>NZ_CP026231.1:0-5079781 GCF_002934505.1 Citrobacter freundii complex sp. CFNIH4
GAGTCACCAAGTTCTATCACCATGGAAGTCCAGGATGTGCCGGGGATGGTGAAGGCTATCCGCGCGGTGAATCCGGAGATTGTCATTATGATCGACAACACCTGGGCGGCGGGCGTGCTGTTCAAAGCGCTGGATTATGGCGTGGATATTTCCATTCAGGCGGGAACGAAGTACACCATCGGTCATTCGGACGGCATGCTGGGCACGGCGGTGTCTAACGCCCGTTGTTGGGATCGTCTGCGCGAGAACTCCTATCTGATGGGGCAAACGCTGGATGCCGATACCGCCTACAACGGCAGCCGCGGATTGCGTACCCTGGCGGTACGCCTTAAGCAGCATCAGGAGAGCAGTATCCATATTGCTCGCTGGCTGTCGGCAAGACCGGAAGTGGCGCGGGTGAATCATCCGGCGTTACCGGAATGTCCGGGCCATGAGTATTTTCAGCGTGATTTTACCGGAAGCTCAGGCCTGTTCTCATTTGTGCTGAAAAAGAGACTGACCGACGAACAGATGGCGAATTTCCTCGATAATTTCTCGCTGTTCCATATGGCCTATTCGTGGGGTGGATTTGAGTCGCTCATTCTGGCGAACCAGCCGGAAGAGCTGAACAGCATCCGTCCGGCTGGAGAGGTGGATTTCAGCGGCACGCTGGTCAGGGTGCATATTGGCCTGGAGGATATTGGCGACCTGATTGCCGATCTCGAAGCGGGATTTGCACGCATTGCGTAAGGTGATGTGAGCGTAGCCGGATGCGGCGCAAGCGCCTTATCCGGCCTACATAGTTGTCGTAGGCCGGATAAGCGGGCAGGTTAGTTTTCAGTGACTAACGTCGTTGCCTCATGTTGGCGTACCCGTTTGAGTAAGCCTGCCAGAGTGAACACGACAGCGAGCCCCGCCGCAACCGCCAGCAGATGAAACGAAATCCTGCCACCGTTAAACCATAGCCAGCGTCCAATTTCGACAGAAACCGCCATCACCGTCAGGATCACCATATTCAGCGATGCCGAGACCGTTCCTTTAGGTAAGTTGTTGGAAAAAAGCGTAAAGCGGAACAGTGTCGGGAAGATCATCCCAATACCAAATGCATACAGGCTGGTTCCCAGCACTGACCACAGCCAGACGTGTGGCCACAGTAAATTGCCGACAATCAGCACCGCCAGCCCGCTCAGCTGTATAGGTGCGGCCCGCCAGATAAAGCGTGGTCGGGTCGGATCTTTCACGAAACGAACCACCACCATATTGGCGACGATTACCGCGCCAAATACCGGCGCCTGCGCCCAGGCAAACTGTGATGTGGTCATGCCGCCCGCATCAATCAGTATCACCGGTGAGACCGCCACCCAGCTCATCATCGGGATATAGCTTAGCGATAGCGTGGCTGCGCCAAACAGGAATACCCGGTTGCGGAAAACGTCGCGGAAGTCACGCAGTACGCCGCGTGCACTGAACGGCACCGTGCCGCGCTGGACGGTTTCCGGCATGGCTAACGCTAGCCCAATCAGGGCGATAAGCCCCATGACGGCGATAATGGCAAACAGAAACTTCCAGTGCACAAAGTGCATTAGCGCCGCCCCGGAGAGCGGGCCGATAACCGGTGCAACCAACACAATGGAAGTGATTATCGCCATTAACTTAATGGCCTTCGTTTGCCCAAACGCCTCCTGTACCGTGACATAGCCAACGGTCGCGATAAAGCAAATGCTGGTGCCCTGCACAAATCGGGCGATCAGAAATTGCGTCATTGAAGTAGTAAACAGCGTGGCAGCGCAGGCGAGGGTAAAGATTAACGCCCCCGCAATCAGCACGGGTCGACGGCCAATCCGGTCGGAAAGCGGCCCCAGCAGCCATTGCAGCGCCATGCCGCCTGCCAGATAGAGGCTCACCGCAGCGGGCGCCAGGCTGACGTCGGCGTTGAAATCGCGTACGACATTAATGATGCCGGGCTGAATCAAGTCCGTCGACAGATAGGCGGCGAAATCATACAAAATCAACGCAATAGGAAAAAATAGCGTCGTAGCGCGTTGGGAGAAAAACGCGAGAATCCGTTGCATAAAACAGCTCCTTGTCGGGAGAAAACCCTCAACGGGAATAGCGAAATTCAATACCGTCTTTGAGACGTCAGGCCGATGACAGAATAAAAGCAGACTGCAAATGTACTGAATTTCATGTAATCAAAAACTCTGCCTGCGTGAAGCGCAAACAGGAGAAACGCTCACTAACGCGGGGTCAGAAAACGTAACGATTACAGGTAACAATCAGCACATCGCACCTCAGGAAGAGTAAGTTGAACGGGTAATAACCATCCGCAGTGTAATGCGGATTGGATATTAATTAAACGAGTTTATCCTGTTTATGTGTAGAAAATCGCACCGCAAATCAGACTACGATGCTCTGCAAAAACCGCAGCGCGATAGCACAGCCGAAGATAATCAATACACCGCCAGCGATACGCTCTACCCACAAGATCCCTCTGGTTAACCGCCGCTGGATCTGCGGTAAACCGATGAACATCACGATCAGCAGATCCCAGCACAGCACCACGCTGGTCATCCAGATCCCGCTCATGGTTTGTTGTAGCAGCGTCACCGACGGGCCGAGCAGGGCGGTCATTAGCGCCAGATAGAACAGTGCATTTTTTGGGTTAAGCAGTGACGAACCCAATCCCAGCAGCAGCTGTTTACCAAATCCTGGACAGGTAGACCGGGCATCTGCTCCGGTCAGAGTTTGCGGGCGACTGCGTATTAGCAGGCTGCCTATCCACAATAAATAGAGCGCGCCCAGCAGCTCAATAATGGTAAACAGCAGGGGAAGCTGGCGCAGGATCCCCCAACCGATAATTGCCAGCAGGATATATAGCCCATTGCCGACGGCGATACCCACGCACAGCCCGGTGCTGCCGCGCATCCGGTATCGTACGGCATAACCGACCAGTAAAAAGAAGTCCGGACCGGGGCTGAGTAGTGCGACAAAATGTGCCAGCGCCAGCGCGGGAAAAGCAGACGGAAAAAGTACAGAAAGCAGCGACATAGCGACCTCAGACAATGAATCTGAGATCACCGTACGCCTGACGCAGCGCTAATTATTGTCTGTTATTGATCGCCCCAACGCGTACTGGCGCGGTGTGGCGGCGGTGTAGCGAACAAAGGTGCGATGGAAATGGCTCTGGTCGGCAAACCCGCTCTGATAGCCGACATCGGCAATTTCGTCCCCGGCCCGCAGCCGCTGGCGGGCGTAGTCAATCCGTATGATGTTCAGATAACTTCCTGGCGTCAGCCCGGTGTCCTGCTTAAAAGCGCGGATCAGCGTCTCTTTACGCATGTGACACTCATGTGCCAGCTCATCGAGTGAGGGCGGAGCCTGCAGGTTGGTCTGCAACCGTTCGCGCAGATACTGGCTGGCGGCGCTTAGGTTTTCCGGTGCTACCGATTGCAATGGCAGCGAACGCAGCAATGCTTGCGCGGCATCCGTTACCCGCGTCGTTTGCCGTTGCTGCATAAGTGCCACGAGGTTTACATAGTGCTGGAACAATTGCCGATCGCGGATAACGGGATCGCGCGTGCAAAGCCGCTGATTGTTGTTCTGCGCAGGCAGATGGGCAAGGCACCACCGGGCATCAAGATAAAGCATGTGATAGCTGCGAAACTGTCCGTTAACAGGATTACAGCTGTGAGGTGCCAGAGGCGGGATCACAATCAGATCGCCCACCTGCAGATGGTATTCCTTGCCATCGCACAGGCAGCACGTTTCCCCCTCGAGAATTGCTCCAATCGAGAGCTGAGAGTGGTGATGCCGCTTATAGGCCTGCTGGCTTTGCCTGGTGCTGCGCAGTTCCAGCCACGGGAGCTGTTCATCACGCCAGAACGATTGTGGAATATCCCGGGTGTGCGTCACATCGCCTCCTCCCTGAAAGTAATGATTCGTTATAGCACAGGCCGAGTGGTGAAAAAGCGGGAATGTGCATTGAGGTCGTGATTCTGCGTGACGGGTTCCAGACAAATGCAGACGTTACATAGGGACGTTATTATCCCGGAAATCGTCTCGCAAAGAGAGAAAGTTGCAGGTGAGGGTGTAGCTTCCTTATGGGGCTTGTTGAGCAAATTGTTTCCCTGCTACTTACTGGAGTGACTAATGACAGCCAGATAAAGACGCTGTTTAATTATATTTTACGAACTGGCGATGCACCTCGATTCAGTGAGTTTACTCGCGGGGTTGCCGAACGTTCACCGCAGCACAAGGAGCATTTGATGACGATCGCGGACAGATTGCATGAGGCTGGATTTCAAAAAGGGTGGCTCGAAGGTCAGCAGGAAGGCGCGCAAAAAGGCAAGCAGGAAGGTCTTATTGAGGGGCAACGTACTGAAGCGTTGCGTATTGCCCGCACCATGCTGGCCGACGGTACTGATCTCAGCACGGTGCAAAAAATTACCCGACTTTCCGTTGAAGATATTCAGGGCGTAAGCCATTAAAAATGGCTTAATCCGTGCTATCGCCAGCCCGGTAGCACCGGGCGGTCTGATTTACTCTATCGCCAACTTTACCGCCTCGCCGAGCTTCTGCATCACTTCCCGATGCTTCTCGTTTGGCGGCAACGCGCAGTTGATGCGTACGCAGTTGCGATACTTTCCTGATGCGGAGAACAGCGAACCCGGCGCAACCTGGATTTTGAGGCGACAGAGCTGCTTAGCGACACAGACCATATCGACCTGGTGCGGCAGCTCAACCCACAGCATAAAGCCGCCTTTTGGTCGGGTGACGCAGATCCCGCAGGGGAAGTATTCCCGTACCCAACAGGTGTAGATCTCCATATTGCGCTGGTAGATCTGACGCATACGGCGAACATGCCGATGATAATGCCCCTCGCGCACGAAAGCGGCGGCCGCCAGCTGCGTAGCAGGAACG
The DNA here is from genome assembly GCF_002934505.1 of Citrobacter freundii complex sp. CFNIH4. Classification (NCBI taxonomy): domain Bacteria; kingdom Pseudomonadati; phylum Pseudomonadota; class Gammaproteobacteria; order Enterobacterales; family Enterobacteriaceae; genus Citrobacter; species Citrobacter freundii complex sp. CFNIH4. The sequence goes on from NZ_CP026231.1 coordinate 4,900, forward strand.
TTAGTGCCGATGACGGCATATTTCATATGCAGAAATTTATCGTGATAACGACCGGGAATAACCCAACCGACGCGCAACCCCGGCGCCACGGATTTGGTAAATGAACTGCACAGTAGCACCCGACCATCGCTGTCCCAGGAGTGTATTGTGCGCGGACGGGGATATTCCGTGGCAAGCTCTCCGTACACATCATCTTCAAAAATAACAATATCGTGCTGCTGGGCGAGGGCGAGCACCGCCCGTTTACGCGCATCCGGCATAATAAATCCGAGGGGATTATTGCAGTTAGGAACCAGAATCACCCCTTTAATCGGCCACTGATCCAGCGCCAGTTCCAGCGCTTCAATGCTGATCCCTGTATCCGGATCGGTTGGGATCTCTATAACTTTGATCCCTAATCCGCGTAGCATCTGCATCGTGCCGTAATAGGCGGGCGATTCTACGGCGACGATATCCCCTGGCTGGCAGACTGCCAGCAGCGCCAGTGACATCCCGCTCTGACTCCCGCTGGTGATCACAATATCATCCGCATTGATGACCGAACCTCCGTCCAGCATGAGCCGGGCAATCTGTTGACGCAATTCGCGACAGCCTGGTAATTCATCGTAGCCCAGAACCGCCTTGAGATTATGCTGCGCCACGCGACTTAGCTCGCGCCAGAGCGGCTTCAGGCTGGGTTGATTGATATCGGGCACGCCACTGCTAAAAGGGATTATCGATTTGTCTGCATGACCTGCAAGCATGTCCAGCACCTGATCCCACTGGGTTATCTCGACTGGACGTTGGACCGGGCGCGACATCAGCGGCACCGGCGGCTGTGCTTTTTGTGGTGCGACAAAATAACCGGAACGCGGCTGCGGCGTGATCAGCCGTAGTTGTTCCAGCGTCTGATATGCCTGCTGGACGGTGCTGATGCTGACCCCGTGCTCCTGGCTCAGGCTGCGTACCGAAGGCAGTTTTTCGCCATGGCGATACAGACCTTGCTCAATGCGTTCGGCCAGCAGATTGGCCAGATGTTGGTAACGCGTCATGCTGTATCCCTCATGGGTACCATACAGATTAACAAACCGGTACAGATTGGCGTGAAAAAAGCGATGCAGAACTCTTTTTAACCAATCTGTATGTTAAATAAAAGTACTTTGTGAGTCTGTATTGTTTTGGGCCAAATCCGTGAAGATAAAGCCTCTGGCAAGGCGGGGAGGCAAGGTATGGAATTTCACGAGAATAAAGCAAAACAGCCGTTTATTGGGTTTGTACTGATCTGGCGGGCATACAAGGCGTGGCGGCTGCGAGCGCAAACGCGGCGCCTGTTGCAACAGATGAGCGACGAGCGGCTGCGGGACGTCGGACTGCGACGCGATCAGGTGGAGTGATTTTCTTTCATCGACAGAGGCTGGGGTTATCGCCCGGCCTCTTTTGTATTCATGGGATTTATCAATTCATGCTTCTGAATGCAGTGTTTCTTGATACTTACCCTGATAAGTATTATTTTCTTCTCAGCGATGAGGGGAAGGATACATGACTGAAGATGAACTGTTTGCCCGCCGTCCGATGGGGATGCGCATGGCAATGGTGGTGCGCCAGTGGCGGGCCATTATTGATGCAGCCATTACCGACACTGGCCTGACGCAGTCAAGCTGGACGGTACTGATGCAGCTGTATCAACTGGGAGACAACGTCTCGGTCAGTGAACTGGCGGAGGTGCAGGGTATTGAACTGCCGCCGCTGATGCGCACTCTCTCACAGCTGGAAAAGCACGGCTATCTGTTGCGTTCCACATCGCCTTATGACAAACGCATTCGCCTGCTCACGCTGACCGAGCAAGGCCGCGCAAGGCTGGAAGAACTAAACCGGGTGATTGAGAACTACCAACATCGTGTCACGTGTACCATCCCCGAAGCGGAGCTTGCCGCCTTTAGCTCGACCTTAAATCAACTCGCCTGCAATTTGCGGACAATCCGCGAAGAAGACAATCAACACTAAAAAACTATGATGACCCCAGAACAAAAATTTGCCCGTTGGGTAAGGGTGAGTATTGCCGCTTTCCTGGTAATATTCGCCTGGTTTATCGTTGCCGATATCTGGATCCCGCTAACACCGGACTCTACGGTGATGCGTGTAGTAACGCCTGTTTCCTCACGCGTATCCGGCTACGTCTCGCAGGTGCATGTGCATAACAATAGCCAGGTGAAAAAGGGCGATTTGCTGTACGAACTGGATCCGACGCCGTTTATCAATAAGGTCGAGGCTGCGCAAATCGCCCTTGAGCAGGCAAAGCTGAGCAACCAACAGCTGGATGCGCAGATCGCCTCTGTGCGTGCCAACCTGCGCACTGCGCAATTTAACGCCCGGAACGACAAGACCACCTTTGACCGCTATCAGCGCCTGAGCGCCATGCAGAACGTGTCGCAAGCCGATCTCGACAAGGTGCGCACCGCCTGGCAAACCAGCGAGCAGTCGGTGTCGGCGCTCAATGCCAGTATTCAGAACCTGCTGATCCAACGCGGCGAGCGCGATGAAAACCGCAACGTGACGCTGCAAAAATACCGTAACGCGCTGGAAGAGGCGCAACTGAACCTCGGCTGGAGCAAAGTGTATGCCCAGACCGACGGTACGGTGAGCAATCTCCAGCTTAGTCCCGGACTTTATGCCACCGCCGCCACGCCGCTACTGGCGCTGGTCAGCCATCAGACTGATATCGTGGCCGATTTTCGCGAGAAAAGCCTGCGCCACACCCGGGTGGATACCGATGCCGCCGTAGTGTTCGACGCCATGCCGGGCAAGGTTTTCTCTGCCCGCGTCACCAGCAGCGATGCCGGTATTCTGGCGGGTCAGGAGCAGGTTAATGGCCAGTTGTCGCAACCGGAACAGTCTACCCGCTGGGTGCGCGACGCCCAGCGTATGCGTATTCACGTCGCGCTGAACGAACCGCTCGACACGCCGTTGCCGACCGGGGCACGCGCCACAGTGCAGTTGTATAACAGCGAAGGGATGTTCGCCCGCACCTTTGCCGGAGCGCAGATCCATCTCGTTAGCTGGCTGCATTATGTCTATTAACACCCTGGCTCACGTCTTTACGCCGCACGGGAATATTGTCTACACCGCCAATGATTTTCGCCAGACCCTGCGTATCTCGGTTGCCGGGACAATCGCGCTGAGTATCTCGACCTTTTATAACGTGCAGTACGGCGTGTTTTTTGTGGTTTATCCGCTGATGCTGCTGTCGCTGGTACCGGTGTTCAACCGCCATGTGGCCAAACAGTTTGTGTTCAGCGCGGCAGTGAACTGCGTCGAAATGGTACTGATTGTCGGCTATCTCTCACAATGGCCGCTGATTATGACGCTGGTGGTATTTGGCCTGTACGTGGTGCGTTTTCGTTTGATGAGCAAAGGACCGCTGTTTCTGTTCGGCTCAATGGGCGTGGTGTGCCAGAGCACGATGCTCAACTTTATGAGCTATCCCACCACCAACTGGCATACGCTGATGTTCTCCAATATGGAAGCCTGCGTCATGGCGGTGGCGCTAAGCGCGTTGCTGCATTATCTGATCCCGGACGTGGAACCCCGCCAGCCGCCGCCGCGCATTGAGAAAGATGACGCCCGGGTGCGCCACGAGTCGCTGCTTTCCGGTTCGGTGGCGACAATGATTTTTGTGGTCTTTCAGATTTGCGACTTGAGCGATTCGCTGTCGGCGCTGATGGCGGGCATTTTGATCCTGTTTCCGATGCATTATCGCGGCGCGGTGTTGAGCTCTCTCTGGCGCGTGGTCGGCGTGGTTCTGGCTTGTCTGTACATTCTGCTGGTGCAACTGCTGGTGTATGATTTCAGCAACCATATGCTGTTGATGATGCCGCTGATTGGCCTTGGACTGGCGTTCAGCGCCCGCCTGCACGTGATGGAAAAAGTCGGTGCGGGCGTGGGTTTTGCCAGTATCACCACCATCGGCATTATGTTCGGCCAGAACCTGCATCCGGATCAGGACCTGGTGTTCAGCGATCTCTACCGCATCACTTCCGTTACCGTCGCGCTGCTGGCCACATTAACGATGGTATTTCTGGTGCACCGCGTTTTGAACTGCTTTGCGGCGACACGATTTGTGATCACCGAGTGAGTGGCTGGAGTGCCGGATGGCGGCTGCGCCTTATCCGGCCTACAAAAAATCTACTTCTTCAACCCCGCAAACGCGGCTCTGATCTCGTTTTCCGGCAGGTTAATGCCGATAAACACCAGTTGGCTGTACGGTTGTTCGTCGCCCCACGGGCGGTCCCAGTCGGCGCTGTACAGGCGCTGGACGCCCTGGAACAGTAGGCGATTTGGCTCGCCTTCAATCCACAGCATACCTTTGTAGCGCAGCAGCTTCTCAGCGGATTCCAGCAGCAGATTTTCCATCACTCGGGACACGTCGCTGATGTTCACCGGGTAATCCAGCTCGACGACGATCGAGGAGATATCGTTTTGCTTGTCGGCGATAAAGTGGAAGCGCGGTTTGGCGCTGACCACGTTTTCTTCCAGCATGAAACCGTTGGTGTCGAACAGCAGGGATAGGTCGATATCGCCATGCGTGACGGTATACACCGGGGCGCGGGCGTTGATGCGCGCCAGGCGCTCACGCAGTTTTTCGCTTTCACCTGCTACGTCGGTTTTGGTCAGCAGGATGCGGTCGGCGTAGCCCACCTGAGACTGGGCAATGGTGAACTGGTTCATCTGCTCGTCGGCATGCACCGCGTCAACCAGCGCAATCACGCCGTCCAGCAGGTAGCGTTCGCAAATTACTTCATGGGAGAAAAAGGTCTGAATAATCGGGCCGGGATCGGCCATGCCGGTGCATTCGATCACCAGACGGTCGAAATTGATGGTGCCTTTGTCGAGGTTGTCGAGCAGATCGAGCAACGCGTCTTCCAGTTCGCTCGAACGGGTGCAGCAGATGCAGCCGTTGGTCAGGGTTTTGATCTGTGTTGCGCGATCGCCAATCAGCTGATCGTCCACCGAGACTTCGCCGAATTCGTTTTCGATAACGGCAATCTTGTAACCGTGCTGCTCGTTAAGAATATGGCGCAGCAGGGTAGTTTTACCCGCGCCAAGAAAACCGGTGAGTAGGGTAACTGCAATCGGGGTCATTCACTTCTCCTTCTAACAGCAACTGCTTCCGCCGCTACCGTAGCGGGCTTCCTGGCGCTCGCGGAAGAATTCTTCGTAGGTCATGTACGGCTTATCGGGATGGTTGGTCTTCATGTGCTCGACGTAGTTGTCGTAGTCCGGAATGCCAATCAGCATCTTTGCCGCCTGACCGAGATATTTCTTTGCCTGACCTAAAGTACCAAACATTCTGCCGTCCTGTTAATGAATAAAGCCGGATGGCGGCTTGCGCCTTATCCGGCCTACATACTGCACATTTTGTAGGCCGGATGAGCGCAGCGCCATCCGGCAATTACGGCTTAATGATGTGAAGAGGTTTTCACGCCGCCTTCCGGCACCGGTACATACGGTGTCTCTTTATCAGAGCGACCGTTGATGGTACGGGCTTTCTGCCAGGTACGGAACCCGTAGAAAATGATGCTGTACACCACCACCAGGAACAGAATACTCAGGCCTGCGTTGGTGTAGTTGTTGATGACGATATGATTCATATTGGCAATCTGCTGTGCGGTCAGTTCGCCGCCGTTAGCAATCTTCTCTTTGTACTGATTCGCCATGAAGAAGAAGCCTTCCATCTGCGGGTTGGTGCTGAACAGTTTCAGACCCAGCGCCCAGGTGGTGCAGATAAGCAGCCATACTGCCGGAACCACGGTAACCCAGATGTATTTGGTACGTTGCATTTTAACCAGCACCACGGTGCCGAGAACCAGCGCCACGGCAGCCAGCATCTGGTTAGAGATACCGAACAGCGGCCACAGGCTCTTAACGCCGCCCAGCGGGTCAACAACACCTTGATACAGCAGGTAACCCCACAGGCCTACGCAGCCCGCAGTACCAATGATACCCGCAACCAGAGAGTCGGTTTTCTTCAGGAACGGAACGAAGTTACCCAGTAAATCTTGCAGCATAAAGCGGCCAGAACGGGTACCGGCGTCCAGTGCGGTCAGGATGAACAGCGCTTCGAACAGGATACCGAAGTGGTACCAGAAGCCCATGTCAGCCATCGGCAGCACTTTGTGGAACACGTGGGCGATACCAACGGCCAGCGTCGGTGCACCACCTGCGCGGTTCAGAACGGACGGCTCGCCGATGTCTTTCGCGGTTTGCAGGATCTGCTCAGGCGAAATCACAAAGCCCCAGGAGCTGACGGTTGCCGCTGCGTGTGCGGTAACGTCTTTCAACTGCGCCATAATCAGCGGCGCGTTCTCACCGCTCATTTCATGCAGGTTCGGCATGGTGATGCCAAGGCCAGCAGGCGGGGTGTTCATTGCGAAGTACAGACCCGGTTCGATGATGGACGCAGCAACCAGCGCCATAATCGCCACGAAGGATTCCATCAGCATCGCGCCGTAACCAATGAAACGCGCGTCGGTTTCACAGGCCAGCAGCTTCGGTGTAGTACCGGAAGCGATCAGCGCGTGGAAGCCAGATACCGCACCACACGCGATGGTGATGAACAGGAACGGGAACAGAGCGCCTTTCCACAGCGGGCCAGTACCATCAACGTACTGGGTCATCGCCGGCATTTTCAGTTCCGGGTTGAGAATAACAATCCCCACCGCCAGACCGACGATAACGCCGATTTTCAGGAAGGTAGCCAGATAGTCGCGCGGGGCAAGGATCAGCCATACCGGCAGCAGCGCAGAGATAAACGCGTAACCGATCAGGGTGAAGGTAATGGTGGTGTCTTTAAAGGTCAGCGCCGGGCCCCAGTACGGGTCGTGCGCAATCACGCCGCCGAAGTAGATGGAGGCAACCAGCAACACAATACCAATCACCGACACTTCGCCCACGCGTCCTGGGCGCAGGAATCGCATGTAGATCCCCATGAACAGCGCGATAGGTACGGTTGAGCAGACGGTGAACACACCCCACGGGCTTTCAGCCAGTGCTTTCACCACGATCAACGCCAGTACCGCGAGGATGATGATCATGATTAAGAAGCAGCCGAACAGCGCAATGGTTCCCGGCACCGGGCCCATCTCTTCTTTGATCATCTCACCCAGAGATGCGCCGTTACGGCGAGAAGAGATAAACAGCACCATGAAGTCCTGCACCGCACCGGCCAACACTACGCCCGCCAGCAACCACAGCGTACCAGGCAGGTAACCCATCTGCGCGGCCAGTACCGGCCCAACCAGCGGACCTGCACCTGCGATAGCAGCAAAGTGGTGACCAAACAACACGTTACGGTTGGTTGGAACGTAGTTCAGACCATCATTGTTGATGACCGCCGGCGTGGCGCGCGTCGGGTCAAGTTTCATCACCTTTTGGGCGATGTACAAACTGTAGTAACGATAAGCCACCAGATAAACAGAAACTGAGGCGACTACGATCCACAGGGCACTGATGTGCTCACCCCGACGTAATGCCACTACCGAGAGGCAGAATGCACCGATGATTCCGAGAATCACCCAGGGTATGTGCTTGAATATCTTTTTCGTATCCATAGTAAAACCTGGTATCTAATTAATAATTGGCCGAAGCCGCGTGGGTTTGATCTTGTGTTTGAGGAGGTTATTTGACTGCTATGTTGGGGGGATCTTGCCAGAGAATTACGCGCGTAAAGTAAGGTAAATAAGTGAGCGGTTGTATGTCAGCTTAAGCGGTCCCAAGTGTCAGCGAGCGGTAAGCGGTGGGGACTAACGGGTATATTTATGTGATTGAGATCACTAATAAACCCGCTTAGTGCTTTGGCAGACGGCGTGGATCGACGAATCGTCGATGCTGAGAACGATTCAACTAGCACAAATTTCATAAAGTTTTCCCTTTCCAGGCCGAAAATTCTGACATCTGTCTAGCGGAAAGAGAAAACATGTTAAAACGTATGAAGATTGTTACCAGCTTACTGCTGGTATTGGCGCTATTTGGCCTTTTACAGCTCGCCTCGGGCGGCTTGTTTTTTAACTCACTTAAGAATGACAAAGAGAACTTTACCGTTCTGCAAACCATTCGCCAGCAACAGTCTGCGCTGAACGCTACCTGGGTTGAGCTGCTGCAAACGCGTAACACCCTGAACCGGGCGGGCATTCGCTACATGATGGATCAGAGCAATATCGGCAGCGGCGCGACCGTTGCCGAGCTGATGCAGGTGGCGAGTACGGCGCTGAAGCTGACGGAAAAAAACTGGGCGATTTACGAGTCGCTCCCGCGCGATCCGCGCCAAAGCGAAGCCGCTTTCCAGGAGATCAACCGCACCTATGACATCTATCACGGTGCGCTGGCGGAGCTGATCCAGTTACTGGGTGACGGGAAGATCAACGCGTTCTTTGATCAACCGACGCAGAGCTATCAGGATGGCTTTGAGAAGCAGTATATGAGTTATATGCAGCAGAACGATCGCCTGTATGACATCGCGGTGGAAGATAACAACAGTTCTTACAGCCAGGCGATGTGGGTGCTGATCTGCGTGCTGATTACCGTACTGGCGGCGATTATTGCGGTGTGGTTTGGTATCAAACTGACCCTTATCTCCCCAATGAACCGTCTGATTGACAGCATTCGTCATATCGCCAGCGGCGATTTGGTGAAGCGTATTGAGGTGGAAGGTTCCAACGAGATTGGGCAACTGGCGGAAAGCCTGCGTCACATGCAGGGTGAGCTGATGAATACCGTGGGTGACGTGCGTAACGGCGCCAACGCAATTTACAGCGGGGCCAGCGAGATTGCGATGGGCAATAACGATCTCTCCTCCCGTACCGAACAGCAGGCGGCCTCTCTGGAAGAAACCGCAGCCAGCATGGAACAGCTGACGGCAACCGTGAAGCAGAACGCCGAAAACGCGCGTCAGGCCAGCCATCTGGCGCTGAGTGCGTCGGAAACCGCGCAGAAAGGCGGCAAAGTGGTGGACAACGTGGTGCAAACCATGCGTGATATCGCTTCCAGTTCGCAGAAGATCGCCGACATTATTAGCGTCATCGACGGCATTGCCTTCCAGACCAATATTCTGGCACTCAACGCCGCGGTAGAAGCCGCACGTGCGGGCGAGCAGGGCCGTGGATTTGCGGTGGTTGCGGGTGAAGTGCGTAACCTGGCCCAGCGTAGTGCGCAGGCCGCGCGCGAGATTAAGAGCCTGATTGAAGACTCGGTCAGCCGTGTGGATGTTGGTTCAACGCTGGTTGAAAGCGCCGGTGAAACCATGGATGAGATCGTCAATGCGGTAACCCGCGTGACCGATATCATGGGTGAAATCGCCTCTGCTTCTGATGAACAGAGCCGCGGTATTGATCAGGTTGGTCTGGCCGTTGCCGAGATGGATCGTGTGACGCAACAGAACGCCTCGCTTGTGGAAGAATCCGCCGCTGCCGCTGCCGCGCTGGAAGAGCAGGCCAGCCGCCTGACTCAAGCCGTTGCCGTGTTCCGTATTCAGCATGACCAGCAGCGCGCGCGTGACGTTGCGGCCGCTAAACCGGTTTCAACGGTCCAGCCGCGTAAAGCCGCGGTAGCGGATGCCGGGGATAACTGGGAAACGTTCTAAGACTGTGATGCCGGATGGCGCTATCGCTTATCCGGCCTACGGGAATGTTACGTGATGCCGGATGGCGCTATCGCTTATCCGGCCTACGGGAAAGTTATGTGGTTGCTGGATGGTGCTATCGCTTATCTGGCCTACGGGAATGTTACGTAGGCCCGATAAGGCATAGCCGCCATCGGGCAATTAGCGCAACATCAGGCGCATGGCGCAGCGTGATTCATACGCCAGTCCATGCGCCGCTTCCTCTTCTCTTTTCTGGCGCAACTTTGCAGGCAGCGCCTCTTCAGCCAACATTTCAAATCCCAGACGCGCGTACCATGGCGCATTCCACGGCACATCGCGGAAGGTGGTCAGCGTGAGCGATGTGTAACCTTTCTCGCCCGCCTGTTCGGCAGCATAGCAAATTAATCGGCGGCCAATTCCCTTTCCCTGCCACTCCTGATGCAGCGACAGTTCCGCAATAAACAGCGATGAATCCAGCGTTTCGGCGACTAAAAAGCCGACCGGATGCTCATCGGCCTGCGCCAGCCAGCTCAAGCCAGTGGCGGCAAATGCCTGATGCTGAGCAGCCGATATAATCTGGTCATCAGCAATCCACGCCAGTTCCGGGATCTGTAAAAAACGTTGCCCCGCAGATCGTTCGATGGCGGGAAGAGCGGCTGTATCTGCCAGAGTAGTGGCGCGTAAGGTGATGTTCATACGAGGAGCATAACATGCCCGATAAGCACGGTGTTATCGGGCATCTGGAGGATTAATCTTTACGTGGATCGCTAATGGGCTGGCGAACCAGGAAGATGTAGGCAAGGGCCCCCACCATGGTGACACAGCCGCAGATGATCAGCGCCAGGCGGAAAGAGTTGGTGGTATCAACAATAAATCCGGTGACGATCGGCGCAAACGACGCGCAGATAAAGCTGGCAAAGTTCTGGATACTGCCCACGGAAGCGGTCATGCGTGAGGCGACGGCGACGTGGATCAGGCCCCAGCACGAGGTACCGGCGAAGTGGATACAGAACAACGCCATACCGATCAGTAACACGGCGGCCATTGACGTTGTGGCCTGCGGCACAACGAAGGTGAAGGCTGCAGAGCAGAACATCCCGGCGATTATACAAATCTTACGGCTCTTAATCGGCGCCATACCGCCCTTCACCAGCCAGTCGGTGACAAAACCGTTAATCAACATGCCGGCTGCGCCAAACAGGAACGGGATCGCCGCCATTAATCCGGTGCTTTTTAAATCCAGGTTGTAGGAGGTTTGCAGGTAGCCCGGCAGCCAGGCCAGGTATAACCATGCGGTATAGTTGATGCCGCTAAAGCCCAGCATCATGCCCCACATAGTGCGGTTGCGAAACAGACTGCGCCATTCGGCAAAGCTCAGCGGATCGCGGCGGGCATTGACGCTACCAGCGTTCAGGTACGCTTGTTCCGTGGCGCTCAGCTCAATTTGCTCGCGGTTGCGATACAGCATGTACCAGCCGATGGCGAGGAAAATACCCAGCACGCCAATGGTGATGAACATCCAGCGCCAGCCCATTACCAGCATCATGGCAGCCAGAATCGGCGGGCTAATGGCAACCCCGATGGTGGAGGCGGCGTTGAATAATCCCATCGGGCGGCCGCGCTCTTTGATGTTAAACCAGTCGTTGATGACCTTTACGCCGCACGGGTTCATTGGCGCTTCGCCGATCCCCATCCCGATACGCACCAACACAAACTGGGTGAAGCTGTGTACCATGCCAGACATTGCCTGAAACAGCGACCAGAAGAACATCCCCAGTCCCAACATAATGCGCGGACCTTTGCGATCCAGCAGCGGGCCGCAGGGCAATTGCGCAATACCGTAAGCGAGAGAAAATACCGACAGCAGCACGCCGATTTGCGTGGCGCTTAGCCCCAGTTCTTCACGAATCGTTAAGTTGGCGACCGACAGAGAACTGCGGTCGAGGTAATTAATAACCGCAGCAAAAAATAATAAAATCATTGCCGTGGTTTGAATACGTTTTATTCGGCTACTGCGTTGCACCATGCCCTCAGGCGGAACATTAATATCCGCAGATGATGACGTGCCAAACGAAGAACTCGGGTCGAGGGTAATATTATTTTTTTCCACGCCGGACTCCTGAACCTCAATAATTTATTTTTCACACAGCAGAACTGTGCAGTATTGAAAAAATACCGGTGATGAATCAATTTGCTCATCACCGCTCACAAAAGTTTTTAATGCAGTCGACTTAGCGTGAGCATAGGCAAGAGGTATTTTTCAGGCGTTTTTATTTTTATAAAATCGTGCTCCCGGTAATGATTTGCTGTTTTTTATCGGTACTTAATGGGCGGCGCTATGACTCTGGTTGATGGAACGAATCATTGATTGTTTGGCTGAATTCAAATGGTTACAGAGCGCCAGGGTGGCATCCAGGTCGCTGCGGCAGATCAGCGCGCTGAGGATGGTCATATGCTCATCGATGGCAATGATGTTGCGTTGTTTGAGGTCGCTCTCATCCCACTGATAGTGGAAGTGGAAAATCACGGAGATGATTTCAAGTGATTGATTGAAAAATATATTATCGGCAGCAGAGAGCAGCAAAGCATGAAACTCACGGTCTAACTGCGAGAACATACGAAAGCTGCTGCCGATGCTGTCGCGCAGGATCCGGTGGCGTTCCAGCAGCGTTTTCGCTTGCAGCCAGCGTGGGTCATCGTCGGACAGATTGAGAAAATGCTGCAGGGAATGGGTTTCCAGCATTTCTCTGAGTTCAAACAGCTGCTCCGCATAGGCCTGATCGAACTGCTTCATGCTCCACTGACCGCGTTTTTCGTTTTTGATCAGGTTGTAACGTTCGAATTTTAAAAGATATTCCCGTACGACTACCGGACTGACGCCCGCGGCTCTGGCAAGCTGCAGTTCGGAGAAGCTCTCGCCTGCACGCAGCTGGCGCTGGTTGATCATAGTGAAAAAAGCCTGCTCAAAAATCCGGTTTTGCTCGGTCATGGAGGCGGTGGTGCAGGCAAAACCGTCGTCATGGTCGGGTTTACGCACGATAACATAGTGGCTGCCGACCTGGGTCAGAACGCCGCACTTGCCTAAGTGGCTCAGCATATGACGCACGGTGGTGCGGCTGATGTTGTACATCTCCGCTAATGCGCTTTGCGACGGGAGAGGGGAAGGGATATGACCACGCGCCATATCATCGATAATCTGGTTAATCACATTGTGGCGTAAGTTCTGCGAACGGCTCATGGCTTCTCCTTTTTACCTATTAAAACCCGATTTAAAACATTTTTATGCGCTGGGATTCACAGATTGTGTTTCTGCTTTCTCCGTCTTTTTTATTTTCGTTGATATCTGAGGCAACAAAAAACAGGAGAGCAGAATCATGTCTACGATGAATACGTTGATTTGCCAGGAACCTAAAAAATTAGTCTGGAAAGAACGCGAAATACCTATTCCGGGTGAGAGTGAAGCATTAATAAAAATTAAATCGGTAGGGATTTGTGGTACCGATATTCATGCCTGGGGTGGCAATCAACCTTTTTTCAGCTACCCACGTGTATTAGGGCATGAAATATGTGGGGAAATTGTCGGGCTGGGTAAGAATATACAGAATCTGAAAAATGGTCAGCAGGTGGCGGTTATTCCTTACGTGGCCTGCCAGCAGTGTCCGGCATGCCTGAGCGGGCGCACCAACTGCTGCGAGAAGATTTCAGTAATTGGCGTGCACCAGGATGGCGGTTTCAGTGAATATTTGTCCGTTCCGGTGACCAACCTGCTGGATGCGCAGGGGATTGACCCGCAGGCGGCGGCGCTGATTGAGCCTTATGCCATCAGCGCGCATGCGGTACGCCGGGCGGCGGTGGCGTCGGGTGAGCAGGTGTTGGTGGTCGGCGCTGGTCCGATTGGCCTGGGGGCAGCAGCGATTGCCAAAGCCGATGGCGCACAGGTGGTGGTCGCCGATACCAGTCCGGCGCGCCGAGACCATGTGGTTTCCCGCCTGGGACTCCCGGTTATCGACCCATCCGCTGAAGATTTTGATGCGCAGCTGCGCGCTCAGTTTGGCGGTTCGCTGGCGCAAAAGGTCATTGATGCCACGGGGAATCAACATGCGATGAATAACACGGTGAATTTGATTCGTCATGGCGGCAGCATCGTTTTCGTTGGGTTGTTTAAAGGCGATTTGCAGTTCTCTGACCCTGAGTTCCACAAGAAAGAGACCACCATGATGGGCAGTCGCAACGCCACGCCGGAAGATTTCGCCAAAGTGGGCCGCCTGATGTCGGAAGGCAAATTGACCGCTGACATGATGCTTACGCACCGTTACGCGTTTGCCACACTGGCTGAAATCTACGAGCGGGATGTGATCAACAACCGTGAACTGATTAAAGGCGTGATCACGTTCTGAGAGGGAAAACAGGATGAAAACATTGAATCGACGTGATTTTCCGGGAGCCAGCTACCCAACGCGTGTGATCCAGTTTGGAGAAGGTAACTTTCTGCGGGCGTTTGTCGACTGGCAACTGGATATCCTCAACGAGCATACCGATCTGAACGCTGGCGTGACCATCGTTCGGCCAATTAATACCGATTTCCCGCCGTCGCTGAATACCCAGGACGGGCTGTATACCACGCTTATTCGCGGGCTAAACGAGCAGGGTGAGGCGGTGAGCGAGGCGCGGCTTATCCGTTCGGTGAATCACGAAATCAACCCGTACCAGGATTTCGCGGCGTATCTGGCGCTGGCGCACAATGCGGATATCCGTTTTGTGTTTTCAAATACTACCGAAGCCGGAATTAGCTATCACGCGGCAGACTGTGTGGATGATGCGCCGCCGGTGAGCTTTCCGGCCAAACTGACGCGCCTGCTGCTGGAGCGCTTTAACCACTTTGAGGGCGCGGTGGATAAGGGCTGGGTAATTATTCCGTGCGAGCTTATCGACTATAACGGTGAGGCGCTCAAATCCCTGGTGCTGCGGTATGCGCAGGAGTGGCAGCTTCCTCCGGCATTTGCCGACTGGGTGGAGACGGCAAACACGTTCTGTTCCACGCTGGTTGACCGTATTGTCACCGGCTACCCGCGCGAAGAAGCCGCAGCGCTGGAGGCTACACTTGGCTATCACGATGCGTTTCTCGATACCGCGGAGCATTTTTACCTGTTTGTGATCCAGGGGCCGCAGTGGCTGGCAGAGGAGCTGAAGCTGGCGCAGTGTCCGCTGAATATCCGTGTAGTGAGCGATATCAAACCGTACAAAGAGCGCAAAGTCGCTATTCTCAATGGCGCGCATACGGCGCTGGTGCCGGTGGCGTGGCTGTGCGGGTTGGAGACCGTTGGCGAGGCGATGCAGGATGCTGATATCCGCCGCTTTGTCGAGCGGGCGATTAGTGAGGAGATTATTCCGGTGTTGGATCTCCCGGCGGACGAACTGCGAGAATTTGCTGACGCGGTGAGCGGGCGTTTTCAGAACCCCTACATTCGCCACCAGTTGCTTTCCATTGCGCTTAACGGAATGACTAAATTCCGCACCCGAATTTTGCCGCAACTGTTGGCGGGTGAGCAAAATGGACGCTGGCCAGTGCGGTTAACGTTTGCCCTCGCTGCGCTGCTGGCGTTTTATCGCGCAGAGCGTAACGGGGAACGCTATCCGATACAGGATGATGAGCAGTGGGTAAGACTCTATGCCAGCCTGTGGCCGCGAGTTGGCAATGATTTAACGCTGCGTGAACTGGTGGATGCAGTGCTTGGCGATGCGGCGCACTGGGGAGAGGATTTGACGTTGTTACCTGGGCTTGCCGGGCAGGTGACGGCCAACCTGGAGATGATTCTGGTGCAGGGTATGCGCCAGGCGGCGAACAGTCTGGAATAAGGTTGCCATGCAGCGCCCGGTGTGGTGTTGGGCGCTGTTTTTTTTATCCCTGAGCAGCCACTATTTTGATTTCAACCATCCCGATCCCCAGCTTACGCGGTGAGTGACCGAGAATATTGCCCTCGTTGGTGGCGACCGGATCGGGTGGAACAATAACCAGCGTATCGGCATCCGCCGGGTTATCAAAATGTAAGGTAGTGGTGCTGACGTCATGGCCTAACACCAGCGTCTGTTCCTCGTTGCCAACGCGCACGGGGATCGGACGATTGGCATTGTCGCCGAAGGCTTTCGCGGTAATGACCAGATCGAATTTCTTCGGTAGCGGGGCTTTGTACTCAATCGTTACTTCTTCGCTGAGCTGCGCATTGGACCAGCGTCCCCAGGATTCGGGGCGTGAAATACCGCTAAATTGTTTCACCTCTTCCGGCGCGCCCGCCACGTTGAAAACGAAGCTATCTGCTTTGTAGCGAATGTCGTTATCGACAATTTTCAGCGTATCGACGTTACCTTTGTAGCGCTCCATGTCGATCACCGTATCTTTAAATACGGTTTTACTTTTCCATTTGGCTTTGTCGACGTGCTGCACAATTTGCTGCCCGCCTAACTGACCCTGTGAAACGCACCAGTCGGTAGAAAGTGCCAGCTCCGGCGCCCATAGTTGCGCCATTTTGTAGCAGCGATCGATCCAGACAAAGTTATCGCGCGGGGCGAAATCCGCCAGCTGGAAGCGCAGCGGGGCCGAGTATTCGCTTTCCGGCAGCGGCTCGACGCGTTTGTCCGATACCCGTAAAAGCAACGGCAAGCGGAAATGGCTGCCGGAGAAGGAGATCATATTTTTGTCCTGGTCGACGGTGAACTCTTTCATCTCTTTCGGGAAATTCCACAGGCGAATGATATCGGGCTTCCACGCCAGCATTTTTTCTTTAATGTTCAGGAATACTTCCGACACGGATTCGCTAGACAAGCTGCTACGGCCAAGACCGATAAAGTTATCGCCGCCGAGAATATCCAGTACCGTTGCGCCGTTATCCATCGTATTACGTTTTACCGCCAGCGTGTCCTGTTGCGGTTGGTCGCCGCGCAGCACGAAGAACAGGTTGTTACGATCCTGCTTGTTCAGATACTTCCATGCGGTGTTGTTCATCGCCAGATGATCGGAAGAAACAACGATAACGGTATCTTTAAACCACGGCGATGCTTTGATTTTATTGATAAATTCGGCAATGCTTTCCTGGCTGCAGCTGACCGCGCTGAACGACTGGTTGGCCTTCCCGTCGATGTCATAACGTTTACGGTTGCAGCTACGTGAGATAAATCCATCCGGATGATGGGTGTCCACGGTCAGGGTAAACAGTGAAAAACGCTGGCCCGAGCGCGAAAGCTCTTCGAATTTTTTCCATGCTTCGTCCAGCACGGTATCGTCGTAGAAGCCCCAGTCGTTACGATAGGCCGGGTCCGCCACCACGCTTTTTAACTCTTCCGCACCGTACAGATGGTCAAAGCCGTGAGATTTCAGGAACACGTCTTTGCCGGCAAAGCGCAGGTTGGCACCCTGCACAAAGTAGTTCTGATAGCCGGAGTTTTTCAGGATATCGCCCAGACAGATATTGTTAGGGAAGAAACTTGAGACCGACGCCGAGGCGTTGCCTTCAAATGGCGCAAACAGCGGAATACCGCACTGGGAGGCGACCATGCCAGCGATGGTGTAATCAGTACCCGGTAGTTGCATGGTATTGCTGAAATCCAGACCTTCATTTTTTAACGCGCCGAGTTCCGGGGTCAGATCCGGGAACGCGTCGTTATTAAAATAGGTGCGCTCGAGGCTCTCACCGTAGATATACACCAGGTTCAGCTTCGGGTTGGGAATGGTTTTCGACGGCTCTTTATAATACGTCGTGAAATCCGGATCGCCATCGCGCGACTGCGACTTCACCAGTTCGGTTATCTGGTGAAACGCCGGGCTGGCGTCAACGGAGGCCAGCGCCAGCAGCAGGGCCAGCAGACTGTAACCCACATGATGCGGGTGATGGCGACGGCGGCGCAGGATCCAGCCGAGCGCGACAAAAACGGTCGTCAGCGCCAGCGCGATCCCAACGCCCGGCAGGATATATTTGCCGATCCCTGCGCCGGTCAGACTGTTGGTCAGCGTGTAGAGTACCGCGTCATTGATCCCGTCGCCGGTGAAATAGTCACTGGCGTACAGCGTGATATTCAGGACAATAAAAATCCCCAGCACCGATAACGTGGCGGCAAACCACCAGGTGTTGCGACCCGCTTTCCAGGCGTAAATCAGCACTGAAGCGAGAAACAGAGTGATGGAGATTAATTCTGACAACGGTCGATCCTCAGTAAACCGGGCACATGCCTGGCAGGCTAATCATTAGGGGAAAGCACAATGTAATAGCGTTGTTACATTGCTGCAATTGTAGTGACATTAAATTACGTTGTTATTCAGAATTGGTTTAGGGAAGGTGCGAACAAGTTCCTGATATGAGATCATCATATTCATCCGGAGCGCATCCCAGAGGGACATCATGAGCCATCAACTCACCTTCGCCGATAGTGAATTCAGCACTAAGCGCCGTCAGACCCGAAAAGAGATTTTCCTCTCCCGCATGGAGCAGATTCTGCCATGGCAGAATATGACCGCTGTCATCGAGCCGTTTTATCCCAAGGCGGGCAATGGCCGACGGCCCTATCCGCTGGAGACCATGCTGCGTATTTACTGCATGCAGCATTGGTACAACCTGAGCGACGGTGCCATGGAAGATGCCCTGTACGAAATCGCCTCCATGCGCCTGTTTGCCCGATTATCCCTGGATAGCGCCCTGCCGGATCGCACCACCATCATGAATTTCCGCCACCTGCTCGAGCAGCATCAACTGGCCCGTCAATTGTTCAAGACCATCAATCGCTGGCTGGCCGAAGCAGGCGTCATGATGACCCAAGGCACTTTGGTGGATGCCACCATCATTGAGGCACCCAGCTCTACCAAGAACAAAGAGCAGCAACGCGATCCGGAGATGCATCAGACCAAGAAAGGCAATCAGTGGCACTTTGGCATGAAGGCCCACATTGGTGTCGATGCCAAGAGTGGCCTGACCCACAGCCTAGTTACCACCGCGGCCAACGAGCATGACCTCAATCAGCTGTGTAATCTGCTTCATGGAGAGGAGCAATTTGTCTCAGCCGATGCCGGCTACCAAGGAGCGCCACAGCGCGAGGAGCTGGCCGAGGTGGATGTTGACTGGCTGATCGCCGAGCGTCCCGGCAAGGTAAAAACCTTGAAGCAGCATCCGCGCAAGAACAAAACGGCCATCAACATCGAATACATGAAAGCCAGCATCCGTGCCAAGGTGGAGCACCCGTTTCGCATCATCAAGCGGCAGTTCGGCTTCGTGAAAGCCAGATACAAGGGGCTGCTGAAAAACGATAACCAACTGGCGATGTTATTCACCCTGGCCAACCTGTTTCGGGTGGACCAAATGATACGTCAGTGGGAGAGATCTCAGTAAAAACCGGAAATAACGCCAGAAATGGTGGAAAAAATAGCCTAAATAGGCTGATTCGATGTGTTTGCGGGAAAAAAATCGGCCCAGATCCGCGAAATTTTAATCAGCGAGTCAGCTTGGGAAGAAATGACCTGCTTATTCGCACCTTCCTTAGATATGCGCGTTTTTGTGGGGAATTACTATTTATTTGAAATGTGAATGTATTGACGGAAATAAATAGATGCCGCGCAGGTTATACGCGGCGTGTCGTGCGTCAGGAAATGAAGTTCATGCCCTGTTTTAACACCAGATCGCAGGCCTTGGTTTTAACCTGTTTCGCCAGCGAGCTGTTGCCAATCGTGTTCAGGTCCAGCTGTTGACCATCTTTGGCGTTGAGCAGACCCTGAATCCCGTCCATATAGTTGGTGTCTTGCTTCTGCTCAGGAGCACTGAGCCCCAGTTTATCCAGCACCTGGTTTTTCACGTTTTGCGTGTCGGTGACCGAGGCCAGCTTCTGTTTCGCGCAATATTCCAGGATCCCGGCGGCGTTATTCATGCTGCTGGAGGTCAACGACTGATTGCTGCCATTCAGCAGGCTGGTCAGGGAAGAGAGCGACGAGCTGCTTTGCGAGCCGGAGCTTTGTTTGCTTAGCTCACTGGCCGCGCTGGAGAGCGAATCCTGCCAGGAGGCGGCGAAAACGCTGGTGGAGATGAGCGTGCTGGCGGCAAGCGCACAGCACAGCAGACGTTTGGTAGTTTTCATCATTATTTGCAACTCGTGTTATGCCTTTTCAGCGCAGTATAGCGCTGGCAGTCTTAGGAGTGGTCCTAATACGTTAATACTCTTTACCGGTGACCCGACTACGGTAGCTTTCCCAGTTAAAAATGACCCACAGGCTGTTGCCAAGGCGCATACGATCCATCACGCGCTCGCCCAACAGCTTGTTCATTTCATCCATATTGCTGTTAGTTAACATGCCGGTCGGACGTTTTGAGGATGAACGGCGATCGACAATTTGATTAATAATCACTTTTTCATAGCGGGATTCGGTCTGCATGCCGATCTCGTCGATCACCAGCAGATCCACATTGCTCAGATCGTTGAGTAGCTGTTCTTCGCTGGTTTCACGATTGCTGAACGTTTCTTTCATCGCCGACATGATATCGGCCACGGTAATGATCAGTACCGACTTGCCGCGCAATAGCAGTTCGTTGCAGATGGCGGCGGCCAGATGGTTTTTGCCGGTGCCGGGTTTGCCGGAGAAGATAAAGCTGGCGATGTTGCCGTCAAACTCTTCAACGTATTGGCGGGCTTTGCTCAGGGCGTTCATCTGACCTTCGCACTCTACCCGATAGTTTTCGAACGAACAGTTCTGATGCAGCGGACGGATACCGGATCGGTTGAATGTGCGCTGCATTTTCATGGCCCGGTTTTCGCGGGCCAGCGCTGCGGCACGAATTTCACCTTGCTCTTTTTGCCATGCCAGCAGCTCCTCGCCCGTTTTAAAGGCGGGCTCGACATTAGGTGGCATCATTTTTTGCAGACGTTTCATCAGGTCGCCAACGTTTTTCATCGTTATCCTCTAAAACCCGGTGGAATGTGGCTGTCAGGTTCACTGACGCTGTTCACATCGCGCTTTGGCATTCCGCCATTGCTGGCCCGTCCAATCTGAATGCTTCGCGCCAGTTTTTGCTGCCACTGAATATGGTGAAAGACTTTGCCTTCAGCCTGCCAGTAGGCAACAAATGAGGCCAGTTCTTCAGCAGTAACCGGCTCTCGCAACGCTACGCCCCATAAAGCGGCCTGACGCTGAAAGTCGGCATCAGGCTGCCAGGCAGCGTACATCGCAAATTTCCCCATTGGCACGGCAACGGGAGCGGTTTGCGGCTCTTCATAAAATTGATCATCCAATGTCACATCGCTTCCCGGGCGTGACAGTTTCTCCTCAAGCGCCAACAGCTCAGCCAGTCTCGCAGGCGTCACCGCGTAAAACGCTGGTGCATTGTTAGCGAATACGGCTACGGCGCCACCCGCAGACTTGGCCAGCACAGCGTGGTGATCGTGTAATAAGGCGTCAATGCTCGTGACGTCTGGCGTCAAAATTTTGCAGGGCATAATGTTTCTCAATACTGAACAACAACCGAGAAGGGGACTGCTTTTATAGTAACACAGAGAAGAAGGAGAGCAGCAGGTGAGGGGAGATTCCCCTCTCTGCACGGTATTAAAGAAAGTGCACCGTTAAACGCGTGGACGTTTGCGATACAGCCATAATCCTGGCACGGACAGACCGATGGAGAGCGCACCGACAATCGATGAGGCTTTCAGGAAGTTGGTCAGCAGGGTAATCATCAGCACTTCGCTGTAACCGAAATGGCCGATTTTTACCGCTGAGATCATGGCTGTGTAGGCGGAGATCCCCGGAAACATAGGGATCACTGCCGCGACGGTGAAGACTTTCGGATGCGCCAGATACCAGCGCGACCACTGGATCCCAATGCAGCCGACCAGCAGCGACGCCATAAATGTTGACCATTCAATATTAAACCCTGCGGTCATCATCACCATTCGTGAGCCGTGACCGAGTGCGCCGAGTAATGCGCACCATGGGAGCGCCCGATGGGGGACATTGAATACCATGGCAAAGCCAAGCGCCGGGATCGCTGACAGGATCATATCCTGCATCAGCGCCAGTATGAAATCGATCACGCCCATCCGCGCAGCCCCCATAAGGTCATCGACACGATCACGCCAATACAGGTCGCCAACGTAAGCAGACTGGCAATAGCCCAGCGAGCGAGTCCGGTATTAATGTGTCCCTTAAACATATCCGCGACGGAGTTGATCAACGGAAAGCCCGGAACCAGCAGTAGCACGCTGGCGGCCATAGCGATAGTCGGAGTATTGCTAAAGGTCGGCAACGTCAGCAGCAAACCTGAAATGGTGGTCGCCACAAAGGCGGTGATGCAAAAATTGATTTGCGGATGCAAATGCCGGGATGCCAGTATCTGGCGGATATACATCGCCACCATGCTGGCAAGAAAGGTGATCACCGCACCATCCCATCCGCCGTTATTGAGTTTACAAAAACAGGCGCAGGATAAACCGACCATCAGGGCGACCAGCCATCTTGGATAGCGCAGTGGTTTAATCTGGCTAAAGCGTTTCTCTACGCCTTTAACATCCAGCAGTTTATGTTCCGCCAAAATGACAATGTGCTGCACTTCCGTCACGACGTGCATATTAATGCCGCGATCCTGATTTTTTCGCGTTGATGTCAGGCATTGCCCGTCTTTAATGGTGGTCAGGACGATAGCGTTAGAGGAGATAGCGCTTTCTACACTATCCATGCCAAGCGCCAGCCCGAGGCGGGTGGATAACTCGTCAACCAGCGCGCTTTCTGCCCCATGCTGAAGTAAAAAAAGACCGCATTGAATACATAACCGTGTAACCGTTCGCTGTGACGACTGCTCTGTTTGCATGGTTCGCTCTGACTGAAAAGGATCTCTTTGAGTGACGAATGTTTACTTTTATCATGAAGCATGAGCCCGCTGGCTCTGGCTAAGATCAATCTTTGTGTCGAAAAAAGACACCGACGATACGGTTATGGCATATTAACACTTCCCACTCGCCGAGGTATGAGAGGGCGCATGACTGTAATGTAGCGTTATTTACCCGGATGGCAAATACATAAGCCATGCTAACGATCTATTGTAGTTATTTTAATTTTACAAATAACGTATTTATGCGTAATCATGTAATAATAGCTTGACAGTTTGGCTTTATCTGGATTGTAGTGCCAATACTTTTATTTTAATAAACGCCAAGGATAAGCAATTCACCCCGTTGGTGATGCTGCCAACTTACTGATTTAGTGTATGATGGTGTTTTTGAGGTGCTCCAGTGGCTTCTGTTTCTATCAGCTGTCCCTCCTGTTCAGCTACTGACGGGGTGGTGCGTAACGGCAAAAGCACCGCCGGACATCAGCGCTATCTCTGCTCTCACTGCCGTAAAACATGGCAACTGCAGTTCACTTACACCGCTTCTCAACCCGGTACGCACCAGAAAATCATTGATATGGCCATGAATGGCGTTGGATGCCGGGCAACCGCCCGCATTATGGGCGTTGGCCTCAACACGATTTTCCGCCATTTAAAAAACTCAGGCCGCAGTCGGTAACCTCGCGCATACAGCCGGGCAGTGACGTCATCGTCTGCGCGGAAATGGACGAACAGTGGGGATACGTCGGGGCTAAATCGCGCCAGCGCTGGCTGTTTTACGCGTATGACAGGCTCCGGAAGACGGTTGTTGCGCACGTATTCGGTGAACGCACTATGGCGACGCTGGGGCGTCTTATGAGCCTGCTGTCACCCTTTGACGTGGTGATATGGATGACGGATGGCTGGCCGCTGTATGAATCCCGCCTGAAGGGAAAGCTGCACGTAATCAGCAAGCGATATACGCAGCGAATTGAGCGGCATAACCTGAATCTGAGGCAGCACCTGGCACGGCTGGGACGGAAGTCGCTGTCGTTCTCAAAATCGGTGGAGCTGCATGACAAAGTCATCGGGCATTATCTGAACATAAAACACTATCAATAAGTTGGAGTCATTACCGTACGAAGGTGTGTTGGTAAATAAAACAAATAACGAACGGGGTATCATTCGCAGAGGTTTTTATTGTTTTTAGTTGAAGAGCTAACCGGTGAGCAATTTATCACCTTGGGTTATTCATGTCATCAATCGTTAAGTAAAACTCATATAATTGATAGTGCTTCACGGCTGACAAATGAGAAATTTTATCATATGATATTGGTTATCATTATCAGTGTCATAGGTGGAATCATGTTGCAACGTACGCTGGGCAGTGGATGGGGTGTTCTGCTGCCGGGAATGCTGATTGCCGGGATGGCATATAGCGAGCTGTCGGTCTACGTATGGAAGGTGATGATTGTATTAGGATTACTACTGACTTCGCTCATGTTGTACCACAAGCGTTTACGGCACTTTGTTTTGTTACCTTCATGCGCGGCGCTGATTGGTGGCATTGTTCTGGTAATAATGAACTGGAATCAGGGATGAACAAAACTAGAGAAGGAAATCGAGAGGGAAATAAGATAATTGGTGCGAGGGGGGGGACTCGAACCCCCACATCCTAAGGACACTAACACCTGAAGCTAGCGCGTCTACCAATTCCGCCACCTTCGCACAGTCATCTTATTTGTTTGATATCGCCTCGTTGGTGCGAGGGGGGGGACTCGAACCCCCACATCCTAAGGACACTAACACCTGAAGCTAGCGCGTCTACCAATTCCGCCACCTTCGCCCAGTGCGAGCAATATCAACGTGGATTATGGTGCGAGGGGGGGGACTTGAACCCCCACGTCCGAAAGGACACTAACACCTGAAGCTAGCGCGTCTACCAATTCCGCCACCTTCGCATACCATCGACACTCAAAAAGTATCGTTACCACGGAGGCGAATTCTAGAGATTTTATGCAGGGCGTCAACTGTTAATTATCGAACTTAACGTGATTGCCGAAAAAAAAGGCGTTTCTTCTGCTTTGGCGTTTTATGCAGGCCGGATAAGCGATAGCGCCATCCGGCGTTGCTCGGTGTCACGCCAGATGGCGGCGTAAACGCCTTATCTGGCCTACAGCGGTTAGGCTTTTTTCGCCTGGCGCGTCATGATGGTGCGATAGACCTTAAAGCGCCCGGTCTGCGCGATAACTTCGTGGAAGCCAAACACTTCATCCAGAACCTTCGGATAAGGCAGGAAGGCGTTTGCCACGATACGCAGTTCACCGCTACTGTTCAGATGACGCACGGCGCCGCGAATCAGCGTTTGCGCGGCATCAAGGCTGGTCTGCATTCCGTCGTGGAACGGTGGGTTGGAGATGATCATATCAAATCGGCCCGTTACGTCAGAAAAGACGTTACTGGCGATGACGTCACCTTCAATGCCATTGGCTGCAAGCGTTGCGCGGCTTGCTTCAACGGCGGCGGCGCTAACATCGCACAGGGTTAAGCGCACTTTCGGCGAGTGGCTGGCCAAGGCGACGGAGAGAACGCCTGCGCCACAGCCGACATCCAGCACTTTGCCTTTGGTGTGCGGCGTCAGCGTGGAGAGCAGCAGTTGGCTGCCAACATCCAGGCCGTCACGGCTGAAGACGCCCGGCAGCGTTTTGATGGTCAGATTTTCTGTCTGGTATTCATCCCAGTATTTTTCTGCATCAAAGACCGGCTGTTTTTCCAGACGACCGTGGTACAGGCCACAGCGACGTGCGCTGTCGACTTTGTTTAACGGTGCGTATTCGGCCAGCATCTGCTCTGCGCTACGTACGCCGCTGCGATTCTCACCGACAACAAAAATATCGGTGCCAACCGGTAACAGCGACAGAATGTTCATCAACTGGAACTGGGCTTCCGGCTTATTCTTCGGCCAGTAGTAGATCAGCGTATCGCTATCGGCAACGTCATCGGCCTGCGCGATGAGGCTGAAGCGGACGTTGTCGCCCATCTGGCGGTTAAGCACCTGCCAGTGGTGAAGTTGCTGAGTGTGCGCTCGGCTGGCGGCGCTTTCAAAATGGGCAGGCAGGTCATCCTGCAAATCACCGGCAAACAGAATACGGCTTTGTTCGAAATCATCACTGTGGCGCAGCAAGACTTCACTTGCCGGGGTAAAAGCAGACATGGAATGCTCCTTAAATTGTACAGCGGGGGATTATAGTTGTTTGATGGCACGGATTCGACAAATTTGCTATATTTGCGCCCCTGATAGACAGGAGTGTTTCGCTATGACATCCCGACGAGACTGGCAGTTACAGCAACTGGGCATTACGCAGTGGTCGTTGCGTCGTCCTGGCGCACTGCAGGGCGAGATCGCGATTTCCATTCCTGCGCATGTCCGTTTGGTGATGGTTGCTGCACAGTTACCCGCGCTAACCGAACCATTGATGAGCGATATTTTACGCGCATTAACCGTCAGCCCGGATCAGGTTTTACAACTGACGCCTGACCGTGTCGCCATGCTGCCGCAAGGCAGTCGCTGTAATAGCTGGCGGCTGGGAACCGAAGAGCCGCTGCTGCTGGAGGGCGCTCAGGTCGAGAGTCCTGCGTTTAATGAATTACGGGAAAACCCAGCGGCACGCGCCGCGTTATGGCAACAAATCTGCGCATATGAACACGATTTCTTCCCTCGAACCGACTGATTTACCCGCAGCATTTCATATTGAAAAACGCGCCCACGCTTTTCCGTGGAGTGAAAAAACATTTGCCAGCAACCAGGGCGATCGCTATCTCAATTTTCAGTTGAGGGTTGATGACGTGATGGCGGCTTTTGCGATTACGCAGGTCGTGCTGGATGAAGCTACGCTGTTCAATATTGCAGTCGATCCTGACTTTCAGCGCCGTGGGCTGGGGCGTGAGCTGTTGGAGCATTTGATCGATGAGCTGGAAAAGCGTGGCATTTTGACGCTGTGGCTTGAAGTGCGCGCCTCGAATGCGGCCGCTATCGCGCTGTACGAAAGCTTAGGCTTTAACGAGGCGACGATCCGTCGCAACTACTATCCAACGGCTGATGGTCACGAAGACGCCATCATCATGGCGTTGCCAATCAGCATGTAAGACAAGGTGTAATGATGAAGAAGTGGGACTGGATTTTCTTTGATGCCGACGAAACGCTGTTTACATTTGACTCGTTTACCGGCTTACAGCGGATGTTTCTCGACTATAGCATTACCTTTACCGCTGAAGATTTTCAGGACTACCAGGCCGTGAATAAACCGCTGTGGGTGGATTACCAAAACGGCGCGATTACCTCATTACAACTGCAGCATGCCCGTTTTCAGAGCTGGGCCGAACGCCTGAAGGTTGAACCGGGCCAGCTTAATGATGCATTCATCAATGCGATGGCGGAGATCTGCTCGCCGTTGCCGGGGGCGGTTTCTCTGCTCAATGCGATTCGTGATAAAGCGAAAATCGGCATCATTACTAACGGCTTTACCGCGTTGCAGCAAATCCGCCTTGAGCGGACGGGGCTGCGCGATTATTTCGATCTGCTGGTGATTTCTGAGCAGGTTGGGGTGGCAAAACCTGATTCCCGTATTTTTGACCATGCGCTGGAGCAGGCGGGCAATCCTGACCGTTCTCGCGTGCTAATGGTGGGTGACACCGCAGAGTCCGATATTCTTGGCGGCATTAACGCCGGGCTATCCACCTGCTGGCTAAATACGCACCACCGCGAGCAGCCAGCGGGCATTCAGCCGACCTGGACCGTAGCGTCATTAAGCGAACTGGAGCAGCTCCTGTGTAAACACTGATTGCCTCCCCCCCGTTGATGGGTAAAATAGCCGCAATTTTTCGTATTCAACTTGCCCGGCCCGTTGCCGTGCTTACCTAAGAAGATTTGACTATGACGTTGTCTCCTTATTTGCAAGAGGTGGCCAAACGCCGCACTTTTGCCATTATTTCTCACCCGGATGCCGGTAAAACGACAATTACTGAAAAGGTACTGTTATTCGGACAGGCCATTCAGACCGCCGGTACGGTAAAAGGCCGTGGCTCCAGCCAGCATGCAAAATCTGACTGGATGGAAATGGAAAAGCAACGTGGTATCTCCATTACCACCTCTGTGATGCAGTTTCCGTATCATGACTGCCTGGTGAACCTGCTGGACACCCCGGGGCACGAAGACTTCTCCGAAGATACCTATCGTACTCTGACGGCGGTGGACTGCTGTCTGATGGTTATCGATGCTGCAAAAGGCGTTGAAGATCGTACCCGTAAGCTGATGGAAGTTACCCGTCTGCGCGATACGCCGATCCTGACCTTTATGAACAAACTCGACCGTGACATCCGCGATCCGATGGAGCTGCTGGATGAAGTTGAGAACGAACTGAAAATCGGCTGTGCGCCGATCACCTGGCCGATTGGCTGCGGTAAGTTGTTCAAAGGTGTCTACCACCTTTATAAAGATGAAACTTACCTGTATCAGACCGGTAAAGGCCACACCATTCAGGAAGTGCGTGTTGTTAAAGGTCTTAACAACCCGGAACTTGATACTGCCGTGGGTGAAGACCTGGCGCAGCAGCTGCGTGACGAGCTGGAGCTGGTGCAGGGCGCGTCCAACGAGTTCGACCATGAGTTGTTCCTTGCGGGCGAAATCACCCCGGTCTTCTTCGGTACCGCGTTGGGTAACTTCGGCGTTGACCATATGCTGGATGGCTTAGTGGAGTGGGCGCCTGCGCCGATGCCGCGTAAAACCGACACCCGCGTCGTCGAAGCCTCAGAAGAGAAGTTCACCGGTTTCGTGTTTAAAATTCAGGCCAACATGGACCCGAAACACCGTGACCGTGTGGCGTTCATGCGTGTGGTATCCGGCAAGTATGAGAAAGGCATGAAAATGCGCCAGGTGCGCATTGGTAAAGACGTGGTGATCTCCGACGCACTCACCTTTATGGCCGGTGACCGTTCTCATGTGGAAGAAGCGTATCCGGGCGATATTCTCGGCCTGCATAACCACGGCACAATCCAGATCGGCGATACCTTTACCCAAGGCGAAATGATGAAGTTCACCGGTATTCCGAACTTCGCGCCGGAGCTGTTCCGTCGTATTCGCCTGAAGGATCCATTGAAGCAGAAACAGCTGCTGAAAGGGCTGGTTCAGCTTTCAGAAGAGGGTGCAGTGCAGGTATTCCGTCCGATCGCCAACAACGATCTGATCGTCGGTGCGGTGGGTGTGCTGCAGTTTGACGTGGTGGTTTCACGTCTGAAGAGCGAGTACAACGTTGAAGCGATTTATGAATCCGTCAACGTGGCGACTGCACGCTGGGTAGAATGTTCTGACGTGAAGAAATTCGAAGAATTTAAGCGTAAGAACGAAATTCAGCTGGCGCTGGATGGCGGCGATAACCTCACCTATATCGCGCCAACCATGGTTAACCTGAATCTCACCCAGGAACGTTACCCGGACGTTCAGTTCCGTAAAACACGCGAACACTAATCGACCTTCCAGGGCACGGTATCCGCCGTGCCCTGCAACTTTCCCTGTCTTTTAAATCCCTTGCGGAATGTTCTTAAAACTACGCGTTTTTCTTTTGTTTGCCTGTTTTTCAGTCAAATTGGGCAGCGATCACGAAATCCTGAACTATATTTAACAATGTGATGACATAAATATCGGCGTTAAATGCTTTTTAGGCTGCCTGTTGCAGCTTCTATTGCTGATATTTATTCCACTTACAAAATTAGTTGCTGGTTCAGGCCGTGTAACGGCAGAGCCTGGCTTTTAGCAAAACATACAGGAATACATCGATGACAATGACAGGACTTAAGATTTCTAAAACGCTGCTGGCCGTGATGCTGACCTCCGCTGTTGCAACGGGTTCTGCTTATGCAGAAAACGCCACGACGGATAAAGCGCAATCCGGCGTCGAAAGTGCGGGGCAGAAAGTCGATAGCTCTATGAACAAAGTCGGTAATTTCATGGATGACAGCACCATCACCGCGAAAGTAAAAGCCGCGCTGGTGGACCACGATAGCATTAAGAGCACCGATATTTCCGTCAAGACCGATCAGAAAGTAGTAACGCTAAGCGGCTTTGTTGAAAGCCAGGCGCAGGCTGAAGAAGCGGTGAAAGTGGCGAAAGGCGTTGAGGGTGTGACCTCCGTTAGCGACAAACTGCACGTGCGTGATAGTAAAGAAACCTCCGTTAAAGGTTATGCGGGCGATACGGCAATCACTAGTGAAGTAAAAGCCAAGCTGCTGGCCGATGATATTGTCCCATCCCGCAAAGTGAAAGTTGAAACCACCGATGGTGTGGTACAGCTTTCAGGAACCGTTGAATCACAAGCTCAAAGCGATCGCGCTGAGAGCATCGCCAAAGCGATTGATGGCGTGAAAAGCGTTAAAAACGATCTCAAAACTCACTAATTAGACTTAATTCGCCCTCCTGACGTTTGTCGGGAGGCGTATTGTGCACCACACTGAAAATATCGCCGATGGGTAGCCTGAGCGCTCATATCAAGCGGTGAAATTAACTATGGTAAAGGAGAAGCATATGTTTCGATGGGGCATCATATTTCTGGTTATCGCGTTAATTGCCGCTGCACTGGGTTTTGGTGGACTGGCGGGTACCGCTGCAGGCGCAGCGAAAATTGTTTTTGTGGTGGGTATCATTCTGTTTCTGGTCAGCCTGTTTACCGGGCGTAAACGACCCTAGTACGTAAACCGTAAAGATAACTTGCTACTGAGCCAGTCCAGCGGACTGGCTTTTACGGTTTTAGCTGCAGGCAATTTGCGTTACTTTGTTGTCCTATTACAAAAACAACAGGAAGGCAGAGGTGGGGCAGAGAATACCCGTCACGCTCGGTAATATCGCGCCGTTATCGTTACGTCCGTTTCAACCAGGCAGTATGGCGCTGGTGTGCGAGGGCGGGGGACAAAGAGGCATCTTCACCGCAGGCGTACTGGATGAATTCATGCGCGCGCAGTTCAATCCCTTTGATCTCTTCTACGGGACGTCCGCTGGTGCGCAAAACCTTTCAGCTTATCTCTGTAACCAGCCCGGTTACGGTCGTAAAGTCATCATGCGTTACACTACCCGACGTGAGTTTTTTGACCCGGTGCGCTTTGTGCGCGGGGGAAACTTAATCGATCTCGACTGGCTGGTGGATTCGACCTCGTCCCAAATGCCGCTGGCGATGGACAACGCTGAGCGCTTGTTTGCCGCAGGGAAAGCGTTTTATATGTGCGCCTGTCGGGGTGATGACTACACGCCGGGCTA
The DNA here is from genome assembly GCF_002934505.1 of Citrobacter freundii complex sp. CFNIH4. Lineage (NCBI taxonomy): Bacteria > Pseudomonadati > Pseudomonadota > Gammaproteobacteria > Enterobacterales > Enterobacteriaceae > Citrobacter > Citrobacter freundii complex sp. CFNIH4. Next base: position 35,639 of record NZ_CP026231.1, read on the forward strand.
TTTTTCGCCGAACCGGCAAAACTGGCTCGATCTTATTCGTGCCTCCAGCGCGATTCCCGGGTTCTACCGCACAGGGGTTGTGCTGGACGGCGTGAATTACCTGGATGGGGGCGTCAGCGACGCCATTCCCGTGCAGGAAGCGGCGAAGCAGGGGGCGAAAACGCTGGTGGTTATCCGCACTGTGCCTTCGCAAATGTATTACACCCCGCAGTGGTTCAAGCGTATGGAACGCTGGCTGGGCGAAAGCAGCCTGCAACCACTGTTGAATCTGGTGCAGCACCATGAAGCCACCTATCGCGCGATTCAGAGCTTTATTGAGAAACCGCCGGGCAAGCTGCGTATCTTTGAGATCTACCCTCCCAAACCGCTCCATAGCATGGCGTTGGGAAGCCGTATTCCGGCCTTGCGGGAAGACTACAAAACCGGACGCCTGTGCGGTCGTTACTTCCTCGCTACCGTCGGCAAACTGCTGGGGAAAAACGTGCCGCTGCCTCGTCAGACGCCGAAGATTGTGGTGCCGGGACCGGTGGTGGTTCCTCCCGCGCCGGTGGCCAACGATGCCCACGCGCCGGTGGTGGCCAATGCGCCTCAGGCCAACGATACAACGTTTAATAATGAGGATTTGGCGTGAGTTATCGTTTTATCGATACGCACTGTCACTTTGATTTCCCGCCGTTTACCGGCGATGAACCTGCCAGCATTCAGCACGCGGCGGAGGTTGGTGTACAGAGCATTATCGTTCCGGCCACCCAGGCGGCGAATTTTTCCCGTGTACTGGCGTTAGCGGAAAATTATCCTCCATTATTTGCCGCGCTTGGTCTACATCCCATTGTTATTGAACAACATAGTGATGACTGCCTGGACCAGTTGCAACAGGTGCTGGATAAGCGCCCACAAAAGCTGGTGGCGGTAGGTGAGATTGGATTGGATCTGTATCGCGACGTTCCGCAATTCGACAAGCAAGAGCGGGTGCTGGAAGCGCAACTTAAGCTGGCGAAGCGGTACGAACTGCCGGTGATCCTGCATTCGCGACGCACGCATGACAAGCTGGCGATGTACCTTAAACGCCATGCTTTGCCACGAACAGGCGTGGTGCATGGGTTTTCCGGGAGCGTGCAGCAGGCCGAACGCTTTGTGCAACTGGGATACAAAATTGGCGTGGGCGGCACCATTACCTATCCGCGCGCCAGTAAAACCCGCGAAGTAATGGCGCAGCTGCCGCTCGAGTCGCTGTTGCTGGAAACCGACGCGCCGGATATGCCGCTCAACGGCTTTCAGGGGCAGCCTAATCGCCCGGAGCAGGTAGTCAGAGTCTTTGACGTCTTATGCGAACTGCGCCCGGAACCTGCGGACGTGATCGCTGACGCGCTGTATCGTAATACCACGGCGTTGTTTGATTTTTGAATTCCGGATGCGGCGCTATTGCATCGCATCCGGCTATCACAGGTACAGCGCCGGAAAAATCAAATTATCCACCCCGCGTTCGCGCAATCTTTGCGCCAGGTGTTCCACATCCTCCGGCGTGGCGCTCGGCCAGTCTTTCGCTTCGCCATACACCCCGTGCGCATGAAAGGCATTCAGCCGTACCGGCACGTCACCTGAACCTCTGATAAACGCCGCCAGCGCATCAATATGCTGTAGATAATCCACCTGACCAGGGATAACCAGCAGGCGCAGTTCCGCAAGTTTCCCTTGCCCGGACAGAAAGGTAATGCTTTGTTTAATCAGCGTGTTATCGCGACCGGTCAACTGACGATGACACGTGCTGTCCCAGGCTTTTAAATCCAGCATTACGCCGTCGCACACCGACAGCAGCTTCTGCCAGCCGGTTTCGCTCAGCATGCCATTGCTGTCGACCATACAGGTCAGGTATTGCAGTTGCGGATCGGTTTTGATCGCACGAAACAACGCCACAATAAACGGTAGCTGGGTTGTCGCTTCGCCGCCGCTGACCGTAATTCCCTCAATAAACAGTGCTGCCTTGCGAATATGCTGCAGCACCTCATCAACGCTCATGGTCTGCGCCATCGGCGTGGCCTGCTGGGGGCACATATGAAGGCAGGTGTCACACTGCTGACACAAATCAGACTGCCACCACACTTTCCCCGCGCTCAGGCTAAGCGCCTCATGCGGGCAATGCAGCACACACTCCCCGCAGTCGTTGCAGCGTCCCATCGTCCACGGATTGTGGCAGTTTTTACAGCGCAGATTACATCCCTGCAGAAACAGAGCCAGGCGACTGCCCGGCCCGTCGACGCAGGAGAAAGGGATAATCTTACTTACCGAAGCGCATCTGCTGTTCATGGCTAATCACGCGAGGTTGTCGTTCCAGAATGCGCGTATTACGCGCGGCTTCTTCGCCAAGCCAGGTGGTGTTGGTGCGAGAACCTTCGGCGCGATATTTTTCCAGATCCGACAGACGCACCATGTAACCCGTAACGCGAACCAGATCGTTGCCGCTCACGTTGGCGGTAAACTCACGCATCCCGGCTTTAAATGCGCCGAGGCACAGCTGCACCAGCGCCTGAGGATTGCTCTTGATGGTTTCATCCAGCGTGAGAATGTCGCTGATCCCCGCGTGATAAAACGCGTGATGTGGCGCGACGGTTTGCAGATGAGTAATCGGGTCTGGTTCATCGCCGTAAGGCAGGCGTGCACCCGGCGTGGTGCCGATGTCAGAACTGATCCCCGACTGTGCATGCAGCATCGCGCGCTGCTTCCAGCCATATTTCACCGGGGTGCTTTCGACAAACTCCGCCAGTTGGGCGCTGATGCGATAGCCAAGCTGATTGGCGAACTCATCTTTTCCGTAGCGCGCATTTTGTCCCGCCTTATCGCACAGTAGATTCACCGCCTCCGCCAGGCCATACATGCCGAACATAGGCACAAAACGTTCGGGATCAATCAACCCTTCCTGCACGAGGAAGCTATTCTCAAAGAAATGTGATTTTTCATAGAGGAATTCACATCGTGAATCAATGATGGCGATTTGCTGTTGGCAATAGTGCGGTAGGGTGCGCGTAAAGAAGTCATCGACAGAGGCGCTGCGCTCTGCGATGGCTTTCAGATTAAGCCTGACCAGCGTGCTACCACCCCCGGCGAGCGGCAAAGAGTTGTAACAGCTGACGACGCCATACTGACTTTTTGTGAAAATTTTATCATTTTCAGGGCCATTGGAAATATGCGGCTTACTGCACTCGCAGATATTTTTCGCCACGCTGAGCAGCAGATCGTCAGGTGTGATTTGCGGGTCATAAATGAATGTCAGATTAGGCGAAACCTGCTTTAACTCTGCATCTGCGCGTAAAATTGCACGGGTAACTGGAGTATCGGTGGGGCCGATATTGGCATGCATAAACGCGTCTGGCAGGGTTCTGTCGAGATAACGCCAGAAACGTTTTATTCGAATATCGATCTCTTCTTGTGTTAGAATTCTAACATACGGTTGCAGCAGAGCATCGAGCTGGCCGAGATAAACCGGCATCGACGTCACTGACGGAACGTGGTGGTACAGGATGGTGAGTAAGGATAACGCGTCATCAAGATCGCTGGCGCCTTCCAGCTCCAGCCACGATGAACCATTGGCCAGAAAACGCGCGTAATCGGGTAAAACGTAGCGCGGTTTGAACGGGGCATGACCTTCGTACATATCGCAGATTACCCCATCATCCAGCGCCTGACGTGCCTGTGCAGGTAGTTGCGGATAAGGCAGCGCGTTTTCAGCTTCCAGCGCCAGAAAGTGGCGTTTCTGCTCAGGGCTGAGCACCGGGCTGGTCACGATTTGTTGGCAACGCTGTTGCAGCGCGAGTTCGCTTGAAGTGGGCATCGTTGATTCCTTTTTGTCCCGAAGGTGTAACGCCATTGTAGAAAGCAACGCCGCCACAACCTTTGATCCGGATGCGCCTGATGCCACGGCATCCCTTTAGAAAAGGTAATTTATTTGAAGTAGATCTCATTAGAGTAATGCAAATCTGTATGTGGTTTTCATTAACTGTGATGTATATCGAAGTGTAATAGCGAGCGGATGTTAGAATACTAACAAACTCGCAAGGTGAAATTTTATACGGCGATGCCGTTGGAGAATGTTATGACCGATTTAACAGCAAGCAGCCTGCGTGCACTGAAACTGATGGACCTGACCACCCTGAATGACGACGACACCAATGAAAAAGTGATCGCGCTGTGTCATCAGGCGAAGACCCCGGTTGGCAACACTGCCGCAATCTGTATCTATCCGCGTTTCATCCCTATTGCGCGTAAGACTCTGAAAGAGCAGGGTACGCCGGACATCCGCATTGCAACCGTCACCAACTTCCCGCACGGCAACGACGACATCGAGATTGCGCTGGCGGAAACCCGCGCGGCGATCGCCTACGGTGCCGATGAAGTTGACGTGGTGTTCCCGTACCGTGCGCTGATCGCCGGTAACGAGCAGATTGGTTTTGATCTGGTTAAAGCTTGCAAAGACGCGTGTGCGGCGGCAAACGTGCTGCTGAAAGTGATCATCGAAACCGGTGAGCTGAAAGAAGAAGCACTGATTCGCAAAGCATCTGAAATCTCCATCAAAGCCGGTGCTGATTTCATCAAAACGTCTACCGGTAAAGTGCCGGTCAATGCGACGCCGGAAAGCGCACGCATCATGATGGAAGTGATCCGCGACATGGGTGTTTCTAAAACTGTAGGTTTCAAACCGGCTGGCGGCGTGCGTACTGCAGAAGATGCACAGCAGTTCCTGGCGATTGCCGATGAACTGTTTGGCGCTGACTGGGCTGATTCTCGTCACTACCGTTTTGGCGCATCCAGCCTGCTGGCTAGCTTGCTGAAAGCGCTGGGTCACGGCGACGGCAAGAGCGCAAGCAGCTACTAAGCCCGTAGGCCGGATAAGGCGCAGCCGCCATCCGGCATTAAGACGACTGCCGGGTGGCGCGTTGCTTACCCGGCTTACAACGGCCTTCTACTCTTTTCCCCTGGGGGTTACCGTGTTTCTCGCACAAGAAATTATTCGTAAAAAACGTGATGGTCATACGCTGAGCGATGAAGAAATTCGTTTCTTTATCAATGGCATTCGCGACAATACCATTTCTGAAGGGCAAATCGCCGCCCTGGCGATGACCATTTTTTTCCACGATATGACAATGCCTGAGCGTGTTTCGCTGACCATGGCAATGCGTGATTCAGGAACCGTGCTGGACTGGAAAAGCCTGCAGTTGAACGGCCCGATTGTGGATAAACACTCTACCGGCGGCGTAGGTGACGTAACGTCACTGATGTTAGGCCCGATGGTTGCTGCGTGCGGCGGCTATATTCCGATGATCTCCGGGCGTGGCCTGGGGCATACCGGCGGTACGCTCGATAAACTGGAAGCGATTCCTGGATTTGACATCTTCCCGGACGACGCGCGTTTCCGTGAAATTATTAAAGACGTGGGTGTGGCGATTATTGGGCAAACCAGCTCGCTCGCACCGGCGGATAAACGTTTTTATGCCACCCGCGATATTACCGCGACGGTGGATTCCATCCCGCTGATTACCGGTTCCATTCTGGCGAAAAAACTGGCGGAAGGGCTGGATGCGCTGGTGATGGATGTGAAAGTGGGCAGCGGTGCTTTTATGCCGACCTACGAGCTTTCTGAAGCCCTTGCTGAAGCGATTGTCGGCGTGGCAAACGGTGCGGGTGTACGTACCACCGCGCTGTTAACTGATATGAACCAGGTGTTGGCCTCCAGCGCAGGTAACGCGGTCGAAGTCCGCGAAGCGGTGCAGTTCCTGACCGGTGAATACCGCAATCCACGTCTGTTAGACGTCACCATGGCGCTGTGCGTGGAAATGCTGATCTCCGGCAACCTGGCGAAAGATGACGCCGAAGCCCGTGCGAAATTGCAGACGGTGCTGGATAACGGCAAAGCAGCAGAGATTTTTGGTCGCATGGTGGCGGCGCAAAAAGGCCCGACCGATTTCGTCGAAAATTATGCGAAGTACCTGCCGACGGCAATGCTCAGCAAAGCGGTATATGCTGATACCGAAGGCTTTGTCAGCGCGATGGATACCCGTGCGCTGGGAATGGCGGTTGTTTCCATGGGTGGCGGCCGTCGTCAGGCATCGGACACCATTGATTACAGCGTTGGCTTTAGCGATATGGCGCGTCTGGGCGACAGCGTAGACGGACAGCGCCCACTGGCGGTGATCCACGCCAAAGACGAAGCCAGCTGGCAGGAAGCGGCGAAAGCGGTCAAAGCGGCAATTAGCCTTGACGATAAAGCGCCAGAAATTACACCGACAGTCTATCGTCGTATTACCGAATAACTGTATACTGATCTGATCGCTTTTTTGCGGCGCAGATGTATGGAGAACAAGATGAAACGTGCATTTATTATGGTGCTGGACTCCTTTGGTATTGGTGCGACTGAAGATGCGGATCGCTTTGGCGACGTAGGTTCAGACACTATGGGACATATTGCAGAAGCCTGTGCGAAAGGTGAAGCTGACAATGGTCGCAAAGGTCCACTGAATCTGCCTAACCTGACCCGTCTGGGCCTGGTGAAAGCTCACGAAGGTTCTACTGGTAAAATTGCTGCTGGCATGGACGGCAACGCGGAAGTGATTGGTGCCTACGCATGGGCGCATGAACTTTCTTCCGGGAAAGACACGCCGTCTGGCCACTGGGAAATCGCGGGTGTTCCGGTTCTGTTTGACTGGGGATATTTCTCCGATCACGAAAACAGCTTCCCGCAAGAACTGCTGGATAAACTGGTAAAACGTGCCAACCTGCCGGGCTACCTCGGCAACTGCCACTCTTCCGGTACCGTGATCCTGGATCAACTGGGTGAAGAGCATATGAAAACCGGCAAGCCGATTTTCTATACCTCCGCTGACTCCGTGTTCCAGATTGCCTGCCACGAAGAGACTTTTGGCCTGGATAAGCTCTATGAGCTGTGCGAAATCGCCCGTGAAGAGCTGACCGAAGGTGGTTACAACATCGGTCGTGTTATCGCCCGTCCGTTTATCGGCGATAAAGCCGGTAACTTCCAGCGTACCGGTAACCGTCACGATCTGGCCGTTGAGCCGCCAGCACCGACCGTGTTGCAGAAACTGGTCGACGAGAAAGACGGTCACGTGGTTTCCGTCGGTAAAATCGCGGATATCTACGCTAACTGCGGCATCACCAAAAAAGTGAAAGCCACCGGTCTGGACGCGTTGTTCGACGCCACCATCAAAGAGATGAAAGAAGCCGGTGATAAGACCATCGTCTTCACCAACTTCGTTGATTTCGACTCTTCCTGGGGACATCGTCGCGATATCGCCGGTTATGCTGCGGGCCTGGAACTGTTCGACCGCCGTTTGCCTGAGTTGATGGAGCTGGTGGGTGAAGATGACATTCTGATCCTGACCGCTGACCACGGCTGCGACCCAAGCTGGACCGGCACTGACCATACCCGTGAGCACATTCCGGTACTGGTTTACGGCCCGAAAGTGAAACCAGGTTCTTTAGGTCACCGTGAAACCTTCGCGGATATCGGTCAGACGCTGGCGAGCTACTTTGGTACGTCGCCGATGGACTACGGTAAAAATATGCTCTGATGCAATTGCCCGGTGGCGCTTCGCTTACCGGGCCTACGGTTTTGTAGGCCGGGTAAGGCGCAGCCGCCACCCGGCAAAAACAACAATATAAAAGGAACTGAAGATGGCAACTCCACATATTAATGCAGAAATGGGTGATTTCGCTGACGTCGTATTGATGCCGGGCGACCCGCTGCGTGCAAAGCATATTGCTGAAACTTTCCTCGAAGATGTTCGTGAAGTGAACAACGTTCGCGGCATGTTAGGCTTCACCGGTACTTACAAAGGCCGTAAGATCTCCGTAATGGGCCACGGTATGGGTATCCCGTCCTGCTCCATCTACACCAAAGAGCTGATCACCGACTTCGGCGTGAAGAAAATCATTCGCGTAGGCTCCTGCGGCGCTGTGCGTATGGACGTTAAACTGCGTGACGTGGTTATCGGTATGGGTGCTTGCACCGACTCCAAAGTTAACCGTATCCGTTTTAAAGATCATGACTTTGCAGCTATTGCTGACTTCGACATGGTGCGTAACGCAGTTGATGCGGCAAAAGCGCTGGGTGTAGACGCTCGCGTTGGCAACCTGTTCTCCGCTGACCTGTTCTACTCTCCGGACGGTGAAATGTTCGACGTGATGGAAAAATACGGCGTGCTGGGCGTGGAAATGGAAGCGGCGGGTATCTACGGCGTGGCGGCGGAATTCGGTGCGAAAGCGCTGACCATCTGCACCGTATCCGACCATATCCGTACCCACGAGCAGACCACTGCCGCTGAGCGTCAGACGACCTTCAACGACATGATCAAAATCGCACTGGAATCCGTTCTGCTGGGCGATAAAGAGTAAGTTTTGTTGTGGCCCGGAGGCGCTGCGCTGGCTGGGCCTACGGGAATGCCGCTATTAATGCCTGATGGCGCTTCGCTTATCAGGCCTACGGGAGCGGTCTTGTAGGCCGGATAAGGCGCAGCCGCCATCAGGCAATTCGCCACTAATCGCTTAGCGCACGGCCTTCGCTACCCAAGCAGCCAACTCACGCAACTCGCTTTCCTGATCTGGATACTCCGCAAGCAGCGCTTCACAAGTCTGCTGTAAAATATCGGCGCGATACTGGCAGCCCTGTAGTCGTTCTGCCAGTACTTCCAGCGGCGCAGGATTGAGGCTATCGGTGTAGACTTGGGTGCGGGTAATCACGCCTTTTTCGACGTCGAAATGCAGCTCAACGCCACCCCAGGTGAAACGTTCGTCCAGTAAATGTGAAAAAGCAGGCGCCTGACCAAAATTCCACTCCCAACTGCTCTGGCGGGCAAAGGTTTCGGCGAAGTTCGGCAGATCCGGCGCTTTGTCTGGGGAGATGATCTCGGCTTCTACGCGTTCGCCGTAGTGGGCAAAAAAGGCTTCCGTGATGGCCTGACAGACCTGTTGATGAGTGATGCCCGGTAACAGCTCGGTCAAATTCGCTACGCGCGAGCGAACCGAAGTGATGCCTTTGGCGGCAAGTTTCTTTTTATCGGGATTGAGATAGTTTGCCAGGCGGCTGAGATCGGCATTCAACAGCAGCGTGCCGTGGTGGAATCCGCGATCTTTCGTTTCCCGATAAGCAGAGCCGGAAACTTTGCGATCGCCGTCCGGCGTTTTCACCACCAAATCGTTACGCCCGGAGGCATCAGCTTCTACGCCCAGCGAATTCAGCGCATTGAGGACGATCGCGGTGGAGATGGTTTTGTCGTATTCCGGTTTACCAGCCATAAAGGTAAAGCAGGTATTGCCTAAGTCATGGAACACCGCGCCGCCACCGCTGCTGCGCCTGGCGAGCCGCACGTTGTCTTCTTCCATGCGGCGTGTATTACACTCTTTCCATGGATTTTGCGCCCGGCCAATTACCACCGTATCGGCGTTACGCCACAAGAACAGAACGCGCTGCGTGGCAGGCATCTGGCGAAAAATGCACTCTTCGACCGCGAGGTTAAACCACGGATCGTAAGAGTCTGAGATAAGCAGGCGTAGTGTTGTCATGGTTGATTTCCCTTCTGTTTTACAGTTTTTACAGCTTTTACTCTATCTTCTCGTTGTCTTCTTCCTGCACCGGTTTGTTGGCAGTGAGAAGGAAAGGAGATTGCTGCCAGCGGGTACGCTTACCTTGCAATAAGGTGCGGGTCAGCACTACACCGATTGCCAGTGACAGTAGCAGCATCAGGCGTAAGATGTTGGTGGTGTTATCCACCTGCTTGGCTTCAGTGGCAAGAGTGTGGGTATCCAGCGTCAGTCGCAGATAGCCCAGCGGACCATTTTTTCCCTGAATGGGTTCGACAATCTGCTGGTTAAAATAGCCCCCGGCTTTTTTGCCGTCGAGCGCCAGACGGTCACGAACATTGACGCTCTCACCGGTGCGCGTAATCAGGTCTCCCTGTTCGTCGTACACGCCTGCGTCCAGAATACGGCTACTCTCCGTCAACTGCGTGAGCACCGCCTTAATACGCTTTTCATCCGGCGTTTCGGTACGCATCAGCGGGGCGACGTTCAGCGTGACCTGACGGGCTAGCGTGCGGGCCAGCTCTTCGAGCTGCGGATTACGCTGCTGCTGGTGGCTTTGACTAAACCAGGAAGCCCCCTGCATCAGCGCGACGAGCAGCGCAAGGCAGGACAATACAATCACTGCACGATGAAGTCGGAATTTTAGTTTTGTGCGAGCCATATTCCACCTGCTGAAAATTTGAGACTTAATGTTGCCAGAAGCGCTGGTTACAGGGTAGCCTCATGCGTTATTTTCCCCTGATGATTCCGACCCGAACGATTTTACAGGAGCTTTAATGCCTAACATTACCTGGTGCGATCTACCTGAAGATGTCTCTCTGTGGCCAGGTCTGCCCCTCTCTTTAAGCGGTGATGAAGTGATGCCGCTGGATTACCACGCGGGCCGCAGTGGCTGGCTGCTGTACGGTCGTGGGCTGGATAAACAACGGTTAACGCAATACCAGAGTAAACTGGGCGCAGCGATGGTGATCGTGGCGGCGTGGTGCGTTGAGGATTATCAGGTAATTCGTCTGGCGGGCTCGTTAACGCCGCGTGCGGCAAAACTGGCGCATGACGCCAAACTGGATGTTGCGCCGCTGGGTAAAATTCCGCATCTGCGCACGCCGGGTTTGCTGGTGATGGACATGGATTCAACGGCTATCCAGATCGAATGCATTGATGAAATTGCTAAACTGGCCGGAACCGGCGAGATGGTTGCCGAAGTCACCGAACGCGCAATGCGCGGCGAGCTGGACTTTACCGCCAGCCTGCGCAGCCGCGTGGCGACGCTGAAGGGCGCTGATGCCAATATTCTGCACCAGGTGCGCGAAACATTGCCGCTAATGCCAGGCCTGACTCAGTTGGTGTTAAAACTGGAAACGCTTGGCTGGAAAGTGGCTATCGCTTCCGGCGGGTTTACTTTCTTTGCCGATTATCTGCGTAACAAGCTGCGCCTGACGGCAGCTGTGGCGAATGAGCTGGAGATCATGGACGGTAAATTTACTGGCAACGTGATCGGCGATATCGTCGATGCTCAGTACAAAGCCAGTACTCTGACCCGCCTGGCGCAAGAATATGAGATCCCGATGGCGCAGACGGTGGCGATCGGCGACGGTGCCAACGATCTGCCGATGATCAAAACGGCCGGGCTGGGGATTGCGTATCATGCGAAACCCAAAGTGAATGAAAAGACGGAGATTACTATCCGTCACGCTGACCTGATGGGCGTGTTCTGCATTCTCTCTGGCAGTATGAATCAGAAATAATGAGGTAAAACGTGGCAAAAGCTCCTAAACGCGCCTTTGTTTGTAATGAATGCGGGGCCGATTACCCGCGCTGGCAGGGGCAATGCAGCGCCTGTCAGGCCTGGAATACCATTACCGAGGTGCGCCTTGCCGCATCGCCAACGATGGCGCGCAACGAGCGACTCAGCGGCTACGCCGGAAATGCGGGCGTTGCAAAAGTGCAGAAGCTCTCTGACATCAGCCTTGAGGAACTGCCGCGTTTTTCTACCGGATTTAAAGAGTTTGACCGCGTGCTCGGCGGTGGTGTGGTGCCCGGCAGCGCCATACTGATTGGCGGTAACCCTGGCGCGGGCAAATCAACGCTGCTGTTGCAAACGCTGTGCAGGCTCGCCGAGCAGATGAAAACCCTGTACGTCACCGGCGAAGAGTCGCTGCAACAGGTGGCGATGCGCGCGCATCGGCTTGGCCTGCCGACGGCGAACCTGAACATGCTGTCGGAAACCAGTATCGAACAAATTTGCCTGATTGCTGAAGAAGAACAACCGAAGCTGATGGTGATCGACTCCATTCAGGTGATGCACATGGCGGATATTCAGTCTTCGCCGGGCAGCGTGGCGCAGGTGCGTGAAACCGCTGCTTACCTGACGCGCTTTGCTAAAACGCGCGGCGTGGCGATTGTGATGGTCGGCCACGTCACCAAAGATGGCTCGCTGGCCGGGCCGAAGGTACTGGAGCACTGTATTGACTGCTCGGTGTTGCTCGACGGCGACGCCGATTCCCGCTTCCGTACACTGCGTAGCCATAAAAACCGCTTTGGCGCGGTGAATGAGCTGGGCGTCTTTGCCATGACGGAACAGGGGCTACGTGAAGTCAGCAACCCGTCTGCTATTTTCTTAAGCCGTGGCGATGAAGTTACCTCCGGCAGTTCGGTGATGGTAGTCTGGGAAGGCACGCGCCCGCTGCTGGTCGAGATTCAGGCGCTGGTCGATCACTCAATGATGGCGAACCCGCGTCGTGTGGCGGTCGGTCTGGAACAGAACCGTCTGGCGATTCTGCTGGCAGTGTTACATCGTCATGGCGGCTTGCAGATGGCGGATCAGGACGTGTTCGTTAACGTAGTCGGCGGCGTAAAAGTCACCGAAACCAGCGCCGACCTGGCGTTGCTGCTGGCAATGGTCTCCAGCCTGCGCGACAGGCCGCTGCCACAGGATTTAGTGGTCTTTGGCGAAGTGGGGTTGGCGGGAGAAATCCGTCCGGTACCCAGCGGGCAGGAGCGTATTTCGGAGGCGGCGAAACACGGTTTTCGCCGGGCGATTGTTCCTGCCGCTAACGTACCGAAAAAAGTACCGGAAGGGATGCAGGTCTTTGGCGTTAAGAAGCTTGCGGATGCGTTAAGCGTGTTTGACGACCTATAATCAAATACCCGTACGTACTGAATTTGTAGGCCTGATAAGCGATGCGTCATCAGGCAGTGTTACGCGATTTTTCCAGCAGGAGGCTCTTGTGTCATTTGATTATCTGAAAACCGCCATTAAGAAAAAGGGTTGTACCCTGCAACAGGTGGCAGATGCCAGTGGCATGACCAAGGGATATCTAAGCCAGCTTCTGAATGCCAAAATTAAAAGCCCCAGCGCGCAAAAGCTGGAGGCGTTGCACCGTTTTCTCGGACTGGAGTTTCCGCGCCAGCAGAAAAATATCGGTGTGGTATTTGGTAAGTTTTATCCGCTGCATACCGGCCATATCTATCTTATCCAGCGCGCCTGTAGTCAGGTTGATGAACTGCATATCATCATGGGCTATGACGACACGCGCGATCGCAGCCTGTTTGAAGACAGTGCCATGTCGCAACAGCCTACGGTGCCCGATCGTCTACGCTGGCTGCTGCAAACCTTTAAGTATCAGAAAAATATCCGTATTCATGCCTTCAACGAAGAGGGCATGGAGCCGTATCCACACGGTTGGGACGTGTGGAGCAACGGGATCAAAACGTTTATGCAGGAGAAAGGGATCCAGCCAAACTGGATCTACACCTCTGAAGAATCAGATGCCCCGCAGTATCTCGAACATCTGGGGATCGAAACCGTGCTGGTGGATCCCAAGCGGACGTTTATGAGCATCAGCGGCGGGCAAATCCGTGAAAACCCGTTTCGCTACTGGGAGTATATTCCGACCGAAGTGAAGCCGTTTTTCGTGCGCACCGTGGCGATCCTCGGCGGGGAGTCGAGCGGTAAATCGACGCTGGTGAACAAGCTCGCCAACATCTTTAACACCACCAGTGCGTGGGAATATGGGCGTGATTACGTCTTCTCCCATTTGGGCGGCGATGAGATGGCGTTACAGTATTCTGATTACGATAAAATTGCCCTGGGACAAGCGCAATACATTGATTTTGCTGTTAAGTACGCCAATAAAGTGGCGTTCATCGACACCGATTTCGTGACCACTCAGGCTTTCTGCAAAAAGTATGAAGGGCGTGAACACCCGTTTGTGCAAGCGCTGATTGACGAGTATCGCTTCGACCTGGTTATCCTGCTGGAAAACAACACCCCGTGGGTAGCGGATGGCTTGCGCAGCCTTGGAAGTTCAGTTGACAGAAAAGCGTTTCAGACGCTGCTGGTCGAGATGTTGCAGGAAAACAATATCAATTTTGTGCACGTTCAGGAGCCTGACTACGACGGCCGCTTCCTGCGCTGCGTGGAGCTGGTGAAAGAGTTGATGGGCGAGCAGAGATAGGTTTTTAATGCCGGATGCGCTGCGCTTATCCGGCCTACAAGTCGCACTAACCTCGTAGGCCGGATGTGGTATCACGCCGCCATCCGGCGCTTAACGCTAATTACTTAGAAATACGCTTGTACTTAATACGCTTCGGCTCCAGCGCATCGGCGCCCAGCGTGCGTTTCTTGTACTCTTCGTATTCGGTAAAGTTACCTTCGAAGAACTCAACCTTACCCTCATCCTGGTAATCCAGAATGTGGGTCGCGATACGGTCAAGGAACCAACGGTCGTGCGAGATAACCATCGCGCAGCCCGGGAACTCCAGCAGGGCGTTTTCCAGCGCGCGCAGGGTTTCGATATCCAGGTCGTTGGTTGGTTCATCGAGCAGCAGCATGTTGCCGCCAACTTGCAGCAGCTTCGCCAGGTGCAGACGACCACGCTCACCGCCGGACAACTCGCCAACGCGTTTACCCTGATCCACACCTTTGAAGTTGAAGCGGCCCACGTAGGCACGGCTTGGCATTTCGGTGTTGCCGATCTTCATGATATCCAGCCCGCCGGACACTTCTTCCCACACGGTTTTGCTGTTGTCCATGGCGTCACGGAACTGGTCAACGGAGGCCAGTTTGACGGTTTCACCCAGCGTGATGGTACCGCTGTCAGGCTGTTCCTGGCCGGACATCATACGGAACAGGGTTGATTTACCCGCACCGTTCGGACCGATGATGCCGACGATAGCGCCTTTCGGTACCGAGAAGCTCAGGTCGTCAATCAGCACGCGATCCCCGTAGGATTTACGCAGATTGGTGACTTCAACAACTTTATCGCCCAGACGTGCTCCAGGTGGGATAAACAATTCGTTGGTTTCGTTACGTTTCTGGTATTCAGTGTTGTTCAGCTCTTCAAAGCGTGCCAGACGGGCTTTGCCCTTAGACTGACGGCCTTTCGCGCCCTGACGAACCCACTCCAGCTCTTTCTCAATGGATTTACGGCGAGCCGCTTCCTGAGAGGCTTCCTGGGCCAGACGCTGATCTTTCTGCTCCAGCCAGGAAGAGTAGTTACCTTCCCACGGAATACCTTCACCACGGTCCAGCTCCAGGATCCAGCCGGCAACGTTGTCGAGGAAGTAACGGTCGTGGGTAATTGCCACTACGGTACCTTCGAAGTCGTGCAGGAAGCGTTCCAGCCACGCGACGGATTCGGCGTCCAGGTGGTTAGTCGGTTCGTCGAGCAGCAGCATGTCTGGTTTTTCCAGCAGCAGGCGGCACAGCGCGACGCGGCGGCGTTCACCACCGGAGAGATTCTCAATTTTAGCGTCCCAGTCCGGCAGACGCAGGGCGTCAGCGGCACGCTCAAGCTGCACGTTCAGGTTATGACCGTCGTGCGCCTGAATGATCTCTTCAAACTTGCCCTGTTGCGCGGCCAGCTTATCGAAGTCAGCGTCCGGTTCGGCGTACTTGGCGTACACTTCATCCAGACCTTTCAGCGCGTTAACCACTTCGGCAACCGCTTCTTCCACGGATTCACGAACGGTATGTTCCGGGTTCAGTTTTGGTTCCTGTGGCAGGTAACCGATTTTAATGCCAGGCTGTGGGCGAGCTTCACCTTCGATATCAGTATCAATACCGGCCATGATGCGCAGCAGGGTAGATTTACCCGCACCGTTCAGACCGAGAACACCGATTTTGGCGCCAGGGAAGAAGCTCAGTGAGATGTTTTTAAGAATATGACGTTTCGGCGGAACGACCTTGCCGACACGATGCATGGTATAAACGAATTGGGCCACGTTGGACTCGCCTCTATGTTTATCCCGTCATACTTCAAGCCGCAGATGCGTTGGCTGTGTCGTTCACCCCAGTCACGTACTTTTGTACGCTCAGGGGATTCACTTCCTCGCCGCCTTGCTGCAACTTGAATTATTTAGGGCTAATTATTGGTAAATAGTTATCAAAGGCGAAGTGTAGCCTTTTTCATTGTCCAATCCCAGCCAGCAGATCCCACTCGCAACAAAAGTAAAAAAGTGTCCGTGACGTGGCGCATTCTGCAATGTCTGGTTAGCATGAATGAATTAAGCGGCATGATGCTGCACAGACGTAACATGAGAAGAGGAAGAGCTTGTGGACAAAGCCAAACAATTTACCTGGCGCCTGCTGGCTGCCAGCGTATGTCTGCTGACGGTCAGTCAAGTAGCGCGAGCGGATTCCCTGGATGAGCAGCGCAATCGCTATGCGCAAATTAAGCAGGCCTGGGATAACCGGCAGATGGATGTCGTAGAGCAGATGATGCCTGGCCTGAAGAACTATCCTCTGTATCCTTATCTGGAATATCGCCAGATCACTGACGATCTGATGAATCAGCCCACCATTACTGTCACCAATTTTGTGCGCGCCAACCCGACGCTGCCCCCGGCGCGTACTCTGCAATCTCGTTTCGTGAATGAACTGGCGCGCCGCGAAGACTGGCGTGGGCTGCTGGCGTTCAGTCCGGAAAAACCGGGCACCACCGAAGCGCAATGTAACTATTACTTCGCGAAATGGAGTACCGGACAAACTGAAGAAGCCTGGCAGGGGGCGAAAGAACTGTGGCTGAGCGGAAAAAGTCAGCCGAACGCCTGTGACAAATTATTCGGCGTATGGCGTGCCTCAGGCACCCAGGATCCGCTGGCGTATCTGGAGCGTATTCGTCTGGCGATGAAAGCCGGGAATACCGGACTGGTCACGGCGTTGGCCGGACAGATGCCCGCGCAATACCAAACCATTGCTTCAGCGATCATCGCGCTGGCCAACGATCCGAATTCGGTAATGACCTTTGCTCGCACCACCGGCGCAACGGATTTCACCCGACAGATGGCGGCGGTCGCCTTTGCCAGCGTGGCGCGTCAGGATGTGGAGAATGCCCGCCTGATGATCCCTTCCCTGGTGCAGGCGCAACAGCTTAATGACGAGCAAACCCAGGAGCTGCGCGACATTGTCGCCTGGCGTCTGATGGGCAATGACGTTACCGACGAGCAGGCCAAATGGCGTGATGATGCGATTATGCGCTCCAACTCCACCTCGCTTGTGGAGCGCCGGGTGCGCATGGCGCTGGGAACCGGCGATCGTCGTGGCCTGAATACCTGGCTGGCGCGTCTGCCAATGGAAGCCAAAGAAAAAGATGAGTGGCGCTACTGGCAAGCGGATCTGCTGCTGGAGCGCGGACGCGATGCGGAAGCCAAAGAGATCCTGCACCAACTCATGCAGCAGCGCGGTTTCTATCCGATGGTGGCGGCACAGCGCCTGGGCGAAGAGTACGAGCTGAAAGTGGATAAAGCACCAGCGAACGTTGATTCTGCGCTGACTCAGGGCCCGGAAATGGCACGCGTCCGCGAGCTAATGTACTGGAACATGGATAATACTGCGCGCAGTGAATGGGCGAATCTGGTCACCAGCCGTACCAAGTCCGAGCAGGCTCAGTTGGCGCGTTACGCGTTCAATAATCACTGGTGGGATCTAAGCGTTCAGGCGACGATCGCCGGAAAACTGTGGGATCATCTGGAAGAGCGCTTCCCATTGGCCTATAAAGATCTTTTTACCCGTTACACCAGCGGCAAGGATATTCAGCCAAGCTATGCGATGGCGATAGCGCGTCAGGAAAGCGCCTGGAACCCGAAAGTGAAATCACCGGTTGGCGCAAGCGGGCTGATGCAGATTATGCCGGGTACGGCGACGCATACGGTGAAAATGTTCTCGATTCCAGGTTACAGCAGTCCGAGCCAGCTATTGGATCCTGATACCAACATCAACATCGGAACCAGCTATTTGCAGTACGTGTATCAGCAATTTGGCAATAACCGCATCTTTGCGTCAGCAGCCTATAACGCCGGTCCGGGACGCGTTCGCACCTGGCTTGGCAATAGCGCTGGCCGCATTGATGCCGTCGCGTTTGTCGAGAGCATTCCATTCTCAGAGACGCGTGGTTATGTGAAGAACGTGCTGGCTTACGATGCGTACTATCGCTATTTCCTCGGTGATAAACCGGAGTTGATGAGCGACGCAGAATGGCAACGTCGTTACTGATCGTGTCGATTGTGTTATGCTATCGTACTCGTTAAAGAGTACAAAAGGGGGAGGCAAGCACGCTTCCCCCGCAACGATGGCGATATCTTATGACTCAGCAATCACCCTATTCAGCAGCGATGGCAGAACAACGTCACCAGGAGTGGTTACGTTTTGTCGATCTGCTTAAACACGCCTACGAACAAGATTTACACCTGCCACTGCTCAATTTGATGTTAACGCCGGATGAGCGTGAAGCGTTGGGAACGCGTGTGCGTATCATTGAAGAGCTGCTGCGCGGTGAGATGAGCCAGCGTGAGCTTAAAAACGAGCTCGGGGCGGGGATTGCTACTATTACGCGAGGGTCGAACAGCCTCAAATCCGCGCCGGTGGATCTGCGTCAGTGGCTGGAACAGGTGTTGCTCGGGAAAAATTGATTCGCCGGATGTGGCTTTGCCTTATCCGGCCTACGATTGAACATCCGGCACAATGCTATAAATACACCGCGTTATGAAACGGGCTGAGCGCCAGAATCACCGCCTGATGGTAGACGCTCGAGCGCGTCAGCTTACCCGCGGTAAAGACGCCGATTGCGCCCTCTTTACGGCCAATCTCATCAATACCTGTATAGTCCGACATCACCGGGCCGAGTGCTTCACCTTTGCGGACTCTGTCGAGAATGACAGTAGGCAATGGTAGCGTGGCTGAACGGGCTTCACCGCGCTGGATGCCGTTATCAATTACTACCCAACTGAAGGTGGCATCGTCGTCAATTCCTGCTTCAATGGCGACCCAGAAATCAGCCTGCGGGTGCTGGCGGCGAGCGTTATCAACGCGATTTCGTGCGCCAGTGCGCGTTTCCTGGTTTCCGAAAGGTTGTTCCGGCACGCCACTCTCGACGGCGACGGGTTCTATATGGCAGGATCCTTCCCCGAAAATCTCTTCAAATGCCCGCAGAATTGCCTGAATTTTGGCAGGATTGGTGGTCGCAGAGATAACCTTGTGCATAATTAAGCTCAGTTTGAAAATTCATCGCATCGCAGTATAACGGAAAAAAAGCATGTTACAGGTATACCTTGTTCGCCATGGCGAAACGCAGTGGAACGCCGAGCGACGTATTCAAGGCCAGTCAGACAGCCCACTAACCGCTAAAGGTGAACAGCAAGCCATGCAGGTGGGTGAACGCGCTCGCTCGTTTGGTATTACGCATGTCATCAGTAGCGATCTTGGTCGTACACGACGCACCGCAGAAATCATCGCCCAGGCCTGTGGCTGTGATATCACCTATGACTCCCGTCTGCGCGAGCTAAATATGGGTGTGCTGGAAAAACGTCACATCGATACGCTGACGCCGGAGGAAGAGGGCTGGCGTCGCCAGTTGGTGAACGGTACGGTGGATGGTCGTATCCCGGAAGGGGAATCGATGCAGGAATTGAGCGATCGCGTCAACGCAGCGCTGGCATCCTGTCTGGAATTGCCGCCGGGAAGTCGCCCGCTGCTGGTCAGTCACGGTATCGCGCTGGGTTGCCTGGTGAGTACAATTCTTGGATTACCGGCATGGGCTGAACGTCGCTTGCGTCTGCGCAACTGTTCTATTTCTCGCGTTGATTACCAGGAAAGCTTATGGCTGGCGCCGGGATGGGTCGTTGAAACGGCAGGGGACATCTCACATCTGGACGCCCCTGCGTTGGATGAACTACAGCGCTAGCGGCGAATCGGAATCAGGAATTCGCAGCGCAGGTTGATCGGGCGATCTCCCGCTTTGGCATCTTCTGCCGGGTAATATCGCTCGATATCCTGTCCTTTACGGCGCGTCAGGTTCAGCATTGGCATGCATGTGCCGTAAACCGTCAGGATAAACTCTTGCACGCCGGTTCCCAGCCCTTCGTAGGTAAACATCACGTACTCGCCACCCTGTAACAGGATAGGCTGCGCCGACGGCACATAGCCATTGGCCTGTTCCGGCGTCAGTGCAGTGGTGTAAAACACTTCCTGCTCGTCATCTTTTTCAATGCTCGGACGTGTTTCGTTAAGCCCGTACAGGACTGGCGGGATCGCAGGAGCCTGACTGAGGAAGTCGCGCCAGAACTGAATACGCATTTCATGACGGAAATCTGAAATCTGTTCCAGCGAGCAGGAATAGCTTTGCGTGGTGCCGAGTAGTTGCGTATCTTCCAGGGTGACAAACTCGTGCGCAGGCATCGCAAATTCACCCAGGCGCATTGGCGGGCGAATACCAAACGCACTCCATTCCGGGGAGCGACGATACAGCGCAGGCGTTTGGGAAAACTGTTTCTTGAACGCGCGAGTAAAGGTTTGTTGAGAGTCGAAGCGATATTGCAGCGCAATATCCAAAATTGGGCGCGCAGTCAGGCGCAGCGCCACTGCAGATTTCGATAAACGACGGGCGCTGATATAGGCGCCAATAGCATGGCCCGTCACGTCCTTAAACATTCTCTGCAGGTGCCACTTGGAATAGCCCGCTTTTGCCGCCACATTGTCAAGCGACAAAGGCTGATCCAGATGACCTTCCAGCCAGATTAATAGGTCGCGAATAATGCCAGCCTGATCCATAAAATATCCTCATCCTTTCAACAACGAGTACCTGACGTCAGGTATGAGGATAATAGCATTTTTTGCTGTTTTAGCATTCAGTGTTTTTTTTGCTCATAAATGCTTTTTTCGGACATACGAAAGCGTGATTATTGTAATCCTGTGATCTGTATACGTTTTATCTTAGAATGTCGAATAATTGCACAGAGTAACTTTTAAAAATGGTAACAATATGAAATATAAGAGCTTAGTCATTTCCTCAATTCTGCTGATGTTGGCGCAGGTTGCCCATGCAGAGCAGATTGGATCTGTCGATACGGTGTTCAAAATGTTCGGCCCGGATCATAAAATTGTGGTCGAAGCGTTTGACGATCCGGATGTTACCAACGTGACCTGCTACGTGAGTCGGGCGAAGACTGGCGGCATCAAAGGTGGTCTGGGGCTGGCGGAAGATACCTCCGATGCCGCCATTTCCTGCCAGCAGGTTGGGCCGGTAGAACTGAGCGACAGAATCAAGAACGGTAAAGCTCAGGGCGAAGTGGTATTTAAAAAACGTACCTCGCTGGTGTTTAAATCTTTACAGGTCGTGCGTTTTTACGATGCGAAACGTAATGCGCTGGCCTATCTGGCTTATTCAGATAAAGTCGTCGATGGATCGCCCAAAAATGCCATTAGCGCGGTACCCATCATGCCGTGGCGGCAATAACAAGGAAGCACAATGCAACAGCCGTTGATCTGGTTGGTTGAGGATGAGCAGGGAATCGCTGATACGCTTATCTACATGCTGCAGCAAGAGGGGTTTAGCGTAGAGGCGTTTGAGCGCGGATTTCCCGTGCTGGAGAAGTCTCGCCAGCAATGCCCTGATGCCATCATTCTGGATGTCGGGCTACCGGATATAAGCGGTTTTGAACTGTGCCGACGTTTACTTGAACGCCACCCGGCGTTGCCGATCCTGTTTCTGACCGCACGCAGCGATGAAGTGGATCGCCTGTTGGGGCTGGAAATTGGCGCGGATGACTATGTTGCCAAGCCTTTCTCGCCGCGTGAAGTGTGCGCTCGTGTGCGTACGCTGCTGCGGCGGGTGCAAAAATTCTCCACGCCTTCATTGACAACGCGCTGTGGGGATTTTGAACTTAATGAGCTGGCCGCGCAGATTACCTGGTTCGGCATGCCGTTGAACCTGACGCGCTATGAATTCCTG
Source organism: Citrobacter freundii complex sp. CFNIH4 (assembly GCF_002934505.1). Taxonomy (NCBI): domain Bacteria; kingdom Pseudomonadati; phylum Pseudomonadota; class Gammaproteobacteria; order Enterobacterales; family Enterobacteriaceae; genus Citrobacter; species Citrobacter freundii complex sp. CFNIH4. The sequence continues at coordinate 57,451 of NZ_CP026231.1, forward strand.
CTGCTGAAAACACTGCTGATGTCGCCGGGACGTATTTACTCCCGCCAACAACTGATGGATTTAGTCTGGGCCGATGCGCAGGATACCTTTGACAGAACGGTCGATACCCACATCAAAACGCTGCGCGCCAAGCTGCGGGCCATCAACCCCGAGCTTTCCCCCATCAATACGCATCGCGGTATGGGATACAGCCTGAGGAGCGTTTGATGCGCATTGGCATGCGTTTGCTGCTCGGCTATTTTCTGATTGTTGCCGTCGCTGCCTGGTTCGTTCTGTCGATCTTTGTGCAGGAAATTAAGCCAGGCGTCCGTCGAGCGACTGAAGGCTCATTGATTGATACCGCCACGCTGCTGGCTGCGCTGGCGCGTGATGACTTACTCTCTGACACCCCCACCAACGGCAAGCTGGCGCAGGCCTTTTCGCAACTGCATAACCGCCCATTCCGCGCCAATATCAGCGGCATTAACAAAGTACGTAATGAATACCATGTCTACATGACGGACGCGCAGGGCAAGGTGGTGTTTGATTCAGCTAACCAGGCCGTCGGTCAGGACTACTCCCGCTGGAACGACGTGTGGTTAACGTTACGTGGGCAGTATGGCGCTCGTAGTACGCCGCAAAACCCGGATGATCCGGAAAGCTCGGTGATGTACGTTGCCGCGCCGATTGTAGACGGTGGTCGTATTATCGGTGTGCTCAGTGTCGGCAAACCAAATGCAGCGATGGCGCCGGTGATTAAACGCAGTGAACGGCGAATGCTGTGGGCCAGCGCCGTATTGCTGGGTATTGCCCTGGTGATTGGCTTCGGGATGGTATGGTGGATAAACCGCTCCATTGCCCGGCTGGCGCGTTATGCCGATTCCGTTACTGAGAATCGCCCCGTCCCACTGCCTGATTTAGGCAGTAGCGAGTTACGCAAACTGGCGCAGGCGCTGGAAAGTATGCGTCTGAAGCTCGAAGGCAAGAACTACATTGAGCAGTATGTCTACGCGTTAACGCATGAGCTGAAAAGCCCGCTGGCGGCCATTCGTGGCGCGGCAGAGATACTGCGCGAAGGTCCGCCGCCAAACGTGGTAGCGCGCTTTACCGATAATATTCTGACGCAAAATGCGCGCATGCAGGCGCTGGTTGAAACCTTGTTACGTCAGGCGCGACTGGAGAATCGGCAGGACATTACGTTGACGCCAGTGGCGGTAGATGCGCTGTTTGCTCAGCTTAAAGAGGCGCGTAGCGTGCAGCTGGCGGCAAAAAACATCACGCTGACCATTCTGCCTTCATCGCTTAGCGTCGCAGCCGATCCCGCGTTACTGGAGCAGGCATTGGGGAATTTACTCGACAACGCTATCGACTTTACGCCACAGGACGGGACGATTGTGCTGAGTGCACATCAGCACGAGGATCGGGTCACGTTGCAGGTTACCGACAGCGGTAGCGGGATCCCTGACTTTGCGTTGCCGCGTATTTTTGAGCGCTTCTACTCGCTGCCCCGCGAGAATGGACACAAGAGCAGCGGTTTGGGGCTGGCGTTTGTCAGTGAAGTTGCACGACTGCATGAAGGCGCGGTGACATTATCTAACCGACCAGAGGGCGGCGCACAAGCTTCGTTTACGCTTCACCGTCACTTCACATAACTTCAAATTCTCCGCACATAGCTGTTCTACCTTGCTGATATTGCAAAGGAGAACGCTATGTTGAAATCACCCCTGTTCTGGAAAATCGTCACTCTGGGTGGCGCCATGCTGCTGCTGTTAATTCCCCTGACAATGGTCAGGCAGATAATCGTAGAGCGATCGGATTATCGCAATGACGTTGAAGATGCAATCCGCCAGAGCACCAGCGGACCGCAAAAGATGGTCGGCCCGTTGATAGCCATTCCGGTGACAGAGCTTTATACCTCGCTGGAGGATGGCAAAGAGATCCAGCGTAAGCGAAGCTATATCCATTTCTGGCTGCCGGAGTCGTTGGTGGTTGAGGGGAGTCAGAACGTTGAAGCGCGTAAAATCGGTATTTATGAGGGCCAGGTCTGGCACAACGATATCTCGGTGAAGGCCGAGTTTAACGCTGAACGTTTGCGTGATTTAAACCATCCCAACGTCAGCGTCGGCAAACCATTTATCGTGGTTGGAGTGGGGGATGCGCGCGGGATTGGTGTGGTGCAAGCGCCGCAGGTCAATGGAACGTCGCTGGCGGTTGAGCCGGGGACGGGGTTGGATGGACGTGCGCAGGGGATCCACATTCCGTTACCCGACGCGAGCTGGGCGGAGCAAAACCTGAGCATGACGCTGTCGCTGAATTTGAGCGGAACAGGAGATTTCTCCGTTGTTCCGGTTGGCCGTAACAGTGAAATGACCTTAACCAGCAATTGGTCGCATCCCAACTTTCTTGGGGATTTTCTTCCGGCTAAGCGCGAAATCAGTAAGTCTGGATTCAATGCCCAGTGGCAAAGCAGTTGGTTTGCCAATAACCTCGGCGAACGCTTTGATGGCGAAAAGATTGGCTGGGAGGGAATGCCTGCATTTAGCGTCGCTGTCGCCACGCCTGCGGATCAATACCAACTGACGGACAGGGCGACAAAATATGCCATTTTGCTGATTGTGCTGACCTTTATGTCTTTCTTTGTTCTTGAAAGCATGACCAGCCTTCGACTGCACCCGATGCAGTACCTGCTGGTGGGATTATCGCTGGTGATGTTTTATCTGTTGCTGCTGGCGTTGTCAGAACATATTGGTTTTACCGCCGCGTGGATTACGGCGAGTCTGGTGGGGGCGTTGATGAACGGTGTGTATCTGCAGGCGATATTACAGGGTTGGCTTAAGAGTATTTTGTTCACCGTAGCGCTGCTGGGGCTGGATGGTGTGATGTGGGTGTTGCTCCGTTCACAGGACAGCTCTTTACTGCTGGGAACCGGCGTGCTGTTGGTCGCGTTGTGTGGCGTGATGTTCCTGACGCGTCATCTTGACTGGCACTCGCTGGCACAGCCAAAACCAAAGCCGACAGAAATTCCGGAGTCTCAGCCTGCGCAGAGTGACGAGTTTCGCTTATGGAAATAGGGCTGTGGTGAAATGAAAAACGGCGCATATTGCGCCGTTTTTTTACCTGTGAGGATCGAATTAATCCTGCAGGTCGCCGCAGAAACGGTAGCCTTCCCCGTGAATGGTGGCGATGATTTCTGGCGTATCCGGCGTTGATTCGAAATGTTTACGAATGCGGCGGATAGTCACGTCAACGGTACGGTCATGCGGCTTCAGTTCGCGACCGGTCATTTTTTTCAGCAGTTCTGCGCGAGACTGGATTTTGCCCGGATTCTCACAGAAGTGAAGCATGGCGCGGAATTCGCTGCGTGGCAGTTTATACTGCTCGCCATCAGGACCAATCAGAGAGCGGCTGTTGATGTCCAGCTCCCAGCCATTGAACTTGTAGCTCTCGACGCTACGGCGTTCTTCGCTGACGGTACCCAGGTTCATGGTACGCGACAGCAGGTTACGAGCACGGATAGTCAGTTCGCGCGGGTTAAACGGCTTGGTGATGTAATCGTCTGCGCCGATTTCGAGGCCGAGAATTTTATCGACTTCGTTATCACGGCCCGTCAGGAACATCAGCGCAACGTTAGCTTGTTCGCGGAGTTCGCGCGCTAACAGGAGGCCATTTTTCCCAGGCAGATTGATATCCATAATCACAAGGTTGATGTCATATTCAGAGAGAATCTGATGCATTTCCGCGCCATCTGTCGCTTCGAATACATCATAGCCTTCTGCTTCGAAAATGCTTTTCAACGTGTTGCGTGTTACTAACTCGTCTTCAACGATAAGAATGTGCGGGGTCTGCATGTTTGCTACCTAAATTGCCAACTAAATCGAAACAGGAAGTACAAAAGTCCCTGACCTGCCTGATGCATGCCGTAAATTAACATGATCGGCGTAACATGACTAAAGTACGTAATTGCGTTCTTGATGCACTTTCCATCAACGTCAACAACATCATTAGCTTGGTCGTGGGTAGTTTCCCTCTGGACCCGACAGTGTCAAAAACGGCTGTCATCCTAACCATTTTAACAGCAACATAACAGGCTAAGACATGCCGGACACCCAATAAAACTACGCTTCGTTGACATATATCAAGTTCAATTGTAGCACGTTAACAGTTTGATGAAATCAACGTATCCAAATGTTTGCTTTCATCACAAAATTGCAATATTACAACTAGTTGCACGCGCTAATTAATAAATGTAATGAATCCAACCAATGCGATCCATTTTAAATTAAATTATCATGGATAAACAGAAGGATATGCAACTTTTGTTAACATAAAGGGCAATAGTTCAGTCTGGAAATAGTTTAGCATTTTTTACCGGATGCGAAATGCTTTTTCAGTGATTTCTGTTAAAAATATGTAAATTCGCGCTGCGTAATATGTTGATGCACGTCACATTATTACCTGCACATAGGCTAAAAGAGTATCAAAATGCGTTTAACAATTATTCTGGTTGCCCCCGCCAGAGCGGAAAATATTGGTGCGGCAGCCCGTGCGATGAAGACCATGGGATTCACCCAGTTGCGGATCGTTGACAGCGAGGCCCACCTGGAACCTGCCACGCGATGGGTTGCGCATGGCTCGGGTGATATTATTGATAATATTAACGTTTTTCCAACGTTAGCCGAGGCGCTTCACGACGTGGATTTTACCGTCGCGACCACGGCGCGCAGCCGCGCGAAGTTTCATTATTACGCTACGCCGGTCGAACTGGTTCCCCTGTTGCAGGAAAAATCAACGTGGATGGATCACGCCGCGCTGGTTTTTGGTCGTGAAGATTCGGGGCTGACCAACGAAGAATTGGCTCTGGCGGATGTCCTCACCGGGGTACCGATGGTGGCTGACTATCCATCACTCAATTTGGGGCAGGCGGTGATGGTGTATTGCTATCAATTAGCAGGTTTAATACAACAACCGGCCAGAAACATTGAGATGACGGATGAGCATCAGCTACAGGCATTGCGCGAACGTGTTTTGCGTTTATTAGCCACGCTGAACGTTTCTGACGACATTAAGTTGACGGACTGGCTGCAACAGCGAATGGGTCTGTTAGAGCAGCGAGACACGGCAATGTTGCACCGTTTTTTACATGATATAGAAAAAAATCTAACAAAATAAAGTTTTGATCAATGTTTGTTGTGCAGTGTTTTACTCTGGTTTCAAGTGGGCGAGACATGCTGTATTGGTTGAAAGTAAAAGGGCAAGCAGTCGCTCATGAACAAGTTTCGGAATGTGATCAATTTAAAAATTTATTGACTTAGGTCAGCAGATACTTTAACCCTAAAAGAATACAAGACAGACAGATAATAATTACAGAGCACACAACATCATGAAACGCATCAGCATCACTATTACCACAACCATCACCATTACCACAGGTAACGGTGCGGGCTGACGCGTACAGGAAACACAAGAAAAAGCCCGCACCTAAACAGTGCGGGCTTTTTTTTCGACCAAAGGCAATGAGGTAAACCATGCGAGTGTTGAAGTTCGGCGGTACATCAGTGGCAAATGCAGAGCGCTTTCTGCGGGTTGCCGATATTCTGGAAAGCAATGCCAGACAGGGGCAGGTCGCGACCGTGCTCTCTGCCCCCGCAAAAATTACCAACCATCTGGTGGCGATGATTGAGAAGACCATCGGTGGTCAGGATGCTTTAGCCAATATCAGCGACGCCGAACGTATTTTCTCTGAGCTATTGGTGGGTTTGGCCGCCGCGCAGCCGGGTTTTCCGTTGGCCCCGCTCAAAGCCTTTGTTGAACAAGAGTTTGCCCAGATTAAACACGTCCTGCATGGCATCAGCCTGTTGGGACAGTGCCCGGACAGCATCAATGCCGCGCTTATCTGCCGTGGCGAAAAAATGTCGATCGCCATCATGGCAGGCCTGCTGGAAGCGCGCGGGCACAACGTGACGGTCATCGATCCGGTGGAGAAATTGCTGGCAGTCGGCCATTACCTCGAATCTACCGTTGATATCGCCGAATCTACGCGCCGCATTGCCGCCAGCCGTATTCCTGCGGACCACATGATTTTGATGGCCGGATTTACCGCCGGGAATGAGAAAGGTGAGTTAGTGGTGCTGGGGCGTAATGGCTCCGACTACTCTGCCGCCGTACTGGCCGCCTGTTTGCGCGCGGATTGTTGTGAGATCTGGACCGATGTTGACGGCGTATATACTTGCGATCCGCGTCAGGTACCCGACGCCCGACTGCTGAAGTCGATGTCTTATCAGGAAGCGATGGAGCTTTCTTACTTCGGCGCCAAAGTGCTGCACCCGCGCACCATTACCCCTATTGCCCAGTTCCAGATCCCTTGCCTGATTAAAAATACCGGCAATCCACAAGCGCCTGGCACGTTGATTGGCGCCAGCAGTGATGACGACGATTTGCCGGTAAAAGGTATTTCTAATCTCAATAACATGGCGATGTTTAGCGTTTCCGGCCCAGGAATGAAAGGCATGGTGGGTATGGCGGCACGCGTTTTTGCCGCAATGTCGCGTGCGGGCATCTCGGTAGTGCTGATCACCCAATCCTCTTCCGAATATAGCATCAGCTTCTGCGTCCCGCAGGGCGACTGCGCACGTGCGCAACGCGCCATGCAGGATGAATTCTACCTCGAACTGAAAGAAGGCCTGCTGGAGCCGCTGGCGGTAACTGAGCGTCTGGCTATCATCTCTGTTGTTGGCGATGGTATGCGTACTCTGCGTGGCATTTCGGCGAAATTCTTTGCCGCATTGGCTCGCGCGAACATCAATATCGTGGCGATCGCCCAGGGGTCGTCTGAGCGTTCTATTTCGGTGGTGGTGAACAACGACGACGCGACCACCGGCGTTCGCGTGACCCATCAAATGCTGTTCAACACCGACCAGGTGATTGAAGTGTTTGTGATTGGCGTAGGCGGCGTGGGCGGTGCGCTACTGGAGCAGCTTAAACGTCAGCAAACCTGGCTCAAAAAGAAGCATATCGATCTTCGCGTGTGCGGCGTGGCGAATTCGAAGGCTCTGCTGACTAACGTCCATGGACTGAATCTGGAGAACTGGCAGTCGGAGCTGGAAAGCGCGAAAGAGCCATTCAACCTTGGGCGCTTAATTCGCCTGGTGAAAGAATATCATCTGCTTAATCCGGTGATTGTCGACTGTACGTCAAGCCAGGCGGTGGCGGATCAGTATGCTGATTTCCTGCGCGAAGGCTTCCATGTGGTTACGCCGAACAAAAAGGCCAACACCTCGTCGATGGATTACTACCATCAGCTGCGTTTTGCCGCCGCGAAGTCCCGGCGTAAATTCCTCTACGACACCAACGTGGGCGCAGGCTTGCCGGTAATTGAAAACCTGCAAAACCTGCTCAGCGCAGGTGATGAATTGCAGCGTTTCTCCGGTATTCTTTCCGGCTCGCTGTCGTTTATTTTCGGCAAGCTGGATGAAGGCATGAGCTTCTCGCAAGCCACCACCATGGCGCGTGAGATGGGCTATACCGAGCCCGATCCGCGTGACGATCTTTCCGGCATGGATGTGGCACGTAAGCTGCTGATCCTCGCCCGTGAGACAGGTCGTGAGCTGGAGCTTTCAGACGTGGTCATTGAGCCAGTTCTGCCAAAAGAGTTTGATGATTCCGGTGATGTATCCGCGTTTATGGCGAAATTGCCACAGTTGGATGACGTCTTTGCCGCGCGCGTGGCGAAAGCCCGTGATGAGGGAAAAGTATTGCGTTATGTTGGCAATATCGAAGAGGACGGCGTTTGTCGCGTGAAAATTGATGCAGTAGACGGCAACGATCCGCTGTTTAAAGTGAAAAACGGTGAGAACGCGCTGGCATTCTATAGCCACTACTATCAGCCGTTACCATTGGTTCTGCGCGGATATGGCGCGGGTAACGACGTGACGGCAGCGGGCGTCTTTGCCGACCTGCTACGCACCCTTTCATGGAAGTTAGGAGTCTGACATGGTGAGAGTTTATGCCCCGGCTTCCAGTGCCAATATGAGCGTCGGGTTTGATGTGCTTGGTGCGGCAGTAACTCCGGTGGACGGTTCGCTGTTGGGCGATGTGGTGTCCGTTGAGGCGGCTGATCAGTTCAGCCTGAACAACCTTGGGCGCTTTGCCAACAAGCTGCCGTCAGAGCCGCGCGAAAATATTGTCTATCAGTGTTGGGAGCGATTCTGCCAGGAGCTGGGTAAAACGGTTCCGGTGGCGATGACGCTGGAAAAAAATATGCCGATTGGCTCCGGGTTAGGCTCCAGCGCCTGTTCCGTCGTGGCGGCGCTAGTCGCTATGAACGAACACTGCGGTAAGCCGCTCAACGATACGCGCCTGTTGGCGATAATGGGCGAGCTGGAAGGGCGTATCTCCGGCAGTATTCATTACGATAATGTTGCCCCGTGCTTTTTGGGCGGCATGCAGTTAATGATTGAAGAAAACGGCATTATCAGCCAGCAGGTGCCAGGCTTTGATGAGTGGCTATGGGTACTGGCGTATCCGGGGATTAAAGTGTCGACGGCAGAAGCGCGGGCGATTCTACCTGCGCAGTATCGCCGTCAGGACTGTATCGCCCACGGGCGACATCTGGCTGGATTTATCCATGCCTGCTATTCCCGTCAGCCTGGGCTTGCCGCGAAGCTGATGAAGGACGTCATTGCTGAGCCGTATCGTACCCGCTTGCTGCCAGGCTTTAGTCAGGCGCGTCAGGCGGTAACAGAAATTGGCGCGCTGGCCAGCGGGATCTCCGGGTCAGGGCCGACGCTGTTCGCCTTGTGCGATAAGCCGGATACGGCGCAGCGCGTAGCAGATTGGCTGAGTAAAAATTACCTGCAAAATCAGGAAGGCTTTGTTCATATTTGCCGGCTGGACACGGCAGGCGCACGGGTACTGGGATAATCAATGAAACTGTATAATCTGAAAGATCATAACGAGCAGGTCAGCTTTGCGCAGGCCGTCACGCAAGGGCTTGGCAAGAATCAGGGATTGTTTTTTCCGCACGATCTACCGGAATTCAATCTGACAGAAGTGGATGAGATGCTGAACCAGGACTTCGTTAGCCGCAGCGCGAAGATCCTGTCCGCATTTATTGGTGATGAGATCCCTCAGGAAATTCTGGAAAAACGCGTGCGTGCTGCATTTGCTTTTCCGGCACCGGTTGCTCAGGTTGCCGCAGATGTCGGCTGTCTGGAACTGTTCCACGGCCCTACGCTTGCATTTAAAGACTTTGGCGGGCGCTTTATGGCGCAAATGCTGACGCACATCAGCGGCGACAAGCCGGTAACCATTCTGACGGCGACCTCAGGTGATACCGGCGCGGCGGTTGCACATGCCTTTTATGGCCTGAAAAATGTGCGCGTGGTGATCCTCTACCCGAACGGCAAGATCAGCCCATTACAGGAAAAATTGTTCTGTACGCTGGGCGGCAATATTGAAACTGTCGCCATCGACGGTGATTTTGATGCCTGTCAGGCGCTGGTTAAACAGGCGTTTGATGATGACGAACTGAAGGTGGCTTTGGGGCTGAATTCGGCTAACTCAATCAACATCAGCCGTCTGCTGGCGCAAATTTGTTACTACTTTGAGGCCGTGGCGCAACTGCCGCAAGAGGCGCGGAATCAGCTGGTGATTTCTGTTCCCAGCGGTAACTTTGGCGATTTGACCGCCGGGCTGCTGGCGAAATCACTGGGCCTGCCGGTGAAGCGTTTTATCGCCGCGACCAACGTCAACGATACGGTTCCACGCTTCCTTGCACAAGGCGAGTGGGCACCGAAAGCAACCCAGGCGACGTTGTCGAATGCGATGGATGTCAGTCAGCCGAACAACTGGCCGCGCGTGGAAGAACTGTTCCGCCGTAAAATCTGGCGTCTGAATGAGCTGGGTTACGCCGCCGTTGACGATGTCACGACACAGGAAACGATGCGCGAGCTGCATGAGTTAGGCTACACCTCTGAACCGCATGCGGCGGTGGCTTACCGTGCGCTGCGTGATCAGCTAAACCCTGGCGAGTATGGCCTGTTCCTCGGTACTGCGCATCCGGCGAAGTTTAAAGAAAGCGTTGAAGAGATTCTTGATCTGACGCTGGCGTTGCCAAAAGAACTGGCGGAACGCGCGGACTTGCCGCTGCTTTCTCATCACCTGCCTGCTGATTTTGCGCAACTGCGTAAGCTGATGATGACCCGCAGTTAACGGTGGTGCCCGCTGGCGCTTTGCTTAGCGGGCCTACAAAACCTGTAGGCCGGATAAGGCGTTAGCCGTCATCCGGCATATAAATTATTGCTCGTGGCGTTTAAACACCAGTTCGCCGTTTCCTGACGCTTCTTCATCAAAGAAATAGCCTTCGCTGTTAAATGCGGTCAGCTGTTCCGGCTGCGTTAAGCGGTTCTCAATGATGTAGCGGCTCATCAGGCCGCGCGCTTTCTTGGCATAAAAGCTGATGACTTTGAACTTGCCGTTTTTCTCGTCGAGGAAGACTGGTTTAATCAGCTCGGCATTGAGCTTTTTCGGCTTCACGGATTTAAAATACTCATCCGAAGCGAGATTAATCACCACGCTGTCGCCTTGTGCTTCAAGTGCTTCATTAAGTTTATCGGTGATGATATCTCCCCAGAACTGGTAGAGATCTTTACCCTTCGCATTGGCCAAACGAATGCCCATCTCCAGACGATAAGGTTGCATCAAATCCAGTGGACGTAGAACGCCGTACAGTCCGGACAACATCCTTAAATGCTGCTGAGCGAAGTCGAAATCCGCCTCGCTGAAGGTTTCAGCCTGCAGCCCGGTATACACGTCGCCCTTAAATGCCAGAATGGCCTGGCGCGCATTGTCCGGCGTGAAGTCAGGCTGCCAGTCATGGAAACGCGTGGCATTCAAATCCGCCAGTTTGTCGCTAATTCCCATCAGCTTGCCAATCTGCGGCGCAGAGAGCTGGCGCGCCACATGGATAAGCTGCTGAGAGTGATCCAGCAGTTCGGGTAGCGTATGGCGTGTTGTTGCCAGCGGACTTTGGTAGTCGAGCGTTTTTGCAGGTGAAATCAGAATCAGCATATCCAGTCCTTGCAGGAAATTTACTGCGACTTTAGCAAAAAAAACGACAGATTTGATCGATGGTTGTGATTGCCGCGCTATCCGCGCGGCGTTTCATCCCAGCTTTCGGGGGCAAGCTGTTGTCTGATATCAGGATAACGGTGCGGATCGAATTCCGGGCGCACCCCGAGTTTACGCTGGCGCAGATAATCGCTGGCGATGGTATGGACAACCGGAGAAAGCAGCAGAATCGCTGTCAGGTTAGTAATGGCCATACAAGCCATAATGATATCGGCCAACTGCCAGACCAGCGGGAAGCTGACAAACGTTCCGCCGATAATGGTGCTAATGGTAGCGATTCGCAATAGCCAGATGATGCGCATATTGTCCAGTTTCAGAAAGACGAGATTGTTCTCCGCATAGATGTAGTTGGCGACGATCGAGCTAAAGGCAAACAGAATCACAATAAAAGCCACGAATCCGGCTCCCCATTCTCCCGTCAGCGTTACCATTGCTTTTTGAAGTAACTGGATGCCTTCCATTGGCACATAGCTGGTGCCATTGCCTGCCAACAGAATAATCATCGCGCTAGCCGTACAGACCACGAGAGTGTCGCCTAATACCCCAATCATTTGCACAATGCCTTGTGCCGCAGGATGCGGTGGCCAGGAGGCGGCCGATGCGGCTGCATTCGGCGTAGATCCCATTCCGGCTTCGTTAGAAAACATGCCGCGCTGAAAACCGTTGGCAATAGCCTGGCTTAGCGTATATCCGGCCGCACCCGCTGCTGCTTCCTGCCAGCCAAAGGCGCTTTTTATAATGGTGACGATAATGTCGGGAAGATGCCCGATATGCCACAGACAGATGATGATGCTACTTCCAACCCACAGCAGTGCCATCATCGGAACGAACCATTGCATCAGGCGTGCGACGCCTTTAATACCGCCGACGATGACCAGTAATGACACTATTGCCAGTGCGATACCGGAGAAGAGGGGAGGGATGTCAAAAGCAAAGGTCAACGCACGAGAGACCGAGTTCGCCTGAACGCTGTTAAAAATCAGTCCATAGGCAATCAGTAAAAAGATGGCAAAAAGGACGCCCATCCAGCGCATGCCCAGACCACGTGCCATATACCACGCAGGACCACCGCGGAACTGTCCTTTGCTATCGCGTTCTTTATACAGTTGGGCAAGTGAGCACTCGGCGAATGACGTTGCCATACCAATGACCGCTGAGACCCACATCCAGAAAATGGCTCCAGGGCCGCCAGCGGCGATCGCCAACGCTACGCCGGCCAGGTTCCCGCTACCGATACGCGCGGCAAGGCTGGTGCACAGAGCCTGAAAGGAAGTTAAACCGCCCGGCTGCGGGCTAATGCTGTTTTTAAGACTTGTGCCAAACTGGCGAATGTAGCGGAACTGCACGAACCCTGTACGCCAGGTGAACCAACATCCTGCGCCAAGCAGGAGGTAGATCATCACCGATCCCCAGAGTATTTCATTAATAAATGAGAAAAAATCAGGCATTAACATCCCTCTTGTTGATGCCGGTAAGCGCGAAGATTTCCGTGTAAGCGCTACCAATAATCGACCAGTATATACCTTGTCATGAGAGTGATTGCGGGAGTTTATCATAACAATCGTTATATCCCGCAATTGCGCATCACAGGCTTTGAGATGCGTAATCAGGGCTGAGCAGCGGGTCGGACAATCCAGGCGGTTGCGCTGAGAGTGCGTCGTGCTATCATCAGGGAAGATCGGTTACATCCCCCTAACAAGCTGTTTAAAGAGAATCGCTATCATGACGGACAAATTGACCTCCCTTCGTCAGTTCACCACAGTAGTGGCCGACACCGGAGACATCGCGGCAATGAAGCTGTATCAGCCTCAGGATGCCACAACTAACCCTTCTCTCATTCTTAACGCAGCGCAGATCCCAGAATACCGCAAGCTGATTGATGACGCTGTAGCCTGGGCTAAGCAGCAGAGCAACGACCGCGCACAGCAGATCGTCGACGCGACCGACAAACTGGCAGTAAATATCGGTCTGGAGATCCTGAAACTGGTCCCGGGTCGTATCTCTACTGAAGTTGACGCTCGTCTGTCTTACGACACCGACGCGTCCATCGCGAAAGCAAAACGTCTGATCAAGATGTACAACGACGCTGGCATCAGCAACGATCGCATTCTGATTAAACTGGCTTCAACCTGGCAAGGCATCCGTGCCGCTGAGCAGCTGGAAAAAGAAGGCATCAACTGTAACCTGACTCTGCTGTTCTCCTTCGCGCAGGCACGTGCATGTGCAGAAGCTGGCGTATACCTGATTTCTCCGTTCGTTGGTCGTATTCTTGACTGGTACAAAGCCAACACTGACAAGAAAGAGTATGCACCGGCAGAAGATCCGGGTGTGGTTTCCGTAACGGAAATCTACGAGTACTACAAACAGCACGGTTACGAAACCGTGGTGATGGGTGCGAGCTTCCGTAACATCGGCGAAATCATTGAGCTGGCAGGCTGCGATCGTCTGACGATTGCTCCGGCACTGCTGAAAGAGCTGGCGGAAAGCGAAGGCGCTATCGAACGTAAACTGTCCTTCTCCGGCGAAGTGAAAGCGCGTCCTGCACGCATCACCGAAGCTGAGTTCCTGTGGCAGCACAACCAGGATCCGATGGCTGTAGATAAACTGGCGGACGGTATCCGTAAGTTTGCTGTAGACCAGGGTAAACTGGAAAAAATGATCGGCGATCTGCTGTAATCATTAACGCGTGGCCCTGATATGGGTCACGCTACCTCTTCTGAAACCTGTCTGTCCTTCCTTTCGCAGTGTATCATTCTGTTAAACGAGACTGTTTAAACGGAATAATCATGAATACTTTACGCATTGGCCTGGTTTCCATTTCTGACCGTGCTTCCAGCGGCGTTTACCAGGATAAAGGTATCCCGGCCCTTGAAGAGTGGCTGGCATCTGCCCTTACCACCCCTTTTGAGTTGCAAACGCGACTGATCCCGGATGAACAGGCGATCATCGAACAGACCTTATGCGAGCTGGTTGATGAAATGAGCTGTCATCTGGTGCTGACTACCGGCGGAACGGGTCCGGCACGTCGCGACGTGACCCCCGATGCTACGCTTGCCGTCGCTGACCGCCAGATGCCAGGCTTTGGTGAACAGATGCGCCAGATAAGTCTGCACTTTGTGCCAACGGCTATTCTCTCCCGCCAGGTTGGTGTTATTCGCAAACAGGCGTTGATCCTGAATCTGCCTGGGCAGCCGAAATCGCTCAAAGAAACGCTGGAAGGCGTGAAAGATGCCGACGGTAAGGTTATCGTACCGGGTATTTTTGCAAGTGTACCGTATTGTATACAGTTGCTGGATGGGCCGTATGTGGAAACCGCACCGGCTGTTGTAGCATCTTTTCGTCCTAAAAGCGCAATTCGCGATACAAACAGCTGAAAGTAGCCCGATCGTGACATAAGTGCCAATCACAGTGGAGTATTGAATTGTTTACGATATAGTAATTTTTGCTTTACATATATCGACAGACAGATTCAATAACTCCACTGACTGATGGTTTGCTATGTCACAACACACTCGACCGCTGAATCGCCAGGATTATAAAACTCTTACGCTTGCTGCCCTCGGCGGTGCGCTTGAGTTTTATGATTTCATTATCTTCGTCTTCTTTGCCGCTGTTGTTGGTGAACTGTTCTTTCCGGCAGACATTCCTGAGTGGCTACGTCAGGTGCAAACCTTCGGCATTTTTGCCGCCGGATATCTGGCGCGTCCGCTGGGTGGCATCATCATGGCGCACTTTGGCGATCTGGTCGGGCGTAAGAAAATGTTCACCCTGAGCATTTTGCTGATGGCGATACCGACGCTGGCGATTGGTCTTTTGCCTACCTACGCCTCAATGGGGATCCTCGCACCGCTGCTGTTATTGCTGATGCGCATTTTGCAAGGCGCTGCCATCGGCGGAGAAGTGCCGGGCGCGTGGGTGTTCGTGGCGGAGCATGTACCGGAGCGCCGCATCGGCATTGCCTGTGGCACGCTGACCGCCGGGCTGACGGTGGGGATTCTGTTGGGGTCGGTGGTTGCGACGCTGGTGAATACCAACCTGACGCAACAGGCGGTGCATGACTACGGCTGGCGTATCCCGTTCCTGCTGGGGGGCGTTTTTGGGCTGGTGGCGATGTACCTGCGCCGCTGGTTGCAGGAAACGCCCATCTTCCTCGAAATGCAGCAGCGTAAAGCACTTGCGCAAGAGCTACCGGTGAAGTCGGTGGTGAGTAAGCATAAAAAAGCGGTGGTTATTTCAATGCTGCTGACCTGGCTGTTATCGGCCGGGATTGTGGTGGTGATCCTGATGTCACCAGTCTGGTTGCAGAAGCAGTATGGCTTTGCACCCGCGCTAACGTTACAGGCCAACAGTGTCGCTACCATTATGCTGTGCGTCGGCTGTCTGCTGGCCGGATTTATTGTCGACCGGGTCGGCGCCAGCAAAACCTTTATTGTCGGCAGCCTGCTGCTGGCCTGTTCGAGCTGGTTTTTCTATCACCTGACCGGCAGCCATCCTCAGCACTTGTTCCTGTTATACGGGCTGGTGGGATTATGCGTTGGCGTGGTCGGCGCAGTGCCTTATGTCATGGTGCGGGCGTTTCCGGCGGAAGTCCGTTTTACCGGCATTTCCTTTTCCTATAACGTCTCATATGCCATTTTTGGTGGTCTGACGCCAATCGCCGTGACGATGTTAATGAGCGTGTCGCCAATGGCTCCGGCCTGGTATGTGCTGGCGTTATCGCTGGTGGGGTTAGGTCTGGGGATTTGGCTGCGACAGGATATTTATCATCGCGATACGAGCGTACAGGGAGAGTTACAGCGTTTGTAAGGAATATCCCCCCTTCAGGGGGGATATTGTCAGATTAGTGCGCTTCACCAATCGGCAGGATGGTACGGCCAAACTGTTCGTTCAGCACTTCACCCATCGCCAGGTAAATGGCGCTTGCACCACACACTAAGCCAACCCAACCCGCTACGTGAATGATTGCTTCGTTACCTGCAATGTTGCCAACGGCCAGCAGGGCGAACAGCACTGTCAGGCTCAGGAACACGAACTGCAGCATGCGCGCGGCTTTCAGCGTACCGAAGAACATGAACAGAGTGAACACGCCCCACAGACCCAGGTAAGCGCCCAGGAACTGACCATTGGTTGCATCCGCGAGGCCCATTTTCGGCATCAGCAGAATCGCAACCAGCGTCAGCCAGAACGAACCGTAGGAGGTAAAGGCGGTTAAACCGAAGGTGTTGCCTTTTTTATATTCCAGAAGACCGGCAAAAATTTGCGCGATACCGCCGTAGAAAATGCCCATCGCCAGAATAATAACGTCTAAAGCGAAGAAACCCGCGTTATGCAGGTTAAGCAGAATGGTGGTCATGCCAAAGCCCATCAGGCCCAGCGGTGCCGGATTAGCCAACTTAGTGTTGCCCATAATTCCTCAAAATCATCATTGATTGAATGGTGAAATAGTTTCCCCAAATAACGATCACTGTCTTCGGGGCGCGGCATAATAATCAGGGGAGAGGGCACTGTCTATGATCTAACGAAGGGAAAACGAATTATTTTCCCTGTGATGGGCATCACGCTTGTGCGTGGTTGAACATTCTGCGCAGGCAGGCAATGTGGAGTACAGCCGGGATCGTCACCCGATAAGCGCTGCCGCTCACCGCTTTAACCCCGTTTAAAGCCGCACCTACCGGGCCGCCAAGTCCGGCTCCGCGCAGTAATCCGTGCCCGATTACGCTGACGGCGGCGTGGGTTCGCAGAATTTTGGTTAACTGGCCGGAGAGCAGGTGAGAGACGCCTTTTGCCAGGTGACGATCCTTCAATAATAACGGTAGCAGTTCTTCCAGTTCAGAAACTTTTGCATCGACAGCCTGCAGAAATTCCTGCTTTTGTCCGGCATCCATTTTTTGCCAGGCGTTGCGTAAAAAGTGCTCCAGCAGAGACTGTTCAATTTCGAACGTGGACATCTCTTTATCAGCTTTAATCTTCAGACGCTTCGAAACGTCCAGCAAAATCGCCCGATACAGTTTTCCATGTCCACGGAGTTTATTGGCAATGCTGTCGCCCCCATAATGCTGCAGTTCGCCAGCAATCAGTTGCCAGTTGCGGCGGTGCTGTTCCGGATGTCCTTCCATCGATTTAAATAAATCGTTGTGGTTGAGAACGCTCGACAGACGGGCTTTCCCCTTTTCATTATGTGTAAGCAGGCGGGTAATATTGGCGAGCTGCTCCTCACTGCAATGCTGAAGAAAATCGAGATCGTCGTCATTCAAATAGGTGACATTCATGTTTCTATGGCTTTTGAATAAAAGTATGGGGAATTAGTCGTCGCCGATGATTTTCAGCGTCGCCATATCAGAAGAGTTCACCGTATGGCCGGAGAAGGTAATTTTTTTCACGCAGCGCTTATTGTCGTTGTCGCTATTGATGTTGATCCAATTGGTCGTTTGCCCTTCTTTGATGGAGGAAGGCACGTTCAGACTCTGGCTGGACATGCGGGCAGCTTTGAAATAAACCGATGCACCACTGAGCTGTAAATCACCATGATCGGCCGTAAGTTGAATGCGTTTCACCACGCGGCAAACAGGAAGTTTCAGCGTTAGATCGTTGGTTTCATTACGAGGCATGGCGATCACGCCGAGGACTTTATGATCGTTAGCGTGTGCGGCGCTGCTCAGCAGCAGGCCCATAAGCAGGCTGGCGGAAAGGGTTAATACGGATTTCATGGAATTTCTCTTTGACGGCTGTAAAAGTGTGTCGTTTCAGACCATCTTACCGCTGTCAGAATCATGATTCATGCTTGTAATCTTTTCTTTTTATTACAATTTTTATGTGAATGGCTGTGCTGAATTTATCTGTTTTATGAATTAATTTTGATTTGAGACTATTCATTTTTTAATCTTTTAGCCTTTTTTCTGCGATTTTATTGCCACAAGGCTAAAAAAAATTTTCATGCCCCCCTTGATGACGTGGGTTACGACCCCATCTTGTAAGCAACCGCAGTGGTGAGTCTGAAAAAAAACGATTCAGGGTAGTTGAAACCGCACGTTTCGCCCTTATTACAGATTCACAACCACATGATGACCGAATTTTTAGTGGAGACGTTTAGATGGGTAAAATTATTGGTATCGACCTGGGTACTACCAACTCTTGTGTAGCGATTATGGATGGCACTACTGCACGTGTGCTGGAGAACGCCGAGGGCGATCGCACCACGCCTTCTATCATCGCTTATACCCAGGATGGTGAAACTCTGGTTGGTCAGCCGGCTAAACGTCAGGCAGTGACAAACCCGCAAAACACCCTGTTTGCGATTAAACGCCTGATTGGCCGCCGCTTCCAGGACGAAGAAGTACAGCGTGATGAAGCCATCATGCCGTACAAAATCATCGGTGCTGACAACGGTGATGCATGGATTGACGTAAAAGGTCAGAAACTGGCACCGCCGCAGATTTCTGCTGAAGTGCTGAAAAAAATGAAGAAAACGGCTGAAGATTACCTGGGTGAGCCGGTAACTGAAGCAGTTATCACCGTACCTGCATACTTTAACGATGCTCAGCGTCAGGCAACTAAAGACGCCGGTCGTATCGCAGGTCTGGAAGTAAAACGTATCATCAACGAACCAACCGCAGCTGCGCTGGCTTACGGTCTGGATAAAGAAGTCGGCAACCGTACTATCGCGGTATATGACCTCGGTGGTGGTACTTTCGATATCTCTATTATCGAAATCGACGAAGTTGACGGCGAAAAAACCTTCGAAGTTCTGGCAACCAACGGTGATACCCACCTGGGTGGTGAAGACTTCGACAGCCGTATGATCAACTACCTGGTTGACGAGTTTAAGAAAGATCAGGGTATCGACCTGCGTAATGACCCGCTGGCGATGCAGCGTCTGAAAGAAGCCGCTGAGAAAGCGAAGATCGAGCTGTCTTCCGCTCAGCAGACCGACGTGAACCTGCCGTACATCACTGCAGACGCGACCGGTCCGAAACACATGAACATCAAAGTGACCCGTGCGAAACTGGAAAGCCTGGTTGAAGACCTGGTTAACCGTTCTATCGAGCCGCTGAAAGTTGCTCTGCAGGATGCTGGCCTGTCCGTATCTGATATCAACGACGTTATCCTCGTTGGTGGTCAGACGCGTATGCCGATGGTGCAGAAGAAAGTTGCTGAGTTCTTCGGTAAAGAACCGCGTAAAGACGTTAACCCGGACGAAGCCGTAGCAATCGGTGCTGCTGTTCAGGGTGGTGTATTGACCGGTGATGTTAAAGACGTGCTGCTGCTGGACGTTACCCCGCTGTCTCTGGGTATCGAAACCATGGGTGGCGTAATGACTCCGCTGATCGCGAAAAACACCACTATCCCGACCAAGCACAGCCAGGTGTTCTCTACCGCTGAAGACAACCAGTCTGCGGTAACCATCCATGTGCTGCAGGGTGAACGTAAACGTGCTGCTGATAACAAAGATCTGGGTCAGTTTAACCTGGATGGTATCAGCCCGGCTCCGCGCGGTATGCCGCAGATCGAAGTTACTTTTGACATCGATGCCGACGGTATCCTGCACGTTTCCGCGAAAGACAAAAACAGCGGTAAAGAGCAGAAGATCACCATCAAGGCTTCTTCTGGTCTGAACGAAGAAGAAATTCAGAAAATGGTTCGCGAAGCAGAAGCGAACGCAGAATCTGACCGTAAGTTTGAAGAGCTGGTTCAGACCCGTAACCAGGGTGACCATCTGCTGCACAGCACTCGCAAGCAGGTTGAAGAAGCAGGCGACAAACTGCCGGCTGACGACAAAACTGCCATCGAGTCTGCACTGACCGCGCTGGAAACTTCTCTGAAAGGTGAAGACAAAGCGGATATCGAAGCGAAAATGCAGGCGCTGGCACAGGTTTCCCAGAAACTGATGGAAATCGCTCAGCAGCAGCACGCACAGCAACAGGCTGGTGCAGCAGGCGCTGATGCTTCTGCAAATAACGCGAAAGATGACGACGTTGTCGACGCCGAGTTTGAAGAAGTGAAAGACAAAAAATAATCGCCCTTTGAACGGGTAATTACTGGCACGGGCGAAGAGGTTTCCTCTCCGCCCGTGCACGCATGTTAGGGGCAGATAAAAAGAGATGGCTAAGCAAGACTATTACGAGATTTTAGGCGTTTCCAAATCAGCGGAAGAGCGTGAAATCAAAAAGGCCTACAAGCGCCTGGCCATGAAATATCACCCGGACCGCAACCAGGGTGATAAAGAGGCCGAAGCCAAGTTTAAAGAGATCAAAGAAGCGTACGAGATCCTGACCGATGCGCAAAAACGTGCGGCCTACGATCAGTACGGTCATGCTGCGTTTGAGCAAGGCGGCATGGGCGGCGGCGGCGGTTTTGGCGGCGGGGCTGACTTCAGCGATATCTTTGGTGACGTGTTTGGCGATATCTTTGGCGGCGGTCGTGGTCGTCAGCGCGCCTCACGTGGTGCTGATTTACGTTACAACATGGATCTCACTCTGGAAGAAGCCGTGCGTGGCGTCACCAAAGAGATCCGTATTCCGACTCTGGAAGAGTGTGACGTCTGCCACGGTAGCGGCGCGAAGGCGGGCACTCAGCCGCAGACCTGTCCAACCTGTCACGGTTCTGGTCAGGTACAGATGCGTCAGGGCTTTTTTGCCGTACAGCAGACCTGTCCACACTGTCAGGGCCGCGGTACGCTGATCAAAGATCCGTGCAACAAATGCCACGGGCATGGTCGCGTTGAGAAGAGCAAAACGCTGTCTGTTAAAATCCCGGCAGGGGTTGATACCGGCGACCGTATCCGTTTGTCTGGTGAAGGCGAAGCCGGTGAGCATGGCGCGCCAGCAGGTGATTTGTACGTTCAGGTGCAGGTAAAACAACACCCAATTTTCGAACGTGAAGGCAACAACCTCTACTGCGAAGTGCCGATCAACTTTGCGATGGCTGCTCTGGGCGGCGAGATTGAAGTCCCGACGCTGGATGGTCGCGTGAAGCTAAAAATTCCGGGCGAAACGCAAACTGGCAAACTTTTCCGCATGCGTGGAAAGGGCGTCAAGTCTGTACGCGGTGGCGCTCAGGGAGACCTGCTTTGCCGCGTGGTAGTGGAAACCCCGGTTGGCCTGAATGACAAGCAGAAGCAACTTCTGAAAGATTTGCAGGACAGCTTTGGCGGCCCGACGGGTGAACAAAACAGTCCGCGCTCCAAAAGTTTCTTCGACGGTGTGAAGAAGTTCTTTGACGATCTGACTCGCTAATTCGCCGTTTTATCTCGAATAAAAAGCCTGGGACTGAAAAGCCTCAGGCTTTTTTATTTCTGTTTTCCGCTCGGAAAATCTTTATCGACTTTATTTGGATGCATCGTAAAAACCGATCTATCAATCACAAATAATCTAATTTTAACGAGCTTTTTGAGGGTGTAAGATAGTATTTACGAAGTATTCACCCAATAGAGAGAATAAAAGTGAAACATCTGCATCGTTTTTTTAGTAGTGACGCCTCGGGGGGCATCATTCTGATCATCGCTGCCGTGGTCGCTATGCTGATGGCAAACATCGGGGTAACCAGTGGATGGTACCACGCCTTTTTGGAAACGCCCGTTCAACTGCGGGTTGGCGCGCTTGAGATCAACAAAAATATGCTGCTGTGGATCAACGACGCGTTGATGGCGGTGTTCTTCCTGTTGATTGGTCTGGAGGTGAAGCGTGAGTTGATGCAAGGCTCGCTGGCCAGCCTGCGTCAGGCAGCGTTTCCGATCATTGCCGCTATCGGGGGCATGATTGTCCCGGCGCTGCTGTACCTAGCATTCAACTATGCCGATCCCATCACCCGTGAAGGGTGGGCGATCCCGGCGGCAACGGATATCGCTTTTGCATTAGGCGTGCTGGCGCTGTTGGGCAGCCGCGTTCCGCTGGCGTTGAAAATATTCCTGATGGCGCTGGCGATTATTGATGACCTCGGCGCTATCGTAATCATCGCACTGTTCTACACCAGCGATCTCTCGCTGCTGTCGCTGGGCGTTGCCGCGTGTGCCATTCTCGTCCTGGCGGCCTTGAATCTGTGTGGCGTGAGACGTACCGGGATTTATATTCTGGTGGGCGTGGTGCTATGGACTGCGGTACTGAAGTCCGGCGTGCATGCGACGCTGGCTGGCGTGATCGTCGGTTTCTTCATTCCGTTAAAGGAAAAACACGGGCGTTCACCGGCGAAGCGACTGGAGCATGTTCTGCATCCATGGGTGGCATACCTGATCCTGCCACTGTTTGCCTTCGCCAACGCGGGCGTTTCACTGCAGGGCGTTACTATTGATGGACTGACCTCGGTGTTACCGCTGGGGATCATTGCTGGTTTGTTGATCGGTAAACCGTTGGGTATCAGTCTGTTTTGCTGGCTGGCGTTACGCCTCAAGGTGGCGCAATTGCCAGAGGGAACGAATTTCCAGCAGATTATGGCGGTCGGCATTCTGTGCGGCATTGGCTTTACGATGTCGATTTTTATCGCCAGCCTGGCGTTTGGGAACGTCGATCCTGAGCTGATTAACTGGGCGAAACTGGGGATCCTGATCGGTTCCTTGCTGTCGGCGGTAATAGGTTACTGCTGGTTACGCACCCGGTTGAACGCGTCAGCCTGACGGGATAACCCTTTTGTGACAATTTTCAGGGAGTGAGTATGTCTCATATAAACTACAACCACCTGTACTACTTTTGGCATGTCTATAAAGAAGGTTCGGTGGTTGGCGCTGCAGAAGCGCTTTATCTGACGCCGCAAACCATTACCGGACAGATTAAAGCGCTTGAGGAACGTTTGCAGGGAAAGCTGTTCAAGCGCAAGGGGCGTGGACTGGAGCCTAGTGAGTTAGGCGAATTGGTTTTTCGTTATGCGGATAAGATGTTCACCTTAAGCCAGGAAATGCTGGATATCGTGAACTACCGCAAAGAGTCTAATTTACTGTTTGATGTCGGCGTGGCGGATGCGCTATCGAAGCAGCTGGTCAGTAGCGTGCTTGATGCCGCTGTGGTTGAAGATGAACAAATCCATCTGCGTTGTTTTGAGTCAACACATGAGATGCTGTTGGATCAACTCAGTCAGCATAAGCTGGATATGATTATCTCCGACTGCCCGATCGACTCTACGCAGCAGGAAGGGCTTTTCTCAGTGCGGATAGGCGAATGCAGCGTGAGTTTTTGGTGCACCAAACCGCTGCCTGAAAAACCCTTCCCGGCCTGCCTTGAGGAGCGTCGATTACTGATCCCAGGTCGTCGTTCGATGCTTGGACGTAAGCTGCTGAACTGGATTAACTCACAAGGATTGAATGTCGAAATCCTCGGCGAGTTTGATGATGCTGCGCTGATGAAAGCGTTTGGCGCAACGCATAATGCCATTTTCGTTGCGCCTACTCTGTATTCACACAATTTCTATGCCGATGATTCTATTGTTGAAATTGGACGCGTAGAGAATGTGATGGAGGAGTATCACGCCATATTTGCGGAAAGGATGATCCAGCATCCGGCGGTGCAGCGTATTTGCAATGCGGACTACTCAGCACTGTTCAAGTCGCCACAGGTCTAAACGCCTTCATGTTGCCGGCTGCGGTGTACTAACCGCAGCCGGACTTTGACTACAGTTTCAACATATTACGATACTGCCCGCCTTCGCGGATAAATACCGGAATTCTGTTCAGGGGAGCGTCATAGCGCAGCGTTTGTCCTCCCTGATAGCTCTCGCCGGTTGCAAGATCCGTCCATGTTTCCCCTTCCGGTAGCCAAACGTCACGCTCGCGCATGCCTTCATGCATCACCGGAGCAATCAGCAGATCGGGACCAAAACAGTACTGATCGGTAATCTCCCAACTCCTTGTCTGTTCTGGGAATTCAAAAAACAGGGTGCGCATAACCGGGGCATTGCGTTGGTGTGTTTCCGCCATCACCGCTTTGATGTACGGCTTTAACTTTTCTCGCAACGTCAGACAGCCGGTCAACACTTCGCACACCTCTTCACCATAGCTCCACACTTCGTTTGCCGCCCCGGTCGGACACTGGGCAATACCGTCACGGTAAGGATGTTCTGGTAAAATCTGCGGATCGCGGTTGCCGTGCAGGCGCATCACTGGGCTAAACACGCCCCACTGGAACCAGCGAATCAGCAACTCATGAAAGTGTGGGTCGTGAATATTGCCGCCATGAAAGCCGCCAATATCTGTTGTCCACCACGGGATACCTGCAATACCCATGTTCATCCCGGCGGCAAACTGATTGCGCAGAGAACGAAACGATGAGTGGATATCACCTGACCAGACCAGCGCGCCGTATTTCTGACTTCCGGCCCAGGCGCAGCGTAGCAGGTTGATAACCTGGTCTTCGCCATCGGCTTTCATGCCGTCAAAAAAGGTTTTGGCGTACATTCGCGGGTAGATATTGCCCACTTCCAGCACCGGTCCGGCGTGGTAGCGATAATTATCGTAGTCGTAAACGCTGAACTCCGGCTCGGCTTCGTCTAGCCAGAAGAGCTTCACGCCTTTATCGTAATAGTTGCGTTTTGCTTTACCCCATACGTAGTCGCGAGCGTCGGGATGGGTGGCATCAAAGAAAGTGGTATTGCCGAGGAAATCCATATTAATTGGCAATCCGCGCTCTGTTTGCACCAGCCAGCCGTTTTCGCGCATCTCCCGATAGCTCTCGGTTCGGCTATCCACAGTTGGCCAGACGGAGACCATTAGCTCAATACCCAGCGATTTTAGCTCGGCGATCATGGCATCGGGATCGGGCCAGTCCCGCGAGTCGAACATCCAGTCCCCCTGATTTGGCCAGTGGAAGAAATCGATCACGATTACCGAGATGGGGAGATTGCGCCGTTTGTACTCGCGGGCGACGGCGAGCAACTCCTCCTGAGTGCGATAACGTAACTTGCACTGCCAGAAGCCCATGGCGTAATCCGGCATCATCGGCGGCGTGCCCGTGGCGAGCGCATACGCCCGGCTAATTTCTGCCGGGGTATCGCCAGCGGTGATCCAGTAGTCCAGCTGCTCGCTGATTTGAGCTTCCCACTCGGTCACGTTGTGGGCGAATGTCACGCGGCCGACCGCCGGATTGTTCCATAAAAATCCGTAGCCCAGGCTTGAGAGCATAAAGGGCACCGATGCCTGAGAGTTGCGCTGGGCCAGTTCGAGCACGCATCCTTTGAGATCCAGATTGGCCTGCTGATATTGGCCCATGCCGTAAATTTTTTCCCCTTCGGTGGCTTCGAAGCGGGCTTTAAGTGAATATTTCCCACCCTGAATAGGGCGGAATTCGCGTCCCTCAAGGTTGAGTGCGCTGACGTACTGGCCGTGAGAAGATTCATCCTCGCCAATTTCGCCCCGCAGGCGCCAGAACTCCTGCAACAGGGGTTTGTGTGGATGACGGTAAAAGGTAACTTGTCCTTTTTGATTGACGATAGCGATAATTTTGCCGTTGGTCATTGTCGCCTGGTGGTGCTCATAATCGATGTGGCAGTGGCTTTCTGCGACTGGCTCAGTCAATGCCCAGTCTTCATTTCTCATTACCGGCAGATGACGACCACTGCGTACGCGCAGGCTGTTCTCGCCCCAGGGTTCAATCCACAAATAGCGATCGTTTTGCTGCCAGACCAGACGACGCGGGTCATGTTGCACAAATGGCATGGTGGTGCCTCCCATATTTTGAGGGTAAAGATTAAGAAAGTTATTGGGTGATGGTTTCCAGATCGTGGCGAATCGTCTCTTCCATTGCTTCGTACTTACGGAAGAAAAGTAGCGGGATCGCCGCGAGTGCGAAGAGTAGGGCGGGCGCCCAGATAAAGGCCCAGGTAATGCCTTCCAGGCCCGCAGCGCTTTGGGCATGGTTCGGGACATAGCCAAAACTGTTCATGATCCAGGCGGCGAAAGCGGTACCCAGACCACTGCCCATCTTGATGCAGAAAGTACTGCCGAAGGCGATAAGAATGCCCGTGGCCTTGATGCCCGTTTTCCAGGCACCGAAGTCGACGGCAAAGCCCAACATGGCAAACGGCATTGAGCAGGCGATTCCGCTACCGATATTGCCGAGCACCCAGGCCGCGATGAGGAAAGGTATGTTGTCCGCCGCCAGCCACATCAAGACGCCGCCGAACGTGGCGACCAGCAAGCCTCCTACCCATATCCAGGTTTTAGCCAGGAATTTGCTAAAGAAAGGGATGGCGATGATGAACAGGATCTGAATCGTCGCCAGACTGTTAATCAGCGGAACCAGGTCTTTGCGATCGAGGTTGTAGGTCAGATAATAAACAATGGTTGTGGACCGCTGTTGCAGGGCAATCCAGAAGATCAGATTGGCCAGCACCATCAGGATCCATGGCCAGTTACCTTTCATTGCCGTGAAACTTTTTTTCATCGGCAGTTTGGGTTCTTGCTGTATTTTATCCGCATCCATTTCGCGGATATTTTTAAAGGCGAAAAGCGTTAGCGAACAGGATATCGCAGCAAACAGAATTGCCGTGTAAATAAATCCGGCATGATCATTTCCGTTGCCTAAAAATGCAACCAGGGGTAATGCTGTGGCATTCATTAATAAAACCCCAATTTGTCCCCCGGTCATTCTCCAGGAATTTAATACCAGCCGTTCCTTAGGGGACAGAGTCATTAGAGGTAATATTGCGCTGAGCGGTGTATTGAGTCCGGTAAATAAAATACTGGCAATCATGTAGGATATTGCTGCATATATGGCTTTTCCTGTCATACTGATATCTGGAGACCAAAATGACAGCGCGCTGAATACACCAAAAGGCAGCGGCAGCCATAAGAACCAGGGACGACATTTACCGTAACGTGAACGTGTTTTATCGATAATGATCCCCCAGATTGGGGCATCTATACCATCTACGATACGCGCCAACAGCAGGATGACACCTGCTACGGCGAGACTAATACCCGCAACGTCAGTGTAGAAATATAAGATGTAGGTTGAGCCGAAACAGTACAGTAGATTACCTGCCACATCCAAAGAGCCGTAGCTAATACGCTGTAGTAAAGATAATGATGCTGACCCGCAAGACTGGGTATCCTCAATAACAGAACTCATAATAATAACTCCGATATTGGTGCGATACGCCCAGAAAAACAACTTTTACTTTCCAAGCAAGTTTTAAATATTATTTTTTATGTCGTTACTGAATTTAACCTCAGATTAAAATGAGTGAGTAAGGTGTACATGGAAAGTAGTTGACCCTACCGCAGCAATCAATTATCAAATCTTACATCAGGATTGCGTTTATTCGTTTTTGAATGAGCGATGTTTCTATTTGCTAAGGTGGTCACAGTTTTTTTAATAATGAAATAAAAAAAGGAAAACAGTGAAAGAAAATAACTTTCAAGTATTACGCGACGCGACTAACTAAGGGAGGGATAGCTGAAAAAACAGGCTGGTCAGGAAGAGCGTGGGCGAGTGAGAACAACATCAGTGGTTGAAGAGAAAAACGCCAGATAGCAGGCATAAAAAAACCCGCTTTCGCGGGTTTTTTCACAAAGCGTCAACAAGCAGGCGATTAAGCCAGTTTGTTGATCTGTGCAGTCAGGTTTGCTTTATGACGTGCAGCTTTGTTTTTGTGGATCAGACCTTTAGCAGCCTGACGGTCCACGATTGGTTGCATTTCGTTAAATGCTTTCAGTGCAGTAGCTTTGTCGCCAGCTTCGATAGCTGCGTATACTTTCTTGATGAAAGTACGCATCATAGAGCGACGGCTAGCGTTGTGCTTGCGGGCCTTTTCAGACTGAACGGCGCGCTTCTTAGCTGATTTGATATTAGCCAAGGTCCAACTCCCAAGTGTGTTCTATATGGACAATTCAAAGGCCGAGGAATATGCCCTTTTAGCCTTCTTTTGTCAATGGATTTGTGCAAATAAGCGCCGTTTAAATTCCAGCACTCGTTGCGTAGTGATGGCGCAGGATTCTACCAGCTTGCGTGGCGTGAATACAGCTTTTCGACGAGAAAAATTGCATTGGTGTACCCGTGAAGGGCGTCAATTTGTTTCATAACAATGAAAACCATCCTCTTTCTGTTTCGTAGAAACAATCGCCGGTTAACCTTGACCGCGGTACAGGGTATACTTTCACGATTTTCACTGTTTTGAGCCAGACATGAAGCTGATACGAGGCATACATAATCTCAGCCAGGCCCCGCATGGGTGTGTGCTGACTATTGGTAATTTCGACGGTGTGCACCGTGGCCACCGTGCGTTGCTGCAAGGCCTACGGGAAGAAGGGCGCAAACGCAATTTACCGGTGGTGGTAATGATTTTCGAGCCACAACCGCTGGAACTGTTTGCGACGGACAAGTCACCTGCGCGCCTTACCCGCCTGCGGGAAAAACTGCGTTATCTGGCCGAATGCGGTGTGGACTACGTGCTGTGTGTGCGTTTTGACAGGCGTTTCGCCGCATTAACGGCGCAGACCTTCATCAGCGACCTGCTGGTGAAGCGCCTTGGTGTACAATTTCTTGCCGTTGGCGATGATTTCCGCTTTGGCGCTAGCCGTGCGGGCGATTTCTTGTTATTACAGGAAGCGGGCGCTGAGTATGGTTTTGATATCACCAGCACCCAAACCTTCTGTGAAGGCGGTGTGCGTATCAGCAGCACCGCAGTACGTCAGGCGCTGGCCGAAGATAACCTGCAACTGGCCGAAAGCCTGCTTGGGCATCCTTTTACTATCTCAGGACGCGTCGTTCACGGTGATGAGTTAGGGCGCACCATCGGTTTTCCGACGGCAAACTTACCGCTTCGTCGTCAGGTTTCTCCGGTGAAAGGTGTTTATGCGGTTGAAGTGATGGGACTGGGTGACAAACCGTTGCCCGGCGTCGCCAACATCGGCACCCGCCCGACGGTAGCAGGCGTACGCCAGCAGTTGGAAGTGCATCTATTGGACGTTGTAATGGACCTGTATGGTCGCCATATAGATGTAGTACTGCGTAAAAAAATACGCAGCGAACAGCGATTTGCCTCGCTGGATGAACTAAAAGCGCAGATTGCGCGTGATGAGTTGACTGCCCGTGAATTTTTTGGGCTAACAAAACCGGCTTAATGCCTATACGAGTTTTAAATACGGAACCGAGAATCTGATGAGTGACTATAAATCAACCCTGAATTTGCCGGAAACAGGGTTCCCGATGCGCGGCGATCTCGCCAAGCGCGAACCGGGAATGCTGGCGCGTTGGACTGATGATGACCTGTACGGCATCATTCGTGCGGCCAAAAAAGGCAAAAAAACCTTCATTCTGCATGATGGCCCTCCTTATGCGAATGGCAGCATTCATATTGGTCACTCGGTTAACAAGATTCTGAAAGACATTATCGTGAAGTCCAAAGGACTCACGGGCTATGACTCGCCTTACGTTCCGGGCTGGGACTGCCACGGTCTGCCGATCGAGCTGAAAGTAGAGCAGGAATACGGCAAGCCGGGCGAGAAGTTCACCGCCGCTGAGTTCCGCGCTAAATGCCGTGAATACGCTGCTACGCAGGTTGACGGTCAGCGTAAAGACTTTATCCGTCTTGGCGTACTGGGCGACTGGTCGCATCCGTACCTGACCATGGACTTCAAAACCGAAGCCAATATCATTCGCGCGCTGGGTAAAATCATCGGCAACGGTCACCTGCACAAAGGTGCGAAGCCGGTGCACTGGTGCGTTGACTGCCGTTCCGCGCTGGCGGAAGCGGAAGTTGAGTATTATGACAAAACCTCCCCGTCCATCGACGTGGCGTTCCACGCTGCCGATCAGGATGCGGTGAAAGCGAAATTTGGCGTTTCTGACGTCAACGGCCCGATCTCTCTGGTTATCTGGACCACTACCCCGTGGACGTTACCGGCGAACCGCGCAATCTCTCTGGCACCTGATTTTGACTATGCGCTGGTGCAGATTGACGGCCAGGCTGTGATTCTGGCGAAAGATATGGTTGAAAGCGTCATGCAGCGTATTGGCGCGGCTGAATACACCATTCTCGGCACAGTGAAAGGCGCTGAGCTGGAACTGCTGCACTTTACCCATCCGTTTATGGGCTTTGACGTGCCGGCTATCCTTGGCGATCACGTTACGCTGGACGCGGGTACCGGTGCGGTCCATACCGCTGGCGGTCACGGTCCGGATGACTACGTCATCAGCCAGAAATACGGTCTGGAAATCGCTAACCCGGTTGGCCCGGACGGCGCATACCTGGCGGGTACCTATCCGGATCTGGACGGTGTGAACGTCTTTAAAGCCAACGACAAAATCGTTGCGCTGCTGAGCGAAAAAGGCGCGCTGCTGCACGTTGAGAAGATGCAGCACAGCTACCCATGCTGCTGGCGTCACAAGTCACCGATCATCTTCCGTGCGACCCCGCAGTGGTTCGTCAGCATGGATCAGAAAGGCCTGCGCGCGCAGTCGCTGAAAGAGATCAAAGGCGTACAGTGGATCCCGGACTGGGGCCAGGCGCGTATTGAATCGATGGTGGCCAACCGTCCTGACTGGTGTATCTCCCGTCAGCGTACGTGGGGTGTGCCGATGTCTCTGTTTGTTCACAAAGACACCGAAGAGCTGCATCCGCGCGCTATCGAACTGATGGAAGAAGTGGCTAAACGCGTTGAAGTTGACGGCATCCAGGCGTGGTGGGATCTCGATCCGAAAGATATCCTCGGCGACGAAGCTGACCAGTATGTCAAAGTCCCGGATACGCTGGACGTGTGGTTCGACTCCGGTTCAACCCACTCATCCGTCGTGGATGTGCGTCCTGAGTTTGCGGGCCATGCGGCAGATATGTATCTGGAAGGTTCTGACCAGCACCGTGGCTGGTTCATGTCTTCCTTGATGATCTCCACCGCCATGAAAGGCAAAGCACCTTATCGCCAGGTACTGACCCACGGTTTCACCGTTGATGGTCAGGGCCGTAAGATGTCCAAATCTATCGGTAACACCGTTTCTCCGCAGGACGTGATGAACAAACTGGGCGCGGATATTCTGCGTCTTTGGGTTGCTTCTACCGACTATACTGGCGAAATGGCCGTTTCTGACGAAATCCTGAAACGTGCTGCCGACAGCTATCGTCGTATCCGTAACACCGCGCGCTTCCTGCTGGCGAACCTGAACGGGTTCGATCCGGTTAAAGACATGGTGAAACCGGAAGAGATGGTGGTGCTGGATCGTTGGGCGGTAGGTTGTGCGCAAGTGGCGCAGGACGAAATCCTGAAAGCCTATGAAGCCTATGACTTCCACGAAGTGGTACAGCGCCTGATGCGCTTCTGCTCCGTAGAAATGGGTTCGTTCTACCTCGACATCATCAAAGACCGTCAGTACACCGCGAAAGCGGACAGCGTGGCGCGTCGTAGCTGCCAGACTGCGCTGTTCCATATTGCAGAAGCGCTGGTTCGTTGGATGGCGCCGATCATGTCCTTCACCGCCGATGAAATCTGGGGCTACCTGCCGGGCGATCGTGAGAAGTACGTCTTTACCGGTGAATGGTACGAAGGTCTGTTTGGCTTAGGCGAAACCGAAGCGATGAACGATGCCTACTGGGACGAGCTGCTGAAAGTGCGCGGCGAAGTGAACAAGGTTATCGAGCAGGCGCGTGCGGATAAGAAAGTCGGCGGTTCTCTGGAAGCGGCAGTGACCCTGTACGCTGAACCTGAGCTGGCGGCGAAACTGACCGCGCTGGGTGAAGAGTTGCGTTTTGTACTGCTGACCTCAGGTGCGACGGTTGCGGATTATGCGGCTGCTCCTGCTGATGCTCAGCAGAGCGAACTGCTCAAAGGTCTGAAAATCGTACTGAGCAAAGCCGAAGGTGAGAAATGCCCGCGCTGCTGGCATTACACTACCGACGTCGGCCAGGTGGCGGAACATGCAGATATCTGCGGACGCTGTGTCAGCAACATCGCCGGTGATGGCGAACAACGTAAGTTTGCCTGATGAGTAAGCCTCTTTGTTCAACAGGACTACGCTGGCTGTGGCTGGTGGTAGTCGTGCTGATTATCGATTTAGGCAGCAAATACCTGATCCTCCAGAACTTTGCTCTGGGGGATACGGTGTCGCTGTTTCCGTCGCTTAATCTGCACTACGCGCGTAACTATGGTGCGGCGTTTAGCTTCTTAGCTGACAGCGGCGGCTGGCAACGTTGGTTCTTTGCCGGTATCGCTATCGGTATTTGCGTCATCCTGATGGTGATGATGTATCGCTCGAAGGCGACGCAGAAGCTGAACAACATCGCGTATGCGTTAATCATTGGCGGTGCGCTGGGCAACTTGTTCGATCGCCTGTGGCACGGCTTCGTGGTTGATATGATTGACTTTTACGTCGGCGACTGGCATTTCGCGACCTTCAATCTGGCCGATACAGCTATTTGTATCGGGGCGGCATTGATTGTTCTCGAAGGCTTCCTGCCGTCGAAAGAGAAAAAAGCCGCATAAAAAAATGCCGGATGGCGCTATGCTAATCCGGCCTACAATTTACTGCGATCCTTGTAGGCCCGGTAAGCGTAGCGCCACCGGGCAGACAGGCGGCAGCAATTTTAAAGAGCAACCTGCATGTCTAAATCAGTACAGAGTAACAGTGCGGTGCTGGTGCACTTCACCCTTAAGCTCGACGATGGCTCCACCGCAGAGTCAACCCGCAATAACGGCAAGCCTGCGCTGTTTCGCCTGGGCGACGGTTCTCTGTCTGAAGGACTGGAGCAACACCTGCTGGGGCTAAAAGAAGGCGATAAAACCACCTTTGCTCTGGAGCCGGATGCCGCCTTTGGCGTATCAAGTCCGGACTTAATTCAGTATTTCTCGCGTCGGGAATTTATGGACGCGGGCGAGCCAGAAATTGGCGCTATCATGCTCTTTACCGCAATGGACGGCAGTGAGATGCCTGGCGTGATCCGTGAAATCAACGGTGACTCGATCACGGTTGATTTCAACCATCCGCTGGCTGGGCATACCGTTCATTTTGATATTGAAGTGCTGGAAGTCGAACCGGCACTGGAGGCGTAAAATGCAGATCCTGTTGGCCAACCCGCGCGGTTTTTGCGCTGGCGTAGACCGCGCTATCAGCATTGTCGAAAACGCGTTGGCTATTTACGGCGCGCCGATTTATGTCCGTCATGAAGTGGTACATAACCGTTATGTGGTGGATAGCCTGCGCGAGCGCGGCGCTATTTTTATCGAGCAAATCAGCGAAGTGCCGGATGGCGCGATCCTGATTTTCTCCGCTCATGGCGTGTCTCAGGCGGTGCGTAACGAAGCCAAAGGCCGCGACCTCACGGTTTTTGATGCAACCTGTCCGCTAGTCACGAAAGTGCATATGGAAGTTGCTCGCGCCAGCCGTCGTGGCGAAGAATCCATTCTGATTGGTCACGCCGGACACCCGGAAGTTGAAGGCACGATGGGCCAGTACAGCAACCCGCAAGGCGGAATGTATCTGGTTGAATCACCAGATGATGTGCTGAAACTGAATGTGAAAAATGAAGGCAAATTATCCTTCATGACGCAGACCACGCTCTCTGTTGACGATACTTCTGACGTTATTGATGCTCTGCGTCAACGCTTCCCGAAAATTGTCGGACCGCGCAAAGACGATATCTGTTATGCCACCACCAACCGTCAGGAAGCGGTCCGTGCGCTGGCGGAACAGGCTGATGTTGTGCTGGTGGTCGGCTCGAAGAACTCCTCTAACTCCAACCGTCTGGCTGAACTGGCACAGCGAATGGGGAAAGCGGCGTATTTGATTGACGATGCGACCGACATCCAGGAAGCGTGGGTGAAAGAGGCGAAGTGCGTAGGCGTGACGGCCGGAGCCTCGGCGCCGGATATCCTGGTGCAAAACGTGATTGCTCGTCTGCAGGAACTTGGCGGTGGGGAAGCTATTCCGCTTGAAGGCCGCGAAGAGAACATCGTTTTCGAAGTGCCGAAAGAGCTGCGTGTGGATGTTCGTGAAGTAGAGTAAGTCTTTCCGGTTACGATTATGAGAAGATGCCAGACTTAACGTCTGGCATTTTTTTATGGAGAAACCATGCGCTTACCGATCATTCTTGATACCGATCCCGGCATTGATGATGCCGCCGCCATTGCCGCCGCGCTGTTTGCCCCTGAGCTGGATCTGCAACTGATGACCACGGTAGCAGGCAATGTGTCGGTGGAAAAAACCACCCGTAATGCGTTGCAACTGCTGCACTTCTGGAATGCGGATGTTCCACTGGCGCAGGGAGCATCAATGCCGCTGGTGCGGCCACTGCGTGATGCCGCTTCCGTGCACGGCGAGTCCGGTATGGAAGGGTATGAATTTGTCGAACACGACCGCCAGGCGATGGCAAAACCCGCCTTCCAGGCGATTCGCGATGCGCTGATGCATGCCCCGCAGCCCGTGACGCTGGTGGCAATTGGCCCGCTGACCAACATTGCGCTGCTGCTGACCCATTATCCTGAATGCGTATTCAACATTCACCGTCTGGTGATTATGGGCGGCTCTGCCGGGCGCGGGAACTTCACACCCAACGCCGAGTTTAATATTGCTATCGATCCCGAGGCTGCCGCGAAAGTCTTCCAGAGCGGGCTGGATATTGTGATGTGTGGGCTGGATGTTACTAACCAGGCCATGCTCGCCCCGGGCTATCTGGCGACGCTCCCCCAGCTTAACCAGACGGGAAAAATGCTGCACGCGCTGTTTAGCCATTACCGTAGCGGCAGTATGAATACGGGGCTGCGAATGCACGATCTGTGTGCCATTGCCTGGCTGGTGCGCCCGGAACTGTTTACCCTGCAGTCGTGTTTCGTGGCGGTTGAAACCCAGGGCGAATATACCTCGGGTACGACGGTGGTGGACATCGAAGGACGTCTGGGGCATCCAGCAAATGCGCAGGTTGCGTTGGGCCTGAACGTTGAAGGTTTCCAGCAGTGGGTGGCAGAGGTACTGGCGCTGGCCCCTTGATCTCCACGCTTTATAACCCGATGACGCTGCTTATTCCGTGGCGTCATGCCTTTTACTGATATCTCTGCCTGTTTATCATTAAATTCTAATTATCGACGTTTTCGGCTGGCGGCGCAGCGTTGCGCTGGTTAATCTGAAAACGATTTACGTAAAATTAACAAAAGAGAATAGCTATGCATGATGCACAAATCCGCGTTGCCATCGCGGGAGCCGGAGGACGCATGGGGCGTCAGTTGATTCAAGCCACTCTCGGCATGGATGGCGTACAGCTCGGCGCGGCGCTGGAGCGCGAAGGCTCATCCTTACTGGGAAGCGATGCCGGAGAGTTAGCGGGAGCCGGGAAAACGGGCGTTACCGTACAAAGTAGCCTTGAAGCGGTGAAAGATGATTTTGATGTTTTCATCGATTTTACCCGCCCGGAAGGCACGCTGACGCATCTGGCGTTTTGCCGCCAACACGGTAAAGGGATGGTGATTGGCACCACCGGCTTTGATGACGCGGGTAAACAGGCTATTCGTGATGCCGCGCAGGAGATTGCTATTGTTTTCGCCGCGAACTTTAGCGTCGGCGTGAACGTTATGCTTAAGCTGCTGGAGAAAGCGGCGAAAGTGATGGGCGATTACACCGATATTGAGATTATTGAAGCCCACCACCGCCATAAAGTTGATGCGCCGTCAGGCACTGCGCTGGCGATGGGCGAGGCGATTGCCGGGGCGCTGGATAAAGATCTGAAAGACTGCGCAGTCTATTCGCGTGAAGGTTACACCGGCGAGCGCGTACCGGGCACGATCGGCTTTGCCACGGTGCGGGCGGGGGATATCGTTGGTGAGCATACCGCGATGTTTGCTGATATTGGCGAGCGTATTGAGATCACGCATAAAGCGTCCAGCCGCATGACTTTTGCGAACGGCGCGGTGAGATCGGCAATTTGGCTAAAATCAAAGTCAAATGGTCTTTTTGATATGAAAGATGTGCTTGATTTACGTAATTTATAGCTTTTACTACCCTTCGTGATGTGGTTATTGTGATCATAATTATTTGATTGCATGGGGCAATATTTTATTGCCCTTTAATTTTTATCTTTTGAATATATTTTTTCTTTTAAATGAGTGTTTGTATATGTTTTGTTGGGTTTTTATGTTACCTCAATGTAAATTTTGACCAAATGGTCCACTTTTTTCTCTCCCGCATTCTGTTTTTACACTCTTTGCCTACCGCAAGCGTTTTCCACCACAAGTTAGCTGATCTTTTTGCCTGTTAAATCGTGTGATTTATCCCAGTGGCGCAAAATAATAATAAAAATTACCCTTTTGGGTAGACTTTTACGTGGGCTATCTCTAGAATGCCGCCGTTTGCCAGAAATCCATAGGTAAGCAAATTTGCATTGATTCATGAGGTGTTAATGAATTAATATGCAAATAAAGTGAGTGAATATTCTCTGGAGGGTGTTTTGATTAAGTCAGCGCTATTGGTTCTGGAAGACGGAACCCAGTTTCACGGTCGGGCCATAGGGGCAACAGGTTCGGCGGTTGGGGAAGTCGTTTTCAATACTTCAATGACCGGTTATCAAGAAATCCTCACTGATCCTTCCTATTCCCGCCAAATCGTCACTCTTACTTATCCTCATATCGGTAATGTCGGCACCAATGAAGCCGATGCAGAATCTTCACAGGTACATGCGCAAGGCCTGGTCATCCGCGACCTGCCGCTGATTGCCAGCAACTTCCGCGATACCGAAGACCTCTCTTCTTACCTGAAGCGCCATAACATTGTGGCGATTGCTGATATCGATACTCGTAAGCTGACGCGTTTGCTGCGTGAAAAGGGCGCACAGAACGGCTGCATCATCGCGGGCGATAACCCGGATGCGGCGCTGGCACTGGAAAAGGCAAAAGCTTTCCCTGGCCTGAACGGTATGGATCTGGCGAAAGAAGTGACCACCGCGGAGCCTTATAGCTGGACGCAGGGTAGCTGGACGCTGGCGGGTGACCTGCCGGAAGCAAAATCTGCCGATGAACTGCCGTTCCACGTTGTGGCTTATGATTTCGGCGCTAAACGTAACATTCTGCGTATGTTAGCGGACCGCGGCTGCCGCCTGACGGTTGTACCGGCGAAAACCTCAGCAGAAGACGTTCTGAAGATGAATCCGGACGGTATCTTCCTGTCCAACGGCCCTGGCGACCCGGCGCCGTGCGACTACGCGATTACCGCGATTCAGAAATTCCTCGAAACCGATATTCCGGTATTTGGCATCTGCCTCGGCCATCAGCTGTTGGCGCTGGCGAGCGGTGCGAAGACCATTAAGATGAAGTTTGGCCACCACGGCGGCAACCATCCGGTAAAAGATATTGATAACAACACCGTGATGATCACCGCGCAGAACCACGGTTTTGCTGTAGATGAAGCCTCCATGCCTGCCAACCTGCGCGTGACCCACAAGTCACTGTTCGACGGCACTTTGCAGGGGATTCATCGTACCGACAAACCGGCATTCAGCTTCCAGGGGCACCCTGAAGCGAGTCCGGGGCCGCACGACGCTGCACCGCTGTTCGACCACTTTATCGAGTTAATTGAGCAATACCGTCAGTCCGCGAAATAATCAGGAGTAAAAGAGCCATGCCAAAACGTACAGACATAAAAAGTATCCTGATTCTGGGCGCGGGTCCGATTGTTATCGGTCAGGCGTGTGAGTTTGACTATTCCGGCGCACAGGCGTGTAAAGCCCTGCGTGAAGAGGGTTACCGCGTTATTCTGGTGAACTCCAACCCGGCAACCATCATGACCGACCCGGAAATGGCCGATGCCACCTACATCGAGCCGATTCACTGGGAAGTGGTACGCAAAATCATTGAGAAAGAGCGCCCGGATGCGGTGCTGCCAACCATGGGCGGTCAGACGGCGCTGAACTGTGCGCTGGAACTGGAGCGTCAGGGCGTGCTGGCTGAGTTCGGCGTGACCATGATTGGTGCCACGGCTGATGCGATTGATAAAGCAGAAGACCGTCGTCGCTTTGATATCGCGATGAAGAAAATTGGTCTCGACACCGCGCGCTCTGGCATCGCCCATACCATGGAAGAAGCGCTGGCGGTTGCCGCTGACGTTGGCTTCCCGTGCATTATCCGCCCTAGCTTCACCATGGGCGGCACCGGTGGCGGTATCGCCTACAACCGCGAAGAGTTCGAAGAAATCTGCGAACGCGGCCTGGACCTTTCCCCAACCAACGAGCTGCTGATTGATGAATCGCTGATTGGCTGGAAAGAGTACGAGATGGAAGTGGTGCGTGATAAAAACGACAACTGCATCATCGTCTGCTCCATCGAAAACTTCGACGCGATGGGCATCCATACCGGTGACTCCATCACCGTAGCACCTGCCCAGACGCTGACCGACAAAGAATATCAAATCATGCGTAACGCCTCGATGGCGGTACTGCGTGAAATCGGCGTGGAAACCGGCGGTTCTAACGTCCAGTTTGCGGTAAACCCGAAAAACGGTCGCCTGATTGTCATCGAGATGAACCCGCGCGTATCCCGCTCCTCGGCGCTGGCGTCCAAAGCTACCGGCTTCCCGATTGCGAAAGTCGCCGCCAAGCTAGCCGTAGGTTACACCCTCGACGAACTGATGAACGACATCACCGGCGGCCGTACTCCGGCCTCGTTTGAGCCGTCCATCGACTACGTTGTGACGAAAATTCCACGCTTCAACTTCGAGAAATTCGTTGGTGCTAATGACCGTCTGACCACGCAGATGAAATCTGTTGGTGAAGTGATGGCGATTGGCCGCACCCAGCAGGAATCGCTGCAGAAAGCGCTGCGCGGTCTGGAAGTGGGCGCGACCGGCTTTGACCCGAAAGTCAGCCTGGACGACCCGGAAGCACTGACTAAAATCCGTCGCGAACTGAAAGACGCTGGCGCTGAGCGTATCTGGTACATCGCCGATGCCTTCCGTGCTGGCCTGTCCGTCGATGGCGTGTTCAACCTGACCAACATCGACCGCTGGTTCCTGGTGCAGATTGAAGAGCTGGTGCGCCTGGAAGAAAAAGTCATTGACCTTGGCATCAACGGCCTCGACGCTGACTTCCTGCGCGTACTGAAGCGCAAAGGCTTCGCTGATGCGCGTCTGGCAAAACTGGCCGGCGTTCGCGAAGCGGAAATCCGCAAACTGCGTGACCAATATAACCTTCACCCGGTCTACAAGCGCGTGGATACCTGTGCGGCGGAATTCGCGACCGACACCGCTTATATGTACTCCACTTATGAAGATGAGTGTGAAGCGAATCCGTCCGTCGACCGCGATAAAATCATGGTGCTGGGTGGTGGTCCAAACCGTATCGGTCAGGGCATTGAGTTCGACTACTGCTGCGTACACGCCTCTCTGGCGCTGCGCGAAGACGGTTACGAGACCATCATGGTCAACTGTAACCCGGAGACTGTCTCTACTGATTACGACACTTCCGACCGCCTGTACTTCGAGCCGGTCACGCTGGAAGACGTACTGGAAATCGTGCGCATTGAGAAGCCGAAAGGCGTCATCGTACAGTACGGCGGCCAGACCCCGCTGAAGCTGGCGCGTGCGCTGGAAGCGGCAGGTGTACCGGTAATCGGCACCAGCCCGGATGCCATCGACCGCGCGGAAGACCGTGAGCGTTTCCAGCAGGCGGTTGACCGTCTGAAGCTGAAGCAACCGGCGAACGCTACCGTAACGGCTATCGAACAGGCTGTTGAGAAGGCGAAAGAGATTGGCTACCCGCTGGTGGTGCGTCCGTCGTATGTTCTCGGCGGCCGCGCGATGGAAATTGTCTACGACGAAGCCGACCTGCGTCGCTACTTCCAGACTGCGGTCAGCGTTTCTAACGATGCGCCGGTACTGCTGGACCGTTTCCTTGACGATGCGGTTGAAGTGGACGTGGACGCTATCTGCGACGGCGAAATGGTGCTGATTGGCGGCATCATGGAGCACATCGAACAGGCGGGCGTACACTCCGGTGACTCCGCATGTTCTCTGCCAGCGTACACCCTGAGCCAGGAAATTCAGGATGTGATGCGTCAGCAGGTGCAGAAACTGGCCTTCGAACTGCAGGTTCGCGGTCTGATGAACGTTCAGTTTGCGGTGAAGAATAACGAAGTTTACCTGATTGAAGTGAACCCGCGTGCGGCGCGTACCGTTCCGTTCGTCTCCAAGGCAACTGGCGTACCGCTGGCGAAAGTTGCGGCGCGCGTGATGGCCGGGAAAACGCTGACACAGCAGGGCGTAACCAAAGAAGTTATCCCGCCGTACTACTCAGTAAAAGAAGTAGTGCTGCCGTTCAACAAATTCCCGGGCGTTGACCCGCTGTTAGGGCCAGAAATGCGCTCTACCGGGGAAGTGATGGGCGTGGGCCGTACCTTCGCGGAAGCGTTCGCCAAGGCACAGCTGGGCAGCAGCTCCACCATGAAAAAACAGGGGCGTGCGCTGCTCTCCGTTCGCGAAGGCGATAAAGAGCGTGTGGTTGACTTGGCGGCGAAACTGCTGAAGTTTGGTTTTGAGCTGGATGCAACGCACGGCACGGCGATTGTGCTGGGCGAAGCGGGTATCAATCCACGTCTGGTGAACAAGGTGCATGAAGGGCGTCCGCACATTCAGGACCGTATCAAGAATGGCGAGTACACTTACATCATCAACACCACCGAAGGTCGTCAGGCGATTGAGGATTCCAAGCTGATTCGCCGTAGCGCCCTGCAGTACAAAGTGCATTATGACACTACCCTGAACGGCGGTTTCGCGACGGCGATGGCGCTGAATGCCGATGCCACTGAGAAGGTGACCTCGGTACAGGAAATGCACGCGCAGATCAAAAAGTCATAAACAAAGAGTCCGGTGATAATTGCGTTAACCGGACCTGCAATATAATCTTGAAAGGGTTTCTGTAAAGAAACCCTTTTTTTATCTCTCGTAAGGTCATTCCTGGCCAAATGCAGTTTCATAACCACATTTTCAATGTAATAAGCACGATATTGCTCACACTAATCAACATTCAAGTCGCATACTATCTTTTATATCCACAATTTTAATATGGCTTAGTTTTTATTAATTTGGACAGGCCGTAGCCAGATTTTTAATTTGTGAAATGGTGTGCTTATGTGTGAAAAATATGTTGAAAGACCGCTTTATTTGTTAATTGCTGACTGGATGATGGCTGAAGATCGTTGGATCACCGCAAAAGAAATTTCCCGCCATTTTGATATTGAACACTGCAAAGCAATTAATACGCTCTCTTATATTCTGTCGGAAGTGGGAGAAATTGTTTGTGAAGTTAAGATGATCCCTAATCAGATTGCAGGCCGGGGCTGCCAGTGCCAGCGTCTGGTAAAAGTCATCAGTATTGATTCTCACCTCTACAACCGATTGAGCCACAATTTGCAGGAAAAAAAGGTGAGTGTGGCGAAAACGCCGCGGCTGTCTGCCGTTCCCCCAACAGAGCTCAACCGTGAGCAGAAATGGCAGATGATGCTCTCCAAGAGTATGCGTCGCTAATTGTCAGTTGCCTGATGGCGGCATAAACGGTGGTTGACGCGTAGGCCGGATAAGCGTGAGCGAATCCGGCATCAATTACTGTGCTGATTTGGGTTTTACGTCCGTCGTGCCTTTCAGGCGCGGCCGGTGTTCTTCGACCCGCGTTAATGGCTGCGTTTCGCGTAAACCTGCCCGGCAGCGGACCGCAAGATCCTGATACTCTTTGGTGTTTAACCGTTTCCAGTGCAGTTCCTGGTCCGTGACTTCACGCAATACGCGAGCGGGTGAGCCCACCAGCATCTGCCTTGCCTCCCCCTGAAATCCGGCTTTGACAAAGCTCATGGCGGCGACAATGCTCTCTTCACCAATCACTGCGCCGTCCATAATGACGCTGTTCATGCCGATCAGTGCATCTCTGCCCACCACGCAACCGTGCAGGATTGCGCCATGGCCGATATGCCCATTCTCATGCACGATGGTGTCAGTGTCGCAATAACCGTGCATGATGCAGCCATCCTGCAAGTTAGAACCTGCCTCCAGAATCAGGCGACCATAGTCACCGCGCAGTGAGGCATGCGGGCCGACGTAGACGCCAGCCCCCACGATCACATCACCAATCAACACGGCGCTGGGATGAACATACGCCTCTGGATGCACTACCGGAATCAGGCCTTCAAAGGCGTAATAGCTCATCGGTTATCAGCGTCCTTTCCACACCGGATCGCGTTTTTCTGCAAACGCCTGCGGTCCTTCAAGCGCATCTTCGGAGTGCAGCACTGACGGATAGTGCTTCAGCACGCCGCTGCGGATGTAGCGGTAGCCTTCTTCCACCGGCATTTCGCTGGTCGCACGATAAATCTCTTTCAGCGCGGCGATCGCCAGCGGGGCGCTATTCACTAGCTGCTGCGCCAGTTCGCGCGCACTATCCATCAGTTCGCTCTGGCTGACAACGCGGTTGACGATACCCCAACGCAGCGCTTCTTCGGCACTCATTCGTCTGCCGGTCATCATCATTTCGTTGACGATAGCCGGTGGCAGTAGCTTCGGCAGACGCAGAACGCCTCCGCTGTCAGGTACGATCCCGAGCTTGGCTTCCGGTAGCGCGAAGCTGGCATTTTCCGCGCAGACGATAAAATCCGCCGCCAGCGCTAATTCAAAACCACCGCCGAACGCATAGCCGTTTACCGCAGCGATGACCGGTTTATTAAGGTCGAAAATTTCGGTTAAACCGGCAAAGCCGCCTGGGCCAAAATCGGCATCCGGCGCTTCACCTTCAGCTGCCGCTTTTAAGTCCCAGCCCGCAGAAAAGAATTTCTCACCGCCGCCGGTGATTATCGCTACGCGTAATTCCGGGTCATCACGAAAATTAAGAAACGCTTCACCCATGGCAAAGCTGGTTTTGGCATCAATGGCATTGGCTTTAGGCCGGTCGAGGGTAATTTCCAGAATCGGGCCGTTACGGGTCAGATGTAATGATTCACTCATAGTTCATCTCCAGATAAATAGATTTCCCGGCAGGAGGAATTCCTACCGGGAGGGTTATTTCAGATTTTTTTTGATTATTTTTCCTGAACAATTGCGCGGCAGGTCGGTTCTTATCTCCATAAACGAGGGAACCTTGAATTTCGCCATATTGTTTTCGCAGAAGCTGAAGAACTCGGCTTCGCTTAATGTTTCACCTTCATTAAGAACGATAAACGCTTTAATGGCTTCATCACGGATTGAATCTTTAATACCGACAACCACAATGTCCTGAATTTTCGGATGCGCAGAAATAATATTTTCCAGCTCGACGCAGGAGACATTTTCTCCGCCGCGTTTAATCATGTTGCAGCGTCTGTCGACGAAATAAAAATAGCCATCCGCATCCTGATAGCCCGAATCTCCGGTATGTAACCAGCCTTCAGGTTCCAGCGCTTTGGCGGTAGCCTCCGGCTGGGCATAGTACTCTTTGAAGATTGTTTTGCCCGGCACGCCTTTAATACAGATTTCGCCAATTTCTCCGGCGGGCAGGGGACGGTTGTGATCGTCACGGATTTCGGCTTCATAGCTAAATCCCACGCGGCCAATGGAGGGCCAGCGTCGTTTGTCACCGGGACGGTCGCCGATAATACCGACGATGGTTTCAGTCATACCGTAGGAGGTCAGCAGCCTGACGCCAAAGCGTTCGGTAAAGGCGTCTTTTTCCTGTGCGGATAAATTGAGATAGAACATCACTTCGCGCAGGTGATGCTGTCTGTCGGTTGGCGCGGCAGGTTGTACCATCAGCGTTCTGATCATCATCGGAATGCATTCGGTAACTGTCGCCTTATATCTATGCACCTGATTCCAGAACGCCCTGGCACTGTACTTCTCTAGCAGCACAAAGGTGCTGCCAGCGGAGAATGCGGGCATTGCGGCGGTACACTGACAGTCGATATGAAAAGCGGGC
Source organism: Citrobacter freundii complex sp. CFNIH4 (assembly GCF_002934505.1). NCBI lineage: Bacteria > Pseudomonadati > Pseudomonadota > Gammaproteobacteria > Enterobacterales > Enterobacteriaceae > Citrobacter > Citrobacter freundii complex sp. CFNIH4. The sequence continues at coordinate 101,371 of NZ_CP026231.1, forward strand.
ATCACCGTCATGTAGACGTCATCATCGCGCAGAGCGATTTGCCAGGAAGTGTAGTAGCCTGCAAAACGCAGGTTGTAGTGGGTAATCACCACCCCTTTAGGCCGTGAAGTGGTGCCTGAAGTAAACAGAATCTCCGCCGTATCGTCAGTGGATAACGCAGGTGTATAGCACAGCGTGGCGGACTGGCGGGATTGCCGTTGGGTAAAGTGGCTCACGCCGTCGTCAACCGGAAGCTGTTCGCCAATCAGACAGATATGATTAAGCGGCGTGGTATTTTCCAGCCGTATCTGGCGGTACATAGGATAAAACTGGGCGCTGGTGACCAGCAGGCTTACCTGGCTGTTTTGCAGGATCCAGGCACTTTCTTCGCCCAGTAAGCGGGCATTAATCGGTACCATAATGGCGCCAATTTTTGCCAGCCCAAACCAGCAAAAAATGAATTCCGGACAGTTATCCAGATGCAATGCGACCTTATCGCCCTTGCGGATCCCTAAGGAATGGAAAAGGTTTGCCGTGCGGTTAATCTCTTCATTGAGCGAGGCATAGCTAAACTGCCGAACGACTCCTTCGCAGGATTCGAAAATTAACGCCGTTTTATCTCCGTACACCCCGGCCAGGTCGTCCCACATCTGACGTAAGTTTTGTCCGCCAACGATATCCATATTGCTTTATCCACTGAAATCAGGCGTGAGCGCTAACCAATGAGCGGTCAGCGCGTCGCGTTTATTCCTCAACTCTGGCCAGGCCTTTGCCGACCAGCTCATTTATGTCTGCTTCGCTATAACCAATGTTTTTCAGAATGGCGGCAGTATCCATGCCATGTGACGGCATGCCACGCCAGATTTTCCCCGGGTTGTTTTTAAATTTCGGCATGATGTTTGGCCCTTTGCAGGTGCGGCCATCCATTGTTTGCCACTGAGTAATGGATTCACGGGCAACGTACTGCGGGTTGCCTTCCAGTTCCGGAATGGTCAGCACCTTCGCGCAGGCGATATTCAGCTCAGCAAAGCGCGCCTGGACTTCGGCGATGCTGTGTGTTGCCAGCCACGCGTCCAGTTTCTCTTCCACGAGCGGACCGTAAGGGCATTCCACGCGATGGATAAGCTGGGTGCCTTCCGGGACTTCCGGTGTGCCAAGAATGTGGGCGAGGCCAATATCTTTGAAGCACTCGTTGATTTGCGTGATGCCGACCAGCTCCATGACGATATAGCCATCGGCGCATTTATACAAGCCGCAGCCAGCGTAATACGGGTCTTTGCCTTTGGTCATGCGTGGGCAAATTTCGCCGCCGTTGAAGTAATCCATCATGAAATACTGACCCATGCGCAGCATCACCTCGTACATGGCGATATCGATGCTTTCACCTTTACCCGTTTCGCGGACTTTGTGCAGAGCCGCCAGCGCCGCTGTCGTCGCGGTCATCCCGGAGAAGTAATCGGCGGTGTACGGGAAGGCTGGCATTGGCTGATCCACGTCACCGTTTTGGATCAGATAGCCACTGAACGCCTGTGCGATGGTGTTATACGCCGGAAGATTGGTGTACTCCTCGGTACCAAACTGGCCGAAGCCGGAAAGGTGGGCGATAACCAGTTTCGGGTTATGTTCCCACAGCACTTCATCGGTAATACCGCGGCGGGCAAAGGCCGGGCCTTTACTGGCTTCAATGAAAATATCGGTGGTTTCCATCAGCTTCAGAAACGCTTCCCGGCCTTCATCTTTGAAAATATTCAGCGACAGGGCATGCAGATTACGGCGTGAGAGCTGCGGATAGTTAGGTTGCACGCGGATGGTATCGGCCCATGCGACGTTTTCAATCCAGATAACCTCAGCACCCCATTCGGCGAACATCTGTCCGGCGAACGGACCGGCAATTTCGATCCCTGAAAAGACAACGCGTACCCCGGAAAGCGGGCCGAAGGCTGGCATTGGTAAATGATTCATCATTTTTCTCCTGGCATTTTTTTGTAGGCCCGGTAAGCGCAGCGCCACCGGGCATATTGCCGGATGGTGGCGTAAACGCCTTATCCGGCCTACGAAACGAACGAATCAACGGTATTGCTTCAATACCGCACGACCCAACGTCAGGATCTGCATTTCGTCAGAACCACCAGAAACACGGTCAACGCGCAGGTCACGCCAGAAGCGCGTGATGCGATGGTTACCCGCGATACCCACGCCACCCAGCACCTGCATGGCGGTGTCTACCACTTCAAATGCCGCGTTGGCGCAGAAGTATTTGCACATGGCCGCGTCACCCGAAGTAATGGTGCCGTTATCTGCTTTCCATGCGGCTTCCAGCAGCATGTTTTTCATGGAGTTCAGTTTGATCGCCATGTGCGCGAACTTCTCCTGAATCAGCTGGAAACGGCCGATCGTTTCGCCAAACTGTACGCGTTGGTTGGCATAACGCGCTGCGTCTTCAAAAGCGCACATTGCCGTACCGTAGTTGGTCAGTGCGACGAGGAAGCGTTCATGGTCAAACTCTTCTTTCACACGATTGAAGCCATTACCTTCCCGACCGAACATGTCTTTCTCGTCCAGTTCAACGTCATCAAAGGTGATTTCACAGCAGCTATCCATGCGCAGACCGAGTTTCTCCAGTTTGTTGACCTTGATACCCGCCTTGCTCATGTCAACAAACCACTCGGTATAAACAGGTTTATCCGGCGATGCACCATCTCTCGCCATCACTACGATGTACGGGGTATAGGCGCTACTGGTGATAAAGCACTTACTGCCATTAAGATAAACCTTACCATTTTTGCGTGTATAAGTGGTTTTCAGACTGCCAACATCCGATCCCGCTCCCGGTTCGGTAATTGCAGAGTTCCACATCTGCTTACCTGTTCCCTGGAACGCCATGATTTTATCGATTTGTTCCTGAGTCCCTTCACGCAGGAAGGTGTTAAAACCCCCCGGTAACTGGTACAGCACATAGGTTGGTGCGCCAAGACGTCCGAGTTCCATCCAGACGGCGGCAACGGTGACAAAACCGGCTTCCAGCCCGCCGTGTTCTTCCGGGATCAACAGGCTATCGATGCCCATATCTGCCAGTGCTTTTACAAAACGCTCAGGGTAGACGCTGTCGCGATCGCACTCGGCAAAATAAGCTTCCCAGTTCTCACTGGCCATCAGTTCACGAATACCGGCGACAAACAGTTCCTGCTCGTCATTTAAGTTGAAATCCATCTTTCAGCCTCTTGATCAATTGGGTTAATAAGAATTACATGTCTTTCCAGTGCATTTTGGCGTCTTTAATAAAGGACAGCGTCACCATGATGTTGACGAAGAACAGCGGACATCCTCCGGCGATAATTGCGGTCTGAATGGGCTTCAGCCCACCCAGCGCCAGCAGAACGATGCCGATGACGCCGACCAGAACGGACCAACCGATACGCACCAACAGCGGCGGTTCTTCACCATCACGAACTTCGCGACAGGTGGACATCGCCAGGGTGTAGGAGCAGGCGTTAATTAGCGTGACGGTGGCAATAAAGCAGAGGATAAAGAAGCCCCACATGGTGGCGGTGCTGAATGGCAAGGCGGCCCAGGTTTCGATAATGGCGCGCGCCACGCCGTGTTGTTCAATCAGCTGCGGGATGTTGAGAATGTTTTTATCCATCAGCAGCAGCGTGTTGCTGCCAAGGACTGTCCACAGGATCCAGGTGGAAGCGGTCAGGCCCAGCACCATCCCAAAGCACAGTTCACGTACGGTACGACCACGAGAAATTCGCGCCAGGAAGATACTCATCTGGATGGCGTAAATGACCCACCACGCCCAGTAGAAAACAGTCCAGCCCTGCGGGAATCCGCCTTTGCCGATGGCATCGGTATAGAACAACATGCGCGGCAGATACATCAGCAGCATGCCGACCGAGTCGGTGAAGTAGTTCATGATGAAGCTGGCGCCGCTGACGATAAACACCCAGCCCAGCATCAGGAAGCTCAGGTAGCTACGCACGTCGCTGGCGATTCTGACTCCTTTTTGCAGGCCACAGGCTACGCAAATGGCGTTCAGAATGATCCAGCAGGTAATGATGATGGCATCTAATTGCAGCGTATGCGGAATACCGAACAGCCATTGCATACACTCGGTTACCAGCGGCGTCGCCAGACCGAGGCTGGTACCCATCGCGAAGATCAGCGCCACCAGGTAGAAGTTATCAACGATGGTGCCGAACAGCCCTTTCGCATGCTTTTCGCCCACTAACGGTACCAGCGTAGAGCTGGGACGGATGACGTCCATCTTGCGCACAAAGAAGAAATAGGCGAAGGCCACGGAAAGGAAGCTGTAGGTTGCCCACGGCAACGGCCCCCAGTGGAACAGGCTGTACGCCAGACCGATCTCTTTCGCACCCGTGGAATTGGGCTCCAAAGCGAACGGCGGGGTAGAGATATAGTAGTAGATCTCGATGGAACCCCAGAACAGCACCGCGGCGGATGTACAGGAGGCGAACATCATAAAAATCCAGCTGGCGGTACTAAACTCGGGTTTTTCGTCGCCTAATTTCTTTTTGGCATACGGGCCAAAGACTAACCAGAACCATCCGAAGAGCATGACGACCATATACCATTCGAATGCCCAACCCCAGACGTTGGTGACATAACTGAATACCGCATTAATAACGACGTTAGCGGCATCAAGATCTCTTACTGTTAGCCAACAAAGTATCCCAACAATTATTAATGGCGGAAAAAAAACCTTCGGTTCAATTCCCGATTTTCTCTTTTCATTTTTCATAAGTGAATTCCAGTGTGAAAACGAAATTTATTTAGCGTGCCCGTATGTGATCGTTTGTTTATTTATTATTAATGATTTGTTGATGACTTTTTAACCTCTGGGACGCCTCAGTGAGTAACTCATAATGGGTATTCATTTCCGGCTATTCTGTTATCTGTGTCACACTTTTTTATGCTGGTTATTTTGTCTGGAAATCTAGATAATTTCTTTATTAATCATGATATTGACATTGGTTTTTTAACTTTTTTAAGTGACTGGCGTTCAATATTGTTGAACCAGCAGACAATATTGAAAATTTTCATATTTGACGTGATTCTTTCAATATTGGTGAGGCATGTAACACTATTGAAAGTTACGAATTTCAATGTGTGACATTTTCAATATTGGTGATTAAGGTTTTATTTCCGAATTAAAGAGCGTGATATCTGTATTTAACACCGCCGATATAAATACGTTTCCTTCATGATTTCTGGAGATGCAATGAAGATAATTACTTGCTACAAATGCGTACCTGATGAGCAGGATATTGCGATTAATAATGCTGATGGAACACTCGATTTCAGCAAAGCAGATGGCAAAATCAGCCAATATGATCTGAATGCGATCGAAGCGGCTTGCCAGTTAAAACAGCAGGTGGGAGAGGCTCAGGTTGTGGCCATGAGCGTCGGAGGCAAAGCGCTGACCAATGCAAAAGGGCGCAAAGATGTGCTTTCCCGTGGCCCTGATGAACTGATTGTTGTCATTGACGATCAATTTGAACAGGCGCTGCCGCAACAAACTGCCACTGCGCTGGCTGCCGCGGTGCAAAAATCCGGTTTTGATCTGCTTATTTGCGGCGACGGTTCTTCCGATCTTTATGCTCAGCAGGTTGGTCTGCTGGTGGGCGAAATGCTGGACGTGCCGGCGATAAACGGCGTGAGCAAAATCCTCTCTCTTACCGACAGCACTCTGACGGTAGAGCGTGAACTGGAAGATGAAGTTGAAACCCTGAGTATCCCGCTTCCGGCGGTTATCGCGGTCTCTACTGACATCAACACCCCTCAAATCCCTTCCATGAAAGCCATTCTTGGTGCGGCGAAAAAACCGGTTCAGGTTTGGTCACCTGCAGACATTGGGCTGAACAGCGTGCAGGCGTATTCCGCACAACAGGTTGCTGCGCCGAAACAGCGCGAGCGTCAGCGCGTTGTAATTGAAGGTGACGGTGAAGAACAGATTGCCGCGTTTGTCGAGAATCTTCGCAAAATCATTTAATTATCAGGGGATGTTATGAACAAATTTTCCAGTATCTGGGTATTCAGCGATACCCCTTCTCGTCTGCCGGAACTGATGAATGGTGCGCAGGCTTTAGGTGAAAAAGTTAACACGTTTGTGCTCAGCGATGCGGACAGCGCAACGGCATGTCATTTAGGCGCGGATCATGTCTGGCTGCTCAGCGGCAAACCAGAAGACCGTATGGTTGAAGACTACGCCGATGTGATGGCTCAGACCATTCGTCAGCACAGCGAGGGCGGCGCGGTGCTGCTGCCGAATACACGTCGGGGCAAGCTGTTAGCGGCAAAGCTGGGCTTTCGCTTGTCGGCTGCAGTCTCAAATGACGCCAGCGCAGTCGCGGTGCAGGATGGAATAGCGGCGGTCAAACATATGGTCTACGGTGGCCTGGCGATGGGAGCAGAAACAATCGCTTCACCGTTTGCCGTGATCACTCTCAGTAGCGGAACGTTTGACGCGCAGCAACCGGATACCACCCGCAGCGGCGAGATGCATACCGTACAGTGGCAGGCTCCGGCCATTGTCGTGACCCGTACGGCAACTCAGGCGCGTCAGAGCAACAGCGTCGATCTCGACAAAGCCCGTCTGGTGGTCAGCGTGGGACGCGGTATTGGTAGCAAAGAAAATATCTCGCTGGCAGAAGCGCTGTGCCAGACGATTGGCGCTGAGCTGGCCTGTTCCCGTCCGGTGGCGGAAAACGAGAAGTGGATGGAGCATGAACGCTACGTCGGCATCTCCAACCTGATGCTTAAGCCTGAACTGTATCTGGCCGTGGGGATCTCCGGGCAGATCCAACATATGGTCGGTGCCAACGGCGCACAGACGATTTTCGCCATCAACAAAGACAAAAATGCGCCGATTTTCCAGTATGCAGATTATGGCATCGTTGGCGATGCGCTGAAGATCCTGCCTGCGCTGACGGCTGCCTTAGCGCGTTAAACCATTCGGGCAGGATGCGAAGGTATCCTGCCGCTGACAGGAGTACGTATGTCCGAAGATATCTTTGATGCCATCATCGTGGGTGCAGGTCTGGCTGGTTCGGTTGCGGCGCTGGTGCTGGCTCGGGAAGGTGCACAGGTGCTGGTTATCGAGCGCGGCAATTCTGCTGGCGCGAAGAATGTCACCGGTGGGCGCATGTATGCGCATAGCCTGGAGCGCATCATTCCCGGTTTTGCTGAGCAGGCCCCCATTGAACGCATAATCACCCACGAAAAGCTCGCCTTTATGACCGACAAAGGGGCGATGACCATCGACTATTGCAATGGTGAAGAGGCCGCATCGTCGCAGGTTTCTTATTCCGTCTTACGTAGCAAATTTGACGCCTGGCTGATGGAGCAGGCCGAGGAGGCGGGCGCCCAGCTCATCACCGGTATTCGTGTGGATAACGTTGTGCAGCGCGAGGGTAAAGTCGTGGGCGTGGAAGCCGACGGCGATATTCTGGAAGCCAAAGTGGTGATCCTCGCCGACGGGGTGAATTCTCTGCTGGCTGAAAAGCTGGGTATGGCAAAGCGCGTCGAGGCATCGCATGTTGCCGTCGGCGTAAAAGAGCTGATCGAACTGCCAAAATCGGTAATTGAAGATCGTTTCCAGTTACAGGGGAACGAAGGTGCAGCTTGCCTGTTTGCCGGTTCGCCAACTGATGGATTGATGGGTGGTGGCTTTCTCTATACGAATGAAACGACCCTTTCTCTGGGGCTGGTCTGCGGCCTTCATCACCTGAAAGACGCGAAAAAATCGGTCCCGCAAATGCTGGAAGATTTCAAACAGCATCCGGCGGTTGCCCCACTGATCGCCGGTGGCAAGCTGGTGGAATATGCCGCGCACGTCGTACCTGAAGCCGGTATGAATATGCAGCCAGAACTGGTGGGGGACGGTGTGCTGATCGCCGGTGACGCTGCCGGAATGTGTATGAACCTCGGCTTTACCATTCGCGGTATGGATCTCGCCATTTCCGCAGGCGAAGCGGCGGCGAAAACGGTGCTTTCAGCGATGAAGCGCGACGACTTTAGCAAGCAGTCGCTGGGTGAATACCGTCAGCATCTGGACGATGGCCCGATGCGCGATATGCGTATGTACCAGAAGCTTCCTGCTTTTCTTGATAACCCGCGCATGTTTACCGCCTATCCCGAAATGGCGGTCAGTATCGCACGCGACCTGTTCACCGTAGATGGTTCCGCCCCAGTGCCAATGCGTAAAAAAATCCTGCGCCATGCGAAGAAAGTGGGCTTCATCAACCTGATGAAAGATGGCCTGAAAGGAGTGACCGTATTATGACATCTCCCGTCAATGTGGACGTCAAACTGGGCGTCAATAAGTTCAATGTCGATGAAGACAGCCCACATATCATTCTCAAAACCGATCCTGATAAACAGGCGCTGGAAGTGCTGATTAAGGCCTGTCCAGCGGGGCTGTATAAAAAGCAGGACGACGGCAGCGTACGGTTTGATTACGCCGGATGCCTGGAGTGCGGAACGTGCCGCATTCTCGGGCTCGATACAGCGCTGGAAAAGTGGGAATACCCGCGTGGGACATTTGGCGTGGAGTTTCGCTACGGTTAATAAGTACGAGGTTGTGCACCCGTAGGCCGGATAAGACGCGCTAGCGTCGCCATCCGGCAATCATGTGACGCCAGTGCCGGATGGGGGCGTAAACGCCTTATCCGGCCTATAGATGACACTTTGCCCGTGTTGAAACAGGAAGTCGCTATGCAGCAGCCCAGGAACTTTGATGACATCAAATTTACCTCTATTCACCGCCGGATAATGCTGTGGGGAAGCGGTGGGCCATTTCTGGATGGTTATGTGCTGGTGATGATTGGCGTAGCGCTGGAACAGCTCACGCCAGCATTGAAACTGGACGCACAGTGGATTGGTCTGCTGGGCGCCGGCACTCTCGCTGGTCTGTTTGTGGGGACGTCGCTGTTTGGCTACATTTCCGATAAGGTCGGGCGGCGCAAAATGTTCATCATCGATATTATCGCCATTGGCGTGATATCGGCAGCAACCATGTTTGTTTCCTCGCCCGTTGAGCTGTTGGTGATGCGCGTGCTGATCGGCATTGTGATTGGTGCCGATTATCCGATTGCTACCTCGATGATTACCGAGTTCTCCAATACCCGCCAGCGCGCTTTCTCCATCGGTTTTATCGCCGCGATGTGGTATGTCGGCGCCACCTGTGCCGATCTGGTCGGTTACTGGCTTTATGATGTTGAGGGAGGATGGCGCTGGATGCTGGGCAGCGCGGTGATCCCCTGTATTTTGATCCTGATTGGGCGCTTCGATCTTCCTGAATCGCCGCGCTGGCTGCTGCGTAAAGGTCGGGTGAAAGAGTGTGAAGCGATGATGATCAAACTGTTCGGCGAACCGGTGGTGTTCGACGAAGAGGCACCGCAGGAGACGCGTTTCCTTCAGTTGTTTAATCGCCGACACTTCCCGTTTGTCCTGTTTGTTGCCGCTATCTGGACCTGTCAGGTGATCCCGATGTTCGCCATTTATACCTTTGGTCCGCAGATTGTTGGACTGTTGGGGCTTGGTGCCGGGAAAAGCGCAGCGTTGGGCAATGTGGTGATAAGCCTGTGCTTTATGCTGGGATGCATTCCGCCCATGTTCTGGCTCAATAGCGCGGGTCGCCGACCGCTGTTGATTGGCAGTTTTATTATGATGACGCTGGCGCTGGCTGTACTGGGGTTAATTCCTGATATGGGGGCGTGGCTGGTGGTGCTGGCGTTTGCCGTGTACGCGTTTTTCTCGGGGGGACCGGGAAACCTGCAGTGGCTATACCCAAACGAGCTGTTCCCTACCGACATTCGCGCGTCTGCCGTCGGGGTGATTATGTCCTTAAGCCGCATCGGTACTATTGTTTCAACCTGGGCGCTGCCGGTATTCATCACCAAATACGGTATCAGCAATGTCATGCTGATGGGCGCAGGAATTTCGCTGATTGGCCTGCTTGTGTCCATCGCTTTCGCCCCGGAAACGCGAGGTCTGACGCTGGCGCAAACCAGTCAAATGACGATTCGCAGTAAGCCCGTGACCAGGGCGGGCTATTAGGAGTGTTCTGTATTTTCCCTGCAACTCAGTCAGTTAGCCTACAGTTAACTGGGTATATCACTGAAAACAACTGAAAAGCAGGGAGAACACCATGCAAAAACATATCCTGATCACCTCAATTTTTACCGCAGCAGCACTGTTTACCGTGGCCGGTTGTTCCTCAAACCAGGCGGTTAAAACCACCGATGGCAAAACAATCGTCACTGACGGCAAACCGCAGGTTGATGATGATACTGGTCTGGTGTCGTACAAAAATGCCCAGACGGGTAAGACGGAACAGATTAACCGCGATCAGGTTAAGGATATGAGCGAACTGGACAACTAGTTCAGTTTTCTCCATTCAGCCACTCAATAATATTGACTGTTAGCCTGTGGATTAAGTGACTAAACTCACTGTTATTACAATAATGCAGTGATACAGGCTAATCATGATTCTCATCATTTATGCGCATCCCTATCCGCAGCATTCGCATGCGAATAAGCGGATGCTTGAACAGGCAAGGACGCTGGAGGGCGTGGAGATACGCTCGCTATACCAGCTCTACCCCGACTTCAATATCGATATTGCCGCTGAACAGGATGCGCTGGCGCGCGCTGATTTGATCATCTGGCAGCATCCGATGCAGTGGTACAGCACACCTCCATTACTCAAGCTGTGGATGGATAAAGTCCTTTCGCACGGCTGGGCGTATGGCCATGGTGGTACTGCGCTGCACGGTAAACAACTGCTGTGGGCGGTGACGACCGGCGGCGGTGAAAACCACTTCGATATTGGCTCCCATCCCGGATTTGATGTGCTTTCTCAGCCTTTACAGGCAACAGCGCTCTATTGCGGCCTCAAATGGCTGCCGCCGTTTGCGATGCACTGTACGTTTATCTGTGATGATGAAACGCTGCAAGCGCAGGCGCGTCACTACAAACAGCGTCTGATGGAATGGCAGGAGGCACACCATGGATAGCCATACGCTGATACAGGCGCTGATTTATCTCGGATCGGCGGCGCTGATTGTACCCATCGCCGTACGGCTGGGATTAGGGTCGGTACTGGGGTATCTCATCGCCGGATGCATTATCGGACCCTGGGGTCTGAGGCTGGTGACGGACGCCGAATCCATCCTGCATTTTGCGGAGATCGGTGTGGTACTGATGCTGTTTGTCATCGGTCTGGAGCTGGATCCGCAACGTTTGTGGAAATTGCGGGCATCGGTGTTCGGCGGCGGTGCGCTACAGATGGTGGTTTGCGGCGGCTTAATTGGTTTGTTCTGTATGTTCCTTGGCCTGCGCTGGCAGGTAGCGGAACTGATCGGCATGACGCTGGCGCTTTCCTCAACGGCTATCGCTATGCAGGCAATGAATGAACGCAACCTGATGGTTTCGCAAATGGGCCGCAGCGCGTTTGCCGTGCTGCTGTTCCAGGATATCGCCGCTATTCCATTGGTGGCGATGATCCCGTTACTGGCGGCGAGCGGCGCATCGACTACGCTTGGGGCGTTTGCATTGTCAGCCCTGAAGGTAGCGGGCGCACTGGTATTGGTGGTGGTATTGGGGCGTTATGTCACACGTCCGGCCTTGCGTTTTGTTGCGCGTTCGGGCCTGCGGGAAGTATTCAGTGCCGTTGCGCTGTTCCTCGTGTTTGGCTTCGGTCTGCTCCTGGAAGAGGTTGGCCTGTCGATGGCGATGGGGGCCTTTCTGGCCGGGGTGCTGCTGGCAAGCTCTGAGTATCGCCACGCGCTGGAAAGCGACATTGAGCCATTTAAAGGATTGCTGCTGGGACTGTTTTTCATTGGCGTGGGGATGTCTATCGACTTTGGTACGCTGATTGATAATCCCTTGCGCATTATCATTTTGCTGGTCGGTTTCCTGGTTATCAAAACCGTCATGCTGTGGTTGATAGCGAAACCGTTGCAGGTACCGAACAAGCAGCGTCGCTGGTTTGCCGTATTGTTAGGGCAGGGCAGTGAGTTTGCCTTTGTGGTGTTTGGCGCGGCGCAAATGGCAAATGTGCTCGATCCTGACTGGGCGAAATCGCTGACGCTGGCGGTGGCGTTGTCGATGGCGGCTACGCCGATTTTGCTGGTGATTTTGACGCGTCTGGAAAAATCGGCGACTTCGGAAGAGCGGGAAGCCGATGAAATCGATGAGAAGCAACCGCGGGTGATCATCGCTGGATTTGGGCGATTTGGCCAGATAACCGGTCGTCTGTTGTTGTCGAGTGGGGTCAAAATGGTGGTTCTTGATCATGACCCGGACCATATCGAAACGCTGCGTAAATTCGGGATGAAGGTTTTCTATGGCGATGCGACCCGGATGGATCTGCTGGAGTCTGCCGGGGCGGCGAAAGCTGAAGTCATTATTAATGCCATTGACGATCCGCAAACCAGCCTGCAGTTAACCGAAATGGTGAAAGAGCATTTCCCGCATCTGCAAATTATTGCTCGTGCGCGCGATGTGGATCATTACATCCGCCTGCGCCAGGCGGGCGTGGATATGCCGGAACGCGAAACCTTTGAAGGTGCACTGAAGACCGGACGTCTGGCGTTGGAGGGTCTCGGGCTTGGGCGCTATGAGGCACGTGAGCGGGCGGACGTATTCCGCCGATTCAATACCATGATGGTAGAGGAGATGGTGAAAGGGGAAAATGACGCGACTTCCCGCGCGGCCGTTTATAAACGCACCAGCGCAATGCTGAGTGAAATTATTGCGGAAGATCGTCAGCACTTATCGTTAATTCAACGCCATGGCTGGCAAGGCACGGATGAAGGTAAGCATACGGGCGACGTCGCCGATGAGCCGGAAGTGAAACCGTCAGCATAGGGTAAAAAATGTGATGTTCTGCAAACTTTACTGCTAATTGGCTGTTTTTGAACTACTGTAATGCTGGCGTACCACCTTAAATAGGTCGGTTCGCCAGCAGAACGGAAAATTTTCCTGTTCATCCTCTTTCCGCCAGTCGACGAAAGATTGCGCTTTCCGTATAGTGGCGACAATTTTTTTGTATCCGGGAAATATTCAATGATCAGTCTGATTGCGGCGTTAGCGGTAGATCGCGTCATCGGTATGGAGAACGCCATGCCGTGGAACCTCCCTGCCGATCTCGCCTGGTTTAAACGTAATACCTTAAACAAGCCGGTTGTCATGGGACGCCACACCTGGGAATCCATCGGGCGACCGTTACCTGGGCGTAAAAATATCGTCATCAGCAGCAAGCCTGGCACTGACGATCGTGTGCAGTGGGTGAAGTCTGTTGATGAAGCCATTGCGGCCTGCGGTGATGAACCAGAGATTATGGTGATTGGCGGTGGGCGCGTGTATGAGCAGTTCCTGCCAAAAGCGCAGAAGCTGTATCTGACGCACATTGATGCTGAAGTCGAAGGGGATACGCATTTCCCAGACTACGAACCGGATGACTGGGAGTCGGTGTTCAGTGAATTCCACGATGCCGACGCGCAAAACTCTCACAGCTACTGCTTCGAGATTCTGGAGCGTCGTTAATCCTGTAAGTGCCGGATGGCAGCGAAAAGTCTTATCCGGCCTACTCTTGTGCCAGATGTAGGCCTGATAAGCGTAGCGCCATCAGGCATAAATCTCTCAGGCGTTGACCGCTTCGCCAGGATCCAGATTCAGATGGCGATTTGATGGCTGCACAAAGTACTGTTTGTCTTCCCAGCGCAGACAGGTGAGATCGCCTCCCCAGCAACACCCCGTATCCAGCGCGTAAATACCTTCTGGTGTGCCTTTGCCTTCCAGCGATGCCCAGTGCCCGAATGCAATGCTGTACACTTCACTGACAGGTCCAGGAATGGCAAACCACGGCTTCAGCGGGGCAGGTGCGTCTTCTGGTGACTCTTTGCTATACATATCCAGTTGACCGTTGGGGAAGCAGTAACGCATGCGGGTAAAGGCGTTGGTAATAAAACGCAGGCGTGCCAGCCCGGTCAGTTCCGGGGTCCAGTTATTGGGCATGTCGCCGTACATCGCATCAAGGAAGAAGGGATATGAGTCACTCGACAACACGGCTTCAACATCGCGAGCACAGTCTTTTGCCGTCTGCAGGTCCCACTGTGGGGTGATACCGGCATGTGCCATCACCAGCTTCTTCTCTTCGTCCACCTGCAACAGCGGTTGACGGCGGAGCCAGTTAAGTAATTCGTCGGCATCCGGTGCTTCGAGCAGCGATGTGACCCTGTCTTTAGGTTTATTACGACTGATACCAGCAAATACGGCCAGCAGGTGTAAATCGTGATTACCCAATACCAACCGTACGCTGTCGCCCAGTGATTTCACGTAGCGCAAAACGTCCAGCGAGCCCGGCCCACGAGCGACCAGATCGCCGGTGAGCCATAGGGTGTCTTTTTGGGAATTAAAGTCTACCTGATGCAGCAAGGCTACCAGTTCATCGTAACAACCGTGAACGTCGCCAATAAGGTATGTCGCCATAGTTATTGTTTTAATGAATGAGTGTTGGAACGGCGAGTCGGAATACGGGAATGTCGATGGTAAAGGCGATGCCTTGTTCATCGATCATTTCGTAGTGACCCTGCATGGTGCCCAGCGGCGTTTCAATCACCGCACCGCTGGTATACTGGTACTCTTCGCCGGGTTCGATATGGGGCTGGACGCCAACCACGCCTTCACCCTGGACTTCTGTTTCGCGGCCATGACCATTAGTGATTAACCAATAACGCCCCAATAGCTGCACAGGCGCTCGCCCCAAATTGCGGATAGTTACGGTGTAAGCAAAAACGTAACGTTCATCATCAGGTGAGGATTGCGCCTCAATGTAGACGCTTTGTACCTGAATGCACACTCGGGGCGAATTGATCATGTTTAACTCTCCTTCGATGGCGCGTTTTCTGACAGATAGTTAGCCATCCGGCAGTATTGCGCGACAGAGATATTTTCCGCTCGCATCGCCGGATCAACGCCCAGCTCTGTCAGTACTTCAACGCTAAATAGGTTGCCGAGACTGTTACGTACCGTTTTACGGCGCTGATTAAACGCTTCGGTGGTAATACGGCTCAGCACACGAACATCTTTAACCGGGTACGGCATCGTCGCGTGAGGGACCAGACGCACAACAGCTGAATCAACTTTAGGCGCTGGCGTAAATGCGGAAGGCGGTACTTCAAGTACCGGGATCACATTGCAGTAATACTGCGCCATGACGCTTAATCGACCATACGCTTTACTGTTTGGCCCTGCAACCAGACGATTGACCACCTCTTTTTGCAACATGAAATGCATGTCGGCAATGGCATCAGTATAGGAAAAAAGATGGAACATGAGCGGCGTGGAGATGTTGTACGGCAGGTTGCCGAATACACGCAGCGGCTGTCCCATCGTTTGTGCCAGTTCGCCGAAGTTCATGGTCATGGCATCTTGCTGATAAATCGTCAGCTTAGGCCCTAAAAACGGGTGTGTCTGTAAGCGTGCTGCCAGATCGCGGTCCAGTTCGATGACCGTGAGCTTGTCCAGACGTTCGCCTACTGGTTCGGTCAATGCCGCCAGGCCTGGGCCGATTTCGACCATAGCCTGACCTTTCTGCGGGTTGATAGCAGAGACAATACTTTCGATCACAAACTGATCGTTGAGGAAGTTCTGCCCGAAACGTTTACGGGCTAAATGGCCCTGATGGACTCGATTATTCATTGGTATTAACAATCATTTTGATGGCGAGATTAAGCGCCGTAATAAAACTGCCGACATCTGCTTGTCCACGGCCCGCGAGTTCAAGTGCGGTGCCGTGATCGACGGATGTGCGAATAAAGGGCAGGCCCAGCGTGATATTCACACCGCGACCAAATCCCTGGTATTTTAGCACGGGGAGACCCTGATCGTGGTACATTGCCAGCACGGCATCCGCGTGGTCGAGATATTTGGGCTGAAAAAGCGTATCTGCGGGCAGCGGGCCGTTTAATTTCATCCCCTGCGCACGCAGTTCATCGAGTACCGGAATGAGGGTGTCTATCTCTTCCGTTCCCATATGACCGCCTTCACCAGCATGCGGGTTAAGACCGCACACCAGAATATGTGGATCGGCAATGCCGAACTTAGTGCGTAAATCATGATGCAAAATGCCGATCACTTCCTGAAGCAGGGCGGGCGTAATGGCGTCGGCAACGGCTCTGAGCGGCAAATGCGTGGTTGCCAGGGCAACGCGCAGCTCTTCGGTCGCCAGCATCATAACAACTTTCTTTGCCTGTGAGCGCTCTTCAAAAAACTCGGTATGCCCGGTAAACGGAACGCCTGCGTCATTGATTACGCCCTTGTGAACCGGACCGGTGATCAACGCCGCAAACTCACCTTGCAGACAACCATCGCAGGCGCGAGCCAGCGTATCCACTACATATTGCCCGTTTTCTACCGCCAACTGACCCGCGACAGCAGGTGCCCGCAGCGCAACCGGTAACAGCGTCAATGTGCCTGCTGATTGCGGTCTGGCTGGGGTATCTGGAGAGTAGGGGAGGAGTGAAAGCGGTAAACCGAGCATCGCTGCCCGGTCACTGAGAAGTCCTGCATCCGCACAGACAACGAGTTCTACAGGCCAATCGCGCTGGGCGAGCTGAACCACCAGGTCCGGGCCAATCCCGGCGGGTTCGCCGGGAGTGATAACAACACGTTGAGTACGAGCCATTAGTTGCTCAGAACTTTAACGTAAGCGCTGGCGCGCTGTTCCTGCATCCAAGTTGCTGCTTCTTCCGAGAATTTACGGTTCATCAGCATACGGTAAGCTCTGTCTTTCTGCGCCGCGTCAGTTTTATCAACGTTACGCGTGTCCAGCAGTTCGATCAGATGCCAACCGAAAGAGGAGTGCACCGGGGCGCTCATCTGGCCTTTATGAAGTTTGGTCAGCGCATCGCGGAAAGCTGGGTCGAAAATATCCGCTGCAGCCCAACCCAGATCGCCGCCCTGGTTGGCAGAGCCTGGATCCTGAGAAAACTCTTTAGCGGCTGCCGCGAAGGTAGTTTTACCGCTCTTAATATCTGCCGCGATTTGTTCCAGCTTCAGACGCGCCTGCTGATCGGTCATGATCGGCGACGGCTTAAGTAGAATATGGCGGGCGTGAACTTCAGTCACGGAGATGCTCTGGCTTTGGCCACGCATATCATTGACTTTCAGGATGTGGAAGCCGACGCCTGAACGAATTGGGCCGATGATATCGCCTTTTTTCGCAGTGCTTAACGCCTGGGCGAAGATACCCGGCAGCTCCTGAATACGTCCCCAACCCATCTGGCCGCCTTTCAGCGCCTGCTGGTCAGCGGAATAAGTAATAGCCAGTTTGCCGAAATCGCTACCGTTACGCGCTTCATCAACAACAGAGCGTGCCTGGCTTTCAGCCGCGTTAACCTGGTCGGAAGTTGGGTTTTCCGGTAATGGGATCAGAATGTGGCTCAGGTTAAGTTCGGTGCTGGCATCGTTTTGGTTGCCTACCTGTTGCGCCAGGGCATCCACTTCCTGAGGCAGGATAGTGACGCGACGGCGAACTTCGTTGTTACGAACTTCAGAGATGGTCATCTCTTTGCGGATCTGGCTACGATAGGTCGAATAACTTAAACCATCCTGTGCCAAACGACTGCGCATCTGATCCAGCGTCATGTTGTTCTGCTTGGCGATATTGGCAATAGCCTGATCCAACTGCTCGTCAGAGATTTTAACACCCATCTTCTGACCCATTTGCAGGAGGATTTGATCCATGATCAAACGTTCCAGGATCTGATGACGCAGCGTGGCGTCGTCCGGTAACTGCTGACCAGCCTGACCCGCATTAAGTTTTACTGACTGCATTAAGCCATCGACGTCGCTTTCGAGAACGACGCCGTTATTGACGACGGCTGCGACTTTATCGACTACCTGTGGGGCAGCGAAACTGGTATTCGCGATCATGGCGATACCGAGAAGCAGCGTTTTCCAGTTCTTCATACTTTTTCCATTTCAATTAACCGCGATGCGGATTACGTTGTAAATCAATCAGATCATAAAGAGCTTTGATACGGCAAAATGTTTGAACGCAACATTTGGTTGGTGCCGAGACCGTAGTTGGAGCTCAGGCCGCGCAGTTCGATATTAAAGCCGATCGTGTTGTCATAAATCGCGTGTTTCTGGGTGTTATCCCAGCCGTTCAGCTTACGTTCGTAACCGAAGCGAATGGCGTAACAGCAGGAGTTGTACTGCAGCCCCAGCATTGAATCTGCTTCTTTGTTCACGTTGGTATCGAAGTAGTAAGCGCCAACAATCGACCAACGGTCGGCGATTGGGAAGCTTGCCACTGCGCCCACCTGTGAGATCCCGTTTTTATACTGCTCTGCCGTAGAGTAGTAAGACGGCAGAGTAGCCTGGATATACTCCGAGCTGGCATAACGGTAGTTCAACTGCAGCATACGGTTTTCGTCGCGACGATATTCGATACTGCTGCTACTGGTTGCAACGCTGTCCAGACGGGTATCGTACTGGATCCCACTGCGTAACCCCCAGCGATCGGAGATGCGCCAGTAGGTATCGCCCGCCCATACCAGTGAGCCCGTTTTGTCATCATTCTCCCATTTAATGTTGTCATCGCCGGTGCGAGACTCGGTGAAATAGTAGATTTGACCCACGGATATATTAAAACGTTCAACGGCTGCGTCATCATAAACGCGAGATGTGACCCCAGTCGTGACCTGGTTGGCGGAGGCAATGCGGTCCAGACCGCCATAGGTACGGTCACGGAACAGGCCGCTATAGTCGGATTGCAGCAGGGACGAGTCATAGTTATAGATATGACTTTGGTCGCGATACGGTACGTACAGGTACTGCGCACGCGGCTCCAGCGTCTGGGTATAACCCGGCGCCAGCATTTGCATGTCGCGCTCAAACACCATCTTGCCGTCAACTTTAAACTGCGGCATGACGCGGTTAGCTGAATCATCGAGCTTGGTGTTCTGCGGGTTGCTGTTGTACCAATCCAGATTAGTCTGCTGATAGTGCGTTGCCAGCAGTTTTGCTTCGGTATTGATGCTTCCCCAGTTGTTCGACAATGGCAGATTGATGGTCGGTTCAAGGTGAACGCGCGTCGCTTCCGGCATGTTGTCGTTGGTGTTAACGAAGTGCACCGCCTGACCATAAATACGGGTATCAAACGGACCAACGTCATTCTGGTAGTAGTTGACATCTAACTGCGGCTGCGCAGAGTAGCTGTTACTGTTTTGCGCGTCGAAGACCTGGAACTGCTTGGTCGAAACTGTGGCATCAAAGTTCTGTACCGCGTAGCCGACGCTGAATTTTTGCGTGGCGTAGCCGTCGGTACTGGAACCGTATTTGTTATCGAAATCATTAAAGTAGCTGGTGTCGCTGACCTTGGTATAGTCAACGTTGAAACGCCACACCTGGTCCATCACCCCAGAGTGTTGCCAGTAAAACAGCCAGCGACGTGAATTGTCATCCTTCGGATGTTCGTCCTCATACACTTTATCGGAGTTCAGATAGTCGAACTCCATCAGGCCCGCACCTGCTTGCGTCAGGTAGCGGAATTCGTTTTCCCACATGATCCCGCCACGACGGTGCATATAATGTGGCGTGATGGTGGCGTCCATGTTGGGCGCAATGTTCCAGTAATACGGCAGGTAGAACTCAAAATAGTTATTGGTGGAATATTTTGCGTTCGGGATCAGAAAACCGGAACGGCGCTTATCGCCGACGGGTAACTGTAAATAAGGACTGTAAAAGACCGGAACCGGACCCAGTTTAAAACGGGCGTTCCAGATCTCTGCGACCTGTTCTTCACGGTCGTGGATCACCTCGCTACCGACGACGCTCCAGGTATCGGAACCTGGCAGACAGGAGGTAAAGCTACCGTTTTCCAGAATGGTATAACGGTTTTCCCCACGCTGTTTCATCAGATCGGCTTTCCCGCGTCCCTGACGGCCCACCATCTGGTAATCACCTTCCCAGATGTTGGTATCTTTGGTATTCAGATTCGACCAACCCTTCGGCCCCTTCAGAATAACCTGATTGTCATCATAATGGACATTGCCCAGCGCATCGACGGTACGTATTGGCTCCGGCTGGCCTTCAGCCTGCTTCTGATGAAGCTGTACTTCGTCGGCCTGCAGGCGGCTGTTACCCTGTGCGATGTCCACGTTGCCGGTAAACACCGCGTCATCGGGATAATTCCCTTTAGCGTTGTCGGCATTGATGGTGACGGGTAATTCATTAGTCTCGCCCTGTACCAGAGGACGGTCATAGCTCGGCACGCCCAGCATACACTGTGAGGCGAGATCGGCTGTCAGGCCCTGATGGCTATAGAGGGCACTGGCAATCATGGTGGCCAGAAGAGTGGGAATACGTTTTTTCATACGTTGTATTTATTGTTCCATCATCAGTAGCGTCGCGCGTGACAAACGGTCACAGCCTAACTTATCTCATCTTCACTGCGCTAGTGTTAATCCTGCCCATTTAGGCATCCGTGGTGTTAGGCACGGCATTGAATGACAGGTATGATAATGCAAATTATAGGCGATGTCCCACAATTGACCGCAGCCGTAAATCGGTAAAAGCACCTTATATTGTGGGACATAGCCTGATATTGTGGGACATAGCCTGGCTGAGAGCATAAAGATTTGGGGAGTCTATGCAGTATTGGGGAAAGATAATTGGTGTAGCCGTGGCCTTAATGATGGGTGGCGGCTTCTGGGGTGTGGTTCTGGGGCTGTTAGTTGGCCACATGTTCGACAAAGCCCGCATGCGCAAAATGGCGTGGTTTGCCAACCAACGTGAACGCCAGGCGCTGTTTTTTGCCACCACTTTTGAGGTGATGGGACATCTGACCAAATCCAAAGGTCGCGTCACGGAAGCCGATATTCATATCGCCAGCCAGTTGATGGATCGGATGAATTTGCACGGTGACTCGCGAACGGCTGCACAACACGCCTTCCGGGTAGGAAAATCGGATAATTATCCATTACGTGAAAAGATGCGTCAGTTTCGCAGCGTCTGTTTTGGTCGATTCGATCTGATCCGCATGTTTCTGGAAATTCAAATCCAGGCGGCATTTGCCGATGGGTCGTTACATCCTAATGAGCGTGAAGTGCTGTATGTGATTGCTGAAGAGTTGGGGATCTCACGTACCCAATTTGATCAGTTCCTGCGCATGATGCAGGGCGGCGCACAGTTTGGCGGCGGATATCAGCAGCAGTCTGGCGGCGGTGGCTGGCAGCAGGCGCAACGCGGCCCGACGCTGGAAGACGCCTGTAATGTGCTGGGTGTGAAAACGACCGATGATGCGACTACCATAAAGCGCGCTTACCGTAAGCTGATGAGCGAGCACCATCCGGACAAACTGGTCGCGAAAGGTCTGCCGCCAGAGATGATGGAAATGGCGAAGCAAAAAGCGCAGGAAATCCAGAAGGCTTACGAGTTAATCAAAGAACAAAAAGGCTTTAAATAATAATTATGCCGGATGCGGCTAGTGCCTTATCCGGCCTACGGTAATGAATGTAGGCCGGGCAAGCGAAGCGCCCCCGGCATAAATTGGCTCAGAATTTAAAAATCCGCCGGGACTTTAAACGTCATACTGTTGCCGTATTCGGGATGCGTGATGGTTAGCATCTCGGCGTGCAGCAGCAGGCGGGGTGCCAACGCCAGCGCTTCGGGCGTAGCATAGAAGCGATCGCCGAGGATTGGATGCCCTAACGCCAGCATATGCACACGCAGCTGGTGGGAGCGTCCAGTAATCGGTTTAAGCACGACCCGGGCGGTGTTATCCGCCGCGAACTCCACTACTTCATACTCTGTCTGCGCTGATTTCCCGGTCTCATAACACACTTTTTGCTTTGGCCTGTTCGGCCAGTCGCAAATCAGCGGTAAATCAACCAGACCCTCGGCCGGAGCGGGATGCCCCCAGACGCGTGCCACATACTGTTTTTTCGGTTCGCGCTCGCGAAACTGGCGTTTTAGCTCGCGCTCTGCCGCTTTGGTTAGCGCGACTACAATCACGCCGCTGGTGGCCATATCCAGACGATGGACGGATTCAGCCTGCGGATAGTCGCGCTGAATACGCGTCATCACGCTGTCTTTGTGCTCATCCAGACGACCCGGCACAGACAACAAACCGCTCGGCTTGTTGACCACCATAATGTGCTCATCCTGATACAGGATGACCAACCAGGGTTCCTGCGGCGGATTGTAGTTTTCCATCCCCATGTATGGCTCCGTTACTGATGCGTCACGACGATCAGGCGCAGGGCATCCAGACGCCAGCCCGCCTGATCCAGGCTTTCCATCACCTGCTGACGGTTGCTTTCAATTGCGCTGAGTTCGTCATCACGGATGTTCGGGTTAACGGCACGCAGCGCTTCCAGACGGGAGAGTTCCGCAGTCAGTTTTTCGTCCGCTTCTTTACGCGCCGCGTCGATCAGCGCGCGGGCTGATTTTTCCACCTGCGCTTCACCGAGTTGCAGAATAGTATGAACGTCTTGCTGCACGGCGTTGACCAGTTTACTGCCGGTGTGGCGGTTAACGGCGCTGAGCTGGCGGTTAAAGGTTTCGAACTCAACCTGTGCAGCGAGGTTATTGCCGTTTTTATCCAGCAGCATACGTACCGGCGTTGGCGGCAGGAAGCGGTTCAGCTGCAGCTGTTTCGGCGCTTGCGCTTCAACCACATACACCAGCTCAACCAACAGAGTTCCAACCGGCAATGCTTTGTTTTTCAACAACGAAATGGTGCTGCTGCCGGTGTCGCCAGAGAGGATAAGATCCAGACCATTACGGATTAACGGATGCTCCCAGGTAATAAACTGAGCGTCTTCACGCGACAGAGCGACATCACGCTCAAACGTAATGGTGCAGCCATCTTCCGGCAATCCAGGGAAATCTGGCACCAGCATATGATCGGACGGTGTCAGCACGATCAAATTGTCACCACGGTCATCCTGATTAATACCAACGATATCAAACAGGTTCATGGCGAAGGCGATCAGGCTGGTATCATCGTCCTGTTCTTCAATACTCTCAGCCAGTGCCAGCGCTTTTTCACCGCCGTTAGAGTGGATCTCGAGCAGACGATCACGACCTTGCTCCAACTGAGCTTTCAGCGCGTCATGTTGTTCGCGACAGGTTTTGATCAGATCGTCAAAGCCATCGGTATTTTCTGGTTCAGCCAGGTAGCCGATCAGATTGTTATAGACCGTGTCGTAGATGGTACGGCCGGTCGGGCAGGTGTGTTCGAACGCATCCAGACCTTCGTGGTACCAGCGCACCAGCACGGATTGTGCGGTTTTTTCCAGGTACGGGACGTGGATCTGAATATCATGCGCCTGACCAATACGGTCCAGACGGCCAATACGCTGTTCCAGTAGATCCGGATTGAACGGCAGGTCAAACATCACCAGATTGCTGGCGAACTGGAAGTTACGCCCTTCGGAGCCGATTTCAGAACACAGCATTACCTGAGCGCCGCTATCTTCTTCGCTAAACCAGGCTGCGGCGCGGTCACGCTCAATGATCGACATCCCTTCATGGAACACGGCTGCGCGGATACCTTCTCGCTCGCGCAGGACCTGCTCCAGTTGAAGCGCGGTGGTGGCTTTTGCACAGATAACTAATACTTTTTGCGAGCGGTGGCTGGTCAGATAGCCCATTAGCCATTCCACGCGCGGGTCAAAGTTCCACCAGGTGCCGGTATCGCCTTCGAATTCCTGATAAATCTGTTCCGGGTAGAGCATATCGCGCGCCCGGTCTTCCGCGCTTTTACGCGCACCCATAATGCCGGAGACTTTAATCGCCGTCTGGTATTGGGTCGGCAGCGGCAGCTTGATGGTGTGCAGCTCGCGTTTTGGGAAGCCTTTAACACCATTACGGGTGTTACGGAACAGCACGCGGCTGGTGCCATGGCGGTCCATCAGCATCGAAACCAGCTCCTGACGCGCGCTCTGGGCATCTTCGCTGTCGCTGTTTGCCGCCTGCAATAGCGGTTCAATGTCCTGCTCGCCAATCATGTCGCCTAACATGTTCAGCTCACTATTACTCAGCTTGTTGCCTGCCAGTAACATAGCGACGGCGTCGGCGACCGGACGATAATTTTTTTGCTCTTCAACAAACTGGGCGAAATCGTGGAAACGGCTGGGGTCCAGCAGGCGCAGACGAGCAAAGTGACTTTCCATACCCAGCTGCTCCGGTGTAGCGGTTAGCAGCAGGATGCCCGGCACACGTTCTGCCAGTTGTTCAATGGCCATATATTCGCGGCTGGGCGCGTCTTCGCTCCACACCAGGTGATGCGCTTCATCGACGATCAGCAGATCCCATTCGGCGTCACACAGATGCTCCAGGCGCTGTTTACTGCGACGGGCAAAGTCCAGCGAGCAGATGACCAGTTGTTCGGTTTCAAACGGGTTGTAGGCGTCGTGCTGCGCTTCTGCATAACGCTCATCATCAAACAGTGCAAAACGCAGGTTGAAGCGACGCAGCATTTCGACCAGCCACTGGTGCTGTAATGTCTCTGGGACGATGATCAGCACGCGCTCTGCGGCGCCTGACAGCAGCTGTTGATGCAGGATCATCCCGGCTTCAATGGTTTTACCTAAACCCACTTCGTCTGCCAGTAAAACGCGAGGGGCATGACGACGGCCAACATCATGGGCAATGTTCAGCTGGTGAGGAATCAGGCTGGTACGTTGACCACGCAAACCACTCCACGGCATACGGTATTGTTCGCTCTGAAATTTACGCGCGCGATAGCGCAGAGCAAAGCGATCCATGCGGTCAATCTGGCCGGCAAACAGGCGATCTTGTGGTTTGCTGAATACCAGTTTGCTGTCGAGTAGTACTTCACGCAGCATGACACCGGTTTCTTCGGTATCCAGGCGGGTTCCGATATAGGCAAGCAGGCCGTTTTCTTCTTTTACTTCATCGACATGCAGTTGCCAGCCTTCATGGCTTGTTATCGTATCGCCAGGATTGAACATCACGCGGGTCACGGGGGAATCACTGCGCGCATACAGACGGTTTTCGCCCGTCGATGAGAAAAGTAATGTGACGGTTCGCGCATCCATGGCGACAACGGTACCAAGTCCCAATTCGCTTTCTGTATCGCTGATCCAGCGTTGACCAAGTGTAAAAGGCATATATGTTCGGCTCTATATCTTTAGTTGCAGGCAATACTCACCCTCTGCCAGAGTAAAGTGGCAGCAAGTGTATTGGGGTCCAGGAATGGAAAGGGCGCTATGGTACTGGATGGCGACGGTTTCGTCACGCGTCAAAATAACCCCAGTTGCCCTGTGAGTAGTGTAGCAAAATTATCGTCAATAAAGGGAAGAATTCCCTCGGCAACGGGTTGGATCTGGCGTGTCAGATAATGCTCGTAATCGAGCACAGATAGCTGATAATCAACAGGTTCTGGGCCATTGACCGTCCAGACATATTTTATGGTTCCGCGATTTTGATACTGCGGTGGACGCCCCAGCTTTACATTCTGCTCATCGGCGAGGCGCGCGGCACGCACGTGTGGTGGAACATTTCGCTGGTATTCGCTTAACGGGCGGCGCAGGCGCTTGCGGTACACCAGTTGTTCATCCATTTCACCGGCCATCAGACGGTCAATAGTCTCGCGAACAAACTCCTGATAAGGTTCGTTACGAAAAATTCGCAGGTATAGCTCCTGCTGAAACTGTTGGGCCAGCGGCGTCCAGTCGGTTCGTACCGTTTCAAGTCCCTTAAACACCATACGTTGCTCAGCGCCGTCCTGAATCATCCCTGCATAGCGTTTTTTACTGCCGGTATCTGCACCGCGAATGGTCGGCATCAGAAAGCGACAAAAATGGGTTTCAAATTCCAGCTCCAGCGCACTGGTCAGGTTTTGTTGCTTCAGCGACTGCGCCCACCAGTCGTTGACATAGCTCACCAGCTCACGGCCAATCCGGGCGGCATCGTCTTCTGAGTGCGCCTTTTTCAGCCAGACAAAGGTCGAGTCGGTATCGCCATAGATAACGTCGTAGCCCTGAGCTTCAATCAGCGCTTTGGTCTGGCGCATGATCGCATGACCGCGCATGGTAATGGACGAGGCCAGTCTCGGGTCGAAAAAGCGACAGGCGGTGGTTCCCAGCACGCCGTAAAATGCGTTCATGATGATTTTCAGCGCCTGCGAGAGCGGCTTATTGCCGCGGCGTTTTGCTTCATCGCGACCATGCCAGATCCGGGTCACGATTTCCGGCAGGCAGTGCTTTTCACGTGAGAACCAGGCGTCAAGGAACCCTTCGGTGCTGTGCTCCGGATCCGGCTGCGCCATTCCTTCGATAAGCCCCACCGGATCGATTAAAAAAGTACGAATTATTGAGGGGTACAGGCTTTTGTAATCCAGCACCAGTACCGAGTCGTATAAGCCGGGGCGCGAGTCCATCACGTAGCCACCGGGGCTGGCGTGAGCGGGGACTTCACCCAGGTTCGGTGCCACATAACCCGCCCGGTGCATTCGTGGCAGGTAGAGATGTCCGAAGGCGGCAACTGAACCACCGTGCCGGTCGACCGGCAGACCGTTGACCGTCGATCGTTCCAGCAGAAATGGCATGATCTCGGTTTTATGAAAAATACGCGTGACCAACTCACAGTCTTTGAGATTGTAGGTGGCGAGCGCGGGCTTATCCTGGGCAAACCGGCGATCGATTTCGTCCATCCTGTCCCAGGGATTATCAATTGACTTCCCTTCGCCCAGTAGCTCCTGCGACACCGTCTCCAGTGAAAATGACGAGAAATTCCAGAATGCGGATTTGAGCGCCTCAATGCCGTCGATAATCAGGCGACCTTTAGCCTGCGCGAAGAACACGCCGTTTTTGAAGCCATGCTCGCGCCACTCCAGCTCGCTATTGTCACGACCAAAACGCAGGGGAATGCGGTAACGTTCGGCGTGCTTTTGCAGGACGCGTAAATCGAATTGCACGACGTTCCAGCCGATTATCACATCAGGATCGTGACGGGCAATCCAGTCATTGAGCTTTTCCAACAACTGCGGGCGGCTTGCAACGTACTCAAGTTCAAAATCCAGCGCAGAGGCATCACCGTTTGCCGGGCCGAGCATATAGACAATACGCTGCCCACAGCCCTCAAGACCGATGCAGTAGAGTTCGCCGTGGCGCGTGGTTTCGATATCCAGCGATACCCATTTTAGCGGTGGTCGATAGTCAGGGTTCGGCTTCAGGCGGGCATTAACCAGCATGTCGTCATGTCTGTCGCCTTCGACCCAAACAGGGGAGGTGATAAAGCGCTCCATCAGATACCGCTCCGGCGGCCGTACGTCGGCTTCGTAGACGGTGACTGCGTTTTCGCGCAGCAGTTTTTCCAGCCGCATAAGCTGGCGATGTGAGCGGCAATACAGGCCGGAAACGGGCTGGCGGTGGAAGTCTTGCAACTGAAGAGGCGTCAGGCGATAGCCGTTTTCAGTGCGTAATAATGACGTGACGCGAGGAACCTGACTGGTGGGAATAAACGCGACTGACTCCTGAGGCGCAAGCGTGACCTGCAGCGGCCCATCGTCTGTAGCCAGCCAGAATGAGACCTCAGTTCCCTGCGGAGTGTCCCGCCAGTGTCGGGTTAGAATAAAGCCTGCCTGCGCCACGCTGTGTATCCGTCAAAAAGCCAGACACTATTATAGCCTGGTTTACATGATTGTACTGTTATTTTGTACAGTTATTCGGCGTAAGACGCGGTACCCGCTGGAGTAAAAAGCGTCTCTGAGTAAAAAATGTGTTGTGTCAGCCTGGGTTATCTTCGTATTTAATATATGAATATCGTGCCTAAGACGAGTTGCAGTGAACTATTTTATTGGTGTGGCTGTTGTTTTAAATGGCGATTGTCCATCTGGGTTATGTATTGAATTGATATTATAAAGTCCATTATCGGATGTTTGCTGTTTTTCGGATTTGTACTTATTTATTTTTGCTACATCTTTCTCGGATTCAGGAAAAGTTACTTTTTTTATTTGTGTTTATTAATGGTTGATGTAAAGATTTTATTCGAAGCATCCGGATATGAGTTTGAAATATAATATATATTTAATCGTATTTATTGCCGAATAGAAACGGATTTTCAGTTCGAATTCGTCGGGAATCTCTCTGTAGAATTTGGTTTTTATCTCGGGATATAATTTATTTTCAGCTTACTGTTCGGGTGCTTCTTAATACATATCCGGGAAAGTGATGAGATGGAGTTTTTATGAATGTTTATACTCAGGCAATTTTGCCTGGATACCAGCACTATCTATTTGTTAATACTCAGCTATCAAACCCATTAATTAAAACTGTGAGCAAATATATTGAGTGCAAAACATGGACCGGACAAATTTGGCGGACTGAAATAATTGAAAGTGGAAACGCTTTTTTTCACTGGCAGGGGCATGACAGAAGAAATGGTCATCGTGATACGGTAATTAATTATTTGTTGTGTGGGCAGAAATGGCAGTCAACGATAACAGATTATATTTTCTTCCATTCACTGGAAGGAGAGGAAACTCATGGGAATTATGACAATGTGATTGAGTATGTTTCTTCTAATAACTGTGTTTATCAAAGTGCTTTTGCTGAATATATAGCCGAGTAGAAATAAAGCGCGCGACGATCAAAACGCGCTTATATAAAGGTTACTGCCCGTAGTAGGCTTTAGCACCGTGTTTACGCAGGTAATGCTTATCTAGCAGGGTTTGTTGCATATCTGGCAATTGCGGCGCGAGCTGGCGACAGAAGATCCCCATGTAGGCGACTTCTTCCAGCACGATGGCGTTATGCACTGCATCTTCGGCATTTTTTCCCCAGGCAAACGGACCGTGAGAGTGCACTAGCACGCCAGGCATCTGCGAGGCGCCAATACCTTGTTTCTCAAAGGTTTCAACGATCACATTGCCGGTTTCCCATTCATATTCGCCGTTGATTTCTTCGTCGGTCATTTTCCGTGTGCAGGGAATCGAACCGTAGAAATAGTCCGCATGGGTGGTACCCGTGGCCGGAATCGACTGACCCGCCTGCGCCCAGATTGTCGCGTGACGCGAGTGGGTATGAACAATACCGCCAATGGTCGGGAATGCCTGATACAGCAGTCGGTGCGTTGGGGTGTCGGAAGAGGGCTTCTTCTGGCCTTCGACTACTTCACCCGTGGCGATACTGACTACCACCATATCGTCTGCGGTCATTACGCTGTAATCGACCCCGGAAGGTTTAATCACAAACACGTCGCGCTCGCGATCGACGGCGCTGACGTTCCCCCAGGTCAGGGTGACCAGATTGTGCTTAGGCAACGCCAGATTGGCTTCCAGTACCTGACGTTTAAGATCTTCTAGCATGTTAACTCCTGAATGCCGGATGGCGCTTCGCTTATCCGGCCTACGGTGATTTGTAGGCCCGGTAAATGAAATGCCACCGGGCAATCCGTTTCGACAATTAACGTTTGAACCCGTAATACACTTCGTTCCAGCGCAGCGCGTCCTTAAAGGCCGGCAGGCGGGTATCGTTATCGATCACAGCGATCTCGATATCGTGCATTTCAGCGAACTGGCGCATATCGTTCAGATCCAGCGCGTGGCTGAACACGGTGTGGTGCGCGCCACCGGCCAGGATCCATGCTTCAGATGCGGTTGGCAGATCCGGTTGAGCTTTCCACAGCGCGTTAGCTACAGGCAGTTTCGGCAGGGAGTGCGGTGTTTGTACCGTGTCGATGCAGTTAACCAGCAGGCGAAAACGATCGCCGAGATCGATCAGGCTGGCAACCACGGCCGGGCCGGCTTTGGTGTTGAAGATCAGACGGGCGGGATCGTCTTTACCACCAATGCCGAGGTGCTGTACGTCGAGGATCGGTTTCTCTTCCACCGCGATGGACGGGCAAACTTCCAGCATGTGCGAACCGAGTACCAGATCGTTGCCTTTCTCGAAGTGGTAGGTGTAATCCTCCATAAATGAGGTGCCGCCCTGCAGACCGGTTGACATCACCTTCATGATGCGAAGCAGAGCGGCGGTTTTCCAGTCGCCTTCACCCGCAAAGCCATAGCCTTGCTGCATCAGACGCTGTACGGCCAGACCCGGAAGCTGTTTCAGGCCGTGTAAATCTTCAAATGTGGTGGTGAAGGCGTGGAATCCACCCTGTTCCAGGAAGCGCTTCATCCCCAGTTCAATACGGGCAGCTTCCAGGACGTTCTGACGTTTTTCACCGTGGACTTGCGTCGCCGCCGTCATGGTGTAAGTGCTTTCATACTCATCGATTAGCGCGTTGATTTCGCCGTCGCTAATTGCGTTCACGACCTGCACCAGATCGCCCACGGCCCAGGTGTTTACCGAGAAGCCGAACTTGATCTGCGCAGCGACTTTATCGCCATCTGTGACCGCAACTTCGCGCATGTTGTCGCCAAAGCGGCAGACTTTCAGGTGGCGGGTATCCTGTTTGGACACGGCCTGGCGCATCCAGGAGCCAATGCGTTCATGCGCTTGTTTATCCTGCCAGTGACCGGTGACCACGGCGTGCTGCTGACGCATACGTGCGCCGATAAAGCCGAACTCACGACCGCCGTGCGCGGTTTGGTTCAGGTTCATAAAGTCCATATCAATGCTGTCCCACGGCAGGGCGGCGTTGAACTGGGTGTGGAACTGAAGTAGCGGTTTATTAAGGATAGTCAGGCCGTTGATCCACATTTTGGCCGGGGAGAAGGTATGCAGCCAGACCACCATCCCTGCACAGCGATCGTCGTAGTTAGCGTCACGACAGATAGCGGTAATCTCGTCAGGGGAAGTGCCCAGCGGTTTTAATACCAGCTTACAGGGCAGTTTGGCTTCAGTATTCAGTGCGTTAACGACGTGCTCCGCATGTTGGGTTACCTGACGCAGGGTTTCAGGGCCATACAGATGCTGGCTACCAATCACAAACCACACTTCATAGTTATCAAAAATCGTCATTGTCGTGTCCTTAATGTGTCAGGGTTGCCAGGTCTACCGGGGTTTGTTGCGCCGGAGCGGCAGTCGGAAGGTATTGTTGTTCAGCGCTTACCGCCCAGTGCTGATAGCGGCGGTAGAGTTGTTCAAAACGTTGAGCCTGCTCTGGGCGAGGTTGCAGCGTGTTTTCCACGGCGCTTGCCATTTGCTGCTGAGCGGCTGGGATATCGACGTGTACTTTCGCGGCAACGGCAGCGAAGATAGCCGCACCGAGTGCGCAGCACTGGTCTGAAGCGACAATCTGTAGCGGGCGGTTCAACACGTCACAGCAGGCCTGCATGATGACCGGGTTCTTGCGCGCGATACCGCCAAGCGCCATTACGTTGTTAACCGCAATGCCTTGTTCGGTGAAGCATTCCATAATGGCGCGTGCGCCAAAGGCCGTGGCGGCAATCAGCCCACCGAACAGCGCTGGCGCGTCAGTTGCCAGGTTCAGATCGGTAATTACCCCTTTCAAACGCTGGTTGGCATTGGGCGTACGGCGACCGTTGAACCAGTCGAGCACCACCGGGAGATGCTCCAGTGATGGATTTTTAGCCCAGGCTTCAGTGAGTGCAGGCAGCAGCTGTTTTTGACTGGCTTTAATCTGGGGCTGCAGTTCCGGATGCTGTGCGGCAAGCTGTTCCAGAGGCCAGCTCAGCACGCGGCTAAACCAGGCATAGATATCGCCGAATGCGGACTGGCCAGCTTCGAGGCCAATAAAATCAGGCACTACGCTGCCATCAACCTGGCCGCAAATGCCTTTCACCGCGCGTTCGCCAACGCTGTGTTTGTCGGCAATCAGAATGTCGCAGGTCGACGTGCCGATGACTTTCACCAGCGTGTTAGGCTGTGCGCCTGCGCCAACCGCGCCCATATGGCAGTCAAAAGCACCGCCTGCAATCACCACGCTTTCCGGTAGCCCCAGGCGCTGTGCCCACTCGGCGCACAGGGTGCCAACCGGCAGATCCGCGGTGAAGGTATCAGTAAACATTGGGTATTGCAGATGGCGGTTGAGGATGGGGTCGAGTTCGTCAAAGAAACTGGCTGGCGGCAGACCACCCCAGCTTTCATGCCACAGGGATTTATGTCCGGCGCTGCAGCGACCGCGACGAATATCCTGTGGGCGTACGGTGTTGGAGAGCAGGGCCGGAACCCAATCGCATAGCTCAATCCACGAGACCGCAGCTTCGGCTACCGCATGGTCCTGACGAGTTACATGCAGGATTTTGGCCCAGAACCATTCGCTGGAATAAATACCACCGATATAGCGGGAGTAATCGATCTTGCCCGGTGTGTGGCACAGGCGGGTGATTTCTTCGGCTTCTTCTACTGAGGTGTGATCTTTCCACAGGACAAACATTGCATTCGGGTTTTCCGCGAACTCCGGACGCAGTGCCAGTACGTTACCGTCTGCATCGATGGGCGCCGGGGTTGAGCCGGTACTGTCAACGCCGATCCCGACCACTTCCGCGCGCTGTTCAGCGCTCAGTTCGGCTAATACGGTTTTCAGCGCCGCTTCCATGGATTCGATGTAGTCGCGCGGATGATGGCGAAACTGGTTGTTTGGGCCATCGCAATACTGCCCTTCCTGCCAACGTGGATACCACTCAACGCTGGTGGCGATCTCTTCGCCGGTGGCACATTCCACCGCCAAAGCGCGTACTGAATCACTACCAAAATCGAGGCCAATTGCAATCGCCATCGTCTTACTCCATCCAAAAATACGGGTATGGATAAACAGTAGTGAGTAGCGATAAAAACCGTCAGGCAGGATCCGCTAATCTTATGGATTAAAATGCTGTGGCATCACAAAGTGTGACGCTGTGCAAATAATCAATGTGGACATTTCTGCCGTAGTTATAGACACTTTTGTTAGCCGATTTTGACGTTGGCGTAGTACATGTTTTTTACAAAGAGCTTTTCACAAGCGGGATTGGTGGTCCATTACCGCAAATACAGCGGCCCGCAGGGGCGACAGCGATGATGTCTGGCGTAATATGGACAAATTGTTTCTTGGCAGGACATAGGGAGTATTGAAATTATGGCTGAAACGCAAAACGATCCCCTGTTGCCAGGTTATTCGTTTAACGCGCATTTGGTGGCCGGATTAACCCCCATTGAGGCGAACGGATACCTGGATTTTTTTATCGACAGGCCGCTGGGTATGAAGGGTTATATCCTCAATCTCACCATCCGTGGTGAAGGGGTTATCAATAATCAGGGCAAGCAGTTTGTCTGTCGGCCTGGCGATATTCTGTTGTTTCCACCAGGAGAAATTCACCACTACGGACGCCACCCTGACGCCAGCGAGTGGTATCACCAGTGGGTTTACTTTCGCCCGCGCGCCTACTGGCAGGAGTGGCTGACCTGGCCAGCCATTTTTGCCCAGACCGGTTTTTTCCGCCCGGATGAAGCGCATCAGCCGCATTTTAACGAGCTGTTTGGGCAGATAATTAACGCCGGGCAGGGAGAAGGTCGTTATTCCGAACTGCTGGCGATTAATTTACTGGAACAGTTGTTGCTCCGACGTATGGAAGCCATCAATGAATCGCTACACCCGCCCATGGACAACCGCGTCCGCGATGCCTGCCAGTACATCAGCGATCACCTGGCGGACAGCAATTTTGATATCGCCAGCGTCGCGCAGCACGTCTGCCTGTCGCCTTCCCGTTTGTCGCATCTGTTCCGTCAGCAGTTAGGTATCAGCGTATTAAGCTGGCGCGAGGACCAGCGCATCAGCCAGGCGAAGCTATTACTGAGTACCACACGTATGCCCATTGCCACCGTAGGTCGCAATGTTGGTTTTGACGACCAGCTCTATTTCTCTCGTGTTTTCAAAAAATGTACCGGCGCCAGTCCGAGCGAGTTTCGCGCTGGATGTGAATAAAAAGTGAATGATGTATCCTGAAAGTTGTCATAACTCGCAATCTATTCAGACAATTGATGGCTTGACGAAGTTGAGAGGGGTTATCAAAATCCCTGCTTCGTAAATTTGACGGACACATTATGCAAGCATTGCTGGAACACTTTATTCTCCAGTCCGCCCTGTACTCTCTGATCGCCGTACTTCTGGTGGCTTTTTTGGAGTCGCTGGCGCTGGTTGGCCTGATTCTACCCGGGACCGTGATGATGGCGGGGCTGGGGGCGCTGATTGGCAGCGGCGAACTGAACTTCTGGCATGCCTGGCTTGCGGGCATTATAGGTTGCTTATTGGGGGACTGGATCTCTTTTTGGCTGGGCTGGCGCTTTAAAAAGCCATTGCACCGTTGGTCGTTCATGAAAAAGAACAAGGCGTTGCTGGATAAAACCGAGCACGCCCTGCATCAGCACAGCATGTTTACTATTCTGGTGGGGCGTTTTGTCGGACCGACGCGTCCGCTGGTGCCGATGGTAGCAGGCATGCTGGATCTGCCTGTCGCTAAATTTATCGTCCCGAATATTATCGGCTGCGTGCTGTGGCCACCGTTCTACTTCCTGCCGGGGATCCTGGCGGGGGCGGCAATTGATATTCCTTCTGATATGCAGAGCGGGGATTTCAAATGGTTGCTGCTGGCGACGGCGGTGTTGCTCTGGGTGGGCGGCTGGTTTTGCTGGCGGCTATGGCGCAGTGGCAAAGCGGCTGTTGATCGCTTAACGGCGTATTTCCCCCGCAGCCGTTTGCTGTATCTGGCGCCGTTGACGCTCGGGATCGGTGTGGTTGCGTTGGTGGCGTTACTGCGCCATCCACTGATGCCGGTGTATATCGATATTCTGCGTAAAGTCGTGGGTTACTGACGAATCTTTTGCCGGATGGCGGCTTCGCCTTATCCGGCAACGCATTATGCTTTAATGCCCAATAGCGCCGAGGCGCTAGCGTTGCCGCTTAACAGATCGTCCGTATCGCCCTGCCAGGCGATGCGCCCGTCGGCGACCACAATCGAGCGGGGCGCAATTCGCGCCGCATCTTCTACGCTGTGGGAAACCATCAGTAACGTCAGTTGCTTCTCGCGACAGACTTCGGCCACCAGCGTTAGCATCTCCTGGCGCAGCGCGGGATCAAGTGCAGAGAACGGTTCATCAAGCAGTAAAATAGGTTGTTCCCGCACCAGACAACGCGCCAGCGCCACGCGCTGCCGCTGTCCGCCGGAAAGCTCACCGGGGAGGCGTTCCAGCAGAGAGTCGATCCCCATTTGCTGGGCGATGTGGAGTATTTTCTCCCGCTGCGATGCGTTAAGCTTCAATCCAGGATTCAGGCCCAGGCCGATATTTTGCTGTACGCTCAGATGGCTGAACAGGTTGTTTTCCTGAAACAGCATAGAAACAGGACGGCGCGAGGGTGGTGTCGTGGTGTGATCTTCACCGTCAATCACCATGTTACCGCTGGCAGGCGTGAGAAAGCCGGCAATCAGATTCAGCAGCGTACTTTTCCCGGCGCCGCTGGGCCCGAGTATCGCTATCTGCTCACCGCGCGCGACCGACAGCGTAAAGCGCATGGGCAGATGGTGATAAAGCCATGTGATATCAATCAGTTTTAACATTTCGACCCGGCAATTTCTCAATAACGGTAAACAGCGTAAAGCACAGGATCAGCAGTAATAACGCCGTAACTGCGCCATCCTGACTGCGATAAGAGCCAATCTGCTGATATAAATAAAACGGCAGGGTGCGGAAATCCTCATTACCAAATAACGCCACTACGCCAAAATCGCCAATCGACAGCACGCAGGCAAACGCCATCGCCTGTGCCAGCGGGCGCTTCAGGGCGCGCAGTTCAACCACTTTCAGGCGCGACCATCCCTCAATGCCCAACGATTGGCACAACATACTATAGCGCGCAGTGACGTCACGCATTGGGTTTTCCAGCACCTTCAATGCATAAGGGATCGCCATCAGCGCATTGGTAAAAATGACAATGCCGTCGGCAGATTCGGGAAGCCCAATAGTGTTATTGAGCAGCAGAAAGAAGCCGGTTGCCAGCACGATACCCGGCATGGCGAGGATCATCATGCCGCTCAGTTCCAGCATCTGACCTGCCAGCACCTGCTGTCGTGCACGAAGTTCACGACTGCTCCATAACAGCATCATGGTGAGTATGACGCATAACGCTCCTGCTGCTAATGCGATGCGCAGCGAGGTTCCCAGCGCCTGCCACAGCACTGGCTGCATCAGTACATCCAGAACATGGCGGTTTAAGCCATCGACAATCACCGCCAGCAGCGGCGGCAGCAACAGCAACAGGGCCAGAATAATCAGGATTGCGTCAGTCAGTCGGCTGTGCAGGCGATCGTCAGGATCGCGCCAGCCTTGTACCAGGGTAGCACCGGGAGCAATCGCGCGGCTCAGACGTTGACTGAGAAGCACCAGCGCCAAACAACAAACCATCTGGATCAACGCCAGCATGGCTGCGCGGGCAGGATCGTAATCAAAATTCAGCGCCTGATAGATAGCCAGCTCGATGGTCGTGGCCTGTGGCCCGCCGCCCAGCGACAGAACGGTGGCGAAGCTGGCGAAGCACAGCATAAAGATGAGTGCTGCGACGGGCAGGATCTGACGACGCAGCCACGGCCATTCAACAAAACGGAAGAAATGCCAGCCACGCATACCCAACTGAGCGGCTAACTGCCGCTGTTCGCCGGGAATACTCTCCAGCGATTGTAACAGCAGGCGGCTGGCCATCGGCAGATTGAAAAAGACGTGAGCCAGCAGAATGCCCTGCAAACCGTAAGGCGAAAAGGTCCATTCCAGCCCGAAGACATGCCAGAGTGAGGCCAGCCAACCCTGGCGACCGTAGACGCTAAGAATACCGAAGACCGCGACCAGCACCGGCAGGATTAATGTCATGGCGCACAGGCGCAGCAGCGCCAGACGTCCTGGAAAACGGCGGCGATAGAGCGCTCTGGCAAGGAAAATCGCCGGGACAACCGACAGCACAGCGGATAGAAAAGCCTGCCAGAAAGAAAAGCGCACCACGTGCCACAGGTAGTCATCTTGCCACAGCGAGAACCACTCTCCCTGCGGGGCGTTAAACCACAGTGCCAGAAACGCGGCCAGGGCAACGGCCACCATCAGCGTGGCGGCGGTAAGCCCTGGAACCAGCCAGCCGGGGATTAACGGCTGACGGCGCGTTGCCATTCGCTAATCCATGCCTGACGTTGAGCCGCAACCTGCTGTGGCGTAAATTCCAGCGCGGTGGTCGGTTTATTCAGTTGCTCGAATCCTGACGGCAGGGCGACTTGCGTCACGGGATACATCCAGTTGCCGGTCGGAATCGCATTCTGGAATGCCGGAGACACCATGAACTTCAGGAATTTCTCGGCCAGTTCCGGCTGCTTGCTGGCCGCGGTGCGGGCGGCGACTTCCACCTGCAAATAGTGGCCTTCACTAAAATTAGCGGCGGCGTAGTTGTCTTTTTTCTCGGCGATGATGTGATAGGCCGGAGAGGTGGTGTAGCTGAGCACCAGATCGCTTTCACCTTTCAGGAACAGGCCGTAGGCTTCGCTCCAGCCCTTGGTGACGGTGACGGTTTTGGCTGCCAGTTTCTGCCACGCCTCTGGCGCTTTATCACCATAGACTTTCTGCATCCATAGCAGCAGACCCAGACCTGGCGTGCTGGTGCGTGGATCCTGATAAATGACGCGCCATTTTTGGTCGCTCTCTACCAGTTCTTTCAGGCTTTTGGGCGGATTCTTCAGCTTGTTCTTATCATAAACGAAGGCGAAATAACCGTAGTCAAACGGCACGAAGGTATCGTTTTTCCAGCCGCCGGGTACGTTAACGGTGTCGTTTGCTACACCACTTTTGGCAAACAGTTTGGTTTGTGTGGCGGCTTCCAGAAGGTTGTTATCCAGACCCAGCACGACGTCGGCTTTGCTGTTTTTTCCTTCCATGCGCAGGCGGTTAAGCAGCGAGACGCCATCTTCCAGCGCGACCAGTTTCAGCTCGCAATTGCAGTCAGCTTCAAAGGCTTTTTTGATTGTTGGGCCCGGGCCCCAGTCAGCTGCGAACGAGTCGTAGGTATAGACGGTCAGTACAGGTTTGGCGAAGACAGGCGCTGCGCACAGCAGTAAAAGCGGAAGACATTTTTTAAACACTTTGCACCTCAAGAGTTGGGTGGCAAAGGACTTGAGATAAGCCTCAAATCCCTTCGCCGGCATTATCCGGATCAGGTTCGACGGGTATCTCTCAGCCCATACGCAGATCGAATGATTTTGTGTATGTTTTTATTTAGCACCCCGTTGAGAACGGCGTTAGTGTAATGATTTTGTTGCTTAGCAGCAATTAAGGATCCGGCGGAGCAAACCACGCCGATTTAAAATCAAACCAGCCGAGGGTATTCATGCGCAGCCCGCGCATACTGCGCTGTCCCTGAATGATCAGCCAGTGGTGGATTAATGGCACAATGGCCTTTGTGGCGAGCAGCTGTTGGCACCATGCAGCCAGGCTCATTTCGCCCGTTCGCCAGCGAGCCGCATCGTTTTCCCAGTCCCGCGAGATACAGTTTTGCAGCAACGGGACTTCGCACAAATGGGCGAACAGTGAGAAGTCGAGCGGTAGGGTAAAGTTGGCGCTGTTGAGCCAGATATCGCTGACGATTTCACCTGCATGCCATTGATCGTAGTCGATCTCCTGAATATTCAACTGCACCTGATGCTGCGCGAGCAATGTCTTCATTATCTGCGCGATAATCCGGTGTTCGATGTGATCGCGATAGTAAGTGATAGTCAGCGTTTCCAGCCCGGCGGGTTTTTCACCATGGCCGGGTTTTGCGTGATGCCAGCGGGGGAGTAAACCATACGCGGGAAACCACAGTCGCTGGTACTGTTCGTCGGCGTGGCAGATTAAATTCGTTGGCGAGAGAATGCGGCTTACCCATTCGCGGACCTCCTGGTTAGCTCCACGGTGGCTACGCGCATCA
Source organism: Citrobacter freundii complex sp. CFNIH4 (assembly GCF_002934505.1). Classification (NCBI taxonomy): domain Bacteria; kingdom Pseudomonadati; phylum Pseudomonadota; class Gammaproteobacteria; order Enterobacterales; family Enterobacteriaceae; genus Citrobacter; species Citrobacter freundii complex sp. CFNIH4. The sequence goes on from NZ_CP026231.1 coordinate 140,236, forward strand.
AACAGCAGGTAGTAGCAACCTTCTTCGAGGCGGCTTTCGATCGCCTTTTCATCCTCTGTGGGACCTTTTAGCGTCAACCCGCCGCCAGGCTCTTCTCCGATGTCGGGTAATACCCAAACGTTAACTTCGTCGATCAGGGCCCGGTAGCCAAAGTAATCATCAAATGCATGAATTTTCAGTTGGTTATTGGTGTTTCGTATTACCGCATACGGACCGGTACCAATCGGGTGACTGGAGAAGTTGTTTAGCGTTTCCCATTCTCGCGGCAGGATCATGGCGGGGACCTGCCCCAATAGCCAGGGAAGCCAGCGGTCTGGCTGGGCCAGATGGATATCCAGCGTCCAGGCCGTGGGAGAGACGATCTGCGTGATGTGTGAGTACAGCGGCAGGCTGTTAATGCGCATCAGTGAGGCGATAACATCTGCCATTTCCAGCTCGCGGCCATGATGAAAATGGATCCCCGGACGCAGGAAGAATCGCCAGTGTAAAGGTGAAATTTGCTGCCAGTGATGGGCAATGTCCGCTTCCAGTTCCCCATTTTCCTCATTTACCCGAATTAAGGCGCTGAAGATTTGCCGGGCGATATGGGTTTCGGAGCGGCGTAATGCCGTGCCGGGGAGCAGGTTGTGCATGGGGCGGTAATAGAGAACGCGCATGATATGCCGACCCTGGCGAAAGCTGCGACCCAGATGGGAGACCAGCATTTGCCGTACGGCCGTTTTGTCACCGACCAGTTGCACCAGTTGATCGATGCGATCCTGTTCCAATAGGTCTTCCGCGCGCTGCTGCTGGAGCGCCAGCCCGGTATAGAGGAATGTCAGGCGCGAGCGTTTACCTCGTCCAACTTCAGCTTCCCACGTTAACCAGCCGCGATCCTGCATGGTATTAAGCAGCGTACGCATATGGCGGCGCGAGCAGCTCAGCAGATCCGCCAGCTCGTTGAGCGTCGTGTCTTGCGTTTTGCCGTCACAGCATTGCCACAGACGGATGAACTGTTGTTGCAAACGACCAGAAGACATAAAAGGGGAACTCCTGCGGAAAACTCAGCAATTTTATAATCCCTATATTAAGCCAATAATAGATTCCGATGAAGCGATGAGACAACGAAGGGGTCATCTATGCGTCAGTTCTGGTTGAAGTACTTTACCACGACGGAAAAATCGTCCTGGTTGGCTTGCCTGAGCGCACCGCAGCGCTTAAAGATGCTCGAAGAGCTGATGCAGTGGGAGATGACATCTGACTCCTGAATTGGAAATTGCAGACATCATGTGTGACTGAGTATTGGTGCAGGCTGTATCCTGCCATTATATCTGAGCATCGCTGGTGGCTATTTTTTCACATGGCAAGGCGCGAACAGTGAAATTTGGTGAACCAAATAGGGTGTGAGCAACACAGCTATGTGAAAAAATGGCCCCAGCCCTCCGGGACGCGTGTAAAAAACGCATACTCTGCGTTGTCAGGCTTGGGAATAGATTTCTATACCCAGCGCCCTCCGCCTGGATTATGCGTTTTTTACCCAGCGTCGATGCCAGATATAATGGCAGGATACAGCCTCGTTCACCCGCCAGCAGGTATTATCTGCTGGCTTTTTTCGTTTCAGCTGCGCTTAAAAGGAAAGATATGCTCTGGATTATGACCATGGGACGGCGCCTCAACGGCGTTTACGCGGCATTTATGCTGGTCGCTTTTATGATGGGCGTGGCGGGGGCATTGCAGGCACCCACTCTGAGTCTGTTCCTGAGCCGTGAAGTCGGGGCGCAGCCATTTTGGGTCGGGCTGTTTTACACCGTCAATGCGATTGTCGGGATCGTCGTCAGCCTTGGCCTGGCGAAACGATCCGACAGCCAGGGCGATCGGCGTAAGTTGATCATGTTCTGCTGTCTGATGGCAATTGGCAATGCGCTGCTGTTTGCCTTTAATCGCCACTATCTCACGCTGATCACCTGCGGTGTGCTGCTGGCCTCGCTGGCGAACACCGCCATGCCGCAGCTGTTTGCGCTGGCGCGAGAATATGCTGATAACTCCGCGCGTGAAGTGGTGATGTTTAGCTCGGTGATGCGTGCGCAGCTTTCGCTGGCCTGGGTGATAGGACCGCCACTGGCATTCATGCTGGCGCTGAATTACGGCTTTACGGCGATGTTTTCCATTGCCGCAGGGATTTTTGCCATTAGCCTGGTGCTGATTGCGCTGATACTGCCGTCTGTCGCGCGGGTGGAGCAGCCTGTAGACGTGCCGCTGGAACAGACCGGCGGTTGGCAGGACAAAAATGTGCGTATGTTGTTTATTGCCTCCACGCTGATGTGGACCTGCAACACCATGTACATCATTGATATGCCACTGTGGATAAGTCTTGAACTGGGCTTGCCGGACAAGCTGGCCGGGATCCTGATGGGGACGGCGGCTGGGCTGGAAATTCCGGCGATGATTCTGGCAGGCTATTACGTGAAGCGCTTTGGTAAACGGCGAATGATGATCGCGGCCGTAGCGGCAGGCGTGCTGTTTTATATTGGTTTGATCTTCTTTCACAGCCGTACGGCGCTGCTGGTGCTGCAACTGTTTAACGCGGTATTTATCGGTATTATCGCCGGGATAGGCATGCTGTGGTTTCAGGATCTGATGCCCGGACGTGCGGGGTCAGCGACCACATTATTTACCAACAGTATTTCAACGGGAGTCATTCTGGCAGGGGTGATTCAGGGGGCAGTTGCGCAAAGCTACGGTCACTATGCCGTCTATTGGGTGATTGCGGTGATTTCGGTGGTTACGCTGTGGATGACCGGGCGGGTGAAGGACGTTTAGTCCGGCGCAGTCCTGGCGTCGCAGTGCCCGGACTGGCGATATTTTGCATTAGTTTTTGTCGTTTTTGTAGGCCGGATAAGGCGTTTACGCCGCCATCAGGCAACCTGTCCCTACGGCCTGAACGCGTTACGCTTATCAGGCCTATCCCTCTTTTTTTATCTTGCACGTAAATGTAACGTTGATCACATAACGATCATTTTCCTCTTTCTGGATCTTCTTTTTTCTACTGTTACGCGTATACAGTTACGCGTAACAGTTATCAAAAAAGGAGTTTTTTCATGAAAAACCTATTCGACCTGACCGGTAAACGCGCGCTGATTACCGGTTCCGCTCAGGGCATTGGTAACCTGCTGGCCAGCGGTCTGGCGGCGCACGGTGCTGAGATTGTTATTAACGACATTACCCAGCAGCGGGCGCAGGCGGCGGCGGACAAACTGGTGGCCGAAGGCTATCGCGCTGTTGGCTATGGATTTGATGTTACCAGCGGGGAAGAGGTGGCGTGCGCCATCGCGCAAATTGAAAAGGACGTTGGGGCCATTGATATTTTAATTAACAACGCCGGAATCCAGCGTCGTTATCCCTTCACCGAATTCCCGGAGGCTGAATGGGACAAAGTGATTGATGTAAACCAGAAATCGGTCTTTCTGGTATCACAGCAGGTTTCCCGCTACATGGTGCAACGCCGCCGCGGGAAGATTATTAATATCTGCTCAATGCAAAGTGAATTAGGTCGTAAAACCATTACCCCCTACGCGGCGTCAAAAGGCGCGGTCAAAATGTTAACCCGTGGCATGTGCGTGGAACTGGCGGAATACAATATTCAGGTCAACGGTATTGCTCCCGGCTATTTCGCTACCGACATGACCACCGCGCTGGTTAACGATGAAGCATTCTCCGCCTGGCTGTTCCAGCGCACGCCCGCTGCTCGCTGGGGTAACCCGGAAGAGTTGATCGGCGCGGCGGTTTATCTCGCTGCGCCCGCCTCTGACTTTGTGAATGGGCATCTTCTGTTTGTCGATGGCGGCATGCTGGCCGCTGTTTGATCGCTAACGAGGCCGCGGGAAGCAACCTCATCCTTTAATGATAATCCAAGGAGTGAGTATGAATATGCTCGCAAAACTGCCAGCGCGTCGCTGGTGGTATTTAATGCCGATTATTTTTATTACCTACAGCTTAGCTTATCTCGACCGCGCCAATTACGGCTTTGCCGCTGCCGCTGGTATCGAACACGATTTAGGGATCACCCAGGGCACGGCCTCGCTGATTGGCGCGCTCTTTTTCCTGGGATATTTCTTTTTCCAGGTGCCTGGCGCCATGTATGCCGTTAAACATAGCGTCCGTAAAATGATTTTTTACAGCCTGATCCTCTGGGGGCTTTGTGCCGCGGCGACCGGCTTTGTCAGCAATATCCCAACGCTTATGGCGATCCGCTTTATTCTCGGCATCGTCGAAGCGGCGGTGATGCCCGCGATGCTGATTTATATCAGCAACTGGTTTACCAAAACTGAACGCTCGCGCGCCAACACCTTTTTAATTCTCGGTAACCCGGTCACAGTGCTGTGGATGTCGATTGTCTCTGGCTACCTGATTGAAGCCTGGGGCTGGCGTGAAATGTTTATCATTGAAGGTATTCCTGCGGTGATCTGGGCTTTCTGCTGGGTGATTCTGGTGCGCGACAAACCGGCGGATGCGGGTTGGTTGAGCGAGCAGGAGAAACAGGCGTTACAGCAGGCGATGGACCGCGAGCAGCGGGACATCAAACCGATGCGCAACTACGGTGAAGCGATGCGTTCACGCAGCGTCATTATGCTTTGCGCGGTGCATGCGCTGTGGAGCATCGGGGTGTATGGCTTCATGATGTGGATGCCGTCGATTCTGAAAAACGCGGCGCAGATGGATATTGTGGCGGTGGGCTGGCTGGCGGCAGTGCCGTATCTGGCGGCGATCTGCCTGATGCTGACGGTTTCCTGGCTGTCCGATAAATACCAGAACCGTAAGCTGTTTATCTGGCCGCTGCTGCTGATTGCTGCCATTGCGTTCTTTGCCTCGTGGATGCTGGGCAACCAGTCCTTCTGGCTCTCTTACGCGCTGCTGGTCGTTGCCGCTGCCTGTATGTATGCGCCTTACGGACCGTTCTTCGCGCTGATCCCCGAACTGCTGCCGCGCAACGTCTCCGGCGTGTCGATGGGAATGATCAACAGTTTTGGCGCGTTAGGGGCATTCCTCGGCGCGTGGCTGGTGGGTTACCTCAACGGCGTGACCGGCGGGCCGGGCGTCTCCTACACCTTCATGGCGATTGCTCTGCTGTCATCGGTGGTGCTGATGTACTGCGTTCGTGCGCAAAATGAAACCACGTCGCCGTCGGCTGAGATGGTAACGCGTTAAGGTTGAGCGAGGAGTGCAGTCGCTAACCGGCTGTGATAAGGTTCTCTGCGAGCATAATGGGATGTTGGTCGTAGAGAACCTCATGAAAAACAATCGGATGACATTACAGGATATCGCTAATCTGGCCGGTCTGAATAAGATGACGGTCAGCCGTTATCTGCGTGACCCGAATCAGGTGTCGCAACGCAGCCGTGAATTGATTTCGAAAATCATGGAAGAGAACAACTACATTCCTAACCGCGCTCCGGAAATTCTGCTCAACGCACGTAGCAAAACTATTGGTGTGCTGATCCCCTCGTTTCGTAATCAGATCTTTGCCGACGTGCTGGCGGGAATTGAATCCGTCACCTCGGCTTGCCAGTACCAGACGCTGATCGCCAACTACGAATATGACGCCGAGCGTGAAGAACGCGAGGTTCTGAATCTGCTCTCTTACAATATCGACGGCTTGATCCTCACCGGAAAGCTGCATACCGAGCGGATGATCCAGTACGTGCGCGCCAGCGGCGTACCTGTGGCGGAACTGATGGATATTAGCGGCCAGTATCTGGATATACAGGTCGGTTTCGATAACGAAAAAGCGGCCTTCGAGATGACCCAGGCGTTTATCGACAGTGGAAAACGTCACATTGCGTTCTTTGGATCAATGGACGACCCTCGCGATTTGAGTCGTTACCGCGGTACCGAGAATGCGCTGGCTGCGCAGGGGCTGGAGGCGTATCACCTGGCGCCAAAAACGATTTCGTCGGTAGCGCTGGGGCGCAAAATGTTCCAGCAGGCGATGGCGGAAAAGCCGGATATTGACGCTATTTTCTGTACCAACGATGACCTGGCGGTTGGCGTGCTGCTGGAGTGTCAGGCACAGCAGTACGATGTGCCGGGAAAAATGGCGATTGCCGGTTTCCACGGGCTGGAAATTGGCCGTGCGCGGCTGCAAAAAATCGCCAGCGTGATTACACCACGCTTTGAGATTGGCAAAACGGCGGCGGATATTTTGATTAAACGTCTTGGCGGGAAGGATGCGCCGGGCAGCGTTAATCTTGGCTACCAAATCTATTACGGCGATACGCTGTAGGCGAAGAGTAGAGGCTGGCCACCGTGCGGTGACCAGCGGGAGAGATTACTGCATAAATGCTGGCTGCTTGTCTTCGTACTCGGTGATGGCTGCTTCATGCTGCAGCGTCAGCCCGATGCTGTCCAGACCGTTCAGCATGCAGTGGCGGCGGAAGTCGTCGATTTTAAAGCTGTAGGACTTATCGCCCGCTTTCACCACCTGCGCTTCCAGATCCACTTCAAATTTAATGCCCGGATTGGCTTTCACCAGGGTAAACATTTCATCTACCTGCGCGTCGCTCAGAGTCACCGGCAGCAGTTGGTTATTGAAACTGTTGCCGTAGAAGATGTCGGCGAAGCTTGGGGCAATCACCACTTTAAAACCGTAATCGGTCAACGCCCAAGGCGCATGTTCACGTGACGAACCGCAGCCGAAGTTTTCGCGCGCCAGCAGAATTGATGCCCCATTATATTCCGGGAAGTTCAAAACGAACTCAGGATTTGGCTGTTGTCCTTTTTCGTCCAGAAAACGCCAGTCGTTAAACAGATGAGCGCCAAAACCGGTACGCGTAACCTTCTGCAAAAACTGTTTGGGAATGATTGCGTCGGTATCAACGTTGGCGGCATCCAGTGGGACAACCAGGCCGGTATGCTGGGTAAATTTCTCTGCCATGGTGGTTTCCTTATTTGATGCTGCGAATGTCGGCAAAATGACCGGTAACGGCGGCAGCGGCGGCCATGGCCGGGCTGACTAAATGCGTGCGACCACCGCGGCCCTGACGGCCTTCAAAATTACGGTTGCTGGTGGATGCGCAGCGCTCGCCCGGATTCAGGCGGTCATTGTTCATGGCCAGACACATGGAACAGCCTGGTAAACGCCATTCGAATCCTGCTTCGATAAAGATCTTGTCCAGACCTTCTGCTTCCGCCTGCGCTTTCACCGGGCCAGAGCCCGGCACCACCAGTGCCTGTACGCCTGGCGCAACTTTACGTCCTTTGGCGATTTCCGCCGCGGCGCGTAAATCTTCAATACGCGAGTTGGTGCAGGAACCGATGAACACTTTATCGATAGCCACTTCCGTTAACGGAATACCTGGCTTCAGCCCCATATACGCCAGCGCTTTTTCAGCCGATGCGCGCTCAACGGGATCGGCAAAGGATGCCGGGTCGGGAATATTATCGTTCACCGAAATGACCTGACCCGGGTTTGTTCCCCAGGTGACCTGCGGCGCAATCTCTTCCGCTTGCAGGGTGATGACGCTGTCGAAAGTGGCGCCTTCATCCGTTTGCAGGGTTTTCCAGTAGGCGACCGCGTCGTCAAAGTCTTTGCCTTTCGGTGCATGCAGACGGCCTTCGACATAGTTGAAGGTGGTCTGGTCTGGCGCGACCAAGCCCGCTTTCGCGCCCAATTCGATCGCCATGTTGCACAGGGTCATGCGGCCTTCCATGCTCAGCGCGCGGATGGCTTCGCCACAAAACTCAACTACGTGTCCGGTACCGCCTGCACTACCGGTTTTACCGATAATCGCCAGCACAATATCTTTGGCGGTAATGCCAGGGGCTGCTTTACCGTTGACTTCAATCTTCATGGTTTTGGCGCGCCCCTGTTTCAGGGTCTGCGTCGCCAGAACGTGTTCAACTTCAGAGGTGCCAATACCAAACGCCAGCGCGCCGAACGCGCCGTGTGTAGCGGTGTGGGAATCGCCGCAGACGATGGTCATACCCGGCAACGTCACGCCTTGTTCTGGCCCCATCACGTGAACGATACCCTGATACGGATGGTTCAGGTCATACAGCTCGACGCCAAATTCGTTACAGTTCTTAATCAGCTCTTGCATCTGGATGCGTGCCATCTCACCCGACGCGTTGATGTCTTTGGTCTGGGTAGAGACGTTGTGATCCATGGTGGCAAAGGTTTTACCCGGCTGGCGTACCTGACGGCCATGCGCGCGCAGGCCATCAAACGCTTGCGGAGAGGTCACTTCATGCACCAGATGTCTGTCGATGTACAACAGCGGGGTTTCGTTTTGCGCTTCAAAGACGACGTGCGCATCAAACAATTTTTCGTATAACGTTTTGGCCATGATTACACCCCTTCTGCGACGTAACGGGCAATGATGTCGCCCATTTCATCGGTACTGACTGCGGCAGCGCCACGGGCTAAGTCACCGGTGCGGATGCCTTCTTCTAATGCGCGGTTGATGGCGCTCTCAATTGCGGTTGCCGCATCATTGGCATCCAGGCTGTAGCGCAGCAGCAGCGCCAGCGACAGGATTTGGGCGATAGGGTTGGCAATGTTTTTCCCGGCGATGTCAGGAGCGGAGCCGCCAGCAGGCTCGTACAAACCGAAGCCCTGATCATTCAGGCTGGCGGACGGTAACATGCCCATTGAACCGGTGATCATGGCGCACTCGTCAGACAGAATGTCGCCAAACAGGTTAGAGCACAGCAACACGTCGAACTGGGAAGGATCTTTGATCAATTGCATCGTCGCGTTGTCGATGTACATATGCGCCAGTTCAACGTCTGGGTATTCATTAGCAATTTCATTGACGATTTCGCGCCACAGAATAGACGTTTGCAGTACGTTAGCTTTATCAATCGACGTGACTTTACGGCGACGTTTACGGGCGGATTCAAACGCGATACGCGCAATACGTTCGATCTCGAAACGGTGATAAACCTCGGTATCAAAGGCTTTTTCATGTTGTCCGCTGCCTTCGCGACCTTTTGGTTGACCGAAGTAAATTCCGCCAGTCAGTTCGCGTACGCACAGGATGTCGAAACCGTTCGCGGCAATATCTGCGCGCAGAGGGCAAAACGCTTCCAGACCCTGATAGAGCTTAGCTGGGCGCAGATTGCTGAATAATTTGAAGTGCTTACGCAATGGCAGCAGCGCGCCACGCTCTGGCTGCTGGTTTGGCGGCAGATTTTCCCATTTCGGGCCGCCAACGGAGCCAAACAGAATGGCGTCAGCTTGTTCACAGCCTTCAACCGTTGCAGGCGGCAGCGGCTGACCGTGGTTATCGATAGCGGCACCACCCACGTCGTAGTGGCTGGTGGTAATGCGCATGTTAAAGCGGTTGCGGATTGCGTCCAGTACCTTCAGGGCTTGCGCCATCACTTCCGGGCCAATACCGTCACCCGGCAAAACAGCAATATGATAATTCTTCGACATCACACGGTTTCCTTGTTGTTCTCGTTGTTCTGAGCTTTGCGTTGCAATTCTTTTTCGACTTCTTCGGCGCGCCAGATGTTGTTCAGCACATGAACCATTGCTTTAGCGGAAGATTCGACGATATCTGTCGCCAGACCGACGCCGTGGAAACGACGACCGTTATAGTTGGCAACGATATCCACCTGACCCAGCGCATCTTTACCGTGCCCTTTGGCGGTCAGGCTGTATTTCACCAGTTCGACGTTGTACTCAGTTACACGGTTGATTGCCTGATAAATGGCATCGACCGGACCGTTACCGTTCGCCGCTTCGGCTTTGACTTCTTCACCACAGGCCAGCTTGACGGAGGCGGTGGCGATGTCGTTTGAGCCGGACTGCACGCTGAAGTAATCCAGACGGAAATGCTCCGGTTCTTCCTGCTGTTTATTAATGAAGGCCAGCGCTTCCAGGTCGTAATCAAATACCTGACCTTTTTTGTCCGCCAGTTTCAGGAATGCGTCGTACAGGTTGTCCAGGCTGTATTCATTTTCTTTATATCCCATCTCGTCCATACGGTGTTTCACCGCGGCACGTCCGGAACGGGACGTCAGGTTCAGCTGTACCTGGTTCAGGCCGATGGATTCAGGCGTCATGATTTCGTAGTTTTCACGATTTTTCAGTACGCCGTCCTGATGGATGCCGGAAGAGTGGGCAAAGGCACCACTACCGACAATGGCTTTGTTAGCAGGAATAGGCATGTTGCAGATTTGGCTGACTAATTGACTGGTGCGCCAGATCTCCTGGTGATTGATGCGGGTCTGTACATTCAGGATATCTTTACGCACTTTGATCGCCATGATCACTTCTTCCAGTGAGCAGTTACCGGCGCGTTCGCCGATACCGTTCATCGCGCCTTCCACCTGACGCGCTCCGGCGTGAACGGCTGCCAGTGCGTTGCCTACGCCCAAACCTAAATCATCATGGGTGTGTACGGAGATGATGGCTTTATCGATATTTGGTACGCGTTCATACAGGCCAGAAATGATTGCCCCAAATTCGAAAGGCATGGTGTAACCGACGGTATCGGGGATGTTAATGGTTTTGGCTCCCGCGTTAATGGCAGCTTCAACCACGCGAGCCAAATCGGCGATAGGGGTACGGCCTGCATCTTCGCAGGAGAACTCCACGTCATCGGTATAATTACGCGCACGCTTAACCATGTAGACCGCGCGCTCAATGACCTCATCCAGCGTACTGCGTAATTTCGTCGCGATGTGCATCGGCGAGGTGGCGATAAACGTATGAATACGGAAAGCCTCAGCGACTTTCAGAGATTCTGCGGCAACGTCGATATCTTTTTCTACGCAGCGAGCTAAGGCACAAACGCGGCTGTTTTTAACCTGACGAGCGATAGTCTGAACTGACTCAAAGTCGCCCGGTGAAGAAACGGGGAAACCCACTTCCATCACGTCAACGCCCATACGCTCAAGGGCCAGCGCAATCTGCAGTTTTTCTTTCACACTCAGGCTTGCCTGTAACGCCTGTTCACCATCGCGTAAGGTGGTATCGAAAATAATGACTTGCTGGCTCATGGTTTAGGTCCTTGGTTTCTTAGGGCGCCTTGCTTCGAGCATAAAAAAACCCGCGCAACGGCGCGGGTTTTTTGTCTTAACTGGAGCTGACTTAATGCTGAATGTCGTCCACCAGTCTACCGCGCAACGAAGATGCGTTTAGTAGTAGTAGACCGTTGAAACGAGCAATGTAAGTCATCAATTAAGCTCCAGGCGAATGCGATATGCTTTTAGTGGTACTGGATATGAAGACTGATGTCAACCCTCACTCCAGCAAATGCCTCGTTAGAGGGGGGAAGTTTCTGCAAAACTTAAGCGAATTGTGCTGAATTTTTCGGGCTACATAAAATTAATCAGTTGATGGTTGTACATAATTTTCATGTTTTGACATATTTGAGCATAGTTATTTGCATTTATTGTAACGGCGAACTGAAGGAAAAATCGCTCTTGGAATTTCATATCTTGATGATTTATCTGTTTTTATAGTAATTATGAATGGCTATGGGTGGTGTAACACCACAAAATTGATAAAATAATGTTAACTTTTAATGTATTAATAATATAAACATTTAATTAAAACTTAAATACACATTCACTATACGTATGATTGTATATTCGCCATGCTTATGGTTATATTGTTTTTGAAATTTAAACATATGAATCACCGTGCAGTGACACTGCCACACTGCGATCGCATTGGTCTTTTGTTCATTTAGGTTTGTGCCTTTATGTTTTCCTAATTTTAATGTTTTTTCTTTTTCTCATCTTATATGTATGGTAAATCATATTAACGGAGATTATTTCTTCACTCCGTCTGGGAAAAGGGAGTTTAGAGTGACAGTGGAGTTAAATATGCCAGAAGTAAAAATAACAGATAAAACAAATATTATAGATATTGGGAAACCACAGCTTCGCATGGTTGATCTTAATTTATTAACCGTCTTTGATGCGGTGATGCAAGAACAAAACATCACCCGTGCCGCGCATACTTTGGGGATGTCGCAACCTGCTGTCAGTAATGCGGTCGCGCGCCTGAAAATTATGTTTAATGATGAGCTTTTTGTTCGTTATGGACGCGGTATCCAGCCGACAGCAAGAGCCTTTCAGCTATTTGGTTCTGTTCGCCAGGCATTGCAATTAGTGCAGAATGAACTGCCTGGATCGGGTTTTGAGCCAGCCAGCAGCGAGCGCGTATTCAATCTTTGCGTATGCAGCCCATTGGATAATATTCTGACCTCGTTGATTTATAATAGGGTTGAGCAAGTTGCACCAAACATTCATGTCGTATTTAAATCTTCACTCAATCAAAATACAGAGCATCAATTACGTTACCAGGAAACTGAATTCGTTATTAGCTATGAAGAGTTCCGACGTCCTGAATTTACCAGTATTCCGTTATTCAATGACGAAATGGTGTTAGTGGCAAGTAAAAAGCATCCGCGCATTAGTGGTCCTTTACTGGAAAGCAATGTCTATAATGAACAGCATGCGGTGGTGTCACTTGATCGCTTCGCATCATTCAGCCAACCGTGGTATGACACACCGGATAAACAATCCTCAGTGGCTTATCAGGGCATGGCATTAATTAGCGTTCTTAATATTGTGTCGCAAACGCATTTGGTCTCTATTGCGCCACGTTGGTTAGCAGAAGAATTTGCCGATTCTTTAGAACTACAGATCTTGCCTTTACCGTTAAAATTGAACAGCCGCACATGCTATCTTTCATGGCATGAAGCCGCAGGCCGGGATAAAGGACATCAATGGATGGAAGAGTTGTTAGTCTCCGTTTGTAAGCAGTAGCATTTAGCAGAGTAAACCGGACGGCGCATCCTGTTTATTCTGCTTTTAACTTTATAACTGAAATTTTATGCTGAACTCTATTTTTTACGTCTGTCCAAAAGTGTCAAAAAATAGAGTAATTGCTGTAAGTTCCCATTTTTAAGCGATTATTTATCATACTGATTGCTTATGCTGGTTTAATTCTCCGTTTATTCGCGTCTTTCCTCCTTTTTATTCTTATTTACTCCAGTGCCACCCCTTCGGAGTCAATTGCCATGCGTCATCGTCAGCGGTTAATGTGTTGTTAAACCGCAATTCATTATAAGAGTGAGGCAAGCCATGGAGATGTTGTCTGGAGCCGAGATGGTCGTCCGATCGCTCATCGATCAGGGTGTGAAGCAGGTATTCGGTTATCCCGGGGGGGCCGTCCTCGATATTTATGATGCCCTGCATACGGTCGGCGGTATTGATCATGTGCTGGTCCGCCATGAACAAGCGGCGGTACATATGGCTGATGGCCTTGCGCGTGCCACGGGAGAAGTGGGGGTCGTATTGGTCACCTCCGGGCCGGGGGCGACCAACGCGATTACCGGGATCGCAACGGCTTACATGGATTCCATTCCGCTGGTGATCCTCTCCGGACAGGTCGCAACGTCGCTGATTGGCTACGATGCCTTCCAGGAGTGCGACATGGTAGGTATATCCCGCCCGGTGGTGAAACATAGCTTCCTGGTCAAACAAACGGAAGATATCCCGCAGGTGCTGAAAAAAGCCTTCTGGCTGGCAGCAAGCGGTCGTCCGGGGCCAGTGGTGGTGGATTTGCCGAAGGATATTCTGAATCCGGCGAAGAAACTGCCTTATAGCTGGCCGGACTCGGTGAGTATGCGCTCGTATAATCCGACGACGACGGGACATAAAGGACAGATAAAACGGGCGTTGCAGACGCTGGTCGCGGCGAAGAAACCGGTTGTCTATGTGGGCGGTGGCGCGGTCAATGCCGCTTGCCATGAGCAGTTAGCTCAGATTGCTGAAGCGCTGAATCTGCCGGTTGTCTCCTCGCTTATGGGGTTGGGCGCGTTTCCGGCCACGCATCGTCAGGCGCTGGGCATGTTGGGCATGCACGGTACTTACGAAGCCAATATGACCATGCATCATTCCGATGTGATCTTTGCTGTCGGCGTTCGCTTTGACGATCGAACGACGAATAACCTGGCAAAATATTGTCCGAATGCGACCGTGCTGCATATCGATATCGATCCGACCTCTATTTCCAAAACCGTTACTGCGGATATTCCGATTGTGGGGGATGCCCGCCTGGTGCTGGATCAGATGCTCGAACTGCTGGAGCAGGAGAAATCTCAGCAGCCGCTGGATGATAATCGTGACTGGTGGCAACAGATTGAGCACTGGCGCGCCCGTCAGTGTCTGAAATACGACACGCAAAGCGAAAGTATTAAGCCGCAGGCGGTGATTGAAACCATCTGGCGTCTGACGAAAGGGGAGGCGTATGTGACCTCTGACGTTGGCCAGCATCAGATGTTTGCCGCACTTTACTATCCGTTCGATAAACCGCGTCGCTGGATTAACTCAGGCGGCCTCGGCACTATGGGATTCGGTTTACCTGCGGCGTTAGGGGTGAAAATGGCTTTGCCGGATGAAACAGTAGTGTGCGTCACCGGGGATGGCAGCATTCAGATGAATATCCAGGAGCTGTCGACGGCGCTGCAATATGAACTGCCGGTGCTGGTACTCAACCTTAATAACCGTTATCTCGGCATGGTCAAACAGTGGCAGGACATGATCTACTCCGGGCGTCACTCACAGTCTTACATGCAGTCGCTGCCCGATTTCGTGCGCCTTGCTGAGGCTTATGGGCATATCGGTATCCAGATTAATCATCCAGACGAATTAGAAAGCAAGCTGGGCGAAGCGCTGGAACATGTGCGTAACCATCGTCTGGTGTTTGTCGATGTCACCGTCGACGGTAGTGAACATGTCTACCCGATGCAGATTCGTGGGGGTGGGATGGATGAAATGTGGTTAAGCAAAACGGAGAGGACCTGATTATGCGCCGGATATTATCAGTATTGCTTGAAAACGAGTCAGGTGCATTATCGCGTGTGATTGGCCTCTTCGCCCAGCGTGGTTACAACATTGAAAGCCTGACCGTCGCGCCGACCGACGATCCGACCTTATCGCGGATGACGATTCAGACGGTAGGGGATGAGAAAGTCCTTGAGCAGATCGAAAAGCAGCTCCACAAACTGGTGGATGTTCTGCGCGTTAGCGAGCTGGGGCAGGGCGCTCACGTTGAACGAGAAATCATGCTGGTGAAAATCCAGGCCAGCGGTTATGGCCGGGAAGAAGTGAAACGCAACACGGAGATTTTCCGCGGGCAAATCATCGATGTCACGCCGTCTATCTACACCGTACAACTGGCGGGCACCAGCGATAAGCTGGATGCGTTTCTGGCAACGTTGCGTGAAGTCGCTAAAATTGTGGAAGTTGCTCGCTCCGGCGTGGTGGGGCTTTCCCGCGGCGATAAAATCATGCGTTAATCATGATCGGGTTCTTAATTCGCAAGCCCAACGACTCAGGTTGGGCTTTTTTTTGCGAAATCAGCGGTAACCAGAGACAAAAGCGGTTGCCGGAGTCATTATTCTGCGCTTAGATGTTAATAAATTTAACCCATGCCATCACAAAGGTTATGGTTTGTACATTTTACGCAAGGGGCAATTGTGAAACTGGATGAAATCGCTCGGTTGGCCGGCGTTTCGCGAACGACTGCAAGCTACGTTATTAATGGCAAAGCAAAGCAATATCGCGTAAGCGACAAAACGGTTGAAAAAGTCATGGCGGTGGTGCGCGAGCATAATTACCACCCGAATGCCGTGGCGGCCGGGCTGCGTGCTGGACGCACACGTTCTATCGGGCTGGTGATCCCGGATCTTGAGAACACGAGCTATACCCGGATCGCAAACTATCTGGAGCGCCAGGCGCGTCAACGTGGGTATCAGCTGTTGATTGCCTGCTCTGAAGATCAGCCAGATAACGAAATGCGCTGTATTGAGCATCTTTTACAGCGCCAGGTCGATGCCATTATTGTGTCGACTTCCTTGCCGCCTGAACATCCGTTCTACCAACGCTGGGCAAACAGTTCATTCCCGATTGTGGCGCTGGATCGTGCACTGGATCGCGAACATTTTACCAGCGTTGTGGGTGCAGATCAGGATGATGCGGAAATGCTGGCGGAAGAGTTACGCAAATTCCCTGCTGAAACCGTCCTCTATCTGGGCGCGCTTCCTGAATTATCTGTCAGTTTCCTGCGCGAACAGGGTTTTCGTACCGCGTGGAAGGACGATCCGCGTGAGGTCCATTTCCTGTACGCCAACAGCTATGAGCGGGAAGCTGCAGCGCAGCTGTTTGATAAATGGCTGGAAACGCACCCAATGCCTCAGGCGTTGTTTACCACGTCGTTTGCTCTGTTGCAGGGGGTGATGGATGTGACCCTGCGTCGTGATGGGCAGTTGCCGTCTGATTTAGCGATTGCGACTTTTGGCGATCACGAACTGCTCGACTTCCTGCAGTGCCCTGTTCTGGCAGTGGCACAGCGCCATCGTGATGTCGCGGAACGCGTGCTGGAGATTGTACTGGCAAGCCTGGACGAACCGCGTAAACCAAAACCAGGTTTAACGCGTATACGGCGTAATCTGTACCGTCGCGGTATTCTCAGCCGTAACTAAGTTTCCTCAATTGATGGCGTCGGCGGGATAAGCCTCTGACGTCTTCAGTTTTTCTATTCTCAGAAATAACCGCATTATATTTAAGAATATTCTTTAGAATTATCTGAAATGTATTCTTGAAATACCCCGAATTAAAAATGCAACTATCCATTTTTGGGTTATTGATACGTAACGACGCGTTACGGTTGTATTATTTTGTTACATGCATGTGTGGATTTGCCGAATTAACAAACACTTTGCTCTCGTATTGCGGCCATCTGGTGCTTACCTTGGTCCTGCGCGGCGTACAGACCGATTAACTGGTACTGTTAACTCGCTGCATATTGTCCTAAAATGCCGCTCGCGTCGCAAACTGACACTTTATATTTTCTTCTGATGATATTCAGTTGTTTTAAACAATGATGAGTTGTTGGATTTTTTTCTTACAAATATTCATGACGTTAATTTGCTTCGTTTGCTGTACGGATTTTGTTCAACGCTGATATTAGCCGTAAACAATGGGTTTTTTGCTCCGCTAAGCGCCGCGACTTGCTTGACAAGGTTTTCCTCCGCTCCGTAAACTCCTTTAAGTGGGAATTTGTGGGATAAAGTGGTAATCGGGGGTGAGACTGGCATGTTCCGGGGAGCAACGTTAGTTAATCTCGACAGTAAAGGGCGCTTATCCGTGCCTACCCGTTATCGGGATCAACTGCTTGAGAGCGCTACCGGTCAAATGGTTTGCACCATTGACATCCATCACCCGTGCCTGCTGCTGTACCCCCTGCCTGAATGGGAAATAATCGAGCAGAAGCTATCGCGTCTGTCGAGCATGAATCCAGTTGAGCGTCGCGTACAGCGCTTATTGTTGGGTCATGCCAGCGAATGTCAGATGGATAACGCTGGTCGATTACTGATAGCGCCCATTCTGCGGCAACACGCAGGGCTAACGAAAGAAGTGATGCTGGTTGGGCAGTTCAATAAGTTTGAGCTGTGGGATGAAACGACCTGGTATCAACAGGTCAAGGAAGATATCGACGCTGAGCAGTCTGTTACTGGCGCGTTGTCGGAACGATTGCAGGATTTGTCTCTATAAAATGACGGAAAATTATAAACATACAACGGTGTTGCTGGATGAAGCCGTAAACGGCCTGAATATTCGTCCAGACGGCATCTACATTGACGGGACATTTGGTCGCGGTGGTCACTCACGTCTGATCCTCTCCCAGCTTGGCGAAGAGGGGCGTTTACTGGCAATCGATCGCGATCCGCAGGCTATTGCCGTTGCTAAAACGATTACCGATCCTCGCTTCTCCATCGTACATGGACCTTTCTCTGCGCTGGCTGACTATGTCGCCGAGCGTGGACTGACCGGTAAGATCGACGGGATTCTTCTCGATCTGGGCGTTTCTTCACCGCAGCTCGATGACGCAGAGCGCGGTTTTTCGTTTATGCGTGACGGTCCGTTAGATATGCGTATGGACCCAACACGCGGTCAGTCAGCGGCCGAATGGCTGCAAACCGCCGATGAAGCAGACATTGCCTGGGTGATTAAAACCTTTGGCGAAGAGCGCTTCGGCAAACGCATTGCCCGAGCCATCGTGGAGCGTAACCGCATCGAACCGATGACCCGCACCAAAGAACTGGCGGAAGTTATTGCGGCGGCAATGCCGGTGAAGGACAAATTCAAACATCCCGCGACCCGTACCTTCCAGGCGGTGCGCATTTGGGTGAACAGTGAACTGGAGGAGATAGAGCAGGCGCTAAAAAGCTCGCTCAGCGTGCTGGCTCCAGGTGGTCGCCTTTCGATCATCAGTTTCCATTCGCTTGAAGACCGCATTGTGAAACGCTTTATGCGTGAACAAAGCCGTGGCCCTCAGGTACCGGCTGGAATACCGATGACCGAAGCGCAGATCAAAAAACTGGGCGGCCGTGAGTTAAGAGCACTAGGCAAGATGATGCCGGGTGAAGAAGAGGTCGCTGAGAATCCTCGTGCCCGTAGTTCAGTTCTGCGTATTGCAGAGAGGACGAACGCATGATCAGCAGAGTGACAGAAGCCCTCAGTAAAGTTAAAGGATCGATAGGAAGCAACGAGCGCCATGCATTGCCTGGCGTGATCGGTGACGATCTTTTGCGGTTTGGGAAGCTGCCACTCTGCCTGTTCATTTGCATTATTTTGACGGCGGTTACCGTCGTGACAACAGCGCACCATACGCGGTTACTGACTGCGCAGCGTGAGCAGCTGGTCCTGGAGCGAGATGCGCTGGATATCGAATGGCGTAACTTGATCCTTGAGGAGAACGCGCTCGGCGACCATAGCCGTGTTGAACGGATCGCAACGGAAAAGCTGCAAATGCAGCATGTCGATCCCTCACAAGAAAATATCGTAGTACAAAAATAAGGATAAACGCGACGCATGAAAGCAGCGGCAAAAACGCACAAACCAAAACGCCAGGAAGAACAAGCCAACTTTATCAGTTGGCGTTTTGCGTTACTGTGCGGCTGTATTTTGCTGGCACTGGGTTTTCTGCTGGGTCGCGTTGCCTGGCTGCAAATCATCGCGCCGGACATGCTGGTGCGTCAGGGTGATATGCGCTCTCTACGCGTCCAGGAAGTGTCTACATCGCGCGGAATGATTACCGACCGCTCTGGTCGTCCGCTGGCGGTGAGTGTTCCGGTTAAAGCTATATGGGCCGACCCGAAAGAAGTACATGATGCCGGCGGAGTGAGCGTTGGCGAACGCTGGAGAGCGCTGTCAACCGCGCTGAATCTCCCGCTCGATCAACTGGCTTCCCGCATTAACGCGAATCCGAAAGGGCGCTTTATCTATCTGGCGCGTCAGGTAAACCCTGACATGGCTGATTACATCAAAAAACTGAAGCTGCCAGGTATCCATCTGCGCGAAGAATCCCGCCGTTACTACCCTTCCGGGGAAGTGACTGCTCACCTCATCGGATTTACGAACGTCGACAGCCAGGGCATTGAAGGCGTTGAGAAGAGCTTCGACAAGTGGCTCACCGGACAACCGGGCGAGCGTATTGTACGTAAAGACCGGTATGGCCGCGTCATTGAAGATATCTCCTCTACCGACAGCCAGGCGGCGCATAACCTCGCGTTGAGCATTGATGAGCGTTTACAGGCACTGGTCTACCGTGAACTGAATAACGCCGTGGCGTTCAACAAGGCGGAGTCAGGCAGTGCGGTACTGGTGGATGTGAACACCGGTGAAGTGCTGGCAATGGCCAACAGTCCGTCCTACAACCCGAACAATCTCACCGGTACGCCAAAAGACGCGATGCGTAACCGCACCATTACCGACGTGTTTGAACCGGGTTCTACCGTTAAACCGATGGTGGTGATGACCGCGCTGCAGCGCGGTGTGGTACGCGAAAATACGGTCCTCAACACTATCCCTTACCGAATTAATGGTCACGAAATCAAAGACGTGGCACGTTATAGCGAATTAACCCTCACCGGGGTTTTGCAGAAGTCGAGTAACGTCGGTGTTTCCAAGCTGGCGTTAGCGATGCCGTCCTCAGCGTTAGTAGATACTTACTCACGTTTTGGGCTGGGAAAAGCGACCAATTTGGGGTTGGTCGGAGAACGCAGTGGCTTATATCCTCAAAAACAACGGTGGTCTGACATAGAGAGGGCCACCTTCTCTTTCGGCTACGGGCTAATGGTAACGCCGTTACAGTTAGCGCGAGTCTATGCAACGATCGGCAGTTACGGCGTTTATCGTCCACTGTCGATTACTAAAGTTGACCCTCCAGTTCCGGGCGAGCGTATCTTCCCGGAAGCGACCGTACGTACCGTGGTGCACATGATGGAAAGCGTGGCGCTGCCCGGCGGCGGCGGCGTGAAGGCGGCGATTAAAGGTTATCGTATCGCCATTAAAACCGGTACAGCGAAAAAAGTAGGGCCGGATGGCCGCTACATCAACAAATACATTGCTTATACCGCAGGTGTTGCGCCTGCGAGTCAGCCGCGCTTCGCGCTGGTTGTTGTTATCAACGATCCGCAGGCGGGTAAATACTACGGTGGCGCCGTTTCCGCGCCGGTCTTTGGTGCCATCATGGGCGGCGTACTGCGTACCATGAACATCGAGCCGGATGCGCTGACAACGGGCGATAAAAATGAATTTGTGAATAATCAAGGCGAGGCAACAGGTGGCAGATCGTAATTTGCGCGACCTTCTTGCTCCATGGGTGCCGGGTGCACCGGAGCGAGCACTGCGGGAGATGACGCTTGACAGCCGTGTGGCTGCATCGGGCGATCTCTTTGTCGCAGTATTAGGTCATCAGGCGGACGGGCGTCGGTATATCCCGCAGGCGATAGCGCAAGGTGTGGCTGCCATTATTGCAGAAGCGAAAGATGAAGCTACTGATGGTGAAATCCGTGAAATGCACGGCGTTCCGGTCATCTATCTTAGTCAGCTTAACGAACGTTTATCTGCACTGGCAGGCCGTTTTTACCACGAGCCTTCTGAGAAAATGCGTCTGGTCGGTGTGACCGGGACTAACGGTAAAACCACCACCACCCAACTGCTGGCACAGTGGAGCCAACTGCTTGGCGAAACCAGCGCGGTGATGGGAACAGTAGGCAATGGCCTGCTGGGCAAAGTGATCCCGACGGAAAATACCACCGGTTCAGCCGTTGATGTCCAGCATGTGCTGGCGGGGCTGGTTGCGCAGGGCGCAACGGTTGGCGCAATGGAAGTCTCTTCACACGGTCTGGTTCAGCATCGCGTGGCGGCGCTGAAGTTTTCCGCATCAGTATTTACTAACTTAAGCCGTGACCATCTCGACTACCACGGCGACATGGAACATTACGAAGCCGCGAAATGGCTGCTGTATTCCACGCACCATTGCGGTCAGGCCATCGTCAATGCGGATGATGAAGTCGGTCGTCGCTGGCTGGCGAAACTCCCGGATGCGGTTGCCGTTTCGATGGAAGACCACATCAACCCGAACTGTCACGGTCGTTGGTTAAAAGCGGTTGACGTGAAGTATCACGACAGCGGGGCAACGATTCGTTTTACCTCCTCATGGGGCGACGGCGAAATTGAAAGCCGCCTGATGGGGGCGTTTAACGTCAGTAATCTGCTGCTGGCGTTGGCAACGCTGCTGGCACTGGGCTATCCGTTAGCTGATTTACTGAAAACGGCGACACAATTGCAGCCGGTTTGCGGGCGTATGGAAGTGTTCAGTGCGCCGGGTAAAACTACCGTGGTTGTTGATTACGCCCATACGCCAGATGCGCTGGAAAAAGCGCTACAGGCGGCACGTTTGCACTGTACTGGCAAACTGTGGTGCGTCTTTGGCTGCGGCGGCGATCGCGATAAAGGCAAACGTCCGTTGATGGGCGCAATTGCCGAGCAGTTTGCAGATGTTGTCGTGGTGACTGATGACAACCCGCGTACCGAAGAGCCACGCGCCATTATTAACGACATTCTGGCGGGGATGCTGGATGCCGGACAGGCGAAGGTGATGGAAGGTCGCGCAGAAGCGGTGACAAACGCCATTATGCAGGCGAAAGAAAATGATGTGGTGCTGGTGGCCGGTAAAGGTCATGAAGACTACCAGATCGTTGGTTCACAGCGCCTCGATTATTCTGACCGCGTCACGGCAGCGCGTCTGCTGGGGGTTATCGCATGATTAGCGTAACGCTCAGCCAACTGGCGGAGATCCTCCGTGGCGAATTGAAAGGGGCCGATCTGACCCTTGATGCCGTAACAACCGATACGCGTAAAGTGACCCCGGGCTGCCTGTTTGTGGCACTGAAAGGCGAACGCTTTGATGCCCATGATTTTGCAGACAAAGCGCAAGAGAGCGGGGCCGGTGCGCTGTTGGTCAGCCGCCCGTTGGACACCAACCTGCCGCAGCTGATTGTTAACGATACGCGTCTGGCGTTTGGTGAACTGGCTGCGTGGGTTCGCGCCCAGGTTCCGGCGCGCGTTGTCGCGCTGACCGGCTCATCCGGTAAAACGTCCGTCAAAGAGATGACGGCTGCCATTCTGAGCCAGTGTGGTAACACCCTATATACCGCGGGCAACCTGAATAACGACATCGGTGTACCGATGACGCTGCTGCGCTTAAACAACGATTACGACTATGCCGTGATTGAGCTCGGTGCCAACCATCAGGGCGAAATCGCCTGGACCGTCGGCCTGACGCGTCCGGAAGCGGCGCTGGTGAACAACCTGGCCGCCGCGCACCTGGAAGGCTTCGGCTCTCTGGCGGGCGTTGCGAAGGCAAAAGGTGAGATTTTTACCGGTCTGTCAGCGAACGGTATCGCCATTATGAATGCCGACAACAACGACTGGCTGAACTGGCAAAGCATCATCGGCGATCGCAAAGTCTGGCGTTTCTCCCCGAATGCAGCCAATAGCGACTTTTCGGCGACCAACGTTCATGTGACCTCGCATGGCACGGAATTTTCTCTGCAAACGCCGACCGGAAGCATTGATGTCCTGCTGCCGTTACCGGGTCGCCATAATATCGCTAACGCCCTTGCGGCGGCGGCGCTCTCTATGGCGGTAGGCGCGACGCACGAGGCGATCAAAGCGGGGTTGAAGGATCTGCAAGCGGTACCGGGGCGTCTGTTCCCGATTCAACTCGCGGAAAATCAGCTGCTGCTGGACGACTCCTATAACGCGAACGTCGGTTCGATGACCGCAGCGGTGCAGGTGCTGTCTGAAATGCCGGGCTATCGCGTACTGGTCGTTGGTGATATGGCAGAGCTTGGCGCAGAAAGCGAAGCATGCCATGTACAGGTGGGTGTTGCTGCGAAAGCCGCAGGCATCGACCGTGTACTGAGTACGGGAAAACTGAGTCAGGCAATTAGCGACGCCAGTGGCGTTGGCGAACATTTTGCGGATAAAAGTGCGCTGGCCGCGCATCTTAAGGCATTGATTGCAGAACATCAGGTCATGACGATTTTAGTGAAGGGTTCACGTAGTGCCGCCATGGAAGAGGTAGTACGCGCATTACAGGAGAATGGGACATGTTAGTTTGGCTGGCCGAACATTTGGTCAAATATTATTCCGGCTTTAACGTCTTTTCCTATCTGACGTTTCGCGCCATCGTCAGCCTGCTGACCGCGCTGTTCATCTCTTTGTGGATGGGACCGCGCATGATTGCCCGCTTACAAAAAATGTCCTTTGGACAGGTCGTACGTAACGACGGTCCGGAATCGCACTTCAGTAAACGCGGTACGCCAACCATGGGGGGGATCATGATCCTCACCGCGATAGTTATCTCCGTACTGCTGTGGGCATATCCGTCGAACCCGTACGTATGGTGCGTGCTGGTGGTATTGATTGGCTACGGCATTATCGGTTTTGTCGATGACTACCGCAAAGTGGTGCGCAAAGATACCAAGGGCCTGATTGCCCGCTGGAAGTACTTCTGGATGTCGGTGATTGCGCTGGGTGTAGCCTTTGCGCTGTACCTCGCTGGTAAAGACACCCCGGCTACCGAGCTGGTGGTGCCGTTCTTTAAAGACGTGATGCCGCAACTGGGTCTGTTCTATGTTCTGCTGGCCTACTTCGTGATTGTGGGGACCGGCAACGCGGTCAATCTCACCGATGGCCTGGATGGTCTGGCGATTATGCCGACCGTGTTCGTAGCAGCGGGTTTTGCGCTGGTGGCATGGGCTACCGGTAACATGAACTTTGCCAACTATCTGCACATTCCCTACTTACGCCATGCAGGCGAACTGGTGATCGTCTGTACGGCGATTGTCGGCGCGGGATTAGGTTTCCTGTGGTTTAACACCTATCCGGCGCAGGTCTTTATGGGTGACGTCGGTTCGCTGGCGCTGGGTGGCGCGCTGGGCATTATTGCCGTGCTGCTGCGTCAAGAGTTCCTGCTGGTAATCATGGGCGGCGTATTTGTTGTAGAAACGCTGTCGGTCATTCTGCAGGTTGGCTCCTTTAAGCTGCGCGGACAGCGCATCTTCCGTATGGCGCCGATTCACCATCACTATGAACTGAAAGGCTGGCCGGAACCGCGCGTCATTGTGCGCTTCTGGATTATTTCGCTGATGCTGGTGCTGATTGGCCTGGCAACGCTGAAGGTACGTTAATCATGGCTGATTACCAGGGTAAAAAAGTCGTCATTATCGGTCTGGGGTTGACCGGACTGTCCTGCGTGGATTTCTTCCTGGCGCGTGGCGTGACGCCGCGCGTAATGGATACCCGTGCGACGCCGCCTGGTCTGGATAAATTACCGGAAGCGGTTGAGCGTCATGTTGGCAGCCTGAATGATGACTGGCTGCTGGCCGCCGATCTCATCGTCGCCAGCCCTGGTATTGCCCTGGCGCATCCTTCGCTGAGCGCCGCCGCTGATGCAGGGATTGAAATTGTTGGCGACATTGAGCTGTTTTGTCGCGAAGCACAGGCACCGATCGTCGCGATCACCGGTTCCAACGGGAAAAGTACCGTCACTACGCTGGTCGGCGAGATGGCGAAAGCAGCCGGCGTGAACGTCGGTGTTGGCGGAAATATTGGCCTGCCCGCGTTGATGCTGCTGGATGACGAACGCGAGCTGTATGTACTGGAGCTGTCGAGCTTCCAACTGGAGACAACCTCCAGCTTACAGGCCGTAGCCGCCACCATTTTGAACGTCACCGAAGATCATATGGACAGATATCCGTTTGGCTTGCAGCAGTACCGTGCGGCCAAACTGCGTGTCTATGAGAATGCGAAAGTGTGTGTGGTCAATGCTGATGATGCGCTGACCATGCCGATTCGCGGGGCGGATGAGCGCTGCGTGAGCTTTGGCATCAATATGGGTGACTATCATCTCAATCGTCAGCAGGGTGAAACCTGGCTGCGGGTGAAGGGTGAAAAAGTCCTGAACGTGAAAGAGATGACGCTTACCGGCCAGCATAACTATACCAACGCCCTGGCGGCGCTGGCGCTGGCGGATGCTGCGGGTCTGCCGCGGGCGTCCAGCCTGAAAGCGCTGACTACCTTTACCGGTCTGGCGCATCGTTTCCAGTTGGTACTGAATCATAACGGTGTGCGTTGGATCAACGATTCAAAAGCCACCAACGTCGGCAGCACCGAAGCGGCACTGAATGGTCTGCACGTTGAGGGTACGCTGCACCTGCTGCTGGGCGGTGACGGGAAATCCGCCGACTTTATGCCGCTGCAACGTTACCTGACTGGCGACAACATTCGTCTGTACTGCTTTGGTCGCGATGGCGCACAGCTTGCCGCTCTGCGTCCTGAGGTTGCGGAACACACTGAAACCATGGAGCAGGCAATGCGTCTGCTCGCACCGCGTGTGAAGTCGGGTGATATGGTGCTGCTGTCGCCAGCCTGTGCCAGCCTTGACCAGTTCAAGAACTTTGAGCAACGTGGTGACGTCTTTACCCGTTTGGCGAAGGAGTTGGGTTGATGCGCTTCTCTCTCCCTCGTCTGAAAATGCCGCGCGTACCGGGACTGGGTGTCCTGGCGTGGATCTTCGCGGCACTTAAAGGCTGGGTGATGGCTTCGCGTGATAAAGACGCGGACAGCCTGATCATGTATGACCGCATGCTGCTGTGGCTGACTTTTGGTCTGGCAGCGATCGGTTTTGTGATGGTGACATCGGCATCGATGCCCGTAGGGCAACGCCTGGCAGGCGATCCCTTCCTGTTCGCTAAACGTGACGCGCTGTATATCTTCCTCGCGTTCTGTCTGGCGATGGTGACGCTACGTCTGCCGATGGAGTTCTGGCAAAAGTACAGCACGACGATGCTGATCGCCTCGATCATCATGTTGTTGATCGTTCTGGTGGTGGGGAGCTCCGTTAACGGGGCATCGCGCTGGATCGCGTTGGGTCCACTGCGTATTCAGCCTGCGGAATTCACCAAGCTGTCGCTGTTCTGTTATCTCGCCAACTACCTGGTGCGTAAAGTCGATGAAGTGCGTAACAACCTGCGCGGCTTCTTAAAACCGATGGGTGTGATTCTGGTGCTGGCAATCTTGCTGCTGGCGCAGCCTGACCTTGGTACGGTAGTGGTGCTGTTTGTCACGACGCTGGCGATGCTCTTTCTCGCTGGAGCGAAACTGTGGCAGTTCATTGCCATTATCGGTATGGGGATTTCGGCGGTGGTGCTGCTGATCCTTGCCGAACCGTATCGTATTCGCCGCGTAACCTCCTTCTGGAACCCATGGGAAGATCCGTTTGGCAGCGGCTACCAGTTAACGCAATCGCTGATGGCTTTTGGTCGCGGTGAGATTTGGGGGCAGGGGTTAGGTAATTCGGTGCAAAAACTGGAGTATTTACCGGAAGCGCACACCGACTTCATCTTCGCCATCATTGGGGAAGAGCTGGGTTATATCGGTGTGGTATTGGCACTTTTAATGGTATTCTTCGTCGCTTTTCGCGCGATGTCGATTGGCCGCAAAGCGCTGGAAATTGACCACCGTTTTTCAGGCTTTTTAGCCTGCTCCATCGGGATTTGGTTTAGCTTCCAGGCGCTGGTAAACGTCGGTGCGGCAGCTGGTATGCTGCCAACCAAAGGTCTGACGTTACCGCTGATCAGTTATGGTGGTTCCAGTTTGTTGATTATGTCGACGGCCATCATGTTTTTGTTACGTATTGATTATGAAACGCGTCTGGAAAAAGCCCAGGCGTTTACACGAGGTGCACGATGAGTGGTCAACCGAAGCGGTTAATGGTGATGGCAGGCGGTACCGGCGGGCATGTGTTCCCGGGGCTGGCGGTCGCGCATCATTTAATGGCTCAGGGCTGGCAAGTTCGTTGGCTGGGCACCGCCGATCGTATGGAAGCGGACTTAGTGCCGAAGCATGGCATTGAAATTGACTTTATTCGCATCTCCGGTTTGCGTGGCAAAGGTGTCAACGCTCTGCTTGCCGCCCCCGTGCGTATTTTTAATGCCTGGCGTCAGGCGCGGGCCATCATGAAGCAGTTTAAGCCTGATGTGGTGCTGGGTATGGGCGGCTACGTGTCCGGCCCTGGCGGTCTGGCAGCCTGGTCATTAGGCATTCCGGTTGTACTGCATGAGCAGAATGGCATTGCGGGATTAACCAACAAGTGGCTGGCGAAAATTGCCACTACGGTGATGCAGGCTTTTCCTGGCGCTTTCCCGAATGCGGAAGTGGTGGGTAACCCGGTACGCACCGACGTTCTGGCGCTGCCGTCGCCCGAAGTACGTCTGGCAGGGCGTGAAGGCCCGGTTCGCGTGCTGGTCGTCGGGGGGTCTCAGGGTGCACGCGTATTGAACCAGACGATGCCGCAGGTTGCCGCAGAGCTTGGTGACGCGGTGACTATTTGGCATCAGAGCGGCAAAGGTGCGCAGCAAACCGTTGAACAGGCATATGCTGACGCGGGACAACCACAGCACAAGGTCACTGAGTTTATTGATGATATGGCAGCCGCCTACGCGTGGGCGGATGTCGTAGTTTGTCGCTCAGGTGCGCTGACGGTAAGTGAAATTGCTGCCGCAGGTTTGCCTGCGCTGTTTGTGCCTTTCCAGCACAAAGACCGACAGCAGTACTGGAATGCGCTGCCGCTGGAGAAAGCGGGCGCCGCCAAAATTCTTGAGCAGCCGCAGTTTACTGTGGATGCCGTCGCTAACACCCTTTCCGGGTGGTCGCGAGAAACCTTATTAACCATGGCAGAACGTGCGCGCGCCGCATCCATATCGGATGCCACAGAGCGTGTTGCTAATGAAGTGAGCCGGGCTGCCCGGGCGTAATTGTGGTGATGCCTTTTGCATCGCATGAACTAAGAAGTTAATGGCTAAAGAATGAATACACAACAACTGGCAAAACTGCGTTCCATAGTGCCCGAAATGCGTCGCGTTCGGCACATTCACTTTGTCGGCATCGGTGGTGCTGGTATGGGCGGTATTGCCGAAGTTTTGGCCAACGAAGGTTATCAGATCAGCGGTTCTGACCTGGCGCCGAATCCGGTGACTCAGCAGTTGACGAATCTGGGCGCCACGATTTTCTTCAACCATCGCCCGGAAAACGTGCGTGATGCGAGCGTGGTGGTGGTATCCAGCGCCATTTCTGCGGATAACCCGGAAATTGTTGCGGCGCATGAAGCACGTATTCCGGTGATCCGTCGTGCTGAAATGTTGGCTGAATTAATGCGTTTTCGTCACGGTATCGCCATTGCCGGGACGCACGGTAAAACCACGACCACAGCGATGGTCTCCAGTATCTACGCGGAAGCGGGGCTGGATCCGACGTTTGTCAACGGCGGTCTGGTGAAGGCTGCAGGCGTCCATGCGCGTCTGGGTCATAGCCGTTATTTAATTGCGGAGGCGGATGAGAGCGATGCGTCGTTCCTACATTTGCAGCCGATGGTGGCGATTGTTACCAATATCGAAGCCGATCATATGGATACCTACCATGGCGACTTCGAAAATTTAAAGCAGACGTTTATTAATTTCCTGCATAACTTACCGTTTTATGGTCGTGCGGTGATGTGCGTTGACGATCCGGTGATCCGCGAGTTGTTGCCGCGCGTCGGTCGTCAAACCACAACCTATGGTTTCAGCGATGATGCTGATGTGCGCGTTGAAGATTACCAGCAGATTGGTCCACAAGGGCACTTCACGCTGCTGCGTCAGGGGATGGCCGATTTACGTGTGACATTGAACGCACCGGGCCGTCACAATGCGCTGAACGCGGCGGCGGCGGTGGCAGTTGCAACAGAAGAAGGCATTGAAGACGACGCAATTCTGCGCGCGCTGGAAAGTTTCCAGGGCACCGGACGCCGTTTTGACTTCCTCGGCGAATTTCCGCTTGAGCCGGTAAACGGTAAAGCCGGGACGGCGATGCTGGTTGATGATTATGGCCATCATCCAACGGAAGTGGATGCCACGATTAAAGCTGCACGCGCGGGCTGGCCGGACAAAAATCTGGTAATGCTGTTCCAGCCGCACCGCTTTACGCGTACACGCGATCTGTATGACGACTTTGCCAACGTGCTGACTCAGGTCGATGCGCTGTTGATGCTGGATGTATACGCCGCGGGTGAAGCCGCGATTCCGGGGGCTGACAGCCGTTCGCTGTGCCGTACGATCCGTGGTCGCGGTAAGATCGACCCGATTCTGGTATCCGATCCGGCTCAGGTGGCAGACATGCTGGCGCCGGTATTAACCGGCAATGATCTGATTTTGGTGCAGGGCGCTGGAAATATCGGCAAAATCGCACGTTCCTTAGCTGAAATCAAACTGAAGCCGCAAAACCCGGAGGAAGAACAACATGGCTGATAAAATCGCGGTCCTGTTAGGAGGAACCTCCACAGAGCGTGAAGTTTCGCTGAATTCCGGCGCGGCCGTACTGGCAGGGTTACGCGAAGGTGGTGTCGATGCCCATCCGGTTGACCCTAAAGATATTGATGTCACTCTTCTGAAATCTATGGGTTTTCAGAAGGTGTTTATTGCGCTGCACGGTCGTGGCGGGGAAGATGGCACGTTGCAGGGCATGCTGGAGCAAATTGGCCTGCCATATACCGGCAGCGGCGTCATGGCGTCCGCAATTTCGATGGACAAACTGCGCAGCAAGCTGCTGTGGCAGGGCGCAGGTTTACCCGTCGCGCCCTGGGTTGCATTGACCCGCTCTGAGTTCGAAAAAGGTCTTAGCGATGAAGCGGTTACAAAAATCTCTGCGTTAGGTTTGCCGCTGATTGTGAAGCCAAGCCGTGAAGGCTCCAGCGTAGGGATGTCAAAAGTTGAAGAAGAAAATGCTTTGCAGGGTGCATTAGCATTGGCTTTTCAGCATGATGAAGAAGTACTGATCGAAAAATGGCTCAGTGGCCCGGAATTTACAGTTGCGATACTTGGTGAAGAAATTTTACCGTCAATACGTATCCAACCCGCGGGAACCTTCTATGATTATGAGGCGAAGTATCTCTCTG
Organism: Citrobacter freundii complex sp. CFNIH4; assembly: GCF_002934505.1. Classification (NCBI taxonomy): domain Bacteria; kingdom Pseudomonadati; phylum Pseudomonadota; class Gammaproteobacteria; order Enterobacterales; family Enterobacteriaceae; genus Citrobacter; species Citrobacter freundii complex sp. CFNIH4. Next base: position 170,588 of record NZ_CP026231.1, read on the forward strand.
ATGAGACACAATATTTCTGCCCTGCAGGTCTGGAAGCTGAACAAGAGGCCCGTTTGCAGGAATTAGTCCTGAAAGCATGGACCGCATTGGGCTGTAAAGGTTGGGGTCGCATTGACGTCATGCTGGACAGCGATGGCCAGTTTTATCTGCTGGAAGCGAATACCTCTCCGGGTATGACCAGCCACAGCCTGGTGCCGATGGCGGCACGTCAGGCTGGCCTGAGCTTCTCGCAGTTGGTGGTAAGAATTCTGGAGTTGGCGGACTGATATGTCGCAGGCTGCGCTGAACACGCGAAACGGTGATGAAGAAGAAGTAAACTCCTCACGCCGCAATAATGGAACGCGTCTTGCAGGAATACTGTTCCTGCTGACAGTGCTGTGCACCGTGTTTGTCAGCGGCTGGGTAGTGTTGGGGTGGATGGAAGATGCGCAGCGGTTGCCATTGTCAAAGCTGGTGTTAACCGGCGAACGGCATTACACGCGCAATGACGATATTCGTCAGTCCATTCTGGCTCTGGGCGCTCCGGGAACCTTTATGACTCAGGATGTGAACATCATTCAGAGTCAAATTGAACGTCTCCCCTGGATTAAACAGGCGAGCGTCAGAAAGCAATGGCCCGATGAATTGAAGATTCATCTGGTTGAATATGTGCCCATTGCGCGTTGGAATGACCAGCATATGGTGGATGCCGAAGGCAATACGTTCAGCGTCCCAACCGGTCGGGCCAATAAGCAGGTATTACCTATGTTGTACGGACCGGAAGGCAGCGCAAGTGAAGTGTTGCAAGGGTTCCGTGATATGGGGCAGGTGCTGGCTAAGGATAGATTCACCCTGAAGGAAGCGGCGATGACCGCTCGTCGTTCCTGGCAGTTGACGCTGAATAACGATATTAAGCTCAATCTGGGCAGGGGCGATACGATAAAACGTTTGGCTCGCTTTGTGGAACTCTACCCGGTTTTACAGCAGCAGGCGCAAACCGATGGCAAACGGATTAGCTACGTTGATTTGCGTTATGACTCAGGAGCGGCAGTAGGCTGGGTTCCCTTGCCTCCTGAGGAATCTAATCAGCAACAGAATCAGGCACAGGCAGAACAACAATGATCAAGGCGACGGACAGAAAACTGGTAGTTGGACTGGAGATTGGCACCGCGAAGGTAGCCGCTTTAGTAGGGGAAGTTCTGCCCGACGGTATGGTCAATATCATTGGCGTGGGCAGTTGCCCATCGCGAGGTATGGATAAAGGCGGGGTGAATGACCTTGAGTCAGTGGTGAAGTGCGTACAGCGCGCCATTGACCAGGCTGAACTGATGGCAGATTGCCAGATTTCCTCGGTGTATCTGGCACTTTCCGGTAAACATATTAGCTGTCAAAATGAAATTGGTATGGTGCCCATTTCCGAAGAGGAAGTGACGCAGGAAGATGTGGAAAACGTGGTACATACGGCAAAATCCGTACGCGTTCGCGATGAACATCGTGTTCTGCACGTTATTCCGCAGGAATACGCCATTGACTACCAGGAAGGCATTAAAAATCCGGTAGGTCTTTCCGGCGTACGTATGCAGGCAAAAGTCCACCTTATTACCTGCCACAACGACATGGCGAAGAACATTGTCAAAGCTGTTGAACGTTGTGGTCTGAAAGTTGACCAACTGATTTTTGCCGGGTTGGCAGCCAGTTATTCCGTGTTGACGGAAGATGAACGTGAGCTGGGTGTCTGCGTGGTTGATATTGGTGGTGGTACAATGGACATCGCCGTTTATACTGGCGGGGCGTTGCGCCACACTAAAGTTATCCCTTATGCAGGGAATGTAGTGACCAGTGATATCGCGTATGCCTTTGGTACGCCGCCGAGCGATGCTGAAGCCATTAAAGTGCGCCATGGCTGTGCGCTGGGGTCCATCGTGGGTAAAGACGAAAGCGTTGAAGTGCCAAGCGTAGGTGGTCGTCCACCGCGTAGCCTGCAACGTCAGACCCTGGCAGAAGTCATTGAGCCGCGTTATACCGAGCTGCTCAACCTGGTCAACGAAGAAATTTTGCAATTACAAGAACAGCTTCGCCAGCAGGGTGTGAAACATCATCTGGCGGCGGGGATTGTGTTAACCGGTGGTGCTGCGCAAATTGAAGGTCTTGCGGCCTGCGCACAGCGCGTGTTCCATACGCAAGTACGTATTGGCGCGCCGCTGAATATCACTGGTCTGACGGATTATGCTCAGGAGCCGTATTATTCAACGGCAGTGGGGCTGCTTCACTACGGAAAAGAATCCCATTTGAGTGGTGAGGCTGAAGTAGAAAAACGCGTAACGGCATCAGTTGGCTCGTGGATCAAACGACTCAATAGCTGGCTGCGAAAAGAGTTTTAATTTTTAAAGAGACTAACGCACATTAACGGTCTCAGGCGACAGGCACAACGGAGAGAGAAACTATGTTTGAACCTATGGAACTTACCAATGACGCGGTGATTAAAGTCATCGGCGTCGGCGGCGGTGGCGGTAATGCCGTTGAACACATGGTGCGCGAGCGCATCGAAGGTGTTGAATTCTTCGCGGTGAATACCGACGCTCAGGCGTTGCGTAAAACGGCGGTTGGACAGACCATTCAGATTGGTAGCGGCATCACCAAAGGTCTGGGCGCGGGTGCGAACCCGGAAGTCGGCCGTAATGCGGCAGACGAAGATCGTGAAGCTCTGCGTGCAGCGCTTGACGGGGCAGACATGGTGTTTATCGCAGCAGGCATGGGCGGCGGTACCGGTACCGGTGCAGCGCCAGTGGTTGCTGAAGTAGCAAAAGATTTAGGTATTCTGACCGTTGCTGTCGTGACTAAGCCTTTCAACTTTGAAGGCAAGAAGCGTATGGCATTCGCGGAGCAGGGTATCACCGAGCTGTCCAAACATGTGGACTCTCTAATTACTATTCCGAATGACAAACTGCTGAAAGTACTGGGTCGCGGTATCTCCCTGCTGGATGCGTTTGGCGCAGCTAACGACGTGCTGAAAGGCGCGGTTCAGGGTATCGCTGAACTGATTACTCGTCCGGGCCTGATGAACGTCGACTTTGCAGACGTGCGCACCGTGATGTCCGAAATGGGCTACGCGATGATGGGCTCCGGCGTGGCAAGCGGTGAAGACCGTGCAGAAGAAGCGGCTGAAATGGCTATCTCTTCTCCGCTGCTGGAAGACATCGATCTGTCCGGCGCACGCGGTGTGCTGGTCAACATTACTGCGGGCTTCGACCTGCGTCTGGATGAGTTCGAAACCGTGGGTAACACCATCCGTGCCTTTGCATCGGATAACGCGACCGTGGTAATCGGTACCTCTCTGGACCCGGATATGAACGACGAACTGCGTGTGACCGTTGTTGCGACTGGAATTGGTATGGACAAGCGTCCTGAAATCACTCTGGTAACCAACAAGCAGGTACAGCAGCCGGTAATGGATCGTTACCAGCAACACGGCATGGCGCCGTTGACGCAAGAACAGAAGCCGGTAGCGAAAGTGGTTAACGACAATACGCCGCAAACCACTAAAGAGCCGGATTATCTGGATATCCCTGCATTCCTGCGTAAGCAAGCTGATTAAGAATTAGCTGGAATTTGGGAATCTGCGCTCTTTGTGCTAAACTGGCCCGCCGAATGTATAGTACACTTCGGTTGGATAGTTAATTTGGCGAGATTATACGATGATCAAACAAAGGACACTTAAACGTATCGTTCAGGCGACTGGCGTCGGTTTACATACCGGCAAAAAAGTCACGCTGACGCTACGCCCTGCGCCGGCCAACACCGGGGTCATCTATCGTCGCACCGACTTGAATCCTCCGGTAGATTTCCCGGCCGATGCCAAATCTGTGCGTGATACCATGCTCTGTACGTGTCTGGTCAATGAGCATGATGTACGGATTTCAACCGTAGAGCACCTGAATGCTGCTCTGGCGGGCTTAGGTATCGATAACATTGTTATTGAGGTTAACGCCCCGGAAATCCCGATCATGGATGGTAGTGCTGCTCCATTCGTATACCTGCTGCTCGATGCGGGTATTGAAGAACTGAACAGCGCTAAGAAATTTGTTCGCATCAAAGAGACCGTTCGTGTCGAAGATGGCGATAAGTGGGCTGAATTCAAACCGTTTAATGGTTTCTCGTTGGATTTTACCATCGACTTTAACCATCCAGCGATTGATGCCAGCACGCAGCGCTACGCGATGAACTTCTCTGCAGATGCGTTCATGCGTCAGATCAGCCGTGCGCGTACTTTCGGCTTCATGCGTGATATCGAATATCTGCAGTCCCGTGGCCTGGCCTTGGGCGGCAGCTTCGATTGTGCCATCGTTGTTGACGATTATCGCGTATTGAACGAAGACGGTCTGCGTTTTGAAGACGAATTCGTTCGTCATAAAATGCTCGACGCGATTGGTGACTTGTTCATGTGTGGTCACAACATTATTGGTGCATTCACCGCGTATAAATCCGGTCATGCATTGAATAACAAACTGTTGCAGGCGGTCCTGGCAAAACAGGAAGCCTGGGAATATGTGACCTTCCAGGACGATGCAGAACTGCCTCTGGCGTTCAAAGCACCTTCGACCGTACTGGCATAACGACATACACTGTCGTATAAATTCGACTGGTAAATCTGGCACTCTCTCCGGCCAGGTGAGCCAGTCGTTTTTTTATGTACTCATTAGCGCAGCATTTTCCAACGCAAATATTTCCCTGTCACTAGGTTAAAATAGTGTGCGATCGCTGCTTTCTTGAGCATATTTACCCATGGCCGGTTGTCATTACTGCTGTGGAGCGTACGCTTTAATGATAAGATTCGTGCGCAAAAAAAAATGTTTTGCATTCGTAACCCCAAACGCAGGGTATATCAGGTGGCAAAAACGTGAGTGGAATACTGACGCGTTGGCGACAGTTAGGCAGACGGTACTTCTGGCCGCATCTCCTGTTGGGGATGGTCGCGGCGAGTTTTGGCCTGCCCGCGCTCGGTAATGCTGCTGAACCCAATACCCCCGCGAAGGCGACCGCCAGCAATCACGATCAATCCGCTAAAGTTAACTTTAGCCAGCTTGCTTTGCTGGAAGCGACTAATCGCCGCCCAAATTTTACCGTCGATTACTGGCATCAACATGCCATTCGTACGGTTATCCGCCATCTTTCTTTTGCCATGGCGCCTCAGGCGTTGCCTGTTGCCGAAGAGCCGTTGCCAATCCAGGCGCACCATCTTGCGTTACTGAATACGCTCAGCGCGATGCTGACGCAAGAAGGCACTCCGCCCGCGACAGTAAGTCGCGTGACATACGCCCACTTTACTTCTCAGGCCGCATTTAGCGTTCCGGTCTGGATCAGCCAGCTGCAGGGTATCCGCGCTGGTCCTCAACGCCTCAGCTAAAAAAGAACCTTCCAACTTATAATTTTTGACTCCGCATCGCGGGGCGTTTGAGATTTTATTATGCTAATCAAATTATTAACCAAAGTATTCGGTAGCCGTAACGAGCGTACGCTGCGTCGTATGCGTAAAGTGGTCAATGTCATCAACGCAATGGAACCGGAGATGGAAAAACTCTCCGATGATGAACTGAAAGCGAAGACCGCTGAATTCCGCGCCCGTCTGGAAAAAGGTGCCAGCGTTGAGAGCCTGATCCCGGAAGCGTTCGCAGTGGTGCGTGAAGCGAGTAAACGCGTGTTCGGTATGCGCCACTTCGACGTTCAGCTGCTGGGCGGTATGGTGCTTAACGATCGCTGCATCGCGGAAATGCGTACTGGTGAAGGTAAAACCCTGACCGCGACGCTGCCAGCCTACCTGAACGCATTAAGCGGGAAGGGCGTACACGTGGTTACCGTGAACGACTACCTGGCTCAGCGTGATGCCGAAAATAACCGCCCGCTGTTTGAATTCCTCGGCATGACCGTTGGTATCAACATGTCTGGCCTGCCAGCGCCAGCCAAGCGTGAAGCCTACAACGCCGATATTACTTACGGTACCAACAACGAATACGGCTTTGACTACCTGCGCGACAACATGGCGTTTAGTCCGGAAGAGCGTGTTCAACGTAAACTGCACTATGCGCTGGTCGATGAAGTTGACTCCATCCTGATCGATGAAGCGCGTACGCCGCTGATCATTTCCGGCCCGGCTGAAGACAGCTCGGAAATGTATAAAAAAGTGAACAAAATCATCCCACACCTGATCCGTCAGGAGAAGGAAGATTCCGACACGTTCCAGGGGGAAGGCCACTTCTCTGTTGATGAGAAAGCGCGCCAGGTTAACCTGACCGAACGTGGTCTGGTACTGATTGAAGAGTTGTTGGTTAACGAAGGCATTATGGATGAGGGTGAGTCTCTGTACTCTCCAGGCAACATTATGCTGATGCACCACGTGACTGCCGCACTGCGTGCACACGTGCTGTTTACCCGCGATGTTGACTACATCGTGAAAGACGGCGAAGTTATCATCGTTGATGAACACACCGGCCGTACCATGCAGGGGCGTCGCTGGTCTGATGGTCTGCACCAGGCTGTTGAAGCTAAAGAAGGCGTAGAGATCCAGAACGAGAACCAGACGCTGGCATCTATTACCTTCCAGAACTACTTCCGTTTGTACGAAAAACTGGCCGGTATGACCGGTACAGCAGATACCGAAGCCTTTGAATTTAGCTCCATCTACAAGCTGGATACCGTAGTTGTACCAACTAACCGTCCGATGATCCGTAAGGATTTACCGGATCTGGTGTACATGACCGAAGCGGAAAAAATTCAGGCGATCATTGAAGATATTAAAGAGCGTACCGCAAATGGCCAGCCGGTGCTGGTGGGTACTATCTCCATTGAAAAATCTGAAGTGGTCTCTAACGAGCTGACCAAGGCAGGTATCAAACATAACGTCCTCAACGCCAAGTTCCATGCCAGCGAAGCGGATATCGTCGCACAGGCGGGTTACCCGTCTGCCGTGACAATCGCTACTAACATGGCGGGTCGTGGTACCGATATCGTGCTGGGCGGTAGCTGGCAGGCAGAAGTTGCCGAGCTGGAAAACCCAACTCCGGAACAAATCGCGCAGATCAAAGCCGAGTGGCAGGTTCGCCATGACGCGGTATTAGCTGCTGGTGGTTTGCATATTATCGGTACTGAGCGTCACGAATCTCGTCGTATCGATAACCAGCTGCGTGGTCGTTCTGGTCGTCAGGGGGATGCGGGTTCTTCTCGTTTCTATTTGTCGATGGAAGATGCGCTGATGCGTATTTTTGCCTCTGACCGCGTGTCCGGCATGATGCGTAAACTGGGTATGAAGCCTGGTGAAGCCATTGAACACCCATGGGTGACCAAAGCAATTGCTAACGCGCAGCGTAAAGTGGAAAGCCGCAACTTCGATATTCGTAAGCAGTTGCTGGAATATGATGATGTTGCCAACGACCAGCGTCGTGCTATCTACACCCAGCGTAACGAACTGCTGGACGTAACTGACGTTAGCGAAACCATTAACAGCATTCGCGAAGACGTATTCAAAGCGACGATTGATGCCTATATTCCGCCGCAGTCTCTGGAAGAAATGTGGGATATTCCGGGTCTGCAGGAACGTCTGAAAAACGACTTCGATCTGGATATGCCGATTTCAGAGTGGCTGGATAAAGAACCTGAGCTGCACGAAGAAACGCTGCGCGAACGTATTCTGGCAAACGCAGTAGAAGTTTATCAGCGCAAAGAAGAAGTTGTGGGCGCGGAGATGATGCGTCACTTCGAAAAAGGCGTGATGCTGCAAACGCTCGACTCTTTGTGGAAAGAGCACCTGGCTGCGATGGATTACCTGCGTCAGGGTATCCACCTGCGTGGTTATGCGCAAAAAGATCCGAAGCAGGAATACAAGCGTGAATCCTTCTCTATGTTTGCATCAATGCTGGAATCTCTGAAGTACGAAGTGATCAGCACTCTGAGCAAAGTTCAGGTGCGTATGCCTGAAGAAGTAGAAGCGATGGAGCAGCAGCGTCGCGAAGAAGCTGAGCGTTTAGCGCAGATGCAGCAGTTGAGCCATAAAGGTGATGATTCTGCTGCGGCAGAAGAGCTGGCGGCACAAACTGGCGATCGTAAAGTGGGTCGTAACGATCCGTGTCCTTGCGGTTCCGGCAAGAAATACAAACAGTGTCATGGCCGTCTGAGCTAAGAAAATAACTTATTGAAAAGGCGCAGACTTCTGCGCCTTTTTTATGGACGATGAAAATGAAAATATTGCAGATCGCCGTCGGGATTATTCGTAATCAGCACAATGAAATTTTTATCACCCAGCGTGCGGCTGATGCCCACATGGCCAATAAGCTGGAGTTCCCCGGCGGGAAAATTGAAGCGGGCGAAACGCCGGAGCAGGCGCTGATTCGCGAACTACAGGAAGAAGTAGGGATCACGCCGACTAAAAGTTCATTGTTCGAAAAGTTGGAGTATCAGTTTCCGGACAGGCATATCACTCTGTGGTTCTGGCTGGTTGAAAGCTGGGAAGGCGAGCCGTGGGGAAAAGAGGGGCAACCGGCGCAGTGGATTGCGCAATATGCTCTGAATGCGGAAGATTTCCCGCCGGCGAATGCACCGGTCATTGAAAAGCTGATTACTGGATAATGGTGTTCGTAGGCCGGATAAGGCAACACCGCCATCCGGCAAATTATGGCGGGGGTGCTACGCTTGCCCGCCCTACGTATTAGCACAATTACTTCTGCTCCTCACTCCAGTCGTCGCTTTCCGACAGATCGCCTGAGCTTGGGATGCGTTTCTCTTCTGCAGCCCACTCTCCCAGATCGATTAACTGGCAGCGCTTGCTGCAGAATGGGCGAAACGGACTGACTTCAGCCCATACTACAGGCTTGCCACAGGTTGGGCAGTTGACGATGGTTTGTTCAGACATGTTGACTCCTTAACAGCACGCCAGTTCAAAATCGAGGCGCTCAGGCACCTGACCATTCTCGCTATCCAGCGGCATAAAGCGGATGGCAAAACGGCTCTTATGACCAGAAATTTGCGGATAAAGCTGCGAATCTAGCGGCAGCTGCAAGCGCAGCAGATCTGCATCTTCGCCGTTGTCCTGATAAAAACCATTCAGGCTGGTTTGCTTACGAAACGGCGCTGAGTTGCGAATTAAATCCAGCACCAGCGACAGCGCTTGATTGAGCGGATTCAGGCTGGCAAGCCAGGTTTCAACCTGCGCGTCACGATACGATTGCGCCAGGTGTAACCAGATATGCAGAGTCGGCAGATCGAAACTGCAGCACCCGCCAGGAATACTTAAACGTTGACGTACGAGACCAATCAGACGATCTTCGCGCAGCGTCTGTCCAATACGCGGGGCAGAAATCAGAATGCTGCCTGCACTTTTTAACTGCTGGCGCAAAGAGTCGATTCTGCTTTGATCGACGCCGGGAACTTCGACCCAGGCCTGGAGTTTACGCTGCTGTCGCTCCAGTTCTTTGAGGAGTTCGGTACGGACTTCGCCGCGTTCAAATACATCCAGTAAATCTCCGATATTGCGGAAAAAATGCAGAGCGCCGGCATGGTCAGCAATGGGTAAATTAACGGAGAGCTGTTGGATTAAAAACTCAATGCGCAGCCATGTACGCATCTTCTCATTGAGAGGGTGTTCAAAAAGGACCTGGGTGTGCATTACGGTTTTTCCTGTGAGACAAACTGCGACGCGCATTGCAAATAGAGCGCGTGCAGGCGGGCGACATCCGAGGCGATGGCTTCCGGTGCGCCATTATTATCAATAACATCGTCTGCCACGGCCAGCCGCGCTTCACGCGTTGCCTGGGCAGCAAGAATTTGTTCAACATGCTCACGTGTGACGTCATCACGCTGCATGGTGCGTCTGAGCTGGGTTTCGGGCGTGACATCCACCACGAGTACGCGGTCGGCTTTTTTATACAGCGAATTTTCCACCAGCAAAGGGACAACCCATAACAGGTAAGGTGAGGTCGCTTGCTGAAACTGGCGCTGCGTTTCCTGCTGAATAAGCGGATGGAGCAGGGCATTCAGCCAGCTTTTCTCCTCTGGGGCGGAAAAAATGCGTTCGCGTAAAATGCGCCGCTGCAACGATCCGTCTGCGGCGATAACCTCGGAACCAAAATGTTCTTCGATCGCCTTAAGAGCAAGTGTGCCGGGTTCAACCACCTGGCGCGCAATAATATCTGCATCAATGATGTTTATTCCGAGGTCAGCGAACGCATTTGCAACGGTGCTTTTACCACTGCCAATGCCGCCGGTTAAGGCTACCGTATACCTCATAGATGCCGATCCTGGAGTTTAAGTTTGATTATCAAACAGTTAAAAGTTAAGCGTGCGAAGGCGAGGCTGCTGCAGGATTAACCTACTATTCGCCAGGTAAATTTATGGGATTGTAGCGTAAAAAAAGAGAATTTCGCAGTCTTGCGCGGCATTGATTAGTGCGTATGATAGCGTCACTGGAGTTGTGAGTTTCGATTTTTCGCCATTAACCCCAGGAATCCGCACATGCGTATCGAAGAAGATCTGAAGTTAGGTTTCAAAGACGTTCTTATCCGCCCTAAGCGTTCTACTCTTAAAAGCCGTTCCGATGTTGAGCTGGAACGTCAATTTACCTTTAAGCATTCAGGTCAGACCTGGTCCGGCGTACCTATTATTGCCGCGAACATGGACACTGTCGGGACGTTTGCCATGGCAACGGCGCTGGCATCCTTCGACATCCTGACCGCTGTGCACAAACACTATTCTGTTGAAGACTGGGCCGCCTTCATCGCAGAGAGCTCTGCCGATGTACTCAAACACGTAATGGTTTCAACTGGCACGTCTGACGCAGACTTCGAAAAAACCAAACAGATTTTGGCGCTCAACCCAGCGCTGAATTTTATCTGCATTGATGTGGCAAATGGCTACTCAGAGCATTTTGTTCAGTTTGTGTCGAAAGCGCGTGAAGCATGGCCGACAAAAACGATTTGTGCGGGCAATGTGGTCACCGGTGAAATGTGTGAAGAGCTGGTGCTCTCCGGTGCTGATATTGTCAAAGTAGGTATTGGCCCGGGTTCTGTATGCACCACGCGTGTAAAAACCGGCGTTGGCTATCCACAGCTTTCTGCGGTTATTGAATGTGCGGATGCAGCCCACGGTCTGGGCGGCATGATTGTCAGCGACGGCGGCTGCACAATGCCGGGTGACGTTGCAAAAGCGTTTGGCGGCGGCGCAGACTTCGTTATGCTCGGCGGTATGTTTGCCGGTCACGAAGAAAGCGGCGGCAAAATTGTTGAAGAAAACGGTGAGAAATTCATGCTTTTCTACGGTATGAGCTCAGAATCTGCCATGACGCGTCACGTTGGTGGTGTTGCACAGTACCGCGCTGCAGAAGGTAAAACCGTCAAGCTGCCACTGCGCGGCCCGGTTGATAATACCGCTCGCGATATTCTCGGCGGTTTGCGTTCTGCTTGCACCTATGTAGGCGCATCCCGTCTGAAAGAGCTGACCAAACGTACAACGTTTATTCGTGTACAGGAACAAGAGAACCGCGTATTCAATAGCCTGTAAAACAGGTCGTTCTGTGAAATGCCGGATGGCGTTACGTCGCCATCCGGCATTTGAATTTATCCCACTCCGCTCATCGCATCTCCCAAATGGAAAATCGGTAAATACATCGCGACAACCAGCGTACCGATGATAAGCCCCGTGATGACCAGCAACGCAGGCTCAAGTAATGCAGCCAAATTCTCAGCTTGAGCCAGGGTTTTCTCACCATGGTGATGCGCGAGATTGCGCAGCATTGCATCCAGCGAGCCGGAAGCTTCACCAGTTCGGACCAGCTGTATGCACAATGGGCTGAATTCACCGCTATTTTTAAGCGCTAACCAGACCGGCTTTCCGGCGCTAATGTCGTGCTGAACCAGCGCTAAACGCTGCGACCAGAAAGGGTTAGCCAGCGTTTCGGTAACGCTCTCAAGACCCTGCAAAAAGGGAATGCCCGCATTTTGCGTTAACGCCAGAACGGTGAAGATCTGCGTGAGCTTTTGCCCTCTCACCATCGGCCCTATGACCGGGAGGCTGAGCAGCAATTTCTGGCGCAGAACGAGCCAGTACGGTTTCTGATTTATCAAATGATGTGCCGCAACCGCTACCAGGCCAAGTGCTACCGCCAGCCATCCCCATTGGCTGCTATAGTGTGCGATGGTAATAATCCACTGAGTGAGGGCCGGTAGCGGGGTGTTGAATGTCTGGTAGATGGCGGCAAACTCAGGGAGTACAAACTGCAACATCGCAAATACGACCAACACCGCCATTGTGATGATGATAAGCGGATAACGCAGGGCTTTTTTAACTTTATCAGCAAGTTGCTGTTGTTTCTTTTGCTGGTAGGCGAGTTCAAAACAGCAGTCGTCCAGCTTACCCGTAAGCTCTCCGGTGCGGATCATTGCCTGGTAAAGGGGCGGAAAAACGTGTTGCCATTGTGATAGTGAGGTGGAGAGGGTAATGCCCTGTTCCATATCGTAAGCCAGCGTACGCAGTAGCGCCTGCCATTGACTGCTGGGATGCTGTTCAGCAAGCAGAGCTAGCCCTGTTGAGAGCGTTAACCCTGCTTTTAGCAATGTCGCCAACTGGTGTATGGTTTCGGCACTTCTTGTACGGCTCCAGTGCGAGGTTTTGACACGCATACGTTTAATGCGTAGCGGCGTAATCTGTTGTTTCTCAAGAGCCAGCATTAATGACGGTCGGGTATCGGCCCATAGTGTACCTTCCAGCGATTTACCTTTGTTGTTAATGCCTTGCCAGCGCCAAAGCTGTTTAGCGGACATGAGGCATGCCCAGTACACGAATCAGCTCTTCAAATGTCGTTAATCCTTGCTCGACGGCCTGACAGCCATTCTCGAAAAGCGTTCTCCCTGATAGCTGAGCATCAGGTTCCACTCCGTCTACGGGGGCGCCACTGGCAATACTCTGACGTAATGCCGGAGTAACAGGGAGTACTTCAAACAATGCCGTACGGCCATAAAATCCGTGATAACAATGTTTGCAGCCAGGGGCCTGCCAATTCGGTAGTGGTGTAGGCCAGACAGCTTTCGGGAGTGTGATAGGCGTACTCTGACGTTGTCGGCAATGGGGGCACAACTTTCTGACCAATCGCTGTGCAATGACGAGCGTCAGCGCGGAGGCGATCATCCAGCGTGCAACCCCCATTTGTTGCAGACGCACCAGCGTTTCACTGGTGGAATTGGTATGCTGCGTAGAAAGAACCAGATGACCGGTTTGTGCGGCTTTAAGGGCTATTTCTGCTGTTTCTCCATCGCGGATTTCACCCACCATGATAATGTCGGGATCCTGACGCAACAGAGCACGTAAGACTCCCTGAAAAGTCAAACCGGCGCGTGGGTGAATTTGCGTCTGGTTGATGCCTGCGATCGGGATCTCTACCGGATCTTCTACGCTACAGAGATTAACATCTGGCGTGTTTCGGGTTTGCAGCGCACTGTACAGTGTGACCGTTTTACCGCTTCCGGTAGGCCCGGTAACCAGAATCAGCCCCTGAGGCTGCTGCAAGGCTTGCGAAAATGCGGCCAGTTGCGCGTCTTGCATTCCCAGTGCGGCGATCTCCAGTGACTGCTCGACCTGATGAAGTAGCCGCAACACGACTTTTTCGCCGTAGCGACAGGGCAGGGTGGCGATGCGAAACGAGATAGGTTCTCCTGAAATCTCAACGGTAAATTGTCCGTCTTGTGGAAGCCGATGCTCGGCAATATCCAGACTGCCCAATACTTTTAACCTTGCGGTGATGGCAATGCCCATCTCGGTCGTGATTTCCGGTAACGCGTGGAGTACTCCATCCACACGTAATCTGATCCGATAGTGATTTTCCGCTGGCTCAAAATGAATATCAGAAGCCCGTTTCTCCAGAGCGGAATGAAACGTCTGATTCAGCAAGTCTGCTGCGCTGGCGCTGCTTTTTGTGACTACTGCAGGGAGCATTTTCTGCGGTGTATGCGTGTGGCCTTCCATTTGCTGACGTGTCCAGCAGACAATGTCGATGCGCCGGGTGGTGGCAAAATGCAGTGCATCCAGCAGTTCGTGTGATGGGGCGTCTACGACGGCGATATGCACCACTTCATTGTCTGCATCCAGTAATATTCCCTGATAACGTTGGCATAGCGCTGTAAGCTGGGTGGTATTCATCTCTGTTCCTTAGTGGGTATCGAAGCGGAAAACATCTTCACAGGCCTGCTGCAATGCGCTGTCGTTCTGGATGATGCAGTTACGGTTCCAACCGGTAATGCCGTTGGCATTGTCCCAAGCCGGCGTCATGGTGATGCTTAACCCGTTCAGGCTTTCCTGCCCACTAAGACTGACAACGCCTTTTTCAATGCTCATGGCTGAGACGTAACGGGTAGTTGTTGGAGTGGGAATACCATTCGTTCCGGCATCGCAGGTATCTGTTCCTCCATGTTCCAGTGCACAGAGCTCAACCGCTGTGCGATAGGGGACAAAGGTTTGCAGCATGTCTGTCAGCGCGGCCTTGCGCAGATAGTTTTGATATGCCGGAATACCGATGGCGCTAAGAATGGCAATAATGCCAATCACCACCATGAGTTCGATAAGCGTAAAGCCTCGTTGCTTGTTCATTGTTCACTCCTTGAGTTTGCTGGCGCTACTTTGGCAAACCGACGGGAGGACGGCGAGAGACAAAAAACAGAATGGGAAGGCGGATTCCGAGGACTTTTACGAAATTACAGAATCAGACAATGTATTTGCTAAGAGGCTCGAAGAAACTGCCGGATGGCGGCGTAAATGCCGTATCCGGCTTACAGAATAAACCTGTGTAGGAGGCCCGATAAGCGAAGCATCATCGGGCAATACAATCAGCAATTAGCGAAAACGCATGGAGAGATCGAGAGCGCGAACATGTTTGGTCAGCGCGCCAACAGAGATGAAATCCACGCCGGTTTCGGCAAATTCGCGCAGCGTTTCATGGGTGACATTGCCCGAGACTTCCAGACGCGCCTGGCCGTTGGTGCGTTTTACCGCTTCGCGCATTTGGTCGGTTTCGAAGTTATCGAGCATGATGATGTCGGCCCCGGCTTTCAGCGCGTCGTCCAGCTCATCCAGGCTTTCTACTTCGACTTCAACCGGCACATCCGGGTGCAACCAGAATGCTTTTTCTACGGCCTGACGTACCGAGCCGGAAGCAATAATGTGGTTTTCTTTAATCAGGAAAGCGTCGGACAGCCCCAAACGATGATTCGCGCCGCCGCCGCACAATACGGCGTATTTTAGCGCGGTACGCAGTCCTGGCAGGGTTTTACGCGTATCCAGCAGTTGGGTCTTGGTCCCAGCTAACAGGTCGACGTATTTACGCACCTCGCTTGCTACACCTGAAAGCGTCTGCACAAAATTAAGCGCGGTACGTTCACCGGTCAGTAACACGCGGGAAGGGCCGTCCAGTTCAAACAGTGGCTGATTAGCCTTAATGCTGTCGCCATCTTCGACATGCCAGGTGATGTTTACATCATCGCCAGCCAGTTGAATAAAGACCTCTTCCACCCAACGTTTCCCACAAAAAACGCCATCTTCGCGGGTAATTACGGTAGCGTGGGAGCGCATGTCTTCGGGTAAAAGCTGTGCGGTGATATCGTTATTGGCATCAACTTCTCCGCCTAAATCTTCACGCAGCGCCTGAGCGACAGCGGCAGGGATATCGAGATTTATGCGTTCCAACAGCGCGTCACGTCGGTAGTCAGGGTTATAGCGGCGAGGCGGCATGATAAAACTCCAAATTGCTAACGAATCATAAGGTGGAAACATGCTACCCTGAACCTGATATGAGCACCACCAATAAGGAGATTCTGCATGTTGTTAGACGAGGGCTGGCTGGCAGAGGCGCGACGCGTTCCCTCTCCGCATTACGATTGCCGCCCGGATGACGAAAACCCTTCTCTGCTGGTGGTGCATAATATCAGCCTGCCGCCCGGCGAGTTTGGCGGCCCGTGGATAGACGCGCTGTTCACTGGCACGATTGATCCCAACGCCCATCCTTATTTTGCCGGAATCGCCCATTTGCGCGTTTCGGCCCATTGTTTAATTCGCCGTGATGGTGAAATCGTGCAGTATGTCCCCTTTGATAAACGCGCCTGGCATGCCGGCGTCTCGAGCTATCAGGGCCGTGAACGCTGTAATGATTTCTCAATTGGTATTGAGCTGGAAGGGACGGATACGCTGGCCTATACCGACGCGCAGTACCAGCAACTGGCAGCCGTGACCAATGCCCTGATTACGCGTTATCCGGCTATTGCTAACAATATGACAGGACATTGCAATATTGCGCCCGAGCGTAAGACCGATCCCGGGCCCTCATTTGACTGGGCAAGGTTTCGCGCCCTGGTCACCCCCTCGTCGCACAAGGAGATGACATGACGCTGTTTACAACATTACTGGTGTTGATTGTTGAACGCCTGTTTAAGCTGGGTGAGCACTGGCAGCTTGATCACCGGGTTGAAGCTTTTTTCCGCCGGATTAAGCATTTCTCGATGATGCGTACGGTAGGCATGACTCTTATTGCGATGGGAGTGACGTTTCTGCTACTGCGCGCACTTCATGGGCTGCTGTTTAACGTTCCGTTGCTGGTGGCGTGGATCTTAATTGGCTTGCTGTGCATCGGCGCAGGCAAGGCGCGCCTTCACTATCACGCTTACCTGAACGCGGCCGCTCGCGATGACGCTCACGCTCGTGAGGCGATGGCCAGCGAGCTGACGCTTATCCATGGTGTTCCGCCGGACTGTGACGAGCGTGAGTTCCTGCGTGAACTGCAGAACGCGCTGTTATGGAACAACTTTCGCTTTTACCTGGCGCCGTTATTCTGGCTGATTGTCGGTGGCCCGTGGGGACCTGTGACGCTGGTTGGTTATGCCTTTTTACGTGCCTGGCAGTCCTGGCTGGCGCGCTATCAGACACCGCACCAGCGTCTGCAATCGGGTATTGATGCGATCCTGCATGTGCTGGACTGGATCCCGGTGCGTCTGGCGGGCGTGGTCTATGCGCTGCTGGGACACGGCGAGAAGGCGTTGCCAGCCTGGTTTACGTCGCTTGCTGATCTGCATACTTCGCAATATCAGGTGCTTACGCGTCTGGCGCAGTTCTCGCTGGCGCGCGAACCTCATACCGATAAAGTCGAAACGCCAAAAGCGGCTGTTTCGATGGCGAAGAAGACCTCATTTGTGGTGGTGGTGATTATTGCGTTGCTGACCATTTATGGGGCATTAGTATAGCGTTGTGCCGGATGGCGCTAACGCTTATCCGGCCTACAATGGAAAAACGTGTAGGCCCGGTAAGCGTTAGCGCCACCGGGCAGTGCAACGGTTTAGTTCGTATCAGCAGGCGGGATGCCAAAATCTGGCATGCCGTTTTCGTCCCAACGCACGAGCTTCAGACGAGTGTGGCGGTTTGGGTCGTACAGCGGATCGCCCTCGATTTCGGTGTAATTTCTCGCGTGATACACCAGCACATCTTCACCTTCTGGCGTTTGCGTAAAGCTGTTGTGTCCCGGCCCAAACTGGCGGTTTTCATAGCTGGTGGTAAAGACCGGGCGCGGTGATTTGTGCCAGTTCTGCTGGTTGAGCGGATCTGCGTCTAAGTCAATCCACAATAATCCCATACAGTAGTTCTCATCGGTAGCGCTGGCGGAATAGCTGATAAACAACTTGTCGCCGTGAACCATGACGGCAGGACCTTCGTTGACCCAAAAACCCCGGCATTCCCAGTCATATTCAGGATGGCTTAGCATGACCGGCTCGCCTTTAATCGTCCATGGATTTTCCAGTTCTGCGAGATAGATATTGGAGTTTCCGGCGATATCGGGCGATTTCTGCGCCCATAGATACCACTGTTTTCCCTGATGGTTAAAGGTGGTGGCATCGAGCGCAAAGGTATCAAACTGCGTTTTAATCTGACCTTTCTCCGTCCACTTTCCGGTCAGCGGATCGGTGTCGGCACATTCGAGCGCAAACATGCGATGCTGGAACATCCCCAGCTTGTCGAGCGACTGTGTGTGGGTGGCGGCAAAATAGATGTACCACTTGCCTGCCAGATGATGGATTTCGGGCGCCCAGATGAGTTGGCTCATGGGGCCGCTTTCTGGCTTGCGCCAGATGATAACCGGGGCGGCAGTGCGCAACCCTTCCAGCGAGTCGGCCCGGCGTATCTCCAGCCGGTCATATTCAGGTACTGAAGCAATGAAATAGTAGTGGCTACCGTCACGTAAGATAAACGGATCGGCACGCTGTTCAATAAAGGGATTTGGCCACTGATTCATTAGGCTTTCCTTACGGTTTCAGTCGTTTTTATATCGTGGTATTCATTCAGTTCACGGTAGTTGGCGCGGCGCTTTTCTAAATCTGTCTGGATTTGCTGCATAAACTCGCGGTCAACTTTCAGCAGACGAACCACGCCTGCAGTAATCAGGTAGCCTGCGCCAGGTATGATGGTAAACAGCAGCATAATACCGTTAATGGCGGAGTCGCTTTGCGTTTTCGCCCCAGCGTCGTAGCCGTACCAGGAGAGCAGGAAGCCAACCATCGCTCCGGCAATCGCCAGGCCCAGTTTCAGGAAGAACAGGTTGCCGGAGAAGCTGATCCCGGTGATGCGTTTACCGGTTTTCCACTCGCCGTAGTCATCGACATCCGCCATCAGCGACCAGTGCAGCGGAGATGGGATCTGATGCAGGATGTTGAGCAGGAAGTAGAGCACCATAATCATCATGGTGGCTTTCGGATCGAAGAAGTAAAACGCGGCGGAGAAAATCGCCAGGATGATATTGGTCCAGAAGAACACTTTCAGTTTGCACCAGCGATCGGTTAACACCTTCGCCAACATGCTGCCGATCATCATGCCTACAACGCCAAGGCTGATAAACAACGTCGCAAATTGTGTACTCTGCTGCATAACCCAGGTCACGTAGTACATGGTGGCAGCCATGCGAATAAAACCCGGACAGACGTTGCACAAGGTTAATAGCAGGATTTTTACCCATTGATCGTTCTTCCATACGTCTTTCAGATCGGCTTTTAAATCGTCATTGGTCTGGACAGCAGGACGGACACGCTCACGGACGGTTGCAAAGCAGAACAGGAACATACACATGCCGATGAATGCCAGTACCGCCATCGCCATTTGATACCCTTTGGCTTTGTCTTCCCCGCCGAACCAGTCGGCCATGGGGAGCAGGGTAAGGGAGAGCAGCAGAGTTGCAATTCCTACCAATACAAAGCGATATGACTGGCAGGCGACGCGTTCTTGCGGATCGTTGGTGATGACGCTGCCGAGAGAGCAATAGGGGATATTGATCGCCGTATAGGTAATTGAGAGCAGGAAATAGGTAACAAAGGCATAGATAACTTTGCTGTTATATGTCCACTCAGGGGTGGTAAACATCAGTACGCTGAATAATGCGTACGGGAAAGCCATCCACAAAAGCCATGGACGAAATCGACCATATTTGCTGCGGGTGCGGTCGGCCATTGCGCCCATTATAGGGTCGGTAACGGCATCGATAACGCGTACTGAGAGCAGTAATACGCCGACCAGTGCAGGCGCGAGTCCAAAAATGTCTGTGTAAAAATAGTTAACAAACAACATGATGGCGCCAAAGATGATGTTGCATCCGGCGTCGCCCATTCCATAGCCAATCTTTTCTTTCACCGTGAGCTTACTGGTTTCCATCAACTGCACTCCATGAATGAGATATGGAGAGAATTATTGTCTGGTACCGGTGTTTTTGCGTTGCAGGATAACGCCGCTGATATGGACTAAACAGTCGTGAGTGGGAAAATGTGAGGCAGGTAACAACCCCCACCTGGCGTAGGTGGGGGAGGAAAAATTAATGTGCTTTAACCGTGCCGGCCGTTTTCTGTTTGAACAGGTAACCAATGCCAAGAATAGCAATCCATACCGGGATTAAGTACACCGAGATCGCCATGCCCGGCGTCATCAGCATAATCACCAATACTGCAGCCATGAAAATCAGGCACACCCAGTTACCCAGCGGATAGAGCAGCGCCGGGAAGCGGGTGGTAACGCCCTGCTGCTGTTTGGCTTTGCGGAACTTCATGTGCGCAAGGCTAATCATTGCCCAGTTGATCACCAGTGCGGAAACTACCAGCGCCATCAACAGGCCAAAGGCAGATTCTGGCGCCAGGTAGTTGATCAGCACGCACAGAGCCGTCACCAGTGCGGAAACCAGAATGGTGTTCACCGGCACGCCGCGTTTGTCGACGTTCATCAGCGCTTTCGGCGCATTGCCCTGCTGTGCCAGACCGAACAGCATACGGCTGTTGCAGTACACACAGCTGTTATAGACAGAAAGGGCAGCAGTCAGCACCACGATGTTCAGGGCATTAGCAACAAACGTGTCGCCCAGCTCGTGGAAAATAAGGACAAACGGGCTGGTATCAGCCGTAACGCGCGTCCACGGCATCAGGGAAAGCAGAACCGCCAGCGAACCCACATAGAAAATCAGGATACGGTAGATAACCTGGTTGGTTGCTTTGGGAATGCTTTGCTCCGGGTTATCCGCTTCTGCTGCGGTGATCCCAACCAGCTCCAGTCCACCGAAAGAGAACATGATAATCGCCATCATCATCACCAGACCGGTGAAACCATGCGGCAGGAAGCCCCCCTGGTTCCACAGGTTGCTGACGCTGGCCTGCGGCCCGCCGTTGCCGCTGAACAGCAGCCAGCCGCCGAAGATGATCATCGCGACGACAGCAATGACTTTAATAATGGCGAACCAGAACTCCATCTCACCAAACACTTTCACGTTGGTCAGGTTAATGGCGTTGATAATCACGAAGAAGGCTGCAGCAGAGGCCCAGGTTGGGATCTCCGGGTACCAGAACTGGATATATTTACCGACTGCAGTCAGCTCAGCCATGGCAACCAGCACGTACAGTACCCAGTAGTTCCAGCCAGAGGCAAAACCCGCGAAACTGCCCCAGTATTTATAAGCAAAGTGGCTAAAGGAGCCTGCTACCGGCTCTTCAACCACCATTTCACCTAACTGACGCATAATCAAAAAGGCGATAAAGCCGGCAATAGCGTAACCCAGAATAATCCCCGGTCCTGCAGACTGGATAACGGATGCGCTACCGAGGAATAACCCGGTACCAATCGCGCCACCCAGTGCGATTAGCTGTATATGGCGGTTCTTAAGACCGCGCTTGAGCTGATCGCCATGCTGTTGACTTTCCATCATGAAACCTCGTGTGTGGTTTTACTCTTCATATTTCGAGTACTTATTTTTTGAACTACGCAGCAATGCGTGTGTAAGTTTGCAATTCCGTTTGTTGTATTAATTTGTTTACAGATGCTTTTGATAAAATGTTGCCTTAATACTTTTGTCTTGATCAGAATAATGATATGCGAGCGCGAATGCACCTGCTTTATGCGGGGAAGATGACGAGTTGAATAAAAAGAAACCATTTGTAAATGCGAGTTTATCTACCACAAAATTTCCATTTTGAATTTCTATTCATTAATAGTGGTTTAAGTATCGATAAATAAGCAGGTGAATCGGTTCAGATGAGATAATTTTTCGTTTCTATTCCGTTAAAACTACCTCGAGGTGGGTAAATTTAACATTTGTGCATAGTTACATGTTTGAAACGTTATTTCTGTAATGTTGTTAAAATATGCCCCCTTTACTGATTTCAATCAAAACCTGTATGGACAGAAGGTGAATACTTTGTTACTTTAGCGTCAAGAACATGAAATTGGTAAGACCAATTGACTCCGGGCAAATGGCTTAAGACAGGAAATCATGGCCTACAGCAAAATCCGCCAACCAAAACTCTCCGATGTGATTGAGCAGCAGCTGGAGTTTTTAATTCTTGAGGGGACACTTCGCCCCGGAGAAAAACTCCCACCGGAACGCGAGCTGGCAAAACAGTTCGACGTCTCCCGCCCCTCCTTACGCGAGGCGATCCAACGCCTTGAAGCGAAGGGGTTACTGCTTCGTCGTCAGGGCGGTGGCACTTTTGTTCAGAGCAGCCTGTGGCAGAGCTTTAGCGACCCACTGGTAGAGCTGCTCTCCGACCATCCTGAATCCCAGTTTGACCTGCTTGAGACGCGCCATGCGCTGGAAGGTATTGCAGCTTATTACGCTGCACTGCGCAGCACGGATGAAGACAAAACGCGTATCCGTGAACTCCACCATGCGATCGAGCTTGCTCAACAGTCCGGCGATCTTGACGGTGAATCTGATGCAGTACTCCAGTATCAAATTGCTGTCACCGAAGCGGCACATAATGTGGTGCTGCTCCATTTGCTAAGGTGTATGGAGCCGATGCTGGCCCAGAACGTTCGGCAAAACTTCGAATTGCTGTATGCGCGTCGTGAAATGCTGCCACTGGTTAGCAGTCACCGTACCCGTATTTTTGAAGCAATTATTGCCGGGAAGCCGGAAGAGGCGCGTGAAGCGTCCCACCGTCACCTGGCGTTTATCGAAGAGATTCTGCTGGACAGAAGCCGTGAGGAAAGCCGTCGTGAACGCGCCTTACGTCGTCTGGAGCAACGAAAGAATTAGTGATTTTTCTGGCAGAACGTTAACCAGAAGATGTTGTAAATCAAGCGCCATATAAAGTGCGCGGCAACTAAACGCAGAACCTGTCTTATTACGCTCTCTGGCGAGAACGTAATGGGACAGGTTCCAGATAACTCAACGTATTAGATAGATAAGGAATACCCCCATGTCAGAACGTTTCCCAAATGACGTGGATCCGATCGAAACTCGCGACTGGCTACAGGCGATCGAATCGGTCATCCGTGAAGAAGGTGTTGAGCGTGCTCAGTATCTGATCGACCAACTGCTTTCAGAAGCCCGCAAAGGCGGCGTGAAAGTAGCGGCAGGTGCAGGGGCCAGCAATTATGTAAACACTATTGCCGTTGAAGATGAACCGGAATACCCGGGCAATCTGGAGCTGGAACGTCGTATTCGTTCTGCTATCCGTTGGAACGCCATCATGACCGTACTGCGCGCGTCTAAAAAGGACCTCGAGCTGGGTGGCCACATGGCATCCTTCCAGTCCTCCGCAACGGTATATGATGTTTGCTTCAACCACTTCTTCCGTGCACGCAACGAGCAAGATGGCGGCGATCTGGTGTACTTCCAGGGTCACATCTCTCCGGGCATCTACGCACGCGCATTCCTGGAAGGTCGTCTGACTGAAGAGCAGATGAACAACTTCCGTCAGGAAGTACATGGCAAAGGCCTGTCTTCCTACCCGCACCCGAAACTGATGCCAGAATTCTGGCAGTTCCCGACCGTATCTATGGGTCTGGGCCCAATCGGTGCTATCTACCAGGCTAAATTCCTGAAATATCTGGAACACCGTGGTCTGAAAGATACCTCTAAACAAACCGTTTACGCCTTCCTGGGCGACGGCGAGATGGATGAGCCAGAATCAAAAGGTGCGATCACCATCGCGACCCGTGAAAAACTGGACAACCTGGTCTTTGTTATCAACTGTAACCTGCAGCGTCTTGACGGCCCGGTAACCGGTAACGGCAAGATTGTTAACGAACTGGAAGGCATCTTCGCGGGCGCTGGCTGGAACGTTATCAAAGTCATGTGGGGCGGTCGTTGGGATGAGCTGCTGCGTAAAGACACCAGCGGTAAACTGATCCAGCTGATGAACGAAACCGTTGACGGCGACTACCAGACCTTCAAATCCAAAGATGGCGCATATGTACGTGAGCACTTCTTCGGTAAATACCCGGAAACCGCAGCACTGGTTGCTGACTGGACTGATGAGCAGATTTGGTCTCTGAACCGCGGTGGTCACGATCCGAAGAAAGTTTACGCTGCACTGAAAAAAGCGCAGGAAACCAAAGGCAAAGCAACTGTAATCCTCGCCCATACCATCAAAGGTTACGGCATGGGTGACACCGCTGAAGGTAAAAACATCGCTCACCAGGTTAAGAAAATGAACATGGACGGCGTGCGTTATATCCGCGACCGTTTCAACGTTCCTGTGACCGATGAGCAGGTTGAAAACCTGTCTTACATCACCTTCCCGGAAGGTTCTGAAGAGCACACTTATCTGCACGCTCAGCGTCAGAAACTGCATGGCTACCTGCCAGCTCGTCAGCCGAACTTCACTGAGAAGCTGGAACTGCCGGCTCTGGAAGACTTCGGTGCGCTGCTGGAAGAGCAGAACAAAGAAATCTCCACCACTATCGCTTTCGTTCGTGCCCTGAACGTGATGCTGAAGAACAAGTCGATCAAAGATCGTCTGGTTCCGATCATCGCTGATGAAGCACGTACTTTCGGTATGGAAGGTCTGTTCCGTCAGATCGGTATCTACAGCCCGAACGGTCAGCAGTACACCCCGCAGGACCGTGAGCAGGTTGCTTACTATAAAGAAGACGAGAAAGGTCAGATCCTGCAGGAAGGTATCAACGAACTGGGTGCTGGCGCATCCTGGCTGGCTGCTGCGACCTCTTACAGCACCAACGATCTGCCGATGATTCCGTTCTACATCTACTACTCCATGTTCGGGTTCCAGCGTATCGGTGACCTGTGCTGGCAGGCAGGCGACCAACAGGCTCGTGGCTTCCTGATTGGTGGTACTTCCGGTCGTACGACGCTGAACGGTGAAGGTCTGCAGCACGAAGATGGTCACAGCCATATTCAGTCTCTGACTATCCCGAACTGTATCTCTTACGATCCGTCTTACGCGTACGAAGTTGCGGTCATCATGCACGATGGTCTGGAGCGTATGTACGGTGAGAAACAAGAGAACGTTTACTACTACATCACCACGCTGAACGAAAACTACCACATGCCGGCAATGCCAGCAGGTGCCGAGGAAGGTATCCGTAAAGGTATCTACAAACTCGAAACCCTCGAAGGTAAGAAAGGTAAAGTTCAGCTGCTGGGCTCCGGTTCTATCCTGCGTCACGTCCGTGAAGCAGCACAGATCCTGGCGAACGACTACGGTGTAGGGTCTGACGTTTACAGCGTAACCTCCTTCACTGAACTGGCGCGTGATGGCCAGGATTGTGAGCGCTGGAACATGCTGCACCCGATGGAAACTCCGCGCGTTCCGTACATCGCTCAGGTGATGAACGACGCTCCGGCAGTAGCATCTACTGACTATATGAAACTGTTTGCCGAACAGGTTCGTACTTATGTACCGGCTGATGATTATCGCGTACTGGGTACTGACGGTTTCGGTCGCTCTGACAGCCGTGAAAACCTGCGTCACCACTTCGAAGTTGATGCTTCCTACGTGGTTGTAGCGGCCCTGGGCGAACTGGCTAAACGTGGCGAAATCGATAAGAAAGTGGTTGCAGACGCAATCACCAAATTCAACATCGATGCAGATAAAGTTAACCCGCGTCTGGCGTAAGAGGTAAAAGAATAATGGCTATCGAAATCAATGTACCGGACATCGGGGCTGATGAAGTTGAAATCACCGAGATCCTGGTCAAAGTGGGCGACAAAGTTGAAGCTGAACAGTCGCTGATCACCGTAGAAGGCGACAAAGCCTCTATGGAAGTTCCGTCTCCTCAGGCTGGTATCGTTAAAGAGATCAAAGTCTCTGTTGGCGATAAAACTGAGACCGGCAAACTGATCATGATTTTCGATTCCGCCGACGGTGCAGCAGCAGCTGCACCTGCTCCGGCAGAAGAGAAGAAAGAAGCGGCTCCGGCAGCAGCACCTGCTGCTGCGGCGGCGAAAGACGTACACGTACCGGACATCGGCGGCGACGAAGTTGAAGTTACCGAGATCATGGTTAAAGTGGGTGACACCGTTGCGGCTGAACAGTCTCTGATCACCGTTGAAGGTGACAAAGCGTCAATGGAAGTTCCGGCACCGTTCGCAGGTACCGTTAAAGAGATCAAAATCAACACCGGCGACAAAGTGTCTACCGGTTCCCTGATTATGGTCTTCGAAGTAGCGGGCGCAGCGCCTGCTGCAGCACCGGCTCAGGCGGCTGCTCCAGCAGCAGCGGCGGCTCCGGCTGCTTCCGGCTCGAAAGAAGTTAACGTACCGGATATCGGCGGTGACGAAGTCGAAGTCACTGAAGTGATGGTTAAAGTGGGCGATAAAATTGCCGCTGAGCAGTCACTGATCACCGTTGAAGGCGATAAAGCGTCAATGGAAGTTCCGGCACCGTTCGCGGGCACCGTGAAAGAAATCAAAATCAGCACTGGTGACAAAGTTAAAACCGGTTCTCTGATTATGGTCTTCGAAGTCGAAGGCGCAGCACCTGCAGCCGCTCCAGCACAAGCAGCTGCTCCGGCTCCGGCCGCAGCACCAGCGCCTGCGCAAGCCGCAGCTCCGGCCGCGAAAGCGGAAGGCAAATCTGAGTTTGCTGAAAACGACGCTTACGTTCATGCAACACCGCTGATTCGTCGCCTGGCGCGCGAATTCGGTGTGAACCTGGCGAAAGTGAAAGGTTCTGGCCGTAAAGGTCGTATCCTGCGTGAAGACGTTCAGGCTTACGTGAAAGACGCTATCAAGCGTGCTGAAGCGGCTCCGGCTGCAGCAGCAGGCGGCGGTATCCCGGGCATGCTGCCTTGGCCGAAAGTGGACTTCAGCAAGTTTGGTGAAATCGAAGAAGTGGAACTGGGCCGTATCCAGAAAATCTCTGGTGCTAACCTGAGCCGTAACTGGGTGATGATCCCACACGTTACTCACTTCGATAAGACCGATATCACCGATCTGGAAGCGTTCCGTAAACAGCAGAACGCCGAAGCTGAAAAACGTAAACTGGACGTGAAATTCACCCCAGTAGTCTTCATCATGAAAGCCGTTGCCGCAGCTCTGGAACAGATGCCGCGCTTCAACAGCTCCCTGTCTGAAGACGGTCAGCGCCTGACCCTGAAGAAATACATCAACATCGGTGTAGCGGTTGATACTCCGAATGGTCTGGTTGTTCCGGTCTTCAAAGACGTGAACAAGAAGAGCATTACCGAGCTGTCTCGTGAACTGACCGTGATCTCCAAGAAAGCGCGTGATGGCAAGCTGACTGCTGGCGAAATGCAGGGCGGTTGCTTCACCATCTCCAGCATCGGTGGCCTGGGTACTACCCACTTCGCGCCGATTGTGAACGCGCCGGAAGTGGCTATCCTCGGTGTCTCCAAGTCCTCTATGGAGCCAGTGTGGAACGGTAAAGAGTTTATGCCGCGTCTGATGATGCCGATTTCGCTCTCCTTCGACCACCGTGTAATTGACGGTGCGGATGGTGCGCGCTTTATCACCATCATCAACAACATGCTGTCTGACATTCGCCGCCTGGTGATGTAAGCGAAAAAGCCGGCCCGACGGCCGGCTTTTTTCTGGTAATCTCATGAAGTCAGTGAGGTTATTGTGCGAAAGACAAATCGGTTGCCGTTTGTTGTTTCAAAATTGTTAACAATTTTGTAAAATACGGGCGGATAGAACGACCCGGTGGACGACGGGTATAAATTAAGAGGTCATGATGAGCACTGAAATCAAAACTCAGGTCGTGGTACTTGGGGCAGGCCCTGCAGGTTACTCTGCTGCCTTCCGTTGCGCAGATTTAGGTCTGGAGACCGTCATAGTAGAACGTTACAGCACCCTCGGTGGTGTTTGTCTGAACGTCGGCTGTATCCCTTCTAAAGCGTTGCTGCACGTAGCAAAAGTTATCGAAGAAGCCAAAGCGCTGGCTGAACACGGTATCGTTTTTGGCGAGCCGAAAACCGATATCGACAAGATTCGTACCTGGAAAGAAAAAGTTATCACTCAACTGACTGGCGGTCTGGCTGGTATGGCCAAAGGCCGTAAAGTGAAAGTGGTTAACGGTCTGGGTAAATTTACCGGGGCGAACACCCTGGAAGTTGAAGGCGAAAACGGCAAAACCGTAATCAACTTCGACAACGCGATCATCGCGGCGGGTTCCCGTCCGATCGAACTGCCGTTCATTCCGCACGAAGATCCGCGCGTGTGGGACTCCACTGACGCGCTGGAACTGAAAACTGTTCCTAAGCGCCTGCTGGTTATGGGCGGCGGTATTATCGGTCTGGAAATGGGTACCGTGTACCATGCACTGGGTTCAGAGATCGACGTGGTTGAAATGTTCGACCAGGTTATCCCAGCTGCCGACAAAGACGTGGTTAAAGTCTTCACCAAGCGCATCAGCAAGAAATTCAACCTGATGCTGGAAACCAAAGTGACTGCCGTTGAAGCGAAAGAAGACGGTATCTACGTTTCCATGGAAGGCAAAAAAGCCCCTGCCGAAGCTCAGCGTTACGATGCTGTGCTGGTAGCGATCGGTCGTGTACCGAACGGTAAAAACCTCGACGCGGGCAAAGCTGGCGTTGAAGTTGATGACCGTGGCTTCATCCGCGTTGACAAACAGCTGCGCACCAACGTGCCGCACATCTTTGCTATCGGCGATATCGTCGGTCAGCCGATGCTGGCGCACAAAGGTGTTCACGAAGGTCACGTTGCCGCTGAAGTTATCGCCGGTAAGAAACACTACTTCGATCCGAAAGTTATTCCATCCATCGCGTACACTGAACCAGAAGTTGCATGGGTTGGCCTGACTGAGAAAGAAGCGAAAGAAAAAGGCATCAGCTACGAAACGGCCACCTTCCCGTGGGCTGCTTCTGGCCGTGCTATCGCTTCTGACTGCGCAGACGGTATGACCAAACTGATTTTCGACAAAGAATCTCACCGTGTGATCGGTGGTGCGATTGTCGGTACCAACGGCGGCGAGCTGCTGGGTGAAATCGGTCTGGCGATCGAAATGGGCTGTGACGCTGAAGACATCGCGCTGACCATCCACGCTCACCCGACTCTGCACGAGTCCGTTGGTCTGGCAGCTGAAGTGTTCGAAGGTAGCATCACCGACCTGCCGAACCCGAAAGCGAAGAAAAAGTAATTTTCCCGCTTTTGTGAAAACGCCTCTTCGGAGGCGTTTTTTTTCCCGAAAGCTACCAGTTCTGGTAGTCATCTTATTGATATCTCCACTAAAAAAAATTGCGCAACTGCCGATACTTTTTTCGCCATTGTGTGGCTACTGGCCGCGCGGTTAAGAGGCTCTGGACTCTCTATTACACGAAAAAAGGAAAATACATGTCTTTAAAAAAAATCGCGGTTGTTGGCATGATTGTCGCGACAATGACACTGACCGGTTGTGGCGCGATGACCACCGCCGTTAAAAAACGTAACCTTGAAGTGAAAACGCAGATGAGTGAAACCATCTGGCTGGAGCCTTCCAGCGAGAAGACCGTCTACATTCAGGTAAAAAATACCTCTGACAAAGACATGAGTAACCTGCAAACTCTGCTGGCAAATGACCTGTCCGCGAAAGGTTATAAGGTGACCAGCTCACCAGACAGCGCTTATTACTGGGTACAGGCGAACGTATTGAAAGCGGACAAAATGGATCTGCGTGAAGCTCAGGGCTTCCTGAAAACGGGTTATGAAGGTGCCGCGATGGGCGCAGCGTTGGGTGCGGGGATTACCGCCTACAATAGCAACTCCTCTGGTGCGGCGCTGGGTGTTGGTATCGCGGCGGGGCTGATCGGCATGGCTGCGGATGCGATGGTGGAAGATGTAAACTACACCATGGTCACTGACCTGCAGATCTCTGAACGCAGCAAAGCGAAAGTGACAACGGATAACGTTGCGGCGTTGCGTCAAGGGACATCCGGTATCAAGTTGCAAACCAGCAGCGCGCAAGGCGATCGTGCAAAATATCAGACTCGCGTCGTGTCTAATGCTAACAAAGTGAATCTGAAGTTCGAAGAAGCGAAGCCGGTTCTGGAAGCTCAGTTGGCGAAATCTGTCGCTAACATCCTGTAATTTGCTGTGGGTTGCCGGGGGGCGGCTACGCCTTACCCGGCCAACTAATCTTTCGAATTGGTATCAGGGCGCTACGGGCTGCCAGGTTTTATCCGGATGGAATGTGGTTAACGCCTGTGCTTTTTGCTGAGAATCAACGCCGAGATCGGCCTGATAGACTTTATCATCACCGTTAATCATAAAACTCATCACGCCGGTGTG
This sequence comes from Citrobacter freundii complex sp. CFNIH4, assembly GCF_002934505.1. NCBI lineage: Bacteria > Pseudomonadati > Pseudomonadota > Gammaproteobacteria > Enterobacterales > Enterobacteriaceae > Citrobacter > Citrobacter freundii complex sp. CFNIH4. The sequence continues at coordinate 200,592 of NZ_CP026231.1, forward strand.
ATCATAGCTAACAGGCCAGGCCACCATGGCAAAACCGCTGGTTTTGTCGGGAAGGATACGAAAATGATAGCCGTGATAGCCCGTGCCAGGTTCCTGTGGACTAAAGGCCGGGCCGAGCGGGCTTGGCGCTTCGCCGGGTGAAACAGGCCAGTACAGACCATCTTTTTTCCCTTCAGAACTGACAATCTTTTGCGCGTATTTCTGGTTCATCGCAAAATAGCTCTGCTGGGCATCTACATAAGCGTGTAACGCCTCGATAGCCGCGAGTTCGTTTCGTCCAATCTCACGGGTCAGGATCTCTTCGGCCGCTTCCTTGATATCAAATTGCCAGCCTGAAGCGTTTTTGACGACCGGGATTGGCAATTGCCAGTCGCTATCCCCGACCACCAAATGCGCGGTATTGCCGTCGACAACGGTATTATGGCGAACCTTCCAGTCGCGCAGGAAACGATCAACCGCATCAGGATCGACGCCTTCTGGCGGTAGAAAATCACGCCAGTTTTCCCCGAGCAGGTTGCTCATTGCACTTTCATTTTGCTCACTAATCGCGTTTGCCAGCGCATCGGTCGCCTGGTCTGGTGTGCTGAAGGATTGTTGTGCCATCGCGGCAGCCGAAACCATGAACAACACCATTCCACTGAGTAGTTTATTTTTCATGTCGGCTCCCTTAACGATGACGGAATTCACGGTGTTCAGCACGCCCGCCAGAAGGCTGGCGCGATGGCCGATTACGGGCGACCTGCCGGCTCTGTGCCCCTCGCTGTTGCTGCGCCTGCCAGTTGGCGGAGCGACTGTCGTTCCCGCTCAGCGCATTGGCGCGTGGCTGGCTGGTCCGTTGTTGAAGATTGCGCTGTTGCACATTGCGTTGCTGCGCCGGTTGCGTGACCCGTTTCTCCTGTCGCTGGGCGACTGCCTGACGATTTTCACGTTGCTGTATGCTTGTCCGTTTCGCGGTTTGCGGTTTGGTATCGTAACCACGGTAGTTATTACGTTGGGAAATTTGCTTCAGCTGTTGGCTGGATGCCTGACGCTGGGCGTCTTTCGTGCCCGTACGCGCCGTCTGCGGGAATGTTTTTCCCGTTGATTTTTCCATTTGGCTCATCGCAGCCTGGCGTTGGCTATCACGGTTGACCGGTCTTTGCTGGGTTGAACTTAAACCTGTAGCCGTGTTAGTGGAGTGGAAGCGGTTATTGAGCTGGTTATTTGGGTATGGCACACCCTCACGATAGGCCGGGTTGTGCTGCCAGGTACGGTTGGCGTCTGTCAGTCGTTGTCCACTGATTTTATTAAAGTTATCAACGTTAATATTGATGTTGTTATCACCATTACGGTTATAGCCGCCATGGTTATCCCAGTCATCATTATGATGGTGATCGTCGTCGTCATCCCAGTCGATGTTGCTGAAGATGGCATAGGTTGTTGCAACACCGAGGCTGAAGCCTAAACCATTAACGAAGCTGTTACCAAACTGCTCACCGGGCGTTGGCGGCAGATAGGTTGGCGGATAGGCGGTGTTCGGCCAGGTACCGTAAACCGTATTCGGGTTATAGGTAGGAACGTACACCACCTGCGGATCGGCGGATTCAATTTTGATTACCGTTGGAGCCGGTGGGGCCGTCGATTGAACTGTTACTCCTTCTTGAGTTTGGGTACGAGGAGGAGGCACATTTTTCACACTCGTGGTGACTGTCTGCTGCGGTGTCGATTGCAACGCACCGGTCTGTTGCGCCAGTGCACGCAGGCGTTGAACGGAATCCATAACATCTTTTGGCTGCGCAAGGAAAGCATCGCCCAGACTTTGTACCCACGGCGGATTTTCACCCATCAGCGACATCAACTGGGGAAAGGCGACCAGCGATTTCACGCTGGGATCCCAGGGCTGGCTGGCAACGGCCTGAATGGCGGCATCGCCCTGCATTTTGGGATTGTCTTTTGACCACTGTGCGGCCTGGATGACGTTAGCCGGATAGGTTGAGGCCATCAAAATTTGCGACAGCAGCGAGTCTGGATAGAGTGCGATAGGTGCAACCCACTGATCGATTTGTGCTGCCGAGTAGGTTGGTGCCACGACGGGCGCTGTTTGGTCGGCCGGGGCAGGGGCCGCTATTGGCGCTGGAGCCGGTGCTGACGGTTGCTGTGCAACGGGGGCCGGAGCCGCAGGCTCCGTAGCACGACTTTTAACGAACATCACGCCTGAGGCGGCAAACAGCCCGACACTGCACAAAAGGACAAGCAGATGTGGCTTAAGGGGCAACTTCATAAAATGACTCCAACGAGACAAGCGCTGTGCCGTGAGGCGTTCCTGTTGCCGCGAGTATTATTCACCCGTGTTAGACAGTTTTGACTTTTATTGGGGATTCACCCGGTAGGTCCGGAAAAAGAGTGTGAGGATTTATTACACAATTATATCTGATGGCTGAAAAGTCGCTGGAAAATTCAGCATCTCGCGCTTGAAAATCAACTGTTTCAGGGTGGTTTTAGGTAGCCTGAATTGCGTTCCTCCTTGCCGCTACACCATTCTTAACGATTCAGCCAATTTTTTATGTTGCTTTTTTGTAAACGGATTAACACTTAATGAAAATCCTGTTATTGTGCCTTATGCGGTACCGGGCATTTACCCTACTAACTACTGTCTCACAGGAGCGTGAAGAGAATCGCCCATCTACAAAAGCGCCGCATTATGACAATGAGAGCGAGGAGATATCGTCGTGCTAGAAGAATACCGTAAGCACGTAGCTGAGCGTGCTGCCCAGGGGATTGTGCCAAAACCTTTAGACGCAACCCAAATGGCCGCACTTGTCGAGCTGCTGAAGACCCCGCCTGTGGGCGAAGAAGAATTCCTGTTAGACCTGTTGATCAACCGTGTTCCTCCTGGCGTAGATGAAGCCGCTTATGTTAAAGCCGGTTTTCTCGCTGCCGTCGCGAAAGGCGACACCACCTCCCCGCTGGTTACCCCAGAAAAAGCCATTGAACTGCTGGGCACCATGCAGGGTGGTTACAACATTCATCCGCTGATCGACGCGCTGGATGACGCCAAACTGGCACCGATTGCCGCCAAAGCGCTCTCTTCAACGCTGCTGATGTTCGATAACTTCTACGATGTGGAAGAAAAAGCCAAAGCGGGCAACGAATATGCGAAGCAGGTAATGCAATCCTGGGCCGATGCCGAATGGTTCCTGAACCGTCCGGCTCTGGCTGAAAAAATCACCGTTACCGTCTTTAAAGTGACCGGTGAAACCAACACCGATGACCTCTCTCCGGCACCGGACGCATGGTCCCGCCCGGATATCCCGCTGCACGCGCTGGCGATGCTGAAAAACGCCCGTGAAGGTATCGAACCGGATCAACCGGGTGTAGTTGGCCCGATCAAACAGATCGAAGAATTGCAGAAAAAAGGTTACCCGCTGGCTTATGTGGGTGATGTTGTTGGTACCGGTTCTTCGCGTAAATCCGCGACCAACTCCGTGCTGTGGTTCATGGGTGACGACATTCCTCATGTGCCGAACAAGCGCGGCGGCGGCCTGTGCCTCGGCGGCAAAATTGCACCTATCTTCTTCAACACCATGGAAGATGCGGGCGCACTGCCGATTGAAGTGGACGTGTCGAACATGAACATGGGCGACGTGATTGACGTTTACCCGTTCAAAGGCGAAGTACGCAACCACGAAACAGGCGAACTGCTGGCCAGCTTTGAGCTGAAAACCGAAGTCCTGATCGACGAAGTACGTGCCGGTGGTCGTATTCCGCTGATCATCGGTCGTGGCCTGACCACCAAAGCGCGCGAAGCGCTGGGTCTGCCGCACTCAGACGTCTTCCGTCAGGCGAAAGACGTGGCGGAAAGCAGCCGTGGCTTCTCCCTGGCACAGAAAATGGTTGGCCGCGCCTGCGGCGTGAAAGGTATCCGTCCGGGCGCGTACTGCGAACCGAAGATGACCTCCGTGGGATCTCAGGATACCACCGGCCCAATGACCCGTGACGAACTGAAAGACCTGGCGTGCCTGGGCTTCTCAGCTGACCTGGTGATGCAGTCCTTCTGTCACACCGCTGCCTATCCGAAGCCGGTGGATGTCAATACGCACCATACGCTGCCAGACTTCATCATGAACCGTGGCGGTGTCTCCCTGCGTCCGGGCGACGGCGTTATCCACTCCTGGCTGAACCGTATGCTGCTGCCGGATACCGTAGGTACCGGTGGTGACTCCCATACCCGTTTCCCTATCGGGATCTCCTTCCCGGCAGGTTCTGGTTTGGTGGCGTTTGCTGCAGCGACCGGCGTGATGCCGCTGGATATGCCGGAATCGGTACTGGTGCGCTTCAAAGGTAAAATGCAGCCGGGTATCACTCTGCGTGACCTGGTTCACGCCATTCCGCTGTACGCGATCAAACAGGGTCTACTGACCGTTGAGAAGAAAGGTAAGAAGAACATCTTCTCTGGCCGCATCCTTGAAATCGAAGGTCTGCCGGATCTCAAAGTGGAGCAGGCGTTCGAACTGACCGATGCTTCCGCAGAGCGTTCTGCTGCGGGCTGTACCATCAAGCTGAACAAAGAGCCGATCGTTGAGTATCTGAACTCTAACATTGTTCTGCTGAAGTGGATGATCGCGGAAGGCTACGGCGACCGTCGTACGCTGGAACGTCGTGTGCAGGGCATGGAAAAATGGCTGGCGGATCCGCAGTTGCTGGAAGCCGACGCTGACGCAGAATACGCGGCGGTGATCGACATTGACCTGGCTGACATCAAAGAACCAATCCTGTGTGCACCGAACGATCCGGACGACGCGCGTCTGCTGTCTGACGTACAGGGTGAGAAGATTGACGAAGTGTTCATCGGCTCCTGTATGACTAACATCGGCCATTTCCGTGCCGCAGGTAAGCTGCTGGATGCGCACAAAGGCCAACTGCCGACGCGTCTGTGGGTGGCTCCGCCAACCCGTATGGATGCGGCACAGCTGACCGAAGAAGGTTATTACAGCGTGTTCGGTAAGAGCGGTGCGCGTATCGAAATTCCAGGCTGCTCTCTGTGCATGGGTAACCAGGCGCGTGTCGCCGACGGCGCAACGGTGGTCTCGACCTCTACTCGTAACTTCCCGAACCGTTTAGGTACCGGGGCAAACGTCTACCTGGCTTCTGCGGAGCTGGCGGCGGTTGCGGCGCTGATCGGCAAACTGCCGACGGCGGAAGAGTACCAGACCTATGTGGCGCAGGTGGATAAAACTGCCGTGGATACTTACCGTTATCTGAACTTCGACCAGCTGTCTCAGTATACGGAGAAAGCCGATGGTGTGATTTTCCAGACCGCGGTGTAATGCGCTAACGCGTTTTGTGTAAAAACACATCAATGCCCGGAGAAGTCTGCTTCTCCGGGCATTTTTATTTCTATTCCTTATACCCACTACGCTTTTTTTCTGCCGCGCTGCTGCGATAATTACAGCAAGGCGCGATGCGGTATTGGCGCATTGCCGGGAGTAGAGGAAGACATTATGGATTACGAATTTCTGCGCGATATTACCGGGGTGGTAAAAGTGCGTATGTCCATGGGCCACGAGGTGGTGGGGCACTGGTTTAATGAAGAAGTGAAAGAAAACCTGGCCTTACTTGATGAAGTGGAGCAGGCGGCGCGTGCGGTTAAGGGCAGTGAGCGCTCCTGGCAGCGAGCAGGGCATGAATACACGCTCTGGCTGGATGGCGAAGAAGTGATGGTTCGCGCTAATCAGTTGGAGTTCTCTGGAGATGAGATGGAAGAGGGGATGAGCTATTACGACGAAGAAAGTTTTTCGCTTTGTGGTGTAGAGGACTTTCTTCAGGTTGTGGCGGCATACCGCGAATTTGTGCATCAATCCTGAGATATTTCAGATATCAATGAAGCCGGGTGAGACAACCCCGGCTTTTTTTTCGCCTGGAATGATTGTTTGATTTTTATTAATCATTAAAAAACTGTGATCTGGCGCGTTTGTGATCTTATTTTGATTAAATATAATCTTTATGATTTTATTTAATCACAACATAACAACAGGCGGGAAGACCATGAACATCAAGAAGGCAATAGAACGCGTACCCGGCGGCATGATGGTTGTGCCGTTGGTTATCGGTGCCATTATCAACACTTTTGCCCCGCAGGCGTTGCAGATCGGTGGATTCACCACTGCTTTATTTAAAAATGGCGCGGCTCCCTTGATTGGCGCGTTCCTGCTCTGTATGGGTGCGGGAATTAGTGTAAAGGCCGCGCCGCAAGCTTTGCTACAAGGCGGCACGATTACGCTGACCAAGTTACTGGTCGCGATTGCGATTGGTCTCGGGGTTGAACACCTGTTTGGCGCGGAAGGCATCTTTGGCTTAAGTGGTGTCGCCATTATTGCGGCAATGAGTAACTCCAATGGTGGGCTTTACGCGGCGTTGGTTGGTGAGTTTGGCAATGAACGCGATGTCGGCGCGATCTCCATTTTGTCTCTGAATGACGGACCTTTCTTTACCATGATAGCGCTGGGCGCGGCGGGTATGGCAAATATTCCTATCATGGCGCTGGTGGCGGTTCTTGTTCCGCTGGTGGTTGGCATGATCCTTGGCAACCTCGACGCCAACATGCGTGACTTCCTGACGAAAGGCGGCCCACTGCTCATTCCTTTCTTTGCGTTTGCCCTTGGAGCCGGTATTAACCTGAAAATGCTGCTGCAAGGCGGTTTGGCGGGCATTCTGCTGGGCGTGCTGACCACCTTTGTGGGCGGCTTCTTTAACATTCGTGCCGATCGTCTGGTTGGCGGGAGTGGTATTGCTGGTGCTGCGGCATCCAGTACGGCGGGGAACGCCGTCGCGACGCCACTGGCCATAGCACAGGCCGATCCCTCGCTGGCAGAGGTTGCCGCTGCGGCAGCGCCGCTGATCGCTGCGTCAGTCATTACAACCGCCATCCTGACGCCAATTCTTACGTCGTGGGTCGCGAAAAAACAGGCGCGTCAGACCGTGCAGGAGAAGAAAGCATGAAAATGATCGTTATCGCCGATGACTTTACGGGCTCTAACGATACCGGCGTACAACTGGCGAAAAAAGGGGCGCGTACCGAAGTAATGCTGACCCCAGCGCAGAAACCGTCGCGCCGCGCCGATGTTCTGGTCATCAATACGGAAAGCCGGGCGATGCCAGCAATGCAGGCCGCTACGGCTGTACAACAGGCGTTAGCGCCATGGTGTGGGGACGTAACAACACCGCTGGTATACAAAAAAATTGACTCGACATTCCGTGGCAATGTGGGCGCTGAAGTCACTGCAGCCATGCGTACAGCCGGTCGGACGCTGGCCGTGATTGCGGCGGCGATTCCTGCTGCCGGGCGCACCACGCAGGATGGCTTGTGCCTGGTCCATGGTGTACCGCTGCTGGAAACGGAATTCTCCAACGATCCAAAAACGCCTATTCACTCTTCGCGTATAGCTGAACTGGTCGCGCTGCAAAGCGATATCCCTGTACATGAGGTGTCGCTGGTGGATGTGCGTCGGGGAAGTTTGAGTGCGCTGCTGAGCGCTTTTGCAAAAGCCGGCGAATGTATGGTGGTGGTGGATGCTGTGGAGGAGCGAGATCTCGCGCTCATTGCACAGGCAGTTTGTGAGCAAAAAAAGATGCCGCTGCTCGTAGGGGCGGCAGGGCTGGCCAATGCATTACCGGCCGGAATGTTTATGCAAGAGAAGCAGGAATTACCGGTGTTGGTTGTGGCTGGCTCAATGAGTGAGGCAACGCGACGTCAGGTGGAAAAAGCAGTGTGTCAGGGCCGGGCAAAAGTTGTTGATATCGATGCCGCGCGGTTGGTTGCATCGTCATTTGCACCGGAAATGGACTCTGTTATTGAACAGGCTTGCGCGCAGTTGAGCCAGCAGCAACACACAATCCTGCGTACCAGTCGGTGTGCAGAAGACCGGGACATGATCGACACGCTGTGCTTCAACGTGGGGATGAGTCGCCAGCAGTTGGGAGAACTGCTGAGTCAGCGTCTTGGGGAGACAACGCTGCGCATTATTGAACAAGCACGTATCGGCGGTTTGTTCCTGACCGGAGGCGATATTGCCACGGCGGTCGCCAGTGCGTTGGGTGCTGAAGGGTATCGCATCCACAGTGAGGTTGCCCCCTGTATTCCGTGCGGAACGTTTGTGAATAGCGAGATTGACGACTTGCCGGTAATTACCAAAGCGGGTGGATTCGGTTCTGATACGACCCTTTGCGATGCGCTGTATTTTATTGAGGAGATGTACCGTGGTAACTAAAACAATTGCGATTACGATGGGAGATCCGGCGGGGATTGGTCCGGAAATTATTGTTAAAGCGCTACGCGAAGATGAACTTAATGGTGCACCGCTGGTGGTGGTCGGGTGCCTGAAAACGCTGCAGCGATTGCAGGCTCAGGGGTTGGCTGACGGAGTAACATTTCGCGCAATCGAACAGGTTGCTGATGCCCGATTTACGCCAGATACGATTCATGTGATTGATGAGCCGTTGGCACAACCCGAAGAACTTGTTCCCGGAAAAGTACAGGCCCAGGCGGGCGATCTGGCCTATCGCTGTGTGAAACGGGCGACTGAACTGGCGATGAAGGGGGATGTGCATGCCATCGCGACCGCGCCGTTGAACAAAGAGGCGCTGCATCTCGGCGGACACAATTATCCGGGACATACCGAGCTGCTGGCAACGCTGACCGAAAGCCGTGACTACGCGATGGTGCTGTACACCGATAAGCTGAAAGTTATCCATGTTTCGACGCATATCGCACTGCGCAAATTCCTTGATACGCTCAATGGGCAACGTGTCGAAACGGTGATTGGTATCGCGGATACCTTCCTGAAGCGCGTAGGCTTTGCACATCCACGTATTGCCGTTGCGGGGGTGAATCCACATGCCGGAGAGAATGGTTTGTTTGGCGATGAGGAAATTCGTATTGTCGGACCCGCGATTGAGAATATGAAAGCGAAAGGGATGAATGTTTACGGTCCGTGCCCGCCGGATACCGTGTTTTTACAGGCTTATGAAGGTCAATATGACATGGTGGTGGCGATGTACCACGATCAGGGGCATATCCCGCTGAAATTGCTTGGTTTCTATGACGGTGTAAATATCACAGCAGGTTTGCCGTTTATTCGTACCTCTGCCGATCACGGTACGGCATTTGATATCGCCTGGACGGGAAAAGCAAAATCTGAGAGCATGGCCGTATCGATCAAACTGGCAATGCAACTGGCGTAATTTACTGTTATGAAAGGGCAACATCGTCTGGATAAGATTGTGGCGTATTTGAAAAATCATACGCTGGTTACCGTGGAACAGTTGGTTGACGCGGTTGACGCCTCTCCAGCAACGATCAGGCGCGATCTCATCAAACTGGATGAGCAGGGCGTGATCAGCCGCAGCCACGGCGGTGTTGCGTTACGGCGCTTTGAAGCGGCGCAGCCGACCACGAACGAAAAGCAACTGCGATCGCCTGCTGAGAAACGGGCGATTGCGCGTTTTGCCGCCTCAATGGTGCGTGCGGGCGATGCCGTGGTGCTTGATGCCGGTACCACAATGCTGGAGCTGGCAAAATGTCTGACGCATTTGCCGCTGCGAGTGATTACCGTTGATCTGCACATTGCCCTGTTTTTGTCAGAATTCCGTCAGATAGAGGTGACGATTGTCGGTGGGCGCATCGATGACAGCAGCCAGTCCTGTATTGGTGAGTTTGGCCGGAAAATGTTGCGTAGTGTCTATCCCGATATCGCTTTTATGAGTTGTAATACCTGGAGTATGGAAAAGGGTGTAACCACGCCAACGGAAGACAAAGCGGGATTAAAGCAGGAAATTATTGCGAATGCCCAACGGAAGGTATTACTGGCGGATAGCAGTAAGTATGGTGCACATTCATTATTTAACGTCGCGCCGCTTAGTTGCTTTACCGATGTTGTTACCGATGTGAATCTACCGCCAAACGCGCAGACTGAATTAAAAGCGCAATCCGTTGCCCTGACGCTGGTACAGCCAGAGTAACGGCTCTCTCAATACTGATTGCGCCGGAAATTATTTAACGTAGGCCAACAGGCTCAGAGAATCACGCGCCAGTGCTTTGCATTTCTTTGCCGTGGGGATGCCGATACCGCTGAGATCGCGGTAGCTGTCTTCACCCAGCGCTTTCATATTGAAGGTGTCGTAATTACTCAGATCCCACTGGTTTTGCTGGGCAAAAAAGACCAGTGCGCGACGAATCTGCCCATTAGGCAAATTCTGGTATCCACAGTCATTTTTCAGAAAAACAAAAACTGCCGTTAAATCGGCCATATCTTCGGCTTCGGACTCGCTAAGCGCGTAGCTGTTTGCGCATACGGCCATCAGGCTACCGAACAAAACTGTTCTGAAAAACGTCTTCATTGCTTCTACCACTGCATCACGGAATTTAAACGTTAGCATACTGCGAGCGAAGCGACGACCTTTATTATTAGCCGTTCACTTGACCTTCCCGTAAGGGGAAGGCTTATGCTTAAAAGATAGCCTGCTTAAGCTGCTGAATATAAGGAAGAGAGAATGCAACGTCGTGACTTTTTAAAGTACTCCGTGGCACTGGGTGTCGCGTCAGCGTTACCTCTGTGGAGCCGGAGCGTATTTGCCGCCGACCGTCCCGCCTTACCCATTCCTGAACTGTTAACCGCCGATGCTTCGAATCGCATCCAGCTGATCGTGCAAGCCGGGCAGTCAAACTTTGCCGGTAAGACGGCCACGACCTGGGGATATAACGGCAATCTGCTCGGACCGGCGGTCAAGCTGAACAAAGGGCAATCGGTGAACGTGGATATCCATAACCAGCTTGCCGAAGAGACGACGTTGCACTGGCACGGGCTGGAAATCCCCGGTGAAGTCGACGGTGGGCCGCAAGGCATAATCCCGGCGGGCGGGAAACGTTCAGTGACCTTCACGCCGGATCAGCGCGCGGCAACCTGCTGGTTCCACCCTCATCAGCATGGAAAGACCGGTCATCAGGTAGCGATGGGGCTGGCCGGACTGGTGCTGATTGAAGACGAAGAGATTCGCAAGCTGATGCTGCCTAAGCAGTGGGGAATTGATGATGTGCCGGTAATTATTCAGGACAAACAGTTCTCTGCTGATGGGCAGGTTGATTATCAACTGGACATCATGACCGCCGCAGTCGGCTGGTTTGGCGATACGCTGCTGACCAATGGGGCGATTTATCCTCAGCATGCCGCACCGCGCGGCTGGCTGCGCCTGCGTCTGTTGAATGGTTGTAACGCGCGCTCGCTGAACATTGCGGCCAGCGACAATCGTCCTTTGTACGTCATTGCCAGCGACGGTGGGCTGTTGGCGGAGCCGGTAAAAGTGACCGAGCTTCCTATGCTGATGGGCGAGCGCTTTGAAGTGCTGGTGGATGTCAGTGACGGCAAAGCTTTTGATCTGGTAACTCTGCCAGTCAGCCAGATGGGGATGGCAATTGCGCCATTTGATAAGCCGCACCCGGTGATGCGTGTTCAGCCGCTGCTGATTACCGCTTCCGGCACGCTGCCGGATACGCTGACATCCATGCCATCGCTGCCGTCACTGGAAGGTCTGACGGTGCGCAAGCTGCAGCTGTCGATGGATCCGATGCTCGATATGATGGGCATGCAAATGCTGATGAAGAAATTCGGCGGTCAGGCCATGGCGGGTATGGATCATGGAAAGATGATGGGCCATATGAATAATGACAATATGGACCACGGCAATATGAATCATGGCAATATGAACCACGGTGAGATGGGGAATATGCAGCATGGCAACATGGGCAACATGAAGCATGGCGGATCGTTTGATTTCCATAATGCCAACCGGATTAATGGTCAGGCGTTTGATATGAATAAACCGATGTTTGCCGCGGCAAAAGGGCAGCATGAACGCTGGGTGATTTCTGGTCAGGGCGACATGATGCTGCATCCGTTCCACATTCACGGCACGCAGTTCCGCATTCTGTCTGAGAATGGCAAAGCGCCTGCCGCACACCGTGCGGGATGGAAGGACACGGTGCGGGTAGAAGGCGGCGTGAGCGAGGTATTGGTTAAGTTTGACCATGACGCGCCAAAAGAGCATGCCTATATGGCGCACTGCCATCTGTTAGAGCATGAAGATACCGGGATGATGCTCGGCTTCACCGTCTAAAAAAATCGCGCTGCGCTTATCCGGCCTACAGAAATCTCTCGTAAGCCGGATGAGACACAGTCTCTTTACAGCGTTTCATCGCACGACTCCCTCCTCCTGCTAATTCTGCTATTGCACATAAAGTAATCGCCTTTAGAGCCGATAATCATTGGGTACCCAATGTGAGTTCAATGGATGAAATACTATGATTAAAAATGTGCGCGTTATTACCGGCATTCTTCTGGTTCTCGCCATTTTCTGTTTGCTACAGGCCGTGACAGGAAGTTTTTTTTATTCTGCAGTAAACAATGATCGCCATAATTTCCAGAACTCAGGCACCCTGAATGCTCAACAGGAAAATCTGAGTGATAGCGTCAATACGCTGATTAAAACCCGGGTAACGGTAACCCGCGTAGCAATTCGTTTCTTAAAGAACCAACGCGATCCGGCCTCACTGGCGGCAATTGATACTTTGCTAAAAACGGCGAGTGAGTCGATGAAGAAGGCTGAAGGATACTTCGCGCATTATCAGTCATTGCCGCAGGTGTCGGGGCAGAATCCGCAAATTGCATCTGAAATGGAAAAACAGTATCGGCAGATGCACGACGTGATGGCGTTATCGATAGAGTATCTGCGCGCGAATAACTATCAGGCCTATGGCGATCTTGATGCTCAGAAGGCGCAAGATGAAATGGAAGCCAGCTATGACCAGTGGCGTAACGAAAATAACGCGTTGCTTCAGCACGCGGCGGCGGAGAATCAGCACAGCTTTACCCGCATGCAATGGACATTAGGGGCAATTGTCGTCGCTGTGCTCATCGTTCTGGGCATGATCTGGAGTGGGTTGCAGCATATGCTGCTTAAACCCCTGGCGCAGATTATGGAGCATATTCGCATTATTACCCGTGGTGATTTGACCCATCAACTCGACGTCCAGGGACGTAATGAAATGGGGCGTTTGGCGACGGGGTTAGATGAAATGCGACAGTCGCTGATTTCGACAGTCACGTCGGTGCGTAACAGCTCAGAAACGATTCATAGCGGTGCAGCGGAAATCTCGTCAGGTAACAACGATCTGTCTTCGCGTACCGAACAACAGGCTGCTTCACTTGAAGAGACTGCCGCCAGCATGGAACAGCTTACTGCAACCGTGAAGCAAAATACGGACAATGCGAAACAGGCGACTCAATTGGCTAAGAATGCGTCTGATACTGCCGCGCGTGGTGGACGGGTTGTTGATACTGTCGTGCACACGATGAGTGAAATTGCCGGTAGTTCACAGCAAATTGCGCAGATCACCAGCGTCATCGACAGTATTGCTTTCCAGACCAATATCCTGGCGCTCAACGCGGCGGTTGAGGCAGCCAGAGCAGGAGAGCAGGGACGAGGATTTGCTGTTGTAGCGGGTGAAGTCCGTACTCTGGCAAGCCGTAGCGCTCAGGCAGCCAAAGAGATCAAAGCGTTGATTGATAACTCAACTCACAGCGTGGGGATGGGATCTCAGCAGGTGTCGGACGCGGGTAAAACGATGAAAGAGATTGTCGCTGCGGTCACCCGCGTGACGGACATCATGGGGGAAATCGCCTCAGCCTCAGAGGAACAGAGTCGGGGGATTGAGCAGGTGAGTCTCGCGGTCTCGCAGATGGACAGTGTTACACAACAAAACGCCGCGCTGGTAGAAGAGTCTGCCGCTGCCGCCGCTTCGTTGGAACAACAAGCTGAACAGTTACGCCTGGCCGTGGCAGCATTTCGCATCACTCGCGATACCTCCAACAGTGAGCATCGGAAACCGCCTAAGGATGCTCCGCAAGCAACCTCTGCAGGGAGTACGACACAAGACCCGCATTGGGAAACGTTTTAGCCGCATGCTGTCGTGCGAACCTGGTTTTGATTAATAAGCATACAAAAAACGACGCAAACGGGTTCTCCTGTGAACTATCAGAGGAACCCGCTCTCTTTACTGGTATACTTCATCAACTGAATTGTTTGTATGCTGTCGCAAGTTTTGTGGTTAGAGCGGGTCGCCGTCTGTCAGTCGGTGTATCAACGTAAGCGCTTTCTTTCGATCTGCATGATGTGTCAACTGATAAAAATCAGTGAGTTATAGGGTTTATGAAACATACTGTTGAAGTGATGATCCCGGAAGCGGAGATCAAAGCGCGTATTGCTGAACTGGGGCGCCAGATTAACGAACGTTACAAAGACAGCGGCAGCGATATGGTGCTGGTTGGTCTGTTACGTGGCTCATTTATGTTTATGGCGGATCTGTGCCGTGAAGTGCATGTCTCCCACGAAGTCGATTTCATGACGGCATCCAGCTATGGCAGCGGAATGTCTACTACGCGTGATGTTAAGATCCTGAAAGACCTGGATGAAGACATTCGTGGCAAAGACGTGCTGATTGTCGAAGACATCATCGACTCCGGCAATACGCTGTCCAAAGTGCGTGAAATTCTGAGCCTGCGCGAGCCGAAATCCCTGGCTATCTGCACGCTGCTGGACAAACCTTCTCGTCGTGAAGTGAATGTTCCGGTCGAGTTTATCGGATTCTCTATTCCAGATGAGTTTGTGGTCGGTTACGGCATTGACTATGCCCAGCGTTATCGCCATCTGCCGTATGTTGGCAAAGTGGTGCTGCTGGACGAGTAATTGGCGGGAGCGCCTGATGGCGCTTCGCTTATCAGACCTACGGCGTAGGTTTGTAGGCCGGGTAAGGCGTCTCCGCCTCCCGGCAATGTCACATTATTTATGGTTGCTGTGTTTCTGACTCAGGTTAGACAACCCCTGGCGATAGCGCTGCTCCAGCGTTTCGCGGCTGGTGGCGGTGACGTCGAGATCGCGCAATAGACCGTCATGAATACCGTAAGCCCAGCCGTGAATGGTAACTTTCTGACCGCGCTTCCAGGCTGAACGCATAATGGTTGAGTGGCCGAGGTTGTAGACCTGCTCCATGACATTCAGTTCGCATAGGGTGTCCATGCGACGTTCCTGCGGCATTTCGCCCAGCAGTGAGCTGTGTTTGAACCAGATATCGCGGATGTGCAGTAACCAGTTATCAATCAGCCCTTGTTCTTTATTTTCAATCGCCGCCTGGACGCCGCCGCATCCGTAGTGGCCGCATATAATAATATGTTCCACTTCCAGCACATCCACCGCATACTGAACGACTGAGAGACAGTTCAGGTCAGTGTGAATAACCAGATTGGCAACATTGCGGTGAACAAATAATTCGCCCGGTTCAAGACCGGTTAATCGTTCAGCGGGAACGCGGCTATCGGAACATCCAATCCATAGAAAACGCGGATTCTGTGCATGCGTCAGCGTTTCAAAAAATCCGGGATCCTCTTCTACCAGCATCTTTGACCATAGTGCATTGTTGCTGATGAGTGTATCTATGTCTTTCATGGAGTTGTACGACCCGAAGCCAGATAAATTCGATGGGCTAATATAGGGTAACTCCAGCATTAATTAAACTATATATAAAATGTCAGAACGTAAGGTAAGTAAAAAACCATGACCATTGCTCTGGAACTTCAACAACTTAAAAAAACCTATCCCGGTGGCGTTCAAGCGTTACGCGGGATAGATTTGCAAGTCGAAGCGGGTGATTTTTATGCGCTTTTGGGACCGAATGGCGCAGGAAAGTCCACCACCATTGGAATAATCAGCTCGCTAGTGAACAAAACCTCCGGGCGGGTGAGCGTCTTCGGATACGATCTCGAAAAAGATACGGTTAACGCGAAACGCCAGCTTGGTCTGGTACCGCAGGAGTTTAACTTTAACCCGTTTGAAACCGTGCAGCAGATCGTGGTCAACCAGGCCGGTTACTACGGCGTTGAGCATAAAGAGGCGGTCAAACGCAGCGAATTATATTTAAAGCAGCTCGATTTATGGGAAAAACGTAACGAGCGTGCACGCATGCTTTCCGGCGGGATGAAACGCCGTCTGATGATTGCTCGTGCTCTGATGCACGAACCAAAATTACTCATCCTGGATGAACCAACGGCGGGTGTCGACATTGAACTGCGTCGTTCAATGTGGGGCTTTTTAAAGGATTTAAACGACAAAGGCACCACCATTATTCTGACCACTCACTACCTCGAAGAAGCAGAAATGCTGTGTCGCAATATCGGCATTATTCAGCACGGCGAGCTGGTGGAAAACACCTCGATGAAGGGTCTGCTCTCCAAGCTGAAATCCGAGACCTTTATCCTCGATCTGGCGCCGAAAAGCCCGTTGCCGAAACTGGACGGTTATCAGTACCGGCTGGTAGACACTTCCACGCTGGAAGTGGAGGTGCTGCGTGAACAGGGGGTTAACAGCGTCTTCTCTCAGCTGAGCGCGCAGGGCATTCAGGTATTGAGTATGCGTAACAAAGCGAACCGACTGGAAGAACTGTTTGTTTCTCTGGTTCATGAAAAACAAGGAGATCGCGCATGATGCAGCTTTATTGGGTGGCGCTGAAAAGCATCTGGGCGAAAGAGATCCACCGCTTTATGCGTATCTGGGTTCAGACTCTGGTTCCCCCCGTCATCACCATGACGCTCTATTTTATTATCTTTGGTAACCTGATCGGCTCGCGTATCGGCGAAATGCATGGTTTTAGCTACATGCAGTTTATCGTGCCGGGGCTGATTATGATGGCGGTGATCACCAACTCGTACGCGAACGTGGCATCGTCATTCTTCAGCGCTAAGTTTCAACGCAATATTGAAGAGCTGCTGGTCGCCCCGGTACCAACGCACGTGATCATCGCCGGTTTCGTCGGCGGCGGCGTGGCACGTGGCTTGTGCGTAGGCATTCTGGTAACGGCTATTTCACTGTTCTTCGTGCCTTTCCAGGTGCATTCTTGGGTCTTTGTGGCGCTTACGCTGATGTTAACGGCGGTACTGTTCTCGCTGGCCGGTTTGCTGAACGCAGTCTTTGCTAAAACCTTTGACGATATCAGCCTGATCCCAACCTTCGTACTGACACCACTGACCTATCTGGGTGGCGTGTTCTATTCGCTAACGCTGCTGCCACCGTTCTGGCAGGGGCTGTCGCATCTGAACCCGATTGTCTACATGATTAGCGGTTTCCGCTACGGCTTCCTGGGGATTCATGATGTTCCGCTAGTCACCACGTTTGGTGTGCTGGTGGTGTTTATCGCTGCGTTTTATTTGCTGTGCTGGTACCTGATTCAGCGCGGACGCGGCCTGCGCAGCTAATTCTTTCTTCCTCTCCTTGCCTGGGAGAGGAAGACTTTTGATGCTTGTCACCATTACGGATTTATCACACTGATAAACTACTTGCCTGCTAAGGAGGTAGGCAATGTTAGGTTGGGTAATTACCTGTCATGACGATAAGGCACAGGATATGCTGCATCGTCTGGAGAAAAAGTACGGCCCGTTGGCCCAATGTCAGGCGGTAAGTTTCTGGCGTGGACTCAGCTCGAATATGCTAAGCCGCATGATGTGTCACGCCCTGCATGCCACAGACTCAGGCGAGGGCGTGATATTCCTGACGGATATGGCCGGGGCCGCGCCTTACCGCGTGGCTTCGTTAATGAGCCATAAACATCCCCAGTGTGAAGTGATTTCTGGCATCAGCTATCCATTACTTGAGCGAATGATTTCGTCTCGGGAATCTATGAGCAGTTCAGCGTTTCGCGATTGCATCGTCGCACTTGGCGGCCCCGAAGTCTCCAGTCTCTGGCATCAGCAACAAAAAAATCCCCCCTTCGTGTTGAAGCATGATTTGTATGAGTATTAATCATTGGTATTGATGGCGCTTTTGCTACAATAGCCGAGGTTTCTCGCCTCGGTTATCTCATATGGTTATGCGCGTTCTGCTTGTTTTATTGCTCCTGTTTTCTGGCAGCGTCGCTGCGGCTTTGCCTGCTCGTTATATGCAAACCACCGAAGCCGCCGCCGTATGGGCGCAGATTGGCAATAAAATGGTGACGGTTGGGAATATTCGCGCCGGGCAGATCCTCGCCGTTGAGCCAATTGCCGCAGACTATTACGAATTTACCTTCGGCTTTGGCACCGGGTTTATTGATAAGGGGCATCTGGAGCCCGTTCAGGGGCGGCAGAAAGTCGATGATGGTCTGGGCGATCTCAATAAACCGCTCAGCAACCAAAGCCTGGTAACCTGGAAAGATACGCCAGTTTATAACGCTCCGGATGTCGGTAGCGCCCCGTTTGGCGTGCTGGCGGATAATCTGCGTTATCCGGTCATCAGCAAGCTTAAAGACCGACTCAACCAGACCTGGTACCAGATCCGCATTGGTGGCCGACTGGCCTATGTTAGCGCGCTGGATGCGCAGGAAGACAACGGCATCCCGGTGTTAACCTATCATCATATTTTGCGCGATGAAGAGAATACCCGCTTTCGCCATACCTCCACTACAACCTCCGTACGCGCTTTCAGCAACCAGATGGCCTGGCTCCAGGATCGCGGCTACACCACGTTGACGATGTATCAACTGGAAGGCTACGTGCAGAATAAAATGAATCTCCCGGCGCGGGCGGTGGTGCTGACCTTTGATGATGGTCTCAAGTCGGTGAGTCGTTATGCTTACCCCATTTTGAAGCAGCACGGCATGAAGGCCACGGCGTTTATCATCTCCTCACGCATCAAGCGCCACCCGCAGAAGTGGGATCCGAAATCGCTGCAGTTTATGAGTCTCTCTGAACTGAACGAGATCCGGGACGTGTTCGACTTCCAGTCGCATACCCATTTTTTGCATCGGGTTGATGCGAATCGCCGGCCGATCCTACTGAGTCGCAGCTATCATAATATTCTGTTCGATTTCGCCCGTTCGCGCCGGGCATTGTCCCAGTTTAATCCTCACGTTCTGTATCTTTCGTATCCGTTTGGGGGTTATAACGCCACGGCGGTAAAAGCAGCAGGCGACGCGGGATTCCACATGGCGGTCACTACGGTGAGAGGGAAGGTTAAGCCGGGAGATAATCGGTTCTTATTGAAAAGGCTTTATATTTTAAGGACGGATTCGCTGGAGACGATGTCGCGGCTGATAGTCAATCAGCCGCAGGGGTAAGTACTGTCAGGCAACCTGTACCGGAATAGCTTTCGCGGTGCGCTTCATCTCGTTGTCGCCTTCAAAATAGGCCACTTTCGGACGCCAGGTGCGGGCTTCTTCGTCAGACATGGTGACGAAGCTGGCGATAATTACAATATCGCCAACATCAGCGCAATGCGCCGCTGCTCCGTTCACCGAGATGATTCTGGAGCCGCGTTCAGCCGCAATTGCATAGGTTGAGAAACGTTTACCGTTGGTTACGTTCCAGATATCAATAGCTTCGTTTTCCAGAATACCTGAGGCATCGAGGAAATCCTGGTCGATGGCGCAGGAGCCTTCGTAATGCAGGTCCGCCTGCGTGACTTTTACGCGGTGGAGCTTGCCTTGCAGCATGGTGCGAATCATAACTTCTATACCCTGTCGTTTACCTTGGCTAAGCAGACGAAACTGGCCTGCTTTGAGAAATTCTCAGGCAGTATTGCCCGATTTTTAACCCCTGTCTACTGGGCTAATGTAACGCTTTGATTATCGATCAGACGCGCCTGACCCAGCCAGGCGGCAGCCAGAATCACCGCGCGTTTGCTGGTTTCCGTCAGCTCCAGCAGCGTGTCGGCATCACGAATCTGAATATCGTCGGCGCGGAAGCCTTTTTCATTCAGCTCCTGCTCGGCAATAGCAATAATCTCCTGCAACTCACGATTACCCGCAATCAGTTTTTCTGCGATGCTATTCATCACTTTGTGCAGACCCGGCGCAATTTTACGCTGTTCTGCGGTCAGATAACCGTTACGTGAGCTAAGCGCCAGGCCGTCTTTGGCGCGAATAATCGGCACGCCAACGATCTCAATGTCATAACCCATATCCGCCACCATTTTGCGGATCAGCGCCAACTGTTGGAAATCTTTCTCGCCGAAGCAGGCGAGGTCAGGCTGGATAAGGTTGAACAGCTTGCTGACAATAGTGGAAACGCCACGGAAATGGCCCGGACGGCTGGCGCCTTCCAGCATGGTGGAGAGACCGGGAACCTCAACAAAAGTCTGGCCTTCCAGACCCTGTGGATAGATTTCCTCAACGGCTGGTGCAAAAACATAATCGACTTTGCGCTTGTTCAGCTTTTCACAATCTTCCTGCAGTGTGCGCGGATAACGCACCAGATCGTCCGGTCGGTCAAACTGCATCGGGTTGACGAAAATGCTGGCGATTACCACATCAGCCCGGGCTTTTGCCTCATCGACCAGCTTCATATGGCCGTCGTGCAGATTTCCCATGGTGGGAACCAGTGCGATGCGTTTACCTTCCTGACGCAGACGACGAATATGCTGGCGCAGCAGCGGCAGGGTTTCAATAATTAACACAACAAGACTCCTTAAATACGATGCCTGATGGCGCTTCGCTTATCAGGCCTACGCGTGAAGATGTAGGCCGGATAAGGCGCGTAGCGTCACCATCCGGCGTAATGGCGTGCTGGCGGATAAATTAATGGAAGCTGTGTTCTTCGCCCGGGTAAACGCCGGACTCCACTTCAGTCATATACTGCCGCACTGCGGCGCGCATGTCGCCTGCTTCATTGAGGAAATTCTTTGCAAATTTCGGGATATGACCACCGGTAATGCCAAACGCATCGTGCATGACGAGAATTTGCCCGTCCGTGACGTTACCTGCGCCAATACCGATAACCGGAATAGACAGTGCTTCAGTGACGCGCTTCGCCAACTCAACCGGCACGCACTCCAGCACCAACAGCTGAGCGCCAGCGGCTTCTAAGGCCAGCGCGTCATCCAGCAGCACTTGTCCGGCATCGCCGCGGCCCTGAATTTTATAGCCGCCAAACACGTTCACCGACTGCGGGGTTAACCCCAGATGGCCGCAAACCGGTACGGCGCGTTCGGTGAGCATTTTCACCGTATCAACCAGCCACGCGCCGCCTTCAATTTTGACCATGTTGGCGCCCGCACGCATAACCACCGCGGCGTTTTCAAACGTCTGTTCCGGTGTGGCATAAGCCATAAACGGCAGGTCGGCGAGCAGGAGACAGCCCGGAGCGCCACGGCGCACGGCACGGGTATGATAAGCGATATCTTCAACGGTAACGGGTAGGGTGGAGTCATGTCCCTGAACCGTCATGCCCAGTGAGTCGCCAACCAACATCACGTTGATGCCTTCATCGGCGAACAGTTTGGCAAAGCTGTAGTCGTAGGCGGTAATTGTCGCGAAGCGTTTTTTCTCTTGCTTGCATTTCTGCAGCAGTGAAATGGTAGTGGGTTTCATAACATTTCCTGATGATGAAAGTCATATTTATCGGCATTCTAACAGTCACATTCAGGGGGGCAATTGTTTTAAGCAATCGTTTGGCGCTAAAGCAGTAAACGCTAAAGGGGAGGAGATACTTTACCAGTGTGCAGGTTTTGCAGTACCAAGATGGGTGAGGTGCTGATGCAGACTGATACCATCCGGAAAAATAAGCTCAGGCGCAATTTCGAATAACGGCCACAGCATAAAACTACGGTTTTTCATGTCGTAGTGCGGCACGGTCAGGCGTTCGGTGTTAATCACTTCGTCGCCAAACAGCATAATATCGAGGTCCAGTGTTCGCGGTCCCCAGCGTTCAGCTTTGCGCACCCGGCCCTGTTGCAGTTCAATTCGTTGGGTATGATCCAGCAACGCTTCGGGGGCGAGAGCGGTATCCAGCGCCACAGCGGCGTTCAGATAGTCGGGCTGATCCTGTGGACCCAACGGGGGGGTACGATAAAACGAAGAAACCGCAACGATACGGCTGTCAGGGATTTCGCCGATCGCTTGCACGGCAGCATTCACCTGCTCCAGGGGAGAAGCTAAATTACTGCCGATGGCGATATAAACGACGGTCACGCGCTACCTTCGCGACGCGGTGCACGCTTACGCGGGCGACGATGGCGGCGGCGTACGTCAGGCTCTTCATCCAGTTCGTTCAGCATGCCTTTTTGTTCCGGCGGCGCGGAAACCTGGAATTCACCCCACCATTTCGCCAGTCGTTGCAGTTCAGCGTTGTGTTCTACTTCGGCACGCAGTGCTAACAGGTCATAAGCTGCGCGGAACTTTGGATGTTCCATCAGCTTCCAGGCGCGTTTACCCTGACGACGGGACATACGTAATTGCAACTGCCAGATATCGCGGGTTAGCGAGGTCAGACGTTTCGGGATCGCCAGCGAGCGGCAGGCTTCGTCCAGCACGTCGTTCATTGCCAGCGCGAAAGCGTCGTAGTAGGCCAAACCGCTTTCTTGCGCAATTTTCTGCGCGGCTTCCAGTAACGGATACCAGAACATCGCGGCGAACAAGAACGCCGGGTTAACGCGCATATCATTGTTAATGCGGTTATCGGTATTCTTCAGCACCTGAGCGATAATGCGTTCCATCGGGCTGTCACCGTCTTCGGTGAAGTAGCGTGTAATGGTTGGGAACAGCGGCTGGAACAGGCTGTACTCACGCAGTTTTTTATAGGTTTCATACCCATAGCCCGCCTGTAACAGCTTAAGTGCTTCTTCAAACAGGCGTGCAGGAGGAATGTCGTTCAGCAGCGTTGCCAGACGCGGGATCGGCTCTGCGGTTTCCGGGCTGATACGCATGTCGAGCTTGGCGGCAAAGCGCACTGCGCGCAGCATACGCACGGGATCTTCGCGATAGCGCGTTTCCGGATTACCGATCAGGCGAATGATGCCCTCTTCGAGGTCCTGCATACCGCCGACGTAATCACGCACGGTGAAATCGGCCACGCTGTAATACAGGCTGTTTATCGTGAAATCGCGACGTTGGGCATCTTCTTCAATGGAGCCGAAGATGTTGTCGCGCAGCAACATACCGTTTTGCCCGCGTTGCGACGTGGTACGATCGGCTTCGCTGCCTTCATGATGGCCGCGGAACGTCGCCACTTCGATAATTTCTGGACCGAACATGACATGAGCCAGACGGAAACGGCGACCGACCAGGCGACAGTTACGAAACAGTTTACGCACCTGATCCGGCGTTGCGTTAGTAGTGACATCAAAATCTTTCGGCTTTTTGCCCAGCAAAAGATCGCGTACACCACCGCCAACCAGCCATGCCTCGTATCCGGCCTTATTGAGCCTGTACATTACCTTCAGGGCATTTTCACTGATATCTTTGCGGGAGATAGAGTGCTGCTCACGCGGAATTACCGTCATATGTGGACGGGCGACGGCGAGCTCAGCCTCGCGCTCCTCGCGGCTTAGCACCTTGCGGCAAAAATTAGCGACTCGGGTAAAAATAGTGCACCTCGGTAGTGTCAAACTTCAATCAGAACAAGTGTTGCTGTGTAAAAATAGCGGCTAATCATAGCTCAGCGTGGCGCATTTGAGAATGCCGGATTTAAGATCGCTGATTCTGGCACTGTTGTCAGACGCCAGTTCTCAACGGCAAACTCCAGGATCTGGTCCACACGCATCTCCTGCCACGGGATATCGGCACGCTGGCCGAGAAAGCGTAGCGCGGCAATAATCACCGGGCGCGGATCGCCTTGTGGTAGCGCAGGTGCATGATTTTGTTTTGAAAGTTTAGCGCCTTGTTCGTTGAGCGCCAGCGGAAGATGAATATAGTCAGGCGCTTGCCAGCCAAACTGCTGATACAAAGAGATTTGCCGCACCGTGGGTTCGATGAGATCGGCGCCGCGAACAATCTCCGTTACGCCCTGAAAGTGGTCATCAACTACCACGGCGAGGTTATAGGCAAACAGCCCGTCGCGGCGGTGGATGATAAAATCTTCACCAGCAAGTTGCGGGTCAGCCTGAATCACACCGCGTAGCCGGTCAGTAAACTGCATCACGGGATGGCGTTGTTTAATACGGACGGCCGCCTGTTCTGGCCCGAGGCGTAACTCACGGCAGTGACCGTCGTAAATACCGCCGACGCTTTGAATACGCGCTCGCGTGCAGGTGCAGTAATAGCTCAGATCTTGCTGATGCAGCCAGGTAAGCGCCTCGCGGTAGGCTTCGTGGCGTTGGGATTGCCACAAAATATCGCCATCCCAGTGCAGGCCGTAATGTTCCAGCTGACGCAGGATCGTATCTGCAGCACCGGGAACTTCACGAGGGGGATCAATATCTTCAATGCGTACTCGCCAGATTCCGCGCCGGGCACGAGCCTGCAGGTAACTGCCGAGGGCGGCAATCAGTGAACCGAAGTGCAGTTCGCCGGAGGGGGAAGGGGCGAAGCGGCCAATATAGTGTGAATCGCTCATTTTACGGACTGACAAATAATAAGGCGGGAGAAACTCCCGCCTGTAGTAAACGTGGTAAAAATGACCGGAATTAACCTGCCATCTGTTTTTCGCGGATTTCTGCCAGCGTTTTGCAGTCGATACACAGATCGGCTGTCGGACGCGCTTCCAGACGGCGAATACCAATTTCTACGCCGCACGATTCGCAGTAGCCGAAATCTTCGTCTTCTACCTTCTTCAGCGTCTTCTCGATCTTTTTGATCAGTTTGCGTTCACGGTCACGGTTACGCAGCTCAAGGCTGAATTCTTCTTCCTGCGCGGCGCGGTCCACCGGATCAGGGAAGTTAGCCGCTTCGTCTTGCATATGAGATACGGTGCGATCAACTTCATCCCTAAGTTGATTACGCCATGCCTCAAGAATACGCCTGAAGTGCGACAGCTGGGCTTCGTTCATATACTCTTCGCCCGGTTTCTCCTGGTACGGCTCCACCCCAGCGATGGCGAGAATACTCAGGGACGATGTTTTACGGTTTTGCCCTTCTTGCATGTTGCTTCTCCTTAACACGCACTATCGATCCCCATGTTCGGGGGAAAAATCAGGTCGCTATAAATAGCAGATGCTTTTCCGGATAGCAATTATCTAAACGTAACACTTGACAACCCTGTGAGGAAAAGCGTATTTGCCCACGCGCCCAGAATACTAATTAACCAAATGTTTACACCATTACAAGGTAATGGGCAACGGCTCTTTAAGAGTCATGCCATGGGCAGAAAGTTCCGCTTTATAAACCAGAATTTCTACCCCCTTAAGCTGTGCTTCAACTAATAATTGCGCATATTTTGCATCGATATGGTGCGCGGGTGAAAACCGTGTAATAGCTGAATGCAGCACGGCGAAAAATATCACTGCCCGCTTGCCTTCAGCCGCTACGCTCATCAATTCCCGAAGATGCTTCTGACCTCGTTCAGTGATGGCATCGGGAAAATAACCCTGCTCTTTTTCCGCCAACGTGACTGATTTCACTTCAATATAGCAGTCAGGTCGGGAATCTGCCTGTAACAAAAAGTCGATACGGCTCCCTTCGGCGCCGTATTTTACTTCACTTTTCAAGACGCTGTAGCCTGAAACTTCTGAAATTAACGACTGCTGAATCGCCTCTTTCGTTAATCTATTGGCCCACAGCGTGTTAACACAAATAAATGCCCCGGATTGGGTTTGCGTTAATTCCCAGGTATGTGGATATTTCCGTTTAGTATTTTCTGATGTCGAATACCAGACGGTATCACCCGGGGTGGCGCATCCGGTCATCGCGCCAGTATTTGGGCAGTGTAACGTTAACGTTGAGCCATCCGGTGTGATTACATCCGCTAAAAAACGCTTGTAGCGCTGGATGAGCGTTGCAGGTTGTAAAGGTGGAGAAAATTGCATAAACAGTCCCTTTAATTATTCAGTCAGCGTCCAGCGTTGCAGCTGCGTATAACGCGTGCGTCCTCGTGCGAATGAAGAGGAGTAAAGTGCGAACTCCGTGACCGGAAATGACCAGCCAAAGCCCGGTGGGGGGATGGGAACCGCGTGTCCGGCATCGCGCAGCAGCGTGATATGTGGGTGAAACGGCTGCGGGCTTTGATAACACCCGCTGCGTGCGGCCTGCGCCCGCAGCATATTCGCGAGTTGTAACAGTCCGCGCGGTGGCTGACGCATCCCCAGCCACACGACCCGCGAACGCAGCCATTGCCCGGCATCATCCAGTTTGAGCGTAAAACCTGGCTGGCGAATGCGTCCGGCTAGTTGCGACAAAGCCTGTTGCTTCTCTGCGCTGACATCACCTAAAAAGGCCAGCGTCAGATGCAGATTCTCGGCGGCGACGGGACGGCCTGCTTCAGGAGGGAACTGCGCGGCTCGCCAGTGGATTAACTGCTCCCGAACCCCGCCAGGCAATTCAATCGCAAAGAACAGCCTTTTTGGCTCAGACATGATGGATACTCGGTTATGAATTAACGCGATGCTACAATGCAGCGCGAAGAATGTTAACCCTCTGGAGCTATTTGTGACGTCGTTGCCCGTTGCCGCCGTAGTGCCTGAACTGTTTACCGCCCTTGATGCCTCGCCGCAGGTGCTGCTGACCGCGCCGACCGGTGCCGGGAAATCGACCTGGCTGCCGTTGCGACTGCTTGAACATGGTGGCATCAAGGGGCGGATTATTTTGCTGGAGCCGCGTCGTCTGGCGGCACGCAACGTGGCGCAGCGGTTGGCGGAGTTGCTGAACGAAAAGCCCGGTGAGACCGTGGGTTATCGCATGCGCGCGCAAAGCTGCGTGGGGTCGCAGACCCGGCTGGAAGTGGTGACGGAAGGCGTCCTGACGCGCATGATCCAACGCGATCCCGAACTCACTGGCGTCGGGTTAGTGATCCTCGATGAATTTCACGAACGGAGCCTGCAGGCCGACCTGGCGCTGGCGCTGTTGCTGGATGTACAGCAAGGTCTTCGTGACGATCTGAAACTATTGATCATGTCCGCAACGCTCGATAACGGGCGCTTGCAGCAGTTATTGCCCGATGCGCCCATGATTATCTCTGAAGGCCGCACATTCCCGGTCGAGCGACGGTATCAGCCGCTGGCGGCACATCTGCGTTTTGACGAAGCGGTGGCGATAGCGACGGCGGAGCTACTGCGCCATGAAAGCGGGTCGCTGCTGCTGTTTTTACCGGGCGTTGGGGAAATCCTGCGCGTGCAGGAACAACTGGCAACGCGTGTGGGCGGCGATGTTGTGTTATGTCCATTGTACGGCGCGTTGACGCTGGCTGAGCAGCGTCAGGCGATTTTGCCCGCGCCGCAAGGTAAGCGCAAAGTGGTGCTGGCGACCAATATTGCCGAAACCAGCTTAACGATTGAAGGTATCCGGCTGGTGGTGGACTGCGCCCAGGAGCGCCTGGCGCGCTATGACGCGCGTACCGGTTTAACGCGGTTGATTACCCAGCGCATTAGCCAGGCATCGATGACACAGCGAGCCGGGCGTGCAGGTCGTCTGGAGCCAGGTATCTGCCTACATTTGCTTGCCAAAGAGCAGGCGGAAAGAGCGGCGGCGCAGGGAGAGCCTGAGATATTACAGAGCGATCTGTCCGGACTACTGATGGAGCTGCTGCAATGGGGATGTACCGATCCTGAGCAACTGAACTGGCTGGATACGCCGCCCGCTATCAACCTGCAGGCGGCAAAACGGCTGTTGCAGATGCTGGGGGCGCTTGAGGGCGACAGGCTCAGTGCCCGTGGGCAGAAAATGGCGGCATTGGGTAATGATCCCCGTTTAGCGGCTATGCTGGTTAGCACCAAAAATGACGATGAAGCGGCATCGGCCGCAAAACTGGCCGCAATTCTGGAAGAGCCGCCGCGCGGGGGCAGCACCGATTTAGCTGTGGCGTTTTCACGAAATCAGCCCGCCTGGCAGCAGCGCAGTCAACAATTATTGAAACGGCTTAACGTACGCAGCGGGCAGCCCGACATCGCGTTGCTCCCTTTGTTGCTGGCGCAAGCGTTCGCCGATCGGATCGCCCGTCGACGTGGACAAGAAGGGCGCTATCAACTGGCCAACGGTATGGGCGCGATGCTGGATGCTGATGACGCCCTGGGGCGCCATGAGTGGCTGATAGCGCCGCTGTTACTGCAGGGTAGCGCATCGCCAGATGCGCGTATTTTGTTAGCGTTGCCGCTGGATATTGAAGCGTTGATGCAGACGTGTCCTGAACTGCTGCAACAGTCCGACACCATCGAATGGGATGAAGCCCAGGGAACGTTAAAAGCACTGCGTCGGTCGCGTATCGGCCAGTTGACGGTAAAAGTACAGCCGCTAGCCAAGCCCTCGGAAGAAGAGTTGCATCAGGCGATGCTGAATGGTATTCGCGATAAAGGGCTAAGTGTGCTCAACTGGACGCCGGAGGCCGAGCAGTTTCGGCTGCGTTTGCAATGTGCGGCAAACTGGTTACCGGAGTACGACTGGCCTGCGGTAGATGAGGATTCTCTGCTGAAGACGCTGGAGCGCTGGCTGTTGCCACACATGAGCGGTGTGCACTCTTTACGCGCGTTAAAAGCACTCAATGTGGGTCAGGCATTGCGCGGTTTGCTGGACTGGTCAATGCTGCAACGTCTGGATAGTGAACTGCCAGCGCATTACACTGTGCCAACGGGAAGCCGGATTGCCATTCGCTATCATGAGGATAATCCTCCTGTATTGGCCGTTCGGATGCAGGAAATGTTTGGTGAAGCAAACACCCCGACTATCGCCCAGGGACGCGTGCCGCTGGTACTCGAGCTGTTGTCTCCGGCCCAAAGACCGCTACAGGTGACGAGTGATTTGAGTGCGTTCTGGCAGGGATCGTACCGCGAGGTGCAAAAAGAGATGAAAGGGCGTTACCCCAAACATGTCTGGCCGGACGATCCGGCGAATACCGCGCCAACGCGGCGCACCAAAAAGTATTCATAGCTGTATGCGTGGTTGCCTGATGGCGCTGCGCTTATCAGGGCGAACGTAGGCCGGATAAGGCGTTTTACGCCGCCATCCGGCATAAATACAGCTGAAAATTGAGAGATTTCTTCTTCTGTCGCAGGACGGAAGAACAGAGAATCGGGCCTTTGCGCCTGAATGTTGCGGAGAAAAAGCATGGCGGGGAATGACCGCGAGCCAATTGGACGTAAAGGGAAACCCTCACGTCCGGTGAAACAAAAGGTGAGCCGTCGTCAACTCAGAGATGAAGAGTATGACGACGATTATGATGATGATGACTATGAGGATGAAGAACCGATGCCGCGTAAGGGTAAAGGCAAAGGGCGTAAGCCTCGTGGTAAACGCGGCTGGTTCTGGCTGCTGGTAAAACTGTCGATTGTTTTTTTGGTGCTGATCGCCATTTACGGCGTCTATCTGGACCAAAAAATCCGTAGCCGTATCGACGGTAAAGTCTGGCAGCTTCCGGCGGCAGTATATGGCCGCATGGTTAACCTTGAGCCAGAAATGCCCATCGGCAAGAACGAGATGGTGAAGCTGCTAGAGGCCACGCAGTATCGTCAGGTCTCGAAGATGACGCGTCCGGGCGAATTCACCGTACAGGCGAAGAGCATTGAGATGATTCGTCGTCCGTTTGACTTCCCGGACAGTAAAGAAGGGCAGGTGCGCGCACGTCTGACCTTTGATGGCGATCATCTGGACACTATCGAGAATATGGATAACAACCGCCAGTTCGGTTTCTTCCGTCTCGATCCACGCCTGATTACCATGCTCTCTTCACCTAACGGCGAGCAGCGCCTGTTTGTCCCGCGCAGTGGATTCCCGGATCTGCTGGTAGATACGCTGCTGGCAACCGAAGACCGTCACTTCTATGAGCATGATGGCGTCAGCCTCTACTCGATTGGTCGTGCGGTGCTGGCCAACCTGACGGCCGGTCGCACGGTGCAGGGGGCGAGTACGCTGACTCAGCAACTGGTGAAGAACCTGTTCCTGTCCAGCGAACGTTCTTACTGGCGTAAGGCCAACGAAGCTTACATGGCGCTGCTGATGGATGCGCGTTACAGCAAAGATCGCATTCTTGAGCTGTACATGAACGAAGTCTATCTCGGTCAAAGCGGCGATAATGAAATTCGCGGCTTCCCGCTGGCGAGCCTCTATTATTTCGGTCGTCCGGTGGAAGAACTGAGTCTCGACCAGCAGGCGTTGCTGGTGGGGATGGTTAAAGGGGCGTCAATCTATAACCCATGGCGTAACCCGAAGCTGGCGCTGGAGCGTCGTAACCTCGTGCTGCGTTTGCTGCAACAGCAGCAGATCATCGATCAGGATCTGTATGACATGCTGAGCGCGCGTCCGTTAGGCGTACAGCCGCGTGGTGGAGTGATCTCGCCACAGCCAGCCTTTATGCAGATGGTGCGTCAGGAGCTTCAGGCGAAGCTGGGCGATAAAGTTAAAGATCTCTCCGGCGTGAAAATTTTCACCACCTTTGATTCCGTGGCGCAGGACGCTGCGGAAAAAGCGGCGGTGGAAGGCATTCCGGTGCTGAAGAAACAGCGTAAGCTGAGCGATCTGGAAACCGCGATTGTGGTGGTTGACCGATTCAGTGGCGAAGTTCGCGCCATGGTTGGCGGGGCAGAGCCGCAGTTTGCGGGCTATAACCGTGCGATGCAGGCGCGTCGTTCGATTGGTTCTCTGGCGAAGCCGGCGACCTATCTGACTGCGCTCAGCCAGCCGAAACTTTACCGCCTGAATACCTGGATTGCTGATGCGCCGATTGCACTACGTCAGCCGAACGGTCAGGTCTGGTCGCCACAGAACGATGATCGTCGTTATAGCGAAAGCGGAAAAGTGATGCTGGTGGATGCGTTAACCCGCTCCATGAACGTACCGACGGTAAATCTGGGGATGGCGCTGGGCTTGCCTGCCGTGACTGATACCTGGTTGAAGCTGGGCGCGCCGAAAGATCAGCTTAACCCGGTTCCGGCCATGCTGCTCGGGGCGTTGAACCTGACGCCGATCGAAGTGGCGCAGGCGTTCCAGACTATCGCCAGCGGCGGGAACCGTGCACCGTTGTCGGCGCTGCGTTCGGTGATTGCCGAAGATGGTACCGTGCTGTACCAGAGCTTCCCGCAGGCTGAGCGTGCCGTTCCGGCGCAGGCGGCGTATATGACGCTGTGGACCATGCAGCAGGTGGTTCAGCGTGGTACGGGTCGTCAGCTTGGCGCGAAATATCCTGGCTTGCATCTGGCAGGGAAAACCGGGACCACCAACAACAACGTGGATACCTGGTTTGCCGGGATCGACGGCAGCCAGGTGACCATCACCTGGGTGGGCCGCGATAACAACCAGCCAACCAAGCTGTACGGTGCCAGCGGCGCGATGTCGATTTATCAGCGTTATCTGGCTAACCAGACGCCAACACCGCTGGTGCTGACGCCACCGGAGGATGTGGTGGATATGGGCGTAGACTACGACGGTAACTTCGTTTGTAGCGGCGGGATGCGCACGCTTCCGGTATGGACCACCGATCCTGATTCGCTGTGTCAGCAGGGTGAAATGCTGCAGCAGTCGGGGAATCCGTTTGATCAATCTTCTCAACAGCCGCAGCAGCAGCCTCAACAGCAGCAACCGCCGCAGCAAGAGAAGAAAGACAGCGATGGCGTGGCTGGTTGGATAAAAGATATGTTTGGCGGTAACTGATTTTTTAGCTGTCCTCCCCCGCATCGGTGCCTGCTGATGTGGGGGAATTCTCCCTCTTGTGGTATTCGCATTTCGGTCTGTATAGCAAGCTCAGGATAGGGTGAACAGTGATGGTGTTTCCTGCCTATATTTTCCGTTTAATCATAAATTCAATATATTATTTTTTTGTATATATCATCGGTTGGTTGATTTTATTCTATTTTTTCTGCGTTTTTTTATTATCTTCCCGTATGCATATGTGAGTAATATTGTTTTTATGAATATGTTCACGCTGACTAAAATCACCATTAAGAAAATATTATTTTCATAAATTGTTCTGCTAAAACAAGATGTTGTATGTTGTTTCTTTAGTTTTGGTGAATGCGTTGATTAGCTTTTATTCATTATGGTACGTAGAATAGATGACACAAGGGAATGTTTTAAACTGAATGAGTTGATAAAGATATATTATATCTATGATGTTGTTGGTTTTATATTCCAGCACATCTCCAGCCATTGTCTATTTCCCCTCTGTGTTAAGGAAGGTGCGAATAAGCAGGTCATTTCTTCCCAAGCTGACTCGCTGATTAAAATTTCGCGGATCTGGGCCGATTTTTTTCCCGCAAACACATCGAATCAGCCTATTTAGGCTATTTTTTCCACCATTTCTGGCGTTATTTCCGGTTTTTACTGAGATCTCTCCCACTGACGTATCATTTGGTCCACCCGAAACAGGTTGGCCAGGGTGAATAACATCGCCAGTTGGTTATCGTTTTTCAGCAGCCCCTTGTATCTGGCTTTCACGAAGCCGAACTGCCGCTTGATGATGCGAAACGGGTGCTCCACCTTGGCACGGATGCTGGCTTTCATGTATTCGATGTTGATGGCCGTTTTGTTCTTGCGCGGATGCTGCTTCAAGGTTTTTACCTTGCCGGGACGCTCGGCGATCAGCCAGTCAACATCCACCTCGGCCAGCTCCTCGCGCTGTGGCGCTCCTTGGTAGCCGGCATCGGCTGAGACAAATTGCTCCTCTCCATGAAGCAGATTACACAGCTGATTGAGGTCATGCTCGTTGGCCGCGGTGGTAACTAGGCTGTGGGTCAGGCCACTCTTGGCATCGACACCAATGTGGGCCTTCATGCCAAAGTGCCACTGATTGCCTTTCTTGGTCTGATGCATCTCCGGATCGCGTTGCTGCTCTTTGTTCTTGGTAGAGCTGGGTGCCTCAATGATGGTGGCATCCACCAAAGTGCCTTGGGTCATCATGACGCCTGCTTCGGCCAGCCAGCGATTGATGGTCTTGAACAATTGACGGGCCAGTTGATGCTGCTCGAGCAGGTGGCGGAAATTCATGATGGTGGTGCAATCCGGCAGGGCGCTATCCAGGGATAATCGGGCAAACAGGCGCATGGAGGCGATTTCGTACAGGGCATCTTCCATGGCACCGTCGCTCAGGTTGTACCAATGCTGCATGCAGTAAATACGCAGCATGGTCTCCAGCGGATAGGGCCGTCGGCCATTGCCCGCCTTGGGATAAAACGGCTCGATGACAGCGGTCATATTCTGCCATGGCAGAATCTGCTCCATGCGGGAGAGGAAAATCTCTTTTCGGGTCTGACGGCGCTTAGTGCTGAATTCACTATCGGCGAAGGTGAGTTGATGGCTCATGATGTCCCTCTGGGATGCGCTCCGGATGAATATGATGATCTCATATCAGGAACTTGTTCGCACCTTCCCTAATGCCTGGGGAACATATACTCTGACAAGTTCAAAAAATGATAATAGTGCACATCAGGTTGGCGTCAGTGGAACGCTACTGGAAGATAACAATTTAAATTATAACCTTCAGCAAACCTACACCGATAACGATGTCGGTTATGGTGCCTATCTCTCTTCCCGGTATCGGACATCGGTTGGCGAGTTCAGCGCCAATTACAGTTATCAAAAAGACAGTAAACAGTGGGGCTATGGCGCCCAGGGTTCCGTTGTTGCGCATTCGCAGGGAATAACGCTTGGACAATCCATTCAGGATGCTTTTGCCATTGTGCACATTACCGATGGCGATAATGTAAAAATACAAAAT
The DNA here is from genome assembly GCF_002934505.1 of Citrobacter freundii complex sp. CFNIH4. NCBI lineage: Bacteria > Pseudomonadati > Pseudomonadota > Gammaproteobacteria > Enterobacterales > Enterobacteriaceae > Citrobacter > Citrobacter freundii complex sp. CFNIH4. The sequence continues at coordinate 234,206 of NZ_CP026231.1, forward strand.
TCCCGGGGGGTTTACACCGATTATTGGGGCAATGCCATTGTGCCAACTTTAACCAATTATCGCCGTAATACTATTACTGTGAATACTCAGGGACGTGATGATATTGATATTCAGGATGCTTCTCTGGATGTGGTTCCGACAAAAGGGGCCGCCCTGAAAGCTGACTTCACGGCGCGTTCAGGTAAGCGTGCATTACTTACCTTAAAACATGGTCAGAGCGTGGTTCCTTTTGGTGCTCTGTTAAGTATGGACGGTACGACATCGATCGTGGGTGACGACGGTGAAGTGTATGTCACTGGGCTAAAAGGAACACAGCGCATTGAGGTGCAATGGGGAAATACCGCACAGACGAAATGTACGGGCAGCGTAAGCGTACCTGTGAACATGGGTACGGGAATTCTCTCAGCTACGGTTAATTGCCAATAATGGAATATGGCTTATGAATACGGAAATTGTCAGATATGAGTAAAAGGAACATAAACATTTTCAGGGCTATGTTGATCATATTGATTTTAGCTGGATCTGCGGCACCTGTTTATGCCGCCACATGTACCGGAAATTACCCGGAAAATGGCGCAATGACCTTTCAGCTACCGGCAAGCATCACTGTGGAACCTGACGTATCAGTTGGTACGGTTATTTATGAGGGAAGCATTGAGAGCGGCCAAATCGATATGGATTGCCAGGATACTGGCAACAAATACAAAGGTTACGCAGTGTTAACGGATGCCGATGCCCGCAATGGAGTGCTGGAAGGCGTTTATCAGACTAGCGTTCCAGGTATAGGTATCCGCATGGCTGAAGCGGAAGAACGAACACCTACCTTTACCTCTGAGGATATCGTCACACCCATGCATTTTTATAGCTATGGAGCAAGCGGATGGAACAGTATTCATACAAAGTACCATGCGTCAATGCAGTTGGTTGTGACGGGCGACGTCGAGGATGGTTATCTTGATACCTCCCGGCTGACAGCGCAAGAGAAGTGGGGTAATGATGTGATAGCTCAGATATTGGTATCTCCCACCAGCATTCATATCCAGACTAATACCTGTAACCTGGAGGATAAAAATATCTACGTGCCGCTGAAGACGATTAATGTCGATAACTTTGACAGTCAATTTTCAGAAGTACTCACCGATAACAGTTTCAAAATCGAGATTTCTGATTGTCGGGCAGGTACCCAAATCGATTATAAGTTCAACAGTGCTGGTTCGACAGGCGTTACGGATGGCAATATTTTGGCTATCGCCAGTGGAGACAGCTCTGCCAGCGGTGTCGGTATCCAGATTCTGGACACGAACAATAATGTGCTGAGTTTTGATCAAACCTATACCGCTGTGAGCAGCACCAGCGCTAACGAAGTGGCAGAAATTCCGCTGAAGGCACGCTATGCCAAAACCGGCAATGTCAAAGCCGGGAAAGTGGACGCCGTCGCGACTTTTGAGGTCTTTTACCGCTAACGCCTTGCGACCCGCTGCGGCGGGTTGTCAGCGCTCTAACATTCCAGCCTAATTTATTAACCCTTTCTTTTCATCTGGTTATTTCTTAACCCCTCAGTTTTAGTAGGGGCGCGTATTGCTTGCTATCTCGCCAGAGTTTCGAATATTATGCTGCCGTTATAATAATAATTCTCGTTTACGTTATCATTCACTTTCATCAGAGAAATACCAATGGCGCGTCTTAAAACTGCTCAGCCAAGTTCATCACTGCGTAAAATCGCAGTAGTGGTAGCCACAGCGGTTAGCGGCATGTCTGTCTATGCACAGGCGGCGGTTGACCCGAAAGAAGAAACCATCACCGTAACTGCAGCTCCTGCTCCGCAGGAAAGCGCATGGGGGCCAGCGGCAACCATCGCCGCACGACAGTCTGCTACGGCGACCAAAACCGACACTCCGATTCAAAAAGTTCCTCAGTCTATTTCAGTGGTCACCGCCGAAGAGATGGCGTTGCATCAGCCAAAATCGGTCAAAGAGGCGCTTAGCTACACCCCGGGCGTTGCCGTGGGTACGCGTGGTGCGTCCAATACCTATGATTACCTGATCATCCGTGGCTTCGCTGCCGATGGCCAAAGTCAGAATAACTATCTGAATGGCCTGAAGATGCAGGGTAACTTCTACAATGATGCGGTGATCGACCCTTATATGCTGGAACGCGCCGAAGTGATGCGTGGTCCGGTTTCCGTTCTGTACGGAAAGAGCAACCCAGGTGGGTTGTTGAATATGGTCAGCAAACGCCCGACCACAGAACCGTTGAAAGAAATTCAGTTCAAGATGGGCACTGACAGCCTGTTCCAGACCGGTTTTGATTTCAGCGATGCGCTGGATGATGACGGCGTATACTCTTACCGCTTAACTGGCCTGGCGCGTTCCGCCAATGCGCAGCAGCAGGGCGCAGAAGAACAACGCTATGCCATCGCGCCATCTTTCTCATGGCGTCCGGACGATAAGACAAACTTCACCTTCCTCTCCTACTTCCAGAACGAGCCGGAAACAGGTTATTACGGCTGGTTGCCGAAAGAAGGGACGGTGACTGAGTTGCCGAATGGCAAGCGTCTGCCTACCGATTTCAACGAAGGGGCGAACAACAATACCTATTCTCGTAACGAGAAGATGGTGGGCTACAGCTTCGATCATGAATTTAACGACACCTTTACCGTGCGTCAGAACCTGCGTTACGCGCAAAATAAAGTCTCGCAGAACAGCGTGTATGGCTACGGTATGTGCTCCGATCCGCTCTATACCAAGGATCCGGCTAACAGCCCTTGTGCCAGCGTTCCTCAGGCCGACTGGGATCATACGCTGACGCGTCAGTATGTTATCGATAATGAGAAATTGCAGAACTTCTCCGTCGATACTCAGCTGCAAAGCAAGTTCGCTACTGCCGACGTAGATCACACGCTGCTGACCGGCGTTGACTTTATGCGTATGCGGAACGATATCAACTCCTGGTTTGGCTATGCGGGCTCTGTTGCGCCGTCCGATATCTATAACCTCGACCGTAGCGACTTCGATTTTGGCTCACACCCAGGCCCTTCAGGTCCTTACAAAGTGCTGAACAAACAGAAGCAGACTGGCTTGTATGTTCAGGATCAGGCGCAATGGGATAAGGTGCTGGTTACTCTGGGCGGTCGTTACGACTGGGCTAAACAGGACTCTCTGAACCGTGTTTCTGGTGTAACGGATTCCCGCGATGATAAGCAATTCACCTGGCGTGGCGGTGTTAACTACCTGTTCGACAACGGCGTAACCCCGTATTTCAGCTACAGCGAGTCGTTTGAACCGGCTTCTCAGACGGGTGCAAGCGGTAATATCTTTGCGCCGTCCAAAGGTAAGCAGTACGAAGCTGGCGTGAAGTATGTGCCGAACGATCGTCCAATCGTGATCACCGGTGCTGTCTATCAGTTGACTAAAACCAACAATCTGATGGCCGATCCGAACGGATCGTTCTGGTCAGTTGAAGGTGGTGAAATTCGTTCTCGCGGAGTGGAAATTGAAGCGAAAGCGGCGCTGTCTGCCAGCGTCAACGTAGTGGGTTCTTATACCTACACCGACGCGGAATACACCACCGACACCAACTACAAGGGCAATACGCCTGCGCAGGTGCCAAAACACATGGCATCATTGTGGGGCGATTACACCCTTTATGACGGCGCGCTTTCTGGGCTGACGTTGGGTACTGGCGTTCGTTATACTGGTTCCAGTTATGGCGATCCGGCAAACTCCTTTAAAGTGGGGAGCTATACGCTGGTGGATGCGTTAGTACGTTACGATCTGGCGCGCGTCGGCATGGCGGGCTCCAACGTGGCGCTGCATGTGAACAACCTGTTTGACCGTGAATACGTCGCCAGCTGCTTCAATACCTATGGCTGCTTCTGGGGCGCAGAACGTCAGGTCGTTGCAACCGCAACCTTCCGTTTCTAATTTCTATTGGGCACGCTTTGCGTGCCCGTTTTACAAGTTGGCTGCTATGCAGGAAAACAGATCCCATCCCGACACTACTTTTGCGTTGCGTAATGTCTCCTTTCGTGTGCCTGGCCGCACGCTTTTGCATCCTCTCTCATTAACTTTTCCTGTGGGTAAAGTGACCGGCCTTATCGGCCACAACGGTTCCGGAAAATCGACGTTATTGAAAATGCTGGGACGTCATCAGCCGCCGTCAGAAGGTGAAATCCTGCTCGACGAACAGCCGCTGGAGAACTGGAGCAGTAAAGCGTTTGCCCGCAAGGTCGCCTATCTGCCGCAGCAGTTGCCGCAGGCCGAAGGGATGACTGTGCGCGAACTGGTGGCGATTGGCCGCTATCCGTGGCACGGAGCGCTGGGACGTTTTGGCGTTGCCGACAGAGAGAAAGTAGAAGAGGCGATTTCGCTGGTTGGCTTAAAACCGCTGGCGCACCGTTTGGTTGATAGTCTGTCCGGCGGAGAACGCCAGCGCGCGTGGATTGCCATGCTGGTAGCGCAGGACAGCCGCTGTCTGCTGCTTGATGAACCGACTTCCGCGCTGGATATCGCTCATCAGGTTGACGTACTGGCACTGGTGCATCGCTTAAGTCAGCAGCGCGGGCTGACGGTGATTGCGGTGCTGCATGATATCAACATGGCGGCCCGCTACTGTGATTACTTAGTTGCGCTGCGCGGTGGTGAAATGATTGCACAAGGGACGCCTGCTGAACTGATGCGCAGTGAAACTCTGGAACAGATTTACGGTATCCCGATGGGCATTTTGCCGCATCCGGCCGGTGCCGCACCCGTGAGTTTTGTCTATTAATGATTGAATTACATCATATTACCCGTCGGCGGCTGCTTGCGGCGATGGCGCTGTCGCCGCTGCTGTGGCGGATGAATACGGCGCACGCTGCGGCGGTTGATACGCAGCGCATTGTGGCGCTGGAATGGCTACCGGTAGAGCTATTGCTGGCGCTGGGTATTACGCCGTATGGCATTGCCGATATCCCTAACTACAAGCTGTGGGTCAGTGAGCCCCCGTTGCCGGATTCTGTGATTGATGTCGGGCTACGTACGGAGCCCAATCTCGAACTGTTGACCGAAATGAAACCCTCGTTTTTGCTGTGGTCGGCAGGCTATGGTCCTTCCCCTGAAAAGCTGGCGCGGATTGCACCTGGCCGGGGATTTAACTTCAGTGACGGTAAAAAGCCGCTGGCCGTTGCGCGACAATCGCTGCAGGAAATGGCGCAATTGTTCAATCTGCAAGCCTCTGCTGAACGCCATCTGACCGAGTACGATCGTTTTATCGCCAGCCTGAAACCGCGCTTCATTCAACGCGGCGCGCGCCCTGTACTTCTCACTTCCCTGCTTGATTCGCGACATATGTTGGTGTTTGGCCCAAACAGCCTGTTTCAGGACGTGCTGGATGATTATGGGATCCCCAACGCCTGGCAGGGCGAGACAAACTTTTGGGGCAGCACTGCCGTGAGTATTGACCGTCTGGCTGCTTATAAGGATGTCGATGTGCTGTGTTTTGACCACGGCAACGATAAAGAGATGGCTGCGCTGATGTCTACGCCATTATGGCAGGCGATGCCGTTTGTCCGCAGCGGACGTTTTCAGCGTGTGCCTGCCGTCTGGTTCTATGGTGCCACGCTCTCGGCGATGCATTTTGCCCGCATTCTGGATAATGCGCTGGGAGTCAAAGCGTGAGTAAACGAATTGCGCTGTTCCCAACGCTTCTTCTGGCGGTTCTGTTTGTCGCTGCCTGTTGGCTGACCTGGGTTAACTTCTCTGTTGCGCTACCGCGCAGTCAGTGGCAACAGGCTATCTGGTCACCGGATATCAATGCTATTGAGCAGATGGTTTTCCACTACAGTCTGCTGCCGAGGCTGGCGATTTCGCTGTTGGTCGGTGCCGGGCTGGGGCTGGTCGGTGTCTTGTTTCAGCAGGTGCTGCGTAACCCACTGGCAGAACCCACTACGTTAGGTGTCGCAACCGGGGCGCAGTTGGGCATTACGGTTACCACGCTGTGGGCTATTCCCGGTGCGCTGACCACGCAATTTGCGGCGCTGGCGGGAGCATGTGTTGTTGGGGCTCTGGTGTTTGGCGTTGCCTGGGGCAAACGTCTTTCTCCGGTGACGTTAATCCTTGCCGGGCTGGTGGTCAGCCTGTACTGCGGGGCAATTAACCAGTTGATGGTTATCTTCCATCACGATCAACTGCAAAGCATGTTTTTATGGAGCAGCGGTACGCTAACGCAGACCGACTGGAGCGGCGTACAGCGTCTGTGGCCGCAACTGCTGGGCGGTGTGATGCTGACGCTGTTGTTATTACGCCCAATGACGCTGATGGGACTGGATGACGGCGTGGCGCGTAACCTCGGTCTGGCGCTGTCGCTGGCACGTCTGGCGGCGTTATCGCTGGCCATTGTTATCAGCGCCTTACTGGTTAACGCGGTTGGGATTATCGGCTTTATTGGCCTGTTTGCACCGCTGCTGGCGAAAATGCTCGGCGCGCGTCGTCTGCTGGCGCGTCTGATGCTGGCCCCGCTGATTGGTGCGTTGATCCTCTGGCTCTCCGACCAAATTATTCTGTGGCTGACCCGCGTATGGATGGAAGTCTCCACTGGTTCGGTGACGGCGCTGATTGGCGCGCCATTGCTGCTGTGGCTGTTGCCGCGCCTTAGAAGTATGAGCGCGCCGGATATGAATGCCAGTAACCGCATCGCTGCTGAGCGGCAGAATGTACTGATGTTTGCCCTGGCGGGCGGGGCGATATTGCTGCTTACCGTTATTGTGGCGCTCGCGTTTGGCCGCGATGCGCACGGCTGGACATGGGCCAGCGGCGCGATGCTGGATGAGCTCATGCCCTGGCGCTGGCCACGTGTTCTGGCAGCGCTGATTGCCGGGGTAATGTTAGCGGTAGCTGGCTGTATTATTCAGCGTCTGACCGGAAATCCAATGGCCAGTCCGGAAGTATTAGGAATTAGCTCCGGGGCGGCATTTGGCGTGGTGCTAATGTTATTTCTGGTCCCTGGCAATGCCTTTGGCTGGCTGCTGCCGGCCGGGAGCCTCGGTGCGGCAGCCACCTTGCTTATCATTATGATTGCCGCCGGGCGCGGGGGCTTTTCACCGCACCGCATGTTGCTGGCAGGGATGGCGCTCAGCACGGCGTTTACAATGCTGCTGATGATGCTGCAGGCCAGCGGCGATCCGCGTATGGCGGGGGTGCTAACCTGGATCTCCGGCTCAACCTATAACGCGAGTGGCGAACAGGTGCTGCGCACCGGGATTGTAATGGTTATCCTGCTGGCGATGACGCCGCTGTGCCGCCGTTGGCTGACAATTTTACCGCTCGGCGGCGATACGGCACGGGCTGTCGGTATGGCTATTACGCCATCACGCGTGGGGTTACTGCTGCTGGCGGCAGGGCTGACGGCGACAGCCACTATGACCATTGGACCGTTGAGCTTTGTCGGGCTGATGGCGCCGCATATTGCCCGGATGATGGGTTTTCGTCGGGCGATGCCGCATATGCTGATTTCAGCGCTGGCGGGTGGCGTGTTGCTGGTTTTTGCTGACTGGTGCGGCAGGATGGTGTTGTTTCCGTATCAGATCCCGGCGGGATTACTGTCGACGTTTATTGGCGCGCCGTACTTTATCTATTTGTTGAGAAAGCAGAGCCGCTGAGGCTGATTCTTTTCATGTAGGCCGGATAAGACGCTTTGCGTCGCCATCCGGCAATAAAAAAGCCGGGTGGCGGCTTCGCCTTACCCGGCCTACGTTGCTTCTGGACGTTCTCCTTTACAGTTTCGCAAACACCCGGCGCGCGGCGTCGATGGTGTTATTGATATCTTCTTCACTGTGCGCCACGGACATAAAGCCTGCTTCGAACGCGGACGGCGCCAGATAAATTCCTTCATCCAGCATCATGTGGAAGAAACGCTTGAAGCGTTCAACGTCGCATGCCATCACATCCTGATAGCAGGTTACGGTTTCTGCATCGGTGAAGAAAATCCCGAACATCCCGCCTACATGATTAACTACCAGCGGAATATTCGCTTCTTCAGCAGCTTCCAGCAGACCTTCCGCCAGACGCGTCGTCAGTTCGTTCAGCGTTTCATTAATACCCGGCTGGGCGACTTCGGTCAGACAGGCGAAGCCTGCCGCCATCGCAATCGGGTTACCGGAAAGCGTACCCGCCTGGTAAACCGGTCCGGTTGGTGCAAGGGCGTCCATCACATCGCGACGGCCACCGAATGCGCCAACGGGCATTCCGCCACCGATGATTTTGCCAAGACAAGTCAGATCCGGCACGACGCCGTAATAATCCTGTGCGCCGGCCAGCGCCACGCGGAAGCCGGTCATCACTTCATCGATGATCAACAGCGCGCCAAACTCATCGCATAGCGCACGCAGGCCCGGCAGGAATTCCGGCAGCGGTGGGATGCAGTTCATGTTGCCTGCGACCGGCTCAACAATGATGCAGGCGATCTCCTGCGGATATTGTTCAAATGCCGCACGTACTGAAGCGAGATCGTTATAGGTGCAGGTCAGGGTGTGTTTCGCGAAATCAGCCGGAACGCCCGGGGAGTTCGGCTGACCCAGCGTTAACGCGCCGGAACCCGCTTTGACCAGCAGACAGTCGGCATGACCGTGGTAGCAGCCTTCAAATTTGATGATCTTATCGCGACCGGTGAAACCGCGCGCCAGACGGATTGCGCTCATCGTCGCTTCCGTGCCGGAGTTCACCATGCGCACCATGTCCATGGTCGGCACGAGTTCAGTGACCAGCTCCGCCATTTTCACTTCCATTTCGGTCGGTGCGCCAAAGCTTAAACCGCGCTCCGCAGCTTCAATCACCGCATTACGGATTGCCGGGTGATTATGGCCCAGCACCATCGGTCCCCAGGAACCGACGTAGTCAACATAGGCTTTACCATCGACATCGTACAGATACGCGCCGTCGGCTTTTTCGATAAACAGCGGAGTACCACCCACGCCAGTAAAGGCGCGAACGGGGGAGTTAACGCCGCCAGGGATAAGTTCGCGTGCTGCGCTGTAGAGATTTTCAGACTTACTCATGGATGGGGTCCTGGTTCGTAGAAAAAGTAAATGCCCGCTATTCTAGTTATTCAGAGAAGGTTATGAAAGTTTTACGCATTTGAAACAATACGATTTGCAGGGGATTTTCGTGAAATGTGCGAGTAGAATGCCGATTCCGTATTTGTATTACCAATTAATGATCATCTGATGAAGACAGACACTCCCTCTTTTGAAGCACAACAAATTGTGCGTTTACGCCGCAGGGATCAAATCCGTCGACTCCTGGAACGAGACAAAACGCCGTTGGCGATCCTGTTGATGGCTGCCGTAGTGGGTACAGTGACAGGGTTTGTTGGCGTGGCATTTGAGAAAGCGGTGACCTGGGTGCAGAATCAGCGCATTGGCGCGCTGGCTCAGGTTGCGGACCATGCCATTCTGCTGTGGCCGCTGGCATTTATTCTCTCTGCGTTGCTGGCGATGGTCGGCTATTTCCTGGTGCGTAAGTTTGCGCCGGAAGCCGGTGGTTCGGGGATCCCAGAGATTGAAGGCGCGCTGGAAGAACTTCGGCCTGTGCGCTGGTGGCGCGTACTGCCGGTGAAATTTTTCGGCGGTATGGGTACGCTGGGTGCCGGTATGGTGCTCGGGCGAGAAGGACCGACCGTGCAGATCGGTGGTAACCTCGGGCGCATGGTGCTGGATATTTTCCGCATGCGTAGCGCAGAAGCGCGGCATACCTTATTGGCGACCGGTGCGGCAGCGGGCCTTTCGGCGGCGTTTAACGCTCCGCTGGCGGGGATCCTGTTCATTATTGAAGAGATGCGCCCGCAGTTTCGCTATAACCTTGTCTCGATCAAAGCCGTGTTTACCGGCGTCATCATGTCGAGCATTGTGTTTCGTGTTTTCAACGGCGAGGCACCGCTTATTGAAGTTGGGAAGCTCTCCAATGCACCGGTGAACACGCTGTGGTTGTATCTGGTCCTGGGGGTTATTTTTGGCTGTGTCGGACCGTTGTTCAACACCATGGTGTTGCGGACCCAGGATATGTTCCAGCGTTTCCACGGAGGCGATCTCAAAAAATGGGTGCTGATGGGCGGTGCGATCGGCGGTCTGTGCGGGATCCTTGGCTTAATTACACCTGAAGCGGCTGGAGGCGGGTTTAACCTGATACCTATCGCTGCGGCAGGGAATTTCAGCGTTGGTTTACTGCTGTTTATCTTTATTGCCCGCGTCATTACTACGCTGCTGTGCTTCTCGTCCGGCGCGCCCGGCGGGATATTTGCCCCGATGCTGGCATTAGGCACGTTGCTTGGCACCGCGTTCGGTATGGCGGCAGCGGCCTCTTTTCCGCATTATCATCTGGAGGCCGGGACCTTCGCCATCGCCGGAATGGGGGCATTGTTGGCGGCCTCGGTGCGCGCGCCGTTAACGGGCATTATACTGGTACTGGAAATGACCGATAACTATCAGCTCATTTTGCCAATGATTATTACCTGTCTTGGCGCAACACTATTAGCCCAATTTATGGGCGGAAAGCCGCTATACTCGACTATCCTTGCCCGTACGCTGGCAAAACAGGAAGCGGAGCAGGCGGCTAAAAGCCAGGGTACAGCCGCTGGCGAGAATACTTGAACGAAATACCAGGGTATTAGATAATGGCCTTAACCATTGGGTTATAATTTGCCCAATTGCCAATGTCGTTTGGAGCAAAATATGAGTGATGACGTAGCGCTGCCACTGCAATTTACTGAAGCAGCAGCCAATAAAGTAAAAAGCCTGATCGCTGACGAAGATAACCCGAATCTGAAATTACGTGTGTATATCACCGGCGGTGGTTGCAGCGGTTTCCAGTACGGTTTCACCTTTGACGATCAGGTGAACGATGGTGATATGACCATTGAGAAGCAAGGTGTTGGTCTGGTGGTTGACCCGATGAGCCTGCAATATCTGGTGGGCGGCGCGGTTGACTATACCGAAGGTCTGGAAGGTTCCCGCTTCGTTGTGACTAACCCGAATGCGAAAAGCACCTGCGGGTGTGGTTCTTCTTTCAGCATCTGATTGCTGTCTGTAATACCAGTGGTCTGATGGTGTAGGCCCGGTAAGCGTAGCGCCACCGGGCAATGTGCCGGATGGCGGCGTAAACGCCTTATCCGGCCTACATATTCTGCATCATCATGTCAACGTCCGTTATCATCCAGCGCAAACGTCGGTAATTTCAAATGCCAGCGAATGGCGGCAAGCCGAATCAGCAGGGTGACAATCATCCCCATCATACTGGCGTTTTCCAGTGAAACATCAAAGGTATAAAACGCCGTCGCATGCACGATCCCGCCGATAATACAGGCTGTGGCGTAGATCTCGGTACGCAAAATCATCGGGACTTCACGTGCTAATACATCGCGAATGATCCCACCGCCGACGCCGGTAATCACCCCCATACAAATCGCCACCAACGGGCCTGTTCCTGCGAGAAAGGCCTTGTTGACGCCAATACCCACGAACACCGCCAGGCCAACGGCATCCAGCACCGGAAGGATCCATTTCGGCAGGCGTCTTGGCTGCCGTACCAACAGGATCGTCAGCATGCTGGTGATCATCGCCACGACCAGATCGGTTGGATCTTTAACCCAAAAAACCGGTCCATTATCCAGCGCCATATCGCGGATCGTGCCACCTCCGACGGCGGTAACCACGCCGAGGACCAGGACGCCAAACGGATCCATACGTAATTTTCCGGCCAGTAATACGCCAGAGATTGCAAATACCGCGGTGCCGACAATATCAAGCCAATAGACGAGCATTTTTAAATCCTCACAACAGACCTGGTGGGGGCAGGCGCTAATTTATCTGTGAAAGCGCATTACAGAGTTGTTTTGCGGCGAGGATAATACGCGGGCTCGCGCGTTCGAACCAGTCACTATTAAGTGTAATAACGGGTATTTTTAGCTGGTTTCCCCAGTATTGCTCAATTTTCAGAGTTTCGCCCGGACCGCCGGTTGCAACAATAGCCTGGGGGGCTCGTGCTAGGACCTGCTCACGGCTAACCTGCGGCCAGGGAACCCGACTACCGGCAAAGATGTTTTCTCCGCCGCATACCTCAAGAACTTCGTGCTGAATAGAACCTTTTCCACTGGTAAACAGAGGATTGGCACCAAACTGGAGAAACACGCGTTTTTTCGGTTTGTTGGCATACTGAAATTTAAGTAAAGCATAGTCATCAAGCATGGTTTGCGCCGCCTGTTTAGCTTGTTCAGGCTTGGGGCTCCACGCAGCCAACTGGCGTAGCGCATCGGCAACCTGCTCAATGGTAACGGCGTCCACCCAGATGACCTTAATTCCCAGGGAGGTCAGTTGATTCACCTGCCGCTCAGCATTTCCCCCGCGCCAGGCGATGACCAAATCAGGCTTCAGCGCCACAATACGCTCAAGATTCATACCTTGCCATGTTGAGACCTCTTCAATATTTTTGGCTTCTGGCGGGTAGTTTGAGTAGCTGCTGACGCCAACTGGGGTAATGCCTGCGGCAAAAGCGAGTTCGGTATTGGCAGGAGAAAGCGTTACAACACGCGGTGCGGCGTAAAGGAACGCCGGGAGAGTGAAAAGCAGGGCGACCAGCGCCCTGGAGAATAATTTAGCCATGCGCCAGTTTCTGCACCAGCGTTTCAACCATCAGGCTTGACTGCTTCGCGGCAACCACCAGGAATTCGTCAAAGCTGAGATGGGACTGCTGATCGGCAACGTCAGAGATAGCGCGAACCACGACAAATGGCACCTTAAAGTTGTGGCAAACGTGCGCAATTGCGGTCGCTTCCATCTCAACGGCAATCGCCTGCGGGAAGTTATGCTTAATTTTAGCCAGCCCCACGGAACCATTAATGAATGCATCGCCGCTGACGATAAGTCCGCGAACAGCGTTCAGATTGAGTTCGGCGATGCAAGATTCTGCGGCTGCAATCAACGCAGGATCGGCTTTAAAACCAGCCGGGCAACCCGGTAGCTGACCAAATTCATAACCAAAGGCAGTGACGTCGGCGTCGTGATAGCGCGCTTCATCAGAAACTACGATATCGCCGACTTTCAGCGTAGAGGCCAGGCCACCCGCGGAACCGGTATTAATGATGGCGTCCGGCTTGCAGCGTTCAAGCAGCAGCGTAGCGCCGAGCGCCGCAGCCACTTTACCGATACCTGATTTCAGAAGCGCAACCTCAGTACCGTTCAGTTGGCCGGTGTAAATTTCACAACCGCCGAGCGTGATGGTCTGACGGTTTTCGATTTTGTCACGCAGCAGCGTAACTTCTTCTTCCATTGCACCAATGATGCCGATTTTCATAGATTTACTCGCGATAAGCCAGATTTGAGGGCATAGTCTATCATGCGCTTAAGGGGTAGCGCATTTCTCAGGCGGGAGAGGATATGGTACAGATCGATTTCCGAAAAAAAATAAACTGGCATCGCCGTTACCGTTCGCCGCAGGGCGTGAAGACGGAGCATGAGATCCTGCGAATTTTTGAAAGCGATCGTGGACGTATTATCAATTCTCCGGCTATTCGCCGGCTGCAACAAAAAACCCAGGTCTTTCCGCTGGAGCGTAATGCAGCGGTGCGTACGCGTCTGACGCACTCGATGGAAGTGCAGCAGGTTGGGCGCTATATCGCGAAAGAGATCCTCAGCCGACTGAAAGAGCTAAAGCTGCTGGATCAGTATGGTCTGGATGAACTGACGGGACCGTTTGAGAGTATTGTCGAAATGTCGTGCCTGATGCATGACATCGGTAATCCGCCGTTTGGTCATTTTGGCGAAGCGGCGATTAATGACTGGTTTCGCCAACGGTTGTATCCCGCCGACGCGGAAAGTCAGCCCCTGAGTGATGACCGCTGCCAGGTGACGGCATTACGTTTGCGTGAAGGTGAAGAGTCGCTGAATGATATTCGCCGCAAGGTACGCCAGGACTTGTGTCATTTTGAAGGCAATGCGCAGGGTATTCGTCTGGTGCATACTTTGATGCGTATGAACCTTACCTGGGCGCAGGTTGGCGGTATTTTAAAATATACCCGTCCGGCATGGTGGCGCGGCAGTGCACCCGAGACGCACAACTATTTAATGAAGAAGCCTGGTTATTACCTTTCCGAGGAACCGTATATTGAGCGGTTACGTAAAGAATTATCATTAGCACCTTACAGTCGTTTTCCATTAACCTGGATTATGGAAGCTGCCGATGATATCTCATATTGCGTGGCCGACCTGGAAGATGCCGTTGAGAAAAGAATCTTTAGTGTCGAGCAACTTTACCATCATCTGCATGAAGCGTGGGGGCATCACGAAAAAGGCTCTCTGTTTAGTCAGGTTGTTGAGAACGCCTGGGAAAAATCACGTTCAAATACATTAAGTCGCAGCACCGAAGATCAGTTCTTTATGTATTTACGCGTCAATACGCTGAATAAACTGGTTCCGTATGCGGCCCAGCGGTTTATTGATAATTTGCCGCAGATTTATGAAGGCAGCTTTAATCATGCGCTGTTAGAAGATGCCAGTAGCTTCAGCCAGTTACTGGGCGTTTATAAGAATGTGGCGGTAAAACATGTGTTTAGCCATCCGGATGTTGAGCAACTGGAATTACAGGGCTATCGGGTGATCAGCGGGTTGCTGGAGATCTATCAACCGTTATTGAAAATGTCTCAGTCAGATTTTACTGAACTGGTCGACAATGAAAGAGTAAAACGTTTTCCTATCGAGTCCCGTTTATTTCAGAAGTTGTCTACCCGCCATCGTCTTGCGTATGTTGAGGCGGTTAGTAAAATATCGACGGAGTGCGCTGAGTATTCGGTTCTGGAATATTATTATCGCTGCCGGTTGATCCAGGATTATATCAGCGGGATGACAGATTTGTATGCCTGGGATGAATATCGTCGCTTGATGGCCGTAGAACAATAAATACTCATTTGTAAAGACGGCCAATAAAATTTTACTTTTTCCTTAAACTCAATTCTGGAACTTAGCGTTATAAAACGACTCTGACGTAGACAGCAATTTTGCGTTACCTGTTAATCGAGAACGAAACACATGAAAAAAACCACATTAGCAATGAGTGCACTGGCTCTGAGTTTAGGTTTGGCGTTGTCCCCCCTGTCTGCAACTGCGGCTGAGACGTCGTCTTCAGCAATGACCGCCCAACAGATGCCAAGCCTGGCCCCGATGCTCGAAAAAGTGATGCCATCGGTGGTAAGTATTAACGTCGAGGGGAGCACGACGGTGAATACGCCGCGTATGCCGCGTAATTTCCAGCAGTTCTTTGGTGATAATTCACCGTTCTGCCAGGACGGATCTCCGTTCCAGAGTTCACCGTTCTGCCAGGGCGGCGCACCGGGCGCTGGTAACGGCGGCGGCCAGCAGCAGAAATTTATGGCGCTGGGTTCCGGCGTAATTATTGATGCTGCGAAAGGGTATGTCGTGACCAACAACCACGTGGTGGATAACGCTACGGTAATTAAGGTTCAGTTGAGCGATGGCCGTAAATTTGACGCGAAGATCGTGGGCAAAGATCCACGCTCCGATATCGCGCTGATCCAAATTCAGGATCCGAAAAACTTGACGGCGATTAAGCTGGCAGACTCCGACGCGCTGCGCGTGGGGGATTACACCGTAGCAATCGGTAACCCGTTTGGCCTCGGTGAGACCGTGACCTCCGGCATCGTTTCTGCTCTGGGCCGTAGCGGCCTGAATGCGGAGAACTATGAAAACTTTATTCAGACGGATGCTGCGATCAACCGGGGTAACTCCGGTGGCGCGCTGGTCAATCTGAACGGTGAGCTGATCGGCATTAACACCGCGATCCTCGCGCCGGACGGCGGTAACATCGGTATCGGTTTTGCAATCCCAAGCAACATGGTGAAAAACCTGACTTCACAGATGGTTGAGTTTGGTCAGGTTAAACGTGGTGAGCTGGGTATTATGGGGACCGAACTGAGCTCTGAGCTGGCGAAAGCGATGAAAGTTGACGCTCAGCGTGGCGCATTCGTCAGCCAGGTAATGCCGAACTCTTCCGCAGCGAAAGCCGGTATTAAAGCCGGGGATGTGATTACCTCCCTGAACGGCAAACCTATCAGCAGCTTCGCCGCCCTGCGTGCGCAGGTGGGTACGATGCCGGTCGGCAGCAAAATCACCCTGGGTCTGCTGCGTGACGGTAAGCCGGTCACCGTGAACCTGGAATTGCAGCAGAGCAGCCAGACTCAGGTTGATTCCAGCTCTATCTTCAAAGGCATTGAAGGTGCCGATATGAGCAACAAAGGCCAGGATAAAGGTGTCGTGGTAAGCGACGTGAAACCGAATTCTCCGGCTGCACAGATCGGCCTGAAGAAAGGGGATGTGATTATCGGTGCGAATCAGCAGCCGGTGAAAAACATCGCCGAATTGCGCAAAATCCTCGACAGCAAACCCGCTGTACTGGCGCTGAACATTCAGCGTGGCGACAGCTCCATCTATCTGTTGATGCAGTAATCTCCCTCAACCCCTTCCTGTACAGGAAGGGGTTCTTTTTGTGATAGCTCCCACAACTCCATATTTCTCCCTTCCGCTTTGTGCATTTGCACAATGTCGCCGCTTATTATCTTCCCTATGCTTGAGCTCTGCTCACAGGAGGGGTTTATGGCTGGCTGGCATCTTGATACCAAAATGGCGCAGGATATCGTGGCGCGAACCATGCGCATCATTGATACCAATATCAACGTAATGGATGCCCGTGGGCGGATCATTGGCAGTGGCGATCGCGAACGCATTGGTGAATTGCACGAAGGTGCGCTGCTGGTGCTTTCGCAGGGCCGGGTGGTGGACATTGACGATGCAGTGGCGAGGCATTTGCACGGCGTGCGTCAGGGGATAAACCTGCCGTTGCGTCTGGAAGGCGAAATCGTTGGCGTTATCGGGCTTACCGGTGAACCGGAACATCTACGTAAATACGGCGAGCTGGTGTGCATGACAGCCGAAATGATGCTGGAGCAGTCGCGCCTGATGCATCTGTTAGCGCAGGATAGCCGCCTGCGTGAAGAGCTGGTGATGAATCTGATTCAGGCGGAAGAGAATACCCCGGCGCTGATGGAGTGGGCGCAACGTTTAGGCATTGATTTGAACCAGCCGCGCGTGGTGGCAGTGGTAGAGGTTGATAGTGGCCAGCTTGGCGTTGACAGCGCGATGGCGGAGCTACAGCAATTGCAGAACGCGTTGACTACGCCTGAACGTAATAATCTGATTGCGATTGTTTCCCTGACCGAGATGGTGGTGCTGAAACCGGCGCTCAATCAGTTTGGTCGCTGGGACGCGGAAGATCACCGCAAGCGTGTTGAGCAGCTCATTGCTCGCATGAAAGAGAACGGACAGCTGCGTTTTCGCGTGTCGCTGGGCAACTATTTTACCGGGCCAGGCAGTATTGCCCGTTCGTATCGTACGGCGCGCACGACCATGATGGTCGGCAAGCAACGGATGCCGGAAAGCCGTTGCTATTTCTACCAGGATTTGATGCTGCCAGTTCTGCTGGACAGCCTGCGCGGCGGCTGGCAGGCCAACGAGCTGGCGCGTCCGCTGGTACGGCTGAAAGCAATGGATAACAACGGCTTACTGCGTCGAACATTAGCGGCGTGGTTTCGGCATAACGTTCAGCCGCTGGCGACCTCAAAAGCGTTATTTATCCACCGTAATACGCTGGAATATCGCCTGAACCGAATTTCAGAGCTGACCGGGCTGGATTTAGGGAATTTTGACGACCGACTGCTGCTGTATGTCGCGCTACAACTGGATGAGCAGCATTAATTCCTTGTCTGTTGGCGCTACGCTTATCAGGTAAAATGCCGGGGGGCGACTTCGCCTTACCCGGCCTACGAACACATTCACTCGCGGTTATTTACGCGTTAGTTTTTCCAGATCGGCTTCAATTTCGCTGATCTTGTTGGTCACGACGCTTTCCAGATGACGTAAATCATCAAGGATCTTGCGTTTAAGATCGACTTCGCTGCGATCGCGCTGGCAGATCTGATCCAGTTCGTCGATCACATAGCGCAGGTTGGGACTGATCTCCTGCACTTCTTTGTAACCCTGGCCGACGCCATCGGCGACAACCGTTTTACGCTGACGGGGATATTTGAACTTCACGCTCTTGGCAAAAAACTCGCCTTTATCCTTCTGGAAATAGATTTTCAGGATATCGTTGTTGGCTTCTTGCCGCAGGCTGTAACGATCGATTTCTTCAGGATTAGTAATGCCCAGACTTTTCAGATTGTCATACATAGCGGTACCCTTAAGCTCACCATAACCATTGAATAATTAACGAAAAGCCTTGTTTATGCCACTCGCAGATGTAAAAAAAGCGGGCTAAGCCCGCTTTTTCAAATCACTGTTAGTCGATGGTGCGTAACAGTTCGTTGATTCCTACTTTGCCACGCGTTTTGGCATCGACTTTCTTCACAATCACCGCGCAGTACAGGCTGTATTTGCCATCTTTCGACGGCAGGTTGCCGGAGACAACCACAGAGCCCGCCGGAACGCGACCATAATGCACTTCGCCGGTTTCACGATCGTAAATACGGGTGCTCTGACCAATGTACACGCCCATAGAGATAACAGAGCCTTCTTCGACGATCACGCCTTCAACCACCTCAGAACGTGCGCCGATGAAGCAGTTGTCTTCGATGATGGTCGGGTTAGCCTGTAACGGCTCCAGTACGCCACCGATGCCAACGCCGCCGGACAGGTGAACGTTTTTACCAATTTGCGCGCAGGAACCCACGGTCGCCCAGGTATCAACCATCGTACCTTCATCCACATAAGCGCCGATGTTCACGTAAGACGGCATCAGCACGGTGTTACGGGCGATAAACGCACCCTGGCGTACGGCCGCTGGCGGAACCACGCGGAAACCTTCTTTCTGGAAGCGTGCTTCGTCGTAGTTGGCGAATTTCATCGGCACTTTATCGAAGTAACGACTTTCCGCACCCTCGATAACCTGATTATCGTTAATACGGAAAGAGAGCAGGACCGCCTTTTTCAGCCACTGATGCGTGACCCACTGACCCTCAATCTTTTCTGCGACGCGCAGTGCACCGGAATCCAGTAAAGCAATAACCTGATTCACCGCTTCGCGGGTTACGGTATCTACATTTGCCGGAGTAATGTCGGCACGGCGCTCGAAAGCGGACTCAATAACGTTCTGTAACTGCTGCATTGTTAAACTCTTTCCATAATAAATAAAAACATCACCCTTTATCGTTTGGATTGAGGGCCTCTGTCAACCGTTGATGCACTTCCTGCTGCAGCTCATTATTAAGGGCGCGCCGGTCGGCGGTGGCGATTATGAATAAATCTTCTACTCGCTCGCCAATGGTTGTAATTCGGGCGCCATGCAGCGAAATTCCCAGATCGGCAAAAATCTGCCCGACCCGCGCCAGCAGTCCAGGCTGGTCGAGAGCGATAAGCTCAAGGAATGATTTTCGGTCGGTGTGGGTCGGCAGGAAAGTAACCTCGGTATCGACGGTAAAGTGGCGTAATTTTGCCGGCTGACGACGTGGTTGCGGTGGCTGCCAGCTGCGCTGCGTGATCGCCTGTTCCAGTCCAAAACGGATCGCTTCGTGTCGGTCTGAAGACAGCGGGCTGCCGTCCGGTTCCAGCACGATGAACGTATCCATCGCCATCCCATCGCGGGTAGTGAAAATCTGCGCATCGTGGACGCTTAGATTGCGCCTGTCCAGTTCGGCGCAGACGGCGGCAAACAGGTAAGGGCGATCGGGGCTCCAGATAAAAATTTCCGTTCCGCCGCGCGTGGCCTGCGGGCTGAGCAGGATTAGCGGCTTACTGAGATCGTGCTGCAGCAGATGACGCGCATGCCAGGCCAGTTGATTTGGGCTGTGGCGCACGAAATAGTTGGCGCGACAGCGCGACCAGATGTGGTGCAGCGCTTCTTCATCAATGTTGTCCATACGCAGTAGCGCCAGTGCCTGAAGCTGATGATGGCGAACGCGTTCGCGCATATCTGGCGTGTTTTGCATCCCACGACGTAGTTGTTTTTCCGTCGCAAAGTACAGCTCGCGCAGCAGACTTTGCTTCCAGCTATTCCACAGCGTTTCGTTAGTAGCGCAAATATCCGCGACGGTCAGGCACACTAAAAAGCGCAGACGATGTTCCGTTTGTACTTCTTCAGCGAATTGCTTGATCACTTCCGGATCCTGAATATCACGGCGCTGAGCGGTCACCGACATCAGCAAATGCTGACGCACCAGCCAGACGATCAGCTGCGTTTCACGTGAGTTCAGACCGTGCAGTTCGGCGAATTTGAGCACGTCCTGGGCGCCGAGAACCGAGTGATCGCCGCCTCGACCTTTGGCGATATCGTGGAACAGCGCGGCAATCAGAATTAGCTCCGGCTGTCGCAAGCGCGGCCACAGATCCACGCACAGCGGATGGCGCGGGCGGGTCTCTTCGTTAGCAAAACTCTCCAGCTTGAGCATCACACGGATAGTGTGCTCATCCACCGTATAGGCATGAAACAGGTCAAACTGCATTTGGCCGACAATGTGCGACCATTGCGGCATATAGGCCCACAAAACGCTGTGCCGATGCATCGGCAGCAGGCCGCGACTCACCGCGCCCGGATGGCGCAACATACTGAGAAACAGCGAACGCGCTTCCGGAATGTAGCATAGCGGCTGGGTTAAATGACGGCGGGCATGGCGCAAATGGCGCAGCGTGGTGGAGTAAATCCCGCTGATCGCGCTGTTACGCACCATGATGTAAAACATCCGCAGTATCGCTTCGGGCTTACGGATAAACAGGTCGTCGTTGCGCAGATCGATCAATGTGCCGCGCAGTTGAAAATCGTCATCAATCGGGCGCGGTTTTTCATCGGCTGGCAGGGCGAGGATCGCCTCGTCGAACAGTTGCAACAGCATATGGTTCAGTTCGCTGACCCGTCGCGTGACCCGGAAATAGTCTTTCATCATCCGCTCGATAGGCTCGTTGCCTTCGCCACCGTAGTTTAGCCGTTGCGCCACGCTGAGCTGACGGTCAAACAGCAGACGGTTATCGTAGCGGCTGACCTCCAGATGCAGGGCAAAGCGAATCCGCCACAGGATATGTAAACATTCATTCAGCTCGGCGCGTTCTGCCAGCGTCAAAAAGCCGAAGCCGACCATTTCGTCCAGCGAGGTGGCGCCAAAATGGCGGCGGGCCACCCATTGCAGAGTATGGATATCGCGCAGGCCGCCGGGACTGCTTTTGATATCCGGCTCCAGGTTGTAGCTGGTGCCGTGATAACGCTGGTGGCGCTGATTTTGCTCTTCCACTTTGGCGGCGTAAAATTTATCGGACGGCCAGAAACCTTCGCTAAAAATATGCTTTTGCAGCTCAAGAAACAGCGCGACATCGCCGATAAGCAGGCGTGTTTCAATCAGGTTAGTGGCGACGGTTAAATCTGACAATCCTTCCAGCAGACACTCTTCCAGCGTACGCACGCTGTGCCCAACCTCCAGCCTCACGTCCCATAGCAGCGTTAACAGCTCACCGACTTTTTCTGCCTGCGAATCAGGTAGTTTTTTACGACTGAGGATCAGCAGATCAATATCGGAGAGCGGATGCAGTTCGCCGCGCCCGTAGCCGCCAACGGCAACCAGCGCCAGGTCGGCAATTTGACCGAAACCGGCTTCAATCCACAGGCGCTGAAGCAACTGATCAATAAATTCGGTGCGGGCCTCAATGAGCTGTTCTGCGGAAATTCCACTGTCAAACGCTTCGCCTAACCAGCTCTGGAAGGTGTCGATATGCGCTTTAATACCGGTGCAGTTGAGGTCGTGCTGTGGCCATGTCCCAGGATTTTGTGGCTGGCCAGGCAGGGTGGGGAGGGCAGTATTTGCGTGCTGTTCAGGAAGAGTATTCATTATGCGCCACCCATTAAAAAGCCGGATGATGGCGTGAACGCCTTACCCGGCCTACTAAGTAGTACAATTTGTAGGCCTGATAAGATGCGAATGCATCGCCATCAGGCAAAACATTATTCGCCGTGTGTGATGATCGCCGGGATGGTGTCATCCTTGCGTAACGTCAGAATCTCACAGCCGTTTTCCGTCACTACAATAGTATGCTCGTACTGTGCAGACAAGCTCCGGTCTTTGGTTTTCACCGTCCAGCCGTCTTTCATGGTGCGGATGCGGTAATCACCGGCATTCAGCATCGGTTCTACGGTGAACGTCATGCCCGGCTGCAGTACCACACCGCCGTCGTCTGCATCGTAGTGCAGAACCTGCGGCTCTTCATGGAAGCCGCGACCGATACCGTGACCGCAGTATTCACGAACGACAGAGAAACCTTCACCTTCCGCGTATTTCTGAATTGCAGCGCCCAGCGTGCGCAGGCGAATGCCCGGTTTCACCATCCGCAGCGCCAGATACAGGCTTTCCTGCGTGACGCGGCACAGACGCTCGCCCAGAATAGTAGGTTTGCCGACGATAAACATTTTCGAGGTGTCGCCGTGGTACTCGTCTTTAATCACAGTCACATCGATGTTGACGATATCGCCGTCTTTCAGAAGTTTGGCGTCGTCCGGGATCCCGTGGCACACTACTTCATTAATAGAGATACACACGGACTTCGGATAGCCGTGGTAACCCAGGCAGGCGGAAATGGCCTGCTGCTCATTCACGATATAGTCATTACAGATACGATCCAGTTCGCCGGTGCTGACGCCCGGTTTAACAAACGGTTCGATCATTTCCAGTACATCAGCGGCCAGGCGGCCAGCGACGCGCATTTTTTCGATTTCTTCAGGGGTCTTGATTGAGATAGCCATGAATTCTGTCCATCAGTGCCGATGATATCGGCAATAATTGTTTAAGTGCTGCCAATGGTATCAGTCCCGCATACGTGCTGCCAAATTGAGAATCATTAACAGCACACAGTGCCAACAATTATTGGTGTCTATGGCGTATTTGTGGTATAAAGCGCGCCGGACTTCCGATCCATTCGAAGACTACACACGATGGACGGGAGCGACAAATCTCACTTTGTGTAACAACACACACGTATCGGCACATATTCCGGGGTGCCCTTTGGGGTCGGTAATATGGGATGCGTGGAGGCTTAACCCCAACTTTTATATATAGAGGTTTTAATCATGGCAACTGTTTCCATGCGCGACATGCTCAAGGCTGGTGTTCACTTCGGTCACCAGACCCGTTACTGGAACCCGAAAATGAAGCCGTTCATCTTCGGTGCGCGTAACAAAGTTCACATCATCAACCTTGAGAAAACTGTACCGATGTTCAACGAAGCTCTGGCTGAACTGAACAAGATCTCTGCTCGTAAAGGTAAAATCCTTTTCGTTGGTACTAAACGCGCTGCAAGCGAAGCGGTGAAAGAAGCTGCTAACAGCTGCGACCAGTTCTTCGTGAACCATCGCTGGCTGGGCGGTATGCTGACTAACTGGAAAACCGTTCGTCAGTCCATCAAACGTCTGAAAGATCTGGAAACTCAGTCTCAGGACGGTACTTTCGAAAAGCTGACCAAGAAAGAAGCGCTGATGCGTACTCGTGAGCTTGAGAAACTGGAAAACAGCCTGGGCGGTATCAAAGACATGGGCGGTCTGCCGGACGCTCTGTTCGTAATCGATGCTGACCACGAGCACATTGCTATCAAAGAAGCAAACAACCTGGGTATCCCAGTATTTGCAATCGTTGATACCAACTCTGATCCGGACGGTGTTGACTTCGTTATCCCGGGTAACGACGACGCAATCCGTGCTGTGACCCTGTACCTAGGCGCTGTAGCTACTACCGTTCGTGAAGGCCGTTCTCAGGATCTGGCTTCCCAGGCGGAAGAAAGCTTCGTAGAAGCTGAATAATAAGGCACGCTCGTTAGAGCCCTTATAGACCAGGTAGTATCACGTTTGGTTAGGGGGCCTGTATATGGCCCCCTTTTTCACTTTTAAATCTGTGCGGTTTCATGCCGGGCAGATCAAATCTTCCGAGGATTTTAGAATGGCTGAAATTACCGCATCCCTGGTAAAAGAGCTGCGTGAGCGTACTGGCGCAGGCATGATGGATTGCAAAAAAGCACTGACTGAAGCTAATGGCGACATCGAGCTGGCAATCGAAAACATGCGTAAGTCCGGTGCAATCAAAGCGGCGAAAAAAGCAGGCAACGTTGCTGCTGACGGCGTAATCAAAACCAAAATCGACGGCAATATCGCTTTCATTCTGGAAGTTAACTGCCAGACTGACTTCGTTGCTAAAGATGCTGGTTTCCAGGCATTTGCTGACAAAGTACTGGACGCTGCCGTTGCTGGCAAAATCACTGACGTTGAAGTTCTGAAAGCACAGTTCGAAGAAGAACGTGTTGCTCTGGTTGCTAAAATCGGTGAGAACATCAACATCCGTCGCGTTGCTTCCCTGGAAGGCGAAGTTCTGGGTAACTACCAGCATGGTGCTCGTATCGGTGTTCTGGTTGCTGCAACTGGCGCTGACGAAGAACTGGTTAAACAGCTGGCAATGCACGTTGCTGCAAGCAAACCAGAATTCGTTAAGCCGGAAGACGTTTCCGCTGAAGTGGTAGAAAAAGAATACCAGGTTCAGCTGGACATCGCTATGCAGTCTGGCAAGCCGAAAGAAATCGCAGAGAAAATGGTTGAAGGCCGCATGAAGAAATTCACCGGCGAAGTTTCTCTGACCGGTCAGCCTTTCGTCATGGAACCGAGCAAATCTGTTGGTCAGCTGCTGAAAGAGCATAACGCTGACGTAACAGGCTTCATCCGCTTTGAAGTGGGTGAAGGCATCGAGAAAGTTGAGACTGACTTTGCAGCAGAAGTTGCTGCGATGTCCAAGCAGTCTTAATTTTGAAAGGAGCCGCCTGAGGGCGGCTTCTTTTTGTGTCTGGCTTGTAAATTCAGCGAACCGCTATAGTGGTCCTGCTGAAAAGCGACATACAATGTCGCTGGAATTAACTCATCTCATTCGTTGACAGTCTCAGGAAAGAAACATGGCTACCAATGCAAAACCCGTCTACAAACGTATTCTGCTTAAGTTAAGTGGCGAAGCTCTGCAAGGTTCAGAAGGCTTCGGTATTGATGCAAGCATCCTTGACCGTATGGCTCAGGAAATCAAAGAGCTGGTTGAGCTGGGTATTCAGGTTGGCGTAGTGATTGGTGGTGGTAACCTGTTCCGTGGCGCTGGTCTGGCGAAAGCAGGGATGAACCGCGTTGTGGGCGACCACATGGGCATGTTAGCCACCGTAATGAACGGTCTGGCGATGCGCGATGCGCTTCACCGCGCCTATGTGAACGCTCGCTTGATGTCCGCAATTCCTCTGAACGGCGTGTGTGATAACTACAGTTGGGCTGAAGCTATTAGCCTGCTGCGTAACAACCGCGTTGTTATTTTGTCTGCGGGTACCGGTAATCCGTTCTTCACCACCGATTCAGCAGCCTGCCTGCGTGGTATTGAAATTGAAGCGGATGTGGTACTGAAAGCCACTAAAGTCGATGGCGTATTTACTGCCGACCCGGCTAAAGATCCAACGGCGACCATGTACGAACAGTTGACCTACACTGAAGTACTGGATAAAGAGCTGAAAGTCATGGATCTGGCTGCGTTCACGCTGGCTCGTGACCACAAATTACCGATTCGTGTCTTTAACATGAACAAACCAGGTGCACTGCGCCGTGTTGTTATGGGTGAAAAAGAAGGCACGTTAATCACGGAATAATTCCCGTTGCGGCTAAATGCAGGTAATATTCCGCTTTAATGTCGCGGGATACGTCCCTCAAAATTAATCAAGACTATACTTGTCACATCTTGCGCGGCGGGTATGGTCTGACTGAAACAAGCTTTCAAGGATTCGTAACGTGATCAACGATATCAGAAAAGATGCTGAAGTACGCATGGACAAATGCGTCGAAGCGTTCAAAAACCAAATCAGCAAAATTCGCACGGGTCGTGCTTCTCCTAGCCTGCTGGATGGTATTGTCGTGGAATATTACGGCACACCGACTCCGCTGCGCCAACTGGCAAGCGTAACGGTTGAAGATTCCCGTACCCTGAAAATCAACGTGTTTGACCGTTCTATGGGGCCAGCCGTTGAGAAAGCCATCATGGCTTCCGACCTCGGTCTGAATCCAAGCTCTGCGGGTTCCGACATCCGCGTTCCGCTGCCGCCGCTGACTGAAGAACGTCGTAAAGATCTGACCAAGATCGTGCGTGGCGAAGCTGAAGGCGCGCGTGTTGCGGTACGTAATGTACGCCGCGATGCAAACGACAAAGTGAAAGCGTTGTTGAAAGAAAAAGAGATCAGCGAAGATGACGATCGCCGTTCTCAGGACGACGTACAGAAACTGACTGACGCTGCAATCAAGAAAGTTGATGCGGCGCTGGCAGAGAAAGAAGCGGAACTGATGCAGTTCTGATTCGCCTGTACGCTAAAAACGCCGCTTAGAAGGCCTGAGAAGGCTGGATGGCGGCGTTTTGCTTTTTTCTGTCTATATACCTTAAAGGGTAAAATTCTTCTGGATGTCTCATGAAGCAATTAACCATCCTGGGATCAACCGGTTCCATTGGTTGCAGTACGCTGGATGTAGTACGCCATAACCCGGAAAAATTTCGTGTTACTGCGTTGGTGGCGGGTAAAAATGTCGCCCGCATGGTAGAGCAATGCCTGGAGTTTTCTCCTCGCTATGCGGTAATGGACGATGAAAAAAGCGCTGCGTTGGTAAAAGCAGCTCTGCTGGAGCAGGGCAGTCGCACAGAGGTCATGAGCGGTCAGCAGGCTGCCTGTGATATGGCTGCGCTGGATGATGTTGATCAGGTCATGGCTGCAATTGTCGGCGCAGCGGGCTTATTGCCAACGCTGGCGGCAATTCGTGCGAGCAAAAGTATTTTACTGGCGAACAAAGAGTCTCTGGTGACCTGCGGTCGTCTGTTTATGGACGACGTGAAACGCCACAAAGCGCAGCTTTTGCCGGTAGATAGCGAGCATAACGCGATTTTTCAGAGTTTACCGCAACCTATCCAACACAATCTGGGATACGCTGACCTTGAGCAAAACGGCGTTATGTCAGTTCTGCTTACCGGGTCTGGTGGCCCATTCCGTGAAACGCCATTGCGCGATCTGGTCTCTATGACCCCCGATCAGGCATGTCGTCATCCGAATTGGTCGATGGGACGAAAAATCTCTGTCGATTCCGCCACCATGATGAACAAAGGTCTGGAATACATTGAAGCGCGTTGGTTATTTAATGCCAGTGCAAGCCAGATGGAAGTGCTGATTCACCCGCAGTCGGTTATTCATTCGATGGTCCGTTATCAGGATGGTAGTGTTCTGGCGCAGTTGGGTGAACCGGACATGCGTACACCTATTGCCCATACCATGGCATGGCCAGAACGAGTGACGTCCGGTGTTAAGCCTGTCGATTTTTGCAAACTCAGTGCGCTGACGTTTTCAGCACCTGATTACCAGCGTTATCCGTGCCTGAAGCTGGCGATGGACGCGTTTGAGCAAGGGCAGGCGGCGACGACTGCACTTAATGCCGCGAATGAAATTACCGTTGCCGCGTTTCTGGCGCAGCAGATCCGATTTACCGATATTGCTGACCTGAATTTATCCGTGCTGGATAAGATGGATTTGCAGGAGCCGCAGAGCGTTGATGACGTGCTGAAGGTTGATGCCATCGCGCGGGACGTCGCCAGAAAAGAAGTGATGCGACTCTCAAGCTGATGATAATCCCTCTACGGAGAATCGTGCTATTTGTTAGCGTTGGGCTTCAGTGATATAGTCTGCGCCACCCGATCGCGGGTATTTGCTTTTTTTCGGTCGGGTAAGCCGTGGTTTGACACGGCTTTTTTGTGGATGGGCTTCAGTATTCCTGAGTACCGTAAATCCTTTCAGGGACTAATAACGCGTTATGTTGTCTGCAACTAAACCATTAAGCGAAAATTTGCCAGCACATGGTTGTCGCCATGTCGCAATTATCATGGATGGCAATGGCCGCTGGGCGAAAAAGCAAGGGAAGATTCGCGCCTTTGGGCATAAGGCCGGAGCAAAATCCGTCCGCCGGGCTGTCTCTTTTGCTGCCAATAACGGTATTGATGCGTTAACGCTGTATGCCTTTAGCAGTGAGAACTGGAACCGACCTGCGCAGGAAGTGAGCGCGTTAATGGAACTGTTTGTGTGGGCACTTGATAGTGAAGTGAAAAACCTGCACCGCCATAACGTACGTCTGCGTATTATCGGGGATATCAGTCGATTTAACTCTCGTTTGCAAGAACGGATTCGCAAATCAGAAGCGATTACTGCCCAGAATACCGGGTTGACGCTGAATATTGCAGCGAATTACGGTGGACGGTGGGATATAGTCCAGGGGGTCAGGCAACTGGCACAACAGGTGCAGGATGGTCTGCTGCGTCCAGAGCAAATCGATGAAGAGATGCTTGGGCAGCAAATTTGTATGCATGAACTGGCTCCTGTGGATTTAGTGATAAGGACTGGGGGAGAGCATCGAATTAGTAATTTTCTGTTGTGGCAAATTGCCTATGCCGAACTTTACTTTACGGATGTTCTCTGGCCCGATTTCGATGAACAAGACTTTGAAGGTGCGCTGCATGCCTTTGCTAATCGTGAGCGTCGTTTCGGCGGCACCGAGCCCGGTGATGAAAAAGCCTGATGGGGGTCGCTTTTGCTGAAGTATCGCCTGATTTCTGCTTTTGTTTTAATACCCGTTGTCATCGCGGCGCTGTTTTTGCTGCCGCCGGTGGGGTTCGCCATTGTCACGCTGGTCGTTTGTATGCTGGCCGCCTGGGAATGGGGACAGTTAAGCGGTTTTACCACGCGTACACAGCGAGTCTGGCTGGCGGTTTTGTGCGGGCTATTGCTGGCGCTAATGCTGTTCTTACTGCCGGAATACCATCGCAATATTCATCAGCCGCTGGTTGAAGTATCGCTGTGGGCGTCGCTGGGCTGGTGGGTCGTGGCGCTGTTGCTGGTATTGTTTTATCCCGGCTCTGCGTCGGTCTGGCGTAATTCCAAAACATTACGCATAATTTTCGGCGTGTTAACCATTGTTCCGTTCTTTTGGGGAATGCTGGCGCTACGTGCATGGCATTATGATGAGAATCATTATAGTGGCGCGCTATGGCTGCTGTATGTCATGATCCTCGTTTGGGGAGCGGACTCGGGTGCGTATATGTTTGGTAAGCTGTTTGGCAAACATAAGCTGGCACCGAAGGTTTCTCCTGGTAAAACCTGGCAGGGTTTTATTGGCGGACTCGCCACTGCGGCCGTAATCTCATGGGGTTATGGCATGTGGGCGAATCTTGAAGTTGCGCCTGTCACCTTGCTCATTTGCTCCATCGTTGCAGCCCTGGCCTCCGTGCTGGGTGACCTGACCGAGAGTATGTTTAAGCGTGAAGCAGGTATTAAGGACAGTGGTCACTTAATTCCAGGACACGGCGGTATTCTGGACCGTATTGATAGCCTGACGGCTGCGGTACCGGTCTTTGCCTGCCTGTTGTTACTGGTATTCAGGACGCTCTAACGGATGGTCTTATGCTGAGTATTCTCTGGAATCTGGCTGCATTCATTGTCGCACTTGGTGTGCTTATCACCGTGCATGAATTTGGTCATTTCTGGGTTGCGCGGCGCTGCGGAGTCCGCGTCGAACGCTTTTCCATTGGTTTTGGAAAAGCGCTTTGGCGGCGTACCGATAAATTAGGTACGGAATACGTTATCGCCCTGATTCCCCTCGGCGGTTACGTCAAAATGCTGGATGAGCGCGCTGAACCAGTCGCACCGGAGTTGCGCCATTACGCCTTCAACAATAAAACGGTTGGACAACGCGCAGCCATCATCGCTGCAGGTCCGATTGCAAACTTCCTTTTTGCTATTTTCGCTTACTGGCTGGTGTTTATCATCGGTGTCCCTGGCGTTCGTCCGGTTGTTGGTGAAATAACACCCAACTCGATTGCCGCGCAGGCGCAAATTCAGCCGGGTACGGAACTAAAAGCGGTTGATGGTATCGAAACCCCTGATTGGGATGCCGTGAGATTGCAACTGGTAGCCAAAATTGGCGATGAGCATACGACTCTCAGCGTAGCGCAGTTTGGCAGTAACCAGCGTCAGGACAAAACGCTGGATTTACGTCAGTGGGCATTTGAGCCAGACAAAGAGGATCCCGTCTCCAGTTTAGGGATTCGTCCGCGCGGTCCGCAGATTGAACCGGTGCTGTCAGAAGTGCAGGTTAACTCCGCTGCAAGTAAGGCAGGTTTGCAAGCAGGCGACAGGATCGTTAAAGTCAATGGTCAGCCGCTGACGCAATGGATGACGTTTGTGACGCTGGTGCGCGATAATCCGGATAAGCCGTTAGCGCTAGATATTGAAAGACAAGGAAGTTCCTTGTCTTTAACGTTAACCCCAGATTCAAAACAGGTTAACGGGAAGGCAGAAGGTTTTGCGGGCGTGGTGCCTAAAGTTATTCCTCTGCCTGATGAGTATAAGACTGTACGCCAGTATGGGCCATTCAGCGCCGTCCTCGAAGCCTCGGATAAAACGTGGCAGTTGATGAAGCTGACGGTCAGTATGCTGGGAAAATTGATTACCGGTGATGTAAAACTGAACAACCTCAGTGGGCCGATTTCTATTGCCCAGGGGGCTGGGATGTCAGCGGAATTCGGGATTATTTATTACCTGATGTTCCTTGCGCTTATCAGCGTGAACTTAGGGATAATTAACCTGTTTCCGTTGCCCGTTCTAGACGGGGGGCATCTGCTGTTCCTGGCGATAGAAAAGCTGAAGGGCGGTCCGGTATCCGAGCGGGTTCAAGACTTTAGTTATCGCATTGGCTCTATCTTGCTGGTGTTGTTAATGGGGCTTGCACTTTTCAATGATTTCTCTCGGTTGTAAGAGAGTGTTAGGAAGAACGCATAATAACGATGGCGATGAAAAAGTTGCTCATAGCGTCGCTGCTGTTTAGCAGCGCCACCGTATACGGTGCTGAAGGGTTCGTAGTGAAGGACATTCATTTCGAAGGCCTACAGCGAGTCGCCGTTGGTGCGGCTCTCCTCAGTATGCCGGTGCGCACAGGCGACACGGTTAATGATGAAGACATCAGTAATACCATTCGTGCTCTGTTCGCCACCGGTAACTTTGAGGATGTCCGCGTCCTGCGCGATGGTGATACCCTTCTGGTTCAGGTAAAAGAGCGTCCGACGATTGCCAGCATCACTTTCTCCGGTAATAAATCGGTGAAAGATGACATGCTCAAGCAAAACCTCGAGGCGTCTGGTGTGCGTGTTGGCGAGTCTCTGGATCGCACCACGCTTGCCGATATCGAAAAAGGCCTGGAAGATTTCTACTATAGCGTCGGTAAGTACAGCGCCAGTGTGAAAGCGGTGGTGACGCCGTTGCCGCGTAACCGCGTTGACCTCAAGCTGGTCTTCCAGGAAGGTGTTTCGGCGAAGATCCAACAGATCAATATCGTCGGCAACCATGCCTTCACGACTGACGAACTTATCTCTCACTTCCAGTTGCGTGATGAAGTACCGTGGTGGAACGTGGTGGGCGATCGCAAATACCAGAAACAGAAACTGGCGGGCGACCTTGAAACCCTGCGCAGTTACTATCTGGATCGCGGTTATGCTCGCTTCAATATCGATTCCACTCAGGTCAGCCTGACGCCGGATAAAAAAGGTATCTACATCACCGTTAACATCACAGAAGGCGAGCAGTACAAGCTTTCTGGGGTTCAGGTGAGCGGTAACCTGGCCGGGCACTCCGCCGAAATTGAGACCCTGACGAAGATCGAGCCAGGTGAACTCTATAACGGCACCAAAGTGACCAAAATGGAAGATGATATCAAGAAGCTCCTGGGTCGCTATGGCTATGCCTATCCGCGCGTACAGTCGCAGCCTGAAATCAACGACGCTGACAAAACCGTTAAATTACGCGTAAACGTGGATGCGGGTAACCGTTTCTATGTGCGTAAGATTCGCTTTGAAGGTAACGACACCTCTAAAGATTCCGTTCTGCGTCGCGAAATGCGTCAGATGGAAGGTGCATGGTTGGGCAGCGATCTGGTCGACCAGGGTAAAGAGCGTCTGAACCGTCTGGGTTACTTTGAAACAGTTGATACCGATACTCAGCGTGTTCCGGGCAGACCGGATCAGGTTGATGTAGTCTACAAGGTCAAAGAGCGTAACACCGGTAGCTTTAACTTCGGCGTCGGTTACGGTACCGAGAGCGGCGTGAGCTTCCAGGCTGGCGTTCAGCAAGATAACTGGTTAGGTACCGGTTATTCTGTTGGCATCAACGGCACCAAAAACGACTACCAGACCTATACTGAGTTGTCTGTGACTAACCCGTACTTCACCGTTGATGGTGTGAGCCTGGGTGGCCGTGTCTTCTATAACGACTTTGAAGCGAATGATGCGGATCTGTCCGACTATACCAACAAAAGTTATGGTACAGACGTAACGCTTGGCTTCCCGGTAAACGAATACAACACGTTGCGTGCCGGCCTGGGTTATGTACATAACAAACTGTCCAACATGCAGCCGCAGGTTGCGATGGATCGTTATCTTGAGTCAATGGGCGAGACCAATACCAACAGCTTTGCCGCTGATGACTTCACCTTTAACTACGGTTGGACGTACAACAAACTGGACCGTGGGTATTTCCCAACGGACGGTACACGCGTCAACCTGAACGGTAAAGTGACCATTCCGGGCTCTGATAACGAATACTACAAAGTGTCGATGGATACCGCGACCTATGTGCCGATCGATGACGATCACAAGTGGGTGGTTTTAGGACGTACGAAGGTAGGCTATGGCGACGGTATTGGCAGCAAAGAAATGCCGTTCTATGAGAACTTCTATGCAGGTGGTTCCAGCACCGTGCGTGGCTTCCAGTCGAATACTATCGGTCCAAAAGCAGTCTACAAAAACGGTGCTTACGCCAGTGGTTCTGATAATAGTGACTACGAAGAGTGTTCCAACGCAGACGGTAAGGACTGTAAATCGGATGACGCAGTGGGCGGTAACGCCATGGCTGTCGCCAGCCTGGAGTTTATTACCCCAACGCCATTCATTAGCGATAAGTATGCCAACTCGGTTCGTACCTCGTTCTTCTGGGACATGGGTACCGTTTGGGATACTAACTGGCAGGATAGCGCTCAAACACGTGCTATAGGTGTGCCGGACTACAGTGATCCAAGTAATATCCGTATGTCAGCGGGTATCGCTTTACAATGGATGTCCCCATTGGGGCCGTTGGTTTTCTCCTACGCCCAGCCGTTCAAGAAGTACGATGGAGACAAAGCGGAACAGTTCCAGTTTAACATTGGTAAAACCTGGTAATTGTTCTTCGCAAAGGAATGTAGTGGTAGTGTAGCGATGACTTTAGGCGATCTTGCATGGGATCGCCTGGCCACGCAAAGAACTGCACCTTCGGGTGCAAATGGGATGGTAAGGAGTTAATTGTGAAAAAGTGGTTATTAGCTGCAGGTCTCGGTTTAGCGATGGCAACGTCCGCACAAGCGGCTGACAAAATTGCAATCGTCAACATGGGTAGCCTGTTCCAACAGGTTGCACAGAAGACAGGTGTTTCTGCTACGCTGGAAAACGAGTTCAAAGGCCGTGCCAGCGAACTGCAGCGTATGGAATCCGATCTGCAATCTAAGATGCAGCGTCTGCAATCAATGAAAGCAGGTAGCGATCGTACCAAGCTGGAAAAAGACGTTATGGCTCAGCGCCAGACTTTCTCTCAGAAAGCTCAGGCTTTTGAGCAGGATCGTGCGCGTCGCTCCAACGAAGAACGTGGCAAACTGGTTACTCGTATCCAGACTGCTGTGAAATCTGTTGCCAGCAGCCAGAGCATCGATCTGGTCGTTGACGCAAACACCGTTGCATACAACAGCAGCGATGTAAAAGACATCACCGCTGACGTACTGAAACAGGTTAAATAAGTAATGCCTTCAATTCGACTGGCTGATTTAGCAGAGCAGTTGGATGCAGAATTACACGGTGATGGCGATATCGTCATCACCGGCGTAGCGTCCATGCAATCTGCGCAAACTGGCAATATCACGTTCATGGTGAATCCTAAGTACCGTGAACACTTAGGCGTATGCCAGGCTTCTGCCGTAGTAATGACGCAGGACGATCTTCCTTTTGCTAAAAGTGCCGCGTTGGTAGTGAAGAATCCCTACCTGACCTATGCACGTATGGCGCAAATTTTAGATACCACGCCTCAGCCTGCACAGAACATTGCACCGAGTGCAGTGATCGATGCAACGGCGAAGCTTGGTAATAATGTCTCTGTGGGCGCAAATGCGGTCATTGAGTCTGGCGTAGAACTGGGTGATAACGTCGTTATCGGCGCAGGCTGCTTCGTCGGAAAAAATACTAAAATCGGTGCAGGTTCACGCTTGTGGGCGAATGTGACGATTTACCACGACATTCAGATCGGTGAGAATTGCCTGATCCAGTCAAGCACTGTCGTTGGATCTGATGGATTTGGTTACGCGAACGATCGCGGTAACTGGGTAAAGATCCCGCAGCTTGGTCGCGTGATTATCGGCGATCGCGTCGAGATCGGCGCTTGTACCACCATTGACCGTGGTGCTCTGGACGATACTGTGATCGGTAATGGTGTTATCATTGATAACCAGTGCCAGATTGCGCATAACGTTGTGATTGGCGACAATACGGCAGTAGCCGGTGGCGTCATTATGGCGGGAAGCCTGAAGATTGGCCGTTACTGCATGATTGGCGGCGCCAGCGTGATCAATGGGCATATGGAAATATGCGACAAAGTCACGGTGACTGGCATGGGTATGGTGATGCGTCCTATCACCGAACCTGGCGTCTATTCCTCAGGCATTCCGCTACAACCCAATAAGGTATGGCGTAAAACAGCTGCACTGGTGATGAATATTGATGATATGAGCAAGCGCCTCAAAGCGATTGAGCGCAAGGTTAATCAACAAGACTAAAGCACCGTTTTTGCATGTCTGACTTTTCGGCCTGTCCCATTCATACGATTGCGACAGGCCGTGTTATTATTGCCTTTTAGTATATTTTGACAGGAAGAGTATTTTGACTACTAACACTCATACTCTGCATATTGAAGAGATTTTAGAACTTCTGCCGCACCGTTTTCCGTTTCTGCTGGTTGATCGCGTGCTGGATTTTGAAGAAGGTCGTTTTCTGCGCGCAGTGAAAAATGTATCCGTTAACGAGCCTTTCTTTCAGGGCCACTTCCCGGGTAAACCTATTTTCCCTGGCGTATTGATTCTGGAAGCGATGGCACAGGCTACCGGTATCCTTGCGTTTAAAAGCGTAGGAAAACTGGAACCAGGCGAACTGTATTATTTCGCGGGTATTGACGAAGCACGCTTTAAGCGTCCTGTCGTGCCTGGCGATCAGATGATCATGGAAGTGACTTTCGAGAAAACGCGCCGTGGCCTGACCCGTTTTAAAGGGGTTGCGCTGGTCGACGGTAAAGTTGTGTGCGAAGCAACGATGATGTGTGCCCGTAGCCGGGAGGCCTGATACGTGATTGATAAATCCGCCTTTATTCACCGGACCGCCATTGTAGAAGAGGGCGCCAGCATTGGTGCCAATGCTCACATTGGCCCATTTTGTATTGTTGGACCCCATGTTGAAATTGGTGAGGGTACCGTACTGAAGTCTCACGTTGTCGTGAATGGCCATACAAAAATTGGTCGCGATAACGAGATCTATCAGTTTGCCTCCATCGGTGAAGTTAACCAGGATCTTAAATATGCTGGCGAACCGACCCGTGTGGAAATTGGCGATCGCAACCGCATCCGCGAAAGCGTCACCATTCATCGTGGCACAGTGCAGGGCGGTGGAGTGACGAAGGTGGGCAGCGATAACTTACTGATGATTAATGCGCACGTCGCGCATGATTGTACGGTAGGAAACCGCTGTATTCTGGCGAATAACGCCACGCTTGCCGGACATGTTTCGCTGGATGATTTTGTTATCATCGGCGGCATGACTGCGGTGCATCAGTTCTGCATCATCGGTGCTCATGTGATGGTTGGTGGCTGTTCTGGTGTAGCCCAGGACGTGCCTCCGTACGTTATCGCCCAGGGCAACCACGCGACGCCGTTTGGCGTCAATATCGAAGGTCTGAAGCGTCGTGGATTCACTCGCGAAGCGATTACCGCGATTCGTAACGCCTACAAAGCGTTGTACCGTAGTGGTAAAACGCTGGAAGAAGTGAAACCAGAAATCGCGGAACTGGCGAAACAGTACCCCGAAGTTCAGGCTTTCAGCGACTTCTTTGAGCGCTCAACGCGTGGCCTGATTCGTTAATGACTGAACAGCGTCCTTTAACGATTGCCCTCGTCGCCGGAGAAACCTCCGGCGATATTCTTGGTGCAGGGTTAATCCGTGCACTCAAGGCTCGCGTTCCCAATGCGCGTTTTGTTGGTGTGGCGGGTCCGCTGATGCAGGCCGAAGGCTGTGAAGCCTGGTACGAAATGGAAGAGCTGGCGGTCATGGGCATTGTTGAAGTGCTCGGACGTCTGCGCCGTTTACTGCATATTCGTGCCGACCTCACTCGCCGATTCACCGACTTAAAGCCGGATGTTTTCGTTGGCATTGATGCACCTGATTTCAACATTACCCTCGAAGGGAACTTGAAAAAACAGGGCATTAAAACCATTCATTATGTCAGTCCGTCCGTCTGGGCGTGGCGACAGAAACGCGTTTTCAAAATAGGCAGATCCACCAACATGGTGCTGGCCTTTCTGCCTTTCGAAAAAGCGTTTTATGACAAATTTAACGTCCCGTGCCGCTTTATAGGTCATACCATGGCGGATGCCATGCCGTTGGACCCGGATAAAAACGCGGCACGTGATATTCTGGGCATTCCTCATGACGCTCACTGCCTGGCGCTACTGCCGGGAAGCCGTGGTGCAGAAGTGGAGATGCTCAGCGCCGATTTTCTGAAAACGGCGCAGCTATTACGCCAGCATTATCCGGATCTCGAAGTGGTGGTGCCGTTGGTGAATGCCAAACGTCGTGAGCAGTTTGAACGCATTAAAGCGGAAGTTGCACCGGAGCTTTCCGTACATCTGCTCAATGGTATGGGACGTGAAGCAATGGTGGCCAGCGACGCCGCACTGCTGGCTTCAGGTACCGCCGCGCTGGAATGTATGCTGGCAAAATGCCCGATGGTGGTTGGCTACCGTATGAAACCCTTCACCTTCTGGCTGGCGAAGCGTCTGGTGAAGACTGATTACGTTTCGCTACCTAACCTGCTGGCGGGAAGAGAACTGGTTAAAGAGCTGTTGCAGGAAGAGTGTGAACCGCAGGCGCTGTCGCAAGCGCTGTTGCCGTTGCTGGCGAAGGGTAAAACCAGCCATGCGATGCACGACACATTCCGTGAACTGCACCAGCAGATCCGTTGCAATGCTGATGAGCAGGCAGCGGATGCGGTCCTGGAGTTAGCGCAATGATTGAATTTGTGTATCCGCATACGCATTTAGTGGCGGGTGTGGATGAAGTCGGACGCGGCCCTTTGGTCGGCGCGGTCGTCACTGCTGCCGTCATTCTGGATCCGGCTCGCCCTATTATCGGTCTTAACGACTCAAAAAAACTGTCAGAAAAACGTCGCCTGGCGCTGTTTGATGAAATTAAAGAAAAGGCGTTAAGCTGGAGCCTGGGTCGGGCAGAACCGCATGAAATCGACGAACTGAACATTTTGCATGCTACCATGCTGGCCATGCAGCGTGCGGTTGCGGGTCTGCATATTGTGCCCGAATACGTGCTGATTGACGGCAATCGTTGCCCGGCATTACCGGTACCGTCGATGGCGGTGGTCAAAGGTGATAGCCGCGTGGCGGAGATTAGCGCCGCATCGATTCTGGCAAAAGTGACCCGTGACGCTGAAATGGCGGCGCTGGATACGGTTTTTCCACAGTATGGTTTTGCACAGCACAAAGGTTATCCAACCGCATTTCATCTGGAAAAATTGGCACTGCATGGTGCGACTGAGCACCATCGCCGCAGCTTTGGCCCCGTCAAACGCGCACTGGGACTCTCGTCCTGATTCTTGTGTCGAAGGAATCTGAAGATGTCTGAACCACGTTTCGTCCACCTACGGGTGCACAGCGACTACTCCATGATCGATGGGCTGGCGAAAACCGGACCGCTGGTAAAAAAGGCGGCCGCATTAGGCATGCCTGCGCTGGCGATCACCGATTTTACCAACCTGTGTGGTCTGGTGAAGTTTTACGGAGCGGGCCATGGCGCGGGTATCAAGCCGATAGTTGGCGCAGATTTTCATGTCCGCAGTGAGCTGTTGGGTGATGAACTCACGCAGCTTACCGTGCTGGCCGCAAATAATACCGGCTATCAGAACCTGACGTTGTTGATTTCGAAAGCCTATCAGCGCGGCTATGGCGCAGAAGGACCGGTTATCGACCGGGACTGGTTGGTCGAGTTAAAAGAAGGTTTGATTTTGCTCTCCGGCGGTCGCATGGGTGATGTCGGACGAAGTCTGCTGCGCGGCAATAACGCACTGGTTGACGAGTGCGTGGCGTTTTACGAAGAACATTTTCCCAATTGCTATTTCCTCGAACTGATTCGCACCGGCAGGCAAGATGAAGAAAATTATCTGCACGCAGCCGTAGCACTGGCCGAAACGCGTGGTCTACCGGTGGTGGCGACTAACGATGTCCGCTTCCTTGAAACCGGAGATTTCGATGCGCATGAAATCCGCGTAGCGATCCACGACGGCTTTACCCTTGATGATCCGAAACGCCCGCGTAACTATTCGCCGCAGCAGTACATGCGCAGCGAAGATGAGATGTGCGAGCTGTTCTCCGATATTCCGGAAGCACTGCAAAACACCGTCGAGATAGCTAAACGCTGCAACGTGACGGTGCGTCTGGGCGAGTATTTCCTGCCGCAGTTCCCGACCGGCGATATGACCACCGAAGATTTCCTTGTGGCGAAATCACGCGAAGGGCTGGAAGAACGTCTCGAATTTTTGTTCCCTGACCCTGAAGTTCGTGCGCAGAAGCGCCCACCTTACGATGAACGTCTGGAAGTTGAACTTAAAGTTATCAACCAGATGGGATTCCCGGGCTACTTCCTGATCGTTATGGAATTTATCCAGTGGTCGAAAGATAACGGCGTACCGGTAGGCCCGGGACGTGGTTCAGGTGCTGGCTCACTTGTTGCCTATGCGCTGAAAATTACCGATCTCGACCCGCTGGAATTTGACCTGCTGTTCGAACGTTTCCTTAACCCGGAACGTGTCTCAATGCCCGACTTCGACGTTGACTTCTGTATGGAGAAACGCGACCAGGTCATCGAGCACGTGGCGGAAATGTACGGTCGTGATGCGGTTTCGCAGATTATTACCTTCGGTACGATGGCAGCAAAAGCGGTTATCCGCGACGTGGGCCGCGTACTGGGGCATCCGTACGGCTTCGTTGACCGTATTTCGAAGCTGGTGCCGCCCGATCCGGGCATGACGCTGGCAAAAGCCTTTGAAGCCGAACCCCAACTGCCGGAAATCTATGAGGCAGATGAAGAGGTTAAAGCGCTGATCGATATGGCGCGTAAGCTGGAAGGCGTCACGCGTAACGCCGGTAAGCACGCCGGTGGTGTGGTTATCGCACCGACCAAAATTACTGATTTTGCTCCGCTGTACTGCGATGAACAGGGGCTGCACCCGGTTACTCAGTTTGATAAGAACGATGTGGAATATGCCGGTCTTGTGAAGTTCGACTTCCTCGGTCTGCGTACGCTCACCATCATCAACTGGGCGCTGGAAATGATCAACGCGCGCCGTGAAAAGAACGGTGAGCCACCGCTGGATATTGCGGCTATCCCGCTGGATGACAAGAAAAGCTTCGATATGCTGCAACGCTCGGAGACCACGGCGGTATTCCAGCTTGAATCCCGCGGCATGAAAGACCTGATCAAACGTCTGCAGCCTGACTGCTTCGAAGATATGATCGCACTGGTGGCTCTGTTCCGCCCTGGCCCGCTACAGTCGGGGATGGTAGATAACTTTATCGACCGTAAGCATGGTCGCGAAGAGATTTCCTATCCGGATGTACAATGGCAGCATGAGTGTCTGAAACCGGTACTGGAGCCGACCTACGGCATTATCCTGTATCAGGAACAGGTTATGCAGATTGCCCAGGAGTTGTCCGGGTATACCCTTGGCGGCGCGGATATGCTGCGTCGTGCGATGGGTAAGAAAAAGCCGGAAGAAATGGCCAAGCAGCGCGGCACCTTTGAAGAAGGGGCGAAAAAGCGCGGCGTAGACGGCGAACTGGCGATGAAAATCTTTGACCTGGTGGAGAAATTCGCCGGTTACGGATTTAACAAATCGCACTCCGCTGCCTATGCGCTGGTTTCTTACCAGACTCTGTGGCTGAAGGCGCATTATCCTGCCGAGTTTATGGCGGCGGTAATGACCGCCGATATGGATAACACCGAGAAAGTCGTCGGACTGGTGGATGAATGCTGGCGCATGGGGCTCAAAATCCTGCCGCCGGATATCAACTCCGGGCTTTACCATTTTCACGTGAATGATGATGGCGAGATTGTTTATGGCATCGGCGCGATAAAAGGCGTGGGTGAAGGGCCAATTGAAGCTATTATTGAGGCGCGTAACGAAGGCGGCTACTTCCGTGAGCTGTTTGATCTCTGCGCGCGCACGGATATCAAAAAACTTAACCGCCGGGTGCTGGAAAAGCTAATCATGTCCGGGGCGTTTGATCGCCTTGGCCCGCATCGTGCAGCGTTGATGAATTCGCTCAACGACGCACTAAAAGCCGCCGATCAGCATGCAAAAGCCGAAGCTATTGGTCAGGCCGATATGTTTGGCGTGCTGGCGGAAGAACCGGAGCAAATTGAACAATCCTATGCCAGCTGTCAACCGTGGCCGGAGCAGGTGGTATTAGACGGTGAGCGTGAAACGTTGGGGCTTTACCTGACGGGACACCCCATCAACCAGTATTTAAAAGAAATTGAGCGCTATGTCGGAGGCTACAGGCTGAAAGACATGCATCCGACAGAACGTGGTAAAGTCACCACGGCTGCGGGGCTCGTCATTGCTGCGCGGGTAATGGTCACCAAGCGCGGCAATCGTATCGGCATCTGTACACTGGATGACCGTTCCGGACGTCTGGAGGTTATGTTGTTTACCGATGCTCTGGATAAATACCAGCAATTGCTGGAAAAAGACCGCATACTTATCGTCAGCGGACAGGTCAGCTTTGATGACTTCAGTGGCGGGCTTAAAATGATGGCCCGTGAAGTCATGGATATTGACGAAGCCCGGGAAAAATATGCTCGCGGGCTTGCTATCTCGCTGACGGACAGGCAAATTGATGACCAGCTTTTAAACCGACTCCGTCAGTCTCTGGAACCCCACCGCTCGGGGACAATTCCAGTACATCTCTACTATCAGAGGGCGGATGCACGTGCGCGGTTGCGTTTTGGCGCGACGTGGCGTGTCTCTCCGAGCGATCGTTTGCTAAACGATCTCCGTGGCCTTATTGGTTCGGAGCAGGTGGAACTGGAGTTTGACTAATACAGGAATACTATGAGTCTGAATTTCCTTGATTTTGAACAGCCGATTGCAGAGCTGGAAGCAAAAATCGATTCTTTGACTGCGGTTAGCCGTCAGGATGAGAAACTGGATATTAACATCGATGAAGAAGTGCATCGTCTGCGTGAAAAAAGCGTAGAACTGACGCGTAAAATCTTCGCCGATCTTGGCGCATGGCAGGTAGCCCAACTGGCGCGCCATCCACAGCGTCCGTACACCCTGGATTATGTCCGACTGGCGTTTGATGAATTTGATGAGCTGGCGGGCGATCGAGCCTATGCGGATGATAAAGCTATTGTCGGCGGTATCGCGCGTCTGGATGGCCGTCCGGTGATGATCATTGGTCATCAGAAAGGCCGTGAGACCAAAGAAAAGATTCGCCGTAATTTCGGCATGCCAGCGCCGGAAGGCTATCGCAAAGCGCTGCGCCTGATGGAAATGGCCGAGCGCTTCAACATGCCGATCATTACCTTCATCGACACCCCAGGGGCTTACCCGGGCGTGGGCGCGGAAGAACGTGGTCAGTCAGAAGCGATTGCGCGCAACCTGCGCGAAATGTCACGTCTGAGCGTGCCGGTAATCTGCACCGTTATCGGTGAAGGTGGTTCCGGCGGCGCGCTGGCTATCGGTGTGGGCGATAAAGTGAATATGCTGCAGTACAGCACCTATTCCGTTATCTCCCCGGAAGGTTGTGCTTCCATTCTGTGGAAAAGCGCCGACAAAGCGCCGCTGGCCGCAGAAGCAATGGGAATTATCGCGCCGCGTCTGAAAGAGCTGAAGCTGATTGACTCTATCATCCCGGAACCGCTGGGCGGCGCGCACCGCAACCCTGAAGTAATGGCTGCGTCCCTGAAGGCACAGCTGCTGGCCGATCTCGCCGATCTCGACGTGTTAAGCAA
This sequence comes from Citrobacter freundii complex sp. CFNIH4, assembly GCF_002934505.1. Lineage (NCBI taxonomy): Bacteria > Pseudomonadati > Pseudomonadota > Gammaproteobacteria > Enterobacterales > Enterobacteriaceae > Citrobacter > Citrobacter freundii complex sp. CFNIH4. The sequence continues at coordinate 276,713 of NZ_CP026231.1, forward strand.
AGATGATCTGAAAAACCGTCGTTACCAGCGTCTGATGAGCTACGGTTACGCGTAAACTGCATTAATTCTGAAAAGGGCCACAATGCTGTGGCCCTTTTTTTTACCTGTGGTTTGGCCAGGCTATGATTAACTAAGGTTTTTCCAGGAGGAACGCATGAATATCATTGCCATCATGGGACCGCATGGCGTCTTTTATAAAGATGAGCCCATCAAGGAACTTGAACGTGCGCTGCAGCAGCAGGGGTTTCAGATTATCTGGCCGCAGAATAGCGTCGACCTGCTGAAGTTTATCGAACATAACCCGCGAATTTGCGGCGTCATTTTTGACTGGGATGAATACAGTCTGGAACTGTGCAGCGACATCAACCAGCTCAACGAGTATCTCCCGCTCTACGCCTTTATTAATACCCATTCGACGATGGATGTCAGTGCGCACGACCTGCGCATGGCGCTGTGGTTTTTTGAGTATGCGCTGGGGCAGTCTGAAGACATTGCCACCCGCATCCGCCAGTACACCAGCGAATACCTCGATAACATCACGCCTCCTTTCACCAAAGCGCTGTTTACCTATGTGAAGGAAGGGAAGTATACCTTCTGCACGCCTGGGCACATGGCGGGAACGGCGTACCAGAAAAGTCCGGTCGGCTGCCTGTTCTATGATTTTTTTGGCGGAAATACGCTGAAAGCCGACGTGTCCATTTCCGTAACCGAACTGGGCTCATTGCTTGATCATACCGGTCCGCACCTGGAAGCGGAGGAGTACATCGCGCGTACTTTTGGTGCCGAGCAGAGCTATATGGTGACCAACGGCACCTCGACATCGAACAAGATTGTCGGTATGTATGCTGCACCTGCAGGCAGTACGCTCCTGATTGACCGCAACTGCCATAAGTCACTGGCGCATTTGCTGATGATGAGTGATGTGGTGCCAATCTGGCTGAAGCCTACGCGTAACGCGCTGGGGATCCTCGGCGGTATACCCCGTCGGGAATTTACCCACGCAAGCATTGAACGCAAAGTTGAGGAAACCAATCAGGCGCAATGGCCGGTCCACGCGGTGATCACCAACTCCACCTATGATGGCCTGTTGTATAACACCAACTGGATCAAACAAACGCTGGATGTGCCCTCCATCCATTTTGATTCAGCCTGGGTGCCGTATACCCATTTTCATCCGATCTATCAGGGGAAAAGCGGGATGAGCGGCGAACGGGTACCGGGAAAGGTGATTTTTGAAACCCAGTCCACCCACAAGATGCTGGCGGCGTTGTCACAGGCTTCGCTGATCCACATTAAGGGCGACTATGATGAAGACACGTTCAACGAAGCCTTTATGATGCACACCTCTACGTCTCCGAGCTATCCGATAGTGGCGTCGATAGAAACGGCGGCGGCAATGCTGCGTGGCAATTCAGGCAAGCGGTTAATCAATCGTTCGGTGGAACGGGCGCTGCATTTCCGTAAAGAAGTGCAACGTCTGCGTGAAGAGTCGGATGGTTGGTTCTTTGATATCTGGCAGCCGGAAAAGGTAGATGAAGCAGAGTGCTGGCCGGTAGCGCCAGGTGAAGACTGGCACGGATTTGTTGATGCTGATGCCGACCACATGTTCCTTGACCCGGTGAAGGTCACGATTTTGACGCCGGGAATGGATGAACAGGGAAATATGAGCGAAGAGGGGATCCCCGCGGCGCTGGTGGCGAAATTCCTTGATGAACGCGGTGTCGTAGTCGAGAAGACGGGACCGTATAACCTGTTGTTCCTGTTCAGCATTGGTATTGATAAAACCCGGGCGATGGGGCTGCTACGTGGCCTGACGGAATTTAAGCGCTCGTACGATCTGAATTTACGTGTGAAAAATATGCTGCCGGATCTATATGCTGAAGATCCCGATTTCTATCGCAATATGCGTATTCAGGATCTGGCGCAGGGGATCCATCAGTTGATCCGCCAGCATGATCTCTCCGGGTTGATGCTGCGGGCATTTGATACCTTGCCGGAAATGAAAATGACGCCGCACCAGGCCTGGCAGCGGCAGATCAAAGGTGAGGTCGAAACGGTAGCACTTGATCAACTGGTGGGGCGCGTTTCTGCCAATATGATCCTGCCTTATCCTCCCGGTGTGCCGCTTTTGATGCCCGGGGAAATGATCACTGCCAAAAGCCGGGCTGTCCTCGATTTTCTTCTGATGCTGTGCTCGGTAGGGCAGCGCTACCCTGGATTTGAAACCGATATCCATGGCGCTAAACTGGGCGAGGATGGCCTGTATCGCGTGAGAGTCTTAAAAATGGCATAACGACTTGCCTGACCCCAAGACGTTCGAGTAACGTTCTGACAGAAAAATGAAAGAGGCGATGACGCTATGCTGGGATTAAAACAGGTTCACCATATTGCCATTATTGCGACAGACTACGCGGCGAGTAAGGCATTTTACTGCGATGTGCTTGGCTTTACACTGATGAGCGAAGCCTATCGGGAAGAGAGAGACTCGTGGAAAGGCGATCTGGCATTGAACGGCCAGTATGTGATTGAGCTTTTTTCTTTCCCGTTTCCACCTTGCCGTCCGAGCCGACCGGAAGCCTGTGGTTTGCGTCATCTGGCGTTCAGCGTAGATGACGTGGAAAAGGCGATAATTCATCTGGAAAGCCATGATGTGAAATGCGAGCCGGTACGAATCGATCCGTTTACCGGCAAACGTTTTACGTTTTTTAACGATCCGGACGGATTACCCCTCGAACTGTACGAGCTGTAAGGCTTGTCATTGTGGTGTTAGCCCGGTAACGTGCCGGGCAATGCCATTGTAAGTAACCATCATGACGACACTCACGCTGAACACTTCGCTGCTGAATTCTCAATCGATTCTGGTCGCCTTTAGCGGCGGGCTGGATTCCACCGTATTGCTGCATCAGTTGGTGCAGTGGCGAGCGCTGCATCCTGATGTTGCTTTACGCGCAATCCACATTCATCACGGATTAAGCCCACACGCAGACAGTTGGGTACAGCACTGTGAGTCGGTATGCGCGCAGTGGCAGGTGTCGCTGGTGGTTGAGCGGGTACACCTTGAGGATGATGGTCTGGGCATCGAAGCCCAGGCGCGACGCGCGCGCTATCAGGCGTTTGCGCAGACCTTACTACCGGGCGAGGTGCTGATGACAGCACAGCATCTCGATGACCAGTGTGAAACCTTTCTGCTGGCGCTTAAACGCGGCAGTGGTCCTGCCGGACTTTCCGCCATGGGGGAAAGCTCTCCGTTTGCCGGAACCCAGCTGATTCGACCGCTGCTGGCGCAAACGCGAGAGGCGCTTGAAGCATGGGCACGGCAGCATGAATTATGCTGGATTGAAGATGAAAGCAATCAGGATGATACCTACGATCGCAATTTCCTCAGATTGCGCGTTACCCCATTGCTCCAACAGCGCTGGCCGCACTTCGCGCAAGCCGTTGCCCGCAGCGCTGCGCTGTGCGCTGAGCAGGAGAGTTTACTGGATGAACTGCTGGCCAGCGATTTAGCCGATTGCATCACATCCCGTGGAACACTGTTACTGACGCCATTAATGATGATGAGTGGCGTGCGTCGTGCCGCGCTGCTTCGTCGCTGGCTGGCGGGGTTAAATGCGCCGATGCCTTCCCGTGATGGGCTGGAACGTATCTGGCAGGAAGTGGCGCTGGCGCGGGAAGATGCGTCACCAAGTTTTCGCCTCGGGGAGTACGAGGTCCGTCGTTATCAGTCACAGCTGTGGTGGGTGAAGTCAGTCGATGGGCAAAGCGAAACTGTTATCCCGTGGTTAGAGTGGAAAACACCGTTGACGCTGCCTGCCGGATTGGGTTCGGTTCAGTTAATCTCTGCGGGTGATTTGCGCTTGCCACAAGCGGACGAAGTCGTCAGTATCCGTTTTAAAGCGCCAGGGTTATTGCATATTGTCGGGCGTAACGGCGGACGGAAATTAAAGAAAATCTGGCAGGAGCAGGGGATCCCGCCCTGGCGACGAGATACCACACCGCTGCTGTTTTACGGCGAAACGTTGATTTCGGCTGCGGGTGTTTTCGTGACGCGTGAGGGGACGGCAGAAGGTGAAGAAGGCGTAAGTCTGGTATGGCATGCCTGATGGCGCTGCGCTTATCAGGCCTACGTTTCACATGGAAAGTAGGCCGGATAAGGCGAAAAAAGTTAAGATTCGCTGACCACCACGGTACCGATCTGCGGGTGGCTGAAGCTGGCAATTTTGTCGAGACGAAGCTCCCGGGTTTCACCTGCGACATCTGCGACCAGATACTCCACGTTTTTGCGTGAAACCAGGTCGTTCGCTTTCGCCTGCAAAACTTCGCCATCTTTTAGCGCCAGCGTCAGTAACAAATGGTGCTGGCAGGCGAGTTCAAGATTGTCGTAATCATCGCAGTTGATGGGTTGATACGTTTCATTCATTGACATAATCGCTCACCAGTAAGTTCGCGGCAGCATACGCCGCTTTTTCCCTGACCGACTCTGGAAGGGCGCTGTCTGCCGCCACTTCATTAAGCACCTTCAATACGCAACCCAGCGCATCCGGGATATACCCTAAGTCTCCGCTGGCGATTTCCGCGTACCGCTTGCGTATTAACTCACAATATTTTTCCACATGCCCTCCTGTCAGCACTCTGACTTAACCGTGGATGCAAGTCTAAGCCTACGAAGATAAACTCTGTTTAGCAAGGTGACTATACCATACTCATTCAAGCAATATCAGCGCCTTGATAGAGGAGCAGTTAGCAGCCTTTTGCCGCAGTTTTCGCTACAATGTGCGCCTGATTCGAAAGGAGTTCTCTCATGGCGCTTAAAGCGACAATTTATAAAGCCGTCGTCAACGTAGCGGATCTTGACCGCAACCAGTTCCTTGACGCGGCCTTGACGCTGGCGCGTCACCCCTCTGAAACCCAGGAGCGCATGATGTTGCGCCTGCTGGCCTGGATCAAATATGCCGATGAACGCCTGCAGTTCACGCGTGGCCTGAGTGCGGAAGACGAGCCTGAAGCATGGCTGCGTAACGACCATCTGGGTATCGATCTCTGGATTGAGCTGGGTCTGCCGGATGAGCGCCGTATTAAAAAAGCCTGTACCCAGTCTGGAGAGGTTGCCCTGTTTGCTTACAACAGCCGTGCGGCTCAGATCTGGTGGCAACAAAATCAGAACAAGTGCGCGCAGTTTAAAAATCTGACCGTGTGGTATCTGGATGATGAACAACTGGCGCAACTGAGTGATTTCGCAGGTCGTACAATGGCGCTGCAGGCAACTATCCAGGACGGTGCTATCTGGCTGTCTGACTCTCAGAACAATCTGGAAATTCATCTGACCGCGTGGCAGCCGCGTTCATGATTGTTATCTCCCGAAACGTCTCTATCCCTGATAATGAGCTGGAAATCACGGCGATTCGGGCGCAGGGCGCGGGCGGTCAGCACGTTAACAAGACCTCGACGGCTATCCATTTGCGCTTTGACATTCGGGCCTCTGGCCTGCCAGAGTATTACAAGGAACGTTTGCTTGCCGCCAGCCATCATCTGATTAGCGGTGATGGCGTGATTATCATTAAGGCGCAGGAATACCGTAGCCAGGAACTTAATCGGGAAGCGGCAATCTCCCGGCTGGTAGCGGTGATAAAAGAATTAACCGCAGTGCAAAAAAGCCGACAGGCAACTCGCCCTACACGCGCCTCGAAAGAGCGCAGGTTGTCATCGAAGGCGCAAAAATCCACAGTGAAAGCACTGCGTGGGAGAGTTCGTCGAACGCAAGACTGACGAGCGGGAATAAAAATTTATAAGGAATTGATAGTGAAAACAGCAATATTGTCCGTAGTCGCTGCATGCACGCTTTTTTCCTTGATCGGCTGTAATAACCGTACTGAAGTTGAAGTACTACAGCCGACGCGGGCGGCAGAATTAAAACCGATGCAGCAAAGCTGGCGTGGCATCTTACCTTGCGCGGACTGTGAAGGGATTGAAACCTCTCTGTTTCTGGAAAAAGACGGTACATGGGTGATGAACGAACGTTATCAGGGCGTGCGGGATGAACCGTCTTCGTTTGCCTCTTATGGCACATGGGCGCGCACTGCCGACAAGCTGGTGCTGACCGACAGCAAAGGTGAAAAGTCGTACTACCGGGCTAAAGGCGAGGCGCTGGAAATGCTCGATCGTGAAGGTAACCCGATTGAGTCACAGTTTAACTACACGCTCCAGCCAGTTTCCGCCAGCTTACCGGTGACGCCAATGCCGATGCGAGGCATGTATTTCTATATGGCTGACGCGGCAATCTTTACCGACTGCGCAACGGGTAAACGGATGCCGGTGGCGAATAATGCTCAGCTTGAACGTGACTATTTAGCTGCGCGTGCAGAAAACGGACAGTCCGTATTGCTGACGCTTGAGGCGCATTTCACGCTGGAGTCAAACCCGGATACGGGTGAGAAAGTGAAAACGTTGATGGCGGATAAAGACGCGAAATTTATCCCCGGTAAAGCGTGTAATTAATCGATAGAAAAAAGGCCCTGATAATCAGGGCCTTTTTGTTGGTATTAGCCTTTAATGGCTTTGACCAGGAAGTCGACGATGTCGCCGGTTTTAATCAGCTCTTTCTCGCCGTTACGACGGTATTTGTATTCGATATCGTCGTTGTCGAGGTTACGGTCGCCCAGCACGATAGTGTGCGGAATACCGATCAGTTCCATATCGGCAAACATCACGCCCGGACGCTCTTTACGGTCGTCCATCAGCACTTCAATGCCCTGAGCGCGCAGCTCAGCGTACAGTTTTTCAGCCAGTTCCTGCACGCGGTAGGACTTGTGCATGTTCATCGGCAAAATCGCGACCTGGAACGGGGCAATGGCGTCTGGCCATACGATGCCGCGATCGTCATAGTTCTGTTCGATAGCAGCAGCAACCACGCGAGTGACCCCGATACCGTAGCAACCCATGGTCAGGATCTGGTTACGACCATCTTCGCCCTGTACGGCGGCTTTCATCGCTTCAGAGTACTTGGTACCCAACTGGAAGATGTGGCCGACTTCGATACCGCGTTTGATCATCAGCGTACCTTTGCCGTCCGGGCTCGGGTCGCCGGCGACCACGTTACGGATGTCTGCAACTTCCGGGGTGACTACGTCGCGATCCCAGTTGATACCGAAATAGTGTTTACCGTCGATGTTGGCACCGGCAGCGAAATCGCTCATTACTGCAACGGTACGGTCGATAACCACCGGAATCGGCATATTCACCGGACCGAGCGAGCCTGGACCTGCTTTTACCAACGCACGAATTTCTTCTTCGGTGGCAAAGGTCAGCGGGCTGGCAACCTGCGGTAGTTTTTCCGCTTTGACTTCGTTCAGCTCGTGATCGCCACGAACCAGCAGGGCGACCAGCGGGTAGCTGCTGCCTTCAACCGCTTTCACCAGCAGGGTTTTCACGGTTTTTTCGATAGGCAGGTTGAACTGCTCAACCAGTTCGGCGATGGTTTTGGCGTTCGGAGTATCAACCAGCGTCATTTCCTGAGTTGCTGCTGCGCGCGGCTCTTTCGGCGCAACGGCTTCGGCGAATTCGATGTTCGCCGCATAATCGGAGGAGTCGGAGAAGATCACATCGTCTTCGCCGCTCTGTGCCAGCACCTGGAATTCGTGAGAGGCGCTGCCGCCAATAGAACCGGTATCCGCTTGTACTGCACGGAAATCCAGCCCCATACGGCTGAAAATTTTGCTGTACGCAGCGTACATCGCATCGTAGGTTTCCTGCAGGGATTCCTGAGAGGTGTGGAAAGAGTAGGCATCTTTCATCAGGAATTCGCGGGAACGCATCACGCCGAAGCGCGGACGGACTTCGTCACGGAATTTGGTCTGGATCTGATAGAAGTTCAGCGGCAGCTGTTTGTAAGAGCTCAGCTCGTTACGGATCAGGTCGGTGATCACTTCTTCATGCGTTGGGCCGAGGACGAACGAACGATCGCCACGGTCAGCAATACGCAGCAGTTCCGGGCCGTATTGTTCCCAACGGCCGCTCTCTTCCCACAGTTCAGAAGGCTGAACGACCGGCATCAACACCTCGATCGCACCGGCGTTGTTCATCTCTTCACGCACGATATTTTCGACTTTTTTCAGGACGCGCACGCCGGTCGGCAGCCAGGTATATAACCCGGAGGCCAGCTTGCGGATCATCCCGGCGCGCAGCATCAGCTGGTGGCTGATGACTTCGGCGTCGGCAGGTGTCTCCTTCAGAGTGGAGAGCAGATATTGGCTAGTACGCATGTTGTTACGGTTCCAGTTGAACGATCGAACAGGCTCAAAACGAGCCTGGCACAAAACAAAAGTGGTTTAGTTTACCAGCGAGAAAGGGATGTCAAAAGAGTACGCGACGCAAATTAGCGGGCTTCCAGAGCAAAGACCTCAAATCCTGACGGTGTGACGCGCCAGCGGACGTTAAAGTCCAGCAGCCAGACGGCGTAGGTTTTGCCTTCTTCCTCATTTTTACGGTAGGCAGGACGCGGATCCTGCGCCAGCACTTCGGTAATAAACTGACGAAGACGCGGGTAACGTTGTTCGAGCTTTGGTAGCTGCTCCGCGAGATCTTCACTGAACGTCACCTCGACGCTGGCCTGAGGTGCGTCCTGGGCATAGCTGGCGCGAGCATCAGGCAGCGATTCGGCAAACGGCAGATACGGCTTAATATCCACTACTGGCGTTCCGTCAACAAGGTCCAGTCCACCGAGTTCGAGGATTACGTGCTCTTTATGGCAGCGGATGCCCCGCAGCTCTACCAACGACATGCCAACAGGGTTAGGACGAAACGTTGAACGTGTGGCAAAGACACCCATTCTGGCGTTGCCACCAAGACGGGGAGGGCGCACGGTCGGACGCCATCCACCTTCGATTGTCTGGTGAAAAACAAAAATCACCCACAAATGACTGAAGGCTTCCAGGCCGCGAACGGCATCGGCCTGGTTATAAGGTGCGAGCAAATGCAGTTCACCGCAGGCGCTCTTCACCAGACCTGGCTGGCGTGGAACGGCGAACTTTTCTTTATATGGTGAGCGGATAACGCCTATTTGCTCGAACTGAAAATGGCTCATTTCGCCGAAATGTTCAGTGCAGAACCGATGCAAACCGCCTGACGATAGCAACCCGGTGTTCCGCTGGTCACTTCGCAACTGTGCAGCAATACCGCATTAGCTTTCATTTTTGATGCGTTAATCTGCATGCGTTTGCGCGCGGTTGGAATGCTCGGAGGGGAATCCTGGTTGGATGCCTGGCAGGATTCACCGCTAACTTCGCCAAGATCGCGGAACGGCTTGCCTACTAAATCTTCAGCGTTAGTAATGATTCTTACCGGCGTCGCGCGCGGTGCTTTCGGTTTTTCCGGCTCCGCTTTCGGCGGGGTTGCGGTGCTTTGAACGGGTTCAACAGGGGATCTGCTTAACATAGAACAGCCGCTCAGCAAGAGTGCTACTAAACAGATCGGTAAAGCACGCATAATATTTCCTCAATGAATGATCTAAACGTCAGATATTGAATCAGGTGCTTGCATAAATGACAAGACGGGCAAGCGCCCGTCCTGATGATATTACATATTCTGTAAACAGCCTAAAATTACCAGCCCTTAACAGCACCGCCGTTGAAGACTTTGTTTGCTGCTTCGTACACTTCATCAGACTGATACGCCTGAACGAATTTCTTCACGTTCTCAGCATCTTTGTTGTCTTCACGCGTCACGATCAGGTTTACGTACGGAGAATCTTTATCTTCAACAAAGATACCGTCTTTTGCCGGCGTCAGGCCGATCTGGCTGGCGTAGGTGGTGTTGATGACCGCCAGTGCGATTTGAGCATCGTCCAGAGAACGCGGCAGCTGCGGCGCTTCCAGTTCAACCAGCTTCAGGTTTTTCGGGTTTTCAATCACGTCCAGCGCGGTCGGCAGCAGGCCAACACCGTCTTTCAGCTTGATTAAGCCCACTTTTTGCAGCAGCAGCAAGGAACGGCCAAGGTTAGTCGGGTCGTTTGGAATCGCGACCTGTGAACCGTCCTGCAGCTCATCCAGTGATTTGATTTTTTTGGAATAGCCCGCAATCGGGTAAACAAAAGTATTGCCTACAGCAACCAGCTTGTAACCGCGATCTTTGATCTGCTGATCCAGGTACGGTTTGTGCTGGAAGGCGTTAGCATCGATATCGCCTTTGCTCAGCGCTTCGTTAGGCAGAACGTAATCGTTAAACGTGACCAGCTCAACGTCCAGACCGTATTTTTCTTTAGCTACTTTCTGCGCGACTTCTGCAACCTGCTGCTCTGCGCCAACAATAACGCCCACTTTGATGTGATTAGGATCTTTTTCATCCTGACCGCAACCCACAAGTGCCAGAGAACCGATCAGGGCTCCAACTGCCGCAAAGGTTTTGAATTTGAACGCCATGCTTATTTCCTTTTCTTAATGAGTTTTTAGTGTTGTGTGCAACGTTATTTGTGCGTGACAGCCCGGACGATGCGATCGCCGGATAACTGAATTAAATAAACCAGAACGACGAGCAATACCAGTACTGTATTCATTACTGTAGCGTTGTAACCAATGTAACCGTACTGATAACCAATCTGTCCAAGACCACCGGCACCAACGGCGCCACCCATCGCGGAGTAACCAACCAGCGTGATAAGGGTGATGGTGGCCGCATTGACCAGTCCTGGCAGCGCTTCTGGCAGTAATACCTTACGTACAATTTGCAGGGGCGTGGCGCCCATCGCACGAGAGGCTTCTATCAGCCCGGTCGGGATTTCGAGCAGCGCGTTTTCCACCATACGGGCGATAAACGGTGCGGCGCCGACGGTCAGCGGGACGATAGCGGCCTGCAGTCCGATAGAGGTGCCTACGATCATGCGGGTGAACGGAATCATCCACACCAATAAGATGATGAACGGGATGGAACGGAAAATGTTCACCAGCGCAGAGAGCGTACGGTAGAGCTTCGCGTTCTCAATGATTTGCCCCGGACGCGTTACGTACAGCAACACGCCAACCGGCAGACCGATCACAAAACCAAAAAAACCGGACACAAAGGTCATTGCCAGCGTTTCCCATACGCCGCGAACCAGCAGCCACATCATCGGCTCAGACATAACCCAGTACCTCTACTTTTACATGGTGTTCCTGCAACCAGTTGATGGCTGCTTGTGTATCTTCCTGTGTGCCGTGCATTTCAGTCAGCATGATGCCGAATTTCACACCGCCGGCGTAATCCATCTGCGCGCTAATAATGTTGTTATTAACGTTAAAGCGACGGGCCGTCTCAGAAAGTAGCGGCGCATCGACCGAATGACCGGTGAATTCCATACGCAGCATCGGCACACTGTCTGCTTCTGGCTCGGCTTTTAACCGTTCCAGGTAATCTTCCGGGATATCCAGGTGCAGCGTGGACTGAATAAATTTCTGTGCCAGCGGCGTTTTCGGGTGTGAGAACACTTCGCTGACGGTGTCTTGCTCAATCAGTTCACCATTACTGATGACTGCCACGCAGTCACAAATACGTTTTACAACGTCCATCTCGTGGGTAATCAGCAGAATGGTGAGTCCCAGACGACGGTTAATGTCTTTCAATAATTCAAGAATCGAGCGGGTCGTTGCCGGATCGAGTGCGCTGGTGGCTTCATCGCACAGCAACACTTTGGGATTGCTTGCCAGCGCACGGGCGATCGCCACACGCTGTTTTTGTCCACCGGAAAGATTGGCCGGGTAGCTATCGTGCTTGTCACCAAGACCAACCAAATCCAACAGTTCTGTTACACGGCGTTTGATCTCTTCTTTTGGCGTGTTATCCAGTTCCAGCGGCAGCGCGACGTTGCCAAACACGGTGCGGGAAGAGAGCAGGTTAAAGTGTTGGAAAATCATGCCGATTTGACGGCGAGCTTTGGTCAGCTCTGACTCAGAAAGCGTCGTGAGTTCCTGACCGCCGACCTGAACGCTGCCTTCGGTTGGGCGTTCAAGTAAGTTAACGCAGCGGATGAGCGTACTTTTACCGGCACCGGAGGCGCCAATAACGCCATAAATCTGCCCGGCAGGAACATGCAGGCTGACGTTATTTAACGCCTGAATGGTGCGAGTCCCCTGCTGGAACACTTTGGTGATATTCGAAAGTTTAATCATTGGTTATTTATTATCGTAATTAAGTTAGCCGTGGCATTTTCGTCTGTCAGGTACGGTCGAAGCCGTCAACAAGATGGATGTTAAGGCATCCAGACGTCTAAATCAATCAGGCTTTGCGCGATGAGCACTTTCTTGCCCGCTGAAACATGCGATACTAGAGCCACATGCCTTATTCAGGAGCTATAAAAGGTGGCAAAGTCTGTACCCGCAATTTTTCTCGACCGTGACGGTACCATTAATGTGGACCACGGTTATGTACATGAGATCGACGAGTTTGAGTTTATCGACGGCGTTATTGATGCCATGCGTGAACTTAAAAAGATGGGTTACGCGCTCATTATTGTGACGAACCAGTCTGGTATCGCGCGTGGTAAATTTACTGAGGCGCAGTTTGAAACGTTGACCGAATGGATGGACTGGTCGCTGGCCGATCGCGATGTTGAGCTGGATGGCATCTACTACTGCCCGCATCACCCACAGGGCACCGTGGAAGAGTATCGTCAGGTCTGCGACTGTCGTAAACCGCATCCTGGCATGTTTATCTCCGCCCGAGACTTCTTGCACATCGATATGGCCGCTTCTTATATGGTAGGCGACAAAATTGAAGATATGCAGGCGGCGGCAGCTGCGAATGTTGGCACAAAGGTATTGGTGCGCACAGGCAAACCCGTCACACCGGAAGCAGAAAATGCGGCAGATTTGGTCATAAATAGTCTGGCAGACCTGCCAATGGCGATAAAAAAGCAGCAAAAGTAAGCGTTGTGGGCAAAAGGTGAGCGGTTGAAATAAAAATGCATTTTTCCGCTTGTCTTCCTGAGTCGACTCCCTATAATGCGCCTCCATCGACACGGCGGATGTGAATCACTTCACACAAACAGCCGGTTCGGTTGAAGAGAAAAACCTGAAAATGAGGGTTGACTCTGAAAGAGGAAAGCGTAATATACGCCACCTCGCGACAGAGCGCTAAAGCGCGTCGCAACTGCTCTTTAACAATTTATCAGACAATCTGTGTGGGCACTCGAAGATACGGATTCTTAACGTCGCAAGACGAAAAATGAATACCAAGTCTCTGAGTGAACATACGTAATTCATTACGAAGTTTAATTCACGAGCATCAAACTTAAATTGAAGAGTTTGATCATGGCTCAGATTGAACGCTGGCGGCAGGCCTAACACATGCAAGTCGAACGGTAGCACAGAGGAGCTTGCTCCTTGGGTGACGAGTGGCGGACGGGTGAGTAATGTCTGGGAAACTGCCCGATGGAGGGGGATAACTACTGGAAACGGTAGCTAATACCGCATAACGTCGCAAGACCAAAGAGGGGGACCTTCGGGCCTCTTGCCATCGGATGTGCCCAGATGGGATTAGCTAGTAGGTGGGGTAACGGCTCACCTAGGCGACGATCCCTAGCTGGTCTGAGAGGATGACCAGCCACACTGGAACTGAGACACGGTCCAGACTCCTACGGGAGGCAGCAGTGGGGAATATTGCACAATGGGCGCAAGCCTGATGCAGCCATGCCGCGTGTATGAAGAAGGCCTTCGGGTTGTAAAGTACTTTCAGCGAGGAGGAAGGCATTAAGGTTAATAACCTTAATGATTGACGTTACTCGCAGAAGAAGCACCGGCTAACTCCGTGCCAGCAGCCGCGGTAATACGGAGGGTGCAAGCGTTAATCGGAATTACTGGGCGTAAAGCGCACGCAGGCGGTCTGTCAAGTCGGATGTGAAATCCCCGGGCTCAACCTGGGAACTGCATCCGAAACTGGCAGGCTAGAGTCTTGTAGAGGGGGGTAGAATTCCAGGTGTAGCGGTGAAATGCGTAGAGATCTGGAGGAATACCGGTGGCGAAGGCGGCCCCCTGGACAAAGACTGACGCTCAGGTGCGAAAGCGTGGGGAGCAAACAGGATTAGATACCCTGGTAGTCCACGCCGTAAACGATGTCGACTTGGAGGTTGTGCCCTTGAGGCGTGGCTTCCGGAGCTAACGCGTTAAGTCGACCGCCTGGGGAGTACGGCCGCAAGGTTAAAACTCAAATGAATTGACGGGGGCCCGCACAAGCGGTGGAGCATGTGGTTTAATTCGATGCAACGCGAAGAACCTTACCTACTCTTGACATCCAGAGAACTTAGCAGAGATGCTTTGGTGCCTTCGGGAACTCTGAGACAGGTGCTGCATGGCTGTCGTCAGCTCGTGTTGTGAAATGTTGGGTTAAGTCCCGCAACGAGCGCAACCCTTATCCTTTGTTGCCAGCGGTTCGGCCGGGAACTCAAAGGAGACTGCCAGTGATAAACTGGAGGAAGGTGGGGATGACGTCAAGTCATCATGGCCCTTACGAGTAGGGCTACACACGTGCTACAATGGCATATACAAAGAGAAGCGACCTCGCGAGAGCAAGCGGACCTCATAAAGTATGTCGTAGTCCGGATTGGAGTCTGCAACTCGACTCCATGAAGTCGGAATCGCTAGTAATCGTGGATCAGAATGCCACGGTGAATACGTTCCCGGGCCTTGTACACACCGCCCGTCACACCATGGGAGTGGGTTGCAAAAGAAGTAGGTAGCTTAACCTTCGGGAGGGCGCTTACCACTTTGTGATTCATGACTGGGGTGAAGTCGTAACAAGGTAACCGTAGGGGAACCTGCGGTTGGATCACCTCCTTACCTTAAAGAACCTGCCTTTGTAGTGCTCACACAGATTGTCTGATGAAAAGTAAATAGCAAGGCGTCTTGCGATTGAGACTTCACGTCCCCTTCGTCTAGAGGCCCAGGACACCGCCCTTTCACGGCGGTAACAGGGGTTCGAATCCCCTAGGGGACGCCACTTGCTGGTATGTGTGAGTGAAAGTCGCCGACCTTAATATCTCAAAACTTACCTTCGGGTGACGTTTGAGATATTTGCTCTTTAAAAATCTGGATCAAGCTGAAAATTGAAACGACACACTGTTTCATTTCTCCGTAATAAGAAATGAAAAGCGGTGTGTTCGAGTCTCTCAAATTTTCGCAACACGATGGTGTTTTACGAAACATCTTCGGGTTGTGAGGTTAAGCGACTAAGCGTACACGGTGGATGCCCTGGCAGTCAGAGGCGATGAAGGACGTGCTAATCTGCGATAAGCGTCGGTAAGGTGATATGAACCGTTATAACCGGCGATTTCCGAATGGGGAAACCCAGTGTGATTCGTCACACTATCATTACGTGAATACATAGCGTAATGAAGCGAACCGGGGGAACTGAAACATCTAAGTACCCCGAGGAAAAGAAATCAACCGAGATTCCCCCAGTAGCGGCGAGCGAACGGGGAGCAGCCCAGAGTCTGAATCAGCTTGTGTGTTAGTGGAACGGTCTGGAAAGTCCGACGGTACAGGGTGATAGTCCCGTACACCAAAATGCACAGGTTGTGAACTCGAAGAGTAGGGCGGGACACGTGGTATCCTGTCTGAATATGGGGGGACCATCCTCCAAGGCTAAATACTCCTGACTGACCGATAGTGAACCAGTACCGTGAGGGAAAGGCGAAAAGAACCCCGGCGAGGGGAGTGAAAAAGAACCTGAAACCGTGTACGTACAAGCAGTGGGAGCCTCTTTATGGGGTGACTGCGTACCTTTTGTATAATGGGTCAGCGACTTATATTCTGTAGCAAGGTTAACCGTATAGGGGAGCCGAAGGGAAACCGAGTCTTAACTGGGCGTTAAGTTGCAGGGTATAGACCCGAAACCCGGTGATCTAGCCATGGGCAGGTTGAAGGTTGGGTAACACTAACTGGAGGACCGAACCGACTAATGTTGAAAAATTAGCGGATGACTTGTGGCTGGGGGTGAAAGGCCAATCAAACCGGGAGATAGCTGGTTCTCCCCGAAAGCTATTTAGGTAGCGCCTCGTGAATTCATCTTCGGGGGTAGAGCACTGTTTCGGCTAGGGGGTCATCCCGACTTACCAACCCGATGCAAACTGCGAATACCGAAGAATGTTATCACGGGAGACACACGGCGGGTGCTAACGTCCGTCGTGAAGAGGGAAACAACCCAGACCGCCAGCTAAGGTCCCAAAGTCATGGTTAAGTGGGAAACGATGTGGGAAGGCACAGACAGCCAGGATGTTGGCTTAGAAGCAGCCATCATTTAAAGAAAGCGTAATAGCTCACTGGTCGAGTCGGCCTGCGCGGAAGATGTAACGGGGCTAAACCATGCACCGAAGCTGCGGCAGCGACACTATGTGTTGTTGGGTAGGGGAGCGTTCTGTAAGCCGTTGAAGGTGTATCGTGAGGTATGCTGGAGGTATCAGAAGTGCGAATGCTGACATAAGTAACGATAATGCGGGTGAAAAACCCGCACGCCGGAAGACCAAGGGTTCCTGTCCAACGTTAATCGGGGCAGGGTGAGTCGACCCCTAAGGCGAGGCCGAAAGGCGTAGTCGATGGGAAACAGGTTAATATTCCTGTACTTGGTGTTACTGCGAAGGGGGGACGGAGAAGGCTATGTTAGCCGGGCGACGGTTGTCCCGGTTTAAGCATGTAGGCGGAGGTTCCAGGTAAATCCGGTACCTTTTTAACGCTGAGGTGTGATGACGAGGCACTACGGTGCTGAAGTAACAAATGCCCTGCTTCCAGGAAAAGCCTCTAAGCATCAGGTAACACGAAATCGTACCCCAAACCGACACAGGTGGTCAGGTAGAGAATACCAAGGCGCTTGAGAGAACTCGGGTGAAGGAACTAGGCAAAATGGTGCCGTAACTTCGGGAGAAGGCACGCTGATATGTAGGTGAAGTGATTTACTCATGGAGCTGAAATCAGTCGAAGATACCAGCTGGCTGCAACTGTTTATTAAAAACACAGCACTGTGCAAACACGAAAGTGGACGTATACGGTGTGACGCCTGCCCGGTGCCGGAAGGTTAATTGATGGGGTTATCCGTAAGGAGAAGCTCTTGATCGAAGCCCCGGTAAACGGCGGCCGTAACTATAACGGTCCTAAGGTAGCGAAATTCCTTGTCGGGTAAGTTCCGACCTGCACGAATGGCGTAATGATGGCCAGGCTGTCTCCACCCGAGACTCAGTGAAATTGAACTCGCTGTGAAGATGCAGTGTACCCGCGGCAAGACGGAAAGACCCCGTGAACCTTTACTATAGCTTGACACTGAACACTGGTCCTTGATGTGTAGGATAGGTGGGAGGCTTTGAAGTGTGGACGCCAGTCTGCATGGAGCCATCCTTGAAATACCACCCTTTAATGGCTGGTGTTCTAACGTGGACCCGTAATCCGGGTTGCGGACAGTGTCTGGTGGGTAGTTTGACTGGGGCGGTCTCCTCCTAAAGAGTAACGGAGGAGCACGAAGGTTAGCTAATCCTGGTCGGACATCAGGAGGTTAGTGCAAAGGCATAAGCTAGCTTGACTGCGAGAGTGACGGCTCGAGCAGGTGCGAAAGCAGGTCTTAGTGATCCGGTGGTTCTGAATGGAAGGGCCATCGCTCAACGGATAAAAGGTACTCCGGGGATAACAGGCTGATACCGCCCAAGAGTTCATATCGACGGCGGTGTTTGGCACCTCGATGTCGGCTCATCACATCCTGGGGCTGAAGTAGGTCCCAAGGGTATGGCTGTTCGCCATTTAAAGTGGTACGCGAGCTGGGTTTAGAACGTCGTGAGACAGTTCGGTCCCTATCTGCCGTGGGCGCTGGAGAATTGAGGGGGGCTGCTCCTAGTACGAGAGGACCGGAGTGGACGCATCACTGGTGTTCGGGTTGTCATGCCAATGGCATTGCCCGGTAGCTAAATGCGGAAGAGATAAGTGCTGAAAGCATCTAAGCACGAAACTTGCCCCGAGATGAGTTCTCCCTGAGACTATAAGTCTCCTGAAGGAACGTTGAAGACGACGACGTTGATAGGTCGGGTGTGTAAGTGTAGCGATACATTGAGCTAACCGATACTAATGAACCGTGAGGCTTAACCTTACAACGCCGAAGATGTTTTGGCGAAGAGACGACATTCAGCTTGATTACAGATTATATCGACATGCAAAAGCGTGTTGATAAACAGAATTTGCCTGGCGGCTGTAGCGCGGTGGTCCCACCTGACCCCATGCCGAACTCAGAAGTGAAACGCCGTAGCGCCGATGGTAGTGTGGGGTCTCCCCATGCGAGAGTAGGGAACTGCCAGGCATCAAATTGCAGTAAACCGGGATGAAGAATCCGGGTAGTGACAAAGAAATTCGGTGGAGCGGTAGTTCAGTTGGTTAGAATACCTGCCTGTCACGCAGGGGGTCGCGGGTTCGAGTCCCGTCCGTTCCGCCACTTATTAAGAGCCCTGAGCATTAGCTCAGGGCTTTTTTTTTGCCTGCAATTTAATTATTGCTACATCCGCAAAAATCCTCTGCATTTATCACTCTTTTTCTATAAAGAGCTGGAAGTCATAATCCTCTTAGTTAATGAACATAGTGATTAAAAAGAGGAATTCTATGGCTATCCCTGCATTCGGTTTGGGTACTTTCCGCCTGAAAGACGACGTGGTTATCGCTTCTGTTAAAACGGCGCTTGAGCTGGGCTACCGTGCTGTCGACACTGCGCAAATCTATGATAATGAAGCGGCTGTTGGTCAGGCGATTGCCGAAAGTGGCGTACCGCGTAACGAACTGTACATCACCACCAAGATCTGGATTGAAAATCTCAGCAAAGAAAAACTGATCCCAAGTCTGAAAGAAAGCCTGAAGAAACTGCGTACAGATTATGTTGATTTGGTGCTGATCCACTGGCCATCTCCAGGAAATGCTGTATCTGTTGAGGAATTCATGCTGGCGCTGCTCGAAGCAAAACAGCAGGGACTGACTCGTGAAATTGGTATCTCAAACTTCACCATTGCGCTGATGGAAAAATCCATTGCCGCAGTAGGCGCAGACAATATTGCGACCAACCAGATTGAGCTTTCTCCGTATCTTCAGAGCCGTAAGGTGGTTGACTGGGCGAAAGCACACGGTATCCACATCACCTCTTACATGACGCTGGCTTACGGTAACGCGCTGAAAGATGAAGTGATTGCGCACATTGCCGCTAAACATAACGCGACCCCGGCGCAGGTTATTCTGGCATGGGCAATGGGGGAAGGTTACTCCGTAATTCCTTCTTCTACCAAACGTGAAAACCTGGCAAGCAACCTGCTGGCGCTGGAACTGCATCTGGATGCCGAAGATAAAAAAATGATCGCGGCAATGGACTGCAACGATCGTCTGGTCAGCCCGGAAGGCCTGGCCCCTGCCTGGGATTAATTGCCTGACCTTCTGTACCCTTTAACCCTCTTTCACAGCTCCTTCGGGAGCTGTTCTTATATATTCACTTAAAAAGTCTATAAATGCACGAATACGTGTACTGACCGCACGATCGCTGTAGTAAACGGCGCTGAAAGGCATTTTTACCGGCAGACGTTTATCGGCCAGCAGTTCCACTAGCTCTCCCTGCGCGATCTCTTTATCTATCATATAATCTGAAAGACAGGCGATGCCGTTGCCGTTCAGGCAAAGCTGTTTTAGCGTTTCCCCACTGTTGGAAGAAATTCCACACTCGACCTCATGCAGCTGTCCGTCGCTACAGGCAATCGGCCAGGTATTGAGCGAAACCGGTTCGGCAAACCCCAGACACAGATGCTGTTTTAACTCCTCGACGGTCTCTGGTCTACCAAAACGGGCAATGTACTCCGGTGAGGCAATAATCTTGCGATAGCTGGTAAATAACGGACGCGCACGTAGACTCGAGTCAGTCAGTGTACCCGCTCGTATAGCAACATCCACTTTTCGTTCAATAAGATTGATGAATGTTTCCGAGGAGACGAGAGACAACGTCATCTCGGGATACCGCTCCCGGAACGGTTTGATTAGCGGCATCAGGAAATGCAACATCACCGGTGTTGCTGCGTCGATGCGCAGCAGGCCGCGCGGAGTATTACGCGACTCCATGATTTCCGTTTCTGCTGCAGCCATCTCTTGCAGTATCTGCTGCACCCGCCTGAAGTAGCGCTCTCCTTCCTCAGTGAGACTTAGCTGTCGGGTCGTTCGATTAAGCAAACTGACGCCCAGTTTCATCTCCAGCTTTTTTACTGCCCGACTGACCGCGGAATTGGCTTGTCCAAGCTGTTCTGCCGCCCGGCTAAAGCTACCGCTTTCCACTACCGCTACAAAAATCGCAAGTTCTTCAGAGGTTGCTTTCATTTTTGCACCTGACGCAAAATTATATTGAGATTTTGAATATTTTTGTCATTAAAACATCCAGGCATACTGCGTGTCATCTGATTACTGATGTTACGGAGTTATTTATGCCTCTCGCTTTATTTGCACTAACAATTAGTGCCTTCGCTATAGGCACTACTGAGTTTGTGATTGTTGGTCTGGTGCCGGCCATCGCTCAACAACTGGCGATCTCGTTACCTTCCGCCGGGATGCTGGTTTCCATCTATGCGCTGGGTGTGGCGATTGGCGCACCGGTACTGACCGCTTTGACCGGACGCCTGCCACGTAAACAGTTACTGGTTGCGCTGATGGTTCTGTTTACGGCGGGGAATTTGCTGGCATGGCAGGCTCCCGGGTATATGACACTCATTGTCGCTCGTCTGCTGACTGGGCTGGCACACGGCGTATTCTTCTCGATTGGTTCTACCATCGCGACAAGTCTGGTGCCGAAAGAGAAAGCGGCCTCCGCCATCGCTATTATGTTTGGTGGCTTAACGGTGGCGCTGGTAACCGGCGTGCCGCTGGGAACGTTTATTGGTCAACACTTTGGCTGGCGCGAGACTTTCCTTGCGGTATCAATGTTAGGCGTGATTGCACTGATCAGTAGCCAGTTGTTGATCCCCGCCAACATTCCCGGTCGTGCAGCCGCCAGCATTCGCGACCAGGTGAAAGTGCTGACTCATCCCCGTCTGTTGTTGATTTATGCCGTTACGGCACTGGGCTTCGGCGGTGTATTCACGGCATTCACCTTCCTGGCACCGATGATGCAGGATCTGGCGGGATTCTCTCCGGCAGCAGTAAGCTGGATCTTACTGGGTTACGGTGTTTCAGTGGCTATCGGTAATATCTGGGGTGGTAAGCTGGCGGATAAGCATGGTGCCGTTCCTGCGCTGAAATTCATTTTCGCCGCGCTGTTTGTTCTGCTGATGGTTTTCCAACTGACGGCTTCTACGCAGTATGCCGCGCTGGCTACCATCCTGGTAATGGGGATCTTTGCCTTTGGTAACGTACCGGGGTTGCAGGTCTATGTGGTACAGAAAGCGGAACAATTTACGCCTAATGCTGTAGATGTGGCGTCAGGGTTGAACATTGCGGCGTTTAACATTGGCATTGCACTGGGTTCAGTGATTGGTGGACAAACGGTCGAGCATTATGGTCTGGCGCAGACGCCGTGGATTGGCGCACTTATTGTCCTGGTTGCTTTCCTGCTGATGGGACTCAGCGGTCGTCTTGATAAGCCCGCGCGCGTTGCTTTGGGGTAAATCATTGATGTAAGCGCCCACTTACAAAACAAACTGCAATTGTTCGTTGAAAGTGAGTGCTAAAATCCCTATAACAGAAGAACCAGTCCGGCTGCGGACTGGTTGACGTTACAGAGGTTTGAAAGTCTAAAGTGCGAAAAAACACCTATGCCATGCGTTATGTTGCCGGACAACCCGCCGAGCGGATTTTACCGCCGGGGTCGTTTGCGCATATTGGCCAGGCATTACCCGCAGGCGTTCCGTTAAGCAGTGAAGATCGCATACGCGTGCTGGTATGGAATATTTTTAAACAGCAGCGCGCAGAATGGCAGTCGGTGCTGAAGAATTTTGGCAAAGATGCGCATCTGGTGTTATTGCAGGAAGCACAAACCACGCCAGAACTGGTGCAGTTTGCGACCGCTAACTATCTTGCTGCCGATCAGGTTCCGGCCTTTGTGCTGCCTCAGCATCCCTCTGGTGTCATGACGCTCTCTGCTGCTCATCCTGTTTACTGCTGTCCATTGCGCGAGCGTGAGCCTATTTTACGGCTGGCGAAATCGGCGCTGGTGACGGTGTACCCGTTGCCTGACACTCGGCTGTTAATGGTGGTGAATATCCACGCGGTTAACTTTAGTCTTGGCGTTGATGTCTATAGTAAGCAGTTACTTCCCATTGGCGATCAGATTGCTCATCACAGCGGTCCGGTGATCATGGCCGGCGATTTTAATGCCTGGAGCCGTCGACGGATGAATGCGCTGTACCGCTTTGCGCGTGAAATGTCGCTGCGCCAGGTTCGCTTTACTGACGATCAGCGCCGCCGTGCCTTTGGTCGCCCTCTCGATTTTGTGTTCTATCGCGGTCTGAACGTGAGTGAAGCCTCTGTGCTGGTCACCCGTGCATCCGATCACAACCCGCTACTCGTTGAATTCAGTCCCGGCAAACCTGAACAATAACGGTGTGTCAGGTCTGCCATAGGGCAGGCCTGTGATGGTTGCCTTCATATTTCTCAACAACCGAAGGACAACACAATGACAACACGCTCTCACCATGACAACGTCGAAAAACAGTTTGGCTCTCAGGCTAATGCCTATTTAACCAGTACGGTGCACGCCTCTGGCCGTGACTTGCAACGTCTGGGGGAAAGGTTGTCGGCATTTCCACAGGCTCGCGTATTGGATATGGGATGCGGAGCAGGGCACGCCAGCTTTGTGGCCGCGCAACACGTAAAGCAGGTCGTGGCTTATGATTTATCGTCGCAGATGCTTGAAGTGGTTGCTAAGGCGGCAAAAGACCGAGGTCTGGATAATATCGCCACACGGCAGGGGTATGCTGAAAGCCTGCCATTTGAAGATAACGTATTTGATGTGGTGATTAGCCGCTATTCCGCGCATCACTGGCATGATGTCGGGCGCGCGCTGCGGGAAGTGAACCGCGTTCTGAAGCCCGGTGGTGTACTGATTGTGATGGATGTGATGTCGCCTGGCCACCCAGTACGTGATATCTGGTTGCAAACCGTGGAGGCGTTACGCGATACCTCACACGTACGCAACTATTCCAGCGGAGAGTGGTTGTTGTTAATCAATGACGCCAATCTGATTGCCGATACCTTGTTAACCGATCGTCTGGCGCTGGAATTCAGTTCGTGGGTGGCGCGGATGCGTACGCCTGCAGCGTTGAGCGACGCGATTCGTGCCTACCAACAAAGTGCTTCTGCACAAGTGAAAGACTACTTTGCGTTACAGGAAGATGGCTCGTTTACCAGCGACACGATAATGGTTGAGGCACATAAAGCGGGATAAATAAAAAAGGCACTGGGGGGAAACCAGTGCCTTCATTTCTACAATGCTATCAGGAGTCCGGCATGTCGTTGTTTTTCACAAACAACGTTAGCTGATCGCCTGGCTGTAGATTATTCGTATCGCTGTTCCAGCGCATCACATCCTTGATGTTAACCCCGTGGCGTTTGGCAATACTCGAGAGCGAGTCGCCTTTACGCACACGATAGGTGATGCTATCGCTGTTGTTCGCCAGTCGCTGTGCGCTGCTACCAGCGCCCACCGTCAGATTCTGGCCTACTTTCAGCGACGACCCGCGCAGATTATTCCACTGCTTAAGGTCATTGATGCTCACGCCAAGACGTGAAGCAACGCCAGAAAGCGTATCGCCAGAGCGAACTTTGTAGCTACGGCTGTTCAGCGGCGTGTTATCCGCGACCAGCGTTGACTGCACGGCTGCAATTTCGCCTGAAGCCAGAGACTCACGCAGCTTCTCAGCATGCTTCTTTGGCACCATCACATATTGCGGGCCGCTGGCACCCAACGT
Organism: Citrobacter freundii complex sp. CFNIH4; assembly: GCF_002934505.1. Taxonomy (NCBI): domain Bacteria; kingdom Pseudomonadati; phylum Pseudomonadota; class Gammaproteobacteria; order Enterobacterales; family Enterobacteriaceae; genus Citrobacter; species Citrobacter freundii complex sp. CFNIH4. Next base: position 300,621 of record NZ_CP026231.1, read on the forward strand.
GGAACCTTTCACGCCTGCATTGAAGGTCTTCAGCTTGCTGACGGAAATACCTGCCATATCGGCAACCTGAGCCATCTCAACCGGGCTACTCAGGCGAACACGTGCCAACGCGCGGCTTTCGTCTGTTGTTGGCAGACGTACGCCATAGCGTTTGCTGTTTTTGAGTATATCGCTCAATGCCAGCATTTTGGGCACGTATAGCTTCGTTTCCTGAGGCAATGGCAACGACCAAAAGTCAGTGGGTTTACCACGAGCCTTGTTCGTTTTGATTGCCTTCATGACACGACCTTCACCGCTATTATAAGCAGCAACGGTCAGCAGCCAGTCGCCATCAAACATCTTGTTCAGACGCTGCATCATGTCCAGCGCGGCGGTGGTGGAAGCCACAACGTCGCGACGTGCATCATAACTGCGGGTCTGTTTTAAACCATAATTGCGCCCCGTGCTCGGAATGATCTGCCAAATACCTGCGGCATTGGCGCCAGACGTTGCGTGAGGATCAAAAGCGCTCTCCACTATGGGTAGTAGTACCAGTTCCATAGGCATGTTACGTTTCTTAACTTGCCCGGCTATCCAGTACATATACGGCTCTGCCCGTAAAGTTACATCGTGGAGATAGCTCTTATTGCGTAAATACTTCTGTTTCTGTTCGCGAATCCGGCTGTTTTCCGGAATTCCCATCTTTAGCTCGTCACCAATGAAAGCCCACAAATCTTGATCAGCAGCGATAGATGTTCCGTCGTCCATCCATCGCGCCTGACTTGTAAACTTTCCTGCTTCCCCTTGACCAGCTGCAGAAAGGCTCTGTGCGTGTTGTTGGACGTTACCAGTATTCTGGCACCCAACAAGCAGGACAGAGGCGAGTAATATCGCTTTTGCCTTCATGTGTGTGTCAATAGTTGCTTAAAAGACGACCGATCATAACGGCGAAGTTTTCAAAAGGCAACCCGGAATTGTCAGAACGTATCTTTCTTTGACCTTAACCAGGCAAAACGCTCCTCAGGTTGTTGCAATATTGTTTCTTTGTTAATTTCATTAATTAAATCAATATCTTCTGTTCTTAAAAAAAGATTATTTCGCCGCTCATTTTTCAGAATTACGGGTAGTGTCATTTGTTTTTTTACGCGTAACTCATTAACTTTACGATAATATTCATTTATGAACGAATCGTGCGGGAGAATGCTTAAGGCAAACTTCATGTTTGCTAATGTGTACTCATGTGCGCAACAAATTAATGTATCGTCAGGAAGGGCGTCGATTTTTTTAAGTGATTGATACATTTGGGTTGCGGTGCCTTCAAAAAGTCGACCGCAACCGCCAGAAAAGAGTGTGTCACCACAGAATAAGTAAGGATGGCTAAAGTAACAGATATGTCCTAAAGTGTGACCCGGAGTAGCAATTACCCTAAATTCATGCCCCAAAACGAGTGCAATATCGCCATCTTCGACTATGTGTGTCGTTCCCTTATCTTGCGTTTCAGCCGGTCCGTATACCACTATTTGTGGGAAATGCTGCAGAAGTTCTTTCACTCCGCCCACGTGATCCTGATGATGATGGGTTAGCAGAATGGCTTCAGGCACCCAGTTATGCTCTGCAATGGCTTTCAGAACAGGAGCCGCTTCACCCGGGTCCACAATCAGACAATGCTGGTCATTATTTGACAAGACCCAGATGTAATTGTCCTGAAATGCAGGAATACTGTTAAGATTCATATATTACCTCTAAATGCGTAACGGAAGGTTGTGATGAAACCGGCAAGGATCCCTCAAACTGTCGTAGCGCCCGTTAGCTGGGATGATCTGCCCTGGGGCGAACACTATCGTGAGGCGCTGGAGTATCAGCTTAACCCGTGGTTCGCAAAAATGTACGGTTTTCATCTGCTTAAGGTTGGTAATTTAAGCGCAGAAATCGATTCCGAAGCGTGCGCGGTTTCTCATCAGGTAAATGTTTCTTTGCAGGGTTCTCCCATGCAGGTGACGGCCGATCCTTTGCATCTTCCCTTTGCCGATAAGTCCGTGGATGTCTGTTTATTGGCCCATACGTTACCGTGGTGTTCCGATCCGCATCGCCTACTGCGTGAAGCCGATCGCGTGTTGATTGATGACGGTTGGTTGATTTTGAGCGGTTTTAACCCGGTAAGCCTGATGGGTTTGCGTAAACTGGTGCCCGTATTGCGTAAGACATCGCCCTATAACAGTCGGATGTTTACCCTCATGCGTCAATTGGACTGGCTATCATTACTGAATTTTGAAGTGCTGCACTATAGTCGTTTTCATGTTCTGCCCTGGAATAAGAAGGGCGGGAAAATGTTAAGCGCCCATATCCCCGCGCTGGGCTGTTTACAGCTGGTGGTTGCGCGCAAGCGAACCATTCCGCTTACACTCAACCCGATGAAACAAAATAAAAGCAAAACGCCTATCCGTCATGCCGTTGGCGCGACCCGGCAATACCGTAAACCGGACGCTTAAGCCTCAGTCTGATACCCAATATCATCCTGAGTCGGGCTCATGGCCGCGGCGCGCGCAAGCTCATCGCAGCGTTCGTTTTCCGGATGGCCCGCATGGCCTTTAACCCATTCCCATTTGATTTGATGAGGGCCCAAAGCGGCATCGAGACGCTTCCACAGATCGACGTTCTTCACTGGTTTTTTATCTGCTGTTTTCCAGCCACGCTTCTTCCAGTTGTGGATCCACTGCGTAATGCCCTGGCGCACATACTGGCTGTCCGTGCTGAGTATCACTTCACACTGTTCTTTCAGTGCTTCCAGCGCAACGATTGCTGCCATCAGCTCCATGCGATTATTAGTTGTAAGGTTGTAGCCTTCGCTAAAGGTTTTTTCGCGCCCGCGATAGCGTAAAATCGCCCCATAACCACCCGGTCCTGGATTTCCCAGGCAAGAACCATCGGTGAAAATTTCTACCTGTTTAAGCATCTCTGGTAGACTTCCTGTTTTAGCAAATCGAAATCAAACGATAAGTCTGACATAAATGACCGTTATGAGCACTGGAATTACACGACAGATCGTCCTCGATACCGAAACCACCGGTATGAACCAGATTGGCGCCCACTATGAAGGCCACAAGATCATTGAGATCGGTGCGGTTGAAGTGGTGAACCGCCGCCTGACCGGCAATAACTTCCATGTTTATCTGAAGCCGGATCGGCTGGTGGACCCGGAAGCGTTCGGCGTACACGGAATCGCAGACGAATTCCTGCTTGATAAACCCACGTTTGCTGATGTAGCCGACGAATTTCTCGACTACATTCGCGGCGCGGAGCTGGTCATCCATAACGCATCGTTCGATATCGGTTTTATGGATTACGAATTCGCGAAGCTCAAGCGGGATATTCCGAAGACGAACGAATTCTGCAAAATAACCGATAGCCTGGCGCTGGCGAGGAAAATGTTTCCTGGCAAGCGAAACAGCCTTGATGCGTTGTGCTCGCGCTATGAGATAGACAACAGTAAACGAACCCTGCACGGCGCATTGCTTGATGCCCAGATTCTGGCCGACGTTTATCTGATGATGACCGGCGGGCAGACCACGATGGCGTTTTCAATGGAAGGCGACAGCCAGCAGAGGAATGACACGGGGATCCAGCGTATTGTGCGCCAGTCCAGCAAACTACGTGTTGTTTTCGCCACTGATGAAGAGTTAGCGGCCCATGAGTCACGCCTTGACCTGGTGCAGAAGAAAGGCGGAAGTTGCCTCTGGCGGGCATAGTTTGTACATTTACCGTATGAAAATGGCCATTCGGGTGATTTTTGCAGCAAACGATTAAAAAACGTGAGAAAAAGCGTTGACGAGGTGCGAGGCAATCCGTAATATTCGCTTCGTTCCCAAGCGGAACACAACGCGGAGTGGTAGTTCAGTTGGTTAGAATACCTGCCTGTCACGCAGGGGGTCGCGGGTTCGAGTCCCGTCCATTCCGCCACTATTCAGAAAGCCTGAATCAGAAATGATTCAGGCTTTCATCGTTATTAACCCGCCAAAAATAATAATCTCATTCTCACGTTCTATCGACCGCGCCCGTGCTTTCGGGTGGGCAACACATCAGGTCATCCTTAACCCGACGCATATCCAGAAGGCGATTAACTTGCGAAGTGATTCATCACGCAGGCGAAGCGGGGTGAAAAGTTATCGCCAATAAGAACCGTTTCCTCATTCAGGTGCTTTAGCATATACAGCTTGTCGGCACGTTCGTAAGCGTCAAAGAAAAGATAATCTATAGCATCCGTTGCTTCATCATCCGGGGATTTTTCGCGTCCGTCGGGGGTGAGCATAAAAACGCCGGCGGTATGGCCGAGTGGTCGGGCATAGCGAAAGAACAGTTTTCGGTTAACAGCAAACTCGCCATCATCACTTTTGAGTTTCCCTTGTACTGACAATGAGAGGTGTCCAGAGTTGTAGCTGGTGATCAGCATTATTCCGTGGAGTTCCTTTTTGGTGTTTTGGATGTCGAGTATCGACGTGAATTCCGAGGAACAGGAAAAACTGATTTCTTGTTTTTTCGCATTCCCGGCGATAATAAAAAAAGCGATAGTCGCCAGCCCAAAAATGGCAATCACGACTGACCATAGTAAAGGAGAGTGATCGCTTTCCTGCTTCATATCATTCCTCATGATGGCGATACTGGCTGATGCAATGGTAATAGCCGAGGTTTAGCCCGCATTCAGCGGCAAATGACCACTCAACCAGATTATGGTTGCTCGCCCAGGTATTGAGATACAGATCTTTTGGATACGAACAGTTAGGGTTAATACCCACGGACTTGAAAATATCCAGCGCTTTTTTTTCGGTAATGGTGTCGGTGAGGGCGTTTCCTAATATATGCACACGGCACTGCTCGTAGTCGATAGTCCGCAGGATCGCCGCGTCCGTCATAGCGATTTTATTGGGTATCCATGTTAACCACGCTGTCGCCAGCACGGCGATGCCGGTAATTAACGTTGTTATCGTGACAGGCCACAGGTTTCGTTTCTTTTTCCTGGGCATCAATGCAACATTGGCTATTCTGGTGGGTGCTTGTGCTTCCTCCAGTTGCTGAATATTGATACTGGCGTCGCCCATCCGAAATCCTATTCGCGGAATGGTGACGATCAGTTCTGCAGGATGGCCCGTAGACGTTATTGCCTTGCGCAGAAATGAAATGTGCTGATTGAGATTAGCATCCGTCGCTCTGGCGCCATTATGCTGGAAAACATTCTGCAGAATTTCATCGCGCGAGGATATCTCTTTACCATTTTGCAACAGATAGAGCAGTAATTGTGTTGCCACATTATTCAATGTGGCCATTTCACCAGACGCCAGGTCTTTTAGGGTATTTTTATGTGGTCTGAAAACTAAGCCATCACCAATAATTACGGATTTGATTTTGTTTATTGGTATATGAGAAATCACTGATGTCTCCTTTAAAGCAGGATATCTCGCATTCGAGTGGGGGAAGCAATAGCATAACATAATTCATTTATAAAAAATGATTGTACTATAGAACTCTTTATTAATATTTACATAACAATCTATTAATATATCTAATAGAATCCTCCTATGTCCTTCCTCTCTTTCACTATCTTATTGTCATTACTCGCTTTTGATACCTAATTTCATTTTTACAAAACTTTCATAAATACATTTTGCCTGTTCTTCTGGCTAAATAAAAAAATATTTGATAGATAAAAACTCTATAAAAACCATAAATAATAGCAATTAACACTGGGTGTGGTATGTTTTTTGGATGTTTTTTAGGTAAACGATCGCTAGACAGACAGTGTTACAACACGATTCCCTGAGTTTGATTAATACCGGATTTTTGCATTGTGTCATTTTTTCGTCGACTTAATATAAGCCCCGAAACAGCGTAAACACCTGTGGACGGTATTTCGGATGGAATACCAATGAAGTTCAAAATACGGGGTGGCTTGAGATGGATTGTTTGCAAGGATATGCACTATCGCCACCTGCAGATCAGGATTTCCCTTGCATTAATTGTCTGCGGAAATAGATCGCCGGAATAACCAAAAAACAGATATAAGGTTAAGTAGTAATATGAAAATGAAAAACGTGGCTGTGGCCTGTGCGCTGATGGCGGGAATGGCTTTTACTGCATCTTCTGCTTATGCTGCAAAAAATGTTGAACCGACTAACGGTAAAATTCACTTCACTGGTTCTCTAGGGAAGGTGCGAACAAGTTCCTGATATGAGATCATCATATTCATCCGGAGCGCATCCCAGAGGGACATCATGAGCCATCAACTCACCTTCGCCGATAGTGAATTCAGCACTAAGCGCCGTCAGACCCGAAAAGAGATTTTCCTCTCCCGCATGGAGCAGATTCTGCCATGGCAGAATATGACCGCTGTCATCGAGCCGTTTTATCCCAAGGCGGGCAATGGCCGACGGCCCTATCCGCTGGAGACCATGCTGCGTATTTACTGCATGCAGCATTGGTACAACCTGAGCGACGGTGCCATGGAAGATGCCCTGTACGAAATCGCCTCCATGCGCCTGTTTGCCCGATTATCCCTGGATAGCGCCCTGCCGGATCGCACCACCATCATGAATTTCCGCCACCTGCTCGAGCAGCATCAACTGGCCCGTCAATTGTTCAAGACCATCAATCGCTGGCTGGCCGAAGCAGGCGTCATGATGACCCAAGGCACTTTGGTGGATGCCACCATCATTGAGGCACCCAGCTCTACCAAGAACAAAGAGCAGCAACGCGATCCGGAGATGCATCAGACCAAGAAAGGCAATCAGTGGCACTTTGGCATGAAGGCCCACATTGGTGTCGATGCCAAGAGTGGCCTGACCCACAGCCTAGTTACCACCGCGGCCAACGAGCATGACCTCAATCAGCTGTGTAATCTGCTTCATGGAGAGGAGCAATTTGTCTCAGCCGATGCCGGCTACCAAGGAGCGCCACAGCGCGAGGAGCTGGCCGAGGTGGATGTTGACTGGCTGATCGCCGAGCGTCCCGGCAAGGTAAAAACCTTGAAGCAGCATCCGCGCAAGAACAAAACGGCCATCAACATCGAATACATGAAAGCCAGCATCCGTGCCAAGGTGGAGCACCCGTTTCGCATCATCAAGCGGCAGTTCGGCTTCGTGAAAGCCAGATACAAGGGGCTGCTGAAAAACGATAACCAACTGGCGATGTTATTCACCCTGGCCAACCTGTTTCGGGTGGACCAAATGATACGTCAGTGGGAGAGATCTCAGTAAAAACCGGAAATAACGCCAGAAATGGTGGAAAAAATAGCCTAAATAGGCTGATTCGATGTGTTTGCGGGAAAAAAATCGGCCCAGATCCGCGAAATTTTAATCAGCGAGTCAGCTTGGGAAGAAATGACCTGCTTATTCGCACCTTCCCTAGTTAATTCCGCATGCGGTCTGGCCCCAGAATCCAGCCCGGTGCAGGTAAATTTTGGTGAAATCCCAACCTCTCAGTTAAAAGACAACCAACGTGCTGGCGTTAAGCATGCCAAAATCGTGCTGCAGGGCTGTGATACGACCGTCGCGAAAACGGCTACTGTGACCTATACCCCGGCAACAATTGATTCAGATAACAACGCGCTGGCCGCGTTCACCTCGGGTACTGCAAAGGGTGCGGGCATCGGTATGGTTGACAGCGGCAACCAGGACGTGGAATGGGGCAAAGCCGCCTCTCAGGCCAACATTACCGATGGCGAAACCGACATTGATTTCGTCGCTTACCTGCAGGCAAACAACGCATCTGCAGCGGTAACTCCGGGTGATTTCGAATCTACCGTTAATTTCCAGATCGACTACCAGTAACGATCTGCAGCAGGCGCAATTATGCGCCTGCCTAACCCTTCCTGCGAATAACTGAAAGGAAATGCGGTGATGCCTGGATGGCGTATTTTACTGCTTTTTATCTTTATATCGCCTGCATGGGTTTTGGCTGACACTCATCGTCTTGTCAGTACGCCCGGCAAAATGCGCATGCGGGGAAATATTATTGAAGCTGCCTGTTATGTCGATCCGCGCGACCGGTCGCTACTGGTTGAATTTGATGATCTCTCAGCCAGAGATATTTCCGGTAAACCTGAAAAAGTATCTGCGCATGATTTCAGCATTCATTTGCTGGGATGTTCCCTTGGGGATTCTCAACATCCGGGGAGTCTGTTTCAACGCGCTAATATTACCTTTTCCGGCGCACCCGATAGTGACAATCCTGATTATCTGAGCGTGCAATCGGAAACTGAAAATTTAGCGATAGAAATATATGACGGCAAAGGACAGCAAATTCATCTGGGTGAGCCATCACCGGACTATGCGCTTAACCCAGGGAAAAACACGCTCAATTTTACGGCTTATTTGATCTCCCGCGACGGAAGAATGACATCCGGCGAATTTACTGCGGTCACGCATTTTGTTGTGAATTATCTCTGAGCTGCACTGCAATTCGGGTATCTGAAGGTTTGCGAACGAAAATGATCACGCTGAAAACAGATAAAAAACGTCTGGCGCTTTTTATTGCTCTGGTCTGTGCCTCTTCATGTGTTGAAGCGGATGAGGCCATTGAATTTAATACCGACGTACTGGATGCCAGCGACAGGCACAATGTCGATTTGCAGCGTTTTTCCGAAGGCAACTTTGTGACTCCCGGAGAATATCTGCTGGATGTTCGTATTAACAGCCAGGAGATCCCTCAGCAGTCGATTCGTTATATCGTCGACCCTGCCAACCCGCATAAATCCATAGCCTGTCTGACGCCACAACAACTTGAATTACTGGCGCTCAAAGAAGAGGCGCTGACCTATATTCACCCGATCAGCGCGGCCTGCTATGACATTTCCCGCCTGCCGGGTGTGGTGCTGAATAATAGCGCCGGCGTACTGGACATTACCGTGCCTCAGGCATGGATGAAATATACCGATCCAGACTGGACGCCGCCGGAGCGTTGGGATAACGGTGTCGCAGGGCTGATTTTTGACTACAGCGTTTCAGGCCAGGCCACACATTACGAGCAGGGCGGCGATCGTTATCGCTCTCTGTCTGGCTATGGACTGACTGGCTTTAACCTCGGCGCGTGGCGTTTTCGTGGCCAGTACCAAGCCAATTACGCTTCGGATGAGAACCGAGGGCGAATCGATTGGGATCAGATCTATGCCTATCGCCCGTTACCGATGCAGGCGGCAAAACTGACGCTCGGCGAAATCTACCTGAATTCTCAGGTTTTTGATTCGGTACGTTTCACCGGGGCGAACCTCGCCAGCGACGAACGCATGCTGCCGCCGAATTTGCAGGGCTACGCGCCCGAAGTACATGGCATCGCGCGCAGCAATGCGAAGGTCACTGTCAGTCAGCAGGGGCGTGTTATCTATCAAACCACCGTTCCTGCGGGGCCATTTAATATTCAGGATCTGCACGGCTCGGTACGCGGCACGCTGGATGTTCGCGTCGAAGAGCAGGATGGCAGTGTACAAACCTTTCAGGTCAATACGGCCGATATTCCTTACCTGACACGCCCGGGCTATGTTCGATACAACGCCGCGGTCGGTAAGCCATCGCGTTATAACCACGACGTCCAGGGGCCTGCGTTTTATAGCGGTGATTTTTCCTGGGGGGTCAGCAATGCGTGGTCGCTGTATGGCGGCGCGTTGCTCACTGGCGATCGTTATAATGCCTGGTCGATGGGGATTGGGCGGGATTTGAGCTGGCTGGGTGCGCTGTCGGCTGACGCTACGCAATCCGTGAGTCGGGTGAAGCATCAGACTGAACAAAAAGGGATGTCCTTTAAGCTCAGCTATGCCAAAACCTTTGATGAGTACAACAGCGCCATCACCTTTGCTGGTTACCGCTTTTCACAGCGTAACTTCCGCACCTTCTCGCAGTTCCTTGACGAGCAGTATGAAAATAACAACAGCGCCGGCAACGAAAAAGAGATGTACACCATCACCGGTAACAAGACCTTTTTTGCTGACGACCCGCAATTAGCGACCACGCTGTACCTGACCTATACCCACCAGAATTACTGGGATCGTGGCTCTCAGGATCGTTACGGGTTGTCGATGGGACACAGCTTTTCGTTCGCAGGCATTCAGGGGATCAGCGCCAACCTTGCTGCTTACCGCTCTGAGTATCAGGGCAAACGGGACGACAGCCTTTCGCTGTCCATTTCTGTGCCATGGAGCGATGGCCGCTCCATGGATTATGAAGTGCAAAACAGCGGCAACCAGACCAGTCAGATGGTTTCGTATTCCGATAACCGCGACCGTAACAATCCATGGCGACTGCGCGCAGGGGTTTCCGGTGAAGGGAACACCGCGTTTGATGGTTACTACAAGCATCGCAGCATGATGGCTGAGCTTGAGTCTAACGTCAGCTGGCAGCAATCACGTTATTTCTCCGTTGGCGGCACGATGCGCGGCGGCTTTACCGCAACGCGTCACGGCGCGGCGCTGCATAACAGCCAGGCGTCAATGAATACCGCCAGGGTGATGGTTGATACCGACGGTGTGGCGAATGTACCGCTGAACGGTGAACAGGCGCACTCAAACCGCTTCGGTATTGCCGTCGTACCGGACGTCGTCAGCTATCACAGCTTTGATACCCGTATCGATGTGGACGCAATGGACGAGGAAATTTCCGCGACCAAAGCCATCGTCACCAACACCCTGACGGAAGGCGCGATTGGTTATCAGCGCTTCGCCGTGGCGCAGGGGCAAAAAATGATGGCGCTGCTGCGCCTGAAGGATGGCTCTGTACCGCCGTTTGGTGCCGAAGTGTTTAACGCCAACGGTGTCAGCGTCGCCATGGTGATGGAAAACGGCATGGCCTGGATTGCGGGTGTGAATCCAGCTGAGCGTCTTTCTGTTGCCTGGGGCGGTCGTGCTCAGTGTCACTTACAGGTGCCGCAACAAATCAACCCGGAAGGTAACGTGCTGTTGCCTTGTGAATAATTTCAATAACCTGAATGAATTTTGTCATGAAAAATCAAGCTTTTTACTCCGTGCAGCGTTGGCTGAAACCCGTGGCCTGCGGTCTGCTTTTTATTGCAGAGATCAACGCCTCATGGGCGGGTATCGCACTTGACCGTACCCGCCTGATCATCACCGGTGATGCGCGCTCTGTCAGCGCGAACTTAACCAACACCAGTCCGAGCATTCCGTTTCTGGCTCAGTCGTGGGTGGAAGACGCCAATGGAACAAAAATTACTTCGCCGCTGATGGTTTTACCGCCGCTACAACGGATTAACGGCGGGCAAAAGGGCATTGCACGTGTGACGAAAACCAGCGGTATTAACGCTCTGCCACAGGATCGAGAAAGTCTGTTCTACCTGAACGTGCGCGAAATTCCGCCCAAGCCGGATAAGCCGAACGTGCTGCAGCTGGCGATGCAGTCGCGTATCAAACTGTTCTACCGTCCGACCGCCATCGTGCCGGAAACACCGGGCGCCGTGTGGCAAAACCAACTGGTCTTTCATAAGCAGGGCCTGCGCTGGAGTGTGGATAACCCAACGCCGTACTTCGTCACCTTGATCGGCTTAAGCCGCAAACCTGAAGCTCAGGGCGGCGACAGGCTGACTGACTTCCCTGGGGTTATGGTTTCACCAAAGTCATCTCGCGATTTCAGCGTGACCGACGGCAGCGTTAGCCAGTTCAGCATGATGTATGTGAACGATTTTGGCGGTCATCCCGAATTGAAATTCAGCTGCACAGGCAATGTGTGTAAAGCATTGCCAATGGAGCAACAGCCCCGGTAACAGGATTCGTAAATGAAAAAGATGCTTTGCGCTCTGCTGATGGCGGGCATGGCCTGCTCGGTTCAGGCCACAAGCGGTCGCCAGGATATGAGCAACGTGTCCGGTGAGTATGGCAATGTCCGCTTTCATGGTCGGGTATTCGTTTCGCCGTGCGTGCTGGATATGGCCTCCCGCGATCAGACTATCGATCTTGGTGATATTTCCGCCAGCCGATTTCGCCAGGGCGGCGATCGCAGCGATCCGGTATTGGTCACGCTGTATCTGAACGGCTGTTTAAAGGGCTCCGGTCATACCTTAAGGGATTTTCCCGGGCAGACCAGTGAGATGCCTGAGCTTGCTTACAGCACGGTGGAGCGTGGTGTTTCGATGACGATGATGGCTGAAGGCGCACCGGAAAACAGCGATTTGGGGCGCATTCGTGGCGATGTTCGCGGCGCGGGCATCCGGCTACTGACTGAACGTAAGCAGTTGATCCACCTGAATCAACCGCAACGCATGTGGATCCTCAAACCGGGCGATAACGCCATTCATTTTCTTGCCGCGCTGGAATCTTTTGGGCGAGAGGTGACCGCCGGAGAATTTAACGGTCTGGTCAGACTTAAGCTGGAGTATCTATGAGCGTATTGCGCAAAATGCTGCTGTGGGCGGTGCTGGCAGGCTGTCCTCTGGCCGGGCAGGCATTTACACAGGGAGAAGGTGAGCCGGAAGGTGGGTCGCCGCATCAGTACGATATTGAACTGAACTCGCTGGATGTCAGCAAAAACCACGTGGGCGGCAGAACGGAGCCGTTCCCCTGGAATCTTGGCAGTTGGTATGTAGTGGATTTTCACTGCGAACAGGCTGACATCTCCCGACAACCGATTTACTACACCACCACGACCACGATGCCGCCTTCCAATCAGGGAGCGAACCGTTTTCGTCTAAACGAGTATCTGGATGTGGAAGTTCAGGTGTGGGTCGCCGGTCGTTATAACAACTACGTTCAGGCACCTTTTACCAATTTTTCAAATCGTTATAACGATCATAGCTGCAAAAAGCGCAAAGGTTACGAGCGGGCTACCAACATAGAAAGTGGTTCAAAAGGGAAAGTGACGTTTATTGTCACAAAACCCATTATTAATGGCATCAATATTACCTCCCAGTCGCTGGTGGAGGTTGCTGGGCGCTTAGGGGATGCTGGTCCTACGCCGACAACGCCAATTTCCCGCGTGGTGATTAAATCCGGGCTGATTACCGTACCGGACAAATGCACCTTCAACCGGGGAGACAAAATCAGCATTGAGTTTGGCGATTTGCCAGGATCCGCTGCCCGGCTCAACGGCACTAACTATAGTAAGCCAATCCCTATACATGTGGTGTGTGAGGGCGGCAGCTTCGATCAGGGCGCGCTGAATATCAATCTTGGCGTGCAAACGACCACGGCGTCAGGCACGGCGGGATTTAACGGTAATCTCCTCGGCACGTTAAGCGGCGGACAAAAACGCGACGATCTCGGCATTATGCTTAAAGACGAGAGTGGTGGCACCGTTGTGCCCAATCAATTTTACAACGTGAAGGGGTTTTACCAGAATCAGGGCGACTGGAATCTCACCGCCGCGCCGGTGGCAAAGCCGGGCGTGGGAAGTGTGAAGGAAGGTGAATTTGAAGCCTCTGCCACCGTTGTCGCGCAGTTTCAGTAGGGGGATGTCATGAGATTCTCGGCGTTATTCGCGACCGGTATGTTACTGCTTGGCAGCATGGCACAGGCCGACACCAAACTGGTCGGCGGCGATATGTATTTTCACGGCACCATCAGAGCACTGGCCTGCAGCCTTGCACCGGGTGGCGACAAAATCGAGGTCGATTTCAAGCAAATCGCGACGCAGGATCTCTATCTCTCGGGGCGCAGTAAGCCGGAAAAATTCAGCATCAAGTTACGCGACTGCAATCCTGAGGTTTTCCGTGGGATCTCGGTTACCTTCAGCGGTCGTGAGGATGCGGAGCTGGCAGATCATCTGGCGCTGGATAGCAGTGAACAAGGCGGCGCGTCAGGGATCGGGATTGGGATGAGCGAAGAGGACGGCACGGCAATCCGCCTTGATGAGAGCACATCAGTCAAAGAGATAACAGAAGGTTCGATGACGCTGAATTTTTTTGCGTGGGTCGCAGCGGAGCCATCGGCGATAAAAAATCAGTCTCTCGAATACGGTCCGTTCAGCGCCAGCGGGACCTGGACGTTGAACTACCAGTAGCATGATGAACGTACTGAATCGGATTGCGCCGCTGCCTGCGCAGAAATTATTGCTCGGTATTAGTCTGTTTTTCTGGTGTGGGGCCATGCATCTCTACTGGCCGAACAACGGCGGCAGCGGTCTGTCGTTGCCGCTTAATATTACGAGCTGGATCTACGCTGTTGTACTGGCTGCAAGCGTATTGATGCTGGCGCCTCGTCAACGCTGGCGCATCACTGTGCCAGCTGCGGGTTTTACGGTCGGGGCGTTCATCCTGGCGTTGCTTTGCCTGCTAACACCTGACGTCAGGCAGGCCGAGGCACTACTGGTGGCGGGGGCGTTACTGGGAGGTGTGAGCGTCTATCTGGTCACATTGCAAATTCCTCTCACGGCAAACACCCTGACGGCACTGCTGGCCCTGCTATGGGGGGCGTGCGTGATTGAATGTCTGGTGTTTGTCTATCAGTACTGGCATTTGCCGGGCGTGGATTACTGGGAGTTTGCCTGGCGACGTGGTACACGGCCTTACGGCATTTTTCAGCAGGTCAACCTGCTGGCCAGCTTTACGGCCTGTGGCGTGTTGCTGTCAGCCACGCTCTTTTTACGGCTGCGCGACGGGTATCGAATTGTCATCGGGGTTGGCCTGGTGATGATGGGATTTGTGCTGCATGAATCCCAGTCGCAAACCGGTTACCTGTCTCTGGTAGTCGGTGAAGTGCTGCTGCTGGCGGTTTTCCCGGCGCAACGGCGTACGTTGTTACTACTCCTGTTGCCGTTGGCGTCAGGCATGGCGGCGGGGTCGCTCGTTCGCCATTTTTTGTCCGTTGCAACGGTCGATCACTTCACCACTTCCCAGGTGCGCTGGACGGTACTCAAAACGTCGTTGGCATTATTTGCCGAACGCCCGTGGACGGGGTGGGGCGTGGGCAGTTTTGCCGCCGTGTTTCTCGAACGTGCGGGACCGTTGGGGTTGAGCAGCATCTCGCATCCGCACAATGAACTGGTGTTATGGCTGGTGGAGGGCGGTCTGGTTGGGCTGGTGGGAGCGCTGTGTTTTATTGCGAGTGGTTTCTGGCTCTGGATGCATGGAAATCGTTGGCGTCGCGCCTGTCTGGTGGCGACGCTGCCGGTGGTGATTCATATGCTGACGGAATACCCCGTCAGGCAGTCAACGCCGCATTGGCTACTGCTGATCCTGTTGCTTCGATGTGCAGACAGCGACCGAGCTGGAATACGCCTGGTGCTTACGTCGACGTGGCTGATTCGCGCGCCAGGGGTTATCTCGCTACTGACCGTCGCGCCATTGCTGCTTCTCACGCTGCATACGCAACAGCAACTGACGCTGGCGGAAAGGCAGTCATCGCAGTGGCATCTTGCCGAATCGCTCCCTGTAGGAGGCTGGCTTCTTACCAGTCGCTATCGGTTTGATGTTCAGATGGGGTATCTGCAACGGTATCAGCGTACCCGGGACGCTCGTTGGCTGGAGGCGGTTCGCCGCTGGGCGCCTGACTATGTGCGCGTTCACCCAGACCCTAATGTCTCCTTCACGCAAATCTTGCTGGCGTTGCAACAGCGCGACCTTGTCGAGGCGCATCGTCTGGCGACGCGCTTTTGCCTGATATACCCGAACGATCGCCGTATCCCGTGGCTGCAGGATGCACGACGTCCTTTTAATAAAATAATGGAATGATATGAACAGATTCAGCGAACAGGCCCGTTATGTGCCAGAACTTCCCCGCAACGCCGAACTGCTGCAGATCACTGGGATCCGTTTGCAGCGCATTCATTTTTTTGATGACGTATCGCTGGATGTCTGTGAAGTGTTAAGTCAGGTACGCACTCCGCTCCCACTGGATTTGTTTTTCAAGCACCTTTCAATTGCGGCAAAACAGCAGCTTTTTCTATGGCAAATGCAACGGGTGCTGGCTCTTTCTGGAAGCTATTCGTTGAATTTATCCGTCAGGATGCTGACCTGTCTGTCATGGGTCACGCGTCTCACAAAGCAGGTGCATCAGGGGCGGATTGTTATTGAGATTCAGGATCCGGGCTCCATGATGCGGCTGGAGAAGGCAGAGCAGCAGGCCGTATGCATCGCCGTAAAAACGCTGGTGCGTCACGGGTTTCGCGTGTGGCTGGATGATGTTTCACCTGAGCTATTTTTTGTCTGGCGGCTGTCGGGCATCCGTTTCGATGCCATCAAAATTGAAAGTGGAATGTTTCATCAGTTCAGAACATCGGAGTGGCAGTTGAGGGTTCTGGTCAATCAGTTTCGTGGGCTGGGTGAACGGGTTGTCATTGAGGGGGTAGAAACGCCACAGGATTATGCCATTTGCCGTATGAGCGGCGCAGATGCTGTACAGGGTTTTCTGTTTGAACAGGCGATTTTACCGAAAAGCCTGAATCATTGCTGATCCAGGCTCTGACAATTACTCGCTTAGCGTCTGTGCGATGTCTTTTTGCACCTGCTGGCGCTGTTCTGGAGTCAGCACTTTGTTCAGGTCAAAATAGTATTTCACGCGATAATAACGCGCCTGCTGTTCGATGTTGCTGAATGCCGAAAGCTGTTTTTTGACGGCTGTTTCATCCCACTTCCCGGACTTGATGACGTCAATCAACGCGCCGTCTTTAACATCCTTCACCGAAATCTGGCTTACGTTGGTTTCAAGCTGCTGGTGCAGTTTTTTAATCTGCGCAATCTGGTCAGTGCTCAACTTAAGATGTTGTACTATCGGATCCTGGGCTGGAGCCGGAACATTAGATGTGGTTGCTGCAAGGGTGCTAAAAGAAGCGCCAGCCACGGTAACTGCCAGCAAAGTCATGCGTAAGAAGTTCTTCATGTCGAGATCCTGATAAGGGAATTATTAACATTGTCAGTCACTCGCTGGTTACGAGTGATTATCTTTTGCAGGATACGATGCCCACCGCATGTCGCCACGCGAATTTGTTTTGCGGTTGGTTACGGAGTGAAACAATCCCGCCACGGAAAAACGTTATGCAGCGGGAGTGAAGGCGATAGTTATAGTGTGAATGGGTCGGCGTCCTGCCAGGCGGGAAATTTCTCGCGATATTCACGCAGCGCTGAGAGAGACAGTTCTGCGTCAATGCGTGTGGCCTGATGCGGCTCGGCGGTGGCTATAATCTCACCCTGCGGATTAATCACCCGGCCGTCACCGCGATAATGATGCCCGTTACCGTCAGTGCCCACGCGGTTACATCCTGCTACATAAGCCTGGTTCTCAATCGCCCGTGCGGCAAGCAGAACCTGCCAGTGCAGAGAACGCGGCGCCGGCCAATTGGCAACATACAACGCAAGGTCGTAATCGTTGCGATTGCGCGACCATACCGGAAAACGCAGGTCATAACAGACCAACGGCAGAATGCGCCAGCCGCGCCATTCAACAATAACGCGCGCGTCACCCGCCTGGTAATGCTGGTGCTCATCCGCCATGCGGAACAGATGGCGCTTGTCGTAGAAATGCACATTACCTTCGGGTTCAACCAGCAAAAAACGATTCACCGGCCCCCGTTCAGACTGTATCGCCACGCTACCTGCTATCAGGGCATTTGTCTGCTGCGCTTTGCTACGCATCCAGCTTACAACTTCTTCTTGCGGCAACGATTTATTTGCCGCTTCCATGGCAAATCCGCTGGTAAACATCTCAGGCAATACAATGACATCACGTCCGGCGACGGTTTCCAGTTGTCGGTCAAAATGGCGCAGGTTGGCCGGACCATCCATCCAGATCAATGGTTGTTGCAGCAGAGTAATTTTCAAACCAGGCACGATCGAGGCTCCTCGTTGAACAACATTTTGACACTGTAGCATGAGCATTAATGAAAATGTGGCAATAAAAAGCCCCGCATTAAGCGGGGCTAAACGTCGTGCGAGTGTCGTTATGCTGCTTCGACTTTACGCACTTTCTCTGGCAGCTTTACCGGCTGAGTCGCCAGCTCCTCGGGTTCAAAGTCATCCACGTTGATACTGCGCAGGCGGCTCGCTTCGGCTTTCACCAGAATCGCGGCTTCATCTTTATCAATCAGACCTTTCGCCAGCGCATTGTGCGCCAGTTCGTCGAGACGGGTAAATGGCAGGTTTTTACCCAACTCTTTACAGATCCGCTGGTGGATTGGGTCGGCTGCAATCACGTCCAGCAGCGCCTCTTCCAGCAAACCAACCGGGTTATGCTCGCTTGGCGTCAGATATTGACCGCGACCAATACGAGAACGAGTAGCGCTCGGAACCTGCAAAATCTTCGCGACTTTATGATCCAATTTGTCAGACGGTGCATGGTAGTGGCGACCGGTAGGGAAGATAACCACATTCAGCAAGCCCGCGACCAGACGGTTCGGGAAGTTCTTCAGCAGATCGTCCATCGCCTGTTCCGCTTTGTACAACGCATCCTGAACGCCCCAGTGAACCAACGGCAGGTCCGCTTCATGACGGCCTTCGTCGTCATAACGCTTCAGCACCGCGGAGGCCAGATACAGCTGACT
Source organism: Citrobacter freundii complex sp. CFNIH4 (assembly GCF_002934505.1). Taxonomy (NCBI): domain Bacteria; kingdom Pseudomonadati; phylum Pseudomonadota; class Gammaproteobacteria; order Enterobacterales; family Enterobacteriaceae; genus Citrobacter; species Citrobacter freundii complex sp. CFNIH4. The sequence goes on from NZ_CP026231.1 coordinate 319,055, forward strand.
TAACACATCGCCCAGACGTGCGGAGATACGTTCACGACGCTTCAGACTACCGCCCAGTACAGCCATCGACACATCTGAAAGCAGGGCCAGGTTGGCGCTCAGACGGTTCAGGTGCTGGTAGTAACGTTTGGTCGCATCGCCAGTTGGCGTGCTGCTGGTTAAACCACGCGTCAGGCCAAGCCAGAAGCTACGCACTTCGTTACTGCCGACGTGACCGATGTGTTTGAACAGCAGCTTGTCGAACGCATTCACATCGTTACTCTGTGCCGCAGCCATCTCTTCCAGAACATACGGATGGCAGCGAATCGCACCCTGACCGAAGATCATCATGCTACGGGTCAGAATGTTGGCACCTTCAACGGTAATAGCGATTGGCGCACCTTGATAAGCACGGGCGAGGAAGTTACTTTCGCCAAGCATAATGCCTTTACCGCCAGTGATATCCATCGCATCGATGATTGACTGCTGCCCGCGGTGGGTACAGTGATATTTCACGATGGCCGACAACACCGCCGGTTTTTCACCCAGCATAATGCCGTAGGTAATCAGTGATGCCGCAGCGTCCATCACGTAGGCGTTACCGGCAATACGTGCCAACGGCTCTTCAATACCTTCCATCTTGCCGATAGAGATTTTGAACTGGCGACGAATGTGCGCATACGCGCCGGTGGCCATCGCGACCGATTTCACGCCGCCCGTCGAGTTAGATGGCAGGGTAATACCACGTCCCACAGACAGGCATTCCACCAGCATGCGCCAGCCCTGACCGGCCATTTTCGGACCACCGATGATGTAATCAATTGGTACAAACACATCTTTGCCCAGTGTCGGACCGTTCTGGAACGGCACGTTCAGCGGGAAGTGACGACGCCCAATTTGTACACCTGGCGTTGAGGTTGGGATCAGCGCACAGGTAATGCCAAGATCTTCTTCGCCCCCCAGCAGTTTTTCCGGGTCGGAGAGTTTAAATGCCAGACCCAGCACGGTAGCGATAGGCGCCAGCGTGATATAGCGTTTGTTCCAGGTCAGGCGCATACCCAGCACCTGCTGGCCCTGCCAGTCGCCCATACAAACTACGCCGGTATCAGGGATCGCGCCTGCGTCGGAGCCGGCTTCCGGGCTGGTCAGAGCAAAGCATGGGATCTCCTGACCGCGAGCCAGACGCGGCAGGTAATGATTTTTCTGCTCTTCGGTGCCGTAATGTTGCAGCAGTTCGCCTGGGCCTAATGAGTTAGGCACGCCAACGGTGATTGCCAGGATCCCGGAAACGCCGGAGAGTTTCTGTAGAACGCGAGCCTGAGCATATGCTGAGAATTCCAGCCCGCCGTACTCTTTCTTAATGATCATCGCGAAGAAGCGGTGTTCTTTCAGATATGCCCACAGTTCCGGCGGCAGATCCGCGAGTTCGTGAGTGATCTGGAAGTCGTTCGCCATGCGGCACGCTTCTTCCACTGGACCATCAATAAACGCTTGCTCTTCAGCAGTCAGATGCGGCTGAGGATAGTTATGCAGTTTTTTCCAGTCAGGCTTGCCCTGGAACAGATCACCTTCCCACCAGGTCGTACCGGCATCAATCGCTTCTTTCTCAGTACGCGACATCGGCGGCATGACTTTACGGAAACCGCGGAACACCGGTGCAGAGATCATAGATTTGCGCATCGGCGTAAAGTTAAACGGTACGAGAATAATGGCCAGAGGAACCAGCAGCCAGACTGACCACAGGCCAGCCACGCCAAGCGCGGCCGTCCAGGCGAGCAAAATTAAGCTGCTGAGGAATAAGCTCACGCGGTGATAAAACAGAACGCTGAGCAGAACAACCGTAGCGATAATACTCAAAATCATCATAACGAAAAGCTCCCTTGCTTGTAGGAGGTCTGACCACTTGTGATGATATGGTTGTAGTGGATGTAAATTCTTTTAGCAATGTGTTTACAAAATAATTACAACAAAGCTCACATTGTTGTTGTTTTAACCGGCACAAAAAATCAAAAGCCGTAGCCATTCCTGTGGCTTGTACTTCTCGCTGGTAGCGCTATCCGGTACACTGCACCTTGTCATTTACATTCATGCTGAAGGATATCCTCATGTACCAGGATCTTATTCGTAACGAACTGAGCGAAGCGGCGGAAACGCTGGCTAATTTTCTTAAAGATGACGCCAATATTCACGCCATTCAGCGCGCGGCGGTCCTGTTGGCAGACAGCTTTAAAGCCGGCGGTAAGGTACTTTCTTGCGGTAACGGCGGTTCCCATTGCGACGCGATGCACTTTGCCGAAGAGCTGACCGGACGCTATCGTGAAAACCGTCCTGGTTACCCTGCTATCGCTATCTCTGACGTCAGCCATATCTCCTGCGTCAGCAACGATTTCGGTTACGATTATGTGTTCTCTCGCTACGTAGAAGCCGTGGGTCGTGAGGGAGATGTCCTGTTAGGCATCTCGACTTCGGGTAATTCCGGTAACGTAATTAAAGCGATTGCCGCAGCGCGTGAGAAAGGGATGAAAGTTATCACCCTGACCGGTAAAGATGGCGGCAAAATGGCGGGCAGCGCGGATATCGAAATTCGCGTGCCGCACTTTGGCTACGCTGATCGTATTCAGGAAATTCATATCAAAGTGATTCATATCCTGATCCAGTTGATCGAAAAAGAGATGGTTAAACCATAAGAAGACGATTGCCGGATGGTGGCTGAAGCCGTATCCGGCCTACATGAGCGCCACGTAGGCCTGATAAGCGCAGCGCCATCAGGCAGTTCACGGTTTTAAGGTAGGTGATGTATGTGCGAACTGCTCGGGATGAGCGCCAATGTGCCAACCGATATCTGCTTTAGCTTCACCGGGCTGGTCCAGCGCGGCGGAGGTACCGGGCCGCACAAAGACGGCTGGGGTATTACGTTTTATGAAGGTAAGGGCTGCCGTACGTTTAAAGATCCGCAACCCAGCTTTAATTCGCCTATCGCCAAACTGGTACAAGACTATCCCATCAAATCCTGTTCCGTGATTGCCCACATTCGTCAGGCGAATCGTGGAGAAGTAGCGCTGGAAAATACCCATCCATTTACCCGTGAACTATGGGGACGTAACTGGACGTATGCCCATAACGGGCAACTCAGCGGTTATAAATCACTGGAGACCGGTAATTTCCGCCCGGTCGGTGAAACCGACAGCGAAAAAGCCTTCTGCTGGCTGCTCCACAAGCTGACGGAGCGTTATCCGCGCACGCCTGGCAATATGGCGGCGGTGTTTAAATATATCGCGATGCTGGCAGGAGAACTGCGGGAGAAGGGCGTCTTCAACATGCTGTTGTCTGACGGACGTTATGTGATGGCCTTCTGCTCGACCAATTTGTTTTGGATCACGCGGCGTGCGCCGTTTGGCGTGGCGACATTGCTGGATCAGGATGTGGAGATTGATTTTAGCTCAGAGACCACACCCAATGATGTGGTCACCGTGATTGCCACTCAACCGTTAACCGGCAATGAAACCTGGCAAAAGATTATGCCAGGCGAGTGGGCATTATTTTGTCTCGGGGAGCGCGTAGTTTGATGCCAGTTGCGGCTGAACCACTTCGTGACTCAACGGCTTGCTGACGACGTAACGGCCATCGACGACGGAAACGGTCGGTGGCTTACGCGTTTGTTCGAAGTAATCGTATCCCGGTTTTAGCTGCGACCAGAACTCTTTGTAATACGAGAACTTATGGCGCTGCATGTTGGCATCGGTCATGCGGAACGGGTAAATGCTCACCTGTACGCTGGATTGTCCGAACACCAGCGCGCCGGTGACAAACTGGAAAATCTCATCAATGCCGTTGTCGGTCATCGCATAGCAGCCGACGGAAACGCAGGCGCCGTGGATCATCAGGTATTTACCTTCATAACCGTGGGCGCGATCGTAGGCATTAGGGAAACCAATGTTAATCGCTTTATAGAAGCGGCTATCCGGTTTCAGCTGTCCACGCTGAACGCTGTAAAATCCTTCCGGACTTTTGAAATCACCCTGACGCTGTTTCGGCCCTAAGCCACCGGAATAATTACAGATCTTATAACTGTCGAGCAATTGATACTGTTCGCCCATCTTGACGTACAGATCCAACGTTCGCTCTTCTTTGAAGATCTGGATATAAACGGGGGAGCCCATTAATTGCTGCTTATATTCTTTGCTGACAGGCGTAGTCGGGCTGCTGCTGCTCAGCAAACCGGCAAATGAAACGCACGGCAATAAAAGCATCGCAAGAAAAAATGCGATTTTACGCATACTGCTTATTCCTTGATAAAACGATTACACACGCCAGGACGGCAAAAAGAGTCCCCAAATCGGATAAATCTGGATCTGGAGCGCTCACATTAGCACCAAGAGAGTTTTTCGCAAGTCTCTCGTGCGGCGTTTACACTTTAGTTTTCCTTTATACGGAAAATTGTGCTTAAAGGCAGTCAGACACTGGCTTGTTTTGCTGGTTAGCACACTGCATTTCGTCTTATTAGTGAAGAATGTCTATTCTATTGAATTTAAAAAATTAATTATTTAATAATCGAATATTAAAAAGGAATGATGGGCAATAGCGGTAGACTGCGGCGAACGTGTTTGACCAGGTATTCTTCTTTTCATGTTTTTTGTCTCTGCACCCCGTTGCTTCTTGCCGGGTCTGCTGTCTTTGTATGTTGTGCTGTCTTTACCGTCTGTCGCCAAAGTTCAGCCCCACTTATCTGACGCCCATTTAAGCTATGCGGCGCACTTGCGGATGCGTAACCGCGCCCGGCTGCTGAAGCAGTATCACGCGCAGGTAAAAAAGCAGGCAAGCTACGTGGTGGAAGGCAACGCAGAAAGTAAAAGCGCGCTGCGCCAGCAGAACCGGGCGCTGATTAAACAGCACCCGGAGTGGTTCCCTGGCCCACTAAAAGCCAGCGACCATCGCTGGCAGGAACTGGCTGAGAATGACCATTTTCTCAGTAGCAATCATCTACACAATATCACTGAAGTGGCCATCCACCGACTTGAGCAACAGCTCGGTAAACCCTATTTGTGGGGCGGTACCGATCCGGATGAAGGGTTTGACTGTAGCGGGCTGATTTTTTATGCCTACAACAAAATCCTGGCGGCAAAATTGCCCCGGACAGCGAATGAAATGTATCACTATCGACGGGCTACTATTGTCGCTAACCGCGATCTTCGCCGTGGTGATTTAGTGTTCTTTCATATTCACAGCCGGGATATTGCCGATCATATGGGCGTCTATTTGGGGCAGGGACAATTTATTGAATCACCACGGACAGGAGAAACAATTCGGGTGAGCAATTTATCCGATGACTTCTGGCAGGATCATTATCTAGGCGCTCGTCGTATTCTTACGGAAAATACGATTCTGTAATCAAAAAGGCGGTGTAATGACACCGCCTCGGCAGGCGTTAACTTAACGCCCCCATGATCTTTAATTCCAGTTCATCCGGAACTTCGTTATAAGACAACACCTGTAGGCCCGGGGCAAACAGGCGCGCATAGCGCGCGAGCAAAGGACGTAACTGCGGTGCGACCAGCAGCACAGGCTCTTTCCCCGCCGCTTTCATCTGTTCTTTTATCTGCGGCATATTGGTCTGAAACTGATTCAGCATATTGGGATCGACCGGCACACTATCCAGCACCACTTTTCCACTTTGTTGAGCCTGATTCACCACATTCGCCAGCAGATTCTCCAGTTCACTGTTCAGCGTATATACGGCCAGCTCATCTTTGCGCACAAACGGGTGGGTAATGCTGCGACGTAGCGCCAGACGCACATCTGCCGTTAACAAAATATGATCTTTGGTCACGGTGCTACTGGCGACAAGTACGGTGGCTATGGTGACGATATCGCGCAATGACACACCTTCGATAAGCAGCGCCCGGTACACTTTCAAGAGCTGGCTGTAATTCAGCGCTGCGCTCAAATCTTCCGCCAGACGTGGCGCCATAGAAGAGAGGCGGTTATGCAACTGCGTAATATCATCGTAATTAAATAGCTCTGGAATATAGTTACGAATGATCTTATTCACATGCGTCGCAATGACGCTGGCACTATCAATAACCTGGTACCCCATATTTAACGCTTTAGCTTTTTGCGCCGGAACAATCCAGGTGACCGGCATACCATAGGCTGGATCGTGGCCTAAAACACCGTCGATCTCGCCATAGGTTTCACTGGAGGGCAGCGCCATCAGCTTATCTGCGGGAATATCGGCTTCATCGGCCTTGATCCCATTGATAAAAATGGCGTACTGGGTCGGTTTAAGGCGGAAGTTTTCGCGGATGCGAATTTCCGGCAGCAGTACGCCGTTCGTGTCTGAGATCACCTGTCGCACACCGCGAATGCGTTGAGTGAGCGGATTCCCTTTGGATTTATCGACCAACGACACCAGCTTATATCCCAGGCTCAGGCTGATAGGTTCTATTAAGGGGATAGTTTCCCAACTGACCTGCTGCTCGGTGGTTTCAGCGATGGTTTTGGTCAGCGTTTCGAGATTTTTCTCTTCGGTCTCAGCCACCTTCGGTCGCTTGCTCATGCGCCAGGCGGTGAATCCCAGCAGGGCGCTGAAAATCAGGAAGGGGAAATGCGGCATCCCCGGCACCACTGCCAGCACAAACATAATGCTGGTGGCGGTATACAGCACGGAGGGGCTGGCCAGCAGTTGGCTACGTACGTCCGTGGCAATATCGCCGCTGTCGCTTACGCGGGTGACGATGATCGCTGCTGCTGTCGACAACAGCAGAGAAGGGATCTGGGCGACCAGGCCGTCACCGATGGTCATCAGTACGTATTGCTGGAAGGCGGCTTCGGCGCTTAAATCGTATTTAAAGATCCCGATACAGACGCCGCCGATCAGGTTGATAGCCAGGATCATCATCCCGGCGATGGCATCGCCGCGCACGAACTTTGACGCACCATCCATCGCGCCATAGAAATCCGCTTCGCCCGCTACGTCTTTACGTCGCGCTTGCGCCTGCGCCTGATTAATCAGTCCTGCGTTCAGATCGGCGTCGATCGCCATCTGCTTACCGGGCATGGCGTCCAGCGTAAAGCGGGCAGAAACTTCGGAGATACGCTCCGCACCTTTGGTCACCACGATAAAGTTAATTGTGAACAGCGTCAGCAAGGCTGACCGAGAAAATATTGTGGCGGCGCTGCACGGCCAGTCAATCTTTAATGGTGGCGGTATGGCACCTTTAAACAAGCTGGGCAAGCAGCCGATAGCGCCGGGTGCGCAGAAGAAAAACGTCACGCGCAACAAGCTGGATAAAACGGTTACCCCGCAAGAGACGGCGAAGATCACAGAAGATAACGCCAAAAAAGCGCTGGATGTAAATGAAAAAGCGGTGTTGCTGAAGCAAAAATCAGCGCGTGAATTGGGCGAGCTGGCGACCGATATTAACGTCATTGCCCGCAACGCACATATGGAAACCAACCTCGAGATGGAGATTGTTCCTCAGGGGTTGCGCGTACTGATTAAAGATGACCAGAACCGGAATATGTTTGAACGCGGCAGCGCCAAAATTATGCCGTTCTTTAAATCGCTGCTGGTTGAGCTGACCCCCGTGTTTGACTCGCTGGACAACAAGCTCATTATTACCGGACATACGGATGCGATGAGCTATAAGAGCAACATTTACAACAACTGGAACCTCTCCGGCGACCGTGCTTTGTCAGCACGACGCGTGCTGGAAGATGCCGGCATGCCGCAGGATAAAGTCATGCAGGTTAGCGCCATGGCGGACCAAATGCTGCTGGATGCGAAAAACCCGGAAAGCGCAGGCAACCGCCGTATTGAGATCATGGTGTTAACGCAAAGTGCTTCCGATACGCTGTATCAATATTTTGGTCAGCACGGCGAGAAAGTGGTTCAGCCACTGGTTGATAAGCTGGACAAACAAAAGCAGGTGGCCTCTTTACGTCAGCCCTCTGTTCCCGTCACTCATTAATTCTGTTTTCCGCCCCCCACGCAACGTGGGGGCAAATTATCCCTCAGGAAGGTAATGTGATAGATGTAACCCATATTATTCCATTGGATATTCATACTGATAACGTCACTGATGGGGCTTGTCAGGGCGCGCATTTCGACCCGGTTTCAGGTATCTGGTACACCGAGCCTCATGTGTTAAATGAGGGGCTTCGTGACTATGTCTACAACACCGACAGTTTTAACATCGTTGCGCCGTACTATCTGGTGATTACCTCGAAGATGCACTGCTGGAGCTGCCACCAGCTCACCCATATTCACGGGGTGATGTTTACCCGCTTTATCAGAAAAGATCAGGATGGCAAAGGCTGGCAATCTATTCGACGGAATACCTTTCTGTTCCACATTAATTCTCTGCCTGAAGAGATACAAAAGAACATCAAAGCCAGCAATTACTATTTGGATAAAAGTAAAACTACCGGGCTACGTTACTGGATGAATCATTGTGAAATTTGTGGAGAACGTCTGGGCGACTATGAGCTTTTCTGCGTGGAAAATGATGCATTTCGCCTGATGACGATCGAAAAATTGCTGCGGGCAAAGATTCGCAAAGTGAATAAACTTTTTGTCAGTACGGCGGGTAATCCCGCAGAACATAAGATCACGGACATCGTGCGTTACCTGTGCGATGCACGCTTCGTCATGAATGGTCCGGCCTAAGGCATAAACAGACTTCTCACAACATAAAAATACTGTATACTTAAACAGTGTTATGAGAGGTGAGTCATGCGCAAAATCATACATGTCGATATGGACTGCTTTTTCGCGGCGGTGGAAATGCGCGACAACCCCGCCTTGCGTGATATTCCCATTGCTATCGGCGGCAGTCGTGAACGCCGGGGGGTTATCAGCACGGCCAATTATCCGGCGCGTAAATTTGGCGTACGCAGCGCAATGCCAACCGGAATGGCGTTAAAACTGTGCCCGCATCTCACGTTATTACCTGGTCGTTACGAGGCCTATAAAGAAGCCTCCCGCCAGATTCAGGCTATTTTCTCCCGCTATACCTCGCTGATAGAACCGCTTTCGCTGGATGAAGCCTATCTGGATGTGACTGACAGCACTCACTGCCATGGCTCAGCTACGCTGATCGCTCAGGAGATCCGCCAGACAATTTTTGCCGAGCTACAGTTAACCGCCTCTGCCGGAATTGCGCCGGTCAAATTTCTGGCAAAAATAGCCTCCGATCTCAACAAACCCAATGGGCAATATGTGATTACCCCTGCCGATGTTCCTGAATTTCTCAGAACATTACCGTTAGGCAAAATTCCCGGCGTTGGCAAAGTCTCTGCCGCTAAGCTGGAAGCGATGGGGTTGCGAACCTGCGAGGATGTTCAGAAATACGACCTGGCCATGTTGCTCAAACGTTTTGGTAAGTTTGGTCGCGTGTTGTGGGAACGTAGCCAGGGCATTGATGAGCGCGACGTCAACAATGACAGACTGCGCAAATCAGTCGGCGTCGAGCGTACTTTGGCAGAAGATATTCATGAGTGGGCTGAATGTGAGGAGATTATTGAGCGGCTATATCCCGAACTGGAACGACGTCTGGCCAAGGTAAAACCGGATCTGTTGATCGCCCGGCAGGGAGTAAAACTCAAGTTTAATGATTTTCAGCAAACCACTCAGGAGCACGTCTGGCCGCGCTTAAGTAAAGATGACTTAATTGCGACGGCGCGCAAAACCTGGAATGAACGTCGGGGAGGGCGGGGCGTAAGGCTGGTGGGATTACACGTCACGCTGTTGGATCCACAGCTGGAAAGGCAACTACTGTTGGGGCTGTGATGTTGATGTATTGCCGGATGGCTGCGTAAAAACTATATCCGGCCTACAAATCAGCATGTAGGCCGGATAAGCACAGCGCCATCCGGCGTTTAGCGCAGACTTACTTCGCCGGAATAGACTTCAGCAGTTCAGTCAGCAGCGTCCAGTAATGGCCGACGCTTTCGATATGAACCTGTTCATCCGGGGAGTGCGGGCCGGTGATGGTTGGCCCGATGGAAACCATGTCCATATCTGGATACGGTTTCTTGAACAGACCACATTCCAGACCGGCGTGGATGATTTGGATGTTAGGCGTTTTGTTGAACAGACGCTGATAGGTTTCACGAACCAGGTGCATAACCGGAGAGTTGGCATCCGGCTGCCAGCCAGGGTATCCGCCTTTTGCCTGGGTTTTCGCGCCAGCCAGTTTACCCAGTGAATCCAGCATGCTCACCACGTAGTCTTTACCGCTGTCGATCAGAGAACGGATGAGGCAGTGAATTTCAACGTTGTCGTCAGTCATGGTTACAACGCCGACGTTCAGGGAAGTTTCTACCACGCCTTTGGCGACGTCGGAGTTGCGGATTACACCGTTCGGGGTGGCGTTCAGCAGACGCACAAAGCTGTCGCGAGACTCAGCGGTCAGCGCGGCTTTGTCTTGAGTAACGGCATCCAGCAGCAGAGCCAGGTTCTTCTCTTTGGCTTCCAGTTCGTTTTTCAGGATTTCCTGATAGGTGTTGACCAGCGCTTTTAACGCATCAACTTTATCTGCAGCCACGGCCAGGGTGGCAAAGGCTTCACGCGGAATTGCGTTACGCAGCGTACCGCCGTTGAAATCAACCAGACGCAGATCCAGCTCTTCAGCGTGGCCCGCCAGGAAGCGTACCAGCAGCTTGTTCGCGTTACCGAGACCCACGTGGATTTCGCCGCCGGAGTGGCCGCCTTTCAGGCCTTTTAACGTCAGCTTAAAGCTCTGGAAGCCAGCAGGGATTGCTTCACGGGACAGCGGCAGGTTAGAGGTAAAGTCGATACCGCCTGCGCAACCCATGTAGATCTCACCTTCTTCTTCTGAGTCGGTGTTGATCAGGATATCTGCCTGCAGCCAGTTAGCCTGCAGACCAAACGCGCCATCCATACCTGCTTCTTCGGTCATGGTCAGCAGCACTTCCAGAGGACCATGTACCACGCTGTCATCAGCCAGAACGGCCAGAGCGGACGCCATACCGATACCGTTATCCGCACCCAGCGTGGTGCCACGGGCTTTTACCCATTCGCCATCAATATAAGGTTGGATAGGATCTTTGGTGAAGTCGTGAACGGTGTCGTTGTTTTTCTGCGGGACCATATCCAGGTGCGCCTGCAGAACGACCGGTTTACGGTTTTCCATGCCTGCGGTAGCGGGTTTGCGAATCAGGATATTACCGACTTGATCGCGCTCGACGTGGAAACCTTTTTCCTGGGCCCAGCTCAGAATGTGTTCAGCGAGCTGCTCTTCATGATAGGACGGATGAGGAATAGAACAGATTTTGGCAAAAATATCCCATAACGGTTGCGGGGATAATTGAGACAGTTCAGACACGTTGAGTCTCCTTGGCGATGTCCTACAAAACTTGCTTGCAGGCCACGGGGTTAGCAGAATTAAAAACATCACAAGTCAGGCTTGCGCGATGCGATTGAGAATACCACTTTCTCCGCTGACGGCTAGCATAAAGCATGCAAAAAGAGGCGCGGATTCCGCGAAACACTGGTTTTTAGTGCGTCAGATCTCTATAATCTCGCGCAACCTATTTCCCCCTCGAACACTTTTTAAGCCGTAGATAAACAGGCTGGGACACTTCACATGAGCGAAAAATACGTCGTCACCTGGGACATGTTGCAGATCCATGCACGTAAACTGGCAAGCCGCCTGATGCCTTCTGAACAATGGAAAGGCATTATTGCCGTTAGCCGTGGTGGTCTGGTACCGGGCGCATTGCTGGCGCGTGAATTGGGTATTCGTCATGTCGATACCGTATGCATCTCCAGCTACGATCACGACAACCAGCGCGAACTGAAAGTGCTGAAACGTGCCGAAGGCGACGGTGAAGGTTTCATCGTAATCGATGACCTGGTTGACACCGGTGGTACCGCCGTTGCGATCCGCGAAATGTATCCTAAAGCGCATTTCGTTACTATCTTCGCTAAGCCGGCAGGTCGCCCGCTGGTGAATGATTATGTTGTTGATATCCCTCAGGATACCTGGATTGAGCAGCCGTGGGATATGGGCGTGGTGTTCGTCCCGCCGATCTCTGGTCGCTAATCTAAAAAGTTTTCAACGCCTGGCAACTGCCGGGCGTTGTTCTTTTTGTGCAGTGTCAGGTTACACTATGCCTTAGTGAGTACTCATGGAGGCTGCAATCATGTCACAGGCTAACCTCAGCGAAGTCCTGTTTAAACCCCGCTTCAAACACCCTGAAACGTCAACGCTGGTTCGTCGTTTTAATCACGGCGCGCAGCCGTCCGTACAATCTGCCCTGGATGGTAAAACCATTCCCCACTGGTATCGCATGGTGAATCGTCTGATGTGGATCTGGCGTGGCGTCGACCCGCGTGAAATCCTTGAGGTGCAGGCACGTATCGTGATGAGCGAAGCCGAGCGTACGGATAAAGAACTCTACGATACGGTTATCGGCTATCGCGGTGGGAACTGGATCTATGAGTGGGCGAAGCAGGCGATGGACTGGCAACAGAAAGCGTCTATGGAAGAGGATCCGCAGGTGAGCGGACGCCACTGGCTGCATGCGTCTACGTTGTACAACATTGCCGCTTACCCACACCTGAAAGGCGATGAGCTGGCAGAACAGGCACAGGCTTTGGCCAATCGCGCCTATGAAGAGGCCGCGCAGCGACTGCCGGGGACATTGCGCGAGATGGAATTTGCCGTTACCGGCGGCGCGCCAATCACTGGATTCCTGCATATGCCAAAAGGCGACGGTCCGTTCCCGATGGTGCTGATGTGCGGTGGCCTCGATTCCATGCAAACGGATTATTACAGTCTGTATGAGCGCTACTTTGCTCCACGTGGCATTGCCATGCTGACGCTGGATATGCCGTCGGTTGGGTTCTCATCAAAATGGAAACTGACTCAGGATTCCAGCCTGCTGCATCAGCATGTATTAAAAGCGCTGCCTAATGTTCCCTGGGTGGATCACACTCGCGTGGCGGCCTTTGGTTTCCGCTTTGGCGCTAACGTAGCGGTACGTCTGGCATATCTGGAATCATCACGCCTGAAGGCGGTGGCCTGTCTGGGACCAGTGGTTCATGCGCTGCTCAGTGACCCGCAACGTCAGGCGAGCGTCCCGGAAATGTATCTTGATGTACTGGCTAGCCGCCTGGGGATGCATGACGCCTCCGATGAAGCGCTGCGCGTTGAGCTTAATCGCTATTCATTAAAAGTGCAGGGCCTGCTGGGGCGACGCTGCCCGACGCCAATGCTTTCGGGGTTCTGGAAGAACGACCCGTTTAGCCCGGAAGAAGAGTCACGTTTAATCACATCTTCATCCTCAGACGGTAAGCTACTGGAGATCCCCTTCAATCCGGTGTATCGCAATTTTGACAAAGGGTTGCAGGAAATAACCAGTTGGATCAATCAGAGATTGTGTTAAAAGTTTGCTAAATTTTATCGATTTGGTAAAACAGGTGCTTCACCTAAGGAGATCGTAATGACGTTACCGAGTGGGCATCCGAAAAGTAGATTGATCAAGAAATTCACCGCGCTTGGCCCGTACATCCGGGAAGGGCAGTGCGAAGATAATCGATTTTTTTTCGATTGTCTGGCTGTTTGCGTCAACGTGAAACCCGCCCCTGAGAAACGCGAGTTCTGGGGCTGGTGGATGGAACTGGAGGCGCAGGAAAAACGCTTCACGTATAGTTATCAGTTTGGTTTGTTTGATAAAGACGGTAACTGGACTGCGGTGCCGGTGAAAGAGACTGAAGTGGTAGAGCGACTGGAATACACCTTACGTGAATTCCATGAAAAATTACTTGGCTTGTTAACGACGCTGAATCTGGCGCTGGAGCCTGCTGACGACTTTAAGGATGAACCGGTTAAGTTAACGGCATAATGAACAGTGAAAAGCCGGATGGCGGCGCAACCCCATCCGGCTTTTTTATGCTATATCAAAACTGGTAGACCATACCGACGGCAACGATATTATCATCGTTGATGCCCAGCTTATTATCGCTATCGAGCTGGTTGATTTTATAATCGACAAACGCGGACATATTTTTGTTGAAATAGTACGTTGCGCCGAGATCAATATAATTCACCAGATCTTCATTGCCGACGCCTTCAATATCTTTCCCTTTAGACAGCACATAACCCAGTGACGGACGCAGACCAAAGTCAAACTGGTACTGAACGACCGCTTCGAAGTTCTGTGTTTTATTAGCAAAGCCACCGGAAATTGGCGTCATATTGCGCGTTTCAGAATAGAACGTTGCAATATAAATATCGTTAGCATCATATTTTAAGCCAGTTGCCCAGGCTTCTGCTTTATCGCCTGTACCGCGAGTTTGCAGATTCTGCTGGTTAGTACGATCGGAGTTGGTATAAGCGCCGCTCACCGCAAAGTCGCTGCCGCCAAAGTCATAGGTAACGGAAGTACCAAAACCGTCGCCGTTCTGTTTTTTCACATCGCGGTCCTGGTTTTTACCCTGATATTGCAGGGTCAGATCCAGGCCATCCACGACGCCGAAGAAGTCGGTGTTACGGTAAGTTGCCAGGCCGCTGGCACGTTTGGTCATAAAGTTATCGGTTTGTGCGGAGGAGTCGCCGCCGAATTCCGGGAACATATCGGTCCATGCTTCCACGTCATACAGCGCACCCAGGTTACGACCATAATCAAACGAGCCAAAATCTTTTAATTTCACACCGGCGAAGGCCAGACGTGTTTTTTGTTGGTTAGAATCGCTTTCAGCTTTATTGCCGGCGAATTCAGCCTCCCAACGACCATAACCGGTCAGTTGATCGTTAATTTGCGTTTCGCCTTTAAAACCTAAACGGATATAGCTTTGGTCACCATCTTTGCTGTCATAATCCGTCATGTAATGCATGGCTTTTACTTTGCCGTATAAGTCCAGCTTATTACCGTTCTTGTTATACACTTCCGCTGCCTGTACGGATGCCGACGTAACAATTCCCATCACCACTAATGCCAGAGTGCTCTTTTTCATTTTCATTCCTGATTAAAAGTACGCGCTAATATTCACTGGGTGTGATCCCCGTTAAAAGACAGGAGGGTTTTTAACGTCTGGCAATGAACGTTTTATGACAAAGTAAGAATATTTTTAAAAAAGGATGTTTTTTTGTTTCTGTAATAAATGCGTCAAAATCTGCCGCTACGCTTGCTGATCCTGCGCAATAAAATTTCATGCTTTGTGCGCTGGTTGTTGGCAACCGGGGCCAGTCCTGCTAAAACGTTCGTTTGATATCATTTTCCCCAATTTTGAATGGCAGAGAATCATGAGTGACAGCCAGACGCTGGTGGTAAAACTTGGCACCAGTGTGTTAACGGGCGGATCCCGCCGCCTGAACCGCGCCCACATCGTAGAACTGGTTCGCCAGTGCGCGCAGCTCCATGCCGCAGGGCATCGTATTGTTATCGTTACCTCAGGCGCGATTGCCGCCGGACGTGAGCATCTTGGTTACCCTGAACTCCCGGCAACGATAGCCTCGAAACAGCTGTTGGCAGCGGTAGGGCAGAGCCGACTGATTCAACTATGGGAACAGCTTTTCTCGATTTACGGTATTCATATCGGGCAGATGCTGCTGACGCGTGCGGATATGGAAGACAGAGAGCGCTTCCTCAATGCCCGCGATACGCTGCGCGCGCTGCTGGATAACAACATCGTTCCGGTCATTAATGAGAACGATGCGGTGGCGACCGCTGAAATTAAAGTGGGTGATAACGACAACCTCTCAGCGCTGGCGGCAATTCTGGCTGGAGCCGATAAGCTGCTGCTGTTGACCGATCAGCAGGGCCTGTTCACCGCCGATCCGCGCACCAATCCGCAGGCGGAGCTGATCAAAGACGTGCACGGTATTGATGATGCGCTGCGCGCCATTGCCGGAGACAGCGTCTCGGGTCTGGGAACCGGCGGGATGGGAACAAAACTGCAGGCCGCCGATGTCGCGTGCCGCGCCGGGATCGACACCATAATTGCCGCAGGCAGCAAACCGGGCGTCATTGGCGACGTGATGGAAGGCGTTTCCGTTGGGACGCGTTTTCATGCTCAGGCATCTCCACTGGAGAACCGTAAACGCTGGATCTTCGGCGCGCCGCCTGCCGGAGAAATTACTGTTGATGAGGGCGCTACCGCAGCGATTCTGGAACGCGGCAGCTCATTATTGCCAAAAGGCATTAAAAGCGTGACAGGCAACTTCTCTCGTGGTGAAGTGATCCGCATCTGCAATCTCGAAGGGCGCGATATTGCCCACGGCGTCACCCGCTATAACAGCGATGCGCTGCGCCGTATTGCCGGACATCACTCACAACAGATCGACACCATCCTGGGCTACGAATACGGCCCGGTCGCTGTCCATCGTGACGACATGATCACCCGTTAAGGAACAGGCATATGCTGGAAAAAATGGGCATTGCTGCCAAAGCCGCGTCATATAAGCTGGCGCTGCTCTCCAGTCGCGAAAAAAATCGCGTACTGGAAACCATTGCTGATGAGCTGGAAGCGCAAACCGAAAGCATCCTCAGCGCGAACGTACAAGATGTTGAGCAGGCGCGAGCCAACGGCCTGAGCGATGCGATGCTCGACCGCCTGGCTCTGACGCCAGCGCGTCTGAAAGCGATTGCTGACGATGTACGCCAGGTGTGTAATCTCGCCGACCCGGTCGGGCAGGTGATTGACGGTGGGCTGCTGGACAGCGGTCTGCGTCTGGAGCGTCGTCGCGTCCCGCTGGGCGTGATTGGCGTAATTTATGAAGCGCGCCCAAACGTCACCGTTGACGTTGCCTCCCTGTGCCTGAAAACCGGCAATGCCGCGATCCTGCGCGGTGGGAAAGAGACCTACCGGACGAACGCCGCCACCGTGGCGGTTATCCAAAAAGCGCTGGAAGCCTGCGGTTTACCCGCGGCTGCCGTACAGTCGATTGATAACCCGGACCGCGCACTGGTCGCTGAGATGCTACGGATGGATAAGTACATCGATATGCTGATCCCTCGTGGTGGCGCGGGCCTGCACAAGCTGTGTCGTGAGCAGTCGACTATCCCGGTCATCACCGGCGGCATTGGCGTATGTCATATCTATGTTGATGATACCGCGGAGATCGCCCCGGCCCTGAAGATTATCGTCAATGCCAAAACCCAGCGTCCGAGCACCTGCAACACCGTAGAAACTCTGCTGGTGCATCAGGATATCGCCGCGCGTTTTCTGCCAGCATTGAGCCAGCAGATGGCACAAAGCGGCGTCACTCTGCACGGAGACGAAATGGCACTGGCTACATTGAAGGCAGGACCTGCTAATGTGGTTGCGGTGAAAGCTGAAGAGTATGACGACGAGTTTCTGTCGCTGGATTTGAACGTGAAAATCGTCACCAGTCTGGATGATGCCATCGCCCACATCCGCGAGCATGGCACCCAGCATTCCGATGCGATCCTGACGCGTACGCTACGCAACGCCGATCGTTTTGTGAATGAAGTCGATTCTTCAGCTGTGTACGTTAACGCCTCTACTCGTTTTACCGATGGCGGCCAGTTTGGACTGGGCGCGGAAGTGGCGGTAAGTACGCAAAAACTGCACGCGCGTGGCCCAATGGGGCTGGAAGCACTGACTACATACAAATGGGTTGGCTTCGGCGACGACACGATCCGTGCGTAATTGAAAACGGGCGATTCCATAATAGCACTCTGATTTTCAAGGCTATTAAGGCATCGCCCTGTTAATTCCAACCTTCACTCCACTGCCACATTTTTCTATCCTGCGTTTTAACATCATCAGTCTGGTTTTGACCCATGCGTCCCTGTGCCAGAAAGGCGATGTATCACAGAATTTTCCCTGCCAGCATGAATTTTCCTGGTCTTCAGTTCACGTATTGTTCCCATGGCCCGATCTATTAGAATCAGTCTCATTTTTATGAGGAGTTGTTGCGTGAAATCGGATATTCACAAACATCGCATTCCTGTAGTGCCGCTCGGCAACCCGTTTCCCCCCCGCCATTGTTCGCTGTGTCCAAAGGGAGCGGCAATTGATCGTGATAATCAACACCGATTAATAGACAAAAGAAGAAGGTTTAAAGCAGGGGAGATACTCGCCCGGCAGGATGAAGCCGCAAACATGCTTTTTGTTATTCACGAGGGATACTGCAAGTCTAGCGTGGAATACGGTGATAACGATTTTATCAGTCGCTTTTATGTTCCGGGAGATATCATGGCGCTGGATGCTGTCGAAGGGGGGAAGTACCTGACAACGATTAAGGCGGCAACGGCTGCGGAGGTATGTCATATCGATATTGCGCGGTTGTTCAAAGTAGCAGAAAAGGATCCGTCGGTTGCTGCCGCAGTCATCAAGTTTCTCTGCAGGGACAATGGATTCATTGTTGAAAAACTGCGGCGCTATGCGAATAAACATGCTGAGGCCAGGATCGCTGCTTTTCTGGTGGAGTTTTACGAGATGCATTTACGTATTGGCAGGCCAGAAACGACGCTTCACTTGCCATTCTCCCGGGAGGAAATTGCCAGTTATCTCGACCTTAAAATTGAAACCGTTAGCCGGTCATTTAAATCCCTCGAACAACAAAATTTGATTACCCTACATCGGGTGCGAACGGTAACACTTAATAGTTATTTGGGATTAAAAGGTTTCAGCTAAATCTCTCCTGTTGAGCGTTATATAACTCTTGATATTCCAGGAATATTCTTTTTATATGGAAAATTCCTGGTTTTATTTATATGAAATAATTATCAATTCGAATACTAATCCTCCAGCTTGGCGATTATTTTATAAGAATATTCCCCCTCATATGAATATTTCATGAGAATTTTCTTGTGAAGTTAAAAAATTAGCATAATTGCGGTAATGACTCCAACTTATTGATAGTGTTTTATGTTCAGATAATGCCCGATGACTTTGTCATGCAGCTCCACCGATTTTGAGAACGACAGCGACTTCCGTCCCAGCCGTGCCAGGTGCTGCCTCAGATTCAGGTTATGCCGCTCAATTCGCTGCGTATATCGCTTGCTGATTACGTGCAGCTTTCCCTTCAGGCGGGATTCATACAGCGGCCAGCCATCCGTCATCCATATCACCACGTCAAAGGGTGACAGCAGGCTCATAAGACGCCCCAGCGTCGCCATAGTGCGTTCACCGAATACGTGCGCAACAACCGTCTTCCGGAGCCTGTCATACGCGTAAAACAGCCAGCGCTGGCGCGATTTAGCCCCGACGTATCCCCACTGTTCGTCCATTTCCGCGCAGACGATGACGTCACTGCCCGGCTGTATGCGCGAGGTTACCGACTGCGGCCTGAGTTTTTTAAATGGCGGAAAATCGTGTTGAGGCCAACGCCCATAATGCGGGCGGTTGCCCGGCATCCAACGCCATTCATGGCCATATCAATGATTTTCTGGTGCGTACCGGGTTGAGAAGCGGTGTAAGTGAACTGCAGTTGCCATGTTTTACGGCAGTGAGAGCAGAGATAGCGCTGATGTCCGGCGGTGCTTTTGCCGTTACGCACCACCCCGTCAGTAGCTGAACAGGAGGGACAGCTGATAGAAACAGAAGCCACTGGAGCACCTCAAAAACACCATCATACACTAAATCAGTAAGTTGGCAGCATCACCTGCTATGCCATAAATTTAAGTTGGTGGTAACTATGAATACGAAAAAGGTTTTTCTGCTCAGTTATGATATTTTTCTTTTCTCAGGGATAAAAGCGTGGCTGCCAAATCTGGTACTGGTTGATGCGCGATCATTTATTTCTGGTACACAGTCAGTTATTCCACGATACCCGTCCTGTTTGCTGGTGATCGATAACCGGTTACCATTGCTACTGGTCAGGAAATGGTTTCAGAGAAATAGCACGCAGTTTATCAACATCAACTGTATTGTTCTTCGGATGAATGAAACTCGTTCTGTTAATCGAGGATACGAGGAGTATGCTTTCATTAATGGACGAGAATTATCTGATCAATTGATTTCTCAGCTAAGAGCCAATTTAATGGCACCCAATGAGGTTGTGGAGGTCACTAAAGGTTCGACGATTTTTAATTTTCATTTGACTGAATTTGAAGAGGAAATGTTGTATTCATCATTCACAAAAGAAAAATTGCACGACTTTTGTATTGCTAACTCACTAACAACTAAGTCAGTTTATCGATATCGGGAGCGGATAACCGCTCGTCTGGGATTTTCTCATTTTAATGAAACTATCATTTTTTTAACCAGGAATAATTTATTGCATGAAGGCTACCCGACAAGCAGTCATTCTGGTGAGAATGTAATTTATGGCGATGCATATGATGTTTCAGATTCTGGCCGACTGAGTATGGCAATAAGGAATGAAGAAATCATTCCTTATTTTCAGCCCATCGTAAATATCAATGGGGACGTTTGTGGTGTTGAGGTTTTAGCTCGGTGGCCACAGGGCCATAATTATGCGATTTCTCAGCGTGAGTTTATACCTCTGGCTGAAAAAAGTGGCTTAATGAATGAGTTAACGAGCTATTTAATGACCACCGTCGCGCGTAATCTGGTCGACGGAAGCGAGGATATTAATAAAACGCTATTCGTCTCCTTTAATGTCAGTCCATCAGGTTTAAGTAATCCTGTTTTTTATTGGGAATGCCTTAACTTTATGGAGATAACGCAAAGACTACCGATAAAATTAATGATTGAAATAACCGAAAATCAGACTCTAACTATCACTCCAGCTCTCAAAGAGCTGATACGATCGTTGCGAAACAGAGGGGTGCTGTTTGCTTTAGATGATTTTGGCACGGGATACGCTAATCTCTGCTATCTCAATGAGTTAGACCTGGATGTAATCAAAATTGATAAAACGTTCATCAAGGCTATTAAAGAAGTTGAGCAACATATCCCTATGCTCGAGTCAATCATTCATCTTTCCGGACTCCTGGGGTTACGCATGGTGGCGGAAGGCGTTGAATATGGCTATCAGCAGCAATGGTTGCGGAAAAATAATGTGGATTACCTGCAGGGTTATCAATTTTTACCGCCAGTGATGTTTGATGATTTTATGCGTTTTTACAAGCAGTCTGTAGGGCTGTTTGAATCAGCGTCGGATTCAACTTTTTCAGCGTAAACTTGTCGGGAACATCAGGGGCGGATGCCTCTGATGCCGGTTTTTTTGCCGAGGTTAGTACTACAGATCCTGCCTGTCTGGTGAAGACGATAGCCTGTTCTGAGTGAAACATTGTTTGTTTATGTGTCTTTTACAGGGTATTTATAGCGGTATCAGCGTTAATCAAACCGCTTCCGAGGTTAGTCTATAGCCATGCGTCATTTCCTGACAAAATTAAGAGTCTGGCTTCCACCACCACTCATCTTAATATTATTCCTCATCGCGGATGCGTTGACGGCGATCCCGCGTTTCACATTTGGCGCGGCGACTATTGTAATAAGTGCATTGTTGGCTAGCGCCAGTTTGGCGATGATACTGCATACCGCGTGGCAGATGCGGAAGAAACGTACGACGCTAAACCCACTGCATGCAGAGAAATCGACCACGCTTGTTACTGGCGGATGTTATGCCTGGAGCCGCAATCCAATCTATCTTGGAATGAGTGGACTCCAGTTAGCTTTTGCTCTCTACGTCGGTAGCCTGATTGGAATATTGGTTGCACCACTGTTTATGCTGGCGGTTGCCAGATTGCACATTGATTTTGAAGAGGAACAACTGCGAAAACATTTCGGGCTGGAATGGAAACACTATGAGCAGCGTGTTCGCCGCTGGTTATAGCGTTCCCTTGCTGCGTACAGGATGCCTGTGACGACACGATTCGTGCGTAATTGAATCCGGATGATGCAAAAATAGGCGTTTGATTCGCAAGGCCATTGACGCGTCGCCCGGTTAGTTTTAACCTTCTACCCCGTGCTCACATTCGTGGACATGTCCTTTTCAGGGCCGATATAGCTCAGTTGGTAGAGCAGCGCATTCGTAATGCGAAGGTCGTAGGTTCGACTCCTATTATCGGCACCACTAACCACGCGGGTTCACGCGATATTCACCAGTCCAGCAAAAGCGCCTTGTGCCATATTTGTGCCATTCCCCGCCAGGAATGAGTCGATTTGCATGGCGTGCTGCGTCAGGTGATTCGGTGCCAGATGTGCATAACGCTGCACCATCTCGATACTTTCCCACCCGCCCATTTCCTGTAGCGCACTGAGTGGCACGCCGGACTGTACAAGCCAGCTTGCCCAGGTGTGCCGCAGGTCATGGAAACGGAAATTTTCTATTCCCGCCCGCCTTAACGCCGCGCGCCATGCCGTGTTAGCATCAGACCGCATTTTGCGCACCGCCTTTGTTCTCGTTCCATCCGGGCGAACGGATGATTCAGTGTGAACAAAGACCCACCGGTTATGTTTCCCCAGTTGCTCCCGTAGCACCTTACAGGCCGATTCGTTCAGGGCGACCCCAATCGCCCTTCCTGCTTTCGCGTCCTCGGGGTGAATCCACGCGACCTTCCTCTGCATATCAATTTGTGACCACTCCAGATCGGTGATGTTCGACCTGCGCAGTCCTGTCGCCAGTGCAAAAATAACAACTGGCTTCATATGCTCGGGAAGCTCCCGGATCAGGTTCGCCGCTTCCTCTTTGGTTAGCCAGCGAATACGCTTATTTTTCGGCACCGGGCATTTGATGTTCGGCGCTTTGGCTATCCATCGCCATTCGTTGGCCGCGCATCGTAACAGCGCCCGGATGAAAGCAAGGTGCGTCGCCTTCGTCGCCAGCGACGCTGGTTTATCCTTAAATTCAGGAACCGGCTTACCTCTTCGCAGCAGGCTGTCCCGTTTAGCCTCCCAGTTCATTCGATGTTTGCGATTAACCATCGAACTCACCGCCGACAAGATCCTGTCTTCCGTGATTGCTGACAGGTCCATTCCTTTGAAGTGCATCCTCCAGAATCCGATCCGGCTTTTGTCATCGTCCAGGCTTTTCTTGTGCTGCTTTTCGTTAAGCCAGCGAACGCATGCTTCATCGAACGTTCGCGGTTTAAACTCCCCCATCTTATCAACTCGCCATGCTTCAGCTTTCAGCTGATCATAGAGCTCCTGCGCTTGCCTTTTGTCCGTTGTCCCAAGAGACCGTCTAATTCGACTTCCACCAGGCGTAACGAAGTCGCAGTGCCACGTACCGGCACGTTGTTTGATTGACATGCTTTATCCTCCTGCACATCAACCGCATTCACGGGTTGATTGTGGATCGGGTTCTTCACTGCCGCAATACAGTCTGTTTTGCAGATCAGATATGGGCTTTTTTTCTTATGTGGATTTTTTCGGGTGGCAGCCAGGCGACCGGACTTTATCCACTGGGCAATCGTGCCTTTATCCACTTTTAGGAAGGCGGCGGCCTCATCTCTGGTAAATACTTCTTCTTCCATCGATGTTCTCCAGTGGCCCCCAGCCGGGGCCGTCATTGTTAATCAGTGTGCCTGTGCTGGCAGGTTTCGAAGTTTACGAACGCCGATCATTGCTGTGGCGACATAGCTGGTTGCCCGGTTGACGACTTCGACAGTGACCTTCATACCATCAACCTCAACGGTGTAATTTGTCTGGTGTTTCTGCCTGCCATAATCGCCATATTTTGCGTGGTGCGCCGCCAGCGCAACATCGCAAGCGCGGCGACCGATAGGTGATTGCTTACTGCGATTAATCAGCTTCATCATCACTGCACTCCCAAAGTGGCTACGACATCACTCGCTGTTTCGCGGGTGCTGCCTTTGCTGGATATAGACCGGCGAGCATTGACGCGGTGCAGCGTGAAGCCGTGCTGTTCGTAAAGTTCAATTACGCGCGGAGCGGTAGAATTGCTGATCACCACTTTTGCACCTCGCTGGTGGGCTGCCACACAGCTTTCCGCAAGCTCTACCTGGCTATCCCATGAGAACCCACCAGCCGCGTAGTTAGTGAAACCAGCGGTGCCGGGCAGCGGTTCATAAGGCGGATCGCAGTAAACGACGTCACCATCACCTGCCAGCGCGAGCGTGCGCCTGAAGCCTGCATTCATGAATACGCATGCGTGAGCCTTCCGCTTAAATGCCCTGATCTCTTCTTCCGGGAAATATGGCGCTTTATATTTCCCAAAGCCGACGTTAAAAAAACCGTCCAGGTTATAACGGATCAGCCCGTTGAAGCAGTGCCGGTTGAGGTAAAGGAACGCTGCTGCGCGCTCGACCGAATCCAGCCGCTGCGCGTTGAAAGCTTCACGAATTACCGTGTAGTTTTCGGCATCATTCAGATGGCTGAATGCCTTCATTGCCTCATAGATCACCGAGTCGGTGACCACCGCCAGCATCTGATACAGGTTAATCAGGTCAGCGTTGACGTCAGCCAGAAGGAAGCGTTCGTGCTTGTCCGAGTTTAGGAACACCGAGCCGCCACCCACAAAAGGCTCGATGAGGCGCTTACCAGCGGGGATCAGGCGATCCAGTTCCGGCAGCAGCGAATATTTACCGCCAGCCCATTTTAGGAACGGTCGCTGCCAGCTGCGCGGCGTAGGTTCTGCTATGGGCAGTGCTGCCGCGATACGTTCACCAATCCAGCGCATTACCGGGACGGCCATGCTGTTGCCGATCGCTTTATAGCGTGGCCCGTCCGGGCAATCAGCCGCAGCTTTTCCGCGCCACGAAATCAGAGTGTGGTTATCGGGAAAACCCTGGAGTCGCTCGCATTCAACGGGCGTTAGGCGGCGAACCTGCATGCCAAACTGAACGACGTCAGCAGATGCACGCGAATCCTGCGTAAAGGCCACGTCTTCCTGATAGCCTTTACCTTGAGGGCCAGCAGCATCGTGGCGACCAATAGACGCGTGCTGGATGCAAATAGCGGGCGGCTGACCGCTGTTTGCATGGCTGGTATCGTGATTACCGGCTCTCAGCGTTGGTGACATATCCACGGTCACATCAGCGCCATGGTCTTTGTAGCTGAAAGCTATTGCCGGGAAGCCTTGTCCTGGTTTACCTCCACCAGTGGATAGAGGGCCGACTATTTGCCCGTCGCCGCCCTGCAAACGAATCTCACCACGACTGTTCTCCGCGAAAGCAATGGCTGGGGCCAGATTGGTGCCTGATTGTGCTGAAGTCAGCGTAGGGGCTTGTTCTTCAGCCCAACCAATGCCACCGGCTTTACTGCCCTGACCGGGTTTAAACCCATAACACACGGCGTTTTCCTGACCATGATTACGTCCCAACGTATGAGCCAACTCGTGATTAGTGTCAGGATCTTGCGTGCCATGGACAGCGAAGGTCTCTGTGTCAAAGTCCATTCTCACACCGTGGGCGGTGCATGCGGTTGCTACGTCGATACTTCCGCCAGTATTGCCTCCGCCATACGCCAAAACGTAGGTGTCCAAATCTTCTGCGGTGCTGTCGTTTTCTTTCGCCAACAATGTGCGGGAAATATCGGAATAAGCGTCTGATACAAGTCCAGATCCGCGCTGGCTGAAAATTTCCTGATTGCTGGCGCCAATACCACCAATATTGTTGGACTGGTTCAGGGTTGGGTGTGGATTTGCTGGGTTGTCCCAGTGACTACCGCCATCAGAGCGTTTTCCAGCATAGCTGGCAATTTCCGGTTGCGTTTCTCGGCGCGGCGGAGTATCCCGGCGCACGCTGTTGAGCTCAAAAAGTACCGCTGTGGGATCGAAGTCTTTTCTAGAACTTGCGACAACGAACACACGGCGGCGGCGTTGGGCCACTCCGAAAAATTGAGCATCAAGGACGCGCCAGGCGATAATCCTTTGTGGTCCAGACACACAACCTGCGTGCGTCCATTTTCCCCCTGCTGGCTGCAACTCGCTGCTTTCTCCGGCAAGTCCTGCCAAAAAGCAACCAAAGGCGTTATCTTTGCTGCTGAGGACGCCCGGGACGTTTTCCCAGACGATGATCGCTTCATCTTCTCCGCGCTCGCGGCGTTTGTCGTCGATTGCATTCGCTAATTCCACGTAAGAAAGGGTTAACTGTCCGCGCTCGTCGTCCAGACCATTACGCAGGCCAGCAATACTGAAAGCCTGACACGGCGTGCCGCCCACCAGCACATCTGGTGCCGCAACATCACCAGCTCGCACCGCAGCGGCGATTTTTGTCATGTCGCCGAGATTCGCCACCTGCGGCCAGTGATGAGCCAGGACAGCAGACGGAAACGCTTCAATCTCAGCAAACCATGCTGGTTGCCATCCCTGCGACTCCCATGCGACGCTGGCGGCTTCAATCCCACTGCAAACAGATCCGTATCTCATGCTGCTACCTGCTTTTCGTTAAATTCTTCAGCCAGTCGTTGCGCCTTCAGTGGGTTGGTAACGACTTCACCCCACGGCAGCAACCATCCGTTTTTCTCTTTGAGCCAGGGAAGGCGCACCGCGCCAACCCTGATTTCGTCATGTGCGTGTGTCATAGCGCATAGATAGAGTGAGAAGGGAACGGAAGGCCGATCGGCGCGAACGGGATATCGTCGTCGAAGTCCACAGGCGGCTGACCACTGTTCTGCTGCAAGCGCGATTGCGGTGCGCCCCCTGTCTGATTTGAATAAGGGTTACCGCCATGTTGGGCGTTGCGTGGTCCAGAGAACTGCGCGCCGCCGTGAATACGTTCGTCCTTATCCTTCATCGACAGTTCAAGCGCGGCGATCGCTTCTGCTGGGGCATTCTCAGCGTGCTCGGCGTAGGTCTTACGCGTTCCCGGATGGAAAACGTGGCGCACTTCGAACTTGTAGCCGTCGCCGCCGTCGTTTTTGGTGTACAGCACCTTCTGGAGGAACAGGCCCACCTTTTTGCCAACCAGCGCCGGGCAGTGCCATTCGAGGCCGTTTTGACCCTGTACCTGCTGTGGTTGCGCCTGTTTGACCTGGGCGACCCACATCAGCGCTGATACCAGCCCCATGCCGAACGTCTGCTGACCGTCCTTTCCGAGGAAGTTAATGCGTAGGTAATTGGCTTTTGCCCCGTTCGAGTCCAGGCTCAGTTCGAGCGCCTGGGACTGGCTGCCATCTTTCCCGAAGGTGTACACCGCAGAAACGATTTCGCCTTCGTAAGCGCCGGTTTCGCTGATCCCGCCAGTTGCGCCAGCTTTCTTCGCCATCTCAGCCGTTTCGTTGTTCCACATAAAAGTCATTGGTTGGTTCATCGTTAAATCCTCAAAGTTACAATTCGGTCATAAATTCGGTGATAGCCACGTCTACAGCGTGGAGGTCGTTATCCATTTCCGTCTGATCAGGGAACAGGTCAGGCGGCGCTTTGGCGGTGTCGTTGTCATCGCCTTTGATGAGAAAAACGTGTTTGCCGTCCTTTTTGATGGCGCGCAGGACGATGGAGAAATAGCCCTCTGGCGTCAGCTTTTCGTTGAGCATCTTCCCGGTGGTCTTCATGCGGATCTTTCCCTCGGTCTCTTCGGTGTGAGCCAGGAAATAAACGCGGAAGTCGTCCGGCAGCTCGGTGGCCGCCATGATGATTCGCCAGATGTGATCTGCCATTTCGGTGAACTTGGCATATCCGGTCTGGTACGCGCGGTTCATGTTTTCGTGCTGCATGACCACCTGGAAATCGTCGATGATCAGGACGCGACGCGTTTTCGACTGCACCATGCGATAGATGGTGTCCAGCACCGTTTCCCAGTTATCCGAGCGCAGAACGTTACCGCGCTGTTTGCTTCCGTCTGGCAGCAGCTTGCCGTGAAGTTTCCAGCCCGCAGACTTGAACGGCAGCATTTTGGGGATGCACTGGAGCAGCATCACATCGTCCGGATTGAAGTTGCGCAGGCTGTAGGACTTGCCCGCGCCAGAGTCACCGAGGATCAGCACTGGAGTACCCATCATTTGCCCCCATTCAGCCAGTGGTTGGCCGTAAACAGCACATCTTCATCATCACTGTTGGCGACGAGCCAGCGCAGGTAACCCGGTTCTGTCTTTGCCAGCTCGGAGAACGCGACGCCTTTGTGCTTACCGAAGCGGAGCGCATTAAGCAGGGAAGGGTTGTTGGAGATAGCGCGCATTTCGCCCATCGTCCATTTCGCCAGGCGGCCCATATAAAGCAGCAATTCGGCGGTGACGTAGCAGTCATACAGCGCACGGTGAGCATAAAGCCCTTCCGGTACTTCCGGTTTCAGCCCGAGGCTGTAACGCAGGTACTGGTTGCTGTGGCTCTTGTGCTCAGGCAGAAGTGATCGCGCCAGCTTGGCGGTGCAGATCCACGGCGCATCAATCTGCGGCAGCTTGGATTTGTCGAACTTCGCGTTGTGAGCGACGTAGGCATCAGCCCCCAGATAGCGGCCAATTACTTCACTGAGCAGCGGCGCGCCTTCCACCATGTCTTCGGTGATATGGTGAATAGCCATGGCCTCAAAACCGATCGCCACGCCTGGCTTAACGAGGTCGCTCATTGGGTTGCAGATCACACCATCGACAATATCGACGCTGGCGATTTCCACCACGGTTTCCGGGCCGCCTTCCAGCCCAGTCGTTTCGGTGTCGATCACTCTCAATAAGTTGCTGTTATTCATCTTTTACCCACCCGTAACGGTTTCCACATTTGATATTGGTGATGGTTGTTCTTGCGACCCCATACATCTGAGCCAGTCTTTCATGCGTGTCGCTGCTTATGCGGATATTGCGTACATCTTCTTCGCTAAGCTTTTGGGTACCTGACCCATTAGCGACTCGTCTTTTCTTCGATTTATCAATCATGTTGTCGGTATGAGTTCCCAGCGACAAATGACTGGGGTTGCAGCATTTAGGGTTGTCGCATGAGTGCAGCGTATGGATTCCATCCGGTGCATTTGCCATGATGCGATGTGTCTTACGTAACGCCCCACGGTCTCGGATCTGCCCATAACCACAACCATCAACAGCGCCTTGCCATTCAAGGCATCCGGAAGCGGAAAGGGTGCAACGCTCCAGGATGCGCCTTTGTAAATCAGTAAGAACTTTGAGCATGCTCAACCCCCTGTGTTCTGTAATCACAAACTGCATCGAAGTGCGCGAGCTGGTGGGCGATGGCCTCAAGGTCAGCTGGCGATAAGTGGTACATCAGGCACAGCAGCGCGATAAGGTTCATGGCTTGCTGTTGGTTTTCGGATCGCATCGCTTTTTCTCCTGTTCTGGAAGCCCGGCACCGTGGAGGCTGCCGGAATCAATTCAGTCTTTCGGGTTGAGCTTTTCTGTCAGTTCAGCCACGCAATCACGCCCCGCCTTTTTGTATGCTTCGGCTGCATTGCCGTCATAATTGTCGTCGACTGCCTGTTCGAATTGCTCGATGGAACCGAAGAAGCAACCCGCAGCGATCCGAAACTCTTTACCGGTCCACATAGCGAAAATGGTACGGCTGGAGTAACCGCAGTTTTCACGGTAAGAAACGTTCGTGATCTTCTCCGGGCGCAGGTAGAGCGAGCCGCCCACGGTCAGATTGTCCGGCAGCGCGGTGATGCTGGTGCCGCGCAGGTAGAGCGAGCCGCCCACGGTCAGATTGTCCGGCAGCGCGGTGATGCTGGTGCCGCGCAGGTAGAGCGAGCCGCCCACGGTCAGATTGTCCGGCAGCGCGGTGATGCTGGTGCCTTCCAGGTCGAGCCAGCCGCCCACGGTCAGATTGTCCGGCAGCGCGGTGATGCTGGTGCCGCGCAGGTCGAGCGAGCCGCCCACGGTCAGATTGTCCGGCAGCGCGGTGATGCTGGTGCCGCGCAGGTCGAGCGAGCCGCCCACGGTCAGATTGTCCGGCAGCGCGGTGATGCTGGTGCCGCGCAGGTAGAGCGAGCCGCCCACGGTCAGATTGTCCGGCAGCGCGGTGATGCTGGTGCCTTCCAGGTCGAGCGAGCCGCCCACGGTCAGATTGTCCGGCAAGGCGTCGACGCCGCTAACATCTTCCAGATCCAGATTGTGGGTGACGGTAATATTCCCGTTATCGGAAACAGTGTGCTGAATATCGTTTTTAACGAGGTGCTTAATTAAGTCGAACATTGCTGATCCTTAAATTTTTGGTGTAGAAGTCCTGTCGCTTGATTAGCCGACCGTTCGGTTAAATTCGGTTTTGCTGGTGGTTTTAGCCCTGCGATTCGCCGCAGAACGGGCAGAAACTCATTTTTACGTTGGTTTCAAGGCGGTTCAGGTTTTTAGCCATTTCGCCGTTTTTCTTTTTGGCCCGATACGCCAGTTTGTATTTCAGCATCACAAACAGTTTGCCTTCGGAAAGAGAAAGAACCTGATTATCCCAACCGGTATCAAAAGTGCTTTCGCTTACTTCAGCACCTTCCGGAACCTTCTCTTTCAGTCGCGCTTCGATCTGAGCACCGACCTCATTAATGCAGTTGCACATCCCTTATCCCTCAAAATTTCGCGTCATATCCTGCTGGCGTTTCGTCAGCGTGAATGATGCCTTCGACTGGATAGCAGTTAGTGACGCCCCATTTGCTCACTAGCTGCCGCTTCACATTGCTGCTGATTGTCGAAAATACCGACGACAGCATCCTGGTAATCACCGTTCGTCATGATGATGGTCAGCACTAATGCGTACAGGGTTCCCATCAGTGAGTCCCCGCTGGCACAAGATTTGGTTCGATGGTGCGTGAGGCATAAGGGCGGCGAATGTTGCGCAGGTTGCCCTGCGGTTCGTGCCAGTAGGTGCCGTCGCGGTAGTCGTAGGAAACCTGCCATGCTGCGCCGGTGCGACTGTTGCGCATGACGACTGCACGACCGTTGTTTGGTACTGCGTGGTTAGTTTTCATCTCATCCCCTTGCCGTCTTCCCGGCTGCCAGAACTTTTACCCGGGCATTCGCGTTTGAATGCGTTGTTTGGATGAGCTAACAATAGCTAAAGCGATTATTTGAGTCAATCGCCTAAACGATAATTTATTTAGCTAAAGCGATAATTTTATGATTTATAAGGTTATTTATTTGATTGGGAAATGTGCGATGAAATGACATTAGCGAAGGGATTGGGGGGATTTTAATCAGGTCAGGGACAATAAAAAACCCGGCAAGCCGGGTTTATGCGAAGCGCTTGTACTCTATTGATTGTCTTAGTAACACTTTAGCCATTACGTAGAACTGATCTTCGTCTTCTGACTCAACATACCATTTCTCGTAGATAGGGTTGTCTGAGATGACAGCAAGCCGATCTCTTTGCATCTGAAGTCTTTTGACGTGCAGAGTTTTTCCGAACACAAATACGTAAACGCCATCACCATCAAAATAAGTCACGCCAGTATCAACAAAAATTTGATCTCCTGGTGAGATGGTTCCATCCATGCTGTCGCCGTTAACAGTGATAACTTTTACATTATCTGCGGGGCGGTTTCCGAAAAGTGCGCGAGCCTGTTCAGTTGTGTATTCGATTGCTCTTATGGTTTCGATAAAATCACTGGTAACTAGCGAGCCAGGACCGGCGCTGGCCTTAACGTCAAGCACATCCACGCGGTAAACCTCATTCATAACTGGTTTAATTTGGTATAGCGTGTTTGCTTCGCGAATGCCAGATTCCAACATCTCACCTTGCCCCGTTGAAAGCCATTCAGGACGCACACCCAGAACAGATGCGATCTCTACTGTTTTTCGTGAGCCGTTCGCACCTTTAAGTAACTTATTTACGCTGGACTGAGCCATGCCTACATCTTTCGCCAGCCTAGCCTGCGTGTATCCAGCGACGTCCATTGCGTGCCCTAAGCGTTCTGAGAATCCCATAAAAGCCTCTTTTTAAGTCCTCTTTAAATAGTATCGCCAAGGCGATTGTTTGGCAAAGAATCGCATAGGCGATTGACAATCGCTAAAGTGATATTCATAATCGCTTTAAAATGATAGCTGAGGTGATTATGAAGAACCCCGCAGTAGAAAAAGCGATTGCCCTTGTCGGTAGTCAGAAAGAGTTAGCTAAACGCTGTGGAAAGGCCCAATCAACGATCTGTGATTGGTTGAACGGGAAGAAGCGTATTTCTCCTGTTCATGTCCCAGACCTTGTTAATGCCGTTAACGGAGAGATTCAGGCATACGAATTTCGGCCTGATCTTCCATCCATTTTCCCACATCCAAATAACCACGCCATTTAGTCAAACCAGTGGCGTAACTCACTTTATGAGGATTATCACCCATGGAGAACGCAATCGCACGAAAGTTAGACCCGCCAGTTATCAATCCGGTTGAGATCGAAAGCGTCCTGCTCAACCGGCTTGCATCAGTGGGCCAGAAGTCTTACGCCGAGCATATGGGCATCAGCGAGTCGACAGCCAGCAGGCGCAAAGCTGAGGGGCATTTCAGCACCATGGCGAAAGAGCTGGCCTTTCTGGGTATTCAGGCTGCGCCACCGGGAGCGGTGCTGGTATCCAGAAATTACTTAACCGCTGTTGAAATTCTTGCTGATGCTGGGCTTAAGGCTGAACGGGCTAGACCTGATGCTCTGGGATGGGATTAAGCCATGAACCATATCGAATTCATCGAAAAGCATGTTCGTGAAGAACTGCTGAAGCTCGGTTTCTCTCTGGGAGTGGCTCAGGGGGGGCATTCCAGGCTATCGACATGTACAAGCGCATGAGCCAGGCAAGCAGAAAGGGGAAGATTTTTGATGATGTTTTACGGCACGCAAAGCTGTGGGCGGAGAAGCAGCAGTTACCTGCTGACCGCTTTGAGAAGCGAAAAGTTAAACGGAACGCCCAGCCGGGCCTGTTCTGAAAAGGCGAAAGCCGCGCTGGTGAGACAGCAACGGCTTTCAGGTGCAACAAACGTGAGTAAATTGCGAGGTCAATTCTAATGCCAAAGCGCAAAAAGTACCAGGAAAATGAGGAACGACGCCTTCAGGATTCTCCTGATGGGCTGGTGGTCGCCGCGTCAAAAAACAGAGCGTTCGCTGAACGTCTTGTTGGCGTGATCCGTCTGGCTCTGGCTACATCGGGAGTGAAAAATGGGCGTCGTTAAGTTAGCAGACTACAGGCCGCCGCTGGAGGTCGTGGAGCATCGCGTGGCGCAGCTGGAAGATGGTTTTACTCGTGTTGCTAATGAGCTTCTCGATGCTGTCATGGCATCCGGACTAAGCGAAACAGAGCTGTGTGTCGTCCTCGCTGTTTGGCGCAAGACGTATGGCTACAACAAGAAGATGGACTGGGTTAGCAATGACCAGCTTGAGCAGATGATTGCCAAGCATCACACACACTGTTCGACAGCAAAAAATCAGCTTGTTGCCAAAAAAGTCTTGGTCCAGGAGGGGCGTAGCGTGGGTATGAATACCAGCACCATCGAGTGGAAAACAAAGATTAACGGATTCTGCAAAACATTAGCTAAACCTGCTAAGGATTCTTTAGCGGAAGTTGCTAATAAAACCTTAGCGGAAAGTGCTAAGGAAACATTAGCGGAAGGTGCTAAGGATGATGGCGAAACCTTAGCAGAATCTGCTTTTGAAACTAAGCAGGATCTGCTAACCACAAAAGACAATATACAAAAGACAATAAACAATACCCCCCAACCCCCAGAGGGGGAGTGTATCGGGCAGGAAGAAAAACCTGTCTCTAAGAAAACTCAGATCGACTACCAGGCGGTGCTGTCTGCATACAACACCACCCTGGGAGACCGCCTTCCCCAGGCAGAGGCACTAAACGACAAACGTCGCCGTGCTATCAAACGCCTGCTGACCGAACTGAAAGAGCCAACTGTCGAGGCTGTGGAGAATTACTTCGCCGCGTTCGCTGAACGAGCACCAAAATTTTACTTCGGTGAGAACGACAGAGGCTGGCGCGCCAGTTTCGATTATCTGTTGCGCTCTGACACCCTGCTGAAAACCAGGGAGAAGGCGCTATGACCGACATGAACATGATCCCTCAGAACATCGAAGCCGAACAAAGTGTGTTGGGCGGCATGATGCTGGATAGCGGTAGCGATCGCTGCCAGACCGCCATGTCGATGCTCAAACCAGAATCGTTCTACATCCGCCCCCACCAGGTTATTTTCGCCGAGATGCGGGAGCTGGTAGCCAACCAGAAGCCTATCGACCTGATCACCCTGATTGAGTCGCTGGAGTCGAAAGGGCTTGGCGAGCAGGCTGGTGGCTTCGCTTACATGGCCGAAATATCCAAAAACACCCCCAGCGCGGCGAACATCGTTCACTACGCCATGCTGGTGCGCGAGAAAGCCATGGAGCGCTACGGCATCGACAAGCTGACCAGCGCCACCGAGCTGCTGTATTCCCGCAACGGGATGACCACCAGCCAGAAGTTTGACGCTATTCAGACCCTGTTCACCGATATCGCTGACTACGCGAAAACCGGTAATCGTCGAGGGCTCCGCGAGTTCTCGGAAGTGATGGGCGACTGGGTGGACGAGGTGGAAGCGCGCTGGAGCGACTCAGACGCAACGCGTGGACTGTCGACGGGGATCGGCTCGCTGGATGAACTGCTACAACCGAAAGGGCTGGTTAAAGGCGCTCTGATGGTGATCGGCGCACGTCCGAAGATGGGTAAAACCACGCTGTATAGCCAGCTGGCCGTCAACTGTGCCGAAGTTGAGCAGCTCCCCGCGCTGATGTTCAGCCTTGAGATGCCGGATAAGCAGATCGTGGAGCGCATGATCGGGCAGGTCAGCCGCGTGAATACCGACGTGTTTTATGGCGATCGGTACGACGACGCGCAAGTGGCAATGGCTTTTGCTGCTGGTGGACGTCTGGCCCAGACCGGAAATCTGTACGTCGACGACACGCCCGGGATAACGCTGGCGCACATCGTTGCAGAATCGCGTCGCATTAAACGCGAACGCGGCGCTGTCGGCATGGTGCTGGTGGATTACCTGACCCTGATGGCTGCCGACAAGGCCGACCGTAACGACCTGGCCTACGGGATTATCACGAAGGGGCTGAAGAACCTGGCGAAGGAACTGAACTGCATCGTGGTGCTGCTTACCCAGCTGAACCGCGATCTGGAGAAGCGCACCAACAAACGCCCGATGCCGAGTGATTCCCGCGATACCGGGCAGATTGAGCAGGATTGTGATTACTGGATCGGAATCTACCGCGAAGGTGCATACGACGAAAACGCAGATCAGGCGGCTACCGAATTGCTGTTGCGCCTGAACCGCCACGGCCCGACCGGCGTTGTTTATTGCGACCAGCGCAACGGTGCGATCTACGACTGTGACCAGGCTGCCGCTGAGCAGAAACGCCGCGCGAATGATGCCAGACCCAACAAAAAGAGGGAATTTTGATGAAAATTTACATTGCTGGGCCAATGACCGGTATCCCGAAATTTAACCGCCCTGCGTTCCATTTTGAGGCTATGCGCTTGGCTTCGGAAGGCCATGTGGTGTTAAACCCCGCGACGCTTCCTGATGGCCTGAGTCAGCCAGAGTACATGGATATTTGTCTCGCGATGCTTCGCTGCGCTGACGGCATTTTCCTGTTGTCAGGCTGGCAGAGCTCAGCAGGCGCAAAAGCGGAACACGCTCTGGCTCAAAAGCTGGATCTGGAAATTATTCATCAGGAGAACGCGGTATGACCAACAAAACCAAAGAACTCGTAGCTGCCGGACATGCGCTGGCGAAAGAGCTGCATTGCGCTGAGTCTGCCGCGCTGGTGCGTGAACTGGCGACGCAGCTGGATGTACAGCGTGCTCGCGCTGATGTGTTGGCTGACGCAGAAAAGCAGAATGCCGAGCTGAAAGACGAGAACGAGTACATTTGCAATCGCTTCAAAGAGCTTGATCGGATGTTCGGTAAGAACCTGCTTGTGATGCAAGCTGCTGTTATAGACTGGCGCATCACCGGCGACGCCAAGAACGGGATGGCATGGATTTTTAACACCCTGCTTGGTCCCGGTGAGCTACCTAGCGAGGACGAGAAAGACGCTCAGGCCTATTTTGACCGCGAATACGCGCCACTCGACAAAGAGTTGATGGAACTCCACCAGTGGTTTTGGGAGCGTCATAAGCGCATTGAATCGAAAGGTCTTGTTATTCAGGAAGGTGCCGCATGAACAGAATCACCGAAGGCAAAAAATACTGCTATCGCTACTACGACGGGAACGACAGCGAAGGCCGCCCGATCGTCACTTTGTGGAAGCGCGTAATCATCCGCGAGACAGACAAGACTTTCTGGCACGTCGAAGATATGCCGTACATGACCAATGAGCAGCTTATTCAATACCGTGCTGGTGGGCAACGAACCAACCAGAAACACCATGTTAAACGCTGCTTAAAAGGCGCTGATCGCTCCAGTTACCATTACACCAAAGAAGAGGCGTTGCAGGCATTTGTTCGCCGAAAAACTCACCAGATTAGCAAGATCCATCTCGCAGAAGAGACAGCGCGTATGTGCCTCGCTGGTCTTCGTGAGGCCGGGATCATTTCCGAGGGATATCGCTGTAAGGTCGAAAAACTGCCGGATAGCGATATATTCCTCGCTGCCAACCAGCCGGGGCCGATTGCATCAGAATATAGCTGGGGAGAATACTGATGGCTGATAAATTTCCACCAGCAAAAGGGCCAAAGGTGCCGCCTATGCAACCACGCATTACCATCAATATCGGCGAGTCAGCATCATCGGCGCAATTACGCAGGTTGATACGTGATCGGCACGCTGCATGGTCACTGGAAACCTTTGGAGATGTTGGCCCTGTCGGTCCGCTAAAACACCTGGCGAAAGAAGCGCTGGAGGCCGCCGCAGCACCAGATGATTTATCCGAGTGGGCGGATCTCCAATTCCTCTTGTGGGATGCCCAGCGGCGTGCCGGTATCTCTGACGGCGAAATCACAGCAGCGATGGAAGAAAAGCTGAAAGTGAACATGGCGCGCCAGTGGCCTGAACCGAAGGACGGAGAGCCGCGATTACACATCAAGGAGCCTGGCAATTCTCCGGTAATCCCGGATGGTTGGATTCCAGTAGGTGATCGGATGCCTCAGACTGGTGAGACTGTCGCATTGTTCGGTCCCGATGTGGCTGAACCAGTAACTGGATACCTAACCGATTACGGTGAATTTGTTTGGGCATTAGAGAAACATTCTCACTCCATTTTGGTATCTCACTGGATGCCATTTCCAGCAGTTACCAGGCAGGAGGGGAAGTGATGGACGCTTTCGCGAAATATACGATTATTGACTGGATTGTCCTCTTTCAGGTGGTGCTCATCTGGTTTTTTATGGCTTACAAGGCTGGGCAATGGATTTTCGGCGTAGCACTTCGTAAAGGCTGGCGGTGGTGGAATCGTAAGGATGAGAAATTGCTGGCTTTGGATTCCTTTTACGAGGCGTTTAACCTTGGGGATATCCAGCCGGGGAATGCCATGGTGGTCACCACTGAAAGCGGTATGACTATTCGCATCCACAAGCCAAAGGGGCCGGATAATGGCTAAAACCGCCGCCGAACGCAAAGCTGCCCAGCGCGCCCGGCAAGCCGCTGCTGGTGGGCGTAAATTTGAGCTCATACTTGATACACAGGAACTGGAGATGCTGGAGCGCAATTGTGCCGCCCGCCGCCCAGGGCGAGCGCCGTATGAAATGAGCGAATACGTCGCGATGCTGATCCGCCAGGACGATGCCCGCGTTCGTGGTCGTATCAAGTCGATCAGCGCGAACCGCTGCGGTAAATGCGGCGATGCGCTGCCGGTTAAGTCGTGTCCGTGCGACGGTGATTCGCAATGCTGGGTTACGCGTGGCTGGCACGAAACAAAACTTGCTCTGTGACATGTCACAATATAATCAATAATATACAAGCCTCCTCGGAGGCTTTTTTTGTCGGCGTTAAATTGCTTTTGCCACAATGCCCAGCCATAATATCCCTGTCAGCCTGAACAACTGACACCCGGACATTCGCGCCACGGAGAACACCATGGCGCAGCACCACCAGCTTAAACACAATCGCCTGACGTTATCCGACGTCAGCGATTTGTCGTATCTGTCGCTTAACCTCTTCGGGGGTGACGCGTGAGCCAACAATTCCACCTCGTTAACGAAATCGTTAAGCAGAACGCTATCAACTACATTCGTCAGTTGCCGGTCGACAGCAAGCGCCCGCTTATTCTCGACGTCAAAGAGTCGACGCGCACCGCTATTCAAAATCGCAAGATGTGGCCGCTCCTGAAAGACCTTTCCGACCAGGTTCTCTGGTTCGGTAATAAATACGATTCCGACGACTGGAAAGACCTCATCACCGCGCTGGTGGCGAAGACCAAAAAGCAGGAACAGCGAATGGCCCCCGGCCTTGACGGCGGCGTAGTGATGTTCGGCAAGCGCACCAGCAAAATGACCATCCCCCAGATGGTCGAAGTCATCGAGACGATTTACTGGTTCGGCACCCAGCAGGGAGTCACTTTCAGCGAACAATCCCGCAATGAAATCGAATGGGCAAAGCGCTGGGGGGAAAGCAATGCGAAATAACCCCAGTCAGAGAACCTACCGCAGCAAAAAATGGCTCGCGGCTGTCGGGCAGATCGAGCAGTGCGTGTTATGCGGTTCGTGGGGGACGCAGGTAGCACATCGCAACGAAGGCAAAGGCATGGGCCTGAAAGCTGATGATTGCGCCACGGCGGCGATCTGCGTTTGCTGCCACGACAGCATCGACAACGGGAGCAAGCTATCGCGCGACGAACGTCGCCAGCTTATGGACCGCGCTATCGTTCTGACCGTTATCCAGATCGCCCGCCTTGGGCTGGTGGTGCCAGCATGAAAATTGACAAAACTGGACGATTGCTTAGCGATAACGCACTTAAAAATATGGGTGGCTCTGGGCGCTTCAAGGCTAAGCATGGGATGAAAAACACGCCGGAATACCGAGCGTGGATTGATATGAAAAACAGGTGTTCTAATCCGAATGTAAGGTCTTATTCAAATTATGGAGGTAGGGGGATCACTGTCTGTAAAGAGTGGGTAGAGAGTTTTGAAGAATTCTTCAAATACGTCGGTCCTCGCCCAGATGGTTACAGTCTTGACAGGATTGACACCAATGGGAACTACGAGCCCGGAAACATTAGATGGGTTACGAATCGCAGCCAACAAAATAATAAAAGAAATACCGTCTTTGTAATGTTTGATGGTCAAAAAATATCAGCCAGTGAGTATGCGAGAGCTGTAGGCATGAAGCCGGACACAGTACACGCAAGAATTCGTCGAGGCTTGAAGCTTGATGGGGCGATCATATGCAAGTGATTTATGAGATTACCCCTGTACCTAAGCCAAGACAAACCCGCGCAGACAAATGGAAAACACGCCCAGAGGTCATGCGTTACCGCGCGTTCTGCGATGAAGCTCGCCTGCGCAAAATCCACCTGCCGGAGTCCGGCGCGCACGTCACTTTCGTTATGCCAATGCCCCCGAGCTGGAGCAAAAAGAAGCGAGAACAATTCAACGGCAAACCGCACAAGTCAAAACCAGACTGCGACAACATGCTTAAAGCACTGATGGATGCCCTGTTTGATGATGATTCCAGCGTCTGGGATTGTCGCATTACAAAGCTATGGGGAGAAAAAGGCCAGATCATCATTCGGGAGAACGGACAATGACACGCAACGACATTAACAATTACCAGAAAGCGTCTGTTGAGCGTACCAACCCGCAAAACGCCTGGGTGATGCTGGCAGCAGCACCACGCAGATCTTACCTGGGGAAATACCGCCGACTGACACCATCGCAAAGCCGTTGGGTTCGTTCGTTGCTGAACCACTGGGGCGGTATGTACGGGGGCAGCGGAACAGAGCACCTTTCTGGTGGCGGTGGTATGTGGTCAATGATATTGACCGGCTGGACTGGCGAGCAGCAGGAGCGGATCGCTACCGTGCTGTCTGGTCTGCGTAAAATTGGCTATACCGGCGATGCGTTGTTTGAGCAGGCGAAAGCCATCATTTGGCCGAAGAAATCACTTTCTGACCTGATTGGCAATGCCGGGGATCAGGAGGAAGCTGCATTCATGGAGGCTATCATCCTGAAGTCCTTCAAGCCGGGTAATCCCGTGTATGAGATAGGGAAGGACTATTACACCTGGCGGAAAACCATCAATGGCATGGCACGATGGATGCAGTATTACTACGCGCCGTTTCTGACCGAAAAGCAATGTATTGACCGTGTGCGCTGGTGTATTGAGTTGTTCAACTCTGCTGTCTTCTTCACGCTAAAAGATGAATTAGGCTTCGAAAATGCAAAAACTTGCGAAAAAGACTTGAAAACGAGTTTTGAAACTGCATAATTCAGATATGCTCGGACGTCAAAGGCGAAAGAGCTTACCCACCAGCGGAGATGCCTTGCGCGGAGCGGTGTGAACCACATTTAAGCCCTTGCAGAAATGCAGGGGCTTTTTGCATTCAGGGTCAGAAGCACAGAGGTTGTGAGATCGGCTGTTAACCGATTGGTCGAAGGTTCGAATCCTTCCTGTCCCGCCAAATACCTACCAGGACCATAAGAGCAAAAGCTCAACGCACTACCCTCTATTGCCCACCGCGCCGTGGGCTTTTTTATTGCAGGCCGCAGATATCATTTTCAGATGCCATGTAGCAATCAGAGTCTGACGGCCTTTCCCCTACAAACACACACAGCACCATCCGGAAAATCGGAGGTGAGGCCTATGAAAATGCCATACAAACAAGATTTCATCGCTGCGCTACTTGCCGCCAAGGAGCAGGGTATTGGTGCAATGCTGGCTTTTATCATGGCGTATCTGCGTGGTCGCTATAACGGCGGCGCGGTAACAAAAACGCTAATTGATGCGCTGATGTGCGCGATGATTGCCTGGTTCGTTCGTGACCTTCTGGACTTTATCGGCCTGAGCAGCAACCTCGCCTACATAGCCAGCGTCTTTATTGGATACATCGGCACCGATTCGATCGGCAATCTTATTAAAAAACTTGCAGCAAAAAAGGCGGGAGTTGACGATGCAAACCAGTCCTGACGGAATTGCTCTGATAAAAAAATTTGAAGGTTGTCGGCTGACTGCTTACCCCGACCCCGGAACGGGAGATGCGCCGTGGACCATCGGCTATGGCTGGACCCATCCGGTTGACGGAAAGCCAGTAAAGCGCGGTATGACTATCGACCAGCAAACCGCTGACAGGCTTCTGAAAACAGGGCTTGTTGGTTATGAGAATGACGTGCTGAAAGTTGTCAGGGTGAAGCTGACACAAGGCCAGTTCGACGCACTGGTGTCGTTCGCTTACAACGTTGGGTCGCGTGCTCTTTCCACATCTACACTGCTGAAAAAGCTGAATGCTGGCGATATAAAAGGCGCGGCAGATGAATTTCTGCGCTGGAATAAATCAGGCGGAAAGGTGATGCCGGGGCTCACGAATCGCCGCAAGGCAGAGCGAGCTCTGTTCCTGTCATGATTAGCGCACTGGTTAAGCGTTACTGGCTGCAGTTGCTGGTGCTGGCGTTAATCGGCGCACTGGCTTTCTTCGTGAACCACTACCGCGACAACGCCATCACTTACAGAGACCAGCGCGATAAGGCCACTGAGAAACTCCTCCTGGCGACCGCCACCATTAAAGACATGCAGACCCGCCAGCGTGATGTCGCTGCACTGGATGCCAAATACACCGGAGAACTGGCTGATGCGAAAGAAACCATTGAGCGTCTGCATAGCGATGTCATTGCTGGCCGTAAGCGGCTGCAAGTCGCCGCCACCTGTGCAAAGTCAACGACCGGAGCCAGCAGCATGGGCGATGGAGAAAGCCCAAGACTTACAGCAGATGCTGAACTCAATTATTACCGTCTCCGAAGTGGAATCGACAGGATAACCGCGCAGGTTAACTACCTGCAGGAATACATCAGGACGCAATGCCTGAAATAATTTTTTTGCAAATCACAAAGTCAATTTAATGAGCCTCGCGATGCGGGGCTTTTTTATGTCCGCAGTAAACGCGCATCTCACGCGCATATTAACGAGAGCCTTTCAGTAAGCGAGCCTGAGAAATGCCGTTATAGGTGGCGACCTCTCTCGGGCGGCTTTTCTGTGAGACAGGCTCACTTTCTAAAAGGTAAAGACGCTATGAATAATCCGTCAGTTATTCCGGCCTTCGACTTCCGCGAAATGGTCACGACCCTCGACAACAAGATAATCACCACATCACTCAAGGTGGCGGATTACTTTGGCAAGCGACACAAAGACGTTTTGCGTGCCATACGTAACCTGAAATGCTCCGATGACTTCACCCAGCGCAATTTTGCGCCCATTGATTTCATTGATAAAAATGGCGATGTTCAGCCTATGTATAACATCACCCGCGACGGATGCATGATGCTAGTGATGGGATTCACTGGCAAAACAGCTGCCGCAGTGAAGGAGTGTTACATCAATGCCTTCAACTGGATGGCCGAGCAGCTAAACCGGCGCATGGCGATGGGTGAAGAATTGCAGCATCGCTACGCCATCAAAGAAACGCGCTCAAAGCTGAAAGGCACGATCGGAAGCCGTTTGATGAACGAGCGGAAGAAAGAGAAGCGCGTCCTGGAGCTCGAACATGAGCACATCATGCAGGTAACGCAGCCGGAATTACTTATTGGCTGATCGCGGCATTACAGAAGCCCTTCACTGAGGGGCTTCGATAATGGAGCACTGGAATTATTCATGAACAGACCTCACCCGCCAGCGCATTTTACGATGCCACCTGACCCGAAGCCGTACATCAGCATTATGCCCGCTAATGACGTTGGCGAGTGGCTGAATCAGCACATCCTGAGCGATGAGGGTGACCTCTACAACCCTGACCACCAGCATTTGCTTGAAGCGGATCTGTGCTTTCTCTGGGCATCGAACGCTTTCGAGAAGAAAGGGCGCTCCGTGCTTGGGCAGGCGGAAGAAGTGGCAATGCGGGCAGGAGGCTGGCAGAAAGCGCGGATGGAGCAGCAGATGTATGAATGGTTCGGCAGGGTGCCGCAGTTCATCATCACGCTGGCCGCCGATTACTGTTCGCAATGTTCCGATCTGGAATTCTGCGCGCTGATAGAGCACGAGCTTTATCACATCTGCCAGGCGACAGATGAATTTGGTGCGCCGAAGTTCACGCAGGAAGGGCAGCCAAAGCTGAAGCTGCGCGGCCATGACGTGGAAGAGTTTGTGGGCGTGGTTCGCCGTTACGGCGCGAGCCGGGACGTGCAGGAAATGATTGATGCGGCGAATCAGCCAGCGGAGGTTGCTCATCTCGATATTGCCAGAGCGTGCGGGACGTGCATGCTGCGACTGGCTTAAATACTGGACTGTATAAGACGAATGGTGATTTATGGCTGCATTAAAACCTGATGTGAAAGCCTTCATCATTCAGTCGCTTGCGTGCTATGACACGCCATCGCAGGTGGTCGAGGCTGTCCATAAAGAATTCGGGATCAAGATCACCCGCCAGCAGGCTGAATCTCACGACCCCACGAAGGCCAGCGGTAAGACGCTCGCTAAAAAGTGGATCGAGATGTTCCACGCGACGCGCGAACGGTTCCTGACCGAAACCAGCGACATTCCGATCGCGAACAAATCCTATCGCCTCCGCGTGCTTGACCGCATGGCAACCAAAACCGAGGGGATGAAAAACTTCTCCCTGACGGCGCAGCTGATTGAACAGGCCGCGAAAGAGGTTGGCGACGCTTACACCAATAAGCTGAAGGTTGAAAGCACCGGCAAGGATGGCGGCCCGATCAAAACCGAGACGACCAACCTCACCGCAGATCAGGCCGCAGAGATTTACCGCAAGATGATGGGGTGATCATGCCTCTCCCGTTTGAATTCGATTTCAGAAAACCTGATTACCAGATGGTTTTTGAATGGCGGATGGAGCGCTTACAGCGCATTCGCCAGAACCCTGAAATGCTGCCAGCACTAAAACAGTTTTACCGCACCAACCCGGCACAGTTCATCATCGACTGGGGTATGACTACTGACCCGCGTAACATCGATTATGGCCTGCCGGTCACCATCCCTTTTCTGCTGTTCCCGAAACAGGAAGAGTGGATTCACTGGATCATGGAGCGGCGCGAAAAGCTGGAGAACGGCATCACCGAAAAGAGCCGCGAAATGGGGCTCAGCTGGACGGCGATCGGCCTGGCCTGCTCGCTCTGCCTGTTCAACAAAGAAATGGTTATCGGCTTCGGCTCCCGTAAAGAGGAATACGTCGACAGCACCGGTGACCCGAAAGCGCTGTTCTGGAAGGCGCGCAAGTTCGTGGAAACGCTGCCCGTCGAGTTTCGCGGTTCGTGGGACGAGAAGAAGCACGCGCCCTACATGCGCGTTGAGTTTCCCGATACTGGCGCGGTCATCAAAGGCGAGGCTGGCGACAATATCGGACGTGGTGACCGTACCACGCTCTACCTGGTGGATGAGGCTGCATTCCTCCAGCGTCCTCTGCTGATTGATGCGGCGCTGTCGCAAACCACCCGCTGCCGTATCGACCTGAGTTCGGTTAACGGCATGGCGAACCCGTTCGCGCAGAAGCGTCACGGCGGGAAGATACCGGTATTCACATTCCACTGGCGAAATGACCCGCGCAAGGATGAAGAGTGGTATCGCAGGGAATGCGAGAAAATCGACAATCCGGTGGTGGTGGCGCAGGAACTTGACCTGAACTACAGCGCATCAGCGGAAGGCGTCCTGATCCCGTCCGACTGGGTACAGGCTGCCGTCGACGCGCATATCAAGCTGGGTATTCAGCCAACGGGCAAACGA
Source organism: Citrobacter freundii complex sp. CFNIH4 (assembly GCF_002934505.1). Lineage (NCBI taxonomy): Bacteria > Pseudomonadati > Pseudomonadota > Gammaproteobacteria > Enterobacterales > Enterobacteriaceae > Citrobacter > Citrobacter freundii complex sp. CFNIH4. Next base: position 363,609 of record NZ_CP026231.1, read on the forward strand.
CTGGGCGCGATGGACGTCGCCGACGAAGGCCGGGACAAAAACGCCTTTTCGACCCGTCACGGTTTCCTCCTGGAGAACGTGCGGGAATGGTCCGGCGTGGGCAGCGACATTTACCAGTCCGTTGAGAAGGTCTTCGGCTTTTGCGAACAGGACAACCTCGAAGAGTTTCGCTTCGACGAGGATGGTCTGGGCGCTGGCGTTCGCGGCGATGCGCGTGCCATCAACGAACTGCGTAACGCTGCGCGCCGACCGTCAATACTCGCCACACCGTTTCGCGGTAGCGGCGCGGTGTTTGATCCGGACGACGAAGCGGTGCGCGGCGACAACGGACAGGCCGCCCGCCTGAACAAGGACTTCTTTGCTAACGCCAAGGCCCAGAGCTGGTGGCAATTACGCAAGCTTTTCCAGAACACCTATCGCGCCGTGGTTGAGGGAATGGCCTACAACCCGGACGAAATTATCTCAATCAGCAGCGCCATGGCGAGCAAAGACAAACTCATCATCGAGCTGTCGCAACCGACCTATTCCATTAACGGTGTGGGGAAAATCGTTGTTGATAAACAGCCTGACGGCACCAAGTCGCCGAACCTCGCCGACTCGGTGATGATCAGCTACGCGCCAATGAATTCAGCCCTGAACATCTGGGAGCTGCTAGGGAGACAGGCCTGATGGCACGAAACAAGCAAGCCTCTCAGCGAACGGCGCAGGCCACCGCTGATGGCTATGAAAACTTTGTCGCCCGCGTGGGGATGCAGACGCCTAACCAGCACTCAGCATCGACCTACCGGGCGAACTTCACCAGCCGCAACCGCATGCTGGTGGAATGGTCATATCGCGGATCGTGGGTTATCGGCGAAGCGGTCGACGCTATCCCGGACGATATGACCCGCAAAGGCATTCGCATCACCTCGGAGATTGACGCCAAAGACCGTGGCACCCTCGAAGCGCAGCTGGATGAGTTGCAGATCTGGGATGCGCTGAACGACGTGCTGAAATGGTCGCGTCTCTACGGCGGCGCGGTTGGCTTCATCATGATTGAGGGGCAGGCACCAATGACCCCGCTGCGGCTCGAAACCATTGGAGAAGGCAAGTTTAAGGGCATTCTCCCGCTCGACCGCTGGATGATTAACCCGGTGCTGACACGCCGCATTAAAGAGATGGGGCCGGACCTCGGCAAGCCTGAGTTTTACGACGTGGTGACCACCGCAACGGGCATTCCGGCCTGGCGCATCCATCACAGCCGCCTGATCCGCTTTGATGGCGTCACGCTGCCATTCCAGCAGAAGATGACCGAAAACGAATGGGGAATGTCGGTTGTAGAGCGTATCTGGGATCGGCTTACTGCGTTCGATAGCGCTACTGTCGGCGCGGCGCAGCTGGTCTATAAAGCGCATCTGCGTACCTATAGCGTGGAGAAGTTGCGCGAGCTTATCGCGCTTGGAGGCCCGGCGTTCGAAGCGTTGCTGAAGAACATCGACCTGATCCGCCAGCTCCAGAGCAATGAAGGTATGACGCTCATGGACTCGCGGGATAAGTTCGAAACCCACCAGTACAGCTTTAGTGGTCTGGATGACATTCTTTCGCAGTTTGCTGAGCAGATCAGCGGTGCCGTTGGTATCCCGCTGGTGCGACTGTTCGGTCAATCCCCGAAAGGCTTCTCTACTGGTGACGCAGACCTCGCCAACTATTACGACCGGGTGAGCTCATTGCAGGAGCGCCGCTTACGGCTGCCGATGCGCCGGATACTGGACATTATGCACCGCTCGGATCTAGGTAAGCCGCTGCCGGACGATTTCACGTTTGAGTTTAACCCGCTATGGCAAATGTCTGACGTTGACCGCTCAACGGTGGCCGTAAACACCGCCAACGCGATCAGCACCGCGCTGGGCGACGGATTGATGACGCGTAAGGCGGCGATGACCGACCTGCGCGAAAACTCTGACGTCACCGGCATCGGGGCATCCATTACCGACGAGGACATAGAGAATGCCGAAGACGAAGCGCCGCCAGGCATCGGCGAACTTGGCGACAAACCGCCAGAGTCGCCAGGCGGAGATCCGATATCGAACGAGCCTACGGCAGATAGCGCGGGCGGTCGGGGATATCGTAAATGGGCGCTACGATGGTTCAAACGATAGCGTCACCGAAATAATGGATGCGCTGGAGCGCTACAGCGAAATCATCACCCCCTGGGCGACGAAGGTAGCTGAGAACTTCACCGCAGACATAGCGCGCCAGAATGAAAAGCAGTGGCGTCAGCACAGCCGGAACATCAGCGCAGAGCTGCGCAACATGGTTGACCGCGCCCCGGTAGGCCAGGTGATGAAATCCATCGTCGCCGAGCAAATTAAGTACATCAAATCGCTGCCTCTTGAGGCCGCCGATCGGGTGTATGACATTCAGAACAAAGCCATCGAGGCCGTTGTGACTGGTGGACGCGCTGAGCCATTCGCGAAAGAGATAGCGGCATCAGGTGACGTGTCACGCTCGCGAGCGAACCTTATCGCACGTACCGAGCTTGGACGCGCAACCGGCGCGCTGGATCAGGCGCGTGCGCTGTCTATCGGTTCAAATGGTTATATCTGGCGTACAGCCGAAGATGGCGACGTCAGACATTCTCATCGGGAGATGGAAGGGAAGTTTGTCGAATGGGGCCGACCTCCAACGCTTGACGGCATGACCGGTCACGCTGGTGAGCTCCCGAACTGCCGCTGTTACAAAGAAATCGTCTTCCCCAAACCTCATTCTTATCTCGCCTGAATCGCAGGTAAACCATGAAATATTTTTTCAATACCCGGCTGGGTGAAACCCGCTATCAGCTGGCTGACGGCTCTCTGTTGTGCAAAGACGTGCCGATAGGTCGAACGGGTAAACAGCTCTACGGCGCTGCCGATCTGCCAAACCTCAAACCCGATAAGCTCGGTGAGATAGTCGTAACGCGCTCTCCTGAGCAGGTATTCCATCCGGCCACGCTCGCCTCATTCGAAGGGATGAGCATCACGATCCTGCATCCTGAAGATGAAAACGGGAATGTGCGGCTGGTAAATCCCGAGAACTGGAAAGAGCTTGCTGTCGGGCATCTTCAGAACGTGCGGCGTGGGACTGGTGATCAGTCTGATTTGATGCTGGCTGACCTTATCGTCAAAGACGAAAGCGCCATTCAGCTGATCGAAGATGGTCTGCGCGAAGTGTCGTGCGGCTATGACGCGGAGTACGAGCAGACCGAGCCTGGTAAAGCCGAACAGGTCGATATTACCGGAAACCATGTGGCTCTTGTCCCTAAAGGCAGAGCCGGAAATCGTTGTGCAATTGGAGACAGAGACACAATGGCAAATCAAAAGAAAAGCTGGTGGACCCGCATGCGCACGGCCATCAAAACGGGTGACGCTGACACCATGAACGAACTGCTGGACTCTGCGCCAGCGGCGGTAACGGGTGATGAAGGGGATCTGCCGAGCGGCGTTAACCTCAACATTAACCTTTCACCGCAGCAACCATTGCCGGACAAAAAGCCGGAGATGGGTGGAGAGCCAACCGGCGACGGCGAGGACGATATCAAAACCTTGCTCAAAGCCCTGCTGGCTAAGCTGGAAGGAAATGCGACCGGCGACGGCGAGGACGACGAAGAGGAAACCACGATTACCGGTGACTCTGCCTATCGTGCCGAAGTTATCGTCCCGGGTATCGATCTGAGCCGTAAGGTGAAACCGACCGCGTTCAAACGTGATGTGCTGGCTGCCGCTGACAAAACACTGGTTCGCCAGGTTGTCGGTGATGCTGATATCCGCAAATTGCCTAAGCAATCGGTCGATATGGCATTTAACGCCGTGTCTGAGATTGCCAAAGGGCGAAACACCAGCAGCACCACGGGCGATGCACAACGCCAAAATATGGGCATGACCAGCATCGCTTCCCTGAACAAACAAAACGCCGACTTCTGGTCTAGCCGCAAAGGATAATCCAATGACTGCATATCTGTACCGGATGCCTGTTGGCATTGCCGGGGCTATCTCTCGCCCGCAGGACTTAACCGTCGAACCGGTGATCCTTAAATCCGCTAACGCCTTCGCTGCCTATGGTCTGGCTGGAAAATACGACGCTGACGGCTTTTTCGTGCCGCTGGCGGACGGTGACACCGCCGACAAGGTGAAGGGTATCTACGTTCGTCCGTATCCAACCACATCGCAGCCAGACATGGTTCGCCAGGTGGGGACGGATAAGAACTTCCCGGGCGACGCCATGAAGCGTGGCTACATGACCGTTAACCTCGGATCTGGATTCGATGCCAGTACCATCAAAAAAGGCGCGCCTGTCTACGTGGTTGTTTCGCTCGATTCAACCATTGACGTGCCGCTGGGCGGCTTCATGTCCACGTCCGTCAGTGGCAAAAACGTGGCGCTGACCAACGCCGAATTCACAGGGGCCGGTGACGCTAACGGCAATGCAGAAATCTCCTGGAAGATTTAAGGAACAGACGAATGATTACTTTTGATCAGGCAACCGTTGATAGCTCTGGTGCCTTTCTCATCGGGGAGCTGGAGCGACTCGACCAGACGCTGAACCTGCCGCTGGTGGGTTACACCTGGACCCGCGATATTCAGCTGCGTGAAGACGTTTCTATCGCAGATGACATTTCCAGCTGGACTAACACCAGCTTTGGCGCGGCGGGAACTGGCGCAAATCCGAACGGTAAAAACTGGGTAGGCAAAGACTCCACTGCTATTGCTGGCGTGAACGTTGATATCGGCAGAGACGGCAATCCGCTGAACCTCTGGGGCATGGAACTGGGCTGGACCGTTGTAGAGCTGGCAGCAGCTCAGCAGGTAGGCCGCCCGATTGATACCCAGAAGTACGACGGTATGCAGCTCAAATGGCAGATGGACAACGACGAGCAGGTTTACATCGGCGATGATGCGCTCGGACTGAAAGGTCTGGCAAACCTCATTGGTGTGACGCTGAACAACGCGCCGAAGACCTGGGCGAACTCCACTAACGACGAGATCCTCGATAGTGTGAACAGCATTCTGTCGAATGCCTGGGCAGCTTCCGGTTATTCCGTCGTGCCTTCTGATCTGCGCATTCCGCCAGAACAGTATTCACTGCTGGCGAGCCGTAAGGTTTCCGAAGCGGGTAACCAGTCGCTGCTGACCTATCTGGCTGTGAACACTATCGCTTTCCACCAGAACGGCGTTCCGCTGGAAATCAAAGCGGTTAAATGGCTGAAAGGGCGCGGGGTTGGCGGTAAAGACCGTATGGTCGCCTACACCAACGACAAGAAATACGTGCGCTATCCGCTGGTGCCGTTGCAGAGCGTTCCTATCCAGTATCGCGGTCTGTACCAGATTGCGACCTACTACGGCAAGCTCGGTGCGGTTGAGCCAGTGTACAAAGAAACCCTATCCTACGTGGACGGTATCTGATAACCAGAACGGCCCCGAAAGGGGCCAGAAGGAAACTGAAAATGGCGAAAGAAAAGCTGGTTACCATCCATGTTCACACCCCGTTTACGCTGACGCTCGGCGATCAGTCAAAACAGGAGTTTGGCCGGGGACGGCATAACGTACCGGAAGAGGTCGCGTCGCACTGGTTCACCCGGGCGCATTCTGAGCTTTCCGAAAGCGTGATTAGCGACACCAATGATCTGCAACCCGTTATCGACAGCCTGCAAGCGCAGATTGCCGACAAAGATAAGCAGATTGTCGATAAAGATCAGCTGATTGCCGACCTGAAAGAAGCGCTGCTCAAGCTGCAAGAGCAGAACGACAGCCTGCAAGCGCAGATTGCTGCCGCCCAGACTGGCGGTAATGGGGCGAAAGATGCCAAAGAATCAAAGCCTGCCAACAGTAAGTGATTTTCGCCGCGACTTCCCGCAGTTTGTTGACCCTGCCAAATATCCAGAAGCACAAATCCAGTTTCGTCTGAATCTGGCCGATGTGCTGCTGAGCGAAAACGTCACCGGCAAAGAGTTGTTTCCGTATTTTGCCGAGTTGTTCGTGGCTCACTACATGACGCTATGGGCGGCAGATAGCCGGGCAATGCTGGTTGGCGGCCCGGGCGGTTCAACCAATGGTGTGCAGTCCTCCAAGTCCGTTGACAAGGTAAGCGTCAGCTATGACACCAGCGCGACGCTAAACCCTGACGCTGGCTTCTGGAATAACACCCGATACGGCGCTGAATTTTATCAGCTGATCACGATGTTCGGTGCGGGCGGTCGCCAGCTATGAGTTTCAAAAGCGGTGTAACAACGAGGGTGGATAACGCTCAGGCCATTCTGGATGCGCTCAGGTCGCTAACCAAAAAGGATGTGCTGGTCGGCATTCCTGAAGAAGACAGCGAGCGTGAGGATGTTCCGTTTGGTAATGCCGGGATCGGTTACGTCAACGAATACGGCTCACCAGCGCAAAACATCCCCCCACGCCCGCACCTGATCCCCGGCGTTAAATCGGTAGAGGAACAGACAGTGCCGCAGCTCAAAGCAGCGGCGCAGGCTGCGCTTGATGGTAATGCGGCGGGTGCGGAAAGAGCTCTCAACCGTGCAGGTACAGTGGCAGCAAGAGGTGTGAAAAATTACATCAAAGCTGCCGATTTTACTCCGCTTGCAGATAGCACCGTTGAAGCACGCGCGCGCCGTGGTCGCAAAGGTGCGAAAGCGGAACTTGCGCGACGGGCTGCTGGCGAATCCCCAGGCACCACTTTGGCTAAGCCTCTTTACGATACAGGTAAATATCTTGCCGCGATAACTCATGTTGTGAGGGATAAAGATGCCGAATCTTGATGTGACGGACGTACTTTTTGACCCCGATTTTTGCGACTTCAACCTGTGGGTAACGCGTCGCGCGCAAACGGTGGACGAGGACGGGATCGGCAGTGACAGCGAAGTTAAAACGCAGTTTGCCGGGGTTGTTACCGTTGACCGCTCTCTGGAAAACCGCCGCATGCAGGCCGGGCAGGTTATCAGCGGCGCGATTCTTATCGTGACAACTGAGCGGCTGACACAGGGGCAGACTGGCCGTGATGCCGATATCGTGACGTATCAGAACCGTGATTATCGTGTGACATTCGTCGATCCGTATACGGCTTACGGTGCTGGCTTCGTCCAGGCACATTGCGAACTATTGCCGTTTGATGGGGGTACTCCCGTTGAGCAATAACACCAGCACAGAGCGTGGCTGGCTGACACCCACCAGCGGCGATCCGGATTATGACGAAGCGCTCGACAGGCTGTTAAGCCAGTGGATGCGCAACGTTTCCGGCTTGCCAGCTGGGATGGTTCGCCCGCGCTGGCAGAAAGAACAGCCATCACTACCGTCAGTTGAAACGAACTGGTGCGCGTTCGGCGTTACCGGGTGGCCCATTGATAACAGTCCTGCATTCACCAATCAGACCGATGAGGGCGCTCAGCTCTGGCGGCATGAAACGTTCGAGTGCATGGCGTCGTTCTATGGCCCGGCTGGTATGTCTTATGCGTCCCGTTTTCGCGATGGCATATCTGTCCCGCAAAATAATGCTGAGCTGAACGCGCTCGGTTTATCCCTGGGCGACTATACCGGTCTGACCCCTTTCCCCGAGCTTATCAACCAGCAATGGGTTCGCCGCTACGACATGACGGTTCGCCTGCGCCGGAAGGTTGTGCGCGAGTACGGCATCAAATCGCTGGTGGAAGCGCCAGTCACCTTTTTTGGAGAATAAACTATGACGCAGGGCTTACCTGTATCCAACGTTGTAAACGTTGATGTGATCATCTCGCCGAAAGCGGCTACTGGTCGTAACTTCGGCGCGCTGCTGATCCTCGGTTCTTCCACTGTCATTCCGGTGCAGGAGCGCATTCGCCTTTATGCTTCCGTTGAGGACATTGGCGAAGACTTCGGAGTCGACAGCCCGGAATATAAAGCGGCGCAGGTATTTTTCAGCCAGTCGCCGAAGCCGACGCAGGTTTATGTTGGCCGCTGGGCGAAGACGCTGACCTCTTCCGAAGGTGGAAGCGTGGAAACCATCGTGCAAGCTGTTAATGCCTGCCTGCAATATACCAACTGGTATGGGCTGGTTGTCGCTGATGATGTTGCTGATGGCGGTGATGTGCTTGATGCTGACGACGTGATTGAGGTTGCTAAACTCATCGAAGCGTCCAGTCTGAGCCGCATTTTCGGGGTAACCTCTGCCGATGCCGAGATTATCAATACGACCTCGACGACCGATGTTGCGTCAAAATTAAAGGCTGGCAAGTATTCCCGGACCTTTATTCAGTATTCCACCAGCAGCCCTTATGCGGCGGTTTCAGCTTTCGGTCGCGCGTTTACTGTCAATTTCAACGGCAGCAATACCACCATTACCCTGAAATTCAAACAGGAACCAAGCGTAACCTACGAAACGCTGACGGTAGGCCAGGCGGCGGCTGTGGATGCGAAGAATGCGAACGTGTTCGTGTACTACGCCAACGACACGGCGATCCTGCAACAGGGTGTCATGGCGAACGGCGACTTCTTCGACGAGCGCCACGGGCTCGACTGGTTGCAGAACTACGTTCAGACCAACCTCTATAACCTGCTTTACACCAGCACCACCAAAATTCCGCAGACTGATGCCGGTGTGACCCGTCTGCTTTCCAACGTTGAACAGTCCATGGATCAGTCCGTCACGAATGGTCTGGTAGCGGCTGGCGTGTGGAATGGTGGCCCTATCGGACAGCTGAATTCCGGCGATACGCTGACCAAAGGCTATTACGTGTATGCGCAACCGCTGTCCGAACAGGCGCAGGCCGACCGCGAAGCGCGCAAAGCACCGTTAATCCAGGTGGCCTGTAAGCTGGCTGGCGCAGTTCATTATGCCGATGTGCAGATCAACGTGGTTCGCTAAGGAGCGATAAATGGCAACTTATTCTTTTCTCGATGTAACCGCGTCGCTCACCGGGCCGACCGGCGTTATCGATCTTGGTCAGGGTTCTGCGAACTCTGAGGAAGGTATCACCCAGACCATGGGCGGCAACAAAAACACCATGACCATCGGTGCCGATGGCGAGGTGATGCACAGCCTGCACGCCGATAAGTCAGGCACCATTACGGTGACGCTGCTGAAAACCTCCCCGGTGAATAAAAAGCTGTCTCTGGCGTATAACGCGCAAAGCCAGTCCTCTGCCACCTGGGGCAATAACGTGATCGTCATTCGCAACACGGCATCGGGTGATATTTCTACTGCGCGTTCGTGTGCATTCCAGAAACAGCCTGATTTCAATAACGCCAAAGAGGGCGGAACTGTCGCCTGGGTATTCGATTGCGGCAAGATTGACCAGCTGCTCGGGGAGTTTTAACGCATGGAATTCGAAATTAAGGGCGTGAAATATCGCACTGCAAAACTCAGCGTTTTCGAACAGCTGAAGGTGTCCCGCAAGCTGTTGCCGGTGCTGGCCGGGATGGTTTCTGACTTTCGGAGCGTTCAGGAGAAGATCAGCAGCAAAGACACCGAAGGCGCGATGGCTACCATCCTGCCAAAGATTGCCAATGCAGTGTCCGATCTGAGCGATGGCGACGTGGACGCTATCCTGTTCCCCTGCCTTTCCGTTGTTTCACGCGAGCACATGAAAGGCTGGGTGCCGGTCTGCCAGCATGGCGAAATGGCGTTTGACGATATCGACCTGCTGACCATGCTGCAACTGGTGGCGCGGGTGGTCGCCGACTCGCTGGGAAATTTTTTGCAAGGACTCCCTACCAGCGAGACGCCCACCCCGCCAGTGGAATAACCTTCAACAGCCTGCCGGGCGGTGAAGATTTTATTCTTCGTCCGGCGCTTGCCTTCCATATTGACCAGAAAGACCTTAACAGCGGCGCGGTAGACCTCTGCCGCATCGCGCTTCTCAATGACTACCTCGACATGCGCGAGGATAACGACGCCCGGGTAGATAAATGGAGAGCGGCCAATGAGCGGTAACGCAGATACGATTAAAGACTTCCTTGTTTCGCTGGGGTTCGATATCGATCAGGCTGGCGCTAATAAGTTCGAAGCTGTGCTGAAAGGCGTTACCGCGAACGTTCTGAAGGTCGGCGCGGTGGTGGAAGGCGCAGCGCTGAGCATTGTCGGATTTACCACCCAGATTGCGAATGGTCTGGATAAAATTTACTGGGCATCCCAGCGGACGGGGGCCAGCGTCCAGGGCATCAAAGCGCTGGGCTATGCCGCATCGCAAACCGGTGCCAGCGCTGAGTCGGCTATGTCTTCCCTAGAAGGGCTGGCTGGCTTCATGCGTAGCAATCCGGGGGCGGAAGGGTTCCTGAACCGTCTGGGCGTACAGACTCGCGATGCCAGCGGAAAGATGCGTGATACTGCGGCCATCTTTACTGGCGTTGGGCAAAAGCTCAACAACATGCCGTATTACCGCGCGAAGCAATACGCGCAGATGCTTGGCATCGATGAAAACACGCTGATGGCGATGCGCAGAGGGATGGGGCAGCTCAGTTCTGAGTACGCGTTGACGGCAAAGCGTATTGGTTTTAATGCTGAGTCAGCGGCTAAACAGTCCAATATTTTCATGACCTCCATGCGTAATCTGACGATGACGCTTGGACAGGCGAAAGACAAGATTGGCTCTAACCTAGCTGGTGGCCTTGCTGGCAGTATTGATAACTTCCGCAGGCAGATACTCGACAACTGGCCGAAGATTGAAGCGGTCATCACGAAGATCATCAAAGGAATTCTCTGGGCAGGTGACGCGATTACCCGCGTGTTATGGCGAACTGGGCAAGCTGTTGAGGGTGTGATCGCCTGGTTCAAAAAGCTGAACCCAGCCACGCAGCAGCTTATCGCATTGTTCAGTGGGCTGTTGGTTGCATGGCGGCTGCTAAATACCGCTTTCATGTCATCACCCTTGGGCATGATAACGACGCTTATTATTGCACTTGGTCTGCTCTTGGATGATTACCAGACGTGGAAAGAAGGTGGCAAAAGCCTGATTGACTGGGGGAAATGGAAGACTGAAATTGATCAGGCCGTCAAAATGATTGGTGACCTGAAAAAGACTGTTACGGACCTGACAAAAGCGCTGGCTAAGTTGCTCGGTATTGACCCCAAGTCATGGTCCCTAAAGTGGGATTTTAGCAACTTCATTTCGCAAATGGGTGAGTTCGGCAAGATGCTGAACATGATCGCTGATTTGCTGAATGCCATAAAAGATGGCAACTGGGCGCAGGCCGCTAGTATAGGCAAACAGCTGCTAAATCAGGGCAGCGGGCAACCGAGTGCCACACCGGCAGTAGAGGATAGCGCCAACAGAAGCGCTGACTGGGTTAAGGAGAATCTGGGATTTGACCCGCGCAGCGTAGGCAGAACCATTCGCGGGTGGTTTGGTGATGATGAGCCTGACCAACATGCCCAGTCTGCTAAAGCTCCACGAGGTATTAGAAATAATAACCCCGGTAATATCGACTTTCGTGGGCAATCTGGGGCGACGCTCGAAAGGCCTGGCGGCAGGTTCGCCCGGTTTGAAACTGCCTATGATGGCCTGAAAGCGCTTTCCCGACAATTAATGCGCTACTTTGAAGGTAAGACGACAGGCAAGCCGCTGCAAACCCTTAACGATATAATCTCTACGTGGGCACCGGGGAATGAAAATAATACCGGTGCTTACATTGCTCAGTTATCGAAAATGATGGGTGTGGCTCCTGATGCCATTCTCAACCTTAAAGATCCGCAGGTAATGTCCTCTCTGATGAATGGAATTATCCATCATGAGAACGGGAGAAACCCTTACCCAAGTGAATTGGTTCGTATGGCCGCTGGTGGCGGTGCTTCACAAAACATACAGCAAGAAACGGTTATTAATATTCACGGTGTATCTGATCCACGTGAGGCTGCCAATATCACAGTTGAGCGGCAGAAGAACGTTAATTCACAACTTACTCAACAACTTCGAACGGTGCCGAGCTAATGGATATTCTCTCCGCTATTTTTCGCCAGCAATCCCGGCGAATTGGCATATTAATTCCCAGCGTGGTCGTCTCCGAAAAGCATTCTGATGCGCTCGAAATTACTGAGCACCCGGTGGAGAAGCCAACAACGAATAGTGCCTCGGGTTTCATCGCCGATCATGCGTACAAGCGCCCCAGTGAAGTCACAATGGAATGCGGCTTCGCTGGTGGCGGTTCGTTGCTGGATTTCATTGATACATCTTCAATCGGTCTTAGCGCTGGGCTTAGCCCAAAGGAGACATACCAAAAGCTGCTGGATATGCAGCTTGAGCGCGTGCCATTCGATGTGGTGACCGGAAAGCGGGTATACAGCAATATGCTGGTGCGAGCCATCGAGGTGACAACGGATAAAACCAGCGAGAACGTGCTGAACTGCACGCTTACCCTGCGTGAAGTGATCATGTCGCAGACGCAGAGCGTTAGCGTTGCAGATAAATCAGATATGCAGGATGGCGTCAGCACATCGGCGGTGCAGAATTCCGGGACGAAATCCACTACACCGCCAAACGAATCCTTGCTGAGCCAGCTGGGCGGAAGCGTTACATCAGCATTCGGGGGATGATATGCAGTTTAACGAAATACCGCTTTCTCCTGACAATCAGCAGTTCCGCGTTTTGCTGGGCAATACCACGTATACGCTCAGGATCATCTGGCGTGATGCGGCTGGCTGGATTATGGACGTGATGGATAGCGGCGGTGCTGCGCTTCTCTCTGGCGTACCTCTACTGACCGGCGTGAACCTTTTGCGACAATATCCACAGCTTGGCATTGATGGCGCGCTGGTGGTGGCGACCGATAAGGGCGCACCAGACGAGCCCACCAAAACCAACCTCGGCACATACAGCCACCTCATTTTCGTGCAGGAGTAGAAATGTCTCTTAACTGGATGCGCCATTTTGAGTTGCAGCTGTTGGACCAGAACGGGCAGGGGATTTCCCTGTCTGACTTTAAGGTCACGTTCCAGATCGAGTGGGCAGATACACGCTGGCCGCGCGTGGCAAACGTGAAAATTTACAACCTTTCGACTGATACCACGAACAAGATACTGGGGCAGGAGTTTGCCAAAGTTCGCATAATTGCCGGGTATGACGGTATAGCGCCGGATGTTGATGCGAGCCAGGTCGGCGTCGCCCGGGAGATTTCACCAGACCAGATAGGACAGGTGAACGGTCAGAACTACGGCCTGATTTTTGACGGTGATATTCGCTTCACCGTCACCGGGAAGGACAACATTACGGATTCCTGGGTGTTGATTCAGGCCATTGGTGATCACGAAGCGTTCCTCTATGCGACCACCATCACCACGCTTGCCGCTGGCTATACCGTTGCGGATCTGCACCGGGCGACGATGCAGGATTTCAACGCGTTTGGCGTGACACAGGGCATTACCGGTGACTTTCCTGATACCGTGTTTCCTCGTGGCCGTGCGATTTATTCATCCACCCGTAACGTGATGGATAATATTGCTGCGCAGTGCAAAGCGACATGGCAACTGGTGGATGGTCAGGTCCAGATGGTGCCGGAGGATAAATATATTCACGAAGCTATTTTGTTGAATGCAGATACTGGCCTGATCGGTATGCCGCAACAAACGATGGGCAGCGGCGTAAACGTGCGGTGCCTGATAAACCCGAACATCCGCATTAATGGTCTTATCCAGCTCGATCAGGCTTCGGTGTACCGCGCCGCGCTCGGCAATAGCGAAATCGCACAGTCGCCCGGTCGCATCACCGAAACAGAAGAGAACGGCAACCGTGTGCTGACAGGCACAACGTCACAGGCAGCCAGCATTGCGACGGATGGCGTTTATATCGTCAAAGCTATCGATTATACTGGTGACACCAGAGGTCAGGCGTGGTACATGGATTTGATGTGTTTTGCGCGTGGCAGCCGCGATTTGCAAAGTTCTTCAACGATGAATAAGGCGCAATAAGGTGTTTATTTTACGTTTTGCTACCGTAATTTTTACGTTGTTTTCAACTGCCGTATTGGCTGATGTTCGCTGTGGTGATTTTACCCTAACGTCAAGCAATGACGGGTTTATGCATATTAATGGTGTTCGCCCGGAGTCTCAGAAGTTTACCTTCCTTAAAGGTAATGGGGATTATGGCAACATCAAATATGAATGGATGGTAAAGACTAATCAGCCGGGTAAATGGCTGGGTATGGAGTATATAAAACGCAATGGCAATAAGCGCATATTGAATGTTCAGCTTGCCCAGGCTGACATGAGTGCGCCAAGGCAATATGCAACATACGACTGTTTGAAAACAAACTAGCCCACTACTTAGTGGGCTTTTTGTTATTTTTCCCCATGTGTTCTTCAACGATTTTTGACAACATCTCCTGATAAACACTGGAGGCATGCGCCATTGCTGCGGCAAATTCATCCATATTATCCACCTTACTAAAGAACTCATCACGCTTAGTGATTGATGACGAATGGCTCGTATCGTTGTCAGGCGGCAATGCATCTTGAAGTATTTGCACAATCTCGGCGTTCATAGAGCGCCCATTCGCTTTTGCTCGTTCTGCAATTTTCTCTTTTAACTCTTCCGGCATGCGCAGACCAAACGGGGCGATCAAGCTTGCACCTTTCATAGTGATTCCTCGTACAAAACTAGCTTCATAATGTAGTCAAAATTCATTTGACATGATAGTTACATGATGTAGTATTTAGCCATGACTACATCATGTAACCAAATGGTTGGGGGTATAATGGAAAACGCAAGTAACATCGCACCAACAGGGATTCGGTTCCCTGAACAACTGAAAGAAATAATTAAGAAAGCTGCAAAGCAAGAAGGGCGCTCCGTGAACAGCGAGGTGATTAAACGCATTGAAAGGAGTCTGAAAGAAGATGGCTTTATTAAAGCGTAATAACAGCGAAGCCCGGAAGTGCGCTAACACAAACCGGGCCTCTATGTCAGTAACCGTATGCAAGGAAACCAACATGAGCATTGTAGCGAAATCAGATCTCAACTTCCAAGGTATTCATCTGCAACCAGTCGAAAATATTGATGAAACTTGGTTAACCGCCAGCCAGATTGGTTATGCGCTTCAGTATGCTGATGATAAAGCTGTTCAACGGATCTATTCGCGTCATGCTGATGAATTTACAGAGAAAATGACAGGGATGGTCAAAGTGACCACCCCTTACGGAGACCAGATGACTCGCGCGTTTTCTCTGCGTGGCGCACACCTGATCGCCATGTTTGCCCGCACCCCAAAAGCTAAAGAGTTTCGCCGCTGGGTTCTGGATATCCTTGATCGTGAAGTTTCGAATTCCCCGATAGCTAAGCAGTTCAGTGATGAAGAACTCTGCACCCTGGCTTACCTCTGGCGCTCAAGCGCAGTGATGTTTGAAGCGTGTAAAGAGGTTTATCCGCTTCTGTGCGTAGCCGAGCATCGTATGGCTCCGAGATTCGGCTCCATCGGCACAAATTACACTCGAAACATCAATAAAGCGCGAATGCTGTTGCAACGCGAAACCTCTCACATAGAAGAACATCCATGGGGAGACAACAACTGGAAGAACGTCTTCTCTTATGGGAAAGGATTTTTGCAATGATGCAAAAAGAAAAACCGCCAGCTGTAACTGGCGGTCCACTGAAGTCTAACAACGTATCGGAACGTATATGACTAAACAAACTGTAGCAAATGCAAGATCTGTTGTCACTAAAATGTCAAGCCGTGAGATTGCTAAATTGACCGGTAAGCGGCACGACAATGTTATGGCCGATTGCCGCAAAATGTTCGATTCGCTCAATCTTCAATCTCCTGACTTCTCAGGAGATTACCAGGATGATCGAGGGAGGACATATCAGGAGTATTGGCTTGACCAAGATTTGACCATGACACTGATGATGGGGTATAGCATCCCACTGCGCCATAAGGTTGCTACTCGTTGGCGTCAGCTTGAGTCTGGTAGTGTCGCGCCGCTTAAATCAGCCTCTCACCTGCCAGAATTTCGCCGTGCGCGAGCTATTAAAATGGAGGTTGAGGCTATCAGTCTGGCGCTGTCTTACATGCCAAAATTAAGTGATGTGGCAAAGCAGACCGCAATGGCTCGCGCTGTCAATGATGCTGCTGGCATTGAGCTTCTTCCGTTACCTAAACTGGAAGATCACTACCATAGCGCGACAGAGGTGGCAGAAATGCTTGGTGTGTCCGCTCAGAAAATCGGGCGCATTGCCAACGCGAATAACCTGAAAACTGACGAGTACGGTATTTTCGTAATGGACAAATCAGTGCACTCCAGCAAGCAGGTCGAAGCTTTTCGCTATAACACCGAGGGCGTCAAAGCTCTGCGTCATCTTGTTCATGGCGCTAATGTAGCTTAGTTATTAACAGATAATTGATACCAAACCAGCTTCGGCTGGTTTTTTTATGGGGTTTTTATGCCAATTCCAACTCAATCACAGATCGGCGGCGAGCAGCAGACCGCGCAGGCCATTGCCGATTCGGTGTCTACCCAGATGCGTGTAGCGATGCCCGGCATCATTCAGTCGTTCGATCCTGATACTGTTACCTGCACGGTAGAGGTAGCGCTTCGCGGTATTGTTGGCGATGGCTCTACCGAATTAAAACCGCTGGTGGATGTGCCGGTTATCTTTCCGCGCGGCGGCGGTTGCACGCTGACCTTTCCGGTAAAAGAAGGCGACGAGTGTCTGCTGATCTTTGCTGACCGATGCATAGATTTCTGGTGGCAGAGCGGCGGCGTTCAGGAGACCGTCGACCCGCGCCAGCATGACTTGTCTGATGCGTTCGCCATCGTTGGCCCGCAGTCGCAAGCACAGAAAATCAGCGGTATCAGTACTAGCGCCGCGCAGCTGCGAACCGATGATGGCGCGGCGTTCGTAGAGGTCGCCGCAGGACATAACATCACCATTAAAACGCCGGGCCAGCTTACGGCTACGGCTGAAGGTGGAACGACAATCACATCCCCGACTATCACGCTGAACGGCAACGTAACGATTAACGGTAACCTGTCTCAGGGAATGGGAGAAAGTGGTGGTACTGCGACGATGCTTGGGCCGGTTACGGTAACGAATGATGTGACAGCTTCAGGTATAAGTGTCGCCACGCATAAACATGGCGGAGTTCAGACAGGCGGGGGAACTACTGGAGGGCCGCAATAATGCGATACCGTCGCGAAGATGCTGACGGCGATTACACTTTCGGGCAGGGTGACGATACCTTCCTTATCGACAGCCCGGAGTGTGTCGCCCAGGCAGTAAAAACCCGCTTCGAGCTGTGGCGCGGTCAGTGGTTTCTCGATCTGACGGAAGGCACGCCGTATGTTCAGTCGGTGCTTGGTAAACAGCGATCTGACGTCTACATCCTGGCTATACGTGAACGCATACAGGACACACCGGGCGTTCTGTCGATTCTTTCCTTCGATACCAATTATGACGGCACCAGCCGTCGCGTCACCTTCACTTCCTCCATTGACACAATCTACGGCCAGACGACTGTAACAAGCGAGGCATAAATGGCTTTGAACCTCGACACGCTGGGGCTATCGGCAACGGTAACCGCCCAGGGGATTAGTGCGCCTGATTACCAGACAATCCTAGATACACTGACCAGCTATTTCAGGCAGATTTACGGTAGTGATGCCTACCTCGAACCAGACAGCAAAGACGGGCAGATGGTCGCGCTGGCGGCTCTTGCCGTGCATGACGCTAACAACACCGCTATCGAGATTTACAACTCGTTTTCACCGATGACAGCGCAGGCCGCAGCGCTTAGCAGCAATGTGAAAATTAACGGGATCACGCGAAAAGTAGCGACAAACTCTACTGCTGACCTTCTGTTAACCGGTACGGCAGGCACGACTATCACGAATGGCTCCGCACGGGATAAAAACGGCATTATCTGGAATTTTCCCGCGAGTGTAGCGATCGGCGTTGACGGTACTGTGCTGGTGACGGCCACATGTGCGAATAGCGGTTCGGTTGCGGCGATGGCCGGGACTATCACCACCATTAACACACCGACTCGCGGATGGGTATCAGTCACCAACCCAGCAGCGGCTACGGTTGGTTCTCCGGCCGAGACAGACGCGGAGCTTCGCATCCGGCAGGGCCAGAGCGTCGCGCTACCGTCAATCACCCCGTTTGAAGGTGTCGACGGTGCTATTGCTAATGTTAATGGCGTGACACGTCACAAACTGTACGAGAATGACACTGGCTCGACAGATAGCAACGGGCTGCCGCCTCATTCCATTTCTGCGATTGTTGACGGCGGTGATGTGACAGAAATCGCCCAGACTATCAGGGGCAATAAAGGGCAGGGAACAGCAACTTACGGGAAAACTTCTGTCACGGTGCCAGATACTTACGGTAATCCCCACGTCATTAACTTTTCGCGCTCGACCGACGTACCGATTTTCGTAGCCATTACCCTGAAAGTTTTTACCGGGTATACCTCTCAAATCGGCGAGCAGATCAAACAGGCTGTTGCCGATTATATTAATGGCCTGACAATTGGCGACGACGTGCTGCTGAGCCGTATTTATTCCCCGGCAAACCTTGGCGTGGTGAGCGGCGGAAATGCCCGCTATTACGATATTACCGACCTGCTGATCGGTAAGTCATCAGGCAGCGTATCGGCATCAAACATTGATATTGCCTATGATGCTTCTGCGTCCTGTAGCACCGCGAATATCAGTATCACGGTGACCTCATGAGCAAATACACCGAACTGATCACTAACTACCACGCTACCAAGCCACTCTTTTTTGACCATATAGATCTGAGCACCCGCCCGCTGATTGATGTGTCCAGCACTATGTCAGGGCTTATAACAGCCTTCGATATCGATACTGCTGTCGGTGTACAGCTCGACATCCTCGGTCTGTGGATCGGACGCAGTCGCATAGTCAGCCAGCCAATTAGCGGAGTTTATTTCAGCTGGGACACTGACGGGCTTGGATATGACCAGGGCATCTGGCAGGGGCCATATGATCCTGATTCTGGCTATACGACGCTAAGCGATGAGACGTACCGCATCATTCTGAAAGCGAAAATCGCTATCAACAACTGGGATGGCCGCAATGATTCACTGCCTCCCATCCTTGACGCTGCTACCGCAGGCTCAGGCCTGAGGATGCAAATTGTCGACAACCAGGACATGACGATATCGGTCTGGGTATTCCCCGAGACTGATATTTCTGATGTGTCACTCGAACTGATTGCCGCTATTAAACAGGGCTATCTCACCGTTAAAGCAGCTGGCGTATGGGCCGGTGATGTTGAAACGCCTTCGGTAGAAGCACCATCCGAGGGCTCTAAATTCTTTGGGTTTGATATGGATAACGAATACATCGGTGGGTTCGATGTTGGAGCATGGGGGACAATACTCTAATGGCAACAAACAACTTTAAACCGTTCGCGACAGCGGCAAATGCTAACGTGACGGCCCAGGCTGACTGGGAATCGCTTCCGGCTCTGCTTTCTGGCTTCACGGCTGGCAAAGCTTCCAGTGCTCAGGTAAACAAAGCCATTCGACAGGCCAGCTTTATAGCTGCAGCGCTGGCGCAGTACACCGCCAACAAAAGCGGTCTGGATGTACTTGATGATGGTGACCTGAACGGGTTTATCGCCAAAATGTCCGCCGCGTTCGGTAAGGATTTCCAGGCGCTTGACGCCACGCTGACGGCGTTGGCAGGGCTCACAACCGGTGCAAATAAACTCCCGTATTTCACTGGAACTGATACCGCATCGCAGACTGATTTAACTTCTGTCGGTCGAGATATTATCGGGAAAGGTACTATTGCTGACATTCTCACATACCTTGGTCTGGGAAAGACCGACACTCCAAAGTTTGGTGGACTGAAGGCACCCTCTATAACTTTACTGGATGGAAAGATAATCCTCACCTCTTCTACAGATGGGACGACATTAGTCTTTACCGTGAGTGGGGGGCCTGTTGCAGAAATAAAAGCGGGTAGCTTCTTTCATAAAAAAATTATCTCTGCAGGTGAGGTTCTTCAGTCACCAAAATACATCTTCAGAGATGGGGATATTATTTTCTACTCAGGTCCAAATAATCTTGTCATGCAGGTTGGCGGTAAAGATGTTGCAACGCTGACGTCAGATAGTTTTTATCACGTTAAACAGGTAGCCGCGGCTGAATCACTTAAGGCACCAAAGGTCGTATTGCGTGATGGCGATGTGAATCTAATTGGCGGCGCTAACAACCTGGTTATTCAGGTTGGTGGCAACGATATTGCCTCGCTGACGCCGGGGAATAATTTCTTTAAAGGAAAGCTCACAGCTGAAACCAGTCTCCAGGTTGGTAGCACCTGCATTCTGGCTACTGACGGTAATTTAACAGGAAGTAAATGGGGCGGCTGGCTGGACGCATTCATGAAAGATGGCATGTCTACTGACGGGAATGGGTTGTGGTGGGATGCTTTTTCATCTCAGCTCCAGTTCCGTGTTGGAGACTGGAACATACCTGATGCTGCAGGAGGAGCAGGCACTAGCGTGACTTTCCCCAAAGCGTTTAAAAATGGGTGCCTTATGGTTATTCCCATCCCTGGCAATGGCGGCGCTTCACAGCAAATAGGAAGTCAGAGTTACTCAGCTTCTGGCGCGGTGCTTCAAAAAGGTGCGAGTGATAATAACCCTCGCTCCGGTAAATATCTGGCAATCGGGTACTGATATGAATTCACAATATTATTACAGCGCGTCATGGCGTGCTTTTTTTGCACTTCCTGATGATGAAGATAAGATTCCTGCCGAATGGCCGGTGGATGTTTTACCCGTTACTGATATGGATTATCAGCAGCTGCAGGCGGGAGTTGAAACGGGGAAAATTATCGTTCCCGATGATACCGGGCACCCGGTATTGTCGTGGCGATATTATTACAGCGCTTCACGCCAGGGTTTTTTCCCTGTAGATGACAAGCGTGAGTACGAATCTGGCGCGGGATGGCCTGAGGATGCAATTCCTGTTACGGACTCTGATTATAAGGCACTCTTTGATGCTCAGGGTAAAGGTAAAATCATTAAGCCTGATGACAATGGCTATCCTGTAGCGTCAGAACCTGTGATTGATTATGTTGCGACCGCCGAAGCTGAACGTACCAGCAGAATGTCAGCATTGACACTTCGTATCAATAGTCTTGTTGAGGCACAGGATGATGGTGATATTGCCGATGCAGAACTGGCAGAACTCACTGCGTTGCGGGAGTATCGTACTAAATTACGCCGACTGGATGTAAGCAATGCGCCAGATGTTGAGTGGCCTGCTTATCCTGCATAGGAACCTATAGGAGAAAGTCTGGAGCATTGTTGTGCCATTTTTGTGTCGCACACGGTAAAACGTAGTCCACTTTCTTACATCACGTGCCATCAAGTTACTTATTGTGAATGCGGCAATGTATATGTAAAACAGCTAGTTAAATGTGATTCTACTAATTCGTAATGCGAAGGTCGTAGGTTCGACTCCTATTATCGGCACCATCTCAACTTCCTCAAACGTCCGTATTAGTCCGTAAATCTACTGATTTATAACGTTTTTTCTTATTTTGAGTCCATAGTAGTCCGTAACCATCCAGTAGAATCCGGTACTGAATGTGTATAGGATTGTGTATATGTTCCTGTTCGGTCTGGATTCCTATACACATGCCTTTAAACGATATGCAGATTCGCCGCGCTAAGCCTGAAGCTAAAGCCTATACACTTGGAGATGGGCAAGGGCTGTCTTTGCTTATAGAACCTAATGGAAGCAAGAGCTGGCGGTTCCGCTATCGTTTTGCCGGTAAACCAAAAATGATCTCGCTGGGTGTGTACCCGACGATCACACTTGCCGATGCGCGTTCTCGTCGCGACGATGCTCGAAAACTGGTAGCCGAAGGAAAGAATCCGAGTGAGGTTAGAAAAGAGCAGAAGATTGCTTTGCAAACGGAATCCGAAAGCGCGTTTGAAAAGATAGCCACAGAGTGGCATCAGATGAAGTCCGCCAAATGGTCGGTAGGATATGCGTCAGATATCATGGAAGCGTTTCAGAACGATATTTTTCCTTATGTGGGTACGAGACCTGTCGGCGAAATTAAACCGCTAGAACTGCTTAATGTGCTGCGTAAAATCGAAAAGCGCGGTGCATTAGAAAAAATGCGCAAAGTTCGGCAGCGATGCTCAGAAGTTTTCCGCTATGCCATTGCTACAGGAAGGGCTGAATTTAATCCTGCAGCGGATCTCTCCAGTGCTCTTGAAGTACATCAATCCAATCATTTCCCGTTCTTAAAGGCTGATGAGATACCTGATTTTCTGTGTGCTTTAGACAGTTACACAGGTAGTCGGCTTGTCCAGATTGCTACGAAGTTACTGATGATTACGGGTGTAAGAACCATCGAATTACGGGCTGCATTATGGTCGGAATTTGATCTGGATAACGCTATTTGGGAAATTCCAGCAGAAAGGATGAAAATGCGTAGGGCACACCTTGTGCCACTGTCGTCTCAAGCGTTAGATTTACTTAATGAACTCAAAATGATGACAGGGAATTATCGTTATGCATTTCCGGGGCGGAACGATCCGAACAAGCCGATGAGTGAAGCAAGCATAAATCAGGTAATCAAACGCATTGGTTATGGCGGTAAAGTCACTGGTCATGGATTTCGACATTCCTTATCTACTATCCTCCATGAAAAAGGATATGATTCAGCTTGGATAGAAATACAACTTGCGCATATAGATAAGAATAATATTAGAGGTACGTATAATCATGCTCAATATATTGATAAGCGCCGAGATATGATGCAGTGGTATTCAAGTTATATTTTAAATAAGGAGATTGTGAATGAGTAACGAGTTTGATAGTAACAAATTAGAAAATTGTTTTGAGCTTGCGTTGGAAAATATCATTAAACACGGTGATACAGATATTTTCCCTTATCCATTCGAAAGTCGGTTGTTTGAAGATGATAAGGAGAAAGTAAAAACTGCATTAATGCAAACATTTGATGACTTTGAAAATAAACGGATCGAGATTCCACCAAACATAATTAATAGTTTTTCGAGTATCGGTTATTATGGTTACAGGTGGGCAAGTCAAATAGACCCATTTTGGAATGCTTTCTTTCTTGGTTTGGTTTTAAAAATCGCAGATGATATAGAAAGGAATAGATCTACCAGAACTCAGGTTTATTCATATCGCTTTAAACCAAACCTTGCAGATGGTTCTCTTTTTGATAAGGATATTTCATGGAGAAAATATCAAGAAGACAGTATCACTGAATGTTCTAATGATGAAATAAAATATGTGCTTACATGCGATATAGCAGATTTCTATCCGCGTATTTATCATCACCGTTTAGAAAATGCGTTAGACAGAATAGATCCCAACAAAGATTACGCTGGCAAAATTAAGAAATTATTGCAGACATTTAGTGAAACAAAATCATATGGAGTACCAGTTGGATGCCCTGCATCTAGAATATTAGCAGAACTAGCGCTAGATTCTATTGATAAATTATTGTCTATGAATGGAATTAACTACAAACGTTATGTCGACGATTTTGTTATCTTTTGTCACTCTAGGGAGGATGCTCATAAGGTTTTAACTTTGCTTAGTAAAAAATTGATGGAAAATGAAGGGCTGACTTTACAGAAACAAAAAACCAATATTGTTACTAAAGAAGAGTTTCTTTCAGTTACTAAAGCTAAATTGCATGGTAATGATGAAGATGAAGAATCTCCTATGAAGGCTAAATTTATGAGTCTGCCTATAAGGTTTGATCCTTATTCAGCGAACGCAATAGAAGAATATGAAGAGATAAAGGAATCCTTAAAAGATTTTGACTTGTTAGCAATGTTGAGTAGCGAATTACAAAAATCAAAAATCAATCAATCTTTTAGCAAGCATTTGATAAAGGCATTCTCAGCAACATCAGACGAAATAATAAGCAGTGCTTTCAAAGTAATGTTCAATAACTTGCATGAGTTGTATCCAATATTTACAACAATAATTCAAGTGGCTAATTCCAACTGGCAAAAGTTAAGCACAGAAACCAAAGATATAATTCTTGATAAGATAACTGCACTAATTAAAGAAGATTCATATATTTTGAGTACTGAGCTTAACTTAGCCTATGTAGCCCGAATGCTCTCAAAAGAAAATTCAGAAAAATCCACTCTAATTCTTAGTGATATATACAATAAGAATCCAGAAAGCATCTTAGTCAAAAACATAGTTACTCAGTCAATGGCAAAGATTAATTCTTACGCATGGCTTTCTGACATCAAAAAAAACTTTTCTGCAATGCATCCGTTACAGAGAAGACTATTGATTGTTTCAAGTTATATCTTGGGTGATGAAGGAAGGCACTGGAGAGAGCATAATAAGAAATCATTCAACTTTATAGAGATGATTTATAGGGATTGGGCAAGTCAAAGACATACCGCAAGAAATCTTGAGGATGCGCTATGATTTCTGAATTAACATTTTCTAGAAAATTCACTTCATTTTGGAATCAATTACTTCCAAATGCTAATAACTTCATACGCATTATTAACGGCAGTCTCATAGATGACGTTTATCCCCCTCTAGATGATACTGCTAACAGGTCAAATAACGTCTTTGTCAATGAATGTGCATTTAATTTATATACAGCAATACAGAATGATTTATTAGACAGGGATATTCTTTTAGCGCAAGATATATTCCATCGCGCTGATTTTCAGGATATTTTTGAAAAAACAAAAGAATATCTACAGCGATTCTCTTATGGTTCTAACTTCAAACTACCTTTAAGTATGATCGAATATAATACCATCAGGGAAATTGCAAGAAATATTTTCTCTCGATATGGAATGGAAAACCAAGTTGAAGTATCTCCACAGTTCGATGGATGCGGAGTAATTAATAACTCATATGGCGATATTTACTATTCAAATGTTCTTGTTGAAATAAAATCAGGAGACAGGAAGTTTAGTGTTTACGATCTTAGACAGGTGCTTATATATTTCACCTTAAACTTTTACTCAAAGAATAAAAGACCTATCAAGAGGTTTGAACTTTTCAATCCTCGAATGGGTATCACTTATAGTGATTCCATTGTCAGCCTTTGCAAAGAGCTAGCATTTATTCAACCTGAAGAATTGTACTTTGAAATAATGAATTCTATTACAGAGGAAAATTTCATAGTAACTGAAATGCAACGCTAGATATCCCGCAAGACCACTGCAATTCATTGTAGTGGTCTTTTTCTAAACGTTCCTTCTGGCGAATAATGCCTGAAAACCAAAAAATTTATAGGAAATTAAATTATCAGCCTCAGCGCGCAATGCTCTCCCCGCCACGCCTGCCCGCTTAATGGGCCGCTTTTAATGCAGGTGCAAAGATGGTCTCAGGCCGCGCCACGACTGGCGCTGGTCTGGCATGCCGGAGCGAGAAAATGCATGCAAAACCATGCACCTTATGGATGCATGGCTTATTTCGTTAAAAATAGCGGGATTTACGGGGATTTTTTGACAGGCTACTGCGCGGCCAGTCCGGCGCGTCGACGGGTGTAAATCATGTTCTGTGCAGGGGTGAATTTTTCACGATTATCATCCCGCGAAGGCGCGTCAGGCCTGTATCCGATGGCCGTTAAAATATCTTTATCCTGTGCAGAATAATTAATGTCATTTCCAGCGGTCAGCCAGACGGAAAGAGCTTCCCTCAGGTAAGCGACTGAACGGTCAAGCGCGCGATTTTTTATCATCGCGGGCTGGTTTTTAATCCCCATCAGCTCCGGTGCCAGTGCGGCGGCCAGCTCTGCGCCGTTCTGCTGCATAAAATCATGCAGCCGGTTACGGATGCTGATGCGCTGCACCTCCTCGTGCGAGAAGATGTAGCGACCGGCGGCCTGATTAACTTCCCATTTTTTTACGTCAATCAGGTCACGCAGCATCGGTAATCTGCGGGAGCCTGATACATTGTCATCCAGCAATAATTCCTGATATTCCTGCATTGCGGCGGCCAGTTCGGTTTTACGGTTCAGCCACGCGGTTTTGTTCGTCTGACAGGCGTCATAGGCCTGCTGTAAGGTCAGAGTGGTCACGGGTTGTCTCTCCTGATTAATGGCGGAACGGCGAGCTGTAGCAGCCTTTTACCCGACGGGGTGCCACGGGGGCTGTCGGCACCGGCGCGGGTTTCTCATCGACGACCGGCGAACGTATCACTTCAAAGATGGACTCATGCGTTTTGAATGTCGCCGAGCAGTGCACATTCTGGCACTGCAGGTAACTCTCTTTGACGCTCTCAGACATATAGCGGCTGGTGCGAACGTGTGCCGCCGTGCGGCAGAAAGGGCAGCGCATCATGACAATAACCCCCGTGCTTTCAGGTCAGCTTCACGTTCCCGCATTTTTTCCTGCCAGACTTTTCGCTGACCGGGCGTGGTCGCAACGTCATGTTCCATATGCGGCAGTGTGGAAGCCGACAGCCCTGTTTTAAACAGCACCGGTTCATCGGTCAGACGGATATTGCAGCCCTTTACGGCCTGTTCAAGCCACGCTTTCACCTGCTGCATTACAACTTTTTCCGGTTCGATATATCCCTGATGCCCGGTCGTATTAGCAAGCGGATTATTCAGAACCAGTATGTTGAGTTTCATTGCTCTGATGAGGGCACTGCAGCTTTCACGCAGGGCAGCATCAAGTTCATGCTCTGCATACTGACTGAGGACGCCGTGATGTGCCTGACGGTATGCTCTGGCCGTGCGGTCACAGGCTCCTTTGAGCCTGTCCAGCTCAAAAGACAGTACCTCGTTCATGCTGTCACATTCCTGCGCCAGTTCCCGCCGTGCCACGCGCGCCAGATGGCGTTGTTTCAGCTCGTCGGTAATGACAGCACCACCGGCACGAAAGGCGGCGCGCCATGCGCCGGAATCATTGCCGTTTTCCTGCTCCAGTTCCTTTTTTTGCGTTTGCACCTGGCTGATGGCCGTCGTGGTTTCATCCATACGGCTGGCATTGACGAGATGCGCCGAGCGGGCAGTCTCAAGGCGTTCCATTGCAGGTTTAAGGTAGTCGGGAATAACAGCGGTCTGAGTCATGTCGGGTCTCCTCTTCGTTTCAACCTGAGGAGATTCTGCCGCGCCAGACACAACAACACGATTCATTGCCGTTGTGGCAAAAATGGCACAAACAGACCTTAAAACCCGGCTGGCCAGAGAAAGGTCTCAGGAAAACCTTACTCACTGTTTGTTTTTTTACTTATAACTATTCACTACTGTTCACTGAAAAGAAAAAGATAAGTAATACAGTAAGATAAAGGGTGAACAGTTGAGGGTGTAACTGTTCACCGACTGTTCACTACTGTTCACCTTTTGCTTTTTGCCTGGGGTGTCGGATTTAGTCTTTTTTCCGATTAATTATGAGGAAATATATAAGTGAAAGTACTTAAAGTTACTGCAATGTAATGCATTGATTTGCATCTGTTTGCCAGCGTTTGCCATTGTTCAAAAATCGCTCTGTTGTGTGACGAGGAGCTATAAAAAGACTTGTTGCCCTGAGGGAAAATATTCACAAAATAGAGAGCTACCCGAAGCCGGACGGACACGACCGGCACTGTATGGACTTTGTGAGGTAGCCCGATGCACACCGCTTTTTCTTCCCCGTCTTCTGCCCCTGCCGCGCCGCTGATGCCGGTCTCTGATACCGTTCATGAGCGCTTTATCCGTCTGCCCGAAGTGATGCATCTGTGCGGCCTGTCCCGGTCGACCATTTACGACCTCATCAGCCGCGAGGCTTTCCCGAAACAAATCAGCCTGGGCGGTAAAAACGTGGCGTGGGCGCAGTCTGAAATCACCGCATGGATGGCAGATCGTATTGCCGAACGCAACCGGGGCTATGACGCATGATGATGACCGTTCAGCAAACCGTCCCTTTTTCTGGCTTGCTTCTTTTCGCCGTTTCCAGGTATAGTTTCCCCGCTGTCGCAAAATCGGCAGCCGGGCGTAGGAACCCGAGTTACTTCAAGGCGACACCAGACGCGCCATGCGTCTTTTTTTATGTCGTTGCTCAGGCACACCCATTTTTCGGGCTGTGGTGCTTATACCTTAGCCCCTGTCAGATAATGGTGGTCCGGGCGGGGCAGCCTTCGGGCTGGCCGGTTTCCTTGAAGGCCGGTATTCCTACCCCCGTTCGGGTCACCACCCATGAGCGTAGGAACTCCGGTGGTGGCAATAACCGCTACTTCAAGGAGGTTGCCCCTATGGCTACGACCCTCACTCCGTCACACCCGCAGTTTGTCTTTGTGTTTGCCGCCGTTCGTCGTGCAGACCGTAAACCCCGTATCTGTATGCTCCGCACTGTTGCCGGTGATGAACACGCCGCACGGCTTTCCCTCGTTCGCGATTACGTCCTCTCGTTCGCTGGCCGCCTGCCGGTTGCGGAGGTGCGCGCATGAAACACACCACCATTACCGCCCGTGACCTCGAATGCCTTGAGCACATGCGCAACATCGGCCAGCTCGTCAATGAGCTGATGCAGGTGCAGGACTGTGCGACCGTCAGGCGTGACCCGGTGCAGCAGTCACAGCTCACCTCCGTGATTTACCTCATGACCGCCCAGCTCGACGGTGTGGTCGAACGCTGCAATCAGCAGTGGCTGACCGGGGAAGGGAATGTATGAAAAAGCCATTACCCCCCGTATTACGCGCCGCGCTGTATCGTCGCGCCGTGGCCTGTGCATGGCTGACGGTATGCGAGCGTCAGCACCGCTATCCCTACCTCACCCTCGATGCACTGGAAAGCGCCATTGCCGCCGAGCTGGAGGGTTTCTATCTGCGTCAGCACGGTGAGGAAAAAGGCCGTCAGATTGCCTGCGCACTGCTGGAAGATTTAATGGAAGCCGGACCACTCAAGGCCGCGCCCTCACTGTCCTTTCTCGGGCTCGCGGTGATGGATGAACTTTGCGCCCGTCATATCACATCGCCTGTATTGCACTGAGGGAGAAAATAACCATGAAAATGAACGTAACGGAAACCGTAAAACAGGCGTGCGGCCACTGGCCGCGTATCCTCCCGGCGCTGGGTGTGAAGGTGATTAAAAACCGCCATCAGTCCTGCCCGGTGTGCGGCGGCTCTGACCGCTTCCGCTTCGATGACAAAGAGGGGCGCGGGACGTGGTTCTGTAACCAGTGCGGCGCGGGTGACGGACTGAAACTGATTGAGAAGGTATTCGATGTATCTGCCTCCGAGGCCGCCCAAAAGGTGAATGCCGTCACCGGAAATCTGTCGCCGGTCGCCCCGGAAGTGATTGCGGCCGCAGAAGCTGAAACCGATGCTGACCGCAAAGCGGCGGCCGGGCTGGCCGTTAAGCTCATGGAGAAAACCCGCACGGCCAGCGGCAACGCCTACCTCACCCGCAAGGGATTCCCCGGTCATGAGTGTGTCATGCTGACGGCCACACACAAAACCGGCGGCGTGACGTTCCGCGCCGGTGATATGGTTGTCCCGCTGTATGACGATGCCGGGGCACTGGTTAACGTTCAGCTTATTAATTCTGACGGTCTCAAACGCACCCTGAAAGGCGGGGCGGTAAAAGGAGCGAGCCATACCATCGAAGGGAAAAAACAGGCCGGAAAACGCCTGTGGATAGCGGAGGGTTATGCGACCGCGCTCACCGTGCATCACCTGACCGGCGAAACCGTTATGGTGGCGCTGTCGTCCGTGAACCTCCTTTCTCTGGCGAGCCTTGCCCGTCAGAAACACCCGGCCTGTCAGATTGTGCTCGCCGCCGACCGTGACCTTAACGGTGACGGCCAGAACAAAGCCGCGGCGGCCGCAGAAGCCTGTGAAGGCATTGTCGCCCTGCCGCCGGTGTTCGGTGACTGGAATGATGCGTTTATAGAGAAAGGAGAGGAGGCCACGCGGAAAGCCATTTATGACGCCATCCGGCCACCGGCTGACAGTCCTTTCACTACCATGAGTGAGGCGGAATTTACCGCCATGAGCACCAGTGAAAAGGCAATGCGGGTGCATGAACATTACGGCGAAGCGCTGGCCGTGGACGCGAACGGCCAGCTCCTGTCCCGCTATGAGGCCGGGATATGGAAAATCATTCCACCGTCGGATTTTGCCCGCGATGTGGCCGGATTGTTCCAGCGTCTGCGCGCGCCGTTCTCGTCGGGGAAAATCGCCTCAGTTGTGGAGACCCTGAAACTGATTATTCCGCAGCAGGACGCCCCGGCGCGCCGTCTGATTGGTTTTCGCAACGGCGTACTCGATACCGCCACCGGCACATTCAACCCTCACCATAAATCACACTGGCTGCGCACGCTCTGTGATGTCGATTTTACCCCGCCGGTCGAGGGTGAAACGCTGGAAACTCACGCCCCGGATTTCTGGCGCTGGCTCGACCGCGCCGCCGGTGGCAGACCGGAAAAACGCGACGTGATTCTGGCCGCGCTGTTTATGGTGCTGGCGAACCGCTACGACTGGCAGCTCTTTCTCGAAGTGACCGGGCCGGGTGGCAGCGGGAAAAGTATTCTGGCCGAAATTGCGACCATGCTTGCCGGGGAAGATAACGCCACATCGGCCACCATCGAAACGCTGGAATCACCGCGCGAACGTGCCGCGCTAATTGGCTTCTCGCTGATTCGCCTGCCTGACCAGGAAAAGTGGAGCGGTGACGGGGCAGGACTCAAGGCCATCACTGGCGGGGATGCGGTCTCCGTTGACCCGAAATACAAGGATGCGTACTCCACCCATATTCCGGCGGTGGTTCTGGCCGTGAACAATAACCCGATGCGCTTTACTGACCGCAGCGGCGGTGTTTCCCGTCGCCGGGTGATCCTGCATTTCCCGGAGCAGATTGCGCCGGAGGAACGCGACCCGCAGCTTAAGAACAAAATCGCCCGTGAGCTGGCCGTGATTGTGCGCCAGCTAATGCAGAAGTTCAGCGATCCGATGACTGCCCGCGCACTGCTCCAGTCACAGCAGAACTCCGACGAGGCGCTCAGCATCAAGCGCGATGCCGACCCGACATTTGATTTTTGCGGCTATCTGGAAGCCCTGCCGGAGCCTGAGGGTATGTATATTGGCAATGCCAGCATCATACCGCGTCAGCCGCGTCTGTATCTGTATCATGCCTATCTGGCGTATATGGAAGCCCACGGCTACAGGAATACCCTGAGCCTCACCATGTTCGGCAAGGGGCTGTCAGCCATGCTGAAAGAGTACGGGCTGAGCTATGAAAAGCGCCGGAAAAATCAGGGCATACAGACCAATCTGGCGCTCAGGGAAGAAAGCAACGCCGACTGGCTGCCGAAATGCGATGATCCCATAGCGAGATAACTTACTCTGACCGGCAATCGCCGGTCTTTTTTTACCTGCAAAACGGCAAAAGTGAACAGTAAAGTGTTCACTGTTCACCAACCATTCACCGCATAAGTTAATGAATATTATAAACAAAAACCATTAGTGAACAGTGTGAACAGTTTTTCTAAAAAAAAGTTTTTTTCTGTTAATTAGTTCGTATGAAAAATGAACGCACCCGTCAATGTGTATAGTGGTGTGTATAGGAATGTTTTTCGATTTTATTTTTATCAATAAAATCATTGTATTGATGTTGTTTATCGGTTCCTATTATCGCACCATTAAAATCAAATTCTTACGTAAGATCTTATCATTCTCCCACCAAAAAATTATTTTCATGTAACAGCTGGTGTAAGTAAATTCTATCAACGAAGATCAATCTTATCTACTGACCAAAAAGGCCTGATAGGGCTTCGCTCACTATACATCCGTGGCTGCAGGTTTAGTTGTCCATGTCTACACCACTCCTAAATTTAATGTGTTGGCAATGTGTTCAATAAAGCTCGAACAAATTAGCTCATTATGATCGGTTAATACTTCAACTTCTGGTTGCATGATTGTTTGTCCGTAAAAAGATAACGCGCCCGCCGGGTAGTAGCAGGCGCATTACGCAATAGGTAAACAAGGGAGGAAGTTCAGAAATGTAAATCGGGAAGGTTGTACGCAATGTTCATCGTACTACGTTGTTACGGCTTTGCCGCAACAAGCCAGTTGCCTGCCGCGCTCGCAGAATGTCTACAGCCCGGAGATAAGGAGATTGTTCCTGCCAGCTAAATCCCTTCCTGTCTATACGAACCAGCTCGTATTTTTCTACCAGAAAATTCACGGCATCGGCTAGGGTGATACCGGCATCGATGTGTTCCTTAATCACAGCCTCATTGCAGAATGGCGTGTCGTTTATTGTCAGACCATAGTGCTGTTCCAGCAGACGTGTCAGTAACATTTGCCAGACAGCCACGGGTGACAGGCAGGGCTTCACCGCCCGCTGAGTTGTTGCAGGTAAAGTTTTCATGTTTGCTCTCGTGAAGGTAATTAACGCTGAGTGGGGTAAATGGCGATGTATACGTAGCCGCAACTGCCAAGGGTGTCGGCTTCGCAGGTTAAATCGTTGTGGTACAGGGTAACGCAGTGGGCATGGTGGGTGCTGAGTTCACCAGTGGTCAGCATCGATTCCATCTGGCGGATAAAGTGCGGGAATGTTTCATCCAGCTTCCGGTATTCGATGTCACTGAACTTGCCGGTCATGCTGGCCCGGTCAGCCAGATAATGCAGTCGGTTGCCTTCCTGCACCAGACGGGCTCCCAGACGTGGCGTGATATCACGCTGCAGACCCCATGTGATTTTGCTCATTGATAACCTCTTTATTGTCAGTTCAGGGTGATGCTCATCAGGCAGGCATAAGGCCCCTCGCGGTCCTGGCGGCGTTCGGCGTATACCGCCAGGACTCCTGTGATATCCGGAACGTCCCTGCCGGTGTAATGGCAGACGCTACCGTGCCACTGGTATTTGCCGGTGCAGAAACGAAAGATTCGGGACTCAGGATGCTGGCGGTATATCGTCATTGCCCGGCGTTTACTGATAATTTTCATGTAATACCTCACAGCAGACCGTGTTCTGCGAACGAATAGATTTGCCTGCCGCCGACAATCAGATGGTCAGGGACACGGATATCCACCAGTTGAAGTACCTGAACCAGTCGCTGCGTGAGGGCTTTGTCAGCCTGGCTGGGCGTCGTCTCGCCGGAAGGATGGTTATGCGCCAGTATTACCGCTGCCGCGTTGAAGTACAGAGCGCGCTTGACCACCTCGCGGGGATGTACCTCGGTACTGCTAATAGAACCGGCAAACAGGGTTTCGTGGGCAATCAACTGGTTCTGCTGGTTCAGATACAGCACCCGGAACTCTTCCCGTTCAAGCGCGGCCATATGCAGCCGCAACCACTCCCGGACGGCATGAGTGGAGGTGAAGGCTACCCCAGGCTCATGCAGGTGCCGCTCCAGAGCCCTGAGCGCCCGCTGAATGAGACGCCGGTCCTGTGGCGTTATCTCGCCGGGTAAAAAGGAAAGCTGTTTCATTCGTTGCTCCTCCGGTCAGTCAATGATACGCAAAATGGCGTGGGCTTCAGAATGCTGCAGGGCATAGTCCCGCAGGCGGTAATAGTGCGCGGTCATTGCGTCACACTCTGTACGGCAGGCGTGATGGCTGTATTCAATCAGGCAGACAGCAATGCCTGCGGCTTCAGCACTCATGTCCGCGCCATTGCCGTTCATACCGTTGAACAGATGCCATTTATCGTCAACGTCAGCATCAGGGGCCATAAACGCGCCGCCATTGCTGAGCGTGTAAAAGGACCAGATACCACTGTTGTACTCGTCACAGAAGCGGTCCATCCAGGCGAAAATGCGGGGTTCCAGCGTTATCCATTGTGGGATAGAGCCAAAGTACTGCGGCCAGAAGCAGATACGCTGTTCGTCGGGTATCTGCGTTACGGTCAGTTCAAATTCGGATTCGTTAGCAGCAGATGCGAGGTTGTTTTTTGTCGCTGTTGTCATGGGTATGTCTCCGTCAATAAAAAAACGCCAGCGGCGACGGCTGGCGTATGCGGTAATAATGAGTGTTCGGGAAGATTAAATGTTGCTGGTAAATCATGCGGAGCCAGCAGATGGATACGTCCGTACAGATGCCTGGCTTGCGGGTATAGCGGTTAAGACCTTCACCGGCATCCGGTTCAAAGTTCCATGCCTGCCCTAGTCGTCTTCAATGTTAACGCCGGTGATACTGGCAGGAACTAATGGCCCTGCTGCGCAATCAGCCGGTACCCACTACGGTAGGTCATAAAGCGATTAGTGAAACGACTTCAAACCTTCAGAATTATTCATTACTCCCCCCCTGAAAAATAATAAAAAAGCGGCAGAATCGTGAGATTCTGCCGTTAGTTGTGTATGTTCAGAGGAATGATATATATCTGAATATTTTTATAATGCTGATAGGCCGTTTTGTGCCAAAAGCGGAAGTAACTAACAGCAGTCTGTGTGAAAATACGGGGAGCAGGTTAGTACTCCTTAATTACGCCCAACTGGTCGATGTTGGTGATGTGGAAAACCACGATAAGAGGTGTCAGAAATCGACTTTAATACATCCGGTCTCAAAATGGTCGATTAAGACTCTATATTTCAGACTATTAGTCTCTAAAAGTGGTTTTCCACACGGTTGACCTTCAAACAACATTAAGTATTGATTCAATCCTTTTTTTTGCCTGACTGGTCAGGCGCTTAATTCCAAGCGAGCGGGTCATTTCCTGTATCTTATTGTCACCTTTAATACTCAGCGCCAGTGCGCGTAATTCCTCACTAGGAATCGCGTCAACCTGGCGAATGTCGTTATCCGTGGCAGGCAAACGAAACGCATTCCAGTCAGCACGTTGCTCAGCGGACAGCCAGACGAAGTTTTCACCTGAGTGATCGGCTGCAAGGTGATAGTGAATCGCCACGGATAATCTAGACACTTCCGAGCCGTTGATAATACTGGTTTTCATATTCTGTCGGTGACATCTGATCGCTGGAACCATGCCGACGCTTACTGTTATAAAACATTTCGATGTAATCAAAAATATCGCTGCGGGCTTCCTCCCGCGTTCCGTAGATCTTTTTCTTTATCCGTTCGCGTTTCAACAACTGGAAAAAGCTTTCTGCAACCGCATTATCGTGGCAGTTACCGCGACGGCTCATGCTGCCCTCCAGTCCGTGTGATTTCAGGAACGACTGCCACTCATGGCTTGTGTACTGACTGCCCTGATCCGAATGAACCAGCACCTGTTTTTGGGGATTACGCCGCCATACAGCCATCAGCAGTGCGTTCAGGACAATGTCCTTTGTCATCCGGGATTGCATGGACCAGCCGATAATTTTGCGTGAGAACAGATCAACAACCACAGCAAGATACAGCCAGCCTTCGTGGGTCCTGATATAGGTTATGTCGGTTACCCAACGCTCATCCGGAGCATCCGGATTGAACTGTCGCTGGAGCCTGTTGGGCGACACGATACTGGCCTCGCCTTTACGTGCCCACGGGCTCCGGTATCCGACCTGAGCCTTTATCCCGACACGTTTCATCAGTCGCCAGACTCTGTTGACTCCGCACTGTTGCCCGCTGTCCCGCAGATCCAGATGGATCTTGCGATAACCATAGACGCATCCCGATTCCAGCCAGAACTGTTTAATCTGTCCTGTCAGTCTCAGGTCTGCCCGATGGCGTTGTGAATGCGGCTGCTGAAGCCATGCGTAAAAGCCACTGGGATGAACATCCAGCACCCGACAGAGCAGGCGAACAGGCCAGCAACGGGCGTTGTCACGGATAAAGGCGTACCTCAGTCGGACAGTTTTGCGAAGTACGCCGCGGCTTTTTTTAATATGTCCCGTTCGTCAGTAACCCGCTTCAGCTCTTTCTGGAGACGGCGGATCTCGGTCTGAGCATCTGACTGTTCTTTATGAGTGGAGGAATCCGGCCCGTACTTCTTTATCCAGGCGTAAAGGCTGTGGGTGGTGATATCGAGACGTGTTGCAACGCTGGAAACAGAATAACCACGATCAACAACCTGTTTGACTGCTTCAATTTTAAACTCTTCGGGATAACGCTTACCGCTCATGGGCACCTCTCTTTAAGCCATCTTAAATGACTCTGAGGTGTCTGTTAAACCCGTGTCGATTCAGGTCGCCCGGCGTATCCCTTGATGGCGATGCTGCGTATCCATCTGATGCAGAATTGGTTCGGCTACAGCGATCCGGCCATGGAAGAAGCGCTGTACGAGACGACCATCCTACGTCCGTTAGCCGGGCTGAGCATGGAGCGTATTCCTGACGAAACCACCATCCTCAACTTCCGTCGTCTGCTGGAGAAACATGAGCTGGCAGCCGGCATCCTCTGCGTGATCAATGGCTACCTGGGGGATCGCGGTCTGTCGCTGCGCCAGGGCACTATCGTCGATGCCACGCTGATCCACGCGCCCAGTTCAACCAAGAACCAGGACGGCAAGCGCGACCCGGAAATGCACCAGACCAAGAAGGGGAACCAGTATTACTTTGGCATGAAGGCGCACATCGGCGTTGATGATGAATCGGGGCTGGTACACAGCGTGGTGGGCACGGCAGCCACCGTGGCGGATGTCACCCACGTCGACAAGCTGCTGCACGGCGACGAGAACGTCGTCTGCGCCGATGCCGGCTACACCGGCGTCGAAAAGCGCTCCGAGCATGCCGACCGAGAAGTGATCTGGCAGGTCGCAGCACGCCGCAGCACCTACAAGATGCTCGATAAACGCAGCGCCCTGTACAAAGCCAAGCGCAAGATCGAGAAGGCCAAGGCGCAAGTGCGAGCGAAGGTAGAGCCCCCGTTTCGCGTGATCAAGCGGCAGTTTCGGCTACACCAAGGTACGTTTCCGAGGGCTGGTGAGGAACACTGCACAACTGGTGACGCTGTTTGCCCTGTCGAACCTATGGATGGCCCGCCGACATTTGCTGGCAAGCGCAGGAGAGGTGCGCCTGTAATGCGGAAAATGGCCGTCGCAAGGTGCTCGCGACGGCTGAAAGCACCGAAATGAGCGGGTGATCCGATCGTTTTTGATCGGTTCACCGCTTTCAAAATCAGCAGTGGCTGAAGTCAGCCGGAAATACAGGGCTACTTCAGACCATCCCTAGCTAGGGCTCGTAGTTCGGCGCAAGGCTGAAGTCGCTTGGCTGCTTCGCTGTGCAGATCCATGACCCACTTTCCATCAAACTCCCGGTTGTAGTTCCACAAGCATCTCGCGAGTCTTGCCGGCCCGCTCCACTAACAAGACCACAACATCTCCAACGTTCTTGTCGTCTAGCCGGGCCTGTAATGTGGTGACGTCGTCGACGGCGATACCGTCGATGCTGATAACGCGATCGCCGGGCACGATGCCGCCTGCGGTGACCTCGACGCCGACGAGCCCGGCCCTGTGCGCCGCCGAGCCCGGCGTCACGCGCAATACGAATACGCCCTTACTGCCGGTCAGCGCCTGCAGACGCGCGTTGAGCTGCTCATCCACCTCGATGCCCAGCGCCGGACGGATGTACTTGCCGGTCTTTATGAGTTGCGGCACCACGCGCATGACGGTATCGACCGGCACCGCAAAGCCTATGCCGGCCGAGGCGCCAGACGGACTGTAGATGGCGGTATTGATTCCGATCAGCCGCCCAGCCGAATCGAGCAGCGGGCCACCGGAATTGCCGGGGTTGATGGCGGCGTCGGTCTGGATCAGGTGATCGATGGCCGGGCCGCCCGCTTCTCCCGGCAACGAGCGGTCGAGCGCGGAGACGATACCAGTTGTGAGCGTCCAGTCCAGGCCGAAGGGGTTGCCGATAGCGAACACCTTCTGACCCACCTTGAGGTCGGCACTGGTGCCGACCGGCACGGCCGGCGGGCGCTTGAAACCGACGCCGATCTTGAGCACGGCGATGTCGTGCGCGGGGCTCGTCCCCACCAGCGCGGCCTGGTAGTCGCGGCCGTCGGCCAGTTTGACGGTGGCTTCGGACGCGCCCTGGATGACGTGGAAGTTGGTGACGACGTGGCCGGCGTCGTCCCAGATGAAGCCCGATCCAGTGCCGCGCGGCACGGAGAACACGTTGCGCGTCCAGACATCGCGTACTAATTGCGCGGTGGTGATGTAGACCACCGAGGCGCGCGATTTTTCGAACAGTTCGATGGTGGTTTTCTCGTCCGCCGCCAGATCGCCACGCGCCATCACGGTGCGTTCTGCTGCCTCGCGCGGACTGAACCATGCTTCGATGGCGGGCAGAAACTGCCACAGCAGCATGAGCGCGGCAATGCAGGCGGTGATGAAGAGCCCGCGCCGGACGAAGCGGTCCGGCGCGGGGCGTTGGTACGGGTCGAGATAGGCCATGAGACGTCTCCTGTTGATGGGCAATCAGCGCCACAGCCCGCTCGGGCGCCAGCGCGGTGGGCGCGTCGCCAAAGCGGATTCCGGCAAAAAATGGGGCGCGCGGAGTGGCAACGCTGATGCTGGCCCAGGCGCCAACGTCAGCAGGCGTGCGATGCGCTCTTGCGTTGCCGGACGCGTGCGCAAGCAGGAGGGCTCGGGATTGCCCCATCCCGGCCATAGCCAGGCACGCCAGGAGCGGCTGACCCGCTCGATTTTCGCCAGCGCGGACGCCAGCCCCTGCGGGTCGCCAGTCAGTTCCGCCGCAAGGCGGTCAGCGTCGAACTCACGCACGCGAGACAAGCCGAGCAGTGCGAGCAGAGCCAGCTGGGGCGATGCGGCCAATAACAATAGACCAGGCCAATAGACCTCCGCCGCGCCAACCAGCTGCGCGGGCAGGCTGAGCAGGATCGCGATCTGTCCCATAAGGGCCAGTAGGCTCGTGAGGCGACTGTCGGAATCCGCCAGCCCCATGACACGCAGATCCTCATTAGCGATGTGCGCGACCTCGTGCACGAGCACACCCGCCAGCTCGCGTGGGCTCAGGCTGCGCAGCAGGCCATCGGTGAGGGCGATCGATGCCTCCTGCTTCGATCCGGTGGCGAAGGCGTTGACGACGGCACTGGGCACATAGTGCGGCACCGGCGTGGCGGGCAAACCGGCACGGGCGGGCAGCTCGCGCAACCGGGCCCACATCTCGTGGGCTTCTTGCGGGTGCAAGGCCCGTACGCGGTACAGGCGCAAGCTCAGCGCCGACGCGGCTACCGGTTCCAGCAGCAACGCACCTGCAACGGCAAACAGCGCGAGCCACAGGCAGCCTTCCCCAAACGGCAGTCTCCCTGCTGCGGCTGCGATCCCGACCAGGGTCAGGACCAACAGCCCGGTCTGCAGGCGGTTGAGCCAGCGGTGTTGCAAGAGCGCCGTGCGCGGATCACTGGGATGATGACGGGTCATGCTCAGAGGTCTCGGCGGCGCGGTCGCCGCGCTTGCGCAGCAGCCAGTAGGTCGCACCCAGAGCCAGCGTGGCGCTTGCCAGCGCGGCTATCTTTGCGGGGCTCGCGTCGGAGTCGAGGACCACGAACTTGCGGGAGAGTGCGATCAGCGCGATCAGGACCACTGTCTTGACCTGGATGATGCTGTCCCGACGCAGCGCCACGCGCACGATGGAATGCTTGAACTCCATCGCGATCAAGAGCGTCATGATCATACCGAACACGCTCTGGAATACCTTGTGGTCCAGGGGATTGAAGGCATCGAGAACCAGCAGCGTGAAGACGATGGAGATGAGCTGGAACAGCGACACCACGATGATGACGGCGATCACCGCCGACAGCACGAGCGCGACGACCTGCTCGAAGCGCTCGTAAAAACTCATGATGGCTAATTGGTCACGCAAGACCTGAAATGGGTTAAGGCGTGTTGATTTCATGACGATGAACTCCCTGGAAAACGGCTGCTGTCGAGACGGCGGCGCATTGCGTTGATGTGTCCTTCAATCAGCTCGGTCGACATGCC
This sequence comes from Citrobacter freundii complex sp. CFNIH4, assembly GCF_002934505.1. Taxonomy (NCBI): domain Bacteria; kingdom Pseudomonadati; phylum Pseudomonadota; class Gammaproteobacteria; order Enterobacterales; family Enterobacteriaceae; genus Citrobacter; species Citrobacter freundii complex sp. CFNIH4. Next base: position 403,352 of record NZ_CP026231.1, read on the forward strand.
AAGCGTCGACATCACCTGTTCCGCCAGCCCAATAGCTGCGGCAAAGGATTGCTGATACACGCGCACGTTGGGCATGGCGCGAAATGCATCGGCCGCGGTCGTACTTCTGCATGACACCCACAAGGTCAGCGCCGGACGGCGCTCGGCAATCGCCTGGGCGATGCGCAACGCTTGCTGGGCATGGGCGAACGTCAGCACCACCAAGTGCGCATGCGTCAAGCCGGCAGCCAGCAAGGTATCGGGCCGACTGGCATCGCCATGGAACACCGGCGCGCCGGCGGCACGCGCGGCCTCGACCTTCTGCGCGTCCGCCTCCAGCAGCAGATGCGCCACGCCGGCGTGGCGAAGAATCTCGCTGACTGTAAGGCCAAGCTCGCCCGCGCCGCAAACGATGACATGGTCTCGATATCGCGTCGTCTGCGCGGCGATCTCGACTTCTTCAGCCTGGGGTGGCTGAATGACGCCGCCGGTGCGGCTCAAGAACCGGGCAAGTACATCGTGATGGCGGATCAGTAGCGGTGCCAGAGCCATGCTGAGCACCAGCGCGACCAGCATGGGTTGGACGACGGTCGCGGGGATCAGATGCTGCTGCAAGACCGTGCCCAACAACAGCAGGGCGAACTCGCCGCCGTGCCCCAACGCTATGCCCGCGCGCCAGGCATCGAGGGCGGACAGGCGCGTCGCCCGCAAGGCCAGCGTATTGAGCAGGATCTTGACTGGTACCAGCACCACCAGCCACGCCAGCACCGCCAGCGGTGCCGAAAGAATCTGTGCTGCGTCCAGTTGCAGGCCGATGGTCACGAAGAACACGCCCGACAACACATCGCGAAAGGGCCTGAGGTGGCTTTCCATGTGGTGCCGGAAGTCGCTCTCGCCCAGGACCATCCCGGCGAGGAAGGCCCCCAGGGCGGCGGATACGCCGACCGCGTGCGCAGCGGCGGCGGCAGCCACCACCACGCACAAGGAGACGAGCACGAACGATTCCTCGTGGCCCCGCCGCGCCACCCAGCCCAGCAGGCCATGCAACAGACGGCGCGAGGCGAGGGCCGCTGCCGCGAACAGCAGCAGCACACCGAATACTTCGAGCAGCACATGCTCGATCTTCGGCGACTCGCCGCGCGCCCAGATCGCCAGCAAGGCCAGCAGGGGCACGCTGGCCAGGTCCTGAAAGACCAGCACGGCGATGGCACTGCGGCCGTGGCGGGTGGTGAGCTCGCCTTGGTCGGCCAGTTGTCGGCTGACCAGCGCCGTGGACGACATGGCCGCCGCAGTGCCGAGCAGCGCGGCGCTCTGGCCGGGCTGCCCCAGCCACATCAATAGCAGGATCAGCGGCGGGGCCACGGCGATCATCTGCAGAGCGCCCGCCATCAGCACCGTCCTGCGGGCGAGCCAGAAGTGTCCGAGGGAGAATTCCAGTCCGACCATGAACAACAGCAGCGCCACGCCCAGCTCGGACAGAAAGCTCAGCGTCTCCCCCGGCGCGATCACGCTGATGACTGAGGGGCCCAGTACAACGCCGACAGAGAGATACCCCAGCAAGGCGGGCACTCTGAACGCCGCCGTCGCCATCGACGCCAGGCTGCAAGCCGCCAGCAGGATTAGCGTATCGCCGAGTAAGGCCTGCATCGGTCAGCGTCCCACTTGCGTCGACGTCCAGCGCACGATGTCCTGCGCGCCCATCGCGCCGGCCTGACGGGCGATCTCCCGCCCACCCTGGAACAGGGCGAGCGTCGGGATGCTGCGGATACCGAACTGCGCGGCCAGGTGGGGCTCAGCCTCGGTATTCACCTTCGCCAGCCGGATCCTCGGTTCGAGCTGGTGCGCCGCTTGCTGGAACTGTGGCGCCATCATCTTGCACGGCCCGCACCATGGCGCCCAGAAATCGACCAGTAGCGGCAGATCGCTGCGCTCCACGTGGCGCGAGAACGTCGCCGTGGTCAACTCGATGGGCTCGCCCGTGAACAAGGGCTGCTGGCAGCGGCCACAGTTGGGATGTTCCGATAGCTTCGCAGTCGGTACGCGGTTGATGGACTGGCAATGCGGGCAGACGAGGTGAAGATCATTCTTCATGGTTCGCCTCCTTGGACCACAGTGAGGCTGCCTCGCTTCGGGTCACAGACAATGCCGACCAATCAACGCCTTGGAGCCAATCGTTCCCGTTTTTGCTTACTCCGGCCTCTTCCAGATGAGCAGCGATGAATGCTTCGGCCTGCATGAGCCACCTTCGGACAGCATCTTCCTTACTAGGAATCAGCAGGATTTCAGAGACGCTGCTGGCATTCAGCCCGTCCACACGGATAAGCAGAAAAATGCGCCGCCACAAACGCGGCATGTCCTTCAGCAGGTCAAATGCAAAAGCGAGCTCGCTCGACCGATCAATCAGCTCCTCCTGTTCCGCGATCGTTGCGACATCGGGATGCTGACTGCCAGCGAAGATATCGGCCAGCTTGAGTGTGTCATCGGGCTGATAAAATTCGAAGATTTCCTCTTCCACCATGGCCTCGGCCACGTCTTGGGCATCCGGTTCGACCGGCGCGTCCAGAGAAACGAATTCGCCAAATTGCCGGCTGCTTGCCACTTCGTTATCCAGGACGGCGAACAGATGCTTCAAAAGATCGGTGTAAGCCTCTTTTTCCCCCGGCACGGATTGCCATTCCACCTCAGCTCGGACAATCGCTTCATCCACCACGTCGCGCAGCGTCGGATAATCGCGCGGTAAATCGCCGACGGCCCGCAGATAAGCCAGCTCACGCCTTGCGACAGCCTCAAGTTTCGACAGTAGAGGCATTCGGGTCACCTCGGCCTCATGGGCGGCTGATGCGGGTTTTGCGGCAATCCGCACCTTGAGCTCGCGCAAGCGCTCGCGTCGTGCTTTGCGCTTGATTTGATCCTGAGCATGCAGTCGGTCAAAATGCTTCCTGGCCTGACGGAACAACGACTGTGCGAGCATCTTCGCGAGGGGCGTCAGCTCGTCATGTGATGCAGTAACGCTGACAATCTTTTTGCCGGGCAGGTGCATATAGCCACTGGCCAGAAATTGCCGCTTGATCTTGTCGCGATCAAGGACGATTTGAAGTTGCGCTGAATCTTTAGTGTGTTTGTCGAGCAATGGCTTGAGGGCGTGCTCGATCACATTTCCCAAAGTTCTCTGCCAAGGTTCATGAAACTCTTTGTCGATAGCTCGATAGCTATATTGCATCTGCATGTATGACTCCTTCGATGTCATTTCTATGGAGGTATGAATCGAGGATGCTCATATCCATAGATTTTGGTTTGGCACGCTCTTACCCCAGGCGCGTTTTGCGAAGACTCCAACTCAAGAACAAAAGCGTGACGCCATAGACTGCCGCATGGAAACCCAACAGCCAGCCTGCGGCCACGAATGACTCGACCGGACGGGTAAAAAATATCCACAAGACGATAGCGCCAAGGATAATCGAGAGCAGTCCACTGAGGGCAAGCCAGATTTCACCCTTGATTTCCCGACGCAGCCGAACGGCGGCGGATATCTCCAGCACACCGGTGAAAATCGCCCAGAAGCCCACGCTAGCCCATAAAAAAGAAGCCAAGACTATCGTGGCGGCCCAAGGAGCAACCAGGACGACGACGCCCGTAAGTATGCCGACAATGCCGCTGAACAGCAGCCAGCCCCAGCGCTCTTTTTTCTGTATATGGCGCACCGCTGCAAACAAGTTGAACGCGCCATTGACCAAGGAAAATGCGCCGAACATGATGGTCATGGCCAACAGAGCCGATTGTGGCATCCAGAACGCGAGGGCTGCAAAAATCAATGCCAAGACACCACGCAGCACAAAAAGCCACCAATTTTGGCTCAGCGAACACAGTGCTTTGGTGGGGTCATCCGCATTGGAATTAGCGATGGTGTCTGTATTCATGCAATATCTCCTAAAGATCTATACAGAATAAAAAATCAAACACTCATGGAACAAGAGAGGGGGCGCTATGCGCCCCCTATCCAGGGGTTTCAGAACAACTTGGACAGTTTTGCCTTGACTTCATCGAGCCAGCCTTTTCCGCAGCCTCCCCCTCCCGTCTTTTCCTTGATTTTCTTGAGTTCAGCGTACAGGGGCTCAAAGTCCTTCCTTTTTCCATAGCCCAGCAGTTCTGCCATTTCCAATTGCTGCCGGGCTTCGTTCAACAATGTCTCCAGGCGCTCATTGGATGCTTCGCTGCGCTGACCATCTTCTACCAGGGGCTCGGCGCGCTTCAGGAGCAGCTTCGCACGCAGGACGGGCAGCGGAAGCACGCTGCGCTCCTCGACCAGCGTGCTGAGCGCTGACTGCAGCGCGGCTTTGGCTTCTTCGATCTTGCCCTGATCGATCAGCGGCACGACTGCCTTCACGGCTGCGGGATAGGACGCCAAAGGGATGCTGGTGACCGTGATCACGATTTCACTGGCCAGCAAAGCCAGCACGTGGCGAGCCTGTTGCACCTCGCCATGTTTGAGGGCATCCAGCGCCTCGTCGGTCATCGCCTCAATGGTTTCCGTGTTGGCGAACAAGTCGTGCACGATGGTGCGCACATCAACGCCGGCCAGGGCGAGCGTGGGTTCGCGCGCGACGATCAGCTCCAGCTTTCCCGTCACTTCGGCCAGCGTTGCCAATGCGCGTGCAGTGTCCTTGCCGTCAAGTGCGGCCAGCGCGGATTTGGTCAGCGACAAGGCCGAGACTGCCTCATCGAGGACTTGTTTACGTTTGTCTTCCGCCTGCGAGTCCGTTTCTTTCTGAACCTCAGGCTGTACCTCCGTGACGACTTCAGGCTTGGACTCTGGACTGACAGGAAGGCTGCTTACCGCGGCCTGTTCGTTTATTCCTTCGTTCGTCGCATTGGGATTCGGTGTTTGCTCATTCATGGTGATATGCCTCGTATGAGATAGTGAAAATAGGCGAATCTATTGGGGCTGAATGCGAACATCGCGAGACTGACCGACAGAGCAGTCAGCCCCTTCATCACCTCAAAACAGCTTTTGGATGCGCGTCTTCAACTCGTCGAACCATCCCTTGCCGCTTTTGCCACCAGCCGACTTTTGCTCAATGGACTTCACCTGATCGAAGATGGGTTTGAAGTCCGCCTTCTTGCCATAACCCAGGATCTGCGCCATCTCGATCTCCGTGCGCACGGACGACAGCAAGGTGCTGAGCTCCTCGTTCTGCTTGGCATCGCGCCTGTCGGTCTCGGCCAGCTTTTCAGCTTTTGCCATCGCGGCTTCGGCCCGTAGCACGGGCAGAGGAAAGGCGACCGAGGTCACCACCAGCGTGTTCAGTGCTCGGGCGAGTTCCGCTTTGGCGTTGTCGATCTTGCCGCTGTCGATGAGCCGTGCGGCCGACTTGATCGCTGCCGGGTACGTTGCCATCGGAAGGTTGTCGGTTTGGATTACGATTTCGCTGGCCAGATTGGCAACGATGGGCCGGGCCTTTTGCACCTCGCCATCACCCAACAACTCCCGAGACAACTTGACCGCTTTCTTTACCGATTCCACGTTGGCGTGGATATCGTGGGTGATGACGCGTACATCGACCGGCGCCAAAGCAAGTTTGGCGTCGCGTGCCAATACCAGTTCCATCTTTCCGCTGGCCAGTTCCAGCGCAGCAAGCGCCTCCTTGGTCTTATTTGCATCAAGGAGGGTCAAAGCCTCCTGGGTCTTGGTGAGCGCCGTGATGGCGTCTTGAGTGAGCTCGGCACGCTTTTTATCGGCTTCCCGGGCGGCCTTGTCATCTACCTGTGGCTGTGCCGCCTTGGATGCGGCAGAGGGTGCTGCAGCACCTGGGCTAGAACCTGCCGCCGATTGGGCCAGAGCCGGTCCGCTCAGTCCGACGACGACCGCCAGGGCAAGTGCGGAGAAGGTGTATTGTGGCTGTTTGATATTCATGATCTTGGGCTCTTGATTGAAGTTAGTTGACTGAGATTTCAATCTGTTTCGGTTTGGCTTGCTCGGCCTTGACAAGCCGCACTTCCAGCACGCCGTCTTTCATGGAAGCCGTCACCTTGGTCGGATCAACGTTGTCAGGCAAGACAAAGCTGCGCACAAAGCGGCCATACGCACGTTCGATGCGGTGGAACTTCTTGCCCTGCTCCTCTTTTTCCAGTTTGCGCTCGCCGCTGATGGTGAGCACACCGTTTTCCGCGCTGACGCGCACGGCATCCTTGGGGACCTCCGGCAGATCCAGCTTGAGGAGGAATGCGTTCTCATCCTCGCTGATGTCCGCCATTGGTGCCCAGTCCGCCGTGGTCATGGCTTCGTTGCCGGTACGGGCGCCCTGTCGCTGGGGTATTCGTCCGAACATCGTCGCCAGGCGGTTTTGCAATTCATCCAGTTCCCGGAAGGGGTCCCACGGTGTCAATGCAGACATATCGGTTCTCCTTGAACAATGCCGACGAATTGGATGACGCACTGAACAGAGCCGTCGGTTTACTCTGAATGGCACCTACTACTGTTTTCAGTTCCGAACAAGTCCTTGAGTCAATTGACGGATATCGCTTTCGTCGAGCGTTTCCCGCGCCAGCAGCTCGCGCGCACAGCGCTCCAGCACCGCGCGGTTGATGTCGAGAATCCGGTAGGCGCGCTCGAACACGCCCATCACGATGTCGCGGATAGCCTGATCGATGCGCGCCTGGGTCGATTCGGCCAACCGGCAACCGCCGTGGGCCAGTTCAGGTGTATCGAGAAAGCGGGGCCGCTGCGCCTCGAAGGCGATGTAGCCCAGGCCCTCGTCCATGCCAAAGCGGGTGATCATGTCGCGGGCGATGTCGGTGGCTCGCGCCAGATCGTCCGCCGTCCCGGTAGACAACTCGCCGAACACCAGCTTTTCGGCGGCACGCCCGCCCAGCAGTACGGCGATCTTGTGCTCGAGATCGGTACGCGTCATCAGGAAGCGGTCTTCGGTGGGGCGCTGCAAGGTGTAGCCCAGCGCGCCGATGCCGCGCGGGATGATCGAGATCTTGTGTACGGGGTCGGTTTCGGGCAGCGCCAGCGCCACCAGCGCATGGCCCATCTCGTGATGGGCCACGGTTTCCCGCTCCTTGGGGTTGAGCACGCGGCTCTTCTTTTCCAGGCCCGCCACGATGCGCTCGATGGTCGCGGTGAAGTCCTGCAATTCCACGGCGGACGCACGGCGTCTCCTCGCCGCCAGCGCCGCCTCGTTGACCAGATTGGCGAGGTCCGCGCCGGAAAAGCCCGTGGTCAGTGCGGCTACCTGTTCGAGGTCTACATCCTGGGCCAGCGTCACCTTCTTGACATGAACCTTCAGGATGTCCAGCCGCCCCTTCTTGATGTCGGGCCGGTCCACCAGCACCTGGCGGTCGAAGCGGCCGGCACGCAGCAGCGCCTGGTCGAGGATTTCGGGGCGGTTGGTGGCGGTGAGGATGATCAGCCCGACCGAGCTGTCGAAGCCGTCCATCTCCGTGAGCAGCTGGTTGAGGGTCTGCTCGCGCTCGTCGTGGCCGCCGACGCCGCGCGCGCGGCCCAGCGCATCGAGCTCGTCGATAAAGATGATGGCCGGTGCCTGCCCGCGGGCCAGCTCGCACACACGGACCGCACCCACGCCGACGAACATCTCGACAAACTCTGAGCCGGAGATGGAGATGGAGAAGCAGGGCACCGCCGCCTCGCCGGCAACAGCCTTGGCCAGCAATGTCTTGCCGGTGCCCGGTGGGCCGACCAGCAACACGCCCTTGGTAATGCGCGCCCCGAGACGGCCATAGTCCTGCGAATTCTTCAGGAAATCGACGATCTCGACCAGCTCCGCCTTGGCCTCATCCCCCCCCGCGACATCGGCGAACGTCACACCGGTGTTCTTTTCCACGAACACCTTGGCGCGGCTCTTACCGATGTTGAGAAACCCGCCCATGCCCTGCTTCTCGGCGAAGCGGCGGAACAGGAAGAACCAGACGCCAAAGAAGGCTACCGCTGGCAGGATCCACGACAGCACATCGCGCAGCCAGGTGCTCTCCAACACGCGGGCATAGGGCACGTCGTACTTCGACAGGCGATCGGCAAGATCGGGTTCGACCCTCGTTGCAACGATCGTCGTCTTGCCCCGGCTGTCCGGCGACTTCAGGCGCCCGGTCACCGTACGATCCGACACCAGCACTTCGGCCACGCGCCCCTCGGCCAGCGCCTTCTCGAACTCGCTGTAGGGCACCGGCTCGACGGTTTTCGCCGTCTGCCAGTAGCTCTGCAAACTCAACAACAGCAGGAGTGCAACGATCCAGTAGCCGGTATTCCATTGATTCTTTTTTTCCATGGGCCGTGTTCCTCGAAAGTCGAGTTGCCAGAGGATCAGGTGAACAGACGGGCCGCACCGTCACGCAAACGGATGGCCAGCGAGCGGGAGAGCAGTGCCGCCGCTGATGAGCAGCCCCCACGGCGTGGCCGACCGCGGATCACGCTTGTAGACGACCGCGTGACCCGCGGCCACGACCGCCACCGCGATCGAGGCCAGGGAGGCTGCCCATGCCAGGCCGATGGGGTCGGACACGGCAGCCTCGCCCGCCATCAAGATGCGTCGCTCGCCGACTTCTTCTTGCGCGAGCCTTTGCCAGCGTCGCCGTGCGGCGTCTCGGTCGCCTTCGCGGCATCCGGCAGCTCCGGCTCGGCCGGGGTCTGCGGTGGCTCTTTGCGTTCGAACACCACGCGTTCGGCCTTGTCGTCCCAGCGTGCGCTGGCGTGATCGCCCTTGCCGATGCCGCCACCGAGCATCTCGCGCGCCAGCGCAGTTTCCAGCTCGCTACGGATCAGGCGCTTGAGTTCACGCGCACCGAACTCGGGCTTGTAGCCTTCTTCCGCGAAATGGTCGATCAGCGTCTGATCGAAAGTGAGCGTCACGCCCTGGCTGGCGGCGCTGCGCGCCACGCGATCGAGCTGCAGGCCGACGATGTGGCGGATCTCCTCCTTGCCCAGCGCATGGAAGACGATTATCTCGTCGATGCGGTTGAGGAACTCGGGCCGGAAGTGGCCGCGCAGCACGTCCATGACCTCGGCCTTGGTCTTTTCGTACTCCTCGCCAGCCGCCTCACGCGCCTTCAGCCGTCGCTGGATGATGTCCGAACCCAGGTTGGACGTGGCGATGATGATGGTGTTGGTGAAATCCACCACCCGGCCCTTGCCGTCGGTGAGGCGACCGTCGTCGAACACTTGCAGCAGGATGTTGTAGACGTCAGGGTGTGCCTTCTCGATCTCGTCGAGCAGCAGCACGCTGTAGGGCTTGCGCCGCACCTTCTCGGTGAGCTGACCGCCTTCGTCGTAACCGACATAGCCCGGAGGCGCGCCCACCAGCCGCGCCACGGTATGGCGTTCGCCATATTCCGACATGTCGATGCGCAACAGGGCGTGCTCATCGCCGTAGATAGATTCGGCCAATGCCTTGGCGAGCTCGGTCTTGCCCACCCCGGTCGGGCCCAGAAACAGGAAGGTAGCCACCGGTTTGCTGCCTTCGCGCAGGCCGGCGCGGGACAGCCGCACGGCATCGGCCACGGCACGGACCGCCTCGTCTTGTCCCACCAGGCGCTCGTGCAGCCGTTGTTCCAAGTGCAGCAGCTTTTCGCGCTCTTCCACCGTCAACTCGTTGACCGGGATGCCGGTCAGGCGCGAGACGATCTGCGCCACGTGTTCCGCCTTTACCTCGGCACTGCCGGAGGCCCGCTCCCGCTCCCAGTCCTCGACGAGCTTCTTGAGCTCGGCCTCCTTGGCTTCGATGCGCTTGCCGAGCTCGGCGGCCTGGTCGTACTGCTTGCGCGCGGCCACGTAATCCTGTTCACGCCGCAGCTGGTGCAGTTCGGACTCCAGCTCCTGCACGGCCACCGGCCGGGCCGTGGCCGACAGCTTCACGCGCGCGGCCGCCTGGTCGAGCAGGTCGATCGCCTTGTCCGGCAGGAAGCGCGCCGTGATGTAGCGGTCGGACAACTCGGCCGCCGCGATGATCGCGTCCTCGGAGATGCTGACCTTGTGGTGCGCCTCGAAGGTGTCGCGCAGGCCGCGCAGAATCATGATGGTCTGGGCCACCGTCGGCTCGGGCACCGTCACCGGCTGGAAGCGCCGCTCCAGTGCGGCATCCTTCTCGATGTATTTCTGGTACTCGTTCAGCGTCGTGGCGCCGATCAGGTTGAGTTCACCGCGCGCCATCATCGGTTTGAACACGTTGGCCACGTCCAGCCCGCCTTCGCCACCGCCCTGGCCGGCACCGACGATGGTGTGCACCTCGTCGATGAACAAAATCAGCTCGCCCTGGTGCTCGGTCACCTCCTTCAGCACCTTCTGCACGCGCTCCTCGAACTCGCCGCGATATTTGGCGCCGGCCACCATGGCGTTGATGTTGAGTTCCACCAGGCGCTTGTCGCGCAAGGTCTCGGGCACTTCACCCGCCACCATGCGCTGCGCCAGCCCTTCGACGATGGCGGTCTTACCCACACCCGGCTCGCCGATCAGCACCGGGTTGTTCTTCTTGCGCCGGGCCAGCACCTCGATGGTGGTTTCGATCTCCTGCGCGCGGCCGATCACCGGGTCGAGCTTGCCGTCGCGCGCCATCTTGGTCAGGTCGCGCGAGTACTTGTCGAGTTCTGGCGTGTTGGTCGGCGTCTCAGCGCGTCCATCCTCGGCGCCCTTGCCGACCACCTTGCTGACCTGTTGGCGCAGCGCCTGCGGCGTCAGGCCGTAGCGGCGCAGCAGGTTGGCGGCCAGCCCTTCGCCTTCCTCGGCCAGACCGATCAGGAAATGCTCTGGACCGACATAAGAATGGCCGAGTTCATTGGAGGCCACGAAGGCGCGGCTGAGCGCATCCTTCACGCGCGGCGACACGCCGATCTCGCCCTCGAAGGGCTTGTCCCCGCGCTTGGCCTCAGACTCGATCTGCCGCTTGAGGTCATCGACCTTGATCTTGAACTGACCCAGGATGGTCTTGACCACGTCGCTGTCGGCCAGCGCCAGCAGCAGATGTTCGGTATCCACCTCGGAGCGGCCAAATTCGGCAGCGTGTTTGGCGGCCTCCTGCAACAAGGCTTCCGACTGTTCGCTGATGCGGCTGGCCAGCCCACTGCCGCGACGGCGCGGCGCACCCGAACCTGCGGCGGCGGGCTCGCCAAACGAGGCATCGACCACGTCATCGGTATCGGCGGCAACTGGCGTCGCGTCGTCGCCGATGCGGAAGAAGTCACTGCCGAGGAAGTCCTCGAACAGGCCACTGCGCGAACCGAACAAGGCTTCCAGCGGCGAAACGGTGCGCTTTTGCTGGCGCACTAATTGCCGGTAATGGTCGTCGCACAACAGCATGGTGCTGTGACGACCGTTGAGATTGGCTTCCACCCGCACGGTGGCGGGTTGGCCGCAGACCTGGCATTGTTTTCTGGCCATGCTGATGCTCCTGAGAAGGTTGACAAGGTTGAGGCGACGAGGCATCGCGAGCCGCGACACCTCGTCTCGGGCCGGGTTTTTCTTGTGACGAACGAGCCGGCGACGTCAGCCGTTGATCGGGATCGAGCGTCCCTGCTTCGGCGCACTGACCTCGCGCTTGTCGATCGTGACCGTGAGCACCCCGTTCTTGAACGATGCCTTGATCGAATCCTGGTTGGCGTCGTCAGGCAGGTTCAAGGCACGCTGAAAGCTGCCGTAGGAGCGCTCCACACGGTGGAAGCCACCTTCCTTCTTCTCCTGTTCCTGGCGCTTCTCGCCACGCACCATCAGCACGTCGTTGTCGAGGGTGATCTGGATGTCCTTCTCCTCGACACCGGGCACTTCCAGGGCAATCTTGTACTGCTTGTCGGTTTCCTGGATGTCCAGGGCCGGCTTCAGCATGCCCGACCAATCGGATGGCCACTGCGGCATGTTCAACGCCGAAAAACCGAAGCCCCGGAATGCGTCATCGAACAGCCGGTCGATTTCCCGATGCAGTTGCAGGATCGGGCTGACTGGCCCGCTAGCCGCTGGCAGGTCATTGCGCTGCACTGGCAGGGAAGAGGCGGTCTGCTGCTCTTGCTGCTCGTTCTTGAACCAGTTCCAGGGAGCCAACTTCTTGAAATCGATGTCCATGTCATACCTCCAGAAAAATTGGAAAACGAGTTACTCAAGCCCTTTGCCTGCTGCGACGGGCACTGCATGTAATGGCTCAATAGTAATGTCCGCCTGTGGCTCAATTCAGATGTCCGCGCTATGGTAAGCTTCACTGGTCCGTTTAAACTACCGGGAGGCATATCATGAGCGCAGAAAGCTCAGGAGTGTTTACTTTGAAAGAGATCAACCGGATCAAGATTATACAGGACGTCATTGAACGTCGCATCACAACGCGCCGTGCGGCCGAGCACCTCGGTATCAGCGACAGGCAATGCCGCAGACTTCTTGCCCGTTACCGTGAAGGCGGACCGCTTGGTATGGCCAGCAGACGATGTGGCATGCGTGGTAACCGCCAGTTGCCACCCGGGCTCGCAGATCAGGCTCTGGAACTGATCAAGACGCGTTATGCTGATTTCGGTCCGACTCTGGCGCGTGAAAAGCTCGAAGAACTCCACGGACTGTTTCTTGGCAAAGAAACTGTCCGGCGCATCATGGTGCGGGCTGGCTTATGGGTTCCCCGTAAACAACGTGCCGCAAGGATCCCTCAACCACGGTACCGGCGTCCGTGTACTGGTGAGCTGATACAAATAGATGGCTGTGATCACGACTGGTTTGAAGGCCGTGGCCCGGCCTGCACCGCGCTGGTCTATGTTGATGATGCAACCAGCAAACTGATGGAACTGTTGTTTGTTAAATCGGAGTCCACGTTTTCTTACTTCGAAGCCACGCGGCGCTATATCGATAAGCATGGTAAACCGCTGGCACTGTACAGCGATAAAGCCGGTGTTTTTCGTGTTAACAATAAACACGCCACAGGCGGAGACGGGCATACTCAGTTTGGGCGAGCCATGCATGAACTGAACATCCAGACTATCTGTGCAGAAACCAGTCCCGCCAAAGGGCGTGTAGAACGAGCTCACCTCACTTTACAGGATCGTCTGGTCAAAGAGCTGCGGTTACAGGGCATTTGTTCAATGGAGGCTGCAAATGACTTCGCTGAGGCCTATATGGCTGACTATAACCGCCGTTTTGGCAAAGTACCGCGACATGATTTTGACGTACACCGTGCTGTAGAACATGATGAGGACCTGGGGCTTATTTTCACTGTTCGTGAAAAACGTAAAGTCTCAAAATCGTTGACGATACAATATGATAAAATGTTGTACCTGATTGAAGACAGCGAACTGAGTCGCCGTGCAATAGGTAAATATATCGATGTGTATCACTATCCTGATGGCAGAAAAGAGCTGCGCCTGAACGGTACGCTACTTCCCTACTCTACCTACGACCGACTGTCAGAAATCGACCAGGGCGCGATTGTCGATAACAAGCGTCTTGGCCGAACCCTGGAGTTTATCAGTCTGGTGCAGAGCAAGCGGGATAACACGCGCTCTCAGTCAATTCCCGCTGGAGATGGCCCTTCCCGACGACGGCCAAAGCAGGAAGGGAAGAAATCCCAGCGCTCACTGGATAATGATGACATGCTCGAAGCACTCAAACAGCTTCAGTCACGTTCAGAGGACATTTTTGGTAAAAGAGCCCGCTGATGGTACTCACTGGCCGGACAGTGGTTGCTCACCAGTTGATATTGTCCGGCCAGACCCATGATGTATTATTCATTTCGTTCAGCATCTTTATGTCCTGCTTTTCACGGGCATACTTACCCCATAATGAATGAAAAGAACGAACAATACTGATTAACTGCTTTTTTCTTTGCTCCGGAGATAGGCTGATAAAATAGCAGCACCTGCTGTCAATATTATCCTCAATGAAATTAAAATCAGAGTCTGATGCATATTTTACTGTTAGCATAATATCATTCGACGTTGTTCTCTCAGACTCTGTTAATGCTGATTCTATCAGGTATTCAAAGGCATACATGACAGACAGCTGGTTTTTGTCTGTCTGAATATAACCCATTGAGTTTCTGAGTATTGAGGACTGTACCAGGACCAGAGGCCATAAAAGCTCAACACCATAAAGCTTATATGTATCATGTTGATCATACTGATGTTGCTCAACACGACGATTACCTTCCCGTGCTTTACGAATATCATAGGCAAGGGATAACATAAATCCGTCTTTAACTTTAATCAGTGGGCTTTCATCCACGATGTAATGAATGAGTTCATGTAATTCATTCAGGGCTTCTGAATCTCCCCACAGTATAAAACCTGCATTGTTCGGCGTTAACTCGTATCGAAGCATGGGCTCAATCATCCTGTTGTTTCAGTCGGAGGAAAGTCTATCAGTAAAGAGAATGAGAGATCAAAGTGGTCATTTTAATTGAGCTGGATAACGGACATTTCAATTGAGCCTTGACACTGCGCCCAGGCGACACGGGCTGCTCGGATGACTTCTGCTGTTCACGCTTGCGCATCACCTCCTTCTTTGCTCCGGCTCGGGTCTGATCATTGAGCCACTGATCGATTTCACTTTGACGAAACCGCCACGTCCCGTCCACCTTGAAAGCCGGAATTTCCCCGTGCGCGGCGAGCCGATAAAGCGTCCGCTTGCCGACTTTCAAGTACGCAGCCAATTCATCGAGCGTGAAAATCACCTGTAGGTGCGCTTTCATCTCACCCTCTCCAATTGCGTCGCTTTGCGGTTCCGGCCAAGGAAATCCTTGCAATACTTTGTAAAATATTACACCTACCATGACAAACTTCAAGAGTCAAGAGTCAATGTACAGCGTTCTCCCGCCCCATTGATGCAGGTCAACTGCTCAGGCAAGGCGCAGGGGGGCGGCCTGATCAGGCAATGGACAGCGCCTGGCTCGTCAGCCTGCGTGTGCCACAGGCGCCTCGATCAAACACCGATCCTCACGTTGTAGTCGAGTGCCCGCAGCCCCTTGCTTGTCTGCATGTTCCTTGGCGGAAACTCGTCTGGGCGCGCCCAGACGACGATTTCCCCGAGGCTGCTCAGGCCAACGTGCGGAATTGCCCAGTCGTCGCTGCGGATCGCGTTCCAGAGTCGGGCCGAAACACTTCCGTTGCCCCAGACAACGTAGTTCAACAGTATCCGTCCGGCCAACACACCTTCCCGATACCGCCGCCGAAGGCCATGGCCCATCAAGCGGATTTTCCATGCGCCCTCAGCGCCGTACCAACAGCAAATCTTTCAAGGCCCAGGTCATTCAGGAGTGTTCTGAACCCGATGCCTCCATCGCAAACATCGCCTTGGGCTACAGCCTCAATGCCAACCTCGTCCACAAATGGATTCGCCTGCTTACCCAGAAAACCACGGCTATCCAGCCAGCGTTCATCCCGTTGCCTTCTCAAATGCTCGGCGCGGGTTCGCATGCTCAAGCGCGCTGCTGCGATCATGAGTTTGATCCAGTCGGCCCGTAATAATGGGCACGATCCGTATGCCTATCTCAAGTGAAGTGGTTTACTGAATTTGGCCACCTGAACAGAGGTGATATGCTCACCTCAGAACATTACAGGTGCCTCAATGAAAAAAAGAAATTTCAGCGCAGAGTTTAAACGCGAATCCGCTCAACTGGTCCTTGATCAGAACTACACCGTTGCAGCTGCGGCCAGTGCTATGGATGTCGGCCTTTCTACCATGACGCGATGGGTAAAGCAGTTGCGGGATGAACGACAGGGCAAAATACCTAAAGCCTTTCCTATAACCCCGGAGCAGATTGAAATACGTGAGCTGAAGAAAAAAATACAACGCATTGAAATGGAAAACGACATATTAAAAAAGGCTACCGCGCTCTTGATGCCAGACTCCCTGAACAATTCTCGTTAATCGGGAAACTCAGAGCGCAGTATCCTGTGGTCACACTTTGCCACGTGTTCGGGGTTCATCGCAGCAGCTACAAATACTGGGGAAAAAGCCCCGAAAAGCCAGACGGCAGGCGAGCTGTGTTACGCAGTCAGGTTCTGGAACTGCATAACATCAGCCATGGCTCTGCTGGCGCAAGAAGTATCGCGATTATGGCAACCCTGAAAGGCTTCAGAATGGGACGCTGGCTTGCCGGAAGGCTCATGAAAGAACCGGGTCTGGTGAGTTGTCAGCAGCCAACTCACCGGTATAAACGTGGTGGTCATGAACACACCGCTATCCCGAATCGCCTTGAGCGACAGTTTGCAGTGACAGAACCGAATCAGGTGTGGTGCGGCGATGTGACGTATATCTGGACAGGCAAGCGTTGGGCTTACCTTGCTGTTGTTCTCGATCTGTTCGCAAGGAAACCTGAGGGTTGGGCAATGTCATTCTCACCGGACAGCAAGCTGACATCAAAGCGCTGGAAATTGCGTGGGAAGCTTGCGGTAAACCCGCCGGAGTGATGTTCCACAGTGACAGTAATAATGCCGGTGTCAGTCTTTACCACCACTCAGTTTGCCGTTTAACCCGATTGGTGTGATTACTGATGCAGTGAAGACCTTTCCGCATCACATCACTACAAATATTGATTTTTGATTGTTGGATTCGCACCAGATTTCACCTCTGTAGGGTATTCAAAAATGCTCAGTTATTACTGATGCCTAAACTGCAGCGTTGCGGGCAGGTAGCGTTGTAGCGTTTCGGGCGTATCGCCCTCGATCAATTGGCTTATCAGATCATAGCAGTGCCAGGCCAACTGGCGGTTATCCTGCTGTACGGTATCGATACGCAGCGACAGCGAATCATAAAGATAGTGATCGTCAAAGCTCGTCAGATGGATATCTGAGTCGAGTAAATGGTGCTGGCTCATATAGCGCAGTACCCCTTCGAGCAGTCCACAGGCGGCAGTGAACAGCGCCTTAGGCGGCCGCCCAAGTCGCGCGCAGAGTGCGGCGAACATCTCATAGCCTGAGCTCGGGTGGTAGTTACCGTTAATCACCCATTCCGGGCGCAGTGCAATACCCGCCTGAGCCAAACCCTGCGTGAAGCCGGTCAGACGATCGCGTGAAGGCGACAGACGCGACTGACCGCCTAAAAACCAGAACTCATCGCTATGCTTAGGTGCAATGCGGGAAATCAGTTCCGCCGTTGGGGTAATCGAATCAGTCATCACCAGCGGCAGCAGGCTTTCATTAGGACAACGGTCAAACAGCACTACTGGCAGTTGTTGGCTGAGCTTAAGATAGTCGGCATCGTTGTGCATACATGAAGCGACGATCAGACCGTCAACCTGGCGGGAAATCATGTTATTGACCACCACGCTCTCCTGACCGGGGTTTTCATCAGTACAAGAGATCAATAGCTGGACGCCTGCTTCGCGGCACAGCATTTCCAGCTCATGTGAAAAGACCGCAAAGCCGTGGTTGGTGATCTCCGGCACCACCAGTCCGATGGTGTGGCTGCGGTTGTCGCGCAGCGAGCGGGCGTGAATGCTTGGCTGATAGTGCTGCTCACGGGCAATCGCCAGTACTCGCTCACGCGTTTCCTGCGCCACACGCAGCTCCTTACCACGACCGTTCAGTACTAGGCTGGCGGTCGCTTTTGAGACGCCAGCCTGTTCGGCGATATCTTTAATGGTTACGCGTTTAGTTTTCATTACGACGCCATGAGCTTGAGGCAAAACGCTTATTCTACCATGCAAGTTCGCAGCGGCCAGTAGCAGAATGCGTCCGGTGTGATGCCAGAGAACATTAGCTGCCCTGAACAGGCCGGGAAGTAGCGGCAGCTCATCACTCCTTCGCCGCCGTTGATGAAAATCTCCACGCTAGACTGGTCGATGAAAATATGCAGCGAGCGGACGTCTCCGCGCCAGTAACGATAATGCTTCTCGTCGCTGGCCAGACTGGGTCGGGCCAGGCGGATCCCGCTGGCATCGCGTTCAAGGATTAATGCGCCGTCAAAATCGAGGCTCAAAATATCGTCCCCAGTGGTTTGTAGAACGATTTCCATCGGTGCCAGCGGCAGGGAGTTCCCTGCCCAGCCGTGCGCTTCGCCGCGCAGGGCGCTCAGCTCTCGTAGAGGACGTTGGTATAGCTGACCATCGATAAACTCCAGCTCACGCAGGCAGGTCATCTGATGGATCCAGCCGTTGGTGAGGGTCGGTTGAAGCATCTCTTCGCCCTCCGGCACGCCCATCCAGCCGACCAGCAGACGGCGGCCATCACTGGTAAGCATGGTTTGCGGGGCGTAGAACTCAAACCCTGCGTCCAATTCGTGCAGTTCGCCATGCTCGAAGGCCGCGCGGTGGTAGTCGAAATCGCCGCTCATCCACACTGCCGGGTAGGTGTTGAGATAGCGCTCTTTCTCACGAGGCACGCCCTGCGGGCAGCAAATCAGGACATGCTGGTCGCCGAGGGCAAACAGGTCCGGGCATTCCCACATATAGCCCGCGTCGTCCAGGCCATTGATGCCATAACCGGCGATTTCGCCCTGACTCGTCCACTCATGAAGGTCCGCTGAGCTGAATAACAACACCTTGCCACGCTTTTGCAAATCCTGTGCGCCCAGCACCATGTACCAGCGACCTTCGTGCTGCCAGACTTTCGGGTCACGCACGTGGCCGGTATAGCCCTCCGGCAGCGGTAATACCGGGCCGAGTTTGGTAAACGTGCCGTCGGCATTTTCCGTCGCCAGGCACTGCCACGCGGTTCGGCTGCCGTCGTCAAATTTTACGTTGCCGGTATAGCACAGGGTGAGCGTGCCCTGACTATCCACGGCGCTTCCGGAGTAGCAGCCGTTGCGGTCATACTCTTCATCCGGCATGAGCGCGATCGGCTCATGTTGCCAGTGCAGCAGGTCGGCAGAGCTCCAGTGCCCCCAGCACTTGAACTTATGATCGCAGGCGAGCGGGTTCCACTGATAAAACAGGTGATAACGTCCGGCAAATTCAATAAAGCCGTTGGGATCGTTCATCAGCCCGGTCACCGGCGCATGGTGCCAGCGGGGATAGTGGCTGTCGGCCAGCGCGCGCGGCTGGCCCTGCATAACAGCCTGCAAAATCGCAGGCAGGCGTGATGGATGTGACATTATTCAGCGTCCGTTTTGTATTTCAGTACCAGGGAGACGACAAAGGCGACGCCAAAGGCGATAACCATCCCGATAATGTAGTTCAGCAGCGAGCTGGCCTGCACGATAGCCATGCCAGGGATAGCCGTCAGGCCCACCGCGGTCATGTAAACATGCATGGATACCACCCACGCGCCGCCCACCGCGCCGCCAATCAGGGCTGCGATAAACGGTTTTACAAAGCGTAAGTTAATACCAAAAATCGCCGCTTCGGTGATGCCGAGCATGGCAGAAAACGCCGAGGGCAGGGTAATGGCTTTGATTTTGGCATCTTTCGTTTTGAACCACACCGCCAGACAAGCACCGCCCTGAGCGACGTTGGCCATCGCCCAAATCGGCAGCAGGAAGTTGACGCCGATGGATGGGTTGCCCAGCAGTCCCGCTTCGATGGCGTGGAAGCTGTGGTGAATACCGGTAATGACGATAACCGAATAGAGACCGCCAAACAGCAGTCCGGCCAGCCAACCGGCGTGGGTAATCAGGGTGCTAAGGACAAACGAAATACCGTCGCCAAGCGCGCGACCAGCCGGGCCGATAATCAGCAGGGCGATAAAACCGGAAATGATCACCGTCAGGAACGGCGTCAGGATCAGATCCAGTGCATCGGGGATCACGCGACGCAGCTGTTTCTCAACGATGCTCATAAACCACACCGCCAGCAGCACCGGGAACACCGTGCCCTGATAGCCGATCATGGCAATCTCAAGGCCGAAGAAGTTCATGGTGTGGAAACCGGCGGCCACACCCCAGGCGTTGGTGAGCGCCGGGTGAGTCAGGATGCCGCCAAGCGTCGCGCCAAGATAAGGATTACCACCGAACTCGCGGGCGGCGGTGAAGCCAATCAGGATCGGCAGAATAATAAACGCCGCTGAGCTGCACATATCCAGCATGATGTAGATGGCGTTACCCGGGTCGACCCAGCCGTACGTTTTAACCATCCCCAGAAGGCCCATCAACAGGCCGGAGGCGACGATAGCCGGGATGATCGGCACAAAGATGTTCGACAACAGGCGGGCAATGCGCTGGAAAGGATTCAGTTTTTTCGCCGCAATGTCGGCAGCTTCCGATTTGCTGGATTCGCCAATCCCTGCCGCCTGGATAAAGGCGGCGTAGACTTTGTTCACCACCCCGGTGCCGAAGATAATCTGCATCTGTCCGGCGTTACGGAAACAGCCCTTCACCCCATCAATTTTGCCGATGGCCTGCTGATCGGCCAGTGAGTCATCGACCAGCACCAGGCGCAGGCGTGTGGCACAGTGCGCGGCGCTGGCGATATTTTCCTTGCCTCCCAGAAGCGGAAGTAGCGAGCGGGAAATCTGTTCAAAATCCATAGTACCCTCTGAATGCGTATTGATTTTCGAGTTGTCGTCCCGTGGTAGCCGGAGCGCATTCTCTTCGTTGTTATTGTGTCCGGGGCGACGAAACGTATTTTGTCGCCCCGGCGGTTACTGTCGCCAGGTGTTAACCATCAAAACCAGGTTTCCATCTGCATCCCGAACGACCATTCGCCGCCCGATTTAAAACCACTGCTGCCCAGCGCGTCATCGCTGGCGTAATTATTGAGTTTTTTGCTCCAGTCCATCCACGAGGTGTAAAGACGGATTTCAGGACGGCTGAAGAAATCGCCGATGTCGCCAACCTTAAAGGTCGGGGCGAAGGTGAGCTTGTAGAAGCTGCCGTTTACCGCATGGCGATCGTTATAACCTTCAGGTTTGAGATCCATATACTGGTAACTGCCTTCATAAGCGAGGGCGAAGTTTTGATTGATCTCCTGGATCAGACGCATGTTGAGGGTTGCCCACTGGTAGCTGTCGCCATCGACATAACGGTCTTTACTGGTTTGTGCCAGTATCGCCGGGGCGATAAACCAGTTCTTGCTCAGTGGCGTGGTGCCGTAGCTGGCGAAGCGCCAGGTGTTAGCCCCCGAGCGTAACGCGCCGTCAGAGCCGACACCTTTAACTTCGGCACCCAGTCCGTGACCGTAGAGCAGGGCGGTTTTGCTGGCACCTTCACGCAGGCCGTAAAAACTGTCGTTGTGCAACCCGAGCAGCGCATGTACACCGGTATTTGCCGCATCGCCTTTGACCGGATTACCGTTGGTATCCTGGCGTTCGTCGTTGTCTTTTGCCCGCATCCCGCTGACCATCATCTGCACCGGCCCGATGAAATTGTTCATGCTGACGATGTAGTTCTGCACACTGTTGCTGGTATCAGCAATATCGCCGAAGTTACGCCCGTAAAGAGAGAAGTTGCTGCGAACGCTGTCGTTCCACCTGACATCGTAAATACCGCCGCCGGTACCGGCGAGGAACACGACATCCGAGTCGATCCAGTGAATGTCAAAGTTATCCCGGTCAAAGCGTTTCCCGGCCCACAGGGTGGAGCCTTTAAACGGCCCGTCGAAGGTGGGCAAGTTGCCCAGTTCAACAAAGGCCTGACGCACGTTCAAATCACTGGTGCTCGCCGTCCAGTCGTTATAAGTGGTTTGACCGTCGGCGACCATGACTTTGAAGCGGGTCGTTGCCCCGTTATCCAGGGTCTGCTTATGTTCAAGATTCATTTCAACATAGGTATCGGCCTGGTTTCCCAGGCGGCCAATAGCCCCACCGGTTTCCCCTGCTGGCGTCATGTAGGCTCCGGATTTGGTGCTGGCGCCGGAGTCATTCATTATCACGCCGGAGCGGGCGTAGCCGTGGAACTCAAACCCGCTTTTCTCATCGGCTTTTTTCTCCAGTTTGGCGGTACGCTGAGCCACTTCCTGAGTGCTGTCCTGGGTTTTTTGTTGCTGTGTCGTGAGCTGCTGTACTTTCTTCTCTGCCGACTCTGCGCGGGTTTCTGCCGTTTGCGCTCTGTTTTCGGCATCCTGTAAGCGTTTTTCCAGCGCAATTAAACGGGCTTCGATACTGCTGAGATCCGTTTGTGCATGGGCTGAGGCGGCGCCGGTTAGCAAAGCGATAAGAACCGCGAGTGTGCTTTTTCTGAACATATTGATTGCATCCCAAAAGGAAAATAAAAAATTGTGTGTTTTTACTAAACCGGTTTAGTTGCAATGTTAAGCACGACATTTAACATTTTGAAATTGATTTTGCTAAACCGGTTTAATAAGTGTGATGGATGCAACAAAGTGGACCGCGTACGACGGTATTTAGGATCAAATCTGGCGGTGTAGATCGCGCTGGTATGGCAGGGCAGTCATCGCGCCTTTCGCCAGGGTTGCCAGGGCACCGCAGGTTTGCGCCAGAGCGAGCGTTGGCTCCAGGGCATTGATATCCGCCGGCATCCCGTTGGCAGCAAGGCTGGCAAGCAGTCCGGCGACAAACGCATCGCCCGCACCGGTGGTATCCACGCTGACAACCGGTTTAGCGCTGAAATGGATAAACTGCTGCTGGAATGCGGCGATGACGCCCGCTTTACCCTGAGTCACCAGCAGTAATTCAGGCTGATAACGCTCAGTGATGCTGGCGATCCCCTGCGCGATATCATTACTCCCGCTGATGAGTATCAGCTCTTCTTCGGACAGTTTCACCACGTTCGCCAGACGCAGGGCGCGGTCGAGACAGGCGTGCAACAGGTTCTGATCTTGCCAGAGATCCAGGCGGATATTAGGGTCAAAGCTCACCCGGCCACCGGCACGTTTGATGTTCTCCATAGCCGCGAAGGTAGCACTGCGGCTGGGCTCGGCGCTGAGCGCGATGGAGCAGATGTGCAACCACTGTCCGGCGGCAAACTGTGGCAGGTCTTCTTCAGCCAGGAACAGGTCAGCGCTGGGGCGTACCATAAAGGTAAAGGTGCGTTCACCTTGGTCATCAAGGTCGACCACCACAGTGGACGTGCGGTGATGATCGTCAAGATACATATGGCTGACGTCGACCTGCTCCTGTTGCAGGGTATGACGCATGTAGCGGCCAAACGGGTCACCGCCGACGCGGCCGATAAATCCGCTGTTGCCGCCAAGGCGGGCAACCCCTACCGCCACGTTAGCCGGCGCGCCTCCAGGGCACTGTAGCAAGCGCCCTTCACTCTCCGGTAGCAGGTCCACCACTGCGTCGCCCAGAACCCAAACTTTTGCTTTCATGCTAAAACCCTCCAAGGCTAAACTTAATTAAACCGGTTTAGCATATTAAATCACAGTGAATGAGTGGGGGAAAGTTCCAGCCGGAAAAGCACTGCTCAGGGCATAAAAACGTGAGCCGCCTTACGAAATAGAATTGATTCGACAGCTGTGAAGACTTACGTCCTGGACACAAATGGATCCTGGATAAATTACCATGCAACTTGATGAAATTATCATGTTTTATCTTATTTACAGATAAATCAAAGGGCTTTTAACACCACACTTCTTGGCATAATGGTTAAGTGTAGTAATGCTCGCTCTGGATGGGTTTGCTTCTATGCTGCGCAGGTATTTGTAAGAAATACCCATTCTACTGGCGAGTTGTTGTCGCATCAGGCCAGCGAAACTGCGCAATTTCATCAGCGTTTCTGGAGGGTTTCCTTTAAAACTTCATCGACAAAACCGCTTTTTACCGTAGATACAGTAAGTGCCTCTTCTCTGCCATTATCCCAGCATCCAAGGTTACCGGGTTCTGATGTAGTCTGCCGATATGCAAGAAATGCAACGGCATCATGCTGGTTATGATGCTGTTTAATCTTCATTGTCACATGGACTATTCAGGGAGCGACAAGCGCTCCCACATGAAAACAGAACCACTCGTTTCATTTACGTGCTTCCTCAAAAGTAATCTCATACCCAATACTTCTGATTTAGTAGGGTTCTGATCATATCATGCAGCTCGATTGCGCTCAATTTGACGGTTTTCATCTTTACACAATGCTCGGTTATGATACTTTGTGATAGGCATGACAAGATCTGGCCGTAATTTTTTAGAAGTGAGTTTGCCCGCCACTTCACGGGACAGCATACATCCGGATAAAACCGGTAACAGGAAAGGCTCCACGCTGCATACGGAGGAAACAGAATTAATGAATGATAAATTGCCGCCCTGCGCTGATACCAGGGTGGAACGTGTCCGTCTTAAAGATGGGGATTACTTTTTCCCTGCTGAACCCGCCATAAAAGCGGATTCTTTGCGGACAAAATCGCTCCTTCATCGTTTTAACCACACCGATCCTGCTCATATTGATTCCCGCCTGCTACTGATGAAAGAGTTGCTGCCTGAATGTGGGGAAGGGGTATCTGTCACCACGTCTTTCCACTGCAGCAGGGGGTATAACATTCGTAAGCGTCGTCTCAGCACCGTCTGGCAGATCCTGAAATTCCTGAGAGGATAGTGGACACCAAATATGGTGGACACTATCCATGAAATCATTAACCACAGTGCGTAAAAAAAGCCCTAATTATCCCGTTGAGTTCAAAATCAAAATGGTTGAACTCTCGCATCGACCAGATATCCGAGTCTTTGCGTTTGCCAGCGAGGATAAGGAGTACCAACCGTTACTCGATGATATTCTGGATGGTCCAATGGTTGGGCGTTTTGATACTGAGGAAGCCGGAAAGGCTTTGATCGATGGTGGATTGATTGAGCGTTTGATGTCAACTATCATGCCCTTTATCACTTCAGAGGCCCCTCTACCCGATACGCATCTACGTCGGGAAACAACCTGGTATTATCCACTGGAAGCTATTCGCGAAACTGTTGTAAATGCACTGGCTCATCGTGACTGGACACGCTTTGTTGAGATAGAGATTGGCTTGTATAGGGAAGGTGCGAATAAGCAGGTCATTTCTTCCCAAGCTGACTCGCTGATTAAAATTTCGCGGATCTGGGCCGATTTTTTTCCCGCAAACACATCGAATCAGCCTATTTAGGCTATTTTTTCCACCATTTCTGGCGTTATTTCCGGTTTTTACTGAGATCTCTCCCACTGACGTATCATTTGGTCCACCCGAAACAGGTTGGCCAGGGTGAATAACATCGCCAGTTGGTTATCGTTTTTCAGCAGCCCCTTGTATCTGGCTTTCACGAAGCCGAACTGCCGCTTGATGATGCGAAACGGGTGCTCCACCTTGGCACGGATGCTGGCTTTCATGTATTCGATGTTGATGGCCGTTTTGTTCTTGCGCGGATGCTGCTTCAAGGTTTTTACCTTGCCGGGACGCTCGGCGATCAGCCAGTCAACATCCACCTCGGCCAGCTCCTCGCGCTGTGGCGCTCCTTGGTAGCCGGCATCGGCTGAGACAAATTGCTCCTCTCCATGAAGCAGATTACACAGCTGATTGAGGTCATGCTCGTTGGCCGCGGTGGTAACTAGGCTGTGGGTCAGGCCACTCTTGGCATCGACACCAATGTGGGCCTTCATGCCAAAGTGCCACTGATTGCCTTTCTTGGTCTGATGCATCTCCGGATCGCGTTGCTGCTCTTTGTTCTTGGTAGAGCTGGGTGCCTCAATGATGGTGGCATCCACCAAAGTGCCTTGGGTCATCATGACGCCTGCTTCGGCCAGCCAGCGATTGATGGTCTTGAACAATTGACGGGCCAGTTGATGCTGCTCGAGCAGGTGGCGGAAATTCATGATGGTGGTGCGATCCGGCAGGGCGCTATCCAGGGATAATCGGGCAAACAGGCGCATGGAGGCGATTTCGTACAGGGCATCTTCCATGGCACCGTCGCTCAGGTTGTACCAATGCTGCATGCAGTAAATACGCAGCATGGTCTCCAGCGGATAGGGCCGTCGGCCATTGCCCGCCTTGGGATAAAACGGCTCGATGACAGCGGTCATATTCTGCCATGGCAGAATCTGCTCCATGCGGGAGAGGAAAATCTCTTTTCGGGTCTGACGGCGCTTAGTGCTGAATTCACTATCGGCGAAGGTGAGTTGATGGCTCATGATGTCCCTCTGGGATGCGCTCCGGATGAATATGATGATCTCATATCAGGAACTTGTTCGCACCTTCCCTAGATTAGGAAAACGGTAATGACTCCAACTTATTGATAGTGTTTTATGTTCAGATAATGCCCGATGACTTTGTCATGCAGCTCCACCGATTTTGAGAACGACAGCGACTTCCGTCCCAGCCGTGCCAGGTGCTGCCTCAGATTCAGGTTATGCCGCTCAATTCGCTGCGTATATCGCTTGCTGATTACGTGCAGCTTTCCCTTCAGGCGGGATTCATACAGCGGCCAGCCATCCGTCATCCATATCACCACGTCAAAGGGTGACAGCAGGCTCATAAGACGCCCCAGCGTCGCCATAGTGCGTTCACCGAATACGTGCGCAACAACCGTCTTCCGGAGCCTGTCATACGCGTAAAACAGCCAGCGCTGGCGCGATTTAGCCCCGACGTATCCCCACTGTTCGTCCATTTCCGCGCAGACGATGACGTCACTGCCCGGCTGTATGCGCGAGGTTACCGACTGCGGCCTGAGTTTTTTAAATGGC
Source organism: Citrobacter freundii complex sp. CFNIH4 (assembly GCF_002934505.1). NCBI lineage: Bacteria > Pseudomonadati > Pseudomonadota > Gammaproteobacteria > Enterobacterales > Enterobacteriaceae > Citrobacter > Citrobacter freundii complex sp. CFNIH4. The sequence goes on from NZ_CP026231.1 coordinate 429,774, forward strand.
GGAAAATCGTGTTGAGGCCAACGCCCATAATGCGGGCGGTTGCCCGGCATCCAACGCCATTCATGGCCATATCAATGATTTTCTGGTGCGTACCGGGTTGAGAAGCGGTGTAAGTGAACTGCAGTTGCCATGTTTTACGGCAGTGAGAGCAGAGATAGCGCTGATGTCCGGCGGTGCTTTTGCCGTTACGCACCACCCCGTCAGTAGCTGAACAGGAGGGACAGCTGATAGAAACAGAAGCCACTGGAGCACCTCAAAAACACCATCATACACTAAATCAGTAAGTTGGCAGCATCACCCAAAAGCACAACGTCTTCACTACAGCGGTGGGGATTTGTGTCTGAACCAGGAGCTAAAAATTTATCTGCGCGAAAGTGAATTTCCAGAACTGAAAAATTATATCGGTGATGACCTGCTGGTGACGGATGGTACCAGTCTGTTGGGGGCAGATGATAAAGCCGCCATCGCCGCGATTATGAATGCCCTGGAGTACCTTGTCGCACATCCGGAGATTAAGCATGGGCCGGTGAAGGTCGGTTTTGTTCCTGATGAAGAGCAGGGATTACGAGGTGCAAAAGCATTTGATGTTGCGGCGTTTGGGGCTGATTTTGGCTATACCCTGGATTGCTGCGGCATTGGAGAATTTGTCTATGAGAACTGGAACGCGGGTGATGCGGAAATCATCTTTACCGGCCAGTCCGCACACCCTATGTCGGCCAAAGGTAAGCTGAAGAACTCTCTGCTGATGGCGCATAAGTTTATTGCGATGCTGCCCGGAGGAGAGGCGCCTGAGTATACGGAAGGACGCGAAGGGTATTACTGGGTAAAACAACTTCAGGGTAACAGTGCCCGTACGGTACTTAAGCTGGATATCCGGGAGTTTACCGAAGAGGGGTATAAGGCGCGTATGGCATATATCCGCCAGCTGGCCGTCAGCACCTGCGCGCTGTGGGGAGAAAACAGCGTGGTCTGCCATTTAACCGATCGCTATGCCAATGTGTTCAATAGCTTGCAGGGCGATGCTCACTACCCGATTGATATTGCGTTACGCGCGTATCAGAAGTGTGGCATTACCCCGCAACCTGTCGCCATGCGTGGTGGATATGATGGCGCAGTGTTATCGCAGAAAGGACTACCTTGCCCGAATATTTTTACCGGTGCCCATAACTTTCATTCGATTTATGAATACCTGCCGGTGCGTTCACTGCGGGCCGCCAGCGATGTCGTGGTAGCGGTCATTGAGGAAACCTTTGCTGAGTTCGCGCAGGGGAGAGCTCAGTCATGATTCAGGTGTTAATTGCCCTACTGGTGATCGTGGTGGTCGCGCGTCTGATCCTGAAAGGTTATCGCGCTGAACCCGTGTTGTTCATTGCTGGCCTGGTGTTGATGATTTGTACGGCGTTAACCGGATGGGGTTCTGTATTACCGAAGGGTGTTGCCAGTACGGGGATTTCATTTCTCGATCCTTTCGAGGTGATGCGCGATCTCTTTAGTACGCGTGCCGCCGATCTCGGCCTGATGATCATGGCGCTCATGGGATTTGCGCATTACATGGATCATATCGGGGCAAATGAAGCGGTTGTGCGGGTTGTGACGAAACCTTTGCGCGCGCTGCGTTCGCCCTATGTGCTTCTATTTTTCTCCTATCTGCTCGCCAGCCTCCTGCAGTTGGCCATTCCATCCGCCACCGGGCTAGCCGTGTTGCTGATGGGGACGATGTTCCCCATTATGCTGGGGTTAGGGCTTTCTGCGGCCTCAGCCGCTGGGGTTATTGCCACCTCGCTTGGTGTGGCATATACCCCGACGGCCATCGATGCTATCAGGGGATCTAAAGCGGTCAATATGGATGTGGTGGAATACGTTGTTTACCACCAGGGACCCGCAGCGCTGGCAACCGTGCTGGTCGTCGGTGTCTGCCATTTCTTCTGGCAGCGGCATTGCGACCGTAAAGCGGGGACACTTCCACGAGAAATCGGTAGCGCTGAGGTGACTGACTCAGGAAAAGCCCCGGCTTTTTATGCGCTGCTCCCGATGCTTCCGATACTGATGGCGGTGGGATCATCGGAAATGTTTGTCAGTGGTATTAACCTGAATATTATCACCATTGTGCTCATTTCGATGGCTGTCTGTATGTTGATTGAATGGCTGCGGGTGCGTGATTTAAAGTCAGTATGCGAAGGATTCAGCCATTTCCTTAAAGGCATGGGCACTGCCTTTACCGGGGTAGTTGGGCTGCTGGTTGCGGCAGGTGTTTTTGCCCACGGGATTAAAGTTATTGGTGCCATTGATCAATTAATCCTGATGGCGGAGCACGTGGGATTACCCCCATTTGCTATGGCGGTGGTGTTTGCGCTGGTGACGCTGGCGGCAGCAATTATTATGGGATCGGGTAATGCGCCATTCCTTGCTTTCGTTGAGCTGATCCCGCAAATCGCGGCAAGTATGGGCGCTAACGCTGTTGCCATGATCCTGCCGATGCAGCAGGCATCACATATGGGGCGGGCAATTTCACCGGTTTCCGGCGTGGTGATTGCCGTTTCCAGTGGGGCGAAAATAACGCCATTTGATGTGGTTAAACGTACCGCCGTACCGCTGATTGTGGGCTTTGTAACTCATACCCTGATCATCGGTATTTTCTATTAACTTCGTTTGTAACAAGCAAACTTCCGGGGTGATGCTGCCAACTTACTGATTTAGTGTATGATGGTGTTTTTGAGGTGCTCCAGTGGCTTCTGTTTCTATCAGCTGTCCCTCCTGTTCAGCTACTGACGGGGTGGTGCGTAACGGCAAAAGCACCGCCGGACATCAGCGCTATCTCTGCTCTCACTGCCGTAAAACATGGCAACTGCAGTTCACTTACACCGCTTCTCAACCCGGTACGCACCAGAAAATCATTGATATGGCCATGAATGGCGTTGGATGCCGGGCAACCGCCCGCATTATGGGCGTTGGCCTCAACACGATTTTCCGCCATTTAAAAAACTCAGGCCGCAGTCGGTAACCTCGCGCATACAGCCGGGCAGTGACGTCATCGTCTGCGCGGAAATGGACGAACAGTGGGGATACGTCGGGGCTAAATCGCGCCAGCGCTGGCTGTTTTACGCGTATGACAGGCTCCGGAAGACGGTTGTTGCGCACGTATTCGGTGAACGCACTATGGCGACGCTGGGGCGTCTTATGAGCCTGCTGTCACCCTTTGACGTGGTGATATGGATGACGGATGGCTGGCCGCTGTATGAATCCCGCCTGAAGGGAAAGCTGCACGTAATCAGCAAGCGATATACGCAGCGAATTGAGCGGCATAACCTGAATCTGAGGCAGCACCTGGCACGGCTGGGACGGAAGTCGCTGTCGTTCTCAAAATCGGTGGAGCTGCATGACAAAGTCATCGGGCATTATCTGAACATAAAACACTATCAATAAGTTGGAGTCATTACCAATGTCTTTTTGGTTGGCGACCCCGGTCAGAAATCCGTGGATAAGCCCGCTGTTATCGCGTTTTCGCGCACCCAGCCCGGGGTTTGAGGCCCTGGCCCGCAGGCCGTTAATCGCCATCACTCCGATATACAACGATCCCACAAGACCCAGTACGCCAAGCCATATCGCAGAGATTGAAACCATGCCAGCTAGCATCAGTGCAGCCAGAGCAATCAGTACTAAAGAAGCGCCGTTAGTGCCAATCAGCGTGAGAAAAGCCCGGCGATAGCCGTGCTGCGCCGCGGTGGTGGTAATCAGCGCCACGACAGGACCCGGCGTTAACAGCAGGGTTACTACGCTGAGGCTATAGGCAGCCAGTAAAGTGAAATTCATACCTGATTATCCTGATGATATTTTCCACCAGTATTCCGTTTACGTAGCGCATTGAAAAACGAATAAAACTGCGCTCTACTGTGAGTAAAACTCAACATAGAAACTCACGATGACGCTACCTCCGTTGTATGCCCTGAGGGCTTTTGAAGCCGCAGCCCGTCTGGGATCGTTCAGCAAAGCCGCTATTCAGCTTAACGTGACGCCGGGCGCGGTAAGCCGTCATATTCGCACGCTGGAGGCATGGTTTGGCTGTGAGTTATTTATCCGCAGCGGCCCGCGTATCGAGATAACACCTTCTGGCCAAGGGTTAGCGCAGCAGTTGACGGCTGGGTTTCAGAGTCTGGAACACGCGTGTCATGCCTTTCGCAGCAGCAGTCATGAGCTGCGGCTGAAAGCGCCGTCTACGTTGACAATGCGCTGGCTTCTGGATGTGCTGCGTCTTTTCCGTGAAGCGCATCCGACTCCGGTGATCGAAATTTCCAGCGTCTGGATGGATACCGATTCCGTATCATTCAGTCGTGAACCGTATGACTGTGCGATCCTGTTAGGGAATGGCCATTTTGGTGACGATACCGACAGCCGGTTGCTGTTTCAGGAGTGGCTTATCCCGGTGTGTTCACCCGCACTGCTGGTGCAGGCGCAGCGCGATCTTTCTGCCTGTGAACTGATTCATCCCTCAGCGGATCGCCGCGACTGGCGTCGGTGGCTGCAACGCACTGGGAAGTTTCCGGCGTTGAATCTTGCGCGAGGCAAAGTGTTCGACACCCTGGAGCAGGGTAGTCTTGCCGCGATGAGTGGTCATGGCGTGTCTGTTGCCGACCTGCTGTTATGCCTGGCGGCCATTCAGGCAGGGATGTTGGCGTTACCGTTTAAAGATGCTGTGGCGACTGGCGAGGGGTATTACCTTGTCTGGCCAAAGGCTTCAACACGGCTCAGAAATATTGAGCTGCTGTATCGCTGGTTAAAAGAGGCTGCGCCGTCTGCTTCCTCGGTAGATCTAAACTGGCTGGATTAAGCTGTTTATTTTGCTGATTACCTATATTGATAATGGTTCTCATTATTATTGTCGTATTGTGCAGGTAATGGTAATGTTGCTTCAGTTATAAACCGTTAATCCCATTTCCTGTGCAGAAGACAGCATGAACAACACCACCGCCCTGAATGCCTCCGGACGTGTCGCTCGCACTTTCTCCGTCAGCGAGTTTATGGATTTTGGTGAGCGCTACGGGATCGATTACCGCTTTCCCCTGTTGGCACAGAGACCGGATTTGCCGTCTGGCAGCCCTGTTCTGCAAGGTGAAATTGAGGAGATGACTCTCCCCTGCGGGATGTGCGTGACGCACTCCGACGTACAGGTATTGCAACCCTATGAAACCACCTCTCGCCACGACAGTCCTCTGTATATGCTGGTGGTACTGGAAGGCTGCGTGATCCTGACGCTTAACGGACAGGAGCATGTGGTGTGCTCCGGCATGGCGTTTAGCTCACGCCTGAGTGAGCACCAGACGATGCGTGCCCGTCATCATGCTGATAGTAAACTCCGTACATTATCGCTCGGTTTATATCCCGACGGCGCGTATCGCACGGGGTTGCTTGAATCGTTGATGCGCGAGTGGGAAAGATGCCAGACGCCGACGCTTATCTGGCAGGTACCGGGGTTTTTACTCAGCGGACTGCAGTACGCGCAGCAGAGTACGATTAGCCATGTTTCTCGTCAGCTGATGCTGGAAGGGCTGATATTACAACTGTTCGGTCATGGTCTCAGCATGTGTCAAGTCGAGAGCGGTAAACGTCTTGCGACGAGCGGTGAGCAGCAGCGGCTGGAGGTCGTTCGCCGACTGCTGGAGGAGAGTCCCGAAAATGACTACACCCTTAATGAACTGGCCCAACGCGCGGCGATGAGCCCCAGCAGCCTGCGCAGTAAGTTCCGTGCAGCCTATGGCTGTTCGGTATTCGACTACCTGCGCGATTGCCGTCTGGAACATGCGCGCGGCTATCTACTGGAAGGATATAGCGTACAGCAGGCGGCCTGGATGTCGGGTTATCAGCACGCCACCAACTTTTCTACCGCTTTTCGTCGCCGTTACGGCTTTTCGCCCGGCGATTTACTCAAACCTTGCTAATCCATATTTGCGTTTTACGCACGTGATTTCCTGACAATTTGGCACTGCGCATAGGCAACCTGGCATCCGGCATAGCTATCTCCGTCAGCAAAAAGGTAATAATTCTCACTTACAATTAGACATGCCTTTGGAGATATTCATGTTCGCGAAGACTCGCTTGGCGCTGCTGGTGGGATGGGTGACCGGCTGCGTGGCTTTTCCTCTGCTGGCGCAGGAAACAACAAAAAACGATACGGTGGTTGTCACCTCGCAGATGCAGAGCGGGGCCACGAAGCTTGCCACGCCGGATATTGAAACGCCGCAGTCGGTATCGATCGTTACCCGTGAACAGTTTGAAGAGCAAGGCGCAACCAGCGTGCGCCAGGCTGTCAGCTATACGCCGGGGGTGTACAGCAATCAGATTGGCGCCTCCAACCGCTTTGACTACATCGTGCTGCGTGGCTTTTCTGACGGTAGCCTGGATAACGTCTATCTCGATGGTCTGAAGATGATGGGCGACACCAACTCACACAGCTCGCTGGTGGTTGATCCGTGGTTCCTCGAAGATATCGAAGTCGTACGTGGCCCGGCTTCCGTACTGTATGGCCGTTCCTCCCCGGGCGGTATTGTGGCGCTGACCTCACGTAAGCCGTCGTTTGATGCGGGCGGTGAAGTGAAGCTGTTTGCTGGCAACAATAACCAGCGCGGCGCGGCGTTTGACGTCACCGGGGCGCTGGATGATAACGATCGAGTGGCGGCGCGATTGAGCGGGATGACGCGTTACGCGGACTCGCAGTTTGGTCCATTGAAGGAAGAACGTTACGCGCTGATGCCCAGCCTGACCTGGCGTATCACCGACCAGACGCGTCTGGATCTGATGGCCTATCTGCACCGTGACCCGGAAGGCGGAAGCCACTCCGGTCTGCCGTATGACGGCACCGTGGTTCCGCATTACGGGCAAAAGATCTCCAATACCTTTTACGAAGGCGAGGATGATTATGACAAATACGATCGCCGTGAAAACATGGTGGGCTACAACATTGAGCATATGTTTGATAGCGGTTGGTCGGTGCGGCAAAAGCTGCGCTATCTGCATACCGACGTTGAGCTGAACCAGGTGTATGCGGCGGGCTGGTTGAATGAAACCGAGCTTAATCGCGGCTACTCCGGCTCCGATGAAAAAATGTCGGCGATTACGCTGGATAACCAGCTCGACGGCAGCTTTGATACCTGGCAGGTAAACCACCGTTTGCTGGTGGGGATCGACTATCAGGATCGCAGCAACAATACTACCGGTTACTACGGCGCTTTCCCGCCGATTGACGCCTTTAATCCGGTGTACGGCGCGAAGCCTGATTACATCGACATGTATGCGCGTGAGAAACACAAGCTGCGACAGACGGGTTACTATTTGCAGGATCAGATGTCATGGGATCGCTGGCGTATTACGCTCGGTGGTCGCTACGATCAGGTCAGCGTTTCTAACATTGATAAGATCAAGGATACTCGCAGCGATCTGGATAAAAACAACTTCAGCACCCGCGCCGCGTTGCTCTATTTGTTCGATAACGGCTTTGCGCCGTACGTGAGTTACTCCACTGCCTTTACGCCCACCAGTTTTGCCGATGAGAACGGCAACCTGCTGGATCCGATGAAAGGGAAGCAGTGGGAAGCCGGGCTGAAATATGAGCCGGAAGGACTTAACAGTCAGTTCAGCGCGTCGGTGTTCCGTATCAATCAGACGAATATAGCCACTAAAGAAGAGCCGACCGATCCATACCGCTCGATTGGGGAAATTGAATCTGAAGGGGTGGAGCTGGAGGCAATTAGCCAACTGACGGATAGCTTCCGTTTGCAGGCGGCGTATACCTATACCGACATTCGCTATAAGAAAAGCAGCCCGGAAGAGCAGGGCAAGCGCGCAGTGTACGCCCCGCGTAACCAGGCCAGTGCCTGGCTGAGCTACGATGTAAAAAGTGGTCCGCTGGACGGTCTGACGTTGGGTTCAGGCGTGCGCTACGTTAACGGTATTACCAGCGATCGCCTGAATACTCACACCCTGCCGTCCTACACTCTGGTGGATATGGTGATTGGTTACGACTTAACGAATATCGGTATTAAAGGGTTGAGTGCGCAGTTGAACGTTAACAACCTGACCGACAAGCGCTACGTTGCGGCCTGTAACTCGCTCTCATACTGCTACTTCGGCGCCGAGCGCAGCATTGTCGGCAGTGTGTCCTGGAAATTCTGATGTTTTAGCCGGATGCAGCGCTGGCGCCTTATCCGGCCTGGTGCAGTGTGCAAATTGTATGCCTGATGAGCGTAGCGCATCAGGCATAGTGGATTGCGGTTATTGTGTAAAACCGTTTTGCATACAAATCTGCGCGCTGGTTCTCAGAGTAAAGGCGACTTTGTCTGGGTACTGACTGTAATAGTTATGCTCTTCTTCCAGCCCTTTTGCCTGCGCCAGACGTACCGTTTCCAGCGAGCAGGTACGGTAGATCAGGTCTTTATTCATATTGGTCTGCTTCTCGCGCTGTTTATCTGCGGACAGCGCCAGCCAGTTTTCGGACAGTGAGTAATCGTAGACCACCCGATTTCCTTTCGCCTGTACGTTCTCAATGGTAATAAATTCGTCGATTTTCAGTCTTGGCTGCCCACGCATTTTTTTCTTATCTTCTGCGGCGGCGTATTGGGCCAGCGCATGAATATCCATACTGGCTATTTTCTGTTTATAAGCATCTACATAGGCGGTAGGTTGCTGATAATGCTGAGCGTAAGCGTTTCTTAATTCCCCGTCACTCATCGTACAACCTGCCAGAAACAGAGGTAATAGCAGTGCCAGTTTTATTTTAGTCATGATGTTATCCCGTTCATTATTTTGATCCCAGTCGCCCATAACAAAATAGAAAAATTATTACGGATGATATTTAAGGTTGTATAAACGAGAGCACGATGGCACAAGTTCAATTGTCTTAAAATGGCAGGACAGACGGGAAACCCTGCCAGAATTGGCAGGGTTAATGGATGAAGAGGATCAGAATTCCATTTTCACCGTGAACTGCACTTCTCGTGGGTCGCCAATCTGATTACCCAGATTATTGGTGGCAATGGATGAAGTGTAATAGGTCTTATCAAACAGGTTTTTCACATTGAGCTGCAATGTGACCGGATACTGCAGCTTCATTTTATAAGCGGCAAAGGCATCGGCGACAAAATAGCCCGGCAGATAATAGTCTGCGCCATTGGTTGCGGAACGGCGGCTCACCCCATGACCCCCACCGCCAATCGTCAGGGTATTGCCCATAAAGGCATTCTGAATATCGTAGGTGAGGAATAATGAGCCGGTATGCTTCGGTACATTAGGCAGCGGCTTACCTTTGTAATCAGGATCTTCCGTCACTTTCGCGGCGGTATAACCGTAGCTGGCGATGATATTGGTGTTGGTGGTCAACGAACCGGCGACATCCACTTCCACACCTTGTGAACGCACGCGACCCGCAGTTTTCGCCACAGTTTCGCCATTGATCATTTCGTTGTACAGCACATTGCGTTTATCAATATCAAACAGGGCAATATTGGCGGTGATACCGTCAAAGATATCGAATTTTGCCCCCACTTCATAAGCCGTTGAAGTTTCAGGTGGCAATTCGCCAATATAACTGGCGATAGAATATTGCGGCATGAAGGATCGCGACACGTTACCGAACAGCGATACCGACGGCGTCAGTTTGTACACCATACCGAATTTGGGCACCCACTGTTGGTCGGTACTGTCGGTGTTGACGTTGAACGGACGGCCTTTGCCAGCGTATTCGGTGTAGTACTGATAACGCATCCCGGCGACGGCGATCCATTTATCGGTCAGGTACAGCGCGTCCTGCACATACGCAGAATAGCTCTCTTGTTGAATAGTCTGATCGCTATCAGCGGCAGAAACGTTAGTACATTTATCCAACGTACCGTAGACAGGATTATAAATATTGAACCCTTTTACGTTCTTGCAGCGGATCATGTCGGTGCGTAGCAGATCGTAGTTCTCATAAGAGACGCCGGTGAGGATCTCGTTATAAAAGCCAGCGATATCGACGTTGCCCTGTAAATCGGCACGTGTGGCGTGCATGCGCTGAGTGGAGCCTTGAGTGGCATCAACACGGCGGGTAAGATTTCCGCTTGCAGAATCATAAGCCATCACGCGAGCCTGATTATCGCTGTATTTATCCTGACTAAAGCTGTAGTCGAATTTCGCTGTCCATTCGCTGTTGAAACGGTATTCGGCATTCAGCTGCGCCAGATCCGATTCGCCATCGGTGATATTAAACGGCTCATCAAAACGGGTTTTGCGATCCACATTCACCGCGTGTTTGGTGTTGAGATCGAAAATGGTGCCGCGATCGAACGGGGCTTTATAGTCGCGATGTGAATAGAGCACGTTGACGGTGGCCTTGTCGCCAAACCAGGTAAGGGACGGGGAGATGAAGCTGCTCTGATTGGTGCCGAAGTTACGCCAGTAATCCTCATGCTGATATTCGCCAATCAGGCGATAGGCTAACTGCGTGCCTTCAATCGGCCCGGTCACGTCAAACTGCCCTGTGCCACCGCCAAAGCTGCTGGAGGTTGCTGAAATCGACCCGCCAAACTGTGTTTCCGGACGTTTGGTGACGACATTAATCAGGCCGCCGGGATCGAGAATCCCATACAGGGTTGAGGCCGGGCCTTTCAGCACTTCCACGCGTGAGGTGGCGGCGTTAAAGCTGCGCGGCAACACGGTTTTCAGACCATTGGTCATCACCGAACCGTCACGGTTTGCGCCGAAGCCACGGCGGACAAACGCATCCTGTGTGCCACCTAATGTGTTGGTTTGCACGACGTTACTAACGTTATACAGCGCTTCGTCCAGCGTCGTGACATGCTGATCTTCCAGAACTTTATCGCTGACAGTGTTCACCACTTGTGGGATATCCAACAATGGCATGGATGTCAGCGTCGCGGTGGACGAACTCAGCGGTTGATAACCCGATGTTACGGCCTGATCGGCAGACGATGCATCTGCCCGAACGGTGATGGTATCTTCCCCTTTAGGCGGAGTCGTCTCTTTCTCCGCTGCAAATACCGCAGGTGTTGTTGTCATGCCCAGAAAGAGAGCAGAGCACAATGCCCGCCCTTTCATCCCCGAAAAGTAAGTCGTTAACTCAGCCATTATTTTATTTATTCCGCAAAAGACCCTGCCAAAAATGGGCAGGGAAACAAGTTGATTCAATTCATTGCCCGGCTTGCCAGCCCTGCATTTATCCATCTGTAAGCCAGCGTTACTGGCGTCAGATGTGTAATTGAGAATCATTCAATCATGAGTGTTTGTAGTAGTAAACGTAAAATTGAAAAAGAAACTACAAGCGATTTGACGCAATTTAACCGTCGTTTTTTTAAGGGTATTTAATTTTCAATATATTGAAAAAGAATGATTTTTATTGATTTTTCAGCGTTTTTTATTTGTGCTTTAGTTGTTGGCGACAGGTGATGTAACTACAGGGTGTAATTGCTTGACTACTACAGTGCAAGCCAGCAAGATCACAAAGAGAATGAGTTTTATTTTTATTTAGAGAATTACGCATGCAGGCTTTGCCATGCGGCGGCGCAGGAGTGAACATGCCACAGCATGTGGAAAATATCGCCCACAGAACGGGCATTGAACTACAACAGCTTTCTGCGGGTTATCGCCATAACACCATTGTCCACGATATCTGTCTCACTATTCCGCAAGGCAAAATGACGGTACTGGTGGGGGCGAACGGCTCGGGTAAATCAACGTTGTTAAGCACTATCGCCCGTATGTTGAAACCGCACGGCGGCAGCGTATTGCTGGATGGAAAAGCCATTTATCAACAGCCTACCAAAGCGGTTTCACGCCAGCTCGGCATCCTGCCGCAATCCCCATTGGTGCCCGAAGGACTTACCGTTTTCGAACTGGTATCGCGTGGGCGTTTTCCCTGGCAGAACATGCTTTCGCAATGGACGGACGATGACGAACGCGCCGTGGAGCAGGCACTCCAGTTAACCGGAACTGCTGATTTTGCGCATTTGCCGGTAGAGAGCCTTTCCGGTGGGCAACGTCAGCGCTGCTGGATTGCGATGGCGCTGGCACAGCAAACGCCGGTCATCTTGTTGGATGAGCCGACTACGTTTCTCGATCTGCGCTATCAGGTGGAGATCCTCGAACTGTTGCATTCACTGACTCGTCATCATGGCCGTACTGTGGTTGTGGTCCTGCATGACCTGAATTTTGCCGTGAATTACGGGGACATGCTGGTGTTCCTCAAACAGGGGACGTTGCAGGGCGTCGTGCATGATGGCGAAAACTGCACGCCCGAGTTGATTAAGCACGTGTTTGACGTCGACGTGCAGATGTCGGTGAATCCTCTCACCGGCAAACCGTTCTTTATGCCGTTCCGCGCGCCGGGCGGGCAAGAGCAATGACGGTCATGGCAAGCACACTGGCTCGTCGCCGTGGCCGGATTATGCTGGCGTTCCCCGTGTTAACGCTGCTGTTGTGTGTTCTGGCAGTGGTGCATCTGGGTGTGGGCGCACGCACTATCAGCCCGCAGACCGTCGTGCAGGCGCTGTTCCACTTTGACGCGAAAAATTTCGACCACCGGATTATTGTCTCCTTACGTCTGCTGCGCATGACGGCGGCGATGCTGGTCGGCGCGGCGTTAGGTGTTGCGGGGGTTCTGTTGCAGGCGTTGATTCGTAATCCGCTGGGAGAACCGCATATTCTGGGGCTGAATGCCGGTGCGGCGTTTGTCGTTGTGTTGTGCACCGCGCTTGGCGTGACGGGGGTAAGCCAGCCATTGCTGGCGGCAGGCGGTGCTGCGGCACTCTTTTCGTTGGTGATGGCGCTTGCATCTGCCGGGCGCGGTGGCTTAACGCCGCTGAAGGTCACGCTGTGCGGCGTGGCGCTGTCGGCCATGGTGTCATCGCTTACTGCGGCCATCCTGATTCTGGATGAACAAACCCTGTTGGCAATGCGCACCTGGCTGGTGGGTGATCTCGCGGGTCTGCGTTGGGAAAGTGTCAAAAGTGCCGTTCCCCCGTCGCTTGCCGGTATGGTGCTGGCGATCGCTATCGCGCCGGGCCTGAATATTCTGGCTCTCGGCGACCGTATGGCCTGTGGGTTAGGGGTGAACATTCTGCGCATACGCTTGCTGGCGATGATCGCCATTGCGCTGTTGTGCGGTGCGGCAGTTTCTGTCGTGGGGCCGCTGGGATTTATCGGCCTGTTAGTGCCTAACGTTACCCGCCGTCTGGTAACAAAAGATATTCGTCAGATGCTACCGACGTCGGCATTGCTGGGCGCGGCGCTGCTGCTGCTGGCGGATATTGCCGCCCGCACGGTGCTGGCTCCGCAGGAGCTGGCTACAGGGATCATGACCGCCCTGGTGGGCGCACCGGCGTTTATTTTCATTGCGTCGAGGTTTTTGAAATGAACGATATGCTGCAACGTGCAGGGCTTCGTGCATGGCGGGTGGGTGGATTTTCTCGTGTCATTCGTCCCAAAACCGTGCTGTACAGCCTCAGCCTGACGGTGCTGGCAATCGCATTACTGCTGTTTGGCGTGATGCAGGGGTCGCTCCCGGTTCCGGCTTCCGCTATCGGACGGGCGGTGTTTGACCCTCAGGCGTTGACGGCTCAGCAACAGTATGTCGTTTGGGATGTACGACTGCCTCGACTGCTGATGGCGCTTCTGTGCGGGGCGATGCTCGGATTGGCAGGGGCGGCGATGCAATCTATCACCCGCAACGGGTTGGCCGATCCCGGGCTCATCGGTGTCAAAGAAGGGAGTTGCGTGGTGGTACTGGCCCTGGTGCTGCTTTTCCCGTCAGCAAGTCTGGTTTGGCGGCCCCTGGCGGGAATGGCCGGCGGCGCACTGGTCGCCACACTGGTGATGCTGCTGGCCCGTGATTTCTCCCGGCCTCGCTTCGTGTTGATAGGCATTGGCGTGTCGTGGTTCTTTGCCGCGGGAATGGGCGTATTTATGACCACCGCCGATGTCCGTGACGTACAGACTGCACTGGTCTGGCTGGCGGGGAGCCTTCATGCCGCCACCTGGCCACTGCTGCTGGTGGCACTGGTCTGGACGTTGCCTGCGGCCATCATCTTATTTGCCACGGCGCGCGCTTCGGATGTGGCGCTACTTGGCAATGCGACGGCAGCGGGGCTAGGAGTCCATTTACCCCGACTGGCGTTGTTGCGTTTTCTCGCGCCGGTTGTACTCACCGCCGCCAGTGTTGCCTGCGTGGGCAGCCTCGGTTTTGTCGGGTTGATGGCGCCACACATGGCACGATTCTGGCTGCGTGGCGGACAAACAGCGCTGCTGTGGGGAAGTGCGTTGATCGGTGCGTTGCTGGTGCTGGTCACCGATACCGTGGGTCGTCTGGCGTTTGCACCACTGCAAATCCCCGCCGGGATCGTCATTGCCCTAGTCGGTGGACCGTTCTTTTTGCTGTTGCTCTGGCGTCGCCGGGATCGTTTGTAATTGTTAAGAGGGTATATGCGTTTAATCTTTTCATTGCTGCTGCTGGTCGGCTGCACCGTCCAGGCGGCGGAGCCTGTTCAGTCATTTACTGACGATCTCGGGCGAGTGGTGAACGTGCCGTTGCATCCGCAGCGTATTGTGTCATTGCACGATCTCGACATCACTATTCCGCTGATCGAACTTGGCGTGCCTCCGGTGGCCAGTCATGGCCGAACGCGCCCGGATGGCAGCCATTTTTTACGCTCCGGCGTGCTGCTGACCGGCGTGGATTTTGATAATTCGAACATGACGTATATCGGTACGGCAGACATTGATATTGAAGCCATTGTGGCGGCAAAACCGGATTTAATTATCACCGAACCCAGCCGTAACACGCCGATTGAGCAACTGGAAAAAATAGCGCCGACGGTCAGCATCGATCATCTTGATGGCGGTGCGCCGGAAATCTACCGCAAGCTGGCGCAGCTTACCGGTACGCAGAACCGGCTGGCATTGCTGGAACGGCGCTACCGTGAAGAAATAGCCCAGCTCAAGCGGACGGTCGATACGCAGCACATCTCTGTGGCGGTAATACAGGCCAATCAGGGCAAAATCAATGCGTTGCACACCTATCATTCCCTGGGGCGAGTTTTACGTGATGCTGGTTTCACTTTCCCGAAGATTATCGACAGTATTCCGCCGGGTGGGCGCATTGATGTCAGTGCGGAACGTCTGCCTGAACTGGATGCCGATTTTGTCTTCGCGACCTGGCGTGGCGATACCGGCGGTAAACCGCAGGATGAAATCGCGGCGATGGATGCGGTGATGCCTGGCTGGTGTGAGTTCCTGACCGCCTGCCAGCGCGGACATTACGTTTTACTCTCCCGTGAAGAGGCGATATCTAATTCCTATGCCTCGCTCAGTCTGATGGTGGCGCAGGTGCAAACGCACATCGCCGGACGATGGCTACCGGAGGCTAAATAACCATGCTGACGGCGAAAAAAGCCAAAAACCGTATTGATGTCTATGGTGACCGTTTTCGCGCCCGGGCGCATTTACTCTCGCCACGTATGCAGGCCGTGGCGCGTTATATCAACGAAAACCGCGAAGTGGTGCTGGAGTTTACAGCGATAGAAATCGCTGCCGCCACGCAAACATCTGACGCGACGGTGGTCAGGGCAATTCAGGCGCTGGGGTTTGCCGGGTTGCGCGATTTAAAGCAGACCATTGAACACTGGTTTGGCCCTGGCGTGACCTCAGAAGAGAAGATGACCACCACGGTGAATACGCTCTCTTGCGATGTTAATTCCAGTATTGATTTTGTCTTGCAGGGGCATCAGCGTACCTGTGAAGCGCTTTCTACACCGCAAAACCGCTATGCAATTGCCCAGGCGGTGGCATTACTGGTAGAAGCCCGTCAGGTGGGAATTTTTGGTATTGGCGCATCCGGCGTATTGGCGGATTATACCGTTCGTCTGCTCAGCCGTATTGGCCTGCCTGCGGTAGCATTTAATCGCACCGGGATTAACCTCGCGGAGCAACTGATCGCATTGCAGCGTGGAGATGTGCTGATCATGATGGCGCAGAAATCTCCGCACCGGGAAGGGCTGACGACCATTCGCGAGGCCAGGCGGTTGGGTGTCCCGGTTATTTTACTGACGAACGCGCTGGACTCCCGTTTTAGTAAAGAAGCGGATGTGGTGATTAACGTGCCGCGCGGCGGCGAGAATGGGAAAATGCCGCTCCACGGTACGGTGCTGGTGTGTCTGGAAATGATTGTGCTGTCTGTCGCTTCCACTGCGCCGCAGCGATCAATTAAATCCGTGAAGCGGATTAACGAACTGTATCGGGGCATTGGTAAATCCGGGGCGAAGAAATAAACCGGTGATATCCGCTGTGTAGGCCGGGTAGGGTGTTGTCGCCACCCGGCATAAATGCAGACAGTTCAAACCATTAATGGCCGATCATTCTGGCCTTCGGGATCAACTGGAAATACATATGATCCGGCACCGGCGTCTGCCAGACGTTGGCGTACACCGCATAACCTACGGCGGCAAACAGAATACCAAGCACCAGTAGCGCCATGGCAACACCTGACATCGTCCTCTGACGCCATAACGATTTACCACCGTTGCCTTGTGCTCCTGGCGGAGTCTGCAGTGAAAAGCTCAGCGTTGAGGCTACCGGGCAGGATTCAACGCAGGTCATGCAGCCAGTGCATTCCACGGTACGCACCTGAATCAGTCTGTCGACCGGGATATTCGACGGGCAGTTTTTCGCGCATTTTCCGCAGTCGATGCAACTGTCTGCGTTACGGCGGATTTTAAACGGCGAGAATAGCGAGAACAGGCCGAGCAGCGCGCCATAAGGGCACAGATAGCGGCACCAGGCATTGCGAATAAACAGGCTCAGGACGCTGATAACGACAAGAAAGATGAGCGTAGCGGAGCCAATATGGCGAAAGAAATCGAGCATCTTCACGTCGATAATCATGCCATAGGCCGACATTAGAAAATACTGAATCCCCTGTGCAGGCATCGACAGGGCGATATACAAAAAGAAACTCAGCAACAGATACTTCAGACTGAGCAGCGGGATATCCAGCCAGCGGGGCAGCGTGAAGTTGCGACCAAAGACTTTTTTCCCCAGATTGCCGAGCAGTTCGGACAGTGTGCCCACTGGACATAACCACGAACAGAAGGCTTTTTTTAACAACAGACTAATCAGGATAAACGCAACTAACAGCAGCATGGAGGCGGCATGGATAGGAGGAAGAAAACCAGTCTCCAGCGTATAGCGGATATTCATCAAGCCCGCGATCGGTAGCCATCCCTCAATACCACCAGGCCTTGGAATATAGACGCTGGTGCCGGCGGTTTCGAAATAGCGGACCCAGTAATAGAACGTTACGCCAATATAAATATTAATAGCCAGCAGGAGAAACTGGGTGGCTTTTCGCCAACTGCTGGCATTTCGCCAGTCATTCCACGGCAGTTTGCCTCCGATCGTGCCAGGACGGCGCTGCCAGCGCGTTCTCTTCTTCCCATTCATGATTTTATACTATCCCTCATATTTCCCCTTCTGCATTCAGAAGGCGTTATCACCGGGATATGCTAGCGCTATTTAGATTTGGTGTATTTGATTTGCATCTTATTACGTGGCTGTTATTTTCATCATGCAAATATGCCTGAATAAAAATAACAGCTCGATATTTATCGCAAGCCAGATAAATACCCTGAACGGGGTATTTATTTCTCTGCAGGGCAATGGTTATTCCTGATAAACCTCAACGCGGTCGCGACCATTACTTTTTGCCAGATAAAGTGCGCGATCGGCTTTATCAACCAGCTGTTTGTAGTCGGGATGATAATCATATTCGGCAATACCGATACTGACGGTAATAGAAAACGTTTCTGTCGCAGAGGCTGCCATGCGCATCCCAGCAATTTTCATGCGCAGCGTTTCCAGAATAATACTGGCCTGCGATTCATCTGACTCGACGAGCAGAATCATAAATTCTTCACCACCGTAGCGGAACATATAATCGCTGCTACGGATATGATCATAAATGACCGCTGCGACATTTTTGAGCGTCAGATCGCCGATATTATGCCCGAAGTTATCGTTAATTTGCTTGAAGTAGTCGATATCCAGCATCGCCAGGCTAAAAGGCTTACGCGCATGTAACGCCAGCGAGATTTCACGTCGCATGATGGTCGGAATAAAGCGGCGATTAAGCAACTGGGTCAGCGAATCTTTACCATTTTCCTGCTTGACCAGCGCCTCAAACATTGAAGCGAGCAGGAAATGGATTTTTGCCGACAGCTGGCGAACATCCTGTAATAAGCTCATCCGCTCGGGTTCTGTGGGCTGATGCTGAGGTGACAGGGTTGTCGTCAGACGGGTGTCGATCTCTGCAATCAGTGATTCCATTTCTTTGAGCAAATTGCTGTTGCCAAGAATATGTTTTCCCTTATGTGAGAACCACATACCAAAATCAGAGTTCGCCAGAAACACCATTTCACCGAAAGGCATTCCGGTAGCAATGTTATAGATAAACTGGTTTTCCCAGTCGGTAAACGAACGGATTTGCCGCTCGCGCTCGACGTTAACGTCATCGTAAATAGTCTGCAGACGATACTGCTCTTGTGTATGCAGGGAGTTTTGGTAGCTTGGGGAATAGGAGACGGTCATGGCCTCCAGCGCAGTATCCATTGCCAGACTGCTGAAACAGATAGCATTGCTCAGCAGGGAAGACGAGTCGTCAGCTTTGGTTTTCAACACCCGATACAGCTCATCTTTGAGCTTACGCGCGCCGCGGTTCACCAGATCGATGGGCAGACCGATACGGGCATGCACTACGCCAATTTTGCGTTGTTTGGCCAGCAGCTGTGAGAGATCTTCGTGCGCGCTGCCGAGCACGCTGCGTAACCAGTCAAACATACTGCCGCTGAGGCGGGTACTGACCTGTTCTGTATTGAGGAACAATGCACTCTGGGCATGAGAGAGCATATAGTCATAAAAAACGGTCACTAAATGGTGGATCTCTTCATCGCTTAACGATGTGAGGAGCGTGTGAACGTCAGGCGATGTTTGTCGTATCAGCGCCTGCCATTCTGTAAGGAGTAATGTGTCGTTTACCGGTTCAATCTGTTCCATCTCGCTGCCACTCAACGTGCGATTAAAAATTCAGGCAGTATTACGGACAATTACCTCACGATGGTCAAGTTAAACTCTTTTATCGATGGCTAATACCCTCATAAATAAGCCTGAGCGCGAAGACACCTATTATTGCGCCAATGATTCGGCTGGCAACGCATTGGATGCGACCATACGCCCGTCGCACTGCAGGCAAAGAAAATGCCTGGCTGAGAAAAATACGCCAGATAACGGAAGACAACACAATACCTGCCCAGGCCATCAGTCTGGCCCACGTAGGTGTGTCTGCGCTTAAGGTGACCGAGAAGATACTAATAAAAAACAGTACGGTTTGCGGGTTCGATAAATCCGTTAGTAATCCTCGGCGGAAAAATACATACCAGGGGGCGGAAATCGGCTGCTGTAGCGTGGGCATTTGCGGCGTGGCCTGATGGCGGATGCTGTTCCAGGCAAACCACAGCAGATAGACGCCGCCGACAATCTTAATCAATGAAAATATCTCTTCACACTGGGTGATTAGCGTTGCCATACCAAAAAGCCCAAGGCCGGAGTAAAACGCATCACCTAAGGCGACCCCCAGACCGGTCATCACACCTGCGCGTCGTCCGGATGCCAGGCTAGTTTGTACCACTACGAACAGATTTGCGCCGGGGTTAAAAAAGGTTAAAACAAACAGGCTGACGGTGAGCATGACGGCGTGTAGCGGTTCCATAGACAACCATTCCTCAAATATTCATAAAGTTAACACTATAATTTCAGCGAGCTGGCTGTTCTGAGGATCAACTCACACTGGCTATTGAAACTTTGATCTGGTTGATGTGCTGATACTCGACGGCCGGTTTTTCTGCGCTGCAAAATTTCTATATATTTCTGCTGAGTGTGGATTTTTTATCCAGGCTGGACTAGTTATTAATCATCCTTGAATCGCGTTATCTCATGTTCAGGGATCGATGATGGCGTCATAACAAAACCTGGAGCTGGTCTATGAAAACTGGAATTAAAGTACTTATTGGTGCGTTAGCTTTTGTCGTGACCAACGCATATGCCGCGGAGTTTATGACAAAGCTTGAGTTTGAAAAGGTTGAGTCGCAGTACACAAAAATCGGTGATATCTCAACGAGTAATGAAGTTTCTGTCGCAGATGCCAAAGAAGAACTGCTGAAGAAAGCCGAAGAGAAAGGTGCCGATGTTGTGGTATTAACTTCCGGTCAAACGGATAATAAAATCCATGGCACAGCCAATATCTACAAGAAAAAATAATACGCTGCTGTAAAAATCACTATTCCCGCCGGTCATTGTACCGGCGGGTTTTCTTTTAATCTGCGCCAGAACGTGGTTCTGCTAATTCCGAGATAGCGTGCAGCCGCGGTTTTATCACCATTGAATTGTGCCAACACCTGCTGCGGCGTCAGCAATGACGATGATTGTGGTGAGTCTGCAACAATGGCCAGTTCCGGTAATAGCTGTTGTAAAAAATCAACATTCAGCTCCGGCTGCGGCTCGACGCTTAAAAATAGCGCCAGGCGCTCCATCATATTACGCAGTTCGCGGATATTCCCCGGCCAGCCATAATTCAGTAACGTCGGCTGACTTAAACCCAGCCCATTGCGTACTGGCTCAGAAAACGGCACATCCAGTTCCGCCAGCGACTGTTTTAAAAAATCTTCTGCCAGCGGCAGGATATCGGGCAAGCGCTCGCGTAGCGGCGGCAGCTTGAGGCGTAAAATGCTCAGGCGATAAAACAGATCGGTACGAAACTCCCCCTGTTTCATCTCCTGCTCCAGATTACAGTGTGTGGCGCTAATCACCCGGACATCGACCGGAATAGGCTGATGCCCACCGACTCGGGTGACCTCTTTTTCTTCCAGTACGCGCAGCAGCCGGGTTTGTAACGGCAGCGGCATCTCGCCTATCTCATCAAGAAAAAGGGTTCCGCCATGAGCAATTTCAAACAGGCCCGCGCGTCCTCCCCGACGAGAGCCGGTAAAGGCGCCATCTTCATAGCCGAACAGCTCCGCTTCCAGCAATGATTCGGTGATTGCTCCGCAGTTGACGGCAACAAACGGCGGTGAGGGTTTACCGCGCCGATTCTCCTGACGAGTGAAAAACTCACGGTGAATGGCCTGTGCCGCCAGCTCTTTGCCCGTACCGGTTTCACCCTGAATTAGCACCGGCGCACGCGAGCGGGCGTAGAGCATAATGGTGTGTCGCACCTGTTCCATCTGCGCAGAATGACCGCGCATATCACCGAGCGCGTAGCGGGTGCGTAACGTATCGCCAGAAGCGTACTGACCGTTTCTACGCAGCGTCAGGCGGGTCATATCAAGCGCATCGACAAAGGCCTGGCGCACGGTGGCCGCCGAATAGATAAAGATGCCGGTCATACCTGCTTCTTCTGCCAGATCGGTAATCAATCCCGCACCAACTACCGCCTGCGTGCCGCCAGCCTTCAGCTCGTTGATTTGCCCGCGGGCATCTTCCTCGGTGATATAGCTGCGCTGTTCAAGCTGCAAATTAAAGGTTTTTTGAAAGGCGAGAAGCGCAGGAATGGTTTCCTGATAGGTAATGACGCCAATCGACGAGGTGAGCTTCCCTGCTTTTGCCAGCGCCTGTAGCACGTCAAATCCGCTGGGTTTAATCAGGATCACCGGGATCGATAAACGGCTTTTCAAATACGCCCCGTTGGAGCCAGCCGCAATAATGGCATCACAACGCTCGGTAGCCAGTTTTTTGCGGATATACGCCACCGCTTTTTCGAAACCAAGCTGAATGGGGGTGATGGTCGCCAGGTGGTCGAACTCCAGGCTGATGTCGCGAAACAGTTCGAACAGGCGCGTGACAGAAACCGTCCAGATAACCGGTTTGTCGTCGTTCACCCGCGGTGGAAGATGCGTATCAGCCATAACTAACCCAAAAAGTAAGGAACCGAGTATTAGGGTTTAGTTGTGTTTCATAAATGTTGCAATGAAACATTCAGGTCAGTTTCATGAAACGATAGCTGACACGCTTTAAGCTTCAATTTATTCAGTACGTATCCAATCTCTTGCTATAAATTTTGTTTTGATAAATTTCCTGCTACAGAAGGCCCGTAATTGACTGCTGTAAGTGTTCCTTGCTCCATAAGTAAGACTCGATCTGCTGATGCAAGTGTTTCAGGCCTGTGAGCTATCAATAATATTGGAAGCCCGATTTGGCGTAGTGTTTGACTGATAATTATTTCACTTTCTACATCCAGGTGGCTTGTTGCTTCATCTAGTAATAAAAAAAACGGTTTTTTATATAATGCTCTGGCAAGGAGTATTCGTTGTTTTTGTCCCCCTGATAGTCCACCCCCATTTTCACCAATTAATGTCTGATATCCCATGGGCATTGCTACTATGTCGTCATTGATTAAGGCCAGTTGCGCACAGTGAATCATTCTTTCGTGGTTTTTTTCTTCATGAAAGAAGATTATGTTGTCAGCTATTGAACCTCGAAACAAAAATATCATTTTGAAGAACGGTTCCAATATTTTTACGTATGTGTAAATAAGCCGGGTGGTTGTTTTTTATACCTAAAGTTAGTATTGAGCCTTCAGTTGGATGGTTAATTCCTAAGATAATATTTAATAAAGTTGACTTCCCACATCCGGATTTTCCTGTGATGGCTAAAATTTCATTTTGGTGAAGGGTTAAGGATAATTTATTGAATAATAATGGTTTTTCTCCTTTGTGGTGAAACGAGATATTTTCGACTACCACTGGGTACTCTGCTTTTATTTTTGGAGTCTGGGCGATACTTGCGTTAAAAATTGGAGACTGTTCGTGTTTTAACTCAATACTAGTTTGAGCTGCATTATCCTCTCTTTGAGTCATGACAATATCTGCAAGACGCTCATTGTAAATGTCAAGTAAGCACCAGGAAAAAATAGAGTCAGTTAGGCTACTAATACTGGATGAAAATCGGGTATGAAAAGAGAGATAGGCTACAAGCATACCTACGGTGAAATTGCCATCTAAAACTTCTCCTGCGCCTTTCCATAGAATAATCACGGAAGCAATACTTTTTGTGAGAGTATTGGCAATATCAAATCCCATGATGAGTCGGCTTTGTTGCAACTGTGTATTTCTTCTCGATACGTTGAGATTCAGCCAGGCAGCTTCTCTGTGTGCTGTAACGCCATTTACTCTGAGGCTTAAGATCCCATTTAAAGTTTCCAGGAAATAACTTGACTCCCGAGCTTCAGCATCCCAGGCATCCTCTGTTGCCTGCCGTATAGCTGGATGCCAAAGAATTCTCAATATCCCGTAAACCAAAGCTGATAATAATGCAATTAGGGTCATTGTTGGGCTGTATAGCAACATCATACTTAACGATGTTATAAGCAAAAGAAAGTCGAGAATACCGCCAAGTACTTGTAAGGTTAGGGATTGCTGAATGTTATTTATGGCATTGAAACGAGCTTCAATACTTCCTTGGCTTCTGGCATTGAACCATGTGAGAGGCTTTGTTGAATAAATCAGATTTCGGGTAAGTCTCCCCCGTAGCGGGTTGTGTTTTCAGGCAATACGCACGCTTTCAGGCATACCTGCTTTCGTCATTTTGTTCAGCGCTCGTACCAGGGCCATAGCCTCTGCAACCTGACCATCGTAGTCACGCAGTGTCAGTGAACCCCCGAACAGCTGTTTTACCCGGTACATCGCCGTTTCCGCTATCGAGCGACGGTTGTAATCTGTTGTCCATTTCCACCGCGCATTACTCCCGGTCATTCGCTGATTAGCCACTGCACGGTTACGGTCTGCATATTCACCGGGCCAGTAACCCGCACCTTTTCGGGGAGGGATAAGCGCGCTGATTTTCTTACGCCGCAGTTCATCGTGACATAGCCGGGTATCGTAAGCGCCATCGGCGGCGGCTGACCTGATTTTCCGGTGGGTTTGCCGGATTAACCCGGGGAAGGCCTCTGAGTCCGTAACGTTGTTCAGCGACAGGTCAGCGCAGATGATTTCATGTGTTTTACTGTCAACGGCGAGATGCAGCTTACGCCAGATACGGCGGCGTTCCTGGCCATGCTTTTTGACTTTCCACTCGCCTTCACCGAAGACCTTCAGCCCGGTGGAATCAATTACCAGGTGTGCGATTTCACCCCGGGTGGGCGTTTTGAAACTGACATTAACCGACTTTGCCCGCCTGCTGACACAGCTGTAATCCGGGCAGCGTAGCGGAACGTTCATCAGAGAAAAAATGGAATCAATAAAGCCCTGCGCAGCGCGCAGGGTCAGCCTGAATACGCGTTTAATGACCAGCACAGTCGTGATGGCAAGGTCAGAATAGCGCTGAGGTCTGCCTCGTGAAGAAGGTGTTGCTGACTCATACCAGGCCTGAATAGCTTCATCATCCAGCCAGAAAGTTATGGAGCCACGGTTGATGAGGGCTTTATTGTAGGTGGGCCAGTTGGTGATTTTGAACTTTTGCTTTGCCACGGAACGGTCTGCGTTGTCGGGAAGATACGTGATCTGATCCTTCAACTCAGCAAAAGTTCGATTTATTCAACAAAGCCCATGTGAGAGGAAGCCTCAATAGATGATGAAAAACGTTAGCAGTCCATTGCATATTAAAATTTACAGACATGTTTATACTGGTTAATTGTCTGGCAAGGGAAAGTAACAACTGTGTTATAGATAGTAAAGCTAAAGAAATAACAATAACAGTTAATAGATTTTCATCTGCAGCAACTAAAACTTCATCAATAACAATTTGATTAATTAATGGTCCAGCAAGAGTGATTATTTCTAGTGCCAGAGCAAAAATTATTATGCGAAGCATAGAAGAAAATAACCCTTGAGTTTTTCCTGTTAACTGCCTTAATCGTATTTTTGTTTTTTCATTACGAGGTGTAAAATTACTATTTGGAGTTAGTTCGAGTGCTATTCCTGTAAAATGTTTCCCCGCTTCTGAGACAGAAATAGATAACTTTCCTTTGTCGGGGTCATGGATTGTCAATTTATTATTACGAACCTTACATAGTACAACAAAATGATTCATATTCCAGTGAAGTATGCAGGGAAGATTGAGTGATTTAAGATCGTTTGGCTCCAATCTAACTGGTCGAGATGAAAAATTGATATCTGATGCACAATCAATTAAACGCTGTAGAGTCATCCCTTGCGTGCTTATATTAAAACGGTTACGAAGTGTGGGTAGATCAATTAATAGCCCATGCCAACTGGATATCATCGCCAGGCAAGCCAAACCACATTCCGCAGATTCTGTTTGTCTAATCATGGGGGGGGTTTTCTATCGATCAATTTTGTTTTTATCATCATACTTTTCCTTTGAGAGACCAGATTGGTTCTGTTAGCCATTCCCATAAATATCTGGTGTCCAGGCTGACATCCCCTTCAAGTAGCATTCCTGGTCGGAGTGTTTCTTTTTTCCCATAGGCCAAAATATAGGATAATTTAGGTTCAACAATTACACGATAGTGCCCTTCGTTAACAGTCCAGGTTAGAGGTGTAATTGAGAGCAAATCTGATGGTGATAACGTTGTTCGACTTATTTCACGAATAACACCGTATTGAACACCAAATTTCTGATATGGGAAAGCCTGAAATCTTAATGATACTTTCTGATTCGCACGTATAAAGCCTGCATTCTGGCTGGTTGCATAAAGCTCGATTTGAAGTTTTGTATTCTCAGGTATTAATGTTAATGCAGGTTCATATGCTTTGACTGATTGTCCTTGTTTTACAAGAATGGCCGCCACTGTACCTGAGACAGGTGCTGTCAATGCAAAATTTTCTTGGCTGGAAATTTCGACTTGTTGTTTTCGTATCTCTTGTAACTGTCTTTCTAATTCTGTATTCCTACTTTGCCCTTGAAGAGTAAGATGTGAAAGATTATCTTTGGTAGTGTCTAGTAAAGTGTGAAGTTGTAGAAGTAATTGGCGTTGGTTTTCCACATTTTCTTTTGCTGCTGTTTCTTCTATCTGTTTCTGTTGATAGTCAATGTCAGATACATATTTTTGTTTAATAAGTTTCTGATAACGTTTTACGGTCGCGGATGAAAGCTCTACTTGGTTTTTTGCTAGTGACAACCTTTGTTCTGCACTTTTTATTTGTAATAAAATTAATGGGATTCGCTGTTTTGCTGCTTGCTGTTGTTGATCGTTGTCAAGTTTTTCAAGATTTTGCTGTGTGGTAAGCATTGCATATTGAGCTTGCAATGATTGATTTATTATTGCGAATGTTCCAGTCCCCTGACGATCATAATGTTCGCCACTGATTTGATAAAGTAATTGTCCCTTTTCAACATGATCACCCTCTTTGACTGTTAACTTTGTTACATGACCATTAAATTTTGGAGTTATTTTTATCAAACCTGATGAAGGCATTACTATTCCAGTGAGACGAGATTTTCTCGTATACTCTCCAAAGGTAATAAATATAGCTAACATAATTATTAGTAGGATGGTTGCAATAGTGCTAATAGTCATACACAGTGAAGACTGTATGAGAATATCTCCGGTTGTTACTCTATAGTGATTATCGAGAACTTCTTTTCTGAATAATTCCATCATTTAAATCTATAATTTATAAAACATATTGATATTAGGTCATTCATATACTTTGTGAATAACTGGGTGTGCATATTATTAATAGATTTAACAACGTGTTTGTGTCAAGCCCTGTTAAATGGAAGTGTTGTTGCTTTGAATG
Organism: Citrobacter freundii complex sp. CFNIH4; assembly: GCF_002934505.1. NCBI lineage: Bacteria > Pseudomonadati > Pseudomonadota > Gammaproteobacteria > Enterobacterales > Enterobacteriaceae > Citrobacter > Citrobacter freundii complex sp. CFNIH4. Next base: position 456,554 of record NZ_CP026231.1, read on the forward strand.
CTTTTTTGACTTGTATTCGTGCAAAAAATGTATTTGAGGTTTGTTATTAAAGGGTTTTTGATTTTGCGGTGAATGTCTCAAAAACATACTTAACTTTAATTGCTTATTTGCTGGTATTAAATTTTATGTTAAAAGTGTTAGTGAGGTAATTATCGGTTTTGGTTTTTATTGAAAGGAGTAATTAAGTATGAGTATAAGGGAATTATCATTAATGGAAATAAGTTGCGTATCAGGTGGAAATGCGAACTCAAATTATGAGTCGGGCAGGAACGCAGGTAGCTCTTCTTCCAGAAACAATAACAAAAATAGTAGCAGTGGTAATCGTTCTGGTTTTTACGGCAGTTTAGGGCAGGATGTGACTAACTGTAATAATGGAATTATTGGCGGGGCTATTGCAGGCATGATGGGAGGTCCTGCGGGAATGGCTTTAGGTATCATGGGCGGGGGATTGGCGGGCGGTTGTTTTTCTAATGGTGGCAATAATAGTAATGGTGGAGGAACTGGTACTAACAGTAATTGTAATTCTGGAGGGATGGGGGGAGTTTGCAGATAAAAATTGAAAATAATGGAGGGATGCCTCCATTATTGATAATGGTTGATAAATATGATGAAAAAAATAATAAGATTAGCTGGGGTCTTTGTTGCTGTGTTAGTCGCTTCTTCTGTACTGAGTGGAGCTGGAGTGGCATTTACAGAGACCTGGTATCCAGCTCCAGAGGTATTCTCAAAATTTATTTTGGTGATCTCAACAATGTTATTTTTTGTTCAAGTATTATTGAGGATTTTAAATAAATTTTAATTTCAAAAGTATGAACCACACTTTTGGAAAGCTGTGAGATGCCTTGTGTGGTTAAAATCAAGTAATTCAAATTTAACTCTGTTTCAAAAATGTTTCAACGAAACGTTTAATACCGTTCCGTTGAAACATTAACATAATGTGTTATTTGAAGTTTTTATTACATTGTTATTTATAATGCATTGTTGTTAATGGTTTTATTGAAAAAAATTGCTCATAAAAATTTTTTGGCATACCCCTTGCTTTAAGTAAATCAACGAATGCTAACAAGTTGATAACAAGAGGACGGGATATGTCTCTACACTCCCCAGGGCTGGCGTTTCGCGCCGCGCTCAGCAAAGAAAATCCATTACAAATCGTGGGCACCATCAACGCCAATCACGCTCTGCTGGCCCAACGTGCCGGGTATCAGGCGATTTATCTCTCCGGCGGCGGCGTCGCGGCAGGGTCTCTGGGGCTGCCGGATCTCGGTATTTCAACCCTTGATGATGTGCTGACTGATATTCGTCGCATTACGGATGTTTGCCCGCTGCCATTGCTGGTGGATGCGGATATCGGGTTTGGATCGTCAGCGTTCAACGTGGCGCGTACCGTGAAGTCGATTTCCAAAGCGGGTGCTGCAGCGCTGCATATTGAAGATCAGATCGGCGCTAAGCGCTGCGGCCATCGCCCGAACAAAGCGATCGTCTCTAAAGAAGAGATGGTCGACAGGATCCGCGCCGCGGTGGATGCACGTACCGATCCCAACTTTGTCATCATGGCGCGGACCGATGCGCTGGCGGTGGAAGGGGTAGAGGCAGCCATCGATCGTGCCCAGGCGTACGTCGAAGCAGGCGCGGACATGCTGTTTCCGGAAGCCATCACCGAGCTTGCGATGTACCGCCAGTTTGCCGACGCGGTGCAGGTGCCGATCCTCGCCAACATTACCGAATTTGGCGCTACGCCGCTGTTCACCACCGATGAACTGCGCAGCGCAAACGTCGCGATGGCGCTGTATCCGCTGTCGGCTTTCCGCGCTATGAACCGCGCTGCGGAAAAGGTTTACAACGTGCTGCGTCAGGAAGGAACGCAAAAGAGCGTGATCGACATTATGCAGACGCGTAACGAGCTGTACGAAAGCATCAATTACTACCAGTTCGAAGAGAAACTCGACGCGTTGTATAGCAAAAAGTAACCGTCGTAGGCCGGATAAGGCACAGCCGCCATCCGGCAATAAATTTGTACCCTACATATTATAAAAATGACGAGGACAACATGAGCGACACAACGATCCTGCAAAATAGTACCCATGTCATTAAACCTAAAAAATCGGTTGCGCTGTCAGGCGTTGCCGCCGGAAATACCGCGCTGTGTACCGTAGGCAAAAGCGGTAACGACCTGCACTATCGCGGCTACGATATTCTCGACCTGGCGCAGCAGTGCGAATTTGAAGAAGTCGCGCATCTGCTGATCCACGGGAAATTACCCACCCGCGATGAACTCACCGCCTATAAAAGCAAACTCAAAGCGCTGCGCGGACTGCCCGCTAACGTACGCACCGTGCTGGAAGCGCTGCCTGCTGCCTCGCATCCGATGGATGTGATGCGCACCGGCGTCTCCGCGCTGGGCTGTACGCTGCCGGAAAAAGAAGGTCATACCGTCTCTGGCGCGCGCGATATTGCCGACAAGCTACTGGCATCGCTCAGTTCAATCCTTTTGTACTGGTATCACTACAGCCATAACGGCGAGCGTATTCAGCCAGAAACTGACGATGATTCCATTGGCGGTCACTTCCTGCACCTGCTGCATGGCGAAAAGCCTTCGCGAAGCTGGGAAAAAGCGATGCATATTTCGCTGGTGCTGTACGCCGAGCACGAATTTAACGCCTCCACCTTTACCAGCCGCGTGATTGCCGGGACCGGCTCCGATATGTATTCCGCGATTATCGGCGCGATTGGCGCACTGCGTGGACCGAAACACGGCGGGGCGAATGAAGTGTCGCTGGAGATCCAACAGCGCTACGAAACGCCGGACGAAGCCGAAGCGGATATCCGTAAACGCGTGGAAAACAAAGAAGTGGTGATTGGCTTTGGTCATCCGGTTTACACCATCGCCGACCCGCGCCATCAGGTGATCAAGCGCGTGGCGAAACAGCTTTCTCAGGAAGGTGGTTCGCTGAAAATGTACAACATCGCTGACCGTCTGGAAGACGTAATGTGGGAAACGAAAAAGATGTTCCCCAACCTCGACTGGTTCTCGGCGGTCTCTTACAACATGATGGGCGTTCCCACCGAAATGTTCACCCCGCTGTTTGTTATCGCCCGCGTCACCGGCTGGGCGGCGCACATCATCGAACAGCGCCAGGACAATAAAATTATCCGTCCTTCCGCCAACTATACCGGCCCGGAAGATCGCGAATTTGTCCCGATTGAAAAACGTTGCTAATTCAAAACCTCATACCCTAAATAATTCGAGTTGCATGAAGGCGGCAAGTGAGTGAATCCCCAGGAGCATAGCGAACTATGTGACTGGGGGGAGCGAGCGTAGCCAACGCGCATGCAGCATGAAGTATGACGGGTATAAAGATAAAAAACAGGAAATGTACCCTATGTCCGCACATATTTCGAACGTCCGCCCCGAATTTGACCGTGAAATCGTTGATATCGTTGATTACGTCATGAACTACGAGATCACCTCGAAGGTGGCGTATGACACTGCGCATTATTGCCTGCTTGATACCTTAGGCTGCGGCCTGGAAGCGCTGGAATATCCGGCCTGTAAAAAACTGCTGGGGCCGGTCGTCCCAGGTACAGTGGTACCGAACGGCGTGCGCGTACCTGGCACCCAGTTCCAGCTCGACCCGGTGCAGGCGGCGTTTAACATCGGTGCGATGATCCGCTGGCTGGACTTCAACGATACCTGGCTTGCCGCTGAGTGGGGTCATCCTTCTGATAACCTCGGCGGTATTTTGGCCACGGCTGACTGGCTGTCGCGTAATGCGGTGGCGGTGGGGAAAGCGCCGTTGACCATGAAAACGGTGCTGACCGGGATGATCAAAGCTCATGAGATTCAGGGCTGTATCGCGCTGGAAAACTCGTTTAACCGTGTTGGTCTCGATCACGTCCTGCTGGTAAAAGTGGCCTCCACGGCGGTGGTCGCTGAGATGCTTGGCCTGAACCGGGATGAAATTCTTAACGCCGTGTCGCTGGCGTGGGTCGACGGCCAGTCGCTGCGTACTTATCGCCATGCGCCAAATACCGGCACGCGTAAATCCTGGGCCGCAGGCGATGCGACCTCGCGCGCGGTACGTCTGGCATTGATGGCTAAAACCGGTGAGATGGGGTATCCGTCTGCGCTGACGGCGAAAACCTGGGGCTTCTATGACGTCTCTTTCAAAGGCGAATCTTTCCGCTTCCAGCGCCCGTACGGCTCTTATGTGATGGAAAACGTGCTGTTTAAAATCTCCTTCCCGGCCGAGTTCCACTCTCAGACCGCGGTAGAAGCGGCCATGACGCTGTACGAGCAGTTACAGGCCGCAGGTAAGACCGCTGCCGATATCGAAAAAGTGACCATTCGTACGCACGAAGCCTGTATCCGCATCATCGATAAAAAAGGCCCGCTGAATAACCCGGCGGACAGGGATCACTGTATCCAGTATATGGTGGCCATTCCGCTGCTGTTCGGGCGCTTAACGGCGGCAGATTACGAAGACGGCGTGGCGCAGGACAAACGCATTGATGCACTGCGCGAGAAGATCAACTGCTTCGAAGATCCGGCCTTTACCGCCGATTACCACGACCCTGAAAAACGCGCCATCGCCAACGCCATCACTCTGGAATTCACCGACGGCTCACGCTTTGAAGAAGTGGTAGTGGAATACCCAATCGGCCATGCGCGTCGTCGTACTGACGGCATGCCGAAGCTGGTCGAGAAGTTCAAAATCAACCTGGCGCGTCAGTTCCCGACCCGTCAGCAGCAGCGCATCCTGGATGTCTCCCTGGACAGAACTCGCCTGGAGCAGATGCCGGTCAATGAGTATATGGATCTCTTCATTATTTAAACCAGCGTGCAGCAAGGCGTAAGTTCAACAGGAGAGCATTATGTCTTATAGCGAGTTTTATCAACGTTCCATAACGCAACCTGAGTCGTTCTGGGCCGAGCAGGCCCAGCGTATTGACTGGCAGCAGCCGTATACGCAGGTACTGGACCACAGCAACCCGCCGTTTGCCCGCTGGTTTTGCGGCGGCACGACCAATCTGTGCCATAACGCCATCGACCGCTGGCTGGAGAAACAGCCTGACGCGCTGGCGCTGATTGCTGTGTCATCAGAAACTGAAGAAGAACGCACGTTTACCTTTCGTCAGCTGTATGACGAAGTGAACGTCGCGGCGGCGATGCTATTGTCGCTGGGCGTACAGCGTGGCGATCGGGTGCTGGTGTATATGCCGATGATCGCCGAAGCGCACATTACGCTGCTGGCCTGCGCACGCATTGGGGCAATTCATTCGGTGGTGTTCGGTGGTTTCGCCTCGCACAGCGTGGCGGCGCGCATCGACGACGCCAGACCGGTGGTTATCGTCTCGGCGGATGCCGGGGCGCGCGGGGGCAAGATCCTGCCGTATAAAAAGCTGCTCGATGATGCGATCGAACAGGCGCAGCACCGACCGCGTCATGTGGTGCTGGTCGATCGCGGTCTGGCGAAAATGGCGCGGGTCGAGGGACGTGACCTCGACTTTGCCGCCCTGCGCCAACAGCATCTCGGCGCGCGGGTACCAGTTGTCTGGCTGGAATCAAACGAAACATCCTGCATTCTCTATACCTCCGGGACAACCGGTAAACCGAAAGGCGTCCAGCGCGACGTTGGCGGCTATGCGGTCGCGCTGGCGACCTCGATGGACACCATTTTCGGCGGTAAAGCGGGCGGCGTGTTCTTCTGCGCGTCGGATATCGGCTGGGTAGTTGGGCATTCGTATATCGTGTATGCCCCGCTGCTGGCGGGGATGGCGACGGTGGTTTACGAAGGTCTGCCAACGTATCCGGACTGTGGTGTATGGTGGAAAATTGTTGAGAAGTATCAGGTCTGCCGGATGTTCTCCGCCCCGACCGCCATCCGCGTGCTGAAGAAATTCCCGACCGCGCAAATCCGTAATCACGATCTCTCCTCGCTGGAGGTGTTGTATCTGGCGGGGGAACCGCTGGACGAACCAACCGCCAGTTGGGTAACAGAAACGCTGGGCGTCCCGGTTATCGATAACTACTGGCAGACCGAATCCGGCTGGCCGATTATGGCAATTGCCCGCGGGCTGGACGACAGGCCGTCGCGTCTGGGCAGTCCCGGCGTGCCAATGTACGGCTACAACGTACAACTGCTCAATGAGGTGACCGGTGAACCTTGTGCGGCGAATGAGAAGGGTATGCTGGTGATTGAAGGGCCGCTGCCGCCGGGCTGTATCCAGACTATCTGGGGGGATGATGCGCGGTTTGTGAATACCTACTGGTCGCTGTTTTCTCGCCAGGTGTACGCCACCTTTGACTGGGGCATTCGTGACGCTGACGGCTATTACTTCATTCTGGGGCGTACGGATGACGTGATAAACGTGGCAGGACACCGGTTGGGGACGCGCGAGATCGAGGAGAGTATTTCCAGCTATCCGAACGTTGCCGAAGTGGCGGTAGTCGGCGTGAAGGACGCGCTGAAGGGGCAGGTAGCGGTCGCGTTTGTTATTCCGAAACAGAGCGACAGCCTTGAAGATCGCGACATCGCACATTCGGAAGAGAAGGCGATTATGGCGCTGGTGGACAGCCAGATTGGCAACTTTGGCCGTCCGGCACACGTCTGGTTTGTGTCGCAGTTGCCGAAAACACGTTCCGGTAAAATGCTCAGACGGACGATCCAGGCGATCTGCGAAGGCCGCGATCCCGGCGATCTGACGACCATTGACGATCCCGCGTCGTTACAGCAAATCCGTCAGGCGATCGAAGAGTAACATCGCGTGATGCCCGGTGGCGGAATGCTTACCGGGCCTACGTTCTAATCCACTTTCTTACACGGCCCGTGATAGTAATCAAACGGCGCATAAACCGTATCGGCCACGAACGATAACGGCACATCAACAAACAACAGCGCTAAATCGAAATAGTTATAATCGTAAGCGCCTGGGTTTTTTAGTTTATCAATATCATGATGCATACCCACGTAATAGGTATCTGAATTCTCGCCTGCCGTGCGTGCATCAATGCTGCCACATCCTGAAAGTAGTGCGCTGATAAAGAGCGCCGTTACCGCAATTGTCTTTCTGCTCATGCTATGACCTGGCTTCTCACCCCGTTTTACCATAACGGTAAAAAAGCGGTTTGTTGCCCGCAGAACTTAAACCTCCAGGTCAGGATGGTCGTGTGAAGATGACGCGTTGTAGGCCGGATAAACCACGTGAGTGGTGCATCCGGCAAAGATGCTTTCACAGCGCGACGCTTTCGCGACGACGCAGCAGGGAAAACGGCCCCGGCCCACTTAGGGTAAATACGGAAATCAGCGTGAAGCTCAGCGCAATGATCCCCAGCACCAGATAAGCTCCCTGGAAACCAATACTTTCATACATTTTTCCGGCCAGAACTGACATGAAAATCATTGCTAACTGTTTGAAGAAGCAGAAACACACCAGATAAATCGTCGCCGAGAAACGCACTTCAAACTGACTGGTGATGTATTTGAAGCAACCGACGATCAGGAACGGTATCTCAAACATATGCAACGTTTTGAGAATAACGACTTCCAGCGCAGTGGTGGCGAATGAGGAGCCAATAATCCTTACCGACATGATCGTACCAGCCAGCAGCAGGGCGTTCTTGCCGCCGATGCGATTCACAATCAGCGGCGCAAAGAACATGATTGAGGCGTTGAGTAATTCTCCCATCGTCGTGACGTAGCCAAACACGCGGGTACCCTGTTCGCCGGTGGCAAAGAACGAGGTAAAGAAGTTGGCGAACTGCTGGTCAAACACATCGTAAGTACAGGAAACGCCAACTACGTACAGGGAAAGGAACCAAAGTTTTGGTTGTTTAAATAACTCCAGCGCCAGCTTCAGGCTGAATGCCGAGTTATTGGCGCCTACCGCATCCGCGACTTTTGCAGAAGAGGGGGCATCTGTTTTTGAAAATAACAGCAGCAATGCCAAAATGACCGCGCAGCCGGAGCCTAACCAAAAGACAAATTGGTTATTGATGGTGAACATAATGCCGGCAATCGAGGCGCACAGCGCCCAGCCCACGCACCCAAACATGCGCGCGCGACCAAACTCAAAGTTGCTTCGGCGGCTGGCTTTTTCAATATAGGCTTCAATCGCCGGAGCGCCGGCATTGTAAATAAAGCCAAGGTAAATCCCACCGACAATTGAACCCAGTAAAATATTAACTTGTAATAACGGACCAAAAACGTAAATAAAGAACGGGGCAAACATTACCAGCATGCCGGTAATTACCCAAAGCAGATGTTTACGCAGGCCAAGCTTGTCGGAGAGCAGTCCGAAAATTGGCTGGAATAACAAAGAAAACAGTGAGATACAGGCGAAGATGATGCCGGTATCGCCTTTGCTGATATGGTTTACCTCGTGTAACCAGATGGGGAAGAAGGGGAAATACGCACCCATAATAAAAAAGTAAAAGAAGAAGAAAAAGCCGAACATCCAAAAGTTAGTGTTTTTTAAATAATACATAACAGACTTCCTATAAATGCGGGCAGGTTTGGGCCTGCCCAACTTATATTATTATTTTTGGCCCCAGATGAACTGGAAGTGGTAGCGTCCGGCGCTCAGCAGAAATTCCGGCGACACGGAAGGGCTCCACGAATCATCGCCGCCAACGCCCATATGGAAGCCATCAATATTGAGCCAGGTGCCCGCCTCAGGTTGCAGCAAATGGCGGTGGCTGGTTGCCATCAGTTGCTGCTGGCTAAAGCGGCTGATGTTGAACAGGAAGTCCCCACGCCACTGGTGCGCGCCGTAGTGCAGTTCGCGCGTGCCGCAGCGCAGACCGTTTTCACTTGGGAAAACATACGGGGTGTACATCTCATCAAGCGACAGATCCCAGCGATCAAAACAGGCGGCGCCCAGACGGTCCGGGTAGTTCTCATGTGGACCGAGACCTAACCAGTTCACTCGCTCTGCGACCTGCACTAACTGGCAGCTAAGGCCGATGCGGGCCGGATGCGGCGTACCGCTGGCAACGTCGACATCCACCGTTATCTGCATTTCACCCTTGCCGTCAATGCGGTAGCTTTTTCGGCTGATGAACAGCGTTTCGCCCTGATACTGCCACGCATGTTCAGTGGTGATCAGTACCGCATCGCTCAGCGTATTGGCAGCACAGTGCAGTAACGTTGCTTCAGCCTGATAGTGACCGGCGGCCTTCCAGCGTTCGACCCAGGCGTTCGGGTCGATGCGGGTTGACTCGCTCACGCCGATGTCGTTGTCCAGCGGGGCGCGGGTGAACTGGTCAGTAAGCGGAGTTAACAGTTGGGCTGAATCGCCAATCCAGTACTGTGTCAGCAGGCCAGACTGACGGTCGAATTGCCAGCGCTTGTTGTCGTTCTCAACGGTAAAGACGTTTTCGCTCACATTGAGCTGTGGCGCGGTGTGGGCAGACGGCAGTTGCGTCAGGCTGAGCTTCTCTTGAAGCTTCCATTGCTGCCAGGCGCTGATGTGCCCGGCGTCTGACCACGCGGTTGCATGAGGTTGTTCGACGCGCACCATCAGCCACAGCTGACCTGCGGTTTCCGGCATCGGGACATCTGGCAGGGTAATCACCTGGCGACCCTGTGGAGCGATATCCAGAACGATTTCTCCGGCGGCCAGCGGGTTGCCGTCCTGGGCAATAGACCAGTGCAGAACTTCGTTATCGCTGCGGCGGAACAGATATTCGCTGGTCACTTCAATCTGGCGTTCAGCGCCCGGCAGTAACGTGAACTGGAAAAACTGCTGTTCATGTTTGGCCTCGTATAACGCCGGGTGTGGGGTGCGATCGGCGAACACCAGCCCGTTCATGCAAAACTGACGATCGTTAGGTGTGTCGCCAAAATCGCCACCGTAGGCTGACCATGCTTTGTCGTTCTCATCATATTTGGTCAGCGACTGATCCACCCAGTCCCAGACAAATCCGCCCTGCAGGCGCGGATACTGACGGAACGCTTGCCAGTATTTGGCAAAGCCACCGAAACTGTTGCCCATGGCGTGGGCGTATTCGCAAAGGATCAGCGGACGGTGCTCGCCGGGCATCGACAGCCACTTTTTAATCGACCATTTGGGGACGGCGGGGAAGGGCTGATCTTGATCGACGCGGGCGTACATCGGGCAAATAATATCGGTCGCTGCGGTATTTGCGCCGCCGCCTTCATATTGTACCGGGCGTGACGGGTCTTCTGATTTTATCCAGCGGTAGAGCGCGTCGTGATTGACGCCATGGCCGGATTCATTGCCCAGAGACCAGATAATAATGCTCGGATGGTTGCGATCGCGCTGCACCATACGCGTGACACGCTGGCTCATGGCAGGCAACCATGCGGGATCGTCGGTGAGGCGATTCATCGGCACCATGCCGTGGGTTTCAATGCTGGCTTCGTCGACGACATACAGGCCGTAGCGATCGCACAGGGTGTACCACAGCGGGTGATTTGGGTAATGGGAGCAGCGCACGGCGTTGAAGTTATTCTGCTTCATCAGGATGATGTCTTGCACCATCGTCGCCTCATCCATCACCTGGCCGTTGATCGGATGGTGCTCATGGCGGTTGGTACCGCGAATCAACAGCGGCTTACCATTGAGTAACAGCAGTCCGTTTTCAATGCAAACCTGACGAAAGCCGACATCACAGGCCTCCGCTTCTATCAGCGCTCCGTCCGCGGTGCGCAACTGCACAACGGCGCGGTACAGATTGGGCGTTTCGGCACTCCACAGAGCCGGTTTTTCGACGTTCAGACACAGAGTCACCCGGTCATGATAAGCACCGCGTTCATCAATAATCTCGCTGCCGAGCGGGGAATTCGTTTCGGCTGTGAGCGTTTCTCCCTCCCACAATTGCAGGGCTACGCGTAAATCTTCGCTCTCGTTGCCCACTACTCTGACTTCCACTGCCAGCATGGCGCGGCTGAAGTCGTCGTTAAACCGGGTATTAATGCGCAGGTCGCGAATTTGCGTTGTGGGCTTATGCAGCAAAGATACGTCGCGAAAAATACCGCTCATGCGCCACATATCCTGGTCTTCCAGATAGCTGCCATCGCTCCAGCGCAGCACCATCACCGCCAGACGGTTTTCGCCGTGCTGCAGATAATCGCTAAGATCGAATTCAGATGGCAGGCGGCTGTCCTGTCCGTAGCCGACCCAGCGGCCGTTGCACCACAAATGAAATGCGGAGTTCACGCCGTCAAAAATAATGCGCGTCTGACCCTCATCTAACCAGGCATCGTCAATATGAAATGTGAGCGAGTAACATCCCGTCGGGTTCTGTGCCGGAACGTACGGAGGGTTAACCGGGATTGGGTAGGTGACGTTGGTATAAATTGGCGCATCGTAACCGTCCATCTGCCAGTTCGAGGGGACGTTGACAGTATCAGCTTGTGGCAGATCGCTTGTCAGCCAGCTTTCCGGCACAGCCTCCGGCGCGGCAAACCAGGCAAATTGCCACCGGCCATTCAGCGAGCGTAACTGACTCGAACGCTTATTAGTACGTGCGTCATCTGCTGAACGCCAGCTACAGAACGGTGGATGCGCCTCCAGGCGGTTGAGCTGCGTGACGCCGGGATTTTCCCAGTCACGGCGGGCCAGAACAGCGGAGAGTGAATCTGTGTTCAGGTTCATAACGGTATCCTGTTTGAATTTGTTATACGCTCACAATTTCAATCAAAATACGGATAAGCGATCCCAACTGTAAAGGCTGGGGCGTTCAATGAGTGAACTGACTCACACAATTGTTGTGCGTTCACAATTTGGGTGCGAGCTGAGAAACTTGCCGCGCGAGCTGGATCAATGAATCGGCCAGCGCCTGGGGAGAGATAGTTTGCGTATTGGGTGGCAGAACCGTTTTGCGCTTAACCAGGGTGACGGGCAGCAGTTGGTTGCCCACGGTTGATTCGCCACGGGGAAGTTGCAGCAGCCTGTCGACGCTGGTTTCACCCAATAACGGAAAATCTTGCCTGATGGTGGTCAGCGGTGGAATGTAGCAGGCGCTGTCTTCGGTATCATCGTAGCCAATCACCGAGATATCTACCGCCACCCGCAGACCGAACTCGCTGATTGCGCGCATCGCGCCCAGCGCCATTTGATCGTTAGCGACCAGCATGGCGGTAGGGAGGTTACCGTTATTCAGCATATGCATCGTTTGTTGAAAACCAGACATCGCGCTCCAGTCGCCTTCCAGCTCCACAACGGGTTGTAGCTGGTAATGTGCCAGATACTTGTGCCAGCCCGAACGGCGAAGCCTTGCCGAAACGGAAGTGTGCGGCCCGCTCAGCAGGGCGATACGCTGATGTCCGTACTGCACCAGATGTTCAACGCCGAGGCGCGCGCCGTCGTCATGCGAGAAAATCACGCTGTTAATTGGCGTCAGGTCAGAGACATCGAGAAACAGCACCGGCACCGTACCGCAGGCGGCGGCCACGGCAATGGCGTCTTCTTCATCCAGCGGATAGTTGATGATAAGCCCGGTTACGCGCTGAGAAAGCAGGTTGTGGACCGCGGCTTTACATGCCTCAACGCCGCTGCGCTCGACCATGGCGATCACCACGCTGGCACCGGACTGGTCGGCACGGGATTTTATGGCGGCAACGATTTGTGAGGGGGCATGCAGGGCAAGGTTCGCCGTCACAACGCCAATCAGCGGCGTCTGTTTGCCAGCCAGCTGCTGTGCGACGCGGCTAGGGATGTAATTGAGTTCCGCCATCGCGGCCTCAACTTTTTGTCGGGTTTTTGCGGAAACGTGGCTGGCCTGATTAACGACGCGCGAGACGGTCTGGTAAGAGACACCTGCATGGTCTGCCACATCGTATAGCGTTACCGGTTTCACGTTTATCACCCCTGTCATGACGTTATCTGCGCGCTATGATGCCACAGCGGGACGGTTTTGGGGGATTTACGCATAGGTTCTGCGAGGCGCATTCCAGGGTTGCGGATCGTGTGCTGGAGCATTTATCGTCGTTCTTCTTAACAGAAGAAAAAAGTGAGGACATTGTGAGCGACTCTGCGGCAAATAATATTCTGTCCATCTACCGACGTCATGCGGATGCCTTTGCCAGCCAGCGCTCGCGCACCTTGTTCGAGAAAAGCTGGCTCGATAAATTCATTTCCGTGATGGGCGGGCAGGGCAGCATTGTGGATATTGGCTGCGGCAACGGTCAGCCGATTGCCGGTTATTTTATCCAGCAAGGTTTTCAGCTTACCGGCGTTGATGGTTCTCCGGCGATGCTGGCGCGGGCCCGAAACACTTTTCCCGCACAGCGCTGGCTGGAGCAGGATATGCGCGAACTGGCACTCAATGAGACTTTCGATGGTCTGATCGCCTGGGACAGTTTTTTCCATTTAACTCAGCAGGACCAGCAAAAGATGTTCCCGATTTTTGACCGCCTCAGCCATCCCGGCAGCGCGCTGATGTTTACCAGCGGTACGGACAATGGCATCGCGATGGGGCAATTTGAGGGTGAGCCGCTGTTTCACGCCAGCCTCGCGCCGGACGAATACCGCGCATTGCTGTCAGCGCATGGCTTTGCGGTGGTCGAGATGGTGATGGAAGATCCGCACTGCGCCGGGCACACTGTCTGGCTGGCGCAAAAAAGAGGCTAATCGCCGCGAAAGGTTTTACGCCATTCAGCCGGGCTAACACCAAAGTGGGATTTAAAATGCTGACGCCAGGTGACAGGCGACTGAAAACCAACCTGTTCTGCAATGCGTTCAACGGGTAACTGGCTGGACTCCAGCAACGTCTGGCTACGGCGCAGGCGCTCGGCAATCAACCATTCGGCTACGCTTGACCCGGTGGCCTTCATAAAATGACGAGTGAGGGTACGACGGCTCATCATCACTCGCTGCGCCAGCTCGTCGAGATTATGCGGTTCGTGGAGATGCTGGCGCAAATAGTCGAGCAGGGCGTTGATGCGCTGATCCTGGGTATTTTTCGCTACCGGTTGTTCGATAAACTGTGCCTGGCCGCCCTCGCGATGTGGCGGCACAATCATCCGTCGGGCAATCTGATTCGCCACCGTGCTGCCAAAACGCTGGCGGATGACGTACAGGCAGCAATCCAGCGCGGCGGCGGTCCCTGCCGAGGTAATAATACCGTCGTCATCCACGTATAGCGCGTTGATATCCAGACGGGCCGCCGGAAAGCGCGCCTGAAAATCCTGCTCGAACTCCCAGTGCGTAGCTGCCCGTTTGCCATCCAGCAGACCGGCATAGCCGAGAACAAACGCGCCCAGACATAACCCAACAATTTGCGCGCCGTTTTGTCGTGCGCGGTTGAGCGCATCAAGCAGGCTTTGTGGTGGTCGATGTGTCGTGGTGCCCCACCAGGGGATCACTACAATGTCGGCGGCCTCCACTGCTTCATAGCCGTAGGCTGCGGTAATGGCGAAGCCATCCTGCGAGGAAACTATGCCCGGCTGTTCGGCGCACAGTTGTACCTCAAAGCGCTTTTTCGCCGCCACTTTGTCACTGAAAATAATGCACGGCACTGAGAAGTGAAACGGGCTGAAATCTTCCACGGCGACAATGGCGACGTTAAGCGGTTGCATACGATTCCTCTGTGGAGTTTAAAACGTCAGGGTTTCGCCATCTTCCGGCACGTTAATGAATTGCGCAATCTGGTTGTCGCGGGCGTACTCTTTCAAGGCCGCGCGGGTCAGCAGACAGTGGTTAATCGCCTCCATGTGGGTCGCCACAATTTGTGCCTCAGGTAGTACGAAGTGGGTTTTTAGCACATCTTCCGCGCCCATGATAATTGGGCCAAACCCGATAACGTGGGCAAAGCCTGCGTTCAGAATGACCACGCCTGGTTGAAAAGTCCGCATGTTGGTTTCCACCTCGTCGCGCCAAATGGTGTCCCCGACCAGATACAGCGTTTTTTCCGCCGGATGCTGGAAGATAACCCCGCAGGCATCACCCAGACGCTCAGCCATTTGCGGGATGGCGTAAGCGCGATCCGAACCGTGCTGGCCGCCGGTTTTACGCAGGGTGATATCACCAAGCGCGGTGTTTTGCGTCAGTACGGTCAGTTGCGTGAAACCTTGTTCCCGCAGTACCTGCGCATCGCGATCGTTTTGCACATAAATCGGTTTGTCTTTCGGCACGACACGAGCCGCTGCTTCATCCCAGTGGTCTTCATGCAGATGGGTCACGATCAGCGCATCAACGTTGAGCAGCCTGTCGATATCGACAGGCAGATCAACGGTCGGGTTGCGGATCTCGGCGCGAGCCGTTCCGGCAAAGCCCGGATAAGTACCTTTATCCGCTAGCATCGGATCAATCAGAAAAGTTTTACCGCCAAAGGTGATTTGCTGCGTGGCGTTACGGATTTGCGTGATGTTCATGATGTTTGCTCCACGTGTTGGATCAGTGGCGTCATCGTAGAGTGTTGTCCAGAAGATGAATGTGGGCAAATGGGCGACTAGCGATGGGATTGGGCCAATAGCAGATTACATATATCAATTATGTAATTAAAGTAATTTAATATTTCCTTTGTAGCTCGTTATTTAATTCGCAGCCATTATCTCGAAATGAATAAGAGTGCTGTTACTTAAATACGGAAAAATTTATTAAATACGAAGTGGTGCCAGAAAACATTATTGATATATGTAATGCATAGTGACCAATAAAACAGATCGCGAACCATGAAATAAGAATGCTATCATTCACATCAGACGCGGCAGGCAACTGCTGGCACACGCATATCCCCCCGGAGCAACTGATGAACAACGACATTCCGCTTAAATATTATGATATCGCCGACGAGTACGCGACCGAGGCCGCAAAGCCGGTGAGCGACACAGAACGTGACGCGCTGGCGCACTACTTCCAGCAGTTGATTACCCGTTTGATGAACAACGAAGAGATCAGCGAAGAAGCGCAGCAGGAGATGGCAACCGTGGCCGGTGTCGACGCTCAGCGTATCGATGATATCGCGGAGTTCCTCAATCGTTGGGGTAACGAGTAGCCAAAGGTATGGCCTGTGTTTTACACTGCGCGCAAATTGAGTAGGTATACTCTACGAGTAATAGGTTTAATCAGGCGGAAACAGCAATGAACGGAACAATCACAACGTGGTTTAAAGATAAAGGCTTTGGATTTATCAAAGATGAAAACGGCGACAATCGCTATTTTCATGTGATTAAGGTTGCTAATCCTGAGCTGATCAAGAAAGACGCGGCGGTGACTTTTGAGCCCACCACCAATAACAAAGGCTTGTCTGCCTACGCGGTAAAAGTCATACCAGACAGCAAGTACATCTATATCGCAGGCGAGCGTCTGAAGCTCACCTCGATCAAGTCATTCCTGGTCTACAGTGAAGAAGTCCCTGTAGAGACCCGTATCGACAAAGAAAATGCAGTGCTGTCTGTCGGCGTGCTGATGAACAGCATCCGACCAAAATCAGACGTGAAGCCTGGTGAAATGCGCACGCTGAAAAAGCTGGCTATCACCACCTTCCAGGGCACGACGCTGATTTTCTCTGAAGATGAAATCGACATTGACGAGACGGTGAAACTGCTTAAGGTCTGAAGCCCTTCAGAGTCAATGAATGCCGAAACGCTGCTCTTTTCAGAACGGGTTTCGGTTTAGTATTGTGTGAATGGGTTGAAATAAGAATAGCTTTCTTTGACAACCCTAATCACACTTGCAGCAGCATAAGAATGCTTTTGATTATATTGAATTGTTTTGTAAGCATTCCAGATGATACAGTTATCCCGAAAGTGACTAAACCGAGGTCTGATGCTTACCTCATTATGAGAACATAAATGTCTGTCGGAATTGATCACTTCGTAATGAGTTTATATGAATTTTTCGGGCGAAAGATGAAAATATATAAAATAGTGATCATTATAGCGGGTTTGTTTGTTTTGCAGGGTTGTGATAGTCAGGAAACGAAAGTTAAAAAATTACTAAAGTGTGGTTTGGCAGTTAATGAGATAGGTAATTCCCTGGCACAAGAAAATTACGAAAAAAACGGTGTCACGGCTATATTTGGCCGCTCACCACCGCATATTAGCTCTTATGACATGATGAGAATAGGTCAGGATGCCAGAGATGAGTTATGGATGAATGGCCGAAACCGTAGAGGAGAGGCCCAAAGAATAATTGAAGAGTATGAAGAGAGCTACTGTGTTGACATACACCAGGTTCCGGATGATGAAAATATTAAAAAATTAAAATTGATGTTGCGATTATGAAAAGCAGAAGGAGAGACTATTGACGCCACTCTTTATTGATATGGCCCTGGCCTCTTTACAAGAGACCAGGTTCAGCATCTGGCTACTTAAGCTTGCCTCGTAATCCTTCATAGACATCCAGTGCTTTCTGCACATTTGCCTCGTCCATCGATATCTCTGAGAAGTCGATAAACCAGGTACCGGAGCTATGTTTATTAATGACAAAGAGCTTTTTGCTCTGAACAACACGATACTCAACATCGTATTCTTTGTTAAACGTTGAGCCTGTATCAGGAATGGTGAACGTTGTTGTTACACCTGAATCATTTGGATCCCATTTTAAGAAGCCAGAATAAAGTGTGATCCAGTTTTCAAGATTGCTTTTCGTGACATAGCCGAATTGGGTAACCACATTACCGCCGTTATAAATAACGATCATTGCATAATCGCCATCGTCGTCGAGGCGTAAAGTCCCATGGAAAGCATCATTATATTTAGGATCTTTTGGCAGCTGAATATCGATGCCCGTTTTGTACTGTGTCCAGGGGTAGTAAAAGGCTGGTTTGCCTGGTGTGGAGCATCCTGTTAAAAACATAATTAATAGTAAACCAAGTACTTTCTTCATTACCTATCCTATTTCTTAATTATGATGTGACCGTTGGATTTACCACGCCATCCATCAATATGTAACGTGCTTCCTGTCGTGTGTATTGATCAATTAACGGTACAAGTCGTCGGAAATGCTCACTGGCACAATGTTCATCGAGAGCCGCGTGGTTTGGCCATTCTTCGATAAAAATAAAATGACCCGGATCTTTTTCATCAATATAGAGGTCGTAAGCAATACAATGCGGTTCTTTCTTCGTTGCCGATATTAGGGAAGGTGCGAACAAGTTCCTGATATGAGATCATCATATTCATCCGGAGCGCATCCCAGAGGGACATCATGAGCCATCAACTCACCTTCGCCGATAGTGAATTCAGCACTAAGCGCCGTCAGACCCGAAAAGAGATTTTCCTCTCCCGCATGGAGCAGATTCTGCCATGGCAGAATATGACCGCTGTCATCGAGCCGTTTTATCCCAAGGCGGGCAATGGCCGACGGCCCTATCCGCTGGAGACCATGCTGCGTATTTACTGCATGCAGCATTGGTACAACCTGAGCGACGGTGCCATGGAAGATGCCCTGTACGAAATCGCCTCCATGCGCCTGTTTGCCCGATTATCCCTGGATAGCGCCCTGCCGGATCGCACCACCATCATGAATTTCCGCCACCTGCTCGAGCAGCATCAACTGGCCCGTCAATTGTTCAAGACCATCAATCGCTGGCTGGCCGAAGCAGGCGTCATGATGACCCAAGGCACTTTGGTGGATGCCACCATCATTGAGGCACCCAGCTCTACCAAGAACAAAGAGCAGCAACGCGATCCGGAGATGCATCAGACCAAGAAAGGCAATCAGTGGCACTTTGGCATGAAGGCCCACATTGGTGTCGATGCCAAGAGTGGCCTGACCCACAGCCTAGTTACCACCGCGGCCAACGAGCATGACCTCAATCAGCTGTGTAATCTGCTTCATGGAGAGGAGCAATTTGTCTCAGCCGATGCCGGCTACCAAGGAGCGCCACAGCGCGAGGAGCTGGCCGAGGTGGATGTTGACTGGCTGATCGCCGAGCGTCCCGGCAAGGTAAAAACCTTGAAGCAGCATCCGCGCAAGAACAAAACGGCCATCAACATCGAATACATGAAAGCCAGCATCCGTGCCAAGGTGGAGCACCCGTTTCGCATCATCAAGCGGCAGTTCGGCTTCGTGAAAGCCAGATACAAGGGGCTGCTGAAAAACGATAACCAACTGGCGATGTTATTCACCCTGGCCAACCTGTTTCGGGTGGACCAAATGATACGTCAGTGGGAGAGATCTCAGTAAAAACCGGAAATAACGCCAGAAATGGTGGAAAAAATAGCCTAAATAGGCTGATTCGATGTGTTTGCGGGAAAAAAATCGGCCCAGATCCGCGAAATTTTAATCAGCGAGTCAGCTTGGGAAGAAATGACCTGCTTATTCGCACCTTCCTTAGCTCACGATACAACGGGAGAACGGTTTCAATAAACTCAGGTTTGATGAAATCTTCGGCAATGACCTTTAACACGCAGCCTCCTGGCAAATAAACAATGCACACTATGTAATGTAGATATCATTTGGGCAAGACACCACAATGTTATATCGGCAGGTGAGTGAGTCATCCCAGCTATCAATCAGATGATCCGCATAACTGTGATCCATCTCACCTCCCGGCCACCAAAATCTCCTGCGACTCGACGCCGTCCTCTATCTGTTTCGCCACCTTTTGTAAGGCCGGAAGATGCTTTTCCGCGGCCTGTTCGATGGTCATGGCGCTGGCCATATACACCAGATTCAGGCAGCCGATCACCCGCTGTTCGCTACGGATGGGGACAGCGATAGAAGCGATTTTCTCCTCCTGATCCCAGCCGCGAAAGTTCTGGCCAAAACCGTCTTTTCGCGCCCGGGTTAAAATGGCATTGAGCTTCAGCGGTTCGCGCGCAAGCTGGAACTCTTCTCCTGGTCGGGAGGCCAGCATTTCAATCAGTTCCTGACGTTCATTCTCAGGACAGAATGCCAGCCAGGTCAGGCCGGATGCGGTTTTCAGCAATGGCAAACGACGCCCGACCATCGCCCGGTGAAACGACAGGCGGCTGAAGCGGTGGGTTGTTTCACGTACCACCATCGCGTCCACATCCAGCGTGGAAACGTCGGTCGGCCAGATGACCTCGCGCAGCAAATCCCCCAGCAGCGGGGCGGCGAGTGCGGAAATCCACTGCTCGTCACGAAATCCCTCGCTGAGCTGGCGGACTTTAATGGTTAAGCGAAAGCTGTCATCGGACAGGCTGCGCCGAACATAACCCTCATCCTGCAGGGTTTCCAGCAGCCGTCTGACCGTGGTGCGATGCAGGCCGCTTAACTCAGCAAGTAAGCCAACACTGGCCCCACCATCGAGCCGGTTTAACATATTTAATAACATTAATCCGCGCGTTAATCCGCGTACGGTTTTGTACTCAGTGCTCTCGTCATTTTTCATATTCATTGACAAATCTACAGGTAAAACAACGTTGTGCACTTAGTGCACATCCAGGCATGTTTTGATTGTAGCGCAAAAACTCACTCCTATACTGACCGCACAACAAAAAATTATTCACATATTTTTAACAAAACAAATTGCGCCTCACCAGGGTCCGCAATTGCGTTTTGTCCGAGTCGTGAGGTTCTGAAATGACAACAAAAAACCCGGATATCCAACCCGCTGTGCAGCACACCGTTCAGGTCGCGATTGCTGGTGCCGGCCCGGTGGGGCTAATGATGGCCAACTATCTTGGCCAGATGGGCATTGACGTGCTGGTGGTGGAGAAGCTCGACACGCTGATCGACTATCCCCGAGCCATCGGCATTGACGATGAAGCGTTGCGCACCATGCAGTCTGTGGGGCTGGTCGAGCGCGTTTTGCCGCACACCACGCCGTGGCACGCGATGCGCTTTCTCACGCCGAAAGGCCGCTGCTTTGCTGATATCCAGCCGATGACCGACGAATTTGGCTGGTCGCGCCGCAATGCGTTTATTCAACCACAGGTGGATGCGGTGATGTTGGAAGGGCTGTCGCGTTTTCCCAACGTGCGCTGCCTGTTCTCCCGCGAACTGGAAGCCTTTAGCCAACAGAACGGTGAAGTAACGCTGAATCTGAAAGCTCCGGACGGCCAGCGCGAAACGGTGAAGGCCCAGTGGCTGGTGGCATGCGACGGCGGCGGCAGCAACGTCAGACGCTCGCTGAATGTGCCGTTTGAAGGCAAAACCGCGCCGAATCAGTGGATTGTGGTGGATATTGCCAACGATCCGCTCAGCACACCGCATGTGTATCTGTGCTGCGATCCGGTGCGCCCGTATGTCTCCGCTGCGCTGCCGCATGCAGTGCGCCGTTTCGAATTTATGGTGATGCCGGGGGAAACCGAAGCGCAGCTCAGTGAACCGCAGAATATGCGTCAGCTCTTGAGCAAAGTGCTGCCGAACCCGGACAACGTCGAGCTGATCCGCCAGCGCGTGTATACCCATAACGCCCGTCTGGCCGAACGTTTTCGCATTGACCGCGTGCTGCTGGCGGGCGATGCGGCGCACATTATGCCGGTCTGGCAGGGGCAGGGTTACAACAGCGGCATGCGCGATGCTTTCAATCTGGCGTGGAAACTGGCGCTGGTCATTAAGGGCAAAGCCGGTGATGAGCTGCTGGATACCTACCAGCAGGAACGCCGCGACCACGCCAAAGCGATGATCGATCTCTCCGTGACCGCTGGCAACGTGCTGGCGCCGCCAAAACGCTGGCACGGCGCGGTGCGCGACGGGGTTTCCTGGCTGCTGAATTATTTTCCGCCGGTCAAACGCTACTTCCTCGAAATGCGCTTTAAGCCGATGCCGCAATACCATGTTGGAGCACTGGTGCGTGAGGGTGACGCGAGAACGTCTCCGGTCGGCAAGATGTTTATCCAGCCGAAGGTGACGCTGGAATCGGGCGAAGTGACGCTGCTCGACAACGTTATTGGACCGAATTTCGCGGTGATTGGCTGGGGCTGTAACCCGCTATGGGGCATGAGCGAGTCGCAGATCCAACAGTGGCAGGCGCTGGGGACGCGTTTTATCCAGGTCGTGCCGGATACGCAGATACATACCGATCAGGATAACCACGACGGCGTTACCCGCATTGGTGATACGCAAAACCGCCTGCGCGCGTGGTTTGCCCAGCACAACGCCGCGCTGGTGGTAATGCGCCCGGACCGCTTCGTGGCCGCCATCGCCATTCCGCAAACCCTGGGCAGCACCCTGAATAAACTGGCGTCGGTGATGACACTTACCCGCGCTACTGCCGATATTCCTGTTGAAAAGGTTGCCTGATATGCACGCTTATCTTCACTGTCTTTCCCACTCGCCGCTGGTGGGCTATGTCGACCCGGCTCAGGCTGTGCTTGACGAGGTTAACGGCGTGATCGCCAGCGCCCGGGCGCGTATTGCGGCGTTCGACCCGGAACTTGTAGTGCTGTTTGCCCCCGATCACTACAACGGTTTTTTTTACGATGTGATGCCGCCGTTCTGTTTAGGCGTGGGAGCCACGGCGATCGGCGATTTCGGCAGCGCGGCGGGGGAACTGCCGGTGCCGACAGATCTCGCTGAAGCCTGCGCCCACGCGGTGATGAAAAGCGGCATCGATCTTGCCGTGTCCTACAACATGCAGGTCGATCACGGCTTCGCGCAGCCGCTGGAGTTTTTGCTCGGCGGTCTGGATAAGGTGCCGGTGTTGCCGGTGTTTATTAACGGCGTCGCCACGCCGCTGCCGGGCTTTCAGCGTACCCGCATGCTCGGTGAAGCGATTGGCCGTTTCGCCAGCTCGCTGAATAAGCGCGTGCTGTTTTTAGGCTCCGGTGGTCTATCGCATCAACCGCCGGTCCCGGAGCTGGCGAAGGCTGATGCCCATATGCGTGACCGCCTGCTCGGCAGCGGCAAACAGTTACCTGAAAACGAACGCGAGCTGCGCCAGCAGCGGGTGATCAGCGCCGCCGAGAAGTTCGTGGCCGATCAAAACACGCTGCATCCGCTGAACCCTGTCTGGGATAACCGCTTTATGAGCCTGCTTGAGCAGGGGCGTTTGCAGGAGTTGGACGCGGTCAGTAACGAAGAGCTGTCCGTGATGGCGGGCAAATCAACGCACGAAGTTAAAACCTGGGTTGCCGCCTTTGCCGCCATTTCTGCCTTTGGTAGCTGGCGTAGTGAAGGCCGTTATTACCGCCCGATCCCGGAGTGGATCGCCGGATTCGGCTCCCTGAGCGCTACCACACAGAACTGAAACAGAACTGAATATGCAGGAGAACATCATGACTTACCAACCGCAAACCGAAGCCGCTACCAGTCGTTTTCTGGAGGTGCAGGAAGCAGGCGAAACACTACGCGTGCATTTCAATGACTGTGGACAGGGCGAAGAGACCGTCGTGCTGCTGCACGGCTCCGGTCCTGGCGCGACGGGCTGGGCAAACTTCAGCCGCAATATTGATCCGCTGGTACAGGCCGGATACCGGGTGATCCTGCTGGATTGTCCTGGCTGGGGCAAAAGCGATGGGATCGTTAACCGCGGTTCGCGATCTTATCTCAACGCTCGCATCCTGAAAAGCGTGGTCGATCAATTGGATATTCAAACAGTCCACCTGCTGGGTAACTCGATGGGCGGTCACAGTGCTGTGGCGTTTACCCTGAGCTGGCCGGAGCGCGTGGGCAAACTGGTGCTAATGGGCGGCGGAACGGGCGGCATGAGTCTGTTTACCCCGATGCCGACCGAAGGTATCAAGCGCCTGAATCAGCTATACCGCGAGCCGACCATCGAGAACCTGAAGCTGATGATGGAGATCTTTGTCTTCGACACCAGCGACCTGACCGAGGCGTTGTTTGAGGCACGCCTGAATAACATGCTGTCGCGTCGCGATCACCTGGAAAACTTTGTCCAGAGTCTGGAGGCCAACCCGAAACAGTTCCCGGATTTCAGCCCGCGTCTGGGTGAAATCAAAGCCCAGACCCTGATTGTCTGGGGACGCAATGACCGCTTTGTGCCGATGGATGCCGGTCTGCGCCTGCTCTCCGGAATTGCCGGTTCTGAGCTGCATATCTACCGCGACTGCGGGCACTGGGCGCAGTGGGAGCATGCGGATGCCTTTAACCAGTTGGTGCTGAACTTCCTCGCACGCCCTTAAGGAACGGACATGACGAATCATAATCTTGAGCAGCTGGCCGCCGATTTACGTCAGGCTGAAGAAAAAGGGGAAGCTATCGCCCCACTGCGTGAATTGATTGGTGTGGACAACGGCGAAGCGGCCTACGCCATTCAACGCATCAACGTGCAGTATGAAGTGGCGCGCGGGCGTCGCGTGGTCGGGCGCAAAGTAGGGCTGACACACCCGAAAGTGCAGCAGCAGCTTGGCGTCGATCAGCCGGACTTCGGTACGCTGTTTGCCGACATGTGCTACGGCGATAACGACACCATTGCGTTTGAGCGCGTGCTGCAACCGCGTATTGAAGCGGAAATCGCGCTGGTGCTGAACCGCGATCTGCCCAATGCCGACACTACTTTTGACGAGCTGTATAACGCCATCGAGTGGGTGCTGCCCGCGCTGGAAGTGGTCGGCAGCCGTATCCGTGACTGGTCAATCAAGTTTGTTGATACCGTGGCGGATAACGCCTCCTGCGGTGTGTATGTGGTCGGCGGCCCGGCACAGCGTCCGGCAGGATTAGATCTGAAAAACTGCGCGATGAAAATGACGCGCAACAACGAAGAGGTTTCCAGCGGACGCGGCAGCGAATGCCTGGGACATCCGATCAACGCCGCCGTCTGGCTGGCGCGCAAAATGGCCAGCCTCGGCGAGCCGCTACGTGCCGGAGATATCATTCTCACCGGCGCGTTAGGCCCGATGGTGGCGGTGAATGCGGGCGATCGTTTCGAGGCCCATATCGACGGTATTGGTTCAGTTGCCGCCACCTTTTCTGCGGCGATTACAAAAGGAAGTCAGTCATGAGTAAGCGTAAAGTCGCCATTATCGGCTCCGGCAACATCGGTACCGATTTGATGATAAAAATTCTGCGTCACGGGAAGCATCTGGAAATGGCGGTGATGGTCGGTATCGATCCAGATTCTGATGGTCTGGCGCGTGCCCGACGCATGGGCGTTGCCACCACCCATGAAGGGGTGACAGGGCTTATCGCCATGCCGGAATTCGCCGACATCGACATTGTTTTTGATGCCACCAGCGCAGGCGCGCATGTGAAGAACGACGCCGCGCTGCGCGCCGTTAAACCAGCGATCCGCCTGATCGACCTGACGCCCGCGGCAATCGGCCCGTACTGCGTGCCTGTGGTGAATCTGGAGGCCAACGTTGATCAGCAGAACGTTAATATGGTGACCTGCGGCGGGCAGGCGACTATCCCGATGGTGGCGGCAGTTTCTCGCGTGGCAAAAGTCCATTACGCCGAAATTATCGCCTCGATCGCCAGTAAATCTGCGGGTCCTGGCACGCGCGCTAATATCGATGAGTTTACCGAAACCACCTCGAAGGCGATTGAAGTGGTTGGCGGCGCGGCAAAAGGTAAAGCGATTATCGTCCTTAACCCGGCCGAGCCGCCGCTGATGATGCGCGACACGGTGTATGTGCTGAGCGAAGCGGCCTCTGAGGTTGAAGTTGAAGCATCGATTAATGAGATGGCGGCGGCGGTGCAGGCTTACGTGCCGGGCTATCGTCTGAAACAGCGTGTCCAGTTTGAAGTCATCCCGCAGGATAAACCGGTCAATCTGCCGGGCATCGGTCAGTTCTCCGGGCTGAAAACCGCGGTGTATCTGGAAGTGGAAGGCGCGGCGCACTATTTACCTGCCTATGCGGGCAACCTCGACATTATGACCTCCAGCGCGCTGGCGACCGCTGAGAAAATGGCGCAGTCACTCACTCGTCAGGCAGGAGAAGCAGCATGAACGGTAAAAAACTCTATATCTCTGACGTGACCCTGCGCGACGGCATGCACGCCATTCGTCATCAATATTCGCTGGAAAACGTGCGCCAGATTGCCAAAGCGCTGGACGACGCGAGGGTGGATTCCATTGAAGTGGCGCACGGCGACGGTCTGCAGGGTTCCAGTTTTAACTATGGCTTTGGCGCGCACAGCGACCTGGAGTGGATTGAAGCGGCGGCGGACGTGGTCAAGCACGCCAAGATCGCCACGCTGCTGTTGCCGGGCATCGGCACGATTCATGACCTGAAAAATGCGTATCAGGCTGGGGCGCGCGTCGTACGCGTGGCGACCCACTGCACCGAAGCGGACGTGTCGGCCCAGCATATTCAGTATGCGCGTGAACTGGGCATGGACACCGTCGGCTTTCTGATGATGAGTCATATGACCACGCCGGAAAACCTCGCACAGCAGGCGAAACTGATGGAAAACTACGGTGCGACCTGTATCTATGTGGTCGATTCAGGCGGGGCGATGAACATGTCTGATATCCGTGACCGCTTCCGCGCCCTGAAAGCGGTGCTGAAGCCGGAAACAGAAACCGGGATGCACGCCCACCACAACCTGAGCCTTGGCGTGGCGAACTCGATTGCTGCGGTAGAAGAGGGTTGTGATCGTATCGATGCCAGCCTGGCCGGTATGGGCGCAGGCGCAGGCAACGCGCCGCTGGAGGTGTTTATCGCCGCGGCGGATAAGCTTGGCTGGCAGCACGGCACCGATCTGTATGCGCTGATGGACGCCGCCGACGATCTGGTGCGTCCGCTGCAGGACCGCCCGGTGCGGGTGGACCGCGAAACGCTGGCGCTGGGCTATGCCGGCGTGTACTCCAGCTTCCTGCGCCACTGCGAAGTGGCGGCGGCGCGTTATGGCCTGAGCGCGGTAGATATTCTGGTGGAACTGGGCAAACGCCGGATGGTGGGCGGCCAGGAAGATATGATCGTCGACGTGGCGCTGGATCTGCGTAACAGAAAATAAAAATGATTACGCGGCTGGCAACGTATCAGCCGCGATTCACCTGCATCGTGACCTCAGAGGTACATCTTATGACTACCCGTACCCCCGCATCCTCATCCCGCCTGACGTTGACCGTCGGGCTGGGTTTTTTAGTCGCCCTGATGGAAGGGCTGGATTTACAGGCCGCCGGGATCGCTGCCGTCGGTATCGCCCATGCGTTTGCATTGGATAAAATGCAGATGGGCTGGATCTTCAGCGCGGGCATTCTTGGGCTGCTGCCCGGCGCGCTGGTGGGTGGCATGCTGGCCGATCGCTATGGTCGCAAACGCATTCTTATTGCCTCCGTGGCGCTGTTCGGCCTGTTCTCACTGGCGACGGCGATATCCTGGGATTTCTCATCGCTGGTGTTTGCTCGCCTGATGACCGGTGTTGGGCTGGGTGCGGCGTTGCCGAACCTGATCGCGCTGACTTCTGAGGCGGCGGGCCCGCGTTTTCGTGGTACGGCGGTGAGCCTGATGTACTGCGGTGTGCCGATTGGCGCGGCGCTGGCGGCCGCGCTCGGGTTTAGCGGTCTGGCCTCTGCCTGGCAAACCGTGTTCTGGGTTGGCGGGGTGATCCCGCTGCTGCTGGTACCGCTGTTAATGCGCTGGCTGCCGGAATCACAGGTTTATACCCAACAAACGCAGGTGGCTGCCGCGCCGCTGCGCGCTCTGTTTGCGCCAACCACCGCGACAGCCACGCTGCTGCTGTGGCTGTGCTATTTCTTCACCCTGCTGGTGGTGTATATGCTGATCAACTGGCTGCCGATGCTGCTGGTCGAGCAGGGCTTTCAGCCCTCGCAGGCAGCAGGAGTGATGTTTGCTCTGCAAATCGGCGCGGCCAGCGGGACGTTAATTCTCGGGGCGTTGATGGACAAACTGCGTCCGGTGGTGATGTCACTTTTGATCTACACCGGGATGCTGGCATCACTGCTGGCGCTGGGCACGGTATCGTCATTGAGCGGCATGCTGATGGCGGGATTTGTGGCGGGGATGTTTGCCACCGGTGGGCAAAGCGTGTTGTATGCGCTGGCACCGTTGTTTTACAGCACGCAGATCCGCGCCACCGGCGTGGGAACCGCCGTCGCCGTCGGTCGTCTGGGCGCGATGAGTGGTCCGTTGCTGGCAGGAAAAATGTTAGCGCTCGGCACCGGAACGGTAGGGGTGATGGCGGCTTCTGCGCCGGGGATATTGCTGGCAGGGCTGGCGGTATTTATTCTGATGAGCCGCAAATCGCAGATGCCGATCCCTGCCAGCGGTGCTTAAGCGCTCATTCGGTAGTATGAGCTGGGAGATACGGTTCCCACTTCCGGGTGAACGCCAGTCGGTGAGGACGTTGCCAGAGTTTACATAAAGCCTGGCAACGGAGGCGTTATGAGCTGGCGGCCCTTTTTGTATTTGATTATTAATCCCCATCCGATATTAAGCGCCCGGCGCGGGCATCTGCGCCTGGTGCAGGGTTGACTTTGCATTCTGTTAACAAACGCGGTATAACAAACCTTCTTTGGATGTTTAGATGTCCATACGTTTAGAAGGTTATATGCAAACAACACAACAAAATGCGCCACTGAAGCGCACAATGAAAACGCGTCACCTGATAATGCTCTCCTTAGGCGGCGTGATTGGCACAGGGTTATTCTTCAATACCGGGTACATCATCTCCACTACCGAGGCGGCGGGAACGCTGCTGGCTTATCTGATTGGCGCGCTGGTGGTCTGGTTGGTTATGCAGTGTCTGGGTGAGCTGTCGGTCGCGATGCCGGAGACCGGGGCGTTTCACGTCTATGCTGCGCGTTATCTCGGCCCCGCAACGGGATATACCGTTGCCTGGCTCTACTGGCTGACCTGGACTGTAGCGCTGGGTTCGAGTTTTACCGCCGCCGGATTCTGTATGCAGTACTGGTTTCCACAGGTGCCGGTTTGGGTCTGGTGTGTGGTGTTCTGCGCGATTATTTTTGGCCTGAACGTCATCTCCACGCGCTTTTTTGCCGAAGGGGAGTTCTGGTTCTCGCTGGTAAAAGTGGTCACTATCATCGCCTTTATCATCCTCGGCGGGGCGGCGATTTTTGGTTTTATCCCGATGCAGGATGGCTCGCCCGCGCCTGGACTGAGTAATATCACGGCGGAAGGCTGGTTCCCACACGGTGGCTTACCGATCCTGATGACGATGGTGGCGGTGAATTTTGCTTTTTCGGGAACCGAGCTTATCGGTATTGCCGCCGGAGAAACAGAAAACCCGCGCAAGGTCATTCCGGTAGCGATTCGTACCACTATCGCGCGACTGATTATTTTCTTTATCGGCACCGTGTTTGTGCTGGCGGCGCTGATCCCGATGCAGCAGGCGGGCGTGGAGAAAAGCCCGTTTGTGCTGGTGTTTGAGAAGGTGGGTATTCCTTACGCCGCCGATATTTTTAACTTCGTGATCCTGACGGCTATTCTATCCGCGGCGAACTCCGGGCTGTATGCCTCCGGGCGCATGCTGTGGTCGCTGTCAAATGAACGTACGCTACCGGCCTGTTTTGCGCGAGTAACGAAAAATGGCGTGCCGCTGACGGCGCTGTCGGTCAGTATGTTCGGTGGTGTACTGGCGCTGTTTTCCAGCGTGGTGGCTCCGGACACGGTATTTGTCGCGCTGTCGGCAATCTCCGGGTTTGCGGTGGTGGCGGTGTGGCTGAGCATTTGCGCTTCACACTTCGTCTTTCGCCGCCGTCATCTGCAGCAGGGTAAGGCATTGAGTGAATTGCATTATCGCGCGCCGTGGTATCCGCTGGTGCCGGTACTGGGATTTGTGCTGTGCCTGGTGGCTTGTGTCGGGCTGGCATTCGATCCAGCGCAGAGAATTGCGCTGTGGTGCGGGTTACCGTTTGTGGCAGTGTGTTATGGTGTTTATTTCCTTACTCAACCGCGTAAAACCAAACAGGAGCCCGAACATGTCGCAGAATAATCCGTTAAGCGCCATCCTCGATAAACAGGATTTCCTGCTGCTCGATGGTGCGATGGCGACGGAGCTGGAAGCGCGTGGCTGTAACTTAGCCGATAGTCTGTGGTCAGCCAAAGTGCTGGTCGAAAATCCGGAGCTTATCCGCGAAGTCCATCTCGATTACTTCCGGGCGGGGGCGCAGTGCGCGATCACCGCCAGCTATCAGGCGACGCCGGCGGGCTTTGCCGCGCGAGATCTGGATGAAGCGCAGTCGAAAGCGCTGATTGGCAAAAGCGTGGAGCTGGCGCGTAAAGCCCGCGAAGCGTATCTGGCAGAGAACCTGCAGGCGGGTACGCTGCTGGTAGCAGGATCGGTCGGGCCTTACGGCGCGTATCTGGCGGATGGTTCTGAATACCGTGGTGATTACCAACGTAGCGCTGAAGAGTTTCAGGCGTTTCACCGCCCGCGCGTGGAAGCCTTGCTGGATGCCGGGGCCGATCTTCTGGCCTGTGAAACCCTGCCAAATTTTGCCGAAATTAGCGCGCTGGCTGAGTTATTGACTGCATATCCGCGTGCGCGGGCGTGGTTCTCATTTACCCTGCGCGACAGCGAGCACCTGAGCGACGATACGCCGCTGCGTGACGTGGTTGCGTTGCTGGCGGGTTATCCGCAGGTGGTGGCGCTAGGTATTAACTGCATTGCGCTGGAAAACACCACCGCTGCGTTGCAGCATTTACACGGTTTAACGGCGCTGCCGCTGGTGGTGTATCCGAACTCGGGCGAGCAGTATGATGCCGTGAGCAAAACCTGGCATCATCACGGTGAGCATTGTGCGCATCTGGCGGATTATCTGCCGCAGTGGCAGGCCGCTGGCGCACGGTTGATTGGCGGGTGCTGTCGCACCACGCCGAAAGATATTGCCGCGCTAAAAGCGCGAAGCTGAGAGTTTATCGGGCCTACATCGTTCACTGTAGGCCTGATAAGCGCAGCGCATCAGGCATTGCCGGATGGTGGCATAAGCGCCTTATCCGGCCTACAAAGCCACAAAACGTTATGCTGCATCCGCCAGAACAAACATGCCGTACGGATGGATTTCGAGATAATACTGCTCGCCGACGTCTGGCTGTAAACGCGTAGCGTTGACCTGCAATAAGATCTCCTGCCCGTGCCATTCCACCGTGACTTCATACTGGGGGCCCATATAGGCCACGTGGCGGATCACGCAGCGCTGACTCTCTTCGCCGCGATCGCTGAGCGTGATCGCTTCCGGGCGCACGCCGACCATGCCTTCGCCTTGCGTATCAAAGTGCAGCGGGCGCGGCAGGTGGTAGCCGTAGATATCAACGTATTGGTCACTGAAGGTGGCCGGGAACAGGTTGGCGTCACCCATAAAACTTGCCATAAAGCGCGAGGCGGGCTGGCGGTAAAGATCCTGCGGTGAACCGATCTGCATGATGTGTCCCTTGTTCATCACCAGCACGGTATCGGAAACCGCAAAGGCTTCGCTTTGATCGTGGGTGACGTACAGCGAGGTGATATCAAACTGCTTTTGCAGTTCGCGGATCTTGTCGCGCATGCTGCGACGCAGGTTGGCGTCGAGGTTACTCAACGGCTCATCAAACAGCAGCACTTTCGGCTTGAGGATCAATGCGCGGGCCAGCGCTACGCGCTGCTGCTGACCGCCGGAGATCTGATCAACATAGCGTTCTTCGAATCCTTCCAGATCGACCATCGCCAGTGCCTCTTTGACACGGGTTTTCACCTCAGCGCGGGACACGCCGAGCATCTTCAGGCCGTAACCAACATTCTCTCCCAGCGACATATGCGGGAACAGGGCATAGGACTGAAACACCATACAGATATCACGCTGCTGAATTGAGCGATGGGTGACGTCTTCGCCATCAATGAAAATCTGCCCTTCGCTCGGTTTTTCCAGCCCGGCGACCAGGCGCAAAATGGTGGTTTTACCGCAACCGGACGGGCCGAGCAGCGTCACCATTTGCCCCTGCGGGATGGTGAGGTTGATATTGTCAATTACCGTATTACTGCCAAATCGTTTGGTGACGTTGCGCAGTTCAACGAAATTTTTCTGAGTCATAGTGCGCTCCATTACGCCTGGTTTTTGGCTTTTGAACGGGAGGTACGTGATTCACCGATCAGCCAGTCAAAGATGAAAATAATCGCCAGCATCACCACGATCAGAATGGAACCGTAGGCAATCGCCACACCGTATTCGCCGTCTTCCACGCGGTTAAGGATGTAGGCCGTGGCCACGCGGGTATCCGGCGTGACGAGGAACACAATGGCGCTGACGGTGGTAATGGCGCGCACAAAGCTGTAAATCAGCGCCGAAAGGATCGCCGGGCGTAGCAGCGGCAGCAGGATATGCGTAATGGTACGCAGCGAACCGGCGCGCAGGCTGAGCGAGGCTTCATCCAGTGATTTATCGAGCTGGCCTAAGCCCGCGATACCCGCGCGAATGCCGACCGGGACGTTACGCATTACCATCGAGATAATGACAATCGCCGCCGTACCAGTGAGGTACACCGGGGCGCTGTTAAAGGCCAGAATGTACGATACGCCCGCGACGGTGCCCGGGACGGCAAAGCACAGCATGGTGGTGAACTCGATGGTCTTCTTGCCCTTAAACTGTTGGCGCACGACTACCCAGGCGATCAGCAGGCCGAAGATGGCGGTGATCGGCGCGGCAATACCGGCGTAGAGCAGGGTGTCGAGCAGTGAAGGCCATGCGCCGTCGCTCATCCCCTGACCGAACAGTTTGGTAAAGTTCGCTAACGTCAGGGTGTAGTCCACGCCCCAGTTAACGGTGAAACTGCCGTAGAAAATGCTGCCGTACAGCAGGGCGTTAAAGGCAATCCACACCGCCAGCAGCGCGACCACGCTCCATACCAGCGTCACAGGTAACGGCTGCACGTCGCCCCGGTAGGATTTACCGGAAACGGTGACGTATGAGCGTTTACCAATCCACATATATTGTACGCAGAAAACCAGCAGCGAGAACAGCAGCAGGAAGGCACCCAGCGTACTGGCGGCCTGGTAGTCGAGCTGCGAACCAGTGATGTAGAAGTAGATTTGCGTTGCCAGCACGTCGAAGTTACCGCCGAGCACCAGCGGGTTACTAAAGTCAGCCAGCGACTGCACAACCACAATCAAAAAGGCGTTCGCCAGCGCTGGTTTCAGCAGCGGGACAAACACGCCGTTAAAGGTCTGCCAGCGGCTGGCACGCAGGGTGTATGACGCTTCTTCCAGCGACGGATGAATGGTTTTGATTGCTCCGTCGAGGATCATAAACGCCATCGGAGTGAAGGCCAGCACCTGCGCCAGCCAGATGCCGGTAAAACCGTACAGCCAGTTGGTGTTAGTTAAGCCAAACCATTCGACCATAAATTCGGTGATGTAGCCGGAGCGTCCCATCATCAGCGTGACGCCTAAACCCACGACAAACGGCGGGGTGACGATCGGCAAAATCGAGAAGATACGTCCGATTATGGCGCTGCGTCTGGCGATACGGGTAGTATAGATAGCCAGTACCAGACCAAAGAAGGTACAGCCGACGCCGACGGCAATCGACAGCATAATCGAGTTGAGGATCACCTGAATGATATGTGCCTGCGACAGCACATTCATAAACGCCAGCGGGGCAAATTCCCCGGCGTCGTTGGTGAACATCGGAATAAAAATAGCGATACTCGGCCAGACGATAAAAATACCGATTAGCGCGACAATCGCGGTGAGCGAACCGATGACGAAACGGTCGCCGCCCAGCCATTCCAGACGGGTGAGCGCCAGGGTCATGATCGCGCCAAGTGCCACAAACAACACAATGGTGGCATAGCCTAAGCCGCGCCCCTCAAGAGTCGCGCTGGCGACGATAAACGCCATACAGAAAAAAGCCCAGCCCGCATCAAGATAATGGCGGCCGCGCTGTTCGCGCCTGGCCTCATGGAACGGACGCACCAGTAGCAGGCTCGGCAGCAGATACCATAACCAACTGATATTGAACTGTGACCAGCCGTAGGCGGCGAGTATTTCCTCGCCTGTCGACTCCAGCAGACCGTAGTCCAGGCTCCAGCTTGGCAACAGGGCAAACGCCAGCCAGCCAAGCAAAACCCAAAGAAATATCGCATCCCGTTTTTTCACAGGATGGAGTGCAAGTGTGTGTGACATAGCGGTTCCGGTATTCCAGGCCGGATGCGGTATTTACGCCGCACCCGGCAAATGATCGCCGATGTAGGTTTATTTACCCATCTTCACTTCGCTGACCCACTTATTGATCAACGCTTTACGCACGTCGGTCGAGCCGTACTTATCCATGTCGTAATTGATAAGTTTCAGGTCGTCGAGCTTCAGCGAGTTAGGAGACGTCTCGGCGGTGGTGTTGGTCAGGATCTGATAGGACTTACCTTTCTTCCACGCCAGTTCCTGGGCATCTTTTGACAGTACCCAGTCAACGAACAGTTTGGCGTTATCGAGGTTGCGCGCGCCTTTCAGAATGCTAACGCCGCCGATCTCATAGCCAGTACCTTCGCACGGTGAAATTAGCTCCAGCGGTGCGCCCTGTTCTTTTTCCAGCGAGTAGTCGTGCAGGAAGCCAATGCCAATCGCCGTTTCGCCACGAGCGGCGTTACGCGCTGGGGCAATGCCTGATTTAGTGTATTGAGAGACGTTGGCGTTGAGCTGTTTCAGGTAGTCAAAGGCCTGATCTTCACCCCACAGCTGGGCAAAAGTCGCCAGCGCGGTATAGGCGGTACCGGAGCTTTGCGGGTCAGCAATCTGGATTTCACCTTTGTATTCCGGTTTGGTCAGATCCTTCCAGCATTTTGGCACCGGCAGGTTTTTCTCTTTCAGGCGCTGGGTATTGACGCCAAAGCCCAGAATACCGACGTAAACCGCCGAGGACAGGTTGCCTTTCACCTTCGCGGGATCGCGGAATTTCTCCATGATCTGTTCGAGATTGGGTGATTTATACGGCTGCAGCAGGCCCATTTCCCCGGCCTGGGACTGCGGATCCAGCGTACCGCCGTACCAGACATCCGCCTGCGGATTTTTCTTCTCGGCATCCACTTTCGCCAGCGTACTGCCCGAGCCGTTGCGAATGAATGAGGTTTTCACATCATATTTTTCACCGAAGGCTTTGGTTTCGGTTTCGCACATCTCGTTAGTGGCGCTGCAATACACCACCAGACGGCCCTGCGCCTGAGCTGCATTGCTGAAGGCTGCCAGCGTCAGAGCGGAGGCAATTAGTGTAGAGGTAAGCGTCAGTTTCATTGTTTTATCCTTTGACCGAGAGAAGGGGTAATGCCTGCAATGAGCAGTGGCATCAGCAATAAACCCATAAAGACAGCGGCGACCGAGAGCAAACTGAACATTCCCGACCAGCCGTAGTGTTCTATGACCAGCGACAGCGGCCAACCCGCCAGCGCGGCCCCCAGATAGGCGAACAGCCCGAGAAAACCGGTAATTGAACCTGCTGCCGCTTTGTGTCCGCACTCCACTGCCGCGAGGCCAATCAGCATCTGTGGGCCAAACACAAAAAAGCCCACCGTAAAGAAACACATTGCCAGTAGCGCGTAGTGGTGCACCGGCGCCAGCCACAGCGCGGCGACGGAGACCATCAGCCCCAGCGTGAACAGCAAAATCATCGGCGCACGCTGACCGCTGAACAGCAGATCCGATCCCCATCCGGCAAACAGCGCCCCCAGCAAACCGCCAACTTCAAACAGCATCACCGTGGCATTGGCGCTGAGCAGATTCACGCCGTGGCTTTCCGTCAGCCAGATGTTGCCCCAGTCGTTGAGCGCAATGCGGATCAAATAGACTAATACATACGACACGCCGAGCAGCCAGATCATCGGGTTTTTCAGCATGGTGGTACGTAACATTTGCCACAGCCCCATCGGCGGACTTTGCTGTTCCTGACGCAGCTCCAGCGGGTCATGCCGCCATTCCCCAACCGTCGGTAATCCCTCTTCCCGGGGCGTGCCTTTCAGTTGCAGAGTGAGCCAAATGCCTAACGCCATGCTGATAATCCCCGGTGCCAGCATCGCTGCCTGCCAGCCCCACCAGTGGGCGGCAAAGGCGCTAATCAGCGGGATAACTGCCCCACCAATGTTGATCGACATATTCCAGCAGCCCCACCAGAATCCGCGTTCGTTGCGCGAGTACCAGTGGGTCAGTAGTCGGGCGCAGGGCGGCCAGCCCCAACCCTGGAAAAAACCGTTCAGCGTCCAGACCACCAGCAGCAGCGTCAGCGATTCACCAAAGGCGAACAGCACATTCAAAACACCGGTGGCGAAAAGGCCAATGCCCATAAATGCGCGTTGTCCGTGGCTGTCGTGCCACAGTCCGGCGGTAAATTTCGACAGACCATAGGTCAGGTAAAACAGCGACCCCAGCAGACCGATATCGCCTTTATCCAGACCGAGGTCCGTTTGTAGCGCCGGGAGGACGTAGTTAACGCTTTTGCGCGTCAGATAAAACGCTGCGTAACCAATGACCATACACATCAGCAGCCGAGGGCGTAGCGCCCGGTATTGTTGATCTGTTTCGCTGGCTGGGCGTGCGTGCATGGCTGTCTCCGTTTGTGCTGACTATAGGAAAGTGAAAGCAAAAGAGGATGAGAGAAAGTCCAGAGTGGCTAAGACTTTTTCCTGGTTAGCGGCTGATTTGTTGCAAATTTGTGGGCAGGTTAACAATTACCCGCGTGCCACCGTTTGATTCGAGCGTCAGTTCGCCGCCAAGAGCGCTGACCCGCTCACGCATTCCCTGGATACCGAAACCGGGAATTTTTTCCGGCAGAATACCCACGCCGTTGTCAGCGACGTCCAGAAACAAGCGCTGTTCCTGCTGGCGCAGCGTAATAGACACATCGCTGGCATCGGCATGTTTACAGACGTTATTGAGTAACTCCTGCAACAGGCGATACAGCGTGAAGCGCACCGTTTCGTTTTCTGGCGTATTCTCTAGCTGATAATCAAAGCGACAGCGAATACCCCGTTCAGCAAAAGCAAATTCATTCACCAGATGATGTAGTGCATCTTTAAAAGACAGTTCATCGAGCGCGGGTGGGCGCAGCTGGCGCAGCAGCTGGCGGGTGGAGTGGTGAATGCGCCGGGCCAGGTCGTTGATCTGATTTGCCGCCTCAAGCGTTTGCTCGCGACCCGGTGCGCGTTTGACCAGTTGTGATTGAATTTGAATGGCGGTGATGTTCTGACCAATTTCGTCGTGCAGTTCC
Source organism: Citrobacter freundii complex sp. CFNIH4 (assembly GCF_002934505.1). Taxonomy (NCBI): domain Bacteria; kingdom Pseudomonadati; phylum Pseudomonadota; class Gammaproteobacteria; order Enterobacterales; family Enterobacteriaceae; genus Citrobacter; species Citrobacter freundii complex sp. CFNIH4. The sequence continues at coordinate 493,491 of NZ_CP026231.1, forward strand.
CGCGCCAGGCTTTTGCGCGTGTTTTCTTCGGTGCGGATCAGCTGTTCGGTCAGCGCGCGACGCGCCGCCAGTTCAGTTTCCAGACGCTGGCGATAATGGTGCAGGTTTTGCGCCAGATGCTGCTGGCGGCTGATGGCGATCCCCAGCCCTATGCCGAGCAGCGCCTGGGTGGCGAGGAAAATCTCCAGCTCCAGTAAATTACTGAACCCGACGCCGATTTGCCGGGCGATGGTGATCATCATACTGCCGAGCAATCCGGACAACACGCCGCCCTGCCAGCCAAATTTCCACGCCATCACCACGTTCGGTAAGAACACCACGATCAGCAACAGGCGCTCGATCTCCGGCGACAACACCATCTGGGTGCCGATGCCAATAATAAAAAACAGGCTGCACCAGATGATAAGCGAGGTGCGCAGCGGGGGATTGGTGGTATCCAATCCGAGCAAATGATAGCGGTGCTGCTGGCGCAGAAATTCATAGATCAGATAGACAAACGGCGTCAGCAGCACGCCGCCGGTAAATGACGCCAGGCCAATTAACGTTGCCGGACTTTGGATAAACGGTGAAAGCAGGGCGGTATTGAGCAATGAGGTGATCGTCACCCCGGCCAGCAGCAGCGTTAAGCGCTGCCAGTAAAGGGGGAAACGGTGCCAGTATGACTGACCGATGCTTGCCGGAATCAGGCTAATAAACGGCGCGGCCAGCAGGATATAGCCATTCAATAATTGCTCACTGTGCAGCCAGAACAACATCAGCACCGGCGGCACTACCAGCGCGGGCCAGTAACGGCGAGAAAGCAGGATGAGCAGCGCGAGATAGACGCCGTGCGGCAGGAACAGCGCCGCCTGCTGGCCGTTGTGGGTCAGGTAAAACCCCAGCGTCCACAGCATCAGCCAGCCCGATCCCCAGGCCAGCAGAATAAACAGAGAAATAACCCAATGCCGAAGGCTACGCGACATTAATGCCCCGTTAATAGCTGGTGGTCGAGGGCAAAATGCACCAGATCGATGGTGCTGTGGCATTGCAGTTTGCCCAGCACGTTCGCCCGATGAACGTGTACCGTCTTGTGGCTGAGGTCGAGCTTGAAGGCGATCTCTTTTACGCTGTCGCCTTTGACCAACAGCTCAAACACTTCGCGCTCGCGTGGGGTCAGTACTTCCAGTACCTGCGCGGGCTGTTCGCCGCCGCGTAGCGCCCGCAGCGCATCGGCGCACAGGTAATGCCCGCCCATACCGACCGATCGTACCGCCTGCACCAGCTCCTCTGGTCCGCAGCGTTTGGTCAGGTAGCCACTGGCGCCGGCATCCAGCGCACTTTGCACAAACGTGGGTGAGTCATAGATGCTGAGAATGATGGCGCGAAAACCGGGCTTCTGTGCCCGCAGTCGTTTTAACAGGCTCAGACCATTTTCATCCGGCATGGCGATATCCATCACCGCAACGTTGACGTCATCATGCAGAAGTGCAGGCCAGGCCTCCGCTGCGCTGCTGTACTGACCGGTAACGTTGAGATCGTCTTCGAGACTGAGTAATTGCGCAAAGCCGGAACGCACCACCACATGGTCATCCACCAGCACAACATGAATCATGATTTTACTCTCTTGCCTGATAATGGCGTCTATGATGCCGGTCAGCGCCGCGCTGGCAATCATCCAGGTGTAGTTATGTAACGAATGTAACAAAATCGCAATAATTTGCCGGGTGTTGTAGGCCTGATGGCGCTGCGCTTATCAGGCCTACGAATTCCATCTGTAATGAGCAAAATCGCTAACTATTGCCGCTTTTTTTCTAAAAACGCTTTGTTCTTAGCCAGAATTTTTAATTCCTTTATCAAATTGTGCCGCAACGAAATACTGCCTCCATAACAAGACAGGGGAGCAGACAATCATGGCTATTTCATCGCGTAACGCACTTCTCGGTGCACTGGCATTCATCGCATTTCAGGCGCAGGCGGTGAACGTCACCGTCGCTTATCAGACCTCCGCCGAACCTGCCAAAGTGGCGCAGGCGGATAATACTTTTGCCAAAGAGAGCGGCGCTACCGTTGACTGGCGCAAATTCGACAGCGGCGCGAGCATCGTCCGGGCGCTAGCCTCCGGCGACGTGCAGATCGGTAATCTTGGCTCCAGCCCGCTGGCGGTCGCCGCCAGTCAGCAAGTACCCATTGAAGTTTTTCTGCTGGCGTCAAAGCTTGGTAACTCCGAGGCACTAGTGGTGAAGAAAAACATCAGTAAACCGGAAGATTTGATTGGCAAACGCATTGCGGTGCCGTTTATCTCCACCACCCATTACAGCCTGCTGGCGGCGTTGAAACACTGGGGGATTAAACCCGGTCAGGTGGAGATTGTGAACCTGCAACCACCTGCGATTATTGCCGCATGGCAGCGCGGGGATATTGACGGCGCGTACGTCTGGGCTCCTGCGGTCAATGCGCTGGAAAAAGACGGCAAGGTGTTAACCGACTCATCGCAGGTTGGTGAGTGGGGCGCACCGACGCTGGACGTGTGGGTGGTACGCAAAGATTTTGCAGAGAAGCATCCTGAGGTGGTGAAAGCCTTTGCCAAAAGCGCTATCGATGCGCAGCAACCTTATATCGCTAATCCCGATGAGTGGCTGAAGCAGCCGGAGAATATCAGCAAATTGTCGCGTTTAAGCGGCGTGCCGGAAGCGGATGTGCCGGGACTGGTGAAAGGTAACACTTACCTGACGCCGCAACAGCAGACTGCCGAACTGACCGGACCGGTGAACAAAGCCATTATCGACACCGCGCAGTTCCTCAAAGAGCAGGGCAAAGTCCCCGCTGTTGCGACGGATTACAGCCAGTATGTGACCGATCGCTTCGTGCAATAAATAAGGAGGCGCTGATGCTGCAAATCTCTCATCTTGCCGCCAGCTACGGTGGAAAACCGGCGCTGGAGGATATCAACCTGACGCTCGATAGCGGTGAGCTGCTGGTGGTACTCGGACCTTCCGGTTGCGGGAAAACCACATTGTTAAATCTGATTGCCGGATTTGTGCCGTATCAGCATGGCAGCATCACGCTGGCGGGTAACAGGGTTGATGGTCCGGGGGCAGATCGCGGGGTCGTGTTCCAGAATGAAGGTCTGCTGCCCTGGCGTAACGTGCAGGCCAACGTGGCTTTTGGTCTGCAGCTGGCGGGGGTGGATAAACCACAGCGTCAGCGTATTGCCCTGGAGATGTTGCAGAAAGTCGGGCTGGAGGACGCGGGAAAACGCTTTATCTGGCAGCTTTCCGGTGGACAGCGGCAGCGTGTCGGCATTGCGCGGGCGCTGGCGGCCAATCCACAGTTGTTGTTGCTGGATGAACCTTTTGGCGCGCTCGACGCCTTTACTCGTGAGCAGATGCAAACCCTGCTGCTGAAGCTGTGGCATGAGACTGGCAAACAGGTGCTGTTGATTACGCACGATATTGAAGAAGCGGTGTTTATGGCGACAGAGCTGGTATTGCTGTCGCCAGGCCCTGGCCGGGTACTGGAGCGTCTGCCGCTGAATTTCGCCCGTCGCTTTGTGGCTGGAGAGTCGAGTCGCAGCATTAAGTCCGATCCGCAGTTTATCGCCATGCGCGAGTACGTGTTAGGTCGAGTCTTTGAACAACGGGAGGCATTTTCATGAGCGTGGTGATTAATGATAAACCCCGTCGCCAGCGCGCGCTCAACTGGCGCTGGCCGTTCTCGCGGCAGATTACCTTAAGCCTTGGTACGTTGGCCGTCATTTTGGCGTTGTGGTGGACGGTGGCGGCGCTGCAGTTAGTCAGTCCGCTGTTTTTACCGCCACCGGGACAGGTTTTACAAAAGCTGATCGTTATTGCCGGTCCGCAGGGATTTATGGATGCCACGCTGTGGCAGCATCTGGCGGCGAGTCTGACACGTATTGTTATCGCGCTGCTGGCGGCGGTGCTGCTGGGCGTTCCGGTTGGAATCGCTATGGGGCTGAGTCCGACGATGCGCGGCATTCTCGATCCGATCATTGAGCTGTATCGTCCGGTTCCGCCCCTGGCCTATCTACCGCTGATGGTCATTTGGTTTGGCATCGGTGAAACGTCCAAGATCTTGCTTATCTATCTGGCGATTTTTGCCCCTGTAGCGATGTCGGCGCTGGCGGGAGTGAAAAGTGCGCAGCAGGTGAGAGTGCGCGCCGCGCAATCGCTGGGAGCCAGCCGTGCGCAGGTGCTGTGGTTTGTTATTTTGCCGGGGGCATTACCTGAGATCCTCACCGGATTACGTATCGGACTTGGGGTGGGCTGGTCGACGCTGGTGGCCGCAGAGCTGATTGCCGCCACGCGAGGCTTAGGATTTATGGTCCAGTCTGCCGGTGAGTTTCTGGCAACGGATGTGGTGCTGGCGGGGATCGCGGTGATTGCCGTTATCGCGTTTATTTTAGAACTGGGTCTGCGCGCGCTTCAGCGCCGCCTGACGCCCTGGCATGGAGAAGTACAATGAGTGAACGTCTGAGCATAACCCCGCTGGGGCCGTATATTGGCGCACAAATTTCCGGTGCGGATTTGGCGCGTCCGCTGAGCGATAATCAGTTTGAACAGCTTTATCACGCGGTATTGCGCCACCAGGTGGTGTTTCTGCGCGAGCAGGTGATTACGCCGCAACAACAGCGGGCGCTGGCGCTGCGTTTTGGCGATCTGCATATTCACCCGGTCTATCCGCATGCCGAAGGAGTAGAAGAAATTATCGTGCTGGATACCCATAACGATAATCCGCCGGATAACGACAACTGGCACACCGATGTCACCTTTATCGACACGCCGCCTGCCGGGGCGATTTTAGCGGCGAAAGAGCTGCCATCAACTGGGGGCGACACCCTGTGGACCAGTGGGATTGCCGCTTATGAAGCATTGTCTGAGCCGTTCCGTCAGTTGCTGAGTGGCCTGCGGGCAGAGCATGATTTCCGTAAATCATTTCAGGAATATAAATATCGCAAGACCCCAGAGGAGCACCTGCGCTGGCTGGAGGCCGTCGCTAAACATCCACCGTTGCTGCATCCAGTGGTACGCACGCATCCGGTGAGCGGGAAGCAGGCGCTGTTCGTGAATGAAGGATTTACCACACGAATTGTCGATGTCACGGAAAAAGAGAGCGAGGCGTTACTGAGCTTTTTGTTCGCGCATATCACCAAACCGGAGTTTCAGGTGCGCTGGCGCTGGCAGCCCAACGATGTGGCGATTTGGGATAATCGCGTGACGCAGCATTATGCGAATGCGGATTATCTGCCGCAGCGGCGCATTATGCATCGGGCAACGATTCTGGGAGATAAGCCATTTTATCGGGCGTGATGATTACCGGAGACGCTTCACTTGCCGGGCCTACGACCTGTAGGCCCGGTTAGGCGTTATTAACGCAGAATTTTTTTCTCAGCCAGATCCAGTGCGAAGTAGCTGAAGATCAGATCCGCGCCAGCGCGTTTGATCGACCCTAAGCTTTCCAGCACCACTTTCTCTTCATCTATAGCCCCCGCCAGCGCCGCGAATTTGATCATCGCGTATTCACCGCTGACCTGATAAGCGCCAATCGGCAGCTCGGTGCGCTCGCGGATATCACGCAGAATATCGAGGTATGCGCCAGCCGGTTTGACCATCAGGCAGTCTGCGCCCTGGGCTTCATCCAGCAGCGATTCGCGAATCGCTTCCCGACGGTTCATCGGGTTCATCTGATAGGTTTTACGATCGCCTTTCAGCGCGGTGCCCGCGGCTTCACGGAATGGGCCGTAAAAAGATGAGGCAAACTTAGTGGAGTAGGACATGATAGCGGTATCGGTGAAGCCCGCGGCGTCCAGCGCCTGGCGAATCGCCTGTACCTGACCATCCATTGCGGCGGAAGGTGCGATGAAGTCCGCACCCGCTGCGGCGGCAACCACCGCCTGCTTGCCAAGGTTGGTAAGGGTTAAATCGTTATCCACGCCGTGATCGCATAACACGCCGCAGTGGCCGTGTGAGGTGTATTCGCAGAAGCAGGTGTCGGACATGACGATCATTTCCGGCACGGTCTGTTTGCAGATACGCGACATGCGCGCCACCAGGCCGTCTTCTTTCCAGGCATCGCTACCGGTGTCATCCGTATGGTGGGAAATGCCGAAAGTCATCACCGAGCGGATGCCAGCATTAGCAATGCGTTCAATTTCGCGCGCCAGGTGCTTCTCTGGAATACGCATCACGCCTGGCATGGCGTCGATAGCTTTGTAATCGTCGAGTTCTTCTTCAACAAAGATCGGCAACACCAGGTCATTTAAGCTGAGTGTTGTCTCTTCAAACATAGCGCGCAGCGCGGGAGATTTGCGCAGGCGGCGAGGGCGTTGGATTAGGTCTGTCATGGTATGCCTGATGTTTGTGGAATCGAAGGCCGTAGTATACCCGAACCTGAGGGCGTGTGGTTTACGAAAGTTGGCGTTATATCTGGATTTCCTGTAACGAAGGGATGAATCATTAGCGAAATTTATTCACAAGCATAGCAATTTATTCATATTCATTATTTTGTTTATTGTTTTTTTATTATTTTAAATATCTATGTGTTTGCTTTTATAGCGTGGTGTATAGATTTTGTTTGTTTATTATCTATATATTTGTTTGCGTTCTGATTCATTAGTGAATTGTATGATTTGAATGTTGGTTAGCTTTTAATTGATTGAAAGTGTTGGTTTTTATATTTCTTAAATGGCGTAACTTGGATTTATTACGTTGTCCGTTTTCGGACAACGGGCAAAGAATAATTGAACCTTTCCGTAATGAAACTGAATCGCCACGGATAATCTAGACACTTCCGAGCCGTTGATAATACTGGTTTTCATATTCTGTCGGTGACATCTGATCGCTGGAACCATGCCGACGCTTACTGTTATAAAACATTTCGATGTAATCAAAAATATCGCTGCGGGCTTCCTCCCGCGTTCCGTAGATCTTTTTCTTTATCCGTTCGCGTTTCAACAACTGGAAAAAGCTTTCTGCAACCGCATTATCGTGGCAGTTACCGCGACGGCTCATGCTGCCCTCCAGTCCGTGTGATTTCAGGAACGACTGCCACTCATGGCTTGTGTACTGACTGCCCTGATCCGAATGAACCAGCACCTGTTTTTGGGGATTACGCCGCCATACAGCCATCAGCAGTGCGTTCAGGACAATGTCCTTTGTCATCCGGGATTGCATGGACCAGCCGATAATTTTGCGTGAGAACAGATCAACAACCACAGCAAGATACAGCCAGCCTTCGTGGGTCCTGATATAGGTTATGTCGGTTACCCAACGCTCATCCGGAGCATCCGGATTGAACTGTCGCTGGAGCCTGTTGGGCGACACGATACTGGCCTCGCCTTTACGTGCCCACGGGCTCCGGTATCCGACCTGAGCCTTTATCCCGACACGTTTCATCAGTCGCCAGACTCTGTTGACTCCGCACTGTTGCCCGCTGTCCCGCAGATCCAGATGGATCTTGCGATAACCATAGACGCATCCCGATTCCAGCCAGAACTGTTTAATCTGTCCTGTCAGTCTCAGGTCTGCCCGATGGCGTTGTGAATGCGGCTGCTGAAGCCATGCGTAAAAGCCACTGGGATGAACATCCAGCACCCGACAGAGCAGGCGAACAGGCCAGCAACGGGCGTTGTCACGGATAAAGGCGTACCTCAGTCGGACAGTTTTGCGAAGTACGCCGCGGCTTTTTTTAATATGTCCCGTTCGTCAGTAACCCGCTTCAGCTCTTTCTGGAGACGGCGGATCTCGGTCTGAGCATCTGACTGTTCTTTATGAGTGGAGGAATCCGGCCCGTACTTCTTTATCCAGGCGTAAAGGCTGTGGGTGGTGATATCGAGACGTGTTGCAACGCTGGAAACAGAATAACCACGATCAACAACCTGTTTGACTGCTTCAATTTTAAACTCTTCGGGATAACGCTTACCGCTCATGGGCACCTCTCTTTAAGCCATCTTAAATGACTCTGAGGTGTCTGTTAAACCCGTGTCGATTCACACGTCATGGTCTGGTTGATAACGGTGGTGCATGGGTAAGCTACTTCGGTGGTAGCTTCGATGCAGATAACGGCACCATTAACTACGATCAGGATGTTAACGGCATCATGGTTGGTGTTGATTCCAAAATTGATGGTAACAACGCTAAGTGGATTGTCGGTGCTGCAGCAGGCTTCGCGAAAGGTGATATGAGCGACCGTACCGGTCAGGTGGATCAGGATAGCCAGACTGCCTACATCTACTCTTCTGCTCGCTTTGACAACAACATCTTTGTTGACGGTAACTTAAGCTACTCCCACTTCAACAACGATCTGTCTGCCAACATGAGCAACGGTCAGTATGTTGATGGCAGCACCTCTTCTGATGCCTGGGGCTTTGGCTTGAAACTGGGTTATGACCTGAAGCTGGGTGACGCAGGCTACGTAACGCCATACGGCAGCGTATCCGGTCTGTTCCAGTCTGGTGATGATTATAAGCTGAGCAACGACATGAAAGTTGACGGTCAGTCTTATGACAGCATGCGCTATGAACTCGGTGTAGATGCAGGTTATACCTTCGCCTACAGTGAAGATCAGGCGCTGACCCCGTACTTCAAACTGGCCTACGTTTACGACGATTCTAACAACGATTCTGACGTAAACGGCGATTCTATCGACAACGGTGTAGAAGGTTCTGCGGTACGTGTTGGACTGGGTACTCAGTTCAGCTTTACCAAAAACTTCAGCGCTTACACCGATGCTAACTACCTCGGTGGTGGTGATGTAGATCAAGACTGGGCTGCAAACGTTGGTGTTAAATATACCTGGTAAGAATTTTCTTTTATAGAAGTATAAGGTGATTTAATCCAGAAAAATGCCCGTCACGGATTTGACGGGCATTTATTGCAAGGAATGCAAAAATGTTATCTACGAATAAACCTCTTTTAGAATTTGGTAGGCTTGATAAATGTTTATCAAAATATGGTAAACATTTCAAATGTGATAACGAAAAGCAAATCATATATTCCAGTGATATAAATGCTGACGATACCTTTATTATTTTAAGCGGCGTAATTTCCCTGCATCGAGGAGAAAATGTGCTGGTCGGTATTGCACAGGCGCCATTTATTATGGGGCTTTCAGATGGTGTGATGAAAACAGATATACAATACAGATTAATCACGGAAAGCGATTGTACGGGATACCATCTACCTGCCTCACAAACAATTAATATAATTGAAGAGTGCCAGCTTTGGCGTGAAGCTTTTTGTTGGTTGGCATGGCAAAATTCCATGCTTGAATTGCGAGATCTGCAGTTGATCGGCAATAACTCCTACGATCAGATTCGCGCGACGCTGATATCCATGATGAAATGGGACGACGTACTGCGTTCGCGTATCGGCGTCATGAACTATATTCACCAACGCACGCGAATTTCCCGCTCGGTTGTCGCTGAGGTTCTCGCGGCTTTGCGTAAAGGTGGTTACATTGAAATGAATAAAGGCAAACTGGTGAGCATTAACCGTTTGCCTTTTGAGTATTAACTCAGGATGCGGGAATAACCTGCGGTTTGTTCCCGCTCAACTCTGCAACCAGATCGTTGATACCGTCACTCATATTGGTAAAACGGGTTAGCGGAGAACGGGTCACCACGATAAACGCCCCGACGTTTTGTTGTGGGATCATCGCCATATAGGTGATGAAACCACCGCCGCCGCCGGTTTTTTGAATAATTCCCGGTCGGCCATTCTTCGGCGCCATGTAGACCCAGCCCAAACCAAGCGCATCGGCTCTGCCTGGAACATCCATTCCCACCACTTTAGTTAACTGCGTACGCTGATAAATCAGCGTCTGCATCCGGTCGGCCTGCTGGCTACGATGATAAAAGTCAGAAGAGAGATACTGCTGCATCCAGCGCATGATATCGCCGGGCGTAGAATAGACACCGCCGCTGCCCATTGCCGCCAGCGTATTGTTACAGGGGCTGGCGCCTTTTTCCGCGACCATCAGGCGTCGGCATTGATCGGGGGACGGGGTAAAGGTGGTGTCTTTCATCCCCAGCGGACGGGTGATTTTTTCTTCAAACAGCTGCGGATAAGGCTTACCAGAGGCCGCTCCCAGCGCATCGGCCAGCAGGTCAAACGCCAGGTTGGAATAAGATGCCTGTGAACCCGGTGCGGCTTTCAACGTGGCAGTAGAGAGATAGCTCCAGCGCTGCTCGCGGGTTGGCCAGACAAACACCGGGCGCTTTGCTGCGCCGCCAGGCTGCTCGCGCGGCAGCGCGCTGGTATGCGTCGCCAGATTCACCAGCGTAATCGGCGTGCCCTGATAAGTCGGCACGCGTGCACCTGGAGGTGCATATTTACTCAATGGATCGTTGAGTTTGACCGTGCCCTGATCGAGCAATTTCACCAGCATTTCGCTGGTCATTAATTTAGTGATTGAGGCAATTCGAATCACGGAATCAAGCTGTGGATGGACGTTGTTACCGGGACGCGTTTCGCCAAAGCTGCGAAATACGCGCTGATTACCATCAATCACCACGAGCGCCATCCCCGTAGCACCACTGCCGTAAAATATATGGTCGGCATAACGATCGACGATATCGGAGGCGAAAACCGGATCGGTTATAGGCTGTGCCGCCTGGACTGATGTCAATGACGCCGCACACAGCGCGGCAGAAAAAAGCAGACTACGTTTCAACGGTGGTGTCCATGAGTTAGATAAAGTGAAAAAGGATGTCGTGCGTATGCGTATTTATACTACTCATCGGCGTATTGCAAAGCGCTTATCAACCAATGATAGTGGGAAAAACGTAACGATGAGTAAACGTAGGAATTTCCTGGATTGCGGATGTTCGCTTTTGTGATCTTACGCTGTGATAATCTGCACATACTGGAACGTTGTCGAGTGTGAAAACCACAGAAACAATTCTTCATAACCGAGGTGCGAACTAAGTGCCTCGGTTTTGGTCACAATTGTCGGTTTCAGCTTGTGTTTTTGGGCGTAAGCCGTCTGGCCTCCGCACTCCACGGTGGCAAATGCACAGCAGTCGTCATAACGATAAGAAGTTAGCAGGAGAGCACTATGTTTAAGTCTTTTTTCCCAAAGCCGGGGCCGTTCTTTATTTCGGCATTTATTTGGGCACTTGTCGCCGTTGTATTCTGGCAAGCAGGTGGGGGAGCCTGGGTTGCACATATTACTGGCGCGTCGGGAGACGTACCTATTAGCGCAGCGCGTTTCTGGTCGTTGGATTATCTGATTTTTTATGCGTACTACATTCTTTGTGTCGGGGTGTTCGCGCTGTTCTGGTTTCTCTACAGCCCACACCGCTGGCAGTACTGGTCTATTCTGGGCACATCGCTGATTATTTTTGTGACCTGGTTTCTGGTTGAAGTCGGCGTCGCTGTCAACGCCTGGTACGCGCCATTTTATGACCTAATTCAAACTGCGCTCAGCACACCACACAAGGTGAAGATTGAGCAGTTCTATCATGAAGTTGGCATTTTTCTCGGCATTGCGCTGATAGCCGTGGTCATTGGCGTGATGAACAACTTCTTCGTCAGCCACTACGTGTTCCGCTGGCGTACCGCGATGAACGAACACTATATGGCGCACTGGCAGCATTTGCGTCACATCGAAGGCGCAGCGCAGCGTGTGCAGGAAGACACCATGCGTTTTGCTTCTACGCTGGAAGATATGGGCGTCAGCTTTATCAACGCGATTATGACGCTGATTGCCTTCCTGCCTGTACTGGTTACGCTCTCTGCCCATGTTCCTGACCTGCCGATTGTTGGACATGTGCCTTATGGCCTGGTGATTGCCGCGATTGTCTGGTCGCTGATGGGAACCGGTTTGCTGGCCGTGGTCGGGATAAAACTTCCAGGGCTGGAGTTTAAAAACCAGCGCGTGGAAGCGGCCTATCGTAAAGAACTGGTCTATGGCGAAGATGATGGCAACCGTGCGACGCCACCGACGGTGCGTGAACTGTTTCATGCGGTACGCCAAAATTACTTCCGTCTCTATTTTCACTATATGTACTTCAATATCGCCCGAATTCTTTATCTGCAGGTTGATAACGTTTTCGGCTTGTTCCTGCTGTTTCCATCGATTGTTGCCGGTACGATTACGCTCGGCCTGATGACGCAAATCACCAACGTGTTTGGCCAGGTGCGCGGCTCGTTCCAGTATCTGATTAACTCCTGGACAACGTTAGTGGAACTGATGTCTATTTATAAGCGTCTGCGCAGCTTTGAACGAGAGCTTGATGGTCAGGATATTCAGGAAGTTACCCATACACTGAGTTAAATAATAAGGAGATGTTATGTCGACGGTTTCCCGTCTTTACCCCTTGTCTGGTCTGGCAGCACTGGTGCTGGTGGGATGTAGTAGCCAACCCGCGCAGCCGCTAAAAAAGGGGGAGAAAGCCGTCGATGTGGCGAGCGTGGTGCGCCAGAAAATGCCCGCCAGCGTGAAAGACCGGGACGCATGGGCGCAGGATTTGGCAAAGACTTTTGAAAGCCAGAAGCTGGCGCCGACGGTTGAAAATATCTGTTCGGTGCTGGCGGTCGCGCAACAGGAGTCAAATTACCAGGCGGATCCAGCCGTGCCGAACTTAAGTAAAATCGCCTGGAAAGAGATCGATCGTCGTGCCGAGCGTATGCACATCCCGCTATTTGTGGTGCATACCGCGCTGAAGATTAACTCGCCAACGGGGAAAAGCTACAGCGAGCGCCTGGATACGGTGAAAACCGAAAAACAGCTTAGCGCGATCTTTGATGATTTTATCAACATGGTACCGATGGGGCAGACGTTATTTGGTTCGCTTAATCCGGTGCATACCGGTGGGCCGATGCAGGTTAGCATCGCCTTTGCTGAGCAGCATGCCAGCGGCTACCCGTGGAAAATGGCGGGAACCGTGCGCCAGGAAGTATTTAGCCGCCGCGGTGGGCTGTGGTTCGGTACGTATCATCTGCTTAACTACCCGGCGAATTACAGTGCGCCAATTTTCCGCTTCGCCGATTTCAATGCCGGGTGGTATGCCAGCCGCAATGCAGCTTTCCAGAATGCGGTCAGTAAAGCCAGCGGCGTGAAGCTGGCGATGGACGGTGATTTAATTCTCTATGGCAGCAGCGAGCCGGGCAAAACGGAGCTGGCGGTACGTAAACTGGCCGGGAAGCTGGACATGAGCGAGAGTGAGATCCGCCGTCAGCTGCAAAAAGGCGACAGCCTGGCCTTTGAAGAGACCGCGCTGTACGAGAAAGTCTATAAGCTGGCGGAAGCGAAGGCGGGGAAAACGCTTCCCCGTGAAATGCTGCCTGGCATTCAACTGGAAAGCCCGAAGATCACACGTAACCTGACTACCGCGTGGTTTGCTAAACGCGTGGACGATCGTCGGGCGAAATGTATGGGTCAGTCATCGTTATGATGACGGCGGCGCCAACGCGCGAATGCCGCGATGGCGCCAAGAATCAGGCTTCCGGCGAGAAAAGGGACCAGTCCAAAAAGGGTTCCGACGCCCAGGCCGATTTCAACTCGCGGGCGCCCTGTCTCTTGCATTTGCAACTGCATCAACTGCTCATAGATGCCGGGAGCGTGGGCCAACAGATTTAAAATCTGCGCGCCTGCCCAGAAGCAAAACAGCACAAATACGGCATACGCAATGTTGCCGGGCAGGGTGGAGGGATCCCGATGCTTGCCCTTAAACAGGGATTTTGAGAGCGTAAAATCAGCCATAAAGACCTCCGGAAATAACCTGCTTTTTTTGACGTAATGCCTGTAACTGAAAGTGAGTCTGACAGGTGATCGGCAATGTCAATATCAGAATGATGGTAATTTCAGGTAGAGATTATTCCTGGATTTCGGTTTTTTGTTGGTGGTCACAATTATGTAACCTTAAGTGAAATTGAGTTACATTTAAGAAATTCCGCACAGGCCACAGACGCCCACGGGGAAATGTGCGAGGATGCCTCCCTGTGTTGTATATCCACCGGAGCCGTTATGAACCTGCCTGTTAAAATCCGCCGAGACTGGCACTATTATGCCTTCGCTATTGGGCTTATCTTTATTCTCAACGGCGTGGTGGGCTTACTCGGTTTTGAAGCGCAGGGGTGGCAAACCTATGCGGTGGGGCTGGTGACCTGGGTGATTAGCTTTTGGCTGGCCGGATTAATCATCCGTCGCCGCGTTGAAGATGATGAAGTAAAGGATGCCCACTAGCTATATCAGGCATCCTGGCGGGTTTACATACTGGTTTTCAGCGCGCTATCCGCAGCATGGCGTTCCAGCGCCAGTTCGATCAGGCGAGTGATCAAATCGGTATAGCCTAAACCGCTCGCCTGCCACAGCTTCGGATACATACTGATGTTGGTAAAACCTGGCAGCGTGTTGATCTCATTGATCACAACGTCGTTTTCAGCAGTTAAGAAAACGTCCACGCGCGCCATGCCGGCACAGCCCAGTGTCTGGTAGGCCTGAATGGCGATTTCGCGGATCTTGTCGTTAATCTCTGGTGCAATTGCTGCCGGAACGACAACTGTGGCACCGTTATCGTCAATGTATTTAGTGTCGTAAGCGTAAAAATCGCTGTTCAGCACAATCTCTCCACAAGTACTGGCCTGCGGATGATCGTTGCCCAGTACCGCACATTCGATCTCGCGGCCTTTGATCCCTTGCTCCACCACGACTTTATGATCGAATTCAAATGCCAGCGCGACGGCCTGATCGTATTGGGCTTCGCTGGTTACTTTGCTGACGCCAACGGACGATCCCTGGTTGGCCGGTTTTACAAACAACGGCAGACCCAGGCGGGATTCCACTTCGCTAAAGCTGATGCGATTGGCGCGAGTTAGCGTAATAAATGGCGCGATGTTTAATCCGGCATCACGCAGCAGACGTTTGGTCACGTCTTTATCCATACAGGCCGCAGAACCCAGCACATCAGAACCTACGAACGGTAGGTTTGCCACGCGCAGCATGCCCTGCAGAGAGCCATCTTCACCCAGAGTGCCATGTACGATCGGGAAAATAACATCGACCGTCGGCAGCGGTTGACCGTTTTGTGCATCGATCAACTGGTGCGCTTGTTTACCCGGTACCTGCGCCAGGCTGGTCTCAGAAGGTCGCAACGCAATATGCGCCGGGTCGTCTGAATTGAGCAGATAATTACTGGCATCGCTGACGTGCCATTGCCCTTGTTTATCAATACCTAACAGCACAACGTCAAAGCGAGTCTTGTCGATGGCATCGACAATATTTTTTGCCGATTGCAATGACACTTCATGTTCCGCTGATTTACCACCAAATACGATTCCTACCCGCAACTTTGCCATCTTAAAAACCCATTCCATGAATGCAAAGCACATACATTACCACGACAAAACGCAGGTTTCCTCGGCTTCTGGCAGATTGTTTTGGCTGACGACAGGGGAATAGAACAGAACAAACAAGAGGCCCGCACGCGAAGCATAATCCCCTGCTTATATTATGGGTTTGATGTGAGCTGTATCACAAATATGATGAGCGGGAAGATAAAATACTAAACTGTGATTTATCGCACCTGTGGACCCTTATTCAGCTAAGTAATTTGTTAAGCTGCTCGCAGTTTTCAGCTACTTATCGTTATGAGTCCTTATGGAATCCTGGAGAGTTAATCTTATTTCCGTTTGGTTCGGGTGTTTTTTTACCGGACTGGCGATTAGCCAAATCTTGCCTTTTTTACCACTCTATATCTCCCAACTGGGCGTGACCTCGCATGAAGCGCTCTCAATGTGGTCCGGATTAACGTTCAGCGTCACCTTCCTGATTTCAGCTATTGTCTCTCCAATGTGGGGCAGTTTAGCCGACCGCAAAGGGCGCAAGCTAATGCTGCTGCGGGCCTCACTGGGTATGGCCATTGCGATTTTGCTACAGGCATTTGCTACTAACGTCTGGCAGCTTTTTCTGCTGCGCGGGGTGATGGGGTTAACCTCCGGTTATATTCCTAATGCGATGGCGCTGGTCGCGTCACAGGTTCCGCGTGAACGCAGCGGCTGGGCGCTGAGTACGCTGTCGACGGCGCAAATTAGCGGTGTCATTGGTGGACCGTTAATGGGGGGCTTTATTGCCGATCACGTTGGCTTACGGGCGGTATTCTGTATTACCGCCGCTTTGCTGGTAGTGAGTTTTCTGGTCACACTGTTTTTGATCAAAGAGGGCGTTCGTCCGACGATTAAAAAAAGCGAACGTCTGAGTGGGAAGGCCGTATTTGCCTCGCTTTCACATCCGGCGCTGGTGATCAGCCTGTTTTTTACCACCATGGTGATTCAACTTTGTAACGGTTCAATTGGGCCAATTCTGGCGCTGTTTATTAAATCAATGGTCCCAGATAGTTCGAATATTGCCTTTCTCAGCGGGCTGATAGCCTCAGTATCGGGCATTTCTGCTCTGATTTCCGCGCCTCGACTTGGTAAATTAGGCGACCGTATTGGTACTGAGCGGATTTTAATGGCGACGTTAATCTTCGCGGTGGTGCTGTTTTTCGCTATGTCGTGGGTCACCACGCCGTTGCAGTTGGGAGTTCTCCGTTTTCTGCTTGGCTTTGCCGACGGTGCGATGTTGCCGGCGGTGCAGACGCTGTTAGTGAAATACTCCAGCGATCAGATAACCGGGCGCATCTTTGGTTATAACCAGTCATTTATGTATCTCGGCAACGTCGCCGGGCCATTAATGGGGGCGACGGTTTCGGCAATGGCGGGGTTCCGTTGGGTGTTCATTGCTACAGCAAGCATTGTGCTTATCAATATCTGGCAATTGGCTATTGCGTTGCGACGTCGGCGCGGGGGGCGTTGAGCTCCTGATTAACAACGCTGCCTGTCAGCGTTGTTAATCCATAATTGTGTATTATATATTTGTGTGATTATTAATTTTCTTACCTTTTTATATTGAATCATTCTGCGTCAAGACGCATTTACCCTTATTTTGTGTTGTGATTGTTTTCGCAAATCGTTTTATTACTTATAAAAATACAACTTTCATCCTCTAGGCAGTCGTGAGCCTTAATGATAACGTGACCCATATTTTGTTAAGGGAATAGGCAAATGAAAAACCTCGTCACTGAGTTGTTACTTAAACTCGCGCAAAAAGAAGAAGAGTCGCAAGATCTGGCGGTACAGGTCGAAACGTTAGAGCGGGTAATCATCGAAATGCTGCGCAATATGGCGTGGAACGATCGGCAAATATTTATTCGTCAAATTGAGGGGGCGCTGGCTGATGTAAACCGCATGCCCGCGTTTCTCACGAACATACATAACGCTTGCGAGATCGTACCAAAAGCGTTTTGAACCATCTGTGGCGGGGCACCCACAAATTATCATAAAAGTGTCACATCAAATACTTATAGTCGCTTTGTTTTAATTTTACCGTATTTATACATGGAGAATATAAAGTGAAACAAAGCGCACTCGCTATTGCCCTGTTACCTTTGCTGTTTACCCCGGTTATTAATGCAGAAACATCTACTGTAGCGGTTTTGGATAATCGTGCCGCTCAAGGTGATATCTCCACGCCGGGTGGCGCTCGCCGATTGTCTGCCGACCAAACCGCGGCTCTGCGCGAATCGCTGAACGACAAACCGGCCAAAAATATTATTTTACTGATTGGCGATGGGATGGGTGATTCCGAAATAACGGCAGCGCGAAATTATGCTGAAGGCGCGGGCGGCTTTTTTAAAGGTATTGATGCTTTACCGTTGACCGGACAATACACACATTATGCGTTGGATAAGAAAACCGGCAAGCCCGATTATGTGACAGATTCTGCAGCATCGGCGACGGCGTGGACGACCGGTGTTAAAACTTACAATGGTGCTCTGGGCGTTGATATTCATGAGAAAGATCACGCTACTATTCTGGAAATGGCCAAAGCGGCGGGTCTGGCGACAGGTAACGTTTCCACGGCTGAATTGCAGGATGCCACGCCTGCCGCACTGGTTGCCCATGTCACTTCGCGTAAATGCTATGGCCCGAGCGTGACGGCTGAAAAATGCCCGACGAACGCGCTGGAAAAAGGCGGTAAAGGGTCGATTACCGAACAATTATTGAATGCCCGTGCGGATGTTACGTTAGGTGGCGGGGCAAAAACTTTTACTGAAACCGCTACGGCAGGTGAGTGGCAGGGTAAAACGCTGCGTGAACAAGCACAGGCCCGTGGTTACCAGATGGTGAGTGATACCGCGACGCTGGCGGTGATTACCGAAGCGAATCAGGATAAACCGCTGTTGGGTCTGTTCTCTGACGGTAATATGCCAGTGCGTTGGGAAGGCCCGAAAGCGTCTTATCACGGAAATCTGGATAAGCCGGTAGTGACCTGCACGCCAAATCCAAAACGTAACGACAGCGTGCCGACTCTGGCACAGATGACGGATAAAGCGATTGAGCTGTTAAGCAAAAATGAGAAAGGCTTCTTCCTGCAAGTGGAAGGCGCGTCAATCGACAAACAAGATCACGCCGCTAACCCGTGTGGACAAATTGGTGAAACTGTCGATCTGGATGAAGCGGTGCAGCGTGCGCTTGCTTTTGCGAAGAAAGATGGCAACACCCTGGTCGTGGTAACCGCTGACCACGCGCATGCCAGCCAGATAGTCGCACCGGATACTAAAGCACCCGGTTTAACGCAAGCGCTGAACACCAAAGATGGCGCGGTGATGGTCATTAGCTATGGCAACTCTGAAGAAGAGTCCCAGGAGCACACCGGCAGCCAACTGCGTATTGCAGCCTATGGCCCTCATGCGGCGAATGTGGTTGGCCTGACCGATCAAACCGACCTGTTCTACACCATGAAAGCGGCGTTAGGACTGAAATAACCCGACGCCCGGCGGCAATACTTTTGCCGTCGGGTGGTATTTTTATCGTTAGCAGCCAAACTTACCTGTGTGTCGTCGTTCAGAAAAGGATGGTGCTATGAAAATTACATTATTAATGACGTTGCTTTTTGGTCTTATTTTTTTAACTACCGTCGGTGCTGCCGAGAAGACATTAACCCCGCAACAACAACGTATGACCACCTGCAATCAGCAGGCAACGGCGCAAACCTTAAAAGGGGATGCGCGTAAGACGTATATGAGTGATTGCCTGAAAAACAGTAAATCTGGGCCTGAGGAAAAGAGTCTGACGCCGCAGCAGCAGAAAATGCGTGAATGCAACGTCAAGGCGACGGAGCAGTCTCTGAAAGGCGATGGTCGTAATAAGTTTATGAGCGCTTGCCTGAAAAAATCTGCTTAGCACTTCCGGGTGAGCAGATAAAATCGCTCACCCGAAATATCATACTTCCGCCGCCAGACCCCTTCCTATAATTTGGGAAATTTGTTTCAGAATATTCCCAAATACGATGAATGATGAAAATTTTTATCAAAAGAAGGTCGTCCCGAATGAAGCATTTATATTGCTTCATCAAAATGACCACCAACGTTCCGGTCTGCGATTTGCCCGACGAATCAGGCTGCCGCGAGCGGTGGGACTGGGGGGAATGTTTTTCCCTATCGCGTCGGTATTAGTTTCTCAGCCAATAACCGGAGGCTGGTGGCTTTTGCTGGTGGGATGGGCATTTGTCTGGCCACATCTGGCATGGCAACTGGCAAGTAAAGCTGTCGATCCACTGCATAGCGAATATACCAACTTAAAAGCCGATGCCATCCTCGCCGGGATGTGGATGGGGATTATGGGGATAAACTTGCTGCCATCCACGGCGCTGTTGATGATTATCTGTATCAACCTGATGGGCGCAGGAGGTATGCGAGTCTTCATCGCAGGCGCCGTGTTGATGGTGGTTTCCTGCCTGGTGACGTTACAGTTAACGGATATCCCCGTGGCTTTTAGCAGTACGCAGCTGAGCGTGCTGCTGTCACTGCCAGTGTTAGTGGTTTACCCGTTGCTGTTTGCCTGGGTGAGTTATAAGACGCTCATCCGGCTGGCAGAACATAAACGTCGCTTACAGGTTATGAGTACGCGAGATGGGATGACCGGGGTGTATAACCGACGTCATTGGGAACTGTTGCTGCGTAATGAATTTGATAATTGCCGCCGCCATCAGCGTGATGCCACGCTTCTTATCATCGATATCGACCATTTTAAGAGTATCAATGATACCTGGGGCCATGACGTAGGGGATCAGGCCATTGTTGCACTGACCCGCCAGTTACAGATGACCTTACGCGGTAGCGATGTGATTGGGCGTTTTGGCGGTGATGAGTTTGCGGTAATCATGTGTGGCACGTCGGCGAGCAGCGCGATTGCAGCGATGTCTCGTGTTCACGAACGGCTTACCCAACTGCGTTTATCTTGCGCGCCGCAGGTTGACCTGCGCATTAGCGTGGGCGTTGCGCCGCTGACATCTGAAACTGAACACTATAGAGAATGGTTAAAATCAGCAGATATGGCGCTCTATAAAGCAAAGAATTCCGGACGTAACCGCACTGAAGCGGCGGCATGACGTCCGGCGGTGTTAACTCAGGAGCGGCTGAGTTTTTCCGATTGCTCCATGCACTTAATCATCGCTTCAATTACTGATGAACGGAAACCGCGTTCTTCCAGGACGCGTACCGCCTCAATGGTGGTTCCACCTGGCGAGCACACCATATCCTTTAATTCGCCAGGATGTTTACCCGTTTCCAGCACCATCTTCGCCGAACCCATTACCGCTTGTGCCGCAAATTTATAAGCCTGCGCGCGGGGCATTCCCCCCTGAACGGCGGCATCTGCCATTGCTTCGATAAACATAAATACATAGGCCGGTGCTGAACCGCTGACACCAACGACCGGATGAATCATTGCCTCCGCAATGACTTCAGCTTCGCCAAAGCAGCGGAAGATATTCAGCACGTCAGCCGTATCTTCCGGCGTGACTAAGGCGTTTGGCGTGACGGAGGTCATTCCGGCGTTCACCAGCGACGGCGTGTTTGGCATCGCGCGAATGATTTTACGGTCGTGACCCAGCGCGCGGGCAAGCTGATCGAGGGTGACGCCTGCGGCAATTGAGACGACCAGGGAGTCTTTGTTCAGGCTGGAGGTAATTTCGCTCAGCACCTTAATCATAATGCCTGGCTTTACAGCCCCAAAAACAATATCAGCGATCTGCGCGACTTCTTGTGCAGACTGCGCCGCATTAATGCCGTACTGGTCGTGTAGCGCGGCGACCTTATCGGGGGAAGGGGTATAGACCCAGATTTGTCCGGGGAGAACCTGACCGCTGGCGATCATGCCGCCAAGAATGGCTTTGCCCATATTACCGCAGCCGATAAAACCAATTTTCTTGTCCATCTTGTCACTCCCTATGGATGATATTCATTGTTTTATACCCTAATTACTTCAAGTAACTTGAATTATTTGGGGTAAACCTGGGAAAGCTAAGCTTAGCGCGGAATGAATATGTTCAGAAGGAGAAACAGCACTTTGCCTGAAAGTAAAAGCACGCGACAATGTGCGGCAGCACAACAGTGGGGAGAAGTTATGACAATATGGGTGGATGCCGATGCGTGTCCGAATGTGATTAAAGACATTTTGTACCGCGCTTCTGAGCGCATGCAAATGCCGCTTGTTTTGGTGGCCAACCAAAGCCTGCGCGTCCCGCCTTCGCGTTTCATCAGCACATTACGTGTGCCTGCGGGCTTTGACGTGGCTGATAACGAGATTGTGCGTCAGTGCAGTGCTGGTGATTTAGTGATAACGGCAGATATTCCGCTGGCGGCTGAAGTGATTGAAAAAGGTGCGGCGGCGCTTAACCCGCGTGGCGAACGTTATACCGAAGCCACGATCCGCGAGCGTCTGATGATGCGTGATTTTATGGATACGCTACGCGCTAGCGGTATTCAGACCGGGGGGCCGGACAGCCTTTCGTCCCGCGACAGACAGCATTTTGCAGCTGAACTGGATAAGTGGTGGCTGGAAGTTCAGCGTAGAAAATAGTGTGTGTAATTTATTATTTACACTTTATTCGTTGTGAATTCTTGTTATAGTAGGGGTTAACTCATCTCGCCATTCTTTATGTAATTTTTTCTTTACGGTTTTGGCTGTGTACTAGTTTGATGATATGATTATATTTTTAACCGCATCAGATCCCGCTTGTTGGCGGCTCTCTGGGGAAATTCTGTGATGACGCAACCTCTTTTTCTTGTTGGCCCCCGGGGGTGTGGTAAGACGACAACCGGTATGGCGCTGGCAAAGGCTATTGATTTCCAGTTCGTTGATACCGATCGCTGGTTGCAATCGCACGTGCAAATGACCGTGGCGGAAATCGTCGAAAGAGAAGGGTGGGAAGGGTTTCGTGCCCAGGAAACGACCGCTCTGCAGGCTGTCACAGCACCAGCAACGGTTGTTGCGACCGGCGGCGGTATTATTCTTACCGAATTTAACCGTCACTACATGCGCAGCCACGGCGTGGTTATCTATTTAAGCGCACCGGTATCGGTACTGGTTGATCGTCTGGAGGCGACGCCTGAAGAAGGATTACGACCGACCTTAACCGGCAAGCCGTTGACTGAAGAAGTGCAGGAAGTGCTCGCCCAGCGAGATGTTTTGTATCGCGAAGCCGCGCACTATATCGTTGATGCCACTAATGCGCCTGCGCAGGTGGTGGAAGACATTCTTGGGATACTGGCGCAGGCAGCGCCACGGTTGCAGGGCGGTGTCTATACTTAATGTTCATCCAGTGAAAAGGAAGAACTATGCCGACACAACCACCTTACCCACGTCAAGCGACCATTGTTACGGTTGAAAAAGGGACGCCAGGCCAGACGGTAACCTGGTATCAACTTCGTGCCGATCACCCTAAACCGAATTCGTTGATCAGTGAGCATCCTTCGGCTCAGGAAGCGATGGATGCTAAAAAACGCTACGAAGACCCCGATAAAACCTGATACGAAGACCGCCCTGGCACGAGTCTTAAAAGTGCCAGTCCGGGCGTGCATCACATTTTTTTAAATTTCGCTGTATACAGTAAAAATTGAAAATTAAACAATAACAATCCAGTACTGGAATGATCTGGAATCTTTACACAATACACCGCCGATCTACTGCTACGCTTTTGAGCATTTGTAGCACAGGTCAGCGCCCGGCACTTATCCGGGATTTCACAGCAAAGTAAGAAGACGGTGGAGCAACAAATGAGTACGTCGTTGGCTATCCTCACGATTGGCGTTGTGCCGATGTGTGAGATGTTACCGCTCCTGACGGAATATATTGATGAACAGCACATTACTCACCACAGTCTGCTGGGGCAGATGCAGCGAGAAGATGTGATGGCCGAGTACGGGGCTTCACCCGGTGACGAGCTGTTATTAACACTGCTTAGCGACCACCAACTTGCTCATGTCTCACGTCAGAAAGTGGAACGCTCGCTGCAAAGCATTGTGGAGGTTCTCGATAATCAGGGATTTGATGTGATCCTGCTGATGAGTACCGCTTCAATCACCCGTCTGACCGCCCGCAATAGCATCTTGTTGGAACCCATACGCATTATTCCCCCGTTAGTGGCTTCGATTGTCGAAGGGCATCAGGTTGGGGTCATAGTACCTGTTGCTGAATTGCTCAAAGCCCAGACACAAAAGTGGCAGGTGTTACAAACGCCACCAGTGTATGCCGTAGCGAATCCAGTAGAAGGTTCTGAACAACAGCTGATTGATGCCGGGAAATATCTCCTTGAGCAAGGCGCTGATGTTCTCATGCTGGACTGCCTGGGTTTTCATCAACGCCATCGTGATTTACTGCAAAAGTCGCTGGATGTCCCGGTTCTGCTGTCCAATGTGTTGATTGCCCGGCTAGCTTCGGAATTGCTGGCGTAATTTTGCGTGACAGGTGGAACGTCAGCCCCCTATATTGGTTCCTAACTTAATCACGAGATAGGGCCAGTTGTATGCTTCAAAGTAATGAATACTTTTCCGGCAAAGTAAAATCGATCGGTTTTACCAGCAGCAGTACTGGCCGCGCCAGTGTAGGCGTGATGGCTGAAGGTGAATATACCTTTGGTACTGCGGCGCCTGAAGAGATGACGGTGGTTAGTGGCGCACTGAACGTGCTGCTGCCAGGGGAAACCGAGTGGAAAGTCTATGCCGCAGGAGACGTGTTTAACGTACCGGGCAACAGTGAGTTTCATCTGCAGGTAGCAGAGCCAACATCCTATCTTTGCCGCTATTTGTAAGCGTAAAAATGACGAATGGCGATATTGTGTCGCCATTCGCTAAACAGGGCTAACGTTGCGCTTCGCCGCCTAATCCTTCCACCAGACTTTTAATCAGCGCCGCCAGTTCACCTGTCATCAGGATGAAATCGGCATCAAAACGCTGAGCATAATCTTCACGGTCGATATCTTCGTTCTGATCGCGCAGCTCGTCGCTGAACTTCAGACGCTTAATGGAGCCGTCGTCACACATAACGAACTGAATACGCTGCTGCCAGTCGAGGGCCAACTTGGTGACCAGTTTGCCCGCCTCGATATGCACGGCGATTTCGTCGCAGACCAGATCCTGCTTTTTCGCGCGGATCACACCGCCGTCTTCAAGGATCGCTTTCAGTTCAGCTTCATCCAGTAACTGGAACCCTTGTGCTGTTGTGCCGGAGCGAACCCATTCGGTCAGCGTCAGCTCAATAGGGTTTTCCATCGTCAGCGGAACGACCGGCAGCGAACCGAGGCTTTTACGCAGCAGCGCCAGCGTATCTTCCGCTTTTTTCGCGCTTGCACAGTCGACCATGATCAGATCGTTGACGGTGTCGATCCACATCATTGTCTGGCTGAAGCGGCTAAAGGCGCGCGGCAGCAATGAGTGCAGAACTTCATCTTTCAGTGAGTCTTTTTCGGTCTTCTTGAGTTTGCGACCTTGCTCAGCTTCCAGTTTGAATATTTTGGCTTCCAGGGCCTGTTTGATAACCGGCGACGGCAGAATTTTTTCTTCTTTGCGGGCGCAGATAATAATTTGGCCATTGGCGGTATGCGTTAATGCATCGCTGTGCGATCCCATCGGCGGAACCCAGCCCATTTTTGCCATATCCTGGCTACCGCAAGGGGTGAACGTCATTGATGCCAGCTGTTTTTCCATCTCTTCGGCACGCAAAGAAACATCGCGGCTAAGACGGTAAACCATTAAATTTTTGAACCACAGCATGATAATTTCCACGGCCTTGTCGTTAAATCCAGCGGGCATGATAGCGAATTGTCGCTATGCTTGCATTGTTAATCGGGAAGAGGAGCAAACAGTGCGTATAGGTATCGATTTGGGCGGTACGAAAACGGAAGTTATTGCGCTTGGCGATGCGGGCGAACAGCTTTTTCGCCATCGCCTGCCCACGCCGCGTGATGATTATTGGCAAACGATAGAAACCATCGCCATGCTGGTGGAGATGGCGGAAAACGCTACCGGGCAGACGGGAACCGTGGGAATGGGCATTCCCGGTTCAATCTCGCCCTACACCGGGGTAGTAAAGAATGCCAACTCGACCTGGCTTAACGGGCAACCTTTTGACAAAGACCTGAGTTCGCGTCTGAATCGCGAAGTGCGGTTGGCAAATGATGCCAACTGTCTGGCGGTTTCTGAAGCGGTGGATGGTGCGGCGGCGGGGGCGCAAACCGTGTTTGCGGTGATTATCGGCACCGGATGTGGCGCAGGCGTGGCGCTGAATGGTCGGGCACACACCGGCGGTAACGGTACCGCAGGGGAGTGGGGGCATAATCCGCTGCCGTGGATGGACGAAGATGAGCTGCGTTATCGGCAGGAAGTCCCTTGTTATTGCGGCAAGCAAGGCTGCATTGAAACCTTCATTTCTGGGACCGGTTTTGCCACCGACTACCAGCGCCTGAGCGGTAAGCCGCTCAAAGGCAGTGAAATTATCAGCCTTGTTAATGCGCAGGATACTCTTGCGGAGCAAGCGTTGAGCCGCTATGAGCTTCGTCTGGCGAAATCACTGGCACATGTGGTGAATATTCTCGATCCGGACGTCATTGTGCTGGGTGGCGGAATGAGCAATGTCGATCGACTGTATCAAAACGTTCCGACGTTGATGCAGCAATTTGTTTTTGGTGGCGAGTGTGAAACGCCTCTACGCCAGGCGTTGCACGGTGACTCCAGCGGCGTGCGCGGCGCGGCCTGGCTGTGGCCGCACGTATAAACGGTTGTTATGTCGCGGGTGCAACCTGTTGTTGCACGCCGCGCTTCAGGCGACCATAGAGCAGCAGCGAGGACATCGCAGAAAACGACAGCAGTGCAGCCGGCAGCGTCACGTAGTTGTAGGTAAATCCCAGCGTCAACATCATGCCACCGCAGTACGCGCCAATCGCGCTGCCGAGATTGAAGGCAATTTGCCCGCCAGCCGCGCCCAGTAGTTCTCCCCCTTTAGCATTTTGCAGCAGCAAAATTTGCAACGGCGCCGACAGAGCAAACAGACCCGCGCAGCAAATGAAAGCGAAGGTCAGCGACGCGGCTTTGATGCCGCCAAAGGCAAAGAGCAGCAGCAGAGCCAGCACAATGACGAAGTCGGTTATTACCGCAATTCGCAGCGGCGTATAACGGCCTGACAGCCTACCGCTTAGCAGATTTCCCAACACCATTCCCAATCCCACCAGCATCATGATGAAGGTCATTAGCGCCTCGGAGAAGCCGGAGATATACATCATGTACGGTTTGACGTAGCTGAACCAGGCGAAAACCCCGGCGTTCCCAAACATGGTGGCGGAAAAAATGAACCACGGGGCGGGGCTTTTCAAAAAGTGAAATTGTTCGCGCAGTTTCCCTTTTGCCTCATCGCTAATGTTGGGGACCCAAAAAGCGACCGAGACTATTACGGCGATATTAAAGACGGCTATCAGCAGAAACGTGTAGCGCCAGCTAAATTCCTGGCTTAGCCAGGTGCCGACGGGAATGCCAACCAGATTGGCAACGGTCATCCCCGAAATCATGCCCGCGACGGCGGCAGTGACTTTTCCCGGACGGGCCAGCTTCGACAGGATAATCGCGCCCACGCCGAAAAATGCGCCATGAGGGAAGCCGGAAACCAGCCTGCCCACCGCCAGCATAAAATACGAGGAAGAGAGGGTGAAGATGGCGTTGCCAATCACGCACAGGGTGACCAGAAACAGCAAAATATGTTTGAGCGAAAAGCGATTGGAAAAGAGCGCAATAATGGGCGCGCCAAACACTACGCCAAAGGCGTAAAACGAAATCATATGGCCAGCGGCAGGAATGGAAATTCCCACGTCCCGCGCCAGCTCAGTGAGGACACCCATGATGCCAAACTCGGCCATGCCCAGCCCAAATGTTCCGAGCGCTAAAGAGAAAATGACTTTTTTCATACCACCTGCCAACAAGAAAGACGCAGGATATGCGTCATAGCGACGAATGTTCGCCGCCAATAGCGATAGCTTGCGGATAAGTGAAGTGGAATGCCATTTCATATCCGTCCCTGAGTATGCAATATTGTGCTACCTAGCGTGCCGGATAGCGTTAGCGCTTATCCGGCCTGTGACACCACATCCGCTGGCCGATTACTCCACCGCAAACATTTTGTCGAGTTTGCTGTAGCCCAGACCGTTGATTTTTTTCACTTTGATCTGTACCGGAATGCGCTCTTTCATCGCTTCGACGTGGCTGATCACGCCAATGGTTTTACCGGTAGCGTTGAGCGCATCAAGCGCGTCCAGGGCGGTATCCAGCGTTTCACT
The DNA here is from genome assembly GCF_002934505.1 of Citrobacter freundii complex sp. CFNIH4. Lineage (NCBI taxonomy): Bacteria > Pseudomonadati > Pseudomonadota > Gammaproteobacteria > Enterobacterales > Enterobacteriaceae > Citrobacter > Citrobacter freundii complex sp. CFNIH4. Next base: position 521,133 of record NZ_CP026231.1, read on the forward strand.
GTCCAGCGTGCCGAAACCTTCGTCGAGGAACAGGGAGTCAATTCGGGTTTTGTGGCTGACCAGATCGGACAACGCCAGCGCCAGCGCCAGACTCACGAGGAAGCTCTCGCCGCCGGAAAGCGTACGCGTATCACGTACGGCATCGGCCTGCCAGGTATCAACCACTTCCAGCTCTAACGCTTCGCTGGCCTTGCGCTGCAACAAATAGCGACCGTGCAGACGGGTTAACTGGTTGTTGGCAAGCCAGACGAGGTTATCCAGCGTCAGCCCCTGGGCAAATTTGCGGAACTTATCTCCCTCTTTCGAGCCGATCAGTGCATTCAAATACCCCCAGTCTTCGACCTGCTGCGCGACTTTTTCAATCTCCTGCATCAGCGCCTGCTGCTGCTGGCGGTTTTCAGCATCTTGTTTGAGCTGCTGGCGAATTTCGCCCTGACGAGTAGTGTTATCGCGTAGCAGTTGGGTGAGCTGCGCCAGCGCGTCGTGCAGATGCTGCGCCGTCAGCGTGAGATCCACTTCTGTTGGTTGCTGCTGTTGATGAGCCGCCAGTGCCTGCTGGGCCTGATTAACCAGCGTTTGGGCCTGCTGTCGCTGGCCTTCCAGTGATTGCTTCAACTGCTCCAGGCGATTAAAGGTCTCTTCGTCCAGCAGGGCGGCAATAAAGGCGTCGCGATCGGCAAAGATGCTGGCCTGCAATGCGGCATCAAACTGCGCCTGGATTTCCGCGGCGCGCTGAACGTCCTGCGCCTCCTGCTGTTGCAAGGTTTGCCACTGTCCCTGTAAAGAGAGGCAATCGTCGTGCACCTGCCGCCAGTTTTCCAGCGACAAATCCTCAATGTTTTCAGAAAGCGCCTCGGTTTCAGGCAACGTTTCCAGCAGCGGCGCAAGCTGGGCAATCCGGGCCTGTAACTCGGTCAGTTCATTCTGACGCTGTTGCCACATTTGTGCTTCGTTCGCCCGTTCGCTTAGCCATGAGGCGACGTCATCCTCGGGTGGAAGGGCCAGACCATAGCGGGAAAGCTCGGCGGTTAGCGTCGCCTGGCGCTGGTCAATATGCAGCTGGAGCTGGGTAATCTGCTCGGTATGCGCGGTGATTTGCGCCTGCAGGGTATGACGCAGGCTCAACTGGTGAAGCTGTTGTTCGTGCTCTTCCTGAGCGGCCAGCCACGGGGCAATGTCATCCTGCGGTTGTAGCGTGACGTTGAGGCTGGCGGTGACGGTCAGCCACTCTTGAGTAAGTGCTTGCTCCTCCTGAGAAAGCGTCTGTGCTTCGCGTTCATCCCGCTGAAGTTGCTGGGTTATCGCCTCAAGCTGGCCGCGTAGCGTTGAACCCTCATCGGCCAGCGTTTTGACCTCTTTTTCCAGTGCCTCACGCCGCGTCTGATTCACGCTCAGTTCGAGCGTTTGATAGCGTTCAATCGCCGGATGTGCGATGGAGCCGCATAGCGGGCAAGGCATGCCGGATTGCAACAATGCCCGTTGGCTTTCCAGATCTTTGATGCGGGCTTCTTGCTCGCAAATGACTCTCACATCGGTAAGTTGCTGATTTTTATCTTTATAGCGCTGACGTTTTTCGGCAAGCACCGCGTTGCGCTGGGTCAACTCTTGTTGACGCTGTACAAGCGTGGCGCGTAACTGTGCCAGTTGTTTTTGCTTCGGGGTGATTTGTCCGTGTAAATTGCTCAGCCGCTGGCGTAATGGACGAAGCTGCACATGTTGCGCCAGCGCATCCGTTACCTCCTGCGGCGAAAGGGTCAGCGCGGGAAGCGTTAGTGCATTGAGCTTACGTGTGTCGTTCTCTCGCAGCTGCTGCCATTGGCGTAGCTGGGTGCTGGCGTCGGACTGTTGGGCCAGCAGCGCTTTCCATCCTGCCAGTTCGCTACTCCATAAGCGGAAGCGATCATGCTCATTAAGCCAGTCGGTTAACGTCTGTTGTTCGGCTAGCATCAAGGTCGACTGCATTTGCGCCTGCTGACGAATACGCCCGCGCAGCGTTAAGCTGCTTTGTAAGCGAGCATTCACTTCCTGAATCTTCTGGCGTGTACGCTCGATAGTAGCCGTTTGTTCCTGAATTCGCTCCCAGTGCGGGCGTAACGCCCTGGCCGGCAGTGCCAGACTCAGTGCCGCCAACTGCGGCTGCGCGTCTTCTTGTGCCTGAAGCGCTGCCTGTAATGCCTGCTGGTGGCGGTTTATATCCGTTTGTAGCTCATTTTGCCGAATGAGCCAGTTGAGGTGCTGTTGCTGGGTTTGTAGGCTGGTAAGGTATTGTTTTTCTTCGTCAGTAAGTACCTGCAAACTTTCTGTCAGAGATTGCACCTGCTCTGGCGCTAACAGCGCCACGCCGCTGGCCTGGGCCTGCAGTTTTTCCAGCTCCGTACGCGCTGATTTGTGCTTTTCAAACACCATGGCGGAGATTTGACCGTAGATCTCAGTACCGGTTAACTCTTCGAGCAGCTCGGCGCGCTCTTTTGGTTTGGCATTGAGAAATGCGGCAAACTGGCCCTGAGAGAGCAGCATGGAACGGGTAAAACGACCGTAATCCAGCCCGGTAAGCTCGGCGGTCATCTCCAGCTTGTCTTTGACTTTATCGGCGAGGATTTTACCGTCGGCGCAGCGGGCCAGCTCTACGCGCGGGACCTGCAGGTTGCCCTCAGGCTGGTTGCGTGCCCGGTTCTGGCTCCAGAATGCGCGGTAGGCTTCGCCCCGCACCTCAAATTCCACCTCGGCCAGACACTCCGCTGTGTCGCGGGTCATCAGGTCGTTTTGCGACTGTGACACAGTATTCAGGCGCGGCGTTTCGTGGTACAGCGCAAGGCAAATTGCGTCCAGCAGGGTGGTTTTCCCCGCGCCTGTGGGCCCGGTGATGGCGAACAGCCCGTTGCTGGCAAAAGGTTCTGCCGTGAAATCGACTTTCCATTCTCCCTTCAGGGAGTTGAGGTTTTTCAGGCGCAGGCTGAGAATTTTCATGCTTCAGCCTCCCCGGCAAGCGTCTGTACGGTTGCGCTAAACAGCTGATTAAGCCGCTCGCGCTGCGGTTCTTCGAGTTCTTCCAGCGCCAGGCGGCGGTCAAAAACCTCCGCCACGCTCAGCTCGCTTAATGTTTCACGACGTTCATTGGCCATAATACGTTCGCGCTGTTCCCGACTGCGGCGCACCAATAACACTTCTACCGGTAAATCTTCGGTCAAAGCCTGGATCTTACGCTGCATATCATGCAGATAGTCATCGGTGGTAATTTCAATATCCAGCCACACAGGCGGCTCTTGCTGTACGTTGCGCCACTGCTCAAGCTGGGCGGTAATGGCGGCGAGATCGCCTTTCAGTACCGCAAGCGGCTGGGTGACCGGTACGGTGAGATTCTCGACGGCGTTGAGTTTCCCTGCTTCAAAGCTCACCAGATGCACGCATTTGTTTTTGCCGCACTCGTCAAAACTGAGAGCGATCGGCGAGCCGCAGTAGCGAATATGCTCCGTGCCGCCGATAACCTGCGCCCGGTGAATATGGCCCAGCGCGATGTAGTCCGCCGGAGGGAAGTTTTGTGCAGGGAAGGCGTCCAGCGTACCGATATAAATGTCTCGGACGGCGTCACTTTTACTGGCGCCGACGGTGGTCAAATGCCCGGTCGCGATGATGGGCAGATTCTGATCACCACGCAGCGTGCAGGCATCCTGATACTGCTGCTGGTAATAGTCGGTGATGGCTGACAGCAAATGTTGCTGTTTTTCTTGCCCGGTTAGCCCGGCCTGGCTGGTAATGATGTCGCGTGGACGTAAAAAAGGAACCGGGCACAGAATTGCCCCCGGCGTGCCGTCGCGTTGCGGCAGTACCTGCGGAGCATGGCCGGCGCTGGCAACGACCGTGGTGTTGAGAAACGCCAGTATATCGCGGGATTCATTGAGTGTGGCGACGGAGTCGTGGTTGCCTGCCAGCACCACCAGATGACACCCGGTTTGCTGTAAATTAACGACAAAACGGTTATACAGCTCACGAGCGTAGCTTGGCGGTGAGCCGGTATCGAAAATATCACCCGCCACAATAATGGCATCCACCTGATGGGATTGTGCCGTTTCCAGCAGCCAGTCGAGAAAGGCCTGATGTTCAGCGGCACGGCTCTTGCTGTAGAAATTTTGGCCCAGATGCCAGTCAGACGTGTGAAGGATGCGCATAAGAGTTCCATGACGATAAAACAGTGGTGGGGATTATAACCTTTCAAGGACGGTAATATCTTGTCTCCGGGCTGTCATAATTCGCCGGGCTGCGTTAAACCTGGGCTATCTTTTCATAAATCTGTCATAAAACTGACGCATAATGGCACCGTATTGATGGCAAACGATTTAATTATAAACAGGGCAAATCATGGCGAGACGTATTCTGGTCGTAGAAGATGAAGCTCCAATTCGCGAAATGGTCTGCTTCGTGCTCGAGCAAAACGGTTTTCAACCCGTAGAAGCCGAAGACTATGACAGTGCTGTGAACCAACTCAATGAACCCTGGCCGGATCTCGTCCTGCTTGACTGGATGCTTCCCGGCGGCTCGGGTCTGCAGTTTATTAAATATCTCAAGCGCGAAGCCATGACGCGGGATATCCCCGTGATGATGCTGACGGCGAGAGGTGAAGAGGAAGACCGCGTCCGGGGTCTGGAAACCGGTGCGGATGATTATATTACCAAGCCGTTTTCTCCCAAGGAGCTGGTGGCGCGTATTAAAGCGGTTCTGCGTCGTATTTCACCGATGGCGGTGGAAGAGGTTATTGAGATGCAGGGGCTAAGCCTTGATCCGACCTCGCATCGCGTGATGACCGGCGAGGATCCGCTGGATATGGGGCCGACCGAATTCAAACTGTTGCACTTCTTTATGACCCACCCTGAGCGCGTCTACAGCCGTGAACAACTCCTCAATCATGTCTGGGGAACCAATGTCTACGTGGAAGACCGGACAGTGGATGTGCATATCCGCCGCTTACGTAAAGCGCTGGAGCACAGCGGACACGATCGAATGGTGCAGACAGTTCGCGGGACGGGATATCGTTTTTCGACCCGCTTCTGACTGACAAGAATCAGGGCCTGATGGATTAGGCCGTTTATGGAGTAAGACGTTTGCTAGAACGATTGTCATGGAAAAGGTTGGTACTGGAGCTGATCCTGTGCTGCATACCGGCATTTATCCTTAGCGCTTTTTTCGGTTACCTGCCCTGGTTTTTACTGGCGTCGGTAACGGGCCTGCTTATCTGGCATTTCTGGAATCTATTACGTTTGTCCTGGTGGCTATGGGTCGACAGAAGCATGACGCCGCCGCCGGGGCGAGGCAGTTGGGAGCCGTTGTTATATGGGCTGCATCAAATGCAGCTGCGCAACAAAAAGCGCCGTCGAGAACTGGGTAACCTGATCAAACGTTTTCGCAGCGGGGCGGAATCACTACCCGACGCGGTGGTGTTGACCACCGAAGAAGGCGGTATCTTCTGGTGTAACGGACTGGCTCAGCAGGTTCTGGGACTGCGCTGGCCGGACGATAGCGGGCAAAATATTCTTAACCTGCTGCGATACCCGGAATTCACACAATATCTGAAAACGCGCGACTTTAGCCGGCCTATCAATCTGGTGCTCAATACCGGACGGCATCTGGAAATTCGCGTGATGCCCTACACGGATAAGCAACTGCTGATGGTGGCGCGCGACGTTACCCAGATGCACCAACTGGAAGGTTCACGGCGAAACTTTTTCGCCAACGCCAGCCATGAGCTGCGCACACCGCTGACGGTGCTGCAAGGTTATCTGGAAATGATGCAGGAGCATCCGCTGGAAGGGACAACGCGCGAAAAAGCGCTGCATACCATGCGCGAACAAACGTACCGTATGGAAGGCCTGGTGAAACAGCTGCTGACGCTGTCAAAAATTGAAGCTGCTCCGACGTTGCAACTGAATGAGAAAGTCGATGTGCCCATGATGCTGCGCGTGATCGAGCACGAAGCGCAAACCCTGAGCCAGCATAAACATACGTTTACCTTTGATGTCGATAACAGCCTGAACGTGCGGGGCAACGAGGAGCAGTTGCGTAGCGCTATCTCGAATCTCGTGTACAACGCGGTGAACCACACCCCTGCGGGAACGCACATTACCGTACGCTGGCGGCATGTGGCCTCGGGAGCGGAGTTTTGTGTGGAAGACAACGGTCCAGGCATTGCCGCCGAGCATATTCCACGCCTGACCGAGCGTTTTTATCGGGTAGATAAGGCGCGATCGCGGCAAACGGGCGGTAGCGGGTTGGGCCTTGCCATCGTGAAACATGCGCTGCATCATCACGACAGCCGTTTGAATATCGAAAGCGAACCAGGCAAAGGGACGCGATTTAGTTTCGTGATCCCGGAACGTTTGATTGCCAAAAGTAACGGTTAAAGCACATTCGTAAGATTATCTTTCCAAAAGCCAGCACAAGCTGGCTTTTTCTATGCGGTCAATATATGACTCCTGAATTTTACGACGTTTGATTGTTTTTTGTTCGAACTATTACCCATACCTTTTTCCATGAAATGGTGTTTTGTGCTAACCCATTTTTTCATATCGCTATATTGTTCTGGTTTTTGGATCCCACCTTGCTTTAAAACGTTATAAGCGTTTAAATTGCGCTCCAGATGCTGTCATACCGACTGCATTTACGCGGTAAATCGAAAAACTATTCTTCGCCGCGCCAGGTCGGGAGTGTTTCCCGCTGGAATTGAGCAAAAATGCCGCTGTATTGTCCCCCAGGGAAAGGCAAAAATTTATTATTTTCAACACCACATCCACAGGCAGTAAGACTTTATGACCCATCAGTTAAAATCGCGCGATATTATCGCTTTGGGATTTATGACATTTGCACTGTTCGTTGGTGCAGGTAACATCATCTTCCCCCCAATGGTTGGTTTGCAGGCAGGTGAACACGTCTGGACTGCGGCTTTTGGCTTTTTGATTACCGCCGTTGGCCTGCCGGTACTTACCGTTGTCGCGCTGGCGAAAGTCGGTGGTGGTGTGGACCGACTGAGCACACCTATCGGTAAAGTTGCTGGTCTGCTACTGGCGACTGTTTGCTATCTGGCCGTTGGGCCGTTATTTGCTACCCCGCGTACCGCGACGGTCTCTTTCGAAGTCGGGATTGCACCGCTGACCGGTGACTCTGCGCTGCCGCTGTTTATCTATAGCGTTATCTATTTCGCGATTGTGATTCTGGTTTCGCTGTATCCGGGCAAACTGCTGGATACGGTGGGTAATTTCCTGGCACCGCTGAAAATCCTGGCGCTGGTTGTTCTGTCTGTCGCCGCAATCGTCTGGCCAGCAGGCCCGATCAGTAATGCGATGGAAGCCTACCAAACTGCGGCATTTTCTAATGGCTTCGTGAACGGGTATCTGACCATGGATACGCTGGGCGCGATGGTGTTTGGTATTGTTATCGTTAACGCCGCTCGCTCGCGTGGTGTTACTGAAGCGCGTCTGCTGACCCGTTACACCGTTTGGGCGGGTTTAATGGCGGGTGTGGGCTTAACGCTGCTGTATCTCGCGCTGTTCCGTCTGGGTTCAGATAGCGCGATTCTGGTCGATCAGTCTGCTAACGGCGCGGCGATTCTGCATGCGTATGTTCAGCACACCTTTGGCGGTGCAGGAAGCTTCCTGCTGGCGGCGCTGATTTTCATCGCCTGTCTGGTCACCGCGGTTGGCTTGACCTGTGCGTGCGCAGAGTTCTTTGCCCAGTACGTTCCACTGTCTTATCGTACGCTGGTATTTATCCTCGGCGGCTTCTCGATGGTGGTTTCTAACCTGGGTCTGAGCCATCTGATTCAGATCTCTATTCCGGTGCTGACGGCTATCTATCCGCCATGTATCGCACTGGTTGTATTAAGCTTTACCCGCTCATGGTGGCATAATTCTTCCCGCGTCATTGCACCTGCGATGTTTATCAGCCTGATTTTTGGTATCCTTGATGGCATTAAAGCTTCTGCAATTGGCGACGTGTTACCGGCCTGGACCCAGCGTTTACCGCTGGCGGAGCAGGGGCTGGCGTGGTTGATGCCAACAGTCGTGATGGTGGTCCTGGCAGTTATCTGGGATCGCGCCGCGGGTCGACAAGTGACCTCCAGCGCACACTAATATCACTGACAATAAGTTTTAACCACGGGGCTATTAACATGGCCCCGTGGTTTTTTTATTGTGTTAACAGGTTAGGAATCGATGGAAAGTAATAACAAGCTAAAGCGTGGGCTGAGCACCCGGCACATCCGCTTTATGGCATTAGGTTCAGCAATTGGTACCGGGCTGTTCTATGGCTCGGCCGATGCCATCAAAATGGCGGGGCCAAGCGTGTTGCTGGCCTATATTATCGGCGGCGTAGCGGCGTATATTATTATGCGCGCGCTGGGCGAAATGTCTGTTCATAACCCTGCAGCCAGCTCCTTCTCGCGCTATGCGCAGGAAAACCTCGGACCGCTGGCAGGCTATATCACCGGCTGGACCTATTGTTTTGAAATCCTGATTGTCGCCATTGCCGATGTGACTGCCTTTGGTATTTACATGGGCGTCTGGTTCCCGGCCGTACCGCACTGGATTTGGGTACTTAGCGTAGTGCTGATTATCTGCGCCATCAACCTGATGAGCGTGAAGGTGTTTGGCGAGCTGGAGTTCTGGTTCTCGTTCTTCAAAGTCGCCACCATTATCATCATGATTGTCGCCGGTTTCGGTATCATCATTTGGGGGATTGGCAACGGCGGGCAACCGACCGGTATCCATAACTTATGGAGCAATGGTGGCTTCTTCAGCAACGGCTGGCTCGGCATGGTGATGTCGCTGCAAATGGTGATGTTCGCTTACGGCGGGATTGAGATTATCGGGATTACCGCAGGCGAAGCCAAAGACCCGGAAAAATCTATTCCGCGCGCTATCAATTCCGTACCAATGCGTATCCTGGTGTTTTATGTGGGGACGTTGTTCGTCATTATGTCTATCTACCCGTGGAACCAGGTGGGTACCGACGGTAGCCCGTTCGTTATGACGTTCCAGCATATGGGCATTACCTTTGCTGCCGGGATCCTCAACTTTGTGGTTCTGACTGCGTCGCTGTCGGCAATTAACTCTGACGTCTTCGGTGTGGGACGTATGCTACACGGCATGGCGGAACAGGGCAGTGCCCCAAAAATGTTTGCCAAGACGTCGCGTCGTGGCGTGCCGTGGGTTACGGTGATGGTGATGACCATCGCGCTGCTGTTTGCGGTTTATCTTAACTACATCATGCCGGAAAACGTCTTCCTGGTGATCGCCTCTTTGGCAACGTTCGCCACGGTTTGGGTGTGGATTATGATCCTGCTGTCGCAGATTGCTTTCCGTCGTCGTCTGCCGCCAGAAGAGGTCAAAGCGCTGAAATTTAAAGTACCGGGTGGGGTAACTACGACCGTTGTTGGCCTGATTTTCCTGGTCTTTATCATCGCGCTTATCGGCTATCATCCGGATACCCGCATTTCGCTGTACGTCGGCTTTGCGTGGATTGTCCTGCTGCTGGTCGGCTGGGGATTCAAGCGCCGTCGCGAGCGCCAACTTGCTGAAGCACAGTAATATTTTTGCCGGGTAGCTTTGCGTTACCCGGCAATTTTCTCCTCCCCCGAACTCCTCCCCCAATAAACGTTAAGATGATGAGTGATCCTGCACTTCGCTATGGCAAGGTGACGTCATTATCATCAAAGGGGATACGTGATGTTGAACGCCTGGCACCTTCCGGTTGCCCCATTTGTTAAGCAAAACAAAGATCAACTGACGATTACATTATGGCTGGCGGGGGAAAATCCACCCCAGCGGGTGACGCTACGCGCAGAAAACGATAACGAAGAGATTTCGCTGGCTATGCACAAGCAGCGCAGCCAGCCGCAGCCGGGTGTGACCGCGTGGCGAGCGGCGATTGATCTCTCCAGCGGGCAGCCTCGTCGACGCTATAGCTTTAAATTACTTTGGCTCGATCGTCAGTTGTGGTTCACCCCACAGGGATTCAGCCGTTTTCCGCCTGCGCGTCTGGAGCAGTTTGCCGTCGATGTGCCGGATAACGGTCCGCAGTGGGTCGCTGACCAGGTCTTTTACCAAATTTTCCCGGACCGTTTTGCCCGCAGCCAGTCGCGTGAAGCGGGCCAGGATAACGTCTATTACCATCACGCGGCCGGGCACGACATCGTGCGGCGCGAATGGGACGAACCGCTTACGGCTCAGGCCGGTGGCTCCACGTTCTATGGCGGCGATTTGGACGGCATCAGCGAAAAGCTACCGTACCTGAAAACGTTAGGGGTCACGGCGCTGTACCTGAATCCTGTGTTTACCGCGCCGAGCGTGCATAAATACGATACCGAAGATTACCGTCATGTTGATCCGCAATTTGGCGGCGACACGGCGCTGCTACGCCTGCGGCACAACACCCAACAGCAGGGCATGCGCTTGATTCTGGACGGTGTTTTTAACCATAGCGGCGATTCGCACGCCTGGTTTGACCGGCATAGTAGGGGAACGGATGGGGCGTGCCATAACCCAGAATCCCCCTGGCGCGACTGGTATCATTTCTCAGCCGACGGCGTTGCGCTCGACTGGCTGGGGTATTCCAGCCTGCCCAAGCTGGACTTTTCTTCGGAAAGCCTGGTAAATGAAATTTATCGCGGCGAAGACAGTATCGTCCGTCACTGGCTGAAAGCGCCGTGGAGTATGGACGGCTGGCGTCTTGATGTGGTGCACATGCTGGGAGAAGCAGGAGGCGCACGTAACAACCTACAACACGTGGCCGGCATTACGCAGGCGGCAAAAGAAACCCAGCCAGAGGCGTATGTGGTGGGTGAACATTTTGGCGATGCTCGCCAGTGGTTGCAGGCCGACGCGGAAGATGCCGCCATGAACTATCGCGGCTTTACTTTCCCTCTCTGGGGATTCCTCGCCAATACCGATATTTCATACGACCCACAATCCATTGACGCCCAGACCTGTATGGCGTGGATGGATAACTACCGTGCGGGGTTGTCGCATCAACAGCAATTGCGCATGTTTAACCAGCTCGACAGCCACGATACCGCTCGCTTTAAGTCTCTGCTCGGTAAAGACGTCGCACGTTTACCGCTGGCGGTGGTGTGGCTATTTACCTGGCCTGGCGTGCCCTGTATTTACTACGGCGACGAAGTGGGGCTGGATGGCAACAACGATCCGTTTTGCCGCAAACCTTTCCCATGGCAGCCTGAAAAACAGGACGCTAACCTGCTGGCGTTGTACCAGCGGCTGGCAAAATTACGCCACCAGAGCCAGGCGCTACGCCACGGTGGTTGTCAGGTGATTTACGCCGAGGATAACGTGGTGGTGTTTGTACGGGTGCTAAACCGCCAGCGCGTGTTAGTGGCGATTAACCGTGGCCAGGCTTGTGAAGTGGTCCTGCCAGCCTCGCCATTACTGAGCGTGAGTCATTGGCAGCACAAAGAGGGCACAGGTGTGCTTGCCGACGATATCCTGACGTTGCCGGCGATTTCCGCCTCGGTATGGTCAGGTCATTGATATAAGTGCGCAATCGCCGGGCTTGCCAGCAGCGCGTCTCGCCACCAGCGCTGCGCCAGTCCATCACGGTTATTACGCCATGCCATATAGGCCACGTCTTTTTGGCGAAATGAGATAACCGTTTTTTCCACCAGCTCGCCCGTAGCAAGCCACGGGCTGGCAATATGGCGGGGGAGAAATCCGCAGCCCATGCCGGCTCGCAGTAGCATCACTTTACTGTGGAAGTCATCGACACGGATCTGCGCCTGCTCCTCCATCAGATTGGTTTGTAACGGATGGCAGAAGCGGGCGCTGTCGCTGATAACAATCGCCCGATGCAGGCACAACTGCTCGTTGGTCAGGCCATCAGGTGCTGTGGCCAGCGGATGCTCAGGTGCCACGACAAATACATTGTCCAATGTACCGAGCATTTTGTAGGACCAGGCCGCTGACGTTGGTGGTTCATTAATCGCCCCCAGAATAATATCTGCTCCATTATGGGTCAGCTCCTCCCAGGAACCCGCCAGCGTATGATGGGTAAAACTGAGGCGGGTTTGCTTATTCAGCGCGTGAAATTCATCGATAATGGGTAACAGCGAGGCGAAAGGAAAGGAGTCGTCCAGCGCAATCGCCAGCTCTTTTTCCCAGCCTGAACTCAGCTGTACCGCCTGTTTTTCGAGATCTTTTGCCGCACTTAGCAATAAACGTCCCTTTTCCAGCATCATCTGTCCGGTGTCGGTAAATTTAGCCCGGTGTCCGGAACGGTCAAGCAACTCGATATTCAGGTCGCTTTCCAGCTTTTGAATCATATAGCTGAGTGCCGCAGGCGTTTTAAACAGCGATTCGGCCGCCGCGGCAAATGAACCCTGTTTGTCGAGTGCGTCGAGAATAAGCAAAACATCCAGATTAATGCGCATAAGCAGAAAAGATCCTGAAAATTAAACCCTTCTGTTGTACCGAATGAAGAAAAACAATGCCAGTGAATAATTTAGATGAATCATGCGCATTTTTTTGATGTTGTTTAGGATATATCGCAACACAGAATTAATAGTTTCACAGGATGGTAAGTTTTCTTTAATAACTCGTTAGAAATTTCCCGCTATACTCAACAAGCTTTCTGATTCAGGATCCTGCTGCTGACGGCAGATACAGACCGTTGCCTTTTAACTTATTGATTAAGAAGGTGTGATATGTCTATTCGGGAACTGATTGACCCTCAAAACTCTACGCTTATTTTTATTGATCATCAGCCGCAAATGTCATTTGGTGTAGCGAATATCGATCGCCAGACTTTAAAAAATAATACCGTGGCATTAGCGAAAGCCGGGAAAATATTCAATGTTCCGGTGATTTATACTTCTGTAGAAACGAAAAGTTTTAGCGGATATATCTGGCCAGAATTGTTAGCGGTTCATCCTGATGTAAAACCCATTGAACGCACCTCAATGAACTCCTGGGAAGATGCGGCGTTTGTGAAGGCCGTGGAAGCGACTGGGCGCAAAAAACTGATTATCTCCGCGCTGTGGACCGAAGTCTGCCTGACTTTCCCGGCACTGATGGCGCTGGAAGCGGGTTATGAAGTATATGTGGTGACCGACACTTCCGGCGGCACGTCCGTGGATGCCCATGAGCGTTCTATCGACCGCATGGTACAGGCTGGTGCCGTACCCGTAACCTGGCAACAGGTTCTTCTTGAGTACCAGCGCGACTGGTCTCGCAAAGAAACCTACGACGCCGTCATGGATCTGGTACGCGAGCACAGCGGTGCCTACGGTATGGGCGTGGATTATGCCTATACCATGGTGCATGGCGCGCCAGAACGTAAAGCCTAAATACACGTCATCCTTCATGTTGCATCTTTGTTGGCTTCGCTTGCGTACCCCAGTCACTGACTTATGTAAGCTCCCGGGGATCCACAACCTTGCCGCCTCGATGCACCATGAATGATTTTGTGTATTGCTTTCCTGGCCTAAGCGGCCTGTTTCCTCTCAACAAGGAATCCTTCATGGCGCAGAACAAACATGTGACGTTGGTGATTACCCACACCCTGCTGGTGATATTTCCTAGCACCAATCTGGTGCCGTGGTTGACCGGCATTGTGCTGCCTGCAATGAAGGGCTCGTTACTCCTGCATCTCATCAATGATGCCTGTGTGGTTGCGCTGGTGGTCTGGTTCTGGATGCCCATCGTAACCCGTCTGTTTGCCGGATGGCTGAAAAAAGCCTGACCGGTATCTCAGGAGATTGTTATGTCTCAAACTGCCACACTGATTCTGACTCACGGAAAAATTCATACTCTCGATAGGCAACGCCCGCAGGTCGAGGCGGTGGCGATTGCCAACGGAAAGATCCTGGCGACTGGTAGCCACGAGCGGGTAATGAGCTTTGCTGCCGAAGGGACGCAGGTTGTCGATCTGCAAGGACATACGGTGATCCCGGGCCTGAACGATTCGCACCTGCACCTTATTCGTGGTGGACTGAATTACAACCTGGAATTACGTTGGGAAGGCGTGCCGTCGCTGGCGGACGCCCTACGTATGCTCAAAGACCAGGCGGACAGAACGCCGTCGCCGCAATGGGTACGCGTGGTGGGCGGCTGGAGCGAATTCCAGTTTGCCGAACGTCGCATGCCAACCCTGGAAGAACTGAATGAGGCTGCTCCGGATACTCCAGTTTTTGTTCTGCATCTCTATGACCGGGCTTTGCTGAACCGCGCTGCGCTGAAAGCCGTCGGCTACACCAAAGCGACGCCGGATCCGGCGGGCGGTGAGATTGTGCGTGATAGCAACGGCAACCCGACCGGGATGTTGATCGCTAAACCAAACGCCATGATCCTTTATTCGACGCTGGCAAAAGGACCCAAACTGCCGCTGGAAATGCAGGTTAACTCGACCCGCCAGTTTATGCGTGAACTGAACCGTCTGGGACTGACCAGTGCCATCGATGCGGGCGGCGGCTTCCAGAACTATCCGGAAGATTACGAGATCATTGAGCAGTTACACGCCAACAAGCAGATGACGGTGCGTATTGCCTACAACCTGTTTACCCAGCGTCCAAAACAGGAACTGGAAGACTTTGAACGTTGGACCGATATGCTCAAACCGGGGCAGGGGACCGACTTCTACCGCGCCAATGGGGCCGGGGAAATGCTGGTCTTTTCGGCAGCGGATTTTGAAGATTTTCTCCAGCCGCGCCCGGACCTGCCGGAGGGTATGGAAGATGAGCTGGAGCGCGTGGTGCGACACCTGGTGGAGCACTGCTGGCCGTTCCGCCTGCACGCCACCTACGATGAATCTATCAGCCGCATGTTGGACGTGTTTGAGAAGGTGAATCGTGATATCCCGTTCAATGGCCTGCACTGGTTCTTCGATCATGCCGAAACCATTACTGAACGGAATATCGAGCGCGTTAAAGCGCTGGGCGGCGGGATTGCTGTTCAGCACCGAATGGCGTTCCAGGGCGAATATTTTGTCGATCGTTATGGCAAAGATGCGGTCAAACACACGCCGCCGGTGGCGAAAATGCTGGCGGCTGAAGTTCCGGTAGGGCTGGGGACTGACGCCACCCGTGTGGCTAGCTACAACCCGTGGACCGCGCTCTATTGGCTGGTTTCGGGCCGCACCGTTGGCGGTATGGCGATGTACGATGATAACAACCGCTTGCCGCGCGACGTGGCGCTGGAACTGTGGACCGCTGGCAGCGCCTGGTTCTCCAGCGAGCAGGGTAAGAAAGGGCGAATCGAGAAAGATCAACTGGCCGACCTGGTGGTGCTGTCTAAAGATTACTTCAACGTGGCGGAAGAAGAGATCAAAGGCATTGAGTCAGTGATGACCATTGTCGATGGCAAAGTCGTGTATGCGGCAGGGCATTTCACCCCGCTGGCACCACCAGCCATCCCGGTTGTGCCGGACTGGTCGCCGGTGGTGAAGGTGCCGGGGCACTATCGCTCAGCGCCGCCTGCTGCGGCAAAAATTGGCGCAATGGTGCAGATGCATCAGTGCTGTGGTAGCTGTGGCGTACACGGTCATCAGCATGATATTGCGCGTCAATCAGGCATTCCGGTGTCAGATGACCGGGCTTTCTGGGGCGCGCTTGGCTGTTCCTGCTTCGCGTTTTAATTGTGGTTTGGATAAGTGTATTGTCGCGGGTGATACTTACAGAGAGTGACGCAATTGCCTACCTGACCTACGAACAATAAAAAAGGCCCGCACTAGCGGGCCTTTTGTCGATTCATGCCAATTACAGGCTGGAAACGTTCTCGGTCAGGTATTTTGCTACGCCGTCCGGAGACGCGTTCATACCTTCTTTACCTTTTTCCCACTGTGCCGGGCATACGTCGCCGTGCTCTTCGTGGAACTGCAGCGCGTCAACCATGCGCAGCATTTCGTCGATGTTACGGCCCAGCGGCAGATCGTTAACCACCTGGTGGCGAACAACGCCGTTAGCGTCGATCAGGAAAGAACCGCGCAGAGCAACGCCAGCTTCCGGGTGCTCGATGCCGTAGGCTTTCTGGATTTCGCGTTTGATGTCAGCAACCATTGCGTATTTCACTGCACCGATGCCGCCTTTGTCGACAGGGGTGTTACGCCATGCGTTGTGGACAAATTCAGAGTCGAAGGAAACGCCAACAACTTCAACGCCGCGCTTCTGGAATTCTTCGTAACGTTTGTCGAATGCGATCAGTTCAGACGGGCAAACGAAGGTGAAGTCCATCGGCCAGAAGAACAGAACGGTAGTTTTACCGTTGGTATGCTGTTTGAAGTTGAAGTTTTCAACGATCTCACCGCTACCCAGTACCGCAGCTGCTGTGAAATCCGGAGCCTGACGAGTTACCAGTACCATATAATTCTCCTGCAATGTTAAGGGGTTTTTGGAACGCAACGCGGGCCAGTATAGAGAGTGTTCGTGAATAAGACAAAGAGGCGCTGGCAATCATTGAGACAGGTTTTGTCTATCAATCTTTTGCCGGATGACGGCTACGGCTTATCCGGCGGGGAATGCGGGTTGCAATCAAAGGGTTTTACGCCGCGCCTGGTCCATCATTTGCGGATAAAACTGCCAGAATCGTTCTTCTAACGCATCGTAATGCGTATTGAGGTCATACCATGAGTCGCGTAGGGCATCGAGCCGTGGACGGCGGCTGGCCATGCCGTTCAGGACGTTCTGGATAAAATCCATGTCCCGGTAGCGCTCAAGCCATTTCTCTGACCATATATAGTTATTCAGATTGATAAAGCGTGGCGGCGATTCCGGCAAAATAGTGGTTACCTGGGTACGGGCATAGCGCACAAAGTCCGTCAGCGGGAAGTCAGGGGAGATCTCCGACCAGTGGCGCGACAGAAAATGATCCCACATGACATCCAGCGTAATCGGCGCGACGCGGCGCGTTTCGCTACGAAACCATTCTTTGGCTTCACGCACCTGCGGCAGGTTATCTGTCATCACGTCGATACGACGATGCATGAAGATGCCTTCTACCACATCAGGCGAGTAGTGCGTTTCCGGATTACCCCGGACAAAATCGGCCAGCAGATTGCCGGAAAGCGAACTGTCGGCAAGGTGAGCGAGATGCAAATGTGCAAGAAAATTCATAGTTAAATGTTTATCCAGAGGGGTAAAGGTTGCAGGGAGAACGCCCCGGCACTAGACTACCCGCCTCTTATTTTAGTCTGAGTCAGTGTCATGCGCGTTACCGATTTCACCTTTGAACTACCCGAATCCCTGATTGCCCACTATCCGCAAGCTGAGCGCAGTAGCTGTCGCTTGCTGTCTTTGGACGGGCCGACGGGCGCGCTGACGCACGGTACTTTCACCGATTTGCTCGATAAGCTCAACCCTGGCGATTTGCTGGTCTTTAACAACACCCGCGTCATTCCTGCGCGTCTGTTTGGTCGTAAAGCCAGCGGCGGTAAAATTGAAGTGCTGGTCGAGCGTATGCTGGATGACAAACGTATTCTGGCGCATATTCGTGCCTCGAAAGCGCCGAAACCGGGCGCCGAGCTGCTGCTGGGCGATGACGAAAGCATTAAAGCAACGATGGTGGCGCGCCATGACGCGCTGTTTGAAGTTGAGTTTAACGACGAACGCAGCGTGCTGGATATCCTCAACGCGATTGGCCATATGCCGTTGCCGCCGTATATCGACCGTCCGGATGAAGACGCCGACCGCGAGCTGTACCAGACCGTGTACAGCGAAAAACCGGGTGCCGTCGCTGCGCCGACCGCGGGTCTGCATTTTGACGATCCGCTGCTGGCTAAACTGCGCGATAAAGGCATTGAAATGGCGTTCGTCACCCTGCACGTTGGAGCGGGTACTTTCCAGCCGGTGCGCGTAGACACTATTGAAGACCACATTATGCACTCCGAATATGCGGAAGTGCCGCAGGATGTGGTGGACGCGGTGATGGCGGCGAAAGCGCGCGGTAACCGCGTGATTGCGGTGGGCACCACCTCCGTACGTTCACTGGAAAGTGCGGCGCAGGCGGCCAAAAACGATCTAATCGAGCCGTTCTTCGGCGATACACAAATCTTTATTTATCCAGGCTATAAATATCAGGTGATTGATGCTCTGGTCACCAACTTCCACCTGCCGGAATCGACATTGATTATGCTGGTTTCCGCATTTGCTGGTTATAAAAACACCATGCACGCCTATCATGAAGCGGTAAAAGCGGAATATCGCTTTTTTAGTTACGGGGATGCGATGTTTATCACGTACAATCCGCAGGCTATTTCTGAGCGTGTCGGGGAATAAGTTTCCGGCATGAGTGTTTAAAACGTCGGACTGTTTTTCTGACGCAGGAGTGAAGATGAAATTTGAACTGGATACCACAGACGGTCGCGCTCGCCGCGGCCGCCTGGTTTTTGATCGTGGCGTAGTAGAAACGCCTGCTTTTATGCCGGTCGGTACTTACGGCACAGTAAAAGGCATGACGCCGGAAGAAGTTGAAGCGACCGGCGCACAGATCATCCTCGGCAACACTTTCCACCTGTGGCTGCGCCCGGGGCAGGAAATCATGAAACTGCACGGCGATCTGCACGATTTTATGCAGTGGAAAGGGCCGATCCTCACCGATTCCGGCGGCTTCCAGGTGTTCAGCCTGGGCGATATCCGGAAGATAACCGAACAAGGCGTGCATTTCCGTAACCCGATCAACGGCGATCCGATTTTCCTCGATCCCGAGAAGTCGATGGAGATTCAATACGATCTCGGTTCCGATATCGTGATGATCTTCGACGAATGTACACCGTATCCGGCCGACTGGGACTATGCTAAACGCTCGATGGAGATGTCTCTGCGTTGGGCGAAGCGCAGCCGTGACCGTTTTGATAGCCTCGGCAACAAAAATGCGCTTTTTGGCATCATTCAGGGCAGTGTTTACGAAGATTTACGTGATATCTCCGTCAAAGGTCTGGTAGATATCGGCTTTGATGGCTACGCTGTCGGCGGTTTGGCTGTCGGTGAGCCGAAGGAAGATATGCACCGCATTCTGGAACATGTTTGCCCGCAGATTCCGGCAGATAAACCGCGTTACCTGATGGGCGTCGGTAAACCAGAAGATCTGGTTGAAGGCGTGCGTCGCGGTATCGATATGTTTGACTGTGTGATGCCAACGCGAAATGCCCGTAATGGTCATTTGTTTGTGACTGACGGCGTGGTAAAAATTCGTAACGCGAAACATAAAAGCGACACCAGTCCGCTCGATGCTGAGTGTGATTGCTACACCTGTCGCAATTATTCGCGCGCTTACTTGCATCATCTCGACCGTTGCAACGAAATATTGGGCGCGCGTCTCAACACGATTCATAACCTTCGCTACTACCAGCGTTTGATGGCGGGTTTACGCAAGGCTATTGAAGAGGGTAAATTAGAGAGCTTCGTGACCGATTTTTACCAACGTCAGGGTAGACCAGTTCCACCTGTGAACGTTGATTAATTTTAATAATGAGGGAATTTGAATGAGCTTTTTTATTTCTGATGCGGTAGCGGCAACAGGTGCTCCGGCGCAGGGCAGCCCGATGTCTCTGATTCTGATGCTGGTGGTGTTTGGTCTGATTTTCTACTTCATGATCCTGCGCCCGCAGCAAAAGCGTACCAAAGAACACAAAAATCTGATGAACTCCATTGCGAAAGGCGATGAAGTGCTGACTAACGGTGGTCTGGTGGGTCGCGTGACCAAAGTAGCAGAATCTGGCTACATCGCTATCGCGCTGAACGACACCACTGAAGTGGTTATTAAACGTGATTTCGTAGCTGCCGTTCTGCCGAAAGGCACCATGAAGGCGCTGTAATTTATTGTTTTCCCAAAGGGAACTGCCGTGTTAAACCGTTATCCTTTGTGGAAGTATGTCATGCTGATCGTCGTTATTGTCGTCGGTCTGCTCTATGCGCTTCCCAACCTGTATGGTGAGGATCCGGCTGTTCAAATCACTGGCGTGCGCGGTGCCGCCGCCAGTGAGCAAACGCTGATCCAGGTCCAGAAAACGTTACAAGAAGATAAAATCACACCTAAGTCTGTGGCTCTGGAAGAGGGTGCTATTCTCGCGCGCTTCGACTCCACTGATACCCAACTGCGTGCGCGTGAAGTATTAATGGGCGTACTGGGCGATCAGTACGTCGTGGCGCTTAACCTTGCTCCGGCAACCCCGCGCTGGCTGGCTGCCATTCATGCAGAACCGATGAAACTCGGTCTTGACCTGCGTGGCGGCGTTCACTTCCTGATGGAAGTGGATATGGATACCGCGCTGAGTAAGTTGCAGGAACAAAATATCGATAGCCTGCGCAGCGATCTGCGTGAAAAAGGCATTCCTTATACTACCGTTCGCAAAGAAGATAACTACGGTCTGAGCATCACTTTCCGTGATAGCAGCGCCCGTGATGAAGCTATCTCTTACTTGAGCAAACGTCACCAGGATCTGGTTATTTCCAGCCAGGGCAGCAATGCACTGCGCGCTGTAATGACCGATGCGCGCCTGAGTGAAGCCCGTGAGTACGCGGTACAGCAGAACATCAACATTCTGCGTAATCGTGTTAACCAACTGGGTGTTGCTGAGCCGGTGGTACAACGTCAAGGTGCTGACCGCATCGTGGTCGAACTGCCGGGTATTCAGGATACCGCGCGTGCGAAAGAAATTCTGGGCGCAACCGCGACGCTGGAGTTCCGTCTGGTAAACACCAACGTTGACCAGTCCGCTGCAGCATCGGGTCGTGTTCCGGGTGATTCGGAAGTGAAACAGTCTCGTGAAGGTCAGCCTGTTGTGCTGTACAAGCGCGTGATCCTGACCGGTGACCATATCACCGACTCCACTTCCAGCCAGGACGAATACAATCAGCCGCAGGTTAACATCTCGCTGGATAGCGCGGGTGGTAACATCATGTCCAACTTCACCAAGGATAACATCGGTAAGCCGATGGCGACCCTGTTCGTGGAGTACAAAGACAGCGGTAAGAAAGATGCTAACGGTCGTGCAGTACTGGTGAAACAGGAAGAGGTGATTAACATTGCCAATATCCAGTCTCGCCTGGGTAACAGCTTCCGTATCACCGGTATCAACAACCCGAACGAAGCGCGTCAGCTTTCTCTGCTGTTACGTGCCGGTGCGTTGATTGCGCCGATTCAGATTGTGGAAGAACGTACCATCGGCCCAACCCTGGGTATGCAGAACATTAAACAGGGTCTGGAAGCGTGTCTGGCCGGTCTGGTGGTGTCTATCCTGTTCATGATCTTCTTCTATAAGAAGTTCGGTCTGATTGCGACCAGTGCGCTGATTGCTAACCTGGTATTGATTGTCGGTATTATGTCGTTGCTGCCGGGCGCTACGCTAAGTATGCCGGGGATTGCGGGGATTGTCTTAACCCTTGCCGTCGCGGTCGATGCGAACGTACTGATCAACGAACGTATCAAAGAAGAGTTGAGTAACGGGCGTTCGGTGCAGCAGGCCATCAACGAAGGTTATGCGGGCGCATTTAGCTCCATCTTTGATGCGAACATTACGACGCTGATCAAGGTCATCATCCTGTACGCAGTTGGCACCGGGGCAATTAAAGGGTTCGCGATTACTACCGGTATTGGTGTGGCGACGTCGATGTTTACCGCGATTGTCGGTACACGTGCCATCGTAAACCTGTTGTATGGCGGCAAGCGCGTCAAAAAGCTGTCAATCTGAGGAGTGCGAAGTGGCACAGGAATATACTGTTGAACAATTAAACCACGGCCGTAAAGTCTGGGACTTTATGCGCTGGGACTACTGGGCTTTCGGCATTTCAGGTTTCCTGCTGATTGCGGCCATCGTGGTGATGGGCGTACGCGGGTTTAACTGGGGGCTCGATTTCACCGGTGGTACGGTTATTGAAATCACGCTGGAAAAACCGGCCGATATGGACGTGATGCGCGATGCACTGGAGAAAGCGGGCTTCGTTGATCCGCTTCTGCAGAACTTCGGCAGCAGCCACGACATTATGGTACGTATGCCGCCAACTGAAGGTGCAGACGGCGGTCAGGTGCTGGGCAGCAAAGTGTTGAGTGTGATTAACGAATCCACCAACCAAAACGCCGCGGTGAAGCGAATTGAATTCGTGGGTCCGAGCGTGGGGGCTGATCTGGCGCAAACCGGTGCGATGGCGCTGATGGCGGCGCTGATCTCCATCCTGGTGTACGTCGGTTTCCGCTTTGAGTGGCGACTGGCGGCGGGGGTGGTTATCGCTCTGGCGCACGACGTGATTATCACACTTGGGATCCTGTCGTTGTTCCATATCGAGATTGACCTGACTATCGTCGCATCACTGATGTCGGTAATCGGTTACTCGCTGAACGATAGTATCGTTGTATCTGACCGTATTCGTGAAAACTTCCGCAAAATTCGTCGCGGTACGCCTTACGAAATCTTTAACGTGTCACTGACTCAAACGCTGCACCGTACGTTGATTACGTCCGGTACAACGTTGATGGTTATTCTGATGCTGTTCCTGTTCGGTGGTCCGGTACTGGAAGGCTTCTCGCTGACGATGCTGATCGGTGTTTCCATCGGTACCGCATCTTCTATCTACGTGGCATCGGCGCTGGCGCTGAAGCTGGGTATGAAGCGTGAGCACATGCTGCAGCAGAAGGTCGAGAAAGAAGGGGCGGATCAACCGTCGATTCTTCCTTAACCATTAAGAGTGAAGATACTGGAATCCCGATCGTAAGGTCGGGATTTTTTTTGCCTGTGAATTAGCGACAGGCAATTATCTTTTCCTGTTGCCACACTACTGACAGTATGCTGTCAGTAGCCCTGTCTTATAGTCCTTCTGAGATTACCCACACAGGCAGGAGGAAGTATGAGCAACGTAATTAATTGGTTTGAAATCCCTGTAGCACAAATGGATCGCGCCATCGCTTTTTATGAACCAGTGATGCAGGTTTCTTTGCGTCGGGAAAATATGGACTGCGCTGAGCTGGCCGTATTTCCGCATCAGGATCCCGCTCCCGGCGGGGCGCTGGCTAAATTTGACGGTATTACTCCTTCAGCGCAGGGCGCTATTATTTATCTGCATACGGACGATTTGGCGGCAACGCTTGAACGCGTCGCCACTGCTGGCGGTCAGTGTGTGTTTGGCCCACTCGAACTGGGGCAGGACATTGGTACGATTGCGCTATTTACTGACAGCGAAGGCAATCGTGTTGGTTTACATCAACCCGCGTAATATTTTCAGCACTGAGGATTAAAATGAGCAGACGCGCCGACCGCTTGTTTCAGATTGTACAAATCCTGCGTGGCAGGCGAGTGACAACGGCGGCGCTGCTGGCAGAACGTCTTGAAGTTTCTGAACGGACGATTTATCGCGATATCCGCGATCTCTCTTTATCCGGCGTGCCCATTGAAGGCGAAGTGGGCAGTGGATACCGCTTAATGGCGGGGTTTGATTTGCCGCCGTTGATGTTAACCCAGCACGAATCAGAAGCGTTGATGGTAGCGATTCGGTTGTTGAAAACATGGGGTGGGGATTCACTCTCACAGGCGCTGGAATCAGCACAGGAAAAAGTGTTGGCGATATTGCCGCCAGAGAGTCGGCGCAGAGCCGAGCAAACGCGGATTTTCGCGCCAGATTTTGGTAATCAGCCGCATTCACGCAGTGCGTTCGATCTCATACATCGCGCGGTTTCAGCTCAGCAGGTGCTGGCGCTGCATTATCGCGATGAGTCCGGGAACCTCTCGTGGCGCGACGTTCAGCCGCTGGGATTATTTTTCTGGGGCGAGCACTGGCTGCTGGTTGGCTGGTGCGAGAAGCGTGATGATTATCGTTGTTTTCGCGTTGATCGATGTCTGAAGATCACGCCACTCGACAGGCACTTTCGCGAATCTGCGGATCGTTCGCTAAGTGACTTTTTACGTAAAGTACGCTGTGAAGACCAGCCATAAAAAAGCCAGCGGTTAAGCTGGCTTGTTTGCGATAAATTGTCTGGATTAGAAGTTGTAACCTACGACCAGGTAACCACCCCAACCGGTAGATTTCGCGCTGAAGTCGCCTTCGCCCCAGTTCAGAGTATCCCCACCTTTCCACTGACCGCCGTTATGGAAGTAACGCGCTACGACAGAGTAGTGCCAGTGATCGTAGTTCAGCGCCAGGACGTGGCTGGAAGCGATAGAGTTGCTGGTGCGGTTCGGGTCATCACCCAAATCTGAGCCCCAGTCGAAGTTGGTGAAGCCGATGTAGGTCAGCTGTCCGCCCCAAACCTGGGTGATCGGCACAAAGTATTTCACTTTGAAACGGTAGCCATCCCACTCGTTTTCGTTGGATGCGCCATAGTTCTGCCACTGGTATTTAGCATAGACGTTCAGGGACAGACCCATTGGCAGACCGGTATCGATATCGGTACCCAGACCCATATACCAGGTGCTCTGGCGGCTGGCTTTGTTATCACCCATGTCGTAGATGTAGTTGTTGGCGAAATACCATTCTTTGAACGGACCAAAGCTCAGGTCAGCGCCGGTCAGTTTGTCGATGGAGAAACGCGGTTCGATTTCCATAAACAACGGGGAACCGTCAGACCAGATACCTTTATCGTTGCCGTTACCCCAGTCGAAGGTTTTCGGAATATCGATGTAGCCATAGAAATCAAACCAGTCTTTTTTGGCAAATGCTTCGTATTCCAGATACACGTCGTTGTTCAGTTTCGGAGAGAAACGGGTGTGATAGCTACCCACCACGTTAACGCTCTGGTGCCACCAGTCGGACAGATATTGCGGTTTGTCATTTTCTGCTGCGTTGGCAGTAAAAGACGAGGAGAGCGCCAGAACTGCACCGGCTGCAAGTAATGTTTTTTTCATATGTATGCCACTGTTTGAAATCCCTTTCGGGAGTGAAAAATGCGCAATTTGCGTTTCTAAATATTTCGTAATTCTTCGGAGCCTATTATAAAAATCATTGTTCACAAAAATATGTCTTGTTTCACAGTTCTATCATTTACGTAATCGATTGCGTTCACGTTTGCGTACTTTAGGCGGCGAATTGTACTGGCTCTCATGAATGTTGCCAAGTTTTACCAGAAATATCGGTTATGTCAGGGGAGTAACAAAATGGAGCGGAGTGATGTTGCGGAACGCACAAAACGTTCCGCAAAAAAGTTTATTGGCTAACAGGCTGGATGTCGTGGATGCGAACAAATCCTAACCTCTCTGGAGTGAGGCCATTTATCTGCAACGGAATGTCTACGTCGCTGGGAGCAAGAATACTCGCCGGAGCGTTGACTAACTGGTTGTGAACGTTCACTTCCTGATAGTTGTCCGTGGTGCCCTGAATTTGCCCGTACTCGACGGTGGCGCTAAAGGCGGGTAAAGGCGTGTTGGATTCACCCTGAATCCGTAGCGTCAGGCGCGTACCATCCGCGTTCGGCGCAATGTTTACCAGCGACATGCGTAAAGTGCCAATCTGGCTCTCTAGTCGTGCCGGGGTTTTGGAACCCGGTAGCAGATAAACGCCGCTGGTTGATTTTGCATTCAACATATTTTGTTGCGTAATTTTTACTGTTTCCTGATTAAGCTGCGTCATCTCTTTATTCAATGTGCTAACGCTTTGATGCATCTGGCGTACTTCGCTTTGCTGTGCGCAGGCACTAAGACTAAAGAGACTTCCCACCAGGAGAATTCTTAGGTAACGTCTTGTCATTGTGATTACTTCCTTCATTGTCGCGATAGCATAATGGTAGTGTGGACTGAGCACGAAGGCATCGATCCTTTGTCTCAAAAGCGCAGTGCCTTTGTTGTCACGGCAGTTCAGGGTAAAATAGATTCTGTTAACCACTGAGGTACAGGACGCCGTATGCATTGCCCATTCTGTTTCGCCGTAGACACTAAGGTAATTGACTCTCGTCTTGTAGGCGAGGGCTCCTCGGTACGCCGCCGTCGGCAGTGTCTGGTCTGTAACGAACGTTTCACCACTTTTGAAGTGGCTGAACTTGTCATGCCGCGCGTTGTGAAAAGCAACGACGTGCGTGAACCCTTTAATGAAGAAAAGCTGCGTAGCGGCATGCTCAGAGCGCTTGAGAAACGGCCTGTTAGCGCGGATGACGTCGAAATGGCGTTAAACCATATCAAATCACAGCTGCGTGCGACTGGTGAGCGTGAGGTGCCGAGCAAGATGATTGGCAACCTGGTGATGGAGCAGTTGAAAAAGCTCGATAAAGTCGCCTACATCCGCTTTGCCTCTGTCTACCGGAGTTTCGAAGACATCAAAGAATTTGGCGAAGAGATTGCTCGCCTACAGGACTAAGCCATGCAGGATGAATTGTACATGGCGCGTGCGCTGAAGCTTGCTGCGTGCGGACGTTTTACCACTCACCCCAACCCCAACGTGGGCTGCGTGATTGTGAAGGATGGGGAGATCGTCGGTGAAGGATATCACCACCGTGCGGGCGAACCGCATGCCGAAGTTCATGCTCTGCGGATGGCTGGAGAAAAAGCGCAAGGGGCAACGGCCTATGTGACGCTTGAACCCTGTAGTCATCATGGTCGCACGCCGCCGTGTTGCGATGCGCTGATTGCGGCGGGTGTATCGCGTGTGGTTGCGGCGATGCAGGATCCCAATCCGCAGGTCGCAGGACGTGGGCTCTACCGTTTGCAGCAGGCGGGCATCGACGTCAGCCACGGGCTGATGATGAGCGAAGTTGAGCAACTGAATAAAGGCTTTCTCAAGCGCATGCGTACGGGATTCCCGTATCTGCAGCTTAAGCTTGGCGCGTCGCTTGATGGCCGTACGGCGATGGCCAGCGGTGAAAGCCAGTGGATTACCTCACCGCAGGCGCGCCGCGATGTGCAACGTTTGCGCGCGCAAAGCCATGCCATTTTAACCAGCAGTGCTACGGTGCTGGCAGACGACCCTCAGCTTACCGTGCGTTGGTCGGAGCTTGGGGAGTCAACTCAGGCGAGTTACCCGCAGGAAGAGCTGCGCCAACCAATCCGCATTGTTCTGGATAGCCAGAATCAGGTCACGCCGGAGCACCGTATTGTCCAACAGCCTGGAGAAACCTGGATTGTCCGGACTGAAGACGACCCCCGTAGCTGGCCGGAGACGGTTCGTAGCCTGAAGGTGCCGGAACATAATGGGCATCTGGATCTGGTGGTGCTGATGATGCAACTGGGCAAACAGCAAATTAACAGCATTTGGGTTGAAGCAGGCCCAACGCTCGCGGGAGCATTATTACAGGCCGGTTTGGTCGATGAGCTAATCGTGTATGTTGCGCCTAAACTGTTAGGCAGCGATGCGCGAGGATTATGTGTGCTTCCAGGCCTTGAGAAACTGGCTGACGCACCCCATTTTAAATTCAATGAGATACGCCAGGTGGGCCCGGACGTTTGCCTGCATTTAACGACTGCGTGAGGCTTTCTGATTTAGAGGAAGCAGCGCACAGAATATTATGATAAAATCCGCCCCCCTTACGGGGCCATAAATCGAACCCGAAGGAAGAATATGAACATTATTGAAGCTAACGTTGCTACCCCGGACGCTCGCGTCGCCATCACCATTGCGCGTTTCAACAACTTTATCAATGACAGCCTGCTGGAAGGGGCTATCGACGCCCTGAAACGTATTGGCCAGGTTAAAGATGAAAACATTACCGTTGTTTGGGTTCCAGGTGCATATGAGCTGCCGCTGGCCGCTGACGCACTGGCAAAAACCGGTAAATACGACGCGGTAATTGCGCTTGGTACGGTGATCCGTGGCGGTACCGCGCACTTCGAATATGTGGCTGGCGGTGCAAGCAATGGCCTGGCGCATGTCGCTCAGGACAGTGGCATTCCGGTAGCCTTCGGTGTTCTGACCACCGAAAGTATTGAACAAGCCATCGAACGTGCTGGCACTAAAGCCGGCAACAAAGGCGCAGAAGCTGCACTGACTGCGCTTGAAATGATTAATGTATTGAAAGCCATTAAGGCCTGATTTTTGTAAGGGGAAATCCGTGAAACCTGCTGCTCGTCGCCGCGCCCGTGAGTGTGCCGTCCAGGCGCTCTACTCCTGGCAGTTGTCCCAGAACGACATCGCTGATGTTGAATACCAGTTCCTGGCGGAACAGGACGTTAAAGATGTCGACGTTCTGTATTTCCGTGAACTGCTGTCCGGGGTGGCGACTAACAGCGCGTACCTGGATGGATTAATGAAGCCTTACCTGTCTCGTCTGTTAGAAGAGCTGGGGCAGGTAGAAAAAGCCGTACTGCGTATTGCGCTGTTTGAACTGTCTAAACGTAGTGATGTGCCGTACAAAGTGGCCATCAACGAAGCGATTGAACTGGCGAAAACCTTCGGCGCTGAAGATAGCCATAAATTCGTGAACGGCGTACTGGATAAAGCAGCACCTGTGATTCGCCCCAACAAAAAGTAATCCCGAGGCCGGCTGGATGGTGGAACCTGTTTCCGCTGTCCCCGGCTTTTTCTTTTTTTTCTGCTGAGGCATAACGTATGGCATGCGGCGAGTTTTCCCTGATTGCCCGTTATTTTGACCGCGTAAGAACGTCTCGTCTTGATGTCGAAACCGGTATTGGTGACGACTGCGCACTCTTGAATATCCCTGAAAAACAGACGCTGGCGATCAGTACCGATACGCTGGTGGCAGGCAATCACTTCCTCCCCGACATTGATCCCACCGATCTCGCCTGGAAAGCACTGGCGGTGAATTTGAGCGATCTGGCGGCGATGGGGGCCGATCCTGCGTGGTTGACGCTGGCACTCACGTTACCTGACGTTGATGAAGCCTGGCTTGAAGCCTTCAGTGATGGCCTGTTTGAACTGCTTAATTACTATGATATGCAGCTAATTGGCGGTGACACCACGCGTGGGCCACTGTCGATGACGTTGGGTATCCATGGCTACGTTCCTGTAGGACGGGCCTTAAAACGCTCTGGTGCGAAGCCGGGGGACTGGATTTATGTTACCGGTACGCCGGGAGACAGCGCGGCGGGGCTGGCGATTTTACAGAATCGGTTGCAGGTTGGAGATGCAAAAGACGCAGACTATCTGCTTAAACGCCATCTGCGTCCCACGCCGCGTATTTTGCAGGGACAAGCCCTGCGCGATCTGGCCAGTGCGGCTATCGATATCTCCGATGGCCTGATTTCCGATCTGGGGCATATCGTTAATGCCAGCGGCTGTGGCGCGCGGGTTAACGTCGATGCGCTGCCTTACTCCACGGCATTCGCCCGGCACGTTGAGCCGGAACAGGCCCTACGCTGGGCGCTCTCGGGCGGTGAAGATTATGAGTTATGCTTTACCGTACCGGAAATTAACCGTGGTGCGCTGGATGTGGCGCTGGGAAATCTCGGCGCAGCGTTTACCTGCATTGGGCAGATGAGCGCAGACGTGGAAGGCATTCACTTTACGCGCGATGGAAAATCCGTCACGTTTGACTGGAAAGGATATGACCATTTTGCCGCGCCTTAAAAAAGATGTCGCCAAAAGCCGCCTGAGTATGCGCAATCCGTGGCACCTGCTAGCCACCGGTTTTGGCAGCGGGTTGAGCCCAATTGTTCCTGGCACGATGGGATCGTTGGCGGCGATCCCTTTTTGGTATTTAATGACCTTTCTACCGTGGCAGCTGTATTCACTGGTGGTGATGTTATCTATCTGTATCGGCGTTTATCTGTGCCATCAAACGGCGAAATATATGGGTGTGCACGATCACGGTAGCATTGTCTGGGACGAGTTTGTCGGGATGTGGATTACCCTGATGGCGCTGCCGACCAATGACTGGCAGTGGGTTGCCGCCGGATTTGTGATTTTCCGTATTCTGGATATGTGGAAGCCGTGGCCGATTCGTTGGTTCGATCGCAACGTGCATGGCGGGACGGGGATCATGATCGACGATATTGTGGCCGGAATACTCTCTGCCGGAATTTTGTATTTTATCGGTCATCACTGGCCGGTAGGTATCATTTAACCCTTTTGGGGGGCTGTTGTAGGCCCGATAAGCGTCGCGCCATCGGGCAATCAGTGCCGGATGCGCTATGCTTATCCGGCCTACAATTAGCCATCGCCAATACTTATTTAAATCCCACCACCGGATGCTGTTTGTACGGCGTTTCCAGCTCGGCAATCTGCTCCGGCTTCAGCGTTAAATCCACCGCATTGAGCAACTCATCCAGCTGTTCCTCGCGCGATGTGCCGATAATCGGCGCTGCCACACCCGGTTTGCTCAGCAGCCAGGCCAGCGCAACCTGCGCCCGTGTAACACCCAACTCCTCACTGACACCGGTCAGTCGTGCGGCAATTTGCGCGTCATTTTCATCGCTCTCGTTGTACAAATTTTTACCGACTTCATCGGAAACCAGGCGTGCTGTCGTTTCTCCCCATGGGCGCGTCAGGCGTCCACGTGCCAGTGGACTCCAGGGGATCACTGCCACGCCTTCCTGATAGCACAGTGGCAGCATTTCGCGTTCTTCTTCGCGGTAGATCAGATTGTAGTGATCCTGCATGCTAACGAACTGTGCCCAACCGTGTTGCTTCTGTAAGGCCAGCGCCTGAGCAAACTGCGAAGCGTGCATGGATGAGGCGCCGATATAGCGCGCTTTACCGGCTTTCACGACGTCGTTCAGCGCTTCCAGGGTTTCTTCAATAGGTGTGTTGTAATCCCAGCGGTGAATTTGCAGGATGTCGACATAGTCCATACCCAGACGTCTGAGGCTGTCGTCGATTGAGCGCAGGATTTGTGCGCGGGATAATCCTTCTGCTAAATCATCAACCTGGTGAAAAACCTTGGTAGCGACCACGACATCTTCGCGGCGGGCGAAATCACGCAGCGCGCGACCGACAATCTCTTCGCTACTGCCAGCGGAGTAGCTGTTGGCGGTATCGAAAAAGTTAATGCCGCCCTCAAGGGCGTGTTTGATTATCGGGCGGCTGCTTTCTTCAGGTAGCGTCCAGGCGTGATTGCCGCGATTAGGCTCGCCAAACGTCATGCAGCCCAGGCAAAGGCGGGAGACCCGTAGGTCGGTTTTTCCTAAGATGTTGTATTTCATCAATCCACTCCTGCTTAGCTCGTGATGAATTAAGCATAGCAGGAGCGGGGAGGGGTTTATGCCAGCCAGGCCTTGATTTTGGCCTCAATTCCGACGGCATTCAGACCCAGATCGGCGCGAGCTTCATCCTGAGTTCCCTGCGGGATGAAGAAGTCTGGCAGGCCAATGTTCAGCACCGGGACGGGCTTACGATGGGCCATCAGCACTTCGTTTACACCGCTGCCAGCACCACCCATAATGGCGTTCTCTTCAATGGTAACCAGAACCTCGTGTTGGGCAGCCATTTCAAGGATCAACGTTTCATCCAGGGGTTTCACAAAACGCATATCGACCAGCGTGGCGTTCATCGACTCTGCGACCTGAGCGGCTTCCGGCATCAGGGTACCGAAGTTGAGAATTGCCACTTTCTCCCCGTGACGTTTCACTATACCTTTCCCGATAGGCAGTTGTTCCAGCGGGGTCAACTCTACGCCCACCGCGTTACCGCGCGGGTAGCGCACGACCGTTGGACCGTCGTTGTAGTGATAGCCGGTGAATAGCATCTGGCGGCATTCGTTTTCATCACTCGGGGTCATAATGACCATTTCCGGGATGCAGCGCAGGAAGGAAAGATCGAACGCCCCTTGATGGGTTTGTCCATCTGCGCCAACAATTCCTGCCCGGTCAACGGCGAACAGAACTGGCAGTTTCTGGATGGCGACATCATGCAGCACCTGATCGTAGGCGCGCTGCAGGAAGGTCGAGTAAATAGCCACGACCGGCTTATAGCCGCCAATCGCCAGACCGGCAGCAAACGTCACCGCGTGCTGTTCGGCGATCGCCACATCGAAGTAGCGGTCCGGAAACTTACGTGAAAATTCCACCATACCGGAGCCTTCGCGCATCGCCGGGGTGATTGCCATCAGCTTATTGTCTTTCGCCGCGGTTTCGCACAGCCAGTCACCGAAGATTTTTGAATAGCTCGGCAGGCCGCCGCTGCTTTTCGGCAGGCATCCGCTGGATGGATCGAATTTTGGTACCGCGTGGAAGGTGATTGGATCTTTTTCTGCCGGCTCGTAACCACGACCTTTTTTGGTCATGATGTGCAGGAACTGCGGGCCTTTCAGATCGCGCATGTTCTTCAGTGTGGTAATAAGCCCCAGCACGTCGTGACCGTCCACCGGACCGATATAGTTAAAGCCCAGTTCTTCAAACAGCGTACCCGGCACAACCATGCCTTTAATGTGTTCTTCGGTACGTTTGAGCAGCTCTTTAATCGGCGGCACGCCGGAGAAGACTTTTTTCCCGCCTTCGCGCAGCGAGGAGTAGAGTTTGCCAGAGAGCAGTTGCGCCAGATGATTGTTCAGCGCGCCAACGTTCTCTGAAATCGACATTTCATTGTCGTTGAGGATAACCAGCATGTCGGGCTTAATATCGCCTGCGTGGTTCATCGCTTCAAACGCCATCCCGGCGGTGATAGCGCCGTCGCCAATCACACATACGGTACGACGTTCTTTGCCTTCTTTCTCAGCGGCAACCGCAATACCGATACCTGCGCTAATGGAGGTTGAAGAGTGCCCAACGCTCAGTACGTCATACTCGCTCTCACCGCGCCACGGGAACGGATGCAAACCGCCTTTCTGACGAATGGTGCCGATTTTATCACGGCGTCCGGTCAGTATTTTGTGCGGGTAAGCCTGATGTCCTACATCCCAGATTAACTGGTCAAACGGGGTATTGTAGACATAGTGCAGCGCGACGGTGAGTTCCACCGTGCCCAGACCAGAGGCGAAGTGCCCGCTGGAACGGCTTACGCTGTCGAGCAAATAGCGGCGCAGTTCGTCGCAAAGCTTTGGCAGGCTCTCTTTTGGCAGCAGACGTAACTCCTGGGTGGAGTCGACCAGCGCCAGGGTCGGGTATTTGGCTATATCAAAACTCATCGCAAGCTCATGGGATATGTTGGTTTATTTATCACGCTGGATTATGTAGTCCGCTAGCGCTTCCAGTGCCGAGGTATCGAGTGACTGTGCGGCCAGCAAACTTAGCGACTGGCGGGCATCCTCGATTAAATCCCGGGCTTTATTCTGGGCTTGCTCAAGACCCAGAAGTGCAGGATAGGTACTTTTGCCAAGCTGCTGGTCAGCACCCTGACGTTTACCCAATGTTGCAGTATCGCCTACCACATCCAGGATGTCATCCTGAACCTGGAAGGCCAGACCGATGCTTTCTGCGTATTTGTCGAGTATTGCCAGGCATTCTCGCCCTTTATCGCCTGCGCTTAATGCTCCCAGACGTACGGCGGCGCGAATCAATGCCCCGGTTTTATGGCGGTGAATACGCTCCAGCGCATCCAGCTCAACCTGATGACCTTCAGCTTCCAGATCCAGTGCCTGACCGCCGCACATACCGGCGATACCGCTGGCCTGAGCCAGTTCAGAGATCATCGCGATGCGGTCACGGTCAGATACTTCCGGCATTGGAGCGTCGCTGATAATGGAGAATGCCAGCGTTTGCAGCGCATCTCCGGCCAGGATCGCGTTTGCCTCACCAAATTTTACGTGGCAAGTCGGCAGACCGCGGCGCAGGTCATCGTCGTCCATCGCGGGTAAATCATCGTGCATCAGCGAATAGGCGTGAATGCATTCGACGGCGGCAGCGGGAGCATCAAGCGTACTCAGGCTGACACCAAACATCTGACCGGTCGCATACACCAGGAACGGGCGCAGGCGTTTACCGCCTAATAATGCGCCATATTGCATGGTTTCGACCACGGGAGTGTTCTGAAAGGGCAGTGGCGCGATAAAACGGCTCAGTGCCTGGTTGGCCTGCTCAACGCAAGCCTGTAGCTGCTGCGTAAAATCCATTTACTCATTATCCGGTGTAAAAGGCGTAAGGGACGCGTCTTCAGTATCTGACAGCAGGATTTGTACGCGCT
Source organism: Citrobacter freundii complex sp. CFNIH4 (assembly GCF_002934505.1). Classification (NCBI taxonomy): domain Bacteria; kingdom Pseudomonadati; phylum Pseudomonadota; class Gammaproteobacteria; order Enterobacterales; family Enterobacteriaceae; genus Citrobacter; species Citrobacter freundii complex sp. CFNIH4. Next base: position 555,037 of record NZ_CP026231.1, read on the forward strand.
GTTCAGCCTGTTGCAATTTGACCTGTCCTTGACGCGCCAACTGTACGCCGCGTTCGAATTCGTTTAACGCTTCTTCTAACGGCAGGTCGCCGCCTTCCAGACGGGTAACAATTTGTTCCAGCTCGCTCAGCGCGGTTTCAAAACTGGCGGGCGCTTCATTTTTCTTCGGCATAATGAATGTCTGACTCTCTGTATTGGCAGCACAAGACTATGGTAACGGACTCGCACTGATAAGCAAATAACGCGCAATGTGCACAGTAGCCGCGTGATGGTGATATACTTGCGCGCCTGGATGCAGTCGCGGGTATGGGCTGCTGTATTTTTTTCCATTACAAGTCATTCAGACTTGCCTAAGAACCATTGCCGCCATGAAGTTTATCATTAAATTGTTCCCAGAAATCACCATCAAAAGCCAATCTGTGCGTTTGCGCTTTATAAAAATTCTGACAGGGAACATTCGTAACGTTTTAAAGCACTATGATGAAGACCTTGCCGTTGTCCGTCACTGGGATCACGTTGAGGTTCGCGCTAAAGATGAAAGCCAGCGCCTGGACATTCGCGACGCGCTGACCCGTATTCCGGGGATCCACCACATTCTCGAAGTAGAAGACGTGCCGTTTACCGATATGCACGATATTTTCGAGAAAGCACTGGTGCAGTATCGCGATCAACTGGAAGGTAAAACCTTCTGCGTACGCGTTAAGCGTCGTGGTAAGCATGAGTTTAGCTCCATTGAGGTGGAACGTTATGTTGGCGGTGGACTGAACCAGCATATTGAATCCGCGCGCGTGAAGCTGACGAAGCCGGACGTGACGGTTAATCTTGAAATCGAAAACGACCGTCTGTTGCTGGTTAAAGGCCGCTATGAAGGTATTGGCGGTTTCCCAATTGGTACGCAGGAAGACGTACTGTCGCTGATCTCCGGTGGTTTCGACTCCGGCGTGTCCAGCTACATGCTGATGCGTCGCGGCTGCCGCGTGCACTACTGCTTCTTCAACCTTGGCGGGGCAGCGCATGAAATCGGTGTTCGCCAGGTGGCGCATTACCTGTGGAATCGCTTCGGTAGTTCGCATCGCGTGCGTTTTGTTGCTATCAACTTTGAACCGGTGGTCGGTGAGATCCTGGAGAAAGTTGATGACGGCCAGATGGGCGTGGTTCTCAAGCGTATGATGGTTCGCGCGGCGTCGAAAGTCGCTGAGCGCTACGGCGTACAGGCGCTGGTAACCGGTGAAGCACTGGGCCAGGTGTCCAGTCAGACGCTGACCAACCTGCGTTTGATCGATAACGTATCAGACACCCTGATCCTGCGCCCACTTATCTCCCATGATAAAGAGCACATCATCAATCTGGCGCGTGAAATTGGCACCGAGGATTTTGCTCGTACCATGCCGGAATACTGCGGTGTAATTTCAAAAAGCCCGACGGTGAAAGCGATCAAATCGAAGATTGAGGCCGAAGAAGAAAACTTCGATTTCTCTATCCTCGATAAAGTGGTTGAAGAAGCGAATAATATTGATATTCGCGATATCGCCCAGCAGACGCAGCAAACCGTGGTAGAAGTGGAAACCGTGAGCGGTTTCGGCCCGAACGATGTGATCCTGGATATCCGTTCTGTGGATGAACAGGATGATAAACCGCTGAAGGTTGACGGCGTGGACGTCGTTTCTCTGCCGTTCTACAAGCTGAGCACCAAATTCGGCGATCTGGACCAGAGCAAAACCTGGCTGCTGTGGTGTGAACGCGGGGTGATGAGCCGCCTGCAGGCGCTTTATCTGCGCGAGCAGGGCTTTGAGAACGTGAAGGTGTATCGCCCGTAATTGAGTAAACACCGTGTTGTAGGCCGGATAAGGCGGTTACGCCGCCATCCGGCAATGCAACGATATTATTCAAAACGCACAGGAAGCGTCTTCCCGTTCGACTCCCAGACGCCTTGATAGACACCGTCTTTTAACTCCAGCGTTATCTTCTCTTGCGCTTGTTCAGCAGCAGATGTCTTCAGTTCATAATGTTGATTGTCGGCTGTATCGCATTTGCCGGTTAATTCAATCGGTGCGCCAAATTTCTGGTAAAAGTAAGCCCCTTCAAAAAAATCACCGTATTTGCAGTCCACCTTCAACACAATACGCATGCTTTTTCCCAGCGTGCCGTACATGACTTTGCCGTCAATGCCGGGCGCTGGCGAAACCGGTGTTGTACTCTTTGCGCCAGTCAGATACTGGCCGTATGGCGTGAGCTGATTATGCAGTTCTGCGGTTGGGATTTTCGTGGTGAAATCACCCAACTCGTCGAGTGCGCGGCTGGCGTGGTTGCTACAGCGTCCGTTCAGGAAGGCCAGATGGTCTTTTTGCAGGGAGAATTTGTCGATGTAGTACAAACCGTCGGTGTAGGTTGCGCACGATGCGTAGAATTCGGCGTAGTTAAAAACTTCACCTTTCTCTTCTTTTATTTGTTCTGGTGTTTGCGATTTATGCGCATCAACAAATGTGTCGATTTGGCCACGGATATCTTTTCTGATGCGAGTATTTAATTCGGCCATCGTAGAACGGGAAAAGAGGTCGTTGAGGGTAATTGCCGCGCCGTTGGCTAAATCGAAGCTGAGCGGTACATTGTACGATTCGCAATACGCTCCGCAGCCTTCGACAAACATATTCATGGTCAGGATTTTTTCGTCGCGAAATTCAACCGTGTAGTTAAGGTTTGCGGTGGGATTCATGGCTGATTTCGCAAACTGGTTTACTGTGGCCTGCGGAGTATTACCCGGTAGCTGATTGATAAAGGTTGCGAAAATATAATCGTTAATACGTTTCGCAACCTTGGGGTTATCCGTCGAGGAAAACCATGGCACGCGATATTGCATTTCAGTGCTTCCGGGATAGCGATACTCAATACTCTTTATGTCGAGTTGCGTCGCTGTGGCATAACCGGAAAGGAGCAATAAAGCCACTCCACTCAGATATCCTTTCATTATGATTCCTTATAAGGGAGTGGCCTGAAGATTTACTCGTAGTAGTTATAAATTCCCGCTGCCATCACCAGTTGTGATGCAACTTCGTAAGCCTTTTCACGACTGACCAGAAGATCAATGATTTTCAAACCGAAATCGATTGAGGTTCCCGGTCCCTGGCTGGTTAACAGGTTGACGCGCGGATCCCATACGACGCGCTTGTCCTGCCATTGATCAGCGGGGATTTGGTCTTTCAGCGCCGGGTAGCCGGTCATGTTGCCGATGGGAAAAATGTCGTGTGGGACGAGGACGGTGGCAGCCGCGGCACAGATTGCCGCGACAATGCGTCCGGAGCGATGAAACTGCTTCACGGTTTCGACCAGCAGAGGGCTGTCGCGAAAACACTCGGCGCCTTTAATACCGCCCGGCAGTACGATAATGTCGAAATCGCCGTCAGCAACTTCGACTAATGGCGCATCCGCCAGCAGTTTCACACCGCGCGAGCACACGATCGTCAGGTTGCCATCGCTGGCGACGCTGGCGGTTGTGACCTTAATTCCGCCGCGAACCAGTAGATCGATAGTAGTAACCGCTTCGGTTTCTTCACTACCAGGGGCGAGACATACCAGTGCTTGAGCGCTCATACTCACTTTCCTTTCTTTTAACCATTTCAAACAGGCGGGCATTTTCCGGAACGGCGATGCCGTGCGCGCGTGCACGTTTTAACAAATAACCGGTAATGTAGTCGATCTCGGTATGACGCATGGCGCGAATGTCCTGCAGCATAGATGAGATATTTTCCGCCGTACTGTCAATCACTTGCTCGACATAATAGCGTAAATCATCCGCTGATGTGTGGTGGCCTTCGCGTTCGATCACCGCTGCCACTTCCTCACAGATGAGCGCTATTTTTTCAGGATGATGGCGTAGCTCACCGTTTGGGCAATCCCATAATGCGGTCAGCGGGTTAATGACGCAGTTGACGGCCAGCTTGCGCCACAGCTCGGCGCGAATGGTGTTGTGCCAGGCGACGTCCGGCAGCACCTCTTGCAGGGTTTCAGCCAGATAGCTGAAATCGCCGTCTTGCTCACGCGCCGGCCCAATACGCGTTGTTCCCTGAGCGACATGAATGATGACGTTCCCGTCACGGCGTGCTGCGTGGGTGGTGGTACCCATCAGCAAGGGTTGCTTAATGTTATGTAACTCTTCAATCGTTCCCATGCCGTTGTGAATAAGCAGAATGGGCGTGGTTTCAGGCAGAATTGCAGACAGGCCTTTTACCGCATCAGAAACTTGCCAGGCCTTCAGGGTGACAAGCAGCAGGTCGCTTTTTGCCAAAAAGTCGGGGTCGTTTGCCGTCAGGGATTCATTAAAAACTGAGCTATCCGTGTCGATCAGGTTTACGCTGCAGTAGGGTTGCGGTACGCGCAGCCACCCTTGCACCTCATGTCCATGTTTGCACAGCGCTGTAAGCCATAGCTGTCCTAACGCTCCACATCCCAGTACGGTAATTTTCATTCTTCCTCCTCACCTGCAACAGCACCAGGTGTTAATCCATATCGACCGCACCCTATTATTGTTCGCAGATGTCGCTACCACGTACAATGAAAGGATACAGCCTAGTATAGCGCTGTCTGTTGAGTAACTTTGCAGGTATTATGCTTCGCATCAAAAATGAAGGGAGAGGAAAAGATGCCATCTTTCGATATTGTCTCTGAAGTTGATCTTCAGGAAGCCCGTAACGCGGTGGATAACGCCAGCCGTGAAGTCGAGTCACGCTTTGATTTTCGTGGCGTTGAAGCCACTTTTGAGCTGAATGAGTCAAATAAGACGATTAAGGTGCTGAGCGAGTCTGATTTTCAGGTTAATCAGCTGCTGGATATTTTGCGTGCCAAGCTGCTGAAACGCGGTATTGAAGGCACCTCGCTGGACGTACCAGAAACTTTCGTGCACAGCGGTAAAACCTGGTTTGTTGAAGCTAAGCTGAAGCAGGGCATTGAAAGCGCAGTGCAAAAGAAAATCGTTAAGCTGATCAAAGACAGCAAGCTGAAGGTGCAGGCGCAGATTCAGGGTGAAGAAATTCGTGTGACCGGTAAGGCGCGTGACGATCTGCAATCCGTCATGGCGCTGGTTCGCGGTGGCGATCTCGGCCAGCCGTTCCAGTTTAAAAACTTCCGTGATTAAGTCGTAATGCCTGATCCGGCCTACAGGTCGCACACGCTATTTGTAGGCCGGACGAGACGTTAGTTACCATCCGGTAATCATCACGTCTGGCTGATGGTCTGCTCAACCTCAAATCGATTGGTGACTTTGCTGTCGATTTTCACGTAGGCCGAATGCTCTTTCGCCACAATTAACACTTCGCTTATTCCTTCTTTTGCCAGCAGGCGCTGCTTTAACGTGTCATCTGCGGCAATTTCTGGTGGAATTTCCACACGCAGGCTGCTGACGTACGGTGGCTCTTTCATTGTGTTTGCCACAATCAACCAAACTGCCGCCAGCAGCGCACCGGCCAGAAATACGGCCTGACCATCAAACATTTCAACCACCCAACCGCCGAGCGAACCGCCAATCGCCACGCCAAGAAACTGGCTGGTGGAGTAAACACCCATTGCCGTGCCTTTGTAACCCGCAGGCGATTCTTTGCTGATAAGCGAGGGGAGGAGGGCTTCCATCAGGTTGAAGGCGAGGAAGAAAATCTGCACGCCCGCAATCAGACCCCAGAAACGAATGTTAGCGCTCCACAATACAATCTCTGCAATAAGGATTAGTAACACGCAGGCGAGGAACACGCGTTTCATCTTGCGCTTCACTTCGGCGTAAATGATGAACGGCACCACGGAAACAAAGGATAGCAGCATCGTCACCAGATAAATTTTCCAGTGTTCTGCGGCGGGGAAACCGGCTTTCGCCAGTTGTCCTGGTAACGCGACGAAAGTGGACATCAGCAAAATGTGCAGGCACATAATGCCGAAATTGAGCTTCAGCAGTTTGGGCTCCGCCAGCACTTTGCTGAAGCTATCTTTTACCATGCCCGATTCACGGTTTAGTACGTGGCTGGTGCTATTGGGAACGACCCAAATGGTCAGCACGATACCCGTGGTAGCAAGGGCGGCAATCATCCAGAACAGCGCGTGGAGCCCCAGCGCATGGGTAACGATTGGCCCCAGCACCATCGCAATGGCAAAGGTGATACCAAAGCTGACGCCGATAAACGCCATCGCTTTGGTGCGGTTTTGCTCGCGGGTTAAGTCGGAAAGCAGCGCCATCACGGCCGCGGCAATTGCTCCGGAACCTTGCAATGCGCGACCAAGAATAATGCCCCAGATTGAATCGGAGAGGGCAGCAATCACGCTGCCGAGAACGAATACCGCCAGTCCGCCGACAATAAGCGGCTTACGACCAATGCGGTCAGAGAGCAGACCAAAGGGGATCTGGAAGACGGCTTGCGCCAGGCCGTAAATGCCGATGGCAAGGCCAATCAACGCTTCGCTGGCGCCCTGTAGCGCCATACCGTACGTGGTCAGAACCGGTAGAACCATAAACATGCCAAGCATGCGCAACGAGAATACGGTCCCTAAACCCCAGGTGGCGCGCAACTCACCGGGCGTCATTTTGTAATCGTTCATTCCCACCTCTGTATTAATTTCGCGCCTAGTGTAAAGCGCTAAGCAGGCTGGGTAAATATGCGCTTTATTAACAAATGTTGGGGTTGTGAGGGGAGTCGGCTGGAAACGAAAATGCCGGATGACGATACTCACGTATCTTATCCGGCCTACAAGCAATGTGCTTTTTTGTAGGCCGGATAAGGCGTCAGCCGCCATCCGGCATAGAAGATGTGACGATTAACTTACCAGACGTAAGTCAGCAGGTTCTGCGAGTTTGGCACCATAAAGTCGACGGACATCATCACGGAAAGCGCGGTAATGGCGATGATGGAGAAACCGAACAGCTTGCGCGCCCAGACTTTGTCATCTTCCACTTTATAACCGCGCAGCGCCATGCCCAACCACCAGACGCTCACCGCCGCAGCAACAATCAGGTATTTATAACCTGCATAGCCGCCCAGGGTTAGCATCAGCGTGGCGATAGCAAATGCGATGATATACAGCGTGATATGGTTTTTCGCGACTGAAATGCCTTTCACCACCGGCAGTACTGGGATGTTGGCAGCCTGATAATCCTTAAAGCGGAAAATCGCAATCGCGTAAGAGTGCGGCATCTGCCACAGGCTGAAAATAGCCAGCAGAATCAGCGCACCGCTATCGAACTCACCGGTTACGGCGCAGTAGCCAATCACCGGCGGCGCAGCGCCGGAGAGTGAGCCAATCAGCGTGCCATAAACGGAATGGCGCTTCATGTACAGGCTATAGACGCCCACATAGACCACGAAGCCCATTACCCCCAGCCAGCAGGCCAGAGGGTTCGCGCCAAACCACAGCAGCATAAAGCCAGCAATACCCAGCAGGGTGGCGTATACCAGTGAGACCGCAGGGGAAATCAGACCTTTAACCAGCACGCGGTTTTTGGTCCTCTCCATCTTCCTGTCGATATCCCTGTCGATGTAGTTGTTAAATACACAACCCGACGCCACAACCAGTGACACCCCAACCAGCGTGTAGATAAACAGGGGATAATCAATGCTGCCTTTCGAGGCCAGCAGGAACCCCCCAATCACCGAGATCAGGTTGCCAAAGATGATGCCTGGTTTCGTTACTTGCAGGTATTGCTTAAACATCATAATCGCCGCTCTTAGTGCATCATCATGTTGTAGTTAAGGTTCCACATAATCCAGATGGAGCCCACAACCAGGATGGCGATGATTAGCACAGTAAAGACAAAGGCCGTCATGTTCCAACCTTCATCAGATTTGCTATTCATGTGCAGGAAGCACACCAGGTGCACCAGAATCTGTACCACTGCCATTGCCAGAATAGTTCCCAGAATGACGGCCGGAGAGGCAGAACCTGTCATCACCATCCAGAACGGAATAACCGTCAGGATGATCGACAGGATAAAACCTGTCATGTAGGTTTTTACGCTGCCATGGGATGCGCCGCCGCTCTCGTTAGCATGACTCATTACATCGCCCCCATCAGATAAACAACAGTGAACACACAGATCCATACCACATCCAGGAAGTGCCAGAACAGGCTCAGGCACATGATGCGGGTACGGTTAGTACTGGTCAGGCCGCGACGAGCGACTTGCACCATCAGAACCGCCATCCAGATAAGACCGGAGGTGACGTGCAGACCGTGCGTGCCGACCAGCGCGAAGAACGCAGACAGGAAACCGCTACGATCCGGGCCCATGCCGTTAACAATCAGGTGATGGAATTCATAGAGTTCCATCCCGATGAATCCGGCACCGAACAAGAAGGTCAACGCCAGCCAGGAGATAACCTGGCTCTTGTTGTTCTTGTACATGGCAATCGCTGCCATGCCGTAAGTAATGGAGCTGAATAACAGCAGGAATGTTTCAACCAGAACGAACGGCAGTTCAAAAATGTCTTTACCTGTTGGGCCACCTGCGGTGCCATTCACCAGAACGGCATAGGTTGCAAACAGAATAGAGAACAGAATGCAGTCGCTCATCAGGTAGACCCAGAATCCGAAGATCTTGGTCTGGCCTGCATCGTGGTGCCCGTGTTCGTGCGCGTGGGCAGTCGCGTGCGTTAAAGTATCAGTTGCCATTTTTCAGCCCTGCCTTAGTAATCTCATCGAAATGCTGGTTTTCCAGTTTTTCGACTTCCGGGACCGGCACGTAGTAATCCACGTCTTCATCAAAGCTTTTCACAATCCAGCTGATGATCATGCCTGCGAAGCTTGCAATCGCCAGCCACCAGATATGCCAGATCATGGCGAAACCAAACAGTGTTGCGAAGGCGGTAATGACGATACCGGCACCGCTGTTCTTCGGCATATGAATTTCTTCATAGTGCGCAGGCTGCTTGTACGCTTCACCTTTTTCTTTCATTTCCCAGAAGGCATCACGCTCGTGAACGTGCGGCACAACGGCAAAGTTATAGAACGGAGGCGGGGAAGAGGTTGCCCACTCCAGCGTACGACCACCCCATGGGTCACCGGTCAGGTCACGATTCTGCTCGCGGTCGCGAATAGAGACGTAAATCTGAATCAGCTGGCACAGGATACCCAGTGCAATCAGCGCAGCACCGCAGGCGGCAACGACCAGCATCGGATGGAACTGCGGGTCAATCTGCTGGCTGAGGCGACGGGTCATACCCATGAAGCCCAGCACGTACAGCGGCATAAATGCCACGAAGAACCCGATGATCCAGAACCAGAATGCGCGTTTACCCCAGGTTTCGTTCAGCGTGAAGCCAAACGCTTTTGGCCACCAGTAGGTCATACCTGCGAAGCAGCCAAATACGACGCCGCCGATGATAACGTTATGGAAGTGCGCAATCAGGAACAGACTGTTGTGCAGTACGAAGTCTGCACCCGGAACCGCCAGCAGTACGCCGGTCATGCCGCCAACTGAGAAGGTCACGATAAAGCCAATCGTCCACAGCATCGCTGAGTGGAATACGATACGGCCCTGATACATGGTGAACAGCCAGTTGAAGATCTTCACCCCGGTCGGGATGGCGATAATCATGGTGGTAATACCGAAGAAGGCGTTTACGTTAGCGCCTGCACCCATGGTGAAGAAGTGGTGCAGCCAAACAACGAACGACAGAACGGTGATACACACGGTTGCCCACACCAGCGAGGTGTAACCAAACAGACGTTTACGTGAGAAGGTTGCCGCGATTTCGGAGAACACCCCGAAGACCGGCAGAACCAGGATGTACACTTCCGGATGGCCCCAGGCCCAAATCAGGTTGATGTACATCATCATGTTGCCGCCCATATCGTTGGTAAAGAAATGGGTACCCAGATAGCGATCCAGGGTCAGCAACGCGACGGTAACCGTCAGGATTGGGAAAGAGGCGATAATCAGGATGTTCGCGCACAGAGACGCCCAGCTGAATACCGGCATCTTGAACATGGTCATTCCTGGCGCACGCATCTTAATGATGGTCACAAAGAAGTTGATACCGGTCAGGGTTGTACCAATACCGGACAACTGGACTGCCCATATCCAATAATCGACCCCGACGCTTGGACTGTACTCTATTCCCGAGAGCGGCGGATACGCCAGCCAACCGGTCTGTGCGAATTCACCTACGCCCAGAGACAGGTTAACCAGGATTACGCCGACAACGGTGAACCAGAAGCTCAGGTTGTTCAGGAACGGGAATGCAACGTCACGTGCACCGATCTGCAGTGGAACCACCAGGTTCATCAGACCGATAACAAATGGCATTGCCACGAAGAAGATCATAATCACGCCGTGAGCCGTGAAGATCTGATCGTAGTGGTGAGGAGGCAGGAAGCCCGCTTCACCCGCAGAAGCCAGCGCTTGCTGACTACGCATCATGATGGCGTCGGCAAAGCCACGAATCAACATGACGATTGCAACAATGACATACATGATGCCAAGGCGTTTGTGGTCAACCGAAGTCAGCCACTCTTTCCACAGGTAGGTCCACTTACCGAAGTAAGTGATTAGGCCCAGTAAGGCCGCACCACCGATGATAATGGCAGCGATCGTAACCATGACAATGGGTTCATGGAACGGCACTGCATCCAGCGTCAATTTTCCGAACATCGTATTCTTCCTCGGCCCCTTAGTGAGCGGATTCCGCGTGGCTCATGTCCATGCCTTCCATGCCTTCGTGTGCGTTGTGCTCACCTTCGGGTTGGGTCATGTCCATGCTCTTACCGTGAGCCATAAATTTGTTAATAACATCTTTAAACAAATCGGGTTTCACGTTGGAGAAGTATTCCACCTGGTTGTATTCGCTTGGCACAGCCACTTTCTCGAACGCAGCCATGTCGCTCATGGTGTTCGTGGACTGTTTAGCTTTAGCAACCCATTGGTCGAATTCGGCGCGGTCCTTTGTTGCGATAGCCTTGAACTTCATACCGGAGAAGCCTGGTCCGCTATAGCTTGCGGAGATACCATCATAAGTACCGACTTCGTTGGCGATCAGATGCAGTCGAGTCTGCATGCCGGCCATGGCATAAATCTGGCTACCCAGACGCGGGATAAAGAAGGAGTTCATCACGGAGTTGGATGTCACTTTGAACTCAACCGGAGTATTCGCCGGGAAGGCGATTTCATTCACGGTAGCGATACCTTGTTCCGGATAGATGAAGAACCATTTCCAGTCCATGGAAACCACTTCGATGGTAATGGGCTTCTCGTCATGCGCCAGCGGTTTGCTTGGCTCAAGAGCGTGAGTGGTTTTCCAGGTCAAAACGGCAAGGAAAATGATGATTAAGATCGGCACCGTCCAGACCACAGCTTCCACTTTATTGGAGTGTGACCAGTTCGGGCTGTACTTCGCATCTTTATTGCTTGCACGATACTTCCAGGCAAAACCAACAGCCATCAAGATGGCAGGAATAACGACAATCAACATCAGGCCAAATGCCGTCAGTATCAGTGAACGTTGTTCCAGTCCAATCTGTCCTTTAGGGTCAAGCAGCGCAGAATTACAGCCACTGAGTAACGCAGTGCCTGCAATTAATGACAACCATCCCAAACTTTTATTGTATTTCCTGAGTCTCATTTAACGACCTCAATTCCACGGGACCGGGTGGCGTTTAAAGTGTGAGGGCATTTTACGGGAAGGTTACATTACTGTAAACATCCTTGGATCTGTGTTACTGGGTTCTGCCGTGCGTGTCACATATGTTGCAATATATGTCGCTTTGACTTTAAGAACCTGTTGCAACATCACGTTATAACGAAAGCAGGCAGGCGGGGGACAGGCTGAGGGTAATTGGTATAACCAATACGAAAATAAAACAATTGCTTAACAATTGATTATCAATAAAAAGACAATTTGGGAACAAAAAATAAATCTGTAGTGGCTGAATCGAGTAAGGAAAATAAAATATATAAAAGGCGTCAATAATTTCCAAATTCTTTGGCGCACAAAATAACAAATATTATTTTTATCAATTGTTGTTTATTTAGCCGTTATAATTACGCAAGGTGATTACAACGGCTTATTAATACGGTTTTTTACGCCAGACGGTTTTTGCGCAGAGCCAGATAATCCAGCAATCCGCCAAAAATCACCCCGCAGACCGCGACCGCCACCGAGACTTCAAGCAGTTCCGGCAGGAAGGAGAAGTTGGTGTAATCCAGCGCGTTCATGGTTAACAGTAGCAGCCAAACCAGCAGCAAGCAGCAACCCACTACCAACGTCATTAATGCCAGACTGTACGCTCCACGAAATTCCGTACGCGGAATAAAGCTTTCATTTTGCCAGCTATGTTCCAGGGTCTGGCGACATACCAGCAGCAGTATGAGGCCGGGGATCGCGGCAAACACGGAGAACAGATAAAACGTCGGCCAGCCGTGTGCTTCGACAAACCAACCCGCTACCGGGCCAACATAAACGCGACCAACGGCTGAAAGCGCGGAGAGCAGGGCGAACTGGGTCGCTGAGAAGGACTTATTGCACAGCGTCATTAATAAAGCGACAAACGCCGCTGTGCCCATTCCGCCACACAGGTTTTCAAAGAAGACGGCGGCCGCCATACTGAACATGTGTTTGTCAGTGATGGACAATAGCCAGTAGCCTGCATTTGACGCCCCTTGCAGGATGCCAAATATCAGCAATGCGCGGAACAGCGAAAGGCGCTGCATCAGGATCCCACCGTACAATGCACCAACGATGGTTGCCAGAAGCCCGAGCGTTTTATTCACCACACCAACCTCACCCGCATCAAATCCAACGCCGCGGATCAAAAAGGTGGTGGTCAGGCTCATGGCGAAGGCATCCCCGAGCTTATACAGCACAATAAGCAGCAGGATAAGCCAGGCGTTGTTACGACCAAAGAAGTCTCGCAGCGGAGCCGCAACCGCCTGTTCCAGCGTTTTAGGTACCGGAATGGTGTCAGTCGGTTCAGGTGCTAACAGGGTGGCGATGATACAAGGAATTAACAGCGCTGCCATCAGCCAGTACATCCCTTGCCAGCCCAGCCAGCGATCGGCCATCCACAGGGCCAGTCCGCCTGAAACCAGCATCCCTAATCGATAGCCCAGCACGCTGATTGCCGCGCCGGTGCCGCGTTCTTCTGCGGGCAACACGTCGGTTTTCCAGGCATCAAAGACGATATCCTGCGAGGCCGAGCAAAAAGCGATCACTACTGCGAGTGCGGCCATCCAGCGTAACTGTGTGCCAGGCTCCAGAAAGCCCATCGCGGCGATAGAAATTAACAACAGCGCCTGGGTCGCCAGCAGCCAGCCGCGACGTCGACCTAAAAACGGTGGCGTGTAACGGTCCATCAACGGGGACCAGAGAAACTTAAATACGTAGGCCTGACCTACCAGGGAAAAGAAACCGATGGTTTTAAGATCGATATTCTCGACCGTCATCCACGCCTGAAGCGTACCGGAGGTGAGTGCGAGCGGTAAACCGGAGGCGAACCCCAGAATAAGCAGGATAGCTGAGCGTGGTTGCTGAAAAATACGTAAGTAATGACTGGACATGGGCTTCTATAGGCCCGACGAACGCCGGGCCATATGGGCAGAAATTAACGAGCGTTCTGCTTGATGAAATCGTGAACGCTGGTGTCCTGAGACATATCAGCGATGGTGTCGGTCAGCACGCTGTTAACGGCGTCAGCGATATTTTTGTTAGAGGCCTGCAGTGCGCCTTCAACAGAATAGCTTGCGCGGTAGTTTTTGGTCATCTTGTTGCCGTTAGCAGCGGTCGCAATGATGGCGATATCTGCTTTGGTGGCAATGTTATAGCGCACGCTACCCTGAGACACGTCAGCGTACAGCTGGCTAACAATGATTTGCAGGTTTACAGCGCCGTTTGGTCCAATCATATAACCGCGTGCGGTCATCTGTTTTTCCAGTACTTCTTGCAGCAGGAAGCGCAGATCGCGGGACGCAGTCAGCGTAACCAGTTGGTTGTCGCGGGTGACTTTTGCCAGCGCTTGATCCTGACGCTGGTCGGCACCGTTGATGCTAACGGTCACGCCCATCAGGCTTGGGTCCTGCTGTGGCAGGGTAATTTTCGGGGAGACTTCAATAGTGGTCGGCGGCGTTGCGCATCCAGCTAACATGAACATCGCGACTAACGGGAAGAGGATTTTTTTAAACATGCCAGGGCTCTCAGCGAATCTAAATTGTATGGTTGGAGAAAATTCCCGCCATCATAACATCGCCAACGATGAGGGGAAGTGGGTAACGCATGTAAATTCATTGTGTTGTCCGTTTTATGGCTTTGTGGAGACCATAAACGGACTTTTTGCAATAAATCGAAGTGAGGATTCAGTGAACTTCATCCGTTTGGCTGAGAAAATCAGACAAGCGCTAATTTTTTGTTGCTAAGGTGTAATGAAAACGGTAAAAGCGGCTAGTATTTAAAGGGATGGGTGACATCTCAGCGTTGTCGGAGGAAAATTTCATGATGATTCGTGAGCAAATAGAAGAAAAATTAAGGGCAGCGTTCGAACCCGTGTTCCTCGAAGTTGTGGATGAAAGCTATCGTCACAATGTCCCGGCTGGTTCTGAAAGCCACTTTAAGGTTGTGCTGGTTAGCGATCGCTTTACAGGTGAACGTTTTCTTAATCGTCATCGGATGATTTACAGCACGTTAACGGCGGAGCTTTCCACAACCGTTCATGCTCTTGCCCTGCATACCTACACCATTAAGGAGTGGGAAGCGTTGCAGGATACGATTTTTGCATCGCCTCCGTGTCGTGGGGCGGGAAGCATCGCGTAAAACGGATTTGCAACAACCGACGCTTTTCCAGTATGTTGCTACAGATTATGTGAAAACGGCCTGCGGGCCGTTTTGTTTTGTCTGAATTCTGGGGCAGTCGTACAGTATTCAGACAAAAATTAGCCGGGAATTGTGAAAAAAGCCGCAGCAACGCGCGATAACCGTTCTCGACTCATAAAAGTGATGCCGCTATAATGCGCGTCTTATTTTTCGGAATGTCTTCGGGATGATTCTGACGACAGGGAATGTGATTGCTTATGAGAACATCCCAGTTCCGCGAAGCCAACAACCTGTGCTTGCGGAGAAGAGTTGACCGAGCACTGTGATTTTTTGAGGTAACAAGATGCAAGTTTCAGTTGAAACCACTCAAGGCCTTGGCCGCCGTGTAACGATTACTATCGCTGCTGACAGCATCGAGACCGCTGTGAAAAGCGAGCTGGTCAACGTAGCGAAGAAAGTGCGTATTGACGGTTTCCGCAAAGGAAAAGTACCGATGAATGTTGTTGCTCAGCGTTATGGCGCATCTGTTCGCCAGGACGTTCTGGGCGACCTGATGAGCCGCAACTTCGTTGACGCGATCATCAAAGAAAAAATCAATCCGGCTGGCGCACCGAACTACGTTCCGGGCGAATACAAACTGGGTGAAGATTTTACTTACGCGGTAGAGTTCGAAGTTTACCCGGAAGTTGAGCTGACTGGTCTGGAAGCAATCGAAGTTGAAAAACCGGTTGTTGAAGTCACCGACGCTGACGTTGACGTGATGCTGGATACCCTGCGTAAGCAGCAGGCTACCTGGAAAGACAAAGACGGCGCTGCTGATGCAGAAGACCGTGTAACCATCGACTTCACCGGTTCTGTAGACGGCGAAGAGTTCGAAGGCGGCAAAGCGTCTGACTTCGTACTGGCGATGGGTCAGGGTCGTATGATCCCAGGCTTTGAAGAAGGCGTTAAAGGCCACAAAGCTGGCGAAGAGTTCACTATCGACGTGACTTTCCCGGAAGAGTACCACGCTGAAAACCTGAAAGGTAAAGCCGCTAAGTTCGTTATCAACCTGAAGAAAGTTGAAGAACGCGAACTGCCGGAACTGACTGAAGAATTCATCAAACGTTTCGGCGTTGAAGATGGTTCCGTAGCAGGTCTGCGCGCTGAAGTACGCAAAAACATGGAACGCGAGCTGAAAGGCGCTGTGCGTAACCGCGTTAAGTCTCAGGCGATCGAAGGTCTGGTAAAAGCTAACGACATCGACGTTCCGGCTGCGCTGATCGACAGCGAAATCGACGTTCTGCGTCGTCAGGCTGCACAGCGTTTCGGCGGCAACGAGAAACAAGCTCTGGAACTGCCGCGTGAACTGTTCGAAGAACAGGCTAAGCGTCGCGTAGTTGTTGGTCTGCTGCTGGGCGAAGTGATTCGCACCAACGAACTGAAAGCTGACGAAGATCGCGTTAAAGGCCTGATCGAAGAGATGGCTTCTGCTTACGAAGATCCGAAAGAAGTGGTTGAGTTCTACAGCAAAAATAAAGAGCTGATGGACAACATGCGTAACGTCGCTCTGGAAGAGCAGGCTGTTGAAGCCGTTCTGGCGAAAGCGAAAGTGACTGAAAAAGCCACTTCCTTCAACGAGCTGATGAACCAGCAGGCGTAATTCGTCGCTTTTTTAGCTCGAATTTCGTACGCAAGCCCGTCACCTTTTGGTGGCGGGTTTTTTTTTGTCACGCATTTTGCATGGGAAGAGTGCGAAAACAGCGTTTCAGTGTTAGCGTTACAACAAAAGATTGTTATGCTTGAATTATGGCGATGTCGTACCCATTACTGAGGGATTAGCTGATAATCCGTCCATAAGGTTACAATCAGCACAGCAGGTTTTTTCAAATTTTATCCAGGAGACGGAAATGTCATACAGCGGCGAACGAGATAACTTTGCACCCCATATGGCGCTGGTGCCGATGGTCATTGAACAGACCTCACGTGGTGAGCGCTCTTTTGATATCTATTCTCGTCTACTTAAGGAACGCGTCATTTTTCTGACCGGCCAGGTCGAAGACCATATGGCTAACCTGATCGTGGCGCAGATGCTGTTCCTGGAAGCAGAAAACCCAGAAAAAGATATCTACCTGTACATCAACTCCCCTGGTGGAGTGATCACTGCCGGGATGTCTATCTATGACACCATGCAGTTTATTAAGCCGGACGTCAGCACCATTTGTATGGGCCAGGCGGCCTCAATGGGGGCGTTCCTGCTGACCGCCGGGGCGAAAGGCAAACGTTTTTGCCTGCCTAACTCTCGCGTCATGATCCACCAGCCTCTGGGCGGTTACCAGGGCCAGGCAACGGATATTGAAATTCATGCCCGTGAAATCCTGAAGGTAAAAGGGCGCATGAACGAACTTATGGCGCATCATACGGGTCAATCTCTTGAGCAGATTGAACGTGATACCGAGCGCGATCGCTTCCTCTCCGCTTCTGAAGCGGTAGAGTACGGTCTGGTCGACTCGATTTTGACCCATCGTAATTAATGCCCAGTGCGCAGGTGTGCCGCTATAATTACCTGGAGCGGCACAACGCTGACTAGCGTCTTGCGCCTGATAATGGCATTTGCGTCGTCGTGTGCGGCACAAAGAACAAAGAAGAGGTTTTGACCCATGACAGATAAACGCAAAGATGGCTCGGGCAAATTGTTGTACTGCTCTTTTTGCGGCAAAAGCCAGCATGAAGTGCGTAAGCTGATTGCCGGACCATCCGTGTATATCTGCGACGAATGTGTTGATTTATGTAACGACATCATTCGCGAAGAGATTAAGGAAGTAGCACCGCACCGTGAACGCAGTGCGCTGCCGACGCCACATGAAATTCGCAACCACCTGGACGATTACGTTATCGGTCAGGAGCAGGCGAAGAAAGTGCTGGCGGTCGCGGTATACAACCATTACAAACGTCTGCGCAACGGCGACACCAGCAATGGGGTTGAGTTGGGCAAAAGTAACATCCTGCTGATTGGTCCGACGGGTTCCGGTAAAACGCTGCTGGCTGAAACGCTGGCGCGCCTGCTGGACGTTCCGTTCACTATGGCCGACGCCACCACGCTGACCGAAGCCGGTTATGTGGGTGAAGATGTTGAAAATATTATTCAGAAACTGTTGCAGAAGTGCGATTACGACGTGCAGAAAGCACAGCGTGGGATCGTCTATATCGATGAAATCGACAAGATTTCTCGTAAGTCTGACAACCCGTCCATTACCCGTGACGTTTCCGGCGAAGGCGTACAGCAGGCGCTGTTGAAACTGATCGAAGGTACGGTTGCCGCCGTTCCGCCGCAGGGTGGTCGTAAACATCCTCAGCAGGAATTCCTGCAGGTTGATACCTCCAAGATCCTGTTTATCTGCGGTGGTGCATTTGCCGGTCTGGATAAAGTGATTGCTAACCGTGTTGAAACTGGCTCCGGCATTGGTTTTGGCGCAACGGTAAAAGCGCAGTCTGATAAAGCCAGCGAAGGTGAACTGCTGTCGCAGGTCGAACCGGAAGATCTGATCAAATTTGGTCTGATCCCTGAGTTCATCGGTCGTCTGCCGGTTGTGGCAACCCTGAGCGAACTGAGTGAAGAAGCGCTGATTCAGATCCTCAAAGAGCCGAAAAATGCCCTGACCAAGCAGTACCAGGCGTTGTTCAATCTTGAAGGTGTTGATCTGGAGTTCCGTGAGGAAGCGCTGGATGCGATCGCCAAGAAAGCGATGGCGCGTAAAACCGGTGCCCGTGGTCTGCGTTCTATCGTCGAAGCCGCGCTGCTCGACACCATGTACGATCTGCCTTCTATGGAAGACGTCGAAAAAGTGGTGATCGACGAGTCGGTGATTGGCGGCCAGAGCAAGCCATTGCTGATTTACGGTAAGCCGGAAGCACAACAGGCATCTGGCGAATAATTCATCAATTCATACAGACATTTAATTAAAAAGGGGGGATTTTATCTCCCCTTTTATTTTTCCGTAAACATGGCGTTGAATGTGTGGGAAACATCCCCATATACTGACATACATGTTAAAGGTGGTGTGAAGCACAGTCGTACCACCTGATTACCTGGCGGAAACTAAACTAAGAGAGAGCTCTATGAATCCTGAGCGTTCTGAACGCATTGAAATCCCCGTATTGCCGTTGCGCGATGTGGTGGTTTATCCGCACATGGTCATACCCTTATTTGTAGGGCGGGAAAAATCTATCCGTTGTCTGGAAGCGGCTATGGACCATGATAAAAAAATCATGCTGGTCGCACAGAAAGAAGCGTCAACGGATGAGCCGGGTGTAAACGATCTTTTCACCGTCGGGACCGTGGCCTCTATTCTGCAGATGCTGAAACTGCCTGACGGCACCGTAAAAGTGCTGGTCGAGGGGTTACAGCGCGCGCGTATTTCAGCGCTGTCTGACAACGGCGAGCATTTCTCTGCGAAAGCAGAGTACCTTGACTCGCCTGCTATTGATGAGCGCGAACAGGAAGTGCTGGTGCGTACTGCTATCAGCCAGTTCGAAGGCTACATCAAGCTGAACAAGAAAATCCCACCAGAAGTGCTGACGTCGCTGAACAGCATCGACGATCCTGCACGTCTGGCGGACACCATCGCAGCGCACATGCCGCTGAAGCTGGCTGACAAACAGTCCGTGCTGGAGATGTCCGACGTTAACGAACGTCTGGAATATCTGATGGCGATGATGGAGTCTGAAATCGATCTGCTGCAGGTTGAGAAACGCATTCGCAACCGCGTGAAAAAGCAGATGGAAAAATCCCAGCGTGAGTACTATCTGAACGAGCAGATGAAAGCTATTCAGAAAGAGCTCGGCGAGATGGACGATGCGCCGGACGAAAACGAAGCGCTGAAGCGTAAGATCGACGCGGCGAAAATGCCGAAAGAGGCAAAAGAGAAAGCGGAAGCGGAACTGCAGAAGCTGAAAATGATGTCTCCGATGTCGGCGGAAGCGACCGTAGTGCGTGGCTACATCGACTGGATGGTTCAGGTACCGTGGAATGCGCGTAGCAAGGTCAAAAAAGACCTGCGTCAGGCGCAGGAAATCCTCGATACCGACCATTACGGTCTGGAACGCGTCAAAGATCGTATCCTTGAGTATCTCGCGGTCCAAAGCCGTGTGAATAAAATCAAGGGGCCGATCCTGTGTCTGGTTGGGCCGCCTGGGGTAGGTAAAACTTCTCTGGGGCAGTCCATCGCCAAGGCGACCGGGCGTAAATACATCCGTATGGCGCTGGGCGGCGTGCGTGATGAGGCTGAAATTCGCGGTCACCGCCGGACCTATATCGGTTCTATGCCGGGTAAACTGATCCAGAAAATGGCTAAAGTGGGTGTTAAAAACCCGCTGTTCCTGCTTGATGAGATCGACAAAATGTCTTCCGACATGCGTGGCGATCCGGCTTCCGCACTGCTTGAGGTGCTGGATCCAGAGCAGAACGTGGCGTTCAGCGATCACTACCTGGAAGTGGACTACGATCTC
Source organism: Citrobacter freundii complex sp. CFNIH4 (assembly GCF_002934505.1). Lineage (NCBI taxonomy): Bacteria > Pseudomonadati > Pseudomonadota > Gammaproteobacteria > Enterobacterales > Enterobacteriaceae > Citrobacter > Citrobacter freundii complex sp. CFNIH4. The sequence continues at coordinate 575,292 of NZ_CP026231.1, forward strand.
AGCGACGTGATGTTCGTTGCGACCTCTAACTCCATGAATATTCCGGCGCCGTTGCTGGATCGTATGGAAGTGATCCGTCTGTCCGGTTATACCGAAGACGAGAAGCTGAATATTGCAAAACGTCACCTGTTGCCGAAACAGATTGAGCGTAACGCGCTGAAAAAAGGTGAGCTGACGGTCGACGATAGCGCCATTGTAGGCATTATTCGTTACTACACCCGTGAAGCGGGCGTGCGTAGTCTGGAGCGAGAAATCTCCAAACTGTGCCGTAAAGCGGTGAAACAGCTGTTGCTCGACAAGTCACTGAAACATATCGAGATCAATGGCGATAATCTGCACGACTATCTGGGCGTACAGCGCTTTGATTATGGCCGCGCGGACAACGAAAACCGCGTTGGTCAGGTAACCGGCCTGGCGTGGACGGAAGTGGGCGGCGATCTGTTGACCATCGAAACCGCCTGCGTACCGGGTAAAGGTAAACTGACCTACACCGGTTCTCTGGGTGAAGTCATGCAGGAATCTATTCAGGCTGCACTGACCGTGGTACGTGCGCGTGCGGGAAAACTGGGTATTAATCCGGACTTTTACGAAAAACGCGACATTCACGTTCACGTACCTGAAGGAGCGACGCCGAAAGATGGCCCAAGTGCGGGTATTGCCATGTGTACCGCGCTGGTTTCTTGTCTTACCGGTAACCCGGTTCGCGCCGACGTGGCGATGACCGGCGAGATCACCCTGCGTGGTCAGGTTCTGCCAATCGGTGGTTTGAAAGAAAAACTGCTGGCGGCACACCGTGGCGGTATTAAAACGGTCTTAATTCCTGATGAGAACAAACGTGACCTGGAAGAGATTCCGGATAACGTAATTGCCGATCTGGACATCCATCCGGTGAAACGCATTGAGGAAGTTCTGGCTCTTGCGTTGCAAAATGAACCCTCTGGAATGCAGGTTGTGACGGCAAAATAGTGACCTCGCGCAAAGAGCATTAATAAAAACAGGGCTGGCAGGCCATTTCGGGCTTGCCAGCCTTTTTTTGTATAGCTAATTTAGATGACGGATTAGGCTTGCCATCATTAACGGGTGTTGTAAGGGCATGGCAGGCCTGATATAACTGCTGCGCGGTCGCACTTTGAAGGATTCAGGTGCGATATAAATTATAAAGAGGAAGAGAAGAGTGAATAAATCTCAACTGATCGACAAAATTGCTGCAGGGGCTGATATCTCTAAAGCTGCGGCTGGACGTGCGTTAGATGCAATTATTGCTTCTGTTACCGAATCTCTGAAAGAAGGTGATGACGTAGCGCTGGTAGGTTTTGGTACTTTTGCCGTTAAAGAGCGTGCTGCCCGTACTGGTCGCAACCCGCAAACAGGTAAAGAGATCACCATTGCCGCGGCTAAAGTACCGGGCTTCCGTGCAGGTAAAGCACTGAAAGACGCGGTAAACTAAGTGATTTCCCCTTTGGGGATGTGACGAAGTACAAGGGCGCATCGACTGATGTGCCTTTTTTATTTGTAATTCCGGTACTTTCTACGTGTTGTGGGCTGACAATTACCCCTGTTTCTTGTCACAATAGGCCTTTGTGCGCAGCGTTCAGGAAACGCTATGCTGCGTGAAGCATATATACTCAAAATCCTTGCCGCCGTTGTTGTGTCAACGCGCAGGCGGCTTTAGAGATAACGCGTATAGTCATCTACAGCGGAGTGTGGTTACACCATGATGGACAGCTTACGCACGGCTGCTAACAGTCTCGTGCTCAAGATTATTTTCGGTATCATTATCGTGTCGTTCATTTTGACCGGCGTGAGTGGTTACCTGATTGGCGGGGGCAATAACTTCGCCGCCAAAGTGAATGGCCAGGAGATCAGCCGCGGGCAGTTCGAGAATGCGTTCAACAGCGAACGTAACCGCATGCAGCAACAGCTGGGCGATCAATACTCCGAGCTGGCCGCGAACGAAGGTTACATGAAAACGCTGCGTCAGCAGGTGCTGAATCGTCTTGTTGACGAAGCGCTGCTGGATCAGTATTCCCGCGAGCTTAAGCTCAACATCAGCGACGATCAGATTAAACAGGCTATTTTTGCCACGCCTGCTTTCCAGGTCGACGGTAAATTTGATAACAACCGCTATAACGCAATTGTTAATCAGATGGGCATGACCGCAGACCAGTACGCTCAGGCATTACGTAATCAGCTTACTACCCAGCAGCTGATTAACGGCGTTGCCGGTACGGACTTTATGCTGAAAGGCGAAACGGACGAACTGGCGGCGCTGGTCGCACAGCAGCGGATCGTGCGCGAGGCGACGATTGACGTTAACGCACTGGCCGCGAAGCAGTCTGTTACCGAGCAGGAAGTTGCCAGCTACTACGAGCAGAATAAAAACAACTTTATGACGCCGGAACAGTTCCGCGTGAGCTACATCAAGCTGGATGCTGCTGCTATGCAGGAGACGGCCAGCGATGCTGATATTCAGTCTTACTATGACCAGCATCAGGATCAGTTCACTCAGCCGCAGCGTAACCGCTATAGCATCATTCAGACCAAAACTGAAGATGAAGCCAAAGCGGTACTGGACGAGCTGAATAAAGGCGGTGACTTTGCTGCGCTGGCGAAAGAAAAATCTGCCGATATCATCTCTGCCCGTAAAGGCGGCGATATGGGATGGCTGGAAGATTCAACCACCCCGGATGAGCTGAAAAATGCCGGTCTGAAAGAAAAAGGCCAACTGTCTGGCGTAATTAAGTCTTCCGTTGGTTTCCTCGTTGCGCGTCTTGACGACGTACAGCCTGCACAGGTTAAACCGCTGAGCGAAGCCCGTGACGACATTGCGGCAAAAGTGAAGCAGGAAAAAGCGCTGGATGCCTACTATGCGCTGCAACAGAAAGTCAGCGATGCGGCCAGCAACGATAACGAATCTCTGGCGGGTGCAGAGCAGGCAGCAGGTATGAAAGCGGTTGAAACGGGCTGGTTTAGCCGTGACAGCCTGCCGGAAGAACTGAATTTCAAACCAGTCGCTGACATCATTTTCAATGGTGGTCTGGTTGGCGAGAACGGTACACCTGGCAGTAACTCCGATATCATCACCGTGGATGGCGATCGCGCGTTCGTGCTGCGTATTGCAGAGCACAAAGCTGAAGCCGTGAAGCCACTGGCTGAAGTGAAAGAGCAGGTAACTGCGCTCGTTAAGCACAATAAAGCAGAGCAGCAGGCGAAGCTTGATGCCGATAAACTGCTGGCGGATTTGAAAGCCGGTAAAGGTGATGAAGCGATGAAAGCTGCGGGTCTGAGCTTTGGCGAGGCAAAAACGCTGAGCCGTACGGATCAGGATCCGTTGAGCCAGGCTGCCTTTGGTCTGAGCCTGCCGGCGAAAGACAAGCCGAGCTACGGCGTAGCGAACGACATGCAGGGTAACGTTGTTCTGTTGGCGCTGGACGAGGTGAAAGCCGGTTCTATGCCTGAAGCGCAGAAGAAAGCGATGGTTCAGGGGATCACTCAGAACAACGCGCAGATTGTCTTCGAAGCGCTGATGAGCAACCTGCGTAAAGCCGCAAAAATTAAAATCGGTGATGCACTGGAACAGCAGCAATAACCGAGGCAGTTCGCAAAAAATTGCAAAAAGTTGTATCTACCAAAGGCCGCTTTCGCGGCCTTTTCCATTTCTGATATTTGCCATTTGTCTGCCGTTCTGCACCTCGCTATCGTGATTCCACTGTTAACAAACAAGGAGAAAACAGTATGAAACATGGAATCAAAGCCCTGCTTATCACTCTTTCATTGACCTGCGCTGGTATGGCCCAAACTGCATTGGCGGCTGAGCCTGTCGCCAAAAGCCAGGCGACTCAAACCAAAGCGGAAAACTCAGGGGCGGCACAAAGCAAAGCCACACTGCCCGCTAAAGCAAGCGACGATGAAGGCACCAGGGTAAGCATCAACAGCGCTTCTGCGGAGGATTTAGCGCGAGTCATGAATGGCGTCGGTCTGAAGAAAGCGCAGGCGATTGTGAGCTATCGTGAGGAGTACGGACCGTTTAAAACGGTGGAGGACTTAAAGCAGGTGCCGGGTATGGGCAGTTCGCTGGTGGAGCGTAATTTGGCATTTTTAACACTTTAATAACTTGCACAGCGCTGAAAATTTGCCAGACTAGAGAGGTCATACCAGTTATGACCTCACTACCCTGAATATATTCTTATAAAAACGTAAGGTTCCTGCGCTATGCAAACACAAATCAAAGTCCGTGGTTTTCATCTTGATGTCTATCAGCACGTCAACAACGCCCGCTATCTCGAGTTTTTGGAAGAAGCCCGCTGGGATGGTCTGGAAAACAGCGACAGCTTTCAATGGATGACTGCACACAACATCGCTTTTGTGGTCGTGAATATAAATATTAACTACCGTCGTCCAGCGGTGCTAAGCGACCTGCTGACCATCACTAGTCAGGTGCAACAGCTAAATGGCAAAAGCGGGGTGTTAAACCAGACAATTACTCTGGAGCCGGAAGGGCAGGTAGTGGCCGACGCGTTGATTACCTTCGTCTGTATTGATTTGAAAACGCAAAAAGCGCTGCCGCTGGAAGGGGAGTTACGCGAAAAACTGGAGCAGATGGTGCAGTAGCTCAACGTTGCCTGATGGCGCTTCGCTTATCAGGCCTACGGGCGATATTGTGTACGATGAATGCTGTCGGTAGGCCGGATAAGGCGTTTACGCCGCCATCCGGCACTATTCGCTCAATTATTTCAGGCCGGTTTTCTGCTTCATTGCCGCCATCACTCCCGGTTTATCCGCCAGATAATGGTTCAGGCCGTTGGCACGCAGATTACACGCCGCACAGTGACCGCAACCGTCACCTTTGATGCCGTTATAGCAAGTTAGTGTTTCTTCGCGTACCAGGTCCAGCTTGCCCCAGTAATCAGCCAGCGCCCAGGTTTCGGCTTTATCGATCCACATCAGTGGGGTTTCAAAGCGAATATCTTTCGCCATCCCCAGGCTTACGGCATGGTTCAGGGCTTTGACGAACTCATCGCGACAGTCCGGGTATCCAGAGAAATCCGTTTCACAAACGCCGGTAATGACTGCCTCTGCCTGCACCTGGTACGCGTAAATCGCTGCCAGCGTTAAGAACAGAATATTGCGTCCTGGCACAAAGGTATTGGGAATGCCGTTCGCATCCGGTTCGTAATCGGGTACCGGAATATTATCGCGGGTCAGGCTGCTGACAGCCAGTTCACTGAGCAGCGTGACATCAAGCACTTTGTGCGCGCGTGCGCCAAGTTTTAAGGCCAGGTCACGTGCGACATCAATCTCAGCGCGATGGCGCTGACCATAATCAAAGGTCACGCAGTGCACTTCATCATACTGATGCAGCGCTTGCGCCAGACAAGTCGTGGAGTCCTGACCTCCACTGAATACAACAACGGCACGTTTCATGGCTTTTCCTGACAAAATAACGAAGCCCTTATGGTAGCGCCTGGGCGTGTCGCCGACCAGCTTCTTCACGCTGAAGGAGGTGGCAACCAGGCTTCGGTAAATTCGAACCAGCCACGAGGATTCAGGCGTACGCCGTTCACCCCTGGTGGCGCGCTGATGCGATAGTGATAATTGAACAGTGGCGTCAGGGTAGCGTCATGCATTAGCGTGGCGAAAACTTGTTGTAAAGCCGCGTGGCGATCGTCCTCATCGGCCTGGATTTGTAGGGCATCCAGGGTCGTTTGCAAATGTGTGTATGCTGGCGCATTCAATACATGTGACCAGAGCTGATCGCAGCGCAACCACTGTTCGAGAGTATATTCAGGTGCTTCACCAATCAGCCTGTCGCCCATCATCAGGTCGGCCTGGGCTAGGGGATGATTGCCATCCCAGTTTTTAGCATTATGAAAAATAAGCGTTAATTCACAGCCGAGCAGAGCCAACGCATGGCAAAGCTGTTCAGCCATAGCGTGAAGTTCTACCGGCAGATGATAAGCCAGCGTCAGCTTTTCCGGTAATGCTACCTCGTCGAGTTCATCCCATTGCGGGATACTCCATCCAGGCAGCAGTGCATTGCTTGGCGTGATCAGATTTTCATCCACTTCAAGCGTTTGTAGCAGGGAAGAACGGTGGATAATATCGACCAGTCGACGAGCCTGCTGCGTATTCAGGCGCGCGCTTTTTCTTAGCGTGAGATAGCAAAAACCAAGGCTGATCCCGCTGCTTACCTGGCTTAGCATAGGTAACTCTTCGGGTTTACCAATCGCAATTTGCACCGGATGGCGGCAGCTGGTGCCCAAATCCTGGGAGAAGAGCTGCGGGGTTATCCAGTATTCAATGGCTTTTAGCAGCGGATGACTCAGATGGTAGTGATCGTGACTCTCGATACGCACCAGCTCAGGAGTAAACAGTGTCAACCGGAACGGGCCGGTACCCACAAACGGGTGCTCAGGATGCGCCAGGTGACTGCTGTAGCTCGCCAGACGGTGTGCCAGCCAGAAGTCGGGACGATGCAGAATAAAGGTCAGACACTGGGGATGCGTAACCTCAATGCGCTTTACGCTGATAAATAGCTTATTCAGCGCTGGTAACTCTAACAGCTTCAGCAACTGTTGATGTAGCTGCGTGCTGCTTACCGTATCGCCGTTATGCCAATGCAGGGTGGAACGAATATAGAAATCCCAGCGCAGGCCGTCAGCGGAGATATTCCAGTGGTGGGCTAAGTCTCCACAGGGACGTTGCGTAGTGCTGTCAAATCGGGTCAGGCCAGAGAAAACTTGTCCAGCAAGGTGTTGCTCCGCGCGACCGGGGAGAAATCCAGGGTGCAAAGGGTCAAGCTGGCGATAATAGGGGATACGCAGGGTTGGCGTGTCGTTTTGCCATTGGCCGCCCATAAACGGTTGTAGCAACGTTCTTAATTCTCCCGGTGCTAACTGAGCGAGTTCCAGTACGCTAAGCTGTTCTCCCTTTTGCAGCGCCTGTTCCATCATGGTGTTGCGTAGGGAATCCGGCGTCACCAAAAAGCGTAATTGCCCGCGTTTCCCACGCCCAGACTGGGCGTGCCACTCCAGCCAGCCAGCATCCTGCGCTTGCTTCAGCAGGGTACGCACGTGGCGCTCACTGCAAAAACAGCGTTCGGCCAGTTCCCCGACGGTCACCGACTGCGGTTCGCCGTTCGAAGGCTGCCACAGGCGTTGGTACTGGTTCAGGCGATTCAACAATCTCATATAAACCCGGAACAATTCATTTTATCTATTCACTATTACTTCCGTATATCTCAGGTGATACTGAATCACAAGTTAACCGCGTCACAGTGTGGAGAAAGAAATGGCTCGTCTGGCTGCATTTGATATGGATGGCACCCTTTTGATGCCGAATCACCATTTAGGTGACGAAACGCTTTCAACGCTGGCGCGCCTGCGTGAACGCGATATCACCCTGACATTTGCCACTGGCCGCCATGTGCTGGAAATGCGCCACATTTTGGGTTCTATTTCATTGGACGCCTTTTTGATCACCGGTAACGGCACGCGCATTCACTCTCTTGAGGGCGATGTGTTGCACCGTCAGGATCTGGATCCGAATGTTGCGGATATCGTGTTACATCAGAAATGGGATACCACCGCCAGCATGCATGTCTTTAATGACAACGGTTGGTTTACCGGACAAGAGATCCCCTCGCTGCTACAGGCGCATGTGTATAGCGGATTTCGCTACCAGATCGTCGATGTGAAACGTATTCCGGCTCATCAGGTAACGAAGATCTGTTTCTGCGGCGATCATGAGTCTCTGATCCAGTTGCGCATTCAACTGAATGAAGCGCTGGGAGAACAGGCGAATCTCTGTTTCTCCGCGGTTGATTGCCTTGAGGTACTACCGCTGGGCTGTAACAAAGGATCCGCGCTGGCGGTATTGAGTGACCACTTAGGATATTCAATGTCCGAGTGTATGGCGTTTGGCGATGCTATGAACGATCGCGAAATGTTAGGCAGCGTTGGGCGCGGCCTGATTATGGGTAACGCAATGCCGCAACTGATGGCTGAACTGCCTCATTTATCGGTGATTGGACATTGCCGTAATCAGGCGGTGTCACACTTTTTGACGCATTGGCTGGACAATCCGCATCTACCTTATTCCCCCGAATGAGAGATCCCTTCCAGCAAGCCAGACTTCGCGTCTGGCTTTTTTTTGTCTGCTTAGTGTGTATTCAGCAACTGGGCAAGTTCCGCTTTCCACGGCGTTAAATCACCGATGTGTGCGTCAACCCATTGCGGGTTGTAGTAGGTTTCCAGATAGCGTTCACCGCTGTCGCAGAGCAGCGTCACCAGTGAACCGGTTTCTCCGGCATTGCGCATGCGCGCGGCAAGTTGCAGCGTTCCCCACATGTTGGTGCCGGTTGAGGCGCCGACTTTACGACCCAACTGCGTTTCCAGCCAGTGCGCGGTAGCCACGCTGGCGGCATCCGGCACGCGCAGCATTTCATCGACCACATCAGGAATGAAAGAGGGTTCTACGCGCGGACGCCCGATACCTTCAATTTTGCTTCCTACCGGGCTGCGCAATGTCGCATCGCGATACTGCCAGAAGGGCAGAAAAACCGAATTCTCCGGATCCACTACCATCAGGCGAGTATCGTAGCCCTGACAGCGGATATAGCGGCCAATGGTTGCTGAGGTGCCGCCGGTGCCGGCGCTCATCACGATATGGCGGGGAACGGGATTGGGCTCGCACTGCATCTGACGAAAGATGCTGTCGGCAATATTATTATTGCCACGCCAGTCGGTGGCGCGCTCAGCATAAGTGAACTGGTCCATGTAATGACCGTTCAGTTCACGCGCCAATTGTTCAGAGGCCGCGTAGATTTCGCAGGCGCTTTGCACGAAATGACAGCGACCGCCGTAAAATTCAATCTGTTCAACTTTACGTTTCGCCGTACAGGAAGGCATGACGGCAATAAACGGCAGCCCTAACAGTCGAGCGAAATAAGCCTCAGATACCGCCGTTGAACCGGACGATGATTCAATGATGGTGGTGCCTTCTTTGATCCAGCCATTGCACAACCCGTACAGAAACAGTGAGCGCGCCAGACGATGCTTCAGGCTCCCGGTCGGATGCGTGCTTTCATCTTTTAAATAGATCTGAATGCCCGGAAACGCCGGTAGCGACAGACGAATGAGATGTGTATCTGCAGAACGCTGATAATCCGCGTTGATTTCATTGATGGCGTTTTTAACCCAGGAGCTATTCATCATTAATAAATATCCATTTGTCATTTTGTGCCCAGAATAGCGAAAAGCACGGAAAAAATTGTTGCCATTTAGCCTTTAAAATAGAATGTAAGTAGAAAATTCTTCTCTGTGGAGTGGATATGCTAGACAAAATTGACCGTAAGCTGCTTGGCTTACTGCAACAGGACTGCACCCTTTCTTTGCAGGCGTTAGCAGATGCCGTTAATCTGACTACCACTCCCTGTTGGAAACGCCTCAAACGGCTCGAGGATGATGGTGTTCTGCTGGGCAGAGTCGCCTTGCTGGATCCGGAAAAACTGGGGCTGGGCTTAACCGCGTTTGTGCTGATCAAAACTCAGCATCACAGCAGCGAATGGTATTGCCGCTTTGTCACTGAAGTGACCGGAATGCCCGAGGTTCTGGGGTTCTGGCGTATGGCAGGGGAGTATGATTACCTGATGCGAGTGCAGGTCGCTGATATGAAAAGCTACGATGAATTTTATAAGCGCCTGGTGAACAGCGTACCGGGCCTGTCTGACGTCACCTCCAGCTTTGCCATGGAACAGATTAAATACACAACTGCTCTCCCTATTGAATAATTCTCCCGGCGCTTATTGCCGGAAATTTTGTCAGGACATAACGCGTGCGATTATTTGCTCAATTAAGCTGGTACTTCCGCCGGGAGTGGCGTCGCTACCTCGGGGCGGTGGCCCTGCTTATCATCATCGCTATCCTTCAGCTTATTCCGCCGAAAGTGGTGGGGATCATTGTGGATGGCGTAACGACACAACGCTTCACCACCGAGCGGCTGCTGATGTGGGTGGGAACCATTGCTCTGATCGCCGTGGTAGTTTATTTACTGCGCTATGTCTGGCGCGTGCTGCTGTTTGGCGCATCCTACCAACTGGCAGTTGAGCTGCGGGAAGATTATTACCGTCAGTTGAGTCGTCAGCATCCAGAGTTTTATCTGCGTCACCGCACGGGCGATCTGATGGCGCGTGCAACTAACGATGTTGACCGCGTGGTATTCGCCGCCGGGGAAGGCGTACTGACGCTGGTAGATTCGCTGGTCATGGGATGTGCGGTGCTGATCGTGATGTCAACGCAGATAAGCTGGCAACTTACGTTGATTGCGCTGCTGCCGATGCCGGTGATGGCGATAATGATCAAACGTTACGGTGATCGACTCCATAACCGCTTTAAGCTGGCGCAGGCGGCGTTTTCCAGCCTCAACGATCGTACTCAGGAAAGCCTGACCAGTATTCGTATGATCAAGGCCTTTGGTCTGGAGGATCGGCAGTCGGCATTATTTGCCGCTGATGCTGAAGATACAGGTAAGAAAAACCTGCGCGTGGCGCGCATTGACGCTCGCTTTGATCCCACGATTTATATCGCCATTGGGATGGCTAACCTGCTGGCGATTGCCGGGGGAAGCTGGATGGTGGTGCACGGTTCGCTGACGCTCGGCCAGCTCACCAGCTTTATGATGTATCTCGGTCTGATGATTTGGCCGATGCTGGCGCTGGCATGGATGTTTAACATCGTCGAGCGTGGCAGCGCCGCGTATAGCCGAATTCGCGCCATGCTGGCAGAAGCGCCGGTAGTGGATGACGGTACTGAACTGGTGCCGGAAGGACGCGGCGAGCTGGCGGTGGCGATTCGCGAATTTTGTTACCCACAAACCACCCACCCGGCGCTGGAAAATGTGAATTTTCGGCTTAAACCAGGGCAGATGCTGGGCATCTGTGGCCCAACCGGCGCGGGGAAAAGTACGGTGCTGTCGCTGATCCAACGTCATTTTGATATCACCGAGGGCGATGTGCGCTTTCATGATATCCCGTTAACGCGCTTGCAGCTGGATAGCTGGCGTAGCCGTCTGGCAGTGGTCAGCCAGACACCTTTCTTGTTCTCGGATACGGTCGGCAATAACATCGCCTTAGGACGCCCGCAGGCCACCCAGGCAGAGATCGAGCATGTGGCGCGCCTTGCCAGCGTTCATGAAGATATTCTACGTCTTCCTCAGGGCTATGACACCGAAGTGGGCGAACGTGGGGTGATGCTGTCTGGTGGACAAAAACAGCGTATTTCTATCGCCCGAGCGCTACTGCTGAATGCTGAAATCCTGATTCTGGATGATGCGTTATCGGCGGTAGATGGTCGTACCGAGCATCAGATCCTGCATAACCTGCGTCAGTGGGGCGAAGGCAGAACCGTGATTATCAGCGCCCACCGTTTATCGGCTCTGACGGAAGCCAACGAGATTATCGTGATGCAGCATGGGCATATTGCCCAGCGCGGTGAGCATGAATCTTTAGTGCAACAGCCCGGCTGGTATCGCGATATGTACCGCTATCAGCAACTGGAAGCGGCACTGTCTGATGCGCCAGAAATAAACGAGGAGGCGGCTAATGCGTAGTTTTGGGCAACTATGGCCGACCCTGAAAAGATTGCTGGCGTATGGTTCACCATGGCGAAAACAGTTGGTGATTGCGGTAGTTATGCTGTGGGTGGCGGCTGCGGCGGAAGTCAGCGGTCCGCTGTTGATTAGCTATTTTATCGATAACATGGTGGCGAAGAACAATCTGCCGTTGGCGATGGTTGTCGGGCTGGTTGCGGCCTATGTCGGTCTGCAACTGCTGGCGGCAGGCCTGCATTACGCGCAGTCGTTGTTGTTTAACCAGGCGGCGGTTGGCGTCGTACAACAGTTACGCACTGACGTAATGGACGCTGCGCTGCGCCAGCCGCTCAGCGCCTTTGATACTCAGCCCGTCGGGCAGCTTATCTCACGTGTGACCAATGACACCGAAGTTATTCGCGACCTGTACGTGACGGTGGTCGCAACGGTTCTGCGCAGCGCGGCCTTAATCGGTGCCATGCTGGTGGCGATGTTCAGCCTCGAGTGGCGTATGGCGCTGGTGGCGATGGCCATTTTCCCGGCGGTGATGGTGGTGATGGTGATTTATCAACGCTACAGCACCCCGATTGTGCGTCGGGTGCGCGCTTATCTGGCGGATATTAACGATGGCTTTAACGAAGTCATCAACGGCATGAGCGTTATCCAGCAGTTCCGCCAGCAGGCGCGATTTGGCGAGAGAATGGGGGAGGCCAGCCGCTCGCACTATATGGCGCGTATGCAAACCCTGCGACTGGATGGCTTTTTGCTGCGCCCGCTGCTGAGCCTTTTCTCGGCGCTGATCCTCTGCGGTTTGCTGATGTTGTTCAGCTTTACCTCTGGCAGCTCCATTGAGGTTGGCGTGCTGTACGCGTTTATCAGCTACCTCGGCCGTTTGAACGAACCGCTGATCGAGCTGACCACCCAGCAATCCATGCTGCAGCAGGCGGTTGTCGCCGGTGAGCGAGTGTTCGAACTGATGGACGGGCCTCGTCAGCGCTATGGTGAAGACGATCGCCCGCTCAAAAGCGGAGACATTGAGGTGGATAACGTTTCATTTGCCTATCGTGACGACAATCTGGTGCTGCAAAATATCAGTCTGTCCGTGCCTTCGCGCAGCTTTGTAGCCTTGGTCGGACACACCGGTAGCGGCAAAAGTACGCTGGCCAGTCTGCTGATGGGTTACTACCCGTTGACGCAGGGCGAAATCCGCCTTGACGGACGTCCGCTGTCTTCTCTGAGCCACAGTGCGTTACGTCAGGGCATCGCGATGGTGCAGCAGGATCCGGTGGTGATGGCGGATACCTTCCTGGCAAACGTCACGCTGGGTCGTGATATCTCAGAAGAGCGGGTATGGCAGGCTCTGGAGACTGTGCAACTGGCAGCACTGGCGCGGGGGCTGAGCGAGGGGATCCATACCCGGCTGGGCGAGCAGGGCAATAATCTCTCCGTTGGGCAGAAACAGCTGCTGGCGCTGGCGCGGGTATTGGTGGAAACGCCGCAGGTACTGATCCTCGATGAAGCCACTGCCAGTATTGATTCCGGTACTGAACAGGCCATTCAGCACGCGCTGGCGGCGGTACGTGAACACACCACGTTGGTAGTGATTGCACATCGGTTATCGACGATTGTCGATGCGGATACCATTCTGGTGCTGCATCGCGGGCAGGCGGTTGAGCGAGGTACGCACCAGCAACTACTGGCGGCGCAAGGCCGTTACTGGCAGATGTATCAGCTGCAACTGGCGGGTGAAGAGCTGGCGGCCAGCGCACATGAGGATTCGGTTATCGCCTGATGGCGCTGCGCTTATCACGCCTACGGTCAACGCGGTTTTGTAGGCCGGATAAGGCGTTTACGCCGCCATCCGGCAATCAACAATCTGGTGCAAAAATGTAACGCACTATGCACCGTCATAGTGCGTTTTTTCTTTTTCTCCCCCAGCAATACCCTGCAAGCCTGAATTATTCCGCGTTTTTCATTCCTGGCACACCCCTTGCAATATTCCTCTCGTGTATCTGCAGCCACTACTGAATTCTGACTGGAGGGGATCTATGAAGCTGGTTACCGTGGTAATCAAACCGTTCAAACTGGAAGACGTCCGTGAAGCACTGTCGTCTATTGGTATTCAGGGGCTGACCGTCACCGAAGTGAAGGGCTTTGGCCGACAGAAAGGTCATGCTGAGCTGTACCGTGGGGCTGAATATAGCGTCAATTTTCTGCCAAAGGTGAAGATTGATGTGGCGATTGCCGACGACCAACTGGATGGCGTGATTGATGTCATCAGTAAAGCGGCATACACCGGAAAAATTGGCGACGGCAAAATCTTCGTCGCCGAGCTGCAACGTGTGATTCGTATTCGTACCGGCGAAGCCGACGAAGCCGCACTGTAACTTCTGGCACACAGTGATAGGAAACCAAAAAATGAAGATAGCAACGATGAAAACAGGTATTGCTTCACTGGCGCTACTGCCGGGACTGGCAATGGCGGCACCGGCGGTTGCGGATAAAGCAGATAACGCTTTTATGATGATCTGTACCGCGCTGGTGCTGTTTATGACTATCCCTGGCATTGCGTTGTTCTACGGCGGTTTGATTCGCGGTAAGAACGTGCTGTCGATGCTGACTCAGGTGACGGTGACATTCGCTCTGGTTTGTATTCTATGGGTGGTTTATGGCTACTCACTGGCCTTTGGCGAAGGGAATAATTTCTTCGGCAACTTCAACTGGGTATTGCTGAAGAACATCGCGCTGACGGCGGTCACGGGGAGCTTCTACCAGTACATTCACGTTGCTTTTCAGGGTTCTTTCGCCTGCATCACCGTTGGGCTGATTGTTGGGGCGCTGGCTGAACGTATTCGCTTCTCTGCGGTGCTGATTTTTGTAGTGGTATGGTTAACGTTGTCGTACATCCCCATTGCCCATATGGTCTGGGGCGGCGGCTTGCTGGCTTCCCACGGTGCGTTGGATTTTGCCGGCGGAACAGTCGTGCATATCAACGCGGCGATTGCCGGTCTGGTTGGTGCGTATCTGATTGGCAAACGCGTCGGTTTTGGCAAAGAAGCCTTTAAACCGCATAACCTGCCGATGGTCTTCACCGGTACCGCTATTCTCTATATTGGTTGGTTTGGCTTTAACGCCGGTTCAGCGGGAACGGCGAATGAGATTGCCGCACTGGCCTTCGTCAATACCGTGGTCGCCACCGCCGCAGCCATCCTCGGATGGATCTTCGGTGAATGGGCGCTGCGTGGCAAACCGTCCCTGCTGGGCGCGTGTTCTGGTGCTATTGCGGGTCTGGTGGGGGTAACACCGGCATGTGGCTATATTGGTGTCGGCGGCGCGCTGATTATTGGTGTCGTTGCGGGACTGGCTGGCCTGTGGGGTGTGACCATCCTGAAGCGTATTCTGCGCGTGGACGATCCGTGTGATGTGTTTGGCGTGCACGGCGTGTGCGGCATTGTCGGCTGCATCCTGACCGGGGTGTTCGCTGCCAGCTCTCTGGGCGGCGTGGGCTTTGCCGAGGGCGTGACCATGGGGCATCAGCTGCTGGTGCAACTGGAAAGCGTGGCGATTACCATCGTCTGGTCCGGTGTGGTGGCTTTCATTGGCTATAAGCTGGCGGATATGACGGTGGGTCTGCGTGTACCGGAAGAGCAGGAACGCGAAGGTCTGGATGTGAACAGCCACGGCGAGAACGCTTACAACGCTTGATGTTTCAATCTGCCGGATGGCAACGCTTTTGCGCCGCCATCCGGTAATTCTCAATTACGATTACGCATTACCCCTTCCTGCACGGTAGAGGCGACCAGCACGCCGTCCTGCGTATAAAACTCCCCGCGTACAAAACCCCGGGCACCGGAGGCCGAAGTACTCTCGACGTTATACAACAACCACTCATTGATATTGAACGGACGGTGGAACCACATGGAGTGGTCAATGGTGGCGATCTGAATCCCTTTTTCCAGAAAACCAATTCCGTACGGCTGCAGCGCAACAGGCAGGAAGTTCAGGTCTGAAGCATAACCCAGCAGATATTGATGGACGCGCAGATCGTCCTGTAGCTCGCCGTTTGCGCGGATCCAAACCTGGCGCGTCGGAGGTGCGACGTGACCTTTTAAGGGGTTATGAAATTCAACCGGGCGCACTTCCAATGGACGATCGTTGATAAATTTTTCTTTCAACAGCGGCGGCAGCAAATGCGCCACTGAGCGGGCAATTTCTGTTTCTGATTTAAGCTCATCGGGACTCGGCGCATCCGGCATGGTTTTCTGATGTTCAAATCCATCTTCCGGCGCCTGGAAAGAGGCTGTCATGTAAAAAATAGGTTTACCATTCTGGATTGCGGCAACGCGGCGCGCGCTGAAGCTGTTACCATCACGCAGGACTTCTACATCATAGATGATGGGCTTTTGGCTATCGCCGGGGCGCAAAAAGTAGCTGTGAAAGGAGTGGACCAGACGCTCTTCTGGTACGGTTTCCTTTGCGGCATACAGAGCCTGACCGACAACCTGTCCCCCAAAAACCTGACGTAACCCTAAGTCTTCACTTTGGCCCCGAAAGAGTCCTTCTTCAATTTTTTCCAGATTTAACAATGTCAGCAAATTTTTCAGCGCCAGACTCATACGTGCTCTCCAGGTTATATCGATCTCGCAGCGAGGTAGGCAGAGTATAACGCAATTTTGAAAGTGGTCCGATGGGTGCAATTGTCTGAATTAAAGGCCTATTACAGGCAAAAACAGCTGTCTTGTGCCACACTTAGTCACGTTATGTTTTTGTTAACCACTCTTCTGGCGAGGAAAGTTCTCGCTGGTGCATAGATGAAAAGGAGAATTTAATGAAACTCGTGCACATGGTAAGTGGTTTAGCGGTTGCGGTCGCTCTGGCAGCCTGCGCCGATAAAAGTGCGGATATTCAGACACCTGCGCCAAGCCCTAATACGTCAATTGCTGACACACAGTCTAAAATTCAGCAGCCTAATGTCTCCGGTACAGTATGGATCCGCCAGAAAGTGGCCTTGCCACCTGATGCGGTGCTGACCGTAACGCTGTCAGATGCTTCACTGGCCGATGCACCGTCAAAAGTGCTGTCGCAAAAAGCGGTCCGTACTGAGGGTAAACAGGCGCCATTCAGCTTCGTATTACCGTTTAACCCGGCTGATATTCAACCTAACGCCCGTATTCTGCTAAGTGCGGCAATTACGGTTAATGACAAACTGGTCTTCATTACTGATACCGTGCAGACGGTCATTAATCAGGGGGGGACAAAAGCTGACCTGACGCTGGTCCCTGTACAGCAAACGGCAGTACCGGTTCAGGCGAGCGGTGGGGCTGCCACCACGGTGCCGTCAACGTCACCAACCCAAGTGAATCCGTCTTCTGCCGTCCCTGCTCCCACACAGTACTAAGGCAGTCGTAACCCTCTCCGCCCAGAGAGGGTTAGTACACCCAGCGATAGCGCTGTAAATCGATCTGTCCGCTTCCTGAAACCACTATTCCTTCAGCCAGCAACGCCTGACGCTGCCGTTGCAGGTCGGGGCCTGTCAGCGAAATGGCACCATGACGATTAACCACCCGATGCCAGGGCAGAGTGCTGCCTTCGGGGAGACGCTTAAGCACGCCGCCTACCTGGCGCGCAGCACGCGGCGAACCGGCAAGCCTTGCAACATCGCCATAGGTGGTGACGAAACCTTCGGGGATTGACGCGACGATTTGCCAGACGCGTTGGGGGAAAGTGTCTTGTATATCCATCATTTATTCCTGCGCTAATCCTCCAGCATAATGCTGAACGGCGAAGGAGTGAAGCCGCATTGCACAAGAAAACAGCATCCGATGCTGGATGGGTTGCAATTACAGGGTGCAGCAGTGATAATGCGCCTGCGCGTTGGTTAACAACGCTCTCAATGGGGGCTCTGTTGGTTCTCCCGCAACACTACTCTGTTTACCAGGTCAGGTCCGGAAGGAAGCAGCCAAGGCAGATGACGTGTGTGCCGGGATGTAGCTGGCAGGGCTCCCACCCAATTCTGCCGTCCGGCAATTTTCCTTCTGTTTATCTTCTTTTCTTTGTCATCGTATTGTCATTTTAATGTCATCAAATGCTGTCAATGTGTTTCGGGGATGTTATTTGATGCTTTTGCCGCCGCCATCGCACTGTAACGACAGGGTCTTACATTCGGTGTGTTTTGGCTGACCACAAGGATTTTCTACGATGTCGACCGCTGTATTGAATGTCAAAATTGATGAGGCGCTAAAAGAAAAGCTTCGCCATTACGCTGAAGTGCATAGTGAAAATTTAAGTATCGCGACGGAAAAACTACTGCTGATCGCGTTTTCCGCCGTTGAAGAGGCGGGAGTCTCCGCTGAGGATATCGATAGCCAGCATACGGAAGAATCCGTGGTTGAAGCACTGACTCCTAAAGAAATCAAAGCATTGCGAAGACTACTGAAGAAGAAAAAATGAAACAACAACCGCTCTCAACCGCCTGTAATTATGGCGAAGCCTGTGAAATGCTGCGTTCCGGTTATGTGAAACATGTTCGTCTGAGCTGGAACGTCGGCAGCGATGAGTTCTTCCGTATTGCCTCCGACTGGTGTGATGCCGGGGCAAAAATTAAGAAAGACGGTGAGAATTTCGTGATTTCTCTGAAGGGGTTTCCGGTTCCTCCTCAGCGTTAATATTGCCGGGACATCCTCGTCCATCACGGCATTCAAGGACGAGTCCTTTGACTCGTCGTTTAGATTATTTTACGTATTTTCCCGCTGCTGGCCTGCAAACGCAGGTTATCCCAAATGGGTTGCAACACCCGGAAGGCGGCACGCGTTGTGTCATCCGGTAATGTGAAGGGCATACGCAAAAAGCGGTCAAATGCACCATCAAGACCGAAACGCGTACCGGTTCCCAACTGAATGCCTGCGATTTCGGCGCGCGTAGCGAATAGCGTTGCCAGCGTATCGGGCAGTTCAACCCAAAAAGAGAGTCCTCCCTGTGGCTGGGTAAACTGCCACTCCGGGAAATGTGCGTTCATCAGATCCGAGCACAGATCTCGCTGCGATGTGAGTAGCCGTCTTCTGTCAGGAAGAAAGTCGGCGGCATTATCCAGCAGCCAGCTGGTGGCGAGTTGTTCAAGCACCGGGGAGCCTAAATCGAAGGTGTCGCGAGTTTGTACCAGCGCCGCAATGGTTCGCGCCGACGCCCGAATCCAGCCCAGGCGTAATCCTCCCCAAAAGCTTTTCCCGGCAGATCCCAGCAGGATGATCGGCGCATCGCGGTTGAATGCGGCAAGCGGCGGTGGTGGCGGGGCGTCATACCACAGGTTCACCATGGTCTCATCAATCACCAGCGTGGTGCGGGTCCTTTCAGCAATATCTGCCACGACCTGGCGAGTTGCAGCGTCCATGCAACGCCCGGTCGGATTGTGAAAGTCCGGCATCAGATAGGCCATTCTCGGTGCGGTTTGCGCGATGGTGGCGACCAGACCTGCCGTATCCCAACCGTGTTCGGGCAGCGACACACCGACGGGACGACATGATGCGCCTTGAATCGCGGCAATCGCCAGCGGATACGTGGGATGATCGACCACCACGCGATCGCCTGGGCCGGTGAGTAAACGCAGGATCAGCGCCAGGCCACTGACCGCGCCGTTCACGACCATAATCTCATCGGGCTGCGTCGGGAGTCCGCGTTCGCAATAATGTCGGGCGATGGATTCACGCAAAACCGCCAGTCCCTGCGGTAGATACCCGGAGCTCAGCAAATGCTGCGGCATCGCAAACAGCGCTTGTTGGTAAGCATGGTGAATTTCGGGACCGGCACTCAGCGCCGCCGTGGACAAATCCAGCGCTGTACCGGTACTGGTTCGTGTAGGCACATGACGAATGTGTTCCGGCAGGATCACCCGTGAGCCGCTCCCATGACGGCTTTCCAGATATCCCTCTTCACGCAGTTGCGCCATGGCGCTGGCGACGGTGGTTCGGCTCACTTGCAGAACGGCAGCGAGCTCGCGTTCGCCGGGTAAGCGACTATCCAGCGCCAGTCGACCATCAAGGATCAGCAAACGTAACGCTTCTGCCAGCTGTCGCCAGATGGGCGTTCGTGAGGGGTTTTCCTGCCAGTGTCCGAGCAGGCGCTGCAAAGACTGGCTTCCGTAACGGCGTGATGACATAGCAGTCCACTTTTTGAAAACTGGACATTAATCATAGTGCCAATTGCGGTGATGATGAAAGTTATCTGAGAGTGAGAGGGGAAAAGCATGCTGCGTCGTTTACTTCAGCTGTTTATCGGGCTGACGCTGTACGGTGTGTCGACGGCGATGTTTGTCCGTGCCGATTTAGGGGCCGATCCGTGGAACGTGTTTCACCTGGGCGTGGCCAATTTATTGTCGATGAATATTGGCGTGGTGATTATTGCCGTGGGTGTGTTGGTACTGCTGGCGTGGATACCGCTGCGCCAGCGTCCAGGGTTTGGCACGTTGAGCAACGTGATTATGATCGGGCTGGCGGCAGATGCCGCGCTGCTGGTGATTCCGGGATTTGAATCCCTGCTGGCGCGCAGCGGGCTGTTGGTGTCAGCGGTGATCTTGAATGCGTTAGCAACCAGCCTGTACATTGGTGCCGGTTTTGGCGCCGGTCCGCGTGATGGTCTGATGACCGGTATCCACGCACGTACCGGCTGGCCAGTACGACGAATTCGAACCGCAATTGAAGTGTCGGTGCTGCTTATCGGTTGGTTGCTGGGAGGAACAGTGGGGGTTGGTACGGTGCTGTATGCCTTGGCTATCGGACCGCTCATTCAGCTTTGCTTGCCGTGGTTTCGCCATCAGCCGCAGGCACGTATTCGCATCAAGAATACGCCTGGGGCGCGATCGACTGCTGGCGACTAAACTTAACCTCGACTGACGCGGCCGGAATCGGCTTGCCGCGCAGTACACTTCGGAGGTTTTTCTCATGAAGTATGTTGATGGCTTTGTGGTTGCCGTACCCGCTGAAAACAAGGTGGCGTACATTGCGATGGCGGCAAAAGCAGCTCCGCTTTTCAAGGAGTTCGGTGCATTGCGCGTGGTGGAGTGCTGGGCAGATGATGTCCCCGACGGCAAATTGACCGATTTTCGCATGGCTGTGAAAGCGCAGGATCATGAAGAAGTGGTATTCAGCTGGATTGAATACCCTTCCAAAGAGGTCCGCGACGCGGCGAATCAGAAGATGATGTCCGATCCCCGTATGAAGGAATTCGGTGAATCTATGCCATTTGATGGCAAGCGAATGATCTACGGTGGATTTGCGCCCATTATGGAAGAGTGATGTGACTGGCTGTGCGGCGTGCCGCCAGCCATCTCAACATCAACAGCCATATTAAAGCCGTTTTTCTGCCCACAGTATAAATTCCGTTTTCGGCAGCGCTTTGCTGTAAAGCCAGCCTTGACCGTACTGCACTCCGTGCTTGCGTAGCCAAGTTTCCTGATTCTCGGTTTCGATACCTTCCGCCACCATCTCAAGTTTCAGCGCTTTTGCTATCTCGATGATATGCGGCGTGACGTTGTTGTACTCCAGTGCATCGACGAACGATTTGTCTATCTTCAGGATGTCTACATCCAGATCCTGCAAATAACTCAGGCTGGAATAGCCGGTACCAAAGTCATCAATATAGATTGAATGACCCGCCTGACGGTATTTGGCAATAAACGGCGCGCTGTTTTTTGGGTCAGCAAATTCGCGTTCAGTTAGCTCCAGCGCGATTTGCGCGGGCTTAAGTTGCCAGTGGTTCACCTTCTGGCTTAACAGGGCTGGAAGCGTTTCGGAGGACAGATCGGCTGACTCAAGGTTGATGGATATATGCTGCTCAGGATGCTGACGCAGCCATTTGCCTAAATCTTCAAATACGCTTTCAATAATCAACCGGGTGAGGGACTCTGTCAGCCCGGTTTCATGCGCCAGCGCGACGAAAATTTCAGGTGACAGATAACTCCCATCGGCCTGCTGCCAGCGAGCCAGCGCCTCTGCCCCAACCACTTTCCCCGTTTTGAGCGAGATAATTGGTTGATAGTGGACTTTGATGTCCCGATGCTGGATAGCGTCCTGCAACTGATGATGGGGCGACTGTAAGCGGCGCAAAATACGCAAAACAAAGGCGGCGGTGAGCAAGCCGATAAGAATGCCTGCCGGGAGCCAGATCAGCGCCTGGCGGTGCCAGGTTTTTTGCAATGGCAGGGTAGACGCCCAGGTTACGATCGTGATGCCCAACTCAGGAAAGGGGCGGGCGTTATAAATGCTGCCATCTTTGTTAAAATGAGTAATCGATCGTTCTTGCTGTATATGCTGCAAAACGTCCGATGGCAGATCGGCGCTACTGGCAACCACGACGTTGCGCATGGTGCCAATGATAGTCACTTCAATCGGCCATGAGCCAAACGGGATGACGTCAATGAAAGAACCCGGATCGACCATCACAATATAATGTTCGCTCCCTAATGCTGCCATAAAGCGCTTGATGCCCAAATCATTTTGCGTGGTAAGCCATGCGCGATATCCATCAGGAGTGACTTTCATTGCGGGTGGAAATGCGTCTGCCTGGCTTCTTTTTTCCAGAGATGAGCATTGCGGAACGTTATCTTTGAGGTACAGCACTTCCTGAATATAGCGATAGCTATATGACAAACGACGCATTTCCAGCAGATGCTCATCACTACAAGGCACCCCCTGAAATGCTTCAATATGGCGTAATGCTTTTTTCGCCTGCTCGCCTACGCGTTCCGTACGTAATGCGACTCGTGTTGAGAACATGTCGAGTTCATCGATAAATTTCGTTTCGACCTGACGATGTGCAAGCCACAGGCTTAAACCTACAGGCGCGAGGATGGAAAGGAACAGTACCCCAGTCACCAGGCTTATCAGATGTCGTGTTGTCACAGTGATATCCTTATTTACACAGCGTAGGGAAAGTATATCTGAAACCCCGAAAAGCTATTCGATTGACATCATATATTTACGGCCACTTATCATCCCGTTTAACTCCCTGTAGCGTAAATCAGGTTGTGGTTTGTACAAGAGTGGTGTATTTTGTTGGTTATGTTATAACGTAACAAATCGAGGTTGCCATGAAACCGGATATTCATCCTTTTTACCGTACCGTGGTGTTTCACGATACCAGTGCCAATGAATTCTTTAAGGTCGGTTCGACCATTAAGACTGAGCGTGAAATTGAGTTTGAGGGGGAAATGTACCCGTACGTGACCCTCGATATCTCTTCTAAATCGCATCCGTATTATACCGGGAAACAAAAAACCTTTGATAATGAAGGTAGTGCAGCACGTTTCCAAAAACGTTTTGGTCATTTTATTGGCGTTAAGCGGAGTTAAAATGCAGGTACTCAATTCACTTCGCAGCGCAAAACAGCGCCATCCTGACTGCCAGATAGTAAAACGCAAAGGGCGTTTGTACGTTATCTGCAAAACGAATCCGCGCTTTAAAGCAGTACAGGGGCGTAAAAAGAGACGTTAGTTTCTTTGCCTGCATTTCAGGGATTAAAGTGCGTTGCCTGGGCAGGAACGCACTTTTTTTATCTGCGCTGAGATGCCGTTACTGGGTGGTCTGGGCGCGGGTAAGCGTAAAGACATCGTAAAACGAGAGTTCGCCTTTGCGCGATATCATCTTTTGCAGCTGTGCTTTATGTTCGCTATCCACGGACGGTGAGTGCAGGATAGTATCGATGAGCGAGGAGGGGACAAAGCGCGTGTTGTACCATTCTCCGTTATAGCAAACTCTAAAATCCAGAACGTCGATATCTTCAAAGCGGTACCGCGGCGCAACGTCGAAAAAGAAAAAGCCGTTGAGTACAACGAACAGTACCACCAGCAGCCATACTGAATCGACTAACGTTTCTGACTGTAGCATCACCGCCAGCGTGGCAAACCAGGCAACATACATGCCGATAAACAGCCCTGGGTGTTTGCGAATAAAGCTGATGCTAAAGCGCGGTTTGTTGTCGCGCTTCTCGCGAATATTTAAGTCGTCGATTGTTTCAGTAAGCAGGCGCTGTATTTCTGTCATCTCTTGCCTTCGTGATATCTGCAAAATTCAGGAGGGATCGCCCTATTTTAAAAGGGGATACCCTTTGAAGAAAGTAACAGATTAACCGTAATTTAGCATAACAGTTACATTTAAGATCACAGCGTTTTGATGATCCTTGCGGGATTGCCCCCAACTACGGTGTTCGCTGGAACGCTTTTAGTGACTACTGCACCTGATGCCACAACCACGTTATCGCCCAGCGTGACGCCAGGATTGATCACTGCACGGCCACCTATCCAGACATTATTGCCGATAGTCACGGGCTTTCCGAACTCCACGCCACTGTTGCGCTCGGTAGCATCCAGCGGATGGGTCGCGGTATAGATATGAACGCCAGGTGCCAGCATGCAGTTGTCGCCAATATGAATTGGGCAGACGTCGAGCATAACGCAGTCGAAATTAGCGTAAAAATCTTTACCAAGATAGATGTTATAACCGTAATCACACCGGAAAGAGGGTTCAATATAGGCACCCTCACTCTGACCTAACAGATCATGCAGGATTGCCTGACGCTCATTTTTTTCATCGGGAGCGGTGAGGTTGTAGCGATGGATCAACTGACGAGCGCGTAGTCGGTCACTGCGCAGCGTTTCATCTGCCGGGCGATAGTATTCGCCGACGATCATTTTTTGCTTTTCATTACGCATTACGATTTCCCTGTGTACTGAAGGTTATTTCAGCACAGTAAAACGTAATGCAAGCAAGGGGAACGTTCCCGCTTCTTTGCTGTGATCATAGTCACGTGATTTGAATTAAATAACCATTGTATACCTTAAATAATTCGAGTTGCAGGAAGGCGGCGACGCAGCGAATCCCTGGGAGCGTACATTAGTACGTGACTAGGGTGAGCGAGGAAAGCCAACGCACATGCAACTTGAAGTATGACAGGTATAAATACGAAAACGGTCAGCCAGACAAATGTGCCGCTA
The DNA here is from genome assembly GCF_002934505.1 of Citrobacter freundii complex sp. CFNIH4. NCBI lineage: Bacteria > Pseudomonadati > Pseudomonadota > Gammaproteobacteria > Enterobacterales > Enterobacteriaceae > Citrobacter > Citrobacter freundii complex sp. CFNIH4. The sequence continues at coordinate 599,860 of NZ_CP026231.1, forward strand.
TACCTGACTTAACCTTGAGTGCAATTAGCGAATGAATTTCCAAACAGAAGTTGGAATCTTGTCGTAAAGCTTATTCATGGTCAATTCAGCAAGGCGATGATCTGCTGCTGAGTAAAATACAGCCAGTTCGTTGTCGGACAATTCATATTTATTTTTTTCAATAACGCGCTCTAGCGTATCAATTGTCTGGCAACGTCGCAGGCGCATCAAATAATCTGTTTTAGTTAATGGTTTATCGGACATAACTCTTACCTATGATTGTAATAATTTTTAACAAGACAAACTAACAGGATTAGCCCTGGTGGCATTGACAAAACAGCGAAACAGTCGATTACCTGACTTCCGCCATTTCTGCAGATCCTGCGTATTAATACCATAACTGCTGAACAACATAAAAGTGTCATCCAGGTATTCATCTATCTGCGCGATCAGCTTATTGTCCTCATTGTACTTAATTTTATAATTAAGTGCGAAGGTTGCAATATGCTCTATCAGTTCATTGAGCTGCAAGCTGGTTGCAGAGGTAGGGTCATTAACCCAGCCATGGTTACTTTGTTCAAGGTTTGCAAGACAGTCATGATACAGAGTTTCGCAGAGAAATTTAAGCTGCGCGATATCATGTCTTTTGGGTGAGTATTCATCCATAACGCATCCCCTTCTTAGTGGCTTAAACTAACCGAACACCTTTCGGGATGGATACAACAACTACCTGGAACTTGCCCGCGACTCCTGATGATTTAACTATAATCTACTCTAAAAAAGATTTCATCGTCATATCACGAAAAATTACAATTATGTAAAATTATGATGCTACGTCATTTTTACATTTTAACAGATAAATGCCGCAATTCGAAATGGGACAGTTTCTTTATTCTTCGGGCAATCATCGGGTTATCTTGTTTAGGTTTAGCAACGAAAGGCAACAACCGACAATGAAAACCAGTGGATAGGATTAATCTTAATATTTATTAAAGTAAATAAGAACTCTCGCTGTTTTTTTAAGAATAGCCTTTAAGGCTGCAAGGATTATATCGCTTATTTACCCGATAGAAAATAAACGGAATGGCAATAAGTGATTTTTATGATTTTTCCAGAAAAAAGGCCGCTTGCGCGGCCTTATCTTTAGAGATGTATCAATGATGCTCTACTGAGTGGCTATGCTCAATATCTTCATTTTTGCGGCTAAAGCGGCGGCGTACCACCACAAAGAACACCGGAACAAAGAAGATCGCCAACACGGTTGCCGTCACCATCCCACCCATTACGCCAGTACCAACGGCGTTCTGCGCACCGGAGCCTGCGCCGGAGCTGATGACCAGCGGCATTACGCCCAGAATAAAGGCCAGTGACGTCATCAGGATTGGACGTAAACGCATGCGTACTGCGTCCAGCGTCGCCTCTATCAGACCTTTACCCTCTTTATCCATCAAGTCTTTGGCGAATTCGACGATAAGTATCGCGTTCTTCGCCGACAACCCAATGGTTGTGAGCAGGCCTACCTGGAAGTAAACGTCGTTGGTCAGGCCGCGGAACGTTGCTGCCAGCAATGCACCGATCACACCCAGCGGTACAACCAGCATTACGGAGAACGGAATTGACCAGCTCTCGTACAACGCTGCCAGACACAAGAATACGACGATCAGTGAAATAGCATACAGGGCAGGAGCCTGGTTGCCGGACAGTCGTTCCTGGTAGGACATACCAGTCCAGTCATAACCGATACCGGATGGCAGTTTGCTGGCCAGTTGCTCCATCATCGCCATGGCTTCACCGGTACTTTTACCCGGAGCGGCCTGGCCTAAGATTTCCATGGAAGGCAAACCGTTATAGCGTTCCAGACGCGGCGAACCGTATTCCCAACGTGAGGTTGAGAAGGCGGAGAACGGTACCATCTGTCCATCGCTACCGCGGACATACCAGTTGCCAATATCTTCTGGCAACATACGGTATTTCGCTTCAGACATGACGTAAACTTTCTTCACACGACCACGGTCGATGAAGTCATTCACGTAGCTTCCGCCCCATGCTGCACCCAGCGTTGTATTAATATCACTAATGGAAACGCCCAGAGCCTGCGCTTTTTCCTGATCGATATCGATCTTGAACTGCGGCGTATCTTCCAGACCGTTAGGACGAACACCGACCAACAGATCAGGATGCTTCGCGACTTCACCAAACAGTTGGTTACGCGCCTGAGTCAGCTTCTCATGGCCCAGACCCGCCTGGTCAATCAACTGGAAGTCAAAACCGGTTGCGGTCCCTAACTCCACAATCGCTGGCAGGTTAAAGGCAAAGACCATCGCGTCTTTAATCTGCGAGAATGCGCCCATTGCACGCTGAGTAATCGCTTCAACCTTGTTCTCTTCGCCAGGACGTTCACTCCAGTCTTTCAGAGAAACGAACGCGATGCCGGTGTTCTGACCACGACCAGCAAAACCGAAACCGTTAACGGCAAACACCGATTCAACGTTCGCTTTTTCCTTGGTCAGGTAGTAATCCGTCATTTCGTCCAGTACCTTCTGGGTACGCTCTTGCGTCGCACCCGCTGGCAGCTGAGCCATAGACAGGAATACCCCCTGGTCTTCATCTGGCAGGAACGAACTTGGCAGACGAACGAACAGATAGGCCATGCCCACAACGATAATCAGATACAGCGCCAGATAACGACCGGTGCTGCGCAGAATACCGCCCACGCTATCGGTATAATGATGCGTGCTCTTATCGAACATGCGGTTAAACCAGCCGAAGAAGCCTTTTTTGCCTTCTCCGTGATCGCCTTTAGCAATCGGTTTGAGCATGGTCGCACACAGGGCAGGGGTCAGAATCAATGCCACCAGTACAGACAGCGCCATCGCGGAAACAATGGTGATGGAGAACTGACGGTAAATTGCACCGGTCGACCCCCCGAAGAACGCCATTGGGATAAATACCGCTGACAGCACCATCGCGATACCCACCAATGCGCCCTGAATCTGGCCCATCGATTTTCGCGTTGCTTCCTTCGGCGGTAGTCCTTCCTCAGCCATTACACGTTCAACGTTCTCGACCACCACGATGGCGTCATCCACCAGCAGGCCGATGGCGAGCACCATCCCGAACATCGTCAGGGTATTTATTGAGAAGCCGAAAATCGCCAGGACGGCAAATGTACCCAAGAGTACCACCGGCACGGCGATAGTCGGAATCAGCGTCGCGCGGAAGTTCTGCAGGAACAGATACATTACCAGGAACACGAGGATGATTGCTTCTGCCAGCGTTTTCACAACTTCGTGAATAGAAATTTTCACGAACGGCGTGGTGTCATACGGGTAAACGATCTTCAGACCTGACGGGAAGAACGGCTCCATCTTCTTCAGTTCTTCGCGGATAGCGTTTGCGGTGTCCAGGGCGTTAGCACCTGTTGCCAGCTTGATACCCAGACCGGATGCCGGTTTACCGTTGAACTTCGCAATGATGTCGTAGTTCTCACCGCCCAGTTCCACTTTCGCTACGTCACGCAGACGAACCTGGGAACCATCCTGATTCACTTTCAGCAGGATTTTGCCGAACTCATCAGCGGAGGTCAGACGGGTTTGCGCAATGATCGATGCGTTAAGCTGCTGACCTTTCACCGGCGGCGTACCACCTAACTGACCGGCTGCAACCTGGGCGTTCTGCGCTTTGATGGCGCTGATTACATCAACCGGTGTCAGCTGGAAGTTGTTCAGTTTGTTCGGATCCATCCAGATACGCATCGCATACTGAGAACCAAACAGCTGAACGTCGCCCACGCCTGAAGTACGGCTAATGGCATCCTTCATGTTGGCGCCAACGTAGTCGGAAATATCCTCCTGCGTCATGGTGCCGTTGGTGTTGATAACACCGACAACCATCAGGAAGCTGCTGGATGACTTCTCAACGCTAACCCCTTGCTGCTGTACTTCCTGAGGCAGCAACGGCATGGCCAGCTGCAGTTTGTTCTGCACCTGTACCTGTGCGATATCCGCATCAGTACCAGACTGGAAGGTCAGGGTGATCTGCACGGTACCCGTGGAGTCACTGTTTGAGGACATGTACATCAGGTTATCGATACCGTTCATATTCTGTTCGATAACCTGCGTAACAGTATCCTGTACTGTTTTGGCATCAGCGCCAGGATAGGTCGCGGAGATCGTCACTGCTGGCGGTGCAATAGTCGGATATTGCGCTACCGGCAATTTGAGGATCGCGAGCCCCCCTGCCAACATGATGATAATGGCGATCACCCACGCAAATATTGGGCGATCGATAAAGAAATTAGGCATGTCTTAACGGCTCCTGTTTAAGTTAAGACTTGGACTGTTCAGGCTGGCTACCGCTTTGGCCTTGCTGGTTGTTATCAGCGGTGATTTCCTGCGCTTTTACCTGCGCGCCAGGACGTACTTTCTGCAGCCCAGTAACAATCACGCGGTCGCCCGGCTTAAGTCCATCAGTGACTAACCATTTGTCGCCAATCGCTTGTGCGGCGACAATTTGACGAGTTTCAACTTTGTTGTCTGCACCGATAACCAATGCACTGGCATCGCCACGCGGTGTGCGGGTAACGCCTTGCTGTGGAACCAATAATGCAGTTGGGTTAATCCCTTCTTCCAGACGTGCGCGGACGAACATACCCGGCAGTAAGGTATGATCCGGGTTCGGGAAAATTGCGCGTAACGTAATCGACCCAGTGGTTTGATCTACCGTCACATCAGAAAATTCCAGCGTACCGGACTGCGGGTATTTAATGCCGTCATTGGTCACCAGTTCGACTTTCGCTTTACCGTTTTCTTGCTTCAGCGTGCCGTTGGCCAGCTCTTGTTTCAGGCGCAGGAAGTCGTTGCTTGACTGCGTCACGTCTACATAGATGGGATCCAACTGCTGAACGGTCGCCAGTGCGGTCGCCTGACCGTTTTGCACCAGAGCGCCTTCCGTAACGGATGATTTACCAATGCGACCGCTGATCGGTGACGTCACTTTGGTGTAAGCCAGATTGATGCGTGCAGTTTCTACCGCGGCTTTCGCGGCAACAACGGCGGCGTTTGCCTGCTGTGCGTCAGCCAACGCGCTATCGTAGTCCTGTTGGCTGATGTACTTAGTACCCAACAGTTTCTGATAACGTTTCACCGTCAGTTGAGCAATGTTTGCTGCGGCTTGTGCTTTAGCCAGATCGCCTTTTGCACTTTCATAAGCGGCCTGGTAAGTAGCAGGATCAATCTGATAGAGAGATACACCCGCTTCGATGTCACCACCTTCCGTGAAATTACGTTTCAGGATAATCCCGCTAACCTGAGGACGAACTTCAGCAATACGAAACGCACTGGTGCGACCCGGAAGTTCGGTTGTGATCTGTAGAGGTTCAGTTTTGAGCGTAACAACTCCAACCTCTGGCATTTGCTGGCCCCCTTGTTGGGCCTGTTTGTCGTCACATCCTGTTAGCGCTAAGCTGCCTGAGAGCATCAGAACGACTGCCAGAGGCGTTAACCCTCTGTTTTTGTTCATATGTAAACCTCGAGTGTCCGATTTCAAATTGATCAATGGCTTAAAGCCCATAAACCCATTGCTGCGTTTATATTATCGTCGTGCTATGGTACATACATTCACAAATGTATGTAAATCTAACGCCTGTAAATTCACTGACCTATGGCACGAAAAACCAAACAACAAGCACAGGAAACACGACAACACATTCTTGATGTCGCTCTGCGTATGTTTTCGCAACAAGGGGTCTCATCCACCTCGCTGGCTGAGATCGCAAAAGCCGCTGGTGTGACGCGCGGTGCAATCTATTGGCATTTCAAAAACAAATCGGATTTATTCAGTGAAATCTGGGAGCTAGCAAAACCTAACATTGATGAGTTAGAGACTGAGTATCAGGCAAAATTCCCTGACGATCCACTATCAGTATTAAGAGAAATTTTAATTTACGTTCTTGAAACTACCGTGACAGAAGAACGCCGACGTTTATTGATGGAGATTATATTCCACAAATGCGAATTTGTCGGGGAAATAGCATCAGTTCAGTTAGTCGAACGTAGCCTGTGTCTGGAAAACTATGACCGTATAGAAAAAACGTTACGCCACTGTATGGATGTCAACATGTTGCCGGAAAACCTGAACACACGTCGTGTAGCGGTGTTAATGCGTAGCTATATTTCCGGGATCATGGAGAACTGGTTATTTGCTCCCGAATCGTTTGATCTGAAGAATGAGGCTCGTCAGTACGTGGCGGTGCTGCTGGAGATGTGTCTGCTTTGCCCAAGCTTGTGCCTGCAGGCAGGAGAGACAAGCTAGTTTGCCATTCTGCACCAGGAATTCTCCTGGTCGTTTTGCCTGCTGCTATTCTGCCGGTCACAGCCGTGATATTCTTGCCGCTTGACTATTTCCGGTCACTTTCCCGGTTCAGAAACATTCATTCTCATGACTATGTTGCAGCTCTATAAACGTTCACAGCATGTAATTGCTATTAGCATACTTTTCTTCATTCTATTGTTATCCTGCCAGTCATCTGCATTTGCGCGGGCGCAACAGAGTGGTGAACTGCCGACGAAAGCAGATATTCAGAGCCAACTGGACGCACTGAGTAAACAAAAAGATCTCTCCGCGCAGGATAAGCTGGTCCAACAGGATCTCATCGATACTATCGCCACGCTGGATAAAATCGATCGCGTGAAAGATGAGACCGTACAGCTTCGCCAGAAAGTGGCCCAGGCGCCGGAGAAAATGCGCCAGGCGACGGATGCGCTAAATTCGCTCAGCGATGTCGACAATGACGACGAAACGCGAAAAACGCTGAGCACGCTTTCCTTACGACAGCTTGAGTCACGCGTCGCGCAGGTGCTCGATGACCTGCAAAGCTCGCAAAACGATCTGGCCACGTATAACAGCCAGCTGGTGTCGCTCCAGACTCAGCCAGAGCGCGTACAAAATGCGATGTACACCGCGTCGCAGCAGATGCAGCAAATCCGCAACCGACTTGATGGCACTAATGTAGGCGAAGGTGCTTTACGCCCCAGCCAGCAGGTGCTGTTACAGGCGCAGCAGGCGCTGCTGAATGCGCAGATCGACCAACAGCGTAAGAGCCTTGAAGGTAATACGATTTTGCAAGATACCTTGCAAAAACAACGTGATTACGTGACGGCGAACAGTAACCGCCTTGAGCATCAGCTCCAGCTCCTGCAGGAAGCGGTGAACAGCAAGCGACTGACGTTAACCGAAAAAACGGCGCAGGAAGCAGTCACGCCGGATGAAGCCGAGCGTATTCAGTCCAATCCGTTAGTGAAGCAGGAGCTTGATGTTAACCATCAGCTCAGCCAGCGTCTGATTGCCGCGACCGAAAACGGCAACAGCCTGATGCAGCAAAATATCAAAGTCAAAAACTGGCTTGACCGCGCGCTGCAATCCGAACGCAACATTAAAGAACAGATCGCCGTTCTGAAAGGCAGTCTGCTGCTGTCGCGTATTCTGTATCAGCAACAACAAACGCTGCCGTCGGCGGATGAACTTGCCGATATGACCAACCGGATCGCCGACTTGCGTCTGGAGCAGTTCGAGGTCAACCAGCAGCGCGACGCGCTGTTCCAGAATGATGCGTTTGTCGCCAAACTGGAAGAAGGGCACAGCAACGAAGTTAACGGCGAAGTCCATGATGCCTTACTGCAGGTTGTGGATATGCGTCGTGAACTGTTGGATCAGCTCAATAAGCAACTGGGCAACCAGCTGATGATGGCGATTAATCTGCAAATTAACCAGCAGCAGTTAATGAGCGTGTCGAAAAACCTGAAAGGGATCCTCACGCAGCAGATTTTCTGGGTTAACAGTAACCGTCCGATGGACTGGGACTGGATCAAAGCTTTCCCGCAAACGCTTAAAGACCAGTTTAAGTCGATGAAAATCACGGTGAACTGGGAAAAAGCGTGGCCCGCAGTATTTATTGCGTTCCTGGCGGGATTGCCGCTGCTGCTCATTGCCGGGTTAATCCGCTGGCGTCTGAAATGGTTGAAAGAGTATCAGGCGAAATTAGCCGCTGCGGTGGGTAACCTGCGTAATGACAGTCAGCTCAACACGCCAAAAGCGATTCTGATCGATCTCATCAGAGCCTTGCCGGCGTGCCTGATTATCCTTGCGGTAGGTCTGATTCTGCTTACCATGCAGTTGAATATCAGCGACCTACTGTGGGCGTTCAGTAAGAAGATGACAGTCTTCTGGCTGGTGTTTGGTTTGTGCTGGAAGGTGCTGGAAAAAGATGGCGTGGCAATTCGTCATTTTGGTATGCCAGCAAAACAAACTAGCCATTGGCGCCGCCAAATCGTGCGTATTAGCCTGGCGCTGTTGCCGCTTAATTTTTGGTCGGTCATTGCTGAACTGTCACCGCTCAATCTGATGGACGATGTGCTGGGTCAGGTGGTGATTTTCCTCAACCTGCTGCTGATCGCCTTCCTGGTATGGCCAATGTGCCGCGAAAGCTGGCGTGATAAAGAGTCGCATGGTCTGCGTCTGGTGACGATTACCGTGCTGTCTATTATCCCGATAGCATTAATGGTGCTGACGGCGACCGGCTATTTCTACACCACGCTGCGTCTGGCGGGACGCTGGATTGAAACGGTTTATCTGGTCATTCTCTGGAACCTGCTGTACCAGACCGTGCTGCGTGGGTTGAGCGTCGCGGCACGCCGTATCGCCTGGCGTCGTGCGCTGGCGCGTCGTCAGAACCTGGTGAAAGAAGGAGCGGAAGGTGCCGAACCGCAGGAAGAACCGACCATCGCGCTTGAGCAGGTTAACCAGCAAACGCTGCGTATAACTATGCTGGTGATGGTTGCCCTGTTTGGTGTCTTGTTCTGGGCCATTTGGTCTGATTTGATCACCGTGTTCAGCTATCTCGACAGCATTACGCTCTGGCATTACAACGGTACCGAAGCGGGTGCGGCAGTGGTGAAAGACGTCACCATGGGTAGCCTGCTGTTTGCGATTATTGCCTCAATGGTCGCGTGGGCGCTGATCCGTAACTTACCCGGCCTGTTGGAAGTGCTGGTGCTCTCGCGACTGAAGATGCGTCAGGGCGCTTCGTATGCGATCACCACGATCCTTAACTACGCGATCATCGCCATCGGCGCGATGACGGTCTTCGGATCGCTCGGTGTTTCGTGGGATAAGCTACAGTGGCTGGCAGCAGCCCTGTCGGTTGGTCTTGGTTTTGGTTTGCAGGAAATCTTCGGTAACTTTGTTTCGGGTCTGATTATTCTGTTTGAACGCCCGGTCCGCATCGGCGATACCGTGACTATCGGTACGTTCTCAGGAACGGTCAGCAAGATCCGTATCCGTGCCACCACCATTACCGACTTCGATCGCAAAGAGGTGATCATCCCGAACAAAGCCTTTGTGACGGAGCGTTTGATCAACTGGTCGCTTTCCGATACCACCACGCGTCTGGTGATCCGCATCGGCGTGGCCTACGGTTCGGATCTGGACAAAGTGAAGAAAGTGCTGCTGCAGGCGGCGATGGAACACCCGAAAGTGATGCACGATCCGGAGCCTGCTGTGTTCTTTACCGCCTTCGGCGCCAGCACGCTGGATCATGAACTGCGTTTATACGTGCGTGAACTGCGCGATCGTAGTCACACGGTTGATGAACTGAACCGTGCGGTCGATCGTTTGTGCCGTGAAAACGACATTGATATCGCCTTTAACCAGCTTGAAGTGCACCTGCACAACGCGAAGGGCGACACCGTGACCGAGGTTAAGCGTGACATCATTAAAGGTGATGATCCGACGCCTTCGGTAGGTTAATAGAAAAACTCATCAGGCCTGCGAGCTTCGATTCATTCGTAGGCCTGGTAAGTGCAACGCTATCAGGCATTTCAGCTATAGCGCGTTTTTTGAAGAAGAGAGCTGTTTCTTTTCGTAATCCCGTTTAACAATCTCCAGCGCCTTCAGTACGGTTTCAGGTGCAACCTGATTTTCCTCAAGTAAAACAATCAAATCGACGGCCAGTTTGACCTCGTCCGGGGCGTTCTCTAATGACATAAATTCTCCGGGGATTAACGGGTTAAACGCGCCAACACGTTTTCTATTCTTGCCAGAGCATGACGGCAGCGCGCCAGTCGCGCCTCGAATGCTTCTACTTCACGATGCAGTTTTTGCTGTTCTGCAAAGCCGGTAGCCTGAGCCAGACGCTCTTTGCGTTCACGCGTCATTTCAACCAGACGGCGTTCAAACTCCTGATGTTGGACCCGCTTGCGCTGCCAGCGCGCCAGACCTGGAGATGCGCTGTCCCACTCGCGTAGCGACCAACTGGCAGTTTCACGTGAAATCGCCTCTAACTGTGAGGCAAGGTGTTCCGCAAGCCAGGTGATTTGTGGTAGTTGTTGCTGCTCAACGGCGCGACGTAGGGCAGTAAGATTATCGTCAGCTTCATCCAGGCAGGCCTGCAGCAATGTGCTGCGCGTGTGAAACAGATGCCTGTCAAAGCGGGCGCTAAGCGTTGTGTGGTGCGCCAGCGGAGCACAACGCTGTCGCAGGCGGTTAAGCTGGTTTTCGAGCGTCTGTAACAGCATGGCGGTTTTCACAACAACACTCCGATGAAAATGAGAACTGTTATGCTAAAGTAGCGATTCTCTGTGTTAAGTACTGATATTATGCAACGCATTATTCTAATCATCATTGGCTGGATAGCGGTAGTGCTAGGTACGCTGGGCGTAGTATTGCCTCTGTTGCCGACGACGCCGTTTATACTGCTGGCCGCCTGGTGTTTTGCCCGCTCATCGCCGCGTTTTCACGACTGGTTGCTTTACCGTTCGTGGTTCGGCGGGTATCTGCGTCACTGGCAAAAACATCGCGCGATGCCGCCGGGAGCAAAACCGCGCGCTATTTTGTTGATTCTGGTGACGTTTGCTATTTCCCTCTGGCTGGTCAATATGATGTGGGTACGCGGCCTGCTGCTGGTTATTCTCGCTTGTTTACTGATTTTTATGTGGCGGATCCCGGTGATTGATGAAAAACAACAAAAGCAGTAAAGCGCAATAATCGCTGTTGCAATTGTCTCTCGCAGCCAGTAAATTCGACCGTTTTCGAGCACAGGCGCAGATGGTCAAAGGTTAACCACGTGTAACCTTGGCCCTAATATAGACACAAAATCATTCAAGATACGTCGAGGATGAAGTGTATAGTGCGCCGTGAAGTAATACTGTATTAATCAGGCACAAACTTATGACCGCGACTGCACAGCAGCTTGAGTTTCTCAAAAATAGCATCAAAAGCATCCACGACTACCCAAAACCGGGCATTCTTTTCCGTGATGTCACCAGTTTACTGGAAGATCCGAAAGCCTACGCCCTCAGCATTGAATTGCTGGTTGAGCGCTACAAAAATGCGGGGATCACTAAAGTGGTTGGCACCGAAGCGCGTGGCTTCCTGTTTGGCGCGCCGGTAGCGTTGGGGCTGGGCGTCGGCTTTGTTCCGGTACGCAAACCGCGTAAGCTTCCGCGTGAAGTTATTGCTGAGACCTATGAGCTGGAGTACGGCACCGATCAGCTGGAAATCCACGTTGATGCCATCAAACCGGGTGATAAAGTCCTGGTTGTGGACGATCTTCTGGCAACTGGCGGCACGATTGAAGCGACCGTGAAGCTGATCCGCCGCCTGGGTGGCGAAGTGACCGATGCTGCCTTTATCATTAACCTGTTTGATCTGGGCGGCGAGCAGCGTCTGGAAAAGCAGGGGCTGACCTGTTATAGCCTGGTTCCATTCCCGGGCCACTAATTTAGGGCTATCTTTTTTGCCATTTTGGCCCCGGTCAGTGCTCGAAATCCTCACGTACTGCGTGTACGCTCCGGTTTCTGTGCGCTGCCCGAAACCAAACTGACTGCAACGATAACGCCCGAATATAACGTGTCAACCTCGCCGTTGCTGCGAGGTTGTGTTAGCATTACCCTCCTGTGAATCCACCCTCCAGCCTTTCAGAGCCTGCCAATGAGTTATCAGGTCTTAGCCCGAAAATGGCGCCCACAAACCTTTGCTGACGTCGTCGGCCAGGAACATGTGCTGACGGCACTGGCGAACGGCTTGTCGTTAGGGCGTATTCATCATGCTTATTTGTTTTCCGGTACCCGTGGCGTCGGAAAAACCTCTATCGCCCGCTTGCTGGCGAAGGGATTAAACTGTGAAACTGGCATCACCGCTACGCCGTGCGGCGTGTGCGATAACTGCCGGGAAATTGAGCAGGGGCGTTTTGTCGATTTGATTGAAATCGATGCCGCCTCACGCACTAAAGTCGAAGATACTCGCGATCTGCTGGATAACGTTCAGTATGCGCCCGCGCGCGGGCGCTTTAAGGTCTATTTGATCGACGAAGTGCACATGCTGTCGCGCCACAGTTTTAACGCCTTGCTGAAAACGCTCGAAGAGCCGCCCGCGCACGTCAAATTCCTGCTGGCGACCACCGATCCGCAGAAGCTGCCGGTGACCATCCTGTCGCGCTGTCTGCAATTCCATCTTAAAGCGCTGGATGTCGAACAGATTCGCTATCAGCTTGAGCATATTCTCAAAGAAGAGCATATCGCCCATGAACCGCGTGCGCTGCAACTGCTGGCTCGCGCCGCGGACGGCAGCCTGCGCGATGCGCTAAGCCTGACCGATCAGGCGATTGCCAGCGGCGATGGTCAGGTCTCGACCGACGCGGTCAGCACCATGCTCGGCACGCTGGACGACGACCAGGCGCTCTCGCTTGTTGAAGCGGTTGTGGCTGCGGACGGCGAACGCGTGATGACGCTGGTGAACGACGCTGCCGCGCGTGGTATCGAATGGGAAGCGCTGCTGGTTGAGATGTCGGCTTTGCTGCATCGTATTGCCATGGTTCAGCTTTCACCTGCTGCGCTCGGTAGCGATATGGCCGCCATTGAACAGCGTATGCGTGAACTGGCGCGAATTGTACCGCCTACCGATGTGCAGCTTTACTACCAGACCCTGTTAATTGGGCGCAAAGAACTGCCGTATGCGCCGGACAGGCGAATGGGCGTCGAAATGACGCTGCTGCGTGCGCTGGCTTTTCATCCGCGCATGCCACTCCCGGAACCTGAAGTCCCGCGCCAGTCGTTTGCCCCGGTCGCACCCACAGCGGTAATGACCCCGACACAGGTGCCACAGCAGCAACCTGCGCCAGCGCAACAGCAACAGAATGTGCCGCTTTCCGATGCCACCAGTCAGGTGCTGGCGGCGCGCAGTCAACTGCAACGTGCTCAGGGAGCAACCAAAGCAAAAAAGAGTGAACCGGCAGCCGCTTCCCGCGCGCGGCCGGTGAATAATGCTGCGCTGGAAAGACTGGCTTCGGTGTCGGAACGTGTTCAGGCGCGTCCGGCAGTCTCTGCGCTGGAAAAAGCACCGGCGAAGAAAGAAGCGTATCGCTGGAAAGCGACCAATCCTGTTGCAGAAGTCAAAGAAGTCGTCGCCACGCCGAAAGCGCTGAAAAAAGCGCTCGAGCATGAAAAAACGCCGGAACTGGCGGCAAAGCTTGCGGCTGAAGCCATTGAACGCGACCCGTGGGCCGCCCAGGTGAGCCAGCTCTCGCTGCCTAAACTGGTGGAGCAGGTGGCGCTTAATGCCTGGAAAGAAGAGAATGGCAACGTGGTTTGCCTGCACCTGCGTTCCACGCAGCGACACCTTAATTCCAGCGGCGCGCAGCAAAAACTGGCCGAAGCACTGAGTTCCTTAACGGGGTCAACGGTTGAATTGACCATCGTTGAAGATGATAATCCTGCGGTGCGCACGCCGCTGGAGTGGCGTCAGGCCATTTATGAAGAGAAGCTCGCGCAGGCGCGTGAGTCGATTATTGCGGATAATAACATCCAGACGCTGCGTCGTTTTTTCGATGCGGAGCTGGACGAAGAGAGTATTCGCCCCATTTGATCGTCAGCCTAATGGTTTGACGGTCGTCATCCCTTAACGTGATTGAGAGAGAAGCCTATGTTTGGTAAAGGCGGTCTGGGTAACCTGATGAAACAGGCCCAGCAGATGCAAGAAAAAATGCAGCAGATGCAGGAAGAAGTCGCCAAGCTGGAAGTGACCGGCGAATCTGGCGCGGGTCTGGTAAAAGTGACCATCAACGGTGCGCATAACTGCCGTCGCGTGGAGATCGATCCAAGCCTGCTGGAAGACGACAAAGAGATGCTGGAAGACCTGGTTGCTGCGGCATTCAACGACGCGGCGCGTCGCATTGAAGAGACGCAGAAAGAGAAGATGGCCTCTGTTTCTTCCGGAATGCAGCTGCCGCCTGGCTTTAAGATGCCGTTCTGATGCAAACCAGCCCGCTGTTAACTCAGCTTATGGAAGCACTGCGCTGTCTGCCGGGCGTTGGCCCGAAGTCGGCGCAGCGCATGGCGTTCACGCTGCTTCAGCGCGATCGCAGCGGCGGGATGCGTCTGGCGCAGGCGTTAACGAAGGCGATGTCGGAAATCGGCCACTGTGCCGATTGCCGCACCTTCACAGAGCAGGACGTCTGCAACATCTGTTCGAACCCGCGTCGCCAGGAAAACGGTCAGATTTGCGTGGTGGAGAGTCCGGCGGACATCTACGCCATTGAGCAAACCGGGCAATTTTCCGGACGTTACTTCGTGCTGATGGGACACCTGTCGCCGCTGGACGGTATCGGGCCTGATGATATCGGGCTGGATCGTCTTGAACAGCGACTGGCGTCTGAGCAAATCAACGAACTGATTCTGGCGACCAATCCCACGGTCGAAGGAGAGGCGACCGCCAACTATATTGCTGAGCTTTGCATGCAATATGGCGTTGAAGCCAGCCGTATCGCCCATGGCGTTCCGGTAGGCGGCGAGCTGGAAATGGTCGATGGCACCACGCTGTCGCACTCTCTGGCAGGACGACACAAGATTAAATTCTGAACAAACGGAGGCCGCGACGGCGGCTTCCGCTTGAAATCCTTCCCGCTTGTCCCCATTTCACCCTCAACGTGTTTTTACCATTGAATATGGCATTGTTGAGGTAGATCTACATGAAAGGACAAGAAACTCGTGGTTTTCAGTCAGAAGTAAAACAGCTTCTGCACCTGATGATCCATTCTCTGTATTCCAATAAAGAAATCTTCCTGCGTGAGCTTATCTCTAACGCCTCGGATGCGGCAGACAAGCTGCGTTTCCGCGCACTGTCTAACCCGGACCTGTATGAAGGTGACGGTGAGCTGCGTGTGCGTGTTTCCTTCGATAAAGATAAGCGTACGTTGACCATTGCCGATAACGGCGTGGGGATGAACCGTGATGACGTTATCGATCATCTGGGGACCATTGCGAAATCCGGCACCAAATCTTTCCTCGAATCTATGGGCTCCGATCAGGCGAAAGACAGCCAGTTGATCGGTCAGTTCGGGGTTGGTTTCTACTCTGCCTTCATCGTGGCGGACAAAGTCACCGTGCGTACCCGTGCTGCGGGTGATAAACCGGAAAACGGCGTGTTCTGGGAATCTGCGGGCGAAGGCGAGTACACCGTTGCTGATATTACCAAAGAAGACCGTGGTACCGAAATCACTCTGCATCTGCGTGAAGGCGAAGACGAGTTCCTCGATGACTGGCGCGTACGTTCCATCATCAGCAAATATTCCGACCATATTGCGCTGCCGGTAGAGATCGAAAAATCCGAAGAGAAAGACGGCGAGACCGTGGTTTCCTGGGAAAAAATCAACAAGGCGCAGGCGCTGTGGACCCGTAACAAGTCGGAAATCAAAGACGACGAGTACAACGAATTCTACAAGCACATCGCTCACGACTTCACTGACCCGCTGACCTGGAGCCACAACCGTGTGGAAGGTAAGCAGGAGTACACCAGCCTGCTGTATATCCCGTCGCAGGCGCCGTGGGATATGTGGAACCGCGATCACAAGCATGGTCTGAAACTGTACGTCCAGCGTGTCTTCATCATGGACGATGCCGAGCAGTTCATGCCGAACTACCTGCGCTTTGTCCGCGGTCTGATAGATTCTAACGATCTGCCGCTGAACGTTTCTCGCGAGATCCTGCAGGACAGCACCGTCACTCGTAACCTGCGCAGCGCGCTGACCAAACGCGTACTGCAGATGCTGGAAAAACTGGCGAAAGACGACGCGGAAAAATACCAGACCTTCTGGAAACAGTTCGGCCTGGTGCTGAAAGAAGGCCCGGCGGAAGACCACGCCAACCAGGAAACGATCGCTAAACTGATGCGCTTCGCGTCTACGCACACTGACTCCTCCGCGCAAACCGTGTCGCTGGAAGATTACGTGTCGCGAATGAAAGAAGGGCAGGAGAAAATCTACTACATCACTGCAGACAGCTATGCGGCGGCGAAGAGCAGCCCGCACCTGGAACTGCTGCGTAAGAAAGGCATCGAAGTGCTGCTGCTTTCTGACCGCATCGATGAGTGGATGATGAACTACCTGACCGAGTTCGACGGTAAGGCATTCCAGTCCGTTGCTAAAGCTGACGAGTCCATCGACAAGCTGGCGGATGAAGTTGACGAATCGGCAAAAGAAGCGGAAAAAGCGCTGACGCCGTTCGTTGAGCGTGTGAAAACCCTGCTGGGTGACCGCGTGAAAGAAGTGCGTCTGACTCACCGTCTGACCGACACGCCAGCCATCGTTACCACCGATGCGGATGAAATGAGCACCCAGATGGCGAAACTCTTTGCCGCTGCGGGCCAGGCCGTACCGGAAGTGAAATATATCTTTGAACTGAACCCGGACCACGTGCTGGTAAAACGCACGGCGGATACTCAGGACGAAGCACAGTTCAAAGAGTGGGTTGAGCTGCTGCTGGATCAGGCGCTGTTTGCCGAGCGCGGCACGCTGGAAGACCCGAACCAGTTCATTCGTCGTATGAACCAGTTGCTGGTATCCTGATACCTGTAATGTAATGCCGGATGGCGCTAACGCTTATCCGGCCTACAACATCTTTTTGATCGTAGGCCGGATAAGGTGTTTACACCGCCATCCGGCAATTTCTTTCCTTATTTTCAATTTTCCCGCCATTAACCGTTTCAGCGCAGACTACCTTCCTTGAGCCAATTGCGTGATGGTGGTATCGTTTAGCGCTTTTTAAAAAATATCGACAACCTTTAAGGGGATTTTCGTAATGCGTATCATTCTGCTTGGCGCTCCGGGCGCGGGTAAAGGAACTCAGGCTCAGTTCATCATGGAGAAGTATGGTATTCCGCAAATCTCCACCGGTGATATGCTGCGTGCCGCCGTGAAATCTGGCTCCGAGCTGGGCAAACAAGCGAAAGACATCATGGACGCCGGTAAGCTGGTGACTGATGAGCTGGTGATCGCGCTGGTAAAAGAGCGTATTGCTCAGGAAGACTGCCGTAATGGTTTCCTGCTTGATGGCTTCCCGCGTACTATTCCGCAGGCAGACGCCATGAAAGAAGCGGGCATCAACGTGGACTACGTTCTGGAGTTTGACGTACCTGACGAACTGATCGTTGACCGTATCGTCGGTCGCCGCGTACACGCTGCTTCTGGCCGCGTTTACCACATCAAATTCAACCCGCCTAAGGTTGAAGGCAAAGACGACGTGACCGGCGAAGAGCTGACCACCCGTAAAGACGATCAGGAAGAGACCGTACGTAAGCGCCTGGTGGAATACCATCAGATGACCGCACCGCTGATTGGCTACTACTCTAAAGAAGCGCAGGCGGGTAACACCAAATACGCGAAAGTTGACGGCACTCAGGCAGTTGCTGACGTGCGCGCAGCGCTGGAAAAAATCCTCGGCTAATTTTTTCGCGTAATAAACCTCTTATCAGGTCTGCCATTATCTCGTAGGCCTGATAAGCGCATCGCCATCAGGCAAATTCTCGTCTTACCTTTCACAGCAATTAGTTCTTCTTTACCGCTTTTCCGCTACAATTATCAACAATTTGAATCGATAAGAGGCGGTAATGCGTCAGACGAAAACCGGTATCCTGCTGGCAAACCTCGGCACTCCCGATGCCCCAACTCCCGAAGCCGTTAAGCGCTACCTGCGCCAGTTTTTAAGCGATCCACGCGTAGTTGATACGTCCCCTACACTGTGGTGGCCGCTGCTGCGCGGTGTGATTTTGCCGCTGCGAGCGCCGCGTGTGGCAAAGCTGTACCAGTCAATCTGGATGGAAGACGGTTCCCCGCTGATGGTCTACAGCAAGGCGCAACAGCAGGCGCTGGCACAACGTCTGCCTGATACCCCTGTCGCGCTGGGGATGAGCTACGGTTCGCCATCGCTCGAAAGCGCGGTCGATGAACTGTTGGCAAGCGGAGTGGAACACATGGTGGTGTTACCGCTGTACCCGCAATATTCCTGTTCGACGGTTGCAGCAGTCTGGGACGAGCTAGCGCGCATCTTAGCGCGTAAACGCGGTATTCCCGGCGTCTCTTTTATTCGTGATTACGCCGATGACAGCAGCTACATTGATGCGCTGGCCAAGAGTGCCCGGGATTCATTCGCTCAACATGGCGAACCTGATTTACTGCTGCTCTCCTACCACGGCATTCCGCAGCGCTACGCCGATGAAGGCGATGACTACCCGCAGCGCTGTCGCGATACGACGCGTGAGCTGGTTTCAGCGCTTGGTCTGCCGCCGGAAAAAGTCATGATGACCTTCCAGTCTCGCTTTGGCCGCGAACCCTGGCTGACGCCGTATACCGACGAAACGTTAAAAATGCTGGCGGAGAAAGGAACCCGACATATCCAGGTTATGTGTCCGGGCTTCGCGGCTGATTGCCTCGAAACGCTGGAAGAGATAGCGGTGCAAAACCGGGAGATTTTCCTTGAGGCTGGCGGTAAGCAATATGAGTATATTCCGGCGTTGAATGCCACACCGGAACATATCGAAATGATGGTTAAACTGACCGCCGCCTACCGCTAAAGCTGTTGCTTAAAGAAACGCGCGCCGTCCTGCAGAGCTTCATCGGCGGTTTTCATCACCCGCGAATAGTGCAGGAAGGCGTGCAGCGTACCGGGATACATTTTGTACTGGCAGGGCTGCTGATGCGCCTGTAACGTCTGGAATAATAAGCGGCTATCGTCAATCAGTGGATCGAACTCCGCGCCGGCGATAAAACACGGCGGCACGTCACGCGTCAGGTCGTTATTAAACAGGCAATAGTACGGTGACTCGCGATCATCAGCGCTACGTAGGTACGCGTTTTCATACATCTGCAAGTCCTCGCGGGTTAACCCATCCCACTCTCCGCCCATCAGCCGTCGGCTCAGTGAATCCTGTAGCCCGTAAAGCCCATACCACAACAGCACGCCAGCCACCTTGCCGCAGGCAATGCGTTTATCCCGCAGCCACAGCGCGCTGGCAAGCGCCAGCATGGCTCCGGCGGAATCGCCCGCAAAACCAATCGTATTGATATTGAGGGAATAGTCGTCAGCATGTTGATGATAGTACTGGCAGACGGCGACGATCTCTTCGATGGCTTGTGGGTAGCGGGCCTCCGGCGCCAGCGAATAGTCGATGCCGATCACCGTGCACTGGGTGTAATGCGCAAGTAAACGCATAATACGGTCATGGGTATCCAGATTACCGAGAATAAAACCGCCGCCGTGCAGGTAATACAGCGTGGCCTGGCTTTGGGGCTGCGGAGCGTAGATGCGTGTGGCAACGGGGCCGCACGCGGTAGAAATCACGCATTCTCGGGTATGCATCTGCGGGGCATCGGCATTCCACAGTCGCCGCTCATGAATGTAGTGTTGGCGCTGGGCCACGAAGTCATCGGCAGCGGGCCACGGCGGCAAATCGTCGCGATGAAAATTCACCACGCTTTTCATTTCATCCGAAATTTTGTCGAGTACGGGGATTTTGTTTTCCGGCTTCATAAAACGCTCCTTGTGAAGGTGAGTTATTGTAGAAATTAATCCCGGATAAACTGCGATCTCACCGTCCGATATTGAAACTCAGCGTCGCATCGCATGCGCAGCAGGGAATGTGCTACCATGCATCGCTCAGTTAACCACCCGTAAAATCGACCATGAAATTTCCCGGTAAACGTAAATCCAAACACTATTTTCCCGTCAGCGCGCGCGATCCGTTGTTGCAACAAATTCAGCTAGAAAATGAAACCAGCGCAGCCTGGGTGGTGGGTATCGACCAGACGCTGGTGGATATTGAAGCCAAAGTGGATGATGACTTTGTAAAACGTTATGGATTAAGCGCCGGGCATTCTCTGGTGATTGCCGATGATGTCGCGGAAGCGCTCTATCAGGAACTGGTGCGTGAAAATTTGATCACCCATCAGTTTGCGGGCGGTACGATCGGTAACACGATGCACAACTACTCCGTGCTGGCGGATGACCGCTCGGTGCTGCTGGGCGTGATGTGCAGCAATATCGAGATTGGCAGCTATGCGTACCGCTATTTATGCAATACCTCCAGCCGTACCGATCTGAACTACCTACAAGGCGTTAATGGACCGATTGGTCGTTGCTTTACGCTGATTGGTGAATCCGGAGAGCGTACCTTCGCAATCAGCCCTGGGCATATGAATAAGCTACGGGCGGATAGCATCCCTGAGTCGGTGATTGCCGGAGCGTCCGCGTTGGTGCTGACGTCCTATCTGGTGCGCTGCGAGCCGGGCGAGCCGATGCCGGAAGCGACCATGAAGGCGATTGAATACGCTAAAAAACACAATGTGCCGGTGGTACTGACGCTGGGCACCAAATTCGTCATTGCCGATAACCCGCAGTGGTGGCAGGCATTCCTCAAAGAGCATGTCTCTATTCTGGCGATGAATGAAGAAGAGGCTGAAGCGCTGACCGGCGAGAACGATCCGCTGCTGGCGTCTGACAAGGCGCTGGACTGGGTGGATCTGGTGCTGTGCACTGCGGGTCCGGCGGGTCTGTATATGGCGGGCTTTACGGAAGAAGAAGTCAAACGTAAAACCCAGCATCCGCTGCTGCCTGGAGCGATTGCCGAATTCAATCAGTACGAATTCAGCCGCGCCATGCGCCATAAAGACTGTACCAATCCGCTGCGTGTGTATTCGCACATTGCACCGTATATGGGCGGGCCAGAAAAGATAATGAATACCAACGGTGCTGGCGACGGCGCGCTGGCGGCATTGCTGCATGATATTACTGCCAACAGCTATCACCGCAGTAACGTGCCTAACTCCAGCAAGCACAAGTTCACCTGGCTGACCTATTCGTCGCTAGCCCAGGTGTGTAAATATGCTAACCGCGTGAGTTACCAGGTGCTGAACCAGCATTCACCGCGCCTGACGCGCGGTTTGCCGGAACGTGAAGACAGTCTCGAAGAGTCGTACTGGGATCGCTGAGTTCTTGCCCGATGGCGCTACGCTTATCGGGCCTACGCGTAGCAATAGCAGGCCGGATAAGGCGTTTTACGCCGCCATCCGGCACGTAACATTAACTGGCGGTAGCAACTTCACCGGCAGGCGGCGTTTCAATTAGCTCCAGCATGGTACGGGCGATTTCACGCTCGCCCATGACGACCTGATTGGCTCCGCGCTCAGTAATATATTCCACCTCATCATCATAATGTGCGCGGGCGATAATCTCAATCGACGGGCACTTCTCACGAGCGGAAGCGACAATTTCACCCGCTTCATAGCCATTCGGAATGGTTAGCAACAGCCAGCGTGCGCAATCCAGATGCGCCAGATTCATGATCTCTTCGTTAGCGGCATTTCCCAGCACCGCGCGGATCCCACGCTCGCGCAGTTCATCCACCCGGGTACGTGAGGTTTCGATAACCACCAGCGGGATCCCGGCAGCCATCAATTTCTCACCCAGCAGGCTGCCGACGCGACCAAAGCCAACCAGCAGGGCGTGATTGCAGATATCCACCGGAATTTGCTTCTCTTCTTCGATAGCCTCTTCCAGAGTCTGCTCTTCCAGCGTTTCTGTTTTGGCGAGATATTTTTCTAACACCGCGAACAGCACCGGGTTGAGCATTATGGACAGGATTGCCCCTGCCAGCACCAGATTCTGTCCGGCCTGCGGCAGCAGGTTTAACGCCATTCCCAGACCCGCCAGGATAAAGGCAAATTCACCAATTTGCGCCAGACTGGTGGCAATGGTGAGCGCCGTGCGTTGAGAGTGACCAAACATGCGCACCAGGAAATAGGCGGCAAGGGATTTACCAAAGATGATAATCGCCAGCGTGCCCAGTACTGCCAACGGCTGCTGGATCAGGACTAACGGATCGAACAGCATTCCGACGGAAACGAAGAACAGCACGGCGAACGCATCGCGCAGCGGCAGGGTGTCATGCGCCGCACGGTGGCTCAGCTCAGATTCATTCAGCACCATACCGGCGAAGAACGCGCCCAGTGCAAAGGAGACATCGAACAGCTCTACTGCGCCGAAGGCGATACCTAAGGCGAGGGCGAGGACTGAGAGGGTAAACAGTTCGCGTGAACCGGTTGCGGCGCTGCGGGCCATAATCCACGGTACCAGGCGACGACCCACCAGCATCATAATCGCGATAAACGCCACCACCTTACCGATGGTAATGCCCATATCGACAGCCAGAGAAGCGAAGCCGACATCTTCTTTTTCCAACATTCCGGCGACGGCTGGCAGGAGAACCAGCGTCAGTACCATCATCAGATCTTCGACAATCAGCCAGCCAATGGCAATTTGCCCGCGCTGGCTGTCAATGAGCTGTCGTTCTTCAAGCGCACGCAGTAGCACCACGGTGCTGGCGGTTGAAAGACACAGACCAAACACGATCCCCACCATCAGCGACCAGCCTAATACAGCTGAAAGCGCCATACCCAGCAGCGTTGCCACTGCTATCTGGGCAATCGCGCCGGGAATGGCGATTGACTTTACCGCCATCAAATCCTTCAGGGAAAAGTGCAGCCCGACGCCGAACATCAGCAGAATAACGCCAAGCTCGGCCAGTTCAGGCGCGAGCTTAGTATCAGCAACAAAACCAGGTGTAAATGGACCGGCCAGAACGCCCGCTAACAGATATCCCACCAGAGGAGAAATACGTAGTTTATTGGCAATCATGCCTAATATAAAAGCGAGTACAAGGCCGCCGACAATGGTGGTGATAAGCGGGGTGGCGTGATGCATTCCGTCTCCTTTGGTTGCTGTGATGATCCTAAAAACCCAAACTGCGAGTAATAGTTTATGACAATTTTAATGTTTATGTTTATGAATAATTATTGAATTTTGAAGAAAACAGGATTTTAAAGGAAAAAAAGCACGGATCGGAAAACTACGAGGGGATGTTTGAGGCAAACGCTGATGGTCACTGTAAGTGATGACGACCAAAGTTTACCTTTGGCCGTCAGAAAATCAGGCTTTATGTCGGTTATCAGGTAAGAATATGGTCAGTATCCCCAGAAGTGGCAGGAAAGCACATATTTTGTAGACCAAATCGATACTGGTATGGTCGGCAATCAGCCCTAACACCGCGGCTCCCAAGCCACCCATGCCGAAGGCAAAACCGAAAAATAACCCAGAAACCATGCCGATACGCCCAGGAAGCAACTCCTGTGCGTAAACCAGAATGGCAGAAAACGCCGATGCGAGGATAAAACCAATGATCACGGTTAAAATCCCGGTCCATTCCAGCGTTGCGTAGGGTAAAACGAGGGTAAATGGCGCAACGCCGAGGATAGACCCCCAAATAACATATTTTCTGCCAATTTTATCGCCTAATGGTCCGCCAATCACCGTCCCGGCCGCGACGGCAAACAGGAAGGCAAACAGGTGAAACTGGGCGTTTTGTACCGATAATCCGAATTTTTGCATCAGATAAAAGGTGTAATAGCTGCTGATGCTCGCCATATAGAAGTATTTGGAGAAAATCAGTACCAGCAGGATGCTTACAGCCAGCACCACTTTATTACGCGGCAACGGATTAACGATAGCGACCTTCGGCTTTCCTTTACTCATCCGATGCTGCGCGGCATACCAACGGCTGATTTGCGCCAGGACGACAATCGCTAATAGCGCGGCCAGCACAAACCAGGCCACATTACCCTTACCATATGGCGCGATGATGACAGCCGCCAGCAACGGTCCCAGTGAGCTGCCGAAGTTGCCGCCAACCTGGAAAATCGATTGGGCAAGGCCGTGGCGACCGCCGGAGGCCATACGCGCCACACGGGACGATTCCGGGTGAAATACCGAAGAGCCGGTGCCAACCAGCGCCGCGGCGAGCAGCACCATATGGAAGCTGCCGGCCATGGCCAGCAAAACAAGCCCGCTCAGCGTGAAGCACATTCCTATGGGCAGCGACCACGGCATCGGGTATTTGTCCGTCCAGTAACCCACCACCGGTTGCAGCAGCGAAGAAGCTAACTGGAAGGTTAGGGTGATCATCCCGATCTGCATAAACGTCAGCGAGAACTCTGACTGCAATAGCGGATAAATCGCCAGGATCAGCGACTGAATCATATCGTTTAGCAAATGGGAGAGGCTGATCGCTCCTAAAATGCCAAATGAGGTGCGTGCTTTAGCAACCGACGCTGACGCGCCAGCCACAGGCTGGGTTGGTTCACTTATTGCCATAGAAAGTCACTTCTGTTTGGGTTGCGATTATGAGGGTAATCTAATTTGTTATTATTACCTGACTAACATACCTGCGGAAGGTGTTTGAAGGAAGTCTCATTTATGAAAACATTTTCGACTATTATTTCATATCATTGTAATTTCAGTCGTTGATTTTGGCTCAGGGAGAGAAATATGAAGTTTTTAAAACGGGGCGTGGCGCTGGCGTTATTAGCCGCATTTACGCTGGCAGGTCAGCCAGCGCAAGCGTACGAAAAAGATAAAACCTACAAAATTACCATTCTGCATACCAACGATCATCACGGTCACTTCTGGCGTAGCGAATATGGGGAATACGGACTGGCGGCGCAAAAAACGCTGGTGGACGGTATTCGTAAAGAGGTGGCTGAGGAAGGGGGCAGCGTACTGCTGCTTTCTGGTGGTGATATTAATACCGGCGTACCGGAGTCCGATCTGCAGGATGCGGAACCTGATTTTCGCGGGATGAACCTGATTGGCTATGACGCGATGGCGGTCGGAAACCACGAGTTTGATAATCCGCTTAGCGTATTGCGCCAGCAGGAAAAATGGTCCAAATTTCCGTTTCTCTCGGCCAACATTTATCAGAAAAGCTCCGGCGAGCGTTTATTTAAACCGTGGGCCATCTTTAAGCGCCAGGATTTAAAAATTGCCGTACTTGGTTTAACCACTGACGATACGGCGAAAATTGGCAACCCCGAGTTCTTTACCGATATCGAATTCCGTAAACCTGCTGATGAAGCCAAACTGGTTATTCAGGAACTGAATATGGGTGAAAAGCCAGACATCATTATCGCGACCACCCATATGGGACATTATGACAACGGCAACCACGGCTCAAACGCCCCTGGCGATGTCGAAATGGCGCGCAGCCTTCCAGCAGGTTCGCTGGCGATGATTGTCGGTGGCCACTCGCAGGATCCGGTGTGTATGGCTGCGGAAAATAAGAAGCAGGTTGATTACGTACCGGGTACGCCGTGTGCGCCAGATAAGCAAAATGGGATCTGGATTGTACAGGCACACGAGTGGGGGAAATACGTGGGCCGGGCGGACTTTGAGTTCCGTAACGGCGAAATGAAAATGGTTAACTACCAGCTCATACCCGTTAATCTGAAGAAAAAAGTGACCTGGGACAACGGTAAAAGTGAGCGCGTACTCTACACCCCGGAGATTGTTGAAAATCAGCAAATGCTTTCGCTGCTGACGCCGTTCCAGAATAAAGGTAAAGCGCAGCTCGACGTGAAAATCGGTAGCGTCAATGCGCGCCTCGAAGGCGACCGTAGCAAAGTCCGTTTCGTGCAAACCAATATGGGCCACTTGCTGCTGGCTGCGCAAATGGCGCGAACCAGCGCTGATTTTGGCGTGATGAGCGGCGGCGGTATCCGTGACTCCATCGAAGGCGGCGATATCACCTATAAGAGCGTGCTGAAGGTACAGCCGTTTGGCAACATCGTGGTGTACGCCGATATGAGCGGGAAAGAAGTGATTGATTATCTGACCGCGGTGGCGCAAATGAAGCCGGACTCCGGAGCCTACCCGCAGTTTGCCAACGTCAGCTTTGTAGCGAAAGACGGCAAACTTAACGATTTGAAAATCAAAGGCGAACCTGTTGACCCAGCCAAAACCTATCGTATGGCAACGCTGAGCTTCAACGCCACCGGCGGTGATGGCTATCCGCGCATTGATAACAAACCAGGCTATGTGAATACCGGGTTTATTGATGCGGAAGTGCTGAAAGAGTACGTACAGAAGAACTCACCGCTGGATGCCAGTGCGTATGAGCCGAAGGGTGAGGTGAGCTGGCAGTAACAGGGAGGAGTGCCGGATGGCGGTGCTGGCACCTTATCCGGCCTACAGATCAGTGCGATTTGTAGGCCTTAAAGCTGCGCGCCATCAGGCATTCATTCTATAACCGCTTAATCCCGGCGGGCGATATCGGCGAATTTTGCATCCAGAATTTTCGCCAGATCGCTCGCTGCCAGTTCGATATCCAGCCCGCGTTTGCCGCCGGAAACATAAATGGTGTCAAACGTTTGAGCAGGCGCGTCGATAAGCGTCGGCAATCTTTTTTTCTGCCCCAGCGGGCTAATACCGCCTACCAGATAGCCGGTAGTGCGTTGCGCGACCATGGGATCGGCCATATCGACCTTTTTGGCACCCAATGCTTTGGCAACCTTTTTGAGATCCAGTTGACCTGCTACCGGTGTGACGGCGACCGCCAGATGCTTCATGTCGCCATTCACGGCAACCAGCAGCGTTTTGTAAACCTGGTCCGCGTTCAGACCTAACTTTCGCACCACTTCATCACCAAAGTTCGTCTCGGACGGATCGTGATCGTAGGTGTGGATCTGGAAAGAAATTTTGTTTTTTTCGAGTAATTTAACGGCGGGTGTCATAGCAATTTTCCTGGCCCAGACAAAATACGACTCAAGCATACGCCTGATGTCTGTCTAAAAAATAGTACCATCTTGCGCAATAGTATTGGCAGGATGATGACTTTGAGCGACAATCGAACTACACCGACGCTTTAAGCGCCGGGATTATAATAATGATGAAATTCCTCTTTGACGGGCCAATAGAGATATTGGCCATTTTTTTTACCGTAACATCTCCGGCAAATTTCCTTCTCCGTATAAATGCAGCGCGCCAACGGCCACGACGTAGTGACCAGCAGGCATCGCTCTGAGCCGATCGCGCCAGGCTGTGTTGCGTTGATGCATCAATACGTCATACAACGACTGGCTAAAGGTATTGGGAAGCGTCAGTTCGCTATTGTGCGGTGGCGTTTCAAGCCACCAGCCCATCATCTGCTGGAGCAGTCTGGCATTGGTATGCCAATGCGTCAGAGTATCGTCCAACAGGGCCAGTCCGTTATCAGGCAACTGACATAACAGCTCGATTTGACTGGATGCGCCTTCCAGTTCGATTATCGGTTTATGCGCCTGTTTAGCCGCATTCAACAGTTGATAATCAATCCCGTATTCCGCTCGCAGCCCTAGCTGCTGTGCCTGCGTTGCCTGTAATACCATGGCAATTTGCCACAACGGCTGAGTAGATAACAGGGATGGGGAAATGCCCAGTTCGTTGGTGACTTTACGCAGGTTTTCTAACTGCTCCGGGCTGATGCGCTCTTCGAGTGCGGCAAAGATCGGAAGGTTGGCAAACGGCGCGTCGTCACCGGAAACATCCGCTTCGACAATCAGCGCATCGGCATGCTTGAGCTTTTTGAGTAATTTGGCAGGCAGAGGCGCCATATCGCGGCTGCCCATGTGAATGCTGCCAATCAGATGAAAATGGCGGTTGCCGGGCAAAGAGATGTCGATGGCAGGCCAGGTATAGTGGTTGCCGCGCAGTGCAGACCATAATGCTTTTACCCGGTATAACAAATCCATACGACCTCCCTAAGTGGAGAACCATGCTAGCGCGTGGCCGGAAAAGTCGCAATGTGTGAATTGCCGGATGGCGCAGTTGATAGCGCCATCCGGTAAAGGGTTACTCTTTAGGTTTGAAGCGCAGCAGTCGGTTCGCGTTGCTTACCACGGTGATGGAAGAAAGCGCCATCGCCGCCCCGGCGACTACCGGGTTGAGCAGCGTGCCGGTGAACGGCCACAGAATCCCAGCGGCAACCGGGATGCCGATGCTGTTGTAGATAAACGCGCCGAGCAGGTTCTGCTTCATATTGCGTAGCGTTGCCCGGGAGATAGACAGCGCATCCGCAACGCCCATCAGGCTATGACGCATCAGCGTAATCGCGGCTGTTTCAATCGCCACATCGCTGCCGCCACACATGGCGATCCCTACATCGGCCTGAGCCAGCGCAGGTGCATCGTTGATACCGTCACCGACCATGGCGACCTGACGCCCCTGGCTCTGCAGACGCTTGATCGCCTCGGCCTTACCGTCCGGCAGAACGCCCGCAATCACCTCGTCAATACCCGCCTCTTTGGCGATGGCGTTGGCGGTCGTTGGGTTGTCGCCGGTCAGCATCACCAGACGATACCCGGCGCGGTGCAGGCGCTGGAGCGCTGCCACGCTGTCGCTACGCAGTGGATCACGAACAGCTAACAGCGCCGCCGCTTTACCATCAATCGCCAACAGGACCGGAGTTGAACCCTGGGAAGCCTGAGCGGTGATTTCAGCTTCCATTTCAGTGGTATCAACCTGCTGTTCATTGAGCAGAGCCTGATTTCCCAGCAGCAACGTATGACCTTCGGTCTCTCCGCTGACGCCTAACCCGCGCAGCGTACGGAAACCGTTGACCTGCGGCAGCGAGACATCGCCTGCTTTGTCCAGAATCGCCCTGGCCAGCGGGTGGCTGGAACCCTGTTCAAGGGCGGCAGCCAGACGAATTGCCCGCGCTTCATCGGTGTTGCCAAACGTTTTGATGGCGACAACCTGCGGTTTGCCTTCAGTCAGCGTCCCGGTCTTATCAAAGACGAGAGTATCGAGCGTGCTGGCGCGCTGCAGCGCATCGGCATCGCGTACCAGTACCCCAAACTCAGCGGCACGCCCCACGCCGGAAATAATCGACATAGGCGTTGCCAGACCCAGCGCACAAGGGCAGGCGATAATCAGAACGGTGGTGGCAATGACCAGCGTATAGACAATCTGCGGTGCTGGTCCAAAGAAATACCAGATAGCCGCACTGACCAGCGCAATGGCGACCACGACCGGAACGAACACCGAGGAGATACGGTCGGCCAGTTTGCCAATTTCCGGTTTGCTGCTTTGCGCTTGACGCACCATACGAATAATGCGTGACAGCGTGGTGTGGCTGCCAACGGCGCTGGCGCGGAACAGCACGCTGCCGTCCTGTACGACCGTACCGGCGTGGACGCTATCGCCTTCACCTTTTTGCTGCGGAATCGGCTCACCGGTCAGCATCGCTTCATCTAGCCAGGCTTCGCCCTGCGTAATTTCTCCATCGACTGGCACGCGGTCGCCGGTGGTCAGGCGCAACAACATTCCCGCCTGAACGTCTGCCAGCGGCACGTTCTTTTCACCTTCGTCAGTAACGACGCGTGCGGTCGGTGGCGTCAAATCAAGCAGTTTTTCCAGCGCTTTGGACGAGCGCTGGCGAGCCCGCGCTTCTAGCATGTGTCCGAGGTTAATCAGACCAATAATCATGGCGCTGGCTTCATAATAGAGGTGTCGCGCTTCCATCGGGAACCATTGCGGCCAGAGGTTGACGCTCATGGAATAGAGCCATGCCACCCCTGTACCCAGCGCGACCAACGTATCCATAGTCGCGGTGCCGTTCATCAGGCTTTTCCACGCATTGCGGTAAAAGTGACCGCCCGCGAAAACCATCACCGCAAGCGTTGCCAGACCAATCGTCAGCCACAGGCTGCGGTTGTCATCGCTCACCATCATGTTGTCGCCAATCATTCCCCATACCATGACAGGGATACCCAGCAGCAGCGCGACGGCCGCCTGCCAGCGAAAACGTTTCATGGTTGCCACGGCGGTTTCTTGCTGACGCTCGCGGCGCTTAGCATCATCTTCAATGGCTTCTGCGCCGTAACCTGCTTTTTCTACCGCCTGCACTAAATCTGCGGCGGAGGCACTGCCCATTACCAGCGCAGTGCGTTCCGCCAGGTTTACCCGTGCCTGGGTGACACCCGGTACGCTTTGCAATGCATTTTGTACACGGGTCACACAACTGGCGCAGCTCATGCCGTTTAACAGCAACTGTTGGCTGTCATCATCAGCCGTAGCTGCCGGAAGCTCGGAAGGGACCGCTGCCAGTGCTTCCGACGGGATTGATGACTCCGTCAGCGGTTTAGCCTTTGGGTGGCTTAACTCCGCGCCGTAACCGGCTTGTTTGATGGTTTCAATCAGCGCTTCTGCGCTGGCGCTCCCGGTAACATGCGCCTCTGTCACGGAGACATCCGCTTGCTCAACATCCGGACGTTGTTCCAGACTTTCTTTAACGCGTTTTACGCAGTGACCACAGGACAAACCGTCCAGGGTTAGATCGATTGTTTGAGACATAACCAACTCCTTCATTGCAGGTTTAACTGACTGTGATAAAGGTTAAACCTTCCAGCAAGGGGAAGGTCAAGGGTGTTTTTAGAAAAGATGAAAAAAGGGGCGAAGGGGGAAAAAACGGGAACGTCACCTCAGAGCGTTCCCGGTCTGTTATTGATTGAGAACGATAAGCGGCGTTCGATGCTCCGGTTCATTTATGACCGTGAGATCGGCACCATACAGCGCGTTCAGCGCCCGTTGCTTCAGGACATCCTGCGGATACCCGTTATCAACAATCCTGCCGCGTTCCATCAATACCACGCGGTCGGCATAACGCGCTGCGAGGTTGAGATCGTGCAGGACGCAGCAGACGCTAAACTGCCGTTCACGCACCAGGCGACGCAGCAGACGAAAAAGGTGCTGCTGGTGGTGAATATCCAGGGCGGAGGTAGGTTCATCAAGAAATAACCATTTGGGCCGAGGCTCGGGCTCCCAAAGCTGAACCAGCAGACGTGCCAGCTGTACCCGCTGTTGTTCTCCTCCCGACAGATGCCGATAATCACGCGCCGCCAGCGCCTGGCAATCACACAACGTCATGATGTGCTCCGTTTCATCGCCGGTATTGCGCGTGCGATACGGATGCCTGCCCATGCGAATGACTTCCTGAACGCTAAACGGGAAGGCCATATGACTATTCTGGCGCATCACCGCACGGGTTTTTGCCAGCTCGGTGATTGACCACTCGTTCAGCGGCTTGCCGAATAAGCTACAGCGCCCACTGTGAGGTTGCAGATAACCCGTGAGCTGGCGTAGCAGCGTCGATTTCCCGGCGCCATTCGGGCCAAGGATCGCGATGATCTCTCCTTCAGGTAGCGTCAGGGAAACATCGTCGGTCAATCGTCTGCCCTGAATGTGGTAAACCAGATTTTCAGCAACGATCATGACACCCTCCGGCTACGCAGTATTAACCACAGAAAATACGGTCCTCCGATCAGGCTGGTTAACAGACCAACGGGCATTTCGGCAGGCTGCACCAGAGTGCGGGCCAGCGTATCGGCAATCAGGAGTAGACAGGCGCCCGCCAGCGTAGAGCAGGGAATCAACCAGCGATGATCGGCGCCGGTAGTCATTCTGATCAGATGTGGAATCACCAGGCCAATAAAGCCAATTACGCCGCTGACCGAAACGGCAGCACCAACCAGTAGCGAGCTGAGCAACAGTAACTGCTGGCGCTTACGTTTGACGTTCACGCCGAGGTAATGCGCCTCTTCATCACCCAATTGCAGCAAATTAAGCGTGCCCGCCATACAGACGGTGACAGCAATGGCTGGAAGAACAAAGGTACTGGCAACCAGCAGCGTTGGCCACTGGGCCTGGCCGAGATTGCCCATCATCCACAGCGTAAGTTGACGTAGCTGTTGCTCATCGCCCACATAGCTCAGTACGCCAATAGCCGAACCGCACAAAGCATTGATAGCGATACCGGCTAACAGCAGTTGCATCATTCCGCCGTGGCTATGACGCTGGCTTATCAGGAAAATAATCGTGCAGACCACCATGCTGCCTGCGACGGCAAAAATCATCTGCTCATACAGCACCAGCACCACGGGAAACGAAAAGGGGATAACTATCGCGATACCGACCATCAGCGCGGAGCCGCTACTGACACCAAGCAGGCCAGGATCGGCCATCGGATTGCGAAAAAGCCCCTGCATGATAACCCCTGCCGTTGCCAGCGCTGCGCCTACCAGAACGGCCAGCAACACACGGGGCAAACGGATGTTCAACCAGATGTCACGGTATTCGTCGTTGAACAGCGCGCTGAAGCTAATGTTCAGCGCCCCCTGGCTGGCTCCGAAGAGCATCAGAGCGACCAACAACAGAGAAAGACCCGTCAGAATGCTGACGGAAGAAAGCGAGTCCTTAAGCACGCAACGCTCCATAACGTCTTTGCGGCGCGAATTTCCCGCGCCGCGAGGGGTTTACGCGGGTTTCAGTCCTGGCTCAACCAAACTGTAAATCTGGTTATTGAGTGACGGGGCTGTAGCCAGTTCGTGAATGTGCCTTGCAACATCTGCACGCATCACAAAACCATGGCACTCCTCGGCCTGTATCCGTTGCGCCTGACCTGTGGCTGCACCGTTCAGCAAACCGCCGGGGCGGAGAATGGCGTAGTCCAGTTGACTGGTTTGTAGCCAGCTTTCAGCCAACGATTTTTCCCGTACAGCCTGACCAAATGCGGCCCTGGCGCGTGGGGACAAAAAGGGCCAACTGTCGCCACAGCCAAGCGAAGTCACCAGAATCATGCGTTTGATCTCCGCTTTTTCTGCTTCATCAATGACGGTTCTGTGCGCCAGATAATCCTGGGCACCGCCCATGGAGGAGATCACCGTGGCATGTTGACCCGCTGCGCGACAGGCACAGGCGGTGACCTGGCTGTCGCAGGCGTCGCCAATGAAGACCTGCACACCTTTTTCCTGCAACCCGGCAGCGACCTGCGCGTTGCGAACGACGGCAATCACCGGACGTTGTTCCGCCAGTGCGAGTGCCAGTGTTTTCGCGCCGACGCCGCTACCACCTGCACCAAAAATGAGCCATGGAGCCATCAGGCATGTTCCTTTAAGGATGAAGACAGCGCGTGAAAGGCGCTGACCTGGTCGGCCAGTAGCTGACGATGCTCATCCCGACCGAGGAAAATTTTGAACATAGCGCTACCCGCCTGGTTAAAGAAGAGAATGGACGCGGTGTCCATGCCCATAAATTTGCGTTCAATCAGGGCGATGTGCGTGCAGTTTTCTGCCTTGATATGACCGGTCATGCCTTTTTTTCCGCGCAGATTGAAGTAACCGTGGCGGTGGAATCCTGAAGGTAATTCACCCGTGAATTCCAGTATGACATCAGCAGTATGGACCAGGGTGGTGACTTTGCCCCATTCGCTGACGGTTTCCCAGACGGTATCAAATTGATCGCCGGAAACCAGCGTCGGGGAGGGGAGGTTTTTCACCACCTCCAGCAGCGTGGTGTTGTACTGGGCTGCGATAGCTTCCAGCGTACCGTCCGGCTCAGTTTTCAAAAAATCCTGTAAAGAGACATGGCTCATACTTCACTCCTTTTATGGTTGCTCTACCGCAATACGCGGCGCGTTAAGTGTTTGAATCAGCTCATCAAGAGACTGCAAAATATTGCTCGCCCAAAAACGCCCTTCATTGGTCAGGCGCAAACAGGTGCTGGCATCTCGTGTCAGTCCTGCATGATGCCATTGGGCCAATAGCGGGGTCAGTTTTTGTGCATGAGGCGTGAGTTCATCCAGCGGGACGCGGGCCGTTTCAATGCCGGCCTGGAGGGTGTGTCGCCACTGGAAACCACGCTCGGCGGTGCGCATCATCATCATGAGCGGTTTTTTTCCGGCGGCGATGGATTCATGCCATGTGGTCAGATTGCGCTCGACCATCCAGGAATAGCCATTGACTGACCCTCCTGCGCCAGAGCCGAATGCCAGACAGTCTGCGCCCTGTTTAATCAGCAGGTTGTACAGATTGCGTTCCCGTGTGGTGCGCGCCCAGTGGCTGTTGCTGATGCAGCGCCAGCCCGCGCTGTCCATAAAATCGCAGCCCTGAAGATAGAGGTCGCGACGTTCGGCAGGAGAGGGAACCGTTGTGCGCCCGGTTTCAACCGCTTTGCCAAGCGGTGTATTAGGGAGCAGGTTCAGCGCATAAAGATCTACGCCGTCGAGGCCGATGTCGCGGGCAATCGCCAGATCCTCGCTCCACACCTTTGCGTCCTGTCCTGGCAGACCAAACAGCAGATCGCAGACCACGGCGGCTCGATCCCGTTTTACCAACCCCTGCATAAAGGCTATCGCGGTCGGGCCGTCCGAAGTGCGCGCCATTTTCTTGCGGATCCGGCTGTTAAATGACTGAATGCCGATCGAAAATCGATTGGCACCAGCGTCAAGGCAGGCATCTATTCGCGCATCGTCAAAATTGAGTACCCGCCCCTCAATGGTGATTTCGCAGTCCGGCGCCAGCGGTAGCTTGTCACGTAGTGCGGTGATGATTCTGGCCAGATCCCGTGCCGATAGCGCAGACGGTGTACCGCCGCCAAAATAGACGGCGTGAATTGGGGCCGACTGATGCAATGCGCTATCGGCTTCCATCTCTATTTCGCGTAATAGCGCGTTGGTGTAGCGGGCGCAGTGATCCTCTTCAAAGCGGTTTTGATAAAAACCGCAGAAAGTACAATGTGTTGCACAGAAAGGGATATGCAAGTACACCAACCGTTTCCGCGGTGGGGTTGGCTGGCTGATGACCTCCTGCCAGGTTTGTGACAATAGCTCTTTGGCAACCGGGATCGCCCCACGCCAGGGCATCGTGGCGCGGCGATCCTTAAATGGCTGACTTCCCTCGAGCGCAAAATGCGCGGTGAGATCCAGCGAGTGTTCAGTTTTCATTGTTCTTTATAAATCCAGTTAGTGAGGCCAGAATTGCTGGTGCAGGGCTTCAACCGCATCGGCGACGCGCGGCCCCATACCCAGAATCAGCGCCTGGTCAATCGCCACAATGCGCTGGTTTTTCCAGGCCGCAGTGTGGGTAATCCCGGCAATCGCGCTCAGACGAGCCAGACCGCCATCCACCATTTGCGACGTCACCACGATCACCTCTGGGTTGGCGGCGATCAGCGATTCCGCGCTGTAGCTTTTATACTGCGCATGGGTGGCGACATTTTGTGCGCCTGCGAGGGTCATAATGGCATCGGCAACGCTGCCTTTTCCGGCGACCTGTGGCGCGCTGCCGCCAGCGGAGAGAGTGAACATGGCTTTGACCGGCGCGTTTTTCGCTGCCACGTTGTGCTGAACGCGATCCAGACGTTGACGTATGCGATCGATCAACGTCTCACCTTGTTCGGGAATGCGCAGGGTTTGAGCCAGTTCCCGAATGTTGGCGTACATCTGTTCGACGGTGGCCGGTACGCGCGGCAACGTCACGACGTTAACTTTTTGCGCCCGCAACTGATCCAACACGATTTGAGGGCCAGCATCCTGCCAGGTGATAAAGCTGTCCGGATGCAGCGATAAAATGCCCTCGCTGCTTAACTGCTTCCAGTAGCCGATATGCGGGAGTGCGGCAGTTTCGGGTGGATACGAGGTGGTTTCATCAACGCCGACCACCCGGTTGCCGATGCCCATGGCGTATATCAGTTCGCTAAGAGAGCCGCCCGCCACCACCAGGCGGTCGGCGGACTGGGCACTGAAAACGCAGGCGAGGCTCAGTAAGCCAATCAAGAGTTTTTTCATCGTCAGAAATTCCACGCAAAGCCAACGGCGGCATTGAAACCAGCGTCTGGAATAGATTCATGCGCGGTTCTGTAACGCTTGTCGGTCAGGTTGTTGAGCGCGAGGTTGACCCGATACTGATCCTGCGGACCGAACTCGGTGTTGAATGCAAGGTTAAGCGTGGCCCAGCCTGGGTAGTTGATTTCCTTGGTGCCGGTATTATCTTTGGCGCTGGACGCCGCGCGGATAAAGACATCGGACGTCAGGTTAGCGGCGTTCATCAACCAGGTATGTTTCAGGCCGACGCGCCCGGTCAGAGTGGGTTCGCCGGTATCCCAAGTTTTAAGGGTATTGCCTTCGTACTGACGGCGAATGAGATTACCGCTCAGGTAAGGTGAAACTGCCCAGCCGTTGTATTCTGCGGTGAGTTCCATGCCCCAGGTTTTGGCCCGATCGATGTTGTCGTAGTAGTAATAGCCGCCCCGTGAAGAGGTGGTATTACCGCTGCATACGGGTTGACCTGAACAGGCCAGGCTGGCGATATAGTCTTTGGCTTCGGAGTAATAAATGGCGCCGTCAATCAGCCACATATTCCCTTTATACCGTGCACCCAGCTCATAGTTATTCGAGTGTTCCGCCTTCAGGTTTGGGTTGCCGTAGGTTACGCTGCCGCCTGCGGACGTCTGCATAAACAGCTGAGTCAACGTGGGGAAGACATAGCCTTGGGCATATGCAGCCCGAAGTTCAAGATCTTTAAAACCGGAATAGCGTAGGCTGGTTGAGGTCACCAGTTCATCATCGTGAACGGAATTTCCTCCGGTGGATTGCCAGGTGCTGCCGCTGCTTTGCAGGGTTTGCGTATCGTTGCGCTTGAGCTTCGAAGACAGCCAGTACTGGCGTGCGCCTACGGTCCACGTCCAGTCATCGGCAAAGCGCCAGTCGTTTTGCGCGAACAATGAGGTGTTGCTTTGCTCCGCTTCGTTGTATGACAGGGTACGTGTTTGCGTATCGAAGAAGCCGGTAGCTGCGGTCTGGCGCGTACTGCCGTCCGTGTCCTGTTTTATTTTGTCATGCTGATATTGAGTGCCAATCACCAGCTCGTTGTTAGCAGGCAGGGAGAAGTTGCTCTGTAGCGTTACCCCTTGGGTATACTGTTTGTCGTTGGTATTGGTCTGATTGCTGACCGTCAGCGCTTTAATCATCGGGCTGGGGATAACCTGGGTCGTTTTGACCCGGTTTTCAAATTTGCGCTCTATTGTCTGGCTGTATGCGTCAACATGGATGTTCTTCAGGTAATCCCCATCGGCCGCGTAGTCGTAGAAAAGACCGATTTTCTCGCGTTCCAGCTTAGGTATTTTGACGCTAAAGTCGTCGAACTGGCCCTCTGGATCGTCAAACCAGGTTTGAGTAGACAGTTTGTAGCGATCGAGGGAGAGCCCAATTTTGTGGCGATCGAAGTTGTAACCCAGCCATACGCCCTGGCCGTTATTACGGAAGTTGGTGTTGGGCAATCTTCCGTCAGGCGTATCGCGGTCCCCCTGGTCGGAATAGCTGCCATTGATGCGGTAGTCAAAGTTTCCGATGCTCCCCCAGGCCGCTGCCGACTCTTCCCATCCTGCCGTTGCGGAGTTATAAACAGCCTTAACGCTGCCGCCGAGAGGCTTATCACCGCCTTTTTTGGTAATAAAGTTTACGACACCGCCAATCGCCTGCGAACCGTAGAGGACAGAATAGGGGCCTTTGACCACTTCAATCCGTTCCAGCGCGGATTCGTCAATCAGCAAACCGGCTCCGTAGTTTTGTCCGGCACGTTGGTAACTGACGACCTGGCCGTCGATCAAAATCAGCACCCGCGAAGACGCTTCGCCACGGATACGAATTTGTTTCCGCCCTGCGAGGGCGTTATCGGTGACTTCGACGCCGGGAATATCTTGTAAATCATCAGCAATAGAAACGCTGGTGGAGTTTTGCAGCGTCTGGCGATCGATAACCTGGATGGTTGCTGGGCTATCCCAAAGGCTACTTTCTGTGCGGTTAGCCGTGACGATAACCGTGTCTTCGTCAGACGTAGAAGCGTGTGTTGGAGAGGTAGCTGCAAAAGCGGCGCCGGACATGCATAATGTCAGGGCTGAAAGAATAAATGGCCTTTGGTTATTCCGTGGCAACATAAGAGAACCTTTATTGAATGTAAATTATCATCATTATCATTCGCGTTTATATATAAAATTGTTTCCCTTTGTTCAAGATGAAAGATGTAGAACCAATATATCTTTTGATTTGAGTCAATTTCGTGCAGTCATTAAATGCATAAATGTGATCTGAATCGGATATAACAATGTGAATTAAAAGGATTTGTGCATCGCGGTAATGGTGGGAAATGTGCAGGGTTCTCGGGTAAATCATTAGGACAATCTGGGCTATAATGGGGCTCAGTACCAACAAGATCCGCGGGGGAAATGTGAATATTAGCGATGTTGCGAAAAGAACCGGTTTGACCAGCAAAGCGATACGCTTTTATGAAGAAAAAGGCTTAGTGACGCCGCCGCTGCGTAGCGAAAATGGCTATCGCACATACAACCAACAGCATCTGAATGAACTTACGCTGCTGCGCCAGGCACGCCAGGTGGGTTTTAATCTCGAAGAGTGCGGCGAACTGGTGAATCTGTTTAACGATCCGGCGCGTCATAGCGCAGATGTGAAAAAGCGTACCTTAGAAAAGGTCGCGGACATTGAGCGGCATATCAGCGAGCTGCAGGCCATGCGCTTGCATTTGCTGGCACTAGCGGAGAGTTGCCCTGGCGATGACAGCGCCGAATGCCCGATCATTGATAACCTCTCCGGCTGCTGCCACCATAAAGCGAAGGCTTAACGGCGAGGGGGATTAAGCATAAATACCACCGTCCCGCGGTACCACGGGGATTTCTCAAGCTGCGCTTCAGCCTGCGGGTCCCGGCTACCGTTTTGCACCAGCCCCAGCTTAAACGGAATGCGCAGACGACTGAGTGCGGGCAGATACGCCTGATAATTTGTTACCGTATGACGGCCCTGATAGCTCTGGACCACCAGTTCATCGACCGCCAGCGCATTCAGCGTGGCGACGTCGCCCGTTTTTGCCCAATCCAGCAGTCCAGTCACGCCAAGTGCAAACTCGGCCGGTAACTGTTGGCGTAATTGCTGCAGAAAGCGGGCGTAATCGGCAAGCTGATGGGTCGCCGCGTCAAAATCAACCTGCAGGCCGACTACATGATTCCCGGCGGCCTGCCAGCGTTGCATCAATCTTATGATGCGAGCCGGGATCGCCTCCGGTACGTCGAGCGTGGTGAAGCGCACGGTCAGCCAGATAGAGGGAAAAGACAGGCGGCTGACCGGCAGCCCGAGACGCTGGAAAACCACGTTACCCGAACGAACCAGCACCTCACCCTGATGCAGATAGACCGTTTGTGCGTCTTTCAGCTCATCACTGGCCTTCACGCCGGACCACAGCCAGAAGGCCGGATGCTCACGGGCGGCGACGATATCCGCCGCCTGCGGCTGGCCTGTCAGCAGCGCGGTTATCAGTAGTATTTGAGTTTTTGCGCCCACGGACTTCCCGGATACTGCGTTTTCAGTTGGGTGAACCAGCCTTTACGCTGCAGTTTATCCACTTCCTCACCGCCGCACTCGTTAGAGCCTGACGGCGCATAGCACATGATGGCGCGATACAGCGCGAAGCTCTTGTCTTCAACCTCTGCTTTCGGCGAAGTGATCACCTGCTGATAGTAGCGTTGCCTGTCGAACTGACCGAACGGCTCCTTGCGCGATATTGCTGATTCAAGAACGTCGTTGCCAGCACTGTTTTTCCACAAATCGACGTGGGTTTGCGTGGTGCGGAAGAATTCGCCTAAGCAGTTCAGCGCGTGGGCATCATCCGCTTTTTTGCTCAATACCGTTACCGTTTCATTGAGGCTGCGACAGGTGTAACCGCGCTCGGCAGCGTCGCCGTTCCAGTCGAAAATACTCAGATTAACGTCATCAAACGCGTTGCCAATAACCGGCGGAGTAATGGCGCTGGCCAGTTTTCTGTCATTCAACCAGTCGCCAAAGCGGTTTTCGGTAAGATCGCGTACCAGCAGCGTATGCAGGGCGATGGTACGCTCTTCATTGTTAGGTCCATGGATGGCCTGCTGGCGCAGCAGTTCAGGCGAGGCCTGTGTTTTCAGTATCTGCGAGCGAAAACGCAGGTTGGTTACTGCGCTTTCTGGGGCAAATACCGCCGCCACGTCGCCGCTATAAACCAGCGTTGCGGCGAGCTTAGCCTGTACATACTGCTGCTGTTCGTTGTCCTGGCTGAGTTTTAGCAACTGCAGCCAGAAATCACGCGCCGCGCTCCAGTTCTTCTGGCCCATCAGCGCTTCGCCGTACAGCACTTGTTCGCTGAAGGCGAGGGTATCGTGAACGGCAAGTTTCTGCGCTGGCGTAACTGCCTGAATAATCGCCGCGTAGTTCTCCGTCGCCAGCCACAGATTCAGTTGCAGATCGCGCCATAGCGGTAGTTTTTGGCTCTGCTCAAACACCGGTTTGCTGGCATCGAGCTGCGCCTGGGTCAGCGTGGGTTTACTGTTGTTATCCAGACGCAGCGCGCGCAGTAGTTCGATATAGCTGACAAGCGGCGCATCGGGGAATGCTTCCACCACGGACTGTTCGTAGAACGCCATACCGTAGACATTATCGTATTCGATGACAATTTCACGCAGTTGCCGAGCGTCAGCCGACTGCTGGAGCGTCTGCTCATACAACCCGGCCAGCTGCGGCCACGCCTGTAAATACCAGTATATGCGACGCAGCATACCGCGCGCGGAGTCGGCATACAGGCCTTGCGGGAAGCGTTGCAGGTAGGCTTGTGCCTGCGTCTGAGCCTGAGTCGCGTCCTCGCGGTTAATTTTTGCAATATCAAAATTGCCGTACTCGCCTACGCTGTTCTGGCTGCTCTTGTTCAACGCCGCACGCATCAGCATGTATTGCGCGGTCTCTGCCAGCCACGGGCGCTCACTTTTGGCAAGCTGAGTGAAATCCCGTTCGGCGCTGGCATAATCACCGGCATAGAAACTGGCAACTGCGGCCAGATAATTTTTATAGGACTGAGCCGGTGAATCAGCCGGGAGGGTGGCAAGTGAAGACTCAATTTGCTCGCGGGTTGCCCCGGATAGCAGCCCCGTACGCGCCTGGGCTAAGGCCTGGCGCTGTTCCGCTGTTAACGTCGAGTCGGCCAGCAGTGCGGCAAAAAATGCGCTGACGCCCTCGGTGTTATTCGAAACATGACGGTTCTCAAGCTCAGCGTCGTTGACGTTTATTTCGTCTGCGCTAATGTTCAGTTCGGCCATCTGTCGGGAGAGTGGGTTGTCTGCGGCGGATGCCGGAGCAGCGGCTGGCAGTGAGGTTGCCTCATCCCATTGCGGGTGATAGGCAAAATAGAAATCCCGGGAGCGGGTGATATCCGCTGGCATTGATTGCACCGGCAGAGCAAATGATTTTTCCTGGCTCAGCAGCCGCAGCAGGTTGTCGCGGCTGTCGTTTTCAGGGTTAAAGGTTGGCGTGCCTTTCAGCAGGCAGCTGTCGTCGCTCCATTTGCAGTCTTCCATATCGAAAGAGGCGAATGCCTGCGGGGCGGCGGTCAGTAATGTGCAAAGGGCAAAGGCAAGGGGTGTCTTCCTGACCATAGTCTTATTTCCTGTCTTTTTAATGTGATACCGCTTTAATAATCAGGGTTATCCCTTCAACGGCAATGACTTCAACCTGCGTTCCGGCGCTCAAATCGTCGCTGGCGCTAACGGGCCATGAGCTATCGCCGACGCGCATGTGTCCGCGACCATTGACCAGGGCGGTTTCCAGAATAAATCGTCGGCCAACCAGCTGCTGTCCGCGCTGGTTAAGATGGCTGTCGGCGGGTTTCTGCTCCTGAACGCGCCTTGCCAGCCATTTCCACCACAGCCACGCCGCCAGCAGGGTGAGGACGGCGAACATTGCCCCCTGCCACGCCCAGTCTAGCGGAACGAGCCAGACGACCAGACCGGTAATCACCGCTGCCACGCCGCTCCACAGCAGATAGCCGTTGCCGCCCAGCATCTCGGCGGCGAGTAGCAAACCGCCGAGGCTGAGCCAGAAGATGTGCGGGTGCACCAGAATCATCGCTATCATGATTTTTTCCGCTCGCTGGCGCTGTCCTTAACCAGTTCGGCGATCCCGGCAATAGAGCCCATCAGGCTGCTGGCATCCAGCGGCATCATCACCACTTTGCTGTTATTCGACGAGCCGATATGCTGCAGCGCTTCGGTGTATTTCTGTGCCACGAAGTAGTTCACTGCCTGAATATCCCCAGCAGCAATGGCCTCAGACACCATCTGCGTTGCGCGAGCTTCGGCTTCTGCTGAACGTTCACGCGCTTCAGCCTGTAAAAACGCGGACTGGCGTTCACCTTCCGCTTTAAGGATCTTCGACTGTTTCTCACCTTCGGCCTTGACGATTTCTGCCTGACGGATCCCTTCGGCCTCAAGAATGTAGGCGCGCTTGGTACGTTCGGCTTTCATCTGCGCGTTCATCGCGTCGATAAGTTCTGCCGGAGGACGCACGTCGCGGATCTCGATACGGGTGATTTTGATGCCCCAGGGATTCGTGGCTTCATCAACAATATGCAGCAGGCGCGTGTTGATGTTGTCGCGTTGGGAGAGCATTTCATCGAGTTCCATCGAACCGAGAACGGTACGAATGTTGGTCATGGTCAGGTTGATAATCGCCAGTTCCAGGTTGCTGACTTCATAGGCGGCTTTCGGCGCGTCGATCACCTGAATAAAGCACACGGCATCAATTGCGACGTTGGCGTTATCTTTGGAGATGACTTCCTGAGAAGGGATATCAAGCACCTGTTCCATCATGTTGATCTTACGACCAATGCGGTCCATGAACGGCACAACAAGGCTTAAACCCGGTTGCAGGGTTTTGGTGTAACGGCCAAAACGCTCTACCGTCCACTGATATCCCTGCGGGACGATTTTGACGCCAGCGCCGACGATCACCAGCGCGACAAAAATAAGAATAGGAATAAAAATGAGCATTGATGAAACCTCCTGTTGTGCTGTCCTTTACTGCCTCATTAATCAAATTATACCCGATTTATCAAGGTGGGCTCCCTTATAATAAATTACAGGGATAGACTGTCTGCACGAAAGATGTAAAAAAGGAATGGGTAATGGAAGAAAGCAGTATTTTGCTTCAGTTAAAAAATGTCGCATGGCAGGCAGGGGAGACGCAGGTTCTCAATAACATCAGTTTTGATCTCCGCGCCGGAGAATTTAAGCTGATTACCGGCCAGTCCGGCTGTGGGAAAAGTACGTTACTCAAGATTGTGGCGTCATTAATGAGTCCGACTGCCGGTGAAATTCTCTTTGAAGGCAAGGAGATCAATACCCTCAAGCCGGAAACGTATCGCCAGCAGGTCTCCTATTGTGCGCAAACGCCTGCTTTATTTGGTGACACCGTTTACGACAACCTCATTTTCCCCTGGCAAATCCGTAACAAACGTCCGGAGCCGGATGCGTTTCTGAGCGATCTGGCCCATTTTGATCTCCCCGAGACGATCCTCAAAAAAAGCATCAATGAGCTGTCCGGTGGCGAGAAGCAGCGCGTCTCGCTAATTCGTAATTTGCAGTTTCTGCCCAAAATTCTGCTGCTTGATGAAATCACCAGCGCGCTGGATGAGGCTAATAAACGTAATGTGAACGAATTAATTCACCACTATGTTCGCGATAAGAATATTGCGGTGCTGTGGGTGACGCACGACAAAGATGAAATTACGCATGCGGATAATGTCATAACCCTTCAACCGCACGCCGGAGAAATGCAGGAAGCACGCAATGAACGAGCATAATATTACCAATGAGTCCCTGGCATTAGCGATGATGCTGGTGGTGGTGGCGATTCTGATTAGCCACAAAGAAAAACTGGCGCTGGAGAAAGATATTCTCTGGAGCGTTTGCCGGGCAGTGGTTCAGCTGATTATCGTCGGCTATGTGCTGAAATATATTTTTGGCGTTAACCACAGTATTCTGACCTTACTGATGGTGCTGTTTATCTGCTTTAACGCGGCTTATAACGCACAAAAGCGCAGTAAATATATTGATAAAGCTTTCCTCTCGTCGTTTATCGCTATCACGGTGGGGGCGGGGCTAACGCTGGCGGTGCTGGTTTTGTCTGGCTCTATCGAGTTCACGCCGATGCAGGTCATCCCGATCTCCGGCATGATTGCAGGCAATGCGATGGTGGCAGTGGGGCTGTGTTACAACAATCTGGGACAGCGGTTTAACAGCGAACAGCAGCAAATTCAGGAAAAACTTAGCCTCGGCGCGACGCCGAAAGTGGCCTCTGCGCCGCTGATTCGCGACAGTATTCGCGCCTCGCTGATCCCAACGATCGACTCTGCAAAAACGGTAGGGCTGGTAAGTTTACCGGGGATGATGTCCGGGTTGATCTTCGCGGGTATTGATCCAGTAAAAGCGATTAAATATCAGATTATGGTGACGTTTATGCTGCTTTCTACCGCCAGCCTGTCGACCATTATTGCCTGCTACCTGACTTATCGGAAGTTCTATAATTCGCGCCACCAATTAGTCGTAACGCATTTGAAGAAGACGTGATGTGATGCCGGAGGGATCGGTATTGGTAGAATTTGTATGCCCGATAAGCGCAAGCGCCATCGGGCAAAATCAAACGGATTAGTACAACAGTGCGTACAGTTGGCGGCGGTATTTTGAGGCCAGCGCATCGCCGGTTCCGAGTGCGGCAAGGATCTCCTGGAAGGTCTTACGTGCCTGACCGTCGGCAGCAGTGAGATCTTTCTTCAGGTGGCTGAACAGCAGTTCCAGTGATTCCTCGTTACGTCCGACCTGATGTAACTGGATGGCTAGTTGAGTTGCCAGCACCGCATCCTGCGGATTGCTGGCGACTTGCTGCTGCAGTTGTTGGATTTCCGGCGTATCCGCCGCCTGCTTCAGCAGTTCTATCTGCGCCACCAGTCCCTGATAGCGGGTGTCCTGATCCTGCAACGGAATGGTTTTCAGCACCGCTTCGGCATCGTCAGAACGATTGAGGGCGATTTGCGTTTCCGCCAGCAGCAGGCCAATTTCGCTGCTTTGGTTGGAGATCTGCCAGGCTT
The DNA here is from genome assembly GCF_002934505.1 of Citrobacter freundii complex sp. CFNIH4. Taxonomy (NCBI): domain Bacteria; kingdom Pseudomonadati; phylum Pseudomonadota; class Gammaproteobacteria; order Enterobacterales; family Enterobacteriaceae; genus Citrobacter; species Citrobacter freundii complex sp. CFNIH4. The sequence continues at coordinate 644,810 of NZ_CP026231.1, forward strand.
CTTTCAGCAGCGGCAGTGCATCCGCGTGATTACCGGCTTCGATGAATTCGATAGCCTGACGCGCTTTCAGCTCTTCTTCGCTCGGCAACACTTTTTCCAGCAGTGCGCGGATAACCTCTTCCGGCTGCGGGCCCTGGAATCCGTCCACTGGCTGACCGTTCTGAAACAGATAAACCGTAGGGATGGCGCGCAGGCCAAACTGAGAAGCGATCATCTGCTCGGCGTCGCAGTCGAGCTTGGCGAGAATAAACTGACCGTTGTACTGGGCGGCAAGGCTCTCCAGTACCGGCGTCAATTGCAGGCAGTGCTGGCTGCGCTCAGACCAAAAATAGAACAGGACCGGCGTGGTCATCGACTGTTCAAGGGTCTGCTGCAGGTTCGATTCGTTAATGTTAACAATATTCTGTGTGGACATGGAGTTACTCTCTTTTGTCGATTTCTTGTTACATGGGGGCTGACGCGCGTGCTTCAACTCAACCCTGTAAAATTTTGTCCATTATGCGGCCTGGCAACAGGCGTTTAAGTAGCATCACTGCCCAGGTCACCAGCGTAACCGGATAACGTAGCTTTGGTTTATCGCTCTCAAATGCATGACGTACTTTGGCGACAACCGCTTCTGGTCCCAGCGTAAAACGCGCGGCAATGCCGGGGTTTTCCACGGGAGCATCGCTCTGGGTCTGGTTGACGTTTTCGGTAAAGCGGGTACGGATGGGGCCGGGCTCAATCAGGCTGACCTTAATGCCGCTGTGGCGCAGTTCCATACGCAGCGCGTCGGACCAGGCTTCCAGCGCATATTTGCTGGCGGCATAGGCGCCGCGTCCCGGCGTTGAGATCAATCCCATCACCGATGAAGTCATCACGATACGTCCTTCGCCGTGAGGGAGCATAGCGGGCAACAGGCGCATGGTAAGCTGATGTGCGCCAAAGAAGTTGGCGGAAAATTGCTGTTCCATCTGTTCACGGCTGATGGTGGGCAGGGGACCATAGACACCGTATCCGGCGTTGTTAAAGATCCCATATAAACGATTATCGGTCAGGGCGATCACTTCATCGGCGGCACGATCCACGCTTTCGGGTGAATCCAGATCCAGCAATATGCCAGTGAATCCCATACTGTTCATACGCGCGACATCGTCAGGTTTGCGACAGCCTGCCAGAATTTGAAAACCCTGGCGCTTTAGTTCAAGCGCGCTTTCCAGACCGATTCCGCTGGAACATCCTGTTATTAAGACCGATTTTTGCATAACTTTACCTGTCAGGATCTCCGTTGTTTTATGAGTCGTGATTTACTAGAGGAGTGAGATGTTGCGCCATCCAGTCGGCAATAAACGGCTGAGCGTCACGGTTAGGATGAATACCATCATCCTGCATCCACTGGGGTTTCAGATAAACCTCTTCCATAAAAAATGGCAGCAGAGGAATATCAAACTCTTTGGCGAGCTTTGGATAAATCGCGCTAAAGGTTTCATTATAACGGCGGCCATAGTTTGCCGGCAGACGAATTTGCATCAGCAGCGGTTCGGCATTTGCCGCTTTGACATCCTGCAGAATCGTGCGCAGGGTTTGTTCGGTTTGCGCAGGCGCAAAGCCGCGCAGGCCATCGTTACCGCCAAGTTCGACCAGCACCCAGCGCGGCTGGTGCTGCTTGAGTAATGCAGGTAGACGGGCCAGACCTTGCTGCGAGGTGTCGCCGCTAATGCTGGCATTCACCACTGGCGTTTTGGTTTGCCATTTATCATTAAGTAGCGCAGGCCACGCGGCGCTGGCGGACATACGGTATCCGGCGCTCAGGCTGTCACCCAGAATTAATAACGTGTCCGCAGCGGCGGCGCGGAAAGTTAACAGGACCAGGAACAGGAAAGGCCAATGCCAGCGGAAAACATTGTTGAAGTTCATCATCTTAAGAAATCCGTCGGTCAGGGTGATCAAGAGCTATCCATCCTTACCGGAGTTGAACTGGTTGTCAAACGCGCCGAGACCATTGCGTTGATTGGCGAGTCGGGATCGGGGAAATCCACGCTGCTGGCGATCCTCGCCGGGCTGGACGATGGCTCCAGCGGTGAAGTCAGCCTGGTGGGGCAGGCGCTGCACACTATGGACGAAGAAGCTCGGGCGCAGCTGCGGGCGCGGCACGTGGGTTTTGTCTTCCAGTCATTCATGTTAATTCCAACCCTCAACGCGCTGGAAAACGTCGAACTACCCGCGCTGCTACGCGGCGAAAATAGCGGAAAAAGTCGTGACGGGGCAAAAACGCTGCTGGAGCAACTGGGGTTGGGAAAACGTCTTGATCATCTTCCGGCCCAGCTTTCCGGCGGGGAGCAGCAACGCGTAGCGCTGGCACGGGCGTTTAACGGACGCCCTGACGTGCTGTTTGCCGATGAACCAACGGGCAATCTGGACCGCCAGACCGGAGACAAAATCGCCGACCTGCTGTTTTCTCTGAACCGGGAACACGGTACCACCCTGATTCTGGTGACCCATGACCCGCAACTGGCGGCGCGTTGCGATAGGCGTTTACGCCTGGTGAACGGACAGTTGCAGGAGGAGGCATGATTGCACGCTGGTTCTGGCGCGAATGGCGCTCGCCTTCATTACTGATTGTCTGGCTGGCGTTAAGCCTGGCGGTGGCCTGTGTACTGGCGCTGGGCAATATCAGCGATCGCATGGAAAAAGGGCTGAGCCAGCAAAGCCGTGAGTTTATGGCGGGGGACCGGTCGCTGCAAAGTTCGCGCGCTGTGCCGAAAGCGTGGATTGACGAGGCGCGACAGCGTGGTCTGAAGGTGGGTGAACAGCTAACCTTTGCCACCATGACCTTTGCCCGGGATACGCCTCAACTGGCGAACGTCAAGGCAGTGGATGATGTGTATCCGATGTACGGCACGCTGCAAACCAATCCGCCGGGGCTGAAACCGCAGCCGGGCTCAGTGCTGTTGGCCCCGCGTCTGATGGCGCTACTCAACTTAAAAATCGGTGATTCCATCGACGTTGGCGATGCCACCCTGCGCATCGCCGGAGAAGTGGTGCAGGAACCGGATTCCGGTTTTAATCCCTTCCAGATAGCGCCGCGCCTGATGATGAACATGGCGGATGTCGAAAAAACGGCGGCGGTCCAGCCGGGAAGCCGTGTGACCTGGCGCTATAAATTTGGTGGTACGCCACAGCAACTGGAAGCCTATGAAAAATGGCTGCTTCCGCAGTTAAAGCCAGAACAGCGTTGGTATGGGCTGGAGCAGGATGAAGGGGCGTTGGGGAAATCACTGGAGCGTTCGCAACAGTTCCTGCTGCTGTCGGCACTGTTAACGCTACTGCTGGCGGTTGCTGCCGTTGCCGTGGCGATGAATCATTACTGTCGCAGTCGTTACGATTTGGTGGCGATATTAAAAACGCTCGGCGCGGGCAGGGCGCAGCTGCGCAAGCTGATTATCGGCCAGTGGCTGATGGTGCTGACGCTTTCTGGCATGACCGGCGGGCTGTTCGGGCTGTTATTTGAGCGGGTGCTGGTGGTATTACTGAAGCCAGTTCTGCCCGGTGAGCTGCCGCCCGCCAGCCTGTGGCCGTGGCTGTGGGCACTCGGTACGATGACCGTCATTTCTCTGCTGGTGGGGCTACGCCCTTATCGCTTGCTGCTGGCGACGCAGCCGCTGCGGGTACTGCGTCGCGACGTGGTGGCAAACGTCTGGCCGCTTAAGGTCTATCTGCCCGTAGCAACGATAGTTGTGGTTGCGCTGCTGGCCGGATTGATGGGCGGAAGTATGCTGCTGTGGGCGGTACTGGCCGGGGCTGTGGTGCTGGCGCTGCTGTGCGGTGTGTTGGGCTGGATGTTGCTTAACCTGCTGCGTGGTCTGACGCTGACCTCGCTGCCGCTGCGTTTGGCGGTCAGCCGGCTGTTGCGCCAGCCGTGGTCAACGCTGAGTCAACTGTCGGCATTTTCGCTGTCCTTTATGCTGCTGGCGCTGTTGCTGGTGCTGCGCGGCGATCTCCTCGACCGCTGGCAGCAGCAAATGCCGCCGGAAAGTCCAAACTATTTTCTGATCAACATTGCCACTGAGCAGGTGGCTCCGCTGAAGGCTTTCCTTGCTGAGCATCAGGTGATCCCGGAGTCGTTCTACCCGATAGTGCGGGCCCGTCTGACGGCGATCAATGAGAAATCGACCGAAGGCAATCAGGATGAAGCGCTGAACCGCGAGCTTAATCTGACCTGGCAGGATACCCGCCCGGATCATAACCCGATCGTTGCCGGGAGCTGGCCGCCAAAAGCGGGCGAAGTGTCGATGGAAGAGGGGCTGGCGAAACGACTGAGCGTTAAGCTTGGCGATCGGGTGACCTTTATGGGGGATACCCAGGATTTCAGCGCTACGGTCAGCAGTCTGCGCAAAGTGGACTGGGAAAGCCTGCGACCAAACTTTTTCTTTATCTTCCCTTCCGGCGCGCTGGATGCTCAGCCACAAAGCTGGTTAACCAGCTTTCGCTGGGAGAACGGCAACGGCATGCTGACGCAGCTTAACCGCGAATTCCCGACTATCAGCCTGCTGGATATTGGTGCCATTCTCAAACAGGTGAGTCAGGTGCTGGAGCAGGTGAGCCGCGCGCTGGAGGTGATGGTAGTGCTGGTCACCGCTTGCGGTATGTTGCTGCTATTGGCGCAGGTGCAGGTCGGGATGCGTCAGCGTCATCAGGAACTGGTGGTCTGGCGCACGCTGGGAGCGGGTAAGAAGTTGCTGCGTACCACGCTGTGGTGCGAGTTCGCGATGCTCGGGATGGTCGCCGGACTGGTGGCGGCCATCGGGGCGGAAACTGCGCTGGCGGTGCTGCAAACCCGCGTGTTTGATTTCCCCTGGGAGCCAGACTGGCGGCTGTGGGTTGTGTTGCCGCTTTGTGGGGCATTGCTGCTCTCTCTCTGCGGCGGATGGCTCGGTTCACGTCTTCTTAAAGGCAAAGCGCTGTTCCGTCAGTTCAGCAGTTAATTCATATTCGTGATGATTACGCACCGGTTTTTTTAAATCGGTGCGTTTTTTTATCTATGTAGCACAAAATGATAACTCATTGATATTTAACAGCACAGAACAATAAAAACCCGACAACACGAGTGTATTAATAAACGTTAATATTTGTATGCTGAATAATTGGCAGGCTATCTATCAAGGTACAAATAATGACTATAAAAAAAACGGCGCTGGCGGTATCGATCGGCGCAGCAGTGGCATTAACGACTTTCGCCTCCCAGGCGGAAATCACGGTCCTGAAACAAGATCCGCAGGCGGGCAACCCGCTGAGCCGTCTTAATTTCACCGTCGGCGGGAGTATTCGTCCGCAGTTCCAGAATATGGCCGGTGACGATGGTAAGAATGGCTACAAACGTAATGGCTTCGACGGTGGAACGCGTTTCCGCTTCGCTGCTGACTACTATCTGTTTGATGACATCAGCTGGGTGAGCTATTACGAGCTGGGCGTTAACTTCCCGGCGATGTTCAACTGGGACAATCACTATGCTAACGGCGCCAACGATACTACGCGTCGTATGCTGTACACCGGTCTGAAGAGCGCGACCTGGGGTACGCTGACCTTCGGTCAACAGAACAGCATTTACTATGATGTGGTGGGTGCGAAAACGGATATCTGGGACTACGACATGATTGGCCAGGCGCCAGGTAACGGTATCAATGGCGACTACGACGGTTCCTATCGTACACGTAAGTCACTGAAGTATAAAAATACGGTAGGCGATGTTGATCTTTACGCGTCTTATCTGTTCAGCGATGACTACAACCCGAACAACGGTTTGCGCTACAAACGTAAAGGCGGCGGCTCCCTGGGTGTGGATTATCACATCACCGATGACCTGACCTGGGGTACGGCGTGGAACTACACCCGCGCGGAAATGCGTGGCAACACCAGCAAAACCTACGATCAAAACATCGTCGGTACTGCGCTGAGCTGGAAACCGGACAACTGGACCTTCTCGCTGGGCGGCGGTTGGTATCAAAACTTCATGACCACCAAAAAAGTCTCTGTTAATGACTATTTTGCCGGTGACGCCTGGGGTCTGGAATACTTTGCGGGATACACCTTCCCGGTTGGCCAGTATGCGCTGAAATCCGTGCAGCCATACTTTATGGGCGATCGTATTGAATACGTGAATGGCCGTAACTACCTGCGTACCGACAACGGTGTGGGTATCAGCTTCCAGCTGGATTACGGTTTCCGTGTGGATTACGAACACGTCTTCACCTCCAGCACTGACAATCTGGGCGACATGAACCTGGTGCGTCTGCGTTACGACTTCTAATCGAACGCCTGCCGCCCGATGCGTTTATCGGGCCTACGAGAGCAGGGGGATCGCGTTATTTGTAGGCCGGATAAGGCACTTGTGCCGACATCCGGCTTTTTCATGCCTTCTCACATTTAAAAACACACTCTGCAACATCATGAAATAATTTCAAGGACAGCAGGTTGTGATCTGTGTCATGTTAACAATCAGCCTGTTAACAGGCCAACAAGAACAACGCCGCAAGAACGGCGTGAGACATGACACCACAACGTTAAAATGGAGAGATTATGGGATTGCGTCAGAGTTTACGTGTCGCGACCGGGGCGCTGTTACTGGCCTGTGGATTACAATTTGCTCATGCGAACAGTGATCCGCACACCATCGTATTTGGCGTCGCACCTGGGCCGTACGGCGATATGGTAAAACAAGCCATTGCCCCTACGCTGAAAGAGAAAGGCTATAAGGTAGTAGTGCGCGAATTCAGCGACTACGTGCAACCTAACATGGCGCTCTCCAATGGCAGCATCGATGCTAACCTGTTCCAGCATTCACTCTACTTTGACAAATTCACCGCCGATAAAGGCCTGAAGCTGAGCAAGCTGATTGTGGTCCCGACGGCCGGGATGGGTTTTTACTCACATAAAATCAAAAGCCTGGATGAGTTGAAAAAAGGGGATGTGATCACGCTTTCCAACGATCCCACCAACCTGGCTCGCGGTCTGCGTTTCCTGCAGTCTATTGGCCTTATCACCATCAAAGACAACATCGATCCAACTAAAGCCTCCGAGCGCGATATTGCCAGCAACCCGAAAGGGCTGGTGTTTAAACCGCTGGAAGCGGCACAGCTGCCGCGTACGCTGGACGGTGTGACCGGTGCGCTGGTCAACGGCAACTTTGCCGTAGCGGCAAAACTGGATCTCGCCAGCGCCATCAAGCAGGAACACCTGGACGAAAATCTGAAAAATATCATCGCGGTACGCAGTGAAGATGCGGATAAACCATTTGCGAAAGATATTGTCGAGGCGGTGAAATCTCCGGCGTATCGTGCGGTGATCGACGATCCGCAAAATATCTACAGCGCCTTCCAGAAACCGGAATGGATGTCGGTAGCCCAATAATCGCTGCGCACAAGGGTTAACAGGGGCAGCGACGACTGCCCTTTTCGCATTTCTGAGGTGGCTATGATTGAGATTGAGAAAGTTTGCGTGGATTTTAGCGCAGGCCGTGGAGCATCAACCCGGGCGGTTGATGACGTTAGCTTGCGCATTGGCGCAGGTGAGATATTTGGCATTGTCGGGACCAGCGGCGCGGGAAAAAGTACGCTGCTGCGCACCCTGAACGCCTTAACGCGTCCGAGCCAGGGAAGCGTTAAGGTGAACGGCGTAGAAATTTCCGCACTGGAAGGCGCGCATCTACGTAAAGCCCGTCAGCGTATCGGGATGATTTTTCAACATTTTAATCTGATGCATACCCGTACCGTGGCACAAAACGTCGCCTTTAGCCTGAAGGCTGCCGGATGGGAACGCAGTAAAATTGGCCCGCGCGTGAGCGAAATCCTGTCGCTGGTGGGGCTGTCAGACAAGGCGAACCGCTTTCCGGTTCAGCTCAGCGGTGGGCAAAAGCAGCGTGTGGGTATTGCCCGCGCAATTGCCAATCACCCGGATGTGCTGCTGTGTGATGAACCCACTTCCGCGTTAGATCTCGAAACCTCGGCCACGATTCTGGCGTTGCTTAAGCAGATCAACCAACAGTTGGGGATCACGATCGTGCTGATCACCCATGAGATGAACGTAATCAAATCGATTTGCGATCGCGTGGCGGTGATGTCCGGTGGCAAGGTAGTGGAGTCTGGCGAGGTGTTTGATGTTTTTGCTCACCCGCAGCACGCTTTCACTCAGCAACTGGTGTCGCATACCCTCAATCTGACGTTACCCGACCGTCTGCGCCAGCATCTGCCTGGCCAGTTGCTAAAAATTCTGTTCATCGGTGATTCGGCAGAACAGCCGGTGTTGTCAGAAGTGGCGGTTAAATTTGGCGTGGCGGTGAACATTCTGCACGGCAAAATTGAATATATCGGCGAACGTGCGCTGGGGATTCTGGTGGTGCAACTGACCGCGCCGCATAACCCTTCTGCGGTGGATGTCGCCGTGGAACATATTCGTCAACGTACTGCACAGGTGGAGGTGATTCGTGGATGATTTATTGCCTGATTTGACGCTGGCGTTTAATGAAACCTTCCAGATGCTGAGCATCTCTACGCTGTTGGCGATTATTGGCGGTCTGCCGCTCGGTTTTCTTATTTTCGTTACCGACCGGCATTTATTCTGGCAAAACCGTTTTGTGTATCTGCTCAGCTCCGTGCTGGTGAATATTATCCGCTCGGTGCCGTTTGTGATCCTGCTGGTTCTGTTGTTGCCGCTAACCCAGTTTTTGCTCGGCAATACCATTGGACCCATCGCGGCGTCGGTTCCGCTGTCGGTAGCAGCAATTGCTTTCTATGCCCGTCTGGTTGATAGCGCGCTACGTGAAGTCGATAAAGGCATTATCGAGGCGGCGGAAGCGTTTGGCGCCAGCCCGATGCGCATCATCTGCACCGTTCTGTTACCGGAGGCGAGCGCGGGTCTGCTGCGTGGGCTGACGATAACGCTGGTGAGTCTGATCGGTTACTCCGCAATGGCCGGTATCGTTGGCGGCGGTGGAGTCGGCGACCTGGCGATTCGCTTTGGTTATTACCGCTACGAAACCCAGGTCATGATCGTCACCGTGGTGGCGCTGATTATTCTGGTGCAGGTCGTTCAGGTGCTGGGCGACTGGTTGGCGAAACGCGCAGACAAGCGCGACAGACATTGATTACTGTACGCTAAGCCAGTCAGCCACCTCCTGCCATGAGCCGCGAAAGACGATTTTCGCGGCTTTCTTTTCCAGCTGATAGCGATACATCGGGTCGTAATACTCGTTGAGCAACGGTACCAGCCAGCTCATATGCGCGTCGGTGCTGCCCGTTGCCTGCTGTTCGCGCAGAGCCACGTCGAGCAGGGTGGTCAGCTCAGCAAAACGTTGCAAACCCAGACGACGGCGGATAGCAAACAGACCGTGGTGCAGATACTCGCTGTACTCCTGCCAGCCCTGACTCTCGCCATAAGCGTGAGTGAAATCGTGGTGCATGCGCACAAAATACTCTTCGCGCAGTCGCTCCAGCCGTAGCTCAAAAGGATCGTCCACCACCGCAATAGTGGCCTGGCTCATGCGTTCGCGCAAACATTCGGGCAGATGATTAGCGCCGATCATGCGGCCTTCGTCCTCAAGTACCCACAGACGCAGATCCTGACGGCTGTCGGTTTTCAGCATTTCGACCGCCAGCAGGTTTTCAAAGCTTGCCTGGCTCAGCTGCGGTTCGACGGTGCGACCAAATGAGGAACCGCGATGGTGCGCCAGACCTTCGAGATCCACACCGTTTGGCTGCTGTTGCACCAGCTGCGTTTTACCGTTCCCGGTACAGCCGCCAATTAAGACGATCGGTTTTTGCACCAACTCTTCAGTCAGTTGAATCACCGCCTGACGCAATGCTTTATAACCGCCTTGTATTAGCGGGTAGTCAGTACCGGACTCGTGCAACCATTGCTGCACAATGTGCGAACGCTGGCCGCCGCGCGCGCAGCATAAGTAGCCCGCAGGATTTTGACGACAGGCATTCAGCCAGGCCTTCATGCGTTGCTGGCGAGTCTCGCCACAGACCAGTTGATGGCCGAGCGCGAGGGCGGCCTCAGGCCCCTGACGTTTATAACAGGTACCCACGGCAGCACGTTCGTCATCGTTCATTAAGGGAAGGTTTATTGCGCCCGGCATGGCGCCCTGCTGAAATTCGACGGGGGCGCGTACATCGATTAAAGGCGTACCAGCGAGCAGAATTGCGCGATAGTCCTGTACTGTTTGTGTGTCTTGCATAGTAAAAAACGAAACCTCAAATCATCCTGCGTACCATTTTACGCGTCAAATGAGAGGATGACTTGATTTTCAATCGCGTGAGTTGTTGAAAATTGCTAAAAACCCGGCAATTTCAGGCTTTCGCTGGGTAAACAGCGTCACGATATCTTCAACGGCCTTACCCGCGCCGAACTTATGCCAGGCAAGGCTTAAGGGGGAAGGAGGACGCATAGTGGGGATGATATTGCTGACCAGATGCCCGCTATCCAGTAAAGGTTGGCATATCGGTTGCGGAACGAATCCAATGCCCACTCCTGCAAGATGCGCTGCGAGCTTGGTTTCCATGTCCGGTACGATGATCTCTTTTTGACCGGGAAGGCGCCACGCGACACGTTTGCTCAGCGTCCGCGCGCTGTCCTCAATGTTAATCGCCGGAAAACGGCGCAGTTGGGCTTCTGTTAATGGACCGCTCGCGTCTGCCAGCGGATGATCTGCTGACATAACAAATCGCCACTGAACAGAACCCAAAGGATCGAGGGTAAAGGTGTTGGCCATCGGTTCCGTGCCGGTAACGCCGATAGCCAACGAGAATCCTTCATACAAGAGTGAATCCCACACGCCCATATAAATTTGCCGGGAAAAGTGAAACTGAGTAAAGGGATAGCGCGCGTTAAGCCAGGATAACAGACTAGCGACGGCTTCAGGGCTGTACAGTAGGTTGTTAACCACAATATTCACCTGGCGCTCTACGCCGTCGTTCACTTGCTGCAATTCGCTGGGCATGCTGTCCAGCCAGGCGAGCCAGTCTTTTGCCTGTGAAAGAAGGTGAGACCCTGCGGCGGTTAACGTCACGCTTCGGGTTGTACGAAAAAACAGCGCGACACCGGTGTTTTCTTCCAGAAGCTTAATACGATAGCTGATCGTGGCCGTGGTTTTACACAAGCGCTCCGCCGCCCTGGAGAAACTCCCCGTTTCGGCGACGCCGATAAAGGTACGCAGTGTTTCCGGGTCAAACATCGTCAGCTACTCCCTTAATGATCTTCTACAAGCATGATTTCTTGTTCTCTGATTTATAAGTATTTTTGCATAATGGCCTTGTTCAAATTGTGGTCTAAATCTAGTTTTGGAAAATTTTTCCAATTTTTGTGTTGATGTTAAATCACGAAGGTTTTAGATTGCATGGTATTGAAGCCGCTATATGTTCTGGTCGCGGTTCAACGGAATTCAGTTACAAGGAAATAATGATGAAACTTGAGGTCTTACCGTTAAATCAGCACACGTTCAGCGCCTATGGTGATGTCATTGAGACGCATAAACGTGATTTTTTTCATATCAATGATGGGCTTGTTGAGCGTTATCACGATCTGGCCAATGTGGAGATCCTTAATCAGGATCGCACCCTCATCAGTATCAATCGCGCGCAACCGGCAGCAATGCCAATTGTTGTGCATGAGCTGGAGCGCCACCCGTTAGGCACCCAGGCATTTATGCCAATGAATGGCGAAGCGTTTGTGGTGATTGTCGCACTCGGTGAGGACAAACCTGACCTTTCCACCTTAAAAGCCTTTATCACCAATGGCCAACAGGGCGTGAATTATCATCGAAATGTCTGGCATCACCCGCTGTTTGCCTGGCAAACCGTCACCGATTTTCTGACGGTCGATCGCGGTGGCAGCGATAATTGTGATGTTGAAAGTATCCCGACGCATGAGCTCTGTTTTGCGTGACGCTTTCGGCCTTCTTGCTTAATATGCGCATATTGTTCATTGTTTATGCTCATATTTTGGGCCGGAGTAAACGTAGTGGAGACGGAAGTAAGACGGCGCGGCAGGCCTGGACAGGCGGAGCCGGTTGCGCAGAAAGGCGCTCAGGCGCTTGAGAGAGGCATTGCGATTTTGCAGTACCTCGAAAGAAGTGGAGGCAGTTCGTCAGTGAGCGATATTTCCGCCAGTCTGGATTTGCCGCTCTCTACGACCTTTCGCTTGTTGAAGGTTTTACAGGGTGCTGATTTTGTCTATCAGGACAGCCAGTTAGGCTGGTGGCACATCGGTTTAGGCGTATTTAACGTGGGCTCCGCGTATATTCATAATCGCGACGTCCTGTCGGTAGCCGGACCGTTTATGCACCGATTAATGCTGCTGTCAGGCGAAACGGTTAATGTCGCGATTCGCAATGGCACCGAAGCGGTGTTGATTGGTCAGAAGGAGTGCAAATCTATGGTCAGAATGTGCGCACCTTTAGGCAGTCGTATGCCGTTACATGCTTCCGGTGCGGGAAAAGCGCTGCTTTATCCGTTGATGGAAGAAGAGTTAATGGACATCGTCGTGAAAACGGGGTTACAGCAGTTTACGCCGAACACGTTGGTGGATTTTCCTACTCTGCTGCGCAATCTGGAACTGGCGCGTGACAATGGTTATATCGTCGATCACGAAGAGCATGTTATTGGTTTGAATTGCATCGCATCAGCTATCTATGACGATGCAGGCAGTGTCGTTGCTGCCATCTCTATTTCGGGGCCCGCATCCAGACTGACAGAAGATCGTTTTATCAGTCAGGGGGAGCTGGTACGGGATACTGCACGAGATATCAGTACGGCGCTGGGTTTAAAAGCCCCCGTAGCTTAAGTCGCAACCCGCTCAGAGGAGCGGGACTTTTTTGGATTTTTTCAAAGTTGGAAAATTTTTCCAATAAATAGAGGTAGAAAGAAAATGGCAAAAATGAGAGCCGTTGACGCGGCAATGTATGTGCTGGAAAAAGAAGGCATCACCACCGCATTTGGGGTTCCGGGGGCGGCAATTAACCCGTTCTATTCCGCAATGCGTAAGCACGGAGGCATCCGTCACATTCTGGCTCGTCACGTTGAAGGCGCTTCCCATATGGCGGAAGGCTATACGCGTGCGACGGCAGGAAACATTGGCGTCTGCCTTGGCACCTCTGGCCCGGCAGGCACTGACATGATCACTGCGCTGTATTCCGCTTCTGCCGATTCTATTCCTATTTTATGCATCACCGGCCAAGCGCCTCGCGCTCGCCTGCATAAGGAAGATTTTCAGGCTGTTGATATTGAATCTATTGCCAAACCGGTCAGTAAAATGGCGGTAACGGTGCGTGAAGCCGCGCTGCTTCCCCGGGTTTTGCAGCAGGCATTTCATGTCATGCGCTCTGGTCGTCCTGGTCCGGTATTGATCGATTTGCCTTTTGATATTCAGGTTGAAGAAATCGAATTCGATCCAGACATGTATGAACCGCTGCCAGTCTACAAGCCTGCGGCCAGCCGTAAACAGATTGAGAAAGCGCTTGAAATGCTGATTCAGGCTGAGCGCCCGGTCATCGTGGCTGGGGGCGGGGTGATTAATGCTGATGCCAGCGAACTGCTGCAACGCTTTGCTGAATTAACCCACGTACCGGTAATTCCTACGCTGATGGGCTGGGGATGCATCCCGGACGATCATGAGTTAATGGCCGGAATGGTGGGGTTGCAAACGGCGCATCGTTACGGCAACGCCACGCTGCTGGCCTCCGATATGGTGTTCGGTATTGGTAACCGTTTTGCTAACCGACACACCGGCTCCGTCGCGAAATATACCGAAGGTCGCAAGATCATTCACATCGATATTGAGCCGACGCAAATTGGCCGCGTCCTGTGTCCGGATTTAGGTATCGTTTCGGATGCCAAAGCCGCGCTGACTTTGTTGATTGACGTTGCTCAGGAGATGCAAAAAGCCGGCCGTTTACCTTGCCGGAATACCTGGGTTGATGAATGTCAGCAGCGTAAGCGGACGCTCCTGCGTAAAACCCACTTCGACAATGTCCCGGTTAAACCGCAGCGTGTGTATGAAGAGATGAATAAAGCCTTTGGCCGTGATGTCTGCTACGTCACGACTATTGGCTTATCGCAAATTGCCGCCGCGCAAATGCTGCACGTATTTAAAGATCGTCACTGGATCAACTGTGGTCAGGCAGGCCCACTGGGCTGGACGCTGCCGGCGGCATTAGGGGTTTGTGTGGCCGATCCGGCGCGTAATGTTGTTGGGATTTCCGGTGATTTTGACTTCCAGTTCCTGATCGAAGAGTTGGCGGTGGGCGCGCAGTTCAACATTCCTTATATCCATGTACTGGTCAACAACGCCTATCTCGGCCTGATTCGCCAGTCGCAACGCGCTTTTGATATGGATTACTGCGTCCAACTGGCGTTCGAAAACATTAACTCCAGCGAAGTAAACGGCTATGGCGTCGATCACGTCAAAGTGGCAGAAGGACTCGGCTGTAAAGCCATCCGCGTATTTAAACCTGAAGATCTTGCTCCGGCTTTTGAACAAGCCAAAGCACTGATGGCGCAGTACCGCGTGCCGGTTGTGGTCGAAGTGATCCTTGAGCGCGTGACCAACATCTCTATGGGCAGCGAGCTGGATAATGTCACCGAGTTTGAAGAGATTGCAGACGGTGCGATGGATGCGCCAACCGAAACCTGTTTTATGAAATACGAATAGAAGGGGTGACAGATGTTACGTTTCTCAGCCAATCTTTCCATGCTGTTTCTGGAATACAGTTTTCTTGAACGCTTCGATAAAGCGGCACAATCGGGGTTTCGTGGCGTAGAGTTTATGTTTCCCTACGATTACGACATTGATGTATTAAAGGAAAAACTGCAGACCAATCAGCTGGAGCATACGCTGCACAATCTCCCGGCAGGAGACTGGGCAGCGGGTGAACGCGGTATCGCCTGTATTCCGGGTCGCGAAGAAGAATTTCGCGATGGTGTCGCGGCAGCTGTTTGCTATGCGAAAGGGCTCGGTAATAAGAAGATCAATTGCCTGGTGGGTAAAACACCTGCGGGTTTTTCTGCCGAACAGATCCAGCAGACGCTGGTGGAAAACCTGCGCTATGCGGCAAATATGTTGGCGAAAGAAGATATTTTATTGCTGATTGGGTGATGCTGCCAACTTACTGATTTAGTGTATGATGGTGTTTTTGAGGTGCTCCAGTGGCTTCTGTTTCTATCAGCTGTCCCTCCTGTTCAGCTACTGACGGGGTGGTGCGTAACGGCAAAAGCACCGCCGGACATCAGCGCTATCTCTGCTCTCACTGCCGTAAAACATGGCAACTGCAGTTCACTTACACCGCTTCTCAACCCGGTACGCACCAGAAAATCATTGATATGGCCATGAATGGCGTTGGATGCCGGGCAACCGCCCGCATTATGGGCGTTGGCCTCAACACGATTTTCCGCCATTTAAAAAACTCAGGCCGCAGTCGGTAACCTCGCGCATACAGCCGGGCAGTGACGTCATCGTCTGCGCGGAAATGGACGAACAGTGGGGATACGTCGGGGCTAAATCGCGCCAGCGCTGGCTGTTTTACGCGTATGACAGGCTCCGGAAGACGGTTGTTGCGCACGTATTCGGTGAACGCACTATGGCGACGCTGGGGCGTCTTATGAGCCTGCTGTCACCCTTTGACGTGGTGATATGGATGACGGATGGCTGGCCGCTGTATGAATCCCGCCTGAAGGGAAAGCTGCACGTAATCAGCAAGCGATATACGCAGCGAATTGAGCGGCATAACCTGAATCTGAGGCAGCACCTGGCACGGCTGGGACGGAAGTCGCTGTCGTTCTCAAAATCGGTGGAGCTGCATGACAAAGTCATCGGGCATTATCTGAACATAAAACACTATCAATAAGTTGGAGTCATTACCCGCCGAATGATATTTGCGTGGCGATTCGTACTGAAGCGGCGGATGAAAGTATTACCCAGACTATTTTGCAGCAACTGGATGAGTCGTTGCAGCAGTTGGCGCAGGCAACCGGGGGGAGCCAAACGCTATTGCAGGTCAGGCGCTGGGAAAGCGCGTGTCAGAAATTGCCTGAAGCGAATATGACGTTAATTTCTGTAGCGGGCGAATACGCGGCTGAACTGGCGAACCAGGCGCTGGATCGCAACCTGAACGTCATGATGTTCTCCGACAACGTCACGCTGGAAGATGAAATCAATCTGAAGCGGCGTGCACAAGATAAAGGCCTGCTGGTGATGGGACCCGATTGCGGAACCGCCATGATCGCTGGTACGCCGCTGGCATTTGCCAACGTGATGCCGGAAGGCAACATTGGCGTCATAGGCGCCTCCGGCACAGGGATCCAGGAGCTCTGTTCACAGATAGCACTGGCCGGGGAAGGCATCACTCACGCTATTGGTCTGGGTGGACGCGACCTGAGCGCTGAGGTGGGCGGAATTAGCGCACTTACTGCGCTGGATATGCTCGGTGCGGATGATAAAAGTCAGGTGTTGGCTTTTGTGTCTAAACCACCTGCGGAAGCCGTTCGCCAGCGGATTGTCACGGCGATGAAAGCCACGGGTAAACCCGTTGTGGCCCTGTTTTTAGGTTACACCAGCGCAGCGACCCGCGATGAGAACGTCTGGTTTGCCTCGACGCTGGATGATGCGGCCCGTCTCGCCTGTTTGCTGGCGCGCGTCACGGCGCGACGTGGCGCGCTTTCTGCCACGGGGGACGGCCTTATTCGGGGGCTCTATACCGGAGGAACGCTGGCTGCCGAAGCGGCGGGTCTGCTGGCCGCAAACCTTAACGTTGCTGCGGATGCACATCATCATCACGGCATGATGCTGGATGCCGCCGGGCATCAGATTATCGACCTCGGGGATGATTTTTACACCGTCGGCCGACCGCATCCGATGATCGACCCTGCGTTACGCAATCAGCTTATTACGGACCTCGGCTCTCAGCCGCAGGTGCGGGTGTTATTGGTCGACGTCGTGATTGGTTACGGGGCGACGGCAGATCCAGCTGCATCACTGGTTGAGGCTTGGCAAAAGGCATGTGCTGTGCGAGACATCGACCAACCGCTGTTTGCGATTGCAACGGTGACCGGTACAGAACGCGATCCGCAGTGTCGTTCACTGCAAATCGCCACGCTGGAGGATGCCGGTATCGCCGTGGTGAGTTCATTGCCTGAGGCTACCTTGCTTGCCGCTGAACTGATTCGCCCATCTCAACCTTTATCTCATCAATCCTCACCTTCGCTACTGGAAAAAGTGGCGGTCATTAATGCCGGGTTACGCAGTTTTGCACTGGATTTACAGGCGGCAGAAAAGCCTGTGGTGCATTACCAGTGGGCGCCTGTCGCTGGCGGTAACAAAAAACTGGCTCGTTTATTAGAACGTTTGCAATAAGGGGTTCCAATGTTTACATCAGTGGCACAAGCCAATACTGCAGTAATCGAACAAATTCGTCGTGCGCGCCCGCACTGGCTGGATGTGCAACCCGCGTCCTCGTTAATCAGTGAACTTAATGAAGGAAAAACGCTGCTTCATGCGGGACCGCCAATGCGCTGGCAAGAGATGACCGGCCCGATGAAAGGGGCCTGCATTGGTGCGTGCCTGTTTGAAGAGTGGGCCAATGACGAAATGAGCGCGCTGGCATTATTGGAGCAGGGGAAAATCAATTTTGTACCTTGCCATCACGTTAATGCCGTGGGGCCAATGGGCGGGATCACCTCTGCCAGCATGCCGATGTTGGTGGTGGAAAACATTACTGAAGGGAACCGCGCGTACTGCAATCTCAACGAAGGCATTGGCAAGGTGATGCGCTTCGGTGCGTACGGCGAGGATGTCCAGCAGCGCTTACGCTGGATGCGCGATGTTCTGATGCCGGTCTTAAGCGCCGCATTGGGGACGTTGGAACAGGGTATTGATCTGACCGCCATGATGGCACAGGGCATTACGATGGGCGACGAGTTCCATCAGCGCAACATTGCCTCTTCAGCCCTGCTGATGCGTACGCTGGCACCGCAAATTGCCCGTCTGCAACATGATAAGCAGCAGATTGCTGAAGTGATGGATTTCCTCAGCGTAACTGACCAGTTCTTCCTCAACCTTGCTATGGCTTACTGTAAAGCGGCGATGGACGCCGGAGCGATGGTGCGTTCTGGCAGTATTGTGACGGCGATGACCCGTAATGGCGACATGTTCGGAATTAGGGTGAGTGGACTTGGCGATCGCTGGTTTACCGCACCGGTTAACACCCCGCAGGGACTGTTCTTTACTGGTTTTTCGCAGGAACAGGCTAACCCGGATATGGGTGATAGCGCCATCACCGAAACGTTTGGCATTGGCGGAGCAGCGATGATCGCCGCACCAGGCGTCACGCGTTTTGTCGGGGCTGGTGGAATGGAAGCGGCGAAATCTGTGTCCGAGGAGATGGCGGAAATCTATCTGGAGCGCAATATGCAGTTGCAGATCCCTGGCTGGGATTTCCAGGGGGCTTGTCTGGGACTCGATATTCGCCGCGTGGTCGAAACGGGGATTACGCCACTGATCAATACCGGTATTGCGCATAAAGAGGCCGGTATTGGTCAGATTGGCGCGGGAACCGTCCGTGCGCCGTTGGCCTGTTTTGAGCTGGCTCTCGAAGCGCTGGCTGAAAGCATGGGCATTAGCTAAAAGAGGCGCGCATGATGATCATCCATCCTTTGCTGGCCAGCCAACAGTCCCCGGATTTCCGTCAGTCCTGGCAATTGTCTGGCGTCTGGCGACGCGCGATTAATCTCGTGGCCGAAGGGGGCGCACTGTTGACATTGCACCGCCAGGGGAGCGGCTTTAGCCCGGCAGGATGGGTGATCCGTACGCATGATTTTGATGCGCTGCGTGCGGTGTTACGTGGAAACGAATCTCCTCAGGCTGTCCCTGGTGGGATCCAACTGGGGCCATTTTTACTGTGCCAGCCGCATCGCCGCTGTTCGTTGAGAATCACTTCCCGGCCACATTCCCCGCGCCTTGCACCTGCCTGGATGGATCGCGGTGAGGAAACGGGATTGTTCGGGCCGTTAATGTTGGCGGCAAACCTGCCTTTGTGCCCCGAACTACGCCAGTTCCGTCACTGCTTTTTCTCGGCGCTTGCGGGGTTGTCGACAGACTGGCGACAGTGGTTAGGCAAGGGGCCCGGGCTAACGCCCAGCCATGATGACACGTTGACCGGCATGCTGCTGGCAGCCTGGTATTTCGGTGCGCTGAATAAGGTTTCCGGCCAACATTTCTTTGCTGCTTCCGGCAACCTTGAACAGGCGACGACTGTGGTTAGCGTGAGCTACTTGCGTTACGCGGCTGCAGGTTACTTCGCTTCACCTTTACTCCACTTTACCCATGCATTGCGTCGTCAGGAAAGACTGGATGCGGCGATTGATTCGCTGCTGGCGCTTGGGCATACCTCCGGCGCAGATACTCTGCTGGGGTTCTGGATTGGACAACAAATCATAGAAGGATAGGGAATGAAAACGCTGGTTGTTGCTCTCGGTGGCAACGCATTATTGCAGCGCGGCGAGGCGCTGACTGCAGAAAATCAATACCGTAATATTGCCAGCGCCGTACCCGCCCTGGCGCGTCTGGCGCGCACATATCGCCTGGCTATTGTCCATGGCAATGGGCCGCAGGTTGGCCTGCTTTCGTTACAGAATCTCGCCTAGAAGGAGGTCGAGCCTTATCCATTAGATGTGCTGGTGGCCGAGACGCAGGGCATGATTGGTTATATGTTGGCCCAGAGCCTGACCGCTGAACCGGAAATGCCGCCAGTGACCACAGTGTTGACACGAATTGTTGTCTCAGAAGACGATCCTGCGTTTATGGCACCGGAAAAATTTATTGGTCCGGTCTATTCGCCAGAAGAACAAACGCAGCTGGAAGCGACCTACGGCTGGCATATGAAGCGTGACGGCAAATACCTGCGGCGCGTTGTCGCTTCGCCAGAACCTCGCCAGATCGTTGAAAGTGACGCCATTAAGCTCTTACTCAAGGAAGGGCATGTGGTGATTTGCAGCGGGGGTGGCGGTGTCCCGGTTACTGGCGAAGGATTAGGGTCTGAAGCGGTCATTGATAAGGACCTGGCGGCGGCGTTGCTGGCTGAACAGATTGATGCCGATGGTCTGGTTATTTTGACCGATGCTGATGCGGTCTATGAAAACTGGGGAACGCCGGAACAGCGCGCGATTCGTCAGGCCTCTCCGGATGAACTGGCGCCGTTTGCTAAAGCAGATGGTTCGATGGGACCAAAGGTCACCGCTGTCAGTGGATATGTGAAACGCCGTGGGAAACCAGCATGGATTGGCGCGCTGTCACGCATTGAAGATACGCTGGCGGGCAACGCTGGAACCTGTATCCGTCTGTAAAAAAACGGGGCGTGTGTATACCCGCCCCGCGTCTTCTTATTTCAACTTTGACTGCGCCCAGATAATACCGCTGGCATATTCCGGCGGCAGCAGGGGGATAAGCGCTTCCAGTGTCGCGCTAAGGCGCGCGGTATCGCTGTCGCTCAGGTTCAGGTGACCCACCTTACGCCCTTCACGCACTTCTTTGTCATACCAGTGCAGGTGTACCAGCGGTAGCTTCAGCCAGTCGTAGTTCAGGTCGCTACCAATCAGGTTTACCATCACCGAAGGATTATTCACCACCGGCGTAGGTAACGGCAGGTTGGTAATGGCGCGCAGGTGCAGCTCAAACTGGCTGATGCTGGCGCCGTTTTGCGTCCAGTGTCCGCTATTGTGCACGCGCGGAGCCAGTTCGTTGATCAGCAGACCTTCCGGGGTGATGAAACACTCCATCGCCATCACGCCGACATAGCCCAGCTCCTGCATGATGGCGGAGAGCATCGCTTCAGCCTGTGCCTGCTGTCTGGCGTTAGCCTGCGGGAACACCACGCTGGTGCGCAGAATACCGTCCTGATGCAGGTTATGGGTCAGGGGATAGAAAACGGTGCTGCCGTCATGCGCCCGAGCGCCAACCAGTGAGACTTCGCCAGAGAAGTTGATTCCCCGCTCGACGATGCACTCGCCATAGCAATCATCCGGCAGTTGTGCGGTTTCATTTGCGCGCAAACGCCACTGTCCACGACCGTCATAGCCGCCGACGCGACGCTTGACGATCGCCAGCTCGCCGAGTTTGTCGAATACCGCAGACCATTCGCTTTTATCTGCCAGCAGTTGCCACGGCGCGGTCGCCAGACCGAGCTTGTCAAAAAGCTGCTTTTGCGTCAGACGGTCGGCAATAATCGGGAAGACGTCGCGGTTAACAAACGCCGGGTGGCGCGCCAGTTCGCGAGTGAGCGCCGTTTCCGGCCAGCGCTCAATCTCTGCGGTGATCACGCTTTGCTGAAAAGGGACAGCAGCCGGTTCAGCGTCCAGCCCGACGGGCCAGACCGCAATGCCCAGCGGCTCGCCGGCCTGGCGCAGCATGCGTCCTAGCTGACCGTTACCGAGTACGCAGACCTGCTTCATGCCGCACCTCGCGGGTCCGGATTCTCCAGTACCTCATCGGTTTGTGCTTTGCGCCAGTCGTCCAGACGCTGGTGTAATGCGTTGTCGTGTGTAGCCAGAATTTGCGCTGCCAGTAGGGCCGCATTGGCCGCACCCGCTTTGCCGATCGCCAGCGTGCCGACCGGAATACCGCGCGGCATTTGAACGATGGAGTAGAGGCTATCTACGCCGCTCAACGCTGCGCTTTGCACCGGAACGCCGAGAACTGGCACCAGCGTTTTCGCCGCAATCATGCCTGGCAAATGCGCTGCGCCACCGGCTCCGGCAATAATCACCTGATAACCGTTCTCTTCAGCGCTTTCGGCGAAGCTGAACAATTTGTCTGGGGTGCGGTGGGCGGAGACGACTTCAACATGATGCGGAACGTCCAGGATTTCGAAGATTTCGGCGGCGAACTGCATGGTAGCCCAGTCGCTTTTGGACCCCATCACGATGGCGACACGCGCCGGATTATTGCGGGAAGACATGCGTCTGAAAACTCCTGTGGTGCACTACACTCGACTTTTGAGGCCACAGAGAATAGCATAATTAACCTTCAAGGAAAACGATTGCGCGCTTTACACTTCACTCTTCAAGCTGCCTCTTTGTTGGCTGCATCTGCTCACCCCAGTCACTTACTTTTGTAAGCTCCCGGGGACTCACAGATTTGCCGCCTCGATGCAACTCGAATAGTTTTGTGTAAAGAGGAACTGGATATCTGCAGAATTAAAACGGAAACGCGATTAGCTCAACGTCGCTGGGCGTGACTTTCACCATTGAGCCTTCGGTATGCCATGCGCCTAATACCACGCGGAAAGCGGGTTGCTCATTGGCCGTGAGTTCGTGGACAGCCGGACGGTGTGTATGTCCGTGAATTAACCACTGGACCTGATGTTTTTCCATCTCGTTAATCACGGCCTGCGGATTCACATCCATGATTTCCAGCGATTTACTGCTGTTGGCGGCTTTACTGTTGGCGCGCATTTTTGCGGCAATGCGCTGGCGAACAAACAGGGGCAGGGCGAGAAACAGCTTCTGTAGCCAGGGTTGATGCACTTTGGCGCGAAACGCCTGATAGCCTGCGTCGTCGGTGCATAAGGTGTCGCCATGCATGATCAGAACCTTGCGGCCATACAGATCGAGCACTTTTTCTTCGGGAAGCAAGGTCATGCCGC
Organism: Citrobacter freundii complex sp. CFNIH4; assembly: GCF_002934505.1. Taxonomy (NCBI): domain Bacteria; kingdom Pseudomonadati; phylum Pseudomonadota; class Gammaproteobacteria; order Enterobacterales; family Enterobacteriaceae; genus Citrobacter; species Citrobacter freundii complex sp. CFNIH4. The sequence continues at coordinate 667,473 of NZ_CP026231.1, forward strand.
TCGCACGGGCAAAACGTTTGCCGAGCAGAAAATCACGGTTGCCGTGAATAAAAAAGCAGGGGACGCCGGAATCTGCCAGCGTTTTTATCGCTGCGGCCATTTCATGATGCAGCGGATTCGGGTCGTCATCGCCAATCCAGGCTTCAAACAGGTCGCCGAGAATGTATAGCGCATCGGCCTTGCGCGCATCGCCGGCTAAAAAACGCAGAAAACCGGCGGTGATCGCCGGTTCTTCTGTGCAGAGATGAAGATCTGCAATAAACAGTGTCGCCACGATTACTCGCTGACGGTCACGTTTTCGATGATAACGTCTTCTTTTGGCACATCTTGGTGCATACCGCTGCGACCGGTGGAAACGCCTTTGATTTTATCAACCACGTCCATGCCTTCAACAACTTCAGCGAACACGCAGTAACCCCAACCCTGCATGCTTTCACCGGAGAAGTTCAGGAAGTCGTTGTCAGCAACGTTGATGAAGAACTGTGCGGTTGCGGAGTGCGGAGCCTGAGTACGCGCCATTGCCAGCGTACCACGGGTGTTTTTCAGACCGTTGTTCGCTTCGTTTTTGATCGCTTCTTTCGTGGCTTTTTGCTTCATGCCTGGCTCGAAACCGCCGCCCTGGATCATGAAACCGTTAATAACACGGTGGAAAATGGTGTTGTTGTAAAAACCTTCGCGGCAGTAGTCCAGGAAGTTTTTAACTGTTTCAGGCGCTTTATCATCAAACGTTTTGATTACGATATCGCCGTGATTAGTGTGGAAAGTAACCATTTTTGCATCCTGTTCCGATAGATTGGTGCTTCGACCCCGTCAAGGGTCAGAGTTAGGGGTGTGTTATAGCATAACCGCAAGCTGTGATCACCTCGCAAAGTGTGCTGCTTCCGGTCTAAATTATGGGTATTATACAGACTTTACTATCCACACACGTCTACACGGAATCTTCGATGTTAAAAATCTTTAATACACTGACGCGCCAAAAAGAGGAATTCAAACCTATTCATGCCGGGGAAGTCGGCATGTACGTGTGTGGTATTACCGTTTACGATCTCTGTCATATTGGCCACGGACGTACCTTTGTTTCTTTCGACGTCGTCGCGCGCTACCTGCGCTTCCTCGGCTATAAGCTGAAGTATGTACGCAACATTACCGATATTGATGACAAAATCATCAAGCGCGCGAATGAAAACGGTGAAAGCTTTGTCGCGTTGGTCGACAGAATGATCGCGGAAATGCATAGCGATTTCGATGCGCTGAATATTCTGCGCCCGGATCTGGAGCCGCGCGCTACGCACCATATCGCTGAAATTATCGAAATCACTGAGCAGTTGATTGCCAAAGGTCACGCTTACGTTGCTGATAACGGCGACGTGATGTTCGACGTGCCGACTGACCCGAACTACGGTCAGCTGTCACGCCAGGATCTGGATCAGCTGCAGGCGGGTGCTCGCGTTGACGTGGTTGATGTGAAGCGTAACCCGATGGACTTCGTGCTGTGGAAAATGTCCAAAGAAGGCGAGCCGAGCTGGCCGTCTCCATGGGGCGCAGGTCGTCCGGGCTGGCACATCGAATGTTCGGCGATGAACTGCAAACAACTGGGTAACCATTTCGATATTCACGGCGGCGGTTCGGACCTGATGTTCCCGCATCATGAAAACGAAATCGCGCAGTCCACCTGTGCGCATGACGGTGAGTACGTTAATTACTGGATGCACTCCGGGATGGTGATGGTTGACCGCGAGAAAATGTCTAAATCGCTGGGCAACTTCTTTACCGTGCGCGATGTGCTGAAATACTACGACGCCGAAACCATTCGCTACTTCCTGATGTCGGGTCACTATCGTAGCCAGCTCAACTACAGCGAAGAGAACCTGAAACAGGCGCGTTCTGCGCTGGAGCGTCTGTACACTGCACTGCGCGGTACCGACAAATCCGTTGCCCCTGCGGGTGGCGAGGCCTTTGAAGCACGTTTCATTGAAGCGATGGACGATGACTTCAACACGCCGGAAGCTTACTCCGTGCTGTTTGATATGGCGCGTGAAGTTAACCGCCTGAAGGGTGAAGATATGGCGGCGGCTAACGGTATGGCTGCGCATCTGCGCAAGCTCTCCAGCGTGCTGGGACTGCTGGAACAGGATCCGGAAGCGTTCCTGCAAAGCGGGGCGCAGGCGGATGACGGTGAAGTTGCTGAAATTGAAGCGTTAATCCAACAGCGTCTGGATGCGCGTAAAGCGAAAGACTGGGCGGCGGCTGATGCCGCGCGTGACCGTCTCAATGAGATGGGCATCGTGCTGGAAGACGGCCCGCAGGGCACCACCTGGCGTCGTAAGTAACTCTCTATATTGCCGGATGGCGGCTTACGTCTTATCCGGCCTACGATGGAATGATCGGTAGGCCTGATAAGCGTAGCGCCATCAGGCACTATTAATGACGTTTGTACCACCACAGCACACCCATCATCATAACGCCCGGCAGCCATACCCACATCAACTCCGAAGTTATTACCTGATGCCCATACGGTGTGGCGTAGCGTGATAGCGCAAACGGAGCGACTTTAATCACCTGCCACGGTGCAAAGAAGCGTTCATCCGACCACGGCCACAGCCAGCCGACGCCTTTGCCGCCTGTCGTAACGGAATCCAGCAGACTGTGTGACAGCAGTGAAACCGTCAGGAATAGCCAGCAGCGAATCAATCCCGCCTTAAACCATCGTCGGCCAATCAATACGCAGAGCAGCGGTACCACGAAGGCGAACAGCAGTGAGTGGGTAAATCCCCGGTGGCCAAACACATTGCCATAGGCGACACCGAACTTAAATGACAACACATCGGCATCTGGCAGCATAGCCAGAACGACGCCAGCAAACAGTAATCGTGGGGGGATGACTTTAAGTCCGAGACCTAACCCTAAACAGAGCGGAACGGCTGCGTGGGTAACAATAGTGGGCATGATGATCGCTTCGTGTGGAAAAACAACATGCTAACAGTTCACTGTGAAGCGGGGATGAAGTCATTATCTGAAAACGAGAGGGAGAAGTGGCCGGATACGGTGTTTACCTCATCCGGCACTTAGGGTCATGCCACGACGGTAATGCTGTGACCTTCAAAGCTCACGGTCTGTCCGGCAACGATTTTGCAGCGTTTACGCGTTTCAACAACACCATCGACCTTCACTAACCCTTCGCCAATAGCAATTTTTGCCTGGGCGCCGCTTTCGCTCCAGCCTTCCAGCTTCAGCAGATCGCAGAGTTCAACATGTGGGTGTTTACCCAGTGAAAATGTGGCCATCTTAAACGTCCTTTACATCATGATATTCAACACACGCCTGCAGCGTGTTTTCGATAAGTGTGGCGACCGTCATTGGGCCTACGCCGCCGGGGACCGGCGTGATATATGACGCGCGTGCGGCAGCATCTTCAAAGACCACATCGCCAACAACCTTACCATTCTCCAGACGGTTGATGCCGACATCAATCACAATCGCACCTTCTTTGATCCACTCGCCAGGAATAAAGCCCGGTTTACCGACGGCAACAATTAGCAGGTCAGCATGCTCAACGTGGCGACGCAGATCTTTGGTGAAGCGATGGGTGACGGTGGTGGTGCAGCCAGCCAGCAGCAGTTCCATGCTCATTGGGCGACCGACGATGTTTGAAGCGCCAATGACGACCGCATTAAGGCCGTAGGTGTCGATGTTGTAACGCTCAAGCAGGGTCACGATACCGCGCGGGGTACAAGGACGCAGGCGCGGCGCACGCTGGCACAGGCGACCGACGTTATACGGATGAAAACCGTCAACGTCTTTATCCGGTGCAATACGCTCCAGCACTTTAACGTTGTCGATACCGGCAGGTAACGGCAGTTGTACCAGAATACCGTCGATGGTGGTATCTGCATTGAGCGTATCGATCAGCTCAAGAAGCTCCGCCTCGCTGGTGGTTTCGGGCAGGTCATAGGAGCGGGAGACGAACCCCACTTCGTCGCAGGCTTTGCGTTTACTCGCGACGTAAATTTGCGAAGCCGGATTGCTGCCTACCAGCACAACAGCCAGGCCTGGGGCGCGTAATCCAGCCGCTAAACGCGCCTGAACTTTTTGAGCAACCTCAGAGCGCACCTGCTGCGCAATCGTTTTACCGTCAATAATCTTTGCTGCCATCAGAGAGAGGATTCCGTCTGTTACGTTAAATCGAAGGGGATGCCACTATTTTGTCAGAAGCGGGACGTGCTGTCAGTTTTCGTTTGCGTTTTTATGTGCGCCAGGGCCGTCACGGGCTGCAAATGGTGTCGGCACAAAGGCTGAAGCCTTACGAATAAATAATAAGCATGCTAATTAAAATTAACGTGAATGAAACATCTCATCACCCTGGGTTCTTTATGGGTAATGCTTCATAAACCAGACTGTTACGTACTATTACGGCGGCATTTAGGTAATATTAACCAAGACTTTTCTTAGATCCCATTAAGAATTAGCCAGGGCTATTAAAAGGATTTGCAGGTATTTTTCATTAATTGAAATGTTTAATTTATCGCTGTGACGAATAGTCATATTCGCGAAGGATAATTAGTAAATCAAATACTCAGGAGAGTCGGGGTAAAAGGTTAGCTAATTCTCTTGCGATATATATCTTTACAGGATGCAGAGATAATTAGCCTGACATTTAATGTCGATAATGAAAACGGATCCCGCAGGATGCTGGAGCCGGATGTGTGTAATTCAAGGGAAATCCATGAAACGTAAATTAATGACCTCTTCTGTTATTGCCAGCCTGATGTTAGTCGCAGGTGCTGCGGTTGCAGCCGATCCGGTAAGCGTGAGCGGCGGTACTGTGCATTTTGAAGGTGAACTGGTCAATGCAGCCTGTGCAGTCAGTACTCAGTCATCCGATCAGGTTGTTACCTTAGGCCAGTATCGTACTGCCAGTTTTGCCGCAGTAGGTGATACAACGGCACAAATTCCGTTCTCCATCGTGCTGAACGACTGTGACCCGAAAGTTGCCGCAACCGCAGCCGTTGCTTTCTCTGGTCAGGCAGATGCCACCAACTCGGCTCTGTTGGCTGTTTCTTCAGGGAATAACACCACTACTGCTGGCGGTGTAGGTATCGAAATTCTGGACAATACGTCCACCGCGCTGAAGCCGGATGGTGCCACCTTCTCTACCGCTCAGGCTCTGGTAGAAGGGACCAACACCCTGCGTTTCTCTGCGCGTTACAAAGCCACTGCCGCCAGCGCTACGCCGGGTCAGGCAAATGCCGACGCGACGTTCATCATGAAGTACGAATAAGCCGTTTTGATTTGCGCAAGGATGACGTTCGCCTCACTGGATGAGGCAATTTCCGGGGATGATGAAGGATGCGGCAGATGATAGGGAAAGGCGTGGCGCTGGCGGGAATGCTGTGCGTACTGCCTGTGTTTGCACATACGGTAATACTGGAAAGTGGCCGCCTTCACTTACGGGGGCAGCTCGTCAATGGTGCCTGCACGGTCGCTACTGACAGCCAAAATTTGCGGGTGCAAATGGGGCAGTATCGCACCAATGCTTTCTCCGGGACGGGGAGCTTTGCCTCTACCAGCGTGCCGTTTTCACTGCGCTTAACGTCATGCAGCTCCGATGTTTATGACCACGTTGGGATTGCGTTTGCAGGCGTGACGCCAGCGGAAGATCCGCAGGTGTTCCTTGCCAGTGGAGATGCGTCTGCGGCTTCGGGGATAGGCCTGGCGTTATTTGACCAGCGCCAACGGCAAATTATTCCGAACGCGCTGCCGCTTCATTATGCGCCGATTATAACGCAAGAGATGACGTTTCATTTCACTGCTCGTTATCGGGCTGTCTCGGAAAATATAACGCCGGGAACGCTTCGTTCAGACGTGTGGTTTACGTTGGTTTATCCCTGATTTATTTCCCAACGATAATCACACCAAAGGTATTTGTAGCTATGTTTAATTATCTAAAATCAGGTTTTATCCTTTTACTGTTCTTATTTCCTGTTGCCAGTGTTCAGGCTGCCGGAGGCATTGCATTAGGCGCTACCCGTGTTATTTATCCAGCCGATGCCAAACAAACGTCACTGTCTATTAGCAATAGTGATACCAAAGAACGTTACCTGGTCAATTCATGGATTGAGAATAGCGCAGGTGTTAAAGAAAAATCGTTTGTGGTTACGCCTCCGTTGTTTGTCAGCGAGCCCAAAAGCGAAAACACGTTGCGTATTATCTATGCAGGTGTTCCGTTGCCCAAAGATCGTGAGTCGCTGTTCTGGATGAACGTAAAAGCCATTCCGTCAGTCAATAAAAACAGCCTTGAGGGCAAAAACGTTCTGCAACTGGCGATTCTGTCCCGCATCAAGCTTTTTGTGCGCCCGAATAATTTGCCGCAAATTCCGGAAGATGCGCCCGGGATGCTGAAATTCTCCCGTTCCGGCAACCACCTGAAAATTAACAATCCGTCAGCGTATTACGTCACGTTGGTCAATCTCAACGTGGGGAAAACGAAGGTCGATAACGTGATGGTTGCACCGAAAAGCGATGCGCAGGTTCTGTTGCCAACAGGCGTGCAGGGCAACGTTACGTTCCAGACGGTCAATGATTATGGCGCTGTGACCCCGGCCCAAACGGTTAGCGTGCGTTGAGATAACGATGAATAAGACAACGTATTTTCCTGGCCTGTTTCCGGGGGTTACGCCACCGCTGGCGGGGGTGGCGTTGTCCACGCTGGCGGCGCTCTTTCCCTCTTTAAGCCATGGTGAAAGCTATTTTAATCCGGCCTTTTTATCTGCGGATACGGCAACCGTGGCGGATTTATCACGTTTTGAAAAAGGTAATCACCAGCCTGAAGGTGTTTATCGCGTGGATATCTGGCGCAACGATGAGTTTGTGGCTACTCAGGATATTCGTTTTACGACCAGCGCGGGAAAAGCCGGGGAGAAGTCCGGTGGGCTGATGCCGTGCTTTGGGCTCGACTGGGTAAAGCGCCTTGGTGTCAATATCGCCGCGTTTCCGGCACTCAATAAGGATGCGAACGATACCTGCATCAATCTACCTGAGGCGATTCCAGGCAGCGAGATTGCGTTTGATTTTTCTACCCTGCGACTAAACGTCAGCCTGCCGCAGGCGTCGATGTTAAACAGCGCGCGTGGCTATATTCCACCGGAAGAGTGGGATGAAGGCATCCCGGCCGCGCTGGTTAACTACAGTTTCACCGGCAGTCGCGGGAGTGATACGGACAGCTATTTCTTAAGTATGCTCAGTGGCCTGAACTATGGCCCCTGGCGCTTGAGAAATAACGGCGCATGGAGCTATTCCAAAGGTGACGGATATCACTCACAAAGCTGGAAAAACATCGGCACATGGCTTCAGCGCGCGATTATCCCGCTGAAGGGCGAGCTGGTGATGGGTGACAGCAACACCGGCAACGACGTTTTTGACAGCGTCGGATTTCGCGGGGCGCGGCTCTATTCCTCAGACAGTATGTATCCCGATAGCTTACAGGGTTACGCGCCTACCGTTCGCGGTATTGCGCGAACAGCGGCAAAGCTAACCATTCGTCAGAATGGCTATGTGATTTATCAAAGCTATGTTTCACCGGGCGCTTTCTCGATAACCGATCTCAACCCGACGTCATCCAGCGGTGACCTTGAGGTGACGGTGGACGAAAAGGACGGCAGCCAACAGCGCTATACGGTGCCGTACTCCACGGTTCCCTTGTTACAACGAGAAGGGCGTTTCAAATATGACGTGGTCGCAGGGGATTTTCGCAGCGGCAATAGCCAACAATCTTCTCCATTCTTTTTCCAGGGAACATTAATTGCTGGGTTACCAGAAGGCTACACCGCTTACGGCGGTACGCAGTTGGCCTCCCGCTACACGGCGGTGGTTTTAGGCACCGGCCGAAACCTGGGGGACTGGGGGGCGGTTTCTGTCGATCTGACCCATGCCCGCAGCCAACTGGCGGATGACAGTACGCATCAGGGGCAGTCATTGCGTTTTCTATATGCGAAATCGCTGAACAATTTTGGCACCAACTTTCAGTTGTTGGGATATCGCTACTCTACGCGTGGTTTCTATACCCTCGACGATGTGGCGTATCGCAGTATGGAAGGCTATGAGTACGAATACGACAGCGAGGGCAATCGCCACGATGTGCCCGATGTGAAGAGTTACCACAACCTGAGCTACAGCAAAAAGGGCCGTTTCCAGATAAACATTTCGCAGAATCTGGGGGATTACGGATCGCTGTATGTCTCGGGTAGTCAGCAAACGTACTGGAATACCTCAGACACCAATACCTGGTATCAACTGGGCTATGCCAGCGGCTGGCAAGGTATTAGCTATTCACTCTCCTGGTCGTGGAATGAATCGGTTGGCATCTCCGACACCGACCGTATTGTCGCGTTCAATATGTCAATACCGTTCAGCCTGCTGAGCGGACGGCGCTACTCGCGAGATAGCGCCTTCGATCGCACCTACGCCACCTTTAATGCTAACCGTAATAGCAATGGACAAAATAGCTGGCAGAGCGGGATCGGCGGTACGTTGCTGGATGGACGCAACCTGAGCTACAGCGTGAATCAGGGGCACAGCAGCACCAATGGTTACAGCGGAAACGCCAGTGCCAACTGGCAGGCGGCCTATGGCACGCTGGGCGTGGGATACAACTACGATCGCGATCAGCATGACTACAACTGGCAACTCTCTGGCGGCGTGGTGGGGCATGCGGATGGCATTACGCTCAGTCAGCCTCTGGGTGATACCAACGTGCTGATTAAAGCGCCTGGCGCACAGGGTGTGCGGATAGAAAACCAGACCGGCGTTCAAACCGACTGGCGTGGATACGCGGTGATGCCGTATGCCACCGTCTATCGCTATAACCGCGTCGCGTTAGACACCAATTCCATGAACAACAATACCGATGTGGAAAATAACGTCAGCAGCGTAGTACCAACGCAAGGGGCGCTGGTGCGAGCGGCGTTTGATACACGAATCGGTGTGCGGGCGCTGATTACCGCCAAACATGCCGGTAAACCCGTGCCGTTTGGCTCTATTGTGCGGGAAAACACCAGTGGCGTAACCAGTATGGTGGGCGAAGACGGGCAAATTTATCTCAGTGGTCTGCCGCTAAAAGGCGAGTTGCTGATCCAATGGGGGGGAGGCGCAAACGCTCGCTGCGTGGCGCGCTATGCCTTGCCTGAGGAGAGTCTGAAACAGGCGGTGACGCTCACGAACGTGACGTGCGAATCTCCAACGGCACGACAGGAATAATACGATGAAAAGACAAACGGGTTTGTTACTGGGAAGCGCTTTACTGCTGATGGCCCATTCGTCATGGGCGACGGTCTGCCATAACTCGAATGGCACGCCAACGGATGTTTTTTACGATTTGTCGAATGTCTTTAACAGCAGCAACAACCAGCCGGGACAGGTGGTAACGTTACCGGAAAAATCGGGCTGGATTGGCGTGAATGCCACCTGTCCGGCCGGAACGTCGGTGAATTACACCTATCGAAGCTATGTCACTGAACTTCCTGTTCAAAGTACCGAGGGTGGTTTTCAGTATCTGAAGCTCAATGACTACCTGCTGGGTGCCATGAGCATCACCGACAGCTATGCCGGGTTGTTTTATCCTCCGCGTAATTATATCCGCATGGGGACTCACCCCAACGTATCGAAACAGCAGCCTTTTGGCGTAATGGATTCAAAGCTGGTGTTTAAACTCAAAGTGATCCGCTCGTTTATTAACATGGTTCCGATTCCGCGTCAGACGATGTTCAGCGTCTATGTCACGACCAGTACCGGAGATGCGCTAAGCACGCCGGTGTACACCATCAGCTACAGCGGTAAGGTGGAGGTTCCACAAAACTGTGAAGTGAACGCCGGGCAGATTGTTGAGTTTGATTTTGGCGATATTGGCGCATCGTTGTTTAGCAAGGCGGGGGCAGGAAACCGGCCCGAAGGCATTAATCCGCAGACCAAAACCGTGGCGATAAAATGCACCAACGTCGCCGCACAGGCCTACTTGACCATGCGTGTAGAGGCTGAGAAAGCCACCGGACAAATGATGGTTTCTGACAACCCGGATTTAGGTTTTATCGTCGCCGATAGCAGTGGTAACCCGCTGACGCCTAACAATTTGTCCAGCAATATCCCATTTCAATTGGATGATAACGCCGCAGCCAGGGTCGGTATTCGGGCATGGCCGGTCAGCGTGACGGGGAATAAACCTACCGAAGGGCCTTTTACGGCTCGTGGCTATCTGCGAGTGGATTATGACTAACAAGCAAACGCCATTCGCAGGGGCGCTTCTGGCGATGGTGTCCCTGCTAACATTCAGTTCGTTGGGCCATGCCTCCTCGTCGCTGGGGGAAATCAATATTGAGCTGCGTGGCAACGTGGTGGACTTTACCTGTGCGGTGATTGCCAGCGACAGCAATAAGTCGGTGGAGTTGGGGACCTGGCCGACAAAGCAGCTTCAGACCAGCGGAGATACCACTCAACCGGTCGCGTTTACGCTGAAGCTTGAAGGTTGCCCGCCGGGATCCGCATCGATAACGTTTTCCGGTACTCCGGCTCCGGGCACGACGCTGTTGGCGCTTGATGATGCGGTCATGGCACAAAAGGTGGCGATTGAACTGCACGACAGCGATCGTACGCGATTACCGCTCGAACAGGCGAGCCAGGCCGTGGGGATTGATGAGAACGGCAATGCCACGCTGACCTTTTTCGCCAACTATATCGCGTTAGCCGATGGAGTTCAGCCTGGCGTCGCCAGGGCTGATGCCACGTTTATGATTAACTATAACTAATCAATAAGCTGATAAAACGCTCCCGAACGACATCTCGCCGGGAGTGTTATTACATTAACTCATGCATTTTTGCATAATCGATCAGCTCAACGATGGTGTGCAACCCGAGCTTGGAGTAGATATTCGCCTTGTGAGCGCTAATCGTTTTATTGCTGAGTAACAACTGTTCAGCAATTTCCTTATTGGACAGACCGTTTGCCAGATAACGCAAAACCGTAACCTCGCGGTTAGAGAGCGGCATGTCATTCAGCACACCTTTTTGTGCGTTTATATTGTTAATGAAATTAAGGGTGTCCGACGGGAAAAAAGAATATCCCGATAAAATCATTTTTACTGCATTGTAGATATCATTGAGATCCTTTCGTTTACTGACAAAACCATTTGCACCGGCCCGGATAGCACGCCCGGCATAAAAAGACTCCGATTTGGAAGAGAGAAACAGCACCCGAGTTTTCTCCTGCAGAGACTTTATTCTCTTGAGTAATGTAAATCCATCCGAACCAGGTAGTTCAATATCCAGGATGACAAGATCGACCGGGTATGTGCGCAGGTGTTCTATTGCCGTACGGCTGTCGTCGGTTTTCAATACTACCTGAATATTACTGTTTTTCTCGAGTAGTACTTCTATCGACATTCTGACAATAGGGTGTTCGTCCATAATGATAACGGATGCTGGTTTCATTGTTGTATGCCTCAAACTGTTTGCGTATCTTGCGAATTTGATAAAACATCAGGCGTTATAATATTGTCAAATAGCCAAGAATTGTTCTGCGGGAAAACCGAATAAATATTATTTCATCCTTGTTTATTCGGTTGTTCTTCTGCAGAACAATGAATTTGTGGAAAATCCATTTCACACCGGGAAAACTAGGGAAGGTGCGAACAAGTTCCTGATATGAGATCATCATATTCATCCGGAGCGCATCCCAGAGGGACATCATGAGCCATCAACTCACCTTCGCCGATAGTGAATTCAGCACTAAGCGCCGTCAGACCCGAAAAGAGATTTTCCTCTCCCGCATGGAGCAGATTCTGCCATGGCAGAATATGACCGCTGTCATCGAGCCGTTTTATCCCAAGGCGGGCAATGGCCGACGGCCCTATCCGCTGGAGACCATGCTGCGTATTTACTGCATGCAGCATTGGTACAACCTGAGCGACGGTGCCATGGAAGATGCCCTGTACGAAATCGCCTCCATGCGCCTGTTTGCCCGATTATCCCTGGATAGCGCCCTGCCGGATCGCACCACCATCATGAATTTCCGCCACCTGCTCGAGCAGCATCAACTGGCCCGTCAATTGTTCAAGACCATCAATCGCTGGCTGGCCGAAGCAGGCGTCATGATGACCCAAGGCACTTTGGTGGATGCCACCATCATTGAGGCACCCAGCTCTACCAAGAACAAAGAGCAGCAACGCGATCCGGAGATGCATCAGACCAAGAAAGGCAATCAGTGGCACTTTGGCATGAAAGCCCACATTGGTGTCGATGCCAAGAGTGGCCTGACCCACAGCCTAGTTACCACCGCGGCCAACGAGCATGACCTCAATCAGCTGTGTAATCTGCTTCATGGAGAGGAGCAATTTGTCTCAGCCGATGCCGGCTACCAAGGAGCGCCACAGCGCGAGGAGCTGGCCGAGGTGGATGTTGACTGGCTGATCGCCGAGCGTCCCGGCAAGGTAAAAACCTTGAAGCAGCATCCGCGCAAGAACAAAACGGCCATCAACATCGAATACATGAAAGCCAGCATCCGTGCCAAGGTGGAGCACCCGTTTCGCATCATCAAGCGGCAGTTCGGCTTCGTGAAAGCCAGATACAAGGGGCTGCTGAAAAACGATAACCAACTGGCGATGTTATTCACCCTGGCCAACCTGTTTCGGGTGGACCAAATGATACGTCAGTGGGAGAGATCTCAGTAAAAACCGGAAATAACGCCAGAAATGGTGGAAAAAATAGCCTAAATAGGCTGATTCGATGTGTTTGCGGGAAAAAAATCGGCCCAGATCCGCGAAATTTTAATCAGCGAGTCAGCTTGGGAAGAAATGACCTGCTTATTCGCACCTTCCCTAACAATTAATCAGGAAACTGTGGGGATTATACCTGCTCTGTTCTTTCGGAAAAGACTTACAACATCCCGGTTGTTAATGTCAGTTAGGATATTCTGAAAGATCCAGATGTGTTAATGACTATTGGTATTATTTATCTGCAGTTCGAATTATGGCAGATTGAAAATTTTTTTTAAATAGTAAAAACGATACAATAAACCAATTGTTTAGGTTTTGTTAAGACTGTAATTAGGCTTTTTTATATTGAAATGCACAGAATCAGTAAGGTTAAGTGTGACAGTGGCACCAGGCATAAGACCAGGAATAGTTGTAAATATTAAATATTTGTAAAAATTAGATCTTTTTTCTTATTCGAGAATAAGTAGTTTCCTAAAAAATCTTATCGCACATAGGGTTATGGTGTTAAATTAAATGAAGAGAGGTAACGTTGAGGCGGTGTATCAGATGCAAAAAGCGTTGTCTGCTGGGTAACCCCAGGCGCGTAATCAATTGGTTCAGGCGATAGATGATACGGTGGTAGGGTTGTGTTTGTAACAATGCAATCTTTTTTAAGGAGTTACCTTGTAAAAGTAAGGCAATCATCTCCCAATCGAGCTGATTTATGCGTCTGGAATGAATATAGTCAGGAACCGGCGATAATAAGGCGTGACGCACCTCCGGAAGGCGTAAATTACGTGATAAGATATAAAATGGTCCGGATAGTGAAATAAAGGTAGTCAGGTCTTCATCACGACTGGAAAGCATTATGAAGATCTGGATGTCATTACGCTGCTTAATTAGCTGGCGCAAACGTTCAAGTATATCGAAATAGGGGAGTGTTAAGCTTTCTATGTCAATCACTAACTGGCTAATTACTGGTTCTTGCATGCTGGGTAAGGCCGACTCAACGCTCTGGAAGACCGCCGTACGTGTGCCTGAGAATAAATGTCGACTTAACGCATAGGCCAGGTAGTAGTCTGTTGTAATTATCGCCTGAGATATAGTGTCGTCCGGTAATGTGTATTCGAGTTTTTGCGCCAGATACTCGAGCCGGTCAAATACTTGTGAGGTACAGTGGGGATATTGCCAGGTACAGTTAGTGTTTCGTATGCGGCGATAGCGGTCCCGGCGTTTTGCGCTGTGCATCCTTTTCCATTCCATTTCTGTTGCGGCAGGTCTGGATAAATTGCTGACTATAAACATCCCTGACCCAAATTTTTGCCAGCGTAAAGGTCAATGTCCTTGTGCCGTTGGGTTTCAGTACTTCAACAATCATCAGACTGGCAATTGCGTATCCCATCAGAATAATCTGCCGGAAGTTTTCTGATGTCTTACTCAATGCCCAAAAGATCGTTTTATCCAGTTCAACCTCTCTCTGATATTAGATAAAATATTACCGGGTGTGTCTTTCTGTTACCCCGGAAATAGTATGGCTGGATTATTCTGGCAGTCTGCGGATAGGTACAGTAGGAGTCGATACTTAATCGAGGATGAGATATTTCTCAATAAAAATTAGGCAGAGATACCCCGTCTAATTTTGTAGAAAATTCAGATGGGCGCGGATGTATCTTAAGAATTGCTGATCGTTTTTCACATGCAGCTTTTTCATTATGCCGCGGCGGGTCGCTTTGGCCTGAAGATCGCTTATTGAGAGTAGGTGAGCCGTTTCGGCTAAGGTATATCCGCTGGCGAGAAACATTAAGAATTTGCGTTCGTCGACAGAAAAGTTGCGGGTAGTGCAGTAATGGCAGATAGTTGCAGGCACGTTGTTGCGCAGCGCACGTTTTTGCAGGATGGGGACTAATTTTTTAGTCATTTCCTCAACGTCATCTTCCCGATAGATCAGCGGCAACATGTACAGGCAGGGCCGGAACATCAGCTTATCTTTATCGTTTCTGTTGCAGATGACAACCCGGTGTTGGCGGCGGGTATGGATCGGAATCTGATAGCAATCGGCGCTGAGCCAATCTTCATCCAGGGAGATAAACGCGATGTCAGCGCGATCGATATTCTCGACAGGTAAAAAGCAGATCTCCTGATGCCACTGATTTGCCAGATGGGAGATGATGATTTTCAGTCCATGTTCGAAGTGACTGTTTTCTTCCTTGATGGCGATACTTAACATTAAAGAGTTCCTGAACCACTGGAGGGGTAAGGGAATGTTAAGCAAAATCATAAATATTCTAAATACATGTATCCTTAAATCTGGCGTTTCGTGGGCTGAGTTGTTACCAGGTGATTTCCTGGATACCCTTGAACAAGCAGAAAAAATCAACATTCGTACACTTCGCCAGCAACTGAAATAAAAGGCATTGACTCAGCAGGCGCTGACCGTATAATTCACGCGTTTCATCTGCATGAAGTAATCACTTCGCAATGCGCCCTTAGCTCAGTTGGATAGAGCAACGGCCTTCTAAGCCGTAGGTCGTAGGTTCGAATCCTACAGGGCGTACCATTCAAAGTTAGTCCCTATGCTCAGCTTCAACGCACCGTTACGCGCGGGACGGTTTTTCTGCTTCCAGCCAACGTTCTACCTCATAAAGACTTTGTTGGATCTCCTCTCTGAGTGAAAAATCACCCAACGGCTGCTGTTCAAGTGCTGCACACATCGTGCTGGCTGAGCGCATTCCCATGCTGGCGCAGCTGCTTTTGAGCTGATGTGCCAGACGTTTTATCTGCTCGCGCTCATTTAAATCTCGCGCCGTGTCAATTTCATCTAATAAAGGAAGGGCGTGTTGCTTAAAGAGCGCTAACCATTCGTGCACCTTTTGCCATCCCATGACCTGGATATCCCCAGCCAATTGCTGAAAATCTAACCGTTTGTTGTCATTGTCTGATGCAAGCGGGAGAGACTCGTTGGCGTGCAGATAATGCGTAATAAGTCGACTGAGTTCATCCCGGGGAACCGGTTTTTGAATAATGCCGAGAAACAGGGTACTGGTTCTTTGGTTAAGCGTTTCGTCGATGACGTGTGCGCTAAAGCCGATCAGGTTAAGTGCCGGATAGTCGTGGGCTAACTGCTGCGCCAGCGTGATCCCGTCGATATCAGGAAGATCGAAATCAACCAGAGCAGCATTAAAGCTGGCATCTTCCCGCAACAGGCTTAACGCCTCCTCGGCACAGTCGACAGCGGTGACCTGTGCGCCATTGAGAGTGAGCATTTCTGTGCTGATGCGCTGCGTAAGAGGATTATCCTCGATAAGCAATAAGCGTAAGCCCTGTAACGATATGGAGCGTTGTGCGGGTTTAATGACGGGCATCGTGGTTGCCCGCAATGGCAGACGCAGCTGAAAACAACTCCCGACGCCGGGTGTGCTGGTAACGCTTAGTTCTCCCTGCATTGCCTTGGCGAGACTGGCGCTGATGGTGAGTCCGAGCCCGGTTCCTCCGCGTTTACCGCTTACCTGAACGAACGGCTGAAAAATATCGTGCTGACGGGCAGGGTCAATTCCGCATCCTGTATCCTCAACCTCAACATACCAGTCCTGATCTTCACGCCGACTACGCAGGATAATGTGTCCTCGATCGGTAAAGCGTAGTGCGTTGTTTAATAAGTTAGTAATGATTTGCCGGATACGGCGCGGATCGCCACGCAGGGAAGCGGGAACGTCATCGGCAAAATCCGCAACCAGCACGACCGGGCGACCGCTAACGCGGCTGTTCATGAGTTGAAGCGTACTTTCCAGCAAGGGTTTGGGTTCAAAAGGCTCATCGCCTATCGCCACATTCTTTCCACCGGCTTCGATGGCGGAATAGTCGAGGATATCGTTGAGGATGGTCAGCAGAGACTCGCCCGAGTCGGTGATTGCGCGTAGATTTTCCCGATGCTGTGCCAGGGCTGGATTGTCTGAGAGCAACTGCGCAGTGCCGAGGATACCATACAACGGAGTGCGTATTTCATGACTCATGGCGGCAAGAAACGCCGATTTTGCTTGGTTAGCTTTTTCAGCTTCTGCACGGGCCTGCCGGTGTTCAGATACCATAGAATGCAGCTCGGCGGTGCGAGCTTTAACCTGTGCGGCCAGATGTTTGCGATGGTTATTGAGGGCGTGAACGCTACTGCGAAAGGCATCCATCAACCGCCCGATGGTATCCAGCTCGCGAACGCCTGCGGTTTCCGGAAAGGGGGAGTCAATATCCCCCTCAAGTAGACGCTGCAACGCCTGGGTTTGCTGTGCCAGTGGGCGTGTGACTGAGCGATAAACCACACGCCAAAGTATAAGAATCAGCAAACATAATGACACGCCACCTAACAGCAGCAGCAAGTGTTGCCCGCGCTGGCTGGCCTGTTTGAGATGCGCGAGTCCGCTTTGATTGCGTTGGCCGATGATTTCCACCAACTGGCTGACTTCGCTACTGAAACGGGTAAATTGTTCGATATTATTCTGCGATAAGATCTGCAATTGGGTCGTGATGTCATTATCCTGGCGATACAGGGACAGCAGCTCAATATAACGGCTAATCGTATTGACGGTGTCGGCCACCTGAGTGCGCACCACTGGATCTTCAATACGTATTTGTCGGCGGTGAAGCACTCTGACGGCGGCATTCAACTGGCTTTCCAGCGCAGCCAGGTTATTCTGCGCCTGGTTATTCCCCAGATTCATCACCATTTGCTGCACGCGTAGCGCGCTCAGGCGCAGCTCATTCATCTGGTTATAATATTCCAGATCGATATCGATGAGCCTGTCCAACGCGTGTTCAGCCGCTTGCCCCTGATGACTCTCAATTAAATCATAAATGCTTGCCTGCGTGGCGCCCGCCGAGGTAGCTGCATTGCTGGCCTGGCCTCGCGCCATTTCGGCAACGTCAGCGGTGGCCTCAATAATTTGCTGGCTAAGTTGTTGCTGTTGAGCGCGTAATTTCAGGCGTTCGCCAACCATCTCCCCCTGATGGCTTAAGGAAGGTGCGAACAAGTTCCTGATATGAGATCATCATATTCATCCGGAGCGCATCCCAGAGGGACATCATGAGCCATCAACTCACCTTCGCCGATAGTGAATTCAGCACTAAGCGCCGTCAGACCCGAAAAGAGATTTTCCTCTCCCGCATGGAGCAGATTCTGCCATGGCAGAATATGACCGCTGTCATCGAGCCGTTTTATCCCAAGGCGGGCAATGGCCGACGGCCCTATCCGCTGGAGACCATGCTGCGTATTTACTGCATGCAGCATTGGTACAACCTGAGCGACGGTGCCATGGAAGATGCCCTGTACGAAATCGCCTCCATGCGCCTGTTTGCCCGATTATCCCTGGATAGCGCCCTGCCGGATCGCACCACCATCATGAATTTCCGCCACCTGCTCGAGCAGCATCAACTGGCCCGTCAATTGTTCAAGACCATCAATCGCTGGCTGGCCGAAGCAGGCGTCATGATGACCCAAGGCACTTTGGTGGATGCCACCATCATTGAGGCACCCAGCTCTACCAAGAACAAAGAGCAGCAACGCGATCCGGAGATGCATCAGACCAAGAAAGGCAATCAGTGGCACTTTGGCATGAAGGCCCACATTGGTGTCGATGCCAAGAGTGGCCTGACCCACAGCCTAGTTACCACCGCGGCCAACGAGCATGACCTCAATCAGCTGGGTAATCTGCTTCATGGAGAGGAGCAATTTGTCTCAGCCGATGCCGGCTACCAAGGAGCGCCACAGCGCGAGGAGCTGGCCGAGGTGGATGTTGACTGGCTGATCGCCGAGCGTCCCGGCAAGGTAAAAACCTTGAAGCAGCATCCGCGCAAGAACAAAACGGCCATCAACATCGAATACATGAAAGCCAGCATCCGTGCCAAGGTGGAGCACCCGTTTCGCATCATCAAGCGGCAGTTCGGCTTCGTGAAAGCCAGATACAAGGGGCTGCTGAAAAACGATAACCAACTGGCGATGTTATTCACCCTGGCCAACCTGTTTCGGGTGGACCAAATGATACGTCAGTGGGAGAGATCTCAGTAAAAACCGGAAATAACGCCAGAAATGGTGGAAAAAATAGCCTAAATAGGCTGATTCGATGTGTTTGCGGGAAAAAAATCGGCCCAGATCCGCGAAATTTTAATCAGCGAGTCAGCTTGGGAAGAAATGACCTGCTTATTCGCACCTTCCCTATATCGAAGTATTAGACGCAGAACGTTCTTTATTCGCTACGCGGCAATCGCTGCTCGATCTTAATTACGCCCAACAGGTTAATGAAATTAAGCTGTTTGCTGCCTTAGGCGGCGGTTGGGTGGAGTAATCCTTAATATTAACCTTTCAGGAGCATCAATTATGAATACTACCGCCAAAGCTGTGCTGTTTAGTCTTTTCTCTATGATCATGTTTAACGCTCAGGCCAATGAGCATCAGCATGGTGAGATGATGAATATGCAGCCAGCGGCTCAACAGGAACAACTCATTAGCGCTACCGGGGTGATTGAAGCTGTTGATATGGAAAGTAAAAAGATTACGATCAAGCATGATCCTATCCCTGCGGTGAACTGGCCAGCCATGACGATGCGTTTTACACTGGTTGCCGATACGAAGGCTGATGATATTAAGCCAGGCGATAAGGTCGCGTTTACGTTTGTTCAGCAGGGAAATCTCTCTGTGTTACGCGATATTCACATCAGTAAATAACGTTCTCGTTGGTCTCTTTTATTCTTGCCCGGGTTTTGCGAACGCGGGTGAGACTATCGCGCAATGGAAATCACTATGGCGTCTTTAAATATTAAAAATACCGCGCTTATTCTCGCTGGCATGATTGCCGGTGGGGTTATTTCTGCCGGTATTTATACTTATTATTCATCCGCAAAAGCAACGGCTGAAACCGGGCAGGCTTCGCCAAAAGAAGCCAGAAAAGTGTTGTTTTGGTACGACCCCATGTACCCAAACACGCGTTTTGATAAACCGGGTAAATCGCCATTTATGGATATGGATCTGATCCCGAAATATGCCGATGAAGAGACCGCGAACGCGTCATCACCAGGCGTGCGCATCGATCCTACACAGACCCAGAACCTGGGGCTGAAAACAGAGCCAGTGCGTCGTGGACCACTGCACTACGCGCAAACTTTTCCGGCCAACGTTAGTTATAACGAATACCAGTTTGTTATTGTCCAGGCACGCTCAGCGGGCTTTATCGAGAAGGTTTACCCACTGACCGTGGGGGACAAAATTAAACAAGGCGCGCCGCTGATCGACCTGACTATTCCTGATTGGGTTGAGGCGCAGAGCGAATATTTATTGCTGCGAGAAACTGGCGGCAGCGCGACGCAGGTGGAAGGAATTCTGGAAAGATTACGTCTGGCTGGAATGCCTGAAGCGGATATTCAGCGCTTAAAATCGACGCGTAAAATTCAGACCCGCTTTACCCTGAAAGCGCCTATTGATGGGGTGATCACCGCATTCGATTTGCGTACGGGTATGAACATTTCCAAAGACAATGTGGTCGCGAAAATTCAGGGTATGGACCCGGTATGGGTCAGCGCGTCGGTCCCGGAATCTATCGCCTGGCTGATTAAAGACGCCTCGCAATTTACCATCACCGTGCCCGCCTGGCCGGATAAGCCTTTCACCATCAGCAAGTGGAGTATCTTACCCAGCGTTGATGCTACCACGCGTACGCTCCAGCTCCGTTTACAGGTCGATAATCCTGACGAGGCGCTCAAGCCCGGGATGAATGCTTACCTGCAACTGAAAACACAAAGCGAGCCAATGCTGCTGATCCCGTCTAAAGCGCTAATTGATACGGGTACCGAGCAGCGGGTAATCACCGTTGATAACGAAGGCCGATTTGTGCCGAAACAAGTTGCGGTATTCCATGAATCTCAAGGGCTGACGGCTATCCGCTCCGGCCTGACCGAAGGCGAAAAAGTGGTTTCCAGCGGTCTGTTCCTGATTGATTCCGAAGCGAATATCTCTGGCGCACTGGACCGTATGCGCGCCCAGAACAGTAAGACGCAAGACGCAGCCGCCATGCCAGCCCAGGCTACCCATTCACACTGAGGATATGATAAATGATTGAATGGATTATCCGCCGCTCGGTGGCAAACCGTTTTCTGGTGATGATGGGGGCGCTGTTTCTCAGTATTTGGGGAACCTGGACCATCATCAATACCCCGGTTGATGCGCTGCCCGATCTCTCTGATGTTCAGGTGATCGTCAAAACCAGCTATCCGGGTCAGGCGCCGCAAATTGTTGAAAATCAGGTGACCTATCCGCTGACCACCACCATGCTGTCGGTACCAGGCGCGAAAACTGTGCGCGGTTTCTCGCAGTTTGGCGATTCCTACGTGTACGTCATTTTCGAAGATGGTACCGATCCTTACTGGGCGCGCTCGCGCGTACTGGAGTACCTCAACCAGGTTCAGGGAAAATTGCCGGCTGGCGTTAGCGCGGAAATGGGACCGGACGCCACGGGTGTCGGCTGGATATTTGAGTACGCGCTGGTGGATCGCAGCGGGAAACACGATCTGGCGGAATTACGTTCTCTTCAGGACTGGTTTTTAAAGTATGAGTTAAAAACGATTCCCAACGTGGCGGAAGTCGCCTCGGTAGGCGGCGTGGTTAAACAGTATCAGGTCGTTATTGATCCAATGAAGCTGACGCAATATGGCATCAGTCTGGCGGACGTGAAATCGGCGCTGGATACGTCGAATCAGGAAGCGGGCGGCTCATCTGTTGAGATGGCTGAAGCGGAATATATGGTCCGCGCCAGTGGATATCTGCAAACGCTCGATGATTTCAATAACATCGTCCTGAAAACAGGGGCCGACGGTGTACCTGTTTACCTGCGCGATGTGGCGCGCGTACAGATTGGGCCGGAAATGCGCCGTGGGATCGCCGAACTGAATGGCGAAGGCGAAGTGGCGGGCGGGGTGGTTATTCTGCGGTCCGGTAAAAATGCGCGTGAGGTGATCTCCGCGGTTAAAGCCAAGCTCGATACGCTGAAAAGTAGCCTGCCGGAAGGCGTAGAAATAGTTACAACATACGATCGCAGTCAGCTCATTGACCGCGCCATTGATAACCTGAGCTACAAGCTGCTGGAAGAGTTTATCGTTGTTGCGTTGGTGTGTGCATTGTTCCTGTGGCATCTGCGTTCTGCGCTGGTGGCGATTATTTCCCTGCCGCTGGGGCTGTGTATCGCGTTCATCGTGATGCATTTCCAGGGGCTGAACGCCAATATCATGTCGCTGGGGGGCATTGCCATTGCCGTCGGGGCGATGGTCGATGCCGCCATCGTGATGATTGAAAACGCCCATAAGCGGCTGGAAGAGTGGGGGCATCAGCATCCGCATGAAAAGCTGGATAACGCAACGCGCTGGAAGGTCATTACTGACGCCTCGGTAGAAGTCGGCCCGGCATTGTTCATCAGCCTGCTGATTATCACATTGTCGTTTATCCCTATTTTCACGCTTGAGGGGCAAGAGGGGCGACTGTTCGGGCCGCTGGCGTTCACCAAAACGTATGCCATGGCAGGTGCGGCGTTTCTGGCCATCGTGGTTATTCCGATCCTGATGGGATTCTGGATCCGCGGAAAAATACCTGCAGAAAGCAGCAACCCGCTTAACCGTTTCCTGATCCGTATTTACCATCCGCTATTGCTGAAGGTATTGCACTGGCCCAAGACCACCATTCTGATGGCGGTGCTTTCAATACTGACGGTTATCTACCCGCTGAATAAAGTCGGTGGCGAATTCCTGCCGCAGATTAACGAAGGTGACCTGCTGTATATGCCTTCGACATTGCCGGGGATCTCAGCGGCGCAGGCAGCGGACATGCTGCAAAAAACCGACAAGCTGATCATGACCGTTCCGGAAGTGGCGCGCGTGTTTGGTAAAACCGGTAAGGCAGAAACCGCAACAGACTCCGCACCGCTGGAAATGGTTGAAACGACGATCCAACTGAAGCCGCAGGACCAGTGGCGTCCGGGGATGACGATGGACAAAATCATTGCCGAGCTGGATAAAACCGTACGCTTGCCGGGACTGGCGAATCTGTGGGTGCCGCCGATTCGTAACCGTATCGACATGCTCTCTACGGGGATCAAAAGCCCAATTGGCATTAAGGTGTCAGGTAACGTTCTGGCAGATATCGACGCCACGGCGGAGCAAATTGAAGAGGTGGCCAGAACCGTGCCGGGCGTCTCTTCGGCGCTGGCTGAGCGCTTGGTCGGGGGGCGCTATATTAATGTGGATATTAATCGGGAGAAAGCGGCCCGGTACGGAATGACCGTCGGCGCGGTGCAACTGTTTGTTACCTCTGCGGTCGGAGGCGCAATGGTCGGCGAAACGGTGGAAGGGATTGCACGTTATCCGATTAACCTTCGCTATGCGCAGAGCTATCGTGATAGCCCGGAAGCGCTGCGTAATCTGCCCATTCTGACGCCCATGAAACAGCAAATCACGCTGGCGGATGTCGCCGATGTGACGGTGGTTTCGGGGCCTTCGATGCTGAAAACCGAAGATGCGCGACCAACCAGCTGGATTTACATCGACGCCCGCGATCGTGACATGGTCTCAGTGGTGAACGATCTGAAAAAAGCGATCGCTGAAAACGTACAGTTAAAACCGGGGACCAGCGTGGCGTTTTCCGGGCAGTTCGAGCTGCTTGAGCGCGCCAGTCATAAGCTCAAACTGATGGTGCCGATGACGCTGATGATAATCTTCGTTCTGCTTTATCTGGCCTTCCGTCGCTTTGGTGAAGCGCTGCTGATTATCACCAGTGTGCCTTTTGCGCTGGTGGGCGGCATCTGGTTCCTTTACTGGATGGGGTTCCATATGTCGGTTGCAACCGGAACCGGATTTATCGCCCTGGCAGGTGTTGCTGCGGAGTTTGGCGTGGTGATGCTGATGTACTTGCGCCACGCTATTGAAGCCGAACCTGCGTTGGAAAATCCGCAAACCTTTACGGCGGATAAGCTGGATGAAGCGTTATATCACGGTGCTGTGCTGCGCGTGCGCCCGAAAGCGATGACCGTGGCGGTGATTATTGCAGGTCTGTTACCTATATTGTGGGGGACGGGAGCTGGCTCAGAAGTCATGAGCCGCATAGCCGCGCCGATGATTGGCGGCATGATCACCGCACCATTGCTCTCTCTGTTCATTATTCCGGCCGCTTATAAGCTGATGTGGCTGCACAGGCATCGCCACCAAAAGTAATGCCCTGAAGCGCTCGTCTGCCTCGGTTTTACTGCCGAAGCAGGCGTTGCGTTATACCGTCAACGCTTTCACGCGTTTGCGGTACTCGCCCGGCGTGCAGCCAAATTCCCGTAAAAAGACTTTATGAAACGACGATTCGCTGGCGTAACCCACCGACTCGGCAATAACGATTAACGGCTGTGTACCGCGCGATAGCATCTGGGCTGCGAACTGCAGGCGCAGCGCGGTTAACACCGCCAGCGGCGTGGAGTTTGATACTTCACGGAATAGCTGTGCGAAGCTGGCCCGCGACATATGTGCTCGTTTTGCCAGTTCTTCGACGGTCCAGGCAAAAGCCGGTGACTCCAGCATCATGAATACAACGGATCCAAGCCTGGGGTGCAGCAGTAAATTCAGCACATTTTTAGCGGGTGTCGACTGGGCGAGCCACTCGCGAACGGTTAACGCGAACAGCGTAGCGCATTGCTGGCTGCAAACGATGCTGGAGCCAGGCAGGTCGTTGATGTATTCCTCCTGCATTAGCGCAATCATGGCCTTCAGCCAATGGCTGACGGGGCTGTTCTCCCCAGGCGCCAGTAATAATACTTCCGGAAGCGCGGTTAAAAAATAGCGTGAAGATGCCTGTAATCGCAGGCTCCCGCAGACAATATGCGTTTGTTCTTCCCCTGTCTGGCACAGACGATGCGCGGAGTTTTGCGGCAGAATGACTATTGTTCCAGGGCGTAATGTGGAAGATGTTCCGTCAGGCATATCCAGTTGAGCGAATCCCTGGGTTACCGTATGCCAGCGAATAACGGACAGTTCACCCGCCGCATGCGGCAGTTGCCAGTCCCTGCTCAACAGGCAGTTTTGATCAATCGAGCCCTGCGGGTCGTTAAGCATAAGTAATCGGCTAAGTGCGTCCATGAAGACTCCTGGGCAGTTTTTGCTAATGCTAATTGAGATGACAACAACGCTATCACACATAATTTTATTAATAATTTTATGGTATTAGTTTAATTTCTCAATAAGTTGAGTGGAAGGGAAAGAGCGGTTTTTTAGACGATTTGACAGTAATTGGCGCGTTATGGATACATTGTTCGTGCATCGCTAAACCTATAATTCAGTTCAACAAACGAACAGTGACATGGCGGAGAGACAGCATGAATCAGTATCAGGCGATTGTTATCGGATTTGGTAAAGCGGGTAAAACGCTGGCGGCAACACTGGCCAAAACGGGTTGGCGGGTAGCGATTATTGAACAGTCAAACACCATGTATGGTGGGACATGCATCAATATCGGCTGCATTCCCACCAAAACCCTGGTACACGATGCTGAACTTCAGCATGACTTTGCCGCAGCGATGCAGCGCAAGACCTCCGTTATCAGTTTTCTGCGCGATAAAAACTTCCACAATCTTGCCGATCTGGAAAACGTGGATGTGATTGAAGGTCGTGCTGAATTCATTGATAACCATACAGTGCGGGTCGTACAGCCAACAGGTGAGGTTGAACTGAGCGGCGAGAAAATCTTTATTAATACTGGTGCCCAGTCAACGATTCCGAACGTTGAGGGATTAACCACGACGCCTGGCGTATTTGACAGCACCGGGTTGTTGAATTTGACGCAACGTCCCGAGCGTCTGGGCATTTTGGGCGGTGGGTATATCGGCGTTGAATTCGCATCGATGTTTGCCAACTTTGGTAGCAAAGTCACTATTTATGAAGCAGCTCCGCAGTTTTTGCCTCGTGAAGACCGGGATATTGCTGACACTATCGCCAACATTTTACGCGACCAAGGCGTTGAGCTGATCCTCAATGCCAACGTGCAGTCTGTCTCCTCTCACGATGGTGCAGTACAGCTGCACATGCCGGAAGGTACCCAGACGGTGGATGTGCTGCTGGTGGCATCGGGTCGCAAACCGGCGACTGAAAATCTGCAGCTGCAGAATGCGGGTGTAGATGTAAACGACCGTGGTGCCATTATTGTAAATAAATATCTACGTACCTCGGCAGATAACATATGGGCAATGGGCGATGTCACTGGTGGATTACAATTTACCTATATCTCGCTGGATGACTTCCGTATTGTGCGCGACAACCTGCTAGGCGAGGGGGTACGTAACACGGGTGATCGTCAAAATGTACCATATTCCGTCTTTATGACGCCGCCGCTTTCCCGCGTCGGAATGACTGAAGAACAGGCTCGTGCCAGTGGTGCGGCGGTGCAGGTCGTGACGTTGCCGGTAGCGGCTATCCCGCGTGCGCGGGTGATGAATGATACCCGTGGCGTACTTAAAGCGGTGGTGGATAGCGAAACGAAACAAATATTAGGTGTGTCGCTGCTGTGCGTGGATTCTCATGAAATGATTAATATCATCAAGACGGTTATGGATGCGGGGTTACCTTATACCACATTGCGTGACCAAATATTTACCCATCCAAGCATGAGCGAATCACTAAACGATCTCTTTTCTCTCATTAAATAATAATAGCGTAGTCTACATATTTGCCCCACCCGTGTGGGGCTTTTTTATTTGTTTTTATACTTCCTGATACTAATTGACAGTTATTTTGGCGTTACGGATGAAATAAAATAAAGTGACATGTTTTATTATATTTCCACTGAAATAACTTGTTAATGGGAATAGAAATGAACATGTTTAAAACTACGTTACTAATGACTGCATTACTGACTGCTCCGGTGACATTTTCCGTGTTAGCGCAAACCGAGGTTGCCCACGTTAGCGTATCAGCTGTGTCTGGCACTCCTTCCGTGGTGGAAGATGCCATTGCGAAACTGGCACAGGAAAAGAAAGCGACTTCCTGGAAAATTACCTCAATGCGTATTGATAGCAGCACTCACGCAACGGCAATTTTGTACAAGTGAGGAGAGCTGGAATGGAAAAATATCTTCGTATATTGGGCAAAGGTGATAGGGTTGGATTAACCTTGATTCGCCTGAGTATCGCGATTGTTTTTATCTGGATTGGGTTATTAAAATTTGTACCTTACGAAGCCGACAGCATTACGCCGTTTGTCGCCAATAGTCCGGTAATGTCATTTTTTTATGAGCATCCAGAAGAATACAAACAACATTTAACCCACGAAGGTGAATTCAAACCGCAGGAGCGTGAATGGCAGACGGCGAATAACACGTATACGTTCTCAAATGGCCTGGGCGTAGTCGAAGTTCTTATCGCTTTGCTGGTGCTGGCTAATCCTGTTAGCCGTTGGCTGGGATTAATTGGCGGCGTTCTGGCATTTGCCACACCAATTGTAACTTTATCATTTTTAATAACCACACCAGAAGCATGGGTGATGCCGCTGGGTGATTTACACCACGGATTTCCGTACTTGTCAGGCGCTGGACGGTTGGTGTTAAAAGATACGTTAATGTTGGCGGGAGCGGTGATGATCATCGCGGATTCTTCCCGATCAATTATTAAGCAAAAGTATTGAATTTTTAACGTTGTACCCTCTGCAAGACAGTAAGCCACTATAGTTCGATTCGGTAATTACCGGGCCAGCAGGACGCTGGCCTTTTTTTCTGCCCTAAGGGAAATTTATGTTATACATGAAATACAATGATTCGCTTTGCCACAATAACCAGTCGGACTTATATTACTGATTAATAATATAGTGACGTAAGCATCTTCTTTCTTCTTTCGATAGCGCACCAGTTCGCATATTGCGTAGTTCCTCCATCAAAATCCATTCATTTTTCTCTGTTTTTTTCTGTGCAATTCTTGCTATTTGTTATCTCAAAATGACACTTTAAAAAAAATTGTTATGCACTTTTGTTATAATTAATCAACACGTTCGCATGGTTTTAGGCATGACTTCAGCTAGAATTAACTTTGATTAAATGTTTTTACGTATCAATAAATGGCTAAAGATAGTTAAAAACTTAATTTTTAACCAACTGTTCGACATGGAATCCACTATGGTAATTAAGCACCAGGGGTGGATGCTGATCTCGCGTTTTGTGAGTAACCAAACGCGAGACATATCTTAAATATGGAAATAAGGGTTTTAGAATGAGCTTTGGATTAGCAAAGGAAGATAAGTTTGAAATCATAGCTACCCTTCGTGAAGAGCTGCACAAGAAAACGAAACTGGAAGTGTTATGTGAAAACAGTAGCGTTATCACGCAGTTAGAGAAGGTTGATTTCGAGCGGTTTGTTATTTCCTGGCACGAAGACATTGTTCCTGAAAAGGTCCAATACTTTATCCTGCACAGCGAAAGCGGGATTGTGAAATTTAGTGCCAGATTCGAGCAAACCCCATCAGCAGGTGCAGAAGTAGGATTATCCTACCTCATACCGGATTTGATTTTCTTTGCCCAGCAGAGACAAAATCAGCGTTTTTCCTTCATGAAGGGGTATGACTTTTTCTGTTTTGGTCGTTACAAAAATGGAGAAAACTACTCTTTCAAGATTAAAAATATCTCGCAGGGTGGTTGTGCGTTAATCGTTAAAGATGTAAACGCCCGTTTTCTTTATAAAGATGCGGTGATTAAAAATGCATCTCTGGATTTCGATACATTTGGCAGTTTACAACTGGACTTAAAAGTGATCGATGTCGTCCTGATCAATGAGTTTGATGAGGATAACCAGTTGTATTCCTGTCATCAGATCTCGTGTGAGTTTGATTTTAAAAATCGTCGTGAAGAAACTGAAGTCGAGAAAATTATTATTAAATTTTTAATGAGTAACAAGATTAGAAGCTTATAAGGAACGGTGAACAGGATGTTGATGTGTGGCAGTGATAATTTTGTGGGCAATGGTATGTTTGCCTACCTCACCAGCAAACATGTACCGATACAAACATTCCAGTTTGAGGATATGTTGCATCAGTCATCATTATGCCAGCATCAAACCATGGTTTTTAATATCATCGATAATGAACATGCGTGTTCGGACATTGTTCAGTTTTTGAATAAAAACCGATTCAAATTTTATAATAACGTCGTGGTGATTGTTGCTGATAGTTTGGTGGCGAAATTATGCGTAGAGTTATTATATGTCGAAAAAATAATAGTTTTGACTGAAAAATCTTCATTGCGTGATTTTGGTCAATTGGCGACATTATCAGTCGGGAAATGGAACCCCCGACTGTATCGTTCGCAGAAAAGATTAACCGAAAGAGAGCAGCAGATCCTGAACTTACTGGTAAGTGGTTATACAGCCAAAGAAATTTCTGAGTTAGTTAGCCTGAACTATAAAACGATTCAGGCACATAAGATGAGAGTCGTCGCCAAGCTTGGCCTGACCAATACCTCTGATTTAAATAAGTTAATTGTCAGATTTACCCATCGTATGTCTTTTTTACCCTAACCTGACCATTCTTTTCTGATGTAATACACCTAATAGTAGATACAATTCGGGAGTGATTTTGACTGGTTTTTAATGTTATGATTTGTAGAGGGAGAGGGGAATGTTTAATTCCAATGAGGTGCTAACTGCGCTTGAAAAGGCTTTGAATACCAGTCAACTTTATATGGTTTATCAGCCTATTTTCAATTTACATGCCCAGTGTATAAGCGGATTTGAAGCATTAATGCGTTGGAATAGTCCTCAGATGGGTATGATCTCTCCCGATGTTTTTATTACGTTACTGGAAGATAGCGGCAATATTATTTCAATTGAAGATATGGTTACTCACTCTCCGTGGGATGTTGCAACTTCCTGGCCTGACCCCATTGTATTATCCGTCAATATTTCCGCGCTTGAATTCTGCGATCCTCTGTTACCCCAACGCGTCAGACAAAATCTTGCCACCTCCGGATTGCCGGTCCATCGATGCCAAATAGAGGTCACCGAAACGTCACCGCTGTACGACAGTCAGATTGCGGCTAAAAATATGACGGAATTAAAGGCGATAGGGGTCAAGCTTGCGCTTGATGATTTTGGAACCGGTCATGCTAATCTTAATTACCTGTTGAAATATCCTTTTGATACCTTAAAAATTGATAAGGAATTTGTCACCGCTATTGAGCCCGACACCCGATCGACAAAGATTGTTGAGGGTATTATTTCACTGGCGCATAATTTTGGTATCGAAGTTCTTGCCGAAGGGGTGGAAACCCAGTCCCAACTGGACCGGTTGATGCAGATTGGTTGTGACAAAATTCAAGGCTTTTTCATTTCTCCCCCGGTGCAGGCACAAGAGATCCCTTCACTCTTAGCGCAATATAATCGTTAATCCTTCCGTATTTACGTTTCCCAATCCCTTGATTGTTCCACGTTGCTGGTAAGTCTGTAGGCCTGATACGCGTCGCGCATCAGCCACCCCTGTAATACTATAAGCAAAAAAAGCCCCCTGCTGAACAGGAGGCTGGCGAGTTTATGTCAGCTTAGAACGATTTCTTAAAGCCGATAGAGGCATTGACCGGCGCTTCGACCTGCGACTTACTGCCGCCGTTGCTGAATTGCGTACCCAGCTCACCGTAGACCTGCAGGTTTCTGTCGATAGACCATGACAGGCCGGCTGCAACTTCAGTGCTGGAGTACTGCTGTGAAGATTCCAGCGTAGTGGTGGCTACCGCATTGCTAAAGTGCGTTTTGTCTTTTGAACCCAGACCCTGCCAGACGTTAACCCTGCCGTACGGCTGGAATTTGCCATGGTTGGTGTCATAGTCAGCGACCAGACGCACGCCCAGACGCGCGGTAAAGGAGTCTGCGGTATCCATTTTCACTTTCGTTGGGGTCACACCATCCAGCGTGCTGTTATCAAAGTCGCTGTACTGGTAGATCAACTGAGCCTGAGGCTCCAGACTCCATGCGCTGGCGCCTAAACGGAACGATTTACCCACCTCTGTCGACGCCGTCAGCGTGTTGCCTCTGACGGTATACGAGCCGTTGTTACCGGTCGCCGCCAGGCGGGATTTATGATTACCGTACTGCAGGACGTTATCAACATACATACCGTCACCCGAGAACCAGGTCGCATAGCCACCGACGTAAAATGCGTTGTCGTCGATGTTACCGCCTTTGCCATCGCTGCCTGTCTTCGTGCCTTTCACGTTGCTGTCGATATCAAGGATGCTGGTATACATCCCGGCTTTCCAGCTTTCGTTAGCATACATATCAACGCCGACCTGGATACCCATGGTATGGGAGCTGGTTTGCGTACCGGCTGCATCATCCAGTTTGGTTTTACCGGAGTAGCCAATCATTCTTGCCCAGGCGCGATTGTCTTCATCAATGCCCGGTTTAACCTCGTCCCCCATACGTTGGTGCATGTTGCCTAACAGGCTAATATCACCCTGACGTACTACGCTGGCGAGGCCAGAATACAGCATGGTTTCTGGACGGTATTCACTTCTCAGATACCAGTTTTCACCCTGGCCCTGAGCATTACCCGCATGTAGTTGGTACTCAAATGCACCTGCAGCCATACGATCGGCGGCAAGATGGAAGGCATCCCGTGAGGTTTGCGCGGTTGTGGTTGCGCCATTGAGCGCAGTCACCACTTCGATACCATCCCCAATGGTCGGCGCGCCAAGACCAGAACCATCGACATCCAGCAGTGTGCTACCGCTGGCTTTACCGCCATCGATAATCAGACGGTCGGCAATGCCTGCTCCGCTACCATTCTGGATAGCTGCCATGTTGATAGTCCCTTTTTCGCCGGTGTAATCCCCTTTGACGGTTAAGGTTGTGCCAGTCTGCTGACCGATGAGCGAGACATCGCCACCGTTGCTCAGGCCCGCTACCGTCTGGTTATAGCCCTGCGTGTTCAACGTGGTGTCTGCGACCACATAGTGGTGTGATGCGCTACTCAGGGTGTTGGTATTACCCGCTTGCAGCACGCCGTTGGCGATCAACGTAGCGCCGCTGTAGCTGTTTTCACCTTGCAGCTCGGTAATGCCGCTACCGGTCTGATGCAACTGGCCTTTACCACTGATATTGCCGGTCAGCGCCAGGGTATCGCCACGATTGACGTTGAGTACGCCGTTATCAACGACATCCCCCTGAATGCTGCCAATATCACCGCCGTTACCCAGTTGTAAAACGCCTTGTTCGATGGTGGTGCCACCGGTGTAGGTGTTATCCAGCGTCAGGGTGAGGGAGCCTTTACCGGTTTTGGTCAGTTGACCGTTACCTTCGACTTCCGTCAGCAGAGAAACGTCATGCCCGTTGGTGTCGAATGTCCCGCCGCCGGATTCCAGCGTCACCTGACGGGCAGTATCAAACGCTTCGCCATACTTCAGCGTACCGCCATTAAAGGTAATTCCCGTATCTGCCGCACCCAGGTTGGTATCACCCGCCACCTGCAGCGTCCCTGAGGTGATGGTGGTGCCGCCGCTGTAAGTATTGTCGCCGGTGAGAATCAGCGTACCGAGATCGCCTTTATTCAGGCCGCCGGTACCGCGGATAACGCTGTCGATAGTGGCGGTGTAACTGGCGCCGTCTACTGTGCCATCGCCGACACGAATCAGGGTGTTTGCCGTGTCGGTGGTAATGGCTTCGCCGCCCACACGATAACCATCGGTGGCAAACTGCGCGCCGCTGATGATGACATCGCCTTTGCTGTTATCGACGGTTACGTTGCCCGCTTCACCCTGGAAGACGGCGAATGCGGCATCGGTAAACGGTGCGTTCAACGCGCCTTCTGGCGTCGATTCATCGGTGGTCCAGTTGTCGTTACCCTGGCTGGATTGCCAGATACCGTCGCCGCCGTTGATGACGCCGTTATTTTTCAGCTCGCCATTCTCACCGCCGGTGCCGTCCCAGAAGCGCAGCGTCAGTCCGGCGTGGTTGACCAGGTTGACCTGATTTTTCACCGATGTCTGCACGTACAGGCTGTCAGCTGCTTCCGGTGCGTTAGCAATATCCATCACATTGTTGGTCAATGTGCCGGTGTAGTTGATGACGCGGTAAACGCCCACATCAAAGCTTCCGCCTGGTGAGGTTTCAATGTTGAGCTTACCGTCGAGCGTCAGATCGCCATTTACGTCAATCAAGTCGTTGAAGGCACCGCCCGGGGTATAAGCCTGACCAAACTGATAATCCAGTTGGGCGTTATCACTGAGCGTCAGAGAACCGGTAGTCAGTTTACCCACACTGTTGATAGCTGCACCCGCGGTAATATGCGCGTCGTCCAGCACATCAACCGCGCCGCCGATAATACCGTTACCGCCGAGCGTTGCCCCGGATTTCACCGTCACCTGGCCGGTAGCCGCAGACTGATTACCGTTGACCAGCAGCACGCCTTCATTGACGTCCGTGGTGCCGGTGTAAGTGTTATCGCCGGTCAGCGTCAACGTACCGTCACCGATTTTCACCAGGCTGCCGTCGTTGCCGCTGATAATACCGCTGATGGTGTCATCAAGATGCAGATTACCCAGCGACAGTTCTTTATTGCCCAGTTCGACATTACCC
Source organism: Citrobacter freundii complex sp. CFNIH4 (assembly GCF_002934505.1). Classification (NCBI taxonomy): domain Bacteria; kingdom Pseudomonadati; phylum Pseudomonadota; class Gammaproteobacteria; order Enterobacterales; family Enterobacteriaceae; genus Citrobacter; species Citrobacter freundii complex sp. CFNIH4. The sequence goes on from NZ_CP026231.1 coordinate 700,810, forward strand.
GCGCCGGACAACGAGCCGATAGACGTTGCGCTGTCGACTGCGCTGATATCGACCTTACCGCCCACCAGGTTTTTAACGACGGTGTTCTCTGCCATCGCATAGTCAGCAAAGGTCATCAGTCCGCTGTTATTCACGGTGGCATTGCCCCCGCTGGCATTTTCTTCCAGCGCCAGGGTACTGTCTTTTGACACGTTAACCGTCGCGTTGCCCGCACTGGCGTTGTTGGTTAACACCGCTTTCGCCGTGCCCGTCAGGTTCAGCATTGCGCTTGCGGCGGTGACGTTATCCGCCAGCGTTAACAGGCTGTCGGCGATGTTCATAGTCAGGGATTTCAGGCTGGTATCTGTCCCGCTGATATTGAGCGTCGCACCCTTATTGACGTTCACGGTGCTGCTTTCATTACTGCCAAAGGCTCCGGTTTTGCTGACGTTGACCGTCACATTGTTGGCGTTTCCGGTACCGGCAATTTCAGTGTCGCCTTTGTAGCTGTTTGCGCGGTCGAGCGACAAGGTGCTGCCCGCATCGCTAGAGCTGCTGGTGACTTTCAGTTTACCCTCGCCGGTAATCTCACCGGTTGGCGTGAAGTGGTGCGAATTGAGATCGAACACCGCAGCATTCTCATTCGCTCCCAGCTCAATGGTGCGATTGCTGGTCAGGTCCGCGCCCAGTTGCAGCGTTGAACCGTTATTGATGGCCAGATCAGTTCCGCTCTGGCCGAGATTGCTGTCGGAGGAGATCTGCAACGTGCCGCCATCAATGCGCGTGCCGCCGCGATACTCGTTGTCACCGCTGAGGATCAGACGGCCAAGGTCGGTTTTCACCAGCGTCAGCTTGTCAGCAGTACTGGCCTCGCGGATAACGGACTCAATGGTCGCGGTATAGTTTTGCCCCGCGCCACCGGCGCCAACGCGCACCAGCAGTTCGCCAGTCCCCGGCGTCTGGCCTGCGTGGGTCGCGTTTTCCGTGGTGGCATACGCGTTAAGCGCATCGCCTTTAACGACATAGCCATCGGCATCAAACTGTGCTCCGGAGAAGTTAACTTCTCCCGCGGCGTTATCCACGGTAACGGTACCGCCTTTGGTGGTGAAGACGGCGAAGGACTTCTGTGCCCAAGGGGCGTTACCTTCACCGGTTGCGGTGGTCCAGTTGTTATCCCCCTGACTGCCGATAGCCATCCATTTGCCATCGCCACCGTCAATTTTGCTGTCGCCTTCAATGCCCGACGCGCCGTGGCTCTGATTAACGGTTGCGCCGTCCCAGAACTGCAGGGTAACGCCGTTGGCATTCACCAGGTTGACCTGTTTGTCGATGGAGGTCTGAACAAAAATATTGCTCTTATCCTGGCTATTCGGTATCGCGCCTAATTCCAGCGTCTGGTTATCCAGCGTGCCACCGTAGTTATAGATACGGTACACGCCCGGTCCGAAGTTACCACCCTGTGAAGTGGTGACGTCCAGAGTCCCGTCCAGTTGCAGATCGCCTGCGACGTTAATCAGATCGTTTAGCGCGCCGCCTGGCGTATAGGCTTGACCCAGTTCGAAAGCGGAGGTCGTTTTGCTGCCAAGCTGCAGATTACCGTTAATGGATAACGTACCCGCACCGCCGTCACCGGCGCTGAGGGTAGAGGCATCGTTCATCAGCACGTCGCCGCCGATTACCCCGTTACCCCCCAGCGTCGCCGTACCGCTTACTTTGGTCACACCCGTCGCGGCACTCTGATTACCTTTCACCAGTAGCGTACCGCTGGTGACGGTCGTGTCGCCGGTATAGGTGTTATTGCCCGTCAGGCGAGTAATACCGTTACCAATCTGCTGTAAAGCACCGATCCCGGAGATTACGCCGCCAAGCAGCACATCATCGGCCCGATTAATCGCCAGCACGCCATTGTCGATGATGTCAGACACGGCGTTGACTCCGCCTGTATTTCCGCCGTCACCCAACTGCAGCGTACCGGTTTGATCAATAGTGCTGGAGCCGGTATAGGTGTTGTTGGCGGTAAAGACAGTGGTGCCGCCTGCCGCGCGTTCAAACTTCCCATCACCGCTGATGACGCCGTTATAGATCTGCGCAGCTGTCGTGTCGCCCTGCGTGTCAAAGATGACCCGGCTGCCAGCACCCTGAGTCGTCACATTGTAGTCAGCGATGGTCGCGGCAGTGCTGGTGGACTCGCCGTGATCGCCGGTACGCAGCGTTGCGCCATTGGTAACCGCAATGGTTTTACTTGCCAGTTGCAGACGATCGACGATGCGCATATCTGCACTTGAGCCGCTAATGGTCAGTGAGTCCCAACCCGTGCCGATGTTGGTACCGGTGGTCAGGTTATCGCTGCTCAGACTGCCAATTTTCGCACTGTTACCGTGTGAATTGGTGAAGGTGAGGGCGTTGCCACTGCCGGCTTCGGTAGTGATATGGCGCGTTTTATCCAGCGTCACATTGCCGATGTTGGCTTTATTGTTGCCGTCGGTTCCGGCGAAATTCACCTCGCCCGCAAAGGTTCCGCTTTGCCAGTTAAAGGTGTCCTTGCCTTCTCCGGTGTTGATCACGCCACTGGTGATACCCTGGCTGATATCAATGGTGTCATTGCCCTTGCCAGATTGAATCGCCACTGCTGTATCGTTGATAGCCTGAAGGGTACCGGTATTGGTGATTTTTTTATTGCTGTCACCGCTGGCATCAATAACGGGTGCGGTGGTGCTGACAGAGATAATTTTTCCGCTATTGGCTATTGCGCTAACATTTTTAGCGATGATTGCAGAACCACCTGCGCTGTCGTAGACGTTGATATTGGCATTGGTGGTGACCTTACCGTCCGTATTGGCGCGGATACCGCTGCCTTCGCTGTTATGCACCTCAACGGTATAGCCTTTACCGATGGTCAGATTGCCTGTCACTGCGTCACCATTGCGCTGCTCAAAGGCGAAGCCGGTACCTTTACCGTTAACGTTCAGAATGTTATTCAGGCCATCTTTCATGTTTAACGCGACGCTGGTACGGATCCCCGGACCGTCGTTGGCATTGATAGTGACATCGTTGAGTGTGATATCGGTATTGTTGGCGTCGTTTTGAATGCCAGCACCAGTACCTTCGGCGCTAATAATCACCCCTTTGGCAGCCAGCTTACCGGCTCCTGTATCAAGACGAATACCATCGGCCGAACCATTAGTCGTGATGGCATCACCGGCATTACCGGTAATACTCAGGCTGGCACCGTTGGTCAGCAGAACCCCTGCGGTTCCATCATCAACTTGAATCTGACCCAATTTTTTAATCTGTGCGTTCGAACCCGAAGCTTGTACGCCAATGCCGTTACTCACATGTAAGGCAGCGGTCGCGTTATTGGTTAAACTCCCGCCTTGTTGCACGTTAACACCAATGCTGTCGGTGCTGGCAAGATCGATAATTGCCTGGGTATCGAGGATCAGGCTGCCCTGGTTCCTTGCCACATAGGCAATAACCTTGTTGCCGCTGGCTTCTGAAGTGATTTTTGCGTTTGAAGTGAGGATGGTCGGAGTGGCGCTACCTTCTGCGTTGCCATTCAACTGATGAGCCTGACCGTCCACTACCCCGGCAATGGTTCTTTCACCGGTTAAATTGATGGTGGTTTTATCGCTGATGTTACCTGTGGCACCGCCTTCTATCAGCAGCGCGGCAGAGTCGGTACCCTGCACGGTGAACGTGGCTTCGCCGGTATCCACACTACTGCCTGTGCCCGTCGCTAATACGCCAACGGACTGTTCGCCGCTTAAGGTCAGGTCAAGGTTAGAGCTGGCCTGACCGTCAGGAGTGGTGGTGTTACCGGCCAGCATTGCACCATTGGCAATACGGAAAATGGTGGTGCGATCTTGCCCGTTGTCATTCATTACCGCCTGACCAATATTGGCAGTTGCGCCTTTACCATACAGGTAATAGCCAATCTGATCGGTGCTGTTGAATGCCGGGCTACTCAGGCTGTCGACGTTAGCGACGGCGTTATCACGCACGTGTACGCCGATGTTCCCGGCTTTGTTTAGCGTGATGTTGGAATAGACGTTGACCACTGCCTTTCCAACTTTGCCACCTTCAGCCCAGACGGCATAGTTACGGTTACCGACACTACCTTCACCATCAACTACGATAGAGCCTGAAGCGCTGGTCGTGGCTTCGGCATTTTTGTTAGTTGCGCTGACGTGGATGCCGACGTTGTTGGTGCCGTTGACGTTAATCTTGCCGTCGTTGCGGATTTCCTGATTATTTTCCGCGCCGCTGTCACGCACGGTGATACCGTAGTTCCTGCTACTCCCCGCGCTGGAATCGCCATTGATCACGATATTACCGGTATTGATGACGTTGCCGGTCGCGTTACCAATCAGCATACCCGCGGCGTTACGTACGCCGGTTCCCAGCGTGATAAGGCCGTTGTTAATCACCTCTTTGGCGCTCTTGGTCATGATCCCGGCGCTCAGACTTGAACCGCCTGCCATGGTGACATCTTTAGACGGATCACTTGCGTTACGGCCAAGATAAATAGAGGCACCTGCGCTGTTGGTAAAGGTGGCGTTGTCGGCGACTTCTACGCCATAGGCGATGCCGCTGCCGTAGGATGCACCGTTTTTGCGCCCGTCCACGACGTTGATATCGCCGTTGTTGACCCCTTGAGCATTGTCAGACAGTTGCATACCAATGGCCAGCGTCAGCTCGCCAGCGGGTTTGTCCTTACTCCAAGGATCGGCGGCAGAAGCGGTACCGAAGTTATCGGTGGTGATCGCCTGGTTGATGGTGCCTTCGTTGGTGATTTGACTGGCGCCTTGCCCCTGCATACCAAATGCGCCATAGCTGTTGACGTTTTGGTTGCCGTCTTTATCAATAAACAGCCCGGAGTTGATGATCCCGTTGTTGGTTGCCGTCGCGTCTTTTGCCAGCATGCCAATCGCCAGGCTTTGCCCGGTAGACGTGCGTAATGCGTTCAGCTCACCAAGGTTAGTGATAACCCCACCATTAATGGCTTTCATCACGCCATTAATACTGCCGTCAACGGCAATAATCGCGTCTTTGTTCAAGGTGCCTGAGGTGCCTGCGCCGTTGGCGTAGATGGCATGTAACTCACCACGGCCAGCGGTCGCGTTGTTGGTATGTGACAAACCGTCGGTCCAGACGTCGTAATCCCAGCTGAGTATGTCAGCTGGCTTACCGGAGGTGAGCAGATTTTCAATCAGCCCGGCGTACTTTGTTTGTGCTGCGGTGACGGTTGTGACTTCCTCCGCATCTATCCACAGCTGGATTTGGCTGACTTTTTCACCATCAGGGTTGAGTGCCGCGTCGTCGCTTTTGCCCAACAGCCAGTCATTGAATTCGGCCAGTTCTTGTGTGTTGGTAATGGTAAATGTGCGCTCCCCAGTTTTGACGACCTGACCATCCTCGTCATAGCCATAGGTCATCAGCGTCACATCATCGCCAAACACGGAGGTTTGCGCTGAACCGGTGAACGTTTTTTCAGGGATCACCGGGGCTGCGTTAAATTTTATATAGTTATCTGACTGCCAGTTCACCTGGCTTGCAGTACCTTGTGCTTCCAGCAGCGAGGAATCTTTTGCCAGCATTTCAATGGTATTGGCTTTGTCACGCACATTGAGGGTGTCGTTGCCAATATTCAGATTGGCAATGGAGCCATTTGTCGCCAGTGCGATACCAAATTGCTTATAGATTTCTGATTTCTGAGCATCAAAGGTGTTTAATACCGCATCGCCGACTTGCGCTTCGGTAAGAAAACCATTTAACTCATTGGTATCAAAGACTTTGATGGTCGTTTTTTCGCCGGGAAACGCCGGATCGTTGATATCAAATTCTGTGCTCTGCGAAGGCGTCGACGACTGGTTGTAAGTCAGGTATTCCGCCAGTTCTTCAGAGTTGGTAATGGTTTTTACGCTCTGGTCAGGGCTTGTCGCCAGCAGGGTTATTTTGCCGCTTTCCAGCAGTTCCCGGATAGTGGTTGATTCAACAACGCCGCTTTGACCCGGGCTAAATGTTGGGATTGCACCACTGATATTCAGCGCCTGACCGGTGGTGTTATCTTCATATAAGAAGCCGTAGTCGTGGATACCCTCATAAACCCCAGCGGAAATACCTGTCTTGAAGTCTTCATGAATATCGTGTTCACCCGTTGCGGTAATCTGGGCTGCAGAAGCCAGCAATGAAGCGCCGCTTAATGCGCCAGCTGCCAGTACGGCGACAGTTTTACGCGAGCTGCTTTTTTTCTTTCCTTTCGTTAATTCAGAAACGACCACCCAGATACCGAGCGCCGCGTTCCAAATAATGCTGTAAACTTTGTTCATATATAACCCTTGTCTACATTCCTGTTATGTATGTGTTAATACGTTGAGTTGTTGGCTATGGTTGGCACGCGGATGTGCTACCCGGTAATGGATTTTGGAAATAGGGTTCCCTTCCGTGCGATGCGGAATTAAAAAAGCGAGTCGAAAGAAAACCTCTTTAAATAATAACCGTGATAATTGTCCTTAAATAAGTCAGTTACGGCTGGCTATAGTGGGAAATGGTGTACTTGAGCCGGGTGTTATTTTTGCCGAGTTTTCTGGCAATATTGCTTTTGTACGCCCCGATGGTTTTTTCACTTTTTTGTGATGCCCCGGCGATTTGTGTCAGTGACCATCCTCGGGCAAGCATCATCATTACGTTAAATTCGTTAGCTGTAATTTTTGTGTGTAGTTCTTTGATACTTTGTTGTTTTTTGTTTTGCGTGATACGTGTGACGGTCTGTAATAGCTGATCAAGGCTGGTGTCTTGATCGAGAAATTGCATGTTCTTCCCGCAAACGGTTTGAAAAATGGCAAAGGTAGCTTCATCTGCCAAAACAATAATTTTGGTGACAGGTCGTAAAGCCATGTTGCGGATAATCCTGGCATATTTTAAAAAATCTGATTTGTCAGGATTAATGATGATGCAATCCGTTTCATAAGGGAGCATTTTGACAGCAGAAAGTGTCTGGGAGGAGTAGTACGTGATATCAATAAATAATGATGAGCCACGTAGGATTTCTCGCATGCCTAGCCAAGGGTAAATTGAGTCACCCAAAAAAATAGCTTTTGACATAACGATCTCCTTGAAATTTTGGTGCAAGCAGTCGCCTCTTTTTTTAGGTTAAAAAAGAGTTTCTTGCGACGCGTGAAATGTTAATTAAATCTCGTATAACGTTCTGTGCTGTGAACGTATCCTTATTAATTCCAGATCAAACAGAAATTCTCTGTATTAATTAGAATCATTAACTATCCTTAAAGTGGATATTACACTTTGTTAAAATTTAAGATAAATCGTTTATTTCAGCTCTGCGTAAATGATTGATAGATTTCGCTTATGGATCGGGATAATAATAAGAAGGAGGTTTGTATAAAGGCAGGGTATTCCTAGGGTTAAAGAAAGGTATTTATATGTAATGGCTTTAATTTCAATAAGATACTCATTTTTCTTCATGGGATTAATTGAGGGTAGGAGAATTCTTAATCCTGGCCAGGACGTAGGAGGTGGAAGGTCAGGAGAAGAGGGAAATATTGCCGAATTTACACCTATCGGCTAAAAATAGGATTATCCCAGATGATATTTCTACGTTAAAGCAATTTATTAGTGCTTTATCCTTTTTTGGTCTTTTTGTGCCTAATGTTGAAATCTGGCTTGCAGGTGTCATTTTGTCTTAATGCGCTAGCGATAGCGCTTAGCCCGCCAACAGCTCCTGCTCAACCTGTTGCACCTGTTGTTCCAGCGTATTGCGGATTTCCGTAAGCGCCCGTTGTTGATCGGAGAAGTAGGCCTCTTTATCTGTCACGGAGGTGGCAAGCCGCCAAGCGTTCTCCGCTTCCAGTTCGGTAATCTCTTTCAGCAGCGCGTTAATGTGTTCTCTGAGCTGTTGTATTTTGCTGCGTAAATGCTGCAAATCGTTCAATCGGTCACTCGCCATCATCGGTTCGAGGCCGCTTTGCAATTGAGTCAGTAGCGCCCGGACGGCGGCAAGATCGGCATTTTGGCGCGCCTGGTTAAGCTGCACCATCATCTGATGCGCTTTCTCTTTCAGATCATCGGCTACCACGTCCGGGTGGCAAAGACGGCTGGCCTGACGCCACAGGCGTTTTAGCTCATTACGTTCATCAGAGGAAAGCCGCTGGTCACGGCTAAAACGATGCTGCGCATCCTGCTGCTGCTCCTGATATTCATCATATTCATGGCTGGCCTCTTCCTGTGCCTGACGGGTTGCGCTGTCGTCCTGGCGAGAAAAGTCGTTTTCCAACTCACGAATCTCCGCCAGCAGGGCGGTAATCAGTTCCGTTTGTTGCTGAATACGTTGGCGTGTTTCCACCGATTCGCGCGAATCTGAATTCTGGTTCATCCAGTGCTGCTTGAGCCTGGCCAGTTGATCAACAGCCTGGGAAATATAGTGCTGGCAGGATTGATAGTCTTTTTCCCGGCGTTTTCGCTCCGCTTCCTGTTTGCGCTGGGCGCTGGCGGCGAGCTGTTTACGCAGTTCGAGAATGCGGCTCATCAGCGGTCCAAGACGAAGGTGATACAGATCGTTGAAATCATCGAGGATTTGAATGCGCGTGTTGCGCTTATCGATCAGGTCACGCAGCTGTGTTTCGAGCGCTTTGAGTTCCAGCTTACTGGCGGCAATGGCTGGATCCTGCCACGTAGAGACTGCCCGTTGAGATTGCAGCCAGGCCGAGATTTCACGCAGGGCATCACTAAAGCGTCGTTCTTCGATCGCCTGCACAATGGTGCCTGGCACGACGGATAACGGCTCATTTTTAAGATGCGCCACCTGCTGGAAAATAATCTCCTCATCTTCCAGTTCAATAGCGCTTTTGACGATTTCCAGTCGTTTGATGATCTTATTCATGACAGTCGTTGCCTGGCCTGGCTAAAAAACGAGTGGCTGAAGTACAACAGGTTCACCCGTTTGAAAATGTTAGAAAAACAGTAAAGCGCATTCTGTGGCCTGCGATGCCTTTTCGTCCAGAATAATTCACGGTAATTATGAACAAACGCAATGCTACGGGCATAGCAGGTCCTTATTGCGCCTTGCGACAACCAGGTTGAAATGTTAAAAGAAGCCCCTTCAATAAAAACGACACAGGGGAAGGGCGTGAAAAACGCGTCAACTGCATCTGACACCAGCGTGTCTGATGCCGCGTCAACAAATGAGCCGACGCTTCAACGAGGGTTGCAAAACCGCCATATTCAGTTAATTGCACTGGGCGGTGCAATTGGTACGGGCCTGTTTTTAGGCATTGGCCCGGCTATTCAGATGGCGGGACCTGCGGTGTTACTGGGTTACGGTGTGGCCGGGATCATCGCTTTTTTGATTATGCGTCAACTGGGCGAAATGGTAGTGGAAGAACCTGTTTCCGGATCCTTTGCCCACTTTGCCTATAAATACTGGGGACCGTTCGCGGGTTTTCTGTCCGGTTGGAACTACTGGGTGATGTTTGTGCTGGTCGGTATGGCGGAACTGACAGCGGCCGGGATCTACATGCAGTACTGGCTGCCCGATGTCCCGACCTGGATTTGGGCCGCGGCATTCTTCGTGATCATCAACGCCGTCAATCTGGTCAACGTACGTCTGTATGGCGAAACGGAATTCTGGTTCGCACTGATTAAAGTGCTGGCCATTATCGGCATGATTGGTTTTGGCGTGTGGATGCTGTTTTCCGGTAACGGCGGGGAACATGCAAGCATCGATAACCTGTGGCGTTACAACGGCTTTTTTGCTACCGGCTGGAACGGATTAATTCTGTCGCTGGCAGTGATTATGTTCTCCTTTGGCGGGCTGGAGCTTATCGGGATTACCGCCGCGGAAGCGCAGGATCCGCAGAAAAGCATTCCAAAGGCGGTAAACCAGGTGGTGTACCGTATCCTGCTGTTTTACATCGGTTCTCTGGTAGTGCTGTTGGCGCTATACCCGTGGGTGGAAGTGAAATCCAACAGCAGCCCGTTTGTGATGATATTCCATAATCTTGATAGCAACGTGGTGGCTTCTGCGCTGAACTTTGTCATCCTGGTGGCTTCGCTGTCGGTGTATAACAGTGGCGTCTACTCTAACAGTCGTATGCTATTTGGTCTCTCGGTTCAGGGGAACGCGCCGAAGTTCTTAACCCGCGTCAGCCGTCGCGGCGTACCGGTGAATTCACTGATCCTTTCCGGTGCTATTACGTCGCTGGTGGTACTGATCAACTATGTGCTGCCGCAAAAGGCCTTTAGCCTGCTGATGGCGCTGGTGGTGGCGACGCTGCTGCTGAACTGGATTATGATCTGCCTGGCACATCTGCGATTCCGGGCGGCGATGCGTCGCAAGGGACGTGACACGCAGTTTAAAGCGCTGCTGTATCCAGCAGGGAACTACCTGTGTATTGCTTTCCTTGGCATGATCCTGGTGCTGATGTGTACGATGGATGAGATGCGCCTGTCAGCTATCCTGCTGCCAGTGTGGATCATTTTCTTGTTTGTGGCCTTCAAACTGCTGCGTCGTAAGTCCCGCTAAGTTTCTACCTATCTTGTTGCTACCGATCCCATCGTCAGGATGGGATCGGATCCTCCCTCAACGTTTATCGTGACCGTTCTCGCAATTTTGCTTTTGCTGACAGGATCTTTATTTTGTAATCGATTACTTTTCTATTGAATCTATTTGTAATCGATTACTTTTTAAGGGTGGGGCAAAAATGGTGTCAACAACCGAAAGTAGTGGAAAACAGAGCGTACAGTACCGGCTGCTGGTGCCCCGGCTGTCGCTAATGATGTTCTTACAGTTCTTTATCTGGGGAAGTTGGTCCGTCACGCTGGGGCTGGTGATGAGCCAGCACAACATGTCACTGTTGATTGGGGATGCGTTTTCAGCCGGGCCCATTGCTTCTATTCTGTCGCCGTTCGTCTTAGGGATGCTGGTAGATCGCTTCTTTGCCTCGCAAAAGGTGATGGCAGTGATGCACCTTGCTGGTGCGGCAATCCTGTGGTTTGTTCCGCAGGCATTGGTGGCGCAAAACGGCGCGCTGTTGATTGGTCTGCTGTTTGGCTACACGTTGTGCTATATGCCAACTCTGGCGCTTACTAACAACATTGCTTTTCATAGCCTGTCGGATAAGGACAAAACCTTCCCGGTGGTGCGGGTGTTTGGCACCATTGGCTGGATTGTTGCGGGGATCTTTATCGGTGTAACCGGAATTTCAGACACCACCGGCATCTTTACGCTGGCGGCGATTATCTCTGTGATTCTGGCACTCTACAGCCTGACGCTGCCCAACACACCAGCACCGGCGAAAGGACTGCCGGTAAAAGTTCGCGATCTGTTTTGTGCGGATGCTTTCGCCTTACTCAAGGTTCGTCACTTTTTTGTTTTCTCACTCTGCGCGACGCTCATCTCTGTGCCGTTGGGAACCTATTACGCATATACCGCGTCGTTTCTTGCTGATGCGGGCGTTGGCGACGTCAGTACGGCGATGTCATTTGGTCAGATGTCTGAAATTTTCTTCATGCTGGTAATCCCTTTCCTGTTCAGACGCCTGGGCGTGAAATACATGTTGTTAATCGGGATGTGCGCCTGGTTCGTGCGTTATGCCTTCTTTGCCCTCGGCATCAGCGAAGAGGGCAGATTCCTGCTGTATCTCGGCATTCTGCTGCACGGCGTGTGTTACGACTTCTTCTTCGTGGTCGGCTTTATTTACACCGATCGTATCGCCGGGGAAAAAGTAAAAGGTCAGGCGCAAAGCATGATCGTCATGTTTACCTATGGGATCGGGATGCTGCTGGGCTCGCAAATTTCAGGCGCACTTTACAACCGGCTGGTGGCGGGGCAAACCGTGCCTCAGGCATGGACCACATTCTGGTGGATCCCGGCAGTAGCTGCCGCAGTCATTGCCGTGATTTTCCTTTTCTCTTTCAAGTATGACGATAAAGAGCAGGCGTAATTTTTAGGAGGGGTTATGAAAACCATCAAAGGGCCTGGCATTTTTCTGGCGCAATTTATCGGGGAACGCCCGCCATTTAACACCCTGGAAGGCGTGGCAAAATGGGCAGCGGAGCTGGGCTATAAGGCATTACAAATCCCGTGTAATCACAAGTCGCTGTTTGATGTCGAACAAGCTGCTGTAAGTCAGGCATATTGTGATGATATTCGCGGGATGCTGGCCGGGCATGGGTTAGTGATTAGCGAATTATCGACCCATCTTGAAGGTCAACTGGTTGCAGTCCATCCGGCTTATGATGACGCTTTTGACGGATTTGCTCCGCCATCTGTACGCGCTAATCCGCAGGCCAGACAGGCGTGGGCCATCGAAACCTTACACCAGGCCGCTGCGGCTTCGCAAAGACTGGGGCTGACTGCGCATGCCACGTTTTCAGGTTCGCTCGCCTGGCCTTTCTTTTATCCATGGCCACCGCATAATCGTCAGCGTTTTGAAGAGGCATTTCTGGAGCTGGCGCGGCGCTGGAGACCGATTCTCGATCGCTTTGATCATCATGGGGTGGATGTTTGCTTTGAGATCCATCCCGGCGAAGATCTGCACGATGGCGTGACGTTTGAGCGTTTTCTGGCGCTGGTTGATAATCATCCTCGCTGCAACATTCTCTATGATCCTAGCCATCTGTTATTGCAGCAGATGAATTATCTTGGATTTATCGATGTTTACCATTCCCGCATTAAAGCGTTTCACGTCAAGGACGCTGAGTACCACGCCAGTAGCCGTAGCGGTGCCTATGGCGGTTACCAGCCGTGGCTCGATCGTGCCGGGCGTTTCCGTTCCCTGGGGGACGGGCAGGTCGATTTCAAAACGATCTTCAGCAAGCTCACACAATATGATTTCCCTGGCTGGGCGGTGCTGGAATGGGAGTGTTGCCTGAAAGACGCGCAAACCGGGGCGCGTGAGGGGAGTGATTTTATACGCCGCCATATTATTCCGGTTTCTGCACGCGCATTTGATGATTTCGCCGCTGGCGATGAGGTACGCAAATGATACAGGTTGGCATTATTGGTAGCGGATTTATTGGACCTGCACATATTGAGGCATTGCGTCGACTCGGCGGTGTGAACGTGGTGGCGCTCTGTGATAGCTCGCTGGCGGTTGCCCAGGAACGTGCAGATGCTCTTCATATTCCTCATGCGTATGGCAGCGTTGAGGCGCTGCTGGCGCATCCCGGACTGCAGGTAGTGCATAACTGTACGCCGAATTATCTGCATGCCGACATCAATCGGCAGATTTTACGCGCGGGCCTGCATGTGTTTTCAGAAAAGCCGCTGTGTATGACGCCGGATGAGGCTCGTGAACTGGAAAGGCTGGCACAGCAGGTGGGAGTGGTGCACGGCGTGAGCTTTGTCTATCGTCAGTTTGCAATGGTGCAGCAGGCGGCCAGTATGGTCAGAAGCGGCAGCGTAGGCCGTCTGTTTGCCGTTCAGGGGAGCTATTTGCAGGACTGGATGCTGCTGGAGACTGACTACAACTGGCGGGTCGATGCTGTACAGGGCGGCAATTCGCGGGCGATAGCGGATATCGGTTCACACTGGTGTGACACGGTGCAATTCGTGACTGGAAAACGTATTGTCGAGGTGATGGCAGATTTGGCTATCGTCTGGCCGGTACGTAAAGCCAGCATTGCCAGTAACGCTACGTTTGGTCAGCAAATGGCTGATGTGCAATTTGAGGATAAAGCGGTTACGACGGAAGATCGTGGATCGGTGCTGGTACGTTTTGATGATGGCAGCAAAGGCTGCTTTAGCGTTTCGCAGGTGAGTGCAGGGCGCAAGAATCACCTGAGCTTTGAAATTAACGGTAGCCAGTGTTCACTGCACTGGGATCAGGAAACGCCGCAACAGCTTTGGGTTGGGCACCGTCAGCAGGCGAACCAGATCCTGACGGATGACCCTGGATTGATGAATGCGGATGTTGCTGCCAGTGCGCACTTTCCTGGCGGGCATATTGAGGGCTGGCCGGATGCGTTCAAGAATATGATGCAGCAGTTTTATCAGGCGGTGTCGGCAGGCAAAATGCCCGCGACGGCGGAGCGTCGATTTGCGTCATTTTCTGATGGCGCGGATGTGATGTATATCATTGATGCAATTATAAAAAGCCATCAGCAGCAGCGTTGGATATCAGTACAGCGCTAAACACGCATCCGGTTCGCCAGGCGGCGATTTTATGGTAGCCTCAACGCAAAGCGTAAACCGCAGGATGTGTTGTCGTTATGTCTATTCAAAAAATCGCTCAGCTTGCCGGTGTGTCAGTGGCGACGGTATCGCGTGTGCTGAATCACAGCGATACCGTCAAAGCCAAAAATCGCGAGCGCGTGCTACAGGCTATTGAAGAAAGCAATTATCAGCCCAACCTGCTGGCGCGTCAGTTGCGTACGGCACGTAGTTCGATGATTCTGGTAATGGTTTCCAACATTGCCAACCCTTTTTGTGCAGAGGTTGTTAAAGGTATTGAAGAGGAGGCGGAGAAGAATGGCTATCGCATTTTGCTGTGTAATTCCGGCTCGGATACAGCCCGCTCAAAATCGGCGTTGAAGTTGCTGTCGGGGAAAATCGTCGATGGCATTATCACCATGGATGCATTCTCAAAATTACCGGAACTGACTACGCTGATTGGCGACGCGCCCTGGGTTCAGTGTGCGGAATACGCTGATAAAGGTGCGGTTTCCTGCGTCGGGATTAACGATGTTGACGCTGCACAGTCGGTAATATCTCACCTGGTGGAAAAGGGCTACCAACGCATTGCCTTAATCAACCATGATCTAAGTTATAAATACGCCCGGTTACGCGAACGCGGCTATAAAGCGGCGCTACATGCGCTGTCGCTTGAATATCAGGCCGTGGAATACGCCAGTGAATTAAGTTCCAGCGCAGGAATTGCGGCGATGAAAACATTCCTTGCCGCAGAGGTGAAACCCGACGCGGTGTTTGCCGTATCGGACACGTTAGCCGCTGGTGCGATGCGAGCTATTTTCGATGCCGGATTACAGATCCCGCAGGATATCGCCGTCGTTGGATTCGACGGTACGGAACTGGCAGAAATGGTTTCCCCTCAGCTTTCGACCATTGAGCAGCCCTCGCGGGATATAGGCCGCAAAGCGGTAGGATTGCTGCTGAATAAAATAGAAAATCCTGACGCGCAGACGGAAAGGGTGATGATGGACTGGCGCTATATTTCACGCGCCAGTACCTGAGCGTTATCGCTGAAACGCGCCAGACAGTGCGCGAATATCGTTTCCGGTAGGCGACTGATGAATGCGCAGGCCAAACTCTTCGACCACGGCAAAGATATGGTCGAAGATATCAGCCTGAATACTTTCATATTCCAGCCAGACCACCGTATTGGTAAAAGCATAAATTTCGATTGGTAATCCGTGATCGTCTGGCGCAAGCTGGCGCACCATTAACGTCATATCTTTGCGAATACGCGGGTGATGACGCAAATATTCGTTCAGATAAGCGCGGAAGGTGCCAATATTGGTCATTTGGCGGTGATTCAATACCGATTCAGGCGCATCTAATTGCTGATTCCACGCGTCGATTTCCTGGTGACGCGTGGTCAAATACGGTTTCAGCAGGTGAGCTTTATGCAGTCGCTGACGCTCATCCTCATCAAGAAAATGGATGCTGGTGGCATCAATGCTGATGCTGCGTTTAATTCTCCGACCGCCTGAAGCCGACATTCCGCTCCAGTTTTTAAAAGAGTCTGATACCAGTGACCAGGTGGGGATCGTGGTGATGGTGTTATCCCAGTTGCGCACTTTGACGGTGGTTAAACCAATATCGATAACAGCACCGTCTGCACCGTATTTCGGCATTTCCAGCCAGTCGCCAAGCTTAAGCATGTCGTTGGCCGAGAGCTGTATTCCGGCCACCAGACCGAGTATCGGGTCTTTAAATACCAGCATTAGCACGGCTGCCATGGCACCCAGGCCGCTTATCAGTATTGCCGGCGATTGACCTATCAGCAGGGAAATCATCAGGATCCCGACCAGGATGGCGGCGATCAGTTTGATACCCTGAAATATACCTTTTAAGGGTAATTGGGATGCGGCTGGGAGCTTTTGTGACAGGTTAAGAATAACGTCCAGCAGAGAAAACAGGGACAGCAGGGCGTACATCATGATCCACAGCTGTGCGCAAGTCACTAATATATCGGCCGCTTCACTGCCTTTTTGTAGCCAGAGTGTGGCCTGTATATTGACGATGATACCTTGCAGCGTAAACGCCAGGCGGTGGAATAATTTGTTCTGCGTGATAATTTGCAACCACAGACGGGAACTGGTGCTGGCGCGTTTTTCAAATGCGCGTAATACCACCCAGTGCAAAATAACGTGAACAATAATGGCGGTGATAAAAATAATGCCAAAAATCATCACCAGCGAAGTGGTGTGATTTATTTCAATGCCGAGTTCTTCTACCTGAGATATCAATTCCTGCATAACGTCTCCTTAATAAACAGCGGTCTATGATGACCGCTGTGTGGAGCTTATGCAAATGTGGGGACTAGACTTCTGTCAGCGTTGTTTCCAGCGGCAGACGGGATTTCGGCAGCGCGGCGTTGAAATCTTCTACGCTGTGATGACCCACCGGGACCACCACTACGCTAGTGAAACCTTTTTCTTTCAGACCAAACTCTGCATCCATCACCGCTGCATCAAAGCCTTCGATCGGCACTGCATCCAGACCCATTGCTGCAACGCCCAGCAGGAAGTTACCAACGTTCAGGTACACCTGTTTTGCCATCCAGTGGTTGTCATCTTTCAGTTCTTTGCGATGCATATCAGCAAAGAAGGTACGACCTTTGTGGTTTGCAGCTTTAGCTTCAGGGGTGGCGAAGCGGCCATCGCTCTCTTCCTGATCCACCACGCGCTCCAGCCACGCGTCGTCCATCGCCGTTTTGGCGCAGAACACTACTACGTGGGAAGCATCCAGCATTTTACGTTCGTTGAACACAAAGCCGCCGGCTGCGGATTTGGCCACACGCGCTTTACCTTCATCAGTACTGGCAACGATAAAATGCCATGGCTGAGAGTTGGTGCTGGATGGGCTAAACTGCAGCAGCGTTTTTAATTTTTCGGCCTGCTCAGCGGTCAGTTTTTTAGTCGGATCGAATGCCTTAGTGGAGTAACGTTTTAAGGCGACAGAAACAATATCCATAACTACTCCTGGTGGTTTTTTATACCCTGCGGGTACGTTTTGTTTCAGCAGGGTACAGGGTTAGCAGGAAAAAGATAAGACAGGAAAATGCAAAAACACTTATCGGGGTTAACGATAAATCAGTCTGGACGCAGGCGTTTTTGATCCCGCTTCGGCAAGCCGTCAACGACGCGGTGCCAGGAATCATTCACCAGCTCTGCCAGTAATGACTCGGTAATGTCGTCGCCCGGATAGACCGAGATCCAGTGCTTTTTATTCATGTGATAGCCGGGTTTAATGCTGGGGTAGATCTGCTGGTTTAACAGTGATTTTTGCGGATCGGATTTCAGGTTAATAAGCGGACGTCCGCGAAGCTCCGTGACCAGCATAAAAATTTTACCGCCAACCTTGAATACATCGTATTCCGGGCCGAATGGCCAGCAGTGTTCGGTAAAAGGTAGTTCGAGCGCAAGGCGTTTCGCACAGGTAGGCAGGGTCAGGCCGTCCATTATTGTTCCTCGCGGGTTAGCGCGCGCCACATCGCTTCAAATCCCATCGATATGTATTCCTTGGCCCGGGCAGAGTCGCGGGCTGCGAACTCCATGGTGGTTTCCGCCAAAGAGAGAAAAAGGCCATCGCCGAAAGCTCGATATTCGTCAGACATAAACTCAGGTCGCACGGAGCGATGACAAAGATCGCGCAGTTCCGGGAACATATCGTCGGCCTGCTGTTCTGTTTCTTTGCTGATTTTCTCGCTAACGGCTAACTGGCGAATCGTGCGATGCCCACAGGTATGGTTCAGGCCCCAGCTAATGTAGCTGTTCCAGATATAGTGAGTCATGGTTTTGGCATCGGTCACGGAGCGATCCAGATTTGCCATCATCGACTGACAGAGATCGTGCTTTAAAAAGAGGTAAAGCTCGTTGATTAAATCATCTTTGGTCGCGAAATAGCGAAACAACGTTCCCTCCGCAACACCTGCATTGCGGGCAATTACGGCGGTAGACGCCGCAATACCTGATTGTGCAAATGCTGTGGTTGCAGCTTCCAGTAATGCCAATTTTTTGTCTTCACTCTTCGGACAAGCCACTACACTTTACCCTTAAGTTGTAAAAAGCATGATTGAATCACGGCCTTTGCAGCACCGCAACGGTGAATGTCAAAGATTGAAAATCATCTTGACGGCGAACTTTCGATTTCTATAATGAGTGCTTACTCACTCATAATCAAGAGTCAGTCACGCAAACCAGCGGAAAGGGGGCGTGTTTAAGGTCAGGATATGAAGCGTCTCACAGTTTGTGTGGTTGTTATTATGCTCATTGGCGCAGCTGCAAGTTTACCGTTTTTACTCAATGCCGGGTTTGGTCAGGCACCGAAAGGGGCACAGCTGAGTCAGGTTGAACAGTCACCGCACTATCGTGATGGACAGTTTCATAACCAGGTACCAACACCGGGCTATACCGGCAACAAAAGTATGCTGGCTGCCTGGTGGGAGTTTTTGGTCGCTAAGCGCGAAAATGCGCGGCCAGCACATCCGTTGCCATTGGTGGCGACCGATCTCGCCGGGTTATCTCCAGAGCAGGACACGCTTGTCTGGCTGGGTCACTCTTCGTGGTATTTGCAACTGGCGGGTCAACGTATCCTGATCGATCCCGTGTTTAGCAACTATGCCGCACCGCTTTCATTCCTGAACAAAGCCTTTGCCGGTGATTATCCGTGGTCCGCACAGACGATGCCGGAGATCGATCTGCTCATTATCTCGCACGATCACTATGACCATCTGGATCTCGCTACGATCAAGGCGTTAATGCCGAAAATTAAGCGGGTGATTACGCCGCTTGGCGTAGGGTCACATCTACGTTATTGGGGAATGCGCGGCGAGATAATCGACGAGATGGACTGGAATCAATCCATCAGAGTAACGGATTCGCTGATCGTTCATGCGTTGCCAGCCCGTCATTTTTCGGGGAGAGGCATCAAGCGCAATCAGACGCTATGGGCGAGTTTCATGTTTGAAACGCCGGAGCAGAACGTTTATTACAGCGGCGATTCCGGCTATGGACCGCATTTTAAAGCCATCGGCGAGCAGTTTGGCTCGGTTGATTTGGCGATTATGGAGAACGGCCAGTATGACCATGACTGGAAGTTTATTCACATGATGCCGGAAGAGACGGCACAGGCTGCGGTCGATCTGCATGCGAAAGCCGTTCTACCAGGGCATGCAGGTCGTTTCGTTCTGGCGAAACATACCTGGGATGATCCTTACAAACGACTGGCGCTTGCCAGCCGTCGTTACGATTACCGATTGCTGACGCCAATGCTGGGTGAACCGGTAATACTGTCCGCACCGGACCAACTGTTTACGGCCTGGTGGCAACAGGTGACTCAATGAATACAGGGGAGAGCATGATGACGATTTCTGCTCAGGTAATTGATACGATTGTTGAATGGATTGATGATAATTTGAATCAACCATTGCGCATTGATGATATTGCACGCCATGCGGGATATTCAAAATGGCACCTGCAGCGTCTTTTTATGCAGTATAAAGGCGAAAGCCTCGGGCGTTACATTCGGGAACGCAAGCTGCTACTGGCCGCGCGCGATCTACGCGATACCGACCAGAAAGTGTACGACATCTGTTTGAAATACGGATTCGATTCGCAGCAGACCTTTACGCGTATTTTCACCCGTACGTTCAGCCAGCCGCCGGGCGCTTATCGCAAAGAAAATCATAGCCGAACGCATTAACAGCTAAGGGTTCTCGCGGGCCTAATCCGCCAGCGAGAACCAGCGCCGCCATATGAAGCGCAAAACGAAATACTCAATCACCCCCAGCAGTAAAAACCACAGACAAAACAGCAAAGTATAAAACTGGTTGAGATCCATCAAATGAAAGGTGGCCACGAATTTTTGCGCCAGTACCAGGCCAACTGAGGGGGCGGGCAGCAGCAGACAGGACAAAAATGCCAGCAACAGGATCCCGGCGGCGGTCATCAGTGATTCAAGCGGGTGTTTCATGGTATTGTTAAACTTGAGTTAAAAAGCCATTGTCCGGGATCTCTGCGGGCAACGCAAATTCCCACGCTCAAAGCCCGGCCCAAATCTCACAATGTTTTTTCACCAGACCACTCAGTGACCCGCCTTCGGCGACGAAGTCACGCATGTTTTGTGCTTCATCATGATCATTTTTAACCTGCAGGTGTATAGCTTCAATCGCGCTGGCCGCGCCCACTTTATCCGCAGAGACAGTAACATTCTCCAGTAGTCGCAATGTGTCATCTGACAAGCGACAACCGTCGCCGGTATTGACGTCGGTGATGATTCCCGCCATACCAAAGCGACAGGCCTGAAAACGATTGAATTTATACAACAGGTAATCACGCTCCAGGTGCTTGAACGGACGTTTGGTGAGTAACCAGTGGGCGGTAGCCTGAATAAGCCCTGCCATATTGACCGCATGATCAAGGGTCAGTGGCGTATCCATTACCCGAACCTCTACCGTGCCAAAGTGTGGGCTGGGACGGATATCCCAGTGTAAATCTTTAATACTATCAATCATGCTGGTGTAAGCCAGTCGACGGAATAGCCCCTCGAATTCCTGCCAGTTATTCACCCATGGCATCGGGCCATTATCGGGAAATCCGGAGAATATATTCAGTCGCGCGCAGGCAAACCGCGTGTCGGACGTCTGCATATAAGGTGAAGCGGCAGAGAGCGCAATAAAATGCGGAACAAATCGCGACAGGCCATGCAGAAGGTATATGGCATCGTCGCCGTTTGCGCAGCCGATATGCACATGCTGACCGAATACCGTCGCCTGCTGAATGAGATAACCGAAATTTTCCAGGTTACGCCGATAGCGTTCGTCATCGCAGACTTCCTGACGTTGCCATTTTTGAAATGGATGCGTACCCCCGCCACAAATGGCGAGGTGCTGCTCTGCAGCAACCCGCGTGATTATCTGCTGCATAGCGGATAATTCAGCACTCGCCTGGTCGATATTACGACAAACTCCGGTCGCCATCTCCAGCATACTTTCCGTGATATCGTGCTTGACTTCTCCGGCGGTAAGCAGCGGCTTTACGGCGTCAATCAGCCGGGAAGAATCCTGGCTCAGGTCGTAGCCCGGAGGATTGACCACCTGCATTTCCAGTTCAATGCCTAACGTGAAAGGGTCAGAAACATGAAAATCGGGAAGTGGCATAAGACTCTCTTCAGCGTTGATTTTTAATCAGTATAGAAGGGCGGCTGATTTTCTGTTCGTTGTCAGATATTCCCTGGTGACGCTTTGAAGGTGAAATAGCTGGTGTTATAACTATTTTTTACTTCGCAACTGGGGTTGAATCGTGCCGGAAATAAATCTTTATGGGCAGACCGTCGGCGATGTTGTGCCGGACTGGAATGGCGCTGCCGTACTGCCACGGGAAACGCTTGTCGGTCAATATTGTCGACTGGTTCCTCTGGATGCCGACAGCCATGCCGCCGATCTGTTTGATGCCTACGCGCAGGCACCGGACGATCGCGACTGGACCTGGCTTGCAAGCTCTCGCCCCACAAGCGTTGAGGCTGCAGCTTGTTGGGTTGAGGGGAAATCCACTGATGCCTCTCTGGTTCCCTATGCCGTCATTGAGCAGCGTTTCGGACGTGCCGTCGGACTGGTGTGTTTTATGGCGATCGAACGAGAGCACGGTTCGGTCGAAATTGGTCATGTGACCTGGTCACCGCGCATGAAAAATACGGTACTTGGCACCGAAAGCATCTGGCTGCTGCTGCGCCAGGCGTTTGCGTTGGGTTATCGTCGCGTGGAGTGGAAATGCGATTCTCTGAACACCGCTTCGCGCCGGGCGGCGGAGCGCCTTGGGTTTATCTTCGAAGGACGCTTTCGCCAGAAGATTGTGCGCAAGGGTCGCAATCGCGACAGCGACTGGTTATCGATGATTGACGGCGAATGGCCCCGGTGTGACGCCGTGTTACAGCGCTGGCTGGCGGCGGAGAACTTTGATGAACACGGGCGGCAACGCCGGTCAATGGCGGACTTTGTTACAAAGCCGCTTCACACAGAGTAATGATGTTTTCATCATGCTGAAACCAGCGAACATTAACTTCCTGCCCGGCGAGGTTTTGCGAAAATGACGGGGTGAGTTGCACCGTTAAGTGTGTCGCTGTGAGTGCAACTATTTTGGCGCTGGCAAAACCCGGCAGCTCCGATGCCTGCGCGGAAAATGTTTTATACACGCTCTCTTTGGCGGAAAACGCCAGGGTTAAGGCGAGCGGAAAGGGAACCAAACTGAACTGTAAAAGCCGTTGTTCACAGTTATCGATAATGCCGCCAGTCAGATCAACTGCGGTTTGTGGTGTAAAAATAGCTTCTATATCCAGTCCGACGGGATGCGTCGATACCACCGCCAGCGCAGTTGACGTACTGTGGCTGATGCTGCCAAACAACTTTTGTGGCCACAGCGGTTGTCGCTGCCCGCCGATGCCAGGCACAGTTTTGATACCGTATTCACGTAATGCATGTACTGCGGCAATACGCCCCGCTAAGTGCTCAGCTTTACGCTTACGCCCACAGGATTGAAGCTGAGTATGGTGGGGAAGCCAGAACAGGTCGTGCTCTTGGAAGGTGTCGGGATCGAACTCGACAATGTGCAGCGTGTGGTCTGCGAAAGTGAGCGTTGTGTGCGTTGTGTGCATCGTCGTTATTGTTTCCCTCTCCCCGTAGCGAGGAGAGGGAGAAACGTTATCAGAAGTGCGTATTAACGCTCATGAACCACGTCCGGCCCGGTTCGTTATAGGTGTGCGCGCCAGCGCCCGCCATATAGTTCCCGGTTACAATATCGCCCGTGGTCTGGGCATTGCCTTCACGCCACAGACGTTTGTCGAAGACGTTATCCACGCCGCCAGTCAGGCTGACATTTTTCGTCACATCCCAGGTCGCGCTCAGGCCGACGATGCTGTACGGGCTGACTTCACTCGCCGAACTACCGGTTACCGGTTTACCCTGGTAATCGTATTTCTTCGGCTGCTGTTTACCGTACCAGGTGAAGGTTGACTGCAGCGATAAATCTTCACGCGCCTGCCAGCTCAGCGTTGAGTTCAGCGTGTATTCAGGAATAATCGACAAGCGCTCGCCGGTCTCTTTATTCTTACTTTGCAGCATGTAGGTAATGTTGTTGGTCCAGTTAACGGTTTCGCTAACCGGTACGTTCAACGTACCCTCCAGACCCTCAACCACTGCTTTAGGAATGTTTTCCCACTGATAGATATCAGTGTAAGTCGTCTTCCCTTTGCTGGTGATAGACGTTCTGTCGAACGGTACCGTACCCGCTTCAATCTTGTTGCGGTAATCGTTACGGAACCAGGTTACCCCGGCCAGCCAGCCGTCACGTTTGAACTCAAGACCAATCTCTTTGTTGATACTGGTTTCGGCCTTCAGGTCATCGTTGCCCATCATGTAGCAACCAATGCCCGTCGCGGAACCGGTGGCGTAGCAACCCTGGCCTTTGCTGTACAGAATGTAGTTCGGGTTGAGCTGGTACAGGCTTGGTGCTTTATAGGCTCGCGCAATCCCCATCTTCAGCGTGAAGTCATCACCCAGACCCTGGGACAGGTTCAGAGATGGGCTCCAATTGTCGCCAACGATGCTGTGGTGGTCGAAACGCAGACCCGGCGTCAACATGGTGCTGTCGGTCAGTTCCATGTTGTTTTCAGCAAACAGAGAGAAAATCTCTGCGTCTGAGTATGGGCTACGGTTGGTACTGCTCGAACCTGGAATATCACCGCCCATAAAGGTCTGTGAATTGGACAACATGTCCTTCATGCGTTGCTGGTTCCATTCGGTACCAAGCGTCAGGTTTTGGTTGACCAGCAGATCTAACGGAATGCTGACTTCACTGTGCAGCATGACGTCACTCAGGTCGGCATCGAGATATTTTTGTGACGCATTCGGGTCGAAGATACCCTCAGTACCGCCCGCCAGACCTTCAGGCGTACGGGAGTTACGTGTATGTTCGTACTGTACCCAGTTGCTGGTGGTGACGCCGTTATCCCAGCCGCCATTCCAGGTCAGAGAATAGTTCTGACGGTAAAGACGGTTGGTCTCTTTCCCGTAGTTATCTTTCACCAGTTGGTTGGTGTTAGTGTTTTGAGTGTCGCCCGCATACAGGTTGCCCTGACGGCTATAACCGGCTTCCAGCTCCAGTGACTGGAGTGGGGCGAAATCCCAGCGAACCACACCGTTAATGTCTTTGTTGATCACCCCTTCACGACCGGCTGGTAAGGTATTTGAATATGTGCCGGTACGTTCTGACTGATGACCCTGGTTGATGTCCCATGCGTCGGCCTGGGTTTTATCGAGATTACCGTACAGGCGGAAGCTGAAATCCCCACCCATTGGACCATTCAGGCTAAAGTTGGTGCGCTTGGTCGATCCTTCGTCTTTGTGTTCCGGGGCGTTGAAATAGGTATCCCAGGAACCGTGCCATTCATTGCTGCCTTTTTTGGTGATGATATTCACCACGCCGCCAGCTGCGCCATTGCCATAGCGTGCCGCGGCAGGACCGCGCAGCACTTCAATACGCTCAATCATTTCCGGTGGAACCCAGGCGGTATCGCCGCGGGTATCACGCTCGCCGCGCCAGCCCTGGCGTACGGAGTTACGGCTGGTAACCGGTTTACCGTCGATCAAAATCAGGGTGTTTTCTGGCCCCATGCCGCGAATATCGATCTGGCGGTTGTTGCCGCGCTGACCGCTGGTTGAGTTACCGGTCAGGTTAACGCCAGGCATGGTACGGATGATTTCCGACACATCGCGAGCGGGAGGGTTCTTACGAATTTCATCAGCGGTAATGGTTGACACGCCCGGCGCCTGTAGGTTCTGCTGGGCGGCGGTAACGACGATGGTGTCTTCATGAGAGACAGCTACGCTATCGGTTTGATCTTCTGCCATTGCTGGCAGGGCTACCCCGTAAATCCCTAAATTGACCAATAAGGCCAGTGAATGAATCTTGTTGTTCATTGTATGTCCTGCTGTTCTTTTAGCCACGAGTACCAATGTGCCTCGGTGCGGCATTTGGTCTGATGTCGCCCGCATCTGCGTAAACTATCCATTCCAGAAAAAGTACGCAGCGCCAGGTCGGTTTATAAGTGGTGAAAAACTGTGCGCGCTTCCCACAGCGCGACAATACGCTATTGCAAATGCAAATGGTTATCAATAATATTATCAATATATTTCACGCTAGATCATAAAATTTCACAATAAACATGGGGTTATGGCGGTGACGACGTTAAAGATGGGAAGCGAGGCGTGGTGGCAGTCAAAAAAAGGCCCGGAGTGGGAGCGTGAAGACAACGGAAATTATCGGGTAACCTTCTGGTGGCGTGACCCGCAGGGAACGGAGAAAGAGTCAGCCATTCATCGCGTGTGGGTCTATATCACTGGCGTCACCGATCATCATCAAAACGCTACCCCTCAGTCGATGCAACGCATTGATGGAACAAATGTTTGGTGCTGGCGTGTTTCTCTCAGCGCCAACTGGCGCGGCAGCTACTGTTTTATCCCGACAACACGAAACGATATCTTTTCCTCGCTGGCGGTGGGCGCAGCGCCTGACCGAAGCGTACTGCGTGAAGGCTGGCGGCAATTGCTGCCGCAGGCCATTGCCGATCCCCTTAATCCGCAGAGCTGGCAGGGCGGTCGCGGTCATGCGGTGTCTGCGCTGGAAATGCCGGAGGCGCCCGTACAGCCCGGATGGGATCGACCTGAAAACCCCGATTCACCCGCAGTTTGCCTGCAATGGCGTAGCGCCAGGCTCGGTAATACGCGTCGCGTATGGGTATTTACCACCGGAGAGGCCCAAGCGGAATCTCGTCCGCTGGCTATCCTGCTGGATGGGCAGTTTTGGGCACAGAGTATGCCGGTCTGGCCTGCGCTAACTTCACTTACGCATCGTGGACACCTTCCTCCTGCCGTTTATCTCCTGATTGATGCCATCGACACGGCTCACCGTAGCCGCGAACTGCCGTGTAACGCGGATTTTTGGTTGGCGGTACAAGAGGAGCTGTTGCCGCTGGTGAAGACGACGACCGCATTCAGTGACGATCCGCAGCGTACTGTGGTCGCCGGACAAAGTTTTGGCGGGTTGTCATCGCTGTATGCCGGGCTGAACTGGCCCGCGCGCTTTGGCTGTGTTCTTAGCCAGTCGGGCTCTTACTGGTGGCCGCATCGTGGTGGTGGTCAGGACGGAGTGATCGTCGAGCAACTGAAGACTGGGACCATCAGCGCTCAGGGACTGCGTATTGTCCTGGAAGCGGGGATCCGCGAGCCCATTATTTATCGCGCTAATCAGGCGTTATATGCCCAGTTACCTTCTGCACTACAGTCTATTTTCTGGCGTCAGGTTGATGGTGGACACGATGCGCTTTGTTGGCGCGGCGGTCTGATGCAAGGGCTAATGACGCTCTGGCAACCGCTTACCGACACGATTTAACCGGACGACGTTCCACGACAGGAGTTGAGTATGGAATTCAGTAACCCCTTCGATAATCCGCAGGGCCAGTTTTACATTCTGCAAAATCCCCAACGTCAGTTTAGCCTTTGGCCGCAGCAGTGTTCACTTCCTGCTGGTTGGCAAATTGCTTGCGAACCCCAATCCCAGGAAGCCTGCCAGCAATGGCTGGATGCAAACTGGACCACGCTGACGCCCGCGAACTATGTCGATGTGCAGGAGGCTCCATGACTCAGCGTTTACCGTTAGTGGCGGCTCAGCCGGGGATCTGGATGGCGGAAAAACTCTCCACATTGCCATCGGCGTGGAGCGTGGCGCACTACGTAGAATTAACCGGCGAACTGGACGCGTTGTTGCTGGCGAAAGCGGTTGTGGCGGGCCTGGAGCAGGCCGATACCTTGCGAATGCAGTTTAGCGAAGATAACGGCGAGGTCTGGCAATGGGTGGATCCTGCGCTCACTTTTGCGCAACCCGAAATCATCGATCTGCGCGAAAAATCCAACCCACATGAGACGGCGCGTGCGTTGATGCAGGCAGACCTGCAGCAGGACATACGTGCTGACGGCAATAAGCCGCTGGTTTTTCACCAGCTTATACAGGTGGGAGATAAACGTTGGTATTGGTATCAGCGTTACCATCATTTGCTGGTCGATGGCTTCAGCTTCCCGGCCATTACCCGCCAGATAGCCGCAATCTATCGCGCATGGCTAGATGGCGAGTCTACGCCAGACTCGCCTTTTACGCCGTTCGCCGAGGTGGTGGAAGAGTATCAACAGTACCGTCAAAGTGATGCCTGGCAACGCGACGGAGCCTTCTGGCGCGAGCAGCGAAAACAACTGCCACCACCGGCTTCACTGTCGAACAATCCGTTGCCGGGACGCTCGGCCAGCGCGGATATTATTCGCATAAAGTTAACCGCGCCTGAAGGAGCGTTTCGCCGGCTTGCGGCGCGCATGCCTGACGTTCAGCGTGCGGATCTGGCCCTCGCGCTGGTGGCATTGTGGCTGGGTCGTTTATGCAGCCGAATGGATTATGCCGCCGGGTTTATCTTTATGCGGCGCATGGGCTCGGCGGCGTTGACGTCCACTGGACCGGTTTTAAACGTTCTGCCATTTGGTGTGAGGCTGGATGCGGCAGAAAGCTTGCCTGCGCTTGCACAACGACTGGCCGGGCAGTTGAAGAAAATGCGTCGGCATCAACGTTATGATGCCGAACAAATCGTTCGCGACAGCGGGCGTGCAGCCGGTGCAGAGCCGCTGTTTGGCCCGGTGCTGAATGTGAAAATATTCGACTATCATCTGAATATTCCCGGCGTTCAGGCGCAAACTCATACGCTGGCGACAGGACCGGTGAACGATCTTGAACTGGCGTTGTTCCCGGATGAAAACGGCGGGCTGAGTATTGAAATCCTGGCCAATAAACAGCGCTACGATGCAGAAACGCTGGCGCAGCATGCCTCGCGTTTAATCGGGCTTATCGAGCAGTTTGCTGACAATCCTTCGCTATGCTGCGGCGACGCCGGGATGCTGTTGCCTACAGAACATGAGCGGCTGGCGAAGATTAACGATACGACCGTGGAGATCCCGTTCACTACGCTTAGCGCACTGGTGACACAGCAGGCCGATAAAACGCCGGATGCCCCGGCGCTGGCCGATGCCCGTTATCAGTTTAGCTATCGCGAAATGCGCCAGCAGGTCGTGGCGCTGGCGAGCCTTCTGCGCGAACGCGGCGTCCGTCCTGGCGACAGCGTAGCAGTGGCATTACCGCGTTCTGTGTTCCTGACGCTGGCGCTGCACGGTATTGTGGAAGCCGGAGCTGCCTGGCTGCCGTTGGATACCGGATACCCGGAGGATCGCCTGCGGATGATGCTCGAAGACGCGAAGCCAAAATTGTTGATAGCGACTGAAGAGCAACTGGCGCGTTTTAGCGATATCCCAGGGCTGGAAAGTCTCTGCTATGACTCGCCGCTGCCAGCAGAAGATGCTGCTCCGTTGGCGCTATCTCAACCCAATCATACGGCCTATATCATTTTTACTTCCGGTTCTACCGGTAGACCAAAAGGGGTGATGGTTGGGCAAACCGCCATCGTTAACCGTCTGCTGTGGATGCAAAATCACTATCCGCTGACCGCAGATGATGTGGTGGCGCAAAAAACGCCATGCAGTTTTGACGTCTCGGTATGGGAGTTTTTCTGGCCGTTTATTGCCGGGGCAAAACTGGTCATGGCAGAACCTGAAGCGCACCGCGATCCGCTGGCGATGCAGCAGTTCTTTGCCCGTTATAGGGTGACGACCACGCACTTTGTCCCCTCTATGTTGGCCGCTTTTGTCGCTTCACTGACGCCGGAAACCGCGCGGGAGAGTTGCGCCTCTCTGAAACGGGTATTTTGCAGCGGCGAAGCCTTGCCAGCCGATTTATGCCGTGAGTGGGAGCAGTTGACTCATGCGCCACTGCACAATTTGTACGGACCAACGGAAGCTGCGGTCGATGTGAGCTGGTATCCGGCCTGGGGAGAAGATCTCGCTGCCGTAACCGGCAACAGCGTGCCGATTGGCTATCCGGTTTGGAATACCGGTTTACGCATTCTGGATGCCATGATGCGCCCGGTGCCTTTCGGCGTAGCGGGGGACCTGTATCTGACGGGGATCCAACTGGCGCAAGGCTATCTGGGGCGTCCGGATCTGACGGCGAGCCGCTTTATCGCCGATCCGTTTAACGTCGGTGAACGTATGTACCGTACCGGAGATGTGGCGCGCTGGCTGGAAAATGGCGCGGTGGAATACCTCGGGCGCAGCGATGACCAGCTTAAAATTCGTGGACAGCGCATTGAGCTCGGCGAGATTGACCGGGTGATGCAGCAGTTGCCTGATGTCGAGCATGCCGTTGCCCATGCCTGCGTATTCAACCAGGCTGCGGCGACAGGCGGCGATGCGCGCCAACTGGTGGGGTATCTGGTGTCGCAATCGGGTTTGCCGCTGGATACGACTGTGTTGCGGGAACGTCTGCGCGAAAAACTGCCTGCGCACATGGTACCGACGGTATTGTTACAACTGGCGGAGCTGCCGCTTAGCGCGAACGGCAAACTGGATCGTAAAGCGCTACCGATGCCGCAGTTGATGTCGCGTGTTTCCGGGCGCGCACCGCGAACAGGGACTGAGACCACCATCGCGCAGTCTTTTGCGGCCTTGCTGGATTGTGAGGTGAATGATGTAGAGGCTGATTTCTTTGCGCTTGGTGGGCATTCGCTGCTGGCGATGAAGCTGGCAGCGCAGTTGAGCCGCATTTTTGAGCGTCAGGTGACGCCCGGGCAGATTATGGTGGCTTCCACCGTGGAACAACTGAGCGCATTGCTGGAGAGCAATGATGATGAACAGTCGCAGCGTCTGGGATTTGAGACGCTATTGCCACTGCGTGAAAGTTACGGCCCAACGTTGTTCTGCTTCCATCCGGCGTCGGGTTTTGCCTGGCAGTTTAGCGTGCTGTCGCGCTATCTCAGCCCTCAGTGGTCGATTATGGGTATTCAGTCGCCACGACCGGATGGCCCGATGCAGACGGCGGAAAATCTCGACTCGGTATGCGAACATCACCTGGCAACGCTGCTCAGTCAACAACCTCACGGACCTTACTATTTATTAGGTTATTCGCTGGGCGGCACGCTGGCACAGGGGATCGCCGCGCGCTTACATGCCAGAGGAGAGACGGTTGCATTCCTAGGGCTGTTGGATACCTGGCCGCCAGAGACGCAAAACTGGCAAGAAAAAGAGGCCAATGGTCTGGATCCAGCGGTGCTGGCGGAGATCGAGCGTGAACGCGAAGCCTTTCTGGCGACGCAGCAGGGGAATGCGTCAGAGGCCTTATTTAACGCTATCGAAGGCAACTATGCCGATGCGGTTCGCCTGCTCACCACGGCACACAGCGTGCCGTTTGCAGGCCACGCCACGCTGTTCGTTGCTGAGCGTACCTTAGTGCCGGGTGTCAGCCCTGAACGTAGCTGGGCCCCGTGGATATCCAGTCTGGATGTTTACCGCCACGACTGCGCGCATGTTGATATTATTTCCCCCGCCTCGTTTGAGGTGATAGGGCCAATCATAAACACCCTGATCAATAAATCGGTATAACCAGACTTATTTCGTTATCGGAACGATCGAATAACTCCATAATGTAAATGATATGTTATGGAGTTGATCTTCTTGGGGACAGAGGGCGATTAAAGGGGTGAATAAATTCCTAATATAATTTTTGGTAGGGCTTCCAGCACAAAGAGTGTTTCGGATTATTCTGACTAGCTGGTAGACTCTCCCTACAGAAATGCTTTTCTTTTGGGAAAGTTTTCAGGTCACGCAACATGTCATCATTAAATATTAAGCAAGATAACGTTTCGGAATTTACTGGCTATCCTCAGCCAGCGGCAAACGCAAATGAAATCGATTTAGTGAACCTAATCGAAATCTTATGGCGAGCAAGAACGAAAATTATCGCGACCGTTTTCGCCTTTGCTTGTGTGGGTATTCTGGTATCTTTCCTGCTTCCGCAAAAATGGACCAGTCAGGCAATCGTGACCCCCGCAGAACCGGTTCAGTGGCAGAGTCTCGAGAATACGTTGACCAAATTGCGCGTGCTGGATATGGATATTAGCGTTAACCGTGGTGATGTGTTTAACCTGTTTATCAAAAAATTCCAGTCGCCTTCATTATTAGAAGAATATCTGCGCTCTTCACCTTACGTGATGGATCAATTGAAAGGCGCCGATATCGACGAAATGGACCTGCACCGGGCAATCGTGAGGCTCAGTGAAAATATGAAAGCGACCGACAGCAATGCAGCAAAAAAGAATGAAACTTCGCTGTATACCTCATGGACGCTGAGTTTTACCGCACCTCAGGCCGAAGAAGCTCAGTCTGTGCTGAAGGGATATATCCAGTATATTTCTGATATTGTAGTGAAAGAAACGCTGGAAGATATTCGCAATAAACTGTCCATCAAAACCAGCTTCGAAAAAGAAAGGCTGGAGATGGATCGCGTCAGGCTCAAGAACCAACTGGAAGCAAATATCCAGCGACTGAACTACTCGCTGGAGATTGCCAATGCCGCCGGGATTAAAAAGCCGGTCTACAGTAATGGCCAGGCGGTGAAGGATGATCCCGATTTCTCTATTTCACTGGGTGCTGACGGCATCGAACGTAAATTAGAAATAGAAAAATCAGTAACGGATGTTGCTGAAATTAACGGTGAATTACGTAATCGGCAGTATCACGTTGAGCAACTGTTAGCGATGAATGTGAGCGACGTAAAATTCACACCGTTTAAATATCAACTTACGCCTTCGCTGCCGGTGAAAAAAGATGGCCCGGCTAAATCAATGATCGTTATTCTGGCCGCATTACTGGGTGGAATGGTGGCGTGTGGTGGCGTTCTGCTGAACTATGCCATGGTGTCGCGTAAGCAAAAAATGACGTTTATTGATCAGCAACTGGTGTGATGAATTATCGTATGGCGGCAAGCCAGCCGCCTTACGATAACGCGTGTTATTTGCTGCGTCCAAGCGGCACTACTAACGGCGTTCCGGCAACTGGATCGTCGATAATCATACAGCGCAGTCCATAGATTTTTTCAATAAGCTGCGCGGTGACGATCTCCTTCGGTGCACCCTCGGCAATAATTTTTCCATCTCGCAGCGCAATCAGATGCGTCGCATAGCGACAGGCCTGATTCAGGTCGTGCAAAACGGCGGCCAGCGTGTAGCCTTTTTCTCGGTTTAACTCACTCAGCAGTTCCAGCAGATCGATCTGATGACTGATATCCAGCCAGGTGGTGGGTTCATCAAGCAGCATAATCGACGTTTCCTGCGCCAGCACCATCGCAATCCATGCGCGTTGACGTTGTCCGCCGGAAAGGGTATCCACACTTTGTGATGCCAGGTGGGTGATACCCGTCGCCTGCATGGCGTTTGAGACCGCAATTTCATCCTCTTGCCGCCAGCGGGTAAACAGTGGCTGGTGCGGATAGCGCCCGCGGGCAACCAGCTCCTGTACCGTAATATCTCCCGGCGTGGTGGCGTTTTGCGCCAGCAAACCTATTCTTCGGGCGATTTCCTTGCTGGCATAGTGTTGAATATGTTCGCCGTCGAGCCAGACCTTGCCGTTCGCGGGCGTCATCAGGCGACTAAGCGTGCGCAGCAATGTCGATTTCCCGCAGCCATTTGGCCCGATAATCGCGGTGAAGTGACCGTCGGGAATCGACACATTGAGGTTTTCCGCCACGGTAAACTTGCCATAACCCAGCGTTAACTGGTCGCCACGCAAACGGGCTACTGATTCGGTCATTTTTTGCGGGACTCCTGAATTAACAAGACGATAAGATAAATACCGCCGAGGCTTACGGTGACAACGCCCACCGGAAGCTGATAAGGCATAAACAGCTGTTGGGCGCATAAATCCGCCATCAGCAGCAGCAACGCGCCGCACAGCGCTGACAGGGTTAATCCCCAGCGCGATGTGCCGCTTATACGTCGTGCGATATGCGGCGCGACAAGGGCAATAAACGAGATAGGACCCGCCAGCGCGGTGGCGGCAGCGGTCAGTACAACCGCAACCAGCATCATCATCAGACGCGAGCGCTCAACGCTGACACCAAGCGCACAGGCGCTGTCATCACCCATTTCCAGTAAGCGCATCCGGCGTACCAGCAATGTGGCGCATACCAGCATGATAATAATCAGCGGGGCAGACGGCCAGGTTTTGGCCCAGGTCAGGCCATTGAGCGATCCAGCGTTCCACAGTCCGGCCGTTAGCGCGGTTTCTAATGATGCTTTCAACAGTAGCCAGGTGTTGAACGCCACCAGCATGGCGCGTATGCCGATACCAATAATAATTAGCCGGAAGGTGTCGATCCCATTGCGCCAGGCGAGCGCCCAGACCACCAGAGAAGTCAGGATCCCACCGAGCATGGCCGCCAGCGCGATCGCGGTAAGATGCTGTCCGAACAGCACCATTGCCACCAGCACACCGCTCCAGGCACCGGTATTAAAGCCCATCACATCCGGGCTACCCAGCGGGTTACGCATCAGCGACTGGAATATTGCGCCGCTCACGCCGAGCGCTGCGCCAATCAATAGCGCCATGAGCACGCGTGGCAAACGCCATTCGGTCACCACCAGGGTAATACTGCGCGGCGCATCGCCGAGCAGGGCGGCAATAATTTGCTGGGTTTCCAGCGTAACAACGCCGCTACGCAGGCTCCATAAACCAATGACGAGACAACCTGCAACCAGCAGCAGGCTGCTGATTATCAGGCGGCGGGAGAGGTGCATCATGCGCCACCCCCGCGCGATTTACGGCGTACCAGAAAGATAAGCACCGGCGCGCCGATGAAAGCGCTGACCACCGACACGCGCAGCTCGCCGGGAACAATCAGGCGACCGATGATATCGGCAATCAGTAACAGAGAAGGGGTTGCCAGCAGGGTGACGGGCAGTGACCAGCGGTGATCCGCCCCCACCAGCCAGCGCGCCATGTGAGGTATCATCAGGCCGATAAAGGCGATAGGACCGACAATCGCGGTCGCGCTGCCGCACAGTACGGTAATCACCAGCAGGCCAATAAACTGTGTGCGAGCGACTTTACTACCAAGCGCGGTAGCTGTGTCGCTCCCGAGGCTCAGGCTATTCAGGGCGCGACTGAGGAACAGTGCGACAGCCGCGGCAATCAGTACTGGTACCAATACCACCTTCAGCGTTTGCAGGCTGCGGATATCCAGTGAGCCAGCTTGCCAGAAACGCAACTGATCGTAAACGTCCGGGTTGAGCAGGGCGATGCCGGTGGATAATCCTTCCAGCACCGCGCCCAGGGCAACGCCCGCCAGCGTCAGACGTACCGGGCTTAACTGCCCACCGCCCTGACTACCGGTAAAAGCTACGATCAGCGACGCAGCCAGAGCACCGCAAAAGGCCATCAGCAGTTGCTCTTGCGCAGAGGAAAAGCCGAACAGCGCGGCGCCCAGCACAATAGCGAAGCTGGCACCGGAGTTGACACCCAGAATGCCGGGATCGGCGAGAGGATTACGCGTGAGCGTTTGCATTAATGCGCCAGCCAGGCCCAGCGCACCACCGGCGAGCAGCCCCGCCAGCGTGCGTGGGAGTCGCGCGTCAAGCACGATGGTGCAATCAGCGCTTTGACAACTGCCGGTGAGCGCATCCAGCACCACGGAGGCAGGTAGCGACTTGGCGCCAATAACCAGACTTAATACCGTGGTCAGAACAAGTAATAACAATAGTCCGGGCACGGCGAAGGCGCGTGTCGCGGAAACAGAGCATGACATATCAACTTCCCTGATAATGATAGTAATTATCGTTATCGATCTTATTTGGATATGTTAGCATGTGCAGCCATCGAATGGATATTGAAAAAGTACCTGGTAAGGCTCTGTAATGAATCGACAATCATGGCTGCTCAATCTCAGCCTGTTAAAGACCCACCCTGCATTTCGTGCAGTCTTCCTCGCCCGTTTTATTTCCATTGTCTCTCTGGGGCTACTCGGCGTAGCGGTTCCGGTACAAATCCAGATGATGACCCAGTCGACCTGGCAGGTCGGTTTGTCGGTGACGCTGACCGGCAGTGCAATGTTTATTGGCCTGATGGTGGGCGGTGTGCTGGCCGACCGCTATGAGCGTAAAAAAGTGATCCTGCTGGCGCGTGGTACCTGTGGCATTGGCTTTATTGGCCTGTGTTTGAATGCGTTACTTCCCGAACCGTCGTTACTGGCAATTTATCTGCTTGGCTTATGGGACGGTTTCTTTGCTTCGCTGGGTGTGACTGCTTTGCTGGCAGCGACGCCAGCGCTGGTCGGGCGGGGGAATCTGATGCAGGCCGGGGCGATTACCATGCTGACGGTGCGTCTGGGATCGGTAATTTCGCCGATGCTTGGCGGGGTGTTGCTCGCGACCGGCGGCGTGGCCTGGAACTACGGACTGGCGGCGGCGGGAACCTTCATTACCTTACTACCGTTGCTGAGTCTTCCCGCGTTGCCGCCTCCGCCGCAGCCGCGTGAGCATCCGCTGAAATCGTTGCTGGCAGCATTCCGCTTTCTGCTTGCCAGCCCGCTGATTGGCGGTATTGCACTGCTCGGTGGTCTGTTAACCATGGCGAGCGCCGTGCGCGTGCTGTATCCGGCGTTGGCGATTAACTGGCACATGTCGAGTGCGCAAATTGGCCTGCTGTATGCGGCTATTCCGCTGGGGGCAGCCGTGGGTGCATTGACCAGCGGACAACTGGCGCACAGTCTTCGTCCGGGACTGATCATGCTGGCATCGACCGTGGCTTCATTTCTGGCTATCGGTCTGTTTGGCTTGATGCCCATTTGGCAGCTTGGGGTTATTTGCCTGGCGCTGTTTGGCTGGCTAAGTGCGGTCAGTTCGTTGTTGCAGTACACCCTGTTACAGACGCAGACGCCGGAAGCGATGCTCGGGCGAATTAATGGTTTGTGGACCGCACAGAACGTCACCGGCGATGCGATTGGCGCGGCGTTGTTAGGTGGTCTGGGCGCGATGATGACGCCAGTTGCTTCGGCAAGCGTGAGTGGGTTTGGGCTGGTGATTGTCGGTCTTTTACTGCTGCTGTTGTTGGGAGAAGTGCGCCGATTCCGGCAAGTCCCCGTGAATGTCTGATCGCGTTGTGCTCTACGGATTGTAGGCCGGATAAGGCGTTAGCCGCATCCGGCGCTGGCAATTAAAACAGAGCCGACAGACGTTGCAGCAGCAGCATTGCGCTGTAGTAGTCGAGACGGAAGGTTTCCGTACCCAGGGCATAAACACGTTTATTTTGCACGGCTGGCAGATGCGCCAGAAGCGGATTAGCGTAAATAGCATCGGCATCTTTGCTGTCGCCAGCAAACAGGAACAGCGCTTCGCCGTTCAGGCCTGCCGCCAGGTTCTCACCGCCAAGCTGGATGATATCGTGGCGTTTGCCCTGACTCTGGCTGGTATGCAAGTTGGCAGGCAGCGTTGCCAGCGTGAACCCTAACTGCTCCATCAGCTTGCCTTGCGCTGACTCAGGCGTCCACAGGTTGGCGCTGTGCGCCGCGGCGGTATATACCAGCGCGCTGACCGGCTGTGGTGGCAGGGTAATACGTTGCTTAACTGCCTGTAGTTGCTTATCAAACTCGGCAATACGCGCAGCAGCCTGTTGCTCCTGACCGGTAATTTCACCTAACTGGGTCAGCAGCGACTGCCAGCTTTTATCGTCGTAATTAATGATGAGCGTTGGCGCAATGGTGGACAGCTGATCGTACAGCGCGAGGGCAGAATCTCCCCCGGTGGCGCTTACCAGAATCAAATCCGGCATTTGAGCTGCGACGGCTTCGGCGCTCGGTTCGCCGATATACAGGCGGCTCAGTTTGCGTTCTTTTGCCACTTCGCTCCACTGGCGTAAAAAGCCCTGCGCATCGCCGATGCGATTGTTCGGCGTAGTGGCACCACTGGCGATGACCGGGGCATCAATCGCCAGCAGCGAACCGGTGAGGGTCACGCTGGTGGAGACAATTCGCTGCGGTTTATGCTCCAGCGTATGCGTGCCGCGGCTGTCAGTAACCTGACGCGGCCAGTCGGCGGCGTGACCTGAAGAAATTCCTGAAAGAGATAAACCTGCCAGTAAGAGCACGGTGCGGCAAAAAGAGGGGAGACTCACGAATCAGCTTCCTGTTATCAGTATAAGTAATGCTTCTCATTTTCATTGTTAGCGAGCAAGGATGCAAGCCAAAGTCGCACATTGTGCTACCACAAGAGTTGACATACCGCCGCTTTACTTTTAGGTTAGCGACCGAAAATATAAATGATAATCATTATTAGAGCCTTTATCATTTTTGGAGGATGATATGGATACGTCACTGGCCGAGGAAAAAACGCAGACTATGCCGACGCTCGCTCCCGACAGTTTTTTCTTTATGTCGCCGTACCGTAGTTTTACGACGTCAGGATGCTTCGCCCGCTATGCGGAACCGGCAATTGATGGCGATTCGCCAGACAGCCCTTTCCAACAAAAAATGAACACACTGTTTGCTGATGCCAAATCACAGGGTATCGCGAATCCTGTCATGGTCGGGGCGATTCCCTTTGATACCCGCCAGCCATCATCGCTGTTTATTCCCCAATCGTGGCAGAGCTTTTCTCGTACGGCGAAGCAGCGATCATCACGTTACTTTACCGCGCATCAGTCGCTGAACGTCGTGGAACGTAAATCGATCCCGGAACAGGACTTTTTTGAAGATATGGTCGCCCGGGCGGCTGCGCTGACGTCTACTCCGGAAGTCGACAAAGTGGTGTTGTCACGCCTGATCGATATCACCACCGATGCCAACATTGACAGTGGTGCGCTGCTGGAGCGTCTGGTGGCGCAAAATCCAGCGAGCTACAACTTCCATGTGCCGATTGAAGACGGCGGCGTATTGATTGGTGCCAGCCCGGAATTGCTTCTGCGCAAAGAAGGCGAGCGTTTCAGTTCTCTGCCGCTGGCGGGCTCTGCACGTCGTCAGCCTGATGATGTGCTGGATCGCGAAGCAGGGATCCGCCTGCTGGCATCTGAGAAGGACCGCCATGAGCACGAACTGGTGACGCAAGCGATGAAAACGATATTGCGCGATCGCAGCCGTGAACTGCAACTGCCTTCTTCTCCGCAGCTGGTTACTACGCCGACGCTCTGGCACCTCGGCACGCCGTTTGAAGGTAAAGCCAACGCGCAGGAAAACGCCCTGACGCTGGCGTGCCTGCTGCACCCGACGCCTGCGCTGAGCGGCTTCCCACATCAGGTTGCGCGCAAACTTATCGCCGAGCTGGAGCCGTTCGATCGCGAACTGTTCGGCGGTATTGTCGGCTGGTGTGATGCCGAAGGTAACGGTGAGTGGGTAGTGACGATCCGCTGTGCGAAGCTGCTGCGCAATCAGGTGCGTTTTTTTGCCGGAGCAGGAATTGTTCCAGCCTCTTCCCCGGTTGCGGAATGGCGTGAAACGGGGGCCAAGCTCTCCACGATGTTGAATGTTTTTGGACTGCATTAAGAGCCTTGTGGACTGGTTTTAAGGAGCAATAATGAGTATTCCATTCACCCGCTGGCCGGAAGAGTTTGCCCGCAGGTATCGTGAAAAAGGTTACTGGCAGGATTTGCCGCTGACCGACATTCTGACCCGTCATGCCGACAGCGACCATACGGCGGTTATTGATGGTGAACGCTATCTGAGCTATCGCCAGCTGAATCAGGCCGCTGACAATCTTGCCTGCAGTTTGCGTCGCCAAGGGATTAAACCCGGTGAAACCGCGCTGGTACAACTGGGCAATGTGGCTGAGCTGTATATCACCTTCTTTGCGTTACTCAAGCTGGGCGTAGCTCCGGTGTTGGCCCTGTTCAGCCATCAGCGTAACGAACTCAACGCCTATGCCAAACAGATTGAACCGGCGCTGCTGATTGCCGATCGCCAGCATACGCTGTTTAGCGGGGACGATTTTCTAAACGCTTTTGTGGCCGAACACAATTCAGTGCGCGTGGTGCAACTGCACAACGACGAAGGTGAACACAATCTGCAAACGGCGATAAGCCAACCTGCGACTGATTTTACGGCTACACCGTCGCCCGCTGATGAGGTGGCGTACTTCCAGCTTTCCGGCGGGACGACCGGGACGCCAAAGCTGATTCCTCGCACTCATAACGATTACTACTACAGCGTGCGTCGCAGCAATGAGATTTGCCGCTTCACCGGGGAAACGCGTTATTTATGTGCAATCCCGGCGGCGCATAACTACGCCATGAGTTCGCCAGGCGCGCTGGGCGTGTTCCTGGCCGGCGGCACCGTCGTGCTGGCGGCCGACCCTAGCGCTACCCTATGTTTCCCGCTGATTGAACAACATCAGGTTAACGTCACGGCGCTGGTGCCACCTGCGGTGAGCCTGTGGTTGCAGGCGATTGCGGAGTGGGGCAGCAATGCGCAATTGGCTTCGCTGAAACTGCTACAGGTCGGTGGAGCGAGACTTTCCGCCACGCTTGCGGCGCGTATTCCGGCTGAGATTGGCTGCCAGTTGCAGCAGGTCTTCGGCATGGCGGAAGGGCTGGTGAACTACACCCGTCTGGACGACAGTCCTGAGCGCATCATCAATACCCAGGGTCGCCCGATGTGTCCTGATGATGAAGTCTGGGTAGCAGACGCTGACGGCAACCCCTTAGCCCAGGGAGAGACCGGACGCCTGATGACACGTGGTCCGTACACCTTCCGTGGTTATTTCAAAAGCCCTGAGCATAATGCCAGCGCCTTTGACGCCAACGGCTTTTACTGTTCCGGCGATCTGATCGCTATCGACCCGGATGGCTACATCACCGTTCAGGGACGCGAAAAGGATCAGATCAACCGCGGCGGGGAGAAGATCGCTGCTGAAGAGATTGAAAACCTGCTGCTGCGCCATCCAATGGTTATCCATGCCGCGTTGGTCAGTATGGATGACGAACTGATGGGCGAGAAAAGCTGTGCCTGGCTAGTGGTAAAAGAACCGCTGCGCGCGGTTCAGGTGCGCCGTTTTCTGCGCGAACAGGGTGTGGCGGAATTCAAATTACCCGATCGTGTTGAGTGCGTTGAGTCATTACCGCTGACTCCAGTGGGGAAGGTAGATAAAAAACAATTACGTCAGTGGCTGGCATCACGTTCACTGGCCTGAAGGAGAAATAGAAATGGCAATTCCTAAACTGCAGGCTTATGCGCTACCAACGGCGCTTGATGTTCCGGTGAACAAAGTCGACTGGGCATTTGACCCTGAACGCGCCGCGCTGCTGATCCACGACATGCAGGATTATTTTATCGGCTTTTGGGGCGATAACTGTCCGATGATGGAGCAGGTCGTCGCGAACATCGCCGCGCTGCGCCAGTACTGCAAAGAGCATAATATTCCGGTGTATTACACCGCTCAACCGAAAGAGCAGAGTGATGAAGACCGCGCTCTGCTCAATGATATGTGGGGACCGGGCCTGACGCGTTCGCCGGAACAACAAAAGATCGTTGAGGCGCTGGCGCCGGATGAAGCGGATACCATTCTGGTGAAATGGCGTTATAGCGCATTTCATCGCTCCCCGCTGGAACAGATGCTCAAGGAAACCGGGCGTAATCAACTGATCATTACCGGGGTGTATGCGCATATTGGCTGTATGACCACCGCAACTGACGCTTTCATGCGTGACATCAAGCCGTTTATGGTTGCCGATGCGCTGGCGGACTTTAGCCGTGATGAACACTTGATGTCGCTGAAATACGTGGCGGGACGTTCCGGGCGTGTGGTTATGACCCAGGAATTATTACCGACGCCGGTTCCGGCCAGTAAAGATGCGTTGCGCAGCGTTATTCTGCCGCTGCTGGATGAGTCCGAAGAGCCGATGGATGACGAAAACCTGATCGACTATGGGCTGGATTCCGTGCGCATGATGGCGCTGGCGGCGCGCTGGCGTAAGGTTCATGGTGACATTGATTTCGTGATGCT
Source organism: Citrobacter freundii complex sp. CFNIH4 (assembly GCF_002934505.1). NCBI lineage: Bacteria > Pseudomonadati > Pseudomonadota > Gammaproteobacteria > Enterobacterales > Enterobacteriaceae > Citrobacter > Citrobacter freundii complex sp. CFNIH4. Next base: position 741,947 of record NZ_CP026231.1, read on the forward strand.
GGCGAAAAAACCGACCATTGACGCATGGTGGGCTCTGCTCTCCCGCGAGGTGAAGTAATGGCCGGATTTGAGTTTGCCGGGAAAACCGTCTGGGTAACCGGGGCGGGAAAAGGGATTGGCTACACCACGGCGCTGGCGTTTGCGAATGCAGGTGCTGAGGTGACTGGATTCGATCGCGAATTTCCTCAGGATAACTACCCGTTTACGACCGAAGTGCTGGATGTGGCGAATGCCGGACAGGTAGCTGAGGTGTGCCAGCGCGTCCTCAAAGCGCGCGAGCGTTTGGATGTGTTGGTCAATGCCGCAGGTATTTTGCGTATGGGTGCCACCGATGCGCTAAGCGCTGAGGAGTGGCAGCAGACGTTTGCGGTTAACGTTGGCGGAGCGTTCAATCTGTTTCAGCAGACGATGGCGCAGTTTCGTCGCCAGCAGGGCGGGGCGATCGTGACCGTCGCGTCGGATGCGGCGCACACGCCGCGTATCGGCATGAGTGCTTACGGTGCGTCAAAGGCCGCGTTGAAAAGCCTGGCGCTGACCGTCGGACTTGAACTGGCAGGCAGCGGTGTGCGTTGTAACGTGGTTTCTCCGGGTTCGACCGATACCGACATGCAGCGTACGCTGTGGGTCAGCGATGACGCGGAGCAACAGCGCATTCGTGGATTTGGCGAGCAGTTTAAGCTTGGGATTCCGCTGGGGAAAATCGCCCGGCCGCAAGAGATCACCAACACTATTTTATTCCTCGCTTCCGATCTGGCCAGCCACATTACATTACAGGATATCGTGGTGGACGGCGGTTCCACGCTGGGGGCATGACGATGATCTGGAAACGTCATTTGACGCTGGATGAACTCAATGCCACCAGTCAGAACACGATGGTGGCGCATCTGGGAATGGTCTATACCCGACTGGGTGATGATGTGCTGGAAGCCGAAATGCCGGTGGATAGCCGAACGCATCAGCCGTTTGGCCTGCTGCATGGCGGCGCGTCGGCGGCCCTGGCGGAAACGTTGGGTTCGATGGCGGGTTATCTGATGACGCGCGACGGGCAGTGTGTGGTGGGGACGGAACTAAACGCCACGCATCATCGGGCGGTATCGCAGGGGAAAGTACGCGGCGTTTGTCAGCCGTTGCATCTTGGGCGTCAAAATCAAAGCTGGGAAATCGTCATCTTTGATGAGCAGGGACGACGCTGTTGCACCTGCCGTTTAGGCACGGCGGTGATGGGGTGAGGTTACCCGGCAAAGTAAAATGAAATTGCAGAGTTAACAGGTAAATGAAGTGATCCAGTTAACAATGCAATGTAAATAGTCAGTTATGTCTCAGGTTTATGTGGTTGTCAGGTTGTTAAAATCAGGAAAGATGTTATAGAAACAAAATGTAACATCTTTCTGGATCACGCAAACGGACAACAACTATGAATAAATCAGGGAAATACCTCCTCTGGACATTGCTCTCCGTTATCGGAGCATTTGCCCTGGGATATATTGCGTTAAATCGTGGTGAACAGATCAACGCGTTGTGGATAGTCGTGGCGTCAGTCTGTGTCTACCTTATCGCTTACCGTTTCTACGGCCTGTACATCGCGAAAAATGTACTGGCGCTGGACCCGACGCGTATGACGCCAGCCGTGCGTCATAACGATGGTCTGGATTATGTACCCACCGATAAAAAAGTACTGTTTGGTCACCATTTTGCGGCGATTGCCGGAGCGGGTCCGTTAGTTGGACCGGTGCTGGCGGCGCAAATGGGCTATCTGCCGGGGATGATCTGGCTGCTCGCCGGGGTGGTACTGGCAGGGGCGGTGCAGGACTTCATGGTGCTGTTTGTTTCTACCCGTCGCGATGGTCGTTCCCTTGGCGAACTGGTGAAAGAAGAGATGGGCCCAACGGCGGGTGTTATTGCGCTGGTAGCCTGTTTTATGATCATGGTGATTATCCTCGCGGTACTGGCGATGATTGTCGTGAAAGCGCTGACCCACAGCCCGTGGGGAACTTACACCGTAGCGTTCACTATCCCGCTGGCGATTTTTATGGGGATTTACCTGCGCTATCTGCGCCCGGGCCGCATTGGTGAAGTGTCGGTTATTGGTCTGGTATTCCTGGTGTTTGCCATTATTTCCGGCGGCTGGGTAGCGGAAAGCCCGACCTGGGCACCGTACTTTGACTTTACCGGCGTACAGCTGACCTGGATGCTGGTGGGCTACGGTTTTGTCGCCGCCGTGCTGCCGGTGTGGCTGCTGTTGGCCCCGCGTGATTACCTCTCTACCTTCCTGAAAATCGGCACCATTGTTGGTCTGGCGGTAGGGATTCTGATCATGCGTCCGACGCTGACCATGCCAGCTCTGACCAAGTTTGTTGACGGTACCGGCCCGGTCTGGAGCGGTAACCTGTTCCCGTTCCTGTTTATTACCATCGCCTGCGGCGCAGTCTCTGGTTTCCACGCGCTGATTGCCTCCGGCACCACGCCGAAGATGCTGGCGAATGAAGGTCAGGCCTGTTTTATCGGCTATGGCGGGATGCTGATGGAATCCTTTGTCGCCATTATGGCGCTGGTGGCGGCCTGCGTTATTGACCCGGGCGTTTACTTTGCGATGAACAGCCCAATGGCGGTACTGGCACCTGCCGGAACCACCGATGTGGTTGCGTCAGCGGCACAGGTAGTCAGCAGTTGGGGTTTTGTTATCACGCCTGATACGCTGCATCAGATCGCTAACGATGTCGGCGAACAATCCATTATCTCCCGCGCAGGTGGTGCGCCGACGCTGGCCGTCGGGATGGCGTACATTCTGCATGGCGCGCTGGGTGGCATGATGGATGTGGCGTTCTGGTATCACTTCGCCATTCTGTTTGAAGCTTTGTTTATTTTGACGGCGGTTGATGCCGGTACACGCGCTGCGCGCTTTATGCTGCAGGACTTGCTGGGCGTGGTGTCACCGGGCCTGAAACGTACCGATTCGTTGCCTGCGAACCTGCTGGCGACGGCGCTGTGCGTGCTGGCCTGGGGTTACTTCTTACACCAGGGCGTGGTGGATCCTCTGGGTGGTATTAATACCCTGTGGCCGCTGTTTGGTATTGCTAACCAGATGCTGGCCGGTATGGCGTTGATGCTCTGTGCTGTGGTGCTGTTCAAGATGAAACGCCAGCGTTACGCGTGGGTGGCACTGGTCCCAACCGCCTGGCTGCTGATTTGTACCCTGACCGCTGGCTGGCAGAAAGCGTTTAGCCCGGATGCAAAAATCGGCTTCCTGGCTATCGCCAACAAATTCCAGGCGATGATCGACAGTGGTAACATTCCGGCGCAGTACACCCAGTCGCAGCTGACGCAGCTGGTGTTTAACAACCGCCTGGATGCGGGTCTCACCATCTTCTTCATGGTAGTCGTTGTGGTGCTGGGTCTGTTCTCCATCAAAACTGCGCTGGCAGCATTGAAAGAGGACAAACCAACGTCGAAAGAGACGCCGTACGAGCCGATGCCTGAGAATGTCGAAGAGATCGTGGCGCAGGCGAAAGGCGCGCACTAATATTCTCTTAACCAATGAGCCCTCTCCTGAACGGGGAGGGCGTTTGTACGACAGGGAATCACTATGTTTGAAACACTCGCCAAAGCCGGGAAGTATTTAGGTCAAACCGCCCGATTAATGATAGGTGTGCCGGATTACGACAACTATGTTGAACATATGCGCGTCACGCATCCGGACCAAACGCCAATGACCTACGAAGAATTTTTCCGCGAGCGCCAGGATGCGCGATATGGGGGGAAAGGCGGCGCGAAGTGCTGTTGATTTTTTGCCGGATGGCGCTGACGCTTATCCGGCCTACAACATCGCATTTGCCGTTATAATTAGTCGTCGTAGGCCTGATAAGACGAAGCCGCTATCAGGCATCCCATACCCTAATCATACAGTAAACGACTCTACCTTTTCGAATGCTGCGCGCAGTGTCTCCGGCGTTAACGTTACCGGCAGGGCGTGAATGGACTCCACCGGGCGCAGGGTGTGCGTAATCACTTTGTCGATTTCTGCGCGATTATTGATATCCACGTCCAGTTGAGCTAATCGGGTTGGCAGGTTGAAGCGCTGATAGGCGGTAATTAACTGCACCAGCACGGCATCTTGTCCCAACAACGCACTCTGCACCAGGATGCCGTACGCCACTTTAGTGCCATGTAAAAACTTCTCTGTTTGTGGGAGGACGGTCAGGCCATTGTGAACAGAATGCGCCGCCGCCACGCGGGTGTAGCGCTCGCCCAGACCACCAACCATGCCGCCTCCGGCAATAATCGCATCCACTACATCGCAAAACGTGCGGCTTAACGAGCCTTGTTGTTTGTCTGTCAGCGCCTGCTCGCTGCTTTCCAGCAGGACGTCGCGGATCGTCTGCGCGGCATCGATACCCAGACGAACAGTTAATGGCAGGTTTTCTGGCTGAGGCGCAAGCACGACGGCCTCGTACCACTTCGCCAGCGTGTCGCCGATCCCCGCCAGTAGATATTCCTCTGGCGCATTGAGAACGATCTCGGGTTCGACCAGAACGAGGAAATTGGCATCAGGGAAAATTTCAAAATGCAGCGCCTGGCCTGCATCGTTATACCAGACGGAGAGCGGCGTCCAGGCAGCGCAGGTCGCCGCAATCGTAGGAATACCGACAAACGGCAGATCCAGACGACGGGCCAACGCTTTAGCGGTGTCGAGCAATGTTCCTCCGCCCACGCCAATCACCACGCTGCGATTCTCTCCCGACTCTTTTGCCAGTTGAGCAACATCGGTTTCGCTGCAATGTCCCGTAAACAGCAGGCGCTTAGCCTCGGCGAGATGAAATGTCTCTGGCAGATAAGGGCGGGCCGCATCGATAGCGCGCTCACCATAAACCCACACGGCGCGTGAAAGTTGGTCGGTAGTGAAAAAATCGTTGAGTCTCGACAGGCTGCCGGGATGGGAAAAATAGTTGGCCGGGCCGGTGACGACGCGAATCTCTGTATTACTCATGTTGTGTTGTCCTTTGGCTGTCCTGTCCAGGCAGGTTATTTTTATATAGACGTCTGAACGTCTTGATTGCCAAATACTAGCATCGTGTTATAGTGGCTTCAACCACAACATCACACGCTGGGATAACAATAATGAGTAATAACCCGCTGATTCCGCAAAGCAAACTGCCTAACCTAGGCACTACTATCTTCACGCAAATGAGTGCGCTGGCGCAGCAGCATCAGGCCATTAATCTCTCGCAGGGATTTCCTGATTTTGACGGTCCGCTCTTTTTGCAGGAGCGTTTGGCGTATCACGTCGCGCACGGTGCAAACCAGTATGCACCGATGACGGGCGTGCAGCCGCTGCGCGAAGCCATCGCGGATAAAACGGCAGACCTGTACGGCTACAAACCCGACGCGAATAGTGAAGTGACCATCACGGCGGGGGCCACAGAAGCGCTGTATGCCGCGATCACTGCGCTGGTGCGCCCAGGTGATGAGGTGATTTGTTTTGACCCGAGCTACGACAGCTATGCGCCTGCGGTTGAATTATCCGGCGGGGTGGTTAAACGTATCGCGCTGCAACCACCGTCTTTTCGCGTCGACTGGCAGGCTTTTAGTGCCTTACTCAGCGACCGTACCCGATTGGTTATCCTGAACACGCCACATAATCCTTCTGCCACCGTGTGGCATCACGCCGATTTTGACGCGCTGTGGCAAGCAATTAAAGAACGCGAGATCTTTGTCATCAGCGACGAAGTTTATGAGCATATCTGTTTCGCCAGGCAAGGGCATGCCAGTGTGCTGGCACATTCAGAGCTGCGGGAACGCGCTGTTGCTGTTTCATCGTTTGGTAAGACCTACCATATGACCGGCTGGAAGATTGGCTACTGCGTTGCGCCAGCAGCCATTAGCGCTGAGTTACGCAAGGTACACCAGTATCTGACGTTTTCCGTCAACACGCCGGCTCAGTTGGCACTGGCGGATATGCTACGAGAAGATCCTGCACACTATCGCGAGCTGCCTGCGTTTTATCAGAAAAAACGCGACGTGTTGGTGAACGCGCTGCGTGACAGCCGACTGGAAATTCTGCCGTGTGAAGGCACGTACTTTCTGCTGGTCGATTACAGCGCCGTTTCCACGCTTAACGACGTGGAATTTTGCCAGTGGCTGACCACTGAAGTGGGCGTTGCGGCGATACCGCTGTCTGTGTTCTGCGCCGATCCTTTCCCGCATAAACTGATTCGTCTCTGTTTTGCCAAGCAAGAATCGACGCTGTTAACAGCAGCTGAACGTCTGGTGTCGCTGTAGCTATTTCACCGTCCAGGCTTTGGAGAATCGACGGTCGGCGAACAACTCTTGCAGACCGTTGATTTGCTTCAGGCGTAACACCTCGTCGTTGTCCATGCCGAGATCCTTGCTAATTCTTTCTTCACTCCATCCCAGTTGCGATAGCTCGCGGACAATCTCGGACATGGCGTGGATTTGATGACGCCCACGGGCGCGGTTGTGGCGAATGGTCGCCGCCATACGCTCATGGCGTTCTCGTTCTAAACAGGCAACCGGCAGGTATCCTTTAAGCCTGGGCCTCAGTGAGGCTTTGGCTTTACCTAACTCGTGGCGGTGGAAACCGTCGACAATTTCGTATTCATCTGCCGTTGAGTGAACCACCACAATGGGCTGTGTAAACCCGTCTGCTTCAAGGGACTTCAGCAGCAGCTTTTTCTCCGGTGGCGCAACGTTATTGGGGTTGTAGTCATTGGGTGAAATGTGATCATTTTTAACCCAAAGTACGCAATCTACGGGTTCCTCGCGAAAGGGACTGACGCTGTGTATCGCCCGCCTGAATTCATTGATGGCTTCAATTCGTTCTTCTTCTGACAGGCCAGAAAGAAAGCCGAGGAGTTCGTGAGTTAGTCGGTGTTGCATAAGATTCCCCATTCCTGGCGTTTTGTTTTCATACGTTCGTTATAGCGTTGGTAGTTTTTGGGTTTCGTTGGACTGAATGAAAGTGCCCGACACCAGTAATCATTATTCAACAGGACTTTGCAGATACGTCGCCATGAAGGAATATCTTTCGAACCAATATCGCCTTCCTGAGTTTGCGGGATATTATCCATGCCTTTTTTCTTATACCACTGCAAATAGACGGCGATTTTATTGCGGTAATGCTCTGCGGTAGTCTCCGGCATGCTGTTCAATAGCAGCATGGCATATTCCTGCCAGCTTAAATGCTCTGGTTTAAGTATTTTCCGATGACCGTAAAAATGGTTGTCATGACCGGCATAAATCCCCCCGCTTTTAACACCGCTGACACGGGCGCACATAGCCGCCCAGCGCTCGGGTTCAATGACATGATATAACCATAATCCCTGACGCTGTTCCGGGCCAAAGGGTTCGCAAATGCGCATATATCGTGTCGGGACCCCGGCCTGGTACATCAGATTATACAGGGGGTTACACGGCAATTTTGACTTCGCAAACCACGTCCAGATGTCGGCTGTTTTCCAGTCATACAGCGGGTAAATATACCAGGTGTGTCCACCAGGTGCTGCAGTCGTCCACGGCTTGTCATCGGCAAAACGCTGCTTTTGCGAGTTGGCAATGGCAACAAAGCGGTTATATGACTCATCGGCGCGGATGCCCACCATCATGGCAGCCGGTCGTTTCTGCGAAAACCAGTCAGCGAACTCACGAACAAATTGTTCAAAGGTCATGCCGGGTTGATAGAAGGAGAAATATTCAGGATCGGTTATGGCATCTGCGGGCGGCTGGCGAACCCATTGCGTACCCGGCTCCCAACACTGCCATTCGGGTTGAAATTGTGACAGTGAATTCTGCGTCGTCAGCGGTAATGCCACCCAATAGAAATTTTCGATGACATCGGAATAACTCTCGCGCAGCGCCTGGATATAATCGATAGTGCAGGAAAACTGCGCCTCCCAGTCGATAAACAAGACGTTTATTTTTTTCTGTAACTGGCGGGCAATGGCGGCGGTTAGATGTAACATCAGCCCCGAATCTTTACCTCCAGAGAAAGAAACGCAAATGCGTGGCAGAGCCTCAAGCGTCCAGGCGATACGATCCTGTGCGGCTTCGAGAACGTTTTGATTCAATGGTATTTTATAAACAGACATATCAAGACCATATCAGAGATTTTTATTGTTTGTATTAATAAGAGATGCACATTATTACGATATGCCAATTTATATAGTATGCAATATTTAAATATATATTTAATTTATATGTGTTGCCTTGTTATATTCTGAAAATGAATTAAATGTACTGATGAGAAGTTGCAATACGATTTACAGACCTTCTGAGGAGATTTGATTTATATATGCAGCGAATGCTTTGTTGTTAAGCGACGCCCTGTTATACATTAAAAATAGCTGGACGCTGGGTAGATTAAAGTCAACACTAATCTCTTTGAGATTAAGTGCAGTCGCATAGTGATCGTACATTAATTTAGGAATCAGGCCAATAATATCCGTGCTGGAAATAATATTAACGATTGATGTCAGAGAATCGCTACTAAATCCAATCTTACGATTAACAAAAAAAGTATTGGCTTGTGATTGACATTCTTTAATACCTTTCTCTTCGGGTAATGACTCCAACTTATTGATAGTGTTTTATGTTCAGATAATGCCCGATGACTTTGTCATGCAGCTCCACCGATTTTGAGAACGACAGCGACTTCCGTCCCAGCCGTGCCAGGTGCTGCCTCAGATTCAGGTTATGCCGCTCAATTCGCTGCGTATATCGCTTGCTGATTACGTGCAGCTTTCCCTTCAGGCGGGATTCATACAGCGGCCAGCCATCCGTCATCCATATCACCACGTCAAAGGGTGACAGCAGGCTCATAAGACGCCCCAGCGTCGCCATAGTGCGTTCACCGAATACGTGCGCAACAACCGTCTTCCGGAGCCTGTCATACGCGTAAAACAGCCAGCGCTGGCGCGATTTAGCCCCGACGTATCCCCACTGTTCGTCCATTTCCGCGCAGACGATGACGTCACTGCCCGGCTGTATGCGCGAGGTTACCGACTGCGGCCTGAGTTTTTTAAATGGCGGAAAATCGTGTTGAGGCCAACGCCCATAATGCGGGCGGTTGCCCGGCATCCAACGCCATTCATGGCCATATCAATGATTTTCTGGTGCGTACCGGGTTGAGAAGCGGTGTAAGTGAACTGCAGTTGCCATGTTTTACGGCAGTGAGAGCAGAGATAGCGCTGATGTCCGGCGGTGCTTTTGCCGTTACGCACCACCCCGTCAGTAGCTGAACAGGAGGGACAGCTGATAGAAACAGAAGCCACTGGAGCACCTCAAAAACACCATCATACACTAAATCAGTAAGTTGGCAGCATCACCTTCTCTTCGGTGAGTAAGAAGGTGAATTGCTCTTGCATAATTTGTTGCAGGGTGCTTGAGTCATTCATTCTGGGATGGTCTTTTCTGCAAATCAAAACACTCTCGATAGTCTTAAAAGGGATGCAAACGACGGAACGGTTATGGACCGGCATCATCGTAACCACCATGTCGGCCTTGCGGTAAGCCAGTATGTTTTCAGCAGTTTCTGCCGACATTAAGATATCGTGATGTTCGACTTCAATATCTGAATCTTGTACCAGAGCATGAATTAATGTCGTCACATTTACGGTGGTTGTAAGTTGTGGGCTGTAAATAATGAATTTATTTTTCAGCTGGGCACCATGCATGATGCTTATTGTTTGCTCCAGTTGATTCAGGTTTTGCTCAAGATGATGATGAAGATTAATACCCGTCACCGTGGGCGTAATACCTTTGCCGGAGCGAATAAATAAAGGGTCGTTAAACTGCGTACGCAGTCGTTGCAATGACTGACTTACAGCTGATGGCGTGATGTACAGCGTTTCTGCAGCCTTGCTGATGCTCAAATGTTGATATATGCATTCAAATATAATCAACAGGTTGAGATCGAACTTTTTGAGGTCATAGAGGTTAGCCATGCGTACTTTCCTGTGATGGTAATGTAGTGAGAAATTCAATTGTGGAATAGTTTAAATGGTAATTATTCTTGAAATTTATGTTTGTGTGCTTAATGAATAATTAACTTTAGCTAAAATAGCACAAGTTGCGTAATTTTCAGCAGGAAAGTTAATTTAAATGAGTGATTGATATGAGAACGATAACAATCACTCATCTTGTTACTTTTATTTATTTCCCATAATAATGTTTAATTTTTCTTTATCCGGTAAGCCTACTTCCTGTTGTAACGTATCGTCTTTACTCATGTAATAGATAGCCGGCGTTACGTTGGCCCCCAAATCATCCATCAACTTTTGGTTGATATTCAGTAACTTCATTTGCTCCGCAGGGACCGAAGCCGGGATTTCCAGCTTCATTTTCCCACCGGATGCCTCATAGTCATGCCAGGTTTTGGCCGGATCTTTGGTTGCCAGAATTGCAGCGGCGGTGGCCGGACTTTCAGGTTTAATTACGCCAACCAATAATGTACGCAACTGAACTTTACCGGATTCTACCCACGGACGCGCCTGCTGCCAGAACTGTTTACAATAGGGACAGAAGGGATCGGCAAACACGTACACAATAACCGGTGCCTCTTTTTTCCCGTCCAGAATCCACGATGCTTTTTCCATTCGCTGCCACATTTCACGTCCGGCAGGGGCATAGATCTCTTTTTCTATGAGCGAATTACTGAGGTTTTCGCCTTTTTCATTATACATGTAGCCGGAGATGGCATGTTTACCGTCAGGCGTGACATAGATAGTGACCCCCATGTCCTGGTATTTTCCCAGATAGCCTTTCATTCCACCCGGTGCATCGAAAGGCTTCAGGATGGTAATACCCTGTTTCTCAATAGCTTTAACGGGAGCAGGCAGTTCTTCGGCATGCACCACGGCAGGGAGCAGGGTTAAAAGTAAGGTACGTTTAAACATTGATTTTCCTTATAAAATCAGCAGGAAAGGGGGCTTAATTGCAAAACCTATCGCAGCCATAGGTAAGATCGACGGTCCATCGATTGCCCTTTCTTGAGTTGGGTGATGTAATCCCAATCGCTGTTACGACCTTTGTTAAGGTAGTGTAGAGCGCAACACATAGCCAGCCCTGCTGGCACTGACGTTACCTGCGGGTAGCTCGGGTAATGAGGCTCCCTGCATAGGGGGCCTTTTTTACTTTTGTCTTTTAGGTTCGATTGAGTAAGTTGTTAGTTAACGCTTATTGATTTGATAAAGGAAACGCATTAGCCCTGCTAAGAGATTTTCGTTAACTTATCTCTCAACGAAAACACGGAGGAAGTACAGATGTCTTTGATTAATACCAAAATTAAACCTTTCAAAAACCAGGCGTTCAAAAACGGTGAGTTCATCGAAGTAACCGAGAAAGATACCGAAGGTCGCTGGAGCGTCTTCTTCTTCTACCCGGCTGACTTTACTTTCGTATGCCCGACCGAACTGGGTGACGTTGCAGACCATTACGAAGAACTGCAGAAACTGGGCGTAGATGTGTATTCCGTATCTACTGATACCCACTTCACCCACAAAGCATGGCACAGCAGCTCTGAGACCATCGCTAAAATCAAATACGCGATGATCGGCGACCCGACTGGCGCCCTGACCCGTAACTTCGACAACATGCGTGAAGATGAAGGTCTGGCTGACCGCGCAACCTTCGTTGTTGACCCGCAGGGTATCATCCAGGCAATCGAAGTTACTGCTGAAGGTATCGGCCGTGATGCATCTGACCTGCTGCGTAAAATTAAAGCTGCACAGTATGTCGCTTCTCACCCAGGTGAAGTTTGCCCGGCGAAATGGAAAGAAGGTGAAGCAACCTTAGCTCCATCTCTGGACCTGGTTGGTAAGATTTAAGTCGCATAATTTGTAGGCCGGATAAACGTAGTGCATCCGGCATTCCACAGGCGCAAATCTGCGCCTGTTTTATTCCAGCACCATGACGCAAGTTGCATTAATGCAGTCCCGCAAAATCGGCTTGCATGATGATGTTTTCAGAGAGGGAAGAATAATGCTCGACACAAATATGAAAACCCAGCTCAGGGCTTATCTTGAGAAACTGACCAAACCTGTTGAGCTGATTGCTACGCTGGATGACAGCGCTAAATCGGCAGAAATCAAGGAACTGCTGACTGAAATTGCTGAACTGTCAGAAAAAGTCACCTTTAAAGAAGACAATACTCTGGCGGTGCGTAAGCCATCGTTCCTGATTACCAATCCCGGTTCTCACCAGGGACCGCGTTTTGCCGGTTCTCCGCTGGGTCATGAGTTTACCTCTCTGGTGCTGGCTCTGCTGTGGACCGGCGGTCACCCGTCAAAAGAGGCACAGGCGTTGCTGGAGCAGATCCGCGATCTCGACGGTGATTTTGAATTTGAAACCTATTATTCGCTCTCCTGCCACAACTGCCCGGACGTAGTGCAGGCGTTGAACCTTATGTCGGTACTGAACCCACGTATCAAACATACGGCGATTGACGGCGGTACATTCCAGAACGAAATCACCGATCGTAACGTGATGGGCGTTCCGGCGGTATTTATGAACGGCAAAGAGTTCGGCCAGGGTCGTATGACGCTGACTGAGATCGTGGCGAAAGTGGATACCGGCGCAGAAAAACGTGCAGCTGAAGAACTGAATAAGCGCGATGCTTATGACGTGTTGATTGTCGGTTCTGGTCCTGCGGGGGCGGCGGCAGCGGTGTACTCTGCACGTAAAGGCATTCGCACCGGTCTGATGGGCGAACGTTTTGGCGGTCAGGTTCTTGATACCGTTGATATTGAAAACTACATCTCAGTACCGAAAACTGAAGGTCAGAAACTGGCAGGTGCGCTGAAAGCACACGTTGATGATTATGATGTCGATGTGATCGACAGCCAGAGCGCAAGCAAACTGATCCCGGCAGCGCAGGAAGGCGGTTTGCATCAGATTGAAACAGCCTCCGGCGCGGTGCTGAAAGCACGTAGCATTATCATCGCCACCGGCGCGAAATGGCGCAACATGAACGTTCCGGGTGAAGATCAGTATCGCACCAAAGGTGTAACCTATTGCCCGCACTGTGATGGTCCGCTGTTTAAAGGTAAGCGTGTTGCGGTAATTGGCGGCGGTAACTCCGGCGTTGAAGCGGCTATCGACCTGGCAGGTATTGTTGAACATGTGACGCTGCTGGAGTTTGCTCCTGAAATGAAGGCAGACCAGGTGTTGCAGAATAAGCTTCGCAGCCTGAAAAATGTCGACATCATTCTGAACGCGCAAACGACAGAAGTGAAAGGCGATGGCAGCAAGGTCACTGGCCTGGAGTATCGTGACCGCGTGAGCGGGGATGTTCACAATGTGGAACTGGCCGGTATCTTTGTACAGATTGGTCTGCTGCCGAACACCAACTGGCTGGAAGGCGCCGTTGAACGTAATCGCATGGGTGAAATCATCATCGATGCCAAGTGCGAAACCAGCGTGAAAGGTGTTTTCGCTGCCGGTGACTGCACCACCGTACCGTATAAGCAGATTATCATCGCGACCGGTGAAGGCGCGAAGGCCTCGTTGAGTTCGTTTGATTATCTGATTCGCACGACAGTAGCATAAAAAGAGTAAGACTCACCTGCAATGCCAAAACCGCCAGTCATACGCTGGCGGTTTTTTATTTCCATATACTCACATTGTCAATTCTTGAAACAATAAACCGTATAAAACATTCACTTAATTAGCCTGATCATTATTTTCATCAAAGAAAGAGAGGGCGTTATCTTTATTATATTAACCTGCATTATTTTTTCATTTGTTGTGTGAATAAATGGTTGGTTAATTCATGGGTGAAATATATGAAACCCTGACGATCTTTGAATCGACAGGGTTATTGTTACGTGATTTTTTTATCTCTCACGATAATTGCACGCTGAAAGCGGCTTATTCAGCTTTAGATACAAATGCCTCGGTGCTAACAGAGCAGGAGTGGCTGGAAGCGGAGTACGACTTCAATGCGCTGTTTGTCGGACCGCAGAAGCTAAAGGCCGCGCCGTTTGCCTCGGTTTATCTTGAAGAAGATGCCCTTGTAATGGGTAAATCAACCCTTAGCATTCGGGAATTCATGGCAAATATAGGGTTATCTATAAGTGTCGTGAATAATATTCCGGATGATCATATTTCCTGTGTATTGGAATTGGCGGTTTTATTATCAGCTAATGCCAGAGCATCGTCAGAATACCAGGTGACCCTTACTCGATATGCCTCTGAGTATGTCGCGGTGTGGGTGCCCGAGTATATAGAAAAAATAAATATAAATGCACAAACCGCCACGTTGAAAAACGTTGCTGGAAGATTGTCTTCTTGGCTTGATGAATTAAAAACGAGAGTATCAATATGAGTAATGAACCGGGAGTTCTGAACAGACGTTCATTTTTGAAAGGGTTGATTGCCCTTGGCACGGTCGCAGCCCTGCCAGGGGGATTGCTGACTTCACGCTGTGCATTGGCGCAACCGCCCATTCCATTTAACCCCAAAACCTACAAAATCTATCGTAACGCCTGTCCGCGTAACTGCTATGACACTTGTAGCCTGAAAACCTGGGTGAAGGATGACGTCATCACCTTTGTGGAGGGTGCGCCTGAGTCAACGTTTACGCATGGAACTCCGTGTGTGAAGGGACTGAGCTACCCGCGTCGGGTATACAGCCCGGACCGCATTAAATATCCGATGGTTCAGGATGTTCGCGGTAGCGGGAACTGGCGTCGTATTTCCTGGGACGAAGCAATGCAACGCATTGCGACCAAGATGCTGGAGATTAAAAAGAAAGACGGTTCAATGCTGGGTCTGGCGATGACCAAATATTCCGGCAAATTTGGGGTATTGAACTATGCGGTTGAAGGGATGATGTCTTCGCTGGGTTACACCACGCGTTTTGCCGGAACACCTTGCTGGCCAGCCGGTATCGATGCCCAGAACTACGATATGGGTGATATGTGGTGTAACGACCCGGAAGATTTTGTGAAAGCAAAATACATCATTATCTGGGGCGCTAACCCGGCCTGGTGCTCTATGCACACCATGAAGTATATCTACCAGGCGCGGGAGAAAGGGGCGAAAGTGGTCGTTATCGATCCGCTGTTAACCCAGACCGCTGCGAAAGCCGATCTCTATTTACGCGTTCGTCCTGGTTCTGATGGTGCGCTGGCGCTGGGTATGGCACGTCATTTGGTGGATAAAGGTCTGGTGGACCAGGATTTCGTCAACAACTATTCCCATGGTTACCCGGAATTCGAAGCCTATCTGCGCAACAGCGTTACCGTAGAGTGGGCGTCTGAGATTTGCGGGCTGTCGGCGGATGTTATTCGCCAGTTGGCGGAAGAATTTACCGCGGTTAACCCTGCTACCGTGTGGATTGGCTACGGCATGCAGCGTCATGTTAACGGCGGCGCTAACGTACGGGCGATCGATGCCTTTATGGCAATGACCGGCAATATTGGCATTGAAGGCGGCGGCGCTCGCTACGGTCATCTGCATACCTGGGGCTTTAACTACAACGCCATGCTGCAGAAGCCACCGGTAGGCTCCATCGGTATGCCAGGTGCGGCGGGAACTACCAGCGAGTTTGGTTCTGCGGGGGAAGTCGCACAGTATTCCGATCGCTCATTGAATATCAACCAGACCGCCAAGGGAATTCTGGAAGCCAACGAGCCGCCTGTCCGAATGCTTTGGGTTGCCTGTAAGAACCCGTTTGCTCAGGATTTTGATCGCAGCAAGATGGAAAAAGCATTCGAAAAACTGGAAATGGTGGTCTGTGCCGATCAGTTCTTTAACGAGACCGTCCAGCATGCCGATATCGTTTTGCCTGTCACCACGGCCTTTGAAGAGTGGAACGTAGACGCCTCATATTGGCACTACTGGCTCTCAATCAACCAGCCTGCAATTAAGCCAATGTACGAGGCAAAATGCGATCTGGAAATCGCCGTTTTACTTTCCCGCACAATCAACAAGCTGGAGCCGGGTTCTTGCACATTCCCGCAGGAGTTCAATCATAAGCGTTGGCTGGACCAGGAATTCAATGACGGAATGGCCAAAATGTTTGGCATCTCCTCCTGGGATGACTTACTGGATGGCCCGAAAAAAGCCATTTTGCCGAGTTCTGCGGCCTGGTATGACCGCAAATTTAAAACCCCCTCAGGAAAGTTTGAGTTCAGATCTGAGCTGTGTGAGAAAAATGGTCATACGGCGCTGCCGGAATACAAACCGGAGGCGAAAAGCACGCTGCCATTCCACTTGTTTACACCGCATGTGCAGTTCGGTATCCATTCCCAATTTATCAACCTTGACTGGATGCAGGTCTTCTATCCGGAGCCGTTTGTCTATATGCATCCGATTTCCGCAGAAAAAAGAGGCATTGCCGAAAACGACCTGGTGAAAGTGTTTAACACCGTAGGTGAAGTAGAACTGCGTGCGAAGGTAACCGCTAACGTTCCGGAAGATTTCCTGGTGATGTACGAGGCGTGGTTCCCGAAACGGAAATACAACGTTCAAAACGTGGTGGCGGATATCCCAGCCGATATGGGGTTGATGAAAACCGGTGCGCCAGGTGCGGCTATCCACAGTCAGTTTGCGGACATCATTTTGATCAGTAAAGGAGCAGCGGCATGAGACGCGCGTTTTTAGTTAATAGCGATAAATGCATCGGCTGCCGTGGCTGTGCAATGGCGTGTAAGAGTTTTAACCAGTTGGAACCTGAACGTTTCTGGCGCTATGTCTACCCGCTGGATAAAGAAATTTATCCGCATGAAGAGCGGGCGTTCTATTCGCTGGCCTGTAACCACTGCGAAAACCCGGCCTGTCTGGCGGCGTGTCCGGTAGAGGCGTACACCAAGCGTGAAGATGGTGTCGTGGTGCATAACCCGGAGCGCTGTATTGGATGCAAAAACTGTATCCGCAACTGCCCATACGGTGCGCCGCGTTTTAATGAGGAGACGAAGAAAGCGGAAAAATGCAGCATGTGCTACGAGCGCCTTGATGTTGGTATGCAACCGGCTTGCGTGAATGCCTGTCCGGTAGGTGCGCTGACGCTTATCGATCTGGATGCCGATCCTATACCTGACAATGACGTACAGTATCCGCCGGGATTCCCGCGTATGCCGCAGCTTAATCCTGGCACGCGTTTTATCCTTGCGCGTCAGCCGAAGCAGCCGGAGGGCAAGTAATGGAAAAGTATGAACTTCCGCTGGTTATTTTTACCGTATTGAGCCAGATGTCGGTTGGGATCACGCTCATTCTGACGCTACGCACGCTGCAAGGAAAACTGGAAAGCAAACGCCTGTACTGGCTGGTAAGTGGGCTGGTTCTGGCGGTGGCGTCCGTTGCAGCGATCCTGCACCTTGCGCATCCGGATCGCGCCTACGATGCCCTGATTAACCTGCAGCACGCCTGGCTGAGCCGTGAAATTCTTGGCGCAACCTTATACGGTGCGGCGGTCGGGGTGACGTTTTTGGCAAAAGGGCACAAAGCGCCAGCTGTTCTGGCCTCTGTTCTCGGTATCGCGCTGGTGGCGGTGCAGGGGATGACCTATGCTGCCCCGGCAATGGTGGCGATAGCCAACGGTCTGACAATGCTGTTGTTCTTTATCACGGTGTGGGTGATGGGGTGTGCGGCGATTCCATTGCTTAACCTTGCACCTGCCGTTGCCGCATTGCGCCAGGGGATTGTTGTGTGTATGGCGGTCATGATCGCCGCGCCCATTATCTGGCTAAGCGGCGGCACTATCATGCAGATGACGGCGCATGCCTGGCTGACGTCGCCGCTTTATCTGGCGAGTCTGGTCTGTCTGGCGGTGGCCTTTGTGCTAAGCCGTCAGGGAGAGCGTCGCGCAAAAGCGATTTTTGTCCTGCTGTTTGTTGGCATATTCCTGAGTCGTCTGACGTTCTTTGGCGATACGATCAGCACCATCGTGAATATCGGTCATTTGTATTGATCGTGAGGTAATAAAAACCCCTGTCAGGCGTTAACCTGGCAGGGGTTTTCTTTAGCGAATCAGTGGCAGTTAACGAACAACCAGCACTGGCAAAGTCGCGTGACGGACAACGCTGGAAGCGTTTGAGCCGAGCAGATGGGTGCTGATTGATGGGTTACGCGACCCAATGACAACGACATCTGCATTCAACTCTTCACCCAACTCGTTGACCACGTCACGGACGCTGCCAAAGCGGACGTGTTGCTTAATACGGGAAGGATCTATGCTGAAGTGACCGACCATCGTTTGCAGACGGGTTTCCGCTTCGTGTTGCAGATGCTCTTCAAAACGACGAACGTCAGCGGCAAAGCGATGCAGACTTAGGCTCGCTGAGCCTGGCAGCACATGCAGCAGATGGATAACCCCTTTATCCTGGGCCAGAAATTCTGCATGGCGAATAGCCTTGTCGCTCAGTTCCATTTCGAATACATCAACAGGCATTATGATTGTGTTGTACATAAACATTCTCCTTGTCATTACATGAACACATAACAGCATAGTATTAAAAATGATTCTGTCAGTCACGACACAGATTTATGTTTTGCGAACATGAAAGAAAGCGAGGAGCAGGGAGATCTAACCGGAAAGAGGATGCGGATGCATCCCCTGTAAGATAAAGCGAGTGGCTTTGATAAGACAGAGTTAGCGCAGGTAGTCGCCTGCAGCTTCAGGCTGGTACTCAAGCTCAATAACTTCGAGGTGCGTTGAGGTCCCGCCTGGCAGTTCCCAGTGAATGGTATCACCAACGCGCAGCCCCAAAAGTGCAGCGCCGACAGGTGCCATTACCGAAAGCTGTGTGCTGCTGTCAGTCATAGTGGCCGGATACACCAGGGTACGCACACGGACTTCGCCATCACTCAGATTGCGGAATTTCACGCGGCTGTTCATGGTCACGACATCGTGCGGCATGGTTTCTGGAGAACACATTTGGGCACGATCCAGCTCGGCGTTAAGGGCGTCGGCAATCGGTAAACCAGCAAACGCAGGTTGCTCCAACAGGCGGTCAATGCGTTCCGCATCGAGGTCGTTAATGATGATAGTTGGTCTGGACATTTATTACTCCATGTCGTCGATACTGCGGGTGCGCAGGTAAATAATCCCAAAAGAAAACCCTCACCGTCAGGCGGCAAGGGTTTAGCTTTTATGATGATACTGAGACTTACCCCATGTTTGAAGTGATTTAGTTCACATTCAGGCAAATCATCAATATTGTCGCGTATGGTGTGATTTTAGCCGAAAAACGTGATCGTTCTCCAATTTGCATTATGCTTTTTAAGCGCTCGCTGCGGGCGCGTCAAACAACTCAGTGTTCCGCGACAGGAGATCTCATGAGCCAGTACGACAAACTTACCTTGAAAGACGGCAGCTATTTGCATTTTAAAGACTGGGGAAGTGGACAGCCCATTGTCTTCAGTCATGGTTGGCCGCTGACGGCAGATGCGTTTGAGGATCAGATGTTGTTCCTCGGGTCGAAAGGATTTCGTGTGATCGCCCATGACAGGCGTGGACATGGGCGTTCGGCCCAACCCTGGGATGGTCACAATATGGATCAGTATGCTGACGATCTGGCTGAACTTACCGCGCATCTCAATCTTAAAGATGCCGTCCATGTCGGACACTCTACCGGCGGTGGGGAAGTGGCTCGTTATATTGGCCGGCATGGGACGCAGCGGGTGGCAAAAGCGGTGTTAATTGGCGCGGTGACGCCCATCATGATCAAGACTGACTTTAATCCAAATGGCGTGCCGAAAGAGGTATTCGATGGCATCCGTGAGGGTGTTGTGAACGATCGCGCCGCCTTTTTCTATGAATTAACCGCTGCATTCTATGGCTACAACCGTCCTGGCGCAAAAGAGTCGAAAGCCGTCAGGGAAAGTTTTGTTGAACAGGGTTTACAAGGTTCCATCAAAGCGTTGTACGACTGTATCCACGCGTTTTCGGAAACAGATCTGCGTGAGGACCTCAAAAAGATGACCATCCCGACGCTGGTGATCCACGGTGATGACGATCAGATTGTCCCGTTTGAAACCTGCGGAAAGATCGCGGCGGAAATACTGCCTGATTCGCAGTTGAAGGTATATGTCGGCGGCTCGCATGGCATTTGCACCACCCATAAACAACAGATCAACGGTGACCTGCTCAACTTTATTCAGTCGTAATCGTTGGCAGATTGTTCTACGCTGATCTTCTTTTTCCAGGGGGATGAGCGAAGCATAATTTGTGCTGCGCTGACGTTAACTTCAACAGGGAACGCTATGTATTTCTATCAACCGTCACAGGGACACGGCTTACCGCATGACCCGCTAAATGCCATCATTGGACCGCGCCCGATTGGCTGGATTGCGTCGCGTGACGGCAATGGTCGGCACAATCTGGCACCATACAGTTTCTTTAACTGTTTTAACTATCATCCGCCGATTATCGGTTTCGCTAGCAGCGGCTGGAAAGACAGCGTGCAGAATATTATCGAAACCGGTGAATTTGTCTGGAACCTGACGACTCTTGAGCTGGCCACTGCGATGAACGAAACGTCAGCCAGCTTGCCGCACGGTGAAGACGAGTTTTTTGCCGCCGGGCTTAGTAAAGCAGATAGCCGGATAGTCAACGTGCCGCGCGTGGCGCAAAGCCCGGTCAATTTT
Organism: Citrobacter freundii complex sp. CFNIH4; assembly: GCF_002934505.1. Taxonomy (NCBI): domain Bacteria; kingdom Pseudomonadati; phylum Pseudomonadota; class Gammaproteobacteria; order Enterobacterales; family Enterobacteriaceae; genus Citrobacter; species Citrobacter freundii complex sp. CFNIH4. The sequence continues at coordinate 762,548 of NZ_CP026231.1, forward strand.
GAGTGTCGCTTATCGCAAAGCCTGCAACTGACTACCGCTGATGGCTCACCGGTTGATACCTGGCTGGTATTGGGGGAAGTGGTGGGCATCCACATTGATGAAACGCTCCTGGAAGACGGCATCTATCAGACGGCGAAAGCGAAGCCGGTACTGCGTGCAGGTGGGCCAACGGCGTATTATTCGATCAGTGAAACACACCGTTTTGATTTAGTTCGCCCGGATGCACGAGCAAAACGCTGAGCTTACGGACCGACGCCAGCTTGCAGCGTCGGTTGCAAGTTTCAATATCCCACTTTGTCGATAATAAACCGTTTACCGCAGCTACCCGGATGCGGTTGCGGTAAGAATGACTGTGCAGATAACGTCTGGTTGATGTTGTCGGCTTTCAGGGATAACTGGATCTCAGTGAGATACGCCGGATTGCCGTCGCAGCTTAGCTTCACAGCTTTGACGTTCTCTTTGCCCCAGCTTTTGGCAACTGCGGCGTCAAATGCGTTACGGCTGACAGTTTTGCCGTAGTTTTCCGCCAGGAATTTGCCCACCTCGCTGTTCTTAACCTCATTATTCAGCCGTACCATCGTGCCAAAGTACGCGTCGGGATCAAAACCGAAACATGCGCCATGTTTGGCATACTCGTAACGTTCCAGACAGGATCTCCCTCCAGCGCCGGGCATTACGGCGCTGAGTTTTGCTGCGCTTTCCAGCGACAGCCCGGTTTCGGGGGCCGCGCATTTACGGCTGGCACGTGCTTCAGGCAGGTTGGGAATAGGGCGAGTCGCGCAGCCAAAACGCATCCAGCGGCGGTTGTCGACTCCACGGGCGGCAATGGATTTAGGCAGGCTGGGCCATAAACCGTGAACGGTCAGGAAATCCGCTTTGTCTGCGCTCTCTTTTTGTAAACGACATTCGTCAGGCTCCTGACGATTACGCTCGTGTTGGCTCTGACAAAATCCGGTTTGCCAGGAGAGGGCCAGCACGTAGCTGTCAAAATCAGCGTACTGTTTTGCCTGAAGTTCATCGGCCTGAGCTGCAGAAACCGGCAGCAGGAGTGCTGCCAGCAACGAAGAATAACGCCATGTTGATGTCATGATGATTTCGGATACTTATATAAATTCTGAATATCATCTATTTAATCATAAAAAATGCCAGTCAGGTTTAGCTGACTGGCATCATTTTCATCAGGTGTGAACCGAAATGATTAGCTCCACATTGCCAGAATCGGCCAGCCGACCAGCAGAAGCATAGAGATGTAGATAACGCCGAAGATAGCACCCAGACGCCAGTAGTCTTTGGACTTCACATAACCACATCCGTAGATGATAACGCCAGGGCCTGTTGCATATGGAGTCAGACAGCCCATGATACCGATGGACAGTACCAGCAGGATACACAGATGTTCCATCGGCACGCCCGGGATACCTTTACCGACAGCCAGAATAACCGGCAGCATGGTGGCAGTGTGTGCAGAAAGGCTGGCAAACAGGTAGTGAGCAAAGTAGAACACCAGCACCAGCACGATTACGGTCGCGTTAGGCGAGAAGCCTTCCAGGTGCGTGCTCATGGTGTTGGCGAACCAGTCGATGAAGCCTGAACGGGTTAAACCATTCGCCATAACGACCAGCGTGGCGAGGTTAACCAGGGTGTTCCATGCGCTGTTATAGCGGGTAATGTCTTTCCACGGTACCACATGCAGCGCCAGCATCAGGGAGACAGCAAGCAAACCCACTGCGGTTGCATCAATCAGTTTACCACCGAAGACCCACAGGCCCAGGCTGAGCAGAACCAGACCGATCAGCGTTATCTCTTTACGGGTCAGTTTACCCATGCCTTTCAGTTCATCACCGGCCCATGCGGCAACTTCAGCACTGTGAGTGACTTCTGGTTTGTACAGAACGTATGACAACCACGGAGCAACGATCAGCAAAATAATACCGACCGGCAGGAAGCTGAGGAACCATTGCAGCCAGCTGATTTGAATACCGGCAATTTTGTTGACGAATTCCAGACCCAGTACGTTTGGCGCAGCGCCGGTCACGAACATAGAGGAGCTCAGGCTGGTACTGATTACCATCATCCACATCAGGTATCCGCCGATACGGCGCGCGGAAGGATCGTTCGGGAATGATTTAAACAGCGGCGGCAGGTTTTTGATAACCGGGAATACGGTACCACCGGTACGCGCGGTGTTAGACGGTGTAAACGGCGCCAGCAGAATGTCGATGATAACAATCGCATAGCCCAGCGTCAGGGTGCGTTTACCCATGAATTTCACCAGGAACAGCGCGATACGACGACCCAGACCGGTGACTTCATAACCCAGTGCGAAGATAAATGCACCAAACACCAACCACACGGTGGTGCTGGAGAAGCCCGCCAGACCCCATTTCAACGCTTGCTTACCCGCTTTAAATGCCGGGTCGGCCAGTTCTGAAGCATCAAACAGCAGATAGTTGCTGCCGATAACGCAGATCGTTACGGCGATAAAGCTGATCGCTGTTGCCGGAATTGGCTCGAGGATCATACCGACGATCATCGCCACAAACACGGCAAAGTAGTGCCAGGCCTGTGGAGGCATTCCATCAGGGACGGGGATAAGAAACATGACGCCCATTACGACCAATGGGGCCAGTAACTTCCATATTTTATCTTTTGCTAAAGACATGTGTGTGATTCTCCGGAAAGGATCTTTAATTGTGATAATGATGAACTTGTGAAATCTGAGCTAAGAACCAGGTGACGATCAGCAGATCGGCGCAGCCTCCGGGACTGAGGTTGCGTTCAATGCACTGTTGGTCGAACTGGTGTAGGTATTCGAGATCGGCAGGGGTACGAATCCCCCCTTGCTGCATCAGGGCGGTGGCCTGCTGCTGTAGCCAACGCAGACCTTCTGCGCCGCCACGTGAAGCCACGTTGGTGTCGCCGTTGATAGACATCAGCAGCAATAAAGTGTCGAGTAACGCCAGTTCAGGGTCGCGGCCCTGAGTCAGCAGTGCGCGGTAGTGCGGCAGGGCATGCTGGATGACTAGCGGGTATCCCGCTTCGGCTTCGCCCCGTGCGCCGGTTAATCCCAGTTGCTGATAAAGACGTTGGCCTGCCGTGAGTTGTTGATTGTTCTGGCGCAGTTCGCGCTCGGTCAGACCACGGCAAAATGTTGCTGCCGTAGAGCAAATGGTTTCAGCGGTAACAGTTAGTTGGAGCTGGTGCAGGCGGCCAATGGCGGCGCACAGCAGACCCAGAGAAAAGATGCTGCCTTTGTGGGTATTCACCCCTGCGGTGGCGCGAAACATATCAGCTTCGCAGGCCATGCCCAGCGGGCGCAGTCCTTTCAATACATCCTCAGGCGACAGCTGTGCGCTAAACGCCCCATATTCAATAAAACGTGGCAGCCAGGCCTGAATAGCCTCGGCGCTGCGATGAAAATCTTCCAGCGCCATATCTTTATGCGCGCCGTTGTTAATACGATCTACCAGACCGGGTTTGGGTGACAGGTTGACTTCAGTCAGCATGGCGCGCCACGCGAGCGTTGCGTAAGCATCAGGCAGATCCAGAGGAAGGACTGCATTATTGGTTGATGTTGCGGGAATCGGCATCATGCAGCAGTGCCTCCATCTGAGTGAGTAAGTCGGAAAGTGCGTGGGTTTTACCCCGCGCACAGTCGGCAGCACTTTGCTCGCACAGCAGACAGCGGCGGGCGGGGAGTGCGAAATGACGCCGGGACAGAATTTCCCCTTCAGGGGTCAGGACATCGATGTCCCATAGCCGTCCCAGCGGGTGTGAATGCTCAAGTTCAATCGTGGCGAGCTTGAGGTCGTGGGCCGGAGCCTCAATAGACAAAAGACCTTCTGGACCACTGGCAGAAACCAGCGCTGTTTGCTCCCTGACAATCCAGGCAGATTGTTCCGCCAGTGCGAGCAAGGCGGTTACGCCGTGATTAAAGATGCGACGGGTTAATGCGCTGTCTTTAATCGGACCCGGTGCAACCACGGTGAACGAGACCAGCGGCGCAGAGTGGCGTGTCAGCCAGTCCTGTTGCCTTGCTTGTCTCTTATCGCGGCTGGCGAGCAGCTCGGGAATCGAAACCGCGTGTTGGGTGGCGAGTTCAGGGAGCAGGTGCATGGCTTATTCCTTCACCTGATGCACAACGTCAATCACTGAACCGTCGCGATAACGCACAACGGCAATCACGCGGTCAGTGAATTCGATAGCGCGTGGCTGACCGGTGAGTTGCTGTGCACGTTCGCGCAGCCATCCAATGGACACCACTTTCATACCGGCTTCTTTCAGTCGTTCTGCCAGTTCCGGACGTGCAGGGTTGACGGCGATACCGTGGTCAGTGACCAGAATGTCAACGCTGGAGCCAGGGGTTACGCAGGTCAGCACGTTATCAACCAGCGTCGGGATGCGTCCGCGAACCAGCGGTGCGACGATGATGGAAAGCGCTGCGGCCACAGCCGTATCGCAGTGTCCGCCGGATGCGCCTCGCAGTACGCCGTCAGAACCGGTCAGTACGTTCACATTGAAGTTGGTGTCTACTTCTAATGCGCTCAGTACCACCACATCCAGACGGTCAACGGATGCGCCTTTTGAACCCCAGTTGGCATACTGGTTTGCACTGATTTCGATATGGTTTGGATTGCGGGCCAGAGATTCCGCGGCGTTACGGTCGAAGCTCTGCACGTCCAGCAGTTTGCGAATCAGGCCTTTTTCATGCAGATCCACGATGGTGGCGGTGATGCCGCCCAGCGCGAAGTCAGCACGGATATCACGGCTGCGCATTTTGTCTTCCAGGAAACGCGTCACGGCCAGAGAAGCGCCGCCGGTGCCTGTCTGCAGTGAGAAGCCTTCATTGAAGTAGCCGGAGTTAGCAATGACCTCTGCCGCGCTACGGGCGATTAACAGTTCTCGCGGGTTAGTGGTCATGCGGGTCGCATCAGCACCGATTTTGTCCGCATCGCCGACCTGATCGATCTGCACGATCAGATCTACCTGATCCTGTGTAATGCTGGCAGGGTTATGTGGATAGGTCAGCAGTTGTTCAGTCAGCAGGACAACCTGTTTCGCGTTTTCGGCGTCTACGCGGGCATAGCCCAGTGAGCCGCAGCATGCTTTACCGGTATAACCGTTGGCGTTACCAAACTGGTCGCAGGACGGTACGCCGAGGAACGCCACATCAATGCTGAGTTCGCCGCTTTGTACCAAGTGTACACGTCCACCGTGGGAGTGAATCTGTACCGGTTCGGCCAGCAGGCCACGGGAGATCTCTTCCGCCAGCGGGCCACGCAACCCGGAGGTATAAATACGGCTGACCACGCCCTGACGGATGTGCTCAACCAGCGGAGCATGGCAATCGCTCAGAGAGCTGGAGGCCAGCGTCAGGTTTTTGAAACCCATACTGGCGATGGCGTCCATCACCAGGTTAATGGTCAGATCGCCACCGCGAAAAGCGTGGTGGAAAGAGATGGTCATGCCATCCTGTAAACCCGAACGACGAATGGCGTCTTCCAGGTTAGCGCACAGCTTTTTGTCGCGCGGTTTTTGCGCTTGTAGTTCTACTTTTGCGGTGCTCTGATAAGCGGAAAGCTCACTTTCTGCATGACGGCTCCAGGTCGCCACGCGATCCTGGCGTTGAGACTGTTCGATTTTCTGCGTCATTTTTTTGCCTTATTCTTCGCGAATGCCGGAAAGTTCTGCACGGGAGATAACCAGAAGGGCGCGCTCGATAACCGGGCTGTCGACCATTTTGCCGTTCAGGGAAACCACTCCACGACCTTCGCGGGCAGCGGCTTCAGCGGCTTCTACGACCAAACGGGCGTGAGCCAGCTCTTTGCGCGTCGGGGCGTACAGGTTATGCAGGAGTTCGATCTGGCGCGGGTTGATGAGCGACTTGCCGTCAAAACCCAACTGCTTGATGTGTGCGGCTTCGTGCAGGAAACCTGCTTCGTTGTTGGCATCGGAATACACGGTGTCGAACGCCTGAATACCGGCAGAACGTGCAGCCTGCAAAATAGAGCAGCGGGCAAACAGCAGTTCAGTACCCTCCGGCGAGCGTTCAGTGCGCAGGTTACGCACATAATCTTCAGCACCCAGAGCAATACCGATCAGGCGCTCGGAAGCGTGGGCAATTTCTACCGCACGGGTAATGCCTAACGGCGACTCAATGGCGGCTAACAGGCCGGTACTGCCGGGTTCACGGCCACAGGCGTTCTCGATGCGCAGAATTTCACTTTCGATGTCGATGACATCCTGCGCGGTATCGGTCTTCGGTAAACGTACGATGTCAGCACCGCCGCGTACCACTGCTTCAAGGTCGTTGATGCCCCATTCGGAGTCGAGGGCGTTTACACGCACGATGGTTTCAACGTCGTGATACAGCGGATGCTGCAGCGCGTGGTACACCATGCGGCGAGCGGTATCTTTTTCACGCAACGCGACGGAGTCTTCCAGGTCGAACATCAGTGCATCTGCCGGGTAGATGAACGAGTTGCTGACCATGGCGGCATTGGCACCCGGTACGAACAACATGCTGCGGCGAGTACGGGTTTTACGTTGTTGCAAAGATGCGGAAATCACTGGCAATCCTCCCATGGCAGTGCCGGAATACCGCCAGCGCGGGCCAGTAGTGCTTCCAGTCGCGCACGTAAAATGCAGTCCAGTGCGCCTTTATCATCAACATTTAATTGCACGCCGCGTACGTTGTAGCAGGACAGAACGTCCAGGATGGTGGTCCGGATGGCATCACCGAACTGTTTTTCGACGCTACTGTTAACCTGCAGGTCAATATCCTGCGAATCGAGTGGGGCGATGCGAATCATCACATCACCGGACTCGAGTGTGCCTGCGACGGCTGCCTGGTTTATTTTCATTTTTCACCTGTTGCTAATGCGGGGGTATTTTGGCGGACTGCCGCACCCGATGAGGCTCGTTCAACCATGCTTTGCAGATAGTGCAGCGTGGCGTCAGGGACCAGGGATGCGATAGCCGTGAGATCTTTTTTAACCAGCAGCTTGCGCACCCAGGAGGCGGAAATCGGCATCTCCTGGAAGCACAGCCGCTCAATTTCCACCAGTTCAATCGGTGGGGCGGGAAGCGTTGGGGTCTCCAGCCAGTAGCGCATATCGTTGTTGTACTGGGAGGTGACGGTGCAATACGGCTCGGTACCGACGAAACGATGTGTAACGCCGAGAGCCGGTGCCAGGTACTGGCGGAAGATTTTCAGGTCTATTTCGGTGTAGCAGTGGTTAATAACGCTCTGCTCTTTGATGAAGTAGCACGGGAACGTGGCGCGGGAAATGATGTATTCCGAACCGCGATGCACGGTTAAACGTGGAATATCTTTTGTCCCTTTAAGCACCAGATCCAACCGGTCTTCATACGGAAACCGTGAGGTATCCTCTTTGACCAAAAACAGATGCAGCCAGTCACATTGTGCGGCCGCCTGTTGGATCAGAAAACGATGTCCGTTGGTGAAGGGGTTGGCGTTCATGACGATGCAACCAATTTTTTTCCCTTCACGACGCTGTTTTGCCAGAGATTCAGCGTAACGTTTCAGACGCGTGGTGCTGTTTTCCATCAGCACCATAATGCCGGGAACGCTGGTCAGCGTAGAAAAGCCACACTGTTTAAACAGCGATTCGTACTCGGTTTTGGTATAGATGAAGAGGTGCGTACAGTGGCGCTCATAGGCGAGGTTGATTAACTCGGTCGCCAGCGTCAGCGCTAAGCCTTCGCCCCGTACGGATTCGCAGATGGCGACACATTTAATAATATTCCCAGCGATACCGCCGCAGGCAATCAGGCGGTCGTCACGGGTGACGGTGATAAATACTTCGACGGTGGTGTCAACGCTCAAATCATTCTCTTTCAGAAATTGCGTGATAGCCGCCATCTTTTTATTTTCTGAGCGTTTAACTTGCGTGAATATATTATTACCGAACATAGTGAATAGAGCCCCGATGCTATATTTGTTACTGGGTTTCTGTTTTTGTTGCTCTGCTTAGCAACCTGATAACGTTTTGTTTGCAATTGAAGGGAATGGTTTTTTATTACGGAGTATTTCTTTTTTTCCCTGCTGCATACATCGTAAGGGGTATTTGGGAGGTAATTTTTGATTTATTTCACAATAAGTTAGAAGGTTTTAATGTGTTTTATGGTTTTAAGTTTTTTAATTAATTTAACCTCGAAATAGCGTGTGGTTTTAATTTGTTTAATTGATTTAAAGTGGGGAATCTGCAACGATCTTGTTTTATACCGTAACGTGTAAATAAAACATTTCTATTACAACTACAATGAGAAATAAGTTTCGGGTAACGTGGATGAGGAAGATATATGGCTGAGCAGAAAAATAAAACACGGTTTCCTTTTTTCCGCAGCCTGGCGTTTCCTTTACGCATCTTTCTGCTTATTTTGGTCGTTTCTGTTTTTATCATCGCCGCCCTGGCACAATACTTTACCGCCAGCTTTGAAGATTATCTGGCCGCGCATGTCCGCGATATGGCAATGAACCAGGCCAAAATCATCGCCTCTAACGAGAGTATCATCACGGCAGTTAAACATCGTGATTACAAGCGTTTGGCGACGATTGCCGACAAACTGCAGAGCGGAACTGACTTCGACTATGTGGTTATCGGGGATACCAACTCCATTCGTCTATATCATCCGAACCCGGAAAAGATTGGCTACCCGATGCAGTTCACCAAACCCGGTGCGCTGGAAAAAGGGGAAAGCTACTTTATTACCGGTAAAGGGTCCATCGGGATGGCAATGCGCGCTAAAACGCCCATCTTTGATGACGATGGCAAAATCATTGGCGTAGTCTCAATTGGTTATCTGATCAGCAAAATCGATAGCTGGCGATCGGATTTCTTACTCCCGATGGCCGGTGTGTTTATCTTGCTGTTGCTGGTACTTATGCTGCTCTCCTGGTTTTTCGCTGCCCATATTCGTCGGCAGATGTTAGGTATGGAACCGAAACAAATTGCGCGGGTGGTACGTCAGCAGGAAGCGTTGTTCAGCTCGGTATATGAAGGATTGATTGCCGTGGATCCTGATGGATATATCACCGCAATAAACCGCAGTGCGAGGAAAATGCTGGGGCTGTCTTCACCAGGGCGAAAGTGGCTTGGAAAACCGGTGAGTGAGGTGGTTCAGCCAGCGGACTTTTTCACCCAACAGATTGCGGAAAAACGACAGGATGCGATGGTAAACTTTAATGGCCTAAGCGTTATCGCCAACCGTGAAGCGATTCGCTCCGGTGACGAACTGCTTGGGGCAATCATCAGTTTTCGTAGTAAAGATGAAATTGCTACCCTTAATGCGCAATTAACGCAGATCAAACAGTATGTAGAGAGCCTGAGAACGCTGCGTCATGAGCACCTGAACTGGATGTCGACCATCAATGGCCTGCTGCAAATGAAAGAATATGACAAGGTTCTGGCCATGGTGCAGGGAGAATCCCAGGCGCAACAGCAACTGATTGACAGCCTGCGTGGCGCGTTTGCCGATCGTCAGGTCGCCGGTCTGTTGTTTGGCAAGGTGCAGCGCGCGCGGGAACTGGGCCTCACCATGACTATCGTTCCGGGGAGCCAACTGCATCAACTCCCCGAGGGGCTGGATAGCACAGAGTTTGCAGCAATTGTTGGCAATCTGCTTGATAATGCATTCGAAGCGAGCTTGCGCACCCAGCAAGGCAACAATGTCGTAGAGCTCTATTTGAGCGATGAAGGGGATGACGTGATCATCGAAGTTGCCGATCAGGGATGCGGTGTGCCGGAAGCATTGCGTGAGAAAATATTTGAACAGGGTGTGAGCACCCGTACCGATGAACCAGGTGAACATGGCATCGGTTTGTATCTAATTGCAAGTTATGTGAGGCGCTGTGACGGGGTGATTACGCTCGAAGATAACTCCCCTTGCGGTACCTTATTTTCTTTATTTCTTCCGAAAGTGAAAAAAAATAATGACGGAACCATTAACGCTGTTGATCGTTGAGGATGAAACGCTACTGGCGGAAATGCATGCTGAATATATCCGCCATATACCCGGTTTCAGCCAGATATGGTTGGCGGGTAATCTTGAGCAGGCGAGGATGATGATTGAGCGTTTTAAGCCCGGTTTGATACTGCTCGATAACTACTTGCCGGACGGCAAGGGAATTATGTTGCTGCATGAGCTGACCCAGGCGCGCTATCCGGGCGGCGTAGTGTTTACCACGGCGGCTAGCGATATGGAAACGGTCTCCGAGGCCGTGCGCAGCGGTGCGTTTGATTACCTGGTCAAACCCATTGCCTACGAGCGGCTGGGGCAGACCCTGACGCGTTATCAGCAACGTCGACGCATGTTGGCGGGGAATGACAGCGCCAGCCAAAAGCAGATTGATGAAATGTTTAATGCCTACGCGCGGGGCGAACCGAAAGGGGATTTACCGACCGGGATTGATGCGTTAACACTGAATGCAGTGTTGAAATTATTCGCCGACCCGACGGTACACCATACTGCGGAAACGATCGCCCAGGCGCTTACCATCAGCCGAACGACTTCCAGACGCTACCTGGAGTACTGTGCCAGCCGTCATTTGATTATTGCGGAGATTATTCACGGTAAGGTGGGTAGGCCGCAGCGTATTTATCATGGCGGCTAAATGCTGATTTCTGACGTAGGCCGGATAAGATGCTTTAGCATCGACATCCGGCAATGGTGCGGTTTAAATGCCGGATGCGGCGTAGATGCCTAATCCGGCCTAAATTTCACTGAGTATCAGCCGCCAACGACGGCTGAAGAAGAACCTGGTACCATCACTTCAGTTGCGATAATCACCACCAGCAGTCCAACCAGAACCGGAACCGAAGTACGTTTCACCACTTCGAACGGAGAAATCTTTGCCATACCTGCTACAGCGACAACCACGCCGGAGACCGGGGAGATGGTGCGCCCAAGGTTTGACGCCTGCAGCATCGGGATAACAAGGTAAGCCGGGTTAATGCCGGAAGAATGCGCCAGCTTAGGGATCATCTCAACGAAGGCGTAGAACGGGGCGTTACCGGAACCCGTAGTCATTGCCGCCAACATAGTCAGGATCACCAGCACCATCATCAAGATAATGCTCGCTGAACCAAACGAGGTGGCGATAGAAATCAGACTCTGAATAAAGCCGATTGTGCTCAGACCCTGGGCAAAAACACCCGCAGCGACTAACAACATCACCACGTTAGCAAAGGCATCCGCCATGCCACGGTAAGCGACTTCCAGACCAGAGAAAACCTTTTGGGTGTTGAACCCACGTACGAACTCCAGAATAGCCGCGATGAGCATGCACAGAACCAGAATCGTAATGATGTGCAGCTGCGGGCCCCATTTACCATCAAAAATCAGGACGCCAACGATCGGGGTAAACGGCAGAATGGCGTAAAATGACGGGGCAGTCGTGGTGATTTCAGCCACATCTAACATTTCATGAGAAATGTTCTCTTTTTTATCCAGAAAACGCTGCCAGAAAAAGTGGGCAATCGCCATAGCAATGATGGCGGCAATGGAAATTGGCAGCGTGGTTTTAAAGGCGAAATCGATCAGCGGCATTTCCGCAGCTTTTGCCGCCAGCACCACATCACCGGATGTTGGTGAAAGAATAATTGCAGCAGGGGAGGCACAAATAGCCGCTGCAGCGCCACGGCTGATTCCAACGTTAACCATGACCGGGAACAGTGTTGCCATCAGCAATACGCCCAGACCGGTTGCTGAAGAAACCGCCAGTGACATCAGGCAGGCGACAAAATAGGCGGCAATCATTAGCAGGTAAGGAGAGTTGATGTATTGCAGGGGCTTGGAGGCCAGCTTAACGACCATATCGTTCGCGCCAATATGGGTCATATAGGCGGCAAAACCACACAGCATCATGATCATCATGCCGAGATCGCCACCACGGCTCATCAGCAAAATTTTAATATATTCAACAATGTCTGTTGCCGTATAGCCCGTCGATGCCGCGCTGGATGGCAACACTTTATGCCCCATCAGCGCACTGATAATCAGCAAAACCAGACCGCCAACAAACAGTACGCCTGTCGCGGAATAACCTTTAATGATGTAGCGCGCTACACCCACAATAACCACAACTCCAATAAGGAGTTCAATAAATGTCAACATCGTTTCCCCTGTCGCATTGCTGCCCAGAAAGTAAAAAAACTAAAAAAAGTAAAAAGTGGTGACAGAATGTGCCTAATAAACCGATTACTCTTGCTGATTAAAATCAATAAAAATACGGATTCAAGCGATGGCTTAGCCGTTTTTTCAGCATCGTGGTTAAAAAAAGAATCTCACAATAAAAAACTGTGAAGTGCAGCGACGGTGTGTGTGTTTTGTGGTGATATTGATTCTTAATTGTTAATTTATTGTAATGTTATTTAACTTTTCCCGGAGGAAAGAACAATTTATTGGCAATAAAGAGAAAATAGTTCCTATGAGATGGCTCAATAAATTAAGGGCTAATTATCTTAAAAATTACATGCTGAGGAATATTCTGATTTTTTAGCTGCGCATTTTTGTTAAGCTAACATTAAGGTTGGGTTTGCTACAATTAATAATAAATCCCAGGACGGTAATTAAGTTGTGATTGTCGCTAAACGATATTTTCTCATTTTTTGGTAATGACTCCAACTTATTGATAGTGTTTTATGTTCAGATAATGCCCGATGACTTTGTCATGCAGCTCCACCGATTTTGAGAACGACAGCGACTTCCGTCCCAGCCGTGCCAGGTGCTGCCTCAGATTCAGGTTATGCCGCTCAATTCGCTGCGTATATCGCTTGCTGATTACGTGCAGCTTTCCCTTCAGGCGGGATTCATACAGCGGCCAGCCATCCGTCATCCATATCACCACGTCAAAGGGTGACAGCAGGCTCATAAGACGCCCCAGCGTCGCCATAGTGCGTTCACCGAATACGTGCGCAACAACCGTCTTCCGGAGCCTGTCATACGCGTAAAACAGCCAGCGCTGGCGCGATTTAGCCCCGACGTATCCCCACTGTTCGTCCATTTCCGCGCAGACGATGACGTCACTGCCCGGCTGTATGCGCGAGGTTACCGACTGCGGCCTGAGTTTTTTAAATGGCGGAAAATCGTGTTGAGGCCAACGCCCATAATGCGGGCGGTTGCCCGGCATCCAACGCCATTCATGGCCATATCAATGATTTTCTGGTGCGTACCGGGTTGAGAAGCGGTGTAAGTGAACTGCAGTTGCCATGTTTTACGGCAGTGAGAGCAGAGATAGCGCTGATGTCCGGCGGTGCTTTTGCCGTTACGCACCACCCCGTCAGTAGCTGAACAGGAGGGACAGCTGATAGAAACAGAAGCCACTGGAGCACCTCAAAAACACCATCATACACTAAATCAGTAAGTTGGCAGCATCACCCATTTTTTCATTTCTTTTTATTCAGTTAGCTTTCATTCCCCAGGGCGCAGCTGAAGATAAAGGCTGGTTCGCTACTTTTAAAGACAACGTCAGTGAAACCTGGCAGCAGCCGGAACATTATGATTTGTATATACCGGCTATTACCTGGCATGCACGCTTTGCCTACGATAAAGAAAAAACGGATCGCTACAATGAACGCCCGTGGGGGGCAGGATTTGGTCAATCCCGTTGGGATGATAAAAGTAACTGGCACGGACTTTATATAATGGCCTTTAAGGATTCCTACAATAAATGGGAGCCCATTGGTGGTTATGGCTGGGAAAAAACCTGGCGACCGCTGGCCGATGAAAATTTCCATACAGGTCTCGGTTTTACCGCCGGTTTTACCGCGCGTGATAACTGGAACTACATTCCGGTACCCGTACTGTTACCGCTGGCATCGATAGGGTATGGTCCGGCAACGTTCCAGATGACCTACATTCCGGGAACGTACAACAACGGTAACGTCTACTTTGCGTGGATGCGTTTCCAGTTTTGATGGACTACCTGTATTGTCAGATGGATTATTAAAAAGTCTTTTTAAAACAGTGTGATAACAGCGTTAACTGAAAAATAACGCGACATTTATCACTTTTTGATAAAGTTCGACTGGACAAAGTGCACCACAATTGTTGTACTGATACCCGACACAGCATTTGTGTCTATTTTTCATGTAAAGGTAATTTTGATGTCTAAGATTAAAGGTAACGTTAAGTGGTTTAATGAATCCAAAGGATTCGGTTTCATTACTCCGGAAGATGGCAGCAAAGACGTGTTCGTACACTTCTCTGCAATCCAGACCAATGGTTTTAAAACTCTGGCTGAAGGTCAGCGTGTAGAGTTCGAAATCACTAACGGTGCCAAAGGCCCTTCTGCTGCAAACGTAATCGCTCTGTAAGCATACGACAGCAAGCATTCAAAACCCGCTTAATTGCGGGTTTTTTTTCGCCTCAGTGTGCGGGAGAGGCCGAAACCAGCCAGAATGCCAGGGCGGTCATCGCAAATGATCCCAGCAGATTCGCCAGCACATTCACCATAGCCCAACCAAAGCGTCCTTCCTGTAGCAAAAACACCACCTCAGCCGAGAAAGTGGAAAATGTTGTTAGTCCCCCGCAAAAGCCAGTTGTAATCAGTACCTTCCACATTGGATCAATGTTTGTCATGCGATTAAACCATGCCAGACCCATACCAATGATAAATGCGCCAAGTAAGTTTGCAGCCAGCGTACCGAATGGAATGGCCTGATGTAGCGGGTTAAACCTCATGCTCAACATCCATCTTGCTACACTACCTGTACCACCACCGATAAAAACCGCTAAAAGGAGTTGTAACACTGCGTAATCCTGCTATTTGATTGTATATAGGATGAGTGTAACGCTGAATAATCGTGGTTGGCGAGCCTAACAACGTTTTCTGGAGGGAATATGTTCGTTGCAGCAGGGCAATTTGCCGTGGGACCTTCATGGGAAAAAAATGCAGAAACCTGCGTTTTACTGATGTCTCAGGCTGCGGGAGAGGGGGCATCGTTACTGGTATTACCGGAAGCGCTTCTGGCCCGTGACGATCTGGACCCTGATCTGTCAGTGAAATCAGCTCAATTGCTGGAAGGCGGGTTTTTGACGCGCTTGCTGCGAGAAAGCGCGCAAAACGAGATGACGACAATCCTGACGATTCATGTTCCCTCTGTGCCTGGACGGGCGTTTAACATGCTGGTGGCGCTACGGGCAGGTCAGGTAGTTGCCCATTACGCTAAATTACATCTCTACGACGCCTTTTCGATTCAGGAGTCACGAAATGTGGATGCAGGGGACGCCATAGCGCCGCTGCTGGACGTGGGCGGGTTAAAAGTAGGGTTAATGACCTGTTATGATCTGCGCTTCCCTGAGCTGGCGCTGGCGCACGCATTGCAGGGAGCGGAAATTCTCGTATTACCCGCAGCCTGGGTACGGGGATCGCTTAAAGAGCATCACTGGTCTACGCTTTTGGCTGCAAGAGCGTTAGATGCAACGTGTTACCTGATTGCGGCGGGAGAGTGCGGTAATAAGAATATCGGCCAAAGCCGGGTCATCGACCCTTTTGGTGTGACCATTGCTGCTGCGGCGGAAACGCCTGCACTAATTATGGCCGAGGTTTCTGCAGAGCGGGTAAGGCAGGTCAGAGCACAACTTCCGGTGTTAAGTAACCGACGTTTTGCGCCACCGCAATTATTATGACGTTTTTTTAAACAAGGCTTGATTCACCTTGTTACAGATTGCTATTGTGTGCGCGCGTCGAAAGGCCGTTAATATTCTCAGGTTAATATGGCGCTTTATGCAGCCTGGTTTAAGTGAAGAAGGTATCTATGGGTGAGATTAGTATTACCAAACTGCTGGTGGTTGCCGCACTGGTTGTTCTGCTGTTTGGTACCAAGAAGTTACGTACACTGGGTGGAGACCTGGGAACGGCAATCAAGGGCTTCAAGAAAGCAATGAACGACGATAATGCCGATGCTAAGAAAGATGCTGATGGTAGCGTTCAGGCTGAGAAGCTTTCTCATAAAGAGTAATGTCAGGAGCATGATGCTCATACTGCATACTCTGCATGAAAAAAACCGGCAATTTGCCGGTTTTTTTATTACTGATATGTAAGTGAGTATTACACGATTACTTCACTTCCAGCCCTTTGGCCTGCATGTCTGCATGGTATGAAGAGCGAACGAATGGACCGCAGGCTGCATGGGTAAAGCCCATGGCCATAGCTTCGGCTTTCATCTCATCGAACTCATCCGGGCTTACATAGCGTTGAACCGGCAGGTGGTGACGGCTTGGCTGTAAATACTGCCCCAGCGTCAGCATGGTCACGCCATGACTGCGCAGGTCACGCATGACCTCAATGATTTCTGCATTGGTTTCGCCCAAACCAACCATCAGACCTGATTTAGTCGGAATCTCCGGGTGCGCTTCCTTGAAACGTTCCAGAAGCTTCAGTGACCAGTTGTAGTCTGCCCCCGGACGTACATTGCGATAAATACGCGGTACGTTTTCGAGGTTGTGGTTAAACACGTCTGGCGGCGTGGCGGTGAGGATATCCAACGCGCGATCCATACGACCACGGAAGTCAGGCACCAGCGTTTCGATTTTAATCGACGGGCTTTTCTCACGAATAGCGGTGATACAGTCAGCAAAGTGCTGAGCGCCGCCGTCACGCAGATCGTCGCGGTCAACGGAGGTAATGACGACATAGCGCAGCGCCATGTCAGCAATCGTCTGAGCAAGTTTTAACGGCTCGTTAGCATCCGGAGCAACCGGACGGCCATGGGCAACGTCACAGAATGGGCAACGGCGGGTACAGATTGCGCCGAGGATCATAAAGGTTGCGGTTCCGTGATTGAAACATTCAGCCAGGTTAGGGCAGGAAGCTTCTTCGCAGACAGAGTGCAGGCCATTTTTGCGCATTGCCGCTTTGATGCCCTGGATGCGAGTGGAGTCCGCTGGCAGTTTTATTTTCATCCATTCCGGTTTACGCAGCAGGGCTTCACGCTCTGTTGCCACATTTTTTACCGGGATAAGAGCCATCTTATCGGCATCGCGGTATTTAACACCGCGTTCCATCACAATGGGTTTACTCATAGCTTGCGTGTTCCAGTTGCGAATTACGAAGGAAAGCGTTTCAATTCAAGGGAATGTTGCATTTATCAACTATTTTTGAATTAGTGATACGCAGTATATCATTGAAACGGGCCAGAAAGCAGCCTGACAGGCTGGCAAAATGTAAAATAGTTGTTGTTTTGTGCCATTTGCCACAACATTTGCCGTGGCAAAGTATGACCGTATTTTCAGTCTGCAACGTACTCGTGCGGTGGGTTACCCAACAGCGCTAATATGTTGGCCAGCAGGCGTGGGCGAACGCTCTCGGTCGTGGCTGCGCTATCCCACTGCGATACTTTCGCCATCTCCATTCCGGCGTAACCACAAGGATTGATACGCAGGAAAGGCGATAAATCCATATCCACGTTGAGCGCTAAGCCGTGAAACGAACATCCTCTACGAATACGTAATCCCAAAGAGCAGATTTTCTTCTCCCCGACGTATACGCCAGGCGCATCGGCTCGCGGGTGGGCATCAATGCCGATTTCCGCAAGTGTATTGACGACGGTTTGTTCCAGCAGCGTAACCAGTTCACGAACGCCAAGTTTGCGACGCTTCAGGTTCAACAGCACATACATGACCTGCTGGCCCGGCCCGTGGTAGGTCACCTGGCCGCCACGATCGCTCTGGATCACCGGAATATCGCCCGGCATCAGTACGTGCTCTGCTTTACCTGCCTGACCCTGGGTAAAAACAGGATAATGCTCTACCAGCCAGATTTCGTCATAACTGTTTTCATCGCGGGTATCGGTGAATTCGTGCATGGCCAGAGAAACTGGCTCGTAAGGTTGAAGACCGAGCTGGCGGACCAGAATTTTATCCTGATACAAAACGGCATCTCCGTAGATACTCACATAGAGTAGAGAATATAAAAGAGGGGGAAAAGTATATCACAGGAGGGAGGGGTTACCCGAGCGGGGATGCAGCGGGTAACCAACAGGTTTTTACAGTACCATGCGTACGATATCGATATTACCCAATTCTTCGTACAGCGTTTCAACCTGCTCAATGTGTGTAGCAGTAATAGTGATTGAGACCGAGTGGTAGTTGCCTTTGCTGCTCGGTTTTACCGTCGGAGAGTAATCACCTGGCGCATGGCGCTGTACCACTTCAACCACCTGATCAACCAGCTCAGGCAACGCCTGCCCCATTACTTTGTAAGTAAATGGAGTAGGGAATTCAAGCAGTTCGTTAAGTTTGGTTTTCATGTCAGCTCCGGCGTTACATCAATAAATAATAACTCCCACAGCGTGTGGGAGTTATCTGGATACCTAGTATATGGGGACGTAAATCACACTTTCAAGTGTTCGATTTTTAGCCAAACCAGTGATGGAACATTAATTTAATGTAATCAATGATTTTCCCAAAGAAGTTGCCTTCAGGGATTTCCTGCAGGACTACCAGCGGGCGCTGTTCGATGGTTTTGCCATCCAACTGGAAGTTGATGGTGCCAACAACCTGGTTTTTCTGCAGCGGTGCATGCAGTTCTGTGGTGTTCAGCACATAGCTTGCTTTCAGATCTTTCATGCGGCCGCGCGGAATAGTCAGGTAGACATCTTTATCGACGCCTAACGATGCACGATCGGTATTACCAAACCAGGCTGGTTCTGAAGCAAACTCTTTACCCACTTTCAGTGGATTCACGGTTTCAAAGAAACGGAAGCCCCAGGTCAGCAGTTTTTTACTTTCAGTTTCACGGCCTTTATAGGTGCGCCCCCCCATAACGGCGGAGATCAGACGCATCTGGCCTTCGGTTGCGGATGCAACGAGGTTATAGCCAGCTTTGTCGGTGTGACCGGTTTTGATACCGTCGACATTCAGGCTGTTATCCCACAGCAGGCCGTTACGGTTTAACTGACGAATACCGTTAAAGGTGAACTCTTTTTCTTTATAGATAGAGTATTCGTTAGGCACGTCACGAATCAGGGCCTGGCCAATCATCGCCATGTCGCGAGCCGAGCTGTACTGACCGTCAGCATCGAGACCATGAACGGTCTGGAAGTGGGTGTTTTTCAGGCCCAGCGCGTTCACATAGCTGTTCATCAGACCGACGAAAGCATCCTGGCTACCGGCTGCGAAGTCCGCCATTGCCACACACGCGTCATTCCCGGATTGTAGGTTGATACCACGGATCAACTGGGAAACAGGAACCTGCATTCCAGGTTTCAGGAACATCAACGATGAACCTTTAAAGACCGGGTTACCTGTAGCCCAGGCGTCATTGCCGACAGTGACCAGATCGGTTTCTTTGAACTTGCCGGCTTTCATCGCCTGGCCGATGACGTAGCTGGTCATCATTTTGGTCAGACTGGCGGGGTCGCGGCGAGTGTCCGCATTCTGTTCTGCCAGAACTTTGCCTGAATTGTAATCAATCAGGATATATGACTCCGCATCGATCTGCGGAACACCCGGGATCATGGTTTTAATATTCAGGTCATCGGCATGGGCAGCAGAGAGAGAAGCTGCGCAGAGAGCCGCGGTGAGCGCCATACGCTGCACGAAACGAGCGGAAAAAGTGGTCTTCATGGTCTGAACTACGACGTCCGTGATGAAATTTAAAAAAGTGCCCTACTATAGCAAATGCAAAACGGGCAGGCATCTGACTTTCCGCGTGACTTTGTTAATGTCATTTACAGAAACTGACAGTTCAGATACCTGATTTACGTTATTACACGCCGGTGATGAAGGACTGTAATTGCGCCTCGGATTGAAGACGCTGCTGCAATGTGGAGGCTTCAGCTTTGCTGGCGAACGGCCCCATCTGGATACGCCAGACTGCGCCATTTTGTACCACCCGACCTGGGACGCCAAACTGCTGGCTTAAACGTTTTTGATACTGCTGCGCACGCGACTGCTCGCTGACTGCGCCAACCTGAACCACGTAACGTCCGTTGGCTACTGCCGCTGGAGCTGGTGCCGCGACGGCGGTTGGTGTTGCTGCTGGTGCGGTTGGTGTTGCCGGTGCGGAGATGGTCTGTTGCGGAGCCGGAGTCGGCTCGCTACCTTCCAGCACGCCTGCGGCGAGGGTGGTTGGCGCACCGAGGAATCCACCGCTGTTCACTGGCGCACCGGTTGGATCATCGCTTTTCAGCGTGGAGTTGCTGATCGGACGAATATCGCCTTGCGGCTGACCCGCATCCGATGGCGAAGGCATACTTCCCATATTACCGCCACCGCTTAAATCAGGACGCGCGGGCAGGGCATAGGTTTGCTTTGCGACTGTCGTACACGCCATACCCGGACCGGACAATGAACCATCCTGGGCGACGATGATCGGGTCGATACGCACTTTGGTGTTGTTGGAGGTATTCAGACGGTCTGCTGCTGCACGTGAAAGTGAAATCACGCGATCGTTGCCATAAGGGCCGCGATCGTTTATGCGCACGACAATCATCCTGCCGTTTGCCAGGTTAGTTACTCTGGCATAGCTTGGGACTGGCAGAGTGGGATGCGCTGCGGTCAGTTGCATCGGGTCGAACGCTTCACCAGACGCGGTTAAGTTGCTTCCGGGTTCCGCATCATAGATAGCGGCAAGTCCTGCCTGGCTAAAGCGGGAAGGATCCTGGACGATTTTGTAGCTCTTACCATCACGTTGATAGTCCTGATTCGCCGTTGGGTTCAGGGGTTCAAAGCGCGGATCGGCCCCGCTGATTTCAACAATCGGACCATTGCACACCGCAGGCTGCGGCGCGACAGCACCCTGTTGCTGACCATCATCACTCGAACACGCCGCGAGCATTCCTGCTGCGATGCAGATACCAAGCCACTGCTTACGCATTGCGTACCCCTTACACGCTTTTCGACAACATTTTTCTATGGGTGTGGATCGACATAACAATCCCGAACCCGGCCATCAGCACGATAAGTGCCGAGCCTCCGTAACTGACCAGTGGGAGAGGAACGCCAACCACGGGCAGAATACCGCTCACCATACCAATATTTACGAAGACATAAACGAATAATATCAACATTAAACCACCTGCCATGACGCGACCAAAGGTGGTTTGCGCGTGGGCAGCGATCCATAATCCGCGCATAATCAGCAAAATGTACAGCGCAAGCAGAATTAAGATCCCTACCAGACCCAGCTCTTCTGCTAGTACCGCGAAGATAAAGTCCGTGTGACGTTCGGGTAAAAATTCAAGCTGCGACTGCGTACCGTGCAGCCAGCCCTTGCCGCGTAGACCGCCGGAGCCAATAGCAATTTTAGACTGAATAATATGATAACCCGCACCCAGTGGATCGGTTTCCGGATCGAGCAACATCATGACGCGCTGACGCTGGTAATCATGCATCAGGAAGAACCACAGTATCGGGATAAACGCCGCAACCAGAACCACCGCAACACCGATTAAACGCCAGCTTAAACCAGAAAGGAACAGAACAAACAGACCGGAAAGGGCGACCAGTATTGAGGTACCGAGGTCAGGCTGAGCGGCCACCAGCAGGGTGGGCATAAATATCAGCACCAGTGCAATGGCGGTATTTTTTAGCGATGGCGGGCAAACATCACGGTTGATGAAGCGTGCGACCATCAGCGGCACGGCAATCTTGGCAATTTCGGAAGGCTGAAAACGCACAATACCCAAATCCAGCCAGCGCTGCGCCCCTTTGGATATCGCGCCGAAGGCATCTACCGCCACCAACAGGATGATGCAGAAAATATAGAGATAGGGTGCCCAGCCTTCATAAACCCGGGGCGGGATTTGCGCCATCACCACCATGATGACCAGGCCCATTGCGATCTGGCCGACCTTGCGCTCCATCATGCCGATATCCTGGCCGCTGGCACTCCAGATGACCAGCGAGCTGTAAACCAGCAGCGCCAGCAAAATAAGCAACATCGTGGGATCGATGTGGATTTTGTCCCAGAATGTTTTTTTGTTCGGATTATCCGTCACGATTATTGGTCCTCCGCTGCTGCAACCGCGGGGTTTTCTGCAGGCAGATTGGTGTTGTTGTCGCCCAACATAATGTGGTCAAGGATCTGGCGCATAATGGTACCCACAGCCGGGCCCGCGCCACCGTTTTCAAGGATTATGGCGACAGCAACCTGGGGCTTATCATAGGGTGCGAAGGCCGTCATCAGCTTGTGGTCACGTAAGCGCTCGGCGATCTTGTGCGCGTTATAGGTTTCATTGGCTTTCAGGCCAAAGACCTGGGCAGTACCGGATTTCGCCGCAATTTTGTAAGGTGCGCTAGCGAAATACTTGTGCGCAGTACCGTTAGGGCGGTTTGCTACACCGTACATGCCGTCTTTCGCGATTTCCCAGTATCCAGAATGAATATCACCAACGGGCGGTTCGTGCGGCTGTACCCACGGAACCTGCTTGCCATTTTCTGCCGTGCTCATCAACAAATGCGGAACTTTTATCAAACCGTCGTTGATAAGGATCATCAGCGCTTTACTCATCTGGATTGGGGTTGCAGTCCAGTAACCCTGACCGATGCCGACCGGAATGGTATCACCCTGGTACCATGGCTTTTTAAACCGTTTTTGCTTCCACTCGCGGGTTGGCATATTGCCGGAGCGTTCTTCAGCGAGATCGATGCCCGTATATTTGCCGTAGCCGAATTTGCTCATCCACTCTGAAAGTCGGTCTATCCCCATATCATAGGCGATTTGATAGAAAAACGTATCCGCCGACTCTTCCAGAGAACGGGTGATGTTCAGATGGCCGTGCCCCCATTTTTTCCAGTCACGGTAACGTTTTTCAGAGCCCGGTAATTGCCACCAACCTGGATCGAACAGACCAGTATTGCGGGTGATGACACCTGCACTTAATGCAGAAACCGCGACGTAAGGTTTAACTGTCGAAGCAGGAGGGTAAACACCCTGCGTGGCGCGGTTAACCAATGGGGTGTTCGGGTCATTGAGCAACCCGGAGTAATCTTTACTGGAGATACCATCGACAAACAGGTTCGGGTCGTAGCTCGGCATGGACACCAGCGCGAGAACGCCGCCGGTACGCGGGTCGGTAACCACCACGGCGGCTCGACTGCCCGCCAGCAGCGTTTCAATGTACTGCTGGAGTTTCAAATCGAGGGTGAGATAGATATCGTGCCCGGCCTGCGGCGCCACTTCTTTCAGCTGGCGAATGACGCGGCCGCGGTTGTTCACCTCAACCTCTTCATAACCGGTCTGGCCGTGAAGTACATCTTCGTAATAACGTTCAATACCCAGCTTGCCGATGTCGTGCGTCGCCGCGTAGTTAGCCAGTTTGCCGTCTTTGTCCAGGCGGTCTACGTCTTTATCGTTGATTTTTGATACGTAGCCAATGACATGGGTCAGCGCAGAGCCGTAGGGGTAGTAGCGGCGTTTATAACCTTTAACTTCGACGCCAGGAAAGCGATATTGATTAACGGCAAAGCGTGCGACCTGAACTTCACTCAGGTTAGTTTTTACCGGAATGGATGTGAAACGGTGTGAACGGGCGCGCTCTTTTTTAAAAGCGGCAATGTCATCGTCCGTCAGGTCTACGACGTTACGCAGCGCGTCGAGGGTATCCTGAACGTTGTCGACCTTTTCTGGCATCATTTCTATCTGATAAATGGTGCGGTTAAGGGCGAGCGGGATTCCGTTACGGTCATAAATAATGCCGCGACTGGGGGCGATAGGCACCAGTTTGATGCGGTTTTCGTTCGAGCGGGTCTGATAATCAGTAAAGCGAACGATTTGCAGATTATAAAGGTTGGCGATCAGCACGCCGGTGAGCAGCAAAATCCCCAAAAAAGCGACCAGCGCCCGGCGCACAAACAGCGCAGACTCAGCCGAATAGTCGCGAAAAGAATTCTGTAGTTTCATCCGCTGCTTAATCTACTCAAGAATCAATGATCACTCACGGTGATAAGGATGGTTGGTGGTAATGCTCCACGCCCTGTACAGACTCTCCGCAACCAGAACCCTAACAAGAGGGTGAGGAAGGGTTAACGCTGAGAGTGACCAGCTTTGTTCCGCTGCTGCTTTACAGGCAGGAGAAAGACCTTCCGGCCCACCAATCAACAAACTGACGTCACGACCGTCCAGTTTCCAGCGTTCCAGTTCGGTCGCCAGCTGCGGCGTGTCCCAGGGTTTGCCAGGGATATCAAGGGTGACGATGCGGTTTTTGCCTGCGGCAGCCAGCATCTGTTCACCCTCTTTGTCGAGAATGCGTTTAATATCCGCGTTCTTGCCGCGTTTTCCTGCCGGGATTTCGATCAGCTCAAAGGGCATATCTTTCGGAAACCGACGGAGATACTCCGTAAAACCGGTTTGCACCCAGTCAGGCATTTTCGTACCCACAGCGACAAGTTGCAGCTTCACGCATTAACTCCAGAGTTTTTCCAGTTCATACAGGCGACGGCTTTCTTCCTGCATCACGTGGACAATCACATCACCGAGGTCAACGACGATCCAGTCTGCGACGTTCTCGCCTTCTACGCCGAGCGGCAGCAGACCAGCAGTGCGGGACTCCTGAACAACGTGGTCTGCGATAGACATTACATGACGGCTGGACGTGCCAGTACAGATAATCATGCAATCAGTGATGCTGGATTTGCCCTGAACGTCTAAGGCGATGATGTCTTGACCTTTCAGGTCATCAATTTTGTCGATTACAAAATCCTGAAGTGCTTTACCCTGCAAGTGTTCCCCCTGGGTGAAAAGAGTTAAAAACGTCTGTTAGTATACCTGAACCAGAGGCGATATCGGGACAAATGTCTCCGAAAGCGCTTGTGAAGTGCGCTATCATCCCACCCCACGCCGCAGAATGCATCGCCATTTTTGTAAAACAATTTCTGCAAAGCTCTGAAGGGCGGGAAAAGTCAGGTTGCGGAGAATAACAGCCTGTCATGGGGTGTCAATGGGAGAGAAGCCCTTCGGCAGAAAAAACAGTGCTTTCACTCTCCGTCGTGCCATACAGCCCGGCTGTTAAGTACTTTCAGAACCGCAAAATCGTCGCAAAAATCAATCGCGCTCCAGCAACCTTGTTCGACGCGAAAATGCCACATTGCTGCTGCCGGCATGGACAACAAACGGGCGATCAACACGCTCAATACACCCTGATGGCTCACTACCAGCAGGTTTTGGCACATTTTGTAATCATCGAGTTGAGCAATGAAGCGTTCCACGCGCAGGGAAAATGCCTGAAAACCTTCGCCATTAGTGGGCGTCGCGTTCTGCCAGTCGTTACACCACACGGCGTAGTTTTCGGCGTCTTCGCGCGCCAGATCGCGATGGTGGCGCATTTCCCAGTCGCCAAAAAACATCTCATTGAGCTCAGGCATGTTACGCACAGGAATCTCGCGATCGCCTAAGATCAACTGCGTTGTATGGCGGGCGCGCTCCAGCTCGCTGCACAGAACGTTGTCGACAGGCACATCGCGTAACAGCGTACTCAGCGTTTGCGCCTGAGCTATTCCCCGTTCTGTTAGTGGTGTGGGAGCGTGGCCGCTATATAAACCCGCGACGTTGGCTTCAGTTTCGCCATGACGTACCAACCAGAGTCTCATTTTTTCCTCTTGGGGTTATTCGCACAAAACATGATGTTTGCCCTGATTGCGCAGAGATTTTTCACTAAAATACCTTTTTTTACGTGGAGCGGCACGATGTCTTTATTGAAGAGCGCGCATGGTGGTAATACCCGAGAAGCCGCCGAACTGTTGGGCGTCTCGCCTGAGCAATTGCTGGATTTTAGCGCAAATATTAATCCGCTGGGTATGCCAGCAGGTTTAAAACGCGCAATTATCGACAATATGGACTGCGCGGAGCGTTACCCGGATGTCGATTACGCGCAACTGCATGCAGCGCTGGCGGAGCATCATCAGATTCCGGCCTCGTGGATCCTGGCCGGAAACGGTGAGACCGAGTCTATTTTTACCCTGGTAGATGGCCTGAAGCCACGTCACGCGATGATCGTGACGCCTGGGTTTGCTGAATATCGTCGGGCGCTGCAATGGGGAGACTGTACGATCCATGAGTTTGCGCTGCGCGAAGACGATGGCTGGCAGCTTACCGATGCGATCCTCGATGCGTTAACCTCAGAGCTGGACTGCCTGTTTCTCTGCACGCCCAACAACCCCACCGGGTTACTACCGGATAACCGCCTGCTACGTGAGATTGCCTTACGTTGTGAGCGGCTTGGGATCAATCTGATCCTTGATGAAGCGTTTATCGATTTTATTGCCGGGGAGCCGGGGTTTATTCCGCTACTTCGGGATAACCCGCATATTTGGGTGCTGCGCTCGCTCACCAAGTTCTATGCGATACCGGGGCTGCGTCTGGGGTATCTGGTCAACAGTAACGAGCAGGCCGTTGTACAAATGCGCAGCCGACAAATGCCGTGGTCAATTAATGCGTTTGCTGCTCTGGCCGGCGAGATTATTTTACGCGACAGCGCTTATCAGCAGGCGACGTGGAAATGGCTGGAACAAGAGGGAGCGCGGTTTGAGCAGCTGCTACAAAACCTGCCCGGCCTGACGGTGTATCCCGGCCAGGCAAATTATCGTTTATTACGCTGCGATCGCGCGGATATTGATTTGCAACGGATGTTGCTGGAACAGCATGTCTTGATTCGCAGTTGTGCCAATTACCCTGGGTTGGACGCGCGTTATTACCGAGTTGCTGTTCGCAGTCAGGAAGAAAATGACCGCCTGCTGGCGGCATTAAACAACACGCTTAGCGGTACAACCCCTGCTGATTAATATAGTCAAGCACTGCGCCTGGCATCAGGTCGTCGCACGGCTCGCCTTTTTCCAGTCGCTCGCGAATGAGCGTGGCGGAGATGTTGAACCACGGCGTTTCGGCCAGGTAGATTTTCCCGCAAGGCAGGTTGTGCAGGTCATCCGGCGAATGAGTCAGGTGATCTTCCAGCCATTGCTGGTGCTTTTCCTGCGTCATTTCGAGAGGATAACCTGGACGTCGGCATACGATGAGATGGGTATTATCCAGAATCGTGTGGTAGTCGTGCCAGGAAGGGAAGGTCAGCAGCGAATCCTGACCAATGATAAACGCTAACGGCACATTCGGGCCTTGTTCCTCGCGCCACTCTTTTAGCGTTTGCGCGGTGTAGGAGGCCGTGTCGCGTTTCAGTTCGCGTTCATCCAAGGAAAACAGCGGTTTATCAGCAATGGCCAGTTCAACCATGCGCTTACGTTGCTCACCGGACGCTTCAGGCTGCGCACGATGCGGCGGCACGTTATTGGGCATGATGATGACCCGGGAAAGACCAATCAGATTCGCCAGAATTTCAACCGGTTTAAGATGACCATAATGCACCGGATCAAAGGTGCCGCCGAACAGAGCCTGCAATGATTTCATATCAACCATCAATAAAAACATCGGCCAGTGATTTATGGCAGAGCAAAAGGGACAGTCCCTCAAGTTCCGCCCACACTGACTGACCATAGTCTTGTTTAAGCGTAATTTCCGTACGCGTTAACAGCGTTACCGCCTGACGCAGCTGTGCCGGGTTCAGCCGGTTTAGCGCATCACCCATCATGCCTCGGCGATTTTGCCACACCCGGTGTTTATCAAACAACGTGCGCAAGGGGGTATTCGCCGACTGCCGTTTTAGGTTGACCAGCAACAGCAATTCACGCTGTATCGTACGCAGCAAAATAACCGGCTCACTGCCTTCCAGACGTAGCTGTTGCAGAATGTGCAGCGCGCGTTTGCTTTTGCCCATCAGCAGCGCATCCACCCAGTGGAACGGGGTAAAGTGCGCCGCATCGTTAACGGCTTTTTCTACGCGAGGCAGCGTTAGTTTGCCATCAGGCCAAAGCAATGCTAACCGTTCCAGCGCTTGCGCCAGTGCTAACAGGTTACCTTCATAGCAATAGCACAACAGCTGATTGGCTGCGTCATCCAGTTGCAGGTTATTGAGTTTAGCCCTCGCGGCGACCCAACGTGGGAGCTGTGCTTGCTCCGGCGTCTGGCAGCTGACCTGCACCGCATTATTGGCAAGTCCGGTATACCATGCGGCGTTTTCCTGCGCTTTAGTCAGCTTGTTACCACGAACAATCAGCAGCAGGTCGTTATGTAGCAGTGTGACGAGTGAAGCGAGCTGTTCGTTAATGGCGGCATTGGGGCCATTTTCAGGCAGTTGCAGGAGCAGGGTTTGACGGTTGGCAAACAGGCTCATCGCCTGGCAGAGTGAAAAAATCTCTCCCCAGTCGGTGCTGTTGTCCAGAGTGAAGGCGTGGTGTTCTTCGAACCCTTGTGTGGCAGCAGCCTGACGGATGGCATCCTGGCTTTCCTGCAATAAGAGGGGATCGTTACCTAAGAGCAAATACGCCGCGCGCAGCCCTTCATTGAGCTGTGCGCGGAGTTGTTCAGGGTACAACTTGAGCATCAGTTACCCAGCGTGGTGGAGACACGCGCCGGAGATGACGCAGGCTCTGCGGCTTTTGTCGCAGCTGGCTTAGCATCATCATCAGCATTGGATGACAGAGTATCAGCCAGATGTATGCTTGGCAGCTTACGAATTAACTGTTCAGCCGCTTTGTCATACATCTCTTTTACGATCATCTCCTGCTCGTTATCCTTCGCCAGTGCAGCCTGTGGGTTGTCAAAGAACGAACGATAAACTTTTGCGCTGATAGGGTAAATATCATGTCCTGGAATCAGCACGGTAGCGCTTACGGACATCACCATCTGGTATTCAGCCGTTTGACCGTTCTGGAATACCGACGCCGTATCCTGCGAAATGCTGACCGCGCCAAGACGTAAAGACGTCACATCTTTACGCATTGTACCGTCTTCAAGCAGCGTCACACCGTTCAGACGCAGCTGGTTACGGACCGCACGGCTTAACGGGCCGTTCGGATCGCCAGAGTTCAGGATCATGGTTTTCATTGAGGGTGGAACCTGCGTAGTACTACGCAGATGCCAGCCACACCCGGCGGTGACAAGCACCGCCAGAGATAACAACAATGTTGTCAGAAGTCGCACGCTTCCTCCCGCGCTTAGCCAACGACCAGATTGAGGAGTTTACCCGGTACATAAATCACTTTACGTACGGTAACGCCATCAAGATATTTTGCCACCAGATGCTCCTGGCCAGCACGTTCACGAACCTGTTCTTCTGTCGCATTTACCGGAACGGTAATTTTGCCACGGACTTTACCGTTCACCTGAACAACAACCAACGTCGAGTCTTCAACCATTGCGGCTTCGTCAGCTACCGGCCACGGCGCATTGTCGATATCGCCTTCGCCTTTCAGCGCCTGCCACATCGTGAAGCAAACGTGTGGGGTGAACGGGTTGAGCATGCGTACAACGGCCAGCAGCGCTTCCTGCATCAGGGCGCGGTCCTGCTCGTCTTCCTGCGGTGCTTTCGCCAGCTTGTTCATCAGCTCCATAATCGCCGCAATTGCGGTGTTAAAGGTCTGACGACGACCAATATCATCGGTCACTTTAGCAATGGTTTTATGCACGTCGCGACGCAACGCTTTTTGGTCTTCGCTCAACACATCAACGTTCAGTTCAGCTACATCACCTTTGGAGGTATGTTCGTAAACCAGCTTCCAGACACGTTTCAGGAAGCGGTTCGCCCCTTCAACGCCGGATTCTTGCCATTCCAGCGTCATATCAGCCGGAGAAGCGAACATCATGAACAGACGTACGGTGTCGGCGCCGTAACGTTCAACCATAACCTGCGGGTCGATACCGTTATTTTTCGACTTGGACATTTTGCTCATGCCGGTATACACCAGTTCATGGCCTTCTGCGTCCTGAGCTTTGACGATACGACCTTTCTCGTCGCGCTCAACGATGGCATCAACCGGAGAAACCCAGTTACGCTCACCGTTTGCACCAACGTAATAGAACGCATCGGCCAGCACCATACCCTGGCACAGCAGCTGTTTAGCCGGTTCGTCAGAGTTGACCATACCCGCATCGCGCATCAGCTTGTGGAAGAAGCGGAAGTAGAGCAGGTGCATGATGGCGTGTTCAATACCACCAATGTAGATATCAACCGGAAGCCAGTAGTTTGCAGCTTCTGGATCCAGCATCCCTTCGTTGTACTGCGGGCAGGTGTAGCGCGCGTAGTACCAGGAGGATTCCATAAAAGTATCGAAAGTGTCGGTTTCGCGCAGTGCAGGCATGCCGTTAACGGTGGTTTTTGCCCACTCCGGATCGGCTTTGATTGGGCTGGTAATACCATCCATAACCACGTCTTCCGGCAGAATAACCGGCAACTGGTCTTCTGGCGTCGGCAGTACGGTACCGTCTTCCAATGTCACCATCGGAATCGGCGCGCCCCAGTAACGCTGACGGGAAACACCCCAGTCACGCAGACGGTAGTTCACTTTACGCTCACCCACGCCAAGAGACACCAGCTTGTCAGCAATGGCATTGAAGGCTGCTTCGAAGTCGAGGCCGTCAAACTCACCGGAGTTAAACAGCACCCCTTTTTCGGTCAAAGCTTGTTCGGACAGATCCGGCTCTGCGCCTTCAGCGGTCAGAATTACTGGCTTGATGGTCAGGCCATATTTAGTCGCAAACTCGTAATCGCGCTGATCGTGGCCCGGAACGGCCATGACTGCGCCCGTACCGTATTCCATCAGGACGAAGTTTGCTGCCCAAACCGGGATCTCTTCGCCAGTCAGCGGGTGAACGGCTTTAAAGCCCGTGTCGACGCCTTTCTTCTCCATGGTTGCCATTTCGGCTTCAGCAACCTTGGTGTTGCGGCATTCGTCAATGAAGGCGGCTAGTTCCGGGTTATTTGCAGCGGCTTTCTGCGCCAGCGGGTGACCTGCGGCAACGGCCAGATAGGTCGCACCCATAAAGGTGTCCGGACGGGTTGTGTAAACGGTCAGCGTGTTGTCGTAATCGTTCACATCGAAGGTGATTTCTACGCCTTCAGAACGGCCAATCCAGTTGCGCTGCATCGTTTTCACGGTGTCAGGCCAGTGATCCAGGTTATCCAGGTCACGCAGCAGTTCGTCAGCGTAAGCGGTAATTTTGATGAACCACTGCGGGATCTCTTTACGCTCGACTTTGGTATCACAACGCCAGCAGCATCCGTCGATAACCTGTTCGTTCGCCAGTACGGTCTGGTCATTCGGGCACCAGTTGACCGCAGACGTTTTCTTGTACACCAGGCCTTTTTTGTACAGTTCGGTGAAGAATTTCTGTTCCCAACGGTAATATTCCGGGGTGCAGGTCGCCAGCTCACGGCTCCAGTCGTAACCGAAACCCAGCATTTTGAGCTGGTTTTTCATGTATGCGATGTTGTCGTACGTCCACGGTGCCGGCGCGGTGTTGTTTTTAACCGCAGCACCTTCTGCTGGCAGACCGAACGCATCCCAGCCAATTGGCTGCAGTACGTTTTTGCCCAGCATGCGCTGGTAGCGGGCGATCACGTCACCGATGGTGTAGTTACGTACGTGGCCCATGTGTAGTCGACCAGAAGGATAGGGAAGCATAGACAGGCAGTAATACTTCTCTTTGCTCTCGTCTTCGGTAACTTCAAATGTGCGCTTCTCATCCCAGTGAAGCTGTACTTTGGATTCTATCTCTTCCGGGCGGTATTGCTCTTGCATGGCAGCCAGTGGTCCTGTTTTCAATACAGCTACAAACGTAGCTCTAGATGTGGTGTTTCAGATCCGCATAGCATAGCCCAAACGCCCGCGCCAAAACAGCCTTTCGCGCATTCAGCGTTGAATTCCCGCAAGGATAATTCTTGCACGAATTTACACACTCTGTGGACAGTCTTGCAAAGCGTAGTGTAAATAACGTCTATTATTATAGACAGTTAACGACCCAGGAGGCGAAGCGATGAACAAGGTTGCTCAATATTACCGTGAACTGGTAGCTTCACTGAGCGAACGTCTGCGTAATGGCGAACGCGATATCGATGCGTTGGTGGAGCAGGCGCGTCAACGAGTTATGCAGACCGGGGAGTTAACGCGAACCGAGGTGGAAGAGCTCACTCGGGCCGTCAGACGTGACCTGGAAGAGTTTGCTCTGAGCTATGAAGAAAGTCTCGATGAGGAGACAGACAGCGTCTTTATGCGGGTTATCAAGGAGAGTATCTGGCAGGAACTGGCCGATATTACCGATAAAACGCAGCTCGAATGGCGCGAAGTGTTCCAGGACCTCAGTCATCACGGTGTTTATCACAGCGGCGAGGTGGTCGGATTAGGTAATCTGGTCTGCGAGAAGTGCCACTTCCATTTAGCGGTTTACACCCCGGATGTGCTGCCGCTGTGTCCGAAATGCGGACACGATCAGTTTCAGCGCCGACCGTTTGAACCGTAATTGCTTATTGCCGGATGGCGACGCAAAGCGTCTTCTCCGGCCTACAAATTGCACGATTTTGTAGGCCGGATAAGCGTTAGCGCCATCCGGCGTGTATTATGCGTAAAACTTCAGCCGTTCTGCCAGCAAATCGACAAACCCCTGGCGATCAACATCTACCATCACGGTGGCGTTTGGCTTATTGCCGCTCAGGAAGTAGTAGTCCACCACGGTCATTCCCTGGGTATATTTCCCCTGAGTTTCCACGCCAACCCAGCGTTCAACGGTGGTAAACAGTTCAGGTTTCAGCAGCCAGGCAATGGTACATGGGTCATGCAGCGGTGCGCCGATGAATCCCCATTTTTCGTCTTTGTGATATTCAAAGAAGAAATCGAGTAGTTCAGCAACGATCGTTGAAACAGGATTGCCAATAGCGCGGAACCGTTCGGTATCTTCACGATGTATTTGCGCTTTATGCGTCACGTCCAGACCAGCCATCACCACCCGAATACCCGACTGGAATACGATCTCCGCGGCTTCGGGATCCACAAAGATGTTGAACTCGGCGGCGGGTGTCCAGTTTCCGAGGCCCATTGCACCACCCATAATCACGATACGGTCGATTTTGGCGTGCAGCTCAGGATGGCTATTCAGTAGCAATGCCACGTTAGTTTGCGGGCCGGTGGAGACAATCGTCATCGGTTCCGGGCTTTCACGCAGGGTTTTCGCCATCAGTTCCACAGCGGTACAGTCTTGTGGAGCAAAAGTGGGTTCCGGCAGCGCCGGACCATCCAGCCCACTCTCGCCATGGACGTTATCGGCGATAATCAGATCGCGCATCAGTGGTTTCACAGCGCCACCGGCGACGGGAATATCCGTACGCTTGAGCAACGTCAGCATGCGCAATACGTTACGCAGCGTTTTGTCGGGAGTCTGATTCCCGGCTGACGAGGTTATCGCTTTCACATCCAGTTCAGGTGAGGCGAGGGCGAGTACAATTGCGATAGCGTCGTCATGACCTGGATCGCAATCAAACAGGATCGGAAGTGCCATTGTTGCTCCTTGTAAGTGGGACTTTGTGACAAGGTTAACGCTGGGCTGTATGTGTTTCGAGAGGCGAAGGGATAAAGCGTGAGGTGGCGCGCACATGGAGATGCGCGCCAGCAAGATTAGTGCAGGATTTTCGCGAGGAAGTCTTTGGCGCGGTCCGATTTCGGATTAGCGAAGAACTCTTCTTTCGGTGAGTCTTCAACAATTTTCCCTTCATCCATGAAGATCACCCGGTTCGCTACTTTACGCGCAAAGCCCATTTCATGGGTCACCACCATCATGGTCATCCCTTCATTGGCCAGTTCAACCATAACGTCCAGTACTTCGTTGATCATTTCAGGATCAAGCGCCGATGTCGGTTCGTCAAACAGCATGGCAATAGGATCCATACATAGTGCCCGGGCGATAGCGACACGCTGTTGCTGGCCCCCGGAGAGTTGGGCCGGGAACTTCTCGGCATGTGCCGACAGGCCAACGCGTTCCAGTAACTTTTGCGCTTTGTCGCGGGCCGGCTTTTTATCGCGCTTAAGCACTTTTACCTGCGCCAAAGTAAGGTTCTCAATGATCGACAGATGCGGGAACAGTTCAAAGTGCTGGAACACCATACCAACACGAGAGCGCAGTTTGGCCAGATCGGTTTTTTTATCATTCACCACGGTACCATCAACGGTGATGACGCCCTGTTGCACCGGCTCTAGCCCGTTTACCGTTTTGATAAGCGTTGATTTACCTGAACCTGACGGGCCGCAGACCACCACCACTTCACCTTTTTTCACTTCCGTGGAGCAGTCGGTCAGCACCTGAAAGTGACCATACCATTTAGAAACATTTTTCAGGGTAATCATTAAACTGTCCTTTTCTTCAAATAGCTGACCAACAACGATGCGCTCAGACTGAATACAAAATAAACGGCGCCAGCAAACAGGATCATTTCAACCTGTGTGCCGTCACGCTCGCCAATGGTGGAGGCGGTACGGAAGAAGTCTGCCAGACTCAATACATAGACCAGCGAGGTATCCTGGAACAGTACGATGCCCTGGGTCAGCAGCAGTGGTACCATCGCGCGGAAGGCCTGTGGCAGAATGATCAGCTTCATCGACTGCCAGTGTGTCATCCCCAGCGCCAGCGCGGCGCTGGATTGCCCACGAGAAATACTCTGGATACCGGCACGGATAATCTCGGAATAGTACGCAGCTTCAAACATCGAAAACGCGACCATCGCTGAGATCAGGCGAATATCGGTTTTAGGCGACAGACCCAGTACGTTTTGCAAAAAGCCGGGCACAATCAGGTAGAACCACAGCAGCACCATGACCAGCGGAATAGAACGAAATACGTTGACGTAGCCTTTCGCAAACCAGGCAATCGGCGCGAAGCTGGACAGACGCATTACTGCAAGGATGGTTCCCCAGACAATACCAATGACGACCGCCGTAACGGTGATTTTCAGGGTGATGATCAGCCCGTCCAGCAGATACGGCAGGGAAGGGACGATAGAACTCCAGTCAAATTCGTACATTATTTGCCTCCCAAATTGCCAGGCAGGCGGATTTTGCGTTCGACGAGATTCATCACCAGCATGATGACGGCGTTAATCAGGACGTAGGCCAGCGTGATGGCGGTAAACGACTCCCATGCGTGGGCGGAGTAATCCAATAGTTTTCCCGCCTGCGCCGCCATATCGACCAGGCCGATGGTAGAGGCGATCGCGGAGTTCTTCACCAGGTTCATCATCTCTGAGGTCATTGGCGGAACAATCACGCGGTATGCGTTTGGCAGCAGCACATAGCGGTAGGCCTGCGGCAAAGTCAGCCCCATCGCCAGCGCGGCGTTTTTCTGCCCGCGAGGCAGGGACTGAATCGCTGCGCGAACCTGCTCACAGACGCGCGCGGCGGTAAACAGCCCCAGACAAAGCATGGATGAGAGGAAGAACTGAATGTTGGGATCCAGTTCCGACTTGAACCACATGCCAATGTTTTCCGGCAGCAGTTCAGGAATGACCAGATACCAGGTAAAGAACTGAACGATGAGCGGAACGTTACGAAACAGCTCAACGTATAGCGTGCCGATCCCGGAAAGGAAACGATTTGGGACGGTACGTAAGATGCCGAATAAAGAGCCTATGAGGAAAGCGATAATCCAGGCGGTGATAGATAACGCGACCGTGACCTGGAAACCACTCCAGAGCCAGCCGAGATAGGTGGTGTTGCCGAACGGGGCCTGTTGTAAAAAAATACCCCAGTTCCAGTCTATAGACATAAATCTACTCCAGAAAAAAAAGGGTAGCAGCGCTACCCTCGAAGATTGTTATTCGGCGTTTTGCGGTTTTCAGGCCTGATGGGGAACGACCATCAGGCTTATAGTCTGTCCGTGCCGAGTAGCAATCGAGAGGGAGGGGAAGCCTCCCATTTATTTTAGTTAGTTAAGCGCTTTATCATTCGGTTCTTTGAACAGGGCTTTCATCTCATCTGACAGTTCGAAATTCATGTTCAGGTTCTTCGGTGGAATTGGATTTTTAAACCACTTATCAAACCATTTCTCAGCTTCGCCTGAGGTCTGCGCCTTGGCGATAGTGTCATCCATCAGCTTTTTGAACTCAGGGTCATCTTTGCGCAGCATGCAGCCGTAAGCTTCCTGAGACTGTGGCTTGCCAACGATCTCCCAGTTGTCTGGTTTCTTCGCTTTCGCGCGTTCGCCAGCCAGCAGGGCGTCATCCATCATAAAGGCAACGGCGCGACCGCTTTCCAGAGTACGGAAAGAGTCACCGTGGTCTTTCGCGCTGATAATGCGCATGTCCATTTTTTGTTCTTCGTTCAGCTTGTGCAGCAGCACTTCTGAGGTGGTACCTGAAGTCACGACCACGGCTTTGCCTTTCAGGTCAGCGAAATCTTTGACGTCGCCGCCTTTTTTCGCCAGCAGACGGGTACCGACAACGAAAATGGTGTCAGAGAAGGCTGCTTGTTTCTGACGCTCGACGTTGTTGGTGGTGGATCCACATTCAAAGTCGAAGGTGCCGTTTTGCAGCAGCGGGATACGGTTTTGTGAAGTAATCGGGATCAGTTTTACCTGCAGATCGGGCTTGTTCAGCTTTTTCTTCACCGCTTCAACGATCGCGTTGGAGTAATCCTGTGAATAACCGACCACTTTTTGCTGATTATCGTAGTAAGAAAACGGTACCGATGATTCACGGTGACCGACAACGATCACGCCATTTTTGGCGATCTTATCCAGCGTGCTGCCTGCCGCGGGTGCTGCGTCTTCTGCGTGCGCCAGACCGGCGGACATTCCCATGACCAGCATGGCAGTGGCGAGCTTACGTAATTGCATATCCAACTCCTTTATCGTCTGCGCCAGGGACGCATTGATACCCATTGTGATGTTGTTATTGTTTGCTACTAAAACGTGCAGTCTTGTATGTGTTTGTTAACATTTAGTTTGGATGAATGTAAAGAATTTGCTGTGTTATTGTTTATTTTTGCGAAGTGCGCCGCACCATTTGGGGGCAAAAATATCTTGTTGCACTTTTCAGGTGCTACCGGCGCTCAACTTTGGTGCGACCAGGTTGCACATTCAGCCAAAACAGCGTTTGCCTTGTAGAACAAAGCAATAGACGTGCCAGAATGGTCTTTTGGAGGGGAGTTGGCCTGATAAGCGTAGCGCCATCAGGCAAGATGCTGCACAACTGCCGGATGGCGGCGTACCGCCTTATCCGGCATGAAGTTGATGGGGCACTGTTTTATTTGCGACGTTGGCGCAGGCTCATTACCACCGCACCAAAGCCAAACAGTGCGGTCAGCAGCCAGAGCGGCCAGTTACCGGTACGGGCATAAGGGGTCAGGCCAGTGGTTGGCGTCACGCTGGTGGTCAGAACCTGACGGGTAAACTGCGGGATCATCGCCTGAATCTCACCCTGGGGACCAATCACCGCCGTAATACCATTGTTGGTGCTACGCAACAGGGGGCGCGCCAGCTCAAGGGAACGCATCCGCGCCATCTGGAAGTGCTGCCACGGTCCAATGGACTTACCAAACCAGGCATCGTTGGAGATAGTC
The DNA here is from genome assembly GCF_002934505.1 of Citrobacter freundii complex sp. CFNIH4. NCBI lineage: Bacteria > Pseudomonadati > Pseudomonadota > Gammaproteobacteria > Enterobacterales > Enterobacteriaceae > Citrobacter > Citrobacter freundii complex sp. CFNIH4. The sequence goes on from NZ_CP026231.1 coordinate 799,940, forward strand.
AGCAGGTAGTCCGTATCCGGACGGAAGTTATCCCGAACCTGTTCGCCAAGAATGATTTCGTAGCAAATGGCAGCCGTCAGCTTAAAGCCGTGCGCATGCAGCTGCGGCTGCACATAAGGCCCACGGCTGAACGATGACATTGGCAGGTCAAAGAACGGCGCCAGCGGGCGCAGGATTGATTCCAGCGGGACAAACTCGCCAAACGGTACCAGATGGTTTTTGTTGTAGCGGTTGCTGGAGTCGTAGCTGTATGGACTATCTTTACCCAGTGTGATGATGGTGTTGTAGGTGTCGTAACGATTCTGCTTGTTCAGACGCGCGTCCACGATACCGGTAATCAGTGTGCTGTTTTTCGATTTCAGCAGGTCATCCATCATGCTCAGAAAACGCTGCTGGTTAATTTCCAGATCCGGAATAGCGGATTCTGGCCAGATGATTAGCTGTGATTTGCCCATCTCGGGTTGGGTGGCGTCGAGATAAATCTTCAGGGTGTTGAGTAACTGACCTTCATCCCATTTAAGCGACTGCGGAATGTCGCCCTGCACCATCGAGACCTGGGTGGTTTTTTCCGGCTCAAGCGTGTACCACTGGATATAGCGCAGTGGAAAAGGCAGAGCAAAGAGCACGAATGCGAAAACCAGCGGCTTCCAGTTACGTGTCACCAGCGCCAGCGCCAACAGGCCGCTAACCATCATCAGCAGGAAGTTAATCGCCTCAACGCCCATTACCGGCGCCAGCCCCTTTAACGGACCGTCGATCTGGCTATAACCGAACTGCAGCCACGGGAAGCCGGTCAGTACCCAACCGCGCAGGAATTCCGTGATTTGCCAGACTACCGGCGCGGCAATTGCCACCCGCAGCCAGGTGGTTTTCGGCCACAAGCGCGCCAACACGCCGGCAAACAGACCGGTGTAGAGGGAAAGGTATGCGGCAAGCAGAACCACGAGGAAAATGTTAACCGGGCCGGGCATACCGCCAAACTGCGCGATACTGACGTAAACCCAGTTGATGCCTGAGCCAAACAGTCCCAGTCCCCAGAAGTAGCCGATAGCGGCAGACTGGAGCGGACGGCGGTTGAAGGTGAGAGCCTGCAGGCCCATCAGCGAAACAATCGCAGCGGGCCAGATGTCATACGGTGAGAAAGCCAGTGTCCCGCAGGCACCGAATAATAACGCCAGCAGCAGGCGAATGCGCTGGCGTTCAATTAATGGGGCAAATGCCATGTAGTCTTAGATCCAGTTTCGGGTTTATTCGTCCAGTTTTGGCTGGGGTGAGTCGTCCGGAATTCTGACATGAACCTGAATAATACGGCGGCTGTCGGCCATTGCCACTTTAAACTGGTAACCATCAATGTCGATAGTTTCCCCACGCGCGGGCAGATGACCAAAGGCCTGCATGACCAGCCCGCCAATGGTATCGACTTCTTCGTCGCTAAAGTGGGTCCCGAAAGCTTCGTTGAAGTCTTCAATCGATGCCAGCGCGCGAATAGTCCAGGTGTGGCGACTGAGCTGACGGAAATCAATATCGTCTTCTTCGTCGTACTCATCTTCAATTTCACCGACAATCAGTTCAAGGATGTCCTCAATGGTCACCAGACCTGAGACACCGCCAAACTCGTCGATGACGATAGCCATATGATAACGCTGGGAGCGGAACTCTTTCAGCATGCGGTCAACCCGCTTGCTTTCAGGTACGACAACCGCCTGGCGTAACACTTTCTCCATGCTGAAGGCTTCGGCATCGCTGCGCATAAACGGCAGCAAATCTTTGGCCATCAGAATCCCTTCAATGTGATCCTTGTCTTCGCTAATCACCGGGAAACGCGAGTGAGCAGACTCGATAATGACATCGAGACATTCATCCAGGGTCTGGTTGCGTTTCAGGGTAATCATCTGAGAGCGAGGGATCATGATGTCGCGCACGCGTTGGTCCGCAATATCCATTACCCCTTCGAGCATATCGCGCGTATCTTCATCGATAAGGTCGTTTTGCCCGGAATCACGGATCAGCTCCAACAGTTCGTCGCGGTTTTTCGGTTCACCGTGGAAAAGTTGGCTCAGTAACAGGGAAAAAAATCCCTTTTTGCTGTTTAAGGTGTCACTACTGTGTGAATTGTCGTCGCTCATGGCGTCGTATGGGTTCTCATGTTAGTTAATACAAAGCGCGTCATGCGTATACTCAGCTGTTGACGGCATGTTTTGCCTGATGCGCAACGCTTATCAGGTCTACGAAAGGCATGAATGTAGGCCGGATAAGGCGCAAGCGGCGCCATCCGGCAAGCTACTATTCTGCAATCTTCTCGGCAATGTACGGATCCTCATAGCCCAGAGCAAGCATAATCTCTGTTTCGAGGGATTCCATTTCTTCCGCTTCATCGTCTTCGATATGGTCGTAGCCGAGTAAATGCAAGCTTCCGTGCACCACCATGTGCGCCCAGTGGGCCTCAAGCGGCTTACCTTGTTCCTGCGCTTCTTTCTCGACGACCTGACGGCAGATGATCAAATCACCCAGCAGCGGCATCTCAATGCCCGGCGGGGCTTCAAACGGGAAAGAGAGCACGTTGGTGGATTTATCTTTCCCGCGATAGGTCAGGTTGAGCTCATGGCTTTCCGCGTCATCGACCAGACGAATGGTTACTTCAGACTCTTCCTGAAACTGCGGGATCACCGCATCCAGCCACCCCTGAAACTGGCTTTCTGTGGGTAATCCGGATTCGTCTTCACATGCCAGCTGTAAATCGAGAATAACCTGACTCATTTTTGTTCCTGCTCCTGAGCTTCGCGCTTGCGTTCTGCAGCCTGCTCGGCTTTACGTTTCTGTTCTGCTTCTTCCCAGGCTTCATACGCCGTGACGATACGAGCCACCACCGGATGGCGAACCACGTCTTCGCTATGGAAGAAATTAAAACTAATCTCGTCGACCTCAGCCAGCACTTCAATGGCATGACGCAGACCGGACTTGGTGCTACGTGGCAGGTCAATCTGGGTGATATCGCCGGTGATAACCGCTTTGGAGTTAAAGCCGATACGGGTCAGAAACATTTTCATCTGTTCGATGGTGGTGTTCTGGCTCTCATCAAGAATGATGAACGCATCGTTTAACGTACGGCCACGCATATAGGCCAGCGGCGCAACTTCAATGACGTTACGTTCAATCAGCTTTTCAACCTTCTCAAAACCGAGCATTTCGAACAGCGCGTCATACAGCGGTCGTAAATAGGGATCGACTTTCTGGCTGAGATCCCCCGGCAGGAATCCCAGTTTTTCGCCCGCTTCCACTGCCGGACGGGTCAGCAGAATACGACGGATCTCCTGACGCTCAAGCGCATCAACCGCAGCGGCAACAGCGAGATACGTTTTACCCGTACCCGCAGGGCCAACGCCGAAGGTGATGTCGTGATCGAGGATATTCGCAATGTACTGTGCCTGGTTCGGCGTACGCGGCTTAATTACCCCGCGCTTGGTTTTGATGTTCACCGCTTTGCCAAATTCAGGCACGCTGTCTGCGCTTTGCTCAAGCACACGCGCTTCTTTGATCGCCAGATGAATTTGTTCAGGCTCGATGTCCTGCGTCTGACCGCGCATTGGGGCGGTATCGACGTACAGACTACGTAAAATATCTGCCGCAGCGGTGACGCAAATTGGGCGGCCGGTCAGTTTAAAGTGGTTATCACGGCGGTTAATTTCGATGCCGAGGCGACGTTCCAGCTGTTTGATATTGTCATCAAATGGGCCGCAAAGGCTCAACAGGCGGGCGTTGTCTGCGGGTTCAAGGGTGATTTCGCGAGTGTCTATGTTCAAACTGTTCCTCTTATGCATGTCTCGCCGGACGCTGAACATTTACCGGCATCTAAGGAAATTATTCACGCCATGGGGGAAAGGCGCAAGCATTGCAATAAATATGGGGATGCCAGGGCTGATTACAAGGCCCGTCGGGACAGCGAGCCCAGAAGTGTAGGCCCGATAAGTGTAGCGGTATCGGGCCTTTTTTACGTCTTTCAGCAGGATTAAGGCTGATAAATACCAACACCCAGATCGTTTTCTTTGCGGGTACGCGCAATGACCGATTCAGGGGATTCTGCGATGCGCAGTCCCATTTCGTCTTCGGTACGCACCACTTTGCCGCGCAGGGAGTTCGTCCAGACATCGGTAATTTCAACATCCACAAACTTACCGACCATATCCGGGGTACCTTCAAAGTTCACCACGCGGTTATTTTCGGTACGCCCTGACAGTTCCATAATGCTCTTACGCGATGTGCCTTCAACCAGGATGCGCTGGGTCGTACCAACCATACGACGGCTCCAGGCCATAGCTTGCTGGTTAATACGCTCCTGTAGAATGTACAGACGCTGTTTCTTCTCTTCTTCTGGTACGTCATCAACCATATCGGCGGCAGGGGTGCCAGGACGCGCAGAGAAGATAAAGCTGTAGCTCATGTCAAAATTGACGTCAGCGATCAGCTTCATGGTCTGCTCGAAATCCTGCGTGGTTTCACCTGGGAAGCCAACGATGAAGTCGGAGCTAATCTGGATATCCGGACGCGCAGCGCGCAGTTTGCGGATGATCGCTTTGTATTCCAGCGCCGTGTGGGTACGTCCCATCAGGTTCAGTACGCGGTCTGAGCCGCTCTGTACCGGCAGGTGCAGGAAGCTCACCAGCTCTGGCGTATCGCGATAAACTTCAACGATATCATCGGTGAATTCGATCGGATGGCTGGTGGTGAAGCGGATACGATCAATGCCGTCGATCGCTGCTACCAGACGCAGCAGATCGGCAAAGGATCCGATCGTGCCGTCGTAGTTTTCACCACGCCAGGCGTTCACGTTTTGCCCCAGCAGGTTCACTTCACGCACGCCTTGGGCTGCCAGTTGGGCGATTTCAAACAGAATATCATCCGCCGGACGGCTGACTTCCTCACCGCGGGTGTAGGGAACCACGCAGTAAGTACAATATTTATTACAACCTTCCATGATGGACACAAACGCGCTTGGACCTTCAGCACGCGGTTCCGGCAGGCGGTCGAACTTTTCGATCTCCGGGAAACTGATATCAACCACCGGGCTACGGGTCGTGCTTCCACGCACTTTGTTGATCATTTCCGGCAGGCGATGCAGCGTTTGCGGCCCAAAAATAATATCGACGTAATGCGCACGCTGGCGAATATGATCGCCTTCCTGAGACGCAACACAGCCACCGACCCCAATGATGAGCTTGGGATTTTTCTCTTTTAACAGTTTCCAGCGGCCCAGTTGATGGAACACTTTTTCCTGAGCCTTCTCACGGATTGAGCAGGTATTCAGCAGCAGCACATCCGCTTCTTCCGCCACGTCAGTCAGTTGATACCCATGAGTGGCATCCAGCAGATCGGCCATCTTCGATGAATCGTATTCGTTCATCTGACAGCCCCAGGTTTTAATATGGAGTTTTTTGGTCATCGACTTGCTCTTGCGAAATTGTGGCTGAAATGCAGGGCGCATAGTGTACTGCTTTGGCGCGGTTGTGACCAGTATGACGGATGTCAGCCTCAAGGGGTAAAAAATCCTGTAAACTTACACAATACATGTAACTGGAAAATTGACCATGACAAATCAACCAACGGAAATTGCCATTGTCGGCGGGGGGATGGTCGGCGGCGCGCTGGCGCTGGGACTGGCGCAGCATGGATTTTCGGTAACGGTGATTGAACATGCCGCTCCTGCGCCGTTTGTTGCTGGCGGACAGCCTGATGTCAGAATTTCGGCCATTAGCTCCGCCTCCGTGTCGTTGCTGAAAGGGCTGGGCGTCTGGGATACGGTTCAGGGAATGCGTAGCCATCCTTACCGTCGTCTGGAAACATGGGAATGGGAAAATGCCCATGTGATGTTTGATGCCGCCGAGCTTAAGCTGCCTCTGTTGGGCTATATGGTGGAGAACACGGTCCTGCAACAGGCGCTCTGGCAGGCGCTGGAAGTTCACCCTAAAGTTACGCTGCGCGTGCCGGCGTCGCTTCTCTCTTTGCATCAACATCACGATCGGCATGAACTTGAACTGGCAGACGGTGAAAAAATCAGCGCGAAGCTGGTTATCGGCGCGGATGGTGCCAATTCTCAGGTGCGGAAAATGGCCGGGATTGGCATTCATGCCTGGCAGTATGCGCAGTCCTGTATGTTGATTACCGTGCAATGCGAGCATTCGCCGGGAGACAGCACCTGGCAGCAATTTACCCCTGACGGTCCGCGCGCGTTTTTACCGTTGTTCGATAACTGGGCCTCGCTGGTGTGGTACGACTCACCAGCTCGCATCCGCCAATTGCAAGCGCTAAATATGCCGCAACTGCAGGCGGAGATCGCTAAACATTTCCCTTCAAGACTCGGTAACGTTACGCCTGTGGCGGCGGGGGCATTCCCACTTACGCGTCGTCATGCGCTGCAATATGTGCAACCGGGGCTGGCGCTGGTAGGTGATGCCGCGCATACCATTCACCCACTGGCGGGGCAGGGCGTTAATCTGGGTTTTCGTGATGTCGATGCGTTGATTGATGTGCTGGTGAATGCGCGCAGCTACGGTGAATCCTGGGCCAGTCAGCCGGTGCTCAAGCGTTATCAGAATCGCCGTATGACTGACAATTTCATCATGCAAAGCGGTATGGATCTGTTCTATGCCGGATTCAGCAATAACCTGCAGCCGCTGCGTATCATGCGTAATCTCGGGCTCATGGCCGCGGAGCGCGCTGGCGTACTGAAACGTCAGGCACTGAAGTATGCGTTAGGGTTGTAGTGCCGTTAAACCAGGCGCGAAAACAGAGTTTCTCTACCTTCCTTACCTGGAAAGAACCCCTGATACCAAACACTTCCGGTGTTGGTTGTCAGGGTTTCACATTGCCATTGATGAGTGGCAACGCAATACAAAGCTCTGGTGCTAATACCTGCGAAGATGAGCAGGCAAGCCAGCACAAACAGCGCCGCAACCGTATTTCCCCCATTGGCATAATCATGCGCCAGTATGGCAATACAGGCAATTTGCAGGCAGAGCTTGCCGCTAAACCCATAGATAAAAAACTGGCGAAGCCGTGCTTGTGAAAAGAAGCAGGGATTTTTCAGTACAGATCGCTGTTCCTGAGCGGGAAAGCCGTGGATATAGACCATCCACTGAGTATTCTCCGTCAGCGTTAAGGCCGTACCGGCTTCATTAAGTCGGTGAAGATGCATTGACACAATAACCGGGAATACGATGCCAATCAGAATGAAGTAGGTTATCAGTGACGAAATGCCGATAAAGCTGAGACCAACCGCGAGAAGAAAAAACAACAGGGCAGTTATTCGCATGAAAAACAGAGGGAAAATCTGATAATTCATCACAAGCTCCTTTTGTGCAAAAAAGGCATTCTAGCATTAAGCTTTTGGGCGCTTGTGCAGGAGAGGGTGTTTTTAGGATTTTATAAAAGCAAAAAGCTCGCCGAAGCGAGCTTTTTTAATATGGCTGGGGTACGAGGATTCGAACCTCGGAATGCTGGTATCAGAAACCAGAGCCTTACCGCTTGGCGATACCCCAACGGGTGCACCCACAAAGTGGACGACTTTTTGAAATTGGCTGGGGTACGAGGATTCGAACCTCGGAATGCTGGTATCAGAAACCAGAGCCTTACCGCTTGGCGATACCCCAACAATTTTTTGGATTTACCGAACGAGTCGATACGTCCTTAATATGGTGGCTACGACGGGATTCGAACCTGTGACCCCATCATTATGAGTGATGTGCTCTAACCAGCTGAGCTACGTAGCCAGATACTATCATATTCTTCGATGGCTGGGGTACCTGGATTCGAACCAGGGAATGCCGGTATCAAAAACCGGTGCCTTACCGCTTGGCGATACCCCAATGACCGTTGCGGTGAACCGCTATATCGAAGAAAAAATGGCTGGGGTACCTGGATTCGAACCAGGGAATGCCGGTATCAAAAACCGGTGCCTTACCGCTTGGCGATACCCCATCCGTGCAACGCTTACGGGTGAATGGTGCGGGAGGCGAGACTTGAACTCGCACACCTTGCGGCGCCAGAACCTAAATCTGGTGCGTCTACCAATTTCGCCACTCCCGCAAAAAAAAGATGGTGGCTACGACGGGATTCGAACCTGTGACCCCATCATTATGAGTGATGTGCTCTAACCAGCTGAGCTACGTAGCCATCTTTTTTTTCGCGTAACCTTATCGGCGTTGCGGGGCGCATTATGCGTATTGAGCCTTGAAGCGTCAACCCCTTTTTCATTGAAAATAGCTGGAATGTGACTGTTTGGTTAGGTTGCGAACAGCATGACGCAATATTCGGCAATTATTAGTTATTAATTGTTTTTTTGCACAGAAAACAGACATAAAAAAAGAGCCCCGCAGGGCCCTTTTCTAAGGATTAACTTATTTATAAGCGGACTGGTGTACGCCAACCGCACGACCAGACGGATCGTTCATGGTTTTAAACGCTTCATCCCATTCGATCGCTTTAGCGGAAGAACAGGCTACAGATGGCCCGCCAGGCACACATTCCGCAGCGCTCGCAACCGGGAACAACTCTTCGAAAATCTCACGGTACAAATACGCTTCTTTAGATGATGGCGTGTTGTATGGGAAACGGAAGCTGGCGGTTTCCAGTTGTTGGTCAGAAACTTGTTCAGCAGCGACTTCTTTCAGTGTATCAATCCAGCTGTAACCGACACCGTCAGAGAACTGCTCTTTCTGACGCCACGCGACGCTTGCTGGCAGGTAGGACTCAAAACATTCGCGCAGAACGTGTTTTTCCATTTTGCCGTTGCCGCACATTTTGTCCTGCGGGTTGATGCGCATCGCCACATCAAGGAATTTCTTATCCAGAAACGGCACGCGTGCCTCCACGCCCCAGGCTGACATCGCTTTGTTGGCACGGGCGCAGTCGAACATATGCAGTGCCTGCAGCTTGCGCACGGTTTCTTCGTGCAGTTCTTTTGCATCTGGCGCTTTGTGGAAATAGAGATAACCGCCAAATACTTCGTCCGAACCTTCGCCCGACAGCACCATTTTAATACCCATCGCTTTAATTTTACGCGACATTAAGTACATTGGCGTCGAGGCGCGAATCGTCGTGACATCGTAAGTTTCGATGTGATAAATCACGTCGCGGATAGCATCCAGACCTTCCTGCACGGTGAAGTGGATCTCGTGGTGCACGGTACCCAAATGGTTTGCCACCTCTTGCGCAGCTTTCAGATCCGGAGCGCCTTCCAGGCCGACGGCGAAGGAGTGCAGCTGTGGCCACCAGGCTTCGCTACGTTCCTGATCTTCAACACGGCGTGCCGCGTATTTTTTAGTGATCGCGGAAATGACGGATGAATCCAGACCGCCGGACAGCAGTACTCCATAAGGAACATCTGACATCAGGTGGCTTTTCACCGCATCTTCCAGCGCCTGGCGCAGCTCGTTTTTATCGGTAACGTTGTCTTTGACTGCATCGTATTCAAACCAGTCGCGCTGGTAGTACTGACGAATTTCGCCGTCTTTACTCCATAAATAACTACCGGCCGGGAATTCTTTGATTGTGCGGCAGACAGGAACCAGCGCTTTCATTTCAGACGCAACATAGAAGTTACCGTGTTCGTCGTAACCCATATACAGCGGGATGATCCCAATATGATCGCGACCGATCAGATAAGCGTCCTGCTCGCTGTCATACAGGGCAAAAGCAAACATGCCTTGCAGATCATCCAGAAACTCTGGGCCTTTTTCCTGATACAGCGCGAGGATAACTTCGCAATCGGAACCGGTCTGGAACTGATAGCGATCGCCGTACTCAGCGCGCAGCGCCTGGTGGTTATAAATTTCACCGTTAACCGCCAGGATATGCGTTTTCTTCACGTTGTACAGCGGCTGAGCACCGGCGTTGACGTCGACGATGGACAGACGTTCGTGTGCCAGAATGGCGTTATCACTGGCATAAATACCCGACCAGTCCGGGCCGCGATGGCGCATCAGACGAGACAATTCCAGGGCTTTTTTACGCAGTTCAACTGCGTCAGTTTTAATATCGAATACGCCAAAAATAGAACACATAACCTTCTCCGTTAACCTGTTGCGTGATGCTTTTTATGTTTGCTTGATAAAGAAAATGCCGCAAAGCGGGAGAGGGCGCAAGCGAATTGCGGGTCAGAAAATAAAAACTGCAATGGTCATTGTAGATTGGTGAAAAAAGATTACAGAATAGACGTGTTTATTGATGAATCGACAGTTTTATGGCGGTTTTATTGAATGGAGGGGCTTCGTGGGGCGGATAAGACGATGACGCCGCCATCCGGCAATAACGCTGCATAATTGCCGAATAAGACGAACTTATGTCTTATCCGGCCTGCGAATCAAATCACATCAATTTCAGCAACAGACGGGTAAATCCAGCTTGGTCTGAACGGCATGTTGTCAATATCATCGAGCTTGGATACGCCAGACAGTACCAGGATAGTTTCCAGACCCGCCTGAAAACCTGCCAAAATATCGGTGCGCAGGTTGTCGCCAACAATGACGGTTTCTTCTGAGTGCGCCTGCATTTTGTTGAGCGCCGCGCGAATAATCCACGGGCTTGGTTTGCCGACATAAAATGGTTTACGACCTGAGATCTTCTCAATACCGGCACAGAGTGCTCCACAGGCGGGATAAAAGCCGCGACCGTGGGTATCCGGGTTAGTGGCGATAAAACGAGCGCCGTTGGCGACAAAATACGCCGCTTTATGCATCATGTCCCAGTTATAGGAACGCGTCTCGCCAACAATCACAAAATCGGGGTTCACGTCGGTAATGGTAAATCCAGCTTTATACAGTTCGTGAATTAACGCGCCTTCACCAACCACATAGGCCTTTTTTCCTTCCTGGCGACGAAGAAAATCAGCGGTAGCCATCGCGGAAGTATAAAAGACGCTATCAGGGACATTCACACCTGCGGTGGCGAAGCGGTTTGCCAGATCTTGCCCGGTCTGCGAAGGGTAGTTAGTCAGCAGGACTAACGGCAGACCTTTTTCCAGGATCCCAGTCAGAAATTCTGCCGCACCCGGTACAGCAACATTGTCGTGCATCAGCACGCCGTCGATATCACAAATTACATTCTTAATGGCCATGGACAATCCGACATTAAAAAAAGAAGGCATTACTATACACAAAATACACTACATCATTCGAGTCGCATCAAGGCGGCAAGTCTGCGAACCTCCGGAGCTTACTGAAGTAAGTGACCGGGGTGAGCAGATGCAGCTAACGCAGAGGCAGCTTGAAGGATGACGTGTATTAGCTTTCCAGCAAACGTTGCAGCAAAGTCCCGTTAAGCATTGCGCGTTTCACCAGCGCAAAGGCGCCAATGGCGGAGCGGTGATCCAGCGTGGACCGAACCACCGGTAAATTATGGCGAAACGCCTTCAAAGCCTGCGTGTTGATACAGCTTTCTATTGCAGGCAGCAGTACTTTATCAGCCTCGGTAATTTCGCCCGCAATGACGATTTTCTGCGGATTAAAGAGGTTGATGGCGATAGCGATGGTTTTACCCAGATGGCGGCCAACATGCTCGATGACTTCTGCTGCCAGATTATCGCCTTTATTCGCTGCCTTACAGATGGCTTTGATACTGCAATCATCCAGCGTGAGCCGGCTTGGATAGCCTTGCTTTAGCAAGTTTTGTACGCGGTGTTCGATAGAGGCGTTGGCCGCAATGGTTTCCAGACAGCCGAAATTACCGCAGTGACAGCGCTCACCCAGCGGCTCAACCTGAATATGACCAATCTCACCGACGTTGCCATTGCGACCGATGAAAATGCGGCCATTGGAAATAATTCCCGCGCCGGTTCCGCGGTGCACTCGCACCAAAATGGAGTCTTCGCAATCCTGGCTTGCCCCGAAATAGTGCTCAGCCAGCGCCAGGCTGCGAATATCGTGACCAACAAAGCAGGTAACTTTGAAGCGTTTTTCGAGCGCTTCGACCAGCCCCCAGTTTTCGACCTGAATGTGTGGCATATAGCGGATGACGCCGCTTTCAGGATCGACAAGGCCTGGCAGGATGACAGAAATTGCGATCAGCTCGCGGATTTTCCGCTGACAGCTCTCTATAAAGATGGCAATGGTGTTGAGCAGCGCATATTCCAGCGTTTCCTGGGTGCGCTCCGGGAGAGGGTAATGCTCTTCGGCGACCACTTTACTGCTCATATCATAGAGAGTGAGCGTCGTATCGTGGCGACCCAGGCGTACGCCAATTGCGTGGAAATTGCGGGTTTCTGTGACGATAGAGATAGCGCGGCGGCCCCCGGTGGAGGCCTGCTGATCGACTTCTTTGATCAGCCCGCGTTCGATCAACTGACGCGTAATTTTGGTTACGCTGGCGGGGGCAAGCTGGCTTTGCTCGGCAATTTGAATTCGCGAGATTGGCCCATGCTGGTCAATCAGGCGATAAACCGCCGCGCTGTTAAGCTGTTTTACGAGATCAACATTACCTATTTGAGCTTGTCCGCCTGGTGTCATTCTTTCTCTTACTCAGTAACGACCTCGTTGCCATTAACGATGGTCTTGATAATTTTAAAGTCGTGCGTGAACGCAGTCAGGTTGGCTACTTTGCCTGGCGCGATACTGCCGAGTTGTTTGTCGACGCCAATGGCGCGAGCAGGGTAGAGCGTTGCCATGCGCAGGACTTCGTCGAGAGCGATATTCGCATGTTCGACCAGATTGCGTACACCCTCAATCATGGTTAATGATGAACCGCTCAACGTACCGTTCTCATCAACACACAGTCCATTGCGGTAGTATATTGTTTTACCAGCGAAAATGAACTGTTCAATGTTTGCACCTGCTGGCGCGGTCGCGTCAGTGACCAGGCACAGCTTGTCGCCTTTCAGGCGCTTAGCATTACGAATGTTAACGTAATCAACGTGCAGGCCATCGGCGATGATACCGCAGTAGATATCGGCTTCATCAAGAATTGCGCCCGCCAGACCTGGTTCACGACCGGTAATGTACGGCATCGCGTTGAACAAATGGGTCGCAAAGCTGATGCCTGCGCGGAAACCGATTTTGGCTTCTTTGACCGTTGCATTGGAGTGACCCGCAGAAACCACGATACCGGCATTAACCAGTTTGGTGATGACCTCTACCGGGACCATTTCTGGTGCCAGTGTGACTTTGGTGATCACATCCGCATTATCGCACAGGAAATCAACCAACGCAGCGTCCGGCTGACGGACAAATCCAGGATTATGGGTACCTTTTTTCACAAGGTTCAGCCACGGGCCTTCAAGATGAAGTCCTAATGCCTGATTCGGGTGTTTCGCCAGGTATTCACGCATCACGCGAACACCCTGTTTCATCAGGTCATCGCTGGTGGTGATAAGCGTTGGTAAATAGTTGGTGCAGCCAGATTTTTCATTGGCTTTCTGCATGATTTCCAGCGTTTCAACGGTCACGGCTTCTGCCGTATCGTTAAACTGTACACCGCCGCAGCCGTTTAGCTGTACATCAATAAAACCGGGGGAAACAATGGCCCCATTCAGTGAGCGCTGTTCAATTCCTGACGGTAACTCAGCCAGTGGGCAAACGCTGTCAATCAGGCCATTGGCGACAACAATCGCATGGTCATCAAGAATTTCGTGACCGGTAAAGATCCGGCCCTGGGTTAAAGCATACATTCCGACCCCCGATTTCAAAAAATGCCGCCCTGCAACTCATCGACAGGGCGGAGACATCAATTACAGACCTTTAATATTTTCCGCTTCTAACTCGTTGAAGTATTTCAGCGTCTTCACTTTCAGTTCCATGGTGGAAGGCTCATCGCAGACCACAACGGCTTTTGGATGCAACTGCAGGCAACTGATGGTCCACATGTGGTTAACGTTGCCTTCAACGGCGGCTTGCAGCGCCTGTGCTTTCTGGTGGCCCAGAACCAGGATCATCACCTCTTCGGCATCCAGCAGGGTACCCACGCCAACGGTCAGCGCATATTTAGGCACCTGGCTTACGTCGCCGTCAAAGAAGCGTGAGTTAGCAACACGTGTGTCGTGAGTCAACGTTTTGATACGGGTACGGGAAGCCAAAGAGGAAGCCGGTTCGTTGAACGCGATGTGACCATCGTTGCCTACACCGCCCATAAACAGGTGGATTTTACCGTAAGAACGGATTTTTTCTTCATACTGACGGCATTCTGCATCAATATCCGGCGCATTACCATTGAGGAGGTTGATGTTTTCTGCTGGAATATCAACGTGATCAAAGAAATTGCGGTGCATAAAGCTGTGGTAGCTTTCCGGATGCTCTTTCGGCAGGCCAACATATTCGTCCATATTGAAAGTAACAACATGCTTGAAGCTCACCTGGCCCGCTTTGTGCATTTCAACCAATGCTTTATAAGCTGTCAGCGGAGTACCGCCAGTCGGCAGGCCCAGAACGAACGGACGATCTGCCGTTGGTTTGAACGCGTTAATACGGTTAACGATATGGCGAGCAGCCCATTTGCCGACTTGTTCAGCGGTATTCAGGGGGATCAGTCTCATTCTTCACCTCAAAAGTAAATGTAAGCAATTGGCGGATTGAGTCTCTGTGCAGTATTAAGCGTAACCTGGTTTTGCATCGGTAAGGATCAATCCGTTTCGATTTTTTGAATGATAAAATAAGTTTTCGTAGTTAGCCAGTGGAAGGGAGGGTTAATAACGATATTTGGTGACTGAAATCACAAAAAACACGCGTTTAATTTGCGATACGAATTAATTTTTCACACACTCTGAATGTAGATGAATGGTTAATATCGTTGTTCCAGAATCTTGCTGTCAGGAATGGTCACACAATAAAAATATGGCTTCAAAGAAGCCTAATCGGGGTCTCGTAGGGGGAATAAAATGAATATTTTAGGTTTTTTCCAGCGGCTGGGTAGGGCGTTACAGCTCCCCATCGCTGTGCTGCCAGTCGCGGCACTGCTGCTGCGATTCGGCCAACCAGATTTACTTAACGTACCCTTCATCGCGCAAGCGGGTGGGGCCATCTTTGATAACCTCGCGTTAATATTTGCGATCGGTGTTGCTTCCAGCTGGTCAAAAGACAGCGCAGGTGCAGCAGCGCTGGCAGGTGCGGTCGGTTATTTCATATTGACCAAAGCAATGGTTACCATTAACCCTGCAATCAATATGGGCGTGCTGGCTGGTATCATCACCGGTCTGGTCGGCGGTGCCGTGTATAACCGCTGGTCTGGTATCAAACTGCCTGACTTCCTGAGCTTCTTTGGCGGCAAACGCTTCGTGCCGATCGCCACTGGCTTCTTCTGTCTGGTGTTGGCTGCTATCTTCGGTTACGTATGGCCACCGGTACAGAATGCCATCCATGCGGGTGGTGAGTGGATCGTGGGCGCTGGCGCGCTGGGTTCCGGTATCTTTGGTTTCATCAACCGTCTGCTGATCCCAACCGGTCTGCATCAGGTGCTGAATACTATCGCCTGGTTCCAGATTGGCGAATTTACTAACGCTGCAGGTACCGTATTCCACGGTGACATCAACCGCTTCTACGCGGGTGACGGCACTGCGGGTATGTTCATGTCTGGCTTCTTCCCGATCATGATGTTTGGTCTGCCGGGTGCGGCGCTGGCGATGTACTTCGCGGCTCCGAAAGCACGTCGTCCGATGGTTGGCGGTATGCTGCTGTCCGTTGCGATCACCGCGTTCCTGACCGGTGTTACCGAGCCGCTGGAATTCCTGTTCATGTTCCTGGCTCCGCTGCTGTACCTCCTGCACGCACTGTTAACGGGTATCAGCCTGTTCGTTGCAACACTGCTGGGGATCCACGCAGGCTTCTCCTTCTCCGCAGGTGCTATCGACTACGTGTTGATGTACAACCTGCCGGCAGCAAGCCAGAACGTCTGGATGCTGGTGGTGATGGGTCTGGTGTTCTTCGTTATCTACTTTGTGTTGTTCAGCGCGGTTATTCGTATGTTTAACCTGAAAACGCCGGGCCGCGAAGATAAAGAAGACGATATCGTTACTGAAGAAGCCAACAGCAACACTGAAGAAGGTTTGGCTCAACTGGCAACCAGCTACATTGCAGCGGTTGGCGGCACTGATAACCTGAAAGCGATTGATGCCTGTATCACTCGTCTGCGTCTGACCGTTGCCGACTCCGGTCGCGTAAACGATGCGATGTGTAAACGTTTAGGAGCATCGGGTGTCGTTAAGCTGAATAAGCAAACAATTCAGGTCATCGTGGGTGCGAAAGCTGAATCCATCGGCGACGAAATGAAGAAAGTTGTCGCGCGTGGCCCGGTGGCAGCAGCGTCTGGTGAAAGTGCGCCAGCAGCAGCGGCTCCGGCAGCAAAACCGCAGGCTGTAGCGAATGCAGTCACCGTTGAAGCGCTGGTTTCTCCGATTACCGGTGACGTAGTTGCGCTGGAGCAGGTTCCTGATGAAGCCTTCGCCAGCAAAGCTGTAGGTGACGGCGTGGCGGTGAAACCAACGGATAAAATCGTGGTTGCTCCGGCTGCGGGCACCATCGTGAAAATCTTCAACACTAACCATGCGTTCTGCCTGGAAACTGTTAAAGGCGCGGAAATCGTGGTCCATATGGGCATCGACACCGTCGCGCTGGAAGGTAAAGGCTTTAAGCGTCTGGTTGAAGAAGGTGCGGAAGTTACTGCAGGTCAACCGATTCTGGAAATGGATCTGGAGTTCCTGAACGCTAATGCACGTTCTATGATAAGCCCGGTTGTGTGCAGCAACAGCGATGATTTCGGCGCTCTGGTCATTAAAGCCGAAGGTCATGTGGTTGCTGGTCAAACACCACTGTATGAGATTAAAGGTAAGTAACTGCTCCTGAGTAAAGTGAGTTAAGTGCCTTAAGCGGCGGGGGATAGTCCTCCGCCGCTTTTTTTTGCAGCAAATGCCCTCATATCTCCTGCTGAACAGCTTTTTTGTGCAACTAATAGTTGTCTCCTGACGTCGCTTATAAGATCATACTCCGTTATACGTTGTTTACGCTTTGAGGAATCCACGATGAGTGAGGCTGAAGCCCGCCCGAGTAACTTTATTCGTCAGATCATCGATGAAGATCTGGCCAGTGGTAAGCACACCACTATCCATACCCGTTTTCCGCCGGAGCCAAATGGCTATCTGCACATTGGCCACGCGAAATCCATTTGTCTGAACTTTGGCATTGCGCAAGATTACCAGGGCCAGTGCAACCTGCGTTTTGATGATACGAACCCGGTTAAAGAAGATATCGAGTACGTTGAGTCGATTAAAAACGACGTTGAATGGTTAGGTTTCCACTGGACTGGCGACATTCGCTACTCTTCGGATTACTTCGATCAGCTTCACGCCTATGCGGTAGAGCTTATTAATAAAGGGCTGGCGTACGTTGACGAACTGTCAGCGGACGAAATCCGCGAATACCGTGGCACGCTGACTCAGCCAGGTAAAAACAGCCCGTACCGCGATCGTAGCGTTGAAGAGAACCTGGCGCTGTTCGAAAAAATGCGTACCGGTGGCTTTGAAGAAGGTAAGGCCTGCCTGCGTGCGAAAATCGATATGGCTTCGCCGTTTATCGTGATGCGCGATCCGGTGCTGTACCGCATTAAGTTCGCCGAACACCATCAGACCGGCAACAAGTGGTGCATCTACCCGATGTACGACTTTACCCACTGCATCAGCGATGCGCTGGAAGGCATTACGCATTCACTGTGTACGCTGGAGTTCCAGGATAACCGTCGTCTGTATGACTGGGTGCTGGACAACATCACCATTCCGGTTCATCCGCGCCAGTACGAATTCTCGCGCCTGAATCTGGAATACACCGTGATGTCCAAGCGCAAGCTGAACCTGCTGGTGACCGACAAGCACGTTGAAGGCTGGGACGATCCGCGTATGCCGACGATCTCTGGCCTGCGTCGTCGCGGTTACACCGCTGCCGCGATCCGTGAGTTCTGCAAACGCATTGGCGTGACCAAACAGGACAACACCATTGAGATCGCTTCTCTGGAATCCTGCATCCGCGAAGATCTGAACGAAAATGCTCCGCGCGCGATGGCGGTTATCGATCCGGTGAAACTGGTTATCGAAAACTACCCGCAGGGCGAAAGCGAGCTGGTCACTATGTCTAACCATCCGAATAAACCGGAAATGGGTAGCCGTGAAGTACCGTTTAGCGGTGAAATTTGGATCGATCGCGCAGACTTCCGCGAAGAAGCGAACAAGCAGTACAAGCGTCTGGTGATGGGTAAAGAAGTACGTCTGCGTAATGCATACGTGATCAAGGCCGAACGTGTTGAGAAAGATGCAGAAGGGAAGATCACCACCATTTTCTGCACCTACGATGCTGACACCCTGAGCAAAGATCCGGCCGATGGTCGTAAAGTTAAAGGCGTTATTCACTGGGTGAGCGCGTCCCATGCGCTACCGATTGAAATCCGTCTGTACGACCGTCTGTTTAGCGTGCCAAACCCAGGTGCGGCGGAAGACTTCCTGTCCGTTATTAACCCGGAATCGCTAGTCATTAAGCAGGGTTACGGTGAGCCGTCGCTGCAGGCTGCGGTTGCAGGTAAAGCGTTCCAGTTTGAGCGTGAAGGTTACTTCTGCCTGGACAGCCGTTATGCAACGGCTGACAAGCTGGTGTTTAACCGTACCGTTGGTCTGCGTGATACGTGGGCTAAAGCGGGCGAATAAGTCGCAACACATCCTCTCTAAACGCCGCTTCATGCGGCGTTTTTTTTCGCAAAAAAACCGTTTGACAGGCTCCGTTTGCGCAGCGAATTAATTACATGTCTGTAATAATAAATCGGCTGAATGTTTTTACGTTTAAATAACTTACCTCAATGTGAAATGGGCTGAAACCGATTTCATCTCTATGGAAAACAAGCGATTTTTTCATTTTTTCAACGCTTTTTTATCTCCCAATGAAAATGTAACAGAAAGCAATGAAATATGTGCGGTTGCTCATACTATTACATACTCGTTACAGAAAGAGATTGATAATTCGCGTCGCGAAAAATAGTCTATTCATTGTAGTCACTGAGGTTTTCTTGGCGCTACTTTTTTAATTTTTGTTTTTTCGCTGTCCGCTTATATCGGCAGCATTTTTATGTCAAAGAGGATTAACATATGCGTACGTTTAGTGGCAAACGTAGTACGCTGGCGCTGGCTATCGCCGGTATCACAGCAATGTCGGGTTTTGTTGTCGCTCCGCAGGTACACGCCGAAGGATTTATTGATGACTCAACCTTAACCGGCGGCATCTATTACTGGCAGCGTGAGCGTGACCGTAAAGATGTGACCGATCATGACAAATACAAAACCAACCTTTCTCACTCCACCTGGAACGCTAACCTCGACTTCCAGTCCGGTTATGCGGCCGATATGTTTGGTATTGATATCGCAGCATTTACCGCTATTGAAATGAACGAAAGTAGCGAAAGCGGCCATCCAAACGAAATCGCATTCTCTTCCAAAAATAAAGGCTATGACGAGGATTACTCCGGCGATAAGAGCGGGATTAGCCTTTATAAAGCAGCAGCTAAATTTAAATACGGCCCAACCTGGGCGCGTGCCGGTTACATTCAACCAACCGGGCAGACTTTGCTGGCACCGCACTGGAGCTTTATGCCAGGTACCTATCAGGGGGCTGAAGCCGGTGCCAACTTCGACTATGGTGATGCTGGAGCACTAAGCTTCTCCTATATGTGGGCTAACGAATATAAAGCGCCGTGGCACACCGAAGTCGATAAATTCTATCAGGCTGATAAAAAGACCAGCGTTGATTACCTGCATTCAATCGGCGCGAAATATGACTTCAAAAATAACCTGTTACTGGAAGCGGCATTTGGTCAGTCTGAAGGCTACGTCGATCAGTACTTCGCCAAAGCCAGCTACAAATTCGATTTAGGCGGTAACCCGTTTACTACCAGCTATCAATTCTACGGCGCACGTGACAAAGTTGACGATCGCACCGTGAACGATATTTATGACGGCACGGCCTGGCTGCAGGCGCTGACCTTCGGTTATAAAGTAGCGGAAGTGGTCGACCTGCGTCTGGAAGGCACATGGGTTAAAGCAGATGGGCAGCAAGGCTACTTCCTGCAGCGTATGACCCCGACCTACGCCTCATCAAACGGTCGCCTGGACGTGTGGTGGGATAACCGTTCTGACTTCAACGCCAACGGCGAAAAGGCAGTCTTCTTCGGCGCAATGTATGACCTGAAGAACTGGAACCTGCCGGGCTGGGCAGTGGGCGCGTCCTACGTTTATGCATGGGATGCCAAACCCGCTACCTGGCAGCTCAACCCGGATGCGTACTACGACAAAAACCGCACTATCGAAGAATCTTCTTACAGCCTGGATGCGGTCTACACCCTGCAGGATGGTCGTGCGAAGGGCACTATGTTTAAACTGCACTTCACCCAGTACGACAACCATTCAGATATTCCGAGCTGGGGTGGTGGTTACGGCAACATCTTCCAGGATGAGCGTGACGTGAAATTCATCGTTATTGCTCCGTTCACTATCTTCTAATGCCAATAGCGGCAGGCCGGGCGCCTGCCGCCTCGTTGAGGAACGTGCTATGAAAAAACTGATACTCATCGCCGTTATGGCATCAGGGCTGGTGGCTTGTACGCAATCCCCTGCACCGAAAGAAGACAGCCGTCTGAAAGAAGCCTACAGCGCGTGTATTAATACCGCTCAAGGATCGCCGGAAAAAATAGAAGCCTGCCAAAGCGTGTTGAATGTACTGAAGAAAGAAAAACAGCACCAGCAGTTTGCCAATGAAGAAAGCGTACGCGTGCTGGATTATCAGCAGTGTATCCAGGCTACGCGCACGGGTAACGATCAGGCCGTTAATGCTGATTGCGATAAAGTCTGGCAGGAAATTCGCAGCAAGAATGCCGCACAGTAATTCAAAAAATGAAAAAGACAACGGGCGGAGAATTTTCCGCCCGTTTGCATTTCAGAGCTTATTTTCCACTGGTTGATAACCCCGACTTAGCCGGACAAACAGCATTGCCGTGGCGGCGAGTCCGCAAAGTGCCGCGCACATCAGCCACCATCCCGGTGAGCTTTTATCCCCGGTTAGCTGAACCAGTGCCGTGGATATGACCGGCGTTAGGCCGCCAAAAATCGCCGTGGCAAGACTGAATGCCAGTGAAAAGCCCACCGTACGCACATAGACCGGCATCACCTCGGTGAGTGCGGCTACCATTGCCCCGTTATACATACCAAAAAAGAATGAGAACCAAAGCAGGACCAAGGTCATGCGTGTAAAATCTGGTGCGGCGGTGAGCCAGTGCATTACCGGCCAGGTGGTGATCAGAGCGAGTACGGTAATCCCCATTAACACCGGACGACGACCAATTCGGTCAGAAATTGCCCCGCCAATGGGCAGCCAGATAAAGTTAGAAATACCGACCAGCATGGTGACCACCAGGCTGTCGCGAGCGCTCAGGTGGAGTACAGCCCTGCCGTAGGTCGGGGTGTAGACGGTGATGAAGTAAAATGTCGTTGTGGTCATCGCCACCAGCAGCGTACCTGCAGCGATAAGACGCCAGTTTTTGACGATAGTGGTGAAAATTTCCCGAGTGTCGGGGCGGTGCGTGCGTTGTAAAAATGCGTCTGTTTCCTGCAGCGAGCGGCGGAGCACGAAGATCAAAGGAATAATCATGCAACCAATAAAGAAGGGAATGCGCCAGCCCCATTCCGAGATCTGATCGTGTCCCAAAGTGGCGTTCAGACCGTAACCAATCAGCGCCGCTAACACAATGGCGACCTGTTGACTGGCCGACTGCCAACTGGTGTAGAAGCCTTTATTGCCAGGCGTGGCGATTTCCGAAAGATAAACCGAGACACCGCCTAACTCTACGCCTGCAGAAAATCCCTGTAATAATCGTCCAAGTAATACCAGCACGGGAGCCAGCAGGCCAATACTGTGATAGCCAGGTACAAGGGCTATCAGCAGGGTACCGCAGCCCATAATCGCCAGCGTCACCATCAGGCCTTTACGACGACCAATTCTGTCGATGTAAGCACCCAGCACAATGGCGCCAACGGGTCGCATTAAGAAACCCGAGCCAAAAACGGCGAAAGTTAACATTAGCCCGGCAAATTCACTCTCCGCGGGAAAGAAGGTCTTTGCAATATAGGTGGCGTAAAACCCGAACAGAAAAAAGTCGAACTGTTCGAGAAAATTACCGCTGGTTACCCGCAGTATTGCGCCGAAAGTTCCGGCGCGCGATGGTTGTTGTGTCATTGGGTTTGCTCCACTGTCTTATCATAATATTTATAGAGGTAAGAGTGTGCGGGTTAGTTGTCTGTGACCCCCGCCTGTTTGCCGCGCCGTTTCTCAATCGCCCACTTGAGTAAGGCTGCGCAGCGGTAAAATCCATGGGCAAATTTTCCGTAAGGAATGGTCAGAAAGAGCGCCATGACCACGCCGAGGTGAATGGCGAGCAAAATAGCCATCCAGGACGAGTCTCTTCCTGCCAGCAGGGCTAAACCGGTCAGACTGGTCAGCAGCAGCAGCAAAATAAAACCGCGATCCATCGGTTTTTGCCGTGCGTCGCCATGTAGCGGTGAACGCTTGAGATTGAGCCATAGCAAGCCAGCCGGGCCGACAACCAGGCCAATGCCGCCTAACGTGCCCAGCATGACCGGAACGCTGAAGAACGGATAGGGTGCTTCTATACCTGCGAAATAGTGATAGCCCGTCGCCACCACGGTGGCGGCAAAGCAGAGCAGAAAACCGTAGAAAGTGAAGTGATGAAAACGGCGGCGCATCAGAGTGAAGGCATCATCTGCTTCATTACAACCTTTACCGTGCCCACCATCGAGATACTTTAGTGTCAGCGCATCGTGTGAAGCTTCAGCAATTTCGACGGAACGTGGCATACCGGGAGAAATCTCGCGCCAGAAGCGGATAACGCCCGCCATCAGCAGACCTATCGCCAGAATAAATACCGAACCAAACATCCAGGCCAGCAGGTTATGCGGGAAAATTTGGTAGAAATCTCCGGCCAACGGAGGATGGAGTAACGAGCCTTTTAACCCCATGGCGAGCAGTAAAAACAGGATCAGACCGAAAACCAGCGCCAGCGTCACGGTGACGCCTGCGCGACGATAAAGCGCGCCAAAGGCCGCGGGTTGTGCGTAGTGCTGATAGGTTTCAAGCCGGACTTCTGCCATCGCCTTCGGCACGTTGATGGCAAACTCATGAGGCGGGGCATACTGACAGGCGTGCAGGCAGGCACCGCAGTTATGGCACAAGTTTGCCAGATAATTGATATCCGCTTTACCGAATTCCAGGCGCTGCGTCATTGCCGGGAACACGGCGCAAAATCCTTCACAATAGCGACAGGCGTTGCAGACCTGCATCACGCGTTCAACTTCCGCTTCCGGTTCGGTGATAATTTGCGCGTCGATAATCAGTTTCTCAAGCTGCCTCATGACGAGTCTCCTTACGTGCGGCCAGCGCGGCTTCTTTTCCGGCAATACGGCCAAAAGTGGTACCGATTGACATGCCCACGCCTGCGGTGTAGCCCTTGCCCAGCACGTTGCCCGCCATCATCTCTCCGGCGACGAACAGGTTGCGGCTTGGCTGCCCGGCAAAGTGTACGGCAGCGCGTTCATTTACTTTTAACCCGAGATAGGTGAAAGTGATCCCTGGCCGCAGGGCATAGCCGTAGTAAGGCGGCTGGTCCAGTGGTCGCGCCCAGTGTGTCTTCGCGGGGGTTAACGCTTTTGTCGTGCAGTTATCCAGAATGGTATGGTTGAACTGGCCGGGCTGGCAGGCGTTGTTGTACTCCGTCACGGTGTGGGTAAAGTGTTCGCCATTCAGCCCCAACTGATGAGCCAGTTCCGCCAGCGTATTGGCCTGTGCGCCAGGAAAGACCGGAGGCATGAAGTGGCCGATGGCTTTACTGTCGATAATGGAGTAGCCAATCTGCCCGGGCTGTTGGGCGACCAGTCGTCCCCAGATGGCGTAGCGTTTGGGCCAGAAATCTTCGCCTTCATCATAAAAACGCTCAGCGTCACGGTTGACGACTATGCCGAGCGAAACACAGTCCACGCGGGTACAAATCCCGCCGTCATATAATGGCGCTCTGGCGTCAATGGCTACGCAGTGTGACTGGGAGGGTTCGCCGATGATGTCGGCTCCGGCATCGATCATAAATTTGAGCAGTACGCCCTGGTTAAAGCGCGTGCCGCGAATCAGAAAGTTATCTGCAGGCCATTCGCCGCGCTCGTTCTCTCCCCACGCTTCTCGCAGCCATTCGCGGTTTGACTCAAACCCGCCCGCGGCAAGCACGCAGGATTTAGCTGTGATGCGCTCTTCACCTGCCAGCGCCGCCACGAACTCGCCATTACGCAGTTCAAGCGCCTGAACGGGGGTGTTATAGCGGATCTGCACTCCCAGTTTTTCTGCGCTGCGATAATAGGCATTCACCAGGGCCTTGCCACCGCCCATAAAAAAGGCGTTGGTTCGCGCCACGTGTAAAGCGCCAGAGAGAGGAGGTTGAAAATTGACGCCGTGTCGGCGCATCCAGTCGCGACACTGTGAAGAGGTGCGGATCACCAGACGAGCCAGGGCTTCGTTGGTATTTCCTTCCGTGACGCGCTGCAGATCTTGCCAGAACTCCTCTTCCGGATAGCTTTCCACCAGCACATCCTGCGGTGCATCATGCATACAGCGCAGGTTACGCGTGTGTTGGGAATTTCCCCCACGCCATTCCCGGGGAGCCGCTTCGAGTAGTAAAACGGAAGCGCCTTGCTCCCGGGCGGTAAGGGCAGCGCATAAGGCAGCATTGCCACCGCCAATCACCAGAACATCAACCATCGTATACTCCATTACCATTTAACTAATTGTTAAATTTGTAATTAAAATGTATGCGAACGGCTTGTGCGGGCGCTATGACGTAGTGCTAAAGAGGGCTTTAGTTATTGTAAAGGATGGCGCCTGGCCAGCGTCCTGCTTCCACCAGTTGATGCATCACTTTCGTCAGCACCACGCGGGCTGCGAGGCCCGCCGGGGTGAGCTCATCGTCAGAGAGGCTCACCAGAAAGTTGGGGCGGCTAAGTATCGGATTATGGACGCCGATCACTCTTAGCGTCTCTTTATCGAGATGGGAAATCGCCGCTCCGGGTTGAAGAGTGGCGCCAATGCCACTGCGCACGGCGCGCATCAGCAGCGCCAGACCATCAATTTCTGTAGCGATCTCAATGTTCAGCGAGTGTTCCTGACAAATTGCTTCCAGCCTGCCGCGCAGACCGTGGCCTGGGCTGGGCATTATCAATGGAATACTCGCCAACTGGGCTGGGGCAATATTGTCATCGGTAATATCAGCCAGTAGGGCATGGGTCCCAATCAAAAACAGCCGTTCTTCGAGAATCGGTCTGGCACTCCAGCGCAGGATCTTTTCTTTTTGAAACACCACAGCCAGATCAATCTGTCGGGTATTAATCATCCGTTCCAGATTACCAGAGAGACTTTCCACCACATGCAGGCGAACATCGCTATAGCTTTCCCGCATGGCGTGAATAAAAGGCATACCGAGAACTGAAGCGGTACTGGGAGCCATGCCGACGCTGACGTGCCCGGAAAGCCGGGATTCACGCGCGGCGAGGATTGCATCGTCTGCGTGACGGAGCGCCAGCTGCGCCTGGGAGTAAAAAGCCAGTCCGGCGCTGGTGGGGGTCACGCCTCGCGAAGTGCGCTGCAGCAGGCGAATAGCGAGTTCGTTTTCCAGACGCGACATTTGCTGGCTGAGTGCCGAAACCCCGATATTGAGATCGAGCGCCGCGCTACCCATGCTGCCGGTTTCTACAATGCGCACAAAATAGCGTAGCTGGCGAAGTTCCATTTCGACTCTCCGGAAGGGGGCAATTGATTTTTACATTAAAGCAACACAGGAGCGGAGGGAAGGGGAAAAGGGCAGGTAACGCCCATAAAAAAAGCCAACCTGATGGTTGGCTTTTCAGAAAGCATTACATTATTTGCCGTCGTGGGCGTGCTCATCTTCGCGGCAATCGCCTTCGGCACAGTGACCGTAAAGATAGAGGCTATGGTTAGTTAAGCGAATGCCATGTTTAGCCGCAATCTCACGTTGGCGGGCTTCGATGGAATCATCGCTGAACTCGACCACTTTGCCGCAGTCAAGGCAGATGAGGTGATCGTGATGATGCTGTTGAGTCAATTCGAAGACGGATTTACCACCTTCAAAATTATGGCGGGTCACGATACCGGCATCATCAAACTGGTTCAGCACGCGATACACGGTCGCCAGACCAATTTCTTCACCCATATCGATCAGGCGTTTGTATAAGTCTTCCGCACTGACGTGATGGTTATCCGGTTCCTGAAGAACTTCCAGAATTTTTAAACGAGGAAGCGTTACTTTCAGGCCAGCCTTCTTTAATGCGGTATTGTTGTCAGTCATGCGGAATCTGTCCTGTAGCTAAACGATTCACTTCATTAACAGAAGTGACAGAAATTGCACTTGAGATAATGCGATTCATTATAGAACTGCCATGGCTAAATGAAAACTGCAAGTCTCTGGCATATATTGTTAATCAAAACGTGGTATCGCCGACAAACACACTGTGCAACACCCGATTGGCATCCAGCCATTGTACAGGGTCAGACGAAAAAGTTACAAATTTGTAGCAATTATTTTGATTGGTTTTATCTATTGATGCGGCGCAGATGGAAATCTGCGCCACACGAAATCAGGCATTAATGATTTCGTCGAGGTGCAGTTCTTCAGAGATCTGCTTAACCCATTTTTCTACGCGTTCTGCGGTCAGTTCAGGTTGGCGATCTTCATCGATAGCCAGACCGACAAAATGGTCGTCGTCAGCCAGACCTTTGGACGCTTCAAAGTGATAACCTGCCGTTGGCCAGTGACCAACGATGGTTGCGCCGCGCGGTTCGATGATATCGCGAATGGTCCCTAACGCATCGCAGAAATATTCTGCGTAATCTTCCTGGTCGCCGCAGCCGAACAATGCAACCAGTTTGCCGTTAAAATCAATGTCTTCGAGGGTAGGGAAGAAGTCGTCCCAGTCGCACTGCGCTTCACCGTAGTACCAGGTTGGGATGCCGAGCAGCAGAATGTCATACCCTTCGAGGTCTTCTTTGCTGCTTTTTGCAATGTCATGAACATCGGCAACGTCTTTACCAAGCTGTTTTTGAATCATTTTTGCGATGTTTTCGGTATTACCGGTGTCGCTGCCGAAAAAGATGCCAGTGATTGCCATGAGTAAAATAACCTCTTGAAACTTATTGAAATGATGGTGGCGCATTGCCCACGGATAAGGGCAATCATAGCAGAACAGTCTGGCATGCGGAAACAGCAAACACGCAGGACTGCACTCTGTGCTACACGATTTATGATTTAGAGCAGAAATTCAGACTATGCCTGACCGCGCAATGCGCTGAGTTGGTTCATCAGCATCTCTTCGATGAGTTCACTGCGACTCATGTTGCGTGCCTCAGCCAGCTCGTTCAGAGCGTCAACGGCATCAGCGTTCAGTTTCAGTTCGACACGCTTAAGCCCGCGAACTTTGTCACGCTTAAGCTGATTACGTTTATTAATACGTAACTGTTCATCACGCGAGAGCGGATTAGTTTTGGGTCGTCCCGGGCGACGCTCCTGCGCGAACAGATCTAATGTCGTACGGTCCGTTTGTTCTTTGGCCATGATCTTGGTGACTTCGGGGAAACAATCAGCCAGGCGTCTGCCCGGATGGATAGCGCGCCATAATACATCAGCAGGGGAGACACGCCAACGCCCGCGCGCGTAATCGCGCGCAGACGCTGAGTTTTTAATCAGTTAGCCTGCTCGCTCAGATAACGACGGATGGCGCGCAGCACCGCCTCCGGTTTTTCGGCATGCACCCAATGCCCGGCGCCTGCTATAACGTGCGCACGAGCTTGTGGGAATTGCGCCAGCAGTTGTTCGCGATACGCTTCGGTAACATACGGTGAGTTGCCGCCTGGGATAAACAGCGCCGGATGCTCCCACGCAGGAATGGTTTCCCAACCGACGATATGCGGATATTGATCCCACAATACGGGAACGTTAAAGCGCCACTCGCCGTCAACAAAGGATTTCAGCAGAAACTGGATAACACCTTCCTCTTGCAGGTGCTGGCGCATGACGCTTGCCGCCTGCTGGCGTGAGGACGCTTGTGCATCGGTTACGGCATTGATTGCCGCAAAAATCTCATCGTGGCGGCGAACATGGTAGTCAACGGGAGCAATGTCGATGGCGACCAGCCGTTCGACACGTTCCGGAGCCAGAGCAGTCAGCGCCATGACGGCTTTTCCGCCCATCGAGTGGCCAATAAAGATCGCTTTTTCGATCTGCCGATCGTCCAGCGTATCCAGCAAATCTTGCGCCATAGCCGGATAATTCATCTCAGGTGAACGAGGGGAGAGGCCATGGTTTCGCATATCGACCTGGATGATGTGGTGGTCGGCTACTAGATCGCGTGCCAGGATCCCCAGGTTATCCAGGCTGCCAAACAAGCCGTGAACCAGGACGATGGGAGAATTATTGTGCAGGTTTTGCGCAGATTGCGCTCGGATATTCAATTTCATGGCAAAGTTCTTTTTTTCACACTCACGGGTTAGGGTATCATGTTGACCATTCTGCCACATGGCTGCAACAACTACGGTTACTCTGAGTTTTGCTGGCCACCAGGCTTGACGCTATCCGCTGTTGGGATTTGCCTTTACACTACGTGTGTTTACCCCGACAACTTGTATTCAGCTAAACACTGCACTGGATTAAGATGAAAACGATTGAAGTTGATGATGAACTCTATAGCTATATTGCCAGCCACACCAAGCATATTGGCGAGAGCGCATCCGACATTTTACGGCGTATGTTGAAATTTTCCGCCGCATCACAGCCTGTCACTCCGATAGTCAAAGAAGTCCGCGCTGTGCAACCTGTCGTGGAAGCCAAGCCGGTTAACCCCGTAAAAGATAAAGTGCGCGCGATGCGTGAGCTGCTGCTGTCCGACGAATACGCGGAACAGAAGAAAGCAGTAAATCGCTTTATGCTGGTGCTGTCTACACTCTATTCACTGGATCAAAACGCGTTCGCCGAAGCAACGGAATCGTTGCATGGTCGTACGCGTGTTTATTTTGCAGCTGATGAACAGACGCTGCTGAAAAATGGTAATCAAACCAAACCGAAGCACGTGCCAGGCACGCCGTACTGGGTGATCACCAATACCAATACCGGCCGTAAATGCAGCATGGTTGAACACATCATGCAGTCAATGCAATTCCCTGCGGAATTGATTGAAAAGGTTTGCGGAACAATTTAATCCTTGCATTAGAAGGACCAGGCAATGGCAATCCACAATCGTGCAGGTCAACCTGCGCAACAGAGTGATTTGATTAACGTCGCCCAACTGACGGCACAGTACTATGTACTGAAACCAACGGCAGGGAACGCTGAGCACGCTGTTAAGTTCGGTACGTCCGGACATCGCGGCAGTGCAGGTCGTCATAGTTTTAACGAGCCGCATATTCTGGCTATCGCCCAGGCGATTGCTGAAGAACGTGCGAAAAACGGGATTTCTGGTCCGTGCTATGTGGGCAAGGATACCCACGCGCTGTCTGAACCGGCTTTTATCTCTGTACTGGAAGTGCTGGCGGCGAACGGCGTTGACGTCATCGTGCAGGAAAATAACGGCTTTACGCCAACCCCTGCTGTATCGAACGCTATCCTGGTCCACAACAAAAAAGGCGGCCCGCTGGCTGACGGCATTGTGATCACGCCGTCCCACAACCCGCCGGAAGATGGCGGCATTAAATACAACCCGCCAAACGGTGGTCCGGCAGACACCAATGTCACCAAAGTGGTGGAAGACAGAGCCAACGCGCTGCTGGCGGCCGGTCTGCAAGGCGTGAAGCGTATGTCGCTGGACGCTGCGCTGGCATCTGGTCATGTGAAAGAGCAGGATCTGGTTCAGCCGTTTGTTGAAGGACTGGCTGACATCGTAGACATGGCGGCGATCCAGAAAGCGGGTCTGACGCTGGGTGTCGATCCGCTGGGCGGTTCCGGTATCGAATACTGGAAGCGTATTGCTAAGCACTACAACCTGAACCTGACTATCGTTAACGATCACGTTGATCAGACTTTCCGCTTTATGCATCTCGACAAAGATGGTGCAATCCGCATGGACTGCTCCTCCGAGTGTGCGATGGCGGGGCTGCTGGCGCTGCGCGACAAGTTCGATCTGGCCTTTGCCAATGACCCAGACTACGACCGTCACGGTATCGTCACCCCGGCAGGGCTGATGAATCCGAACCACTATCTGGCGGTGGCGATCAACTACCTGTTCCAGCATCGTCCGCAGTGGGGCAAAGATGTTGCCGTCGGTAAGACGCTGGTGTCATCGGCGATGATTGACCGAGTGGTCAACGATCTGGGCCGCAAGCTGGTGGAAGTGCCGGTGGGCTTTAAATGGTTTGTTGACGGTCTGTTTGACGGCAGTTTTGGCTTTGGTGGGGAAGAGAGCGCGGGGGCATCTTTCCTGCGTTTCGACGGTACACCGTGGTCAACCGACAAAGACGGCATCATCATGTGCCTGCTGGCGGCAGAAATTACCGCAGTGACCGGTAAGAACCCGCAGGAACACTACAACGAACTGGCTGCTCGCTTTGGCGCACCGAGCTACAACCGCCTGCAGGCAAGCGCGACCTCCGCGCAGAAAGCGGCGCTGTCTAAGCTGTCTCCGGAAATGGTGAGCGCCAGTACGCTGGCGGGCGACCCGATCACCGCGCGTCTGACGGCTGCACCGGGCAACGGCGCTTCTATCGGCGGTCTGAAAGTGATGACTGACAACGGCTGGTTTGCCGCGCGTCCTTCTGGTACGGAAGACGCTTACAAGATCTACTGCGAAAGCTTCCTCGGTGAAGAACATCGCAAGCAGATCGAAAAAGAAGCGGTTGAGATCGTCAGCGAAGTGCTGAAGAACGCGTAAACCGTAGGCCGGATAAGACGCTAGCGTCGCTATTCGGCATGAATAATGAAAAAGCCGGACAGCAAATACGCTGATCCGGCTTTTTATATTCAACTTAACGTCATGGCATGAACCGATAACCAATCCCGGTTTCGGTCAGAAAATGACGCGGACGTGCCGGGTCCAGTTCCAGTTTCTGGCGCAGGTGTCCCATGTAAATTCGCAGATAGTGGCTGTGTTCGACGGCGTTTGGTCCCCAAACCTGATTGAGCAACTGGCGCTGCGTCAGTACCTTTCCGGCATTATTCAGCAGTACCGCTAACAGGCGAAACTCAATCGGCGTCAAATGAATCTCTTCATCACCACGATGTACGAGTCGGGCGGCGATATCTACTTTTACGTTGGAAAAATGCACCACCGGCTCGGGAGACGTGCCGCTGGCGTGGCGACGCAATGCCACGCGCAATCGCGCCTGTAGCTCGCCAATACCAAAGGGTTTACTGAGATAGTCATCGGCACCGGCATCCAGGGCGGCAATTTTATCGCTTTCTTCGCTGCGGGCTGAGAGCACAATTACCGGTATCGCGCTCCATTGTCGCAGGTCACGAATAAAATCAATGCCGTCACCGTCCGGCAGACCGAGATCGAGAATGATGAGATCGGGTTTTCGCGTGGCGGCTTCCAGCAGACCACGTTGCAGCGTTTCCGCTTCATATACACGCAGACCATCGGCTTCCAGCGCAGTGCGCAGAAAGCGACGGATAGCCTGTTCATCTTCAACAATCAGTACGTTCGTCACATATCCTCATGAAAATCTTCAAGTTCAGGGGGGATTTCCTGGGGCAGTGTAACACGGAAACATGCTCCTCCCTGTGCGCGATTGTGGACGGAAATTGTACCGCCGTGCACGTCCACAATGGCCTGGCAGATTGCCAGCCCCAGCCCAACGCCCGGTACAGATGACTCTTTGTTTCCCCGGGAGAACTTGTCAAAAACTCGTTGCTCCATTCCCGATGGAATGCCAGGGCCATTATCCCAGACGTCCAGTTGCAGATGCTCGCCATCGACGCTGGCATCAATACCGATTTGCGCCGCTGGACCTGCGTATTTAACAGCGTTTTCCAGCAGGTTAATCAGCACCCGTTCAAATAGCGGGCCATCGACGTGGATCAGCGTCAACGGCGCGGGTAGCGACAAATTAATAGGAGCAGAGAGTCCTGGCTCCAGCATCTGCAGGGCACTGCCGACCACCTCTTCCAGCGTTAACCACTCTTTCTTAAGATTAAAGCCGCCAGACTGAATTCGCGCCATATCCAGCAGGTTATTAACCAGTCGGGTCGTATTCAGGACGTGCTGGCGAATTTCGCTGGCCTGGCGCGCGTGCGGCGATCCTTCACTTGCCAGATCCAGCGTTAAGATCTCTGCCTGACCAAACAACACCGTCAGCGGCGTGCGCAAATCGTGGGAAAGGGCGGCGAGCAGGGCATTGCGAATGCTTTCACGCTCGCTGGCAAACCGGGCCTGCTCTTCGCTGGCGGTGAGCGTCAGGCGTTCCAGCGCACTGGCGACCAGTAAAGTGAAAGTTTCCAGCAGGCGCTGCTGTTCGGGGATCATCAGCTGGCGTAAATTTCCTGGTTCCAAAACCAGCAACCCATGCGTTTTGTCGGCGCTTTTTAACGGTAAAATTTGATACGGCACACCCGGTAACGTGTCAGTGCCTGCGCCGGCCGGTTGCCCTTTATCAAAGCTCCATTGGGCAATGGCGTCATCCCACGGTGTCATGCCCTGTTGATGAGTGAGAGGGGCCAGCTTACCGTTCTCACCGGGCAGTAAAACCTGGCTGCGGGCCTGGAACGTTGAGGCAATAAACTGTTCGCTGGTGGCGGCGATATCCTGCTGGCTCCGTCCGACGGCCAGCGCTTTCGACATCTCATATAAATGACGCGTACGCTGTTCACGATAACGCGCTACCCGTGCTTGATAACGCACTCCAGCGGTGAGATTACCGATAACCAACCCTACCGTTAGCATCACGGCAAAGGTAAGCAGGTACTGGACGTCGGAAACGGCCAGCGTACCGCGTGGGGCAATAAAGAAGAGATCGAAGCTGGCAACGTTAATAAAGGTTGCCAGCACTGACGGCCAGCGTCCGTAAAAGAGGGCGATAACCACCACACCCAATAAATAGATCATCACCAGGTTGGCGGCGTCAAAGGCCATCAACCACTGCATGGCAATCAACGTAATGATGGCGCACAGCGCGACGGCAACCACGCAACCCTGAATTTGAACCCGCCACTTATCCTTAAAGGTGCGGCTATCTGCAGTTTGCAGCACAGGGCGCGAAGGTGGTTCGTCGAGCGCAACAATCATCAGGTCGAGATCCGGTGCGCGATGGGCCAGTTTGTCAGCAAAGGAATCACTGCGCCACCAGCGTCGCGTAGTCGGACGTCCGAGGACAATTTTTCCCAGATTATGCTCACGGGCGTAGCGGATTACTGCTTTGTCTTCAGCGGGATCGGAAAGGGTGGCGGTTTCTGCACCCAGCTCCTGGGCTAATCGCAGGGCGCTTAAAATTGCGCGGCGTTGTTTTTCGGGCAGTCGGTGCAGCGCTGGCGTTTCGACATACACTGCATGCCATACGCTGCCGAGGCGCGCTGCCAGACGCGCGGCGGCACGCACGAGCTTTTCGCTGCCGGTGTTGTGTCCAATACACAGCAATATGGCGTCGCGGGTATGCCAGACTTTCTCCTCTCCCGGACGTCCACGCCAGGCACGCATCTGATCGTCAACCCGATCGGCCGTGCGGCGCAGGGCCAGCTCACGTAGCGCGATCAAGTTACCTTTGCGAAAGAAATGCTCGATGGCTCTTTCCGCCTGACCGGCGATATAGACCTTGCCTTCGTTCAGGCGCTGGCGCAAATCGTCGGGGGGAAGATCGACCAGCACCACATCGTCAGCGGCATCGAAAAAAGGATCGGGGACGGTTTCGCGAACCTGAATGCCGGTGACGCCGCTGACC
The DNA here is from genome assembly GCF_002934505.1 of Citrobacter freundii complex sp. CFNIH4. Taxonomy (NCBI): domain Bacteria; kingdom Pseudomonadati; phylum Pseudomonadota; class Gammaproteobacteria; order Enterobacterales; family Enterobacteriaceae; genus Citrobacter; species Citrobacter freundii complex sp. CFNIH4. The sequence continues at coordinate 833,920 of NZ_CP026231.1, forward strand.
ACATCATTGAGGCTTTCCAGATGCTGCACGTTGACGGTAGTAAAAACGTCAATACCGGCTTCCAGCAGCTCTTCAATATCTTGCCAGCGTTTAGGGTGGCGTGAGCCTGGCGCATTACTGTGCGCCAGTTCATCCATCAAAATGAGTGCCGGGCGGCGGGCCAGCGCCGCGTCGAGATCGAATTCGCTGATATGACGACCATGGCGCGCCTTTCGCTTTAGCGGCAGGATGCTGAGACCGTCCAGCAGCGCGGCGGTCTCTTTGCGTCCGTGGGTTTCCACCACGCCAATCAGCACATCTAATCCCTGCGCCCGCAGCCGCTGGGCCTCTGCCAGCATGGCCCAGGTTTTACCGACGCCTGCACACGCGCCGAAGAAAATTTTTAGTTTTCCCCGGTGCGGAGCGGTGGTCTGCTCCAGCAGGCGATCGGGGTCGGGGCGTAAGGGTTCGTTATGCATGTCCTTTTTCTCAGTGCTTATCCAGCGCTAAATTAAGTTCCACTAGGTTCACCACCGGTTGGCCGATAAAACTGACCAACGGCTTTTGCGTGTATTGTGCAACCAGGCGTGTGACCTCTTCAACGCTGAGGTTGCGAGCCTGCGCCACGCGGGGGATTTGCCAGGCCACCGCAGCTGGCGTCAGGTTGTTATCCAGCCCGCTGGCGGAAGCTGTTACCAGCTCTACCGGAACGGCAGGATTTGCCTGCGGGTTAGCGGCACGCAGCGCGGCAATCCGGCTTTGCAGCTGTTTATCCAGTTCCGGGTTGCTGGCTGCCAGATTACTGCCGCCTGAAGCCATTGGATTATAGGGCATTTCCGCTGTGGCTGAGGGGCGTCCCTGAAAATAACCGGCAGCGGTAAACTGTTGCCCAATGAGCTCGGAGCCGCGAACAATCTGACCTTCGCGGAGAAGCGAACCGTTAGCCTGGTGGGGAAACCACCATTGCCCCAGCGCAGTGGTCAGCAGCGGGTATGCCCCGCCGGTGATAAGCATCAGGAAAATCAATGTTGATAATGCAGGACGTAATCCACTCATCTGAAACCTCACACCAGACCCAGCAGGGTCAGCAGTAAATCAATTGCTTTGATACCGATAAACGGCACAACCAGACCACCCAGGCCATAGATCCACAAATTGCGGCGCAGCATCGCGGAAGCGGATAACGGTTTGTAACTCACGCCTTTCAGCGCTAGTGGGATCAGAAAGACGATAACCAGTGCGTTAAAGATAACCGCGCTGAGGATCGCCGAGTCCGGCGAATGCAGCCCCATCACGTTCAGCGCATTGAGCTGCGGGTAGGTGGCGGCGAACGCGGCCGGAATAATGGCAAAATACTTCGCTACGTCGTTGGCGATACTGAAGGTGGTCAGCGAACCGCGCGTCATCAGCATCTGTTTACCAATGTGCACCACTTCAATCAGTTTGGTGGGGTTGGAGTCGAGGTCCACCATGTTGCCCGCTTCTTTCGCTGCCTGGGTTCCGGAGTTCATGGCAACGGCCACATCGGCCTGAGCAAGGGCTGGTGCGTCGTTAGTTCCGTCGCCGGTCATCGCCACCAGACGACCTTCCGCCTGATACTGACGAATCAACGCCAGCTTGGCTTCCGGTGTGGCTTCGGCTAAGAAGTCATCCACTCCGGCTTCCGCGGCGATTGCGGCGGCGGTCAAACGGTTGTCGCCAGTGATCATCACCGTTTTGATCCCCATTTTACGCAGCTGGGCAAAACGCTCTTTAATCCCGCCTTTTACGATATCTTTCAGGGCAATCACGCCAAGTACGTGGGAGCCTTCAGCAACCACCAGCGGCGTAGCGCCAAGGCGTGCGACGTTTTCGACCTTCTGCTCAACGTCGGCGGGGAAGTGGCCGCCGTTGGCTTCGACGTGACGACGAATAGCATCGACCGACCCTTTGCGGATCATACGGTTGTCGATGTTGATCCCGCTCATCCGACTTTGGGCGGTAAACGGTACAAAGGTGGCGTGTAGCGATTGCACGTCGCGTATACGCAGATTAAAGCGCTGTTTAGCCAGAATCACGATGCTGCGGCCTTCCGGCGTTTCATCGGCCAGGGATGAAAGCTGCGCGGCATCGGCCAGCGTTTTTTCGTCCACGCCGTGGGCGGGCAGAAAATCTGAAGCCTGGCGGTTACCCAGCGTAATGGTGCCGGTTTTATCCAGCAGCAGTACATCCACGTCACCCGCCGCTTCTACTGCACGTCCGCTGGTGGCAATGACGTTCGCACCCAACATGCGGCTCATCCCGGCGACGCCAATCGCGGAGAGCAGCCCGCCTATCGTCGTAGGGATTAAACACACCAGCAGCGCAACCAATACAGTGACGCTGACCGCGCTACCGCCCCAGGCGGAAAACGGCCACAGCGTGGCCGTAGCCAGTAGAAAGACGATGGTCAGGGCTATCAACAGGATCGTCAGGGCAATTTCATTGGGCGTTTTACGCCGCTGTGCACCTTCAACCATGGCGATCATCCGGTCGAGGAACGTTTCACCAGGGTTTACGCTGCATTCGATAACCAACCAGTCGGAGAGGATGCGAGTCCCGCCGGTGACGGAGGCGAAATCACCACCGGATTCACGAATCACCGGCGCGGATTCACCGGTAATGGCGCTTTCATCTACCGACGCGCCTCCTTCGATCACCTCGCCGTCACACGGGATAATATCGCCAGCTTCCACCAGCACGATATCGCCTTTACGTAAATCATCGGCAGGGACGTGATCCATTGCCGCGCCGTATTTCGGTTCGCGAAGCTTGCGGGCAAAGGCGGTTTTTTTGACGCCTTTCAGGCTGTTGGCCTGAGCTTTACTGCGTCCTTCCGCCAGCGCTTCAGCAAAGTTGGCGAACAGAACGGTAATCCACAGCCACAGACTTATCGCACCGGTAAACCAAGGATTACCCGGCATATGGCCTGTTGCCATCGCCACGGTTAACAGGGTCGTTAACAGACTGCCCAACCAGACGATAAACATCACCGGATTACGCCATTGGGTATGTGGGCTTAATTTTTTCACGGCGTCCATCAGCGCCTGTGCGACCAGAGAGGGTTCGAACAGCGCCAGTTGCTTGCGACTCATAGTAATGTGCTCCGCATCACTCAGTGTAATGACAGGTATTCTGCGACCGGGCCAAGCGCCAGGGCAGGAACAAAGGTGAGAGCGCCAACCAGTAACACCGTACCGATCAACAACCCGACAAACAGCGCGCCGTGGGTAGGTAGCGTGCCGGAGCTGGCTGGCTGGATCTTTTTACTGACCAGCGATCCGGCAATCGCCATCACGGGAATGATCACGCCGAAGCGACCGAAGAACATGCATAAGGCCAGCAGGCAGTTCCAGAACGGGCTGTTGGCGCTTAACCCGGCGAAGGCGCTACCGTTGTTGTTCGAGGCGGACGACACGGCATACAGCACTTCGCTAAACCCGTGTGGACCCGGGTTAAGCATGGCGCTGCGGCCAGCTTCGGTCATCATGGCGATCGCTGTGCCGAGCAGGACCAGCGCAGGGGTGACCAGAATCGCCAACGCGGTCATTTTCATTTCGCGCACGTCGATTTTCTTACCCAGATACTCTGGTGTGCGGCCAATCATTAACCCGGCGATAAATACCGCCAGCAGCACGAACAGCAGCATGCCGTACAGACCTGAACCCACGCCGCCGAAGACCACTTCACCAATCTGCATTAACCACATTGGCACCATGCCGCCCAGCGCAGTAAAGGAGTCATGCATCGCATCAACAGCACCGCAAGATGCCGCTGTCGTGACGACGGCAAACAGACTCGTGGCCAGCACGCCAAAGCGGCTCTCTTTGCCTTCCATGTTGATATTACTGTCTGCGCCGAATGCCATCAGGTGTGGGTTGCCCTGAACTTCAGCCCACATCACGACGGCCACGCAGACCACAAAAATCAGTGACATGGCCCACAGCAGGGTCCGTCCCTGGCGACGATCGCCCACCACATCACCAAAGGCAAAACACAGCGCGGTAGGAATTAAGAAAATAGCCAGCATCTGTACCAGATTGGTCAATGCGGTAGGGTTTTCAAACGGATGTGATGAGTTAGCGTTAAAGAAACCGCCCCCGTTAGTGCCAAGCATCTTAATCGCTTCCTGTGAGGCGACGGGCCCCATCGGCAGCAGTTGTTTAACTCCTTCAAGTGTGGTGATGGGCTGATAGGGCAACACGTTTTGCAGCACACCTTGCTGAATGAAGAACAGCGCAATGAGCAATGCAATGGGGAGCAAGATCCACAGCGTAATGCGAATCAGATCGACCCAGGCGTTGCCCAAGGTGTTCATACTCTGGCGCGTGAAGGCGCGGGTCAGGGCAAAAATCACCGCAATCCCGGTTGCCGCTGACAGGAAGTTTTGTACGGTCAGCCCGACCATCTGGCTGAAGTAGCTTAAGGTGGTTTCACCAGCATAGGATTGCCAGTTGGTATTAGTGACAAAACTCACCGCGGTGTTAAGCGCCAGATCCCATGAAAGCCCTGGCAGTTGCTGGGGATTTAACGGCAGCAGGTTTTGCGCCATCAGCATCGAAAACAGGACCAGCAGGCCCAGTACATTGAGCGCGAGGATCGCCAACAGATACTGCCGCCAGTTCATCTCCTGCTGTGAGATGCCCAGACCACGCCAGAGCAAATTCTCCACGCCAGTCAGGCCCGGCAGGGACGTATTATTGATCAGTCGAGCCAGCCCAAAGCCCAGCGGTCTGGCGACGACAAACAGCACCAGCAAGAAACTGGCAATGAGTAAAAATCCTTGGGCCGCCATCAGAACGCCTCCGCATTAATCAGGGCATACACCAAATAACCTAATAATAAAAAGACCAGCACAATGCCGGTTATCACGCCTGCACTCACAGTGCACCTCCAGTGGCATAAATGTGATAACCAGAGCGTAGATTTTTGCTTGCAAAGATTTCGCAAAAATCAGTGGGTGGGGTGTAAAAAAAGTATAAAAATGGCAAAGACCATTATTTAACTAATGATTAGTATTAATTTAACTTTTATGTAACTTAATTACAGTTTTTAGCTAAACGGAGCATCAATAGATAAAAATAAGTGGTCGGATGAGTAGCAAAATTACACACAAGGCGGTATTATTTTCATCAGTTAACCAAGTTTATTTTTCCGGTGCGATTCACCGAACAGATATATGGGAGAGGATTATGGACTTTTATAAAGAATATCCAGCACACATTGTTTTCTTGCGCCGTACCTTTGCCGTTGTGGCGGGCGTGCTGGCGCTGCCGGTCATGTTGTTCTGGAAAGACCGCGCCCGTTTTTACAGCTACCTGCACCGCGTCTGGTCTAAAACCAGTGATAAACCGGTGTGGATGGAGCAGGCTGAAAAAGCCACCTGCGATTTCTACTGATAGCTAATAAATCCCCAAAAGCCGCTGATATCAGCGGCTTTTTTGTTCATGATAGCTACACTTATCTCAGGAATGAGAAAGGAGCGATCATGAGCGAGAAAATCCCTGTTGGTATCAGTGCCTGTCTGTTGGGGGAGGCGGTTCGCTATGATGGTGGGCATAAGCGGCTGGCCTTTGCTGTAGAAGAACTGTCGCCGTGGGTCGCGTTCGAACCCGTATGCCCTGAAATGGGTATCGGGTTACCGGTCCCGAGACCTGCGCTGCATCTGGTCAAAGAGGGCGAGGCTGTCTCCCTGCGTTTTAGTGATAAGCGCGAGGGTGATTTGACAGACGTAATGACGGCTTTTAGTCAGCGACAAAGCAATCGTCTGGAGCATTTGTGTGGCTATATTGTCTGTGCAAAATCCCCCAGTTGCGGTATGGAACGGGTGCGGGTCTACGACGTGGAAGGCAAAAACAACCGTAAAGCGGGACGAGGGATCTTTACGTCCGTGCTGATGTCGACGTTACCCTGGCTTCCCGTGGAAGAGGACGGGCGTTTGCACGACCCGCAGATTCGGGAAAATTTTGTTGAGCGCATTTATGCCTTGCACGAGCTCAACGGTATCCGTCAGCAAGGGTTAACGCGCGGCGCACTAATCGATTATCACAGCCGTTACAAGCTATTACTGTTGGCCCATTCCCAGCCGGACTATCGCGAACTCGGGCGTTTTGTCGCGGCGATCGGCGAATGGCAAGATTTGCAGGCTTATTTTGTCGAGTATCGCTTAAGGCTGATGAGTTTGCTGGCGCATCTTCCCTCGCGGCGCAACCATACCAACGTGCTGATGCATGTCCAGGGCTATTTCCGTACGCAATTAAATTCTCGTCAGCGGCAGGAGCTGGCCTCTCTCATTGACGGGTATCGACGTTCGACTCAACCGCTGCTTGCGCCAATAACATTACTCAAACACTATATGGCGGAATATCCGGATGCTTATCTCTCCGGGCAGCGCTATTTCAATCCCTGGCCAGAGGCTCTGCGTTTGCGCTACGGGCGTTAAGTTTTTTCTTCAGGAGTGTTATGACCACCCATTTGGTCTGGTTTCGGCGTGATTTACGCCTGCACGACAACCTCGCGCTGGCGGCGGCTTGTCGGGATCGTTCTGCGCAGGTGCTGGCGTTATATATCGCTACCCCCGAGCAGTGGAAGGCCCACGATATGGCCCCGCGCCAGGCGGCATTTACCTGCGCGCAGTTGAATGCGTTACAAACAGCGCTGGCAGAAAAAGGCATCCCTTTACTGTTTTACGAAGTGGCTGATTTTGCGGCCAGCGTGGACCCCATCAAAAGTGTCTGCCTGCAGCATGACGTCAGTCGATTATTTTATAACTATCAATATGAAATAAACGAATGCCAGCGTGATGCTGCCGTCGAAAAGTCCTTACCTCAGGTGGTGTGCGAAGGGTTTGACGACAGCGTGATCCTGCCCCCGGGGGCGGTGATGACCGGGAATCATGAGATGTATAAAGTGTTCACGCCGTTTAAAAATGCCTGGCTGAAGCGGATTAAAGACGGTATTCCAGAATGCGTTAGCGCGCCGAAAATGAGGGACAGCGGCGCACTCAGCACGTCGTTAAGCGCAATAACGCTGAGCTATCCGCAGCAATATTTTGATGCGCAGAGGTTTGTGGCAGATGAAAAATTGGCCATCGCGCAATTACGCCATTTTTGCCAGCAGGCTGTGGGAGAATACGAGCAGCAGCGTGATTTTCCCGCGATTGACGGGACCAGTCGATTATCCGCGAGCCTGGCGACAGGAGGACTATCACCGCGCCAGTGCCTGAATCGACTGCTCGCGGAGCAGCCGCAAGCGCTTGAGGGCGGCAGGGGTAGCGTCTGGCTGAACGAGCTTATCTGGCGTGAATTTTATCGTCATCTGATGACTTACCATCCGGCGCTGTGTCGGTATCAACCCTTTATCCGCTGGACCGATCGCGTGCAATGGCAGAATAATCCGACGCATTTGCAGGCCTGGAAAACGGGTAGTACGGGTTACCCTATTGTGGATGCGGCGATGCGTCAGCTCAACGCCACGGGCTGGATGCATAATCGATTACGCATGATTACCGCCAGTTTTTTGGTCAAGGACCTGCTGATTGACTGGCGTAAAGGCGAACAATATTTCATGTCGCAACTGATTGATGGTGACCTCGCGGCCAATAACGGCGGCTGGCAGTGGGCAGCCTCAACCGGAACCGACGCCGCACCGTATTTCCGTATCTTTAACCCCACGACGCAGGGCGAAAAATTCGACTGTGACGGTGAGTTTATCCGCCAGTGGGTGCCGGAACTGCGCGACGTGCCGGGTAAAGCCATTCATGACCCGTGGTCGTGGGCAGAAAAAGCGCAGGTAACACTAAGTTATCCTCGCCCGATTGTGGATCATAAACAGGCAAGGCTGGCGACGCTGGCGGCATATGAGGCGGCGCGCAAGGGGTAAAGGCATGGTGGATTTTGCGTAATACCTTCCAACAGAATGAACATGTTGCAGTCGGGTGATTTTAGCGCTGAAGCGTGCGCTCAGTACCGTAAATACCCTGCTGCACAAGTTTTCTCTCAGCAGTAAATTTCCGTCATCTGAATGAAAATGACGGAAATTAATGACAACGCCAACGACCTCCACCCCGCATGATGCGGTGTTTAAAACGTTTTTACATCATCCCGAAACTGCACGAGATTTTCTCGACATTCACCTGCCAGCTGAACTGCGGATGCTTTGCGATTTGAATTCGCTGCAACTGGAGTCAGAAAGCTTTATTGAAGCGGATTTACGTTCGCGCTACTCCGACGTGCTCTGGTCTTTGCACACACGCAACGGTGACGGTTATGTCTATGTGGTGATAGAGCATCAAAGTTCAGCCGAGCCACATATGGCTTTTCGTCTGTTGCGTTATGCGCTGGCGGCGATGCAGCGCCATCTGGACGCAGGGCACAAGGAACTGCCGCTGGTGATACCGATGCTGTTTTATCATGGCTGCCGAAGCCCCTATCCGTACTCATTGTGCTGGCTGGATACCTTTGCCGACCCCGTGGCGGCAAGACAGCTTTATTCCAGCGCATTTCCGTTGGTAGACATAACGGTGGTACCCGATGATGAGATCATGGCTCACAGGCGAATGGCGCTGCTGGAATTAATGCAAAAACATATCCGTCAGCGGGATTTGATGGGGCTGATAGAACAACTGACCACGCTACTACTTACTGGATGCACTAATGACACGCAACTGCAGGCGATGTTTAATTACATCCTACGATCCGGCGATGAATCTCGCTTTAATGAGTTTATGCAAGAGATGGCACAACGGATCCCCCAACATAAGGAGAGGCTGATGACTATTGCGGAGCGGTTACGGTTAGATGGATTACAGGAAGGTTTACAACAAGGGCTACAACAAGGCAAAGAAGTAGGAAAGCGAGAAGCCGCATTACGTATAGCGCAAACTATGCTGGAGCAGGGAATAGATCGCGCAATGGTACTACTAGTGACGGGGCTTACTGAAGAGGAACTCGCTGCAAGTTATGCGTAATTACCCGAAAAAACAGGCCCGAATAGTATTACATCATCGGGCCCTTACACTCAGGATTCTACCGCCAGCGGACGGTTTCTGAACTTAAGCGACTGGTACAGCCAAATCAGCAGCACCAACACCACGCAGGCCAGCGCGCCCCAGGTAATTTCGCTAAAGACATCAATATACGCATTGATGGAGTAGTTGATAGCGCCAGCAGCATCAAACGAGCCTTGCGACGTCTGATCGGCGATAACGCCTGCCAGATAGTTGGCGATGGCGCCGGACAGCAGCATATAAATGCCTGTTAATACGCCAGTCACCCCAGGGATCTCAATACGCGTAATTTGCGACATCGCCACCGGGTCGATAAACAGTTCGGCAAAGCCCATGACCGCCAGCCCCAATACCATCAGCGGCATGGAAGAGTGGCCGTAAGCTGCGGACCAGCGGGCGCTTAAGGTCAGAATGCAGAACCCTGCGCTCATTAAACCGAGGCCAAGGGCGAATTTACCCCAAATACGTACGGTACGATTGCCGCCAACGCTTTCTTTGATTACCCAGGCCAGCACGATACCGCACAGCATAACGGCAAAGGCGTTAACCGACTGGAACATCGCGGTCGGGACGGAATACCCCAAAATATCGCGATTTACGAAGCGGTCAATATACAGGCTAATCGAGCTGCCGCCCTGTTGAGCAAAGGCCCAGAACAGCAAGCTGAAGAAGGTCAGCGTGACGATAAGCCCCAATTCTTTGCGCTGCTTTTGGGTTTGCGCCTGACGGTAAATCTTCGCCAGAACCGCCAGACCAATAACCGTGGCAACAATCAGTGCGTAAACGGACCACTCTTTCCAGAACAGGACGGTAATCAGTAACGGTGCTGCAACCAGCAGAACTAACAGCCAGGCCCAGTTTGGCAGCATATACTTTTTCGCACACAGCACAGCCTTGTTGACGCCAGTGGTATGAGCGAAATGGCGATTACCGCATAAGAAAATCACCAACCCTGCCAGCATGCCAATCGCAGCCAGCGCAAAGCCCATCGCCCAGCTGTACTCTTCCTGCACGTATCCGCAGGCAATCGGTGCGATGATCGAACCGATGTTACCGGCTGCGTAGAGCAGAGAGAATCCACCGTCGCGACGCGGATCTTCAGGTTGATATAACTCGCCCAGCAGGCAACTAATGTTGGATTTAAACAGACCGTAGCCGCAGACAATGATCGCCAGCGACAAATAAAGGAACGCCGGAGCCATTTCGCTTGCGCCCAATACCAGATGTCCCACCGCCATTAAAAATGCGCCGATCATCACCGCCATTCGATTCCCGAGCACTTTATCTGCCAGGTATCCCCCGAGAATGGGGGTGACGTAGACCAGTGAACAGTAGGCGCTGAACAGTTCATATGCGTGATTATCGTCGTACTTGAGCTGGTTAGTGAGATACAGGATCAGCAGCGCACGCATGCCGTAAAAACTGAAATATTCCCAGATTTGTAGCGCGACGACGTAATAAATCGCCCGTGGTTGAGATGCTTGTTTATTCATTATTTTCTCGAAGTAAATGCCTCGCGACAGGCTGAGCGTACTGCGCGAGCGTGTTTCCTTAAAGTTGTAACTTTGATACAGATCTGATTATTTTTGCAATATGCTGTCTGATTGCATAAATATACATGAATTGGATCGCGTAGTGGTAAGCAAATCATGTTCAAAGCGGGTGTGATTGTTTCTTGATGTGTCAGTGAAATGGCTATCGACGAACGCAGGCGAGGACGCTATTTTAACCTAAGCTGTGTTGCTGATTAGGCAGGCAGAATTAATGACTACGAGGACGATGATGAAAAACACCGAACTGGAACAACTGATCAACGACAAACTGAACAGCGCCGCCATTAGCGACTATGCGCCGAATGGTTTGCAGGTTGAGGGCAAAGAGACGGTGCATAAAATCGTGACCGGCGTGACCGCAAGTCAGGCGCTGCTGGATGAGGCGGTGCGCCTGCAGGCCGATGCGGTTATCGTTCATCACGGTTATTTCTGGAAAGGCGAATCTCCGGTAATTCGCGGAATGAAGCGCCATCGTCTGAAAACGCTGTTGGAAAACGATATCAACCTGTATGGCTGGCACCTGCCGCTGGATGCTCACCCGGAACTGGGGAATAACGCGCAGTTGGCCGCGCTGTTGGGGATTACCGTGATGGGTGAGATCGAACCGCTGGTGCCATGGGGAGAACTCTCCATGCCGGTTCCGGGACTGGAGTTGGCATCGTGGATTGAAGCGCGTTTAGGCCGCAAACCGTTATGGTGTGGTGATACCGGTCCGGAAAAAGTTCAGCGCGTCGCCTGGTGTACGGGGGGCGGTCAAAGTTTTATTGATAGCGCAGCCCGGTTTGGCGTCGACGCTTTTATCACTGGTGAAGTTTCAGAGCAAACCATTCACTCAGCCCGCGAGCAGGGGCTGCATTTTTATGCTGCCGGTCACCATGCGACCGAACGCGGCGGCATTCGCGCATTAAGCGATTGGCTTAATGAAAATACCGATCTGGACGTGACTTTTATCGATATTCCTAATCCAGCGTAATAAAGAGGGACGAAAGTGCAGCGAGCGCGTTGTTATCTGTTAGGTGAAACGGCAGTGGTTCTTGAACTGGAACCACCCATTACGCTGGCGACTCAGAAACGCATCTGGCGTCTGGCCCAGCGTCTGGTTGATGCCCCGAATGTACTGGAAGCTATTCCAGGCATGAACAATATCACGGTGACCTTGCGTGACCCGCAAACGCTGGCGCTGGATGCGATTGAGCGCCTACAACGCTGGTGGGAAGAGAGCGAAGCACTGGAGCCGGATTCGCGCTTTATTGAAATTCCTGTTACCTATGGCGGTGAGGCCGGTCCCGATCTGGCAGAGGTCGCCCGGCACAGCGGATTAAGTGACAAGCAGGTTGTGGAACTTCATGCGTCGGTTGATTACGTGGTGTGGTTTATCGGGTTTCAGCCGGGATTCCCCTATCTCGGGAGCTTACCTGAACAACTACATACCCCAAGACGTGCGGAACCGCGTTTGCTTGTTCCGGCAGGTTCTGTCGGTATCGGTGGATCTCAAACGGGGATCTACCCGCTTTCCACGCCTGGCGGGTGGCAATTGATTGGGCGTACCTCCGTTTCGTTATTTGATCCAAAACGGGAGGAGCCGATTCTGTTACGGGCTGGCGATACCGTGCGTTTTGTCCCGCAGAAGGAGGGGATATGTTAAACATCATCCGCGCTGGCATGTACACCTCAGTACAGGACGGGGGACGTCATAGTTTTCGTCAATCCGGAATCAGTCACTGTGGGGCGCTGGATAAACCGGCGCTGAACGTGGCTAACCTGCTGGTGGGTAATGATGCGAATGCCGCAGCGCTGGAAATCACGCTGGGGCAACTGGTGGTGGAGTTTGAAGCCGATGGCTGGTTTGCCCTGACCGGTGCCGGATGCGAAGCACAGCTGGATCGTACGCCCGTGTGGAGCGGATGGCGGTTACCGGTAAAAGCCGGGCAGCGCCTGACGCTAAAACGTCCGCTTCATGGCATGCGCAGTTATCTGGCGGTAGCGGGCGGTATTGATGTTCCCGAAGTGATGGGCTCGCGTAGTACCGATCTGAAAGTGGGCATTGGTGGGTTTGAAGGGCGTCTACTGCGTGATGGCGATCGACTGGCGATTGGCGTATCTACCCGGCAATTCAGCGAGCCGCAAGGTGTTAAGCAACTGATGTGGGGTAATCTCATTCGCGCGTTGCCCGGACCTGAATATCAGGAGTTTGATGAGGTATCGCAGGCTTCGTTCTGGCGCTCACCGTGGCAACTTAGCCCACAAAGTAACCGTATGGGGTATCGTCTTCAGGGGCAGCCGCTGACGCGCACGACCGATCGCGAGCTGCTATCACATGGCTTGCTCCCCGGCGTGGTGCAGGTTCCACATAATGGCCAGCCAATTGTGCTGATGAACGATGCGCAGACGACAGGCGGCTATCCGCGCATCGCCTGTATTATTGAGGCAGATATGTATCATCTGGCGCAGATCCCGCTCGGTCAACCGATTCATTTTGTGCAGTGTTCGCTGGAGGAAGCGCTGAAGGCGCGGTACGACCAGCAGCGTTACCTGGAACAGTTAGCATGGCGACTTAACAATGAAAATTGATCTCAATGCAGACCTCGGTGAGGGATGTGCGAACGATGCAGCGTTGCTGCAATTGGTGTCATCGGCCAACATCGCCTGTGGGTTTCACGCAGGCGATGCGCAAACCATGCTCTCAAGCGTGCGCGAAGCGCTAAAAAATGGCGTAGCGATAGGTGCGCATCCCAGCTTTCCGGATCGGGAAAATTTTGGCCGTAGCGCCATGACCCTGCCTGCGCAAACGGTGTATGCGCAGACGCTGTATCAAATTGGCGCGCTGGCTGCCATCACGCGGGCGGAGGGCGGTGTGATGCATCATGTCAAACCGCATGGCATGCTCTATAACCAGGCAGCGAAAGATCCTCAACTGGCTGATGCGATTGCGAAAGCGGTTCATGCCTGCGATCCGTCGCTGATTTTAGTGGGACTGGCGGGAAGCGAACTGATTCGTGCTGGAGAACACTATGGCCTGGTAACGCGTCAGGAGGTGTTTGCCGATCGGGGTTATCAGGCCGATGGCAGCCTGGTGCCGCGTAGTCAGCCGGGCGCACTGATTGAGGATGAAGAGCAGGCGTTGGCGCAAACGTTAGAAATGGTGCAATCCGGCAGAGTAAAAAGCCAAAGTGGGACATGGGCGAGCGTGACTGCCCAGACGGTATGCATTCATGGGGATGGCGAGCACGCACTCGCTTTTGCTCGTCGCTTGCGTAGCGCCTTTGAAGCATGCAATATTCAAATTAGCGCATAAATTTATTCATACAAAACAATAATATATTACACAACAACATAAGGGATTTAATTATGGGAGAGGCTATTTCTCTCTGGCCATTGACGGGGATCGCCGTCATCGTGGTCGGATTTCTTTTACGTTTTAACCCGGTATTGGTGGTTATTATTGCCGGGATTGTCACGGGGCTGGCGGCGCATATGCCTATCGCCACTATTCTCGAGAAACTGGGTGAAGGTTTTCTTAACACCCGCAACCTACCGTTTATCCTGCTGATCCCACTGGCGGTAATCGGTCTGCTGGAACGTCACGGTCTGAAAGAGCGTGCGCAGGCGTGGATTGCAAAAATCCGCAGCGCTACCAGCGGCCGCCTGCTGATTGTCTATCTGTTCATTCGCGAAGCGACCGCTGCATTAGGACTCACCAGTCTGGGGGGGCATCCGCAAATGGTGCGTCCGCTGCTGGCGCCGATGGCGGAAGGGGCCGCTGAGAAAAATCACGGCGAGATACCTGGGGCGGTACGCTATCGACTGCGCGCAATGTCAGCGGCGACCGATAACGTCGGGCTGTTTTTCGGTGAAGATATCTTTGTTGCTTTCGGCGCCATCATCTTCATGCATAACTTTATGCTGGAGTCTGGTGGGATCCGGACTGAACCGCTGCATATCGCCCTATGGGGGATCCCAACGGCAATTTGTGCTTTCCTGATCCACGGCACACGTTTGTGGCGTCTGGATAGCTATTTGCAACGTGAGGTGGCGAAAGCGAACGCCGCAGCGAAAGGGGAAGCGCAATGAATTTTCAACAAAGCTATCTCTACTGGCTGGCGGGCGCGGTATTACTGATTGTGGCCGTCATGTCCTGGCAGGATAAAGCGAACCCGCGTCGCTTCACCACTGGTCTGTTTTGGGGCATATACGGCGTACTGTTTCTGCTTGGCGACTGGACATTCTCGCTGTTTGGCGACAAGCGCGCGGTGCATATTGCCGTCGGTATTGCGGTGGTCGTCCTGGCGCTGATCGCCGGTTTCGGCGGCGTAAAGCTGGGAAGCTATCATCAACGGACGCAGCAACAGCGCGAAGAAAGTGCCAGTCGCTTGGGCAACCGCCTTTTTTTCCCGGCGCTGGCGATCCCGGTAGTAACGGTTATTGGCGTGCTGATGTTCAACCATATTCCGGGCTTACAGGATGCGCTGTTTGGGCCGGGTAATCACGCCACGCTGGTGACGCTTTTTTCCATGACCGCAGGTTCGTTGATTGGTCTGGCGATGGCAATAAAAATGACCCATGAGCGGGTGCATCAACCGATCCAGGAGGCGCGCCGTCTGCTGGACTCCATCGGCTGGGCGTTCATCCTGCCACAGATTCTGGCTACGCTCGGGCTGTTGTTTACGGCAGCGGGCGTAGGCAGCGGCATTTCATATCTGACGCAGGAATATCTGGCGGTAGACAGTCGCTTTATCGCAGTGGCGGTGTACACCATCGGCATGGCATTGCTGACTATGGTCATGGGCAATGCGTTTGCTGCTTTCCCGATCGTGACCGCTGGGATTGGTATTCCAATTCTTGTACTGCAACACGGTGGTAATCCGGCGGTAATGGCGGCGATTGGTATGTTCTCCGGTTATTGCGGGACACTGATGACGCCGATGGCGGCGAACTTTAACATTGTCCCTGCTGCGCTGCTGGAACTACCGGACAAAAACGCGGTGATTAAAGCGCAGGTGCCAACCGGCATACTGCTGCTATTGGTCAACGTGTTCCTGATGTATTTCCTGATGTTCTTGTAAGGTGACAGGATGAAAACAGTACTCATCACGGGATTTGAACCCTTTGGCGGCGAATCAGTTAACCCTTCCTGGGAAGTGGTCTCGGGACTCGATAATGCTATCATCGGTGGATGCCGCGTCGTTGCCCGCCAACTGCCGTGCGTCTTTGGCGAGTCTCTTACCGTACTCAATGGCGCAATTGACGCGCTGTCGCCATCGCTGGTCCTGGCGGTGGGGCAGGCAGGTGGCCGCACGGATATCACCGTGGAACGCGTGGCGATTAACGTTGACGATGCGCGTATTGCGGATAATCAGGGGCAACAGCCGGTAGATGTGCCGATTGTAGCCGATGGTCCAGCGGCATGGTTTAGCACGTTGCCGATCAAAGCGATGGTTATGGCTATGCGCAACGCGGGAATTCCGGCTTCGGTTTCCCAGACCGCTGGCACTTTCGTGTGTAATCATGTGATGTATGGTCTGCTGCATAAACTACGCGATGTACCGGCGGTGAAGGGCGGCTTTATTCATATCCCATATTTGCCGCAACAGGCTGCACAGCATCCCGGAGCGCCAAGTATGGCGACAGAAACGGTGCGCCGTGCGCTGGAGATTGCAATTGCCACCGCCTTGCAGGTGGAAAGCGATATCGCAGTGACGGGCGGCGCAACACATTAACAAAGGACAGTATTATGCCTGAAGGCCCGGAAATCCGCCGCGCGGCGGATAACCTGGAGGCGGCAGTCAAAGGCAAACCCCTGACGGATGTCTGGTTTGCCTTTGAGCAGTTAAAACCGTATCAATCTCAACTGATTGGGCAACGTGTAACCCAGCTTGAAACGCGAGGGAAAGCGCTGCTGACCCATTTTTCTAATGGCCTGACGCTGTACAGTCACAATCAGCTCTATGGCGTGTGGCGAGTGGTGGATACCGGCGAAATTCCGCAAACTTCGCGGGTACTGCGCGTCAGTCTGCAAACACATGACAAGACAATTCTGCTCTATAGCGCGTCTGATATCGAAATGCTGACGCCAGAACAGCTAACCACCCACCCGTTCCTGCAACGGGTTGGGCCGGATGTACTGGATTTACGTTTAACGCCCGATGACGTTAAAGCGCGTCTGTTATCTCCGCGTTTTTGCAATCGCCAGTTTTCTGGTCTGCTACTGGACCAGGCTTTTCTGGCGGGATTAGGTAACTACTTGCGGGTAGAGATCCTTTGGCAGGTTGGGTTGACCGGGCAGCATAAAGCGTCGCAGCTTAGTGATGAGCAACTGGATCAACTGGCACATGCGCTGCTTGATATTCCGCGCCTGTCTTATAATACCCGCGGGCTGGTCGATGAGAATAAACATCACGGTGCGTTGTTTCGCTTCAAGGTCTTTCATCGGGACGGCGAAGCCTGTGAGCGTTGTGGTGGGACTATCGAGAAAACGATGCTCTCTTCGCGACCTTTTTACTGGTGTCCGGGATGTCAGCACTAAGCGGGCTGTTTTGGCGCGTGCACCGAAATAAACCGCGCGACTGCGGGGCCAGTTAACAAAATGCTGAACAGTCGCAGGGTTTGCATCGCCATGATGAGCGCCATATCAGCGTGGCTTCCTGCGGCAATCACCGCGACAGAATCCACGCCACCTGGACTGGTCGCCAGATAGGCAGTGAGAAAATCAATCTGCATGTAATGCGCCAGTCCCCAGGCCATACCGGCGCAGATCGCCATTAGTGAAAAAATGGACAACAGGATCTGCGGCAGTGGTCGTAATGCCATTAGAAAGATCTGTTTGTCAAAGCCAAGGCCGATTTGCCAGCCGATGGCCATATAGGCTATCGCCAGTAGCCATTCCGGCAGTTCAATCACCATCACTCCGCTTGCATTCAGCAAGGCACCCACCAGCATCGGCAATAGCATGACGCCAGAGGGAATACGCAGTAAGCGTCCAGTCGTGCCGGCAACGGCGGCCAGCATCAGAGTGCTGAAAAGATTGCCGCTTAGCGGCGGAAACCAGATGATTTGTTCACTGACCGCCTGCGCCTGGTCGCCCATCACCAGCCGGGTGACCAGCGCTGCCGCGCCGACTACTAACAGTACGCGCAGATACTGCATAAACGCCACCAGTCGGATGTCGGCACCATAATCCTGGGCCATTGCAACCATTGCCGCTGCGCCGCCTGGTGACGAGCCCCATGCGCCGGTGTTACCCGGTAGCGTACTGTAGCGAACCAGCAGCCAGCCGATTATCGCGCTGCTGATAAGGGTTGCCAGCAGGATAACAATCACCATCGGCCAGTGGGCTGCAAGGGTTGTGAAGATTGAACCGGTCAGATTTTGGGCAATCATGCAGCCGAGAATCGCCTGCGCGCCAAGAAATGTGCAGCGAGGAGGATGCAGAGAGACGCCGCGCAGACTAAAGATGATGCCGACGATCATCGAACCGAGCAGCAAGGGTCCTGGAAGATGGATAAACAGAAAGAGCAGGGAAAGCAGGAGCGATAGCACAAACAACAGGCTCCACTGCAAAACAGGCATCCCATGCTCCTGAGTTATATGCTGCGTTTAACGTGTTGATACAGCATAGAGAAAAAGTCCGCTGAAAAAAATATCAAGTATCAATAAAAACGGACTAACCGGTGATCGGGTATTGATGCCTGTTATCTGAAAAAATCATCGACAGCATCATTCCATGCATGCCCAAAGACAGACCATTCCTGACTGATTGTAGGTGGAAAACCGCTCCGGCAGTATCCATTTTTAGATTCAAAATTAAAGACGCCGTGTGGGTAACCATTTATCAGCAACACACATTTCTTACTGTCTTCTGACCAACCGATCTTCACATCTGATGGGATATGCCCATCTGAAACATCTTCTGCATTGTAAATATGCAGTGCATCTTTGATAGGATTTCCGTCAGCAGATTCATCAAGTGCATAGAAGTACCCGGTTTGACCATCATCTTCAAATACAGCCGTGTAAGAACCTTCTGGGGCCAAACTTTCTATTACCTGTGCTTCACCGACAATGAGTTGAGCTTGAACCGTAACCGTGATCGTCATTTTAAATTCCCACATGTATAAATATTCGTTGTTATATAATTTACACTGATAATTCGAGTGTTTGATTTGAAAATTTTTAGGTTGATTGTTTAAATGATGAGCGTCCCTGGGACTTACGCCATCTTTTGATTTCATCAATGACGCCTTGTGGGCTGTCTTCCCTGTCATCCGGGGGATTAAAAATCAATCCATTACTTTCCGGATGGTCCACGATTTTATCGAAATGATCGACTAATGAGTCGATGTAAGATTCACGATCCATTTCTCCCTGGTAGCGCGGGTTTGCAGAGAATTCATTTAGGAAGTCTAAGAATTCGGATTCAGTGTAGTCTTCGAGTTTTTGCTTAAGATGATTCATATACTCACCTTTATAATAAGATGCTTTGCAGAGTGTTATTATTTGTTTTCTAAATGCTTATTCAACTTTTAAGACAAAAAGGTAATTGTTCTAAAACTATGTTTAACTTTTCAATTAACTCATTTTTATCCCATCCAGAAGATATTTTTATTATAGGGTGATCCCAGTCACTATTTTGTATCATTTGAATGATAAATTCACCACCTTCTTCAAATGAAGGATACCAACCAATGTCTACAACAACTCCATCATTTAAAGCTAGCTGAAATAAATCTTCATCTAATCGTGTTACCTCTTCTAACTCAGTTTTGTTGAAATCTAAAGCAGATATTTCGTCGTAAATATTCTCTACATTTTCGATGTGATAGTTATTTCCTAAAATGCAGTAATTTGTTTTCATTTTGTTAATTTCCTAGCCTCATTTGAACCTATTGGATGAGAGTGAATAGTTCCTTGTGATTCTTTGGTAACCACCCATTTCGTTTCCTTTCCTTTGTAAGCGCCTTGGACATTATTGAATTCTTTAACTTTCCAGTTTTGTCCATTAGTTGTTGGAGTACCATTCTCCCATACCTCCTGGTCTACAGATTCGATATGGACTTCTGGTTTGAATTTTGCTGGACCAGACTTCGTATTTTTTATCACTTCCTCCCAGGGTCTATTTTTGGAAGAATAGTGCTTATGTCTATGAGTATAAGATGTTTTTCTCTCGCTGAGGTAAACATATATCGGCTGAATGCCTGAATCGGTCGGAAAGACCAGAATATAATCGTTAAAATCGGCGACATCGGGCACAAGGAACGGCGGCGTGGTGTACTCATTTTTGCCATCCGGGATTGGTGTTACCAGAATGGTTGGCTGATCCAGCGGTGGAACATCGTTTCCAGTATGTTCAGGTACATCACCCGTCGCAGGATTTTCCGGCGTCCATGTGATTAACGGCCCGTCTGCGTCGTGGGCAGGCGTAAATTCATAGCGATGATGTTCATCGTTCCACAGCATATTCGCGACGCGCACGTTTTCATAAGGAGTACCTTCGCCGGTATGCACGCCGTAGACTTGCGATTTACCGTGAATGTCGATTCCCCAGAAAAAACGAACCCGGGTGGTGGCAGTGCCACCTACCAGCGCCTTTTTCCGTAGTTCTTCTTCATACCAGAACTCATCGCGTCCGGGAACGCGTGCACTGTCCGTACCCGCGGACGGAATATACAGCGCGGAAGCCAACGCGCCGATATAAGGAACGCCGCGTGCGGCGCTGAGCATGCCACTGAGTGACCACTCGCCCCACACCTGCGTCAGCCCACCTAAGATCGGCAGCGCGGCCGAGGCTTCTGCGGGCTGTGCATATCCGCAACAATCATCGACGGAAGATTGTGCGAAAACCGCCATCTGTCCGAAGTTTTCAGCCGATTCTTCACGGCTCCCCGCGTCTGTACAGCCTTTTTCTTTCAGACAGGATTTGGCATAGACCGGCGTAACTGCTGGAATGTGTGGTGCAGGGGGAGAAGGGCGTTTCACTATGGGTTTTATCGTACTGACCGGCTGAGGGCGGGGTGGTATAAACAAACGGTTGTACTCAGCAGGCAATGCCAGGTAGTCAAACTCAGTGTTGGCAATCAGGTGTTTGCAAAGAATATAGTCATACGATACTGCAATTTCTTCGGTATCCAGCTCGTTTAGGGCCACATAGGTTTGTATGCTTTTTACCGATGCATTTCTTAATTGAATATAATAGTAGCGTTCCCATCTACCAAATCTGTTTATTCTCCATAAATCAATTTCAATAAACAGACGTTCATTATTATTGATGGCGTTAATCAATAATGGTGTGCTTTTATCAATTAGTTTTGTGAAGTTCAGTAGCTGGGTATTAATACCAGAATCAGTATTAGCTAATCCATTCGAAAGTGAAAAAGCAAAAATCTCATCAGGATCGTTTTTCTGCCAGCGATTTCCTACAGATGCGTAAGTGCCACAGCCGGAAGAAATATTTCCTTGTTGTTCACCTGTTATCTTCAGGTAAATAAGATCACCCATGCCATTTAATTCAGGGATGTATTTTATAAGACCGAATTAAATAGCTAATAAATTTAAAAATCAAATTATGCGTTGGCGATTGATGCTATATAAAAGGGGGGGCATGTCTGAAATGTATTATGGGACGAATTGGCTGATGAGAATAATATTGATGAGATGAATGCGGTAATTTGAGCAGGGTCTGAGAAAAGCCACCGGAATTACCCGGTGGCCTGAACAATTAACGCTTAATATCAGATTTAAAATCGCGCTTGTCGTAGCCGGTGTACAGCTGACGCGGACGGGCGATTTTCATGCCGTCGGTGTGCATTTCGTTCCAGTGTGCAATCCAGCCAACGGTACGCGCCATGGCGAAGATAACGGTGAACATGGAGGACGGAATACCCATCGCTTTCAGGATTATGCCGGAGTAGAAGTCTACGTTCGGGTAGAGTTTCTTCTCGATGAAGTATGGGTCGTTGAGCGCAATGTGCTCAAGTTCCATCGCCACTTCCAGCAGATCATCTTTGGTGCCCAGTTCTTTCAGCACTTCATGGCAGGTTTCACGCATGACGGTAGCGCGCGGGTCATAGTTTTTATAAACACGGTGACCAAAGCCCATCAGGCGGAAGGAATCATTCTTGTCTTTCGCGCGGCGAACAAATTCCGGAATGTGTTTAACAGAGCTGATTTCTTCCAGCATTTTCAGCGCAGCTTCGTTTGCGCCGCCGTGTGCCGGTCCCCACAGGGAAGCGATACCAGCCGCGATGCAGGCAAACGGGTTAGCGCCAGAAGAGCCCGCGGTACGTACGGTAGAGGTTGAGGCGTTCTGTTCGTGGTCAGCGTGCAGGATTAAGATACGGTCCATGGCGCGTTCCAGAATCGGATTCACTTCGTATTTTTCGCACGGCGTAGAGAACATCATGTTCAGGAAGTTACCGGCGTAGGAGAGATCGTTACGCGGGTACACGAACGGCTGCCCGATGGAATACTTGTAGCACATCGCTGCCATGGTTGGCATTTTGGACAGTAGGCGGAAGGCGGCGATTTCACGGTGACGCGCGTTGTTTACATCCAGCGAGTCATGATAAAACGCTGCCAGCGCTCCGGTGACACCGCACATAACGGCCATCGGGTGAGAGTCGCGGCGGAAACCGTGGAACAGACGCGTGATCTGCTCGTGGATCATGGTATGGCGAGTGACTGTGGTTTTGAACTCGTCGTACTCTTCCTGCGTCGGTTTTTCGCCGTACAGCAGGATATAACACACTTCCAGATAGTTGGACTCGGTCGCCAACTGGTCAATCGGGAAGCCGCGATGCAGCAAAACACCTTCGTCACCGTCGATGAAAGTAATTTTGGATTCGCAGGATGCGGTAGAGGTAAAACCTGGGTCAAAAGTAAACATCCCTTTTGAGCCAAGGCTACGAATATCAATAACGTCCTGACCGAGCGTACCTTTCAGCACATCCAGTTCAATAGCAGCATCACCATTTAGAGTGAGTTTTGCTTTAGTATCAGCCATTTACGGTCTCCTTAGCGCCTTATTGCTTAAGACTGCCGGAACTCAAATTTGCCTTCGTGCATCAATAAACCGTTACCAGTTTGTTATTTGGCTCGCCGCTCTGCGAAAGAGGGGATGACCTGGGTACAGAGCTATGGGCGCTTGCAGGTAAAACGGTCTTTTTATGGCGAATAAACTGCAAATCAAGAACTTAGCAATCCGAATTATTTAACCTGTCTATCACTAATAACTGTCCTGAAGGTATTGGTCAATACTTCCACACTGTTACATAACTAAATCTCCGGTGAAAGAGTGACCCCATAACTTTTACGCATTATATGCTTTTTCTGGTGTCGTTTGTAACAACTTTGTTTAATGATTGTCAAATCAGATGATTAAAAATTAAAATAATGTTGTTATCGTGACCTATGTCACTGTTCGGGATAAAACCCGACAAACTATATGTAGGTTAATTGTAATGATTTTGTGAACGTCCTATACTGCCGCCAGGTCTCCGGAATACCCTGCAATCCCGAGCCAACCAGCGTTGTAACGTGTCGTTTTAGCATCTGGAAGCAGTGTTTTATATGACGCGTAGTTATAGTAAGGACGCTGTCTGACCCGCACGCAGACCGGAGGAAGGAAATCCCGTCGTCTTTCAGGCTACAGGTGTCTTCATCTTCTGTACCCGAAGTCTAAAGGGAATAATAAGAACAGCATGTGGGCGTTATTCATGATAAGAAATGTGAAAAAACAAAGACCTGTCAATCTGGATCTGCAAACGATCCGGTTCCCAATCACGGCGATAGCGTCCATTCTCCATCGCGTATCCGGAGTGATCACCTTCGTGGCGGTCGGGATTCTGTTGTGGTTATTGGGTACCAGCCTTTCCTCCCCTGAAGGTTTCCTCACCGCGTCATCCATTATGAATAACTTCTTTGTGGAGTTAATTCTGTGGGGGATCCTGATTGCGCTGGCATATCACGCCGTAATGGGCATTCGCCATCTGTTGATGGATTTTGGCTATATCGAAGAAACCCTCGAAGCAGGGACACGCTCCGCCAAAATTTGTTTCGTTATTATTGTCGTGCTTTCACTTCTCGCAGGAGTCCTCGTATGGTAAGCAACGCCTCCGCATTAGGACGCAACGGCGTACATGACTTCATTCTGGTCCGTGCTACCGCTATCGTTCTGACGTTATACATCATCTTTATGGTCGGTTTCTTCGCCACCAGCGGCGAGCTGACGTATGAAGTCTGGACCGGTTTCTTCTCATCGGCATTCACCAAAGTCTTCACCCTGCTGGCACTTTTCTCCATCTTGATTCATGCCTGGATCGGCATGTGGCAGGTGTTGACCGACTACGTTAAACCTCTGGCTGTGCGCCTGATTCTGCAACTGGCTATCGTTGTTGCGCTGGTGGTTTACGTCATTTATGGATTTGTTGTGGTGTGGGGTGTGTAATGAAACTGCCAGTCAGAGAATTTGATGCTGTTGTGATTGGTGCCGGCGGCGCAGGTATGCGCGCGGCGCTGCAAATTTCCCAGAGCGGGCAGACTTGTGCGCTGCTCTCTAAAGTGTTCCCAACCCGTTCCCATACCGTATCCGCGCAGGGTGGCATCACCGTTGCGCTCGGTAATACCCATGAAGATAACTGGGAATGGCACATGTACGACACCGTTAAAGGGTCGGACTACATTGGTGACCAGGACGCTATTGAATATATGTGTAAAACCGGTCCGGAAGCGATTCTGGAACTGGACCACATGGGGCTGCCGTTCTCTCGCCTCGACAATGGCACAATTTATCAACGTCCGTTTGGCGGCCAGTCGAAGAACTTCGGCGGTGAGCAAGCGGCACGTACTGCGGCAGCGGCAGACCGTACCGGTCATGCGCTGTTGCACACGCTGTATCAGCAGAACCTGAAAAACCATACCACCATCTTCTCAGAATGGTATGCGCTGGATCTGGTAAAAAATGCCGATGGCGCGATTGTCGGTTGTACCGCGTTGTGTATTGAAACCGGTGAGGTAGTTTACTTCAAAGCCCGTGCGACCGTGCTGGCGACCGGCGGTGCTGGCCGTATTTATCAGTCCACCACCAATGCCCACATCAATACTGGTGACGGTGTTGGTATGGCTATCCGCGCTGGCGTGCCGGTGCAGGATATGGAGATGTGGCAGTTCCACCCAACCGGTATCGCCGGTGCGGGCGTTCTGGTCACAGAAGGCTGCCGTGGTGAAGGTGGCTACCTGCTGAACAAACACGGTGAGCGCTTCATGGAGCGTTATGCCCCGAATGCGAAAGACCTTGCGGGTCGTGACGTGGTGGCGCGTTCCATCATGATCGAAATCCGTGAAGGTCGCGGCTGCGACGGCCCGTGGGGTCCGCACGCTAAGCTGAAACTCGACCACTTGGGTAAAGAAGTGCTGGAATCCCGTCTGCCGGGCATTCTCGAACTGTCCCGTACCTTTGCTCACGTTGACCCGGTTAAAGAGCCGATTCCGGTTATCCCAACCTGCCACTATATGATGGGCGGTATTCCGACCAAAGTTACTGGCCAGGCGCTGACTGTGAATGAGCAGGGCGAAGATGTGGTGATCCCGGGACTGTTTGCGGTAGGCGAAATCGCCTGCGTATCGGTTCACGGCGCCAACCGTCTCGGCGGCAACTCGCTGCTGGACCTGGTGGTGTTTGGTCGTGCGGTGGGTCTGCATCTGCAGGAATCTATCGCTGAGCAGGGTGACCTGCTGGATGCGACCGAAGATGAAATCGATGCTTCTCTGGCACGACTGAACCGCTGGAACGGTAACCGTAACGGTGAAGACCCGGTGGCGATTCGCAAAGCGCTGCAAGAATGTATGCAGCATAACTTCTCGGTTTTCCGCGAAGGCGATGCGATGGCGAAAGGTCTGGAAGAGCTGAAAGCGATTCGCGAACGCCTGAAAAATGCCCGTCTGGACGATACCTCCAGTGAGTTCAACACCCAGCGCGTTGAGTGTCTGGAGTTGGATAACCTGATGGAGACCGCGTACGCCACTGCAGTATCTGCAAACTTCCGTACCGAAAGCCGTGGCGCGCATAGCCGCTTCGACTTCCCGGAACGTGATGATGAAAACTGGCTGTGCCATTCCCTGTACCTGCCAGAGTCGGAATCCATGACGCGACGTCAAGTCAATATGGAACCGAAGCTGCGCCCGGCATTCCCGCCGAAGATTCGTACTTATTAATGCGGAGACAGGACAATGAAACTCGAGTTTTCAGTTTATCGCTATAACCCGGATGTTGACGACGCTCCGCGTATGCAGGATTACACCCTGGAGGCGGAAGAAGGGCGCGACATGATGCTGCTGGATGCATTGATGCAGCTGAAAGAAAAAGATCCGTCTCTGTCGTTCCGCCGCTCCTGCCGTGAAGGGGTCTGCGGCTCCGACGGTCTGAATATGAACGGCAAAAATGGACTGGCCTGTATCACACCTATTTCTGCGCTGAATCAGCCGGGCAAGAAAATTGTCATTCGCCCGCTGCCGGGTTTACCGGTTGTGCGCGATTTGGTGGTAGACATGGGGCAATTCTACGCACAGTATGAGAAGATTAAGCCTTACTTGTTGAATAATGGGAAAAATCCGCCGGCTCGTGAGCATTTACAAATGCCTGAGCAGCGTGAGAAGCTCGATGGGCTGTATGAATGTATTTTGTGTGCATGCTGCTCAACTTCCTGCCCATCATTCTGGTGGAATCCGGACAAGTTTATTGGCCCGGCAGGCCTGCTGGCCGCGTATCGCTTCTTAATTGATAGCCGCGATACCGAGACCGACAGCCGCCTGGAAGGTTTAAGTGACGCTTTCAGCGTATTCCGCTGCCATAGCATCATGAACTGCGTCAGCGTATGTCCTAAAGGACTGAACCCGACGCGCGCCATCGGCCATATTAAGTCGATGCTGCTCAAACGTAGTGCGTAAGATTTTGTAGTGGTTGCCGGGGAAGTGATTCCCCGGTAGTACAGGAAACCTCTAAAAACTGCCATATGAGTAGTAATAATCGAGATGTTCAGAGCGAGACAAGGCCGCAACGCAGTCGTAGCCTGAACAGCGAAGATTATTAGACAGTTTTTAAAGGTTCCTTAGCGGACGCAGATGACACGACAGTCCGCAACAAGTGAACCCCGGCACGCACATCGGTGTGCGTGGTAGTATCCACGGCGAAATACTCGTCATAGTTCACGTTGCATGTGCGTTGGCTGCACTTGCTCACCCTGGTCACTTACTGGATGTAAGCTCCCTGGGATTCGCAAGCTTGCCACCTTCCTGAAACGCGATCTATTTAGAGTATTAAATAAGCAGAAAAGATGCTTAAGGGATCACGATGCAGAACAGCGCTTTGAAAGCCTGGTTGGACTCTTCTTACCTCTCTGGTTCTAACCAGAGCTGGATAGAACAGCTCTATGAAGACTTCTTAACCGACCCTGACTCGGTAGATGCTAACTGGCGTTCGACGTTCCAGCAGTTACCTGGTACCGGAGTCAAACCGGATCAACTCCACTCAAAAACACGTGATTATTTCCGTCGGCAGGCGTTGATTACTCCACGTTACTCTTCTTCTATCTCCGACCCTGATGCCAATGTGAAGCAGGTTAAAGTCCTGCAGCTCATTAACGCCTACCGTTTCCGCGGTCATCAGCATGCGAATCTTGATCCGCTGGGACTGTGGCAGCAAGAAAATGTGGCCGATCTGGACCCGTCTTTCCACGATCTGACCGATGCGGATTTCCAGGAAAGCTTTAACGTAGGTTCTTTTGCCGGCGGCAAAGACACCATGAAGCTGAGCGACCTGGTTGTTGCGCTGAAACAAACCTACTGCGGCCCAATTGGCGCCGAGTATATGCACATCACCAGCACCGAAGAAAAACGCTGGCTTCAACAGCGTATCGAGTCTGGCCGTGCCGCATTCAGTAGCGAAGAGAAGAAACGCTTCCTGAGCGAACTGACCGCAGCAGAAGGTCTGGAACGCTACCTGGGCGCTAAGTTCCCGGGCGCGAAACGCTTCTCGCTGGAAGGCGGTGATGCGTTAATCCCAATGCTCAAAGAGATGATCCGCCACGCTGGTAACAGCGGTACCCGTGAAGTGGTACTGGGCATGGCGCACCGTGGTCGTCTGAACGTTCTGGTTAACGTACTGGGCAAACGCCCGCAGGAACTGTTCGACGAATTCGCAGGCAAACATAAAGAACACCTCGGCACCGGTGACGTGAAGTACCACATGGGCTTCTCGTCTGATATCGAAACCGAAGGCGGTCTGGTACACCTGGCGCTGGCGTTTAACCCGTCGCACCTGGAAATCGTTAGCCCGGTGGTTATCGGCTCCGTACGTGCACGTCTGGATCGTCTGGACGAGCCGAGCAGCAACAAAGTACTGCCAATCACCATCCACGGCGATGCGGCGGTAACCGGGCAGGGCGTGGTTCAGGAAACCCTGAACATGTCGAAAGCGCGTGGTTACGAAGTGGGCGGTACCGTTCGCATCGTCATCAACAACCAGGTGGGCTTTACTACCTCTAACCCGTTGGATGCGCGTTCTACTCCGTACTGCACCGACATCGGTAAGATGGTTCAGGCGCCAATCTTCCACGTTAACGCGGATGACCCGGAAGCGGTCGCTTTTGTGACGCGCCTGGCGCTGGACTTCCGTAATACCTTCAAACGCGATGTGTTCATCGATCTGGTGTGCTACCGCCGTCACGGCCACAACGAAGCCGACGAGCCGAGCGCAACCCAGCCGCTGATGTATCAGAAAATCAAAAAGCACCCGACCCCGCGTAAAATCTACGCTGACAAGCTGGAAGCGGACAAAGTCGCCACGCTGGAAGATGCGACCGAAATGGTCAATCTGTACCGTGATGCGCTGGATGCTGGTGAATGCGTGGTGAAAGAGTGGCGTCCAATGAACATGCACTCCTTCACCTGGTCGCCGTACCTCAACCACGAGTGGGACGAAAGCTACCCGAACAAGGTTGAGATGAAGCGTCTGCAGGAGCTGGCAAAACGCATCAGCACCGTGCCTGAAGCCGTTGAAATGCAGTCGCGTGTTGCCAAAATTTACGGCGACCGTCAGGCCATGGCCGCAGGCGAGAAGCTATTCGACTGGGGTGGGGCGGAGAATCTGGCTTACGCCACGCTGGTTGACGAAGGCATTCCGGTTCGTCTGTCGGGTGAAGACTCCGGTCGCGGAACCTTCTTCCACCGTCACGCGGTCATTCATAATCAGGCTAACGGTTCAACCTACACGCCGCTGCAGCATGTGCATAACGGTCAGGGCACGTTCCGCGTATGGGACTCCGTACTGTCTGAAGAAGCGGTACTGGCGTTTGAATACGGTTATGCCACGGCAGAACCGCGCACGCTGACCATCTGGGAAGCGCAGTTCGGCGACTTCGCCAACGGTGCGCAGGTGGTTATCGACCAGTTCATCTCTTCCGGCGAGCAGAAATGGGGCCGTATGTGCGGTCTGGTGATGCTGCTGCCGCACGGCTACGAAGGTCAGGGTCCGGAGCACTCCTCCGCGCGTCTGGAACGTTATCTGCAACTTTGCGCTGAGCAAAACATGCAGGTTTGCGTCCCGTCTACCCCGGCACAGGTTTACCATATGCTGCGTCGTCAGGCGCTGCGCGGTATGCGCCGTCCGCTGGTGGTGATGTCACCGAAGTCGCTGCTGCGTCATCCGTTGGCGGTGTCTACGCTGGACGAACTGGCAAATGGCACCTTCCTGCCAGCCATTGGCGAAGTCGATGAACTTGATCCGAAAGGCGTGAAGCGTGTCGTGATGTGTTCTGGTAAGGTTTATTACGACCTGCTGGAGCAACGCCGCAAGAACGACCAAAAAGATGTTGCCATTGTGCGCATCGAACAGCTCTATCCGTTCCCGCATAAAGCGGTGCAGGAAGCGCTGAAACCGTTTGCTCATGTACATGATTTTGTCTGGTGCCAGGAAGAGCCGCTCAACCAGGGCGCATGGTACTGCAGCCAGCATCATTTCCGTGAAGTAATTCCATTTGGGTCAGCTCTGCGTTATGCAGGTCGCCCGGCCTCTGCCTCTCCGGCAGTAGGGTATATGTCCGTTCACCAGAAGCAGCAACAAGATCTGGTAAATGACGCGCTGAACGTCGATTAAATAAAGGATAAATAATGAGTAGCGTAGATATTCTTGTTCCCGACCTGCCTGAATCCGTAGCGGATGCAACGGTTGCAACCTGGCACAAAAAACCGGGCGATGCAGTACGTCGTGATGAAGTACTGGTAGAAATCGAAACTGACAAAGTGGTACTGGAAGTACCGGCATCAGCGGACGGTATTCTTGATGCGGTTCTGGAAGATGAAGGGACAACCGTCACTTCTCGCCAGATCCTTGGTCGCCTGCGTGAAGGCAACAGCACCGGTAAAGAAACCAGCGCTAAGTCTGAAGAGAAAGATTCTACTCCGGCACAGCGCCAGCAGGCGTCTCTTGCTGAGCAGAACAACGATGCCCTGAGCCCGGCGATCCGTCGCCTGCTGGGTGAGCATAACCTCGAAGCCAGCGCTATCAACGGCACCGGTGTCGGCGGTCGTATCACGCGTGAAGATGTTGAAAAACATCTGGCGAAAGCCCCGGCTGCGAAAGCCGAAGCAAAAGCGCCGGCAGCAGCACCTGCACCACAGGCTCAACTGGGCGCGCGTGGCGAAAAACGTGTTCCGATGACCCGTCTGCGCAAACGCGTAGCCGAGCGTCTGCTGGAAGCGAAAAATTCCACCGCCATGCTGACCACTTTCAACGAAGTCAACATGAAGCCAATCATGGACCTGCGTAAGCAATACGGTGATGCGTTCGAGAAACGCCACGGTATCCGTCTGGGCTTTATGTCTTTCTACGTGAAAGCGGTTGTTGAAGCGCTGAAACGCTATCCGGAAGTGAACGCGTCCATCGACGGCGATGACGTGGTTTATCACAACTACTTTGATGTCAGCATG
The DNA here is from genome assembly GCF_002934505.1 of Citrobacter freundii complex sp. CFNIH4. Lineage (NCBI taxonomy): Bacteria > Pseudomonadati > Pseudomonadota > Gammaproteobacteria > Enterobacterales > Enterobacteriaceae > Citrobacter > Citrobacter freundii complex sp. CFNIH4. The sequence goes on from NZ_CP026231.1 coordinate 864,451, forward strand.
GCGGTCTCCACGCCGCGTGGTCTGGTCACGCCGGTCCTGCGTGATGTGGATCTGCTGGGTATGGCTGACATCGAGAAGAACATTAAAGAACTGGCAGTTAAAGGTCGCGACGGCAAGTTGACGGTTGAAGATCTGACGGGCGGTAACTTCACCATCACTAACGGTGGGGTGTTCGGTTCCCTGATGTCCACGCCGATCATCAACCCACCGCAGAGCGCCATCCTGGGTATGCATGCCATCAAAGATCGTCCGATGGCGGTAGACGGCAAGGTTGAAATCCTGCCGATGATGTATCTGGCGCTGTCTTATGACCACCGTCTGATCGATGGTCGTGAGTCAGTAGGCTTCCTGGTAACCATTAAAGAGTTGCTGGAAGATCCAACGCGTCTGCTGCTGGACGTGTAGTTAATAAGAGTATCACCTGCCCCGTAGGTCTGGATGCTTATCAGACCTACGGGTAAAAGATAACGATTACCTGAAGGATGGACAGAACACATGAACTTACATGAATATCAGGCAAAACAACTTTTTGCCCGCTATGGCTTACCGGCACCGGTGGGTTATGCCTGTACTACTCCGCGTGAAGCAGAAGAAGCCGCTTCAAAAATCGGCGCTGGCCCGTGGGTAGTGAAATGTCAGGTTCACGCTGGCGGCCGCGGTAAAGCGGGCGGTGTGAAGGTTGTGAACAGCAAAGAAGACATTCGCGCTTTTGCTGAACACTGGCTGGGTAAACGTCTGGTTACTTACCAGACAGACGCTCATGGCCAACCGGTAAATCAGATTCTGGTTGAAGCCGCGACCGACATTGGTAAAGAACTTTACCTCGGCGCAGTTGTTGACCGTAGCTCCCGTCGCGTGGTCTTCATGGCCTCTACCGAAGGCGGCGTGGAAATCGAAAAAGTAGCGGAAGAAACCCCGCACCTGATCCACAAAGTGGCGCTCGATCCGCTGGCAGGCCCGATGCCTTACCAGGGTCGCGAGCTGGCGTTCAAACTGGGTCTGGAAGGTAAACAGGTTCAGCAGTTCACCAAGATCTTCATGGGTCTGGCGACTATCTTCCTGGAGCGCGACCTGGCGCTGATCGAAATCAACCCGCTGGTTGTCACCAAGCAGGGTGACCTGATCTGCCTCGACGGCAAACTGGGCGCTGACGGCAACGCGCTGTTCCGCCAGGCTGACCTGCGCGAAATGCGCGACCAGTCTCAGGAAGATCCGCGTGAAGCGCAGGCTGCGCAGTGGGAACTGAACTACGTTGCGCTCGACGGCAACATCGGTTGCATGGTTAACGGTGCGGGCCTGGCAATGGGCACCATGGACATCGTTAAGCTGCACGGCGGCGAACCGGCTAACTTCCTCGACGTTGGTGGCGGTGCGACCAAAGAGCGTGTAACCGAAGCGTTCAAAATTATCCTCTCTGATGACAATGTTAAAGCCGTACTGGTTAACATCTTCGGCGGTATCGTACGTTGCGACCTGATCGCCGACGGTATCATCGGCGCGGTAGCAGAAGTAGGTGTAAACGTTCCGGTCGTGGTACGTCTGGAAGGTAATAACGCTGAACTCGGCGCGAAAAAACTGGCTGATAGTGGCCTGAATATTATTGCAGCGAAAAGTCTGACGGATGCAGCTCAGCAGGTTGTTGCCGCAGTGGAGGGGAAATAATGTCAGTTTTAATTAATAAAGATACCAAGGTTATCTGCCAGGGCTTCACCGGTAGCCAGGGGACATTCCACTCCGAACAAGCGATTGCTTACGGTACTCAGATGGTTGGCGGCGTAACGCCAGGTAAAGGCGGCACCACGCACCTGGGCCTGCCGGTGTTCAACACCGTGCGTGAAGCTGTAGAAGCGACTGGCGCGACCGCCACCGTTATCTACGTTCCGGCACCGTTCTGCAAAGACTCCATACTGGAAGCGATTGATGCTGGTATCAAACTGATTATCACCATCACCGAAGGCATCCCGACGCTGGATATGCTGACCGTGAAGGTGAAGCTGGATGAAGCTGGCGTGCGCATGATCGGCCCGAACTGCCCAGGTGTGATCACCCCGGGCGAGTGCAAAATCGGCATCATGCCGGGCCACATTCACAAGCCGGGTAAAGTGGGTATCGTTTCCCGTTCAGGTACCCTGACCTATGAAGCGGTTAAGCAGACTACCGACTACGGTTTCGGCCAGTCCACCTGTGTGGGCATCGGTGGTGACCCGATCCCAGGCTCTAACTTCATCGACATCCTGAAGCTGTTCCAGGAAGATCCGCAGACTGAAGAGATCGTCATGATCGGTGAGATCGGCGGTAGCGCAGAAGAAGAAGCCGCTGCGTACATTAAAGATCACGTGACCAAGCCGGTTGTCGGCTACATCGCGGGCGTCACCGCGCCGAAAGGTAAGCGTATGGGTCACGCGGGTGCGATCATCGCAGGTGGGAAAGGTACGGCGGATGAGAAATTCGCTGCGCTGGAAGCCGCAGGCGTGAAAACTGTTCGTAGCCTGGCCGATATCGGCGAAGCGCTGAAAACCGTTATTAAGTAATAAATAAAAAACAGCCCTGACTCTCTGCGTAGTCAAGGGCTGGTCTCGTTTCGACATGGTTGGCCATCTGATGATGGCCTTTTTTTATTTTTAGTTATCTGAATCTTGCAAATTACTCATAATCATCTGCATAAATGAGATTATTTTTTGCGGTGAACATCATTCTTTCTCTTGGTTAAATTCTGCATATTACCGGCTTTAATTTCATTTATGCCGGAGGATACCGTGTCGTTGAAAATCCAGGATGATTACCTACAACGTTTTTTCTCGATAGCAAAGGTATTTTCCAGTGCGACTGGATTAGCCACCGTCGTGGTTGATGTTACCGGAAAAATTCTCTCAGATTGTCATAATTTTAATTCGTTCTGCACATTAATGCGGGCGGATGAACGCTATTGTGTGAGTTGCCAAAAGTGTGACAAGTATTGTGCTTTTGAAGGATTAAAACACCTTAAACCCAGAATACTCAGCTGTCATGCAGGGCTAAGTCTGTTTTCTATGCCATTAATTCGCGAGGGGCATCTGTACGGTTTTATGCTTTGTGGGCAGGTGCGGGCAAAATATCAGGAATATAAAACTATCATTATTGATAATGAATACTCATGGATGGATGAACCAAAAATAAAAACTGAATGGAGTAAGGTGGCGGTAGTCGATAATAATACGCTGGTGGCATCAGCAAATTTATTGAATTTTATTATTGATAATTTTGAAACAGAACAACAACAATCTGATGAGATTGTTATCCCAGCGACCAGTTACATGCGTCATTATTTTACAGAACCTTCCCGACACGAGAAAAAGCTACTGGCAGCGTTGCGTTATATCGATGAGAATTTGTATGGTGAATTATCCCTGGAATCCGTAGCAGCTCACGTCTGCTTAAGCGCAAACTATTTCAGCCGTTTTTTTAAGAAACGGCAGGGCGTTAACTTTAAAACCTGGGTGAATCAGAAAAAAATGCAAAAAGCGGGGGAGTTATTGCACGATCCCGTTCATTCCATAGACAGCATTGCCCGGAAACTCCAATACGCACAAACCAGCTACTTTTGCCGCGTTTTCCGGGCGGCGCATCAAACGTCGCCCCAGTCTTTTCGTCATGCCAGACTGTCACAGTAAAGGTTTTCTGGCAGCTTGAAGGCTTCAGGGATAAAAGAGAGCCGATCGCTCAGGGTTACCACATCACCAATCACTATCAGTGCAGGGGGAAGGATGTTAGCTTCCTGCGCCTTGCTCAGTAGTGAACCGAGCGTACAGGTCAGTCGGCGCTGATTATCGCGGGTGGCAGACATAATTAGCGCTGCAGGCGTATCTGCTGATTTTCCACCCATCAATAATTCCTCACAGATAAACGCCAGATTGGCGATGCCCATGACGATAACCAGCGTACCATTCAGTTTTGCCAGTTGACGCCAGTCCTGCTGTTGGTTGCCCTCCCGTGTATGGCCGGTCACTACGTGAAATCCCGAGGCGAAATCGCGGTGTGTTACCGGAATCCCGGCATAGGTCAGGCCACCAATGGTTGAGCTGATACCCGGCACCACTTCAAATGGGATGCCCGTCTCGACGAGATCCTCAACTTCTTCAGCCCCGCGTCCAAAAACATACGGATCGCCACCTTTCAGGCGTACAATATTATTGTGAGTTTGGGCATACTGGACAAGCAGCGCATTGATTTCATCCTGGGGTACACAATGGAAGCCTGGGTTTTTGCCGACATTGATAAGCAGGCAATCTGGTAATGCCCATTCCAAAATTTTAGGATTGACCAGCCGATCGTAAATAATGACATCAGCCTGTTTAATGCACATCATTGCTTTGAGGGTGAGCAATGAAATATCACCGGGACCTGCCCCAACGAGCCAGACCTTTCCGAAAGTTTTCACATTGTGTCCTTTATCACGTCTAACAAAAAAAGCAGAAACTACATCAAGGAATGATAAAAAGCAGTCGTTTGCCCGTAAGTTATAACGTGAAATTATCCAAAATTATCGCATTGATAATATTGATTAATCTCGCAAAGTTTTTTCTGCAATAAACAAGATGACTTGAAAAATTATTAAGAACTTATTGGCACTATTTGCTTAAGTTTAACCTTATTTAAATTGTGTTTATTGTTTCCCTTAAGTATTATTGGTTAATATTTACCCGTCATCAGTGTGAGTAAATCATGGATTGGATCAATGACATCAATGGATAAAATAAAATATAACTCTCGATGCTTATCTGGGTGTCTTGAATTATTTTTTATAAATTAAACTATTTTTGTACGCTGCAAATGGAAGAGGTTATGAGAGGAAAAATACCCAAGACGGAGTTGCTGGTAACTTTTGAAGTGGTTGCGCGTCACGAAAGTTATACCCGGGCAGCTGAAGAGCTGGCTTTAACACAAAGTGCTGTTTTCCGCCAGGTAAATGCACTGGAGGATTTTCTCAATACCGCGCTATTTAATCACGCCAAAAAACGCATTTTTTTAAATGCGGCTGGCAAACACTATTTAAGCATCGTTAAAGAAACGTTAAATAAGCTTGAACGAGATACGACGACGATAATGACCTGGCAGCCGACGGTACAGGTTATTGAGCTGGCGGTGAATCCGACGTTCAGCACGCACTGGCTGATCCCAAACCTGCGGGAATTTAACAAACTTAATCCTGATATTATCGTGAACATTCATTCCCTGGCGAATATTGGTGATTTTCTCAATCGAGAGTATGACGCGGCAATCATGCGCGAAGACTTTTATTCGCCATGGTCAGGGGTTGAGTACCTGTTTGAAGAGGAGATTCTGCCGGTATGCAGTCGCTGTTTGCTGGCCGAACCGGAACGAAAACTGGCGGTAAACGAATTACTAAACGAATTCCCGCTATTGCACCAAAGCACGCGTATCAAAGGTTGGCAGGAATGGTTTGCGCTGTCAGATGTCAGCAGTCCGCTGGTGAATAAAGGTCCGAGATTTGATTTGTTATCGATGCTGATCGCGGCGGTCCGCTCTAATCTGGGCGTTGCGCTGCTCCCGCGTTTTGCCATTCAGCACGATCTGGACAGTGGCGATATGGTCATTCCTTGCGATGTTCCGATGCGTACCGGAAATCGATTTATTATGACATGGCGTGAAGAAAAATCGGAATCCGAGCATTTACAGATTTTCCGCAACTGGTTGCTCAGTAAGTCCGTAGTATCGGCTGCCTGAGGGTGGCTTATGCCTTATCAGGCCTACAACGATGGGTAGGCCGGATAAGACGCGTTAGCATCGTTATCCGGCAAAAGAACGGCTACCAGTCGATCCCAATCTGTGCCTGAATACCGCGGTCAAACGCGTGTTTGACCGGGCGTATTTCACTGACCGTATCGGCCAGTTCCAGTAACAGCGTATGGCATCCGCGTCCTGTGACGATAACGCTCTGACCGGCAGGACGATTTTCGATGGCGTTGATAACCTCTTGCGTATCCAGATAGTGGTAAGCCAGCATGTAGGTGAGTTCATCCAGCACCACTAGATCGTAATGCGCATCAGCCAGCATGCGCTTACTTTCCTGCCAGACAACCGTTGCCGCTTCGATATCTGCTTGCCGATTTTGGGTTTCCCAGGTAAATCCGGTACCCATAATATGGAATTCGACGCCGAGCGGTTGCAGTGTGTTGTACTCACCATTATCCCACTGACCTTTAATAAACTGCGCGATGCCAACGGTTTTTCCGTGACCCACTGCGCGCGTTGCCGTGCCAAAGGCTGCGGTGGATTTTCCTTTTCCATTGCCGGTGAAGACAATCAGGATCCCTTTCTTCTCCGTTGCAGCCGCTACGCGGGTATCAACCTGCTCTTTTAGCTTCTGCTGACGCTGACGGTGTCTGTCGTTATTGGCGCGCGCTTCCATGGAAACTCCTTAATGCCCTGCCGGACAAGTTGCGCAGCGATGCTGCTGCTCGAACTGGCTGAAGAAGTTATTACCTTTGTCATCCACTAATACGAAGGCGGGCATATTTTTAACTTCCATCATCCACACCGCTTCCATTCCCAGTTCTGGATATTCAAGACACTGCAGACTCTTCACGTACTGTTGCGCCAGTAGGGCGGCGGCACCGCCAATGCTGCCGAGGCTAAATCCACCGTGTTTGTGACAGGCATCAGTGACCTGTTGGCTGCGGTTACCCTTGGTGAGCATAATGAGGCTGCCGCCTTGTGCCTGGAAAGCATCGACATACCCATCCATGCGCCCGCCGGTGGTGGGTCCCATTGAGCCACAGGCCTGATTTTCCGGGGTTTTGGCTGGACCAGCATAGTAAACGATATGCTTTTTCATGTATTCCGGCATCGGTTCACCGTTATCCAGTCGCGCTTTGATGTTCGCGTGAGCGATATCGCGAGCCACAACAATCGGGCCGCTTAACGACAGACGTGTACCAATGGGCAAGGCGGAGAGATCATGCAGGATCTCGCGCAGCGGACGGTTCAGATCCAGTTGTACGGTCTGGGCGCCGTTTTCTACCCGGTGAGAATCGGGGATAAATTTGCCCGGATTATGCTCGAGTTTTTCCAGCCAGATACCGTGTTTATTAATTTTGGCTTTAATGTTGCGGTCGGCAGAGCAGGAGAGAGCCATCGCGATTGGGCAGGAGCCGCCGTGGCGCGGTAAGCGAATTACGCGAATATCGTGGGCAAAGTATTTACCGCCAAACTGCGCCCCGATGCCAAACTCACGGCTGGCATTGAGCAACTCGGCTTCCAGCGCCGTATCACGGAACGCCTGGCCCAGCTCGTTCCCGCTGGTGGGCAGATTATCGTAATATTTGGTTGAAGCCAGTTTGGCGACTTTCAGCGTCTGGTCGGCGGATAAGCCCCCAACCACAAAAGCGATGTGATACGGCGGGCAAGCGGCTGTACCCAGTGATTTCATTTTTTCGATCAGGAACGCGGTGAGCTTTTCCGGCTGCAGAATGGATTTGGTTTCCTGGAATAACGCCGCCTTATTGGCAGAACCGCCGCCTTTGTTGACGAACAGGAATTTATATTCATTGCCCGGCGTGGCGCTGATGTCGATTTGTGCCGGCAGGTTTGTCTGAGTATTGACCTCGGTATACATGTCCAGCGGGGCATTTTGCGAGTAACGCAGATTGTTTTCGGTGAAGGTGGTATACACGCCTTTGCTTAAGGCTTCGGCGTCATCGCCGCCGGTCCAGACATGTTGCCCTTTGCTGGCCACAATGGTTGCCGTCCCGGTGTCCTGGCAGTTAGGCAGTACACCTTTAGCTGAAACCTCTGCATTGCGCAGCAGCTGCAATGCGACGTACTTATCGTTACCGCTGGCCTGTGGGTCGTGCAAAATGCTGGCAATCTGTTTTAAATGTCCGGCGCGCAGGAAAAATGAAGCCTCATAAAACGCCTGCTGTGCTAACAAGGTTAACGCTTCCGGTGCAACCTTGATAACTTCCTCTCCGTCTAACTCCGTTACCGTAACGTGCTGGTTACTGAGTAATTCATATTCGGTACTATCTTTACTCTGAACAAAGAGTTCCTGCCAGACAAATGGTTTAGACATGTTTACTTCTCACCTCTTCGTATTGTTTGCCGGATAAGCAATGTGCCATCCGGCGTAAAGTTATTTGGCTAAAAAGACGTTGGCTTTTGTCGCTTCGGCGACATATTCGATAGTTTTCTGGGCACGAACGCTGTTTCCGGCTTCATCAAGCGGCGGAGAATAGACCGCAATCGCATATTCGCCTGGGACGACGGCAACCATGCCGCCGCCGACGCCGCTTTTCGCCGGAATGCCAACGGTGTACAGCCATTTACCGCTGCCGTCGTACAGTCCGGCAATTGCCATTTCTGCCAGTACCTGTGGAACATATTTCTCATTCAGCAACTGTTTGCCGTTGAACGGAGATTTGCCTTTGTTCGCCAGTACGGCACCCATTTTGGCCAGTTGCTCAACGGTGATATCCACCGAGCACTGGCGGGTATAAATTTCAACGGCTTCGTCAGTGTTGCCATAGAAGCTGTTATAGGATTCCATCAGTTTGGCCAGCGCCTGATTGTGCTGGTTGGTTTCCATTTCAGATTTGAAAACCGGTTCGTTTACGGTGAGAGTGGCATCGGCCCAGACGTTCAGGTTGCCGAGGATTTTGTTCCAACGATCGCTTTTGTCTTTGGCTTCAATCAGGCTAACGGTGCTCATGGCCCCGGCGTTTACCAGTGGGTTTTCAGGCGCGCCTTTGGTCAGTTCAACGGCCAAACCTGAGTTGAACGGCATGCCGGTGGCATTGGCGCCAAGTTTATCCAGCACTACCTGTGGACCGTGCTGCTCCATGGCGAGCGCCATGGTGAACACTTTACTCAGGGATTCCATTGGGAAAGGTTTGTTAACATCGCCAACCTGGTAGATCTTGCCGTCCACCGTCGCAATGGTGATGGCAAAATTTTTCGGGCTATAGGTCGCCAGAGCAGGGATGTAGTCGGCGACTTTTCCATCGTTATTACTTTTGTACTTCTGATGAGCCTGTTCTATCAGCTTGGCGTAGTCGGGCGTGGTTTGCGCGAATGTGGTTGCGCTAAACAAGACGCTGAAAGAAAAGAGACTCACGCCGATAATTGTTTTATTCATTGTGCGTTCCTGTTGGTGTGCTCATCTTGATGCCGGATGGCGGCGTACCGCCTAATCCGGCCTACGGATAGTTAAACGTTATGTAGGCCGGATAAGCGCAAGCGCCATCCGGCAATAACGTAGTATCAGGACAAAGCGACTTCCGTTTCGGTAACCGGGCGTTCCTGTTCCGGTGACTTCACTGGCGCAGTTCCACGGCAACCCTGGCCGAAGTGTTCGCCTTCCCAACGGCCCACAATGGCAGCGCCCATGGCGTTACTCATGACGTTGGTAGCGGAACGACCCATATCGAGGAACGGATCGACGCCCATCAGCAGGATCAAACCCGCTTCGGGAATGTTGAACTGGTTCAGGGTAGCGGCGATAACGACCATCGAGGCACGCGGTACACCCGCCATCCCTTTAGAAGTCAGCATCAGAATTAACAGCATGGTAATTTGCTCGCCCATGCTCAGTTCGATGTTGCACGCCTGAGCAATAAAGACGGTGGCAAAGGAGCAGTAGGCCATGGAGCCGACCAGGTTAAAGGAGTAACCGATAGGCAGAACGAAGCTGGCGATTTTTGAAGAAACACCGAATTTTTCCAGCTTGTCCAGCGTACCCGGGAAGGCGGCTTCAGAGCTTGAAGTGGTAAAGGCCAGCAGAGCGGGTTCGAGGATTGATTTAGTTAACCGTGCGATGCAAGGCCCGACGATCATAGTAGACAGGCCAATCAGGATCGCCCACAGCATACCCAGCGTCAGGTAGAACTCACCCATGAAGATCCCGGCGCTAACCATCACACCCAGACCACGTTCGGCAATCAGACCTGAAATAGCGGCAAAAACGGTCAGTGGCGCAAACAGCATGACGTAACCCGTCAGCTTCAGCATCACGTGCACCAGTGAATCCAGCACTTTCACAATAGGGTCGGCTTTTTCACCAATCGCAGCGAGGCTACAACCAAGGAAGATGGAGAACACGACGATCTGCAGAATTTCGTTACGCGCCATCGCATCGACAATACTGGTCGGTACCGCGTGTGAGATGAACACTTTCAGCGTGAATGGCTCTGACTTAACGGCGGCAACAGCGCCGACGTCATGTGGCACAAAGTTGATACCTGCGCCTGGCTGGAAGATATTAACGATAACCAGACCCAGCGCGATTGACAGCAATGACGCGCAAATAAACAGGAAGAAGGTTTTCGAAAATATACGTCCGAGCGTTTTGGCATCACCCATTTTGGCAATACCCACAACCAGAGTTGAAATAACCAATGGTGCGATAATCATTTTCACCATACGTAAGAATATAGTGGTAAAAATGGATATATCTGCTGCATAAGATTTTGCTGTTTCAGCCGCGGCCATATTATTTATGGCCACCCCGGCAATCATGCCGAGTATCAGGCCTAATATGATCATCTTCGTTAAACTTATTTTCTTCATGTGTACTCCATCGGATAAAGGTTGGTAATTGGAATTGTGTAGGGTGGCGTGCGCCTGAGCCTGGACAGCAGCTCAGACGCACGCCTGTTGTGACCAACCGCATGAATAATTCGAAGCACTGTGATACAGCTGAATTCTGTGCCCCAATGGTTGTTATTGTGTTTTTTGTTACAAGTCGAACTCAATACTTAATAATGGTGCGTGTTGCTGTGCACCATAAACATCATTGTCACCGACGTTGCCGGAAATAATATCGCGCGGCATGACGATTTTTACGGCATTCGCCGGTTCGAACCATACAATATTGTGAATAAAGTCAGGCTTAACGTTATATAAACCGGCAATAAGCTGCGGTGTTAATTGCTCTGAGCGTTTTACGCGCTGATAATCTTCCCGGGTTTTAAATAAAATATCTAAAACCAGTTCGTACGGTCCGGCGTTTTTCGAGCGAATAACTTGTGCCAGTGAACAAATTGAGTGTTTCATGCCTGAACTCCTTCTGGCGTCACCTGTTCAATGTGGAAATCAAAACGCAGCGCATCGCTCGCTTCAATCAGGTGATAGATCGAGAACTCATACACCGGTCCACTCTGAATATCAGATGGCGAGAACGGGAAGGCGAGGTTGCCCGCAGTCGCAATGCGATTTTCATAGCCGTAGTGCAGCAGGGTAGAGCGCACCAGCGAGCAAACGCTGTTGGCGATGTCCTGCGTCGGCGCAACGACATCCAGTAAAATTCCCAGTTCATGGCCCGCTGTTTTCATCGGCTCATGGTTGCCCATCACACCGTTCTTACCGTACAAGTGGAACGTCATGCGGATACTGTCGTCATTCAGGGAGAGGTTACGTGCAACGCTTGCCTGTACCTCTTCAAGAATCGTGTCAATCCCGGCAATCATAATCGGGTCGCGTGTTCCGGCGATGGTCAGGCAACGGAAGCCAACCTGGCGTGCACCTTCCAGTTTCAACGCATACGGTGTTTCTTCATGGCGTGAACCGCTGACATACACTTCACCCTCGTTAACCTGGGTGAAAGTGCATGCTTTCAGGTTCAGCACACCGCCTGGCCCTGGCAGGAAGTAAGGATCTGACTTCTCGTACAGGGTGTGCGCCGCAGCAGAAGTTTCAGTGAACTTACGCTTGGGATTGAACGCCTTCAGCGTAAAGCCGTTGTCGTCGATAATCCCCATCGCACAATCGGAGCCGGAGCCAGGGGTGGCGGCAATGGCAGCACACTCAAGGATCTTACCGCAATGAAGCGCCAGACCTTCATCAAAGCCCTGCATAATCGGCAGCGCGGCGAAGCAGGCCGGATCGTAGGCACGTCCGCCCAGGACCACCTGTGCACCGGCTTTCAGCGCACGCTGGAAAGGCTCGACGCCCATCTGCGCGACAATGTAGGTGCTCTCTTCAATGGCCTCGTGAGTCAGTTCAGGCACAAAATCGAGCGCGGTGATTTTGCCGTTATCCAGTGCCTGATGAACGATTTCTTTGTCGACATCAGACGGAATTAGCGCCATTGAGAAAGACAGTTTTTCTTCCTGCGCGATCTCATGGATTATTTGGCGACACCACTCCAGATGCGGAGCTGCGCCAGAACCACCGGCTGTGCCGATCACTACCGGGATGTTGTTCTTAACGCCTGCCATAATCATATAGCGCAGATCGCGTTTCACACCGGCCCTGTCGGTAAAGGGTTTACCTGCCCCCAGGTAGTGGGGGCCAGGATCGGAGGAACCTGCGTCAACAGCAATAAGATCCGGTGACTCTTCCATGGCTTTACGAAAACTTTCTTCCGGGAAGCCATAACCCAGGATAGCCGTAGGCGATAAGATCTTAAATGTGCGTGCCATCTCTTAATCCTTAGTTTGCAACAGCGCGATGGTGCGGTTCATTTCGTTAAACACGATGTTGAGACCTTCATCGAAACCCATACCCGGTTTGATCAGCATGCGCATTGGACGCGCGGCCAGCGCGACGTGTACGCAGGTACGAGCACTGATTTCCGTTTCGTTACAGGTACCGCCCTGATAGGCTTCCATTCCGTGTTTGTTGCAATACAGCACTGCATCAACGATGTTGTGAATACCGCCCAGATCCGGGGTTTTAATCTGCACCATGTGGCAGCTGCCCGCGTCGGTGAAGTCCACGATGTCCTGATAGGTGTTACACCATTCATCCGCAACGATTTTCACGCCGGAACCCAGACGAGTCAGCTCCTGAGTGATCTCGGTTAACATGCGGATCTGATCCGGCTTGTTACCGGCATCAACCGGGCCTTCAATGTACAGCGGTAGACCTTGAGCTTCGGCTTCCAGGCTGGCGATGTATTCGGCGCAACGCACTGGATCCATATCGAAGATCAGACCAATGGTGCCGTAGACATCAATATGCAGTGTCGGGTGATAGCTTTCGTTGGTGCGCAGGCTCAGGATGCGGTTAGACAACCAGCGGACGTACTCACGCAGTTTTTCACCTTTAAAGCCCAGCTTCTCTTCAACGTTATTGATCAGGGCATGCGGCAGGACATCCACACCTTTGAGGATCATCTTGTCGACGGCGATATAACGGTCGTCGCCGCTCTGACCAAATAACGGAATGGCTTCCGGAACGCATGGCAGTTGCCATTCATCACAAACCACTTCGGCTTTCAGACGACCGGTAGCCAGTGCCGCCGCGTCGAGCAGTGCCTGAGACAGACCATAACGTACGGCGGTATGCAGCAGATGGCCGTCAATACGCAATTCATCAAAGAAACGGGCGTTGGTCAGGAACGAATCAACGTCACGACCTTCCAGCAACGGCTTGATGTGGTCGTTGAGGAACGGAATGAAGTTTTCAGCCAAGAACAGCGGGTCACGACCGCCTGCACCTGAATATTGCACCGCTGCGCAATCGCCCACAGCTACCGCGCCGTTTTCCAGAATCAGTTGTACGGAAACACATTCACCCGCCTGACGAACAGAGGTAAATCCAGGCGTGACCGGATCGCCGGTGTAGATAAACCCGTCATGACCGGCGCCATTTTTGATGGCCTGCTGATCGTCAAAATAAAATGAGGAGTAGCCAGCGGTGAAAAGGGCCTTTTTGATTTTCATTATGGTCTTCCTATTAATTTACTGTGGGATACGGCGTTGATGTCATCAATGACCATCTGGAAAGAAGGCTTGCGGCCTTCAAAATGTGCGCGCTCTGCGACATAGTCGTGGTGCAGGGCGAGAATATCTTTCGGCAGCGGCACGGCACCGGCTTCAAGAATACGGATTGCGCCTGTGTTATCGCGAACAGGCAGGATCTTACCGGCGTTACAGGCGGCAGGAGCGAAAGGTACATCCAGCACGCCAGCTTCAAAGGCCAGCACCGTACCGCGCGCAATGTCGCCATTGCCCAGTTCGAAGACTTTCTTCAACACCGCGCGGACTTCGCTCTTAATCAGGTCAACTTCCTGCTCCACGGCAGCGCACTGCGGGAATTTCTGATCGCTGACCATGTTGAGCATCTGGCGTGACGCTTTCAGACCCTGGGCGTTAGCTGCCGCAGTTGGGATACCGAACGCTTCGTGCGGGCTTTTGGTGATCACTTTTGTGGCACCCGACATACCAGCAACCGCTGCACCCCAGGCGATAACGGAGAAGGCTTTCGCTTCATCTTCCGGGAATCCGCCCATCCACTGGTGGAAAACGGTGCTCAGTTCGTAATCGTCGAAGCCATGGTTATGGAAGTATTCGTGGGACAGTTCACGCAGCGCCTGAATAGCGGCGATATCCTGCGTCAGGCTACCGACCTGGCCGTAGCCGACGGTAATGGATTTCACGCCTTGTTCCAGCGCCAGCAGACCTTCAATAATCGCCACCGAGTGGGACATAAACGGCGGGATCAGGGTACCGGTCAGCGGGCCAAACGGCTCACGGTTGATGCGAATGCCGTTCTCTTCGTACAGACCCATCAGACGGTCGCAGTACTGCCAGTCGCGAATGGATTTTTCCAGGGTGACGCGTTTGGCGTAAGGGATGTTGTAGGAGATACCGCCGCCTTCGTAGCTGGTGAAGCCACTGGCCATGGCGATTTCTGCCAGCAGGCGCGCATCCGGTGTACCGTGGCGAACCTGGATCGGTTTTTCCAGCGATTCAGTCATCCGGCGGCAGGCAGCAACCCCGTGATTGACAACTGGTAAACCATTCAGCTTGGAAGTACCTGCTTCGATGGATTTCTGGATCCCGACAGCGGCTTCTTCATAGCGGTTCAGACGGGTATAGGCATCGATAGTACTCGGCAGGAGGTCGCACTCTTCCTGCAATGTTTTGAGCAGCGCAATATGCTCATCCATTAATGCTACGCCTGCACGCGGCTGGCTCAGGGTTTTACCTTCCTGATCGGCTTTCAGCAGGGCAAGGGAGAAGCGTTTTTTATCTGGAATTGATTGCTGGTACTTCACGCCATCTTCGAAGTTCTCAACGTCTTTGCCGGTTTCCCAGGTTTGTAATACCTGATGCCTTTCGGTCATGAATTCGTCATGGGTCAATTTTTTATTTCGAAGTTCCATTCGTAGCTGCCTTAAGTTTTATAGGGTTAAACACTGAATGCTGGTGCGAGCAGCGGCTTGCGGGTACAGCCTGGCGACGTTTGCCAGAAGCGGGAGCAGGCCATTTGAATCGCGGTAATACTCAAACTGATTCGGTAACAGAATTCTTTTCCCCTGGTCGTCCAGCTCCCGGTATTTGAGCCAGTTATGGATATCAAACTGGCTGGCGCGAGAGAGCCATCCCCCTGAACCGACGACTTTGCGTACGGTGGTGAGATCGCGACCCATCTGTAAATCCACGTTACCCACGCAGGTGCAAACCTGCTTTTTAGTGCCCGCGTGGCGCTCAGCGGCATAGCCCACGCATAAACCTGCCAGCAGGGTGTCGTAATATTTCTCTTCCTCACTGAGTGGCAGGTAATCCGGTTGCCCTACCAGATGGCGCAGGTAGCGGTAAAACGCTTCCTCGCGCTGTGGTTGTTGGGCGAAGATGACTTTCACCATATCCTGCGTGCTTTCTCCCACCACGACGGCGGAAACGCGCATGCCCAGGTCGCCTTCTACGGTACGTTTGACGAACGGTTCAGGAACACCATGCAGGACGGTATCGGGGGAGAGGGTATTCGCGCTGGCCGAATAGACATCCGTGGTGGCTCCGCCCATATCAATCAGCATGAATTCCTTCCATGCGCTGTCGTAATCGCTAATGGCTTTGACTAACTCATAGACCGTCCATGGCGTCGGCATTGGCTCTTCGCCTGTTTCGCCAACAATGACGTCCAGACCTTTGCCTTTGACAATGCGTGACAAGAACACATCACAAATCGCCTGACGTGCGGCAAACGGATTCGGGTGATCGAGGTCAGGCAGAATGTTGTCTACCGTGGTCAAATCCTTATGTCCCAGAATCGTTTGTATTTCGTCCTGAATGTCCCGGTTTCCGGCGTAGATAATGGCGCAATCAAGCTTTGAGCCTGCCAGCGCATGCGCATTCGCCAGGCCGTAACTTTCTTCGCCACCGTCTGTACCGCCGGTAAACAGCAGAATATCTGGAGGGGATGACTCCAGCTCCTGGATGTCATGACGGTTCAGCTTGTACGAATAATATTGCGCGATTTTCGCTCCTGCCGAATGGGCGGTAACTTTTGCCGATTCCAACGTAATGGAAGGCACCAGCCCCATTGCTGCAACGGCAAGCCCACCTTTCGCTGAGGAGGAGTATTTCAACTGCACTTCACCACTTTTCAGTAACGGGCGAGCATCGGCAACATTCAGCACCTGATTCAGGCTGGCAAAAAAACCGTCTGCCAGATGATGTGTGGTGGTTGGGGTCAGGACATGGTTTACCAGGGTTAATTCCTCGCCTTCATGGGCGAAGAGGGCTGCCTTGGTCCATGTCGAGCCGATATCGACAGAAACTGTTTGCATCAGATAGCCTCTTCCAGGCAACGCTGTTCGAGGCCATTGTGTTGGTGAATATCATTAGTGATAAGCGCGCAAACATCTTCCAGATCGTGACTGGGGGCGAAGACCCGGTTAAAGCCCATCTCTTTAAACTTCACTTCCACATCGGCGAAGTCATGTTTACCGACGACCAGGTTGCCGCCGACGTACAGCAGAATGTCGCCAAGGCCGCGTTCGATGCAGCGCTCACGTAATCCGAGGCAATCAATGTCGCCATGACCGTAGATAGAGGACACCACGATGGCATCGGCGCCTGTTTCAATCGCAGCATCAATATATTCATCCTGGCTCACCATCACCCCGAGGTTGATTACGTGAAAATCATGAGCGGTAAAAACGCGATCCAGAACTTTATTACCTACTGCATGGCAGTCAGCACCGATGACGCCAATAACAAGTGTAGATTTCTTCATGGGTAATCCTCTGTAGGGCTGATGGTCAATAAGTGAAATTATTTTCTAATATTTAGAACATGGATTGTGACAACCTCTTAATAGGGTTGGAGTTTCTGTGGAAGCGAAAAAGGAAGCAATTGATCTATTTTCAAAATATCCTGAGAAAAATGATTGTTATATTTGGTTGTTATAAAATTTCTTTATAATCAGTAGGATGTATCATATTTTCTTGGCCGGTTTTAATTTATTAGAAAAATGGGTAATAAATTACTTGCCATGTTTGTGATCGAAATCTTATTTTGTTATGCGCGCCATTTATGTCGTGTTTTTAATAATTTCAAAAATCACAATTACTAATTAACTTGTGAACGACGTAACGGTTTTTTATTTTTTAATCTTATATGTCACAATTCATTTTTGTTAATTTTAGGATAAAAATGATAATGAAATGTTTGTGGCATATTTAATCTTTGCCACATAAGTGCAGAGTGGGCGTTAAAGATAACTTTCAGTGATGATTTAAGCGAAACGCCAGCGTTCTCTCGCAGAACACCAAACGCAATGCATCGGTCAATGTGGAACGTTTTCTCTTCCAGCTGAGATAGTTACATCTCGGTGTTAATTATAAGTAAAATTTAAATGAATAATTTGTATGAAATAACAAGTCCATGACTTGCTAAACAAAAAACTGTGAGCTACCTAGCATTAGTGATTCTTTATCTGCTATCAATTTTGTCAGCCGGGCTGGTTAAAAGATCGTGTACATTTAAATAAATATCCTATCATTTGTAGTAACGGCAATTACTCATTGAAAAACATGTTGTTAACATCGCATTCACTAGTCATGCGAGTGTTAAACACTATTAACATTAAATTTGAAAATTGATTTAAATCAATGTTTAAAACTTGGAAAACAGCATCAAAAGAGGTTAAATTGCTGCAGATCAAATTGGTCTGAAAGTGGTAAATTAGCTATAAATTGATCACTATCGAAAAATGCAAATTTGTCTCGATAAAAACCTGTTTATTGTAAGGATTTTACGGCGTAATATAATTGCGGGATCAATTTGAGTGTTTTATTAACATGTTTGTAACCTTTCTCCATTGTCCTTTCTTCACAAGAGAAGAAAGAGTAGCGGCGTAAGGAAGCAGATAAATTTGTATTGGGGCATGCGTGTGACCCTTTCTAACGGGGTTCACTCTCGGAGTCTTCATGCGATGAGCAAGGAGTCATGATGTTAGATATAGTCGAACTGTCGCGCTTACAGTTTGCCTTGACCGCGATGTACCACTTCCTGTTTGTGCCACTGACGCTCGGTATGGCGTTCTTGCTGGCCATTATGGAAACGGTCTACGTCCTTTCCGGCAAACAGATTTATAAAGATATGACCAAGTTCTGGGGCAAGTTGTTTGGTATCAACTTCGCTCTGGGTGTGGCTACCGGTCTGACCATGGAGTTCCAGTTCGGGACTAACTGGTCTTACTACTCCCACTATGTAGGGGATATTTTCGGTGCGCCGCTGGCGATCGAAGGTTTGATGGCCTTCTTCCTCGAATCCACCTTTGTAGGTCTGTTCTTCTTCGGCTGGGACCGTTTGGGTAAAGTCCAGCATATGTGTGTCACCTGGCTGGTGGCCCTGGGTTCTAACCTGTCCGCGCTGTGGATTCTGGTTGCGAACGGCTGGATGCAGAACCCAATCGCAGCGGATTTCAACTTCGAAACCATGCGTATGGAGATGCTGAGCTTCTCTGAACTGGTGCTCAACCCGGTAGCACAGGTGAAATTTGTTCACACTGTGGCATCTGGTTATGTATGCGGCGCGATGTTCGTTCTGGGTATCAGCTCCTACTATATGCTGCGCGGTCGTGACTTCGCGTTTGCTAAACGTTCTTTTGCCATCGCTGCCAGCTTTGGTATGGCTGCCATTCTGTCTGTTATCGTTCTGGGTGATGAATCCGGTTACGAAATGGGCGACGTGCAGAAAACCAAACTCGCAGCGATTGAAGCAGAATGGGAAACTCAGCCTGCACCGGCTTCCTTTACGCTGTTCGGTATTCCGGACCAGGATGCGCAGGAAAACCATTTTGCGATTCAAATTCCTTATGCGCTGGGCATCATCGCCACCCGCTCTGTTGATACACCGGTCATTGGTCTGAAAGACCTGATGGTGCAGCACGAAGAGCGTATCCGTAACGGGATGAAAGCGTATCAGTTGCTGGAAGAACTGCGTGCTGGTACTACCGACCAGGCCGTTCGCGACCAGTTCAACAGCATGAAGAAAGACCTGGGTTATGGTCTGCTGCTGAAACGCTATACGGATAACGTCACCGACGCGACCGAAGCGCAAATTCAGCAGGCAACGAAAGATTCTATCCCTCGCGTTGCGCCGCTGTACTTCGCTTTCCGTATCATGGTGGCGTGCGGCATCCTGATGCTGGCAATTATCGCGGTGTCCTTCTGGACTGTGCTTCGTAACCGTATCGGTGAGAAAAAATGGCTGCTGCGCACTGCGCTGTACGCGATTCCTCTGCCGTGGATTGCTATTGAATCCGGTTGGTTTGTCGCAGAGTACGGTCGTCAACCGTGGGCGATTGGTGAAGTGTTACCAACAGCCGTAGCGAACTCTTCGCTGACTGCTGGCGACCTCATCTTCTCGATGCTGTTGATTTGCGGCCTGTATACCCTGTTCCTGGTGGCTGAACTGTATCTGATGTTCAAGTTCGCACGCCTTGGGCCGAGTAGCCTGAAAACCGGTCGTTATCACTACGAGCAGTCCACTGTGACTTCTCAGCCGGCACGCTAAGACAGGAGTCGTCAAATGATCGATTATGAAGTATTGCGTTTTATCTGGTGGCTGCTGGTTGGCATTCTGCTGATTGGTTTCGCGGTCACTGATGGCTTCGACATGGGGGTGGGCATGCTCACCCGTTTCCTCGGTCGTAATGATACCGAGCGTCGAATTATGATTAACTCCATCGCCCCGCACTGGGACGGTAACCAGGTTTGGCTTATCACCGCGGGTGGCGCACTGTTCGCTGCCTGGCCGATGGTGTATGCCGCTGCGTTCTCCGGTTTCTATGTGGCGATGATCCTGGTACTGGCGTCTTTGTTCTTCCGTCCGGTCGGTTTTGATTACCGCTCCAAGATTGAAGACATGCGCTGGCGCAACATGTGGGACTGGGGCATCTTCATTGGTAGCTTCGTGCCACCGCTGGTGATTGGCGTGGCGTTCGGCAACCTGCTGCAAGGGGTTCCGTTCCACGTAGATGACTACATGCGTTTGTACTACACCGGTAACTTCTTCCAGTTGCTGAATCCGTTTGGTCTGCTGGCAGGTGTCGTGAGCGTTGGGATGATCATCACCCAGGGTGCGACCTATCTGCAGATGCGTACGGTAGGTGAACTGCATCTGCGTGCTCGTGCAACTTCACAGGTTGCGGCGCTGGTGACTCTGGTCTGCTTCGCGCTGGCCGGTGTATGGGTGATTTACGGTATTGACGGTTATGTTGTGACCTCAGCTCTGGATCATCATGCCGCCTCCAACCCGCTGACCAAAGAAGTGGCTCGCGTGGCTGGCGCATGGATGGTGAACTTTAACAATGCACCTATCCTGTGGCTGGTTCCTGCACTGGGCGTGGTTCTGCCGCTGTTGACCATTCTGACTTCTCGTATGGAGAAAGGGGCCTGGGCATTCGTCTTCTCTTCACTGACGTTAGCCTGCATCATCTTGACTGCCGGTATCGCAATGTTCCCGTTTGTGATGCCATCCAGCACCATGATGAACGCAAGTTTGACCATGTGGGATGCAACGTCCAGCCAGCTGACGCTGAATCTGATGACGTATGTAGCTTGTGTGTTTGTACCGATCATTCTGCTGTACACCGGCTGGTGTTACTGGAAGATGTTTGGTCGCATCACTAAAGAAGATATTGAAAGCAACACCCACTCTCTGTACTAAGTAAGGAGCTTAAAATGTGGTATTTCGCATGGATTTTGGGAACGCTTCTTGCCTGTGCATTTGGGATAATCACAGCGCTGGCGCTTGAGCACGTTGAATCAGGCAAAGCCGGACAAGAAGATAGCTAATGACCAATATTATCGCGATGTTATACAACGCGATGGACAAGCGCCCCTTGCGGGCGCTTTCATTTGTGCTGGCAATCGTATTGGCCGGTTGCATATTCTGGGATCCGTCACGTTTCGCGGCTAAAACCAGTGAGCTTGAAATCTGGCATGGTTTTCTGCTGATGTGGGCGGTCTGCGCAGGCATCATTCACGGCGTTGGCTTTCGTCCTCGTGCCGTACACTGGCAGGGTATCTTCTGCCCGCTGATCGCGGATATCGTCCTCGTTGTTGGTCTGTTTTTCTTCTTCTTTTGAATAAGAAACATCCTTAAATATTTATGGGCTTGCATAAGCCCATAATTTTTTACTCTCCGTTTACTTTCCCCCATTCCAAAGCACCATTCCCGCGCGTATAGTAGCGAAGTTTGAAAGCACTAACCTTTTGTTGCATTACCGGGATGTAAAGTGAATACAACGCTGTTTCGATGGCCGGTTCGTGTCTACTATGAAGATACCGATGCCGGTGGGGTGGTTTACCACGCCAGCTACGTCGCTTTTTATGAAAGAGCGCGCACAGAGATGCTGCGTCATCATCACTTCAGTCAGCAGGTCCTGTTGGCTGAACGTGTAGCCTTTGTGGTGCGCAAGATGACCCTCGAGTATTTTGCGCCTGCCCGGCTCGACGATATGCTCGAAGTTCAAACCGAAATTACGTCAATGCGTGGCACCTCTTTGGTTTTCACGCAACGCATTGTCAACGCAGAGAACACCGTGCTGAATGAAGCCGAAGTTCTGATTGTTTGCGTTGATCCACTCAAAATGAAGCCTCGTGCGCTTCCCAAGTCTATTGTCGCGGAGTTTAAGCAGTGACTGACATGAATATCCTTGATTTGTTCCTGAAGGCAAGCCTTCTGGTTAAACTTATCATGTTGATTTTGATTGGTTTCTCAATCGCATCCTGGGCCATTATTATCCAGCGGACCCGTATTCTTAATGCTGCTTCACGTGAAGCCGAAGCATTTGAAGACAAGTTCTGGTCCGGCATTGAATTGTCGCGCCTGTACCAGGAAAGCCAGGGGCGTCGTGATAATTTGGCTGGCTCAGAACAAATTTTCTACAGCGGGTTCAAAGAGTTTGCTCGTTTGCATCGGGCAAATAGCCACGCGCCGGAAGCGGTCGTTGAGGGGGCTTCCCGTGCGATGCGTATCTCGATGAACCGTGAGCTGGAAACGCTGGAAACGCATATTCCATTCCTCGGAACCGTTGGCTCCATCAGCCCGTATATCGGTCTGTTCGGTACCGTTTGGGGGATCATGCACGCATTTATCGCGCTGGGCGCGGTAAAACAGGCGACGCTGCAAATGGTTGCACCGGGTATCGCGGAAGCGTTGATTGCAACGGCTATCGGTCTGTTTGCGGCAATCCCGGCGGTTATGGCCTACAACCGTCTGAACCAGCGCGTGAACAAACTGGAACTGAATTACGACAACTTTATGGAAGAGTTCACCGCGATTCTGCACCGCCAGGCGTTTACCGTTAGCGAGAGCAACAAGGGGTAAGCCATGGCCAGAACGCGTGGACGAGGTCGTCGCGAACTCAAGTCCGAAATCAATATTGTACCGCTGCTCGACGTACTGCTGGTGCTGTTGCTGATCTTTATGGCTACCGCACCGATCATTACGCAGAGTGTGGAAGTCGACCTGCCGGATGCGACCGAATCGCAAGCCGTCAGCAGTAACGACGAACCCCCGGTCATTATTGAAGTTTCCGGTATTGGGCAATACAGCGTGGTGGTTGAGAAAGATCGTATGGATCAACTGCCGCCGGAGCAGGTTATCGCGGAAGCGAAAAGTCGCCTGCAGACCAATCCGAAAACGGTCTTTTTAATCGGTGGTGCGAAAGACGTGCCTTATGATGAAATAATTAAAGCGCTGAACTTGTTACACAGTGCAGGCGTAAAATCGGTTGGCTTGATGACGCAGCCAATCTGATGACGGCGTTTTGCTGGCTTGAAAGATAGCACGTAACAGGCGAACAGTTTTTTGGGAACCGAGAGTGTCAAAGGCAACCGAACAAAACGACAAGCTCAAAAGGGCGATAATTATTTCAGCGGTGCTGCATGTCATTTTATTTGCAGCGCTGATCTGGAGTTCGTTCGATGAGCACATTGATGCTTCAGCCGGCGGCGGTGGCGGTTCGTCCATCGACGCCGTTATGGTCGATCCTGGCGCCGTTGTGCAACAGTACGACAGGCAGCAGCAACAGCAGGCAAGCGCGAAACGTGCTGAAGAGCAGCGTGAAAAGCAGGCGCAGCAGCAAGCTGAAGAACTTCGCGAGAAACAGGCAGCTGAGCAAGAGCGACTGAAGCAGCTGGAAAAAGAACGCTTAGCCGCGCAGGAAAAAGTGCGCGAACAGGCGCAACAGCAGAAGCAAGCTGAAGCCGCCGCCGCGAAAGCGCAAGAGCAACAGAAACAGGCTGAAGAAGCTGCGGCGAAGGCTGCTGCAGACGCGAAGGCTAAAGCTGATGCACAGGCGAAACAAGCGGCAGATGCCGCGAAGAAAGCCGCTGCTGACGCACAGAAAAAAGCTGAGGCGGAAGCTGCTAAAGCCGCTGCTGATGCGAAGAAAGTTGCCGAAGCACAAGCTGCTAAGGCTGCCGCGGACGCTGCGAAGAAAGCACAGGCTGAAGCCGCTAAGCAAGCAGCAGCCGAGAAAGCTGCCGCTGAGAAAGCAGAAAAAGCCGCCGCCGCGAAAGCGGCCGCTGCTGAAAAAGCGGCGGCTGATAAGAAAGCCGCAGCGGAAAAAGCAGCAGCAGACAAAAAAGCTGCAGCCGAGAAAGCCGCTGCCGATAAGAAAGCTGCGGCAGATAAAGCAGCAGCTGCTAAAAAGGCTGCGGCCGAAAAAGCCGCTGCAGCCTCTGGCGTTGACGACTTGTTGGGTGACCTGAGCTCCGGTAAGAATGCACCGAAATCGGGTGGTGGAGCGAAAGGAAACGGCCAACCGGCGAAAGATAGTGGTACAAGTGGTGCCAATGGCGGTGCATCTGGTGCTGATATCAGTGCTTACGCATCTCAAATTCGTAATGCGATCCAGAGCCGTCTGTATGGTGCAGATTTGTATGCAGGTAAATCTTGCGTATTACATATCAAGTTAGCACCCGATGGTCTGTTACTGGATGTGACCGAAGAGGGTGGGGATCCAGCATTGTGTCAGGCTGCGCTGACGGCTGCGAAAACCGCCAGAATTCCCAAACCGCCTAGCCAGGCAGTTTATGAAAAAGTAAAAGATGCCAAACTGGACTTCAAACTGTAATAACGACCCCTGAGAAATCAGGGGAAACGGTCTAAGGTTGATACTGAGTTGTGGTAGTTTTGTGTATTTGAGTTTGTTAACATTCTGCTAAATTATCGTGGGCTTTCCGTCCAGATAAGGGAGATATGATGAAGCAGGCATTACGAGTAGCATTTGGTTTTCTGATGCTGTGGGCAGCGGTGCTGCACGCAGAAGTACGTATCGAGATCACCCAGGGGGTGGACTCGGCGCGCCCGATTGGTGTTGTCCCCTTCCAATGGGCAGGACCGGGTGCTGCACCTGAAGATATCGGTGGTATCGTAGGTGCTGA
The DNA here is from genome assembly GCF_002934505.1 of Citrobacter freundii complex sp. CFNIH4. Classification (NCBI taxonomy): domain Bacteria; kingdom Pseudomonadati; phylum Pseudomonadota; class Gammaproteobacteria; order Enterobacterales; family Enterobacteriaceae; genus Citrobacter; species Citrobacter freundii complex sp. CFNIH4. Next base: position 889,082 of record NZ_CP026231.1, read on the forward strand.
CCTGCGTAACAGCGGTAAATTTAACCCGTTAGACCGTTCTCGTCTGCCTCAGCAGCCTGGTACCGCGCAGGAAGTTCAACCTGCCGCTTGGTCTGCGCTGGGCATTGATGCCGTAGTCGTCGGCCAGGTTACGCCGAACCCGGATGGTTCTTACAGCGTTGCCTATCAGCTGGTTGACACCGGTGGCGCACCGGGTACCGTACTGGCACAGAACACTTATAAAGTGAACAAGCAGTGGCTGCGTTACGCGGGGCATACTGCAAGTGACGAAGTGTTTGAAAAACTGACCGGCATTAAAGGTGCATTCCGTACCCGTATCGCTTATGTTGTTCAGACCAACGGTGGTCAGTTCCCGTACGAATTACGTGTGTCCGACTACGATGGTTACAACCAGTTCGTGGTACACCGTTCTCCGCAGCCGCTGATGTCTCCGGCGTGGTCTCCGGACGGTTCAAAACTGGCGTACGTAACCTTCGAGAGTGGTCGTTCTGCACTGGTTATTCAGACGTTGTCAAATGGCGCGGTTCGTCAGGTAGCGTCGTTCCCACGTCACAACGGTGCGCCTGCGTTTTCTCCGGATGGCAGCAAACTGGCGTTTGCCCTGTCTAAAACCGGTAGCCTGAACCTGTATGTCATGGACATTGGTTCCGGTCAGATCCGTCAGGTGACGGATGGTCGTAGCAACAACACGGAACCGACCTGGTTCCCGGACAGCCAAAACCTGGCCTTTACATCTGACCAGGCCGGTCGTCCGCAGGTATATAAAGTTAACGTCAACGGCGGTGCTCCGCAGCGTATTACCTGGGAAGGTTCGCAAAACCAGGATGCGGATGTGAGCAGCGACGGTAAATTTATGGTAATGGTAAGTTCGGCCAACGGTCAGCAGCACATTGCCAAACAAGATCTGGTAGCGGGTGGCGTACAAGTTCTGTCGTCAACGTTCCTGGACGAAACGCCAAGTCTGGCACCTAACGGCACTATGGTAATCTACAGCTCTTCTCAGGGGATGGGATCCGTGCTGAATTTGGTTTCTACAGATGGGCGTTTCAAAGCGCGTCTTCCGGCAACTGATGGACAGGTTAAATTCCCTGCCTGGTCGCCGTATCTGTGATAATAAATAATTGATTAATAAAGGAATCATTGAAATGCAACTGAACAAAGTGCTGAAAGGGCTGATGATTGCTCTGCCTGTTATGGCTATTGCAGCGTGTTCTTCTAACAAGAACGCCAGCAATGACGGCAGCGAAGGCATGCTGGGTGCCGGCACTGGTATGGATGCAAACGGCAGCGGCAACATGTCTTCTGAAGAGCAAGCGCGTCTTCAGATGCAACAGCTGCAGCAGAACAACATCGTTTACTTCGATCTGGACAAGTACGATATCCGTTCTGATTTCGCTGCAATGCTGGATGCTCACGCTAACTTCCTGCGTAGCAACCCGTCTTACAAAGTCACCGTAGAAGGTCATGCGGACGAACGTGGTACTCCTGAGTACAACATCTCCCTGGGTGAGCGTCGTGCGAACGCCGTTAAGATGTACCTGCAGGGTAAAGGCGTTTCTGCTGACCAGATCTCCATCGTTTCTTACGGTAAAGAAAAACCTGCAGTACTGGGCCATGACGAAGCGGCTTACGCCAAAAACCGTCGCGCCGTACTGGTTTACTAAGAGAATTGCATGAGCAGTAACTTCAGACATCATCTGTTGAGTCTGTCGTTACTGGTTGGCATAGCGGCCCCTTGGGCCGCTTTTGCTCAGGCGCCAATCAGTAGTGTCGGCTCAGGCTCGGTCGAAGACCGTGTCACTCAACTCGAGCGTATTTCTAACGCTCACAGTCAGCTTTTAACCCAACTCCAGCAACAACTCTCCGATAATCAGTCCGATATTGATTCCCTGCGTGGTCAAATTCAGGAAAATCAGTATCAGTTGAACCAGGTTGTTGAACGCCAGAAGCAAATATTGTTGCAGATTAATAATCTTGGCAGCGGTAGTGCGCCTGCGGCGCAGTCTGCAGGTAGCGATCAGAGTGGGGCAGCAGCAACCCCTACGCCTGATGCGGGCGCAGCGGCAGCGTCAGGAGCCCCGGCGCAGACTGGCGATGCGAACACTGATTACAATGCGGCCATTGCTCTGGTGCAGGATAAATCCCGCCAGGATGATGCGATTGAAGCATTTCAGAACTTCATCAAAAAGTACCCAGACTCGACTTACCTGCCAAATGCGAATTACTGGCTGGGTCAGTTGAATTACAACAAGGGGAAAAAAGATGATGCAGCGTTCTATTTTGCTTCAGTAGTTAAAAACTTCCCTAAATCACCAAAGGCTGCAGACGCGATGTATAAAGTCGGCGTCATCATGCAGGACAAAGGTGACACAGCAAAAGCTAAAGCCGTTTATCAGCAGGTTATCACTAAATACCCTGGCACTGATGGCGCGAAACAAGCGCAAAAACGCCTTGGCGCGATGTAATGAACACCATGCGACCAGAAATCGTGTTAATTCTGGTCGCGTCGTGTGATTCCTAAGCAGTTGAGTTATTTACATCGAAATTTTTGTTGCGCTAAAATCTGAAATCAGTAATATATGCCGCCGTTGCCAAGGGATATCAAACAGCCCGAAAGCGGCAAAAAAAGTGGGTCGTTAGCTCAGTTGGTAGAGCAGTTGACTTTTAATCAATTGGTCGCAGGTTCGAATCCTGCACGACCCACCAATCGCTAAGGTGGAACGCGATTGTAAAACGTGAAGGATAACGTTGCGTAAGCAACGGCCCGTAGGGCGAGACGAAGTCGAGTCATCCTGCACGACCCACCACTAACTCAGTTAGTAAGTAGTATCCAGCGTAGTATCGGGTGATTAGCTCAGCTGGGAGAGCACCTCCCTTACAAGGAGGGGGTCGGCGGTTCGATCCCGTCATCACCCACCACTCGGGGCGTTAGCTCAGTTGGTAGAGCAGTTGACTTTTAATCAATTGGTCGCAGGTTCGAATCCTGCACGCCCCACCAATTTATTGGTGGTACCGAGTAAAAATTTTCAGGTTATACCCGAGCGGGTCGTTAGCTCAGTTGGTAGAGCAGTTGACTTTTAATCAATTGGTCGCAGGTTCGAATCCTGCACGACCCACCAATCGCTAAGGTGGAACGCGATTGTAAAACGTGAAGGATAACGTTGCGTAAGCAACGGCCCGTAGGGCGAGGCAAAGCCGAGTCATCCTGCACGACCCACCATCCTGAAAGTATAAAGAAGTAAACCCCATAAGGGGGCGTTAGCTCAGTTGGTAGAGCAGTTGACTTTTAATCAATTGGTCGCAGGTTCGAATCCTGCACGCCCCACCAGTGTAAAAAAGCGCCCTAAAGGCGCTTTTTTGCTATGCGCAGGATTTCATGATTCGAACCTGCAGCAGGTTCGGGTCGAACGAAGTGAGACAACGGAGCCGTTTACGGCGATGGCCCGAAGGGCGAGCGTAGCGAGTCATCCTGCACGCCCCACCAGTGTAAAAAAGCGCCCTAAAGGCGCTTTTTTGCTATGTGCAGGATTTCATGATTCGAACCTGCTTGCCTGATGCGCTTCGCTTATCAGTCCTACAGACGACACTATTCACGTAGGCCGGATAAGACGTCAGTCGCCATCCGGCATTCATCACACGCAATTATTGTGACTTTCTTACGCCAATCCGCTATCTTGTTTAGCATATAAAACAAATCTAACCGAATACGGCGTGCGTCACGCTTTTAATCGGTTATTTCGTTAAGCTAGTAAAACGAGAAAGCAAGATGAGCGTGATGTTTGATCCAGAAGCAGCAATTTATCCGTTTCCGCCGAAGCCAGCCCCGCTGAGTGTGGATGAAAAGCAATTTTATCGTGAAAAAATCAAGCGCCTGTTGAAAGAGCGTGATGCCGTTATGGTCGCGCACTATTACACCGATCCTGAAATTCAGCAATTGGCCGAAGAGACCGGTGGCTGTATTTCTGATTCTCTGGAGATGGCGCGGTTCGGCTCAAAACATTCTGCCTCTACGCTGTTGGTTGCAGGAGTGAGGTTTATGGGGGAAACCGCCAAAATCCTCAGCCCGGAAAAGACCATCCTGATGCCGACCTTACAGGCGGAATGTTCATTAGATCTGGGTTGTCCGATTGATGCTTTCAGCGCGTTTTGCGATGCGCATCCTGATCGTACCGTGGTGGTTTACGCCAATACCTCCGCTGCCGTTAAAGCGCGGGCGGACTGGGTCGTCACGTCCAGTATCGCGGTAGAACTTATTGAGCACCTTGATAGTTTAGGTGAAAAAATCATCTGGGCTCCGGACAGACATCTGGGCAACTACGTGCAAAAACAGACCGGTGCAGACGTTCTTTGTTGGCAGGGGGCCTGTATCGTCCACGACGAATTTAAAACTCAGGCTTTAACACGCATGAAGGGGCTTTACCCTGATGCTGCGGTGTTGGTGCACCCGGAGTCCCCTCAGTCTATCGTTGATATGGCTGATGCGGTTGGCTCAACCAGCCAGTTAATCAACGCAGCTAAATCGTTACCGCATCAACAGCTGATTGTGGCGACTGACCGGGGCATTTTTTACAAAATGCAGCAGGCCGTTCCGGATAAAGAATTGCTTGAAGCGCCGACGGCTGGCGAGGGGGCAACCTGTCGCAGCTGTGCGCATTGTCCGTGGATGGCGATGAACGGCCTCAAGGCGATTGCTGAGGGCCTGGAACAAGGCGGAGCGGCTCATGAGATACATGTTGATGCTGCGCTGCGAGAAGGGGCGTTGTTGCCGTTAAACCGCATGTTGGAATTTGCGGCTACACTTCGAGCTTAATTAATTTTTTTGCTCTGGGGGAAAAGATGGACTTTTTTAGCACGCAGAACATTCTGGTACATATTCCGATCGGCGCTGGCGGTTACGATCTGTCGTGGATCGAAGCTGTGGGGACGATCGCCGGGTTGCTGTGTATTGGTCTGGCGAGCCTTGAGAAAATAAGCAATTACTTCTTCGGCCTGATAAACGTCACGCTGTTTGCGATTATCTTCTTTCAGATCCAGCTCTATGCAAGCCTGTTGCTGCAAGTTTTCTTCTTTGCCGCCAACATCTACGGCTGGTATGCCTGGTCCAGGCAAACTAACCAGCATGAAGCGGAACTGAAAATTCGCTGGCTGCCGTTACCAAAAGCGATCGGCTGGCTGGCGGCTTGCGTGGTAGCGATCGGCCTGATGTCGGTCTATATCGATCCGGTCTTTGCATTCCTGACCCACATTGCGGTGAACATTATGCAGGCATTAGGATTACAGGTTGTTGTGCCTGAGTTGCAACCCGATGCATTCCCGTTCTGGGACTCCAGCATGATGGTGTTGTCGATTGCGGCGATGATCCTGATGACGCGCAAATACGTCGAAAACTGGCTGCTGTGGGTGATCATTAACGTAATAAGCGTAGTGATTTTCGCCCTACAAGGCGTATATGCCATGTCGCTGGAGTATATGATCCTGACGGTTATCGCCCTGAATGGTAGCAGGATGTGGATTAACAGCGCGCGTGAGCGGGGTTCCCGCGCGCTGTCCCATTAATGGTGATGATGTGAATGGCCGGACACGCCTTGGTACAGGTGGCAGTCCGGCCCATTGCACGGCTGATACTCCATCTGGATCGTCGCGTGTTCTATCTGGTAGTGGTGGATAAGGAAATGCTGAATACGTTCCAGCAGGGCATCATGATCGTGCGGCGGGATCACCTGCACATGCAGCGTCATTACCGGTTTTTCACCCACCATCCAGACATGGACATGGTGTACATTGCGGACTTCGGGGATATCCCGGCTGAGATGGCGCTGCAGTGCGGCAATATCCAGCGTCAGCGGGGCACCTTCCAGTAATTCGTTAACGCTATCCTTTAACAGTCGCCAGGCGCTGCGCAGTACCAGCACGGAAACCAGAATCGAGAGAATTGGGTCCGCAGGCGTCCAGCCCGTCCAGATAATAATAAGCGCAGCGATGATCGCCCCGACCGAGCCGAGTAAATCGCCCATCACATGTAGTGCCGCGGCGCGGACGTTCAGGTTTTTCTCCTCACTGCCGCGGTGTAGAACCCAAAAAGCCAGCACGTTGGCGAGTAAACCCGCGACAGCTATAACCATCATCATGCCGCCTGCCACGGGGCGGGGCGTATGGAAACGCTCAATGGCTTCCCAGACGATTAAAATAGTGATCACGACCAATGCGATGGCATTAACAAACGCGGCCAGTGTCGTGAGCCTCAGCCAGCCGAAGGTGTGTCGTATTGTGGGCGGTCGATGGGAAAACCGGACGGCCAGCAGCGCGAAAAGGAGCGCTGCGGCATCAGTGAGCATATGCCCGGCATCAGCCAACAAGGCCAGTGAACCTGAAAGTATTCCACCTACCACTTCAACCAACATAAATCCGGCTGTAATGCAGAATGCAAACATCAAGCGGCGGGCATTATTGTCCTTGGGTTGCTCAGAGGAATTATGAGTATGCGAGTGCGCCATTATGCCATCCCTTTGTTATTCTCATCTTTACTGTATGCCATCATACCGTTTTTGGGATGATAAAATTAAAAAGGAGAGCTATTGCTCTCCCGTTATTAGCTTTATTTTCAGCGTTACTGCGTAGTGCCATCAGTTTTTGTCTCGGCATCATTATTAATGCCGTTTCCGGTCTCAACCTTCTTATTTACATCAGGGCAGCGACCGTCCTTACACATGGTGTTTTTGTGCATCTCGTCTTTGGTCATCCCTTCATGGTTCATTGATGAACCGTTCGGGTGCAGCATTGTGCCACCCGAATTCACGTTACTGTTGTCGACATTATTTGGTGCCACGTTTTCGCGTGCGTCTGGGGCGACCTGACCGGCATCCGCCGAGGAATTTGCCTGGCCGTTATTGGACTGCGTATTGGTTTCAGCAGCCAGCGCCGCGCCGCTGGCGAGGCTGAGTGTAGCGGTAAGAAAGAGTGAAGCCAGCTTTGTCATATGCATAATATGCTCCTGTTATGGTCGATATGTCGGATAACGTCTTCCAACAGTGCATGTGCCAGTTACATCATTAATATGTGGTTAATAGTTTTGCCTGAGAAATCAAACCCAGCATAGAATCTTGAAATTTATGAAAATTAAAGCTGTTACAGTTATAAATTGTAGGTTGGATCTCGTTTTTCGCTACTTTATTGCGTTTTTTTGGCCAATTCCAGGATTAATCCGTCCAAAGTGTAAAACCCTGTTTACACTTTATGACTGAAGATATAGATTGGAGGGATTGCATTCATTTATATAAGTATGGCAACGCTGGAATAATCATGAATTATCAGAACGACGATTTACGCATTAAAGAGATCAACGAGTTATTACCGCCAGTCGCATTGCTGGAAAAATTCCCCGCTACTGAAAATGCCGCAAACACGGTGGCTCATGCCCGTAAGGCGATTCATAAAATTCTGAAAGGGAGCGATGATCGCCTGTTAGTGGTGATTGGGCCGTGCTCTATTCATGATCCGGCAGCCGCTAAAGAGTACGCCGCCCGCCTGCTGGCGCTGCGCGAAGAGTTAAAAGGCGAGCTTGAAATTGTCATGCGCGTCTATTTTGAAAAACCGCGAACCACCGTCGGCTGGAAAGGGCTTATCAACGATCCGCACATGGACAACAGCTTCCAAATCAACGATGGGCTGCGTATTGCACGTAAATTGCTGCTGGATATCAACGATAGCGGATTGCCGGCTGCGGGTGAGTTCCTCGATATGATCACGCCGCAATACCTCGCCGACTTGATGAGTTGGGGCGCGATTGGGGCTCGTACCACTGAGTCTCAAGTACACCGCGAGCTGGCATCAGGTCTGTCTTGCCCGGTTGGTTTTAAAAACGGTACCGATGGCACGATCAAAGTTGCGATTGATGCAATCAACGCAGCAGGGGCGCCACACTGCTTCCTGTCTGTGACCAAATGGGGTCATTCAGCGATCGTGAATACCAGCGGTAACGGCGATTGCCATATTATTTTGCGCGGCGGCAAAGAACCTAACTACAGCGCTCAGCACGTTGCCGACGTGAAAGAAGGTCTGATCAAAGCAGGGCTCTCTGCACAAGTGATGATCGACTTTAGCCATGCCAACTCCTGCAAGCAGTTCAAAAAGCAGATGGATGTTGCGAAAGACGTTTGCGGACAAGTCGCTGGTGGAGAAAAAGCGATTATTGGCGTGATGATCGAAAGCCATCTGGTCGAGGGTAATCAGAACCCGGATAGCGGCGAGCCGCTGACCTACGGTAAGAGCATCACTGACGCCTGCATTGGCTGGGAAGACACCGATGCGGTGCTGCGCCAGTTGGCGGATGCGGTAAAAGCGCGTCGCGGTTAAAACGTTAGCCTTCCAGAAAAAGAAAAAAGCGCGGATAATCCGCGCTTTTTTATGTGTCGCGAAGAAATTACTTCGCTTTACCCTGGTTCGCAACGGCCGCAGCTTTTGCGGCGATCTCGTCAGCGTTACCCAGATAGTAGTGTTTGATCGGTTTGAAGTTTTCGTCGAACTCATATACCAGCGGTACGCCGGTCGGAATGTTCAGTTCAAGGATCTCATCTTCGCCCATATTATCCAGGTATTTAACCAGCGCACGCAGAGAGTTACCGTGAGCGGCGATAATCACACGCTCACCGCTTTTCATGCGCGGCAGAATGGTTTCGTTCCAGTAGGGGATAACGCGGTCGATGGTCAGCGCCAGGCTTTCGGTAACCGGTAACTCTTTGTCGGTCAGCTTCGCATAACGCGGATCATGACCCGGATAACGCTCGTCATCTTTGGTCAGTTCCGGTGGCGTTACCGCAAAGCCGCGACGCCATTGTTTAACCTGCTCGTCACCGTATTTTTCAGCGGTTTCAGCTTTGTTCAGACCCTGCAGCGCGCCGTAATGACGTTCGTTCAGTTTCCAGGATTTCTCAACCGGCAGCCAGGCCTGATCCAGTTCGTCCAGTACGTTCCACAGGGTGTGAATGGCACGTTTCAGCACAGAGGTATAAGCAAAATCGAAGCTGTAGCCTTCCTCTTTCAGCAGTTTACCTGCCGCTTTTGCTTCGCCCACACCTTTCTCGGACAGATCAACGTCATACCAACCGGTAAAACGGTTCTCGTTGTTCCACTGACTTTCACCGTGACGTACCAGAACCAGCTTAGTTACAGCCATACACTCACTCCTATAAATCATATTTAATGATAATAATTCTCATTATATTGCCGTAATGCGTCAGCGACAATCCTTACGCATAACCATAGCGAAAATAGCGCCACAGTGTAAGGTTCTTGTGAACTCAAGGTTGCGATTTTGTCTTTGAACGGTGGGGATTTGAGCGGTTCTACTGTGATAAACAAGCAACAGGCCCGATACGTTACGTCATCGGGCCTGGGAGGGGGAACGATTAGGCTGGAATAAACCGGTATTCCGTCACGCTGGCATACTCTTCGCCAGGACGCAGGAAGCAGTCTGGCTGCGGCCATTCCGGATGGTTCGGGCTGTCCGGCAGGAACTCGCTTTCCAGTGCCAGACCTTGCCAGTCGGCGTAGGCATCAGGACCACGGGATGGCGTACCGCCGAGGAAATTCCCGGAATAAAACTGTAATGCCGGGGCGGAGGTGTAGACCTCCATCTGCAGTTTTTCATCCTGGGACCACAGTCGAGCGACCGGCGTATGCGTATTGCCCTGTGCCTGGAGCAGGAAGGCGTGATCGTAACCTTTTACCTTGCGCTGATCGTCATCGGCAAGAAATTCACTGCTGATGATCTTAGGCGTACGGAAATCGAAAGTGCTACCAGCGACGGATTTCAGTCCGTCGTGCGGGATGCCCATTTCATCAACCGGCAAGTACTCGTCGGCGAGGATTTGCAGCTTGTGTTGGCGCACATCCGTTTTGTCACCGTCGAGGTTGAAATAAACGTGATTCGTCAGATTCACCGGGCAGGGCTTATCGACCGTGGCGCGGTAGGTTATCGAAATACGATTATCGTCAGTCAGGCGATACTGCACGGTAGCGCAAAGATGGCCAGGGAAGCCCTGATCGCCATCGTCAGACGTTAAGGCGAACAGCACCTGGCGGTCATTTTGATTGACTATCTGCCAGCGACGTTTGTCAAAACCGTCCGGCCCGCCGTGCAGCTGGTTGTCGCCCTGACTTGGTATTAATTCAACGGTTTCGCCAGCAAATGTATAGCGGCTGTTGGCGATACGGTTAGCGTAGCGACCAATCGAGGCCCCCAGAAATGCAGCCTGTCCCGGGTATTGTTCCGGGCTGGCACAACCGAGTAATGCTTCGCGCACGCTACCATCGCTGAGCGGAATACGCGCAGAGAGTAGGGTCGCGCCCCAATCCATCAGCGTGACCACCATCCCTGCGTCATTGCGCAGGGTGAGCAGGCGAAACGGCTGACCGTCCGGAGCCTGCACGGGGATTTCGTTTAACATTGTCCGGCTCCTTGAGAAGGTTTGCAGACGTAGAATGTTTCTTTAATTCCAGTTTTTGCTTCGTACTGCTCAGCTACAGCTTGCTGTACGGCTGGCACCAAATCTTGCGGGATCAGCGCCACTATACAGCCGCCGAAGCCGCCGCCGGTCATGCGTACACCGCCTTTATCGCCAATGGTCGCTTTGACAATCTCAACCAGCGTATCAATTTGCGGCACGGTAATTTCAAAGTCATCGCGCATTGAGGCGTGAGATTCCGCCATCAGTTGGCCCATACGCAGCAGGTCGCCTTTTTCCAGCGCCTGTGCTGCTTCAACGGTACGCGTATTTTCCGTGATCACGTGGCGAACGCGTTTGGCGACGATCGGATCCAATTCGTGGGCGACGGCGTTAAACGCTTCAAGGTTAACATCACGCAGCGCTGGCTGCTGGAAGAAACGCGCGCCGGTTTCACACTGTTCGCGACGGGTGTTGTATTCGCTACCGACCAGCGTACGTTTAAAGTTACTGTTGATGATCACCACCGCTACGCCCTCAGGCATAGAAACTGCTTTGGTGCCAAGCGTTCGGCAGTCGATCAGTAGCGCATGATCTTTCTTACCAAGTGCCGAGATCAACTGATCCATAATGCCGCAGTTACAGCCGACAAACTGGTTTTCAGCTTCCTGACCGTTCAGGGCAATCTGCGCGCCGTCGAGCGGCAGATGATAGAGCTGCTGGAATACCGTACCCACAGCGACTTCCAGCGAGGCAGAAGAACTTAACCCCGCGCCCTGTGGGACGTTACCGCTGATCACCAGATCAGCGCCGCCAAAGGCGTTATTGCGCTTTTGCAGATGTTTCACTACGCCACGCACGTAGTTTGACCACTGCTGGCTGTCGTGGGCGATAATCGGCGCATCAAGCGAGAACTCATCAATCTGATTGTCGTAATCAGCGGCGATCACGCGGACTTTTCGATCGTCGCGTGCCGCACAACTGATAACGGTTTGATAGTCGATGGCGCAAGGCAGAACGAAGCCGTCGTTATAATCGGTATGTTCGCCGATCAGGTTTACACGACCCGGTGCCTGAATAGTATGGGTGGCAGGGTAGCCAAATGTTTCTGCAAACAGAGATTGTGTTTTTTCTTTCAGACTCATTATTTAAACTCCGGATTCGCGAAAATGGATGTCGCTGACCGCACGCAGTCGTTCAGCCGCTTGTTCTGCCGTCAGGTCGCGCTGGGTTTCTGCCAGCATTTCATATCCGACCATAAATTTACGCACAGTCGCGGAACGCAGCAGCGGCGGATAAAAGTGTGCATGCAACTGCCAGTGTTGGTTTTCTTCACCGTTAAACGGTGCGCCGTGCCAGCCCATGGAGTAGGGGAATGAACACTGGAACAGATTGTCGTAACGACTGGTCAGTTTTTTCAACGCCAGCGCCAGGTCAGCACGCTGTTCGTCGCTCAAATCGGTAATACGCAGCACATGCGCTTTCGGCAGCAGCAGCGTTTCGAACGGCCACGCGGCCCAGTAAGGCACAACCGCCAGCCAGTGCTCGGTTTCTACGACCGTACGACTGCCGTCCGCCAGTTCTCTCTGGACGTAATCAACGAGCATTGGCGCGCCTTGTTCGGCGAAGTACGCTTTCTGCAGGCGATCTTCACGTTCGGCTTCGTTAGGCAAAAAGCTGTTGGCCCAAATTTGTCCGTGTGGGTGCGGGTTCGAGCACCCCATCGCTGCGCCTTTATTCTCAAATACCTGCACCCAGGGATAGGTTTTCCCTAAGTCTTCGGTCTGCTCCTGCCACGTTTTTACGATTTCTGTCAGTGCAGGGACGCTGAGTTCCGGCAACGTTTTGCTGTGATCGGGTGAGAAGCAAATCACGCGGCTGGTACCGCGCGCGCTCTGGCAGCGCATCAACGGATCGTGACTGTCCGGCGCGTCGGGGGTATCGGACATCAGCGCCGCAAAGTCATTGGTAAAGACATAGGTCCCGGTGTAATCCGGGTTTTTGTCGCCGGTAACGCGCGTATTGCCAGCGCACAGGAAGCAGTCCGGGTCATGTGCAGGTAGTACCTGCTTAGACGGAGTTTCCTGCGCCCCTTGCCACGGGCGTTTGGCGCGATGCGGTGATACGAGGATCCACTGCCCGGTGAGCGGGTTAAAACGGCGGTGTGGATGATCGACAGGATTGAATTGCGTCATGATTGGTCCTTAATCCGAATATCCCTGTGGGTGGCGTGACTGCCAGTGCCAGGTATCTTGTGCCATTTCATCCAATGTGCGGGTCACGCGCCAGTTGAGCTCGCGATCGGCTTTGCTGGCATCAGCCCAGTAGGCCGGAAGATCGCCTTCACGGCGCGGGGCGAAGTGGTAATTCACCGGTTTACCACAGGCTTTGCTGAAGGCGTGGACCACGTCCAGCACGCTGCTGCCGATGCCTGCACCGAGGTTATAAATATGCACACCCTGAATGCCTGCCAGTTTTTCCATGGCGGCAACGTGGCCGTCGGCGAGATCCATCACATGGATGTAGTCGCGTACGCCGGTGCCATCTTCAGTAGGGTAGTCATTGCCAAATATGGCAAGAGACTCGCGGCGGCCAACGGCAACCTGCGCGATGTAAGGCATCAGGTTGTTTGGAATACCTTGCGGATCTTCCCCCATATCTCCTGACGGATGAGCGCCAACAGGGTTAAAGTAGCGCAGCAGGGCAATGCTCCAGTCGGGCTGAGCTTTTTGCAGATCGGTCAGGATCTGTTCCACCATCAGCTTGCTTTTGCCGTACGGACTTTGTGGCGTGCCGGTGGGGAAGCTTTCAACGTAAGGAATTTGCGGCTGATCGCCATAGACGGTCGCGGAGGAGCTGAAAATGAAGTTTTTCACGTTGGCTGCGCGCATTGCATTCACCAGACGCAGAGTGCCGTTGACGTTGTTGTCATAGTACTCCAGCGGCTTGGCAACGGATTCTCCAACGGCTTTTAAACCGGCAAAATGGATGACCGTATCAATGGCATGATCGTGCAGAATTTCGGTTATCAGCGCTTCGTTACGGATGTCTCCTTCCACGAAGGTCGGATGCTTGCCGCCTAAACGCTCAATGACGGGCAGTACGCTGCGCTTGCTGTTGCAGAGATTATCCAGGATCACCACCTCGTGACCGTTTTTCAGCAACTGCACGCAAGTGTGGCTTCCAATGTAACCGCTACCACCTGTAACCAATACTCTCATAATTCGCTCCGTTAAGCCTATGGTATGCAATAACCATAGCATAACAAAGATGCGAAAAGTGTGACACGGAATAAATTAGTGGAATCGTTTACACTCCAGGATTTTCACTCGACGCTGCTAGTTAATTTATTATAAATCACTATGTTAGGTTGTTATTACAGCGATTGTCTGAAAAAAAAGCAGAAAAAAGGGCGTGATAAACGCCCTGGCATGAAAATTAACGCAGAGAGGTTTGTCGATAGCCGTAGATATCGCCCTCGGGTACAAACTCTAGCCGATGGGTAATGCAGGCCGGGGCATCTTCGGCGTGATGAGAGACGAACAAAAGCTGAGTTTCGCCTTCACCGATCAGGACATCCACAAACCGACGGATCAGTTGGCGGTTGAGCGGATCTAATCCTTGCAAGGGTTCATCGAGGATCAGCAATGTAGGATGTTTCACCAGAGCACGAACAATCAACGCCAGCCGCTGCTGTCCCCAGGAAAGACTATGAAATGGCGCATCCGCGGTACGTTTATCGATGCCAAGAATATCCAGCCACTGTTGTACCAGCTTGTGCTGCCTGTCGGAGACGGCCTGATAAATGCCGATTGAATCGAAATAACCGGAGAGAATAACGTTGCGAACTGTCGTACTTACCCGGTAATCCAAATGCAGGCTGCTGCTGACATAGCCAATGTGTTTTTTGATATCCCAGATAGTTTCACCGCTGCCCCGGCGTCGGCCAAACAGGGTCAGGTCGTTGCTATATCCCTGGGGATGATCGCCGGTGATTAAACTGAGCAGGGTTGATTTCCCCGCACCGTTGGGGCCGACGATTTGCCAGTGTTCCCCCGGATTTACCCGCCAGCTCAGATGATGCAGGATAGGGCGATCGTTATACGAGACAGTGCCATCTTTAAGCACAATGCGCGGCTCGTTATCTGACAATGTGTGGCGTACTGAAGGCTCATCCGGCTCGGGTAACTGGATGCCTTCCAGCCGCTCGCTATGGGCAAGTTGAGCGATTAATGCCTGTTGCAGAAGGTCGATTTTTGCGCCGGTTTCCGTCAGTGTGCAATCGGCAAGCACGCCGGCAAACTGCACGAATTCGGGAATTTCATCAAAGCGATTAAGCACCAGTACCAGCGTTAAACCGGCCTGGTGTAGCTCATCGAGCAGTTCTGCTAACTGGCGGCGGGACGCGACGTCCAGCCCGTCAAAGGGTTCATCAAGGATCAGCAAATCTGGCGTGGACATTAATGCCTGGCAGAGCAGAGTTTTGCGTGTTTCACCGGTGGAAAGGTATTTGAAACGCCTGTTGAGTAGGGCTGAAATGCCAAACTGCTGCGCCAGCGCAGCGCAGCGGGCGGGATAGTTGACCTCATCCTGAATGATTTCTGCGGTGGTGCGCCCTGTGTCGTCTTCACCGGGACTAAGAAGGTCGGTGTTGTTCCGCTGCCACTCGTCGCTGACCAGCTTTTGGAGCTGCTCAAAGGAGAGTCGGGTAATACGTGTGAACTGGCAGCGGCGTTCGCCTTTCAGGAGCGGCAACTCGCCCGCCAGCGCGCGGGCCAGCGCAGATTTCCCGCTACCATTAGATCCAACAAACGCCCAGCTATCACCCGCGTTTAACGTCAACGCATTTAACTGGAGCGTTTTTGTGTCGCTAAGACGAAACATACCTTGCGAAATTTGCAACGATGACATTTTGTATCCCATTATTTGCAGCGATGAATAACAGGGATACGTGTTCTTAGGGCTGATGTCAATCAACTCAGCACAGCGTGGCGATAATCACTCTATCAGCATTAAAATATGCTGTGACGTTAGCGCCTTCAGTTAATGTGTGGGTCTGAGCTATCGGTAACGTCGCGCAGAGCGTCTGGCCATCTGGCAACGTCATCAGCACTTCACACTGTTCCGCACCGCGTTCAATATGGCTAATCGTGCCCTGCAACTGGTTATCGGCAGCCTGAGCGATGGCGTCGTCCTGAGTGATTCCCACCCACGGCGCTTTCAGCAGAATCAGTACTTCTTTGCCTTCCTCAAGACCCAGACGCTCACCGCTTTGCGCAGTGATTGCCACTTTCAGGCGCGTTTCGCCATCGGCCAGCAGGACGTCAACATGCTGCTGGACCTGATCGTGGTCGCGAGCGGTAATAGTGCCAAACCACTGGTTACGGGCGCTGGTTTGCAGTGAAAAACGCGAGATAGCTGCCAGCAGGCTGTTGAGCGGTAGCGCATCGTCATCGCTCAAAACATCAAAAGCTTTTTGTTGGATTTGCGCCAGTAAATCATATAACTGGATTAAACGTTGGCCATAGCGCGTTAACACCGCGCCACCGCCGCCTTTACCGCCTGTGGCACGTTCAACCAGCGTCTGCTCGCTGAGCTGGTTCATTTCGTTAATCGCATCCCAGGCGCTTTTGTAGCTGATACCTGCATCCTTCGCGCCCTGACTGATGGAACCGGAAAGCGCAATGTGCTTAAGCAGAGAAATGCGACGGGGATCAGCAAACAGTTTTTGCTGAAGTTTCAGCGTAAGAAGGATTTCGGCCTGCATCACAAGCTCCTGGCAAAAAAGGGTATTGTGACGGAAAACCGTGCCTGAGCAAAGCCGACCGCACAAAAGGGGAGTGCTTTTCTGCGTTATGTGGTTAGAATACAACTAAGGACTATATCTGGAGTTGACCATGTTAGAGTTATTGAAAAGTCTGGTATTCGCCGTAATCATGGTACCTGTGGTAATGGCCATCATTCTGGGTCTGATTTACGGACTGGGTGAAGTGTTCAACATTTTCTCCGGTATCGGTCAGAAAGACCAGTCCAGACAGAATCATTGATTCCCCAAACGCCCGCTCAGTCGGGCGTTTATATTTTTAGCCTTCCTACTCGTTTTCTGTCGCTACAGTTTCTCAAGATCCTGCTTTCCCTGCCGATATTTTCTTTGTGTAACCTCTAATTGGTATCAATAACCACTGGGAAAATCCTGGTTTAATCGTTATATTTGCGCCTACATAACGAAACGCAAAGGAGTTACAGATGGCACGTACATGGTTACGCTTGTTTGCAGGGGCAACACTTTCTCTTACTGTTGCCGGACATGCGCTGGCGGATGAAGGAAAGATTACCGTTTTCGCAGCGGCTTCGCTGACCAACGCGATGCAGGACATTGCAACGCAATATAAAAAAGAGAAGAACGTTGATGTTGTCTCCTCTTTTGCTTCTTCTTCCACACTGGCGCGTCAGATTGAAGCAGGTGCACCGGCCGATCTGTTTATTTCTGCCGATCAGAAATGGATGGACTATGCGGTAGACAAGAAGTCGATTGATACCGCAACGCGTGAAACGCTGTTGGGTAACAGCCTGGTGGTGGTTGCGCCGAAAGCCAGCGCACAGAAAGACTTCACCATCGACAGCAAAACCAACTGGACCAGTCTGTTGAACGGTGGGCGCCTGGCTGTTGGCGATCCGGAACATGTTCCGGCAGGCATTTATGCCAAAGAAGCGCTGCAAAAACTGGGGGCATGGGATACCCTGGCCCCGAAACTGGCTCCTGCTGAAGATGTGCGCGGTGCGCTGGCGCTGGTAGAGCGTAACGAAGCGCCGCTGGGGATCGTCTATGGTTCTGATGCCGTCGCCAGCAAGGGCGTAAAAGTTGTTGCGACTTTCCCGGAAGATTCGCACAAAAAAGTGGAATACCCTATCGCGATTGTTGATGGGCACAAAAACGCAACGGTTAGCGCGTTCTATGATTACCTGAAAGGACCGCAGGCTGCTGAAATCTTTAAACGTTATGGATTTACGACCAAGTAATGATACTGACCGATCCTGAATGGCAGGCCGTTATACTGAGCCTGAAAGTTTCTTCCCTGGCCGTGTTGTTTAGTCTGCCATTTGGGATCTTCTTTGCTTGGCTACTGGTGCGATGCAAGTTCCCGGGCAAAGCGCTGCTCGACAGCGTACTGCATTTGCCGCTGGTTCTGCCGCCTGTGGTGGTGGGGTATCTGCTGTTGGTCTCTATGGGACGGCGCGGATTCATTGGCGAATGGCTGTACGACTGGTTTGGCATCACTTTTGCCTTTAGCTGGCGTGGGGCGGTGCTGGCCGCTGCGGTGATGTCCTTCCCGCTCATGGTGCGGGCTATTCGTCTGGCGCTGGAAGGTGTCGACGTCAAGCTGGAGCAGGCGGCCCGCACGCTGGGAGCCGGACGCTGGCGCGTCTTTATGACCATTACGTTACCGCTGATGCTGCCCGGCATTATTGTTGGTACGGTGCTGGCGTTTGCGCGTTCCCTTGGGGAATTTGGTGCAACCATTACCTTTGTTTCCAATATTCCTGGCGAAACCCGCACCATTCCTTCGGCGATGTATACCCTGATCCAAACCCCGGGCGGCGAAAGCGCGGCGGCGAGATTATGTATCATTTCCATTGTGTTGGCGCTGATTTCGTTGCTGATTTCTGAATGGCTGGCGCGTATTAGCCGTGAGCGGACGGGGCGATAATCATGCTTGAACTTAATTTCTCCCAGACGCTGGGGACGCATTGTCTGACGCTCAACGAAACGCTGCCAGCCAGCGGCATCACCGCTATTTTTGGCGTTTCCGGTGCGGGCAAAACCTCACTGATTAACGCCATCAGTGGTCTGACGCAGCCGCAGTCCGGGCGCATCGTGCTCAACGGTCGGGTCTTAAACGACGTCGAGAACGGTATCTGTTTAACGCCGGAAAAACGCCGGGTGGGCTATGTTTTCCAGGATGCGCGCCTGTTCCCGCACTATAAAGTGCGCGGCAACCTGCGTTACGGAATGGCGAAAAGCATGGCCGGACAGTTTGATAAGCTGGTGGCGTTGTTGGGCATTGAACCGCTGCTTGACCGTCTGCCAGGCGGTCTTTCTGGCGGTGAAAAGCAGCGTGTCGCCATCGGTCGGGCGCTGCTGACCGCGCCTGAGTTATTGCTGCTTGATGAGCCGTTAGCCTCTCTGGATATACCGCGTAAACGCGAACTGCTGCCTTATCTGCAACGCCTGGCGCGGGAAATTAATATTCCGATGCTGTACGTCAGCCACTCGCTTGATGAGATTTTGCACCTGGCAGATAAAGTGATGGTGCTGGAAAACGGGCAGGTCAAAGCGTTTGGTTCGTTGGAAGATGTCTGGGGCAGCAGCGTGATGCACCCCTGGCTGCCTAAGGAACAGCAAAGCAGTATTCTGAAAGTCAGCGTGCTGGAACATCATCCACACTACGCGATGACCGCGCTGGCGCTTGGCGATCAGCATCTGTGGGTCAACAAGCTGGAGCAACCGCTGCAAACCGCGCTGCGTATTCGTATTCAGGCCTCTGATGTTTCATTGGTACTGCAACCGCCGCAACAGACCAGTATTCGTAATGTTCTCCGGGCAAAAGTCGCGCAATGCTATGACGACAACGGTCAGGTGGAAGTTCAGCTTGAGGTGGGCGGTAAGACGCTGTGGGCGAAGATCAGCCCATGGGCCAGGGATGAACTGGGTATTAAACCTGGCCTGTGGCTGTACGCGCAAATTAAGAGCGTATCGATTACCGCCTGATTACAGCAGGTGAGAGTAGATAAATTTCGCGATGCTGTCGGTGGTGTTATCACCAATCACGATGTTGGCGCGTGCTTTGACCGCGTCATCCGCGTTGCCCATGGCTACGCCGGTGCCTGCGGCTTCCAGCATGCTGATATCGTTAAAGTTATCGCCAAAGGCAATCACGTTTTCCATTGACCCGCCCTGTGCTTCTATCCACTGGGTCAAGCGTCGTCCTTTACTGTTGCCTTTACGGGCAATGTCGACCTGATCGTGCCAGGACCATTCACACTCCAGCCCCAGATGTTGCTCGACATACCGGCCAAACTGCTGCAGTTTCGGAATATCTTCGTCGGTCAGAGCAAATTTCCAGACGGCGTTAACGTCATGCGCCGCCTGCGCCAGCGAAGGAACTTGGGTGAAGGTCGGGCGCTGTTCCGGCGGCAGCGTTTGTGCCCAGTTAGCAGTACGCACTACATGCCCGGTATGGCGCTCATACAGCATGGCCTCATCCACATACATCAGCCCGTGGATCTGATGTTCATCCAGCATTTCGATCAGCTGTAATGCCTGGTCTACCGGAAGGGGATCGGATTCCAGCACCTTTTTTGCTTGATAATCATACAAATAGGTACCGTTACAGCAAATTGCAGGTGTATCCAGCGCCAGTGCCTGATAAAAAGGATGAATAGCAACGTGATGGCGACCTGTGACAATGATAAGTTGGTAGCCTGCTTCTCTGGCGCGCGAGAGCGCTTCGAGAGAGGATGGCAGCAAGGTTTTTTTCGGGGTCAAGAGGGTACCGTCTAAATCCAGGGCAATCACGCGTGCGGTCATAGGTTTATCCAGATTAAGGTTGAGAATTATGTCTGTTGGAATGGTACACCGAGACGTGAGCCGGACAAAATTCTGAGCCTTAATTAAGCATTCACCGTTAAAAGCGTCTACCTTAGGCGTGTGTCAGGCAATTGCAGCCACCTGCCAAAAAGCAAAGGAGTATTCATGAAGCAAACCGTTTATACCGCCAGCCCTGAAAGTCAGCAAATCCACGTCTGGAGCCTGAATCACGATGGTTCTCTGACGCTGACACAGGTGGTTGATGTGCCGGGTCAGGTACAGCCGATGGTCGTCAGCCCGGATAAGCGTTACCTCTATGTTGGCGTGCGCCCGGAGTTTCGCGTGTTGGCTTATCGTATTGCGCCTGATGACGGTGCGCTGACCTTCGCGGCAGAGTCTGCGCTGCCGGGTAGCCCGACGCATATTTCTACCGATCATCAGGGACGTTTCGTGTTCGTGGGTTCTTATAACGCTGGCAGCGTGAGCGTCACGCGCCTGGAAGATGGCCTGCCGGTGGAACTGGTTGACGTGGTTGAGGGCCTGGATGGTTGCCACTCAGCCAACATCTCTCCGGATAACCGTACCCTGTGGGTTCCGGCGTTGAAACAGGATCGTATCTGCCTGTTTGACGTAAGCGATGATGGCCATCTGGTCGCGCAGGAACCGGCTGAAGTAACTACCGTGGAAGGCGCGGGCCCGCGTCATATGGCGTTCCATCCGAATAAGCAATATGCCTACTGTGTGAACGAGCTGAACAGCTCTGTTGATGTCTGGGAGCTTAAAGATCCGTACGGCAAAATTGAGTGTGTGCAGACGCTGGATATGATGCCTGCAGATTTCGCTGATACCCGTTGGGCAGCAGATATTCATATCACATCTGATGGGCGTCATCTGTATGCCTGTGATCGCACCGCCAGCCTGATTACGGTCTTTAGCGTGTCTGAAGACGGTAGCGTACTGACTAAAGAGGGTTTCCAGCCTACCGAAACTCAGCCACGTGGTTTTAATATCGATCACAGCGGAAAATACCTGATTGCCGCCGGGCAAAAATCGCACCATATCGCGGTGTATAAGATTGCAGGCGAACAAGGACTGTTGACAGAGAACGGTCGTTACGCGGTAGGACAAGGCCCGATGTGGGTGGTGGTTAACGCGTACTAACAATAGCGACGCCCGTTAGCGGGCGTCGCTATCTTTAAGATTGATTGCAAATACTTTAGCTGTTTCTGCTTGTTTAATTCCCTTCTACAGTAGGCTGGACTTGCGTTTCTGCTGACGATTTAGTTTCTTCCTTTTTTCTGCATTAAATATCACTGAATTTTTGCGTAAAAAATTTTCGGAAAATGGAGCGTTTTTTGAAATTTTCCATTCAAAGAGTATGAGATTCTATACGGTGAAAAGAATAGATTCTACATATATTCTTGCTGTGATTTATTCAAATCATTGATAGTTAAATGGATTATTTTCTGGGGGATAATATGAGCGAAATTTATTTATTGAATGCTGGAAGCCAATGTCGCGCTGTACCTGAAGTACAAAATTCAATTCCGAAACAATTACACAGAAACAAAACGGTAGACAACTTTAGGGATAACATTCAATCTGTATCTAATCTATCAGGCCAAAAACTTTCCAGAGCCGAAACATGTCACACCATTCGACGTCTTTCTGATTGTCGACCGAAAAGTGAAGCTACGGCGACTATTAATGTGCCTCTAAAATCGCAGGTTAGTGTCATGGGAACCTTGACCCTTGATTCTGGCAGCGGTGATGGCAAGGGTACCCTTAATTTACATGTACCAGCTAAACATGTTGGTAATGCTCTGGTCCACTATTCCTTGGTCGAGAAGGATGATGGGACTACATTTGCCAGAACGTTAGACAGAAAAGAGAGAATGACACTCATTGCTGAAAGTGCCACCGATAGTAAAGGAAATAAATTAATCAGTACTAAAGGAATTCAATATAACGGTAAGATCATTTCATGGGATAATATAATTGCCTGGCAGGAGCCTGAGGCAAAATATAGTAATTTTGACAAGCCAAATAATATTGCGAATTTAAAGTTATTTATCCGTGAGAAAAGCCAGAATATCATTCTTAACGAAAATAATGCACTTCCTCTCGGCGTGTTATATGGAAAAGAATCTTTAGAGACACACTTCCCCACACTTCTGGATACATCAAAATATTCTCAAGAGAATAAAGTCAGTGAATATGTAAAATCTCTTGTTCATGAATTTGGCAGTGGTGTTCCTGCCAGGGTTATAGGTATAGGAATAGATGCTGATGTTAAGGAGTTTTTTGGAAAGGATAAGCTGTATCATTTGCAGAATAATATCGATTCTATGTTCCATTATTCCAATGGAAAGAATATAGAAGCGCTACAACAAAGTAAACGCCATGCAGATTCTCAGGCTCTAACGCGGTCTACGGCTAAAAAAAACTACGCGAAAGGGATTGATGCACTGTGTACGGACTGGTCCGCAAAAACAATGAAAGGCTGGACAGATAAAGATAAACTCCGTTGTGCTGCTATTGAGAATGTTATAAAAAAAGGATGGGTTGAAAATATATCACAATCTGATGCGGAAAAATATCTTCCGACAATTTATAGTAGTGATAAATTCAAGAGCTATATTGATACTGTATATGCTGATTCTGGCTATCTATCCGCCTTGAGTACCATGGTTAACAGTAATGATTTTAGCAATATACAAGATGTTAAAGTATTGTCGTCAAGATCGGAAAATATCAAAAAGGCTATTTCTAAGTTAGAGGATATGGCATCCCTGAATCCAAAAAAAATAAAGAGTGAACTGAAACGAAAGGAAATGGAGTTACTCAATCATCTGGAGGATAATGGCATCACGGATGATGATGCCAAAACTTTAGAATACGGACAAGAGATTGGTAAACTAGCCAGACAGTTGAATCTGTTAAAAAATAAAGCATATCGTAAAGAAATTATCTCACTTAAAATAGAGTTGAAAAATATCACCGAAGCAGAACCAGAACCCGGTAGTATAGCGAGTATGGTTGCGGTGTGTCTTAAAAACAATAATGTAGAAAATGAGTTTTCTCAGAAAGGTATTAATACGCTCAGGGAATTGAGAGATAGCAAGATATCTGGGCTTCACGAACTTAAAAAAAAATATGAGCGAGAAAGTTCAAGACAGCAAATTGCCTGGCTGGATAACCACATTGAGTCTTTTGCAGTTAAAGATGCTATAAAAGACTTCTCTGTCGTGAGGTCATACTACCATGACTTATCGCCGAAAGATAAAGTTCTTTTTTTACAACAAGAATCTGCTATGGCGTGGGATAAGTATGCCTCGTATTCAAGTAAAGAACATACATCGGGCAACAGGGAGTTAGCCAGAAAATATCATCATCTGGCAATTACCAGAGAAAGTCAGTTGAAGTATTTGCTTTCGTCAATAGAAAAAATGGTCGATATAAAAGGTGCCGCTTTTACATTTTCATCTCATGCGCTTAGAGAGATCAGCACGCTTAATGACGATAAATTAACTTCTGTAAACGAAATGGCGCTAAGCCATCATCAGAATAAAGAATCTAAAGAACAATGTCGCGCAACTGAGAAACAGGCAAAAAGAGTTAATGAGTTTCTAAAATGGGTTAGTGATTTACCGCAAAATGCAAAAACTAACGCTACAGTAGGGCAACCCAGTCAGCCTGAAGCGAATGAGCATATTGTTGATACACAGACAACTGAAGCTGTAGTGAATCAAGCCAGTGAGCCAGACCTGTTTATCGATATGTTGCCAAGTGAAGAAGAAGTAGAGCAATCCAGTGAATCAGGAGCGGAAGACCCGCTCTTTGAGCTGTTGGCAACCGACGCAGTAGTGGGGCAAGCCACTGAGCCAGTAGAGAAAGATCTGTTTATCGATATGTTGTCAAACGAAGAAGAAATGGGGCGAGCCAGTGAATCTGTAGAGGATACACTGATTGTAGGGTTAAATTCTGGTAAAGAAACCATTGTTTCAAATACATCTACAGTATCGACTGGTTCAACTGTTCCTGTGGAGCCGAATACTCCTGAGTTTAAAATAACATTTAATAATGAAGTATATACGTTAAAAAATGTAAATGCTCTTGAGGAAATGGCAAGGAAAACCTCTGATAGAGCAGAAAAAAAAGAGATGCTTAAAGAAATTGAACGGCAAAAGTCAATTTTTAAAAAAATTAGTATCCCCTATGATGGTGTTGAGTTTACTGAAAAAGGTATGTGTGTCACTAAGTTGGAAAAGCAAGGAGATGCAGAACATAAAAAATTTCTTAAGGTCGAGGTTAAATATTTTTATGACTCCAATGGTAAGCTCGATGAACTTGCAACAGAATATAAACCAATATCTGGCAATGGGGATCTTAAAATACCGGGGGTGAATGGTAAGATTTATACTATTCCTGGTTGTATTTATAAGAAATATGAGAGAGGGTTGGCTGCTTCTCATTTCTATGAGTATTTTAAGCAAGTAGAGGAGGCAAAAACAACCCGTTCTTCACATGAAGGTTTTATCGAATATATTGATTCATTAATAAATGAAAACAGATTTGATTATATAAGAAGCATGACACCATCGGAATTGGATGATTTTCGCGAGCAAGTTGGAGGTATATCTCAGCAAAAGCTGATAGATAGTACTACTAGCAAGATCGAAAGCTATTTTAAGCCGCAAATAGCGGAAAATGAAAATAATCCTGGTCAGGAGAACATTATCAGTATTAATTCTGGTAATAGAATTCCCATTATCAATAGTGAGACTAAAGGTCTTGATCCGAGATTAATGACCATTGTCAATAAGTTTCCGGGTGTTTTTGAAGAATATAAAAATAATGGCAATAACTTTTCAAGCAAAGTTATTTCTGAGTTTTGCAAAAGTAATGAGAGTGAAGTTAGAAATATTCTTGCAGAAAATTATATTGAGTTGAAGAGTGAAGGCGGAATTTTTCTTCGTTTTATGGCAGATCTTTTATTTGTTGCATCCAGGGTAGACTCAGGTGCTCCTTATCTATTGAAGGATGAATCAACCGTACAAATAAAATCGCTATTATCTCCCGACGTTGAAGGTTTCCGTTCAAATGGACTAACATCTATAAAGTTTAAAAATGGAGTTGATTTGCCACTAAATGAATTATTTGTTAAAAAAAGATATAGTGGGGCAGATGTTACTATCGATGTGAAAAATAAATTTAATTACCCCATTATTAATGAAACGACAAGTTTTAAAGATAAATTTATGTGGCAAGAGGAAGTAAAAACCAGTGTTAACAATTCAAGAGTATTACTTGATGTTGTTGTTCCCACTGGTCGTATTGCGCAGGAAGTTATTAAAAATGATGATATCAGTGAGGTGAATATTGAATCTCAACTTTATAAATATGATCTTTCAATACTTGAAAAAATGGGGGTAGATAAAACTCAATTTGTTGAGGTGATTAATAATTTTAGATTAAAGAACAGCGGTTTGTTGGAGGTTTATCAAGATGAAAAATATAATTGTGATAATTCTGACGGCAACTCCTACTTTGATTTTAAAATGATTGAAACTAACTCGGATTTCAAGAAGAAATTTAATCAATTTTTTGGAGAAAAGTACTCAGACCCATCACTGGGTAGCATTTCTGCATTTGGTGATAATGAGATAAGTGACGATCTGTCGGATGTGGCGAGACCTAGAGATTATCTTGATGATATGATTGATGCTCTTGTACAAGATGACAATGTTTCATTACCTAAAACGGGTACGGATAAACCCACAGCAGCTGTTTCTGTGGAATCCATGTTGTCACCGGTAAGCGAGAATATTTCGCAGGAGTTGCCGCTGCGAACCTTGGCGCCGTCTCAATCATTGCAAGAAAATAATGTAATTGGCAAAACGATGAGTGGCCGGGAAATCCGCCGTCTACAGGAGTCCTCCCGTTCGCGTGTCAACAACAGCAATGAAATTTATATTCAAAAAAATGAGAAAGTAGTAGAAAATAGCCAGAATACCGACAAAATTAAACGTCATGATGAATCCGTGATATCAACAGATGGTGTGCACCAGTCTCAAAAAGTCAAAGAGACAGTAAATGCACCAAGTTCCGATTTGACGCCTGAAAAATCGCTATCGATTGGTACAAACCTCAAATTATTAATTGGTGATAATGGTAAATATTCATTTTCGCCAGATATTCCAAAGGGATCTGTTCAGTCAATAGACGGCCTCCAGTCTTGGCGAGTGTCTTCTCTACAAAATAAGGTCGATAGCGTTGCTTTTATGGAGCTTTATCATGACCAATTTGTTGATAAAGTTCTCAATTCAGATTTAAAAGATGAAATACTTACTCAAGCTCTTATTCGCTATGTGAAAATAAATATAAATGAAAGTGCAAGTAAATATATAAATAAACATAAAAATAAAACTGATATTTTTAAAGTTGCTAGCTATAAATTGACACCAAGCAAGTCTATTAAGGCTATTGCCCCCAATTTTAATAGGAAAGAAAAAATTGATGCTATGGCTAATATTCTGAAATCAAAGGCTGAATATTTATTGCACAGTAATGAGTTTGCTAATGTAATCCATGACATGGAAGTGCCGAGCGATAAAAAAAATAGTCTGGTGAACATTAAGGCGAGTTATGAAGATTTTTTGTCTATGTATCGTCGTATGCTAGTAGGACCAGGGGGGTTAATACCTGATGAGGGGCTTGCATATCGTATATATAATGGATGTCTTCAGGTAGTAAGAATAAAAGACAATGCTATTACGTCAACCAGTTACAGTCTTTCTGAAGGGACAAAGCCCAAGGAACTGTTTATCCCAAATCTAGTGACTACTAATATGACTATTGAAACCCACGATGCTACTGTTTTAAGTACATTCTTAGATGCTAAAGTTACACCTATGACTGACCCTGCCTTTATAAAGGAGTTATCAATGGATAAATTGATGTCAGATATGTTAGAGCTGGCAAAGAAGCAAGAGCATGATAGGATTGATACACAACTTGATGATAACGATCCACATGTTTTGGAGCCATCATTGAGTAATGAAAATGAAACTGCTGCTGTACAGCCTGCAGATGATTTACTTCAAAGCAAGACTCCAGAACGCGGACTCAGCAGAAAAGAACTCAACCGCCTTTACAGCAACCGGCCAGTGCTGGCGCAATAAAAAGAGTGACATATTCAGGGATGGCGGTAAGCCATCCCTTTTCGCTGTTACTGCTTCGGCTCGGCAACCACTTTGCTACCGATACCGCGGTTGTTGTATTCCCACATGCGGTTGAAGTTGGTGTCGTTCAGGTTGCGCTGGATTTCACCTTTGTCATCTTCCGCACCGGTATTACCGGCAAATGGGCGTTTTGCGATAACGCTGTCAGCCCATGGTTTTGCCATGTTAAAGCCTTCGTTAATCACGCTGTCACGGATAACGACCTGACCGTTAGTGTTGGAGTCGACATCCAGCGATCGGCCTAACTGCGCCACGCCATCGCCGCTTGCCGTGAAGCGGCTATTAATCGCCAGGAAACCGTAGTAGATGTTTGACAGAGTAGCCGGTGCGAACACGTAACCTTCCTGCTGCGTACGGGAATTCACAACACGGAAATCGGTGTTCTCGAACACCACTGCGCCACGACCAGAAACGATATCCACATCACCTTCAATGTAGCTGTTGGTTACCAGCGTGCGAGGCTGACGATCGTTTTCCAGACGGTTTTGTACGCCGCTGTTGGTTACAAAGAACGTATTCTGACGACCCAGAATATTGACCTTGTTGATCTGCACTTTATCACCATCGGTACGCAGTGCAACGGCCGGGTGGTTGCCTGCATCAACGCTATCACCCAGGTTGTTTTCGATGGTCAGGTTCTGCAATTGCAGACCGTTGTTTTGCGACCAGACGACGGCAGAACACATCACACCAATATTTGTGCCACGTTTGTTCTGGCAATTATCAAACATATACCACGCAGGTTTACCCGGCATATATTTACCGCCTGGGTTCACCGTACGACGCCAGTCTGCGGTGCTCATGTCACCGTCAATGGCCTGGCCAATTTTTACATCCAGCGGTTTTTCGCCCATACCGTACAGCGTCAGGCTACCCGTTGCTGCCGGGATGTACACCGTGCCTTGATACTCTCCCGGCATAATCGCGATGTACTGACGTTTGTTCGTACGTTTGATGATTGCCGCATCCACCGCAGCCTGAATGCTGGTATGGGTTACGCCCTGAGTGCCTGCCGGGCCAACGACGAAGTCAGGTTGTGCAGGCAGAGAAATTGAAGAAGGGCTCCATGGCGCGGTGTTTGGCGTCAGCGCGGAAAAATAGTGCGCAGCAACGAAGTTTTTCGCTTCATTGGCCGACAAGATCGGGCGCGAAGAGGTACCTGGCGCGGTCTGATCGGAAGGAATTTGATCGGGCGGCGTAGAGCTACAGGCGGTCAGCGTCACGCCAAAAGCCATTGCCAGCGCCAGACGGGAAACTGATGATATGTTCACAGGTTGCTCCGGGCTTTGAAAGTTATCCATTAAAGCCTGCTTTTTTATACTAAGTTGAGCGAAACGGGAAGGCGAAAAGGTAAAAAGTTGTTTTTTATCGCAGCAATGTCTGGCGCGGAGAGTCTTTATATCACAAATAGATAACAATTATGGCTCTTCAGGTTGACAACATCCCTATAATCAAAAATAAATGTCTATACAACCTATGACAAGTGGTGAGTCGAATGCAGCAATTCTTCCCTGATGATGTTATCTGGCGCAATGTTCGTCTGGCGACTATGGATCCTGAACGTGGTACCCCATATGGGCTGGTGGATGGTCACGCGCTGATCGTCCGCCAGGGCAAGATTCGCGATATCGTCCCAGAATCATCGTTATATCTCACACATGACAATACTTTTGATATGCAGGGCCGGCTGATTACGCCTGGCCTGATTGATTGCCATACGCATCTCGTCTTTGGCGGAAACCGCGCAGGTGAATGGGAGCAGCGGTTAAATGGTGTCTCCTACCAGCAGATAAGCGCTCAGGGTGGGGGGATCAATGCCACCGTATCGGCGACCCGCAGCGCCACGGATGAACAACTCTTACACGTAGCTCATCAGCGGATGGAACAGCTGATCAAAGAAGGTGTTACGCTGTTGGAAATAAAATCCGGCTACGGCCTGGATTTGCCGACAGAAGAGAAAATATTGCGCGTGGTGGCAGCGCTGGCGGCAGAGAATATCGTTGAAATCAGCCCGACGCTGTTGGCTGCGCATGCGACGCCAACGGAATTCAGGGATGATCCTGACGGCTATATTACGCTGGTGTGCGAGACCATTTTGCCGCAGCTGTGGGAACAAGGGCTGTTTGAGACCGTTGATCTGTTCTGTGAAAGCGTTGGTTTTTCGTTGGCGCAGAGTGAGCGGGTGTTTCAGGCTGCGCAGGCGCTGGGCATCCCGATTAAAGGCCATGTCGAACAACTGTCATTGCTTGGCGGCGCACAGTTGGTAAGCCGCTACCACGGGCTATCCGCCGATCATATTGAATACCTCGATGAAGCAGGTGTGGCGGCAATGAGCCAAAGCGGTACGGTCGGCGTGCTGCTGCCCGGCGCATTCTATTTCCTCAAAGAGCAGCAGCGCCCACCGGTAGCGTTGCTGCGTCAATATCAGGTACCGATGGCGGTAGCGACAGATTTTAACCCCGGTACCAGCCCGTTTATCAGCCTGCACTGGGCGATGAATATCGCCTGCGTTCAGTTTGGCTTAACGCCGGAAGAAGCATGGGCGGGCGTAACCCGTCATGCGGCCCGGGCGCTGGGGCGTCACGACACCCACGGTCAATTGAAGGCCGGGTTTGTGGCCGATTTTGTGGTGTGGGATGCAACACTTCCTGTTGAGATCCTGTATGAACCCGGGCGCAACCCGCTCTACCAACGCGTATTCAAAGGACAAATAGCATGACTCACTGGCAACCTGCTTCACCTGCGCTATGGCAGGGACGTGATGACCGGGCCGAATCGCCGAATGCGCTGCGCCTGTTTCAGACTATCACCCAGAGCCCGACGTTTAGCCCAGAAATGTATCGCGAGCAGATAGCGTTGCTCGGGTTTGCTTGCGACGAAGGTGTTAAACGTAATCAGGGGCGCACGGGAGCTGCCGGAGCGCCCGATGTGCTGCGCAAGGCGCTGGCGAATTTAGCCAGCCACGATGGGCATCATCGACTGGTGGATCTGGGAAATATTGTGGCGCAGGCCCCCGATCTTGAGGGCGCGCAGCAGGCGCTACACAATGCGGTACAGCGTTGCCAGCAGGAAAATATGCGCACCTTTGTTCTGGGGGGCGGACACGAAACCGCATATGCCCATGGCGCAGGTGTGCTGGACGCGTTCCCGCAGGCGAAAGTGGGGATAGTCAACTTCGATGCGCATCTCGATTTGCGCCATGCCGGGCAGGCTACATCCGGTACGCCGTTTCGCCAGCTGGCGCAGCTTTGCGATGAACAACAGCGTGAATTTCACTATGCCTGTATCGGCGTCAGCCGGGCGGCAAACACCCAGGCGCTTTGGGATGAGGCCCAGCGGCTCGGTGTGACCGTAGTGGAGGATCTGCATTGTGATACGGCGCAGGCGCAGTTAGCGCAGTTCATTGCCAATCTGGATGTCATCTATCTGACAATCGACCTCGACGTGCTGCCGGTGTGGGAAATGCCCGGTGTGTCGGCCCCCGCCGCGCTTGGCGTACCGTTGGCGACGCTGCTGAGACTGATTGAGCCTCTGTGTCGTAGCGGTAAACTACAGGCGGTGGATATGGTTGAATTTAATCCACGCTTTGACGATGATGGCAGGGCGGCGCGGGTTGCGGCGCGATTAGGCTGGCAAATCGCCCACTGGTGGCACTGACATACCTGATGGCGTTGCGCTTATCAGGTTCGGGTAATGCCTGTAAACTGTACCCACTCACATTTTCAGCTTAAGGAAGGCTCACGCATGCTCCCATCCCGTTCTGCTCCGGCTCCTTTTTACGAAAAGGTCAAACAGGAGATCAGCGAAAAAATTGCCAGCGGAATCTGGCAGCCTCACGATCGCATTCCGTCTGAGGCAGAGCTGGTGGCGCAGTATGGTTTCAGCCGCATGACCATCAACCGGGCGCTGCGTGAGTTAACGGATGAAGGTTTACTGGTGCGTTTGCAGGGCGTGGGGACGTTTGTCGCCGAGCCAAAAGGTCAGTCCGCGCTGTTTGAAATTCGCAGCATCGCGGATGAAATCAACGCCCGTCAGCATCAGCACCGGTGCGAAGTGCTGACGCTGGAAAGAACCCGGGCAAACGCGCAGCAGGCTTTGGTATTAAACGTCAAAGAAGGCACCTCTATTTTTCACTCTGTCATGGTGCACTACGAGAACGATCTGCCGGTACAGATTGAAGATCGCTGCGTGAATGCCGAAATTGTGCCCGAGTATCTGGGGCAGGATTACAGCCAGACCACGCCGCACGCATACCTTTCACTGATAGCCCCCTTGACCGAAGGTGAGCATATTGTTGAGGCCGTTCGCGCCAGCGCCGAAGAGTGCGCGCTGCTGAACATCAAAGAACACGATCCCTGCCTGCTGATCCGCCGCAAGACCTGGTCCGCGTCATCCATTGTCTCTCATGCCCGTTTGCTGTTCCCTGGTTCCCGCTATCGACTGCAAGGGCGGTTTATGTCCTGATACAGGAGATGAAAACCGTGATTGCTGACGCAATATAATAAAAATGTATCTTAATTGTTAAAATCATCCTTGCAGTGACTTGTATAGACAAGTATATATTACTTATCTATCCGACGTTCGCGAGGAGTTTTCTGTCATGTCCCATAGCAAATATCGTCAGCAGGATATTCGTGCCCCACGCGGCACCACCTTAACGGCCAAAAGCTGGCTGACCGAAGCGCCGCTGCGCATGTTAATGAATAATCTGGATCCCGATGTGGCGGAAAATCCACATGAGCTGGTGGTTTACGGCGGGATTGGCCGCGCCGCACGGGACTGGGAATGCTATGACGCCATCGTCAACGCGCTGACCAAACTGGAGACCGATGAGACGCTGCTGGTCCAGTCCGGAAAACCGGTAGGCGTATTCAAAACTCACGACAACGCACCGCGCGTGCTGATTGCCAACTCCAACCTGGTGCCACATTGGGCTACCTGGGAACACTTCAACGAACTGGACGCCAAAGGGCTGGCGATGTACGGCCAGATGACCGCCGGGAGCTGGATCTACATCGGCAGCCAGGGCATCGTGCAGGGGACTTATGAAACCTTCGTTGAGGCCGGGCGTCAGCATTATCAGGGTAACCTGAGCGGGCGCTGGGTACTGACCGCCGGACTGGGCGGTATGGGCGGGGCGCAGCCGTTAGCCGCTACGCTTGCGGGGGCGTGTTCGCTGAACATTGAATGCCAGCAAAGCCGAATCGATTTCCGTCTGCGTACCCGTTACGTGGACGAGCAGGCGACATCGCTTGACGATGCGCTGGCGCGTATCGACAAATACACTCGCGAGGGTAAAGCGGTCTCCATTGCGCTGTGTGCGAACGCCGCCGACGTTGTGCCGGAACTGGTGAAGCGCGGTGTGCGCCCGGATATGGTCACCGACCAGACCAGCGCCCACGATCCGCTGCATGGTTATCTGCCGTCTGGCTGGAGCTGGGAAGAGTATCAGGCAAAAGCGGTGTCCGATCCGCAGGGCACGGTGCAGGCGGCGAAACGTTCAATGGCAACGCACGTTGAGGCGATGCTGGCGTTTAGCAAAATGGGCGTGCCAACGTTTGATTACGGCAACAACATTCGCCAGATGGCCAAAGAGATGGGCGTGGAAAATGCCTTTGATTTCCCCGGCTTCGTACCTGCTTATATTCGACCGTTGTTCTGTCGCGGCATTGGCCCGTTCC
The DNA here is from genome assembly GCF_002934505.1 of Citrobacter freundii complex sp. CFNIH4. Classification (NCBI taxonomy): domain Bacteria; kingdom Pseudomonadati; phylum Pseudomonadota; class Gammaproteobacteria; order Enterobacterales; family Enterobacteriaceae; genus Citrobacter; species Citrobacter freundii complex sp. CFNIH4. Next base: position 922,038 of record NZ_CP026231.1, read on the forward strand.
GTTGGGTGGCGCTGTCCGGCGATCCGCAGGATATTTATAAAACAGATGCCAAAGTGAAAGAGATCGTGGCAGATGATAAGCACCTTCATCACTGGCTGGATATGGCGCGTGAGCGGATTAATTTTCAGGGTTTACCGGCGCGTATCTGCTGGGTCGGCCTGGAGTGGCGTCAGAAACTAGGGCTGGCGTTTAATGAAATGGTGCGCAGCGGTGAAGTATCCGCGCCGATTGTTATTGGCCGTGACCATCTGGACTCCGGTTCTGTTGCCAGCCCGAACCGCGAAACTGAAGCTATGCGCGACGGTTCAGACGCCGTATCCGACTGGCCGCTGCTGAACGCGCTGCTTAACACCGCCAGCGGCGCGACCTGGGTGTCGCTGCATCACGGTGGCGGGGTCGGTATGGGCTTCTCTCAGCATGCCGGGATGGTGATTGTTTGCGATGGCACCGATGAAGCCGCGGCGCGTATCGCCCGGGTCTTACATAACGATCCGGCGACCGGGGTGATGCGTCACGCCGACGCCGGATATGACATTGCGGTGGAATGCGCCGTCGAAGAAGGGCTGAATTTGCCGATGGTTGCCGCGACGCAGGAGAAACGCTGATATGAACACCATGACACTCACGCCGGGCCATCTGAGTTTTATCCAGCTACGTGAAATCTGGCAGCAGCCGGTCAAACTGAGTCTGGATGCCGGGGCGATCGATGCTATTAACGCCAGCGTCGCCTGCGTCAATAATATTGTCGCTGAAGGCCGTACGGCGTATGGCATTAATACCGGCTTTGGCCTGCTGGCCCAGACCCGTATCGCCACGGAAGATTTGCAGAATTTGCAGCGTTCGCTGGTGCTTTCCCATGCGGCAGGTGTCGGCGAGGCGCTGGACGACGCGATGGTGCGTCTGATTATGGTGCTGAAAATCAACAGCCTGGCGCGCGGTTTTTCCGGTATTCGCCTGAGCGTGATTGAAGCGCTGATTGCGCTGGTGAATGCCGAGGTGTATCCGCTGATCCCGGCGAAAGGCTCCGTGGGGGCATCGGGTGACCTGGCGCCGCTGGCGCATATGTCTTTGACGCTGTTGGGAGAAGGGAAGGCGCGCTGGCAGGGTGAATGGCTCCCGGCGACCGAAGCGCTGAAAAAGGCCGGGCTGGAGCCGATAACGCTGGAGGCAAAAGAAGGGCTGGCGTTGCTCAACGGTACCCAGGCTTCGACGGCCTTTGCGCTGCGTGGGCTAATTGAAGCTCAGGAACTGTTTGCGTCTGCAACGGTGTGCGGGGCGCTGACCACCGAAGCCGTGCTGGGTTCCCGTCGTCCGTTTGATGCCCGTATTCACGCCGCGCGAGGGCAGCGTGGGCAGATTGATGCCGCAACGCTGTATCGTCACGTATTGACCGACACCAGCGCGCTTTCGCAGTCGCATCATAACTGTGAGAAAGTGCAGGATCCGTATTCTCTGCGCTGTCAGCCACAGGTGATGGGGGCATGTCTGACGCAAATGCGCCAGGTGATGGATGTTCTGCTGGTGGAAGCCAATGCGGTTTCCGACAACCCGCTGGTATTTGCCGAAGAGGGGGATGTCATTTCTGGCGGCAACTTCCATGCTGAACCGGTGGCGATGGCGGCAGATAATCTGGCGCTGGCGATTGCGGAAATCGGCTCGTTATCGGAGCGACGCATTGCGTTAATGATGGATAAACACATGTCGCAACTGCCGCCGTTTTTGGTGAAAAACGGTGGGGTGAACTCCGGCTTTATGATTGCTCAAGTCACGGCTGCCGCGCTGGCGAGTGAGAACAAAGCGCTGGCGCATCCGCATAGCGTAGACAGTTTACCGACGTCCGCCAACCAGGAAGATCACGTATCTATGGCTCCGGCGGCGGGGCGCAGACTGTGGGAGATGGCAGCAAATACGCGCGGCGTGATTGCCGTAGAGTGGCTGGCGGCGTGTCAGGGGATTGACCTGCGTGAAGGGTTAACCTCAAGCCCGCTGCTGGAGCAGGCGCGCCAGGCTTTACGCGAGCAGGTTGCCCATTACACGCAGGATCGCTTTTTCGCCCCGGATATCGAGTGCGCGACTGAACTGTTAGCGCAAGGAACGTTGCTGAAATTGCTGCCTGAATTTCTGTAGAAAATTGCCTGATGACGACGCTGACGCGTCTTATCAGGCTTACGGTCTGCTTTGTAGGCCGGATGAGGCTAAGCCGACATCCGGCACAACAGAACTTAGCTAAATATTGCGGTAATAGAAGCGCTGGCGAGCGAGTGGAAATGGACGTTAAATCCAACCATCGCGCCGCTGGCGTCCTCATTGACATCAATACGCTCCACATTCAGTGCGTGAACTGTAAAGATATAACGGTGGTTTTCCCCCTTCGGCGGCGCAGCGCCACCATAACCGGCTTTACCAAAATCCGTGCGTGTTTGCAGCACGCCTTCCGGCAACGCAACCAGCCCCGAGCCGTAACCTTGTGGTAAAACCCGGGTATCTGCAGGCAGGTTAACCACCACCCAGTGCCACCAGCCGGAGCCAGTTGGCGCATCAGGATCGTAACAGGTCACGACAAAGCTTTTAGTCCCGGCGGGCACATCATCCCATGCCAGGTGCGGGGAAATATTATCCCCGTCATATCCCATGCCGTTAAAGACGTGGCGATGAGGAAGCTTTTCGCCATCGCGCAGATCGTTACTGATTAGTTTCATGCTGACTCCTCTCGTTAGCCAAAAAGTGTAGCCAGAAACCGTAGAGCTTACCGCTGATTAATCGCTAAAAAATGTTGCATTGCGCACAGCCTCGTTGACGGCCTGCGTCAGGCTGCGCAGTTGTTCGGGCTTGATGATGTACGGCGGCATCAGATAAATGAGCTTACCAAACGGTCTTACCCACACGCCCTGTTCGACAAAGAACTTCTGTAACGCGGCCATATTCACCGGATGCGTGGTTTCTATCACGCCGATGGCACCAAGCACGCGCACGTCGGCAACCCAACGGGAATCTGCCGCTGGGGCGAGTTCTTCACGCAACTGCGCTTCAATGGCCGCGACCTGCGAGCGCCATTCGCCGGTTTCGAGCAGCGACAGGCTGGCAGAGGCGACGGCGCAGGCCAGTGGATTACCCATGAAAGTCGGGCCGTGCATAAAACATCCGGCTTCACCGTTGCTGATGGTTTCCGCAACCAGGCGCGTGGTCAGGGTGGCGGAAAGGGTCATCGTTCCGCCGGTTAACGCTTTGCCAAGGCACAAAATGTCCGGAGTGATATCGGCATGCTCACACGCAAACAGCTTGCCCGTGCGACCAAATCCGGTGGCGATTTCATCGGCAATCAACAAAATGCCTTCCCGGTCACACATCTTACGGATGCGCTTTAACCACTCAGGATGATACATGCGCATGCCGCCAGCGCCCTGCACAATCGGCTCAAGGATCACCGCCGCAATTTCGTGGCGATGTGCGGCCATCAGACGGGCAAAAGGCACCATATCCAGTTCGTCCCATTCGCCGCCCATCCGGCTTTGCGGAGCGGGCGCAAACAGGTTATCAGGCAGATAACCCTTCCACAGACTGTGCATCGAGTTGTCAGGATCGCAGACCGACATCGCGCCGAAAGTATCGCCGTGATAACCGTTACGAAATGTCAGGAAACGCTGACGGGATTCACCTTTGGCCTGCCAGTATTGCAGCGCCATTTTCATCGCGACTTCCACGGCGACCGAACCAGAATCAGCGAGAAAAACGCACTCCAGCGCCTCGGGCGTCATCGCCACCAACTGGCGACACAGCGCAATAGCCGGGGCATGGGTAATGCCGCCAAACATCACGTGCGACATGGCATCAATCTGCGTTTTCATCGCGGCATTCAGCTGCGGGTGATTGTAACCGTGGATCGCCGCCCACCAGGATGACATGCCGTCAACCAGCTTCTCACCGCTGGCTAATATCAGTTCACAACCTTCGGCACTGGCCACCGGATAAACCGGTAGCGGGGAGGTCATGGAGGTGTAAGGGTGCCAGATATGGCGTTGGTCAAACGCAAGATCGTCCGTTGTCATAATCGACTTGTAAACCAAATTAAAAAGATTTAGGTTTACGAGTCTACACCAAACTAACAACGAAACGTATACCAATATGGCTCATTCTTCTCGCTGGACAATGTCGCAAGTCACCGAATTATTTGAAAAACCGCTGCTGGATCTGTTGTTTGAAGCGCAGCAGGTTCATCGTCAGCATTTCGATCCGCGGCAGGTACAAGTTAGTACGCTGTTGTCGATTAAGACCGGTGCTTGCCCGGAAGACTGCAAATACTGCCCGCAAAGTTCCCGCTATAAAACCGGACTGGAAACGGAACGTTTGATGGAAGTTGAACAGGTTCTGGACTCTGCCCGTAAGGCGAAACAAGCCGGTTCAACGCGGTTTTGCATGGGCGCGGCGTGGAAGAACCCTCACGAACGCGATATGCCGTACCTGGAACAAATGGTTCAGGGCGTGAAAGAACTGGGGCTGGAAGCCTGTATGACGCTGGGCACGCTGGACGAATCTCAGGCCCAGCGCCTGGCCAATGCGGGTCTGGACTACTACAACCACAACCTCGACACCTCGCCGGAATTTTACGGCAATATCATTACCACCCGTTCGTATCAGGAGCGCCTGGATACGCTGGATAAAGTGCGTGAGGCGGGCATTAAAGTTTGCTCCGGCGGGATTGTGGGGCTGGGTGAAACGGTGACCGACCGCGCGGGTCTGCTGCTGCAATTAGCGAATCTGCCGACGCCGCCGGAAAGCGTGCCGATCAACATGCTGGTGAAAGTGAAGGGCACGCCGCTTGCCGATAACGACGACGTAGATGCTTTTGATTTTATTCGTACTATCGCCGTCGCGCGCATCATGATGCCGACCTCATACGTACGTCTTTCCGCCGGGCGCGAGCAGATGAACGAACAAACCCAGGCAATGTGCTTTATGGCCGGGGCCAACTCGATTTTCTACGGCTGCAAACTGCTGACCACGCCGAACCCGAACGAAGATAAAGATTTATTGTTGTTCCGTAAGCTGGGTCTTAACCCGCAGCAAACGGCGGTACTGGCGGGTGATAACGAACAGCAACAACGTCTGGAGCAGGCGCTGCGTACCCCGGATACCGACGATTACTACAACGCGGCAATCGTATGACCTGGCAGCAAAAAATCGACGATGCGCTAACGGCGCGTCGTCGTGCTGATGCGTGGCGTCGGCGCTATGCAGTGACACAGGGTGCTGGTCGCTGGTTACAGGCTGGCGGTCGTCAGTATCTGAATTTCTCCAGCAACGACTATCTCGGCTTAAGCCACCATCCGCAAATTATCTGCGCGTGGCAGCAGGGTGCTGAGCGTTTTGGCGTCGGCAGTGGCGGCTCGGGCCATGTCAGCGGTTATTCCGTTGCGCATCAGGCGCTGGAAGAAGAGCTGGCGCAGTGGCTCGGCTATTCCCGGGCGCTGTTGTTCATCTCCGGTTTTGCCGCTAATCAGGCAGTGATAGCCGCATTGATGGAAAAAGACGATCGCATTGTCGCCGACAGGCTTAGCCATGCCTCGCTGTTGGAGGCCGCCAGCCTTAGCCCTGCTGTTTTACGTCGCTTTACCCATAACGATCCGCAACATCTGGAGCGTCTGCTGACTTCCCCCTGTCCGGGGCAGCAGCTGGTGGTCACTGAAGGCGTATTCAGCATGGATGGCGATAGTGCGCCGCTGGCAGAAATCCACGCGGTGGCGAAACGGCAGGGCGCGTGGCTGCTGGTGGATGATGCGCATGGGATTGGCGTAAGCGGTGAGGAAGGGCGCGGTTCGTGCTCTCGACAACAGGTGAAACCTGAGCTGCTCGTAGTGACGTTTGGCAAAGGGTTTGGCGTCAGCGGTGCGGCGATCCTGTGTTCTGATAGCGTGGCCGACTATCTGTTGCAGTTTGCCCGCCATCTGATCTACAGCACCAGTATGCCTCCGGCGCAGGCGCAGGCCTTACGCGCCGCGCTGGCGGTGATCCGCAGCCGTGAAGGCGATGAACGCAGGGAAAAGTTAGCGATGCTGATCCAGCGTTTTCGCGCTGGGGTGAATACTACGGATTTGACGCTGGCGCATTCAGATAGCGCTATTCAACCGCTGATCGTTGGCGACAATCATAAAGCCCTGCAACTGGCACAGACGTTACGGCAACAGGGATGCTGGGTGACGGCAATTCGCCCACCAACGGTGCCCACCGGTACGGCCAGATTACGGCTGACTTTGACCCAGGCGCATGAGGTGCAGGATATCGATCGTCTACTGGAGGTGTTGCATGGTGCAGGTCAATAAACAGGCGATTGCCGCCGCGTTTGGCCGCGCTGCCACCTACTATGAGCAACACGCAGAGCTGCAACGTCAGAGTGCCGATGCGTTACTGGCACAACTTGATGGCGGGGCGTTCTCAAGGGTTTTGGACGCGGGCTGTGGGCCTGGGCGTATGAGTCGCTACTGGCGGGAGCAGGGGAGCGAGGTCTGCGCGCTGGATCTGTCGGCGCAAATGCTGGCTGAAGCGCAGCGTCACGATGTTGCCCATCACTATCTGCTGGCGGATATCGAAGCCATTCCGCAGGCCGCTGCCACTTTCGACCTGGCCTGGAGCAATCTGGCCGTGCAGTGGTGCAGCGACCTACGCGGTGCGTTAAGCGAGCTATACCGGGTGGTGCGTCCTGGCGGAACGGTGGCGTTTAGTACCCTGGCGCAAGGTTCGATGCCGGAACTTCGTCAGGCGTGGCGAACAGTTGATGACCGGGAGCACGCCAACCGTTTTTTGCCCGTGGAGCAACTGGAAAACGCGCTGTGCGGCTGGGACGTTGAATACCAGTCTCAAGCCGTCACGCTGTGGTTTGACGATGCGCTGAGCGCCATGCGCTCGTTGAAGGGTATTGGTGCGACGCATTTGCATGATGGACGCGAGCAGCGTGTGCTGACCCGCTCGCAACTGCGTCAGCTACAGCTCGCCTGGCCCTGTCAGCAGGGGAAATATCCGCTGACTTATCATCTTTTTTTGGGAGTGATTCAACGTGACTAACACGTATTTTGTCACCGGGACGGACACTGAAGTAGGTAAAACTATCGCCAGCTGTGCGTTGCTTCAGGCGGCGGGACAGTTGGGATTGCGAACCGTCGGCTATAAGCCGGTGGCGTCAGGCAGTGAAATGACGGATGAAGGTCTGCGAAACAGCGATGCGCTGGCTCTACAGCGCAACAGCGTTGTAGCAGTGGATTATGCAGCCATCAATCCGTATACCTTCGCGGAACCTACCTCACCGCATATCATCAGTGCTGACGAAGGGCGCCCCATTCAGGCCTCCGTGATGTCTGCGGGTTTACGCTTGCTTGAAGAACAGGCTGACTGGGTATTGGTGGAAGGTGCAGGCGGATGGTTTACGCCGCTTTCGCCAACGCTGAGTTTTTCTGACTGGGTAAAAGAGGAACAACTGCCGGTGATTCTGGTGGTTGGCGTTAAGCTCGGTTGTATCAATCATGCCATTTTGACCGCCCAGGCGGTGCAGCAGGCTGGGCTGACGCTCGCCGGATGGGTTGCCAATGATGTGACGCCCCCCGGCAAGCGTCATGCTGAATATATGGCGACGCTAAAGCGTGCGCTTGCGGCTCCGCTGCTGGGGGAAATTCCCTGGCTGGCAGAAGAGCCGGAGCAAGCATCGACAGGTCGTTATATCGATCTTAGCGTTTTGTCTCTGGCATCCACCAGTCGTTGATTAGCGGGTCGCTGAATTGTGTTATTTGCCCTTGAGCCACGTTGCGGCCACGATGTAACAAGCAATAGCAGTCGGCGACCCGACGAATGAACGGCAGGCTCTGCTCCGCGAGCATAATGGTGATGCCAAGCTCCTGGCTTAGCCTCACAATCAGATTCCCCAGTTTGTGGATATACGCCTGGCCTGTTCCTCGTGTGGGCTCATCGAGGATCAGCAGACGCGGGCGAGTGACCAACGCGCTGGCGAGTGCAAGCTGGTGCTGATTTTCCTCCGACAATGCCACCCCTTTGGCCTGACGCAGTACAAACAGCTGTGGAAACAGGCGGTAAATATCGCTGCTGTTCATTGCTTCGCTTTCCTCAACCGCCTGGCGCGCAATGTGCAGATTTTCCTCTACCGTCAACTGCGAAAAAATTCGCCGCTCCTGTGATACACAGTTAATACCTAGTGCAATGCGCTTTGCCGCCGGAATCTGAAGCAGATCGCAAGGTGGTGCGCCAGCCTGATGCCAGAACATGGTTCCGCTCTCAATCGGTAAATTGCCGATGATGCAATTGGCAAGCGTAGTCTTTCCCATCCCTGGAAGACCCAGCACGGCGGTACATTTACCGGGCAACAGGTCGAGATCGACATCCCAAAGCGAGTGTTGATTACCGTAATAGTGATTCACTGCACGAAGACTCAACATAGATTTCTCCCTCATGATGATATCCGCCTCGCGGAATGGTGGTCGGGAGAAAACTGCAAATCTCTTGCCAGAAGCGGAATTGGGGAAAAATACAGCAGGATGGCGTGCAACGCTGGCGCTAAATTCTTACTGACCGCATTCCTGACGTTCTTTTGTGCACATTGGCAGTGCCTGGTGGTGTCGTGATGGTGCAGGCAGGAAAATGATGAAAATGCGAGCAAGATCTCGGCCATCCGAGGTCGCTTCGTTAGCTGATAAATATCAAAAAATAGCGATAATTTTTTTTATCCCACCAGAAAAGACTATCAGGACGTTTTTGCCAGGCTACAGTCCATACGGGCTGGAGGCAGTTATCCACTATTCCTGTGGATAACCTTGTGTATTAGGGTTAGAAAACACAATGTAAGCGAGAGAAGACGCGGCCTGCGACTAAATTGATGCGAAAGACGGCTCGAGATAATAATCATTAAATTACAGGATGTTAGATAAATGCAATGGCTGTCGCAGAAGTGTCATGCGTTGCCACAAAACTTTCATCGAGTAGCTTGACAAATGTTAAAAAAGTCATTGGTTTGGGGATAACACATTTTTGCTGGTGTTTTATCTTGCCTGCGGACAAATTTTAGCCTGTAGTCACGGCCATTTTGCTGGGGTAACAGAAATATTCTGGCGCGTTACTGTTTTTTCATCCAGTATATTTTACTGGCAAAATATACGGCTGCGAGTAAAATTACACACCTGCCCGCCCATTGCTTCAGGTAGCTGCTCATGAGTAAACCGTTCAAACTAAATTCCGCTTTTAAACCCTCTGGCGATCAGCCTGAGGCGATTCGTCGCCTGGAAGAAGGTCTGGAGGATGGTCTGGCGCATCAGACGTTACTGGGGGTGACGGGGTCGGGGAAAACATTCACCATCGCTAACGTGATTGCGGACTTGCAGCGTCCTACCATGGTGCTGGCCCCCAATAAGACACTTGCTGCTCAGCTGTACGGTGAGATGAAAGAGTTCTTCCCGGATAACGCGGTGGAGTATTTTGTCTCTTACTACGACTATTATCAGCCGGAAGCCTACGTACCCAGTTCTGACACCTTCATCGAGAAAGATGCTTCGGTCAACGAACATATTGAGCAGATGCGCCTGTCGGCAACCAAAGCGCTGCTGGAACGTCGCGATGTCGTTGTCGTGGCGTCGGTTTCCGCGATTTATGGTCTGGGTGACCCGGATCTGTACCTGAAAATGATGCTGCACCTGACGGTGGGGATGATTATCGACCAGCGTGCGATCCTGCGTCGTCTGGCGGAGCTGCAATATACCCGCAACGATCAGGCATTCCAGCGCGGGACCTTCCGCGTGCGTGGTGAAGTGATCGACATTTTCCCGGCAGAATCAGACGACATCGCGCTGCGCGTGGAACTGTTTGATGAAGAGGTCGAACGTTTATCGCTGTTTGACCCGCTGACCGGGCAGGTCGAATCCACAATTTCGCGCTACACCATCTATCCTAAAACGCACTACGTGACGCCGCGAGAACGTATCGTGCAGGCGATGGAAGAAATCAAAGTTGAGCTGGCAGAGCGGCGTAAAGTCCTGTTGGCAAATAACAAACTGCTGGAAGAACAGCGCTTAAGTCAGCGTACCCAGTTCGATTTGGAAATGATGAATGAGCTGGGTTACTGCTCGGGGATTGAAAACTACTCCCGCTATCTGTCCGGGCGCGGCCCCGGCGAGCCGCCGCCGACGCTGTTTGATTACCTGCCTGCCGATGGCCTGCTGGTGGTGGATGAATCCCACGTGACTATCCCGCAAATTGGCGGCATGTATCGCGGCGATCGGGCGCGTAAAGAAACCCTGGTTGAATACGGATTCCGTCTGCCGTCGGCGCTGGATAACCGTCCGCTCAAATTTGAAGAGTTCGAGGCGCTGGCTCCGCAAACTATCTACGTTTCGGCTACGCCGGGCAACTATGAGCTGGAGAAATCCGGTGATGAAGTGGTCGATCAGGTGGTACGACCGACCGGCCTGCTGGATCCGGTCATTGAGGTGCGTCCGGTGGCGACGCAGGTTGACGATCTGCTGTCGGAGATCCGCACTCGTGCGGCGATTAACGAACGTGTGCTGGTCACCACGCTGACCAAACGGATGGCAGAAGACCTCACAGAATACCTCGAAGAACATGGCGAGCGGGTGCGTTATCTGCACTCTGACATCGATACTGTGGAACGCATGGAAATCATTCGTGACCTGCGTCTGGGCGAGTTTGACGTGCTGGTGGGTATCAACCTTTTACGTGAAGGTCTGGACATGCCTGAGGTCTCCCTGGTGGCGATTCTGGACGCAGACAAAGAAGGGTTCCTGCGTTCTGAACGTTCGCTTATCCAGACCATCGGTCGTGCGGCGCGTAACATCAACGGTAAGGCTATTCTCTACGGCGATAAAATTACCGCCTCAATGGCTAAAGCGATTGGTGAAACCGAACGTCGTCGTGAGAAACAGCAACTCTACAACGAAGAGCACGGTATTACGCCGCAGGGCCTGAATAAGAAAGTGGTCGATATTCTGGCGCTGGGTCAGAATATTGCGAAGACCAAGGCGAAAGGCAAAGGGAAGTCACGCGCAGGCGCGAAGTCTGAAGTTGTGGAACTGGATATGACGCCAAAAGCGCTGCAGCAGAAGATTCACGAGCTGGAAGGGCAGATGATGCAGCATGCGCAGAATCTTGAATTTGAAGAGGCAGCGACGATCCGCGACCAGTTGCATCAACTGCGCGAGTTGTTTATCGCCGCATCGTAAGAGTGTGCCGGATGCGGGGTAAACCCCTTATCCGGCCTACGGCAAAGATCGCGTTCGTAGGTCGGATGCCGGAGCAGAGCGTTTTGTAGGCCTGATAAGCGCCGCGCATCAGGCAAATCCGTTTAGCCTAGCGCCTGCACCGCTTTCTCCAGCGCACTATGCAATAGCTGGCGGTCATGGCGGTAGGGAATATCGCTGGCTTCCAGCACTTCCTGAATGACAACGCGGTCGGTAACGGCGGAAGCATCCACTTTCGGCCCCACAACTACCGCATCAATCACTTTCTTCCCGACGTACTGTTCAATAATGGCCAGCTTGTCGTTAAGCGTCAGGCTGGCTGCTGGCAGGCTTAATTCGCGCCCAAGATTGCCTATATAGACCATTGGGGCCGGTGTGCGACGTAACGCCTGCGCCATTTCGTCGAGCAGCAGGATCGGCATCAGGCTGGTGTAAAAACTGCCTGGTCCTATCAGAATCAAATCCGCTTCGGCGATAGCCTCAACCGCCTCCCGCGTGGTGGGGACTTTTGGCGACAGCATCAGCTCCTGAGGCGGGATGGTGAGCTGATCGATATTCACTTCGCCATAAACTTCATGTCCCTGATCGTCGATAGCCATCAAATCCACCGGCAGCTCCGACATCGGAATTAAATGCGCATCGACCTTCAACAGGCTTCGAATTAAATTGATGGCTTCCAGAGGCCGCACGCTGAGGTGATCGAGCGCTTTTAACATCAGATTTCCGAGGTTATGCCCGGAAAGTTCGCCATTCCCGCCAAAACGATACTCAAACATAGCGGATGCGACGCTGGGCTGGGTTATTAACTGGTTGAGACAGTTACGCATGTCTCCCCAGGCTATCCCGCCTTCAGAGCGACGAATACGGCCTGTCGAGCCGCCGTTATCCGTGGTGGTGACGATACCCGTCAGGCGTGAGCCTAGAGGGGAAAGTGAGGAGAGAACGCGTCCTAATCCATGCCCTCCGCCGAGAGCGACAACGCGGTCCAGATCTGCCAGCGTGCGAGTGCGCATATATTTTCCTGATATCAATTGATCGGCGTTACAGTAACGTAAATAGCGTGTTTTCAGCAATTATCCAGTCGGCATCAGCCGTAATTTTTTTCTGCAATCTACTCCTTTCTGACGAGATCCACCTGATGGCAAGATGATGTATATCAATGCAAAACTGTGGTTTTTGCTTATTCTGTAGCGAAATTGCACGATCATGTCGTTATGTATGTATTTATACAGCGAAAGTGTACATGGCAAAAGCGTCATTTACACGCTAGTATCGGCATAACCACTAAGTACTCTTAATAATTTGAGTTGCCGGAAGCCAACGCATCTGCAACACGAAGTATGACGAGTATAAACACTCTAGCCTCTGCACCTGGGTCAAATGATACGGTGCTTTGGCCGTGACAAGACTTGAAAAAGTTTGTCACCAGGGCGCAGGAAGAAATGACTACGTCTCCCGTATTTGGAAAGGTGTACATGGGCTCTCAACTTACCGATGCTTTCGCACGTAAGTTTTACTACTTACGTTTGTCGATTACCGATGTGTGTAACTTTCGTTGCACCTACTGCCTGCCGGATGGCTATAAGCCCGGTGGGGTCACCAATAACGGCTTTCTGACCGTTGATGAAATTCGCCGTGTCACGCGCGCGTTCGCCAGTCTGGGAACGGAAAAAGTGCGTCTGACAGGGGGCGAACCTTCACTGCGTCGCGACTTTACGGACATTATCGCCGCCGTGCGCGAAAACGACGCCATCCGTCAGATTGCGGTAACCACCAATGGTTATCGTCTGGCGCGCGATGCTGCTGCCTGGCGCGATGCCGGACTGACCGCGCTCAACGTCAGCGTCGACAGCCTGGATGCCCGTCAGTTTCATGCCATTACCGGGCAGGACAAGTTTCAACAGGTGATGGCAGGCATTGACGCCGCCTTTGATGCGGGTTTTGAAAAAGTGAAAGTCAACACCGTGCTGATGCGCGACGTAAACCATCATCTACTGGACACCTTCCTTGCGTGGATCCAACCTCGGCCAATCCAACTGCGTTTTATTGAACTGATGGAAACGGGCGAGGGCAGCTCTCTCTTCCGTAAACACCATATCTCCGGACAGGTACTTCGCGATGAGCTGCTGCGTCGCGGCTGGATCCACCAGATCCGACAGCGCAGCGACGGCCCGGCTCAGGTTTTCTGTCATCCTGATTATGTTGGTGAAATTGGTCTGATCATGCCTTATGAGAAAGACTTCTGCGCCACCTGTAATCGTCTGCGCGTTTCCTCTGTTGGCAAGCTTCATCTGTGTTTATTTGGTGAAGGCGGCGTAAGCCTGCGTGATTTGCTGGAAGATGACGCTCAGCAGCCGGCGCTGGAAGAACGTATTTCAGCCGCGCTGCTGGAGAAAAAGCAGACCCATTTCCTGCATCAGAACAATACCGGTATTACGCAAAACTTATCTTACATTGGCGGCTGATCGCTAAAAGGAGTTTTTCATGAGTCAGGTAAGCGCTGAATTTATCCCGACACGCATTGCTATTCTTACTGTTTCCAACCGTCGCGGCGAAGAAGATGACACCTCCGGCCATTATCTGCGTGACTCGGCGCAAGAAGCGGGTCATCAGATTGTTGATAAGGCGATTGTCAAAGAAAACCGTTACGCCATTCGCGCCCAGGTTTCTGCCTGGATTGCCAGTGATGATGTACAGGTAGTGCTCATTACCGGCGGTACCGGGTTAACCGAAGGGGACCAGGCGCCGGAAGCGCTGCAACCGCTGTTTGACAGAGAAGTTGAAGGGTTTGGCGAAGTCTTCCGTATGCTGTCGTTTGAAGAGATTGGCACCGCGACGCTGCAATCCCGCGCGATTGCCGGAGTGGCCAATAAAACGCTGATTTTCGCCATGCCGGGTTCGACCAAAGCGTGTCGTACCGCCTGGGAAAATATCATTGCGCCGCAGCTTGATGCCCGTACGCGTCCGTGTAATTTCCACCCACATTTGAAGAAATAAGTATGTCGCAACTGACTCATATTAACGCCGCTGGCGAAGCGCATATGGTGGATGTCTCCGCCAAAGCGGAAACTGTACGCGAGGCGCGTGCTGAAGCATTCGTGACTATGCGTAGCGAAACGCTGGCGATGATTATCGATGGCAGCCACCATAAAGGTGATGTATTCGCCACGGCGCGTATTGCGGGTATTCAGGCCGCCAAACGTACCTGGGATCTTATCCCGCTGTGCCATCCGCTGATGCTGAGTAAGGTGGAAGTCAATCTTCACGCTGAACCGGAGCACAACCGCGTACGGATTGAAACGCTGTGTCGCCTGACCGGTAAAACCGGCGTTGAAATGGAAGCGTTAACGGCGGCCTCCGTGGCGGCGTTGACCATCTACGATATGTGCAAAGCGGTGCAAAAGGATATGGTGATTGGTCCGGTGCGTCTGCTGGCAAAAAGCGGCGGCAAGTCCGGAGATTTTAAGGTAGATGCGCATGATTAAGGTTCTCTTCTTTGCTCAGGTACGCGAACTGGTAAACACCGATGCGTTAGAGGTTGCCGCCGAGTTTGCAACGGTAGAAGCGCTGCGCAAGCATCTTGCGGCAAAAAGCGATCGCTGGGCGTTGGCGCTGGAAGACGGCAAGCTGCTGGCGGCGGTAAATCAGACGTTGGTCAGTTTTGATCATCCTCTTAACGCGGGTGATGAAGTCGCTTTCTTCCCGCCCGTAACCGGAGGCTAAAATGACTGAAACGCGAATTGTTGTTGGCCCTGCGCCGTTTCGCGTCGGGGATGAGTATCCCTGGCTGGCAGAGCGCGATGAAGATGGCGCGGTAGTCACTTTCACCGGTAAAGTGCGCAATCACAATCTCGGTGACAGCGTTAAGGCGTTAACGCTGGAACACTATCCGGGAATGACCGAAAAAGCGCTGGCGGAGATTGTCGACGAAGCGCGTTTGCGCTGGCCGCTGGGTCGGGTGACGGTGATTCATCGCATTGGCGAACTGTGGCCGGGTGACGAAATCGTGTTTGTTGGCGTGACCAGTGCGCATCGCAGCAGCGCGTTTGATGCCGGGCAGTTCATTATGGATTACCTGAAAACCCGCGCGCCGTTCTGGAAGCGCGAGGCCACGCCGGAAGGTGAGCGCTGGGTTGATGCCCGAGACAGCGATAAGCTAGCAGCAAAACGCTGGTAGAGTACAATTGTTGTAGGCTCATACTGATTCAGGAGATTGTCATGGACCGATTCCCACGATCCGATTCTATTGTACAGGCCCGTTCCGGCCTGCAAACGTATATGGCGCAGGTATACGGCTGGATGACCTGCGGACTGTTGCTGACGGCGTTTATCGCCTGGTATGCGGCAAATACGCCCGCAGTGATGATGTTTGTCTTCTCCAGCAAAATCACCTTCTTTGGCCTGATCATCGCTCAACTGGCGCTGGTGTTCGTCCTGTCCGGCATGGTGCAAAGGCTGAGCGCGGGTATGGCGACCACGCTGTTTATGCTCTATTCGGCATTAACCGGGCTGACGCTATCAAGCATTTTTATCGTCTATACCTACTCGTCTATCGCCAGCACCTTTGTGGTTACCGGAGGGATGTTCGGGATCATGAGCTTGTATGGCTACACCACCAAACGTGATCTGAGCGGCTTCGGCAATATGCTGTTTATGGCGCTGATTGGTATTGTGCTGGCCTCGCTGGTTAACTTCTGGCTGAAGAGTGAAGCGTTGATGTGGGCGGTGACGTACATAGGGGTGATTGTGTTTGTCGGCCTGACCGCCTATGACACGCAGAAGCTGAAAAATATCGGTGAGCAGATCGATCTGCGCGACAGTTCCAACTTGCGTAAATACGCTATTCTTGGGGCGTTAACGCTGTATCTGGACTTCATTAACCTGTTCCTGATGCTGCTGCGTATCTTCGGCAATCGTCGTTAATTTTCCGTCACCGGATGGCGTAAGCCGCCATCCGGTGAATTATTTCGCCATCGCCTTCTCGTTTTTTACCCGCAACTTTTTTGCCCGACTCTCCAGCAGCAAATAACACACCAGTGCCAGCAGCAGCGGAATAAAATAGTACAACACGCGATACGCGAGTAGGGCAGCAATGATCGTTCCCTGAGACGTGTCCTCTCCTGCCAGCAGCGCCATAAACACCGCTTCCAGCACGCCGATCCCCGCCGGAATATGCACGATTACGCCGGCAATACTGCTCACCAGCAGCACGCCCAGCACGAAGAAATAATCGATATTCTGACCGAGCAACAGCCAGATAATCGCCCCCATTACCATCCAGTTCGCACTGGATATCGTCATTTGCGCGAGGGCAAATTTCCAGGAGGGCAGCACCAGTCTTTGGCCCTTGATGGTGATGTGACGATGTTTAGCGAAGGCGCAAAACCACAGATAAACAACAATAATCAGCAGCAGCGCAATGCCTAAGATGCGCAATGTGCCTTCATCGATATACCAGTGTGCGGGCAGTTCGACGACGCCGAAGGTAAATATAAAACCGCCCAGCAGAATATAGCCCAGCCAGTTAGTGGTAATACTCAGCGAAAAAATCCGCGTTATTGTGCCCCCCGGCAATCCGAGGCGCGAGTAAAGGCGATAACGCATCCCTATACCACCCACCCAGGTGCTCAATGTCAGGTTGAAGGCGTAACAGATAAACGACACCAGCATGACCTGGCGTTTTGCCAGTTTGTGGCCGCAGTAGTAGCGCCCGAGCAGATCATAACAGCCGTAAAGTAAATAACTGACGATCACCAACCCCACGGCGCTGAGCAGGGCGATCCGATTGTAATCGCGAATTACCGTCCACACTTCCTGCCAGTTGACCTTGCTGGCATAAACAACCAGCAGCACGATCACCGCAATAAAAAACAGCCATGTGAGGATCTTTTTCGCTAACCGCCAGCGTCGGTGGCTTTTTGCCATCAGGTTTTCCCTCCTGCATCCTCAGTTTGTATACGGTCTTGAGTTTCCAGAGCAGGCTGCGCGGGCGGCTCTACCTCGGCCAGATGCGGGGTATGCGCCGGCAGCCAGCCGACCAGCGCCGGGAAGTGGCGTAAAAAGTGGAAGGCCAGTACGCTCTTGGTCAGGTTCCACCAGGTGCGTTTTGGCAGCATGGATTCATCAACCCGCTTGCAGTCCTGCGCAATAATAGGGTTCAGGTTGTCACGCAGGGTCTGATTAAACGTACGGTCATGAATAATCAGATTTGCCTCCAGATTCAGTGACAGGCTCAGTGGATCAAGATTGCTGGAACCCACCGTCGCCCAGTGATCGTCCATCAGCGCCACTTTGCCATGCAGAGGTTTACGGCGGTATTCATAGACATGGACGCCGCCTTTTACCAGATAGTTGTACAGCAGGCGGGCGCCCACTTTCACAATCGGCATATCCGGTTCACCTTGCACGATGAGTTTTACCCGCACGCCCCGTCGGGCCGCTTTACGCATGGCATGCAGAAAGCGATAGCCGGGAAAGAAGTAGGCATTGGCGATGATCACTTCCCGCCGTGCCTGGGTCAGCATTTTCAGATAGTGGCGTTCAATATCATCACGATGTTCTTCGTTATCGCGCCAGACAAACAGCGCCTGCGCTTCGCCGGGTCGATGATTGTCGATTGCCCGGTGATGACGTCGCCACCAGCGTCGTACAGCGCTCTGTCCGGGCAAGTTTTCCAGCACGAATTTCAGAATGTCAGCAACGACTGGACCTTCAACGCGCACGGCGTAATCCTGCTTGGCCTCCGGACCGTAATCAGACATGTGTTCAGCGGAGTAATTGATGCCGCCAACAAAGGCAACACGATCATCAATGACCACAATTTTGCGATGCATACGGCGAAAGAGATTAGTGCGCATCCCGAACAGACGCGGACGCGGATCGTAGTAGCGGAAAACAACGCCGGCTACGGTGAGCTCTTCGACAAAACTGTCGCTAAGATCCGGCGAGCCGTAGCCATCCAGCAGCACCTCTGCTTTGATTCCTCGCCGGGCGGCTTCGAGCAACGCGGCATGCAGCTGTTTTCCTACCGCATCTTCAAACCAGATAAAGGTCTCGAGGATTATTTTTTGCTGTGCCTGTTCAATGGCGTCAAAGACGGCGGGGTAGAATTGATCGCCGTTTTCCAGCAGTTGAATTTGATTGCCTTCACGCCAGCCATATTTCATAAATGAATCTCCGCACTCAGAGGGGCATGATCGGACAAATGTCGCCAGTGACGCAGCGCCAGCGTCGTTGGGGTACTGGCATTCGCGTTTTTCACATAGATCCTGTCCAGACGCAGCAGGGGAAACTGCACCGGAAATGTTCGCGCTGGGCGGCCGTGGGCGCGGGTAAAAATCTCGTCAAGGCCAGCTTTGGCTTTCAACGGGCGATTGGCCGTTTGCCGCCAGTCGTTAAAATCCCCGGCAATCACCACCGGCTCCGCGTCGGGCAGGGCGTTAACCCAGTCTGCCAGCATCGCGAGCTGGGCCTGGCGGTGAGCTTCACGCAGGCCGAGGTGCACACACATCACATGGATGGGGTGGGAGAGCATTGGCGGTACGATTCGGCAGTAAAGGACTCCGCGCTTTTCACTCGCGCCGACCGACACATCACGATTTTCATAATGCTCAATGGGATACCGCGACAGCACAGCATTACCGTGATGTCCCTGCGGGTACACGGCGTTACGCCCATAGGCGAAGTCGCTCCACATAGTGTCCGCCAGAAATTCGTAGTGGCTGGTATCCGGCCAGTTCTCAATGTGCAGCGAATGAGCTTCGTGCGCACCCATCACTTCCTGTAGGCATACAATGTCTGCACCGACCGTTCTGACGGCCTCCCTTAGCTCAGGTAAAATAAAACGCCGGTTGAAGGCGGTGAACCCTTTGTGAGTATTAATGGTGAGCACATTGAATGAAAATTGAACTCCCGATCCGCTCATGAGCCTCCCGTTGGCGTCACTTCCTAAATAAAATAGTGTAGTCATCGTCACAAAAAGATGCAGTGTTGCGGAATTTTCCGTAAAGTCCGGTACTCTGAACAATTAGTTGAAAATCCTTCAGGAGAAAAGCCATGAGGTGGCAACAACGTGTTCGTGTCGCAACGGGTCTAAGTTGCTGGCAGATTGTGTTGCATTTACTGGTAGTGGCGTTGCTGGTAATGGGCTGGATGAGCGGCACGCTGGTGCGCGTCGGCCTGGGATTATGCGTCGTTTACGGCGTAACGGTTTTATTAATGCTGGCCTTGCAACGTCACCATGAACAACGCTGGCGTGACGTCGCTGATGTGCTGGAAGAGCTGACCACCACGTGGTATTTCGGTGCCGCAATGATCGTGCTGTGGTTGCTGTCGCGCGTGCTGCAAAACAACGTCTTGCTGGCACTGGCGGGTCTGGTGATCCTGGCCGGACCCGCCGTGGTCTCGCTGCTGGCGAAAGACAAAAAGCTACATCACCTTACGTCGAAACATCGCATACGCCGCTGAGCCGGTTGTGGCCGCTATCACCAACAGCGGCCACAAACTTCCCCAGACAATCTGCAGACTCGCATCCTTCAGGTAAATCTGTTTCGTGATGTCCGTAAAATGGCGGATCGGGTTTATCCACGTCAGATTCTGCAACCAGACCGGCATGTTTTCGACCGGTGAGACGTAGCCCGAGAGTAAAATCGCCGGCATCATAAACACAAACACGCCGATAAACGCTTGCTGCTGGGTGGCGCACAGCGATGAAATCAGCAGACCAAAGCCGACCAGCGACAGCCCGTAAATTACCATTGTGAAATAGAACAACCCCAGTGAACCGGCAAATGGAATGTCATAAGCCCAGATACCAATTGCCAGCACAATGGTGGCCTGAAAAGTAGCCACAATCAGCGCGGGCACAGCTTTACCGATGAAAATCTGCCAGGTGGTAAGTGGGGAGACCAGCAGCTGATCCAGCGTACCTTGCTCGCGCTCGCGAGCAACCGAAAGCGAGGTGACGATCATTACGCCGATAGTGGTGATCATGGCGATCAGCGACGGCACCACGAACCATTTATAATCCAGATTCGGGTTGTACCAGTTACGCACGACCAGCTCGCTGTTGTTTGGTTTCAGCTTGCCGTCCATCAGCTCCTGCTGATACGTCTTAACGATTTGCTGCAGGTAATTGGCGGCAATTTGCGCGCTGTTGGAGTTACGCCCGTCGAGGATAATCTGCATAGGAGCTTGCTGGAAGGTGTCCAGGTTGCGCGAAAAATTGGCCGGGAAGCGCACCAGCAGCAGGGCTTTTTGCGTATCGATGGTAGGCTTAATCTCCTGCGGGCTTTTCAGCAGCAGAACATGCGTAAAAGCGCTGGCGCGGGCGAAGCGCTGGGTAAGCTCAACCGAATGTTTACCGTTGTCTTCGTTATAGATAGCGATCGTGGCGTTGGTGACTTCCAGCGTTGCCGCGAACGGGAACAGGATCACCTGAATCAGCACCGGTAAAATCAGAATGGCTCGCGTCTGCGGTTCGCGTAATAGCGATTGCAGCTCTTTGCGAATTAATGTCCATAAGCGATGAAACATGCCCGTCCCCTTAATCCAGCCGACGTTTGGTTTTAAGCCACGTCAGGCCAATAAACATCACCGCCGAAGCGATTAAAAACAGCACGTTAATAATCAGCACCACCGGAATATTTCCCGCCAGAAACAGGCTTTGCAGGGTACTGACGAAATAACGCGCCGGAATAATGTAGGTTACCGCCCGGATAATCGCGGGCATGCTGTCTATCTGGAAGATAAAACCTGACAGCATAATCGAGGGCAGGAAAGCGGCGTTCAGCGCGACCTGCGCGGCGTTAAACTGGTTGCGGGTGATGGTGGAAATAAGCAACCCCATGCCAAGCGTACTGAGCAGAAACAGGCTGGTAATGAAAAACAGGATCAGCAACGAGCCGCGATAGGGCACGCCAAGAATAAATACCGACACCAGCGTACACAGCAGCATCGCCAGCATGCCGAGGAAATAATAGGGGATCAGTTTACACAGCAGTAATTCGACGCGGGTGACTTCGGTAGAAAGCAGTGCCTCCATGGTTCCGCGTTCCCATTCGCGCGCCACCACTAATGAGGTGAGGATCGCGCCAATCACCGTCATGATGATGGTTACCGCCCCGGGAATAATAAAGTGCTGGCTGATGGCCGCCGGGTTAAACCAGTAGCGTGTTTGCACGTCGATCAAAGGCTCGAACGATTCCCCACGATCTTCCGCCCGCTGTTGCTGCCAAATCTGCCAGATGCCTTCGACATAACCCTGCACAAAGTTGGCGGTATTGGGTTCGCTGCCATCGGTGATCACCTGGATCGGTGCCACGTCATTAGGTCGCGCCATCTGCTGGGCAAAATCCACAGGGATCACCACCAGCCCACGAATGCGCCCGGCCTGCATTTTTTCAATCAATTCCTGCCGGTTATCGCTGATGGTGGCGTCAATATACGGCGAGCCGGTCATGGTATGGGTAAAATCCAACGCCTCTTCGCTTTGCTGTTCGAGCAAAATCCCGACCCGCAGCTTGCTGGAGTCGAGGTTTATCCCGTAGCCGAAGATAAACAGCAGCAGCAGCGGGATCACCACCGCAATCAGCCAACTGCTGGGATCGCGAACGATCTGGCGCGTCTCTTTCACGCACAGCGCACGTACGCGACGCCAGGAGAGAGCGGAGTTACTCATGCGTATGCTCCTTATCCCAGTCATTGATTAGCGTAATGAATGCCTGCTCCATGGTCGGGTCCGGAGTGTCGCTGTCGGCAGCCTGAGCTTTCAGGTCGTCCGGTGTTCCGCTGGCAATCAGTTTGCCGCGATACACCAACCCGATGCGATCGCAGTATTCCGCCTCGTCCATAAAGTGGGTGGTCACCATCACCGTGACGCCTTTTTCCACCATGCTGTTGATATGCAACCAGAACTCACGACGGGTGAGGGGATCGACCCCGGAAGTGGGTTCATCAAGGAACAGAATGTCGGGTTCATGCATCAGCGAGCAGGCCAGCGCCAGACGCTGCTTAAACCCCAGCGGCAGTTCGTCGGTGGCGTGGGAAGCGATACTCTTCAGGCCAAATGCCTCGCTCATTCGATCGATTTTCTCCTTCTGCGCCCGACCACGCAGGCCGTAGACGCCGGAGAAAAAGCGCAGATTTTGTTCAACCGTCAGGTTACCGTACAGGGAGAATTTCTGCGCCATATAACCCAGATGCTGACGCGCTTTGCCGGAGCTGACTTTCAGGTCCATATCCAGCACCAGCGCTTTGCCGGAAGTGGGGACCAGCAGGCCGCACATCATTTTAAAGGTGGTGGATTTGCCGGCACCGTTGGGTCCTAACAGACCAAAAATCTCGCCGCGCTGTACGGAAAAGTCTACGTGGTCGGTCGCGGCAAAATCGCCAAACTTCTTGGTCAGCGCTTTGGCTTCGATCACCGTTTCGCCAGGCGTGCCTTCTACGGTATGCAGGATAGCGCCCAGCGGGGATTCCGATGTTCCGGCTCCGCCGAGTAAATCGATAAAGGCATCTTCGAAGCGGGGTGCAGTTTCATTGATGGTTATCTGCGGCATGCCGTCAGCGTTTTGGATCTGCTGAGCTGTCGCCTCTTTTTTCAGGATTAAACGGACGGATTTCCCCTGAATCATTCCGTCGCTGACCAGCGGTAGTTTTAACGCGCGTTGTAGCAGTCGGCGGTTATTTTCCTGCGGACTGCTCATCAGGAAGCTGCGACCAGCCATGGTTTGCGTAAGCTGAGTAGGATCGCCCTGGTATAACAATTCGCCTTCGTTCATCAGCAGCACATCACGGCATTGCTCTGCTTCATCCAGATACGACGTACTCCAGAGGATCAGCATGCCGTCTCCGGCCAGTTCGTGGACCATTTGCCACAGTTCGCGACGGGAAATTGGGTCGACACCCACACCTGGCTCATCCAGCAGCAACACTTTGGGTTCGCCGACCAGCGTACAGGCTAGCCCGAGCTTCTGCTTCATGCCGCCGGAAAGTTTGCCGGCCAGTCGTCCGGTAAATGGCCCCAGCGAGGTAAACTCCAGTAGTCGGGCAAAGGTTTTTTCTCGCGCCTCACCGGTGACGCTGCGCAAATCGGCATAGAGATTGAGGTTCTCCATGACGGTCAAATCTTCATACAGACCAAATTTCTGCGGCATATAGCCCAGCACCGCGTGCAGCGCGCTGTCGTCTTTGATGGGGTCAAAACCAATTACCGCAGCACTTCCGGCATCAGGTTTTAATAATCCCGCCAGCATGCGCATCAACGTGGTTTTGCCCGCACCGTCCGGCCCGACAAGCCCGGTCACGTAGCCCGCATGCACGATACAGTCGAGCGGGGCGACGGCCGGTTTTTCCATTCCAGCAAAGTTTTTCGTCAGCCCTTTAAGCGTAATGACGGCGTCATTCATGCCGTGCCTCATCGCCAAATTTTATCGTTACCGGCATTCCCTGACGTAGCGCATCGTCCGCGTCGGTTACGACAATTCGCAGGCGATACACCAGATCGGTGCGCAGATCAGGAGTCTCGACCGTTTTCGGCGTAAATTCGGCGGTTGGTGACACAAAGCCGATTTTGCCGTGATACGGTTTGTCCGGGCGACCGTCGGTATAGAGCAGGATCTCACGTCCTGGCTGCGCCTGGCTCAGATTGCGTTCGTCAACGTAGGCGCGGACCCATACCGGACGCGTGAGCGACAGCGTCAGTACCGTGCTCCCTTCGTTCAGCATGCTGCCGGGTTCAACCGCGCGGGTGAGAAGCGTGCCGTCAGATGGCGAGGTCAGCGTGGTATCATGCAAATTAAGTTCTGCCTGTGCCAGCTCTGCCTGAGCTTGTTCGAGCGTGGCTTTTGCCTGTTCGATGTCCTGCACACGATTACCGCTGCGATATTGCGTGAGTTTATCCTGTGCGGATTTCAATGAAGCTAACGCCTGATCGCGAGATGAACGCGCATTTTCCAGATCGTTGGCAGAAATGGTACGGCTTTTCCACAATCCTACCTGCCGATTGTAAAAATTCTGCGCGTAATCATAGGCGGCCTGCGCCTGTTTGACTGCCGCCGCGGTTTGCGCGATCTCTTCTTCGCGATACCCTGCCAGCATCAGATCGTATTGCGCCTGCGCGGCGGCAACGTTGGCTTTTGCCTGCATCAATGCGTTTTCATACGGTGCGCGGTCCAGTTTACCCAGCACCTGACCGGCGGTAATCGCATCGCCTTCATCAACCGCCAGCGAGGCCAGTCTGCCGCCGACGCGAAAACTCAGGTTGACGCTACGGATATCGACATTGCCGTATAGCGTCAGGCTGTTATCTTGCCGACTCTGATACCACCACGTTCCACCGGCAATCACGGCAACGAGGGCCGCGATAACCAGCCCGAGAACGACAGGTTTTTTCATGACTCCAGACTCCTTTGCGTTAAACCTTGCAGAATAAGATCGATGTGACAGGTGATCGTTTGGTCAATCAGCGCGGTTTTATCCTCATCAAATTGTGACCAGCCCGTACGCAACAGAATGGTTTCTTTCCCCAGACGAAAAGCCAGTACCTCGCCGAGTATGGCGTGGGTATGCAGAATCATTTGGGTATCGTTGGCATCGCCGCCGGTATAGGCGGCAATTAGGCGCGTCAGGTGTGTATGCAGCGGATTGATAACCTGGTCGTGCACCAGTTGATAAGCCGCAGTGGGGGAAAGCTGTTCACGCGAGATAAATTTGCTCAGGTTAACAGTGTCGTCCTGGGTTAACAGCATGATCATATTTTTGCAGGCGCGCAGGATCAGTTCACGCATCGCGCCACGATCCGGTTCTGGCTGAGCGAATAAACGCTCGGCCTCTTCAGCGTGCGGACGAAACTGTGAGCCGATAAAATCTGCAATCCACTGGGCGCAGGCGAGATATAAATCCTCTTTTGAGCCAAAATAGTAGGTGATAGCCGCAATGTTTTGCCCGGCCTGTGCAGCGATATCGCGCGTCGTGGCGTGCAGACCATACTCGCCGAATTGTGCCAATGCGGCGGCAATGAGCTGGTTCTTCGCCTGTTCACCTTTGGTTGTCATGGTGGGTGTATTCATGGCACGACTCTAATCTTAATCAATCGATTGATTAAGATTATGACTGATGTGCAGCCTTGTCCAGTCCGGACGGTTATTTTCCAGTGAAGGGATAATTTATGCGGCACATCACAAAAACTGCTACACTCCGCCCCTTCATGACATTGTGGTTTTTGTCATCTCTATTGTATGTATCTCCCTGAAAACGACACCGGTAACGGTCAGGGCGGTTCGGAGTTGTTATGTCTTTTGATTCCCTTGGTTTAAACCCTGAAATTTTACGTGCCGTTGCCGAGCAGGGTTACCGTGAACCTACCCCTATTCAGCAGCAGGCTATTCCTGCCGTGCTGGAAGGCCGCGATCTGATGGCCAGCGCCCAGACCGGTACGGGGAAAACGGCAGGTTTTACCCTGCCGCTGTTGCAGCACCTGATTACCAATCAGCCGCATGGTAAAAGCCGTCGTCCGGTTCGTGCGCTGATCCTCACGCCAACCCGTGAACTGGCGGCCCAGATTGGCGAAAACGTCCGTGATTACAGTAAGTATCTGAATATTCGCTCGCTGGTGGTCTTCGGCGGCGTCAGCATTAACCCGCAGATGATGAAACTGCGTGGCGGTGTGGATGTACTGATTGCCACCCCGGGTCGTTTGCTCGATCTGGAGCATCAGAATGCGGTAAAACTGGATCAGGTGGAGATCCTGGTACTGGATGAAGCTGACCGCATGCTGGATATGGGCTTTATTCACGATATTCGTCGCGTTCTGGCAAAACTGCCGGCAAAACGTCAGAACCTGCTGTTCTCGGCAACGTTCTCTGATGACATTAAGTCGCTGGCCGAAAAACTGCTGCATAACCCGCTGGAAATCGAAGTGGCACGTCGTAATACCGCGTCAGAGCAGGTAACTCAGCATGTTCATTTCGTCGATAAAAAACGTAAACGTGAACTGTTGTCACAGATGATTGGTCAGGGCAACTGGCAGCAGGTGCTGGTGTTTACCCGTACCAAACATGGCGCGAACCATCTGGCAGAACAGCTGAATAAAGACGGCATCCGCAGTGCGGCAATCCACGGTAATAAATCTCAGGGGGCACGTACACGTGCGCTGGCTGATTTTAAATCCGGTGATATACGCGTGCTGGTAGCGACCGATATTGCCGCGCGTGGTCTGGACATTGAAGAGTTACCGCACGTGGTGAACTACGAGCTGCCAAACGTCCCAGAAGATTATGTGCACCGTATTGGTCGTACCGGGCGTGCCGCTGCCACCGGCGAAGCGTTGTCTCTGGTGTGCGTCGATGAACACAAGTTGTTGCGTGACATCGAGAAGCTGCTGAAAAAAGAGATCCCGCGTATTGCAACGCCGGGCTATGAGCCAGATCCCTCCATTAAAGCTGAGCCGATCCAGAATGGTCGCCAGCAGCGTGGCGGCGGTGGTGGTCGCGGGCAGGGCGGAGCAGGGCGTGGCCAGCAGCCGCGTCGTCAGGATGGCGGTGCGCCAAAAGCGAAGCCGCGTAATGGCGAAGGCAAACCGGCAGGCGATAAGCCTCGTCCGCCGCGCCGTCCGCGCAAACCGTCTACAGCGCAGTAATTCCCTTACTGTATGGCTGTATAAACACGCTATCCGGTCTACACACTGTGTAGGCCGGATAGGTCAATCACTCCCCCGAACTTTGCGATTTCAGCACGATCGAGCAGGTATATCGTCCTGCCGGGTGAATCGAAATCGTCGTCTCAAATACTTTCCCGTCCCTGTCCAGATAACGACGCACAATTCTCATCGCTGGCGAATCAGGCGCTACATTGAGAATCTTTGCCACCTTTTTGGGCACTCCGACAGCCGTAATGGTCTGATGCACCTCATGACTTTTGATACCGTAATGCGTTTCGATCAAATCGCTGATTAATGAGTGTGGATCGTCACGGATGTACGTGCGCAACTTGGCGTAATCCGTGCTGGCATAGCTGTCCGTCCAGCAGATTGGCGCGTCGGGGTTGTGCGCATCTTCGCGAGTGCTGGCAATGTGCAGCCATCGAGAACCTGGCGGGCAGCCAATCATCTGGGACAACTCTATGTCCGCCACAATCTCATCGATTTTCTTGATGACGCGCAGATTGTTTTTGGCCAGCAGCAACAGATCCTCAAGATGCGATAGCGGGTGATTGACGCCGTTCGCCTTAGGTTCGCAAACGCGAGTACCCGCACCTTTACGCCGTGAAATCAGACCTTGCTCTGTTAATTCCCTTAACGCCTCACGCATGGTGTGGCGGCTGACCTGCCATGTTTCGCACAGTTCCATTTCCGTAGGAAACAGCGAGCCGGGGGCGAAGGTTCCCACCGCAATTTGCTGCGCCAGTTCACGTGCTATTCGCTTGTACAGAGATTCTTTCATCGCAGTTTCATCAAAATATTAGTGATCTTTATCACGAAAATTTGTACGGACTATTCCCTACATTTCTTATGAATACTATAAATGTCCGTACATTTAAATGTACGGACATTTTGTTATGTCTGGACATTGTGGCGGCGTTTGGGCATTCAACAAACTGCCGTAAACACGCATCTTATCATTATCAGATTTTCCAGGGGGATTTATGGCTTCGAATGTACTTGATTCTGTTCTATTCAGGGATTCTTTCGGTACACCGGCGATGCGCGCGGTGTTTGACGATCGCGAACTGGTGCGCAAATACGTGGAAGTGGAAGTGGCATTAGCCAAAGCCCAGGCACGCTGCGGTGTGATACCCGAGGCTGCTGCGGTGGAAATTGCTGAAAAATGTAATGCCGACACGCTCGATTTTGATTTATTGCGCCATGAAACCGAAATTGTGGGTTATCCGATCCTACCGCTGGTCCACCAGATTTCTAAACAGGCTGGCGAGTCCGGCGGTTATGTGCACTGGGGGGCAACCACTCAGGACATTATGGACACCGCAGTGGTCCTGCAAATTCGTGATGCTTTTGCGCTCATTGAATCCGATATGGACAAACTCCGCGCCACGCTGGCCGATCTTTCACGCCGCTACCGTGATACGCCGATGGCCGGGAGAACCCATTTACAACAGGCTTTGCCGGTGACATTCGGTTACAAAGCGGCCATCTGGCTGGATATGTTTGAACGCCACGCGGAACGTCTTACCCAGGCGCGTCCTCGTGTATTGGTTGGCGAATTTGCGGGGGCGGCCGGTACGCTGGCATCGCTGGGGGATAAAGGGCTGGCGGTACAAAAAGCGATGATGGAAGAGCTTGGTCTGAATGTTCCAACCTCCACCTGGCACGTCGCGCGTGATGGTTTTGCCGAAGCGGTGAACCTGTTAGCGGTGATAACCGGGTCGCTGGGTAAGATTGCCTACGACATAATGCTGCTGGCAGCTAACGAGTTTGGTGAGCTGTATGAGCCGTTTGTTAAAGGGCGTGGCGCCAGCAGTACCATGCCGCAGAAACGCAACCCTATTTCCAGCGAGCTGATGCTGGCGTGTGCCAAAGGTGTTCGCCAACAGGCAGGGTTGATGCTTGATGCGATGGTACAAGATCTGGAGCGTGCAACCGGGCCGTGGCATGCCGAATGGATTGCTATCCCGGAAAGTTTCGTTCTCAGCGCGGGGGCGTTGCATCAGGCCAATTTTATGCTGGCGGGGCTGGTGGTCGATGAAGCGGCGATGAAACGTAACCTCGGTATGACCAACGGATTGATTGTGGCTGAGGCAGTCATGATGGGATTGGCCCCGTACATTGGTCGTCAGGATGCACATGACGTGGTGTACGACGCCTGCCGTATCGTCAACGAACAGGGTGGGCGATTGGCTGATGTGCTGAATGCGATGCCCTCTGTCTCGGAACGACTGGACCCACAGTTGATTGAAAAACTGACCGACCCGGCAAATTACCTTGGAATGGCACCGGCGATGGTGGATCAGGTATTAGCAAGATATATGTCGCGGAAATGAACGCTCTTGGGCTAACGGAATAAGGATATTTTTATGTCAAAAAATTCTGCCACGGGAAAATCCATTCTCTCGTTCCTGATACCGCTGGCGATAGGCGCGATCATTTGGTTTTATCCCGTACCTGCTGGTCTGACGCCTCAGGCCTGGCATATGTTCGCGATATTTGCCGCGACCATAGCCGCGATTCTTACCCAGCCGCTCCCTTCGGGGGCGGTGATGTTGATTGCACTTTGCGTGGTAATTTTCACCAAAACGTTGCCAGAGGCAAAAGCATTGTCAGGTTTTGCATCCGGTACAGTATGGCTCATTTTCTGTGCCTACGTCTTGTCTCTGGGTTTTGTAACCTCGGGATTGGGGAAACGTATTGCGTATAAAATGTTATCGCTCTTTGGTGGCAGCAGCCTGGGTATCGCTTACTCACTGGGGGTTTCCGATCTGATTATGGCCCCGGCAATGCCATCAGTAACCGCGCGTTCCGGGGGGATTATTTTCCCTATCACTCGTTCCATCAATGATGTATTGGGCTCAGCGCCGGGGGCAACGGGCAAGCGTATCGGCGATTTCTTAACCATGGTGTGCTTCCAGTTTACGCCGATTACCGGGGCAATATTTCTCACCGGGATGGCGGCGAATCCGCTGGTAGCGAGTCTGGCGAAATCGTCATTAGGAATAGAGATAACCTGGGGCGGATGGTTTATTTCCGCAGTGGTTCCTGCGATGGTCTGTTTCTGCCTGATGCCGCTATTGGTTTATAAATTATTGGATCCCGAGCTTAAGCGTACGCCGGAGGCGAAAGCGATGGGCAAACAGGCCCTCGGTGAGCTCGGTTCGATGAGCAGCAATGAGAAAAAGGTCGCATTTGGTTTTGTGCTGGCATTGGTTGGTTGGGGGACCAGCTTGATTACGGGATTGTCTGCCACATCTGTCGGGCTGGGATTGGCTGCGTATCTGTTTGCCTCGGGCGCTGTTAGCTGGAAAAGTTTGCTTAATGACCACGCCGCCTGGGATACGGTGATCTGGTTTAGCGTCATTATTAGTCTGGCGACAGGGCTTGCCGATCTGGGTTTTATTAAATGGATGACCATAAAGTTAGGCAGCGGTATTCAGGGTTTTGGCGCGATCGAGTCCTTTATTGTGTTGGGGATCCTTTACATTTACGTCCATTATCTCTTCGCTACGGCGACCGGGCATGTGGCTGCGCTGTATGCCCCTTTCGCGGCCACGGCGATCGCTGCGGGAGCACCGCCGATGATGGTGGCTATTTGCTTCGGTATCTTTAGTAACCTGATGTGGGGGAATACCGAGTATGGTGGTGGACCTGGCCCCATTTATTTTGCCCAGGGCTATTTTGAACGACCGCGCTTTTACAAAATTAACCTCTGTGTGGTGACGGCAAATGTGATCATCATTTTTGCCGTGGGCATGCTGTGGTGGAAGCTGTTGGGATACTATTAAACGTCAGTGAATTATTGGCCGGACAGGACTCGAACAGCCGTCCGGCCAGGAAAAATGAATTGCGAAACGCTTTCCAGAATGGGGGAAAAAGGTACATCCAGGGCCTGAAATGTGCCACAATAGTGGCTGTTTATACAGTATTTCAGGTTTTCTCATGGCACTAACGGCCGCGTTAAAAGCGCAAATCGCCGCCTGGTATAAGGCGCTTCAGGAACAGATCCCCGACTTTATCCCTCGTGCACCGCAGCGGCAGATGATTGCTGACGTCGCGAAAACGCTGGCAGGTGAAGAAGGGCGGCATCTGGCGATTGAAGCGCCGACCGGGGTGGGGAAAACTCTGTCGTATCTGATTCCCGGTATTGCCATTGCGCGTGAAGAGCAAAAAACGCTGGTGGTCAGCACCGCCAACGTCGCTTTGCAGGATCAGATCTACAGCAAAGATTTACCGCTGCTGCGCAAAATTATCACTGACCTGCGTTTTACCGCCGCGTTTGGTCGCGGACGCTATGTCTGCCCGCGTAATTTAGCAGCGCTGGCCAGTACTGAACCCAATCAGCAGGATCTGCTGGCTTTTCTCGACGATGACCTGACGCCCAACAACCAGGAAGAACAAAAGCGCTGCGCCAGGTTAAAAGGCGATCTCGACAGCTACAAGTGGGACGGGCTGCGCGATCACACGGATATCGCCATTGACGACGGACTCTGGCAGCGTCTGAGCACCGATAAAGCTAGCTGTCTGAATCGCAACTGTCACTACTACCGTGAGTGCCCTTTTTTTGTCGCCCGTCGGGAGATTCAGGAAGCTGAAGTGGTGGTGGCTAATCATGCGCTGGTGATGGCGGCGATGGAAAGCGAAGCCGTTTTGCCGGAGCCGAAAAACTTGTTGCTGGTACTTGATGAAGGCCACCATTTGCCGGATGTCGCGCGCGATGCGCTGGAGATGAGCGCGGAAATCAGCGCCCCCTGGTATCGGCTCCAGTTGGATCTGTTTTGCAAATTAGTGGCGACCTGTCTGGAACAGTTTCGCCCGAAAACCACGCCGCCGCTGGCGAATGCCGAGCGTCTGAACGGTCACTGTGAAGAGCTGTATGAACTGATTTCATCGCTCAATAACATTCTTAATCTGTATATGCCTGCTACTCAGGAGGCGGAACACCGCTTTGCGATGGGCGAACTGCCTGCAGAAGTGATGGAGATTTGTCAGCGTCTGGCAAAGCTTACGGAAATGCTACGCGGGCTGGCGGAACTGTTCCTCAACGATCTCAGCGAAAAAACCGGCACTCACGATATTGTGCGTCTGCATCGGGTTATTTTGCAGATGAACCGGGCGCTGGGCATGTTTGAGGCGCAAAGCAAACTGTGGCGGCTGGCATCGCTCGCGCAGTCGTCAGGCGCGCCGGTGAGTAAATGGGCGACGCGCGAGGTGCGTGACGGGCAAATCCACATCTGGTTCCACTGCGTGGGGATCCGTGTGAGCGATCAGCTCGAACGACTGCTGTGGCGTAGCGTCCCGCATATTATTGTCACTTCCGCAACGCTGCGCTCGCTCAACAGCTTCTCGCGTTTGCAGGAGATGAGTGGTCTGAAGGAAAAAGCAGGGGATCGGTTTGTTGCGCTGGATTCACCGTTTAATCACGTTGAACAGGGAAAAATCGTCATTCCGCAGATGCGCTACGAACCGTTAATTGATAACGAAGAGCAGCATATCGCGGAAATGGCCGCCTATTTTCGCGAACAACTGGAAAGCAAAAAGCATCAGGGGATGCTGGTACTCTTTGCCAGCGGTCGGGCGATGCAGCGTTTTCTTGAGCATGTTACCGATCTGCGCCTGCTGTTGTTGGTGCAGGGCGATCAGCCGCGCTATCGTCTGGTAGAGTTGCACCGCAAACGGGTGACCAACGGCGAGCGCAGCGTACTGGTTGGGCTGCAATCTTTCGCTGAAGGTCTGGACTTGAAAGGCGACCTGCTGACCCAGGTGCATATTCACAAAATTGCTTTTCCACCGATCGACAGCCCGGTGGTGATCACCGAGGGCGAGTGGTTGAAAAGCCTGAACCGCTACCCCTTCGAGGTGCAGAGCCTGCCCGCGGCGTCGTTCAATTTGATCCAGCAGGTTGGGCGACTCATCCGTAGCCATGGCTGCTGGGGAGAAGTGGTTATTTATGACAAACGTTTATTGACCAAAAACTATGGCAAGCGTTTACTGAACGCGTTACCCATATTTCCGATAGAGCAACCTGCTGTGCCAGACGTTATAGTAAAACCAAAAGAAAAAGCGAAACCCACGCGCCGCCGTCGGCGTTAACGATGCGAGCAACAGGCAAGGAGTTATCGATGGATTACCGCAAAATCATTAAAGAGATTGGGCGAGGAAAAAATCACGCGCGTGACCTGGACAAGGATACTGCTCGCGGACTGTATACCCATATGATGAACGGCGACGTACCTGACCTTGAGATGGGCGGGGTGCTGATTGCGCTACGTATTAAAGGCGAAGGCGAAGCGGAGATGCTGGGCTTTTACGAAGCGATGCAAAACCACACCATTCGCCTGACTCCGCCAGTAGCCAAACCCATGCCGATTGTCATTCCCAGCTACAATGGTGCACGCAAGCAGGCGAATTTGACGCCGCTGCTGGCGATTTTACTGCATAAGCTCGGTTTCCCGGTAGTAGTGCACGGTGTCAGCGAGGATCCAACCCGCGTGCTGACAGAAACCATTTTTGAACTGATGGGGATTACGCCAACGCTGCATGCCGGGCAGGCGCAGGCAAAGCTGGATGGTCATCAGCCGGTGTTTATCCCGGTGAGTGCGCTGTGCCCTCCGCTGGAGAAACAGCTGGCGATGCGCTGGCGCATGGGCGTGCGTAACAGTGCGCACACGCTGGCTAAATTAGCCACGCCGTTTGCTGAAGATGCGGCGCTGCGTCTTTCCAGCGTGTCCCACCCGGAATACGTCTCGCGTGTGGCGAAGTTCTTCGGCGATATTGGTGGGCGCGGCCTGTTGATGCATGGTACCGAGGGCGAAGTGTATGCCAACCCGCAGCGCTGCCCGCAGATAAGCCTGATAGATTCATCCGGTGTGCGAGTGTTACAGGACCGACAGAGCGAGATGCCTGACGAGCCAGTACCGCTGCCGGTGGCAAAAGATCCGGAAACCACCGCGCGCTGGATTGAGCGTTGTCTGGCTGGCAGTGAGCCGGTCCCGGCATCGTTGAAAATTCAGATGGCCTGCTGCCTGGTGGCAACCGGTGAATCCGCCTCGCTTGCCGAAGGACTTGCCCGCGTCGAGCAAAGCTTCTGATTCATTTGTTATCCCGACGGGCCTTTTACCTGGTCTGTCGGTTTTCTCTTTTCGGCAACGTGAAATTTCTGCACGTTTATTGACCTCCTGAGCGCCGTGGCGCAGCATAGTTTGTTGAAAAATAAGAAACACAACAAACACGCGACACAACAGGAGATAACAATGAACAGTGGACATCGCTTCCATGTGCCAACGCTACACGCTTTTATCCAGGCCGTTTTTCATCAGATGGGAAGCAATGATCAGGAGGCGCGGCTGGTGGCCGATCATCTGATAGCCTCTAACCTCGCCGGTCACGACTCCCACGGCATCGGTATGATCCCAAGCTATATTCGTTCATTCTCGCAGGGGCATCTACAAATCAACCGTCATGCCAAAGTGGTAAAAGATGCAGGGGCGGTGATTACGCTTGATGGCGATTGTGCCTTTGGTCAGGTGGCGGCTCACGAAGCCATCACGCTGGGGATTGAAAAAGCTCGCCAGCACGGTATCGCCGCCGTGGCATTACATAATTCGCATCATATCGGACGTATTGGCTACTGGGCGGAGCAATGTGCGGCGGCAGGTTTTGTCTCAGTGCATTTTGTGAGCGTGGTCGGGATCCCGATGGTTGCACCGTTTCATGGCCGCGATAGTCGTTTTGGCACTAACCCCTTCTGCGTTGTTTTTCCGCGTAAAAATACCTTCCCGCTATTGCTGGACTATGCAACCAGCGCCATCGCGTTTGGTAAAACCCGTGTGGCATGGCATAAGGGCGAGCCGGTAGCTCCTGGATGTCTGATTGATGTGGCGGGGGTGCCTACAACGGATCCTGCGGTAATGCAGGTTTCTCCGCTGGGGTCGTTGCTCACCTTTGCCCAGCACAAAGGTTATGCGCTGGCGGCGATGTGCGAAATTATGGGTGGTGCGCTTTCAGGGGGTAAAACCACACATGAAGAGAGCCTGCAGACCAGCCCGGACGCCATCATCAACTGTATGACCACTATTATTATGAATCCGGAACTGTTCGGCGCGCCGGACTGCGACAACCAGGTCGCAGCATTTGCTGAGTGGGTGAAAGCGTCCCCGCATGCTGAAGATGTCCCGATCCTGTTGCCAGGTGAGTGGGAAGTGAATACTCGCGAGGAACGGCTGGAACACGGTATTCCGCTGGATGCCGGAAGCTGGCAGGCGATTTGCGAGGCGGCGCTGCAAATAGGCATGCCGGACACCGTGTTGCAGGAATTCCGTCAACGACTGGAACACTAAGCAAAAAAAAAGCCCGTCCAGTGGCGGACGGGCAAACAAAGGGTAACAAACAGGGTCAATGAGGGTTGGAGCATTGGGTCGTACAGGTAATCTTTCGGTTATTTATAGATAACCGCGGTGCCGCTCATTTTGTCTTTACCGACAGCGGAAGTGATGCTGTAACCAGTTGCGCCAGCAGCAGCCGCTTTCTCAGCCAGTTTGGCTTCCAGGCCATCCAGTGTGGTGGCGCCATCAGCAGAAACTACACCAATTTTATTCATGCTTTGTGCCTGAGTGGAGGAAACTGGCTCGGCAGCGAAAACGCCAAATGACAGGGTAGACAGGGCGATGGCAGCAACAGCAAATTTGATATTTTTCATGATTAATCTCTCGCAGGGTTGTTCTGTTAGTAGTCAGTGTTCTTTAAGAAGACGTTGTTCCGTCGATGTGATAAGTATCACGTTTTTTTTGGTGAGAGAAAATCGAATAGAATTGACGACATCAATCAAAAAAATTGAATGACAAATAACTTATTGAATATTAATAAATTCAGGCGAGGGATTTACAGTTCTTGTCATTGCGCTTTACAGAGAAACCAACAACGGCACATTTTGCCACACAGAGTGCGAAAAAGCGTGCTCGTAAAGGAAATCGTATGCGCTGAAACTTTTGGTAAAGATGAGTCAACGTAGCTGGCTGTCTTTCGAACCTCTGCGATTATATCCTGAAAATGCCGCGCTATGTGAATCTTTATCCTGTTGGCAAGTGATGCACAAGCGTACACCAGGCACGGCCTCACGTCTGGCCTGAGGGATAGGATTGCCACATTCTTCGCATTCATACAGACTTTCCCCGGTCGGTAACTCACCGCGGGCGCGGGCAACAGCATCTTCAATAGTATTGTTGATCTGTTCGTTAACTGCGTCGTCATTTGCCCATCCAGATGCCATATGTACCTCCTGCAGGTGTCTACAGACTAAGTATAGCGAAGATGATGGCTGAAAAACGACCATGCGCCAGCAGTATCAGATTTCAGACCATTCGCGCAGCAGGTTATGGTAGAGATTGAGTAATGACAGGATTTCGTTGCTCTCCCCATGACGTGCCTTCAGGGACTGAATGTTTTTATCCAGTTCAAAAAGCATGGCGCGATTTTTGTCGTCACGGATCATCGACTGGATCCACATAAAGGATGCCACACGAACGCCATGGGTTACTGGCGTGACGCAGTGCAGGCTGCTGGAAGGGTAAAGCACCAGATCGCCTGCCGGAAGCTTCACCGCATGCTGGCCGTAGGTGTCATTAACCAGCAGCTCTCCGCCTTCATAATCATCCGGATTACTCAGGAATAAGGTTGCGGAAAGATCTGTGCGCATCCAGCCGTTCTCCGGATGGCTACGCACCGCACCGTCGACGTGAAAACCGTAGGTCTCGTTGTCCTGGTAGCGATTAAACAGCGGCGTGGAGAGCGTTTTCGGTAGTGCTGCGGCGAAGAAAAGCGCGCTGTTATTTACCGCAGTCTGTACCGCCTGTTGTAAAACGTCGTAGCGTTCACTTTGCGTATTCACCTGCTGGTTGTTTTTAACCTGCGCCCCCTGAGCGCCGGTGGTTGCGCGGCCATCAACCCAGTCGGCAGCGTCCAGTTGTTCGCGAAACCAGGCGACATCCTGCGCCGACAGAATGCCGGGAATGTGGTACATCATCAGTGTTTCTCCTGAAAGTGGGGCTTTCGCCCCACGCGATGGATCAGAAATGCATATTGGCTGTGAGCAGGAAAGTTCTTGGCTCGCCTGGATGATAACGGTATCCACTCTTGTTTATGGAGGATACATAATCGGTGTCGAACAGGTTATAGACGTTTAGCTGGAAATCGAGATTGCGATTCACGCGATAGCCCAGTTTGGCGTCGGCGACCCAGTAACCTTCAGTGTAGGATGGCGTACCCACGGCGCCGTCCGAACCGCGATGCATACTGCCCACGTAGCGAGCGCCCGCGCCAACGGAAACATCGTCGGTTGCCTGATACTGGCTCCACAGCGTGAACGCATGTTCCGGTGTATACGGCAGGGATGAGGAGCCATCCTGAGCAACATTTTTACCGCTGTGGATGGTGGCGCGTTGCTGGGTGTAACCCCCAATAATCTGCCATGCGGGGGTGATGTTGCCTGCTACCGAGAGCTCGTAGCCTTCAACGCGTTTCTTCCCGTACTGGGACCAGGTTCCGTCGTCGTTCTGCTCAACCTCATTCTCAATATCCGTGCGGAAAATTGCGGCGGTTAACAGCAGGCGCTTATCCAGCACCTCCCATTTGGTGCCAATCTCGCTGGTTTTCGCTTTCTGCGGTTTGAAGTCGGTACGGTTTGCGCTGTTACCGCTTCCGCCCTGAGCAAGGGCAAAGTTGCTGCCGCCCGGCGGTTGCTGAGAAACGGCATAGTTAATGTAGACATTGCCGTTATCGGTCAGGTGATACAGCGCGCCCGCTTTCCAGTTCACCAGATTGCCTGATTTGGCAGTATCCACAGTGGTGACCGGGGAACCTTTGGCGACGCCTGTCGGACATGCCACTGCACCACGGCCAGAAGCGCCGCAAGCGGTGGCGCTGTCATATTCAGTGCGGTAATTGTCGAGGCGAATACCACCGTTCAGCTCAAACTCACGGGTAATTTGTAGCGTATCAAAAGCGTATATGCCAAAGGTATCGGTTTGCCCGTTAGCGTTGGCGCCGTTACGCGATAATCCGCCGATATTCACGTCGCTGTTGGGATGATAAATATTAACCGGCGGCGGGGTAATCGGGGCTACGCCATAGTTGGTTTGTGTTTCGCGCGTCAACTCCACGCCGGTGCTGATGTCGTGACCGATGGATCCCGTGTAAAACTTTGAGGTCAGGTTGGTCTGGTTGGTCAGGATTTTGTTACTGACATCTTTGGTATTTGCCAGGCGTGACCATGTCCAGGTGTCGACGCTGCTGGTGGGTTGCGTAATATTAGACGCACCGCCCATCACCGCCGTCATCAGATAATCCTGTTTAATGCGCGACCAGCGGGTGGTGTTGCGAATCGTGGTGCTGTCGCTCAGGTCATGTTCAAAACGCATCGTCGCGGTATCGGTCGTCGAATCGTCGTAATCCGAGTTGGTGCCGTAGAAGTTTTGCGTATCAACTTTTCCTGAATGATTCAGTGCAGACGTCCCTGCGGAAGGCGCGGAGTAACCCGGCAGGCCGATGGTGGGAATGCCTCCATCCGGTGTGTTGTGTTGAGTAACGTGCAGATAGTTCAGATACAGTCGGTTCTCGGTGCCTAAGCCAAAAGCAAGTGAGGGGGCCACGCCGTAACGTTCATTCTTAACATTATCGCGACCGGCATCATGTGTTTTTTCACCCATCAGGTTTAAACGTGCGGCGGTGGTCTCGCCGATAACCTGGTTGATGTCCAGCGTACCACGGCGGAACCAGGCGCTACCGACGCTGGCCGACGCATCGATTCCTGAGTCGGTACGCGGCTGTTTGCTGATCATATTGATAGAGCCAGTCGGTGCGCTACGTCCATAGTCGGTACCGGAAGGACCTTTAATCACTTCGACCTGTTCGGTATTGAAGGTATCGCGCGTGACGCTGCCGATATCACGAACACCGTCGATATAAATACTGTTCGAAGTATCCGCGCCACGCATATAAACCGCATCACCGGTAGTGGAGTTGCCGTTTTCGCCAGCGAAAAACGCGCCAACGCCCGGTACGTTTTTCAGCGCATCGGTCAAATTTGTTGCGCCTTGATCCTTAATCACCTGCTCAGAAATCACCGTCATGGTGCGGGTGGTATCCGCCACCGGGCGGGAGAATTTAGGGTCGGCAGACTGTGTTGGGGCGTACAGCGAAGGTTTGGCCGCTTCAACGACCAACGTATCTTCTTGTTTTTTATCCTGATCGCCTGCTGCGACAGCCTGGGCTACCGGAGACAGGCCAATGCACAGACCGGCAAAAAAAGTCAGTGAATGAAAACTACTGGACGGCAAGTTGCGATTTTTATCCATTTTAATTAATGACTTATTATTTTTTGAGTAGACGGTTTCACTCACGCGAAGGGACATCTCTGTGGATGTTGTACCCTGCAGGTCTCGCGAAAATGAATGTGTAATTGATAATGATTTTAATAATCATTTCCAATCAGTACGACGTT
The DNA here is from genome assembly GCF_002934505.1 of Citrobacter freundii complex sp. CFNIH4. NCBI lineage: Bacteria > Pseudomonadati > Pseudomonadota > Gammaproteobacteria > Enterobacterales > Enterobacteriaceae > Citrobacter > Citrobacter freundii complex sp. CFNIH4. The sequence continues at coordinate 961,438 of NZ_CP026231.1, forward strand.
TTAGCATTCATTAATTCAAAAATAAATACATTTATTTACATTGGATTCAAAATGCCAACACATTGATTACAAATTGAGCCGAAAATGAAGTGAACAGCGCGCAGAAAACTGCATTCGGGGCGAATGCAGTTGGGAGAAGGTAGGGGCTACTTATAGATAGTTGCGGTGCCGTACATCTGATTTTTACCGCCAGCAGAATTAACAACAAAGCCTTTTGCCCCTTGCTCTTTCGCTTTCTCTGCCAGCTTGTCTTCGAGGTCGCTCAGGTTAGAGGCGCCGGTAGCGGATACTGTGCCGGAAGCTTGTAGCTGACCGGTAGCTGGGCTGGTGTAGGGCTGTGCAGCAAAGGAGGCAAATGTCATGCCGGTAAGTACGGTAGCGGCAAGTAATGTGAGGCATTTCTTCATGGTGATATCCTCTGAAAAACAACAGGTGTGCCTGATAAGTTTAGGTCGTCAGCGGATGACATTTACCGCAAAAAACTGGTGATGAACTGTCTGTTTTTCGAACAATCAGCAAAGCGTCAAACAGGCGTAAAAAATCAAATTTCCTTGTTGTGTGTGTTTACCGCGTGGCGTTATGCGGGTATCTTACGCCGCTGTTAAAAGGAGAATGCTATGTCCGCCCAGAAACCGGGATTACACCCACGCAACCGCCACAATGGCCGTTATGATCTTGCGACTTTATGCCAGGTTACCCCAGAGCTGACGCAATTTCTCACCCTCACGCCCGGCGGGGAGCAGAGTGTTGATTTCGCCAATCCGCAGGCAGTAAAGGCGCTCAATAAAGCACTGCTGGCGCATTTTTATGCGGTGAAAAACTGGGATATTCCGGACGGTTTTCTGTGCCCGCCGGTGCCTGGTCGTGCTGACTACATTCACCACCTGGCCGACCTGTTGGGGGAAACCAGCGGAACCATTCCGGCAAATGCGAGCATCCTGGACATAGGCGTAGGGGCAAACTGTATTTATCCGCTGATCGGCGTGCATGAATACGGCTGGCGATTCACGGGCAGTGAGAGCAGTAGCGAAGCGTTTAACAGCGCTCAGGCGATCATAAACGGCAATCCGGGGTTAACCCGTGCTATTCGTCTGCGTCGTCAGAAAGATGCTTCGGCAATCTTCAACGGTATCATTCACAAAAATGAGCAGTATGAAGCCACATTGTGTAACCCGCCATTCCATGATTCTGCGGCCTCAGCCCGCGCAGGAAGCGAGCGTAAACGTCGTAATCTGGGGCAAGATAAAGATGATGCGCTGAACTTTGGCGGACAACAGCAGGAGCTGTGGTGTGAAGGCGGCGAAGTAGCGTTCATCAAAAAAATGATCGTCGAAAGCCAGGCTTTTGGCCGTCAGGTTATGTGGTTTACCACGCTGGTTTCTCGCGGCGAGAACTTGCCTCCGCTGTACCACGCATTAACGGATGCGGGCGCGGTGAAAGTGGTCAAGAAAGAGATGGCCCAGGGGCAAAAGCAGAGTCGCTTTATTGCCTGGACCTTTATGGATAACGATCAGCGTCGTCGTTTTATGGCGCGTAAACGCTAAAGCGTTGGCTCGGTTGGCGGCAGCGGTTCGCTTGCCGCAGACGTTGGGCCATACCCTGGTGCAGGCAACACTTGATAGGTCTGTACCGGGGCGCGTATGTTGGCCAGATCGAAGTATTTCTTCACCTGGCTGTCGAGCGCAAAACGTACCGTCCACTGCTTCAGCGGCAAGGTGGTAAACGAGACCCGTAGTGTGAATGCCGTATTGGTTAATCCTACAATCCCGGCAAACGACGGCTCGCCAATAATCAGCCCGCGAATATCATCTTTTTCCATCACCGCAGCAACCGCATCTTTCAACGCCTGATTCGCTTTATCCGCATCCTCATGGCGGTCTACGTCGTAATTGGCGACGACCGATCCAATTCCCCGCACAAAGTTGGCGAAGGTCGTTATCGATGACCAGGGAATGATATGGTACGCCCCGGTGTCCTGACGCACGCCCACAGAACGGATGGACATCCGTTCAACCGTACCGGTGAGTGGGCCAATGGTCACCAGGTCGCCGGTGTTCATGCCATTTTCAAACTGAATAAAAATCCCGGTAATAATATCTTTTACCAGCGTTTGCGAGCCGAAAGAGATAGCCAGCCCCAGCGCCCCGGCCCCGGCCAGTAAGGGGGCGATATTGACGCCGATTTCCGACAACACAATCATGATGGTGATCGTGCTGATAATCACCGCCAGTGCGTTGCGAAACAGTGTCAGCAGGGTGCGGGTACGCGCGCTGGGTAGCGGACGACCGTGGATATCGGAAGCCAGACGATTTTCAATCAGACTGGCAAGGATTGTCCAGCCGATGGCGGAGAAGAATAAAATCAGCGCGATACGGATCAGGATATCCACTGTTTTTTCTCCTGCGCCGTAATGCAGCCAGTTCCAGAAGTCGAACAGTCCCCAAGCACTCAGTAGCAGCATCACCGCAACGCACACCGTCAGGATCCTGGCTATGCTTAACGCTGTCGACAGCCAGCCATTCAGCCGCTTTTGTAGTTCCGGATAGCTGCGCTGGGTGTGTGGCGAAAGGGTAATAGTTTTGGCTATCCAGCGGGAAAACATGCCGGAAACAAAGGCGGCAATTCCAATGATTACCAGGCTGCGCAGCGTAGCGCCCATCATGAATTTCAGGCTGTTGCCCGGATCAAACAGCGAAAAGAAAAACAGCACAATGAAATAAGCGCTGGCCAGCCAATGCCATACCAACGCAAAAGCACGAATAAACAGACTGAAAAAAGCGAGGGATCTTTCCGCCAGATTCAGCAAATGCTGCGTTATCTCTTTCTTGTTTCTGAAAATCAGGTACAGCGCCCATAGCGTGATACACAACATGATGATGACGTTGGCCATCGCGCCGACCTGCACGTTGACCTGATTAGAGATAATGGGTACGGCAACGATAAGCCCGTAGCCAATCAGGCTGCTCAATGAACTCAAACGGCGATTCCAGTAGCGTGCGCCAGCATCCTGAATGTTAAACGGGCGCAGCTCGGCCACCGTTGGGCAAAATATCAGGCGCAAAATGGCCTTGAAGAATTCAATCAGGGCGAAGGCATTGAGAAACAGACTTTGCTGAAAGGCGATCGTGCGACTGCCAGCGTTCATTTTGTCGCTCAGTATCTGCCCGACAAATAATGTCAGCGCCAGCAGAAGCAAATCAATAATGAATGCGCCAACGATCATCGCCGGAAGCTGAAGCCAGTTGCTGCGTTCGCGGTTTTTCCGCCGCGCCCATTGTCCCATTTTGCGATACAACGGTAGCGCGCACAGGCGAACCAGCCAGAAAAAACCGAACACTGACACCGCCAGCATTAAAAAATGCGTCAGAGCATTGGTGAACGTTTGCGGATTAAAGGTCTTATGCGGGGCATCGGTAATATTGCGATAAAGCTGGGCAAAGTGGCTGGAGAGCGCCTCACCGTAGTGGCGGGTGACGTCCGTGACGTTTTCCAGTACCGTTTTTTCTTCCGTTAACGTGGGCGGGACAATGGTTGGCACCGGCTCGGCAGGAGGGGCAGTGGCCACTTTGCGTAACTGACCGATCAGCTCCTGACGCGAGGCGTCATTTTCCAACACATCGGCCAGTGCGCCGTAAGCCGCTTTTTTCTGTTCAATATCCGGCTCTTTCGCCGCTGTGGTTTGCGCGTTGGTTGATGTTGGCGTGGTGACGCCAGGTATCGTCACCGCCTGAGTCGGGAAACTCAACAGACAAACAAAAATGAACAGGATCCCGCGCATGACTCCTCCCATGAGAAAATAAATTCAAAAGGATAAGTATAGATGTCAGGGCGGGAGAGAATTGAAATGAGAGGATTCTGGTGAAAAACCTCCCTTCGGGCGAAGGGAGGCAGAGCTATCAGGATACGTGCTGCAAGAATTCCTGTAAGCGTTGGCTGGGCGGATTTTCAATCAGGGCCTGCGGATTACCGTCTTCGGCAATTCTTCCCTTATCAATGAAAATCAGGCGTGAAGCCACTTTCTCGGCAAAACCGATTTCGTGGGTCACAATCACCATGGTCATCCCTTCTTCCGCCAGATCCTGCATAACTTTCAAAACCTCATGACGCAGTTCCGGGTCAAGCGCAGAGGTTGGCTCATCAAACAGCATCATTTTCGGCTTCACCGCCAGCGCTCGGGCGATAGCCACACGCTGTTGTTGACCACCGGACAGCTCAGAAGGGTAGTGATGGGCGCGCTCGGCCAGACCCACTTTCGCCAGCAGTTCTTTCGCCAGTTTCTCGGCCTGTTCTTTATTCGCCCCGCGTACGCGCTGCGGCCCGAACATGACGTTTTCCAGCGCCGTCAGATGCGGGAACAGATAGAACTGCTGAAACACCATCCCGGCTTCCTGGCGGATTAACCGTTCGTCTACCTTCGGATCGTTCACTTTCAGACCGTCGACGATCAGATCGCCAGAGGTTATCTCTTCCAGTTTGTTAATGCAGCGTAGCAGGGTAGATTTACCGGATCCTGACGGCCCGATAATCACCACTACTTCACCCTGTTGAATGTTCAGGTCAATATTGTGCAGCACCTGGGTTGGACCAAAGTGCTTAGAAACGTTTTTAAATTCAATCACAGGATTTTCATCCTTCTTTCCAGACGACGCAGAATGAAGCTCAGCACCAGCGTTATGATCAGATAGAACACCGCAACGGCGCTCCAGATTTCCAGTGCGCGGAAGTTACCGGCAATGATTTCCTGGCCCTGACGGGTCAGTTCAGCGACGCCAATGACAATAAACAGCGAGGTATCTTTAATGCTGATGATCCACTGGTTGCCCAGCGGCGGCAGCATACGACGCAGCGCGAGAGGCAAAATAACGTGGCGAATAGTCTCTGTGCGTGAAAGTCCAAGGGCAAGTCCGGCTTCGCTGAATCCTTTATGGATTGAGAGCACCGCACCGCGGGTGATTTCCGCAATATAGGCACCGGAGTTGATCATGATGGTGACAACGGCGGCGCTAAAGGGGTCAATGCGTAAATCGTTAAATGCCATTGGTAGAGCGAAGTAAATAAACATTACTTGCACAACGATTGGCGTACCGCGAATGACTTCGATAAACACCAGCGCTACGTGGTTGGCGATCCAACCGCCGAAAGTGCGCGCAAACCCTGCTGCAAGTCCGATTATCAGACCGCCAGCCAGACCGAGGACCGAGATCCACAGGGTCATTTTGGCGCCTTCAATCAAAAGCGGGATGGCGGGCCAGATGGCACTCCAGTCAAACTGCATATGTCGTTCCTGTTACCGTGGTGTAAATATTCAAATGCCCGTTTTGCCGGATGCGCTGGGCTTATCCGGCTTACAGGTCTCAAAAATCCAGGCGTAGGCCCGGTAAGCATCACGCCACCGGGCAACGCTACCGGTTATTATTTAGGTTCAGTACCGAACCATTTTTTGTAGATTTCGTTGTAAGTACCGTTCTCTTTCAGCGTTTTCAGCGCGCCGTTCACTTTCTCACGCAGGTCGTCGCTGCCTTTCGGGAAGGCGATGCCGTACTGCTGGGCTTCCAGTGATTCGCCTACAGCTTTGAACTGACCATTGCCAGCTGTTTTGATGAAGTAAAGAATGTTTGGTGTGTCGTGCAGCACGGCGTCTGCGCGGTTGGTGCCCAGTTCCATATAGGCGTTATCGATGTTCGGGAACTGACGCAGGTCTTTGGTTTTGATATTCGCTTTCGCGTAATCAACGGAACCGGTGCCGCTCTTAACTGCAACGACTTTACCATCCAGATCTTTTACGCTTTTGACGTCGTTGTTATTTGCTTTCACCATCACTAATAGACCGCTTTTGTAGTAGCCATCGGAGAAGTCGATCGCTTTTTTACGCTCATCTGTGATGGTGATACCCGCCAGCGCCAGGTCGACGTTTTTGGTTTGCAGTGCCGGGATGATGCCGCTGAAATCCATTGGTTTCAGTTCATAATCCAGTTTCAATTCTTTGGCGACGGCAGCCCACAGATCCACATCAAAACCAACGTATTTGTCACCCTGTTTGAATTCAAACGGTACAAACGCGGTGTCGGTTGCGACAACCAGTTTCTTATCTGCGGCATGGGAGGACACCGCAAAAGCCAGGGTAAGTGCAGCCAGTGAAACTTTTAATACAGACTTCATAGGATTTCCTTTTATATCCACGGGGCGATCCCCTGCGAGAACATATGGCTTAATGAAAGAATCGTGCCAATTTTGCAACTCATTGTTTTAACAAGAGGGTATCTCGTTTCTCTGCACAATAAGTAGGGCAAAGCGAGTAATTTGCACTGTTTTGGGGCACTCATTTGGTGCGAACCAGCCACGGTGCAAACGGTATGACTATTTAGCGTAAAAATTGTTGATAAAACAATCTTTCGTTAACGATTGTGTGAGGTGATTATTACAAATAATTTACTTTGGAGTGACGAACGATCAATGTTATGCACCATAGATGTGCAAAACCCCCGCCGGAGCGAGGGTTATATAGGTAATTCTTATGTCTGCTGTTACTCAATGTTGGCTTCGATAAACCACAGGAATTTATCGAGGTCGCGAGACGCTGCGGTAAAGATATCTGCGGTATCTTCGTCTTTTGCTTCGCTAATAGCCTTACGTACGCTGTTTGCAACTACGGCATAACGTTCAGCCAGTTCTTTTAAGTGGTCCTGTACGCTATGGATATCCAGCGGGTAACTTTTCAGAGGCGTTTTGCTATTAATAACCTGAGTTGTGCCCAGTGCCACACCGCCCAACTGTACGGCGCGTTCAGCCATTGTGTCGAGGTGATCGGTCAGGGCTGTACGGAAGCCATCCAGCATTTCATGTACCGCAATGAAGTTTGCGCCGCGCATGTTCCAGTGAGCCTGTTTGGTGATCAATGACAGGTCAATAAACTGGATTACTTGCTGATTCAGCAGTTCTACGGTCGCTTTCTTTTCACTATCAGACACATCGTTGCGGGTATAAAGGAGAGCGGATGCTTTTGTTTTTACCAGTTTCGCGGTACTCATATTTTCATATCCTCTTGATAGTTATGTCCCAACTCTTCAACGGAATTAAGTATAGCGCTAAATTTGGATTTTTTTTTCCGGTGTTGCCTATTACTTTAATAGTGAAGAAAGGATAAATATAAAATACCTAGTAAAATCAATGCATTGATTGTTGTGTTTCTTGCGTGGTGTTATTTTTATGTTAATTTTGAGATTAAATGAAATATGCGGATGAGAAAATTATATTTTTTAGAATTATTATCACGCAGATTTACAATTGGATATTCTGCATGATTATGCAAACCATGCAGAATATTACGTGGTTAATTCACGTCGACTTGTTTTATTTGTGGCTCTTTACGAATAGTGAGCGTAGAGCCCATTGATGCGACGATAATGGCACCCAGAGCGAGTGTCTGGATAAGCGTCAGCGTTTCACCGAGGAAGATCATTCCGGAAACCGCTGCCAGGGCAGGTTCCATACTCATCAATGTACCGAAAGTACGCGTCGGCAGGCGCGTCAATGCAATCATCTCCAGTGAATAGGGAAGTGCAGTAGAGAGGACTGCAATGGCCAGGCCTAACGGCAGAATGGACCAATGCCACAGGGCATCACCAGCCTGGATCGCGCCGATTGGCACAAATACCAGTGCTGCAATTAATGACCCTACTGCGACGGTTGCCGGACCGTGTTCCGCCCCGGCTCGCTGCCCGGTAAGAATATAGATGGCCCAGCAGGCACCAGCCCCCAGCGCTAGCGCAGCACCGGTTAAATCGACGTGAGAAACGTCCTGACCTAATGGCAGCAGGAACCACAGTCCGAGTACAGCCAGTGCAACCCAAATGAAATCCACCGGGCGCCGGGATGAAAACAGCGCTACCGCCAGCGGGCCGGTAAATTCCAGCGCCACGGCAATTCCCAGTGGCACGGTCTGGATTGACAGATAGAAGAGATAGTTCATCCCGCCCAGAGACAGGCCATAAAACAGAAGGGGCAGGCGCTGTTCTTTGGCGAATCGCAAACGCCAGGGTTTAAAGAAGACGATAAGGATGAGGGTGCCCAACGCAAGGCGCAACGCGGTAACGCCCGGCGCGCCGACGAGCGGGAACAGCGATTTCGCCAGAGATGCTCCGCTTTGAATGGAGGACATAGCAATTAGCAAAACCAAAATAGGCAACCAGACTGGCGCTTTACGTGACGACCCCGGCATCCTTTCTCCTGTCAAATTATGTCAATAGAAGTAAAACAGCGAGTGTAATGGAAATACACACATGTGGTTGAGTATTCGTTGAAAAAAAAATTGCTCAGTTCCGTACAATGGCATGAAAATGATGGATTAATAATCTGTGTGATTAGGAATAATCTGGATGAATGTGCCATATTGTGCGCGCAATAATGGCATTTTACGTTAGAAAAGTGATGTTAATTGAAAGAGATAGCGGATTTCTGAAATGTTCTGTTACATGAAAGACCCCGTTAGACATCGCTAATCGCAAAGAGTTTCCCATCAATTTTTGGTATATTTAAAACTTAAGATTTACTTGAAGCACATTTGAGGTGGTTATGAAAAAAATTGCATGTCTTTCAGCACTGGCCGCTGTTCTGGCTTTCTCCGCAGGTACTGCTGTAGCTGCTACTTCTACCGTTACCGGTGGTTACGCTCAGAGCGATGCTCAGGGCGCAGCGAACAAAATGAACGGTTTCAACCTGAAGTATCGCTACGAGCAGGACAACAACCCGCTGGGTGTTATCGGTTCCTTCACTTACACTGAAAAAGATCGTACCGATGCTTCTGGCGACTACAACAAAACCCAGTACTACGGCATCACTGCTGGTCCGGCTTACCGTCTGAACGACTGGGCAAGCATCTACGGTGTAGTGGGTGTTGGTTACGGTAAATTCCAGAACGCAGCATCCCCGGCTGACAACCACACCACCAGCGACTACGGTTTCTCTTACGGTGCTGGTCTGCAGTTCAACCCGATCGAAAACGTTGCTCTGGACTTCTCCTACGAGCAGAGCCGTATTCGTAGCGTTGACGTTGGCACCTGGATCGCTGGCGTGGGTTACCGCTTCTAATCACTTCGGTGATATGAAAAATCCGCCTCTCGGGGCGGATTTTTTTTGCCTGCAACATGAGCTGTTAACGAGATTTGGTCTCGAAGATGTCGGTACCAAGGTGGTTGTAGTCCACCTTCTGCAGCTTAAAGTTGGTGATGTACACCGGCCCGGCTTTTTTCTCTGAGATAAAGCGGTAGCTGTTGGTTATTTCTTTTGCGCTAATCCCTGTCCACTGCGAGAAAAAGCTGAGGAAATCATTGGCGGATCGGCGGGCCTTAATCACCCGATGCGCTTTATCATCGCTCGACAGCACCATGAAAGGTACCTGGAAATTCTGCTGGAACTGATCGTCATGCGCCAGGTACTGCACCTCTTTTCCACGCTCTTTAAACGCGAGGCCATGATCGGAGAAATAGACCATCGAGAAGCTGGTACCGCTATTACGTAGCTGATCGTATAGCTGGCGCAGTAGGTCATCCGTTTGCGTCATGGTGTACAGGTAGCAAGACGTCTCTTTTGACTGGACGAAAGTCTCGTACCTACCCTGCGTACGGTCGCAGGCCTGCGGATGTGAGCCCATTAAATGCAGTACAATAAGCTGCGGCTGAGTGCGCTCGGTTGCCAGCACCTGAGCGGTCATCTTCAACAGCGCTTCGTCACGGGTATTTTTATCCGCTTCGAAGTCACCGTTCTTGAGGAACTGAACTTCATCAGCGCGTTTTGCAATGCTGGCGATGGCCGTGTCGTATTCACCAATTTGTCCCTGATTGGAAAACCACCATGTCTGGAAACCTGCTCGGTTGGCCAGGGTGACAAAGTTATCCTGGAACTGGGGCTTATTGTCGACCACCCGATTCAGCGTCAGGCCGAGTGATTTTTGCGTTGAACCGCTGGCAGCAATGTAATCCGCAAAGATGTAGCCGTTAACGGAGCTGGCAAACGGGGTGTTATCCCAGTGACCGCCAAACGCGCCTAACGCATCGCGGCGGGCGCTTTCGCCGATCACCACGACGTAGGTGTGATACTTCGGCTTCACGGCGGTTACGGTCCAACTGTCTTTCACGCTCGACAGCTTCGCCATACGCTCTTGTTCGTCGAGCACTTCGTTGTTATTGACGATCACGTCCTTGGCAAACCGGAAAACCGGATAGCCAGTGTCTTTCAGCTTGAACACGCCGCCCCAGGCCAGGTTTTGTACCGGGGTAACAAAGAATGCGACAACGCTGAACAGCAAACAAACGCTGTCGAACTTGTTCCAGCCACGCTTTTGTTCATCTTTTTTACGACGTACGGCGATAACGCCGAGGGCGAAAATAAATACCCCAACCAGATAACTGTACCAGGGGAAGATGGTCAGGATTTCGGTGGACTCTTCCATATTGGTTGAGTGCAGCGCCAGCAAGGTATTGAAGTTCGGTGAGCCGTAAGCCTGGCCGAACGGAAAGTACATTGCCGCAATCAGCGAGCAAAGGCCAATCAGCACTTTCTGCGCGCGCGGCGCACTGCGCCACAGCAGCATCAATATACAGGTGAAAGCAACGCTATAGAGCAGGCTAAGCGGATAGCCCAGCGCAAGGTTGATCAGCAGAGACTGTAAGAAATAGAGGCCAGTCCACGGACTAATCGCCCGGCTACGAGCAATGATTGAATCTTTGAGGGTTAAATTCATATGCCACTGTTACAAAAACGCCATGTGCTTACCCTGGCGCTAAGGGTCATTGCCTGCCTGAGAGAGCGAGAAGAGGGATAGGGTCCGCATCCGCGAGCCGCAATATACGCAGGGCTGCGAAAAGATAGAGTGTGCGCAAGAGAAGGTCAACTACTACAAAGAAATTGTTTTGCGAGGGACGTGGCAAAACTGACAAAAAGAAGGGTTATTGGGACGAAAACCACCACCGTACCCGGATGACGGCAGGAAAATGAAGCGGCGTACCGCGACGCCGCATTATTTTTCTGAAGGTTTATCCTTCTCTGGTTTGCTGTTAATCATGTCACACAGCATAGAGATCAGCATCAACCGTACTTTAAAGGGAGAGTGGCTAAACACGCGTATACACCTCTTAAATTCATTCATGTAAACCTCCTGACTTCACGATCCCATCAATCCTTGAGGGATGTCTTTATTATATACAGATATAGCACAGGCTATATTATATAGCTATTGCTAAAACGTTAATTTTTTGTGCCCGCGCAACTCTGGTTTACAATGAGTGCTCTCTAATCAGATGCCGTTAACGCGTCACAGTAACGAGGAAGCAGAATGAGTCGTCGCGCAGGTACGCCAACAACAAAAAAAGTGACGCAATTGGTGAATGTCGAAGAACACGTTGAAGGATTTCGTCAGGTCCGGGAGGCGCATCGCCGTGAGCTGATTGATGACTACGTAGAGCTGATTTCCGATCTCATTATTGAGGTAGGTGAAGCGCGCCAGGTGGATATGGCCGCACGGCTTGGGGTTTCCCAGCCGACGGTTGCTAAAATGCTTAAGCGTCTTGCTTCAGTCGGATTGATTGAAATGATCCCCTGGCGAGGCGTGTTTTTAACCGCAGAAGGTGAACGACTGGCTCAGGAAAGTCGGGAGCGTCATCAGATTGTGGAGAATTTCCTGTTGATGTTAGGTATCAGTCCGGAAATTGCCCGTCGCGACGCGGAGGGGATGGAGCATCACGTCAGTGAGGAAACGCTGGAGGCTTTTAGCCGGTTTACGCAACAGCAAGGAACAGGCTCTGAATGAGTTTTCCTTTATTACGCGCCTTACAGCGCGATCGTTTTTTCCAGCTGTTAATCATCGTTGGGGTTGTACTGAGCCTGTTCACGCCATTTACACCCCGGTCGTGGCCGGGAGCGATTGACTGGCACACAATTATCACGCTCAGTGGCCTGATGTTACTGACCAAAGGCGTGGAGCTAAGCGGTTACTTCGATGTGTTAGGGCGCAAGATGACCCGCCGTTTCAAAACAGAGCGTCAGCTGGCGATATTTATGGTGCTGGCAGCGGCGTTGTTGTCGACGTTTCTGACCAACGATGTTGCGCTGTTTATTGTTGTTCCGCTGACCATCACTCTGAAAAAATTGTGCGCTATTCCGGTGAATCGCCTGATTATCTTTGAGGCGCTGGCGGTTAACGCCGGATCGTTGCTAACGCCAATAGGCAATCCACAAAACATTCTGATGTGGGGACGCTCAGGCTTATCGTTTACCGCGTTTACCTGGCAAATGGCGCCGCTTGCGGGGGCCATGATGCTGACGCTGGTGGTGCTGTGCTGGTTCAGTTTCCCGAATAAAGCGTTGCATTATCATACCGGTACGCGCGCACCTGACTGGCAACCGCGTCTGGTGTGGGGCTGTCTGGTGTTGTATATCATCTTCCTTGCAGCGCTGGAGTTAAAACAAGAGCTGTGGGGTCTGGCGATTGTGGCGGCAGGGTTCATGGTGCTGGCTCGCCGCGTGATCCTCAGCGTAGACTGGACGCTGCTGTTGGTGTTTATGGCGATGTTCATTGATGTGCACTTGCTGACGCAGCTTCCGGCCCTGCAGGGGACAACCCACCAGATTGGCGCGCTTTCAGCGCCGGGACTTTGGCTGACCGCCATTGGCCTGTCGCAGTTTATAAGTAATGTGCCCAGTACGATTTTGCTGCTGAACTACGTCCCGCCAACGCTGCTTCTGGCCTGGGCGGTCAATGTGGGCGGCTTTGGGCTGTTGCCAGGATCGCTGGCGAATCTCATTGCGTTACGGATGGCAAACGACCGCCGGATCTGGTGGCGTTTTCATTGGTATTCGGTACCGATGCTGATATGGGCGGCGCTGGTGGGTTATGGTTTGTTGCTAATGATGTAATTGATGTGGTGTGCCGGATGGCGGCTGGCGCCTAATCCGGCCTACAGTGTTGGTAGGCCCGATAAGCGTAGCGCCATCGGGCATATATAGCAGATTAGTTCAGGCGAACCGGCATACCAGAACGGTTCTGTACTGCCTGCTCAACGACGGCCTGATCGACGTCAGGCTGACTGGTGATGCTGGTAATGCTCTTGGTCAGGGTAATCGGTACAATTTCCCCGCCTTCGAACTGTGCTTCAGTCGTAGACAGCGGGTTATGTACTTCGATGTAACGGCTACCGTCTGGTTCGGTAGTGGCTTTTACCGGCTCATCAATAAACTGTACACGGGTGCCGACCGGCACATTTTCAAACAAGAATTTGATGTCGTCGTTACGCAGACGTACGCAACCGTGGCTGACACGTAAGCCGACGCCGAAGTTAGCATTGGTACCGTGGATAGCATACAGGCGACCGATATACAGCGCGTACAGTCCCATCGGGTTATCCGGACCAGCCGGAACAACGGCTGGCAGCGGCTCGCCTGCAGCGCGGTATTCCGCATGCATTTTCGCCGTTGGCGTCCAGGTTGGGCCTGCTTTTTTACGTTCTACTTTGGTGGTCCAGTTGATTGGCGTGTCTTTGCCCAACTGGCCGATACCGATCGGCAGAACAATGACGGTGTTGGTGCCTTTCGGGTAGTAGTACAGACGCATTTCAGCGCTGTTGATAACAATACCTTCATGCACGGTATCCGGCAGGATCAACTGCTGAGGAATGTTCAGCACGGTGCCGCCTTTCGGCAGGAAGGTATCCACGCCCGGGTTGGCTTCCAGCATGTTAGACAGACCCATCTGATACTCTGCCGCAAAATACTCCAGCGGTTGGGTGTTGCCTTCAGGAATAGTAATGACCTGGTTTTGGCCAATCAAACGGCTACCATCGGTCGGCAGCGGGTACGTGACGGCTGAAGCGGTATTACAAAAACCAACTATTGCGAGTGCCGCCGCGAAAAGCGTTGTTAATTTCATATTCATATTCATGTATGCGAGATTCAGTGCCAGGCAGGCTAGTGGGTTGAGATTTATGTAGTGTTGGGCACACATTATATGTGCAATCTGAGCAACAAGGAATTCGGATGTGTACTAAATCACATTTTTTTCCTTTTGGTTTCACTTTATCCCTTCCGCATGAAGACGCGATCTTCTTGCAGACTTATGGCATAATAAGCGGTTTGTCACATATTTCTTTCTCTTTCAGGATACGCCAGTGTTAGTTTCCAGCAACGTCACCATGCAGTTCGGCAGTAAGCCGCTGTTTGAAAATATTTCCGTCAAATTTGGCGGCGGCAACCGTTACGGCCTGATTGGCGCGAACGGTAGCGGTAAATCCACTTTTATGAAAATTCTCGGCGGCGACCTCGAACCGACGCTGGGTAACGTTTCCCTCGATCCTAACGAGCGCATCGGTAAGCTGCGTCAGGATCAATTCGCCTTTGAAGAATTCACCGTGCTTGATACCGTGATCATGGGTCACGCTGAGCTGTGGGAAGTGAAGCAGGAGCGCGATCGCATTTACGCCCTGGCTGAGATGAGCGAAGAAGACGGCTATAAAGTTGCTGATCTCGAAGTTCAGTATGGCGAAATGGACGGCTACTCTGCGGAAGCGCGTGCGGGTGAACTGCTGCTGGGCGTAGGTATTCCGGTAGAACAGCATTACGGCCCGATGAGCGAAGTCGCGCCCGGCTGGAAGCTGCGTGTGCTTCTGGCGCAGGCGCTGTTCTCTAACCCGGACATTCTGCTGCTCGACGAACCAACGAACAACCTGGATATCGACACCATTCGCTGGCTGGAGCAGACGCTGAACGAGCGTGACAGCACCATGATCATCATTTCGCATGACCGTCACTTCCTGAATATGGTCTGTACACACATGGCGGATCTGGACTATGGCGAACTGCGTGTTTATCCGGGTAACTACGACGAATACATGACGGCGGCAACCCAGGCGCGTGAACGTCTGCTGGCCGATAACGCCAAGAAGAAAGCACAGATTGCCGATCTGCAATCCTTCGTCAGCCGCTTTAGCGCCAACGCTTCTAAATCTCGACAGGCGACCTCTCGTGCGCGTCAGATTGATAAGATCAAGCTCGACGAAGTGAAAGCGTCCAGCCGTCAGAACCCGTTCATCCGCTTCGAACAGGATAAGAAACTGTTCCGTAACGCGCTGGAAGTGGAAGCGCTGGCGAAAGGTTTTGATGAAGGTCCGCTGTTTAAAAACTTCAACCTGCTGCTGGAAGTAGGGGAGAAGGTTGCCATCATTGGTGCCAACGGCGTGGGTAAATCCACCATGCTGAAAACGTTGGTTGGCGATTTGCAGCCGGACAACGGTACCGTTAAGTGGTCTGAAAACGCCCAGGTGGGTTACTACGCGCAGGATCATGAATACGAGTTTGAAAACGATCTGACCGTCTTCGAATGGATGAGCCAGTGGAAACAAGAAGGCGATGATGAGCAGGTTGTGCGCAGCTTCCTTGGCCGTCTGCTGTTCAGCCAGGACGATATCAAGAAACCTGCAAAAGTGCTCTCCGGTGGAGAAAAAGGACGCATGCTTTTCGGTAAGCTGATGATGCAGAAACCGAATATCCTGGTCATGGATGAACCGACCAACCACCTGGATATGGAATCTATCGAGTCGCTGAACATGGCGCTGGAAATGTATCAGGGCACGTTGATCTTTGTTTCTCACGACCGTGAGTTCGTCAGTTCCCTGGCGACCCGCGTGATTGAGATTACGCCGGAACGCGTGATCGACTTCACCGGCAACTACGAAGATTACCTGCGTAGTAAAGGTATTGACGGTTAATTTACCCGTCGTCTTTCGTGTTACAGGTGTGTTGGCTGCACCTGTTCACCCCGGTCACTTACTTATGTAAGCTCCCGGGGATTTACAGGCTGGTCGCCTTCCTGTAACGCGAAATACTTAGGGAAAATTGCGTAAGCTACATATTAAATAATCCCCAGCGCGCGTTTACCGTGGATATTCAAATCCTCCAGCGTGAAGCGTCCTTCCCAGTTAGTTTCATAATCCTCTCGCGGGAAATCACTCGGCGATGTGCCTTTTTCCAGCGCAGCTTTCACTTTGTGGGCGTAGGCCAGATTTTTTTCGCACATCGGGGCGGCAGGGATATACATAACGTTACCCCAGCCCTGCTGATTTTCTACAGGTGCGACGGAGTGAATCACATCGCAATGCCACCACACGGAGTCTCCGGCGTCCAGTTGTGGAATGCTGGTTAGCGCTTCAATCAGCAGCGGATGCCATTGTGCGGAAATCGGCAGGACTCTGCCGGGCGCTACGCCGCAAAGCTCATCTTCCGGCACATCGTCAAGCAATGGGCGTAACAGCACATACGCCATCGCTTCAGGAATCGGAACCACGTGCAACAATCCCTGACCTGGCAGCATATCGGACAACGCAGTCCAGCCCTGGAAGGTGCGAAATACTGAACATTTGGTGGTGTTATCCACCGTGTACTCTTCTACTTCGGTGCGATGCGCAGCCTGCCACGGATCGTAATCTGCCAGCTTGCCATTGAAAACATGAGCAAATACCTGCTGATACGCAGGCAGCAGCCAGCGTTCCAGCGCGCCGGAATCCGTATGCGCTCCCAGCCCTTTGGAGGTGGTTCCCGGCGGACGGCGGCGTATACGGTCAGGGTAGATAACGCTGACATCCGGGTTAAACCATTGTTTACCTTCGCTTGAAAATGTCCAAAGACGATTGAGGAACGACTGGGCATTGGCCATTTCTTCACTTTGGCGGGCCTGCATCTGCGCCGGGGACCAGTAAATGGGGTAGATTTCAGGTCGCGATGCGCTCAGGGTGCCGAAGAAGTTATCGCCCGGCCCTTTGTAGACGTCATCAAAATGGTTGCGATCCAGGTAATCGAGCATCGACTGATCCCATGCCAGCGCCTGTTCGCGGGGGAAATGCCCTTTAATGACTGCGCATCCGCGACGCTTAATTTCTTCACGCTGCTCTGCACTCACGCGACCCGCTTTGATATCCGCATAGGACAACACAGGCCATACCGGGGAGCCTTGCGCTTTGAGAGCGTTGATTTCCGCCACGCGGGTGGCAATGGCATCGCTCAGCTGATTGAAGATCAACTGAACATCCCCAAGCTGTGCCCGCAGTTGCTGTTTCATCTGACGGATTGCCGCTTTGTGATCGGCGGGCAACGTGTCGCTGGTAAAAGTAAAAGCCATAACCACCTCGCATTAACTTTCATTCGAAACTAAATTTAATTACAAGTGACAATATAAGTTAAAAATTAGTTAATGCAAGTTTAAAAACCTGCTGGTGTGAGCAAAATAGAAAAAGAGTGAAAACCGGGATGAGGGATACCCCGGTTGGCAGGATCAGACGTTAAAAGGTGAAGTGTTATCCAGCACTGCCTGAATTACGTTCAGCGCGCCTTGATGGTTATTGTCATCGGTCTGATAGCGGGCAATCGCTTTGATGCTCTCTGCCGCATTGGCCATGGCGAAAGAGTAGTGCGCCATCTTCAGCATTTCCGCGTCATTGCCACTGTCGCCAATGGCGACCACGTTTTGCGGTGACAGGTTCCAGCGTTTTAGCAGACGGCTGATTCCGTTGGCTTTATGTAAGCCCGGAATGATCAGGTCGATAAACCCAAAGCCGCTGGTGACGGGCTTCATAATGCCGTCTAGAGCAGAATGAAGGTGATCGATAACCAGCGGGATCTGTTGGTCCGGTAAATTCAGCGAGAACTTGAACAGCACATCGTCGATATCCTGATAATCCTTGACGGGTTTCAGACGATGGTAGTGTTTTGCCATCAACGCGACAAAGGACTCTGGGGCATTTTCGCTCACGTAGGCGCTTTGCAGTCCACAGGCCACAAAGTTGAGCTGCTTATCTTTGAGCAGTTCGCCAATGACAATGCGTGATTCGTGGCGCGTAAGTTCGCCGTGAAACAGCTGTTTGCCATGTTCAAACACCAGCGCCCCGTTCTCGGCGACAAAAGAGATCTCATCTTTGAGCTGCGGGAAAAAGGAGATCAACTGGTAATACTGGTTGCCGCTTGCCACGACAAATTCAATATCTCGTTTCTTCAGTTCCTGATACTGCGCCATAAAGCGTGCACGATCGTATTGCTTGGCGTCGTCGAGAAAAGTTCCGTCCATATCGGTGACGATAACTTTGATGGTCATATATGCTCCTGGCTCATAACTGCGACCAGAAACATTTTAATAACAATGTGAGCTAAAGCACAAATTTAATTTCGAATGAAAGTAAAACGCCAGGTGGCAACTTCGCCTTACCTGGCTAAAGGGGAGTATGTAAGCCCGGTAAGCGTAGCGCCACCGGGCGGGAGGGTTACAGCATATGTTCAGTGCGCGCGATGATATCGTCCTGTGCATCCGGAGACAGCGCGGTGAAGAAGGCGGAATAACCCGCTACACGCACCACCAGATCACGGTACTGATCCGGGTGTTTTTTGGCTTCCAGCAGCGTTTCACGAGAAACGATGTTGTACTGAATATGCCAACCTTTGTGCTCTTCAAAGAAGGTACGCAGCAGAATCATCAGCTTTTGTTTGTCAGACTCATTTTCCAGCGTGGCCGGGTTCAGCTTCTGATTTAACAGCACGCCACCGAGAATCGAACCGGTCGGCAGTTTACCCACCGAGCCAATTACCGCAGTTGGGCCGAGGTGGTCCGTACCGGAAGCCGGGCTTGCGCCTTCTGCCAGTGGAGTGTGTGCTTTACGGCCATCCGGCGTTGCCATCGTTGCTGCGCCAAACGGCACGTTTGCAGAAATAGACGAGGTCCCGGCGTAGTAATTGCCGCCAACCGGACCACGTCCGTAACGCGGATTATGATACTGTTTCAGTTCATCGATATAAGTCTGATAAGCGCGGGCCAGCAGCGTATCAACGCTATCGTCATCGTTGCCGTATTTTGGTGCGCCGTTGATTAGCCGTTGGCGTAACTGCTCATGGGTCAGACCGTCAAAATCATCGGCCAGCGCGGCGGCCAGTTGTTGTTGACCGATAGCGCCCTGTTCAAAGACCAGTTTCTTCACTGCTGCCAGGCTGTTGCCGAGGTTGGCGATACCCACCTGCAAACCTGATACCCAGTCATACTTCGCGCCGCCTTGCTTAATGCTTTTCGCGCGTTCGATACAGTCGTCTACCAGCGCGGAGCACAGAATATCGTGTACGTTCTCTTCCAGCATGGTGTCAACGACATACTCGATTTCAATGGATTTACGCGTGTAGTAGCGAATCTGTGTATCCCAGGCATCCATCACTTCATCGAAATTGTTGAAGTTGCCAGCTGAGAGCGCTTTTTCCTGCGGCAGGAAGACTTTGCCGCTGGTGGCATCGCGTCCGCCTTCCAGCGCCGCCAGCATCACGCGGGCAAAGTTAATAAAGCTCATGCCGGTGCAGCGGTAGCCCCATTTGCCGCCAACGGCGGTTTCGATGCAACCAATCGCTGCATAGTCATAGGCATCTTGCGGCTCAATGCTCAGCTTAATGAATTCCGGAATGACGATTTCATCGTTGTTAAAGGCTGGCATCCCGAAGCCGCAGCGGATCACCTGCACGCAGGCATCAAGGAAGTCATTACTCATCCCCGGGTGATAACGCACGCTCAGGTTCGGCTGAGTAGAACGCAGGCGGCCACATGATTCCAGAATGGCGTAGGAGAGCGGGTTGACGGCATCCATCGCCTGACCGCTGACCAGGTTCTGGCCACCTATGGTTACGTTCTGATAGAGCGGGCTGCCCGCTGAGGCTTTCGAATGGGAGCCGGAACGGATTTTGTTCACTTCCAGCAGTTTCAGCCAGCAGCTGTGCAACAGCTCAATGGCGTGCTCACGATCGAGGCTCTGATTCAGTTCTACGTCGCGACGGTAGAACGGGTAGAGGTACTGATCCATACGGCCAAACGACACTGAGTGACCGTTAGATTCAATTTGCAGAATCAACTGGATGAAATAGCACAACTGCAACGCCTGCCAGAATGTTTTTGGTGGCTCATGGGCAATCACATCACAGTTTTCCGCCATGGTCAGCAGTTCATCGCGACGGCTGGTGCGCGTTTCTGTGGACGCCATTTTACGCGCCAGCGCGGCAAAGCGCTCAATGTGCAGGCTGACGGCCTCCAGCACGATATCAATCGCTTTCAGGAACTGATCGCCGTGGAGATCGTCCAGACACGTCAGATTGATGCGGGAGCGACGTTCATCGACCTTGTGGCGCAGTCCGTCGAGACCTTTTTCCAGTAGTAGCGGGAAGTTCACCGCCAGGTGTGCGTCGCCGGAGGTCATATTACCTTCGGCTTTGATAATGCCGGTTTCCAGCAGCCCTTTCTGCTCGTCAGTGAACATCCCGTAGCAGCGATCCTGCACGGTCTGACCACGCCACCACGGACACACCTCGTGTAAGACGCGTTTATTCTCTTCGCTTACCGCAAAGCCTGCGCCCGGTCTGTCGGCGAGGTCGTCGATCTCTTTTTCAATCCAGGAGACGGTGTATTCCGGGAAGATCGGCGCGGCGCGCACTTCGCTTGCCTGGTTACCGATAATCAGTTCGTCATGCTTGATCCAGATGGTGCGTTCCCCCAGATGATGGGCCAGCGCCAGCGCGCGGCGTACCGGGATCGGCTTATCCAGGTGTTGCTGATACATCTCGGTATAGTGCTGGGCGCGCTCGGTACAAACCGGCGGTTTCACGATATGGATCAGGGCTGTTTTATGCGCTTTGATACGATCGCTGAGTGTGTCCAGTTTCAGAGTGGTCATGGCGATTATCCTCGTAGAGTCGCGGTTAAACCTTTAAGGCTGGCATACTGCTGGGCAAATTCGAGCAGTGCAGGCGCATCAAGCGGTTTATCCGGTGCGTTGTAGGGTTGACTGAGTAAGTGGTATTTGTTGATACCTAGGGTGTGGTAGGGCAAATAATGAATCTCCCCGACGTGAAGCTCGTCGGCAGCAAAATCGGTAATAGCCTGGATGGCGGCTTCGTCAGCGTTGAATCCCTGAATCAGCGGTACGCGGATAATCATTTTTTTACCAGCTGCGGCCAGTTTTTTTAGATTTTCCAGCACACGAGAGGCGCTGCCATCGGTCCACTGTTTAAACGGCGCATCCGCCACGTGTTTTAGATCGGCCAGAAACAGATCGACGTCAGGTAATGATGGTTCAATATACTTCCACGGGACATGCAGGCAGGTTTCCACTGCGGTATGAATGCCTGCGTCGTGGCTGGCTTTGAGCAAAGAAGCCGCCAGCTCTGGCTGCATAAACGGTTCGCCACCGGACAGGGTGAGGCCCCCTCCGCTGCGATCGTAAAACGGTTTATCACGCAATACGGTCGCCATGATTTCGTCCACGCTTTTTATCTCTCCACAGACGGTTAGCGCCTGCGTTGGACAGCAGTGGGTCAGCGCTGCGAGAACGTCATCGGTTAGTTTTTCGCGATGAATCAGCAACCCGCTTAGTGCCCGCTCAATTACCGCGGGTGCGGCCTGAGCACAGAGATCGCAACCGTCAAGGCACAGACGTGCGTCATAGAGCAGATCCTGCGTACGGGCGCGACTTTCCGGATTCTGGCACCACCGACAGCCCAGGGAGCATCCCTTAAGGAACACCACAGTACGGATCCCGGGACCATCATGCGTGGAATAGCGCTGGATATTGAAAATCATAAGCGACCTCTTTTCTTTCGTATAAAGATTAAATTACTTTCGAATGAAAGCTATATTGACGTGCGTCAACTAACCGTGAGGTTTCGCCGTGCTACCTTTTATTCATGCTAATTATTCGTTTGAGGAAAGGTTATGGAACTCTATTTAGATACGTCTGACGTTGATGCGGTAAAAGCTCTGGCGCGCATTTTCCCGCTGGCAGGGGTGACCACTAACCCGAGTATTGTGGCGGCGGGGAATCAGACGCTGGAAGTACTACTGCCGCAACTGCAGGAAGCGATGGGAGGACAAGGCCGTCTGTTTGCTCAGGTGATGGCGACCACCGCCGAAGGGATGGTTAGCGATGCGCGTAAGCTGCGGGCAATCATTGCTGATATCGTGGTCAAAGTGCCGGTAACAGCAGAAGGTCTGGCGGCTATAAAATTGCTGAAAGAAGAAGGGATCCCGACGTTGGGTACTGCGGTATACGGTGCAGCTCAAGGGTTATTGGCTGCACTGGCAGGTGCGGAATACGTTGCGCCATACGTTAACCGCGTGGATGCGCAAGGAGGGGATGGCATTCAGACGGTGACCGACCTGCAGACGTTACTGAAAATGCATGCCCCGCACGCCAAAGTACTGGCAGCCAGTTTTAAAACGCCGCGTCAGGCGCTGGATTGCCTGCTGGCAGGCTGCGAGTCCATCACGCTACCGCTGGACGTTGCTCAGCAGATGATTAGCTCCCCGGCAGTTGATGATGCCGTCGCGAAGTTTGAGCACGACTGGCAGAGCGCATTCGGTCGCACGTCGATCTGATGCTGTTGCCGGGTGGCGCTAACGCTTGCCCGGCCTACGTTCGAGCCGTTGTAGGTCGGGTAAGGCGAAGCCGCCACCCGACTTTTTTACCGACTACAAACCTCGCACCCCGGATTACGCATCAGCTTCATTTCGCGAAACTGGCAGGTCATGGCATCGTACATGACGATTTTTCCGGATGCCGGTTTACCGTAGTTTGCCAGCAGCTTAATGGCTTCCATCGCCTGTAACGAGCCGATCACGCCGATCAGCGGGGCCATCACTCCGGCTTCTACGCAGGTCAGGGCGTTTTCACCGAACAAACGGCTCAGGCAACGGTAGCAGGGCTCGCCTTCCTGATACGTAAAGACGGTAATTTGCCCTTCCATGCGAATTGCTGCACCGGAAACCAGCGGAACTCTGGCGGCATAGCATCCGGCATTCAGCTGATTGCGGATGCTGACGTTATCCGTACAGTCCAGCACCAAATCATGTTCGGCAATAAGCGCGTGAATCTCGCTATCGTCCAGCAGCGCATTCACCGGCGTAATGACGATATAAGGGTTAATCCGCGTTAGCGCGTCACGGGCGGATATCACTTTTGGTTGCCCTACGGTTGCATCGCTGTGCAGCGTCTGGCGTTGGAGGTTTGACACGGATACCGTGTCAAAGTCGAGCAGGGTTAAATGCCCGACGCCAGCACCAGCAAGGTACTGGGTTGCAGCACATCCCAGTCCCCCCAGACCAACGACCAGTACCCGCGCATCTTTGAGCGCTTCCTGACCTTCGAAATCGAAGCCGCGCAGAATGATTTGTCGGTTATAGCGCATCATCTCCTGGTCGCTGAGTTCTGCCATTACAGGCCTCCAAAAAGTGCGTTAAATGGCTCAACTTCAACCCATTCTCCGGCCTCAACGTTACCGCGATCGCGCTCCAGCACAATAAAGCAGTTGCCCTGGCTAAAGGAGCTAAAAATATGCGAGCCCTGGTGCCCGGTGGTAGTGACTTCCAGTTCGCCTTCCGCGGTACGCTGCAATACACCACGCTGAAAATCCAGACGCCCTGGCGTTTTCTTCAGGCGTGAAGCGGTGCGCACGCGCTGGCGTGGAGGCAGCCCACAGGCGGTGTTGCCGCTGAGTTTCGCCAGCAGCGGTTGTACCAGTTGATAAAAGGTGAGGGCAGCAGACACCGGGTTACCCGGCAGGCCGCAAAACCAGCTGTTGCTCAGTTTACCAAAGGCGAACGGTTTACCGGGTTTGATGGCCAGCTTCCAGAAGGCAATTTCTCCCAGTTCTTCCAGAATGGTTTTGGTGTAATCCGCTTCGCCTACCGAAACGCCACCAGAGCTGATGACGACGTCGGCCTGGCTGTCGGCTTCGATAAATGCGGCCCGCAGCGCGTTGGGATCGTCGCGAATAATTCCTAAGTTGATCACCTCGCAGCCCAACTGCTGCAGCATCAGGTGAACGGTCAGACGGTTTGTGTCATAAATCTGCCCGTCACCCAGCGGCTGACCCGGCAGTTGCAGCTCATCACCGGTGGAGAACAACGCCACGCGGACTTTACGCACAACGGGGACCTCGGCAATACCGAGCGAAGCCAGCACGGGAAGCTCGGCGGTTGTCAGACGAGTTCCGGTAGGGAATACCACCGCGCCGTTGGCAATATCTTCACCGCGCAGACGAATATTTTGTCCGCTGCGGACGTCGGCGGTAAAACGCACACCGTCGTCAGTTTGTTCCGTTTGCTCCTGCATTACCACGGCTTCACAACCGGCAGGCACCGGGGCTCCGGTCATAATACGGATGCAGGTTCCCGCAGGCCACTCGCCGTGGAATGGCTGTCCAGCAAAGGCTTTGCCAGCCACCGCAAGAGGCTTGTCTGATTGTAAATCGGCTAATCGCACCGCATAGCCATCCATTGCCGAGTTATCGAATCCCGGCACATCAATCGGGGAGACGACGTCGGTGGCCAGAATGCGGCCAAAGCATTGAACCAGCGGCAGCGTTTCGACGGCGGTGAGTGGGGTAATACGCGAAAGCATCTGAGAAAGAGCCGTTTCAAGCGGCATCAGTCCGGCGGTAAATTCCATGAGAAGACTCCTGCGGGGCAAAATCGAATCCGCTCATTATGTCAGAAAATGGACGCGGACAGTATGCTACCTCAGGCTTAGGATCAGATCTGATACAGGTTTTCTGCCAGAGAATAGCGCTACAGGAAAAATGCAGTATAGACTCATAATTTCTGCTTTTTCTCCAGGAGGCTAAATGTCTGCGACTATCCCGGATTCAATTCGACGACAGGTGAATGCCGCCAGTGCACTGATTGCGCGGATTATCGAGGGCGACCTGGTTGCTGTTCATTTGTATGGCTCTGCTGTTGAAGGTGGCTTAAAGCCCCAAAGCGATATCGATTTACTGGTTACCATTAGGCAGCCACTTAATACCCGGCAAAGAAAAGATCTGATGCAGGGTTTTCTGGAAATATCAGCCCCGCCTGGTAGCGTTGATAGATATCGGGCGCTGGAAGTGACCATCGTGATCTATTCACAACTTGTACCCTGGCAATTCCCACCGTCAAGAGAAATGCAATTTGGCGAATGGTTGCGTGACGATATTCGCGCGGGAATTGTTGAACCGACACAGGTGGATCCTGATCTTTCCATCCTGCTGACCCAGGCCAGGCGCGCCAGCGTAGCGTTGTTCGGTGAAGCCGCTGAGACGTTATTCAACGTCATTCCTTTTAGCGATGTCGTGCAAACATTTCGGCATATTCTTGATATGTGGCAGAAAACGGGCGATTTAGAGGGTGACGAGCGAAATATCATCCTTACTCTGGCGCGTATTTGGTACAGCCTGGTTACGGGCAATATTGTCGCTAAAGATGAAGCCGCCGCCTGGCTTATACCGCAATTACCCGTTGAGTATGCTGACACGCTGCAAGCCGCGCGTGCGGAATACCTGGGGTTAACCAAAAAGAACTGGGCTGCGTCTATGCCGTCTGTTGAACGCTTTGTGTTTTATGCAAAAAAACAGATTGCCGATCGGCTTGAATAATATATTCAACGATGTTGGAAGATCCCCTTTCTGATTAACTCATCTAAATAACCTGATGGGATGGGGGGGGTGAGGTACGGGCCTTAACCTTTACATGACGTCTGCATCTTTCTATATTCAAAAATCGAATCAATAAGTCACAGAAATTCTGATATTTATAACCCCGGTACCTGCCACCTAATGGACGAAAAAAATGGGTAAAGCAGTCATTGCAATTCACGGCGGCGCAGGGGCTATTACCCGTTCGCAGCTGAGCCAGGAGCAAGAGTTGCGTTATATACAGGCGCTGTCGGATATCGTTGAAACCGGCCAGCGGATGCTTGAAGACGGTCGTAGCGCACTGGATGTCGTTACCGAGGCCGTGCGCCTGCTGGAAGAGTGTCCATTGTTTAATGCCGGAATTGGCGCGGTGTATACCCGTGATGAAACCCATGAGCTGGACGCCTGTGTGATGGACGGTAATACGCTGAACGCAGGCGCCGTCGCCGGGGTAAGCCATCTGCGAAACCCGATTCTCGCGGCACGCCTGGTAATGGAACACAGCCCACACGTCATGATGATAGGTGAAGGGGCTGAAAACTTTGCCATTGCGCAGGGTATGGAGCGCGTATCAGCGGATATTTTCTCGACGCCAGAACGCTACGCTCAACTTCTGGCGGCGCGAACAGCGGGTGAAACGGTGCTGGACCATAGCGCGAGCCCGCTGGATGAAAACAACAAAATGGGTACCGTGGGTGCGGTCGCGTTAGATATGTTTGGCAATCTGGCGGCAGCAACATCGACCGGCGGGATGACCAATAAATTACCGGGGCGGGTGGGTGACAGTCCGTTGGTTGGCGCAGGCTGTTATGCAAATAATGCAAGTGTGGCAGTCTCCTGCACCGGAACCGGAGAAGTCTTTATTCGTGCTTTGGCGGCCTATGACATTGCGGCGTTGATGGACTACGGCGGTCTGAGTTTATCCGAAGCGTGTGAACGCGTAGTGATGGAAAAATTACCGGCGCTTGGCGGCAGCGGCGGTTTAATTGCTATCGATCATGAAGGCAATGTCGCTTTGCCGTTTAACAGCGAAGGCATGTACCGCGCCTGGGGATACGCAGGTGATACGCCAACCACCGGTATTTATCGGGAAAAAGGAGATAGCGTTGCCACACAGTGATGAGCTTGATGCCAGCGATGTGCTGGCAGTCAGCAATCTGAATATTGCCTTTGAACAGGAGCAGCAGCGTGTCAGCGCAGTGCGCAATCTGTCATTTCGCCTGAAGCGTGGTGAAACGCTGGCGATAGTCGGCGAGTCTGGTTCTGGTAAGTCGGTGACCGCCTTGTCGCTGATGCGTCTGATTGAACAGTCCGGCGGCGAGGTGAGCTGCGATGAAATGCTCCTCCGACGCCGTAATCGACAGGTTATTGAGCTGGGTGAACAGAGCGCATCACAAATGCGTCACGTGCGCGGTGCGGATATCGCGATGATCTTCCAGGAGCCTATGACATCGCTTAATCCGGTGTTTACCGTGGGCGAGCAAATTGCCGAGTCTATCCGCTTGCACCAGGGTGCCAGTCACGAAGAGGCGATGGTAGAAGCGAAGCGAATGCTCGATCAGGTGCGTATCCCCGAGGCGAAGGCGATTTTATCGCGTTATCCACACCAGCTTTCCGGCGGTATGCGCCAGCGGGTGATGATCGCCATGGCACTGTCGTGTCGCCCTGCGGTTTTAATTGCTGATGAGCCGACAACCGCGCTGGATGTCACCATTCAGGCGCAGATCCTGCAACTGATAAAAGTGTTGCAGCAGGATATGTCGATGGGAGTGATCTTTATTACCCACGATATGGGCGTTGTGGCGGATATTGCCGACCGCGTGCTGGTGATGTATCAGGGCGAGGCGGTAGAAACCGGCAGCGTTGAGCAGATTTTTCACGCTCCCCAGCATCCTTATACTAAAGCGCTGCTGGCAGCCGTGCCGCAGCTTGGGGCAATGAACGGGCATGAACTTCCGCGCCGTTTCCCGCTTATTTCATTACACGATCCCAGCCATGTAGAGCCACAGACCGAACAGGATACCGTGGTTGAAGGCGAGCCAATTTTGCAGGTACGTAACCTGGTGACGCGTTTTCCTCTGCGTAGCGGCATTCTAAATCGCGTGACTCGCGAGGTGCATGCAGTGGAAAACGTCAGCTTTGACCTGTGGCCGGGAGAAACGCTCTCGCTGGTGGGAGAGTCGGGCTGTGGGAAATCCACCACCGGGCGGGCGCTGTTGCGCCTGGTTGAGTCTCAGCGTGGGGAAATCATTTTCAACGGACAGCGTATTGATACCCTTGCTGCCAGCAAGTTGCAGCCGCTGCGTAGGGATATTCAGTTTATCTTCCAGGATCCGTATGCCTCGCTCGATCCACGTCAGACGGTGGGATATTCCATTCTGGAGCCGCTACGGGTGCATGGGTTATTGCAGGGGGATGCGGGGTCAAAACGAGTTGCATGGCTGCTGGAACGCGTAGGATTGCTGCCTGAGCATGCCTGGCGCTATCCGCACGAGTTTTCCGGCGGTCAGCGTCAGCGTATCTGTATTGCACGGGCATTGGCACTCAATCCCAAAGTGATTATTGCCGATGAATCTGTCTCGGCGTTGGATGTTTCAATTCGTGGGCAAATTATCAACCTGTTGCTCGACCTGCAGCGGGAAATGGGAATTGCATACCTGTTTATTTCCCACGATATGGCGGTGGTGGAACGGATCAGTCACCGTGTGGCGGTGATGTATCTCGGGCAAATCGTTGAGATTGGCCCCCGACGCGCGGTGTTTGAAAATCCGCAACATCCGTATACGCGCAAACTGATGGCGGCAGTACCAGTTGCCGATCCATCGCATCACCGACCACAGCGTGTGCTGTTGTCGGATGATATCCCCAGCAATATCCGCAAGCGCGGCGAAGAGATTTCCCCCGTGTCGTTACAGTTAGTTGGCCCGGGACATTATGTTGCGCGTGGGCAACCAGAAAATGCGCTTTCACGTTTATAACAGGCAGACAGGGTTTAAGGAGAATAACATGACAAAAATTGTTGCTCGGAAATGGCTGGTTGCTGTGGGAGTGGCCTCTGCGCTGGCCGCATCGCCTGGCTGGGCCGCCAAAGACGTGGTGGTGGCGGTAGGATCCAATTTCACCACGCTTGACCCCTATGACGCGAATGACACATTGTCGCAGGCGGTAGCGAAGTCGTTTTATCAGGGACTGTTTGGTCTTGATAAAGAGATGAAGCTGAAAAATGTGCTGGCAGAGAGCTATACGGTTTCTGATGACGGTCTGACTTACACTCTTAAGCTGCGTCAGGGCGTGAAATTTCAGGATGGTACCGACTTCAACGCCGATGCGGTTAAAGCCAACCTCGACCGCGCCAGCAATCCGGAAAACCGTCTGAAACGCTACAACCTGTATAAGAATATCGATAAAACCGAAGTCGTCGATCCGTCGACGGTGAAGATTACGCTGAAACAGCCGTTCTCTGCCTTTATCAATATTCTGGCACATCCGGCAACGGCAATGATTTCTCCCGCCGCGCTGGAGAAATACGGTAAGGAGATCGGTTTCCACCCTGTGGGGACCGGGCCGTACCAGCTTGATACCTGGAATCAGACAGATTTTGTGAAGGTTAAGAAGTTCGCGGGTTACTGGCAGCAAGGGCTGCCAAAGCTGGATACGATTACCTGGCGTCCGGTGACCGACAACAACACGCGTGCGGCCATGCTGCAGACCGGGGAAGCGCAGTTTGCCTTCCCGATCCCTTACGAACAGGCGGCGTTACTGGCGAAGAACAAAAACCTGGAACTGGTGGCCAGTCCGTCTATTATGCAACGT
The DNA here is from genome assembly GCF_002934505.1 of Citrobacter freundii complex sp. CFNIH4. Taxonomy (NCBI): domain Bacteria; kingdom Pseudomonadati; phylum Pseudomonadota; class Gammaproteobacteria; order Enterobacterales; family Enterobacteriaceae; genus Citrobacter; species Citrobacter freundii complex sp. CFNIH4. Next base: position 990,751 of record NZ_CP026231.1, read on the forward strand.
TATATCAGCATGAACGTCACGCAAAAACCATTCGACAACCCGAAGGTGCGTGAAGCGCTGAATTATGCCATCAACCGCCAGGCGCTGGTGAAAGTGGCGTTTGCGGGTTATGCCACGCCAGCAACGGGCGTTCTTCCTCCGTCGATAGCCTATGCGCAAAGCTATACGCCATGGCCATACGACCCGGCGAAAGCGCGCGAACTGCTGAAAGAAGCAGGTTATCCGAACGGTTTTACCACCACGCTATGGTCTTCGCATAATCACAGTACCGCGCAGAAAGTGCTGCAATTTACCCAGCAGCAGTTGGCGCAGGTGGGAGTTAAGGCTCAGGTAACAGCGATGGATGCCGGCCAGCGCGCGGCGGAAGTAGAGGGTAAAGCGCAGAAAGAGAGCGGGGTGCGGATGTTCTACACCGGCTGGTCTGCCTCTACGGGGGAAGCTGACTGGGCGCTGTCACCGCTATTTGCATCACAAAACTGGCCGCCAACGCTGTTTAATACGGCGTTCTATAGCAATAAGCAGGTGGACAGTGATTTAGCGGCAGCGTTGCAAACTAACGATCCAGCGCAGAAAGCGAAGCTGTACAAGGATGCGCAGGATATTATCTGGAAAGAGTCGCCGTGGATCCCACTGGTAGTGGAAAAACTGATTTCGGCGCACAGCACCAGATTGACCGGGTTCTGGATTATGCCGGACACCGGATTTAGCTTTGATGATGCGGATTTAAAATAAGCTATTCATTCGGCCCCGTTAACCAGGGGCCGGCGAAGGGAGCGTGATGCTTAACTATGTTTTCAAGCGCCTGCTGGGGTTGATCCCAACGCTATTGATTGTTGCGGTGCTGGTGTTTTTATTTGTTCACCTGCTACCCGGCGATCCGGCCCGACTGATTGCCGGACCGGAAGCTGACGCCGAGGTGATTGAACTGGTACGCAAGCAGCTGGGTCTGGACCAACCGCTGCATATTCAGTTCTGGCATTACATGACCAACGTGTTGCAAGGCGATTTTGGCACGTCGATGGTTTCTCGTCGCCCGGTTTCCGAAGAGATAGCCAGCCGTTTTATGCCGTCGTTATGGCTGACAATTGCGAGTATGGCATGGGCTGTGTTATTTGGTATGACGGCGGGGATCATTGCAGCCGTATGGCGCAATCGCTGGCCGGACAGGTTGAGTATGACGCTGGCGGTCACCGGGATCTCGTTCCCGGCGTTTGCGCTTGGCATGCTGCTCATGCAGATATTCTCCGTTGAGCTTGGCTGGTTGCCAACCGTTGGCGCTGACACCTGGCTGCACTATATCCTCCCGTCTATTACTCTGGGCGCGGCGGTGGCTGCGGTGCTGGCCCGGTTTACCCGCGCCTCGTTCGTCGATGTGCTCAGCGAAGACTATATGCGCACCGCGCGGGCTAAAGGGGTGAGTGAGACCTGGGTGGTGTTAAAACATGGTCTGCGTAACGCGATGATCCCGGTGGTCACCATGATGGGACTACAGTTTGGCTTTTTGCTTGGTGGATCAATCGTGGTTGAGAAGGTGTTCAACTGGCCTGGGCTTGGGCGACTGCTGGTGGACTCCGTCGAAATGCGCGACTACCCGGTGATTCAGGCCGAGGTACTGTTGTTTTCTCTGGAGTTTATTCTTATCAACTTAGTGGTGGATGTGCTTTACGCCGCCATTAATCCGGCTATCAGGTACAAGTAAGGATGCGATTTTTTAACTGGCGCCGACAGGCGATTTTGAATGCAATGCCCCTTGTTAAGCCAGAGCAGATACGCACACCGTGGCATGAGTTCTGGCGTCGTTTCCGTCGACAGCACATGGCGATGTTCGCTGGGCTGTTTGTATTGCTCCTGATCATGGTGGCGATTTTTGCCCGCTGGCTGACGCCATTTGATGCCGAGAATTACTTCGATTATGACCGTTTGAATGATGGGCCGTCGATGCTGCACTGGTTTGGTGTCGATTCTCTGGGACGAGATATCTTTAGCCGCGTGTTGGTTGGCGCCCAAATCTCGCTGGCGGCAGGAGTCTTTGCCGTGTTTATTGGCGCGGCGATTGGCACAGTGCTGGGTCTGCTGGCGGGATACTACGAAGGTTGGTGGGATCGGCTGATTATGCGTATCTGCGATGTGCTGTTCGCCTTTCCCGGCATTCTGCTGGCGATAGCCGTGGTCGCCGTGCTGGGCAGCGGCATTGCGAACGTGATTATCGCCGTGGCCATTTTCTCCATTCCTGCTTTCGCGCGCCTGGTGCGCGGAAATACACTGGTGCTGAAGCAACAGACGTTTATTGAGTCTGCGCGCAGTATTGGTGCCAGCGATACGACCATCATTTTTAACCATATCCTGCCGGGTACGGTTTCATCGATCGTGGTCTTTTTTACCATGCGAATTGGCACGTCGATCATCTCTGCCGCGAGCCTGTCATTTCTGGGATTAGGCGCACAGCCGCCGACGCCGGAGTGGGGGGCAATGCTTAATGAAGCGCGTGCTGACATGGTGATCGCGCCGCACGTGGCGATTTTCCCGGCGGTAGCGATATTCCTGACGGTGCTGGCGTTTAACTTACTGGGAGATGGTCTGCGCGACGCGCTGGACCCGAAGATAAAAGGATAAATTACAGGCCGGATAAGACGTAACGCTTATCCGGCCTACGGTTGAGTTACGCTTATTAAACGCGTGAACCCCACAGATCGTATTCATCTGCGTTTTCGACCTTCACGCGGATGATATCACCAGGTTTCACCTTGGTTTCACCATTCAGGTATACCGCGCCGTCGATTTCCGGAGCATCAGCCATGCTACGACCAATTGCGCCTTCTTCGTCAACTTCATCAACGATAACCAGAATCTCGCGGCCCACTTTCTCTTGCAAACGTTCAGCAGAGATCTGCTGTTGCAATTGCATAAAGCGGTTCCAGCGTTCTTCTTTTATCTCTTCCGGGATTTGATCCGGCAGGTCATTAGCGCCAGCGCCTTCTACCGGGCTGTATTTAAAGCAGCCCACGCGATCCAGACGTGCTTCCTTCAGGAAGTCGAGCAACATCTGGAAGTCTTCTTCCGTTTCACCCGGGAAACCAACAATGAAGGTGGAGCGCAGCGTCAGTTCAGGGCAGATTTCACGCCACTGCTTGATGCGCGCCAGCTGTCTGTCTACGGAGCCTGGGCGTTTCATCAGTTTAAGAATACGCGGGCTGGCATGCTGTAACGGGATGTCCAGATACGGCAGGATTTTCCCTTCTGCCATCAGCGGGATCACGTCATCAACGTGCGGGTAGGGGTAGACGTAATGCAGGCGCGTCCAGATCCCCAGTTTTGATAACTGTTCGCACAGATCAACCATGCTGGTTTTGACCGGCTCGCCGTTATGGAAACCGGTACGATGCTTCACATCCACACCGTACGCAGAGGTATCCTGAGAGATTACCAGAATCTCTTTCACGCCCGCATCGACCAGACGTTTGGCTTCGCTGAGGACGTCGCCAATCGGACGGCTCACCAGATCGCCGCGCATGGATGGAATAATGCAGAACGTACAGCGGTGGTTACAGCCTTCAGAAATCTTCAGATAGGCGTAGTGGCGCGGAGTCAGCTTGACACCCTGCTCAGGAACCAGGCTCAGGAACGGATTATGCTTTGGTTTGGGTACGTAATGATGAACGTGCTCCAGAACCTGCTCGTAGCTATGCGGCCCGGTGATTTCCAGCACCTTCGGGTGGACTTCACGGATTTGATCGACTTTCGCGCCCAGACAACCGGTGACGATCACCTTGCCGTTTTCGTTCAGCGCTTCGCCGATTGCTTCCAGGGATTCCTGAACCGCACTGTCGATAAAGCCGCAGGTATTAACGATAACCATATCCGCGTCGTCGTAGCTTGGCACGACATCATAGCCTTCGGTACGAAGTTCGGTCAGGATGCGCTCAGAATCGACGAGGTTTTTCGGGCACCCTAATGATATAAATCCAATCTTAGACATTATTTTGTACAATACATTGCTCGGGAAAACTCGGATTATACATCATGCCTAAACTTTACAGCTACATCCGTTGGTCAAGTGACCGACAAGACAAGGGAACGACAAAAGACCGCCAGTTATCGGCAGCGAGGACGTATGCTGAAGAGAAGGGGCTGGAGATGGTAGAAATCATTGAGCCAGGTGTAAGTGTAGTGGTTTACTGAATTTGGCCACCTGAACAGAGGTGATATGCTCACCTCAGAACATTACAGGTGCCTCAATGAAAAAAAGAAATTTCAGCGCAGAGTTTAAACGTGAATCCGCTCAACTGGTCCTTGATCAGAACTACACCGTTGCAGCTGCGGCCAGTGCTATGGATGTGGGTCTTTCTACCATGACGCGATGGGTAAAGCAGTTGCGGGATGAACGACAGGGCAAAATACCTAAAGCCTCCCCTATAACCCCGGAACAGATTGAAATACGTGAGCTGAAGAAAAAGCTACAACGCATTGAAATGGAAAACGACATATTAAAAAAGGCTACCGCGCTCTTGATGTCAGACTCCCTGAACAATTCTCGTTAATCGGGAAACTCAGAGCGCAGTATCCTGTGGTCACACTCTGCCACGTGTTCGGGGTTCATCGCAGTAGCTACAAATACTGGGAGAAAAGCGCCGAAAAGCCAGACGGCTGGCGAGCTGTGTTACGCAGCCAGGTTCGGGAGCTGCATAACATCAGCCATGGCTCTGCTGGCGCAAGAAGTATCGCCATTATGGCAACCCTGAGAGGCTTCAGAATGGGACGCTGGCTTGCTGGCAGGCTCATGAAAGAACTGGGGCTGGTGAGTTGTCAGCAGCCTACCCACCGGTATAAACGTGTTGGTCATGAACACATCGCTATCCCGAATCGCCTTGAGCGACAGTTCGCAGTGACAGAACCTAACCAGGTGTGGTGCGGCGATGTGACGTACATCTGGACAGGCAAGCGTTGGGCTTACCTTGCAGTTGTTCTCGATCTGTTCGCAAGGAAACCAGTGGGCTGGGCAATGTCATTCTCGCCGGATAGCAAGCTGACCATCAGAGCGCTGGAAATGGCGTGGGAAGCTCGCGGTAAACCAGCCGGAGTGATGTTCCACAGTGACCAGGGTAGCCACTATACAAGCAGGCAGTTCCGGCAGTTACTGTGGCGTTGCCAGATCAGGCAGAGTATGAGCCGACGTGGAAACTGTTGGGACAACAGCCCGATGGAACGCTTCTTCCGTAGTCTGAAAAACGAGTGGGTGCCAGTGACAGGTTATATAAACTTTAGCGATGCTGCTCATGCGATCACAGACTATATCGTCGGGTATTACAGCTCGCTAAGGCCGCATGACTATAACGGTGGGTTGCCCCCAAACGAATCGGAAAACCGATACTGGAAAAACTCTAAAGCCGTGGCCAGTTTTAGTTGACCACTACACATCGCTTTGCTCGTCAGTCTCTATAAAAACTAAACATAAGATCGTAACTTGCGTTTTTCTCGTGAGTACTCGAAAGAACGTCCGTTCCTACTCGCTTTCGCTCAGACAATAAAAGTACTAACAAATAATTGATTGGAAGTACCAACTACCAAGAATTACTACTCAATAGATTATTCAAAGTCTCTTGAAGTGGACACGCAGCCCCGCGAAGTGGGAACGGTCACAAAGAAACCGCCGAAAGGCACAACTAGAGGAATTACTATGAGTACATGGGAACAAATACGAAAAGCCAATAAAGCACGTGGAATGAAGCCAAACGGACTTTATAACAAACCGAAGAAATCCCCACTTAGTGATACACCGCCAGTAGGGGAGGCACTAAAGGAAGTCATACAGGACTATATACGCGACTATAAGAGTACTAAGGGGGAAAGACCTACAACCGCACACCTCAATAATAAATATTCAATAAGAGCAACATCTAATTTTTATAAAGGGTTATAAATGAAATACACAGTAATCAACAACAATAAACAAAATTTCAAAGTACAATATGAAGTGGATGGACTAGAACAACAAGCCCACCTACAAGGCGATACTACGCACTATGGGAGGCTAATAACTGGTAACTCATGGGTACGTATTGCCCGTCACCAGAACGCCACACGTAACGCCTACGGCAAGATTTACGGGGCAGGTGAAGAGATCACACAGCACCATATGACCGAAGAAGAACTATTTCAGAACTCACTGGTAGATCCCCTAACCCATCAAAAGAAGATTGCAGGACTGCTACTGGACGCATTCTATAGTAACAATCAGGAAATGACCGTGGAACTACTGGACACTGTACTAAACCCTAAACCGAAGAAAACAAAAAAGCCCCTCTAAAGGGGCTTTGTTTTTTCTACATGGTATGTTGCGAAGTGCTTAGCAGTAAATGTACCCGATGGGGCATTGTTTCTATGTGTTGTGTGGTAGATGCTTTTCTTTAAATGTTCGTGTCATATGAGCGTTAAAGAACAACGGGGCAATTGAGTCATTCTCTCTTCAGAAATATGAATCTATCAACTGAGTAATTATTGTCATAAATGTCATTGATAAATGTTGAGAGTTTTTCATGAAATGAAATAGCATTCATCATCATTGCATGAAGCTCTTTACATTCGCTGTCTTCCACACTTTCATCTGCATGTGTTAATGAGGGAATAGAAGAACTTGCAATATATAATTCAACACTTAAATTATTATATTTCTTAGTGTACGACTGAAGTGCATTTATTATTTCTTTTGTATAATCACTTATGCCGTAATTAGTTCTATCAATAGATTTCAAAGCATTAATGACAGAGTAAGAGATGATGTATAAGTCAGAAACGAGAGTGTCAGTCTTATTCATAAACTCATCATGTGATTCTTGTAGTTGGCTCCCTTTGTTTAAATAATTTCGGTACATTTTTGCTGAAGTTACTAAATGATTTTTTAAAATTAAGCTAGCAGAACGTATCTTAATAAGATCTTGATAAATTGCTTTTTCAATAACACTATAAACAACATCATAATGTTTTTGTGATAACCATGCAGGTGCTTTTAGATATGCTAGGTAGGCAACCCATAGAGTACCTAATGTTCCAAAGCACTACACCATGCTCCTACTAAAGTTACCCATTCATATCCTTTAGAGCTATGAAATAATATTTCAACACCTACAAAAATAGCAATAATTAATAGCACTGCTACTATAGTAAGTAACAAAAAATTAAAATTCTGAATTTTACATTCATTTTTCATAATTTTTTCCATGAGAACGGATTATAGAGAATAATCATTTAGTGTAACTTACACATGTGTGACCAGAACTGAGCATTGACATTTGATTACCCTTTAACGAAACGAAAGGAAAAGAAGCATAATCAATATTTGCTGTCGTCATATTGAAATGAAGATAATTATCTGATAACTTCATTTCCGTCGCATGAACAGGATATGTTCCTTGCTCTTTTAATGTGACCATAAAAGAGATCGGAAAAAAATGTAAACATGAGCAAATACAAAAATGACCATCATTGAAAAAGCCAACTGACTGAGCTGTTATTTGCCTTTTGAATGGATAAAACCAGTAATAAATGTTATGAGTTGTATCAATATCTAGGTTTTTACCTAATACAAAGCTTCTTAATGGCGTATAAAAAGGACTATCAACAATTGGAAGCATACAATCTTTTACAGATGTTGCAGCAAGAAGGTGTCCAATCATTGCTCTTAGGAATTTATAAGCATCAAATTCAAATGAAATATAATTATGATAGAAAAATTTCCCAGCGAAGTAATCATTTAATTTTTTGATAAACTCCGATGTAACACGACCTATTTCTGCATCCATTGAACCAAGAAGCTGAGAATTGCAATCATGACAAATAGTACGAAAAGTTGTACCATTTTTAGCTTTAATTGGTGGCACATGAGCATTAGAGAAATACTCAAAAATCGTCTTTTGCAACATTGGTGAAGGTTTGGATGCACATTGTGGCGGTACATGATCTTTTTTTAGTTTGCTAAAATTCCCACATATTACACAATATCCATTGTCTATTCTTACATGTTCATTTCTTTCAGAGATAAATTTCATTTTATAATCTCAAAAATTAATTAACTACGAATGTAGAGTATTTCGATACATTGTTCAATTTGAGTTTAATATCTAAAACAAATAGTTTCCAAGGTAAATTAATGCACTAGTAAATATTTAAACTGAAACTATAGATGATAAAAATAAACATAGAACCCCATGTAAATGTGTTGTGTGAACGCATACAACACAGTAATAGTACTTTACCATCAAAAGGAACCTACATACACTATCGATTGTTGGAGGTTTCTATCTATTTAGGGTAGGTTTGTTAGCTGTACGAACGATAGAAACTTCCAACAATCGATAGTGTGAAGAAGTTAAGACCATAAAAAAATCAAGGATACACTATGTCTCGAACTGAGTTTCTACGTTCTCTGGGTGCTACATGTAAAAATGATATGTGGAGTTGGTCATTTATTGATGAGACCAACAAGAGGATTATTTTTGGAGCATGGGAGGATCTTAGATCAGCAGATGCAACTAAAGTTATGATCTTATCCGATGATTGGAATGAAAATGTAAATGGTAGTAAAAAGTTAGGTTATATTCAGGCACGTGAACATCTGAATAAAGTTATATATGAAGGATATCAACTCTACACATTTAGTCAAAAACGAAAAGAGGATATTAATGAAAAGAAAGCAGCAAAAATTGAATCATTCGTACCTATAATTGAATTGAAATATTTGTCAAGAGAAGGTAACGCATGGTATGCCACTGAACAAGAAAACTATAATTATACCCCTGAAGTAGAAGAACACTATTACGAAGGTGATAGAAAAACAAAATGGAGCACTTATTATGAGAGAAACCCTAAAGCTCGCAAGGAATGTCTTGATTTTCATGGTTACAGTTGCAAAGTATGTAAATTTAATTTTGAAAAAACATACGGCGATCTAGGTAAAGAATTTATACATGTTCATCATATCAAGCCTATTTCAGTTGAGAAGAAAAAACATAAGGTTGATCCAATTAAGGATCTTATACCGGTATGTGCAAATTGTCATGCTATGCTTCATATCGGTCAGGATGTACTCACATTAGATCAGTTAAGAGCAAAAATTAGAAAAATTAATGGGAAATGATTTATGAAAATTACATATTTTGTAATATTAGCAATATCTCTATCTCTGATAGGGTGTACAAAAAAAGATAAAATAAAATCATTTACGTGTTCAAATACAGATTTTTCCAAAACTCATTCCGTATCTATTGATAGTGAGGGTAAATTTATTATATATGATGGGCGAAAATTACTACTTAGAAATGCTAGGCTTGGTGAGGATGAATGGAGTTATGCTTACTTCATAGGTAATAATAATGAATTAGTGGCATTCAGTTTTAATGAAAATAAAACGCTCTATCATCACTATACAGATGCACGAAATGATTCTAATAGCTATGATGAGTATGGTGGTTGTAAAAGGCCATAATAAATTGAGATTATGAGTTATAAAAATATATGATCAGTAGAGAAAGGCGGTTATGAAGATATTGATATGGCTAGTTTTACTGCCAACTGTAACTTATGCATCCATACCTAACTTCAAATGTTGGGATATTAAAAATTATGCCATAAGCACAGAGAGCGGCATTTTTGTAACGCGATACTATGATCAAGCTATGTTAGCATATCACTATATAACATCTCCCAAAGATAACGATTACTATAGAGAAATTATAATAGCTAATAGTAAACATGATGATGGCTATTATTATGGCAATATATACCAGGATAGAGAAGGAAATATGTATAACGATATAAAATGTGAAGAGCTTTGATAAATGCAGTTTTTATTAATGGCATCAATCATTATATGGGTAAGATACTGAATGAAAAGGTTATTAATTTTATTATCAGTAATATTATCGACCTCTGTACATGCAGTTACTGTACTTAAGTGTGACGTAGGAATAACTGAAGGCGTTATAGGTACAGTTGATGTCAAATCAGTACTTACGGGTGAAGCAACAGTAATGGACTATCCTGATCATTTTGCAATTAAAGTTTTACATATTAATCAGGAAACTCCGCCTCTTGAAGTTCATGTAATTACTGACATTAATAATGTTAGAAGGATAGTTCATCGTATTACCATTGGTGATTATGTTTACACTCGTGCAAATCCTGATACTGGAAACCATTATGCAATACAGGATATTAAAAATAAAATAAGATATCTAATAACCAACTGTACCGAAGTTAAATCTTGAAAAATTCAGTATAAATGGTCTCAATTTACTTTCTGTTCAATCAATATGCTTAATTATGCGATAAAGGATGTTTTGATATGAAAACCAGTACAAAAATAATCTGGGGTATTGTCTTAGTTGCATCATATTTTCATTTCAAAGATGAGAAAAAAACAACAACTAAATCTGAACCGCAGGAGCAGACAGTTAAAATGACTGCACAAGAAGCACAAGAAGCACAAGACGCAAAGGATTTTGCACAATCATTAATTCAGTCTAGAGGTTATAAGTGTGATAAAGTTATGAATCGCCACGGATAATCTAGACACTTCCGAGCCGTTGATAATACTGGTTTTCATATTCTGTCGGTGACATCTGATCGCTGGAACCATGCCGACGCTTACTGTTATAAAACATTTCGATGTAATCAAAAATATCGCTGCGGGCTTCCTCCCGCGTTCCGTAGATCTTTTTCTTTATCCGTTCGCGTTTCAACAACTGGAAAAAGCTTTCTGCAACCGCATTATCGTGGCAGTTACCGCGACGGCTCATGCTGCCCTCCAGTCCGTGTGATTTCAGGAACGACTGCCACTCATGGCTTGTGTACTGACTGCCCTGATCCGAATGAACCAGCACCTGTTTTTGGGGATTACGCCGCCATACAGCCATCAGCAGTGCGTTCAGGACAATGTCCTTTGTCATCCGGGATTGCATGGACCAGCCGATAATTTTGCGTGAGAACAGATCAACAACCACAGCAAGATACAGCCAGCCTTCGTGGGTCCTGATATAGGTTATGTCGGTTACCCAACGCTCATCCGGAGCATCCGGATTGAACTGTCGCTGGAGCCTGTTGGGCGACACGATACTGGCCTCGCCTTTACGTGCCCACGGGCTCCGGTATCCGACCTGAGCCTTTATCCCGACACGTTTCATCAGTCGCCAGACTCTGTTGACTCCGCACTGTTGCCCGCTGTCCCGCAGATCCAGATGGATCTTGCGATAACCATAGACGCATCCCGATTCCAGCCAGAACTGTTTAATCTGTCCTGTCAGTCTCAGGTCTGCCCGATGGCGTTGTGAATGCGGCTGCTGAAGCCATGCGTAAAAGCCACTGGGATGAACATCCAGCACCCGACAGAGCAGGCGAACAGGCCAGCAACGGGCGTTGTCACGGATAAAGGCGTACCTCAGTCGGACAGTTTTGCGAAGTACGCCGCGGCTTTTTTTAATATGTCCCGTTCGTCAGTAACCCGCTTCAGCTCTTTCTGGAGACGGCGGATCTCGGTCTGAGCATCTGACTGTTCTTTATGAGTGGAGGAATCCGGCCCGTACTTCTTTATCCAGGCGTAAAGGCTGTGGGTGGTGATATCGAGACGTGTTGCAACGCTGGAAACAGAATAACCACGATCAACAACCTGTTTGACTGCTTCAATTTTAAACTCTTCGGGATAACGCTTACCGCTCATGGGCACCTCTCTTTAAGCCATCTTAAATGACTCTGAGGTGTCTGTTAAACCCGTGTCGATTCAGCTTTCTTCACGCCCGAAATGCTAGCATGGGACTTTATGCTAGACGCTGGCTGTAGTGATGACTGCATTGAACTATGTGCCGGTATCGGGCGACTTAGCTACTATCAATTCATACGTAATAAACCTTCACACATCACATGTGTTGAACTGAATCCTGAATACGTACTTATTGGTAAACGTGTACTACCACAAGCCGAATGGATCACTGGTGATGCACTACAATACACACCAGACCGTTTCTACCGTGTTGCTTATGGTAATCCCCCATTCGGCAAGATAAACACGTCAGGGGCGTATACAGGCCGTTATACGGGTAGTGAATTTGAGTACAAGATAATTGATAGGGCAAGGGAGTATTCCAGCTATGGGGTATGGATTGTTCCACAGGGTAGTGCGGGGTTTAAGTACTCAGGCCATACATACTATGACCGCTCGATACAGTCTGCTAAGTACATCAAATTTGAAAAGGATACGGGGCTAATCTTACATCCTGGTGTGGGGATAGATACATCAATCTACCGTGACCAATGGAACGGTACTAAGGTAACTTGCGAATCTGTGTTAGTTGATTATCAATAAGTTAAATGGATAGCATAAAAAATAACACAATATATTTATTGATTTTTCGGGCAGCCGAGGGAGACAAAGCCGATTTTCGGCTGGTGGGTTACATTGCTCATAGCGTAAAAAGTGTTCAGTTATTGGAATGTTCAGGGCAGGGATTCTACAGAGTTCTGAACAAAAATTGTATCGCAATCTCATACCATCAGCGGCCTGCCGGGCGCGGAATTAAAGATTATTTGTAAATTATGTTAATTTTAAGTGATGGATTGATCCTGGACACGACTTTGTTCAAAAAACAACCATACTATTAAGTTGCACCATAGTTGGAAAGAGGAGGAACAAAGTATGGTTGTTGACAGACTGAGAACCGATCTTCTCAACAAATTGATAAACGCCCGTATCGAACTTGCCGCTTATCTGCTGTTGAGAAAAGCGAAAGGCTACATGTCAGTCAGCGAGAGCGATCGTCTGCGTGATAATTTTTTTGCACTGAATCGCGAATTGCACGAACAATCACAGCTTCACGGTATGCATCTTGATCAGGAAGAGTGGAATGTCCTTCATCGTGCTGAAGGGGCGTTAGCCGCCACCGCTGTTTGTCTTATGAGTGGACACCATGATTGTCCAACGTTTATCGCCGTTAACGCAGAGAAACTGGAAAACTGCCTGACAACGCTGACGCTGAGTATCCAGAGTTTGCAATCTTACCCAACGCTGGAACACGTCTGAATCAGGGGGAGGGAGCTCCCCCTTTTCGTTAAGATTATGTAAATATGACGGGGTGATTCCCCTTGCTGGCTACGCTTTATGCAGAGCCATTAAGGAGGTGTTATGCGTCGACTCTTTCTCTGTGCTATCCCACTTGCGCTATTTTCCTCTTATGCCGTCGCGGTAAAAGTGGAAGTGCTGCAAACCAAACTCGATCACCCATGGTCACTGGCTTTTTTACCCGATAACCGCGGTATGCTCATTACGCTCAAAGGTGGACAGCTTCGACTCTGGCAGCCTGATAAAGGGCTTTCCGACCCGCTAACCGGCGTACCAAAAGTCTGGGCGAATGGTCAGGGCGGATTGCTTGATGTGGTGTTAGCTCCGGACTTTGAACGATCCCGTCGGGTGTGGCTAAGCTTCGCTGAAACCGACCGCGAAGGCAAAGCGGGCACCGCGGTAGGCTACGGGCGATTGAGTGACGATCTCAAACACCTGCAAGGATTTCAGACCGTTTTTCGCCAACAGCCAAAGCTCTCTACCGGAAACCATTTTGGTGGACGTCTGGTATTTGATGGCAACGGCTATCTGTTTATTGGCCTGGGGGAGAATAATCAACGCGCTACCGCCCAGGATCTGGATAAGCTGCAGGGCAAGGTCGTACGGCTGACCGATGAGGGCAAAATTCCACCGGATAATCCGTTTGTGAACATGGCGGGAGCGCGGGCAGAGATTTGGTCGTATGGCATCCGCAACCCGCAGGGTATGGCGATGAATCCGTGGAGTGATGTGTTGTGGCTCAATGAGCATGGTCCACGCGGAGGCGATGAAATTAATATCCCCGAGAAAGGGAAAAACTACGGTTGGCCTGTCGCGACCTGGGGTGTTAACTACAGTGGTTTGAAAATTCCCGAAGCAAAAGGTCAAATTGTTGCTGGCACGGAACAACCCATCTTTTACTGGGAAAAGTCGCCAGCGGTCAGCGGAATGGCTTTTTATAATAGCGATACCTTTCCACAGTGGCGGCAGAAGTTGTTCATCGGCGCGTTGAAAGATAAAGAAGTGATCGTACTGAGCGTTAAAGGGAATACGGTCACTGAGGATGGTCGTCTGTTGCAGGAAAGGGGGCAACGGATCCGTGATGTGCGCGTCGGACCAGACGGTTATTTGTATGTACTAACCGACGAGTCCGACGGGGAATTACTGAAAGTGAGTCCCTGATTGAATTAGCTGACCGGGATCATCACGATTTTTTGAAACGCCGGGCGCTCGGTCAGTTGTTGATACCAGCGCTCCAGATGAGGGCGCGGGGTCCAGCTCAGGCCAACGTTGAACAGGTTATAGATGAACGGCGCAACGGCGATATCGGCAGTGCCAAATTCAGCGCCGGAGAACCATGGCTGGTCCGCCAGCGCGTTATCCAGAATGGCAAACAGGTTATCGCATACTTGCTTACTGGCCTCAATGGCCGCTAGATCGCGCTGATCGGCAGGTGTTCTGACCAGGCCAAATAAGATAACCCGATGCGCGGGGCTTAGCGTCTGATTTGCCCAGTCCATCCATTTTTCGCCGACGGCGCGCGCGGCCGGAGCGTCAATCCATAAACGTTTTTGTCCGTACTGAGCGGCCAGATAGCGGACAATGGTATTGGATTCCCACAGAACAACGTCCGTTTCATCATCGCGTAACAACGGGACCAGTCCGTTCGGGTTTAGTGCCAGATAGTCGGCATCGCGGTTACCGCCATGCTGTCCGCCCGCCAGAATTTGGTTATACGGCAGTTCCAGTTCCTCGAGCGTCCACAATACTTTTTTTACGTTGGTCGAGTTATTGCGACCCCACAGTGTAATCATAGTAACCCCGCAAATTAATTGAGCAGCTTTATGGCTGCAGATGCCATCTGACTAGCTCACATGGTGGGGTAAACCTAATATTTACGCAACAAAGTCTAAAAAAATCGTGCCAGGAGCAGCGCAGCGCGGCGTTATTGCATAAACTTTAAAAACTTTACCAACTTACGGTTTCTTTAAGCTCGTTAGTGCGTTATTACTCACCGCACTTATTTTACACGTCATCCATCAGACTTTTTCTGCATGGGTTGGTCGAGGTCGCTTGGCCGGTTTTGTGTAAACACGGTGTGGTATGACGTGGTTTTTTGGAATGGATACTCGGGTGGCATTTATGACGCAATACTTCTCTTCACTTCGCAGCTTTGCTGCAGGTTCTGCACTCTTAATCCTTTTGGCGCCGACCGTACAGGCGGCGGAGCAACCGACGGCCCCGCCGAGCGTGGACGCACGCGCGTGGATTCTGATGGATTACGCCAGTGGCAAGGTGCTGGCGGAAGGTAATGCTGATGAGAAACTGGATCCTGCCAGTCTGACCAAAATCATGACCAGCTATGTGGTTGGGCAGGCGCTGAAGGCCGGAAAAATTAACCTCAACGACATGGTCACCGTGGGCAAAGACGCCTGGGCGACCGGTAATCCAGCCCTGCGCGGTTCGTCGGTCATGTTCCTCAAGCCCGGCGATCAGGTTGCGGTGTCAGATCTGAATAAAGGCGTTATCATTCAGTCAGGTAACGATGCCTGTATTGCACTCGCTGATTACGTTGCCGGCAGCCAGGAATCCTTTATTGGTCTGATGAACGGCTATGCGAAAAAACTGGGGCTGACCAACACTACTTTCCAGACGGTGCACGGTCTGGATGCGGCAGGACAGTTCAGTACCGCACGTGATATGGCGCTGCTCGGGAAGGCGTTAATTCACGATGTGCCGGAAGAGTATGCTATTCACAAAGAGAAAGAATTTACCTTCAATAAAATTCGTCAACCGAACCGCAACCGTCTGTTGTGGAGCACCAACCTGAACGTGGATGGTATGAAAACCGGGACCACTGCCGGGGCGGGATACAACCTGGTTGCTTCCGCGACCCAGGGCGATATGCGCCTGATCTCCGTGGTGCTGGGGGCGAAAACCGATCGCATTCGTTTTAATGAGTCAGAAAAGCTGCTGACCTGGGGCTTCCGCTTCTTTGAAACCGTTACGCCGATCAAGCCGGATGCGACTTTCGTTACTCAGCGCGTATGGTTTGGCGATAAGAGTGAAGTGAATTTGGGTGCCGGAGAAGGTGGTTCTGTGACCATCCCGCGTGGCCAGCTCAAAAACCTGAAGGCCAGCTTTACCCTGACTGAACCACAGCTAACTGCACCGCTGAAGAAAGGTCAGGTTGTGGGCACTATCGACTTTCAGTTGAACGGAAAATCCATTGAGCAACGTCCATTGATGGTGATGGAGGATGTGCAAGAGGGTGGTTTCTTTAGCCGCATGTGGGACTTTGTGATGATGAAATTCCACCAGTGGTTTGGTGGTTGGTTCTCTTAACCTTACCTATGCCGGATGGCGCAATCGCCGTCCGGCAGTATCTCTTAATACTTCAGCGTGATACGTTGCGCTTTAGCGTACTCAACAAACTCATCGTCAGGGCGGTTATCACTGATGATGGTATCAAAGCGTTTTAATTCCCCCATCCTCGCAGGCCGCACCTTGCCAAACTTGCTGTGATCGACCACCAAAACGTGATGCTGCGCCATCGACATTGCCCAGTGCTTCACCGGCAGTTCTTCCAGATTAAAACAGGTCGCGCCTTTCTCGATATGAACGCCTGCCGCGGAATAAAAGGCGATATCCGGACACAGATTGTTCAGCGTTTCCTGGAAGTCGAGCGGTTTAAAAATCGCGTTACTGGCATGGAATTCGCCACCACACAGAATGACGCGGCACTGCGGTTTTTCCTGCAGCACCAGAAACGTATTCAACGAGTAGCAGATTGCGGTGAAGGGCAGTTCATTGTCGATCGCTTCAATGATCCACGGTGTGGTAGTACCGCAATCGAAAAAGATGGTCTGATGTGCCTGCACGAGACTCGCCGCCAGCTGGGCGGCGCGACGTTTTTCATCAACCAGACGGGATTTTTGATCGCTGATTAAATAATGGTTAGCGCTGCGGGGTTCCAGAACAATATAGCCCCCGAGCAGTACGACGGGAGCATCATGATTATTCAGGTCGCGACGAATGGTCATCTCAGACACGCCCAGCAACGTTGCGGCTTCTTTGAGGTGTAATTTATCGCTGCGTTTCAGCGCCTGCAGTAATTGACCAATACGCTCGTCGCGTCGAGTTTCCATAGTTCCTCTGGAGAATAGAATAAGTGCTCAGTTTCGCGCTTAATACTACTCTTTTTACCGTGGGTTAGTCACGTACCCAACCTTTTCGGATGGGGAGGGCGAAGCAGGCGCGATAGCAAGTTTGCAAGCCGAGGTACAGGGTCGCGCCAAAGCGCTGCCAGATCATCTGGGCGCTCAGACAGCCGATCAACCCAGCCAGTAATCCGCCCAGCATATCCAGCGGCCAGTGTACGCCAAGGTAAACCCGCGACCAGGCAATCGCCACGGCAACGACCATCAGCAGAGCGCCCGTCCACAGGCGATGCCAGAACAGGAAGGCCAGTGCAAAGGTAAAGATAACCGTACCGTGGTCACTCGGGAAAGAGTCATCTGCCGCATGATGCAGGAAGTTGTAACCAATGTGGTTTACAAACGGGCGATCGTGAGGGAACAGATGTCCCATCAGCCAGGAAATCGTCAGACCAACTATCAACGCAATGGCCATTTTGATGACCAACTGGCGCTGGAGCGTAACCTGACCGCGAGGTCCCCAAAGCCAGAGCACAACAGCTAACAGCGGCACAATGCTGATCAGATCTTTGGCAATGAAAATGGCGAGCGAAATTGCCCATTGCGCAGAGTCGGGTGTTGCATTGATCAGGTAAAAAAGTGAGTTGTTCAGATTTTCCAGCATAACGTCCAGACTCAGTGTAATCGTTGAAAAGGCCCATGGGAGCGAGAGCATAAAATTGCTTTCACGGGATAAAAAGCGGTCTTGTCTTATTTGTCTGCTAAATGACTATTTTTAAGACAATTAATGAGACTTATTGAGCATGATAGCGGTCTCAACTTAAATTAACCTTAAAGCAAAATCTTCTTGAGCAAATGAATGTAAAAATGTGCGCATTTTGCTTTCAAATCACATAATTCACTATCACCAGTACGGCGCATTTATTACACTTTGCGCGATTTTTCTATAGCTAAGAGACTGCATGCAGAACCGTTTATCTTCAGGCGCCCGTTTGGGGCGTCAGGCATTACTTTTCCCTCTCTGTCTGGTGCTTTACGAATTCTCTACTTATATCGGCAACGATATGATCCAGCCTGGAATGTTGGCGGTAGTGGAGCAATACAATGCCGGATTAGATTGGGTACCCACATCCATGACCGCCTATCTGGCTGGCGGCATGTTTTTACAG
The DNA here is from genome assembly GCF_002934505.1 of Citrobacter freundii complex sp. CFNIH4. Taxonomy (NCBI): domain Bacteria; kingdom Pseudomonadati; phylum Pseudomonadota; class Gammaproteobacteria; order Enterobacterales; family Enterobacteriaceae; genus Citrobacter; species Citrobacter freundii complex sp. CFNIH4. Next base: position 1,009,158 of record NZ_CP026231.1, read on the forward strand.
TGGTTGTTAGGACCGCTATCGGATCGTGTTGGGCGTCGTCCGGTGATGTTAACCGGCGTGCTCTGGTTCATCGTGACCTGCCTTGCGACCCTGCTTGCACAGAATATTGAGCAATTTACTTTCCTGCGTTTTTTGCAGGGGATAAGCCTGTGCTTTATTGGTGCGGTGGGTTACGCCGCCATTCAGGAATCCTTTGAAGAAGCGGTCTGCATAAAAATTACCGCGCTGATGGCAAACGTGGCGCTGATTGCGCCGCTGCTGGGTCCGTTGGTAGGCGCAGCCTGGGTACATGTTCTGCCGTGGGAAGGGATGTTTATCCTGTTTGCTGCTCTGGCGGCCATCTCCTTTTTTGGTCTGCAACGCGCGATGCCGGAAACGGCAACCCGGCTGGGTGAAAAGCTGTCCATTAAAGAGCTGGGCAAGGATTATAAGTTGGTGCTAAGGAACGTGCGTTTCGTTGCAGGCGCACTGGCGTTGGGTTTTGTCAGCCTGCCGTTACTGGCGTGGATTGCGCAATCTCCGATTATTATCATCAGCGGAGAACATCTCAGTAGTTACGAATATGGCCTGTTGCAGGTGCCGATTTTTGGTGCGCTGATTGCCGGTAACCTGGTGCTGGCGCGTCTGACTTCGCGAAAAACCGTGCGTTCGCTGATTATCATGGGCGGCTGGCCAATTGCCGTTGGCCTGATTATTGCCGCTGCGGCCACGGTGGTGTCATCTCATGCATATCTATGGATGACGGCGGGTTTGAGTATCTATGCGTTTGGCATTGGCGTGGCGAATGCGGGGCTGGTGCGCCTGACGCTGTTTGCCAGTGAAATGAGTAAAGGTACGGTTTCTGCCGCAATGGGTATGTTGCAGATGCTGATTTTTACCGTTGGTATCGAGCTGAGTAAACACGCTTATCTGCTGGGAGGCAACGGCTTGTTCAGCTTGTTCAATCTGGCCAGCGGGGTGCTGTGGCTGATTCTTATGGTGATCTTCCTGAAAGATAAACGGGTAGGGGATTCCCGGGAAGGCTAAAGCCCGGTAGCCCGGGCCTGGCAGAAACTTAGTGGTGATCGTCAATCTGATGTTCGATGATCATGCCTTCACCGACGCTGGCAACATGTCGCGCATAAGGATGTGCGCGATAAACAGGAGCCGGGGCAGGAGCCGGGGCAACATACACCGTTTGTGGCGCGGTAGTCACGTTGACCGCCTGAGGCACGCTGACGGAAGAGGGCACGATCACCACTTTATAACCGCTTGGTACATCAACGGTAACGCTTTGTGCAAATACTGACCCTGCAAAACCCAGCAACAATGTCGCCATCAGTACACTTTTCTTCATAATCCGTTCACCTGAAATATTCACTGGAAGTAATAATCCAGTGGGTTAATTTGAGGCGGATTATGAATAGATCATGCCATCATTTTGTTGCCGTCTGTGCTGAGGCGTTAATGCGTAAACGGTGCTTCATTCTTTAACACGCGGTCGATAATATCCAGGACGCCCTCTTCGTTGTTCGATCCCGCGCGATATTTCGCCGCCTTGATAACCGGCTCATGGGCGTTGGCCATTGCAAAACTAAATCCCGCCTGGCGCAGCATTTCAATATCATTTCCACCATCGCCAAACACAACAACCTCATCGTCGTTAATATTCCAGCGTTGTTGCAGCAGCCGCAGACCATTTGCCTTATGCACGCCGGGAATAATTAAATCGATGCTGCCGTAGCCGGTATGCACCGGCACCATAATGTCGCCAATCGCCTCGTGGAGATCGGCCTGCACCAGTGGGATTCTGTCGTCGGAAATATTCAGCCCGAACTTGAAGAAAACGTCGTTAAGATTATCAAAATTATCTACAAATTCGAGACGATGATAATACATGGCGGAAACAGCTTTATGTTCATCGCTGTACTGCTTCAGCGTGTAGGCGCTGTTTTTACCACAGGCAATAATATCAATGTCCGTACGGGTCAGCAGATGTTCAACGATGGCCTGGAAATCATCCTTTGCCAGTTCGCCGTTAAAAACATCTTCACCTTCACTGACTACCCAACCGCCGTTTTCGGCAACAAATGAGATCTCACTGGCCAGTTCGGGGAAAAAGGAAATCAACTGATAATATTGATTGCCGCTGGCGACCACAAAGCGGATCCCTTGTTCTTTCATCTGGCGGTATTGCGCCATAAAGCGCTCACGGTTATAGGTTTTTTGGTCACTTAAAAATGTGCCATCCATGTCGACCGCAATTAATTTGATACTCATTAGCTGTTCTCCATCACCGTGGTATTTTTGAGATCCGGTTTCGCCACCGCTTTCGCGACGATGGCGGCAACAAGCACCAGCGCCAGCACCACCAGCATAGCGCTGCGCAGGCCGTAGTGTTCACCCAGGTAGCCCAGCAGCGGCGGTCCAACCAGGAACGCCAGATAGCCGGTTGTTGCGACAACGCTGACGCGGGTTGGTGCATCGGGGCCGGTGTCGCTGGCGGCTGAAATGGTCAGCGGGAAGCCGAGTGATGCACCGAGTCCCCACAAAATAACGGAAACACCCGCCACCCAAGAGCTGTCGACAAAAATAATCAGGCTAATCCCGAGAGCGCCCATCAGCGCACTGGCGCGCACCACCGTGACGCGGCTGTAGCGGTCGATGAACCAGCCGCCGGTAAAGCGGCCAACGGTCATGCCCAGCGTAAATCCGGCATAAATCAGAGAGCCTGATGTTGGGCTAAATCCATGACCGTCCACCATCAGCAGCGGAAGCCAGTCGTTGGCGGAACCTTCAGCAAATGCCATTGCGAGCACCACGACGCCAATCAGCAATAACTGGATATCGCGATAAAAAGGCAGTCCTTTTTCACCGGAGGGAGAACCATCAGCGGCATTTTTACCCGTGCCGTCAGGAATCGCTTTGATGGCGATAAAGATAGGAGTGATAGCTACCAGCGCCGCCAGCAGAATATGCGCGTTTGCCGGGACGCTGAAGGCGGTAAGCATCATCCCGACTCCTGCGCCCGCCAGCGTTCCCAGGCTGTAAAAACCATGCATCATCGGCAGCACGGTTTTATTCATTTCGCGTTCAACCGCCGCACCTTCGACGTTGATGGCCACTTCTGCTGCGCCAAAACTGGCGCCAAACACGGCCAGACCAAATGCGAAAAGCCAGGCGGAATGTAGCCAGAGCGCCACGCTGAGGATAGCCATCCCAATGACCGCACATGACATGGTAGTGCGGATCACTTTGCGCGTGCCAAATCGTTTCACCAGCCAGGCCGAACAAAGAATGCCACTCATCGAACCAATAGAGAGTCCAAACAGCACCGCGCCCATTTCGGCGGTAGAGATGGAGAGGATATCTCTGATGGCAGGGGTACGCGTTGCCCAGGAGGCCATTAATAATCCTGGTAAAAAGAAGAACGTGAACAGCGCCCAGGTGCGACGTCTTAAGGCTTTGCGTGATGAGATGCCAGTCATGAATTCGAGCCAAAGAAAAGAGGAAAGAAGACAACATTAGCAAGGTTGTGTACATTTGTACACAAATGCAAGAAGAGGAAATGCAGTGCGACGTGCAAACGATCCGCAGCGGCGGGAAAAAATAGTTCAGGCCACCCTTAAGGCGATAGTAATCCATGGTATTCATGGGGTTACACACCGTAAAATCGCTATGATTGCCGAGGTGCCACTGGGCTCAATGACCTATTATTTTGCAGGAATAGATGATCTGCTGTTGGAGGCATTCAGCTGTTTTACGCATACTATGTCTCAGCAGTACCAGGATTTTTTTGCCGACGTTGCTGATGCGCAGGCGGCCTGCCATGCGATTACCGATATGATTTACGGCTCCCAGGTCACAACGCCTGATAATATGGAGCTTATGTATCAGCTGTATGCATTCGCCAGCCGTAATCCAGCGTTGAAAACGGTGATGCAGAACTGGATGCTACGCAGCCAACAAACGTTAGAGCAGTGGTTTGATCCGGTTACGGCGCGGGCGCTGGATGCGTTTATTGAAGGAATGACGCTGCATTTTGTTACGGATAAAAAACCGCTGCAGCGAGAAGATATTCTGATGATGGTGGAGCGTATTGCCGAATTGCCGCAGAGATAAAATCCTCAAAATGGTTTGTCGAGGCGGGTAACGGCCTGACGTAAAAAATCAATGACTTTTACCGCCTCTGGCGTCAACGGTCGGGCGGCTATTTTTACCGTCCCGACATCCATATAAGTAATAAAATCATCAATCGTTCTGTGCATGACGCGCAGACCATCCAGTGACCACGGGCGATACACCAGGTCGGATAAAATGGTTATCCCTCTACCTTTTGCAACCAGACTTCTTATTGCTTCAAAAGAGTTGCTGCGAAAACTGATATTGGGCGTATAGCCACGCTGCTGCCAGTAATCGATGATTACGTCAGGGTACTTATCGGTTTCCAGCAGTAAAAATGGTAGTTTCTCGACGTCTATTAAACGGATCGATGCCTGGCTCTGTAGCGGATGCCCAATAGACGTCCACAGGCGGCGCTGTGAACGAATAAATGTTTCGATCTCCAGGTCGTTATCATGGTTGATATTTGAGGTCAGAAGCAGGCAAAAATCGACCTTTTGTTCCCGTAGCGCCTGTACCAGTTCCGGTGCAGTAGCTTCATAAAACACGATCTCCAGCAAAGGGAAACGTCGTTCAATATCGTTGAGTATATCCGGGATAAGATAGGTAGAGAGCGTTTCAGCAATGCCTATGCGCACCGTGCCGGTGAGAATTTCGCTCCTGTCATGCAGGGCGTCAATAGCCGAGTGGCTACTGTTGATGATGTTGCAGGCATGTGCCAGAAAGCGCTCGCCCTCAGCGGTGAGCTTCGCACCTTTGGGATAACGTACAAATAGCTGCACGTCTAATGCTTCTTCCAGGTTTCGCATGGCAATGGTCATTGATGACTGAGAAATATGACAGCGTGCAGCAGCTTTGGAAATTTGTAATGTTTCTGCAAGCGCGATGTAAAACTCAAGTTGCCTTAGCGTAAATTTCATAGTTTTAATCTATGCAGATGGATAAAAACGTTATATTAGCATTCATTCTCACGCCGCCGTAGCCTTGTGGTCATACCGTACAACTGACAATAAGGCGCAAATATGTCCTATCTTTTACTCAGTCTGGCTGCCTGTTTTTGGGGTGGAAATTATGTGATTGGTCATCTCTTGGTCGCTGAAGTTAATCCCATCGTTTTATCAGCGGCACGCTGGGTATTTACCGCGTTATTATTGATGACGCTCTATTTTCGTCAGGTCACAGAGCAATGGCCGGTGATGAAAAAATCCTTTGGTACTATCGTCTTCCTTGCGCTTTGTGGTCAGGTTCTTTTCCCCTTAACGTTGTATATCGGCTTGCAATATACAACCTCGCTTAATGCCGCGATTTATATGTCCACCACCCCGGCGCTCGTACTGTTAATCAATAAGTTTTTTTTTAACGAGCGGATTTCTGCGCGAAATATAGCTGGTGTGATCCTGAGTACTGTTGGTGTTATATGGCTGGTGTCGCAGGGTGATATGATAAATGCGCGGGTATTTGCGCATCTGAATCAGGGCGATTTCTGGACCATGGGGTCAGCGTTAAGTTGGGCCGTCTATTGTGCTTTTTTACGCATTAAACCGCGTGAGGTAAAGGGAAACGCCTTTGTCGCAGTGAGCGCGCTGTTAGGTGCGATTGTACTTATTCCGGTACTGGCTTTGGAGTTGATACGCAATGGTATGCCGGGATGGAATAGCTATGCCAATACAGGCGTTGTGATTGGGCTGGCATACCTTGTTATTTTTCCTTCGTGGCTGTCGTATCTATTATGGAACAAAGGGATTAGCGCCATTGGCGCAACGCGTGGAGAGATCTATTCACACTTGATCCCATTGAGTGGCGGATTATTTAGCGTGATGTTTTTGCACGTCACTCTGCATTCATATCATCTGGTGAGCGCGTTGGTTATTATGTGCGGTATAGCATTGTGTTCCCGTCCGAGTGCAAAAAAAGGCTCGCAGCAGCGCGTGGCGTGAAAAGCGGGTAAATTAGCTTATGGTGGCGCCCCCGGTAATATTTACCACTGTGGCGGTCATGGCGCTGGCATGGTCTGAAGCGAGAAAGGTTGTAACCTCAGCGATTTGTGCAAGCGTAGGCAGGCGCGCGAGCATGGTACTTTGCGCCGCCCCCCCTAACCATTGATCGACGGTTAAACCCATTGAGTGTGCTTTAGCGGTGAAAATTTCTCCGGTATAGGAGCCAGCCGCTACAGCATCCACAATCGCATGCGACCGCACGCCGACGACACGAATGTTTATTGGTCCCGTCTCGCTGGCGAGCGCCTTAATAAAAGCCTCTGTTCCTGCACAGCCGACGATATGGCCGAGATGCCCGGGCATCGCCATCGGGGCTGCGGGCGCAACGATGGTGAGAATAACGCCCGCTCGATTGCCGCCCATGTGCGGCGTTACGGCTTTTGCGATATTGAACTGCGCCGCAAGAAAAGGGGTGATACCGCTCATAAACTCAGAGAGGGATAATGCATCGATGCGTTTGCCCTGTTCGTGCATAAATCCCGTTGCGTTTACCACCACATCTATTCCACCGGTTTGCTGTACAAGGCGGGTAACTTCCTTCGATGCGTTGTGCTCGTCAAGTACATCGGTGATAAAGGTTTCGACTGTACCACCCGCCGTTCGGATGCCACTTGCGGTCCAATCCAGCTTTTCCTGACGGCGCGCGCCCAGATACACATGGGCTCCTTCGCGCGCCATAGTATGCGCAACTGCACTACCAATAGCGCCGCTGCCACCGAAGATCATTGCGACTTTGCCTGAGAGTAACATAGCAACCCCATCACCATTTAGCACCGAGTAAAGTATGTGCCATAACGGGCATGCTGCAAATTTGAGAAAGCGTTTCCGGGGAACCTCACTCAGCGATGAAAATCAGGTTATGTCGGGGACATTGCTGCTATAGGTCTTATAGCAGCAATGTCTATCAGCTCATTTTAACGCCGATCAGTTACTGTAAGTGTTTGATATTTCTTTAACATGTATATCATTATCAAAATTATCAAAAGCAAGTACATCATCCAGATGCTGGTATTTAGCTCAATTAAAAAACTACCGACACCTCCGATAACTGACGGAATAACCAGCGAGGCGGCTCCCATCAACGCAGAGGTCGCTCCCAGGTTGGTGCGCTGGCTGGACATGGTCAGGTAGGTATAGAGTGATTCGAACATCCCTCCAGCAAACATCAGGATAATAAAGAAGAATATAAAAATATTGACGTGATAACTAAGTATTATTAATGGAATACACAGTACAATAAATGAGGCGATGATTTTCAGCCACGAATTCAAAATTTGCGGCGCAGACCGTTTCTTAAGAAGTTTACCTGATAATGCAGCCCCCAGCAGTAGGAAGCCTCCAATAATTGATGAAAGCACACCAAATTGCGTTGATGAGTATCCAAACGTAACCATAAAAATAAATGGGGAGGCTGTGACATAGCAATAAATCAGCGAGAATGACAGACCAAGAGACAGACAAGGTAGATAAAATCGAGGTTGTTTGCTGATCTCTTTATACGTATTAAATGATGATTTCAATGAATAGGCAACCCTTCTCTCATGGCTGAGTGTTTCAGGGAAGTTAAAATAAACGTATGTTAACGTTATAATAGCATAGCCACATATCATTAAAAAAATTGCGCGCCATCCCCATAAGTCATTAATTACCCCTCCCAGCAGGGGCGAAGCAATGGGAACGACACCTTCGATAGTGATGATGATGGCATACAGCGTCGCGGCCACTGAACCACGAGTTACATCTCGAACTGCGCTGATTGCTGTAACCAGCGTTATTGATATAGAAAGACCTTGTATGACACGGATCGCCAGAAACATAACCAGATCGGTTGAGAGCGTGAGACAATATGTTGTCACGCCATAAATAACCGCACCTGTAAGCATAATTTTTCGCCGGCCAATAGCATCAGATAATGGACCAAAAATTAGCTGTCCAAAACCAATGCATAGGGTATAAACCATAATCGACAACTGCGTGGTTGAGACATTTTTTTCAAATTCTTTTGCGATGTCGGGAATTGAAGGTAAATAAGTGTCCACTCCCAGAATCCCCATTATCGTCAACATGGCCAGGCCGACAGTAAAGTAAATTATGTTCTTTCTATGAATAACAGTTTGCAGCTTCATTACTTATCACCATGAGTAAATTAAAAGCATGAAAAAGTTCACTATTTAAATAGAGATGTTGTGGATAATTATCGTGTAGGCAATAAAACAGAGTTGAAATGAACTGTCAAACTTTTGACTCAAAAAATTGAGATATGAGTCACAGGTATATAGCCATAATTTTCGATGGTAGGGTTCCAGTTAAATTTAATTGTGTTTGATTGCCAGGCAGCACGAGGAACCATAAGTACACTGACTTCGAATACAGGCATACTGCTGGTGTTGGTGTTGGTGTTGGTGTTGGTGTTGGTGTTGGTGTTGGTGTTGGTGTTGGTGTTGGTGATTGATTTTTTCAGTAGTGAATTTCAGGCAACAAAAAACCCATCAACCTTGAACCAAAACGGCGGGGTTGATGGGCTCCACAAATTGGGGACATCAAAGAAAAGCAGTGGCAATAGTTATGACTGACACCTTGAAGAAAAGTTCTGCTTACCTGCAAAAAATTTTCGTTTAAGGGTAAATTTCAGCGCTAACCAAGGCCAGGCCAGACAATGACGATGAGTGTCCCCGCTAATGTCAGCAGAACGTTGGCTATCGCGTAGGTCCCGGCATAGCCTAACGCAGGGATGTTGCTGCGTGCGGTGTCGCTGATGATTTCCATTGCCGGAGCACAGGTACGTGCGCCCATCATGGCGCCAAAGAGCAGGGCGCGGTTCATGCGCAATACGTAAGCACCAAACAAGAAACAGATAACAACCGGAACCAGGCTGACTACCAGACCGGCAATCAACATTTGACCACCGACGGCCCCCAGTCCATTACCAATGCCACTGCCTGCGCTTAAACCGACGCCAGCCATGAATACCATCAGGCCAAACTCTTTCACCATGTTCAGCGCACCCTGTGGGATGTAGCCAAACGTTGGGTGGTTGGCTCGCAGGAAGCCCAGCATGATACCGGCGAACAGCAGTCCAGCCGCATTCCCGATGCCGAAGCTGAAATTACTGAACTGGAAGGTGATCATCCCGATCATCAGACCGATGATAAAGAAGGCGCAGAAGGCCAGCAGATCGGTCACCTGACTGTGAATCGAAATGAAGCCGATACGATCGGCAATGGTTTTCACGCGACGAGCATCACCGCTGACCTGCAATACGTCACCTTTGTTGAGCACGACGTTGTCATCAATAGGCATTTCAATCTGGCTACGGATCACGCGGTTCAGGAAACAACCGTGGTCGGTCAGTTTCAACTGGGCCAGGCGACGACCAACGGCATTGTGGTTTTTCACTACAATTTCTTCAGTGACGATGCGCATATCGAGCAGATCGCGATCGAACACCTCTTTACCGTTACGGAAGCTGGGATCGAGGCGGGCATGGGCGTCCGGATAACCCACCAGGGCTATCTCATCGCCCATTTGCAGCACCGCGTCACCATCCGGGTTGGCAAGAATGCCGTTGCGACGGATACGTTCAATGTAACAACCGGTCTGACGATAAATACCCAGTTCGCGCAGATTTTTACCATCGGCCCATGCCACCAGCTCCGGGCCAACGCGATAGGCGCGAATCACCGGGAGGTAAACTTTACGATTGGCGTCAGTATCCAGGCCCCGTTCACGCGCGATTTGTTGGGCGCTGGTTTGCAGGTCCTGATGCTGAAGTTTCGGCAAATAGCGCGCACCAACAATCAGACTGACCAGACCAATCAAATAGGTGAGGGCGTAACCCAAGCTCAGGTTATCGAGAGCGCTTGAAAGTTGTGTCCCTGACATTCCTGAATGGCGCAAGGTGTCACCTGCGCCGACCAGCACCGGCGTTGAGGTCATCGAGCCAGCCAGCATACCCGCCGTCAGGCCGATGTCCCAGCCAAATAGCTTACCCAGCCCCAGGGCGATCAGCATTGCGCTACCGACCATCACCAGGGCAAGCATTAGATAATTTTTCCCATCGCGAAAAAAAATCGAAAAAAAGTTGGGGCCGGCTTCGACGCCGACGCAAAAAATAAACAGCATAAAGCCGAGATTTAATGCATCGGTGTTAATACTAAAGTGCTGCTGACCTAATAATAGGGAGACCACTAAAACGCCAATGGAATTACCGAGTTGGACTGAACCCAGACGCAATTTGCCCAGACACAGGCCCAGAGCCAGGACCACAAATAATAACAGGATGTAATTCCCATTTAACAAATCTGCGACGTTTATATTCACGGAGACTAACTTCTTGTTTACTAGTAAGCTATTGAAAGAAATGGCAATTTACGCTAATGTTTTTGCCAGAAATTAAGGGGCGATAGCATCGTACACAGCCCCGAATAATGCAGCATAACAATATATGCGGCTAGTTTAATCTCATTACGTATCAACGGCTATAAGAATCGTGTGGGTGTGTTTTTGGCATGGAATGCCGAGTTACTTTATCTGACTGGACGCCTGCGGGCGAAAAGAGTGTTCGATAGAGAATGTGTCAGGAGGAACGATTGAAACATAAGCAAAGTTGGGCGAGTGCGGTCTGCTGCTTTGTGCTCTTTATTGTGGTGTGTCTTTCATTAACGCTGAACGTGAAAGGGGCATTCAGAGCAGCAGGGCATCCTGAGGTCGGATTGTTGTTTTTTATCTTACCTGGTGCTGCAGCAAGCTTTTTTTCCCATCGTCGGGAAGTACTCAAACCCCTTCTTGGTGCAATGTTGGCGGCGCCGTGCTGCCTGTTACTGATGCGTTTCGTTTTTATGCCGACGCGTTCATTGTGGCAAGAGCTGGCGTGGTTGTTTAGTGCGGTGTTCTGGTGCGCGCTTGGCGCATTATGTTTTTTATTTATCAGTAGCTTATTCAATCAGCATCAACGGCGGAAAAAGAACTGATGACGCCCTCAAGCTGAGGGCGTAGAAACAGCTATCAGGCGAACAGATTCATATTCTCTTTTGCCCATGCTTCAAAATCCGTGCAGCCGCCGATGTGTTTTTGATCGACGAAAATCTGCGGAACGGTTTCAACTGGCTTACCTACTGTTTTTTCCAGATCTGCTTTGGTAATTCCTTCAGCATGGATATCAATGTAGCGGAAGTTAAAATCGTCATGCTCACTGCTTAATTTTTCTGCTAATTCTTTTGCGCGCACGCAATACGGGCACCCTGGGCGACCAAAAATAACGGCAAACATCTCTTTCTCCTCGAACTTATCAGGCCGGATGGCAATACTTGTTATGATGCCGCGATTTGTGACGGATGGAAAGCAGGTTCAGCCTGTTGCTTTGATATCCTCAAGCTATATCTGTTAAACACGGCAAGCCGGAACGTTTTATAATGAAAGCCATTTCGCCGGGAGGCCGCGTATGCGCACAATTGGTGTATTACCCAAAAGCGTATTGATGCTGGAAATAATTGGGATGGTTTTGTTATCGCTGGCGCTGCTATCGCTTAACGATTACCTCACCTTGCCCGCACCGCTTAACAGCCCGTTAGCCTGCGTGGTGATGATATTTCTGGGCGTACTGCTGATGCTCCCTGCTGCGGTGGCGTTGATGTGGCGTATTGCTCAACTGCTGGCACCGCAACTGATGTCACGCGCACCCGGTGATTCAACTGATTTAGACAGAGACAAAAGAGATGACACCAACCATTGATTTACTCCGCAGCCACCGTTCCATTCGCCATTTTACCGATGATGCTATTTCGAATGCACAGCGTGAGGCGATTATTGCCGCCGCTCAGGGAACGTCAAGCTCCAGTTTTCTACAGTGCACGACGATCGTTCGTATAACGGATAAATCTCTGCGTGAATCGCTGGCTACCTTATCTGGCGGCCAAAAGCATGTGGCCCAGGCCGCTGAGTTCTGGGTGTTTTGCGCTGATTTTAATCGTCATTTGCAGATTTGCCCTGATGCGCAACTTGGGCTGGCGGAACAGCTGCTGCTGGGCGTGGTTGATACTGCAATGATGGCGCAAAATGCGTTGACGGCGGCAGAGTCGCTGGGACTTGGCGGCGTATTCATTGGCGGTCTGCGTAACAATATTGAGCCGGTCACCGAACTGCTGAAGCTGCCGCAGCACGTTCTGCCGCTGTTTGGTTTGTGCCTTGGCTGGCCTGCGGATAACCCGGATATCAAGCCGCGCCTGCCAGCGTCGCTTGTTGTGCACGAAAACCAGTATCAGCCGCTCGATACAGACGTTTTGTCGCAGTATGACGAACAGCTTGCGCAGTACTATCTGACCCGCGGCAGCAATACGCGTCGTGACACCTGGAGCGATCACATTCGCCGTACCATCATTAAAGAAAGTCGCCCCTTTATCCTGGAATATTTGCATAAACAGGGATGGGCCACGCGCTAAAGATTTTAACCCAGTGTATGATACGCCAGCTTTTACCAGGTCATTCAGAGAGGTGCAGGGTGAAAATTGCCATTTTGTCCCGGGACGGAACGCTCTATTCTTGTAAACGCCTGCGTGAAGCGGCGATGCAGCGCGGTCACCTGGTTGAAGTTATCGATCCCCTTTCTTGCTATATGAACATCAGTCCGGCGGCATCTTCTATTCATTATAAGGGCCGTCAGCTTCCCCATTTCGACGCGGTGATCCCGCGGATTGGTTCCGCGATTACCTTTTATGGGACGGCGGCGCTGCGCCAGTTTGAGATGCTGGGTAGCTATCCGTTGAATGAGTCGGTAGCGATTACACGAGCGCGCGATAAGCTGCGTTCGCTACAACTGCTGGCGCGTCAGGGAATTGATTTACCCATCACCGGGATAGCCCACTCTCCCGACGATACCAGCGACATGATTGACATGGTTGGCGGTGCGCCGTTAGTGGTGAAACTGGTTGAAGGCACCCAGGGTATTGGCGTGGTGTTGGCGGAAACGCGGCAGGCTGCAGAAAGCGTGGTAGATGCCTTTCGTGGGCTGAATGCCCATATCCTGGTTCAGGAATATATCAAAGAAGCGAAGGGGCGCGATATCCGCTGTTTCGTGGTGGGCGACGAAGTAGTGGCCGCCATTGAACGACGGGCTAAAGAGGGCGATTTTCGTTCTAATCTCCATCGCGGTGGTGTGGCGACTATTGCGAGTATCACGCCGCGCGAAAGAGAAATTGCGCTCAAAGCCGCCCGGACTATGGGCCTGGACGTTGCAGGCGTTGATATTCTGCGCGCTGATCGAGGGCCACTGGTCATGGAGGTCAACGCGTCCCCGGGGCTGGAAGGAGTGGAGAAAACCACCGGGATAGACATAGCTGGCAAGATGATCCAGTGGATCGAACGTCACGCTACGCCTGAATTTTGCCTTAAAATCGGCGGCTAAGCGCAATATCGATTGCGATCGTGGTATGATACGCTCTTTTTGCGTAAGCTGTGCCGGTATTTTTTTCATCAATAGAGGTCGCACATTATTATGACATCACTGGTCGTTCCCACTCTGGATACGTTGCGTCAATGGCTCGACGACCTGGGCATGAGTTTTTTTGAATGCGATACCTGTCAGGCGCTGCATTTACCGCACATGCAGAATTTTGACGGCATCTTTGATGCAAAAGTTGATTTGGTCGATAACGTCATTCTGTTTTCCGCGATGGCAGAAGTCAGACCTTCTGCACTGCTGCCGCTGGCCGCCGATCTGTCCGCGATCAATGCCAGCTCACTGACGGTGAAAGCTTTTCTGGATATGCAGGATGATAATCTGCCAAAACTGGTGGTTTGCCAGTCTTTATCCGTTATGCCGGGCGTGACGTTTGAGCAGTTTGAATGTTTTGTTCGCCAGAGCGAAGAGCAGATATCGATGGTGATCCTTGAAGCCGGTGCGCATCAGCTGTTATTTAATGCTGAAGAAGATGCGCAGAATAGCACCGCTGAAATTCATTTTCTCCACTAATTCTTCCTGAATCTGGACATATATTGCGCAGCCGCTGCCAGAGCGGTTGCGTATTGCCCGTTTTTATTCTGTATTTAACCTTTCATTAAAGAATTATTCACCTCTATTCAGCGCCTTCCGCTTTACGTCATAGACAATTCCTGCATAAAAAATTGATAAAAGACGTTTTTTAATCTGGGCTATATCCACAATTCCTGGCTAAAGTTATTCTTGCGAAGCTTACCAACGTCATCATTTAAACAGCCCCTTGTGACCTGTTCTACGGCCACAATGTATGTTGAATGCCTGGGCGGATGCCAGCGAGCAATAGCGGCGTGAGGAGAGGTCTCTCTTTACATCGGTGCCGCATGAAAGAATATGCACGTTTCTTGCATATCATTAGAGTGTGACATTTTTGTTCGTTTGTTAACGAACTTTCAGAAGGAAAGAGATTATGACCGCCTTAAATAAAAAATGGTTATCAGGCCTGGTTGCGGGTGCTCTGATGGCCGTCTCTGCCGGCACGCTCGCTGCTGAACAAAAAACGCTGCATATATATAACTGGTCTGATTATATTGCCCCGGACACGGTGGCTAATTTTGAAAAAGAGACCGGAATTAAAGTCATCTATGACGTATTTGATTCCAATGAAGTGTTGGAAGGTAAGCTCATGGCTGGCAGTACCGGCTTTGACCTTGTCGTTCCATCCGCCAGCTTCCTTGAGCGTCAACTGACCGCGGGCGTATTCCAACCGCTGGATAAGAGCAAATTGCCGGGCTGGAAAAACCTTGATCCTGAACTGCTGAAGTTGGTGGGCAAACACGATCCGGACAACAAGTTTGCGATGCCGTATATGTGGGCTACGACCGGTATTGGTTACAACGTGGATAAAGTTAAAGCTGTGCTGGGGCCGGATGCGCCGGTTGACAGCTGGGATTTGATCCTCAAGCCAGAAAATCTGGAAAAACTCAAAAGCTGCGGCGTCTCTTTCCTTGATGCCCCCGAAGAGGTGTTCGCCACGGTGCTGAACTATTTGGGTAAAGATCCAAACAGTACCAAAGCGGATGATTACACCGGACCGGCAACGGATCTGTTGTTGAAACTGCGACCGAATATTCGCTATTTCCACTCTTCGCAGTACATCAACGACCTGGCAAACGGTGATACCTGCGTTGCAATCGGCTGGGCTGGGGACGTATGGCAGGCCGCAAACCGTGCGAAAGAAGCGAAAAATGGCGTCAATATTTCCTTCTCAATTCCTAAAGAAGGTGCAATGGCGTTCTTTGACGTATTCGCGATGCCTGCCGATGCGAAAAACAAAGACGAAGCCTATCAGTTCCTCAACTACCTGCTGCGCCCTGATGTGATTGCGCATATCTCCGACCACGTTTTTTATGCCAATGCCAACAAAGAAGCGACGGCTCTGGTCAGCCCTGAAGTTCGTGACAACCCGGGTATTTACCCGCCTGCGGATGTGCGAGCTAAGTTGTTCACACTGAAAGTACAGGATCCGAAGATCGATCGTGTACGTACCCGCGCATGGACGAAGGTAAAAAGCGGGAAATAAACCGATGTTTGGGACATGACCCGGCAGGATTTGTGCCTGCCGGGCAGCGTTGAGCCCGGACACATATAACCCGGCAATACGCACCGTTATGGTGCGTTATTTGCACCGTTTCTTTGTTTTATGCCGGAGAGCACCTGAGTGAATGATGCAACCCCACGCCCACAAGCGAAAATCCGCAAGGCGCTGACCCCGCTGCTTGAAATTCGCAATCTGACCAAGTCATTTGACGGTCAGCACGCCGTTGATGACGTCAATCTTACTATCTACAAAGGTGAAATATTTGCTCTGCTCGGCGCGTCCGGCTGTGGCAAATCGACACTGCTGCGGATGCTGGCGGGATTTGAACTGCCGACTACCGGGCAAATCATGCTTGATGGCGTCGATTTAGCGCATGTCCCGCCTTATCTGCGTCCAATTAATATGATGTTTCAGTCCTACGCCTTGTTTCCGCATATGACTGTTGAGCAGAACATTGCCTTTGGTCTCAAGCAGGACAAACTGCCGAAGGCTGAAATCGCCAGTCGGGTGAATGAGATGCTGGGACTCGTGCATATGCAGGAGTTCGCTAAACGCAAACCACATCAGCTTTCTGGCGGCCAGCGTCAGCGCGTGGCATTGGCGCGCAGCCTGGCAAAACGTCCAAAACTGCTGCTGCTGGATGAACCAATGGGGGCGCTGGATAAAAAACTCCGAGACCGCATGCAACTGGAGGTAGTGGATATCCTGGAACGCGTCGGTGTGACCTGCGTGATGGTGACGCACGATCAGGAAGAAGCCATGACGATGGCGGGTCGTATTGCGATCATGAATCGTGGAAAATTTGTCCAGATTGGTGAGCCAGAAGAGATCTACGAGCATCCGACCACGCGTTACAGCGCAGAGTTTATCGGTTCGGTAAACGTTTTTGAGGGACTGCTGAAAGAACGTCGGGAAGATGGTCTGGTGATTGAGTCTCCAGGACTGGTACATCCGCTGAAAGTGGACGCCGATGCTTCTGTTGTCGATAACGTCCCGGTGTATGTTGCGCTACGTCCGGAAAAAATCATGCTCTGCGAAGCGCCTCCGCCAGAGGGTTATAACTTCGCGGTAGGCGAAGTGGTGCACATTGCCTATTTGGGTGATTTGTCGGTGTACCACGTACGTTTGAAAAGCGGTCAGATGTTGAGCGCCCAGCTACAAAATGAGCATCGTTATCGTAAAGGGTTACCAACCTGGGGTGACGAAGTCCGTTTATGTTGGGATGCGGACAGCTGTGTGGTGTTGACGGTTTAAGGAGCGAAGATGAGTACACTTGAACCTCCGGCGCGTGTGGATAAAGCAGGGCGATTCACGCTGTTTATGTCGCGACTGCAAATGAAGCACGGACGCAAGCTGGTGATCGCGCTGCCGTATGTGTGGCTGCTGCTTCTGTTTCTGCTGCCGTTTCTGATCGTCTTCAAAATCAGTTTGGCGGAAATGGCGCGGGCTATTCCACCGTATACCGACCTCGTTTCATGGGCTGACGATCAGTTATCCATCACGCTCAACTTAGGCAACTTCCTGCAACTGACGGACGATCCGCTCTATTTCGATGCCTACCTGCAATCGTTACAGGTGGCGGGAATTTCGACAATCTGTTGTCTGCTGCTGGGATACCCGCTGGCATGGGCAGTCGCGCACAGTAAACCCTCAACGCGTAATATTCTGCTGTTGCTGGTGATCCTACCGTCCTGGACCTCGTTTTTAATTCGCGTGTATGCCTGGATGGGGATCCTGAAAAACAACGGCGTCCTGAACAACTTTCTGATGTGGCTGGGTGTCATCGACCAACCGTTGACTATTTTGCACACCAATCTGGCGGTCTATATCGGCATTGTTTACGCCTATTTGCCCTTTATGGTGCTGCCGATTTATACCGCGCTGACCCGTATTGATTACTCGCTGGTGGAAGCGGCGCTGGATTTAGGTGCCCGACCGCTGAAGACTTTCTTTAGCGTGATTGTGCCGTTGACCAAGGGCGGGATTATTGCCGGGTCAATGCTGGTGTTTATTCCGGCTGTTGGCGAGTTTGTGATCCCTGAGCTGCTGGGCGGCCCGGACAGCATCATGATTGGCCGTGTGCTTTGGCAGGAGTTTTTCAATAACCGCGACTGGCCGGTGGCTTCTGCTGTCGCCATTATTATGCTGCTGTTACTGATTGTGCCGATCATGTGGTTCCACAAATATCAGCAAAAAAGCGTGGGGGAACACGGATGAATAACTTACCGGTCGTTCGCTCGCCGTGGCGTATTTTTATCCTGGTAGTTGGCTTTACCTTCCTGTACGCGCCGATGCTGATGTTGGTTATCTATTCGTTTAACAGCTCGAAGCTGGTGACGGTTTGGGCAGGGTGGTCAACGCGTTGGTATGGCGAGCTTTTTCACGATACCGCGATGATAAGCGCCGTAGGCATGAGCCTAACGATTGCCGCAGGCGCTGCGACGATGGCGGCAATCCTTGGTACCATCGCCGCCGTGGTAATGGTGCGCTTTGGTCGTTTTCGTGGTTCGAATGGTTTCGCCTTTATGATCACCGCGCCGCTGGTTATGCCAGATGTCATTACCGGTTTGTCGCTGCTGCTGCTGTTTGTAGCGTTGGCTCACGCCATCGGCTGGCCGGCTGATCGCGGAATGCTGACCATCTGGCTGGCGCACGTCACCTTCTGTACAGCGTACGTAGCGGTGGTGATTTCTTCACGTTTGCGCGAACTGGATCATTCCATTGAGGAAGCTGCGATGGATCTTGGCGCCACGCCGCTGAAGGTCTTTTTCGTCATCACGCTGCCGATGATTATGCCGGCGGTGATTTCCGGTTGGCTATTAGCCTTCACGCTGTCACTCGATGATCTGGTTATTGCCAGCTTTGTCTCTGGTCCTGGCGCCACAACGTTACCGATGCTGGTGTTCTCCAGCGTACGTATGGGGGTGAACCCGGAGATCAACGCGCTGGCAACGCTGATTCTTGGTGTGGTAGGAATTATCGGATTTATCGCGTGGTATCTGATGGCGCGAACAGAAAAACAACGGATCCGCGATATCCAACGTGCAAGACGCGGCTGAAAAAACTAAAATCTGCCAACCTGTCTATACGGCGCAGCTGTGGTGGTTGCGCCGTTTTCATGGAAGACGACGCGTTGGGATTTTTTAAGAAATCATCCACATCACATGCTCGCTTAAACGTCCCTGCTTTGGTGCAGGTGGCGGCGCTGGCTATTATTATGATCCGCTGTCTCGATCTGTTGATGATTTTTAATACGCTTGGGTTTCGTGGAACCAGTGAGTTTATTCATCGCAGTGTGCAGACCTGGAATTTGACGCTGGTGTTTCTGGGCAGTCTGGTGCTGCTATTTATCGAAATTTACTGTGCATTTTCGCTGGTAAAAGGACGGAACTGGGCACGCTGGATCTATCTGTTGACCCAGATTATCGCCAGCGTCTATCTGTGGGCTGCTTCGCTGGGCTACGGATATCCCGAACTGTTCAGTATTGCGGGGGAGTCCAGACGCGAAATCCTGCATACGCTGGTGATGCAAAAACTGCCGGATATGCTGGTATTGCTGCTACTGTTTGTTCCTGCGTCCAGCAGGCGGTTCTTCCGTTTGCAATAACGTGTATAATCTTGGCCCCCGGTTAATTTGTAGGTCTTTGTATGCAGTGCGCACTTTATGACGCCGAACGCTGTCGCTCCTGTCAGTGGATAACACAGCCTGTCGCCGATCAACTCTTCGCTAAAACAGCCGATCTGCAGAATCTGCTGGCCGATTATCCGGTCGGAGAATGGTGCGCGCCGGTCAGTGGTCCGGAAAGCGCGTTTCGCAATAAAGCCAAAATGGTGGTCAGCGGCAGCGTGGAAAAACCGTTGCTGGGGATGTTGCATCGTGACGGTACGCCGGAAGATTTGTGCGACTGTCCGCTCTACCCTGAGTCTTTTGCGTCCGTATTTTCCGCGCTTAAGCCGTTTATCGCCCGAGCAGGGTTAACGCCCTATAACGTTGCGCGTAAACGCGGGGAACTGAAATATTTGTTGTTAACGGAAAGCCGGTTCGATGGTGGCATGATGCTGCGTTTTGTCCTGCGTTCTGAAGCAAAACTGGCACAGCTGCGCGCGGCGCTGCCCTGGCTGCAGGCACAACTCCCACAGTTAAAAGTGATCACTGCCAATATTCAGCCGGTGCATATGGCGATTATGGAAGGGGAGACAGAAATCTTCCTGACGGAACAACAGGTGCTGGCGGAACGCTTTAACGATGTACCGTTGTGGATCCGCCCACAGAGCTTTTTCCAGACTAACCCGGTGGTGGCGGGGCAGTTGTATGCCACGGCGCGCGACTGGGTGCGTCAGCTTCCGGTTAATCACATGTGGGATCTGTTTTGCGGCGTTGGGGGTTTTGGCCTGCACTGCGCTACACCGCAAATGAAACTGACGGGGATTGAAATCGCGCCAGATGCGATTACCTGCGCGAAGCAGTCGGCGCAGGAACTTGGATTGCAGAATCTGCATTTTCAGGCGTTGGATTCAACTCAGTTTGCTACCGCTCAGGACGAAGTTCCGGATCTGGTGCTGGTGAATCCGCCGCGTCGCGGGATTGGGAAACCGCTGTGCGATTTTCTTTCCCGCATGGCACCGCGTTTTATTGTTTATTCCAGCTGTAATGCGCAAACCATGGCGAAGGATATTCGTGAGTTGCCTGGGTATCGAATTGAACGCGTTCAGCTTTTCGATATGTTCCCGCACACCTCGCATTATGAAGTGTTAACGCTACTCAGCCGACAATAATTGCTATGCCTGATGGCGCTTCGCTTATCAGGCCTACAGGTTGTTCGTCATTCGTAGGCCGGATAAGGTGCTTGCACCGCATCCGGCAAATCAATATGCGAAAAAAAAGCCCGTACTTGCGTACGAGCTCTTCTTTAAATATGGCGGTGAGGCGGGGATTGACTCGCTTCGCTCGCCCTGCGGGCAGCCTGTTCGCTGCGCTCTCAGTCTGTCCAACTGGCTGCGCCAGTAGTCGAACCCCGGTCCGGGCTTTTCATCCCCGCCAGGCTGTGCAACATGCGAAAAAAAAGCCCGTACTTGCGTACGAGCTCTTCTTAAAATATGGCGGTGAGGCGGGGATTCGAACCCCGGATACGTTGCCGTATACACACTTTCCAGGCGTGCTCCTTCAGCCACTCGGACACCTCACCATATTGTATTGCTGCCTGACCGCTTGGGGGGCAACGGGGCGCTACTATAGGGAGTTGCGCTAAAACGGTCAAGCAGAATTTACGTGTTAACTCTCGTTTGGTTACGCAATATACATATTCCTCCGCCCAGGCAGGCGCGGAGGATAGGATTAGCGCTGAGAGTCCAGTTTTTCGCCGTTGGTCACGACTTCCTGGGCTTTACTGTAGCTCTCGATCAGCAACTGATAAGCCGGGAAGACTTTGGTATACACTTCCGCCCATTCGGCGGCGTCTTCACGGTTCCATGTGCCCTGAATTTCAGACGCGACGGCGGCGGTATCCATCGGCACGACGCCAGCCTGAACAACGCGAGCCAGGGTGATTTCCTGCGCCATTTTGCTGTAAGTACCGGAAGCGTCGATCACTGCGAAGACCTTATAGCCTTCCGCAACCGCGCTGATAGCCGGGAAAGCCATGCACACGCTGGTAATCGTACCGGCGATAATCAGCGTCTTGCGACCTGTTGCTTTTACCGCTTTCACGAAGTCTTCGTTATCCCAGGCGTTGATTTCGCCTTTACGCGCCACGTATTGGGCATGTGGCGCATTAGCGTGGATCTCCGGGATCAGCGGGCCGTTAGGTCCCTGCGGTACGGATGCCGTGGTAATCACAGGTATCTTCGCCAGGGTCGCCATTTTAGCCAGCGCGGCGGCACGCGCACGCAGTTCTGGCATTGGCATGTCGCCGACGGTCTGGAACAACCCGCTCTGATGATCGATAAGCAGCATGACGGAATCATTTACATCGATGACGGGACGTGAACCATTAAAGTTTGCAGGACTGGACATATTCTTCTCCTTCGATTCAGATTTGGCCAAAGCGGCCGGAGTTAAAATCGCGTACGGCTTCAGCGATTTCTTGTTTCGTGTTCATTACAAACGGACCGTAACCTACAATCGGCTCGTTCAACGGTTCTCCAGAAAGCAGCAGCACGCTGGCGTCGCTGGAGGCTTCAATATGCAGCGTTTTCCCTTGCTGGCTCAGCACCACCAGTTGCGCTTCGCTGGCAGACGTAGTGCCGTTTACGGTGATATTCCCTTTCAATACCACCAGCGCAGTGCTCCATCCTTCCGGCTGGGACAACGTGAGCTGATGATTACGTTGTAAACGCATATCCCAAACGTTCAGCGGCGAGAAGGTATGTGCCGGGCCTTTTGTATCCTGATAGCTGCCCGCAATCACCCGAACGCTTCCTGCTTCATCAGGCAGGGCGACAGAGGGGATCACATCGCTGCTGATGCCTTGGTAACCCGGAACGGCCATTTTGTCTTTTGCTGGCAGATTGACCCACAGCTGTACCATTTCCAGTTCGCCGCCCTGACGGGTAAATTCTGGTGAATGGAACTCTTCGTGTAATATCCCTGCACCCGCAGTCATCCACTGCACGTCGCCGGGGCCGATAATGCCGCCGCGACCGGTTGAATCACGGTGTTCAACTTCGCCGCTGTAAACGATGGTCACTGTCTCAAAACCACGGTGAGGGTGCTCGCCTACGCCGCGTTTTTCGTTACCCGGCGTAAACGTATGTGGACCGGCGTAATCCAGCAGCAGGAACGGACTTAGTTGCTCAGCATGAGACTGGTAAGAAAACATCGAGCGAACCGGAAATCCATCGCCAACCCAGTGCGGGCGAGGTGCGGTGTAGACGCCTGTTACGTGTTTCATTTGTGTCTCCTCAGTGGCGTTATCTTGATGTGAATAAGCTTATATTCATGACAGCGAGCTGAGTAGTAGCTAAAATAGTTCTCACTGTCTCATAAATAGGACAATTAGATGACGAAGCCAGATCTCAATGATTTTGCATGGTTTGTGCATGTTGTAGAGGAAGGAGGATTCGCGGCGGCGGGTCGGGCGCTTGATGAACCGAAATCAAAACTAAGCCGACGGATAGCGCAACTGGAAGAGAGGCTGGGAGTTCGACTGATTCAGCGAACCACCCGCCAGTTTAACGTGACGGAAGTGGGGCAAACCTTTTACGAACACTGTAAGGCGATGCTGGTTGAAGCGCAGGCGGCGCAGGATGCCATTGCCGCGTTACAGGTTGAACCGCGTGGCGTGGTGAAGTTGACGTGCCCGGTCACGTTACTGCATGTGCATATCGGGCCGATGCTTGCTCGTTTTATGGCGCGTTATCCTGACGTATCAGTGCAACTGGAGGCGACAAATCGTCGTGTTGACGTCGTTGGAGAAGGTCTGGACGTGGCGATTCGCGTCAGGCCCAGACCATTTGAGGATAGCGATCTGGTGATGCGTGTGCTGGCGGACAGGGGGCATCGTTTGTATGCCAGCCCGCAGTTAATCGAGCAAATGGGGGCGCTACACTCTCCGGCGGAGCTGACTCGCTGGCCTGGTTTGAGTCTCGCCTCGGGCAAACATGTACATCGTTGGGAGTTATTTGGCCCGCAGGGCGCGCGGGCAGAGGTGCATTTCACGCCGCGAATGATTACCACCGATATGCTGGCGCTACGTGAAGCCGCAGTTGCCGGTGTGGGGGTAGTGCAGCTTCCGCAACTGATGGTAAAAGATCAATTAGCCGCGGGTGAACTGGTGGCGTTGCTCGACGGTTGGGAACCGAAGCGAGAAATTATTCACGCAGTCTTTCCATCACGCAGGGGATTATTGCCGTCAGTGCGCGCTTTAGTAGATTTCTTAACGGAAGAATATGCGCGGATGATTGAGGATTAAATACATATCCTCAGCCCACAAAAAAGGCCGGTTAAACCGACCTTTTATTATCTGGACGCCATTCGGGCGTTAAAAACAATCAGCGACTACGGAAGACAATGCGGCCTTTGCTCAGGTCGTACGGGGTCAGCTCAACAGTCACTTTGTCGCCCGTCAGGATGCGGATATAGTTTTTGCGCATTTTACCGGAGATGTGTGCAGTAACCACGTGACCGTTTTCTAACTCTACGCGGAACATGGTATTAGGTAACGTATCGAGAACGGTACCCTGCATTTCAATATTGTCTTCTTTGGCCATCTAATCCTCTGGGGTATCACTACCGTAATTTGAACCGGCAAGATAATGCCGAAGTTCTTTTAATAAGTAAAGATTTGTGCGTTTAAAACACAGCAAATCGGGTTTGGCGCATTACTCTAACCACACACGGCAAAGCCGCACTTAAAGCGCAACGTGTAAGGGAACGAGGAGATAAACGATAGGCGTTGCCTGACGCGAACTGTTCCTTAACGGCGGCGGGGTAATGGGCTAAACCAACTCTGCGCGACAATTATAACACCCCGACAAAAAATGTGCCGAAAACATTCACCCCTGAGGCGAAAATAACGTCCTGGGAACCCAGAAATGGCTCGGTAGCCGCTGCTGGCGCAGTCTGCTCAGGTGTTCAAGGTACTCCCGACGAGGGGTTTCGACGGCGCCCAGCGAAGCTGTGTGGCTATTTAATACCTGGCAGTCGATTAATTTTCCGCCCTGACGGATAAATTCAGCGCAAAAAACAAGCAGTGCGGTTTTGGACGCATTTTCCTGACGGCTGAACATTGATTCGCCACAAAATAGTGTACCTTGCGCCACGCCATACATACCGCCCACTAATTCATTTTTTCGCCACACTTCAATGGAGTGCGCATGGCCCAGTTCGTGCAGGCGATGGTAGGCGTCCACTACATCATGCGTTATCCAGGTGCCTTCTTCCCGGTCGTTCGCGCAGCCTTCAATCACCTGACCGAACGCGTAATTGAGCGTCACGCGATAAGGCGAGTTTTTATGAAAGCGTTTCATGCTGCGGCTGAGATGAAATTTCTCGGGCCAAAGAATGGCGCGTGGATCGGGCGACCACCAAAGGATGGGGTCGCCAGGCGAAAACCACGGGAAAATTCCGCGCTGATAGGCCATTAACAGTCGGGCTGGGCTGAGATCGCCGCCAAGCGCCAACAAACCGTTAGGCTCGCGTAAAGCGCCTTCCGGTGAAGGGAAGGCTATAGAATGGCGGGACAATTGCACCAGGCGCATGACTGCGAAACTCCACTACGCGAGTTTGATCGTTCAATAATAGCTTACAGACGTTGCTTAAACTGGTAATAACGTCCCTGCCGGGCTAACAAATCTGCGTGATTACCTTGCTCAATAATGTGTCCGTTGTCCATCACTATTATTTGATCAAAACGTGACAAGCCACGCAGACGATGTGTCACCATCAATACGGTTTTATCACGCATGGCATCGCCAATTAATTCAAGCATTTGGCTTTCTGTTGTTGCATCAAGCCCTTCGGTCGGTTCGTCCAGCAGCATCAGTGGGGCATCGTGCAATAAGGCACGAGCGATAGCCAGACGACGAAGTTCGCCACCAGAAAGCTGTCGACCCCCTTCGCCTAACCAGGCGTTGAGTCCATCACCCTCAAGCAGTTTGTCCAGACCGACGCGGCACAGCATCGCGGATAATGTGTCATCACTGGCGTGCGGTGCCGCCAGTAGAAGATTGTCGCGAAGCGTCGCGCTGAACAGGTGCACGCGCTGTGGCACGACGCTGATGCTCTGGCGCAGCGTGGTTTCACTGAGGGCTGAAATCGGCTGCTCATTAATCAGAATTTCGCCGTGCTGCGGATCCCATGCGCGGGTGAGCAATTGCAGTAACGTTGACTTACCGCATCCGGTGCGACCGAGAATCGCAATATGCTCACCGGGCTGGGCCTGCAGGGAAAGGGTGTCGAGCGCTTTTTGTGCTTGTCCCGGATAACTGAATGATACATCGCGTAGTGTGAGAGTGACCTGCTCAGAAACCGGGGAACCGGCATCCGGGAAGGTGACTTCTGGCTGCTGTTCAGTCAGTTCGGTGATGCGCAGCGCAGAGGCAATAACCTGTCCGAGATGCTGAAACGCGCCGGTGACGGGTGCTAATGCTTCAAATGCGGCCAGCGCACAGAAGACAAACAGCGCGATCAGCGCACCAGGCTGGGTATTGCCACCTACGCCACCTGAGGCCATCCATAACATCACAACCACTGCCAGTGCGCCGACTAACAGCATGACCGCCTGTGATAGCGCCGTTAATTCAGACTGACGTCGTTGAGCTTCATGCCACTGCAACTCGGTGGCTTCCATTTGGGCGCGGTAACGTTCACTGGCACCAAAGATGGTCAGTTCAGCCTGGCCCTGCAGCCAGGATGTTAACTGCTGACGATACTGCCCACGTAAATGCGTCAAGCTTTGCCCGGTGCTTTTACCTGCCTGATAAAAGAGTGGGGGCAAGATAAATAAGGTCAGCAGCATAATACCGCCAAGAGTAATAGCTAGCGTGAAATCGAGAACGCTTAGCCCCAGCGTGACCACCATGATGACGACAAAAGCGCCTACAAGCGGGGAGAGCACGCGTAAATAGAGATGATCGAGCGTGTCGACATCCGCCACCACGCGATTAAGCAATTCACCTTGTCCATAACGGGACAGGCCTGCAGGAGAGAGCGGCAGCAGTTTGCTGAAGGTATATATACGCAAATGTTGCAGCACGCGGAACGTCGCGTCGTGGCTGACCAGTCGCTCGAAATAGCGGCCCGCGGTGCGGGTGATTGCCGCACCGCGTACCCCGGCGGCAGGGAGCATATAGTTAAAACTGTAAATCCCGGTGACACCCACCACAGCAGAAGCCGACAGGAACCAACCGGAAAGCGTCAGCAAACCAATACTTGCCAACAGTGTGACGATCGCCAGAACGATCCCCAGGGTTAACATCCATTTGTGACGTTTATACAGCGTCAGATAAGGTAGCAAAGCGCGCATTTAGATGTCCTCCTGACGATGAGCCAGTAATGTCGCAAACGCCCCGTTGGCTGCGCTAAGTTCGGCATAAGTGCCTTGTTCAACGATCTGTCCGTCCTGCATCACCCAGATAGCATCCCAGTCGGCAAGGTCTTCAAGTTGGTGTGTCACCATCAGCGTAGTCTGGCGGCGTGACGCTGCGTTCAACGCTTGCATCACGCGTTGTTCGCTGTGTGCATCCAGGCTGGCGGCGGGTTCATCAAGCAGCAGCAACTGACACGGGTTGAGTAAGGCGCGAGCCACGGCAACGCGCTGCGCTTGTCCGACAGAAAGTCGAGCCGCCTGATCGCCTACTGGTGTATCTACACCCTGCGGCAGTAGCGGTAAAAACTCACTGACCCAGGCGCTGTCGAGTGCGGCCCGCAGCTGTTCTTCGCTGGCATCGGGGCGAGCGAGCAGCACGTTATCGCGTAACGTGGCGGCAGGGAGCTGCGGATTTTGTCCAACCCAGGACAGCTGTTTGCGCCAGCAATCAGGCGACAGGTCGCGTAGTTCAAAGCCGTTAATTCGCAGCGATCCCTGATAAGAGAGAAATCCGGACAGGACATTGAGCAACGAACTTTTGCCGGAGCCGCTGCGGCCAACCAGCACCGCGCGTTGGCCCGCTGGCAGGGTAAAGTTGAGCGGGCCTGCAAGCACTTTACCTTCCGGCGAGGTGATGACCAGATCTCGTGCTTCAATTGAAACAGCTTCTTTTGTTGTCAGCTCAATGTCGCCACGCTCAGGATGTGCAAGCGGGGTTTCCATGAAGGTTTTCAGACTGTCTGCTGCACCAACGGCTTGTGCTTTGGCGTGATAAAACGTGCCCAGATCGCGCAGGGGCTGGAAAAATTCCGGCGCCAGAATGAGCGCGAGGAAGCCGGCAGCTAATGTGACACCTGTGCCGTAGTGTCCAAAATCGAGTTCGCCAAGGTAGGAAAAGCCGAAGTAAACCGCGACCAGTGCGATGGACAGGGAGGTAAAGAACTCAAGGACACCGGATGACAGGAAAGCCAGGCGCAGGACTTCCATAGTGCGCTGGCGGAAATCCTGTGACGCAGCGCGGATGCTTTCCGTTTCGGCTTCACCGCGACCAAAGATTCTTAGCGTCTCCATGCCACGCAGGCGGTCGAGGAAATGGCCGCTGAGGCGAGCAAGAGCCTGAAAATTGCGGCGGTTAGCGTCGGCAGCACCCATACCAACCATCGCCATAAACAACGGGATCAGCGGGGCAGTTCCAAGCAGAATAAGGGCGGCCACCCAGTTTGACGGGAATACCGCCGCCACGATCAATAAGGGGACGCATACGGCCAACGCCATTTGCGGCAGATAACGTGCATAGTAATCATGCATATCGTCAATCTGCTCCAGGATCAACGTGGCCCAACTCCCGGCCGGTTTGCCTTGTATCCAGGCCGGACCTGCCTGTTGCAGACGGTCAAGCACCTGGCGGCGAATTTCAAAGCGAATATGCTGCCCTGCGTGAAACCCGACCCGTTCGCGTAACCAGACGACCCATGCCCGCAGGATGAAAATCAATACCAGCACGATGAAAGGAAGCAGAAGCGCCTCTCGGGGAATATTGGCCATGATCATATGGTCCAGAATTCGGGCCATGAGCCAGGCCTGAGCGACAATTAACAGGCCGCTCACGAACCCCAACAGGCGCGAAATGTTCAGCCATCGTTGGGAAATTACACTTTGCTGTTTTAACCAGCGGGTCAGCTCTTTTTGACGGGTTTTATTCATTGCACGCTTAGCAGGTGAGTTATTGGAATTTTTGGGCAGGGCAATGTTACAACGAGGCAAAAATAAAGGCGACTTATAGTCGCCTTTTTTACTTTTGTTACTGATTTGTAAAACTTATTTGCAAGCGTCCGCCAGACCGTCGAGATAACGTTCTGCATCAAGCGCGGCCATACAGCCCGTGCCCGCAGAGGTAATCGCCTGGCGATAAATATGGTCCATCACGTCACCGGCTGCGAAGACACCCGGAATGCTGGTTTGAGTGGCATTGCCGTGAATACCGGACTGAACTTTGATGTAGCCGTTTTCCAGTTCAAGCTGACCGTCGAAAATAGCGGTATTCGGGCTGTGACCGATAGCGACAAATAACCCGGCAACGTCCAGTGATTCCACGTTGTCAGTGTTTTGCGTATCGCGCAGACGCAGTCCGGTTACGCCCATTTGATCGCCGGTCACTTCTTCCAGCGTGCGGTGGGTGTGAAGCACGATGTTGCCGTTTTCAACTTTATCCATCAAACGTTTGATGAGAATTTTCTCCGCGCGGAAGCTGTCGCGACGGTGAATCAAATGCACTTCAGATGCGATATTCGCCAGATATAGCGCTTCTTCAACAGCGGTGTTGCCGCCGCCGATCACCGCAATTTTTTGGTTACGGTAGAAGAAACCGTCGCAGGTCGCGCAGGCGGAAACGCCACGGCCTTTGAATGCTTCTTCTGAAGGCAGACCCAGGTAACGTGCTGAAGCGCCGGTGGCGATGATCAGTGCGTCACAGGTGTATTCACCGCTGTCGCCGGTCAGACGGAAAGGACGGTTTTGCAGATCAACTTTGCTGATGTGATCAAAAATGATTTCAGTGTCAAATTTGGACGCATGTTCGTGCATACGCTCCATCAGCAGCGGGCCAGTAAGATCGTGCGGATCGCCAGGCCAGTTTTCCACTTCTGTTGTTGTGGTCAACTGACCACCTTTTTCCATACCGGTAATCAGTACCGGTTGCAGGTTCGCGCGTGCAGCGTAGACCGCAGCGGTATATCCCGCAGGGCCAGAGCCCAGAATAAGAAGTTTACTGTGTTTGGTTGCGCCCATGAGATCCCCATAGTTGTTGGCAGGCAATGAGCAGGATTGTAGGGAATTTACAGACGTAAAAAAAGAGTATGGCGATTTTGTTAACAATATGTGTAATAGCAGAAACCGATGAACGGGGTGATCAGCCGTAATACTATAACGATTTCTACTTAAAATCGGTCAGTTATAAGGTGATAAAATGACGATTTTCCATCACTGCGAATGAATAACTGGCATGTTGTACTAAAAATCGATGTTTTGCTTTGACAATCCCCTGCTGTTTTGCGAAAACATTCAAGGAAGAAAAAAACTGTGTCATGTATGTGCTGCATAATCATGCATGTAGATACCATGTTTACCGTGTTAGCGAAATCTACGCATGGTGTGGACAGATGCCATTCGTGATGTCGATAGCCGCCGACAGGCAACGGTCTTCTCACCATAAACCCAGACATTGCGAACCGAAAATCCCTCTGGGTTGCGGTTTATTTTGATGGGTAGCGACTCTGAACAGTGATGTTGGTAGAGTCAGGCAGGAGTAGGGAAGGAATACAGAGAGACAATAATAATGGTAGATAGTAAGAAGCGCCCTGGCAAAGATCTCGACCGTATCGATCGTAACATTCTTAATGAGCTGCAAAAGGATGGGCGTATTTCTAACGTCGAGCTTTCTAAACGTGTGGGACTTTCACCAACGCCCTGCCTTGAGCGTGTGCGTCGGTTGGAAAGGCAGGGTTTTATTCAGGGCTATACAGCGCTGTTAAACCCGCATTATCTGGATGCATCACTTCTGGTTTTTGTTGAGATTACTCTGAATCGTGGCGCCCCGGATGTGTTTGAACAATTCAACTCTGCAGTACAAAAACTTGAAGAAATTCAAGAGTGTCATTTGGTTTCCGGTGATTTCGACTATTTGCTGAAAACACGCGTACCGGATATGTCGGCATACCGTAAGCTGTTGGGGGAAACCCTGCTGCGTCTGCCTGGCGTGAATGACACACGTACTTATGTAGTCATGGAAGAAGTCAAACAGAGCAATCGTCTGGTAATTAAGACGCGCTAACACGGAACAGGTGCAAAATCGACGCAGTTTGATTACACTCCTGTTAATCCATACAGCAACAGTGCCGGGGTAACCCGGTGCTGTTGTCCGTTTTAGCATCGGGCAGGAAAAGCCTGAAACCTGGAGAGCCGTTTTTGAGCCAGGAATACACTGAAGACAAAGACGTCACATTGACGAAGTTAAGCAGCGGGCGCCGACTTCTGGAAGCGCTACTGATCCTTATTGCCCTTTTTGCCGTCTGGTTGATGGCTGCCTTACTCAGCTTTAACCCTTCGGATCCCAGTTGGTCACAAACCGCATGGCATGAACCTATCCATAATCTGGGGGGAATACCCGGAGCATGGTTGGCGGACACGCTGTTCTTTATTTTTGGCGTCATGGCCTACACCATTCCCGTCATCATTGTTGGCGGCTGTTGGTTTGCCTGGCGACACCAGGCCAGCGACGAATACGTCGATTATTTTGCCGTCTCGCTGCGCATTATTGGCGTTCTGGCGCTGATTCTCACTTCCTGCGGGCTGGCCGCAATTAACGCCGATGACATCTGGTATTTCGCCTCTGGCGGCGTGATCGGCAGTCTGCTCAGCACTACGCTACAACCTTTACTG
The DNA here is from genome assembly GCF_002934505.1 of Citrobacter freundii complex sp. CFNIH4. Lineage (NCBI taxonomy): Bacteria > Pseudomonadati > Pseudomonadota > Gammaproteobacteria > Enterobacterales > Enterobacteriaceae > Citrobacter > Citrobacter freundii complex sp. CFNIH4. The sequence continues at coordinate 1,040,250 of NZ_CP026231.1, forward strand.
CACAGCAGCGGCGGCACGCTGACGTTGTTGTGCATTTGGGCGGCGGGATTAACGCTGTTCACCGGTTGGTCATGGGTGAGCATTGCGGAAAAACTGGGCGGCTGGTTACTCAATATCCTGACGTTTGCCAGCAACCGTACCCGCCGCGACGATACCTGGGTCGATGACGAAGAATATGAAGATGAAGAAGAGTCTGTCGATGCCGCTGATGGCAAACCCCATGAATCGCGTCGGGCTCGTATTCTGCGCGGTGCGTTAGCGCGCCGTAAGCGTTTGGCAGAGAAATTTACCAACCCGCTTGGTCGTCACACCGATGCGGCGCTGTTCTCCGGCAAACGCATGGATGATGAAGACGAAATTGAATACAGCGCCCGTGGCGTGGTTGCCGATCCTAACGATGTGCTGTTTTCCGGCAATCGCGCGACGCTGCCTGAATATGACGAGCTTGACCCACTGCTTAACGGCCACTCGGTGACCGAGCCTGTGGCTGCAGCAGCTGCAGCTACAACGGCCGCTCAGGCCTGGAGCGCGCCGGTAGATCCGTTGCTGCAAACCTCGACCGTGACCAACACTGTTATGGAGCAACCGGCCCCAGCCGTAGCCTGGCAATCCGCACCAGGCCCGCAAACCGGTGATGCCGCGATTGCACCAACGCCTGAAGGTTATCCGCAACCAGCCCAGTACGCGCAACCTCCGGTGCAGCAGCCGTATGAGCCATGGCAACAGCCGGTTGTGGAGGAGAGTCCGCAGCCGCAATATTACGCACCGCAGCCGGAACCTGTTTATGCGCAGCCAGTCGCACCGCAGCCGGAACCTGTTTATCAGCTAGAGCCTGTGCTGCAGCCTGTCTATCAACAGGATCCGACCTCTCAACAGAACGCCACATTCCAGCAGCCTGCTTATCAGCCGGAGCCTGCGCCGCAACCTGTTTATCAGCAGGAATCAATCCCTCAACAGAGCACTACGTTTCAGCAGCCAGTGGTTGAACAACCGCTTGTGGTGGAACCTGAGCCCGTGGTTGAAGAAGTTAAACCGACTCGTCCGCCGCTCTATTACTTTGAAGAAGTCGAAGAGAAACGTGCGCGTGAGCGTGAGCAACTGGCCGCATGGTATCAGCCGATTCCAGAACCTGCTCAGGAGCCTGAGCGTATTAAACCGTCTACGCCATCTATGCCGACGACTCCATCCATACCGCCCGTTGAGTCTGTTGCTGCTGTTGCACCGCTGGCTGCCGGTGTAAAAAGCGCCGCTTTAGGGGCGGGTGCAGCGGCAGCTGCACCTGTCTTTAGCCTTGCGGGCAGCGGTGCGCCGCGTCCGCAGGTGAAAGAGGGGATTGGCCCGCAGTTACCGCGCCCAAATCGTGTGCGCGTGCCTACTCGCCGGGAATTGGCGTCGTATGGCATCAAACTGCCGTCACAGCGTATGGCTGAAGAGAAAGCGCGCGAAGAGCAGCTTGATACAGATGCGTACAATGACGATGAAATGGATGCAATGCAGCAGGACGAGCTGGCACGCCAGTTCGCTCAGTCGCAGCAGCATCGTTATGGCGAAGAGTATCAGGACGATACCCACCAGACTGATGACGAAGATTCAGCCGCAGAAGCGGAACTGGCTCGCCAGTTTGCTTCTTCTCAGCAGCAGCGTTATTCCGGTGAACAGCCTGCCGGAGCGAATCCGTTCTCGCTCGATGACTTTGAATTTTCGCCAATGAAAACGCTGGTAGATGAGGGGCCGCATGAGCCACTGTTTACGCCTGGCGTGATGCCGGAGCCTGCGCCGCAGTACCAGGAACCTGTTGCACCGCAGCAGCATTATCAGCAACCGGCGCAGCCTGTTGCACCACAGCAGCATTATCAGCAACCGGCGCAGCCTGTTGCACCACAGCAGCATTATCAGCAGCCGGCGCAGCCTGTTGCACCACAGCAGCATTATCAGCAGCCGGCGCAGCCTGTTGCACCGCAGCAGCATTATCAGCAGCCAGCGCAGCCTGTTACACCGCCGCCGCAGGATAGTCTGATCCATCCGCTGCTGATGCGTAATGGCGACAGCCGTCCGGCGCACCGTCCAAGCACGCCGCTGCCATCGTTAGATCTGCTTACACCGCCGCCGAGCGAGGTTGAGCCGATAGATACGTTCGCGCTGGAGCAAATGGCACGTCTGGTGGAAGCGCGTCTGGCGGATTTCCGCATTAAAGCCGATGTGGTGAACTACTCTCCAGGCCCGGTGATTACCCGCTTTGAGCTTAATCTGGCTCCTGGGGTTAAAGCGGCGCGTATTTCCAACCTGTCGCGCGATCTGGCGCGTTCATTGTCGACCGCAGCGGTACGTGTGGTCGAGGTTATTCCAGGCAAACCGTATGTCGGACTGGAGTTACCGAATAAAAAACGTCAAACCGTTTATCTGCGTGAAGTGCTGGATAACGCTAAATTCCGTGATAATTCATCTCCGCTGACTGTGGTGCTGGGTAAAGATATTGCGGGCGAACCGGTGGTGGCCGATCTGGCAAAAATGCCGCACCTGCTGGTAGCAGGGACAACCGGATCCGGTAAGTCTGTTGGGGTGAACGCCATGATCCTCAGCATGCTGTACAAGGCGCAGCCGGAAGACGTTCGCTTTATCATGATTGACCCGAAAATGCTGGAACTGTCGGTTTATGAAGGCATTCCGCATCTGCTGACCGAAGTCGTGACCGACATGAAAGATGCTGCTAACGCCTTGCGCTGGAGCGTCAATGAAATGGAACGTCGCTACAAGCTGATGTCGGCGCTTGGCGTGCGTAACCTTGCCGGTTATAACGAGAAAATCGCTGAAGCCGCCCGCATGGGGCGTCCGATTCCGGACCCGTACTGGAAACCGGGTGACAGTATGGATGTTCAGCATCCGGTGCTGGAAAAACTACCGTATATTGTTGTGCTGGTGGATGAATTCGCCGACCTGATGATGACGGTTGGCAAAAAGGTGGAAGAACTGATTGCTCGTCTGGCGCAAAAAGCGCGTGCGGCAGGGATCCACCTGGTGCTGGCAACCCAGCGACCGTCGGTTGACGTTATCACCGGTCTGATTAAAGCGAACATTCCAACGCGTATCGCCTTTACCGTGTCCAGTAAAATTGACTCGCGTACCATCCTTGACCAGGGCGGAGCGGAATCGCTGTTAGGTATGGGTGACATGCTCTATTCCGCACCGAACTCGACGATCCCTGTGCGTGTTCACGGCGCCTTTGTCCGCGATGAAGAAGTTCACGCAGTGGTTCAGGACTGGAAAGCGCGCGGTCGTCCGCAATACGTCGACGGCATTACTTCTGACAGCGAAAGCGAAGGCGGCGGTGGCGGCTTTGATGGTGGCGAAGAGTTGGATCCGCTGTTCGATCAGGCGGTAAACTTTGTGACCCAGAAACGCAAAGCCTCAATCTCCGGCGTCCAGCGTCAGTTCCGCATCGGCTACAACCGAGCGGCGCGCATCATCGAGCAGATGGAAGCGCAGGGTATTGTCAGCGAACAAGGGCATAATGGTAATCGTGAAGTGCTGGCTCCGCCGCCCTTTGAATGATTGCAAAGTTAAGTAATTCAGTATTTTCTACTTTCCTCATGCTGATTTTTGGCCTGAAATGGATAGCAGAGGGATCTCCCCGTTGGGAGTGACGTATTTTGAGGAATAACGATGAAAAGAATCGCAATCACCTGTGCATTACTGTCGAGCTTTGTGGTGAGCAGCGTCTGGGCTGACGCTGCCAGCGACCTGAAAAGCCGTCTGGATAAAGTCAGTAGCTTCCATGCCAGCTTTACTCAGAAGGTCACGGACGGCAGCGGCGCAGCGGTGCAGGAAGGTCAGGGTGATTTATGGGTTAAACGTCCTAATCTGTTTAACTGGCATATGACCCAGCCTGATGAGAGCATCCTGGTTTCCGATGGGAAAACGCTGTGGTTCTTTAACCCGTTTGTTGAACAGGCGACCGCGACCTGGCTGAAAGACGCCACGGGCAATACGCCGTTCATGCTGATCGCGCGTAACCAGGCCAGTGACTGGCAGCAGTACAACATTAAGCAAAACGGCGATGATTTCGTGCTGACGCCAAAAACCAGCAGCGGTAACCTGAAGCAGTTTACGATCAATGTTGGGCGTGACGGGACGATCCATCAGTTTAGCGCCGTTGAGCAAGACGATCAGCGCAGCAGCTATCAGCTGAAATCTCAGCAGAATGGTGCGATTGAACCTTCCAAATTCACCTTTACCCCGCCGCAAGGTGTAACGGTTGACGATCAACGTAAGTAGAGGCGTGTGAGTGAGCAATCTGTCGCTCGACTTTTCTGATAATACCTTTCAGCCACTGGCCGCGCGTATGCGGCCAGAAAATCTAGCGCAGTATATCGGCCAGCAGCATTTGTTGGCTGCGGGTAAACCCTTGCCGCGCGCTATCGAGGCCGGGCACCTGCACTCCATGATTTTATGGGGGCCACCGGGGACGGGGAAAACCACCCTTGCCGAAGTCATTGCCCGTTACGCTAACGCCGATGTCGAACGCATTTCGGCGGTTACGTCTGGTGTAAAAGAGATTCGTGAAGCGATTGAGCGTGCGCGTCAGAACCGTAACGCTGGTCGGCGTACGATCCTGTTTGTCGACGAAGTTCACCGTTTTAATAAAAGCCAGCAGGATGCGTTTTTACCGCATATTGAAGACGGTACCATCACGTTTATTGGCGCCACCACTGAAAATCCCTCGTTTGAACTGAACTCGGCGCTGCTGTCACGCGCACGCGTTTACTTACTGAAATCGTTAACCACCGACGATATTGAACAGGTGCTGGACCAGGCGATGTCAGATAAAGCACGGGGTTACGGCGGCCAGGATATCGTACTGCCGCCAGAGACGCGTCGGGCTATTGCCGAACTGGTTAATGGTGACGCGCGCCGGGCGCTGAATACGCTGGAAATGATGGCCGATATGGCCGAAGTTGATGATTCTGGCAAGCGTGTATTGAAACCAGAATTGCTCACTGAAATTGCCGGTGAGCGCAGCGCACGCTTCGATAATAAAGGCGATCGTTTTTACGATCTCATCTCCGCATTACATAAATCGGTTCGCGGCAGTGCACCGGATGCCGCGCTTTATTGGTATGCGCGCATCATTAGTGCAGGCGGTGACCCGCTGTATGTTGCTCGTCGCTGCCTGGCAATTGCCTCTGAAGATGTGGGCAATGCTGATCCTCGTGCCATGCAGGTGGCAATTTCCGCATGGGACTGCTTTACCCGCGTGGGACCAGCGGAAGGCGAACGTGCGATTGCTCAGGCGATTGTTTATCTGGCCTGCGCGCCGAAAAGTAATGCAGTTTACACCGCCTTCAAAGCCGCGCTGGCTGATGCACGTGAACGTCCGGATTACGACGTGCCGGTTCACCTGCGCAATGCGCCGACGAAGCTGATGAAGGAGATGGGCTACGGTCAGGAATATCGTTACGCCCATGATGAGCCAAATGCCTATGCCGCCGGAGAAGAGTACTTCCCGCAGGAAATGGCACAAACGCGCTATTATCACCCCACAAACAGAGGTCTTGAAGGCAAGATTGGCGAAAAGCTCGCCTGGCTCGCCGGACAGGATCAAAATAGCCCTATAAAACGCTACCGTTAGTGTTATCGTTGCGGTAATGTTGTCTCTGTATCCCTGTGACCGCAGGCTGTGGTCACTTTCTCCTATTTTAATTCGATAAGCACAGGATAAGCATGCTCGATCCCAATCTGCTGCGTAATGAGCCAGACGCAGTCGCAGAAAAACTGGCAAGCCGGGGCTTTAAGCTGGATGTAGATAAGCTGCGCGCTCTTGAAGAGCGTCGTAAAGTTCTGCAGGTACAAACTGAAAACCTGCAGGCAGAGCGTAACTCTCGATCGAAATCCATCGGCCAGGCAAAAGCGCGCGGGGAAGATATCGAGTCTTTACGTCTGGAAGTGAACAAACTGGGCGAAGAGCTGGATGCCGCGAAAGCTGAACTTGATACCTTACAGGCCGAGATCCGCGATATTGCGCTGACCATTCCTAACCTTCCAGCGGACGAAGTTCCGGTGGGTAAAGATGAAAATGACAACGTCGAAGTCAGCCGCTGGGGTACACCACGTGAGTTTGATTTCGAAGTGCGCGATCACGTTACTCTGGGTGAAATGCACACGGGTCTTGATTTCGCCGCAGCGGTTAAGCTGACTGGCTCTCGTTTCGTTGTTATGAAAGGCCAGATCGCGCGCATGCACCGTGCGCTGTCTCAGTTCATGCTGGATCTGCATACCGAACAGCATGGTTACAGCGAAAACTACGTTCCGTATCTGGTTAACCATGACACGCTGTACGGAACAGGCCAACTGCCGAAATTTGCTGGCGATCTGTTCCACACCCGTCCGCTGGATGAAGAAGCTGACAGCAGCAACTATGCGCTGATCCCAACGGCAGAAGTGCCGCTGACCAATCTGGTACGTGACGAAATCATCGACGAAGATGCGCTGCCGATCAAAATGACTGCGCATACGCCGTGCTTCCGTTCTGAAGCAGGTTCTTACGGTCGTGATACCCGTGGTCTGATCCGTATGCACCAGTTCGATAAAGTTGAGATGGTGCAGATCGTTCGCCCGGAAGACTCTATGGACGCGCTGGAAGAGATGACCGGTCATGCTGAGAAGGTCCTGCAACTGTTGGGTCTGCCGTATCGCAAGATCATCCTGTGCACTGGCGACATGGGCTTCGGCGCATGCAAAACCTACGATCTGGAAGTGTGGATCCCGGCGCAGAACACCTATCGTGAAATCTCCTCTTGCTCCAACGTGTGGGATTTCCAGGCTCGTCGTATGCAGGCGCGTTGCCGCAGTAAATCCGACAAAAAGACCCGTTTAGTACATACGCTGAATGGTTCTGGTCTGGCGGTAGGACGTACGCTGGTTGCGGTAATGGAAAACTATCAGCAGGCTGATGGCCGCATTCAGGTTCCGGAAGTGTTGCGCCCGTACATGAATGGCCTGGAATTCATCGGCTAAGCTACCTTTCCCTGCTAAAAAAGCGCCTCCGGGCGCTTTTTTTATGCCTGTTTGACGCTGGACAATAACATCTACCTCCATAGGAGTAATACTGCCTTCAAATGAAAGTCAGTATTTATCTCTGTCTTTTCGCAAATTCAGTATCTACCAGTCTTTATATCGATAGTAACGTTATATAAAAATCTATACAACGGATATTTGCCTTTTGTTTATTGTGAGCAGCAGAGTGAGCCACTATGAAAACTAAGATCCCCGATGCCATGCTGGCAGCTGAGGTTAGTCGCCGAGGTTTGGTGAAAACGACGGCGATAGGCGGACTGGCGGTGGCCAGTAGCGCGTTTACCCTGCCATTTACCCGTATTGCAAATGCTGCAGAAGCCCTTAATCCAACACAGGCCAGTGAGAAAGTCATCTGGAGCGCGTGTACGGTGAACTGTGGTAGCCGCTGTCCTCTGCGTATGCACGTGGTAGATGGTGAAATAAAGTATGTTGAAACCGACAACACCGGTGATGACAACTATGACGGCCTGCACCAGGTACGTGCCTGTCTGCGTGGGCGCTCTATGCGCCGTCGCGTCTATAATCCCGATCGTCTGAAATACCCGATGAAACGCGTCGGCAAACGTGGCGAAGGTAAATTTGAGCGTATCAGCTGGGATGAAGCCTACGACATCATTGCCAGCAATATGCAGCGTCTTATCAAAGACTACGGCAACGAGTCTATCTACCTGAACTACGGCACAGGTACGCTGGGCGGCACCCTGACACGCTCCTGGCCACCGGGCAAAACGCTGGTAGCACGTCTGATGAACTGCTGTGGTGGCTACCTGAATCACTACGGTGACTACTCTTCAGCGCAAATCGCTGCCGGGTTGAACTACACCTACGGCGGCTGGGCAGACGGTAACAGCCCGTCAGACATTGAAAACAGCAAGCTGGTGGTTCTGTTCGGGAATAACCCAGGTGAAACCCGTATGAGCGGGGGTGGGGTAACCTATTACCTTGAACAGGCGCGACAGAAATCCAATGCCCGCATGATCATTATCGATCCTCGCTACACGGATACTGGCGCGGGTCGTGAAGATGAGTGGATCCCCATCCGTCCGGGTACGGATGCCGCACTGGTAAATGGGCTGGCGTATGTTCTGATCACCGAAAACATGGTTGATCAACCGTTCCTTGACAAATATTGCGTAGGTTACGACGAGAAAACCTTACCGGCAGATGCACCGAAAAACGGTCACTATAAGGCGTATATTCTTGGGCAGGGCAAAGACGGTATTGCCAAGACCCCGGAATGGGCTGCGCAAATTACCGGGATTCCTGCTGAACGAATCGTCAAACTGGCACGTGAAATCGGTAGCGCTAAACCGGCATACATCAGCCAGGGGTGGGGACCGCAGCGTCATGCTAATGGTGAAATAGCGACCCGCGCCATTTCTATGCTGGCTATTCTGACCGGTAACGTTGGGATTAACGGCGGCAACAGTGGGGCGCGTGAGGGCTCATACAGTTTGCCGTTTGAACGTATGCCTACGCTGGAAAACCCTGTAGAAACCAGTATCTCGATGTTTATGTGGACGGACGCCATTGAACGAGGTCCGGAGATGACGGCGCTGCGTGATGGTGTTCGTGGTAAAGATAAGCTCGATGTTCCGATTAAGATGATCTGGAACTATGCGGGTAACTGCCTGATTAACCAGCACTCCGACATCAACCGCACACACGAAATCCTACAGGATGATAAGAAGTGCGAGATGATCGTTGTCATCGACTGCCATATGACCTCCTCGGCGAAATACGCGGATATTTTGCTGCCGGACTGTACTGCTTCGGAGCAGATGGACTTCGCACTGGATGCCTCCTGCGGGAATATGTCGTATGTGATTTTCACCGATCAGGCGATCAAACCACGCTTCGAATGCAAGACTATCTACCAGATGACCAGCGAGCTTGCGAAACGCCTTGGCGTTGAGCAGCAGTTTACAGAAGGTCGCACTCAGGAAGAGTGGATGCGTCATCTGTACGAGCAGTCGCGCAAAGCGATTCCTGAACTGCCAACGTTTGAAGAATTCCGCAAGCAGGGGATCTTTAAACAGCGCGACCCACAAGGGCATCACGTGGCGTACAAGGCGTTCCGTGAGGATCCTGACGCCAATCCGCTGACTACTCCGTCAGGTAAGATCGAAATTTATTCGCAGCAACTTGCCGAGATCGCGGCGACCTGGGAACTGCCGGAAGGTGATGTGATTGATCCACTGCCGATTTATACCCCAGGATTTGAAAGCCTGAACGATCCGCTGGTGGAGAAATTCCCTCTGCAACTGACCGGTTTCCATTACAAGTCTCGTGTCCACTCGACCTATGGCAACGTGGATGTTCTGAAAGCATCCTGCCGTCAGGAAATGTGGATCAACCCGATGGATGCGCAGAGACGCGGCATTAACAACGGCGACAAGGTGCGCATCTTTAACGATCGTGGTGAAGTGCACATCGAGGCGAAAGTAACGCCGCGTATGATGCCTGGCGTGGTGGCACTAGGCGAAGGGGCGTGGTATGACCCGGACGCAAAACGCGTGGACCAGGGCGGTTGTATTAACGTCCTGACGACCCAGCGTCCGTCTCCTCTCGCGAAGGGGAACCCATCACACACGAACCTTGTTCAGGTTGAAAAGGTGTAAGGAGTAACCGATGACAACCCAGTATGGATTTTTTATTGATTCCAGCCGTTGCACCGGTTGCAAAACCTGCGAACTGGCCTGCAAAGATTTTAAAAATTTAACCCCGGAGGTCAGCTTCCGCCGCATTTATGAGTATGCAGGCGGTGACTGGCAGGAGGACAACGGCGTCTGGCATCAGAATGTCTTTGCCTATTACCTCTCCATTGCCTGTAACCACTGTGAAGATCCGGCCTGTACCAAGGTTTGTCCGAGCGGCGCGATGCACAAACGTGAAGATGGCTTTGTCGTTGTCGATGAGGACGTGTGCATTGGCTGTCGGTATTGCCACATGGCCTGTCCTTACGGCGCGCCGCAGTACAATGCTGAAAAAGGGCATATGACTAAATGCGATGGCTGCCATGAGCGCGTCGCTGAAGGTAAAAAACCTATCTGCGTCGAATCCTGCCCACTGCGTGCGCTGGATTTTGGTCCGATTGAAGAGCTGCGCAAAAAGCATGGCACCCTGGCTGCGGTTGCGCCACTGCCGGGTGCGCACTTTACCAAACCGAGTATTGTCATCAAACCTAACGCCAATAGCCGCCCGACCGGGGATACCACAGGTTATCTGGCCAATCCGAAGGAGGTGTAAGATGGGAAGTGGATGGCATGAATGGCCGCTGATGATCTTCACGGTCTTCGGACAGTGTGTGGTTGGTGGCTTTATCGTTCTGGCGCTGGCGTTGATGAAAGGTGACTTGCGTCCAGAATCGCAACAGCGCGTGATTGCCTGCATGTTTGGACTGTGGGTATTAATGGGCATTGGCTTCATTGCTTCTATGCTCCACCTGGGCTCGCCGATGCGCGCCTTTAACTCGCTCAATCGCGTTGGGTCTTCGGCGTTGAGTAACGAAATTGCCAGCGGTTCAATCTTCTTTGCCGTTGGTGGTATCGGCTGGCTGCTGGCCACGTTGAAAAAAATGTCGCCCGCATTACGCAATCTGTGGTTAGTTGTCACCATGGTGCTGGGTGTGGTTTTTGTCTGGATGATGGTACGCGTTTATAACACCATTGATACTGTGCCGACCTGGTACAGCGTCTGGACTCCGCTGGGCTTCTTCCTGACGATGTTTATGGGCGGTCCGCTGCTGGGGTATCTGTTACTGAGAATTGCTGGCGTGGATGGTTGGGCGATGCGCCTGCTGCCGGCAATTTCAGTGCTTGCTCTGGTCGTAAGCGCCATTATGTCTGTCATGCAGGGGGCTGAACTGGCGACGATCCACAGTTCGATTCAGCAGGCGTCTGCGCTGGTTCCGGATTACGGCTCGCTGATGGCGTGGCGGATTGTGGCGCTGGCATTAGCGTTGTGCTGCTGGATTGTACCGCAAGTGAAGGGCTACCAGCCTGCTGTTCCGCTGCTTTCCGTGGCGTTTATTTTGCTGTTAGTCGGCGAGCTGATTGGTCGTGGCGTGTTCTACGGGCTGCATATGACAGTCGGTATGGCGGTGGCGAGTTAATCCAAACTATGCCGGATGGTGGTTTGCGTCTTATCAGGCCTACAGATCTGTAGGCCTTAAAGCTGCGCGTCATCAGGCAATATGTCAGGCCAGGGCTTTCGCCCTGGTTTTACTTCTGCTTAGTTAACGTGTCGTAGCTGGTCATCAGATTGCGGTAGTCCGGAATGTGATTCGAGAACAGCGTTGCCAGACCTTCGATATCGTTGCGCCAGTCGCGGTGCAGCTCGCACGCTACTCCGAACCATGTCATCAACTGAGCGCCTGCTTGAGACATCCGATCCCAAGCTGAATGACGGGTAATTTCATTAAATGTGCCTGAAGCATCGGTTACCACAAAGACGTCAAAGCCTTCTTCAATAGCTGAGAGCGCAGGGAAGGCGACGCAAACTTCCGTCACGACACCAGCGATAATCAGCTGCTTTTTGCCGGTCGCTTTCACTGCCTTCACGAAATCTTCGTTATCCCATGCGTTAATGTTTCCTGGGCGAGCAATATAGGGCGCATCGGGAAATTGCGCTTTCAGTTCCGGTACCAGCGGCCCGTTTGGTCCTGTCTCAAAACTGGTTGTCAGAATGGTTGGGAGGTTGAAGTATTTTGCTAAGTCACCCAGGGCTAGCACGTTGTTTTTAAATTTATCGGGATCGATATCCCGAACCAGAGAGAGCAGGCCTGCCTGATGGTCGACCAGCAGTACTGCCGCATTATCTTTATCAAGTCTTACGTAAGGTTTAGTCATGATATTTCTCCTGTTCAGCTCAGTGGGGGAAATTTGATGAGTTTAAGTCTACGAAAAGAACGATATCTGGAGTAGATGCCTAAATAAGAACTCACTGTTCTATTTTGAAGACAATGCAGCTCAGCATCCCGCATTGAGTTTAGTAAGAAATAAAAGTAAGGGTAATCCATGAAATTTTTCGACTGAACGTAACGCGAGATTTTTGTTTTAGATCAATAAAAACAAGCAGATGTGATTTTGTATTTTTTATCTATTCACATTAAGAATCAGTAATGCAAATCGATCGACCAGAAAGCGCCTCAGCCCTCTGATTACGCCGATTGACAATGTTTTTAGCAGTGGCATGATGCGCATGAAATTTGAACTTCCTCACGGTTTTTATTCATGTCCACCTATACCCGTCCCGTCATGCTATTGCTGTGCGGGCTACTTCTGTTGACCCTGGCGATCGCCGTGTTAAACACGCTCGTCCCGCTTTGGCTCGCCCATGAAAATCTGCCCACCTGGCAGGTAGGCGTGGTGAGCTCGTCCTACTTTACCGGTAATCTGGTAGGGACGTTGTTGACAGGGTATTTAATAAAACACCTTGGTTTTAACCGCAGCTATTATATCGCCTCGCTTATTTTTGCCGCGGGCTGTGTCGGGCTGGGGATTATGGTGGGATTCTGGAGCTGGATGACCTGGCGTTTTATCGCTGGTGTTGGCTGCGCCATGATTTGGGTGGTGGTGGAAAGCGCGCTGATGTGCAGCGGGACTTCGCGTAATCGCGGACGTTTGCTTGCCGCCTATATGATGATCTATTACGTGGGGACGTTTTTAGGCCAACTGCTGGTGAGTAAAGTATCCACGGAATTGATGAACGTCCTGCCGTGGGTGACGGGTACTATCCTGGCGGGTGTTTTGCCACTGCTATTTACGCGCATTGCCAATCAGCAGGGTGATGAGCAGCAGTCTACGCCTATTGTCTCCATGCTGAAACTCCGCCAGGCGCGTCTGGGCGTGAATGGCTGTATTATTTCCGGGATTGTGCTGGGGTCTTTGTATGGCCTGATGCCGCTGTATCTCAATCATCAGGGGGTGAGTAATGCCAGCATTGGTTTCTGGATGGCGGTCCTGGTAAGTGCAGGTATTCTGGGGCAATGGCCGATTGGCCGTCTGGCGGACAAGCTGGGACGTCTGTTGGTTTTACGCGTCCAGGTCTTCGTGGTGATCGTCGGGAGTATTGCCATGCTGAATCAGGCGGCGATGGCGCCCGCGTTGTTTATGTTGGGTGCGGCAGGCTTTACCCTCTACCCGGTCGCGATGGCCTGGGCCTGTGAAAAGGTGGAGCATCATCAGCTGGTCGCCATGAATCAGGCATTGTTATTGAGCTATACCGTGGGCAGTCTGCTGGGTCCTTCATTTACAGCGATGCTGATGCAGAATTATTCAGATAGCTTGCTGTTTATCATGATCGCCAGCGTATCGTTTATTTATTTACTGATGCTGTTGCGTAAAACGGGTCATACACCCAATTCTATTGCGCACATTTGACCTGATTTAACAGAATATGAACAGGTTCCCATACATACTGTTTATGTATGCTTTATGGGAACCTGCATTATTTAATCACACACTTCTTTCCTGAAAATAAAGTGTGCAGAAGGTTATAGTTTTACATCCTGCCGTTTCCGCTCGCTCATTTTACCGCGCATAATCCCACGCCTCATTTATTTATAATCATAAAGCTTCCACGAAGGATTGCGTATGGCTGGTGTGCAGGAAAAACAATTGCGATGGTACAACATTGCATTGATGTCTTTTATTACCGTTTGGGGTTTTGGCAACGTCGTTAACAACTATGCCAATCAGGGATTAGTTGTTGTCTCCTCTTGGATCTTTATTTTCGCGCTCTATTTTATACCTTATGCGTTGATCGTCGGGCAGCTTGGCTCAACTTTTAAAGAGGGTAAAGGCGGCGTCAGTACCTGGATTAAAAATACCATGGGGCCAGGGCTGGCTTATCTTGCTGCATGGACCTATTGGGTTGTGCATATTCCTTATCTGGCGCAAAAACCGCAGGCTATTCTGATTGCGCTGGGATGGGCGCTGAAGGGCGATGGTTCGTTGATTAAAGAGTACACCGTCGTGGCGTTGCAGGGGCTGACACTGGCGCTGTTTGTCTTTTTCATGTGGGTTGCGTCCCGTGGCATGAAATCGCTGAAAATTGTTGGGTCAGTTGCAGGCATCGCGATGTTTGTGATGTCCATTTTGTATGTCGTGATGGCGGTAACTGCGCCTGCAATTACGGATGTGCAGATAGCGACAACTAATATCACCTGGGAATCGTTTATCCCGCACATTGATTTTACCTACATTACCACGATCTCCATGCTGGTCTTTGCCGTGGGCGGCGCGGAGAAAATTTCGCCATACGTTAATCAGACACGTAATCCGGGCAAAGAATTTCCGAAAGGGATGCTCGTTCTGGCTGTTATGGTGGCGGTATGTGCGATTCTCGGATCGCTGGCTATGGGAATGATGTTTGACTCCCGGCATATTCCAGATGATCTGATGACGAATGGTCAATATTACGCCTTCCAGAAACTGGGTGAGTATTATGGTATGGGTAATTCGCTGATGGTTATTTACGCGATTGCCAATACGCTGGGACAGATTGCGGCATTGGTATTTTCTATTGATGCACCGCTTAAAGTTCTGCTGGGTGATGCTGATCGTAAATATATTCCCGAGAGCCTGTGTAAAACCAACGCTTCCGGTACGCCGGTAAATGGTTATATTCTGACGCTGGTGCTGGTGGCGATTCTGATTATGTTGCCAACACTGGGAATTGGCGACATGAACAATCTGTATAAATGGCTATTGAATCTTAACTCTGTCGTGATGCCATTGCGTTATTTATGGGTGTTTGTGGCATTCATTGCCGTTATTTGTCTGGCGCAAAAATATAAATCAGAATATGTCTTTATTCGCAACCGATCGCTTGCGATGACCGTGGGGATCTGGTGCTTTGCCTTTACCGCATTTGCCTGTCTGACCGGGATTTTCCCGAAAATGGAAGCCTTCACCCCTGAGTGGACATTCCAGCTCACGCTGAATATTGTGACGCCATTTGTGCTGGTTGGGCTGGGATTGATTTTCCCGTTACTGGCGAGAAGAGGGCGTTAAGGCAGAGTCAGGTGGGTAACGTATCTGTTACCCACCATAAAACTCAATACATCACTTTATGTCCATATTGCTCGAGAATACCCTTCACGCGCTCCATGGTCTCTTTCTTCGGCGGTTTGACGCCATCCAGTTTGTACTCTTCGCCCATTGCCACCCATTTGTGTTTGCCCAGCTCGTGGTAAGGCAGCAGCTCGATTTTTTCAACGTTGCCCATATCGCGGGTAAATTCGCCAAGGCGGTGTGCGGAGTCGTCATCGTCAGACCAGCCAGGTACGACAACATAGCGGATCCACACTTTGATGTCTTTGTTGGACAGGTAACGCGCGAACTCGAGTGTACGATGGTTAGACACACCCACCAGATTCTGATGGATTTCATCGTTCATTTGTTTGAGATCGAGCATGACCAGGTCGGTGACTTCCAGCAACTCATCGATCACCGGATCGTAGCGGCGAACAAAACCGTTAGTATCCAGACAAGTATGAATACCTTCTTTTTTACAGGCCCGGAACCAGTCACGTACGAATTCAGCTTGCAAGATAGCTTCGCCGCCAGACGCTGTCACGCCGCCTCCGGAGGCGTTCATAAAGTGGCGGTAGGTCACCACCTCTTTCATTAATTCGTCAACGGTAACTTCTTTACCGCCGTGCGTATCCCACGTGTCGCGGTTATGGCAATACAGGCAGCGCATCAGGCAGCCCTGAAAGAAGGTAATAAAACGGATGCCCGGGCCATCAACAGTGCCACAGGATTCAAAGGAGTGAATGCGACCAATAACTGACATTGCGGTGTTTCTCCAGGTGTGGCCCATCCGGGGCCAGTGTTAATGCACAGTTATTAACTGTGTCGAGTCTGTTTTGGCTGCTATCCATAAGTATAGATGGCTGACAAAGCAGGCTATTAAAAAGGCCCCACTTACGTGGAGCCTTTATTGTACGCTTTTTAAAGTACGATTTCAGTCAAAACCAATTACATGGTCTGAGTGAAGGTACGAGTGATAACGTCCTGCTGCTGTTCTTTAGTCAGGGAGTTAAAACGTACTGCGTAGCCAGAAACGCGGATGGTCAGCTGCGGATATTTTTCCGGATGTTCCATCGCATCCAGCAGCATTTCACGGTTCATGACGTTCACGTTCAGGTGCTGACCACCTTCGATGGACGCTTCGTGGTGGAAGTAACCATCCATCAGACCCGCCAGGTTGGTCTTACGAACTTCGTCGTCTTTACCCAGAGCGTTCGGAACGATAGAGAAGGTGTAAGAGATACCATCTTTAGCGTAAGCAAACGGCAGTTTAGCAACGGAGGTCAGAGAGGCAACAGCACCTTTCTGGTCACGGCCGTGCATTGGGTTAGCACCCGGTCCGAACGGCGCGCCAGCACGACGACCATCTGGGGTGTTACCAGTTTTCTTACCATAAACCACGTTAGAGGTGATGGTCAGAACAGACTGAGTCGGGATAGCGTTACGATAAGTAGTCAGTTTCTGAATTTTCTTCATGAAACGTTCTACCAGGTCAACCGCCATGTCATCAACGCGAGAGTCGTTGTTACCAAACTGCGGGTATTCGCCTTCGATTTCGAAGTCGATAGCCAGACCGTCTTCGTCACGAATCGGTTTAACTTTCGCATATTTGATTGCAGACAGGGAGTCAGCAGCAACGGACAGACCAGCGATACCACACGCCATGGTGCGGATAACGTCACGGTCGTGCAGCGCCATCAGAGAGGCTTCGTAGCTGTACTTGTCGTGCATGTAGTGGATAACGTTCAGTGCAGTGACGTACTGTTTAGCCAGCCAATCCATGAAGTGATCCATGCGGTCCATAACTTCGTCGAAGTTCAGAACGTCGCCTTTGATCGGTTCAGATTTAGGACCAACCTGCATTTTCAGTTTTTCATCAACGCCACCGTTGATTGCGTACAGCATGGTTTTCGCCAGGTTTGCACGCGCACCGAAGAACTGCATTTGTTTACCAACAACCATCGGGCTTACGCAGCAAGCGATAGCGTAGTCGTCGTTGTTGAAGTCCGGACGCATCAGGTCATCGTTCTCGTACTGCAGAGAAGAGGTGTCGATGGACACTTTAGCGGCGAATTTCTTGAAGTTCAGAGGCAGTTTTTCAGACCACAGAACAGTGATGTTCGGCTCCGGAGAAGGACCCATGGTGTACAGGGTGTTCAGGAAGCGGAAGCTGTTTTTGGTAACCAGAGTACGGCCATCAACGCCCATACCACCGATTGATTC
The DNA here is from genome assembly GCF_002934505.1 of Citrobacter freundii complex sp. CFNIH4. Taxonomy (NCBI): domain Bacteria; kingdom Pseudomonadati; phylum Pseudomonadota; class Gammaproteobacteria; order Enterobacterales; family Enterobacteriaceae; genus Citrobacter; species Citrobacter freundii complex sp. CFNIH4. The sequence continues at coordinate 1,057,583 of NZ_CP026231.1, forward strand.
AGTTGCCCAAATCGGGTCACCGGAGAACAGTTCATCATATTCAGGAGTACGCAGGAAGCGAACCATACGCAGTTTCATGACCAGGTGGTCGATCATTTCCTGTGCGTCTTGCTCGGTGATTTTGCCTGCTTTCAGGTCACGTTCGATGTAAGCATCCAGGAAGGTGGATACGCGACCGAAGGACATTGCTGCACCGTTCTGAGATTTAACTGCGGCCAGGTAGCCGAAGTAAGTCCACTGGATAGCTTCCTGAGCGTTGGTAGCCGGACCAGAGATATCGCAGCCATATTTAGCAGCCATTTCTTTGATCTGACCCAGAGCGCGGTGCTGTTCAGCAATCTCTTCACGCAGACGGATAGTTGCTTCCAGGTTTACGCCGTTTTCCAGATCGGACTGCAGAGAGACGAACTGAGCGTATTTGTCTTTCATCAGGTAGTCGATACCGTACAGCGCAACGCGACGGTAGTCACCGATGATACGGCCACGGCCATACGCATCTGGCAGACCAGTCAGAACACCGGATTTACGGCAGTTCAGAATGTCTTTGGTGTAAACATCGAATACGCCCTGGTTGTGGGTTTTGCGGTATTCGGTGAAGATTTTTTTCAGCATCGGGTCCAGTTCGCGATTGTACGCTTTGCAGGAACCTTCAACCATTTTGATGCCGCCAAACGGAATGATCGCACGTTTCAGCGGAGCTTCAGTCTGCAGACCAACAATCTTCTCGAGCGCTTTGTTGATGTAGCCAGCGTCGTGAGAAGTGATGGTAGAAGCAACGGAGGTGTCAAAGTCAACAGGCGCGTGAGTGCGGTTTTCCTGTTTAACGCCTTCCATCACGCTGTCCCACAGTGCAGTGGTCGCATCAGTTGCGCCAGCCAGGAAGGACTCGTCACCCTCATATGGAGTGTAGTTTTTCTGAATGAAGTCACGTACGTTTACTTCATTCTGCCAGTCACCTTTGGTAAAACCTTCCCAGGCTGTGGCTAACTTTTCATTAAGCTCGGACATGTAACACCTACCTTCTTAAGTGGATTTTTTATTTACTGCGTGTAATGGGCATCATCAGATTAATGATGATCGTTACCACGCAGATAAATGACCCAGTATGTCAACCCGACCAACAAACCGCCGCCGATAATGTTACCGATCGTAACCGGAATCAGGTTATCGGTGATGAAATTCATCACGGTCAGGTGAGAAAAATTCTCCGGAGAAGACCCAACTGCGGTCCAGAATTCCGGGGTGGCGAAATCGCGTATTACAATACCCATAGGGATCATAAACATGTTTGCGATACTGTGCTCAAAACCGCTGGCAACAAACATTGCGACCGGTAATACCATGATAAACGCTTTGTCCATTAGGCTGCGGCCCGAGTAGCTCATCCATACGGCCAGACACACCATCAGGTTAGCCAGGATGCCAAGACTTACCGCCTCAACAAAAGTATGGTGCACTTTGTGGTCGGCTGTTTGTAGGACGTTGAGCCCCCACGCGCCGTTGGCGGTCATGTATTCGCCGGAAAGCCACATCAATAGCACGAAGAGCAAGCAACCCACCAGGTTACCGACATAAACGTTAAGCCAGTTTTTAGCCAATTGGCCCCAGGTAATACGACCACTGGCTTTTGCTACGACAATCAATACGGTTGAGGTGAAGAGGTCTGCGCCGCAGACAACACAAAGAATCAGCCCCAGGGAAAAGCAGATACCACCTACTAATTTTGCCATGCCGAAAGGCATAGTTCCGGTACCGGTTGTGGCGGTGATATAGAAAACAAAGGCAATTGAAATGAATACACCGGCAGTAATTGCCAGATAGAACGTCTTAAGCGGATGTTTCGTTGCTTTATAGACGCCTGCTTCTTCGGCAACTTTGGCCATTGCAGCAGGTAGAATAAGATCAAAAGGGTTGTCAGCTTTCACACTAACTCTCTCTTTATTAAGTCGGCGACGAGATACTAACAAAGCATTATAGATGAGAATTTGATATAGATCATATCTCGCCTGGCTTATAGGCCCGCAAGACGCATGGTTTTTATGCGATTACGGAGTAACTTGTTGATTATCCATATAAAAATAAATTTTAAAAATTATAAAGTGAGTTGAATTTTTTCTTTTTGTCTCCTGTCAGACGGTTAATTAAAATGGAGTAATTGAGATAAAAAACCACATTAATATGCTAATTTTTTTAATATCAACTACTAATATTTAACCTTGTTTTTACATTTATTTTCCGATTTGACCAAAATAAAAAAACAGGGCGCTTAAAGCGCCCCGTAATATATCCCAGACAATACTTTTAGCCTACTTAGCGCAGGCTGACTGTCATTATTTTGACCAATGTGCCGCTTTCGCGCGCTGCAGTTTTTCATAGGCTTTCAGCAGAGACTGATGCGCCGGGAAAGCTTGCAGATCGTTATCAACGGTTTGCAACCCGTAGAATGGCGCTTCGCCACTCAATGCCGCACTTGCCGCTTCAACCGCCTCGGCACCGTACATGCGGACAAACGCATTCAGATATTGCAGCGGCTGACGGTCCTCTTCCTGAGACAGCAGCAACAATGTTTGCAGGCAGCGATAGTAGTTTGCACGTTCCGCGCTAAAGACGGAGGCGTTAAATTCCATCGTCCATTCTGTCCACACCAGCGCCTGCTCCAGATCGCCACCGGCCAGCGCCAGCATCACTTTAAGCTCGCCAATACGCAGGGTGTACCAACCGTTATCTGCACCGGTCGCCAGACCGAGTAGCTCGCGTACGCGGGTGAAGTCGTCAAAGCCTTCTTCATCCAGTTGTTCGATCAGATTGAGATAGTCTTCTTTATCCCATTCGCTGCCCGGCAGAGAGAGAATGGTGTCACGCAGATGGGCGCCCATAGCGTTGTTAGCTAACCACAGATCTTCTGCCGGATAGATGTCAGACATTCCCGGCACAATAATGCGGCACGCGTAAACGCTCAGGTGCTCATAGTCAGCGATATACACTTCTTTATCTTCAGCATTGAAGATGGCCATCAGAGTGGCGAACTCTTCTTCCGTGGTGCCAGAGAAATTCCAGTCAACGAACGAATAGTCGGCATCCTGCTTGAACAGATCCCATGAGATCAAACCGCTGGAATCAATGAAATGGGTTTCAAGGTTAGTGTGTTCAGCCACTTCTTCGTCGTCGAAGGTCGGTGGGGTGAAGACATCAAGATCCTTCAGACCACGGCCCTGCAGCAGTTCAGTGACGGTACGCTCCAGCGCCACGCCGAAATCCGGGTGTGCGCCGAAGGAAGCGAAGCAGGTACCGTTGGTCGGGTTGAACAGGACAACGCAAATCACCGGATACTTGCCGCCCAGCGAGCCATCGTAGGCGAAAATTGGGAAACCTTCAGCTTCCAGTGTGGCGATGGACTCCACCACAGCCGGATAGCGCGCCATGACTTCGGCCGGGATTTCCGGCAGGCTGATGCTTTCCGCAATAATGCGGTTCTTCACATGACGCTCAAAGACTTCAGACAGGCCCTGAACGCGCGCTTCGTTAGGCGTGTTACCCGCGGACATGCCGTTAGAAACATACAGGTTGCCGATAATATTCATCGGAATATAGACAGTCTGGTTATCCGACTGACGGGTAAACGGCAGGCCGCAGACGCCACGTTCTTCATTACCAGACTGCAGATCGATAAGCATGCTGCCAGTCAGTTCGTTATCTGGATCGTAAAACGCTCGCAGACGTGCATCCAGTAAACCTTCTGGTACATCGTCTTCTTCTGTCAGCGGGAACCATTTTTCGTTCGGATAATGCACGAACGGGCCATTGGCGATAGTTTCGCCCAACCAGAAATCCGCAAAGAAATAGTTAGTCGACAGACGCTCAAAGTATTCGCCCAGCGCGGAAGCCAACGCCGCTTTTTTCGTCGCGCCTTTACCGTTGGTGAAGCATAGCGCGCATTCTTTGTCGCGAATATGTACAGACCAGACGTTAGGGACGGGATTCAACCACGAGGCTTCTTCAATTTGAAAACCGAGGTCGAGCAATTTTTGCTGGAAGCGAGCGATGGAGTCTTCCAGAGCGGCATCTTTGCCGGGGATAAATGTTTGCGTCATGAAAATCACTTTTGTCGTACGGAAAGCGCGCAATGATACGGGTTTTCAATGAGCGGCGCTATCGCCGCCGGAGCTCAGGCGTAAATAAAAGCATTGGCTATGCTTTCTTACAACCAACCACGTTTAGAGCATATTAATGAAAGCTTTCGATTTGCACCGTATGGCGCTTGATAAGGTGCCCATGGATTTTCTGGGGGAAGTTGCGTTACGCAGCCTCTACACCTTTATATTGGTTTTTCTGTTTTTAAAAATCACCGGACGTCGCGGCGTACGCCAGATGTCGCTTTTTGAAGTGCTGATCATCCTTACGCTGGGTTCTGCAGCGGGAGACGTGGCATTCTATGACGATGTCCCGATGCTGCCAGTGCTGGTGGTTTTTATTACTCTTGCTGTGCTGTATCGGTTGGTGATGTGGCTGATGGCGCATAGTGAAAAAATGGAGGACCTGCTGGAGGGCAAACCCGTCGTGATCATTGAAGACGGCGAGCTGGCATGGTCAAAGCTCAATAGTGCCAATATGACGGAATTTGAATTCTTTATGGAACTGCGTTTGAACGGCGTGGAGCAATTGGGACAGGTGAAACTGGCTATTCTGGAGACGAATGGACAAATCAGCGTCTACTTCTTTGCCGATGAAGACGTAAAGCCGGGGCTCAGTATTTTACCTAAGCACTGTACGCAACGATTTAAAGTAATGCCTGAAGCAGGAGACTATGCCTGTATACGTTGTAGCGAAGTGGTGCAAATGAACGCCGGAGATCATCAATTATGTCCACGCTGTGCAAATCCAGAATGGTCGAAGGCCAGTCGGGCAAAACGGGTTACCTGACAGCAAAAATCTCGGTTTTTACCCGTCAATCCGATAGATTCTGTTGTGTGACCAATGACACATTTTTACCCTGGTCAGTTTTACCCATTGCGGCGCGTGTCACTGAATGATAAAACCGATATCCACAGGAATAACTTATACCAATGTCTGTCACCGGATTATCGTCAATGACAGGATGTTGATTGGACAACAACACAACGTGGTGAGGGGAAATGGCTCAGGTCTTTAATTTTAGTTCAGGTCCGGCAATGCTACCGGCAGAAGTACTTAAACTGGCTCAACAGGATCTTCGCGACTGGAACGGTCTTGGCACGTCGGTGATGGAAATTAGCCACCGTGGCAAAGAATTCATCCAGGTCGCCGAGGAAGCGGAGCAGGATTTTCGCGATCTTCTTAGCATCCCCTCCAACTATAAAGTGTTGTTCTGCCATGGCGGTGGTCGTGGGCAGTTCGCGGGTATCCCGTTAAATATTCTGGGTGATAAAACCACCGCGGATTACGTCGATGCCGGTTATTGGGCCGCCAGTGCAATTAAAGAAGCGAAAAAATACTGCACACCAAACGTTATTGATGCCAAAGTCACCGTGGACGGCCTGCGTGCTGTTAAGCCGATGAGTGAATGGCAGCTTTCTGATAACGCGGCGTACCTGCACTATTGTCCGAACGAAACTATCGATGGCATTGCGATCGATGAAACGCCGAATTTTGCCAGCAACGTTGTGGTCACGGCGGATCTGTCCTCTACCATTCTTTCCGCACCGCTTGACGTTAGCCGTTATGGCGTAATTTATGCCGGTGCACAGAAAAACATCGGCCCGGCCGGCCTGACGATTGTCATCGTCCGTGAAGATTTGCTGGGTAAAGCTCATGTATCATGCCCGTCAATCCTCGACTATACCGTGCTGAATGACAACGATTCCATGTTCAATACGCCGCCAACCTTTGCCTGGTATCTGTCTGGCCTGGTCTTTAAATGGCTGAAAAAGCAGGGCGGTGTTAATGCAATGGATAAGATTAACCAGCAAAAAGCGGAACTGCTGTACGGCGTAATTGATAACAGCGATTTCTACCGTAACGATGTGGCGAAATCCAACCGTTCACGCATGAACGTACCGTTCCAGCTGGCTGACAGCGCACTGGATAAACTGTTCCTGGAAGAGTCTTTTGCTGCGGGCCTGCATGCGCTGAAAGGGCATCGTGTGGTCGGCGGTATGCGTGCGTCCATCTACAATGCAATGCCGCTTGAAGGTGTAAAAGCACTGACCGATTTCATGGTCGATTTTGAACGCCGTCGCGGCTAATCTGCTGTACTTTTCATCCCCACAGCCCGTCTGTGGGGTTTTTATGTCTGTTTTTGAGAGTCGAGTTTCATGGAATCCCTGACGTTACAACCCATTGCGCGGGTGGATGGCACAATCAATCTGCCTGGATCCAAAAGTGTTTCTAACCGCGCTTTGCTGCTGGCCGCATTAGCCAATGGCACCACTGTCCTGACCAACCTGCTGGACAGCGATGATGTTCGCCATATGCTTAATGCTCTGAATGTGTTAGGGATTAGCTATACCCTTTCTGCTGATCGTACCCGCTGCGAGATTATTGGCAATGGTGGTGCATTACATGCGCAAGGCTCAGTGGAACTGTTCCTTGGTAATGCCGGAACCGCAATGCGCCCGCTGGCCGCAGCGCTATGTCTGGGCAGCAATGACATCGTGCTGACGGGCGAACCGCGCATGAAAGAGCGCCCGATTGGTCATCTGGTTGATGCGCTGCGCCAGGGCGGAGCCAAAATTGACTATCTGGAGCAGGAAAACTATCCACCTTTACGTCTGCGCGGTGGCTTTACCGGTGGCCAGGTTGAGGTAGACGGTAGCGTTTCCAGCCAGTTCCTCACTGCGCTGCTGATGACTGCGCCGCTTGCGCCGCAGGATACGACGATTGCAATTAAAGGTGACCTGGTATCCAAACCTTACATTGATATCACACTGAACCTGATGAAAACGTTTGGTGTTGAAATTGAAAATCAAAACTACCAGCGCTTTGTCGTGAAGGGGCAGCAGCAGTACCAGTCACCGGGTGCATACCTGGTTGAAGGCGATGCTTCTTCCGCTTCCTATTTCCTCGCGGCGGGTGCCATTAAAGGCGGTACGGTAAAAGTTACCGGGATTGGCCGTAACAGCATGCAGGGTGATATTCGTTTTGCCGATGTACTGGAAAAAATGGGTGCTACCATTACATGGGGCGACGATTTTATTGCCTGTACTCGCGGCGAGTTGAACGCAGTGGATATGGATATGAACCATATTCCTGATGCGGCGATGACCATTGCAACGGCGGCGCTGTTTGCGAAAGGCACCACAACATTACGTAATATCTACAACTGGCGCGTCAAAGAGACCGATCGTCTGTTCGCGATGGCGACGGAGTTACGCAAAGTGGGCGCGGAAGTGGAAGAGGGGCATGACTTTATCCGCATCACCCCGCCTGCAACATTGCAATTTGCGGACATCGCGACCTACAACGATCACCGCATGGCGATGTGTTTCTCGCTGGTGGCGCTGTCTGACACGCCTGTGACCATTCTTGATCCAAAATGTACCGCCAAAACTTTCCCGGATTATTTCGAACAGCTGGCGCGTATTAGTACTCCTGCCTGATTTCATTGCCGCACTTTCGGGTGCGGCACATTCTGACATCTCCGATTGCCTATTTATTCTACACTCAGCTTCAATGATTCTGCATTTTTCACACAAAGATAACGATCATTAGCGTTGGCGCGTATAATGCGCGGCGTTCACGTTAATGTACGTCCGTTTAAGGAGAAAAAGATGACGGCAATTGCCCCGGTTATTACCATTGATGGCCCAAGCGGTGCAGGAAAAGGCACCTTGTGCAAGGCAATGGCGGAAGCATTGCAGTGGCATCTGTTAGATTCAGGCGCGATCTACCGCGTACTGGCGCTCGCAGCGTTACATCACCATGTTGATGTCACTTCTGAAGATGCTCTGGTACCGCTTGCCTCACACCTGGATGTGCGTTTTATCTCAACAGACGGCAACCTTGAAGTCATTCTTGAAGGTGAGGATGTCAGCGGTGAAATCCGTACCCAGGAAGTGGCGAATGCCGCCTCTCAGGTCGCGGCGTTTCCTCGCGTGCGTGAAGCGCTTTTACGTCGTCAACGCGCATTTCGCGAAACCCCAGGTCTGATTGCTGATGGACGTGATATGGGGACCGTGGTGTTCCCGGATGCGCCGGTGAAAATTTTTCTGGACGCCTCCTCGCAAGAACGTGCGCATAGACGTATGCTACAGTTGCAGGAGAAGGGCTTTAGTGTTAACTTTGAACGCCTTTTGGCCGAGATCGAAGAACGCGATTATCGCGATCGTAACCGTGCTGTAGCGCCGCTGGTTCCTGCTGCTGATGCTTTAGTTTTGGATTCAACCCGATTAAGCATTGAGCAAGTGATTGAAAAAGCGTTACAATACGCGCGCCAAAAACTGGCTCTCGCTTAAGTGCGACCGAATTTGCAGTACCCCCGTTGCAATGGATTGACAGCGGGTATGTTAAACAACCCCATCCGGCATGGAGCCAGGTGGACGTTAAATATGAAACCTGAAGATTAAACATGACTGAATCTTTTGCTCAACTGTTTGAAGAATCCTTAAAAGAAATCGAAACCCGTCCGGGTTCCATCGTTCGTGGTGTTGTTGTTGCTATCGACAAAGACGTAGTACTGGTTGACGCTGGTCTGAAATCTGAGTCCGCCATTCCGGCAGAGCAGTTCAAAAACGCCCAGGGCGAGCTGGAAATCCAGGTTGGTGACGAAGTTGACGTTGCTCTGGATGCAGTAGAAGACGGCTTCGGTGAAACCCTGCTGTCCCGTGAAAAAGCTAAACGTCACGAAGCTTGGATCACGCTGGAAAAAGCTTACGAAGAAGCTGCAACCGTTACTGGTGTTATCAATGGCAAAGTCAAGGGTGGCTTCACTGTTGAGCTGAATGGTATTCGCGCGTTCCTGCCGGGTTCCCTGGTAGACGTTCGTCCGGTCCGCGACACGCTGCACCTGGAAGGCAAAGAGCTTGAATTCAAAGTAATCAAGCTGGATCAGAAGCGTAACAACGTTGTTGTTTCCCGTCGTGCCGTTATCGAATCCGAAAACAGCGCAGAACGCGATCAGCTGCTGGAAAACCTGCAGGAAGGCATGGAAGTTAAAGGTATCGTTAAGAACCTCACTGACTACGGTGCATTCGTTGATCTGGGTGGCGTTGACGGCCTGCTGCACATCACCGACATGGCATGGAAACGCGTTAAGCATCCGAGCGAAATCGTAAACGTTGGCGACGAAATCACTGTTAAAGTGCTGAAGTTCGACCGCGAGCGTACTCGTGTATCTCTGGGCCTGAAACAGCTGGGCGAAGATCCATGGGTAGCTATCGCTAAGCGTTATCCAGAAGGTACCAAACTGACTGGTCGCGTGACCAACCTGACCGACTACGGCTGCTTCGTTGAAATCGAAGAAGGCGTTGAAGGCCTGGTTCACGTTTCCGAAATGGATTGGACCAACAAAAACATCCACCCGTCCAAAGTTGTTAACGTTGGCGACGTAGTGGAAGTTATGGTTCTGGATATCGACGAAGAACGTCGTCGTATCTCCCTGGGTCTGAAGCAGTGCAAAAACAACCCATGGCAGCAGTTCGCGGAAACCCACAACAAGGGCGACCGTGTTGAAGGTAAAATCAAGTCTATCACTGACTTCGGTATCTTCATCGGCCTGGACGGCGGCATCGACGGCCTGGTTCACCTGTCTGACATCTCCTGGAACGTTGCAGGCGAAGAAGCAGTTCGTGAATACAAAAAAGGCGACGAAATCGCAGCAGTTGTTCTGCAGGTTGACGCAGAGCGTGAGCGTATCTCTCTGGGTGTTAAACAGCTCGCAGAAGATCCGTTCAACAACTGGGTTGCACTGAACAAGAAAGGCGCAATCGTAAACGGTAAAGTCACTGCAGTTGACGCTAAAGGCGCAACCGTAGAACTGGCTGACGGCGTTGAAGGTTACCTGCGCGCTTCTGAAGCTTCACGTGACCGCGTTGAAGATGCAACTCTGGTTCTGAGCGTAGGCGACGACGTTGAAGCTAAATTCACCGGCGTTGATCGTAAGAACCGTGCAATCAGCCTGTCTGTTCGTGCTAAAGACGAAGCTGATGAGAAAGATGCAATCGCAACTGTTAACAAACAGGAAGATGCTAACTTCTCTAACAACGCAATGGCTGAAGCTTTCAAAGCAGCTAAAGGCGAGTAATATCGAGTGCTCTAAATCCTTTGTGCTGTTAACGGCACAAAGGATGACGAGTAGCTTGACAGATTACAGGATTCGTCCTGTAATCAATGACAAAGGGCGGCTACGGCCGCCCTTAATCAATGCAGCAGCTAATTATGCCTTTAAGGAACCGGAGGAATCATGACCAAGTCAGAATTGATTGAAAGACTTGCAACCCAGCAACCTCATATTCCCGCGAAAGCGGTTGAAGATGCAGTTAAAGAGATGCTGGAACATATGGCCTCGACTCTTGCGCAGGGCGAGCGTATTGAAATCCGCGGTTTCGGCAGCTTCTCTTTGCATTACCGCGCACCACGCACCGGACGTAATCCGAAGACCGGCGATAAAGTGGATCTGGAAGGGAAATACGTTCCGCACTTTAAACCAGGTAAAGAACTGCGCGACCGCGCCAATATTTACGGTTAAGTTTTTAGCGAGACTTAACGCCGAGAAAAGCACCCACATGGGTGCTTTTTTCATTTCTGTGCGCCTATCCTGGAATCCTCATCCCAGTTAATTTGTACGTTACAACCCCCACTAAATGTCTGCGGAACTCAGGTCGTATAACGATAAATTGATGCCAGACAATCGTCGAAGAGTACTGCACACTCCCTGTAACAGGGAGGTTATTGATGAAAATAACAACGGTGAGTACGTGTGCATTATTCGGCATTCTCCCACTCATGCTATTACCTACGCTGCCAGGCATGTTGTGTATCAGCATTGTATTTTGTCTGGCATGTCTGCTCTGTTTTCTCCCCCACAAATATATACGTTCCGCCGGACTAACCCTGCTGTTTTTTCTTTGGGGAATCCTGGCTGCGAAAGAGGCTCTGTGGGCCGGTAATACGCTGCCTGAGAAAAACCAGCAAGCCATTGTGCGGATAACCGGAACTGACAATATGACAACGCACTACGGCCAAATCACTCACCTTCAGGGGAGACGAATCTTTCCTGCACAAGGAATCGTCTTGTACGGACAGTATTTACCCGGTGATGTTTGTGCGGGTCAGACATGGGCGATGACGTTGAAAGTCCGCGCCGTACACGGTCAATTAAACGAAGGCGGATTTGATAGCCAGCGTTACGCATTGGCGCAGCATCAACCGTTGACGGGGCGATTCTTACAGGCTTCGGTTATCACACCACAATGCAGTTTGCGTTCGCGATTTCTCGACTCGTTGAAAACGGTACTCGCCGATTATCCCTGGCAGCAGGTCATACTGGGTCTGGGAATGGGTGAGCGCTTGTCCGTGTCACAAGAGGTGAAAACGATTATGCGTGATACCGGCACGGCTCATTTGATGGCTATCTCCGGGCTGCATATTGCGTTTGCTGCACTTCTGGCTGGCGGAATAATTCGCGCGGGACAATTTTTTATGCCCGCCAGATGGATTTGCTGGCAGGTTCCATTAGTGGGTGGGATTGTCTGCGCCACATTATATGCCTGGCTGACAGGGCTGCAACCCCCGGCATTACGAACGGTTGTTGCGCTGCTAGTCTGGGGGGCGCTAAGACTTAGCAGCAGGCAGTGGAGCGGATGGTCGGTATGGATCTGCTGTCTGGCAGCCATTCTGGTGGTGGATCCTGTTGCCGTTCTTTCGCAAAGTCTATGGTTGTCTGCATCCGCCGTTGCGGCACTGCTGTTCTGGTACCAATGGGTACCGCTCCCGGACTGGCCGCTGTCGCGTGCTGGTCGTCAATTTCTGGCGCTGGCTCATCTGCAATTGGGTATTACGCTTCTGCTTCTTCCCGTACAAATCGCAATGTTTCACGGTTTTAGTCTGACCTCGTTTCCGGCTAATTTGTTTGCCGTCCCTTTGGTCACGTTTGTTTCCGTACCCTTGATATTAGCAGGCATGATCGTGCATTTAGCCGGACTGGTGATGATTGAATCGAATCTGTGGTATTTAGCGGATCGCTCTCTGGCGCTACTATTTTGGGGGCTCAGGAGCCTGCCTGAAGGGTGGATCAATATTGATGCACGCTGGCAATGGCTCGCATTTTTACCCGGAATGATGATTATCGCATGGCGACTAAATATCTTGCTTACGCTACCGGTGGTCTGTTTCTCTGCGCTACTTTTGCTGAGTGGGCCGCTTTGGCGTGCACCGCGTACAGATGTGTGGCAAGTGCATATGCTGGATGTCGGGCAGGGGCTGGCGATGGTGATTGTACGTAATGGAAAAGCGCTGCTTTACGATACCGGTCTGGCATGGCCTGAAGGCGATAGCGCGCAACAGCTGATTATTCCCTGGTTGCGTTGGCATAATCTGGAGCCGGAAGGGGTCATTTTAAGCCATGAACATATGGATCACCGGGGAGGGTTGCACTCCTTACAACAAGTCTGGCCATCACTATGGATAAGAAGTCCGCTAGGCTGGAAAGGACACCTCCCGTGTTTTCGCGGAGAACGTTGGCAATGGCAAGGGTTAACCTTCAGTGCGCACTGGCCTGTGCTTGGAAATACAGGGCAGGGAAATAACCACTCCTGCGTGGTTAAAGTTGATGATGGGTATCAGAGTGTTCTGCTGACCGGCGATATTGAGTCTCCCGCTGAACAAAAAATGCTAAGTCACTACTGGCAGCATCTGCAGTCTACGGTGATGCAGGTTCCGCATCATGGCAGCAATACTTCATCATCACTGGCACTCATTCAGCGAGTTGACGGGCAGGCCGCACTAGCCTCTGCATCCCGTTACAACGCCTGGCGTCTGCCATCCTGGAAAGTGAAGCAACGTTATCGGAAACAAAATTATCAATGGCTGGATACATCACATCAGGGGCAGATTACGCTGGATTTTTACCAAAAAAACTGGCGAATACACAGCTTGCGGGATCAGATTTTACCTCGTTGGTATCATCAGTGGTTTGGCGTGTCGGAGGATAACGGGTAGAATATGCGGCTATTCTAACAAATGCTGGTTTTTTGAATGCATAACGATAAAGATCTCTCTACGTGGCAGACGTTTCGCCGACTATGGCCAACCATAGCGCCTTTTAAATCGGGTCTGATCGTGGCGGGTATAGCGTTAGTCCTTAACGCGGCCAGCGATACCTTCATGTTATCGCTCCTTAAACCATTACTGGATGATGGTTTTGGTAAAACGGATCGTTCGGTGCTGCTGTGGATGCCGCTGGTGGTCATTGGGCTGATGATAGTTCGTGGCTTAACCAGTTATGTCTCAAGCTACTGTATCTCATGGGTGTCAGGCAAAGTGGTCATGACCATGCGTCGCCGCCTGTTTGGTCATATGATGGGCATGCCAGTCTCCTTTTTTGATAAACAGTCTACAGGTACGCTGTTGTCACGAATTACCTATGATTCAGAGCAGGTCGCGTCATCGTCTTCCGGCGCGCTGATCACCGTGGTACGTGAAGGGGCCTCAATCATTGGCCTGTTTATCATGATGTTCTATTACAGCTGGCAGCTGTCACTGATCCTGATTGTACTGGCGCCAATTGTGTCAGTGGCGATCCGTGTGGTTTCCAAGCGCTTTCGTAGCATCAGTAAAAACATGCAAAACACTATGGGGCAGGTTACGACCAGTGCGGAGCAGATGCTGAAAGGCCACAAAGAAGTTCTGATTTTTGGTGGTCAGGAAGTCGAAACCAAGCGCTTTGATAAGGTCAGCAACAAGATGCGTTTGCAGGGTATGAAGATGGTTTCCGCTTCTTCTATCTCTGACCCTATCATCCAGTTGATTGCGTCTCTGGCTCTGGCCTTCGTGTTATATGCGGCCAGCTTCCCAAGCGTAATGGAAAACCTGACGGCAGGGACAATTACTGTTGTCTTCTCCTCAATGATCGCGCTGATGCGTCCGTTGAAATCGCTGACCAACGTCAACGCGCAGTTCCAGCGCGGTATGGCGGCATGCCAGACCTTATTTACGATTCTGGATAGCGAACAGGAGAAAGATGAAGGTAAACGTGTTATCGAGCGTGCTACCGGCGATCTCGAGTTCCGCAACGTGACTTTCACCTATCCGGGACGTGAAGTACCGGCTCTGCGTAACATCAACCTGAATATTCCCGCGGGTAAAACCGTTGCTCTGGTTGGCCGTTCGGGCTCAGGGAAATCCACCATCGCCAGCCTGATTACGCGCTTCTACGATATTGATGAAGGGCAGATTCTGATGGACGGACACGATCTGCGCGAATATACCCTGGCATCCCTGCGCGATCAGGTTGCGTTGGTTTCGCAGAATGTGCACCTGTTTAACGATACGGTTGCCAACAACATCGCCTACGCGCGTACCGATATGTACAGCCGTGAGCAGATCGAAAAAGCGGCACAGATGGCCTACGCCATGGATTTCATCAACAAGATGGATAATGGTCTGGATACGGTGATTGGTGAAAACGGCGTCCTGCTTTCCGGCGGACAACGTCAGCGTATCGCTATCGCCCGTGCCTTGTTGCGTGACAGCCCAATTCTGATCCTTGATGAAGCAACATCAGCTCTTGATACCGAATCTGAACGTGCGATTCAGTCTGCGCTGGATGAGCTACAGAAAAACCGTACTTCTCTGGTCATTGCTCACCGTCTTTCAACCATTGAACAAGCCGACGAAATCATCGTGGTGGAGGATGGTCTGATTGTCGAACGCGGAACCCATAGCGACCTGATTGAGCAGCGCGGGGTCTATGCGCAATTACACAAAATGCAATTCGGTCAATGATCGCACGTATCTGGTCTGGTGAATCGCCGCTGTGGCGATTGTTACTTCCACTCTCCTGGCTTTATGGCCTGGTGAGTGGCGGGATCCGCCTATGCTACAAGCTTGGGCTGAAACGCGCTTGGCGCGCGCCAGTACCGGTTGTGGTGGTCGGAAACCTTACAGCCGGCGGCAATGGCAAAACACCGGTGGTGATTTGGCTGGTTGAACAACTGCAGCAACGTGGGATCCGCGTGGGCGTGGTGTCGCGTGGGTACGGCGGGAAAGCGGCTGCTTATCCGTTGTTATTGACCGCAGAGACCACTACCGCAGAAGCGGGTGATGAACCTGTGCTGATCGCCCAACGTACCGGCGTGCCGGTAGCGGTATCCCCGGTAAGATCGGATGCGGTAAAAGCCATTTTGGCCCAACATGACGTGCAGATTATTGTGACCGACGATGGGCTACAGCACTATCGTCTGGCGCGAGATGTTGAAATCGTGGTTATTGACGGCGAACGTCGGTTTGGCAATGGCTGGTGGCTTCCCGCTGGTCCAATGCGGGAACGCGCAGGTCGTCTAAAATCGGTGGATGCGACTATTGTTAACGGTGGCGTTGCGCAACCAGGGGAAATCCCTATGCGACTTGAACCGGGGCTGGCCGTTAATTTACGTACAGGCGAACGCCGTGATGTAGCGCAATTGCCCAATATTGTCGCCATGGCGGGCATTGGTCACCCTCCGCGTTTTTTTGCCACGCTGAAAGCATGCGGTGCCAGCGTGCAAAAAAGCATTGCGCTGGCAGACCATCAGTCTCTGACCTACAGTGACGTCAGTGCGTTTGTAAACGCCGGGCAAACGCTGGTGATGACGGAAAAAGATGCGGTTAAGTGCCGGGCATTTGCCGATGAAAACTGGTGGTATTTACCTGTTGACGCACATTTGTCAGGCGATCGGCCTGACGTGTTGCTGGATAGCTTAATCTCGCTGACTCGCTAACTGATTCACGCTGCGGCAGCGAATCATTTATGAGGCCATAGATGTCGTTGCCGCACCTTTCTCTGACGGATGCCCGTCATCTTCACCTTGCCGCTCAAGGTCTGCTGAAAAAAACACGCCGTCGGGCAACCCCGGCAGATATTCTCGCGACTATTTCGCGCATGTCGTTACTGCAAATCGATACCATCAATATTGTGGCGCGAAGTCCTTACCTGGTGCTGTTTAGTCGTTTAGGCGATTATTCACCCCAATGGCTGGACGACTCGTTACAGCAGGGCGAACTGATGGAATACTGGGCGCACGAGGCCTGCTTTTTGCCGCGCAGCGATTTTATGCTGATACGTCACCGCATGCTGGCCCCGGAGAATATGGGCTGGAAGTATAAAGCGGCGTGGATGAAAGAACATGCTCATGAAATTGAGCAACTGCTCCAGCACATCCAGCATAACGGACCGGTACGATCTGCTGATTTTGAGCATCCACGCAAGGGGAGCAGCGGCTGGTGGGAATGGAAACCGCAAAAGCGTCATCTTGAAGGGCTGTTCACTGCCGGGAAAGTGATGGTGGTGGAACGGCGTAATTTCCAGCGCGTGTATGATTTAACCCATCGCGTCATGCCACACTGGGACGATGAACGCGACCCACTTTCACAGGAAGATGCTGAAAGCGTCATGCTGGATAACAGCGCCCGCAGTCTGGGGATTTTCCGCGAACAATGGCTGGCAGACTACTATCGCCTGAAGCGCCCGGCGCTAAAAAACTGGTGCAACGAACGGGCGGAACAGCAACAGATTATTCCTGTCGACGTTGAAGGGCTGGGAACGCTGTGGCTGCATAGCCACCTTCAGCCGCTACTCGAACAGGCGCTGGCGGGCAAATTAACGGCGACCCACAGCGCAGTGTTATCGCCTTTTGATCCGGTGGTTTGGGATCGTAAACGGGCAGAGCAGCTATTCGATTTTAGCTACCGGCTGGAGTGTTACACGCCAGCACCAAAACGTCAGTACGGTTATTTCGTCTTGCCGTTGCTGCACCGCGGGCAGTTGGTTGGGCGAATGGATGCCAAAATGCACCGTAAAACGGGCGTGCTGGACGTGATTTCGCTGTGGTTACAGGATGGGGTTAAGCCTGGGGTGACTTTGCAAAAAGGATTGTTTCAGGCGATTGACGATTTTGCCCGCTGGCAACTGGCAACACGCGTGACGCTGGGACGTTATCCTGAAGGTTTATTTGCTGATGCACGCCATGGTTGGGAAATAGACCCAGCCCATTAAGCGATTATGTTAATATTTACGGATTCACAATCCGGTCCATCTGGAGGAACTATGGATCATCGTCTGCTTGAAATCATTGCCTGCCCGGTATGCAATGGCAAACTCTGGTTTAACCAGGAAAAACAGGAACTGATTTGTAAACTGGATAACCTTGCTTTCCCACTGCGTGATGGCATTCCTGTGTTACTGGAAACCGAAGCCCGCGTTCTGACTGCTGATGAGAGTAAATCATGAGTTTTGTGGTCATTATTCCTGCGCGTTATGCGTCCACTCGTCTGCCGGGCAAGCCGCTACTGGATATCAACGGCAAGCCTATGATCGTGCATGTCCTGGAGCGTGCGCGTGAATCTGGCGCTGAACGTATCATCGTGGCCACCGATCACGAGGATGTCGCTCGCGCGGTAGAAGCGGTGGGGGGGGAAGTGTGCATGACCCGCGCCGATCACCAGTCTGGTACGGAGCGCCTGGCGGAAGTCGTCGAGAAATGTGGTTTTAGCGATGATACCGTTATTGTGAACGTACAGGGTGATGAGCCGATGATTCCGGCGGTCATTATTCGCCAGGTGGCTGAGAATCTGGCGCAACGTCAGGTCGGCATGGCGACTCTTGCGGCTCCGATTCACAGTGCGGAAGAGGCATTTAATCCGAATGCGGTAAAAGTCGTTTTGGACGCTGAAGGATATGCGCTCTATTTTTCACGCGCGACCATCCCATGGGATCGCGATCGTTTCGCCAAAAGCCTGGAAACGGTGGGGGACACCTTCCTGCGCCATCTGGGCATTTACGGCTATCGCGCCGGTTTTATTCGCCGCTATGTTAACTGGCAGCCTAGCCCGCTTGAGCATATCGAAATGCTGGAGCAGCTGCGAGTGCTGTGGTACGGTGAAAAAATTCACGTTGCCGTCGCAAAAGAAGTCCCGGGTACCGGCGTAGACACTACCGAAGATCTCGAGCGCGTTCGCGCCGAAATGCCTTAGTTTTTCTCACGGCACTCCCCCATATTGATGCGTATTTTTGGGAGGAGTGTCGTATCGTTGCGCTTTCCCTCCACTTTTCTTTTCATCAATTGATCTCATCCGGGTGACATCTGTCTGCCCGACGCTCATTATGAAAGCAGTAGCATTTATGAGGGCAATCTGAAATGGAACAGTTGCGTGCCGAACTCAGCCACCTGCTGGGCGAAAAACTCAGTCGTATAGAATGCGTGAATGAAAAAGTGGATACGGCCCTGTGGTCACTGTACGACAGCCAGGGAAATCCGATGCCGCTGATGGCGAGAAGTTTCACCACGCCAGGTATGGCGCAGCAACTGGCATGGAAAACCTCCATGTTAGCGCGCAGCGGTACGGTGCGTATGCCCGTCATTTACGGGGTCTTGACCCACGAAGAGCATCCCGGCCCCGATGTGTTACTGCTTGAGCGTTTACGGGGTGTGCCGGTGGAAGCGCCAGCCCGAACGCCCGAACGCTGGGAACATTTAAAAGATCAGATCGTAGAAGGTCTGCTGTCATGGCATCGGCAGGATAGCCGTGGCTGCGTGGGAATGGTGGATAACACGCAAGAGAATATCTGGCCATCCTGGTATCGCCAGCGTGTTGAGGTGCTGTGGACCACGTTAAATCAGTTCAACAATACTGGCTTGACGATGCAGGATAAGCGGATCCTGTTTCGTACCCGTGAGTGTTTACCCGCTTTATTTGAAGGATTCAATGATAACTGCGTACTGATCCACGGTAATTTCAGTTTACGTAGCATGCTCAAAGACGCCCGTAGCGATCAGCTACTGGCCATGGTGGGACCGGGGTTGATGCTGTGGGCGCCCAGAGAGTATGAATTGTTCCGTTTAATGGATAACGCGCTGGCGGAAAGCCTGCTTTGGCAATACCTGCAACGCGCGCCCGTGGCGGAGTCCTTCATCTGGCGGCGCTGGCTGTATGTGTTATGGGATGAGGTGGCGCAACTAGTCAACACCGGACGTTTTAATCGCACCAACTTTGATCTGGCAACGAAATCACTGCTGCCGTGGCTCGCCTGAACCTTTTAACCACTGCCAGATGCGACCCAATGTTTCGTAACCAGCGCGATCGCTGTGCATCAACCAGACGGGAGAGGGGATCGCGCGTTCCCACGGATTTAGCGGTGAATCAATTGCTAACTGATTAGCCGGCGCGGGCAACGGGTGTAGTCCAGCCTGTTGGAAGAAAATCATTGCTCGTGGTAAGTGCGATGCGGAGGTCACCAGCAGGAACGGCGCGCTGCCGATGGCCTGCTTAACTGCAGCGGCTTCTTCTTCAGTATCTTTAGGTTTATCCAGCGTGATGATATCACCGGGTGGCACACCCAGTGACTGCGCTACGCGGGCTCCCGCTTCTGCAGTACTGACGTTATTGCTCTTTGCCGCAGCACCGGTAAAGATAAGCTTCGATCCCGGATTAGCACGCCAGAGGCGAATACCTTCATTCAGACGCGGAAGACTGTTGCTGATTAGGTTTGAACTTGGTGCCCACTGAGGATTCCAGGTATACCCTCCGCCCAGCACCACAATGTATTCCACTTTTTGTGTATCCTGCCAGGTTGGATAGCTGTCCTCAATCGGTTTCAGTAGGCTATCAGCGACGGGTTGCAAGCTAAGAAGTAACAGCGCCAGCCAACTCAGGCTAATGCACACTTTCCCTGTTTTTTGAAAGCGACTAAACCAGAGCAGCACCAGGCCTGTACCCATGATAATGAGCATTAGCGGAAGTGGCAGCATCATACCGCCAATCACTTTCTTCAGCGTAAAAAGCATCCTTTTTGGTTCCTTTTTTAACCATACAGCAGGGGATCTGCAGCGATATTACACCAGGAAGGTTCATTCTCGGCGTGGGTGTGACAAAATAGCGGTTTTACTTAGTCACCCTAAAGCCAGCATGTGGAGAGCCTGATGCGGGATCGCAATTTTGATGACATTGCAGAGAAGTTTTCCCGTAACATTTACGGCACCACTAAAGGTCAGCTTCGCCAGACGATCCTCTGGCAGGATCTGGACAAACTTCTTGCCGACTACGCGGGCCAGACATTGCGTGTGCTTGATGCGGGAGGCGGAGAAGGGCAGACAGCCATTCTGATGGCGCAGCGGGGCCATCACGTTACCTTGTGCGATCTTTCTGCTGAGATGGTGGCGCGAGCGCAACGGGCGGCAGAAGAGCAAGGTGTGAGCGACAACATGCATTTTATACATTGTGCCGCTCAGGACATCCCACAGCATTTGGATTCTCAGGTTGATCTGATATTGTTTCATGCTGTGCTGGAATGGGTGGCCGATCCGCAAGCCGTCTTAAAAACATTGTGGTCGATGTTACGCCCGGGCGGTGCTTTATCGCTGATGTTCTACAATGCAAATGGCCTGTTGATGCGTAATGTGTTGGTCGGTAATTTCGGCTATGTACAGCAGGGAATGTATAAAAAGAAACGGCGCACGTTGTCTCCCGATTTCCCGCGCGACCCTCAGCAGGTCTATGGCTGGCTGGAGGAGATTGGCTGGGAGATAACCGGTAAAACGGGCGTGAGGGTGTTTCATGATTATCTGCGTGATAAACAAAAACAGCATGACTGTTTTGATGCTTTAACAGAAATAGAAACGCGCTATTGCCGCCAGGAACCGTATATCAGCCTTGGGCGCTATATTCATGTCACCGCGATTAAACGTCCGGCCCGAGCCGCAGATGCAAGGATAACCTATGAGTGAATTTTCCCAGACAGTCCCCGAACTGGTTGCCTGGGCCAGAAAAAATGACTTCTCCATCTCTCTGCCGGTAGACAGACTTTCGTTCCTGCTGGCGGTCGCCACATTGAACGGTGAGCGACTTGACGGTGAGATGAGTGAAGGTGAACTGGTGGATGCGTTCCGCCATGTGAGTGATGCGTTTGAGCAAACCAGCGAAACCATCGGCGTCCGCGCCAACAACGCGATCAACGACATGGTGCGTCAACGTCTGCTGAACCGCTTTACCAGCGAGCAGGCTGAAGGCAACGCCATTTACCGTTTAACGCCGCTCGGGATTGGCATCACAGATTACTATATTCGTCAGCGCGAGTTCTCTACGCTGCGTCTTTCCATGCAACTGTCGATTGTTGCAGGCGAACTGAAGCGCGCGGCGGATGCGGCAGCGGAAGGTGGCGATGAGTTCCACTGGCACCGCAACGTCTATGCGCCATTGAAATACTCGGTGGCGGAGATTTTCGACAGTATCGATCTGACCCAGCGCATCATGGATGAACAGCAGCAGCAGGTAAAAGACGACATCGCACAGTTGCTAAACAAAGACTGGCGGGCGGCGATTTCCAGCTGTGAACTGTTGCTTTCTGAAACGTCTGGTACGCTGCGTGAACTGCAGGATACGCTGGAAGCGGCGGGGGATAAGCTGCAGGCTAACCTGTTACGCATCCAGGACGCCACAATGACGCATGATGATTTGCATTTTGTTGATCGGCTGGTGTTTGATTTACAAAGCAAGCTCGACCGCATTATTAGCTGGGGTCAGCAGTCCATTGACTTGTGGATCGGCTACGATCGTCATGTGCATAAATTTATCCGTACCGCGATCGATATGGATAAAAACCGCGTCTTCGCCCAGCGTCTGCGTCAGTCCGTGCAGACCTACTTTGACGACCCATGGGCGCTGACCTATGCCAACGCCGATCGTCTGTTGGATATGCGTGACGAGGAGATGGTGCTGCGTGACGAAGAGGTCACCGGTGAACTTCCGGAAGATCTGGAATATGAAGAATTTAACGAGATCCGTGAACAACTGGCGGCGATCATCGAAGAACAGCTGGCTATCTACAAATCCAGACAAACACCACTGGATCTCGGTTTGGTAGTGCGCGAGTATCTGGCGCAATACCCACGTGCGCGTCATTTCGACGTCGCGCGTATTGTTATCGATCAGGCGGTACGCCTTGGCGTAGCGCAAGCAGACTTCACCGGACTGCCAGCCAAATGGCAGCCGATTAATGATTACGGAGCCAAGGTACAGGCGCATGTCATTGACAAATATTGAACAAGTGATGCCGGTAAAGCTGGCGCAGGCGCTGGCGAATCCGTTATTTCCGGCGCTGGATAGCGCCTTACGTTCGGGCCGCCATATCGGTCTGGATGAACTGGATAATCATGCCTTCCTGATGGATTTTCAGGAATATTTTGAAGAGTTTTACAGCCGCTATAACGTGGAATTGATCCGTGCGCCGGAAGGGTTCTTTTACCTTCGTCCGCGTTCAACGACGCTCATTCCGCGTTCGGTCCTGTCTGAACTGGACATGATGGTGGGTAAAATTCTTTGCTATCTCTATCTCAGCCCGGAACGCCTGGCGAACGAAGGGATTTTTACCCAGCAAGAGCTGTATGACGAGCTGTTAACGCTGGCGGATGAAGCCAAACTGCTGAAGCTGGTGAACAACCGTTCAACCGGTTCTGACGTTGACCGCCAGAAGCTACAGGAAAAAGTGCGTTCTTCGCTCAACCGTTTGCGCCGCTTAGGCATGGTGTGGTTTCTGGGCCACGACAGCAGCAAATTCCGTATTACAGAATCTGTCTTCCGCTTTGGCGCGGATGTGCGTAGCGGTGACGATCCGCGTGAAGCACAACGTCGCTTAATTCGTGATGGTGAAGCGATGGCGGTCGAGAACCGTCTGCAGCTCAACGATGAGCCCGAAGAGAATCAGCCGGACAGTGGAGAAGAAGAATAATGATTGAACGCGGTAAATTTCGCTCACTTACGCTGATTAACTGGAATGGTTTTTTTGCCCGTACGTTTGATCTCGATGAGCTGGTCACCACGCTGTCCGGTGGTAACGGTGCGGGTAAATCCACCACCATGGCGGCATTTGTTACGGCGCTCATTCCGGACTTAACCCTGCTGCATTTCCGTAACACCACCGAAGCTGGTGCAACCAGCGGTTCACGTGATAAAGGTCTGCACGGTAAGCTGAAAGCAGGGGTCTGTTACTCAATGCTCGACGTCCTCAACTCGCGTCATCAGCGCGTGGTCGTGGGTGTGCGTCTGCAACAGGTTGCGGGTCGTGATCGCAAAGTGGATATCAAACCGTTTGCCATTCAGGGGCTGCCGATGTCGGTACAGCCAACCCAACTGGTGACGGAAACGCTGAACGAACGCCAGGCGCGCGTACTGTCTCTACCTGAGCTGAAAGAGAAGCTTGATGAGATGGAAGGTGTGCAGTTTAAGCAGTTCAACTCAATAACCGATTATCATTCGCTGATGTTCGATCTGGGCATCATTGCCCGTCGTCTGCGCTCCGCGTCTGATCGTAGTAAATTCTACCGTCTGATTGAAGCCTCGCTGTACGGCGGGATCTCCAGCGCCATTACCCGTTCACTGCGTGACTACCTGCTGCCGGAAAACGGCGGCGTACGTAAAGCGTTCCAGGATATGGAAGCCGCGCTGCGTGAAAACCGCATGACGCTGGAAGCGATTCGCGTAACCCAGTCTGACCGCGACCTGTTTAAGCATTTGATCAGCGAAGCGACCAACTATGTGGCTGCGGATTATATGCGCCACGCCAACGAACGTCGTATCCATCTGGATAAAGCACTGGAATATCGTCGTGAACTGTATACCTCACGTAAGCAGCTGGCGGCAGAGCAGTACAAGCACGTGGATATGGCGCGTGAACTGGGCGAGCATAACGGCGCCGAAGGCGATCTGGAAGCCGATTATCAGGCCGCGAGCGATCACCTGAATCTGGTGCAAACCGCGCTGCGTCAGCAGGAAAAAATTGAACGCTACGAAGCGGATCTCGAAGAACTGCAGATCCGTCTTGAAGAACAAAATGAGGTGGTTGCGGAAGCCGTTGACCACCAGGATGAAAACGAAGCCCGCGCGGAAGCCGCCGAACTGGAAGTGGATGAGCTGAAAAGCCAGCTTGCCGATTACCAGCAGGCGCTGGACGTCCAGCAGACGCGAGCCATCCAGTATACCCAGGCGATTCAGGCCCTAAATCGGGCGAAAGAGCTCTGCCACCTACCGGATCTGACAGCCGACAGCGCCGCCGAATGGCTGGAGACTTTCCAGGCCAAAGAGCAGGAAGCCACTGAAAAGCTGCTAACGCTTGAACAAAAAATGAGCGTGGCGCAAACCGCGCATAGCCAGTTCGAACAGGCTTATCAGCTGGTGGCGGCTATCAACGGCCCGCTGGCACGTAGTGAAGCCTGGAGCGTGGCGCGTGAACTGCTGCGCGAAGGCGTTGAACAGCGCCACCTGGCGGAACAGGTTCAGCCATTGCGTATGCGACTGAGCGAACTGGAGCAGCGTCTGCGCGAACAGCAGGATGCCGAGCGTCTGCTGGCCGAATTCTGCAAGCGTCAGGGTAAACAGTTTGATATCGATGAGCTGGAAGCGCTGCACCAGGAACTGGAAGCGCGCATCGCCGCCTTGTCGGACAGCGTCTCGTCTGCCAGCGAACAGCGTATGACGCTGCGTCAGGAACAGGAACAGCTACAATCCCGTATTCAGCATTTGATGAAGCGGGCACCTGTCTGGCTGGCTGCGCAAAATAGCCTGAATCAGCTTAGCGAGCAGTGTGGCGAAGAGTTTACCTCCAGCCAGGATGTGACCGAGTATCTGCAACAATTGCTGGAGCGCGAGCGTGAGGCCATTGTTGAGCGTGATGAAGTCGGTGCACGTAAAAATGCGGTTGATGAAGAGATTGAACGTTTAAGTCAGCCGGGCGGTGCGGAAGATCAGCGTCTGAACGCGCTGGCTGAACGCTTTGGCGGCGTGCTGCTGTCAGAAATTTATGATGACGTTAGCCTTGAAGATGCCCCGTACTTCTCTGCGCTGTACGGTCCTTCGCGCCATGCCATCGTGGTACCAGATCTATCACTAATTACCGAACAGCTTGAAGGGCTGACGGATTGCCCGGAAGATCTCTATTTCATCGAAGGGGATCCGCAGTCGTTTGATGATAGCGTCTTCAGCGTTGATGAACTGGAAAATGCGGTGGTGGTGAAAACCGCCGAGCGTCAATGGCGTTATTCCCGCTTCCCGAAGGTGCCTATTTTTGGTCGTGCAGCGCGTGAAAGCCGTATCGAAACCCTGCATGCCGAGCGTGAAGGGCTGTCTGAACGTTTCGCCACGCTCTCCTTTGATGTCCAGAAAACCCAGCGTCTGCATCAGGCGTTCAGCCGCTTTATCGGCAGCCATCTGTCGGTGGCGTTTGAAGCCGATCCAGAAGCGGAAATTCGCCAACTGAATAGCCGTCGCGTTGAACTGGAACGTGCGCTGACCAATCATGAAAATGATAATCAGCAAAGCCGTATGCAGTTTGAACAGGCGAAAGAGGGCGTCTCCGCGCTGAACCGACTGCTGC
The DNA here is from genome assembly GCF_002934505.1 of Citrobacter freundii complex sp. CFNIH4. Classification (NCBI taxonomy): domain Bacteria; kingdom Pseudomonadati; phylum Pseudomonadota; class Gammaproteobacteria; order Enterobacterales; family Enterobacteriaceae; genus Citrobacter; species Citrobacter freundii complex sp. CFNIH4. The sequence goes on from NZ_CP026231.1 coordinate 1,083,114, forward strand.
CGCGCTTGAATCTGCTGGCAGATGACACGCTGGCCGATCGCGTGGACGAAATTCGCGAGCGTCTGGATGAAGCTCAGGAAGCCGCGCGTTTTGTACAGCAACATGGTAATCAGTTGGCGAAACTGGAACCTATTGTTTCAGTTCTGCAAAATGACCCTGAGCAGTTTGAACAGCTGAAGGAAGACTATACGTATTCCCAGCAGATGCAGCGCGACGCACGTCAGCAGGCTTTTGCGCTGACTGAAGTCGTACAGCGTCGGGCGCACTTTAGTTATTCCGACTCAGCCGAAATGCTGAGCGGTAATAGCGATCTGAACGAAAAATTGCGTGAACGCCTGGAACAGGCGGAAGCCGAACGTACCCGCGCTCGTGAAGCGCTGCGTAGTCATGCTGCACAGTTAAGCCAGTACAACCAGGTCATGGCATCGCTAAAAAGCTCTTATGACACCAAAAAAGAGCTGCTTAATGATTTACAACGTGAACTGCAGGATATTGGCGTTCGTGCGGACAGCGGTGCCGAAGAGCGCGCGCGTATCCGTCGTGACGAACTGCATGCGCAGCTCAGCAACAACCGTGCACGCCGCAACCAACTTGAGAAAGCACTGACCTTCTGCGAAGCGGAGATGGAAAACCTGACCCGCAGACTGCGCAAGCTGGAACGTGATTATCATGAAATGCGTGAGCAGGTAGTCACCGCCAAAGCCGGCTGGTGTGCAGTCATGCGGATGGTGAAAGATAACGGTGTGGAACGTCGTCTGCACCGTCGCGAGTTGGCCTATCTTTCCGGTGACGAACTGCGTTCGATGTCGGATAAGGCGCTCGGTGCACTACGTCTGGCGGTTGCGGATAACGAACACCTGCGCGATGTGTTGCGTATGTCTGAAGATCCAAAACGCCCAGAGCGCAAAATCCAGTTCTTCGTCGCGGTTTACCAGCATCTGCGTGAACGTATTCGCCAGGATATTATCCGTACCGACGATCCGGTTGAAGCCATCGAACAGATGGAGATTGAGCTGAGCCGTCTGACGGAAGAGCTAACCTCTCGTGAACAGAAACTGGCGATCAGCTCTCGCAGCGTGGCGAACATTATTCGTAAGACCATTCAGCGTGAACAGAACCGTATTCGCATGCTGAACCAGGGGCTGCAAAGTGTGTCGTTTGGCCAGGTTAACAGCGTTCGCCTGAACGTCAATGTGCGTGAAACGCATGCTACCTTGCTGGACGTACTTTCAGAGCAACATGAACAGCATCAGGATCTGTTTAACAGCAATCGCCTGACCTTCTCAGAAGCGCTGGCGAAGCTGTATCAGCGCCTGAATCCGCAGATCGACATGGGGCAACGCACGCCGCAAACCATTGGTGAAGAGCTGCTGGACTATCGTAACTATCTGGAAATGGAAGTTGAGGTTAACCGTGGCTCTGACGGCTGGCTGCGTGCTGAATCTGGCGCGCTGTCAACGGGTGAAGCGATCGGGACCGGGATGTCTATTCTGGTGATGGTGGTGCAAAGCTGGGAAGATGAAGGTCGCAGATTGCGCGGGAAAGACATCTCTCCTTGCCGCCTGCTGTTCCTTGATGAAGCAGCACGACTCGATGCGCGTTCTATTGCGACTCTGTTTGAGCTGTGTGAGCGTTTGCAGATGCAGCTGATTATCGCTGCGCCGGAAAACATCAGCCCAGAGAAAGGCACCACCTACAAACTGGTGCGTAAAGTCTTCCAGAACACCGAGCACGTTCATGTGGTGGGGCTGCGCGGATTTGCGCCTCAGTTACCGGAACCACTGCCGGGGACTGAAGATGCCTCCTCGCAGGCAAGCTAAATAGAAAGGCGGTCATTTGACCGCCTTTCTTCTTTTCCGAAAAGTCTCAATTGCAGGTGCAATTTCTTTTAACTTCTTTACATTATACCAGGTAAAACATTGGCGAAGTTTATATACTGAAGATAAGCCTGACGGGTATGCAGGCTTACTCGTCATACTTCAGTTGTATTGGCGTCTACAGGCGTTGCACACCCGATTTATGGTGCCTGGCTATAGAGTATGATAAAGAAAACAGGGGGCAAGGGATGTTGCTTAATAAAATGTGTGGTCGTCGGCTGTCGGCAATCAGTTTGTGCCTGGCCGTAACATTCGCTCCACTGTTCAATGCGCAGGCCGATGAGCCTGAAATGATCCCTGGCGATAGCTCTGCGAGCGTCAGTGAACAGCCAACAGCATTATCGCAGCCGCAGGTACAATCTTCCGCGACGGCTATTATGGCGGGGATTCAACCGTTACCGCAGGGTGTGTCAGTTGATCAAGCCCGCGCCGAATTACAATCTCAACTTCCAGCGGGCTTCACGCCAGTGTATATGAGCCAGCTGGAATTGCTGTATGCCGCACGCGAAATGAAACCGATGTGGGAAAATCGCGATGCGGTAAAAGCCTTTCAGCAACAGTTAGCCGAGGTGGCGATTGCCGGTTTTCAGCCGCAGTTTACTACCTGGGTTGCACTTCTGACTGATCCGGCAGTGTCCGGCCAGGCGCGAGATATCGTGCTCTCTGATGCGATGTTGGGATACCTGCACTTTATTGCCAATATTCCCGTTAAAGGGAATCGCTGGCTTTATAGCGATAAGCCCTATGCGCTAACAACGCCGCCGATTTCCGTCATCAACCAGTGGCAGGTCGCGCTGGATAACGGACAACTGACATCGTTCGTCGCCAGCCTGGCACCGCAGCATCCGCAGTACGCCGCAATGCATGAATCACTACTCAAGCTGGTGAGCGATACGCGGCCCTGGCCTCAGCTCACCAGTACCGCGACGCTGCGTCCGGGAGAGTGGAGTAACGACATCCCCGCGCTGCGTGAAATTTTGCGCCGTACGGGAATGCTGGAGTCCACCGTCAGTACATCTGCTAAAGAAGGACGTAGCGCTTACGATCGTGAACTTGTCGATGCGGTAAAACGTTTTCAGACGTGGCAAGGGCTTGGGGCTGATGGCGCGATAGGTCCTGCGACGCGTGACTGGCTGAACGTAACGCCTGCTCAGCGTGCTGGCGTGCTGGCGTTAAATATTCAGCGCTTGCGCCTTTTGCCGAGCGATCTGTCTACCGGCATCATGGTAAACATTCCTGCCTACTCGCTGGTTTATTATCAGAACGGCAATCAGGTGCTGGCCTCGCGCGTTATTGTCGGGCGCCCCGATCGTAAAACGCCGATGATGAGCAGCGCGCTGAATAACGTGGTCGTTAACCCGCCGTGGAACGTGCCGCCGACGCTGGCCCGAAAAGATATTCTGCCTAAATTGTGGAATGATCCGGGGTATCTTGAACGTCACGGCTATACCGTGATGCGCGGTTGGAACAGTAAAGAGACGATAGATCCGTGGCAGGTTGACTGGGCCACCATCACTGCGTCCAATCTGCCGTTCCGCTTTCAGCAGGCTCCGGGCGCACGTAACTCGCTCGGACGCTATAAATTTAATATGCCGAGTTCGGACGCTATTTATCTGCACGATACGCCGAACCACAATCTGTTCCAGAAAGATACGCGGGCGTTAAGTTCCGGCTGTGTGCGTGTGAATAAGGCATCTGAGCTGGCGAATATGCTGCTACAGGACGCGGGTTGGAATGATACCCGCATCTCGGATGCCCTGAAGCAAGGGGATACGCGGTACGTGAATATTCGCCAGAATATTCCGGTCAACCTCTACTATCTGACCGCATTTGTTGGCCCGGATGGTCGCACGCAGTATCGTACAGATATTTACAATTACGATCTGACAGCGCGATCCAGCGCACAAATTGTGTCAAAAGCCGAGCAATTAATCAGATAAATGAAGCAGTTCGAGGAAAATGATTGTCGTAAGTTATGCTGGAAACGGGGCAAAATGGCTGTGAGCCCCGTATTTCCTGGGGTTGGGAGCCTTGACGTGGACTACTTAGCCAGATAAGGTTTCCCGCGTGCGCTAGAGCATACATACGATAACATTGACCTTGTAGACCTTAATACCATGGACAAATTTGACGCTAATCGCCGCAAACTGCTGGCGCTTGGTGGTATTGCCCTCGGCGCTGCCATCCTGCCTACGCCTGCGTTTGCAACACTCTCTACCCCACGTCCGCGTATATTGACTCTGAATAACCTGCATACCGGTGAGTCAATAAAAGCAGAGTTTTTTGATGGCAGGGGCTATATTCAGGACGAATTAGCAAAACTTAACCACTTTTTCCGTGATTTTCGGGCCAATAAAGTGAAATCCATTGACCCCGGACTGTTTGATCAACTCTTCCGTCTGCAGGGCCTGCTGGGTACGCGTAAACCCGTACAGCTGATCTCCGGTTATCGTTCCGTCGATACCAATAATGAACTACGTGCGCGCAGTCGCGGTGTGGCCAAGAAAAGCTACCACACCAAAGGCCAGGCCATGGATTTCCATATTGAAGGCATCGCATTAAGTAATATTCGCAAAGCTGCGTTATCTATGCGCGCAGGTGGTGTAGGATACTACCCCAGCAGTAACTTTGTGCATATCGACACCGGCCCTGCACGGCACTGGTGATCCATAAGCTTAATGAAACAGGAGCTGTATGAACTATCGTATTATTCCGGTCACTGCATTCGCCCAGAACTGCTCGCTAATCTGGTGTGAGCAGACTCGTCTGGCCGCGTTGGTCGATCCCGGCGGCGATGCCGAGAAAATCAAACAGGAAGTGGATGCCAGCGGTCTGACGCTAATGCAGATCCTGCTTACTCACGGTCATCTTGATCATGTTGGGGCGGCAGCTGAACTGGCACAGCATTATGGTGTACCGGTTATTGGTCCGGAAAAAGAAGATGAGTTCTGGCTACAGGGTCTCCCTGCGCAGAGCCGCATGTTTGGCCTGGGCGATTGTGAGCCGCTGACGCCCGATCGCTGGCTGAACGAAGGTGATCGGGTCAGCGTTGGCAACGTGACGTTGCAGGTGTTGCATTGTCCGGGTCATACACCGGGACATGTGGTCTTCTTTGATGAGCAATCAAAGTTACTGATTTCGGGTGACGTGATTTTCAAAGGTGGCGTAGGGCGCAGCGATTTTCCGCGCGGAGATCACAGCCAACTGATCGATTCGATTAAACGTAAACTGTTGCCACTGGGCGATGACGTGACGTTTATTCCGGGTCACGGCCCACTTTCTACGCTGGGTAACGAACGGCTTCATAACCCGTTCCTGCAGGACGAAATGCCTGTCTGGTAATACCGCAGATAAATAAAAAGGCCGCTATTGCGGCCTTTTTTGTACGCGATAGATTACAGTACTGCGACAATCGCTTCGCACAGCGGTGCCATGTTATCTGGCGTCATTCCAGCTACGTTTACACGTCCGGAAGCGACAGCGTAGACACCAAACTCTTCACGCAGACGCAGAACCTGCTCTTTTGTCAGGCCGCTGAATGAGAACATGCCGTTCTGTTTGATGATAAAGCTGAAGTCGCGGTTCGCACCTTTCTCCTGCAGCGTATTCACGAACAGTAAACGCATGCGCTGAATGCGTTGGCGCATATCGGTCAGTTCCTGTTCCCAGATGGCACGCAGCGCGTCATTGCTCAGAATCGTGGCAACTACGGATGCGCCGTGTGCTGGCGGGTTGGAATAGTTAGCGCGAATGGCTGATTTCATCTGACTAAACGCACGGTCGACGGTTTCAGCATCAGCAGCAACCAGCGTACAGGCACCTACGCGCTCATTGTACAGACCAAAGTTCTTGGAGTAGGAACTGGCAACGATCAGCTCTTTGTGCAGCGCGGCGAATGCGCGCAGACCTTCTGCATCTTCTTCCAGACCGCGGGCAAAGCCCTGGTATGCGAAGTCAAACAGCGGCAACCATCCTTTCTCGACAGAAAGCTGAGCCAGCGTTTGCCACTGCTCAAGCGTAGGATCGATACCGGTTGGGTTATGACAGCAGCCGTGGAACAGTACCACATCGCCAGCCTGAGCTTCGCTGAGGCTGGCCAGCAGCGCATCAAAGTCTAATGAGTGGTTCGCCGCATCGTAATAGTTGTATTCACGAACTTCCAGACCGGCAGAGTTAAAGACGCTCTTATGGTTCGGCCAGCTTGGGTTGCTCACCCATACGCGTTTAGCCGACGTATTTCTTGCGAGAAAATCAGCTGCCACGCGCAGTGCGCCAGTGCCGCCAGGGGTCTGTGCTGTACGTGCGCGTTTATCGTTGATAAGCGAACTCGTTTTACCAAACAGTAATTCCTGAGTACAACGACCAAACTCTGGAATACCGTCAATGCCAAGATAGTTTTTGGTGGTTTCATTTTCCAGTATATATTGCTCGGCTTTTTTAACGCTGGTCAGCACCGGCGTTTTGCCTGTCTCATCTTTATATACACCGATCCCGAGGTTTATTTTTCCAGGGCGGTCATCGGCACGAAACAAATCAGCCAGACCCAAAATGGGGTCGGCAGGAGCGGCGGTAATGTTCTCAAACATGACGAGGTTCCATAGTGATTACAGAAGGGAAGTCCGCTATCAGGTTAACGGTAGATTTACAAAATGCCAACCGTTACTGACGAAAAGCTGAGGTGTTTTTTTAAGACGCAAGAATCCGCTGGCAGATATAAAAAAACAGGACCGAAGTCCTGTTTTTAAGGCATTTAACAAAGAGGTCTGCTATTAGAACTGGTAAACGATACCAACTGCAACGATGTCGTCAGAGTTCACGCCCAGTTTGTTGTCAGAATCGATTTGGTTAATCTTGTAGTCAACATAGGTGGACATGTTTTTGTTGAAGTAGTAGGTTGCGCCTACTTCGAAGTAATCGACCAGATCCACATCACCGATACCTTCTACGTCTTTCGCTTTAGACTTGTTGTAGGAGAGGGACGGACGCAGGCCGAAATCGAACTGGTACTGAGCAACGACGAATACGTCTTCAGTTTTGTTCGCAAAACCGCTGTTACCAGCACCTGAGATGCGGGTCGCGTTACGGGTTTCACCGTAGTTCGCTGCCAGGTAGATGTTGTTAGCATCGTATTTCACGCCGGTCGCCCACTGCTCAGCTTTTTTACCGCCATTGCCGTAGAAAGAGTTTTCCTGCGCGTTGGTGCGGTCAGCTGCGCCGTAAGCACCCACGATACCGAAACCATCCATTTCGTAGCTTACAGAACCGCCAACGCCGTCGCCGTTAGAGCGACCGGTATTGCCATCACGTTCGTTTTTACCCAGATACTGGATACCGAAGTTCAGACCGTCAACCAGACCGAAGAAGTTGGAGTTACGGTAGGTTGCAACACCACCAACACGACCAACGAAGAAGTTGTCGCTGTATGCGGTATCACCACCAAATTCTGGCAGCATATCGGTGTAACCCAGAGCATCGTAAACGATACCGTAGTTACGACCGTAGTCGAAAGAACCCAGATCGGCATATTTCAGACCAGCAAATGCCAGACGGGTTTTGTTGCCGTTCTGAGCGTCACTGCCGCCTTCAGAGTTGTTACCGGCAAAGTTGTATTCCCACTGACCGTAACCGGACAGCTCGGAGTTAATCTGAGTTTCCCCTTTGAAACCAAGACGAGCATAAGTCTGATCGCCATCGTCAGCAGCGCTGTCAGAAAAATAATGCAGACCAACGGTTTTACCGTAGATATCCAGCTTGTTACCATCTTTGTTGTAAACTTCTGCAGCGTTAGCTGCCCCGGCTACCAGCAGAGCAGGGATAACCACTGCCAGAATATTGCGCTTCATCATTATTTATTACCCTCATCGGTTTTTATATGACACCTGCCACTGCCGCCAATAAATTCCGTCAATGAAAATTTACGGAACTATTGATGAGAGTTTGGTGTCTTTATGTGTCTGACAGGCATCTTTCCATTCAAACTACCGTTTCGTTACCGTCAAAGTGCTACAAATATAAAGATTTGGTTTCAAAAAGAAAAAATGTGTAACAAAATGTTATTTTTGTGCAACTTTGTGAACAGCGTCAAACTTCGGATACCCCTGAGCTGAAAATTCTCGTTTTTATTTCTATTTATATGATTTTCTTATATTTAATTTTGCTAAGGTTATTTTTTCTCCGTAATACCGGAAAGTTTGGATTTTACAGATAACGATTTTTGGACGTCTGGAGTGCCGTGCGAAAGGCTAAAAAATGTACTATTTAATCAGAAAATGCTAATCCACAATAAAATTACTGGTTATTTTTTGTGCAAATGTATTGCGATGAAATATTACGTAACAGGTGGAGGGGATTGAATGGTTGTGTTTAACGTGAGGTGGGTATCCAGATAACATGAAAAGGGTATAAAAAAGGCCAGCAATGCTGGCCTTTGAAACAATAACGCACGTTTAGAAGGTGGCGTTACGCGGAGTACGCGGGAACGGAATAACATCACGGACGTTTTGCACGCCGGTGACGTAAGCGATCAGACGCTCGAAGCCCAATCCGAAGCCGGAATGCGGAACGGTACCGTAGCGACGCAGGTCGCGATACCACCAGTAATCCTCTTTGTTCAGACCCATTTCCAGCATACGGGCATCCAGCACGTCCAGACGCTCTTCACGCTGAGAACCACCGATGATTTCGCCGATTCCTGGAGCCAGAACGTCCATTGCAGCAACGGTTTTACCGTCTTCGTTAAGGCGCATATAAAACGCTTTGATATCTTTCGGGTAGTTTTTCACCACCACCGGCGCTTTAAAGTGCTCTTCAGCAAGATAACGTTCATGCTCGGAAGACAGATCCACACCCCAGTAAACCGGGTTTTCAAACTGTTTTCCGCATTTTTCCAGAATGCTTACCGCGTCGGTGTAATCCACCTGCGCGAAGTCAGCGTCAATGAAACGTTCCAGGCGTGAAATCGCGTCCTTGTCGACACGTTCAGCGAAGAATTTCATATCATCCGCACGCTCTGCCAGTACGGCTTTGAACGCGTATTTCAGCATCGCTTCAGCCAGGCCTGCAACATCGTTCAGGTCAGCGAACGCCACTTCTGGTTCCAGCATCCAGAACTCTGCCAGGTGACGACTGGTGTTAGAGTTTTCTGCACGGAACGTCGGGCCAAAGGTATAAATTTTGGACAGAGCGCAGGCGTAGGTTTCACCGTTCAACTGACCGGAAACGGTCAGGAACGCTTCCTTACCAAAGAAGTCTTTGTCGAAATCGACTTTACCCTGATCGTTACGCGGCAGGTTTTCCAGATCCAGTGTAGAAACACGGAACATTTCACCGGCACCTTCCGTATCGGAAGCGGTGATCAGCGGAGTCGATACCCAAAAGAAACCCTGCTCGTGGAAGAAGCGATGCAGCGCTTGCGCCAGCGTATGACGTACGCGCGCTACCGCACCAATCATATTGGTGCGCGGACGCATATGCGCCACTTCACGCAGATACTCGATGCTGTGACGCTTAGCCGCCATTGGGTAGGTATCAGGATCTTCAACCCAGCCCGCGACTTCAACTTCAGTGGCCTGAATTTCAAAGCTCTGTCCTTGTCCAGGTGATGCAACGACTTTACCCGTTACGATAACTGAACAACCCGTCGTCAGGTGCAGTACGTCCTGATTGTAATTGGGCAGAGAATTATTGATGACGGCCTGTACAGGATCAAAGCAGGAACCGTCATAAACGGCGAGGAAGGAGATGCCAGCTTTTGAATCTCGGCGGGTACGCACCCATCCGCGCACGGTGACTTCGCTGTCAACGGCTACGCGGCCCTGGAGTACGTCGGCTACAGGCACAACGCTCATAATATTCTCTCTGTTAATAGTCGGATATATAAACACATGTCCACCCATAATGGGGGGGATACCTATGTTACCTGGCATCTGCAATCAGACAAGCAGAATTCGTAGCTGGAGTGAAAGATTTCGGAAATAAACGCGAATAAGGGAGCCAAAATGGCTCCCTGGAAGGATTAACTGGCTTTTTTAATATGCGGGAGATCGAAGGCTTTGCGCAGTGCACGAACAAATGCTTTATCGTGGCAGATGGTTTTACCCGGGCTGTCAGATAACTTCGCCACTGGTTTGCCGTTACATTCCACCAGCTTAATTACGATATTAAGCGGCTTAACCTGTGGAATGTCGCATGTTAGCCGTGTCCCAATACCAAAACTCAACTGTACGCGGGAAGAGAAGTGGCGGTAGAGTTCAATCGCTTTTTTCAGATCGAGGTTATCTGAAAAGACCAACGTTTTGCTCAGCGGATCAATACCCAGTTTTTCATAATGGGCGATGGCTTTTTCACCCCATTCCACCGGATCGCCTGAGTCATGGCGTAATCCCTGGTAGCGGGTCGCAAACTCAACGCCAAAGTCGCGTAAAAATGCGTCCATGGTGATGCAATCGGTCAATGCAATGCCGAGTTGATCAGGATACTCATTTAACCAGGCGGCCAGGGCTACACGTTGGCTGGTGGCAAGTTCAGGACTGATTTGCTGATGAGCCTGGAACCACTCATGCGCCTGCGTACCCATTGGGGTTAATGACAGGCGGCGGGCCAGATCGTAGTTACTGGTGCCGACAAACCAGGGCTCTTGCTGCAGGCGTTTAACGATAGCCTGCTGTACTTCGCGCGAAAAACGACGACGCGTACCGAAATCCATCAAATGGAAGCGGGACATATCGACATCTTTTGTTAAAGCAGAGAATTCTACTAGTTTGCTTTCCAGCTCATCGAGTGCCTGCGGGACGCCTGATTCAGGTGAGCGGTAACGGTGTACCAGTTCGCTAATCACCGCTAACAGCGGGACTTCCCACATGATCACTTCACGCCACGGACCGGTTAAGCGGATGTTTAGCTTACCGTTATCATTGGTGACGCAAACCTGTTCCGGGTTATAGCGGAAATCACGTAACCAGGTGAGGTAATCAGCTTTAAAGAAAGGCAGGCCGGAGAGCCACTGGTACTCATCCTCCTGCAGTCGCAGGTGCTGCATAGCATTCACCTGCTCACGAATAGAATCGGCATAAATACCGAGCAGGTCATCGCCACGGCAACGAAATTCAGCCGCTACTTGTACGTCATAGTAGTGGTGAAAAACGGCTTGCTGCATATGCAACTTATAAGCGTCTGTATCCAGCAGCGAGTGCAGAACAGGAGAAGCGAATTGTGTCATAGGTGCGCAGTAGCATCCTCTCACGGGAGCGTTTAGTACAATAAACAACTAAGAAAACCGCTGGAGTATACCCTGTTTAGCGATTTATTGAACCCCGATCACACCATAAGCTCTCTTTCTGGTCGAGGGCAATTCGTGCCACGTGTTATAAAAATGTAGCAAAAAGGGTGTTTGTGCCTGAAAAGATGAACATTCTGCGTAGCGCGATTTACGCAACAGGAATAGACTGAAGCCGAGACTCTATTAAAGATGCTAAAGGTTATTTTATGACACAACAGCCACAAGCCAAATACCGTCACGACTATCGTGCGCCGGATTACCAGATTACTGATATTGATTTGACCTTTGACCTGGATGCTGAAAAAACCGTGGTCACCGCAGTGAGCCAGGTTGTCCGTCATGGCGCGTCCGACGCGCCCCTGCGCCTGAATGGCGAAGATCTGACCCTGGTGTCGATCCACGTAAACGACGAGCTGTGGACAGAGTATAGAGAAGAAGAGGGCGCTCTGGTCATCAATCAACTGCCGGAACGTTTTACGCTGCGTATCGTGAATGAAATTAGCCCAGCGGCGAATACCGCGCTGGAAGGGCTGTACAAGTCAGGCGATGCGCTGTGTACCCAGTGCGAAGCAGAAGGTTTCCGCCATATTACCTGGTATCTTGATCGCCCGGACGTGCTGGCGCGTTTTACTACCAAAATAATCGCCGATAAAACGCAATATCCGTTCCTGCTCTCCAACGGTAACCGCGTGGCGCAGGGTGAACTGGAAAATGGTCGCCACTGGGTTCAGTGGCAGGATCCATTCCCGAAACCGTGCTATTTATTTGCGCTGGTGGCCGGTGATTTTGACGTCCTGCGCGATACTTTTACTACCCGCTCAGGGCGTGAAGTGGCACTGGAACTGTACGTCGATCGCGGTAACCTGGACCGCGCGCCATGGGCGATGACCTCGCTGAAAAACTCCATGAAATGGGATGAAGAGCGCTTTGGCCTCGAGTATGACCTCGACATCTATATGATTGTCGCTGTGGATTTCTTCAACATGGGCGCGATGGAGAATAAAGGTCTGAACATCTTTAACTCCAAATACGTGCTGGCGCGTACCGATACCGCCACCGACAAAGATTACCTCGATATTGAGCGCGTCATCGGTCACGAATATTTCCATAACTGGACCGGCAACCGCGTGACCTGTCGCGACTGGTTCCAGTTGAGCCTGAAAGAGGGTTTAACTGTGTTCCGCGATCAGGAGTTCAGTTCCGATCTCGGCTCACGTGCGGTAAACCGCATCAGCAATGTGCGTACCATGCGCGGTCTGCAGTTTGCTGAGGACGCCAGCCCGATGGCGCATCCTATCCGCCCGGATATGGTCATCGAAATGAACAACTTCTATACCCTGACCGTGTACGAGAAGGGTGCGGAAGTGATTCGTATGATCCACACCCTGCTGGGTGAGGCTAACTTCCAGAAAGGGATGCAGCTGTACTTTGAGCGTCACGACGGTAGCGCTGCAACCTGTGATGATTTTGTGCAGGCGATGGAAGATGCGTCTAACGTTGATCTCTCCCATTTCCGCCGCTGGTACAGTCAGTCCGGTACGCCGATTCTGACCGTGCGTGATGACTATAACCCATCAACTGAACAGTACACGCTGACCATTAGCCAGCGCACGCCGGCCACGCCGGATCAGGCTGAAAAACAACCGCTGCATATTCCATTCGCTCTCGAGTTGTATGACAACGAAGGGAAAGTGATCCCGCTACAAAAAGGCGGGCACCCGGTGAATTCCGTACTCAACGTCACCCAGGCAGAGCAGACGTTTGTCTTTGATAACGTCTACTTCCAGCCGGTTCCGGCGCTGCTGTGCGAATTCTCCGCGCCGGTAAAACTGGAATATAAATGGAGCGATCAGCAACTGACCTTCCTGATGCGTCACGCGCGTAATGATTTCTCTCGTTGGGACGCGGCGCAAAGCCTGCTGGCGACCTACATTAAGCTCAACGTTGCCCGCCATCAGCAGGGACAGCCGCTGTCGCTGCCGGTACACGTGGCCGATGCATTCCGCGCAGTTTTGCTGGATGAGAAAATCGATCCGGCGCTGGCGGCAGAGATCCTGACGCTGCCTTCAGTAAATGAAATTGCCGAACTGTTCGACATCATTGATCCGGTGGCGATAACCGAAGTTCGCGAAGCGTTAACCCGCACGCTGGCGGCCGAGCTGGCGGATGAATTCCTCGCCATCTATAACGCTAATCATCTTGATGAGTACCGCGTTGAGCATGCCGATATTGGCAAGCGTACGCTGCGTAACGCCTGCCTGCGATTCCTGGCTTTTGGCGAAACCCATCTGGCTGACACGCTGGTAAGCAAGCAGTACCGTGAAGCGAACAATATGACCGATGCGCTGGCGGCGATATCCGCGGCAGTCGCTGCGCAGCTTCCTTGTCGTGACGCGTTGATGCAGGAGTATGACAATAAGTGGCACCATGACGGTCTGGTGATGGATAAATGGTTTATCCTGCAATCCACCAGCCCGGCTAGAAACGTGCTGGAAACGGTACGCGGCCTGTTGAAGCATCGCTCTTTTAGCATGAGTAACCCAAACCGCATCCGTTCGCTGATCGGTGCCTTCGCGGGCAGCAACCCGGCAGCATTCCATGCGGAAGATGGTAGCGGTTATCAGTTCCTGGTTGACATGCTGACTGAGCTCAACAGCCGTAACCCGCAGGTGGCGTCACGCCTGATTGAGCCGCTGATTCGCTTAAAACGTTATGATGCAAAACGTCAGGCGAAGATGCGTGCGGCGCTGGAACAGCTGAAAGGTCTGGAGAATCTCTCCGGCGATCTGTTCGAAAAGATCTCTAAAGCGTTAGCCTGATAATATTGCCGGATGGGTCCGGCCTACCATTCACGCGTAGGCCGGATAAGCGGTAGCGCCATCCGGCATTTTTAACCTTGCTTGCGTAGCTGAACTTCATTGTCGCTGCGCTGCATCACCCGGTTCAACACCTCGGCTTCCAGTTCTGTCAGACGCACGGAACCAATCCGGCGAGGTCGTGCAATATCCACCGTTAAATCCAGCCCGATTTTTCCGTCTTCAATCAGCAAAACGCGATCGGCCATTGCTACCGCTTCGCTGACGTCATGGGTGACCAACAGTACGGTAAAGCCGTGCTCTTGCCATAAAGAGACGATCAGCTCCTGCATTTCAAGGCGGGTTAAGGCATCCAGTGCGCCGAGGGGTTCATCCAGCAGCAGCAGACCAGGGCGATGAATTAATGCCCGGGCCAGGGCCACGCGCTGTTTTTGTCCGCCAGAAAGCGCTGCGGGCCACTCCTGAGCACGATTCTCCAGTCCAACGGCGGCCAGCGCATCTCGGGCCGCATTGTGCCAGTGACCTTTCAGACCCAGACCGACGTTATCGATAACCGTCTTCCATGGCAGCAAACGCGCATCCTGAAACATCATACGCGTATCATCCTGAATTTCCGCCAGTGGGGTGGTTCCGGCAAGTAATGCGCCTGAGGTGGGCGACTCCAACCCTGCCAGCAGACGCAGCAACGTGCTTTTACCACCACCGCTGCGGCCAACCACGGCAACGAACTGCCCGGCCTGTATATGCAAATCTAACTGATTGAGCACCGTATTGGCGGCGTATTGTTTTGTCACGGCGCTCAGCAACAGCGGCGTACCCTGGTTCAAGCGAGCGGTATTCATACGGTAGCCTCCTTTATATGGTAAGCCGGGTGCCAGCGCAGCCAGACTCGCTCCAGCAATTGGGCGCTGACGTCGGCAAGTTTGCCGAGTAAGGCGTAGAGAATAATGGCCACCACGACCACATCGGTTTGCAGAAATTCGCGGGCGTTCATCGCCAGGTAGCCAATACCGGCATTGGCTGAAATGGTTTCTGCGACGATAAGCGTCAGCCACATCAGCCCGAGAGCGAAACGCACGCCGACCATAATTGAGGGCAGGGCGCCAGGGAGGATGACATGAACAAACAGTGAAAAGCCGGACAACCCATAGCTACGCGCCATTTCTACCAGCCCACGATCGATATTACGGATCCCATGCCAGGTGTTGATGTAAATCGGGAACAGCGTGCCTAACGCAACGAGAAAGATCTTGGCGGATTCATCAATGCCGAACCACAAAATCACCAGCGGGATCAGCGCCAGATGCGGTACGTTACGCAGCATCTGCACCGAGGTATCCAGCAAGCGTTCTCCCCAACGCGAAAGACCGCTGATCAGTCCCAGCGTCAGGCCAATCGATCCACCGATGGAGAATCCGATCAGCGCGCGCCAGGAACTGATGGCCAGATGCTGCCAAAGCTCGCCGCTGGCGGAAAGCGTCCAGAAGGCTTCGATAACACCCTCCGGAGAGGGTAGTATGCGGTTGGACAGCCAGCCCATTGATGATGCGAGCTGCCAGAGCGCCAGCAGACCTACCGGTAAAAACCAGGGCGCGAGGCGCAATAACCATATGTTTTTCGTCGTTGCCATTAGCCGCTCCTTAGCTTTGTGCGACTTTGCGCGGGATGAATTCGTTTGCAACCGCTTCTCCTTGCTGTTGCAGGCGCTGCGGTTGCGGAATTTCTGGTATCGCGACATCCAGATGCGGGAACAGCAGCTCACCAACCTTGTACGCTTCTTCCAGATGCGGATAGCCGGACAGCACAAAGCTGTCGATGCCCAGCGCGGCATACTCGTTAATACGTGCTGCGACCGTAGGACCGTCTCCAACCAGTGCGGTCCCTGCGCCACCGCGTACCAGTCCTACCCCTGCCCACAGGTTCGGGCTAATTTCCAGTTTGTCGCGTTTACCGTTGTGCAGTGCAGCCATTCGATGCTGACCAACCGAATCCGTTTTTGAGAAGGCGGCCTGGGCTTTGGCGATGGTGTCGTCATCCAGATGGGCTATCAGACGATCCGCTGCCTGCCATGCCTCGTGCGTTGTCTCTCGTACGATCACATGCAGACGAATACCGAAGCGAATCTTGCGCCCGAGCGCCGCTGCTTTGGCCCGCACCTGTTCAATCTTCGCTTTCACCTGTTCGGGCGGCTCGCCCCAGGTCAGGTAGAGATCAACCTGTTCTGCAGCAAGATCTTGTGCGACATCAGACGAGCCGCCGAAATAAAGCGGTGGTCGGGGTTGTTGTACGGGAGGGAAAAACAGCTTCGCGCCGCGGACGTGAATATGTTTGCCGTTGAAATCCACCGTTTCACCTTGCAGCAAGCGCCGCCAGACCTGAGTAAATTCAGCAGAGGCTTCATAGCGCTCGGTGTGATCGAGGAACACGCCGTCGCCTGCCAGTTCCTGTGGATCGCTGCCGGTCACCAGGTTAAATAACGCCCGGCCATTTGAGAGTCTGTCGAGCGTTGCAGCCTGACGTGCGGCAACCGTTGGCGAGGTAACGCTTGGACGCAGCGCGACCAGAAACTTTAATCGCTGGGTGACCGGGATCATCGAGGCGGCGACCAGCCAGGCATCTTCGCAAGAGCGACCAGTTGGGATCAGAACGCCGGTAAACCCAAGACGATCGGCCGTTTGCGCGATTTGTTGCAGATAACCGTGATCGACAGGGCGCGAACCCTCTTCCGTTCCAAGATAATGACCGTCACCATGGGTGGGTAAAAACCAAAACATGTTCAGACTCATAATTTTTCTCCTGCCTGCTGAGTGGGTTGCCAGATACGCTGGCGAATATCGATTTTTTTCGGCACCAGACGGTTGTCATAAAACAGATCGGCGGTTTGTTGTTGCAGGGCTGCAACAGAGGCGTTGACTGGCACAATGGTGGTTGGCGGACGGTGATCCAGATAAGACGCAATCACCGGTTCTGATAGTCCCATGGTTTTGGCCAGCAGGGTAATACTTTGCTGGCGCTGGCTGAGGGTTAACGCATCGGCCTGGCTAAAGGTATCCAGTACGCCAATAACAAATGCGCCATTTTTCTCGGCATAGGGACGGGCGGCGAGATAAAACGAACCGGTTTGCTTGAGGTCTGAGCCGTCTTTTAGCACGCGTACATCACCTTGCAGTAACGCGGCGGAATAATAGGGGTCCCAGATAGCCCATGCATCAACGTTTCCTTGCTGAAAGGCTGCTCGCGCGTCGGCGGGAGTCAGATAGGTCGGTTGAATATCGGTGAATTTCAGTCCAGCCTGTTGCAGCGCCCGGAGTAGTAAATTGTGGGCGCTGGAACCTTTCTGGAAAGCGACTTTATGTCCTTTAAGCTGCGCGACGCTCTGGATCGGGCTATTTTTCGGCACCAGAATCACTTCGGCTTTCGGCTTGGGCGGCTCGACGCCCACGTAAACCAGATCGGCTCCGGCAGCCTGGGCGAAAATTGGCGGAATATCACCGGTGCTGCCGAGATCGATACTGCCGATGTTGAGCGCTTCCAGCATTTGCGGCCCAGCCGGGAATTCAATCCACGAGATTTTAGTCTGCGGATAGCGTTTCTCCAGTAGCTGATGGCTTTTGGCCAGTACCATACTGACGCTTCCTTTCTGGTAACCAATACGCAAGGCATCGGGGGCCGATTCTGCGGCATGCCCCAAAGTTGATAGCGACAACAACCCACTCAGTGCCAGCCATGACGTGTGACGCTTGAGAAGATTAAGCATGGGCGGCACCTCGCAGGGTGTTCAGTTGAGGAAGTTGGACATAGCGACGATGTAACGCCAGCCAGAAGGTATCGAGCGCACTGTCCAGACGCTGCTGAAGGTTAGGCGTAAACTGAGGTTTATGTTGATAATCAATTACCTGCGAATCATCGGCAAACACACCGTGCAGGATCTCCTGGGCCTTTAATGCGCTCAGTACCGGTTTCAGCGCGTAATCGACGGCAAGCAAATGCGCCACGCTGCCGCCGGTAGCCAACGGCAAAACTACTTTCCCTTCCAGCGCTCGCTCGGGGAGCAGATCGAGCAGGGTTTTCAGGGCGCCAGAGTAAGCGGCTTTATAGACCGGCGTGGCGACAATCAGCCCGTCTGCATCCTGCAATTGTTCGCTAAATGTCTTCAACGCCGGACTGTCAAAACGGGCATAGATTAGGTCTTCCGGGGCAAAGTTATGCAGGTTCCAGTGAAAGACTTCGACATCATGACCGTTTAGTTTTTCTCGGGCATATTCCAGTAACGCGCTGGAGCGAGAGGGAAAGCGTGGGCTTCCCGCCAGAGTAATGACGCGCATAATTTTAATCTCCCCTTATAACTAATTGTTTGCTTTTGCTTAACATTGATAACAATTTATGCAGTCTGGCAGAGAGATTTTGTTTATCGAAATGATTTATACGGGATAGAAAAGTCGAAAAATAAATATACCCGTCATACTTCAAGTTGCATGTGCGTTGGCTTTCCTCGCTCACCCCAGTCACGTACTGGTGTACGTTCCTGGGAATTTGCTGCGTCGCCGCCTTCCTGCAACTCGAATTATTTAGGGTGTAAAAAGCAGGGGCGAGGAAAACGATTGCTATTTATTGCCGCAGGTCAATTCCCTTTTTACTCGCGATCGCACATAATACGCCCCCGGTTTGCACACCGGGAATCCAGGAGAGTTCATGTACTACCCCTTCGTTCGTAAAGCCCTTTTTCAGCTCGATCCAGAGCGCGCTCATGAATTGACATTCCAGCAATTACGTCGCATTACCGGCACACCGCTTGAAGCGCTTGTGCGCCAGAAAGTACCGGCAAAACCGGTTACCTGTATGGGGTTGACGTTTAAAAATCCGCTCGGGCTTGCTGCCGGACTGGATAAAGACGGGGAGTGCATTGATGCGCTCGGCGCGATGGGATTTGGTTCCATTGAGATTGGTACCGTGACGCCACGCCCTCAGCCGGGTAACGATAAACCGCGTCTGTTCCGTCTGGTCGATGCAGAAGGTTTGATCAACCGTATGGGGTTTAATAACCACGGGGTTGATAACCTGGTTGAGAACGTTAAAAAATCGCATTTTGACGGTATTCTGGGGATTAATATTGGTAAGAATAAAGATACCCCAGTAGAGAACGGCAAAGATGACTATCTGATTTGTATGGAAAAAGTCTATGCTTATGCGGGTTATATCGCGATTAATATCTCTTCACCGAATACGCCGGGATTACGTACGCTGCAATACGGCGAGGCGCTAGACGATCTCCTGACGGCAATTAAAAATAAGCAAAATGATCTGCAAGCGATCCACCATAAATATGTTCCAGTGGCGGTAAAGATCGCGCCGGATCTTTCTGTGGAAGAACTGATCCAGGTTGCTGACAGTTTAGTTCGTCATAATATTGATGGCGTAATTGCGACTAACACCACGCTCGATCGTTCTCTCGTTCAAGGAATGAAAAATTGCGATCAAATGGGTGGCCTGAGCGGTCGACCATTACAATTAAAAAGTACAGAAATTATTCGCCAGTTGTCTCAGGAATTAAAAGGCCAGCTGCCGATTATTGGTGTTGGTGGTATCGATTCGGTGATTGCTGCACGTGAGAAAATAGCTGCTGGTGCAACCCTCGTACAGATTTATTCGGGCTTTATTTTTAAAGGTCCGCCGTTGATAAAAGAAATCGTCAGCAATATCTGAATGCTACCTTAATCACAAACCAGGGCTTTATTTCTAGCCCTGGTTGTTTTATATTCCTTTACTGTTGCTTATTTAAACATTCTGAGCTTTTATTATTAGGGCAATAAACGAAGCGGCAAAAGGATACTGTCGTAACGGTGATGATTAAGGAAAGGAGAGAAACTGATGCGAATTAAACCCGACGATAACTGGCGCTGGTATTATGATGAAGAGCATGATCGTATGATGCTCGATTTAGCCAATGGCATGTTATTCCGCTCGCGTTTTGCTCGTAAAATGCTCACTCCTGATGCATTTTCTCCGTCAGGTTTTTGTGTTGATGACGCCGCGCTTTATTTTTCCTTTGAAGAAAAATGTCGCTACCTGGATTTAGCCAAAGAACAAAAAGCGGAACTGGTGCTCAATGCGTTGGTGGCGATTCGTTATCTCAAACCGCAAATGCCGAAAAGCTGGCACTTTGTTGCACACGGTATTAACTGGTCGCCGGTCGTGGGTGACGCTGCCTGTGTTGATTTAAGCGATACCGATGAACAGGTAAACCTGTTAGTGGTTGAGCCGGGTGAAAACGCCGCGCTTTGTCTGCTTGCGCAACCTGGTGTGGTTATCGCCGGGCGCACGATGCAGCTTGGCGATGCGATTAAAATAATGAATGACAGACTGAAACCGCAAGCAGTAGTTGACAGTTTCAGCCTTGAGCAGGCGGTTTAGCTCTCCAGCCTGATTGCCGTTTTGGGAATACAGCTGCAGCACAGAATCGTTCCGTCGTCCCCTATCGCTGATTTCTTCAACGGGCTAACTTCGCCATCTACCAGTCGAATTCGACAGCATCCGCAAATGCCTGCCCGGCATGAATAGGGAACCCGGATACCCTGGTTTTCCAGCTGCTCAAGCAATACCTGCTGATTATTTCCGCGAAAGGTCTGTCCCTGCCAGTCAATAAGCACCGTGGCATCAGGTTGTTGTTCGGGTGCAGTGTCGTCTGATTCCGCCGCGCCGTACGCTCTGGCGGGGCCGGTTGCCAAAATTTCTACCTCATCGCCGACGCGAATAACGCCACTGTTGCGTGCGATAAGATTCTGGCCGAAATCGACATCGCCGTTATCTACCGCAGTTCGGAAGGTTTGCAGTGTTGCGAGCGGTTCGCCGGATGGATGTTTCTGGCCTTTTTCCGGGCTAACGGTAGTGAAAATACAGCGGCTACAGGGTTTTGCAACATCAAAAATGACGTCGCCAATACGAATCACTTTCCAGGTATCTTCTTCCCAGGCACCAGCTCCTGAAACCACCAGATTGGGGCGAAACTGTTCCATTTTGACGCTTGCCGGACAGCGCTGTTGCACATCGCGCAGGGATGCTTCGTTGGCCAGCAGATAGGGATAACCATCAGCGAAGGATAAAGGAACATCAACATGTCGTTTTACACGGCGCGTCAGCTGCGGACCGACCCAGCGTAACTGCACGTCACGGGAGAAAAAACTGCTAAGCCACTGGTTAATAGCCACTGGCGCAATGCGCGCGGTAAAATGATTACCCCATACTTCAGTTGGCGCATCCTGGGTGGCGAAGTCGGCAAACCGTACGAGCGCACTGCTGCCGTCTGGAGCCGTAAGATGCAGCCCATCGTGGAATGGGGAAGGCGTAAAACGGACCATTTGTGGGAACTGGCGGGCGGTTATGAACGTTCCATCAGGTTCAGTGATCATAAATATGCGATCAAAGGCGAGACCGCTAATATCTGCCAGGGCATGCGTAAGCCCAATGCCGCGCATTGATTTAACCGGATGAATAAAAAGTCGGGTTAACGTGACCACTGTACAGCCCCTCGAATGAAAATAAGCCTTCAACTTTATGACATACAGCCCATATTAGCTATAATGCGCAGCAATTTTCTCGGAGTAAAAGTGACATTATGAATTCTCTGTTTGCCAGTACGGCCCGCGGGCTGGAAGAGCTGTTAAAAACTGAACTGGAAAACCTCGGCGCGCTGGAGTGTCAGGTCGTTCAGGGTGGGGTCCATTTTAAGGGCGACACGCGGCTTGTTTACCAGAGCCTGATGTGGAGTCGCCTGGCCTCGCGCATTATCATGCCGATGGGAGAGTGCAAGGTCTACAGCGATCTTGATCTGTACCTCGGCGTTCAGGCAATCGACTGGACAGAGATATTTAACCCTGGTGCTACGTTTGCCGTTCATTTTAGCGGCCTGAACGAAACCATTCGTAACAGCCAGTACGGCGCGCTAAAGGTCAAGGATGCGATTGTCGATGCATTTACCCGTAAAAATATGCCGCGTTCGAATGTGGATCGTGAATCTCCGGATCTGCGCATCAACGTCTGGTTGAATAAAGATACCGCCAGCATTGCGCTCGATCTGAGCGGTGATGGTTTGCACCAGCGTGGCTATCGCGATCGCGCGGGTCAGGCACCGATTAAAGAAACGCTGGCCGCCGCTATTGTTATGCGTTCTGGCTGGCAGCCGGGAACCCCGTTACTCGATCCGATGTGTGGTTCCGGCACACTGCTGATTGAAGCTGCGATGTGGGCAACCGATCGCGCGCCGGGCCTGCACCGCGGGTACTGGGGCTTCAGCGGTTGGGCGCAGCACGACGAAGCCGTCTGGCAAGAAGTTAAAGCCGAAGCGCAGGTGCGTGCGCGTAAGGGACTGGCTGACTATACCTCGCATTTTTATGGATCCGACAGCGATGCGCGCGTGATTGAAAAAGCGCGCAGTAACGCTCGCCGCGCCGGTATCGCCGATCTGATGACGTTTGAGGTTAAAGATGTCGCCAAACTGAGCAATCCGTTGCCGAAAGGACCGTATGGGACAGTTATCAGTAACCCGCCTTACGGCGAACGTCTGGATAGCGAACCGGCGCTGATTGCCCTGCACAGCCTGCTGGGCCGTACGATGAAAAACCAGTTTGGCGGCTGGAATTTGTCGCTGTTCAGCGCCTCTCCGGATCTGCTCAGCAGCCTGCAATTACGTGCCGACAAGCAGTTCAAGGCGAAAAACGGCCCGCTGGATTGTGTGCAGAAAAACTATCACGTTGCAGAGACCACCGCGGACAGCAAGCCTGCCACGGTCGCGGAAGATTATGCTAACCGCCTGCGCAAGAACATCAAGAAACTGGAAAAATGGGCGCGCCAGGAAGGCATTGAATGTTATCGCCTGTATGACGCTGATCTGCCGGAATACAACGTTGCTGTGGATCGTTACGGTGAGTGGGTCGTGGTTCAGGAATATGCCCCACCGAAGACAGTTGATGCGCAAAAAGCGCGCCAACGCCTGTTTGACATTATTGCCGCAACGCTGTCAGTACTGGAAATCGCACCCAATAAACTGGTGCTGAAAACCCGTGAACGGCAGAAAGGCAAGAATCAGTATCAGAAGATGAATGAGAAGGGTGAATTCATTGAGGTAAGCGAGTACAACGCGCGCCTGTGGGTGAACCTGACTGACTACCTTGATACGGGTTTATTCCTCGATCACCGTATTGCGCGCCGTATGCTGGGGCAGATGAGTAAAGGTAAGGACTTCCTTAACCTGTTCTCCTACACCGGCAGCGCCAGCGTACATGCAGGATTGGGCGGTGCGCGTAGCACCACGACGGTTGATATGTCGCGTACCTATCTGGAATGGGCGGAACGCAACCTGCGTCTGAACGGCCTGAGCGGTCGCGCTCACCGTTTAATTCAGGCCGATTGCCTGGGCTGGTTGCGTGATGCCAATGAACAGTTTGATCTGATTTTCATCGATCCGCCGACGTTCTCTAACTCAAAACGTATGGAAGACTCGTTTGATGTGCAGCGCGATCATCTGGCGCTGATGAAAGATCTGAAACGTTTGCTGCGTAAAGACGGCACGATCATGTTCTCCAACAACAAACGTGGGTTCCGTATGGATCTCGACGGTTTGGCTGAACTGGGATTGAAAGCACAAGAAATCACCCAAAAAACGCTTTCCCAGGACTTTGCCCGTAACCGTCAGATCCACAATTGCTGGCTGATTACCGCAGCCTGAAAGGAAAATTAAATGTCATTAATCAGTATGCATGGTGCATGGCTGTCGTTTAGCGATGCGCCGCTTCTTGATAATGCTGAACTGCATATCGAAGATAACGAGCGGGTCTGTCTGGTTGGCCGTAATGGCGCGGGCAAATCGACGCTGATGAAGATCCTGAACCGTGAACAGGGTCTTGACGATGGGCGTATTATTTATGAGCAGGATCTGGTTGTGGCGCGTCTGCAGCAGGATCCGCCGCGCAACGTGCAGGGTAGCGTCTACGATTTTGTCGCCGAAGGGATTGCAGAACAGGCGGTTTACCTCAAGCGTTATCACGATATCTCGCATCTGGTGATCGCCGATCCGAGTGATAAAAACCTCCAGGAACTGGCGAAGGTTCAGGAACAGCTGGATCACCACAATCTGTGGCAGCTGGAAAACCGTATTAATGAAGTACTGGAACAGCTTGGCCTGGAAGCAGACATGGAGCTGGCATCGCTTTCCGGCGGCTGGCTACGTAAGGCGGCGCTGGGCCGCGCGTTAGTGAGCAACCCGCGCGTGCTGCTGTTGGATGAACCGACGAACCACCTGGATATTGAAACCATCGACTGGCTGGAAGGGTTCCTGAAAACCTTCAATGGGACAATTATTTTCATTTCCCATGACCGTTCATTTATCCGCAATATGGCGACGCGTATTGTCGATCTTGATCGCGGCAAGCTGGTGACCTATCCGGGGAGCTACGATCAGTATCTGCTGGATAAAGAAGAAGCGTTGCGCGTAGAAGAGTTACAAAACGCGGAATTTGACCGCAAGTTGGCGCAGGAAGAAGTCTGGATCCGTCAGGGTATCAAAGCGCGTCGTACGCGTAACGAAGGTCGCGTGCGCGCACTGAAAGCCATGCGTCGCGAGCGTGGCGAACGTCGCGAAGTGATGGGCACAGCGAAGATGCAAGTCGAAGAGGCTAGCCGTTCAGGCAAGATTGTTTTCGAAATGGAGAATGTGGATTACCAGGTTGACGGAAAGCAGCTGGTGAAAGATTTCTCCGCGCAGGTGCAGCGTAGCGACAAGATCGCGCTAATCGGACCTAACGGCTGCGGCAAAACAACGCTGCTGAAGTTGATGTTAGGTCAGCTTCAGGCTGACAGCGGACGCATTCACGTCGGTACCAAGCTGGAAGTGGCCTATTTCGATCAGCACCGCGCCGAACTGGATCCCGATAAAACCGTGATGGACAACCTGGCTGAAGGTAAGCAAGAGGTGATGGTTAACGGTAAACCTCGCCATGTGCTGGGTTACCTGCAGGACTTCCTGTTCCATCCGAAACGTGCGATGACGCCAGTACGTGCGCTCTCTGGCGGGGAACGTAATCGCCTGTTATTGGCACGTTTGTTCCTGAAACCCAGCAATCTGTTGATTCTCGATGAACCAACGAACGATCTTGACGTCGAAACGCTAGAACTGCTCGAAGAGTTGATTGATAGCTACCAGGGCACCGTGCTGCTGGTGAGCCACGACCGTCAGTTTGTCGATAATACCGTGACCGAATGCTGGATCTTCGAAGGCGGCGGTAAAATTGGTCGTTATGTCGGCGGTTATCATGATGCGCGCAGTCAACAATCGCAGTATGTGGCGTTTAAGCAGCCAGTTGCGAAAAAAACAGAGGAGCCAGCCGCTCCTAAAGCAGAAATTGTCAAACGCGGCACCAGCAAACTAAGCTATAAACTGCAGCGCGAACTGGAGCAGCTCCCCGCGTTGCTTGAAGAACTGGAAGCTAAGCTGGAAGCCTTACAGGCTCAGGTTGCTGACGCCGCGTTTTTCAGTCAGCCTCACGAGCAAACGCAACAGGTGTTAGCTAATTTGAACGAAGCGGAACAAGAACTTGAGCAAGCCTTTGAGCGCTGGGACTATCTTGAGTCTTTGAAGAATGGCGCATAATTAAAGGAGCACCTATGTGCGAACATCACCATGCCGCGAAGCATATTTTGTGCTCGCAGTGTGACATGCTGGTGGCGTTACCTCGCCTTGAGCATGGTCAGAAAGCGGCATGTCCACGATGTGGCACTACGTTAACCGTTGAGTGGGACGCGCCCCGGCAGCGTCCCACTGCCTATGTTTTAGCCGCACTATTTATGCTGCTGCTGTCAAACCTCTTTCCCTTTGTGAATATGAACGTCGCAGGTGTGAGTAGTGAAGTGACGTTGCTGCAAATTCCCAGCGTGCTCTTTTCTGAAGATTACGCCAGTCTCGGCACCTTCTTTATCTTATTCGTTCAGCTGGTTCCGGCCTTTTGCCTGCTGACGATCCTGCTACTGGTAAACCGGGTTCAGATGCCCGAGCGGCTTAAAGCATGGCTGGCGCGCATTTTGTTTCAGTTAAAAAGCTGGGGAATGGCAGAAATCTTCCTCGCCGGCGTGCTGGTGAGCTTTGTTAAGCTGATGGCCTACGGCGATATCGGCGTGGGCAGCAGCTTTATTCCGTGGTGCTTCTTTTGCGTTTTACAGTTGCGTGCATTTCAGTGCGTTGACCGTCGCTGGCTATGGGATGATATTGCGCCAATGCCTGTCATAAAGCAGGCCTTAAAACCTGGCGTGCCTGGCATCCGACAGGGACTGCGTTCCTGCTCTTGCTGCACTGCAATACTTCCCGCTGATGAACGGGTGTGCCCACGCTGTCAGACGAAAGGCTATGTGCGGCGTAAAAACAGTCTGCAATGGACGTTGGCATTACTGTTTACGTCAATCATGCTTTATCTTCCTGCCAATATTCTGCCGATTATGATTACCGATTTGCTCGGGTCAAAGCTGCCGTCAACCATACTTGAGGGGGTGGTTTTAATCTGGAGCGAAGGCTCGTATCCGGTGGCTGCGGTTATCTTTATCGCCAGTATTATGGTGCCGACGTTGAAAATGATCGCCATTGCCTGGCTATGCTGGGACGCCAAGGGGCACGGCAAGCGCGACAGTGAACGGATGCATTTAATTTATGAGGTCGTGGAATTTGTCGGTCGCTGGTCAATGATCGACGTCTTTGTGATTGCGGTACTCTCTGCGCTGGTGCGCATGGGAGGGTTAATGAACATTTATCCTGCAATGGGTGCTTTGATGTTTGCTTTAGTCGTCATTATGACAATGTTTTCTGCGATGACATTTGATCCGCGTCTGTCGTGGGATCGTGAACCAGAACCAGGCCATGAGGAGTCCTGACAGCATGGAATCTAAAAGTGGGGAAGCCAAAGTGCAAAAGGTAAAAAACTGGTCGCCCGTGTGGATATTTCCTATCGTCACTGCACTCATTGGCGCGTGGGTTCTGTTTTATCACTACAGTCATCAGGGGCCACAGGTCACGCTTATTACCACCAATGCCGAAGGTATTGAAGGGGGCAAGACGACGATTAAGAGCCGCAGTGTGGACGTCGGCATCGTTGAGAGCGCAACCCTGACGGATGATCTGACCCATGTGGAGATTAAAGCGCGCCTTAACTCCGGAATGGAAAAGCTGCTGCATAAAGATTCTGTCTTTTGGGTGGTGAAGCCGCAGGTTGGACGTGAAGGTATCAGTGGGCTCGGCACGCTATTGTCGGGGGCTTATATTGAACTGCAGCCTGGCAATAAAGGCAGTAAGCTGGAAAATTACCAACTGCTGGATTCACCGCCACTGGCCCCGCCAGATGCAAAAGGGATCCGTGTGATTCTGGACAGCAAAAAAGCCGGTCAGTTGAGTCCGGGCGATCCGGTGCTTTTTCGCGGCTATCGTGTAGGTTCGGTTGAAACCAGCACATTTGATGCGCAAAAGCGTACGATCAGCTATCAGCTTTTCATTAATGCGCCTAACGATCGTCTGGTGACCAGTAATGTGCGTTTCTGGAAAGACAGCGGGATCGCCGTAGATCTTACCTCAGCAGGTATGCGCGTAGAAATGGGTTCGCTCTCCACGCTGTTTGGCGGTGGTGTAAGTTTTGATGTGCCAGAAGGTTTAGAGCAGGGCGAGCCGGTCGCACAACAGTCAGCGTTTAATCTTTATGACGATCAAAAAAGTATTCAGGATTCACTGTATACCGATCATATCGATTATCTGATGTTCTTTAAAGATTCGATTCGTGGCCTGCAGCCTGGTGCGCCGCTGGAATTCCGTGGCATCCGCTTGGGTACGGTGAGTAAAGTGCCTTTCTTCTCACCGAATATGCGCCAGGTGTTCAACAATGATTATCGCATTCCGGTGCTGGTACGCATCGAACCAGAACGTCTGAAGGCGCAGCTGGGCGAAGATACTGATGTTGGTGCTCATCTGGCGGAATTGCTTAAACGCGGATTACGGGCATCGCTCAAAACCGGGAACCTGGTGACCGGCGCGCTTTATGTCGATCTCGACTTCTATCCGAAAGAGCCGCCGATTACTGGTGTACGCGAATTTAATGGTTATCAAATTATTCCGACCGTGAGCGGTGGTCTGGCGCAGATCCAACAGCGTCTGATGGAAGCGTTGGATAAGATTAATAATCTGCCGCTGAACCCGATGATTGAGCAGGCAACCAATACGCTGTCGGAAAGCCAGCGCACGATGAAGCATCTGCAAACCACGCTGGATAACATGAACAAGATCACGTCCAGCCAGTCGATGCAGGATCTTCCGGCGGATATGCAGAACACGCTGCGTGAACTAAATCGTAGCATGCAGGGCTTCCAGCCTGGTTCTGCGGCCTACAACAAGATGGTGGCAGATATGCAGCGTCTTGATCAGGTGCTACGTGAACTGCAACCGGTACTGAAAACGCTGAACGATAAGAGTAATGCGCTGGTATTTGAAGCGAAGGACAAAAAAGATCCAGAGCCGAAGAGGGCGAAACAATGAAAAAGTGGCTAGTGGTGATGATGGCGGTCTGGCTGACGTCATGCAGCTCCAGCGGAGAGAATAAAAGCTATTACCAGCTCCCTATCGCACAAGGCGGTGTGCAGAGCTCCGCCAATCAGGGAAACCGTCTGCTGTGGGTTGAACAGATTGCGGTACCTGATTATCTGGCCGGTAATGGGGTGGTTTACCAGACCAGCGATGTGCAATATGTTATAGCCAATAATAATCTCTGGGCCAGCCCATTAGATCAGCAATTGCGCAATACGCTGGTTGCTAACCTCAGCATGCAGTTGCCTGGCTGGGTTGTTGCTTCGCAGCCGCTGGGAAGCACTCAGGACACGCTGAACGTCACCGTAACCGGCTTCCACGGTCGTTACGATGGTAAGGTTATCGTGAGTGGAGAATGGTTGCTGAATCATCAGGGACAACTGATCAAACGTCCATTCCACATCGAAGCTGTACAGACTAAAGACGGCTACGATGAGATGGTGAAGGTTCTTGCTAACGCCTGGAGTCAGGAAGCGGCGGCTATTGCTCAAGAGCTGAAACGCATCCCATAAGCTTAAATAATTGTAAATTATGCCGCCCCTGGCTCACCGCCCGGGGCGGTTTTTTTTATTTTTTTAGCCGTGGAGATAGCTGTTCTGACTGACTATTTTTGTACAAATGATTTAGAGGCTAGCTCACAAATATGACACTGGCGTGAATTTTGCGCATTGACGAGCCTAATGTTTAGGGGTATTCGTTTAGTGTGATTGCACACTTAGTAATCACTGTTTTCTTTTCCACCAGACCAAAAAATGAGGGAAACGAGGCATGAAGAGACAAAAACGAGATCGCCTGGAACGGGCACATCAACGTGGATATCAGGCCGGCATTGCCGGACGCTCAAAAGAAATGTGTCCCTATCAGACGCTGAATCAGAGGTCATACTGGCTGGGAGGCTGGCGAGAAGCCATGGGGGATAGGGTTTTAATGGCCTGATTCTGTCTCTTTAGATAAAAGAAACCTCCGCAGAGCGGAGGTTTCGCCTTTTTGCACACCAGATAAAACGGAGAAACGTTAATGTCTGGCTGCTACGCAGTCCTGGATTAGAACGCGGAAGTGTCCTGGAACAGACCCACTTTCAGATCGTTTGCGGTGTAGATCAGACGACCATCAACCAGCACTTCACCATCAGCCAGGCCCATGATCAGGCGACGGTTAACGATACGTTTGAAGTGAATGCGGTAAGTGACTTTCTTCGCAGTCGGCAGAACCTGGCCGGTGAATTTAACTTCACCTACGCCCAGCGCACGGCCTTTACCTTCGCCGCCCAGCCAGCCGAGATAGAATCCAACCAGCTGCCACATGGCGTCGAGACCCAGACAGCCCGGCATCACCGGATCGCCGATAAAGTGACAACCGAAGAACCACAGGTCTGGGTTGATATCCAGTTCAGCTTCAACATAACCTTTGTCAAAGTTGCCACCGGTTTCGGTCATCTTGATGACACGGTCCATCATCAGCATGCTTGGTGCTGGCAGTTGTGGCCCTTTTGCGCCAAACAGTTCACCGCGACCAGAGGCAAGAAGGTCTTCTTTCGTATAGGATTCGCGTTTATCTACCATGTTCTCTGTAAGCCTTATTTTATTGAAGCACGCAGGATAGCTAACACGTGTACGCTGAACAAGTCCGATCAGTTCGGAATAATCCAGTTCAGCCAACGTAGCGGCCATGGAAAACGGTGACGACCTTCCTGTTGCGTAGCCGTGGCAATACGCTCCTGAATGGTTTGCATCAGCGTTGTCTGGCCTTCGCCATCCCACACCAGATTTAACAACAGTGGCAGCGCATCAGTTACGTCGTCCACCGCCCAGATAGTGAATTTTTCTTCTTCTATGGCCTGCAGCAGTGCGGGATGCAGGCTGAGGTGTCTGACGTTAGCCGAAGGAATGATAACGCCCTGCGTGCCCGTCAGCTCACGCTGCTGGCAGATGGCGAAGAAACCTTCAATTTTCTCATTCAGACCACCGACAGGTTGCGCCCGACCAAACTGATCGACAGAACCGGTAATGGCGATACTTTGATTAACAGGCACGTCGGCGAGGGCGCTGATCAATGCGCACAGTTCTGCCATAGACGCGCTGTCACCGTCCACTTCGCTGTAAGATTGCTCAAAGGTCAGCGAGGCAGAGAAGGGGATTTGCTGCTCAAGCTGGAGTTCCGACATCAGGAACGCCTGCATAATCATCATACCCTTGGCATGAATATTTCCGCCGAGCTCGGCTTTGCGCTCAATGTCCGTAAACTCGCCGTCGCCAATATGCACGACGCAACTGATACGAGAAGGTTCGCCAAATGCGCGTGGGTGGCCTGGAAACTCAATCACCGACAAGGCGTTGATCTGGCCAATACGCTCGCCTTCTGTCTCGATAAGGATCTGCTCTTGCAGAATTTCATCCTGCATGCGTTCAGCCAGGAATCCCTCACGCCATTCGCGCTGAGCCAGCATCAGGCTGAACTGCTCAGCGTTGCAGGTTTTGCTCTCGCATAACGGGGCCACCTCTTTGAACTGTCTGGTGATCCACAGCGGGTTAAGCGGCAATGTATCCTGTTCACCGGTATAGCGGACGGCTTCACGGATCAAAACCTGCCAGGCATCAGGAGCGGGGTAAGGCAAATTATTGCGCATGGCAGTATGCGTGACCCACTGACACCACTGCGTCATGGTTTCGGCATCCACTATCTGCAGATTATCTTCAAACTCGCTGTAAATGGCCTGCTCAGCCAACTCTGGTTCCATGTCCTGGAAATCCGCCAGCGATTCACGCTCACCCACCAAAATCACTTTCAGTTTAAGCGGCATAGGCGGAACAGAGACAGGCAGCGGGCGAGACTCATCAAAAGCCACCCAATCAAAACGCTCGTGGCTGACAATGGCTTTCAGGCGCATCCACAACAGCGGTTGGGCCAACAGCGTGCGCAATGAGATAACCAGCACCCCCCCATTGGCCTGATGTACCAGACCTGGCTGCAGCGTAATTTCGCCATTGAACTGACGCAGGCAGCCAAACAGTTGTTCGGCTTCGGCCCAGTCAGCGCTGACTACCTGCGTCAACGTCGCAAAATTGTCTTCCGCTTTTTCAGCTGTACGATAACGAATAGTATGACCGGAGATGTCGTAATGGCCGCCAGTCAGGCTTCCTGCATCCGTGTGCAAGGGACGTGCAGCCTTTGCAATAAGGTTGAGATACTCAAGCTCTTCCGGTGCTTTAACCAACATGAACGAGGATGTTGTCCAGTGCTGAAGAAGCTGCTCTAGCGCGAATTGTAAACGTGGCTGAGTATCACTAAGTAAGGTGTCGGTGTCGTCAGTGACGTGCGGCTGTGCAAATACTTCCTGATAACTGTCGGTATCAGGTACCAGATCACGCCATGCAAGTTTCGTAATGGTCAAAGTTGATGTTTTTTAGTCTGTTGTAAAAAACGAGATTATACCGTAACCCTCACCACTAAACACCAGGAAAGCGCCGCGAAACGGTTGTGATGACGCGCGGCAGTTCACAGGCTGGATATTCTTTTCTTCAGATGCCGAAAAAGCTGATATTCTGATAAGAGTTACACGGTAACATTGAGATCGCAATGAAATATCAACAACTTGAAAATCTTGAAAGCGGATGGAAATGGAAGTACCTGGTGAAGAAGCATCGCGAGGGGGAGTTGATTACCCGCTATGTGGAAGCCAGCGCTGCCAAAGAAGCCGTTGATTTGTTGCTAACCCTCGAAAATGAACCGGTTCGGGTCAACGCCTGGATTGAAGAATACATGAACCCTGCACTGCTCAATCGTATGAAGCAAACGATCCGGGCGAGGCGTAAGCGGCACTTTAATGCAGAACATCAACATACGCGTAAGAAATCGATCGATCTGGAGTTTATGGTCTGGCAGCGTCTGGCTGGTCTTGCGCAGCGGCGTGGAAAAACGCTTTCTGAAACTATAGTGCAGCTGATTGAAGACGCAGAGCATAAAGAGAAGTACGCGAACAAAATGTCGACATTGAAGCAGGATTTACAGGCGTTGCTGGGAAAAGACTAGCGGTTGGCTGGTGTAACAAGAGGCTTGTTTTGAGTGGAAACAGATGAAAAAAAACCCCGCATAGCGGGGTTTTTTTATAAGACGATAACTTAAGCCTGAGGCTGAGTTACAACGTCTTTGATGCCTTTAACTTCGATCTCAACACGACGATCCGGAGCCAGGCAGTCGATCAGTGCAGCGCGAGCTTTCACGTTGTCACAGGTGTTGCCAGTAACTGGGTTGGATTCACCCATGCCACGTGCAGAGATTTTGTCAGAAGGAATACCTTTAGAGATCAGGTAATCAACAACGGACTGAGCACGTTTCTCGGACAGACCCTGGTTGTAAGCGTCAGAACCGATGCGGTCAGTGAAGCCCAGAACCACTACGGAACCGTCTTTCGGATCCAGGTTGCTCAGCTGGCTGTACATCTGGTCCAGAGCCTGCTGGCCTTCTGGTTTCAGAGTTGCTTTGTTGAAGTTGAACAGAACGTCAGACTTCAGAGTGAAGTGCTTGGTCTGTACTTCTGGAGCCGGAGCCGGAGCAACAACTACTGGAGCTGCTTCTTCCTGCTGGCCGAAACGGTAAGAAACACCAACGCTCAACAGGCCGTTATCCGGACGACCACCAACGGTGTTCGCGTCACCGATGTTGTTGGTCCACTGGTATTCCAGACGGGTAGCGATTTCAGGAGTAATTGCATACTCTACGCCACCAGCGAATACTGGGGATACACCAGTGTCGTGGTCTTTGAAGCCTTCGTTGTTTTTAGCGTCTGCACGCCAAACCATACCACCCAGACGGGTATAAACGTCCAGATCGTCAGTGATTGGGTAACCCAGTTTAGCGGTCAGCTGAACGC
The DNA here is from genome assembly GCF_002934505.1 of Citrobacter freundii complex sp. CFNIH4. Lineage (NCBI taxonomy): Bacteria > Pseudomonadati > Pseudomonadota > Gammaproteobacteria > Enterobacterales > Enterobacteriaceae > Citrobacter > Citrobacter freundii complex sp. CFNIH4. Next base: position 1,116,556 of record NZ_CP026231.1, read on the forward strand.
CCTGAGCTTTGAAAGCGCCGTTTTGATGAGTCTGGTCGGTGTAGCCTTTGTACGGCATACGGCCTAACCAGTCGTAACCCATTTCAAAACCAACGTACGGGTTAACCTGATAACCACCGAACGCACCAGCACCCAATTGGCTTTCGTGAGTTGGGCCAGTGTTGTTGATCTGGTTGTTGCCAATATCATGGTACTGAGACCAGCCCATTTTAGCACCAGCGTACCAGGTGTTATCTTTCGGAGCGGCCTGCGCCACGGTAGCGAAACCAGCCAGTGCCACTGCAATTGCGATAGCTGTCTTTTTCATTTTTTGCGCCTCGTTATCATCCAAAATTCGCCATGAATATCTCCGAAGAGAGATAACACGGTTAAATCCTTCACCCGGGGACCAGTTCAATAGTTGCTCTACCGATATCTGCGGCTTACGCCGAGCACCCCTGGCGATGTAAAGTCTACAACGTAGTTGAAAACTTACAAGTGTGAAGTCCGTCAGGCATATGAAAAAAAAAGGCTTGTATACATAATATTTAACATTTATTGATGACTAAATGCACTGAGGATTTCCTGAAAACCGCTTGAGACAGGCGTTCGGACGAAAAACGCGTTAAAGCTCAAAGGCAAATTGAAGCATGAAAAAAAATTCCAGGATAAATCCTAATTTTACTCAATGATACAAATTCGAGTGAATTTTTAGCCCGGAATGCTGTCTCCCCGCAAGTGACTGTGCGCAAACAGGACGCATGATAAAACCCATCGCATTTCCTTCATCAGCCGCTTTTACCAGCTCGGCATGTTCATCTTCCGTTAATTCTTCCGCCAGCCAGCCGATAACAACACTGTAATTACCTGTGCGCAGCGCACGGATCATCGATTCCAGCGTATTGCAGGGGGAGAGTTGACTAATCTGCATTACTTTTGTCAATGGAAGTCCGGCTGACTGCACCCACTCCCGGCTTAATTTTTGCTGAGGCGTCAGCCACAGCTGCCAGCGTGATTGCTGCCCTAACTGTTGCAGCAGAGGAAGCAGCAGTAGTTGCGTCATCATGGGCTGGTCCTCGCGATAGACTACTTCACTGATAAGCCCAGCGGTTGCGTTCTCTGATGAAACGCGCGCAATGCTGCTTGATGCGGAAGAGAACGACGAAGAACGATTTGCATAGCCTGAAGTGTACATAATCAATCCAGCCCTGTGAGTTACTGTATGAATATACAGTAACCCTGCTATCAACAAAGATCAACCTTATTTTCGGAAACAGGTTCGCAATTTTTAGTTGTCGTCACGGGAAAAATAAAATTCATCTTGCCCCATACGCATAAGTTGCCTATTTTCGTCATTAACGGATCCGCTATTGAAAATCATTTGCTTACGTTATGATTTAAAAAGGATTTTTATGAAAGAGCTTTCTTATGCAAGGATCTATAAATCGCAGGAATATCTGGCTTCTCTGGGGACAATTCACTATCGCTCACTGTTTGGTGGCTACAGTCTGACGGTTGGCGATACGGTCTTTGCCATGGTCGCCAATGGTGAGTTGTATCTTCGCGCCTGTGAACAGAGCGCCCAGTATTGTGTACAAAATTCTCCTGTCTGGCTGACATTTATTAAGCGGGGACGTCCTCTTGTACTTAATTATTACCAGGTGAACGATGCCCTGTGGCAAAACCAGCAGCAACTGGTGTCGTTATCGCGATATTCGTTGGATGCAGCGGTTAAGGAAAAACAGAGTCGCTTTACCCAGCATCGTCTGCGGGAATTGCCAAATATGACGTTTCATCTGGAGACTCTGCTGAATGAAGTTGGAATTAAAGATGAGGGGACCATGCGGTCGTTGGGAGCACAAATGTGCTGGCTGAAACTTCGGCAAAATAACCCGGCTCTGACGGTAAAAGTACTCTATGCCCTTGAAGGCGCGGTAGGGGGGATACATGAAGCCGCGCTCCCGGCGACGCGTCGCCAGGAGCTGGTGGAGTGGGTAAGTTCTCTTACGCCGGAATCGGGGTATTAGAAGGTAGTACGGCAATTTGCTGCTGTAATCGCCGGATTTCCGGGAGCAGAGCGATCAATAACCCAACTTGCTGAACGACCAGAGGCTCTTTACTGTCCGGGCGTGGTTCCAGGTGCTGAATTCGCTGCTTCAGCCCTTCTAACGCCTGGTATACGCGTTGCTCGTCAGCGGGTTGATGGTGAAGGGCATCATCAACATAGCAAACAGCGTCATCCAGCAATGCCAGAACGTCTGGATTGGTCAACTGTTCGCGATGTGCGCCAAGCGCAGAAATATAGCTGGTAAACGTATGGTTGAGACACAGTAAACGGAACGCCGTTTCGCGGGTTTGGGCCGTCACATCCGGCTCGCTCGACATGTTTGACACCACGGAGGCGAGTTCAGCATCACGGTTATGCGCGTCACGGCGAGCGATACGGTAGGCCAGACGATTATCACGACCCTGATGGTATTGTTCGAGAATTGCATCAAGGTAGCGGCAGTTAGCGTCAGTCGCCCGCTCAATTACCCGTGGTAGATTACGAAAACGCCAGTCTGGCCAGATGAAACTGACAGCCGCCCAGGCGATAGCACAGCCAATTAGCGTATCGATGACACGCGGCAGTGCAACCTCAAAACCTTCGCCGAGCAGGTTAAAGCACAGTAATACCAGCAGCGTGATAAACATGGTGGCGTGCGCATACTGGACGTTGCGAAAGGCAAAAAACAGTACACCAGTGATCACTAAAAGTATTAGCTGCCCTTCTAAAGAGGGCACAAACCACAGGATCGGTAAACCGATGGCAATACCAACCAACGTGCCGATAATCCTGAGCGCCAGGCGATGTCGGGTGGCATTGTAGTTTGGTTGACAGACAAACAGGCTGGTCAGCAAGATCCAGTATCCGTGATTCATGCCAGTTACCTGGATAATGGCATAACCAACACAGAGCACTAACGACATGCGGACGGCATGGCGAAACAGTGCGGACTCTGGGGTGAAATTACGGCTCAGGCGTAACCAGATATCACTGAATCCATGGGGACTGTCATCAGCAAGCTGATTTTCAGACTCATTGCGCGAGAGTACCTGAGCCTGTTCAGACTCAATGGTGGCCAGTTGCGCATCGATAGCCCGCAGGTTCGATAGTAAGAATCCCAGCGTATTGAGCAGATCTGCAGGCTCACCACTGGCACGCATGCGCTCAAGTGCGGCATCTATATGGGTGAAGACGCGCTCAAAGTGCGGATCGTGCTGGTAAGGCGTGCGCAATAAAATACAACGAGACAATTGTGAACAGGCTTGTCCTTGCATCGACATCAACCGCTGGAAGCGGAACATCACATCGCTATGACGGAAATGATCGCGTAGCGTTTGATATTGAATATGTGAGGAGCTTGCGCGTTCATGAATATCCTGCGCCACAAAATAGTAATGTAGCGTGCGACGTGTTCCCCGTTGTCCACGGTCACCGCGCAGGCGAGTCAGCAGCGACACTTTGGTCTGGTTTAGCGTTGCCATCAGTTGCCCATTAGCGAGGGCTAAATCATACAACGGCGCCTGGCTTTCATCTTCGATGTCGGGATCAAAAAGACGCGACTTCAGTTCCAGGTAGTGCGCTAATTGTTCGTAGCTGCGGGCCAGATTGTCCTGTAAGGGGCGGATGGGGAACAGAAGATGTCCGGTGAGCGTCAGCAGGTTATACCAGATAGCGCCAGCGAGCAGCAGGATTGGTTGTTGATACCACTGATCGTAAAGCGAGGTGCCCAGCATCGTGTAAATGGCGATGAGCAACGCGCCAAAAGCGATGGTTGCATAGCGCTGGCCTAATCCCCCCAGCAGAATAAAACCGCTGGTGGAAAGCGTTAACCCAATAGCAAACAGCCAGGGCCATGGGAAGAGCAGTTCAACGGAGGCTGAGGCAATAAAAAAGCACACCAGCGTGATGATTAAATTGCGCAGTCGGCCCGCGAGACGATCATCGAGATCGGTAAGTGCGGCAGCGACCATACCCAGCGTGAGTGGGATGGTCAGCTTGACGTCACCCAGCCACCAGGGCAGCGCCGTTGTACCGCATAGCGCGATAAAAATCCGCACGTAGTACAGCCAGGTGCTGTTCCAGGTATAGCGTTTGAGCAGAGGACTTAACATAAAGGCCATTGGTCCTGATTATTCAAAGCGACGACGTGCATTGGCTTCACGCGCTGCACGGGCAACTTCTACTGAAACTACCCGGCGACCCACCGGCCAGAGCGCAATGGCAGCGATTTTAAAGTTCGCAATGCCAACCGGAATACCAATAATCGTTATGCACTGAGCAATACCAGAGACAATGTGCATCAGACACAACCACCAGCCGAAGAAAATTAGCCAGAAAATATTGAGCACGGTGCCGCCGGTATTCAACAGGACGCTTTTACCGGCAGGATTCAGTTCATCGACATGTATCGCTTCGTTGCCATAGGGAAACAGCGAAAGTCGGGTTATCTCCCAGCATGAACGGGTCAAGGGTAAAGTAAAAATAAGCACGATACTGACCAGCGTTGCCAGTAACCAGGCCAGGGTGGTGGCGAACCCCCCAAGCACAAAATTTAAAATATTCAGAACAGTACGCATAAACCCTCGGTTAACTCTGGTTTTCTGTGAATTCGGCAATTGTAACGTTTTTTTGGGCTGGAGCACGTTTTCTCTGGCGGTTACACTGATAAGCAAACCTCTTCGTGTGGATCCGCTTGAGTCTTATGGAACTGAAAGCTACTTCTCTTGGAAAACGTCTGGCACAACACCCTTACGATCGGGCCGTTATTCTCAATGCCGGGATTAAAGTTTCCGGCGATCGTCACGAGTATCTTATTCCCTTCAATCAGTTACTGGCTATTCATTGCAAACGTGGTCTGGTGTGGGGCGAGCTGGAGTTTGTACTCCCGGATGAGAAGGTGGTCCGTCTTCACGGTACAGAGTGGGCGGAAACCCAGCGCTTCCATCATCATTTGAATGCACTCTGGCAACAGTGGAGCCAGGAAATGAGTGACGTTGCTGCGGGGGTTTTACAGCAGCAGTTGGATGCGATAGCGGCCCGTACTAGTGAAAGTAAATGGCTGACGCGCGAACAAACGTCAGGGCTGCAGCAGCAGATTCGCCGTGCCTTTGCCGCGTTACCGCTCCCGGTTAATCGGCTGGAAGAATTTGAAAATTGCCGGGAGGCGTTACGTCAATGCCTGGCATGGTTGAAGGACATTGAAGCCTGCCGCTTACAGCACAATCAGGCGTACACCGAGGCAATGCTGGAAGAGTATGCTGAGTTTTTCCAGCATATTGAATCTTCGCCGTTGAATCCGGCTCAGGCGCGTGCGGTAGTGAACGGTGAGCAATCTTTATTGGTTCTTGCGGGGGCCGGAAGCGGCAAAACATCCGTATTGGTCGCCCGTGCGGGCTGGCTGCTTGCACGAGGAGAAGCCGCGCCAGAACAGATCCTGTTGCTGGCGTTTGGACGCAAAGCAGCCCAGGAGATGGATGACCGCATTCGTGAGCGTCTGCATACGGACGAGGTCACTGCACGGACGTTCCATTCACTGGCGTTGTACATTATTTCGCAAGGTAGCAAAAAAGTTCCAACAGTGAGCAAGCTGGAAAATGATGCCGCCGCTCGCAGTAAACTCTTTATAACGACCTGGCGTCAGCAGTGCAGTGAGAAAAAGGCTCAGGCTAAAGGCTGGCGACAATGGTTAGAAGAAGAAATGCAGTGGTCTGTACCCGAAGGTAACTTCTGGGATGACGAAAAATTACAGCGCCGTCTGGCCTCCCGGTTGGATCGCTGGGTTAGTTTGATGCGGATGCATGGTGGAGCACAGGCGGAGATGATTGCTAATGCTCCGGAGGAGATCCGCGATCTGTTCAGTAAACGCATAAAGCTAATGGCGCCGCTGCTCAAGGCCTGGAAGAGTGCCCTGAAGGATGAGAATGCCGTCGATTTCTCCGGGTTGATCCATCAGGCTATTGTCATTCTGGAGAAGGGGCGGTTTATCAGTCCGTGGAAACATATTCTGGTCGATGAATTTCAGGATATTTCCCCTCAGCGCGCCGCCCTGTTAGCCGCCTTGCGAAAGCAAAACTCGCAGACCACGCTGTTTGCCGTGGGAGATGACTGGCAGGCCATTTACCGGTTCAGCGGAGCACAGCTTTCTCTGACGACCGCATTCCAGCAAAATTTTGGTGAGGGCGATAGCTGTAATCTGGATACGACTTACCGTTTTAATAGCCGGATTGGCGAAGTCGCAAACCAGTTTATCCAGCAAAACCCACATCAGCTCACGAAACCGCTGAACAGTCTGACGACCGGTGATAAAAAAGCAGTCACGTTGCTCGATGAAAGTCAGTTAGATCTGTTGCTGGATAAGCTGTCGGGTTTTGTGAAAGCTGAAGAGAGAATTCTGGTGCTGGCGCGGTACCATCATCTGAAGCCAGCCAGCCTGGACAAAGCGACCACCCGCTGGCCCAAGCTGCAGTTGGATTTTATGACTATTCATGCCAGCAAAGGGCAGCAGGCGGATTACGTCATTGTTATGGGGCTTCATGACGGGAATGACGGTTTTCCGGCTCCGGCTCGCGAGTCGATTATGGAAGAGGCGTTACTCCCGGCTGTTGAAGATTTTCCTGATGCTGAAGAGCGGCGGTTGCTGTATGTGGCGCTAACGCGTGCACGGCATCGGGTATGGCTACTGTTTAGCAAAGACGCGCCATCATGTTTTGTTGATGAGCTTAAGCAATTAGACGTTCCGGTGACCCGGAAACCCTGAAAAGCAGGCGGCAGTTGCCGCCTGCTTAGCGTTTATTTGAGGCGTTCTGCAAGATAACGGGCGTAATCCGGGATCAAGATATCCGTTGCGTCGTTGAAGTTTGGCGACTGGATAATAAAATCAGCCGTTGACACGTTGGTGGCGACCGGAATGTTCCAGACTGTGGCCAGGCGTAGCAGGGCTTTGACATCAGGATCGTGGGGAACGGCGTTGAGCGGATCCCAGAAGAAAATCAGCACATCAATTTTCCCTTCTGAAATTAGCGCACCCACCTGCTGGTCACCCCCCATCGGGCCGCTCAGCATGGCGTTGACGTCCATTCCTGTCGCGCGTTGAATTAAATTTCCAGTTGTTCCTGTAGCATACAGAACGTGTTTTTCCAGTAATGGCTGGTGGCGTTCAACCCAGCTCATCAACATCTTTTTGCAGTGATCGTGTGCGACCAACGCAATATGTTTCTGCGCTGGTAATGTGCGAGTCGTTAATTCCATAGTACAGCTCCCAAGTTAACCTTGTTACAGAGTACTGGAAGCACTTGACGCTGCAAGAGAAAGACAAAAAAAATGCGTATACGAACATAAATGTCACGATGGGGGCTGTTTCTCAGCCCATTGTAAGAAGTTACTTCGCGTTTGTGCGTCAGCCTGTTGAAACCAATATTTTAAGCGCTGCTCGGTCAGCGTTTGTGACTGAGGCGGCACGCGGTCCAGTTCAGATACCCCAGAAAGCAGCGAACTGTCATCGGCCATCATCGTGGCAAATTGCGGTAAAGACGCATGCTTAGCCGCTTTGTTATAGCGCTCTGTTTCCATTTCATAATCTACGATTTTTGCGGTGGATGTGATTGACAGAATATCCAGCTTAACCGGTATAGGCATGGAATCCCCATCCAGCAGTTCTACGCGTGGGGTATCATCAAAATGCGTTGCATCTCGCTCGTTGCTCAGACGTGGCAGGTGAAAATTAACCTGACTGACGAGTTGGGTATCAAAGCTGATGACCAGCGGGGGCGAAATATACAGACGTTCTTCGTGGCTGGACAGGCGAATGGTTTTTTCTACGCGAAACACGAGCTGGTGCCGACCATTTTCCAGCTCAATACTTTCGGCACCACGCAGTAATGAGCTGGAGACTTTTTTTCCGTCCAGCACCAGAAGGTCAATATCATTAGACAGACGTAGAGAGGTAGCAAAAACGGTTACCGGCAAACACAGGGCAATTAAGGCTGTCACAATGCCGGCTTTCATAGGTTTCTCCTGTCCAGAAAAAATCTGTATAAGATGTATCTAAATTTTTCGATAATCATGTTTACTAACATATAGACATATTTTTGAGTTTAGCTCTCATGCGCCAGTATGGGATGAATGGTCGCAAAGTCAGGTTTGTCGTACACTTTGCTAAACAGCCTGGAGGAAAACGATGAAAGAGACCGATATTGCTGGCATTTTGACAACGACCCGCACGATTGCACTGGTGGGTGCAAGCGATAAACCCGATCGCCCAAGCTATCGGGTTATGAAATATTTACTCGATCAGGGCTATCACGTTATTCCTGTTTCACCGAAAGTTGCCGGAAAAACACTGCTGGGGCAGCAGGGCTATGCGACGCTGGCAGATGTACCAGAGAAAGTGGATATGGTAGATGTCTTCCGTAATTCCGAAGCGGCGTGGGGTGTTGCTCAGGAGGCAATTGCCATCGGCGCGAAGACCCTATGGATGCAGCTCGGCGTGATTAACGAGCAGGCAGCCGTACTGGCTCGTGATGCAGGGTTGACGGTGGTAATGGATCGTTGCCCGGCGATTGAGATCCCGCGGCTGGGACTGGCGAAGTAAGGTTGATCTGTAGCCGAACAAAACGCACAGACCCGATTAGCTAATCGAGTCTGTGTTTGCATCAATTGCGCAGGCGCGGGGCCTGAAGCTGTTTTCGAATTGTTCGCGCCAGTTCATCCATCGACGGTTGCTCCGGATGTTCTTCCTGTAGCTCGCTACTCAGTTGTGCTTCGGCCAGATACGTATGTACTGGCAGACCATTATCGTCTTCCATCACCACGTGATACCAGGGAGCGGCGCGAAGTTCGTCGTTAACCGCCAACTCATCGGCTGACGGTTGATCAAGCGAATATTCCGGGTCGATATCCACGACCACTCCGAGGTAACCTAACAGGGAATGGCGGACCTGCTGGCCGATACCGAATTTGCTGGCAATCATAGTCACCTCCCGGGAAATAGATACCCTCTATGTAAGGGTAATATTCCACTTTTCAAGTTACATGATGCGACAGGCAAACCCTTTCAGATACAGCCCTTCCGGGTAGGTAGCGATCACCGGGTGATCGGCGGCCTGACGGAACTGCTCTATAAATTGTACATCACGACCAGCATCTATTGCGGCATCAGCGATGATTTTCTGAAATAAATCGGTGGTCATAAGCCCAGAGCAGGAGAAAGTCAGCAGTACGCCGCCCGGATTGAGTAACTGAATAGCCAGCATATTGATGTCCTTATAGCCGCGGCAGGCACCCATCAACTGGCTTTTGTTTTCGACAAATTTCGGCGGATCCATCACGATGACGTCGAATTTCTCACCACGATCGCGATAAGCTCGTAGAAGTTTGAACACATCATCACGCACGAACTCAGCTTTGCTCAGATCCAGCTTGTTCAGTTCCACGTTCTGGCGGGCAATATCGAGCGCTTCCTGAGAGGTGTCAACGCTGACGACCTGACGGCATCCACCCATTAATGCTGAAACCGCAAATCCACCGGTATAAGAGAAACAGTTCAGCACACGCTGATTTTCCACATAACGACGCGTGGCCAGGCGGCTATCGCGTTGATCGAGGTAGTAGCCGGTTTTGTGACCATGCTGAATATCAACCAGCAGCTTCATGCCGTGCTCTTCAATTGGCAGCAGTGCTGGCGGAAGCTCGCCCGTTACTGGCCCTTGAGTCAGCTCCATACCTTCTTTTTTACGCACCGCAACATCGCTACGGTCATAAATGGCGCAGTCCGGGAAAACAATTTGCAGAGCGCTAATCAGCGCGGCGCGTTGGTATTCAGCCCCCGCACTGAGCAACTGCAACACCAGGAAGTTGCCGAAGCGGTCAATCGTGACACCCGGCAGACCATCGGATTCGCCGGCGATCAGACGGTAGCTGTCCAGACCGTCTTTTTTCGCCAGCCAGTCACGCCATGTCTGCGCCTGCTGCAGACGACGGGTAAAGAAATCAATATCGATGGACTCAGACTTGTCAAATGTCCAGACGCGTGCACGGATCTGCGACGCGGGTGAGTACGCGCCGCGTGCTAACCATTTACCCTGATGGTCAACAATATCGATGGTTTCACCGAGGTTGGCTTTACCTTCCATACGTGCGACAGCACCGGAAAATACCCACGGATGGCGGCGCAGTAATGATTTTTCGCGCCCTTTGGCTAACACTAAACGTACACTCATAATTTACTATTCTGTCAATTCAAAGAAATGGGCGCCATTGTCCTGAGTTTTACGCATATTTGCAACGCGCGCAGTGATGATAAGGAGAACCGCAATGTCGAAAGTCTGCATAATCGCCTGGGTCTATGGCCGGGTTCAGGGGGTAGGATTTCGCTACACCACCCAGTATGAAGCACAACGGCTGGGATTGACCGGATACGCGAAGAATATGGATGACGGCAGCGTAGAGGTTGTCGCCTGCGGTGAAAGTGACCGGGTGGAACAACTGATGAAGTGGTTGAAAGCCGGGGGGCCGCGAAGCGCCAGGGTAGACAGAGTTCTCAGCGAACCCCATCGTCCTGGCGACGAGCTAAAGGGATTTAGTATCCGTTATTAAATACATTTCACCGGTTTCGGCAGGCCGGCAATTTTAGTCGCCTGCTTGGCCGGACCTTTTGGGAACAGGCGGTAGAGATAACGGCTGTTGCCTTTCTCTTCGCCAAACTTGTTGGCCATCGCTTTTACCAGCATGCGGATAGCGGGGGAGGTATTAAATTCCAGATAAAAATCGCGGACAAAACGCACCACTTCCCAATGTTCTGCGGAGAGCGTAATGCCTTCGTTTTCGGCGATTTTCTCCGCCAGCGGCTCGCTCCACAGCGTGGTATCTTTCAGATAGCCTTCGCTATCGGTACTGATTTCTTTACCTTCAAAGATCAACATAATTCGTCACTACGTTAGTCAAACTGGCGGCAGTTTACCAAAAAAGAAAGCCCCGCATAAGCGGGGCTGGATAGTGCGAGTTGACAACTTAGTCGCGGCTGGCGAAGCCCAGAATGCTCAGCAGGCTGACGAAGATGTTGTACAGCGAAACATACAGGCTGACCGTTGCACGGATGTAGTTGGTTTCACCGCCACGGATGATATTGCTGGTTTCAAACAGGATAGCGCCTGAAGAAATCAGAATAAACACCGCGCTGATGGCCAGATGCAGAGCTGGCAGTTGCAGGAAGATATTCGCAACCATACCAATCAGCACCACCACGATACCTGCCATCAGCATACCGCCGAGGAAGGACATGTCTTTACGGGTGGTCAGCACATAGGCAGAACAGCTGAAGAAGACCAGAGCAGTGCCGCCCAGCGCCATACCGATAACATCACCCATGCCTGCAGACAGGTAGGTGTTCAGAATCGGTCCCAGAATGTAGCCCAGGAAGCCGGTGAATGCGAAAGCAGACAGAATTCCGACCGGCTTATCCGCAGTTTTATATGTCAGGAACATCAGACCATACATACCCACCAGCGTCAGGATTAGACCCGGGGATGGCAGCATCAGCACGGTGCTTGCCGTTGCGGTGATGGCAGAAAACGCCAGCGTCAGGCTGAGCAGAAAATAGGTATTGCGCAGCACTTTATGCGTGCTGAGTAGCGATGTACGGTCGCGCGAAGAACTAATAATACGATCCATGAGTCACTCTCTTATGACAGATGTAATTAATGATGGAGGATAATGAAATCAAGGGGAATGACACAGCGGTTTTACCCATCTTTACGCATTTTAACCCGCCAGACTTAAGCATATTATTTCAGCAAAAGTGTCTAAATTAGATGTTACCACTTATTGTTTGAAAATGTCAGATCGACATCTTATAGGTCACTGAAAAATATTGCGTTATTCCTGAATCTCTCTGACAGTGAAAGCGGTGTCTACATAAAACAGAACAATAAGGTGCAGGGAATGACTCAACACAAATCGAAGGTATTTACGTTTACGCTGTTGGCCGCCTGTGTGATATCAATAAACGGCGCGGCATGGGCAGCTCATGTTCCCGCAGGAACAGCATTGGCTGAAAAGCAGGAACTGGTGAGAAATAACGGCAGTGAGCCGGCATCGCTGGATCCGCATAAAGTCGAAAGCAACGTTGAGTTTAATTTAATCAGCGATATGTTCGACGGTCTGGTTGCTGTCAAGCAGAATGGGTCTATCGAGCCCCGCCTTGCGGCATCCTGGGAGAATAAAGACAATACTATCTGGACCTTTCATTTACGTCCGGGCATTACCTGGTCTGATGGCTCTGCGATTACCGCACAGGATGTTGTCTGGAGTTGGCAGCGTCTGGTCTCGCCGCAAACGGCTTCACCTTATGCTTCGTATCTGGGCAATATGCATGTTGCGAACGCGGTTGATATTGCCCAAGGGAATAAAGATCCCGCTACACTAGGGGTCAAAGCCCTGGATGATACCACGCTGGAAATTACCCTGACGCAACCGACGGCGGCGTTTCTGGCGATGCTGGCGCATCCATCGCTGGTGCCGCTGGATAAAGTTCTGATTGGGCGTTTTGGCGACAAGTGGACCCGACCAGAACATTTTGTCAGCAGTGGGCCGTACAAACTATCGCAATGGGTGGTCAATGAGCGCATCGTTGCCGAGCGTAACCCACATTACTGGGACGATCGGCATACGGTTATTAATAAAGTTACTTATTTGCCCATCAGCTCAGAGTCGGCTGACGTAAACCGCTATAAGGCCGGTGAAATCGACATTGTTTATAGCGTACCGGTCAATCAGTTCGCCCAACTGAAAAAAACGATGGGCGATGAACTGCATGTCTCTCCCCAGCTCTCAACGTATTACTATCAGTTCAATACAACCCGCGCGCCGTTTAATGATCCGCGCGTGCGCCGGGCGCTGAATATGGCGTTGGATAAAGACATCATTGCGCAAAAGGTGATGGGGCAGGGACAGCGAGCAGCGTGGGTTATCAGCCAGCCGGAAATAGGTGGGGTGAAACTGCATGCACCGGAGTATGCGTCATGGCCGCTCGAAAAACGTATTGCTGAAGCCAAAAAACTGCTTGCTGAAGCCGGTTTTGGTCCTGAGCATCCGCTTAGCTTGAATTTGCTCTACAACACCTTCGAAACGCACCAGCGTATTGCGATTGCCGCATCGTCGATGTGGAAGAAAAACCTTGGCGTCGAGGCGAAGCTGCAAAACCAGGAATGGAAAACCATGCTGGACACTATGCACACCGGTAATTTTGACGTCGTGCGCTATGCGTGGATAGCCGATTATGATGATGCTTCAAGTTTCCTCAATATTTTCCGTACCGGTGATAGCGAGAATACTACCAAGTACAGCAACCCCGCCTTTGATGAAGCGATGCGTAATGCGGCGAAAGCAAATTCACTGGAAGAACGAGGCAAATACTATCAGCAGGCTGAAGATCTTTTAGGTGATGATGTCCCTGCGATTCCGGTTTACCACTATGTCCGCACGCATCTGGTGAAGCCGTGGGTGGGGGGATTTGCACCGGATAACCGGGGAAATTACTACACCAAAGATATGTACATCAAAAAACATTAAGCGTTGTAGCCGATATTTGTGCTGATTAAATGGTCAATCTGTTGTTATTTCAGTCGATTAACAGCATTTTGGCTGTTTTTCAGGCAAACGAACACATTGGTGCTTTACAGGTCCGTTCGGGATGTTTATAGTGCGCCTCATTGGAAGCGTGGCCGAGCGGTTGAAGGCACCGGTCTTGAAAACCGGCGACCCGAAAGGGTTCTAGAGTTCGAATCTCTACGCTTCCGCCAAACATGAACCCCAAGCTATCAAATAGCTTGGGGTTTTTTCATTTTGCTTGATTTATATTTTTCCTTCCTTTACTTGTCTTAGTCGCGCGAGGGCAACAGCGCAGCTGACCGGTTGAATGCTGGTGAACTGAGTAATCCCCCGCCTCGCAAGACCTACATGAGCGAACGTCTCTTCATTCGTCGTAATATCCATAGCAGCCCCAGCATAATAGCCAGATAGCCCATAACGTAATTCCCTTGCTGTTTTCGTTCAGAGAGCGCCGGATCGGCTGCCCATGCCAGAAAGGCGGTAACATCCCTGGCGTATTGCTCCTCAGTTTCAGCTTTCTGTGACGCCGGACTCCATTGGATCTCTCCGCTATTCAGCGGTTTCGGCATGTTAATCACGCCGCCCGGAAAATAGCGGTTAGCCTTCAGTTCGGGATCGTCAGGCAGATAGCCGGTGAGTAGCGCGTAGACGTAATCAGCTCCCTGGTCCGTGTAGGGCAGAAAAGCATCTAACAGGAATTGCGGAAATCCACGATCGTATGAGCGGGCGCGGACGATATAGCTCAGGTCAACAGGTTCTGCGCCATTATTAAGGTATCGAGCTTCCCGCTCGTTTAAATATGGCGATATAAAGCTGTCATTTAGCGTCCCGTCCCGCTCACCCATCTGGCCGTCATCCTGAATCTCAGGAAACTGATAGCCGTTAGCGATACTTCTTGCTTCTTCTTCCGTGAGTTCCGGGCCGCCGGGTCTGGTCAAGGTTCGAAAGGTAAGGTGCTTCATGCCGTGACAAGCGCGACACTTCTCTTCATAAACCTGCAGACCACGCCGAAGCTGCTCTTTATCATACTGGCCATTGATGCCGCTGAAACTCCATTCCTGTCGTTCAGGCGTGGCTTCTTGCGCATAGGTGGAGCCCAGTCCCAATAGAGAAAAACACAGAACACTGAATTTCAATAGTCGTTTCATTATCAGTCCTGTTTTTCCAGAAAACGACGGCAAGGTAATACGATTAAAAACCAGGCAAACCAAATCAGCGTGGAAAGCTGGGACGCGGCACGTATCCAACCTTCTTCGTTACGAAAACCGTCAAGAAGGTCGGGGCCAACCAGCGCTTTCGATCCTAACCAGCCTAAAAAGCAGGCATTGATGACCCACAGCCAGAATCCGCATTTGACCAGCTTGCTGTAATGGCGAAAACGAGCCCGGGAGGTATCAAGCCAGGGAAGAAAATAGAAAATCAGTATCGAACCGCACATCGCGGCTAGTCCCACGAATTCATTCGGGAAACAGCGCAAGATGGAGAAGAAGGGAAGGAAATACCATTCTGGCGCAACAATCGCCGGTGTAATCGTTGGGTCTGCGGGAATAAAGTTATCGGCGCTGCTCAGATAGTGCGGAGCAAAGAATAAAAACCAGGCGAAGAGCATCAAAAAAAGGGTGATTTTGATGGCATCGAGATCGGTAATTTTGTAATCGAACAACAGGCTCCTGGACTCTTTCTCGCTGAACTTCTTTTTCATCGCCTGGGCAAACGCTGACTGTACGGTTCGAATATGAAAAACCGTTGCCACGACAATCACAAAAGGAAGAATAAAGTGGATAACAAAAAAGCGGCCAAGCATCGGTGTTCCCGGCGTATGGCTACCGACTAAATATGCGTATAACGTATCACCCACTAGCGGAATGGCCTGGGCAAAGCGAGTAATGACCGTTGCCGCCCAGTAGCTTTTTTGCCCCCAAATAAGACTATAACCAAGAAATGCGGTTATCATCAGGAGGATATACAGCGTGACGCTAATTAACCACATTGTTGTCCAGGGCTTGCGGTACACGTTGTAGTACATACCGCGAAAAATATGCAGATAACAGGCAAAGAAAAAGAGCGATGCGCCAATAGCATGCATATTACGTATCAGTTCTCCGTGGCGAACCGCACGCATAATATGAATAATGGAGTCAAATGCCAGCCCGGCTGTCGGCACGTAAAACATCGCCAGTACGATACCTGTCAGGATCTGCACGCCGAGCATAACCAGCAGGATTGCGCCGATAGCGAACAGCCAGAGTCCGGCAATCGAACGAGGAAAAGGAATTCGCCAGCGAAGCGAATAGACGCGCTCACTCATCATGTCAGGCTTCCTTAGTGCCGATACGCACGATCTGACCATCAGAATGAAAGGCGTAATCCGGGATTGCCAGGTTGGCCGTTGCGGGGCCGCGCGTCACGCGCCCGGAGGTATCAAATTCCGAGCCGTGGCACGGACAAATCCAGCCCAGCCCTCCCGGCTGGGCGTTGGGGACACATCCGGCATGTGGACAGTACCCTTGAACCACCAGCCATTGGGGATGAACCGCAGAGACCCTCTCGCTGTCAGACTGTGGATCAATAAGCGTATGCCAGTTGGTATTTCTGGCGGCGACAATCTCTTCCTGCGTGCGGTGGTGAATAAGAATCAGCTTTCCCTGCCATATGCGCCTGATGGTTTGTCCAGCAGCAACACCCGCAAGAGAAACATCAATCGGTTCATTTTCCCCTAGCGTTTTCTCATCCGGGCTTAAGGCCGAAACCAGCGGCCACACGGCAGCCGCGACGCCAGCCGCGCCGACGAATTTCGTCAGTTTACACAGGCATTCCCGACGCTGTTCCTGGATTTCGCCATCTGCAAGTTTTTTATCTGCCACCTTGTATTTCTCCCAGAGTAATGCGGATTATTGTTTGTCGATACGCGCGTAAATTTCCTGAAAGCGCTTATCAGCAATACCTGGCGCTTTGAATGCCCGATAGCTATCCGGTAACGTGGTATCGCCAACCTTAATCATCATCACCATGCCCTGAGCGTAATGCGGTGAACATTTGATGCCGTAAAATCCAGGATTGTCATAAGTCACCTCGATCTCTTCATCTATTTTTCCCATGAAACCGGGATAGTCAGCCGGAGACAATTCAGCAATTGAAGCCGCGTTGTGGCTCTTATGCTTACGGATAAACTTCACCGTATCACCGGGTTGGATCTCCAGATAATCCGGCTCGTAGACCATCGGCCCCGCAGACCCACGATTCTTCATCAACACTTCGTGAGTTTGCGCGAAGGCTGAAGAGGCGAGGGCGAGTAAACACAAAACTTTCAGACTCTGTTTGAGGTATTTCATCGATTCTTCCTTAAAATTCATCAGGTCTTTGATAACGAATAAAACAGTTTTCACTACCCGCTTCATGTTCGACAACGGCGTCGATACCAAACCAGGCATGGAGATTATCGCGGGTAAAAACGGTGCAAGGTTTACCCTGCATTGCCATATGTCCGGAGGTCATTACGATGATGCGATCGCAGAACATTGCGGCATGATTAAGGTCGTGCAGAGCAGCAATCACCGTGAGCTTTTCACGTTTAACCAGACTCAGCAGGCCAATCTGATGTTGAATGTCGAGATGGTTGGTGGGTTCGTCCATCAGCAACAATTGCGGCTGCTGCGCCAGCGCCCGTGCAATATGCAGGCGCTGTTTTTCTCCCCCGGAAAAGGTATGCCAGCAGCGGTGCTGTAATTCACTGAGATCGACCTTCTCCAGCATCGTTTGTACGATATCGTCATCTTTGGCAGACCAGGGGGTGAGCAGGCTAAGCCAGGGGGTCCGTCCCAGAGAAACGGCTTGTAAAGCGGTAAGCCGCTCGCTGGTTTCAGCCTGTTGTTCGACCAGCGCCACATGTTGCGCAAGATGACGTCGCGAATAGTGCTGGAGCGCTTTTTGCCGCAGAGTGATGTGCCCGGAAGTCGGCTTCAGCAAACCGGCCAGCAGTGAAATCAGTGACGTTTTGCCCGAGCCGTTGGGACCGATGATACCGACAAACTCGCCGGGAGTTACGCGGAGAGAAATATCATCAACAATCGTCTTACCCTTTACCTTCCAACGCAGATTGCAGGCTTCAATAACGGCTTGCGCAGAGGTAACAAGTGGCTGTACGAGGTTTACCGTCATTTGTTCTGGTTTCCTCTTATCAGAATGATTGAAAACGCAGGCGCGCCGACCAAAGCCGTGATTACCCCAATGGGCAGTACCTGGCCGGGTAGTAACGTGCGAGAAATAACATCGGCGACAATGAGGAAAATGGCGCCGGTAAGCGCACTAACCGGCAGCAGTCGATGATGCTGGTTGCCGACCAGCAAACGAGCGGCATGAGGGATCACCAGACCGACAAAGCCGATCGCACCAACAATGGAGACCATAATCGCTGTCATACCGGTGACAGCAGCAATTAGTACTGCGCGAGTACGTTTGACTGGAATGCCCAACGATGCCGCGGATTCAGCGCCAAAGGAGAACGCATCAAGGTGGCGGGCATAACAGAAGCACAGCGCAATACCGACCAGAGCGGTAGGAATAGCTAAGACAACATCGGGCCAGCGTACACCGCTCAAATTGCCTAACAACCAGAACATAATTCCGCGTGCTTGCTCGGCGTTTGCTGAGCGGGTGATGATAAGCGACGTAATCGCATTGAACAGTTGCGAACTGGCGATCCCGGCAAGAATGATTTGGGTTGTAATCCCGCCGCCTTGTTTACCGCCAGCGGCCATCGCCAATAGCGCAACGAACAGAAATGCCGTCAGCGCACCAATGAACGCCCCTAAAGACATACTGATGATGCCAGCCCCCAGTCCCGTGAGCGCAATCAGCACCGCACCGGTAGATGCTCCGGCAGAAATCCCCAGTAGATAAGGTTCGGCGAGCGCATTGCGCAGCAACGACTGCAACACTACGCCGGAAACAGCCAGACAGGCGCCGCAGCTTGCTGAGACCAGTGCTCGGGTCAGGCGGTAGTTCCAGACGATCCCCGCATCCAGTGCATCGACAGGATAGTGGGTATCGAAAAGATGATTTGCCAACGTGCTGAGTACGTGCCGCCAGGGGATAAACGTTTCGCCGATGGAAATCCCCGCCAGCAGTACGCAACACATCAGCGCACTGACCCAAACGGCATGACCACCGACTCTCACCGCAAGCTGACCAACAGCGCGACGCATCCTGCGAGAATCACTCATGATTATCTGCGTTCCTGAGTAACGGAGATGCGCTATACCGTGCCGTGATATAGCGCAAAATGTAGATTAATGAGCAGCCTGCGGATGCGCTAAGCCATATTCAACCAGAGCGTCAGCCAGTTTTTCCACCCCATCAATAGTTCTGATCCCGGCATTCATTGTCTGTACGTCAATGGCCGGCAGATGGTTTTCTTTGACGGCAGGAATCAGTTTGGTGACAGGATCGGACTGGAGGTATTCCATCTTGATCTTCCAGTCATCTGCCGGGAAGCGTCGGCGGCTCATCTCACCGAGCACAATGACAGAAGGGTTAGCTTTAGCGATGGTTTCCCAGCCCACCGTTGGCCACTCTTCAGCAGAATCAATGACATTTTTCACACCCAGCGTTTGGGCTATCCATGCTGCTGGGCCAAACTTCCCGGCAACGTAAGGATCGAGCTGTAAATCGGCGCTTGAGAACCAGAACACGGCAGAAACATTCTTATCCATGCCGGTAATTTTATTTTTTGCTGCTGATTCACGCGCTTTAAGGCTGGCAATCAGCGCTTCGCCTTTATCCTGAACATCAAAAATTTTTGCCAGATCGGCGACTTCCTGATACACCATAGCAATATCAAACATGCCCTTACGAACACCATCACCCCCATCTTCGTTATCCTTAGCACAGTCAGCTGGCGCGGTGTAAACGGGCACCTTCAGTTCACTAAACTGTTCGTATGAGGCAACTGTGCCAGCAGGGCCGATTTGCCATTCAAACTGGCTGGCGACCAGATCTGGTTTTTTAGCCACAATTCCTTCAAAGCTGGGAATATTTTGCGCAATGACGGCAACTTTTTCATTTGCTGCTTTGTAAGCATCCAGTACCGGGCCAAACCACAACGAAGTACCCACGACGCGATCGGCCAGCCCCAGTGAATAGAGAATCTCGGTACTGTTCTGACCCACGGTTGCCACGCGCGTTGGGGCCTGATTAAAGGTAATATCGCGTCCACAGTTTTTAATCGTCAGAGGATATTCGGTTTTTGCCGCGTTAGAAAAACCGGAAGTCAACAGTACAGTGGTTCCAACAATAGCCAGAAGCGTTTTTTTAGAAGAGAAAAATGTAGAATTAGCGTGCATTATCATCGTCCCGTTGATGCCAGAATCTTAAAGTCTGGTCATGGCTCATTTCATTCCATATATCGGGAGGAGACATGAAGATAGATGACATTAAATCGTGAATTTTAAGAATGAAGATATGCAACAAATGCAAATAAGCCTTACTTAGCCAAAATCTTATTCATAAATACACTACTGCTTACGTCAAATAATTCATCCCATGGACCATCCCGTCCACTTAATGGTATACATCGTTGACAGCAGGTCTCCTGACTCACGGTAATCAGAATATCGGCCTTCCCATAAAGACGAGCTTTACAGTGACCTGTGGCTTATTAACCACACAAGGATATTCTGCATCCGCCTACAGTTGCGGGGGCAGTTATGGAATTGAATTGAATAATTCTCACCATATTCCTATTCATATACAAAAATGTAATGAAATGCTGTCAAAAGCGACTCTAACGGCAATTGTTAACGAGGTCAACCGTATGAATAAACAGGGAAAACCTCACACCTTTGGTAAAATTGTTATGTTTTACAGTTGGTTATGCTTAAATCCTTTATCTCGGATGTATACATGAAAATAACAATAAAAAGCTAAATGAGAATTGATTGATATTGATCAAACTATAAACACGGTTTTATTTTTTCAATTTAATCATATTGATCGTTATCAATAACGCAGTTAATTAGCGTTGGGTTAATTTAATAATGTGATCTCTGCATATGTACCAATTGCCATTCATCCTGCATATCCATAACGACGCTAAAATCTTTACGCAACCAAAAATGATACCCTCCAGGCAAGAAATGATGAGTATGCAGATATAAGGTTTTATATTTTTGCTGCTGGCAGAACATTTGAGCTAAAGCAAACAACCGGCTTCCGATTCCCTGTCTGCGGTAGCGCGCATCCACGTAGCAACGACAAATTTCTGCCGTTTCAGGCAAATTATAGTGCCCACGTAGCTCAGTGATACGATCATCATATTGACATACCGCAAGTGTAGCGATGAGCTCTTGTTTTTCACTCCATGCGCAAAGTAATAGATTTCTTTCTTGCAAAATATACTGCTGCTTGAGATCGAAGATATCTTCTTCAGCAGCAGGCATGACTCTCCCGGCATTGAAGAACAAATTAAGATGCTTAATAAGGAACGACTGAACAGCAGGTATATCGGCGTGAGTCATCTCACTAAACCTTAATCGGGTCATGGCAGGCATCCAAGATTAGAGTGGAATACGATAATAACAATAAGACCACTTTCAAAACAATATTGACGCTGCTATGGCTACTCGCGCCAACGCGGTAGTCACCAGCGATTTGGGGGCTAATCTGTTCTTTTATTGTTCTGGGTCTTGCTTTTCCTAACTGTTGCCGGGGCATAGTTTTCCTCTGCATCCTAAGCCTGCAACTCTAACTCTCAGAAATGAGAGGCCGATCCTTTGAGCAGGACTTTTGTCCTCAATCCTCTGCAAACGTCTGGTTACAATCCCTGTATATCTCCAATACCCATAATTCAGGAATTGTTATGACTGCACATATTAATGCTAAAGCGGGTGATTTTGCGCCAACTGTGATTATGCCGGGCGATCCGCTGCGCGCAAAATTTATTGCCGAAAATTATCTCATGGATTACCGCGAAGTTACCAACGTGCGTAATATGCTGGGCTATACCGGTCTTTATTTTGGTCAACCTGTTTCGGTGATGGGACACGGTATGGGTATTCCGTCTATGACGCTATACGCCCATGAGCTGGTACATGATTTTAATGTGAAGAGAATTATTCGCGTCGGTAGTCTGGGGGCAACACAACCGCATGTCAAAATGCGCGACATTATTCTGGCTCTCGCTGCCGGTACTGACTCTGTCACAAATTTAAAACGTAGCGCGGGCTACACGATGGCGACGTCCGCTCACTTCCCATTACTACAACAGGCGTGGATGCTGGCACAGAAGGCCGGAATCGACATTAAGGTCGGTAATGTTTTCAGTGGCGATCTTTATTACGATCCTGACGAAAACCTCATTCCTGCACTGGAAAAGTTTGGTGTACTGGGTGTGGATATGGAGGTGGCCGGCTTATACGCCTTAGCACACCAATTTAATATTGAAGCACTGGCTATTTTAACGGTGTCCGATCATTGCCTGACAGGCGAAGAAACCACGGCAGAGGAACGACAATTAACTTTTAAAAATATGATTGAGCTGGCGCTAAATACAGCCGTTACGGCTTAGCATTGGCTTTTAATTGAACCAATCAGGGATGTCATTATATGAAGAATAAAATAGCACTTACACTGATTAGTTTTCTGGCAAATTTTATTATGGCGGGGTTTGCCAGTCAGTTTGGAATGCTGATTGAACCGATTGCGGTACGTTACAGTGCTGATGTGAATACCGTTGCCTCGATATTTTCGCTGCTTAACGGTGGGGCATTAGCGGGGACCATCGCCGCCTTTTTCCTGATAGAAAAAATTGGCGTCAAGCGAATGACGTTTATTATCTATTCGATAGTGTTCCTCTGTTCGCTGGCAATGCACTTAAGCCCCGGCTTATGGCCAGTGATGGTTGCTATGACTTTGGTGGGCTTTTGCGGTGGGATTGGCCTGTGTGTGGCAGGAACGATTGTCGTTTCGGTATGGCAGGATCGCATTCAAAGTACAATGTTGGTGGTACAAGACGCCACCTTTAACGTCGCAGGCGTGGTTTTCCCGCTGATCACCACCTACGCCCTGACGCACAATATGTCATGGAGTTACAGCTATCTAAGTGTTGGCATGGTGGCCTTACTTACGTTAGGTGTGGTGGCGCTCACTCGTTTTACTGCCTGTGAAACCGCGTCTGCGGAGGATCGGACAGACGCGGTGAAGTCTGAGTGGAACCCAGGGATTATTAGCGGAGGTATTGGCCTGTTCTTAGGTATGCTGGCGCTGTATACCTTCCTGACCTGGGCACCATTATTTGTGAAGAACAAATTTGGCATTCCTTTTGAAGAAGCCGGTAATATTATTACGCAATACTGGGGAGCTGCGTTGGTTGGGGCGCTAGTATCAACTGTCATTGTTTCTCGAGTGAGGATACATTATTTCCTGTTGAGTATTATTTTACTCGCTTGCGTTATTACGACCATTATTGTAACGAAAGAAAACATCTTGGGGCTTGATTATCTGGCTTATAGTTACGGATTCGTCTGTGCGGCGCTGTATAACTCCTTTATTGCCTACGGAGTTTCATTTGTGAAGCGCGCAAGTAGTCAGAATGTTTCATATATTTTAATTAGCGGTAGCGCCGGGGCTATGTTTAGTCCAGCGATCAGTGCGCTAATGGAAAAAACAATGGGCTTGCAGAAAATTATGTACGCAATACCAGTATTATATTTAATAATCTTTATCATGTTGATGGGTACATTAAAGCTTAAACGTAACAAAGCACAGTAATAACACTTACCTCTCTAATTAGATAGTCAGTCGCCACACCATTTATTTGGTGGGGCGACACTCAACCTTGCTCAAAGGAATTGAAAATGATGAAGAATAAATCAATGATTAAAAAAACAGTTCTGGGCGCAATCGTTGCAATGAGCTGTACGCAAGCGCTTGCTGCTGATTATACCGATGGCAACGTCCGTAAAAATGATTTTAACTGGATGCAGATGAACTTAATGCAAAGTGTGGATGCGAAAGTGCCTTATGGTATTCGTAATGACACTTATCTGGAACTGGAGTTTGGGGCGCGTTCCGGAATTATCGATCTGTATGGTTATGTCGATTTCTTTGATATTTTTGACCGCAAGCAGGATGACCGCCATGGTGGCGATAACTTTTTCGCCAAGATATCCCCACGGTTTTCTCTGGATGCTATTTTAAATAAAGATTTATCCGTTGGGCCATTTAACGAATTCTATATCGCAACGGTAAATAACATTGGCGACCGGGAATTATTTGAACATTATGTCGGTCTGGGCACAGATGTTAAGGTTCCGTGGTTTGGTCTGGTGGGAATGAACATCTATGCGCATTATGTGCGTGAAAACTACGGTGCGGATAACGAAGGCAAGTGGGATGGCTACATGTTCTCGACCAACTGGTCGACGCCGTTCTATACCTTTGCCAACGGCAGCTACCTGAACTATCAGGGTTACTTTGACTATCAGTTCGCCGCTAACAAGATTGCTAATCAACCGTTATACAGCAATAACGCGATTGAATGGTATAACGGTATCTACTGGCATTCAGAGCATTATGCGGTGGGTTATGGCCTGAAGTATTTCCGCAATATGGCATTGATGGAAAATCACGGCGGAGCAGGGCGCACCACCGGACTCGGTCACTACTTCAACCTTACCTATAAATTCTGATTGCGCTGAACTGACACACCAACCTTCTCTACGGAGATGGTGTGTCAGTCAATGATGTCATTGCCGAGGAGTTTACGCAGTCCATCCAGATCCTTAATTTCCAGTCCTTGCTTCGTGCGCGTTACCAGTCCGGCATCCGTCAGGGCTTTAACCGCCCGCCGATAGACCCGATCGGTGGTGCCGAACCGTTCTGCTTCCTGGTATTTTTTATGGAAACCATCCATCGGCTGTTTGTTCTGATGCTGGCGATACAGGTCATACGCCACGTTATGAACGATAGGGTAGAGCATCCGGTGCAGGAAGATTTCCAGCATATCCTGATAATCAATCGCCATCGCACTGGCAAAAAATATCGCCAGTCTCGGGTGCTGGTTTAGCGCTTCTTCCAGACGCTCACAGCTGCACACCGCCACGGTCAACGGCTCTTCGGCCACGATATCAAGCTGGCAGCGATACCCGGTAAAAAACTCCATTTCACCAAATAGTTGCTCATCACATTCCATTGCGCCCAACTGAAAACGGCGACCATTTTCCGCGCTGTAACGCAGGGAAATTCTGCCTGATTGCACCATGATAAGTCGATCGACTACCTGTCCCTGGCGATAGAGATACTCATCTTCGTGGATCATCTGCGTTTCAGAGAGCAGTTCCTGGAATATCTTCTCAATTAAGGCATCATCTTGCTGCCAGATATTGTGAAAACGACCTTTTGTGAGGGGCTTAAGCTGCATGGCTCAACGTCTTATTGTTTGAGATAATTCTTATCGCTGACTGTATGCCATCTACTGCTTAATGTCATTAAGAGCAGGTTTCGGGACAATAAAAGGGCCAGCACCATGCTGGCCCTGACACACTAAGGATGGCTGATAAAACGAGACAATCGCTGGCGCAGCAGGCGATTTTCCTGACGTAACTGAGCGTTCTCTTCCAGCAACGTCAATGCAACGGCAATCCCTGGCCAGTCAAGTTCCAGCTCCTGACGCAGACGCATCGCGCGACGCATTACGGTCAGCGCATGATCGTCAAACGTCTCGTCTTCATGGGGTTCTATCACCCCTAAGCCGACAACCTCATGCAGTTCTTCTTCTGACACACCGGTGTACAGACAAAATTCGGTAATGGTAAAAGTGACGGTAACGTTAGCCATTATGCTTTCCCCCACTCTTTGCGCGGATCAAAGGTCTTTTGTGCATCTGCCAGTTGTTGCCACAGGGCGGCACTGGTGTCGTCAGGTTTCGGTGGCATGACGATCTTGATCACCGCATACAAATCGCCGGTATGTTTTTTACTTACCAGACCCTTGCCTTTAATGCGTAACCGCTGACCGGCCTGGCTGCCTGCAGGAATGGTCAGCAGGATGCTCTCTTTCAGCGTCGGAACGGTTACTTTCGCACCCAGCGCAGCTTCCCACGGCGCCAGGGGAACGACAACTTCCAGATCCTGATTAACGATATCGAACAGCGGATGCGGCGCAATATGAATCACCAGCCACAAATCACCGTTCGGCCCACCGTTTTCGCCGGGCGTGCCCTGACCTTTCAGGCGGATACGCTGACCGTTACCGACGCCAGCCGGAATTTTCACGTTC
Source organism: Citrobacter freundii complex sp. CFNIH4 (assembly GCF_002934505.1). Lineage (NCBI taxonomy): Bacteria > Pseudomonadati > Pseudomonadota > Gammaproteobacteria > Enterobacterales > Enterobacteriaceae > Citrobacter > Citrobacter freundii complex sp. CFNIH4. The sequence goes on from NZ_CP026231.1 coordinate 1,142,459, forward strand.
AGTGTTTTAGGAATTTCTCGTTCTACCATGCCAAACGCATTGTAGACTGGCAGGTTGTAACTGATAGTGCGGCTATGCTCAGTAAGCGTTTCTTCGAGGAAGACGGCAACTTCTATTTCGATGTCATGCCCGCGGCTGGCAGGGCGCTGGCGCGACTGGTGCGCACGCTGACCAAAAATGGAGGAGAAGATATCGTCGAAATCTTCGGCGCTGTAGCTTTGCCCCTCTCCTTGCTGGAATTGACGGCTGAACTGAGGGTCGTTGCGATGCTGCCACAGTTGGTCGTACTCGGCACGTCGCTGTTCATCACTCAGGACTTCCCAGGCTTCAGCAACCTCTTTAAACCGGGCCTCAGCGTCAGTCTCTTTACTGACATCAGGATGGTATTTACGGGCGAGTCGACGATAGGCGGTCTTGATTGTCTTGAGATCGTCTGTCGGTTTCACGCCCATAATGGCGTAATAATCCTTTAATTCCATAGCGTTCTCTCGTGTAAATCAACACTTGAAGAAGGTGTACCCCGACAACAGGTAACACCGCTAAGTTTAGGGTAATCCTGATAACGGCGAATGCCAACCGGGAAGAAAGGATATTGGTCTAAATGATGTGATTGCGCACCACCAACAGCGCTTTTGACTGTTGTGTGGTGCGAAAAGTGAGATTAGCGAAATGTCAGGATTTGGTGATCAGATAGCGAACCGTATCCGCGTAGCTCTTCACAAAAGAGTTTAGGTCGTCAGATTTCAGTCCTTTTGGATTGATCATATATTTACCGTTGATAAAAATGGCGGGCACACCGGTTAAATCTACCGCTTTAGCCATTTCTTGTTGTTTTGCGGTCAGGGATTTCACGGCAAAACTGTTCCAGGCGGCATCATAATCACTGGCGCTGACGCCCGCGCTGATAAATACGTTACGAATATCATCCGCTGTTTTAACGGTTTGTTTTTTCTGAACGGCATCAAAAAGCAACGGTTTAACTTTATCTTGTACGTTTAACAGCATGGCGACGGACCAGGCGTGCGTCATGTCTTGCCCCAGCGGACCTAAAAAGTCGACGTGGTATTCGGTGAGTTTGACATCAGCAGGCAGTACTTTTTTCACGTTATCCGTGATTTCAAAAACTTCATCGTACTGATAACAGGAAGGACAGTAAAATGAGAAAAACTTCAGCGCAGCTGGGGCGGAAGCGACGGGTTTTTCCTGGGTGATATACTCTTTACCGTGGTAATGACTCCAACTTATTGATAGTGTTTTATGTTCAGATAATGCCCGATGACTTTGTCATGCAGCTCCACCGATTTTGAGAACGACAGCGACTTCCGTCCCAGCCGTGCCAGGTGCTGCCTCAGATTCAGGTTATGCCGCTCAATTCGCTGCGTATATCGCTTGCTGATTACGTGCAGCTTTCCCTTCAGGCGGGATTCATACAGCGGCCAGCCATCCGTCATCCATATCACCACGTCAAAGGGTGACAGCAGGCTCATAAGACGCCCCAGCGTCGCCATAGTGCGTTCACCGAATACGTGCGCAACAACCGTCTTCCGGAGCCTGTCATACGCGTAAAACAGCCAGCGCTGGCGCGATTTAGCCCCGACGTATCCCCACTGTTCGTCCATTTCCGCGCAGACGATGACGTCACTGCCCGGCTGTATGCGCGAGGTTACCGACTGCGGCCTGAGTTTTTTAAATGGCGGAAAATCGTGTTGAGGCCAACGCCCATAATGCGGGCGGTTGCCCGGCATCCAACGCCATTCATGGCCATATCAATGATTTTCTGGTGCGTACCGGGTTGAGAAGCGGTGTAAGTGAACTGCAGTTGCCATGTTTTACGGCAGTGAGAGCAGAGATAGCGCTGATGTCCGGCGGTGCTTTTGCCGTTACGCACCACCCCGTCAGTAGCTGAACAGGAGGGACAGCTGATAGAAACAGAAGCCACTGGAGCACCTCAAAAACACCATCATACACTAAATCAGTAAGTTGGCAGCATCACCCTTTACCGTCGGTAAATGATGCTGCCTGAGCGCTAACTGTAAAAAGTAACCCAATCAGGGGTAATAAATATTTTTTCATTTTCATATACTCTAAATAACATTTGATAAACAAATTATCTGCTAATGAATACGTTATTCATTGCGTCTGGATATAATAAGGAAATCCCCTGAAAATGCGCTGACCCTTACTTTCATTTACGCATCAGTACGTAGCGGGCATTATTTGTGTGCTGGCATTGAAATATTCTCTGGCATTCTTCGTAAATAGTGAATGATAACTTCCGTGATATTTTTAGGGGTGTTTTGAGCAATGTTATAGTGTAATAAACAAAAACGAAAATATGATTAATTATCATTTCGCCTTTAAAGCGTGAATGGCAAGGTATTTCGCTAAGTTCTGCAAATACCCCTGTAGATTGTCTTTTTCTTGTCGCGCGTGAATGAATAGGGTAAGTGTCAGAGACGAGCAACCCAAATGGATATCACTATGATCGACCACCTGGATCACCTGGTACTAACCACCAATCATGAAGAGGCTTGCGTTCGTTTTTATGTCGAGCTCTTAGGCATGAGGTTGGAAACTTTCGCACAAGGTCGGAAAGCCTTCGTCTTTGGCAATCAGAAAATCAATCTCCATATTCGGGGAAAAGAGTTTGAACCTAAAGCCTACGCGCCAACGCCGGGGGCGCTGGATTTGTGTTTTATCACCACGCGTACCCTGGAAGAGGTGACAGAGACGTTTCAAACCCACGGAGTTGAGATTATTGAAGGGCCCGTTGCACGAACCGGCGCGACAGGACCGATTCGCTCGGTTTATGTCAGGGATCCCGATCTCAATCTGATTGAAATCGCGGTATATCCAGCAGATGGAAGGACATAACTTTACAGCGTAAAGGTTGCCAAAAACCGGCGAGTGGTTAAGATAACTCGCATCAATGAGTGAGGGTATAATGGCGAAACGTCAACGGATGGGATGGTGGTTCCTCTGTCTGGCATGTGTTGTGGTGATGGTTTGCACCGCACAACGCATGGCGGGCCTGCACGCGTTGCAGATGGATACCGCCGTTACAAGCGTTGTCGCCAGCGCACAAGTGCAGACCGATGAAACCTCACCCGTTACCCCTTGTGAACTGAGCGCGAAGTCATTACTGGCTGCGCCACCCGTACTGTTTGAAGGTGCTATTCTGGTGCTGTGCCTGCTGCTGTCGTTGCTGGCGCCAGTGCGGGTGTTTCGTCTACCTTTTTTCCCACCGCGAGCCATCTCGCCGCCCACTCTCCGGGTGCATCTCCGATTTTGCGTCTTCCGTGAATGACAGAACAGCCGTTGCTGACTGTTAGATAATTATTCACGGAGAAAAACTATGATGACTGTTTTCAGGCAGACACTGCTCTGTCTGTTATTGCTATGGCTGCCCGTATCCTGGGCGGCTGAACCCGGCTGGATGCGTTCACCCGATAACGATCACGCCAGCGTGCGGTTACGCGCTGATACGTCCGCTGGCGGTGAAACCCGTCTGTTGTTGGATGTCAAACTGGAGGACGGCTGGAAAACCTACTGGCGTTCTCCGGGCGAGGGGGGCGTAGCGCCTGCTATCGCCTGGAAAGAGGAAATGCCTGCGGTCGACTGGTTCTGGCCAACCCCTGCTCGTTTTGAGGTCGCCAATATCACTACCCAGGGGTATCACGATAAGGTGACGTTCCCGATGGTGGTGCGCGGTAGAGCGCCCGCCACGCTCAGCGGCGTTTTGACGCTATCCACCTGTAGCAACGTTTGCCTGTTGACGGATTTTCCTTTTTCCGTGACGCCCACAGCCCAGGACCCGACTTTTGCACATGACTATGCTCAGGCGATGGGACAGATCCCACTTGCCAGCGGCCTGACCGATGCACTGAGCGCCGGCGCACGGGCGGGAGAGTTAGTCGTCGAGGCTCACCGTGCGGGAGGCTGGACTGCACCAGGGCTGTATCTGGATGCTGTTGATGATGCGGATTTTGGCATGCCGCAAATCCATGTTGAGGGGGAGACATTACGCGCCACGGTACCTGTACATGACGGTTGGGGAGAAGGCGCGCCGGATCTGCGTGGTAAGTCAGTCACCCTGGTGCTGGCAGATAACGGTGTTGCCCAGGAAAGTCGTCTTGCGATTGGCGAAGCCCCGGTTGTTGAGAACGCCTCACTTCCACTGTGGCAAGTGGTGCTAATGGCGCTGCTGGGCGGTTTGATCCTCAATCTGATGCCCTGTGTGTTACCGGTTCTGGGCATGAAGCTGGGCTCGATTTTGCTGGTCGAGGAAAAAAGTCGTCGCCAGGTCCGTCGTCAGTTCCTCGCATCGGTAGCCGGAATACTTGTCTCATTTATGGCTCTGGCTCTATTGATGACGGTGCTGCGTTTAACCAATCAGGCGCTTGGCTGGGGGATCCAGTTTCAGAATCCATGGTTCATTGGCGTCATGGTACTGGTGATGCTGACGTTCAGCGCCAGCCTGTTCGGGTGGTTTGAATTCCGACTCCCTTCTGCGATGACTACCACGCTGGCGACTCACGGCGGCAACGGTCTGTCGGGACATTTCTGGCAAGGTGCATTTGCGACACTACTTGCTACGCCGTGCAGTGCCCCGTTCCTTGGAACGGCGGTGGCGGTGGCATTGACCGCTTCGCTGCCGACATTGTGGGGATTGTTTATCGCACTTGGGCTGGGAATGAGCTTACCGTGGCTGCTGGTGGCTCTGCGTCCCGGTCTGGCGCTGCGTTTGCCGCGGCCAGGACGCTGGATGAATATGTTGCGGCGTCTGCTCGGCGTGATGATGCTGGGTTCCGCTATCTGGCTTGCGACGTTGCTGCTCCCGCATTTCGGGTTCGTAGGGCAAAGCACCGGCAAAGAGAGCGTGAACTGGCAACCGCTAAGCGAGCAAGCTATTGAGGATGCGCTGGCGCAACATAAGCGTGTGTTCATTGACGTCACAGCAGACTGGTGCATCACCTGTAAGGTAAACAAGTTCAACGTCTTGCATAAAGATGACGTCCAGGCCGCATTGCAACAGCCGGATGTGGTGGCGCTGCGTGGCGACTGGACACTCCCTTCTGAAGCCATTACCGAATTTCTAAAAAAACGCGGCCAGGTTGCTGTGCCGTATAACCAAATTTATGGCCCCGGTCTGCCGGAAGGCCAGGTGTTACCCACGTTGTTAACTCGCGATGCGGTACTGCAAACGTTGAACGATGCCAAAGGAGTTACCCCATGAAGATGATGATTGTTCTGCTGTTAACCCTGTTTTCTGCCGTCAGTATCGCGAAAGAACCTGCGCCGTTTACCCCGGAACAGGAAAAGCAAATTGAAGCATTAATTCAGGAAGCCCTGTTTAACGATCCCAACAGCCCGCGGATTGGCGCAAAGCAGGCAAAACTGACCCTGATAAACTTCACCGATTACAACTGCCCATACTGCAAGCAGTTGGATCCAATGCTGGAAAAAATTGTGCAGAAATATCCTGACGTGGCGGTAGTGATCAAACCGTTGCCGTTTAAAGGTGAAAGCTCGGAACTGGCGGCGCGGACCGTGCTGACGACATGGCATGAGCATCCGCAGCAGTTTCTGGCGCTACATGAAAAACTGATGCAGAAGAAGGGCTACCATACAGATGTCAGTATCAAACAGGCGCAGGAAAAAGCGGGGGCCAGTCCGGTGACGCTGGACGCCCGAAGTGCTGAAACGCTGAGCACTAACCTGCAACTGGCGCGACTGGTGGGTGTACAGGGAACCCCCGCAACGATCATTGGCGATGAACTTATTCCCGGTGCGGTGCCGTGGGAAACCCTTGAGGAAGTGGTAAAAGAAAAACTGGCGGCGGCCAATGCTCAGTAAACTGCGCCGCTGGTTGCGCGAAGGGCTGATCTTACTGGCACTGTTAGCGGGGGCGATGTTGCTGATGGATGCCTGGCGCGCGCCGCAGCTCCCTGCCTCTTTTGACAGCACGCCTTTACAAACGCTGGATGGTGAAACCGTCACGCTGGCAGCGCTCAGCAAAGACGAGCCAGTGTTGCTTTATTTCTGGGCGAGCTGGTGCGGCGTATGCCGCTTCACGACGCCGGAAGTCGACAGGCTGCGTTCGGAAGGGGAAAATGTGATGACCATTGCGTTACGCTCCGGAAATGAAGCTGAGGTATCACGCTGGCTGTTGCGTAAAGGCGTGGAATTTCCGGTCATCAATGATGCGAACGGGGCTATTTCCCGCAGTTGGGCGATTAGCGTCACGCCCACGCTGGTGGTGATGTCAGAAGGTCGGGTGGTATCAACCACCAGCGGCTGGACCAGCTACTGGGGCATGAAACTTCGGCTGTGGTGGGCGAAAATATTCTGATATTTGTGCCGGGGGAACCCGGCATTTTTTTACGATAAAAAGGTAAGAAAAACATGTTGTTCTGATATTTGATCCTAAAGCTACACACTAATAGTTATATATTTTTGATTTTTTTCTGTAGTTGCAAATTCACAAGGATAATGGCATATCTGATGATGTTTTAAATATCTTATTTCTCGCAGGGATTATAGAATAATGCGCAAGGGTAAAGTTATTGTTATATCAATGATGTTTTTTTGTATCCTTATTTTTATTGCTGCTATTGTCTGGTTTATGATGTATCAGGGGGAACTCACTGAACCTACCAGTGAAGAGAAATATGCCGCCATTCTGCATGCTTCAGGCCTGTTGAAATCAGATGAGCACGATAAAAAAACAATTAAAAATTTGTATCAACGTTATATTTTAGCGCGTAAGGTTAATCTGGATTCCGGTGAATGGGTAGCTGATGACGTCCAGACGCAGGGATGTAAAAAACTCGCTCCGGAACATGATCCCGCGAAGATCCATCAGCGCTGTACTATTGCAGATGTATATCTTGTAAAAGATAAAAGTAATAAAATTCAACAAATTATACTCCCTGTTTTCGGTGAGGGTGCGAAGTCAATGATGTATGCCTTTCTGGCTCTTGACCCAGACGGACGTACGGTTAAAAACCTGTATTACTATCAGCAGCGGGAAACTCCTTTTTTGGGAGCCAGAGTGGAAGATGAAAGTTGGCGCAAGCAATGGCCGGGTAAAAAAGTGGTTGATAATAACTGGATGCCAGCGCTAAGAATAACTCAGGAGAAACCAGAGAATATCGATGAATATACAGTGGATGGTATTTCTGGCGCGACCCTGACATCGAATGGGGTTGAGAGAAGCATCAACTACTGGACAGGCGAACAGGGTTACGGCCGTTTTTTGCAACGGATTACTCGTGGTCCTGATATAATAGTTCCCTGATCACTTTTGTCTTAAATAACGTTTATCTTCATACTCACTGTTGGCCTCATTTGCGTCAGTGAGTATGGGGCAACTCTATTCCATATCACCGATAAATTCTCCTGTATTGACGGCATCACTAATCAATCCCAAATGTCTCAGTTTCGTATTCATCACATTTTCATGAGATAAATTTACATAACTTGTTACCCGTTGACATTTTTATGATCCAGGTCATGTACAACGCAAGCTAAAATCGATAATGATAATAATTATCATTTGTATTTTACGGGATGCGTACCGTGCGTAAGTTCTGTGTTTTCCTGCTGACCACTTTGTGTAGCTTGCTTGTAAGCCTTCATGTATGGGCCGCAACAAACTATGCTCCATTCATTGAGGATATTGAGCAACGTCTTGATAAAACAGTAGAACTTTACTCTCAGCAACAAACTGATGAAGCGCGGCGAACGGTGCAAATGGCCTACTTTGAGGTATTTGAAAACCTTGAAGGTCCTATTCGAATCAACATTTCCGCCAGCAAAAGTTATGAGATGGAAAGCGCTTTTGGTGAGATCCGTCGCATGATTGGCGCAAAAAAATCGCTCTCTGACGTGCAGTCTAAAATCGACTGGCTCAAAGCCTCGCTGCGCGAAGTTGAACCTGTGTTAGATGGCGGACATCGCCTGGTTGCCGAAGAGCAGCACAATGCGTTTTCCAGGACAGATATCGCCGTACACTGGCAAGAGAGTTTTCGTGTTATCGACGATTTGTTGGCCCAGGCAGTAAATAACTATCAGGCCGGGAATTTAAGCGTAGCCAGCCAAAACGTTCAACAAGCGCACTATCAGGGTTTTAAAAACTCAGAGATGGAAATGTCGGTCAGACAGAATCGATCGGCAAAAGACGCTGCTGCGATTAACCAGCAATTTTCTGCGTTGATTGCGCTCACCGCAGAGCCAGATCGCCTTAATGATGTCTCTTATCAGGTCACTACGTTGTTACAGGATATTGAGGATCTTCTGCCTGGTTTGCCTACTACCCGTGACGAACAGCAGGTCACGGCGGTGCAAAATACGGGGAATACGCCCACGGCACAGGATGATATAGCCCGCGCAGACTGGGCTGCCGTCTCGTTGGGTATCCATCAAAGTATTCAGAAAGCGATTGCCCGTTACCAGGAGGGCGATGCGAAGAATGCCATTCTGGATGTGCAAGACAGTTATTTTGACCGCTTTGAAGCTAGCGGTATGGAAAACAAAATCGGTTCTCGCGATTCGGCGTTTAAAACCTCGCTGGAGGCTTACTTCACGCGTCTGGTTAGTCTGATGAAAGCGGGTCAGCCAGTGGAAAGACTCAACGCCGAAGCCAGCGCACTGGAGCAGGATTTACAAAAAGCGGTGGTGATGTTGGGAGAAGGAGTAGAAACCCAGTGGAGCCTGCTGCTCTACAGCCTGATGATCATTGTCCGCGAAGGACTGGAGGCCCTGCTTATTGTGGCGGCCATCGTGGCTTATATGGTGAAAAACAATCACCAGGATAAGCTTCCGTTAATTCGCCAGTCGGTGATTGTTGCATTATTCGCCAGCGTCATTACCGCTGTGATATTCCAACTCCTGTTCACGAATTCCGGCGCCAGCCGAGAACTGCTGGAAGGCGTAACGATGCTGATTGCCGTCGTCATGCTGTTCTTCATGAGCTACTGGTTACTGTCTAAAGTCGAGGCTCGCCACTGGAAAGCATGGCTGGAAGGGAAACTGTCCCACTCACTTTCCCGTGGTTCACTGGTTGGACTGTGGCTTACCAGTTTCCTGGCGGTTTACCGCGAAGGGGCGGAGACCGTGCTGTTTTACTACGCCCTGATCGGGGATGCGAATGATATTTCTGGGCATATGGCGATTGCGGCAGGTTTTGTTATCGGCTGTGTTGTTCTGCTGGTCGCCTGGCTCATTATGCGCTACTCGGTTGTACGCCTGCCTTTGAAGCCGTTCTTTATGTTTACCGGCAGTTTTATGTACCTGATGGCCTTTGTATTTGCGGGCAAAGGGGTTCTGGAACTGGTGGAAGGTAAGCTGTTCCAGCCAACGTTGATTAACGGCTTCCCCGAAATCAGTTGGTTGGGAATTTATCCCTACGTGGAAACGTTATTACCGCAGGCCATATTGCTACTTGCGGCGCTGGCGGCGCTGTGGGTGATGCGGAGGAAAAGCACTGTTCCTGGGGAAACGATAAAAACTAATCTATAGCTGTTATTTGAGACGAGAGGATATGTCTGATGACCATGAAGAAAACCCTGATTGCCAGTGCAGTGATGGCCGGTATTTTCACTGCTCCGGCAGCGTTTGCCTTTAAGGAGTATCCGGCAGGTGAGCCTGTCACCATGAATGAGATGGAACTGGCCGCTGTTTACCTGCAGCCAATCGATATGGAACCGCGTGGCATGGGATTACCGGCAGCAAAAGCCGATATTCACCTTGAGGCGGATATTCATGCCGTGGAAGGCAGTAAAAATGGTTTTGGCGCAGGCGAGTGGATCCCTTATCTGACTATCAGTTACACCTTGATTAACAGTGATACGGGTGAAAAACAAGAAGGTACGTTCATGCCGATGGTTGCCAGCGATGGCCCTCATTACGGTGCGAACATCAAAATGATGGGGGTGGGTAACTATAAAGTGACCTATCACATCGAACCGCCGTCAAAAGCAGGTATGCACCGTCATACAGACAGTGAGACCGGCGTTGGTCGTTGGTGGAAACCATTTGACGTGAGTTATGAATTTAAATACGTCGGCCTGAACTAAGCGCTTTTCCATCAGGCTGCTTGATTTGCCATTTTGGACCGGGCAGTGCTCACAATCTTACGTACGAAGTGTACCCACGATTTGTTTTGCGCTGCTCATGTCTTAACTGACCGCGAACTTATCCCCCTGATGGGCTGGCTCTAAATTATCGATGTACCTGGATAGTTACATCATTCAATCCGCCGTACAGAGTCGATGTTATGAGTTATTTTTTTGTCACGACGCTACAGGTTTTTTTCTGCATTGCGCTGCTCTCCGGGGTTCTCTGGAGTCGCATCGATCCCCCTTCTTTGCGCCCACTCGTCTGGACCTTACTCACAGGTTTAATCGTTGGCGTGCTGGTGGGACTGACCCTCCGTGGCTCGCAGCCAGTGCAATTGTTGCTGGTTGGCACAGAAGTGATGATTACGCTGCTGTTTGTGTTGAGCTTCTGGTGGGTATCAAAGCGCATTCGCTACCTGTGGCAGGGGATTTTGGTGTTTGGCGCAGCCCGACATTGGGCTTTGGATCCCAATCTCGGCGGATTAACCAGTACCCATGTGCTAAATACCGATCTGCTGTTGAATCTGACGGCAATGCTATTGGCATTTGCGATCCTCTGCCTGGTTGGGGTACTGAGCGCCATGCTGTTGCGTCGTATTCGTGGACTCTACTGGCCGTTGACGCTGATTCTGATGGTCATGATTTGGCTGCCATTAAGCGGTAATTTGTTGCTACTGCTAATGAAACTGCAGGTGCTACCGCTGGCGAAATCGCTATTGAGTTTCGTGGCCAAAGTGACAAACAACGCGGCGATGTATAACTGGTTGGGGGCCGCCCTATTACTTGCTCTGGCACTGTGCTGGGTACCGGCGTTGTTATGCGCGTTCCGCCAGACGCGTAAAGCCGATGAGCCGATTGCTTATCGACTGGCGCTGGCGCATCGTCGAAATGCGTTTCGTCTTTGGCTGGTCACGCTAGGTTGTGCGGTGGTGGTGATCGCCGGACAACTGTGGTGGGAAAAAGTCGCCTCTCAACCGCCGCAGTTGTCAGAAGCCATTCCGGTACAACTTGCCAGTGATGGCATGGTTCATCTGCCAATAGAACGACTCCGTGATGGCAAGCTGCACCGCTTTGTTTGGGTGGCTGATGATGGTAAAGCGGTACGTTTTTTCGTGATTAACCGTTATCCCGACAAGTTGCGTTTGGGGGTAGTTTTTGATGCCTGTCTACTGTGCGGCGATCAGGGTTACGTGATGGAAGGTAATCAGGTTATCTGCGTGGCATGCGGGGTACACATTTTCATTCCTTCGATTGGTAAACCTGGTGGTTGCAATCCTGTGCCAATTGAAAACTGGCGTAATGATGAGAAAGAGCTGGTGATCCCAGGTAAAGAGCTGGCTGCTGGCGTGAATTACTTCTCGACGGTCATGACCATCAAGGTGACCGACCCGGTTGATGGTTCCACATTGACCAATACTTCTGCTGACTACAAATACAGCTATGGTGGCAAAACCTGGTTTTTCTCGTCCGAGGCCAATTACGATCGCTTCCGTAAAACCCCGGAACAGTTCGTCCCTGCTGAATTGAGGGAGGAGTAACAATGCTGTGGAGAATGTTACGACAATCCTGGGGGCGTAATCTCCGACGCAAGGGGCTGGCTATTATGACCGTCTTTCTTGCGTCCAGCCTTATCTCCGCCCTGCTGGCGGTGTCGATTGATATTGGCGATAAAATGTCCAGAGAATTGAAGTCCTATGGTGCCAATATTTTGATTGAACCTGCCGGACAGGCGGCGCTTCCTGCACTTTTCAGTGAAAACAGTAATCCACTATCAGGACAGGATTTCCTTGATGAAGCGGAACTCCCCAACATTAAGGATATCTTCTGGCGCAACAACATTGTCGGCTTTGCCCCTATGCTTGGCGGTGATGTCGACGTTAACGGCAAAGAAGTACGTATTCTCGGCACCTTCTTCAGCCAACCGGTAGATATTCCAGATGAAGAAGGGTTTGAGACGGGGCAAAAAACGGTAAGCCCGTTCTGGCAAGTGACAGGCCACTGGCCGCAAGAGCCTGCTGGTGATGCTCCTCAAACACTGGTAGGGCATGCGTTGGCACGACAAACGGGCTGGAAGCCAGGCGATAAACTGGTGATCCGTACCAGCAATACAACGTTGAATGTGGCCGTCAGCGGCATTCTCTCCAGCGGCGGGGACGAGGATAACCAACTGGTTATGCCGTTGAGCACGGCGCAAACGTTGCTGGATTTACCCGGCAAAGTACAGGCCATTCGTGTCTCAGCGCTGACGGTGCCGGAAAATGAATTGTCGCGTCGGGCGCGTGAAAATCTCGATGCACTGAATGCTGAAGAGTACGACCTTTGGTACTGCACTGCCTATGTCTCGTCCATTGCTCATCAACTGGAGGAGGCTATTTCCGGTGCAGAAGTTCGCCCTGTGTGGCAGGTTGCTGCATCTGAGGGGGTTGTAATCGATAAAATTCAGTTGCTGATGGCCGTAGTGACCGTCGCAGCACTGGCAGCTTCGGCTATGGGAATTGCGTCACTTATGACCAGCACCATTATGGAACGCGCTAAAGAGATCGGCCTGATGAAGGCGCTTGGCGCGCATCAGTGGCAAATCATGCTGTTGTTCTATCTTGAAGCCGCGTCCAGTGGACTGGCCGGAGGGGCATTGGGATGTGTTGCTGGATGGGGAATGGCGAAAGCGATTGGCCTGATGCTATTTGATGCGCCATTGAATTTTGCCTGGATTGTGGTGCCATGTGTATTGGTTATTGCGGTCCTGATTGCCCTGATTGGCACCTGGTTCCCGGCCCGCCGTATTGCCCGCCTGTATCCTGTGGAGGTGCTGTATGGCCGCTAAACGTACGATGCTCTGGTTGCTGGTATGGCGGGCACTGCGTCTGCGTTTTCAGCGAGTTAGCGTAGTATTTGCCGCATTGATGGTCGGGGCGACCATTGTGACCGCGCTATCTGCGGTGTGGTTCGACATCAATACCAAAATGAGTGAAGAATTGCGGACCTTTGGCGCAAATTTCTACATCGGGCCAGGCCATGGCTCCGGCATGCCGCAGCAAGCGTTGCAGACTATTTTAGATCAGGCACCGCAAGGCCTGGTTCACGGAGCCAGTCCTTGGCTTTACGGTATGGCGCGTACCGAGCTGGAGAAGGTGGTGATTGTCGGCGTGTGGTTTGAATCCTTGCAAAAGCTGGTGCCGTACTGGCAGGTTCAGGGGAATTGGATTGGTGTCAGCTTTGACGATCGCAATGCGATGATTGGCATCAAATTGGCTGAGCGTCTTAACGTCCAACCGGGCGATAACATCATCCTGGTGGATCACAATCAGCGCAAAAACTTACAGATAAAAGGCATTGTTGAAGCCGGTGATGCGACAGATAACATGCTAATTGTGAGTCTTGAAGTGGCGCAGGCGTGGTTGCATCAGCCCGATAAAATCAGCCATGGGCTGCTGAGTGTCAGTAACGATGTCGGTCAGGTGGAAAACTATGCCAGCCGATTGCAGGCTCAATACCCGGATCTGGAGATCCGTCCAATACGGAAAGTCTCCGCATCAGAAGGACAGGTACTGGATAAAATAAAAGGGTTAATGGGGCTGGTATCGGTTGTGATCCTTGCGCTGTCATCTTTGTGTGTGAATACCACGTTGATGGCCATTGTGGGTGAGCGGGCAAGGGAATTTGCGCTGCAAAAAGCGTTGGGGGCTAGCAACGGTGATATTGTCCGGCAAATTCTCCTTGAAACCTGCATTATCGCGCTGGCTGCAGTGGTTTGTGGGTGGATCTTAGGGTACATGTTGGCCCAACTACTGGGACTGACTGTATTCAATGCCGCAATATCGCTACGCTGGCCAGTGCTGCCCATCACCCTGACATTATCTTTACTGGTCGCCATTCTGGCGGCGATTGTTCCGGTCCGTCGCGCGGTTAGCATCGAACCCGCAAAAGTGTTGAAAGGAGAGTAACGCCATGTCCGTTGTGCAGACCCCATCAATGGCGATTGAAACCCGCCATTTATATAAACGGTTCGGCGATGTTACCGCCTTAGATGACATCAACCTGCAAATAGTGCAGGGGGAGTTTGTCGCGATTATGGGCGCTTCTGGTTCGGGTAAAACGACACTGATGAATATTCTGACCTGCCTGGACACCGCGACAGAAGGTCAGGTGTTTTTAGATGGGATTGATGCTGCCGCACTGGATGAAGAGGGGCGTCGCCGTTTTCGCGCTGAGAAAATAGGGTTGGTATTCCAGCAGTTTCATCTGATCCCGTTTTTAACCGCGCTGGAGAATATCATGCTGGCGCAACACTACCATAGCGTGGTAGATGAAGCGGCGGCCAGGAAGGTTCTGGAACAAGTCGGTCTTGGGCATCGAGTAACGCACCTGCCGAGTCAACTTTCTGGGGGAGAGCAGCAACGGGTGTGCATTGCCCGGGCGCTGGTCAATGAGCCGCCGGTGATTTTTGCCGATGAACCTACGGGTAACCTCGATGAAGAGAATGAACAGCGGGTGTTGGATCTACTCACTGACCTGCATCGGCAGGGGCGCACGATTGTGATGGTGACGCATAATCCGGCGCTGGGGTTATTTGCCGATCGTATTATCCGTTTGCAGCATGGCAAATATCACGGTGAGGAGGCTAATCAACATGCGCTGGATTAACGTATTAACTTTCGCCATTTTGGTTCTGATTAGTGGATGTAAAGAAGAGAAGTTGGTGGTTGGGCAGCAAGCCCCGGCGCTGGCAACATTCGACCTGCAGGGGGGGAAGGCTGGGCTTGAGCGCTGGCGTGGAAAGGCTATTTATCTAAACTTTTGGTCGGCGGGATGCGGTGGCTGTCTTGCCGAAATGGACGCGCTGGAAGCGCTAAGTAAAAAGTGGGGCGATAACGTTGTGGTCGTGGCTGTGAATACCGATCCGGCAACGGTTAACATAGATGACTTACTGGCGAAACATCAGGTTTCTTACCCGGTACTCCGCGATCAGCTTAAGATTTCCCAGGAACGCTATCAGGTCATCGGCACGCCAACCTCTGTGTTAATTGACAGGGATGGTCGTGTACTGGAATTACACCAGGGGATGCGGAAACCGCCTGAGTTAGATGCAACGTTTGCGCGACTGGCCGCCCGATGAACGCGATACAAAGAGAAACACTATATGGCATTCAGGTGGAATAAAGAGAGTCTGGCCGTCCTGCGTGAAAACGCAGGCGTTTTCACGGCGGAGCAGATTGCGGGGATGCTTCACACTAATATTACGGTTGTGCGCAATATGGCGTATCGACTGAAACTCAGCTTGCGGGTATCCGCCTACAATCAAAAACGTATTGAACAGGTACAAACACTCTATACGTCTTCTGAACCACTAAATCTGAAAGAGATTGCTGCAAAAACTGGACTGACATTCAGTACGGTGCAATACATTGTGTATGTGAAATTAAAAAGTAAACCATATACCAAACGGGAATACGTTTCCTTTGAAACTGATGATGCGGTTCATTATCGGATACAACGAGAGTTCATTGATACTGAGCGTTCCCTTTTACACAACATCCCAGATAACACGCGCTTTCATCAATTGTATTTGACAGATGGAACCTTATATTGTGCACGCAATATCCGCAGCGAAGTGATTATCTGCGAATAATTGAATGGCATATTTCGTCAACCGACGAAGCAAGTATTCATAGTTGCGTTTAATCTGGCTTATCTTTTTTTGTGGGAAAATAAAGAATGGCCAATGTATACGCATTTGAATCCTCCCTGGTGATGATGATTGCCGCCACATTTGTCCTCGCCGGGATGGTGAAAGGCGTTACGGGTATGGGGTTACCTACCGTGGCAATGGGGATCCTCGGATCGCTTATTTCACCGGTTGCCGCGGCGGCTATGCTGCTATTGCCTTCGCTGATAAGCAATTTGTTCCAGTTTGGCAGTGGTGGAAATACACGCCAATTACTCAAACGACTGTGGCCAATGCTGCTGACAGTGGTAGTGGCGACTCTGCTTGCCAGCGCCTGGATTACCGGGGGCGACACCACCCGAACTCAGTTTGCACTCGGCGTGGCGCTGGTGGCCTACGCTATCTGGACGCTGGCAGGAAAGAAAATTGCGGTGGCCCCGCAGCGTGAAAAACCGTACTCCCTCGTTATTGGATTTGTGACCGGCTTATTGACCGGCGGAACCGGGGTGTTTGTGATACCCGCCGTACCCTGGATCCAGTCCCTGGGCTTTGAGAAAGATGAACTGGTACAGGCGCTCGGGATCTCTTTTACCTTTTCGACCCTGGCATTGGCGCTGGGTCTGTGGTGGCACAACGCGCTGCCCGTACAATCTTTAAGCTTGTCGGCTTTGGCCATTGTTCCTGCACTTATTGGCCAGTGGATAGGAACCCGTGTGCGAAGGGTTATTTCTCCGCTCGTGTTTAAACGCTGTTTTCTGTTTTGTTTGGTCGGGTTGGGTACAGAGATGATGCTGCGTGCTATGTGACCGGTTCGGTGACTTTGCGCGACTTTCATGGCATCGTTAATTCAGAGATTCAGGGGCAATGAGGTCGTTATGGCATCCGTGATATTACATGAAGAAGAGGGCGATCTGGAGTCGAGAATGGCGCTTACTGCGGCAGTGATGGCCGATAAGTCGCGCTCGCGTATGCTGTGCGCCCTGATGGATGGCCGTGCCTGGACCGCGACCGAGCTCAGCGCTGTGGCGGATGTGTCTGCGTCGACCGCCAGCGCGCATCTGGCGCGTCTGTGCGAACAACGCTTTGTTGTGGCGCTTGCGCAGGGCAGACATCGTTATTTTCGCCTTGCGAGTCCCGATATCGCTGAACTGCTGGAACGCCTGATGGGCGTTGCGTGGGCGACATCAATGCCCCGGAGAATCACAACGCCGCCAGGTTTGCGGCATGCCCGCACCTGCTACGACCATCTCGCCGGAGAGGTCGCGGTGAGGTTGTTTGATACGTTGGTTTCCCGTCAGTGGTTAACGCCGGATGGTGAAATGCTGACTCCTCTTGGCCAGGAAAAGCTGGCCCAGATGGGGATTGTCCTGGCGGCGGGTTCATCCCGGCGGAAGTTAACCTGCGGTAGTCTGGACTGGAGCGAGCGACGTTATCATCCTGGTGGTGTGCTTGGCGCAACGCTGCTGCGCTGGTTCAGTGAACAGCGATGGATAAAAACAGTACAGGGCAGCCGCCACGTCATCTTCACACCTCTTGGCATTCGTAAACTCGAAACCGAGTTTGGTGTTAAAACGACACGCTAGATGGTCTGTTTTGCGAAAGCGTTCCCGGAAATATGTCATATTTCTGTCACACTCTGTTGTGATTGATAACAACAAGAGGTCGTAGGGATGAATAAATCGTTAATCGCCGCAGCCGTGGCAGGGGCTGTATTATTGTCAACCGCCGCGCAGGCGCAGACCGCGCCGGAAGGGTATCAGCTTCAACAAGTATTGATGATGAGTCGGCATAACTTACGTGCACCATTAGCCAATAATGGCAGCGTTCTTGAACAGTCCACCCCCAAGCAATGGCCAGAGTGGGATGTCCCCGGCGGACAACTCACCACCAAAGGCGGTGTGCTGGAAATCTATATGGGTCACTACATGCGAGAGTGGCTGGCAGAGCAGGGGATGGTGAAATCGGGCGAATGTCCGGCACCGGATACGGTGTATACCTATGCTAACAGTCTGCAGCGTACAGTTGCTACGGCGCAGTTCTTTGTCACCGGTGCCTTCCCTGGTTGCGACGTTCCGGTCCATCATCAGGAAAAAATGGGCACCATGGATCCCACCTTTAATCCGGTGATCACCGATGATTCCGCCGCCTTCAGCCAGCAGGCCGTTCAGGCCATGGAGAAAGAGCGTAGTAAAATGCAGCTCAACGATAGCTATCAGTTGCTTGAGCAAATGACCGACTACAAAGACTCTCCATCCTGTAAAGAAAAACAGCAGTGTTCCCTGACCGATGCCAAAGATATGTTCAGCGCGAAATACCAGCAGGAGCCAGGCGTATCGGGGCCGCTGAAGGTGGGGAATTCGCTGGTCGATGCCTTCACGCTGCAGTATTACGAAGGCTTCCCGATGGACAAGGTTGCCTGGGGCGAGATTAAATCGGATCAGCAGTGGAAGGTTCTGTCGAAGCTGAAAAATGGCTATCAGGACAGCCTGTTCACCTCCCCGGAAGTGGCGCAGAACGTCGCCAAACCTCTGGTGAAATATATTGATAATGCGCTGGTTACGGAACGCGCGAAAGCACCGAAAATAACCGTGCTGGTGGGACATGACTCAAACATCGCTTCGCTGCTCACCGCGCTGGATTTCAAACCATACCAGCTTCACGATCAGAACGAGCGTACGCCGATTGGCGGGAAGATTGTCTTTCAGCGCTGGCATGACAGCAACGCAAATCGTGATCTGATGAAAATCGAGTATGTGTATCAGAGCTCGCTGCAGTTGCGTAATGCAGACGTTCTGACGCTGAAATCCCCGGCGCAGCGCGTTACGCTTGAGCTTAAAGGATGTCCGATAGATGCGGATGGTTTTTGCCCGATAGATAAGTTCGACAGCGTGCTGAATGAGGCGGCTAAATAAAAGAAAAACTCCCCCGTGTTCGCGGGGGAGTCTGAGCGCTAGACGTTTTTACGTTCGATAGTCTGTTCACCCCAAAAGAGCGAATCTTTGTCTGTTTTTTCAAAGGCTTTGATGAGTACCTCATCGCTACCTTCTTCCCAAATTTTTTCCGCCAGTTTCTCGTCATAATGTGCGACTTCAAAAATGGCTTCGGCTATTTCCGGCGATGTATTGCGCAGACTTGCCCATTCGCCGACGCGATGGGCTTTCGCTTCTTGAGTTGGCATTCGAATCCTCCTGTTGAAGATTAGCCGTTGAGTTTTACTACCAGACCTGCGACATATTCACCCTGATAGCGGGCGATAGATAATTCTTCCTGACTTGGCTGGCGGGAGCCGTCGCCTCCGGCAATGGTGGTTGCACCGTAAGGGGTACCGCCGCGAACTTGAGAGACATCAAACAGCTCTTGCGCCGCGTAACCGATAGGCACAATCACCATCCCATGGTGGGCAAGCGTAGTCCAGGTTGAGGTAATGGTTTGTTCCTGACCGCCGCCGGTTCCCGTTGAGCTGAATACACTGGCGAGTTTGCCGTACAGACCACCAGAGGCCCACAGCCCGCCAGTCTGGTCGAGGAAGGTACGCATCTGACCGGACATATTGCCAAAGCGCGTGGGGGTACCAAAAATGATGGCGTCGTAATCAGCCAGTTCTTGCGGGGTTGCGACTGGTGCGTTTTGTGTTTTGCCGCCAGCCTTAAGGAAAATCTCAAGCTGCATGGTCTCTGGTACGCGCTTAATAATCACTTCCGCGCCATCTACCTTATTTGCGCCTTCTGCGACTGCATGGGCCATAGTTTCAATGTGTCCGTACATGGAATAATAAAGCACCAGAACTTTTGCCATTTTACACTACTCCTCGAGTTAACCGTGTCCGTAGCGACTCGCTACCTACCTTTAAAGATATGACGTACTGTCAGGAGTGCAAATTTCACAATCACTTCTTTGATTTATAACAATTTTTATAACAACCTGCTTTGTAGCAAAATGATACATATTTAACTGGAGTGAATTCGGTAGTCATAAGAAAGACTTATTGATTTCTTAGGGTGATTATTTCTTTGGCACTCCTGATCCTGTTGCAGGATATTACAGTTAGCGTCTGCCCAGTCCACGCTTCACTATGCTTAATCCCACGCAGTTATTTTCAGGGCCCCGCCCGTAACGCTGCGTGAGGTATCACTCCTCAGTACCTATGCAATATGATGTCTAATCAATGACGGAGGTCAGTAATGGCAAACCATCGGGGCGGTTCCGGCAACTTTGCGGAAGACCGCGAAAGAGCATCAGAAGCAGGTCGAAAAGGTGGCCAGCACAGCGGGGGCAACTTTAAGAATGACCCGCAACGCGCTTCAGAGGCAGGCAAAAAAGGGGGCAAAAATAGCCACGGCAACAACAAATCGTAATTGTCGGGCTATCTGTCAGATATGTCGTGACGCCTGAGCGTCAGAGACAGACGTTACGTAGCCACCGCCGCCGGATCCTTCCGGCGGTTTTTTTTGTCTGCAAGGTTGAACTGTAACAAAACGCAACGCAGACTAATGACATTCAGTTAATCGGGTATCTCATGTCATTACTCTCTCGTTATTCCTTTTCTGTTAAACCTCAGGAAGCGATCCTCATTGTGATCACCATGTTTTGGGGTGGCACGTTTCTGGCGGTGCAATATGCCGTTACCCTGAGCGGGCCTTTTTTCTTTGTCGGTGTGCGTTTTGCCACTGCCGCACTGGCGGTCGCGCTTTTGTCGTTACACACACTGCATAAGTTGACATGGCTGGAAGTCAAAGCAGGGGTTGCAATCGGTATCGCCATTGCGCTGGGTTATAGCCTGCAAACCTGGGGGCTACAGTTTATTCCCAGCAGTAAATCGGCGTTTATTACCGCGATGTACGTTCCGTTGGTACCGCTTTTACAATGGCTGTGTCTGGGGCGCATGCCTGGACTGATGCCGTGCGTCGGTATTGTACTGGCCTTTATCGGATTGATTTTTCTTGCCGGACCGGGAGGTAATTTACTGGCTTTAGGCGAAGGCGAGTGGATCACGCTCGCCGGTGCGGTGGCGATTGCGGCAGAAATTATCCTGATTAGCGCGTGGGCGGGAAAAGTGGATGTACGGCGGGTAACGGTAGTGCAACTGGCAACTGCTTCGATAGTGGCGTTTATTGCGATGGGACCAGCCGGAGAGGCCGTACCGCCAATGTCTACCGGATTGCTGGTGGTGGCGCTGGGGCTGGGGATTTTCAGCGCGATTATTCAGGTCACCATGAACTGGGCGCAGCGTAGTGTTTCGCCGACGCGCGCGACGGTTATTTATACCGGTGAGCCGGTGTGGGCGGGGATCTTTGGCCGTCTGGCGGGTGAACGCTTACCGCTACTTGCATTGCTTGGCGCGGCATTCATTATTGTTGGCGTGCTGGTCAGCGAACTGAAGTTCAAAAAGAAAAAAGCGCAGCCGCAAGAGGCGCCTCCGGAATCGCTTTAATTTAACCATTCACCGCGTGATTTGATATGCTGACGCCCTCACAAGAAGGAGAGGGCGCATGGTCCAACGCGCAGAGAAAAAAACAGGTAAGCGTTCGCAGGCCGTCAGTGCAAAACGCCAGGCCATATTAACCGCGGCATTAAATATCTTCTCCCAATATGGGATCCACGGCACGCGCCTGGAGCAGGTGGCAGAGCAGGCGGGCGTGTCAAAAACCAATTTACTTTATTACTACCCGTCAAAAGAGGTGCTTTATATCGCCGTTTTACGGCAGATCCTCGACATCTGGCTGGCTCCATTGAAAGCTTTTCGCGAAGACTTTGCGCCGCTGGTGGCCATTAAAGAATACATTCGCCTTAAGCTGGAAGTGTCGCGCGATTACCCTCAGGCATCACGGCTGTTTTGTATGGAGATGCTGGCCGGAGCGCCTTTATTGATGGCAGAATTGGAGGGGGATCTAAAAACGCTAATTGATGAGAAATCCGCGCTGATTGCCGGTTGGATCAAAAGCGAAAAACTGGCTCCGGTCGATCCGCATCATCTGATTTTTATGATTTGGGCTTCAACTCAGCACTACGCCGACTTTGCCCCACAGGTAGAGGCGGTGACAGGCGCAACGCTGCGTGATGAAGCCTTTTTTAACCAAACGGTCGAGAGCGTACAGCGGATGATTATTGAAGGGATCCGCGTGCGTTAACTGGCCGGTGGTAAAGGGCAGCTTAAATCGCCTTCTTCACACTGCAAGAGCGAGGCGAGAAACGCTTCGCGCTCGTTGGTCTTATCCGTCAGGCACTGGCTGGAAATCATCGCCTGAACGCTACCGCCTTCGGTGCCAGAACTGAGTAATGCACAGTCCGCATCGCGCAAAGTTATCCAGGATATTTGCGCTTTTTTCAGTAAATCGCGCTGGGTTGGAGCGGCGCGCTTCAGCGCATTCTGATAAGTTTCATTAAGTTTGGCGTCGGCCGCCTTATACTGCTCTGCCGCACAGGTGTTCATCTCCATCTGCGTGTTCGCGTTGGCGCAGTCATCCGCCAGCGCCTGGCCGCTCAGCAGCAGCGCTGCACATGTCAGTACGATTCGTTTCATGCTTCCCTCTGGCTTCATAAAAAAAAGGCCCCGTTACCGGAGCCTTAATTAACCACAACCTTAGCCGATTGTCATCAGGCTGGCGTTCCCGCCAGCTGCGGCGGTATTGACGCTCAGGGAGCGTTCAATGTACAGCCTCTCCAGCAGAATATTGCTCTCGCCACGGGCAAAGCCCTGGACCGACACAATCGCCCCTTCGCGGGCCGCCACTGCTTCACACAGTGCGCGAAGCTGATCGGAATCGCCGTGGAAAATAACGGCATCAAACGGCTGCGTGGCGATGTTGTCCGCTTTGGCAAACTGAATGCGCCCGGAGACCGCGGCTGGCAGGCGTTTTGCCAGGTCGCGATGGAACGTATCATCTGGCCACAGGATTAAGCTACCAACGGAAGTTACAGCGGCAACCTGTACCAGTGCGTCCTGTTCATCATCGGCGATACATAGAACGCGTTCGCGCGGCAACAGCGTCCAGGTATTGCGCTCGCCGGTGGGGCCTGGCAGCAGGCGTTGCGTTCCGGCCTGCGCCAGTTCGCCAAACTGCTGGCAGAGCGCACGCAGTGCTGGACGGTCGGTTGCCCATTCGCTGAGCGCTTCCAGCGGTTGAACGAGTGCGGCTTTAAGCTGCGCATCGACCGGGTAGTCTGCATCCTGGCGGGCAAGGGTAATGCCTAACGCATTTTCCGGACGGTTTGCCAGCAGGCGGTACAGATACAGCGGCCCACCCGCTTTTGGCCCGGTTCCTGACAAGCCTTCACCACCGAATGGCTGCACGCCGACGACGGCGCCGACCATATTGCGGTTAACATACAGGTTCCCCACATGTGCTGAGCCCGTGACCTGGGCGATGGTTTCATCGATACGGGTGTGTACGCCCAGCGTCAGACCGTAGCCGGAGGCATTAATTTGCTCAATCAGGCTGCCCAGATTATTACGGGTGTAACGCACGACGTGCAGTACCGGACCAAACACCTCTTTTTGTAATTCATCGAAGCTTTCCAGCTCAATAAGCGTCGGGGCGATAAAGGTACCGGTTTGCCATTCCCGCGCATCGTCGCTATTTTCGCGCACGGCCTGGAACACCGGACGCCCTTTGGCGCGCATGGCCTGAATATGGCGCTCAATATTGGTTTTGGCTTCTTCATCGATAACCGGTCCAATATCGGTGGTCAGGCGGCCCGGGTTACCCATGCGGCACTCCGCCATCGCGCCGCGCAGCATTTTCAGCGTATGGTCGGCTACATCGTCCTGCAGACACAGGACGCGAAGCGCAGAGCAGCGCTGCCCGGCGCTGTCAAAGGCAGAAGCCAGGACGTCGACCACCACCTGTTCCGTCAGCGCGGAGGAGTCGACGATCATGGCGTTCATCCCGCCGGTTTCGGCGATAAGCGGGATTGGACGTCCCTGAGCATCCAGGCGGGTCGCGATATTGCGTTGCAACAGCGTGGCAACTTCCGTTGAGCCAGTAAACATGACGCTGCGTACGCGCTCATCGGAAGTGAGCTGCGCCCCGACCGTTTCGCCCTGACCAGGCAACAGTTGCACCACGCCTGGCGGTACACCTGCTTCGAGTAAAATGGCAATACCCTGGGCGGCAATCAGCGGGGTTTGTTCCGCGGGTTTTGCCAGTACGCTGTTGCCCGCCGCCAGCGCGGCGGCAATCTGCCCGGAGAAAATAGCCAGCGGGAAGTTCCAGGGGCTGATACAGACTACAGGCCCTAACGGACGATGGGTTTCATTATCGAAGTCATCGCGGACCTGACCGGCATAATAGTGCAGGAAGTCTACCGCTTCGCGCACTTCCGCAATGGCGTTGCTGAAGGTTTTACCTGCTTCGCGCACCAGAATGCCAATCAATTGCTGCATCTGGCCTTCCATTAGAACGGCGGCGCGATGCAAAATAGCGGCGCGCTCTTGTGGCGGTGTGGCGAACCAGATCGGCGCGTTATTTACTGCGTTCTGCAATGCCTGTTCCACTTCGCTGTGAGTCGCTTCACGCACGTAACCGACAATATCTTTCGGTTCGGCCGGGTTGACGACTGGCGTCATTTCACCGTCAGCAACCGGATGTTCGAGTATTGGCTTAGCGTGCCATTTTTGCAGCGCGCTGTTGAGCAGGGCGGAGGACAGCGAGGCCAGACGATGTTCGTTAGCTAAATCCAGTCCGCCTGAGTTTTCGCGGCCTTTACCGTACAGGTCACGCGGCAGGGCAATCTTCGGATGTGGCAGACCAGCCTGGCCTTCCTGCTGCGCCAGTTTTTCAACGGCTTCGACCGGGCAGGCTACCAGTTCATCCAGCGGCAGGGTAGTGTCTGCAATGCGGTTGACGAATGAAGTGTTGGCGCCGTTTTCCAGCAGACGACGCACCAGATACGCAAGCAGCGTTTCATGCGTGCCTACCGGTGCATAAATGCGGCATGGACGGTTCAGTTTGCCATCGGCAACTTTACCGGTGACCTGCTCATATAGCGGTTCGCCCATACCGTGCAGGCACTGGAACTCGTACTGACCCGGATAGTAGTTTTGACCGGCTAATTGATAAATCGCCGCCAACGTATGGGCGTTGTGGGTGGCGAACTGCGGGTAGATCAGATTCGGTACCGCAAGCAGTTTTTTCGCACAGGCCAGATAGGAAACGTCGGTGTACACCTTACGGGTATAGACCGGATAACCTTCCAGACCGTCCATTTGCGCACGTTTGATTTCGCTATCCCAGTAGGCGCCCTTAACCAGGCGGATCATCAGGCGACGGCGGCTGCGTGTAGCCAGATCAATCAGATAATCAATGACATACGGACAGCGCTTCTGGTAGGCCTGGATTACAAAGCCGATACCGTTCCAGCCCGCCAGTTCAGGTTCAAAACACAGTTTTTCCAGCAGATCGAGGGAGATCTCCAGTCGGTCTGCCTCTTCAGCATCGATATTGATACCGATGTCGTACTGGCGGGCCAGCAGAGTAAGCGACTTCAGACGCGGATAGAGTTCATCCATCACGCGGTCATACTGCGCGCGGCTATAACGCGGATGCAACGCCGACAGCTTGATAGAAATGCCCGGCCCTTCATAGATGCCGCGACCATTTGAGGCTTTACCAATGGCGTGGATTGCCTGTTGGTACGAAACCATATAAGCCTGGGCATCAGCGGCGGTTAGAGCCGCTTCGCCCAGCATGTCATAAGAGTAGCGGAAACCTTTTTCTTCCAGTTTACGCGCGTTAGCCAGCGCTTCGGCGATAGTCTCTCCGGTGACGAACTGCTCGCCCATCAAGCGCATTGCCATGTCGACGCCTTTACGCACCAGTGGTTCACCGCTCTTGCCGATAATACGGTTGAGTGAGCGTGAAAGGCTGGCTTCATTATGCGTAGAAACCAGACGACCGGTAAACAACAGCCCCCAGGTCGCTGCGTTGACGAAAAGTGACGGACTGCGTCCAATGTGCGACTGCCAGTTGCCGTTGCTGATTTTGTCGCGGATTAACGCATCGCGGGTTGCCTTATCAGGAATACGCAGCAAGGCTTCCGCCAGACACATCAGCGCGACGCCTTCCTGTGAAGAAAGGGAGAATTCCTGCAATAAACCTTGTACCATCCCGGCGCGGCCGCTGGCGGTCTTCTGGTTACGCAGTTTGTCGGCCAGGCTGTACGCCAGCTTGTGCGCTTGCTCAGCGATGGGTTGCGGCAGACGAGCCTGCTCCATCAGCATCGGCACTGCGTCGGTTTCGGCGCGGCGGTACGCGGCGGTGATTGCTGCGCGGGAAACTGACTGCGGCAGGATCTGTTCGGCAAATTCCAGGAAAGGCTGATGCGCTTCATTCTGCGGCGTGGTTGACTCCTCACCCTCATTCGCGGCACCCGCCAGCAGGGCCGGTAGTTCAGGAAGCGCGTCGTCATTTTCCAGTCTTTCGAGATAATTAAAGATGGCTTGTTTGATCAGCCAATGTGGCGTGCGATCGATTCGTGATGCTGCTGTTTTAATACGCTCGCGAGTGGCGTCATCCAGCTTAACCCCCATCGTGGTGGTTCCCATGCCGTTTACTCCTGTTGTACTGAAATACGGGTCTGATAGTTACCGAGAAATATCCACTATGTTGCAACTTTGTGCAACCGTGTTAAATGTGACTTGGTTTGCAAGCTTGGAAATGAATGAGATGTTAATAAATATGAGTCTTATGATGTGGGCTGTAAAAATTACAGAATCTTTTTCTCTGCGGTAGTTAACACTTTTAAAAGGTGCAACCGAAAAAAATGTGAGAGAGTGCAACCTACAGAAAAATGCTATCTACTCTGGATCAAATTTGATGTAAATGGTGTGTTAAATCGATTGTGAATAACCATCGCTTCCGGCAGGATACGGTCGCCCTGGTCAACATAGATATCTTTGCCACGTTCCGGCAGGGTAATAAAACGGCAAGCCACGGCATTGCTGATACATAATTTTGGAGAGTTTTGATGGCTATTAGCACACCGATGTTAGTGACATTCTGTGTCTATATTTTCGGCATGATATTGATAGGGTTTATTGCATGGCGTTCAACCAAAAACTTTGACGATTACATTCTGGGGGGACGCAGTCTGGGTCCGTTCGTGACCGCGTTATCCGCTGGGGCATCTGACATGAGCGGCTGGTTGCTGATGGGTCTGCCTGGCGCAATTTTCCTGTCGGGCATTTCAGAAAGCTGGATCGCCATCGGCCTTATTTTGGGCGCCTGGATCAACTGGAAGCTGGTGGCCGGACGTTTACGCGTACACACCGAATACAATAACAATGCGCTGACGTTACCGGATTACTTTACCGGTCGCTTTGAAGATAAAAGTCGAATTCTGCGTATTATCTCCGCGCTGGTTATTCTGCTGTTTTTCACCATCTATTGTGCTTCAGGGATTGTGGCAGGGGCGCGTCTGTTTGAAAGTACCTTTGGCATGAGCTACGAAACAGCACTTTGGGCGGGCGCGGCCGCGACGATCATCTATACCTTTATCGGTGGTTTCCTGGCAGTAAGCTGGACCGATACCGTCCAGGCCAGCCTGATGATCTTCGCCCTGATCCTGACGCCGGTGATGGTTATTATTGGTGTGGGTGGGTTCGAGGATTCGCTGGAAGTGATTAAACAAAAGAGCATTGAGAACGTGGACATGTTCAAAGGGCTGAATTTTGTTGCCATCATTTCCCTGATGGGCTGGGGTCTGGGCTACTTTGGTCAGCCGCATATTCTGGCGCGCTTTATGGCTGCAGATTCCCACCATAGCATTGTTCATGCTCGCCGCATCAGTATGACCTGGATGATCCTCTGTCTGGCGGGTGCCGTGGCTGTGGGCTTCTTTGGTATTGCTTACTTTAACAACAACCCGCAGCTTGCCGGTGCCGTTAACCAGAACGCCGAGCGTGTGTTTATTGAACTGGCGCAAATCCTGTTTAACCCGTGGATTGCCGGTATTCTGCTGTCTGCGATCCTCGCTGCGGTTATGTCGACCCTGAGCTGCCAGCTGCTGGTGTGCTCCAGCGCAATCACCGAAGACTTGTACAAAGCATTCCTGCGTAAAAATGCCAGCCAGAAAGAGCTGGTATGGATTGGCCGCATCATGGTGTTGGTCGTGGCGCTGGTGTCCATCGCGCTGGCGGCGAACCCGGAGAACCGCGTGCTGGGTCTGGTAAGCTACGCCTGGGCGGGCTTCGGCGCGGCGTTTGGCCCTGTGGTTCTGTTCTCGGTAATGTGGTCGCGTATGACCCGCAACGGCGCGCTGGCAGGGATGATCATCGGTGCGGTGACGGTAATCGTCTGGAAGCAGTTCGCCTGGCTGGGTCTGTATGAAATCATCCCGGGCTTTGTTTTCGGCAGCATCGGTATTGTGGTCTTCAGCCTGTTGGGTAAAGCACCTTCAACTGCTATGCAGCAACGTTTTGCCGAGGCTGACGCGCATTATCACTCAGCTCCGCCATCGCGTTTACAGGCAGAATAATTTATCTCCTGTCCCTGAAGCCCGTCGTGCGCGGGCTTTTTATTGCGCCCCCGCAAACCTGCATAACCATTACCCGCCTAACTGTTTACATTAAGTCATCATTCTCAAAACATTCTGCTTGAGTTTTTCTTTGCTGTAATGATAATCACTATCACTGTAATTTACTTTTCTTTTCATCAATTGACCGAGAATAACGTTTAAGGGTTCTTCGCATGTTTGTTCCATTTCTAATTATGTTGCGCGAAGGGTTAGAGGCCGCGCTGATTGTCAGCCTGATTGCCAGCTACCTGAAACGGACTCAGCGTGGTCGATGGATTGGTGTTATGTGGATTGGTGTTCTGCTGGCGGCGGCGTTATGCCTGGCGTTAGGGATTTTCATCAACGAAACCACCGGTGAATTTCCGCAAAAAGAACAGGAGCTGTTTGAAGGCATCGTGGCGGTCATTGCCGTGGTGATCCTCACCTGGATGGTGTTCTGGATGCGTAAAGTTTCCCGCAACGTCAAAGTCCAGCTTGAACAGGCTGTCGATAACGCGTTGCAACGCGGTAATCATCACGGCTGGGCGCTGGTGATGATGGTCTTTTTTGCTGTTGCGCGAGAAGGGCTGGAATCGGTGTTCTTCCTGCTGGCGGCATTCCAGCAGGATGTAGGCATCTGGCCGCCGTTAGGCGCGATGCTGGGACTGGCTACCGCAGTAGTACTGGGATACCTGATTTACCTCGGCGGCATTCGCCTCAACCTCGGGGCATTCTTTAAATGGACCAGCCTGTTCATTTTGCTGGTAGCTGCCGGTCTTGCCGCTGGGGCGATCCGCGCTTTCCACGAAGCTGGGTTGTGGAATCATTTTCAGGATGTGGCGTTTGACCTGAGCAGTGTGCTGTCGACGCATTCGCTGTTTGGCACATTGATGGAAGGTATTTTCGGCTATCAGGAAGCGCCAAGCGTTAGTGAAGTCGCTGTCTGGTTTATCTACCTGATTCCGGCGTTGATTATGTTTGCACTACCGCCGCGTTCAGGCACTACGGCATCGCGTACCGCACCTTGATAAAGACGCGATGCAGAATACTTTTTAGTTACAACATACTTATTTATAGGGATAGGTTATGACGTTTAATTTCCGCCGTAGTGCGCTGCAGTTGGGTATTGCCGCGCTGTTTGCATCCGCTTTTTCTGCACAAGCCGCCGATATTCCGCAGGTGAAAGTCACGGTTAACGACAAACAGTGTGAACCGATGACGATCACGGTTAACGCCGGGAAAACGCAGTTCATCATCCAGAACCACAGCCAGAAAGCGCTGGAGTGGGAAATTCTTAAAGGCGTTATGGTGGTTGAAGAGCGCGAAAACATTGCACCAGGCTTTAGCCAGAAAATGACCGCTAACCTGCAGCCAGGCGAATATGATATGACCTGCGGTCTGTTGACTAACCCGAAAGGCAAACTGATCGTAAAAGGCAGCGCAACGGCGGATGCCGCACAGAGCGATGCTCTGCTGAGTTTGAGCGGCGCGATTACCGAATATAAAGCTTATGTGACAGCTGAAACCGCGCAGTTGGTTGCGGGCACTAAAGCCTTCACTGATGCAATTAAAGCCGGTGATGTGGAAAAAGCGAAATCGCTGTATGCGCCAACCCGTCAGCATTATGAGCGTATTGAACCGATTGCTGAACTGTTCTCCGATCTCGACGGCAGCATCGATGCGCGTGAAGACGATTACGAGCAAAAAGCCGCCGATCCAAAATTCACCGGCTTCCACCGTCTGGAGAAAGCGCTGTTTGGCGACAATACCACCAAAGGTATGGATAAATACGCCGACCAATTAAATAGCGATGTTCTTGACCTGCAAACGCGTATTAGCGAGCTGGCTTTCCCACCGTCTAAAGTTGTTGGCGGGGCAGCAGGACTGATTGAAGAAGTTGCTGCCAGCAAAATCAGTGGGGAAGAAGATCGCTACAGCCATACCGATCTGTGGGATTTCCAGGCTAACGTCGATGGCGCGCAGAAAATTGTCGATCTCCTGCGTCCTCAGTTACAAAAATCCAATGCTGAGCTGCTGGCAAAGGTGGATGCGAACTTCAAAAAGGTCGATACCATTCTGAGCAAGTACCGTACCAAAGACGGTTTTGAAACCTATGACAAACTGACTGATGCCGATCGTAATGCGCTGAAAGGGCCAATCACGACGCTGGCGGAAGACTTGTCGCAATTACGCGGTGTTCTGGGTCTGGATTAAGCACTATGCAGCAAGATAATGAAAACGGCGTGAGCGAACCGTCACGCCGACGTTTATTGAAAGGGATGGGCGCCCTGGGTGGGGCGCTGGCGCTGGCGGGTGGGTGTCCGGTTGCCCACGCGCAAAAACCACAAAGCGCGCCGGGTACGCTGTCTCCGGATGCGCGTAGTGAAACGCAACCGTTTTATGGTCAGCATCAGGCGGGGATCCTGACGCCGCAGCAGGCATCAATGATGCTGGTGGCATTCGATGTTCTCGCCAGCGATAAGGCCGATCTTGAGCGTTTATTCCGGTTGTTGACTAGCCGATTTGCGTTTCTGACCACCGGTGGACCGGCACCGGATACGCCCAATCCGCGTCTCCCTCCTATGGATTCAGGTATCCTCGGCGCTTACATTGCGCCAGACAACCTGACGATGACGTTGTCGGTTGGTTCATCGCTGTTCGATGAACGTTATGGCCTGAAATCGCAGATGCCGAAAAAGCTGCAAAAAATGACCCGCTTCCCGAATGATTCGCTGGATGCGGCGCTGTGCCATGGCGATTTGCTGCTGCAGATTTGTGCCAACACCCAGGACACGGTCATCCACGCGTTGCGCGATATTATTAAACATACGCCCGATCTCCTCAGCGTGCGCTGGAAACGTGAAGGGTTTATTTCTGACCACGCCGCGCGCAGCAAAGGCAAAGAGACCCCGGTCAACCTGCTTGGCTTTAAAGACGGCACCGCGAATCCGGACGCTACGGATGCGAAGTTGATGCAAGACGTGGTGTGGGTGACGGATGGGCAGGGCGAACCTGCCTGGGCGCAAGGTGGCAGTTATCAGGCCGTCAGGCTCATTCAGTTCCGCGTTGAGTTCTGGGATCGTACGCCGCTGAAAGAGCAGCAAACGATTTTTGGTCGTGATAAACACACCGGCGCGCCGCTGGGTATGCAGCATGAGCATGATGTGCCTGACTATGCCAGTGATCCTGAAGGTGAGGTGATTGCGCTAGATAGTCATATCCGCCTGGCAAACCCGCGCACGAAAGAGACCGACTCGAGCCTGATGATGCGTCGTGGCTACAGTTATTCGCTCGGTGTGACCAATTCCGGTCAACTGGATATGGGGCTGTTGTTTGTTTGCTATCAACACGATCTGGAAAAAGGATTTTTGGCGGTGCAGAAACGTCTGAATGGTGAAGCGCTCGAAGAGTATGTCAAACCGATTGGTGGGGGATATTTCTTTGCTTTGCCGGGCGTTAAAACAGCAGACAATTATCTGGGACAGTCTCTGCTCGAAGCCTGATGATGATGCCCCGCAGTACAGCGGGGTTTTTCCTGACATCTTGATGAAGGAACAAACTATTTTTTATGATCGGTATGCGACTGAAATAATTCTGTCATCTCTCTGCAAGAGACTGTCTCTGGTGATAAGATAGAATTTAAGTTAACAATAAGTAAAAATATTGTTGCATTAGCGAAAGGTTATGATGTAATTATAAGTAATAGCGGTAGTTCCCGGCGGTGATAGTCATTCACTATGGAGATCGCGAATGGAAAAGTCCTGTACTGGACACGTTTTTCACAGTAACAGCAGTACCTTACGCGGACGTTTCTCTTCCGGTAGCCACCTCGTCACCGCTAAATCTCTCTCTCATTCACTTCTTATCCTTGTTACTGACGCCCTGTACGGTGCGCGTAGCCGTGTGTGGCGTCTTATCCGAAAGCAAGCAATGGCTTACAAGGAAGCCAACCCTCAGATGTTCGTGCGCATAATCGTGCCGCCAACGGCGCGTGTGATGTATACCTACAACTCAAGGTGCTATCCATGGGAAGACAAAAAGCAGTGATCAAAGCTCGTCGTGAAGCAAAACGTGTGCTGAGGCGGGATTCGCGTAGTCATAAGCAACGTGAAGATGAATCGGTCACCTCGCTTGTGCAGATGGGCGGCGTAGAAGCGATCGGTATGGCGCGTGACAGTCGCGACGCCACGCCAATCACGGCGCGGAATGAAGCTCAGGCGCACTACCTGAATGCTATCGAGAGTAAACAGCTGATCTTCGCCACCGGTGAAGCCGGGTGTGGTAAAACCTGGATCAGCGCGGCAAAAGCTGCAGAGGCTCTGATCCACAAAGACGTGGACCGGATCATTGTAACCCGTCCAGTTCTGCAAGCTGATGAAGACCTCGGCTTCTTACCTGGAGATGTTTCCGAGAAGTTCGCTCCTTATTTTCGCCCCGTGTATGACGTGCTGGTGAAACGGCTGGGAGCCTCCTTCATGCAATATTGCCTGCGACCTGAGATTGGTAAGGTGGAAATCGCGCCGTTCGCCTATATGCGTGGACGTACATTTGAAAATGCAGTGGTCATTCTTGACGAGGCTCAGAACGTCACTGCTGCGCAAATGAAGATGTTTTTGACCCGCCTCGGGGAGAATGTGACGGTGATTGTGAATGGGGATGTGACCCAGTGCGATCTTCCAGCTCACGTTCGCTCAGGGCTTAGCGATGCGCTGGCCCGTTTCGAAGAAGATGATATGGTTGGGATTGTTCGTTTCAATAAAGACGATTGCGTCCGCTCTGCGCTCTGTCAGCGGACGCTCAACGCTTACAACTGAGAAGTACTCCGTCTTCAAGGCCCGGGAAGCCGGGCTTTGTTATTTGTGTGTTATTAAGTAAATTTTAGAAATTGAAATAGTATGCTCTGATGAAATAGAACATCGAAAACGAGTAGAAACCAGGATATCTGAAGTCGAGGGGGAACCTTGCCTGACTTGAGATATGTCAAAAGCTTGATTTATGAACTGTGGAATAGAGAACACCTTATTTTAGACTCATGCGTTTATCCAGTGATGAATGCGTCTCGCGGATCAGCGACCCGTTGAGCTCACAGCACTCAGCGGACGTTCGTGTAATGATTCGCCAACGCGGAACGATAGCTACGCTTTTATCGAGATGTCGCATTCATCAGCCAGTTTCTGAGCTGAGTTACGACATTATGTTACATCTGATTTTGCAGAAGAATCATGATTTCCTCATTAATATGATCCAACAGGTCATACCGTCTCCGGTATTCCGCGCGTTTTTTACTGGCAAGCTCATTAAATGACTTACGCTCTACATAAATTGGCAACTTATACCAATTACCGTATGGACGACCAGCAACTGATTCCCAAAAATCACTGTACAGGGCAACAAAGTATTTACGTTTCTTGTACCGGTATCGCCATTGCCTGAAAACATGGCTCTGTTCACTAACTGCTAAAATATTAGTGATATCACAGCAACGCATCAATGAACAAAGAACCTCAAAAACGATCCGCTTAGGGAATAGTCCATAGCAGGCTTTAGTAGCGTCACGAATAATGTCTGGGCCAATATTTTTTGGTGCCCCCTGCAGACCGCCAATAAATGCACAATGTCCTTTTTTTGACGGGATAACCGAGAAGGACAATCGGGCCACCGGGGTGTTGTTAAAACTCAGAGATAACATCAGTTCTCCTTCACGATCAAAACCGCCTGAAGAACAGTGAATATCAAAATCCTCACCATTTTTTCCGGTGAAATGGACCAAAAGCACATCTCTGTCGGGTAATAATAACGCCTGGTGTTTCACTGGTAAACTCTGGACAAAACGGTAGTGACCAATAATGTTTTTCCTTCGATTCCATGCCAGCCCTCCTTTATGTAAATAGGGACGATGAATTTTGGCTGGTAACGTAGGTTGCATCTCTAAAATCTTATCAATTGATTTAAGGGAATGTAATTCTTGATAATACCGAATACTGGAGACAGGACTTATCATAGATCGTAAAAGATACATGAGTCGAAATTTTTTGTTCTTCCATTTGCTATGCAAAGGTCCACGTGCCAATAGAATTTGGTTAAAGAAACTTAGATATGATGTGTTTTTCATAAGTATTCATTATTAATTCAGGGTGTTTAAATTTATTTACGTGCAGGGTGTAAATACTGGAATCTCTGACGCTGTTTTGTTAATGCGAAACATTTTGAAAATAAATTCATGTCTGACATGCCAGTTTTGTTGATAATCATTAGGCGCTCTCTCGTTTGCATATCCTGATGAAAACAAATTTTTTTTCATTCTACAGAGAAGAACATATATATTTGTTAAACAAAGTATACTTTACAAACATACCGATGTTCATTGAGTAAACTGGTAGGTTGACTTGTCAACCACATAACGAAGTAAATCATGTGATTCAGCGAGCCATGGGTGTTTGGAAAACGCACGACTTTGAACGTCAGGACAAATTTTGAACGATGACAGCTATCACAATTGGCTGTATTCCCGCGCAATACGCCGGTTTTCGTGGATTATTGTCAAATTGAATAACTTAAATTGGGATATACACATTCCTGACTTTCTTTCCAGATATAATGCCCAGTATATTTTTGGTAACCTTTTGTACTGAAAAGGAGTTTGCATTGTATGGTTATGAAACAGGCCCGCAAAACAATACCAAGGGGCACCTGATTCGCTGGCTGACGCACGAATAGGGTACTGCCGTTAAGAATATTTCCGGATACAGAGACTTTACCGATCGGCCGCAACATTCTCTGGTCACTCACGTTCTCAGAGAAATGCACTAGCTCGATGCCTGGTTGCAGTGCGGCAGTGTTCCGGGGGATTCACCGGTGATGAACAGTGCCAATCTGTATAAAGGTATCGGAAAAATTTTTTTGTCCGGCTTTAACCATGAACATGCAGTCAACTGTCCTATGTACCTAAATGACGTGGTAATCTTGAATAAACAAACTCGAGTTGTTTACTCATTCATACCTGAGCGCGTGTTCCAGGGAAACGAATAAGCGTACTGAGTTTTATATTCTGCATGTACATCACCGTAAAGTGCCTGCAGGATGATTACTTTCAGACCGTGGAGGATTACGTCGGTAATGATAGTAAAGACTCTCAAATATACATAGCAACAATCCAAACCATACCGCTGAAAAACAAAATAGCTCGGAGTAATTAATAACTTCTCCAAATATAAGTATGGCAATGAGAAATTGCAAAGATGGTTCTATATACTGAGCAAGACCTGTCACAATAAGAGATGTACGATTTAGCGCTACTGCAAATAACACTAACGGAATTACTGTAACGGGAGCGGTTAATATATAAAGGAACAGAGAGATGTCAGATGATGTAGTTATACTCGAGCCAGTATAGATAAAGATGAAAAGAGCAACAGGTAGAGCCCAGAATGTTTCAAGCGTGATTGAGGTTATTGCATCGTAATGGATAAATTTTCGCGCCAGTCCGTACAATGCAAATGAAAACCCCATGATTAACGCTAGTGAAGGAAAACTGTTTGCGGAAATAATCTGATAGCCAAGACCACATACGCCGGATATTACTGCTATAAGTTGAAATAATGATGGTTTTTCTTTAAGAAAAATACAGCCAAGGCAAATGACAATAAGTGGGTTGATAAAATATCCCAGACTGGCGTCGAGTACCTTATGATTTGTTAATGCATAAATAAAAGCTGACCACGAAATTACCATTAGCAAGCCTGCTATCATGCAGGATATGAAGGAGGTTTTATCTTTCAGTAAATCGCGAAAAAACGTTCTCTTACGAAATAATAATCTTATTGGCAGTAATAGAGGTATAGACCAGAAAACTCTGTACATCAAAATTTCAGCGAGGGCTCCGCCAGATAGATATTGATAAAACAATGGGATCAGGCCCCATAATATAAATGCCAGAACAACAACTGCGGGTCCATTTCGCAGAAACTTTACCATTTATGTGTATCCTTGCTTGCCATACTGACATGTTCTTCTGAAGAGCATTGTCAACCCTTCACTCTGGCATGTACCTGCTCTTAAGAGAAACGTGTGCTGTTACAGTACTCAATCTCATTTACAGTCAGGGTGATATAAAAAACAAGGTGAAATTTATCATGATCGTATCTATAAAATGATGATAAAAATCAACGGGAAGACTTCCGATTTGTATTGCGGGCTGGATCATCTTTCAGACGTCTGACGGGGAGTATTTGCCTTTCCCTGATTTCCTCGTCAATATCAAATAAGCACTCGTCGCAGAATTCTGTATCGAGTGAGAGCCACTGTTCAAAGACGCTCCTTTTCTTATTACACCGTGCGCATCTCTTCATCACATCATCCTTTATGCTATTTCCCTGCCGAGCTTCCAGGACAAAAGGTGCTCGCTCCTAAATAAGACAGGAATTAGATTTATAAACAATCAGTTAAATTCGTTTTAGAGATTGTGGCACAGGGACAATCATGCGGGATAATTCATTTTGCAGATCAATTTTTACGTAATCGATCGACGAAATCGATCGATGCTTACACCCCTGTATTACACACCATTCGTGATGCTGCCGGACTCACAACACCTGGCCAGCATTCCTTGCTTAAGCGTATCATTACCGGGTGCAATGCCGCGCTGGAATAAATTAAAGCGATGCTCCACCAGCTTGCTGATATCTCAGCACAACCGGGAGTATTGGCGGGCAAACTGCGCAGGACTGGGCAATGGGTGATGGCTTCCGCTGCTGGTCGCTTGAGAAAGAGTAAACCGCTATGAAGGTCATTACCTGCAATCTGGACCGGAGGATCTGGCGTGATTTGATGAAGAAATCCGGCATGATAAGTCTCATGCATGCCGCTACCAGCGATAAGTAGAGCAGAAACCTTGAGCGGGGCGATATCCCCGCCATGCTGTGCAACATACGAAAAAAAAGCCCGTACTTGCGTACGAGCTCTTCTTTAAATATGGCGGTGAGGCGGGGATTGACTCGCTTCGCTCGCCCTGCGGGCAGCCTGTTCGCTGTGCTCACAGTCTGTCCAACTGGCTGCGCCAGTAGTCGAACCCCGGTCCGGGCTTCTCATACCCGCCATGCTGTGCAACATACGAAAAAAAAGCCCGTACTTGCGTACGAGCTCTTCTTAAGATATGGCGGTGAGGCGGGGATTCGAACCCCGGATACGTTGCCGTATACACACTTTCCAGGCGTGCTCCTTCAGCCACTCGGACACCTCACCATATTGTTGTTCCTGTGCTACCGGAACGGGCGCTAATGTAGGGGAAACACCGCCCCGTCGTCAATCAACTTTTTGAAAAAAATGTGCATTTACACAAACTTCAAGCAACATGGAGCATAAATAAGCGGGAATTGTTTTTTTTGCCAGCATCCTAAAATTTGCTACTCTGATGTTCCCTCGAAAAATGATGATTATAAGTGCGAGAAAGTTCCGCATAACAATGTTCAGGAGACACTATGGATATAATTTTCTATCACCCAACATTCGATACGACCTGGTGGATTAATGCGTTGGCAAAGGCAATACCTGGTGCAAACGTACGTGAGTGGAAAGCGGGTGATAATGCACATGCTGACTATGCGCTGGTCTGGCATCCGCCGGTTGAAATGCTCGCAGGACGAAAATTAAAAGCCGTATTTGCGCTGGGCGCGGGCGTCGATTCTATTCTCAGTAAACTCAATGCTCATCCGGAAATGTTGGATGCGTCGATCCCGCTTTTCCGTCTGGAAGATACGGGTATGGGCCTGCAAATGCAGGAATATGCGGTCAGTCAGGTGCTGCACTGGTTTCGTCGCTTTGATGATTATCAGGCATTGAAAAATCAGGCAAAATGGCAACCGTTGCCAGAATATACTCGTGAGGAGTTTACCGTCGGGATCATGGGGGCAGGTGTATTGGGCGCAAAAGTTGCCGAAAGCCTGCAAGCATGGGGGTTCCCACTGCGCTGCTGGAGCCGTTCGCGTAAATCCTGGTCTGGCGTGGAAAGCTTCGCCGGTACTGAGGAACTGGGCGCGTTTTTGAGCCAAACTCGTGTGCTTATCAACCTCCTGCCTAATACGGCAGAAACCGTAGGTATTATTAACGCTGATTTACTTAGCCAATTGCTGGATGGCGCCTACGTGCTGAACCTGGCGCGTGGTGTTCATCTCAATGAAGACGATCTTCTGGCATCGCTGGACAGCGGCAAGGTGAAAGGTGCCATGCTGGATGTCTATAGCCGTGAACCGCTGCCGGAAACCAGTCCTCTGTGGAAACATCCGCGTGTGGCAATGACGCCGCATATTGCCGCGGTAACGCGCCCGGCGGAGGCGGTGGACTATATCTCCCGCACGATTTTGGATCTTGAGAGCGGGAAATCCGTTACGGGTCAGGTCGATCGCGTACGGGGATACTAATGCTAACCCGGCGGATGCCGGGTTTCAGCTAATAAATAGCGGCGATACCTGCTATCCTTGACGAAAAATGACTACAGGAGAGAGTTATGTATCCCGTTGACCTGCATATGCATACCGTCGCCAGCACCCACGCCTACAGCACCTTAAGTGATTACATCGCTGAAGCCCGTCGCAAAGGCATCAAGCTGTTTGCCATTACCGATCATGGACCGGACATGGCGGACGCGCCTCACCACTGGCACTTTATCAATATGCGTATTTGGCCACGTGTTGTAGATGGCGTAGGGATCCTGCGCGGCATTGAGGCGAATATTAAGAATATTGAAGGCGAAATTGACTGTTCAGGTCCGATGTTTACCTCTCTGGACCTCATTATTGCGGGCTTCCATGAGCCAGTTTTTGCACCTCACGATAAAGAAACCAATACCCAGGCAATGATAGCCACGATGGCCAGCGGTAATGTGCACATCATTAGCCATCCGGGAAATCCCAAGTATCCGGTTGATATTACTGCAATTGCCCAGGCGGCGGCAAAGTACCAGGTTGCACTGGAAATCAATAACTCTTCGTTTTTGCATTCGCGTAAGGGCAGTGAGGATAATTGTCGTGCGGTTGCTGCGGCTGTGCGCGATGCTGGCGGCTGGGTGGCATTAGGGTCGGATTCACATACTGCTTTCACGCTGGGAGAATTTGGCGAATGCCGTAAAATCCTGGATGATGTTAATTTCCCTGAAGACAGAATTTTAAACGTCACACCTAAACGCCTGTTGGCGTTTCTGGAATCGCGAGGCATGGAGCCAATCGCGGAATTTGCTGAACTGTAATTGTTACTAACTGGAATATATCAATGAACGAGTTTTCTATCCTGTGTCGTGTACTGGGCTCGCTGTTTTATCGCCAACCGCAGGACCCTTTACTGGTTCCCCTGTTTACCTTAATTAGTGAAGGTAAACTGTCCGCCAACTGGCCGCTGGAACAGGACGAACTGCTCACTCGTCTGCAGAAGAACTGCGATATGCCCCAACTGGCTGCAGATTACAACGCGCTGTTTGTCGGTGAAGAGTGTGCTGTGCCGCCTTATCGTAGCGCCTGGGTAGAAGGGGCGAAAGAATCGGATGTTCGTGCATTTCTTTCTGCCCGCGGTATGCCGCTGGCAGATACGCCGGCAGATCACATTGGTACGCTGTTGCTGGCGGCTTCATGGCTTGAAGACCAGTCTGCGGAAGATGAAAGTGAGGCGCTTGAAACCTTGTTTGTAGACTACCTGCTGCCCTGGTGTGGTACGTTCCTTGGCAAAGTTGAGGCGCACGCAAACACGCCGTTCTGGCGTACCATGGCGCCGCTAACACGTGATGCTATTAGTGCAATGTGGGATGAGTTGCAGGAAGATACTGACGAATAAATGTGATTTAAATCACTTTAATCTGCAACGCAAATTACATGCTTGCATAAATTGTGTGCACGATCTCATTCCTATGCCGTTTTTCTGCTAAGATACGCGGCATGAACATACTTCTCTCAATTGCAATCACAACGGGCATTCTCTCTGGGATCTGGGGATGGGTGGCCGTTTCTCTTGGCTTACTCAGTTGGGCTGGCTTTCTGGGTTGCACGGCCTATTTCGCCTGCCCGCAAGGTGGGCTAAAAGGACTGTGGATCTCGGCGTGTACGCTGCTAAGCGGTGTGGTGTGGGCGTTGGTGATTATTAACGGTAGCGCGCTTGCCCCGCATATGGACATTATTGGTTATGTCATGACGGGAATTGTCGCGTTTCTGATGTGTATCCAGGCAAAGCAATGGTTGCTTTCATTTGTACCGGGCACGTTTATTGGCGCATGTGCAACATTTGCAGGGCAGGGCGACTGGCGACTGGTTGTACCTTCACTGGTACTGGGCCTGGTATTCGGCTATGCGATGAAAAACAGTGGTCTGTGGCTGGCGTCTCGCCGTGAAAATCGAATATCGCCGACGCTGACCAGTAAATAAAAAAGCGTGAGGGTTTTCCTCACGCTTTTTATGCAGTAAAGATCCATCAGGATTCTGGCGGTACCGACATATGGCGGTATTTAACCAGAATGTCATTATCAACTTGTTTCTTATCCTGCAAATCCCACAATCCGCGATCGATGCCGTCATTAATTAAGAAGATAACGCCTGTTTCAATCGCTGACATCAGACAAAGCATAACCGGTTCGTTAGAGGTGTAGCCAATTTCACCTTCCAACAGACGCTGGTAGTCAATAAAGCGGAACACTCCAGCCTGTACTTCATAAGACAAAATGGTTTTACTGGTGTTCACTGACGACAGGATCTCACCGGTGCTGACGTTAACTACGCGCAGGTTTACCGCTATCTGGTCGAGCTGGTATTGCGTATCGGCGCCAATACCGAAATAACGCGCACCGACACCACCCGATTTAACGTTGCTTTCATAACCGATAATTGACCCTTCCACCATGACGTTTGCCGCGGTCAGGGACTGTAGCGGGATCCGGTTATTAATCGCAACCGTACCGTTTTCCTGAGCAGCACGAATGATTTTACGTTCGTTCAGCAAGTTCTGTAACCCCTGACGTTCCAGAGGGACGAACCAACGAGAATCTTTCAATGCGGTGACAAGCATAGCCGTGGCGCTTTGCGGGACGGCGGTAGAGAAGTTACTTGCCGGGTAAGGTTTAAATTGGCCAGTCTCATCCTGAATGTTGTATACCGACACAAAGATCTTACCTGTAGGCATAGGCAGATGCGTCAAATCTTTATAGCTTTGGGCCCGGGGCATTAATGTCGGCTTAGCGGCTTCTTGAGGCGGAGCTGTTAAACATCCGCTGAGTAAAATTACTGCCACCATGATAAGTAAGCGCTGCATGATTTTTTCCTTTCGTGGCTATAATTTAGAAATCGGTCGACTGATTTTGTAAACCCGACACTTCAATAGTCGACGTTCTCCCCGTTTTCCTGTCCGTGACATTCAGTTGCAGTTGCCCATCCCGGTTGGCGATATCAACGATAAAATCGCTGGTTACCATCCTCCCCGGTTTACCGGTATTGATATTGGTGAGCAAGCCACCGAGTATTTGCGACTGTATTGCCTGGGTAAAGTTATCCAGTGCTGATGGGGTTTCAATCCCGTAATCGCCAGCACTCGGATCCTTATACGAGTTTTGCGCCTGAGCGCTGTTCAGTAAAAAAGAGCCGTTGTTTGGGTTGCCACCAAAGTTAGGGTTGCGGAACTGGAACGTCATATTTCCGGCCCAACTTAATGGTGAAATCAGCATGAGCAAAACCACTGCATGTTTGACACGCATGAAAGCCTCCGGACTAAATCATGTTTTAGAATTCATCGCGCGCTAAATCGCTCGTACTTAATAGCGTTTGATCTATTTGCCGACGATTTAATGCTTCCTCAGTTTCTGCCAATGCGAAGACCACAATTTTGTCGAAGTCTCTTTTCGTCGGGAATAAAAAAGTCTGGAAGATAACGTCCTGATTGACAGTTATGGTGATCCAACTTCCCCAACGTGCACTGGGCCTTTCATTAATGGTTAAGTTTCCTGTGTACTTACTTTCCCACTTGTCACTAAAGGCACGATAAAAATCATGGCCAATGGAAGAGACAGTGTGGTCAGTCAACAGTCCGGGAACCTCCACCTCTACAGCAGCGTGTAGATTCCCGGCAGCAAGGAACAAATTTGCTGCCACAATCCAGGACAAATAGCTTTTCATGGCTTTATCGCCTGAGGTTATCATTGGCCCACGAGACCGCCTGCGTACGATTTTTGACAGCTATCTTTTTGAAAAGATTATAAAGATGTGTTTTAACCGTATTTTCACTAATAAATAGTGAACGCGCGATTTCAATATTTGAGGCGCCAATACGCAGTTTATTAAGGATCTCTTTTTCACGGTGCGTAAGTAATGCCGACTCCGTGCTGTTATAGCGGTAGTTCCCGGAATGCGTGATCAGGTAGCTGGCGAGCTTTTGTGAAAAGTAGCATTCGCCACGCAACACACCTTGCAATCCGCTGACGACACGCTGCTCATCTTCCGTTGCGTAGAATACGCCATTGATATGCGGCCAGTTTTCAATATCCCGATAAGGATAATCATCTGGGGTATTCAACAATAACGTCTTTATATTGTTGTTTTTTCTGCTCAAATTATCTTGCCAGTAATGGATCAGTTTTTTGTCTGCCTCCATCATGTCCAGTAGAACAATGCAGCTGGAGGAAATATCATCCAGAGAACGTTGAATATTATGTAGTTTTCCGGTTAACGCCAGCGATTGTTTTAAATGCTGTAATAACGCAGTTGGCTTTGTTGAATAAATCAGATTTCGGGTAAGTCTCCCCCGTAGCGGGTTGTGTTTTCAGGCAATACGCACGCTTTCAGGCATACCTGCTTTCGTCATTTTGTTCAGCGCTCGTACCAGGGCCATAGCCTCTGCAACCTGACCATCGTAGTCACGCAGTGTCAGTGAACCCCCGAACAGCTGTTTTACCCGGTACATCGCCGTTTCCGCTATCGAGCGACGGTTGTAATCTGTTGTCCATTTCCACCGCGCATTACTCCCGGTCATTCGCTGATTAGCCACTGCACGGTTACGGTCTGCATATTCACCGGGCCAGTAACCCGCACCTTTTCGGGGAGGGATAAGCGCGCTG
The DNA here is from genome assembly GCF_002934505.1 of Citrobacter freundii complex sp. CFNIH4. NCBI lineage: Bacteria > Pseudomonadati > Pseudomonadota > Gammaproteobacteria > Enterobacterales > Enterobacteriaceae > Citrobacter > Citrobacter freundii complex sp. CFNIH4. The sequence continues at coordinate 1,185,813 of NZ_CP026231.1, forward strand.
ATTTTCTTACGCCGCAGTTCATCGTGACATAGCCGGGTATCGTAAGCGCCATCGGCGGCGGCTGACCTGATTTTCCGGTGGGTTTGCCGGATTAACCCGGGGAAGGCCTCTGAGTCCGTAACGTTGTTCAGCGACAGGTCAGCGCAGATGATTTCATGTGTTTTACTGTCAACGGCGAGATGCAGCTTACGCCAGATACGGCGGCGTTCCTGGCCATGCTTTTTGACTTTCCACTCGCCTTCACCGAAGACCTTCAGCCCGGTGGAATCAATTACCAGGTGTGCGATTTCACCCCGGGTGGGCGTTTTGAAACTGACATTAACCGACTTTGCCCGCCTGCTGACACAGCTGTAATCCGGGCAGCGTAGCGGAACGTTCATCAGAGAAAAAATGGAATCAATAAAGCCCTGCGCAGCGCGCAGGGTCAGCCTGAATACGCGTTTAATGACCAGCACAGTCGTGATGGCAAGGTCAGAATAGCGCTGAGGTCTGCCTCGTGAAGAAGGTGTTGCTGACTCATACCAGGCCTGAATAGCTTCATCATCCAGCCAGAAAGTTATGGAGCCACGGTTGATGAGGGCTTTATTGTAGGTGGGCCAGTTGGTGATTTTGAACTTTTGCTTTGCCACGGAACGGTCTGCGTTGTCGGGAAGATACGTGATCTGATCCTTCAACTCAGCAAAAGTTCGATTTATTCAACAAAGCCAACCCTTATGTGTACATTATTAAAGCGTTTTTTAAGTATCAGCTTGTGCAGTATTTCTCTTTTTACCCTCCCCGCAATGGCGCAACAAATCTCAACCGGCGGGGTTATTCATTTTCGCGGTGCAATAGTTGAATCACCTTGCGATGTTAACGCTCGGCAGCAGCAAATTGAATTGTCATGTATGCGCGACGGCACCACCCGTAATAGTCTCTACAATCAGCAACAGGTCGCGACTTCCCCTCAAAATGTGCAGCAAATTGCCACAGTCAAAATGCACTATCTCAATGAACAGAAAAACATGGCAATTCTTAACATTGAATATAAATGAATCATTCCGGCGTACATATGCACACGTTTGGTTAAAAAGTGAGATTTCCGGGAAAACCCTGCTGTACACTTAACAAATAGTGTTTGGTCAGGGGGAACTTATGCAATCACGTGTTCATGTGTTACATGGCGATATTACGACGATCGCTGTTGATGTGATTGTCAATGCGGCGAATCCATCGCTATTGGGCGGAGGTGGCGTCGATGGAGCGATTCATCGCGCTGCAGGGCCTGAGTTGCTGGCGGCCTGCAAACAGGTTATCCAGCAACAGGGCGAATGCCCAACCGGTCATGCGGTTATCACCCTGGCGGGAAACTTGCCCGCCAGGGCAGTAATCCACACCGTGGGGCCCGTATGGCAGGGAGGCGATCATCATGAAGCTGAACGCCTCGAAGAGGCTTACTTTAATAGCTTGCAACTGGCCTTAGCCAATGGCTATCAGTCCATTGCTTTTCCGGCGATTAGCACCGGGGCTTATGGTTATCCCCGCGCTGCAGCGGCAGAGATCGCGGTGAAAACGGTGTTGAAATTTATCACCCGACGTGCGCTTCCCGATCAAATATACTTCGTGTGCTTTGATGAAGAAAACGCTCGGCTATACAAGAGATTACTTACCCAGCAAGGCGATGAACGCACGGACTGATATGACGCGACTTGAGCGTGCCATCACGCCACTTTGTGAAAACCACCCGGGAGAATGCGGCATTCTGACGTTGGATGACAGCCTGGATGCATTTGCTGCTCGCTATCGGTTGACGGAAATGGCGGAACGTACCCTGGATGTTCAGTATTACATCTGGGAAAGCGACATGTCCGGGCTATTACTATTTAATGAGATGGTCACTCCCTCCTTCCCAGTACTATGCTGAGGACAGGCTTTCATTCGGAGAACCATCATGGAAAACATTGCGCTTATTGGTATCGATCTGGGTAAGAACTCTTTCCATATTCATTGTCAGGATCATCGTGGGAAGGCCGTTTACCGTAAAAAATTCACCCGACCAAAGCTAATCGAATTTCTGGCGACATGCCCGGCAACAACCATCGCGATGGAAGCCTGTGGCGGTTCTCACTTTATGGCACGCAAGCTGGCAGAGTTAGGGCATTTTCCAAAGCTGATATCACCGCAATTTGTCCGCCCATTCGTTAAAAGCAACAAAAATGACTTCGTTGATGCTGAAGCTATCTGTGAAGCAGCATCACGTCCATCTATGCGTTTCGTGCAGCCCAGAACCGAATCTCAGCAGGCAATGCGAGCTCTGCATCGTGTCCGTGAATCCCTGGTTCAGGATAAGGTGAAAACAACTAATCAGATGCATGCTTTTCTGCTGGAATTTGGTATCAGCGTTCCGCGAGGTGCTGCCGTTATTAGTCGACTGAGTACCCTTCTTGAGGACAGTAGTTTGCCTCTTTATCTCAGCCAGTTACTGCTGAAATTACAACAGCATTATCACTATCTTGTTGAGCAGATTAAAGATCTGGAATCTCAGTTGAAACGAAAGTTGGACGAAGATGAGGTTGGACAGCGCTTGCTGAGTATTCCCTGCGTTGGAACGCTGACTGCCAGTACTATTTCAACTGAGATTGGCGACGGGAAGCAGTACGCCAGCAGCCGTGACTTTGCGGCGGCAACAGGGCTGGTACCCCGACAGTACAGCACGGGAGGTCGGACGACATTGTTAGGGATTAGCAAGCGGGGCAACAAAAAGATCCGAACTTTGTTGGTTCAGTGTGCCAGGGTATTCATACAAAAACTGGAACACCAGTCTGGCAAGTTGGCCGACTGGGTCAGGGAGTTGTTGTGTCGGAAAAGCAACTTTGTCGTCACCTGTGCTCTGGCAAACAAGCTGGCCAGAATAGCCTGGGCACTGACGGCGCGACAGCAAACTTACGAAGCATAAAGGCAGAAATACACCAGTTTAAACAATCATTCATCTGGTTTTGCGAATACTGATATTGATGATACTAACGGCCCACCGGCCTGTTGAGGAACCTGTAAAACGGAAAGGCTCATTGAAGCCGTATATTTTCTGGAGGTTCATCAGGCGCGGAACTCATCGAGGCGCGGGAATAAAATCCCATTCAGACGCCGGATAGATTCAAGCAAGCCAACTTGTCGTCAAAATCGGTGTTGCAAAAACGGGAGTGACCATAGATTCCGTTTTGCTGGCCGCGGCGAAGCGGGGCGTCCGGGTGCGTTTGTTGCTGGATGATAACAACACGCCAGGTCTGGATGACACGCTGCGCTTGCTGGACAATCACCCTAATATAGAAATCCGTCTGTTTAATCCCTTTTCCTTTCGTATCCTGCGTGCACTAGGCTATTTAACCGATTTTGCCCGGTTGAATCGACGTATGCACAATAAAAGTTATACCGCTGACGGCGTCGTAACTCTCGTGGGCGGGCGAAATATCGGCGATGCCTATTTTGGCACAGGCGAACAACCGCTGTTTTCCGATCTGGATGTTATGGCTATCGGGCCGGTGGTCCAGGATGTTGCTGACGACTTCGAGCGTTACTGGCACTGCCGCTCGGTTTCAACATTGCAAAACGTACTTGAGGTGGCTGAGCCAGCTTCAACGCAAAAAATCGAACTTCCAGAATCCTGGTATAACGATGACATCACGCGTCGCTATCTACATAAGCTGGAAACCAGCCAGTTTATGACCCACCTCGATCAGAGGTCGCTACCGCTGATTTGGGCGAGAACGCGCTTGCTGAGTGATGATCCCGCAAAAGGAGAGGGGAAAGCGCCGCGCCACTCACTATTACCGCAGCGTTTGTTTGACGTGATGGGATCTCCCACCGAGCGTATTGATATTATTTCCGCCTACTTTGTACCAACTCGCGCCGGTGTGGCGCAGCTCCTGAGACTGGTGAGAAAAGGCGTTAAGATCGCGATTTTAACTAATTCTCTGGCGGCGAATGATGTCGCAGTCGTTCACGCAGGCTATGCACGCTGGCGAAAAAAGCTCTTGCGCTACGGTGTGGAGTTATACGAGCTCAAACCAACTCGCGATCGCGTTTCAGCAGTACATGACCGGGGATTAACCGGTAATTCAGGCTCCAGCCTGCATGCGAAAACCTTCAGCATTGACGGTTGTAAAGTGTTTATCGGCTCGCTTAATTTTGATCCCCGTTCAACGCTGCTCAATACGGAAATGGGGTTTGTGATTGAGAGTGAAGTACTGGCCGAGTTGATTCATAAACGTTTTATGCAAAGCCAGCGTGAAATGGCTTGGCAACTACGTCTTGATCGGTGGGGAAGAATCAATTGGGTCGACAGACTTTCTGGCAGTGAACAGGTACTGAAAAAAGAACCCGCCACAGGATTCTGGAAGCGGGTTCTGGTAAAGCTGGCGTCCGTGTTACCCATTGAGTGGTTGCTCTGAACCACACAATGATTGGCGGAAAACTAACCGGCCACGGCCTTGTTTTTATCCTGCCTGACGGGTGGTTTACCCGAAAAGAGAAACTTCAGCACCGGGATCCGTAAATGGATTTCGTACAGTATTACCGCAATCCCGACTACAAACAGTAGACCGCAGAGAAAGCCCAGCAAATTCGACTTGATATGCGGTGTGATGTAAGCGCCAAAAAACAGCGTTAACGGATGATGCACCAGATAGATAAACAGAGATGCGTTGACAAAATAGGTTACGCGGGCTGACTGGAAATTCAGCAAACGGTGACCAAGTGAAAAGACGACGTTCACCATCCACAGGCCCATGACCATGGTAATAACATATTCGGTTTCATACATCCAGGCATCGCCGTTGCCGTAACGTTGATTGAGCAGGTATGCGACAAATGTGCATGCGGCGCCCAGCGTGCAGCCGCGCGATGGCGTGGTAAACAGCGCTTTCAGATTAGGATTGATAAACGCCAGCGCACCGAGCATAAAGAAAGGCACATAAAACAACGTTTGCATAACGATAAAATTAAACATGCCATCGCTGAGAATCGAAGGGTAGAGGATGAAAATCGTCCTTCTGACGGCGGCATAACCGAAACCCAGCACTGCAAAAATCAGCGTTAACTTCGTCATTGACACCGCAGGCGCGCTGCCGACGTCGCTTTGCGTCAATCTGTGTTTCATCTGGGTAAACACCCACATGCTCAGGGTCGTTAGCACCACGAGAACCAGTAAAAACCACAGATGGGAAATCAGCTCCCAGGCCAGCGCGTTGTATTTATCGTAGCCGCTGAGGGTATGCCAGCTGTCTGCTTTGCCTTTCACGTATTGCAGCATGATAAATTGCGGCAGCGTAAGCAGCGGAATCGCGGTCAGCATAGGGATCCCCACGCGTTCTACACGCACTTTCCACCAGCGCTTTAACGGATAGCGTAGAAATAGCATGTAGGAAAAATAACCCGAAATGACAAAGAAGACTTGCATGCGAAAAGCATGGATAAAGTCATTGAACAAGGTCAACCACCACGATGGTTCTGCGCTGTTCACGTGCCATGTGTGGGTGGAGTAGATCAATGAAATATGAAACGGGATCCCTAACAACATTAGCCAGGCACGGATGGAGTCAAGAAAATATTCGCGTGGTGGTGATACAGAGCTCATAGACAGTTATGTATTCTCAGACTTTTCGTCTTATCCCTAAGACGAATAATGGTTACATTCGAGGGCAACCCTACACGAAGTCTAACAACCTGTCTCCAGGATAAGCACGCAAAGTGAAAACAGGCAGACGAACCTGCTTAAACCATGAGCCAGCGCGCGAACAATACAGGGATTCAGTTGTCGGAATACCCGATTATCCATTAAAATGGATCGGATCAATATAAGCACACAAAGGGGGAAGTGCTTACTAATTATGAAACATAAACTACAAATGATGAAAATGCGTTGGTTGGGTGCAGCAGTCATGTTAACGCTGTACACATCATCAAGCTGGGCATTCAGCATTGATGATGTTGCAAAACAAGCTCAATCCTTAGCCGATAAAGGCTATGAGGCGCCAAAAAGTAACTTGCCCTCCGTTTTCCGCGACATGAAATATGCGGATTATCAGCAGATCCAGTTTAATCGCGATAAAGCCTACTGGAGCAATCTCAAGACCCCATTTAAGCTCGAGTTCTACCACCAGGGTATGTACTTCGACACGCCGGTCAAAATCAACGAAGTGACCGCTACTGCGGTGAAAAGAATCAAATACAGCCCGGATTACTTTAATTTCGGCGATGTTCAGCATGATAAAGACACGGTAAAAGATCTCGGTTTCGCCGGGTTCAAAGTGCTGTATCCGATCAACAGCAAAGATAAAAACGACGAAATCGTCAGCATGCTCGGTGCCAGCTATTTCCGTGTTCTGGGTGCAGGCCAGGTCTACGGCCTTTCTGCGCGCGGTCTCGCGATTGATACCGCTCTGCCTTCTGGTGAAGAATTTCCCCGCTTTCGTGAGTTTTGGATCGAGCGTCCGAAACCAACTGATAAACGTTTAACCATTTATGCCTTACTGGATTCTCCGCGTGCAACCGGAGCGTATCGCTTTGTCATCATTCCTGGTCGTGACACGGTAGTCGATGTTCAGTCCAAAGTTTATCTGCGCGACAAAGTGGGCAAACTTGGCGTGGCACCGTTAACCAGTATGTTCCTGTATGGACCTAACCAGCCTTCTCTGACGACTAACTATCGTCCAGAACTGCATGACTCTAACGGTTTGTCCATCCACGCTGGCAACGGCGAATGGATTTGGCGTCCGCTGAATAACCCGAAACATCTCGCGGTGAGCAGCTTTGCTATGGAAAATCCGCAAGGTTTCGGTCTGTTGCAGCGTGGCCGTCAGTTCTCGCGTTTTGAAGACATCGACGATCGTTACGATCTGCGCCCGAGCGCCTGGATCACGCCAAAAGGCGATTGGGGCAAAGGTAAGATTGAGTTAGTTGAAATTCCAACTAACGATGAAACGAACGATAACATCGTTGCGTACTGGACCCCGGATCAGCTGCCTGAAGCCGGTAAAGAAATGAACTTTAAATATACCCTGACGTTCACGCGTGATGAAGACAAGCTTCATGCGCCTGATAACGCCTGGGTACAGCAGACACGTCGTTCTACCGGTGATGTTAAACAGTCCAATCTCATTCGTCAGCCTGACGGTACCATCGCGTTTGTGGTGGACTTTTCCGGCACCGATATGAAAAAGCTGCCGCAGGATACGCCGGTTACCGCACAAACCAGTATTGGTGACAACGGTGAAATCGTTGAAAACACCGTGCGCTACAACCCGGTTACTAAAGGTTGGCGTTTGGTATTGCGCGTGAAAGTGAAAGACGTGAAGAAAACCACTGAAATGCGTGCTGCCCTGGTCAATGCCGATCAGACGCTGAGTGAAACCTGGAGCTACCAGTTACCTGCCAATGAATAAGACAACTGAGTATATTGACGCAATGCCGCTTTCGGATATCGAAAAAGCGGCACTGCCGAAAACTGACATCCGCGCCGTTCATCAGGCGCTGGATGCTGAGCATCGTACGTACTCGCGCGAAGATGATTCACCGCAGGGTTCTGTAAAAGCTCGTCTTGAGCAAGCATGGCCGGATTCTCTGGCTAAAGAGCAGTTGGTTAAGGACGATGAGGGGCGCGATCAGCTACAGGCGATGCCAAAAGCAACGCGTACCTCTATGTTCCCCGATCCCTGGCGTACCAACCCGGTTGGCCGTTTTTGGGATCGTCTGCGTGGGCGCGATGTGACTCCGCGTTATCTTTCGCGTTTGACGAAAGAAGAACAAGAGAGCGAGCAAAAATGGCGTACCGTAGGCACCATCCGCCGCTATACGCTGTTGATCTTAACGCTGGCGCAAACGGTCGTTGCAACTTGGTATATGAAGACGATCCTTCCTTATCAGGGGTGGGCATTCATTAATCCTGCAGACATGATGGGGCAGGATTTGTGGGTCTCCTTTATGCAACTGCTGCCCTACATGCTCCAGACCGGCATTCTTATTTTGTTTGCCGTACTTTTCTGTTGGGTATCAGCGGGGTTCTGGACCGCGCTGATGGGCTTCCTGCAATTGCTGATTGGACGGGATAAGTACAGTATCTCGGCCTCAACGGTCGGGGATGAACCGTTGAATCCTGAACACCGTACGGCGTTGATTATGCCTATCTGTAACGAGGACGTTGATCGCGTATTCGCGGGACTTCGCGCCACGTGGGAGTCGGTCAAAGCAACGGGCAACGCTGAGCATTTCGATGTTTACATTCTGAGCGACAGCTACAATCCAGATATCTGCGTGGCAGAACAAAAAGCGTGGATGGAGCTGATTGCCGAAGTGCAGGGCGAAGGACAGATTTTCTACCGCCGTCGTCGTCGTCGCGTGAAGCGTAAAAGCGGCAACATTGATGACTTCTGCCGTCGCTGGGGAAATCAGTACAGCTACATGGTTGTGCTGGATGCGGACTCAGTGATGAGCGGTGACTGTCTGAGCGGCCTGGTGCGCCTGATGGAAGCGAATCCGAATGCCGGGATTATCCAGTCTTCACCGAAGGCTTCCGGTATGGATACGCTGTATGCGCGCTGCCAACAGTTTGCGACCCGTGTTTATGGGCCGCTGTTTACCGCCGGGCTTCACTTCTGGCAGTTAGGCGAATCGCACTACTGGGGCCACAACGCAATTATCCGCGTGAAGCCGTTTATCGAGCACTGTGCGCTCGCGCCGTTACCGGGCGAAGGTTCGTTTGCGGGATCGATTCTCTCCCATGACTTCGTGGAAGCGGCCTTGATGCGTCGCGCTGGCTGGGGCGTGTGGATTGCCTACGATCTACCGGGCTCTTATGAAGAGCTACCGCCGAACCTGCTGGATGAACTCAAGCGTGACCGTCGCTGGTGCCACGGCAACCTGATGAACTTCCGTCTGTTCCTGGTTAAGGGGATGCACCCGGTTCACCGTGCGGTGTTCCTGACTGGTGTGATGTCCTATCTGTCCGCGCCGCTGTGGTTTATGTTCCTCGCGCTCTCTACCGCATTGCAGGTGGTACATGCGTTGACGGAACCGCAGTACTTCCTGCAACCGCGTCAGCTATTCCCGGTATGGCCGCAATGGCGACCTGAACTGGCGATCGCGCTGTTTGCTTCAACGATGGTGCTGTTGTTCCTGCCGAAGTTGCTGAGTATTTTGCTCATCTGGTGTAAAGGGACGAAAGAGTACGGTGGGTTCATCCGCGTTACGCTGTCGCTGCTGCTGGAGGTTCTGTTCTCCGTGCTGCTGGCACCGGTGCGCATGCTGTTCCATACCGTCTTCGTCGTGAGCGCTTTCCTCGGTTGGGAAGTGGTGTGGAATTCGCCGCAGCGCGATGACGATTCCACCCCATGGGGTGAAGCGTTTATGCGTCACGGTTCTCAGTTACTGTTGGGGCTGGTGTGGGCTGTGGGTATGGCCTGGCTGGATCTGCGTTTCCTGTTCTGGCTGGCACCGATTGTCTTCTCGCTGATCCTGTCGCCGTTTGTTTCCGTGATTTCCAGTCGTTCCACGGTGGGGTTACGTACCAAGCGCTGGAAGCTGTTCCTGATCCCGGAAGAGTATTCCCCGCCGCAGGTGCTGGTGGATACCGATACTTATCTGGTGATGAACCGTAAACGTACGCTGGACGATGGCTTTATGCATGCGGTGTTTAACCCGTCGTTTAACGCACTGGCCACGGCCATGGCGACTGCTCGCCACCGCGCCAGCAACGTGCTGGAGATTGCACGCGATCGCCATGTGGAGCAGGCGCTGAACGAAACGCCGGAGAAACTGAATCGCGATCGCCGCCTTGTATTGTTGAGCGATCCGGTGACCATGGCACGTTTACATTATCGCGTCTGGAATTCACCTGATAAGTATTCTTCGTGGGTGAACTACTATCAGGGGTTGACTCTGAACCCGTTGGCGCTCAGGAAAAAATAAGCGTTCTGTAACGTGAAAATACCGGCCTGGTGCCGGTATTTTTTTATATTGAATAGAATGAGTCGTGAGGTAGCAGGTGCGAATATTGGCTGTAGGAATAATGATCTTCTTCCTGAGCGGATGCGGCAGCATTATTAGTCGTACCATCCCAGGGCAAGGACACGGAAATCAATACTATCCTGGCGTGCAATGGGATGTTCGGGACTCGGCATGGCGCTACGTCACGATCCTCGATCTGCCATTTTCGCTGGTGTTTGATACGTTGCTGCTACCGCTCGACATACATCATGGACCTTACGAGTAATTATCGCTCATCCCATTCATCGGCTGCGGTCTGCCCCTCTTCGGTATCAAGGGGAGGTTCCAGCTGGAATTCACCTTCATCCCATTCGTGAAGCGTATTTTCTTCCTGCCACTCCTGGCGAATTTCAATTTCATCATAGTCGCCATCAAAAACGCTCTGAGCCGCTTCTCCGCTCAGCATTGGTAGACATTCACCATCTACATCATCCTCGTCAGCAAAGAATTCCGCCTGCCACATAATGTCGCCATCCTGTAGCACGTATTTTTGGATGCTTAGCTGTTGAACGCTGGCATCGTCTGACTCAAGGTCAGGGTTATCAGCCAGAAACACTTCACGAGCCGCATCAATAGCCTCTTCCAACGTGGCATAAAAATTCATGTCATTCTTTGCCATATTTCTTCTCCTAAGGCGAACAATAAAGGGGGATGATTCAATCTATAGACGGCGATCCGCAGAGCGTCAAACCCGTTAGCTGCGTGGCTAACTCAATCAGATGATTACTGCCTGCAATGCCAACGAGAGCAGGTGAAAGTAACTTCGGTAGTTTATGAAAAAATTTACATTGGCAGATACTGAAGCCTACGTAATATCAGGAAAAAAATTCAAGAAAAAATAGTAATGTATGTGGTTTGCAATGCAGTAATGAAAATCAAATAAATAAAATCTGGCGTTATATTAGAAAATCTTCAGTTTTAAACACCATTTTTTATGTGTTTTAGAGGGGGGATGCGAGCGCTTATGAATTAATATTGCATAACTCAATCAAAGTAAAGGAGAAAATTAATGCCCAATACGGAAGTGTTGCAGAGGTAATCAATGAAAGTGGCTAAACTTAGTGGTGTCTCTGGAAGTGACAAAGTGTCTTTTGTGTATAGAGGTTGTGAATGGTGTGAGTGATACTAAAATAGTATACATAATAAAATATTATTAATGACAAAGGTTATAAATCTATAAGAAACCATTAAATAAGAAATGAATTAATGTTATTGAAATTGTGCGGGTATAATAGTTTGCAAAATCTTATGCTTTATTATATAAAATGCAAAATTAAGAATTACCTTAAGGTTGTTATGGATAACTATAATTCAAATAATGGAAGGTTAATGGCTTTCTATATAATCTGTTTGGCTAGCTATGTTCTTGGTGGTTTGTGTCTTACACAATTTAAATTAACGATGCAAAGTGTCCCACAAACTGTATATCTGATTATAATTGTAGGGTTGTTCTTTTTATATGGAATAATTTTCCTGTTTATGTTATTTCAGTATCTTTGTAGAAAAGATCTCACCTGCCTTATGATATTAGGCATGGCGTTTCTTGGCAATAACATATTTTTCGTCGAGACTATCTACATCGTTCAGGACTTGATTAATGATCATGCATCAATCGAAAAAAGAACTAACGATATAGCTATATTCTATTACTTTCGGCAGATTAGTTTCATCGCTCTGCTATTTGTTTCATTGAAATCTTATAAAATATCATCGACAGTTATTGAAACCAAAGAAAGAGAACCTTGCTATATCGTTCTGTCATTTTTAATTATGCTAGTGATCGCGGTGATGGCGCACACTCTGGCCAGTTACAACCCTAATTTTACACTCGAGATAACAAGCCTGAAGCCTGATAATGTCACGGTGCACTGGCATATTGGGTACATTTATTCGCTTATTGTATCCTGGGGACTGGTCCTGTTGTATTTAATCATTAAAACCAAAACGCACAACATCTTGTGGAAAAGTATAGGGCTACTGTGTTGCTCAGCAATATTGACCAATGTACTACTTCTGAGCCTGGATGAATATAGCATGTATATTTGGTATGTTAGCCGGGGGATTGAGGTGATAAGTGCCCTGTGTATAATCTCAATACTGATGTACAACACCTTCATCATCTTAAAAAAAGAAACGGATTCAGCTATCAAAGACGCAATGACTAAAATATATAATCGTAAATTATTCTATAAGTCATTAAAATCATCCTTAGCAAAAGGTGCAGTGTGTGTAATGGTTCTGGATATTGATAAATTCAAACGGATTAACGATACCTACGGTCATCAGGAAGGTGACAGAGTAATAATCAGCATTGTCGATATTATCAATAAATCAATCAGAGATACGGATATTTTTGCCAGAGTAGGTGGCGAAGAATTTGCGATCCTTCTTAAGTGTAACGATCAAGATGAGGCAATTGTTGTTGCAGAACGAATTAGGCGAAATGTCGAGAATGGTACGACAATACCAAATTCATATGATTTAAAAGAAAAAATGACGATAAGTATCGGTGTATATTGCAGTAAAATTGATGATGAATCAGCGGATAAAGTTGTTTCATATGCTGATGCCGCTTTGTATGAAGCCAAAAATTCTGGCAGAAATAAGGTGTGTTACTATTATCATTAAGACTGAAATATATGTCATGTGAGATAATTTTTATTCTGAACCTAAGAATATAAATATATAAATCATCCCACGACCTCTGTACTCCGACGACGGCGCAGGCTATTCCACGAGTACAGGGCGTTGAACAGTACGACTCCTGCGGTCACACAGAATACAGCACGAAAACCGTAGTTGGCGGATATCGCTGCCCCCATTAGAGGCCCTGTTACGTTACCAATGTCGCGAAATGACTGGTTATAACTGAAAATACGTCCAGCTATTTGATTAGTCGAGTTATAGACCAGCAGCGTTTGTACCGCCGGGAGCAGAGCGCCGTCGGCCGCCCCCAATAAAAAGCGCAGAATACCAAGCTGCCAGGGCGTCTGGACAAATGACATTGGAATTAGCAGTAACACGGAAACGATCAGCGCGACGATCAGGATCTTCTCCGGGCCAATCCGATCGCCTAATTTGCCAAGTTTAGGGGCGCTGATTAATGCCGCAACGCCGGGGACTGAGGCTATCATCCCACTGATAAACGCAATATTGCCGACGTTGCCAGCCAACTCTCGAACGTACAGTGTCAGTATTGGCGCGATAGAACCGGTGGCTACCTGAATGATCAAAGTGGTGACAAACAGGCTCAGCACCAGTTTGGGGTTCTTTAAAGAGGCCACGACTTCACGAATGTGCAGCATTTCCTTCTTGCTCACTGGCTGGAATCGCTCGCGGATAAAAAATAGCGTCAAGATGAAGCAGACCAGCAGCACGCTGGCGGTGATGAAAAATACGGGGCGCAGTCCGTACTGATCCGCGAGGAGGCCGCCCGCTAGCGGCCCTAGCAGTGCGCCACTAACACCACCGGTGGAAAGCGTTCCCAGTGCCCAGCCGCTTTTATTGCGTGGAACCTGGGTGGCGATCAGTGCATTCGCATTGGGGATGAATCCACCAAGCAGCCCCAACAAGGCGCGCAGGATCAAGAACTGCCAGATATTTTGCGCCAGTCCCATCAGCAGCATCACAACAGCCATACCCAATGCAGACCGTAGCAGCATGATTTTTCGCCCCTTGCGATCGGCAAGGCCACCCCAGAAAGGAGAGGCGATGGCGGAAAAAAGAAAGGTGATGCTGAAGACCAGGCCTGACCACATATTCAATGCGCTATGTCCCGTGACGCCGAGACTCTCGACGTAAAGGGGCAAAAAAGGCATGACCAGGCTAAATGCTGCGCCGGTTAAAAAACAACCTAACCAGGCAACGGTGAGGTTGCGTTTCCAGTTTATGGGAGCATCTGAGGGTGACATAGCGTTCCGCATTGTGGCGCGCTGTTTGCGCTATCGATTGAATATAAGTAAGCAGGCTAATTATGCGCCTGGTTGATAATTGCTGCAATGCGGATAGCAGTTAAACCTAAAGCAGGCAGGGAAGGTGTTGCAGCCCACAGGACTGCAACAGTGTTTTAGTACAGGGAAGGAGAACCTTCAGGGCGCGTCTTGAAGCGACGATGCAGCCACATATACTGCTCTGGTGCCATCATGATGCATTGCTCAACAATTTTGTTCATCCACGCAGCAGTGGTCTCTGCGTCGTCCAAAGGCGGTGAACACTCCGGAGGCAGCATAATCAATTGATACCCTTTACCGTCAGGTTTGCGGCGAGGAACAAACGGTACCAGGCAGGCATTGGACATGCGTGAAAGCATCCAGGTCCCAGAGGTTGTTGCGGCTTGTTCAACAGCAAAAAGTGGTACAAACACACTGGCACGAGGGCCGTAATCGTGATCCGGCGCGTACCAGACCACTTCGCCCTTTTTCAACGCTTTAATCATCCCTTTCAGGTCTTTACGATCGAGCATTGATTTATTCGAGCGCATACGGCCCCAGGTTTGTAGCCAGTCGAGAAGCGGGTTGTCGTTAGGGCGATACACACCAATACCCGGTTCCTGCAAACCAAACTGACGCGCACCCAGTTCCAGAGTCAGAAAGTGCAGACCCACTAACAGGATCCCGCGTTTTTGCGCCTGAACGTCACGGATATGTTCCATCCCGATCACTTCAGTCCAGCGTGAAATACGCTTATCGGACCAAAACCAGGCCATCCCGGTTTCCATTACGCCCATGCCCACGGATTCGAAGTTCTTGACGACCATCTGCTGGCGTTCCTGCTCACTCATCTGCGGGAAGCACAGTTCCAGATTTCGGGAAACAATTTTTGCCCGACGTTTCATCAAACGTAGCGCCAGTCGACCTAATGCACAGCCCAACTTAAAGAGGATGGGGTAGGGTAACTGCACGATTAACCAAAGGATGCCAATACCCAGCCAGGTTAACCAATAACGTGGATGCAGTAACGCAGCCGAAAACTTGGGTAAATTCGTCATGTCTATCCTGTCTTCAAACGACCAATTCCCTGTATTGTCGCATTTTTTCGCGCGTATCAAAAATTTGTGACGGGAGAACGGTGATTAATTCCGCAATTGTTGTTGCAACTTTATAGTGAAGTATGAAATGTAGCGTAAAATGTGTGGATGTAAATTGGCGATGTTTGCTTTATTATGCCGCCGATTTTCATTTATTCCCTATTTGCAGGATACGTACACCATGCCAGTGTTACACAACCGCATTTCGAACGACGCCCTCAAAGCCAAAATGCTGGCCGAGACCGAGCCGCGTACGACGATCTCATTCTATAAATATTTCACCATTGCCAATCCTCAGCACACACGTGATGCACTGTACCAGATGTTCACCGCATTGAACGTCTTCGGGCGAGTATATCTTGCCCATGAAGGAATTAACGCGCAAATCAGCGTACCGCAAAGCAACGTCGAGGCATTTCGCCAGCAACTCTATGCGTTTGATCCTGCATTGAACGATTTACGTCTGAATATTGCGCTGGATGATGACGGTAAATCGTTCTGGGTACTGCGTATGAAAGTCCGTGAACGTATCGTGGCGGATGGTATTGACGATCCAGACTTTGACGCCAGCAACGTGGGGGATTATCTCAAGGCAGCAGAGGTGAATGCCATGCTTGACGATCCTGAAGCGGTATTCATTGATATGCGCAACCATTATGAATATGAGGTGGGTCACTTCGAGAATGCGCTGGAGATCCCGGCAGACACATTCCGCGATCAGTTGCCGAAAGCTGTTGAAATGATGCAGGCGCATAAAGATAAAAAAATCGTGATGTACTGCACGGGTGGGATCCGCTGTGAAAAAGCTAGCGCCTGGATGAAACACAATGGATTTAGCAAAGTCTGGCACATTGAGGGCGGTATTATTGAGTATGCCCGCAAGGCGCGTGAGCAGGGACTTCCGGTGCGTTTTATCGGTAAAAACTTTGTCTTTGATGAGCGCATGGGCGAAAGAATCTCTGAAGATGTTATCGCACATTGCCATCAGTGCGGCACGGCGTGCGATAGCCATACTAATTGCAAAAATGATGGCTGCCATCTGTTGTTTATTCAGTGCCCGGCTTGTGCGCAGAAATATAATGGCTGCTGTAGCGAGCTGTGTAGCGAAGAGAGTGAGTTGCCGGAAGAGGAACAACGGCGTCGTCGCGCTGGGCGTGAAAATGGCAATAAAATCTTTAATAAATCACGTGGTCACCTGAATACCAAACTGGGTATTCCAGACCCTGCGCAATAGTCGCTATGCCGGATGGTGGCTTGAACCCCATCCGGCCATTCATGCGTTACTTCTGTTGCACACCTTCCACTGAGATGATTAGATCGACTTCCTGCGACGCCGGACCGAGATCGGTGGTAATGTTGAAATCCTTCAGCTTAATCTTACCTTGCGCTTCAAAACCAGCGCGCGTACCGCCCCAAGGATCGCCGCCCTGGCCGATGAGCTTCGCGTCCAGCGTAACCGGTTTGGTAACGCCGTTCAGGGTTAAATTACCGGTGATATCCAGGTCATTACCTTCTTTCTTCACGCTGGTGGAGCTGAAGGTCGCCTGCGGGAATTTCGCTACGTTAAGGAAATCTGCGCTGCGCAGATGCTTGTCACGTTCGGCGTGATTAGTGTCAACACTGTTGGTGTTGATGGTTACGTTAACCTTATCGGCTGCGGGATTTTTCTCATCAAAGGTAAACGTACCGTCGAAATCTTTAAATGTGCCGTACAGCCAGCTGTAACCCAGATGCTGAATACGGAAATTAACAAAGGCATGCTGTCCTTCCTTGTCAATTTTGTAATCTGCCGCCACGGCCGACCCGGTGGTGAATAACAGAGAGGCGAGTGTAAGTCCCAGCAGGTTTTTTTTCATTTTAAGCTCCATAGTCAGATGACGATTTTCCCAACATGCGATTGAGGGTATCGTCGTTATCAATAAAGTGATGTTTCAGGGCCATCAGTCCGTGCAGTAGGGATAAAATCACCACGGTCCACGCAAGCCACAGGTGCAAGCTACCGGCGAGGTCGGCCTGAGCACCTGCGTTGGCAACGGTGGCTGGAATGTCGAACCAACCAAAGACGCTTATCGCTTTGCCATCTGCGGTGGAAATTAGATATCCGCTGATGACAATTGAAAAGAGCAGCAAATAAAGAGCGAGGTGACCCATTGCCGCTGCGATGCGGGTTAAACGGGAGTAGCTTGCCAACGCAGCAGGCGGAGGGGAGAACAACCGCCAGATAACGCGGATAACCAGTCCCATCATGAGTAGGATGCCGATGCTTTTATGCAGTTCAGGGGCCTGGTGATACCAGCCGTCATAGTAGCTAAGCGTGACCATCCATAAGCCCAAGGCGAACATGCCATATACAGCAATCGCAACCAGCCAATGTAATGTGGCTGACACTACGCCATAGCGCTGTGAACTATTTTTGAATTGCATAAGCACACCGATTTATATTTCAGAAGTGAATGAAAATGGCGTGTATAAGACATTAATGCAACTAATAAATAACAATGGTGATGATATTTATTTTTTGTTCAGTAAAGTTGACTGATTATTGAATTAATCATCAAGGGATTAGTGTGAGAATAGGTGGGAGTGCTTGGTTTATGGGTAGTTATGATTTTTATTATTGTTCAGTTTATTGCAATGAAATTAAGCTAATTTCAATTTTTGTCAATTATTGTCAGCGCGCAGGAATCAGAAAAACATAATATATATTACATCCATAATGGCCAGCAGCGACCATAAAATAATGTAGAGCATAAGATGCTCGCGAATATTATTAACCAGATAGTGAAAGATACGGCGCATTGACGTTATTCCTGTCATTAAAAATGGCCTCACCGTCGAGGCCATTCGTTTATTATCACTTAAAACGGCTTAGCCTGAAGGGGGTCAGGTCAAAGTCAGACGGTTTGTCCTGAGCGAAGTTTGCCGCAATCTCTCCCAGAACAGAGGCAAACTTAAAGCCATGTCCGCTCAGCCCGGTAATGATTAGCGTGTTGTCGTGCGCTGGCAGAGTATCGATAATAAAGTCTTCATCCGGTGAATTATCGTAAGTGCAGGACGCGCCGTGCAGGCAGCAGCCAACGCCCGGCAGAATTGTGCGCAGGAATGGGAAGGCTTCAGAACCATCGCTGGCTACAGCGGCAAATGGCTTACGCTCATCAGCAGAGTGAATGACTTGTCCGCCGTTGTGCTTACCAATTTTCAGCTCGTCGTTTTCTGCCGGGAAACCGTAGTATTGATCGCCATTTGGCAGCTCGCCGGTGAAGGCTGGGAAGTTATTCTTAACGCTGTAGCGCCCATCGGCCTGATACCAGGCGAACACTTTGCGCACCGGTTGTATCGGTAGTTCAGGGACTAAAGCCTGCACCCAGGTGCCGACGCTGATCACTGCTTTTTTCGCGTGGTAGTCACCGTCAGCCGTTTCTACCGTGATGCCATCATCACCGTGATGAATTGCGCTGACCGGGCATTTAAACAGTTGCGCACAGCCGGCTTCTTCCGCCAGACGGATCCAGGTTTTAATTGCTAACTCACTGCGTAAAAAACCGGACTCTGCTTCAAACAGACCGATATAGTTGTCAGGTACACGAATCTCTGGCCAGCGCGCCATGATGGCTGCCGCATCCAGTTGTTCAACGTTAAGTTGCCACTGTTTGGCGCTTTGCGCTGCAGTCGCTAAGAAGGTGGACTCTGCCGGACCGAGGTTGATAACACCGGAGCGAACAAAAATCGGTTCTTCATTATGGGTGGACAGTTCATCCCACAATGTTTGCGCACGTAGTACCAGCGGAACGTATTTTTCACCTTCGCCATAAGCATGACGAATTAATCGAGTGTCGCCGTGGTGGCTGCCCTGCTGATGAGGAGGCATATGTGCATCGATCATCAGAACCTTCAGACCGGCACGAGTGGCATAGTATCCAGCTGCGGCGCCTACAGAACCGCTGCCAATAATGATTAAGTCGTATTTCATCCGCTTCTCTCTGCAATCGCGATAGTAGCAGGTTAAATAACTGACCCGGAATATTCAACCTGGAAATAAGAAAGGCACCGTTAAGGTGCCTTTTGATGGCTGGATGTATCAGGTTTAATGTCGCTGATACTCATTTACCTGGTAATCGCCAGATTCAATTTTGGCGATTCCTGCTTCTAATATCGAAATAAATTGCCTGGCAACATCAGTGGTTAACCAGAGCGTTTGACCAACTTCAGTCCCATCCGGGTCAGGGCGATTCGGGGTCTGGTAGTGCAAACGCAGCATCAGCGCATCGTAGCTATCAACAGTGCTGATGTCCCACCCTACAAGCGGATGAGTCTGAATGACTTCATTATTCTTTTCCATCATGCCCCCTAATTCGTGTTACTAGACAACGGTTTTCGAGGTTCAATGCGTTTTTTTCTGAAGCAACTTCAGTATATCAATAAATAAGGGTATTCATTGAAAATTTAAAGAGGGAAGGGCATAAATTTTTTGTTTTCAGCGTTATCTGACTAAGAAACCAACATGTTATTCATTTTTTTTTAGTATGTTGCACAATTATTTTGTTGTTTTGGTTAAAAGATAATCGGTGGGTTAATATTAAATTAAATACTCGTCAGAAGAAATGCGCGATTGATTACAGGATAGTGTGTATAAAAAAGCCGGGGCGACCCGGCAAACAAACATCACTGCATATCATTATTTATTCGTTGATGAACCAGTCATCCGCGCTTTCCCAGGTTTCCTGTAGGATCTCGCTGATGCGTTCTTTGTCCTCTTTAGTCGCGCCAATAACCGACAAATTGTTTGCGCCGGCATAACGGACGGTAACGTTACCTTCGTTATCCGGAAAATGGTGCTGAATACGGCGGGAGAGTTCACCAGCCAGTGCGTCAATTGCACCGGCAGGTAAAGGTGAAGTTTTGGCAATAGTGACTTCAATACGCATAGTAGCCCCCTGTGGAATATACTGTTTATTTATACAGTTATTCGCATCAGTTGGCTACACTTTTTTTAGCTTTTTACTGACCAACGTACCGTTTCGCCACCCAGGAAAGGCACCAGCGTATCGTCTTCCAGTGCAATGCTCTCAGGAACCAGGTGCTCCATGCGTTCCAGCTCAATAAAGGTCTCATTTATCGGCAAGCCATAGAACTGTGGGCCGTTGAGTGAGCAGAAGGCTTCGAAATGGTCCAGCGCATTCATCTCTTCAAACACGGTGGCATAACTGCCCAGCGCGGTCGGTGCATTAAAACAGCCCGCACAACCACAGCTTGACTCTTTGCGATGACGAGCGTGCGGCGCTGAGTCGGTACCGAGGAATGCGCGCTTAAACCCGCTGGCAACCAGTTCACGCAGCGCCTGTTGGTGGACGTTACGTTTGAGGATTGGCAGGCAATACAGGTGAGGGCGAATCCCACCAACCAGCATGTGGTTGCGGTTAAACATCAGGTGCTGTGGCGTAATGGTCGCAGCCAAAAGTTCGTTACCGTCGCGAACGTATTCGGCAGCATCTTTGGTGGTGATATGCTCGAACACCACTTTCAGCGAGGTCAAACGCTGACGCAGCGGTTCCATCACCGTTTCAATAAAGCGTGCTTCGCGATCGAAAATATCGATATCTGCATGCGTGACTTCGCCGTGCACCAGCAGTGGCATACCCAATTTTTCCATCCGCTCCAGCACTGGCATGATGGCGTCAATAGAGGTTACACCATGCGTCGAGTTGGTGGTGGCATTGGCTGGATAGAGTTTTGCCGCGGTGAATACGCCTTCGTTGAATCCACGTTCCAGCTCGTTCGGATCCAGCGTATCCGTTAAGTAGCAGGTCATTAATGGCGTGAAGTCGTGTCCGGCAGGTACCGCGTCAAGAATGCGCTGGCGATAAGCGATAGCCGCGTCAACCGTGGTGACGGGCGGTACCAGGTTCGGCATGACAATGGCGCGGCCATAAACTTCACTGGTATAGGGCACGACAGTTTTTAACATGTCGCCATCGCGAAAGTGAAGATGCCAGTCGTCTGGGCGGCGGATCTTTAAAACCTGGGATGGTGCAGTCATCAATATGCTCCGGCTGAGGATGGTCTTTTTTGCCGGAAACAAAGGATAAGCGGAAACGTTTTCGTTTGCACGAAAAAAAAGGGCGCATCAGCACCCTCAGTTTTATTAGTCGGTGAACGGGATGATGATTTCACCCGGTTTGACCTCAATACCTTTCGCCAGTTTTTTCGCCAGCGCTTCACCCTGGCTGCTGTCTTCCTTCAGAATGTACGCTGGCTGCTGGTTGAAATAGTTACGCAGCGACTGATTTAAATAAGGCATCAGGGTTTGCAGTACTGACTGCATTTTCTCTGGCGTGACGGTGGCGTCGACGACTTCCATCTCTTGCAGATAAATCGCGCCTTTTTCTTTATTGAAAACCGGTAAGGCTTTCAGCTTCAGCTTCATGGTCGCTTTCTGACTGCCAAACAGGGAGTTCATGTCCAGGTTGGCATCGCCGGTCAGGGTTACTTTGTTTGGCTCTTCACGACCAATCTGGCTGGCGAGATTATTCAGTACGATATGTGCTTCAGCAACGCCGGGCAAACCGATGTCTTTTGAAAAGTTATTATGCTTTGCCAGGGCTTGATTAATTTCTTGCTCGCTAACCGTGTATTGCGTGAGTTGATTACAACCAACCAACAGGCCGCTGACAATCAGTGCAGCGGCAAAAAAAAACTTTTTCATGGGGTTCCTCAACATGATGCATGTGGCGTAATCGTGACACAAAGCATCATCGAGTACCAGCGCCCCGGACGCCAGCAGAAAAAACTGAAAAGCGCCCGGACGCAGGTTCGGCTATCAGGCGTCTGGTTCCAGCATACCTCGCGTTGGGCGTTTGAGACTGAATTGCCAGCCCAGCGCCAGGAAGGTGATGAAGCCAATAATACCGAGCATCATCCAGGGCAGCTCAGGCTGTGTCAGGGCTTTGCCCATGTCAAACAGCCAGCCGCCGCCGACATAGCCAATTGCGCCACCGATGGCGAGTCCCAGTCGGCTGAAGCCCATATAGCTTCCTCTGGCCCGCGCATTCGACAGCGAGGCGCTCAGGGTTTCACGCGCCGGTTCGGCGATGATCGAGCCAATATAGAACGTGCAGATAAGGGTAAACAACTGCTGCAAATTACCGACCAGCCCAATGGGCATCATGCTCAGAGACATCACCAGCAGGCCCGCCATCAGACGATGTTCAAGGCGAAAGCGTTTTTCACTCCAGCGGGCAATCGGGTACAGCAGCGTTAAAGAGAGACATGCCTCAATGGCATACATCCATTTCACGGCGGCCGGTGAGCCAGCGATGTCATTCACCATGATGGGCAGCATCAGCATCACCTGTACCGCCAGCATGTAATAGCCCGCCAGCGTCAGCACATAGGTGACAAAGCGCTTGTCATGCATCACATGGCTCATCCCTTCACGCACCGGAATTTTCACCGTCGACAGCTTCCATGCCGGGAGCAGCCAGGCGTTAAACGCCGCGCACAGAACGAACAAAATTGCGCCGGTGGCACATACCAGACGGAAATCGTATTGCAATAACCAACTGCCGAGTAACGCGCCGACCACGGCCCCGGCGCTATCCTGCATCATCAGAATAGAGAAAAAACGCCCGCGCTTTTCCGGGCGGATCAGCTTGACTACCAGCGCCGAACGGGGAGGGTCGAACAGCGTGCCACCCAGCCCGGAAAGAAAGCAGGAAAACCACAGCAGCCACGGTTCATGCGCAATGCCCATGGTGGCGAACCCGGCTGCGCGCATCAGCATGCCGGTGACGATCATCGGTTTGGCGCCGAAACGGTCAGCAATAGCACCACCGAAAATACCCAACCCCTGCTGGATAAATTGACGTAATCCAAGCGCGATACCGACCATCACGGCGGCCCAGCCCATTTGGTCGACGAAACGAATTGAGATCAGCGGGAAAACGACGAAGAAACCCAGCACGACCAGCATATTATCGATGAGAAGGAAGTATTTACCCAGGTTCCTTGCCTGCGAGACTTGCGACATTTCCCCTCCAGGGAAAAACTCGTCACTCTGGATAGAGTTTAAAAGATAAGCACCTCCTATTCTGCGGTGTCGTCATCGCTTTTCCCACCCTTCGCGGGACAATATTTTTTTATCAAAAGTCCGTCTTGATAGAGAGTTTTCATCAAAATGTGTGAATAATTCAAAAAATGGCATTTTGCTCTTTTCACAGGGTGTATTCGCACAGGTATAGTAATGCGAATAGCGTATTGAAGACGTTACGGGAAGGAGTAGGTATAGAATGTTTGGCTATCGCAGTAACGTGCCAAAAGTGCGCTTAACCACGGACCGCCTGGTCGTGCGTTTAGTGCATGAGCGTGATGCCTGGCGTCTGGCAGATTATTACGCAGAAAATCGTCATTTCTTAAAACCCTGGGAACCTATTCGCGATGAAAGCCACTGCTATCCGTCCGGCTGGCAGGCGCGTCTTGGCATGATCTCTGAGTTTCATAAACAGGGCACCGCTTATTATTTTGCGCTGCTCGATCCGGACGAAAAAGAGATTATCGGCGTTGCGAACTTCTCAAACGTAGTGCGGGGATCCTTCCATGCCTGTTATCTCGGCTACTCCATTGCGCAGAAATGGCAGGGGCAGGGGCTAATGTATGAAGCCTTAACTTCGGCCATCCGTTATATGCAGCGCACGCAGCATATTCACCGCATTATGGCTAACTACATGCCACATAATAAGCGCAGCGGTGACCTGTTGGCGCGACTGGGTTTTGAAAAAGAAGGGTATGCCAAAGACTACCTGCTGATTGACGGGCAGTGGCGCGATCACGTGCTGACGGCGTTGACCACATCAGAATGGACCCCCGGCCGCTAAGTTTCAGATGCAGCCATGATTAATGGAGAAGACGATGAAATACGAATTAACCGCCACCGAAGCACGAGTGATTGGCTGTTTATTAGAAAAACAAGTGACAACGCCGGAACAGTACCCACTCTCCGTTAATGGAGTCGTAACAGCCTGCAATCAAAAAACGAATCGTGAACCGGTGATGAACCTGTCGGAATCGGACGTGCAGGAGCAATTGGATAACCTGGTTAAGCGACATTTTCTGCGCACGGTGAGCGGCTTTGGCAATCGCGTTACGAAATATGAGCAGCGTTTCTGCAACTCTGAATTTGGCAATCTGAAGCTTAGTGCCGCAGAGGTGGCCGTAATCACTACACTGCTGCTGAGGGGCGCTCAGACGCCTGGTGAATTGCGTAGTCGCGCATCCCGTATGTACGAATTCAGCGATATGGCCGAAGTGGAATCGACACTGGAAAATCTGGCAACCCGGGAAGATGGGCCTTATGTGATCCGCCTGGCGCGCGAGCCGGGCAAACGTGAAAGTCGCTATATGCACCTGTTTTGCGGTGAGGTTGATGGAGCCATTGCCGCGGCAGATCAACTCCCTGCAGCCTCCGGTGATCTGCAGGCACGCGTGGAAATGCTGGAAACGGAGGTCGCAGAACTTAAGCAGCGACTTGATTCATTGCTGGCGCACCTGGGAGACTAACGTGAATAAATTACGTATCGGCGTAGTCGGCCTTGGCGGTATTGCACAAAAGGCCTGGCTACCCGTGCTGGGCACCTCCGCGGACTGGACGCTGCAAGGCGCCTTTTCACCTTCGCGCGATAAAGCACTGCGTATCTGTGATACCTGGCGGATACCCTACGTGGATTCACTGGTGAATCTGGCGCAAACCTGCGACGCGGTTTTCGTCCATTCCAGCACCGCGACTCACTATGCGGTCGTCAGTGAATTGCTGAATGCCGGAGTTCACGTGTGTGTGGATAAGCCGCTGGCGGAAAACCTGCGTGAGGCTGAGCAACTGGTGGAGCTGGCCGCGCGGAAAAAACTCACGCTGATGGTCGGGTTTAACCGCCGGTTTGCACCGCTGTACCAGGATCTCAAAACCCAGTTGAGCACCGCAGCGTCTGTACGTATGGATAAGCACTGTACGGATAGCGTTGGGCCGCACGATCTGCGTTTCACTTTGCTGGACGACTATCTGCACGTAGTCGATACCGCATTGTGGCTGGCGGGAGGGCAGGCGCAGTTAAATAACGGCACGCTGCTGACCAATGAATCTGGTGCGATGCTTTACGCCGAGCACCATTTTTCTACCGGTCAAATGCAGATAACGACCAGTATGCATCGCCGTGCCGGTAGCCAGCGTGAGAGCGTGCAGGCGGTGACGGACGGTGGCCTGATTGACGTAACTGATATGCGGGAATGGCGGGAAGAGCGTGGGCAAGGTGTTGTTCATAAGCCGATAGCGGGCTGGCAAACGACCTTAGAACAGCGTGGTTTTGCCGGATGTGCGCGTCATTTCATTGAGTGCGTGCAAAATCAGACGGTTCCCCAGACGGCAGGCGAGCAGGCGCTACTGGCCCAGCGTGTTGTTGAAAAGCTGTGGCGGGAGGCGATGGCTGAATAACCCCCTGTAACATCTGGCGGTAGTAATTCATTGTAATCCAGGTACTATATGCCCACTCAAAATAACACCTCTTTTCAACCATAGGCTGATTTGTCGGCCTGATAAGGCGCTACGGTGTCGCCATCAGGCGCAGCAAAAGTGTCGGATGGCGGCGAGAATGCCTTATCCGACCTACGGGCAGGTTTGTCGGGGTTTTGCCTCAGAGTCTGGAATACAACATAGATGAATTTATTAAAGTCGCTGGCAGCCGTCAGCTCGATGACGATGTTTTCACGAGTGCTGGGTTTTGCGCGTGATGCGATTGTCGCCAGAATCTTTGGTGCAGGGATGGCGACAGATGCCTTTTTTGTGGCATTCAAACTTCCTAACCTGCTACGCCGAATTTTTGCCGAAGGCGCATTTTCGCAGGCGTTTGTGCCGATTCTTGCTGAGTACAAAAGCAAGCAGGGGGAAGATGCTACCCGCGTGTTTGTTGCCTACGTTTCCGGACTGTTGACGCTGGCGCTGGCTGTGGTGACGGTAGCCGGGATGTTGGCTGCGCCATGGGTGATTTTAGTTACCGCGCCGGGGTTTGCCGACACAGCGGATAAATTTGCGCTGACCACTCAACTGCTGCGGATCACTTTTCCCTATATTCTACTGATTTCACTGGCCTCACTGGTTGGTGCGATCCTTAACACCTGGAACCGCTTTTCTATTCCTGCGTTTGCCCCGACTTTTCTGAATATCAGCATGATCGGTTTCGCGCTGTTTGCGGCCCCTTATTTTCATCCGCCAGTGCTGGCGCTGGCGTGGGCCGTTACCGTGGGTGGCGTGCTACAGCTGATTTATCAGCTTCCGCATCTGAAGAAAATTGGCATGCTGGTACTGCCGCGTGTGAACTTCCGCGATGCGGGGGCGATGCGCGTCGTCAAGCAGATGGGCCCGGCGATCCTTGGGGTATCAGTCAGCCAGATTTCACTGATCATCAATACGATTTTCGCCTCGTTTCTGGCCTCTGGCTCAGTTTCGTGGATGTACTATGCCGACCGTCTGATGGAGTTTCCGTCCGGTGTGCTTGGCGTAGCGCTGGGGACTATCCTGCTGCCATCGCTGTCAAAAAGCTTTTCCAGCGGTAATCATGATGAGTATTGTCGCCTGATGGACTGGGGCCTGCGCTTGTGTTTCCTGTTGGCATTACCGAGTGCTGTAGCGTTGGGTATTCTGGCCAAACCGCTGACGGTGTCTCTGTTCCAGTACGGTAAATTTACTGCCTTTGATGCTGCGATGACCCAGCGTGCGCTGGTGGCGTATTCGGTAGGTTTGATTGGCTTGATCGTGGTGAAAGTGTTGGCTCCGGGCTTTTACTCGCGCCAGGATATAAAAACGCCAGTGAAGATTGCCATTGTGACGCTGATTATGACCCAGGTGATGAACCTGGCCTTTATCGGGCCGTTAAAGCATGCCGGGCTGTCGCTGTCGATTGGTCTGGCGGCGTGTCTGAACGCTTCACTGCTGTACTGGCAGTTGCGTAAGCAGAAAATCTTCACCCCGCAACCGGGTTGGGCCTGGTTCCTGACGCGACTGGTGGTTTCCGTGTTGGTGATGTCGGCGGTGCTGGTTGGGATGCTCTACATCATGCCAGATTGGTCACAGGGAACGATGTTGTGGCGCCTACTGCGTCTGATGGCGGTCGTGGTGGCAGGTATTGCTGCTTACTTCGCAGCACTCGCTGTACTGGGCTTTAAAGTAAAAGAGTTTGTGCGCCGGACGGCATAAAGAATCAATGCCGGATGGCGGCATAACGCCGTATCCGGCCTACAAAAAGTGTAGGCCTGATAAGCAAAACGTTATCAGGCTTGCATCAGATAGAGAATTTTTTCCCGCCGCGGTGCGCAGCTGAAGTTTGACCGTTTGCGCCATACAACGCCGGTTCCTGGTGCGGTTTCAGCACTTGTATTGCTTGTTGATTACGCTCGATCTGCCCTTCCAGCAGCCAACCATTGTGCTGGTTGAGGTCGCGTAAGTGCTGTGTTTTCTTGGTGATAGTCTGCCAGCGTTCAGCAATCTCATCATTGGCGCTGCGCGTGGCGTCATGCTCCAGACGGCGCTGTTGCTCAAGATAATCAAGGGTTGCCAGCAGCGAGCTTTTTTCTTCTGTAATACGCTGTAGCTGGCTGCTATTGATATGCCCTGCGGAAAGCTGCTGCTGTTCAGCATCCATTACCGTTTTCAGGTCATTGAGGACAGTCGTCATCTGGTCAAGTATTTCTGACAAACGAGTCATACTTTATTTACTCTGTAGGTAGCTCTGCGCCTCGCGAATCAGCGAGTCGGCAATTTTTCCGGTATCCATTTTCAATTCACCGTTACGGATTGCGGTTTTCAGTGCTTCCACGCGTTCCATATTGATGTCATTGGTGCCGGGCTGCATCAGTTTGGCCTGGGCGTCGCTCAGCATGACGCTGGTGCTGGTGGTCGCGGTGGTTTTTTCCTTCTGCGCTTTTTGTACCGGCGCATCGCTGGTTTCACGCGGCTGAACGGTGCTTACTGGCTTCAATGGTGAGGTACGATCAATGCTCATTTTATTTTTCCTCATCGAGGGGTTACGCTATAGCGGCCCGCTGTAATCATTGGTTGTTTATCTATCGGCACACGCTAAAAAATCTTTAACCTATTATAGGTTAATAAGAATATTCCCATCAGAATCGACGACGCCGCTCACCACCTGGCCTGAAATCATCCGCACTCGCGCATTCTGTGCGACAGCGGCGTTGTTCAGCGCTTTACCTTCGGCGTTAACCCGAAAGCCATCTCCGTTGGCAATAACCAGCACGCGCTGACCGGCCTTGATCCGCCATGCCTGGCGCAACATCGAAAGCTGTATCGGTTGACCAGGGACCAGATCGCGCAGGCTCACAGCATCCTGCACCTGACTCATATCCAGCACCGCGCGCGGCGGTAGTTGGTCCAGTCGACCACGTTTCAGCGTTACGCTGGCTGGGGTCAGGGTGCTACCTCGCGCTACAGGCGCGGCGGCTACTACGTAGTTTCCCGTCGCCTGGACGTTCACCTGCAGATAACGTTTTTCGTTGGCACAGCGAGCCAGCACATTCACATTACCCCACAGTTTCGCGCTACCTGACACGCTTAATGCCGGTTGCTCACAGCTCGGCAATAAGTTTGGCGACGTTCGGATAGTGACCACCACCTCATCGCTAAATCCGGCCAGGCGCTGGGAAAACCATGCCGTTAGCTGCGAATTCAGGTCTTGCGCCAGCGTCATAGGGCTGAACAGCAGTGCTGCCACGACTATTCCACGTTTAAACGTTTGCATCAAAACCTCGCGCTTTTTCAGGTAGTGGCAGGATTTTACCTGTGTGACGCAGTCATCAACGCAACAAATAGCGACGCATTTTGCGTTTATTCCGGCGATAACGCGCGCGTAATGGGATTTAAGCTGTCGGCTGAATTTTGTCATTTGCGGAGGAGATATGCTCGATAAGCTCGACGCCGCCTTACGTTTTCAACAGGAAGCGCTGAATTTGCGCGCCCAACGCCAGGAAATATTGGCGGCCAACATTGCCAATGCCGACACGCCGGGGTACCAGGCGCGCGACCTGGATTTCGCCAGTGAATTAAAAAAAGTCATGGTGCGAGGACGGGAAGAAACCGGCGGCGTTTCGTTGACGCTGACCTCTGCACAACACATTCCGGCCCAGACCGTTTCTTCGCCGTCTACGGAGCTGCTCTACCGTATTCCTGACCAGCCATCTCTTGATGGCAACACGGTGGATATGGACCGGGAGCGCACGCAATTTGCAGACAACAGCCTCAAGTATCAAATGGGGCTGACCGCGCTGGGTGGGCAAATCAAAGGCATGATGAACGTGCTGCAAGGAGGGAACTAATTCGTGGCGCTGTTAAATATTTTTGATATCGCAGGTTCTGCGCTGACGGCTCAGTCTAAACGCCTGAACGTC
This sequence comes from Citrobacter freundii complex sp. CFNIH4, assembly GCF_002934505.1. Classification (NCBI taxonomy): domain Bacteria; kingdom Pseudomonadati; phylum Pseudomonadota; class Gammaproteobacteria; order Enterobacterales; family Enterobacteriaceae; genus Citrobacter; species Citrobacter freundii complex sp. CFNIH4. Next base: position 1,215,295 of record NZ_CP026231.1, read on the forward strand.
GCGGCCAGTAACATGGCGAATGCGGATAGCGTCAGCGGGCCCGACGGTCAGCCGTATCGCGCGAAACAGGTTGTTTTTCAGGTAGATGCTGCGCCAGGTGCGGCAACTGGTGGCGTAAAAGTTGCTGACGTCATTGAAAGTCAGGCACCGGATAAGCTGGTTTATGAACCCGGTAATCCGCTGGCCGATGCGAATGGCTACGTAAAAATGCCGAATGTGGACGTCGTTGGTGAGATGGTCAACACCATGTCAGCCTCGCGTAGCTACCAGGCAAACGTCGAAGTGCTCAACACCGTGAAAAGCCTGATGCTCAAAACGCTTACGTTAGGCCAGTAAAGGAGGCGCATATGTCTATTGCTGTAACCATGAATGACCCGAGCAATGCAGGCGTTAAAGCTGCCACCGGGAATAGCTCCCTGACGGGCAGCAATGCCGCTGACCTGCAAAGCAGTTTTCTGACGCTGCTGGTCGCACAACTGAAAAACCAGGATCCTACCAACCCGCTGCAAAACAACGAACTGACTACCCAGTTGGCGCAAATCAGTACCGTGAGCGGGATTGAGAAACTGAACACCACGTTAGGGTCGATCTCCGGGCAGATCGACAACAGTCAGTCGCTGCAGGCCAGTACGCTGATTGGCCACGGGGTCATGATCCCGGGTACCACCATCCTGACCGGTAAAGGGACGGAAGAGGGTGCCAAAACCACGACAACACCATTTGGCGTTGAGCTGCAGCAACCGGCAGATAAGGTTACCGCAACCATTACCGATAAAGACGGCAAAGTGGTACGCACCATTGACATTGGTGGATTGAAAGCGGGCGTTCATACCTTTACCTGGGACGGCACCATGACCGATGGCACGGATGCACCAAGCGGTTCTTACAACGTGTCAATTGCTGCCAGCAATGGTGGAACGCAACTGGTGGCACAGCCGCTTCAGTTTGCGCTGGTGCAGGGCGTTATTCGCAGTAACGGCGGTAATACGCTGGATCTTGGCACCTATGGAACCACCACCCTCGACGAAGTACGGCAGATAATTTAAGCCTTCACACTTATCAGGAGTAAGTCATGGCCTTTTCTCAAGCGGTCAGCGGTCTGAACGCTGCAGCGACCAACCTCGATGTCATTGGTAACAACATCGCCAACTCCGCCACCTACGGTTTTAAATCCGGTACGGCATCTTTTGCCGATATGTTCGCCGGTTCTAAAGTGGGTCTGGGCGTTAAAGTTGCGGGTATTACCCAGGACTTTACCGACGGCACCACCACCAACACCGGCCGCGGGCTGGATGTTGCTATCAGCCAGAATGGTTTTTTCCGTATGGTAGACAGCAACGGTTCCGTTTTCTACAGCCGTAACGGTCAGTTCAAGCTCGATGAAAATCGCAATATCGTTAACATGCAGGGGCTGCAGCTGACGGGCTATCCGGCTACCGGTACACCACCGACAATACAGCAAGGTGCTAACCCGGCACCGATCACTATTCCGAATACGCTGATGGCGGCGAAAACCACGACTACCGCGTCAATGCAGGTCAACCTGAACTCCACTGACAAATTGCCAACGAAGACCCCGTTTAACCCAAGCGATGCGGACTCCTACAACAAAAAAGGCAGTGTTACCGTTTTCGATAGCCAGGGTAATGCCCATGACATGAACATTTTTTATGTCAAAACAGGCCCTAACAAATGGGATGTCTACACCCAGGACGCCAGCGTTACGGGTTCAGTTGCCACCAAGAATGCGGTGATGAACTTTAGTGCTAACGGTACGCTGACTTCTGTGAATAATTATGTTGAAGAGCCAGTAGACCCCTTAGATCCAACCGGACCAAAACATCTGGTTGAAGGTCCGGCTAATGCCCAACCGCAAATTCAGATCTCCACCGGTACGATCAATGGTGCAGTTCCGGCGAACTTCTCCCTGAGCTTCCTGAACTCCATGCAGCAAAACACCGGTGCCAACAACATCGTCGCCACGAGTCAGAACGGCTATAAGCCGGGCGATCTGGTGAGCTACCAGATTAACAATGACGGTACGGTGGTCGGTAACTACTCCAACGAACAGCAACAGGTTCTAGGACAGATCGTGCTGGCAAACTTTGCCAACAACGAAGGTCTGGCGTCTCAGGGCGACAACGTCTGGGCGGCCACTCAGGCCTCCGGTGTGGCGCTGCTGGGTACCGCGGGTACGGGTAACTTCGGCAAGCTGACCAACGGGGCGCTTGAAGCGTCAAACGTGGATTTGAGTAAAGAACTGGTGAATATGATTGTCGCCCAGCGTAACTATCAGTCGAACGCGCAGACCATCAAAACCCAGGATCAGATCCTCAACACGCTGGTCAACCTGCGCTAAGCGCCTGACGGGATGGCTTAATGGATCACGCAATTTATACCGCCATGGGCGCGGCCAGTCAGACGCTGAATCAACAGGCGGTGACGGCCAGCAACCTGGCAAACGCCTCCACGCCAGGGTTTCGTGCGCAGCTCAATGCACTGCGCGCGGTTCCTGTAGAAGGATTGTCTTTACCGACGCGTACGCTGGTCGTGGCCTCCACACCGGGGGCCGATATGACGCCGGGTCAGATGGACTATACCTCCCGCCCGCTGGATGTGGCGCTGCAACAGGATGGCTGGTTGGCTGTGCAGACCGCGGATGGTAGCGAAGGATATACCCGTAACGGCGCTATTCAGGTAAGCCCAACGGGTGAACTGACTATTCAGGGACACCCGGTAATTGGCGAAGCCGGACCGATAGCCGTACCGGAAGGTTCAGAAGTCACCATTGCGGCGGACGGGACAATTTCTGCACTTAACCCTGGCGATCCGGCTAATACGGTCGCGCCAGTGGGGCGGCTGAAGCTGGTGAAGGCAACAGGGATCGAAGTGCAACGTGGCGATGACGGTATGTTCCGTCTGACCCAGGCCGCACAGGCTACCCGTGGTGCGACGTTACAGGCCGACCCCAGCATCCGTGTGATGTCGGGCGTGCTGGAAGGCAGTAACGTTAAACCGGTTGCTGCGATGAGCGACATGATCGCCAACGCCCGCCGCTTTGAAATGCAGATGAAAATTATCAGTAGCGTGGATGATAACGCGGGCCGCGCCAACCAACTGCTGTCGATGAGTTAATACAGGACATTTTATGATCAGTTCATTATGGATCGCCAAAACCGGCCTGGATGCGCAGCAAACCAACATGGATGTGATTGCCAACAACCTGGCAAACGTCAGCACCAACGGATTTAAGCGCCAGCGCGCCGTGTTCGAAGATCTGTTGTACCAGACGATTCGTCAGCCTGGCGCACAGTCTTCTGAACAAACCACGCTGCCGTCTGGTTTGCAGATTGGTACCGGTGTACGTCCGGTTGCAACCGAGCGTTTACACAGCCAGGGTAACCTGTCGCAGACCAACAACAGTAAAGATGTGGCGATTAAAGGCCAGGGCTTTTTCCAGGTCATGTTGCCCGATGGTACGTCCGCTTATACCCGCGACGGTTCTTTCCAGGTGGATCAGAACGGTCAGTTGGTGACGGCGGGTGGTTTTCAGGTTCAGCCTGCCATCACCATTCCGGCTAACTCGCTCAGTATCACCATTGGACGCGACGGGATTGTCAGCGTGACCCAACAGGGACAGGCGGCGCCTGTTCAGGTCGGGCAGCTTAACCTGACAACCTTTATGAACGATACCGGTCTGGAAAGCATTGGTGAGAATCTGTACACCGAAACGCAGTCATCCGGTGCGCCGAACGAGAGCACGCCGGGGCTGAACGGCGCGGGTCTGCTGTATCAGGGCTATGTTGAAACCTCTAACGTCAACGTGGCGGAAGAGCTGGTAAACATGATCCAGGTTCAGCGCGCTTACGAAATCAACAGTAAAGCGGTATCGACCACCGATCAGATGCTGCAAAAACTGACGCAACTCTAAAGTGGAGTCCGGTGGGGTGAAAACCTCACCGGCACACTGATTTTGAAGATGACCGCAATGCGAAAATACGCGCTTCACCCATACCCTATTTTAGCCCTGCTGGTGGTTTCACTAACAGGATGTGCCTGGATCCCGGCTACTCCCCTCGTGCAGGGCGCGACGACTGCCCAGCCCGTTCCAGGTCCAACGCCGGTGGCGAATGGCTCAATCTTCCAGTCGGCACAACCGATTAACTATGGTTATCAGCCACTCTTTGAAGACCGTCGTCCACGCAATATTGGCGATACGCTGACCATCGTGTTGCAGGAAAACGTCAGCGCGAGCAAAAGCTCTTCGGCGAACGCCAGCCGCGACGGCAAGACAAACTTTGGCTTTGATACCGTACCGCGCTATCTGCAAGGTCTGTTCGGTAACGAACGTGCTGACGTAGAAGCCTCAGGCGGTAACTCCTTTAACGGTAAAGGCGGCGCGAACGCCAGAAATACCTTCAGCGGTACGCTGACCGTAACGGTAGATCAGGTACTGGTGAATGGCAACTTACATGTCGTGGGTGAAAAACAGATCGCCATAAATCAGGGCACTGAATTCATTCGCTTCTCCGGGGTCGTTAACCCGCGCACCATCAGTGGCAGCAACTCCGTACCGTCAACCCAGGTTGCGGATGCGCGTATTGAGTACGTCGGCAACGGCTACATCAATGAAGCGCAAAATATGGGCTGGTTGCAGCGTTTCTTCCTTAACTTGTCGCCGATGTAAGCGAGGTACCCCGTGTTTAAATTTTTTGTTGGAATGGCACTGGTGCTGGTAACCGGCTTCGCGCATGCCGACCGTATTCGTGACCTGACCAGCGTGCAGGGCGTGCGGGAAAACTCGCTGATTGGTTATGGGTTGGTGGTAGGTCTGGATGGCACAGGTGACCAGACCACCCAGACGCCGTTTACCACGCAAACGCTCAACAACATGCTGTCGCAGTTGGGGATCACCGTGCCCACCGGCACCAATATGCAGTTGAAAAACGTGGCAGCGGTAATGGTCACCGCGCAGTTCCCGGCCTTTGGTCGTCAGGGGCAAACTATTGACGTTGTAGTCTCTTCCATGGGTAACGCTAAAAGCCTGCGCGGCGGAACGCTGCTGATGACCCCGCTGAAAGGGGTCGATAGTCAGGTATATGCGTTGGCGCAGGGGAATATTCTGGTTGGCGGTGCCGGCGCGGCTGCGGGTGGCAGCAGCGTGCAGGTAAACCAGCTCAATGGCGGACGCATTACCAACGGCGCGACCATCGAACGTGAATTACCCAGCCAGTTCGGCGGCGGTAACACCATTAATCTGCAACTGAATAATGAAGATTTCACGATGGCGCAGCAGATTACCGACACCATTAACCGCTCGCGTGGCTTTGGCAGCGCAACGGCGTTGGATGCCCGCACTATTCAGGTGCGTGTGCCAAGCGGCAACAGCTCGCAGGTGCGTTTCCTTGCTGATATCCAGAATATGGAGGTGAACGTCACGCCGCAGGATGCGAAAGTGATTATCAACTCGCGCACCGGATCTGTCGTCATGAACCGCGAAGTAACGCTGGATAGCTGTGCCGTGGCACAAGGCAACTTGTCGATCACGGTGAACCGCCAGGCGAACGTCAGCCAGCCGGACACTCCGTTTGGCGGTGGACAAACCGTAGTGACGCCACAAACCCAGATTGACCTGCGCCAAAGCGGTGGTTCGCTGCAAAGCGTACGTTCCAGCGCCAACCTGAACAACGTTGTGCGTGCGCTGAATGCGCTGGGAGCAACGCCGATGGATCTGATGTCCATTCTGCAATCGATGCAGAGCGCGGGTTGCTTACGCGCCAAACTGGAAATCATCTAATGATTGGTGACAGCAAACTGCTGACCAGTGCCGCCTGGGATGCGCAATCTCTGAACGAACTGAAAGCGAAAGCGGGTCAGGACCCGGCGGCGAATATCCGCCCGGTCGCCCGTCAGGTTGAAGGGATGTTCGTGCAAATGATGTTGAAAAGCATGCGTGAAGCGTTACCGAAAGATGGCGTGTTTAGCAGCGATTCAACGCGCTTGTATACCAGCATGTATGACCAACAAATTGCGCAGCAGATGACCGCAGGCAAAGGTCTGGGGCTGGCTGAAATGATGGTCAAGCAGATGACTGAAGGGCAAGCGCAACCTGCGGATGACGCGCCGCAGGTGCCGATGAAGTTTTCACTGGAAACGGTGACCAGCTATCAAAATCAGGCACTGACGCAACTAGTCCGCAAAGCCATCCCCCGGGCGACAGAAAGCAATGATGAGCCGCTGTCAGGTGACAGCAAAGACTTCCTCGCCCAGCTGTCACTGCCGGCTAAGCTGGCCAGTCAGCAGAGCGGGGTCCCGCATCATCTGATTTTGGCGCAGGCGGCGCTGGAGTCTGGATGGGGGCAGCGACAAATTCGTCGCGAGAATGGCGAACCGAGTTTCAAAATTTTTGGCGTGAAGGCTTCGGGAAGCTGGAAAGGTCCAACCACTGAAATCACCACCACTGAATATGAGAACGGTGAGGCGAAAAAGGTGAAAGCCAGATTCCGTGTCTATAGCTCTTACCTTGAGGCGTTGTCGGATTATGTCGGTCTGATATCCCGTAACCCGCGCTATGCGGCGGTGACCGCTGCTGCGACCGCCGAACAGGGGGCGCAGGCATTGCAAAATGCGGGTTACGCCACAGACCCTAACTATGCACGTAAATTAACCAGCATGATCCAGCAGTTGAAATCGATGAGCGAAAAGGTGAGTAAAACCTACAGCACGAATCTCGATAATCTCTTTTAAATAGCTCAAGTCTACCGACCTGCTGCCGATAATAACGAGTATTGAAGGATTACAAGGAACCTCCATGTCCAGCTTGATTAATAACGCGATGAGTGGACTCAGCGCAGCGCAGGCCGCGTTGAATACTGCCAGTAATAACATCTCCAGCTATAACGTTGCCGGATATACCCGACAAACAACAATTATGGCGCAAGCGAACAGCACGCTGGGTGCGGGGGGCTGGGTAGGCAATGGCGTCTATGTTTCTGGTGTACAACGTGAATATGACTCCTTTATCACTAACCAGTTGCGAGCAGCGCAGAACCAGAGCAGCGGTCTGACAACGCGTTATGAGCAAATGTCAAAGATAGACAATTTGCTCTCCAGCAAAACCAGCTCTATTTCGACCTCAATGCAGGGTTTTTTTACCAGCCTGCAGACGCTGGTCAGTAACGCCGAAGATCCGGCGGCGCGCCAGGCTCTGATCGGCAAAGCGGAAGGTTTAGTCAACCAGTTCAGAACAACCGACCAATATCTGCGGGATCAGGACAAGCAGGTAAACACGGCGATTAAGGCCAGCGTTGACCAGATCAACAATTACTCGAAACAGATTGCTAACCTTAACGACCAGATTTCCCGTATGACGGGCGTCGGCGCGGGGGCATCGCCGAACGATTTACTCGACCAGCGCGACCAGTTGGTGAGTGAACTGAACCAAATTGTCGGCGTGGAAGTCAGCGTGCAGGACGGCGGGACTTACAACGTGACCATGGCGAATGGCTATTCGCTGGTGCAGGGCAGCAACGCTCGCCAACTGGCGGCAGTCCCTTCCAGCGACGATCCCTCTCGCACGACTGTCGCTTATGTTGACGGCGTGGCCGGAGAAGTTGCCATCCCGGAAAAGCTGATCACGACCGGTTCGCTGGGCGGGCTGTTGACGTTCCGTTCGCAGGAACTCGACCAAACGCGTAATACCCTTGGTCAGTTGGCCCTCGCTTTTGCTGATGCGTTTAACACGCAGCACAAAGAAGGTTTTGATGCCAACGGCGACCCGGGCAAAAACTTTTTCGATATTGGTGGCCCGGCAGTCCTTAGCAATACGACGAATAAAGGGACCGGTGCGCTTGATGTTAAAATAACGGATAGTTCGTCGGTGCAAGCCACAGACTATAAAATTACGTTTGATGGTACTGACTGGCAGGTAACCCGTCTGGCTGACAATACCAGCTTTAAGCCGACCGTCACTGGCGGAAAAATGTCGTTTGATGGGCTGGAAATCACTGTCAAAAATGGTGCGCTGGCAAATGACAGCTTTACGGTGAAACCCGTGGGTGACGCCATTATCAATATGAAAGTGGCGGTGACCGATGAGTCGAAAATCGCCATGGCAGAAGTATCCAAAAACGACCTTGATCCGAATGTTGATAAAGGCAAAAGCGATAACCGTAACGGTCAAAAGCTGCTGGATCTGCAAACCAAGTCTACCGTCGGTGATAAAACGTTTAATGATGCCTACGCTACGCTGGTGAGCGATGTCGGGAACAAAACGGCGACGCTGAAAACCAGCGCCACCACTCAGAACAACGTGGTAACGCAGCTTTATAAGCAGCAGCAGTCTATTTCTGGGGTTAACCTCGATGAAGAGTACGGAAATTTGCAGCGTTATCAACAATATTACCTGGCTAACGCGCAAGTTCTGCAAACTGCGAATGCGCTGTTTGATGCACTGATCAATATTCGCTAAGGGAGAGGGAGACTATGCGTATTAGCACCCAGATGATGTACCAGCAGAATATGCGCGGCATCACTAACTCTCAGGCGGAATGGATGAAGTTCGGCGAGCAGATGTCGACGGGTAAACGCGTGATCAATCCATCTGACGATCCGATTGCCGCCTCGCAGGCCGTAGTACTTTCGCAGGCTCAGGCGCAGAACAGCCAATACACACTGGCGCGCTCATTCGCGACGCAAAAAGTATCGCTGGAAGAGAACGTGCTGAATCAGGTGACGACGGCGATCCAGACCGCGCAGGAAAAAATCGTTAGTGCGGGAAACGGTACGTTAAGTGATGATGACCGTGCATCGTTGGCCATCGACCTGCAGGGAATCCGCGATCAACTGATGAACCTGGCGAACAGCACCGACGGTAATGGGCGCTACATTTTTGGCGGATATAAAACAGAATCTGCACCGTTTGCCCAGGCTGATGGCGCTTACAGCGGCGGTACGACAAACGTCACCCAGCAGGTTGATGCCTCCCGGACCATGGTGATTGGTCATACCGGTGATAAAGTCTTCGCCAGTCTGACCAGCAACGCCGTACCGGAGCCAGGCGGCGGTACCCAGGAAAAGAATGTGTTCAAAATGTTGGATACTGCTATTGATGCGCTTAAGACACCGGTTGAGGGCAATGATGCGGCAAAAGCTACTGCCACTGCAGCCATCGATAAAACCAGCCGAGGTCTTAAAAACTCGCTGAATAATGTGCTGTCCGTGCGTGCAGAATTAGGCACGCAGCTTAGCGAATTGAGCTCGCTGGATTCACTGGGCGCCGATCGTGCATTGGGGCAAACTCAGCAGATGAGTAATCTGGTGGATGTCGACTGGAACGCCGCGATTTCGTCTTACGTGATGCAACAAGCCGCACTACAGGCATCGTATAAAACGTTTACTGATATGCAGGGAATGTCGCTGTTCCAGCTTAACCGGTAACGATCCATTTTGAACATATCATGAAACTGGGTATGTTTGTCTGCCCGCTCCTTTAACACCCCGGAGCGGGCATTTTTTTAGGCAACCGACGCCTTACTAAGCGACGGGTTCCCCGTCAGTCTTATGACCAACGCGATCGCACTGCTGAATGTTGCCAGCGTCACCACTCCTTCCCAGTTGGCAAGCGCATAGACCTGACTCCCGAGAACGGAACCCAGCGCCATACCGATAAACACCATCGTAAACAGCAGAGCGTTCAATCGTCCTCGTGCCTGAGGCTCCAGGCTATAGACCAGGTTTTGGTGGGCAACCAGGCTGGATTGCAATCCGAGATCAAAACCTACCGCCGAAAGGGCGATAAGCAGCCACTGCCCCTGAACGGGCAGGGCGGGTAACAAAAACATCAGTGCGAAAGATACCGTTACCAGCAAAGCACCCAATTGCGTCACTTTTGCTGCACCCACTTTATCGGCAAGATGGCCCGCCATCGGTGCAGCAAGCGCTCCGGCTGCTCCCGCGATACCAAAAGCACCCGCTATAGCGCTACCCAGGTGGTAATGCTCAGATAACATCACCGCCAGCGTAGACCAGAAGGCGCTAAAAGCAATGGACAGAAAGCCTTGTGCCAGTGCTGCTCGGCGCAAGGTGGAATATCGTTGCCAAAGTTGCACCATCGAGAGCATTAATGATGGATAGCTCAACGTGGAATGGACCGTAAAACGAGGCAGTGCTTTCCACATAATCGCGGTGATTACGGCAATACTGACGGCAGCAAGTTGGTACATCTCACGCCAGCCAAACGCCTCACCGACCAGTCCACTGACGGTACGTGAGAGTAAAATTCCCAGCAGAAGGCCCGTCATTACGGTGCCCACCGTTTTTCCCTGTTTGCCTTCGGGCGCCAGTATTGCCGCCGCAGGCACAATATCTTGTGCCATGGTTGCCGCCATGCCCATCATCAGGCTCACTATTAACAGTGAATGCAACTGCCCGGTAAAGCTGCATGCCAGAAGCAGCACAGCAAGAGAGATACTTTTCAGCAGGATTAATGTCCTGCGGTCATAACGATCGCCCAATGGCAATAAAAACAAAATACCCAGCGCGTATCCCGCCTGGGTCAGCGTCGGGACCAACCCCATGCCGGTAATACTTAAGTTCAGATCCTGACCCATTAAAGGCAGAAGGGGTTGAGCATAGTAGATAGCAGCGACACTGAATCCGGCACCTACTGCCAGAACGAAAGTGACCCAACAGGAAAGTGCGGTATATGTGTTCACAAATGATTCCTCAATCACTGGATGTGCGGCTATTTTTATCCTTCAGCGAGTGGCGTGGTAGCGAGTGCAGTGGTAAAACAGTTATACGTCAGACGTATGATGAAACAGAAAATGATAAAAAATGAGCGTATAGACAGGGTGGAGCTGATGCGTACGTTTGTACGTATTGTCGAAGCAGGATCGCTTTCGGCAGCGGCAAAACAGATGGGGACAACGCAAGCGACCGTAAGCCGACGGTTGCAATCCCTGGAAACTCTGCTGGGTGTGAAACTGATCATGCGTACCACGCATGCGATGAAATTGACCGACGACGGCGAAAGAGGCTACCAGCATGCCAAGAAGATTATTGATGCCTGGCTGGCGCTGGAAGATGGACTTAATGTCACAGAAGATGAACCTGTGGGGACTTTGCGAGTCCGTGCACCGCATGCGTTCGGGCAACAACAACTGCTTGAGCCGCTTTTGCAGTTTCTTTCGCGCTATCCCCAGGTAGCAGTAGAGTGGATGCTCAACGATAAAACCGTTGATTTTCTGAGCGATAATATTGACTGCGCTATCAGGGTTGGTGCCGAGGTGGATCCGGCCACGGTTGCCGTTTTACTGGCTGAAGTTCCCCGTAGTATGGTGGCGAGCCCTGGGCTGCTGGAACAATACGGCGAGCTTTCTCATCCTGAGCAGTTATCAGCGCTGCCCTGGATTGCCGTGAATACGTTTTATCAACATAGCGTTTCGTTGTTGCACCAATTGCGTAATGAGCCAGTCACGTTGAATATTTCACCCAGATTAAGTACCGACAGTATTTATGTCGCAAGGAATGCCGCGCTGGCGGGGTTGGGAGTGACTATTGTTTCAAGTTGGATGGTGGCGGAGGATATTGCCAACGGACGTCTGGTTGCGTTGCTACCTGAGTGGCATGCGGCGCCGTTGCCTGTACATTTGGTTTATCCGTGGGCGCGTTACTATCCGATTCGCTTACGCAAGTTTCTGGACTTAATGAAGGATGTTATGCCGCAGCTGACGGGGATGAAAGGCGTAGATCAGATATAAAAAAGCCGACCCGAAGGCCGGCTTTGATATTGATTATGGCTTACTCGACAGGCTGAGGACGTGTTGCTGGCGCAGTCGCTTGATGCGTTGCACTGTGTCCACCTGCGGCACCTTTGCCTTCAAAGGCGAATGCCGGACGCTGCCAGTCGCTATGACGCGGCGCTTCTGGCACATATTCCGGTGCCGGGGCGCGGGTCATCGGTGCGGTCGCATGGCTGTGAAGGTGTTCAGCATCAACACTGGCTGCGACAACTTCAGGCTTAACGACAGTCGTTTCTACAATTGGCGCTGCAACAACTTCCTGCGGCGCAGCAATCTCTTCAGCAACTGGCGCTGTTTCCACAACTTCGGCAATCTCTTCAACCACTTCTGGCTGGGAAATAACAACCTCTGCAGGCTCTTCAACAACCGGCGCAGTCACAACGTCAGCCACAGGTTCGGCTTCAGCGGCGATTTCTTCTGCAACGGGCGCATCAGATGCAGCGATAATTTGCGGTTGTTCCTCGACCGGGGTCGCAATGACTTCCGGATGCGTGGTTTCAACCTGTGTGGTTTCAACAACGGCGGCCTGAGGCTCAGCTACGACAATTTCTGGCTGCACGGCTTCAACTGGCGCAGGGGCATCCACAATGTGTTCCACGGCAGCTGCAGCAACCTGAGGCGCTACGGCGACAGGTGCGGCTTGCTGCTGGATCATTTCTTGTTCGCGCTGTTCTTCAACCTGCTGATCCTGAGGACGTGCGACAGGGTAGCTGATCCAAACTTTACCGGACGCTAATTCAGGAGATGCACAGGCGACCGTTAACGGCATTGGTGACTGAACCGGATAACGCTCGTCACGGTAACGACGACGACGCTGTCCACTGACGCGCAGATGGCGAGGGGAGCGACGGGAACGACGCGGCATACCATTGGAGTCACGCGCGTCGCTGTTGTCTTCCTGCTCAGTCGCAACGACGGCTGGCAGATCAACTTTCGCCAGTTCGGTGCGTTGTGCTGGTGCAGGCTGTTCTGTTGGCTGAGCGGCAGAGGTTTCAGCAACTACTGCGGCAGTTGCCACTTCGGTTTCAACCGCCGGGCTGTCAGTGAAACGCACTTTCTGAGTCAATTGACGCTGTTTACGGCGAGTCTGAGGCTGACGTACGCGCTCTTCCTGCTCGGCATCCTGCACAGGTTGTTCAGCCTGGTTCAGCTCTTTGACTTCCTGCTGAGCCTGACGTTTGTCATCGTTACGACGGCGGTTGCGTTCGCGACGCGGAGCCTGCTGCTCATCGCCAGATTTCGCTTTGTCTGCAACGTCAGTAGTTTGCTGGCGGTTATCGCGAGCTTCCGCATTTTGCTGCTGTGACTGACGACGGTTACGGCGGTTATCTTCACGGTTTTCGCCGTTTTCTGAACGTTCGTTACGGTTGTCACGGTCACCGCGATTATCCCGGTTATCACGACGATCGTTACGGTCGCGACGATTGTTCTGACGCGGTTTACGACGATCCTGCTGGCGTTCGGTTTTCTCTTCAGCTTTCGGCGCAGGTTGTTCAACCGGCTTCACTTCTTCGCTACCACCGAAGATGGACTTCAGTGCGCCAAAGAAACGGCTAATCAAACCGGGCTGTTCGGCAACGGCTGCAGTCGCTGCCGCAGCTTTAGGCGCGGCGGCTTTCGCGGCAGGTTCCTGCAGAGCAGGAGCTGGCGGAACGTCTGGCATGGCGAAGGTGGCCAACGCCGGTTGCTCAGGCTGTTTACGCTCGACGTACTCTTCTTCCGTCGGCAATGCCATTGCCTCTTCATGCAGTTTCGGCAGTAGATAGCTCAGGGTCGGCGTTTCTTCCCCTTTACGTACGCGCAGCACAGAATAGTGCGGGGTTTCCATCTGATCGTTTGGCACGATCACACAGCGCACGCCATTCTGACGCGTCTCGATTGCATTTACCGCGGTACGCTTTTCGTTGAGCAGGTAGGAAGCGATCGGCACAGGAACAATAGCGTGTACTTCCTGCGTATTTTCTTTCAGTGCTTCTTCTTCGATCAGACGCAGAATAGACAGCGACAGTGATTCGTTATCACGTACGGTACCGGTGCCGGAGCAGCGCGGGCACACGTGATGGCTGGATTCACCCAGTGACGGGCTCAGACGCTGACGGGACATTTCCAGCAGACCGAAGCGAGAAATATGGCTGATCTGAATACGCGCTCTGTCCTGGCGTACGGCCTCGCGCAGACGGTTTTCAACCGCGCGCTGGTGACGAACCGGCGTCATATCAATGAAGTCGATTACAATCAGACCGCCGAGGTCGCGCAGACGCAGCTGACGTGCAATTTCATCGGCTGCTTCAAGGTTGGTGTTGAACGCTGTTTCTTCGATGTCGCCGCCGCGGGTTGCGCGTGCGGAGTTGATATCGATAGCGGTCAGTGCTTCAGTGCTGTCGATAACGATTGAGCCGCCGGACGGCAGACGCACTTCGCGTTGGAACGCGGACTCAATCTGAGACTCGATCTGATAGTGGCTGAACAGCGGGATTTCGCCGGTGTACAGTTTGATTTTGCTGCTGAAATCCGGACGACCCAGCGCGGCGATGTGCTGACGCGCCATCTCCATGACTTTTGGGTTGTCGATGAGGATTTCGCCGATGTCCTGGCGCAGATAGTCGCGGAAGGCACGCACGATAACGTTGCTTTCCTGATGGATCAGGAACGGAGCAGGGCGGCTGTCAGCGGCTTTTTGAATCGCTTCCCAGTGCTTCAGGCGGAAGCTCAGGTCCCACTGCAGCGCTTCGGCGGATTTGCCTACCCCTGCGGTACGCACGATAAGCCCCATGCCATCAGGCAGTTCCAGGCTTGCCAGCGCTTCTTTTAATTCGGTACGGTCGTCGCCTTCAATGCGACGGGAGATGCCGCCCGCGCGCGGGTTGTTCGGCATCAGAACCAGATAACTACCCGCCAGGCTGATAAAGGTAGTCAGCGCAGCGCCTTTGTTACCGCGTTCTTCTTTATCGATCTGAACGATGACTTCCTGACCTTCACGCAACACGTCTTTAATGTTGGGACGACCATGGGAGTTGTAGTTAGCGGGAAAGTATTCGCGGGCAATTTCTTTTAACGGGAGGAAACCGTGACGTTCAGCGCCGTAATCAACAAAAGCAGCTTCCAGACTCGGTTCAATACGGGTAATTTTGCCTTTATAGATGTTGGCTTTTTTCTGTTCGTGTCCAGGACTTTCGATATCCAGATCGTACAGACGTTGCCCATCTACAAGGGCGACACGCAACTCTTCCTGCTGAGTCGCGTTAATTAACATTCTTTTCATCGTAACTTACTCATTATTCTTACATTGACGACTAAGCTGCGGGCAGAGTAATGCCTTTCCGGGTGTGAACCGATGGCCTCGTGTCTATTCGCGTCGCCAACCTCACGGTTATCGTCAGCTCAAAGAGGCGCAGAGTGTCGGTTGCCTGTATTTCATACGGAAACACAGCGCAATTATCAGGGGAACAGTCTGGGTGTTACTCTCCAGAGAAGCTTCCATTGTGCTTGTCGTCTTTCACGCTGTCGGTGCGTTGGCTTTATCTTCTCACCCTGGTCGCTTACAGGAGTAAGAACCTGGGGGTATCCAGACTTGCCGCCTTCCTACAATGTGAAATCCATAGAGCACTTACCGGTAAGGACTGCAACCCGCAGCCCGCTAACTGCCTGAAAGATCAATACGTCTTACGCCATTGCTGCGTTGATGATCGGTCGGGCAAAATTGGGTCATTCCGGAAAAGTTCTTGTTTTAACAAGATTCAACACGGAAACAACCGCATTATTCCACTGCTAACCTTGTTATAGCAAGATGACTTTTGCCATTTATCACCCGGTTACTCACAGTTTTTTCACTTCCGCGTAGTGATTGCTTTAATAACCACCAAATCGGCTATGTCAAACTTAAGTAATAAGGTATAGCAGTTAATATAAGCATAGAAAAATGTGTGGCGCGAATCTTGATGGCTATTTAAAATCGGCCCCCATGAAAACAGAGACTCCAGCCGTAAAAACAGTTGCCATTACTGCCGACGAAGCAGGGCAACGCATCGACAACTTTTTGCGCACCCAGCTTAAGGGCGTGCCGAAAAGTATGATTTATCGCATTTTGCGTAAAGGCGAAGTGCGGGTGAATAAAAAACGCATTAAACCCGAGTACAAACTCGAAGATGGGGATATTGTGCGTATTCCACCTGTGCGTGTCGCTGAACGTGAAGAAGAGGCCATTTCGCCAAACCTGCAGAAGGTTGCGGCGCTGACCGATGTCATTTTATATGAAGATGACCACATTCTGGTGCTTAACAAACCTTCAGGTACGGCCGTGCATGGCGGAAGCGGGTTAAGCTTTGGCGTCATTGAAGGATTACGTGCGTTGCGTCCGGAAGCGCGTTTCCTTGAGCTGGTGCATCGCCTCGACCGGGATACCTCCGGTGTGCTGCTGGTTGCCAAAAAACGCTCAGCCTTGCGTTCATTGCATGAACAACTGCGTGAAAAAGGCATGCAGAAAGATTACCTCGCGCTGGTTCGAGGCCAATGGCAGTCGCATGTCAAAACCGTGCAGGCGCCGCTGTTAAAGAACATTCTGCAAAGCGGCGAGCGTATCGTGCGGGTGAATCAGGAAGGCAAACCGTCAGAAACACGTTTTAAAGTGGAAGAGCGCTATGCGTTTGCCACGCTTGTGCGCTGTAGCCCGGTGACCGGCCGTACGCACCAGATCCGTGTGCATACCCAGTATGCCGGTCATCCAATTGCTTTTGACGATCGCTACGGTGACCGTGAGTTCGATAAGCAACTGGCGGATACGGGGTTGAACCGACTTTTCCTGCATGCCGCAGCGTTGAAGTTTACTCATCCGGGTACGGGGGAAGTGATGCGTATTGAAGCGCCAATGGATAAACAGTTGAAGCGCTGCCTCGAGGTATTACGCAGCAAAGCCTGATGCGCGTTGCTTATCAGGCCTACAATCGTGTGATGGACCGTAGGCCTGATAAGACGCATCGCGTCGACATCAGGCAGATTAATCAGGCGTTCAACGGGTTCATTTCTTCCCGCCGCAGCATTTGACACAACGCGATCAGCGGCAAACCTACCAAGGTATTTGGGTCACGACCCTCCAGGCGTTCAAAGAGTGCAATACCTAACCCTTCACTTTTGAAACTACCTGCACAATGGAGCGGACGCTCTTTGCGCAGATAATCATCAATTTCCGCCTCGCTTAAATGACGGAAATGGACGTCAAAAGGTTCTACTTCAGTTTGTAAATGTCCGGTCGCAGAATTATACAGCGCCAGTCCGGTGTAAAATGTCACAATATTGCCACGGGCTTTGAGTAATTGCTGGCGCGCACTTTCTTCTGTTAATGGTTTGCCGGTTATTTCACCATCAAGAACACAAATTTGATCGGAGCCAATAATCAGATGCGAGGGATAACGGTGGGCGAGTGATTGCGCTTTTTGCTGCGCCAGTCGCAACACCAGATGACGTGGCGCCTCGCCTGGTAATGGTGTTTCATCAACCTCTGGTGCTGCGCATTCGAACGGAATTGCCAGTTTTTCGAGTAAAGCGCGACGCCAGGGAGAGGTGGAAGCAAGAATAAGTTGAGGCATATTTTTTCCCTCGCATATAGCGTATTGATGAGAGCCATTTTAAACTATGGACTTCGACCTACAAGCTGGCTGTAGTGGCTTGTCTTGAGCGATTTTAAGTCGATGACCCGCAATGTGTGCGAATTATTGGCAAAAGGCAACCACAGGCTGCCTTTTTCTTTGACTATATGACGTTACAAAGTTAATATGCGCGCCCTATGCAAAAGGTAAAATTACCCCTGACTCTTGATCCGGTTCGTACGGCTCAAAAACGCCTCGATTATGAAGGTATCTATACTTCTGATCTGGTTGAGCGCGTCGCCGATTCTGTAGTCAGTGTGGACAGTGATGTGGAATGCTCCATGTCGTTCGCTATCGATAACCAGCGTCTCGCCGTTATAACCGGTGATGCGAAGGTATCGGTTACGCTCGAATGTCAGCGTTGCGGGAAACCGTTCCCACTTCATGTTCACACAACATATTGTTTTAGTCCTGTCCGTTCTGACGAGCAGGCTGAAGCACTCCCGGAAGCGTATGAGCCGATTGAGGTTAACGAATTCGGTGAAATCGATCTGCTTGCAATGGTTGAAGATGAGATTATCCTCTCCTTGCCGGTAGTTCCGGTGCATGATTCTGAACACTGTGAAGTGTCCGAGGCGGACATGGTCTTTGGAGAATTGCCTGATGAAGCGCAAAAACCAAACCCATTTGCCGTATTAGCCAGCTTAAAGCGTAAGTAATTGAGGAGTAAGGTCCATGGCCGTACAACAGAATAAACCAACCCGTTCCAAACGTGGCATGCGTCGTTCTCATGACGCTCTGACCGCAGTCACCAGCCTGTCTGTAGACAAAACTTCTGGTGAACAACACCTGCGTCACCACATCACTGCCGACGGTTTCTACCGTGGCCGTAAGGTAATCGCTAAGTAATCACGCATGACTCAATGGCTTTCCCACCCTGGTGAGAAAGACAAAGAGTGAACGCGTGATGAAGCTTAGTGAGGCTTTCCCCGGGTAACTGGGGAAACACCTAACCGGGCAGCGACGATACCTTGACACGTCTAACCCTGGCGTTAGATGTCATGGGGGGAGATTTTGGCCCTACCGTGACAGTGCCTGCAGCATTGCAGGCACTGAATTCTAATTCGCAACTCACACTTCTTTTAGTCGGGGATCCCGATACAATCACGCCATTACTTGCCAAAGCTGACTTCGAACAACGTTCGCGTCTGCAGATTATCCCTGCTCAGTCAGTTATTGCCAGTGATGCCCGGCCCTCGCAAGCTATTCGCGCCAGTCGTGGAAGCTCAATGCGTGTTGCCCTGGAGCTCGTGAAAGAAGGTCAGGCACAAGCTTGTGTCAGCGCCGGTAATACGGGCGCACTTATGGGACTTGCGAAGTTATTGCTCAAACCCCTTGATGGGATTGAGCGTCCGGCGTTGGTGACGGTTTTACCGCATCAGCAAAAGGGCAAAACGGTGGTGCTGGATTTGGGCGCCAACGTAGATTGTGATAGCACTATGTTGGTGCAATTTGCCGTCATGGGTTCCGTGCTGGCAGAAGAGGTTGTTGGCATTGCCAATCCTCGCGTAGCGTTACTCAACATCGGCGAAGAAGAAACGAAAGGTCTCGACAGTATTCGAGATGCTTCAGCTGTGCTAAAAACAATCCCTTCCATTAATTATATCGGCTATCTTGAAGCCAATGAGTTACTGACTGGCAAAACCGATGTGTTGGTCTGTGACGGTTTTACAGGTAATGTCACATTAAAGACGATGGAAGGTGTTGTCAGAATGTTCCTTTCACTGCTGAAATCTCAGGGTGAGGGCAAAAAACGGTCGTGGTGGCTTCTGTTATTAAAACGTTGGTTACAAAAAAGCCTGACAAGGCGATTTAGTCACCTCAACCCCGACCAGTATAATGGCGCCTGTCTGTTAGGATTGCGCGGCACGGTGATTAAGAGTCATGGTGCGGCCAATCAGCGAGCATTTGAAGTCGCGATTGAACAGGCAGTGCAGGCGGTGCAGCGACAAGTTCCTCAGCGAATTGCCGCTCGCCTGGAATCTGTATACCCAGCTGGATTCGAACTGCTGGACGGTGGCGAAAGCGCAACCTCACGAGCACACAGATAACGGTGCGTTTGTGAATGTAGCCAACGTATCAGCGATTTGCTCGTGGCGGTATATAACCAAAAAGTGACTGAGCGTACATGTATACGAAGATTATTGGTACTGGCAGCTATCTGCCTGAACAAGTGCGTACTAACGCCGATTTGGAAAAAATGGTTGAGACATCTGATGAGTGGATCGTCACTCGTACAGGTATCCGTGAACGCCATATTGCAGCGCCAAATGAAACAGTTGCGACGATGGGCTTTGCCGCCGCAAACCGTGCGATTGAAATGGCGGGCATCGACAAAGAACAAATTGGTCTGATTGTGGTTGCTACCACATCATCCACTCACGCATTTCCAAGCGCGGCGTGCCAGATCCAAAGTATGCTGGGGATCAAAGGCTGTCCGGCGTTTGACGTTGCAGCCGCTTGCGCTGGTTTCACTTACGCCCTGAGCGTTGCCGACCAGTATGTTAAATCTGGCGCAGTTAAGCATGCTCTGGTCGTTGGCTCTGATGTTCTGGCGCGCACCTGTGATCCAACCGATCGCGGAACGATCATCATTTTCGGTGATGGCGCGGGCGCGGTTGTACTGAGCGCATCGGAAGAGCCAGGCATTCTCTCCACGCATCTGCACGCTGACGGTCGCTATGGCGAACTGTTGACGCTGCCTAACGCCGATCGCGTGAACCCAGAAAACCCGATTCATCTGACGATGGCGGGTAACGAAGTATTTAAAGTCGCGGTGACCGAGCTTGCGCACATCGTTGATGAAACGCTGGAAGCCAATAATCTCGACCGTTCTGCGCTGGACTGGCTGGTACCGCATCAGGCTAACCTGCGCATTATCAGCGCGACGGCGAAAAAGCTGGGTATGTCGATGGATAATGTTGTCGTGACGCTCGACAGACATGGTAATACCTCTGCTGCCTCCGTACCGTGCGCGCTGGACGAAGCCGTCCGCGACGGGCGTATTAAAGCTGGGCAGTTGATATTGCTTGAAGCCTTCGGGGGTGGATTCACCTGGGGCTCCGCGCTGGTTCGTTTCTAGTATAAGGATTTAAACATGACGCAATTTGCATTTGTGTTTCCGGGGCAGGGTTCCCAGACCGTTGGGATGTTGTCTGAAATGGCAGCAAACTACCCAATTGTTGAAGAAACATTTGCTGAAGCATCAGCTGCGCTGGGCTATGATCTGTGGGCGTTGACTCAGCAGGGTCCGGCCGAAGAACTGAATAAAACCTGGCAGACGCAGCCAGCGCTGTTGACCGCATCTGTCGCGCTTTACCGCGTATGGCAGCAGCAGGGTGGTAAAACACCTGCGCTGATGGCGGGTCACAGCCTGGGCGAATATTCTGCGCTGGTCTGCGCAGGCGTGATCGCATTTGCTGATGCCGTACGTCTGGTAGAACTGCGCGGTAAGTTCATGCAGGAAGCTGTACCAGAAGGCACTGGCGGTATGTCTGCGATTATCGGTCTTGATGATGCGTCTATCGCTAAAGCATGTGAAGAGTCAGCAGAAGGTCAGGTTGTTTCTCCGGTTAACTTCAACTCGCCAGGCCAGGTGGTTATCGCGGGTCATAAAGAAGCGGTTGAACGTGCGGGCGCTGCCTGTAAAGCTGCGGGTGCGAAACGTGCTCTGCCACTGCCAGTTAGCGTGCCGTCTCACTGTGCGCTGATGAAGCCTGCTGCTGAGAAACTGGCCGTTGAGCTGCAGAAAATCACCTTTAACGCGCCGACTGTTCCGGTCGTGAACAACGTCGATGTGAAGTGTGAAACCACGGCAGACGCAATTCGCGATGCGTTGGTTCGTCAGCTGTATAGCCCGGTTCAGTGGACTAAAACCGTTGAATTTATGGCATCCCAGGGCGTAGAGCACCTGTATGAAGTCGGTCCGGGTAAAGTTCTGACCGGTTTGACGAAACGTATTGTTGACACCCTGACTGCTTCGGCACTGAATGAGCCGGCGGCACTGTCTGCGGCGCTAGAGCAATAAAAGAGGAAGACCATGAGTTTTGAAGGAAAAATCGCGCTGGTTACCGGTGCAAGCCGTGGCATTGGCCGCGCAATTGCTGAGACACTCGTTGCCCGTGGCGCGAAAGTTATCGGTACTGCTACCAGCGAAAGCGGCGCGCAGGCCATTAGCGATTATTTAGGTGCAAATGGTAAAGGTCTGATGTTGAATGTGACCGATCCTGCATCTATCGAATCTGTTCTGGAAAATATTCGCGCAGAATTTGGTGAAGTCGATATCCTGGTCAATAATGCCGGGATTACTCGTGATAACCTGTTAATGCGCATGAAAGATGACGAGTGGAACGATATCATCGAAACCAACCTGTCATCTGTTTTCCGTCTGTCAAAAGCGGTAATGCGAGCTATGATGAAAAAGCGTCATGGGCGTATTATCACTATCGGTTCTGTGGTTGGTACCATGGGAAATGCGGGTCAGGCTAACTACGCTGCGGCGAAAGCGGGTCTGATCGGCTTCAGTAAATCACTGGCGCGCGAAGTTGCGTCTCGTGGCATTACTGTAAACGTTGTTGCTCCGGGCTTTATTGAAACGGACATGACGCGTGCGCTGTCTGATGATCAGCGTGCGGGTATTCTGGCGCAGGTTCCTGCGGGTCGCCTTGGCGGCGCTCAGGAAATCGCCAGTGCGGTTGCATTTTTAGCTTCTGACGAAGCAAGTTACATCACAGGTGAGACTTTGCACGTCAACGGCGGGATGTACATGGTTTAACCACGATTGAAAAATATTTGCGTTATTAGGGTGAATGGCCTCAAAATAGCGCAAAATCGTGGTAAGACCTGCCGGGATTTAGTTGCAAATTTTTCAACATTTTATACACTACGAAAACCATCGCGAAAGCGAGTTTTGATAGGAAATTTAAGAGTATGAGCACTATCGAAGAACGCGTTAAGAAAATTATCGGCGAACAGCTGGGCGTTAAGCAGGAAGAAGTAACCAACAATGCTTCCTTCGTTGAAGACCTGGGCGCAGATTCTCTTGACACCGTTGAGCTGGTAATGGCTCTGGAAGAAGAGTTTGATACTGAGATTCCGGACGAAGAAGCTGAGAAAATCACTACCGTTCAGGCTGCCATTGATTACATCAACGGCCACCAGGCGTAAGTGAACATCTCCAGGCGGTCATTCGACCGCCTGAGTTTTATCTTTTTATCCCACTTGAATTATTTTCCCTCCCTGGAGGACAACCGTGTCTAAGCGTCGTGTAGTTGTGACCGGACTGGGCATGTTGTCTCCTGTCGGCAATACCGTAGAGTCTACCTGGAAAGCTCTCCTTGCCGGTCAGAGTGGCATCAGCCTGATCGACCATTTCGATACTAGCGCCTATGCAACGAAATTTGCTGGCTTAGTAAAGGATTTTAACTGTGAAGACATTATCTCGCGCAAAGAACAGCGCAAGATGGATGCTTTCATTCAATATGGAATTGTCGCTGGCGTTCAGGCCATGCAGGATTCTGGCCTCGAAATAACGGAAGAGAACGCCCACCGTATTGGCGCCGCTATCGGCTCTGGTATTGGCGGTCTCGGTCTTATCGAAGAAAACCATACCTCTCTGGTAAATGGTGGACCGCGTAAGATCAGCCCGTTCTTCGTTCCGTCGACGATTGTTAACATGGTGGCAGGTCACCTGACCATCATGTACGGCCTGCAAGGGCCAAGCATCTCCATCGCGACCGCCTGTACTTCAGGCGTGCATAACATCGGTCATGCTGCACGTATCATTGCATACGGCGATGCGGACGCGATGGTTGCGGGTGGTGCAGAAAAAGCCAGTACGCCGCTGGGCGTGGGTGGTTTTGGCGCGGCACGTGCGCTGTCTACGCGTAATGATAACCCGCAAGCGGCAAGCCGTCCGTGGGACAAAGAACGTGATGGCTTTGTGCTGGGCGACGGCGCAGGCATGGTTGTACTGGAAGAGTACGAACATGCGAAAGCGCGCGGTGCAAAAATCTATGCTGAAGTCGTTGGCTTCGGTATGAGCAGTGATGCTTACCACATGACGTCACCACCGGAAAACGGTGCAGGCGCTGCGCTGGCAATGGTTAACGCGCTGCGTGATGCGGCTATCGAAGCGGGTCAGATTGGCTATGTCAACGCGCATGGTACGTCTACGCCTGCAGGCGATAAAGCAGAAACCCAGGCAGTGAAATCTGTCTTTGGTGATGCGGCAAGCCGTGTAATGGTAAGCTCCACCAAATCTATGACCGGACACCTGTTGGGTGCGGCGGGCGCGGTAGAGTCTATTTTCTCTATCCTGGCGCTGCGCGATCAGGCTATTCCGCCAACCATCAACCTGGATAACCCGGATGAAGGTTGTGATCTGGACTTCGTACCTCACGAAGCGCGTCAGGTTAGTGGTCTGGAGTATGCACTGTGTAACTCCTTTGGCTTCGGTGGTACCAACGGCTCTTTGATCTTTAAAAAGATTTAAGCCCGTTAGCTGATGCGCTAGCATCGATAGCAAATTGAAAAGGTCCGCTTGTCGGGCCTTTTTTTATTCGGTTTTCCGCCCTTGTCCTGTGTTACTCATCCTGCCAAACTAGCGGACCAGAAATAAGGAGCCACCATGTTCTTAATTAATGGCTGCGAGCAGAATATGCTGGCAGCAAACGATCGAGCGACCCAATTTGGTGATGGCTGTTTTACCACTGCCTGTATTATCGACGGCGAAATCCCTCTCTTTGCAGCGCATCTTGAGCGTTTACAAGACGCTTGCCAAAAACTGCTGATCTCTTTTGAAAATTGGTCCGAGCTGCAAAATGAAATGAAAATGCTGGCGAAAGGGCACGTACGCGGGGTGTTGAAAGTGATTATCAGCCGTGGCAGTGGAGGCCGGGGCTACAGTGGCAAAAGTTGTCACAGCGCCACACGCATCCTCTCCGTTTCAGCCTGGCCCGTTCATTACGATCGTTGGCGGCAAGATGGCATTGTGCTGGCGCTAAGCCCAGTACGTCTGGGACGTAATCCACTGCTTGCCGGGCTTAAACATCTGAATCGACTGGAGCAGGTGTTGATTCGCTCTCATCTTGAACAGACGGACGCAGATGAAGCACTGGTTCTTGACAGCGAGGGATGGGTTACGGAATGCTGTGCGGCTAATTTGTTCTGGCGTAAAGGTGATGTGGTTTACACGCCCCGCCTGGATCAGGCCGGAGTAAACGGCATTATGCGACAATTCTGTATCCGGATGCTGGCACAATCGCCATTCAGTATTGTCGAAGTGTATGCCGGGTTGGAGGAGGTTATGCAGGCTGATGAAATCGTCGTCTGTAACGCGTTAATGCCCATTATTCCCGTGCGTGCCTGTGGCGACACATTGCTGTCTTCACGTTTGTTATTCGATTTTTTAGCCCCACTTTGTGAGCACCCGAATTAGTCATGAAAAAACTGTTACTTGTTGTCCTGTTATTGCTGGTTGTGCTGGGCATTGCCGCGGGAGTGGGAATGTGGAAAGTTCGCCATCTGGCGGACAGTAAATTATTGATTAAAGAAGAGACGATTTTTACGCTGAAAGCGGGGACGGGCCGCCTGGCCCTTGGCGAACAGCTGTATGCGGACAAGGTTATTAACCGTCCGCGCGTGTTCCAATGGCTGCTGCGTGTGGAACCTGAACTGTCGCATTTTAAGGCCGGAACCTACCGTTTTACACCCGACATGACGGTTCGGGATATGCTGCAACTGCTGGAAAGCGGAAAAGAGGCGCAGTTCCCGTTACGTCTGGTTGAAGGGATGCGCCTAAGCGATTACCTGAAACAGCTGCGCGATGCCCCGTATATCAAACATACGTTAAGCGACGATAGCTATGAGACCGTGGCCCAGGCGCTGAAATTGGAAAACCCGCAATGGGTGGAAGGTTGGTTCTGGCCAGATACCTGGATGTATACCGCCAATACGACTGACGTAGCGTTGCTAAAACGCGCGCATCAGAAAATGGTTAAAGCGGTGGATACTGTCTGGGAAGGGCGCGCTGACGGCCTGCCTTATCAGGACAAAAATCAGCTGGTAACCATGGCTTCTATTATTGAAAAAGAGACTGCGGTTGCCAGCGAGCGTGACCAGGTGGCTTCGGTGTTTATTAACCGTTTACGTATCGGTATGCGTTTACAAACCGATCCGACGGTGATTTACGGTATGGGGTCACGTTATAATGGCAAATTGTCGCGCGTGGATTTAGACACCCCGACCGCTTATAACACCTATACCATTACAGGACTGCCACCTGGCCCGATTGCCATGCCGGGAGAGGCATCGTTGCAGGCCGCGGCACATCCGGCAAAAACGCCGTATCTTTATTTTGTGGCTGACGGTAAAGGTGGCCACACGTTTAACACCAATCTTGCCAGCCACAACCGGTCCGTGCAGGATTACCTGAAAGTGCTTAAGGAAAAAAATGGGCAGTAACTATATCGTCATCGAGGGCCTGGAAGGCGCCGGAAAAACCACCGCGCGTAACGTAGTGGTAGAGACACTTGAGCAACTCGGTATTCGTGACATGGTTTTCACCCGCGAACCTGGCGGCACGCAACTGGCTGAGAAACTAAGAAGCCTGGTGCTGGACATTAAGTCGGTGGGTGACGAGGTTATCACTGACAAAGCCGAAGTTCTGATGTTTTACGCCGCGCGCGTACAACTGGTCGAAACCGTTATTAAACCTGCGCTGGCGAAAGGCGCGTGGGTAATTGGCGATCGTCACGATCTGTCTACCCAGGCGTATCAGGGTGGTGGACGTGGTATCGATCAAAACATGCTGGCAACCCTGCGCGATGCAGTGCTCGGCGATTTTCGCCCGGATCTCACTATCTATCTGGATGTGACGCCAGAAGTCGGGTTGAAGCGTGCCCGTGCACGCGGCGAGCTGGATCGTATTGAGCAGGAATCTTTCGATTTCTTTAATCGTACCCGCGCGCGCTATCTTGAGCTGGCTGCCAAAGACGCCAGCATTCGCACTATAGACGCTACGCAGCCGCTGGAGGCTGTGATGGCTGATATTCGCAATACCATCACCCAGTGGGTGAAGGAGCAGGGCGCATGAAATGGTACCCATGGTTACGACCGGATTTTGAAAAACTGGTGGCCAGCTACCAGGCGGGTCGTGGTCACCATGCGTTACTGATTCAGGCGTTACCCGGAATGGGCGACGAGGCGCTTATTTACGCCCTCAGCCGCTATTTAATGTGCCAGCAGCCGGAAGGACATAAAAGCTGCGGACAGTGCCGTGGCTGTCAGCTGATGCAGGCGGGGACGCACCCTGACTACTATTCGCTGCTGCCAGAAAAAGGCAAAAGCACGCTGGGGGTTGATGCTGTACGCGAAGTCAGTGAAAAGCTGTACGAGCATTCGCGTCTCGGTGGTGCGAAGGTTGTATGGATCCCTGATGCCGCCCAGTTAACCGATGCTGCCGCCAATGCCCTGTTGAAAACGCTGGAAGAACCCCCGGCACAGACCTGGTTTTTCCTCGCCAGCACAGAGCCAGCTCGTTTGCTGGCGACATTACGCAGCCGTTGTCGGTTACATCATCTTGCGCCACCTCCGGAGTCGTATGCTATCTGCTGGCTTGCTCGTGAAGTGACTGCGTCGTCAGAAGCGCTGCTTAGCGCGTTACGTCTAAGTGCCGGTTCGCCAGGCGCGGCACTCACGCTGTTACAGGCTGAAAGCTGGGCGCACCGTACAGATTTTTGTGCGGCACTGGTAAATACATTAAATGCCGGTGATTGGTATATCTTGCTCGCGGCGTTAAACCACGATCAGGCTGCCGCCCGTTTACACTGGCTGGCAACGTTGTTTACGGATGCGTTGAAACGTCCGTATGGGGTTGCCCATTTAACCAATCCTGATGCCCTGGACCTGATATCTTCAATCGCAGAACGGTTATCCGTTGCCCAGATACAGGCGATACTCGGTGACGTTTGCCATTGCCGTCAGCAGTTGCTGAACGTGACGGGCGTAAACCGCGAGCTGGTATTAACCGATCTTATTCTTCGTATTGAGCATTACCTGCAACCAGGCACCGTACTGCCTGTTCCCCATCTTTGAGAGAGACATTATGTTTTTAGTCGACTCACACTGCCATCTTGATGGCCTGGATTATCAATCTCTGCATAAGGACGTGGACGACGTGCTGGCGAAAGCGGCCGCACGCGATGTGAAATTCTGTCTTGCCGTTGCAACCACCTTGCCAGGATACCGCAGTATGCGTGAACTGGTTGGTGAGCGCGACAATGTGGTTTTTTCCTGCGGCGTGCATCCGTTAAATCAGGATGAAACCTATGATGTTGAGGAGCTGCGTCGTTTTGCCGCCGAAGAGGGGGTTGTGGCGATGGGAGAAACCGGGCTGGACTATTTTTACACGCCGGAAACAAAGGTGCGCCAGCAGGAATCTTTTATCCACCATATTCAGATTGGCCGTGAGTTACAGAAGCCAGTTATCGTGCATACCCGCGATGCGCGAGCCGACACGCTGTCTATTCTGCGCGAAGAAAAAGTGACGGATTGTGGCGGCGTACTACACTGTTTTACAGAGGACAGAGAAACGGCGGGCAAATTACTGGACCTTGGATTCTATATCTCGTTTTCCGGCATCGTCACGTTCCGAAATGCAGAGCAGCTCCGTGATGCTGCCCGCTATGTTCCTCTGGACCGGTTATTGGTCGAGACGGATTCTCCTTACCTTGCGCCTGTACCGCATCGTGGAAAAGAGAACCAGCCCGCCATGACTCGTGACGTTGCAGAGTACATGGCCGTAGTGAAAGGTGTTGCCGTTGAAGAACTGGCGCAGGCAACCACTGATAACTTTGCCCGCCTGTTTCACATCGACGCTTCTCGCCTGCAATCTGTTCGTTAACTGACTTTTTTTAAAGCTCGTAATTAATCACTAATGCGAGTAAAGTTCACCGCCACAAAATGGGCGGTGAATAACCAGCTTGACACATTCAGAAACGCATTTTATCGGAATGTGCGGATTTTGCGGCCATTCACGACTGAACTGTGATAGCCGTCAAACAAAAACAAACTGAATTATTTTACTCTGTGTAATAAATAAAGGGTACTTAGATGCCCTGTACACGGCGAGGTTCTCCCCCCTCGCTAATGCGTGAGAACGTAGAAAAGCACAAATACTCAGGAGCACTCCTAATTATGTTTAAGAATGCATTTGCTAACCTGCAAAAGGTCGGTAAATCGCTGATGCTGCCGGTATCCGTACTCCCAATTGCAGGTATCCTGCTGGGCGTCGGTTCCGCTAACTTCAGCTGGCTGCCAGCCGTTGTATCGCACGTAATGGCAGAAGCGGGCGGTTCTGTTTTTGCGAACATGCCGCTGATTTTTGCTATCGGTGTTGCGTTAGGCTTCACTAATAATGACGGTGTATCTGCACTGGCATCCGTTGTTGCTTACGGCATCATGGTTAAGACCATGGCTGTAGTTGCGCCGCTGGTTCTGCATTTACCTGCTGAAGAGATCGCAGCTAAACACCTTGCTGATACGGGTGTTCTCGGGGGGATTATCTCCGGTGCGATTGCAGCGTATATGTTCAACCGCTTCTACCGTATTAAATTGCCTGAGTATCTTGGCTTCTTTGCGGGTAAGCGCTTCGTTCCTATCATTTCTGGTCTGGCTGCTATCTTCACAGGTGTGGTTCTGTCCTTCATTTGGCCGCCAATCGGTACTGCTATTCAGACGTTCTCCCAGTGGGCTGCATACCAGAACCCGGTCGTGGCGTTCGGTATCTATGGCTTCATTGAACGCTGCCTGGTGCCGTTTGGTCTGCACCATATCTGGAACGTTCCATTCCAGATGCAGATCGGTGAATACACCAACGCTGCAGGTCAGGTGTTCCACGGCGACATCCCTCGCTATATGGCGGGTGACCCGACTGCGGGCAAACTGTCTGGTGGCTTCCTGTTCAAAATGTACGGTCTGCCGGCTGCTGCTATTGCTATCTGGCACTCTGCTAAACCAGAAAACCGCGCGAAAGTGGGCGGTATCATGATCTCCGCGGCGCTGACCTCGTTCCTGACCGGTATTACCGAGCCGATCGAGTTCTCCTTCATGTTCGTGGCGCCGATCCTGTACATCATCCACGCGATTCTGGCTGGTCTGGCATTCCCGATCTGTATCCTGCTGGGTATGCGTGACGGTACGTCGTTCTCCCACGGTCTGATCGACTTTATCGTTCTTTCCGGTAACAGCAGCAAACTGTGGCTGTTCCCGATTGTCGGTATCGGTTATGCGATTGTTTACTACACCATCTTCCGTGTGCTGATCAAAGCGCTGGACCTGAAAACTCCGGGTCGTGAAGATGCCACCGAAGACAGCAAAGCAGGTGCGTCAGGCGAAATGGCTCCGGCTCTGGTTGCGGCGTTCGGCGGTAAAGAAAACATCACTAACCTTGATGCGTGTATCACCCGTCTGCGTGTCAGCGTGGCTGACGTTGCCAAAGTGGATCAGGCTGGCCTGAAGAAACTGGGTGCGGCGGGCGTTGTGGTAGCTGGTTCCGGTGTTCAGGCGATTTTCGGTACTAAGTCCGATAACCTGAAAACTGAAATGGATGAGTACATCCGTAACAGCTAAGCAGTAAGAAATTGGGGAGAACTAAGGCAGCCTACGGGCTGCCTTTTTTATTGCATTAATTAGCCTGAACGCGAATCGGCGCGGTGACTGCGAACAGCCACGGACGAGCCTCTGCATTCACGCGAGGGGATAACGTCTCTCTGACTTGCTGGTGGTAATCATCAATCCATTGCTTTTCAGCTTCACTCAATAGATGCAGTTCAACCAGATTCAAATCAATCGGCACCAGCGTCAGCGTTGAGAAACGACAGAAGCCAGGGCGGCTGTTGATTATTTCCACCTGGTTCTCAATACGGATCCCATATTGCCCGGCCAGATAGTAACCCGGTTCGATAGTGATGATATTGCCCGCGACCAGAGGCCAGGGGTTTACTTTCTTGGCAATGCGATGGGGTTGTTCATGGATAAGCAACTGGTGGCCTACGCCGTGTCCTGTTCCATGATCAAAATCCAGGCCTAAATCCCACAACGCCCGACGGCTAAAGGCATCCAGTTGATGGCCCTGAGTGCCGCTGGGAAACTGCAGTGAAATAAGCGACAAAAAGCCTTTCAGCACGGCGGTGTAATGCAGACGACGTTGCGGATCCTGTGGACCAAACGCGAAGGTACGCGTCGTATCCGTCGTACCATTGTGGTACTGGCCGCCGGAATCATTCAGATACATGGCCTGCGAGGTAATTGGCGTATTGGTTTTTTCACTGGAGTGGTAATGACACATCGCCGCATTGCTGGCAGAGGCCGATATCGTGCTGAAGCTTTGCTCAATAAATCCCGGCTGCTGCTGGCGAAATTCCAGTTGCTTTGCCTGGGCTTCCAGTTCGGTGACCGGATTGTCAGCCGCTTCGCGCAAAGGGACTTCATGGGCCAGCCAGGCAAGGAAATTAACCCAGGCTGCGCCATCTTGTTCATGGCATTCCCGATAGCCCGCCAGTTCAACGTCATTTTTGTGGGCTTTCATCAAGGTGATGGGATCAGGGGCCCATAAGACGTTGCCACCGTGTTCTTCAATGGCAAAACGCAACGCAACCGGGGCGTAGTCTTTATCGACCAGGAAGCGTTTCCCACTGGCCAGTTGCTGGCAACGTACCAGGAAACTCTCTTGCGGGGCCAGCGTGAGCGTGTTTAGCAGTGATACGGGGAGTTGCTGCGTTTTGTTGCTATCCACAAACCATTCCAGCTCACCGCTGCGATGGAGCAGGGCAAACGAAAACGGTACTGGCACCATAGCTAGATCTGAACCGCGTACATTCAACAGCCAGGCAATGTTATCCGGCAGGGTAATTGCCAGTACGTCAGCCTCATGTTGAGCGAGTTGTTCCACGACGCGGGCACGCTTTTGCGTGCTGCTTTCCCCGCTGATTTCAATGGGCATTTCACGAATGATGCCGCAGGGGGCTGCCGGTCGGTCAAGCCACACCTGGTCAAAAGGATCTTGCTCAAGAGGTACCAGCTCGCAATGAGTTGCCGACAAGGCTTCAAACTGGCTGTTGACCATCAGCAGCGGTTCAAAGCCGATACGTGTACCCGCTGCAACGTGAGACTGCAAATAGTCGGCCAGCGGTTCATCGTGTAAATGATGAATTTCAAAATCATCCAGCGAGACTTCATTGCGTACCTGGACCTGATAGCGTCCATCGACAAACATTAACGCACGGTCCTGAAGGACCAACGCGAGGCCGGCAGAGCCGCTAAATCCGGTCAGCCAGGCCAGTTTATTGTCATGCGGCGTACAATCTTCGCTTTGATGAGCGTCGGCGCGCGGAACAATCATGCCATCCAGCCCCTGCGCTATCAGCAGGTTGCGCAGGGCGGAAAGAGGAGTTGAGTTGTGCATAGCTAACCTTCAGGTCTTAACGGAACGGCGGTTCGTTGAATGTACGTAATTTACGGGAGTGCAGTCGGTCGCCTTCAGCACGCAGACGATCGATAGCCCGGATACCTATTTGCAGATGCTCAGAAATAGCACCTTCATAAAAACGGTTGGCCTGACCAGGTAGTTT
This sequence comes from Citrobacter freundii complex sp. CFNIH4, assembly GCF_002934505.1. NCBI lineage: Bacteria > Pseudomonadati > Pseudomonadota > Gammaproteobacteria > Enterobacterales > Enterobacteriaceae > Citrobacter > Citrobacter freundii complex sp. CFNIH4. The sequence continues at coordinate 1,247,371 of NZ_CP026231.1, forward strand.
GATCTCACCGTGCAGCGGCTTGTCGGAAACGCACAGCAGCGTGCCGTACGGAACGCGGAAACGGTATCCCTGAGCGGCGATGGTGGCGCTTTCCATATCGATAGCCACCGCGCGACTGAGGTTGAAACGCAGCGCAGAAGCGGAATAGCGTAGCTCCCAGTTACGATCGTCGGTGGTGACGACAGTACCGGTACGCAAGCGCTGTTTAACTTCTTCACCGGGCATACCGCTGACTTCTTTGGTGGCGTCATACAGGGCGCGTTGTACTTCCGCAATGCTCGGAATCGGAATATCCGGCGGTAGTACGGCATCCAGAACGTGATCGTCACGCAGATAAGCGTGGGCCAGAACATAGTCGCCAATCGCCTGGCTTTCACGCAGACCACCGCAGTGACCAATCATCAGCCAGACGTCAGGACGCAGTACGGCCAGATGATCGCAAATGGTTTTGGCGTTAGACGGGCCAACGCCGATATTGACCAGCGTGATCCCCTGACCGTCAGCCGTGATTAAATGCCAGGCGGGCATCTGGTGTTTCTTCCAGGCGAGATCGGAGATGGCTTCTTCTGGCGCTTCGGTTTCGGCGGTGATCCAGATCCCGCCCGCACAAGAAAGCGCGATATATGGGCTGTCCGGGTCGAGGATCTGGCTGCAACCCCAACGCACAAACTCATCGACGTAGCGGGTGTAGTTGGTGAACAGCACAAAAGGTTGAAAATGTTCAACCGGCGTTCCCGTGTAATGACGTAGTCGCGCCAGCGAAAAATCCACGCGTCGGGCATCGAAGTGAGACAGCGGAGAAAATTCCGCCGGATGAAAAATCCCGTCTGCCGTTTCGTCACCAATCTGCGACAATTCAGTGGTGGGGAAATGGCGCGTTAATCCGGCGCTCATCGAGCGATCCAGCGTCAGTTCTGAACCGTCAATCACATAGGGATAGGGGATTTCATGCTGCGACGGCTCGACGGAGATATGCGCATCATAATCCTGATACAGCAGCGTGAGCTGTTCTTCAAGATACGGACGAAAAAGCGACGGACGGGTAATCGTAGTGGTGTAGCTGCCCGCATGGGTAAAACGACCATAGGCTCGGGTTTTCGGGGGATTGGTGGCGATGCCATCCCAGGTGACACACAGTGATGGGTAAACAAAAAGACCGTTATGGCGGGCGATTACATCAGGGAGCGTCCCTGTTTCAATATACTTACCAATGGCGCTACGCAGTGCTTTAACCGACTGCTCGTACAGCGCGTCCAGTTTATCCAGTGCCTGAGTTGGGGTCAGGCTGGAGCCCTTATTGTTCATGTCTGTCTCCTTGTTTCACAGATGTACTGCTCTCCCGATAGTATGTCACAGGAATGTGAAACAAAAGTCAGACGTTGAGGAAGATTGTGCGAAGACCGGACGGCCTCCGCACCCGGGCTTAACCGTGCTGCTTATCCCGCATCAGCAATGCTGTAGTCGCGGAAATAAGACAACCCGCCATCAGATAAATGGCTACACTGTGCCAGTCTCCGCCGGAGAATGTTACCAGTGCAGCAGCAATGAAGGGGGTAAAACCGCCGCCAACTACGCTTGCTACCTGATAACCAACGCCTGCGCCGCTGTAGCGATAGCTTGCGCCAAACAAACCGGTAAACATAGGCTGCTGTACGCAGACCACCATATCGTGTGCAATGTTGGCCAACATAATCGCGAAGAACACGATCCAGAAAATGGATTGCGCTTCTAACGCCATAAAGAACGGGAATGCGCTAAGCGTCCCGACCAGTGCGCCAGTAATGTAAACGCGCCGGCGACCAAAGCGGTCGGCGAGCCAGGCAAAGCAGGGGATGGTCAGACAGCTCAGTCCACCAACTAACAACCCGATATTCAGAAACAGTTCGCGAGGTAAGCCCAGATTCTGCGTGGAGTAATTAAGGGCAAACGCGGTGACGATATACATCGTCAGCAGTTCACACAGGCGCAGAGCGATAATTTTCAAAAACGCCCCTGGATGACGGATTAATGCCTCGACTACCGGTAGTCTCTTTTTCTCTGGTTGCGGTGCCTGCTGCTGCTGTTCGAATTCGGCCGATTCATCCATTCGGTTACGCATCCACAACGCGCCCAATACCAGCACGATGCTGAACAGGAATGGAATACGCCAGCCCCAACTCAGGAACTGCTCATCGGTGGTTTGCGAGCTAATCAGCGAGACCAGACCGGTAGAAAGTAACAGTCCGACGCCGTAACCAACCTGAACGCCGCTGCTGTAGAAGGCTTTTTTATTTTTCGGCGCGCTTTCGACCGAGAGCAACGCTGCGCCGCCCCATTCACCGCCAACGGCGAATCCCTGAATAGCACGCAGCGTCACCAGCAGAACGGGAGCCCACCAGCCAATGGTGTCAAAAGAGGGAATAATCCCGATCAGCGCAGTGGCAATACCCATCATCCAGACGGTGAGCATCAGCATACGTTTACGGCCCAGACGATCGCCGAAGTGGCCGAAGATCACCCCGCCTAACGGACGGAACAAAAATCCGACGCCAAAGGTAGCAAATGCGGCAAGTGTCCCCATCGCTGGGCTGACTTGCGGGAAGAACTCGCGGTTAAAGACCAGTGCGGCAGTAATGCCATAAAGCAGAAAATCATACCAGTCGACCACGGCACCCGCGAAGCTGCCAAGCGCAGCGCGTCGGGCGCGGTTAAGCGAAGAGGCGTCCTGTTGGGGACCCGTGGAGGTGAGGGTGGAATCCATAGTTATCCTGTCTGTACTGTTTTTTAGTTATTAGTATTTGAGTTGGGTTACACACATTGCAGTCGCAATATTAACGACCGTTATGAGATTACCGCGACAGACGGGAAGTGAAAACGATTATCTCCCTCATCTGATGGCAACATGAAAAATAAGATGAATGAAAAATCTGAATCAGGTGGAATCGTGGCCTGTCAGGAGTGTTCTGATTTCAGGCGGAGCATTAGGAGTACTGTATTTGGGGAAGCTATAAACCCACTTTCATAATGGTATACGGAGATTCAGTGAAACCACATCGCTCATAAGCACGAATCGCACGCCCGTTATCTCCGTGGACATATAAGCGAAGCTCCAGTGCCTTTTGTTCAAAATGTGCGCGGTAGATGCGGTATCCCAGCGCATTAAGCAACATCGCGTCGGCCGGTGTGGCGTCACGGATTTGTAATGTCATGAATGATTCCCGTCCTGGTAATAAATTGACGATTACTAAATTATATCAAAACTGTCAGTGATACAGTGGGATGCGAATATTTCAGAGGCTTGTCAGTATGAAGATTGTTTTTATCCCTGCGTTGATCGTAGTCCTGATTGATAAAGAACAGGACATAGGACGGGAATTGACCCGCGATGAGGTTGAGTCCATTCGCGATGGTGCTACAGCCATCCGCCTGCCGGCCGAAGCAGCCGAGGATATAATCAGAGAGCGTGGCTACCGCGATATTGATCCTGAGAATGTCTGGCGCGAGTGGCAGGCGTATAAAGCTGACTGAATGTCGATGGGAACACACTGCTTTAGTGGCACATGAAAATTGTGCACTTACACGGATGCGTTTGTTCAGCAGCTGGCGTGGAGCTGAGGGGCAACTTTGAGCGAGGAGCGGACGTTAAGGCCTCAATAACCGGAGCAGCTTTTTGACTTTTTAAATGCTATATCTGCCGACACACGAATCGACAAAGCCTCGGCCAAAGCCTGTAAAACTATATTGCCCGCTTTTATAAGAAACTCTATCTAGATGCGAATTGATACTGCATATTTCTTTTACTTTCTCTGATGAGAAAATTCTTTCATGCTCTTCCTTTGGGAAAGAAGTTCCTGATGTTGGAGTTAGGGAAGGTGCGAATAAGCAGGTCATTTCTTCCCAAGCTGACTCGCTGATTAAAATTTCGCGGATCTGGGCCGATTTTTTTCCCGCAAACACATCGAATCAGCCTATTTAGGCTATTTTTTCCACCATTTCTGGCGTTATTTCCGGTTTTTACTGAGATCTCTCCCACTGACGTATCATTTGGTCCACCCGAAACAGGTTGGCCAGGGTGAATAACATCGCCAGTTGGTTATCGTTTTTCAGCAGCCCCTTGTATCTGGCTTTCACGAAGCCGAACTGCCGCTTGATGATGCGAAACGGGTGCTCCACCTTGGCACGGATGCTGGCTTTCATGTATTCGATGTTGATGGCCGTTTTGTTCTTGCGCGGATGCTGCTTCAAGGTTTTTACCTTGCCGGGACGCTCGGCGATCAGCCAGTCAACATCCACCTCGGCCAGCTCCTCGCGCTGTGGCGCTCCTTGGTAGCCGGCATCGGCTGAGACAAATTGCTCCTCTCCATGAAGCAGATTACACAGCTGATTGAGGTCATGCTCGTTGGCCGCGGTGGTAACTAGGCTGTGGGTCAGGCCACTCTTGGCATCGACACCAATGTGGGCCTTCATGCCAAAGTGCCACTGATTGCCTTTCTTGGTCTGATGCATCTCCGGATCGCGTTGCTGCTCTTTGTTCTTGGTAGAGCTGGGTGCCTCAATGATGGTGGCATCCACCAAAGTGCCTTGGGTCATCATGACGCCTGCTTCGGCCAGCCAGCGATTGATGGTCTTGAACAATTGACGGGCCAGTTGATGCTGCTCGAGCAGGTGGCGGAAATTCATGATGGTGGTGCGATCCGGCAGGGCGCTATCCAGGGATAATCGGGCAAACAGGCGCATGGAGGCGATTTCGTACAGGGCATCTTCCATGGCACCGTCGCTCAGGTTGTACCAATGCTGCATGCAGTAAATACGCAGCATGGTCTCCAGCGGATAGGGCCGTCGGCCATTGCCCGCCTTGGGATAAAACGGCTCGATGACAGCGGTCATATTCTGCCATGGCAGAATCTGCTCCATGCGGGATTGTAGTGGTCAACTAAAACTGGCCACGGCTTTAGAGTTTTTCCAGTATCGGTTTTCCGATTCGTTTGGGGGCAACCCACCGTTATAGTCATGCGGCCTTAGCGAGCTGTAATACCCGACGATATAGTCTGTGATCGCATGAGCAGCATCGCTAAAGTTTATATAACCTGTCACTGGCACCCACTCGTTTTTCAGACTACGGAAGAAGCGTTCCATCGGGCTGTTGTCCCAACAGTTTCCACGTCGGCTCATACTCTGCCTGATCTGGCAACGCCACAGTAACTGCCGGAACTGCCTGCTTGTATAGTGGCTACCCTGGTCACTGTGGAACATCACTCCGGCTGGTTTACCGCGAGCTTCCCACGCCATTTCCAGCGCTCTGATGGTCAGCTTGCTATCCGGCGAGAATGACATTGCCCAGCCCACTGGTTTCCTTGCGAACAGATCGAGAACAACTGCAAGGTAAGCCCAACGCTTGCCTGTCCAGATGTACGTCACATCGCCGCACCACACCTGGTTAGGTTCTGTCACTGCGAACTGTCGCTCAAGGCGATTCGGGATAGCGATGTGTTCATGACCAACACGTTTATACCGGTGGGTAGGCTGCTGACAACTCACCAGCCCCAGTTCTTTCATGAGCCTGCCAGCAAGCCAGCGTCCCATTCTGAAGCCTCTCAGGGTTGCCATAATGGCGATACTTCTTGCGCCAGCAGAGCCATGGCTGATGTTATGCAGCTCCCGAACCTGGCTGCGTAACACAGCTCGCCAGCCGTCTGGCTTTTCGGCGCTTTTCTCCCAGTATTTGTAGCTACTGCGATGAACCCCGAACACGTGGCAGAGTGTGACCACAGGATACTGCGCTCTGAGTTTCCCGATTAACGAGAATTGTTCAGGGAGTCTGACATCAAGAGCGCGGTAGCCTTTTTTAATATGTCGTTTTCCATTTCAATGCGTTGTAGCTTTTTCTTCAGCTCACGTATTTCAATCTGTTCCGGGGTTATAGGGGAGGCTTTAGGTATTTTGCCCTGTCGTTCATCCCGCAACTGCTTTACCCATCGCGTCATGGTAGAAAGACCCACATCCATAGCACTGGCCGCAGCTGCAACGGTGTAGTTCTGATCAAGGACCAGTTGAGCGGATTCACGTTTAAACTCTGCGCTGAAATTTCTTTTTTTCATTGAGGCACCTGTAATGTTCTGAGGTGAGCATATCACCTCTGTTCAGGTGGCCAAATTCAGTAAACCACTACAGAGAGGAAAATCTCTTTTCGGGTCTGACGGCGCTTAGTGCTGAATTCACTATCGGCGAAGGTGAGTTGATGGCTCATGATGTCCCTCTGGGATGCGCTCCGGATGAATATGATGATCTCATATCAGGAACTTGTTCGCACCTTCCCTAACAAGAATGACGCTACAAGCCGGCTTATAACATTAATGTTTTCATGACTGACCCCTTTTACTCTTTTTTAGAGTAAAAGGGGTATCTTAAAAGCCAGCTTTGGCTAAGGTTAGAGTGAAAATAATCAAAGATTGATACTTGGCCGGCTATTATTTTATTCATTACTCCAGTTTGACCACCCAGCGGATTGTTCAAAGGCCAGTTTTATTGCAGCCGTAGCCAGGCCAACGGCAGTTAGTTCAGCAGCCTTACCGGAAAGGCATCCAGTAAAAGTGGCAGATGCGCCTGCATATGCCGCAGCAACTCGGGCAGTTGGTTCTGGTGATGGTGTAGCCCAAAGTGCGGCAACTGCAACAGCGGAGGAGAGACCAACGCACGTAGCTACTATGTTTTCCACTACGCTGCGCGCGGCTTCTGAAAGATCTGTGGGACCAATTCCATTCATATATACTTCTACCTGCATTGTCCGGTAATCAGTTGCCCACTGGTTGCAGGTACGCCATTCTCCTCCCCATGGCCAGTTACCCCATGCTTCACCTATACATCTTGTTCTTGTTTGCGGTGGTGTCAGAGGATCACCCCATTGTGCAATTTTTTTCCTTCCATACTGGCCACCAGAACTTAAAGCAGACCCAAGGTCTTTCTTATCAAAATTAGGGAATCCTTTTGAATCGTATCCATCTACCTTTAAATCATTATTAGGCACCTGTGCAGCAATACCAGATAGTGGCATACTAATTAAAAATAGGAATGGTAATAATTTCATTATAATCACCCTTTTATTGAACATACGGTAGGATCAAAAACAGCATTGGGAACTGGGCCATAAAGGCATGCAGAACCTATTTTATCTTTTTCTGTTAAATTAAGGGACCAGTCACCCAGTCCATTACATTGAGGGTAATGCATTACTGAAAACCCATCATATGAAGTTAAAGGTTTCCAGTCCTTGTCCTCGAAACATTTGCCTGCTTCAGGGCGAGTTTGCTCATGCCTAAATGAAAGCGTATGTCCTAGTTCATGTCTGAGTATGCCGGTCAAGGTTAACTTTCCAGGTGAAAGATTCAGCGCTGATTTATCGATAAGAACATTTCGTTGTAATCTTTCGTATCTTGGGAAAAACGCACGTGCAAGGTATTGTCCATTGACATCTACAGGCCGAACATCAAATATGACATCAGTTGTATTCTCATTGCAAAGTGGGTCAAGCCATGAAGAATGTATAAATCTTACATCACTTGCATCTGACCATGCTTTAGCTGCATCAAGCATTGCTGCTACGACGGTGTCATATTTCTCTCCAAACGAGGTACTTACACAATAGGTGAGATTCCTTTTTGTTACGTTGTCCCATTTACTTATATTCCCTTGTGGGGCATCAACAATAAGCAATGTGTTTTCATTTATATTAAAACCGAATAAAACACTTTTCCAACTGGCTGCAAGTTCTCTTTCATAAAACTCTCGCAAGTCAGATTCATTAGCAATAGGGGTATCACCATTAACAATATAAACACCACCAGGAAATGGTTCTTTATAGACCGTTTTTTTAAACTCCTCAAAGCCATTTCTTACAACCTTATGGCTAAGTTTTACATCATTAATATCACTTATTACCTTTGCCTGTTCAATTAGTTCGTCAGTGGGTTTTATTGTCGCAGAGGTTACTGATGCAATAGGTATGACAGTTAAGTATGTAACTAAGAGAAAGTTAAGTGTTTTCATCATTTTCTCCTTAATATTAATGGACATAATGATGTTAATGGAAAAATATGGCGAAAATTATAAATTCACCATATACCATTAACTAGAATAGATTGTCCTGGCAGGTATTCAATGTTGAAATTATGATAAGGTATTAATTAAGATGGGCTATTGTATAATTCGAAGGTGGATATATATGCAATATACATATCATCGTCAATAATACAGAAGCATTATGGTTGCTTTGTCGGGTTTACAGTTTGTTAAGTGAATCGCCACAGGTTTAACAGACACCTCGGAGTCATTTATGGACTGACCCCACGACAGTGGACAAGTTCTGTCCTCACGACGAGGCCTGTTCGAAGGCCTCCGGACTGACGCCGCCGAGATGACTGTGGCGCCGGGCACGGTTGTAGAACACTTCAATGTAATTGAAGATATCCGCCCGGGCCAGATCCCGGGTTTTGTATATTCTCTTCCTGATACGTTCTTTTTTCAGTGAACTGAAGAACGATTCGGCCACCGCATTATCCCAGCAGTTGCCACGCCGGCTCATACTCGGAGCCAGGTTATTGACCCGGCAGAAGCGCTGCCAGTCGTCACTGCCATACTGGCTACTTTGACCGCTATGTACGATGACCTCACCGTCCGGTTTTCGACGCCAGACGGCCATTATCAGTGCATCCAGCGCCAGTTCGCGTGAGAGAGAGGGCTTCATCGACCAGCCGACCACGTTACGGGCGAAGAGATCGATAATCACCGCCAGATACAACCATCCCAGCCAGGTGTGGATGTAAGTAATATCGGTGACCCAGACCTGATTGGCCCGGACAACGGTAAACTGCCGCTGCACGCGATTAGGAGCGACCACTGAAGGTCTGCCGACGATACGACGTGGCGCTTTATAGCCGCGTACCGCTTTAATCCGGTTCAGTTGCATGATGCGGCCCACCCGGGGTTTTTACCGCAGGTTTCCCCGATTTCGTTCAGATCGCCATGAACCCGCCGGTAACCGTAAACGTCTCCGCTCAGTGAATAGGCGTCGCGGATAAGCATCAGCAGACACTGGTTATCTTTATCACGCGCCGAGACCGGGTTGTGCAGCCATGCATAGACCCCGGCCCGGGAGACATTCAGTACCAGATACATCGTCATCACACCCCATACAGTGCGGTGTTCATTGATAAAGCGGTACTTCAGTCGGGCTCCTTTGCAAAGTACCGCGCGGCCTTTTTCAGGATATCCCGTTCTTCTTCGGTACGTTTTAGCTGCGCGCGTAGTTTCAGGATTTCGCTTTTGACTTCCAGTAAATCCCGGGCATGTTGTTCGCTGTTATCAGGCTTGATAGCCCGTAGCCACTTGTAGAGGCTGTGCGCAGAAATGCCCAGACGGTCAGATCCTTCGGCAACGGAATAACCGCGTTCCGTTATCTGACGGACGGCTTCTTCCTTAAATTCAGGCGTAAATCGTGGTGTGCCCATATGCTCCCCCTATGCCCAAACTATAGGGCAGGATCGTCTACCGGGGTGGGGTCAGTCCACATCCAGCTGAACCTGACATTCCTTCCATCGACGCACAAGCGTAGCCACACAGGGATTGCCCGCTAGTTGATTCATTCTGACCCAATCAACATCAACTAGTCCGGCAAGAAGTTCGGAATTAAGTTCACCCTGCAATGCATGCCATTGGCGAATACTGGGTTGTCGTTGAATAATGGGTTGAGGGGATGAAAGACTGCCAACAATGACGTAATTTTGCTCTGGATCATGCCAGAGTCGTGTAATACCTGGTACGTTCTTGAGCCAGTTGCGAGGATCGCCTAAAGGTAAATCGAAGACACGAGATAATAATTTATTCCATGATGCTATTAATGATGTACTGGCTCTTTTTACTGATTTTTTAGCGACTGCCACCATAAGCGCATTTTTCCTTTCAGGCCATTGGGAAAAAACATAATTTTTTAAAACATCATAAGTGATATTGAATTCATTGTCGGAATAATATTTTCTTAAAGCACATTTCCATAGGTCACACAACAACTCTAATTCACGAAGTAACGTATTTTTATTTGCATCGGATAATTCACTTTCTTCAGTAAGTTGGTCTATATGAAACATTAGTTCATCCATTTCAGGTAATAACCATTTATTAAGAGGGAGTTGTTGCCGTTGAGAATCCAGAATAGTCATTAAATCGTTTAATCTCTCCGGAAGCATATGAGGTGCTCCATATTGTGGATCCTGAAGGAGGATAGTCACTTCTTCCGTTTTGTGAATTATCACCGTCAACCGATTAATAAATCGGGTCAACTTCTCTGCTTCATTCCAAATCCCTTGTGTAATATCTTGGGGGCGATAATGGTAAGGCCATTTTTCGTTAAGCAAAGCGAGTAGTGCTGTTACAGAGGTATCAAATGAACAGAGTATATTATCACAGGCTGAAACAGCATCTGGCATAGCTGGGTGGAAAGGTAATATTATTGGGCGGTCTTGTTTAACAGTAAACAAACAGCCATTAGTGATTACAGCGAGACTGCTAGTGAGTAGATCCTTCTGCTGCGGAAGCGTCACACTAATTTTGGTCTCATTGCATAGCAGCAAATGCTTCAGGGCTAATTCTTTATATACAATTTCAACATTACGTGCCAAAGATTCTTGAACCGGTTTTTTCTCAAAATCACTGATACTATAATCATAGTAACGAGAATCTGTGGCAGGAATAAGCCTCGTGTCACCGTCAGGGGTAGACTGTTCTATTAGTAAGTTATCCGTAATTGGGTCGACTGTGAGATCAAAAGGATTAACATTAATATGCTGGCAGGCAGCTTTTGTTCTTAATATTTGTGTCAATGGATAGCGATCGTCAATGATACCCGGGGTCTGATCCAGCAAAACAAGTAGACACTGTGATCCATCAATTTCTATGTTCACAATCTGATCCGGTTCTATATCAGGTAGTAATGACATGCGTGCATCAGGATATTTTTCATTCAGCAACGACTGAATGTTATTAACAATGTATTGTGGGGATACATTTTTCGAAAAACGTAAATCAAGAATCTTTATCTCTCTGTCAAGCTGTACACTTGGGAATTTAGCCTTGTCAGCTGTTTTGAATTTTGTTTTAAGCGGTAAAGGGCGTAACTTAAGTACTATTGGAGATAATCCGAAACCAAATTTTCTTGCTTGCTCAATAAATTCATTTTGAACGGGTTGAAGGATCCAAGGCCAGCTATTTTTGAGTGAGGTTGAAGACGAAAGGTCGAGAAAAGGGCGTAGCTTGCGTTTATCTTTATTTTTGGCTACCTCCCGGTAAATTTGAGATTTAGGTTTTGTCGTTTCTTCCGCTTTCCAGCGGGCAAGAACATTGTTTTTATCATAAATCCATAATGGTTGATGAATATTAAATAATTCGTCTTTTATATCGACTGGACGTAGTGGGACATTTTTATGAAATAATATAACCTCAGTGATATTTTTATCGCTTCTTTGTTGAGTGCGACAGTCCAGACTAATTGCATTGATACCGCAACTATTCTTACTTTTCCAAACGTCGGTCTGTAGTAATGGGCATCCCAGTGTATGGCTACCTTTGCAATGTGAACCAAAGGCGGAGACTTTACGCATGATAAGTCGGATCCATACTGGATTCAGCATAGCCTCGTAATGGACACGCATTGGCTCAACAATAATCCCATCACCATTTTTTATTATTGGTGGCTTGTCTTGCTCTGAGTCCAAAGCAACGTATAGTCCAAATTGATCCTTATGAGATTTCATCAAATAAGGATAATAACGACTGCCTAACTCATCATCAATTCGGCTTTGCCATTCATTCCAGCGATAGTTTTTACTTAACGGATAATGATAGACAACTAGTTTTTCAGCTTTCTCCCGATCGATCTCGTTGTCCCGGTAGATCATGTGTGAAAGAGGGAGAGAACGGATTATTTCGTCATTACGTTTCGCCATGATGTTATGCTCTTTCCATAATGTTTTGATTGATGATTTTTTTGAGTTGCCCGAATCCGGGTGTTTCCACTGAAATGGTGTCTGGGGTCACGCATCCGCCGAGAATCAGAATGTCCGCCTCATAAGGATTTTGAACAGGGGTTAATTGGTGAGAGAAACCCAGTAATTGACTATCAGCATGTGGAGCAACAAAGTTGGCGATAACCAATTTGGTTTTATTACCCTCGATAGCGCGAATTTGTGCCAGTTTTTTACTCAGACCCAGAGGGGTATGCTCTTGATTTGCGCCAGATGCCAACCATCGTTGATATTCTTCATCTGCCTTATCAAGAGTATCTTGTCTCCAAAACTTAGCATCCACACGATAATCAGAATTTTTTATGCTGAAATCATACTGCTCAAAAAGCCGGTGATTGCTCACTTGGCTGGTGGTAATGATGCTCTCTGAATAAAGAAGTGCCCGGATAGCTTCTTCTCCCAGACGTCCCATCAGTAGGCGTTGTATAACTAGTGGATGAAATGCGTAACGCTCTTCCAAATCGTTCGCGAAGGGCATAATAGACGTTCTGTAACCCTTACGGTTGAACCAGTCAGTAATGACAGGATGACGTTGAATATACTGATACAGTTTCTGAGGGTTGTATTGGCGCAGCCCTTCTGCTGTTTTGTCAAAAAACTGCCATGTCTGTGGGGAGTACCAGATTTTGCCGTCAGTATTAGCTAATTTCGGTTTTTCAAAGCAAGCCCATTTATATAATTCAAGATCAATGTCGAAAGCGTTTTTTCCCGGTTTCCAGGCTAAATCATGTTGAAGTACTGCTTTACCGAGTTGTCGCCAGAGTAATGGGATGTCATCTCTTGGTGTTGACTGTTCCCGTAACAACCGAATAGCAGGAACTAGTCGCTGATCGATATAATCCACTGCTAGTTTTCCAGGCTGTGTCGGCGTCATGAGCTGGCTGAAGAAATTATTCTGTGTCAGTTCATCACGCTCCCGAAGTGTATCCAGTAATTGACGATTGAGTGCCGAAAGCTGTCGACGATTTGATGTATAGATAGGTAATGAAGCAAAGCGGGACAGGTCTTTTGCTAGTTCAGCATCAAGGTGAATCTCAGCGTTGGGTACTTCGCACCAGGCTCTCTCAATACGACCAACCTGCTGTTGAACATTGGCTGCCGTATTTTTTATATAATCGCTGGTTCTCTTATACTCTCCGTTTAACCGGGAGATTTCGTTCTTCCTGTTCAACATCAGTGGCAGGATAAAGCGCTGATGCTGTTTACGTGAAATTTCCCCTGCTCGTAGTAGTTTTTCCAGATTGCGTAACTGGAAGCCTGCATGTGCCATATCATCATTGCTATCTGCACTAGTCTGGAAAGCGGAAAAGTAAAAATGCCGTGATTCCAGTAAATATAAACAGGTCAAATCCATATTTTTGCCGGATTCAGGTAGGCTGAAATCCAGATTTATACCGTTGGTGGCAGAGGCTGTTTGTGTCAGCACAATAACAATACGTCGGGAAGCAAATGCAGCCTGATAGGCATCACTGAAGCCCTTTTTTTTCTGACATTCTGCGGTTAACAGACAGATTAGTGCGGGCTCGTTATGTATAGTCAACGGGATAAATACATCAGTAAAATTCTTTAGCAGAAGATTGTCGGATAAAGGCGGATCCAGCTTTAACCATGTGAGGCAATCTCTGCTTTGTGTCGCTATTGCAGTGGTTAGCCATTTTCTTAAATAAGATATGGAATTAACAAAAGCCAGATGCCCTCGGTGCTGAGGCCTTTTTCCTGCTAGATCCAGCACATCAAGTAGTTTAAGTAGAATATTCTGGCGATACTCTGATTCGAAATCTGTTGAAGGTTCATCATCATTCTGGAAAAAATCGGGGGGCAGAGAAGCGAGAAGATCGGCTGAATGCGGGCTGTTCTTTGTTCTATTAAAATCATGGATCTCAGTATTCAGTTGTGTCTTTCTGATGCTTTCCTTGCTGCTATTGATTTCTTCAATCGCGGTATTTTGTAACTGAAGGTCATCATCGGTCTGAACGTAGGGAATCGGTTCTTTAAACCAGGAATCAGGTCGGTTTTCAAAAGTAGTTCCAAGAAAGCTTTCCGTAACTGTAGGGTTACGTGCTTCTGCAATATAGCGTAAGGCTGAGTTTATCCACCGGACATCAAAGTGGTTGCAGGCTCTTTCAATATATGATGTGGCCGACAGTGCAAAAACGAGATTACGGCTGGCTAATGACAGTAGTAAACCTTCTGCTGTTGTTGGCAAGAACGCACGCTTGATCTGTATTCGTAATGGATCGATATCGGTATCCACAACATTTTGTTTCAGCAACCAGTTAGTTAACCCAAAAATACTGGCATGTGTATTGGGCAAAATATTACTTTTTCTTAGTTCCCGCAGTTCAGGCAGATCGGTACGTGGTAACAAAAAACGAGACATATTTGGCAGGGTTGAACCATAATATGACGGTCTGTAGTCATTAACCGGGTCGAACAGAAGTCGGGTTAACTTTTTGATGTATTCATACGTTTCATCTTCGCTGGCTGTCAGGTCCGTTAACATCAGACTGAACTTTCGAATAAACTTTTCCATCAGGCGCAAAAAATCACTGATGTCGATAGCCTGATCGTTATCCTGAAATGAGGAATCTGGTCTGATAATTTCGTAGCCATGTTCAGCCTGTCGCATGATAAGGCGCTCACTGGTTACCAGTTGATCGGAGCGAAATAAATAATGTTCACCGAAGGGTTTATTATCCAGATATCGTTGCAGAGGAATTACTAGTGATCTGGCATGTGTTAAATCAATTTTTTTTCCTTTTAAGGCGTTATCTAGTTCGTTAAGAAATGTCCCAAGACGTTCACGGATCATCGGTGCAGGTGCTGTTTCAACATATTGCATTCGTTGCAGTAATCTGCGTCCCCCCTCGAGTAACTGCCCCAAGCATTCAGGCGGTTCCTGAACCCATTGAGCTTGCGCCAGATATTCCTGTAGTACCTCAGCCTGATAATCAAATTCATCAATAAAAATGACATAATTGCGCAGCTCTTTGCTGGACATTCGTACTTTGCGCCGCCCATCGTAAAATGATGAAACGAGCTTTTGGGTTGTCATAATCAGCAGGTGTTGTTTTTCGTCGCGCCAGGCGATGGCGGGCAGAATGCGTCTAACCCAGGCATGACGACGGAAGTCATCAACTCGTTGCTTGGCGGCCTGTAAGAGTTCATGTTCTTCACCATATTTTTCTTTTTGTTTCCTGACTTCTTTTTCCAGCAATTTGATATTTTGAATTATCGATATCTCAACTGCCGCACATGATTTTATTAACGCCTCTTTTTCACTGGCGATAGCTGCACGTAAATGTGCCGGGTATACTTTCAATGATTTATTGATATATAGGATATTCCTGCAATTCTTACGCAGTTTGTCTGCAATATCTGGGGCGACAAATAAGTTTTTTTCCTCAAGTTCGTTGATGGAATTAAAGGGATCCGGAAGTGAATCTGCGGAAATATCTTTCTCATGAGGTAGCGGCGTAACCTCGATTGCAGAAACAATTTGTTCATCCTGCGCGTAAAGCACACTAACGTTAAATGGTTTTCCATTGCTGTCTTCATGCGAAGCTGTTTTTTCGTAAATGTCGTGGAGTATATTCCAGCGATGGGTAACCAGAATGGCCTGAGAGCCTGATTTTTTTATTGTCTCCAACGCCGGAGGGGTGTTATCGGCGAAGCTAGAACGGTAGAGAGCGCTAGTTTTTCCACTGCCCGTGGGCCCCTGTAACTGACAAAAACCGGCAATGTGTTTCGTGGTTCTGGATCTTTTTGCTTGGGATAACGTATGTTCGATAACGGCATTATAGGAACGCAGTAAAGGGGGATTCACATATCACCTCATCTATTATCTCGACTTTTCGACGACTAATATTTCAACAATTCATGTTACGCTGCTCGGATGACATTGCAATAGATGTGGTTAATTTTTCTTTATAAATCAATGAACATGATATATTTTGTGACGTTATGATTAGTCTTGATGTCATATTGTTACTTTAGGTCATATGTTCTCTGTAAACGCGTTTTCGTCCTTTTTTCTCTTGCCTAATTGCCGGGTGTCACATCTGAACTAATTTGGCCTTTGCGCTATCGCAGATACTTCTCCGGAGAAGGTCCGAGCCGGAAGCTGTGCCGCATTTCTTTTATCTGAACCGTCATAATCCTTTGAATCGCAAAAACAGTTTTCTATTATCGGCCTTCTTACCACGAACTAAGCTCCCGCCTGCACGAAATGCTTCATGACCTGAAAGAAGCGCCTGATGTATCAGGAGGGTAGCCGTTTTACCGGTAATGCAGCCTTTGAAAACTGCCGGATCTGTCTTCGGACGGATTAAGGCCTTCTTCACGCTTAGCCACGCTGAGGAAATCACAATGAATCTGACTAAAAATTGCGCACCACCCGCCAGTGATGTTATATTAAAATATAATATTCGGAGGTGTTCTATGTATACCACTCGCCTGAAAAAGGTCGGCGGATCCATCATGCTGGCGGTTCCTCCTGCCGTGCTGAAAACGCTGGAGCTGTCGACGGACAGCGAAGTGGGTATGACCATTGATAATGGCTGCCTGATTATTGAACCCCAGAAACGACCTCGTTATTCGCTTGAGGAACTGCTGGCGCAGTGCGATCCGCACGCCGAAATGAGCGATGAGGATAGGGAATGGATTGATGCGCCTGCAGTGGGTAAGGAGATCCTGTAAATGGACAGAGGGGAAATCTGGCTCGTCTCACTGGATCCTACAGCCGGACATGAGCAAAGTGGAAAACGTCCGGTGCTTATCGTTTCTCCAGCATCATTTAATAAGTTCACCCGGCTACCTGTTGTCGTTCCCGTCACTAGCGGCGGAAACTTTGCCCGCGCAGCCGGTTTTACCGTCTCCCTGGACGGTGCGGGAACAAAAACAACGGGTGTTATTCGCTGCGACCAACCCAGAACGATTGATATGGGGGCTCGGAACGGTAAGTGTCTGGAACGTATACCCGAAGCTGTTGTAAATGAAGTGCTGGCCCGACTGGAAGCCATTCTAAGCTGAGGCTTTCGGTGTGATTAACAAACGTAGAAAAGCAAAAAGCCTGCTTAGTTTCCTGAGCAGGCTTCTTAAATATGGCTCCTCTGACTGGACTCGAACCAGTGACATACGGATTAACAGTCCGCCGTTCTACCGACTGAACTACAGAGGAATCGTTTGAACGAGGCGCATATTAGCGAGGGTGGTGAGGCTTGTCAAAGGGGTAAATACATTTGTGTGTTCGTTTGCTGACAAAATCAGCAAAGCGGCGATCTTTCCGTCTTTTTATGCTTTTGCCCCATTCTGGTGCGTGTCTACCTCTTCCAGGGCAGCCTGAATGAGATATTTCGGTGTGCAGAATGATCTTCCTTCGCTTTTACTCCTGACTTTGTGCGGCTTTAACCATAAAACACCGTTTTAGACGAAAGTGGCAAGTATCTTGCAATCCTGAATTCAATGACTGCCAGCACGGGTTCTGGTATTCCGACAGGAGGCAAAATGAACTTTAGACGACTGAAATATTTCGTGAAAATCGTCGATATTGGTAGCCTGACCCAGGCAGCGGAAGTATTGCACATTGCGCAACCCGCGCTGAGCCAGCAGGTCGCTACGCTGGAAGGTGAGCTTGATCAGCAATTGCTGATTCGTACCAAGCGTGGCGTCACGCCGACGGAAGCAGGAAAAGTGTTATATACCCACGCCCGGACGATTTTACGTCAGTGTGAACAGGCGCAACTTGCGGTTAATAACGTGGGACAGACCTTGACAGGCCAGGTCTCTATCGGCCTTGCGCCGGGGACAGCAGCGTCATCCATTACCATGCCGTTATTACAGACGCTACGTGCCGAACTGCCCGATGTGCAGGTCTATCTGCATGAAAACAGTGGGGCAGTGCTGAATGACAAGCTGCTCAGCGGGCAATTAGATATGGCAGTGCTCTATGAGCGTTCACCCGTGGCGGGCATCAGCAGTCAACCGTTGCTTAAAGAGGATCTGTATCTGGTCGGCACGCGTGAGTGCCCGGGGCAAAGCGTCGATTTAGCCGCGGTGGCGCAGATGAATTTATTCTTGCCACGGGATTACAGCGCGGTTCGCCTGCGCGTGGATGAAGCTTTTTCGCTACGTCGCTTAACGGCTAAAGTGATTGGCGAAATTGAGTCTATCTCCACCCTGACGGCCGCCATTGCCAGTGGTATGGGCGTCACAGTGTTGCCCGAGTCGGCCGCCCGTTCATTATGCAATGCAGCGAACGGCTGGATGGCGCGCATCACAACCCCATCGATGAATCTGCCATTATCGTTGAACGTATCAGCCAGAGGGAGCTTATCGCCCCAGGCGCAGGCAGTGAAGGAGATCCTGCTATCGCTGGTTAGCCGTCCGGCGCTGGAAAATCGCGAACTGCAGCTGGTCAGCTAAACCTTATTCCCGCGAGGAATAAGATGCAGGTTTTTATTATTTGTTATGCCGGGCATCAGACTTTAACAATAGCGTAATGTCTGATGTGCCCGGAGTGAAACGTGAATTTCCAGCAACTCAAAATAATCCGCGAGGCGGCCCGTCAGGATTACAACCTGACGGAGGTCGCGAATATACTGTACACCTCGCAGTCGGGCGTCAGCCGACACATTCGTGAACTTGAAGATGAACTTGGCATCGAAATTTTTATCCGTCGCGGTAAACGCCTGTTGGGCATGACTGAACCGGGTAAAGCCTTGCTGATCATTGCCGAACGTATTCTGAATGAGGCCAGCAATGTTCGTCGACTGGCGGATCTGTTTACCAATGATACGTCCGGCGTTTTGACGATTGCCACCACGCATACGCAGGCACGCTATAGCTTGCCTGCGGTGATAAAAGCCTTTCGTGAGCTGTTCCCTGAGGTGCGTCTGGAACTTATTCAGGGCACACCACAGGAGATTGATGTCCTGCTACAAAATGGCGGGGCAGATATCGGAATTGCCAGTGAGCGGCTGAGCAGCGATCCATTGTTGGTGGCTTTTCCCTGGTTTCGTTGGCACCACAGCCTGCTTGTTCCTCAGGACCATCCATTAGTGAAGGCTTCTCCGCTAACGCTGGAGTCCATCGCTCACTGGCCGTTAATTACCTATCGTCAGGGGATTACAGGGCGTTCCCGTATTGATGAGGCGTTTGCTCGCAAGGGGCTGATACCTGATATTATTCTCAGCGCCCAGGACTCGGATGTGATTAAAACTTACGTGTCACTGGGATTGGGGATTGGGCTGGTGGCAGAGCAATCCAGCGGCGAGCAGGAAGAGGGGACGTTAACCCGTCTGGATACCCGGCATTTGTTTGATGCAAATACCGTTTGGCTAGGGCTTAAACGCGGACAACTGCAGCGCAACTACGTCTGGCGATTCATCGAGCTATGCAACGCAGGGTTATCCGTCGATGAAATTAAGCGTCAGGCGATGGAGCCAGATGAAGCGGTGATTGATTATCAGATTTAACAATAAAAGCCCGTGAGAAACGGGCTTCTATCGTCGCCAGTATGGAAAAGCCTGGGTGTGAAGTGAAGCGCTCTACCTGGCTAATGGGATCGCAGAAAAGCAAAAAGCCTGCTTAGTTTCCTGAGCAGGCTTCTTAAATATGGCTCCTCTGACTGGACTCGAACCAGTGACATACGGATTAACAGTCCGCCGTTCTACCGACTGAACTACAGAGGAATCGTTTGAACGAGGCGAATATTAGCGATGCCGCTCAGCGTTGTCAAAGCCTGAATGGATAAATGCGATCGTTTGCTGAAATATTCCTCATTTCGCCGATTATTCAGACGCAACCGGTTGTTTTATGCACTTTTCGCGTTCGGGGCGTGGGTATTTCCACAACCAGCGGCCTGTGACCATACGCCAGTAAAATAACGCGGCGCGCACGGCCCAGTCGAAGAACATACCTAACCAAACGCCGACAACTCCCCATCCTAATACGATACCCAGAGTGTAGCCCGCGACTACGCGGCAGCCCCACATGCCCAGCATCGATACCCACATAGCAAAACGTGCATCTCGCGCACCTTTAAAGCCCGCTGGTAACACCCAGGAGGCTGCCCATATCGGCATAAATGCTGCGTTGAGCCAAATCAGGATGACTATGACCTCTTTTACATCCTGATCGTGGGTATAAAATGAGGCCATCACCCCGGCGAAAGGTGCGGTTAGCCAGGCAATTGCCGTTAGCCCAATCGTCGACAGCCAGAACACATGCCGTAGCTGGATTTCAGCCTGGGCAATCTGGCCATTTCCCAGACGCCTGCCGGTAATGATTGTCGACGCGGAACCTAAAGCATTCCCCGGTAAATTGATAAGCGCGGCGATAGAAAATGCAATAAAGTTCCCGGCGATAACGCTGGTTCCCATGCCTGAAACAAACATCTGCGTCAAAAGTTTACCGCCGTTGAACAGCACCGACTCGATACTTGCCGGAATGCCGATCCCCATCACTTCCCATATAATGGCGAGATTGAGTGGCTTAAAATAGCTTTTGAAGGGAATTCGCAGCGCGGGGTTAAAACCAATCATCAGTACCCAGATGATGGCAATCGCCCCGATGTAGCGCGAAATGGTCAGTCCCAGGCCTGCTCCCACAAATCCCAGACCTTGCCAGGAAAAGATCCCGTAAATCAGGATGCTACTGATGATGATATTCAGGATGTTCATACCGCCGTTTATCAACAACGGTATTTTAGTATTTCCGGCTCCACGTAGTGCGCCACTGCCGATCAGCGCAATGGCTGCCGCCGGGTAGCTGAGCACCGTCAGCTCCAGATAGGTAAGTGCCAAAGCTTTAACGTCTGGCGTTGCTTCACCTGCAACAACGTCAATAATCTGTTGACCAAAATAGTGAATGACCGCTGCCAGCACGGTAGCAAAAATTGTCATGATCACCAGCGATTGTCTGGCTGCGGCTCTGGCCCGTCGACGATCTCGTTTCCCGAGGCTAAATGCTACAACTACGGTGGTACCCAGATCGATGGCGGCGAAAAATGCCATGATGACCATATTAAAACTGTCGGCGAGTCCGACACCGGCCATTGCTTCTTTTCCCAACCAACTTACCAGGAAGGTACTCAGAACACCCATCAATAGCACACAGGTGTTTTCCAGGAAAATGGGGACAGCCAGCGGAGTGATTTCGCGCCAAAAGAGAACCTTATAACTCTTGCGTTTGGCATACCAGGGCGTGCGGGAAGCGACCTGGCGTAAGGCAGCGGAGACGTTCAAAGTGGACCTTAACGAAGAAAGTTGAAACCTCATTTCAAATGATGAGGGAGAATCATAAAAGCTGCAAAGTTTTTTCTATTTAAAATGTCTGTAAATGCAACAAACTGTCGAGATAAGCATCAATTGATTCGCATTCGAAGAAATGAGGTTTGACAAAATTTTTTTCGCCGCTAAGATAAGCCTCCACAACGATTCCTCTGTAGTTCAGTCGGTAGAACGGCGGACTGTTAATCCGTATGTCACTGGTTCGAGTCCAGTCAGAGGAGCCATATTTAAGAAGCCTGCTCAGGAAACTAAGCAGGCTTTTTGTTTTCAACGCGTCAAATTGGCATCAAATTTGACGCTGGCCTTTACCCTAATCAGGGGAGCAAGCAGCATAATCATGCCCAACATGGCGGCCATCCCGGTATATACAGCAGGAAAACCTGTGATTTCAGCCACCAGGCCTATAGGTGCAGGGGCCAGTAGCGTACCCAGATAACCGATCGTGGTGACGATGCTCATTCCCGTGTTGGTCGAGATATCAGGCTGGTTTCCCGCAGCGGAAAAAGCAATCGGTACCAGATTGGCTATGCCAATACCGGCAATAGCGAAGGCAACGGTGGCTTGCCAGGGATGACTAGCCATTGCGGCTGCCAGCAGCCCAATCCCAGCTAACAGACTGGATGAGCGCATCACGAGAATGGCATTAAAGCGGTTACGAGTGAAGTCTCCCATGAAGCGAAAGATTGCCATTGTTCCCGCAAAGCAGGCAAAGGAAAGGCTTGCCGTTTCTGTAGTCGCATTGAGATTTTTCAATAAATAACGTGACGACCAGTCCACAACAGCACATTCCGGGATCATGGCGAGCAGGGCAATAACGCCTATAAAGTAGATCGTGCATGAGCGATGTGGCTGCTTTCCTTTGATTAACCGTTTTATTTTTATCGATTTATCTTTGATGATATGTGGATATACCGACAGCGTGATCGCTAAGGAAATAGCACTAATTAAAAACAGGTGCATGAGAAAGCCGAATTGCTTAACCAGATACCCCCCAATAAGACCTGAAATGAAAAGCCCAATGCTCCAGAAACAGTGACATGAAGATAACACCGTGCGTGACAGTGCTTTTTCGACTGCCACGGCATTCGAGTTCATTGCGACGTTCATTGCTCCAATCATAGCACCCAGCAAAAATAGCACTGGTGCTAACCAGTAGATATCAGGTGCGAATCCAACAGGAATAAGGGCGACGGATGCCGCAATGGAAAAAATGCGCACGACACGCTGTGAGCCGTATTTTTCCATGGCCATGCCGGACATCGGCATCATAAATAATGCGCCAAGCCCGAAAATCAATATCAGGTGGCCAATTACTTTATCAGTAATGTGAAAGCGTGAAACCAGTTGGGCAATTTGTACTGCCCAGGCACCGGTTACAAACCCATTCACTGAAAATAATGTTGTAACAGCCCAGCGCCCTTTTTGCGCGACTTCCATTAGTGATCCTTTTAATTCTACTCTGATGCCTGAGACATATCTTTTTTATCGATGATCAAAATGTGGTCCGGACAAAATGAAATCGCGGTGTTTCCGTCCAGTCGTGATATGACCTCAACACCGGTAAAGTCTGGAATAGCAAGTCTGGCACCACATGGAATCAATTCAACGCCACCGATGCCAATGCAAAACGCGCCAGCGGCAACTGCGGACGTTACGCCACTTTTAGAATCTTCAAAGACGATTGTTTTCTCCGCAGGAAGATCAAGACGTTCGGCTGCGAGAAGATACGGGTCAGGGAAGGGTTTTCCCCGGGAGACGTCATCGCGTTCAACAATAACGGAAATGCAAGACTGAACCTGAAGCATCGCCGTCACACGGTCGATTTTCTCGCGCCAGCCACTGGTTACAATACCAACCCGGACGCCTGCTGCATCCAGCGCAGTGATAAGCTCAGAGACACCGGGAATAGGGTTGTAGGAAGCCGTGTTTTCGACATGAATAATATGAGCCTGAACTTTTTGCTGATCCACGAGCGGTAGGTCACTGAACAGTGCCCGAATAGTATGTGGACCAGGTTGCCCGTGGATATGTTTGATAATCTCGTCTTCAGATATTGTCTTACCATACATATCTGCTGCTTCGCGCCAGGCTCTTTCTATAACCTCATTTGAATCAATAAGCACACCATCCATGTCAAATAACACGGCGGCAGCTCTGTTGGTGATATTATGCATACTCGGTTTCCTTATTATTAGTTTGACTCGTTTGACTTAGTCTGGACGCGACGGCAATTTGTCCTAAAGAGATCCCTCCATCATTAGTGGGTACAAGTTGATGGCAGTAAGCTTCAAATCCTGCCGCGTGTAATCGGTCAAGAGCATTGATGAGAAGAAACTCATTACAAAAAACCCCGCCGCTTAATACCACTTGCCGTGTTTTTGCGTGCACAGACAAACGGATACAGACCGCGGTAATAATCTCTACGATGGTCGAATGAAAGCGTCGGCTTAACTCAGGTAAATCGAGAGGCCGTGTTGTCAGTGCTGAAATCAGTTCGTGGACCAACGGGCGATAATCCACTTCGAGATGGCCTTCTGATTCCACAATCGAGAAGGCAAAAGGTTGTGCCATATGAAGATCGCATTGCAACAACGCTTCTAATTCAATGGCGGCCTGCGCTTCGTATTCAATATGCGTACAAATACCCATTAATGCGGAGATGCCATCGAAAAGTCGACCGATGCTGCTGGTTACAGGCGTGTTGATCCTGCGCATAGCCATTTTGGCGAAGACGTCACGCTGTTGAGCCGGCAACGTGCTTAGACCTGGAATTGAGGATTCAGGAATATGCTCGCCGAAAATTTCTGTTAATAGCGAAATAGCGATCCGGATGGGTTCTTTAACTGCGCTGTCACCGCCTGGCAAAGCGATGTGGCGCAGATGTGCTGCACGTTCAACGCTTCTGGTATCCCCCACAAGAAATTCGCCACCCCAGATTGTGCCATCAGTGCCGTAACCCGTACCGTCGAATACTACGCCAATTGTTTTTCCTCTGAGTCCGTTCTCGGCCATACACGCAGCCATATGCGCATGATGATGCTGTACCTGAATAACCCGCAGCTGCGATTGCTCCAGCGCATTGCGCGTTGAGCGAAATACCGGATGAAGGTCACAGGCCACAATCGTTGGCTCAATATCGAGGAGCTTTTGCAGGTGATTGACGCACGCAAGGTGTGATTTAAACGTAAGGTCATTTTTGAGATCGCCAATGTGTTGACTCATAAACACCTTATTACCTTTAGCAATGCTAACGGTGGTTTTCAGTTCCGCCCCGAGAGCGATGATCGGATCAACGTTGAAAGGAAGGTGTACAGGATAGGGGGCATAACCTCGTGAACGTCGCAGGAATGAAAGGTGGTTACGATGAGCCATAACGCGGACCACTGAATCATCGATACGCGTGTGAATATCACGATCGTTAAGAATAAAATAGTCCGCGATTTCGCCCAACTGCGCAATTGCACTCACATTATTAAATACGATAGGGTGGCCTGAAAGATTGCCGCTGGTCATCACCAGCGCTGGCATTGTGGCATCTTCTAGCATTAAATACTGAAGCGGCGTTGATGGCAGCATGACGCCAATATTCGGATTATGCGGTGCGATGATTTCCGGCATCGTACTGCGGCGTTTACGCAGCAGTACGATGGGGCGCTCTACACTTTCCAGGTGTTTTCTTTCCTGAGCGTTGACGTGGACTATTTGTGCCGCGTTGTCCGCGTCCCTTACCATAATGGCAAAAGGTTTTGCATCTCTACGTTTGCGTTGCCTCAGTTGCGAAACCGCATCTTCATTACTCGCATCAACAACCAGATGAAAACCGCCAAGGCTTTTAATCGCAATAATCGCCCCTTCGTGTAGCCTTGCTATGGCAAATTTGACGATATCATCTGTTATTACGATCTCGCCATTACGCGACCTCAGATCCAGTTTTGGTCCGCATGCGGGGCAGGCATTGGGTTGCGCGTGATAACGACGATTATCGAGATCGTCATACTCATGCTGACAGGCCGGGCACATTGCAAAGGCTTGCATTGTTGTTTGTGAACGGTCATAGGGCATTGCCTGGATAATTGAATATCGCGGCCCGCAGTTTGTGCAATTAATAAAAGCGTACCGATAGCGCGGGTTCTGCGGATCAAACATTTCGTTCAGACAATCCTGACAGACGTTTGAGTCTGGCGGGATAATGGTATCCATCTTCGCAAGCTGACGGCTTTTACGGATACTAAACTCTGCGTAACGTTGATCCGAATTTTCTCGCGGTACCTCCACAATACCATTGATGCGGGCCATTGGCGGCGGGTTAGATGCCAGCTCATCAATAAGCTGCGCGATATTGTCTGATGTAGCCTGTAGTTCCAGTAACACGCCTTCGGAATCATTGAGAACCCAGCCGGTCGCGGCAAAGGTGCGAGCCAGTCGATGGACAAAAGGACGAAACCCGACTCCCTGGACAATTCCGCAAATGCGGTAACGTCGGGTTTCCAGAGCGCCGCCTTGCTCAGCAGAGTCGTGGCAATTCTGCACCATAGAGCTCCTCTATTGTCGATACGGTTCCATCCTGCTCAAGCATGCTGACTCTCACTTCTGGCGTTGCTAATACCTCGCCAATAATGGCGGCTTTTTGGCCAAGTGGGTGCGTCTTTAATAGTCTGAGCACGTCTTCTGCGCTGTCTGGTTCGACAAACAGGCAAAGGCATCCCTCGTTTGCAAGATTGATGACATCGACGCCCAGCATATTTGCCGCCATCGCCGTTTCAGGCTGGATGGGTAAAGATTGCCGTTCGCAGCGCATTTCATGCTTTGCTGCACGGGCATGTTCATGGAGTACCGCGGAAAGTCCACCGCGAGTGACATCTCTCATCGAGGCAATTTTCCCGGCAGGAACGGCATCGATAAGCTGGTGAATCATCGCGTTGAGAGGGGCGCAGTCGCTGAGAATATTTCGTTCAAACCCCAGACCTTCACGCAGAGATAACAAATGAATGGAGTGATTCCCAATAAAACCACTGAGGATGATTTTTTGTCCTGGGCGCACGTTTTTGATTGAAACGGGGGCGCGCTCAATAACGCCGACGCCTGCTGTATTGATGAACAAGCGATCTGCCTCACCCTTGCCGACAACTTTCGTGTCTCCGGCAACAATTTTGACGTCTGCAGCAATGGCTGTATCGCGAACTGACTCAATAATGGCGCTCAGTTCAGATATGGGCATACCGTCTTCAATAATGAGACTCAGCGTCAGATACAGCGGACGTGCGCCACTTACCGCAAGATCGTTAACGGTACCGCATACGGCAATTTTACCGATATCCCCATTGCCAAAGATCAGCGGAGTGACAACAAAAGAATCTGTAGTAAATGCAATTTGTCGGGACGGTAACTCCAGTAACGCGCTGTCTTCCATGGTTCCCAGATAAGTATCGCCCAAAATTTCCGCAATTAATTCGACCAGTTCCCTGCTCAGGCGAGCGCCCGTGCCATGGTCCAGAACGACGGTATCTGTTGGTTTCATTGCTTGTGTTAATGGACTTTTCATGCGGTTTTCCTTTCGTTGCGCTCAGGAAGATCGTTATGTTTTGCTAGCAGCGATAAAATCTCAGCCGAGGGGGCAACGGTTGCGCAATAGCTGGCAAGCCACTCTAAGGCGCGAGTGGTATCATCGGCAGAAGGGGCAAATACGCAATCTTCCGGCACCCAAACATTGTATCCGCGGAAAAATGCATCTGCGGCCGTGGTTTGTACGCAAACATGCGTTTGTAAGCCGGTCACGATGACCGTTTTTACACCCAGTTTTTGCAGTGTTTCATCAAGATTATTATTAAAGAAACCGCTATCTCTGCCTTTTACTACGATGAGATCGGAGGGGGCGCAAATACTGTCGATTATTCGGTTTTCAGGTCGTCCTGCGAGGGCGGGAATACCTGCATCGCGATTTTTATAGCGCCGTTGTACTGCGGGATCGGCAGGATCATTTATTAACTGCAAATGGATGACTGCCTGGTTTTGATTTCTGATGCCGTCAAGAAACTGATTAAATGCAGTCAATTTTTGTTCTAATTCCTGAGTCGAATGGGTTATTTTATATGTAAATTCATATTGCAGATCATTTGTTAACACAGCTACATTTGGCATATTTATATTCTTTTATCATTAAAATAATGGGCGTAATTTTTTTTGCGATTTCTCTATGGAGAGTTATGTTTATTTATTGCCATGCTTTGCTATCATGTGCTTATTATAGGTATTTGTATAATTCCATTTTTTTCAAGGTTCGATAAATGAAAGGAATAGATATGAAATTGCTGCGTGCCTTTGTTACGTTGGCGATAAAAGGAAGTTATAGCAATGCTGCAAAGGAACTTTTCCTGACTCAGCCAGCACTGTCAAAGCAGATACAAACGCTAGAGCATTTGACCGGTGGTGAGCTTTTTTTGCGCGGACGCCATGGCGCGAGTTTGACAGTATTTGGTCAACAGATTTTTTCAAAAGCCAATGAACTTTTACAATCCCATATTGAATTTCTAAACTATGCGAAAGAAATAAATACCAGAAATCGTGAAAAGTTATTTATGGGATTTGGTCTTTCCTCTTTTCAGCAAGTACCTAAGTGGATAAATCAATTCCATCAGCAATTTTCCGAGTGTGAAGTGGTTATTAATCATCTTCCCTCCAGCGCTCAGATGAAAATGTTGTTGGAAGGACGCTTGCATATCGGTTTTGTCCGGATGCCGGTCAGTAAAGGCCTGGCTTCATATATTTTTTATGAGGAAACGCTGGCTCTTGCTGTTCCGATGGAGGGTTATATGGAAAGCATGACTATTCAGAGTGCGCTATCGGCATATCCCTTACTCCAGTTGGATCCATCAACCAGCCCATGTCTTGCGGAACAAACCTCACTCTTTCTACAAAGCATCCAACTTAGCGCTGAACCGGTCTCTGTAACAAATGACATGACTACGCTATTGGCATTGGTTGCCGGGGGGAACGGAGTCGCCTTTTTACCCACAAGTGTCCGGCATTTTTTGCCTGCCGAAGTGAGACTATTGATGCTCGCTGAAAAACAAATTCGCTGGAACATTGGTGTGGCATGGAACCCCAAAATTAAAAACCATCGGCGGGACGATTTCTTGCGCCTGGTGGTGGCCGGGGAGGCCGATATCGTCATGTAGCCGTTATACGCCCTGACGAGAAGGTAACGGCCACGCATTGATGCCTGACGTGTAAACCGCTTTGGGCATAAATGAAATAGGATTTCAGTACTATGATTAAGCAATAGCACAGGGAAATGGTTATAAGAGCAGCATTGACTGGGGTTTTCGCTTAAAAAATCGAGGGTTAAAGTTGAAAGAGCGTGAGTAACTCGCTCATACTCTATACTCGCAGAGTTACCCGGCGTAGCATGGCAAAACGCTTGGGCTGTTAATGAAAAAGGAAAACGTCGTGGCAGAAGAAACTATATTCAGCAAAATTATCCGTCGTGAAATTCCGTCGGATATCGTATACCAGGATGAACTGGTCACTGCGTTTCGTGATATTTCCCCTCAGGCACCTACGCATATTCTGATCATTCCTAACATCCTGATCCCAACCGTCAACGATGTGACGGCTGAACATGAACAGGCATTGGGCCGCATGATCACCGTTGCAGCGAAAATTGCTGAGCAGGAAGGCATTGCTGCAGATGGGTACCGCTTAATCATGAACACCAACCGCCACGGGGGTCAGGAGGTGTATCACATTCATATGCATCTGCTGGGTGGCCGTGCGCTTGGCCCAATGCTCGCGCATAAAGGTCTGTAGGCATGATCAGAGGATGCATTGCACTTTCACTGGGCTTGCTGCTACTGGCGGGTTGTCGAACACACCCAGAAATTCCGGTAAGTGATGAACAGTCGCTGGTGATGGAGTCAACGATTCTGGCGGCAGGTATAACAGCAGAACAGCCCACGTTAACCACGTCTGATATTCAGGCCTCGGCATCCTCGCGACTCTATAACGAAAGACAAGAACCCGTCACCGTTCATTATCGGTTTTACTGGTATGACGCCAGAGGATTGGAAATGCATCCTCTGGAAGCGCCGCGCAGCGTGACTATCCCAGCTCATTCGTCGGTGACGCTGTACGGCAGCGCCAATTTTCTGGGGGCGCACAAGGTTAGACTTTATCTTTATTTGTAAGGGGTGAATCTTGATGATCAAAATGAATCGCTACGCACTGATTGCCGCGCTGGCGATGTTTCTCTCTGGCTGTGTGGTGCAACGAGAGCCCGCACCGGTAGAGGAAGTCAAGCCGGTGCCGGAACAGCCTGTGCAGCCGCAACAGCCGGTGCCGGTAGTGCCAACGGTGCCAACCATACCGCAGCAGCCGGGTCCGATTGAGCACGAGGACCAAACGGCGCAGCCGACGCCACGTCAACGTCATTATGACTGGAACGGGGCTATGCAGCCGATGGTCGGAAAAATGCTGCAGGCTGACGGCGTAAAAGCGGGCGGTGTTCTGCTGGTTGATAGCGTGAATAACCGCACCAACGGCTCGCTGAACGCGGGTGAAGCCACCGAAACCTTACGTAATGCTCTGGCGAATAACGGTAAGTTTACTCTGGTTTCCGCTCAGCAACTGGCAGTCGCCAAGCAGCAGTTAGGTCTGTCGCCGAACGATAGCCTGGGAACGCGCAGTAAAGCGATTGGTATCGCCCGTAACGTTGGCGCGCAGTATGTGCTTTATTCCAGCGCATCCGGCAACGTCAATTCGCCTGCGCTGCAAATGCAATTAATGCTGGTACAAACTGGCGAGATAATCTGGTCAGGTAAAGGTGCCGTTCAGCAACAATAACAGACTCACGCGCGGCGAAGTGTTGTCGCGCTATTTCCCGCAGTATCATCCCGTCGCAGCCAGCCAAACTGGCCTGAGCGGCGGGAGCTGCATCATTGAGCATCATTCTCACCGGCTGGTACTGCGTTGTCATCACGACCCTGATGCGCCGGAATCGCATTTCTTACGCCAATATCATGCGTTAAAACACCTGCCAGAAAACCTTGCGCCACGTCCTTATTTTTATACGCGTGGGTGGATGGCCGTCGAGTTTTTTCACGGTAAGGTAGAATCCAGATTACCGGACGCCGACGAACTCACAGGCTTACTGTATCATCTGCACCAGCAACCCCGATTGGGCTGGCGAATCAGCCTGCTGCCGCTACTTGAACAGTACTGGCAGTGTGGCGATCCGGCGCGTCGTACACCATGCTGGCTGCGCGCGCTGAAGCGGCTGAGGAAACAAGGTGAGCCTCGACTTTTGCGTCTGGGGCCGCTGCATATGGATGTTCACGGTGACAACATCGTACGCACAGCCTCAGGGCTGCGGCTGATTGACTGGGAATACGCCGGAGACGGTGATATTGCCCTGGAGCTGGCGGCGGTATGGGTCAGCGATGAATCCCAGCACCAACAGCTGGTTAGCACCTACGCTCAACGAGCGCACATTGAGCCAGACGTTTTGTGGCGACAAGTCAGACAATGGCAACCCTGGATAATGATGCTGAAGGCGGGGTGGTTTGAGTATCGCTGGCGGCAAACCGGCGATAGACAATTTATCAGGCTGGCCGATGAAACCTGGCGGCAGCTAACAATGAAAGGATAAGGAGAGCAGTGTGGGCCCAGTAATGTTGGATGTCGAAGGGTATGAGCTGGACGCAGAAGAGCGTGAGATTCTGGCGCATCCGCTGGTAGGTGGGTTGATCCTCTTTACCCGAAATTATCATGACCCGGAACAGCTGCGTGAATTAGTGCGACAGATCCGGACTGCGTCACGTAACCATCTGGTGGTGGCGGTAGATCAGGAAGGCGGACGCGTACAGCGCTTTCGAGAAGGCTTTACTCGCCTGCCTGCGGCTCAATCGTTTGCCGCGCTGCACGGTCTGGAAGAGGGCGGCAAACTGGCTCAGGACGCCGGATGGTTGATGGCCAGCGAAATGATCGCGATGGACATTGATATCAGCTTTGCACCGGTACTGGATGTGGGCCATATCAGCGCCGCAATCGGCGAGCGTTCTTACCACGCCGATCCGCTAAAAGCATTGGCGATGGCGACCCGCTTCATTGACGGTATGCATGCCGCAGGCATGAAAACGACCGGTAAACATTTCCCTGGTCATGGGGCCGTGACGGCGGATTCACACAAAGAAACCCCAACCGATCCTCGCTCAGAAGCCGAGATTCGTGCGAAAGATATGTCCGTGTTCCAGACGTTGATTACTGAGAACAAACTGGATGCCATTATGCCTGCGCACGTTATCTACAGTGATGTAGATCCGCGTCCGGCGAGTGGCTCACCTCACTGGCTGAAAACGGTGCTGCGCCAGGAGCTTGGCTTCGATGGTGTCATTTTCTCCGACGATTTGTCGATGGAAGGGGCGGCGATTATGGGAAGCTATGCCCAGCGTGGACAGGCATCGCTGGATGCAGGTTGCGATATGATCCTGGTCTGCAATAATCGTAAGGGAGCGGTCAGTGTGTTAGATAATCTGTCGCCGATCAATGCAGAACGTGTTACACGTTTGTATCATAAAGGTTCATTTTCACGTCAGGAACTGATGGATTCGGCACGCTGGAAGACGGTAAGCGCTCAGCTAAACCAGCTTCATGAGCGCTGGCAGGAAGAGAAAGCAGGTCATTAACGCAAGTTTGGCGAGGATGCGATGATTATCTATTTACACGGTTTTGACTCTAACAGCCCGGGCAACCATGAGAAGGTGTTGCAGCTGCAATTCATCGACCCGGATGTCAGGCTGATTAGCTACAGTACACGGCATCCCAAACATGATATGCAGCATCTGCTAAAAGAAGTGGACAAAATGCTACAGCTGAATGTGGATGACCGTCCGCTGATTTGTGGTGTGGGGCTCGGGGGATATTGGGCTGAACGGATTGGTTTTCTGTGTGATATTCGTCAGGTAGTGTTTAATCCTAACCTGTTTCCGTATGAGAACATGGAAGGCAAAATTGACAGACCTGAGGAGTATGCAGACATCGCAACAAAATGCGTGACCAATTTCCGCGAAAAGAATCGCGATCGCTGTCTGGTTATCCTGTCGCGTCATGATGAAGCGCTCAATAGCCAGCGTTCGTCGGAAGAACTGCATCACTTTTACGAGATAGTCTGGGACGAAGAGCAGACGCATAAGTTTAAGAATATCTCTCCGCATTTGCAGCGCATCAAAGCGTTCAAGACGTTAGGTTAATCCTTATTGAGTGCGTAAAAAACCAGCCATCGGGCTGGTTTTTTTGTTCTTAAAGTTCCGGTTGTCTATCTTTTCAGCATCAAAACTTGATACACATCAATTTTGGTATGACCAATGCACCGTTCGTGTTATTCTCACTCTCGAAGAACATTTTCATTACTGTAACTTGTTGTTAATTAAGAGCTATATCAATAACTGTTAATTAACAATTGGTTAATAAATTTGAGGGGGTCACGTTGACTACACCATTGAAAAGGATCGTGATTGTCGGCGGCGGTGCTGGCGGACTGGAAATGGCGACGCAGTTGGGTAAAAAACTCGGGCGTAAGAAAAAGGCCAAAATCACACTGGTAGACAGAAACCACAGTCACTTGTGGAAACCGTTACTGCATGAAGTGGCGACGGGTTCACTGGATGAAGGCGTGGATGCGCTGAGCTATCTGGCACATGCCCGTAACCATGGCTTCCAGTTTCAGTTAGGTTCGGTGATAGATATCGATCGTGAAGCGAAGACCATTACTCTCGCTGAGCTGCGCGATGAGAAAGGGGATCTGCTGGTTCCTGAGCGTAAAGTGCCGTATGACACGCTGGTGATGGCGTTGGGAAGTACCTCCAACGATTTCAACACTCCTGGCGTGAAAGAAAACTGCATTTTCCTCGATAACCCGCATCAGGCGCGTCGTTTCCACCAGGAGATGCTGAATCTGTTCCTGAAGTATTCCGCGAATCTGGGCGCTAACGGAAAAGTGAATATCGCCATTGTGGGCGGTGGTGCGACGGGGGTTGAGCTCTCCGCTGAGCTGCACAATGCGGTAAAACAGCTGCACAGCTATGGTTACAAAGGGCTGACCAACGATGCGCTGAACGTTACGCTGGTGGAAGCTGGCGAGCGCATTCTGCCTGCGTTGCCGCCGCGTATTTCCGGTGCTGCGCATAATGAGTTAACCAAACTGGGCGTACGCGTACTGACCCAGACGATGGTTACCAGCGCTGACGAAGGCGGACTGCACACCAAAGATGGCGAATACATTAAAGCCGACCTGATGGTGTGGGCGGCGGGTATCAAAGCGCCAGACTTTATGAAAGACATTGGCGGTCTGGAAACGAACCGTATTAACCAACTGGTGGTTGAGCCAACTCTGCAGAGCACGCGCGATCCTGACGTGTACGCGATTGGCGACTGCGCTTCCTGCGCGCGCCCGGAAGGGGGTTTTGTGCCTCCGCGCGCTCAGGCAGCACACCAGATGGCGACCTGTGCGATGAACAATATTCTGGCACAGATGAACGGCAAGCCACTGAAAGCGTATCAGTACAAAGATCACGGCTCTCTGGTCTCGCTCTCTAACTTTTCTACCGTGGGTAGCCTGATGGGCAACCTGACCCGTGGTTCGATGATGGTGGAAGGGCGTATTGCGCGCTTTGTATACATCTCACTGTACCGCATGCACCAGATTGCTTTACACGGCTACTTCAAAACCGGCCTGATGATGCTGGTCGGCAGTATCAACCGGGTGATTCGCCCGCGTCTGAAACTGCATTAATATCGACTTGTGGCGCCGGATGATTTTACGCATCCGGCGCCTTCCTTCAGAGTTCTCCGAATCATCCTGCGTTCGTGCCTCATCCTGCTATTTTCATCCGTAATCTGATTGGCATTCCTTACCTTCTGTTGCAAAGTTGTTGCTAATAGCAAAAAAGGAGGAAGTCCCGTGAATAAATCAATGTTGGCGGGTATAGGGATTGGCGTAGCTGCTGCGCTGGGTGTTGCAGCAGTGGCCAGTCTGAACGTTTTCGAGCGTGGCCCACAGTATGCGCAAGTTGTCTCTGCAACACCGATTAAAGAGTCGGTAAAAACACCGCGTCAGGAGTGCCGGAACGTAACTGTCACGCACCGTAAGCCGGTTCAAGATGAAAACCGTATTGCGGGTTCCGTATTGGGTGCGGTTGCGGGTGGCGTTATTGGCCATCAGTTTGGCGGCGGACGTGGTAAAGATATTGCCACCGTGGCCGGGGCTTTAGGCGGCGGCTATGCAGGTAATCAGATTCAGGGTTCGATGCAGGAAAACGATACTTACACCACCACGCAGCAGCGTTGTAAAACGGTGTATGACAAATCTGAAAAGATGCTGGGCTACGACGTGACGTACAAAATTGGCGATCAGCAGGGGAAAATCCGTATGGATAAGGACCCCGGCGCGCAAATTCCGTTGGATAACAACGGACAGTTGATACTGAATAACAAAGCGTAAAATAGCATTATCCTGAACATTAGCCCCCCATTCGCTCAGGCTGGGGGGCTTTTTTTATCAGAAGGTTAAAGCATAGTTCAGACCAAAGGTGCGGCCCCGGCCCTTGTATTCATACAGTGACGGACTGCCGTAGGTTGGGCTGTACAGCAGTGGCGCACGTTGTCCCCATAGCGTGGTGTACTCTTCATTCAGCAGGTTTTCCACGCTAAAGGTCAGCTTACCCAACGGGAGCTGATAGCTGCCGATAAAGTCCATGGTGTTATAGCCATCCAGCTTATTGCCGCTGGCGTCGGTCAGATCAAATGTTTGCTGGCTCTGTACGCGCAAGGTCCACGGTTCTGGTGCCCAGCCGACCCATGCGGTTGCTTTCGACGGTGAGGCCAGAGTCACATCCCATTTTTGCCATTTACCGTTCTGTTTCACTTCCGATTTAATAACATTGAAGTTGCCGCCCAGGCTCCAGTCCGTATCAGCAATGAAATAATCCACCGCGCCTTCAAGGCCATAAATGCGGCGATCGTCGGGTTGAACGTTAATGGTCATATCGCTGCGGTTGATAACGATCGATTTATCCGAAGTCGAGTAGTAAGCGGCCAGTTGCGTGCGCAGACTATCGCCGGTGTAGCGCCATCCCAGTTCGTACGAGTTAACTTTAATCCCTTCCAGACGTGAATCCGCCACGTTGACGCTGCGCTGGAGCTGGTAATGATCGCCAACCAGCGAATAGGTGCCGTTACCGTAATATTTCCCTGGATCAGGAAGCTCCACGCCCTGAGAGAAATTAAACCACGTTTGCTGACGGTCAGTCAGATGGGCGAGGATACCGGCGTTGAACAGGAAATTATCGTAATCGGTTTTGCCGCCCGGAATGGTATCGGCAGAGTTCGCAAGCCCGGTCGCGATTCCCTGCTGTTGAGCATAGCCAACGAAATCATCAACCCTGTTTTCGGTCCATTGATAGCGCACGCCGCCGCTGAGGGTAAAGATGTCGTTAATGTCATAGCTGTTTTGCAGGAAAGGCGCGAAGTTGGTGATGCTGTAACCGGGGTAACGCCCGGTGGTATAAGCGGTGCGGTTATCCATGCCGCCGGAGGGCAGGGACCAGGCCAGATCGAAGAATTTCTGATTGGAATCGAAGGTCTCGTGATCGGCATCGAGACCCCACGTCAGCTCCCAGTTATCCATCAACTGACTGTTGAGGGTAATTTTGGCGCCAAACTGGTCTGTGTCCTGCTGAGATGCGGAGAAACTGGTGACCTTACCTTTGCTGAGTGTCGGGAAAGGATAGAATTTCAGCGATTCGTCGCGGTAATAGATTTGGCTGACCAGGTTCTGGCCGAAAAAATCCGCATCTGAATATTGCAGGCTGATCAGATGACGTTCGGTGCCGGGAATACGATCGGAATTCAGTCCGCTGCTGGTATAAGCTTTACCGTTTCCGGTCACGGCGGACATGTTCTCGCCGAGATCCAGCCCGTAATCATCATCCCCCTGGCTCTTGTAATACTGTGTAACCAGTTGCAACTGACGGTTGTCGTCAAGTTCAATCGTCCCGGTGCCCATCACGTCCAGACGATCGGAGTGCTGTAGCCCGGTTTGGGTATTATCAAGTAGCAGGGCATCGTGATTACCGTCATACCAGCCGCCAAATCGTTGATACGCGACGGACATACGCCCGGAAGCGCGATCGGTTCCTCCACTCACCGCCGCGGCAACGCGTTCATCATGATCGTTACTGTTGTTGAAGCCGCTTTTGCTCCCCAGTTCGAGTTCTACTTCACGCTCCGGCTGGCCTTTTTTGGTGACGATGTTGATTAATCCGCCGGTACTGCCACCGCCATAAAGTGAGGTTGCGCCTGAAATGACTTCAATGTGCGCAATGTTAAACGGGTCAATGGAGTCAAGTTGACGGCTGTCGGTTCGCGAGGAGTTCAGACGGACACCGTCAATGAGCACGACAATGGCGCGACCACGCATGTTCATGCCGTAGTTTGTACGCCCCTGGCTACTGACATCGATTCCTGGGATTAACTGAGCAAGAACATCCTTGAACTCTTTCCCCCCCTGAACCTGTTGTTCAATCTCGCTTCCTTCAATAACCCAGGTCGTTTGCGCCATTTCTGCCACGGTGCGTTGGCTACGGTTGGCGCTGACGATGAGGTTCTCTTCCTCAGCCGCAATGGCCGGGAGGGTTAAAGACAACAGGAGAGGATTGAGCACCCAGAGACGCTTATTCATTTGTATTCCTTTTAAAAAGAGTCGATCTGTTTTTGTTATGGCGGTAGAGAAACCGATGGTTACATTGTGAAACAGGCATTAAAACAAATGCGAATATTGCTGATAACAATTGTCGTTATCAATACCTTTTACAAAAATGATCGGATAACACGATGAAAACAATGAGAAATGTAGGGGCAATGGAACGGGAATCTAACCGGGGGCTTTATCAGCTCCCGGGGGTGTTAGTACAGTGGGGGAATTGCGGGAAAGGGTTAAGCTTTGACGAGTTCGGGCCACAGCCGCAGGGTGGTACGTGCGATCTGCATCAGTTTTTCAAACGTTGCACCTTCACGGGCGCTGATCGACATACCTTGTAAAATACAGTTCAGGTATTCAGCCAGTTTTTGCACGTCACAGTAGGCGGGGATTTCACCTCGTTGCTGACGCTGATGAAGAAACTGAGTAAGCGTCTGTTCCTGCATTGCATGGCGGGATTTCACCGTGTGCGCAATATCGCGGGAAGAGGCTGCCAGCGTCGCAGAAGTGTTAATCATGAAACATCCCGCCGGGGTGTCCTTGCTGGTAAAGCAGGTCGCTACGGCGGTGAAATAGTCTTCCAGTGCGGACTCAAGGCTTTTTTCTTCACAAAACAACTGAGCTTCGTGTTTCGCCGCAAAGCGGGTGATGTAGCGGTCCAGCACGGCACGGAACAACCCTTCTTTATTGGTGAACTCCGCATACAGCGTGGGCGCTTTTGCGCCGGTAGCTTCTACGAGATCGGCGAGCGAGGTCGCTTCATATCCGTGCTGCCAGAAGAGTGTCATGGCCTTATCAAGCGCGGCTTCCCTGTCGAACACTTTTGGTCGGCCACGGCTTTTTTTTGCACAACCTGTCGTTTCAGTTGTCATGGCGCCGATGTACCTTTGTTGGGTTTATTGAATAACCATTATAAAAATATTCGACTGCACACTCCAGCGGATTCACGATAAAAATAAATTATAGCTATTGTCATGAAAAATAAGACCTTTATATTTTATATAACGATCATTATAAAAAAGTATTGACGCGTGACCTGGATCACATCTATGATTTACCTATCGATCGTTAAGTTAATCTTTTCGACACCCATTCATCTGCTAAAGGTCACTATCATGAAAAACGTAAAAACCCTGTTTGTTGCTGCTGTTCTTAGCTCACTGTCATTTGCAAGCTTCGCCGCTGTTGAAGTTCAGTCCACACCTGCGGGTCAAGAGAAAGTCGGTACTATTTCTGCGAATGCGGGGACTAACTTAGGTTCACTGGAAGATCAACTGGCGCAGAAAGCCGATGAGATGGGTGCGAAGTCTTTCCGTATTACTTCCGTTACCGGTCCTAACACCCTTCATGGGACTGCTGTTATCTACAAATAAGATTTAACCCATCGCAATGCCACTGCGAGTTAAATAAAAAACCCCCGCGGAATAAAATCCAGCGGGGGTTTTTTATGTGCGGAGTTTACAGCGGCTGTTGAGCAACGTCGTGATGACGGGTCACATCGACCGGCA
This sequence comes from Citrobacter freundii complex sp. CFNIH4, assembly GCF_002934505.1. Classification (NCBI taxonomy): domain Bacteria; kingdom Pseudomonadati; phylum Pseudomonadota; class Gammaproteobacteria; order Enterobacterales; family Enterobacteriaceae; genus Citrobacter; species Citrobacter freundii complex sp. CFNIH4. The sequence goes on from NZ_CP026231.1 coordinate 1,285,967, forward strand.
TGCCTGAGCGAATCTCCATCGCATGATCCATGACGGCGGCATCTGTTTGCGCCGCATTTTTAAATGTCTGCATGGACGCGTTCAGCACGATTGGCAACAGTTGCGGGTCGTCATTGATTTTTTCGGACAGCGGCTGATGCACTTCTACCAGCCGCACGCCGTTAGGCTCAACGGATGCTTTGATCGGCGTATTGATAATATTGACCTTAGTTCCGGGCGTTACCTGACGGAACAGGGTTTCGATATCACCGTCGCGCAGACGAATACAGCCGGAACTGACGCGCATGCCGATGCCAAAGTCAGCATTGGTGCCGTGCAGCAGATAAACGCCGCCGTATGCCGCTAAGCGAATTGCATGATGGCCCATCGGGTTATCCGGACCGGCAGGTACAACGGCAGGCAGGTCAATTCCGTTTGCTTTGTATCGCGCGCGGATATTTGCCGTCGGCGTCCAGGTGGGGTTGGCGCGTTTATCAGAAATGGTGGTTACCATCGTAGGCGTCAGCGTGTCACCACCTAACTGACCAATACCAATAGGATAAACGGTCACCGAATTGGTCCCCGGCTGGTAATAATAAAGACGCAGTTCGGCGAGGTTGATAACAATACCTTCGCGCGGGGCGTCAGGTAGCAGAGTTTGTAATGGAATAGTCAGCACGCTGCCCGGACGTGGTACGTAAGGATCAACGCCGGGGTTGGCCTGCAGCAGCGCTAAAAAGCCGACATTATATTTTTTCGCAATCGCCTCCAGAGAACCGCCATTATCTTCAACAACGTGAACGGTATTCTGGCCCACCAGACGGCTTCCCGGCGGTGGCAGCGGCCAGGTGTTTGCCTGAGCCGGAAGTGCTAACGCGAAGGTCGCTGCCAGCGTAAAAAACGCGAGCCAGCGAGAGAGTCGTTTATTGTTTAACATCACCATAAATCCATTGTTTTTACGTGGTTTTTATTATGTAAAAGTAAACGAGAATTATGGCGGTTTGCTGTGTCTGGAAGTGCAGGGAAGTGCAAAGAGTTTGTAAATTCATCAGGCCGGGTGAGTGGTGTGCTCACCCGGCCTGTTCACTATGCTACGGCGTTTTCTTCAAGCTGACGCATAAACTGGCGGACCCAGTCGATCCGCGTTTTACGCTCGCCCAGATCCTGCATAAATTTCAGTCGGGTTGGGCCGTCCAGACGGAAGTGTTGCGGTTGTTTTTGCAGTAAACCAATCAGCCAGACCGGGTTGACGTGGTTTTTCTCGGCAAATTCAATGGTACCGCCTTTGTCATGACCTTCGAGCTTTCTGATCCCCAGTTTCTGCGCCTGCTGGCGTAAACGAGCGATATCCAGCAACGTACGGGCCGGGTCGGGCAGCAGGCCAAAACGATCTATCAGCTCGACCTTAATCTCTTCCAGTTCGTTTTCGCCTTTCGCGCTGGCAATGCGCTTGTAGAACGATAGTCGGGTGTTAACATCCGGTATATAGTCATCCGGCAGCAGAGAAGGCATACGCAATTCAACTTCGGTTTGCTGGCTGGTGAGATCTTCCAGTGACGGCTCACGCCCTTCTTTGAGCGCATCGACCGCGTTTTCCAGCAGCTCCATATACAGCGAGAAGCCGATGCTTTCCATGGAACCACTTTGATCTTCACCCAACAGTTCCCCGGCGCCGCGAATTTCAAGGTCGTGGGTCGCCAGCGCAAATCCTGCACCCAAATCTTCCAGCGAAGCGATGGCTTCCAGACGCTTTTGCGCGTCGGTGGTCATTGCTTTTGGATGCGGCGTCAGCAGCCAGGCGTACGCCTGATGGTGTGAGCGTCCCACACGACCGCGTAGCTGGTGCAATTGCGCTAAACCAAAGTGATCGGCGCGTTCGATGATAATGGTGTTTGCGGTCGGAATGTCGATCCCGGTTTCGATAATGGTGGTACACACCAGCACGTTAAAACGCTGATGGTGGAAATCGTTCATCACGCGTTCCAGCTCGCGCTCGCGCATTTGCCCGTGGCCGATACCAATACGCGCTTCCGGCACCAGTTCTGCTAATCTGTCAGCGGTTTTCTGGATATTTTCGACGTCGTTAAACAGATAATAAACTTGTCCCCCGCGCAGAACTTCACGCAGGATCGCCTCGCGTACCACCAGGCTGTCGTATTCGCGCACGAAGGTTTTGACCGCCAGACGACGAGCGGGCGGCGTGGCGATGATCGACAGATCGCGCATGCCGCTCATCGCCATATTGAGCGTACGCGGAATAGGCGTTGCCGTCAGGGTCAGAATATCGACATCCGCACGCATCGCCTTGATGCGTTCTTTGTGGCGAACGCCGAAACGGTGCTCTTCATCGACAATCAGCAGACCCAGATCTTTTAACTTCACATCCGCTTGCAGCAGTTTGTGCGTGCCGATGAGAATATCAATTTTCCCCTCGGCAACCTGTTCCAGAATCTGCGCTTGCTCTTTGGCGCTACGGAAACGGGACAACATCTCAATGCGTACCGGCCAGTTGGCAAAACGATCGCGGAAGTTGTCGAAGTGCTGCTGTGCGAGCAGGGTAGTCGGAACCAGCACGGCAACCTGTTTGTGGTTCTCTACGGCAAGGAAAGCGGCGCGCATCGCGACTTCGGTTTTACCAAAACCGACGTCACCGCACACCAGGCGGTCCATGGCCAGAGGTTGGCACATATCGCTGAGTACAGCGTTGATCGCCTGCGCCTGGTCAGGCGTGGTTTCAAACGGGAAGCTGTCGCAAAACAGCTGATACTGTTCACGGTCATGCTTAAAGGCAAAGCCTTCTTTCGCCGCGCGCTGGGCATAAATATCCAGCAGCTCTGCCGCGACATCGCGCACCTTCTCAGCGGCTTTCTGTCGGGCGCGTGACCAGGCATCGCCGCCCAGTTTATGCAGCGGTGCATTCTCTTCTGCACCGCCTGCATAGCGGCTGATCAGATGCAGTGACGACACCGGCACGTACAGTTTGGCATCGTTGGCATAGGTGAGCATCAGATATTCACCGGTGATACCGCCCGCTTCCAGCGTGGTCATCCCGGCATAGCGACCCACGCCGTGTTCCAGATGCACTACCGGCTGACCGGGATGCAGCTCTGCAAGGTTACGAATTAAGGTATCCGGGTTGATGGTGCGACGCGAATCCTGGCGGCGACGCGCCACGCGTTCCCCAAGCAAATCGCTTTCACAAATCAGTGCCAGATTGCGTTTGCTATCGATGAAGCCGTGCTCAGCTGCGCCAATCATCAGATAACGACCGTTATCTACGGCTTCATCGAGTCGCAATATCCGCTTCGGTGCCACTTTGATACGAGCGAGCAACTCGCCAAGCGCTTCACGTCGGCCTTCACTTTCGACCGAGAAAATCACCGGGCCGGTAAAGCCCTCAAGGAATTTACGTAACGCATCTAACGGTGATTTTTGCTGTGCCTGCACGGCGATGTCCGGCAGCTTCTGGAACCCGAGGTTGGTATTCGCAGCTTTGTTCGCCAGACTCTCGGTTTTCAGTTGAACGCGCGGCCAGCGTTTAAGTTCAGAAAACAGCTCATCAACCCGCAGCCACAGCGATTCCGGCGGCAGAAGCGGGCGCATCGGATCAACACCGCGATTTTCAAAGCGTGACAGGGTATCGGCCTGGAAGCGTTCTGCGCTGGTCTCGATATCACCGGTATTGACCAATAACGTATTGGCGGGGAAGTAGCTGAACAGCGGCGGCAGCGGCTCGCTGAAAAACAGCGGTTGCCAGTATTCAATACCCGCAGGTAACGTGCCTTTGCTGACCTGCTGATAAATATGTTCGGCGTCGCGTTTAACCTCAAAGGTATCGCGCCACTGACTACGGAATAGCTCGATGGCTGTTTTGTCAGTCGGGAATTCGTGCGCGGGAAGCAAATTAATGGCATCGACTTCTTCCAGCGTGCGCTGGGTGTCGGTATCAAACAGACGCAGGCTGTCGATTTCGTCATCAAAGAAATCCAGACGATAAGGCAGCTCGCTGCCCATCGGGAACAGATCCAACAACGCGCCGCGCGTGGCGTATTCGCCGTGTTCCATGACCTGATCAACATGGCGATAGCCAGCGCTATCCAGCTGTTCGCGCAGGGCGTCGCGCGAAAGCCGCTGACCTTTTTTCATGACCAGCGCATGCCCGTGCAGATAGCTGTGCGGACAGACACGCTGCATCAGGGTATTTACCGGAGCGATCAGTACGCCTCGCTGCATGGCAGGCAGTTGATACAGCGTAGAGAGACGCGAAGAGATAATCTCCTGATGGGGAGAAAAACTGTCATAGGGCAGCGTTTCCCAGTCGGCCAGGTTCATCACCATCTGGTCGGTAAACTGACGAATTTCATCATGCAGGCGCAAAGCATTTTGCATGTCCGGCGCGATCAGCACCACTGGACCGGCGTGATGTTCGGCGATTTCGGCGACCAGCGTTGCGCAGGCGGCACCGGTAAGCTCACCCAACTGGCGCTGATCGCCAGCTTTCGCTGGGAGCGTGTAACGATGTTGTTCAGGCATTCGGTTGTCAGGTTCTCGTTTAGATATACATCTGATAAGCAATGTTCTTTATTATCCGTGATCGTTTCTCATAAGCAAATTGATTCGCCCCCTGATGGGGGCAAAAAGCGCGTTGGGGTTAGCGCGAAACGACCGATAAAGAAGGTGGGGAAAAGAGCAGGTCGGCCACTGTTTTTTGTGAAATTTTACGCACCAACAGGCCAAACAAGGTGCACAGCAGCAGGCAGGCGAATGGATACACCAACAGCAGGGCCAGCTCTGCATATGCAGGCCAGGCGGCATGATTAATGTTGGGGATTAGCGTTAAGCTGAATAGCTCAACCAGAATTCGGTGGGTGGTGTAGATGGCGATGGTATTGGCACCAATCACGCTTAACGGGCCGGACTCACGCATACCAAAGCGCAGCTCAAATTGATAAAACAGCTTCATGATCAGCACAATGGAAAGAAGAGAAAGTAAAAGTGAGACATTTGCCAGCCATGCGACGATGGCGGCGATTGCGCTAACCAGAACAATGAGCGCATGGCGGCGCAGGGGCACCTCCTTAATCCATACCATCAGCGTTGCGCCAAACCATGCACCGAGGCTGTACCAGGGCAGATTGCGAATCACGCTGTTCATTCCCCACCACGGCGTCGGGACAAAGTTGATCGCCACGCTCAGCGCCACAAATAACGCCAACAGCGGCACCGCCCAGCGGCTGAAAATTTTACACAGAACAAAATAGACAATCAGCGCGTACAGATACCACAAGCTGGTACTGGCGGTCAGCATCCCGTGGGTAAAACCTGCGATCGAACCAGCATAAGCGGCGTTGGCAGCATGGCTCAGATCGCGCTGTGGGGCCAGCCAGTTATTGAGCGTCACTAACGCCAGCCATTGCACCACACCCCAGAGTATCAGCACCCAGGCAATACTCCAGATCCGTTTATCCACGCAGGTGGTCCACGGGACGCTATCAATGTAGCGACGGATCAGATATCCCGAAATAAAGAAAAAGACCGGCATGCGAAACGGCGCCAGGTACAAATTGAGGTAAATCCAGCATTTGCTCAGCAGCTCTGAAAGCGGATGCTGAAAAGTAGTGAGGTGAGGGTAAAATGTGATTACCGAGTGGTAAATCACCACCAGACAAATACATAACCCTTTGATTTGATTAATCCATAGTTCTTTTTTATTCATCGAGACGGCGTATCCATATTGTTGATTATAGCCTGCCATCCTGCGCAACCCGCTGTGCGCTGTAATGCGTAACTGTCTGCATTTTGATTTTTTAAGATAAAGATCAGGGACCAGGATGGAAGGGAAGACGGACAACTTTAGCGAATTGATTTATTTATACTTTTAGGAATAGTGCTGACGAACACTTACGGTTCAGTCATTTACCCATTCCGCTTTCGCTTATATACTCGTGACTTTGCTAACAGCAACCAGACGGATTTCATGTACCAACCTGTCGCTCTATTCATCGGCCTGCGTTATATGCGTGGGCGTGCAGCAGATCGCTTCGGTCGCTTCGTTTCCTGGCTCTCCACCATTGGCATTACCCTCGGGGTGATGGCGCTGGTCACGGTGTTGTCGGTGATGAACGGTTTTGAGCGCGAGCTGCAAAACAATATTCTTGGCCTGATGCCTCAGGCCGTCCTCTCGTCTGAACAGGGTTCCCTCAACCCGCAACAACTGCCGGAAAAAGCGGTGGTGTTGAACGGCGTCAACCGAGTTGCACCCATAACTACGGGAGATGTGGTGCTGCAAAGCGCGCGTAGCGTGGCGGTCGGCGTGATGCTCGGTATCGATCCGGCGCAAAAAGATCCGTTAACGCCGTATCTGGTCAATGTGAAGCAAACAGATCTGCAACCGGGTAAGTATAATGTCATCCTCGGCGAGCAGCTTGCCGGGCAGTTGGGCGTGAACCGTGGCGATCAAATTCGCGTGATGGTGCCTTCGGCCAGCCAGTTTACGCCGATGGGACGTTTGCCGAGCCAGCGTCTGTTTACGGTGATTGGCACCTTCGCCGCCAACAGCGAAGTAGACGGCTACCAGATGCTAACCAACATTCAGGATGCTTCCCGCCTGATGCGCTATCCGGTGGGCAATATTACCGGCTGGCGTCTGTGGCTGAACGAACCGTTAAAAGTTGATACGCTGAGCCAGCAAACGCTGCCGCAGGGCACCAAATGGCAGGACTGGCGCGAGCGCAAAGGGGAACTGTTCCAGGCCGTGCGCATGGAGAAGAACATGATGGGGCTACTGCTTAGCCTGATCGTGGCTGTGGCGGCTTTTAATATTATTACCTCGCTGGGTCTGATGGTAATGGAGAAGCAAGGGGAAGTGGCGATTCTACAAACGCAGGGGCTAACGCCGCGTCAGATAATGATGGTGTTTATGGTTCAGGGGGCCAGTGCCGGGATTATCGGCGCGCTGCTTGGCGCGGTGCTGGGCGCATTGCTCGCCAGTCAACTGAACAATTTAATGCCAATTATTGGTGTGCTGCTGGATGGCGCGGCGCTGCCGGTCGCTATCGAGCCGCTGCAGGTTATCGTCATTGCGCTGGTGGCGATGGCCATCGCGCTGCTGTCTACGCTTTATCCTTCCTGGCGCGCTGCCGCCACTCAACCCGCTGAGGCTTTACGTTATGAATAAGATCCTGTTGCAATGCGACAACCTGTGCAAACGCTATCAGGAAGGCACTGTGCAGACCGATGTCCTGCACGATGTCAGTTTTAGCGTCGGCGAAGGTGAGATGATGGCGATTGTCGGCAGCTCTGGCTCCGGAAAGAGTACGCTGCTGCATCTGCTGGGCGGATTGGATACGCCGACTTCCGGCGACGTGATTTTTAGCGGTCAGCCGATGAGCAAGCTCTCGTCGGCGGCGAAAGCGGAACTGCGCAATCAGAAGCTGGGCTTTATTTACCAGTTCCACCATTTACTGCCGGACTTTACCGCGCTGGAAAACGTAGCGATGCCGCTGCTGATCGGCAAGAAAAAACCGGCTGAAATAACCGAGCGCGCACGGGATATGCTGAAAGCCGTAGGACTGGATCATCGTGCCAGTCATCGCCCGTCTGAACTGTCTGGCGGCGAACGCCAGCGTGTGGCCATCGCTCGTGCGCTGGTGAATAACCCGCGTCTGGTCCTGGCGGATGAGCCAACGGGTAACCTGGATGCGCGTAACGCGGATAGCATTTTCGAGCTTCTGGGCGAGCTGAACCGCTCTCAGGGCACGGCATTTCTGGTGGTGACGCACGATCTGCAACTGGCGAAGCGGATGAGCCGCCAGCTTGAAATGCGCGATGGTCGCCTGACGGCTGAACTGAGCCTGATGGGAGCTGAGTAATGGCTTCGCCTTTATCGTTATTGATTGGTCTGCGCTTTAGCCGTGGTCGGCGGCGCGGCGGTATGGTTTCGCTGATATCTGTGATTTCCACCGTTGGCATCGCGTTGGGTGTGGCGGTGTTGATCGTTGGTTTAAGTGCCATGAACGGATTTGAGCGTGAGCTGAACAACCGTATTCTGGCCGTAGTCCCACACGGAGAGATTGAAGCCGTAAATCAGCCGTGGGATAACTGGCAGGAAGCGCTCGACAAAGTACAAAAAGTGCCGGGTATTGTCGCCGCGGCGCCTTATATCAACTTTACCGGACTGGTAGAGAGCGGGGCGAACTTACGCGCGGTGCAGGTGAAGGGCGTTGACCCAAAACAGGAACAGCGTTTAAGCGCACTGCCATCTTTCGTGCAAAACCACGCCTGGGATAATTTTAAAGCCGGTGAACAACAAATCATCATTGGTAAGGGTATTGCCGATGCGCTGAAAGTGAAGCAGGGCGACTGGGTGTCGATTATGATCCCTAACGCCAGCGCGGATCATAAGTTACAGCAGCCCAAACGCGTGCGTTTACACGTTACTGGGATCCTGCAACTGAGCGGCCAACTCGATCACAGCTTTGCCATGATCCCAATGGAAGATGCGCAGCAATATCTGGATATGGGAACCAGCGTTTCCGGGATTGCGCTGAAAGTTAACGACGTGTTTAACGCCAATAAGCTGGTGCGGGACGCGGGCGAAGTGACCAATAACTATGTTTATATTAAGAGCTGGATCGGTACTTACGGCTATATGTATCGCGATATCCAGATGATTCGCGCCATTATGTATCTGGCGATGGTGCTGGTGATTGGTGTGGCCTGCTTTAATATCGTTTCCACGTTAGTGATGGCGGTAAAAGACAAAAGCGGCGATATTGCGGTATTAAGAACCCTCGGGGCGAAAGATGGGTTGATCCGTGCCATTTTTGTCTGGTACGGCCTGCTGGCGGGTCTGTTTGGTAGCCTGATAGGCGTCGTCATCGGGGTGGTTGTCTCGTTGCAACTGACGCCGATCATCAACGGAATCGAGGCGCTTATCGGTCATCAGTTCCTGTCCGGCGATATCTATTTCATTGACTTCCTGCCATCGGAATTACACTGGCTGGATGTGATTTACGTGCTGGTGACAGCACTCGTGCTGAGTCTTTTGGCAAGTTGGTATCCGGCGCGTCGCGCCAGCAATATTGATCCTGCGAGAGTACTTAGCGGCCAATAACAACAATAATACACGACAGCATTCATGCTGCATCAAGGCGTAGCCAACGCAGAGGCATCTTGAAGGATGACGTGTATCAAGGAGCGGTGATGTATTACGGATTTGACATCGGCGGGACCAAAATTGCGCTGGGCGTGTTTGATAAGCAACGTCGTCTGCAATGGGAAACTCGCGTCCCTACACCTCGCGACAGCTACGACGCTTTCCTTGATGCGGTCTGCAATCTGGTGACGGAAGCTGACCAGCGTTTTGGTATCAAAGGTTCGGTCGGTATCGGGATTCCTGGCATGCCGGAAACGGAAGACGGCACGTTGTACGCGGCCAACGTTCCTGCCGCCAGTGGCAAACCGCTCCGCGCCGATCTTAGCGCTCGCCTTGACCGCGATGTGCGTCTGGATAACGATGCGAACTGTTTTGCTCTCTCCGAAGCCTGGGATGACGAGTTTACCCAATATCCGCTGGTGATGGGGTTGATCCTCGGTACGGGCGTTGGCGGCGGCCTGGTGCTTAACGGGAAATCCATCACCGGACGCAGCTATATCACCGGCGAGTTTGGTCATATTCGTTTGCCGGTTGATGCGCTGACGCTGATGGGCTTTGATTTCCCGCTGCGCCGCTGCGGATGCGGCCAACTGGGATGCATCGAAAGCTATCTTTCCGGCGGTGGATTTGCGTGGTTGTATCAGCATTACTACCATCAACCGCTGGATGCCCGTGAAATTATCGCGTTGTGGGAGCAGGGCGATGAACATGCGCGTGCACACGTTGAACGCTATCTGGATTTGCTGGCGGTGTGTCTTGGGAATATCCTGACTATCGTCGATCCTGATTTGGTGGTGATTGGCGGAGGCTTGTCGAATTTTACCGCTATTACGACGCAACTGACGGACCGACTGCCACGTCATCTGTTGCCAGTTGCCCGGGTACCGCGTATTGAGCAGGCACGGCACGGTGATGCCGGCGGGATGCGCGGGGCTGCTTTCCTACATCTTACCGATTAATACAAAGAGGTTGTTATGCTGTCGCGTCGGGGTCATCGGTTAAGCCGCTTTCGTAAAAATAAACGCCATTTGCGCGATCGCCTGCGTCAACGAATCTTTTTCAGAGACAGAGTGGTGCCTGAATTGATGGAAAAACCAAGAGTGCTGGTACTGACGGGAGCGGGAATCTCTGCTGAGTCAGGAATTCGAACCTTCCGCGCGGCGGATGGTCTCTGGGAAGAACATCGGGTTGAGGACGTTGCGACTCCGGAAGGATTTAGTCGAAACCCGGAACTGGTTCAGTCGTTTTATAACGCCCGTCGCCATCAATTGCAACAGCCAGAAATCCAGCCCAACGCGGCGCATATCGCACTGGCAAAACTCGAAGCCGAACTGGGCGACCGTTTTTTACTGGTGACGCAGAACATTGATAACCTGCATGAGCGTGCGGGCAGCCAGAACGTTATCCATATGCACGGCGAACTGCTCAAGGTTCGCTGCTCGCAAAGCGGGCAGATTCTGGAATGGAAGGACGATGTGACCCCGGAAGATAAATGTCACTGCTGTCAATTTCCGGCACCGCTGCGACCACACGTGGTGTGGTTTGGTGAAATGCCGCTGGGCATGGATGAAATTTACATGGCGCTGGCAATGGCGGATGTATTCATTGCGATTGGCACATCGGGACATGTTTATCCGGCTGCGGGTTTTGTGCATGAGGCACGGCTGCATGGGGCACATACGGTAGAACTAAATCTCGAACCGAGCCAGGTTGGCAGCGAGTTTGAAGAGAAGTATTACGGTCCGGCAAGCCAGGTGGTGCCAGAGTTTGTTGAGAAGTTATTGAAAGGTCTGTGAACACGGATGGCGTAGGCCCGATAAGCGCAGCGCCATCGGGCAGTGATGATGCGCCGGATGCGACGCTGGCGCGTCTTATCCGGCCTAAGAGGAGGGCAATTAGCGTCCTGCTTTCAGCTTCTGATAATACTCTTCATAGATAGCGCTGGCGGAACCGACGTCGTTCTGCCATTCCCCTTTGTTGATGGTTTCTGCGTCAGGGTACAGGGTTTTATCATTTGCGACTTCAGGGCTTAACAGCTTACGTGCTGCCAGGTTTGGCGTCGGATAACCAATAGTTTCCGCAACTTCTTTCGCCACGTCCGGGCGCAGCAGGAAGTTAATCAGCTTCAGCGCACCTTCTTTGTTTTTCGCGTTAGCCGGAATAGACAGGCTATCCATCCAGAAAATGCCACCTTCTTTAGGCCATACCACTTCCAGCGGTGTACCTGCCTGACGCGCAACATACGCGGAGCCGTTCCATACCATCCCCAGATTGACTTCACCTTCCATATACGGGTTGGCCGGGTTGTCAGAGTTAAACGCCGCGACGTTAGGCATCAGTTTCTTCAGCTCGTTATAGGCGGCTTCAATCTCTTTCGGGTCGGTGGTATTGCCGGAGTATCCCAGCTTGCGCAGCGCCATCTGGAACACTTCACGCGCATCATCCGTTAACAGCAGACTGCCTTTGTACTCCGGTTTCCATAGATCGGCCCAACTGGTGACGGTTTTCGGATCGATAGCATCGCTGTTTACGCCAATGGCCGTCGCACCCCAGATATACGGGATGGAGTAGTCATTGTTCGGGTCAAACGGCTTGTTGAGCATTTCCGGATCGAGGTTGTGGAAGTTGGTCAACGTCGACTTGTCGATCTTCTGGATCATGCCTTCTTTACGCATTTTATCGACGTAATAGGTGGACGGAACCACCAGATCGTATGCGCCCTCTTTATAGGTTTTGAGCTTGGCGTACATGGTTTCGTTCGACTCGTAGGTCGAATAGATAACCTTAATGCCGGTCTCTTTGGTGAATTGTTCCAGCAGCCCTGGCGGGACATACTCGGTCCAGTTATAGAAATAGAGCGTGTTGTTGTCATTCGCGTGAGCGGCGCTCATGCCCAGTGCCAGAGCACCCGCCGCGAGCAGGTGGCGTGACCATTTTTTCATCATTTAACGTCCCCTGAATTAAGGGCCTCAGCGGCCCTTGGTTTTATCACGTGCAATAAGCTGGCTGGCGATCACCATAACCAGCGACAGAACCAACAAAATGGTCGCCAGCGCGTTCACCTCTGGTGATACACCGACTTTGACCATTGAGTAGATTTTTAATGGCAGAATTTCATAACCCGGTCCGGTAACGAAGGACGAAACGACGACATCATCCATCGACAGCGTAAAGCTCAGCAACCAACCTGCAGCCACCGCAGGCATAGCCAGTGGCAGTATAATCTTGCGCAGAATAGTTACTTCGCTGGCACCCAAATCTTTAGCAGCCTCAAGCATGCGTACATCAAAACCTTTCAGGCGTGAGTAAACTGTCACCACCACAAAAGGCAGACAAAAAGTGATATGTGAGAACAACAGCGACCAGAAACCCAGTTGAATGCCGATCAGCATAAACAGCACCAGCAGAGATATTGCCATCACAATATCTGGCGACATCATCACCACGAACAGCATACCACTGACGAACGGTTTACCGCGAAAACGGTAGCGGTACAGCGCAACCGCAGTGAGTGAGCCGATCAAGGTGGCAAACGTGGCGGATAGCACAGCCATCGTCAGCGAGTGCTGCGCCGCCTGCAACAGGCTGTCGTTATTCATCAGCAGGCCGTACCATTTGGTAGTAAAACCCTGCCAGTTGATGCCGAAGCGCGAGCTGTTAAAGGAGTTCACAATCAGAATGATGATTGGAATATACAGATACGCGTAGATAGCGGTCATAAAACCGCCGCGGAGCAGTCGACCGATCATTCGAGTTCCACCTTCTTGTTCAGAAGGCGTGATGCTTTCAGAGCATTGAAAATAATCAACTTTTTCTCTTCTCCAAAATCTCTCCAAAACTTCCCACCAAAACAGACAGCCAAAAAATAAGCGACCATCACTAAGGCCGCGAATTTTACAACAATTTTCCAGGTGATCGGAAAAAAATGCCCATTTAAATGACCAGCTTTACCCATTCCTGGCCGCGAGTATCGTTATAGCGATCTGTTGTTGCCTGCACTTTATGACCAAGCAGCGTTTTAGTATCGATCCCTTGAGCGCGATATAGCCTTTCAGATAAAGAGCGCTGTTCGTGGAATGTGGTTGGCGTTTTTCCTGCCGGTGGATTAACCCCTGCCAGATCCCGGGCAACCGCAAAATAATCACTCAGATTATCTTTGCTCATTGGCTGGCCTTTTTTCTGCTGCCGACTGTGAATCAGGTAGGGACTTACTATTCTGTCCCGGCAACGTGCAATCACATCCTTCAGTGTCATGCCCACTGCATCGCAATGAAGTGACAGTGGTAGCGCCAGGCGCATATCAGTCTTACCCTGAATGACATGCAAATGATCGTCCCACACGTCGGAAAATTTCATTCTGACAATATCCTCTCTTCGCTGGCCAGTAACCAGAGCGAGAAGCATGGCGTTCCTGTTGTAATGCCCTTCAGGGGTAACATTGAATATGGATCTCCAGTCCTCGATGCTAAGTCGGGCACGGGTTACTTTCGGTACCGGTTTGCGCGTCGCCTCCGGAGGATTCCAGCCCGGAGGAACTTCGCCGGCATGTTGCGCTTCGCGATATATATCCACCCATACCACACGGTTATTTAGTGCGGTGCTTGTCTGCCCCTTATCAAGCCATTCCTCCAGTATCAGGGAGAAATCCCTGACCTCCAAACTACGCAACGGATGATTGCCAAGTCGGCCAACTAAAAGATTAGCCATTCTCATTTTTTCTTTGAGTCGGGTTTCTGATAAATCGCCGTTATCTACGCGGGTACGCTGCACTTTTTCATAGCGAACAATCCACGCCTGTAAACTGATCCCACGAGCCCTATTTGATGATGGTCTTTCGTCTATTTTCTTCAGGAAATAATCAGCCTCAGCTGCTGCCAGTCGCTGATTGGCAGTGGATGCTATCTTTTCTGCTTTGACTTTATCGGTACCAAGTCCGTGAAATTTTCCGGTCACCGGGTTTTTATATTGGTAATAGGTTTTATCGGTGCGGCGATCAAACCGGGCATAAAGCCCGGGTATAGATATGCTATTTTTTCGTGGCCTTGGTGACATGATCCAGGATCTCCTTTAACGCATCATCATCGTCATCGTGAATTTCTGGCGCCACGCCGACAGCACCTGGGCCAACATACACGGCATTGCGATCAACGCACCAGCGACCGCATATTTTTTCAGGCTTTGGGTTTATGTATCCCAACTTGCCATATTTCACCAGAGTGGTATTCGTTATGGAAAAACCAAAGCGACCGGTTTTCCATTCCGTCAGCGGTATCAGAAATTGTTCACTCATAGCCATCACTCGCGATAGCCAGCCATTACAATACGCGCAACGGCTGGCGCAGGTTGATTATCAAAAATCAGTCAGGTTTACCACTGGTTTAACCCGGCGCCGTTTTTTCCTGACTTTAGGCTTTATCGTTGGCTTTACGATTTGCGGTAGCGGTGGTGGTAAAGAATGGGCATGTTCGCTAATACGCTTACGATCCCCCATCATCCACACGAGTCTTGCTGTCCAGTCTCGCCCGTCATCACAGACGTGCGGAGAACGGATCAGGGCTTCATCGCCGGTTAAATTCTCTGTCACTGCTCCGCCTCCGCACTTATAACCCCAGCGGCCAACGCTGCGGCCATGTGCGGCAATTCGTCGAAATCGCCGCGGTATGCCGGGTTTGCACACATCCCCTGCAGAGCTGCGAGCGTCAGTTGCTGGCGGTAGGTGAGGGCCATCGGTTCAGGTTTTGGCGCAGATACTGTTTCTGGTTCCTTTTTCGGCTTAATGGTAACCACGGGAGGATCCATCACCACTGGTTTTGGAGGTTCCGGGCGACGATATTCCACGATCGCATCGAGGGCGATTTTCTGACGTACGGCAGCATCATCAGACCAGCTATCAAGAATTGTCGTTGCGACATCGTGAACTTCTTCGTCGCTGAAATTGGGCGACAGACAAAATTCAGTGGTGGCAATATCGATGATCAGCAGAGGAAGAATGTCAGCGATAATATGACCGGTACATGTCACAACGCCTTCCGCTTCTTCTTTACCCATAATGTCGGTACGTCCGGAAAGCAGATCGTTCAGCGCGTGGGCAATCTCAATTTCATGAGCATCCAGAAGTTGCCGGTAGTCTTCCTGTTCGGTCACTTCCGTTTTTTCGCCCTCATTTGAGGCGCTATTGGCAAATGCTGCATCCAGTTCCCTGTCGAGTTCTGCAGCGCGAGCCGGGCAGACAGCTGGCGGTAAATTTTCGTCCTGTAACGTCTGTTCGGTTTTACCATCAGATTTTGCTCCATCTTTTTTTTGTGGCAGCGGGGCAGACGTACGTCCGCAGGCAATATCAATGACCAGTTGTGGTGGATTAACGCAGTCAAAACCCGCAATGCAGCTATCGATGTATTGGCGCAGTTCGCCAGGGTAAATATGAAGTTTTTCATCAGCGGTTTTGATGATGGCCACGATGGACGCCGGGTGATAATCATGAATACCCGGTGTACGTGAAAATGGCGCACACCAGTCATCAATCTCGACATCTTTACTGCACAGCATGGTATTGATGCGCATTTCAATGCCAACAGGGGGACTGCATACGTCGAAATCCATGGAGCGGGATAATTTGCCCATGGCGGTGCGATAGCGCAGCCTGGTAGCAAGTTCGCTCATGCCTGGTTTTTTCTCATCGCGTTTTACTGGCGGAGTATCAAGCCATTTATTAATCGGCCTTTTGATATCGGTCCATTGCGCTGTTTCTTTGACGGTTGCGCGCAGATGCGCCAGCAGTTCTTCCTGGCGTTCCGGCAGCAGTGCAAGCACACGAGGTTCGCGGGAGATGGCTTCCATCAGTTCGCGGGCCTGACTGCTATCTTCATCATTAACCAGATCCATAATCTGACCGTATTGTGTCGCTGTGATTTCCTCAACTGGCCCAAACAGCACCAGGCTGGCGGCGCGATAGTTGGCTGGCAGCGGCTTAACTGCCGTCATTTTTTCTTCAGTCTGTCCTTCGATCATCTGATTGCCATCATCGGCAAGTTCAGGCTCAACCAGCACGCGCTCAGGTTTGCCTGTTTCAGCATTCCAGACTATTTCATCAGAGAAAAAATCAGGGGTTAATACCCCCATAAGCTCCGGGCGCGGGATGCCTTCGCCATCCTCCCACACCTTTGGTTTGAAATAATCATCAGCAAGTTCAGGCGCGGATTGCAGGAAAATTCCGTGTAACATCACCTGTGCCGCGGATTTATTTTTTGCTCTCACAGCGCCAGCGTAAACGGGAAGGTCCTTATTTTTATCAAGCGAACCCTTTTTAGGTTCGAGCATTCCAGAAAAAATATTTAATTCAATAGTCATAACAACCTCAATAATGTTTATGTGAATGGCGCGCATTGCTTCTGCTTAAATTGCAGCGCCGCGGTTCATGAATTTGTTTGTAGGAGATGGCATGCTCAAGGCTACAGAAATAAGCAGTCACTACTCTCTTATGCATTCTTTTTGTTGATTTATACATGGAGTCAGCAGAGCTCCATTTTTTACAATATGGACAGCACTCAAGTGTCACTCACCCTCCCTGCATGGCTGGCTATGACAGGGCCATCATTGATGGATATAGTTAGCCCTGCCAGTTAAGACATAAATAAAAACTCTCTTAATTGTTTGAAGTTATCGAAGGGGTAAATAAAAGTTCAGCGTAAAAACTCGCTAATATTAACCCTCTGGTCATTAACTATTTTGGTCATTACTTTGATGAAACACATATCCAATACCGCCTCATCTTTATATTTTTGAACACCGGTTATATCAGCCACAGCTTTTTTATATTCAGCTTCAGCTGTGCGCTGGGCAATATCTTCTCTGGTAAATTTAACCATTGGCACGCACCATCCTGAGCAGAGATTCAGTGTGATCGAGAGTAGCTTTCTGTTGTTCGTACAGTGCTTCAAGTTCAGTTGTAAGGCGGTCGCGAAAAACAGGAACGCTTAACTGATAAATAAAATTATTTACTGAGCTTTCCACATCAGGATCCCCGTCCGGTATAACTGGCTGTGAATTTTTCATAAACCCTCCGGTAAAAAAGGTGCCCATCGTGGGAGATGGGCAAAGACCACGCGGCACACACAGCAACTAATCACATCTGCAAGCGCACTCCGCCTGTTTCACACCTGTCACCCATAACTGGTAAGTGAAGGAGTGCGCTTGCATGTTGTGTGCCCGTCTTTCCAGGCTGTCAGTTCTTTATTGCCAGTTGAACTCATCGGCCTAACAAGTTTTTACGGCCTTTCATGTTTGCATAGTTGCCGCCGCTGTTATCGGTGCGGGCACCGCCACTGTCCAGGACATTTATAAGGACCGTCTCCAAGTGGTAACTCTTCCAGTCCCGGTAAGAACCCTGCGAGATGCTTAGCGTGACCGGCTGATATTCCATGAAAAAGGCTGGCGGTTACCGGAAATACACGGGAAAACACCGGGCCGCCAGAACAGGGGTCTACTTCTTATTGCTTTGGCCTGCTTTTAACCACATCAGGCGCGGTGGATCCTGCTATTCCCCAACAGTCAGGAATGCGATAATCTGGATACCCCCAATAGTCATAAGGAACTGAGATGCAACATCTTGATTACGAAGAGAAGCACATGCCGGTTCAGCAAAGGCCACCGGCTCCACCAAAAGAAGACTGAGGTGTTATATGAACCGAGACGATTTGGAGTTTGATATTAACTATTCGTATTTCATTGAAAAAATGAATTACACCCTTCTGAATCGAATAGATAAAAGCATTACCCTTATCCTTATCGTCTTGGGCTTTTCTGTCTTTGCTCCATTCAGCAATATGTTTATTTTTGGTGTTTCTGTTGCCGTTCTGTCTGTACTTCAGCTGGTTTATCAATTTGGGCAAGAAGCGGGTTTATCTAAGGAGCAAATGAGACAATACAAGCGTTTACTTGTTGAATTCTCAATTCTTCCTGATGATGAACTAAGAGCCAGATATCTGAAGATCCAGGACGCCGACAGTAACCCTTGGCGGTCGCTGCAAGATGCTGCATTTAAGCGAACCTGCATCGCACTGGGACGTAATGATGATTCTGAAATATCATTCATACACAGCGTGATTGCTTGGATTGCGGGTGACCTGCCTCGAACAAAAAAGGTGAAGAAAGATGTCAAAACCCGTGCCGATAATTCCTAACCATGTTCCCCCGAAACCCAGACCACCAGCACCTAAAGGATGAGATATTACTGATGGACCACACATCTCCTCATCCAGACAGACATGGACACGTACCTACACAACCACGTCCTCCTGCACCACCAAGTAAATAAACAATTACCTTGGTTGGGGTACCCAGATTGTTAAAGAGCGAAGCGTCCAGTAGGGCGCTTTTTTTGTTTCTGGCCCTGTATCGCCAGGGTAAGCGGAACATTTTGATTCTGAGTAATCACTGCGTGTGGTTACTTGATGGGGTTTAGATTAGATATGTCTAACGAAATAGGCAAGGAATTTTGTTAGATAAAACTAACAAAATGAGCGAGTTTAAATTAACTTACTGATAAATAGAAAATTATTTTTTGGTTTGACGTTGTCTGGCCTGGAGAAGCTCTTCGAATAATTTATTGAAGTTCTGCACTCTCGCTCGCATTTCCTGAAGCTGGGCTTCTTGCTCCGATTCAGGCAAAGAATCAAAGAGATCTATCAACTCCCGATGCTTGTCAGTCAACTGAGTGGTGGATGGTAATTCATTGGCAGGGACAGGATTTTGCTGTTCATCTCCAAACAACAGCCAAGTCGGTGTGCATGATAGGGCTTTTGCGAGCGAAAACAGACGGGTGCCGACAGGTTGCGTTTCATCACGCTCCCATTGCGAAATGGTCACGTGCGCAACACCAGCAAGTTTGGCTGCCTCACGCTGAGTCAGCTTTAGCTCTTTACGTCTGGCAAGAGCTCTTTGTCCAAGGCTGTTTAAATTTTTCATAGTTAGACAATTCTAAATTTTATTGACTTAGATATCCCGCGCAAGCTAATGTTAGACATGCCTAACAAAATGGAGGTCACATGCTCACATGTGAAGCACTTGCTTTTTTTGACACCAAAACAAAACTCGCGAAAGCCGCCGGTGTAGAACTTCAGTCTCTTTACAAATGGGGAACACTTGTCCCCGAAGGTCGGGCCCGTCGCCTGGAAGAAGCCTCGGGTGGCGTACTTATCTACGACAAAGACGTTTATGACCGTTACCGCCAGGCCAAACGCCTTGGTAAACAGAATACCTGCACAACCAAGAAGGAATCTGATTGATGAAAATCAACGAGATCAAATTGCTGGCTATCGAGCTGGAAGAGTGGGCGATGAAGGATGGCAGGAAAGGGGGCTGGAAAAAGATAGTCCCGCTGATTACAGCGCATCACTACGGTGATTTGCTGGACAGCCTGGCGGATGTTGTTGACCCGTCAGAGTATGCGCGTCGCCTGCACAACAACACGCAGATCATCCAGCGGGCATTTAGAAATGACACGCCGAACTATCGTGGTCAGGCAGCTGCGTTGGCGCCAGCAATCAGGGCTGCGATGGATGCAGAGCTGGCTGGTCAACATGACTTACATAACCTGGTGGCCATTGCGAACCGCGAGTGCATCGAGGCGACCAGCGCGGTGCTGACTGGTAAGCCCATGCAGGTTATCCGCAAAGAAACGGCAGAGGCGATTCAGGCGCTGGCCGATCTCATCCCCGGCGTCAGCATCCAGTTCAACCATATTGGTCCGCGCGCGGCGTAACAGGAGGCTCCCATGCTTGCCCAGGAATTAGTAGACCGCATGAAAAATGCGATGAAGCACAAAGTACCGGCGGAGACAGTCGATCGCAGCGCTGAACTGATTCCGGGGATGAAATACCGCAACGAACGCGGTGGCATGGTGACGGTACTCCGTAGCTCTCAGTATCGCGTTGTGTATCAGCGAGAGGGTTACAGCGGCATTTGCGAAATGAGCCGCTATCAGTTCGATTTGAAATTTAAGAAGGTGCGGGAATGAGTCTTGATGCCATGCGTTGGGCTAAGAAAGCCAAAACAGGTCGATCGTCTGCCAAGTCGGTTTTGACCTGGATGGCGGACATGTGCGGCGCGGACTTTACAACATATCCATCAATTGCGGCGCTGGCCGAGGCTACCGAACTGGATAAAAAAACCGTCCAGGCCAGCCTGCAGCATTTGGTGGAAAACGGTTTTATCCAGGATACCGGAGAACGCCGCGGACGCACAAAGCAAATCCCCGTTTACAAGCTGGTGGGCGTTGAGGAAAGCATCGAAGACGCAGAACGAACCCAAAAACGGGAACATTACCAAAAACGGGATGCTTTAAAGAAACCCAAAAACGGGACTGTTAAATCAAACGAACCCAAAAACGGGTGCATTAAAAGCAGTGAAACGATCCCGTTTTTTCCGTCAAACGATCCCAAAAACGGGATACGGAATCCCCCAGAGGAATCTAAAGACTTAAACCCCACACATAACGCGCGAGGGTCAGAGGTCGAACCAGTTAACAACAACCCGGTACCGGAATACCCTGGGCAACCGGGAATCGCATACCCAGCAGCACAGTCATTTGGAAAATTCCCGATGACAACGGAATGGGCGCCATCGGCAGATTTTCGCCAGCGTGCTGCGTACTGGAATTTCCCGATCCCAGCCGACCTTGCAGCAAAAGAGCTGAAAGCCGCACTGGCCAGTTTTACGGATTACTGGATTTCTGAGCAGAAAGTTTTCACCCAGACGCAGTGGGAGCAAAAGTTTGCCCGCCACCTGCAGAACACCAAATCAACACCACCGCGAGGTAATACTCATGCAGGACTGGATCCAAACTCCACAGCAAACGCAGCTGTACAGCGAGCACGCGCAGTACGTGCAGCACAACTCCGCGTTCGAGGAGAAGGCGTGGACGTTTTGGGAGCTCATGATGGAAATCTATTCCAACCGATGGGAGACCAAAAACGGCTCGGCCCCGTCGGACCTATGGATTGCTCAGATTGGGAATTTGACCAGCGACCGGATGACGAACGTCTGTAATGCGCTGGTGGCGCGCTGCGCTGCGGGCAACTCATGGCCGCCTGACTTGGCTGAGTTCGTGACCATTGTGGCTGACTGCGGCGGCAGCAGGCTGGGGCTTAAGACGGCGGACGTAATGGCGGAATACAAGCGCTGGCGCAACGAATCGTACCGCTACAGCAGCACTGAGGAATATTTCATCGAGCGCAAATGTAACCCGGTCCTGTACCAGATTTGCACTGAACTGCGCCGCACCGGTGTTGAGCGACAAATGACCCAACCAGAACTGGAAAGGCTGGCGGCAGACCAGCTGGCGAGATGGGAAAAGCATCTGGAAGAGGGCGGGAAGATCCCCCCGGTAAGAAAACAGATTGCGGCACCGCGGCACCCGGCAGGGCCAACCCCCGCACAGCAGCTGCTTGAAGAATACAAACGCCGTAAAGCGGCTGGCTTAATTTAACCTGGAGAATTTTATGGAAACCATTTTAGACGTACTGAAAGCGATGGAAAAAGCGACTGCCCGTGAAATTGCGGCGCGCATGAAAATTGAGCCGGCGGCGGTGATCGGGATGCTGCGTGAGCACGAAGAGCGTAACGAGGTTGTTCAGGCTAACGGGTACTGGAAAGTTTCCACCGGGGAGGTGAAGTCACAGCCCACGGCGACCAGTTCTGTCAGCAAAACACCGGCAAGTGTATCTGTCAGCGACGTCATCGCCTTACTGGCTGAACATGGACCACAGACATCCCTTGAGCTGGCAACACTGGCAGGTATTGAATCCAAGCGTGTGGCACCAATGCTGACCCACCACATGACAAAAGGGCGAATCATCCGCGAAAAAGTGGGCAACAAGTTTGTTTATTCGGTGCCGGCCATGGCGTCAGTGAAAAACAAAAGCTCAGCTACCCAGGAACTCGAGACATCAACTTCCTCAGTACCAGAAAAATCCGTCACTGAAATTGTCGAGGAAATCCCCGCTTTCGTCAGCCGTCCTGATGATCTGCTGATCCCAACGGTACGCGGTATCTCAAGTGAAATTCGCCGCACGAAAGCGAAGCTGGCCAACCTGGAAAAACTCCGTGAAGCCGTTCGCAGCATTCGCAAACATGGCGCGCTGATGCAGGAGCTGGCGCAATGAAACAGTCTGAATTACCACGCTGTCCGGAGTGCGGGAACATGCCTGAATACGCACTGAAGCCCAATCATATGGGGTGGGTATGGGGCGGATTAAAATGCCCGTATGACCATTACCGTGTGAATTTGAACGGTCCAGCGGGCAGCCGCGCGCAGGCAGAAAAAAAGCTGGCGCCACAGTGGATTGAGCTTGTCGAAAAAATAAGCCAGGGGAAAACAGCATGAAACCAACCTACGAAGAACTGGCAGTACAGCTCGCTAACGCCGAGAGCAAGTGCAGGGAGCTGGCTGCGGAGAATGTAGCGCTGAATGACAAAATGAATAAGCTCGCAACCTGGCCTGGCATCGAGTTCTATTCTTCCGCGTGGGAATTCTGCAACCTTGATGGAAACGATGCGCTTGAGTTCATGTGTGATGTCAAAACCCCAGCCACCGACGCTTTCCTGGCTGAAGTGCGGGCGCAGGGTGTGGAGATGCTTCTCGATTCTCTACCACCTCACTACACGGCCAGAGCTGACATCGCAGAATTCGCAGCCAAAGTTCGCAAAGGAGCCGCGCTATGAGCAAGCCAACTGATGAAGAAATCATTCAGGTACTTCGCGACCATGGCAACTGCATGACTTATGTGGTCACTCACTGGCTGCGTGATAACTACAAAGGCATCAAAACAAACTACGTACTGCGACGCCTGAAGAAGTTAGAGGTAGAGGGCAAAGTTAAGCGCGTTAAAAGTAGCTACGCAGTACAAATTTGCTGGGAGTCCGCCCAATGAGCAACATCGACAAACGCGCATTACGCAAGGCTGCGATGCATGCAAAGACGGAGGATGACTGGGGCTGTGATGCTGACAACTTCCACGACAAAGCAACGCCTGATGCCGTCCTGGCTCTGCTGGATGAGTTGGATGCCGCAAATGAGTTGGTAGAACTTCAGCGATTCAAGCTTGAGAGACAGGTAGAAGATTTACACCAAGCTAAATCACTGGAAGGCATCCACCGAGAGAAGCGCTTAGAAGTAGAGCGAGAGTTCCGTGACTACAAGGACCGCGCTGAAAGCAACCAAATGAGGCTGGCGAAAGATGTGTGTCGCCTCGAAGATGAACTACAAGCCGCTGGCATTGGCGTGAAGGGGGAGTGAGATGACGGCGCATCATAGTCTCAGATGTATGAAATGCTTTAAGTTGTGGGAGCGAGCATGGCTGTTATCTTCAGGCACATCCGCATCCGGTGACAGAGATAGTCAATATATCAAGTGGAGAAACGTTACTGTCATTAGTGAAACAAAAAACGGAACACCAATCTGCAAATGCAAAAATTGTGGTCACGCGTACAAATCAAATAGCTCCGCTGCTCGCCGTGAGTTGCGTTGGCTAAAACAGAACGGTGAACTTTGAGGACTAACCCATGACAACTAACAAACTAACAGACATAAAGCAGTTCACCAAAAAACCAGTGACAATAAGTGCTATCCAGTGGACAGGCGACAATCTGCCAGCCGTAATTGAATTTACTGGTAAGCACCCGCGCTGGAGCGACTGGTTTGCGGATATGGACGAGTATGTGGCTCATGTGCGTGGAGACGGCAACCGGTTCAAAATTTTCACCCTGGAAGGAGTAATGGATGCGCTCCCCGGTGACTGGATTATTCGCGGCATCCATGGTGAGCACTACCCGTGCAAGCCTGATATTTTTTCGGCAACCTACGAACCAGCAGAGCTACAGGAACACCGGGCAGCGGTAGAAGATAAAGACCTGCTGGGGGTAATTGACGCTCTTGAGCATCCGGCAGGGATTAACGCAGCAGGTAAGCAAGTTGTGCGCCGAGCACTGGTTGAGCTGCAGGAAATTCGCCGTTCCTATCTGGCGCTACGTGGCGAGATTGAGGACGTACAGTCACAGTTATACGAGGCAGATAATCAGGCTAACGAGTACGCCGCAGAGCTACAGGAACGCCGCAAGGCTGATAGCGAACGCGAGCAAGTTCGCAGCGCCCACGCCGAGTGGTCACTGGCTACTTTCGGCGATGTTGGTCCCGTTGGCCCGCTGAAGCACCTCAGCAAAGAGGCAATGGAAGCCGCCGCCGAGCCTGACGACCACTCTGAATGGGCTGACATGCAATTCCTGTTATGGGATGCGCAACGTCGTGCCGGTATCAGTGATGAGCAGATTACCCAAGCGATGGTAGAAAAGTTGGCGGTTAACAAACAGCGCGAATGGCCTGAGCCGAAAGATGGTGAGCCGCGTCTGCACATCAAAGAGCAACCAGCGCCGTTAGTGCCGGAAACTCTCCCTTGCCCTGTACATCTTGAGCCTGGTCTTAAATTCGGCAAAGGTGTGCGCACTCAGTGCCTGATGGACGCATTACGCCGCCGTGCTGATTATTACGCTGAACTGGAAGCTATGACGCCGGAACAGCGAGCAGAACATGATGCAGGGATTGCTGAGTTTAAAGCGATGATTGGCAATGGTGGTCGCGGCGACATGGTTGATAACGACCCGCAGCATGCCATCCATACCGCGCCAACTCTGCATGCTGATGGTGAAAGTGCTTTTCCGCAGCGCGCCATGCAGTCGTTCGGTAATTCCGAACAACTCATCAAGCACCCGTCAAGAAATCAGGGCAGTGAAAGCAACGCTTCTGCCGGCGAAATCAAGCAACCAGCAAGCAATGCAGAAAAACTTAACGAACCTGTAAGTGATGCTTACAAGTTGCCTTCTCAGTCATCTAACGAAGTTAATGACGCCGCATGGAAATTACACGACATGCTTACAGAGCATGGGCCACTTAATGGTCACCAGTTCAACAACCTAAAGGGTTGCTTCTACGAGGCATTGAAGATTGCTATGCGCAACTCTCCGGCAACTCCGGATGGTTGGAGGGTAGAGGCAGAGCGACTGGCCGAGATGCATGGCTGCAGCTTTGTTGTGTTCAGGAATGGCGAGGAACCTCAGTGCGCTGACCCTACAAAGGTCATTATCTCATTCACGGACAAAGGTCTTGGGCATCATTCGTCAGCACCGCAGTCGGAGGTGAAATGCGGCTAATACCCACTCCTACATAGTGGTTATTGTCTTGATATAATGAGACTCCAATAACAACTGGAGTCTCATTATGATGTCTTTCACCACCTGCAAGCTGCAATACAGCACAAAAGCTGCCGTTCAAGCTTCCACCCTAGATGCGAGTCGTATCGTCGTTGAAAGGGATGGTTTGTACCTTAAGGAAATGTACATCACTGGCCCAGCTGAATTTATTGGGCGCTGGGTTGATGCTAAGGAGCCAATGTTCTTTGAAGGCATTAAGGACGGAATGGCTGGTATAAGCGGGATCATTTATCAAAGAGCCGATGAAGGCTGATATTTCCATGGACTCAGGGAGGAGCTGAGATTCTCCTTGCAACAATAAAGGCCTCTCCGGAGGCTTTTTTCATACCTGGAGAGTAGAGTAACGCTACGACTATGTCGTTCACTGAGGTACTGGTGCGTGCTAATTTGCCGGAACTATGCTAATCGAAACAAATAGCGGCTTAGAGTCTGAGTTTCAGGGCAGGGCGTAACAAATTCTGCTACTTCAATGACGTAGATTTAAACTTGATATAATTGGGCTCCAATCGACAAAGGAGCTATAAAATGCATCACTATATATTTCCACGCAATAACGGCATAACACTGATTAAAACTGAGGAATTTATTCCTCAAGGCTCAATTTACGATATAGATGGTGGAGACCATTTGTGTATGCATGTGACGCTTAAAGATGGTACTTACGGGTATCTTCTACCTGTAGGAACCGCCTACAATCATCAATGGGCCATTGGACAAATAAACGCTGTTCGCCCAAATCCACTGGCATTTGATATCAACTAGCCAGATATTGAGATGAATATTTGAAAACTACAAAACCGCTTCGGCGGTTTTTCTTTGTATAATCCTTCTCAAAGCATTGAGGGGGATTCATCATGTCTAGCCATAACATCGCAGCAAAATCAAAAGAAGAACAGGACAAGGTGAACGTTGACCTTGCTGCTTCTGGTGTGGCGTACAAAGAACGCCTAAACATGCCAGTTATCGCTGAGCAGGTGGCCCGCGAGCAGCCAGAGAATCTTCGCGAATACTTCATGGAGCGCGTTCGTTACTACCGCGAGCAGAGCCTGACGCTGCCGAAAGCATCCGATTCGCGCTATCTGGATATGGCTGCGCAGAACGAGAAGAAGTAATGGGCTGTCTCATTGTAAGCGGCATCAAGTTTTACGTTCTGGCAGAAGGTGAGTCATACCCGGATCCGCATGCTGATAACCGGTGTGTCGGTGCATATGCCGTATTCCCGTTCGAGGGAAAATGGGTAGCCATAGATTTGTCAGTAGAGAGAAATTACATCTTTATAAACCATCACGAATTCAACCCGCTACGGCGGGTTTTCTTTTTTTACTACTGACAGAAAATTAACAATTTGTGCTCTTAAAACGTTGATCATTTCCGTGCATAGGTATACTGTATAAAAACACAGTACATGCAATGGAGGCCATTATGAAAGTTGAATTAAGCATTGATCGCATGAAAGAACTTCCTAAAGGCGCGGTACCAGCACTGGAGAAAGAATTGCTTAAGCGCCTGAATGATCACTATGACAATTGCAGGCTCACAATCCGCCGTGCCGGGTCCGATGGGTTAAGTGTTTTTGGTGGTGACAAGGACGATAAAAAGAAAATTGAATCAATCCTCCAGGATACCTGGGAAAGTGCAGACGAGTGGTTTGTTAACTAACACCCCTTAGCTGGTAGCTCCTGCTGCCATTTTTTAAATCGAGTTTCCGCATCGCCTCGCACAATTATTGCCAGGCAATTCAGGTCGATTCAGGTGTGGGAATCTTTGCAAGGGGCATCTCATGCAAATTCCGGATGATTTAATCCCAGGGTTGCCGGAGCACACTGGCCCGGTTCTGATTTATTTCGTGAAGGGGAATGTGGTGAGGGGATTCGCTTTACGTAAAGATGAATTTGTTACGTCTTTGCGGGCACTGGAAGAGGCCAGAAAGAAAGCTGGCCTTCCTGTTTCAGATGCAGGATAAGTTGGGTTATACTCAAATACGGGTCTGAACAGCCTGCTGAGTAACACTGCGCCAACCGGGAAAACGCGATGGCGCATAAAACTGAATTACCCCATTCACACCGTTCCTTCGTGAGCGGTGTCGCTGTTTGTGCTGGTGGTGCAGCATGAGCAGATCTAAGACCAAAGCCGAAAAACTTCATCTTTCCCGCGTAGCTGGTCTGGGCTGCATTGTCTGCAAAAAACTGAATCTGGGTGAAACCCCAGCAGAGATACATCACATCCGAACTGGTCAGGGGGTTGGCCAGCGCGCTGACAATTTCAAAGTTATTCCTCTTTGCCCAATCCATCACCGCCAGGGCGGACACGGCGTAGCCATTCATGCCGGGCGCCAGTCATGGGAAGACAATTACGGTACTGAAACAGAGCTGCTGGCGCAGGTTTTCTATGAATTGGGGGAATCGACTCATGCCTGAATATAAAATCATGCCAGTCGGTAAGCCCAGGATGACCCGCGCTGACAAATGGAAAAAGCGCCCCGAGGTTCTGCGTTACCGGGCTTTCTGTGATGAAGTTCGTCTGCAGGGTATTGAGCTGCCGGAAAGTGGTTCGCATGTCACCTTCATCCTTCCGATGCCAGCGAGCTGGAGCAAAAAGAAACGGGCTGAGTTCAATGGTAAACCGCACCAGGTTAAACCTGATTTCGACAACATGATGAAAGGCCTGATGGACGCTATTTACGAAAATGATGCTCATATATGGGATGCACGGGTATCAAAATTATGGGGTGAAACAGGGAGAATTATTATTGAGGAGCTAAAAGCATGACCCCACGCCAACGAAGACTACAGCAGTCAGCACTTGAAAAAGCAGCAACTGCGCCGCGTAAAAGCTGGCTGGGTAAATGCATTCTCCTGACGGGGATTCAGTCCGGATGGATTAAATCCCTGCTCACTACATGGGGCGAGAGTGTGGGAGGAAAAACAGCACCTCGTATGCCGCGGGGTCATGCGTGCTGGAATGTGCTTAAGGGACGTAACTGGTCAGATAAGGCGCTTGAGCGTTTCACTGCTGCGTTGAATCAGGCGAGAGAAGAGGGATTCCGTGGACAGCAGGCAATGAACAGGGCGCACAGCATTCTCTGGCCCCAGTCACCTGCCAGTGTAATTGACGAGGCCCTGCATAATGACGATGTCGATTTTGTTGAGCAATGCGTGCTGCAGGCGCTGGATACAAATGATCCGGTTTATGTTGTTGGTCTTCAGTATTACACCACACGAAAAAAAATCTCAGACATAACCCGGGAACTGCAGGCGATTGCGCCGTGGTTAACTGACGGGGAGGCGAGAAAGCGCGTGCGCTGGTGTCTGGAAATATTCAGAGCAAAGGTCTTTTTGGAAGCCCGCAAACAATTATCTGAATAGACTCAATGAACCATTTTTTAGCTATTAGTGCTATTTTTTGATAGTGGAGTTGAAAACGGGCCAGAAAATCAGATAATCCATTCATGCTTGGCAGAGCTGCGCCACGATGGCAGCGACGAAAAGCGAACAATTTGAATATAACGAGAACCCCGCCAGCGCGGGGTTTTTGCTTTCCGGCGATACGACAGGGGTATTCGCGATGTGCATTGCACCAGTACCCCTGTCATATCGTCGATCTAATCTTCCACAAATATAAAGCCTCGCAATTCTGCGGGGCTTTTTCATTTCAGGCTCACGGGTATCACTCACTGCGTGCTTTGTTGATAAATCCAGCCCGTGAAGCCTGACCCTTTCATCACACACAGCGCCATCCGAAGAATCGGAGGTGAGGCTATGACCAGAATGAGCACCATTTACAGCAGACTTTCATATGGATCAGGAACCACGCTTGCCGGCTGCGGTGTATCAGCGAAGGCATACGCCGAAACAGCTAAAACAGCAAAAGAGGTATCCTGGATGTTGGCCGACAGAATTGCAGGGTTAAGCCTGAGCGACTGGGCAATTATTGTCGGTATCGCATGCACTGTTATCACTTGTGCAGTGAACTGGTATTTCCGCTGGAAAGAACGGGAGGATCGGCGCAATGGGTATGCCACCAAAGCTGAGGAATAAGCTGAGCGCAGCGGTCGTTGGTTTGATTCTTGCCGGGGCTTCCGCGCCCGTGATTCTCGATCAGTTTTTGGATGAGAAAGAGGGTAATAGTCTGACGGCGTATCGCGACGGCGGTGGACTCTGGACTATTTGCCGTGGCGCCACGATGGTTGATGGCAAGCCAGTAGTTCAGGGCATGAAGCTGTCTGCTGAAAAATGCGCTCAGGTAAACGCCATTGAGCGTGATAAGGCACTGGCGTGGGTTGAGCGAAATATAAAAGTTCCGCTGACCGAGCCGCAGAAAGCTGGTATCGCTTCTTTCTGCCCTTACAACATTGGCCCCGGGAAATGTTTCCCGTCTACGTTCTATAAGCGAATAAATGCTGGCGACCGTAAAGGCGCATGTGAGGCGATTCGCTGGTGGGTTAAAGACGGTGGCCGCGACTGTCGTCTGACCAAAGGCCAGAAAAATGGCTGCTATGGCCAGGTAGAACGACGAGACCAGGAAAGCGCGCTGACGTGCTGGGGGATAGACCAGTGAACCTGCGCTTTCAGTTCATTGCTATTTCGTTGCTGGTGGCCGTTGCATTCATCGCCGGTAGCGTATGGAGCAGCCGCGGTTGGGAAAAGAAGTGGGCAGAGCGTGACAGCGTGGAATCATCGCAAACCGCGAACGCGCAGTCCGCCGCCCGCATGATTGAACAAGGGCGAATTATTGCCCGTGATGAGGCTGTGAAAGATGCACAACAACAAGCGGCAAAAGCTGCTGCCACTGCTGCTGGTCTGTCTGCCACTGTTAGCCAGTTGCGCACCGAAGCAACAAAGCTTGCCACCCGCCTGGACGCCGCAAAGCACACCGCAGATCTTGCCGCTGCCGTCAGAAGCAAAACAGCCGGAGCCGACGCAGGATTGCTCGCCGACATGCTCGGACGCCTTGCAGAAGAAGCTCGATATTATGCTGGACGAGCTGATGAAAGCTACCGCGCTGGAATGACGTGTGAGCGGATTCATGACTCGGTGAGAGAGTCAAATAACCAACAATGAGCTTCGCAATCAGCAGTCGCCAGATGAAAGAAAATAAGCATGTACTGGCTATTGAGCATGAGTACATTATGCATCCACATTTGCTAGTTGGACGACAGTAATTGGTTAATAATTGAACGGAATGCGGTATGATAAACCACATTCATTAAAAGGTCAGCCATCATGTCATTCTTCGATTACGCAATGCAGCGTGTTGGGCTTGTAGCCAATATGACTGTCACGTGTCCGATATGTGGACATAAATCCACACACTCGACCACGAAAGTACGCCAGCAACAGGCGTTACTTTGCCCTAAATGTAAATCGCTGTTTGTCATTCACAGGTAGTGGGTCGCGATACAAATAACCCCAGGCCTCGCAATTGCGAGGCTTTTTTATGCGTATCACACATCCACATGTAAAAGGAAAAATACCATGAGTAACAAAATTATTACGCTATCTGGCGCTGCTAATGAAGTGCTTTATGCGCTCTTTTTCCGTGGCGCGTTGCTGTCAGGTGACCTGCCGTCTAAATCTGGTGCCGCTGAATTACGCGAGCTGGGTTTTGCTGAAACCAGGCATACAGCAACTGAATACCAGAAAGAAAATCACTTTACCTTTCTGACATCAGAAGGGCAGAAATTTGCCGTAGAACACCTGGTCAATAC
This sequence comes from Citrobacter freundii complex sp. CFNIH4, assembly GCF_002934505.1. NCBI lineage: Bacteria > Pseudomonadati > Pseudomonadota > Gammaproteobacteria > Enterobacterales > Enterobacteriaceae > Citrobacter > Citrobacter freundii complex sp. CFNIH4. The sequence continues at coordinate 1,317,070 of NZ_CP026231.1, forward strand.
GCGCTTTGGTGAGCAGCAATATTGCGCTTCGGTGACGCTTGGCGTTGATATTTATACCTCCGCTGCACAGAAGGCAATCGACGAGCTGGATCAGCGCATTCGTGACACCGTCTCCTTCGAACTTATTCGCAATGGAGTGCCATTCATCAACGACGCCACTATCGCCAATGGTGCGATCCACGCAGCGGCAATCGAAACACCTCAGCCGGTGACCAATATCTACAACATCAACCTTGGTATCCAGCGCGATGAACCGGTGCAGAACAAGGTAACCATCAGCACCAATGAAATAAGTATTCATGCAAACATTGAAGAGGTTCTGCGGAATGCTCTGGCAGCCAATGAAGAGGTTGAGCGCTTGCGAGATGCTATGAAGAACGCTGCTAACGAAGGTGTACAGCAGGCTTTAGTGGCGGTAGAAAGAGATTTCAAAAGTAACGGTAAACTCCGTCGCCTTCTTGGGATTTAAATAGCAGGAGGTCATATGCGTCTCACTGTATTAGATGACGATCCCGGCAGAAAAATTAATCTCGCTCAGGAACGATACACCGTTTATCTCGACGGTGTAGAGGTTAAGCATGTCTTCACTGCTGACGATGAGAAGGGCGAAGTAATCGCAGCCGTTCCCGATGAGCGCGCTTTTATGACGGTGGAGAACGGTGAAGTGAAACGGCAGGTGCTCTATGGTTCCGTGAGGATTGAACCATGCCAGCGTTAATCCCTCGCGCATGTCGCAAGAGAGGTTGTCCCGGTACGACTACGGACCGTTCAGGTTACTGTGAGCAGCACCGCAATGAAGGCTAATACTGAGATATAATTACCCATCAATATGTGCACGAGGAGGAGTGATGAAATATTGTCCTGAGTGTGGTTCCAATGATGTGGTAAAGGACAAACAAAGAGGTGGTTGGAGCGGTGATTATATTTGCGAGAACTGCGGATTTAATAGTGATCCCAGTGAATTCTGGTCAGAGACCGAGTACAGGATGAGGAAGAGGGCTGAGAGTTTACCCAGCTATCGCAAGAAGGAATGATTCAACCCGCTTCGGCGGGTTTTTTTATGGTAACGGATAGCAACCGGAACTGATATCAATGAACAAAGAACCACGCATATACGGCAGCAAGTGGGACCGTGAGCGTCTTATATTCCTTCGTGCTCACCCCTTATGCGTCATGTGTTACGAGCAAGACAGGGTGACAGCAGCAACGGTGGTTGACCACATCATCCCGCATAAGCTGAAAGAAGCGCTGCGTTCTGGTGACAACCAGGCAATAGCGAAGGCACAGAAGCTTTTCTGGAGCCGGAAGAACTGGCAAGGGCTTTGTAAGCAACACCATGACTCAACGAAGCAGCGCATGGAGAAACGCGGTGCCGTCATCGGATGTGATGAGAGTGGAATACCACTCGACCCTGCGTCGCACTGGTTTAAATGATAATTATTATCATTAGGGTGGGGCGGGTCAAAAGTTCAGAACCTTGCCCCTGAATGACCGCCGCTCGTCCTTTTTGCACACAACCGCGAAATGAAAAGTTTTTTCCCGGGAGGTTCCGATGGCAGGAAGACGCCCGAAACCGTCCCACCTGAAGGTGGTAACCGGTAATCCGGGCAAACGTAAACTCAACGACAAAGAACCCACCCCGGCCAGAGAAATCCCAAGCCCTCCTGCACACCTCACTGACTGGGGAAAGGTGGCCTGGGGAAAACTGACAGTGCTGCTTGATGGTATGGGGGTTCTCACTGTTGCAGACGTGCTGGCGCTGGAGCGCCTTTGCGATATTTACGCCGACATACTCCAGCTGCGCCTTACGATCGCTGACGAGGGGAGAACGTATACAGTGAAGACGGATGGCGGCTTTTTGATTAAGGCAAACCCTGCAGTGGCCATGTTGGCTGATGCAGATCGCCGTTTTAAAAGTTACCTGGTCGAATTCGGTCTTACTCCGGCCGCCAGAACGAAGGTGAAAGTTGATGGTGGAGAAAAAGAAGAAGACCCACTCAACCAGTTCTTCGGTTGATCCCGCCACGCAATACGCGATGGACGTAACCTCTGGAAAAGTAATTGCCGGTCCTGATATTCGTAATGCCTGCCAGCGCCATTTGCGTGATTTAAAAGAGGGTAGTAAACGCGGTCTGAACTGGGATGTTGAATCGGTTACACGAGCTATCAACTTTTTTGCTCAGGTATTGAAACTGAATGGTGGCGAGCACGAAGGTGCGCCATTTATTCTTCTGCCCTGGCAATGCTTTATTGTCGGCTCTGTTTTCGGCTGGAAGCGTGAAAACGGTACGCGCCGTTTCCGCACTGTGTATGTTGAGTCAGGAAAAGGTTCTGGTAAATCTCCGCTGGCTGCGGGAGTTGGCCTTTACTGCATGATGGCTGACAAAGAGCCGCGAGCAGAAGTGTATGCTGCAGCGACGAAAAAAGACCAGGCCATGATCCTGTTTCGTGATGCCGTGGCTATGGTTGATCAGTCTCCAGCGCTTCTGTCCAGAATTCAAAAATCCGGTGGAGCCGGTAAAGAGTGGAACCTGGCTTTCCTGCAAAACGGTTCTTTCTTCCGGCCTATCAGTTCTGATGATGGACAGTCTGGGCCGCGTCCTCACTGCGCCCTGATTGATGAGATTCACGAGCATAAAGATAACCGCGCGGTTGAGATGATGCGTGCCGGGACTAAAGGTCGGCGGCAGGCGTTAATTTTTATGATAACCAACAGCGGGCATGACAAAACCAGCGTCTGTTACGACTATCACCAGTACGGGCAGAAGGTTGCAGCCGGTCAGCGAGAAAACGATGCCTTTTTCGCTTTTATCTGTTCACTGGATGAAGGCGACGATCCTTTTAAAGATGAATCATGCTGGGGGAAAGCTAACCCATCAATGGGGCATACTTTTCTTTCTGATTACCTGCGCGAGCAGGTGGAAGATGCCCGTGGCATGCCTGCGAAAGAAAGTCTGGTTCGCCGACTCAATTTCTGTCAGTGGGTGGATGCAGAGAACCCGTGGATCAGCGGTGATATCTGGATGGCCTGTGAAAAGGACATCAGTATTGAACAGTTACGGGGTAAAACCTGCTTTGGCGGTCTGGATTTATCGGGTAAACGTGACCTTACATCGCTGTCTCTTTATTTTCCTGACATCAGTGTAATGCTGACAGAGTTCTGGACCCCTAAAGATACTTTATATGATCGCGCCCGCGTTGACCGGGTTCCTTACGACGTATGGGAGCGTGATGGTTATATCCATGCACCACCCGGTACAGCCATTGACTACGGTTTTGTCGCAAAGCGGATGGCAGAGCTGGCGGCAATGTTTGATATACGAAAAGTCGCTTTCGACCGCTATCACATTGACTACTTAACTCCTGAACTGGATGACGAAGGGGTTACGGTTCCTCTGGTACCGCACGGCCAGGGATTTGGTAAATCGGCAGAGTCAGGTTTGTGGATGCCGCACTCCATTGAACTTTTTGAGCAGCTTATTATGGAAAAGCGGATCAGCATTGTTCTGAACCCCTGTCTGCGCTGGTGTGCGGCGAACGCCGTTATTGAAGAAGATAAAAACGGAAACCGGGTTTTCAGCAAGCGCAGAAGTAATGGCCGTATAGATGGCGTTGTTTCTGGTGCGATGGCAGTTGGCGCGGCAGAAGGAGATGAAGAGGATGACAGCGATATTGAGGGTTTTTTTGACGATCCGATCATAGTGGGTATCTGATGGCTAAGAATAAACAGCAACCAGGGCGCGTAAAGAGCGCTCTTTTAAACTGGCTTGGTGTTCCAGTAAGCCTGACGACCGGTGAATTCTGGCGGGAATGGTTTGGAACCAGCAGTAGCGGAAAAGTGGTCACCGCAGACAAAGTTATCCGGCTTTCCGCTGTATGGGCGTGTGTCAGGCTCTTGAGTGAGTCGGTCTCCACGCTTCCGCTTAAAATTTACGAGAGACAGGCCGATGGATCGCGTAAGCTGGCCCAGAACAATCCCGCCTACCAGATATTATGCAGACGCCCTAATCCGGAAATGACGCCTTCCCGCTTCATGCTGATGATTGTGGCCAGTGTTTGTCTGCGCGGTAACGCCTTTGTCGAAAAGCTGTTCATCGGCAGCAAGCTGGTATCACTGGTTCCACTGCTTCCTCAGAACATGGTTGTAAAGCGGCTCGATAGTGGAAAATTACAGTACACCTACACGGAAAACGGAATCCAGCGGCTCATTCCTGTAGGCAGGATGATGCACATTCGCGGTTTTGGCCTCGATGGTGTGTGCGGCATGATGCCCACAATGGCCGGGGTGGATGTCTTCGGTGCTGCGATGTCGGTTGATGAAGCGGCGGCGAAAATCTTCGAAAATGGCCTGCAGAGTACCGGCTTCCTTTCTTCGAAAACAGCACTGAGCAAGGAACAGCGAGAAAGGTTGCGTATCAGCCTTCAGAGCTTTATTGGCTCGAAAAATGCCGGGAAACTGATGGTTCTGGAAAATGAACTGACATACCAGAACGTCACCATGAATCCGGAAGCCGCACAATTGCTTGAAAGCCGCTCATTCAGCATTGAGGAAATCTGTCGCTGGTTTCGCGTACCGCCATTCATGGTCGGCCATACGACAAAACAATCCAGCTGGGCCTCGAGTCTTGAGGGGATGAACATGCTGTTTCTGACCCATACTCTGCGTCCATTGCTGGTCAATATTGAGCAGGAAATCTCGCGCTGCCTTCTTAACGGTGATGAGGATTTGTTTGCAGAGTTTTCCGTTGAAGGTCTTCTGCGTGCCGACAGTGCAGGACGTGCTGCGTACTATACCAGTGCCCTGCAGAATGGCTGGATGTCGCGTAACGATGTGCGAAGGCTGGAAAATATGCCACCAATTGAAGGCGGTGATATTTATACAGTTCAGCTCAACCTGACTCAGTTGAAGAATCTCGAAAACAGCAACCCGGCGATTCAGGCGCTGGCTGTCAGAGAGCTTCATAACCACGTATTCCCTGATATTCCTTTCGAGCAATCGCCCCTTAAACAGGCTGCTTAGGAGCCCATTTCCATGACAATTAGACAACTTCCGGTTGCTCCGGCTGGACGCCCATGCGCGGGTGTGACCAGTGAACCCCAGCCCTCAGCGCTTGAGCGCTGGAATGGTGGGATCAGGGCAACATCCGATAATGACAACTCCATTTCTATTTTTGATGTTGTTGGCCGTGATTACTGGGATGAGGGTGTCACAGCCAAACGCATCTCCGGCGCTCTACGTTCGATGAACGGTGCTGATGTGACGGTAAATATCAACTCGCCCGGCGGCGATATGTTTGAAGGCCTGGCAATTTACAACCTGCTTCGCGAGTACCAGGGAAAAGTCACTGTAAAAGTGTTGGGCATCGCTGCCAGCGCCGCTTCGATTATTGCTATGGCCGGGGATGATATTCAAATCGGGCGAGGTGCCTTTCTGATGATCCACAACTGCTGGGTAGCAGCGATGGGCAACCGCCATGATTTTGCTGAGTTATCGACTTATCTTGAGCCATTTGATGCCGCGATGGCTGATATCTATGCTGCACGCTCCGGCCTTGATATGGACACCGTGCAGAAGTTGATGGATGCAGAAAGTTATATCGGTGGAAGTGATGCAGTAGAAAAAGGTCTGGCCGACAGTCTGCTTTCTGCTGATGCCGTAAGCGACGGTGATGACTCCCCGTCTGCGGCGTTGCGCAAACTTGATGCACTTCTGGCGAAAACGAACACTCCCCGGTCTGAACGCCGGAGATTAATCAAAGCTTTAACAGGTAACACGCCGGGCGCTGTTACCGATCCCGATGGTAAGCCGGGCGCTACCCAACCCAACCCTGAAATTTTAGCTGAGCTGGATGTCGCATTAAGCGGCCTGGCGAACGCATGCCAGTAACGGAGAAATTATGTCTGACGTGAACGAGATTCTTAAAAAAGTAACGGCCTCCATTGAGGAAGCGACCGGAAAATTTAATGCAAAAGCGGAAGAAGCTCTTAAGGAGGCACAAAAGAACGGCAAATTGTCGGCGGAAACCAAAGAGACCGTGGACAAGATGGCGTCTGAGCTAAATGCGTTGAAAGAAGCCGAAAAGACGCTGAAAGCCTCTATGGGTGAACTGGAGCAGCATGTTGCGCAGATGCCGCTGGCAAATGCAAAACAGGTTGTTGAATCTGTGGGGCAGCAGGTCATTTCTGCTGAGGCGTTAAAAACCTTTGCTGCCAGCGTTGCGGCCAGCCAGCGAATTTCTATTCCGGTGAAAGCGGCTCTGCTTACCGCTAACGTACCAGGCAATATTGTTGCTCCCGACCGTCTGCCTGGCATTGATACCGCGCCGAAACAGCGTCTTTTCATCCGCGACCTGATCGCGCCTGGCACAACGGCATCAAACACCATTTACTGGGTGCAGCAAACTGGTTTTACCAACAATGCTGCGGCGGTCGCAGAGAATACGACCAAACCGTACAGCAACATTGAGTTTGCAGAAAAAATCACCCCAGTTCGAACTATTGCGCATCTTTTCAAGGCATCCAAACAGATCCTCGACGACTTCGCACAGTTGCAGTCTCAGGTTGATGCGGAAATGCGTTTCGGCCTGAAGTATGTCGAAGAGCAGGAAATTCTGTTCGGCGATGGAACAGGCGCTCATCTGGAAGGCATCATTCCGCAGGCTTCAGCATTTTCGGCAGCGTTTCAGGTAGAGAATCAGAACGGTATTGATGATCTGCGTCTCGCGATGTTGCAGGCTCAGCTTGCCCGCTTCCCGGCATCCGGTCACGTCCTGCACTTCATCGACTGGGCGAAAATTGAGTTGACTAAAGACACGCTGGGCCGCTACATCCTGGCAAACCCTGCCGCTCTGACGGGGCCAACTCTTTGGGGCCTTCCTGTCGTCGCAACAGAAGCTACAGCCTTCCAGGGTAAATTCCTGACTGGGGCATTCAGTGCCGGTGCGCAAATTTTTGACCGTGAAGAAACGAACGTTGTTATCTCGACTGAGAACGCCGACGACTTCGAGAAAAACATGATCACCATCCGTTGCGAAGAGCGTCTGGCGTTGGCCGTTAAACGTCCTGAAGCCTTTGTTTATGGCTCGTTCACTGTTCCGGCGTCTGGCGGTCAGTAATATCTTGTGCGGCCTTCGGGCCGCAATATTCGAGGGAATACTATGAAGCTTATCGCGGTTAGACCAATTTACTTTGGCGGTGTCGTTGTGACAGAGGGGGAGTTACTGGAAACGCAGGAGCAGCACGGCCGTGAACTGATTAAAAAAGGTTATGCACTGCAGATGGTTGTTGATAACTCTGCGCAGCCGGAACAGCCGGAACAGCCGGAACAGCCGGAACAGCCGGAACAGCCGGAAGTTAAAGCAGAGAAGAAGGCGAAAAAGTAATGATCGATCTTGATGTGGTGAAACAGCACTGCCGCATTGATACCGACTTTGTCGGCGATGATACCCTGCTGAATTTATATACCGGAGCGGCGGCGCGGTACGTCCAGACATGGACCAGGCGAACGCTCTATGAAAATCAAAGCTCTCCTGGCTACGCAGACGACCCGGACCCGATTCTACTGAATGATGATGTTAAAGCGGCCATGTTACTGCTGATAGGTCACTGGTATGCCAACAGAGAATCCGTGGCCGTCGGTCAGACCGTTGCAGAGGTTCCGTTTGCAGTTCAGGCCTTGCTGCAGCCATACCGAATTTACGGGGTGTAAATATGGCCTGTTCCGGGTGCGCACAGAGGCGCGAGTGGATAAAAAAGTGGGCGAAAATAGCTTATGAACGAGCAACTGGCAAACGAACTGATAGCGGCGCTGCGGGAACAGACCGCAGCTCAGAGAGAACAGACGGAAGCGATAAGCCGCCTGGCTGAATCAAACGCAGCTCTGTGTGATGTCATTATCCAGTCACTGGCCGAAGATGAAGAAATTGATACTACTTCATTAGGCGATGAGCGACCCGTTTACTTGAGTCAAAGGCCGAGGAGGTGATATGCAAGCCGGAAAATTGCGTCACAGGGTTATCCTGCAGGAGCCGGTAAAAGAACAGAACCCTACAACGGGAGCCGTAATTAATACCTGGCGTGATGTCGCAACTATCTGGGCCGAAATATCCCCCTTATCAGCGCGGGAGTTTATAGCGGCCCAGGCATCACAGGGCGAAATAACAACGCGTATAACGATTCGTTACCGTGCAAGTATTACCCGAAAGCACCGTATTCTTTTTCGTGGATCAGTATTCAACATTGAGGGCGTGCTTCCGGACCCGAAAAGTGGTCGTGAATATTTGACGCTTCCTTGTTCTGAGGGGGTAAACGATGGCTGATAGTGTTGAAGTAAACCTTACCGGACTTGAGTCACTGCTTGGAAAAATGGAGGCTGTCTCCGAAGTTACCCGAAATAAAGCTGGTCGTTCTGCGCTGCGTAAGGCTGCGAATATAATCAGGGATCGCGCCAGAAGTAACGCAGCCAGAGTTGATGATCCTCTCACCAAAGAGGCGATATATAAGAATATCGTCGCCAGCTTCAGCAGCAAACAATTCCGCAGGACGGGTGATCTGGCATTTCGTGTTGGGGTAATGGGCGGCGCCAGTCAGTATGCAAACACAAAGGCTAATGTCAGGAAAGGCAGGGCTGGGAAAACGTTCAGAACACTGGGTGATAAAAGCAATCCTGGCGGTGATACCTGGTACTGGCGTTTTCTTGAGTTTGGGACCGAACATGCCGCCGCAAAGCCTGTACTGCGACCAGCGATGAATGGTGTTGATACCGCAGTAATCAGCGTTTTCGCAGAAGAAATGGAGAAAGCTATCGATCGCGCAGTAAGGCGTGCCGCCAAAAAAGGAACAACAGCATGATTGCTCCAGTTTTTGCCGTCTGTTCGACAGACCCGAAAGTAAAAGAGCTGCTCGGTGCTCACCCGGTAAGGCTTTATCCGTTTGGCATGCTTGATGATGTTCTGGTGTACCCCTACGCAGTATGGCAGAACGTGGGCGGAGAACCTGAAAATTACCTGAGTCAGAACCCTGACATCGACCGTTATTCCATTCAGGTGGATGTGTATGGCGACACCGATGAAGATGCTCTTGCTGTGGCGCGAGCATTACGCGATGTCATTCAGCGCAAGGCTTACATTACCCGCTGGGACGCGCAGGGCAGAGACCCGGTAACCCTCAAATACCGCTATTCATTCGACGTTGACTGGTTGGTCAACCGATAACTCAAAACCACTCACATCACACCGGCTATAAGCCGGTTTTTTTATATCCGGAGATGACTATGTCAGTAGTGACTCAAGGCACTCAACTTTTTGTGCTCGCGAATGGTGTCGTGAGCGAAATCGAATGTATTACGGCATTCTCACCAGGCGGCAGCCCGGCAGATCAGATTGATGATACGTGCCTCAGTGAACGCAACACCCGAAAATATAAAAAGGGTTTACGTACACCAGGACAGGCAACGGCCACTCTGAACGCTGATCCAGCAAATGCCAGCCATTTGATGCTCAGCAATATGGCTGAGTCCAACGATCAAAGCGACGTAACGTTTGCGATCGGATGGGCTGATGGGGAATCTAAACCAACAATCGGGAGCTCTGAGGGGGCTGTTGATGGTCTGACTCTGCCTTCAGATCGTACCTGGTACGTGTTCAAAGGTTATGTTTCCGATTTCCCGTTTGACTTCCAGGGTAATACCGTCGTGCAGACGTCTGCCACCATCCAGCGTTCCGGCCAGGGGGCATGGATTCCGAAAGAACAGCCAGGCAGTTAATTAAACGCGGGGATCATTCCCCGCCCCATCGATGTTTATACCGGAAAACGACATGAAACTTACTCTTGATACGCTGAAGAAAACAGGTGCTTTTACTGGTCGTCCTGTAGAGAAAGAAATTAAATGGAAAGGTGCTGACGGGGAAGAACACATTGCCACAACCTATGTTCGCCCTCTGGGTTATCACACTGCTACGTCTGACGTTCTCGCCGGGCTAGGCAAGATTGATGGCGTTGCTGGACGTATTGCAGCGTCAATCTGTGACGAAGACGGGCATCAGGTGTTTACCGTTGCTGATGTAACAGGTGAAGCTGATCCGGAACGTGGCGCACTGGATGGGAATCTTACAGTGGCTTTGCTGGTGGCCATTCAGGAAGTTAACGATCTGGGAAAGACGGACTCAGCGCAGAAGACGAAATCTGGTGTGAACTAGTCCTTAACGGGATTGGTGGACGTACCATTTCAGAAGCGCAGGAACGCCTTAGCTTCCTTGAGTTCCAGCAGTGGGTTCAGTATCGTCAAAAATACGGAAGCCTGAACCCTATGATGCGGACGGAATGGGGAGCAGCGTTGATTTCTTCTGTGCTGGCTAATGTTAATCGCAGTTCAAACACACCGGCATTCAGCATTACTGATTTCGCCCCTCACATAGCAGCGGTAGAGCGCATAGCCGCTAACGAACCAATCAGCCTGCAGGAAGCGATGAGGACGTGGGGGTAGTTTTCTTAATTACCATCAGTTAATTTGTTTCTCGTCTCAACATTTAAAGATGGTAAACAAGGAAGACAATTATGATTAAAGCTCTAACCGCATTATCTTTGATGCTTGTTTCTACAATCACATACTCTGCCTCTAAGGTCATATATCTGGAATGTCCAAATTTTGATGAAAGGGCAAAAGACTTGGTCGTAGTGCTTGATCAACCTAATGGCACAGCATCATTGCAGACTTCTTTTGGTGGAGAAGGCTTGAATTTTACTGCTCCAGCCTCCTTCGGACCAAGTAAAGTTACCTGGAGAAGGGATGAAAAAAACTGGAAGCGTAATTATTCCGTTGATCGCTCAACCCTTGAGTTCAAGCGAGAGGTATACAGCTTAACTTTCAATGACACTATGATTACTAAGACAAGTTGCAAAATAATTAAGTCACCAAACACGGCGAAATTCTAACACCAACATCACTATATATAACCCGCGCAAGCGGGTTTTTGCGTTTTAAGGAGGGGCAATGGCTGGAAAGTCACTTGGCACGCTGACAATTGACCTTGTAGCGAAAGTTGGTGGTTTTGTCTCTGGTCTTAGTCAGGCTGAAAGAGCATCTCAAAAATGGCGTAAACAAGTTAAGGACGATGCGAAGGCGGCGGCGGTAGCGTTTACAGGCTTTGCTACAGCGGCAAGTGCCGCAGCACTTAGCGTTGGTGTGGCGGGTTATAACCTCCTTAAAAATACTTCAAAACAGATTACTGAGTCTGATCGCTGGGCAAAATCACTTAACATGTCTACTCAGTCATTACTTTCTTGGCAATATGCCGCGCAAAAAGCTGGTGTTTCTGGCGATCAGATGGCTGATATTTTTAAAGATATTGGCGACAAAATTGGTGATGCCGTCCTTAACAAGTCTGGCGAAGCTGTAGACGCGCTAGATGCTCTTGGATTGTCAGCTAAGAAGTTAGCGGGTGAATCCCCAGATAAACAATTGATAGCAATCAGCAATGCGCTTGGAAATATTAAAACAAACGCTGAAAAGACCACGATTCTTGAAAGCCTTGGTAACGACCTTTCTAAATTGCTTCCTTTGTTTGAACAGGGGGGTGATAAATTACAAAAATACCTTAAGGCTGCAAAAGATTTTGGCGTGGCGCCTGATGATGCTGATATAGAAAACCTCGTTAAAGTTAATTCAATTTTTGAAGATATGGAAACGCAAATTAATGGGGTTAAGATTGAATTAGCAACTGGATTAGCAAAGGTAGACCTTTCAAACTTGCAGAAATCAATTAGCGACATGGGGGATGTTTTTAAAGACCCTGAGGTTATTAAAGGTATCACCGATCTTGTTGGCGGCGTGGTTGACCTTGCCACCTGGCTTGTTAAGGTTGGGGCGGAAGCAGGAAAACTCATTGACCTTTACAAAGGTGGCACTCCTGTTGGAGAAAATGCTTCTAAAGAAGAAATTGAACGTAGAATACGAAATCTTACAGCTGATCTTGAAGATGAGGGGTTCGCTGCAAGCTTTAACAGAATTGGTATGGATACAAATGGGAAAAGGAAAGAAAGAGACCAATTAAGACAAAGACTTTTAATTATCGAAACTGCGAATAATCTCCCTCTGACTCCAGCATTCTCTGGGAATATAAATGATAAACCAAAAAATTATAATAAAAATCCCGGTGAATCAAATGGGAAGGAGAAAACAGATTCTACTGCAAAAAAACTTGAATCAGCTTTTAAATCAATGGAGACAAGTTATCTCCGGCAAATTGCTCTCATCGACACTACCGGAAAGAAAAGCGCAGAGGTTACTGAACAACAAAAACTACAATTTGATATCGCTGACGGCAAGCTAACGGGACTTAATGAAACACAGAAGCAACGCCTTGAACAACTGGCTACAGAGGTTGATCGCCTGAATGCTGTTAAAAAGGCGAACGAGGAAAACCTAAAACTTGCTGAGTACATTTCGAATCTTCAGCGTGAAAATGCTAATGCTGCTGCTTCCCTTGATGCTGATGTTATTGGCGCAGGTCTGGGTGATAAGGCACGCGAAAGGATGCGTGAACAGCTCAGTATTGAACGCGAATTTCTGGAGAAGCGAGAGGATTTGCAACGGCGCTATCAGAGCGGAGATATTCGTAGCCAGGAGGATTATGACCGCTATAACCAGGAGCTGGACAAAGCGCTTGCTGAGCGACTCGATAAATACCGTTCTCATTATGACCAACTGGATGAGTTACAGGGAAACTGGCTGGCAGGGGCTCAGAATGGTCTGGCTAACTGGGTAGATACTTCCAGCGATTATTACACTCAGGTGTCAGATTTAGTCGGTAACACCCTTGATGGCCTGGTGGATAACATGGCTGATGCCCTCAGTGGTAATAAAGCTGACTGGGCAAGTTGGGCGAATAGTGTGCTGAATGAGCTGCAGAAAGTGTTGCTCAGGGCAATCATGGTCAACACACTTAAATCAGCTGGGGATAGTGGCTGGTTTGGTTCGCTGGGTGGGATGTTTGGTAGTTCAGTGGCTGGCGCAGCATCCGCTGGTGGTGCAACACCGTCAGGAGCTTATACAGGTGCGGCATCTCAATTGAAATTCGCTAAGGGTGGTGTAATGGATTCGCCTGATCTTAGTCGTTTCCGTAATGGTGTAGTGAATAGCCCAACGATGTTTGCTTTCGCCAAAGGTGCGGGGCTTATGGGTGAGGCTGGCCCTGAAGCGATTATGCCCCTGACGCGTACTGCTGACGGTAACCTCGGTGTTCGTATGGTGGATGATACAGTTTCTTCTGTTGGCGTCGGTGGGGCTCAGCTCCAGCAAACCATTCATCAACATTTTTCTATTTCCGGTAACGGAGATGCCGCACTGAAGCAGGCTATGCAGGAAGCCGCGCGACAAGGAGCTAATGACGGTGCGAAGCAGGCGCGTCAGGATATCTTGCAAGACTTCTCTAATCGTGGTCAGGCAAGGCGATTGCTTGGTGTGTAACCATTATTAATATTCATTAAGCCGAAAGGCGGGAGACAGTTATGACTTTAGAAGAACGAGTTGAAGCGCTGGAAAAGTCGATTTTGCGTATGCGCCAGGCCAATAATGAGATTAACTGCGCGATTGATGAACTCAGTGCTTCTGTTCGACAGCAACTGAGAGTTAATGATGAGGGACTTCAGGAACGGGACGACAAGGTTATATTAGAGGATGGTGGCGTTACTGTTCATCTCAAAGGGGGCGGAGTTATTGTTATTAAAAGTCTTAGTGCCTCTGCAAGCGAATCAGATAAATTACGCCAGGCAATGGAGCAAGCCGCAAATGCTGGCGCGGCAGCGGCTATAAAACGAATACATAAAGACTTTCTTTCTCGTGGACCACTGCGTCGATCAATCGGTTGAGGAAGAGCATATATCAGTAACATCCTGACAAATGATCAGTAGCGCCGCCGTGCGCAGAATAATGCAGGAGAATCTATGGCTGTACTCGAATGGCCGGAAGATGTCTGTCCCGCGTCGCTGACATGGCGACCTGAGAGTAATACCAAAACCTTTCGTTCCCCCTTCAATGGCTCATCGCAGACAGCACGCTTTCCCGGTACCCGCTGGGTCTGTTCCCTGACCTTTAATAACCTGACAGATGAAAAATCCAGACGTATTGATGCTCTGGTGGCTTCACTCGATGGCGAGTATGGCAGGGTAAAAGTTCGCGACTGGGGGAGAAGTGGCAGAGCGCCAGCGGGCGTGCCTGTTGTTGATGGTGCTAATCAGACAGGAACTCAGCTTCAGAGTAAGGGCTGGACACCGGGAACAGTGGTTCTCAGACAGGGAGATTACTTTACTGTTAATGACGAGCTGAAGATGGTCACAGTTGATGTGACGAGTACTGCGAACGGTACCGCAATGATTGCATTTGCGCCTATGTTGCGTAGCTCGCCACCGGCTAATGCTGCCATTGAAGTTGCGAAACCTTACGGTATTTTCAAACTGAAAGATAACCAGCAGGGGGCCGGTAACCGCGTTCCGGGTGTTTTTACCAGTTACACGCTGGAGCTTGAGGAGGCATTTTAATGCTGTATTCCCCGTTTTCTGATTCGATGGTGGACTGGTTATCCCGCGACAGGGTGACGGTTGCGATCGCCGCTAATATTCAGTTTGAATCCGGTACCGTCTATGTGCATTCCGGTACCGGGACACTGGTTCTCGGCGGTTATGTCTATTACGGTATGGGGCGCATGGGTTCTGTTGATGATGCCAGCGAAACCAGCACGACCAGCCCGACGCAGGTCAAAATGACTCTTTCTGGCCTGGATATGGCCCTCTTTGCCACCACGCTTAATGAACGCTGTGTGGGCAGAAATGCCGAAATCTATCTTGTGGCCATGGATGATAACGGTGTTGTCCAGGTTGCCGATCTCCTGTTTAAAGGGCGGGTATCCAGTACGGGGGCGACCGCTGGCGGGACGAACGCCCTGCAGTACACCATCAGTAATATTTTTGAAGACTGGCAGCGTCCTTTCCCCGATCGTTATACCGATGAATCGCAGCAGGCTGCTTATCCCGGCGACCGCATATTCCGGTATGTGGCGCAGATGTCTGAACGTTCGATTTACTGGGGCAGTAAAAAAGATGCACCAGGATTTACCTATAAGTGAGGAAGCATGAAGCATCCGGACTGGCATAACAGATTAATCACCGTAATAAGGGCCGCTGAAAAGCGGCCTTTTTTATGGGGCAGTCATGACTGCTGCCTGTTCGCGGCTGACTGCGCTCAGGCCATGTGCGGCGAGGATTTTGCGGCAGGCTGGCGCGGAACCTACGACAGCGAGCATGGTGCTAAAAAGGCGATATTGCGCGGTGGCGGTTCGCTTGAAAAGGTGCTGGCCCGTTATCTCGATGAAGTGCCTGTGAAGCTGGCGCAGAGAGGGGATATTGCCGTGGTTGAAAATGCCGGGGCGCGATGCGCCGGGGTAGTGTATTCCGGCGTTGTGTGGGTACCTGGCGAAACTGGTCTTGTCAGTCTGCGGGTTAAACCGCTGAGTGTCTGGAGGGTGCGTTAATGCCTGCTGCTGTTCCTATTGTTGCCACCATTGCCGCAGGTGTGGCGGCGGCAAATGAAATGTATGCCATCGCGATGGTTATTACCGTTGCCGCACAGATTGCCACTCAGGCGCTGACCAAGACCCCGTCGCTGAATTCCTACCGTGATACGTCTGAACGCAAACAGGTTCTGCGCGCTGCGGCCAGTGCCAAAACCGTTGTGTATGGTCGCTCCACATCAGCAGGCACTCTGTTCTTTTCCGAAGAACAGGCTGGCGAACAGGATGATGGCGAAATGCTTCATCTGGCCATTGCCCTGGCAGGACATCCGTTATCCGGTGTACAGACTGTCTGGCTGGGTGATGAGCCTATCAGTAGCTATCCTGAGCATGCCTTTTTCGAGCTGCACACCAACCGCCAGACGGCGGACCCCTACATGCTGGAAAACTGCCCGTCATGGAAAGAAGACATGATCGGTAAAGGACTCACCTGGCTGCGCGTATCCCTTAAATTCAATGCTGAAAAATTCCCGGCAGGCATCCCTAACATCAAGGTCGAAAAACAGGGGCGGGCTATTTATGACCCCCGCACCGGGTTGACGGGTTACAGCAACAATGCGGCGCTGGTTATCCTGGACTATTACCGCAATTACCTGAAAGTACCCGATACCGATATTCTCTGGGACCAGTTTAAGGAAGCGGCGAACATCTGTGATGAGGATGTGATTACTGGCGGTAATACCATTGAGAAGCGATATACCATCAACGGTGAGTTCGATCTCAGTGAAAACAAGGTCAGTATTCTGGAAGGGATGCTGGCAGCCTGCGCCGGGGATGTAACGTATACCGCGGGCAAACATGGCCTCCTGGTCGGTGCTTATTATGGTCCTGCAACAGAGGTGATCACTGAGAGCCAACTGGCCGGCGATATCGAAATCATGCCGGAAGTCTCTCAGGCGGAACGTGTTAACACTATCAAGGGGACATTTGTCGATCCGCAGCAGGGCTATACCGAAGCGGATTTCCCTTCTGTGTCTGTCAGTGAATGGGTGACGGAAGACGGCGTGGAAATATCGCAGGATATGAAGCTGCGATTTGTGACCTCTGAATTTCAGGCCCAGCGTCTTGCAGATGTGAAGCTAAAGCGCACCCGTATCGCCAGAACCATGAACGTTACGTTGAACCTGAGCGGGTACCGTTACCGCCCGGGAATGTATGTGAAGGTGAATTTCCCATCTATCGGCATCGTGAATGTTGAGATGCGGGTAACTGACTGGAAGTTCGGCGTGCAGAATGGCGTGCAACTGACGCTGAAGCAGGAAACAGCAGATGTCTGGGGCGACGCCGTTGGTAAACCGATTGAGCGACCGCCGTTCACTCAGTTGCCATCCGGTGGAGTGGCGCAGCCGCAGAATCTGAAATACACCGTGGAGGAAATTGGGCAGGTAGTACAGGGCATTCTTTCCTGGCAGAATATCGGGCAGGTGGTCTACAACAAAGTGATCATTCGTCGCAATGGTCAAATAGTGATGTCCGTCCAGGTTCCGGGGACGTTCACGCGTCTTACCGGATTACCGAAAAATACCTACACAGCCCACGTTATTGCCGTAAACCAGATGGGGGCAGAATCGCCAGAAGGGTATCTGGAATTCAGCATTGAAGCCCCGCCAGCACCTTCCCATGTTGATATTGAGCAGGGTTTCTTTGCCGTCACGTTGATCCCACGTCTGGCTGCAATTACCAGTGTTTCCACGCAGTTTGATTTCTGGACGTCAGGCGAAACAAAGCTACCCAATACCTCAACAGCCACCGTGGAAGCGAATGCCAGCCGCGAGGGGATGGGAACAACCTGGACCAGCAATCAGCTACAGGTTGGACATACCTATTACTGGTACATCAGGACGATAAATGCCTTTGGCGCCTCCGGCTTTATCGAGGTTCCGGCACTGTGTTCTATGGATACAGGCGGTTTGTTCGATCTCATTGATGACGGAATACAGAAGTCAGATGCGTTCCAGAATGTTAAAGACGGAGTTGATACTAACCTTGAAGGCATTATGGAAAATGCTCTCGCCGGTCATGGGACGGTCCAGCGTCAGTTTGAACAGTATGGTGAAGTTAAAGCTGAAATTATGACGGTCAGGACAACAGTGGCAAATCTGGATGGTGCATTTGCTGAACTGGCTGATTATGTACAGGCGCAAATCGGTCCTGATGGACAGTTGATGGCTGCTGTAAACCAGAAGATGACAGCTGAAGTAAAAAGTGACGGAACAGCCAAAGCCTCTTACACCCTGAATATGGGTATTGTCAGGAACGGTGTGAAATATAATACCGGGTTCGGCATGTCCATTGAGCCGGATGGCAGCGGTTATAAATCCACAGTTGTATTTGCTGCTGATCAGTTTGGTATTTATTCCGGAAGTGATCCGGGAAATTACACTGCTGCATTTTTTGTCTATAACGGACAAGTATTTATCCGTGATGCACTAATTCAGGATGGCAGTATCACCAATGCAAAAATTGGCAACTATATCCGGTCTACCTCTTTCGTCCCGGGTCCTTATGGAGCAGGGTGGAATATCGACAAAAACGGGAACTGTGAATTTCATGGACAGTTTTATGCGAATAGCGGTCAGTTTTCATTTAACGGTACCAATAACACAGTTGTTATCAACGGCAATGGAGTAACAGTTAATCTGCCTGGTGGTGGGCGGGTTGTCGTCGGGAGGTGGTCATAATGCCGGAAGGTATTCTGATTGATTACAACGATGGGCGCCCGGCAATGGCAATTACAGCGGGGTTGCGCGCCCCCAGTTTTTGCACAACGTTCTCGGGCTGGTCATCCCAGTCAATGCAGTACCCGGTCAATACGCCACTTGTTCCTGGTTCACAGGCTATCGTGGTGCCTACCAACCCTATTTACATCTATTCCTTTGCTGAATTTGATGTGGCCATTATGACGGGGGTCACCCGAAACGGGGATGCCGGTATCATCATTGGCGCTGAGACAATCGGGGGTAAAGCCCTCACTCCGGACTGGTCAGGTTATGTCATGGAGTTGCTGCCAGCAGCCACTTATAACGAAGGATTACTGGTTTCAAACTCAACTGACTTCACCGCTATATCCAATCAGGCCGCGTTGATGACCTGCGCTTATTCCGGGCGCATTACGGTTAGCGGCAGCGCGCCGCTTCCGGTGAGCGGTATTCCTTTCGGTAAATGGGATAACCCGAATGTGTCGGTGGGGTTTGATGGCGGCAACATCATCGTTCGCGATATTTCCTACACAGGGCGGGATGACTTAGAAGGCACAGCGACGATTGACCTGGTGATATTCAACCAGACGGCTCCTGTCGGTGGCGACGGCATCACAATGACCAACGCCGCAGGCCAGGTCACGTTCTCCACGCTGAAACGCCCCTTTGTCTATGACCGACAAATCCAGATCACTGATGCCTTTCAGGATATTGGCGGCGGATTTTGCCAGATAGTCTATACCGGCGTTCAGGTACGAATGATTGGTGGATGGGGAAATATCAGAACCAAAGGCGTGGTCATGTCAGGCGGTAGCGTCAGGTCAGCCTACAACAAAGTATTTGCGAACCGTAATTCAGGCGCATGGGATATGACCAGAAACAGAAATATCGCCATGCCCATTCTTATTCTTCCGAACATGTACTGAGGAAAAACTATGTCAGCAGGAACCTTAACTCTGACGAATAACTCTGCCCAGGTATCAGGGGCAGGGACTTCATTCACTACCGAACTGACCGCTGGCGATTTTATTGTTGTCACTGTCGGCGGCGTTCCCTATACGCTCCCGGTTAAGTCCGTGGAAGGTGGTACAGCGTTGACGCTGGTCAGTAACTACACCGGGCCAACACAATCTGGTGTGGCCTGGTCTGCTGTTCCTCGTGTGGCGCTGAATATGGTCACCGCGGCGCTGGTGGCTCAGAGCACAGAAGCGCTTCGAGGCCTGAACTACGATAAACAGAACTGGCAGCAGTTCTTCACCGCTACCGGCGATGTAACCATCACGCTTCCAGACAACAGCCAGACGACAGGACCATCAGCGAAAAAATTAATCAGTAGCGTGGGTGGCAAAGCTGATAAAACAGATCTGGATAAAAAGGCAGACTCACATTTTCCGAGTTTTACCGGGATAATGAATTTTGATGACGGTGCTGCATCAATATACCAGTCATCAGATGTGATGATTATGAGGACTGCCGGCGTTGATCGCTTGCAGCTGAGCTCGAATGGAATTTATTTAGTCAGCGTCATGGATGCGGCGGGGGGTTATCGTTCACGTCAGGGGCAAAATGGGGCGACAACATCAAACGTCTGGAATTTTCACTGGAACGGCTCACTCAATGCATGGGTTGATTCGTCTAACGTCGGTCAGGTGTCACTTGTCACTACATCAGATAAATTTCTGAAGAAAGACATAATTTATCAGTCAGATGAATCGCCAATATTTTACAACCAATGCCTTGATGAGGTATTGCGCTGGAAACCTGCATTATTCAAATATAAAGAGCGCGGGGTTATTCCGGAATCTGATGAGAAGCTCGGGTTTATTGCAAACGACCTTGTTGAAGTATCACCCGAGTGTGTTACCGGAGAGGGTTTGAAAGAAGACTTTGATCCACTCAACCCAGTCGGGGCGTATAGTCTGAACGAAGTCGCAATGCTTGCAAAACTGACCGGAGCAATTCAGGCATTGCAGAAACAAATTACTGAACTTCAGGGCAGTAGGGTGTGATGCCTTTCTTGTGATATGAATTGCCGCAGTCACGTCGTATGCAGAACGGACTGCGGCAGACCGTCACTTAATCTGAAACCATCCACATATCAGCCTCTTCAAACATTTCCTGAACAGTTCGGCTTATCTGTTCCTTCTCGTGCTTGCTGGCGTCAGTGTTGATCGCCGGCAATGTCATCATCGGTTTAACCCGGACATCAGCATCGGGGAAGATCCGGTGAACCCTCCTGGTCAATTCGCCCAGAATGATATCTTTCGCACCGGGCAGACCATCAAAATTCCTTTTGTCATAAACGAGTTCCACGAACATTGATCATTGCTCCTTTACTGGATGGATATACAGTATTTATACTGTGTTTTTATCCGGTATTCAAGAGAGGGCGTAAACATGGGCTTTTGTCAAGGCTCAATTGAAATGTCCGTTATCCAGCTCAATTAAAATGACCACTTTGATCTCTCATTCTCTTTACTGATAGACTTTCCTCCGACTGAAACAACAGGATGATTGAGCCCATGCTTCGATACGAGTTAACGCCGAACAATGCAGGTTTTATACTGTGGGGAGATTCAGAAGCCCTGAATGAATTACATGAACTCATTCATTACATCGTGGATGAAAGCCCACTGATTAAAGTTAAAGACGGATTTATGTTATCCCTTGCCTATGATATTCGTAAAGCACGGGAAGGTAATCGTCGTGTTGAGCAACATCAGTATGATCAACATGATACATATAAGCTTTATGGTGTTGAGCTTTTATGGCCTCTGGTCCTGGTACAGTCCTCAATACTCAGAAACTCAATGGGTTATATTCAGACAGACAAAAACCAGCTGTCTGTCATGTATGCCTTTGAATACCTGATAGAATCAGCATTAACAGAGTCTGAGAGAACAACGTCGAATGATATTATGCTAACAGTAAAATATGCATCAGACTCTGATTTTAATTTCATTGAGGATAATATTGACAGCAGGTGCTGCTATTTTATCAGCCTATCTCCGGAGCAAAGAAAAAAGCAGTTAATCAGTATTGTTCGTTCTTTTCATTCATTATGGGGTAAGTATGCCCGTGAAAAGCAGGACATAAAGATGCTGAACGAAATGAATAATACATCATGGGTCTGGCCGGACAATATCAACTGGTGAGCAACCACTGTCCGGCCAGTGAGTACCATCAGCGGGCTCTTTTACCAAAAATGTCCTCTGAACGTGACTGAAGCTGTTTGAGTGCTTCGAGCATGTCATCATTATCCAGTGAGCGCTGGGATTTCTTCCCTTCCTGCTTTGGCCGTCGTCGGGAAGGGCCATCTCCAGCGGGAATTGACTGAGAGCGCGTGTTATCCCGCTTGCTCTGCACCAGACTGATAAACTCCAGGGTTCGGCCAAGACGCTTGTTATCGACAATCGCGCCCTGGTCGATTTCTGACAGTCGGTCGTAGGTAGAGTAGGGAAGTAGCGTACCGTTCAGGCGCAGCTCTTTTCTGCCATCAGGATAGTGATACACATCGATATATTTACCTATTGCACGGCGACTCAGTTCGCTGTCTTCAATCAGGTACAACATTTTATCATATTGTATCGTCAACGATTTTGAGACTTTACGTTTTTCACGAACAGTGAAAATAAGCCCCAGGTCCTCATCATGTTCTACAGCACGGTGTACGTCAAAATCATGTCGCGGTACTTTGCCAAAACGGCGGTTATAGTCAGCCATATAGGCCTCAGCGAAGTCATTTGCAGCCTCCATTGAACAAATGCCCTGTAACCGCAGCTCTTTGACCAGACGATCCTGTAAAGTGAGGTGAGCTCGTTCTACACGCCCTTTGGCGGGACTGGTTTCTGCACAGATAGTCTGGATGTTCAGTTCATGCATGGCTCGCCCAAACTGAGTATGCCCGTCTCCGCCTGTGGCGTGTTTATTGTTAACACGAAAAACACCGGCTTTATCGCTGTACAGTGCCAGCGGTTTACCATGCTTATCGATATAGCGCCGCGTGGCTTCGAAGTAAGAAAACGTGGACTCCGATTTAACAAACAACAGTTCCATCAGTTTGCTGGTTGCATCATCAACATAGACCAGCGCGGTGCAGGCCGGGCCACGGCCTTCAAACCAGTCGTGATCACAGCCATCTATTTGTATCAGCTCACCAGTACACGGACGCCGGTACCGTGGTTGAGGGATCCTTGCGGCACGTTGTTTACGGGGAACCCATAAGCCAGCCCGCACCATGATGCGCCGGACAGTTTCTTTGCCAAGAAACAGTCCGTGGAGTTCTTCGAGCTTTTCACGCGCCAGAGTCGGACCGAAATCAGCATAACGCGTCTTGATCAGTTCCAGAGCCTGATCTGCGAGCCCGGGTGGCAACTGGCGGTTACCACGCATGCCACATCGTCTGCTGGCCATACCAAGCGGTCCGCCTTCACGGTAACGGGCAAGAAGTCTGCGGCATTGCCTGTCGCTGATACCGAGGTGCTCGGCCGCACGGCGCGTTGTGATGCGACGTTCAATGACGTCCTGTATAATCTTGATCCGGTTGATCTCTTTCAAAGTAAACACTCCTGAGCTTTCTGCGCTCATGATATGCCTCCCGGTAGTTTAAACGGACCAGTGAAGCTTACCATAGCGCGGACATCTGAATTGAGCCACAGGCGGACATTACTATTGAGCCATTACAGCTTTCCTTCACCTGCGACAGATTATGTTGAAACACGAATCTCCCTCGATCAGCAGCTAATCAGCCAGCCAGCAGCGACTTATTTTATGCGGGCATCGCGTTCACATTTCAGGGAAGGGATAATCCAGGGGCGCTACTGGTTGTTGATGCGTCACGTTCTCCCTGTGATGGCTCGCTGCTGATCTGCGCGATAGACGGAGAATTTAGGATCAAGCGATATCGGACACATCCTCAACCCCACCTCGTTAATCTGGAGAACGGGAGAAGGGAAACGCTGCCAGATGATGGTGATGGCTACAATTCCTCACACCCAATATTCGGGGTGATCACATACATCATTAATGATGCCAGGAACGCGGAGTTTGATGACTGCCCGGTGATGTGAGAATCCACAGGAAACATCATATGCAAATTCCGTCTGAAGGAGATTTAGCGAAAAAACATTCTCCAAAACTCATTTGCAACTACATGATTTTATAGAGTTTGGCATGCAGTTTACTTGAAGGTAAAAAGCATGCCAAAAAACAATTTAACTTATTGAATTATATAAATTAACTATCTATGTCGCTAACCTTCTTGTTCAGCAAGCGCGAGGCACGCCAGTAGATCAGCAGCATCAGACCCATCACGATGGTCAGCGTAATGCTGGTGGCTGCACCAAACGGCCAGTCACGGATGTTCAGGAACTGAACTTTAATCACGTTGCCAATCAGCAGGTTTTTCGCGCCGCCCATTAAGTCGGAAACGTAAAACAGCCCCATTGCGGGCAGCATGACCAGCAGGCATCCGGCGATAATCCCCGGCATCGTCAACGGAATAATGATGCGGGTGAAGGTCTGAAGTTTACTGGCACCTAAATCGCGTGCGGCTTCCAGCAGCGGTTTATCGAGTTTTTCAATGCTGGAATAGAGCGGCATCACCATAAACGGTAGCAGGATGTATACCAGCCCGATAATCACCGCGCTGGGGGTAAACATGATGCGAATGGGTGTATCGATAACCCCGAGCCATAACAGAAACTCGTTGAGATAGCCTTTGGTACTGAGGAAAATTTTGAGTCCGTAGATGCGAATAAGTGAGTTGGTCCAGAACGGAACAATCAGCAGGAAAAGCAGCAGCGGGCGCACTTTTTCCGGCAGTTTCACCAAAAACCAGGCAAACGGGTAGCCGAGTACCAGACAGGCGAGCGTGGCAATCAGCGCCATATTGAGGGAGTGAACCAGCACCTCAAAATAGAGCGGATCGAGCAAGCGCGTATAGTTCTCCAGCGTAAAGACCATTTTGACGAAATTGGCGTCGTCGCGGGTCAAAAAGCTGGTACCGATGATCATCAGGTTGGGCAGAAAGACAAATAACACAAGCCAACCGACAATGGTGACGATCACCACACTCTGGAATTTACTTGTGTTCTTCATCAGCCAGTACTACCTCCCAGCTTTCTACCCAGTTAATCGCCATTTTCTGGTCGAGAGAGTGGTCAAAGTCAGGATCGTCTTCATTGAAGAATTCGCTGACCATCACCATCTTGCCATTTTCCAGTTCCACAACCGACTCCAGCGTCATGCCTTTGTAGTTGCGTTCGCGCACGTAGCCGATCAGGCCTTCGATATGATTATCATCGTTGATTTCATCTACGCGCAAATCTTCAGGACGTAACAGGACGTGCAGCTTTTGTCCGGGAACCACCGCGAAGTTGACATAAATATTGCACTCGCGACCTTCAACGTTAGCACGAACACGCTGTTCATCCAGACGTTCAATCACCGTGGCGTTAAACATATTGATCTCGCCGATAAACCCGGCGACGAACAGATTCTTGGGCTCTTCGTAGATTTCGCGCGGCGTACCGTCCTGCTCAATCTTACCATCGCGCATCACCACGATGCGGTCGGACATAGTCAGCGCTTCTTCCTGATCGTGTGTGACAAAGACAAAAGTGATACCAAGCTTACGCTGCAGCGCTTTCAGTTCATTCTGCATCTGCTTACGCAGTTTGTAGTCCAGCGCAGAGAGGGATTCATCTAACAAGAGTAAGCGGGGTTTGTTGACCACAGCTCGGGCAATCGCTACGCGCTGCTGCTGGCCGCCGGAAAGTTGATGCGGTTTTCGCTGGGCGAACTCTTCCAGTTGCACCATGCGCAGGGCTTCGGTAACGCGGGGAGAAATGTCGGCTGCGGGCGTTTTTTGCATGCGTAAACCAAAGGCCACATTCTCAAATACGGTCATGTGGGGGAATAACGCATAGCTTTGGAAGACGGTATTCACGTAGCGGTTTTCCGCTGGAACGTGAGTAATGTCCTCGTTGTCCAACATAATATGACCGGAATCAACCGTTTCCAGACCGGCAATCAGGCGAAGAACGGTTGTTTTACCGCAGCCAGAGGGGCCAAGCAGCGTAAGAAACTCGCCATTATTGATGGTCAAATCCAGGCTGGAAATCACCTCTTTGCCATCGAAACTTTTGCGAATTCCCGCTAATTGCACCAGTGGAGAAAGCGAACGCGGTTGTTTATTCAATTTTTTACTCTGTCCCATGTAAACGCAACGGATGGCTGACCGATGCGGGGTTTGTGGTTAACCACCTTGATGACTCTTAATGAGGGCCGTTATTCTACGGCAAACCGTTGTAATCGCCAATCCTTGTTGCGAATTACTGACTTAGCCCTATAGTCAGAGGGGATGTCAGGGCGAAATATTCTCACTTGCGGGGATAAAAGTGACCTGACGCAATATTTGTCTTTTGTTGCTTATTGATAATGTTGTCACAAAAAGTGAGGGTGACTGCATGGATAAACTACTTGAGCGTTTTTTACACTACGTGTCGCTGGACACCCAATCAAAATCGGGCGTGCGGCAGGTACCCAGCACCGAAGGACAGTGGAAATTATTACAACTGCTCAAACAACAGCTCGAAGAGATGGGGCTGGTTAATATTTCACTGAGCGAAAAAGGCACGCTGATGGCAACGTTACCCGCTAACGTTGCTGGCAATATTCCTGCGATCGGCTTTATTTCCCATGTGGATACCTCACCGGATTTCAGTGGTAAAAATGTCAATCCGCAAATTGTTGAAAACTATCGCGGTGGCGATATTGCGTTAGGCATTGGTGATGAAGTTTTATCGCCAGTGATGTTCCCGGTGCTGCATCAACTTCTGGGTCAGACGCTGATCACTACAGATGGTAAAACGTTGCTGGGCGCGGATGATAAAGCTGGCGTGGCGGAAATCATGACCGCACTGGCTGTGCTTATCCAAAAAGATATTCCGCACGGTGATATCCGCGTGGCCTTTACACCGGACGAAGAGGTGGGTAAAGGGGCGAAGCATTTTGACGTTGCGACATTCGATGCGCAGTGGGCCTATACCGTTGACGGTGGTGGCGTAGGTGAGTTGGAGTTTGAAAACTTCAACGCTGCGTCGGTTAATATTAAAATTGTTGGCAACAATGTGCATCCCGGCACCGCAAAAGGGGTGATGGTGAATGCGCTGTCGCTGGCGGCGCGTATTCATGCAGAGGTTCCGGCAGATGAAAGCCCGGAAAAGACGGAAGGCTACGAAGGCTTTTATCATCTGGCGAGTATGAAAGGGACGGTCGATCGGGCGGATATGCACTACATTATTCGTGATTTTGACCGTAAGCAGTTTGAAGCGCGTAAACGCAAGATCATGGATATCGCCAAGAAGGTCGGTAAAGGGTTACACCCCGACTGCTATATCGAACTGGTGATTGAAGACAGTTACTACAATATGCGCGAAAAAGTGATTGAGCATCCGCACGTACTGGATATCGCCCAGCAGGCGATGCGCGATTGCGATATTGAGCCGGTGCTAAAACCGATCCGTGGCGGCACTGACGGCGCGCAGCTGTCGTTTATGGGATTACCGTGTCCGAATCTGTTCACCGGCGGCTACAACTATCATGGTAAACATGAGTTTGTAACCCTGGAAGGAATGGAAAAAGCGGTACAAGTGATTGTGCGTATTGCTGAACTGGCCGCGCAACAAAAATAAAGTATGTGTAGTTGCCGGATGGCGCTTCGCTTATCCGGCCTACATTATTACACTCCAGTAGGCCTGATAAGACGCGTAGCGTCGCATCAGGCACACTTCGCATTACCCTTCGAAGAACCAGTACCCGCTGTTGACCAGCGCGGCAAGCATGGCAAGGAAAGAAGGATCTTCCAGCGCATCCTCAAAGTTCTCAGCCGTCAACACAATATGACTGGCCAGCGCTTCCAGGGCAGGACGATGCGGTGAATCAATTTTCTCACCGTTAGCGTAGACGTCGTCGCCAATACGCAATACACGCAATCCGCCCAGACGCACTAACACATCACCTTGCTTCAGGGCATCGTAAATTTCGTCTGGCTGATACGGTGGCTCCGGCGGGGCAATATCCAGTTCATGACGAGACTGAGAAATAAACTCGCCAAACCACTGCTGGAAATGTTCTGGTTGATTAATCAGCCCGAGCATCATTTCGCGCAGCTTATCCATCTCCTGCGGCAGAACGTCGGCCGGATGATCGCGCGGCGGCAGGTCCGGATCGCTGTAATAGGTGCTACCCAGTTCGCGTTGCAAAACGTAATCGGCGAACCCGCTGATCAGCTCGCGAGTGTTTGGCGCACGGAAACCGACCGAATAGTTCATCGCGTTTTCCAGCGCATAACCTTCGTGCGGGAATCCCGGTGGAATGTACAGGATATCGCCGGGTTCCAGCTCTTCATCGATAATAGCTTCGAACGGGTCGACCTGAAGGAGATCCGGGTGAGGGCAGTGTTGTTTCAACTGCAGTTTTTCACCTACGCGCCAGCGACGACGACCTGTTCCCTGAATGATAAATACATCGTACTGATCCAGGTGCGGGCCAACGCCGCCGCCGGGGACAGAGAAAGAAATCATCAGGTCGTCGATGCGCCAGTCCGGTAATTCACGGAACGGGCGCATCAGCGCGGCAGTTGGCTCGTGCCAGTGGTTGACCGCCTGCACCAGCAAAGACCAGTTGTTCTCGCCAAGATGGTCGTAGCTTTCGAAGGGACCGTGGCTAACCTGCCATTTTCCGTCCTGGTGGCTGACGAGTCGGCTGTCGACTTCGCTTTCCATTGCCAGTCCAGCCAGTTCGTCAGGAGAGAGAGGGTCAATAAAATTGTTAAACCCGCGTTTTAAGACCACCGGGCGTTTCTGCCAGTGGCGTTCAAGAAAATCGGGCCAGTTAAGTGTGAGTTGGTATTCCATAATGAGCATCCCGCAGGCTGGTATCTGCAACCGATTATAACGGATACTTAACCTCAAGCGTGAAGTCAGTACATATTTATTACATGCGACGATTACTCGTCTTTCTGGCCCGGCTGCTGGCGACCAAAAATAACTTCCATGCGCGCACCACCCAGCAGGCTATCACCGGCAATAATCTGCCCGTCATACTGTTCGGTGATTTCTCTCGCCACCGCCAGACCGACGCCTTGTCCTGGACGTAGCGTATCTACGCGCTGTCCACGGTCAAACACCACTTCCCGTTTGCTTTGCGGAATACCAGGACCATCATCTTCAACCAGAATATGCAGCTGATCCTCAGACAGTTGCGCTGAAATCTCGACAAACTCCAGACAATATTTACAGGCGTTATCCAGTACGTTGCCCAACACCTCGACAAAATCATTCTGTTCGCCCACAAAGCTGATTTCAGGTGAGATATCGAGATTAATGTTGACGCCTTTACGCTGATACACCTTATTCAGTGCCGAGGTCAGTTTATCCAGCAACGGCGCGATCGGGTGCAGTTCGCGGCTGAGTAGGGCACTGCTGCCACGCATGCTCGCGCGATGCAGGTAATAGCCTATCTGTTGGGAAATACGGCTGATTTGTTCCAGCATGACAGGCTCTGCGTCGCTGACGCTCATCTTTTCATTACGCATTGAGCGCAGAGTACTCTGCAATACCGCCAGTGGTGTTTTCAGGCTATGGGTGAGGTCTGTTAACGTGGTGCGGTATTTGTCATAACGCTCACGTTCGCTTTTTAACAGCCGATTGAGATTACGAACCAGGCTGGTCAATTCGCGTGTGGTGGCGGGGTTTAGCATCTCACGATGATGTTCCTCAAGCTCACGGACTTCACGCGCCAGCGATTCAATCGGCCGCAGGCTCCACCACGCGGCCACCCATAACAGCGGAATGACCAGCAACAGATTGGCGACCAGCACATAAATAAACCAGCTCCAGACCATATACGAGCGCTTTAGCTCTATCGGAATGGTATCGACAACCACAATGGTCAGTTGCGGCATTCTGGCAGTAGCAGGATAGACGTTTACCGCCACGGAGTGGGTCATTTCGGCGTCGTCGTCATCTTCTCTGACTTCTTTTAACTGCTGCTGCGCGGAGTGATCTTCGCCCAGTAGGGTGCTGGTAGCGTCTACGTTGGCTTCAATCTCATGAAATCCGTTGGTTTTTAGCCAGTCCGGTTGGATACTTTTCGTCAGCCAGGGAACATTGCGCTGCGCCCACAGAAGTTCACCCGCTTCATTGTAAATCAGAGACATTGTTGGGCTTTGCATGTCGAGGTTCTCGGGCAGCTCGATGTTAATCTTGCCGTTTTCCCATTTCGCCAGGGTATAAAACAGATTACTTTCGCCCCGCAGCAGGCGGAACGTTGTCTTATCAAAGCTGACGCTATAGCCTACCAGGGCAACCATGCCGTAGGCCAGTGAAAGCACCAATACCACGCCCGCGGTGGCCAGTAAAAAGCGCAGCCGCAGCGATAACGGGAAAAAATGACGCAATAGTTTATTCATTAGCGCAGTTCAAAAAGATATCCCTGGCCACGTACTGTGGTAATTACTTCATGCGGATATTGCGCCTGAATTTTTTTACGTAGACGCCCCATCAGGACATCAATAGTGTGACTTTCGCGCAGCTCGGCATCCGGATAAAGCTGCAACATGAGTGAATCTTTACTGACCACTTTGCCATTATTACGGATGAGAGTTTCCATAATGGTATATTCAAACGCCGTGAGCTTGATAACCTCATCATTGACGGATAACTCGCGTCGGGAGAGGTCCACCTGAAAAGGCGGAAGGGAGATAATTTGCGATGCCAGACCGCTGTTTCGACGCATCAGTGCCTGCATGCGTGCAGCCACTTCTTCGATGTGAAATGGTTTGGTGACATAATCGTCAGCGCCTGCACTGAGGACTTCCACTTTGTCCTGCCAGCCTTCGCGCGCGGTTAATACCAGAATTGGCAGCGAAACCTCATTACTGCGCCAGCGGCGGATTAGCGACAAACCATCTTCATCGGGGAGCCCTAAATCAACGATCGCGATATCCGGCAGATGCTCATTCAGATAATAGTCCGCTTCCTTCGCATCTTCTGCATCATCCACCTGATGCCCTAAATCCTGTAACTGAACCTTGAGGTGGTGGCGTAATAAAGCATTATCCTCGACAACCAGTACGCGCATCATCGTTTCTCCCTAAAATAATGGTATGAATAGTTTAACGCTGATTATGTGGCTGTGGGGATAAACATTTAATAAACCGGGGGAAGGGATAATGTTGCGGGTGATAAAAAGCCGGAATCGCTTACGCTTATCCGGCTTCTGTTCAGCATCTGGGGAGTTGCTGATTACTTCAGTTCATCAACCATGGTGATGGCGCGACCAATATAATTGGCAGGCGTCATTGCTTTCAGGCGAGTTTTCTCTTCTTCCGGCAGTGCCAGACCATCGATAAACTGCTTCATACCTTCGGCGTCAACGCGCTTGCCGCGGGTCAGTTCTTTCAACTTCTCATATGGCTTCTCAATACCGTAGCGACGCATCACGGTCTGAATCGGCTCTGCCAGAACTTCCCAGTTATGATCCAGTTCATCCAGCAGATGATCGCGGTTCACTTCCAGTTTGCTCACGCCCTTCAGCGTGGACTGATAGGCGATCAGCGCATAGCCGATACCCACACCCAGGTTACGCAGAACGGTAGAGTCTGTCAGATCACGCTGCCAGCGGGAAACCGGCAGTTTACTCGCCAGGTGCTGCAGAACCGCATTGGACAGACCCAGATTACCTTCGGAGTTTTCGAAGTCGATGGGGTTAACTTTATGCGGCATGGTGGAAGAACCGATTTCACCCGCGACAGTTTTCTGCTTGAAGTGACCCAATGCAATGTAACCCCAGACGTCGCGATCGAAATCGATCAGAATGGTGTTAAAGCGGGCGATGCAATCAAACAGCTCGGCAATGTAGTCGTGCGGCTCAATCTGCGTGGTGTAGGGGTTCCACTGGATACCCAGCGAGGTGACGAATTCTTCGCTAAACTGATGCCAGTCTACTTCCGGGTAAGCGGCAATGTGGGCGTTATAGTTACCCACGGCACCGTTGATTTTACCAAGAATTTCAACCTGGTTGAGCTGGCGATACTGACGCTCCATGCGGTACGCCACGTTTGCCATCTCTTTGCCCATTGTTGATGGGGTGGCAGGTTGGCCGTGAGTACGGGAGAGCAGAGGAATATCGCGATATTCAACTGAAAGCGCGGTGATGCCATCAATCAGTTGACGCCAGTACGGCAGAACCACTTCGTCGCGTGCGGTTTTCAGCATCAGCGCGTGAGACAGGTTGTTGATGTCTTCTGAGGTGCATGCGAAGTGGATAAACTCGGAAACGGCGTGCAGTTCCGGGATATCCGCCACTTTTTCTTTCAGGAAATACTCAACTGCCTTCACGTCATGGTTGGTCGTACGCTCAATGGTTTTGATACGCGCAGCATCTTCTTCATTGAAGTTAGCGACGATCGCATCAAGGTAACCGATTGCGTCGGCAGCAAAAGCAGGAACTTCCTTGATCGCTGCGTGCGCGGCCAGTTTTTGCAGCCAGCGTACTTCAACCTGTACGCGGAATTTCAGCAAACCGTATTCGCTGAAAATCCCGCGCAGCGCGCTGACTTTATCGCCGTAGCGTCCATCGACAGGGGAAACGGCGGTCAGTGAGGATAATTCCATAGATCACAACTCCGGGGTTAAATGAGCAAGAATTTGTTTTGCCTGAGTCGTCAGGCGATTACGAGAAAACATGAGTTGCAGACGGCCTCCACCAACCTGATGCCAGAGCACGGCAGCACGGATGCCAGCCAGCAGCGAAGCGCGTACTTTAACCTGTACCTGTGGGCTCTGAAGGATGGCCGGGGAACCCGTAACCTGAATACGCGGGCCGAGTGGGCTGATGACGTCAACATAAATGCCAGCCATCGCACTCATCAACGTTTCTGACTGCAAATCAAAATGGTCAAGCTGGCGCTGCAAGCCGCTGATACGGTCTCCCAGCGTGTCCATAGCGCCCTTGGCCGCTGACAGCTTACGCTCCAGCACCATCAGGCTTAGCGTGTAACGAGTGAGTTCAGCGTTCAGTCCCTGGCGACTGCTGGCGTTAAGTACGCCGAGCATTGTTTCCAGCCCCAAACGCAGGTTGGCCTCGCTGCCGCCAAACACGCCCAGCGTAGAGCTGGGATTCATGTCGATGACACTGTTCAGTGAAACGTGTAATGCATCGGCATCACAATGCCCCTGGTGCGCCAGTTCCTGCACCAGGCGTGCCGACTGGCAAATGCCTGCCAGGGCGAGGGTGATGTCATAATAATTCTTTGCCACGTTCACTGCTTCCTTGTATCAAATGTGTAAGTAATTATACCGGCAGAGGCAATCGTTGTTCGATAATGCCGCCGCCGAGGCACACTTCGCCATTGTAAAAGACAGCCGACTGACCCGGCGTAACCGCCGCGACTGGCTCGTCGAAAATGACTTCAATACGCTCAGCATCCAGTGCTTTAACGGTGCACGGAATGTCGGTCTGACGATAGCGGGTTTTCACCGTACAGCGCATGGTACCAGTGAACGGTTCGCGATCGACCCAATGCAGCTGTTGCGCCACCAGGCCAACAGACATCAGACGTGGATGTTCATGGCCCTGAGCGACAACCAGAATGTTGTTCTCAACGTCTTTATCCACCACATACCATGGATCTTCTGTCCCTTCTTTCGTTCCGCCAATACCCAGACCTTTACGCTGACCCAGAGTGTGGTACATCAGCCCCTGATGCTGGCCAATCTCTTCACCATCAACGGTGATGATTTTGCCTGGCTGAGCCGGCAGGTAGCGACCAAGAAATTCGCGGAACTTACGTTCACCAATGAAGCAGATGCCGGTGGAGTCTTTTTTCTTGGCCGTAATCAGACCAAGGTCTTCGGCAATTTTACGCACCTGCGGTTTTTCCAGTTCACCGACCGGGAACAGGCTTTGCGCGATTTGCTCATGGCCGAGCGTATAGAGGAAATAACTTTGGTCTTTATTACCATCGAGCCCACGCAGCAGGCGACTTTTGCCGTCGACATCTGCGCGACGCACGTAGTGACCGGTGGCGATGTAATCGGCACCTAAATCTTCGGCGGCAAACTCAAGGAAGGCTTTAAACTTAATTTCTTTATTGCACAGAATATCCGGGTTCGGCGTACGACCCGCTTTGTACTCTTCAAGGAACAGTTCAAAGACGTTGTCCCAGTATTCTGCGGCAAAGTTGACGGTATGCAGTTCAATGCCGAGTTTGTCACAGACAGCCTGTGCATCCGCAAGGTCGGCTGCCGCTGTGCAGTATTCCTCGCCATCGTCCTCTTCCCAGTTCTTCATGAACAGGCCTTCTACCTGATAGCCCTGTTGTTGTAACAGCCAGGCAGAAACGGAGGAATCGACACCGCCGGACATGCCGACGATCACTTTTTTTGGGCTTTCAGACATAGGAATACTCACAACATTGAACTTCAAGGCGGCATATTCTAGCACGCAGCCCCTTACTTGACACCCTCTGTAAACGGCCAGTTAAATTCACCGATCATGGCCAGCGGGTAGCGCTGGCCGCTCTGATAACAGCGAATACTCTCTGCAACCAACGGCGAACGCAGGTTTGGCGCGGAGAAAATCTCTTCTGCGCTGACCCAACGACAGCAATCAATATCGCTGTCATGGGGTTCAGTAGCGCACATATTGGCAAGCTCGATAGAGAAAAGAAAACGCAAGAAGGGCGTTCTGTCCGGTGCAATCCATTGATGCATACGAACAAAATGCTGTGGCTGTGCTTTAATGCCCGTTTCTTCCCATAGTTCGCGTGCTGCGGCTTGCACCAGCGTTTCGTCGGCTTCCAGGTGTCCTGCGGGTTGATTCCACAAGGCCTTGCCATTGATCGTTTCTTCAACGACTAAGAATTTATCTTCTGCATGCACAATGCAGGCAACGGTGACGTGCGGTTTAAACATGTTTCCCCCTTATTCCTCAGCAAAACCTTCGGCAACATCTGGCCAACTAATTTCACCGCTGGTCTTGTCGATACTGATATAAGCCACAGGAGGCGATGTTTGTGGGTCGGCTCCTCCGCGACACAATGCAGTTTGATGATCCTCGCGTACGATAATCTCAATGGCCTTTTTAGCATTCCAGCTTTCATAAAAAATGCATTGATAGTCCGGGCGAAGGCTGAGGGTCGCGACTCGTGTAGCTTCGTCTGTCGATAATGGATTGATATCATAGCGGTAGTTATCACCGCTGTTTAAAGGCTGGAGTTGTGACTTTTTCAACCAGCCGCGTACGATATGGCGATCGGCGGTGTAATAAACCGCTTCAATAAAGTCATCTTTTGACTGCTCTTGTGTGGAAATAATGTCGCCGGGAACCAAAAAAACGGACTGGCTGCGGCACTGTTCCGTTGGCATGGTATAAAACCAGGCGCGATCGTTGCCTGTAACCTGATAATGATTATCAGCAACGGGGGGCATTCTTTCGCGTTGCGGCATCTCTTTGTGCGCCCATTTCTTACAGGCCGGATTTACGGATAAGGGAGTCGTCAGAGGTACCAGACCTTCAGCCGCGACCCAGCCTGTGGCGAACATGCCTTTGGCATCACGGTATCGAACATAGCGAAAAGTATGAACGGGAGCGTCTGCTGATTCGGCCGATCGCGCTTCTCTTAACACCTCTACCGTATTGCCGTTGACCAGGAAAGCAGGGAGCTGACATTCAACATCTGGTGCGGAGTTGAAGTGTAGTCGGGAGGTTGTTTTTACCTGAGCGGTTTCATAGAGATAATCAGCCGCGCCTGCCGCGATACCTGCTGTCGCTTCACAATTCTGCGCGGCATAACCCAATGGCGATACGGCATACAGAATGAGTGGCGCGATGAGTCGTTTGTCCATTTCTTTCATTCTTCCTTGTTAATGGCGCTGTAAAGGCCTGATGCTAGAGCTCCCGCCACTCGCCGTTGGCGAGATTTTCCAGCGTGTAATCCCCCATAGCATAGCGAATGAGACGCAGCGTAGGATATCCAACATGTGCTGTCATACGGCGAACCTGGCGGTTGCGGCCTTCATATAAGGTGACTTTCAGCCAGGTGGTGGGGATATTTTTCCGCTCCCGAATCGGCGGATTTCTCGGCCACAGCCATACAGGTTCCTCTACTACCTCAATGCCAGCGGGTAGCGTGGGGCCATCATTGAGCGTTACTCCGGTACGCAGGGCGTCCAGCGCTTCTGCTGTCGGCTCGCCTTCAACCTGGACGTAATAAATTTTCCCGGTACGCTTTCCGGGTTGCGTTAACCGCGCCTGCAGCGCGCCGTCATTGGTCAGCACCAAAAGCCCTTCGCTGTCCCGGTCGAGTCGGCCCGCCGCATAAATTCCCGGCAAGGGAATAAAATCTTTTAACGTGCTTCTGCCTGCCTCGTCAGTAAATTGTGGCAAAACATCGTAGGGTTTATTGAACAAAACCACGCGTTTTGGCTGGTTTTCTTTACGCTGCTTAGTGACTTGTCGTGAGCTGAATCGCTCAACCCGGTGATTTCTAAAAGAAGTTTTTTGCATGGTATTTTCAGATTATATCAATTGCCGCATTATAGCCTAAGAACGAGTGTCTTTCATGGCGACGAACATTAGGGTAGTATTGACATGCTCATTACAAAACATTAACAAAAAATTGCTCTAACGCATTCGTGCAGCAGGACGCAAACGCACATGCAGCGCGATGACAGACGAGCAGAACCAGAAGCGCTCGAAGGAGAGGTGAATGGAAAGCAAAGTAGTTGTTCCGGCGGAAGGTAAGAAGATCACCCTGCAAAACGGCAAACTCAACGTTCCTGAAAATCCGATTATCCCGTTCATTGAAGGCGACGGTATCGGCGTTGATGTAACCCCACCGATGATCAAAGTTGTCGATGCTGCTGTCGAGAAAGCCTATAAAGGCGAGCGTAAAATCTCCTGGATGGAAATCTACACCGGCGAGAAATCCACTCAGGTTTATGGCCAGGACGTCTGGCTGCCTGCTGAAACCTTAGATCTGATTCGTGAATATCGTGTTGCCATTAAAGGCCCTCTGACCACTCCTGTTGGCGGCGGTATTCGCTCTCTGAACGTAGCTCTGCGTCAGGAACTTGACCTGTATGTCTGCCTGCGTCCGGTGCGTTATTATCAGGGTACACCAAGCCCGGTTAAACACCCTGAACTGACCGATATGGTCATCTTCCGTGAAAACTCCGAAGATATCTACGCGGGTATCGAGTGGAAAGCTGACTCTGCCGATGCTGAGAAAGTGATTAAATTCCTGCGCGAAGAGATGGGTGTGAAGAAAATACGCTTCCCGGAACATTGCGGTATTGGTATCAAACCGTGTTCTGAAGAAGGGACTAAACGTCTGGTACGTGCAGCGATTGAATACGCCATCGCCAACGATCGTGATTCAGTTACCCTGGTACACAAAGGCAACATCATGAAGTTCACCGAAGGCGCGTTCAAAGACTGGGGTTACCAGTTAGCGCGTGAAGAATTTGGTGGCGAACTGATCGATGGCGGTCCATGGGTGAAAATCAAGAACCCGAAAACCGGTAAAGAGATCGTGGTTAAGGACGTCATTGCCGATGCGTTCCTGCAACAGATCCTGCTGCGCCCGGCTGAGTATGACGTGATTGCCTGTATGAACCTGAACGGTGACTACATCTCCGATGCGCTGGCCGCACAGGTTGGTGGTATTGGTATCGCGCCGGGTGCAAACATCGGTGACGAATGCGCACTGTTCGAAGCAACCCACGGTACTGCACCGAAGTATGCAGGTCAGGATAAAGTGAACCCAGGTTCTATCATTCTGTCTGCAGAAATGATGCTGCGCCACATGGGTTGGGTTGAAGCGGCTGACCTGATCGTTAAAGGTATGGAAGGCGCGATTAACGCGAAAACAGTAACCTATGATTTCGAACGTCTGATGGACGGTGCTAAGCTGCTGAAATGTTCAGAGTTTGGTGACGCGATCATCGAAAACATGTAATCCACATTCTGGGTTGTATGAGAACGGGAGCCGATTGGTTCCCGTTTTTTTGCGCCTGATAAATTCTTTCCCTGTCATTTTATCCGCCCAGTACCAGGGGGGATCAGGGCTTGTTGTGGTCTATTTATGTCTGGTTTAGCTAAAAAAAGGCAAAACGAGACTAAAGCCTCCGACATAAAGCGCTGACCAGGTCGCCGCAGAGATCAGACTGACTGCATACACTTTCACTGGATGAAGATGCAACATTCCAGCAACTAATGGCACAATGTAACGCAGCACGGCAATAAAGCGTGAAGTAAAAAGTATCGGTACAGAACTGTTTTGCAACCGGCGTCGAACCCGTACTACTGTATCGGCATGACGCGACATGATGCGTGCCAGCCAGGGTAGATGTCCCATCATCATTCCAAGGTGATAATTAACAATTGTCCCGCACCATGCGCCAATCATTACAGCAATTCCCGCTTCCCATGGCGCAATAGTCGCCTTGCCGACGGAAATTACAGCAACCAACATAACAGATGCTGGCGGTAATACAGCTGAAATGAGGAACGTAGATTTTGCGAATGCTATTCCAAAAAGCAGGCCCCACAGGCTGAAAGGATGAAGCGCGAAATGGCTCATCAACGCGTTTACCCACTCCATCAATGCTTCTCCAGTTAAGGTTCCTTGGCTATTTAACCGCGATACGGCTTAATCAGGCCTCAACACAGATGAATTACTGACTGCTGCACTTAATCCCGGCTGTGACAGCTGTCTGCGTATAGCAGCAGAATACAGTTGAGCGGGATAGGGTAAAGGAAGATGAATCGAACGCACTTAATCTGAAACCAGCCACATATCAGCCTCTTCAAACATTTCCTGGACAGTACGGCTTATCTGTTCCTTCTCGTGCTTGCTGGCGTCAGTGTTGATCGCCGGCAATGTCATCATCGGTTTAACACGGACATCAGCGTCGGGGAAAATTCGGTGAACCCTCTTGGTCAATTCGCCCAGAATGATATCTTTTGCACCGGGCAGACCATCAAAATTCCTTTTGTCATAAACGAGTTCCACGAACATTGCTTATCGCCTCTTTGCTGGATGAATATACAGTATTTGTGCTGTGTTTTTATCCTGTATTCAA
Source organism: Citrobacter freundii complex sp. CFNIH4 (assembly GCF_002934505.1). Lineage (NCBI taxonomy): Bacteria > Pseudomonadati > Pseudomonadota > Gammaproteobacteria > Enterobacterales > Enterobacteriaceae > Citrobacter > Citrobacter freundii complex sp. CFNIH4. The sequence goes on from NZ_CP026231.1 coordinate 1,355,488, forward strand.
GAGAGGGCATAAACATGGGCTTTCCTTCACCTGCGGCAGATTATGTTGAAACACGAATCTCCCTCTATCAGCAACTAATCAGCCAGCCCGCAGCGACTTATTTCATGCGGGCATCGCGTTCACATTTCAGGGAAGGAATACTTCAGGGGGGCTGCTTGTTGTGGATGCGTCACTTACTGCCTGCGATGGCTCATTGCTGATATGTGCAATTGTAAGTAGCCCGCATAATCGTGCCATTCACACTTAGAGATCATCCGGCATAATCAATCTGCCAAAGCGGACATTGGTAAGCTCATGCAGTATGGATTCACGAAGAACATACGTTATATTTTGTCCTGATTGACACGGGATGAAAGCTCCTGATGGCTCTCTTTTCGCTCGCTGTAACGATCTGCAAGATAACTGGTTTGTCCCTTAAGCAGCAGCGTGATTTTAAACAGCTCCTCGGCTACATCGACGATGCGGTCATACCATGAAGAAGGTTTCATTCGTCCGTTTTCGTCGAACTCTTGCCATGCCTTGGCTACAGAGGACTGGTTGGGGATCGTAAACATCCGCATCCAGCGACCAAGTATACGCATCTGGTTCACGGCATTGAAGGACTGTGAACCGCCGCAGACCTGCATTACCGCAAGTGTTTTGCCCTGCGAAGGACGAATCGCTCCTTCACTTAAGGGTATCCAGTCAATCTGCGCCTTCATGACTGCGCTCATAGCACCGTGCCGTTCCGGAGAACTCCACACCATCCCATCACACCATCTGACCAGACCGCGCAGCTCGGTGACTTTGGGATGCGTGTCCGGCGCATCATCCGGCAGGGGTAAACCGGAGGGGTTAAACAGTTTCACTTTCGCGCCCATCGCCGTCAGCAGGCGACCGGCTTCCTCCGCGGCAAAGCGGCTGTAGGAGCGCTCTCTCACTGAACCATACAGGATCAGAATCCGTGGTGGCTCCTGCACGTTCAGGCGTTCAGCGATGTGTTGATCAAAGCATTCAGTATTCAGGGCAGGAAATTGTTCCATTTTTCTCCTCCAGAGAGAGCAGATGATTTCAAAGTTAATACATATGATTTACCATATGTGTATTCTAAAGGGAACGGAGAGAAAAATGCTACAACCTGTTCAGCTTTTCAAAATTCTGTCAGATGAAACACGGCTCGCCATTGTTATGCTTCTGCGGGAGTCCGGAGAACTGTGCGTGTGCGATATCTGTGCAGCTACCGCCGAATCACAGCCCAAAATATCACGACATATGGCCGTCCTGCGCGAGGCAAAGCTTGTTCTTGATCGTCGGGAAGGGAAATGGATCCACTATCGTCTGTCACCTCATATTCCGGCGTGGGCCGCTGAGACAATCACGACATCCTGGCTGTGCCTTCGGGAGGATGTGCGGGAATGGTTGGCAAAGTCGGCCTGTACCTCATGCTGATGCAGGAAAATATATTTACATAATCATATATAATGGAGTCTGAAATGTTTTTGGCAGGGAGTATATTTTTACTGACGCTGGTACTGGTGATCTGGCAACCCAGAGGCCTGAGTATTGGCTGGAGCGCGAGTATCGGAGCTGCGCTGGCGCTGGGAACCGGAGTCATTCATATCGCAGATATTCCCGTTGTCTGGAATATCGTCTGGAACGCGACAGCGGCATTTATTGCGGTCATTATCATCAGCCTGTTGCTCGATGAGTCCGGCTTCTTTGAATGGGCCGCACTGCACGTCTCCAGTTGGGGTAACGGACGTGGCCGCCTTTTGTTTACCTGGATAGTCTTGCTTGGTGCCGCTGTTGCTGCGTTGTTTGCCAATGACGGCGCTGCGCTGATCATGACGCCGATTGTAATTGCGATGCTGCTCGCATTGGGATTCAGCCAGGGCACGACACTGGCGTTTGTCATGGCCGCAGGATTTATTGCAGATACGGCCAGCCTGCCGCTAATTGTTTCTAACCTGGTGAATATCGTCTCGGCGGACTTTTTCGGTCTGGGCTTTACGCAGTATGCCTCCGTTATGATCCCCGTAGATGTGGCAGCGATTGCGGCCACTCTGGTCATGCTGCATCTCTTCTTTCGCAGGGACATTCCGGCGACGTATGACGTTTCGCTGTTGAAGACGCCTGCCAGTGTGATAAAGGATCCGGCAACGTTCAGGGCGGGCTGGATTGTCCTGTTATTGCTGCTTGTCGGTTTCTTTGTTCTGGAGCCTCAGGGGATCCCGGTCAGTGCGATAGCGGCTAGTGGCGCAGCAATACTGTTTATAGTGGCGAAAAGAGGTCATGCCATCAACACCGGAAAAGTCCTCCGCGGTGCACCATGGCAGATCGTTATTTTTTCGTTGGGTATGTACCTGGTGGTCTATGGCCTGCGCAATGCAGGGCTTACGGAGTATCTGTCTGACGTGCTGAACCTACTGGCAGAAAAGGGGTTATGGGCAGCAACGTTCGGCACCGGCTTCCTGACCGCGTTCCTGTCGTCGGTGATGAACAATATGCCGACGGTGCTGATTGGTGCACTGGCGATTGACGGGAGCACGGCGACTGGCATCGTCAAAGAGGCAATGATTTATGCCAACGTGATTGGCTGCGATTTAGGACCGAAAATCACCCCGATTGGCAGTCTGGCAACCCTGCTTTGGCTGCATGTGCTTGCCCAGAAAAATATAACGATTACCTGGGGATATTACTTCCGTACGGGTATTATCATGATTCTGCCCGTGCTGTTTGTCACTCTGGCCGCGCTGGCGTTGCGGCTCTCCATCACTTTGTAATGAGATACAGATATGAGCAACATTACCATCTATCACAATCCTGCCTGCGGCACTTCTCGCAACACGCTGGAGATGATCCGTAACAGCGGCAACGAACCAACGGTAATTTATTATCTCGATACGCCACCGACCCGTGATGAGCTGATTCAACTTATTTCAGATATGGGAATTACGGTGCGTGCATTACTGCGTAAGAATGTTGAGCCTTATGAATACCTGGGTCTTGATGAAGAGAAATTTAGTGATGAGCAGTTAATTGATTTCATGCTTCAACATCCGATCCTGATTAATCGGCCGGTAGTCGTTACGCCGCTTGGCACTCGTCTTTGCCGCCCTTCAGAAATAGTGTTGGATATTCTACCGGAAGGTCAGAAAGGAGCGTTTACCAAAGAGGATGGCGAGAAGGTCATTGACGAAACGGGTAAGCAGATTAAGTAATCTGCCACTTCAAAATACCGGACGCCTGTACACGCTATGCGGGCGTCCGGTTTTCGCTCAAATCGGACCTCTGCGGCAGTAACAGCTTTACCATCGAGGCTTGCCATTAGCGGTAGTGTGTTGAATGTGCTGGCGTGAAAAACTTGGATTCTTGGCGAAAACTCTTCCCCAAAACTAAAACCAAAGTTTAGACAATCAATGAGTTTAAAATGGTAGCTACAGGCTGATTTGAAAGTAGAGAGGATGATAATTTCAACTTTATCAGATGGTTGCTATGATTTTAGCAATGTAATGCTGCGCCACATGGGTTGGACCGAAGCGGCTGACTTAATTGTTAAAGGTATGGAAGGCGCGATCATCGAAAACATGTAATCCAGATTCTGGGTTGTATAAGAATTGGAACCGATTGGTTCCCGTTTTTTTACCTGCAAAGTGCTTTCCTGGAACTTAGACTATTAAACTCATTTTAATAGCACTAAAGATTTAATTTTTATCTTTGTCATTACAATTCTATTTATTGATAAAAGATATCCATATCTTTCAATATTTATTTAAACCGATTCGGGTATGAGAACTAAATATAATTGAGTGGAGTTTGTATATTATTAATTATTATATGTAAAACAGTCGTTTTAAAAACAAGAAAATATTGGGGGTATATTAAAGATGGTGCGTTTTAATGTTGTTTTACTCTAATGTTAAATCCATTTTTATCAACATGTTATGATAATTTATTATCCTGAATATTAATAATGTCCAAAAAAGAACATTTTTCTCGATTGATTTTTTATTACCTTTCTGTTTTTATCTTGGCGACATGTTTGAGAAATAAAATTCAAAGCATGACTCCTTGTTATGTATGTAACTTACTATTAGTTGATGATGAAAATGGTTATTAAAATGCTAAGTTTAAAAACAGGTTTAGTGGCTGTTACATTATGCTTTGCTATGACAGTTTATGCAGGAGAAAGCGTAGTCACCGGCGGTTATGTACATACCCGGACAGATGGACAGAACCTTAACGGTCTTAACGCTAAATATGGTTATACCCCAGATGAAAGTGATTTAGGCGTTATAACATCCTTAACTATTTCAGCAAATGACGATAATGATATAGATCGTGGTTATGGTTCTGCATTAGTCGGTGCAAGTTATAAAGTAAATGATGTGATAAAACCTTATGTAATGGTGGGTATTGGGAGAGGTGCGATCAAAGCTAATGGTGAAACTGATACTTCTACAGGTTTTGCCTATGGTGCTGGTATTCAGTTTACCCCCATTGCAGCTTTCACTGTTGATGCAGGCTATGAAGGTTCTAAGGTCTTTGGCGCGCAAGCTAATAGTATTGTAGTCGGTGCCGGCTGGAAATTCTAAGGTTATTTATATGAATAAATTAATGATAATACTAGTTGCATTTTCTACTGTTTCTTTGATGTCTGGTTGCGTATCAGAAGAACAACGCTTAGCTAAGTGCGAAGCGAAGGGAATTAGCCGTGATGTTTGTTATCATGAAGAAAAAGAATATTGGAATAATTACAGTGCTAACATGAGTCGACTGCAGGCTGCTAATACACAAGCAGATGCTTTTAAAGAGTCTATGAGTGATCGCAAGAAGCATAAGCATTATGATGACGATTAATATTTTAGACCACGTACTTACTGTCTTGAGTGCTTATGTTCTTAACATTATAATCATTTATTAATTATTCAAATGCTTATGCTCAGGAATCACTCTCAAAAGCGTATTTTTTTCTGTATATAGTGATGAAATAATGCAGCGCCAGCATGGACTGCAATCAGAAGTAACAGATATTGGCGAGTTGACTCCCCCCAAGGCCAGAGGTATTTATGATAACAATGGCCTTACTTTGGTTTCAGAAAAACGCTTCGCCTGCTGTATGCAATCATTCTTTTGATGAAAGTTTGTACGGGAATACGTGCAGGGCATTGGCTGCAATGGGGTAAACACCAAGGCCTTCTGTTCGAGCTTTAATTTCCTCGAATGAGAGTGAAGGGGAAGGTTCTCGTCCTCCCCACAGATTAATACCTTCAGGAACATCGTCCCGACTGTACTCCTCGGCGATCTCAATAGTTCCGCCGCTATTCAATTCGATCACGACACTTTTTCCGTCAACAGGAATGAGATTCCCTTCATTGTCAGTGATAAAGATTTTCATTTGCTTACCTCTTATTAGTACATTCATATGATAGCAAAATTGGAAGGAGGGATGTCATTATCGTTATGATCTTTCCAGGGATTATTTTTTATAAAAATCAATATCTTATGTTGTAGCTTTGGAAGTGTGACTGGGCGCATGGCGACTTTTGATTCTATCTACCATGCTCTGTAGAGATAAACTAGAACACGTCAATGCTCATCGCAACGACTGATCAGTTTTCGCCACGGGACATGAGAATGCGCAAAGTACTTTTACCGGTAACCGCTGCGGTGTGTCTTTTTTTGATAGGTGTTTTTATTCTTAATATGCAGCTTTGGTATTCCTCTTCGACAGAAACCCTTGGAGGAGCCAGATATGCCGCGAAAAATATGGATAACATACTGGATGAAGCTTTCCAGGCAACTCGAACCGCTATGCACATCGCCGAAAAAAAATGCGATCTGGAGGGGCAATACCAACTTGGAACTGAAGCTGCACTTCGCCCTCATTTGCGGACGCTGATCATTATCCGACAGGGGAAGCTTTGGTGTACGTCACTGCCAGGTAATCGGATCTTGCTTAAGCAAATTCCGGTGTTTGCTGATACAAATTTGCTGCTTACTCCCGCAAGAAATACGGAAAATGAGATACCCGTTCTGCTGTATCAAACTCGTTTTCAAACCAACCACATCATTGTCACCATTAGCGGGGTGCATATCCGTGGAGCATTGAATGTTCCGTTAAAGGGGGTGACATATTCACTACTCGTAGGTGACGAAGTGCTTGGTTTATTGGGCGATGTGGAAACCGTTACAGCAAGCTCACAGATGTCTGGTCAGGTGAATTCCGCAAAGTATCCGTTCAGCATTATTTATAATGAACCGCCATTGTTTAGTGCAAAAAGGCTGGTTACACAAGGTTCAGGGATTCTGGTTTTTATCCTGTTAATATCTTTCGCAGCCGCTTATGCCATTGATAAATATCTAAATAAGAACGATACCCCAGAAGAAACGTTGCGCAGAGCGATAGTAAAAGGAGAGATCGTGCCTTTTTATCAACCTATCGTAAATGGTCGTGAAGGGACGTTACGCGGTGTTGAAGTACTGGCCCGATGGAAACATCCAAAAGCCGGATATATCTCTCCTGCCTCCTTCATTCCCGTCGCCGAAAAATCAGGCCTGATAGTGCCACTAACTCAAAGTCTGATGAGGCAGGTTGCGGCGAATATGAACGCCATTGCCAGCAAACTGCCATCTGGATTCCATGTTGGTATTAACTTCAGCGCATCCCATATCACTTCCCCTACATTTGTTGAAGAGTGTCTGAAATTCAAAGATAGCTTCAGCCGCCATGATCTCAACCTGGTGATTGAAGTTACTGAGCGTGAGCCATTACATGTAGATGAAGAACTTGTGCAGAGGCTCAATATCCTGCATGAAAATGGCTTTGTGATTGCGCTTGATGATTTTGGTACGGGCTATTCTGGGCTTTCTTATTTGCATGACCTGCACATTGATTACATTAAAATCGATCAGAGCTTTGTGGGAAGGGTTAATGAGCTTCCCGATTCAACCCGAATTTTGGATTGTGTTCTCGACCTGGCGCGCAAGCTGTCTTTAAGCATCGTTGCAGGAGGAGTTGAAACGAAGGCTCAGCTCGATTATCTCAACAAAAACAACATTGTTTTCCTGCAAGGGTACTATTTCTATAAACCAGTAACCTTCACTGAGTTCGTCATGATTCTGCTGGCAAAGCCTAAAGTGAAGGTTTTTGTCGAATAAATACAGGATAACCTTATTGATGAAAAGGGAGCATGAAATCTGCTTCGGGAGTAAAAATCCGATGATTATCTTTATCGTGAGACAAATCTCAGATTCTGTTATTTAAAATCTATACCCTTATCGATGTGGCGGTTATTTGTGTTTTCATATACAGCAACTGGATAATGGCATGGCAGATATAACATTCGCGATGGAGCGTGATTCAAGTCACAAAGCGGCGAAAAAAAAGTTGGATGTGCGAAACAATACGAAGTACACAAACCGCAACCAGCTTGCGATTGCCGCAGTACTGTTATTAGGTGGTATCGTCGGGGTTATTGTTTTGGCATTGTATCTAATGGCACAAGAAGGGGTGTTTCTGTATTAATTATTTAAATATTCTTATGTGTTAAATTAAGTTGCTGATTATATATTATGTCGTCTGTTAATAATATCCGACTGGTCGGGGTATTAGTGTGCCCAGACCAGCAGGATTGATAAAATTAGAACTGATAGTTTAACGATACCCAGTAGTTACGGCCCGGGTTTACGTATCCGGTAGTGGATTGTGCAGTCTGATAATAATCACCTGCGTAGGTGCTATTACGGCCCACCTGGTAAAGTTTAACCTCGCTAAGGCTTTGTTGAATAAATCAGATTTCGGGTAAGTCTCCCCCGTAGCGGGTTGTGTTTTCAGGCAATACGCACGCTTTCAGGCATACCTGCTTTCGTCATTTTGTTCAGCGCTCGTACCAGGGCCATAGCCTCTGCAACCTGACCATCGTAGTCACGCAGTGTCAGTGAACCCCCGAACAGCTGTTTTACCCGGTACATCGCCGTTTCCGCTATCGAGCGACGGTTGTAATCTGTTGTCCATTTCCACCGCGCATTACTCCCGGTCATTCGCTGATTAGCCACTGCACGGTTACGGTCTGCATATTCACCGGGCCAGTAACCCGCACCTTTTCGGGGAGGGATAAGCGCGCTGATTTTCTTACGCCGCAGTTCATCGTGACATAGCCGGGTATCGTAAGCGCCATCGGCGGCGGCTGACCTGATTTTCCGGTGGGTTTGCCGGATTAACCCGGGGAAGGCCTCTGAGTCCGTAACGTTGTTCAGCGACAGGTCAGCGCAGATGATTTCATGTGTTTTACTGTCAACGGCGAGATGCAGCTTACGCCAGATACGGCGGCGTTCCTGGCCATGCTTTTTGACTTTCCACTCGCCTTCACCGAAGACCTTCAGCCCGGTGGAATCAATTACCAGGTGTGCGATTTCACCCCGGGTGGGCGTTTTGAAACTGACATTAACCGACTTTGCCCGCCTGCTGACACAGCTGTAATCCGGGCAGCGTAGCGGAACGTTCATCAGAGAAAAAATGGAATCAATAAAGCCCTGCGCAGCGCGCAGGGTCAGCCTGAATACGCGTTTAATGACCAGCACAGTCGTGATGGCAAGGTCAGAATAGCGCTGAGGTCTGCCTCGTGAAGAAGGTGTTGCTGACTCATACCAGGCCTGAATAGCTTCATCATCCAGCCAGAAAGTTATGGAGCCACGGTTGATGAGGGCTTTATTGTAGGTGGGCCAGTTGGTGATTTTGAACTTTTGCTTTGCCACGGAACGGTCTGCGTTGTCGGGAAGATACGTGATCTGATCCTTCAACTCAGCAAAAGTTCGATTTATTCAACAAAGCCCCTCGCTAAAGTCTTTATCCAGCACGTTATTAACTGCCGTATTAAGTGTCAGATCTTTGGTCAGTTTGTAAGACATTCCCATGTCCAGGACGGTCCAGGCTTTTAAATTAGCACCTTTATCGTCATAGACGGCTTTTTGTACTGCGCTGAGATTGTCGTAATTTTCCGTGAAGCGTGGGGCCTTACCGCGATAACGTGCGCTCAGCCAGGCGTTCATATCTTCCGTTGCCTGCCAGTTCAGACGGGCGTTAGCCATATGCTTTGGTGTATAGCTTAACGGCGCGCCTTTATTGTCACCATCTTTTTGCTTGCTCTGAGTGTAGGTGTAGTTGAGAGATAAGGTCAGCACATCCGACCATAGAGGGAAGGTGCTGGCAAATTCAACGCCATCGGTCCTCGCCTTGCCGCTGTTGGTATAACTGTTGGTATTATCATCGATAGAATACGAGACAATTTTATTTTTGTATTCAGTATAGAAGCCGGTAATGTTGGCGTTAAGCCCGGCGTTGTTCTCGTAATACAGCCCGGTTTCGTAGCTGATGCTTTCCTCTGGTTTGAGGTCCGGGTTCCCGACCGTATTCACCGTTCCTTGTGCGGTTACGCCGCTGATCCCGTTATGCAACTGGCTAAGTGATGGCGCTTTATAACCGGTCGTTACGCCGCCTTTGAGCGTCCATTCGTCGGAAACATCCCAGACCATATAGGCTCGTGGGCTGAGATGACCGCCAAAGACATCGTTATGCTCATAGCGTGTTCCTGCGGTTAAGGCCAGCGAATCGAGAATATGCCATTCATCTTCGGCATAGGCTGCCCACGTTTTTTGGTGGAACGTCTCGCCGGTATTGGCCAGAACCACACCATCTTTCATCCGTGCATCCCAATATTCCCCGCCGAGGGTTAACAGATGCGAATCACCTAGTGGTGTCAGCAGCACGGAGTCCAGAATGACGTTGGTGTTCTTCAGTTCACGCGCGTCACCGGCCCGACCTGCGTTCTCTGGCGTGAGTGCGGAGGAGACCAGTTGTCGGCCCTTGTTCTCGGTTTCATTCCAGCCGAGGGAGGATTTCCAGGTGCCGAACGTTAAGGCGGTATCGCGGCCGAGGGTCACTTTGTTACGCTCATAGCGCAGCGTTTTATCATAACCTCCCGTCAGGTTACCCAACTGACCGTCATCGTTGTCATAACGCTGTCTGGCGGAGTCGAGATCCAGCCACAGCGTATTGCTTTCATTGGCTTTCCAGTCGAATCGCGTGCCAATATTGTAGTTTTCCGACTCGGTTGGATAAGGTACGCGGGTGGAAGAGGTATCGCTCAGCGAAGTGACGCTGGAACCCTGACGCTGAGTTGTGCTCCCCCGAACCTGCATATCCAGTACGCCCGCGATTAACGGGCCGCTTGACCAAAAGTTGGCGACCGTACTGTTACCCCATTTATTGCTCTCTTGCAGGTTAACGCCGGTATTGATGGAAGTGCTCCATTTATCGGTGCTTTTTTTGGTGATGATATTCACCACGCCACCGATTGCGTCGGAGCCATAAAGCGTCGACATCGGGCCGCGGATAACCTCAATATGATCGATTGCCGCCAGCGGGGGCATAAAGCTGGTATTCATGGCAGAGAAGCCGTTTGGCGTCACGTCGCTGCTGCCGTTTTGACGAATACCGTCAATCAGGATCAAGGTATAGCTGGCGGGCATGCCACGGATGCTGATCTCCAGACCGCCAGTTTTACCGGTGCTGCTTTCAACATCTACCCCTTCAACAGAACGCAGGGCTTCACCTAAGTCATTATATTTATTGGTTTGTAACTCTTGCTGCGAAATAACAGAGACGCTGGCGGCGGCATTGGTGATTTTCTTTTCGTAACCGGAAGCGGTTACCACCATGACATCTTCAGCAAATACCAGGGGGCTGGAAAATCCTAAACAGGACAGAACGACAGAGGCAACAGGTTTTAAACGCATAGTCAAACTTCCTTTGTTAAAAATCAAAGGCAGTAAGATAAGTGATCGTAATGATAATACAAATAATTATCATTACAAATTTACATAACTTGTCACTTCTGGTGTTTTTTTTGAATAAATATACATAAATTGTCATGAATTTTAGATAAGGAAATAGCAGGAAGGGTAAATAGTCCGCATGAGTAATTATTAGATAGGGATTAATATTCCTTTGAATAAATGGCGAGGGATTAATCTATATTTTGAGATTCACATCGTACTCATAACGGAGTATCAGAAAAAAGTATGATAATTTTAGAAAATCGTCATACTTTTCTGCGCCGCATCATTTTTTTCGTCATTTCTGTCCGCCATAATCCCTTCCCCAGGAGACTGCTTAACGACTGTAAATCGTTATGCAGCATAAAAATAACGTAAATCTGGATAACATAATGATCAAAGGCAAGCTGGCACTGCTTACGTGCGCATTGACTCTCGCATTAACCTCACCACTTCTCGCCGCGCAAAATGCGAGCGAAGGGCAGACGTTAAAACTGGCAATTGGACCGGAGCCAACGGAAGGTTTTGACCCGATGTTGGGCTGGAGTCATGGCAGCTATCTGCTTTTGCATGCACCATTATTAAAACAAAATGCAGATATGAGCTGGGGAAACCTGCTGACGGAAAAAGTAGAGACCAGCGCAGACGGCAAAACCTGGACGTTGATGTTAAAACCTGACCTTAAATTCTCTGATGGTTCGCCGTTAACCGCTGAAGATGTGGTGTTCACCTATAACAAAGCAGCAAAAAGCGGCGGCAAAATCGACATGGGAAACTTCACCCATGCCAGTCTGAAAGATAACCGCACGGTAGAAATTACATTGCGTAGCCCGCAAAGTACCTTTGTGAACGTGCTGGGTTCATTAGGAATTGTTCCGCAAAAACGGTATGACGAAAAAACATTCGCTAAAAATCCGATTGGCGCGGGTCCGTATCGACTGGTGAGTTTTCAGCCGGGGCAGCAGTTGATCGTTGAGGCTAACCCCTGGTATGCCGGTAAGAAAAATGATTTCAGTAAGCTGGTGTTTGTCTTCCTTGATGAAGATAACGCTTATGCCGCAGCGCGTAGCGGCCAACTGGGACTCGTACGTATCGCGCCGTCGATGGCGGTCGCTCCTCAGCAGAAAAATTTGAAACTTTGGGTACGCGACAGCGTGGAAAACCGGGGCATTGTGTTCCCGATGGTTCCTGCAGGTAAAAAAGACGCCAATGGCTATCCGATTGGGAACGATATCACTGCCGATGTTGCCATCAGGCGCGCCATCAACTACGCCATCGACCGTAAGCAGCTTGCCGATCAGGTCATGGAAGGTCATGCGATTCCGGCGTATAGCGCGGTTCAGGGGCTGCCATGGCAGGGACAATCAGTTGCGTTCAAAGATGGCGATAGCGAAAAAGCGCGAACGATTCTGGAAGAAGCCGGCTGGAAGGTGGGTAAAGATGGCGTACGTGTGAAGGACGGTAAAGAGGCTCGCTTAACGTTGTGGTACGCCAGCGGTGACAGTACACGCCGGGATTTAGCCGAAGCCGTACGTGCGATGCTGGAGCCAGTGGGTATTCAGATTTCTCTGCAATCCGGGAGCTGGGAAACTGTTGAGCGGCATATGCATGCCAACCCGACGCTGTTTGGCTGGGGAAGTCTGGATCCGATGGAGCTTTTCCATCACTACAGTAATCAGGCTGCGGGCGTGGAATATTACAATCCAGGTTATTACAGCAATCCTGTCGTTGAGCAGCATCTTAAACAGGCAATTGACGCTCCGGACTGGCAAAAAGCGTTGCCGTTCTGGCAGCAAGTTGAGTGGGATGGCAAGCAAGGGGCTGGCGTGCAGGGCGATGCTGCCTGGGCATGGCTGCTGAATATTCAGCATACCTACCTGGCAAATCCGTGTATTGACTTAGGTAAAGGCGCACCGGAGATTCACGGTAGCTGGTCACTGCTCAATAATCTGGATGAATGGACCTGGACCTGCCGTTGATGAAGTCTGTTGTGGGCCATTTTCTACGGCTGATAGTGTTATTAGTGCTGGTTGCGGCTGGCACTTTTGTGCTGCTCAGCTTTTCTCCGGTCGATCCGATTCGGGCTTATATCGGCAACGATCTCCTGCATGTGCCGCCGGAGCAATATGCGCGTATCGCGGCTCGCTGGGGATTGGACCAACCGCTATGGGAGCGTTTGGGTCACTGGTTTGGCCGTGTATTACAGGGCGATCTCGGCTATTCAATGTTGTTTAACGCACCGGTTGCCAGCGTGATCAAGGAACGCTTTTCTACCTCGTTTGCGCTGCTTGGTGGCGCGTGGCTGCTCTCTGGCATATTGGGAACGGCAATGGGGTTTGTCGCGGGTCGCTACCTGAATCGCTGGCCGGATAAAGCAATCTGTCGCCTCAGTTATCTGCTTTCTTCGCTGCCGACCTTCTGGATTGGCATGCTGTTGCTGGCATTATTTGCCGTGCGCTGGCCGGTATTTCCGGTCTGCTGCGCGTGGGAGCCGGGCAATAGCGGCGATATGGCGACGCTGACTGAGCGTCTGCGCCATCTGGTGCTTCCCGTTTGCGCGCTCAGTTTGCTGGGACTGGGACAAATTACGCTTCATACGAGGGAAAGCATCGCCAGCGTGATGAAAAGCGATTTTGTCCGTTTTGCGCGTTCTCAGGGAGATAAGGGCTGGTCACTGTTACGCCATCAGGTTCTGCGTCATGCAATTACGCCTGCGCTGTGTTTGCAGTTTGCCTCGCTGGGGGAGTTGTTGGGAGGCGCATTATTGGCCGAAAAAGTCTTTGCTTACCCGGGACTGGGGCAGGCCACTATTGATGCCGGATTACGTGGAGATCTGCCGTTACTGATGGGAATTGTATTGTTCAGTACCGTATTGGTGTTTATTGGTAACTCGCTGTCTACCTGGCTTGTCCGTATGTTGAACCGTGCTCTGGAACGACCTGATGCTCTATAACCCGACGCCGACGCTGATTCGTCTTTTGCTCTCTTTTAGCTGCCTGGTATTCATTGCAGTGTATGGTGCCGCAATGCTGGATAACCCGTTGAGCGTTAATCTGCTTGCCCGGCATTTACCGCCTGATGCGCTGTACTGGTTTGGTACCGATAACCTTGGTCGCGACCTGTGGATCCGTTGTTTTCAGGGGGCACTAACCAGTCTGCAAATTGGTATTGGTGCGGCGTTGTGCAGCGGTTTCATCGCGTTAGTGATGGCGGCGGTTTCGCGCATACATCCGCGTCTGGATGTGCTTATGCGCCTGATTACCGATGCCATGCTGTCGATGCCGCATCTGCTGTTGCTCATTTTGATCTGTTTTACGCTGGGCGGTGGGAAAAACGGCGTGATTATGGCGGTTGCGCTGACCCACTGGCCGCGTTTGGCGCTAATCCTGCGTGCTGAAGCGCAGCGCGTGGCCCACAGTGACTACTTGACGCTGACCTGGCGTCTGGGGCACGGCCATTTTTACTGCTGGCGACATCACTATCTACCCGCCTTATTACCTCAATGGCTAACGGGAACACTACTGATGTTTCCCCACGCGGTGTTGCACAGTGCGGCGTTAAGCTTCCTCGGTTTTGGGCTGGCACCGCATGAACCGTCACTGGGACTGCTGCTGGCGGATGCGCTGAGATTTATCAGTCATGGCGATTGGTGGTTGGTGCTGTTTCCGGGACTGATGCTGTTCAGTCTGGTGATGTTATTCGATCAGCTCGCAAGGGCGGTACATCGTTTATGGTTACGAGGTGACGCATGTTGAGTTTAAGACAGGTCTCGCTGGAGGTGGCGCGTTATCGCTGGTATGGCGCGAGAAACTGGTCTTCGCTGTTGCAGGATATCTCTTTCGACGTGGCACCGGGTCAAATGGTGGCGTTAGTGGGAGGAAGCGGGGAGGGTAAGAGCCTGCTGCTGCAATGCCTGCTCGATCTCTTACCGGAGAATTTGCGCTTCCAGGGCACTATCACGCTGGAGGGAAAAACGCTGAACAGCGATGATATTCGCAAATGTCGTGGCAATACCTTCAGCTATGTCCCGCAAGGCGTTCAGGCGCTTAACCCGCTGCTCTCGATTGAAAAGCATCTGCGCAGGGCATGCCAGCTTTCTGGCCAACAATGGAATGCCGGAAAAATTGAACGATTGCTCCAGCGTAGCCGACTGGAAAGTCGCGTAGTAGATGCTTTTCCGCGCCAGCTTTCAGGCGGTATGGCGAAACGTGTCCTGGCCTGTCATGCGTCTCTGAGTCAGGCTCGCTATATTCTGGCGGATGAAATTACCGCCTGGCTTGATGCACCTCTGGCTAATCAACTCCTTGAACAGTTGCGTGAGCAATGTGAGCAAGGGGCTGGCGTTTTATGGGTAACGCATGACCTCACGCTGGCGGCCCGCCATGCGGATCGTATTGTCGCGCTGCATCAGGGAAGGGTGTCGGATAACGTCAGCCGGGAACAGCTGTTACGCGGAGAGATTAGCGAACATCTGCAACGACAATGGCGGGCGCTGCCTGAAAGAAATCAACTTTTTGGAGAGCGCGATGTTGTGCTGTCGTGATGTAACAATCCGTCAGGGAGAAAAGGTTCTGTGGCAAAATCTGACCTTCTCTCTACACCCTGGAGAACGTATTGGGATTTGTGCGCCAAGTGGGACGGGCAAAACGACGCTGGGACGCGTGCTGGCGGGCTGGCAGAAACCAACTTCGGGTGACATTCTGGTTGATGAACAACCGTTGCCGATGCACCAGTATTGCCCGGTGCAACTGGTGCCACAGCATCCGGAATTAACTTTTAACCCCCGACGCAGCACCGGTGATGCGGTTCATGATGCCTGGCGACCGGATGCTGAAATGCTTACCCGTCTTCACATCAACCCAGAGTGGTTAACTCGCCGCCCCGGACAACTTTCTGGCGGTGAACTGGCGCGAATTGCTTTACTTCGTGCGCTGGACCCGCGGACACGTTTTCTTATTGCTGATGAAATTACCGCCCAGCTCGATCCTTCCATTCAACGGGATATTTGGGCGCTGCTGCTTGAAGAATGCCAGCGTCGACCGTTGGCTATGCTGATTATCAGCCATCAGCAGGCCCTGCTTGATCAGCTTTGTTCCAGCAAACTCATTGTAACGTGAAATGAGATAGAGGCTTGTAGCTGGTCTATTGATTAAATTGATACGTTATATTATAACATTTCACTCGCAAATGATTTGAGGGTGAAATTTTGGCTATTTGTATTAATAAACTGACAATTGCTCTGGGGATGCTTTTAGTCAGTGGTTCGGTTATGGCGCACGGTCATCATTCCCATGGTGCGCCGATGAGCGAAGCAGAACAAAAGGCGTCGGAAGGGGTTTTTGATGATAACCAGGTGCAAAATAGGGCGCTGACCGACTGGGATGGCATGTGGCAATCTGTCTATCCGTATCTGGTCAGCGGCGAGCTTGATCCGGTCTTCAAAAAGAAAGCGGAGAAAGACAAAAGCAAAACGGCAGAACAAATTAAAGATTACTACCGTAAAGGTTATGCAACCAATGTAGACACCATCGGCATCGAAAATGACGTAATGGAATTTCACACCGGTAATCAGGTTGCATCATGTAAATACGACTACGCCGGTTATAAAATTCTGCACTATAAGTCAGGCAAGAAAGGTGTACGTTATCTGTTTGAGTGTAAAGACGCTAACAGCAAAGCACCTAAATACGTGCAATTCAGCGATCATATTATCGCGCCGCGTAAATCGAGCCACTTCCATATTTTTATGGGAAATACCTCGCAGGCAGCCTTGCTTGAAGAGATGGAAAACTGGCCTACCTACTACCCTTACCAGTTGAAGGGAGAAGAGGTTGTGGATGAGATGCTGCACCATTAATCCGGGCTAACCTTATCTGTACACACCCGTCACCAGTGGCGGGTTTTTTAATTCATAACCTTCTCTTTCCATCACCCGATGCATTCGTTAGCATATTGTCTCGCAGCAAGTGCATGTGTTTTTTCAGGAAGAGGTTAACGTGTTCGCAGAGTATGGAGTTCTGAATTACTGGACGTATCTGGTGGGGGCTATTTTTATCGTGCTGGTACCGGGGCCAAATACGATATTTGTGTTGAAGAACAGCGTTGGTCGGGGAGTGTAGGGCGGTTATCTCGCCGCAAGCGGTGTGTTTATCGGCGATGCCGTGTTAATGTTTTTGGCCTATGCCGGAGTTGCCGCATTGATCAAAACAACGCCCGTTTTGTTCAACATCGTTCGCTATCTTGGCGCGTTTTATCTGCTGTACCTCGGTGCGAAGATCCTGTATGCAACACTGAAATCGAAAGCTGGCGATGCCGCGCCTGAAGAAGTCCCGTTTGGCGCTATTTTTAAACGTGCGTTAATTCTGAGCCTGACGAATCCTAAAGCTATTTTGTTTTATGTGTCGTTCTTCGTGCAGTTTATTGATGTCAATGCGCCGCACTCAGGGCTGTCATTCTTTATTTTGGCTATTACGCTTGAGATAGTGAGCTTTTTCTATCTGAGCTTTCTTATTTTCTCCGGCGCGTTCGTGACGCAGTATATCCGTACGAAGAAAAAGCTGGCCAAAGTGGGTAATTCCCTTATTGGTCTGATTTTTGTTGGTTTTGCCGCTCGTCTGGCCACGCTTCAGTCGTGACGCCATTGGCCCGTTGGTTACGGCGGGCCTTCAATATTACACCCTGCAATTCATTTATAATTGTATTGTTATAACCAATAAATGGTATTTTAAATGTATATTATGAGGCGTACCCTGTGTACAGCAGCGGTTCAGTAAGAACTCGCTGGTTGTCGACTGGAAAAGGGAAGAAAAATGCTTCAAATTCCACAGAACCATATCCATACACGCTCTACTCCATTCTGGAACAAAGAAACGGCACCTGCCGGAATTTTCGAACGCCACCTTGATAAAGGAACCCGTGCCGGGGTTTACCCTCGACTTTCGGTTATGCAGGGGGCGGTCAAATATCTCGGATACGCAGATGAACATAGCCCGGAGCCCGTAGAGGTGATGGTTATTGAAGCCGGTCAGTTTGGCGTTTTTCCACCGGAAAAATGGCATAACATCGAAGTGATGACCGACGACACTTACTTTAATATCGATTTTTTCGTTGCCCCGGAAGTTCTGATGGAGAGCGCGAATCAACGAAAAGTCGTGCGCACCGGCAAGGAGTAAATCATGGGCAAAGCAACCTATACCGTAACAGTGACCAATAACAGCAACGGCGTGTCAGTCGATTATGAAACTGAAGCGCCGATGACGCTGTTGATTCCGGATGTGGCCGCTGAAGTGGTTAAAGACCTGGTCAATACGGTACGTTCATACGATACCGAGAATGAGCACGACGTCTGCGGCTGGTAGATGTTAGCCTCTGCCTCTGATTGCATATTTAATGAGATGGTCACTCCCTCCTTCCCAGTACTATGCTGAGGACAGGCTTTCATTCGGAGAACCATCATGGAAAACATTGCGCTTATTGGTATCGATCTGGGTAAGAACTCTTTCCATATTCATTGTCAGGATCATCGTGGGAAGGCCGTTTACCGTAAAAAATTCACCCGACCAAAGCTAATCGAATTTCTGGCGACATGCCCGGCAACAACCATCGCGATGGAAGCCTGTGGCGGTTCTCACTTTATGGCACGCAAGCTGGCAGAGTTAGGGCATTTTCCAAAGCTGATATCACCGCAATTTGTCCGCCCATTCGTTAAAAGCAACAAAAATGACTTCGTTGATGCTGAAGCTATCTGTGAAGCAGCATCACGTCCATCTATGCGTTTCGTGCAGCCCAGAACCGAATCTCAGCAGGCAATGCGAGCTCTGCATCGTGTCCGTGAATCCCTGGTTCAGGATAAGGTGAAAACAACTAATCAGATGCATGCTTTTCTGCTGGAATTTGGTATCAGCGTTCCGCGAGGTGCTGCCGTTATTAGTCGACTGAGTACCCTTCTTGAGGACAGTAGTTTGCCTCTTTATCTCAGCCAGTTACTGCTGAAATTACAACAGCATTATCACTATCTTGTTGAGCAGATTAAAGATCTGGAATCTCAGTTGAAACGAAAGTTGGACGAAGATGAGGTTGGACAGCGCTTGCTGAGTATTCCCTGCGTTGGAACGCTGACTGCCAGTACTATTTCAACTGAGATTGGCGACGGGAAGCAGTACGCCAGCAGCCGTGACTTTGCGGCGGCAACAGGGCTGGTACCCCGACAGTACAGCACGGGAGGTCGGACGACATTGTTAGGGATTAGCAAGCGGGGCAACAAAAAGATCCGAACTTTGTTGGTTCAGTGTGCCAGGGTATTCATACAAAAACTGGAACACCAGTCTGGCAAGTTGGCCGACTGGGTCAGGGAGTTGTTGTGTCGGAAAAGCAACTTTGTCGTCACCTGTGCTCTGGCAAACAAGCTGGCCAGAATAGCCTGGGCACTGACGGCGCGACAGCAAACTTACGAAGCATAAAGGCAGAAATACACCAGTTTAAACAATCATTCATCTGGTTTTGCGAATACTGATATTGATGATACTAACGGCCCACCGGCCTGTTGAGGAACCTGTAAAACGGAAAGGCTCATTGAAGCCGTATATTTTCTGGAGGTTCATCAGGCGCGGAACTCATCGAGGCGCGGGAATAAAATCCCATTCAGACGCCGGATAGATTCAAGCAAGCCAACTTGTCGTCAAAATCGGTGTTGCAAAAACGGGAGTGACCATAGATTCGTTTTTGATTTATAAACCGCACTGCGTTTCTCTGGCGCAGAGCGGTTTTTTTATCCGTGTTAAACCTGGAAATATCCGGAAAAAGATTTCTTAAGAATACCTTAAGAAATCCGCATTGATTGCTAATGTTGGATCATTCACAGGGGTTATGATCGTGAAACAGTCACAATACAGAACCTCGCTTATGAAACTGAATACCCGACTAACATTACCCACTTTCATTCTTGGGCTGATCATCGTAGCGATCCCGTTCACTGCGAACTGGAATCTACCTTTGCTCAACGGTACTGTCGTCAGATGGATTGAGAATGGCCAGGCGTTATGGCTGCTGTTTGGAGCGCTTTTTACTCTCAGCTACATCCGGCCTTTATCACGTCCTGAAGGCGAGAAACAATTTTGGCTTTGGGCGGCTGTGTGGTGGTTGGTGTTGCTGGGTCGCAGTACCAGTTGGGGCCGTGATTATTTCCCCGAGCACCCTAAACTTCTGTTCAGAGTTATCTCAGTGGTATTGATTGCAATGATTATTCTGCCTGTCCTGATATCAAAACGCTTACGCCAGGATATTGCCCGTCGCTTACGCAATGAACCGCTGCCGCTATGGCTGTTAGCGATCACCACCTGTGCATTTTTGATCTCCGATACGGTAGAGCATCATCGTCTGCTGGCCCCTGTCTTTTTGCACAACGCGCAGTACGGCGATCTCATTGAAGAGCTGTATGAACTCCCGTTTATGGTAGGATTGTTCCTGATGAACCTCGGTTTTATGCAGCGGGATAAGCAGGAAGAATCTGCTGCTATTCGCTTTAGTGAACCACAGCTGGCGAAGTAACGAGAAAATACCTGAGTCTGGATGAACAGACTCAGGCGGTTAGCGAGGTGACTTACGCAATGGCCTGGCACAAGCGTGATTTCATGTCGCTATACGTCTGTGCGGCATACTTTTCAGCCCATCCCTGATCGCTAATGTGCTCAATACTTACGGCGCAATATTTGGTTTCCGGCGTTTTCGAAATAGGATCGAGGTTATCCTGGGTTAACTCGTTACACGCACCAATCCACCATTGATAGGTCATATACACCGTTCCGGTATTGATACGCTCGGATACATCCGCGCGGCTGATGACCTTACCACGACGCGAGCTGACCCATACCAGGTCACGATGACGAATACCCAGTTTTTCTGCATCATGAGTATTGATTTGCACATACCCAGGCTCATCTGCCAGGGCTTGCAGCGCTGCGCAGTTGCCGGTCATTGAACGACAGGAGTAGTGCCCAACTTCACGCACTGTACACAGGACCAGCGGATACTTTTCATCAGGAACTTCTGCGGGCGCTCGCCATTGTGCGGCAAACAGTTTGCCTTTGCCATTGGCGGTATCAAACTGGCTGTTCGCGTAAAGGTAAGGTGTGCCGGGGTGATCGAGCTCCGGACATGGCCACTGAATATGCCCCATTTCACCCATTTTCTCATAGGTTACGCCGTAGAACAGCGGGCACAGCTCGCGCATCTCATCCCAGATTTGCTGGTTACTTTGATACCGCATGGGATAGCCCATTTCACTGGCCAACAGGCTGATGATCTCCCAGTCACGCTTGACATCACCTGAGGGTTCAATCGCTTTTTCAAAACGCTGGAATCCACGATCGGCGCAGGTAAAGACGCCACCGTGTTCACCCCAGGAGGTGGCCGGCAGGAGGACGTCGGCCATTTCCGCTGTCTTGGTCATGAAGATATCCTGCACGACAATAAAATCGAGCGCGTTAAACCCTTCGCGGACCAGACCTAAATCGGCCTCGGTTTGCAACGGATCTTCCCCCATGATGTAGTAGGCTTTAATTTTGCCTTCAATAGCCAGATGCGGAACTTCGGTGATGCGCGTCCCAACCTTGTCATCCATCTGATTAACGTCAATGCCCCAGGCGTTGGCGAATTTCTCCCTGACGGTGAAATCGGTCACGTCCTGATACCCAGGGAACTGGTTAGGCAGTACCCCCATATCGCACGCGCCTTGCACGTTATTCTGCCCACGCACCGGCCCAACGCCGACGTTAGGACGTCCCAGATTGCCGGTCAGCAACGCCAGGCTCGACAAACCACGAACCACGTCAACGGCCTGGCCAAACTGGGTGACGCCCATTCCCCACATCACGGTTGCCGATGGCGCTGCGGCAAATGTACGCATCGCCTGACGAACCTGCTGTGCGGGAACACCCGTTAAATGTTCAACGGCTTCAGGCGCATAGTCCTTCACGGTTTCCCAGTATGTTTCCAGTCCTTCCGCATGCTTTTGTACATACTCGCGATCGTAGAGTTGCTCTTCGATGAGGACATGGCCAAAGGCGTTAACCAGTGCCATATTACAACCGTTTTTTAACTGCAAATGTTGGTCAGCGATACGAGCAGTTTCAATACGACGTGGGTCACAGACAATGATTTTTGCGCCATTCTGGCGAGCTTTAATTACCCGGCGAGCCACGATCGGGTGCGAGTCGGCGCAGTTATAGCCAAAGATCAGCAGACATTTTGAGTTTTCAATGTCGCTGATGGAATTGCTCATGGCGCCATTGCCTAATGTTTCCTGTAACCCGGCAACGGAAGGGCCGTGACAGACACGGGCGCAGCAATCGACATTATTGGTATGGAGAACGCCACGTGCGAATTTTTGCATCACGTAGTTGGTTTCATTCCCTGTTCCACGTGAAGACCCAGTGGTCATAATGGCGCGGGGGCCATAGGTATTTTTGATTTCAGATAAGCGTTTTGCGGTGTAACGAATGGCTTCATCCCAGCTAACGGGAGTGAATTTTCCACCTTTTTCATAACGGATCATCGGGCGAGTCAGACGGGGAGTCAGAAGGCGAGTGTCGTTAAGAAAATCCCAACCATAGTAGCCTTTCAGGCATAACTGATTTTGGTTCGTTACACCCTCTGCGGCCTCGGCGCGGATGATTTTGTTATTCTCAACAACAAGCTTGAGCTTGCACCCGGCCCCACAGTATGGGCATACACTGGTGATTTTTTTCATCAATAACAGACCTGTTAAATGCTGAAATAGCGCGAATTGTAAACGGAGCCGCGCGATACGCATCGCGGACTACGATTTGTCATAGTGACCGGTTGTTTAAGCATAAATCGTGCCAGAAGTGAAAACCCAGTAATTGCAGGGACTGAGGGCGAATGAGTAAAGCAGAATGACTGACGATTCGACATTAATGACGAGCTACGTCAGGGAAAATGTCGCATCGAATGGTTTAACCTTATGAAAGATCAGAAAAAGATGAAAATAGCAGGTGATACCGATCACAAATTTTAATTTTTCAGCGCTATGCTATGCTTTTATACAACGAGCGAATCGTTAACTTAAAAACATAAGTGAGGGATATTATGGGCATTATTTCATGGGTGATTTTCGGTCTTATCGCTGGGATTTTGGCAAAATGGATTATGCCGGGTAAAGATGGCGGCGGATTCTTTATGACCATCATCTTAGGGGTTGTCGGTGCGGTAGTGGGTGGCTGGATCAGTACCTTCTTTGGTTTTGGTAAAGTTGATGGTTTCAATTTTGGCAGTTTTGTCGTAGCGGTTATCGGTGCGATTGTGGTGCTGTTTATCTATAGAAAAGTCAAAAGTTAAGTAAACATGCAGACAATAGAGGCCACTGATAAGTGGCCTTTTTCTTTGGTTACCACCACCCCAGTTCCGTGCCCAGAACCACGATGATAGCCACGCCAATCATAATAAGCGTTGTTTTTTTCATCGTTATGCTCCAGGCGCAGCGTAACCGCCAATAAAAAACCAGGATAAGAAAACGACAGCGGAAATGAAAATAATGACAGGGAAAATAATACCGAGTCGCATACGATTATCTACCAGAGTTATTTAAAGACGAGTCAGCATAGCAGGGGTTAATGTACGACAAAAGCGGTTTTATCCTGACGTTTTTTATCCTTGTACATTGCGCTGTCTGCGAGGTGAAGCGCACAGTTTACATCAGTCTCCAGCGGATCAATTTCCACCACGCCCAGACTGGCGCCAGGATAAAACAGATGAATATCGCCCAGGTGGTAGTCGCCGCAAATTTGCTGCTGCAACTGATGTTTCACCTGCTGCAGACGAACGCGTTGCTCCCTGTCATCATCCGGCGACAGGCGAGCGACTAAAAATTCGTCACCGCCCAGTCGACCGAGAATGTCATTATCACTACATTTACGCAGCAGGCGGTGGCCAATCTGGATCAGGAACTGGTCGCCAACCTCGTGGCCAAAGCGGTCATTGATCAATTTGAAATCATCCAAATCGATATAGGCGACAACTATCTTCTGCCTGAGGTGGCGGGCGAGCGAAAAAAGGGTCTCTACATTTTCAAAAATTGCGCGCCGATTCGGTAATCCGGTCAGGGCATCGGTGTAGGAGTGAGCAATCAGCGCAGCGTTCGCTTCACGTAACTGAGCAACCAGCGACTCTTTTTGAATAGACTGGGCGATTAGTCCGGCAAACAGATGCAACACCTGTTCACCACGTTCGCTTAACGCATGCTGGCGGCGACTGGTGGCGCAGAGCGTACCGTAAAACGTTCCGTCCGGAAGATGAACGGGAGTACTCAGAAAAGTGGTGATGTCCAGTGCGCGAGCGGTGGTACATTCCGGCCATCGTACGGGCACGTTGTCGCTGTACAGACAGTTTTCCTCAATAGCGCGTTTGCACAGCGTCTCATCCCACGGTACGGACAGCCCTTCGGGGATCTGCATTTGGCAGCTATTACGCGCATACAGAATATGCTGCAGACGGGCATCCAGATCGACCTTGGTCAAGTATGTAGATTCCATCTCAGTCACTACTTCCAGCATTTCCAGAAGTTGGCGTACCAGACTCTCAACTGACTGCTCCGTGGCTAAGGATTGTGAGACTCTGGCAAGGATCATGTCCGACATGAGGTGTAAATACTCCTGAGAGATGACAAGGCTGGCGTGGGCGCATGATAGAACATCAGGGAGCAAGATGAAACACGTGTTTCTGGCTGAAATGTAATCATAAAATTGAAATTAGAACGTAAAACATGGAGATAGAAGGGAAGTCGGGGTAACCTGCCGGAATAATGCTTTTAAACAGGAGTAGAGATGAAACTAGCGTCTATTATTTTGCCCGGCTTGCTGGTGCTGGCGGGGTGTACAACGCAGCCTGATGCCCCTAAACCACCAAAAATCGGCATGGCGAATCCGGCATCGGTGTATTGCGAACAAAAGGGCGGTACGCTGGTTGCGGTGCAGACTCCGCAAGGCGTAAGGTCAGACTGCAAACTACCCGGAGGGGAAGTGATTGATGAATGGGCGCTCTGGCGTAGAGATCATCCGACAGCGGGCAAGTGATACGCGGTCAGCATTGACGTAGCCACTCAGCGAGCACCAGCGCGTGGTTTTGCTGGGTATTTTTCGCCGCATACAGTAGCGTTAAGGTTTGCTGTCGGGCAATCTCTGCGAGGCGCTTTCCTTCTTGCTGCTGTTGAGCCAGTTCAGCGCGATATTGCTCAGAAAAATGCGAGAAATCAATCAACTCTGCGTGGAATGCCTTACGTAAATCAGATGACGGGGTAAGTGCTTTATTCCATTCGTTGAAAATAAGATCGCTCTTTTTCACCCCGCGAGGCCATAACCGGTCGACCAACACGCGGTAACCATCGCTTTTTTCTGCCGGGTCATACACACGTTTGCACTGAATATTCATCTCTTCATCCGCTCCATTAAGCTATCGCTATTACGGTTAAATAAGATCGTAAAACGTGACCATTATAGCATTCCGCCAGCCCTGACTCCCAATTTAAGGGATTGTGATACCAACAAAAAATCGGTAGGCTGAGGCTCCTTATAGTGTCCCTCATTGTCTGGACATAAGGAACGTTTAATGGAAATTTCCCCGATTAAAGATACGCTTCGCATTGCGCTGGTGGGCGATTACAACCCCGATATTGTGGCGCATCAGGCTATTCCTCTTGCCATTGATGATGCCGCTGCCGTCCTGGAATTAGTGGCTGATTATGACTGGCTAACCACATCTGATATCAGCAGCAGTGAGGACCTGGTAGGTTATGATGCCATTTGGGTCGTTCCAGGCAGTCCTTATCGCCACCTGGAAGGGGCGCTGATCGCGATACGCTATGCGCGTGAAAACAGCATCCCATTCCTGGGTACCTGTGGCGGCCTTCAACATGCCATTCTGGAGTATGCCCGCAACGTGCTGGGCTGGATCGACGCCGCCCACGCGGAGACGGACACCACGGGTCGGATGGTGATAGCACCGTTGACCTGCTCGCTGGTAGAAAAAACGGATGATATTGAGCTTCGGGCCAATACGCTGATTGCCAAAGCCTACGGACGGGATGTTATCTCGGAGGGATATCACTGCAACTACGGCGTATCGGAAGATTTTGCCGCTGAGCTGGAGCGTGGCGATCTCCGTGTGACCGGTTGGGATGAGGCTGGTGATATTCGTGCCATTGAGCTGGTGACACATCCATTTTATGTCGGCACGCTCTTTCAGCATGAACGCGGAGCGCTGGCGGGAAAACCCGTACCTCTGGTTCAGGCGATGCTGCGCGCCGCGCGCGGATAAATATTGGGCAGGTTGTCCGCGAACCTGCCCTCTGCATTATGCGATCGCGATCTCCCGATTGCGCCCCGCGCACAAACCAAACACCGCCATCAGCATCGCTAACACGGCGACACCCGTTAATGGAATCAGCCAACTACCGTTGAGGTCGTGAATTTTCCCCATCAGCGGTGGCCCGCAGGCGGCCAGTAAATATCCGACAGACTGTGCCATGCCGGAGAGCGCTGCAGCCTGATGCGCTGAGCTTGCGCGCAGGCCAATAAAGGTTAAGCCGAGGATCATCGTCGCGCCTGAGCCAAAGCCAAACAGGATGGTCCATAGCAATGCCTGTTCGGGCATTATGGCGAATCCCGCCGCGCCGACAGCGCACATTAACGAAACCAGAGCGGCGATGGCGCGCTGATCCTTAAATCTGTTCAGGACGAGAGGGATCAATATTCCCGGCGCGGCAGTCGCCAGCTGCAGTAAACCATGCAACGAACCGGCCTGAGATTCACTGTAGCCATGGCTAATTAAAATGGCGGGTAGCCAGCCGATGATGACGTAATAGACAAGGGAGTTGATCCCCAGAAACAGCGTCACTTGCCAGGCTAGGCCAGAGCGCCAGATCGCGCGGGAATGCAAGGCGCGCGAGTTACTCAGGCTGGCATGAGCAGTCTGGCGGCATTGGGGCAACCAGATAATCAGCGCCAGCAGCGGGAAGGCCATCAGCACCATCAACGCACCGCGCCAGCCAAATCCATTTAGTGCCAATGGAACCACAATTGCCGAGCCTAGTGCCGCCGCCGCGCCCATGGTCAGCGAGTATGCGCCAGTGAGTTTCGCCACATGCTGGGAAAAATCTCGCTTAATCAATCCGGGTAACAGCACATTTCCCAACGCGATTCCGCAACCAATGATGGCGGTACCGCTAAACAGGAACCCTGACGAAGGCAGCGAACGAATCGCAATACCTACGCAAATCAACAGCATCGCAGCAAACAGGCTACGTTCGATGCCCCAGCGGCGCGCAACGGCGGCAGCCAGGGGGGATACCAGCGCGAAGGCCAGCAGCGGCAGGGTAGTCAGAAGCCCAGTTTGGGCGGTACTCAAACCGTAGTCGGCGCGAATGGCATCCAGCAACGGGGCTGCGCCGGTAAAGGTGACGCGCAGTGTGGTGGCAATCATCAGGATCCCCGCGATCAGCAACGCTGCATTTTTGCCACGGGAGGAAGGTGTAGTAATCATTTTTTTCTCATATCGTCAGGCGAGGCGATACTTTAGCGTTTTTACACTATGGATGAATCAAGCTAAAATGACAGATTATCGCTAAAATAGGACATTCTTATGTTGGGGCTGAGACTGGATGGATATGAGCCCGATTTGCACCACGATGCGGCGGTCGCATTTTGTATTCAGGCTCGGGAAGATGAACTTTTCAGTCCGCTGCATCAGCATCGTAAGGGACAGTTGATCCTGGCGCTGCATGGTGCGATCACCTGTGAAGTTGAAAATGCTATGTGGATGGTGCCTCCGCAATATGCTGTGTGGATCCCCGGCGAAATTCCACACAGCAACCACGTTACCGTGGGCGCGCAATTGTGTTTTCTATTTATTGAGCCGCAGGCTGTCGTGATGCCTGAACGTTGCTGCACGCTGAAAATCGCCCCGTTATGTCGGGAACTCATTCTGGCGCTGGCGTCCAAATCGGATGCTCAGCGACTGGAACCGGCAACTCAGCGGCTGACGCAAGTGTTGTTTGATGAACTCCCGCAGCAACCCCAGGAGCAGATGCAGTTACCGGTTTCCGATCACCCGAAAATTCGCAGAATGGTCGCAGCGATGGCGAAAGAGCCTGCACAATGGCAGACGTTGGGACAATGGGCCAGCGTATTTGCGATGAGTGAACGTAACCTTGCTCGTCTGGTCGTCAAAGAAACGGGGTTGAGTTTTCGCCGCTGGCGTCACCAGCTCCAGCTGATTCTGGCGCTGCAGGCGTTGATCGATGGCCGCAATGTACAACAGGTCGCGCAAATGCTCGGGTACGATTCGACCACGGCATTTATCACTATGTTCAAAAAAGGCCTGGGGCAGACGCCAGGCCGTTATCTGAACGGGCTGGCTACTGCTTCCCAACAATCAACGAGACCAGGCCTGCCGCAATAAGCGGCCCCACCGGCACACCGCGAAACAGCGCCACGCCCAGTACCGTGCCCACCAGTAATCCGGCAACAAGCTGGGGCTGACTGCCCATTAGCGTAACGCCGCGTCCGCCGAGCCATGAGACAAATACCCCGACGGCAATAGCGACCAGTGATTTCCAGTTTACAAAGGAGTGGATGAGCGTGGAGGGCGGTAGCGTTCCGCTGGCGATCGGTGCCATGACGCCAATGGTCAGAATGATAATCCCGACGGTCAGGCCCTGTTTTTCAATCCAGGGGAAGAAAGTATTCAGAGGGGTAACACGGACAATGATCAGCACCAGAATTGAAACAGCGACAGTGGTGTTGTGGCTGACAAAGCCCAGAGCTGCCAGTCCGAGGAGGATCAGCAGAGTGACATCAAACATCGTAGTTTCCTTGCCAAAAGAAAAGATAAGCCTGCTTACTGTACGCGTAAATGCGTGACGGAACAGGCTTTTTTTAATGATTATGATTTTTTTTGGGCTAACGCACGATGCGACGTTTTTTACTGCTAACGCAGACTATTATTGTTCGCGGCGGAAAGGCATTAATTCAGGTTGCGCGATACGCAGGTAATCTGCGGTATCCATGATCACGGATTTTTCCAGCAACCCGGCATTAAACGCAATTTCATGAAAACGCTCAAACAGTAGCGGATCAGCGACCAGCTTGAGATTAGGATGAAAACTGAACGGTGGGATAGCGCCAAATACGCAGCCTGTTAGTTCATCTACCTCCGCCGGGCTGGCAAGAGAGGCTCTCAACCCGCCAATATGGCTGGCTAACCGGCTCAGGTCGGCCTGCTGATCGGCAGAGAGGATCGCCAGAACATGCTGATTGACGCCGTTGCCTTTTACTTTGCAGACCAGCGCTTTTGCTCCCTGGCCCAGTGCGGTACCACGAATTTCAGAAACTGCCTCACATTTGCCGACGGCTTCATGGCTTACCACGCGGTACGTTGCGCCTTGCTCTGACAACAGCGAGATTAAACGCTGATGCGTTGCGTTACCTTTGTTCACTTCCGTCATGACTTACTCCTGGTACAACAATGAAAATCCTGCAGAAAAATAATCACGCACCGGCGTGTTTTTTCTGTTTGTTCAGATAGAGCTGTGCATCAGATGCTTTGTAAGCATCATCAATAGTGTCGTTCGGCTGCATATTATAAACCCCGGCGGAGAAGCTGATGGATATATCATGCGCAATAATTTGTAAGTTATAGCGAATTCTCTCCAGCAGGCGGGGCGTTAAATCACTGGGGTGGTCGATGAGGATAATACAAAACTCATCGCCGCCGAGGCGGATGGCGTAGTCGCTTTTGCGAATAGAGCTTTGAATGGCTTTGGCCAGATGAGTGATAATCCGATCGCCTTCTTTATGCCCTAACGTGTCATTGATGACTTTCAGTTTATCGCAGTCGATGGTGATAAAGGTGACGAGCGTTCCCGTGTTCACCAACTGTTGCAAACGCTGCTCAAGCGCCGGCGTTAAAATTTTACGGTTGTAGAGCCCGGTCATCGCATCACTGACATTTTCCCGCGTGACGTTGTGATACAACCGAAAATGCGTTCTGACCATATTCAACAGTAATATCGTTGCCAGTAAATAGAATGCGAATATCTTCCAGGACGAGACAATAAAATACATAACATCGAGTGAGAGTGTGATGCGTATACCACCGGGTATGTCCTTCTCATAGTCAACATAGCGGAACAGATCGGTTTCACTTTTATGAACGAGAATCTCTTTACCGGAGCTGGTATCCGAGACCGTTACATTAAGATAGCGCCAGACGAGAGGGCGGTCGCTGGTATAGAAAATATTCTGTAAATTCTCTTTATTAATATCTACCATCACCACACCTTTTAACTTACCGGTGTAGTAGACCGGTGTTAAAAAGCTCATCACTTTTTTCTCGGTCAGGTTATCTTCATAAATACTGGAAATCACCGTGCGGCCGGTGAAAATACCATCAATATCATTCTGGTCGATTCCCAGCGTACCTTTTTGCAAAAACGACCAGTTGTGTATCGCAAATTTCCGCGAGTCGATCAAATCATAGAGATAGACGTAGTTATTTTTGAGATCGACGTAATATCGAAATTTATACTCTAACGTCCCTAATCCCTGACCGTAATCTTTCTGCTGACGATTAACATTGACCGCCCGGTCAAAAGAAGGCAGCAGAAAAATGTCATCAAGCTGTTCACTACATTTTGTTGAGGTGGTCTGCAACGTACCGTGCAATGGCAGATAGTTGTGCTTAGTAAGGTTGAGCCCATGAGCGCCGTTAACGCTGTCGAAAGCGGTGCAAAGTGCTTTTTGCTGTTCGAGAGAGGCTGGCTCCTGGGGGGACGAAAATGTGCGCATCAGATGGGCTGCGATGCTTTGATTTGTGTACTTATCATAGAGAAACGATGAGTCGGCTTTCTCATTGATATAGCGCATGTACGCATTCATTGCTTTATCGCTGGCAATGAGCTCATAAACCAAAAAAGAAGACGTCAAAACAATTACGCTGACGGAGATAAAGAGCCTGAGCGCTTTATGATGCAATTTCATAATGATTTACAGCCCTGTAAGTCTGATAATTCAGTCTATCACACGGCATACATCCGCTCTAACGCTACGGGCAAGGACATTTTGTAATAAAAATCATTCGCGCGCTTCACCTTTAACTCTTAATGTTGTATTTATAATGCAACTTATAAAAGGAGACAGGCCAATGAGCGCGACTGAAAAAGCGGGTCATACATTTTTAGCCAGCCTGGGCAAAACACGTCTGCGTCCGGGCGGCGTTGAAGCAACAGAATGGTTGTTTAGCCAGTCACAGCTGACGCCCGGCAGCCAGGTGCTTGAAGTGGCCTGTAATATGGCCACCACGGCAATAGAGATAGTTCAACGCTTTGGTTGTACGGTCTACGCTATCGATATGGATAAAACCGCGCTGTCTAATGCCAGAAATAATGTGGCAGCAAATGGTCTGGAAAATCACATCCATGTGATGGCTGCGAATGCCAGTACCCTGCCTTTTGCGGATAACAGTTTTGATGTTGTGATTAACGAAGCCATGCTGACAATGTATGCCGATAAAGCGAAGGCGAAGTTAATTGCCGAATATTATCGCGTGTTGAAGCCCGGTGGGCGCCTGCTCACCCACGATATTATGTTCACCGCCCAAAAACTGGGCGCGGGCGATCAGGGCCTGCTTGTCGATGTGGTGAAATCAAACGTTAGCCCAATGACCAGACAAGGCTGGCGTGATTTGTTTCTTAACTGCGGGTTCGAACAGGTTTTGCAGCAGAATGGCAACATGTCGCTGATGTCACCGCGCGGATTAATTCGTGATGAAGGGCTTACAGGGGCAGTTAAAATTGTGTTTAACGGCTTACGCACGAGCGAAAATCGTCGTCGGTTCCTGAAAATGTTTCGCTTCTTCCGTTCGCAACGTCATCAGCTAAACTACATTGCCTGCTGCTCTGTTAAGGGAAAATAAAAACAGGATGGGGCACTATTTATAAAATCAGTCAGCACATCTACGCGCTGACTGATTTGTTTAGGTTAATTGTTACTGGTCGTACTTTGCTTATGAAACAGTTCGCGAAATACCGGGTAAATATCATCCTGGTCGCGGATATGCTGCATCGCAAAGTTATCAAAGGTTGATTGCAGATGTTCGTATTCACGCCATAAGGTTTGGTGGGCGCGGCGAGTGATTTCGATATAGCTGTAATAGCGTACCACTGGCAGCAGCTTTTTCGCCAAAATCTCATGACACAGCGGTGAATCATCTGCCCAGTTATCACCGTCCGATGCCTGTGCAGCATAGATGTTCCACTGGGCAGGGTTGTAGCGATCTTTCACCACTTCATCCATTAACTTCAGTGCACTGGAGACAATGGTCCCCCCGGTTTCCTGAGAGTAGAAGAACTCATGTTCATCCACTTCTTTCGCCTGGGTATGGTGGCGAATATAAACCACCTCCACGTTCTTATAGGTCCGGCTTAAGAACAGATACAGCAGGATATAAAAACGTTTAGCCATATCTTTGGTCGACTGATCCATCGAACCAGAGACGTCCATCAGGCAGAACATCACCGCCTGGCTGGAAGGGTCGGGGCGTTTTTCATAATTTTTGTAGCGTAAATCAAAGGTGTCGATAAATGGCACGCGTTCGATTTTTGCCCGCAGTTCGGCAATCTCTTTGCGTAACCGTTCCTCTTCCAGCAACTGCGCTGGTTCGCTTTTCGCGATGGTTTCCAGATCCGCTTCGAGAGCATGCAGTTCGCGACGCTTACCCGCTGTCATCGCCGTACGGCGCGCCAGTGAGTTTTGCAGGGATCGCACCACGCTAATGTTGGCAGGCACACCGTTAGAGGTAAAACCTGCCCGGTGTGTTTTATACTCCGTTAACTGACGCTGCTGATTCTGCTTCAGGTTAGGAAGTGCTAAATCTTCGAACAACAGATCAAGATATTCATCTTTAGAGATCTGAAAGACGAACTCATCCTGACCCTCACCATCCTGGCTGGCCTGGCCTTGTCCACTTCCTGAGCCGCCACCGCCGCCTTGTGGGCGTTCAATGCGGTCATTCTGCACAAAATGGTCGTTACCCGGATGTACGCGATGGCGCAGGCCACCACGTCCCTGATGAAACATTGGTTCGCTAATATCATCAGTCGGAATAGAAACAGATTCGCCGCTATCCACATCAGTCACCGAACGCTTGTTAATGGCCTCGGAGATCGACTGTTTAATTTGCGATTTATAACGGCGTAAGAAGCGCTGGCGGTTTACCGTGCTCTTGTTTTTGCCGTTAAGACGCCGGTCAATAAACCAGGTCATAAGCCCCCCGTACTGCCAACTGTTCGCCATGTCTGTAAGTGCCGGATGGCGCTGTCGCTATCCGGCCTACGGAACATTGTTTTGCAAGCCCGGTAAGCGCATGCGCCACCGGGCACTTATGTTAAGACGATTTACGTACGCGCAAATACCATTCGCACAGTAAACGCACCTGTTTACGCGTGTAGCCTTTTTCCATCATACGGTCGACAAAATCGTCGTGTTTTTTCTGCTCGTCAGTCGAGGTTTTAGCATTGAACGAAATGACCGGCAGCAGCTCCTCGGTATTGGAGAACATTTTCTTCTCAATAACCGTGCGTAGTTTTTCGTAACTGGTCCAGTTTGGATTGCGACCGCTGTTATTCGCTCTGGCACGCAGAACAAAGTTGACGATCTCGTTACGGAAATCTTTCGGGTTACTGATACCCGCCGGCTTCTCAATTTTCTCCAGTTCTGAGTTCAGTGACTCGCGATCAAACAGCTGACCGGTATCTGGATCGCGATACTCCTGATCCTGAATCCAGAAATCCGCATAAGTGACATAACGGTCGAAAATGTTCTGTCCGTATTCGGAATAGGATTCGAGATAAGCTGTCTGGATCTCCTTGCCGATGAATTCAGCATATTTCGGGATCAGATAGCCTTTCAGGAACTCAAGATAACGCTCAGCTTGCTCCTGCGGGAACTGTTCACGCTCGATTTGCTGCTCCAGTACGTAGAACAGATGAACCGGGTTAGCTGCCACTTCGGCATGGTCAAAGTTAAAGACGCGAGAGAGGATCTTAAACGCGAAACGCGTGGACAGACCGTTCATTCCCTCATCAACCCCGGCGTAATCCCGATACTCCTGATAGGATTTCGCTTTTGGATCGGTATCTTTCAGGCTTTCGCCATCGTAAACGCGCATCTTCGAGTAAATGCTCGAGTTCTCAGGTTCTTTCAGGCGAGAAAGAATGGTAAAGCGAGAGAGCGTTTCCAACGTGCCCGGTGCGCAAGGCGCATGGGTCAGCTCACTGTGGTTAAGCAGTTTTTCGTAAATTTTGATCTCTTCAGAGATCCGCAGGCAATAAGGCACTTTGACGATGTAAACACGGTCAAGGAACGCCTCATTGTTTTTGTTATTACGGAACGTTACCCATTCAGACTCGTTCGAGTGGGCAAGAATAATCCCGTTAAACGGCAGGGCGGAGATACCTTCTGTCCCGTTGTAGTTTCCTTCCTGGGTGGCGGTCAGCAGAGGATGCAGCACTTTAATCGGTGCTTTAAACATCTCAACGAACTCCATAATCCCCTGGTTTGAGCGGCATAGTGCGCCCGAATAACCGTAGGCATCAGGATCGTTCTGGGCGTGGTGTTCGAGTTTACGAATATCCACTTTCCCGACCAGCGCAGAAATATCCTGGTTGTTTTCATCACCAGGCTCCGTTTTAGCGATAGCGATCTGCTCCAGAATAGACGGCCAGACTTTGACGACGCGGAATTTTGTAATGTCCCCGCCAAAATCATGCAGACGTTTAGCAGCCCACGGCGACATGATCGTACCGAGATAACGACGCGGGATCCCATACTCTTTTTCCAGGATCTGCGCGTCTTCCTGCGGATTAAACAGGCATAACGGATGATCGTTGACCGGGCTACGTTCGCCATTGGCGCTCAGGACATAAATCGGTACTCGTTGCATCAGCGACTTCAGCCGCTCAGCAAGAGATGATTTCCCCCCTCCCACAGGCCCCAGCAGATACAGAATCTGCTTCTTCTCTTCCAGACCTTGAGCCGCATGCTTCAAATAAGAAACAATCTGCTCAATGGCGTCTTCCATGCCGTAAAACTCTTCAAAAGCGGGATAGCGTGCAATTACCCGATTCGAAAAGAGTCGAGAAAGTCGAGGTTCATGGGCAGTGTCAACCATGACAGGCTCACCAATAGCCATTAATAGCCGCTCTGCCGCGTTGGCATAAGCACTGCGATCTTGCCGACAAGTGGTAAGAAACTCCTGCAGCGTGAACTCTTCGTCCTTGGCAGCTTCATAACGCTGGCGATAGTGATCGAATATATTCATGGTATGCCGTCCTTTCGTTTTTTAGCACATGTTAAGAGCCGTTCATATGAATAGTAGAGGCCCCTGAAGAGGTAAACTGAACGACGTCGCTGCTGAAGAAATAAGCAACTCTCATGCCATTTTAGTGGTCAGGAGATCAACGTATTCGGTGATACACCTTCTAAAATTAAGCGTAGATGGCATTTGCAAAACTTGCCTGTGTGCGCAAATGAATTTCAATGGCATATCAATAACTCATCAGCAAAAAAAGCACATCTTATGTAAAGAATTGGAGCGGGATTCATGCGGTGTTCACCGTGCTGCAAGCAAAATGTCATCACTCGCTGAGAAATTAGGGGGTTACATTCTGGGGTGAATACGTAAAATAGTTGGGCTGAAGCGTATTGGCGGTTACACTTTGACCGCTACACATTTGAATAAGGAATTATGGATTGTGACCAAACTCAAACTTCTGGCACTTGGCGTCCTTGCCGCAACCGCAGTTAGCACCGCACAGGCGGAAAGTCAGTGGACTGTTGGCGCGGGTGTTGGTGTGATTAACAGCCCGTACAAACAGTATGACCGCGATGTTTACCCTGTTCCGGTTGTCACCTATGAAGGCGATAATGTGTGGTTCCGCGGCTTGGGTGGCGGTTACTATTTGTGGAATGATACGGCAGATAAGCTTTCCATCATGGCGTACTATGATCCGACGCATTTCAAGCCGGGTGATAGCGATAGCCATGCTTTACGCCAACTCGACAAGCGTAAAAGCAGCTTGATGGCTGGTCTATCATATGTACATAACACCCAGTATGGTTTCCTGCGTACCGCACTGGCGGGTGATACCCTGGATAACAGCAACGGCTTTATCTGGGATCTGGCCTGGCTCTACCGTTACACCAATGGTGGTCTGACCCTGACGCCGGGTATCGGTGTGCAGTACAGCAGCGAAAACTACAACGACTACTATTATGGTGTGTCCAATCACGAGTCTCGCCGCAGTGGTCTGAATAGCTACAACGCTGACGATGGATGGGATCCGTACCTGGAGTTGACCGCGAGCTATAACTTCCTTGGCAACTGGAACGTGTACGGCACTGGCCGTTATGTGCGTTTGAGTGATGAAGTGAAAGACAGCCCGATGGTCGATAAGTCCTGGTCTGGCATCTTCTCGGTAGGTGTGACCTACAAGTTCTGATACTACTCGGTGTCAAACTCAAGCCCGCGCGATATGCGGGCTTTTTTACGTCATTAAAATTAAGACAACCCCCAGATCATGATGGTGCAATTTGTGCACCCTAACAGGACACATGCACGTTGTTTTGCTTTACTGTGGTGCATTAACACAGGAGGGTGCGATGACAGCGAAACAGGTGACGTTTACAGACCAGGTATCGCTTCCTGCTATTGGGCAGGGAACATGGTACATGGGCGAGGATCCAAGCCGACGCCGGGATGAAGTGTCTGCGCTGCAGGCCGGACTGGATCTCGGTCTGCGATTGATTGATACCGCAGAAATGTACGCTGATGGTGCAGCGGAAGAGGTGGTGGGTGAAGCATTAATGGGACGGCGTGGTAGCGCTTTTTTAGTCTCGAAAGTTTACCCATGGAATGCCGGTGGACAGAAAGCCATTGCCGCCTGCGAAGCCAGCCTGCGTCGACTGAAAACTGATTATCTGGATCTCTATTTGCTGCACTGGATGGGCGATTTTTCATTTGCAGAGACCGTCGATGCCATGGAAACACTGATTGCGCAGGGGAAAATCCGCCGTTGGGGCGTCTCAAATCTCGATTATGATGATATGCAGGCGTTATGGCAGGTACCCGGTGGACGGGAGTGTGCAACTAACCAGGTGCTTTATCATTTAGCCTCGCGCGGTATTGAATATGATTTACTGCCGTGGTGCCAGCAGCAGCAGATGCCGGTCATGGCATACAGTCCGCTGGCCCAGGCGGGACGGCTGCGTGGCGATTTGCTTTCTAATTCCGTGGTGAATGACATTGCGCGCGTGCACAATGTTAGTGCTGCACAGATTTTGCTGGCGTGGGTGATTCGTCAGTCGGGTGTAATAGCAATTCCGAAAGCCGCAAGCGTAGCGCATGTCGAACAAAATGCCGCCGCGCTGGAGATAACGCTCTCTGTGGATGAGCTGAAGCAGTTAGATAAGGTGTATCCGGCGCCAAAAGGTAAAACAGCGCTGGATATGGCCTGATTTGCCAAATGACGATGCTCACGCAGCTTATCAGGCCAACGGCTGCGTGTGGTTTGCATGCCGCATCCGGCATGTTGCACTGATTTGCCTGATGGCGCTGCGCTTATCAGGCCTACGACTGCGTGTGTTTGTAGGCCGGATAAGGCGTTAGCCGCATCCGGCATGATGAGCAGAGTTATCTTAGCGTTTAGCAACACGAATAGTCTGCGCGAGGCGAGATGGTTTTTCTTCGGTGGTTTTCTGCGGAGCGGTCGCGTAAGCCGTTTCTACACAAACAAACGTTTTGTAGCCATCATCCGGCATGTCGCCCATACTGACGGACAGCGCCGGGCCAGGGTTCCAGCCCACGACATTCAGGTGGTGGTGGTGGACAACGTCGATATTGCGATTCAACGCATCATCATGAATCACGCTGCACGCTTCCGGATTCAGATAGACACGATCGGTGCGGTCCGGGAAGGTCTGGATACCATCAGCCAGCACATCTTCTTTAGCATCATTCACTTTATCGATCAGGCGATCGCCGAGACCACTAACTTTCACTGCCGCAATGTCACCAACGTTGAAATAGGTATGCAGTGCCGAGGTGGTTTCAAACTCACCGTGAGCTTCCAGCTCCATCTCACAGGTGGCTCCCACTTTGAAACGGGCCAGCAGGCAAAACTCGTGCGGCCAAAGCTGACGCGTTTCGGCATTACTCTGCAGTTCAAACGTCAACACCACGCCATTGTCGTCTTCGTTGTGCGCTTTCAGCGTCCATGGCAAGTTACGGGCAAAACCATGCGAAGGCAGGCCCTGCTGAGCAGCCGGACCAAACCACGGCCAGCAAATTGGTACGCCGCCACGCAGCGCTACGCCGGTTTTAAACGGGGTATTGTTGCTTAACCACAGGACTTCCTCTTCGCCGTTTGGTTTCCAGGAAAGAAGATGTGCGCCCTGTAGCGCGAAAGACGCTTTAACCTGGGGGTGATCGACAACAAGAACCTCAAGCTCATCAAGCTGACGGCGGGAGAGGACAGGGGTAAGCTGTTCAATGACCGGGAGAGCGAAAATTTTGTTAATCATGATGCAATCCTTGGTATGTGAATATTTTGGTCATAAAAAAAGGCGACCGAAGTCGCCTTTTTGGATCAGATACTCATCTCAACTTATTTGGAGATGTGAGCAATCAGGTCCAGAACTTTGTTGGAGTAACCGGTTTCGTTGTCGTACCAGGATACCAGTTTCACGAAGTTGTCGTTCAGTGCGATACCAGCTTTAGCATCGAACACGGAAGTGCAAACTTCACCGTTGAAATCGGTAGATACTACGTCGTCTTCGGTGTAACCCAGAACGCCTTTCATCGGGCCTTCGGAAGCAGCTTTGATTGCTTTCTTAATTTCTTCGTAAGAAGCAGCTTTTTCCAGACGAACGGTCAGGTCAACAACGGATACGTTCGGGGTAGGAACGCGGAACGCCATACCAGTCAGTTTGCCGTTCAGTTCTGGCAGTACTTTACCTACAGCTTTAGCTGCACCGGTAGAGGACGGGATGATGTTCTGGGATGCGCCGCGGCCGCCGCGCCAGTCTTTGTGAGACGGGCCATCAACGGTTTTCTGAGTAGCGGTGGTCGCGTGAACAGTAGTCATCAGACCTTCGATGATGCCGAAGTTGTCGTTGATAACTTTAGCCAGCGGAGCCAGGCAGTTAGTGGTGCAGGAAGCGTTAGAAACGATGTCCTGACCTTCGTATTTGTCAAAGTTAGCGCCTTTAACAAACATCGGAGTGTTATCTTTGGACGGACCAGTCAGAACCACTTTTTTCGCGCCAGCAGTGATGTGCTTACGAGCGGTTTCATCTGTCAGGAACAGGCCAGTAGCTTCAGCTACTACGTCAACACCAACTTCGTCCCATTTCAGGTTAGCCGGATCACGTTCAGCGGTAACACGGATTTTTTTACCGTTTACGATCAGATGACCGTCTTTCACTTCAACGGTACCGTTGAAACGGCCGTGAGTGGAGTCATATTTCAGCATGTAAGCCATGTAGTCAGCGTCTAACAGGTCGTTGATTGCAACGATCTCGATGTCAGAACGTTCTTGAGCAGCACGGAAAACAATGCGACCGATACGGCCAAAACCGTTGATACCTACTTTGATAGTCATATATTCCACCAGCTATTTGTTAGTGAATAAAAGGTTGCCTGTAAAATTACAAAAACCTTACGCAGCGTCAAGCGGAATCGTGTCAATCATTGCGACAAATCAATCTGCTGCCTAAGCTTTGCGCAACTGACTCGCCTCACTCTTCCTTTGGGCTTGAAACCACATGGGGTCGGCGGCCCGAATTTTAAAGGGCAATCAAGATAAAAACGTGATTCTGATCACGAATTGCAGGCTGCCATTTCGCAAGGATCAAGTTTAGAACAAAAGTTCGCACTCCGGTGTTAATGTTTTGTTAGAATCTGTCTCGCGATGTGAGTTTAGATAAAGCGAGATGTGAGCAAATGGCTAATCAACCTTCTCCAGAAGAACTGAAAAAAAATTTAACCGAAATGCAGTTCTACGTGACGCAGAATCACGGGACAGAACCGCCATTTACC
This sequence comes from Citrobacter freundii complex sp. CFNIH4, assembly GCF_002934505.1. Classification (NCBI taxonomy): domain Bacteria; kingdom Pseudomonadati; phylum Pseudomonadota; class Gammaproteobacteria; order Enterobacterales; family Enterobacteriaceae; genus Citrobacter; species Citrobacter freundii complex sp. CFNIH4. The sequence goes on from NZ_CP026231.1 coordinate 1,395,466, forward strand.
GGGCGTTTGCTGCATAACAAGCGAGACGGCATCTACCACTGTCTGATCTGCGATAAACCGCTATTTCGTTCCGAGACAAAATATGACTCTGGCTGCGGCTGGCCCAGCTTTTACGAGCCTGTCAGCGATGAGGCTATCCATTACATAAAAGATACGTCACACGGCATGCAGCGCATAGAAATCCGCTGCGGAAACTGTGATGCGCACCTGGGACACGTCTTCCCGGATGGGCCGAAACCTACCGGTGAACGGTACTGCGTTAACTCAGCGTCTTTGAACTTCACTGATAGTGAAAACGGTGAGCAAACCAAGGGTTGAAGAAACGATTCAGCAAATTATTCTACGGAGAGTGGATTTAACATGAATCTTGATGAGATGATCAACAGTATGACGCCGGAAGTTTATCAGCGCTTATCGACTGCCGTTGAGCTCGGAAAATGGCCGGATGGGGTAGCGCTAACAGCAGAACAAAAAGAGAATAGCTTACAGTTGGTGATGTTATGGCAGGCGCGTAACAATATTGACGCGCAGCATATGACGATTGATACCAACGGTGAGATGGTGATGAAGAGCAAGCAGCAGTTGAAGGTTGAGTTTGGTATTACGCCCGAACCGATTGCGACGTTTAAATCCTGATTACCCAGGCCCGGCAGACATCGATGTCGGGCCTGCAGTTGATGTTATTTCTTATTCATCATCGCTTTCAGATCGGCGAACGGGTTGTATTTCGCTTCGCCTACGGCCTTTTGCGCATCTTCTCCTGCAACCACCGTTGAACCATACTGGTCCGCTTCCGTATATTTGGAATGCTCGTGATCGTGGCAGTACAGGCACAACATTTCCCAGTTGCTACCATCTTCTGGGTTATTCGAGTGATCGTGATCGATATGGTGTACCGTCAACTCGCGCAAATTTGAATACACGAACTCACGGGAACAGCGTCCACAGACCCAGGGAAAGAGTTTAAGCGCCTTTTCCCGGTAACCGACTTCCAGACGGGCGTAATTTTTAGGGATAAAAGCCATAAAGCTCATGCCTCCAGTAGAAAATGAAGAGCTGCGCCAAAAGCTGGCGCAGCAGAATGTGCTAATCATAACCTATTGTGTCAGGCGTTGGGATCAGTGTTTGATGCCTAACGAATCGGCTAACTGCTTCGCCAACTGATTATTGTCATCTGCGCCGTACTCCCAGAACATGGCGCCTCCCAACCCTTTGCTTTTGATGTAGTCGGCTTTGATCGCCACCGAACGCGGATTTTCATAGGAGAGGGCAAAGAGTGTTTTTCCATCCGCAGACTGCACCGACAGCCACGGCACTTTCGCTTCATCATCCCAATGTTGGCTAAAGCGTTTTTGCGGATCGTTGATCAACTTCGCCACGATATCGTTGTACTTCACGTAGGTATCTTTGCTCAGGTCGACGCCCAGTGATTTGAACAACTCAATTTGAGCTGACTCGAAATAGGGCTGGGTAGCCGGGTTTTTCTGCGCGTCAGGTTTGCTCCAGTCAATACCTGGCTCAACGGCGCGTTTTGGTACGCGTCCATAAAAGCCAATGCCCAGATTCATTTGGCTCGGTTTCAGACCGGCTGCGAGATAGTTACTGACCACAAAATCGGCGCTGTATTTATCCGCCGCGGCGACCGTCGGCCATTGCGTCGAATCATACAGGTTCGAGTTAAAATACTGGGTGCCGTAAGCCATGTCATAGGTCATCAGGTTGATGTAGTCGAGCGATGGTGCAATGGCTTTTACATCCACCCAGCTTTTCGGACTTTCTGCATTTGCGCCCACGGCGATGGTCAGCAGTTTTTTATGCCCCAATGCGGTCCGCAGTTCTGTTAGCAGCGCGGTAAAGTTAGCGCGGTCAGCCGGTTGGCTTTCGACCAGTCCCCAGGCTCCGTTAACCGGATATTCCCAGTCGAGGTCGATGCCATCCAGACCATATTTCGCAATTATCTCTTGCGCAGACTGAATAAACACTGCGCGCGTATCCTTCGTTGCCGCCGCACCAGAGAATCCACGCGCTCCCCAACCGCCGACGGAAAGTAACACTTTCAGGTTTGGATTTTGTTTACGCAGCTGTGGAATTTTCAGCAAATCATCCTGCACTTTCTGTGAAAGCCAAATTTGATGCAGTTTGCTGGCGTCTTTTAAGGCGTCATTGGTCTCGTCTTTTTCGTTGTTGTAGACAAGGCCAAACGAATAGTTGAGATGAGTTATCTGGCGAACATCCAGTTTATTGATGTCGCCGCCAGGACCGGCAGTGACGTCGCCACCGCCATTAAAGTAGCCAACTGACATCAGTGAATTGGCGGAAACAACGCTGGCGCAGAGCAAGGGTAATGCTGCCAACAAAGGCAATAGTTTCATCGGTGTTCCTCTTTGACATTTAAACAAGTAAACACGCCACGGAAATGGCGTGGCGAAAAAAACAGCACCCGCAGGTTAACAGTTTCATAACAGGAAAAATGCGAAGGGGTTCACGCCATTTTAGCGAAGCGGCTGCCAGGTTCACTTGGTTTTCAATTCATCTTTGCACTTATTTGTGATCTTGGTTGTGAAATGCAGATAATAATCTGTGTTTTAAAGATTTGATGTTGACCTCAAAAATTATATGGATAAGTATGATTGTCACTGATGCAAAACTGAACACAAAGGAAAATTCAATGAAAGCACTGGCAAGATTTGGCAAGGCCTTTGGCGGCTATAAGATGATTGATGTACCGGAACCAGTTTGTGGCCCGGATGACGTCGTGATTGAAATCAAAGCGGCGGCTATCTGCGGCGCGGACATGAAACACTACAATGTTGATAGCGGATCTGATCAATTTAATTCCATCCGCGGCCATGAGTTCGCCGGTAAAATTGTCCGCGTTGGCGACAAAGTTAAGGACTGGAAAGTCGGTCAGCGGGTGGTTTCTGACAATAGTGGACATGTCTGCGGTGTTTGCCCGGCCTGCGAACAAGGCGATTTTCTGTGTTGTACAGAAAAAGTGAACTTAGGTCTCGACAACAACACATGGGGCGGAGGGTTCTCTAAATATTGCCTGGTGCCGGGAGAAATCCTCAAAATTCACCGCCATGCGCTGTGGGAAATCCCACAAGGCGTTGATTATGAAGAAGCGGCGGTGCTGGATCCTATCTGTAACGCCTACAAATCTATTGCTCAGCAATCCAAATTCCTTCCCGGCCAGGATGTCGTGGTTTTCGGCACTGGCCCATTAGGGCTCTTTTCCGTGCAAATGGCGCGCATTATGGGGGCCGTTAATATTGTGATGGTCGGGCTGGAAGAGGATGTTGCCGTACGCTTCCCCATCGTCAAAGACCTGGGCGCGACAGCTGTTGTTAACGGTTCGACCGAAGATGTGGTTGCACGTTGCCAGGAAATCTGCGGTAAAGACAATCTGGGGCTAGTCATTGAATGCTCTGGTGCCAATATAGCTCTGAAACAATCGATCGAAATGCTGCGCCCGAATGGTGAAGTCGTTCGCGTCGGCATGGGCTTTAAACCTCTCGATTTCTCCATCAACGAAATCACCGCGTGGAACAAAAGCATCATTGGCCATATGGCCTACGATTCTACATCCTGGCGCAACGCCATACGCTTGCTGGCCAGCGGAGCGATCAAGGTCAAACCGATGATCACTCACCGTATCGGCCTGTCGCAATGGCGCGAAGGATTTGACGCCATGGTCAATAAAACCGCGATTAAAGTCATCATGACTTACGACTTTGATGAATAACATGTTTATTAAAAGGACGTTATCGCATGGAACAAATAGCAAAACCGCACTGCGGCGCCAGACTGGACAGGCTACCTGACTGTCGCTGGCATACGTCAATGTTTGCGATGGTTGCCTTCGGATTACTGGTTTGCTGGAGTAATGCCGTCGGCGGATTAATTCTCGCGCAGTTAAAAGAACTTGGCTGGACTGATAATTCCACCACCGCCACGTTCTCTGCCATTACGACGGCAGGAATGTTTCTCGGCGCGCTCGGTGGGGGAATTATTGGCGATAAAATCGGGCGTAAAAACGCATTTATTCTATATGAAGCGATTCATATTATTTCTATGATCGTGGGTGCGTTTTCACCCAATATGACCTTTCTGATCGCCTGCCGTTTTGTAATGGGAGTTGGATTAGGCGCGCTGCTAGTGACCTTATTTGCCGGGTTTACCGAATATATGCCTGGTAGAAATCGTGGTACATGGTCGAGTCGGGTCTCGTTTATCGGCAACTGGTCTTATCCACTCTGTTCGCTGATTGCGATGGGGCTGACGCCACTTATCAGCGCGGAATGGAACTGGCGCGTACAGTTGTTGATTCCTGCGGTGCTGTCGCTCATAGCAACGGTTATTGCCTGGCGCAGTTTCCCTGAGTCGCCTCGCTGGCTGGAGTCTCGCGGGCGCTACCAGGAAGCCGAAAAGGTGATGCGGGCAATTGAGGAAGGTGTCATTCGACAGACCGGTAAGCCGCTGCCACCAGTCGTAATAGATGATGATGGCAAACAACCGTGTTCTGTTCCGTACTCCGCATTATTAACAGGGGTGTTACTGAAGCGGGTTATTTTGGGTTCCTTTGTTCTGATTGCCATGAACGTCGTCCAGTACACCTTAATTAATTGGCTACCGACAATATTTATGACACAGGGCATTAATCTGAAAGACTCCATTGTCTTAAATACCATGAGTATGTTCGGCGCGCCGTTTGGGATTTTTATCGCCATGCTGGTAATGGATAAAATTCCGAGAAAGACCATGGGTGTGGGGTTATTAGTGTTAATTGCCGTGCTGGGATATATCTATTCACTGCAAACCAGCATGCTGCTGATTACGCTAATTGGTTTCTTCCTGATTACTTTTGTCTATATGTACGTTTGCTACGCCTCGGCAGTCTATGTTCCGGAAATATGGCCAACCGAAGCGAAACTCCGCGGTTCTGGTCTGGCGAATGCGGTAGGACGTATCAGTGGTATCGCTGCGCCTTATGCGGTCGCGGTATTGCTTAACGGTTATGGAGTGACGGGTGTATTTGTACTGCTGGGTGCGGTCTCCATTATTGTCGCTGTCGCCATTGCTACCATCGGAATTGAAACCAAAGGCGTCTCTGTCGAAAGTCTCGGTATTGATGCAGTTACCAGCAAATAATATTGATGGGAAATAAAATGAAAAATTCAAAAGCGATATTAAAAACGCCGGGCACGATGAAAATTATTGCCGCCGATATCCCGGTGCCAAAAGAGCACGAAGTGCTGATTAAAGTGGAATACGTTGGAATTTGTGGATCAGATGTTCATGGTTTTGAATCAGGTCCTTTTATTCCGCCGAAAGATCCCAATCAGGAAATTGGTCTGGGGCATGAATGCGCCGGTACGGTGGTGGCAGTAGGGAACCGTGTGACTAAATTTAAACCCGGCGACCAGGTGAATATCGAACCGGGCGTGCCGTGCGGTCACTGCCGCTACTGTCTGGAAGGGAAATACAACATCTGCCCTGATGTTGACTTTATGGCCACGCAACCTAATTATCGCGGCGCGCTAACCCACTATCTGTGCCATCCGGAGAGCTTCACTTACAAGTTGCCCGATAATATGGACACCATGGAAGGCGCGCTGGTAGAGCCCGCGGCGGTAGGGATGCATGCCGCAATGCTGGCGGACGTTAAACCGGGCAAGAAAATCGTCATTCTGGGGGCGGGCTGTATTGGTTTAATGACCCTGCAAGCCTGTAAATGTTTGGGTGCTACCGACATTGCGGTGGTTGATGTCCTGGAAAAGCGTCTGACCATGGCCGAGCAACTTGGTGCGACGACCGTGATCAACGGGGCGAAAGAGGACACCGTTGTCCGCTGCCAGCAGTTCTCCGGAGATATGGGGGCCGATATTGTTTTTGAAACCGCAGGTTCAGCGATCACTGTTAAGCAGGCTCCATATCTGGTAATGCGCGGCGGGAAAATCATGATCGTGGGTACTGTACCTGGTGATTCAGCGATTAATTTCCTCAAAATTAACCGTGAAGTGTCTATTCAGACCGTTTTCCGTTATGCCAACCGCTACCCGGTCACGATTGAAGCCATCTCCTCAGGGCGTTTTGATGTGAAGTCGATGGTGACGCATATTTACGATTATGAAGATGTTCAGCGCGCGTTTGATGAATCCGTTAATAACAAATGTGAAATTATCAAAGGCGTTATTAAATTAAATTATTAATCTATTGAAAAGGGAGAAATAACCATGCTGGCAGATATTAAATATTGGGAAAATGATGCTCAAAATAAACATTATGCGATTGCCCACTTTAACGTGTGGAATGCGGAAATGCTAATGGGAGTGATTGATGCGGCGGAAGAATCTAAATCGCCGGTAATTATCTCCTTCGGTACCGGCTTTGTGGGTAATACCTCGTTTGAAGATTTTTCGCATATGATGGTTTCTATGGCGAAAAAAGCCTCGGTGCCGGTTATTACCCACTGGGATCACGGACGCAGCATGGAGATAATCCATAACGCATGGGCCCACGGCATGAATTCACTGATGCGTGATGCTTCCGCTTTTGATTTCGAGGAGAATATTCGCCTGACCAAAGAGGCGGTCGATATCTTCCACCCGCTGGGTATTCCGGTCGAAGCAGAGCTGGGCCATGTGGGTAATGAAACGGTCTACGAAGAGGCGCTGGCGGGTTATCACTACACTGACCCAAGCCAGGCGGCTGAGTTTGTCGAGCGTACCGGCTGTGACTCGCTGGCGGTAGCGATTGGTAACCAGCACGGCGTCTACACCTCCGAACCGAAACTGAACTTTGACGTGGTTAAACGAGTGCGTCAGGCGGTATCCGTTCCGCTGGTGCTGCACGGCGCGTCCGGCATTAGCGACGCGGATATCAAAAAAGCCATTTCATTAGGCATTTCGAAAATCAATATTCACACCGAACTGTGCCAGGCCGCAATGGTGGCGGTGCAGGAGAACCAGGACCAGCCGTTCCTGCACGTTGAACGTGAAGTGGCTTTGTTGAATAAATCAGATTTCGGGTAAGTCTCCCCCGTAGCGGGTTGTGTTTTCAGGCAATACGCACGCTTTCAGGCATACCTGCTTTCGTCATTTTGTTCAGCGCTCGTACCAGGGCCATAGCCTCTGCAACCTGACCATCGTAGTCACGCAGTGTCAGTGAACCCCCGAACAGCTGTTTTACCCGGTACATCGCCGTTTCCGCTATCGAGCGACGGTTGTAATCTGTTGTCCATTTCCACCGCGCATTACTCCCGGTCATTCGCTGATTAGCCACTGCACGGTTACGGTCTGCATATTCACCGGGCCAGTAACCCGCACCTTTTCGGGGAGGGATAAGCGCGCTGATTTTCTTACGCCGCAGTTCATCGTGACATAGCCGGGTATCGTAAGCGCCATCGGCGGCGGCTGACCTGATTTTCCGGTGGGTTTGCCGGATTAACCCGGGGAAGGCCTCTGAGTCCGTAACGTTGTTCAGCGACAGGTCAGCGCAGATGATTTCATGTGTTTTACTGTCAACGGCGAGATGCAGCTTACGCCAGATACGGCGGCGTTCCTGGCCATGCTTTTTGACTTTCCACTCGCCTTCACCGAAGACCTTCAGCCCGGTGGAATCAATTACCAGGTGTGCGATTTCACCCCGGGTGGGCGTTTTGAAACTGACATTAACCGACTTTGCCCGCCTGCTGACACAGCTGTAATCCGGGCAGCGTAGCGGAACGTTCATCAGAGAAAAAATGGAATCAATAAAGCCCTGCGCAGCGCGCAGGGTCAGCCTGAATACGCGTTTAATGACCAGCACAGTCGTGATGGCAAGGTCAGAATAGCGCTGAGGTCTGCCTCGTGAAGAAGGTGTTGCTGACTCATACCAGGCCTGAATAGCTTCATCATCCAGCCAGAAAGTTATGGAGCCACGGTTGATGAGGGCTTTATTGTAGGTGGGCCAGTTGGTGATTTTGAACTTTTGCTTTGCCACGGAACGGTCTGCGTTGTCGGGAAGATACGTGATCTGATCCTTCAACTCAGCAAAAGTTCGATTTATTCAACAAAGCCACGTGAAGTACGTAAAGCCGTAAAAGCGCGCGCGCTGGAGAAAATCAAATTGTTTGGTTCAGACGGTAAAGCGGAATGACAATATGGATAATATCGAGGTTATTTGTATAGGGGCGGCAATTGTTGATATTCCCTTGCAACCAGTGAGTAAAAATATCTTTGATGTTGACTCTTATCCATTAGAACGAATAGCTATGACCACGGGAGGTGACGCTATTAATGAGGCGACGATTATTTCTCGCCTCGGCCATCGCACGGCGTTAATAGGCCGGATAGGTGACGATGCTGCGGGGCATTTTATTGTCGACCACTGCCGTCGGGAGAATATTGATATTAAAAGCCTGAAGCAAGATGCTGATATTGATACTTCCATTAACGTGGGTTTAGTCACCGCTGATGGTGAACGCACCTTTGTGACTAACCGTAACGGCAGCTTATGGAAACTGAATATAAACGATGTTGATTTTGACCGTTTCTCTCAAGCAAAGCTGCTGTCGCTGGCGAGTATTTTTAATAGCCCGTTGTTGGATGGCGATGCACTGACGGCAATTTTCACGCAGGCGAAAGCGCATAAGCTCATTATCTGCGCGGATATGATTAAACCGCGACTGAATGAAACGCTGGACGATATCCGTGAAGCGCTGAGCTACGTGGATTATCTGTTTCCCAATTTTGAAGAGGCAAAACTGCTCACTGGGAAAGAGACGCTGGATGAGATTGCCGACAGTTTTCTGAACTGTGGCGTGAAAACCGTCGTGATTAAGACCGGCAAGAGAGGCTGTTTTATCAAGCGTGTTGACATGAAAATGGAGGTCCCGGCGGTGTCAGGAATTACCGCCATCGACACCATCGGCGCGGGGGATAACTTTGCTTCAGGATTTATCTCCGCGCTGCTAGAAGGCAAACCGCTTCGTGACTGCGCGCTGTTTGCTAATGCAACGGCGGCAATATCGGTACTGAGCGTGGGTGCCACGACGGGTGTGAAGAACAGAAAGCTGGTTGAACAACTTCTTGACGAATACGAAGGGTAATAGCGGCAGATGAAAATGATTCCTTTAGGAAGTACGGATATTACGCTTTCCCGCATGGGATTAGGCACATGGGCTATTGGCGGTGGTCCGGCATGGAATGGCGATCTCGATCTGCAGATTTGTATCGATACCATTGTTGAGGCGTATCGCTGCGGTATCAATCTGATTGATACCGCGCCAGGCTACAACTTTGGCAACAGTGAAGTGATTGTCGGTCAGGCGCTGAAAAAGCTGCCGCGCAGCGAGGTAGTGGTTGAAACCAAATGCGGCATCGTCTGGGAGCGAACAGGCAGCCTGTTTAACAAAGTGGGCGATCGCCAGCTGTATAAAAACCTTACGCCTGAGTCTATTCGCGAAGAGGTTGATGCCAGCCTGCAAAGATTGGGCATCGACAGTATTGATATCTATATGACCCACTGGCAGTCGGTCGAACCCTGTTTTACGCCGATTGCGGAAACCGTAGACACGCTGAACGCACTGAAAAAAGAGGGGAAAATCCGTTCGATTGGTGCGGCGAACGTCAATGCCGGGCATATCAGGGAGTATCTCAAACACGGTGAGCTGGATATTATCCAGGCTAAGTACAGCATTCTTGACCGGGCGCTGGAAGCTGAACTGCTGCCGCTATGCCAGCAGAATGGCATCATCGTGCAGGTCTATTCACCGCTTGAGCAGGGGTTGTTGACCGGTACTATCGCCCGAGATTATGTTCCTGGCGGCGCGCGGGCTAACAAGGTCTGGTTTCAGCGGGAAAATATGCTGCGGGTGATTGATATGCTAGGGCAGTGGCAGCCGCTGTGTGAAAAATACCGCTGCACAATCCCCGCACTAGCTCTGGCGTGGATTTTAAAGCAAAGCGATTTGATCACCTTACTGAGTGGCGCAACCGCACCTGAACAGGTTCGCGAGAATGTCGAGGCGTTAACCATTCCCCTGACAGATGATGATTCATTATTGATGAGGCGAATGGCGGAAGCGTTGGATATAAATTAATTCAGATAGGATTGACCTCTGTTTCTGTGTAAAAGAGTATTAAAATCTGTGATTCAGACATGTTCTTTTGAAAATAAATATAGCCTGTGAGATACTAGGGTCTTATTATTACTTTGCAGGAAACAGAGGTATCATCGTGGCGGCAAAAGACAGGATTCAGGCCATTAAGCAAATGGTGGCTAACGATAAGAAAGTGGTGGTATCTAATTTAAGTTCAATCTTTCAGGTGACTGAGGAAACGATTCGCCGCGATCTTGAAAAACTGGAAGATGAAGGTTTTTTGACCCGAACATATGGTGGTGCAGTGCTCAATACCACCGCGTTGTCCGACAATATTCATTTTTATAAGCGTGCAAAATCTTTCTTCGAAGAAAAGCAGATCATTGCACGTAATGCATTACCGTTTATTAAAAATAAGACCACAATGGCTGCCGACTCCAGCAGTACCGCGATGGAATTATTAAAGCTGTTGAAGGAAAGAAACGATCTGACGTTGCTTACCAATTCGGCTGAAGCATTTCATGAGCTGGCGCAGTCAGAAATTAACGTGGTTTCTACTGGCGGTGAGCTGAATAAGAATACGCTGTCGCTGCAGGGAAGAATCACCAAGGAGATTATCAGCCGCTATCATGTTGATATCATGGTGATGAGCTGCAAAGGTTTGGATATGCAGAGTGGGGCGCTTGATTCTAATGAAGCAGAAGCGGAAATCAAAAAAACCATGATCCGCCAGGCGACTGAGGTGGCCCTGTTAGTTGATCACTCAAAGTTTGATCGTAAAGCTTTCGTTCAGCTCGTGGACTTTAGCCATATTAATTACCTAATAACCAATAAGGCACCGGGTGCAGAGTGGATTGCATTTTGCAAAGAGAATAATATTCAACTCGTTTATTAACTATAGCGAGGGTTGTGTCGATATTATTTTAGTTTGCACCTGGGAAATGCCATAAGAATCTAATGATGATGGATGGCGCGGCAAAATTGCTTCTGCCGCGATCGCCATACTTTCTATTTAGCTGAATTTGAGGCATCCAGATGGAACAATGTGACCCTATCGGCGCAAGATTAGATCGCTTACCTTTATCTCGATTTCATTTTCGTATTTTCGGTATTATTAGTTTTAGTTTGTTAATAACCGGTTTTCTCAGCTATTCCGGGAATGTGGTATTAGCAAAATTAGTCAACACTGGCTGGTCAAACAATTATCTAAATGCCGCGTTTACCTCAGCGCTGATGTTCGGCTACTTTATCGGTTCACTAGCCGGCGGCTTTATTGGTGATTATCTCGGTCGACGCAAAGCGTTCCGCATTAATTTGTTAATCGTCGGGGCCTCAGCCTGCGCTGCAACGTTTGTGCCCAACATGTACTGGCTTATCTTCTTCCGCTGTCTGATGGGGATTGGAATGGGGGCGCTAATTATGGTGGGCTATGCCTCATTTACAGAATTCATTCCACCCGCGGTACGTGGGAAATGGTCTGCCCGTCTGTCATTTGTCGGCAACTGGGCACCAATGCTATCTGCGGCAATTGGCGTCGTGATCATTGCACTTTTAAGCTGGCGGGTGATGTTTCTGCTCGGTGGCATGGCAATGCTGTTGGCCTGGTATCTGTCGGGAAAATACTATATTGAATCCCCACGTTGGCTGGCTGGTAAAGGGAAGAGAAGCGAAGCTGAAAAACATCTTATGCAGGTTGAATCGCAAATTGAGCTAGAAAAAAACATCACTTTACCATCCTGCCGGAACGAATGCCCGTCGGCGGATTTAAGCACGGCAAGTGGTTCATTTTGGCTATTGTTTAAGGGGCCAATGTTGCGCTGTACACTGGTGGCGATCACGGTGCTTATCGCAATGAATATTTCGCTCTACACCATTACGGTATGGATCCCGACTATATTTGTTAATTCGGGAATCGATGTAACGAAATCCATATTTATGACCGCGATAATTATGATTGGCGCGCCAGTTGGGATATTTATTGCCGCGTTAATTATCGATCGCTTTCCACGGCGATTGTTTGGCTCATTCTTGTTGATTATTATCGCATTGCTCGGGTATTTCTATTCACTTCAAACTGAAGAGTGGGCCATTCTGAGCTACGGGCTGGTGATGATTTTTTTTCTGTATATGTATGTCTGCTTTGCCTCTGCAGTTTATGTCCCAGAACTATGGCCCACGCACCTAAGATTGAGAGGATCAGGTTTTGTTAATGCGGTGGGAAGGATTGTCGCTGTGTTTACGCCCTATGGCGTCGCTATTTTGTTGACCCGCTATGGCTCCGTTACGGTCTTTATCGTGTTAGGAGTAATGTTGGTTCTATGCGCGCTGATTCTTTTTTGTTTTGGCATCGAAACACGCAAAGTATCGCTGGAAGAGATTTCAGCGCTGGCCTGAGATAACGCGCCGACAGGAGTGACCCTGTCGGCATCGCTTACGGTTGGGTTTCCAGCCAGTCGTCCAACGTATACAGCGTTGCACCCGCCGCCGCCATTTCTATAAAGGCGTTTGCACTGTCCTGGGGTTGAATATTAACCCCACGGCAGCCGTCGGTAATAACGCTGACGGTGTAGCCAAGATCGAGCGCATCCAGTACGGTGAATTTAACGCAATAGTCGGTTGCCAGACCCATGATGATGAGCTCGGCAATGCGGCGTTCGAGTAGCCATGCATTCAGCGCGGTAGCCTGACGACGACCGTTATCAAAAAACGCACTATAGCTGTCGACCAGCGGGTTCTCACCTTTAGTGAACGTTTGAGTTATCGCACGCTGGTTCAGCAGCGGATGCAGGGCTGCACCTGCGCTGTTTTGTACGCAATGATCGGGCCAGAATGTCTGCGCCAGTCCATCGAGTTGTCCCTGGCTGTAGGGCTCGACCTGATGCTGGCTGGCAAAACTGCCGTGATTAGCCGGGTGCCAGTCCAGACTGGCAACGACCATGTCGCCGCGTAAGGCACACCAGTCAATCAGACGGTTGGCAATATCGATTGTGCTGTCACCTTGTGGGACCGCGAGGGCACCACCGGCACAAAAGTCATTTTGTAAATCGACCAACAGTAAGGCTCGGGCCATGGGCATAGACTCCTTTAATCGTCAGGCGTGAGCTCACCACGCAGATTTTGCGTCATCGCTTCACGGATCGTCTGCGTATCCAGTCCCTGACTCAGCAAATAGTGCAGTTTGGTGAGTGTGGCTTCGACGGTCATATCCGCGCCGCCAATCACGCCAGCATGCGCTAGCGCATTGCCTGTCGCGTAGCCCCCCATGTTCACCTTGCCGGACATACACTGCGTAAGGTTCACCACCACAATGCCACGCGAACTCGCATCTTCAAGTTCTTTCAGGAACTCTTTATTCTGCGGCGCATTCCCCACGCCGTAGGAGCGCAAAATTAATGCTTTTACAGGTTGGCGCAGGAAGTTGCGTACTACATCAGCGGAGATCCCAGGATAAATGGTGACCACGCCAATCGGTTGCGGAGTGATAGGATGCACAATCAACTCACCTGTACCGTGAGGTGCGGGCGGAGTTCCCAGCCGACGAATGTGGATCCCGGCTTCCAGCAGTGGTGCAAGGTTGGGTGAGGCAAACGCGTCAAAACCATCAGCATGCGCTTTAGTGGTCCGGTTGCCGCGAAACAATCGATTGTTGAAAAACAGGGTAACTTCATTGATCGGGTAATTTGCTGCAACGTACAACGCATTCAGCAAATTGATTTGTCCGTCAGAACGTAGTTCTGCTAATGGGATTTGTGACCCTGTCACAATGACCGGCTTGCCCAGATTCTCCAGCATAAAAGAGAGTGCCGAAGCCGTAAACGCCATGGTGTCAGTGCCGTGCAGAATGACAAAACCATCGTAATCGTCGTAGTGCGCTTTAATGTCTTCCGCAATATGCTGCCAGTCTTCCGGCGTCATATCGGAGGAATCCATCAGCGGGGCGTATTCGTGGATGGTGAAGTCTGGCATCTCCGGACGGTGGAATTCAGGCATCAATGCCAGCTGGCGCTGCAGATGACCGGAAACGGGAATATAACCCTGTTCTGAGCGCTGCATACCAATGGTACCGCCGGTATAGGCAACGTAAATTGATTTTTTCTGCATGACTTTTCTTCTGTCTCAAAGAAAACCCCTCTTCATCCCGAAGAGGGGTCAATAGTTAGCGAACGTTGGCGCAGGTCAGGCAAAACGCATAGCGGTTTTGCGGATCGTTGAATGCGGCCAGCTTATCGCTTTCGGCTTTTACTGCACTGGCCGCAGAGGCCAGCGGTGGTGGGAGCATAGCCTGAATGGCGTCAGGCAGCATGGCACGAACGGAGCCTGACATGCTGTCCATCACCATATCAACGAATGTCGGTTCGTCCTGATAATACGCAATGTGCCATTGTTTCAGTTTGGCCAGCTCAGCCGCTTTCGCCACGGCGTCATCAAAATCACCCAGACTGTCTACCAGACCGTTGGCTTTTGCATCCTGTCCGGTCCAGACGTGGCCCTGCGCGATTTTGTCAATCTGCTCAGGTGTTGTTTTACGCGCATCTGCGACCAGCGTGATAAAGCGCTTATAGCCGTTCTCGATGCTAAGTTGCATCATTTGCTGCACTTCTGGTGGTAACGCTTTGGTGATGGAGATATCCGCCAGTGGGGATGTCGCCACGCCGTCGGTGTGTACGCCAATGGAATCCAGACTATTTTCCACGGTGTTGATCACGCCAAAGATGCCGATTGAACCGGTCAGGGTGCTGGGGTTCGCCACAATGTAGCTTGCTGGGGTGGAGATCCAGTACCCACCGGATGCCGCCATGCCGCCCATGGACACCACAACCGGTTTACCCGCCGTTTTTGCCGCAGCCAGCTCAGCACGAATGACTTCGGAGGCACTGACGCTTCCGCCTGGGCTGTTCACGCGCAGAACAATTGCTTTCACTTTCGGATCAAGACGGGCTTCGCGGATCTGCGCGGCAGTCGTGTCACCGCCCACATTCCCAGGGGTTTCTTCACCGTCCATAATCGCGCCATTGGCGAAGATAACACCAATGCTGTCTCCAGTATCCGCTGGCGTTTTCAGTGAGTAATCGTAATAGCTGACAGCGCGATAATTTTTATCCGCTTTACTCCAGCCAAACTGTTTGGTCAGCATTTTTTCGACTTCGGCGCTGGAGGCCAGTGCATCCACCAGTTTGTTGTCGAGCGCATATTTCGCGGTATCACCATCGACTTTTGTCAAACCGTCCAGCATGGCCTGTGCGCCAGGGAACACCTGCTGAGCAGGGATCTGGCGATTGGCAGCAACCGTGTCGAGATAGTTCTGCCACAGCTCGCCGATCCAGCGGCTGTCAGCTTCACGCGCGGCAGGAGACATATCATCACGGATAAACGGTTCTACGGCAGACTTATAAGTTCCGACACGGAACACGTGTGTGGAAACTTTCAGCTTGTCGAGCAGGGACTTGTAGTACAAACCGTTGGTGGCAAAGCCGTGCAGATCAATGGAACCCTGTGGAGAAAGATAAATTTTATTGGCGAAACTGGCGAGGTAGTACTGCCCCTGGCTGAAGTTATCGCCTACGGCAAAGACCGGTTTGCCGCTGTCGCGGAATTCCCGCAGCGCTTTACCGATATACTGCATGGAAGGCTGGTCGGCCCCGGCAAAATTTTTCAGATCCATCACAATGCCGGTGATGTTGCGATCATCTTTTGCCTGGCGAATAGTATTCACGATATCGAACAGGGAGTTTTCCTGCAGGCGATCGGAACTGGCACCAAACAGCTGACGACCAATAACGCTTAAGCGACTGGTGCTCGACGGCTTATCGACAATCACCCCCGAGATATCCAGCAGCAGTGCGCCTCGCTCAGCGTGTTCACTGGTATTGCTGCTGCTGACCTGCATCCAGATACCCACGCCCACCAGCACCAAGAAGATGAAGAACAGGTTAAGCACAAATTCACGGACGAAATTAAGTAATCGCCATGTCCATTTAAAAAATCCGGCAATAAATCGCCACAGGGTTCGCATGTATTCTCCCTACCGATTAACAACACGCCATCCCGAAATCCCGGAGAAAGGCGATAAGATGAGGCTATCGTAATGACCAGACAGGCACTTGTCAGCAGGAATCACCGCCTGTGCTGTAACAAAATCCGCTCACGTGTTAATTTTGTGAACAAATCTCATTGTTGGAGTTAAGCAAATGGATGCACTCGAATTACTTATCACCCGTCGTAGCGCTTCTCGTCTTGTCGAGCCGGCCCCGGCCGGAGAGCAACTGCAAAACATTCTGCGGGCGGGAATGCGCGCACCGGACCATAAAACGCTGCAACCGTGGCAATTCTATGTCATTGAGGGTGAAGGGCGTGAACGCTTTAGCACCGTACTTGAGAAAGGCGCGATTGCCGCAGGTAGCGATGAGAAAGCTCAGGAAAAAGCGCGCAACGCACCGTTTCGCGCGCCGCTGATTATTACCGTGGTGGCGAAATGTGAAGAAAACGACAAGGTTCCTCTGTGGGAACAAGAAATGTCTGCCGGTTGTGCGGTGATGGCTATGCAGATGGCCGCAATTGCCCAGGGCTTTGGCGGTATCTGGCGCAGTGGTGCATTAACCGAAAGTGCGGTCGTACGTGAAGCATTCGACTGTCGCCCGCAAGATAAAATCGTCGGTTTCCTCTATCTGGGCACACCGCAGCTAAAAGCATCCACGACGATCAACCTTGCCGATCCGAGCGCATTCGTCCGTTATTTCTGATATCAACGGCAAAACTGTCTGGATTCTGAGCAAAGACACTCGAATTCAGACAGTCACTCTTACCACATCATGGAATGAGCGCTACCATATCCGGATTGCAATGACAGGAGATGTCCATGAGCGAGCAAGCTATTCGTTTAACGCAATACAGCCACGGAGCCGGTTGCGGTTGTAAAATTTCCCCAAAAGTGCTGGAAACCATCCTGCACAGCGAGCAGGCGAAGTTTGTTGATCCGAACTTACTGGTGGGTAATGAAACTCGCGACGACGCGGCCGTATACGATTTGGGAAACGGCACCAGCGTTATCAGCACCACCGATTTCTTTATGCCGATTGTCGATAATCCGTTTGATTTTGGCCGCATCGCCGCGACTAACGCCATCAGCGATATATTCGCTATGGGCGGCAAACCGATTATGGCAATTGCTATTCTGGGCTGGCCGCTGGATAAGCTGGCGCCGGAAATCGCCCGCGAAGTCACCGAAGGCGGACGTTTTGCCTGCCGTCAGGCGGGTATTGCGCTGGCGGGCGGCCACTCTATCGATGCCCCAGAGCCTATCTTTGGCCTTGCGGTAACCGGCGTTGTGCCGACCGAACGCGTGAAGAAAAACAGCACCGCAGAGGCAGGGTGTAAGTTATTCCTGACCAAGCCTCTGGGGATTGGCGTTCTGACGACAGCAGAGAAAAAATCACTACTGAAGGAAGAACACAAAGGACTGGCGACAGAAGTGATGTGTCGGATGAACATTGCCGGTGCGGCATTCGCCGATATCGACGGCGTGAAAGCCATGACCGACGTTACCGGTTTTGGTCTGCTGGGGCATCTGAGCGAAATGTGTCAGGGCGCAGGCGTTCAGGCGCAAATTATCTACCAGGATATTCCTAAGCTGCCTGGCGTTGAAGAATACATCGCGCAGGGTGCAGTACCCGGCGGTACCCAACGTAACTTTGCCAGCTACGGACACCTGATGGATGAAATGCCGCAATCGGTACGCGATCTGTTGTGCGATCCGCAAACTTCCGGTGGCCTACTGCTGGCGGTAACGCCGGAAGCTGAAGCCGAAGTGAAAGCGGCAGCGGCGCAGTTCGGTATCGATCTCACCGCCATTGGTGAGTTAGTGGAAGCTCGTGGCGGTCGCGCCATGGTTGAGATTCGTTAACTCGATGCGGTTGTTTATTGCCGAAAAACCAAGTCTGGCGCGTGCTATCGCCGATGTGCTGCCAAAGCCGCATCGCAAAGGCGATGGTTTTATCGAATGCGGAAATGGACAAGTGGTGACCTGGTGTATTGGTCACCTGCTTGAACAGGCGCAGCCGGATGCCTACGACAGTCGTTATGCTCGCTGGAGTCTGGTCGATCTGCCGATTGTCCCGGAAAAGTGGCAACTGCAACCGCGCCCCTCGGTGACCAAACAGCTCAACGTCATTAAGCGCTTTTTGCATGAGGCCAGCGAAGTTATTCACGCCGGTGACCCTGATCGTGAAGGGCAACTGCTGGTGGATGAAGTGCTGGATTACCTGCAACTGGCGCCTGAAAAGCGCCAGAAGGTGCAGCGTTGCCTGATTAACGACCTCAACCCGCAGGCCGTTGAGCGGGCTATTGAGCGGCTGCGCGCCAACAGTGAGTTTATTCCGCTGTGCGTGTCGGCACTGGCGCGAGCGCGTGCGGACTGGTTGTACGGTATCAATATGACGCGCGCTTACACCATTCTCGGACGTAACGCGGGCTATCAGGGCGTACTTTCGGTCGGGCGCGTACAAACGCCGGTGCTCGGGCTGGTTGTGCGTCGTGATGAAGAGATTGAGAACTTCGTCGCCAAAGACTTCTTCGAAGTGAAAGCGCATATCGTAACGCCCGCCGATGAGCGGTTTACCGCTATCTGGCAGCCGAGCGAAGCGTGTGAGCCGTATCAGGATGAAGAAGGGCGCTTGCTGAATCGCACGCTGGCTGAACACGTGGTGAACCGAATTAACGGTCAACCGGCGATAGTCACCAGCTATAACGATAAACGGGAATCAGAATCCGCGCCGTTACCGTTCTCGCTGTCGGCGTTGCAGATTGAAGCGGCGAAGCGCTTTGGTTTAAGTGCGCAAAACGTTCTGGATATCTGCCAGAAGTTGTATGAAACCCATAAGTTGATTACCTATCCGCGTTCGGATAGCCGTTATCTGCCGGAAGAGCATTTTGCCGGACGTCATGCGGTACTGAACGCGATTAGCGTCCATGCACCGGATCTGCTCCCGCAACCGGCGGTCAATCCCGATACGCGAAATCGCTGTTGGGACGACAAAAAAGTGGATGCGCACCATGCCATCATTCCTACCGCGCGCAGTTCGTCCATCAATCTGAATGACAACGAAGCGAAAATTTACAACCTGATTGCCCGTCAGTATCTGATGCAATTTTGCGCAGATGCGGTATTCAGGAAGTGCGTTATTGAGCTGGATATTGCCAAAGGCAAGTTTGTCGCTAAAGCGCGTTTTCTGGCGGAAGCCGGATGGCGCACGCTGCTTGGCAATAAAGAGCGCGACGAAGATAATGACGGGACGCCGCTGCCGGTGGTGGCAAAAGATGACGAACTGCTGTGCGAAAAAGGCGAAGTGGTTGAACGTCAGACTCAACCACCACGTCACTTTACCGATGCCACGCTGCTGTCAGCGATGACCGGGATTGCGCGATTCGTGCAGGATAAAGATCTGAAAAAGATCCTGCGTGCAACGGATGGTTTAGGTACAGAAGCGACGCGCGCCGGAATTATCGAACTGCTGTTTAAGCGCGGGTTCCTGGTGAAAAAAGGACGGTATATCCATTCTACCGACGCGGGAAAAGCGCTGTTCCACTCGTTGCCAGAAATGGCGACGCGTCCGGACATGACCGCGCACTGGGAATCTATCCTGACCCAAATCAGCGAAAAGCAATGTCGCTATCAGGATTTCATGCAGCCGCTGGTGGGGACGCTGTATCAGCTTATCGATCAGGCGCGCAGCACACCGGTACGACGCTTTCGTGGAATTGCTGCACCTGGCGGTAGTGGTGGCGATAAGAAAAAGAGTGCGCCGCGTAAACGTCCGGCGAAAAAAAGCCCGCCATCTGAAGAGGCGGGCCTGTAAGTTTGTAGGCCGGATGCGGCACCCGTGCCTTATCCGGCCTACAGGCTTGCAGAGACAATATTAAATCACACCCTGACCCAACATCGCGTCGGCAACCTTTACGAAGCCTGCGATGTTGGCGCCACGTACGTAGTTGGTCTGCTTGCTTTCGCCGCCGTATTCAACGCAGGCATGGTGAATATCCAGCATGATGTGGTGCAGGCGCGCATCCACTTTCTCCGCTTTCCAGCCCAGACGAGCGGCGTTTTGCGCCATTTCCAGACCGGATGTCGCTACACCACCGGCGTTAGCGGCTTTACCCGGTGCGAACAGTACACCTGCCTCGAGGAACAGATCGGTGGCCTCGATAGTGGTCGGCATGTTTGCCCCTTCGGCGACAGCTTTCACGCCGTTGGCGATCAATACGCGTGCTGCATCGACATCCAGCTCGTTCTGCGTGGCACACGGCAGGGCGATATCGACCGGAACCGACCACGGCTGTTTGCCTTCCAGATAGGTCAGGCCAAACTCACGGGCATAATCTGCTACGCGACCGTCGCGGCTGTCTTTGATTGCGCACAGCCGCGCCAGTTTTTCTTTGGTAAATCCACTTTCGTCAACTACGGTACCGCTGGAATCGGAGGCGGTAACCACCCGCGCGCCAAACTCCATGGCTTTCTCAATGGCGAATTGCGCCACGTTGCCGGAGCCAGAAACCGCTACGCGCATGCCTTCAAAGCCCAGACTATGGCGTTTGAGCATCGCTTCGGTGAAATACACCAGACCGTAGCCGGTGGCTTCCGGGCGGATCAGGCTACCGCCGAAAGAGAGACCTTTACCGGTAAAGACGCAGGCGCTGTTATTGGAGAGTTTTTTCATCATCCCGGCCATAAAGCCGACTTCACGGCCACCTACACCGATATCGCCCGCCGGAACGTCGGTATCGGGACCTAAATGGCGGAACAGTTCGGTCATCAGCGCCTGGCAGAAACGCATGATTTCGCCTTCGCTTTTCCCTTTTGGATCGAAATCGCTCCCGCCTTTACCCCCGCCCATTGGCAGGGTGGTGAGGGCATTTTTAAACGTCTGCTCGAAGCCAAGGAATTTCAGGATCGACAGGTTCACGGAAGGGTGGAAACGCATACCGCCTTTGTATGGGCCAATGGCAGAGCTAAACTGCACGCGCCATGCGCGGTTGACCTGCACCTGATTGCGGTCGTCCAGCCAGACTACGCGGAACTGGATCACGCGCTCCGGTTCAACCAGACGTTCCAGCAATGACATCTGTCGATAACGCGGGTTTTGCTCAAGGAAAGGCCACAGCGTGGTCATTACCTCACGAACGGCTTGCGCGAACTCGGTTTGATTCGGGTCGCGCTTTTGCACATGGTTAAGGAATGACTCCAGAGAACATGTCTGATCCATAGATATAAGAACCTCTTATGTATTGATATGGTTATATTTTTGATTTTTGATTTTTGTGTTAAGTGTTGTGCAGTTTTTGACTATACCATCAGCACTGTGACGCGACGCAAGAAAAAATTAACCCCGCTAAGTAAATTAATATTGCGTCGTGGGTCATAACCAAAAACGATGATCGAAGAGGCTAAAGTTTCTGCCGATTTATACCGTTATACTGAGCATAATTGTCAGTTAAAAAGGAAAGAATATGCGCCGTTTAATCGTGGCAGGCGTGTTGGCCCTGGTGTCCGGCGCGACGCTGGCAAATCAGCCTTATCGCCCGGATGTGCAGGTTAACGTACCGCCGGAAGTGTTCAGTTCCAGCGGTCAGCGGGCGCAGCCCTGTAGCCAGTGCTGTATTTATCAGGATCAAAACTATTCGGAAGGGGCAGTGATTAAAGCTGACGGCGTCTTGCTTCAGTGCCAACGCGATGAGAAAACGATCAGCACAAATCCGCTGGTCTGGCGTCGCGTAAAAGAATAAACGCTTCCAGTAGTGGGATATCGGCAGGCGCCAGCGGATAACGCAGCGCCTCTTCGGGTGAACACCAGACGATATCCTGATGTTCATACGCCTTCAGTTCCCCCTGATATAACGGTACATGCCAGGCATGTAAGTGAATCAGTCGGCCCGAAACCTCGCGCTGATGACTGGCAATGTAGCGCCCCACGACTGCTTCAATGCCCAACTCTTCACGCAGTTCACGGAACAGCGCGTCGGGCTGACTTTCGCCCGGTTCAACCTTACCGCCGGCAAACTCCCACATGCCTGACTGATCCGCATGTAGCGGACGCTGAGCCAGTAAAATTTTGCCATCACGTTCAATGATAGCGGCGACCACGTCGATGGTTTTCATTATATTCATCAAGATCTAACAGCAGAATATGACATACTATCGTTATCTTTGTTTTATCTAAAGTATTCAGGAGCCACCGTTGAACGAACCTCAGTCGTGGGTAAAGCCGTTAACGCGTATCCCTTCCAGTCTAAAACCGCTCGTTGCTACGCAGAAAAAACATTATGGCGATGTGCTGCATCCCACGCGCTGGTGGGGGCGGATGCCGTTTCTGTTCTGGCTGGTGGCGCTGTTTGTCGGGTTTCTGGAGCGTAAAAAGGCGCGCTTAACGCCGGTGATGCGCGCGCTGTTGATGACCCGCGTTTCTCAGGTGTGCCACTGCGCTTTCTGCGTTGATGCCAACAGTTTACGGTTGGCTGAACGCTGTGGCGCGCTGGATAAAGTCTTACAGGTTGCCAACTGGCAAGAATCGGCGCTATTTAGCGCAGAAGAGCAAGTAGCTCTGGCCTATGCCGATGCGGTGACCGCAACGCCTCCACAGGTTGATGATGCGCTGAAAGCGCAGATGAAGCAGCATTTTACCGATGATGCCATTACGGAAATGACCGCGCTGATTGCGTTTCAAAATCTCTCTGCGCGTTTTAATGCTGCTCTCGATATTCCTTCCCAGGGGCTGTGCGACAGCTTTAAAGGACGCCCGCATGCTTGATCGTCATATTCATCCGCGATTAAAACCGCTTTTGCATCGCTGCGTAAGCATTATTGATAAACCGGCGATTACCCCGGACGGGCTTACGCTGGTCGGTTTTGCCATTGGCGTGTTGGCCTTGCCATTTTTGGCGTTAGGCTGGTATCTGGCAGCGCTGGCGGTCATTGTGCTCAATCGGCTTTTTGATGGGCTGGATGGGGCTCTGGCGCGGCGCAGAGGGCTAACCGACGCAGGCGGATTTCTTGATATCACGCTCGATTTTCTGTTTTACGCCTTAGTGCCATTCGGTTTTATGCTCGCCGATCCGGCGGCTAACTCGCTGGCTGGCGGCTGGCTGCTGTTCGCCTTTATGGGAACCGGCAGCAGCTTTCTGGCCTTTGCCGCTCTGGCGGCGAAACATCAAATTGATAACCCGGGCTACGCGCATAAATCGTTTTATTATCTGGGGGGACTGACCGAAGGTACTGAGACGATTTTGCTATTTGTGTTGGGGTGTCTGTTCCCGGAATATTTTGCCGTGATGGCGTGGGTCTTTGGCGCGCTGTGCTGGATGACGACGTTTACCCGGATCTGGAGCGGATACCTGACACTGAAAGCGGTCCAGCGTCAGGAGTAAGATATTGCGTTGCCGGATGCGCTTCGCTTATCCGGCCTACAACGATGGTATATCCAGGCAGAGTAAAGCGTTCTCGCCGCATCCGGCAATAATGACAATCTTACTTACTGGCGTCCGGGCCCCGTTCACCGCTGGCAACCGGATTTTTTGGATTGCTGCTCCACTCATACCAGCCGCCATCGTAGACGGAGACGTTTTTCCAGCCCATCGCGCGGGCATACATAAACGTTTCTGAAGCGCGCCAGCCGGTACCGCAATAGAAAGAGACCTGTTGATTCGGCAGGATATTCCATTGCTTCCACATGGCGGCGATGTCATCCGCGCTGCGCATGGTGCCATCCGGGTTATGAAAATCTTCCATATGCGTGGAGTCGCTGCCTGCGTGGCCCCAACGTGCACCTGCAATCTCACCTTTTGGCTTAATGTAGCTATAGCCGCTGGTGGTACCGACAAATTCTGGCCATGAACGAATGCTCACCAAAGACGCATCCTGGCGATGCAGCAGACCGCGAGCCTGTTCCATATCGAGCATCAGCTGCGGCTGGGCAGGGATTTTCACGCCGAAATCAGGTTCTGGTTTCACCGTTGGCGGAGTTCCGCGTTCGACCGGTAAACCTGAGTCGGACCAGGTTTGCCAACCGCCGTCGAGCAGACGAACATCTTTCACGCCTGCGTACAGCATAATTTGCGCCACGCGAGCAGCGGCATAGACATCGCGACCGTATAAAATCACCGTGGTGTCGTGGCGGATACCGTGTTTCGCCAGCATCGCTTTGAGCTGCGCGTCGGAAACTTTATTCCACAGCGGTTCGCTTTCAACTTCGTTGGTATCAATGTAGCCCGCACCAGGGATGTGGCTGAGCAGATACAACTTCGGCGCGCCCCAGGCGGCCTCAATCACTTTCCAGTCACCCGCCGGTTTAGCGGTTACGTTTTTACCCTGCTGCAGGTCGTGCAGCCACTGCGGGTACACCAGCTGTTCGAAGTGCGGCAGACGTTGCAGGCGGGCTGGGTCCGTAAGCGCATCGCTGAGGGTGGAGATATGGTTAAAGCCAACTTTTTGCAGGCGGGCTTTGACAGCCTGTATGTCGTTATCGCTACCATACAGCGCTACTGGCACATCAGTTTTCAACTGATGCGACTGAACCCAGGCGCTGAGTTGTTCATCATTCATCTTGTCGAGCCAGGCGGCAGACAGGTTCAGTGCGGAAGGTTCGTGTCCTGAAGGACCATTAAGCGACTGCGGCCAGCCGTTGTAAAAAGCGCTCTGACGGGTATCGATCGCCGCGCCTTGCTTTTGCTGTAACTGGTCGAGGGTGAGCGTCTGTGCTGTTTCAGCTGCCCAGGAAGAAGCGCAAGCGAGCCCTAAAGCCAGTGCCAGCGCGGTCATTTGAGAAACACGTTTCATCGAATAGCCCGACGTTGAAAAAAAGAGGACGACATTCTGTGCCGCCGGTTAAGTAAAAACCTTGCGTTAACGCAGCATATCGCCACATTCACGCCCAGTTTTCCATCTGAAGTACGCGGCCTGCTGGCGGAACGTCCTGCGCGTCATGGGTCACCTGTACCACCGGGATCCCCAACTTACGCACCTCGGTGAAGACCCATTGGCGAAAGGTGTCGCGTAGCGACGCATCCAGCCGACTAAAGGGTTCATCAAGTAACAGTGCCTGGGGCTGAGCCAGTAGCGCGCGGAGCAGGGCGACACGCGAGCGTTGTCCGCCGGAGAGCGACGCCGGATCGCGAGAATAAAAACCGGCCAGGTCAGCGCGTGCGAGAGCACTTTCCACCGCATGTCGTCTGGCGGAACCCTGCAGGCTGGCAGGTAGGGCCAGCAGTAAATTCTGCCCAACGCTGAAATGGTCAAACAACAACGCATCCTGGAACAGAATGCCAATCTGGCGCTGCGCCGTAGGTAGCGCGTCAACGCGTCGTTCGTTGAGCCACAGCTCGCCTGATGCCTGAAACTGAGGCGACAACGCCCCGACCATCCACGAAAACAACGAAGACTTTCCGCTGCCGGAAGAACCCATAATCGTGACAATGTCACTTTTATCAACCTGAAAGGTAACGTTCTTCAGCAGCGCAGTCGCACCCTGGTACAACGAAACGTTTTGCACAATGAGCATTAGCGGAGTCCTTGTCGAAAGCGGCCAATCCACGCGGCGAGAAAGGCTGCGAGCGCGAAAACGAGCAGTGGTAGAAGAAGCTGCCACAACGCTTGTGTTGCCAGAATCTCGCTGCTACCGCCGCTGCTTAATGCCACCGCTTCGGTGGTCAGCGTGGAATAGCGTCCGGCACCTAGCCACAGCGTCGGCATATACTGGGCGATACTGACCGAGAAGCCAACCGCGAAGGCAATCAATGCCGGACGCACCAGCTGCGGGCATTTCACCAGCCAGAATATCCGCCCCTGCGACCAGCCCAGCGTTTGTGCAATCAAAATTAATCGCGGGTCAATGCGCTGCCAGGCCGGTTTAAGCACAAATAGCATCCAGGGCATCACCCACAGCAGGTGGCCCCAGATAATGGTTGTCATCAGTCCATCCTGTTCGGCATATAACGCCAGCAGATATTGTCCGGTTACCAGTGGTAGCGCAGGCAAAATGAGCGGTAGCCAGACCCAGCGGTGCCCGGTTTGTGGACCCCATTCCAGCCAGACAAAAAGTATCAGTAGCGTTAACACGCTGGAAAGGAGCCCTAGCTGCAGGCTATTGCTGAGCGCCTCGTGGTTTAGTGAGGAATAGCTGGCGATAAGCGCCAGTACAAGCGCGCATACCACACCGCTGACGGGCAAGATCTGTACCAGCGGGCGTGCGATTGTTATAGGTGAAAAATGCAGGCGTTCACCATTTACTGCCGGGATAGTACGTCGCCAGGCGCGCCACAACAGATAACTCACCAGCGCGATAATGAGGAGTAACAGCACCAGCAACAGGCTGGCGAGTGCGCCTTTCGCCTGCTGTTCGACATCGCCCTGACTGAGCCATTGCCAGCTCAATACGGCCAGTGTTGGCGGATTTCCGGGGCCGAGGACGATTGCCACATCCACAACGGAGAGTGACCAGGCAACAATCGCCAGCATAGCTTTGCCTAATGCCGGGCCGATAGCGGGCAGTACCAGCCAGTTCAGGCATTGCAGTCGGCTGTAACCCAGCGAATCCAGCACGATAACCTGCTGCGAAAGTTGTTTTTCACTCAGTAGAGCCGAGAGGATCCATAACAAAAAAGCGCTCTCTTTTACCGCCAGCGTCACGCCAAGCCCAATGCCGTAACGGTCTGGCTGTGGGCTGAGGAACGGAAGCCATTGCCAGATTTTACCGCCTTCGGCAAAAACCAACAGCACGCTGGTGGCGAAGGCAACATGCGGGATCGCCAGCAGCCACGGAAGACGGGTGCTTAGTCGCGCCCAGCCTGCACCGGGCCATAAAGCGAGGATCGCCAGCAGCGCGATGATTAGTGCGCCGCCGGCAGCCAGTCCTGTGGAAACAAGCGTCGCCAGTAACGCCTGCGGAAGTTGAGGGTCGGCAAAGAGAGCCTGCCAATGGGGTAGGCTAAGGGCTGGCGTTATCAGAGAGAAAGCCGCTGGCACCAACGGCAGATAAACTGTCGCCATGATGGCCCAGAGTAGCAAAATTAATGCGTACCGTAGCGGCGTAGCCATTCTTGTTCCAGAGCGTTTACCCAGGCAGCATGCGGTTCCGGCAGAACGGCAGGGAGTCCTTGTGGGATCCGTGCCAGCAGCGCATCACGCTGTTCGACAGGTAATTTTTGTGGATCAAGCACCGAAGGATCTCCCCAGACGGTTGAGTCGGCTTTACGCAGTTGTGCTTCGGGCGAAAGCAGGAAGTTTGCCACGACTTTTGCTCCGGCGCTGGTGCGGGCATTCGCCGGAATGGCAACAAAGTGCACGTTGCCGAGCATGCCCTGTGAGAAACCAAAACTGTAGCTGCTTTTAGGCAATTCGCCGCTGGCTACTTTTTGCTGCGCGTGGGCAGGGTTAAAGGTCAATGACAAATGCAGGGTGCCGCTATTGAGCAGTACATCCATTCGTGCTGGCGTGGGCGGAAAATCTTTGCCTTCACGCCAAAGTACAGGGTGCAAGGTATCAAGATAATGCCACAATGGCGCGGTAACGTTGGCGAATGTCGCTGCATCTGGCGCAACTTTCAATGCTTGTGGTTTGGTGGTGAGCGATATTAACAACTGCTCCAGAAACGCCGTGCCGGTAAAGTCTGGCGGGCGCGGATAGGTCACCGTGCCAGGGTGCGCCTGCGCAAATTCAAGCAGTGCCTGCGGAGATTGCGGCGGCTGTGCGGTGAGATCGCGCCGGGCAATAAAGGTGAGTTGGGCACCGCCCCACGGTGATTCAGCCCCCTCCGTTGGAACGGAGAAATCTTCGGTCACCGGTTTCTGGGTATCAACATAGCGCCAGTTAGGCAGCGTTTGCGCCCACTGAGTTTGCAGAAGCCCGGCTTCTTTCAGGGTGCGGAAGTTTTCGCCGTTAACCCACAATAAATCGACAGAACCCCCGGTTTTTCGCCCGGATGCTGCTTCTGTCTGGATACGTTTTACCGCGTCGGCGGCATCTGCGAGACGTACGATTTTCAGGTTAATTGCATAGTGCGTTTTCATCTCGCCGCTAACCCAATCGAGATACTGGTTAACTGCATTGTCGCCACCCCAGGCGTTGAACCACACCGTCTGACCGCGGGCATCATTTTTGATTTGTTGCCAGCCGTCGTCCTGGGCAAACGTCGCCAGCGGACAGAGCATTAAACTCAGGCACAATAAGCAGTAACGCATAGTATCTCCATGGCTAAAAATGGGGGAAGTCTCAGGTTTTTTTTCGCTGATGTTCAAGATAAAGGCTTCTCGCCACTGAAATTATTACGCTCAGAGCGAACAGGATGAACAGGCCGGTTACAAACCAAAATGTACCGCCGGTTAACAGGCTACCAGCCCATGAATAGACGATAGTGGCGGGTAACTGACCGATACCGGTGGCGATGAAAAAATGGCGAAACCGAATCGAGGTCAGGCCTGCTGCGTAGCTTACCGGATCGAACGGTACAAAAGGTAACAGTCGACAGACCAGAATGGTGTGCTTGCCATAACGCTCGAAAAAAGCGTCCATGTTGTTCAACACCGTTTTTCCGGTCAGTTTCTCCACCGCGCCACGGCCTAAAACACGGGCAATAAAAAAGCACAGCGCCGCGCCGGCCATTGCGCTGCACCAGGACAATATGCCGCCCCAAAATGCACCAAACAGCGAGGCGTTGGCAAAGGTGATCACAAAAGCGGGAAGCGGGGCGACGATGGCCTGCAAGATCATCAGGAAGAATGAAACGACCGCCGCCTGAGTTCCGTAAGAACGAATAAAATTCTCAATTGCATGCTGATCGAGCGTGGCAAATGCCGCCAGGCTGGCGTGGAGAAAATCGCTCACGCCAGGTATCCACGCCCACGCCATCAGCGCGAGCAGCAGCAGGATTATCACTCCTGCGCGGTAGTAATGGATGCGTCGTTTTATCATTTATCTGCGCACTCGTGAGGAGCTGACGGATCGATATGCTTATACCGGGCCCAGGCTTTGGCTGCCTGAACGAGGGCGAATAACGCCAGCCCCGCCACGCTGAGCTTACCGATAAATGCCCAACTAATTCCTTCGCTGGCCAGTTCGTGCGACATCAGCGTATAAATAAAAATGCCTGGTAAAGTGGTTGCCGCAGATATCACGGTAAATGACCAGAACGGAATGGCCGTCAGCCCATAGGCGTAATTTTGAATATTATAAGGGAACAGCGGCACGAGCCGGGTGAGGATCAGAAAGTCAACTCCGCTATGGGCAATGCCTTTTTCGATAGTCTGAAACATTGTCGTATGCCCAACGTATTTCAGGAGCAGATCCCGCCCAAGCCAGCGAGCCAGCAAAAACGACAGCGCCGAGGCCACGGTTGCTGCCACTAACGAGATAAGCGTCCCTGCCACGGGGCCAAACAGCACACCGCCGACGATCACCAGGATGCTGCCGGGGATCAGACACAGCGCAGCAACAATAAACAGCAGGATATAAAGCGTATAGCCGAACATACCGCTTTGGCGGATGACGTCTTGTAAATGATGGAAATTGGTTATCAGGTCGGTCAGACCATAATGATGGAAAACCCCCGCCAGAACGCAGAACAGGACCGCGACAATCAGCAGCCGGTATTCTGCTTTATGCGAACTTCTTTTTCATGGGGGTTCTCCTGTAAAACCGAGTGCAATGGAGCATTTTCGTCAGCGAAAAGTGCGCGCGAAGATATAATAAATTCCCGGCCGCAACAATGTATTACCGTCGCTTTATTGATTTTGCACAGAATAAACAGACTCTCCAGGCCGGGCCCGGAGAGTAACAAAACATAGAAGATCAGACGCGGAATTTAGCCCATACCGGCGCATGGTCGGACGGTTTTTCCATACTGCGAATTTCATAGTCGATGCCGGTTTCTTCGCAGCGTTCCGCCAATGGGTTGCTCGCCAGCAGCAGATCGATACGCAGGCCACGGTTATCGTCAAAGCCTTTTGAGCGGTAATCAAACCACGAGAACTGGTCATTCTTTTCAGGATTTGCGTGACGGTAGGTATCCACCAGACCCCAGCCCAGCAGGCGTTCCATCCACTCACGCTCCTCCGGCAGGAAGGAACATTTTCCGGTACGCAGCCAGCGTTTACGGTTCTCTTCGCCAATGCCGATATCGAGATCAGTTGGGCTAATATTCATATCGCCCATGATCAATACCGGATTGTCGCGCTTCAACTCTGTCTCAAGATAGTTTTGCAGGTTCTGGTAAAACGCGGCTTTGGCCGGGAATTTAGTTTCATGGTCGCGGCTTTCGCCCTGCGGGAAATAGCCGTTGATCACAGTGATGCTGCCCAGAGGGGACGGAATTTCTGCCATGATAATACGACGCTGCGCTTCTTCGTCATCGCCCGGGAAGCCACGACGTACCGCAATTGGCGTTTCTTTCGTTAACAACGCGACGCCGTAATGGCCTTTCTGGCCGTGATAAAAGACGTTGTAACCGAGCTTTGCTACCTCTTCGAGAGGGAACATATCGTCGTGGACTTTTGTCTCCTGTAAGCCAATAACATCCGGTTGATGTTTTTCGACAATGGCTGCCAGTTGATGGGGACGGGCACGCAGGCCGTTGATATTAAAAGAGACAAATTTCATAGTCACTGCCACTTTGCAAGATGAATAGTGCAAGGATGGTAGCAGAATTTCTGCAGACTGACTGCTTCTTGTCACCTGATTCCAACAATGATTGCTAATGGTGTTAACGATGGAGCAAAAACTGCACTGTTTTGGCGCGAAGCGCGCCGGAATGGAGCAATAATTTCCGAAAAATTTCGTATACGATCACAATTCCAGAATTATATTTGGCGACTGAATAAAACTGCGTTTTTTCCTCTGTTTAGTCATCTGATGCGCAAACATATTCACTTTATATGCACGTATAGTGAATATCGTCACGTTGTAACCTGTTGATATTTCGTCCTCGACCTCCGTTTATGCACTTTTTTCGCTGGCTGGCACGAACCCTGCAATCTACATTTACACCGCAAACACTATATTTATTAACATATAAATAACCTTTTATTTACCGTTGAGGTCGCTATGTCTCTGTCAATTACGCGTGAAAATTTTGATGAATGGATGATGCCTGTATACGCTCCGGCCCCTTTTATTCCGGTGCGGGGTGAAGGTTCACGTCTGTGGGATCAGCAGTGTAAAGAGTATATCGATTTCGCGGGAGGCATTGCGGTTAACGCGCTGGGTCACGCCCATCCGGCATTGCGCGAGGCATTAAACGACCAGGCGAGCAAATTCTGGCATACCGGAAATGGCTACACCAACGAGCCGGTATTGCGTCTGGCGAAAAAGCTGATTGACGCCACCTTCGCCGAGCGCATTTTCTTCTGTAACTCCGGCGCAGAAGCCAACGAAGCGGCACTAAAACTGGCGCGTAAATATGCCCACGATCGTTTTGGCAGCCAGAAGAGCGGGATTGTGGCGTTTAAAAATGCCTTCCATGGCCGCACGCTGTTTACCGTCAGCGCCGGTGGTCAGCCCGCCTATTCACAGGATTTCGCGCCGCTGCCGCCGGATATCCGCCATGCCGTGTATAACGATCTCGATTCTGCCAGCCAACTGATTGATGACACGACCTGTGCGGTCATCGTCGAGCCTGTCCAGGGCGAAGGCGGCGTGGTGCCGGCAACAAACGCGTTTTTGCAGGGGTTGCGTGAATTATGCGATCGCCATAATGCGCTGCTGATTTTTGATGAGGTTCAGACCGGGGTTGGCCGTACTGGCGAGCTGTATGCCTATATGCATTACGGCGTTACGCCGGACCTGCTGACGACAGCTAAAGCGCTGGGCGGTGGTTTCCCCATCGGCGCACTGCTGGCGACAGAGCATTGCGCCAGTGTGATGACGGTGGGTACGCACGGTACAACGTACGGCGGCAACCCGCTGGCGACGGCGGTGGCGGGTAAACTGCTGGAAATTGTTAACACGCCGGAAGTGCTCAACGGAGTAAAACAGCGCCACGACTGGTTTGTGGAGCGTATTAACGCCATTAACGAACGTTTTGGACTGTTTAGTGAAATTCGAGGACTCGGGCTGCTGATCGGCTGCGTGCTGAACGCGGAATTTGCCGGGAAAGCGAAACTCATCTCGCAAGAAGCGGCTGTTGCCGGGGTGATGGTACTGATTGCTGGCGCTAACGTGGTGCGTTTTGCGCCAGCGCTCAATGTCAGCGAAGAAGAAGTTGCCACCGGACTGGATCGCTTTGCGCTGGCCTGCGAACGCATTAAAGCAGGAGGTTCATCATGATGGTGATTCGTCCCATTGAACGTGCTGATATCACCGCGTTGATGCAGCTTGCCGGTAAGACCGGCGGCGGATTGACCTCGCTACCGGCGAATGAAGCGACGCTAATGGCGCGTATCGAACGTTCGCTACAAACCTGGCGCGGTGAGTTGCCCAAAAGTGAGCAGGGATATGTGTTTGTGCTGGAAGACAGCGCCAGCGGAACTGTGGCCGGGATTTGCGCCATTGAGGTGGCGGTAGGACTTAACGATCCCTGGTACAACTATCGGGTCGGCACACTGGTCCACGCCTCGAAAGAGCTAAATGTGTATAACGCGCTGCCGACGCTGTTTCTGAGTAACGATCACACGGGTAGCAGCGAGCTTTGTACGCTGTTTCTCGATCCGGACTGGCGAAAAGAAGGCAACGGCTATTTGTTGTCAAAATCGCGCTTTATGTTTATGGCCGCGTTTCGTGACAAGTTTAATGAGAAGGTCGTGGCTGAGATGCGCGGCGTGATCGATGAACACGGTTACTCGCCGTTTTGGCAAAGCCTCGGCAAACGCTTTTTTTCAATGGAGTTCAGCCGGGCGGATTTTCTCTGCGGAACAGGGCAAAAAGCGTTTATTGCTGAATTAATGCCCAAGCATCCTATTTACACCGATTTCCTGTCTGATGAAGCACAAAGCGTGATTGGTCAGGTTCATCCGCAAACGGCGCCCGCGCGGGCGGTGCTGGAGAAAGAGGGCTTTCGCTATCGCAACTATGTCGATATTTTCGACGGCGGGCCGACGCTGGAATGCGATATTGACCGGGTGCGGGCGATTCGTAAAAGCAGGCTGGTGGAAGTGGCGGAAGGTCAGCCAGCAACCGGCGATTATCCGGCCTGTCTGGTTGCCAATGAAAACTATCAAAACTTCCGCGTCATGCTGGTTCGCGCAGACCCGGATACCCAACGTCTGGTACTGACGGCGGCACAACTGGATGCCCTGAAATGCCACGCGGGCGACCATGTACGTTTTGTGCGTCTTTGTGCAGAGGAGAAAACAGCATGACACTATGGATAAACGGTGACTGGGTGACGGGACTGGGCGAGCGTCGGGTGAAAACCAACCCAGTAGGTGGTGATGTGCTGTGGCACGGCAATGATGCCGATGCCACGCAGGTGACGCAAGCGTGCCAGGCTGCGCGTGCAGCTTTTGCCGGTTGGGCTAAACAGCCCTTCAGTGAACGCCAGGCGATTGTTGAAAAGTTTGCTTCATTGTTGGAAAGCAATAAGTCCGAGCTAACCCAGATTATCGCCAGGGAAACCGGCAAACCACGCTGGGAAGCCGCGACTGAACTGACGGCGATGATCAATAAAATCGCCATCTCCGTCAAAGCTTACCATGCCCGTACCGGAGAGCAGCACAGCGAACTACCGGATGGCGCGGCAACGTTGCGCCATCGCCCACACGGCGTGCTGGCGGTTTTTGGTCCGTATAACTTCCCTGGTCATTTACCCAATGGCCATATTGTTCCGGCATTGCTGGCAGGCAATACGTTGATTTTCAAACCCAGCGAGTTGACGCCGTGGACCGGTGAAGCAGTAACAAAGCTGTGGGAACAGGCGGGATTGCCGCCGGGTGTGCTGAACCTGGTGCAGGGCGGACGTGAAACAGGGCAGGCGCTGAGTGCGCTGGAAGACCTCGATGGTCTGCTGTTTACCGGCAGTGCCAATACCGGTTATCAGTTGCATCGGCAGTTATCCGGTCAACCGGAAAAAATCCTCGCCCTCGAGATGGGGGGTAATAACCCGCTGATTATTGAGAATCCGGAGGATATTGATGCCGCCGTGCATCTGACCATTCAGTCCGCATTTGTCACCGCCGGACAACGCTGTACCTGTGCCCGCCGCCTGCTGGTAAAAAAAGGCGCGCAGGGTGATGCGTTCCTGACGCGTCTGGTGGAGGTTAGTCAGCGTTTAATGCCCGGCAACTGGGATGCGGAACCGCAGCCGTTTATGGGCGGACTGATTTCCGAACAGGCCGCGCAGCATGTCTATGATGCCTGGCAGCGTCTGGCGTCGTTGGGGGGACGTACGCTGTTGGCGCCACGTCTGGTGAAAGCCGGAACGTCACTGCTGACCCCTGGAATCATTGAACTGACCGGGGCGGCGAACGTACCTGATGAAGAGGTTTTTGGGCCGCTGCTTGGCGTATGGCGTTATGACAGTTTTGATGAGGCGATTCGTGTGGCGAACAACACCCGCTTTGGACTGTCGTGTGGGTTAGTTTCGCCCGATCGCGGCCAGTTTGAACAGCTACTGCTGGAGGCACGAGCAGGGATCGTCAACTGGAATAAGCCGTTAACCGGCGCTGCGAGTACCGCACCGTTTGGCGGCGTTGGCGCTTCCGGGAACCATCGCGCCAGCGCGTGGTATGCCGCAGATTATTGCGCCTGGCCGATGGCAAGTCTGGAATCACCGGTCTTAACGCTGCCAACGGCGCTTAGCCCCGGGCTGGATTTTTCTCGCGAGGATAATCTATGAAAGCCCGTGAGGTAAATTTTGATGGCCTGGTGGGACTGACTCACCACTATGCTGGATTGTCATTTGGTAATGAGGCCTCAACCAAACATCGATTTCAGGTGTCGAACCCGCGTCTGGCGGCGAAGCAAGGTCTGCTAAAGATGAAAGCGTTGGCGGATGCGGGTTTTCCTCAGGCGGTGATCCCCCCCCACGAGCGGCCTTTTATTCCGGTTCTGCGTCAGTTGGGTTTTAGCGGCAGTGATGAACAGGTGCTGGAGAAAGTGGCGCGTCAGGCACCTCACTGGCTCTCCAGTGCCAGCTCCGCATCGCCTATGTGGGTAGCGAATGCGGCAACGGTTTGCCCTTCAGCAGATTCGCTGGACGGGAAAGTGCATCTGACGGTGGCGAATCTGAATAATAAGTTCCACCGTTCGCTGGAAGCTCCTACTACCGAAGCGTTGCTACGGGCGATTTTCCGTGATGAGAATAGTTTTGCTGTCCACGGTGCGTTACCCCAGGTTGCGCTTTTCGGTGATGAAGGGGCGGCAAACCATAACCGCCTCGGTGGAGATTACGGCGATCCCGGTGTACAGCTATTTGTTTACGGTCGTGAAGAAGGCAATGCATCCCAGCCGAAGCGCTATCCGGCAAGGCAATCCCGTGAGGCCAGTGAGGCGGTCGCACGACTGAATCAGGTTAACCCGCATCAGTGTATTTTTGCTCAGCAAAATCCGGATGTCATCGATCTTGGTGTGTTTCATAACGATGTGATTGCGGTGTCGAATCGCCAGGTGTTGTTTTGTCATCAGCAGGCGTTTGTCAGACAGCAGGCGTTATTAGAGCAGTTGCGTAGTCAGGTGGCAGGTTTTACCCCGCTGGAAGTCCCGACTGCGGAAGTTTCGGTGCAGGATGCGGTGACTACCTATCTGTTTAACAGTCAGTTGCTGAGTCGTGACGACGGTTCGATGATGCTGGTCCTGCCGCAGGAGTGCCGGGAGCATACTGGCGTGTGGCGGTATCTGAACCGTCTTCTCGAGGAAGACAATCCGATCGATGACCTGCGGGTAT
This sequence comes from Citrobacter freundii complex sp. CFNIH4, assembly GCF_002934505.1. NCBI lineage: Bacteria > Pseudomonadati > Pseudomonadota > Gammaproteobacteria > Enterobacterales > Enterobacteriaceae > Citrobacter > Citrobacter freundii complex sp. CFNIH4. The sequence continues at coordinate 1,431,400 of NZ_CP026231.1, forward strand.
TCGATCTGCGTGAAAGTATGTCCAACGGCGGCGGTCCGGCATGCTTGCGCCTGAGAGTGGTGCTCACCTTGCAGGAACAGCAGGCGGTGAATCCGGCGGTTATCATGAACGATATGCTGTTTAACACGTTGAATAACTGGGTTGACCGTTACTATCGCGATCGTCTTACCGCTGCCGACCTTGCCGACCCACAGCTGTTGCGCGAGGGGCGTGAAGCGCTGGATACGCTGACGCAATTGCTTAACCTCGGCTCTGTGTATCCTTTCCAGTTGGAGGGGATGCGCCATGGATAACTTTCTGGCTATCACGCTCGCAGGCGCCACTCCAGAGAAAACGCAAGGAACCATTCATGGTTTTGACTGGCAGTGGATCGGTCACGGAATTCTGGAATTGACGCCGCTTGCACCCGTTGAACATTCTCTGGTGCTGTCTGCGGGGATCCATGGCAATGAAACCGCGCCGGTAGAGATACTCGACTCATTGTTGTCCAGGTTATTTAGCGGCGAGCTGGCACTAACATGGCGGCTACTGGTGATTCTGGGAAACCCGCAGGCGCTTGCTGCGGGAAAACGGTATTGTCATAGCGACCTGAATCGTATGTTTGGCGGCCGGTGGCAGATTTTTACCGCGAGTGAAGAAACGCGCCGAGCCCATGAGCTTGAGCTGTGTCTGGAGGATTTTTATTCGCGGGCGAAAGAGCCAGCACGCTGGCATCTGGATCTACACACCGCGATTCGCGGTTCACAGCATCTGCGCTTTGGCGTGTTGCCACAACGCAACGTTGCCTGGGATGAGGGTTTTCTTGAATGGCTGGGATATGCGGGACTGGAGGCGCTGGTCTTTCATCAGACGCCTGGCGGCACGTTCACCCATTTTAGCGGGGAACATTTTGGCGCACTGGCCTGTACGCTGGAACTCGGTAAAGCGCTGCCGTTTGGACAAAACGATCTGTCCCAGTTTGCGCAAACGGCAGACGCACTGGCGCAGTTGCTGCGAGGCGAGCGAGTATCGACGGGAGAAACATCTCCGCTGCGCTACCGCGTAGTGTCGCAAATCACGCGACGTAGCGACGATTTCATTCTTCATATGGATAACCAGACGCTCAACTTTACCCCTTTTAAAGAGGGAACCTTGCTGGCGCAGGACGGTGATGAACGTTTTATTGTCACCCATGATGTTGAATACGTTCTCTTTCCGAATCCCAACGTGGCCTGTGGTTTACGTGCCGGGCTGATGCTCCAAAAAATGTGATAAATATATATGCCTTGCAGGTTTATCCTTCAGGGCTTATTTTTGCGTGCTGTTTTTATTTATTACGGATTATTCCTGGTGAATTGCTTTCTTAATAATCAGGTTTCAGGTATAGTTCTTCATAATCCTTTCAAAATCATCCTGTTGTAATTTTTTATTGCAACTCTGCGCAATTTATTCTTTTTTTCTTCATAATTGATGAAAATTTGTTTTTTATACTTTCACTGTTTTACCGTTGCTCTGATTAATTGACGCTTAAGCCGGTAAAGTTAATCTCGTCAACACGACATCACATTGCATAAGAGTCGCATGAGTGTCGTAAAAATAACTGAAAGAAAGGATAGAAATCATGCGTAAACTGACTGCTCTGTTTGTTGCCTCTACTCTGGCCCTGGGTGCTGCCAACCTGGCTCACGCCGCTGACACGACAACAACTGCGCCAGCTGATGCCAAACCGATGATGCACCACAACGGTAAATTCGCCCCGCATCACGACATGATGTTCAAAGACCTGAACCTGACCGATGCTCAGAAACAGCAGATTCGCGAGATCATGAAAGGTCAACGCGACCAGATGAAACGTCCGCCGCTGGAAGAGCGTCGCGCGATGCACGACATTATTGCCAGCGATAGTTTCGATAAAGCGAAAGCCGAAGCGCAGATTGCGAAGATGGAAGAACAGCGCAAAGCCAACATGCTGGCGCATATGGAAACTCAGAACAAGATTTACAACATTCTGACCCCGGAACAGAAAAAGCAGTTTAATGCCAATTTTGAGAAGCGTCTGACAGAACGTGCAGCGCAGAAAGGTAAAATGCCACAAGCTGCCGAGTAATCGATCAGCGTCTACACTAAATCATTCATGCTGTGTTGCACTGATTGCCGCACAGCGTGAAACCAAACTCAAGACCGCCGCTCTTGTCCACAACACGTTTAACGATGTGGGCAGGATCGGCGGTTTTTTCTTTCCTGCCTATTGCACCGGACACACGACACGCTATTCTCCTGAAGCCCGTGAAAATTCTACCTGGATCAGCGCGTTATTCTTTTTTGCAAAACACCGGGTTCATCGCTAAGGCAAATCAACTCTGCTGCCGATAACAATAATCTGCAGGGTGAACATACCAATGATGATTTATGGCTGCCTGTTTACGGCGGGTTGCCGTGCTGCGTCTTTCTGGAGGGATGATGGAATACTTTGATATCCGCAAAATGCCGGTCAATCTGTGGCGAAATGGTGCGGGAGAAACCCGTGAGATTTGCTGTTTTCCGCCAGCAACACGAGATTTTCACTGGCGGGCGAGTATCGCCTCCATTGCAGCCAACGGAGAGTTTTCTCTCTTTCCCGGCGTAGAACGCGTGATTACCCTGCTGGAAGGTGGAGAAGTGACCCTGGAAGAGTCAAACACCTTCACACATACTCTGAAACAGCATCAGCCTTTTACCTTTGCCGGTGACAAGGTGGTAAAAGCGAAGCTGACAGAAGGGCAGATGTCGATGGATTTCAATATCATGACCCGACGGGATGTCTGCCAGGCGAAAGTCAGAGTTGCCGACCGCACGTTTACGACTTTTGGTTCGCGCGGCGGCGTGGTATTTGTTATCAGCGGTGCCTGGCAACTGGGCGATAAGCTACTGACCGCCGATCAGGGTGCAAGCTGGCACGACGGTAAACACACCTTACGACTGCTGGAGCGCGAGGGAAAACTGCTGTTCAGCGAGATTAACTGGATGCCGGGCCATTCTCCGGACGCAGTTCAATAATGTCATATTGACCAGACAGAACAGGCCGACAGAGAATTTTGTAGCCATCATGGTCAAAGCCGGCCGGCATACGCGCCAGGGTAGCCGCTTCATCCAGCGTTGAAACGGCTCCCAGCCACAGCCAGTTGTTGATGATATGGTACTGTGTCATTTCAGCGCGGGTTTCCTGCAGCGCAATGGCATTGCTCCATGGCCAGCAAATCACTCTCACTCTTTCCAGCGCCTCTAACAGACGCAAATGATGGGCTTCATGACTCTCTTTCCCGCAGCACGCTCCGGCGCATCGCTTAAGCGCGGAGCGAAAACAGGCGCGCCTGCGACTCAGGGGTTCCAGCCCCAACAGGCCGTAGCACAGCTGTTGTTCATCCGCGAGGCTTTGCAACGCTTGTAGCGCTGCGCGACGATTGGCAAACAGGCCAAACAGATTGGGGGCATGGGAGAAATCAATATCTCGTGCGTAGACAACCTGAACAGTTCGGTCGGTAAGCTGCAAGGCGCAAAGCTGACGATTGCGCCGCAGTCGTTTATTAAACAACGGCTGCTGTTCTTTGATCAATCGCGCTTCCAGCAGCAGGGCACCAATTTCTCCCGCGGTACAAATCCAGCTAATGCGTTTGGCCTGACGCAGCATTGCTGCTTCGTTTGCGGTACGCAGATGTGCCATCACGCGGCTGCGAATATTGACGCTTTTACCAATATAGAGCGGCATAGTGTCGCTTTCACTGTGAAACAGATAGACGCCTGGCACGGCGGGAAGCGCACTCAAAAATGGACGCAGGTGCTCAGGATATTCATAGATTGCCGCTGCCTCAAATGTCAGGCGCGGGGCTGATTGACGCCGTACCACTTCTCACTCCGGATGCTGGTTATCCATCCAGTGTAACAGTTTGGAACCGATTAAAAAAGCGGCATCAGATCAGGAAAAGGGACCGGACAGCGGTGATCTCAGTGCTATCCGGCAATATGTGACTAAAAGAATTACGCTTTTTTCCAGAAGTCATCAAACACCGTAATCGGTGTGCGACGTTTGTGCTCGGTCTTCAGATACCAGCCTTCAATTTTTTTCGCGACGTCGGCAGCCAGCGTTTTTCCTTCCAGATAATCGTCGATGTTGTCATAGGTGACGCCTAATGCGGCTTCATCCGGCAGAGAAGGACGATCGTCTTCGAGGTCGGCGGTTGGTGCTTTCTTATATAAATGTTCCGGGCAACCCAGCGCGGCAAGCAGTTGCTTACCCTGACGCTTGTTCAAACGGAAAATAGGGTTAATGTCAGTACCGCCATCGCCGTATTTGGTGAAAAATCCGGTGATGGCTTCTGCTGCATGATCGGTTCCCACGACAACGCCGCTGGTCATGCCGGCGATACTGTACTGAGCCTTCATACGTTCACGGGCTTTTTCATTGCCACGGACAAAATCGCTCAGTTCAATACCCGCTTCACGCAGGGCCTGTTCACTGGCCAGTACCGCACCCTTAATATTGACGGTGAGTACGCGGTCCGGTTGGATAAAGGCGATGGCATCCTGACAGTCCTGTTCATCAGCCTGAACGCCATATGGCAGACGTACGGCAATAAACTGCAGCGCGTCATTCCCCGTTTCTTCGCGAAGCTCGGAAATAGCCATCTGGCATAGTTTTCCCGCGAGCGTTGAGTCCTGCCCGCCGCTAATCCCTAATACCAGTGATTTCAGAAAGGGGTAGGTCTGCAGATAAGATTTAAGGAAATCCACGCTGCGGCGAATTTCTTCTTCTGCATTGATGTGCGGTTTTGCGCCAAGCGCCTGGATTATCTCTTGCTGCAGAGTCATTTAACCCCCTATGGAAAATAAAATGATCAAAAAAATGATGTGTTAAAATTATCGCGTTGAGGCCCAAACGACAAGGGATGCGAGCATCATTTTGTTTTAATAGAATTTTCCGAAACTGCCTAAGTATCATCTGATTGCTTGAAAAATGCGTTGTTGTGCTCCAGGCTTATATAACACGCTGAAATACAAGAGGACGGAATATGAACAAGAACCTAACAGGAATTCTGAGTGCAGCGGCTGTTTTGACTATGCTGGCAGGGTGTACGGCTTACGATCGTACCAAAGACCAATTTGTTCAGCCCGTGGTGAAAGATGTGAAGAAAGGGATGAGCCGGGCGCAGGTGGCGCAGATTGCCGGTAAACCTTCTTCTGAAGTCAGCATGATTCATGCGCGAGGGACATGCCAGACCTACATCCTGGGTCAACGAGATGGTAAAGCTGAAACCTATTTTGTTGCTTTAGATGACACCGGACATGTGATTAACTCCGGTTACCAGACCTGCGCAGAGTACGACACCGACCCGCAGGCGGCGAAGAAGTAACAACTGCTTATTGCCTGAGCATTCAGACGAACCGGCCATCGTGCCGGTTTTTTTGTGCCGAACGATCTTATTTATTGCCGCGAATTATTTGCCCGAAATGTGAGGGGGGTCATAACGACAGGTCAAGGAGAGACAATTTAGTTGGTCAAGGAAATACCATCCACTGGTGCAATCCCGTATACTCATTTCAGCCACCTAAAAAAGTAATTTAGCTGACGCAAGTTACCCAGAGCATGGATGCAGGTTATGGCTTGCGGAGTGTCTGGTTGACAGATAATCGCATATGAGGATCGTTTTAATGGAAAAGAAACACATTTATCTGTTTTGTTCTGCGGGCATGTCGACTTCATTGTTGGTTTCGAAGATGCGTGCTCAGGCCGAAAAATACGAAGTGCCGGTTATTATTGAAGCGTTTCCTGAAACGCTGGCCGGAGAAAAAGGTCCAACGGCCGATGTCGTGTTATTAGGTCCACAAATTGCTTATATGTTGCCCGAAATTCAGCGTTTGTTACCCAACAAGCCTGTGGAAGTGATTGACTCGCTGCTGTATGGCAAAGTCGATGGTTTAGGCGTGCTTAAGGCTGCTGTTGCAGCAATTAAAAAAGCCGCAGCAAATTAATTATTTTATTTTAATTTTTCCCGTCAAAGAGTTATTTCATTAACATTCACCGCAATTTTTAATTGCGGTATTTAAGGGTATTTTTCTATGAGTAACGCTATTGCTTCACTTGAAAAGGTACTCCTTCCTTTTGCTGTAAAAATTGGAAAGCAGCCACACGTTAATGCAATCAAGAACGGTTTTATTCGTTTAATGCCGTTAACCCTCGCAGGGGCCATGTTTGTATTAATCAATAACGTTTTCCTGAGCTTTGGGGAGGGGTCGTTTTTTTATTCAATGGGCATTCGACTTGATGCTTCAACTATTGAAACGCTGAATAGCTTGAAAGGCATTGGTGGAAACGTCTATAACGGTACGCTGGGTATCATGTCATTGATGGCACCGTTCTTTATCGGCATGGCGCTGGCAGAAGAACGTAAAGTCGACTCACTGGCTGCCGGGCTGTTATCTGTCGCCGCGTTTATGACCGTAACGCCTTATAGCGTGGGTGAAGCCTATGCCGTTGGCGCGAACTGGCTCGGCGGTGCCAATATTATTTCCGGTATCATTATCGGCCTCGCGGTCGCGGAAATGTTCACCTTTGTGGTTCGTCGCAATTGGGTCATTAAATTACCTGATAGCGTACCGACATCTGTATCGCGCTCATTCTCTGCGCTGATTCCTGGCTTCCTTATCCTCTCCATTATGGGGATCATCGCCTGGGCATTGAACACCTGGGGTACGAACTTCCACCAGATCATTATGGATTCCATTTCAACTCCGCTGGCGTCGTTGGGCAGCGTGGTGGGCTGGGCCTACGTGATTTTTGTTCCGCTGCTGTGGTTCTTTGGTATTCACGGTTCACTGGCGCTGACTGCGCTGGACAGCGGTATCATGACGCCATGGGCGCTGGAAAACATCTCTATCTACCAACAGTTTGGTTCCGTAGATGCCGCGCTGGAAGCCGGTAAGACGTTCCACGTCTGGGCGAAACCGATGCTCGACTCCTATATTTTCCTTGGAGGTAGCGGGGCAACGCTGGGTCTGATTATCGCTATCTTCCTGGCATCGCGTCGTCCTGACTATCGTCAGGTTGCTAAACTGGCACTGCCATCAGGTCTGTTCCAGATTAACGAACCTATCCTGTTCGGTCTGCCGATCATCATGAACCCGGTGATGTTTATCCCGTTCATCCTGGTTCAGCCGATTCTGGCGGCGATTACGCTGGCAGCTTATTACTCAGGCATTATTCCACCGATTACCAACATTGCACCGTGGACCATGCCAACCGGTTTGGGCGCGTTCTTTAACACCAACGGTAGTGTCGCTGCTCTGCTGGTCGCGCTGTTCAACCTCGGTATTGCAACGCTGGTTTACCTGCCGTTCGTGGTGGTAGCCAACAAAGCGCAGAATGTTATTGACCAAGAAGAAAGCGAAGAAGATATCGCTAACGCATTGAAATTCTAAATTTAATCCGGCATGGCTTCACTGTCATGCCGGACTGAACCAGAGGAAAAAAGTATGTTGGATATCGAGAATATCGTCGACACGCAATCCGCAGCAGAAGAACTTGAAGAAGTGGTGATGGGCCTCATCATCAACTCCGGTCAGGCGCGTAGCCTGGCGTATGGCGCACTCAAAATGGCCAAGCAAGGCGATTTCGAGTCGGCCAAGGCCATGATGGACCAGTCTCGTCTGGCGCTGAACGAAGCGCACCTCGTGCAAACGAAACTGATTGAAGGCGATCAGGGCGAAGGTAAAATGAAAGTTAGCCTGGTGCTGGTCCACGCGCAGGACCACCTGATGACATCAATGCTGGCGCGTGAGCTGGTGACTGAACTGATTGAACTTCACGAAAAGCTGAAATAGCGAGGAGTGTATAATGCAGCTACAGATTAACGCACCGGAAATCAAAACCGTTTATGAACAGCAGCTGTTTAATGGCAAAAATTTCCATGTGTTCATCTATAACAAAACTGAGAGTATCAGCGGGCTGCATCAGCATGACTACTATGAATTTACCCTGGTTTTAACCGGGCGCTATTATCAGGAAATCAACGGTAAACGCGTACTACTCGAACGTGGAGACTTTGTTTTTATCCCGTTGGGATCGCACCACCAAAGTTTTTATGATTTTGGTGCGACAAGGATCCTTAACGTCGTCATCAGTAAACGTTTTTTTGAACAGCACTATCACCCGCTGCTGCCATTTTGTTTCGTTGCATCGCAGGTCTATCGGGCGAATAACTCGTTTCTTACCTATATTGAAACGGTTATTGCATCACTTAACTTTCGCGAGAGCGGACTGGATGAATTTGTAGAAGTGGTCACCTTCTATATTATTAATCGGTTACGTCATCATCGCGAAGAGCAGGTGTTGGATGATATTCCGCAGTGGCTTAAAACCACCGTCGAGACCATGCACGACAAACGGCAGTTTAGCGAGAACGCGCTGGAAAATATGGTACACCTGTCCGCGAAATCCCAGGAGTATCTGACCCGTGCAACCCAGCGTTATTACAGCAAAACGCCGATGCAGATTATTAATGAAATCCGCATTAACTTTGCTAAAAAACAGCTGGAAATGACGAACTATTCTGTAACGGATATTGCTTACGAGTCTGGCTACAGTAGTCCAAGCCTGTTTATTAAAACGTTTAAAAAGCTGACGTCGTTTACACCGAATAGCTACCGTAAGAAATTAACTGAATTTAATCAGTAGATATTATTTGCCAATAACCCATTTTTTATAGCTTGCCCAAAATAGCGTCGGGACAGCCACGCTATACCTGACATACGGGTTGAGCATAATACACGTCAGTGTTTTGACACTGAAGGGAGAAAGTATGAGCCAGAAATTAAAAGTCGTCACTATCGGTGGCGGGAGCAGCTACACCCCTGAATTACTTGAAGGCTTTATTAAGCGCTATCATGAATTACCGGTTTCTGAGTTGTGGCTGGTTGATGTCGACGGTGGAAAAGAGAAACTGGACATTATTTTTGACCTATGCCAGCGCATGATCGATAAAGCCGGCGTGCCGATGAAGTTGTTTAAAACGCTGGATCGCCGTGAAGCACTGAAAGATGCTGATTTCGTTACCACCCAGTTGCGTGTAGGGCAACTGCAAGCCCGTGAAAAGGATGAACGCATTCCGCTGAGCCACGGGCATCTGGGGCAGGAAACCAACGGCGCTGGCGGGTTGTTCAAAGGCCTGCGTACCATTCCGGTTATCTTTGATATTGTTAAAGATGTGGAAGAACTGTGCCCGAATGCGTGGGTGATCAACTTCACTAACCCAGCCGGGATGGTGACTGAGGCGGTTTATCGCCATACGAATTTCAAGAAATTCATCGGCGTATGTAATATTCCGATCGGCATGAAAATGTTCATCAGCGACGTGCTGGCGCTGAAAGAGAGCGATGACTTATCTATCGACCTGTTTGGTCTGAACCATATGGTCTTCATTAAGGATGTTCTGGTCAACGGTGTGTCACGCTTTGATGAACTGCTTGACGGCGTTGCTTCGGGTCAGTTGAAAGCCTCTGGCGTGAAGAACATCTTCGACCTGCCGTTCAGCGAAGGATTGATTCGTTCGCTGAAGCTGCTGCCGTGCTCGTATCTGCTGTACTACTTCAAGCCAAAAGAGATGCTGGCGATCGAAATGGGCGAGTACTATAAGGGTGGCGCACGTGCTCAGGTAGTACAAAAAGTTGAAAAACAACTGTTTGAGCTCTACAAAAATCCTGAGCTAAACGTTAAACCGAAAGAGCTGGAGCAGCGCGGCGGGGCCTATTACTCCGATGCGGCCTGTGAAGTGATCAATGCCATCTACAATGACAAACAGACCGAGCACTATGTCAACATTCCTCACCATGGGCATGTTGATAATATTCCTGCCAACTGGGCGGTTGAGATGACCTGTACGCTGGGGCGCAACGGTGCTACGCCGCATCCGCGAATTACCCATTTTGATGAGAAAGTGCTCGGCCTTATCTATACCATTAAAGGTTTTGAAGTGGCGGCGAGCAACGCAGCGTTGAGCGGTGAGCTGAATGATGTGCTGCTGGCGCTGAACCTGAGCCCGCTGGTGCATTCTGACAGCGATGCCGAAATTCTGGCGCGTGAACTGATTCTGGCGCATGAAAAATGGCTGCCAAACTTCGCCGGGTGCATTGAGAAACTCAAAAGCGAACAACACTAACTGAGGTCGGCTATGGAACGCGTACTGATTGTGAATGCGGATGATTTTGGCCTGAGTAAAGGACAAAACTACGGCATTGTTGAAGCTTGTCGCAATGGTGTTGTCACCTCGACAACGGCGCTGATTAACGGTGCGGCAATTGACCATGCGGTACAGCTGAGTCGCGACATACCTGAACTTGCCGTCGGAATGCACTTTGTTCTGACGCTGGGCAGGCCGTTGACGGCAATGCCGGGCCTTACTCGTGACGGGGTACTGGGGAAATGGATCTGGCAGATGGCGGAGGAAGACACTTTGCCGCTGGATGAAATTTCTCAGGAACTGGCCGCACAGTATCAGCGTTTTATTGACCTGTTCGGGCGGGAGCCGACGCATCTGGATAGCCATCACCATGTGCATATGTTCCCGCAAATTTTCCCTATCGTAGCAGGGTTTGCTGCCCAGAAGGGGATTGCGTTGCGTATCGATCGTCAGGCCGTATTCCAGGCGTCTGACTTACCGGAAACCTTACGGACTTCCCAGGGATTCAGCAGCGAGTTTTACGGTGAGGCGATTTCTGAAGCTCTGTTTTTGCAGATGCTTGATGCGTCAGCCGATCGCGGAGAATCCTCTCTGGAAGTGATGTGTCATCCGGCTTTTATCGATGACATTATTCGTCAAAGTGCCTACTGTTACCCCCGCTTAACTGAGCTCGACGTGCTGACGTCTTCGTCACTGAAATATGCTATTGCGGAGCGCGGTTATCGTCTTGGCAGTTTTCTAAACGTGTAATTCCTGAGTTTGCGGCGCTTGATGCGCCGCATTTTTTTAGGCCGGAATCGTGTCTATTTTTCCGGCGCGTGACCAGACGCGGTGCGCGGTCATCAGCGTCAGCAGGGTATCCATGAACTGTGTGTCTGCACTGTCCGCTTCCACCACGCCTTCTTCTCCTTCCTTTTTGATATTCAACGTTGCTTTAAACTGACGAGCATCGCCAGCCAGGGCGATAGGTTTTAAGTGTTTATACGCTTCGAGTAAGTAATATCGGGCATCTCCGTTCATTGCGATATCCGCAATATTCCCACATGGAACAATGACTGCATCGACCGTCAGGGATGGCGAACCCGCAAAGGTACCGGCGATTGTCAGAACGGAGCCATCGTCGGCAACCACATTCCCCATTCGGGAATAGAGCAGTTTGGCATGAACACCTTCGGCCTGTAGGGCTTGCATGATGGCGAGCAGATCGGCCGATTTCACCTGGTCATTAAGTAAAATGGCGACCACACGGCCCTTAATCTCACCTTGCGCACCTGCATATAAACTGAGTGACGGCGCATTTTTCAAACCGTTGACGTTGGCCGGCGGCATAATTTTGGTTTGTTCCTCAGTGAGTTCAAAACCCAGATTCCTGGCAACCGCCGTGGCGAGGGCAGTATCAATATGAACTAACTGTTCGACCACTCTTTCTCTGATATAGGGGCGCGTAACTTTGCTAAGTTCGAAACTGAATCCGCCGATAATATGCTGCTGTTCAATTGGCGTCTGACTTAGCCAGAACAGACGAGGCTGCGCATAGTATTCGCCGAAAGAGGGGCTGCGTTCGCGGATTTTGTTTCCTTCAATCCGTTCCTGATACGACTCAAATCCACCGCGTTTTGGCCCCGGAGGTGTTTCACGCGGCCAGTTATCATTGATGGAATTCGGTTCATAGTTGGCTGGGTTGGTATCGATGTCCATGCGATGCATGCCGTCACGCTGGAAATTATGATACGGACAGGTTGGGCGATTAATTGGGATTTCATGGAAGTTGGGCCCGCCCAGACGACTGATCTGGGTATCGGTATAGGAGAACAAGCGGCCCTGCAACAAGGGATCGTTAGTAAAATCGATGCCCGGGACGATGTGTCCGGGATGAAAAGCCACTTGCTCATTTTCGGCGAAAAAATTGTCCGGATTGCGGTTTAGCACCATTTTACCGACGAGTTGTACCGGAACCAGTTCTTCAGGTATCAATTTCGTTGGATCGAGCAGGTCAAAATCGAACTTGAATTCGTCCTCTTCAGGAATGAGCTGTAGCCCCAGTTCATATTCCGGATAATCGCCCGCTTCAATCGCCTCCCACAGATCGCGGCGATGAAAGTCGGGATCCCGACCGGTAAGTTTTTGCGCTTCATCCCATACCAGCGAAGCTTTGCCTGCCAGCGGTTTCCAGTGGAAACGGACAAAGGTGGCTTTCCCTTGCGCATTAATCAACCGAAATGTGTGAATACCAAAGCCTTCCATCGTGCGATAGCTGCGCGGAATACCCCGATCGGACATTGCCCATATGACGTTGTGCAACGTTTCAGGCTGTAATGAGACATAATCCCAGAAGGTGTCATGGGCGCTTTGGCCCTGCGGGATGGCCCAATGCGGCTCCGGTTTAACCGCATGGACGAAATCTGGGAATTTATGGGCATCCTGAATAAAGAAGATGGGAGTATTGTTTCCCACCAGGTCGAAAATGCCCTCTTCAGTGTAAAACTTGGTCGCAAATCCCCGTATATCTCTGACCGTATCCGCAGAGCCTGCGCCGCCCTGAACCGTAGAGAATCGGACAAAAACCGGGGTGATTTTATTTTCATCACTCAGAAAGTCCGCTTTCGTCGTCGCGCTGAGACTGGCATAGGGCTGAAAGTAACCGTGAGCGGCAGAACCTCGGGCATGTACGATCCTCTCCGGGATGCGTTCATGATCAAAATGGGTGATTTTTTCCCGCAGGATGAAGTCTTCCAGCAGAGTTGGCCCACGGTTTCCGGCGCGCAGAGAGTTTTGATCGTCCGCAATGCGCACGCCCTGATTGGTGGTCAGGGCAAAATCCTCGCTTCCTTTGCGAAAACTGTCCAGCGCGTTGAGTTTGTCACTTGTGACGTCAGGCGCTTTTAAGCTGCCGGATGTGGTGGGTTGCATGCCTGGTGGCGTGGGTTCAGGCGCTGGCTGATGTGAACCGTCTGCTGGCGCCAGTGAGTCAAGTCCTGGCTGGGATTCGCTGGCATCATGAACCGGCGCTGAGTGATGGAGTGGGTGCTTATCGTTCTGTGACATTAAACTCGTCTCCTGTTTTCATCGCTGAAAGGGTCGTTGTTGCTGTCAAAAACTTTAACTATAGACCACTCATTCAGCGGCGCAGGTACAGGCCGATGACGTAAAGCGCGATGAACCAGGCAAACAGCGCACGCAAGGCAGGACGTCAGGAGGCAAAATCGGCTAAGATAGCGGTTTTCTGATTTTTAGAATTTGTCTTTAGTGAAGCAACTGATTATGAAACCTCTTCGCCAACAAAATCGTCCGGTTATCAGCTATGTTCCTCGCGTGGAGCCCGCTCCACCAGAGCATGCGATTAAAATGGATGCGTTTCGTGACGTATGGATACTGCGCGGAAAATATGTCGCTTTTGTCTTAATGGGGGAGTCGTTTCAACGTTCGCCTGCATTTACGGTCCCGGAATCAGCGCAGCGCTGGGCTAATCAGGTTCGTCAGGAAAATGAACTGAGCGATTAATGGATATAAAAAAACCGCCGGAGCATGATACTCCGGCGGTTTTTTGTTTTTTAGCTGACAGACTTAGCGATGCGCCAGTTCGGCGTTATCGTCGCTGTCCAGAATTGTTTTATCGGTCTGCTTCAGCCATTGACTGGTCAGCGTACCGGCAGTCATGGAACCGCTTACGTTCAACGCAGTACGACCCATGTCGATCAGCGGTTCAACGGAGATCAACAGCGCAACCAGCGTGACCGGCAGACCCATAGCAGGCAGAACGATCAGCGCGGCAAACGTTGCACCGCCACCGACACCCGCAACCCCTGCGGAACTCACGGTCACGATACCAACCAGCGTGGCAATCCACATTGGGTCCAGCGGGTTGATTCCAACGGTCGGCGCGACCATTACTGCCAGCATTGCCGGGTACAGACCCGCACAACCATTCTGGCCAATCGTGGCGCCAAAAGAGGCGGCGAAAGAGGCGATGGATTCAGGCACGCCCAGACGACGGGTTTGCGCTTCAACGTTCAGCGGAATTGAGGCTGCGCTGGAACGGCTGGTGAAGGCGAAAGTCAGCACCGGCCACACCTTACGGAAGTATTTCAGCGGGCTAACGCCGTTAATACCCAAGAGGATCCCGTGAACCACGAACATAATGCCCAGACCGAGATAAGAGGCCACGACGAAGCTACCCAGCTTAATGATGTCCTGAAGGTTGGAACCGGCAACCACTTTGGTCATCAGCGCCAGAACACCGTACGGCGTCAACTGCATCACCAGACGAACCAGCTTCATCACCCAGCTTTGCAGGGTATCGATAGCCACCAGAACGCGCTCGCCTTTTGGTGCATCATCTTTTAGCAGTTTCAGTGCGGCTACACCCAGGAATGCTGCGAAGATAACTACGCTGATAATCGACGTCGGGTTGGCGCCAGTCAGATCGGCAAACGGGTTTTTCGGAATAAACGACAGCACCAGTTGCGGAACGCTGAGGTCAGCCACTTTGCCAACATAGTTGGTTTCAATCGCGTTCAGACGGGCCGTCTCGGCACCACCTTGCACCAGACCTTCGGCGGTCAGGCCGAACAGGTTGGTCACCAGAACCCCAACCAGTGCGGCAATCAGCGTGGTAAACAGTAGCGTTCCGATGGTCAGGAAGCTGATTTTACCTAACTGAGAGGCATTGTGCAGACGCGCAACGGCGCTGAGAATAGATGCAAATACCAGCGGCATAACAATCATCTGCAGCAACTGGACATAACCGTTGCCGACAATGTTGAACCACTGTACGGAATCTTTAAGAACCTGGCTGTCGGAACCATAAATGGTGTGCAGGGCAAGGCCGAACACGACACCCATGACCAGACCGACCAGTACTTTTTTGGCCAGACTCCACTGTTTGTGCCGGGCTTGCGCCAGCACGAACAGCAGCACTATGAACACGATAATGTTCGCGATTAAAGGAAAGTTCATCCCCGTTCTCCTGATCTTATTATGCGTATCACCGCTTAAAGGTGATTCTGTTGGCGCAAGATTAGCAGAACTGTGACATGCCTCTTATATTCAAATGGAATTGTTTATACCGAAAATGACTTTTTGGCTGATTTATTAGTCAATCTGATGCGTTATGAAACGATTGAAATGCATTTGTAGCGTATTAATCATCTGCGAAGACCAGCGTACAGCGCTGTTCTCTTGTACGGTCTGCGGCATCCAGATTGCCCATGCGAACAGTGCCATGCACAGAAACCGCTCCAGTTGGTTGCCTTTTTGCGGCACGAGGATGGGCAGACGAAAACGCCAGCGGCAGGGCCAAAGCAGGGGAACGCCCGCCGGGGTCAGCATATCGGCCAGAATATGGCTGAGATAACCGAGAACCATACCTTGTAAGGCATCAGCCGGTATTATCCAGGTGTCCGGGACTTTCAGGTAAAACGTGGTCAGCAGGGCAAAGACTGCAAGCAGGCTATGCGTAAACCCGCGATGACCAAATGCCCGGGCAATGGGTTTTGATATCCACTTCAGACGCTGCCCCAGCAGGGATTTGGGATGATCAATATCCGGCAGCAGGCACGTTAAAATGGCGGAAGGAACAATATGCCACCAGTCACCCTGCGCAAGAACGGGCGTTAGCTCGGCATTCTTGGCAAATACCGCACAGGCAATAGAAAAAAGAAGGTGGCCTTCCGCCGTCATGATAAAACCCAATAAACTGTCGATTCATACAGTATAGGGGTTTTATACAGTAGGCGGAAGAGGTGACGTTGTAACCCTTTGTCACAAGTGCGCCATTACCGCGCCAGCCAACCGCCATCCACGGCTAGCGTATAGCCATGAATATAGTCAGAGGCGGAACTTGCGAGGAATACGACCGGGCCTTTCAGATCATTTGGCGTGCCCCAGCGCCCTGCGGGAATACGATCGATAATCTCCTGATTGCGCTCGCTGTCTGCGCGCAGCTGCTGGGTATTATTGGTCGCCATATAGCCGGGTGCGATAGCATTGACATTAATTCCTTTGGCCGCCCATTCATTGGCGAGCAGGCGAGTGATGCCCAGTACGCCGCTTTTTGATGCTGTATAGGAAGGGACGCGGATTCCGCCCTGAAAAGAGAGCATCGAGGCAATGTTAATAATTTTTCCGCCATTGCCCTGAGTCAGAAACTGGCGCGCCACGGCCTGTGACAGAAAGAAAACAGATTTGAGATTCAGATTCATCACGTCATCCCAATCCTTTTCACTGAAGTCCAGCGCATCCTGACGGCGTATGGTTCCCGCATTGTTGACCAGAATATCGATCCGGCCAAACGCCGACACCGATTGTGTCACGATGCTGGTGAGAGCATCTTGTTGGCTGAGGTCGGCCTGAATAGCCATAAAACGTCGACCGAGGGCGTTAATTTTCTCTGCGGTTTCATGTGGTATTTTACGATTCACGCCGACTACATCGCAGCCCGCTTCAGCCAGCGCCACTGCCATACCCTGCCCAAGGCCGGTGTCACATCCAGTGACGATGGCTACTTTACCTTCGAGACGAAAAGCTTCCTGAATCATGTTTACCTCAACTATTTATGTCATTAACGCTTGCTCTATAGGGCAAGGATAGGAGAGGTTAAACAGAAACACAATTAAAAATGAAACGATGTTTTAAAAATAAAAGATCTGAGAGGGCGGGCAATACGATCATTGCCCGTTACAGGATTAGCCGCGCAGATGAACGGCAGTAAGTTCGGTGAGCGAGGTTAGTTTGACGTCGGCAAGAACGAAGCGGGGATCGTCCTGATTCTCATGCGCTGGTACGACGATGGAACGCATACGGGCGGCTTTCGAAGCAATCATGCCGTTTACCGAGTCTTCCAGTGCTACGCAGTTTAACGGGTCAATGCCCAGTTTTGTGGCGCAATCGAGATAAACCTGCGGGTGCGGTTTGCTGTAGGGCAGTTTTTCTGCGGAAGCCAGAGCGTCGAAGCTGCTGCGCAGATCAAACATGGTCAGCACTTTTTCCAGCATATGCAGCGGCGAGGCGGATGCCAGTCCTACTTTGATTCCCTGAGATTTGCACAACGCCACGGCTTCACGCACACCCGGCAGCAGTGGTTTTGTTTCTTCCACTAACGCAATGGCCCGGGTGATGATGCGCTCGGTGACTTCCTGACGTGAGGGACCGTTCCACGGTTGCTGCGCAAACCACAAATCGACCACCATATCGATGCGTAAGCCAAGAGTATCGGGAAGTTCATGGCGGCGGGAGATATCAACGCCTAAACTTGCTATCACATCCAGTTCAGCCTGATCCCAAAGCGGTTCAGAATCGACCAGTAACCCATCCATATCGAAAATTGCAGCAAGAATTTGACGCGGGGTTGACATTACAACCTCTCCTTTACGGTGATAAAAGGGATTAAGAGCCAGTAATAACAGGCTCTGAGCGTTCATTATGGCTAATTCAGCAGTATACCGCCTTTAAAGATCAGGCGAAAATGGTTATCAGCGGGTAAACTTAGGCCAAAATGACACGTCTTTATCAAGGGGAACTCATGACGTATCAACAAGCTGGACGCATTGCCGTCTTGAAAAGGCTGGCGGGATGGGTAATTTTCATTCCCGCGCTGATTTCAACACTGGTTTCTGTACTGAAGTTTATGTATGCGCACAGCGAAAAGCAGGAGGGAATTAACGCGGTCATGCTCGATTTTGCTCACGTGATGATCGATATGATGCGGGTTAATACACCTTTTCTTAACGTGTTCTGGTATAACTCGCCAACACCCGATTTTCAAAGTGGACTGAATCTCGTTTTTTGGCTGATATTCATCCTGATTTTTATCGGTCTGGCGTTGCAGGATTCAGGCGCCAGAATGAGCCGCCAGGCACGTTTCTTACGCGAAGGCGTTGAGGATCAGCTGATTCTGGAACAGGCAAAAGGCAGTGAAGGATTATCCCGCGAGCAACTTGAGTCGCGAATTGTGGTACCGCACCATACGATCTTCTTACAAATTTTCCCGCTTTATATTTTGCCGGTGATCGTTATCGTGATCGGCTACTTCTTCTTCTCATTGCTGGGCTTTTTGTAAGTGCCGCTCTATCGGGCCTGCCATGTTGCGAAACGGCAGGCCTGATAAGCAACGCGGTACGTAGTTAAGCAGCGAGTAATCTATCCAGCGCTTTCTGCGCCACAACCAGATGCTGTCCTCCGAACAGAATTGCTCGATTCAGCAGCGTATAGAGCTGGTAGATTGGCTGCCTGTCAAGAAAGTCCAGCGGTAGTGGTGAGACAGACTGGTAACCGTCATAAATTTGCGGCGGCTGATCGATATGTAACGGCAGCATTGCCAGGTCGCACTCTCTGTCCCCCCAGTAGCAGGCAGGGTCAAAGATGTACGGACCGTTAGGACCGAGGGCGCAGTTCCCGGACCACAAATCACCGTGCAGGAGAGACGGCTGCGGCTGATGAGAAGAGAGACGTTGCTGGACATGTTCGACGATGGCATCAATATTGCCAAACGCAATGCCTTTTTCAGCGGCGAGTTCCAGTTGCCAGCCTATACGCTGCTCGGCGAAAAAGGTTGACCAGCGACGTTGCCAGGTATTGGGCTGCGGTGTGGTAGAGAGCGCGTTATCGAAGTCGAGACCAAACTGAGGCTGGTCGCTCCATTCGTGCAAATGCGCAAGCTGTTGACCGAGGATAAACGCGTTATGCGCATCAAGCGGACGGGGAGGGAGGAAATCCATCACCAGAAAGCTGTAATCTCTGTCTGCGCCTACTGCCCAGACTTTCGGTACCGATACAGTTTGACTGCGGGAAAGTAGCTCCAGCTCATCGGCTTCTGCCGTAAAGCCGGTTAACAGCTCTCTTTCATCGCATTTGACGAAAAAATCTCGCCCCGCATAGCGTAAATGCCATGCGGCGTGAATCTCTCCGCCGGGCAGTTCATTACGCAGTTCGATTTCGCCTTCACCTAATTGCTCGCTTAAAAGACGACTGATAGCCTGCCACATGATGTCTCTCCCCATGTTGTCTGCCAGATCATAAGGTTAGCGCAAGAATGCGGTTAAAAAACACGAACTGACGCACACCACGGACGCGTCATCGCTGGAAAGGCACTTAATGTTTGTCGCTCTTCTTCACCCCGTACCGTTGTGGAGACGTCTGACTGCACATGATTCACTTCTTTGTAATCACGTGATTTTTTATCATAGTCGCATAACATCCATGCTGACAGTTTTACGCGAGAATCCCCCTTTCTCTTCAAAAGAGGGGCGGTGTCATTACTGAGTGAGATACGAATAAATTTTTTGCGTGTCGTCCAAAGAGCACAGGCGCGTACCCTGATTTAGCGTTGCAGCGCTACCTGCGGCGACGCCGTAACGGACAATATCCTCAAAAGGTGCATTCTCAGCCAGTTTAAGCGTCATGGCCCCGACCATACTGTCGCCCGCGCCTACGGTGCTTTGACTTTTCACCGGTGGCGGAACCACCTGAACGCAGGTATCTCGATCTACGCCCAGCGCTCCTTGCGGCCCAAGCGAGACCACAACGCGGTGCGCTTTTCCACTATGTACGATTTCCTGTGCGGCCTTGCGCACATCATCGGGCTGTGTCAGTTCTCGATTTACCAGCGCACTCAGTTCTTTGAGGTTAGGTTTGACCAGTTCGATATTGCCGATGGCTAACGCCGCCGTCAGTGCTTCACCTGAACTGTCGACAATACAGCGGATCCCCTGTTTTTGTGCGGTGGTAATCAGTCGGGTCAACTTCTCAAGCTGTACGCCGGGCGGCAAACTACCGCTGATGACCAGCAATGCACCAGATTCAATTTCCAGCACCTGATCCTGAAGTTGGTAGAACTCGTCATCGGTCAGCGCAGCGCCAGGCATGACAAAACGATATTGTTCGCCGCTGGACTCAACGTGGACATGAAGATTTTGTCGGGTCCAATCTTTGGCTTCGACAGTGGATACGGGAACATTTTCGTCGGCGAGCAATGCAATAAGATGCTCTCCGGTTGCACCCCCCGCGGGGAAAATCGCCGTTGCGGTTCCGCCAAGATGGGCAATTGCGCGAGCAACGTTGATGCCGCCGCCGCCGGGTTCAAAAACTGGCGAGGTACAACGAAGCTTACCTTCCGGGTAAATTTGCGGAGTGATTGTTGCGCTATCGAGAGAGGGCGCAAGTGTTAACGTATAGATACGTACCATCTTTACCTCCTGTTAGGCTGTCCTCAGTCTGGCACTTAACCTCCCGAAAGTGAAGTAATTAACAACATGATTTTTCATATCTTTATTTAAAATTATCGTCATAAAGTTATATAAATAAAATAAAGGTTTAGGAACGCTCTTATTCAAAAAATGAAATAAGAATTTATTGCTATGTTATTCGAGTCTTTTTATAATTTGTTACCTTTCAAGGGTCTTTTGTCATTGATCCATATGAAAGTTTCCGAGACCGTAATGGTCTCTTTTTTTGTTGTACGGACTCTTAATAAATGAAGCTTTTGAAGACAGTGCCCGCAGCATTACTGCTGACGGGAGGCCTGCTTGCGTCAATGCATGCTGCCGCCGATGATTCCGTTTTTACTGTCATGGATGACCCTTCCAGCGCGAAAAAACCCTTTGAAGGTAACCTGAACGCGGGATATCTCGCCCAGTCAGGCAACACAAAAAGTTCTTCTTTAACCGCAGATACCACCATGACCTGGTACGGCCAAACGACCGCATGGTCTCTGTGGGGAAATGCCAGTAATACCTCCTCAAATGATGAGCGTTCATCGGAGAAATATGCCGTAGGTGGCCGTAGTCGTTACAACATGACCGACTATGACTATCTCTTTGGACAGGCAAGCTGGTTGACCGACCGCTACAACGGCTACCGCGAGCGTGACGTGCTGACCGCGGGTTATGGTCGTCAGTTCCTCAACGGGCCTGTGCACAGCTTCCGTTTCGAATTCGGTCCTGGCGTGCGCTATGACGAGCACACGGATGGCACCACCGAAACACAGCCGCTGGGCTATGCGTCCGGGGCCTATGCATGGCAGATGACGGACAATACCAAGTTTACTCAGGGTGTGTCGGTATTCGGCGCTGACGATACCACACTCAACTCTGAAACTGCCCTGAACGTTGCCATCAACGAACACTTTGGGTTAAAGGTGGCTTACAATGTGACCTGGAACTCTGAACCACCGGCAACAGCGCCGGAGCATACCGATCGCCGCACGACAGTTTCCCTCGGCTATCGGATGTAGTGACAAGCCGGGTCAAATAAATGGCCTGGCTTTTCTAAATTAAAGTTAAGTTTATTTAATATTTAATTTGCGTTTTATTTTTCTACCTGGCCATAACGCGTTATTTTCAGACGAATTCGATTAATCGATAAATAAACGAAATCGGAACAGCGGGTGAGCGTCATTTAGCCCCAGATCATCGCAGCCCAGCGCAGCATCAACATGGCCGCACAAATAACGAGCAGAATCACAACCATCTTCCAGTGTTTCTTCGCAAAGCGATTTGTGGGCATTGTTTTTTTCCTGCTCAGGTTAGATGACTTTGTGCAAGTGTAACAAAGATGGTTGGGTGTCAGTGAATTGATTTACATCATAGAGCGCACGTTGATTGCTGCTTTGATCGACCCGTAATGCCGTGTACACTGTCAAACGGTGTTATCAAAAAGCGGGTGTAGGTCCAGTGTGGTCTTTAAGGCGACCAGTGACATATTTCGCAGAGTGAAGCGGGAATCAGCCCACACCTTTTTGATAATTTTAAATATTGAATCTTTGTATGTGATCTTACGTGTGGGTCACCACTGCAAATAAGGATATAACATGCCTGTTATTACTCTTCCTGATGGCAGCCAACGCCATTACGACCACGCTGTAAGCCCCATGGATGTTGCGCTGGACATCGGTCCAGGTCTGGCGAAAGCCACTATTGCTGGCCGTGTTGACGGTGAGCTGGTAGATGCTTCCGATCTGATTGAGCATGATGCGAAGCTCTCCATCATCACCGCGAAGGATGAAGAAGGTCTGGAGATCATTCGTCACTCCTGTGCGCACCTGTTAGGGCACGCGATCAAACAACTCTGGCCGCACACCAAAATGGCGATCGGACCGGTTGTTGATAACGGTTTTTACTACGATATCGATCTTGACCGTACGTTAACCCAGGAAGACGTCGACGCGCTTGAGAAGCGGATGCACGAGCTCGCTGAGAAAAACTACGATGTCATTAAGAAGAAAGTCAGCTGGTACGAAGCGCGTGAAACCTTCGTGAAGCGTGGCGAGACCTATAAAGTCTCCATTCTTGATGAAAACATTGCCCATGATGACAAGCCTGGCTTGTACCATCATGAAGAATATGTCGATATGTGCCGTGGCCCGCACGTGCCGAATATGCGTTTCTGCCATCACTTCAAACTGATGAAGACCGCAGGGGCATACTGGCGTGGCGACAGCAATAACAAGATGCTGCAGCGTATTTATGGTACTGCATGGGCAGATAAAAAAGCCCTGAATGCCTACCTGCAACGTCTGGAAGAAGCGGCCAAACGCGATCACCGTAAAATCGGTAAACAGCTTGACCTGTATCACATGCAGGAAGAAGCGCCGGGTATGGTGTTCTGGCACAACGATGGCTGGACTATCTTCCGTGAACTGGAAGTCTTTGTTCGCTCAAAACTGAAAGAATACCAGTATCAGGAAGTGAAAGGTCCGTTCATGATGGACCGCGTGCTGTGGGAAAAAACAGGTCACTGGGACAACTACAAAGATGCGATGTTCACCACCTCTTCTGAGAACCGTGAATACTGCATTAAGCCAATGAACTGCCCTGGCCACGTACAGATCTTTAATCAGGGTCTGAAATCCTATCGCGATCTGCCGCTGCGTATGGCTGAGTTTGGTAGCTGCCACCGTAATGAACCGTCAGGTGCGCTGCATGGACTGATGCGTGTTCGTGGCTTCACTCAAGATGATGCGCATATCTTCTGTACTGAAGAGCAGATTCGTGATGAAGTTAACGCGTGCATTCGTATGGTCTACGATATGTACAGCACCTTTGGCTTCGAGAAAATCGTCGTCAAACTGTCCACTCGCCCCGAAAAACGTATCGGTAGCGATGAAATGTGGGACCGTGCTGAAGCTGACCTGGCCGTTGCGCTGGAAGAAAACAACATCCCGTTTGAGTTCCAACTGGGTGAGGGCGCGTTCTACGGTCCGAAAATTGAATTTACCCTGTATGACTGCCTCGATCGTGCATGGCAGTGCGGTACTGTACAGCTGGACTTCTCCCTGCCGTCCCGTTTAAGCGCCTCTTACGTTGGCGAAAACAACGAACGTCAGGTGCCGGTTATGATTCACCGTGCAATTCTTGGGTCGATGGAACGTTTCATCGGTATCCTGACCGAAGAGTTCGCTGGCTTCTTCCCGACCTGGCTTGCGCCGGTTCAGGTTGTGGTCATGAACATCACCGATTCTCAGTCTGAATACGTTAACGAATTAACGCAGAAACTACAAAATGCGGGTATTCGTGTAAAAGCAGACTTGAGAAATGAGAAGATTGGCTTTAAAATCCGCGAGCACACTTTACGTCGTGTCCCTTACATGTTGGTCTGTGGCGACAAAGAGGTAGAAGCAGGCAAAGTTGCCGTGCGCACCCGTCGTGGCAAAGACTTGGGCAGCCTGGACGTAAATGAAGTGATTGAGAAGCTGCAACAAGAGATTCGCAGCCGCAGTCTTCAACAACTGGAGGAATAAGGTATTAAAGGCGGAAAACGAGTTCAAACGGCACGTCCGAATCGTATCAATGGCGAGATTCGCGCCCTGGAAGTTCGCTTAACAGGTCTGGAAGGCGAAGCTTTGGGTATTGTGAGTCTGAGAGAAGCGATCGAAAAAGCTGAAGAAGCTGGAGTAGATTTAGTTGAAATCAGCCCTAACGCCGAACCGCCAGTTTGTCGTATTATGGACTACGGCAAGTTCCTTTATGAAAAGAGTAAGTCTTCTAAGGAACAGAAGAAAAAGCAAAAAGTTATCCAGGTTAAGGAAATTAAATTCCGTCCTGGCACCGACGATGGCGATTACCAGGTAAAACTCCGCAGCCTGGTACGCTTTCTGGAAGATGGCGATAAGGCTAAGATCACACTGCGTTTTCGCGGTCGTGAGATGGCCCACCAACAGATCGGTATGGAAGTGCTCAACCGCGTCCGTGACGATCTGAGTGAACTGGCAGTAGTCGAATCCTTCCCTACGAAGATCGAAGGCCGCCAGATGATCATGGTGCTCGCTCCTAAGAAGAAACAGTAAGGCCTTCAAGTAGCAATGTCTGTGGAGCCTACGGGTTCCACAGCCGTTGTTCGCCTACGTTTCGTTTATTAACAATGCGAAGTGGAAGTTATTAAAATGCCAAAAATTAAGACCGTACGCGGTGCTGCTAAGCGTTTCAAAAAAACCGGTGGTGGTGGATTTAAGCGTAAGCACGCAAACCTGCGTCATATTCTGACCAAAAAATCTACTAAGCGTAAACGTCACCTGCGTCCAAAAGGCCTCGTGTCTAAAGGCGATCTGGGTCTGGTTATCGCGTGCCTGCCGTACGCATAAGCCGTTAACGTTTAATTCATTTTTTTACTAAGAATATAGATACAGGAGAGCACATATGGCTCGCGTAAAACGTGGTGTAGTTGCCCGTGCACGTCACAAGAAAATTTTGAAACAAGCTAAAGGCTACTACGGTGCGCGTTCTCGCGTATACCGCGTTGCCTTCCAGGCTGTTATCAAAGCTGGTCAGTACGCTTATCGTGACCGTCGTCAGAAAAAGCGTCAGTTCCGTCAACTGTGGATTGCGCGTATCAACGCAGCAGCACGTCAGAACGGTATTTCTTACAGCAAATTCATCAACGGCCTGAAAAAAGCCTCTGTTGAAATCGACCGTAAGATCCTGGCTGACATCGCAGTATTCGACAAAGTAGCGTTCACCGCTCTGGTCGAAAAAGCGAAAGCAGCTCTGGCATAAGCCGGTGAAAAGAGGGAGCCTGGCTCCCTCTCTTTTATTTGCAGTACAATCAATTAGTTGACAATTTATCCGTGAGCCTTTTCAATAAAGGTTGTCCGGTTTTTACCACACAAGGTAACGCAAGCATGAATGCTGCTATTTTCCGCTTCTTCTTTTACTTTAGCACCTGAAATCAGGAGGCTTGCGCGTGAAAGAAGAAACGGAAAACAGCGCCTAAAAGCCTCCCTGGTGGAGGCTTTTTTTATACGCGTCATCCTTCAAGTTGTCTCTGTATTGGCTGCATTCGCTCTTTTACTGCGTTGATACAACTTGAATGATTTTGCGTATATATGAGCGACTAGTGAATATCGCAACATAACGAGGAAAACCATGTCACATCTCGCAGAGCTGGTTGCCAGTGCAACGGCCGCCATTAACCAGGCTTCAGATGTTGCCGCGTTAGACAATGTCCGCGTCGAATATTTGGGCAAGAAAGGGCACCTGACCCTTCAGATGACAACCCTGCGCGAACTGCCGCCAGAAGAGCGCCCGGCAGCAGGTGCGGTGATAAACGAAGCCAAAGAGCAGGTGCAGCAAGCGCTGAACGCGCGTAAGGCCGAATTAGAAAGTGCTGCCCTGAATGCTCGTCTGGCAGAAGAAACTATCGATATCTCCCTGCCAGGGCGTCGTATCGAAAACGGCGGTCTGCATCCTGTAACGCGTACAATTGACAGGATTGAAAGTTTCTTTGGTGAGCTGGGCTTTACCGTGGCGACTGGTCCGGAAATCGAAGATGACTATCATAACTTCGATGCGCTGAACATTCCTGGCCATCATCCGGCGCGCGCTGACCACGACACTTTCTGGTTTGACGCGACGCGTTTGCTGCGTACGCAGACTTCCGGCGTGCAGATCCGCACCATGAAGGAAAAACAGCCGCCGATCCGTATTATCGCCCCGGGCCGTGTATATCGTAACGATTACGATCAGACTCACACCCCGATGTTCCATCAGATGGAAGGGCTGATTGTTGATACCAACATCAACTTCACCAACCTGAAAGGCACGCTGCACGATTTCCTGCGCAACTTCTTTGAAGAAGACCTGCAGGTTCGTTTCCGTCCTTCCTACTTCCCGTTCACTGAACCTTCTGCGGAAGTAGACGTGATGGGCAAAAACGGTAAGTGGCTGGAAGTACTGGGTTGCGGGATGGTTCACCCGAACGTGCTGCGTAATGTTGGCATCGATCCGGAAATCTACTCGGGCTTTGCATTTGGTATGGGGATGGAGCGTCTGACCATGCTGCGTTACGGTGTTACCGATCTGCGTTCTTTCTTCGAAAACGATCTGCGTTTCCTCAAACAGTTTAAATAAAGGCAGGATAAAACAATGAAATTCAGTGAACTGTGGTTACGCGAATGGGTAAACCCGGCGATTGATAGCGATGCTCTGTCAAACCAAATCACAATGGCGGGTCTGGAAGTTGACGGTGTGGAACCTGTTTCCGGTGCGTTCAACGGCGTTGTGGTGGGTGAAGTGGTTGAATGTGGCCAGCACCCGAACGCTGACAAACTGCGTGTCACCAAAGTGAATGTAGGCGGTGACCGTCTGCTGGATATCGTCTGCGGTGCGCCAAACTGCCGTCAGGGGTTGAAAGTGGCTGTGGCAACCGTTGGTGCCGTTCTGCCGGGCGATTTCAAAATCAAAGCCGCGAAACTGCGCGGTGAGCCGTCTGAAGGTATGCTGTGCTCATTCTCTGAGCTGGGTATTTCCGACGATCATAACGGGATTATCGAACTGCCGGCCGATGCGCCAATTGGCACCGATATCCGTGAATACCTGAAGCTTGACGACAACACTATCGAAATCAGCGTCACGCCGAACCGCGCCGACTGCTTAGGCATTATCGGTGTCGCACGTGATGTTGCTGTGCTGAATAAAGCTCCGCTGGTTGAGCCGGAAATCGCGCCTGTAGCGGCAACCATTAGCGACGTCCTGCCGATTCAGGTTGAAGCCGTGGAAGCCTGTCCACGCTATCTGGGCCGCGTGGTTAAAGGCATCAATGTTAAAGCGCCGACCCCGCTGTGGATGAAAGAAAAACTGCGTCGTTGCGGTATTCGTTCAATCGATGCCGTGGTTGACGTGACTAACTATGTGCTGCTCGAACTGGGCCAGCCGATGCACGCATTCGACAAAGACCGCATTGAAGGCGGAATTGTTGTCCGTATGGCAAAAGAGGGTGAGACCCTGGTATTGCTGGATGGCAGCGAAGCGAAGCTGAATGCGGATACGCTGGTGATTGCGGACCATAACAAAGCGCTGGCGATGGGCGGCATCTTTGGTGGCGAACATTCCGGCGTGAATGATGAAACGCAAAACGTCCTGCTGGAATGTGCATTCTTCAGCCCGCTGTCTATTACCGGTCGCGCACGTCGTCACGGTCTGCACACCGATGCTTCTCACCGCTATGAGCGTGGTGTTGATCCGGCTCTGCAACATAAGGCCATGGAACGTGCAACGCGCCTGCTGATCGATATCTGCGGCGGCGAAGCGGGTCCAGTCATTGACGTGATGAACGAAGACACGCTGCCAAAACGCGCAACCATTACGCTTCGTCGTAGCAAACTGGATCGTCTGATCGGACACCATATTGCGGATGAGCAGGTGAGCGACATTCTGCGTCGTCTGGGTTGTGACGTGACGGAAGGGCAGGATGAGTGGAAAGCGGTCGCGCCGAGCTGGCGTTTCGATATGGAAATCGAAGAAGACCTGGTCGAAGAAGTCGCCCGCGTATACGGTTATGACAATATCCCGAACACGCCGATTCAGGCGGGTCTTATCATGGGTACGCATCGTGAAGCGGATTTGTCGCTGAAACGTGTAAAAACCATGCTGAATGACAAAGGCTACCAGGAAGTAATTACCTACAGCTTCGTCGACCCGAAAGTCCAGTCGCTGCTGCACCCGGGTGAAGAAGCGCTGCTGCTGCCAAGCCCAATCTCTATTGATATGTCGGCTATGCGTTTGTCCCTGTGGACCGGCTTGCTGTCTACGGTAGTGTATAACCAGAACCGTCAGCAGAACCGCGTACGTATTTTTGAAACGGGTTTACGTTTCGTACCGGATACACAGGCCAATCTCGGGATCCGTCAGGATCTGATGCTGGCGGGCGTGATCTGCGGTAACCGTCATGATGAACACTGGAATCTGGCAAAAGAGACCGTTGATTTCTATGATCTGAAAGGCGATCTGGAAGCGGTTCTCGACCTGACCGGCAAACTGGCAGACATTCAGTTCAAAGCTGAAGCGAATCCAGCACTGCATCCGGGTCAGTCTGCGGCGATTTATCTGAAAGGTGAACGTATTGGTTTCATTGGGGTTGTTCATCCTGAACTGGAACGTAAACTGGATCTGAACGGTCGCACTCTGGTGTTTGAACTGGAGTGGAATAAGCTCGCAGACCGCGTGGTGCCTCAGGCGCGTGAAGTTTCTCGCTTCCCGGCGAACCGTCGCGACATCGCGGTTGTTGTGGCCGAAAACGTTCCCGCTGCGGATATTTTATCCGAGTGTAAGAAAGTTGGCGTAAATCAGGTAGTTGGCGTAAACTTATTTGACGTGTACCGCGGTAAGGGTGTTGCGGAGGGTTATAAGAGCCTCGCTATCAGCCTGATCCTTCAGGATACCAGCCGTACACTTGAAGAAGAGGAGATTGCCGCTACCGTCGCCAAATGTGTAGAGGCATTAAAAGAGCGATTCCAGGCATCATTGAGGGATTGAACCTATGGCGCTTACAAAAGCTGAAATGTCAGAATATCTGTTTGATAAGCTTGGGCTTAGCAAGCGGGATGCCAAAGAACTGGTCGAGCTGTTTTTCGAAGAGATCCGTCGTGCTCTGGAAAATGGTGAGCAGGTAAAACTCTCTGGTTTTGGTAACTTCGATCTGCGTGATAAGAATCAACGTCCGGGCCGTAACCCGAAAACGGGCGAAGATATTCCCATTACAGCACGGCGCGTGGTGACCTTCAGACCCGGACAGAAGTTAAAAAGCCGGGTCGAAAACGCAACGCCCAAAGAAGAGTGATTTAACGATCCGTTAAGTCACTTGCTCTGCCATCAAAGCGGCAGCGCAAACCATGATATATAACTAAAAAGGCCGCTCTGCGGCCTTTTTCCTTTTCACTACCGAATCAGCACCGTAGAATCACCTTCATCTCTTTTCAGCAGAATGGAAAACATGCTGACTTTCGCCCATCAACAGCAGCGTCGAAATGTGCGCTGGATACTGTCACTGTCAGTACTTATGCTACTGGCAACGATTCTAAGCTTGTGCGCAGGAGAACAATGGATCGCTCCCGGCGACTGGTTCAGCGCCCGCGGCGATCTGTTCGTCTGGCAAATCCGACTTCCCCGTACCCTTGCCGTTTTGCTGGTAGGCGCTGCGTTGGCCTTATCAGGCGCAGTGATGCAAGCTCTCTTTGAAAATCCGCTCGCCGAGCCGGGATTATTAGGCGTGTCTAACGGCGCGGGAGTCGGGCTTATCGCGGCGGTGCTGCTGGGGCAGGGGCAACTTCCCGGCTGGGCATTGGGCCTTTGCGCCATTGCCGGGGCGCTGATTATCACGCTCATACTGCTACGTTTCGCCCGCCGTCATTTGTCTACCAGCCGTCTGCTACTGGCAGGGGTGGCGCTGGGGATTATCTGTAGCGCGCTGATGACATGGGCCATCTACTTCTCCACCTCATTTGACTTACGACAGCTGATGTACTGGATGATGGGGGGCTTCGGTGGCGTAGACTGGCATCAGGCCTGGCTCATGGTGGCGTTGATTCCGGTACTGGTGTGGATCTGCTGTCAGTCGCAGCCGATGAATATGCTGGCATTAGGAGAGACGTCTGCTCGTCAGCTGGGGCTGCCCCTATGGTTCTGGCGCAACCTGCTGGTGGTCGCCACAGGCTGGATGGTCGGCGTGAGCGTGGCTCTGGCAGGGGCGATTGGTTTTATTGGGCTTGTGATCCCGCATATTTTGCGACTGTGCGGCCTCACCGATCACCGTGTTTTATTGCCAGGTTGTGCGTTGGCTGGTGCAATCGCATTACTGTTTGCTGATGTTGTCGCGCGTCTGGTGCTGGCCTCGGCTGAGTTACCTATCGGCGTGGTGACGGCCACCATGGGCGCACCGGTATTTATCTGGCTATTGTTAAAAGCCGCGCGCTAGAACGCGTTGGTTCGGTCTATGATTAAAAACTGAAAATCCATCTGTTGTTCTGGAGATGCTATGCAAAACACTATCCTCGATACAGAAGTGACGACCATCGACGGCGAGGTTACCTCACTGCAGCCGTATTCCGGAAATGTGCTGTTAATCGTCAACGTTGCTTCAAAATGTGGACTGACGCCGCAGTACGAGCAACTGGAGAATCTGCAGAAAACCTGGCACCAACAGGGCTTCAGCGTTCTTGGTTTCCCTTGCAATCAGTTTCTGGGCCAGGAGCCGGGCAGCGAAGAGGAAATAAAAACGTACTGCAGTACCACCTGGGGCGTAACTTTCCCGATGTTCAGCAAAATTGACGTCAACGGCGAGGGACGCCATCCGCTGTATCAGAAGCTGATTGATGCCGCACCAACGGCCGTTGCACCTGCGGACAGTGGGTTCTATGAGCGAATGGCGAGCAAAGGTCGTGCGCCGCTCTACCCGGACGATATTCTGTGGAATTTCGAGAAGTTTTTAGTGGGTCGCGATGGAAAAGTGCTGCAACGATTCTCACCGGATATGACGCCTGAGGATCCCATTTTGCTGCAAACCATCAAGCAGGCGCTGGCAAACTAATGTCTCGATTGATGCAGCTACAGGACGTCGCGGAATCGACCCGTCTTGGCCCGCTTTCTGGTGAGATAAAAGCAGGAGAGATCCTGCATTTAGTGGGACCAAACGGTGCCGGAAAAAGTACGCTGTTGGCGCGTATGGCGGGTCTGACGAACGGAGAGGGCAGCATCACTTTTGGTGATATGCCGTTGGAGGAATGGCCGGCTGCCAGGCTGGCGCAATATCGTGCCTATCTTGCGCAACAGCAAAATCCGCCGTTTGCGATGCCGGTCTGGCATTTTCTGACGCTGCATCAACCCGACAAAGCACGTACCGATCTGTTACAGGAGGTCGCCGATGCGCTCGGCCTGGGAGATAAACTGGGGCGCGGCGTGAACCAACTCTCCGGCGGTGAGTGGCAGCGTGTGCGCCTGGCTGCGGTTATCCTGCAGATTTGCCCACAAGCGAATCCATTAGGTCAGCTTTTACTCCTGGATGAGCCGATGAACAGTCTGGACGTCGCGCAACAAAACGCACTGGATCGATTGTTGAGTCAGCTGTGTTTGCAGGGCATAGCGATTGTGATGAGTAGTCACGACCTTAATCACACCTTACGCCATGCGCATAAAGCCTGGCTACTCAAACGTGGGAAACTGCTTGCCAGTGGTTCTCGAGATGCGGTACTGACGCCGGCCAATCTGTCTGCGGCCTATGGTGTCAACTTCCGACGTTTGGATATTGAAGGGCATAGAATGCTCATATCAACCACTTAAGTTAAATGGGTTCTTGAAAATCATATAATTTCCACGCTAAATTGGTATAAAAATAAAATTCAGAGGATTCGTACTGAATGCGCTTTTGGCTCCTTTTAATCACAGCATTGTTTTTGGCGGGCTGCAGCAGCCATCGTGCGCCTGCGCCAAATGCCCGCTTGTCGGATTCAATCGCCGTTATCGCCGGTCTTAATGATCAGCTACAAACCTGGCATGGCACACCCTATCGTTATGGTGGTATGAGTCGTAGCGGGGTGGATTGTTCTGGATTTGTTTTGATGACGATGCGCGATAAATTCGATCTGCAACTCCCACGCGATACGCGTACGCAATCAAAGATTGGTACCGAAATTGATAAAGACGATTTGCTGCCCGGTGATCTGGTTTTCTTTAAAACCGGGTCTGGGGAAAGCGGTCTGCATGTCGGTATTTACGATACCAATAATCAATTTATTCATGCTTCAACCAGCCGTGGAGTGATGCGCTCGTCTCTGGATAACGTTTACTGGCGTAAAAACTTTTGGCAGGCGCGACGTATTTAATCCTCACAACTCCGAGGCTGCCATCGAGTGGCAGCCTCAACATCACCGTTTGAAAGTTAACTTTTATTTCTGCTTTTGGTTAGACAATACCCATGAACATTAAGAGCGTATCTTGCTAAAAATATGATTTATTCCGAGATATTAAAAAGTGCAAAGCTGGATATTCGCTTATAATCAGGATAAGCTAAAAAAAAGGATTCGATTTACCGGCTAAAAAGGGAAAAATGAAAGGGCCTCTACTTGCATCAGCAGTAACGTATTTCTTCATCCTTTGCTACAGGATGCCGGATAACACCCATGCAGCGGGGCTGGCACGATGATTGTTTCACTGGATAATCTTTACCATTCTGAGTTCTCTTTTCTTCCTGCGAGAAGCGAAAAAGGCGATCTTGAATTCGTCGACATCATCACCAATTTCGCCAGTGCACATGGGGATGTGCGTATACCCACCGAGCTGGTCCTACCTCGGATGTCAGACGACGAACAATGTCGTTTATTTGTAGAAAAACTAGAATTAATCGAAACGTGCCAACATTTTTTTATTCAGCGAAAAGTATTTGCCTGGATTAATTTAACGCCAGCAATTGCTAATACTTTATTATCAGATACTGAACTTGCTTCACAAGTTGAACGATTTTCATTTCTGGAGCTGACTATTAATGAAAGCTATCCGGAGTTAAACAAAGGTAAAGATAATCCAACATTGGCCGCACTTGCTGCGCGATTTCCATTAGTCCTGACAAACTATGGTGCTGGCGGTATATCAACCCGGGCAATTTTTGACGGTCTGTTCAAACGCGTCGTTCTGGATAAAAACTTTGTTCAACAAAGGATTGCACATATTTCGTTTGAACCGTTTATGCGGGCTATTCTGGCGCAACTATCTCCCAGTTGTGAGTCAATAATCATTAGCGGAATTGATACACAAGAGATGCTGGAGCGTGTTTTGCCTGTGGGATTCAGTGCCATGCAGGGAGGATTGTGGCCTGCAGTGCCTCCTGCGCAGATAATTTCGCTTGCTAAGATATAACCCTTTTATTTGCTGGTGTTTAACAGGCTATTAACAGTCTACACTAGAGGCAGGAGGCCCTATGACCCTGTCTTTTACCACTCGCTGGCGTGATGAACTACCAGCAACTTATACCGCGCTTTCACCCACCCCTTTGAAAAATGCGCGCCTTATCTGGCATAACGATGCGCTGGCGGAGCAATTAGCTATTCCTGCGGCGCTATTTGATATTTCAACTGGTGCGGGCGTTTGGGGAGGCGAATCGCTGCTTCCCGGAATGTCGCCTTTAGCCCAGGTTTATAGTGGGCATCAGTTCGGCGTCTGGGCTGGTCAGCTTGGCGACGGACGTGGGATCCTGCTGGGCGAACAACAGCTTGCGGATGGTTCAACGTTTGACTGGCACCTGAAAGGCGCCGGACTCACGCCGTATTCCCGCATGGGTGATGGGCGCGCCGTGCTGCGCTCGACCATTCGCGAAAGCCTGGCCAGTGAAGCGATGCACTACCTGGGAATACCGACCACGCGGGCATTGTCGATTGTCACCAGCGACACGCCGGTGTATCGCGAAACGGTCGAAGCGGGGGCGATGCTTATCCGCGTGGCGCAAAGCCATATGCGGTTTGGCCATTTTGAGCATTTTTACTATCGCCGGGAGCCGGAAAAAGTGCGCCAGTTGGCTGACTTTGCGATTCGCCATTACTGGCCGCAATGGCAGGAAGACGCCGATAAATATCAGCTGTGGTTTAACGATGTTGTCACGCGTACTGCGACGTTAATCGCTGACTGGCAGGCGGTAGGATTTGCGCATGGTGTTATGAACACGGACAACATGTCGATTCTGGGTCTGACGATGGATTACGGTCCATTCGGTTTTCTTGATGATTACGTGCCCGATTATATCTGCAATCACTCTGACAACCAGGGGCGATACAGTTTCGATAATCAACCGGCCGCCGCGTTGTGGAACCTGCAACGTCTGGCGCAAACCCTGTCGCCGTTTATCCCGGTCGAGGCGCTCAATGATGCGCTGGACAGTTACCAACTGGCGCTGTTAACTCGCTACGGTCAGCGGATGCGGCAAAAGCTCGGCTTCTTTAGCGAGCAGAAAGACGATAACGAACTGCTTAGCGAGCTGTTTAGTCTGATGTCGCGGGAAAGAAGCGACTATACGCGAACGTTTCGCATGCTCAGCCAAACGGAACAACACAGTGCGCAATCTCCGTTGCGCGATGAGTTTATCGACCGCGCAGCGTTTGACGACTGGTTCACGCGGTATCGCTCACGCCTTCAGCAAGACAATATTGCCGATGCTGCCAGACAAACACAGATGAAGGCGGCTAACCCGGCGATGGTATTACGTAACTGGCTGGCGCAACGGGCGATTAGTCAGGCAGAGCAGGGGGATTACGCCGAGCTGCATCGGTTGCACCAGGCGTTGCGTACCCCGTTTGCCGATCGTGATGATGACTATGTCAGCCGTCCACCTGACTGGGGAAAACGGCTGGAAGTGAGTTGTTCAAGCTAAGGGGCCAGAAATACCTGCGGGGAGGCGTTGGCCGGATGCTGGCCAACGTGTACCTGAGCACCGTACCAGCGCTTCAGGTCATCGGCCTGTAACACAGTTTCCGGTGTTCCCTGCGATACCAGCCTGCCGTTGTGCAGCAGCACTATTCTGTCTGCCCACAGTGCGGCGAGGTTCAGATCGTGAAGCACAATGCACACATGCAGCTCTCCCGAAGAGGTAAGCGTTTTTAGCATGCGCAACAGATGCTGCTGGTGGTAAAGATCCAGCGCGGAGGTCGGTTCATCAAGGAATAACCAACCGCGAGGAGTACCGTCGCACCAGAGTTGTGCCAGCGCACGGGCCAACTGTACTCGCTGTTGCTCACCGCCGGAAAGCGCGGCGTATTGCCGACCCGCCAACGGTGTGCATCCGGTCATTTCCATCACCTGAGCGATAAGCCGGGGCTCCTGCTGTTGGGTCCACGGCGCGCGGCCCATCGCGATGACGGCCTCTACCGGCCAGTCGAATCCCAACTGTGTTTGCTGGCGCATTACTGCCCGATGCCGCGACAGGGTCTGGGTAGGCCATTCCTCCAGCGGTTTGTCTGCCAGCACGCAGCGCCCGGTTGCTGGTTTGAGAAAACCGGTCAGCAGGCGCAGCAGGGTGGATTTCCCCGCACCGTTTGGGCCGATGAGCGCAACCAGTTCACCTTTTGTAAGGGTGAGCGATACGTCGTCAATCACCGCTCTGCCAGCTACGTGATAGTGAAGCCCTTCAGCGATGAAATGTTCAGCCATGCGCTCCTCGCTGACGAAAAATAAGCCATAAAAACCACGGAGCGCCGAGAAGACTGGTCAACAGACCGACTGGCATCTCCGCAGGCGCAGCCGCAGTACGGGCCAGGGTGTCGGCAATCAGCAATAAAAACGCGCCCGCCAGCACGGAACCCGGAATAACGGCCCGATGGTCTGAGCCGAGCCACATACGTATTAAATGTGGGATTACCAACCCGATAAAGCCAATCACGCCGCTTACCGCCACGGCTGAGGCAACCAGTAATGCGCTACAAAGCAGCAAAATACGCTGTATTGTACGTACATCAACGCCGAGATAATGCGCCTCTTCCTCACCCAGTTGCAGAAGATTCAGCGCCGGAGCAAGTCGCCAGATGATCAGCACTGTCGGGATTGTCAGCGAAGTGACAGCCAACAGCGTGGACGACTGTGCGGCCCCCAGACTTCCCATTCCCCATAGCGACAGCTGGCGCAGTTGCGAATCATTACTGACCCACGACAGTACGCCAACCGCCGCCCCGCAGAGCGCGTTGATGGCAATGCCGACCAGCAGCA
Source organism: Citrobacter freundii complex sp. CFNIH4 (assembly GCF_002934505.1). NCBI lineage: Bacteria > Pseudomonadati > Pseudomonadota > Gammaproteobacteria > Enterobacterales > Enterobacteriaceae > Citrobacter > Citrobacter freundii complex sp. CFNIH4. Next base: position 1,467,530 of record NZ_CP026231.1, read on the forward strand.
GGCGGGAGAGCGAACCGTCGCGCTGTTGGCTGAGGATAAAAATCACTACTGTTGCCGCTAGCGCGCCGAAAAAAGCGGCCAGCATTGGAGCATACAACATCATCAGCGCGGGCAAAGAGACAGGCAGCACCACCCACAGTGCCACAGCGCAGGCGGCGCCGCTGCTTATTCCCAGTAATCCAGGGTCTGCAAGCGGATTGCGAAACAGTCCCTGCATCACGCAGCCAGCGAGCGCCAGAGAACCGCCAATCACCAGCGCCAGCAGGATGCGGGGAAGGCGAATCGTGATCCAGATTTGACGCAGTGCCTCATCGCCATCACGCCAGAGCAGACTTACCGGCAGGCGCAACGCGCCAAAACCGGTAGCCAGAACCGTCATTGCAACCAGCATCAATGCCAACATCCACAACGAACAGGTGATCCGCCGGGACATCAGGGCAATTGCTCCGCTTTAGCACGAAGCTGCAAAATAGCCTGTGGCGTGCGAACGCTGAAGCCCAACAGCGCCATATCGTCAACCTGCAATACCTGTTTATTCCTTCCGGCAGGTGTTTGCGCAAGTCCCGGTAGCGCCCACAGGTTATCTTCGCCACCCATCGCCTTAACGCCGTCCTGCGAAATCACCACCAGATCGGGTTGGCTGGCAATGACGCCTTCTTGTGACAGCGGCTGATAGCGATTAACGCCCTGCATGGCGTTGCGTAGACCTGCGGCACGAATCGCCGCATCGGCTCCGGTTTGCTGGCCCGCCGCCATTGCGGTCATCCCGCCATGATTGAGAATAAACAGCACACGTTTATTAAGTTCAGACGACGGGAGCGTCGCCAGTTCCTGACGTAACGTTGCGCGCAGCGTTTCGCCGTCGGCCTCCCGATGAGTAGCCTCAGCGATAACCCGAACTTTTTCATCAATCGCGTTAAGATCGTTGCTTGCTGGGATCGTGACAACCCTGACGTTGCTCTGCTCAAGCTGTTTTAGCGCTAAAGAGGGCTGTGCCTGCGCGCTGGCAAGGACCAGCGTAGGGCGGGTAGCCAGGATCCCTTCGGCGTTGAGCTGGCGCAAATAACCAACATCAGGTAACGCGGTTGCCGCAACAGGCCACTGGCTTGTGCTGTCTCTCGCCACAAGGGAGGGTTGTGCTCCCAGTGCGTAGACAATCTCGGTGACATCGCCACCGAGCGCAACAACCCGTTCCTCGGGCGCAGCCAGCGCCGCGAAGGGCAGCAGCGCGATCAGGGCCAGCAGTTTTTTCATGCGGCCAGTCCTTTCGGCGTCAGTGCGTCAATCTGTGCGCGCCATTGTGTCTGCTCCGGCTCGCCTTCCGTACGTTGACCATACAGCTGGGCGATTTGCGTGCCGTCGGCAGCAAACAGCTCCAGACTGGTGACGTGACCATCGGCGGTCGGTTTACGCGTCACCCACGTTTCCGCCACGCTCTCTTCCAGTAGATGCAGGGTAAATGTTGGGTTGAAGATGTTCAGCCAGCCTTTCATCGGCACCAGTTTTTCTATTACGCCGGTAAATATCTGTACACAGCCGCGATTACCCACAAAAACCATAATTTCGTTGCCATCCTGACGCGCGGTGTCGAGCAATTGCGCCAGTGCGCTATTAGAAACCTTACAGGCCAGGTCGTCGCCAACCAGATTAAACGCCTGTTGGCGGGTGAGATCGTGGCGTTTCAGCAGACCGAAGAACTGATGGACATCGGTCATCGCTCGCCACTCTTGATCAACAGTCTGTGCGTCGACAGTGACGGCGGCAGGCACAGAATTGTTGACGGGTTGCAGCACCAGCGGCGGGTTTTCTGCAAAGATGAAACGGGTCAGCAACGCCGCCCATTCCTCAACGAAGGTATTTTGTGTGGTATAGACCTTCAGCAGTGCGTCTCCCTGATGGTCAAAGAATTGAATGCTCTGACGCTCGCCGTGGGCGGTAGTCTCACTGATATGAAAAGCGCTTGCCCACTGATTGAGGAACAGGCGCAGGTCGAGGGCACGCGGATTAAGAACTAGCCCGGCATGGCCGTTCAGGTGCTGATTGGTAAAAGCGCCAACCTGTTCATGCACCGCATATTCGTTGCGGCAAATGCATTTGGTTTCACCTACGGCTTCCAGTGCGCCGAGGATTTCGCGGACTTCGCCACGTAAGCGCCAGGCGTCATGGCCGACGCGCGCAAAGGTCAGTTCGGCTTCGCTAATATTCATCAATCCTGCAATGTCACGTGCGTATTTTCCGGGATTTTCTTTCTTCAGTTCCAGCCAGCGTGTGTAATGATTCATTGTCTCTTCCTTCCAGATTGCGGCCCCGGCGAACCGGGGAAAAGTGATTACCACTGATAACTCACGAAAATTTTGCCATTACGACCATCCTGCGGAATGCCTTGCGGCGACCAGTACTCTTTGTCAAAGGCGTTGCCCAGTACCAGCGTGGTGGTCATGCCTTTCAGCGCTTGTTGGCCCTGATAGCTCACGTAAAAATCGTTTACCGCATAGCCAGGCTGTTTAGCGTAGGTGCTGCTGATATGCGTTGAACGGTCAGCAAATGTCCCAATCCAGCCTACGGAGAAACCGCTGTGCGCAACCGGCACATTCAGTTTGCTGGTGACGGTGTCGGGGTTAATGCTGGAAATGTATTCACCTGTGTCAGTATCTTTGCCGCGTGTGCGGTTATAGGCCATGTCGAGGCTGAACAGGTCGGCGGTATATTTCGCCATCACGTCCCAGCCCCAGATTTTGGCATTGGGAACGTTATAGGACATGGTTGTCGCAGCGGCGAAGTCAACACTGGTGGAGATGTAATCTTTTGCTTTGGTGTCGAAATAGCTGGCTTTAAATTCGAGCGCATCGCTCGCCATCAGCAGATCGTCAAAGCGCAGGCCAAATCCGTATTCCTGCGTTTCGTTGGTTTCCGGGCGCAGGTTAGGGTTTGGAACCCAGTAGTTAGTGTAGAAACGACCAATCGAGAAGTGTTTCGCATCGTTATACATTTCGCCCATGGTTGGCGCACGGAAGGCCTGAGCGTATGAACCGAACAGCATCAGCCAGTCGGCTGGCGTAACGGTGAGTCCGGCGCGGGACGACCATTTGTCAGCATCAACATCTTCATAGCCGTCGCTGCTGCCGCGATAAGAGTCATAACGGGTACCGCCCAGCAGCGTAACCGGCAGGTCGCGCAGGGTGATTTCATCCTGTAGCCAACCGGAGCTGAAATCGATCTTTGCCTCCGGGAAACCGGTGGTTGAACCACCCGGTTGTTGTTCCTGGCGATAGTACTCACCGCCGTAGGTCAGCAGGTGAGATGCAAAAGAGTCGGTAAACAGGCGGCTGCGGTTGTCGATCTTCCCGCCTTTGGTGGTTTGCTTGCGAAATTCGCCAGTGTTATCTGCGTTCTGAGCATTAATGCGCGCTTCGGACCAGTAGATACGGGCATCCGCGTTCAGCCAGTCATTGTCCGCAGGAGCAAGCGAGTAGGTCAGTTGCGCATCACGCTGGATCGTTGAACGGTTGGTCATCGGGTTGCTGGCATCCGCCGCACTGGTCTGCGGGTTTTTAGGTTCCCGGGCGTCATTGTTGTAGTATCGCAGCGAGCCGGCCAACGTCTGGGCGCTGTCAATTTTCCAGCTACCTTTCGCCAGCATATTGTTGATCGCTTCATCGTTTGGCGCTGTAGTACCGTCGCTTTGGCGCAAATCACCGCGATCGCGACTCGACCATGCAAGCAGTCCGTCCAGCGTATCGGTGCGCCCAAATGCGCTGGCGCCCATACCGAGGCTGTGATCGCCGGTTGCCGCGGTACCGAACACGCGGTAACCGCTGTTTTGTCCGGCTTCCAGCAGATCTTTGGCATCCGCAGTGTCATAGGCGATCACGCCGCCCAGCGCGCCGCTACCGTACAGTAGTGCGGAAGGGCCACGAACGACTTCGATACGTTTGATAAGCGCCGGGTCGAGGAAGGTGCTGTTCAGGTGTCCGGTGTCAGTTCCCTGACGAACGCCGTCAACCAGTACCAGAACGCCACGTCGATCGTAGCCGCGCAGATTCACGTCCTGGCCGTTGGTACGACCCGTTCCATCGAGGGTTAGACCCGGAACCGTCCGCAACAGATCGGCTGCCGAACTGGCGGTCTGGTTTTCCGGGGCGGTGGCATCAATCACGCTGACCTTCATCGGCGCTTCAAAGGCACTACGGGCATTGCCGGTGGCGGTGACGGTCATATCCTCGACCGCCGCATAGGCTACGGTGGGCAGGTTACTGACAATCGCCAGCGCCAACAGCGATGGGCGCAGGGAAGCGGTGTGCAGGTAAGGCATAGCAACTCTCCATTAGGAAATCGAAAAGCGCTGGCTGCCTGGGTATGACCTGGGTGGCTGGCGAAATGTGTTGTTTATTTAGTCAGAATGAGTTTTCCGGCTTGCGTCTGGCGCAGCAGGTAGTGCTGACCATCATGTTCTATGATCACGCGTCCTTCGTTACCCAGCAGGGTTTTACTGTCAATTCGTCGCTCGTTTGGCGCGACGGAAGGCGGTGTTGTGTCTTTTGTAGGCGTAGCCGTTGTGTTATCCATACGTGACATAGTGTTTAAAAATAACAATCAATGTAACAATGATAATCATTATCATCAAACTGCAAATTTGCGGCAAGCGTTTTTGTGAAATAATTGTGACGAGAACGTTTTTTGCACAACAAGCGGGGAAAAACAAAGGATTAGCACCGGGCAAAGTGATATTGCCCGGCGAACAGCATTAAAAACGGCTATCAACCGCAGAGGCGAGTTTTTCAACCAACAGTTCAGTATCTTCCCAGTTCAGGCACGGGTCGGTAATGGACTGACCGTAAACCAACGGCTGGCCGCTAACGATTTTTTGAGTACCTTCACGCAGGAAACTCTCCGCCATGATCCCGGCAATTGCCGTCGAACCGTTACGAATTTGCTGGCACACGTCGTCACAAACGTCCAACTGACGACGATGCTGCTTCTGGCAATTGCCGTGGCTAAAATCGACCACCAGATGCTCAGGCAGGGAAAATTCGTGCAGGGTATCGCAGGCGGCGGCAATATCTTCAGCATAATAATTCGGCTTTTTACCGCCACGCATGATGATATGCCCGTAAGGGTTACCGCTGGTCTGATAAATGGTCATCTGACCGGTTTTATCCGGCGAGAGGAACATGTGACTGGCGCGGGAGGCGCGAATCGCATCGACGGCGATGCGCGTGTTGCCATCCGTTCCGTTCTTAAAACCGACCGGGCAGGAGAGCGCGGAGGCCATTTCACGATGGATCTGACTTTCGGTGGTGCGCGCGCCAATAGCTCCCCAACTGATTAAATCGGCAATAAACTGGCCGGTCACCATGTCGAGGAATTCAGTCGCCGTGGGGACGCCCAGTTCGTTGACCTGCAACAGCAGTTTTCGCGCCAGTTCAATACCGTGGTTTACACGATAACTGCCGTTCAAATCCGGGTCGGAAATCAGGCCTTTCCAACCCACGACGGTGCGTGGCTTTTCAAAATAGGTACGCATCACGATTTCCAGACGCGCCTGGTGCTTTGTGCGCAGCGTCTGTAATCGTGTCGCGTATTCCATCGCGGCATCAAGATCGTGAATCGAGCAGGGACCTACGATCACCAGTAAACGGGGATCTTCACCATTTAAAATTTTTTCTATCCGACGTCGGGAGTCCGTAACATGACGGGCGACGGAGGATGAAACAGGATGCCGTTGCGCAAGCTCTGCTGGAGTGACCAGGTTGTCAATACGCGCAGTACGGAGTTCATCGGTTCTGTTCATTACTTGTCTCAGAAATTTGTTGCTTCAACGGCAGGACTACCGGGAAGTGATGTACATCACAATATCACACTCATCCTGCCTGGTGGCGAGCATAATAACAAAAAATCGAACCAATGCACTAGCATTCTAGTACATGCGGCGATTCAGTCCCATGATATCGAGGATCTTGGTAGCAATCTCTTCTACCGAATAATTGGTACTGTTCAGCCAGGGGATCTGGTTTTTCCGGTACAGCGCTTCTACCTCAGCAACTTCCATTCGGCATTGGCGCAGCGAAGCGTACCGGCTGTTCTCACGGCGCTCTTCGCGGATGGCCGCCAGGCGCTCAGGGTCGATAGTCAGACCGAACAGCTTATGCTGCAGCGGCTTGAGGGAGGCGGGCAGCACCAAATTATCCATATCATCGGCAATAAAGGGGTAGTTGGCGGCGCGGATACCAAACTGCATGGCCAGATACAAACTGGTTGGGGTTTTGCCGCAACGAGAAACACCAAGCAGGATCACCTGGGCCTGATCAAGGTTGCGCAACGAAATACCGTCGTCGTGGGCGAGGGTGTAGTCAATGGCGGCAATGCGCGCGTCGTACTTGTTGAGGTTACCGGGATTCAGACCGTGCGTGCGATGGGCGATAGGTGTAGGGTCGAGCTTCATCTCGTGTTGTAGTGGGGCAACCAGCGCCTGTACTATATCCTGACAAAATCCCTCGCTTTGCAGAATGATTGAGCGAATTTCGGGCAGGACGATGGAGTAAAACACCAAAGGGCGCACGCCAGTTTGTTGGTAGATCGCGTCAATCTGGTCTTTAACCGCGCGCGCACGACTCTCATTTTCCACAAACGGCAGCGTAATGCTGCTGATCGTGACCGGAAATTGCGACATCACCGCGTGACCCAAGACCTCGGCGGTGATGGCCGTACCATCAGAAATATAAAATACGTGACGATCAACAGCATTATCCATTTTGCTCATCCTGGGCAGACATAATTCTCTGAAAGCATAAATTAAAATTCGCCAGAAGCGAATATTGCTGCATCTTTTTTATAAAATGAAACGGTATTTTTATAATTAATGAAAAGTACATTTCATTTTTCGGAACAAATGTTTATACCGGTAGTTTTTGTGGAGATCCCCTGTGGCTCGCGGGTTTGCGCAAATGCGGAAACAATCTGAAAAAATAAAAAATAAAGTTGCTTGAACGATTCACCGTTTTTTTCGCTGGAGTAAATATGCAAAGATAATTACGCAAAATTGAGTTTCCTAACCTCGTTCAAATATAAGGATTGTTCGATGTCCAACAATGGCTCGTCACCGCTGGTGCTTTGGTATAACCAACTCGGCATGAATGATGTAGACAGAGTTGGGGGCAAAAATGCCTCCCTGGGTGAAATGATTACTAACCTTTCAGGTATGGGTGTTTCCGTACCGAATGGTTTTGCAACGACCGCCGACGCGTTTAACCAGTTTCTGGACCAGAGCGGTGTAAACCAGCGCATTTATGAGCTGCTGGATAAAACGGATATTGACGATGTCACCGAGCTTGCAAAAGCCGGCGCGCAGATCCGCCAGTGGATTATCGACACTCCTTTCCAGCCGGAGCTGGAAAATGCCGTCCGCGATGCCTACGCGCAGCTGTCAGCGGACGATGCCCATGCCTCTTTTGCTGTGCGATCTTCCGCTACCGCAGAAGATATGCCAGATGCGTCATTTGCCGGTCAGCAGGAAACCTTCCTCAACGTCCAGGGATTTGATGCCGTGCTGGTTGCCATCAAACACGTATTTGCCTCGCTGTTTAACGACCGTGCGATCTCTTATCGTGTCCACCAGGGTTATGACCATCGTGGCGTAGCGCTCTCTGCGGGTGTGCAGCGGATGGTGCGTTCTGACCTCGCGTCTTCCGGCGTCATGTTCTCCATCGATACCGAATCCGGTTTCGATCAGGTAGTGTTTATTACCTCTGCATGGGGCCTGGGCGAGATGGTCGTGCAGGGGGCCGTTAACCCGGATGAATTTTACGTGCATAAACCGACGCTGGCGGCTAATCGTCCGGCTATCGTTCGTCGCACCATGGGTTCGAAAAAAATCCGCATGATCTACGCGCCGACTCAGGAACACGGTAAGCAGGTAACGATCGAAGATGTGCCGCAGGAACAACGCGACATTTTCTCCCTGACTAACGAAGAAGTGCAGGAACTGGCCAAGCAGGCGGTGCAGATCGAGAAGCACTACGGCCGTCCGATGGATATCGAATGGGCGAAAGACGGTCATACCGGTAAGCTGTTCATTGTGCAGGCGCGCCCTGAAACCGTGCGTTCTCGTGGCCAGGTGATGGAGCGTTATACGCTGCATGCGCAGGGTAAAATTATTGCTGAAGGTCGTGCCATCGGTCACCGCATTGGCGCGGGTCCGGTTAAAGTCATCCAGGACATCAGCGAAATGAACCGTATCGAACCAGGCGACGTACTGGTTACCGACATGACCGATCCGGACTGGGAACCGATCATGAAGAAAGCAGCGGCGATTGTCACCAACCGTGGCGGTCGTACCTGTCACGCGGCAATCATTGCCCGTGAGCTGGGGATCCCCGCCGTGGTGGGCTGTGGCGATGCGACCGAGCGCATGAAAGATGGTGAGAAGGTTACTGTCTCTTGTGCCGAAGGCGACACCGGTTATGTTTACGCTGACATGCTCGATTTTAGCGTGAAGAGTTCCAGCGTGGAGACCATGCCGGATCTGCCGTTGAAGGTGATGATGAACGTCGGTAACCCGGACCGCGCTTTCGACTTCGCCTGCCTGCCAAACGAAGGTGTCGGTCTGGCGCGTCTGGAATTTATCATCAACCGTATGATTGGCGTCCACCCGCGTGCACTGCTGGAGTTTGATGACCAGACGCCTGAGCTACAAAATGAAATCCGCGCCATGATGAAAGGTTTCGATTCTCCGCGTGAATTCTACGTTGGTCGTCTGACGGAAGGGATCGCGACGCTGGGAGCGGCGTTTTATCCTAAACGCGTCATCGTGCGTATGTCTGACTTTAAGTCCAACGAATATGCCAACCTGGTCGGCGGTGAGCGTTATGAACCGCATGAAGAGAACCCGATGCTGGGCTTCCGTGGGGCGGGCCGTTATGTTGCCGATAGCTTCCGCGACTGCTTCGCGCTGGAATGCGATGCAGTAAAACGTGTCCGTAACGACATGGGCCTGACTAACGTTGAAGTGATGGTACCGTTTGTACGTACCGTTGCCCAGGCGAAAGCGGTGGTGGAAGAGCTGGCACGCCAGGGGCTGAAACGCGGTGAGAACGGACTGAAGATCATCATGATGTGTGAGATCCCGTCTAACGCCTTGCTGGCCGAGCAGTTCCTCGAGTACTTCGACGGCTTCTCCATCGGCTCAAACGACATGACGCAGTTGGCGCTGGGTCTGGATCGTGACTCTGGTGTGGTTTCTGAACTGTTTGATGAGCGTAACGACGCGGTGAAAGCGCTGCTGTCAATGGCGATTCGTGCAGCCAAGAAACAGGGCAAATACGTGGGTATTTGCGGTCAGGGCCCATCTGACCATGAAGACTTTGCGGCCTGGCTGATGGAAGAGGGGATCGACAGCCTGTCGCTGAACCCGGACACTGTCGTACAGACCTGGCTAAGTCTGGCTGAACTGAACAAGTAACATCATGCCTTATCCGGCCTATTCAACGTAGGCCGGATAAGATACGCTAGCGTCTCCATCCGGCACTTTATCCTGCAACACTCTCCACGCTCAAACGCTGAATAATATCCTGACGCAGTTGGTATTTTTGTACTTTACCGGACGCTGTGCGTGGTAATTTCTCCACGATCACAATGTGCTCAGGGTATTTGTACTTTGCCACCCGCTTGCGACTAAAAAAGGCTACCACTGACTCCAGTGACAGCGAATGATGCGGCGGTTTTAGCACCACATAAGCACATGACCTTTCACCTAAGCGTTCGTCCGGCATCGCGACAACGCAGGCATCGTGAATGCGGGGGTGCTGCAATAAAATATCCTCAACTTCGCGGCTGCTGATGTTTTCTCCACCGCGGACAATGATATCTTTTTTCCGTCCGGTGATTTTGATGTACCCCGCATCGTCCATTCGGCATAAGTCGCCGCTGTAATACCAGCCGTCTTGATCCAGCGCACGGGCGGTGAGTTCGGGTTCATCGAGATAGCCCATAAACACATTGGGACCGCGTGAGGCTTCTTCGCCTTCTACACCCACAGGCAACGTATTGCGCGCTTCATCGACGACTTTAATTTCGACGCCTGCAGCAGCATATCCGTCGGTATCCATCATGCGAGAAAGCGAATCATCGAGATTGACCAGCGCATGCGGGGAACTCTCTGTCGAGCCATAAATGCTTAATAATTTTATGCCGAGCTGCTGGCAGTCACGGGCAATCTTCTGTGGAATGGTTGTGCCCCCACATAAGAAAAAGCGTAGCGATGAGAGATCGCTTGGCCGTTTGTCCATGCTACACAACATGTCGTAGACGAAGGGCGTTGCGCCGAGCACACAGGTACAGCGTTGTTGTTCCAGCAGTTCAAGACAGGCGGCTGGGGTGAAAATATCTAACAATACGCTGCGTGCGCCGATTAAAAACGGTGCGGTAACGCCATGCAGAAAACCGGTAGCGTGTCCCAGTGGTGCTGGCATTAAAAACACATCCTGCCAGGTGAGATTAAGGCGGGCACAGTAGGCGCGCTCGCTGGCAAGAATGTTGTTGTGGGTCAGCATTACGCCTTTTGGCATTCCCTCGGTACCGGAGGTAAACAACACCACCGCCAGTTCATCGGCGTGAACATTAATCGTTTGGGTTAATGGCGGAGCTAAAAGCAGTTGGCTGAGCGCTAGCGAGGTCGTTGCCGGAGCCAGTTTATCCACGGCAACGATCTGTTGTAGATGTGGCAACTGGTTTTGTAAGGGCAGGATCAGATCGACCGGTCGGGTCTGTTTAAACAGCGTCGGTGCGAAAAAAATCTTCGCTTTGCACTTATTCAGCACCCATACCAGCTCTGCTTCACGCCACGCTGGCAGCAGCGGTACGGAAACGGCCCCGGTTTTGAGGCAGGCCAGGTAGATAATCGTAAACTCGCACCAGCCCGGTAGCTGGAGGGCAATGCGATCGCCAGGTTGAATACCGCAGGCTAAAAACCAGGTTGCCAGACTGCTGGCCGCGCTGTCGAGTGCGGCATAGGTGTATGAAGCGCCATGGTTATCAACCACGGCGATTTTATCTGGCATGGCTCTGGCAGTTTGGTTCCAGTAATCGCCAAGCGAAGCATCTCCCCATAAACCCTGTTGCCGCCAGACTTCGCGACGTTCGGCGTTAAACGTTAGTGTGATACTCATGAAGTTATTCCCTGGATGATTTCGGCATACATCTGACCGGATGGCCGGCGTGGCCGAACCGGTGTACTACAGGTAAAATCCGTTAGCCGTAGCGAAAATCAATGCCAAATGTTCCGACCGGATATTCCCATTGGTCGAGGATCGTGTCGCCGCACAGTACTCGACACGTTCCGCACTCCAGGCAACCAGCAGAATCAAAATGAATGTTTCCACTCTCGTCCTGCTTATAGAGCCCGGCGGGGCAGGCTTTCAGCAGCTTGCGAAATTCATTAAGGTCTGGATGTTCGGCCAGGATGATGTGCGGGTGGCCTTCATCGACATTGAATTTATTGACGCCCAGTTTGACGTCAACGTTAACAGTATTGTCCTGACTCATAGTGCAGTTGCCCCCTTGATACCGTCTTTCAGTAAGTTCATCAGTCCGATTTGTTTGGCATGGGACATAATCATCTTGCGAACCGGTTGATTTGGACGTCCGTCAACGGTGAACATATCGCTCATGATGTCGGCCACCATACGCGGATACTGGGTGAACAGACGTGGGTTTTCCATCAACGCCGGGATCTTGCGAAAATGTTGTAAATCACGCATCACACAGCCTTGTTCAAGCGCGCGTTTGTAGTCCATCAGGCTGCTGGCAGAGAAATCCTGTCGTTCTTTTGCTGCAATGGCTGTTTGGGCAGCGGCTTCTGCGGAAGCGATGGCCAAATCCATACCTCGCACCGTGAAACCCAGGTTCAAACAGAAACCGGCGGCATCACCGACGATCATCACACCGTCATCGACCAGCTTTGGAACCATTGCCAGACCGCCTTCCGGCACCATATGCGCGGAATATTCCAGTAATTCACCACCGGCAATCAATGGTCGAATAGTTGGATGTTGCTTAAAGTCTTCCAGCATTTGTGGAATACTTTTTGTGGCATGGGCAATATCCCCCAGACCACACACCAGCCCCAGAGAGATGGAGTCCTGGTTGGTATACAAAAAACCTCCTCCCATCAATCCATCAGACGGTGAGCCTGCAAACAGCCAGGCCGCGCCTTCATTACCTGAAAGGTTGAAGCGATCTGCAATGACCGCTGGAGGTAAGCCGATCAGCTCTTTTACGCCAACGGCATAGTGATGTGCAGAAGAGGGAGGAACCATCCCCAGGGACCGCCCCAACATAGAGTTGACGCCATCGGCCAGGATGACAATATTGGCTTCCAGGATATCGTCACCGGCCTGGACTCCGGTGACCTTATTACCTTCGCGGATCAGAGCATCGACGCGCACACCGGGGATGAACTGCACGCCAGCTTGTTCCGCTTTTTCCATTAGCCATGGGTCGAGTCTGTTGCGCAAAACGGTATACGAATCCTGCGTTGGTGCGTCAGCTTTTTCACGATGGAAATCGAGAGTGACGGCGCTTTCTTCGGTCAGAAAGGAGATTTTTTCGCGGGTGACTTTACGCTCGAGCGGCGCCTCCTGCGCGAACCCTGGCATGATGCGCTCAAGGCTATGCGCGTAGAGTCTTCCGCCGGTCATATTTTTACTGCCTGCACTGTTTCCGCGCTCAATGACCAGCACGTCCAGTCCGGACAGAGCCATAACGTAGCCTGCAACCGTACCCGCCACGCCAGCACCGACCACAATGGCATCAAATTTTTCATCTGACATGCTTTATGCTCCTTTCCCGCTGCAAGGGCAGCGGGAGATGTGCGTTAAATGGGGGGATTAGCGGCTGAGATGTTCGATAAGGGCCGGAACAACTTTGTAGATGTCGCCTACCAGGCCGTAATCGGCATAATTGAAAATAGGGGCTTTCTTGTCTTTGTTGATAGCAACAATGACTTTCGCGCCGTTACCACCGACCATATGCTGAATTTGTCCTGAAATGCCCAACGTCAGATAAAGGTCTGACTTCAGTAACACACCAGAAACGCCAATGTAGCGTTCGCGCTCCATCCAGTTTTCGCCTTCGGCGATCGGGCGCGAGCAGCCCACTTCTGCCCCCAGTACCGATGCCAACTGATGCACCATCTCCAGATCGTGTTGCGCAACCAGGCCGCGACCCACGCCAACCACACGTTTGGCTTTACTGAGGTCCACGCTGCTCACGGATTTAGCGCGACGTTCCTGGCACATAATTTTATGAAGCGGTGCGATGTAAGCTACTGGGACAACAGGGCAGTTGTACGAGGCGTTTTCCGCTACAGGTTCAAGCAGGCCAGGGGCAAGAGTGATAATTGCCAGCGCGCTTTTGATTTTTTCTTTGCCGAATGCCAGCCCACCATACATTCGGTGCTCTGCGAACACTGTGCCATCCTCAAGAGTCACCGATATTGCGTCGTTCACCATCGCGGCATTGAGTTGGATGCTTAACCGTGCCCCAAGTGATTTCGCGCGCTTTGTGGCTGGCATCAACAGCATTCCGGCGTGTTCTTGCATCAGCGCCGCGATGGTTTCGGCGTAATTTTCTACACGCTGTAAACCGGAGGGGGCTTCGAGCACGATTATTTCATCGGCACCCAGAGGTTTAACCTGATTAGCCTGTTCGCTGCCTTGTACAATAAGATGGACATGCTCACCCCACTGACGCGCGCCGGTCATTAATTCTGCATAGCGTTCTACGTTATCGCTGAACACCCATACGTTAGCTAATTTACTCATGACAATTTCTCTCCGTTGAGCTTAGTTCAGGGCTTTTTTCAGGTGTTCAGCCAGTTCGGCAATGGCTTCAGCCGAGTCATTTTCCAAAATGATATGCTTACGTTCCGTTTGTGGCGGTACGGTGAGGCTTACCAGTTCCGCTAACGGTGACGCAGGCGTCCAGCCAATATTGCTGGCTTGCCATGGTGTGACGGGCTTTTTACCCGCGCCGAGAATGGCTTTCATTGAGGGAATACGCGGCGTGTTGATATCCGAGGTTACGCAGAGTACGGCGGGGAGCGGCAGGTCGATCACTTCAACCTCGTCTTCCAGCACGCGCTCAACCACAATGCGGTCGCCGTTACGTTGGATGTTGCTGACGGCGTTAATCACCGGGAGTTGCAACAGTTCGCCAACCAGTAAGCCAACCTGTTGGGCATAGATATCCCCCGATCCTTCTCCGAACAGCATCAGGTCGAAATTCATATTTTTGGCCGCGCAGGCCAGCGCCTGAGCGGTGTCGCGGGGCAATGAATGCTCCAATTGCGGATCCTGCACCATGAACAAACTGTCCGGTCCACGTGACAGCACGTCTTTACGCACTTTGGAGTTTTGCAGTAGCGATCCGCCCACGGTTAAAGCGACGATTTCATCACCCTCCGCACTCAGTTGCGCCGCGGCCTCAATCGCATTCAGATCAAACTGGCTGATTTTGGCATCGGCCCGGTCAAAGTTAAGCGAATGCTGTGGGGTAACAACAATGTCCTGTTCTTCAGGCACCAACTTAAAGCAGGTTATTATTTTCATGGCATCTCCAGTCATCCACAGTAGGGAAAATTAACTGAAAATAGTTTGCGGCAGAGAGGGGACAGTTTTCGACGGGGCAATCTGTTTTCATTCCCAACAATCTTGCAAAAAAAAGTGCTGCGGGAATGCTTGTTTTATAAACGAGAGCTCGGCCTTGTGTACTGAAGAGAAAAAAGAGCAAACAAACCAGGGAAGGATAATTGCGAAATGCATCATGTTTTTTATCGTTTTTACGCTTAATTTGTTTCTGATATGTAAATTGTTAATGTTGAATTAATAACATTTATTCTTTTCGTTTTTTATCAAACGGAAATAAACGTGGAAAACAACGCAATGAGGCAGGAGGTATCATCTTGCAGTCGACGCAAATAATTTTGTTTCGCCAGCAAGGAATAACGTTGTATAACGTTATTATCGTTTTCACTTTTCGATATTCATTATTCACAAAATTACTGCCTTTAGGTGGAGGTTGTCATGTATCAACGCTGCTTTGATAATGCCATTGAGACCCTTTTTGAGCAGGGGAAAACGCCGAGATTTTCCCGATTCGTCATTAGCGATGATCCTAACTGGGAGTCCGGACATCATGTTCATGATAATGAAACGGAGCTTATCTATGTTAAAAAGGGGGTTGCAAGATTAATCATCGACTCTTCGCTGTATGTCGCGCATGCCGGGGACATTGTGGTGATTGAGCAAGGGCGATTGCATGCGGTTGCATCTGATAGCAGCGCACCTGCTACCACTTACACCTGCGCACTCTACGGTTTCCGGTTTAACAGTTGGCAGGACAATCAGCTATTGCAGATGCACTCGTGTCCGGTCATTAGCGTCAGCCAGGGTAAAGAGGTTATTAAGAGTATTTTTAATGAGCTGGGGGTGATGCTCCCGCAGAGCAAGAACAACCTGACGTCTTCCGCTTATGACGCATTCGCGTATGCATTAACCGTGTTATATTACGAAAACTTTAAAAATGCTTACCGCTCTGAACAGGGATATATTAAAAAAGATGTCTTAATTAAAGATGTATTGGTCTATTTAAATAACAACTTCCGCGAAAAAATTACTCTCGAACAGTTATCTAAAAAATTCCGCGCCAGCGTGAGCTATATCTGCCATGAATTTACCCGCGAGTATCGTATATCACCCATCAATTATGTTATTCAACGGCGAATGACAGAAGCGAAATTTTCCCTGACCAATACGGAGGCCTCGTTGGCGGAAATTTCGTGGCGGGTAGGGTATGAAAACGTCGATCATTTTGCCAAACTTTTTCAGCGGCATGTGGGGTGTACTCCCAGCGATTATCGTAAGCAGTTTAAAAATAACCTTGCTGAGCAGGAATGCTTGATGCCTGAAGTTTGATTCTCCCGCACCGTCCCGGATAGCGTATCTGCGCTATCCGGTCAGTTATACCGCTTACTTATTCTGATAATCCTTTAGGATTTGGCGACCCGCGACGTAAATCATGATTTCATCGGTACCACCGCCAATGCGCTCACAGCGGACATCGCGCCAGAATCGGGATACGCGTGCTTCATCGGTGTAACCCAGTCCGCCCATGATCTGAATTGCGTCGTCAATCACTTCCATTGCCGTACGTGCACAATACAGTTTTGCCAGTGCCGCACTGGTTCGCAGCGACTGTTCCTGATCGGCCTGCCAGGCGACCTTCAGCACCATATTGCGCATGTTTTCAATTTTGATTGCCATCAGCGCCAGTTTTTCTTGGATCATCTGGTTATGACCGATCGGCTTACCAAATGCGATGCGCTGGTTAGCGTAGCGGGCGGCATCTTCGAAGGCGCATTCGGCAAAACCCGTGCTGCGCGCGGCGTTGATCAGGCGTTCCATTTCGAAGTTGTACATTACGTTGAGGAAGCCCATGCCTTCTTCGCCGACCATATCGCTTTCGTCCACTTCAACGTCATCAAGATAGACTTCGCAGGTGCTTAACATGTGCCAGCCGATTTTATGCAGCGGGTTAACCTTAATGCCCGGTTTCTTAGAATCCACCCACCACAACGTAAAGGCTTTCTTCGGATCTTTCGGCTCCGGGTCGCGAGCCAGTACCAGCATGTACGGATACTCTTTAGCGCCGGTGATAAACGTTTTTTGTCCGTTGAGATACACCTTGCCATTTTTGCGGGTGTAGCTGGTGGTGGCACTATTATTATCGGAGCCTGCTCCCGGCTCGGTTAATGCCAGCGCATACGCCGGATCGCCCGTTTCCATGGTGCTTTCTGCTGTTTTACGCAGCTGCTCGGCGGAGCCAAAACGTCGCATGCTGTGGATGCACTGACCGTTAGTGATCAAAAAAGCGGGCGCGCCACATTTTGACACTTCCATCAGCGCCAGCATCTGGGTGACGTAATCAGCCGGGATGCCGCCAAACTCTTCCGGAACGCCCAGCATCGAAATGCCGTTGTCCGCAAGGGCTCGCATAAATTCCTTCGGATAAGTCGCCGTCTGATCGCAGGTACGGAAATACTCCTCCGGGAAATTGCTGGTAATCAGCTCACGAATGCTGGCAAGCAACAGTTCTTGTTCTTCAGTTAATGAAAAGTCCATCAGGGTACTCCTTTTAATTGGCTGCGTCGGGTAATACAAAGCCCATCGAGGCATCGATAAATAATCTTTCGTCCATCAATTTCAGGTCTGGGGAAATAATCGGTGTGAAATTCATTTTGTCCAGGATGTCTTCCTGTAAAGAGACTCCCGGTGCAATTTCGATTAAATGAAGACCATCTGCTTTTAACGTAAATACAGCGCGTTCAGTGATGTAACGCACATCAAGTCCACGTTCGAGGGCAATTTTTCCGCTGAAAGTCACTTCAGGTAATTCATTAACGAATTTTTTCACCCGACCTTCCTGCACGATATTTAACTTACCGTCCGCAACTTCCGTTTTCAGACTTCCGGCAGTTAACGTGCCGCAGAAAATAATTTTTTTGGAAGTGGCGCTAATATCGATAAAACCGCCGGTACCCATGATTTTGCCATTGAATTTGTGTACGCCGACGTTGCCGTGGCGATCCACTTCGGCAAAACTTAAATAGCACACATCCAGCCCACCACCGTGATAGAAGTCAAACTGGGACGTCATATCCAGAATGGCGCGAGTGTTGACGTTGGCACCGAAAGCAATGCCTTGAGAGGTGATGCCGCCAATCGGACCCGTTTCGACTGTCAGAATAAAATCGTCAGCACAGCCTTCTTCGCGCGCGACGAGACCAATGCCATCGGCAATACCTACGCCAACGTTGCCGACCGCACCTTTGCGCATTTCAAACAGGGCGCGTCGGGCCACCAGTTTACGCTGATTGAGCGGCAGGGCAGTTTGTTGGCTGTCATCGAGCACAAAATCGCCAGAGATAAAGCGGTTAACCGGCGCACCACCGTACAGTTGCGTTTGGTCGGGGTCGATGACCACAATATCGACCAGATAGCCGGGAATACGTACCGACTTCGGATGCAAAGTGGCTTTCTTCACCATTTTTTGCACCTGCATCATAACGATGCCGCCGTTATTGTGTACGGCCTGGGCAATCACCAGCGCATCAAGATACATAACTTCATCTTCAAAGGTGGCATAGCCTTCGCTGTCACAGGTGGTGGCGCGAATAAAGGCGATGTTTGGCGCAATGGCTTTGTAATACAGGTACTCTTTGTTATCAATTTCCACCAATTTGATCAGATCTTCGGTGGTCACTTCATTCAGCTTACCGCCCTGTTGGCGAGGGTCAACAAATGTACCGATGCCGATATCACTGAGGATCCCAGGCTGGTGGGCTGCCTATGCACGCAGGGTTTGGGTTAATACGCCCTGAGGATAGTTATAGGCGGCAATTTTATTTTGTTCCGCCAGGTCGGAGATTCGTGGTGATTGTCCCCAGTGTCCGCATAATGCCCATTTGACTAAGCCTTCCTGTGCCAGCGGGCTAATTCCCCGGTCGGCACGGTCACCCAGACCTGTAGGGCTAATCAACGCTAGATTTCGTGGTGACTGAGAGTTTTTATATTTTTCAGCCAGCGCGTTAATTAATGTTGTTGCTTCGAGAATACCGCCACCTGCACCTAATACACAAAGAGTTGCTTCATCAGGAATATAATTAACTGCATCTGCTGCGGATAATACGGGTACCCGACCATCTATACGATTTGGTCTTGAAAATTTCATGTGAACTCCAGATTATATGCGTGCGACTACCTGTCGCTATATTCGACAATAATATTGTGAGTTATTTAATAAAGTTTAATCATCGGCCAGATATCCGTGGTTAGACGAATATCTGGGGTAGGGCATTACTGATATTAATATGGATATATCTGTAATTAAGCCTGATGCAATATTGTCAATACAGTACGCAGGTCGGTGACCGAAATTTGTCCTGGAGCGGAGGCTTTTTTTACTGCCCCAAAGGTTGCCGCTGAACCGAAAACTTCACCAGACAGACGTGAAATCACCCCTGTTTTAGCCATCGACATGGTGATTATCGGGCGATCGGCATAGCGTTCTTGCATTTCCAGCGTGGCGCTAAGCAGCGTCAGAACATCCGCTTTATTTTGCGGCATCAAGGCAATTTTGGGGATGTCTGCGCCTAGTTCCTGCATTTTACGCAGGCGCTGGACAATCTCTTCTGCAGCTGGTGTCTTATGAAAATCGTGATTGGACATAATCACAAAGACATTTTTCGCGTGCGCATGCTCGACGGTCGCTTTGACCAGTTCGTCTCCGGTAAACAGTTCCAGATCGATCATATCCACCAGACCGCTGTCTACCGCCGCGCGGTTAAGTGCAATATAGTTTTCGACAGACAGTGCCTGTTCACCGCCTTCTTTGGCGCTGCGGAAGGTGAAAAGTAGCGGTTTGTCCGCTATCACATCGCGGATGGCGCGAGCCGCTTCCAGCACGGCATCTGTGGAAGAGACATCGCCGAAATGGTCAACGCGCCATTCCAGAATGTCGAAATCCGCTTCGCGATAGGCCAGCGCTTCGCTTTTTACCGTTGCGATGTCTATACCCATCAGCGACACAATGATCTTCGGCGCACCATCGCCAATAACGAGATTTCTTACGGTTACGGTTTTCATTGATTACCCTTTAACTATTCTACAAATGCTTGCCCGTCAGGCGGCAAAACCCATAACCTGTTTCACATACTCCAGCGGGAAATCTTTCCCGGTCCAGAGCTTGAACTGTTCAGCCCCTTGCCATAACAACATGCCGTAACCATCAATTGTTTTACAACCAGCACTTTGTGCCTGCTGCAATAATTTGGTCATATGCGGGTTGTAGACGCATTCGGTTACCAGCAGTTCCGGACGTAGCAGGGAAGCGTCGGTCACGAGAGATTCATTTTCCAGCGGCTTCATGCCGACTTTTGTTCCGTTGGTTAAAATATCCGCGCTGGCAAGTGCGTCAGCAAAAGCCTGGCGATCTGCGAGATCGATAACAGTGACCACGCAGTCGGTGTTTTCATTGACGCGTTTGGCAAACTCCTGCGCTTTGGCAAAAAACTCATCCTGGCGGTTAAAGAGTTTAATTTCTTTGATGCCTTCAATCGCTGCCTGTGCACCAATGGCTGTCGACGCACCGCCTGCGCCCAACAGTACCATGGTTTTACCTTTGATATCGAAACCACTTTCCTTAATTGCACGAATATGACCCGTGCCATCGGTATTGTAACCACGCAGGTAACCATCATCATTGACGATAGTATTAATTGCACCGACCAGTTTGGCGGCAGGTGTTAATTCATCAACATATTCACATGCTAGCTGCTTGTTGGGCATTGAGACCCCTGTACCACGCATCTTTAAGGCCTTCAGCCCGGCAATTGCATTAGCAAACGTTGAGTTATCGACTTCAAATGCCATATAAGTGAATGGCAATCCCGCTTTTTCTAATGCCTTATTTTGCATTTCAGGTGACAGACTGTGTCTGATAGGGTAGGCCATCAAACCAATTAGTTCATATTTAGCTGTTACGTCCATTTGATACTCCTTCTAAACAATTTATTGAAAATAACGTTCGCCCAACCGCACATCATTTTGGGGGATATCAAATACGCGGTAGTAACGAATAAAGACGATGATGGCGGTGATGAAGGCCAGCAGAGCAAATGCAAAGTCCAGCAAAATGATGTACTGCAGACCAATGTTAGAGAGGTATCCGGTGATTAATGGGATAATAAAGTTGGCTACGCCACCCATCATCATATAAATACTGGTGACTTTGGCTTTGCTCTTGGGAAAGAATTCAGACATCACCGAGACACCGAGCTGTAAAATACCGCCAGCGGCAGAGAATCCAATGAGAAATGAACCGACGTTACACACCAGTGGAGAGGGATATAAGTAGATGACGGCTGCGGTGATGGTTGCCAGCCCGGCGTTAAACACATTTGCCCAAATAGGCCGAACCCATTTTTTTAACAGAGCGGCAAAAATAAATACGCAGACCAATGATCCCATACTGTAGTAAGAGATTGTCTTCAGTGCGTCAGATTCTGCCATGCCGGCAAAGGCCATCGCATATTTTGGCATCCAGACCACGATGACGTAAAAAGTCGAAAAGGCAGCAACACCAAACATGACGGATGCCACACCTTCCAGCCAGACCAACGGTTTACTGTTCATCTGTGGCAGATCTTTCGCGATGCCAGCATCCACCATCTGGCCAGGGAAGCGACTTCTTAGCAGCATCAAGGTAATGACGACAAACAACGCACCCGGGATAATGACCGCATAACCGTACCAGATATGGTTGAGCAGCATGGTGCTGACGACGATGGGGTAGATCATCTGCCCAAACGAGACCATAGCTTTCACCAGGATAACGGCTGAGCCAGAGGCTTTAGGGAAGCATTCCATTAACGCCGGGTACCCGCCGGTATCCAGTGCCGAGTTTGCCACGCCAACGCAAACGGCCAGAATAAAGGCAATCATCAGATTAGGGAAGGTGCGAATAAGCAGGTCATTTCTTCCCAAGCTGACTCGCTGATTAAAATTTCGCGGATCTGGGCCGATTTTTTTCCCGCAAACACATCGAATCAGCCTATTTAGGCTATTTTTTCCACCATTTCTGGCGTTATTTCCGGTTTTTACTGAGATCTCTCCCACTGACGTATCATTTGGTCCACCCGAAACAGGTTGGCCAGGGTGAATAACATCGCCAGTTGGTTATCGTTTTTCAGCAGCCCCTTGTATCTGGCTTTCACGAAGCCGAACTGCCGCTTGATGATGCGAAACGGGTGCTCCACCTTGGCACGGATGCTGGCTTTCATGTATTCGATGTTGATGGCCGTTTTGTTCTTGCGCGGATGCTGCTTCAAGGTTTTTACCTTGCCGGGACGCTCGGCGATCAGCCAGTCAACATCCACCTCGGCCAGCTCCTCGCGCTGTGGCGCTCCTTGGTAGCCGGCATCGGCTGAGACAAATTGCTCCTCTCCATGAAGCAGATTACACAGCTGATTGAGGTCATGCTCGTTGGCCGCGGTGGTAACTAGGCTGTGGGTCAGGCCACTCTTGGCATCGACACCAATGTGGGCCTTCATGCCAAAGTGCCACTGATTGCCTTTCTTGGTCTGATGCATCTCCGGATCGCGTTGCTGCTCTTTGTTCTTGGTAGAGCTGGGTGCCTCAATGATGGTGGCATCCACCAAAGTGCCTTGGGTCATCATGACGCCTGCTTCGGCCAGCCAGCGATTGATGGTCTTGAACAATTGACGGGCCAGTTGATGCTGCTCGAGCAGGTGGCGGAAATTCATGATGGTGGTGCGATCCGGCAGGGCGCTATCCAGGGATAATCGGGCAAACAGGCGCATGGAGGCGATTTCGTACAGGGCATCTTCCATGGCACCGTCGCTCAGGTTGTACCAATGCTGCATGCAGTAAATACGCAGCATGGTCTCCAGCGGATAGGGCCGTCGGCCATTGCCCGCCTTGGGATAAAACGGCTCGATGACAGCGGTCATATTCTGCCATGGCAGAATCTGCTCCATGCGGGAGAGGAAAATCTCTTTTCGGGTCTGACGGCGCTTAGTGCTGAATTCACTATCGGCGAAGGTGAGTTGATGGCTCATGATGTCCCTCTGGGATGCGCTCCGGATGAATATGATGATCTCATATCAGGAACTTGTTCGCACCTTCCTTAGTGCGTTAAGGTTGGTGGAGTGGCGCGCGAAGGACAAAAAAAAGCCCATCGTGGGAGATGGGCAAAGACTACACACAGCAATTCGTTGTTTCACTCAGGGGATTTCCATGCTTATAAATCAATGTGTTGATCTAAAGCCATGGGCTAATAGTAGGCATACTGATTTTTTACGTCGATCAGATTCATCTCAATAGTTTAAAAACTGTAAAGAATTTGCGACACAAATGAGTATTGAAAGAGGGACGAAGTTGGTTCTAATCCCGTAAGAGGGAGGGATTGATTAGTATTGTTAAACAATCAGGCGGCGTTGCCGCCTGATGTTGGATTACTTATTGCGTTCGATTTCAGCAATTTCTTCGAGGATTTCATCCGGATTGGTACCTGGTGCAGGGGCTTCGTTTACCCAGGCGGAGAACAGACGCCAGGAAACGGCCAGTACTACTGGACCGATAAACAGACCAATCATGCCGAAGGCAATCAATCCGCCGATGACTCCGGAGAGAATCAGGAGCAGTGGCAAATCGGCACCCATGCGAATCAGCATCGGTCGAATCACGTTATCCAGTGTTCCGACCACGCCGCTCCACACCAGCAGCACGGTGCCCCAGGTTGAATCCCCCGTCCAGTATAGCCAGATAATGGCCGGAATCAGTACCGGTAGCGGCCCCAGTTGCACCAGACATGACAGGATCATCAATACCGCCAGCAGTGTGGCATACGGCACACCGGTTACCGCCAGACCAATACCCCCGAGCACTGCCTGTACCAGAGCGGTGACCACAACGCCTAATGCGACGGCGCGAATGGCTTGTGCTGCCAGCAGAATGGCAGCATCTCCACGTTTTGAGGCAAGACGGCAGGCGAAGTGACGAATACCTAATGCGACTTGTTCACCGCGCCAGTACAACAGGGCACTGAACAGCAGCATCAGGCCACAGTGCATCATAAAGCGGCCGATATGCGCGGCCTGACCGACGAACCAGGTGGTGGTGGTGCCGATATAAGGACGAACCTTGGCCATAATCGCCGAACCGCCCATATCCAGTAAGCTGTGCCATGCGCCATACATTTTGGCACCCACCAGTGGAATGCTGTTCAACCATGCCAGATCCGGTAGTGTCATATCACCTGCGGTTACGGCATGGATCAGCGGCCCACTGCCATCGACGATGCTGTTAACCAGCAGCGCGATGGGGATGATGAACAACAGCACCAGCAACAGTGTCATCACCAGTACGGCAAGTGAACGGCGTCCCCAGAGCAATTTTTGTAAGCGTAGCAGGATAGGCCAGGTTGCAATGACAATCGTGCCTGCCCAGGCAAAACCGAGGATAAAGGGCTGAACAATCCAGAGACAGGCCACAATCAGGATGGCTAAAAACAGCACCGATAGCAGCACTTGTGCAATATCCCTGGGCTGACGGAAATTTACCATAA
Source organism: Citrobacter freundii complex sp. CFNIH4 (assembly GCF_002934505.1). Classification (NCBI taxonomy): domain Bacteria; kingdom Pseudomonadati; phylum Pseudomonadota; class Gammaproteobacteria; order Enterobacterales; family Enterobacteriaceae; genus Citrobacter; species Citrobacter freundii complex sp. CFNIH4. The sequence continues at coordinate 1,491,728 of NZ_CP026231.1, forward strand.
ATACTTTTCACCTTTGTCTTTGCGCCAGAACGTTGACGCGACGTGAATACTTAAATCACACCCTGTAATAATGAGCAATTTCAGCGGTTTTGAACAGGCGGATTCTGCCTGTAAATCTGCTGAGCGTATTAGAAAAAAATGTGATACAACAAACAAAGCAACACGCAAACGATTAAATTCACAACACAGACCGCAGGAAAGGGTCACTATAATGATTCCACAAATTTCTCAGGCACCAGGTGTCGTTCAACTGGTGCTCAACTTTTTGCAGGCGCTGGAGCAGCAAGGATTTACGGGCGATACGGCAACGAGCTATGCCGATCGTCTAACAATGTCGACGGATAACAGTATTTATCAGCTGCTACCTGATGCTGTCGTTTTCCCTCGTTCAACCGCAGATGTGGCGCTAATCGCCCGTCTGGCGGCAGAACCGCTTTTCTCGTCGTTGATTTTTACCCCGCGCGGCGGCGGCACCGGGACCAACGGTCAGGCGCTGAACCAGGGCATTATTGTTGATATGTCCCGCTATATGAGCCGCATTATTGAAATCAACCCGCAAGAAGGTTGGGTGCGGGTAGAAGCCGGGGTGATAAAAGATCAGCTCAACCAGTTTCTGAAGCCTTACGGCTATTTCTTTGCCCCGGAATTATCCACCAGTAACCGGGCAACACTCGGCGGGATGATCAACACCGATGCGTCCGGGCAAGGATCGTTGGTTTACGGTAAAACTTCCGATCATGTGTTGGGCATCCGTGCGGTGCTGATGGGCGGTGATATTCTTGATACTCAGCCAATGCCGATCGAGCTTGCCGAAATGCTGGGGAAAAGCAATACCACCATTGGCCGCATCTATAAGACCGTTTATGAACGTTGTCGCGATAACCGACAGCTGATCATGGATAAATTCCCGAAACTTAATCGCTTCCTGACCGGGTACGATCTACGGCACGTCTTTAACGATGAGATGACCGAATTTGATTTAACCCGCATTCTCACCGGCTCTGAAGGTACGCTGGCGTTTATCACCGAAGCCCGTCTGGATATCACGCCGCTGCCAAAAGTCAGACAACTGGTTAACGTCAAGTACGACTCTTTCGACTCGGCGTTGCGTAATGCGCCGGTGATGGTGGAAGCACGCGCATTGTCGGTAGAAACTGTTGACTCCAAAGTACTCAATCTGGCGCGGGAAGATATCGTCTGGCACTCGGTAAGTGAATTGATTACCGATGTACCTGATAAAGAGATGCTGGGTCTGAACATTGTAGAGTTTGCCGGTGACGACGAAGTATTGATTAATTCGCAGGTCAGCGCACTGTGTGAACGTCTGGATGGCTTAATCGCTCGTCAGGAAGCGGGTGTCATTGGCTGGCAGCTGTGTACCGAACTGGCGGGAGTCGAACGAATTTACGCCATGCGCAAAAAGGCAGTCGGTCTGCTGGGCAATGCAAAAGGTTCCGCGAAGCCAATTCCGTTTGCCGAGGATACCTGCGTTCCGCCGGAGCATCTGGCGGACTATATTGCCGAGTTCCGCGCGCTACTCGACAGCCACGCCCTGAGTTACGGCATGTTTGGTCACGTAGACGCAGGCGTGCTGCATGTCAGACCGGCGTTGGATATGTGTGACCCGCAGCAGGAAGTGCTGATGAAACGCATTTCTGATGATGTTGTGGCGCTGACGGCGAAATATGGCGGTTTGCTGTGGGGCGAGCATGGGAAAGGTTTTCGTGCAGAATATAGCCCGGCGTTCTTCGGCGAGGAGCTGTATCGCGAACTGCGCAAAGTGAAATCGGTGTTTGATCCGCAAAACCGGCTGAATCCTGGGAAAATCTGTCCACCGGAAGACGTAGATGCGCCGATGATGAAAGTGGACGCGGTGAAACGCGGAACGTATGACCGTCAGATCCCTCTGGCCGTACGCCAGGAGTGGCGCGGGGCAATGGAGTGTAACGGCAACGGGTTATGCTTTAACTTCGATGCGAAAAGCCCTATGTGTCCGTCGATGAAAATCAGCCTCAACCGTATTCATTCGCCAAAAGGGCGAGCCACGTTAGTGCGTGAATGGCTGCGTTTGTTAGCGGATCGCGGGATTGACCCAATACAGCTGGAAAAAGAGCTACCGGAAAAACGCGCCAGTTTACGTTCGCTGATTGCCCGTACCCGCAACAGCTGGCATGCGCGCAAGGGTGAATACGATTTCTCACACGAAGTAAAAGAGGCGATGTCAGGTTGCCTGGCGTGTAAAGCCTGTTCCACCCAGTGTCCAATTAAAATTGATGTACCGGAGTTCCGTTCGCGCTTCCTCCAGCTGTACCACACGCGTTATCTGCGCCCGTTGCGCGATCACATGGTGGCGACCGTTGAGAGCTATGCGCCGTTAATGGCACGAGCGCCCAAAACGTTTAACTTCTTCATCAACCAGCCGCTGGTGCGAAACCTGGCTAAAAAGCACATTGGAATGGTTGATTTACCTCTGTTGTCTGCACCGTCGCTGCAACGCCAACTGGTGGGGCATCGCTCCGCCAATATGACGTTGGAACAGCTCGAATTACTCAGCCTTGAGCAAAAAGCCCGTACGGTGCTGGTGGTGCAGGACCCTTTCACCAGCTATTACGATGCGCAGGTGGTTGCTGACTTTATACGTCTGGTAGAGAAGCTGGGCATGCAGCCGGTACTGCTGCCGTTTTCGCCAAACGGCAAGGCGCAGCACATTAAAGGCTTCTTAAACCGTTTTGCCAAAACGGCGAAAAAGACATCCGAGTTTCTTAACCGGGTAGCGAAGCTGAATATTCCGATGGTGGGTGTTGATCCGGCGCTGGTGCTTTGTTATCGCGATGAATACAAGCTGGCGCTGGGCGAACAACGGGGTGATTTCCATGTGTTGCTAGCCAACGAATGGTTATCGAAAGCTGTGGAAGCACAGCAGCCAGTCGCTGTTGGCGGTGAACCGTGGTACTTCTTTGGCCACTGTACCGAAGTGACGGCCTTGCCGGGCGCGCCTGCACAGTGGGCGGCTATTTTTGCTCGCTTTGGCGCAAAGCTGGAGAACGTCAGCGTGGGATGCTGTGGTATGGCTGGCACCTACGGCCACGAAGTAAAGAATCACCAAAACTCATTGGGGATCTATGAGTTATCATGGCACCAGGCAATGCAACGATTGCCACGTAACCGTTGTCTGGCTACCGGGTACTCCTGTCGCAGTCAGGTTAAACGCGTTGAAGGTACGGGCGTTCGCCACCCATTACAGGCACTGCTGGAGATTATAGGATGATCTGGAAACGTGAAGTCACACTCGAGGCGCTCAATGCCATGGGTGAAGGAAATATGGTTGGGTTGCTCGATATTCGTTTTGTGCACATTGGTGACGATACGCTGGAAGCTACAATGCCGGTGGACCATCGCACCAAACAACCCTTTGGGTTGCTGCACGGCGGCGCATCCGTGGTGCTGGCGGAAAGTATTGGTTCGGTAGCGGGATACCTGTGTACTCAGGGTGAGCAGAAAGTGGTGGGCCTGGAGATCAACGCCAACCATATCCGTTCTGCGCGGGAAGGGCTCGTCAGGGGTGTATGTCGCGCGTTACATACCGGCTCTCGTCACCAGGTTTGGCAAATAGAGATCTTCGATGAGCAGGGACGATTGTGCTGTACGTCGCGTCTGACGACCGCAATTTTGTGATGCATATTGCTTTTGGTCATTATCTGCACAGGGAATGGTGTTATACTGTGCAGGTTTTGAACACAAGCGAGGATGATATGTCTACCCAATTAGACCCTGCCCAACTGGCAATAGAATTTTTACGTCGTGATAAAACCGATCTTTCACCGGCTCAGTACCTGAAAAGGCTAAAACAGCTTGAGCTGGAGTTTGCAGATCTGTTGGCGCTCTCTTCAACTGAACTGAAAGAAGAGATCTATTTTGCCTGGCGCATGGGCGTTCATTGATTCCGGTATGCTTATCGTAACGAAACCCCGACACGTGTTCGGGGTTATTTTGGCCTTAAATCTTCATTACCACTTCATCTCACCGCTGTTAACCTTCGCACTTAGTTCCAGCGAGCTTGCGTCTGCCAGACCTGGCCATGCTGCCGTCATGGTTTTAATCACATAATCCGATCCTTTCTTCGCCCCTAACGCCTGCTCAAACGACTGCAAATAGTCCTGGGTGAAGCGAATAGCTTTATCGCCGGTTGGGCGTTCGCCAATGTAATGACCCGGGACCACTTGAGTGGGCTGTAAGCTCTGCATTTCGCTCAGTACGTTACGCCATGTACTACGCTGTTCTTCAGATTGTGTATCCGCCGTCCAGACGTGAATACCTGAAGCCACGCCTGTGCCGCCAATAATGGCCCGATTCGCCGGGATCCAGATATACGCTGCATAATCGTTGGAGTGACGCAGTTCCAGCGGTTCACCATCAACCGTGAACTGCGTTTGCGTCGTCGCCTGCGGAACGGTGAGCGATGTTGGCGCGCCGTCCTTCATTTGCGGGCCCCAGAATTGCAGTTTGGCCTCTTTGGTGGCGCGGATATGGTCTACCACCTGCGGTGTTGCCAGAACTTTTACCTGTGGGAAAGCGTTGACGATGGGCTGCAGACCGAAATAGAAATCCGGATCGCCGGAAGTGATAACAATAGCCTTCAGCGTTTTGCCGCTGGCGCGAATCATCTGCACCAGCTGTTCGCCATCTTTGGTGCTGAACTGGGCGTCAAACAAAATCGCCTCTTTGGGGCCAGACACCAGCGTCGAAGATACCGGGAAAATACCCTTCTCCTGCGGATTATAGACGTTCAGATGTAGCGGTGCGGCGAAAGCTGAAGACGCAAACAGAGGTAACAGCAGGGCCAGAGATTTAACTTTCATACCAGGTAACCTTATGCAGGGAATTGACTTTTGATAGTTCCCGTATTTTAAGCATATTCGTATCTGTTAGAATTCCCTCATTAGGACATGCTGAGTTTCATAAAACGATCGGATGGGATGCAATGGACAGAGTGATGGCGGCAACGGTATTTAACCATATCTGTGATTTGGGCAGTCTGAGCGCCGCTGCACGTGCATTGGGGCTTTCCCGTCCGATGGTCAGTCGTTACCTCGACGAGATGGAAAAATGGGCAGGCGCAAGGCTTATCCATCGCTCATCGCGTCGGTTAACGATCACGCCAGCGGGTGAAGAGGCATTACTGAAAACGCGTTCTCTGGCGCAACTTTCGCTGGATATTGGTGCCGCCAGTGGCGCGCAAATTCCCTCAGGCACGCTACGTGTGGCCTGCGCCCATTTTACCGCCATGCATATTCTTGCTCCGGTTCTGCCGGCGTTTATGGAGCAATATCCGCAATTACGTATTGAGGTGGAGATCAATAATCAACCGGTAAGCCTTGTGGGGGAACGCATCGATGTGGCGATCCGCATAACGGATAATCCCGAGCCAGGAACCATCGCCCGTCGGTTGGGCGACTGTAAATCGGTACTTTGCGCGTCCGCAGATTATCTGCATCAACATGGCACGCCTGAGACAGTCGACGATCTCACTCGGCACAATTGCCTGTACTACAGCGGTTTTGCCGGACAATCCTGGCACTTTTTGGATGCCCAGGGGCAGTCTGTCTCCGTTGCAATCAAAGGGAATTTGAGTGCAGGGATCTCTTCGCTGCTCTGCGAGTCGGCGGTGGCAGGAATGGGAATCGCGTTGGTGCCAGAACTGGAAGCGCAGGAAGGGCTGGCGCAGGGAGCGTTAATTCGATTACTGCCAGAACTTCAACCTAAATGCTTACCAATTTATGGCTTATACCTTTCTCGGGAGCATCAGCCTGCGGGGCTACGTTTGCTGCTGGATGCGCTTAGTGGGGCGGCGCAATGCTAAAAAGGTAGCTAAACGTGCTCACAAAATAGTCAAACCGCAAGTTGTGTTAAAAAAAACTTAACGGTGTATGAGATTATTCTTATCGCCCCTTCAAGAGCTAAGCCATCGTGAGTGCCGGAGATAAGCGCCGGATGGGGCCGGAACCCTTAAGCCTGCCAGCAAGCAGACTTAAGGGTTTTTTGTCATTAGCATATTATTTGAATAGTTGTTTTCCCTGTTTTTATCCCTACCTATCCCTTAAATAGACATTATCTATACATCTTTTAATCTTTGACCTGCCTGAACGATTAGATTTCTATAATCCATTATTAATCAATGCATTGAACAAATAATTCCATTCCTGTAAACCCTCGCTGCAGGGTCTATGCTTAGTAAAAGTAGTCAAAAAGGGCGGTTAACCCGAATGCCCCTGCTGTTGAGGGGTTGAAGTGATAATCATTATCACTAACATGTTGTTATAGCTTAAAAGCTAGTGACTCGAGGTAACCCTATGGAATTGCATTCAGGAACATTTAACCCGGACGATTTTGCCTGGCGTGGACTGACGTTAACACCTGCGGCTGCGGCGCATATCCGTGAACTGGTGGCAAAGCAACCCGACATGTTGGGCGTACGCCTGGGCGTGAAGCAAACGGGATGCGCGGGATTCGGCTACGTGCTGGATACCGTGCGCGAGGCCCAAAAAGACGATCTCCTGTTTGAAACGGATGGCGCCAGACTGTATGTGCCTTTACAGGCGATGCCGTTCATCGACGGCACAGAAGTCGATTTCGTTCGCGAAGGATTAAATCAGTTATTTAAATTTCATAACCCGAAAGCCCAGAACGAATGCGGCTGTGGCGAAAGTTTTGGGGTATAGGCGGTACTATGTCTCGTAATACTGAAGCAACTGACGATGTCAACACCTGGGCTGGCGGGCACCTTAATTACAAAGAGGGCTTCTTCACCCAACTGCAAACCGATGAGCTGGCGAAAGGGATCAACGAAGAGGTCGTGCGCGCGATTTCGGCAAAACGTAATGAACCCGATTGGATGCTGGAATTCCGCCTGAATGCCTTTCGGGCATGGCTGACCATGGAAGAGCCGCACTGGCTAAAAGCGCACTACGACAAGCTGAATTACCAGGAGTATAGCTATTATTCCGCACCGTCCTGCGGTAACTGCGATGAAACCTGCGCATCTGAGCCGGGAGCGGTGCAGCAAACGGGGGCGAATGCGTTTTTAAGCAAAGAGGTTGAGGATGCCTTTGAACAGCTTGGCGTACCGGTCCGTGAAGGCAAAGAGGTGGCGGTTGATGCTATTTTTGACTCGGTATCGGTGGCGACCACCTATCGCGACAAACTGGCGGAACAGGGCATTATTTTCTGTTCGTTCGGTGAGGCGATTCACGATCATCCTGAGCTGGTAAAACAATATCTGGGCACAGTGGTTCCGGGTAATGACAACTTCTTTGCCGCGCTGAATGCGGCGGTGGCCTCCGACGGCACCTTTATTTATGTACCAAAAGGTGTACGTTGCCCAATGGAACTGTCGACTTATTTCCGTATCAATGCGGAGAAAACCGGGCAGTTTGAACGCACTATTCTGGTCGCGGATGAGGGCAGCTACGTCAGCTATATCGAAGGCTGTTCGGCTCCGGTGCGCGACAGCTATCAGTTGCATGCCGCGGTAGTGGAAGTCATCATCCACAAAGATGCCGAAGTGAAATACTCGACGGTGCAAAACTGGTTCCCCGGGGATGGTAACACCGGCGGCATTTTGAACTTCGTCACCAAGCGTGCTCTGTGCGAAGGTGAAAACAGCAAAATGTCGTGGACGCAATCGGAAACCGGCTCGGCCATTACCTGGAAATACCCAAGCTGCATTTTGCGTGGCGACAACTCTATCGGCGAATTCTACTCCGTGGCCCTGACCAGTGGTCATCAGCAGGCAGATACAGGCACCAAGATGATCCACATCGGTAAAAACACCAAATCGACCATTATCTCGAAAGGGATCTCCGCCGGACACAGCCAGAACAGCTATCGCGGTTTAGTGAAAATCATGCCGACCGCCACCAACGCCCGCAACTATACCCAATGTGACTCGATGCTGATCGGGGCGGATTGCGGAGCGCACACATTCCCATATGTGGAGTGTCGTAACAACAGCGCCCAGCTTGAGCACGAAGCCACGACGTCGCGCATTGGTGAAGATCAGCTGTTTTACTGCCTGCAGCGCGGTATCAGCGAAGAGGATGCCATTTCGATGATCGTGAATGGTTTCTGTAAAGACGTGTTCTCTGAACTGCCGCTGGAATTTGCCGTGGAAGCGCAAAAACTTCTCGCCATAAGTCTTGAACACAGCGTCGGTTAAAATTTAAGGAAAGCACATGTTAAGCATCAAAGATTTACAGGTCAGTGTGGAAGATAAGGCGATCCTGCGTGGGCTGAGTCTTGAAATTCGCCCCGGAGAAGTGCACGCCATTATGGGGCCAAATGGTTCCGGGAAAAGTACGCTTTCCGCCACCCTGGCCGGACGTGATGACTATGAAGTCACCGGCGGGACGGTAGAATTCAACGGTAAGGATTTACTGGAACTGTCACCGGAAGACCGGGCCGGTGAAGGGATCTTCATGGCATTCCAGTATCCGGTGGAAATCCCCGGCGTCAGTAATCAGTTTTTCCTGCAAACGGCACTGAATGCGGTACGCACCTACCGTGGCGAAGAGTCACTGGACAGGTTTGACTTCCAGGATCTGATGGAAGAAAAAATTGCGTTGCTGAAGATGCCGGAAGATTTGCTCACGCGTTCGGTCAACGTTGGTTTCTCCGGCGGTGAGAAAAAGCGTAATGACATTTTGCAAATGGCGGTGCTGGAGCCTCAGTTGTGCATTCTGGATGAGTCGGACTCCGGGCTGGATATCGATGCGCTGAAAATCGTCGCCGACGGCGTGAACTCACTACGCGACGGGCAACGCTCATTCATTATCGTCACCCATTATCAACGCATTCTGGACTATATCAAACCCGATTATGTTCACGTTCTCTACCAGGGGCGAATAGTGAAGTCCGGTGATTTTACGCTGGTCAAACAACTTGAGGAGCAAGGTTATGGCTGGCTTAGCGAACAGCAGTAACGTGCTGCAACAGTGGCACCATCTGTTTGAAACGCAAGGAGAGAAGCGCTCGCAACATGCCCAGCAGCATCTGCAGCAGATGCTGCGTCTGGGGCTGCCAACGCGTAAGCATGAGGACTGGAAATACACGCCGCTGGAGGGGTTAACCAATAGCCAGTTTGTCAGTCATGTCACTGAGATAACGTCAGCCCAGTGTGAAGCGTTAGCGCCGGCAATTGATGCCATACGACTGGTATTTGTCGACGGGCAATTCTCACCAACGCTGAGCGACAGAGCGGAAGGTAGTGGTTTTGACATTACCATTGACGATGCGCGCCAGATGCTGCCAGCGGCTATCCAACCGGAAGTGTTTCTGCACCTGACCGAAAGCCTGTCGCGTAGCGTCACTCACATTCAGGTGAAGCGTAACCAGCGCCCAGCGAAACCGCTGCTGCTACTGCACATTACCCAGGGGCTGGCGGGCGATGAGGTGAACACGGCGCACTATCGCCACCATCTGGAGCTGGCGGAAGGCGCAGAAGCCACCGTTATTGAACACTATGTCAGCCTCAGCGAGCTTCGCCATTTCACCGGCGCACGTTTAACCATGAATGTCGCGGCGAATGCGCACTTGCGCCACATCAAACTGGCGTTTGAGAACCCACAGAGCCACCATTTCGCGCACAATGACATTCAATTGGGGGCGGATGCCACGGCCGCCAGCCACAGTTTTTTACTCGGTGATGCGGTGCTGCGTCATAACACCAGCACCCAGCTTAACGGCGAAAACACCACGCTTCGGCTCAACAGCCTGGCAATGCCGGTGAAAAATGAAGTCTGCGACACCCGCACCTGGCTTGAGCATAACAAAGGATATTGCAACAGCCGCCAGCTGCATAAAACGATCGTCAGCGATAAGGGGCGGGCGGTATTCAATGGCCTAATCAACGTCGCTCAGCACGCTATTAAAACTGATGGCCAGATGACCAACAATAATTTGCTGCTCGGTAAACTGGCGGAAGTGGATACCAAGCCGCAGCTTGAAATCTATGCCGACGACGTGAAATGCAGTCACGGGGCGACGGTAGGGCGGATCGACGACGAGCAGATGTTCTATTTGCGTTCGCGCGGGATCGGCCAGCAAGATGCCCAACAAATGATTCTCTATGCGTTTGCCGCTGAGCTAACGGAAGCCCTGGGCGAGGAAACGCTGAAACAACAGGTACTGGCACGGATCGCCCAACGCTTGCCGGGAGGCGTAGCATGACATTTCCCATTGAAAAAGTGCGGGCCGATTTTCCTGTTCTGACGCGTGAAGTGAATGGTTTACCGTTGGCGTATCTGGATAGCGCGGCCAGCGCGCAAAAGCCGAACCAAGTGATTGATGCCGAAGCCGAGTTCTACCGTCACGGCTATGCGGCGGTCCACCGCGGTATCCATACGCTGAGCGCTCAGGCTACGGAAAAAATGGAGAATGTGCGCAAGCTCGTTTCGCTGTTTATTAACGCCCGCTCCGCCGAAGAGCTGGTGTTTGTTCGCGGTACGACGGAGGGCATCAATCTGGTGGCGAACAGCTGGGGCAGCAGCAATGTGCGGGCGGGCGATAACATTATCATCAGCGAAATGGAGCACCATGCCAATATTGTGCCCTGGCAGATGCTGTGTGCCCGCGTAGGTGCAGAACTGCGCGTTATCCCGCTCAATGACGATGGTACGTTGCAGCTGGAAACGCTGCCGACGCTGTTTGACGATCGCACGAAGCTGCTGGCGATTACCCACGTATCTAACGTGCTGGGCACGGAAAACCCGTTGGGTGAGATGATCGCGCTGGCGCATCAATACGGCGCGAAAGTGCTGGTAGATGGTGCGCAGGCGGTGATGCATCATCAGGTGGATGTGCAGGCGCTGGATTGCGATTTTTATGTTTTCTCCGGGCATAAACTTTACGGTCCAACCGGTATTGGCGTTCTGTATGCCAGAGAGTCGCTGCTGCAGGAGATGCCGCCGTGGGAAGGCGGTGGTTCAATGATTGCGACGGTGAGTTTGAGTCAGGGAACGACGTGGGCCAAAGCGCCCTGGCGGTTTGAAGCCGGAACGCCAAACACCGGGGGCATTATCGGACTCGGCGCGGCTATTGAATATGTTTCAGCGCTGGGGCTGACTGAAATCAGCGAATATGAACAGTTCATGATGCGCTATGCGTTGGAACAGCTGGCGGATGTGCCGGATTTAACAATCTACGGACCGGATAACCGTCTGGGTGTGATTGCGTTTAACCTCGGCAAGCATCACGCCTATGACGTCGGGAGTTTTCTCGATAACTATGGCATCGCCGTGCGGACGGGGCATCACTGCGCAATGCCGCTGATGGCCTTTTATAACGTTCCTGCGATGTGCCGGGCGTCGATTGCAATGTATAACACCCATGAAGAAGTGGATCGCCTGGTAACGGGCCTCAAGCGTATTCACCATTTACTGGGCTAACAGGGAGGCGTTATGGCTGCGCTACCGGATAAAGAAAAGTTGTTGCGTAATTTTCTGCGTTGCGCTAATTGGGAAGAGAAATACCTGTACATTATTGAACTGGGTCAGCGTTTGCCGGAACTAAACGATGACTTACGCTGCCCGGAAAATAGCATTCAGGGATGCCAAAGCCAGGTATGGATTGTTATGCGTCAGAATGGTGAAGGGATTATTGAATTACAGGGCGACAGTGATGCGGCAATTGTGAAAGGGCTTATTGCCGTGGTATTCATTTTGTATGATCGCATGACGGCTCAGGATATTGTGAATTTTGATGTGCGCCCGTGGTTTGAAAAAATGGCGCTCGCACAGCATCTCACACCGTCTCGTTCACAAGGGCTGGAGGCGATGATTCGGGCTATTCGCGCCAAAGCCGCAACTCTTAGCTAAACTGATAAAACACGTCAACTTTCAGACCGACTTGAAAGCGTTCGTGTAAGGCAACGCAGTGACTCGTAGGCCGGATCGGGCGCTCGCCGCCGTCCGGCAAGAACGCCAGGGGGGTGAGTGAGTATGAAACGCGCGTCTGTTATTACGTTAATGCTAATCGGCGCCTACAGCGCTATTCAGGCCGCATGGGCGGTCGATTATCCTTTGCCCCAGGCGAACAGCCGCCTTGTTGGGCAAAACCAAACCTACACCGTGCAGGAAGGCGATAAAAACCTACAGGCGATAGCCCGTAAGTTTGATACCGCTGCAATGCTGATCCTTGAAGCCAACAATACTATTGCCCCCGTACCTAAACCCGGAACGCTGATCACTATTCCCTCACAATTACTGCTGCCGGATGCACCACGCGAAGGCATTATTGTGAATCTGGCGGAACTGCGTCTGTATTACTTCCCGCCGGGAGAGAATATTGTTCAGGTATTCCCGATTGGTATCGGTTTGCAGGGGCTGGAAACGCCGGTAATGGAAACCCGGGTTGGGCAGAAAATCCCGAATCCAACCTGGACCCCTACACCAGGCATCCGTAAACGCGCTCTGGAGCGTGGCATCACATTACCGCCTGTTGTACCTGCCGGACCAAATAACCCGTTAGGACGCTTTGCACTGCGTCTGGCGCATGGAAACGGTGAATATCTGATCCACGGCACCAGCGCGCCGGACAGCGTGGGCCTGCGAGTGAGTTCTGGGTGTATTCGCATGAACGCGCCGGATATCAAAGCGTTGTTTGCTCAGGTCCGCACAGGCACGCCGGTCAGGGTGATTAATGAGCCGATAAAATATTCGATAGAGCCAAACGGCATGAGGTATGTCGAAGTGCATCGACCGCTGTCGCCTGAAGAGGAACAAAACGTCCAGACCATGCCGTATGTGTTACCAGCCGGCTTTACCCAGTTTAAAGACAATAAAGCGGTGGATAACAGTCTGGTGGAAAGGGCGTTGTATCGTCGTGCAGGTTATCCGGTCACCGTCACTGCCGGGCAAGCATCGGTCGCGAGCAATGGGCCAGAAGTGAAGTCTGCGCAAAATGGTGTGCCAGGAGAAGATGCTGAGGTGCGCGCTACGCAATAACAGGGAAGGGGAATTCAGAGCAAAAAAAATGGCGCACAATGTGCGCCATTTTTATTACACAGATACTATTACTTGCGGTATTTAGTAGCTGCGTTGTCCAGACGCTGGTTAGCGCGAGCTGCGTCATCTTTAGCAGCCTGAACGTCGGAACGCATTGCGTTCACGTCGTTGCTCAGCTGGTCAACTTTAGCGTTCAGAGTCTGAACGTCAGAAGACAGCTGATCGATTTTAGCGTTGCTGGAGCAACCTGCCAGCAGAGTAGAACCCAGGATTACCGCGCCCAGTACCAGTTTAGTACGATTCATTATTAATACCCTCTAGATTGAGTTAATCTCCATGTAGCGTTACAAGTATTACACAAAGTTTTTTATGTTGAGAATATTTTTTTGATGGGAATGCACTTATTTTTGATCGTTCGCTCAAAGAAGCATCGAATTGTGCAAAAACGGCTAAAAAACCGAGTGAAAACAGAAAGCTTCCATCGGATTCATCTTAGATAATCACGGATTAGATAGTGAAATCCGATTTGATTTTTTATTAATTGTGGCTATCGATTAAATAAAAAAAGCGCCACCAGGGCGCTTTTTTAAGCAAATTAATTCGCGATGGAATTATTACAGCACGTGAACGGATGCAGTGTTGGTGGTGCCGCTCGGAACCAGTGCACCAGAAACCATAACCACAACGTCACCTTTCTGAGCCAGACCGCTTTCCAGAGCGACTTCTTTACCCAGGCGATAGAAATCATCGGTAGAGCTGATTTCTTTAACCACCTGTGCAACAACGCCTTTGCTCAGCACCAGCTGACGCGCGGTAGTTTCGTTGGTGGTCAGCGCCAGAATGGTGGCATCCGGGAAGTATTTACGTACTGCGCGAGCAGATTTACCACCCTGGGTTGCGACGACGATCAGCGGAGCATCCAGTTTTTCTGCAGTTTCAACCGCGCCACGGCAAACGGCTTCGGTGATGCGCAGTTTGCGGCTGTCGTTGTTGAAGTCCAGACGGCTGGTCATCACACGGTCAGTACGCTCACAGATGGTCGCCATGATGGTAACGGCTTCCAGCGGGTATTTACCTTTTGCTGATTCGCCAGACAGCATTACTGCGTCGGTACCGTCGAGGATGGCGTTCGCTACGTCACCGGCTTCTGCACGGGTCGGACGCGGGTTTTTGATCATGGAGTCCAGCATCTGGGTCGCAGTGATAACGACTTTACGTGCACGGATACATTTTTCGATGATCATCTTCTGCGCGAAGATAACTTCTTCAACCGGGATCTCAACGCCCATATCGCCACGCGCAACCATGATGCCGTCAGACGCTTCGAGGATTTCGTCGAAGTTATTCAGGCCTTCCTGGTTTTCGATTTTGGAGATGATCTGGATGTTTTCGCCGCCGTGCGCTTTCAGGTGCTCACGGATTTCAACGACGTCAGAACGTTTACGGATAAAGGACGCTGCAACGAAGTCAACGCCTTGCTCGCAACCGAAGATCAGGTCTTGTTTGTCTTTTTCAGCCAGTGCTGGCAGTGCGATGGAAACGCCCGGCAGGTTAACACCTTTGTTTTCGCCCAGGTCGCCGTTGTTCAGCACTTTACAGATAACTTTGTTACCTTCGATGGCGGTAACTTCCATGCCGATCAGACCATCGTCAACCAAAACGGTGTTGCCGACGGACAGATCTTTCGTGAAGCCTTCATAAGTAACAGCAACGATTTCGTTGTTGCCTACGACAGATTTGTCGGTGGTGAAGGTGAAGGTCTGGCCCGCTTTCAGGGAAACGTCGTTACCGCCTTCCAGTTTGATGGTACGGATTTCCGGACCTTTGGTGTCGAGCAGGATTGCTGCTTTCTTGCCGGTTTTGCTCATGACGTTGCGCAAATTCTTGATGCGCTGACCGTGTTCTGCGTAATCACCGTGAGAGAAGTTCAGACGCATGACGTTCATGCCCGCGTCCAGCATTTTGGTTAACATCTCTTCGGATTCGGTTTTCGGACCGATGGTGCAAACAATTTTCGTCTTTTTCATGACAGTCTTAGTCTTTAAGTTGAGAAGGATATGGAAATCTGGCTCCCGCCGCGCACGGACGGGAAGCTAAACCTGAGTTACGAAAGTTGTGATGCCTCGCTCTAAGGATAGGTGACATCGAAAGAGCGTGCAGAGGAATGTGTGCTTGTGTTTCAGCCCAACGGGATGGTGAGTTTTGTAGTCGTTGAGTTTTACAGGTCAATGTGCTGAAACCATTCAAGAGACAATTGGCGCGCATTATACGCTGAAAATTATCAAAAAGGAAAATGGAAACAGCGTTTCAAAACACTTCTGTGCAGTTTTACAAAGAATCAGCATTAAATTGTTTCGGGTTGGTTAACAAAACACCGCCCAACTTCAGACGGTGTTGCGCAACAAGAAAAAAATAACGTGTTGCAAACTCAGCATTCAGCCTTAGTCGAGCAGCTTTCGCCCCTCAAGATCGATATGGATGTCCTGCTTATGCGCTTTCCGATACCACAAAACCGCCAGACCGATTACAGACCAGATAACCCCGAGCGTCAGCGCGTGAATGTTCATATTCATACAGACATAACCAATGACGACCATCCCCAGCACAGGAGAAATCACATGAGGGACAAAACGACGATGCACTTTCATCTTTACGTTGTAGAGCACGAAGACACTCAGGTTCACCATAAAGAATGCGAAAAGCGCACCGAAGTTGACAAGGGTGGATATGGATTCAATTTTCCCGGAAAACAAGTAACTAAGGAATAGTGTCACAGCCCCGGTGAACAGAATTGCATAGTCAGGTGTTTTTCTTTTACTGTGCACATGCGCCAGAAATGTGGGTAACATTTTATCTCGCCCCATAGAGAACAGGACGCGCGAAACGGCAGTTTGCGCCGTAATGATATTCCCGACTGCGCAAACGAACGCTACGATGATAGAAAATGCAACTTTAAGCCAGATGCCGCCAACATCGCCTGCAATCGTGAAAAAGGCCTCGTTAGTTTCTGTACCTTCCGCAAAACTGTCGATTTTACCCGTAGCGAATGCGGCAAAGGTCACCACAATAATAAACAGCACGGTGGCCAGGATAAGGGCGAGAAGGGTTGCCTTACTGACTGCTTTCCCTCCGCCTTCGCTTTCTTCACTTAGGGTACTAATGGCATCAAATCCGAGGAAGTTGAGCGCCGCAACAGAGATCGCGGTAGCAATTAAGCCAGGCGTAAACCACTGAGAATCAAAAAAAGGTTTGAAAGAAAATGACACGTGGCTGCTATCAAGCATCAGCAGTCGCAAAATCAGCACCACAAAAATGGCCAGAATACCGAGTTGAATAAAGACCAGCAGTTTGTCGAATTTAGCCGTTTGTTGTATTCCCAAATAATTTATGCCCGTTCCGATAGCCACATAAATTAACGGCCATACCCAAATCGGTATTTGCGGAAGTATTGCATGAACAGCAACACCGCCCAGGACGGCAACCAGCGTAGGGAATAACAGATAATCCAGCAACAAAATCCATCCGGTGAGAAAACCCACAGCGGGGTTGATGCACACGCCTGCATAGGTATAAGCCGACCCGGAGGATGAGATGTGCTTTGATAATGTTGAATAGCTGTGGGCGGTAAAAAACATCGCGATAGCGCCAATAATATACACGAGCGCGACCATGCCATGAGATAAATTATATACGACGCCATAGAGAGAAACCGGCGCGATCGGCACCATAAATACCAGCCCGTACAGCACCAAATCTGTGAGAGATAACTTTTTTATTTTACTCATAGTAAACACCTCAATTCGTGTTAATCAAGGCCTCGTAAAAACTCACGGACAGCAGTGAGGCAAGGCTCGGTATTTTCTTCATGTGGGTTATGGCTGCTGTCAGGAATCGTGACACCCCGACAGTGGGTTATATGGGTAATAAGCGGTTGAACGACCTGTGATGTCGCCTGATCATACTCACCATGAAGGACTAATCCTGGGCATCGAATCTTGTGCAATGAACGGGTGATGTCCCACTGCGCCAGCAAGCCATTCACCGCAAGTTCATTCGCGCCCCATAGCACATGGTAGGCGGTGGGATCGGCGGCAAATTGCGCATCAGAACGCTGAATATGCAGCGGTTCTTGCGCCAGGGAATAAACATGTTTTTTGTAGTAGGCAATAAGTTGTTCAGGCGGATGCTGATAGATTTTTGCCTGCATAATGGCATCGTCTGACATTGCATCAGCGCCAGTCGTGAGTTCTGTAAACAATCGCAGTACTTCGCTTTGCCAAAGTGGGATGCTGGCGGGAGCGCTGGCATATATCACACCACTCAACCCTTCCGGTTGCGTGCAGGCGTGCTCTGCTGCCAGCATACCTCCCCAGGAATGTCCGAGTAATGAATATCGCTGACCAATATTCAGATGACTGATTAATTGGCGAAGTTGCTGAAGATAACGTTCTATTGTCCAGAATGAGGCATCCGCCAGCGGAAAATGCGTCGAACGACCACAGCCATATTGATCGTAAAATATCACCATGCGTCCATCATCAGACAGCTCATGATAATTTAATAGATAATCAAAACCGCCTGATGGACCGCCGTGTAAGATAATTAATGGCATTAATTGAGATGCCGGGTCGCCATAAATACGATAGCTGGTTAATATGCTATCGCAAAACATTTCACCATATTTGTAGTGACTTTGCATATTTTTAACCGATACGGAGGGAAAAGGGCAGGTGATTCAATAATCACCTGCAGATTGGCGTTTATTTTTTAATTGCTTGCAGAATGTTACACCAGAATGACTTGTAATGTTCCCATTGCATAAATTGCGGACTTCCCCAGTGCGGTGCGCAATCACTGGCAAAACAGCCGACTTTGCCTTTATTGTACTCACCGAGAACTAATAGTGGGTCGTCATTTATTTTGACCAACGTGATGCTGTTCACCTTGGCACGCAATTTGTTATAACCGAGCAAGGGGGGCCACTGTGTCAGGTCTTGCGTAATGACATGCTGTTCCTCCGTGTTGATTGGGCAGCATCCTTCCGGAATTTCAACGCGATCATCATGCTCCAGCATTTCGACAGGCAAAACTTCGGCCAGCAGGGTGTTTTTATAATTTGCTTTCGCTTCAATGCCGGTGAAGGAAAGGTATCCACCAATCATTAACAGACCGCCGCCATTTGAGACATATTCTTTAATCAGCGCTAACGCATTCGGGATGATATTCATCTGATAAAAAGTTTTGTTTTGCAACAAAAAGGTATTGCTGCCTATATCGCTAATCACGATAGCATCGTATATATCAAGTTCCTCTACCGTCTGCGGGAAGCGGGTTTGTACAATATGCGCTGGCATGTAGTCGATAGTGATATTTTGCTGGCGCAGACAGGATAATAGATAGTCAGCGCCTTCTTCGTATTTACTGGATGTGAAGCTGTCATATCCCTTAGAATGAATCATATGAATATGCCATGACTCACCGATAAATAAAATTTTCATACTGAGATCCTATTATTTGATATTAATAATATCATGCGATTGAGTGCGCATCCGGTGTAGTACCAGCTCATGCTGCGGCATGCTCGATGCACCTTCTTGTTCAACTGCCAGTGAAGCAAAGGCAGAGGCATACTGAATGGCTGATACAAGGTCTGATTTACGGGCAAGTGAGGCGGCCAGTGCGCCATTAAATGCATCACCCGCGCCCGCAGCATCTTTGACGACGGCACTCCAGGCTGGGATAAACAAAGTACGGTGGCGTTCGCACAGTAATGATCCTTGTGCGCCGAGAGTGATAATGACCTTCTCAACGCCTGATTGAAGAATGATATTCCCTGCTTTTTGAGCATCATCAATATTTAATATTGTAATACCCGATAAAAATGATGCTTCTGTTTCGTTAGGTGTTAAAATATCTATTGAAGGTAATAAACGGCTAACATTTTTGGTATAAGGTGCCGGATTCAAAATAATTGTCTTGTTTGCTAATTTACCCAAGCGAACAAATTCTTCAATAGCATCGATATTAGTCTCCAGCTGCATTAGCAAAACGTTAGCTTCAGATATATGACCCTGCTGTTCATTAATTTCGTGCCTGGTTAGCATCATATTGGCACCAGGATAGATAGCAATGATATTATCACCATCCTGCTCTGAAACATAAAT
The DNA here is from genome assembly GCF_002934505.1 of Citrobacter freundii complex sp. CFNIH4. Taxonomy (NCBI): domain Bacteria; kingdom Pseudomonadati; phylum Pseudomonadota; class Gammaproteobacteria; order Enterobacterales; family Enterobacteriaceae; genus Citrobacter; species Citrobacter freundii complex sp. CFNIH4. The sequence goes on from NZ_CP026231.1 coordinate 1,510,890, forward strand.
TAATGCACTTCCGGTGGGGGCATCATCAGTCTGATAAGCACAATATGAATTTATACCAGATTGGATAATATGATTGAGGGCAAAAGAGCTAAACTGATCTTTACCTACTTTAAAAATAAAGTGGACGTCGGTGCCAGCATTATTTGCGGCCAATGCCTGATTAGCACCTTTACCTCCTGGATAAAAACCGAACTGGCTTGCGAGGATTGATTCACCGCTTTGCGGAAGCCAGGGGACGGTAGCCGATACATCAATATTAAATGAACCTAATATACAAACTTTTCCCGACATTTTCGTGCCTTCTCTATGTAATCGAAAATCTTTGTTTGCCGGAGTTGAAATTGTGCCGGAGATGTCAATTTTATTTTCTGTTATCAACTTGCTTAATGCCTGGCGGTTAACAATACCACCACCGTAACAACGCAAAAGCATTCCTGTTTTCTGAAAATAACAAAGATCTGAACGTATAGTCTCCTGGCTAACATTAAAAAGAACGGCGAGTTTTCTCACGCTGACACTATGATCTTTGATGAGTAAGTTAAGAATAGATGTACGCCTTTCTTCTTTAAACATTAAAGCCTCCGTGTATTTTGCTGAATTGTATTTATAGTAATGTTGCCATGTGGTGAAATGAATCACAGATCATGCTGTAAACCGGAAGCAAAACCAAATTATTGAGAATAATAAAAAGTGGATTACACGTTCTTTATTTTTATATGTTTACAATTAACGCAAGATATCTTGTGAGCACAGTCATGTATTAGTTTTGCAATTTCCTATGTCTCATTTAAAAGATGCTGGCTTGCTCGATTCAGTTATAAATTGAGATGGATTGAGATAAAAAAAACAGTGAACAAAAATGTCAGGAGTTTTTCCATCATCGTGGCTGGGATAGAACGGATATCTGTTCAGTGTTCGCGACATATATATCTAAATGTTATATCAAATACTTTTTAATTCATTTTAAAAGACAATTCCGCTGATTACACTCGTTTGGACATCCATACTGCTAAACAGCCAAAAGCGATAGCAGAAGAACAATAAGCAGCAGCGGATACCCAAACGACATGATTGTCCTGAAAAATATTTCGAAAGTGTTTACGCCAGGAAGGCTTGCCATCACCGCTGTCGATAACGTCAACCTGACGGTTGAACAGGGACAGATTTACGGCATTATTGGTTACAGCGGGGCAGGTAAAAGCACCTTAATTCGTTTGCTCAATGGGCTGGAAAAACCGACTTCCGGCAGCGTGATGATTAACGGCCACGGTATCTCTGCCGCCCGTGGGGAATCGTTACGCCAGGCACGACTGAAAATCAGCATGGTGTTTCAACACTTCAATTTGCTGTGGTCACGGACCGTTAGCGAAAATATTGCTTTCTCTATGCAAATCGCTGGCGCGTCCAAAACGTCCATCAAACAGCGGGTTGCTGAACTGATTACGCTGGTTGGGCTGAGCGGTCGTGAAAATGCGTATCCGTCCCAGCTCAGCGGCGGGCAAAAACAGCGTGTAGGAATTGCCCGCGCGCTGGCGAACAATCCGGATGTCCTGCTGTGTGACGAAGCCACCTCGGCGCTGGATCCGCAAACTACCGATCAGATCCTCGATTTACTCCTCGATATTAACCGTCGCTTCAAATTGACCATTGTGCTGATCACTCATGAAATGCATGTAGTACGCAAAATCTGCGATCGCGTGGCGGTAATGGAAAATGGCAAAGTTGTTGAGGAAGGCGACGTACTCAGCGTCTTTACCCATCCACAGCAGCCGATCACCCGACAGTTCGTTCGTCAGGTGAGTCAGTACACCGAGGAAGACGAGTTTAATCCGCAGTTGGCAAGTGAGCTTGGCGGCGTAGTTATCAAGCTTACGTTTACCGGGCAACGCACGCACCGGCCTGTGGTTGGCGAGTTGACCCTGCGCTATGGCCTGCCATTCAACATCTTGCACGGCAAAATGGCGCAAACCGCACACGGTGTGTTTGGTCAACTTTGGGTGCACGTGGTGGCCTCTGAGGAACAATTGAACAATATTTTGGCCGACCTGCGCCAGAGCGACATTGAAGGCGAGGTGATTCAACATGGCTGAAGAACTGTTTCCCCATCTGAAGTGGGGGCAACTGTTAGCGGCAACCCAGGAAACGCTGTATATGACAGCTCTTTCGGGTGCTGCGACCTTTATTCTGGGCATCGCGCTTGGTCTGGCATTGTTCCTGACCGCGCGCGGCGGATTGTTCCCCAACCGAGCGGTATATAGCGCTATTTCGCTGGTGGTGAATATCTTTCGTTCAATCCCATTCATCATTTTGATCGTGCTGCTGATCCCGTTTACCAAAGCGATGGTAGGCACCATTCTCGGCGCCAATGCCGCGTTGCCTGCGCTGATCGTCGGTGCTGCGCCGTTTTATGCACGTCTGGTCGAAATCGCTCTGCGTGAAGTGGATAAAGGCGTTATTGAAGCGACACGTTCGATGGGCGCACGGCTGAGCACGCTTATTTTTCGGGTTTTACTGCCGGAATCCTCTCCTGCTCTGGTGTCCGGGATCACCGTGACGCTAATTGCGCTGGTTAGCTACAGCGCGATGGCAGGGGTAATTGGTGCCGGTGGTTTAGGGAATTTGGCCTATCTGGAAGGATTCCAGCGCAACCACAGCGACGTCACGCTGGTGGCGACGGTGACGATTTTGCTCATTGTCTTCATCATCCAGCTTTGCGGCGATGTGATCACCTCTCTGTTAGATAAACGCTAATAAAATACGGAAACCATTATCATGAAAAAATCACTGACGTTACTCGCCGCAGCAACCTTAAGCGCCCTGAGCTTTGCCTCCTGGGCAGACACTCTGACCGTTGGTGCGTCTAACGTGCCGCACGCGGAGATCCTTGAACAGGCCAAACCGATTCTGGCGAAACAGGGGATCGATCTGGAGATTAAACCGTTCCAGGATTACATTCTGCCGAACACCGCGCTGGCTGGTCGTGAGATTGACGCTAACTACTTCCAGCATATTCCGTACCTGAACAGTGTGATTAAAGATCATGCGGGCGATAAAACGTATGACTTCGTCAGCGCCGGAGCAATTCACATTGAGCCAATTGGTATCTATTCGAAAAAAGTGAAATCGCTTAAAGAACTACCGGAAGGCGGCAAAGTCATCATGCGCGATGCGGTATCTGAGGAAGGCCGTATTCTGTCGATCTTCGAAAAAGAGGGTGTTATTAAGCTGAAGCCGGGCGTGGATAAAGTAACCGCGCGCATTAGCGATATCGTCGAAAACCCGAAAAAGCTGAAGTTCCTGCCAAACGTGGAAGCCGCGCTGTTACCGCAGATGTATAACAACGACGAAGGCGATGCGGTGGTGATTAACGCCAACTACGCCATCGACGCCGGGCTGGATCCGGTGAAAGATCCGATTGCCGTTGAAAGCGGTGAAAACAACCCGTACGCCAACATCATTACCGTGCATCGTGGCGACGAGAAGAAGAAGGATATCGTCGCATTGGTCGATGTCCTGCACTCCAAAGAAATCCAGGACTGGATCCGTACTAAATATAAAGGCGCGGTGATCCCGGTTAATAACTGATCCGCTTTTTGCCGAGTGGCGGCAGTGCCTTATCCGGCCTACGACGTCTTGTAGGCCGGGTAAAACGCGTTCACGCAGAGCTAAACTCGCTCAATTCTCGCTGGCAACCCCTGACGCACCGACGCACCTGACACCCAGTCAAGCCAGGTATTGGCAACCTGCCGGGTAGGATCCGCAAAGCCCAAATCATTGAGATTAATCCCTGACTTTATCTGTGCATCAAATGCCATTGGCTTGCCGTCGAGCGTATGCTGAGCTGCGCCCATCTCTTTATGCCCGTAACCGTGTTCAATGGCGATCACGCCCGGCATGACGCCATGCAGCAGACTTATCTGCGCTTGCGCCTGACCGCCAGGGGTGGTGATACGCACGATATCGCCGTGTGCTAAACCATACCGCTGACCATCCTGCGGATTGAGCGCCACCAGATTAACCGGTTTCAGATGATGAAGGCGCGGGATAACCGCCGTGGCGCTGGACATGGTATTGGATTTAAAGGAAATCAGTTTCAACGGCCACTCTTGTTCCGGGAACAACTCCTCGACCGCACGTCCATCTGACAGACGTGAAGGATACCAGGCCGGGCAGCCGCTGTAGCGCTCGCCGGTAATTGCATGACGGTGCGCGGCGACGTTCGCATTCCAGATTTGGAGCGGTTTTTCCCAGGCATTGCCGACGCGGTTATCAACTCGCCCGCTGATGTCCGGCGCAAAGCGCCCGCCGCGGGAGTAGATAAACGCAACTCGGCTGATTTCATCGGGTTTCAGCGTTTGGGTCATCACAGGCATGATCCGCTGTACTCCGGTCAGCGCTATGTCTTCCGGCTGTGCCTCTGCAACCGGGGCTTTGCCCATAAACGCAATATTGGCGGCGAGGCGCAGGTAGTAATCTTCCGCACGATTCAACGGATAGTGATTACCTTGCGGATCGGTAATCGCATTGTCGCCGAATCCGGGTAGCCCAATGCGCTTTGCCACTGCGATACAGAAAGATTCCATCGAGGCCGATTGACCGTCAGCCGTGAGGCTGGACGCAGGTCTGACGACAGGCCAACGCGCGGTGGTGGCTTTGCTGGCCACGCCTGCCCACGGAGCGCTAAATCCCCAGCTTTCGAAGTTGTGGGTATCCGGCACGATGTAATCTGCCAGCGCCGTGGTTTCGTTCATAAAGGCGTCAATCGCGATAAACAGCGGCAAGCGAGCAGGATCCTTGAGCTTTTCTTCCGCCACGCCACGTAATCCCGCAATGCCGTAAAACGGGTTGGTCATGTTTGAGATCCATGCTTTCAGCGGATAAGGGTAACCTTCAAGCGCTGAGACGAGGAGTTCGGTAAGCTGACCTGCGACAAACGGATACCACGGGGCCTTAGCCGGGAAGGGGGATTGTCCGGCAGCTACCTTATTGCGGTACTCTTCGGAAGACTCATAAGCGGTTTTACTGCGCGCGATGCTTAACCCTTTCGGCTTTACCTTCCCGGCGAAGCTGTCCATGTTGTAGCGCGGACCGTCGGTGGCACCATTGAATTTGCCGCCACCAACAAACACACCGCCTTCAAGACTGAGGTTGCCAATCAGCGCATTGAGCATCATTACCGACCAGGCGTTATAAAATCCATTGCCTGCCATCATTCCGCCGTGCGTAATTACTGCCGCTTTACGTCCGTGGCGGGTGAATGCGTCGGCCAGAGCGCCAATGTCTGCTTCTGACACCCCACACTGCTGGCTGTACTGCGTTAGCGACAGTTTCTCTGCGGACTCTCGCAGACACTGGAAGCTGCTTTTTACCGTTACCGTCTGCCCGTCAGCCAGCGTCACCTCGCGGGTAACAAACAGTTGCGCACGCGGGCAACTGTTGGCGGCGACAATCTCACCGGCCTCGTTGACGACCACCGGCTCCTGGACGGCGTTTGTGCTCAGATGGGCGAGGGTCAGGTGTTGTCCGGCAAGCGTTGGAATTTCATCGGTAATCACAAGATGAGTGGCGTTAGTCCAGCTTTTTTCTCCTGCCTGCTGCATGGCCTGTACGCCGGGAATGGCGAGATAATAAGCGTTATAGCGTTGTTTATCGATAATCCAGCTTATCATCCCCATCGCCAGCGCGGAGTCGCTTCCCGGTCGTACGGGCTGCCAGTGGCCGCGATCGTCAGCCAGCACCGTGGTTAATGGCAGGGCGGGCGCTACCACAACATAGCGGAAGTCGTCACGTAAACGGGCGCTGGCCAACTGGCGGGCCTGGCGCTTAAACGGGTTGCCGGATTGCGCCGGAGAGGTGCCCATAAACAGCGCGAATTCGACGTTATCCCAGTCTGGTTTCACGTGGGTATTTTTATCCAGATCGCCCATTAACGCGCCGGAACCGGCCCGATAGGCCAGACCGCAGTAAGCGCCATGAGCACCGAAATTTTTACTGCCGAAACTGTTCAGTGCGAAGCGACGTAAAAAGGTATCACGTCCTTCATCGCTGGTATTAGTGACCAGCAGTTGATTGGATTTTGGGCCAAAGCCGAGATGTTTCGCATCAAGCGGTGTAGCGGGATCGTGGATGGCTCTCAGACCATCAACGTGGCCTTCACCAAACAGATCTCCGCCTTCCACCACCTCTTTGATCAGCTGTTCGAAGCTGATGCGCTGCCATTTTCCCTCACCGCGCTTACCGACTCGCTTCATGGGCTCCAGAATACGTAACGGGCTGTACAGACCTTCGAGTAAAGTTGCACCACGGGCGCAGGCGGTGGAACGTGCGTCAAGACCTGACTCCCCGGCCAACTGTTCCATTGCCGTGGTAAAGGGGACGGAGGCGTCTATATGGTGCTCGTGCGACAACGGATGATAAGGGTTGCCCGCAATGCGCAGCACCTTGCCTTGCTCAGTGTCAACGCGAACCCGCACGCCACACTGCGTCCAGCAACCAAAACACTGTGTCATGGAGATCACCTGCTGCGGGTTTTGCTGCCAGTGCGGCCGGGCGTTGGCTTCAGGGATGAGCGCGTTTGCAAAGATGCGGTCACGGGTAATTTTGCCCGAGGTTCCATCCAGCAAACCGTCTATCGCGCGCTTTGCCACATCCCGATAACTCAGGCCAAAAGTCACCATGCCACCTACGGCAAGGCCCACTTTAAGCCACTGACGACGGGTTAAATTAGCCATGTTGCATTCTCCTTGCGATCGCGTTCAGGGCTTCACGAACAATAATAATCAGTGCTATCCACAGGCCGAAGGTACCCACAATGGCCAGCCAGCCATCGGTGCCGCCGGGCAGGGTGTAGGGATTAAACTGCGCGTTAAATTTCGGTATGGTCTGCACCTGGATGAGTAACGTCCAGCGCATTAGCCAGCACAGCGCCATGGCGCTAAAAGCGAGTAATACGCGCAGCGGTAGCGACAAGGGGTAACGTACAACCAACCCGCAAAGAACAAGTGAAACAAGCCATAACGCAACCCAACCGATAGCGTAGTGTTGTGCTGAAGAAGCCACATCCAGCCATTGGCGGATAGCCGAACCGGAAAGCGTATTACCGCTCGCCCAGATCAACACCACGATAGCCAGTGCGATCAACGTGACCATTTGCCCCCACGCTAGCTTACGCGGCAGTACGTCCTTGTTATTTGTCGTGGCAATAAGCAGGGCAAGAAACGTTTGCAGCGCGCTGAGGAACATCGCAACCGGAAAGGCGTAACTGAACCAGATGGGACGCGCCTGCACTACCGACACTTCACGGCCGGTGTAAACCAGCAATCCGATGGCGGACAGTGCGCTACCAAGTGCTAACCATTTTGTGACGTTGTAACTTTTTAGCGTTAGCCGTTTAACGTGCTGCGCCAGAAACCACAGACCTAAAAAACCGGTAAACAGCGGTAAGAACAGTGCGCCCCACGGCATCCAGGACCACGGCGTCGGATACGCATAGAAATGCCAGACGCGGGCGGTTTGGTGTAGATCAGCGGTCAGCGCCAGTGGTGCGGTAATCGCGCAGGTCAGGGCGATTAACAGCGTCAGATTCTCCAGATCTGCCGTTTCTTTTTTGCGCCAGTGGAGAACGCAGGCAAACAGTGCGGCGCAGGCGGCAATGCCGATGAAAAAGAAATATTGTACGGCCCAGGGTAACCAGCTTACGTCCTGGGGATGGGCCAGAACCTCGTCGATAATTAGTGAATGGTTCATTTAAACCTCCTGCCAGAGAGCGGGTTGAGCACGTCCAATCAATGGGGTGACAAATGCCTCATCCAGTCCCAGATAGAACACGTGAGGAGACGTACCGCTTTCCGGCTTCAGGACTTTGATGGTGTCATGGTGTTCATGCAGCATTTGTGAAATGCGGCTGTGTGGATCTTTAATATCACCAATGATGCGCGCGCCGCCGACGCAGGATTCTACACAGGCCGGAAGCAGCCCCGCTTCGAGGCGGTGAACACAGAAGGTACATTTATCGGCGGTTTGCGTTTCATGGTTGATGAATCGCGCATCATAAGGGCAGGCCTGCACGCAATAGGCGCAGCCAACGCAGCGTGTGTTGTCGACCACCACGATGCCGTCTTCGCGTTGGAAAGTGGCCTGTACCGGGCAAACGGGCACGCAAGGGGGATTATCACAATGGTTGCATAGTCGCGGCAGCAGGACGTTGGTGACGCTTTGCTGACTTTCAATCTGTACTTGATACTGGTTGACGAGGGTACGAAATTCGCCCTGTGGCGTCTGGTTTTCAATGGCGCAACTGACGGTACAGGCCTGGCAGCCAATACAGCGTCGCAGGTCAACCAGCATGGCGTAGCGATGCTGAAGTGAGCCTTCATGGCGTTCAGGCGAAAAGGGAAATTTCGCCTGAGCCAGCGGAACCAGTGATGCGCCAGCGGTCAGGACGCCCAGTTGCTGGAGAAACTGCCGTTTACTGCTGTCCATATTTTCTCCCGTCACGATGCAACAACGAAACATTGGTCACGCCGTTGATTTGCGTGTGATGAATAAAGAATCTCAATGATTTACAGTGTAAAAATCGTGACGGGGTATACTCTATTGTGGTTAACCACATACCCGGCTTGTTGTTGATCTAAAACAACATAATTGACAGGGACAATTGAGTGGGACGCAACGTAGTAAGATGTCTGACAGTGCTGGCGTCGCTGTGGATGCTAAGCGGCGCGGTCAGGGCGCAGACATGGAACATTGGCGTTTTGGCGATGCGCGGGGAGGTTTCTACACGTAATCACTGGCAGCCGCTGGAAACATTGTTGAATCAGCAAATCCCCGGCGAACAGTTTCATATTCAACCTCTGGATCTGCACCAGATGCAGGAGGCGGTGAATCGTGGAACGGTGCAGTTTGTTGTCACTAATCCGGCGCAGTTTGTTCAGCTAAACAGCCGTTCTGCGCTGCGCTGGCTGGCGTCGCTACGCTCCACCCGTGGTGGGAAAGCCACCAGTAACGTGATCGGCAGCGCGATCCTCGTCAGACGCGACAGCGGGATAACCTCCCCACACGATCTGATCGGCAAAACGGTTGGCGCCATTGATGCTCAGGCGTTTGGCGGCTATTTGCTGGGATATAAAGCGCTCAGTGATGCCGGTCTGCGCCCTGAACGCGATTTACGTCTGACGTTTACCGGATTTCCCGCCGATGCCTTACTCTATTTATTACGTGAAAAAGCCGTGCAGGCGGTGATCGTGCCGATGTGCCTGCTGGAAAAAATGGATGAAGAAGGCCTCATTCGTAAAACCGATTTTATGACCGTGTTGAACCATCCGACCTCAATTCCCTGTCTGACCAGTACACCGCTCTATCCTGATTGGTCATTTGCCGCACTACCTGCAGTGAGTGACGAGCTGGCCGATCGCGTCACGCGGGTGCTGTTCAATGCACCGCAAAACGCGACATTTCGCTGGGGAGCGCCCGCCTCGACCCGCGAGGTGGAAGCGTTGTTGCGCGATGTCCGCCAGCATCCGCAGCAGCGTCAGCTGTGGCTGGATGTCAAAAGCTGGTTTATTCAACACCGACTGGCAATGGGGGGCGTGGCCATCGTGTTGCTGTTGCTGACGCTCAACTACATCTGGGTAATGCTGTTGGTTCGCCGACGCGGCAGGCAGCTAGAGCGGAACAACGTGTTGTTGCACAAACAGGAACAGGCGCTGGAGACTGCCCGACAAATGAGCGTGCTGGGGGAGATGACCTCCGGTTTTGCCCATGAGCTCAATCAGCCGTTGTCGGCTATCCGCCATTATGCCCAAGGCTGTCTGATTCGCCTGCGCGGTCAGGATGAGCAGCATCCGTTGCTGCCCGTGCTTGAGCACATCGACACCCAGGCACAAAGGGGGGCCGATACGCTGCGCAATCTCCGGCAGTGGGTCAGCCAGGCACAGGGCAATCCGGTACTTCCCGATGACTGGCAAGCCATCAACGTTCACGATGCTATCCATCACGTCTGGCAATTACTACGCATGCCCCAGCAATTCCCGGCGGTAACGCTGCACACACAGGTCAGCAAGGCGTTAACATTGACGCTGCCAAGCGTTCTTCTTGAGCAGGTGCTGGCCAATCTGGTACTCAATGCCGCCCAGGCAGGGGCTACCACAGTTTGGTTTAGCGCCCTGCATAAGGATGGTGGTGTGAGTATTCAGGTGCAGGATAATGCCGGAGGCATTGACGAGACTCAGTTGTACCAAGCTTTTCAGCCGTTTATGACCACGCGTAAAGAAGGCATGGGACTAGGGCTGGTCATTTGTCAGCGACTGGTGCGCTACGCAAACGGAGATATTGAGATCAACAATCAGCAGGCCCCGGACGGAAAAGCGGGGGCGAGAGTGACATTATATTTTAAACCAAATCGGGAAGGAGGCCGTAGTGGCGATAATTCATCTGCTGGATGACGACATTGCCGTCACCCAGGCCTGTGCGTTTTTATTGGAAAGTCTGGGATATGAAGTGTCTTGCTGGGAGCAAGGTGAGAAATTCCTCGCTGAGGCAAATCTGCACCAGGTGGGTGTACTGCTGCTGGATATGCGTATGCCGGTACTGGATGGGCACGCTGTGCATGAAATCATGCGTCAGAAAGCAAGCACGCTGGCGGTGGTCTTTCTCACCGGGCATGGCGATGTGCCGATGGCGGTTGAGCAAATGAAACGTGGCGCGGTCGATTTTTTGCAAAAACCGGTGTCAGCCGCGCCGCTTCAGGCAGCATTAGAACATGCCTTGCAGGTCTCGGCAGCGGCGTTCTCGCGACAAGAGATCATCTGCTGCTATCAACAACTTACGCCAAAAGAACGGGAACTGGCGCATCTGGTAGCAAAAGGATTAATGAATCGGGAAATTGCTGATGCCATGAATATTGCCGTGCGTACGGTTGAAGTGCACCGGGCGCGGGTGATGGAAAAAATGCAGGCGGGAAGTCTTGCTGAGCTTGTAAATCGACTTCAGAGAGTTCAGTAGAATGATGACATTTCTTTGATTTTCATTGAATTTTGTCTAAATACTCAGAGTGATATATGCTGTTGGTTTGAGTTAATGACGAGCGGGCAAAAATGGGAAATCAGACGAAAGACGACGAGTTGTACCGTGAAATGTGCAGAGTAGTCGGTAAAGTAGTGCTGGAAATGCGCGATCTGGGACAAGAGTCTAAGCATATCGTCATTGCGGGAGTACTGAGAACCACCCTTGCGAACCAGCGTGTGAAGCGCAGTGAGTTAGAAAAACAGGCTATTGAGACCGTAATTAAAGCATTGGCCGGATAATCCGCAAAAAGAGGGCGGTAGTTTCTCTCGCCGTCCTCTTATTCTCATTACGTTAATCTATCAATAATTATAATTTAGCGTTGCAATTAATGCTATCAAACTCGCTATATATTTAATTGTATATCGGATGATATATAAAAATATATATGAGAGTGGAGTCACAAATATTTGCAATACATATGAAGTGCTATTTCAATTTATCTTAATGATAATAAATCTCACTCCGCATTAATTATATCCCTTCCGTTTTTTAATTGATGACGATCAAGACTATGCATGCTGAATAACCACATTATTTCTGTGCCTAACCCTAAAGGATTAGATTCATTCAGTTTAACCACCGTCATTTATGCGATCAGGTTAGGGCAAAAATTTACGTGTTGTTGGCAACATTAACCGCCCGATATGGCTTGACCTGCGCTGGTTTAAATTAGCCTGAAGGTGTTGCTACCACAGCATTTGCGAAGAGGATGCGAAATAAATGAACCAGGTTGATCGTCCATTTTTAGATTGTGGTTTAACGCGACTAGAATTTCTGCGGATATCAGGAAAAGGACTGGCGGGATTAACGATTGCTCCCGCGCTGTTATCCCTTTTTGGTTGTAAGCAGGAAGATGTCGATAGTGGGACTGTTGGGCTTATCAATACGCCTAAAGGGGTTTTGGTGACCCAGCGAGCTCGCTGTACGGGCTGTCACCGCTGCGAAATTTCCTGTACCAATTATAACGATGGTGCGGTGGGTACCTTCTTTTCCCGGATAAAAATCCATCGCAATTTCTTCTTTGGCGATGATGGTGTCGGGTCCGGTGGTGGGCTGTATGGCGATTTAAACTATACCGCTGATACCTGCCGGCAATGCAAAGATCCGCAGTGTATGAAGGTCTGCCCGATAGGTGCAATTACCTGGAAGCAGGAAGACGGTTGTATTGCGGTGGACCACAAACGCTGTATTGGCTGTAGCGCGTGTACCACAGCCTGCCCGTGGATGATGGCGACCGTAAATACCGAAACGAAAAAGTCCTCAAAATGTGTGTTATGCGGGGAATGCGCCAATGCTTGTCCGACTGGGGCATTAAAAATTATCGAGTGGAAAGATATTACTGTTTGATAGATAGCAGGCATACCTGATTCGCGCCATTAATTGCCAAAAATACCGCAGTTTTGGATAAAAAAGCTGCCTGAAGAATGGCGGGTATATCTATTAAACCTTCTTGCAAAGGAAAACATGATGGCTAATGGTTGGACAGGTACTATTTTACGGGTCAATCTCACCACGGGTAATATCACCCTTGAAGATTCCAGTAAATTTAAAAAATTTGTCGGTGGGATGGGCTTTGGTTATAAAATTATGTACGACGAAGTCCCGCCAGGCACCATGCCTTTTGATGAAGGGAATAAGTTGGTTTTTGCCACCGGACCATTAACGGGTTCTGGCGCTCCCTGTAGCTCCCGCGTCAATATCACCTCCTTATCGACATTTACCAAAGGCAATTTAGTCGTGGATGCTCATATGGGCGGTTTCTTTGCTGCACAAATGAAATTCGCCGGTTACGACGCCATTATTATTGAAGGCAAGTCCGAATCGCCGGTCTGGATCAACATTAAAGACGATAAGGTTAGCATCGAAAAAGCCGATTTCCTGTGGGGTAAGGGGACGCGCGCCACAACTGAAGAAATTTGTCGCATCACCAGCCCGGAAACCTGCGTCGCCGCGATAGGCCAGGCGGGGGAAAATCTGGTGCCGCTCTCCTGCATGATCAACAGTCGCAACCACAGCGGCGGAGCTGGTACTGGCGCAGTAATGGGCTCGAAAAACCTGAAGGCTATTGCGGTAGAAGGGACCAAAGGCGTCAATATTGCCGATCGCAAAGAGATGAAGCGGCTCAATGACTACATGATGACCGAGCTCATCGGCGCTAACAACAACCACGTTGTGCCAAGCACCCCGCAGGCCTGGGCAGAATACTCTTCGCCAAACTCGCGCTGGACGGCGCGTAAAGGGCTGTTCTGGGGCGCAGCAGAAGGCGGACCAATCGAAACCGGGGAAATCCCGCCGGGCAATCAAAATACGGTAGGTTTCCGTACCTATAAATCGGTGTTCGATCTGGGGCCAGCCGCAGAAAAATACACGGTCAAAATGAGCGGCTGTCATTCATGCCCTATTCGTTGTATGTCGCAGCTCAATGTTCCGCGGGTGAAAGATTTTGGCGTGCCGAGTACCGGCGGCAACACTTGTGTGGCGAACTTTGTACACACCACCATTTTCCCCCATGGCCCGAAAGATTTTGACGATAAAGACGATGGGCGCGTGGTGGGAAACCTGATTGGTCTGAACCTGTTTGACGATTACGGTATCTGGTGTAACTACGGCCAGTTGCACCGTGATTTTACTTATTGCTATTCGAAAGGCGTCTTTAAGCGCGTACTGCCGGCTGAAGAGTATGCGGAAATCCGCTGGGATCAGTTGGAAGCGGGTGATCCTAATTTTATTAAAGACTTCTACTATCGGTTGGCGCATCGCGTGGGGGAACTCAGTCACCTTGCGGACGGCTCGTATGCCATTGCTGAACGCTGGGATTTGGGCGAAGAGTACTGGGGTTATGCCAAAAATAAACTGTGGTCGCCGTTCGGTTTTCCTGTTCACCATGCGAACGAGGCTTCAGCGCAGGTGGGGGCGATCACCAACTGTATGTTTAACCGTGACTGCATGGCGCACACCCATATCAACTTCATCGGCTCCGGTTTGCCGTTGAAATTGCAGCGCGAAGTGGCGGGCGAGCTGTTTGGTTCACAGGATGCCTACGATGAAACCAAAAACTACACCCCGATCAATGCTGCCAAGATCAAATATGCCAAATGGACGCTGCTGAAAGTCTGTCTGCATAACGCGGTTACGTTGTGTAACTGGGTTTGGCCGATGACGGTTTCACCACTCAAGAGCCGTAACTATCGCGGAGACTTGGATCTGGAGGCGAAGTTCTTCCAGGCAGTCACCGGTGATGAAACCACGCAGGCGAGTCTGGACCTTGCCGCTGAACGCATCTTTACCCTGCATCGCGCTTATACGGTCAAACTGATGCAAACCAAGGATATGCGCAATGAGCACGATCTCATCTGCTCCTGGGTATTCGATAAAGATCCGAAGATCCCGGTCTTCACTGAAGGAACCGACAAGATGGACAGGGAGGATATGCGTCAGTCATTGACGATGTTCTATCAGGAAATGGGCTGGGATCCAGAGCTGGGTTGCCCAACGCGTGAAACCCTGAACCGACTCGGACTTGAAGACGTGGCAACTGATTTGGCGGCGCAAGATCTGTTGCCAGCGTAAGGAACGTGAGATGACTAACGTGAGCAACGTTCTGGCACCCGTAGAGGCGCTTCCTGACGAGGTTGATAGTCAAAAGAGACACTGGCTGCAGGCGTTTCACCCGTCGGTAGAGCAGGTGACTGCGCCGCAGGTTCAGGATCCTGCCAGCCCGGAGTCGATTGTGGCAGATTTTATCCGCCAGCATTCGGCATCGGGGCAATTGGTGGGGCGCAGCGTGTTTCTGCAGCCACCTTATTCCGTCCCTGAAACCGATCTATCCGTGCTGCTGGATGTGCTGTGTCAGGACGCAATTAACGCGGATATCACCCGTGTGCAGGGCGCGGAAGATGTCTATTTCTACTCAACGCAAACCATGACGGCAAACTACGCCGACATGTGCGTGCAGGTGGTGGAAAACGACATCTGCCGTGCGATTGCCGAGGCGGTACGCTTCGACGGCCGCACGTATCCTCGCCCCTATAAGGTCGCCATGTTGACGCAACCGCCGTATAGCTTTGAATCTCAGCAGATTACAGCGGCGCTAACGGCTATGGAAACGCATCCCGATTACGCAGATATACGTACTGTGGAATCGTCAAATGCGGAACCTTATCTGTTTAGCGAACGTTTTATGAGTTATGGCAAAGCGTACGGCCTGTGTGAATGGCTTGAGGTTGAGCAGTATCAGAACCCCTGAATTATTCAGGTTGATGTCATGGAACGTGTGGACGACCACTGTCACAGTTTAGAGGATAACCCGATGTCCTTCACCCGACGAAAATTTGTCATTGGCATGGGGACGGTGATTTTTTTCACCGGCCCAGGTCAAAATCTGTTAGCGAGTACCAGGAGCCCTAAAGCCGTTCGTTACGTCATGATTCACGACGAATCACTGTGTAACGGATGTAATATCTGCGCGCGGGCCTGCAGGAAAACCAACCATGTTCCTGCCCAGGGCAGCCGTTTGTCGATAGCGCATATTCCAGTCTCAGACAACGACAACGAAACGCTGTATCACTACTTCCGTCAATCCTGCCAGCATTGTGATGATGCGCCTTGTATTGAGGTGTGTCCGACCGGTGCCTCCTGGCGGGATGAGAACGGTATTGTGCGAGTAGATACGTCTTCCTGTATCGGCTGCAGTTACTGTATTGGTGCGTGTCCTTATCAGGTTCGTTATCTCAACCCGCATACCAAAGTGGCGGATAAATGCGACTTTTGCGCTGAATCACGCCTGGCGAAAGGTTTTCCACCGATCTGTGTTAACGCTTGCCCGGAACATGCGCTGATTTTTGGCCGTGAAGATAGCCCGGAAATTCAGACCTGGTTGCGAGAAAACAAGTATTACGAATATCAACTTGCAGGCGCCGGGAAACCCCATCTGTATCGTCGGTTCGGTCAACATTTGATTAAAAAGGAAAATGTATGAACGCGTCGCAAAATGCCGAACAGTTTCACGCCCAGCTTGCGCAGTATGTTCCCCTGTTTTCACCGGACTACTGGCCCGTGTGGTTAGTCGTTGCCGGGTTAATGCTGGTGGGAATGTGGCTGGTGCTGGCGCTTCACGCCATGCTGCGCTTTCGGGCGGCACATAAAACGTCGGCAGGGCACGGTGAGAAGGTCTATTTATATTCGAAGGCTGTTCGTTTGTGGCACTGGTCGAATGCGCTGTTGTTTTTGCTACTTCTGGTCAGTGGCCTGGTCAATCACTTCTCTGCCGTCAGCGCACCGGTAATGAAAAGCCTGCTTACCGTTCATGAGGTTTGCGGCTTTTTGCTACTCGCCTGCTGGGTTGGTTTTGTGCTGATCAACCTGATTGGCGGCAACGGACATCACTATATTATTCAACGTCAGGGCTGGATCGCTCGCGCGCAAAGACAAACACGTTTTTACCTGTTTGGCATTATGCAGGGCGAGTCACACCCATTCCCGGCATCACCGCGTTCTAAATTCAATCCGCTACAGCAGGCGGCCTACGTTGGCGTGATGTATGGGTTGCTGCCACTACTGCTGATTTCTGGGTTGTTATCGCTTTACCCGACGGTCGTCGGAGATCTGTTTCCTGGTGTGCGTTACTGGCTGCTTCAGGCGCACTTTGCGCTGGCAATTGTCAGTCTGTTTTTCATTTTTGGGCATCTTTATCTTTGCACTACGGGCCGCACGCCGGGCGAAACCTTCAAGTGTATGGTGGATGGCTACCACCGGCATTAAGCGATGATGATTACACGAAGTGACTTACGGGCCTGGCGTGTTGGGCCCGTCATGTATCGCTGGTTTCTACGCGCGTTTCCCGCAGGAGGAAGCTATGCCGATGTTCATCGCGCGCTCCAGCGGGAAGGGTATACCGATTGGGCAAATAGCCTGGTGGAATACGGCTGGTCGAAATGGCGGGAAGAGGCGAGTTTTGCTCAGCAGGATATTGACGCAATGGGGAATATTTCCTGTGAGCAAGCTGCGGAGGAAACCAGTCGTCCGTTGGCGAGTGCGGAAGATTATGCCCGATTTAGCAGTGCGGGTGACAACGTTAAAATTGCCAGCGCCGGGTATGCCGCACAGATCGCCAGTGCCGGTTACAGCGCACGGATTGGCAGTGTAGGCTATAACACGCATATCGGCAGTTCAGGCGATCGTGGGCGAATAGCGATTGCGGGAAATTCGGCGCGTATCAGCAGTGTGGGCGACGGAACGCGTATCGCCAGTACCGGCATGCGCGTACGCATCAGTTCGCTTGGCGACCGAAACCGGGTTGCCAGTAGCGGTGATTTAACCCAGGTAGCCTGTTTTGGCGCAGAGGCAAAAATCGCTAACTGCGCGGACAATATCCACATTATTGCCAGCGGAGAGAACGCCGTTGTTGCCAGTACCGGTACTGTAGATTCGATAACGCTCGGTCCCGGCGGATGTGCGGCGCTGGCTTATCACGATGGCGAGAGAATGCGCTTTGCGCTTGCCGTTGAAGGGGAAAAAAACATTCGGGCGGGCGTGAAATATCGGCTCAACGAAGACCATCAGTTTGTGGAATGTTGAGCCGAGAGGTTATTTTAGTGCGAAGCGGCGCTGGGTGATTTTCTCCAGGCTAAAGCACAGCAGGTAATAGACCAGTCCGGTAAAGATAAAAATGGCTGCCGGGTAGATTTGCACCCGGCTGTTAACCTGACCGGCAACCGTCGTGAGTTCCGGTACGTTAACGATAAATGCCAGTGACGTGTCCTTCAGTAGCCCAATGAAAATCCCCGTCAACGACGGCAGTACGTTACGCAGCACCTGCGGCAGCAAGACAAGACACAGGGCCTGATCCGGGCGAAACCCCTGAACGATTGCCGCTTCATATTGCCCACCAGGCGGTGCGCTAATTCCAGCATACACCGAGTGCATCACCGAAGCGGTGGTGAACCATGCCAGCGCCAGCGTCACGGTAACGGCACCGGGCAGATCGCTTCCGGTCAGCATGGGTAGCAAATACCACATCCAGAAAATCACAAAGATGAGCGGAATGCCGCGAATAAATTCCGCCCAGATAAACAACCCGTTGCGAACCGCGCCTGGAAATCGCCAGGCGCAGCAGGCAAGAACGATCCCGCCAGGCAGCGCCAGCAAAGCCGCACCGATAGCCATCAGCAAAGTGAGCAGTACACCGCCGGGTTGCCCCTCAGCCACACGTCCCCACAGGAGATAGTCAAGATTGTCGGTAATGACCGAAATATTAGCGATCATGCAGTATGCTCCTGACGCTGAAGATGCGCATTCTTACCTTTGACGATTTACCCGCCGCCGGCCGCGGCCCAAGACGCGTAAGCAACATACCCAGCACGATGCCGGTAAACAGATAGAGTGCGGTGCCAAGGGCAAAGGCTTCCAGCGCGTGCGCGTTGTAGCTCTCAATTTGCCGTACCTGGTAGGTGAGCTCAGCAAATCCAATACCGCTGGCAAGCGAGGAAAGCTTCATCAGGTTGAGATATTGCCCAACAATGGGTTGCCAGGCGTTTGCCAGTCCCTGAGGCAGCAGAATGTGAAGAAATATCGCCCAGGATGAAAACCCCTGCGCCACGGCAGCCTCGCGTTGTCCGGCAGAAACTGCCTGTAAACCTGAGGCGATCTCTTCGACCAAAAATGCTGAGGTAAATACGCCCAGTCCCCATGCTGAACAGATAAACTCCGGCGTTAACCACCAGACATCACCCGGCAGAATTGACCATGGATGATCAGCATTGATGAAGCTAATGACGTCACGGGGAAGCCAGTTCCATGCGGCAAAATACCAGAACATCAGTTGCACCAGTAAAGGTGTATTGCGAAACACCGAGACCCACACCCCGACCATCGTTTTAGCGAGAAGATTGCCCGTCAGTCGCAGGCTGAGCAGTGAGATGGCAATGAGCGTGGCGAGCACGATACCTGCCAGCGTCACCCAAAGCGTGGTAAGAAAACCAGAAATTATCCATTGCAGGGGTTGCCCGCTCAGCACTCCCTGCCAGTCCATTGCATGCATTATGATGATGACTCCTGGTGTAACGGGTCGAGCACTTTTTTCAGGAAACGCTGGGTTCTCGGGTGCTGTGGTTGGACGAAAAAATCCTCCGGCGGGGCCACTTCAAGAATATCGCCACCATCGATGAAAACCACACGATCGGCAATCTCGCGGGCGAAATGCATTTCGTGGGTCACGACGATCATGGTGATACCGCTGTGGGCGAGATTTTTCATCACCTGCAATACCTCGCCGATCATTTCAGGATCCAGCGCGGAGGTGGGCTCATCAAACAGAATAATTTGCGGTGATGAAGCCAGCGCGCGGGCGATGGCCACGCGCTGCTGCTGTCCACCGGACAACTGTGCGGCATAGGCATTGGCTTTTTCCGCCAGTCCCACCTTTTCCAGCAACTCAAGTGCCCGACGATCCGCTTCCGTCTTATTCCAGCCGTGAACATATTCCAGCGCCAGCGCGATGTTTTGCAGTGCAGTCAGATGCGAATAGAGATTGAATTGCTGAAATACGAAACCGATACGGCTGCGTAGCTGGCGTAATGCCGCCCCGCGCAACTGGCTAATTGGTTTACCATCAATGAAGATTTCGCCATCGCTGAGCGACTCCAACTGGTTGATAAGACGTATAAGAGTGGACTTTCCAGAACCGGAAGGTCCCAGAATGGTCACCACTTCACCGGGCTCAACTGCCAGGTTGACGCCGTTAAGTACAGTTTGAGCGCCATACTCTTTAACCACATTGCGTAGCTCGACGCTCGCCTGACGCAAATGGGTAAAATCCGCAGCCGAAGCTGCGGAACGATGAAAAAGGGCTGAGAGCATATTATTTGGCTTCTATTTTAAAAGCGCGGGCTTGTGGATTTTTGGTTTCAGGACCAAACCAGACATCATAAATTTTGGCCGCCTGCCCGGTAGATTCCAGCTTCAAAAGTTCATCGTTGACGGCTTTTAACAACGCTGGCTCACCTTTTTTCACCCCCACGCCAATCTCTTCTTTGCTCAGCAGGTCCGGTAGAATTTTGAAATCTGCTTTATCCGGCGCACCGCCTAATAAACCGGCCAGAATCGTACTGTCCTGGGTGATGGCCTGAACATTGCCGTTGCGCAGTGCAGTTAACGCTAGCGGGATATCGTCATAGGCCAGTACGCGCGACTGCGGGAAGCGCTGATGCAGTGCCTGTTCACCAGTAGTGCCTTTTACCGCGCCGATGCGTGCTTTGCTGTATTGATCGAGCTTATCCGGAGATTTTGCTGGCACAAGAAACTGCTGGCCGGTAACAAAATAGGGGACGGAGAAATCTATTACCTGCGACCGCTCAGGCGTGATCGTGATATCCGCAACGATTAAATCGGCCTTACCAGATTGTAATAACGGAATTCGGTTTGCCGGATTGGTCGCCACCAGTTCCAGTTTTACACCAAGAGATTTGGCCAGCGCTTCGGCAAAATCGACGTCGTAGCCGACAATCTTATGCGTTTTGGCATCGATGGAGCCAAACGGCGGGTTCGCGTCAAATGTTGCGACTTTTACTACGCCTGCGGCTTTGATATCGGCCAGTTGGTCGGCCTGAGCCTGTGAGACGCTAATGCCTGATGCCAGCAGGATGCCGAGTGCCAGCAGTGTTTTTTTCGCGCTGTGAGTTTTTGTTACCATCATTTTGTAAGTCCCTGTCGTTTTTTTTGGTTTGTGCTTTTTACGCTCCCATAACTCAGGTTCAGGACAAAATAAGAAAAAATTCTTATCTATTTACAAAATGTTATTAGTGAAAAAGGTGTTAACAATGGGTAAACGCAATGCGATATGTAGCCAGGCGAGAGGGCATAGCCAGGAGGTAAAAAAAACCGGCATTGCGCCGGTTCGGAAATCAGATTTTGCAGGCGTCACCGCAATCATTATCAGCAATAATTTCTTGCGCTTTCTTGTCTGCATCTTCCAGACGTTCAGCGTTACGCTCTTGCGCTTCTTCCAGTCCATCAAAGACCAGATTATCGAGATCAATTTCCATCATTCACCTGCTCAGGTTCAGCGTTTAACATCACGTTATTATATTGCAAAAATGTTGCTTAACAGCAGCGATTCTTGCTACTTAGCATCGAACGCAATCCGCTGTGCGTATTTATCCGCCAAAGTGGCCCACGGTTCGCAATTGCTAAAGAATTGTTGGTTGTAAATACCGCAAAATTCTCGCTCTCTCTACCGTTTTATTCCCACTTTTTCATTAACGTGATACGCGATCATTTTTAACAAATCTGCGACAAAATCACTATACATATAACTTAATATCTTTTATACATTAATTGTTCAACCCTGCGACTATTCCACAAAAGAGAAAGCTATATGGAACAGACACCTGATAAGAAAAACGATAATTTTCAAAAAGATGGCAAAGAACAGTTCAATAGATCGATCGGTTTAATTTCAAACTTTGCGTTGGGTTTTACCTACCTGTCGCCGCTTACCGCCGTCTATTCGCTGTTTGCGCTGGCCGTAACGCTGGCGGGGCCGCCTGCAGTATGGTGGATTTTAATCGTCGCATGTGGGCAACTTTTGGTGGCGCTGGTGTTTGGTGAGGTCGCTTCCCAGTATCCGATAACCGGCGGGCTTTACCCTTGGGCCAGAAGGTTGTGGGGCAAGAAATATGCGTGGATCGCCGCCTGGATCTACCTGTGGGCACTGGTGGTCACCATTACGTCGATCGCGGAATATACATCAACGTTTGTTGAATCACTCTTCCACTATGGTCAGACTCCAGCCACGATGTTGGTGACTTCCGTCCTGCTGCTACTGTTGATGATGGCGGTTAATATGTCCGGGACTAAAAATCTGGCCCGGGTGGCGAAAATTGGTTTCTGGTGTGAAATTGTCAGCGTGATCGCGCTGGGGATTTATCTGCTGATTTTCCACCGTTCGCAGCCGTTCTCTGTAATTTTTGACTCGATGGGTGTGCTGGCTCATGACGGCAGCTATTCCACCGCATTTATGTCTGCTGCGCTGATGGGACTGTTTATGTTCTTTGGCTTTGAGGCCTGCGGTAACGTTGCGGAAGAGGTGCAGAATCCCAGTAAAAAGATCCCAGTGGCGATGATTTTAAGCATCGTATTCGGCGCGATTTCCGCCATTATTTCTGTTATGGGTTATCTGTTGGCTTCACCGAATCTGGTCAGCATCGTGAATGGCAAAACGTCCGATCCGATCCCGGCAATCCTTAATGAAGCGCTGGGCGAAACCGGCGCGACTGTCTTTATCGTCGTCGCGATTATCGCCATGTTGTCGTGCATTTTGTCTCTCCAGGCTGCGTTAAGCCGTCTTATCTTTTCTTTCTCCCGCGACAGAATGCTGCCGGGAAGTGAATGGATGGCCAAAATCTCTAAAAATGGTGTTCCGGATAATGCCATGGTCGTCAGTTGCCTACTGCCAGTGATCATCTGTGTTTGGGTTTATTTCCAGCCAGATAACCTGTCGCGTATCACCGCGTTTGCTGTTATCGGGATTTACATCTCGTTCCAGATGGTTGTGCTGGCCGCGCTGCGTCAGCGCCTGAAAGGCTGGAAACCGGCGGGGGAGTGGACCATTGGCGGTTGGGGCGTAATCGTGAATGTGCTGGCGTTAGCTTACGGATTGTGCGGGATCTGGTTACTGGCGCAACCGGCAGACAGCAGCGACTTCATTGACCGTTGGACGGTCCTGTTCGGCCTGGCGATTGTCGTTGGCTCAGGACTTATTTATATGTTCCTGACCCGTCCGTTTGGTCGTTCAGCGGCGCCGGAAAACGACGCCATTGCGTATGCCAGTAAGCTCAATATGGGGCAGGATAACTAAAAACTAAGGGCCTTCGGGCCCTTAGTTTTGATAGTGATAAAGGATAAAGTAGTCGCTCTGATACACCACGGTACTATTTGCAGGTGACAGCAATTCACCCACGCGAAAACGTGGCCAACTGGAGAAAATGATCCTGTTTTCCAGATTGGTCAGAATCACATAATCAGGATGAGCGCAGGAGAGCAGTTCGGCTTCTATCTGACTGACCAGCAAATCGACCGCGGCAACACCGAGAAACTGGTCGTTGTAGTAGACCGGGACGGCTGACGTTAGGGTATAGGAGATATTGCAAATATAGTCGACGTAGGGACCGTGGATATAGGCTTTGCCAGCCGGAGGAGAATGCTTAAACCACTCAAAGGTTCTGAAATCCAGTCGTTGTTGCGTGGCCTGATCCAAATCCAGATGCGCCTGGCTCAAACCATTATCTTTCTTATACCACCACTCCAGCAACCAGTACTCTTTTGTGTTTGCGGTGCTCTCAATATGGCTGGCGAATCCCGCTCCTGAACAGTAATGGTTGTCACTGAGCGTGCGCTTGATGTGCTGTTGAACGGTGGATCTTACTGATGGGTCGAGAACGACCTCGGCTGAGGCCTTTTGTACCCCTGAAATCGCCTCATGGATGCTCCTCGCTAGCGCAACGGTAGAATCTACGGTAGAAACAGTTATGTCATCAATTTTACGGATTAATGCGCTTAGGGATGTCGAAGAGCTCATTGTCTGTCCTGCCTTCACTGATTGTCAGTTCGAGTTATATTTCAGCTTTTTTTCAATAAGGTAGTAGGTAAACGTGTCGATGATCCGTGTAGCAAACTGTACTGACTCTGCCTCGTTGTGAGCAGCCAGTGCATCGGCCAGCGCTGAATAAAGCGCGATAATTTCCGCATGAATACTGTCTGTGCGATAAAGTATCGCCACAAGTGATGCCCATTCAGCCTGAACTTGCAGCTCCTGATTGGCCAGTCGCGCTGAATGCGAACTGGCGGCAATCGCCAGCAGACAACGCATATCGGCCTGGGTCATCAGCTCAGGTGAGTTTGCCTTTCTGAGTACCTCGACAAACTCGCGAAATTTGGCGATATCCGCACCGGTCATCCGTCGGGAAGCCAGCCTCGCGCTATGGCTAATAATGGCACAATGCATTTCACCCAGATCAGACAGATAATCCGTACTGATCGCTTTGAACGGGTGCAGGGCGCTATTTTTGCCATCGATATTTTCGCAAACGAAGCTCCCGCCATTACGACCACGAACCGTATGGATAAGATTATTAGCCCGAAGCGTGTTTAGCGCTTCTCTGATAGTGATATGTGAGACACCCATCATTTTTGCCAAATCAGTTTCGTTGGGAAGCTGTTCTTTTGGCTCCAGCAACCCCGTGATAATGGCATTTGAAAGGCGCTGGACTATCTGGTCTGAACGACTGACCTGCCCGATAGGCGCAAATATGACCGCGTGAGTAATCATAATCTTTTCTGTACTCAATTCCCTGAAACAACGACCATTTTTAACACATGCCCGTCGGGCAAGGAAGGTAAGAATGGCCGAGTTATTTTACATGCCTGGGCGCAACGTCACTGCACAAGCGGATGTGTGTCCCGATAACCTCATGATGAGCTGAGCATAACGCGTCAGCTGGCAATGAAAAGCCTTACCTTACAAATGTGAAAATTAAGTTAAAAATGCGAGGCTTATCATAGTGTCAATGTTGCGCATTTGAAAAAATTTTACAATATATATATTACATAAGATTCTTTATGTATTAATTGGCAGGAGACAAGCATGAAAACCCTGAAGCATTTTATTAATGGGCACTATGTAGCAGGCAGCAGCGAAGATAGCTTCGAACTGGTGAGTCCGGTTGACGGTGAAACATACGCAATTTCTCCCAACGCTAACGAGGCGGAGGTAGAGCAAGCCTACTCAGCAGCGGAAGCGGCGTTTAGCATCTGGAGAAAATCGACGCCAGCACAGCGGCAAAAGGCGTTATTGCTGCTGGCCGATGAGATTGAACGCAACGTTGAGTGGCTGGTAACCGCGCAGAGTCAGGAAACCGGTCAGCTTCGCCATTTTATTGAGAAAGAGGAGATTGCGGCATCCTGCGATGCCATCCGCTTTTTTGCTGGCGCGGCGCGCTGTCTTGAAGGGAAGGCGGCCGGAGAATATTCCGCCGGGTTTACATCGACCATCCGTCGTGAACCGCTGGGTATCGTTGGGCAAGTTACGCCGTGGAACTACCCGTTCATGATGGCGGTGTGGAAGATTGCACCAGCGCTGGCGGCAGGCAACACGGTCGTGTTAAAGCCAAGCGACACCACACCAGTTAGTACGCTGCTGTTGGCTGAACTGGCCGCACCTTTGTTTCCGAGGGGGGCGTTTAACGTCGTGTTGGGCAAAGCCAGCACCGGTTCGCTGGTGGTTTCAAATCCGAAGGCTTCACTGGTTTCGATTACCGGTTCGGTCCGCGCGGGTTTGCAGGTTGCGGCTTCGGCGGCGGCAAACCTGACCAGAGCACACCTGGAATTGGGTGGAAAAGCGCCTGCAGTCGTGTTCGCCGATGCGGATATGGACAAGGCGATAGCGACAATCACTACGGCAGGCTTTTTTAATGCCGGGCAGGATTGCACAGCGGCTACACGGATCCTGGTAGAGCAATCCATCTATGCTGAGTTTCTGGAAAAACTGATCCAGAAAACAAAAAGTATCAAATTTGGGCCGCCAGAAGATCAGAATGCGCTGTACGGCGCATTGAATAGCCGGAATCAACTGGAGCAGGTAAAAGGTTTTATTGAGCGTTTACCGGCACATGCAAAAATTGAAACCGGTGGGCGCGCCGGGCCAGGTCCGGGCTTCTATTTTGAGCCGACGATTGTCTCCGGATTGCATCAAAATGATGAAGCTATTCAGCATGAAGTATTTGGTCCGGTAATGACCATTCAGTCGTTTTCTACTGACGAAGAGGCACTACACAAAGCGAATGATGTGGAGTATGGTCTTGCCGCCAGCGTCTGGACCAGTAACCATGGTCGCGCGCAGCGCTTCAGCATTGACCTCGATTTTGGCACGGTGTGGATTAACAATCACATTCCTCTGTGTGCCGAAATGCCGCACGGCGGGTTCAAAAAATCGGGTTATGGCAAAGATCTCTCATCCTATTCGCTCGAAGAATACACTCGGGTGAAACATATCATGTGTGACATTTCTGAATAGAGAGGATTACGATGAAAACAGTAAAAATTGCGGTTCTTTCATTAGTGATGCTCTCTGGCTATAGCTTTGCAGAAAGTACATCGCTGAGTACCGTAAAAGAATATATGGCGGCGTGGAATGCGCATGATGCTTCGCGAGCCGCTCAATATCTTGCGGATGATGCGGTTTATTATGATGCCGCCGCGGGTGAACCGGTAAACGGGAGAGAAAAAGCGGAAAAAGAGGTTATCGGCGCTTTTATTAAGGCGGTGCCAGATCTGAACTGGAAAATGGTTGGCAAACCCGTCTACGACGAAGACACCGTGGCATTCCGTTGGGAATTTTCAGGCAAAAATAGTGGTGAATGGGCAGGGAGTCCGCCGACAAATAATCCGATCAAATTTGAAGGCGTAAGCTATATTCATGTTAAAGCAGGAAAAATCACCTGGCAGGGTGATTATTATGATTCTAAAAAACTGGATGAAGAGTTAAAGCCAGTGAAGTAGTCGGTTGTACCCCTTTATAAATAAGAAGGGGGTATTTCTCTTATTTGTGTCGTATTAAAGGCAGTGTGTAGCAATAAGGAAAAAAGTTAATGGCAATTACCAGACGTGATTTTCTCAACGGCGTCGCGGTGACCATTGCGGCGGGACTTACCCCGCTGGAGTGGGTCAGGGCGACAGGAAAGGGAAACGCATTTATAGATGGAAATTATTATCCTCCTGCGCTGACAGGGCTGCGGGGTAATCATCCTGGATCATTTGAAATGGCGCATGCGCTAGGCCGCGAGCAGAAGCATTTTGATTTAAACGCTCTGCCCGTTGAGGAAGAATACGATCTAGTGATTGTTGGGGGCGGGATTAGCGGGTTAGCTGCCGGTTGTTTTTGGCGTCAAGTTGCCGGGCAAAATAGCCGGGTCCTGATCCTCGATAACCATGACGATTTTGGCGGACACGCCAAACGTAATGAATTTACCAGCTCGGGCAAGAAATTACTCGGTTATGGCGGCAGCGAAGCATTCCAGTCACCCGCGCATAATTTCAGCCCTGAAGTACAAAAACTGATGGAAACCGTGGGCGTCAGCGTCACGCGGTTAAAAGAGAGTTTTGACGTAAACTTCTACCCCGACTGGCAGCTCAGTCGCGGGGTTTTTTTCGACAAGAAGAATTTTGGCGTAACAAAAATCGTCAGCGGCGATCCGGGCCGCGCGGTATCTGATGATATTCCGCCGGACAGGCTCAATGGCCGTAAAATTGAAGACTTTATCAATGATTTTCCGCTAGGTGAGAACGACAGAAAAGCGCTGATCGACCTGCATGTGCGCCCTGGCGATTACCTTCCGGGGATGACGGTTGATGAGAAAATGGAATGGCTGGATACCCACAGCTACAGTGAATTTTTAGCAACAAAAGTGGGTTTGAGCAAAATGGCGCTGCTCTATTTTCAGCAGCGTTCCAATGACTTCTTTGCCATCGGCATTGAAGGCATCTCCTGCAGCGATGCCAGGGCGTGCGCCTTACCCGGCATGGAAGGGATGGGGTTACCGCCGTTGGACGGAGAGTCGCTGGCCGACCTCGAAGAGCCGTATGTTTACCATTTCCCGGACGGTAACGCCGGTCTGGCCCGACTGTTAGTCAGGTATATGCTGCCGGATGCGCTACCGGGTAACACGATGGAAGACTCTGTTCTCGCCAGATTACATTATGAAAAGCTGGATCTACCAGAAAACACCACGCGCCTGCGCCTGAACAGCACAGTGATTAATGCGGCCAACGTGCAGGATGGCGTTGTGGTGACCTACCTGCGTGACGGTAAAATGCACCGTGTGCGCGGTAAGAACACCATCATGGCAGGCTATAACATGATGATCCCGTATCTGGTGCCTGAGATGCCGGAACAGCAGCAGGCGGATCTCAAACTGAACGTCAAGGCTCCGCTGGTGTACACCAACGTGGTGGTCAAAAACTGGCAGGCGTTCAAACAGCTTGGCGTACATGAATTTTATTCTCCAGCGGCACCTTACAGCCGGGTTAAGCTCGACTATCCGGTCAGTATTGGTGGGTATCAGCATCCGGCCTCCCCGGACGATCCGATGGTCATTCACATGGTCTATGTGCCGACCTACCCGGGCAGTAACCTATCGGCCAGAGAGCAGTTCCGCCTGGGACGAGCCTATTTGCTGGGGACCACTTTTGCGGCGCATGAGGAGATGATTCGCTCCCAGTTGCAGGAGATGTTTGGCTCAACAGGCTTTGATAATCAACGCGATATCTCCGCCATTACCGTTAACCGCTGGGCGCATGGCTATGCGTACTACGCCAATTCACTGTTCGATGATATGGATAAAATGCCAGAAATTATCGAGCGGGCGCGTCAGCCAGTCGGTCGCATTGCCATCGCTAACTCAGATTCTGACTGGAGTGCTTATGCCCACACAGCAATCGATCAGGCATGGCGTGCGGTTAATGAACTCAAGGATATGGGGTGATCTATGCGTAACGTAACCATTCTCGCCGCCTGTTTATTTACCGCTTCGGTAAGCGCTGCTGAATCTAACGGTGAATACATCGCGCGAATTTCAGACTGCGTCGCCTGTCATACCGCTGAAGGTGGTGCGGCGATGGCGGGGGGCAAAAAGTTTCCTACTCCGGTGGGGGATATTTATTCGACCAACATAACCCCAGACAAGGCACAGGGTATTGGTAATTACTCATACGAGGATTTTGAAAAGGCGGTACGCCAGGGAATTGCCAAAGACGGTCATCCGCTCTATCCGGCCATGCCTTATCCCTCTTATGCAAAACTTTCTGACGAGGATGTTCAGGCGCTGTATCGCTATTTTATGCATGATGTCACACCGTCTGCGCAACCCAATAAAGAGAATGCCATTCCGTGGCTACTCTCCGCCCGCTGGCCACTGCATATCTGGAACTGGCTGTTTACCGACGCGCCAGCGACGACAGTAGATAGCGCGAAACCAGATGAAAACGCAGCCCTGATAAAACGGGGCGCTTATCTGGTGGAAGGTCCCGGGCACTGCGGTTCTTGCCATACACCGAGAGGCATGGCGATGAATGAAAAAGCCTATACCCATGCTGATGCCGAGTACCTGAGTGGCGCGATGATTGACGGCTGGTATGCGCCTTCGCTGCGGGGCAGCGGTATGTCTGAGCAGGCGTTAAAATCGCTGTTGCTGACCGGTAAGAGCAAGCATGCTGCGGTTTCAGGTTCGATGGCTGAAGTCGTCACGCAGAGTACACAGTATCTGACCGACGAAGATGCCACGGCGATCGCCCAATATCTGCTGAGTCTGAAAAGCGCGAAGCCTGAAACGGTGCGTGCTGCTGCGACTACAGCATCCTGGTCGAATTCACCTGAGGCGGGAAAAGTGACCTATAACCGTTACTGTTCAACTTGTCACGGTCTGGAAGGGAAAGGTACGGATGATAACGCACCTTCTTTGGTCAACAATCCGCTGGTCATGGTTGATGACCCGACGCCGCTGTTCAGAGTGATTGCCCACGGCGCAGAAACACCGACAACGCGTGGCAGCGTCTCCTTCAAGATGCCCGCTTACGGAGGCATGTTAAGTGACAACGAAATGCGCGACGTGATTAATTACGTGCGTAAGACCTGGGGTGAAGGGAATGGCGAAGTAAGCCATGAAGATCTGGCTGGGATTAAAAAAGCATCACATTAAACAGTATGCCGGATAAGGTGCTTGCACCACCATCCGGCAGTGCTTACACGGTGTTTACCCTGATAATATCCGCGAGTCGGGTAAACGCCGCCGACATTTCATGCTCTTCAATACTTGCAAACCCCAGCAACAGGCCGCTGCGTTTCTCTTCATTCACGTAATAGCGTGATAACGGGCGCACCAACAACCCTTGCGCATTCGCTTGTTGGGCAATGACCGCGTCATCGCTCCCTGCGGGTAACTGTAAGATCATATGCAGCCCGGCGTTGCTGCTGAAGGAACCAAGATAATGTTCACCAAGCTGGCGGCTGATAAGCTCTACCAGCATCTGGCGACGACGACTGTATAGTTGGCGCATTTTCCGAATGTGCGCTGCGTAATAACCCTCGCGAATAAACTCCGCCAGCGCGGCCTGAATCAACAGATGTCCACCACGATAGAGGTCGTTATGAACCTTTTTCAGCGGAGCGGCTAACGATTTAGGTAGCACGACATACCCGAGTCGCAGTGCGGGATAGAGTGTTTTACTGAATGTCCCGATGTAGATGACCGGTGTCTCTTCTTCCAGCCCCTGCAAAGAGGGGATCGGCTGGCCGGAAAAGCGGAACTCACTGTCGTAATCATCTTCCACTATCCAACTTCGCGTTTCACGTGCGCGAAAGATAAGTTGCCGGCGGCGACTGAGGCTCATCACCGAACCGAGAGGGTATTGATGTGACGGTGTCACAAAAATAAGTTTTGGCGGTGTTTCGCCTGCCTCCGGCGGGACCATACCTTGTTCATCAACAGGAATAGCCGAAAAATTCACCGCATTGATACGCAGAATATTTTTGATTCCCCAGTAGCCCGGCTCCTCAATCCAGGCGTGATCGCCCGGGTTGCATAACGTTCGGGTCACCAGATCCAGCGCCTGGTGAATACCTTCGGTAATCAGAATTTGCTCCGGCGAACACCGCACGCCGCGAGCGGTGCGCAGATAGTCCGCCAGCGCTTCTTTCAGCTCATTCACACCGCCTGCGGCATCGTAAGTGAGAAACTCCGGGCGCAATCGTCTTGCCAGCCTGTCCTGAATTTTTTTGAGCACCCGGTGTGGGAAATGCTCTACATCAGGTACGCCTGGAATAAACGCGCCCCACTGACGGGGACTGGCGCTGGCATTACCTAACAGCTCAAGGCAGCGGGCAGATAAGCGGGTGTGATCCTCCAGAGCCGCAGCAACAGGTTCTTTATTGGGACGCAGGTTGAGATTGTCCAGCACGCTGTCAGTGACAAATGTGCCGCTACTGGTACGCGCAGAAATATAACCTTCGGCCTGCAACTGCTCGTAAACCCGCAGGACGGTATTGCGCGATAGCGCCAGCTCTCCTGCCAGGTCACGTGACGGAGGCATTCGGGTAGCCGGTTTCAGGCTACCTTCGAGGATGCAACTACAAATGGCGGCATACAGGCGGCGATGTAGTTTTTCGTCAGTCTGCTGACTAAATGCATGCTTGATCACATCTCCGGCAAGTGAACGCATTTGGATCCTTAAAATAAAACGATTTGGCTCTCGATTAAAGTACCAGACGGCGTCTAAATTTAAAGGGTAATTCAACCGAAATGTATTAATGGGCAAGGTGTAGAGAATGAACAATAAAAACCTGCAACAACGTCGTCTGGATGCCACCCCGCGTGGCGTGGGTGTGATGTGTGATTTTTATGCCCAGTCGGCAGAAAACAGCACGATTACCGATATCGAAGGCAATCAGTACATTGATTTTGCCGCCGGGATTGCCGTGCTGAACACCGGACACCGCCATCCTCGCCTGGTGCAGGCAGTCGAAGCGCAACTTCAGGCTTTTACCCATACGGCTTATCAGATTGTCCCGTACGAAAGCTATGTGTCTTTGGCTGAGAAAATCAACGCCGTCGCGCCAATCGATGGCAAGCGTAAAACCACATTCTTCACCACCGGGGCTGAAGCGGTAGAAAACGCGGTGAAAATTGCGCGCGCACATACCGGGCGTCCTGGCGTTATCGCATTTGGCGGTGGTTTTCATGGTCGTACTTACATGACGATGGCGTTAACCGGCAAGGTGGCACCCTATAAAAAAGGTTTCGGTCCGTTCCCTGGCTCTGTTTACCATGCTCCGTATCCTTCTGAATTACAGGGTATTTCCACGGCGGATTCCCTAAAAGCGATTGAGCGTCTATTTAAAGCCGATATCGATCCAACCCAGGTTGCGGCAATTATCTTCGAACCCGTCCAGGGCGAAGGGGGCTTCGTGGTGGCACCGCCGGAATTTGTGGCTGCCATCCGCCGTATTTGCGACGAGCATGGCATCGTGATGATCGCCGATGAAGTACAAAGCGGGTTTGCCCGTACGGGCCAGCTGTTTGCGATGGATCATTACGCCGATAAAGCGGACCTGATGACCATGGCGAAAAGCCTCGCGGGCGGTATGCCGCTATCTGGCGTCGTGGGCAAAGCCGAAATCATGGATGCACCTGCGCCGGGTGGTCTGGGTGGAACTTACGCCGGGAACCCGCTGTCGATCGCGGCGGCCCATGCAGTACTGGACATTATTCATGATGAACAGCTGTGCCAGCGTGCGGCGGCCCTCGGCGAACAGCTGCGCGCCGCTCTGACAGATGCGCAAGCAGGGTGTCCTGAACTGGCCGAAGTGCGTGGTTTAGGTTCTATGATTGCTGCTGAATTCTGTGATCCAGCGACAGGGGAACCCAACGCTTCCGCCGCACAACGCGTGCAGAAGAAAGCCCTTGAGCAAGGACTGCTGCTGCTGACCTGCGGTCAGTATGGCAACGTTATTCGTTTCCTTTACCCGCTGACGATTCCGCAGGATCAGTTCGCCAAAGCGCTTCAGATCATCAAAGCGGCGACGAAATAGTCCCGTATACCGCAGAAAAGACATAAAGCCGACGGTTGTCATCACCGTCGGCTTTATTATTGCCGGCATAAATTGATCTTCCTCGTGTGTAGCGCGGTATTTATCGCGAATGGGTTGCCAGTCATTACGTTATATAATTTAATGCATATCGTTTTTACTCCTCTATTCAGATGGTATCCCATGTTAACTTTCCGCTCTTTTGTGCTGGTATGCGCCAGCATGTTATTTGCGTTTTCTGCGCAGGCCGACCGTACGATCACCGATCAGCTTGGTCGTCAGGTCACGATTCCTGACCATGTGGACAAAGTGGTCGTGCTGCAACACCAGACGTTGAATATTCTGGTCCAGCTCAATGCGCAGCAGGACATTGTTGGCGTGATGTCGAGCTGGAAAAAACAGCTCGGGCCTGAATTTGCGCGCTTTATGCCGACGATTACTACATTGCCGACGCCGGGCGATCTCACCAGCGTGAACATCGAAAGCCTGCTGGCAATTCATCCACAGGTGGTGTTTGTCGCCAACTATGCGCCCGCGGAGATGATCCAGCAGATTCAGAACGCCGGTATTCCGGTCGTGGCTATCTCATTGCGCAAAGATGCCGACGGGCAACAGAATAAAATGAACCCGACTATGGCCGATGAAGAGCAGGTCTACAACGAAGGGTTAAAGCAGGGTATTCGCCTGATTGCGGATGTCGTGGGGCGCAAACCGCAGGCTGAAACGTTAATCGACTACGTTTTTGCGGCACGAGCAAAATTCAATGCGCCGGTTGCAAACATCCCGGATGCGCAAAAAGTCCGTATTTATATGGCTAACCCCGACCTGATGACTTACGGCTCCGGGAAGTACACCGGACTGATGATGCAGCACGCGGGGGGATTGAACGTGGCGGCTGCCAGTGTGAAAGGGGCCCGTCAGGTTGCGCTGGAGCAGGTATTAGCGTGGAACCCGCAGGTGATTTTTGTCCAGGATCGCTATCCGCAGGTGGTAACTCAGATCCAAAACGATCCGAACTGGCAGGGGATTGATGCGGTGAAAAATCATCGTGTCTGGTTGATGCCTGAATACGCCAAAGCCTGGGGCTATCCGATGCCGGAGGCGTTGGCGATCGGTGAACTGTGGATGGCCAAAAAACTGTATCCGGATGCCTATAAAGATGTGGACGTTGATGCGCAGGCGCATGATTACTATCAGCGTTTTTATCGTGTGAACTGGCAGTCTGATGCAGCTAAGTAACCGTTTTTTGCCCCAGCAACCGCTCTTAATCGTTGTGGTCCTGTTGCTGGGCGTCAGTTCGCTATGCCTCGGACAATATCCGCTGTCGTTAAGCGAGGTGTTTTACCACCTGACGCACTATAGCGACGCTGAGGGAATAGCCAGCCAGGTGATCTGGACGGTCAGATTACCGCGTATTCTGATGGCGTTGCTGGCGGGGGGCGCGCTGGGGTTATGCGGGGCGACGTTGCAAGGAGTATTTCATAATCCGCTGGTCGACCCGCATATTATCGGTGTGACGTCGGGGGCGGCCTTTGGCGGAACGCTGGCCATCCTGCTCGGTCTTTCGCCCTTGCTGATGATGGGGTCAACGTTTTTCTTCGGTCTGACGGCATTGATCCTGGTGTATGCCATTGCTGCGTTACAGGGGCTGGAGAATACGCTGGTGTTGATCCTGTCAGGTATCATTTT
The DNA here is from genome assembly GCF_002934505.1 of Citrobacter freundii complex sp. CFNIH4. Taxonomy (NCBI): domain Bacteria; kingdom Pseudomonadati; phylum Pseudomonadota; class Gammaproteobacteria; order Enterobacterales; family Enterobacteriaceae; genus Citrobacter; species Citrobacter freundii complex sp. CFNIH4. The sequence goes on from NZ_CP026231.1 coordinate 1,545,274, forward strand.
GAGCGGTTTTTTTGCCGCGCTGGTGAGCCTGATCCAATATCAGGCTGATACCGAAGAGACGTTACCTAATATTGTGTTCTGGCTGCTGGGGAGCTTCGCGACGGCCAACTGGCATAAAGTACTGCTATTGGCGGTTCCAGTCGGTATCGCCGCGACGGTTTTGTTCCAGCTACGCTGGCGGATAAACCTGTTATCGCTCAATGACAAAGATGCCAGAGCACTGGGGGTGGCGGTGGTTCCTCTGCGACGCAGCGTTTTGGTGTGCTGCGCATTTTTGGTCGCCGCTCAGGTGGCGGTCAGCGGCAGTATTGCCTGGGTTGGGTTGGTTATTCCGCATCTGGCGCGTTTGCTGGTGGGCGTTGATCATCGTCGTCTACTGCCGTGCGCCTTCTGGTTGGGGGGCGGTTTTATGATTGTCGTGGATGATATTGCCCGCACCCTGATGCACGCGGAGATACCGCTGGGGATCATCACCGCATTGTTCGGTGCGCCGTTGTTTGCTTTCTTGCTCATTCGTACCAGCCGTCGGGAGAAATCATGATACCTGCCGCACTGCGCGTAAATCAGCTTTCTTATGGGTATCGCGCGCCGCTATTTGAGCCGCTAACGTTCTGTTGCCAGAAAGGTGATATCTGGGCCGTGCTTGGACGTAACGGTCTGGGTAAAAGTACGCTGCTTGATACGCTAACCGGCACGCTGCCTGCTTTAGGCGGGAGTATTGAAAATAACGGTGGGATAGGAATTGTGGCACAGCATAGCCATCTACCGTTTCCTTATACGGTCAGCGATGTGGTGCTGATGGGGCGAGCACAGCACGTGAAGCTTTTTGCGCAACCCAGCCAGCAGGATCAACAAAGAGCAATGCAGGCATTAGAGCAGTTGAGTATTGCGCATCTTGCCTCCAGCTCATTTGGCTCACTTTCTGGCGGGCAGCAACAGTTAGTGATGATTGCCCGGGCTCTGGTGACTGAGTGTCAAACGTTGTTACTTGATGAACCGTGTTCCGCGCTGGATCTCGCCAATCAGCAGGTGGTGCTCCAGCTCATCAGCGATTTGGCCCATCAACAGGGATGCAGCATTCTCTTTTCGACCCACGATCCGCTTCATGCGTTGCAGGTTGCTTCCCATACTTTGCTGCTACTCCCTGAAGGTAAATGGCGGGCAGGGCCAACGGACAGCATTGTGACCGAAGAGAATCTGTTTCTGGCCTATGGCTTACCGCTGCGAAAACTTAGCGTGGAGAATCACCCTACGCCGTTTATCGCACCGTTGTTTTCTATTCGGCGTTAAGCGGTAAGAATCCTGCGGCGGTAAGGAACGCCTGACCGCTGCGGGAAAGTATGAATTCAACCAGCGCCATGACTTCTTTGGATGCATCAAGCACCGCCAGTTGGTATTCGCAGCAAATATTGTGCTCGTCCGGAATAGCCACGTAATGTACGTCGGTCATCGCGTGCAGCGCGTGTGCGTAATGCGCGTAACCGATAAACAGATCGGCCAGCCCCTGGCGCAGGATCCAGGCGCTCGCCAGTTCTCCTTGCGGGATTTTTATCGTATCACGGCCACCAACCAGTGGGATAGCGCGCGCCCGAAGTTGCTGCCCGAGTCCTGGTTCCAGTACATCCATATTGTCGAAAAATGCCCAGGTATAGTCTCCGGAAGGGTCGCAGCCGGGCGTTGATGTCCCTGGTCGCAGCGTTGGGTCGCGGAGTAAATCCAGCCAGGTTCCGATTCGGTTGCTGACAAGGCTCAGTTTGTTCCAGCAAAAGGTGTGCGTTGAGACGGCTTTATTACGTACCAGCAGGTTTTGCGGATGTTCCCGGTTGGCGGAGGCAAAGAGCGCACACGGTTCACCCGTTTCAATACGCTCGCGCAGTAAACCGGCCGGACCATATTCAATCTTGACGTCTATTCCACTCATGCGCGTGAACTGGCTTATCAGCGGGGTAAATGCTGGGCGTAAACTGCCCGCGGCGAACAGGAGAATGGAAGAGGGCATGGTATCCGGGCTCTGACGAAAGACATTATACGAAGAAGATGAATGATACGCGTTGAGCATGGAATTTAGAATGATTTAACGCATTGCTATTGTAGCAACGTAGGAAATGATAAAACTGAAGATAAACGATAGTTTTGAGGGGAAATAGCACCAAATCGAAGAGATGATTTGGTGCGTCCGAGTGGACTCGAACCACCGACCCCCACCATGTCAAGGTGGTGCTCTAACCAACTGAGCTACGGACGCAAGATGGTGCGTTCAATTGGACTCGAACCAACGACCCCCACCATGTCAAGGTGGTGCTCTAACCAACTGAGCTATGAACGCAACGTTGTAGGTGACAACGGGGACGAATATTAGCGGCACAGACCGAATGAGGCAAGAGGGAAATGGCATTTTTCTTCCTGATCTCACGCGATTGCAGAGTAATTAAGCAAGTTGATTATATTTTGTTGATTTTGCAGCGTGTTTTTTATTCAGGCAGCAGGCAGGGGCATAATGGGAACGGTTTGAATGACATGAGCACTCAGTCTTTTAGCGTTGCAAGGATCGTGGCTTCTATTTTCTCTTGAGTCGTGTAGGGGGCAAAACGCTTAAGCGGCTTACCGTCGCGCCCGATCAGGAATTTAGTGAAGTTCCACTTGATCCACCCAGCACGCCGGGTAATTCATCTTTCAGGAAACGAAACACCGGATGCGTCCCAGCGCCGTTGACGTCCACTTTCTCAAACATCGGGAAGCTCACACCGTAGTTGATGTGACAGGTTTGTGCGATTTCATCGGCTCCACCAGGTTCCTGTTTACCGAACTGGTTGCAGGTGAAACCCAGCACCGCCAGACCCTGTGCGGCGTACTTCTTATAGAGCACTTTGAGGCCTGCTATTGTGGCGTGAATCCACAATGACTGGCGGTATTAACCACCAGCACCAGTTTGCCAGCGTAATCGGCCATCGAGATGGGTTGGCCATTGAGACTGGTGGCAGTAAGTTGATGAAAGGTGGTCATACCGGAATCCTCAATTAAGTTCACATTACTCATATTGCCTGCGGGTTATAGGCTTCGCTTAGTGACTTTTTATTATGGTAGCAACCGTAAGATTAATAAAATGACTAAGTTGAGAGGAATTGCTCCGCCATCAAACTCACATTTAATCTGCCGTGGCAGAGTTAAAAAATCCACGCCAGGCGTGGATTTTAAGAGGGCGTGGGAAGCAGGAGTTAGCGCTCGTTTTTTGCCATTAACAGCGCCAGGTCGACGAGCCGATTGGAGAATCCCCATTCGTTATCGTACCAGGCGAGAATTTTGACCATATTGCCACCAATTACCAACGTTGACAGGCCGTCGATAATGGATGAACGCGGGTCACCCTGGTAGTCGCTTGAAACGAGCGGTTCATCGCTATAGCCCAGGATCCCTTTCAGCGGCCCCGTCGCGGCGGCGTTACGAAATGCATTATTGACTTCTTCTTCCGTTACATCCCGCTCAAGCGTGACGGTCAGGTCGACAATTGACACTACCGGAACTGATACGCGCAGCGAATAACCGGTTAAGCGACCATCCAGCTCAGGGATGACTTTGCCAAGCGCCTTTGCAGCACCGCTTGAGTAGGGCACTATCGACAATGCAGCGGCGCGGGCGCCACGAAGATCTTTTTCCGGTTGGTCGTGCAGCGCCTGGCTGTTGGTGTAGGCATGGGTGGTGTTCATCAGACCATGCTTAATACCGAAATGTTGGTGCAAAACCTGCGCGGCAGGTGCCAGACCGTTGGTGGTGCAGCTACCGTTGCTGACGACAAAGTGTTTATCCGCCGAGTAGAGATGATCGTTAACGCCCATCACGATGGTTAAATCATCGTTTTTACCTGGAGCAGAGATAATTACGCGCTTTGCGCCACCGCTGTGGATATGTACTGCCGCCTTGTCTCGTTCAGTGAAGAAGCCGGTTGCTTCAATGACAATATCGACTTCACGTTGACGCCAGGGGATTTTGGCTGGGTCGCGTTCGCTAAAAACAGTAATGGAATTACCGTTAACGACCAGTTGCCCCTCACTGGCGGCGACGTCGGCATCGAGTTTACCCAGCAGCGAATCGTATTTCAGCAGGTGCGCCAATGTTTTACTGTCAGTCAGATCGTTGATTGCCACAATCTGAATATCCGAGTTACCCAGTGCAGCACGCAGTACGTTACGTCCGATACGGCCAAAACCGTTAATACCGACCTTTACCATGATCAACTCCTTATCTGTTGTCTCTGGCATAAATTTAGGCCGATCACTGCTTGGCGTAAACGACAAAAAAGGATCACTTTAGGCCATTTTACGACAATGAAAACGCTGGCGATATTCGCCCGGGGTCAGGTGAAGCTGTTTTTCGAATAGTCGTCGCAGGTTGATGCTGCTGCCGAATCCCGTTTGTTCGGCAATACGCTCCAGCGTCTCGTTGGTCTGCTCCAGACGCTGCCGGGCGGCGGCCAGACGAGCTTCAGCTACATAGCGCGCCGGTGAAGCTCCTGTTTCCCGGGTAAACACGCGGGTGAAGTTACGTGGACTCATGGCGACTTTTTCCGCCAGTTTATCCACGCTGAGGTCGGCGGTGAGGTTCTCAAGCAGCCAGACCAGCAGATCGTTAATCGGGCCCAGAGTACTGGTATGCTGAAGGTTGTAGCGGCTAAACTGCAGCTGGCCCCCAGGACGGCGCAGGTACATGACGAAGTCTTGAGCGACGTCGCGCGCCAGACTGAAACCATAATCCTCTTCAACCAGCGCTAGCGTTAGATCAAAGCCGGAGCTCACGCCACCCGATGTCCAGATGTGTTCGTCCTGAATATAAAGCGGACCGCTTTCGACGCGCACCTGAGGGAATTCTGCCTGCATGGTTTCAAGTAGTTTCCAGTGGGTGGTGGCTCGTCTGCCGTCCAGCAGCCCGGTTTGTGCCAGCAGCATCGCACCGCCGCAAATGGATGCAATGCGGCGGGCATGGGGAGCGGCAAGGCGCAGCCAGTCAACCACAGCAATTCCTTCCTGCGGATTTTGACCTCTGCCGGTGATAATGATGGTATCGAGAGGTTCGCGAGGATCTATCTTATGCAGGCGATGATCTGCCAGTAGGTTCAGGCCGGACTGACCATGGATCACCTGATGTGGTTGCGTTGTGGCTAACTGAACCTGATAACAGGTTTCCGTAGCGCTTTTGGGATGCAGGCGGTTGGCCTGCATCATGATGTCGGCAATACCGGCGGATTCAAACAGCATGCCGCCATCGGGAACAATGATGAGTATCTTCTTCATGTCCTGAAAAGTAGTCTTTTTACAAAATAAGTCAACAGACATGTGTTGCGGGATACTATTCTTGTCCCAATATTACAAATAAATCAGGCTGATTGTGGCCTCGCCCTGTAACTCAGTCTCATCCTGTAAGCTCAGGCCATCGGAGGCAATGGCGGCAGAGATCCTGAGGGGGATTGTCAACTGACGAATTGCCACGGGATTATTTTTCGCATCCACCGGAGTCAGTCTCATGATGCCTGAAATCAGTGTTAGTGCTGTCCCGGCTGATTGCCACATGCTCCGTTCTTGTTCCCCCGTCTGATACCCCCATGACGCGATATCGCCTTCCACGGCGCTCTCCCCGGCTAATGCGGTTATCAGGTAACCACCAATCGGTTTTTGACCTGAGGTAACACCCAGTCCAAAGAGGGTGTCAGATGAATGCCGACCAGATGTCTTATCATCGTGAGAGTCAATTATCAGGTTACGGACCCGGGTTTCCGCTTTTTCATCATTGACCATCCATGCCACCTGTCGCAGGCTCTCGCACTGTATATGCAAGCCGATAACACGTGGCGTCAACAGATAGGGAGATGAAGAACGGATCGATGAGAGACTCAGCGTACCGTAATCCACAGTGCCGCCATTATCCAGCGATACCCGGCATGCCGCCGGGATCATTTCAGCTGAAAAGCTCACATCCACCGTATTTTCCGCATACGCCTTCGTAATCAACAGGCAAAATATCCCCCCGGCACAACAAAGCCACCGATGTATCCGGCTTTTAATAAGCGAAATCAGGCGCATCTTTCCTGTAACACTTGACTGGTGGTATATAACACGCTGAAAAATTTCCTTGAACCAAAATGAAATCATCGAGTTATTCTCTCTCTGGTACGGTCATACGTAATGACAATGTTGACGCCTGCTGATCTGAAACCTGAAAGCTGCGGGCCTGTACACGGGGAATAACCGTAAGCAGGAAAGTGGCCGACATCCCGTTCACGGGCTGATGATGCTGCTGGAGCTCAACTGTGTCTCCGTTGAGAACAGCAATAGGGGTCTGCGACCGTGATTCAGACGATTTATTAAGCTCGTGGTGAACAACGAACTGGCTGCTCTTATTATCGACAAACGCTTCACTGAACATCACCGTTGCCCGTCCCTCCTCACCGAAACTGAAGTCGAGTCCTCGACGGTCATTGTCATCAAACCGGATATGTATGGGTTGAGGAACATCACACCGCACCTGTACCTGTACCTGACGGGCGGGCAACTGCTGCCATTGTACCTGCCCGGTGGGCTCAGTATCCTGAAACCGGACTTTGCCGTATTCGTGGCGCAACTGGCTGGCAATAATATTGCACTGCGCTTGAACGACCGGACTGACAATAAAATAGATGCCGCAACATAATGATATTAAACGAATCATTCGCATACTCCCGTTAACTCTTCATATAAACCATCCTGAGGTGGTGTTGGGGGCAGGGAATACTGTAGCTGGCACATGGGGCTACCGTTGTCATCCCCCACAAAGAACGACTCACCGGGCTGCAGGTTGCTAAAGAAAACCAGGCCTTTTTCCAGAGAATTCGTCACGTACTGCCCATCGCTGTCTACGATCCCTTTTCCTTTAGACAGAAGCTTTCCGTCAATACGTCTGACTGTCATGAGTACCCTGCGGGTGTCTGATACCCTGAATTGTGTGAATGCGACGGCTCCTCGCGAAACGGTAAGCTCCGCGGCACCATTGGTTAAGTCGACATGTCTGGGCAACGTTTTAACATCAATATTGAGACGAGAGGGCTGCCACGGTGTTAAGCCGGGAACCAGCGCTTTGCCGCGATAATCAGTCCAGACGGGGCCCTGCGGGGTAGATACTTTGATCCCGGAAAGCGGAGAATTTAATGAAAGCGCGCCGTATGATTCCTGAATCGCATAAGGTGAAAAAAGTATCCCTTCCTGATTAACGGAAATCCCACCGCTTAGCGAACCGCCATACCCCCAATAATTGGCGGTCTGGCTGGCATACCCACTCATCTGGGCATAATGCAAATTCTGCCCAAAACTGCCGCTGATGGTATTTTGGGCATTTTGCCAGTCCCGTCCTGCCGATAGCGAATATGACATATCGTCCCATTGTCCGCTGGTCTGAACATCGTTATAAGTCCGGGAGCCCTGTCGACGAAGGGACAGATTTACGCGATCGTGTCCCAGAGGCAGCCCAAGTCGGATATAAAAAACATCATCGTCACGTTGCGTACTCGTCCGGGAACCAGAAACACGTTGCCATGTGGCCGAAAGGTCAATCTGACCATGTCCAGCCCAGCGCCAGTTTTTTGACCATGAGGCATACCATGATTTCGGTGTGGCGGCATGGTCACGCGCGGAGGAGGTCGAGTAACTCAGCGAAAACAGACCTAAATGTTCATGAGCCCAGTTACCTCCCACATTGTAGTAACTGTTCGCTGTGGAAGTCGTATGATTTACAGCGTCGCTGAGCTCACGAAATCCCGCAGATGTTGTGGTCCAGGCCGCCTGAATACTGGCGGAAGGGTTAAGCTGGTAGCGGAGACTGAGGCTTTCCTTGCTGCCCGCATGATGCGTGTACTGTTCCTGTGCCATCGTGGTTTGCAGCGACAGTGACCATGCCGGTATCGGAATAAAACTCAGGGATGCCGCCGCGGATTGATACTGTGCTGAGGCCAGAGCGCTACCGCTTAGCGTTGCCTGTCGGGAAATCCGCATCCCCTGACTTCCGGTAATGAGCCAGGGGGCCGATTCATCGCTGGCAACTGTCTCGCGCACTTTACCGAGTGCCACAGACCCATAAAGGGGAGCGTCGGCCGGAGTTTGTAAGGCCGTGACAGGTACTGAAAACGTTGTTAACTGACCATCCTGTTCCGTCACTTTCACATCCAGCGGAAACTGCGTGCTGAGCATGGAAATGTTATCTAATGAAAACGGTCCTTCAGGAACCTGTGTTGCCTCGATTAACTGTCCGTTTTGATAAACCTCAACACGAGCCTGCGCGGAACGCGCTATTCCCTGAACAGAAACGCCGCTACGAGCAGGACGCAGTGCACTATCAGGAAACAGTTGAAGCCCCGTTAATCCAGGAATGGCGAGTAGCGTCTGACGAGCGTATATCTCTCCTGCCTGAAAGGTCTGTTGTAGCGACTGAAACGTCTTCTGGACATAAGTATATAGTCGCTGAGAACGACGTGTTCCGTCACTGTACGATACCGTATGACGACTGCGAAGCAGCCAGTCATTCAGATTCAGTCCTGATTCAAATAGTCCCAGTTGATAAGTTTCGTGCTTTCCGGACTGAACTGTGGTTGACGACTGCAGATTATAATTAAGCAGCCCCGATGTGCCTCCCTGAATAATATCCTTCCGTAATAAGATGCTTTCTGGCGTCAGCGCAGATGTCGGAACTGTAAAACTAATCTGATTTTTATACGGGTCTGCCGTTAACTGTGCTGTGGGATAAAGCGTCTGATAATCCAGACATCCTTGATTAAACTCATACGCAAGTCCGAGATTTCGGGATGTTTCAGGGGTTATACAGGGTTCGCCCTGCGCATTAAATCGCGTCATAAGCTGACGTTTATTGCGCCCGTTAATCACCCAACTAACAGGATATTCGCCTGGTGAAAAACGTGCGGCGTGAGAAAAATAATGACTCAGACCAGCATCCAGTCCACGGTTTTTTAATCTTCCGTCATCAAATAGTAAAGGTTCGGCGGATAACATCATACTGTAACTACCAAGTAGACCGAGAAATAAATAATATGCATACCTGTGAACAGGCAATGTTCTGATTAAATTAAAGGGCATTTATTAACCTTATAGCTATCCTTGCAGGAGCTCGGATATAAATCGTTCTGATGCGAAATAGGTTTTTATAATAAATATTCAGCGTTGAAACCTGACATCCGGTCTGGCGCTAAAGTTTCTTTCAATTTAGCGAAGCAATAAACTCCGACACCTGAACACCGTAACGGCTGACTGGAACAAAACGTACTTCGTTATCAGCCGTAAGCGAGGATGCTGATGATAAGGTTATATGCTGGCCCGGCAGTAAATACGTTCTCCCGAGGTCAAATTGTGTCTTCGACGGTAGTGTGACAAACTGCTGGGCCAGGCGGACGACATAGGGGCCTGGATTAGTAACTTTCAGCTGATTGCCTTCTTTATGCCATGTAAGTAACGTCCAGGGATCTTTTCGTTCCGGTAATCCTTCTGGATGAATAAGTACGGGTAAATTCTGACGTATGGTAATACCAATTTTGTTACTACCGGGAATTTTTGGGGGGATACCTTCGAAAATGACACGTTTAAGATGCTCAGTAATTAGCGGCTTTTCCGTTTTAAGAATAAATCGAACTTGCTGAGTCTTACCTCCTTCAACCCGGACTACCGGCTGAGTCGGCAGGAGTTTAATCGTGTCATCCTCACCGTCAACATTAATGACCTGTGTGTAAAGCAGGGAAGGGATATTGTCTGTATTGGTGACATTCATGCTGCCTCCGCTTTCCTTTTCCTGGATCAGTAAAAGGGAACTGTCAGGCTGCATTCCGGTGGCCATACTAACCTGTGGGACGCATATCAGGAAAAGTGAAAGAATGAAAAGAACTTTCCAGAAGAAAAATGGCTGACGCATTGTAGTTATTCCAGTATATTTACCGGGCCATTAGAACATGGCCCGGTAATAAACAGAGTCGATAAAATTGATTTTATCGTATTAATTTACGGGATATTATTAAAGATAAACCAGAGAAATCGTTGCCTCACCGTCGAGATTCGTTTCATCCGTAATCTTAAGGTCTTCCCCTTTGCGAAGAACTCCTTTAATAGATAATGGAACTTTCAATTCAGAGAAAGCTGCCGGGGTTAATGTATCAGGATTTCCTAAGGTGTGTAACCTGGCCGCAACATCCACGCCGTTTACGGTGCTGCCAGAGGCCGTGCGTGACCAGTCGTCGCTGGTAATTTTTTTACTGATAAACACCAGATTGTCAGTGCTACCCGAATAAGTCATATCAGGGAACCAGTTAATAACAGTATATGCCCCCAGTGTTGTTTCACCGTCGTTCGTAAGCCCCAGACCAAATTGATTGCTGCTTGCGGGTATATCGCTGCCATCAACGGTGGCATTTTTAATCACACCATTATAAAGAGAATCTCTACGTTCATCATGAAGGGTATACGCAACAAGTCGTTCGGAATTGCATTTAATACCCATATTAATACGTTTTTCCGGCAGTTGATTGTCTTCAGTTGCAGACAGGTTCGTCATTAACATTGTTCCGTAGTCAACAATACCGGCGTTATCCAGATTGACGGCGCATGCGCCCGGCACTAATTTCCCGGTGACTTTAAGCGTGGCCGTGTCTCCACCTGCCGCAAGGACTGAGCCGGAAATAAAAGTAAGTGATAAAGCAACCAGTAGTTTATTTAATTTCATTTAAGTAATATTCCTAATTATGGATTTAAAAATACAACGCCTGTGCAGCGCCATGTTCACTTTATTCAAGTAAACATGGCGATGCGGAGCATGACTTTCTTCACGTAGCAGGTTTTAGATATTCACACCCGGTAAAAATTAGAGAAATACAAAAGCAATATGTTGTATTTAGTTTCTCTTGAAGAATATTGTCCAGTAAATGCTGTTTTTAAAAAATCAAGCTCGTTAATTAATGGTCTTAGTCATTGAATTGTTTTGGATAATGTTTCTGGCCTTGCTAAATACCTGTGAATCCTCATAGAAAACTTCACTGACAAGATGACTCAGTCTTATGTTAAAAACGTTCAGAATTCGCAGAATAAACTCTAACGTAAAAGCGCACTGCCCCCGTTCAAACCGTGATACATGCTGCTGACATATATTTAACTCAACAGCTAACTCTTCTGCGCTCATATTCATTCTTTGTCGGTTGCTACGAACGAATCGACCGATTCTGGCGTTAACGTTAGATATATTGTATTTCAAGTGCATTAGCGACTCCGTTTACTATTTGTTTATGTTGATTTATTTGTTGACATATATTTCGGCCATAAAAGTATTGCAAACATCCTTTACTCTTAAAACAAGTTAATATCGATCGGTCAGTAAATCATCAATAGAATAAAACTATCAAAACAGGTTAAACGATTGTTTCAATAAATTAAATGAATTTGAGGTTTGGTTATATCTTCATGAAAAATAAAGATAATATATGATAACGATCTACTTATCTCACAGTCATGAATACACTAATAGTTTCACGTGCAATCATAATTGCTATTATTTGGTTACTCCGTGAAATATATAGTTACACGTTACACCAATAAGGAGTAAATTACAGATGTATTCTATAAATATCAGCGGGTATCTGGTGCTGAAAATTAGAAATAAAGCCTGAAATGACCATTGTCAGGTCTCAACAATAATATTGATGATTAAAGGGGACTCATAATTTATAGTTCAGAGTAAAAATTGCGGTGATATCTGCCCGTTGCCTGAATTCACTCACACCCACAGCACGATATACTATCCGAACAGCTTTACGGATGTTTTGTAATGACGCTTTGCGGTTCCATGTCCATATCGCGCGATGCGTAAGGATATCCATTGTTGGCTCCAGTGTACCGCGCCTGAGTGGACACAGGACGGGCGGCTTTTCCGCTTCTTTCCGGATCGTGCCGTTGATTTCATCCCCCACAGATCCCCCGCAGTTGGTCGGAGTCCGTGGCCTTTCCGACACAGTATTGCCGGCGACAAAAGCGATGAATGGCTACAACCCACCTGCAATGAGATGAAATGTGTCCTCAAAACAGACGCACTGATGGACGCATTACGAACTTAGCGCGGTATCAGACCTTGGGGCAGTTCAACTTAGCCATCTACACTTGCTTTGTACTAAGATGCTTATCTAATAGATGCTTTAAGAAATCGTCTCAGGATCATGATGGATTTATCACTATGACTAGAACAGAAAGGCTTCTCGAATTACTACAGATATTAAGGGCACAAAGATATCCGATCACTGCATCCACACTCTCAGAAAGATTAGGGATAAGTGTGCGTTCCCTTTACAGAGATATAAAAACGCTGCAGCATCAAGGGGTATGCATTGAAGGTGGTGCTGGAATTGGTTATATCGTTAAATCTGATTTTCATTTGCCACCCTTAAACCTGTCTCATGAAGAAGTCAATGCTATTACGCTTGGATTGAATTGGGTCTCTCATAATACGGACCATGATTTCAAAATTATCGCTAAGAATGCACTTGCCAAAATACATACCGTCATTTCCGGTGAGTTGAAAAATCTTATTGAAAGTCAATCCTATCTGATTGGTCCTTCAGAAAAAAATGAGATGTTTTTTGAAGATATTCGCAATGCTATTAAAAAGCGAAAGAGAATCAAAATAAAGTATTGTGATAAGAAAGACTCTTACTCTTCTCGAGTCATATGGCCCATTGGGTTGGTATACATGGAGTCATGTTGGCTTTTGGTTGCATGGTGTGAGATGAGAAATGATTTTCGCCACTTTAGGACTGACAAAATTAAGGAAATTGAGCAACTGGATTCCTTTTATAGTGAAAGCAGGGCGGTTTTATTGAAAAAATGGAGAGTAAAAGAAGGGATTAGCGAGGAGAAAGAGTACTGACAAAAACTGTCACAGCTCATTTGTATACTAACCCAGATGAAAGGTTCAATTCTACATCTTTGGGGGGAGTATGAATTTCCAAAATAAAATTGCTGTGATAACAGGAAGCACTACAGGAATAGGTGAGGCCGTCGCAAAGCAATTACACATACATGGTGCTAAGGTCATTATTGTCGCCCGTTCGTCAGAGCAGGCTAAACAAAAAGCGAAACAATTATCTTCACAGGGTCAACAAGCGATGGGGATCGGATGTGATGTATCACAGCCCGAACAAGTACGACAAATGATCGATGAGGTTATCGAACGCTTCGGCAGACTTGATTATGCTGTAAATAATGCAGGCTTAACAGGTGATCATGGTAAAAACATAACAGATCAAACAGTTGAGAACTGGGATAAGGTTATTGCCACCTCATTGAGCGGAGTTTTTTACTGCCTAAAATATGAAATACCTCAGATGATGAAGTTTGGTGGCTCAATAGTGAATTTATCTGCCGTAAATGGCCTGGTTGGCATTCCTGGATTAGCGCCTTACACCGTGGCTAAGCATGGTATAATTGGTTTAACCCAAACCGCAGCGCTAGAATTTGCATGTCAAGGAATTCGAGTAAATGCAGTCGCTCCTGGTTATGTCCAGACCCCGCGAATGAGTGCACTTCCTGAAAATATCGTACATAGCTTCGCCAATAGCCACCCTATGAAAAGGATGGCAAAAATGCAAGAAATAGCAGACTTCATATTGTTTTTGCTATCAGACAAATCCGCATTCTGTACCGGAGGAGTTTATCCAATTGATGGTGGATATTTAGCCGAGTAAATTTCTCTAACGTTTTAAACTATAAGCATTACCTAACCAAAGCGGTAGGTTCAATAGGAGCGTTATAATATATTTAATGCTCCTATTATAGGGGTAATGATAACAGCATCTCCAGTTTGAACTAATATGAGAATAAATGATCGACTTTCCATTGGTTTAACTCACATTGAAAAACGGGCATCTTTGTCTGTAGATACAGATGAAATGCTTCCTTTTGCCACTCGTTGAGTAGCATAGTCTCTTCGGCGACAATCCATGCCTTTTCTCAGAGGGGCCATCGCCTGAAATGAGGTTTTGATTTCGAAATAAAACATTAGTGCATTTTGCTGATAAAACGTGGGGAAGATTCTGAAAGCTCCCGGCGAAGGTAACTCGTTGGGAGCTGTCTTTATTTATTGGGCCGACTGTAATAGGTCGAGTTCAGAACACCGGCAAACCCAGCCCTTGCTTCACTTCTCTTAATGTCTGCTGCGTGATCTCGTGCGCCTGTTCGCTGCCTTTTTTGAGCATTGCCATCAGCATGCCTTTATCCTGAATGTAGGTTGCCCGCAGCTCGCGCATTGGGGCGATGAGTTCCTGCAAGCACACCTCCAGCTCGTTTTTGCATGTCCGGTCACCCAGCCCCCCCCGTTTGTAATGCGCTTTCATTTCCGCCACTTTTGCTTTATCCGGATGAAAAGCGTCGAGGTAAGTGAATACCATATTGCCGTCGATTTGCCCCGGGTTGGATACTTTCAGATGATTGGGGTCGGTGTACATTGCACTGACCGCGTGATGAATGGTTTCTTCGCTGGCTGACAGGAGCAATGTATTACCAAGCGATTTTGACATTTTGGCATTCCCGTCGATCCCTGGTAGGCGGCTGGTTTCACTCAGCAGCGCTTTGCAGTGCGATAAGACGGGGGCCGGTAACAGGCTATTCATCTTGTGCACGATTTCATTAGTCTGTTCAATCATTGGCAACTGATCGTCGCCGACGGGAACCACTTCGGCTTTGAAGGCCGTAATATCTGCCGCCTGACTGATGGGATAAACCAGAAAACCAACCGGTAACGAGCGGGCAAACCCTTTCTGCGCAATTTCGTTTTTAACCGTAGGATTACGCTCTACGCGAGCCACGGTGACGATATTCATATAAAGCGCGGTCAGTTCCGCAAGGGCAGGCAGGGCCGATTGCAAACAAATAGTGGTCAGTGAAGGATCTATTCCTGCAGCAAGATAGTCGGCAAGTACCTCGGGAATATTGTTGCGGATCTTTTGCGGTGTGCTGCCGTTATCGGTTAGCCCTTGCAGGTCAGCCACCAATATAAACTGCTGATAATCATGTTGCAGCGCGGCGCGCTGGCGCAATGACCCCACATAATGGCCAAGATGCAGCGGGCCGGTGGGACGATCGCCAGTGAGGATGATGGTTTTATTGTTCATGTAAGACTCCTTAGTCATAAAACCGAAAGGGGTCTCTAAATGCAAATAACCGCCTTTCGGCGGTTATCTAAAAATGGGAAAAACACATTCTGACCGCCTTTAAGAAGGCAGCCACCACAAGTTGTAATTAAAAGCGGTGGGTAATGACTCCAACTTATTGATAGTGTTTTATGTTCAGATAATGCCCGATGACTTTGTCATGCAGCTCCACCGATTTTGAGAACGACAGCGACTTCCGTCCCAGCCGTGCCAGGTGCTGCCTCAGATTCAGGTTATGCCGCTCAATTCGCTGCGTATATCGCTTGCTGATTACGTGCAGCTTTCCCTTCAGGCGGGATTCATACAGCGGCCAGCCATCCGTCATCCATATCACCACGTCAAAGGGTGACAGCAGGCTCATAAGACGCCCCAGCGTCGCCATAGTGCGTTCACCGAATACGTGCGCAACAACCGTCTTCCGGAGCCTGTCATACGCGTAAAACAGCCAGCGCTGGCGCGATTTAGCCCCGACGTATCCCCACTGTTCGTCCATTTCCGCGCAGACGATGACGTCACTGCCCGGCTGTATGCGCGAGGTTACCGACTGCGGCCTGAGTTTTTTAAATGGCGGAAAATCGTGTTGAGGCCAACGCCCATAATGCGGGCGGTTGCCCGGCATCCAACGCCATTCATGGCCATATCAATGATTTTCTGGTGCGTACCGGGTTGAGAAGCGGTGTAAGTGAACTGCAGTTGCCATGTTTTACGGCAGTGAGAGCAGAGATAGCGCTGATGTCCGGCGGTGCTTTTGCCGATACGCACCACCCCGTCAGTAGCTGAACAGGAGGGACAGCTGATAGAAACAGAAGCCACTGGAGCACCTCAAAAACACCATCATACACTAAATCAGTAAGTTGGCAGCATCACCAAAGCGGTGATATCGTGTTTTGTGTTCATTGAATTAACATATCACCGCCTGGCGTTGAGGTAAAGCCATGTTCAACTGGCCTCCAGCATGCCAAAGCTCACGATGCGCGAACGTCCCAGCTCTTTAGCGCGATACAGCGCCACGTCTGCAGCACGCAGCAGGTTGTCGCTCTGGGCGTGCTGCGGATAGCTGGCTACGCCAATAGAGACATCGACGTGACCAATTTCAGAGACGCCAAAGCGCAGCGACAGTTCGCGTACGCCGTTATAAATATCCGTCGCAAGGCGGTTGGCGTCCTGTTCATCCGTATTGGCCAGCAGCACCAGAAACTCCTCACCGCCATAGCGGAAGGCCATGCCGCTGTCGTGAACCACGCGCTGAATGGTGGCGGCGATACTTTTTATCACGCTGTCTCCCGCCTCGTGACCAAAGCGATCGTTAATATTTTTAAAATGGTCAATATCGATCATCAGGCAACTGATCGGCTCCTTGTTGCGTACGGCCTGGCTCATCTGAGTGCGTAAGGTATCTTCCAGATGATGACGGTTGCGTAGACCAGTTAGCGGATCGTAGAGCGCTTTCTCCAGCAGGGCGTCACGCAGACGTTGGTTGGCTAATGCGAGGCCGAGTGCTTCTGCCATTAGCTCCAGATACGCACGAGAGGGGGCGGAATCATCGCTAAGGTTCTGGAATGAGAGCAGACCGATGGCTTCTCCCTGGGCAATCAGCGGAACGCACAGGGTATGCTGCTGGCATGAATCCGGCAGATGGTAGCAGGCGATATCGGGTTCACCTTGTACCGGAGGGTGGCTCTGTCCGCGGCGCACAGCCCAGCATTCGTCCGGGTGGAACGCATCCGCTTTACCCTGCGGTGAGAGCCATTGTGCAACGCAGCGCATTTGCCAGGGTTCCCGGTCCAGTATGTAAAGCCGCCCGGCAATACCTGGGGCAATATTCGGTGCAAACAGTTCCGCCACATTGATGACATCGGCAAAATTCTCGCAGCCCTGCAGACGCTGCGTCATACGTGCCAGCAGATCGCGGATTGCCCAGTCGGCATCTCGCTCCCTCTCCAGTCTCTGACGAGCCAGACCGTTCTCGCGGAATATCCGGATCGCCTGTGCCATGTCGCCTATTTCGTCTATCTGGTTAAAGCTGGGCGTCTCAACGGCATAATCCTGCGATGCGAGACGGTTTACGACATCGCTCAAACGCACGACGGGGCGCAGGACACGACGCTTTAAAATGAAACCGAGAACGAATAAAAACAGCAGCGCCGTCAGACCGACCATCACTTCAGAGGCCGTCCGCAGCATGCGGGATGACTGGGTTGCATCTTCAATCGTGTTGCGTACGCGGCTATCGAGTAACTGGCGGAAATGATCTATACGGTCCTGGGCTCGCTCCAGTTCCTGTTCATAGGCTTTCCCGTACAGCAGGGTGATGGCCTGCGACTCTTCTCCACGCGCGACGCTGGCAAGCGCCTCGGCCTGCTCATCCTGCAGAGCATCCACAATCTGCAGCCCTTCGTGCAATAGCGCCAGCTCTTCATCCGTTGCACCAAGGTCTTTGAGCTTCGACAGACGATGCTCAACGGCTTTCAGCGACGCTTCTTTCTGGCGGTAGGCGTTGAGCACCTCAGGATCTTTTGCAATAACATAGTCGCGCGCCAGGTCGGACAGCGACCAGGCATCGAGTTCGACTTCTTCGGTAAGTTGATCGAACTGATAACGCTGTTCTACCACCTGGCGTTCTGTGTTATCGGCGCTGGATGCCATCAGCATGACAATACCGGAGGCGATGGTCAGACATACCGTCGCGCTATAGGCCCAGTTGGTGATTGTGGCAATTCGCACTGATTAGTTCCTTCTGCGACGATTAATGAATACGCATGATTGAAATTATAGAAAACGTATGATTTTGCGTGAAAATAAAAAAGGCGGTCCGAAGACCGCCTTTTATTATCGTCCGGCCATCACAGATCTGGAGGATTTTTTCCTTCTTCCATAAAGGCTTCGTCAATTCCTTCCACGTTACCTTCATGGTCACGCCCAGAAAACAGGTTCCAGCAGGTAATGAATAGCGCGGCAATCAGTGGGCCAATCACAAAGCCGTTGATACCGTAGATCTCCATTCCACCGAGGGTGCTTATCAGGATCAGGTAATCAGGCATTTTGGTGTCTTTACCTACCAGCAGCGGGCGCAGGATATTGTCCACAAGCCCAACGATAATCACAAAGAAGCCAACGATAAACAGCCCTTGCCATAGCTGATGGGTGGCGAACAGAAATATTGCTGCTGGTACCCAGACGATCGCTGAACCGACGGCGGGCACGAGGGAGAGAAACGCCATCAACGCGCCCCACAGAACGCTACCGTCGATATCTACAATCGCAAACGCGATGCCGCCAAGAATACCCTGAACCAAAGCGACGACCGCCGTGCCCTTGACTGTTGCCCGCGTCACGCCGACGAATTTTGCAAACAGGTGCTGTTTGGCAAAATCAGAAAGCGGTAATGAGTCCAGAATCTGGCGCACCAGGTACGGTCCGTCCTTCAGTAAGAAGAACAGTAGATACAGCATGATGCCGAAGCTAATAGCAAAGCCGAATGTTCCTTTACCAATCAGGAACGCGCTGCCGGCGAGGTACTGTCCACCCTGCAGCACGACATCGGACAGTTTTTTCTGGATCTGCGCGACATCATCCAGATTGTGTTCTGCCAGAAAACCTCTGGCCCAGTCAGGAAGATACGAAAGAACAGAAGCGACGACCTCCGGGAACTGCGTGTCATTCTGTTGCAGTTTGGTGTACACCACGTTCAGTTCAATGGCCAGCGATGACAGGATTACCATCAGCGGGATAAAGACAATCAGACAGATAATGACGATGGTAATCAACGATGCCAGTCCGTTGCGTTCGCCAAGCGCGCTGCGCAGTCTGTTTTTTACCGGGTTAAAGATAGTCGTTAATATCGCGGCCCACAAAATGGCGGAAAAGTAGGGGGACAGCACATCGAAGAACGCCCAGGTCACGAGGGCAAGTATGAAAATGAAGAAACCTTTAGTCAGTCCGTTAAATCGCATTAGTGAACCCTGTAATGAAAAGCAGTCCAGACTATAGAACCGTTCAGGGGATTTACCAACTTTAGCTGAAGATTGCCGCTTATTTTGGCTAATACGGTGACTTACTGAAGATAAAAACCAATGAATATCCACAGTATTAATGTGATATTCGAATGACAGCAACCATTAGATTTTTAGTGCATCAAGGATGACGGTTTCTATTTTTTCTGGAGTGGTGAAGGGGGCAAAACGCTTAAGCGGTTTTCCGTCGCGTCCGACCAGAAATTTAGTGAAGTTCCACTTGATCCTCCCACCCAGTATGCCGGGTAATTCATCTTTCAGGTAACGAAATACCGGGTGTGTAGCGGCACCGTTAACCTCCACTTTCTCAAACATTGGAAAACTCACGCCGTAGTTGACGTAGCAGGTCTGCGCGATTTCGTCGGCCCCACCGGGTTCCTGCTTACCAAACTGGTTGCAGGGGAAACCAAGCACCACCAGGCCCTGTGTGTCGTATTTCTTATACAGTGCTTCAAGGCCCGCATATTGTGGCGTAAAGCCACAATGGCTGGCGGTATTAACCACCAGTACCAGTTTGCCTGCATAGTCGGCCATTGAAATAAGCTGACCATTCAGGCTGGTGGCGGTAAGTTGATGAAAAATGTTCATTTTTTAAGCCTCAGGTCAGGGTGAGTTTAGCGTCGACATTGCCACTCAGCGCGTTACGGGCAGTTGAAGCCTGATAGAAAATCTTCATGGCATCGTTTTTCTGTTGTTTATTGGCACAACTTGACCATTTCTGATTTCCTCATTGACACAAGGTTGAGGTTTACCAAACAGATATCCTTGGGCGAAATCGCAGCCCAGCGCCTGAAGGCTTTTTAGTTGCTCCTTTGTTTCAACACCTTCAGCAACAGCCTTCATATTGAGGGATTTCGCCATGCCCGTGATCAGTTTGATGATATTAAGCGCATCTTCATGTGTGGATATTGAATGCACAAAAGACTTGTCTATTTTAATTTTATCGAAGGCAAGCTTGCTCAGGCGCGAAAGAGAAGAATATCCGGTACCAAAATCATCGATGGAAATTTTTACGCCCAGGGCTCTGAGCTTATTAAGCGTATTCATCGGCGTCGTACTCTCAGTGAAGAGAGAGGACTCTGTTACTTCCAGTTCAAGACGATCGGCTGGGAGTCCAGTTTCTTTCAGAATAGACAGTACGATACCGACAAAGGCTTTGCTGCTTAGCTGGACAGGGGAGACATTTACTGAAATTTTAGCAGGAACCGCCCAACAAGCAGCTTCCCTGCAGGCAATTTCAAGCACTACTTTCCCCATCTCATTAATCATTCCGGTTTTTTCAGCAACAGGAATAAAGTTATCCGGCGACAGGATGCCCTTTAGAGGATGGAGCCAACGAATTAGGGCTTCATAGCTATAAATTTCCTGGCTGAAGGAGTCAACAATGGGCTGATAATAAACCACGAATTCTTTGTTCACTATTGCCAATGCCATATCATGCTCAAGCGTTCTGCTTTCTTGTAGCTTTTCTAACATTCGTTGTCGGAAGACTTTTATCTTACCTGAGCCTTCACCTTTGGCTTCATAAAGGGCCAGATCAGCAAATTTATAAAGATAGTCGGAACGACGTTCAGTGTCTGAGATAACAATGCCAACACAGGTGGTTATGTTGATAATCGTGTTATAAATAGTGTAGGGCTGGCTGATAAATTCACATATTTTCTGGGCCCGCGAAACGACGTGGCTTTCTGTCAGGCCACTTGAGAGAAACGCAAATTCATCTCCACCCAGGCGATACAGCGTATCCGAAGTAAGACTCATTGAAACCAGTCGGTCTGATATCTGGCGTAGCAACATATCACCGGCATCATGACCATACGTATCATTTACCTCTTTGAATCGATCTAAATCAAACAACATCACAGTCACAGAATCGTGATTTTTTTCTGCTATCTCAATTGTTTTATTTAAATCGCTCCAGAATAGTTGACGATTATTCATCTCGGTAAGAGAGTCATGGTAGACGTCATATTCCAGTTTAGCATTCTGGATTTGCAGCTTTTCTTTAGATTTCTGCAGTTCTTCGGCAAGACTCTTGACCTGCAGGTGCGCCCGCAGAATATTTCTGTTTTGATAGAAAATGAGCACTCCCAGAATCGCACTCAGTATTATCAGCAGCACCGAGGTTGCTGAGTAAATATAGTACAGCGTTTGAATTTTTTGGTTGGCGTTATTGATCGAGTTAACATCTTTGTTTAACGCACCAGATGAAAGACGACCCAGTGGCGCATCCAGAGTATGCATTTTTTTCAGATAAGCCTGGAGTTCTGAACGGTTCATTTTCTCTAGATTAACATCCAGAAAACTAAGGGTGTTTTCAAGTTTTACCGCCAGCTCACGGTGGGCTATATTGCTTTCTATGTAGCGCCCCAGGTCACCTTCTTTTATTAAATCACTCTGGCTGAGCATAATGTCGAGGCGCATGCGTACATCATCGAGATTCATCGTATCATCGATAGTGTAAAGACCCAGCAATGACTCGAATCGGTAATATTGTGATACCAGCTGAGCAGCAGACCAGGAATCGGTGTAATGAGTCAGTTTCTGTAACTCTTGTTGCCGTTCATGCACGAGGAAAGAGATATATCCGGTAGATATAAAAAGAAAAAAGATGATGCCAGCCAGTATTCTGTTCATGATGTTCCTCTGAACGCTTACTCAATATCCATACTACTGACCTGCCATGCAGACCTTGAATAATAAATCTGATTATTCAGTTCCGGCATGCTGTCATAGGGGTACACAACGAATAAAGGACCTTTATCACGGATGCGCATATATTTTCCGTTGATTTTTAACGCAAGGATGGCATTGTATTTTTTGAAATCACTGAGAGGGATTACGGTGGTGTAGTCATTGAGCGCAGTGACCTTTACAACCGAGCCGCTCGCGCCGACGTAATCCATGAGCTTTTGTAGTGGAATACCCGTAAAAGTAGTGCGTCCATTATACCAGGGGGAGGTGGTCTGGAAACTGACCATGCCCAGCTTCTCAAGGCTGGCGGTATCAAAAACGGCTTTCCCGTCTGCATTTGTATTTTCAATATTACCGGACAGCGTTAAAAGAACTGTACCGGAAGGCTGGGGAAGTTCACCTGCCCAGAGCTGGGTGGTGAGCACAAAGCTTACTAACATTACGATTAACCGCATTCTTACCTCACCAATCAGCCGGATGTAAAAGAATTATAATTTAGATATCACTCTATTTATATATATTGCATAGGTATTATTGATGCAATAAATTCAGCTTTATTTTTATTCCTCTAAATCAATGGGTTAGATTTTGTCTGTTTTATTATGATGTTTAATCAATGCTGATGGTGTTATTTGAGGAAAACGTAATCTCACTATGTATGTACAAAAATAAATCATTTATTGACTCAGTGCCAATAAATGCCTACGAAAATAAAGGTTTATTTTTCCCAGCGGCGGGGCGTTGTTTACTGGTTGGTGGCTATATCGGATACGAAGCGGGCCAAAGTATAGCGGGAGCGCTTCGTGTCGGTAATCAAAATCAGACTTTTTATGCTGCGGCTGGTGCAGTTCAACTGAACCCGTTTATTCACCCGCCTGAACTGACTGGCGGGCATACAGGTAGGCGGTGGCCCTTGATACGCCCAGATGCTGTGCCACCGTATCCATAGATTTGCGTACGTTCAGCAAACCGTCCTGGCGTAATTGTTGAATCAGCAGCTTACGGTCTTGAGGTTTAAGGGCTCGGGCCGTCGTAGCGCGTTTAGCGGCAAAGTCATCAATACGCTGGCGGATGACTTCGTTACTGCCGGGATCGATATGTTCCTTAATGGGGGAGTTTTCGGTTTCAGTAAAACGCGCAAGAGCACTCTGCATACCACGAAACAGCGTCATATCTACATTCAGACAGAGAGCTGCTACGTATCTGCCTTCTTCGTCCTTGATGCCAATTGAGGTACTTTTCACCGGGCGACCATCGGCAAACTGATTACTGTAGTTCGCAATGATGCTGGGAAAGTCAGGCGATGCGATTCTCGCCAGGCCAAGCTCGGTTGCTGGCTGGCCGGGTTGACGTCCGGACAGATTATTATGGATGGATAAAATGGCATGTTCAGGATTTTTGAGGTCATGAACCACCACTTCGCAAAACGGAGAGAAGGTCTCACTCAATCCCCTGGCGATAGTATCAATTTGGCTGAGAAGCGAGTTATTGTCGGTTTTTGGCATGCCAGTCTCCTGCGGTGATGCCTGTTGCCATGATTGCGAGCAGTTTACAGTGACCTGGGATCGTTTTTCCAGACGGCAATGTACAGACAGTAACATTAGGGTATCTGCATGACAGATACCCTGTTTATCATCCGGCCAGAAATTCACTGTAGCGGCTGATATCCACGTTTCCGCCGCTGATGATAATGCCGACTTTCTTGCCGCGAAGTTCAGCTTTGCGCGCTCTGGCGGCAGCAAAACCCAGACACCCGGTCGGCTCAACGACGATTTTCATGCGTTCAGCGATAAATTTCATTGAGGTGATTAACTCAGCGTCTGAAACCGTCAGAATATCGTTCACGTTTTGCTGGATAATCTGAAACGTATAGTTCCCGAGATGTTGGGTCTGAGCACCGTCAGCAATGGTTTTGGGCGTATCGATATGAACAATTTTTCCGCTACGAAACGACTGTTGACCATCGTTCCCCGCCTCAGGTTCTACACCATAGACGATGCAGTCAGGAGACAGATGTCTGGCCGCCAGAGCGGATCCTGAGAGCAGGCCGCCACCGCCCAGACAAACGAAAAGGGCGTCTAACTGACCCACTTCTTCAATCAGCTCTTTTGTGGCGGTGCCCTGGCCTGCAATCACGTGCGGATGGTCGTAAGGGGGGATCAGCGTTAACCCCTGTTTCTCTGCCAGGTCCCGACCAATTTTTTCACGATCTTCAGTATAGCGATCGTAAGTTACCACCTTTCCGCCATAGCCTTTTGTTGCTGCAACTTTAGCTACCGGAGCATCATGCGGCATGATAATTGTTGCTGGAATCCCCAATAATTTTGCCGACAGTGCAATGGCCTGCGCATGGTTACCGGAAGAAAACGTCACGACACCCGCAGCACGTTGTTGTGGTGTGAACTGGCGTAGCGCATTCATAGCGCCGCGAAATTTGAAGGCGCCCATTCTCTGGAAGTTTTCGCACTTAAAGAAGACTTCCGCGCCAAATTCTTCATTAACCGTTCGGGATGTCATCACCGGCGTTTTGTTAGCATAATCTGCGATGCGCGCTGCCGCAGCGGCAACATCGTTATAATCAGGCAGTGTCATTTCAGTCATTGTTGTTCACCTGTATGTTGTTAAATGTCACGCTTGCGGGGCCAACGCCATAGCTTCAACTTCCAGCGCAAAACCATAATGAAGTTCCGCAACACCGGCTACAGCACGGGATGGATGGAAATCACCGATCCACTCCCCATAGATTTTGTTAAACGTCGGCCACTGATTCATATCCGTCACATAGACGCGAACTGACACCAGATGCTGGCGGGAAACTCCAGCACCCGCCAGACAAGCATCAATATTCTGTAGCACCAGCCGGGTTTGATCTTCAAAAGAGGCATCCGCTTTTTTCTCGCCGTCGAAAGTGACCGGCAATTGCCCAGAAATGAAGACGAAACCGCCAGCCGTTGTACTGTGCGAGTAATGACCTGCTGGCGGGAAGCTTCCAGCAGATGAGTTCAGTGTAATGTCCGCGGACATAATAAACCTCCTGTAGCTAATGATTCACTTTGTATAAAATAATACAATTTGTATTATTTTATACGCCTATATGCCACTTTCGGCTAGAGATAATTTTCGCGGGTGATGATTTTGTGAACTATTGCAAATGTGGCTAACGTAAATCGCTAACCTGGGTAGGAACGAAGAGGGGAAGGCAGGAGAGTGAAGAAACGCCCCGGGCGGGGCGTCTAAGGCAAAATACTAGCCGATGTGACCGTGGTTAATTTTAGTTAACGGTTCATTGATATCGAAGATTTTGAACGTCACGTCTTCCACACCCAGATGCTTCAGACGGGCGGTATGCTTTTTGATATAGGCCTGAGCGGTGTCTTCGTCCCGGAACAGGTAGATGCCACCCGCTTCGTGATTTGCTTCGTTCTCGGTCCAGATTTTCCAGATGAACCCCGGCTCCTGGTTGATTGATTCGGCCAGTTCAACGAGCTGACTCGACATCTCAGCCCCAAACGGACCATGAAAATCAAAGTGTATCTGCACGAGTTTGTTCGACATAAATCCTCCATGGATTGGTTATTTCGGGTAAGGCTGCTAGCGCAGCAGCACTTTACCGATCAGATAAGTTATTGCCTGTCCACTGATATAAACACGCGTTCCTGCTAACTGACAGCGTAAATCCCCGCCGCGCTCAGAGACCTGGCGCGCCAGCATCTGTGTTTTATTCAGTTTTGCAGCCCAGTAAGGGATCAGCATGCTATGTGCCGAGCCTGTGACCGGGTCTTCAGCGACGGCTTCACCCGGGCAGAAGAAACGGCTGACAAAATCGTATTCCCCGTCACCCGGCGCGGTGATGCACACCATTTTCCCCAGCGGAAGCATGGCGTGGATGTTTGGGCGAACAGCCTCAACCTGCTGTTGATTTTCCAACACCACCATGTAATCGCGTGCCACGCGCATCTCCTTGTATTCGGTGATGCCTAATGTTTCCAGCAGTAAAGTGGGCGGCATGGCAGATTCGCTTTGCCAGGCTGGAAAATCGAGCGTCAGCCATTCACCGCTGCGCGTGACCGTCAGCGGTCCCACAAAGCGGGTAGCAAAATGGATTTTTGTATCCGGGTAATCCAGATGTTCAAAGATGACATGCGCGGCGGCAAGCGTGGCATGCCCACACAGATTGATTTCACCCTGAGTGGTAAACCAACGCAGCTCAAAACCACTCTCATTGGCGACTAAAAAAGCGGTTTCTGACTGGTTATGCTGCTGCGCCATCTTTAATAATGTTTCATCGGGCAACCAGTCCGTGAGCGGACAGACTGCTGCGGCATTACCGCCAAACGTCGTGGTGGTAAAAGCATCCACCATGTAAAAATCGATTTGTTGCACAGAATAACCCTCTCATCGCACTCAGGATAAATCACACTCTACCATGCCAGCCATTGGGTCAGCGCTCCGATTCGCCACTGCGGTGAAAATTCGTTATCATCCGTCCCCACACCTCATTCTGGCCGCCTGATGTCTACGATCCTCGATACCTTTATTGCCCCGCCTTGTCATGACGAGATAGAGACCCTCTATCGGGACGAGCATCTGGTGCTAATCAATAAACCCAGCGGGTTACTTAGCTTGTCGGGCAAAAATCCGCAGAATCTCGATTCGGTACATCATCGGCTGGTACAGATTTACCCTGGCTGCACGCTGGTACATCGGCTTGATTTCGGCACTTCTGGACTGATGGTGGTCGCCCGTAACAAGGCTACCAACGCTGCGCTTTGCCAGCAGTTCAGCCAGCGTAC
Source organism: Citrobacter freundii complex sp. CFNIH4 (assembly GCF_002934505.1). Classification (NCBI taxonomy): domain Bacteria; kingdom Pseudomonadati; phylum Pseudomonadota; class Gammaproteobacteria; order Enterobacterales; family Enterobacteriaceae; genus Citrobacter; species Citrobacter freundii complex sp. CFNIH4. The sequence continues at coordinate 1,571,979 of NZ_CP026231.1, forward strand.
GGTCACTAAGGTGTACAGCGCGCTGTTATGCGGGCATCTGGAAAACGACGAGGGAGTTATCGATGCAGCGATTGCCAAAGACCCGGAGCTGTTTCCATTAATGTCAATTTGTGCTCTCAACGGCAAACCCGCACGCTCGCGCTATCAGGTTGTCGAGCGCTTTTATCATCGTCAGGAAAAGGGGGCGTTGCTCCCCTTGACGCGGGTACAACTAATGCCTGAAACCGGGCGAACCCACCAACTGCGGATCCACTGTCAGCTGTTGGGACATCCGATTTTAGGCTGTGATTTGTATGGCGGGCGTCTGCTGCCTGGCACTGAAAGGGTGCCGCGACTGATGCTGCATGCCAGTGAACTGCATTTCAGGCATCCCATTAGTGAAGCGTGGATGAACGCCCAAAACGCCAGCCCGTTCTGAGGATGTAAAAAAAGCCGCCAGACGGCGGCTATTTGGGCATTATCGTGCAGCTCGTTGCAATATAACCGCTGACGGCTGGCGTTGCAGAAAGCGCATCCGCAGCATCATCAGCACCGCCGCAGAGGTCAGGCCGATAATAAAGCCCATCCAGAATCCTGCTGGCCCCATTCGGTCAACTACCAGATCGGTCAGCGCCAGAATATAGCCACTCGGCAGACCCAGCACCCAGTATGCCGTAAAGGTAATAAAGAAAATGGAACGCGTATCTTTATAACCACGCAGGATCCCGCTGCCAATAACCTGGATAGAGTCCGATATTTGATACACCGCGGCCAGTAACATGAGCTGCGCGGCCAGGGTGACGACTTCCGGATTATTGTTGTAGAGCAGGGCAATATGCTCGCGGAATGTCACGGTGAAAAGCGCCGTTACGACCGCCATGCAGACACCGACACCCAGGCCCGTTCTGGCTGCAGTTTGTGCATCCAGCGTGGAGCCCTGGCCCAGACGATAACCGACACGAATGGTGACGGCAGCAGCCAGAGACATCGGCAGGACGAACATTAACGAACTGAAGTTCAGTGCGATCTGGTGTCCGGCCACGTCGACAATCCCCAGCGGGGAAACCAGCAGAGCGACCACCGCAAACAGCGTTACCTCGAAAAATAACGCCAGCGCGATAGGTAAACCCAGTTGCACCAGACGCTTCATTACTGCGGTGTCAGGTTTCTGGAAACCACGCTCATTACGGATATCGCGCATCGAGCGCGCACGTTTGATGTAAGAGAGCATGGCGATAAACATCACCCAGTAAACAGCCGCCGTAGCCACGCCGCAGCCTACGCCACCCAGTTCCGGCATGCCTAAATGTCCATAAATGAAAACGTAGTTAACCGGAATGTTCACCAGCAGGCCGAGAAAGCCCATCACCATCGCTGGTTTAGTTTTGGCTAATCCTTCGCACTGGTTACGAGCTACCTGGAAGAACAAATACCCCGGTGCACCCCACAGCAAGGCACGCAGGTAGCCAACGGCTTTATCCGCCAGCGCCGGGTCAATGTTATGCATGGAGCGAATAATGTACCCTGCGTTCCATAGCACAACCATAATCAGCACGGAGACGCTGCCCGCCAGCCAGAATCCCTGACGTATTTGATGGGCGATACGGTCGCGGCGTCCGGAACCATTGAGTTGCGCAATGACCGGCGTCAAAGCCAGCAGTAGTCCATGACCAAACAGAATGGCAGGTAACCAGATAGAGGTACCAATGGCGACTGCCGCCATATCAGTAGCGCTGTATCCGCCCGCCATGACGGTATCAACGAATCCCATTGCGGTTTGAGCGATTTGCGCAAGAATCACCGGTATTGCCAGAGCTAATAACTGACGCGCTTCACTTACATACTTTTGCACGTGTACACCACTATATTGTTGTTATTTGAGAGACTAAAAAAGCCGCCTTATATGGCAGCAAGGAGAAAAAGCAGGGGAAATTTCAGTCTATTGTAGCGAGGAATACGTAATTCTCCAGTGAAAAAACAGGCGCTGGTGGCGCATTGCTGGCAACCTGAATTTCCACCTGCTATTGTGCTGTGCAGAGATGTCTTAATTGAGTTCAGGAGTAGGAAGTATGTTTACGGGTATTGTGCAGGGCACCGCAAAATTGGTGTCCATTGATGAAAAACCAAATTTTCGTACGCATGTTGTGGAGTTGCCTGAATATATGCTGGATGCGCTGGAGACCGGCGCATCGGTTGCCCACAATGGGTGCTGCCTGACGGTCACCGAAATTAACGGTAACCAGATAAGCTTTGACCTGATGAAAGAAACGCTGCGTATCACCAATCTGGGCGATCTGAAGGTCGGTGATTTGGTTAACGTTGAGCGTGCGGCAAAATTCAGTGATGAGATTGGCGGACATTTAATGTCGGGCCATATTATGACCACTGCCGAAGTGTCGAAAATTCTGACCTCGGAGAATAACCGTCAGGTGTGGTTTAAAGTCCAGGACCCGTCGCTGATGAAATATATCCTGTACAAAGGATTTATTGGTATTGACGGTATCAGTCTGACGGTCGGTGAAGTGACGCCGACGCGTTTCTGTGTGCACTTGATCCCGGAAACGCTGGAGCGTACGACGCTTGGCAAGAAAAAGCTGGGCGCAAGGGTCAATATCGAAATCGATCCCCAAACGCAGGCGGTGGTTGATACTGTTGAGCGTGTACTGGCGGCGCGTGAAAGCGCCATCAGCAACATAACGGGCGAAGCGGGAGCCTAAGCCTGAGAGTTAAGCCCTCGTTGATACGGGGGCGATAACGATTAACGGGGAACGCGCAGGCCGTGTTCAACGCCGCGAGAAAATACCACCTGCCATAACTGAATATCGCGAGCTCGAAACGCTCCGGCACAAGCGTTCAGATAATAGCTGAACATCCGCTTGAAACGTTCGGTATAGTTATCGGCGATTTCAGGCCAGGAGTTAATGAAACGTTCGTGCCAGGCCATCAGCGTCGTGTCGTAATCCGCGCCAAAATTATGCCAGTCTTCCATTACAAAATGTGGCTCGCTGGCGTTGGCAATCTGGCGAACTGATGGTAAACAGCCGTTCGGGAAGATATATTTATTGATCCACGGATCAACGTTATTGTCGGTCTTTTTGGAGCCGATGCTATGCAATAAAAAGAGACCATCCGGTTTTAAATTGCGATCGACCACGTCAAAATAGGTGGCGTAGTTTTTCGGCCCTACATGCTCAAACATGCCGACGGAAACAATACGATCGAATTTGTCATTCAGGTCACGATAATCCTGCAGCAAAATTGTGACATCAAGCCCCGCACACCGTGACTGCGCCATTTTCTGCTGTTCTGCCGAAATGGTTACACCCACCACGCTGACGCCATATTCTGATGCCATAAACTGGGATAAGCCGCCCCAGCCGCAGCCTATATCGAGCACCCGCATCCCTGGCTTCAACTGCAGCTTTTCAGCAATCATTTTTAGCTTCGCCTGCTGGGCAGATTCCAGGGTATCGGCATCTTTCCAGTAGGCGCAGGAATACTGCATATAGGGGTCCAGCATGCGAGTAAAGAGATCGTTGCCTAAATCGTAATGTTCTTTGCCGACAACCCATGCACGCTTTTTGGTCTGCAAATTGAACAAGCGAGCAGCGGCAATTCGTAACGTATCTTTGAAGTGGCGGGGGAGTTGGTTTTCAAGACCGGCGCGTAGGACTTTACTAAAAAACATATCCAGCCGGTCGCATTCCCACCAGCCATCCATATAACTTTCACCTAACCCTAACGATCCTTCCTGCAATACTCGTTTGAAAAAATCAGGGTTCTTTACGCGAATATCCGCCGGTGCCGGGCCATTAATGGTAATGCCTGCACGGCTCAATAATTCATTGGTGATGCGGTACCAGTCATCATCCGGTACGCTGACGTCTTCTATACACGATGAACTCATAGCTTCTCCATCACTGGTCGGTGATCAGAACTTTAAAACAGCGTAGACGCTTTTTTGGGCTTTGTGAGAAATCTCACGGAATTAATCCGTGAATCTATAATCCGACGTAGAACAGAGGAAGGGAGGAACCCTTGCCGAAAAGACCATCCGTGGGAATACGGGAACATTCTTGTTCCCGTTAACACATAAAAATTATCGTTTTTTTAACATCCGGAAATCAGTATAGGCCTGAATTTTTGACGATTCAACCGATAATTCTTAGCGGGCTAATTAATTGCCCGCGACAATTATTAGTGAGACTCTCCGTGGGCAATTTGCGCGCGGTCATCTGTTTGCGGGGCGTCAGTTTTCTGCGATTGCATTTTGTAACCCACAGCAGCCAGCAATACCGTGGTCAGCATAACGCTGGTAGTGGTGAGCAGCGGGGTAGCAATCAACCAGGAAACGACAAGGCTTGCCAGGAAGCATAAACCCAGTTGTAGCGTATTCTGCAATGCGGCAGCGCGTCCAGTGGCCTGTGGGAAAGGGCGTAATGCCTGGGCGACAACGATAGGGTAGATTGCGCCGTTCGCAATCGCCATAACGCAGAATGGGATCAGGATTTCAGCCAATGCAACATGATGAATAAAGCCGGTCGCCCAGGTGCCTACAACGCTGAAGGCATACAGAATGAGTAACCAGGGCAGCAGCTGACGACCCTGCCATTTTTGCAGCGCAGCACGACAGCCGTAACCACCGATTAAAAAGGCGATAGTTTGCGGAACATAGCTCAGACCAATTACCGCTGGGCTATAACCCATTTCGCTAAGGATGAACGGGGAACCCGTCAGCCATGCAAAAAAGCTCGCGGAACAGGCGGCATAAATCAGCACGTTTCCACGGTAAGTTTTCGAGCGCAGCAAGGTGGCGAAAGTCAGTTTATCCTGGCTGTCATCTCGTGCTTTAGCTGAAGGCTTTAAACGCAGCGCCGGAAGCATCAGAATCAGAGTAATGGCGAACAGGGTGGCAAAAATGGCCTGCCAGGAAAAATGTACCAGGATCCAACTACCTAATAACGGGGCGAGGGCAGGTGATAACCCGACCAGCGGCATAATGGTGGCAAAGATGCGGTTTACTTTTTGTGAAGGATAATAGTCGGTAACCAGCGCTTGCCAGATAACCGATGCTGCACAGACGCCAACGGCCTGAACAAATCGCAGTACCAGCAGGCCTGCGGCGTTTTCAACCCACAGCATGCCCAGACTGCCCAGTGCGAAGATAGATAAACCCAGCAGCAAAATAGGCTTGCGACCATAGTGGTCAGAGAGCGGTCCCCACAGCAGTTGTGCGACGGCAAAACCGGCTAAGAACAAGCTCAGGCTAGCGCTGACGGCAGATGCAGGCGTTTGCAGATCGGACTGAATTGCGGCGAAGGCGGGCAGATACATATCTGTTGCCAGAAAGCCGAGCACGCTAAGGCCCGCCAGCCAGACTAAAAACCCTTTCCCAGGTTGCATCATCATTTCTCTTTTTTTAGCAGTAGAACAATGCCGCTGAGTGTAGTGAGTGTAATTCTCGCTGTGAAACGCTAATATTTGCTTACTGATTTCAAAATTTTTGCAGGCAGAATATGTGGTCGGAATATTCACTTGAAGTGGTTGATGCGGTTGCGCGTAACGGTAGCTTTAGTTCAGCCGCACAGGAGCTACACCGTGTACCTTCGGCGGTAAGCTACACTGTGCGCCAACTGGAAGAGTGGCTGGCGGTACCGCTTTTTGAGCGACGCCATCGGGATGTGGAATTAACGCCTGCCGGGGCATGGTTTTTAAAAGAAGGTCGCTCTGTTATCAAAAAAATGCAGATCACGCGCCAGCAATGCCAGCAAATTGCCAACGGCTGGCGCGGACAGCTGGCGATCGCAGTCGATAACATTGTCCGCCCGGATCGTACCCGACAGATGATCGTGGATTTTTACCGTCACTTTGATGATGTGGAGTTGTTAGTTTTTCAGGAAGTGTTTAACGGCGTATGGGACGCGCTGTCCGATGGACGCGTGGAGCTGGCCATCGGCGCCACACAGGCGATTCCGGTAGGGGGGCGCTATACCTTCCGCGATATGGGAATGCTGAGCTGGAGTTGCGTGGTAGCCAGCCATCATCCACTGGCATCAATGCCCGGACCGCTAAGTGATGATACGTTGCGCAACTGGCCGTCACTGGTGCGCGAAGATACCTCCCGTACACTGCCAAAGCGTATTACCTGGCTGCTGGATAACCAAAAGCGCGTCGTGGTGCCTGACTGGGAATCATCCGCTACCTGCTTATCAGCAGGGCTGTGTGTTGGCATGGTACCGACGCATTTTGCCAAGCCGTGGATCGATAGCGGCAAGTGGGTTGCGCTGCAACTGGAGAACCCCTTTCCTGATGCTGCATGCTGTCTGACATGGCAGCAGAACGATACGTCACCGGCATTGAGTTGGCTGCTGGACTATTTAGGGGATAGTGAAACGTTGAACAAGGAATGGCTGCGGGAGCCAGATGAGACTCCCGCACAACAGGCTTAACGGCGGTAATCTCGGAACGGACCGTCGGCAACGGAGCGACGCTCAACCAGACGTGGATGCACCTCGATAGACTGTGACTCTTCACGTTTATTCACGATACGGTCTAACAGCATGTTGAAGGCCGTTTCACCTAGTGAATCCTTCGGCTGGTGAATGGTCGTTAAGGCCGGCGTGAAGAAGCGGGCGTTGCGCACGTTGTCGTAGCCGATGAGTGAGACATCCTGTGGTACGCGCAGACCCATTTCGTCAGCGGCGCACAGCGCACCCATCGCCATAATATCGCCACCGCAGAAGACAGCGGTTGGACGATGCGATTGCGACAGAATTTGCTGCATGGCGCGATAGCCGGACTCAGGCTCGAAATCGCCCTGGACAATCCAGTTATCAGGCACTTTAATCAGCGCTTCTTCCATCGCTTTCATAAAGCCCGCCAGACGCCCGGCCCCGGTGTTACGTTCCATTGGACCTGGGATCACGCCAATTTCACGATGACCGCGTTCTACCAGATACCGACCCGCCATGTAACCGCCTTCGAAGGCGTTATCAATGACCGTATCGGTAAAGTCGGCTTTAGCTTCGCCCCAGTCCATGACGACCATCGGAATATGGCGATACTCTTCGAGCATCGAAAGCAGCGACTCCGGATACTCAGAACACATCACCAGCAGACCATCAACGCGCTTTTGCGCCATCATCGACAGATAGGCCTGCTGCTTTTCGAGACTGTTCCATGCGTTACCCAGAATCAGCGTATAGCCTTTCTGGAAACAGTTTTTCTCCACGGCTTCGATAATTTCTGCGAAATAGGCCGCTTCGCTGCTGGTCGCCAGCAAGCCAATAGACTTGGTGTGATTCACCTTCAGGCTGCGGGCAACTGCGCTCGGAGAATAGTGCAGTTCTTTGATCGCTGCCCAGACAGCATTACGCGTTTCTTCCGCGACAAAGCGCGTCTTGTTAATTACGTGTGATACGGTTGTAGTGGAAACGTTTGCTCGCTTCGCTACATCTTTAATTGTTGCCATTACATCTCACTCCAGACCATATCCTAAGCTCCTGAGAATACTCCAGGTAAACGTTTGCCTTTACACACCCTTAGCGCAACGTAAGGGTTGCGGCACGCCGGGAAAACGACACGGAACGTCAGGAAGGGGTCAATGGCCGGTACGCTAATCAAGTAAGCGTGGAATTTTGTCTGATCTTAACGAAAAGGGGAAGAGTTAAAAGCAGTTATCAATATAAATCGTGAGAGATTTTTGCTTTCAAGTGTGTAAAAATGCGCAATATCACTTTTTGTGTGGGAATAAAAAGGAGAAAACTTGATGAGCACCGATCTGAAATTTTCGTTAGTGACTACCATTATTGTTCTGGGTTTGATCGTCGCGGGTGGCCTGACCGCAGCGCTGCATTGATTTCCCCGAGGGAGTTAGCTCTCCCTCACTCTTTCCGCTCGTCTATCTCTTCTATTGTTTGCGAATAAGCAAAAGTCTTTTGCAATTTTGTTAACTTTATTAATTTTGCGATCAATGTCATGCTTTTGACTCTTATTTTATGTCGCGCCACGGCTCGACGTTACGGAGTCGCAATATGAAACTCAATTATCCTTTACTGGCGCTGGCGATCGGAGCGTTTGGCATTGGCACCACCGAATTTTCGCCAATGGGATTATTGCCCGTCATAGCCAAAGGTGTGGATGTCTCGATTCCGGCGGCTGGCATGCTGATCAGCGCCTATGCGGTAGGTGTGATGGTAGGTGCACCGCTGATGACATTGCTGCTGTCTCATCGCGCGCGACGTAATGCTTTGATATTCCTGATGGCGATTTTCACGCTGGGTAATGTACTTTCGGCTATCTCGCCGGATTACACCACGCTAATGCTATCGCGTATTTTGACCAGTCTTAACCATGGGGCCTTTTTTGGTCTCGGTTCAGTGGTTGCTGCCAGTGTTGTACCCAAACATAAGCAGGCCAGCGCCGTAGCAACGATGTTTATGGGGTTAACCATCGCCAATATTGGCGGCGTTCCGGCGGCGACATGGCTTGGTGAAACCATCGGTTGGCGCATGTCATTTATGGCCACTGCGGGTCTGGGCGTCATTGCTATGGTTAGCCTGTTCTTCTCCTTACCCAAGGGTGGAGCCGGAGAGCGCCCGGATGTTCGCAGCGAACTGGCGGTACTTATGCGCCCACAGGTGTTGTCGGCGTTACTGACTACTGTACTGGGTGCTGGGGCGATGTTCACGCTTTATACTTACATCTCGCCAGTTCTGCATACTATCACTCATGCCACTCCGGCATTTGTTACCGGGATGCTGGTGTTGATAGGCATTGGTTTCTCGATCGGTAACTACTTTGGTGGCAAGTTTGCTGACCGTTCAGTCAACGGTACGTTGAAAGGCTTTTTACTGCTGCTGATGGTTATTATGCTGGCCATTCCTTTCCTTGCGCGTAATGAGCTGGGTGCGGCGATCTGTATGGTGGTCTGGGGCGCGGCGACGTTCGCGGTCGTTCCACCGTTGCAGATGCGTGTGATGCGCGTTGTCAGTGAAGCGCCTGGATTATCATCGTCAGTCAATATTGGCGCGTTTAATCTGGGGAACGCTCTGGGTGCAGCGGCCGGTGGGGCGGTGATATCAGGCGGCCTGGGCTACAGTTTTGTGCCAGTGATGGGGGCGATTGTGGCGGGTCTTGCGCTGCTGCTGGTGTTTATTTCCGCAAGAAGACAGCCAGAAGAGGCTTTCACGACCGCGAATTAACGCAAAAACGCAGAAGGAAGCCCTTCTGCGTTATCTTTTTTATGCTGCGAAGTTCTTCGCAACAAATTCCCAGTTCACCAGCGCCCAGAAATGTTCCAGGTAGCCAGGACGGGCATTGCGATAGTCGATGTAGTAGGCGTGTTCCCATACGTCAACGGTCATCAGCGGCGTCGCGTCGGTAGTCAGCGGAGTACCTGCGTTGGAGGTGGAGACGATAGCCAGTTTGCCATCAGTTCCTTTAACCAGCCAGGTCCAGCCAGAACCGAAGTTTTTGATAGCGGCATCGGTAAACTGCGCTTTGAAATCTGCAAAGCTGCCAAAGGAGGCGGCAATAGCATCGGCCAGTTTACCGGTTGGTTCGCCACCTGCGTTCGGTGCCAGGCAGTTCCAGTAGAACGTGTGGTTCCATACTTGTGCTGCGTTATTGAATACACCGCCTTCAGAGCTACGAACGATCTCTTCCAGTGATTTGCCTTCAAACGCCGTGCCTTTAATCAGATTGTTCAGATTGGTCACGTAGGTTTGATGGTGTTTGCCATAGTGATATTCCAGCGTTTCGGCAGAAATGTGCGGTGCCAGAGCATCTTTGGCATACGGTAATGCAGGTAATTCAAACGACATTGCTTCTCTCCTTATTATTTATATTGAGTACACACAATAGCCTCATTGTGAGTAAGGATAGGGTAGCAAATTGAAAGGTTATGCAAAAGAAGAACTTACCCTACAGCATGTTCTGTAGGGTAAGTTTTTAGCGAATTGTTTTTGGCGTCATTACCCGACGAGCGCCCACATAGTGGCGCTGCCAGTAATCTTCGCTCAGAGAGGTGATTTGAATTTCCTGCCCGCTACGCGGTGACTGAATAAACTTACCGTTTCCGACGTAGACGCCGACGTGATCGGCTGTTCCACGACCCTGGGTACGAAAGAAGACCAGATCGCCATTTTTCAGTTCGCCACGTTCAATCGGTGCGGCATCACGCAGATGATACATTTCGTTCGCGGTACGCGGAATGCGGAACTTCACCAGATCCTTATAGGCGTAATAAACCAGACCGCTGCAGTCAAACCCGGTTCTTGGCGAGGAGCCGCCCCAACGATAAGGTTTACCGATTTGGTTCATCAAGGTGGACATAGCGGTTTTAGTCGCTTTCTGCACTTTCACTTTATGTGCGTCAGCAAGTGTAGTCGGTGCAGTGGTTTTCACCTTCACGCAGCGTGGTTTATGGCCTTTGCGCGGTGTGCATTTTTCAGTCCAGGTAACGGCTGCGGTTTGTGCTACGGCAGTTTTACCACGACGATTTGCAGTTTTAGTCGACTTTGCCGGAGTGGCAGTGCGTTTTTTAGAAGAGGAAGCGGTTTTGGTGCTGGTTTTACTGGTGGTTTTTGTCGCCGTTTTCTTGCTGGTCTTTGTTGTTTTTTGGCTGGTTGTTGCGCTTTTCTTTTTATCTACCGTTTTGATGGTGTGAGAATTGGTAGGTGTCGTCCTGGCCTGCTTGGAAGCATGAGCCATAGGCGTAAAGGGCAGTGTAGTAAAAAGTAAAGCACAGAGCGTGATCGAGATTCGGTTTATCCGCGCCACTGAGCAGTCCTCTGGTAAGGCAGGTCTATCGTGCCTGCGTGTGATTTTCAAAACTTGACGATTCTAATCTATAGAAAGAGGGAAAGTTAATAGCTTTTTTTGTTTAAAACTATGTTTCGTAACCGACCGCAAAAAAAAACATCAATTAACGTTGGAGTTGGTGAACAGATAATCAAAACCACATGTTTGAAGGGGATAAATGAGATTATGAATGCAACTTTTAGCCTCAGGGGATAAAATAATAACGCGTAATGAAAATGTTATTTTCCGTTGCCTGTCTGACCCGTTACAATGTCAGACTACTGCCGTAAAAGAAGTTTAAGGAAGCAAGATAATGAGCACCACTATCGAAAAAATCCAGCGCCAGATCGCTGAAAACCCGATTCTCCTGTACATGAAAGGTTCTCCTAAACTGCCAAGCTGCGGTTTCTCCGCTCAGGCTGTGCAGGCGCTGTCAGCCTGTGGTGAACGCTTTGCTTACGTTGATATTCTGCAGAACCCGGATATTCGCGCCGAACTGCCGAAATATGCAAACTGGCCAACTTTCCCACAACTGTGGGTTGATGGTGAGCTGGTTGGCGGTTGTGACATTTTGATCGAAATGTACCAGCGCGGTGAGTTGCAGCAGCTGATTAAAGAAACAGCTGCGAAATACAAAACCGAAGAGCCGGACGCTGAGTAATATCAGCAGAAGTAAAAAAGCGACCTGAAATGGTCGCTTTTTTTATGTCGCCGTTATGCTTCTTCAGGCACGGGAAGAGGCCAACCACCGAGACGTTTCCAGCGGTTAACGATTTCGCAAAACAGCACGGCCGTACGTTCGGTGTCATACAGTGCCGAGTGTGCCTGATTCCCGTCAAACTCCATTCCCGCCGCCAGGCACGCTTTTGACAACACCGTTTGCCCCAATGACAGACCGCTTAATGCCGCCGTATCAAAGGTGACAAACGGATGAAACGGATTCCGTTTCAGCGAGGCGCGTTCTGCCGCTGCCATCATGAAACTGTGGTCGAACGTAGCGTTATGCGCCACCATGATTGCCCGATTGCAGCCGCTGTCTTTAATGCCTTTACGCACCATTTTGAAGATGGCATGCAGAGCGTCATATTCGCTGACCGCGCCGCGTAGCGGATTGTTCGGGTCAATACCGTTAAAGGCGAGGGCCTCCGGCTGCAGATTCGCGCCTTCAAACGGCTCTACGTGGAAATGCAACGTCGTGTCCGGCATCAGCCAGCCTTGTTCATCCATTTTCAGTGTGATGGCTGCAATCTCAAGCAGCGCATCGGTTTTGGCATTGAACCCTGCGGTTTCGACATCAATGACGACAGGATAAAAACCACGAAAACGGTCACACAGACCGGAAAGTTGAGCGTTATCGGACATCTGGGTCTCTTAATACGGGAAAATTGCAGCGCGTATTATGGCAAAATGATGAGTATAAAACTACGGGCACAGACGATCTGCGCCCGAGGGGGAAGTTAGTCGCCCAGGCCGCGCCCGGCGTCTTTCTCTTCGATCAGCTCAATTTTATAGCCGTCCGGATCTTCAACGAACGCAATCACTGTGGTGCCGCCTTTTACCGGACCCGCTTCACGCGTTACGTTACCGCCATTCTGGCGAATACGTTCACAGGCTTCAGCCGCGTTGTCTACGCTCAGGGCGATATGGCCATAGGCAGTACCCAGCTCATACTTGTCGACACCCCAGTTATAGGTCAGTTCGATTACGGCTTCACTGGTTTCAGGACCGTAGCCGACAAAAGCCAGAGAGTACTTGTATTCAGGGTTTTCGCTGGTACGCAGCAGCTTCATGCCCAGCACGTTGGTATAAAACTCGATGGAACGCTGCAGGTCACCCACGCGCAGCATGGTATGGAGTAAACGCATCTTTTTCCCCTTCGAAAATGGCTAATACATTCAAAATGTTGTTTTAGTATAGCGGCGTTGTTACGCCGCTATCAATGGCAGAACGGAGATTGTGACGTTAGAGGGTAGGATAGTCGGTGTAACCTTCCGCGCCGCCGCCGTAGAAGCTCTCGGCACGTTGCGGATTCAGTTCCGCTTTGCGTTGCAGACGCGCCACCAGATCCGGGTTAGCAATATAGGCGCGACCAAAAGCAACGGCGTCGATCAGACCTTTCTCGATCAGCGCTTCTGCCTTTTCAGGGGTGTAGGCACCAGCACCAATGATAGGACCGTGGAAGCGCGCGCGAACTTTTTCGCGGAACGCATCGGAATACGGCTCACCACCGGCCCAATCCGGCTCAGACATGTGCAGGTAAGCGATTCCACGCTTGCCCAATTGTTCAATCAGATACAGCGCATCGGCTTCTTCGTTCGGACCGTTGTCAACGTTCTGGAATGAGCCAATCGGGGAGACGCGAATACCAATACGATCGGCACCCCATTCTTTAATACCGGCATCAACCACTTCCAGCACAAGACGCGCACGATTTTCGACGCTACCGCCGTATTGATCGGTACGCTGATTAGAGGTTGGCGACAGGAACTGGTGCAGCAGGTAGCCGTGGGCAGAGTGTAGTTCAACCATGTCGAAACCCGCTTCGCGCGCGTTGGCTATCGCCTGACGGAAGTCATTAACGATGCCCGGAATCTCTTCGGTTTCCAGCGCACGTGGCATTGAGGTATCGGCACGCGTTGCCAGGCCGTTTTCATCGCGCAGCGAGGTGCGGGTTCCAGCACTAATCGCGGAAGGTGCAACTGGAGCTTGACCATTTGGCTGCAGACTGGCGTGAGAGATGCGTCCGGTGTGCCACAACTGGACAGCAATATGACCTTGCTCAGCGTGTACGGCAGCGGTGATTTTCTTCCATGCGGCAATTTGCGCTTCGCTGTGTAAGCCGGGTGCTCCGGCATAGCCTTTCGCCTGTGCGGAAATCTGCGTCGCTTCGCTGATAATAAGACCCGCGCTGGCGCGTTGACGGTAATACTCGGCCATCAGCGGAGTAGGGATGTCGCCAGGCTCAATACTGCGCAGACGCGTCAGTGGCGCCATGAATACGCGGTTTGCTGCCGTAATGGCACCCACTTTCAGTGGGGAAAACAGTTTTTCAGATGACATGTGGCACTCCTGAATAGACCGGTCGTCTAGTAATAAAAGAAATAAAAACGCCTGTTAAACGGCAGGCGTTGTGATGATGTTTTTAACGTGCGCCAGCGCATTTTCCAGCGGAGTAGCGCTACGAGAAATCTTGGCCTGTAGGTTGGCGCCAAGCCACAGCGCATACAGTACTTGCGCCTGCTGTAACGGCTCGCCAACAAAGGACAGACAATGGCTGGCCTGACCTTTCTCCAGTGCCTGCGCTAACAGCACAATAATGTGCCGCGCGCCTTTATCCATCGCTGTGCGCATATCTTCTGACAGATCGCACACTTCGGCAGACAGTTTTACAGTTAAACAGCCGCTAATAATGCCGTGCTGGCTAAACTGGTTCAGGGTTTCCTGATAGTAGGCCAGAATGCGGTCGCGGTAGTTTCCCGCCCCCATATCAAAGTGCGTAGCCAGTCGCTGATGATAGGCCGCATAGTGGCGTTCCAGCATCGCGACACCGAACGCTTCTTTAGAGCGAAAATAATGATAAAACGAACCTTTGGGCACTTCAGCGGTTTTCAGTAGTTCGCTTAAACCCATGCCGGTGAAGCCGCGCTGCATACACAGCAATTCGCCAGTCGCCAGCAGATGTTCGCGTGTATCGTGTTCAGTGATTTTGTTCATGTAAAGGAGTGTAATAGACCAGTCGGTCTAATGCAATAGCGCTTGCGAGAAATTCAGTTAACGTCTTCAATAAGTATATCAATCTTACTAAAGGAGGGGATGTGGCCGAACAGCTGGAGTTTTTCCCCGTCCAGAGCCCATGCCGTGGAATATGTCAGTCTGACGAACGCGGATTTTGCCGTGGCTGTTTTCGCAGTCGGGATGAACGTTTTAACTGGCAAAAGATGAGCGATGCCCAAAAGCAGGAAGTGCTACGGCTTTGTCGTCAGCGCCTGATGCGTAAATTACGAGCGAACAAAGCCAACCCTTCGGAAGAACCGCAACAACCTTCACTCTTTTAAAAGCGTAATTGCGTATACTCGAGGCACATTCACTTAAAAGGAAGCTGCTATGGTTCAGCGTATTACTATTGCGCCGCAAGGCCCAGAATTTTCTCGCTTTGTGATGGGGTACTGGCGCCTGATGGACTGGAATATGTCCGCGCGCCAGCTAGTCAGCTTTATTGAAGAGCATCTGGATCTGGGCGTGACCACCGTCGATCACGCCGATATCTACGGTGGATACCAGTGTGAAGCGGCGTTTGGTGAGGCAATGAAACTGGCTCCGTATTTGCGTGAAAAAATGCAGATTGTGACCAAATGCGGGATCGCGACGACGGCGCGCGCGGAAAATGCGCTGGGACATTACATTACCGACAGCGCGCATATTATTGCCAGTGCGGAAGAATCGCTGAAGCTGCTGGCGACCGATCATATTGATCTGTTGCTCATCCACCGTCCCGATCCGCTTATGGATGCTGACGACGTCGCCGACGCTTTCAAAAAATTGCACCACAGTGGCAAAGTGCGTCACTTTGGTGTCTCTAATTTCACCCCGGCACAGTTCTCATTGTTGCAATCGCGTCTGCCGTTTACGCTGGCGACCAACCAGGTTGAAATCTCTCCGGTACATCAGCCGCTCCTGCTGGATGGCACTTTAGATCAACTGCAACAGTTGCGTATTCGTCCAATGGCCTGGTCCTGCCTCGGCGGCGGTCGCTTGTTTAATGACGATGCGTTCCAGCCATTACGAAATGAACTTGCCGCGATCGTAGAAGAGTTAAACGCGCAGTCTATTGAGCAGGTGGTGTACGCCTGGATTTTACGTTTGCCGTCTCAGCCGCTGCCGATTATTGGCTCAGGAAAAATAGAGCGCGTACGCGCCGCCATTGAGTCTGAGACGCTGAACATGTCTCGCCAGCAATGGTTCCGCATTCGTAAAGCTGCACTGGGTTACGACGTACCTTAATCGTGTTTTTGGTGCATCTCCGTTCAAAATTGCGTCACTGGTTTACACTTAACAATCAGACACCTTTTGGACGGAGGTCTTATGAAGCGTTTGAGTTTGGCCATCATCACTCTACTCGCCTGTGCAGGTGCGCAGGCTGCCATTGAAGAAAAAGTGACGATGAATCTGGTCACGTCGCAAGGCGTTGGCCAGGCGATTGGTACGGTCACTATTGCTGAAACCGCAAAGGGGCTGGAGTTTTCGCCCGATCTGAAAGCGTTGCCGCCGGGAGAACATGGCTTCCACGTGCATATGAACGGCAGCTGCCAACCGGCGATTAAAGAAGGGAAAGCCTCAGCCGCGGAATCGGCTGGAGGCCATTATGATCCGCACCAAACCGGCAAACACGAAGGCCCGGAAGGCGCAGGTCATATGGGTGACCTGCCGCTGCTGGTGGTGAATAACGACGGAAACGCCACAACACCGGTCATTGCGCCGCGCCTCAAAACGCTCGATGAGGTTAAAGGCAAAGAGCTGATGATCCATGTGGGCGGCGATAATATGTCCGATCAACCGAAACCGCTTGGCGGTGGCGGAGCGCGCTACGCCTGTGGTGTTATCAAATAATCAACTACTGAGAGTGCCCGGCGGTGGCGCCTGTTCGAGTTGTGAAAGCGAGCAGTGTAGCCGCCAGACCAATGCCGATAACTCCTGTGCAGCAGGTTGATGATGGTGGGCAAGCGTATCGCAGATGCGTTGTAGCTCACTCAGCGTGGCATTCAGTGGTCGTTGCTGGACGCCACGTTCGCTCATTACATCGCGCAGCAGAGAGATACACACGTCCCTGACGCGAGCCAGCGGATCCGAACGCGCCTCCCAGGTGCGCAGTTGCCACACCACGTGCGAGCAGTTCAGCAATACGACCCCCCAACGTAATAACCAGCGTCGCGCCAGCGCATCCTGACTGCTGCTGAGCTGGCTGACGTGATGATAGGTCAGCGATTCAAATTCGTTTTCACTGAGTGATGGGTGTCGGCTGAGCTGATCGACAAAATCCCGGCGCAGGGCGCGAATATGGCGGCGACTTTTCCGTGCATCCGATCCAGGCCGCAGAATGGCGAAGGCCAGCCATGACAGCGCCACGCCAGTGATTTTCGCCATATTGTCATTCAGGAAATCAGCAAAATCATATACCGGCGGATTGGTCACCGCGATAAACGAACCCATAAATACAATCAGTTGCCCCCAAAGACCTGCCAGCGCTGGCATTTGCAGCTTTAACAGTTGCATGGTGGCGAGTAGCGGGAAGAGAAAGAGAATGAATTGCCAGAGGTCGGAAATTTGCACCATCAGGCCAAACTTAACCACAAAGCTAAACAGCGACAGCAGAACCAGTGTGCGCATCAGCAAAGAAAGCGACTTGAACGGCGTGGCAACGGCGGAATACAGCACGCTGCTGATGGCGGCGAGCGTGAGTGCGCCAGAGCCTGATTCCCATTGTGCGCCAATGCTCCATGCGCCGATAAGCATCAAAGTGCAGAACGTACGTAACCCGCTCCAGATAGCTTCCGCATTATCGGTATGACGGGCAAGCCCCGGCGTGCGGACGATATTAATACGCTCGGCGGTAACGCCATTTTCCAGTAAATGCAGATAATGACTGCTGCGCAGATAGAGCCGACAAAAATAACGCAGTCGTTGCCAGAAGGCGACGTGTCGATAGTCGCGTGCATCGACGGGTCGCAGTGGGGCAATAATACGTGCAACGGTGTAGCTATTAGCATTGGATTTTATCAGTTCGCTGAGCAACTGTTCGATAATTTCCCGGGTATTGGACGGGGGATTAGGCCAGTTCAGCAGCATCCTGCGCAGACTGGAAATCACGCTGGTCATCCTTAACTGTTGATGCAACAGCGAATTGAGCAAAGCATTTTGTCGGCGAAAACGGTAGTGGCTCCAGAACGCCTGAATACGCAGCAGGTTCATGGTAAGAATCTGACCGATAACACCTTCATGGGCTGTGCGAATGGCGTCCGTGGTTTCTGGTTGCCAGAGTAGGCTGGCATGTTCCAGTAAACGTGAATGCATGTTTTTCAATGCAGTCAGTAACGTGATGCCATCGGAGGTGCTGGGCAGGATCATCATCATCACACCGCCACACAAGATACCGACGATGACTTCACACACGCGTGCCTGCGCGATATCCCATAACTGCGTAATTTCCACGGTATTGACCATGGGAAACGCAATGATTGCCGCCGTATAACCTGCCAGTTGAAAGGCGTAGGCAACGTTATTGGTGAAATGCGCACAGGCCCAGGTACAAAAACCGATCCACACCGACATGCTCAGCAAGAACAACCACGGCTCATTAAGGGTATGACCGGCAATAATCAATGCGGCGGTGGCACCCAGTAAGCTCCCCGCCACGCGACCCAGACTTTTGCTGATAACCCCGCCAACGGTGGGAAAACTGACCACCGCCGCTGAGGTCATCGCCCAATAGGGTTCGTCCAGATTCAGATAATAAGCAAAAGTTAACGCCAGACACATCGCAATGGTGTTACGCAGCGCATAACGCCACTGTGCCGCCGTGGCTTTAAACCACGGCAAATTGCCAGGTGTCAGGCGGGGTAGTTTCATTTACGCTGGCCGATGGATACGCTGCAGGTTGTACCTGATACCAGCGTTACATCCCGCGGCAGGGCGTCGAATTCGATGCGTACCGGGATACGCTGCGCCAGACGCACCCACGGCACGTTGGGCTTGATATCTGGAATCAGGCCGGAATCACTTTCCACACTTTGATCGTAGATAGCACGACCAATACTGGAAACGTGACCCTGTAACTTTATATCACCGCTGTAGAGCGTGATGAGGGCAGGTGCACCTTCGCGAATGTGGCGCAACTTAGTTTCTTCAAAATACCCCATTACATAAAAAGAGTGACTGTCGACGAGAGCAAACAGAGGTTTCCCGGTTGAAGCGTAGTCTCCAGGACGGGTTGAAAGATTGGTGACCCAGCCCGCTACGGGGGCTTTGACCACCGTTTGCGTCAATTGCCACTGTGCCTGGCGCAGACTGGCCTCTGCTGCTTCAACACTCGCCTGCATGGCTTTCACGTTGAGATTTGCGGTATCCAGATCCTCGGCTGAGATGTAATTTTGCGATAAATGACGGCGGCGGTTGGCTTCGTTATTGGCTTTCGCCAGGTCAGACTGCGCTTTTGCAAGTTGCGCTTGCGCATTCAGTTCAGCAATGTGAAATGGTGTCTTGTCGATAATAAAAAGGACATCGCCTTTATTCACAAACTGGTTATCTTTTATATAGAGTTCGCTAATGCTACCTGACACCTGTGGCGTAATGCTGACCTGCTCAGCTCGCACTTTGCCATCACGTGTCCAGGGCGATTGCATATAGTAATTCCACATCCACCATCCGGCGAAAACTGCGATTGCAGCGACTATAATAGTGGAGAAGTATTTAACGGTTTTAAGCGACATAATCACCACGCTATCAGCATAACAAAGGCCAGACATACGCAAAGCGTAAAGAGTGACAGATCCATTAACAAGGGATGCCAGATTTCGCCAGAGTAAATCCAGTCGCGCAGTAGGCGATGAACAACCAACCAGAGAATAAAGCCTGCTACAATCGCCTTGAAAACAGGAGGGAAGTAGACAGATGCGCCGATCATTAAATCTTGTAGGGGCAATCCTGTTGCATTAAACATAAACTTCACGGGCAAAATCCTTGGCGGAAGAGAGCATTGCTATAGGTTTAGCAAAAAAGAGACAATGAGTCTCCGTAACGCATGATGTCTGAAAAAATGTCAGCCGGTAAGCAAATTTGGCAATACATTTGTTTTGGGAATACAAATGCTGCACACTATTCTAAAATCAGCACAATAACTTAGCAAGCTAATTATAAGGAGATGAAATTGGAATCGCCATTAGGTTCTGATCTGGCACGGTTGGTGCGCATTTGGCGTGCTCTGATTGACCATCGCCTGAAACCTCTGGAGTTGACGCAGACGCATTGGGTTACGCTGCACAACATTCATCAGTTGCCGCCGGATCAATCGCAGATTCAGTTGGCTAAAGCGATTGGCATCGAGCAGCCTTCGTTGGTACGTACGCTTGACCAGTTAGAGGAAAAGGGACTCATTTCACGACAGACTTGCGCCAGCGATCGTCGGGCAAAGAGAATTAAACTGACAGAAAAAGCAGAGCCGTTGATCGCTGATATGGAAGCGGTTATCAACAAGACGCGTGGAGAAATTTTGGAAGGGATTTCAGCTGAGGAAATTGATCTGCTGATTAAACTGGTCGCCAGGCTGGAACACAATATTATTGAGCTGCAGTCACAGGGCTGAAGCAACAAATGACGTGTGGCCAGAGTCTGACCACACGTGAATTTGATTAGCGTGGAGACACGGTAACCTGGCTGCCGTTGTTAGCCATAACAACGCGCTGGCCGGCTGAAAACTTGGTCGCACCCTGTTTCTGAACCACCATGATGGTATTACCATCATCCTTACGGATTTCCAGTTCCACACCCTGGGTTTTATTCATCGCACCTTGTACGCCTTGACCCGCTACGCCACCGGCAACTGCGCCTGCAGCCGTCGCTAATGAACGACCCGTACCGCCGCCGACGGTGTTACCGAGGAACCCGCCGAGTACCGCACCACCAATAGCACCAATCACGTTTGCGTCATCGCCACCCTGGATTTGCACCGGACGAACATGAACAATCGTACCGTAGGTAACGTTCTGAACTTGTTTCGCTTCGGATGCGGTATACACGTCACCTGAAAGGCTATCATTGTTAACGCAACCCGCTAAAGATACGCCCATTAATGAAACAATCAGCACACGTTTAATCATTTACAAATCTCCTTTGTCACCACGAAACGCTAATAAAGCACCCTTCATGGTTAAATTATATGGCATTTGTGAGCCTAAGATCACATGTTCTACTGGAACAATATGAAAATCTTAACCGAAATCGGATCAACCGAGTATAAACGAATCATTCATGTAATTGATGTAATTAAACGATCATTGTAATGATTAGCCACCAAAAATCATTAAGGAAGCATGGCATTAGTCGACACTTTATGGTTGAGTGTCAAGGCTAATTTGCTTAAAAGGATGACCTATGAAATCGGGCCGTTTTATCGGTGTAATGTCTGGAACCAGCCTTGATGGCGTCGATGTTGTGCTGGCGACAATAGATGAAACGATGGTTGCGCAGCAGGCGAGTCTGACCTGGCCCATCCCCATTCATGTTAAACAAGCGATTCTGGATATCTGCCAGGGGCAGCAGCTTACACTTTCTCAGTTTGGTCAGTTGGACGCACAGCTCGGTTATTTATTTGCTGAGGCAGTGAATGCGTTATTGGCGCAAGAAAAATTGAAACCGCAGGATATCGTTGCGATTGGTTGCCACGGGCAAACCGTGTGGCATGAACCGAACGGTGCTGCGCCACACACGCTGCAAATTGGCGATAACAACCAGATTGTTGCGCGTACAGGGATAACCGTAGTCGGCGATTTTCGTCGACGTGATATCGCCCTTGGCGGGCAGGGTGCACCGCTCGTTCCCGCGTTTCATCAGGCACTGCTGGCACATCCAACGGAACGGCGGATGGTGTTAAACATCGGCGGGATTGCCAATCTGTCTCTGCTTATTCCGCAACAACCCGTTCGTGGATACGACACCGGGCCGGGCAATATGCTGATGGATGCCTGGATCTGGCGGCAATGCGGTCAACCTTACGACAAAGATGCGCAGTGGGCCATTTCGGGAATGATTATCCTGCCGTTACTGCAAAATATGCTTAACGACCCTTATTTCTCCGCGCCTGCGCCGAAAAGCACTGGTCGTGAGTATTTCAATTATGGCTGGATAGAACGTCATCTGGTGCAGTTCCCGGGGATTAGTCCGCGGGATGTGCAGGCGTCGCTTGCCGAACTGACCGCGGTGACCATTTCAGAGCAGGTCTTGCTAAGCGGCGGTTGTGAACGGCTCATGGTCTGCGGTGGAGGAAGCCGTAATCCGCTGCTGATGATGCGTCTGGCGGCACTATTGCCGGGAACAGAGGTCACCTCAACGGATGAAGCCGGGATCAGCGGCGATGATATGGAAGCGTTAGCCTTTGCCTGGCTGGCGTGGCGGACACTGGCCGGATTACCTGGAAATCTGCCTTCTGTGACTGGCGCATCAGAGCCGAGCGTTTTAGGGGCGATTTATCCTGCTAACCCACAAACTCAGAGTTAACTGAAATTATTCAGCACCGTATGCCGGTAAACTAGGGATATTAGGGAGGGTTCCATTACCCTCCGGGACCAGGAAAGTCTTCAGGATATGGCTATGAAAAAACTATTGTTAGTGTGTCTGCCGGTACTGCTTAGCGGGTGTAGCGTATACAACCAATTTGTTGAGCGTATGCAAACGGATACGCTCGAATACCGCTGCGACGAAAAACCGCTTACCGTCAAGCTGAACAATACCCGCCAGACGGCAAGCTTTGTTTATGATAATCAGCTATTGAACCTCAAACAGGGCGTGTCGGCATCAGGTGCGCGCTATACCGATGGGATCTACGTTTTCTGGTCTAAAGGCGACGAGGCAACGGTCTATAAACGAGACAGAATTGTGCTAAATAACTGTCAGTTACAGAACCCGAAGCGTTGAGATTTTCACCTGGGCGGCGCACAATAGCGTCACCCACTGACAATCCGTAGCCCAAGATCATGTCTGATAACGACGAATTGCAGCAAATCGCGCATCTGCGCCGTGAATACACGAAAGGCGGTCTTCGCCGCCGCGATCTTCCCGCCGAACCCCTTGCGCTGTTTGAGCGCTGGCTGGGGCAAGCCTGTGACGCCAAACTGGCCGATCCCACCGCGATGGTCGTTGCGACCGTCGATGAAAATGGCCAGCCGTATCAGCGTATCGTGTTACTCAAACATTATGATGACAAAGGGCTGGTGTTCTATACCAACCTTGGCAGCCGTAAGGCGCATCAGATCGAGAAAAACCCACGCATCAGCCTTTTATTTCCCTGGCATACGCTGGAAAGACAGGTGATGGTGATCGGTAAGGCTGAGCGTCTCTCCACGTTAGAAGTAGTGAAATACTTCCACAGTCGCCCACGCGACAGCCAGATTGGCGCCTGGGTCTCTAAGCAATCCAGCAGGATCTCAGCTCGTGGTATTCTCGAAAGTAAATTTCTCGAACTGAAGCAGAAGTTTCAGCAAGGAGAAGTTCCACTGCCCAGTTTCTGGGGCGGCTTTCGCGTGAGTATTGAGCAAATGGAGTTCTGGCAAGGTGGTGAAAACCGCTTACACGATCGTTTTTTATACCAACGCGAAGATAACGCGTGGAAAATTGATCGCCTGGCCCCTTAAAGATGCAAATTTCTTGTTTTAAGCGCTGGTGCTGATCAATCCGGCGCTTTATTCTATGTTTCTTTCGCATCAGGCGAAAAGTCGTGTACCGGCAAAGGTGCAGTCGTTTTATACATGGAGATTTTGATGGCAAGCAGTAACTTGATTAAACAATTGCAAGAGCGGGGGCTGGTGGCCCAGGTGACGGACGAGGAAGCGTTAGCAGAGCGACTGGCGCAAGGCCCGATCGCGCTCTATTGCGGCTTCGATCCTACCGCTGACAGCTTGCATTTGGGGCATCTGGTTCCATTGTTATGCCTGAAACGCTTCCAGCAGGCAGGCCATAAGCCTGTCGCACTGGTAGGTGGCGCAACCGGTCTGATTGGTGACCCGAGCTTTAAAGCCGCCGAGCGTAAACTGAATACCGAAGACACTGTGCAGGAGTGGGTGGATAAAATCCGCAAACAGGTTGCACCGTTCCTCGATTTCGACTGTGGCGACAACTCGGCGATTGCTGCGAACAACTACGACTGGTTTGGCAGTATGAACGTACTGACTTTCCTGCGTGATATCGGCAAACACTTCTCCGTCAACCAGATGATCAACAAAGAAGCGGTTAAGCAGCGTCTGAACCGTGACGATCAGGGGATCTCCTTTACTGAGTTTTCTTACAACCTGCTGCAGGGTTATGACTTTGCCTGCCTGAATAAACTACACGGCGTGGCGCTGCAGATTGGTGGTTCTGACCAGTGGGGTAACATTACTTCGGGTATCGATTTGACCCGTCGTCTGCATCAGAATCAGGTGTTTGGTCTGACCGTTCCGCTGATTACTAAAGCTGATGGCACCAAGTTCGGTAAGACGGAAGGCGGCGCAGTGTGGCTGGATCCGAAGAAAACCAGTCCGTATAAATTCTACCAGTTCTGGATTAACACCGCCGATGCGGACGTTTATCGCTTCCTGAAATTCTTCACTTTCATGGACATTGAAGAGATCAATGCGCTGGAAGAAGAGGATAAGAACAGCGGTAAAGCGCCACGCGCCCAGTATGTTCTGGCCGAACAGGTTACGCGTCTGGTTCACGGTGAAGAAGGTCTGGTCGCGGCAAAACGCATTACCGAAAGCTTGTTCAACGGCAATCTCAGCGATTTGAGTGAAGCAGATTTCGAACAGCTGGCGCAGGATGGCGTGCCGATGATCGAGATGGACAAAGGTGCCGATTTGATGCAGGCGCTGGTGGACTCCGAGCTGCAACCTTCTCGCGGTCAGGCCCGTAAGACCATTGCGTCTAACGCAGTGACCATCAACGGTGAGAAGCAGTCCGATCCGGAATATTTCTTCCAGGAGAGTGATATCCTGTTCGGGCGCTATACCTTACTGCGCCGTGGCAAGAAGAACTATTGTCTGATTTGCTGGAAGTAAGATTGAGTTAGCAGGGGCGTGGGAAACTACGCCCCTTTATTTTTTCAGGGTTGTGATAAGTAAAATGAAGAATATCCTCGCCATCCAGTCCCACGTTGTTTTTGGCCATGCGGGCAACAGTGCAGCAGAATTTCCGATGCGTCGTCTTGGCGCAAACGTCTGGCCGTTGAATACCGTCCAGTTTTCAAACCACACGCAGTATGGCAAATGGACCGGTTGCGTTATGCCGCCGAGCCACCTGACTGAAATTGTCCAGGGCATTGCTGATATTGATAAACTCCAGACCTGTGACGCAGTACTGAGCGGCTATCTTGGCTCCGCTGAACAGGGCGAGCATATTCTGGGTATTGTACGTAAAGTAAAAGCGGCCAACCCGCAGGCAAAATACTTTTGCGATCCGGTGATGGGACACCCTGAAAAGGGGTGTATCGTAGCTCCGGGTGTGGCGGAATTTCATGTACGTCATGCGCTTCCGGCTAGTGACATTATTGCCCCTAATTTGGTTGAGCTCGAAATTCTGTGCGAGCATGCGGTGGACAATGTTGATGAGGCTGTTGCGGCGGCGCGTGAACTGATCGCTCAGGGACCTGAAATTGTACTGGTGAAGCATCTGGCACGCGCAGGTATTAGCACCGACCGTTTCGAGATGCTGCTGGTCACCGCTGAACAGGCGTGGCATATCAGTCGCCCGCTGGTCGATTTTGGCGCACGTCAACCGGTTGGTGTGGGTGATGTTACCAGTGGCTTGTTGCTGGTGAAACTGTTGCAGGGCGCGTCTTTACAGCAGGCGCTTGAGCATGTGACTGCGGCAGTGTACGAAGTGATGATCGCCACTGAAGAGATGCACGAGTATGAGTTGCAGGTGGTGGCCGCGCAGGATCGCATTGCCAAGCCTGAACACTACTTCAGCGCAACGCAGTTGTAATCAATGCCCGATGGCGTTCACGCTTATCGGGCATATTTTTAGCTGTAGGCCGGGCAAGCGCAAGCACCACCCGGCAGCAACAATTAATTTAACCCTTCTGCTTTAAGCGCCGCGGCAACCGCCGGGCGTTCAGCCATACGCGCCATATACGCGTCAATATGGCTTAATCCTGCCATATTCAGCTTAACCGCATAGGCCCAACGCAGTACGGTAAACAGGTAGGCATCGGCGATGCTGAAGCGCGGGCCGCAGATCCATTGGTTATCTTTTAGCGAGTCGTTCACATACTGCATTTTTTTCTCCAGCAGCGCGCGAACGGTTGGCTTGAAGTCTTCCGGCGTATCGGGACGGAACAGTGGCGTAAAGCCTTTATGCAGTTCTGTCGCAATGTAGTTAAGCCATTCGATGGTTTTGTAACGGGAGAGGCTGCTGGTAGGGGCAAGGAGCTGACGGTCTGGCACGCTGTCCGCCAGGTATTGCATGATGGCGACACCTTCGGTAAGTAGCGTACCATCATCCAGCAGCAGTGCTGGAACTTGCCCTTTTGGGTTTACCGCGAAAAAATCATCGCCATTTTCCAGACGTTTCTTCATCAGATCAACACCATCCAGCGTGAAATCTTTACCGCTCTCACGAAGTGTGATGTGGGAAGCGAGAGAACAAGCGCCCGGTTTGTAGAACAGTTTCATCGGTAACTCCTTTTGGCTGAGGTATATCGTATGGTAGTGCTACCTCATGCAAAAAAAAAGCCGCTAACAACAGTTAGCGGCCTGAAAATGAGTTTCCCTGAGAATTACGCTGTCGCGGCCTTAGCGGCTTTCTCATCGGCTTCGTCATCCTGAGTCATACGGTTCAGTTTCGGAGCCGTCAGCAGCATCAGAACAGCGATAACAGCCGTCGCAACACCAATCTGCAGGAACACACGACCGTAGACTTCAAGGGACATCAGCGGGTCAGTCACATTCTCTGGTACAGCCATCATGTTAGCGACGTAGCCACCGATGATGTTTGCACCGGCAGTGGTCAGGAACCAGCTACCCATGATGAAGCCCATCAGGCGTTGCGGAACCAGCTGTGCCACCATTGCCAGACCCAGACCGGAGATCATCAGCTCACCGATACTTTGCAGGCCATAGCAGATAATCAGCCAGTTAACGGAAACGATGCCCGCATCGGTAGCGAATTTCGCGCCCAGCGGCAGGATCAGGAATGCACCGGAACACAACACCATACCAATCGCAAACTTGGTCGGCATCGGCAGGGTATCGCCCATCTTGTTATAGATAGCGGCGAGGATTGGGCTACCAATGATGATCCAGAACGGGTTCAGCGCCTGGTACTGTTCAGGTTCGAAAGCAATGCCAAGAATAGAGTGCTCAACGTTACGAATCGCAAAGAAGTTCAGTGAAGTCGGCATCTGGCTGTACAGCACGAAGAAGATAATCGCTTCCAGCATCAGAATGAAGGCGACGATCATTTTACGACGCGCAGCGCCTTTCATGGTGAAGGCTTCTTTACCGAAGATAAACACGATACCAATGGCAATTACACCCAGAACCATACGTGCGATCTGCTGGTTGTGCAGCAGCCAGGTCGCAATCGCGATCAGAACCACAACGCCAACGATAGTCAGCAGCAGGTTACGGAAGTTGATTGGTTCAAAGTCAGGTTTAGAACCGTATTGTTTAACCCAGCGCTGACAGAATGCGAAGTTAACAACGGTAATCAGCATACCCACGACGCTCAGCGCAAACGCGGTGCTCCAGCCGTAACGCGCAGCTAACCATGGCGTTGCCAGCATAGAGAAGAATGAACCGATGTTGACGGACATGTAGTACATGGTAAATGCACCATCAAGACGCGGGTCATCTTTGGCATAGCAGGTAGAGAGCAGGGAGGATGGGTTTGCTTTAAACAGGCCGTTACCGACCGCGATAGCCGCCATGCCCATATAAACGATACCCGCATCGTGACCGGACCATGCTACCAGCGCATAACCGATGGCCAGGACAACGGCACCCAGCATAATGACACGTTTTGTTCCCAGAACTTTATCACCTAACCAGCCGCCAATGGCAACCAGACCGTACACCAGGGCGCTAAAGGACGAGAAAAGGGTGATGGAATCCGCTTCTGACATACCCAGCTGTTTAACCAGGTAGACGGCCATAATCCCTTGCAGGCCGTAATAACCAAAACGTTCCCACAGCTCAATAGAGAAAATGAGATAGAACGCTTTTGGTTGTTTGAAGGCGTTTAAACTTACGCTTTCTGTTGGTTTATTGTTTGCAGTAGACACTTTTACCTCTTTTTTTACATCCCATATCAACGGGGGTGTTCAGGTACGTGATGAGTCAAGTTCATCCGTCCGATTGTTATAGTGGGAGGGGAAACGGCAAGTAATGTTCACTATCTTGACCATTCAGACAAGTGGTTTGTAATAATCTGTTACATATATCATGACTGGTGAAATCGTCGGAGCTGCGAAATGTTATCTAGCGTTAAATTTCTTCATTTGTAAAATGGCAGATTTTTACACTGTTTAATCACCGCTAAAACCGGAATGTGGCGATATGTTCTGCTATTTAAGGTTGAATCCAGTGATATAGGCCATTATCTGAAAAATAGGCAGTGTAATGTTTTGTTTATAAACTGTGCAGTTAGGTCATCTAATTGTCACCTTAACTAAAAAATAAAAACTTATTAACATTGTGTTAGCTGGATGATCTGGATCACGTATAGATAGAAATTTCTTTTGCTAAAAAAACGATTAACCTGCTCAGGTGTTAATTAACAAGAATATTGCATTAGATATGAGCAATTGAATGGCATCATTGTCGGGAAAAGAAACTTTGGGGAGTGCATAACTAAACGTTATGTATGTATGGGGCAAAGAGGATGCCCCGGCAGCATTAGATATCGACTTTCTCTTTGAATTCGCAGAGATCTTCGATGATACAGGAACCACAACGTGGCTTTCTGGCTATACAGGTGTAGCGGCCATGAAGAATTAACCAGTGGTGGCAATCGACTTTAAATTCACTGGGTACGACTTTCAGTAGCTTTTCTTCTACCTGCTCGACGTTTTTACCTGGGGCGAATTGTGTCCGGTTACATACCCGGAAAATGTGGGTATCTACGGCAATAGTGGGCCAGCCAAAGGCGGTATTTAACACCACATTAGCCGTCTTGCGCCCAACGCCAGGGAGAGCTTCTAACGCAGCACGGTCTTCAGGCACTTCACCATTATGTTGTTCCAGCAGAATGCGGCAGGTTTTAATTACGTTTTCCGCTTTGCTGTTAAACAAACCGATTGTCTTGATGTAGGACTTAACACCTTCAACTCCGAGCTCCAGCATCGCAGCAGGCGTATTGGCGACGGGGTATAGTTTAGCCGTCGCTTTATTGACGCTGACATCGGTGGCCTGAGCGGATAGCAAGACCGAAATCAGCAGTTCAAACGGCGATGTAAAATTAAGCTCGGTTGTCGGATGCGGGTTGTTATCCCGCAGGCGAGTCAGTATTTCCAGACGTTTTGCTTTGTTCATGAGACATTCCCTGTTTCACCAGCTGGACTGTCCGCGACAGCCGCTTCGGCACGACGTTTCTTCATTCTCTCATCAATCAGGTACTTAACTGCCAGCATCAAGCCCAGACCAATAAACGCGCCTGGTGGCAGCATGGCCAGCAGAAACGGCGTATCAGTATGGAAGATCTCAACGCGCAATACTTTGGCCCAGCTACCCAACAAACCGTCTGCGCCATCAAACAGTGTACCGTTACCAATTATTTCGCGCAGCGAGCCCAGAACAAACATGGCGCCGGTCGCCCCCATACCGATGGAAAAACCATCGAGTGCGGATAATGCAGGGCCTTTTTTGGCGGCGAAGGCCTCTGCGCGGCCAACAACAATACAGTTGGTCACAATCAGTGGGATAAAGATGCCCAGAGACTGATACAGGCCAAAGGCATAGGCATTGATCAGCATCTGCACCGCACTCACCACGGAGGCGATGATCATGACATAAATTGGAATACGGATTTCAGGCGGAGTCCAGCGACGAAGGGCCGAAATCGTCAGGTTGGTCAGCGTCAGAACGAGCGTCGTCGCGAGCCCCAGCCCCAGCGCGTTAGTGGCGGTAGAGGTAACGGCCAACAGCGGACACATCCCGAGTAGCTGCACAAGCGCGGAGTTATTTTTCCATAACCCCTGGACAATAACGTCTTTAATTTCGCTCATGATTTATTCTCCACAGGCGCTAAGTTGAGGAAGCTGCGCGGGTAGCGTCTGCGCATACAAACCGGCGCGTTTTACTGCGTTTACTACCGCCCGCGGCGTAATGGTTGCGCCAGTAAACTGGTCAAAGTCGCCGCCGTCTTTTTTCACAGCCCAGTGGGCATCGTTACCCGTAGCGATCGTTTTGCCGCTAAAGTGGGTGATCCAGTCGGACAGTCGCAGTTCGATTTTATCGCCCAGTCCCGGGGTTTCATGATGCTCGGTTACCCGCGTACCCAACACGGTACCCGTAAAATCGACACCGACCAGCAGTTGAATCGCCCCGGAATACCCATCTGGCGCCGTAGCTTCAAGAATTGCTGCAACGGGACGGTCGTCCTGGCGGGCAATATACACGCGGTTAGTACCTTTGCCCAATGCCTGCGCATTGACCAGATAACAGCTCTCAGACAAGTTATTATTGTAGCGATCGCCAGGTAGCACCTGATCGAACAGTGCTTTTTGCTGCAGCGCGGCCTGTTCATCAATGGTGGACTTGGTTAATTGATTGATTGCCGCGGTTAATCCCGTTGAACCAGCAGCAAACAGTGCCAGCGTAATACCGTGTTTACGAATCGTTTTCAGCATTGGGAGTCCTTAGCGATGTCCGTACACGCGAGGGCGGGTGTAATAATCAATCAGGGGAACCGTGATATTTGCCAGTAATACAGCAAAGGCTACACCGTCAGGATAACCGCCAAAACTGCGAATCAACCATACTAACAACCCCGCAAGTGCGCCAAAAATCAGGCGGCCGCGGTTAGTTGTCGAGGCCGTAACGGGGTCGGTAAGAATAAAAAATGCACCCAGCATGGTTGCGCCGGAAAGCAGGTGTAACTGAGGAGACGCGAGTGACTCAGGTGAGAACAACCATCCCAGAGTGGCGCAAACGGCGAGCGACAGCAGGAAGCTAACCGGGATATGCCAGCGAATTGCCCCCTGCCATAACAGAACGATACCACCCGCCAGCCAGGCAAGATTAACCCACTGCCAGCCCGCGCCTGCCAGCACACCGCTGTAAATCGGGTATTGCATCACCTGTTCAACGGTATGCCCGGCATGCAGTGATGTCTTAAAGGTATCGAGAGGCGTTGCCTGGCTGATACCATCAATGCCGATACGTAGTGTATTCATATCCCCACCGCTGACGGTATGGCCGCTAAGGATAACGTTCAGCGCGTCAAAGAACCCAGGCACTGTAGCCGCAATTTCGTGCGGCGGCAGCCAACTGGTCATCTGTACTGGAAATGAGATTAGCAGCACGACATAACCAATCATGGCAGGGTTAAACGGGTTCTGACCGAGACCGCCATACAGCTGTTTCGCAATGATAACCGCGAATACCGTGCCCAATACCACCATCCACCAGGGGGCGAGCGGGGGAATACTCACGGCCAGCAGCAACCCGGTGAGTAACGCAGAGTTGTCTTTTAAAATCGGCACAATGGGTTGTTTACGCAGTTTAAGCACGCCCGCTTCGGCTGCGATAGCGCTGATGGCGGCCAGAATTATCTGGAACAACGTACCCCAGCCGAAGAACCACAGCTGTGCGGCGATCCCCGGCAATGCCGCAAGTAACACCAACATCATGATACGTGATGTCTGGCGCTGGTTATGGGTATAAGGGGAGCTTGCTATTCTGAATACCATTTATTCCTCGTTAACAACCTGCTGCTGTGCGGCTTTCTTTGCCTGAGCGCGTGCGATAGCGGCCGCGACGGCGGCTTTACGTGGATCAACCGATTCGGCTGTTTCCGGTACCGCCTGCTGCTCGAGCTTGCGGGCCTTAGCGCGGGCGATGGCCGCTTCCACGGCGGCTTTACGCGGATCTACCGATTCGGCTGTTTCCGATGCCGCCTGCTGCTCGAGCTTGCGGGCTTTGGCGCGGGCAATGGCCGCTTCCACGGCGGCTTTGCGTGGATCAACCGATTCGGCTGTTTCCGGTACCACCTGCTGCTCGAGCTTGCGGGCTTTGGCGCGAGCAATTGCCGCTTCGACGGCAGCTTTACGCGGATCTGTACCCGTGCTGCTGCCTTCACTTTGCGGCGAATTTTCCTTACGGGAAGCACGAGCTTGCGCCTTACGCGCCTCGCGTGCGGCAATCACTGCGCTATTGTCAGGTTTTTCACCTGCCTGAATTACTACCGGCTGCAGCGCCTGAGCCTGTTTCTCTTTTACGCGAGCCAGCGCGGCGGCAATAGCATCATGGTCTTTGGCCGCCGGTTGAGCAGCGGCGCTCTTATGGCGTTCAAGACGCGCTGCTTTTTCACGTTCAAGGCGCGCCTGTCGGGCTTCAAACCGTGCTTTCGCTTCAGCGGCTCGTTTTTCTTCCTGGCTAATGGCGTAAATCTCGGCTTTTTCCTGGCGGAAATACTGCACCAACGGAATATTGCTTGGGCATACCCAGGCGCAGGCACCGCATTCAATGCAGTCGGCGATATTGTGGGCCGTTGCTTTGTCGTGCTGTTGCCCTTTACTGAACCAATAAAGCTGTTGTGGCAGGAGATCCGCCGGACAGGCATCGGCGCATGCGCTACAGCGAATGCAGCCTTTCTCTTCCGGCGTTTCACCCATTTCACTGGCAGAGGGGGCCAGAAGACAGTTGGTAATCTTCACCACCGGGACATCCAGCCATGGCAGCGTAAACCCCATCAGCGGTCCGCCCATAATCACCATCTGGTCGGCGGAAGGGCAAAAGCCCGCGTCGTTGAGCAGATGACGAACCGGCGTGCCCAAACGCGCCCAGACGTTGCCCGGGCGGCTGACGGCTTCACCGGTAAGTGTCACGACACGTTCGGTGATCGGCTCACCGTCAATTACTGCACGTTTAATTGCATAGGCGGTTCCGACGTTTTGCATCAATACGCCGATATCTGAGGAGCGTCCACCGTGGGGAACCTGCTTGCCAGTCAGGATTTGTGTTAACTGTTTAGCCCCGCCGGAAGGGTACTTGGTGGGGATCACGCGCAAACTGATGTCGTGTGAATCAGCCAGCACCGCGCGCAGCATAGATATTGCCTGCGGTTTGTTATCTTCTATGCCGAGGAGGATCTCGCGTGGCTGAAGAATGTGCGCCAGGATGCGGATCCCTTCGACGACCTGCGCCGCACAGTCCTGCATCAGGCGGTCATCTGCTGTAATGTACGGCTCGCATTCAGCGGCGTTAATGATCAGCGTTTCAATTTTATCTCCGCCGCCCTGCAGTTTAACGCCGGTGGGAAAACCTGCGCCACCCAGCCCGGCGACGCCGAACTGATGAATACGCGCAATCAGCTCTTCCCGGCTGTGGGAGCGGTAATCGGTCCAGCCGTCTCGCTCAATCCAGCGGTCTTCGCCATCGGCGTCTATGATAACGCTCAACTCAGCCAGTGCCGAAGGATGTGCGGTGGAGTGCGGGGCAATGGCAACCACGGTACCTGATGTTGGCGCATGGACTGGAAGCATTTTGCCACGCCCGCGGGTTAATGCCTGACCACGCAGCACGGTGTCACCCACGTTTACGCACAGTTCACCCTCCGCACCAATATGTTGTTTCAGCGGAATAACAAAACGCGGTGCCAGCGGAACCTGTCGCAACGGTGTTCCGTTTGACTGGGTTTTCATTTCTGGTGGATGAATGCCACCATCAAAGTCCCAGATTTTATTTTTTCTGAATGCAGAGAATAACTTAAACATGTTGTTCCACGGGAATGATGCGCACAGGGATGGTGTTTAAATCCCATTTCCAGCTATCGGGTGTCTCGGCTACCGGGCGTAATTCAATGCATTGCGTCGGGCACGGGTCAACACACAGGTTGCACCCAGTGCAGAGATCGCTCATTACCGTGTGCATGGCGCGGGTCGCGCCCACGATCGCATCGACCGGGCAGGCCTGAATACACTTAGTGCACCCGATACAGTTATTTTCATCAATGACCGCCAGCATACGCACCGGCGTAACGTCTTGTTCATCACCATCAATAGGCTGCGGATCGACGTTCAGCAGGGCGGCAATTTTTAACATCACCGCTTCGCCACCGGGGGCGCAACGGTTAATTTTTTCACCCTGAGAGCCGATCGCTTCAGCGTAAGGATGACAGCCCGGATAGCCGCACTGCCCACACTGGCTTTGCGGGAGAATTTCATCAATTTTCTCCACGACCGGATCATCTTCAACGGCAAAACGTCGTGAGGCGTACCCCAAAATAGCGCCGAACGCCAGACCCAGTACACTCACTGCGGCAACGGCAATCCAGATAGCATTCATTACAACTTCACCAAACCACTAAAGCCCATAAAGGCCAATGACATTAAACCAGCGGTAATCAGCGCAATCGCATTCCCGCGAAACGGCGCCGGGACGTCCGCCACGGCGAGGCGTTCGCGGATCGCGGCGAACAGTACCATCACCAGCGAGAAGCCGACGGCGGCGGAAAAACCGTATAGCGCCGACTGTAAAAAGTTATGGCCGAGGTTGATGTTCAGCAGCGCCACACCTAACACTGCGCAGTTAGTCGTGATCAGCGGTAGGAAGATCCCCAGCAGGCGGTACAGCGCAGGGCTGGTTTTGCGCACAACCATTTCGGTAAACTGCACGACGACGGCGATAACCAGAATAAAAGCCAGCGTGCGCAGATAGATGAGATTGAGCGGGATTAGGATCCAGGTATCAATCAGCCATGCGCAGATGGATGCTAGTGTCATGACAAACGTCGTGGCAAGGCCCATACCCATTGCGGTTTCCAGTTTTTTGGAAACGCCCATAAACGGGCAGAGGCCCAGAAACTTGACCAGTACAAAGTTATTGACCAGTACAGTTCCGACAAACAGCAGCAGGTAATCAGTCATTTTTCGGCCTGAAATAAAAAAGCCGCCTATTATCTGACAATCTACAACAGGCGACAACAGGTTAACTGTAGGGTTATTACGGGTTCACAAACGTCGATTTAACGCGCTGCGATCGCTTGAAGTAGGGCACCAACAGTGCTGCGGCCAGTAATGGGAACAGCAGTTGGCGCACCGCAAAAGCGTCTGGGACAGGTGAAAACGCAAACGCTTTAATCGCCAGCAACACGGAGATCAGCAGCCACAGAATGTAATGCTTGGGCACACAGGCTCTGCGTTTGAAAAACGCAATTGTCAGCCACAGTGTGTAATACCACATGGCGATCGCGGTAACAAAGGAGACGCCCCATAACAGCAAATTTGCTGTACTTTGCTCACCCAGCGTTTTGAAGGTTTGCGGTGTTGCCAGCGCAGTGACATAAAGTAATAACGCCAGCGAAGCGCTCAACAACGCGACTAACAGCCAGGCCAGTGGCCCAAGTAGCCAGCCTCCGATACGTTGTGCCGGTGTGGTAGTCATCTCTTCTCCAGTTTTACGCGCGCAATCAATCATGCCATTCATTTTGGGGCGATTATTATAAAGCTTTTAACGTTGAGCGCTACTTTCTTCTCTATTGCACGTAATGCCAGACTGATTTAGGTACCTGACCAACATCAAACAGACGGCCTCCGGATATAAGCTCCGCACGGCGATGGTCTGCGGCACGGTACATATTGATCATGTCGCTATCGTCGGTGAGCGTGTAGTTTAAATGGTCGAAAAGTTTTTCCAGACTTTCGAGTGAACTGATTTTGCGGAATTTTAATAAGTAATCCTGAACAGTCATAAATGCAGATCCATATTAATAAAATAATACCAACGGAGTAGAAAATATAAAAATAAACAACGTGCACAGGTAAAAGCGGATTTACGTGAAAATGTAAGAAGAGTGTTTATACCTGTGAAAAAGCAGGCGCTATGCGCGTCTTCGGCAAGGGTAACGCGCTTAGCGATCGCTGGCAATATGCAGCGGAGCGGGATGCGGCATAATTCGTTTTTTTTGACAGAAAGCGATCTTTTACCGGCAAACCCTGCAACTACCAATGTTAATTGCCGGGCAATAAAAGGTTGCGGATGCTTATTTCTTCTGCACTGCCGCAACGGGCTCTGGTGGCTGGTAATTGTCAATATGATTGGCAACACCCAGCAGGATCACGGAGACGGCGAGAACAATCCAACCTGTTAATTCAATAAGACGATTCAGGTGATGCTGCCAACTTACTGATTTAGTGTATGATGGTGTTTTTGAGGTGCTCCAGTGGCTTCTGTTTCTATCAGCTGTCCCTCCTGTTCAGCTACTGACGGGGTGGTGCGTAACGGCAAAAGCACCGCCGGACATCAGCGCTATCTCTGCTCTCACTGCCGTAAAACATGGCAACTGCAGTTCACTTACACCGCTTCTCAACCCGGTACGCACCAGAAAATCATTGATATGGCCATGAATGGCGTTGGATGCCGGGCAACCGCCCGCATTATGGGCGTTGGCCTCAACACGATTTTCCGCCATTTAAAAAACTCAGGCCGCAGTCGGTAACCTCGCGCATACAGCCGGGCAGTGACGTCATCGTCTGCGCGGAAATGGACGAACAGTGGGGATACGTCGGGGCTAAATCGCGCCAGCGCTGGCTGTTTTACGCGTATGACAGGCTCCGGAAGACGGTTGTTGCGCACGTATTCGGTGAACGCACTATGGCGACGCTGGGGCGTCTTATGAGCCTGCTGTCACCCTTTGACGTGGTGATATGGATGACGGATGGCTGGCCGCTGTATGAATCCCGCCTGAAGGGAAAGCTGCACGTAATCAGCAAGCGATATACGCAGCGAATTGAGCGGCATAACCTGAATCTGAGGCAGCACCTGGCACGGCTGGGACGGAAGTCGCTGTCGTTCTCAAAATCGGTGGAGCTGCATGACAAAGTCATCGGGCATTATCTGAACATAAAACACTATCAATAAGTTGGAGTCATTACCGACGATTCATTACTGATGACATTTGCTTTGATTTATCCATAAACACAGGCTGCAAATGTTACTAATCTCTCATTAATACAGCAAGATGGTTGGGAACGATTTCTCCCTCTTTTTCGCTGCAAGTTAAGCATAAGTGGCATATGTTTGACTTAAGTTAAAAGCAACCTTTGTAGCGCAAAGGTTATTAAACTATTGAGACGTTGCAAGGTATGGTGTGAAATAGGTCAGTCCTGAATTGAGAGGCAATAACATGAGTGACAACATCCGCGTTGGGCTAATTGGCTATGGTTATGCCAGTAAAACCTTCCATGCCCCCCTGATTGTGGGCACGCCGGGCCTGGAACTGGCTGCAGTTTCCAGTAGTGATGAAGCAAAAGTGAAGGCAGACTGGCCTACGGTGGCGGTTGTTGCTGAGCCTAAGCTTCTTTTTAACGATCCAAATATCGACCTGATTGTGATCCCTACGCCTAATGACACACACTTTCCATTAGCGAAAGCTGCGCTGGAAGCGGGCAAACATGTGGTTGTTGATAAGCCTTTTACTGTGACACTGTCACAAGCTCGTGAGCTGGATACGCTGGCGCGCAGCCTCGGGCGCGTGCTGTCTGTGTTCCATAACCGTCGCTGGGACAGTGATTTTCTGACGCTGAAAGCTCTGCTGGCGGATGGTGTTTTGGGAGAGGTGGCGTATTTCGAATCCCATTTCGATCGTTTCCGCCCGCAGGTTCGTGACCGTTGGCGTGAACAGGGCGGTCCGGGAAGCGGTATCTGGTACGATTTAGCACCGCATCTTTTGGATCAGGCGATTAATCTGTTTGGTTTGCCCGTCAGCCTGACGGTAGACCTGGCCCAGTTGCGTCCGGGCGCGCAGGCGACGGATTACTTCCATGCCATCCTGACGTATCCGCAGCGTCGTGTGATCCTGCATGGCACCATGCTCGCTGCCGCAGAATCTGCCCGTTATATTGTGCACGGATCGCGTGGCAGCTATGTGAAGTATGGTCTTGACCCGCAGGAAGAGCGTCTGAAAAATGGCGAGCGACTACCACAGGAAGACTGGGGTTATGATATGCGCGATGGCGTTTTGACGCGAGTAGAAGGCGAAGAGCAGGTTGAAGAAACCTGGCTTACTGTACCAGGCAACTATCCGGCGTACTATGCTGGCATTCGTGATGCGTTAAACGGTAACGGTGAAAACCCGGTACCGGCGAGACAGGCTATCCAAATTATGGAGCTGATTGAGCTGGGTATCGAATCTGCGAAACATCGTTCGACGCTGTGCCTTGCTTGATTGGACTAATGCCGGATGGAGATGCTCAGGCATCTTATCCGGCCTACAATGAAAACCAACGTAGGCCGGATAAGCGTTAGCGCCATTCAGCACTTTACCCGTTACGCTGCGGCGACTTTCTCGCGCAAGGCTTGTTTTTCTTCGTTACTCAGGAATGCCATTTCCAGACCGTTGATTTGCGCCTGGCGGATCTGTTCGCACGTTAGGCCTGCAGCTGGTGCGGCAATGGTGTACTCGTGA
Organism: Citrobacter freundii complex sp. CFNIH4; assembly: GCF_002934505.1. Lineage (NCBI taxonomy): Bacteria > Pseudomonadati > Pseudomonadota > Gammaproteobacteria > Enterobacterales > Enterobacteriaceae > Citrobacter > Citrobacter freundii complex sp. CFNIH4. Next base: position 1,610,127 of record NZ_CP026231.1, read on the forward strand.
ATAATATCCACACCCTGAACAGCCGGGTCGTCCGTATTCAAACTAGCAATAACGCCATGCTCAAGGAACGTTTTCAGCGGATGGTTCGCTAGTGAGGCAACGGTGCTGGTCTGAATGTTTGATGTCAGGCAGGATTCGATGCCGATACGATGCTCGGCGAGGTAATCCATCAACGCACGATCTTCAACGGCTTTAACGCCGTGACCAATACGCTCAGCGCCCAGCTCTTTAATGGCCTGCCAGATGCTTTCTGGTCCCGCGGCTTCGCCCGCATGCACGGTAATATGCCAGCCGGCGTCGCGTGCCTGGTTGAAATGGGACAGGAACAGACTGCCAGGGAATCCCAGTTCGTCACCGGCTAGATCCAGTGCCGTAATATGATCTCGGTGGACTAACAGCGCATCCAGTTCCTGCAGACAGGCGGCTTCGCCAAAAGTACGGCTCATAATGCCAATTAAGCGTGCTTCGACGCCAAAGGTCTTGCAGCCCTCGCGCACGCCTGCGATGACGGCTTCAACCACACCTGCCACCGGGAGTTGATGCGCCATCGCCATATAGCCTGGTGAAAAACGTAATTCTACATAGTGCAGACCGTTACGTGCTGCATCCTCAATATTTTCAAATGCTACGCGGCGACAGGCATCCAGCGAGGCCAGTACCTTCACGCCCCAGTCGAGCTTGGATAAAAAACTCACTAAATCTGGCTCAGTGGATGTCACTTGCACATGAGGGATCAGCGTTTCCAACGTTTGTGCCGGGAGCGTTAAATTGAACTGACGACCCAGATCCAGAATCGTTTGGGCACGGATGTTACCATCAAGGTGGCGATGGACGTCGGTCAAGGGGAGGGAAGTATCAATCATGGTCGCACTCGTGTATTTAGGTAAAGTGCGTCGTATTATAAGAAAAAATCGGGATAAAAATCTATGTTGCGCAATGAATAATTTCATTGCGCAAACTTTATTAGCGTACAGAACGTATGCCGTTAATCAACCCCTGAACGCCTTTTTCAAGTTTGGATCGTGGACATCCGGCATTCAGGCGCACAAAACCGCGTCCTTCTTCGCCGTATGTGTATCCGGGCATGATGGCGACTTTCTGCTGGTGGATGAGCGCTTCCTGCAATGCGTGGTCATCAATGTTGAGCGGACGCAGGTCAATCCATGCCAGATAGGTGGATTGCGGAACCTGCCAGTTCAGTTCGGGGAATGCGGCATTAAGCTCGCGGGCGACGTAATGCAAATTGCTGGTAAGGTAATCCCGCAGCGCATCAAGCCAGCTTGCGCCCTGATGATAGGCGGCAATATGTGCGCTCAGCGCGAGCACTGCTGGTGAGGAAAGACCATCGCGACCTTTTAATGCGCAGAGATAATCGTTACGGCTTTGAGCGTCTTCAATAATTCCGTAAGCCCCGGTCAGTGCCGGAATATTAAAACTTTTTGATCCGGAAGTGAGCAGCGCCCAGCTGTCACGCGCGACGTTACTCCAGGGGATATGTGGGTGATCCCCCCATACCATATCCATATGGATCTCATCGGAAATAACTTTTACACCATGGCGCTGACACAGTTCTGCCATGGTTTCCAGCTCATCACGCGTCCACACTTTGCCCGTCGGATTTTGTGGGCTACAGAGCAGAAGAATTTTGCTCTCTGGACGAGACAGGGCATTCTCCAGCGCGGCCATGTCGCAGTACCAACCGTCAGTGCGTTTTTCCAGTTCGACAGCGCGCACCACGCGCTGATTACCTTCAATTGCTTTGTAAAACGCGTCGTACGCCGGCGTATGAATCACCACCGCATCACCCGCAGAAGACCACTGGCGGATCAGCTCCGATACCATATAGATGACCGAGGGGCCATAAACCAGCGACTGAGGATCGATTTGGGTATTATGACGCGATAGAAACCAGTGACTAATCGCCGCAAGAAATTCATCATTTTTCCAGCGACTGTAACCCAACACGCCATGTGACAGGCGCTGAGTCAGCGCCTCCAGAATACAGGGTGCGGTGGCAAAATCCATATCGGAGATGGTGAATGGCAGCAGGTCGGCTGAACCAAAACGGTCGGCAACGTAATCCCACTGAGTGCACCAGGTACCATGCCTGTCCACAACCTTTGAAAAATCAAACATATCATTGTCCTTAAGCTTGTACGGTGTTCATCAGAACTGCGATCTCGTCTTTCACTGACTGGACCTGTGGGCCAATAACGACCTGAAGATTATGCTGATTGAGTTGCACTACGCCAATGGCGCGATTGTCCTTCAGTGCCTGTACATTCACAAGAGACATATCCTTCACTGACAAACGCAGACGGGTAATGCAGTTATCCAGGCTGACGATGTTTTCCGCACCGCCAAGCGCCGCCAGAATGGCAGGGACGTTGTAACCGGATTTACCCGGCGCTCCAGCCATTACTTTTTCGATATTGCTGGCAATTTCGACGTCCCGACCTGGTGTCTTCAAATTGAAGCGTGTGATGGCGAAACGGAAGATGACGTAGTACACCGCGAACCAGATCGCCGCCACAACAGGGACCAGATACCACTTGGTAGAGAGTCCATGCAGGATGCCGAACACCACGAAGTCAATCAGGTTACCGTCGGTGTTACCGATGGTGACGCCAAGCACTGCCATCACAGTGAAGCCAAGACCGGTCAGCAGGGCGTGGATCACATACAGAACTGGGGCAACGAACAGGAATAAGAACTCAAGGGGCTCGGTGGTACCGCCGATCACACAGGCAATAAGACCGGAAATTAATAACCCTTTAATTTTATGACGATTTTCAGGGCGAGCACAGTGGTACATAGCGAGCGCTGCCCCCGGTAAACCACCGAGGAACGCAGGCATTTTGCCCTGCGACAGGAAGCGGGTTGCGCTTTCAGAGAAACCTTGTGTTGTCGGGCAGCTCAGTTGAGCCTGGAAAATAGTCAGTGCGCCGCTCACGCTGTGACCGCAGACTTCTTGCGTGCCGCCAGCCTCGGTGAAGCGAATGAGCGCCACCAGAATATGATGCAGTCCAAACGGCAGCAGCAGACGTTCACCGGTACCAAACAGCATTGGGCCAAATTCTCCCGCGCTGTTGATGATGTGGCCGAGCCCGGTAATGCCCATGGCGAAAACCGGCCAGATCAGGGGAATAACCAGCCCGACCAGCCCCATCACCACCGAGGAGATGATAGGCACAAAGCGGGTGCCGCCGAAGAAAGCCAGCGCATCCGGCAGACGAATGTTGTGGAAACGTTCATGCAGCATCCAGACGATGATCCCGGCAATAACAGCACCGAGGATCCCAGTATCGATCGACTGGATCCCCAGGATATTCTGCACGTTGTTGGCCTTCAGGATCGCGGCATCCGTGGTAGGTAAGATACCTTTCGCGGTTAACCAGAAGTTGACGGCAAGGTTCATGACCGCATAACCAACAAAACCGGCAAATGCCGCTACGCCTTTGTTCTCGCGAGCAAGGCCGAGAGGTATGGCAATACAGAACATCACCGGTAAGAAACTAAACGCAAATGAGCCTACTTTGCTCATCCAGGTAAAGATGGCCTGCAGTACCGGATTACCTAATGCCGGGATCAGCGTTAAGACATCATGGCTGCTTAACGAGCTGCCGATCCCCAACATGATTCCGCAAAATGAGAGTAGCGCTACGGGGAGCATAAAGGTTTTGCCCAACTGCTGGAAAAATTCCCATAACGTTATTTTTGGTGTAGTTCTCGTCGTCATCAAACGACTCCTCGTAAAAGCTAGCTGACTAATGATGGCGAGAAGATAAAACGTTTTACCTAATTTTAGTGCGGTATAAATCACATTATCGAACGATAATAGGGCGTATAAATAGAAGTGATTGATAAAACGTTTTATCCGTCACGTTATCAGGGAGTTTTCCGTTTTTATGGCTATAGCCAAAAAAATAACCATCCATGATGTTGCGCTGGCCGCGGGCGTTTCGGTCAGTACTGTCTCATTGGTGCTTAGTGGAAAAGGTCGTATTTCATCCGCGACAGGCGAACGCGTGAATGCCGCTATTGAGCAACTCGGGTTTGTGCGTAATCGCCAGGCATCGGCGCTGCGTGGCGGGCAGAGCGGGGTAATTGGTTTGATTGTGCGCGATCTTTCTACGCCGTTTTACGCCGAGTTGACGGCGGGACTGACGGAAGCATTAGAAGCGCAGGGGCGCATGGTCTTTTTATTACATGGTGGCAAAGATGGCGAACAGCTCGCGCAGCGTTTCGCTATGTTGCTAAATCAAGGGGTTGATGGTGTGGTGATCGCCGGGGCTGCCGGCAGTAGCGACGACCTACAACAACTGGCCGCCGATAAGGGGATACCGGTGGTGTTTGCTTCTCGGGCAAGCTACCTGGATGATGTCGACACCGTCAGACCTGACAACATGCAGGCTTCGCAATTGCTGGTTGAACATCTTATCCGCCACGGACATCAGCGAATAGCGTGGTTGGGGGGGCAGAGTTCCTCATTGACTCGCGCAGAGCGTGTCGGCGGCTATTGTACGACGTTGCTAAAGTATGGTTTACCGTTTCATAGCGACTGGGTGCTGGAGTGTTCATCCAGCCAGAAGCAGGCCGCAGAGGAGGTAACCGCGCTGTTACGTCGTAACCCAACGATCAGCGCAGTGGTGTGCTACAACGAAACCATTGCCGTTGGCGCCTGGTTTGGCCTGATGAGAGCGGGGCGTCAGAGTGGTGAAATTGGCGTAGATCGCTATTTCGAACAGCAGATCTCCTTAGCGGGATTTGCCGATGTAGCGGAAAATGCACTGGACGATATCCCCATTATTTGGGCCTGCACGCCTGCGCGTGAAATGGGATATACCCTTGCTGAGCGCATGCTGCAGCGCATTGGTCACGATGATGGTCATTCGCGTAACCTGACGCTTTCCGCCCGTCTGGTGGTGGCCAAATAAAAAAGGCCCGATAAACACACGGTTATCGGGCCTGTTGTCACGCGTATTTACTGTTGCGGGATAGCCGGGGCATCCGGTTCGCCGAGAGAAGGCATACCGAACATGCCAACAAACTCATCCAGCGGCATTTTTTGTCCGTTTAACGTAACCTGTCCGTTTGCGTATTGCAGGCTGGAGCCGATGACGTTGTCCTGCATCGTTGTAATACGGAACATCTGACCCATTGCCGCCAGGCCATTCACCTGTTGCTTCGCAAGATCGGCCGCTTGCTCCTGCTGATAGCCTTCAATTTTGGCGATCTGCGTCATGAACTCAGTCGCCATATCGACCGGAATCGTCAGCTTGGCATCCAGTGATTTGACCGAACGATCCACTTCCTGAGCCAGCGTTTGTGGTTCCTCAGTATTTGCTGTCGGATCTTTTAGCAGCAGTGACAGATTAAATGCGGTTTCACCTTTCGCATTTTTCCAGCTCAGCGGGGCAATGGTGATAACCGGCTCGCCTTTCATCAGTATCGGCAGCGCATTGAAGAAAGCTTCGGTGACTTTTTGCTGATAAAGCTCAGGATTTTGTACCACATCGATCTGCGCCATCAGCGCCTTGGTTTGGGCGCTATACTGCTGACTGAACTGATGCAGGGCTTCACCGTCAATCTGGGCAACTTTCAGCGTCAGCTTACCGCTACCCATATCCTGGCCCTGCAATTTAAGGCTGTTCAGCGTGTAATCCAGCTGACTGTTGACAGTTTTACCGTCGTTAACCAGATCGGATTTGCCATCGATACCCATGCCCTCCAGAACCGCCAACTCTTTACCCTCGACCGAGATCGACAGTTTTTCGAGTGACAATTTCTGGTCGCCGATGCGCTCACCAAAGCTGGCAATACTGCTGGAACCCTCAGTCTTCAGATTATTGAAAGTCATTTGTACTTTCTGGTCATACTCGTTGACCGCATTGACCACGCCGCTTTGCGCATTGCCTGTCAGCGAGACAGCGTTACCTTCTTTGTCTGCTGTAAACTGGAATTCCCCGCCGCTGAAGGCTACTTTTTCGTCGCCTTTCTCGTAGTTCAGTGGTTTAAGGGAAAGATCGGAACGGGTATCGCCGCTGTAGCTGATACGGGAGTTAATGACAAATGGCGACTCACCCTTGGCAATATCAAACAGCGGTTTGGTAACGTCGTTATTCACCAGCGTCGTTTTCACGGAGGCCATAGCCGGAACCAGATTCAGTGACTTCAGTTGGGCCAGTGGGAAGGGACCGTGATCCACCGTTTCATCCAGGACAATACTTTGCCCCGGTTTCAGCCAGGAATCTGCCTGCCCGGCTATTGGTTTCACCACCAATTGCAGTTGGCTATTGAACACCCCGCGCTGGTAGTTTTGATAACTCAGTTCAATACCCGCCTCAGGGGAGAAACGTTTTAACTGATCGTTTGCCTGCGTCACCATCTCGGCGAGATGCGTTTCGAGTTTCTTTCCTGTGTACCAGGCGCCGCCCGTCCAGACGATACCCAGCGCAACCACCACACCCGCAGCTACCAGCGATTTTTTCATTTCGATATCCATAAAATAAAACCAAGCGTTTTAAGACGCCTGGAGGAGTGACATGTCTTTAACTCACTACAGCTTAGCAAGAGTTGTTAAAAATATCAGTATCTTGCTAAAGCTTGTTATAAACCCGGGCTAAACGACCTGCGCCACTGATGTTAACCGGCGATTCATTCGCGCCAATAAAGGCCGATTCACCCGGTCGCAGAACCAGACGTTGCTCGCCTTTGCTCAGTACAGCTTCACCTTCGATGCAGAACAAAATGGCCGCACTTTGCTGGCTGATATCTGCGCCACTGGTAGTAAGCTCATGCAGGGAGAACGCAAAATCGTCAACCGGGATCGGGAAATCCAGTTCGCCATCAGACTTAACCGGCGTGGTCAGTAACTGGTTTGCTGGCTTGGCGACAAACTGCACGTTGGCGACCAGTTCCGGGATATCAATATATTTTGGCGTCAGTCCGGCACGCAGCACGTTGTCCGAGTTAGCCATCACCTCAAGCGCCACACCTTGCAGGTAAGCGTGCGGGGTTTCGGCAAATAAGAACATAGCTTCGCCTGGATTGAGTTTCACCACATTGAGCAGTAGCGGGGAGAAGAGCCCACTGTCGTTCGGGTAGACGTCGGCGATCAGACGGATGGTTTGCCAAGGTTCACCCTGCTGGCTGTTCAGCGCTGATTTCAGGATCGCCAACGCATGGGATTTCTCCTCATCCTGCATATTCAGCAAGCTGGCGAAAAGATAGCTCAGACGTTCTGCACTCGGCTCTTCCAGGAAATGCGCAATAGCCGGATGTGCGGCGGAGACGGGTTGTAACAATGCAACAATGTCAGAGAACTCGCGGAATGCGTTCATCGCCAGGAAAGGCGTCAAAGCAAAAACCAGTTCCGGTTTGTGGTTAGGATCTTTGTAGTTGCGCTCAGCCGCATCCATCGGGATCCTTGCGGCGTTTTCTTTGGCAAATCCAATTTCAGAGTTGTGCTTGTTAGGATGAACCTGAATCGAAAGCGGTTGTGCAGCGCAGAGCACTTTAAACAGGAAGGGCAGCTCACCAAAACGCTGCGCAACGGCATCGCCCAGCAGTGCGGATTTATCGTGCTCGATAACGTCGCGCAGAGCAACCGTCTGGCCGTCAGCGCCCAGAACATGCGAACTGCTTTTCGGATGCGCACCCATCCACAACTCAGCCATCGGTTGCTGAGTGGGGTTGGCAATGCCATAGAGTTCCGTTAACGCCGTTTTACTTCCCCAGGCGTAGTTTTGCACTGAGTTGATGAGTTTTTGCATTATCAAGCCCTGTTTCAATGTGGAATTTTCTACGGCTATTAAACCAAGAAACCCTGAGGGAAGTAACCTGCACATGTAAAAAGTCGTACTTGTCTCAGTTTTTGTTAAAAAAATGTGTAGGATATGGAGACTCGCTTTTAATACCCTGAGTGATTCCGGTTGCAGACAGCCCTTCCTTCTACAACCGGATCTGCGGCAGGGAAGCAGGGCAACGGAACATCTGCCCAGAGAATAACCAGACCGAGCAGTAAGTGAGAGCACAATGTCAAACAAACCCTTTCATTATCAGCATCCTTTCCCCCTCAAAAAGGATGATACCGAATACTATCTGCTGACCAGCGACTATGTCTCTGTTGCCGAATTTGAAGGGCAGGAGATTGTTAAAGTCGCGCCACAAGCTTTAACCCTGCTGGCTCGTCAGGCCTTTCATGATGCGTCGTTTATGCTGCGTCCCGCACATCAACAGCAGGTAGCCGATATTCTGCGCGACCCAGAGGCCAGCGAAAACGACAAGTATGTGGCCCTGCAATTTCTGCGTAACTCTGACATCGCGGCAAAAGGCATTTTGCCGACCTGTCAGGACACCGGAACCGCGATTATCGTGGGTAAAAAAGGTCAGCGTGTCTGGACCGGTGGTGGCGATGAGGAGGCGCTGGCTCGAGGCGTCTATAACACCTACATCGAAGACAACCTGCGCTATTCACAAAACGCAGCGCTGGATATGTATAAAGAGGTGAACACCGGCACCAACCTGCCAGCACAGATTGATTTGTATACCGTCGACGGCGATGAATACAAATTCCTGTGTATTGCCAAAGGTGGCGGTTCGGCGAACAAAACCTATCTGTACCAGGAAACCAAAGCGCTGCTCACGCCGGGCAAATTAAAAAATTACCTGGTTGAAAAGATGCGTACGCTGGGTACTGCGGCTTGTCCGCCGTATCACATTGCGTTTGTGATCGGCGGAACGTCAGCGGAAGCTACGCTGAAAACGGTAAAACTGGCTTCGGCTAAATACTACGATGAGCTGCCGACCGAAGGTAACGAGCATGGGCAGGCATTCCGTGATGTGGAGCTGGAAAAAGAGCTGCTGATTGAAGCGCAGAATTTGGGGCTGGGTGCGCAGTTTGGCGGGAAGTACTTCGCGCATGATATCCGCGTGATCCGCCTGCCGCGTCACGGCGCGTCGTGTCCGGTTGCTATGGGCGTCTCTTGCTCAGCCGATCGAAATATCAAAGCCAAGATCAACCGTGAAGGTATCTGGATCGAAAAACTGGAACATAATCCAGGTAAGTACATTCCAGAAGAGTTGCGTCAGGCGGGAGAGGGCGAAGCGGTGCGCGTTGATCTCAATCGTCCGATGAAAGAGATCCTGGCCCAGCTGTCGCAGTATCCGGTCTCTACGCGTTTGTCACTCAACGGTACAATTATTGTTGGCCGTGATATTGCGCATGCGAAACTGAAAGAACGTCTGGATAACGGTGAAAGTTTGCCGCAGTATGTTAAAGATCACCCGATCTATTACGCCGGTCCGGCAAAAACGCCGGAAGGCTACGCCTCTGGTTCGCTTGGCCCAACCACGGCCGGACGTATGGACTCGTATGTTGACCAGCTTCAGGCCGCTGGTGGGAGCATGATTATGCTGGCGAAAGGCAACCGTAGCCAGCAGGTGACCGATGCTTGCCATAAACATGGCGGCTTCTATTTAGGCAGTATTGGCGGCCCTGCCGCGGTGCTGGCCCAGGGCAGTATCAAGAGTCTGGAGTGCGTGGAATACCCGGAACTCGGGATGGAAGCCATCTGGAAAATTGAAGTGGAAGATTTCCCGGCGTTTATCCTGGTGGATGACAAAGGCAATGATTTCTTCCAGCAAATTCAGACGTCGCAGTGCGCACGCTGCGTTAAGTAACGTCAACCGCCCTTCGGGGCGGTTTTTTTTACCGCACGAACCACCAAACGACAGTTTTATCCTCGTTAATACTCATAAGACCAACGCAAGTGGGCAATGTCGAAACATAACCTAATCAATTGTTAATGTAAGGAGCAGGTAATGGTAACGGTACGCCGCGAGAATGATTCAATGGGGGCGATTGATGTTCCTGCCGATAAGCTTTGGGGCGCGCAAACCCAACGTTCACTGGAGCATTTTCGTATCTCTACGGAGAAAATGCCGGTCTCGTTGATCCATGCGCTGGCGCTGACGAAACGCGCCGCAGCAAAGGTTAACCAGGATCTTGGGCTGCTGGCTGAGGATAAAGCCAGGGCTATTATGCAGGCTGCAGATGAGGTGTTGGCAGATAAACACCGCGATGAGTTCCCGCTGGCCATCTGGCAAACTGGGTCCGGCACGCAAAGCAATATGAACATGAACGAGGTGTTGGCAAACCGAGCCAGCGAGTTGCTGGGCGGCGTGCGGGGGATGGAGCGAAAAGTACACCCCAACGATGATGTCAATAAAAGCCAAAGCTCGAACGATGTCTTCCCGACCGCAATGCACGTTGCCGCACTGCTGGCGCTGCGTAAATCACTGATCCCTCGATTAAATGTGTTGACCAAAACGCTCAGTGATAAGTCCCACGCTTTCGCCGATATAGTTAAAATTGGTCGTACACATCTGCAAGATGCAACTCCACTTACGCTTGGCCAGGAGATTTCCGGCTGGGTAGCAATGCTAGAACATAACCTCAGACACATCGAAAACAGCTTACCACACGTGGCGGAGCTGGCGTTGGGGGGAACCGCGGTAGGTACCGGACTGAACACTCATCCCGAATACGCCCGCCGGGTTGCGGATGAACTGCGGGTCATCACCTGTGCGCCGTTCGTTACCGCACCGAATAAATTTGAAGCGCTCGCCACCTGCGATGCCCTGGTTCATGCTCACGGCGCGCTAAAAGGACTGGCAGCGTCGCTGATGAAAATCGCCAACGATGTACGCTGGCTGGCATCCGGTCCCCGGTGTGGTATTGGCGAAATTTCAATTCCGGAAAACGAACCGGGCAGCTCGATCATGCCGGGCAAGGTCAATCCAACCCAGTGTGAAGCGCTGACTATGCTTTGCTGCCAGGTGATGGGCAACGATGTCGCCATCAACATGGGTGGGGCGTCAGGTAACTTTGAGCTCAACGTTTATCGACCAATGGTCATCCACAACTTCCTGCAATCGGTACGCCTGCTGGCGGACGGTATGGAAAGCTTCAATGAACATTGCGCGACGGGGATTGAGCCTAATCGTGAACGAATCGATCAACTGCTCAACGAGTCGCTAATGCTGGTGACCGCGCTCAATACCCATATCGGTTACGATAAAGCGGCTGAAATTGCCAAAAAAGCCCATAAAGAAGGGCTGACCTTAAAAGCCTCCGCTCTGGCGCTGGGATATCTAACCGAAGCGGAGTTCGACAGCTGGGTACGCCCGGAGCTGATGGTTGGCAGCATGCGGCCAGGCAGTTAATCCGCAACGTACAGGTGCAGCCGGGGAATAATCAATCTCAACGGCTGCGCCTGAGGTTTAAAACGATGCTGAACGTTTTCGGCATCATAATTCAGTAACTCACCGATATCCGGTACGGTCATACCGTTGTCGTTATTAAGCAAAGCAATCAGTGGCGTCGGGCAGGCATATTGCACCTGTTTTTGCTCTCCTTTGTACCAGACGCGGGCAATAGGCTGCACTTTTACCGGCCTTTTAATCTTCAGGCGGGCCTGCTGCGGTAAGGCGGCGATATCCTGATATTCGCGTTCAAGCTTCGCCTGCCATTCTTCACGTGTCCAGGGATGTACGCTGCGCGGTGACGTCAGGCTTTTTTCCAGTTGCTGCAGTACTTCATCGCGTTTCAGGTTTTTTATGATGTGCTTATTAGCCCAGCCAAATCGTAGGGTGGCAGGATCGCGGACTACGGTTAGCGTGCGATAGGCATTCAAAGTAATCAGCCCCGGCAGATGAAGATGCACCCATTCGAAACGAGCTGCCGGCGCCAGCCCTGATTCCACTGTAACAATGCGCTCGAAGGTGGTTTTCAACTGGTTTATACGCTGGATTTGTTCTTCCAGAGTACATTGCGCTGCGTTATCAACCTGATAGCACAATACACCCGGTAGGCGGACGGCTGCTTTGCTGCTGCGGTTTTCGGACTGCTGCTGAATAAACAGGTGACGGTAATGGAGCAGTGCCAGCGCTTCAGCCTCTTTGCCTAAATGCTGCTTAACATTAATGCTCTGCAGAGGGGCATGCTCTGCCTCTTTAACCACTTCCGGTAACGAGAATACGCGCGCAATCAGCAGCGTCTGCTGCAACAGGTTTTCGTTCAAAAGTGCCAGTTCTTGTTCCATCTGGCGAAAGGTGCCGTTCAGGCGGTCAACAAGATCGTAACGGGCCATAGGTTTACCATTTTAGTTACAACATACTTTTTTATAGCACAACCTCCACCGCCTGACCACCGAGCAGAATAGGTCAGGCAGCTGAAATTTCGGGAATGTGATGCCAGACGGGCCAACGGAAAGTAAACCGGGCACCGCCAAGTTCACTTTCATCACAGACGACCGTCCCCCCCATAGCCAAAGCAATTGAGTGGACGATGGCTAACCCAAGCCCACAACCCCCGGTTGCCCGGTCACGGCTGGGGTCAAGGCGTACAAACGGTTCAAAAACCTGTTCGCGAGCGTCTGGTGCAATACCGGGACCGTCGTCTTCCACTACCAGCGTGGCTTGATTGCCGTTCAGCAGCAGACTGGCTTGCACTGTAGACTGGCAATAGCGCAGGGCATTGTTCAGCAAATTATCCAGGACCCGCTCCATCAGGCGCATATCCAACGCGCCGTAGTCGCCAGTTTCGAGATGACGTAAGTGCACCGCACGGCCAGGATTCACGCTTTGCACATCCTCCAGATGGGTTGTCAACCAAACAGGCAGGTCAGGTACGCTGAGCTTCAGTTCATTTTGCGGGCGATCCAGGCGGGCGTAGGTCAGTAACTCTTCGATCAACGCTTCCAGTTGGCCGATATCACGATTAAGCGCCTGAGATTCCTGACCGGTGAGGTTATCACTCATTTCCAGCCGGTAACGTAAACGTACCAGCGGAGTACGAAGCTCATGGGCAATACCATCGATGAGCTGTTTTTTACTGGCGATCAGCGCATTGATATTGTCGGCCATTTGGTTAAACGCTACGCCCAGGCGCTCAAAGCTGGAACCGTTGTCAAAATGAAGGCGTTCACTCAGATGTCCTTCACCAAAACGTTGTGCGGCGGATTCGAGTCTTAGCATTTCTTGCCAGTGTGGACGCATCCAGATCAGTACCGGGAAGGCCAGTGAGATAGCAATAAACGCCATCAGCGCGATGTCCAGCAGGCGCATTTGATGAAGAAAATAAAGGTAAGGAACCGGGCCGACGGCCAGCACATAATGGCTGCGAGGAATGCGTTGAATAAAAGTGTATTGATCGTCAAGAGCCACAATATCGCCTTCGCGCAAACGCTGCATGGTTGGGGCATCCAGTGTGTACTTATTCAGCGGTTCAACACGCAGGTCAAATGAGAGGTTTAAGTCCATCTCCTTCAGCGTCTTACCCCAATCGCGTGGCGGGATTTCGCGTAGTTCACTGCGCATCAGGTACAACGAGCTTTTCATCAAATCGTCGAGCGATTGTCTGCCTGCGCGTTCTGCGGTGAATTTGTATACCAGGCCGACCAACAGGGTCATCACCAAAAAGCAGACAAACAGCAGGAGGTAAAACTGCACAAACAGTTTCTTCATAAAAATCACCGAACGCTCAATAAGTTAGCGAGTTCTCGTGTCCCTCAGGGGAAAAGGGGCACAGCAGTATCCGCCGATGCGTGGGAGCAGAAAGGTTATCTGATCACCATCTGGCGTGTTTATCCAGGCAGAGTACACTGTATAACTCTTTTCTGCATTCTTATGGCCCCTACGGGGGCGAAATGACCTTTCGCTTGATAACGCATTGCTTTGTACGCGGTAAGTTAATCAAAATCGGGATGGTGTTGTTCTGGCGTATGTTACGACCGCACCTAAAAGGTTACTTCGTTTCTCAACATAGATTGTGTTGTTATATTCGTAGTTACCTTCGGGATAGCAAATTCTGATGTTAGTCCCGAGATCCGGATCGTCAACATCAGCCCCCGAACAGCTTTTAGAACTTCCTGTAGAGTAGGTGTATGGAGCGGTATAGGACGAGGGGACACCTGGAATGAACCAGGTTATCGCCATAACTGTGATCACTGAAAACAGCACCATGACAATGCTGATGCTACCAAATAATTTCAGATAAGTTTGGAAGGGACTTTTTTTCATTATCCCATTACCTACCAGAAATAAGGTAATTAAAAATGACACTGCCAGAGAAATAAGTATGAGGTATTTGGATGTGAGCGGGTAGAGAAAAGTCGCTCTGTATATCGTTACCTTCCACCAGTAAAAAAGAAAAATTGCGCCGAGAGATAAGACGGTGACAAAAAACAAATATGGATATGAGTATTTTCTCATCCCTGCGACTCCAGAACAATTTCTCCATTTGGATTTAATAAATTACCATTTGTTCTGAATAATGAAAACGGTTCTCTTGTTTGAATTGTTAGGTACGCCGCAGACCAGAGAATTTCCGCTATTTCTGGGGATATAGGCATAATAGTAAAAGGGGTATTCTCACCCATGGCAGGGATGACTGACCTTGCGTATAATGGGTGACGAAACTTCCTGAAAAGTGCTGTGACTGAAAATATGAATCTCAATCGCTGTTGTTATTCGCTACTCATTTTTGCAGCGATCGGCTGCATTTTCACCGCTCACCCTCTTGTTATATGGTTTCTACTCGCCAACATACTGACGTTGCTGTTATACGGCGTGGACAAAATGGCGGCACGCAAGGACTGGCGTAGAGTGCCGGAATCCACATTGCTGGTGTTTGGCGTTGTGGGCGGATGGGGTGGCGCGATAGCGGGTCAACAAATCTTTCGCCATAAAACACAAAAGCAGCCTTTCAAAACCTACTTCATTATCAGTGTGATAGTGAGTATTTCTGTGATGGGCGTGGTTTATCAGTTCTATCCATTTTTACCTTCCTGAGTCTGGTTGGTGAATAAACTGCCGGTTTATCTGAGGCAGGAAATATACTTTTCACCTGAACGCCGCACAATTTCATCGGCATTTTGCGTAATATCTTTTCCTGCAAATGCGCCGTAAAGTTGCTTAAATTTCACTTTACTCAGTCTCTGGGTAATGTTGCTGACCGTTGCAGCTGGCAACGGTAGCATATTAGGGTAGCTCCACATAAAAGAGACGGCATGCGCACCTGGCGTAACCTGGACGATGTCGCCGGAAAGCACCACGCCTTCGTCACGCGCCCAGTGCAGGACGCAGCCGCCAGCAAAGTGTCCGCCGAGACGTATCACCGTGACGTCACGGGTTAACTCAATGGTGTCGCCATCCCAGAATCTAATCCACGGGCTGTCGCGCATTACCCACCTTCTGTCGCTGGCATGAAGGTAAATCGGTGCGTTAAATTCTGCAGCCCAGTCCTGCATGGTGGTGTAGTAATGAGGATGCGATATCGCGATAGCCTTAAGCCCGCCAAGGGACGTTATTAGCGTTTTTGTGGCATCGTCGAGCGAGGCAATGCAGTCCCATAAAATATTGCCTTCAGAGGTACGCAGAATAAACGCGCGCTGATCAATTGCAAAATCAGGAACGGTGCGGATGCTGAGGAGAGTACTGTCGTGTTGCTTCCACTTATTTGTATGCGATGCACACAGGGCGGTAAAATCGACCCATTCCTGTCCGCTCGCAGGGACATACTGGCGTTCATCCTGGCAGATATCGCACTGTTCCGGATGGGCAACAGTTACCTCATAGGATGTTCCACAGGTTTTGCATAACGTGATCATCGTGTCCTCCTTATTTACCGAACACAGTCAGCATGGCACACAGATACACAAGGATGTGCCTGTTAGTGCTCAACCCTTTAAGTCAGTGATGACGGCTGTGGGAGGTTGTAGCTCAACCAAAAGAAAACAGGAATAATGCCGACACGGATCCTTTTGGTTACCATCTTCCAGAGAAAAATGAGGATATTGTTTGGAAAATCGCCTGTTCAACACCTGGCTCAACCGTTGGGGACTCACTCCAGATGGTGAACCGGTTGAAACACACACATCACAGCTTTTGCCTGTAGTGGTCATCAGGGACGGTCAGAAAGCCATACTTAAAATCACCGACGATGACAGTGAACGGATCGGCTGTGAACTCATGGTCTGGTGGAACGGAAATGGCGCAGCGAAAGTACTTGCTCATGCAGCAGGGGCGATTCTGCTGGAACGTGCGACAGGGACAGGGTCTTTAGCGGACATGTCCTGGACTGGTAACGATGCGCAGGCTTGTCGCATTATTTGCCATGCTGCCAGTAGACTCCATTTCTCCCGGAATGCGTCTACGCCAGCGTTAACACCTCTGCACCATTGGTTTAGCGACCTGGCTCCCGCCGCGAAAAAGCATGGCGGTATCCTGACGCGTTGTGCAGCGGTGGCAAATGTACTGCTATCTTCACCCCAAGATGAAGTCGTATTACACGGCGACCTACACCACGGCAATATTCTTGATTTCGGAACGAGAGGATGGCTGGCTATCGATCCCAAAGGGCTGCTGGGCGAGCGTGGCTTTGATTACGCCAATATTTTTACTAACCCTGATCTTGCCGAACCCACCAGACCTGTTGCCATTGAGCCGGAAACATTCACACAACGAGTCAACATTGTGTCTGAAATCGCAAGAATTGAACGGCAACGTTTGCTGATGTGGATTGTTGCCTGGTGTGGGTTGTCGTCCGTCTGGTTTCTGCAAGAGGGGGACAGCGCAACGGTACCTCTGCGTATTGCGGAGCTAGCGATGGCGGAACTTGCTTCAGGTGATAATCAACTTTGATCTACGACACTGGGTTAGTAATTCTTAAGAGTTATCATTAGCCTGATAAACGTTATATTAATTAATCAGTGAGTGGTGGTGTGTTGTTTAGCTCAAATTTAATTGGCGGGAAACAATGAACGCATTGTTTTCATTATTTAAAAAACGCCCGAATATTCTTTTGTTGATGGTCTTACTCATCGGGGCAAACATCGTGGCGTGGCTGTGGGCTTTCACCGCGTTTAGTAACAACACGTCATTGCTTGCACTGAGTCTGATTGCGTGGTGCTACGGTTTGCGCCATGCTGTCGATGCCGATCATATCGCCGCGATAGACAGCGCTACACGTAAACTCATGCAGCAGAAAAAACGCGCCCTGACGACGGGAGCCTGGTTTTCTTTGGGGCACTCCACCATTGTGGTACTGGCAAGCATTGGCATTGCACTGACCACCAGCGTGTTTAAGCAACATATGGCATGGTTTCAGAATGTCGGCGGTCTGATAGGAACTTCGGTTTCTGCCGCGTTTTTGCTGATTCTGGCTACCATTAATCTCATTATTTTCTGCCAGGTCTGGAAGGCATTCCGCCATCTTAAACGCACCGGTACTTACGATGGCACCACGGAAGATATTACAGTTTCAGGTCCTCTGAACTGGCTTTTCCGCTCAGCGTTTCGGTTGGTAGGCAAAGACTGGCATATGTATTTTGTCGGTTTTCTTTTTGGTCTGGGTTTTGATACCGCCACTGAAATTTCTTTGCTGGGAATTTCTGCTTCAAGCGCGTCCAGTGGCATGTCGGTTTGGTCAATTCTCGTGTTCCCGGCGCTGTTTACCTGCGGTATGGCGTTAATTGATTGTCTCGACAGTATTCTGATGGTTGAGGCCTACGGATGGGCGTTCAATAAGCCGCAACGCAAGCTCTATTACAATATGACCATTACCGGGACTTCCGTGATTGTAGCGCTATTTATTGGCGGACTGGAGGCGCTGGGGCTTCTCTCTGACGCGTTTTCGCTCCAGGGTGGTTTGTGGGATACCGTCAGCAATTTAAGTGACCATATGGGGAATGTCGGTTTTGCGATTATTGGCGTCTTTATCGGCTGCTGGATTATCTCTGCCGTAAATTACCGTTGGAAAAAATACGACGGGCTGACGTTTAGTTGACACAAAAGAAAGCCTTCCAGCAACAGGAAGGCTTTGATCTTTTTAGGACTGACTAATTCGCGTTCACGGGTTGTGGTTTTTCAGCACTCTTTTTCAGGAGCCTGTTAGCCAGCACGCCAGACATCATCGAACCGTTCACGTTTAATGCCGTTCTGGCCATATCGACGACAGGCTCGATAGCAATGAAAATCCCCACCAGCGCGACCGGGAAGTTCAGTGTTGAAAGGACGATCAGCGCAGCAAATGTTCCGCCACCGCCTACACCCGCCACCCCAATAGAACCCAGCGCAATCGCAGGTAGCATGGCGAGCAAAAAATGTACTGATAGCGGATCAATCCCAATTGTTGGAGCAATCATCGCCACCATAATAGCCGGATAGATCCCGGCACAGCCATTTTGACCCATGCTGGAGCCGAATGAAGCCGCAATATTGGCAATGGTGTTTTGCACGCCAAATTTTTCTTGTGCGGAAATAGCTAGTGGAATAGATGCTGCACTGCTGCGTGAAACAAACGCAAAGGTTAAAACTGGCCAGACAGTTTTAAAATAGTGAACGGGATTATTACCGCTCAGAAGCAGTATCAGTGCGTGGACGATAAACATCATCAGAATCGCAAGGTAACAGGCAGCAATAAAGCCTAACAGACTGGCAAATTGTTCAAATCGATACGCGGAAAATACGCCAGCCATTAATGCCATCACACCATAAGGGGTGAGAGCAATAACGATACGCACCATTTTCATCACCCAAATCTGGATAGCGTTAATGCCAGCACTTAATTTTTCACCTTCTTGCGGGGCGTCCTGTTTGACCTTTAATAATGCCACGCCGGCAAGTAGGGTGAAGATAACAATGCCAATGACGGAAACGCTTCTTGCCCCTGTTAGATCGAGGAAGATATTCGTGGGGATCAGAGATGTAACCAGTTTAGGCAGTGAAATGGCGGCTGTTTTATTTACATCGTCTGCCGTCAGCGTGGACTGCATATGAACAAACGCACTGGCGTCCAGGCCTAATACATGCGCAGTCAACAGCCCAATAAAACCGGCAACCATTACCAGACAGAGCATGCATCCGACGATGGTTAACGACATTTTCCCAATGCCAGCGCTGTTTTCGAGCTTATTAATGGCTGAGAGAATAGAGATGAAAATCAGCGGTACCGCAACCAGCTTCAGTAAATTCACATAGCCGTTGCCGATAACATTGTACCAGTCGATAACTGTTTTTCTTTCGTCAGCAGCAATGAGATGCAGGGATAAACCGATAACGGCACCCGTAAAAATAGCGATGAAGACGCTTTTTGAAAGAGAGTGACTTTTTTGGTTGATTCTGAAAATTGCCCATGAACAAACCAAAAAGAACGCGATATACGCGAGCGAAACGAACATATTGTAGCCTCTTGCCTCATTCAGCACCTGAAATGCCGGAAAGAGTTTTGTTAGTGCGAAAAAAAATGATGAACCATAAGGGTTCAGGACCGCGACGGATTTTAGGGAGGGGGGAGGGTAACAGCCACACAAAAAGTGTGGAACGGCGTCGGATGGTGTTTGTATGCCTGTTCTGTAGACGATTTTAAGTGACAGTGTAACGTATTGTGAATAATCCAGCCGATCAATGAGATCGGCCCGATGGCATTACTTCTGTGGCTCGTCGTCCCAGGCGTGAGGTGCAAAGAGATAACCTTTGTTGCGCACTGTTTTGATTCGATAAGGTTCAGTCGCATTATCGAGCAGTTTTTTGCGTAACCGGGAAATCGCGACATCTACGCTGCGATCCATGCCGTCATAGCTTACGCCACGTAGGTTCTTAAGTAACGCATCGCGGTCCATAATCTGCCCGGCATGGGTTGTCAACTCCCACAGTAATTCAAAATCAGCGGTGGAAAGAGAAACTTGCTCGCCGCCGAGCAGCACGGAGCGGTTGGTTGGGTCGATAGTGAGTGTGCCGAAGCGCAGCGTTGTGTGCGGTGTGATGGTCGCCGATTGAATGCCTTTAGACTGGGTTGAGTGCTCATTCTGACGCAGGTGCAGACGCAGGCGAGCCAGCAGCACCGCTGGCGGCGTGGTTTTCAGAATATAGTCACAGGCGCCCATTTCCAGTGCCAGGATATGGTTCATGTCGCTATCCAGCGAGGTGAGCAGGACAATCGGGCCTTGCCAGCGTCCGCGTAAATCTCGGCAGATAGTCATCCCGTCTTTGCCCGGCAGCATGATATCTAATAACACCAGATCGGGTTGAACGTGCAGGATTTTCTCCTCGGCCAAATCACCACGAGGTTCAAGGATAACCTCAATATCATGCCGGGCCAAATAGGCTGCAATCAGTGAGCCAACTTCAGGATCATCTTCAACAAATACGATGGTGTTCATATCATTAATTTTTGAATATAAAACGCCAACATACACCGCCCTGATTTTTCCTTCCATTAATCTTTTCTAAACAAGAACGCTTCCGTTATGCTAGGGGCTGATGTTATTGATGTGTTAAGGCAGAGTGATGGGACTCGTTATAAAAGCGGCGCTCGGTGCGCTGGTGGTGGTGTTGATTGGCTTGCTGGCGAAAACAAAGAATTACTATATTGCCGGATTAATTCCGTTGTTCCCGACGTTTGCGTTGATTGCCCACTATATCGTGGCCAGTGAGCGTGGGGTCGAGGCGTTACGTACAACCATCATATTCAGCATGTGGTCGATTATTCCCTATTTTGTCTACCTCGTTTCAATGTGGTATTTCACCGGATTTATGCGCTTACCCGTTGCGCTCGGCGGATCAGTGGTGTGCTGGGGCCTGAGCGCGTGGTTGCTGATCTTTTGTTGGATCAAACTGCACTAACGCAGATGACGACCGCCATCAAGGGCAAAACTACGTCCGGTGACAAAACAGCTGGTTAACAGATAGTCAATTAAATCAATGACCTCTTTTTCACCTGGTGCGGTTTTCATCAGTGATTTGTTCAGTGCCTGCTGGCGATACTCTGCATCATCACCCTCGTTAAACAGGATAAGTGAAGGGGCAATCGCGTTCACTTTCACTTCCGGTGCCAGTTTGCGCGCGAACGAGCGGGTCATATTATCCAGCGCCGCTTTGCTGGCAGCATAAGCAATGTGCTTGTCGCTGCCGCGGTCCACAACATAATCAGTAAAATGGATTATATCGCTGGCCGCGTGTCCATGACCGCGTAGCAATCCTTCCAGTGCATGGTTGAGCAGGTAGGGCGTATTGACATGAATCTGCATCATGGCTGACAGCACATCGGTCAGCGGTGTACCAGGCTTTTCTGCAAGCCAGGCACTGGCATTATGCACAATGGCGCGCAAGCCATCCGTCTGAGCTTTGACCTCATCAGCAAAGGCCAGCACACCTTCATCCGTGGAAAAGTCAGCAGGAATACAAATTGCGCCCGCTTCTCGCAGGCCGTCAATGGCAGGATAGTGCGTACGGTAGCTGACGATAACTGGCTGTTTTTGGTTCAGAAAGTGCCATGCGACGGCGAGGCCGATACGACGACCACCTCCGGTGATAAGAATTGGCAAAGGGTTTTTTTTACCCATCGTAATCTCCATATGTCGCGAACGATGGGTATAACGTTACCCCATCAGCATCCAGGTAGCCGGCACAGCAGCAACAAGCAGCAGGCCGATCAGCGCCATCTCCTGGCGTTTTAATACGTTTTCATGCGCGTGCGTTTTACGGGCATAAAGGAAAACCAGCAGTCCTGGCGCATACAGCACTACGGACAGCAGCAGGTGCATCGGACCTGACGCATACAATAACCATATGCCATAAATACTCGCCCCGATACCGACAGCTTTATGAATCGGACGGGTTGCAATTTTTAACAGAAATGCGCCGACCAGCAAATAGGGCACCAGAATCATCTCTGAGGCGATAGTCAATAACGTATTGTAGTCGGAACCAGTAAGCCAGATCAGCACCAGGCAGAGCTGTACGCAGATGTTGGTCAGCCATAGCGACGCCGATGGCGCGCCTTGCGCGTTCTGTCGCGCAAAAATGCGCGGAAACGCTTTGTGCGTGGAGGCGAGGAACGGCACTTCCGCCGCCATAATCGTCCAGCTTAGATAGGCGCCGCACACGGAAACAATCAGACCTGCGGCAATAATAATTTCGCCCCATGGTCCCATCATTTTAACCATCAGACCGGCCATTGACGGGTTACGGATCTCCGCCAGTTCGGGACGTGCGACAACGCCCAGAGATAACAGGGTGACCAGCAGGTAAACGCCCAGCGCGGCAAGTACCGCCAGCAGCGTGGCGCGTCCGACATCGCGTTTGTTTCTGGCACGGGCAGAAACCACCACCGCGCCTTCCACACCGATGAATACCCACAAGGTGATGAGCATGGTGTTTTTGACCTGCTCCCAGACGGGAACGCCCAATGCTACGCCGGTAAAATCGAGAGTAAAGGTGTCGAGCTTAAACAGCATGAATGCCAGCACGATAAACAGACCCAGCGGCAGTAATTTCGCCAGCGTCGCGACCAGGTTAATACTGGCTGCCGTTTGCACACCGCGCAGCACAAGGAAGTGTACGATCCACAGCAGCATCGATGCGCCCACAATCGACTGCCAGGTATTACCGTCGCCAAACAGACGTAACTCAGGCGTGTCGGTAAAGAAGCTGAGTGCAGAGAAGACAATGACCAGATACGAAACGTTAGCGATAACGGCACACAGCCAGTATCCCCACGCGGAGCAGAAGCCAATCAGCTCGCCAAAACCTTCACGCGCATAGGTAAAAATACCGCCATCCAGTTCAGGACGGATACGCGTCAGGATCAGCATGGCAAAGGCGAGCAAAAGAATACCCGCACCGGTAATCGCCCAACCAATCAGTAATGCAGCCGGGCTGGCTACTGCCGCCATGTTTTGTGGCAGGCTGAAAACGCCAGCGCCGAGCATTGAGCTTAAAACCAGCGCGGTCAGTGCGCTCAGACCCAATTTCTTTTCCATTTGTATCCAGTTACAAAAACGAGAGTGAGAGAATAATTATTTTGGCAAACCGCATAAAAATGGTGAAAGCCACTAAGGCGCGGGATTTTACGGAGAGAAGAGAACGCATGCAATGGGGATAGAGAGATTTGTGACTAATAGTGTGAAAAGTCGTCTTAATACTGCTGTTTTTGTTTTGTCTGGGAGCAGAACTGCGCGAAATTATCAGGTCTACAAGGACTGTAGACCTGATAATACATTGGGTATTACTTATACAGATCGGCGCTGATCGTCACGTTGTTACCACGTTCTGACCACTGGCGGGTGATGTGATAATACTTCGCGCCTTTTTTCGCAGCGCGTTTTGCTACCTGATAAGAAACTTCCGTCATGTTGCCGTAGTTACCGGTGAACTTGATGCTGTCGAACGGTACCATCATGGCGGCGGTCGCTTTGTTCAGTTCTTCAACTTTGGTTCCATCCGGTAGCGTGACAGTGTAACGTCCGCCTTTGGTGGATTGCGTTTCGAAGAAGCGACCGACTTCAGCACTCGGAGAAGCGGTAGTCGCAACGCCTGGGATCTCAACTTTCTTCGCGGCTTCGCCACCTGCTGCTAATGCGGCGCGTCCGGCATCAGAATCTGCTGGGATTGCATCAGGGCTTTGCACGACGCGTTTTTTCGCATCAGCTTTGTAGATGAATGCGGTAATACGCTGGTTGCCGCCCTGGTTGGCATCGACCTGGCGCACGATATAGAAGGAATATGCACCTTTCTCTCTCGCAGCTTTGGTGATTGCATCGTTTACTTCAGGCTGGCTACGGTAGAAACCCTGTACCGTAACGGTATCGTAAGGTTCAATCAGAACGGCCTGATCTTTAGGCAATTCCATAACGCCGTTAATGATACGGTTTTTTGACGCTTCCGCTTTTTCAGCGTCAGCTTTATAGACGTCGGCAACAACGCGCCAGTTACCGCCGCTGCCAAAATCTGAAGTATCAACAACATAAAAGGAGGCTGCACCGTCTTTATCTGCACGGCGTGATACGGCAGCAACTGCATCACCGATAGCATTAAAACGACCGGTGACCACAATGCGGTCATAGGGTTTCAGGGCAGCCGCTTGCTCCGGCGTCAATTCTGTCGCTGCATTGACAGAAAAAGCAGTCGCAGAAATAAGTGCGGACGCCAGGAGAGTGTTCTTAAGCTTCATAAAAATAATCCTTCGCCTTGCGCAAACCAGGTACTGGTATTGTTATTGACTAGAAACGTCGCTGATTATTGCATTTAAATTGCGTCAGTGTCTGCGTCATTTTTCACTCATCGTGCCACCTGGCTTAACAACATCGATAACATTTTGTGATATGCCGAAAAATTCGGCGTTTGGTGACCAAAACTGATAAAGCAGTTGAATTTCATAAGTTAATTTAATGTTAATTAATTGTTTTTGGCAGGTACGTAATCATGTTTTGCCGCTTCGCTTAAGCGAATTATCAGCCTTTGTGGGCTATTTTTAGGGCATTTTATCTGTCTGAGGTTCGATTCATCTCTATTTTGCGAATTTCATAATAAATACTGTTTTTTGGCGCTAGATCACAGGCGTCATTTTCAGTAGGTTATACAGAGTTTGTTACTGTTTTATTTTATTGAGGTAACACTGACCTCTCTCGAGAGTGCGCGCATGCCTCGTGCGAACATTGATAAACCATCATCATAATTACAGATGGAAGGGAACATTATGCGAATTGGCATACCAAGAGAACGGTTAACCAATGAAACCCGCGTTGCAGCCACGCCGAAGACGGTTGAGCAGCTGCTTAAGTTAGGTTTCAGCGTCGCGGTTGAAAGCGGTGCAGGTCAACTGGCGAGTTTTGACGATAAGGCGTTTGTACAAGCAGGCGCAGAAATTGTTGATGGAAATGCAGTCTGGCAGTCAGAGATCATCCTGAAGGTCAATGCGCCGGAGGAGGCGGAAATTCCGTTACTCAATCCGGGCACGACGCTGGTGAGCTTTCTTTGGCCCGCGCAAAACCCTGAACTGTTGCAAAAGCTTGCAGAGCGAAACGTGACAGTTATGGCGATGGACTCCGTGCCGCGTATTTCGCGCGCACAGTCGCTGGATGCTTTGAGCTCAATGGCGAACATCGCCGGGTATCGCGCTATTGTTGAAGCTGCACATGAATTCGGTCGCTTCTTCACCGGCCAGATCACCGCCGCAGGCAAGGTTCCACCTGCCAAGGTCATGGTGATTGGTGCGGGTGTAGCAGGTCTTGCGGCGATCGGTGCGGCAAACAGCCTGGGCGCTATCGTGCGTGCTTTTGATACCCGTCCGGAAGTGAAGGAACAAGTGCAGAGTATGGGCGCCGAGTTCCTTGAACTGGACTTTAAAGAAGAAGCGGGCAGCGGTGATGGCTATGCCAAAGTGATGTCCGAGGCGTTCATCAAAGCCGAAATGGAACTCTTCGCTGCACAGGCGAAAGACGTCGACATTATTGTTACCACTGCGCTGATCCCGGGCAAACCGGCCCCGAAACTGATTACCCGTGAAATGGTCGATTCGATGAAAGCGGGCAGCGTAATTGTCGATCTTGCCGCGCAAAACGGCGGTAACTGCGAATATACCGTGCCTAATCAGGTGACAACCACCGAGAACGGGGTGAAGGTTATCGGCTATACCGACCTGCCTGGCCGTTTGCCAACGCAATCTTCCCAGCTTTACGGCACCAACCTCGTCAACCTACTCAAACTGTTGTGCAAAGAGAAAGACGGCAATATCACCGTCGATTTTGACGACGTGGTTGTTCGCGGTGTCACGGTGGTTCGCGAGGGTGAAATCACCTGGCCTGCGCCACCTATCCAGGTTTCTGCTCAGCCGCAGGCTGCGCCAAAAGCCGCACCTGCACCAAAAGAAGAGAAAAAACCTGTCTCTCCGTGGCGCAAATATGCGCTGATGGCGCTGGTGGTGATTTTGTTTGGCTGGCTCGCTGACGTTGCGCCGAAAGAGTTCCTTGGTCACTTTACGGTGTTCGCGCTTTCCTGCGTGGTGGGTTACTACGTGGTCTGGAATGTGTCACATGCGTTGCATACTCCGTTGATGTCTGTGACTAACGCCATCTCAGGGATTATCGTGGTTGGGGCGTTATTGCAAATTGGCCAGGGTGGCTGGGTGAGTTTCCTGAGCTTTATCGCGGTGCTTATTGCCAGCATTAATATTTTCGGTGGCTTCACCGTGACTCAGCGCATGCTGAAAATGTTCCGGAAAAACTAAGGGGTAACATATGTCTGGAGGATTAGTTACAGCTGCATACATTGTTGCCGCTATCCTGTTTATTTTTAGTCTGGCGGGGCTTTCGAAACACGAAACCTCTCAGCAGGGTAACAACTACGGTATCGCCGGGATGGCGATTGCGCTGATTGCCACGATTTTTGGCCCGGATACCGGCAACGTTGCGTGGATCCTGGTGGCGATGATCATCGGCGGCGCGATTGGTATTCGTCTGGCGAAAAAAGTTGAGATGACCGAGATGCCGGAGCTGGTGGCAATTCTGCACAGCTTCGTTGGTCTGGCAGCGGTACTGGTGGGCTTCAACAGCTACCTGTATCACGACACGGGCCTGGAGCCGATTCTGGTGAACATTCACCTGACGGAAGTGTTCCTGGGTATCTTCATCGGTGCGGTAACCTTTACCGGTTCTGTGGTGGCCTTTGGCAAACTGCGCGGCAAGATCTCCTCTAAACCGCTGATGCTGCCGAATCGTCACAAAATGAATCTGGCGGCGCTGGTTGTTTCTTTCCTGCTGCTGGTGGTATTTGTCCGTACCGAAAGCGTGGGCCTGCAGGTTCTGGCGCTGCTGGTGATGACCATAATTGCACTGGCTTTTGGCTGGCATCTGGTGGCCTCCATCGGTGGTGCGGATATGCCGGTGGTCGTTTCAATGCTCAACTCCTATTCAGGATGGGCTGCGGCGGCGGCGGGCTTTATGCTGAGCAACGATCTGCTGATCGTTACCGGTGCGCTGGTCGGTTCTTCTGGTGCGATCCTGTCTTACATTATGTGTAAGGCGATGAACCGTTCATTTTTCAGCGTTATTGCAGGTGGCTTTGGTTCTGACGGTTCTTCTACTGGATCAGATGAAGAAGTCGGTGAGCACCGTGAGATTACTGCGGAAGACACAGCAGAAATGCTGAAGAACTCGCACTCCGTGATCATCACCCCGGGCTACGGCATGGCAGTGGCTCAGGCACAGTATCCGGTCGCGGAAATCACTGAGAAACTGCGCGCACGCGGCATCAAAGTGCGCTTCGGTATTCACCCAGTAGCAGGGCGTTTGCCCGGTCATATGAACGTACTGCTGGCGGAAGCCAAAGTCCCTTATGACATCGTGCTGGAAATGGACGAGATCAACGATGATTTCGCCGATACCGATACCGTGCTGGTGATTGGTGCCAACGATACGGTAAACCCGGCGGCGCAGGATGACCCGAACAGCCCGATCGCCGGTATGCCGGTGCTTGAAGTATGGAAAGCGCAGAACGTCATCGTGTTCAAACGTTCGATGAACACGGGCTATGCTGGTGTGCAGAACCCGCTGTTCTTTAAAGAAAACACTCATATGCTGTTTGGCGATGCCAAAGCCAGCGTGGATGCGATTCTGAAAGCGTTGTAATCGTCAGTGAAAACTAAGACGGCCTCTGCGGAGGCCGTTTTGCATTTTACTCTTTGTTGAGATCGCTCAGTAA
The DNA here is from genome assembly GCF_002934505.1 of Citrobacter freundii complex sp. CFNIH4. Lineage (NCBI taxonomy): Bacteria > Pseudomonadati > Pseudomonadota > Gammaproteobacteria > Enterobacterales > Enterobacteriaceae > Citrobacter > Citrobacter freundii complex sp. CFNIH4. The sequence goes on from NZ_CP026231.1 coordinate 1,637,670, forward strand.
CACCGCAATGCTTTGACCGCCATTGGTCTGCTCTAGCGCGATTTTCACAATGATGGTTAGCGGAACAGAAAGCAGCATCCCAACAGGGCCGAGCAGCCAGCCCCAGAAGATTAACGACAAAAAAACCACCAGCGTAGACAGTCCAAGTCCACGCCCCATGATCCGCGGCTCGAGGATATTCCCGAATACCAGGTTGATGACCAGATAGCCTGCCAGAACCACCAGCGCATCGTAAAGGCCGCTAAATACCAGCACCTGAGCAATAGTGGGAATGGCCGCCAATACCGAACCGATATTAGGGATGTAGTTCAGGGCGAAGGCCAGTAATCCCCAGACAAAGGCAAAGCGCACATCCAATGCAGCAAGCATGCCCCAGGCGACCAACCCGGTCACAATGCTGATTGCCGTTTTAAGCACCAGATAGTGAGATACGCTGTCGATGGCGCGTTGAATCGCCGCCATACCTTCAATGGGGCGACTCATCATTTGTTTTAGTTTGTTGGGCAGTTGCGGTACTTCCAGCAGCATAAAAACTACCGTCAGTAGCAGTAAAAAGATCGATGACATAGCATTCGAAAGCTGCGCCAGCAAATTGGTCACCAGCGTCATTGCCGCGTTTGGATCGATATATTTGACGAGCTCATCCACGGAAACGCCGATCCCTGCGCGTTGTAACCATGGTTCAAGATTTTTTAGTGGAATAACCAGTGAAGAGCGATATTGCGGTAGCGTACGCGCAAGCTCATTTAAGGATGTGCCTAAATACGCTAACAGCAGTACCATTAGCATTACAATAATAACGATGAGCAATGACACCGCAAATACGCGCGGTATGCGAAGCTTGACCATCCGCTGCACCACGGGGTTCAGCACAACGGCTATAAATAACGCCAGAATAAAGGGGACGATGATATCTGCGGCAAAGCGAATGCCGCTCAGGATGATAACCAGCATGCCCAGCATAATGACTATTTTTAGACCGTTAAGCGTGATGATCGGTTTCGCCATGTGTATTCCTGCGTTTTTGATTTTTGAATCTGAATAATAGTGTGATTTGCGTCGAGCCGTTATAACAAAAATCAAATGGGGCAGGTAAAGAAGTGAAAAGACTTTGAGTTCGTATTGAAGCTATGATACAAATCATCTGTGTTTAACTACCGAGGACAATTATCATCCGCGATGATGAGAAGCAACACTGCGGATAATTGTAATATTATGGACAATATGTTCAGGATGTTTTTGCGTTTACCTTCACTTCTTCGTACCTCTTCCACTTTCTTGCTTGCGGGTGAGCAACACTGGCGCAACGCGCTTTAGTCCCTTCTTCTGCCTGAGCTGGCGCTGTGCGCTGAGCTAACTAATTTTATTTTTTGGTTTACTGCATGCAGTAGGCCCAAAGGACTATATTCTCAAGCAGGAGAAGCATCATGTTTTACTGGATATTATTAGGTCTGGCCATCGCGGCTGAAATTACTGGTACGCTTTCAATGAAATGGGCAAGCGTCGGCCATGGTAATTCGGGCTTTATTTTAATGCTGGTAATGATCGCCTTATCGTATATTTTTCTCAGTTTTGCCGTTAAAAAAATTGCCCTTGGTGTGGCCTATGCCCTGTGGGAAGGGATCGGTATTTTATTTATTACGCTGTTTAGCGTTCTGTTATTTGACGAAACCTTGTCCACATTGAAGGTGGCAGGACTGGCTTCACTGGTGGTCGGCATTGTGCTGATTAAATCCGGCACCCGAAAGCCTGTTAAACCAGGCAAAGAGGTGACCCATGCAACAGTTTGAATGGGTTCACGGTGCCTGGCTGGGTATGGCTATCGTGCTGGAAATCGTCGCTAACGTCTTTTTGAAATTTTCCGATGGTTTTCGCCGCAAGATTTATGGCGTGCTGTCGTTAGCTGCCGTATTAGCGGCCTTTAGCGCGCTGTCGCAAGCGGTAAAAGGTATCGATCTTTCGGTGGCTTATGCCCTGTGGGGCGGATTCGGTATTGCCGCGACGTTAGCGGCAGGTTGGGTGCTGTTTGGTCAGCGCCTGAATAATAAGGGCTGGATCGGCGTGATACTGCTACTGGCCGGAATGATAATGATAAAACTTGCCTGATATCCATGCTGCCCGTTAATGCGGGCAGCATGTGTTATTCCTGCGCCAACACTTCCAGCTTCTCGCGAAAACCGGTCACGGATATGGCGCGATTATCTGCCCGCCAGCGATCTTTGGCTGCTGGAGCGGAGCTTTGCACACCAATCAACTGCCAGCCAGACTCTGTCTGCAACATCAATGGCGAACCGCTGTCGCCCGGGAGCGTGTCGCACTGGTGTGACAAGACGGTATTCTGCGCCCAGCCGGTCACCACACAATCCTGATGTGTGTACAGGTCGTCCAGATGATCTTCCGGATAGCCCGACTGCGTGACTTTACGCTCTGCAGTTTTTAGCGCCGCGGTTAACGCGTCTTTGTCGCCATCAAACAGTGGCAGCGGTGTGATGCCAGACGGCGGATTACGCAGCACCACCAGACCAAAATCCCACGGGGCTGCGGTAGGCGGCACTATCCAGCCATCACCATCGGCTTTTAAACGTTTGGCAAGTGAGGGCGCAACCCGGCCTTCAATGTCGTGGATTTCATAACGCCAGAGACCCTTTTTAGACACGAAGCGCAATGCGACGGCTTTGTCCGGCTTACCTTTCGGGGGGGTGAGTAAACAGTGTCCGGCCGTCAGGGCCAGATGTGGCGAAATGAGCGTGGCGGTACACAGGTTACCGCTGGCAGTTTCCAGTTGCCCGATAGCGTCCCACGGCGATTGTGTAGGGTCAGTCACCTTTATGCGATCGTCATGACCAAAAAACAGCGTTTTTATATTTTCTGCTTCGGCGCTGTCCGTTGCAGGCTGGTCCGCATGCGCAACGACAGGAAGTAAACAAAGTGAACCCAGTAATACAGCAATGGTTTTATGCATATCACGCTCTGGTGGGGAATTATGATTATTAACAGCAAACCCTCAGTTAATACTATAGACGGGACGACGTGAAAGTGGGAGTAAAATCAGATAACTACATTCAGGCAAGATAAAAACGCATGGCGATGATGGCGCAAATTATCAACGTAATAAGAATTAACTCAAAGCGGTAATGTGACACCATTTTACCCTCCGAAAGGCGGCGCTACATCAGGTCGATCTAGCGCCGTATGCTATGGCGTGGGGGACGCCATAGTGACTACAAATGCGTTATGCTGCAGGTTGAGCTGCTGGTTTAGCAGTGTCGTGTTTTACTGCTTTTTTGGTGTGTTTTTTAGCGGCCTGAGCTTTCTGCTCTGGCGCTTTTTGTTCTGCAGCTGGTTTGGTTGCAGCTTTTTTGGTGTGTTTTTTAGCAGCCTGAGCTTTCTGCTCTGGTGCTTTCTGTTCTACAGCCGGTTTTGTGGTGGATTTTTTAGCGTGTTTCTTGGCAGCCTGTGCTTTCTGCGGCGCTGCTTTGTGCTGTTTTTTATGATGCGTGGTTTTTGCCGGCGCAGCTTTAGTGGTTGCTGCAGCAGCCGGAGCGGTTGTAGCAGTTGTTTCAGCAGCAAATGCAGCAGAAGACAGACCCATAGCAGCGGCAACAACCAGAGCTAATACTTTTTTCATTCTCATACCCTCGATTTGGTTTTTCATTCAACCCCACTGCGGGGCCGTTGAAATAACTATATCGCTGTAATCACAGGGCTTCCGTGAGTCATTGGTATCGGCGTGTAACGATATGTACAATGACTCACGGTATGTGATTACAAATAGCGGGCTTCCAGGTGGGCGCGGAAATAACGGCTGCTAAGCGGCTCTCCGGTGGCCTGGGTAATAAGCTGTTCAGTGGTGAAACGGCTGCCATGCTGCCAGATGTTCTGACGTAACCAGTCAAACAGGGGACCAAACTCACCTTGCGCAATAGACTGATTCAAATCAGGTAATGCGCGGTTAGCGGCACTGAACAACTGCGCCGCATACATAGCGCCCAAGGTATAGGAAGGGAAGTAGCCAAAGCCGCCGTCGGTCCAGTGAATATCCTGCATACAACCGTTACGATAGTTTCCGATCGTTGACAGCCCCAGCCAGGCCTGCATTTTCTCATTCCACAATGCCGGGATATCATCTACTTCAATATCGCCATTAATGAGCGCACGTTCGATTTCATAACGCAGGATCACGTGAGCGGGATAGCTCACCTCGTCGGCATCAACACGGATAAACCCGGGTTTGACCTGCTGGTTCCAGGCGATGAAATTGCTTTCTTCAAATGCAGCCTGATCGCCAAAGTAGCGCGTTACAGCAGGAATTAACCGTGTCAGAAAGGCTTTACTGCGTCCCAGTTGCATCTCAAAGAACAGACTCTGGGACTCATGAATGGCGGTGGAACGTGCCAGAGCGATAGGTTGCCCTGACCAGTTACGCGGAAGATTTTGCTCATAGCGGGCGTGACCGGTTTCATGGATCACGCCAAACAGTGCGCTGAGCAATTCGTTTTCATCATAGCGGGTGGTAATGCGAACATCTTCTGGTACGCCGCCACAGAAGGGATGTGCACTGATATCCAGCCGACCAGCGGTAAAGTCGAAACCTAGCTGTGCCATTGTTTCAAGACCCAACTCTCGCTGTACAGCTGTTGGGAAGGGGCCTACCGGGGCGATGAGCGACTGTTGAGATTGCTTTGCCACTACCTTGTTTAGCAGGTCGGGTAGCCAGGTTTTAACGTCCGCGAAAAGGTCATCCAACTGCGCGCTGGTCATTCCCGGTTCAAAGATGTCCAGTAACGCGTCATACGGCGAACAGCCTTTAGCTTCTGCGCGCAGTCGGGCTTCTTCGCGGCTATACTTCACAACCTCTTTCAGGTTTTCGGAAAATCCTTCCCAGTCATTTGCCGGTCGCTGGCTACGCCAGGCATGCTCGCAGCGGCTTCCCGCAAGTGATTTTGCTTCTACCAACGATTCCGGCAACAAGGATGCCTGGTGATGCAGTCGCGACATTTCGCGCAGGTTCGCCTGTTCTACATCGTTGAGGTCTTCCTGTTGTGCTGCGGAGATCCACATTGCCACTTTCGGATCGGTTAACAGTTGGTGTTCAAGCACGCTCAGCTCGGCCAGCGCTTCGCCGCGGGCTTTGCTTCCTCCTGACGGCATCATGGTAAACATGTCCCAACTGGCGATTGCCGAGAGGTGGGAGAAGCGAGATAGCCGCTGGAACGTGCGGGTGAGCTGATGGTAATTATCATTGCTACTCATTTTTTGTTCTCGTTCTGTTTAGGTGTGGTTAAGAAGTTTACCGTGATTCACTCACTTTTCATAAACACACCTTTATACCTGGTTTTTCGTAAAAGTTTTTTATAGCGAAAAGCCAACAGAACCACAAAACAGATGGCGTAGATAATAGGGAGCGGTGACAACACTTTTACCGACCATATGTAATGCAGCGGTAGCAAAATGGCGGCCAGGTAGACGTAGTTGTGCAATGTTTGCCAGCGTTTGCCCATTTTACGCTGCGCGGCTTGCGTGGAGGTCAACGTCAACAGGAATAAGATAATCCAACCGGTCATGCCCAGGGATAGCCATGGGCGTGAAACCAGTTCACGACCCAACAATCCCAGATTTTGTATACCCAGTTCCAGCAGAGCATAGCTGGCCATATGCAGTGTGGCCCATGCAAAACACCATAAACCTAACAACCGCCGGGTACGAAACAACAAAGGCTGCTTTGCGTAGCGTGCAAGCGGGGATACCAGCAAAGTAGCAAGCAAAAACTTTAGCGCGGTAATACCCGTAAAGTGCTGGATATCTTTTCCCGGGTCGGCACCCAACCCGCCATGCTGCGCGGCCCAAAAGAGCCATAGCAGGGGTAAAAAACCGGCGAGATGCAGCAGCACTTTCAGGCCGGTTATCTGTTTTGCGGTCAATCTCACTAAAAATACTCCCGAAGATCCATACCCCGATATAACGATGCCACCTCATCGGCATAACCATTAAAAGGTAACGTGGGCTGTCGCTGCACATCAAGAATGCCACCCGAACCGATAAACCGTTCAGTAGCCTGAGACCAACGAGGGTGATCGACCTGCGGATTTACGTTGGCGTAAAAACCGTATTCATTCGGTGCTGACATATTCCAGGTCGTCGGCGGCTGCTCACGCGTCAGCGTAATACTGACTATCGATTTAATGCCCTTGAAGCCGTACTTCCAGGGTACGGTCAGGCGTATCGGCGCCCCATTTTGCGGCGGCAATGCTTTGCCATATACGCCTACGGTCAGCAGTGTTAGCGGATGCATGGCTTCATCCAAACGCAGACCTTCAACATAGGGATATTTTAACCCACCGCCAATGAAGCGATCTTTCTGGCCGGGCATTTCATCAGGGGCGTAGCGAGTTTCAAAGGCGACGTATTTGGCGTGACTGGTTGGCTCAACCAGCGCCAATAATTTATGCAAAGGAAATCCGACCCACGGCACAACCATCGACCATGCTTCAACGCAACGCATCCGGTAAATACGCTCTTCTAACGGAAAGCGAGTGGTCAGCGCATCATGATCCAAGGTTAAAGGTTTGTTGACCTCACCGTTGATCGTTAATGTCCAGGGATCGGTTTTCAGACTACCGGCATTGGCGGCAGGATCTGCTTTATCCAGACCAAATTCATAGAAATTGTTGTAGCCCGTCACCTTGTCTTCTGGCGTCAGAGACAGACTGTTTTGCCAGCGCCCGGGTTTTGTAAATTCGAGCGTTTTGCCTGCGGGTGCTGGTGGACGATCGTTGCCTTTAAACCAATCCAACAAATTTGCCTGTGTAGGGGAAGACAGCGTGGCCGCCGCCGCGCCTATCCCAAGTGCTTTGAGGATTTGTCGTCGTTGCATAAAAAAAACTGATTCGGCTGTAACATCAGCTTCCCGAAGTGGACGTTTTTTCTGCATAACTTTTCCTTTTTATTTTCATGTTAAGGAAAACAAAGCGACGTTTCCCTGTTGATGCCTGGTGTGTCTATAACGACATACTGCGCGTATGCGTATCCCTGGATCCTCACGAAAAGTTAAAAATTTTGTGATAACTTCCGCCCCTTGCCTGAGGTAAGCTTTCAGCACGACGAGAGGGGGATGACACTGATGGCAGGCGCGAAAAAGATATTTTTGGTGGAAGATGACAGCGATATTGCCTCACTTTTGCAGCTTAGCCTGAAGGATGAGGGTTACGAGATAGTTCATGAAGCGGACGGCACGCGAGCGCTTGAACAACTGGAGAAACACGTTTGGGATGCCGTTATCCTCGATTTGATGCTGCCAGGTGTCGACGGGCTGGAGATTTGTCGTCGCATTCGCCAAATGAGTTTTTATTTGCCCGTCATTATTATCAGCGCCCGCACCAGCGAAACGCACCGTGTATTGGGGTTGGAAATGGGGGCCGATGATTATCTGGCCAAGCCTTTCTCGGTGCTGGAGTTGATGGCTCGGGTGAAGGCGTTGTTTCGCCGTCAGGAAGCGATGAGTCAGAATCTGCGTATGGAGGCGGGGATTATTACCGTTCATGGCGTAGAGATTGACCCTTTAGCCCGGGAAGTTCGGCTGCATGGTAAATCCCTCGATTTGACACCGCGAGAACTCGATCTGCTCTATTTTTTCGCCCGTCATCCAGGCGAGGTCTTTTCGCGCCAGGCGCTGTTAGATCAGGTGTGGGGCTACCAGCATGAAGGGTATGAGCATACGGTGAACAGTCATATTAATCGTCTGCGGACCAAAATTGAAAAGGATGCTGCGGAGCCGGAAATTATTCTCACGGTTTGGGGACGAGGCTATAAGCTTGCTGCGGTTAATGCGGAGCATCAGCCATGATTTATCGCCTGTCGCTGAGCCAGCGTCTGACTCTGGTCTTTACCGCCATTATGCTGATTTGTGCGGTTGCCGTCAGTGCTGTCCAGGTTCGCAGTAGCAAACAATATGGCGACGCGATGGTGCAAAGGCTCTCGCTGGAGCTGGCGAGCAAGATTGTCAAAAGTGAGTCGCTTATTGATGCCAGCGGGCAGGTTAATCGGCAGACCTTAAAAGGATTGTTTAATCACCTGATGACGCTCAACCCCAGCGTGGAGCTGTATCTGGTTTCACCATCAGGTGAAATACTCGCTGATGCCGCACCGCCGGGGCATGTCCAGCGGCAGAAAATTAGCGTGCAGCCGATTCAGGATTTCCTTAACTCAGATGCGTTGCCCGTATATGGCAACGATCCGCGCAGCAGCCAGCAAAAGGTATTCAGCGCCGCGCCGGTTTTATATAACGGTGAGCTGCATGGCTATTTGTACATTATTCTGCAGGGCGAAGATCTGAATATGTTGGCGAATACCGCCTGGCAAAAAACGCTCTGGAATACCGTGGCCTGGACGTTAATACTGGTTTTATTAGCCGGCGGAATTGCAGGTTTTCTGGTGTGGCGATGGGTGACGAATCCAGTGAAAAGGTTGACTGGGCAGGTGGTCAAACTGGAACAGGACAGCATTAGCGTCATCAAACAGCTGGCGCAAAAAAATCCCGATCCGGCCCCGGCAAATGAAATTGCGTTGTTGAACAATGCGTTTATCGAGTTAGCGCAGAAAATTGCGCAGCAGTGGGATCTATTAGCGGACAGCGATCGTCAGCGCAGAGAGTTTATAGCCAATATTTCGCACGATTTACGCACGCCGCTGACTTCATTGCTGGGGTATCTGGAAATGCTGTCGCTGAAAGCCGATACGATGACGCCGGAGGAAAACCGGCATTATCTTAGTATCGCGCTGCGCCAGGGACATAAAGTTCGTCATCTGTCACAACAGCTGTTTGAGCTGGCAAGACTGGAGCATGGCGGTATAAAACCGCAGCGTGAACGTTTTGCTATTGGCGAATTGATCCAGGATGTGGCACAGAAATTTGATCTCCCTGTTGCCACGCGTCATTTGCAGTTGCACCTTGACGTAATGGGGCCGTTACCGCTGGTGAATGCCGATTTATCGATGATAGAAAGAGTTGTGACGAATCTGTTGGATAACGCTATCCGTCATACGCCTGACGGAGGTGAAGTGCGGCTAAAAGTCTGGCGTGATGCAGACCGTTTATTAGCCGAAGTGCAGGACAGCGGGCCTGGGGTAGAAGAAGCTGTGCGAAAAGTATTGTTTCAGCGCCCGACCGCGTTAGTTCCCCGTGAGCAGAGGGCTGAGCGCGGCGGCCTGGGCTTACTAATCGTGCGTAGAATGCTCGAGCTGCATGGAGGGGATATCAGCCTGGTTAGCTCAACGGCAGGGGCCTGCTTCCGTTTTTCGTTGCCGCTGGCGGATTCTCCCCTGAGTAGTTGACGGTGAAGTTCCGGAGTAAAGAGGGTTTTGGCATTGTACCAATGGGCATTGCGTAAAAGTTGGTAGGTTGTCAGTGATAATGAGAATTTTTATCATATATCGGTAATTCATCAACTTATCTTCGATGAGCGCAAGGAGATTGTATGTCACAGGATGCCGACAACCTGTATATCGCCAGGACCAAAGCAGTAGCTGGCTGCTTTTCAATGTTTTTACTGATGTTTGGCCTCACGTTTACCCCGTTGTTTTTCCCCGCGAGTCAGGACCTGCTTGCCAAAGGGCTACTTTTCCCGCTGTTGTTTGCATTGGAATTTGTTGTGCTGGTTCCGCTGTATTACTTCTTCTTCAGAAAAAGAGAGGGGCTGGGCAAAGGCATTTTCAACGCCAGGTGGTTTACCATTTTGTTCGCGGCGCTGCTGTTTATTCAGCTTATCCTGCCATTGATTTTGGGTCTCAGACAAACTGAAGCGTGGGTGACCAGCCAAATATCCTTAAGTAGTTACGCATTGTGGTTATCTACGTTGACTCTGATATTTATTGCGCCAGTTTATGAAGAAATTGTTTTCAGAGGCTGTTTATTCAACGCGTTCCAGTACTGGTTCAATAATAAAACCTGGCTGTCGTCAGTGGTGGTATCGGTCATTTTTGCCATCATGCATACGCAGTATGTGCATCTACGTACGTTGCTGATGTTGTTTCTTGTGTCGCAGGTTTTGATCATCGCCAGACTGAAAAGCAACGGCCTGTTGATGCCGATCATGCTGCATATAGTGATGAACGGGACGGTTATTGCTCTGCAAATGGGAGCCCAGACGTTACTGCCTGATTCATAAAGGCGATGCCCGGAATCCGGGCATCGGGGATTATACGTGCAGACGATGGTGCAAACGTGCGCCGAACAGCAACGCCAGCACCAGCATCAGGGCGATAAATCCGCCCACGCCGTTCCAGCCGTAGCTGTGCCAGAATACGCCGCCGAGCGTACCGGCAATACTGGATCCCAGATAATAGCTGAACAGATACAGGGAAGAAGCCTGGCCTTTAGCGCGTTTTGCCCGTGGTCCAATCCAGCTGCTTGCTACGGAGTGCGCGGCAAAAAAACCGGCTGAAAAGAGCAGCATCCCGGCGAAGATCAGCCATAGCGATGTGAACAGGGTCATCAACAGTCCAACCAGCATCACGCCAGTTGAAAAGAGCATTACCGTGCCACGGCCATAACGAGTGGTCATAGAACCTGCTTTTGGCGAACTCCAGGTCCCGGTCAGATACGCCACAGATAACAGACCGACAACCGCCTGGCTGAGCTCCCACGGAGAGAGCATCAGGCGGTAGCCGATGTAATTAAACAGCGTGACAAACGATCCCATCAGTAAAAAACCTTCCGCAAACAGCAGCGGCAAGCCTCTGTCGCGCCAGTGCAAGCGGAAGTTGATAAACAACGTTTTCGGGCGCAGCGACGTTGGTCTGAAATGACGAGATTCCGGCAGGATTTTCCAGAACATCAGCGCAGAGGCAAGGGCAAAACAGCCGATCGCCGCCAGCGCGATACGCCAGTTAAAAAAGTCGGTAAACACGCCGCTGATCAAGCGACCACTCATACCGCCAATCGAGTTACCGCTGATATACAAGCCCATTGAGAAGGCGACGAAACTAGGATGAATCTCTTCACTCAGATAGGTCATCCCTACCGCCGCGACCCCGCTCAGTGAAAGTCCTATCAGCGCCCGCATGATTAAAATACCGTGCCAGCTGGTCATCATTGTTGAAAGGAGCGTACAACAAGAGGCGAGCAGCAGTGCGGTAACCATCACCGGCTTGCGGCCAATAGCATCTGAAAGTGGACCGGTAAACAGTAACCCTATCGCCAGCATCGCCGTTGAAATGGAGAGCGAAATACTACTGCTGGCAGGAGAGACTCCAAACTCGTGCGAAAGCACAGGCAGTATGGGTTGTACGCAATAGAGGAGGGCAAAAGTCGCCAGTCCGGCGGAAAACAGCGCCAGCGTGACACGCATAAATGGGGATGTTCCGCGTTTGATAAAACCATCCGGCGGGGTAACTATCTGTTCATCAACATCGCTTGTTGGCGCGGTATCGACAGTTGTTGTACGGCTCACTTGAAATCCTTGCTCATCCAATTACGTCTACAGGACCAGCCTTAAGAGTATGAAAATCACAATATTCTGTCTAATATATTAATAATCTCAAATAATATTTTAAAAATATGAATATCGAACTGCGTCATTTACGTTACTTTGTGGCCGTTGCCGAAGAGTTGCATTTTGGTCGGGCGGCAGCACGATTAAACATTTCGCAACCGCCGCTAAGCCAGCAGATCCAGATCCTTGAACAGCAGGTTGGCGCCCGGTTACTTGCCCGAACTAACCGTAGCGTGGCGCTGACCTCTGCTGGAAAGCAGTTTCTGGCAGACAGTCGGCAGATCCTCGGGCTGGTTAATGAAGCTGCCGCCAGGGCTGAGCGTTTGCATTTGGGAGAAGCAGGGGAATTGCGTATCGGCTTTACGTCGTCGGCGCCGTTTATCAAAGCCGTTTCAGATACGTTATCTCTGTTTCGCCAAAGCTACCCTGCAGTGCATATGCAAACCCGCGAAATGAACACACGTGAGCAAATTGCCCCGCTCAATGAAGGGACGCTGGATTTGGGACTTCTGCGCAATACGCAGCTTCCGGAAACGCTGGAGCGTGAAATCATTCTGCATGAACCACTGATGGCGATGATCCCTCGCGCGCATCCGTTGGCGCAAAAACCCGTGGTCACGTTGGCCGAGCTGGCGAATGAGCCATTTGTCTTTTTTGATCCCCATGTAGGGACAGGGTTGTATGACGATATTCTTGGCCTGATGCGTCGCTATGGACTAAAACCGACGATTGCGCAGGAGGTTGGCGAAGCGATGACTATCATCGGGCTGGTGGCTGCAGGATTAGGGGTTTCTATACTTCCTGCTTCTTTTAAACGGGTGCAGCTATATGAAATGTGTTGGATCCCGATAGCGGAAGAAGATGCTGTCTCGGAAATGTGGTTAGTGTGGCCAAAGCATCATGAGCAAAGTCACGCCGCGCAACGCTTTCGTGAGCAGCTGCTGGCGGCCGTTCAGGCGATTAATTTAGTTTAAAAATGAGTGAAAATGTGCAGTAAATCACAAGGCTAAGTAAAAAGTTGACGGGAGCCATTGAAGTGCTTCACCATAGCCCGCAGATTATTTCGGAGCGCGAAAATAAAGGGAGTAAGTGGTGGTTGCTGATAGTCAGCCTGGGCATATCGATCAAATTAAGCAGACCAATGCTGGCGCGGTTTATCGCCTGATTGATCAGCTGGGTCCGGTATCGCGTATTGATCTCTCTCGCCTGGCGCAATTGGCGCCTGCCAGTATTACTAAAATTGTCCGCGAAATGCTCGAAGCGCACCTGGTGCAAGAGCTGGAAATCAAGGAAGCGGGCAGCCGTGGGCGTCCGGCAGTTGGGCTGGTTGTTGAAACGGAAGCCTGGCACTATTTATCCATCCGTATCAGTCGCGGCGAGATCTTTCTGGCACTGCGCGATCTGAGCAGCAAACTGGTGGTAGAAGATTGTCTTGAAATGGAGCTGGTCAGTGAAACACCGCTTCTGGAACGTGTTATTACCCAGGTCGACCAGTTTTTCATCCGCCATCAACAAAAGCTGGAACGCTTAACCTCCATCGCCATCACCTTACCCGGCATTATTGATACTGAAAACGGTATCGTGCATCGCATGCCATTTTACGAAGATGTCAAAGAGATGCCGCTGGGCCAGGCGCTTGAGAACCACACTGGCGTACCGGTCTATATTCAGCATGATATTAGCGCCTGGACCATGGCTGAGGCGCTTTTCGGCGCATCGCGTGGTGCGCGCGACGTCATTCAGGTGGTGATCGATCATAACGTGGGTGCCGGGGTGATCACTGACGGTCATTTACTGCATGCAGGCAGCAGTAGCCTGGTGGAAATTGGCCATACGCAGGTGGATCCGTACGGTAAACGCTGCTACTGCGGTAACCATGGTTGTCTGGAAACGATCGCCAGCGTCGACAGCGTGCTCGAACTGGCGCAGGTGCGCTTGAAGCAGTCAATGAGTTCTTCTTTACACGGACAACCGCTGACGGTAGACGCACTGTGTCTGGCAGCAATGCAGGGTGATTTATTGGCGAAAGATATCATTAGCGGCGTCGGGACCCACGTCGGCAGAATTCTTGCCATCATGGTGAATTTGTTCAACCCGCAAAAGATATTGATTGGGTCTCCGCTCAGTAAAGCGGCAGATATCTTGTTCCCTACCATCGCTGACAGCATTCGTCAGCAGGCACTTCCGGCTTACAGTCAGCATATAGTCGTTGAAAGTACGCAGTTTACCAATCAGGGGACGATGGCGGGGGCGGCGCTCGTTAAGGACGCGATGTATAACGGTTCTTTGTTGATTCGTCTATTACAGGGTTAACATTTTTTAACTGTTGTACGAAAAATTGCGCTATCTCAAGCTGATCCTGGTCGTCATACCTTAGACTTTCTCCACTGTTTTATTTTCCTGACTTATATTTTCAAAGCATAACGGTGGAGTTAGTGATGCTGAAGCGTTTCTTTATTACAGGTACAGACACTTCTGTTGGGAAGACCGTGGTTTCCCGCGCATTACTACAAGCGTTAGCGTCAGGGGGTAAAAGCGTTGCGGGTTACAAACCTGTAGCCAAAGGTAGCAAAGAGACGCCCGAAGGTCTGCGCAACAAAGATGCGCTGGTGCTGCAAAGCGTGTCCACTATCGAACTGCCTTACGAAGCGGTCAACCCGATTGCGCTCAGCGAAGACGAAAGTAGCGTAGCGCATAGTGGTCCGGTCAATTACACCCTGTTATCCAACGGTCTCGCAAGCCTCAGCGAAAAAGTCGATCACGTTGTCGTGGAAGGCACCGGAGGCTGGCGTAGCTTGATGAACGATCTGCGTCCGTTATCGGAATGGGTGGTGCAGGAACAACTGCCGGTGCTGATGGTTGTGGGTATCCAGGAAGGCTGTATTAATCATGCCATCCTCACCGCACAGGCGATTGCCAGCGACGGACTGCCGCTGATTGGCTGGGTCGCGAACCGAATCAACCCGGGGCTGGCGCATTATGCGGAAATCATTGATGTGCTGGGTAAAAAATTACCTGCCCCGCTTATCGGTGAACTGCCTTATCTGCCTCGTGCAGAGCAGCGTGAGCTGTCGCAGTACATCCGTCTGTCAATGCTCGGCAGCGTGCTGTCGGTAGATAGAGTCGTGGCGTAACGTACGCGACAGCACCGACGCCAGGACACAGGCAATCAGTAATCCGGGGAGCAGGCGATACTCCCCGGTCATTTCACAAACCATCAAGGTCGACATTATTGGTGCATGCGTGGTAGCAGCCAGTAGCGTGGCCATCCCCGTTAAGCCCAGCAAAATAGCAATTTCATCCGAGCCCGGAAGCCATAATCCCCATACCTGACCCAGCAGCATGCCCACCGACAAGCCGACAAACAGCGTTGGCGTAAACACGCCACCTGGCGCACCGGATCCACTGCTGGCAAGCACCGCCAGTAATTTGCAGATAAAAATCCCGCTAACTACGGCCAGCAGCGGTGGCGAAAGTAAATATGACTGCACCACGCTGTAGCCATTACCCCAGACTGCAGGCGTGAGCAATGAAAGCAGGCCAACGATCAACCCACCAAGCGCCAGTTGCCACGGCGGCGAGAGTTTTAAGCGCAAAAAACCATTATGGCTGGTGGTCATCAGCCACATGAAGAGCGGTCCGCAGAAGCCAGCAGCCAGACCGGTGCTGACAATCATAACGTATTCCAGAGTATGCAATTCCCGAGACAGGTGAACGGTATACAGCAGCGCATTGTTGTCGCTAAGCAGATTGGTGGTGAGTAATGCGACTACGGCGGACACCACTACCGGTCCCAGTGATGCGAGGATCAGCGTGCCAAACAACACTTCGGCAATAAATAAACTGCCCGCCAGCGGGGCATGATAGGCTCCGGCCATACCCGCTGCGGCGCCGCAGGCAATCCATAACTTCCATTCTGTACGTGGGGTAAAGCGTTGAGCAAAGCAGGAAGCCGCCAGCGCCGCCAGTAAAATCATGGCACCTTCGCGTCCGATAGCGCTCCCGCTGGCGACAACCAGTAACGAGGCCAGCGATTTCACCAGGCTTGCACTGACGTCAAATTGTCCGTCGGTTTGTAGAGCTTCCATATAATCAGTGGGAGCCTGTGGGCGTAAACGGTTAAATTTTTGCCAGCCCCACAGTAGTAATCCAGCCGCCAGACCGCCGAGTGCAGGTGTCAGCATACGCCTTAAAGGCGAAAGGTTTGTCGCAGCGTTGACCAGACTCCCCGTGTTATTGCTCAGAAACAACCATTCGAGAAGCAGCATGGCATGACGAAATCCTGCGACGGCCAGCGCAGCAAGGACGCCAATCAACGCGGCGATCAGCAGACGGCGGAACATGGCGCGCAGGTCAGGATAAGCATGTAAATGATGCATGTGTGGCCAGAGAGGAAGTTTCAGACGTTTTATTTTGCGGCTATTTGACAACAGAAGCAAAAGCTCAGCGTGCGCAACAGGATGCACCACAGGCAGTATGCATCCTGCCTGTGACGAAATTAACGAAACAAAGGCTTATCGGCTACCGGGATCAATAACTGTGATTGCCACTGTGCCAGCGTCAGACGCGCCAACTCACCCAGCGCCTGATAGAACGGGTGATCGGCTTTTTCGATAAACACATTAAGGAAGCGCGATGACCATGGGAACAGATGCCAGGCCAGCAGCTGTTCGCACTCGGTGTGGCGTTCGTTCTCAGCAAGCCAGGCCGTCAGCAACAGTAGTGAACCAAAGTGATCTTCCGGCTCATTTTGCTGCATAGCAAACTGGATACCGTTGTCACGCATCCACTGACGCAGAGCCAGCGTGGAGTCGCCAAACAACACGTTTTCACGATCCAGCCAGACGGATCCCCAGGGCGGAGAAGGGAGCGCATAAGGGCCAACAAACAGACGTTGCCAGGCCTGCGTGAGAGACTCATCGGCCTCAGCCTGAAACTGTGCAACTAACGGCGAAAGCGTTGTCTTTTCAAGCGGCCACTGCGCCTGCCAACCATCGTTGCTTAACGCACTGACCAGTGCCGAAGCTTCGGCACTGTCTGGGGCATAGTAAAACAGCGCGCCGAGCACACGCGCTGCGGTGGAAAAGTTGTCACGTTGTGAAAAATGGGTCATGCAAACAATCCTGAAAAGTGCGGGTTGCCCCGCACCCGAAAATTAACCTGCGACAGCCATTCCGACTGTCATATGTAAACCGTAAAACAAGCCGCGGCCAATGATTTCACCGGCGAGGACGGACACTAAGCCCAGCGCCAGTCCGCCGACGGGCGGTTCTTTGCGACGGACAAGCGGGCATATCCAGCAGCCCAGCCCCGCAACCAGCAGGAGGATGCGCCAGACCTGCAGGCTTGCGTAGTCGGGCACCAGCGCGCCAGCGTTTTGTACCGAACTGTGGATTTCGCCGAGCGACAGTCCCTGCAGCACAACAACAGCCACGGTCACCAGCAGGGCCAGCACGCTGATACCGGCGAATCTGGCAGGGCTGCAGGAAACACCCGCAGCCCGCAGCAGCAGGGCGGCAAACAGTGGTCCACTGAGCAGCATCGTCATGAAAAACGCCAGTGTAGTATAGCCATTATACCAGGTTGGGACGGTGTCTATCTGGTAGACGTTGGTCATCGCATAGACAAATACCAGGCCCAGCAACATGCTCAACAGCAGCCAGATTTTACCTAACGTTGCGGGCATTCTACCGAGAAACGCCACCAGCCACCACAGGCCACCGACAGCGAAAAACAGCGAACCGCTGGCAATTTCGTTACTCAGCGCCGATGCGCCAATTCGGTTCAGCGAGTTAAACGCGCGCAGCGGCGAACCTAAATGTATGACTGAGGCGAGAAAGGCGATGCCCATCACCAGCCACAGAAAAAACATGCTGCGCACAATACGCTGCTTTACCGCATCGTCTTTAGTGGTTAGCCAGCCGTAGCCACTTACGATCAGCGCCCCGGCTACGCACTGGCCCAGCACCGTGAACAGTACCAGCGGCCATTCATGCCATCCATTTCCCATTTTACACCTCCTTTGGATTAGCCAGAAAACCCGTGGTATCCCCGGTCGGGCGGCAATTGGCGTTTGGTTTGATCACAATACTCGGTCTGGTGAAGTGCGCACCCGGCAGCGGGGCGACGGCTGCCAGATCACCATGTTTTTTGCGCAGCTCATCAATGGGACCGAAGTCCAGCGCACGCAGCGGACAGGACTCGACGCAGACAGGCTTTTTGCCGTCTGCCACGCGGTCATGACAGCCATCGCACTTGGTCATATGCCCTTTGGCGGCATTGTACTGCGGTGCGCCGTACGGACAGGCCATGTGGCAGTAACGACAGCCAATACACACATCTTCATCAACGACCACAAAACCATCATCACGTTTATGCATAGCCCCGCTGGGGCAAACCTTGGTACAGGCCGGATCTTCACAGTGGTTACAGGCAATGGAGAGGTAGTAGGCGAAAACGTTCTGTCGCCAGACGCCGTTGTCTTCCTGCCAGTCACCTCCGGCGTATTCGTAAATCCGGCGGAAACTGACGTCGGGCGTGAGATCCTTGTAGTCTTTGCAGGCCAGTTCGCAGGTTTTGCATCCGGTGCAACGACTGGAATCAATAAAAAATCCATACTGAGTTGTCATGGGTTAGTCCTTAAACCTTCTCGATCTCGACCAGATTAGTGTGCTGTGGGTTGCCTTTTGCCAGCGGTGAAGGGCGCTGTGTTGTCAGCGTATTGACGCAGGCGCCATGATCAATTTTGTCGCCGGTCATATCGGCATCGTGCCATGCACCCTGGCCCATTGCGCTGACGCCAGGCAGGATCCGCGGCGTCACTTTGGCCGCAATACGTACTTCACCGCGGTCGTTAAAGACCCGCACCATATCGCCATTTGCAATACCACGCTTTTGGGCATCGACAGGGTTGATCCACACTTCCTGACGGCAGGACGCCTGCAGAACATCGATATTGCCGTAGCTGGAGTGCGTACGGGATTTGTAATGGAAGCCAAACAACTGCAGCGGAAATGCGCTGCGTTTCGGATCATCCCACCCTTCAAACGTAGAGGCGTAGACGGGAAGCGGACTAATTACTTCGTCCTTTTGCAACTCCCAGGTATTGGCTATTTTCGCCAGTCGACTGGAATAAATTTCAATCTTTCCGGACGGTGTTTTGAGCGGATTGGCCTGCGGATCGTCGCGGAATTTTTTATAAGCGACAAAATGCCCGTTAGGGTCTTTACGTTTATAGATCCCCATTTTTTTCAGCTCGTCATAGGAAGGCAGCGCGGGGTCTTTGGCCAGCATTTTTGCATACAAATACTGGAGCCACTGTTCCTGAGTACGGCCTTCCGTAAAGCGTTGATAAATATCATTGCCAAGGCGTTTGGCGACTTCGCTCATTATCCAGTAGATCGGTTTACGCTCGAACTTCGGTGACGTCGTGGGTTGAATAAAAATGAGGTATCCCATGTTGCCCGCATAGTCGTTAGGAATAATGTCTTCCTGTTCGACGGTCATTAAGTCCGGCAGCAGAATATCGGCATATTTGGCCGAAGATGTCATGAAGTTTTCGATGACCACTATCATTTCGCATTTCGTGTCATCCTGAAGGATCTCATGCGTTTTATTGATATCTGAGTGCTGATTAGTAATGGTGTTGCCCGCGTAGTTCCAGATAAATTTAATCGGTACATCGAGCTTATCTTTCCCGCGCACGCCATCGCGGGTTGCGGTCATTTCCGGGCCACGAGCGATGGCGTCGGTCCAGCTAAAGCAGGATATCTGGGTCTTGATGGGATTCTCCGGCAGCGGCATGCGTTCAATCGTGATGGTGTAGGTTGATTCTCGTGCACCGCTATTGCCGCCGTTGATGCCAACGTTGCCGGTCAGGATAGGCAACATCGCGATCGCACGTGAGGTCAGTTCGCCGTTAGCCTGACGTTGCGGACCCCAACCCTGACAAATATATGCCGGTTTTGTGCTGCCGATTTCCCGAGCCAGTTTGATAATGCGATCGGCGGGGATCCCGGTGACATGCGAGGCCCATTGGGGCGTTTTAGCGATACCATCATCGCCGTTGCCAAGTATATAGGCCTTGTAATGTCCGTTAGCGGGGGCGTCGGCGGGTAGGGTTTTCTCGTCATAACCGATGCAATATGTGTCGAGGAATGCCTGGTCGACAAGATTTTCGTTAATCATAACCCAGGCAAGTCCCGCCACGAGTGCGGCATCGGTTCCCGGACGGATAGGGATCCACTCATCTTCACGACCCGCAGCGGTATCGGTATAGCGCGGATCAATGACGATCATCCGGGCATTAGATCGCTCCCGGGCCTGTTCAAGGAAGTACGTTATTCCGCCGCCGCTCATGCGCGTTTCGGCAGGATTATTGCCAAACATTACTACCAGTTTCGTGTTTTCGATGTCGGATGTGCTGTTACCGTCATTTGAGCCGTAGGGATAGGGCATTGCTGCCGCGATTTGTGCGGTGCTGTAAGTGCCGTAATGGCTCAGGAAACCGCCATAGCAGTTCATCAGGCGAGCGACCAGCGAGGCATAAGGAGAGGAGCGCGTAATGTTGCCGCCTACAATGCCTGAGGTGTAATTAATATAAACAGCTTCATTACCGTATTTCTCTACGGTATTTTTTAAACTGTCACTGATGGTATCCAGTGCTTCCTGCCAGGTTATACGTTCGAATTTTCCCTCACCACGTTTGCCTACGCGCTTCATCGGATAATTCAGGCGATCCGGATGATTGATCCGTCGGCGGATTGAACGCCCACGCAGACAGGCACGAACCTGGTGCTGACCATAAAGATCGTCTCCGGTCGTATCGGACTCCACCCATACGACTTCGTCATCTTTGACGTGGAGTTGCAGGGCACAACGGCTGCCGCAGTTTACGGAACACGCGCCCCAAACCACTTTCTCTTCAGCCGGTTGTATCGCCTGTTGTACCGCAGCGGCGGCGGTGCGCATTCCAAAAGGTAATGACAGCCCGCCTGCGGCAAGCGCAAGCGAACCGATAGCCGAGGATTTCACTAACGTCCTGCGGCTGATGCCTCCATATTGCTCAGTATCAGACATAACTCACTCCATTATAGTTATCGCTATATATTAATCTCTACAGCGAAATTAATAGCATGCTAATAATGGAGTGAGTTTACCCATTTATGAGTATGTCATCTTAATGCATATCAAACTGGAGTAACCCTCCGCGCACGGAGGGTGAGATTTATTGCGGTTCGACGACGTGTCCGTCTTGTGCAGATGTGCTATTGGCGGGGGCGTTGCCGCTGTTGGTCCGGGTATAGAGAATTTTGTGCGTATCATTTGCACAATGTCCGACTACCAGTGAGTCAGGTTGATCGGCCTGATCGTTGGGGACTATATTCAGCGTGAAGCTGGATTCAGCTACACCATTATTGATGATGCGTTGTTCGATATCGCTTTTTACGCGTTCGCATGACGCGGGTGCCGCCAGAACCTGCGGGGAAGCGACTACCAACATGATCGCGGCAATTCCTAGTATGTATTTCATCATCAGCTCCTTTATGATCGACTTAAACTAAGATTAGCATTTCTGGTGTAAATAACTGTATTTGCTAATATGATTGAGAATTATCTTCTTATCCCGGTGAAAAATGTGAAGAAACAGACCCTGTTAGGTTTCCTGTGCGTCGTGCTGGTTGGCTGTGATAACGCCAAAGGGCTGGTTTCCTTTACGCCGGAAATGGCCAGTTTTTCCAATGAATTTGATTTCGACCCGCTGCGTGGGCCGGTGAAAGATTTCAGCCAGACGCTGCTCAATGATAAAGGTGAGGTCACTAAGCGTGTCGTTGGTACGCTGTCACAGGAAGGGTGTTTCGATACGCTTGAACTGCACGATATTGAAAACAATACCGGTATGGCGCTGGTCCTGGATGCAAACTACTACCGGGATGCCGAAACGCTGGAAAAACGGATCCGTTTACAGGGCAAATGCCAACTGGCGGAACTGCCTGCGGCAGGAGTGGTGTGGGATACCGACGATAACGGTTTTGTCGTTTCTGCCACGGGGAAAGAGATGAAGGTGCAATATAGATATGATGCGGAAGGCTACCCGCTGGGTAAAACAACCGTTAATAAGGACAATACCTTACAGGTTGATGCCAAACCGTCGGTCGACCCGTTGAAGAAGCTGGATTACACCGCGGTGAGCCTGCTCAACAATCATCCGGTAGGCAACGTCAAACAAACGTGCAAATACGATGAATACGCAAATCCGGTCAACTGCCAGCTCGTTATCGTTGACGAGAGCGTGAAGCCGGCAGTTGAACACCATTACTCAATTGAAAACACCATCGCGTACTATTAGTCAGACTTTATTGAGCGGTAGGTTGCAGCAGGTTAGGACCTGACGTTTTATGTTCTGCCAGATACTGCTGCTGGAAGATACACATACGTATAGTGTTGCGGTATTGGCCGTTGATAAAGAATTCATGAATCAGCTCGCCTTCGACCATAAAGCCAAGTTTACGGTAGATGTGGATAGCTTTTTCGTTCTCTTTATCAACGATCAGATACAGCTTATATAAATTGAGTACGGTAAAGCCGTAATCCATCGCCAGCTTAGCAGCCCGGGAAGCCAGACCTTTGCCCTGATAATCAGGGGAAATAATGATCTGGAATTCCGCCCGTCGGTGCACATGGTTAATTTCAACCAGTTCCACGAGTCCGGCTTTTTCACCGTCGCATTCCACCACAAAGCGACGTTCGCTTTGGTCGTGAATGTGTTTGTCATACAGGTCTGACAGCTCAACAAACGCTTCGTAAGGTTCTTCAAACCAGTAACGCATTACGCTGGCGTTATTATCAAGCTGATGGACGAATCGTAAATCTTCACGCTCCAGCGGGCGCAACTTAACACTGAGGGCGCTAGTCATATCGTATCCTTTCAATATCCTTCAAAGTGCAATGATTATGGGGCAACGGTGCGGCCAGTACGGCGGTCAAGGCAGCGCAATGTGTTAGGTTCCCAGTACGCATTAATATTTGCGCTCTGTTCGCATTTATCACGGCTATCAAAGGCTGTATCGGCTTTGTCCCACTCTTTCTCTGCACGTTTGTTGACTTTCTGGCGAAGCTGACGCGTATCGTTCCATTGTTCCTTTTCCATTGCTGCTTGTTGACGACTTTGCGCACTGTCCCCGGATTCAATGACCAGTTTACTGGTTTCAGCAAATGCGGAAGAGGTGTACACAGCCGCAGCCAGCGTCAGCATAGCCGTCAGGCACAGGCGTTTGGTCAGTGTAATTTTCATGGCGAATTCCTTTTATGGGAAAGGGTAAAAACGATAAAACAGGGTTAAATTCTACACTATTCCGGTTTGCGGGCATACCCACCCGGTGGATATGGATACGCTAACGAGATTCTGTCGTATCATAGTTAAACCGAAGGTAACTGAATAACATCAATGCTTAAGACCACATTTCTTTTTTTCGTCACCGCGTTATGCGAAATCATTGGCTGCTTTTTACCCTGGCTTTGGCTTAAGCGAGGGGCTACAGCCTGGTTGCTGATACCCGCCGGGATGTCACTGGCTTTATTCGTCTGGTTGCTGACACTGCATCCGGCAGCCAGCGGGCGTGTATACGCAGCCTATGGCGGTGTTTACGTGGTGACCGCGCTGCTATGGCTACGCATTGTCGATGGTGTAAAACTCAGTTTGTATGACTGGTCTGGCGCGCTGGTGGCGTTGTGCGGCATGTTGATCATTGTGGCTGGATGGGGGCGCGCATAGCGCCTTTTTTGTGATCAAGCAGAGTTTTTTTGATATCTATACTTGTATGGTAGTAGCTCAATTGGGTAAATTTCATGCATCACAAGAACAGATGTAGGGAATAAGAAATGAAGATTGTTGGGGCTGATGTTTTTGTTACCTGTCCTGGGCGTAATTTTGTGACGTTGAAAATTACGACAGAAGATGGGCTCACCGGGCTGGGAGATGCCACATTAAATGGACGCGAGCTGTCCGTGGCGTCGTATCTGAAAGATCACGTGTGTCCGCAGCTTATTGGTCGCGATGCGCATCGTATTGAGGATATCTGGCAGTTTTTCTACAAAGGCGCGTACTGGCGTCGTGGGCCGGTCACCATGTCGGCGATTTCCGCAGTGGATATGGCATTGTGGGACATCAAAGCGAAAGCAGCCAATATGCCGTTGTACCAGTTACTCGGCGGTGCTTCTCGTGAAGGAGTTATGGTTTATTGCCACACCACTGGCCATACCGTGGATGACGTACTGGAAGATTATGCGCGTCATAAAGAAATGGGTTTTAAAGCGATTCGCGTACAGTGTGGCGTACCGGGCATGAAAACCACTTACGGTATGTCTAAAGGCAAAGGACTGGCCTATGAACCTGCCACTAAAGGGCAATGGCCGGAAGAACAGTTATGGTCAACGGAGAAATATCTCGATTTCACGCCAAAACTGTTTGAAGCCGTGCGCGATAAATTCGGTTTCAACGAACATCTCCTGCACGACATGCATCACCGTCTGACGCCAATTGAAGCGGCCCGTTTTGGCAAAAGCATTGAGCAATATCGTCTGTTCTGGATGGAAGACCCAACCCCAGCTGAAAACCAGGAGTGCTTCCGCCTGATCCGCCAGCATACCGTCACGCCGATTGCGGTAGGGGAAGTGTTCAATAGCATCTGGGACTGCAAACAGCTGATCGAAGAACAACTGATCGACTATATCCGCACCACCATCACCCATGCAGGTGGTGTCACCGGTATGCGCCGGATTGCTGATTTCGCGTCGCTGTATCAGGTACGTACCGGTTCACATGGACCTTCCGATCTATCGCCTGTGTGCATGGCCGCCGCGCTGCATTTTGATCTGTGGGTTCCGAACTTCGGCGTACAGGAATATATGGGCTATTCCGAGCAGATGCTGGAAGTGTTCCCACATAACTGGACATTTGATAACGGCTATATGCACCCAGGAGACAAACCCGGCCTTGGGATCGAGTTTGACGAAAAACTGGCGGCGAAATATCCGTATGACCCTGCATATCTGCCTGTTGCTCGCCTGGAAGATGGCACGCTGTGGAACTGGTAAATATAAATTTTACGTACGAAAGATGTTGATTAACCCAATACCCTACAGAAGGTTAAACTTATGGTTAGTTCAGTCGATATTAAAAACAACGTAGATAATAAGCCCATTATTCGCCGAGTGGCTTCAGCATCCGCAATTGGTACTGCTGCTGAGTATTATGATTTTTTTGCATATGGCACAGCAGCTGTACTCTTTTTTGGCCATTTATTTTTCCCAAGTGATGATCCGTTAATTAGTACACTCGCGGCTTTTGCTACCTATGCTGTTGGTTTCCTCGCAAGACCATTAGGCGGAATTGTCTTTGGACATATTGGCGATAAAGTTGGACGCAAAAAAGCTCTGGTGATTACGATATTAATCGTTGGCTTAGGGACATTCTGTATTGGCTTGTTACCTACATACGAAAAAATAGGTGTATGGGCCCCAGCTTTACTTATTTTTATTCGTGTATTACAAGGCTTTGGTGTTGGAGGTGAACAAGCCGGTGCAGTACTGATGACTGCTGAATACTCTGAACCCAAGCATCGTGGTTTTTTCTCCAGTTGGGTTCAAATCGGCGCTCCGGTTGGCTTCCTTCTGCCTTTGGCACTCTTTGCGTTGTTGAATGCCACGCTTTCTCCAGAGGCAATGATGGATTATGGGTGGCGTATACCGTTCCTGTTAAGCCTGCTACTGGTTATTGTTGGGCTGTTTATCCGCTTAAAAATTGATGAGTCACCAGTCTTTGCTCAGATTAGGGAGACAAAAGCAGAAGAATCGCGACCATTAGTCGAAGTCATTCGTGATTTCCCTGGTATTGTTGTTAAGGGAGTGTGCGCTAAGCTTATTGAAGCTTGCACATTTGCTATGTTTACTGTGATTGTCCTTGCTTACGGTAAAGCAAATAATCTTGATGCAAATATCTTGATGGAGACAATGATTGTCGCAGTGATAATAGAAATTGTTGCCATACCTCTAATGGGATCGCTGTGTGACAGAATTGGGCGTAAACCCGTCTATATTATGGGTGCGCTTCTTCAGGTTGTTATGATTATTCCATTCTTCCTGGCAATTAATCAGGATAATTTCTGGCTAACACAGCTTGTGATGATTCTGGTTCTGAGTTTTGGACATAGTATGTGCTATGCGCCTCAGGCCTCTTATTTCCCGGAGCTTTTCCCTACGCACATTCGCTGTAGCGGTATTGCATTAATTTGGCAGTTAGGATCGCTGATAGGTAGTGGGATCCTGGGGCTGGTGGCTGTGAAGATTCTGCAGGTTACTGGTGGGCATTATTATGGACTGGCAACCTACGTGATTGTACTAGGCGTCATCTCAGTCATTGGTTTGCTAATGATGCCTGAAACCGCGCCGCAGAGACTAAAACGTGAATACCAGCAGTGGCAGAAACACTAATCTTCTTTGGCGGCAGTGTGCCGCCATATTCATCTTTCAGGTGGTATATAGCTTAGATATTGATGTCATACCAATCATAAAAAGCTTAATGCAAATCAAAACATACAACCATACAGGCGTTACTCTGGAACAGTCCTGATTTCATTTATAAGTAGGCCATACCATGCAAAACAAGCTCTTAGCGGCAAAGGCTGCACTTCCTGACTACGATCGTACAAAACTGGTTCCGCGTATTGTTCATCTGGGGTTTGGCGCGTTTCACCGCGCACATCAGGGGGTTTACGCTGACATTTTGGCTGCAGACCACGGCAGTGACTGGGGCTACTGCGAAGTGAATCTGATTGGCGGCGAGCAGCAGATTTTCGATCTGAAACAGCAAGATAATCTGTATACCGTTGCAGAGATGTCTGCTGATGCCTGGACTGCGAGAGTCGTGGGCGTGGTGAAAAATGCATTGCATGCACAGGTTGATGGTCTGGAAAGCGTACTGGCAGCGATGTGTGAACCACAGGTCGCGATCGTTTCCCTGACCATAACGGAGAAAGGATACTGCCATTCTCCGGCGACCGGTGAACTGATGTTAGACAATCCAATGATTGCCGCCGATCTGCAAAACCCAAAACAGCCAAAAACTGCGCCAGGCGTAGTGGTTGAGGCTTTGGCACGCCGCAAAGCGGCAGGTTTAGCCGCCTTTACTGTGATGTCCTGCGACAACATGCCTGAAAACGGTCATGTAATGCGTAATGTTGTCACCGCGTATGCCAGAGCGGTGGATGAAGAACTGGCTGCGTGGATCGAACAACATGTGACGTTCCCGTCGACTATGGTTGACCGAATTGTCCCGGCAGTTACCCCAGAGACTCTGGACAAAATTGAACACATCACTGGCGTACGCGACCCGGCAGGTGTGGCATGTGAGCCTTTCCGTCAGTGGGTTATCGAAGATAACTTTGTTTCCGGTCGCCCTGAATGGGAGAAGGCAGGAGCGGAGCTGGTGGCAGATGTCATTCCGTTTGAAGAGATGAAACTGCGTATGCTCAACGGCAGCCACTCTTTCCTGGCTTATCTTGGTTATCTGGCTGGTTATCAACACATTAATGATTGTATGGACGATGAAAACTATCGTCTTGCTGCTCGTGCGCTGATGTTGCAGGAACAAGCACCCACGCTGAAAGTAAAAGGTGTTGATCTACAGCGTTATGCCGATCTGTTAATTGAGCGTTACAGCAACCCGGCACTGCGTCATCGTACCTGGCAGATCGCTATGGACGGAAGCCAAAAATTGCCGCAGCGTATGCTTGATTCCGTTCGTTGGCACATTGTTAACGGCAGTCACTTTGATTTACTGGCGCTGGGCGTGGCGGGCTGGATGCGCTACGTCGGCGGTGTGGATGAGCAGGGCCAGGCGATTGAAATTAGCGATCCGCTGTTGCCCGTGATCCAGAATGCGGTGCGTAGCAGTAACGAGGGCGAAGAGCGCGTTCAGGCGCTGCTGGCGATTGATGCTATCTTTGGTCGTGAACTGCCGCAGGTTGAATTGTTCAAAAACCAGGTTACACAAGCATATCTTGCTTTACTGGCTGAAGGAGCGAAGGCGACGGTTGCGAAGTATGCAGCAAAACTGAAGTAACGAAGATTATGTTTTATGTCGCCATCTGGCTTTCAACGGGCCAGATGGCGCTGTTTTTTCTGGCATTCACACCAATTAGTTCATGCCTAAACGAATCAGCTCGAGGGGGGCATATTTGCCTTCACACCCTTCGATTTCCACTGTTTTTCCGCGGCGAATCTGCTCAGCGGTCAGGCCATCGGTATCTATCGCTGTAATGCGGCCTGTGAGCCCGGTGTCGCTGATCATGACGCGGCTGCCAGTGGTGATTGCGTTACGGTTACGATCGTATGTTTTCATGGTGTTTTCTCCTTTCCAACTTACCGTCAAAGCCCGTGGGCTTTTAGTCCCACGTAACGGGCGCAATATAAATACGCTTCTCGTTAAGGATTTTTTTTGTTTTCGATCAAAATCACAGCTTTTTTTATGCAGTTATGCAGGAGAGGGGAAAACGCAGGAGAAACTCACCCCGGTGTGAGGCGAGCGTAGTATTAATCTTCGCTGAACCAGTCGCTATTTTCCTGACGAATAAGCTGAACGGACTCACCAATTTCCTGGAGATGGAGCATCATTGCGCGCTCGACCGCATCGCCATCATGCTTCTCAAGGGCGGCAAAGATATCGTGATGCTGGCGTAACAGCATTTCAGGCGGGGAAATATGATCCAGGCTCATATAACGAACGCGGTCAATTGTAGCCTTTATATTCTCAACGGTATCCCAGGCGAGTTGGCACTCGGCGATTAAAGCCAGTTTCTGATGAAACTCATCATCAAGCTGGAAGAAATCATTGATCTGTTTTCGGTCAATTGCTATGCGCTGCTGATGCAAATTTTGTTCAAGCTGATAGCACTGTTGGTCGTTGATCAGCGATGCGGCGCGGCGTACCACGGCACATTCAATCGCCTGGCGGACAAAACAACCATTTTGCACCTGCGACAGCGAAATCTTGTTCACATAGCTGCCACGCTGTGGGCGGATCTGAATCAGACCGTTTTCTGCCAGTTTGATGAATGCTTCTCGTACCGGCTGGCGTGACACATTAAAGCGTACGGAAACCTCTTTCTCAGACAGCGGTGTACCGGGTGCGATCAGACAATGCACGATATCACGGCGAAGAATACGGTAAATCTGTTGATTTACTGGCTGTGTAGGGTTGAGCTGCGTTTCTACGGTCATTCATTCTTACTTTTTAGAGAGTTAACCCGGATATTTTATCACTTCTTTCAGGCTATCTATACCCGGCGCAAGGCCGGGCAGATAAATTAGCTCCGATGAATACTCAGCCCGGCAAAAGACTGTGTGACAGGCATCATTTCAAGGGTGTTGATATTGACATGAGCCGGTAAAGAAGCCACCCACCATACCGCTTCTGTGACATCTTGCGGGGTCAGCGCCGTGGTATTTTCGTAGGCTTTTTCAGCTTTGGCATCATCACCTTTGAAACGGACATTAGAGAATTCCGTACCGCCAACCAGACCCGGTTCGATGTCGGTAACGCGAATGGCAGTGCCGTGTAAATCAGTACGTAAATTCAGGCTAAACTGGCGAACAAATGCTTTGGTCGCACCGTAGACGTTACCGCCAGCGTATGGCCAACTGCCCGCTGTAGAACCGATATTGATAATATGACCGCGGTTGCGTTCAACCATGCCTGGCAGAACGGCACGGGTCATATAAACCAGCCCCTTGTTGTTGGTGTCGATCATATTTTCCCAGTCTTCAACGCTGGCCTTATGGGCAGGCTCAAGGCCCAGCGCCAGACCTGCGTTGTTGACCAGAACATCAATATTGCGCCATTCAGCAGGGAGGGCGTCCAGCATCTCTTCAATTGATGCACGATTACGTACGTCCAGTTGCGCGGTATAGAGGCGGTCACCCAATTCCTCTTTCAGTTCCTGCAGGCGCTCCTGGCGGCGTCCGGTGGCAATAACTTTATGCCCATTCTCAATAAAACGACGCGTAATGCACTCACCAAAACCTGCGGTTGCTCCGGTTACTAAAACGATCATCTCACTGTTCCTCAACGCTTTTTATGTAGTACTAACATAGCACGTCATTTCCGTTCAGAGCTATTCCTGCGTAACGCGATTGCGGTTGATTCCTGGGAAGTCTACTCTGGTAAACAAATCGTTTTCAGGAGTGAAAAATGTCGTTAACGAATCCTTTTTTACGTCACAGCACGTTGCCGTATCAGGCCCCGCAGTTTGATCAGATAGAGGTGCAGCACTATCGCCCGGCGTTCGATGAAGGCGTGCGGCAAAAACGTGCAGAGATCGAGGCGATTGTGCAAAACCCGCTAGCCCCTGATTTTGCCAATACGTTGCTGGCGCTTGAACAAAGCGGCGCTTTGTTGACACGCGTAACCAGCGTTTTCTTCGCGATGACGGCGGCGCACACCAACGATGAACTACAGCACCTTGACGAAGAGTTTTCCGCGGAACTGGCGAGCCTTGCTAATGATATCTATCTCAATGAAGCACTCTTCTCGCGCGTTGACGCTGTCTGGCAACGGAGAGGTTCTCTGAGGCTGGAAAGCGAATCATTACGCTTGCTGGAGGTCATCCACCAGCGTTTTGTACTGGCCGGCGCATGTCTGAATGAGACTGATAAAGCGAACCTTAAAGCGCTCAATACAGAGTCCGCCACGCTGACCAGCCAGTTTAACCAACGGCTGCTGGCAGCGAACAAGTCTGCTGCTCTGGTGGTGGATGATGCACGTTATCTGGAGGGACTCAGCGCTGAGGAAATTGCCGTTGCCGCTGAAGCTGCAAGGGAGAAAGGGCTCGACGCGCGTTGGGTTATCCCGCTATTGAACACGACTCAGCAACCGGCGCTTGCGGCGTTACGCGATCGCCATACACGTGAAAGTCTGTTCACCCGCGCATGGAAGAGAGCAGAAAACAATGACGCTAACGATACTCGGGCTATTATTCAGCGACTGGTCGAGATCCGGATGCAGCAGGCGAAACTACTCGGTTTTGCCAATTACGCTGCATGGAAAATTGCCGACCAGATGGCAAAAACACCGGAAGCTGCACTGACTTTCATGCGGGCGATTGTTCCTGCCGCGCGAGCTCGGGCATTAGATGAACAGGCCGAAATCCAGAATGTTATCAATCACGAACAGGGGCAATTTAACGTCGAGGCTTGGGACTGGGCATTTTATGCTGAGCAGGTTCGTCGTGAGAAATATGCTCTGGATGAGGCGCAGCTCAAACCTTACTTTGCCCTTGATACGGTGCTGAACGAAGGCGTTTTCTGGACGGCCAATCAACTCTTTGGCATAAAATTTATAGAACGGTTCGACATTCCTGTTTATCACCCGGATGTTAGGGTATGGGAAATATTTGATCACGATGGCGTAGGTCTGGCGTTATTTTACGGCGATTTCTTTGCCCGGGAATCGAAAAGCGGTGGTGCCTGGATGGGCAATTTTGTTGAGCAATCGCAACTCAATGAAACCCGGCCGGTTATTTACAACGTGTGTAATTATCAAAAACCGGCAAAAGGTCAGCCTGCATTGTTATTGTGGGATGATGTTATTACGTTATTTCATGAGTTTGGGCACACGTTCCACGGTCTGTTCGCCACTCAGCGTTACGCCACGCTTTCAGGGACCAACACTCCGCGTGATTTTGTTGAATTTCCTTCGCAGATTAACGAACACTGGGCGAGTCATCCGCAGGTCTTTGCTCGTTTTGCTCGTCATGTTGTTACCGGGGAGCAAATGCCGCAGGCGTTGCGAGATAAAATGCAGCAGGCCAGCCTGTTTAACAAAGGTTACGACATGACCGAACTGCTCAGTGCTGCATTGCTGGATATGCGCTGGCACGGTCTGGAAAATAGCGCGTTATCTCTTTCGGTCGATCAATTTGAACAACAGGCGCTGGCAGCAGAAGGTTTGGATCTCAAGGCCGTGCCACCACGTTATCGCAGCAGTTATTTTGCCCATATCTTCGGCGGCGGTTATGCCGCGGGTTATTACGCCTATCTGTGGACGCAAATGCTGGCCGATGACGGCTATCAGTGGTTTGTAGAGCAGGGCGGATTA
Source organism: Citrobacter freundii complex sp. CFNIH4 (assembly GCF_002934505.1). NCBI lineage: Bacteria > Pseudomonadati > Pseudomonadota > Gammaproteobacteria > Enterobacterales > Enterobacteriaceae > Citrobacter > Citrobacter freundii complex sp. CFNIH4. The sequence goes on from NZ_CP026231.1 coordinate 1,669,311, forward strand.
ACCCGTGAAAACGGGCAGAAATTCCGCGAAGCGATTTTGTCCCGCGGAAATAGCACTGATTTAGCTGAACTCTATCGCCAGTGGAGTGGACGAGAACCACGAATGGAGTCGATGCTGGAACATCGTGGTTTGAGCGCGTAAGGTTTGTTCAGAGGGGGAAAGTCCTCAATTCAGCTTAGTTAAACATAATGATGCCGATAAATTCATCATTGTGATGAAAAGGGAATTATGCAGTAGGCCGGATAGCGAAGCGCCATCCGGCCTACTGCTTACTGTCGCTTCGCGCATCAACAACCGGATGTGATGCCCGTTTATTTGAATTATCTAAGAAAAGAACCCTGCAATTTAACGTCCTTACCGGAAAAAGTTACTTTTACTCTGTGCGACAATCATTGTTCCAAAACGTTGAACTTCATAGAGGTCTTAAACATGCCTGAACGTACAGAACTTGTTGATAAAATCGTCCTTAACAGTCTGCAAACCTACTTTGAGAATTGGCCACTGGCGACAGCAGAGGATATTGTAATTTTTATCCTGACCGTAACAACTCTGACGGTAGCATCACTGACACTGGACATTCATAGCTATAAAAAGCTTAAGGCATACACATCAGCTTTCTTATCGGTTTTTATCTATCCGCGAAAATAAAAGGCTCAATGAACCGCGACCAATTTGAGCCAGGTATGAACTGAGTCGGCGATACTCGCTATGCCGCGACCAGTGGCATAGCGCAATGCTATTGTTAATCGCGGCTTATTAATTACTATTAAAAAATTTACATAAATTTTCTTTTTTATCGTTAAGATAATTCCATCAGAAACGCTCGAACAGGGAGAGAGAACGTGATGATGAGAAATACGAAGGAAATAGATGCAATCATAAATGAGTTGAACAACTCAATTGATGCCCACTACAAATGGCTGGTAAAAATGTTCCGCTGCGCAGTGTCCTCAGATGTTACTCATCCCGATATTACGGGTGACAACGCTCATTCTGTTTGTCGATTTGGGAAATGGATAAATGATCAATCGCTGAACAATGAGGATGGTAGTAGTTATGTGAGCAAGATTTATTCTGCTCATGAAAAAATGCATGTAATAGGAAAGGAGTTGCTATTGGCAATAGTGGAGAATCGTAGCCATCCATGGCATTTCGACAGCTTCCAGGACGCGCTATTGGCATTTACGTCTGCTGTAATGGACTACAAGATATATTTATTGAATATCCGCAGTAATATCGATGTATTAACGGGTTTACCCGGGAGAAGAATGCTTGATGAGTCATTTGACCAACAACTACTCGATGCCGAACCGCTTAATCTCTATATATTGTTGTTAGATATCGATCGTTTTAAATACGTTAACGATACCTACGGCCATTTGGTTGGTGACGTTGTATTGCGGGCTCTGGCATCAAATTTATTGTCATGGACGCGATATGATGAGGTGGCGTACCGCTACGGTGGAGAAGAGTTCATTATCATCATCAGAACAAAAACGGACGAGCAGGCATGCCAGGCGGGTTTGAGACTTTGTCGTTTGATTGGTCAGAAAAAAATTCCCTACTCTGATGGAGAGATCGCTATCACGGTAACGGCTGGCATAACCCGGGTTCAACCGGGTGAAACGCTGGATACCGCGCTTGGTCGGGCTGACAGGGCGATGTATCAGGGGAAACAGACCGGCAGAAATCGCTGTATGTTTATGGATGAAAATGAGCAGATCGCGTTGGTGGACACCAATGACGGGACCTCGTATCCCCTCAGTGCGTGAGTTTTCGAAAACGCTTTGAGGTAGTTGCGTTTCGTTTAACTTTCATTGGGGTTGTTGATGATAGGTTAGCTGACTATCCGTTATCTTCGCAGGGAATTGCCAGATAGCGTATAAAAGCAAAACACAAATCTATCCATGCAAGCATTTACCGCTGGTTTATCCGGCGGTTTTTTTTATCTGTAAATCAGGAAAAAGGTACCACGAGCGCGATTTGGGAAAAAAATGGCCCCTTGTGCAGCTACGCAACAAGGGGCCGGGTCGGTGCAGGACTATCTCCGTTCATCAATCATCCCATCTGTGGCTAAAATACGCGGCCAGCAAACCGGAAAATAAAATAATTCCCAGAACAGCCATAAAAATATTCATATTACCCAGCATAGTAAATGCTCCTTTATCTGTGAGTTTCCTCTCTTACCTTAAGTTCACCTCGCTTATGACTATAGTAGCAATTCAATCTTAAACAAAGGCTGAACTGTGTGATTATTTCGGCTGAAAAGTAAATTTTTGACATGAGCACGTCGAATAAAATAAATAATAGTGACGAGACACATTTATCTGCGCACAAATAATCCTGTTTTTAAACCCTGAGACGCTGCTATGACAGTGTGCTGCTGACACAGATTGTTGCACGTTTATAATGCAGAGTTGTCTCATGGTGGTTCAATTTTTTGTTTGATTAACCCGTTTGGCGGGAAAATGTAATACTGATTTTTGTGCGCGAGATGCTAATCTGTTGATTTTATATGATGTTTTAATATCTGGCATCGTTTTTGCCTTATCACTTCTGAACACCTTTAATTTGCACCGTTTTGTCTGCCCGGCTGCACCGGAGCTTTCAGCAAGTTTAATTTCAGGAGTGAAACTATGCAGCGTCGTACATTTTTAAAAGCTTTTGCACTTTCTGCCTCTGTTGTAGCAATGGGCGTGAGTTTTAGCGTTCAGGCAGCCGACACCATCAAAGTTGGCATCATGCATTCTTTATCCGGCACGATGGCCATATCCGAAACGCCGCTAAAAGATGTGGCGTTGATGACCATCGATGAAATTAATGCTCAGGGCGGTGTGTTGGGTAAAAAGCTGGAACCGGTGGTGGTTGACCCGGCCTCGAACTGGCCCTTATTTGCTGAAAAAGCAAGGCAGTTGCTGAGTCAGGATAAGGTAGCGGTAGTTTTTGGCTGCTGGACATCGGTTTCGCGTAAATCGGTTCTACCAGTATTTGAAGAATTGAACGGTCTGCTGTTTTACCCAGTGCAATATGAAGGTGAGGAGATGTCGCCTAACGTCTTCTATACCGGCGCAGCCCCCAACCAGCAGGCGATCCCTGCGGTTGAGTATCTGATGAGTGAGGACGGCGGCAGCGCGAAACGCTTCTTCCTGCTGGGCACGGATTATGTTTATCCACGCACGACCAACAAAATTCTACGCGCCTTTTTGCACTCAAAAGGAGTTGCCGATAAAGACATCGAAGAGGTGTACACCCCATTCGGACACAGCGATTACCAGACCATTGTCGCCAGTATTAAAAAATTCGCTGCAGGGGGAAAAACGGCGGTGGTATCAACCATCAACGGCGATTCTAACGTTCCATTCTATAAAGAGTTGGCCAACCAGGGCCTGAAAGCCACCGATGTTCCTGTGGTGGCATTCTCCGTGGGTGAGGAGGAGTTACGCGGTATTGATACCAAACCGCTGGTGGGCAACCTTGCAGCCTGGAACTACTTTGAGTCCGTCGATAACGCTGCCAACAAGAAGTTTGTCGCGGATTACCGGGCGTATGCCAAAGCGCACAAATTACCAAATGCTGAATCGGTGGTGACAAACGACCCCATGGAAGCTACGTATGTTGGCCTCCATATGTGGGCGCAGGCGGTAGAAAAAGCCGGAACGACCGATGTGGATAAAGTTCGCGCTGCAATGGCGGGGCAATCCTTCGCTGCGCCATCAGGCTTTACCCTGACCATGGATGCGACCAACCATCACCTGCATAAACCCGTCATGATTGGCGAGATTGAGGGCAATGGCCAGTTTAACGTGGTATGGCAAACCGATGAGCCAGTCCGCGCCCAGCCATGGAGTCCGTACATCGCTGGTAATGATAAAAAATCTGAACAGCCTGTGAAAACCGCCAGCAACTGATCGTGTGCCCTCCTGCGGGAGGGTACCGCTTTGGAGAACGCTCATGAAAGCTATGCGCTTTATTCGTGGTGTGTTGTTGCTGACGTGGTTTTTGCCGTGGATAGCACAGGCATCAGATGCCGATACCTTTACAGCCGCAAATCGAACTCAGCAGGCCGCCTTGCTTGAACAATGGACGGTGAATCCCGATGTTCAGCGCATCCCGCTGCTCAGCGCGTTGCGAGATGAGAATCTGCTGACTGATAACGCGAAAAATACCTTCATCATGAACGGCTCGCACGCACAACCGTTAGGAACAGCGACAACCCCAAACGGCGAGCTAAAAAAAATTCGCCTGACTAACCGCCTGCGTAATCTGGTGGCAGGAGCGTTGGCTGTCCATCAGCTTTTAAGTGACAGTGTCACGACAAGGTTAGAGGCAGCTCGTACATTACAGCGTGAGGCACAGCCGGATATGCTGCCGTTTTTACAGCAACGACTGGCTCAGGAGTCAAATGGTGATGTGAAATCCGCGCTGGCTATTGCACTGGCAAATCTGCAGCTGAACAGTTCCTCGCCGGAGGTCAGACGTCAGGCAATAGAACTATTAGGGTCGTCAAATGATCCTGAAACTCAGGCGCGCCTGCAACCATTCACCCAGGCTGAACATGAACCCGATACCCGCGTGCGTGCTGCCGCTGGCGAAAGCCTGAATTCCATCGCGCATCGCATGAAGATTGGCGATCTTCTTGGACAGGCCTTTATGGGGCTGTCACTGGGCTCAATTTTGCTGCTGGCGGCATTGGGTCTGGCTATAACCTATGGATTACTCGGCGTCATTAATATGGCGCATGGCGAGATGTTAATGCTCGGGGCTTACTGTACCTGGATGGTACAACAGCTGATGAGTCAGTTTTTCCCGCAATGGCTAGCCTGGTATCCGGTTATTGCGCTGCCGGTTGCCTTTTTACTTACCGCGGCGGTGGGAATGCTGCTTGAGCGCGGGGTGATCCGCCATTTATACGGGCGTCCTCTCGAAACGCTGCTGGCGACCTGGGGGATCAGCCTGATGCTCATCCAGTTGGTGCGTATGTCCTTCGGCGCGCAAAACCTGGAAGTCGCCAATCCGGCATGGCTTTCAGGGGGGATTCAGGTTTATGCCAATCTGATTTTACCGTGGAACCGAATTGTGGTGCTTGGCTTTGCCATTCTGGTGCTGTTTTTCACCTGGCTGTTGTTGAATAAAACGCGTCTGGGGCTGCGCGTACGTGCCGTGACGCAAAATCGCAATATGGCGGCCTGCTGCGGCGTACCTACCGGACGCGTCGATATGCTGGCCTTTGGCCTTGGTTCAGGCATTGCCGGGCTGGGGGGCGTAGCGCTCTCGCAGTTGGGCAACGTAGGACCGGAATTGGGGCAAAGCTACATTATCGATTCGTTTCTGGTTGTGGTGCTGGGCGGCGTGGGACAACTCGCCGGGAGCGTGGCCGCGGCGTTTGGACTGGGGATCTTCAATAAAATTCTGGAGCCTCAGGTGGGGGCGGTTCTAGGCAAAATCATGATTCTGGTGCTGATTATTCTGTTTATTCAGAAACGTCCGCAGGGGCTGTTCGCGCTAAAAGGGAGGGTTATTGACTGATGACGATGCCAATGACATTAACGCTGGCGCGTAAAGCGCCACGCGCGACGCGCATCCTGGGGCTGGGGTTATTGCTGGCGTTGATTACTCTGCCGTTTCTTGCGCTGTTACCTGCGGACCATCCGCTGGCTATATCGGTGTGGACGCTAACGCTGGCCGGGAAAATTCTCTGTTATGCCATTGTCGCGGTCGCGCTGGATCTGGTGTGGGGCTATGCCGGCATGCTCTCGCTGGGACACGGTATTTTCTTTGCGCTGGGAGGGTATGCGATGGGAATGTACCTGATGCGCCAGGCCTCTGGCGAAGGATTACCGGCCTTCATGTCATTCCTGTCGTGGAGCGAGTTGCCGTGGTTTTGGTGGGGGACGCAACATTTTATCTGGGCGCTCCTGCTGGTCGTTCTGGTTCCTGGCCTGCTGGCGCTGGTATTCGGTTGGTTTGCCTTTCGGTCAAAAATCAAAGGGGTCTATTTCTCCATCATGACCCAGGCCCTGACTTTCGCAGGAATGCTGCTGTTTTTTCGCAACGAAACGGGTTTTGGGGGAAATAACGGTTTTACCGGCTTTACCACCATTCTGGGATTCCCGGTAACCGCCACCTCAACCCGTATCGCGCTGTTTCTGGCGACGGTCATGCTGCTGGTGCTGGCATTATGGCTGGGACTGGCGCTGGCCCGCAGTAAGTTCGGTCGTATTTTGACTGCCGTGCGGGATGCAGAGAACCGTCTGATGTTCTGTGGTTACGATCCGAAAGGTTTCAAGTTACTGGTGTGGACGCTTTCCGCTGTACTGTGCGGCCTGGCAGGGGCGCTGTATGTTCCGCAGGTGGGGATCATTAACCCCAGCGAAATGTCGCCGACCAACTCGATTGAAGCGGCGATTTGGGTTGCCCTCGGCGGACGTGGAACCCTGATCGGCCCGGTATTCGGCGCCGTGTTGGTGAACGGTGCGAAAAGCCTGTTTACGGTGATTATGCCGGAATACTGGCAGCTGTTTCTTGGCCTGATCTTTATTGGCGTTACGCTGTTTTTACCCCGAGGGGTAATTGGTCTGTTTCGCAAGGGAGACAAATAATGCAACCAGATGAAGGGCTATTTACTCGCCAGATGCCGGGGGATCGGTTTCGCAACCAGACTGATCCGGTGCTACAGCTGGAAAAAATTAACGTTAACTTCGATGGATTTCAGGCGCTAACCGATCTCACGCTCAATATTGGGGTTGGGGAACTGCGTTGCATCATCGGGCCCAACGGCGCCGGAAAAACGACGTTAATGGATGTCATTACTGGCAAAACCAGGCCGCAAAGTGGTCGTGCGATATACGATCAGTCGACCGACTTAACGACGCTGGATCCCATTGCCATTGCGCGTCAGGGGATTGGTCGGAAATTTCAAAAGCCCACGGTATTTGAAGCATTAACGGTGGAAGAGAACCTGGAGCTGGCGCTGAAAAATGATAAATCTGTCTGGGGTTCTCTACGGGCACGACTCTCAGGCGAACAACGGGATCGTATTGATGAAGTACTGGCGCTGTTGCGGCTGGGTAATGAGCGGTCCCGCCGCGCCGGTCTGCTTTCGCATGGGCAAAAACAGTTTCTCGAAATTGGCATGCTGCTGGTACAGGAGCCGCATTTACTGCTACTGGATGAACCCGCGGCGGGGATGACGGATGCGGAAACGGAATACACGGCGGAGCTGTTTCGCCAGCTTGCCGGTAAGCACTCTCTGATGGTTGTTGAGCACGATATGGGATTTGTCGAAACCATCGCAGATCGCGTCACAGTATTACATCAAGGACGTGTCCTGGCTCAGGGGAGTCTGCGTGAAGTGCAGGCCAACGAGCAGGTTATTGAAGTTTATCTCGGGCGTTAAGGAGTGCAGATGCTGCAGGTGAAAGAACTCAATCAATATTATGGTGGCAGCCATATTCTACGCGGGGTGAACTTTGAAGCGCGTATCGGTGAGGTGACATGTCTGCTGGGGCGTAACGGCGTGGGGAAAACAACGCTACTTAAGTGTCTGATGGGGCTTATTCCGGCCCGCAGCGGAAGTGTGCTCTGGCAGGAGAAAAATGTCACTCAATGGAAGCCGCATCAGCGGGTCAGGGCCGGTGTGGCATATGTCCCGCAGGGGCGTGATATTTTTCCGCGTTTGACGGTAGAAGAGAATCTGCTGCTCGGCCTTTCCCGTTTTTCAGCACCGGAGGCCCGACATGTGCCGGATGATATTTACGCGCTCTTTCCGGTTTTACAGGAAATGAAGCATCGGCGGGGCGGAGATTTGTCCGGCGGGCAGCAGCAGCAACTGGCGATTGGGCGAGCACTGGCTAGTCGCCCACAATTGTTGATCCTTGATGAGCCTACCGAGGGGATCCAGCCTTCGGTGATTAAAGAGATTGGTCAGGTGATTTCCCAACTGGCGCATCGCGGCGATATGGCCATTTTGCTGGTGGAGCAGTTCTATGATTTTGCCGAGCAGCTCGCCGACAAATACCTGTTGATGTCGCGGGGCAGCATTATTCAAAGCGGCGACGGTAAAAATATGGAGTCCGAGGGCGTTCGGGGACTGGTTGCTATCTGAGGTATGCGACAGAGCGACTGTGGCTCTGTCGCGAACATAATAACTAGCAGACCGCCGTCTGGCCCCAGGGTTTGGCGCGCATGCCTTTTATCATTAGCGCCCAGGCAAGAACGATCGCCACTATCAGCGCCACAAACAGCGACCAGGGTGGCAATGTGGTTAAAATGACGCCGCTGACTAATGGGTTAACCGCTGCGCCAAGCCAGCCTAACGACTGGGCGGAAAAATAGCTGGCTTTCATACCTGCTGGCGCGATGTTGTCGATAAGCATGTATTCACCCGGCGCGTAGATGACTTCGCCGATAGTGAAAAAGGCAGCAGAAATTCCCCATAACAACAGACTGTTGCCGGAGAAAGCGAAACCAACCAGGCCAACGACAAAGAAGACTGTACCCAATGTCATTAACGGGCGGATATTCGTGGCGGTGAGCCTGCGACCAAGTGCGTATTGCAGTGATACTACGATGGCGGCGTTGACGGGCAGGACGACTGCCACCACTTTCTCGGCAAAATCGCCGTTTGCAACCACCATAACGTATTGCGAAATACAGGATGCAAAGGCACCGCCAACGAATGATGCCAAAAATGCTGACAGCGTAAACCAGAATAATGCTCTGTCGCGCAGCAGTACTGAAGGGGACCAAACAGCGGCATTTACACCTTCTGCGGTTGCCGGTGAACGTTTTACCCACGTCTGGATAAACACCAGAGGTAGCGCAGAACAGGCGGCAGCCAGCCAGCAGCCAGCCAGAACGGCAGGTTAATGCTTTGCATAACCAGCAGCGTGCCCAGCGGCGGACCAACGGTCCAGCCGATGTTCAGCACGGTATAGTTAAGTGAGAAAATTTTCGTTTTGTTGGTCGCAGACAAGTTATCGGCAAACCAGGCTTTCAGCACCGTGGCGAAGACGGAGTAGGCGCAGTTGATCAGGGCAAAGAGCAAAACCACTATCACGACGTTATGCACCAGCGGAATAGCAATAAAGCCGGAGGCAAAGCCGCAGATAGCCAGCAACATATAGCGTTTTTTATCGAACTTGTCGGCCAGAATACCAAAGCCAAGGCTGAAGACGACGCCTATGGTCAGAGCAACCGTCATCGCATAACCGATCAGGTCGACGCTCAGTTGATACTGTCGACTGAGGTAAATCGTCATAAATGGCAGCGTGGCGCCACGACCAATGGTTAATAACAAAGATGACGCAAGTAACGCGAGAGTGGACCTTCTCAGAGAGATATTCATTTTCCTGCCCGACAATGCATGTTGTTATGTTTTTTTTAGATATCAGAAACAAATAGCATGCTAAAAGTGTGATGTACACCCAATAAGTTGTCCGAAAATGCCCTGTGTGGCCTACCTGAATTAATGATCTGTTACGGTACAACGATTTCCGTTACTTTAACTTGTTTACAAAAATTTAATATTTGCAGGGGCGGTGGTATGTCGCGTAAAGACGGGTTATTGGCGTTACTGGTCGTTGTGGTTTGGGGACTGAACTTTGTTGTCATTAAAGTGGGTTTGCACAATATGCCGCCGTTGATGTTGGCAGGGTTACGCTTTTTGTTGGTGGCGTTCCCGGCGATTTTTTTTGTTGCCCGCCCGAAAATTCCGCTTTCGCTTTTACTCGGCTACGGCCTGACAATTAGTTTTGGACAGTTCGCGTTTCTCTTCAGCGCCATCAAATTCGGTATGCCTGCCGGGTTAGCTTCTCTGGTATTACAGGCTCAGGCGTTTTTCACCATCATTCTGGGGGCATTCGCCTTTGGCGAACGTCTGCAGGGTAAACAGCTGGTAGGAATTGCGCTGGCGGTATTTGGTGTGCTGGTACTGATTGAAGCCAGTCTGAACGGTCAGCATGTTGGCATGCTCGGTTTTATGCTGACGCTGGCGGCGGCGCTAAGCTGGGCCTGCGGCAATATTTTTAACAAAAAAATCATGCAGCATACATCGCGTCCGGCCGTGATGTCGTTGGTGGTATGGAGCGCGTTAATCCCCATTGTTCCGTTCTTCCTGGCCTCATTACTTCTCGATGGTCCAGCGCAAATTACCCAAAGTCTGGTGGCGATAGATTTGACGACCATTCTGTCACTGGTGTATCTGGCGTTTGTGGCGACCATTGTGGGTTATGGCATCTGGGGTTCGTTACTCGGACGCTATGAGACCTGGCGGGTAGCGCCGTTATCGCTGTTGGTGCCGGTTGTCGGTCTGGCGAGTGCGGCCGTACTGCTGGACGAAACGCTTAGCGGATTACAGCTACTTGGTGCATTGCTGATAATGGCTGGACTGTATATCAATGTGTTTGGTTTTCGGTTGCGTAAAGTTGCGTCGGTGAAGGGCTAAAAAAAGCCCCGCAGTGACGGGTGATGCCTGCGTCAGTTAAGCATTATTGAGAACATGTAATTCAGGATCAGGGTTCCGTTCACCTCAGCGGCATAACTTCTCTGAGGCACTGATATCCGTGAACGTGCAAGGGAGGCTCACCGCCGCCTCCCTTGCAACCCAGGCTCCCGGCGGGAAAATCGTCGCTGCGCGATGTATTCGTCTTATTCCGTCTGCCTGTCGGGTCGGGGCCGAGCCTGCGTCCCTGCAGGCCGTCCCCTCTGCCCGCATCCCTGCGGGCAGACCCGGTCAGCCGTCAACGCCTCATCGATTTTCAGCCGGACCGGGGGTATCGCTTCAACTCTCTGACTTCCAGTTAAATCTGTTTTGCTGTTCAAACAAAAAACGCAGGTGGACAGGTGTGGACTGGTCCGGCTGAAAATTGCCGACGTGTTTCCGTAAGGCCGGGAGAGCCAGCATGGATGCTGGCTCAGGGCGCGCTTTACAGGGAAGTTGCCTCGCGCCCGGCCCGAAAGCCTGAAGGAATAATCGGAGGGAACCACGAAGTGGCAATTTTCCCGCCGGGAGCCGGGATTGTTAAGGGTACGGCGATAGTACCCTTAACACGTTCACAGGCAATCTGGTTTCAGATAAGTGAAAAATATAAGGTGAACGTAACAATGCGACAGAGGCAACAGATTTATTACCTCCGGTTCGTTAACTGACAAGTATTACGCAGTAGCGGGGCAATAAAATTACAGGTTGCGCAGATTGTAATAAGGCACACCTAATTCGTCGGACTTGTCGCTGCCTGCACCCATATGATTAAAATCGAACGGGGACTGATCGTGCGCAGGGGGCATAATCATCGCGTCGCGACTGTTCTGTGTGGCAGGTTGCGCGGTCTGTTCCGCCATGCTCTGACCCGAAACAACAAAAAGCAGGGCCAGCATCGCATAAGACAGAAGTTTCATGATTTCCTCGGTTACATCGTTAACTGGCGATTAGCAATTACATTGATTGAGTGGAAGCAAATAGCGCGATTCGCCATGCATATTCGTCATACGGTATTTGTGCGGCGGAACATCAAAATAGTTTTTGAATGTCCGGGTCAGCGTCTGCTGAGACTCAAAACCGTAACGCTCTGCCAGATAAAGAATGGGCTCGTTACTCTCTTTTAATTTTTGCGCTATTTCAGTCATTTTACGGCTGCGAATGTATTGACCCAGTGAATGACCGGTTTCTTTTTTAAACATCCGTTGCAGGTGCCATTTGGAGTAACCTGAACGCTCAGACACTTTTTCCAGTGAGAGCGGCGATTCAAGGTTATTTTCGATCCAGTCCAAAATGCTATGAATAGTGATTGTGTCAGTATTGCGTCTGGACATCGTCATACCTCTTTCTGTTTACGGCAGGATTCTCTTAAGCAAGTGCTCAAGTGTGGCTACTTCATCCGCCGTTAAGTTTTTTGTTAGTTCCTGGTGCAGGTCTTGCCCTACTAATTGATGACACTGCTCGCAAATTGCTGCGCCATGCTCGGTGAGTTTTACCAGCACACCACGCTTATCATGTGGATTCGGAAGCCTTTCTATCCAGCCTTTACAGGCCAGTCTGTCCAGCATCCGCGTCAGGGCGCCAAGGTCGACAGACAGCACTTTTTTCAATTCGACAGGGGTGATGCACACCGCGCAACGGATGGAGCAGAGCACCTTGAACTGCGATGCCGTGATATCCAGCGGTGACAGATAGTCGTTTAGCAAACGATCTTTTTTCTGATTAACCATATAGATCAAACGACCCAGTGGGATGATTTCGTTAAACAGATCACTGGTGCTTTTCACAATGGTTGCCCTGGCAAGTAGTTAGTCACGGCTGATATTATTGCTTAGGCAAATATAAGTCAAACGAATGGATCCGCAAATGCCACGTTTTGCTAAATCATCAGACTAAATACCTGGCGAGTGGAATTTTAACGGTTTGATAATTATGGTTTATACGTGCGGATGAAAAATGAATCCTTACATCACGAAAATGGCTTATCTCGCGGATTTCACCGTATACTTGCCGCTGACGATTAACGCACAGGAAAGATGACATTATGATGGACTTGTTTAAAGCAATAGGACTGGGGCTGGTAGTCCTGTTACCGTTGGCAAACCCGTTAACCACCGTGGCGTTGTTCCTTGGCCTCGCCGGCAATATGAACAGCGCAGAGCGTAACCGTCAGTCACTCATGGCGTCTGTCTATGTATTTGCCATTATGATGGTGGCGTACTACGCCGGGCAGGTGGTAATGAATACGTTCGGGATTTCGATTCCCGGGTTACGTATTGCGGGTGGGTTAATCGTTGCGTTTATCGGCTTTCGGATGCTGTTTCCACAGCAGAAGGCGCATGATTCTCCGGAAGCGAGAAGCAAGTCTGAAGAGCTGGAAGACGAACCGACGGCCAATATCGCCTTTGTACCGCTGGCCATGCCAAGCACTGCCGGCCCGGGGACGATTGCGATGATCATCAGCTCCGCGTCAACCGTGCGTCATGGCTCCGAATTTCCGGACTGGGTGATCATGATCGCGCCGCCGATTATTTTTGCGGTTGTCGGGATTATCCTGTGGGGCTGTTTGCGCAGTTCCGGGGGGATCATGCGGCTGGTCGGTAAAGGTGGTATCGAAGCGATTTCTCGTTTGATGGGCTTCCTGCTGGTGTGTATGGGCGTGCAGTTTATTATTAACGGCGTGCTGGAAATTATCAAAACCTACGCTTAAAACACTGTGCCCGGTAATATTTACCGGGCATATTTTTTATGAATGCTGAGGCTGTTCTTCCAGTGATACCGGCCATTTACGAAAGATAATCACCGACCATATCAACGCGGCAACGGCAGGCACTGCGCCGACGTAACCAATCGTAGACATCGACCAGTGCAAACTCACCTGATTGCCTACCAGCGCGCCAGCGCCAATACCGATATTAAAGATTCCTGAGAACAGCGCCATTGCGACGTCAGTCGCATCCGGAGCAAGCGCCAGCACTTTCACCTGCATACCCAAGCCTATCAGCATGATAGCGACGCCCCAGAAAATACTCAGGATGGCAAGGTGCATTTCGCTGTCAGCGGCGGGAAGTAACAGTACCAGGCATATCGTCAACAGGGCAATGGCACTGCTAATCAGTACGGACGCATGCAGATTACCCAGCTTACCGAAAATGACGCTACCGACAATTCCCGCGCCACCCAGAACCAACAACAGGACAGTAGCAAAGTTTGCGCTCAGGCCCGCGACGGTCTGCACAAACGGTTCGATATAGCTATAGGCCGTATAGTGCGCGGTGACCACAATCACCGTCAGTAGATACAGACTCATCAATGCCGGGCGATGGAATAACACGGGCAGGCTTTTTAAAGAGCCGGAGTGCTCACTGGGTAGTTTGGGCAGGAGCTTAATCAGGCAAAGCAGGGTAACTAACGCCCCCATACCGATGGCGAAGAAGGTTGTGCGCCAGCCAAAATACTGACCGACGATACGCCCGATGGGCAGCCCCAATACCATCGCCAGCGCAGTGCCAGTGGCAATCAGGCTGAGAGCCTGTGCACGTTTCCCGGCAGGAGCCAGGCGAATTGCCAGCGATGCGGTGATCGACCAGAAAATAGCGTGCGCAAAGGCAATACCAATACGGCTAATTACCAACACGGTAAAATTCCATGCTAGGAAAGAGAGCACATGGCTGGCGATAAACACAACAAACAGACAGATCAGAAGTTTTCGGCGCTCTACCTGACTGGTAAGTAACATGAAGGGGAGCGACATCAGGGCAACAACCCAGGCGTAGATCGTCAGCATGATCCCGACCTGAGCGGTCTGCATATTAAAGCTTTGTGCGATGTCGGAAAGCAAACCGACAGGGACAAACTCTGTGGTATTGAAAATAAAACCGGCAATGGCAAGCGTAACTACCCGTAGCCACGCGACCTTGCGGGAAACAGTGTCTGTTGTCATATCAAATAAGAGGATTAGCTGCGAAAAGGTAAGGCCACGATCTTAAAACGTTTGCTGGCGAAAATACAATCATTTTGTGATGCGGATCTCATTTCATTGGCAGGGCGCTATAATTTGCTGCCGAACATTCCTCATATTTTTAACTATTTCAATAATAATGAAATTCCGGGCGTATGACTTCACCCGGATATACAGTTATTCATGTTCTTTGAGGATCGCCAGTTACTCCGGGCTCTGTGATAACTGAGGGTTCAACACCTCAATAAACGCTTCCAACTGCCGCGTCATTGCACCTCTGCGCCAGACCAGCCATGTATTCAGCCAGCGCCAGTTCTCGCTTAGCGGCCAGGCGTTGACCTGATGATGCCCTGGCATGCTCTCCAGCATCGAACGCGGGATCAGTGCGATACCCGCTCCGGCAATGACGCAGGCCAACATACCGTGATATGACTCCATTTCGTGAATGGTGCCGGGCATGGCGCGATCGGCATGAAACCAGCTTTCAAAATGGCGGCGATAGGAACAGTTGGCGCGAAAGGCGTAAATACTGCAACCGTTGACGTCGCTGGCCCGCTGAATGGGGGGATGACCGTTAGGAGTGACAATCATCATCTCTTCACGGTAGACCGGCATTCCTTCAAGGCCTGGATGGGTAATAGGGCCATCGACAAAGGCAGCGTTCAATGTACCGTCGAGCACGCCGTCCAGCATTGTGCCTGAAGGACCCGTCGCTAACGCGAACTGAATTTTGGGGTAACGCTGGTTATATTCAGCCAGCGTGGCGGGGATGCGTACTGCTGCTGTACTTTCAAGCGAGCCGAGAGAGAAGAGTCCTTGCGGCTCATCCCCGGCGACGACCATCCTGGCTTCCTCAACCAGCGCTAGGATCCGCTGGCTGTAGCGCAAAAAGTTGTGCCCGGATGGGGAAAGCCGCAGACGCTGGTTTTCACGAATAAACAGATCAACGCCCAGGTCGGCTTCAAGCTGACGTATACGGGTGGTGAGATTAGATGGCACGCGATGAACCTTCGCAGCGGCCTGCGTAATACTGCCAGTCTCCGCGACGGCATTAAACATTTCCAGCTGCGTCAGATCCATAATTTTCTCTATTCGTGAATGATATGGTTAATATTATTCATTTTTCAGAAAGAGTAAATATGCTCATGATATAACCATACCCTGCGATAAAGAGAGGCACTTAATGACTATCACAGCAGCAACACATGCGATTTCCATTGACCCTACCAGCGGTGAAAGACTGACGGCGACGCCGTGGGCCAGCGTGGAAGAGATTGATCATGCGCTGAACCTTGCAGCGAATGGCTATAGCGAATGGAAACACACTTCCGTTGAGCACCGTGCGCAAATGCTGCGCCATATTGGGCAAGCTCTGCGCCATCGTGCGGAAGAAATGGCGCAGTGTATCTCACGTGAAATGGGTAAACCCATTAAGCAGGCGCGTGCTGAAGTCGCCAAGTCAGCTGCGTTATGTGACTGGTACGCCGAGCATGGACCGGCGATGCTCAGTCCGGAACCCACGCTGGTGGAGAACAACCAGGCGGTGATTGAGTATCGTCCGGTAGGGACTATTCTGGCGATCATGCCGTGGAACTTCCCACTCTGGCAGGTAATGCGAGGTGCCGTCCCGATTCTGTTGGCCGGAAATGGTTACCTGTTAAAGCATGCGCCTAACGTAACCGGCTGTGCTGCAATTATTGCGCAGGTTTTCGCTGATGCGGGTGTACCGGCGGGGGTTTACGGTTGGGTGAATGCCGATAACGCAGGGGTCAGTCAGATGATCAATGACCCGCGTATCACGGCGGTAACGGTGACGGGTAGTGTTCGTGCTGGTGCGGCGATTGGCGCCCAGGCGGGGGCCGCGTTGAAAAAGTGCGTTCTTGAACTGGGGGGCTCCGATCCGTTTATTGTCCTTAATGATGCAGACCTCGATCTGGCCGTTAAGGCGGCGGTCGCCGGGCGTTATCAGAATACCGGGCAGGTTTGTGCGGCAGCCAAACGCTTTATTATCGAAGAAGGGATAGCGGCAGAATTTACTTCACGCTTTGTGGCCGCTGCGAGCGCGCTCAAAATGGGCGATCCGCTGAACGAAGAAAACGATCTGGGGCCGATGGCGCGATTTGATCTGCGTGATGAGCTGCACCAGCAGGTTGAAGCCACCCTTGCCGAAGGGGCGCGGTTACTTCTCGGCGGGGAAAAAATTGCGGGTCATGGTAATTACTATGCCGTGACGGTACTGGGCGATGTTACTCCAGAGATGACGGCGTTCCGCCAGGAACTGTTTGGTCCAGTTGCGGCAATTACTGTGGCGAAGAATGCGGAACATGCCTTAGCGCTGGCGAATGACAGTGATTTCGGCTTATCTGCCACGGTGTTTACTGCGGATGAAGTGCTGGCGCAGAAGATGGCGTCACGCCTGGAGTGTGGTGGCGTATTCATCAATGGTTACAGTGCCAGCGATGCCCGCGTTGCGTTTGGCGGTGTGAAGAAAAGTGGTTTTGGCCGAGAGCTTTCGCACTTTGGTTTGCATGAGTTTTGTAACGTGCAGACCGTCTGGAAAAACCGCCTTTGATGGTGTAGGTGCCTCCGCTGGGGGCACCTGTCTTATTTCTGCAATTTTTCTGTCATTTACTCTCCGTACACTCGCGTCTAACGCTTTGATACAGATGAGTAATATGAACATAACGCAAATTTTCCGTCGTCTTATACCCCGTCAGTTTGGTCTGTTAACCGGCATTTTTTGCATTATTGCGCTGTTCTCTATTTTGCAGGTCGCGTCCTCCTTAATGCTTTCGGCCTCAGTCAGCGGCGCACAGCATAATGAAGGACGTAATCAACTCGCGCTTATACAGCAGGCGAAGGTTGATGAAGCGCGGGTGGCGTTATTATCTGCCAGCGATTTACTTAACCGTGCGGGAGTTTATTTTATGCAGGATGCCGCCACCGGTTCGGACGGGAGTTGGCGTCCGTTAATGGAAGAGGCATACCGGGCGCTGGCGCAGTCAAAAAGTGCATGGGATGCCTGGCGGGATATGAAACCGCAGCCGGATCCGGATCTAACGGAGAGCTATCAGCGTTTTTATAGCGGTATTCAGGAGCAGGCGGATGGGCTGATGCAGTCCGGTTCCATTGATGCGTTTTTTGCCGTACCCGTGCAGGCCTTTCAGACGGACTTTAACGCTAATTACGCGCGCTTTCAGCAGCACAGTGGGCGACATGCGGAAGTTGGGCGTCAGCAGCTGTTGACCAGTCTTGAGCGTTTACAGAATCTATTTTTGTTTATTCCTCTCGTGCTGGTGGTTATCGCCTTTCTGGTCTGGCGCAGTATGTCCCGTTGGGTGATTATGCCACTGCGACGGCTGATCGATCATATCGATATTTTAGCAGCGGGGGACCTGTCTCGCCCGGCCCCGCAGGTAAGTCAGTTTAACCGGGAAGTGACGCAATTAAGTTCGCGTATTGCTGCAATGCAGCAAGGTCTCTGCGCGCTGGTGCAGCAGGTGAACGATGCCACCACTGCAATGGTAGAAAATATCAACGAACTTGCGCAGAACAATAAACAGCTATATCAGCAGTCGGCGAAACAAAGTGAAGAGTTAAGCAGCGTGACATCGCATATTTCGTTGCTGGAAATGCATGTTGAGGATAACAGTGGCTTTGCTGAACTGGCGAATCAACGCGCTGTGCAGGCGCGAGATGTTGCGGCAGGCGGGGACCGAATGATGGCGACGGTAAATACGTCAATGCAGGCGATTGTGACACGTTCGTCTGAAATGCGAGGTATTACAACGCTTATCAATAATATTGCATTTCAGACAAATATCCTGGCTCTTAACGCGGCAATCGAGGCAGCACATGCCGGGGAGCAAGGGCGCGGGTTTGCCGTGGTTGCGAAAGAAGTTGGGCTGCTGGCGCGAAAAAGCGGTCAGTCTACGCAAAACATTCAGACACTGATTAAACACTCGTTACAGGGCATTGAAGAGGGCTTTCACGCGGTTAACGGGCTGGATAAGAATTTGCAGCAGGTTATCGCACTGGTTGAGAATCTTGGCGCGTTGCTGAACGACATTTCGACTGCAACCTTAAATCAAGGGAACAATATTCACCAGTTGACTCGAAAGCTGCATGTCCTGAACGGCGAAGCCCGGCAAACCAGCGAACTGGTGAATGCTGCATCTGACTCTTCCTTGCAGCTACACCATGAATCCCGCCAGCTTATGCAGGCCGTGGCCAGATTCCGCCTTCCGGCCTGACGCTGCGTATTCAGCTCTGTTATACTCGCAGGCCTTTCATACCTGCGAGCAAGGAGCATGTTGTGGCCAGGGCCATGGACAATTCAATTTTAGAGACCATTGTGCAGCAGGTTCGTCCGCTGATTGGTCAGGGTAAAGTTGCTGATTATATTCCGGCATTAGCCTCTGTCGACGGTTCAAAACTGGGTATTGCTATCTGTACCGTTGATGGACAGCACTATCAGGCGGGAGATGCGCAAGAACGTTTTTCTATTCAGTCGATTTCAAAGGTGCTCAGCCTGGTCGTGGCAATGCGTCACTATCAGGAAGAGGAGATTTGGCAGCGTGTCGGCAAAGATCCTTCTGGCCATCCTTTTAACTCCCTGGTGCAGCTGGAAATGGAGCAGGGTATCCCTCGCAATCCCTTTATTAACGCCGGGGCGCTGGTGGTTTGCGATATGTTGCAAGGGCGTCTAAGCGCACCGCGTCAACGGATGCTGGAAGTGGTACGGGCGTTAAGCGGTGTTTCGGATATCGCTTATGATGCGACGGTCGCGCGATCAGAGTTTGAACACTCGGCGCGTAATGCCGCAATTGCCTGGCTGATGAAATCCTTCGGCAATTTTCACCATGACGTGACCACCGTTTTGCAGAATTACTTTCACTACTGCGCGCTAAAAATGAGCTGTGTGGAGTTGGCGCGAACCTTTGTCTTTTTGGCAAATCAAGGGCATGCCTTTCATCTTGCGGAACCCGTGGTGACGCCGATGCAGGCCCGGCAGATCAATGCGCTAATGGCGACCAGCGGCATGTATCAGAACGCAGGGGAGTTTGCCTGGCGGGTCGGGCTTCCGGCGAAATCTGGTGTGGGTGGCGGCATCGTGGCGATCGTGCCTCACGAGATGGCGATTGCTGTCTGGAGTCCGGAACTGGACCCGGCGGGAAATTCACTGGCCGGTATCGCCGTGCTGGAGCAATTAACACAACAGCTGGGGCGTTCGGTTTACTGATGAATACGCTCGATCCTCTTTTTGCCCGGTTGGCGAAATCAACGTTTCGCTCACGGTTTCGTCTTGGTCAGAAAGAAAGGCAGTATTGTCTGGATAAAGGGGCGCCGGTTATCGAACAACATGCTGCGGATTTTATTGCTAAACGACTGGCGCCTGCGTTTCCCGCCAATGATGGTAAACAGACTCCCATGCGTGGTCACCCGGTATTTATCGCTCAACATGCTACGGCAACGTGCTGTAGAGGGTGTCTGGCGAAATGGCATGATATACCTCAGGGCGTAGCGCTAAATGATGAACAAAAACGTTACGTTGTCACGGTTATTTATCACTGGTTAGTGCTTCAGATGAACAAGCCATAGATAACATTATCCTATGATATGACCCCTTGTGTTGTGTAATTGTTAAAAGCAGTATGAAGGGGTCAATCTAAGGAGAAATCATGGCTTCCGGTAAACCCTGCTTTGTGCTGAGTGCGGCACAGATTCTGTCGCGAATCGACGAGCTCAGCGATGTTCTTGAGCGGTGCGTCAATGACGGCGCCTCCATCAGTTTTATGCTGCCCTTTAATCGCGAAAAATCAGAGCCTTTCTGGATGAACGTCGCGCAAAGTGTTTCTCGCGGAGAACGGATCGTTCTTGGTACGCAGAACGCGCAGGGGGCGCTTGTCGGTACCGTCCAACTCATTATCGATCAACCTGAAAATCAACCTCATCGTGCTGATGTTGCCAAACTGCTGGTTCACCCCTCAGCGCGACGCGGTGGCCTGGCTCGTGAATTGATGACCGAACTGGGAAGTTACGCGCGTCAACAAGGTAAAACACTGCTGGTACTTGATACGGCGACGGGCAGTGGCGCGGAGTTGTTCTACCACAATTGCGGGTGGAAAAAGGTAGGGGTGATACCTGACTATGCCCAAATGCCCGATGGGACGCTGACCGGGACCACACTTTTCTATAAAACGCTCTAATTTGTCGCCGGGGATTGATCAAAACAGGGTTTCAATGTATTAAAGTTTGCTAACCTATTGGACCAATTCAATCAGGTTGTATGACTAATCATAAAGGGAACCCATTGTGCAAACACTAAATCGTCGCGATTTCCCCGGTGCTCAGTATCCTGAACGCATTATTCAGTTTGGTGAAGGAAACTTCCTGCGCGCCTTTGTAGACTGGCAGGTTGATCTGCTGAACGAACATACCGATCTGAACGCTGGTGTGGTCATTGTTCGTCCTATCGAAAGTACCTTCCCGCCATCGCTGAGTACGCAGGATGGCCTCTATACTACTATCATTCGTGGTTTGAATGAGAAGGGCGAGGCTGTCAGCGATGCTCGTCTAATTCGTTCAGTTAACCGTGAAATCAGCGTCTATAGCGAATACGATGAGTTCCTGAAGCTGGCACATAATCCTGACATGCGTTTTGTGTTCTCTAACACCACGGAAGCAGGTATCAGTTACCACGCGGGCGATAAGTTTGACGACGCGCCAGCGGTAAGTTATCCGGCTAAACTGACGCGTCTGCTGTTCGAACGCTTCAGCTATTTTAACGGCGCATTGGATAAAGGCTGGATTATCATCCCGTGCGAACTGATTGATTATAACGGTGATGCGCTGCGTGAACTGGTTCTGCGCTACGCTCAGGAATGGATGCTGCCGGAAGCGTTTATTCAGTGGCTGGATCAGGCCAATGCATTTTGCTCTACGCTGGTGGACCGTATTGTTACCGGCTATCCGCGTGATGAGGTAGCTAAGCTCGAAGCTGACCTGGGCTATCATGATGCTTTCCTCGACACGGCAGAACACTTCTATCTGTTTGTTATTCAGGGACCGAAGTCATTAGCCGCAGAACTACGTCTGGATAAGTATCCGCTGAATGTCCTGATTGTGGATGACATCAAACCGTACAAAGAGCGCAAAGTGGCGATTCTCAACGGTGCTCACACTGCGCTGGTTCCTGTTGCCTGGCAGGCAGGGTTGGACACCGTGGGCGAGGCGATGAATGACGCAGAAATTTGCGCCTTCGTTGAAAAAGCTATTTATGAAGAAATCATTCCGGTACTGGATTTACCGCGCGATGAGCTGGCGTCTTTTGCCAGTGCGGTGACGGGGCGTTTCTGCAACCCGTACATCAAGCATCAGTTGTTGTCGATTGCCCTGAACGGCATGACTAAATTCCGTACCCGCATATTGCCGCAACTGCTGGCCGGGCAACAGGCCAGCGGTCAATTGCCCGCACGTCTGACGTTTGCGCTGGCGGCGTTGATTGCGTTCTACCGCGGGGAGCGTAACGGTGAGTCTTATCCGGTCCAGGATGATGCGCCCTGGATTGAACGTTTCCAACAACTGTGGAGCCAACATCGCGATCGCCAGATAAGTACTGAGGCGTTGGTGCGTACTGTACTGGCGGTCAAAGAACATTGGGAGCAAGACCTGACCCAGGTTTCTGGGCTGGTGGAGCAAGTTTCTGCCGATCTGGATGCCATCCTGGCAAAAGGTATGCGGGAAGCCGTTAAGCCACTGTGCTAAGACGACTACCGACAACCCGGCTCAGGCCGGGTTTTTTCTGGATATAAATTAGTTACAACATACTGTATTATTTATGTCATTAACCCAGTCTGTAACTTCCGTGCGGCTTCGTTTTGAGCAGGGCAAAAGTTGTTGGGATAATGTTGCGATTAACTTGCAACATTGATCGCTATCGCGTCTAATGTGACGGATTTCACATTTTCCCGAAGATAACCATGATCGTTCGTCCCCAACAACACTGGATGCGCCTGATATTCGTCTGGCACGGTTCCGTATTATCCAAGATTTTTTCACGTCTGCTGCTGAACTTCCTGCTTTCCATCGCCGTTATTATCATGTTGCCCTGGTATACGATGCTGGGCATTAAGTTTACCCTTGCGCCGTTCAGCATTCTCGGCGTGGCGATAGCTATTTTTCTGGGGTTTCGCAATAACGCCTGCTATTCACGTTACGTTGAGGCCCGACACCTGTGGGGGCAGTTGATGATTGCTTCCCAATCGCTTCTGCGTGAGGTAAAAACCACGTTACCTGACGATGCAGAACTGGGACAGTTTGTGCGTCTGCAAATTGCATTTGCTCACTGTTTACGCATGACGTTACGTCGAAACCCACAGGCGAAGCCGTTAGCGAAATATCTTAGCGAGAAAGATTTGCAAACGGTATTTGCCGCACAATCACCGGCAAACCGCATCTTGTTGCTGATGGGCGAGTGGTTGGCCGTACGCAGACGTAATGGTCAACTGTCTGACATATTATTTCACAGTTTAAACAATAGGTTAAATGATATGTCTGCAGTACTGGCCGGTTGTGAGCGGATTGCTAATACCCCGGTGCCGTTTGCTTATACCTTGATCCTTCATCGTACTGTGTACCTGTTTTGTATCATGTTGCCATTTGCATTGGTGGTCGATCTGCACTACATGACACCGTTTATTTCAGTGCTTATTTCCTATACTTTTATTTCGCTCGACACGCTTGCAGAAGAGCTTGAAGATCCGTTTGGCACTGAGAACAACGATCTGCCGCTGGATGCGATTTGCAATGCAATCGAAATCGATTTGCTGCAAATGAATGATGAAACAAATGTGCCAGCAAAGCATATGCCGGATAAGCACTATCAACTCACTTAGCGACGTTCGTTTTGCCACCACGCGGGCTGCATATCGGAAAACGAATGAAACTCCGGTGCAAGGTCTTCATCGTTAGGATCGTCAAAAGCACCGGCTAAAAGCGCAATGACCGGGGCGTCATCGATGGCGCCCACGGAACTGCCGCACTGAGGGCAAAAGGCCCGACTGGTCGTTTCTGATGAGCGCCAGGTTTTCGGTTTTCCGGCTTTTCCCGTCCATTCTACATTTTCTGCATCAAACTCAATCCAGACGACGGTAGGCGCGCCCGTATGTTTCCGGCATATATCGCAGGAGCAGGTATGGGAATTATTAGGACTGCTGGCTGTGAAACGGATCGAGCCACACAGACACCCACCAATGTAGACTTTAGACATAACAACCCCCGTCAGAAACATATTGCAAGACACTAGCAGAAGCCAGACATAGCCACTAGATCCTTATGATAAAAAGGCGAGGGTACGCATGGCTGATAGTTTATTCCTGTGATCTGCCAGATGATAAACGCTTAACTATTGCGTCTGGCAACAATAAACAATCGCGGAAATGCCAGTAAAATTTTGCCGTTCTCCTGCAACGGATATTGTTCCTGGAGCAGTTCATGGTAGCGCGCCAGGTAATGACGTTGCTCGCTTTCGCTCAAATCCTGCAACCAGGGGCGCAGGCCCGTTGAGCTTACCCAGTCGATAATTGCCTGATGCGAATCCATAATGTGATAATACGTTGTACGCCAGATATCTACATCACAACCCGCTTCGGTCAAAATATCATAGTAGGCGTGAACGCCAGGAAGCAGAGCACGGCCACGGTCTGGGTAATCTTGTTCATAAGCCACTTCGCGCATCAATACATGCGTTGGCTCCAGCCAGTTATCTGGCATTTGCACGGCCAGAACGCCATTGTGACTCAGTTGTGAGACCAGGTGCGGGAATAATTCATAGTGATCGGGTACCCACTGTAACGACGCATTTGCATAAAGCAGATCCACGGGATGCTCTGCCTGAAACGTACTGATATCCGCTTCAATAAAATGGCATTTTGGTAATGTGTTGCGCGCTTCATTCAGCATCGCGGGTGAGGTATCAACCCCAGTTATTTGAGCTGAAGGCCAGCGCTGATGCAGTAATGCTGTACTGTTTCCCGGGCCACAGCCAAGATCGACAACTGAACGAACACTTTCTAACGCCACTCTGCTAAGTAATTCCGCTGCGGGTCTTGAACGTTCAGTTTTATATTGCAAATAAAGCGAAGGGTTCCAGTCGGCCATGTATGAATCTCCAGTATAAGAAGAAAAGGCGGAAAGGGGCTTCATTAGTCCTTGCCGATGAGCAGCTTCTTTTAGAAGATTATATGAAAATGAATGATAAGGGCAGATTTATGCTGGAAACATCGAGACTGATTCTCCGTCAGTGGGAAGCGAAAGACAGAGCGCCATTCGCCGCGTTAAATACCGATTCCGATGTGATGCGTTTTTTTCCGGCTCCATTGCTACGGACGGAAAGCGACAATCTTGCCGCAAGACTCCAGGAAGGCATTACAGAGCGCGGCTGGGGATTTTGGGCCGTTGAACTACAAGAAACACACCAGTTTGTGGGCTGCGTAGGTTTACATCCACAACCTGATAAGTTTCATTTTTCACCCTGTACTGAAATAGGCTGGCGTCTTGCGAAATCATTCTGGCATCAGGGGTTAGCATTGGAAGCTGCCGAAGCCTGCCTGACTTTTGCTTTCGAGGAACTGGCGTTAACTGAGGTGGTTTCTTTTACTTCGGTGCTGAACAAACCGTCTGAGAACCTGATGATACGCCTTGGCATGAGTAAAGCAGAAGAGTTTGTGCATCCCGCGTTGCCGCCAGATCATCGATTAGCACAACATGTCCTGTATCGTCTGATACGCAGCAGCGCCGTTTAACACTATGTTTCAGCTGCACAAGGACGACCAAAAAAACTCAGGTTCTTTCTTACTCCATATTTGTCAAGGCTCAATTGAAATGTCCGTTATCCAGCTCAATTAAAATGACCACTTTGATCTCTCATTCTCTTTACTGATAGACTTTCCTCCGACTGAAACAACAGGATGATTGAGCCCATGCTTCGATACGAGTTAACGCCGAACAATGCAGGTTTTATACTGTGGGGAGATTCAGAAGCCCTGAATGAATTACATGAACTCATTCATTACATCGTGGATGAAAGCCCACTGATTAAAGTTAAAGACGGATTTATGTTATCCCTTGCCTATGATATTCGTAAAGCACGGGAAGGTAATCGTCGTGTTGAGCAACATCAGTATGATCAACATGATACATATAAGCTTTATGGTGTTGAGCTTTTATGGCCTCTGGTCCTGGTACAGTCCTCAATACTCAGAAACTCAATGGGTTATATTCAGACAGACAAAAACCAGCTGTCTGTCATGTATGCCTTTGAATACCTGATAGAATCAGCATTAACAGAGTCTGAGAGAACAACGTCGAATGATATTATGCTAACAGTAAAATATGCATCAGACTCTGATTTTAATTTCATTGAGGATAATATTGACAGCAGGTGCTGCTATTTTATCAGCCTATCTCCGGAGCAAAGAAAAAAGCAGTTAATCAGTATTGTTCGTTCTTTTCATTCATTATGGGGTAAGTATGCCCGTGAAAAGCAGGACATAAAGATGCTGAACGAAATGAATAATACATCATGGGTCTGGCCGGACAATATCAACTGGTGAGCAACCACTGTCCGGCCAGTGAGTACCATCAGCGGGCTCTTTTACCAAAAATGTCCTCTGAACGTGACTGAAGCTGTTTGAGTGCTTCGAGCATGTCATCATTATCCAGTGAGCGCTGGGATTTCTTCCCTTCCTGCTTTGGCCGTCGTCGGGAAGGGCCATCTCCAGCGGGAATTGACTGAGAGCGCGTGTTATCCCGCTTGCTCTGCACCAGACTGATAAACTCCAGGGTTCGGCCAAGACGCTTGTTATCGACAATCGCGCCCTGGTCGATTTCTGACAGTCGGTCGTAGGTAGAGTAGGGAAGTAGCGTACCGTTCAGGCGCAGCTCTTTTCTGCCATCAGGATAGTGATACACATCGATATATTTACCTATTGCACGGCGACTCAGTTCGCTGTCTTCAATCAGGTACAACATTTTATCATATTGTATCGTCAACGATTTTGAGACTTTACGTTTTTCACGAACAGTGAAAATAAGCCCCAGGTCCTCATCATGTTCTACAGCACGGTGTACGTCAAAATCATGTCGCGGTACTTTGCCAAAACGGCGGTTATAGTCAGCCATATAGGCCTCAGCGAAGTCATTTGCAGCCTCCATTGAACAAATGCCCTGTAACCGCAGCTCTTTGACCAGACGATCCTGTAAAGTGAGGTGAGCTCGTTCTACACGCCCTTTGGCGGGACTGGTTTCTGCACAGATAGTCTGGATGTTCAGTTCATGCATGGCTCGCCCAAACTGAGTATGCCCGTCTCCGCCTGTGGCGTGTTTATTGTTAACACGAAAAACACCGGCTTTATCGCTGTACAGTGCCAGCGGTTTACCATGCTTATCGATATAGCGCCGCGTGGCTTCGAAGTAAGAAAACGTGGACTCCGATTTAACAAACAACAGTTCCATCAGTTTGCTGGTTGCATCATCAACATAGACCAGCGCGGTGCAGGCCGGGCCACGGCCTTCAAACCAGTCGTGATCACAGCCATCTATTTGTATCAGCTCACCAGTACACGGACGCCGGTACCGTGGTTGAGGGATCCTTGCGGCACGTTGTTTACGGGGAACCCATAAGCCAGCCCGCACCATGATGCGCCGGACAGTTTCTTTGCCAAGAAACAGTCCGTGGAGTTCTTCGAGCTTTTCACGCGCCAGAGTCGGACCGAAATCAGCATAACGCGTCTTGATCAGTTCCAGAGCCTGATCTGCGAGCCCGGGTGGCAACTGGCGGTTACCACGCATGCCACATCGTCTGCTGGCCATACCAAGCGGTCCGCCTTCACGGTAACGGGCAAGAAGTCTGCGGCATTGCCTGTCGCTGATACCGAGGTGCTCGGCCGCACGGCGCGTTGTGATGCGACGTTCAATGACGTCCTGTATAATCTTGATCCGGTTGATCTCTTTCAAAGTAAACACTCCTGAGCTTTCTGCGCTCATGATATGCCTCCCGGTAGTTTAAACGGACCAGTGAAGCTTACCATAGCGCGGACATCTGAATTGAGCCACAGGCGGACATTACTATTGAGCCATTACAATATTTGTCAAGGCTCAATTGAAATGTCCGTTATCCAGCTCAATTAAAATGACCACTTTGATCTCTCATTCTCTTTACTGATAGACTTTCCTCCGACTGAAACAACAGGATGATTGAGCCCATGCTTCGATACGAGTTAACGCCGAACAATGCAGGTTTTATACTGTGGGGAGATTCAGAAGCCCTGAATGAATTACATGAACTCATTCATTACATCGTGGATGAAAGCCCACTGATTAAAGTTAAAGACGGATTTATGTTATCCCTTGCCTATGATATTCGTAAAGCACGGGAAGGTAATCGTCGTGTTGAGCAACATCAGTATGATCAACATGATACATATAAGCTTTATGGTGTTGAGCTTTTATGGCCTCTGGTCCTGGTACAGTCCTCAATACTCAGAAACTCAATGGGTTATATTCAGACAGACAAAAACCAGCTGTCTGTCATGTATGCCTTTGAATACCTGATAGAATCAGCATTAACAGAGTCTGAGAGAACAACGTCGAATGATATTATGCTAACAGTAAAATATGCATCAGACTCTGATTTTAATTTCATTGAGGATAATATTGACAGCAGGTGCTGCTATTTTATCAGCCTATCTCCGGAGCAAAGAAAAAAGCAGTTAATCAGTATTGTTCGTTCTTTTCATTCATTATGGGGTAAGTATGCCCGTGAAAAGCAGGACATAAAGATGCTGAACGAAATGAATAATACATCATGGGTCTGGCCGGACAATATCAACTGGTGAGCAACCACTGTCCGGCCAGTGAGTACCATCAGCGGGCTCTTTTACCAAAAATGTCCTCTGAACGTGACTGAAGCTGTTTGAGTGCTTCGAGCATGTCATCATTATCCAGTGAGCGCTGGGATTTCTTCCCTTCCTGCTTTGGCCGTCGTCGGGAAGGGCCATCTCCAGCGGGAATTGACTGAGAGCGCGTGTTATCCCGCTTGCTCTGCACCAGACTGATAAACTCCAGGGTTCGGCCAAGACGCTTGTTATCGACAATCGCGCCCTGGTCGATTTCTGACAGTCGGTCGTAGGTAGAGTAGGGAAGTAGCGTACCGTTCAGGCGCAGCTCTTTTCTGCCATCAGGATAGTGATACACATCGATATATTTACCTATTGCACGGCGACTCAGTTCGCTGTCTTCAATCAGGTACAACATTTTATCATATTGTATCGTCAACGATTTTGAGACTTTACGTTTTTCACGAACAGTGAAAATAAGCCCCAGGTCCTCATCATGTTCTACAGCACGGTGTACGTCAAAATCATGTCGCGGTACTTTGCCAAAACGGCGGTTATAGTCAGCCATATAGGCCTCAGCGAAGTCATTTGCAGCCTCCATTGAACAAATGCCCTGTAACCGCAGCTCTTTGACCAGACGATCCTGTAAAGTGAGGTGAGCTCGTTCTACACGCCCTTTGGCGGGACTGGTTTCTGCACAGATAGTCTGGATGTTCAGTTCATGCATGGCTCGCCCAAACTGAGTATGCCCGTCTCCGCCTGTGGCGTGTTTATTGTTAACACGAAAAACACCGGCTTTATCGCTGTACAGTGCCAGCGGTTTACCATGCTTATCGATATAGCGCCGCGTGGCTTCGAAGTAAGAAAACGTGGACTCCGATTTAACAAACAACAGTTCCATCAGTTTGCTGGTTGCATCATCAACATAGACCAGCGCGGTGCAGGCCGGGCCACGGCCTTCAAACCAGTCGTGATCACAGCCATCTATTTGTATCAGCTCACCAGTACACGGACGCCGGTACCGTGGTTGAGGGATCCTTGCGGCACGTTGTTTACGGGGAACCCATAAGCCAGCCCGCACCATGATGCGCCGGACAGTTTCTTTGCCAAGAAACAGTCCGTGGAGTTCTTCGAGCTTTTCACGCGCCAGAGTCGGACCGAAATCAGCATAACGCGTCTTGATCAGTTCCAGAGCCTGATCTGCGAGCCCGGGTGGCAACTGGCGGTTACCACGCATGCCACATCGTCTGCTGGCCATACCAAGCGGTCCGCCTTCACGGTAACGGGCAAGAAGTCTGCGGCATTGCCTGTCGCTGATACCGAGGTGCTCGGCCGCACGGCGCGTTGTGATGCGACGTTCAATGACGTCCTGTATAATCTTGATCCGGTTGATCTCTTTCAAAGTAAACACTCCTGAGCTTTCTGCGCTCATGATATGCCTCCCGGTAGTTTAAACGGACCAGTGAAGCTTACCATAGCGCGGACATCTGAATTGAGCCACAGGCGGACATTACTATTGAGCCATTACAATATTAGTGCGCATAATGTATATTATGTTAAATATGGTGGGTTTGCTCTTAAGTTCATGAGTCCCTCTCTTTCAGGAACTTACCGATGAATCAGTCAGTTGCCAAAGTTTAGTTGTGGACTTACGATGACTTCATAACACAAAAATTACGGGGCATCCGCTAAGTTCATGGCATATACCATCTTACATTTATCGAGGAACAACCAGAGAACTCATCTCATAGTTGATGATGTGACTACCCTACCGGTCATGTTCGCCACAATTTATGGAATGAATGAACTGAGCAAGAAAAGCCTAGGGACTCAAGAAAACATTTTGTGTTCGCTGCGTTTCTTTTACGTCTATTACTATAAGAAGCATAAACAAACATTTGACTACGATTTCTATCGGTCTGGCTACAATATCTCCTGTTTTATCAGGGAGCTTGATGGCTTCTTTACTTATCTGCTCGGGAAGCAGCACCTGAGTGACGAGACCGACATAATCTCTAACGGGTTTTTACATTCGGCACTCTCCAGAACCAACAAGTCCACCTATGGTAACCACGTCAGAAACGTTGGCCGATTCCTTAAGTATCTCAACTATAGATATATGAATCTGGCATACCAAGATATGTCACCTACTGAAGCTCACCAGATTAACCAGGCGAACCATAGAGATCTCGCTGCCAGAATTAAGGTCTTCAATAGAGTTGAAGTATCCAGGAACGAACCAGCTCACCGATACAAAAGTATCACCAGCCAGCAAAGTATCGAACTAACGAACATGTTAATCCCCTCCACTCCTGAATTTTCAGATATCGAGACCGGCGAACTATTCACGGCCGTGGTTAATCCCCAAAACCCATTCGATTCAGGATTTCAACAATACCGTAACTACCTTATTCACCGGTTAATGTTTAACTATGGCTTACGTGTTGGTGAAGTTCAATTGTTGATGAAGGATTGCGTGGGGCCAACCCTTCCAGACTCACGAGGTAACATTCGTTTCATCCTGATTGTACAAAATCTACCAGATGATGTAGTTGACCCAAGGAAACAACAACCTTCACTCAAGACTGAGCATTCACAGCGACAAATCGAACTAACCGAAGATGACTTCATTATGTTTACCATTTATATGGAGCAATATCGGTCCCCATTATTTGAAGAGAAAAAAATTGTTGACCATGAGTTTGTTTTTATTAAAGGCTCAGGTAGGTTAACTCCATTAACTTACGATGCAATTCGAACATTTTATAAGGAAAAAATTGATCCGGCATTCATTGCCCTATTCCCTCATTATCGTACGAAAAGTAATAAAAATATTAATAATATGGTTAATATAACACCACACGTTGGGCGGCATACTTGGGCTAATATCACTCTTGAGTTTATTTACAATAGTCTCCTGAGTGAATCACTAATACTGGCGCAAGACTATGGTATTCGAGCAAGGATGAATGGAGTACTTGAACCAGCTATTGAACAACTTCGTGCTTTAGGCGGCTGGTCACTGACCAGTAAAGTTCCATTAAGATATGCCAAGCGGTTTATTGAAGTGGTGAGTAACCAGAGCAACTATAAGCGTACGAAACATTCAGATATGCATTTAGCTTCCCCAGAAACAAACATTTCGCAAAGAAAAACCTCCAACTTGCTAGAAGATAATGTTTATGACGAAGACTTCACATTCAAAGATCTATTCAACTGAGAGCGGTATCACCGGGGGTGGTTTTTTTAAAACCCATCCCCTTCACTTTACAAAAGAACAGCTTGAATGGATTGAAAATATTCAGCTCCCTAAACGATTGTTTTTAATAAGTGCAACAGAATTTGATGACCGATATTTATATCTACATGATGATTGGCGTTACAGATTCTCAGGTAATAATTTGGCTATATTATTCTCTACTGGTAAATACTTTTGTGATTTATCACCAGTTTCACTCAAGCTCTTGAAATACTTAACGATCGCGTACATTAATGAGAACTCGGCAAGTGTTGCTGATAAATTTGCTCAGTTTGTCGCAACAACTTTCAAACAAATTGAGGTTATCACTCGCGAAAGCCTTATTGAAAAAATGCAAATGCTAGTTGCGAAGACTGAGCGAAATCACTCAGACAGCAGTCAGTTCTATTACACCCTCTATGCATTACGAAAACTTGATCGTAATGGATTCTTCGAAAGTAAGGATGACAGTGATGAGCTGGAAGATCTATTGCTGGAAGTGCCACGCCCTAGGAACAATAACTGGGCTCGCTACCAAAACCTAGACCTCGTTATACCAGAAGAAGTATGCCTAATGATAGAAAATGGCATTCAACGTTGGGCATCTAAGCTATGTCCAAAAATTGATGTTGAAGAAAATAAAAACATTCATCTGGAAACTGTAAGGAAAACCATTAAAATTGATACATTACGGGACTGCATTATTATTGGCATAGTTTATTACATTGGGGCCAGACCTGTACAGATCGGTAAACTTTCCGGAGGCGATTTTATCGTTGATACCGAGAATAAGTACGGGATGCGTTATTCAGTACTTGTGCCATATGCCAAAAAGTCAAAACTAACTATCGATCGAGTTCGAGTTGCAATTCCGGAAGAACTTGGAAAGTTAATCTTACTGTATAAGTACCTAGTTGGAATTGGTGATACCGACCCGATGTTTTCCATCATAGTATCTTCAATGAAGATGGTGGAAGCGTCATTAAAGAAAATGCTTTTCAGATTTTCACCACAAGAGATTCAGGAGGCAGTAAAAAACGATGATTATCAACTACCTGTATATACCGCAAGCCTCTTTCGTCACAACGTTGGTCACTCAATGGCAATGAGTGGTGCCAGTGCTCCTGAGATAGCTTATATATTGGGACAATCCTCTTATGTTGTTGCAGATCGATACATTGCAGCCACCCCTGAGCTGGCTGATATTCGTGAGGCAGCTTTGGGTCGCAACCCTGTGTTTAAGAACATGATGGCACTCATGTTGACTGGGAATTTAGTTCACAGCAGCGAATGGGAAGGTCGCAATGTTGCAGGGTCAATTGGTGGGCAACTTCATTACCATCTCGGTGGATGTAATTATGAAGAAGACATTTGCCCCTTTGCACAGGGTCGTGGATGTTACGGTTGCCTGTATTTCAAACCATTTATAGATGGAAACCACAAAAAAGTATTTCTTTCGCTGAATGATGAAATCCAAAATGTTCGTGATGTTGCCGATGATGCTGGCATTTTAAATCATCCACTTCTCAAGGAATTAGTGCGGCGGAAAGAGCATGTAAATCAGGTTATGGCTCGCATTGAAATGGCAAAGGCCGGAGGACTATTTAATCGATGACTACACAAATAACAATACGTAATAAACAGGCGGATAATCTTCTTATTTATATAGAGAAATATAAAGCAAAATTTGAAGAGCGTCTTGTTGCCTACAATGCTGTTGGACAACTGGAGTGGAATGCCGGTTCCTGGCGTTTTGGTGAGAAAGGTGTTGCATGGCTTAAAGAAACAAAAGATCGCGGCTTTAAGTGGGACGAAGTTTCTAGTCGTATTAAGGGGCTCTCACAAATGAATATTTCTTCGGAATTTCAGGATTTTATGCGAGCTTATCACATGCATCTGGTGTGTATCATTGGCGGATTACCATCAGGTTCTACACTAGACAAACCATTACAGGTCATGAAGCGCTGGTATTGGGAAATGGTAAATAAAACAGGTCAAACGCATCCAATGTATCTGACTTCCGATATTATTCATGCAGCGATGGAGCGGCATCATGAGAATTCTGACAGTCCTGATAATGTCAGTGACTATTGCGATATTGCAGTAAAGGCCATTGCTTTACTACGTCAATATGATCTTTTCTTAGTTAATATTGAAGTCAAAAATAAGTATCCTTATCGAAATGGTTCTAACAGCACTAAAGAAAGGAAGAAAGCGCAAGAAGCCACCCCTGATCAAACTGATGATGAAAGACTCATATCAATCCGTGCATTTATGTGTGTTATTGAGTTGATCGCTTTAGCTGAGAATAGTTATCAGCGTATCTTTTACAATATGTTGTTACTCACAATTATTTGCGGTTTCCGTTTCCAGGAAATAATGTTGCTGAAAATGACTTCTTTGGTTAAGCGAGAAATTACGGATAAAGATAAACGTCAGCACGCAATAGATCAAGACTGGCCTACTTACAGGTTGGGTATTGAGTATCTTGGTGCAAAAAAGGCTGGATGGCGGATCCATTGGCTGGCGCCAAGCACTTATTCTGTCGTTGAGATGATTTATAAATCTGTTCGAGAATTGACCTCTGGGTTCCGTAAAACGATTCAGGGCTTCAGAGATTCTAATTTCACTAATATGCTCCCAGGTAAGATCGCTGATTTTCCTGATGAATGGATTGAGCAAAATTATCTTGAAGACATCATGTTTAGTGGTTCTGGTGGCTCCAGGAATGATCTTGGAAAGAGTATTCGGAATTCCATTGCGAACTTTAGCGGACATAAACCTAAGGT
The DNA here is from genome assembly GCF_002934505.1 of Citrobacter freundii complex sp. CFNIH4. Lineage (NCBI taxonomy): Bacteria > Pseudomonadati > Pseudomonadota > Gammaproteobacteria > Enterobacterales > Enterobacteriaceae > Citrobacter > Citrobacter freundii complex sp. CFNIH4. Next base: position 1,703,674 of record NZ_CP026231.1, read on the forward strand.
AATACCCGTTCATAAAGAGAAGAACAGCTGGTACTTCACTAAAGAACAGTTGAATGATTATGTCTATCAGCGTTACGCTCAAGCAAAAAACTTTGAGCCTGGGCACCAGTGCATAATTTCAGCCAAAAACAATGGTGACTGGGAACACTTCAATTATGAAGACCTGATGTTCATCATGCCGGAAGGTGCATTTGGAATTGGTAAAGATTTTGTTTCATTGCAACATATTTTCCCACTTGATGAAAACTCAATAGAAGCTTGGTTAGGCGGAACACAAAACCGAAAATCTATCTTTGATCACTTTAATCTTTTTGAAGATGATGGGTCCCGTGTCATTATCAAAAAGCATGTACCGAGACATAACATAAATACATTCTTGGCAATCGCTGGAGTGACGGATCATATTCAGGCCATCCTAATGGGGCGTGTTGATATCACCCAGAATAAACACTATCAGCATCAGGCCGAATCACAGTCCTATCAGACCGCTTCTCTAGCAATCAATATGCTGGAAAAGGCTTATGATGAGAACAATCAAGCTCTCACGAAGAGTTTCCAGCTATCACTCTTTACTACGCAGCAGAAGCCCTGCATTCCGGTCAACCTACCCTCCCCCAGAACTGAGGTTAGCCGCAGAATGGCAGCTCTATCACGGTCTTCCAAGACGGTAAAAAACACAGGTGTTGGAAACGTTAAATTAACAACCTCACTAATGATAAATCCTGAGCTCAATACCGAGCATAATCTGAAGCAGAACATGCAGACTTTTGGTGAAACAACTGCTGAGGTTGTGGACTATATAACTGGCACAATGTCCGATAAGTTTCTGCCTGAACTAAAACGTGCACATGACAAGTTAGTACAACAAAATTTGGCTGATAAGGCGAAATCACTGCTTCAACGCCATGCAAAACTGCATCCTCTTGGATTTGGAGCCTGTACGAGAGATGTAGCTCGCTGGGGTTGTCCTCATGCGCTTAAGTGTCAGTCTGGTCTACCTTGTGGCTACTTCACTCTTACAGGTCGTCTTGGCGAAGCGGAAGAAGCATCACGACGTTTATCAAACAAGCGAAAAGAAATCATTCAACTCCGTAAGTTGACTATAGTGAATCCAGGCTTCATGCTGGCTTTAAAAGAACAGGAAGAAGCTCTCATCGTGCTCGAGGCTCTTGAAGCTGATGCTATAAAGGTTCAAGGCGAGAAAAAACTGGTTTCCCTGTTTTCTGATGATCTGAACAACCCATTATATAAAGTTATTGAGCGAATTAATAAACAAATGCTAATTGGCAAAACCCCAAAAACCCTAGCTGATCTTTTCTTTATTGAACAGAAACGTATAGAGAGAAATAATAATGGCTAAGACCCCACGCAGTCGCAATGCAGACGATAAAGTCATTCAGGGTAAGGAACTTGATGCTTACATCAAAGCCGAGCTACAAGCCATGGTGCAAGAGGGACTGGAAAAATCCCCAATTCAGCCATCCACGTTACATGCCCGTCTTAAAGCCAAAGGAATAGTTAAAGGTGGCATTAGTACCCTCACCTCTCGAAAAATTATCATCAATAATTACAGGCTTCGCCAGCATAACAACTATGAAGATGGTAAACGAGAGTTGACAACAGATGAAAAGGCTAAATTGGCTATGGGGCGAACCGGCGCTGCTTATATAAGTAAGGCAAATCGTCTTGATGCTGAAATTATAGCATTGAAAGCTAAATATGAACGAAATGTACTGGCGCTCGCCGACATCATTGAGTATATCGACAACGCAACTCCTATCAAAGTTGAGGACATGCTTGCAGACGATCTCATTCGAGAACTTGCTGAGCGCAAAAGAAATTCAAGAATGAGCTAATGAGTAAACGCCCTACTCTATTCGTAAAATTAGCGCGCTAATTATCAATACTCCCTCTTCTATGTCCTTTATGTCGAAGGGAGTCTTCCATTCTAATGGCGATTTGGCTCTTTACACCAGTTTAATGCTGCACTTTATTACCTTCTAAAAGATCAATAGCCTTTTGTAGAACATCAGTTGTTACCACCATGTTTTACACCTGAAGACGTTTTGAGTGCTTCGATAAGGTTACTTCGCTCTTCCTCTGTCATTCGGGAGATGAGTAATGCAAGTTCTGCTGTTGTCTGATCATCACAAAAAAAATAGTTCAACGGTACGTTTAACTCTGCCGCCATTCGTCGAAGCGTATCAATATCGGGGACATGGCGTCCTTTCTCATAATGATTCATACGACTGCTAGCCGATGCGGGATCAAAGCCAACAAGGAGACCCAGAGAGCGCTGTGATAAACCCGCCCTGCATCTCGCTTCCTTAAGTCGTTCTGGTATTGGATTTTTTTCAGACACTGATTCATCTTCATTGGCCTCGAATGCTTAGATTGTCTAAGTATCTGTCATTGTTGTATACTTAGCAATCCTAAGTTAACAGCCTTGTTTTGTCATATGAATAGTCGAGTAACCAACCCTGAGTCGTACATATTTTCTGCAATCATCTTAATTGGCAAAGATAACTTCACCAGTAACGAAGTAGCAAAAATTCTTATCGAGCGATTTTCACTTCCGAAAAATTATTTAAAGGCAAAAGCTTTTGCTTATAACCAAATTCAATCCCTGGTTAGAAAAGGATTATTAAACAAAGTAAGAAAAACAGGCGTGTATCAATATTTATACTCAGTCACATCAGAATTTAATATCGCAACAGAATGCGTGGAATTAATTGAGGCAACCCCAAAGTCTTCCTGTCAACTTGTTTCAAGTGCTACCAACCATGAACACAGAAATGTAAATATCCAAATAAAGTCTCTTATTGAAAAATACAGCAGTGAGTTGGCGAAAGTATCAGGAGCAAAGGAGATTTATGAAGAATTGATAGTTGCTGTGCCGAGCAGGGAAAATGAATTCAGGAAGCTTTCTCTTGAACAAGAGAAAAAACACATCAAGATAAATGAAAAAATAAATACATTAATTGGAATTATTAATCAATCTCTTGCAGTAACGCAATGAATTTTAACAAGTATTTGAAGATAAATGGAGTCATGAAAAAGAGAGGGCAAAGCCGAGCCCGCCCTCTCCCTTCATGCACTGACAAGCCTCATTAAAATGAGATTAACAGCGACACCCCTATATGCTAGACGTATATAAATATAATGTCAGCCAGTCCCGGATGCAACTCCTTAATGAAGTTCAGTACTCTCTGTTTATTAGTTACCGAAATGATAGTTGGTTATAGGTTTGTAAAATTCCGCTCGGGATGAAGCAAAGCAAACATTCGGTAAAGGGCTTTTTTATTATCGGTGACCCGTCCTGAATAACTACATATCAGCCAACAGCATCCCGGCTATCCCGTCCAGGCGTTTTTTTACCTTTTCCCAACCCGGCATAACCTGCCCCATCAGCCGGTAAAATTTCTCGCTGTGATTGTGCTCAGCGACATGGCATAACTCATGGAGCAATACATAGTCGATGCATTCCGAGGAAGCCTTTACCAGCCACGGGTTAAGTGTCAGGCAGCCTTTTGCAGAACAGTTTCCCCATTGCGTCTGCATGGCTCGTAAACGTATCGGAGGACGCTCACTTACCCATAAGGTTTGCGGTATCAGTAAATCCAGTCTGCGTTGAAACACATCTCTGGCGCGTTCCCGATACCACTCAACCAGCACCGCCTTAACGCGTTCAGCGGATTTGTGTCTGACGGTGACTTCCAGACGGCCCCGCAACATTTTCACTTTTTGCGTAACAGCAGCATCTTCTGTTACTTTCAACTGGTATTGTTTGCCAAGATAGTAATGGCTTTCGCCACTCACATACTGACGCGGAACGATATGCGTTTGTTGCTCCCTGAAGTCGCGTAGTTGCTGGTATATCCAGCGCCCTCGCTTTTTCAGCGCAGATATCACATCCAGCTCCGGCGTTCCGGGTGGTACAGATGCGACTACCCGGCAGTCCGGATGAACCTTGATAAGTATCCTGCCTTTAACAACCTGCCGTGGTACACACTGAACCACGATGGTTTCATCACCATAAACAAAACGTACAGCATTCATAGATAGTGACTTTTTCTCACTCATGATTTCATCAAACCAACGCGCAGGATCTGTATGATGGTTTCAACGATACGGTTTACCTGGTTCATTCCAGCACCGATCTCTCGACAGGCAGTAAACAGTCGCGGCAACAGGCTTGTCTTAACGGCTTTCTCGATATCCTGAGGATTGAGGGAATTTTCCGCAACCGCTTTGACAATAATAGTGTCCACTTCGAAAGCCAGCTTCGTCCATTTATGCTGAACCTGATCATCGTTTACCGCGAAAACCTCAGGTAGCTCTTTTTTAAATACTCCGTAGTATGCCTGCGCATGTTTGTTTACGGCCAGCGCATCCGGGATGTCGCTGAGTTTGCGGGCTTCCACCTGCGCCTCAAACTCGCGGAAAAGGAGATATTGCTTCAGCGGATGGTCGAACAGTTTTTCAGTCTCTTCAATAACCATACGCAGGAGTTTTGAGAATGCCTCCTGAGCATAGGGATCGTCGCACAGTTCATGTTCAATCATCTTCGTGACGCGGGTTTTAATGATGTCGGTCTCATTGCGGGTTTTGTTGTTATCCCACTCTTCCGGCTTTTCAGTTTTACCCATCTTGCCCACTTCATATACGCCATCCGGTTCACGAACCGCGACACCAGTAACATGCTTATTCAGCAGTTTTTTCACCTGTTCAGCGTAGTCGTCATAATTGACCTGCTCACCACTGACCTGCATCGCCCACTGGCGCAGGCTGGACATCTGTTTTACGGTTTCTTTATAGATATTTCGGTCTTGTTCCGTAAAGCTCTTGTCGGTGAAGAAGGTGGCGGACTGCAGCGCTACTTTCAGGCATCCGGCAAAGGCCGTTAACACCTCGAAGAAATCATCACGGGTTTTCTGATGGATATCGACCATCTCTCCGTCACGTTCTTCCATTTTAGGCACCAGAACTGCACGTAACTGCTCAGTATCATTCTTGTTTTTAACACCGGCAAATATGGCCCACAACTGGTTATACAGATGCGGCAGACGCTTGTATTCAGAGCTCATGGCGCTGTACAGCCCATCAATATCCTTGATGTCATATCCTCCCTGAGTTCGGGAGGCAAGATCCTGATATTTACCGATAGTCGTGTCCAGTTCAGCCAAAATGCCGCGATAATCAATCAGCAGACCAAACTTTTTCAGTGGATGCAGTCGGTTCACCCGGGCAATCGCCTGGATAAGATTATGGGACTTAAGAGGTTTGTCGATATACAGCACGGTATTCTTCGGTTCATCAAACCCGGTGAGCAATTTATCAACGACGATCAACAATTTAAGCTTATCATCGGTATCGAAGCGGCTAATGATATTACGGGTATACACAGACTCATCCTGCGTGCCGACATTATCCTTCCACCATTTCGTCACTTCCGGCAGTTTGCTTTCATCCACCTCGGTGTTCCCTTCCCGGGTATCCGGCGGGCTGATAACGACAGCTGACTCAAACAACCCGGCTTCATCAAGATACTTTTTATATTTGATGGCGGAAATCTTGCTGTCGCAGGCAAGTTGGCCTTTCAGCCCCTCATCAATATTCTTCGAGAAGTGCATGGCGATATCTAATGCAATCAGCCGGATGCGGTCATCTGCACTATAAACCTCACCCTTACGGGCATATTTACGCTTAAGGTCGGCTTTTTGCGCTTCGCTTAACCCATCGGTAATACGATCAAACCATGCATCTATTGCCCGGTCGTTTACCTCAAGATCAGGAATACGTTCCTCGTAAAGCAGAGGCGTCACCGCCTGATCTTCTACCGCTCGCTGCATGGTATAAGCGTGGACAATCGGCCCGAATTTATTGGTGGTCTTATCTTCTTTCAGCAAAGGTGTACCGGTAAATGCCACAAAAGCAGCATTCGGCAGGGCCAGTTTCATACGCACATGGTTTTCGCCACCCTGGCTGCGGTGTCCTTCATCAATCAGTACGATGATGTCGGGGCTGGTATTGACGCATTCAGGAAGTTTTGTCGCTGAATTAAATTTCTGGATCAGGGTGAAGATAATACGTTCTTTACCGGAGCCAATCTGTTCCGCCAACATCTGCCCGGATGTCGCCATTGCATTGGCTTTGTCTTTTTTCCCGACCAACTCGCCGCCGGAAGCAAAGGTACCGCTGAGCTGTTCTTCAAGATCGATACGGTCCGTCACCACCACAATACGACACTGCTTCAGGCTGTCATGAAGAATCAGCGCCTTACTGAGGAACACCATGGTATAAGATTTACCGGAACCCGTGGTATGCCAGATGACACCACCTTCCCTGCCGCCGTCTGATCTACGGGTACTGATGCGTTCCAGTAGTCTTTTAATGCCGAACACCTGCTGATAGCGGGCGACAATCTTCCCGGTCTTTTTATCAAACAGGGTGAAAAAGCGCGTCATCTCCAGCAGACGTTCCGGCGAAAGCAGACTGATGAGCAGTTTGTCCTGTCCACTAACGGCCAGTTCACCCCCGGCGATTAACTGCTGATACCAGTTGAGATCGGCTGACGGACGATGATCAAATAACGCATGAATCTGTTCAGTCGATAACGGATGGTTGCGCAGAGCATACATCTGCGCATCCGTAATATCTTCTTCCCGCCATGCCGCCCAGAATTTCATTGGCGTATGGCAGGTACCGTAGCGACCGTCATGCCCGTTAATCGAAAGCAATAGCTGGCTATAGGCAAACAGCTGCGGGATTTCATCGTTGAACTGGTTGCGGATACTCTGAGATATCCCTTCGTCAATGGTTGGCCCTTTCTTACCGTGACCTGCCGGGCTTTTCGCTTCAATGACTGCCAGCGGGATACCATTCACAAAGCAGACAATATCCGGTCTGCGGGTTTCGACACCGCCTGACCGCAATACCGTAAATTCTTCGGTAAAGTGAAACTGGTTATTTTCCGGATGTTCCCAGTCAATCAGCGCAATGGTGGGGTTCACCTTCTTGCCATCGACAAACTCCGTGACGGCGATACCGTAGAGCAGATGGTTATACATCCGCTCATTGGCTTTCAGCAGTCCTTCATTCAGCGCCGGAGAACAGACCTGCGATATCAGGTTATCCAGCGCCTTTTCCGATAACTGGCAGATTTTGCCACCCGCCATAAAGGAACGCTTCGAAAGCTCTTCACGCAGAACCGGACGCAGCACCACCTCATCCTGTTTATAGCCCCGGTAATCCATAATCTGTTTCGGGGATAAAAACGTCCAGCCGAGGCTGGTCAGTAACGTCAGTGCCGGAATTTTGGCGCTGTATTCTTCCTGGAATTTTGGCGTGTACGTCTGGTTCATCATTAATCCTTTTCTTTCTGGCGCTACTCGCTACTGGTCACATGAAGATTCATCAATGCAGACAGCACTTCTTAAATTTTTTACCGCTGCCACACGGACACGGGTCATTTCGCCCGGGCATGTTTTCTGCCCTCTTCACTGGAACAGGCCGGGATGATGCCTCTGACATTCTCACTGACAACCAGTACTGATAAAGTGCCAGTGCAGCAGGCTGAATAAGGGAAATACTTTTCTCAAACTGCTCTCCGGTCATTTTCTCAAGTACAGGAAAATTCTTCTCCACGCCATGAAGAGCGATCACTTCCAGAGAAGGCCGTAACTCACCGGGAAGACCAGACCAGTCATCCAGTGACTTTCCTTTCATATAACCAAAACACCACTCTTCCACAATGGTATATTTTTCCCCCTTTACCTCACGCTCATTGAAAATCGGCTCAAACAGTTCAGGGGCGTCATAAAGGCAACCAGCGATATCGTTCATATGCTGAAAACACAGACTGACAAAACGCTCCATCTCTCTCTCAGATGACCATTTCGGATGATAATCGCCTCTTCCCCAAATAGCACTCAGCCAGATATTGGGTGAAACCATATTTGGACCTGATAAAATCGCCGTCAGCAATCCATCCAGCTCAGAGAAACAGAGTACAGAATCATCCATTCCATACTTCATTAATATTTCTTCCAGCCAGTCGATTTCCCGGTCAGTCAGTGGACCGCTTTTCGTCAGTTTCATACGGCAACCGCCTCATCCACTTTCACCCGACGTTTCCCGGTCAGCAGTTGCTGCATCAAGGCTTTCTTCTCGTTTTTCAGGCAGGCGAGTTTTTTCTCAAGTGTGGAGATTTCGGTGTCGGCAGCGGACAGAACGGCGGCAATTTTTTGTTGTTCTTCAAAATTGGGCACTGATAATTTTAATGTCTTTATATCATCACTATTAATTGATTCAAATGTGCTACCTTGTGATAGGTAACACCATTTTGGTTCAAACCAAAGAAACCATTGATAAAGAAATGATTGACTCATTTTTCTCTTGGATTTTATAGCCGATATACCACGCCCTATACATGCTTTATGTTGAGAAAGTGCAACAGTACCTACAGGTGCCCTGACACTTAGAAGAATATCTCCAGGAGTACATTCTTTCGTAATGTCAGACGTATAAACTCTGGGACATGAAACTCGGCACTTTATATCGGCATTACCCTGTATTAATGGCAAACCTAAGCCATTATCGTTGTAGGCTTCGGATTTAGGTGATGATCCCATAATAATATGTGCTACTTCAGACAAAGTGCACGTACACCACTCCCCACTAAACCTCACCCCATTCTCATCCAGCAACCGTTTCTTCCCGGTAAGCAATTGCTGAATCAGGGCTTTTTTCTGCTGCTGGCTGTTGGCGAGAAGCTTTTCCGTCACCGAAATCGCCTTATTCCAGGTTGACAGGATTTGGGATATTTTCTTTTGTTCAGCAACAGGCGGGGTAAGCACAAATTGATTATCAATGTCTTTTTTTTGAACATGTAATAATGTTGATTTGAAACCATGAGCCTGCGCTTCAATTTTTTGAGTTATATGCAATAAAGCTAAATACAGCCAGTGTTCATGAACATTTTCATTTGCAAATACCTTGTAGATATGCTGATTCAAAACACCTTTTGGCCCATTCCAAATGAAAGGACCGAAGGATACACCTTTTGTACCTGCCCAAGAAAATAGTAACTGCCCTGGTTCAACTAACCATTTATCCTGAGGAACACCTGAAAAATAGTTATAATTACCGCTTCCATTTAGATTTTGAATTCGAATGATAGGAAGACCTTTTGTATCCCACTCATGTGGCTTAAAACTATTACCATTTTGTAACTTACAGATATCTGACACTTGGAGAAGCATCCACCCCTTAGGCACCATAACCCAACTCCTTCAGATAACCCGCCATCTCCGTTTCCAGTTTCGCCAGTTCCACCTTCAATTGCTCACGCTCAGAACGCACGGCCAGCAAATCAATCTCGTCTTCTTCTTCAAAAGTATCGACATAGCGCGGAATATTGAGGTTGTAATCGTTATCCTGAATCTCCTTCAGGCTGGCGAGATAGGCATATTTCTCGACGTTATCGCCTTCACGATAGGTGTTAACGATCTTCTGGATATTTTCTGCGCTGAGCTGGTTCTGGTTTTTGCCCGCCTTATATTCACGGCTGGCATCGATAAACAGCACCTTGTCATCCACTTTCTGCTTCTTAAAAATCAGAATCGCGGCCGGAATCCCCGTACCGTAGAACAGTTTTTCAGGCAAACCAATCACCGCATCCAGCAGATTTTCATCAATCAGTTTCTGGCGAATCTTACCTTCGCTGGAGCCACGGAACAGCACACCGTGTGGCACGACCACCCCCATACGACCCGTTCCCGGTTTCAGGGTTTCTATCATATGTGAGATAAAGGCGTAATCGCCTTTGGTCTTCGGCGGTACACCACGACGGAAGCGACCAAACTTATCGTTCTCGGCCTCATCATGGCCCCACTTATCCAGACTAAACGGCGGGTTAGCGGTCACGATATCAAACAGCATCAGATCGCCATTTTTATCGAGCAGCTTCGGGTTACGAATGGTATCGCCCCACTCGATTTTATGGTTGTCCTCGCCATGCAGGAACATGTTCATTTTCGCCAGCGACCACGTGGAGCCAATCGCTTCCTGACCGAACAAAGCATAGTTACGGCTGTCATGCCCGGATACAATCTTACGCCCGCACTTCATTAACAACGAACCAGAACCACAGGCCGGATCGCAGATGGTATCACCCGGTTGTGGATCAAGTAGTTCAGCAATCAGGTCCGAGACTTCCGGCGGGGTATAAAATTCCCCGGCTTTCTGCCCACCGCTGGCGGCAAAGTTTTTAATCAGATATTCGTAGGCATTACCGATAACGTCCAGCGTACCTACACGGCTTGGCTTCAGGTTAAGATCTTCACCGGCAAAGTCTTCCAGCAGCTGACGCAGGATGGTGTTCTTCTGTTTTTCTTCACCCAAGCGGTCAGTGTTAAACGAAATATCCTGAAAGACGCTTTTCCCGGCATCTTTCAGTTTGGTGCCGTTGGCTTCTTCAATAGCGTGTAGTGCCTGATCAATACGCTCGCCGTTTCCCGGCTCATAGCGACGCTCGTAAAGAGTATAAAAGCTGGCACTTTTCGGCAGCACAAAACGCTCGTTAGCCATCATCGCTTCAATCAGCTCCGGCGCATCGCCATACTGTTCTTTGTATTCGTCATAGTGATCCTGCCAGACATCCGAAATGTACTTGAGGAACAGCATGGTAAGGATAAAGTCTTTGTAAGTATCAGCACTGATGGTACCACGGAACGTATCGCACGCGGCCCACAGGGCTTTGTTGATCGTGTCCTGACTGATTTTGTCGTTCATGAATCATCCTGGTATGAAGAAAACCATACGATGTGTTGTATTCATCGTAGAAAATTTGGTGCAGATAATACCTTAAGGTGCGTCTTCAGGCACGTCAAAGCCGCATCGTTCGAAGTGGATTTTTCCTGAGGGGAATAGGACTCTTTTTTCCCGTAATGTGGTGGACTGGTTGATGAAACAAACACTAACGCGCGGCTTGGTACTGGATTGACCTGCTCCCCGTGATATCAATACACCCTACCCCAGTGACGCTAAAACGCATTTTACAACCTTTTATTACATTGGGAATGGTCCAAGATTAAGCTGTCAGGAAATACTCATAAGAGGTGCATTTCCTGTTAGTTCATGAAGTACTCTTGAAGTGATTTCATCTTTCTATTAAAAATATCTTTCAAAGCAATGAAATATGTACCATATGGTTTATGAACTGAACTCTTACACAACATAAGAGCCATCCATTATCGCCGCGCGCTGCACCTTGTCAGCAACCTCAGGGGCAAAATGCCCCTGTTGCAACCATCATCTCACACTAATCGACGTTATGGCGGCAGATTACACAATCGCCTCACCTTCATACGCCTGACGATAGAGTTCGATAACCTGCTCTTTCGTCGCTTTTCGTGGATTCGTCAGTTGGCACACATCTTTCTTCGCATTTTCAGCCATCACAGCAAAGTCTTCCGGTTTAACGCCCAGGCTCTTGAGATCTTTCGGGATCCCGACTTGTTTACCCAAACGCTGGATAGCGCTAATCGCTTTGAGCGCCGCTTCATCTGTCGATAGACCCGCGACATTTTCCCCCATTGCTTCAGCGATATCCCTGAACCGATTTAAGTTGCCAATTAAATTAAATGATTCTACATACGGCAGCAGAATGGCATTACATACGCCATGCGGTAAATTATAAAAGCCGCCTAATTGGTGCGCCATCGCGTGCACATAACCTAACGACGCATTATTGAAGGCAATACCGGCCAGATATTGCGCATAGGCCATATTATCTCTGGCCTTCATATATTCACCGTTAGCAACTGCTTTCGGCAAATATTGCGTGATCATTTTAATGGCTTTTAATGCCGCCGCATCTGTCAACGGATTCGCCATGGTGGAAACATAGGCTTCTATCGCATGGGTTAATGCATCCATACCTGTCGCCGCAGTAAGCGACGGCGGCATACCCACCATCAACTCGGGGTCATTAATGGAGATTTGTGGCGTCACGCGCCAATCAACAATCGCCATTTTCACCTTGCGTTCGGTATCGGTAATAATACAGAAGCGCGTAATTTCAGACGCGGTGCCTGCGGTGGTATTAATGGCCATCAGTGGGATCATGTTGTTGATTGATTTATCAATACCTTCAAAATCACGGATACTCCCTCCGTTGGCAGCGATCAAACCAATCCCTTTCGCACAGTCATGAGAAGAACCACCGCCGAGAGACACAATGGCATTACACTCATTCTCACGATAGGATTTAATCCCCTCTTCCACATTTCTATCGGTTGGGTTAGGTTCTGCGCCGCCAAATATATGTACCCCAATGCCTACCTGCTGATAAATCGCCGCCACTTTATCTGCCATACCACTTTTGGCGAGAAATGCATCCGTCACAATCAGTATTTTTTTGACATTTAATGTTTTCGCAAGAACACCGGCTTCTTGCACACTTCCCTCACCAAAGACATTCCGTGTGGGCAAAAAATAATATGTTGACATCGTTTTCCCCTATTTCGTCATAATGGCTATAAGAATGTCCATTTAGGCTCCTGAATCCTGGTCATGGAAACAGCTTCATCACAGCAAAATAGAATGATGCCATGGCGAAAATAGCAAAAGCGCAGGCTGAACATCTGCTGGCAGTGTAAGGGATACCTCATAAAGAACCGTGATCAACCACACAAAAAGAATGATCTTTTTTAACAATAAGTGACATTGCATTCACAACTAGGCTGCGTTGCATTCGCAATCACGTTGCTTTTGGTGAGTGGAGTACGTGAGTTAAATAAAAAGCTACAACGTATTGAAATGGAGAGGCCGTTACTGCATATGCGCATCGCCAAGGCGGTATGGCATCCTGCCTACAACACCGCCTGTTACGCTACAGATGAGAAAACTGTCTTATCCGTTAACGACCCGGATCACATACCGTTAGTCCCACTCCCACACAAAACAACAGCGATTTTCTCATCGGGGTTTGTGACGAAGCATCTTCTTGTTACGGCCGCAACAGCCGTAGCCGCGCCCAATTCAATTGCCAGCCCTGTCGACGCCCATACTTCCCGTGCTGACGCTTCTACCTGGTCTTCAGGGACGAGGACAATCTCGTCTACATACTGCTCCGTCAATGCAAAATTAATCGCTTCTGTTGAACGTGCCGCAAGGATGGGAACAATCGTTTTTACATTCTCCAGTTTTACGATTTTTTGCTGCTGACGGCTGGTCCACATCATCGGGCATCCCGCTGCTTCAACACCAATGATACGAATGTCAGGTTTAAGCAGCTTGGCTGCCTGTGCCACCCCAGCGATAAGTCCGCCACCGCCGATTGAAACGACCAGTGTGTCAACCTCTGGCCATTGCTCCAGAATTTCCAGCACGATGGTTCCCTGACCAATGACGACATCTCTGTCAGCATAGGGGTGAAGTAATGCGCCCCCCGTTTCCTTTACTCGAACGCCGGCAGCATCCCAGCTTTGATCCCAGAAGTCGCCTTCGACAGTCAGTTTTGCTCCGTAACTTTCAATACGCTTTCGCGTCAGATCCGTGCTGGTATTCATCACAAAGACATCTGCGGGTATGCTGAGTTGCTGCCCTACGTAAGCGACTGCCGCACCGAAATTTCCCCCTGACGCAGTGGCTAACCCCTGCTGACGAACTGAGAGTGGGAGATTGAGGACACGGTTAAATGCACCTCGGGCTTTAAACGAGCCGGTTACCTGACAACATTCAGCTTTCAGTCTGAGCTCAATTCCCGGCACGGGCTGCCAGGGTGCCGTTTCAACAAGCGGCGTTTTGCGCACCCACGGTCGTACTCGATCCAGAGAAGCCTGATAGTCCGACAGGGTGATATCCTGATTCATGAGCGTTCCTTATTCGACAGGTTTTGTACCAAAACCGCAAGACTGTTGCCCTGAGACGTAGCACCAAAAGTGCGCTGAGAATAGACCCGTCCCTTGACCTTAAAATGTATAGCCTGCGGTATGGCTTCTGGTTCTGAGAGGCGGTGAAGCCATCCAGCCAGATCACCTGCTTGTACTTCATCACCGATTTCCACCACGGGTTCAAACCATCCATCGCCGGGCGAAAGAAGATTGCCACCGGCAGGAATGAAGACCTGTAATGAAGGATCGGCAGGCTGTGACGCGGTATTGATTAAGGAAGGTGCGAACAAGTTCCTGATATGAGATCATCATATTCATCCGGAGCGCATCCCAGAGGGACATCATGAGCCATCAACTCACCTTCGCCGATAGTGAATTCAGCACTAAGCGCCGTCAGACCCGAAAAGAGATTTTCCTCTCCCGCATGGAGCAGATTCTGCCATGGCAGAATATGACCGCTGTCATCGAGCCGTTTTATCCCAAGGCGGGCAATGGCCGACGGCCCTATCCGCTGGAGACCATGCTGCGTATTCACTGCATGCAGCATTGGTACAACCTGAGCGACGGTGCCATGGAAGATGCCCTGTACGAAATCGCCTCCATGCGCCTGTTTGCCCGATTATCCCTGGATAGCGCCCTGCCGGATCGCACCACCATCATGAATTTCCGCCACCTGCTCGAGCAGCATCAACTGGCCCGTCAATTGTTCAAGACCATCAATCGCTGGCTGGCCGAAGCAGGCGTCATGATGACCCAAGGCACTTTGGTGGATGCCACCATCATTGAGGCACCCAGCTCTACCAAGAACAAAGAGCAGCAACGCGATCCGGAGATGCATCAGACCAAGAAAGGCAATCAGTGGCACTTTGGCATGAAGGCCCACATTGGTGTCGATGCCAAGAGTGGCCTGACCCACAGCCTGGTCACCACCGCGGCCAACGAGCATGACCTCAATCAGCTGGGTAATCTGCTTCATGGAGAGGAGCAATTTGTCTCAGCCGATGCCGGCTACCAAGGAGCGTCACAGCGCGAGGAGCTGGCCGAGGTGGATGTGGACTGGCTGATCGCCGAGCGTCCCGGCAAGGTAAAAACCTTGAAGCAGCATCCGCGCAAGAACAAAACGGCCATCAACATCGAATACATGAAAGCCAGCATCCGTGCCAGGGTGGAGCACCCGTTTCGCATCATCAAGCGGCAGTTCGGCTTCGTGAAAGCCAGATACAAAGGGCTGCTGAAAAACGATAACCAACTGGCGATGTTATTCACCCTGGCCAACCTGTTTCGGGTGGACCAAATGATACGTCAGTGGGAGAGATGTAAGCGTCGTCTGAGTACCGTCTGGTCCCGAATCCAGGATCCTGTAACTTAAGCACCCACTTATTTTGCAGGTGGACACCTCATGCGCGCTAAAGAAAGACTTCCCCGGAAACACTATTCCCCTGAATTCAAAATGGAACTGGTCAGGCTGGCTCTTGAAGAAGAAGGCAGTATTGCCGCACTGGCCCGGAAACATGACGTCAATGATAACCTGCTCTTTAAATGGATAAGGCTCTGGCAGCGTGAAGGGCGGGTCTGTCGGCCCCGAAAAAACTCATCGTCGCTTCCTGCCCTGATACCCGTGCAGCTTCAGGCGGGCTCTTCTCTCCCAACCTTCGAACTACCATCCTGCTCTCCTCCCGCTACCTGCCACATAAAATGTCGGGGAGGAGAAATAACACTGACTCATCCCTCTGCTGAACTCATGAGCACTGTCCTGCGCGAACTGATGCGGGGGCCGGTATGATAAATCTTCCCGCAGGCACAAAAATCTGGCTGGTTGCCGGTATCACCGATATGCGCAACGGCTTCAATGGCCTCGCCGCAAAGGTGCAGACCGCGCTGAAAGATGACCCGATGTCCGGCCACGTCTTCATCTTCCGGGGACGCAGCGGCAGTCAGGTAAAACTGCTCTGGTCCACCGGCGATGGTCTGTGCCTGCTGACAAAGCGACTGGAACGTGGTCGCTTCGCCTGGCCCTCAGCCCGCGATGGCAAAGTGTTCCTGACGCCGGCGCAACTGGCGATGCTGATGGAAGGTATCGACTGGCGACAGCCAAAGCGGTTACTGACATCCCTGACCATGTTGTAGCGCTCTTTATCCTGGTTGTCGCAGAATAAGCCTGGTAAAATACAGGCTTATGAACGATACCTCTTCTGACGACATCCTTCTGCTGAAACAGCGCCTGGCCGAACAGGAAGCGTTGATCCACGCCCTGCAGGAAAAGCTGAGCAACCGGGAACGCGAAATAGACCATCTGCAGGCGCAACTGGATAAGCTGCGCCGGATGAACTTCGGCAGTCGTTCCGAAAAGGTATCCCGCCGTATCGCGCAAATGGAAGCTGACCTGAACCTGCTGCAGCAGGAAAGCGATACGCTGACCGGCCGGGTGGATGACCCGGCAGTGCAGCGCCCGCTGCGTCAGACCCGCACCCGCAAACCGTTCCCTGAGTCACTCCCACGGGATGAGAAGCGGCTGCTGCCGACTGAGCCGTGTTGCCCGGAGTGCGGTGGTTCGCTGAGTTACCTGGGTGAGGATGCCGCCGAACAGCTGGAGCTGATGCGCAGCGCCTTCCGGGTTATCCGGACAGTCCGTGAAAAGCATGCCTGCCGTCGGTGCGATCGCATCGTTCAGGCCCCGGCTCCTTCGCGCCCCATCGAACGGGGGATCGCCGGACCGGGGCTGCTGGCCCGAGTGCTGACCTCAAAGTATGCAGAGCACACACCGCTGTATCGCCAGTCGGAGATCTATGCCCGCCAGGGTGTAGTGTTGAGTCGTTCTGTACTGTCGGGCTGGGTGGATGCGTGTTGTCGTCTGCTGGCACCGCTGGATGAAGCCCTTCAGCACTATGTCCTGACCGACGGCAAACTCCATGCTGACGATACGCCTGTCCCGGTGCTGTTGCCGGGCAATAAGAAGACGAAGACCGGGCGCTTATGGACGTACGTTCGAGACGACCGCAACGCCGGATCAGCGCTGGCCCCCGCAGTGTGGTTCGCTTACAGCCCGGACAGAAAAGGTATCCACCCTCAGACCCATCTTGCAGGCTTCAGTGGCGTACTGCAGGCTGATGCCTACGCCGGGTTCAACGAGATCTACCGCGACGGCCATATAAAGGAAGCCGCGTGCTGGGCCCATGCCCGCCGAAAAATCCACGATGTTCACGTCCGTACCCCGTCAGTCCTGACGGAGGAGGCGCTGAAACGGATCGGCGAGCTGTATGCCATCGAGTCGGAGATCAGAGGTAAAAGAGCAGAGGAACGGCAGGCAGTCCGGCACCAAAAAGTGCTGCCGCTGCTGGCGTCACTGGAGGGGTGGCTGCGGGAGAAACAGAAAACCCTCTCAAGGCACTCAGAACTGGCGAAGGCGTTCGGGTATGCGCTGAACCAGTGGCCGGCGCTGATCCGCTATGCAGAAGATGGCTGGGTGGAGGTGGATAATAACATTGCCGAAAACGCCCTACGACGGGTCAGTCTGGGGAGAAAAAACTGGCTGTTCTTCGGCTCGGATCATGGTGGTGAGCGCGGTGCGTCACTGTACAGTCTTATCGGGACGTGCAAATTAAACGGCGTGGATCCGGAACGCTATCTGCATTATGTACTTGATGTCATCGCCGACTGGCCTGTGAACCGGGTGGGTGCTCTGCTCCCGTGGCGGGTTACTCTGCCTGCCTGACCAGCTTCACTTCGTCAATACGGTTCTCACTGCACGCTTACGGAGAGATCTCAGTAAAAACCGGAAATAACGCCAGAAATGGTGGAAAAAATAGCCTAAATAGGCTGATTCGATGTGTTTGCGGGAAAAAAATCGGCCCAGATCCGCGAAATTTTAATCAGCGAGTCAGCTTGGGAAGAAATGACCTGCTTATTCGCACCTTCCCTAAGGTACCAGCACTGGCTCAATGGCTACATACGGCACTTGGTTTACGATTACGATATAAAAGCTCAAGGATGATGAATTCTTTTCTTTATGATTTCGACGTTATTTGTCTCCTGCAACACCACGGGGTTGCTATAACCAGCGACGAACCCGTTGGGTATAGCGTTCCCATTCCAACCCGAAACGTTTTCGAAGCTGTACCTCTTCAACATGGATATGTAATCTGGCTACTACAAACATAAACAACGGTACAGCAAGTATCCCCACCAGGCTGCCAAAGCAGAGAGCAACGGATAACTGGAGCCCGCTCATTCCAAGGTAAATAGGGTTTCGACTCCATGCGTAACAACCGACAGTTACCAGCTTGGTGGTTCTATCCGGATGAAGCGGATTAAGCGTCGTGCCGTTCGTGCTCATCTGCCAAGCGGTGTGCAGTATCATGGTAATACAAACACCGGTCAGCAACACGCTTAGCACTATATTCACGATGTCGAAGGTAAAACGCGGGATTGCAGTCAACACATCAGTGACGAAAAACAGCAATAAGATGAGTGGGGGCGGAAACCATACTCTCAATCGAGTCACGAAGTTACGCATTACACAGACCTATCTCTGAACTAAGCAGCCTGATGGCTGCAAAATGAAAATCCAGTCCTTGCCATTCCTATAGTGACCATGAATCTGACATTATATGCCTGATCTGAAAAGTTATTTTTTTCATAACTGTCCTTATAACGGTGCGGGGTCAGTCCACACCTCTGTTCAGGTGAACAAATTCAGCAGACCACTTCACTGTTAAACCTGTGGCGATTCAGGGTGCCATGTGTATGGCACCTCATCTCTTATTTACTTATTGACTCCGTTACCGCCTGCCAGGTTATAAAGCCACCACTCAGATTATATGTCCTGAAGCCGTGGGCCTGAAGAATACGGTATGCCACATGCCCGCGCAGGCCACTCTGGCACCCTATAAAAATCTCTTTATCTTTAGGCACTTTTTCAAGATTCTCCCGCAGGGAATCCAGTGGAATGGATAGCGCGTCAGGATATTCGCCAAATTGTTTCAGTTCGGCAGGAGAGCGAATATCAAGTAAACAATAACTGCCCGGTTCCCGTTGTAACACATCGCTGACATGACATATGACCGTATCTCCTTTCATTACATTTGTCGCCACCATACCAGCCTGGTTAACGACGTCCCTTGCACTGTTAAAAGGTGGAGCATAAGTCAGCTCAAGATGTTCGAGATCGTTGACGGTAAGCCCCGCGCGCTGTGCGACAGACAGGACATCGATGCGTTTATCAACCCCTTTTTTCCCTGATGCCTGAGCCCCGAGAATTTTACCGGTATCGGGGCTGAACAGCAGTTTCAGACTGATCATCGTTGCCCCCGGGTAGTAACCGGCATGATCAGCGGCATGGACGTAAACCTTCTCGTATCGGGTGCCATGAACTTTCAGCTGCTTTTCATTCGCACCGACGCTGCCAATACTCAGCGAAAATACCTTACAAATGGATGTCCCCTGACTGCCATGGTAAAGGCTGTGACGATCTAGCATGTTATCAGCAGCAATGCGTCCCTGGCGGTTGGCGGGCCCTGCCAGAGGAAAATTAGCGGGTTCCTGAAAGACAAAGTCTGGAGTTTCAACGGCATCCCCCACGGCGTAGATGTCAGGGATACTGGTCTGCATACAGGCATTGACGCTTATGCCTCCCCGTTTACCCACTGCGAGCCCGGCTCCTGTGGCAAGGCTGTTCTCAGGTTTTACCCCGATGGCGAGAATAACCATGTCGGTCTGCAGAAACCCACCCTCAGACAGTGCAACGCGGAATCCCGTCTCTGTCCGCAGTACCTCGGTGAGCGCCGTTCTGAGACGCAGATCCACGCCATGACTCCGGATTTCCTGATGCAGGGCAGATGCCATTTCAGGATCAACCGGAGCCATAACCTGTTCCCCCATCTCCAGCAGGGTCACACTGATCCCCCGTTCGCTCAGAGCCTCCATCACTTCAAGTCCGATAAATCCCCCCCGACAAGCGTGGTGTGAGCTACGTGATGTTGCTCAATCCACCCCAGGATAGCATCCATGTCAGTAAGATTTCGCAGCGTAAAGACACCCTCTTCCTGTAGCCCGGGCAAAGGAGGGACAACCGGAGCGGCGCCGGTACTGAGGAGCAGACGATCCCATTCTTCGCTATAGACCTCCCCTGAGGTCAGATTTTTAACCGTCACCGTTTTATTAACCGGATCCACTGACGTCACTTCATGACAGATACGGACGTCTATGTTAAAGCGGGATTTAAAATCCTCCGGGGTTTTCAGAATCAGTGACTGCCTTAAAGGAATTTTTCCGCCTATATGATAAGGTAATCCACAGTTGGCGAAAGAGACATCGCTTCCCCGTTCAAACACAACAATACTGACATCCTCTGATAACCGACGAGCTCTGGCTGCAGCGGATGCCCCGCCGGCAACACCACCAACAATCACTATTTTCATTACATCCTCTCTGTTCACCCGGGGCAAAAATGCCTGCCAGATATAATCGTTTCCCCGGGCCGGCAGGACGCTGCAGACCTGACGAACACGATGGCAAAATTACGATACCGTTAGTATACTAAATTATATTATATAAAAACACATAGTATGAGAAATCAGCAATGCTCATGAATGAAGACACAAAACGTCAGACAGATATGAAGAATGCGGCCCTGAGGGCAGCAGATGTCTTACGGGGACTGGCCAACAGCGACCGGTTGCTGTTGATGTGTCAGTTAAGCCTGGGGGAAGCGAATGTGGCCGGGCTGGAAGCGGCGGTCGGTATCACTCAGCCGACCCTGTCCCAGCAGCTGGGTGTAATGCGCCGCCTGAAGCTGGTCGAGACCCGACGGGCAGGTAAAATGGTATATTACCGTATTGAGGATAACCGTATCATGACGTTGTTAAATACCTTATATGATCTCTACTGCCCGCAGGCAGGCACCGGTAAAGGAAGCCATAACAACGAATAATATGATCCTGCTTTCCCCGTAAACCGTTTTATCCATGCATCATTAACCCTGTTCAGGCTGTGAAATGCCAGACCGGAACCTGCGATACCTTAACGGGAAAACAACAGTGGTCCGGATATACCAGCCGATGATGCCCGTCACGGACTGTATTTCTCGTTCACGCATTCACTGATTAACCCACTGATTCAATGGTGTTTAATACTGTGACGGTCAGAAAAAACAGCCACAGGAACACGGATGATTCTGCACTGTCAGTAATAGCCTGTGGCTGACAAACCGTTTTTTCTGCTGCCACGGGGTGACATTATTCAAGCAGGCTACGCAACATCCAGGCAGTTTTCTCATGTAACTGGATACGTTGTGTAAGCAGATCTGCTGTGGCTTCATCATTCGCATTATTAACGAGCGGGAACAGGGAGCGTGCAGTTTTAACCACGGTCTCCTGGCCCTGGACAAGATTTTCAATCATGTTTTTTGCTGCCGGAATATCCTTATCTTCATTAACCGCTGTTAAACGTGAAAATTCATGATATGTGCCGGGCGCGAAGCATCCGAGCGAGCGTATACGTTCAGCGATATCATCAACGGCAGTGGCCAGCTCATTGTATTGATTTTCAAACATTAAATGTAAGCTGTTAAACATGGGGCCAGTTACATTCCAGTGATAGTAATGTGTTTTTATATACAGGGTATAGGTGTCAGCAAGAAGCCGGGACAGGCCGTCTGCAATCTCCACCCGGGATGATTCAGCAATACCAATATCAATGATTTGTTTACTCATAACTACCTCTTACACGGTTTCAGTGGAATATACGATATGCGATTATTCTTTCCGGTCTGAGCAAAACACGCCTCAAATTTTTATAATAACCAGGTACACCTGTCGTCTGTCACACTAGCGATGCGCCAGAGCAATATCCTGCGACGGAACAATGAATTTCGCCGTGGCACGTGCCACTGTCTGCTGTCCTTTTGTCAGCCATGCTTCAAGCAGGTAAATCCCCCTGCGTTGCCCAAGCAGTCTGGCACATACCATCAGTTTGTCTCCGGTACAAACGGGTGAAATGAATCTTACCGTCAGTTCAGCCGTCAGGGCTTGCACACCCTGCATGAACAAACAATGAGTCATTGCTGCATCCAGCAGGGTACTCGTCATTCCGCCATGTAAAAGACCCGTATACCCCTGATGCCTGTGATTGGCCGTGTAGTCCGCACATACAGAGCCATCCGGGTGCTCTGAAAACATTAAGTTCACCGTATCAGGGTTGTTGTCGCGGGAACTACAGACCATACAACAGGTATGGGCCTTTCTGGCATCAAGATAACAATTCATCTGTTTCTGCTCAGCGTCCGGTTGTACTGACGGGAGGCATCCGGAATTCAGTCAGCTGAGGGGCTCCCCCGGCATCATTACTGCCTCCTCCACACATTCCGGCTCCTGGTTTATACACAATACGGGTCTGATAAAAATCACCGCCCGTGATGAAATAAACTCATGAATGGCAACAGCGCCCGTTTCCGTGATGATGCTGACGCCCACCCTGGCACGCATTTTCTGCTGTGTTCCCGTCAGAGTGACAGCATTTTTTCCCTTTCGCCTCATGATGAAAGGACTGGCGTCCCTGCTCCGGCTTATTCAGTTCAGTCAGAACACGGGTATCCGGATCACACAGTTCAGTGAACAAACGACGACCACAGTCAGTCTGGTACACCGCGATCTGATGCCCCAGTAATTTACCCAGCATCCGTTCCCCGATGTTACGGACCACAACGCGGCTGACTTGCTGTTGAACCAGCAGGTCAACCAGCTTCCGTTTACCTGAACAATCTGCGCCCAGCGCGGGATTTTCTGTCCGGCTGAGCTCCACACCGCGCTCATCCACCAGGACAAGGTGACTCGCTTTGGTAAAATGATTTGCTACCCGGTCGTCATTCACTGGAATGGCTGTGATCATCTTGTGTAACTCCTTCCCTTTCAGAGTGCATTATTAAGGCCTTGCCCTGAGTGAGACAGTCCACAACCTTAAAACGGGCTGCTTTCAGGACATTGGCCAGTGTCTGCCTTGAAACCCCCATTGCAACAGCCGCTTCCTGCTGTTGCATGCCCAGTAAATCGACCAGCCGTAACGCTTCAAACTCATCTTCTTTTAAATGAACATGTTCAAGCTGGCTCATCGGTAGCGCATTGGGCTTAAAACAGGTATCCGCAGGGCGGCCACAGATGTTACGGGGAATTCTGGGTCTTGGCATGAAGGCTCCTTATTGGCATATGCTATATATACACTCATAAACTGGCATATGCAATATACTCTGCTCACCGGTGGAGAATTTTTTGCTTTACCCTGGAGTCTGTAAGTGGGCAGCAGGTCATGAGAGATGAAGAGAAAGAAAACAGATACTGTATGAGACTCAATTTAAAGTGCTGCCATAAGGGGGTCGTCTCAGAAAACGGAATCTATGGTCACTCCCGTTTTTGCAACACCGATTTTGACGACAAGTTGGCTTGCTTGAATCTATCCGGCGTCTGAATGGGATTTTATTCCCGCGCCTCGATGAGTTCCGCGCCTGATGAACCTCCAGAAAATATACGGCTTCAATGAGCCTTTCCGTTTTACAGGTTCCTCAACAGGCCGGTGGGCCGTTAGTATCATCAATATCAGTATTCGCAAAACCAGATGAATGATTGTTTAAACTGGTGTATTTCTGCCTTTATGCTTCGTAAGTTTGCTGTCGCGCCGTCAGTGCCCAGGCTATTCTGGCCAGCTTGTTTGCCAGAGCACAGGTGACGACAAAGTTGCTTTTCCGACACAACAACTCCCTGACCCAGTCGGCCAACTTGCCAGACTGGTGTTCCAGTTTTTGTATGAATACCCTGGCACACTGAACCAACAAAGTTCGGATCTTTTTGTTGCCCCGCTTGCTAATCCCTAACAATGTCGTCCGACCTCCCGTGCTGTACTGTCGGGGTACCAGCCCTGTTGCCGCCGCAAAGTCACGGCTGCTGGCGTACTGCTTCCCGTCGCCAATCTCAGTTGAAATAGTACTGGCAGTCAGCGTTCCAACGCAGGGAATACTCAGCAAGCGCTGTCCAACCTCATCTTCGTCCAACTTTCGTTTCAACTGAGATTCCAGATCTTTAATCTGCTCAACAAGATAGTGATAATGCTGTTGTAATTTCAGCAGTAACTGGCTGAGATAAAGAGGCAAACTACTGTCCTCAAGAAGGGTACTCAGTCGACTAATAACGGCAGCACCTCGCGGAACGCTGATACCAAATTCCAGCAGAAAAGCATGCATCTGATTAGTTGTTTTCACCTTATCCTGAACCAGGGATTCACGGACACGATGCAGAGCTCGCATTGCCTGCTGAGATTCGGTTCTGGGCTGCACGAAACGCATAGATGGACGTGATGCTGCTTCACAGATAGCTTC
Source organism: Citrobacter freundii complex sp. CFNIH4 (assembly GCF_002934505.1). Lineage (NCBI taxonomy): Bacteria > Pseudomonadati > Pseudomonadota > Gammaproteobacteria > Enterobacterales > Enterobacteriaceae > Citrobacter > Citrobacter freundii complex sp. CFNIH4. Next base: position 1,727,932 of record NZ_CP026231.1, read on the forward strand.
AGCATCAACGAAGTCATTTTTGTTGCTTTTAACGAATGGGCGGACAAATTGCGGTGATATCAGCTTTGGAAAATGCCCTAACTCTGCCAGCTTGCGTGCCATAAAGTGAGAACCGCCACAGGCTTCCATCGCGATGGTTGTTGCCGGGCATGTCGCCAGAAATTCGATTAGCTTTGGTCGGGTGAATTTTTTACGGTAAACGGCCTTCCCACGATGATCCTGACAATGAATATGGAAAGAGTTCTTACCCAGATCGATACCAATAAGCGCAATGTTTTCCATGATGGTTCTCCGAATGAAAGCCTGTCCTCAGCATAGTACTGGGAAGGAGGGAGTGACCATCTCATTAAATAAAGCACGCTAAGCCGGTGGCAGCGGTCGCAATGGCCTGAACTTCCCCGCACCGACCTTGGCACTGCTGCGCCATAGGTAATCGCCGGTCAGGTTGATATGCTCCCACCCCAGCGGGGACAGATATTGCAGCAACGTGTCGTCCAGCGCCTCGCCCTTATTCAGCCCCGCATGGACGCGGCGGCGCAGCTCCACGCTTTGCAGCCAATCCAGAATGAACAGCGTGCGCTCGATGCGCCCATACATCCGCACCTTGTCGTTGATCGCCTTGCCGGAAGCCTGGAACTGCTGTTGATGCTTGTTCTTGGCCGCATTGAACAGCTTGCCGATGATACGGTCGTGAAGGTCGATGATTTCATCAGTGACGGTGGCCATGCCCTCGATGGCCAGTGCTACCAAGGTGGCGTAACGCCGCTGCGACTCGAACTTGGCCAGGTCGGCGGGCGTCATCTGGCCGCCTTCGCGGGCGATCTTGAGCAAGCGGTTTTGGTGTACCTGCCGTTCGATGCCAGCAGGTAGGTCAAGCGCCTGCCAGGCTTTGAGGCGTTCGATGTGTTCAAGCATGTGGCGCGAGTTTGGCTTGGCGGGCGATTGGCGCAGCCACGCTAGCCACGTCATTTTGCTACCATCCTTGCGCTTGAGCAGTTCGTCCAGGCACTGGCGATGGACAGGTATCAAGGAATCGGCCAATGCCGCATGGATGCTTCGGTTGGCACGGGTAATGGCCTCGGCGCTTGCGCGCTCGATGGCATTCATGGCGGGTAGGATGATGCTCTGCCGCCGCAGGTTTTCAACAAGGGTGCTGGCCAGCACAATGCCTTTGTCTGTTTGCAAGGCCAGTTCGGTCAATGTATGCACGGCTTGCCGGTAATGACTCATGGTGAAGGGCTTGAATCCAAACACCGTTTGCAGCTCGACCAAGTGCTCCCGCCGTGTCTGCTCGCGCTGGCCGTAATGGTTCCAGCTTTCCACCGGCACCTTGAGTTGTGCGGCCACCATGCGCAGCAGGGGCAGAAATGGAGGATCATCGACGCCCAAGAAGATGCCAGGGAATCGCAAGTAGCAAAGCTGCACGGCGAAGCCCAATCGATTCGCGGCGCCGCGACGCTGACGGATCACCGACAGGTCGGTTTCGTTGAACGTGTAGTGCCGTATCAGTTCGTCTTTGGCATCTGGCAGTGTCAGCAGACTTTCGCGCTCGGTGGCGGACAGGATTGAGCGGCGTGGCATGGTCAGTCTTCCCGCAGGTACTGGTACAAGGTTTCGCGGCTGATGCCGAAGTCACGGGCCACCAAGGTTTTCTGGTCGCCTGCCGCAACTCGCCGTTTCAACTCGGCAATTTGTTCGCTGTTCAGCGATTTCTTTCGTCCCCGGTAGGCCCCGCGCTGCTTAGCCAGCACGATTCCCTCGCGCTGACGTTCGCGGATCAGAGCGCGCTCGAACTCAGCAAAGGCTCCCATGACCGACAGCATCAGATTGGCCATCGGTGAGTCCTCGCCGGTGAACGTTAGCCCTTCTTTGACGAACTCCATGCGCACGCCCCGTTGTGTCAGCCCTTGGACGATGCGGCGCAGGTCATCAAGGTTGCGTGCCAACCTGTCCATGCTATGCACCACCACGGTGTCGCCCTCGCGGACGAAGGCCAGCAGCCTTTCAAGTTCGGGACGTTGTGTGTCCTTGCCTGAAGCCTTATCGGTGAATACCTTGCCGACTTCTATTTGTTCCAGTTGTCGATCAGGATTCTGGTCGAAGCTGCTGACGCGAACGTAGCCGATACGTTGACCTTGCAAGATGCCTCCAAAGGTAAAAATGTCAGGATGAAATCTATTACCCTTGGCTGAATGTGTCAATAAATATAAATTAATACCCTACTCTGACGTTGTTTGTGCTCAACATCTGACATCAGGTTAGGGTTAGTCTTAACTGACACCACCTCCCAGGGCCTGATATAAAGCAACACTATCGACTAGGCGTTGTGCCTGGACCGCAACCATATTGATCCGGATTGACTGTGCCTGTTGCTGCGCGATGAGCAGTTGCAGGTAGCTGGCCGCGCCCAGCCGGTATTGCCGCTCGACCGACTGCAAGGAGGCCTGTGCAGCCATATCAGCGGCAGCGAGGGCAGTCAAAGTTTGTGCATCGCTTTCCACCGCGCGCAGGGTGTCGGCGACGTTACGCAAAGACTCCAATACGACGCTCTGGTAATTGGCTACGGCGGCATCAAAAGCGGCGAGCGCCGCTCTTTTTTCAGCGGGTAGCCCTGGATTAAAAAGAGGCTGGGTGAGCTGCGCAACCAGGCCCCACACTGCCGAGCCACCACCGAACAGGGCACCGGTGGTCAGCGCCTGAGAACCAAGGTTGGCGCTCAGGTTGATCTGTGGGTAGAGCTTGGCGACAGCCACACCATAGTCTGCATTGGCCGCATGCAACAGCGCCTCTGACGCCTGGATATCCGGTCGGCGGCGCACCAGTTCTGAGGGCACGACGAGCGGCATCTCGACGGGTAGAGTGAAATCGGCCAGAGTGAAGGCCGGGATGCCACCCGTGCCTGGGGCACGACCGGCTAGCACCGCCAGTAGATGTTCGGTTTGTTGCAGTTGTTTACGCAGCGCAGGCAGTTCTGCCCGCGTTTGCTCCGCCTGAGCTTGTAGGCTCAACGCTTCATCAGGTGAGGCCTGACCGATACGCACGCGTTCATGGGCCAGGCGCAGTTGCTCATCCTGCACGCGCAAAATGGCAGTAGTGGCTTCTAGTTGCGCGGCGAGGCGTGCTCGGGTAATGGCAGCGGTTGCCATGTTGCCGGCAAGGGCCAGGCGCGCAGCATTCAGTTCGAAGCGACGGTAGTCGGCGCGAGCAGCCAAGGCTTCGAGTGCGCGCCGGTTGCCGCCAGCCAGATCGAGGTTGTAATGCACGCCAACGCTGGCGTTGTAGAGGCTGAATTGACGTGCGTCTCCGCTCAACCCTTGGCTACTGGGACTCATTTGCTGGCGCTGAGATCCCAGTGCGACATCTACCTGTGGATATTGCGTCGAGCCCGCCTGTGCGGCAAGAAGCTCCTGCGCCTGTCGCAAATTGGCGCTGATGCTCGCCAGCGTCGGGCTGACATGGAAAGCTTCGTTTATCAGTCCGTCGAGTGCGGATGAACCCAAGCTTTGCCACCATTGCGTTTCGATCGGAAGCCCTTCGACTAGACGTTGTGTTTCGCCGAACTGCGTGGGAGCGGACACGGTTCTATCAGCTACCGGTGTTGCAGTGTAGCGAGCCACATCGGGTGCGGTGGGACGCTGAAAATCAGGGCCGGCGGCGCAGCCGGCCAGACCGGCGGTGACCAGACCAGCTACCAGGTAAGTTGCCGCAAGCCGTCTTTCGAGGCTGATGGGGCGCTGGCATGTTTTAGCGTGCTCCATAAAAATGCTCCACGAAAGGTTTACGGAAAGCTTGGTGGCAGCCCAAGCAGCTTTCCTGCACGTGGGCGAATGATTGGGTCACCGCCTTGCCGTCGCTGCTCGCAGCAGCCAGCTTCATGGCCAGCGCCGCCTCGTGAGTCTGCGCGTCAAAGTTTCTGAACTTGGTCGCATCAGCGCCGAGGTAAGCAAGGATGCGCATTTTTTCAGTAAGCGGTGGCTCGGGGTGTGCAGCAACTTTTGGGGCGAGCTGAACGACCTGAACCCATTCCTCCTGCGAAATCGCACCGGTAATAGCCTGCATGTTGCGCCCGAGTTCCTGCATGATCTTGCGTAGCGCCAGTGGCTCAACCTGGGTAGCGTCACCAGCCCAAGCTGGCAACTGAAAACCCCATAAAAGCAGGCAGGCCGTAACGGTCAGGGTGATAGTTCCAAATGCGTGGCTGTGTTTGCGGTGGGTCATGAAATTCTCCTGTAATTCAATCGTTCTCTCATTCGAACTCCCGCCCTTCGCCAGCTTCCTCATGGGTCACGCCGTCGCGGATGTGGTAGATGCGCTTGAATGTGGGGATGATCTTTTCGTCATGGGTGACGACGATGATGGCGGTCTCGAACTTCCGGGCCATGTCGTTGAGGATGCGGATTACAGCCATGGCGCGCTCGGAATCCAGCGGCGCAGTGGGTTCATCGGCCAGGATCACCGGCGGACGATTGACCAGTCCGCGCGCGATGGCGACCCGTTGCTGCTCGCCACCGGAGAGTTGCGAGGGCATTGCGCGAGCTCGGTGTTGCACATCAAGCGCTGTGAGCAATTCCAGTGCCTTCGCGCGCGACTCTCCATTCGCGACGCCTGCAAGCATCGGCAGCAGCGCCACGTTGTCGGTGACATCGAGAAACGGAATCAGGTACGGCGCCTGGAAAACGAAACCGATCTTGTCACGCCGTAAGGCGCGCAGGTCGCGGACTTTCCAGCCATCGGCGTAGATCACTTCATCGCCCAGCGTCATGCGACCGGCGGTCGGTTCGATCACCGCACCCAGACACTTGAGCAGCGTGCTCTTGCCGGACCCGGAAGGGCCGATCAGTCCCACCACTTCACCAGGCGCAACATGCATATTCACGTCTCTCAAGGCAAAGACAGCGGTGTCACCATCGCCATACCGCTTGCTTAAACTTTCGATGTGTATCCCTTTGCCACTCATCTCAACCTCCAATGGCTTCGGCCGGATCGACCTTGAGTGCTATGCGAATGGCGACGAGGCTAGCTAGAACGCAGATCACGAGCACGGCAAAAAAACCGGCGACAGAATCCATTGGCGTGAGCAGGACATATTTTGGAAAAGCCGGTGCTGAAAAGGTGGCTGTGATCTTGCCGACCACGAAGCCAATCACGCCCAGGGCGAGCGCCTGCTGCATGATCATCGCGGCGATGGTTCGGTTGCGTGTGCCGATGAGCTTCAACACCGCGATCTCACGGATTTTGTCCATCGTCAGCGAATAGATGATGAAGGCAACGATGGCCGCGCTAACGATGGCCAGAATCACAAGGAACATGCCGATCTGCTTGGCCGAGGTGGCGATCAGCTTGCCGACGAGGATGTCTTCCATCTGTGCCCGGGTGTAGACCGTCAAACGCTTCCAGCGCTGGATGGATTCGGCAACCTCGTCCGGCGCATGACCAGGTTTCAGAGTGACCAGCACGGCATTGACGAACGCGTTGCTGCTCTGTGAAGCAATCACGGCATCCAGCAAACCTGGATCACCGGGTCGATTGAAGACCGGGTTGGCTTCGGTGCGACGCCGGCTTTGCCAGATGGCATCGTTGTCCTTGAGGAACTGGGCCTCCTGGGCATCTTTGAGCGGAATGAATACCATCGGGTCGCCGCTGGACGACACCATACGCCGTGTCAGCCCCACGACGGTGTAATGATTGCGGCGAATGGTAAGACGATCTCCCAGTTTGAAGCCGGTGGCGATGTCGGCCACAGCCTCGTAGTGACCGCGCGTGATCTGGCGTCCAGCGACGAGATAAGGAGGCCATCCGGGTGTAGCCCCCAACGCACCGGGCGCGATGCCGACCACCATGGTGCGTACATCACTCTCGCCCTTGCGTACCTGCATGGTCAGGTAGGTCGCGTTCGCTGCCTGTGAGACTCCCGGCATGGCGAGAATGGCGCGATACACGTCATCGTTGAGGCTGGACGACTCCGCATAAGGACCCAGAGTATCCTTTTGCACCACCCAAAGGTCAGCGCCACTGTTGTCGAGCAACGCCTTGCCGTCGTCCACCATGCCTCGGTACACCCCAGCCATGACTAGGGTGACGCCGATCAGCAGACCCAGACCGATGCCGGTGAAGACGAATTTCCCCCAGGCATGGAGAATGTCGCGGCCGGCCAGGCTGATCATCGTGAAACTCCCGGGATATGCTCGACCACATGGATGCGGCTGCGCGCCGTCAGTGCCTTTTCGCTATAGGTCACAACCTGGTCCCCATTCTTGAGCCCTTCGCGCACCTGCACGTAACCATTGAGGTCGGAAGTGCCGAGCTTGACCGGGGAGAAATGCAGATCACCATCCACGATTTGCCAGACACCAACTTTATCGCCTTCACGCTGGACGGCAGCGTTGGGGATCAGTGGAGCGGCCGGGAGCGCCGGCAAGTCAACCGTGACTTCGGCCAGTTCACCCACTGGTGGCAAAGGTTCTGGTTTGTTATCGAATGTCACCTTGGCAAGCGTTTCCTCGGTTACCGCGTCGGCCTTGGGTTCCACCCGCAGCACGCGACCTTTCAAGGTCTGGCCACCACGCGAACGCAGGACGATATGAGCCGGCAGCCCCCCAGCCAGCCCCGATGCGCTGATCTGGTCGAAGCGCACATTGATCCACAAACTCTTGGGGTCGATCACTTCCACCACGGCCTGGCCCGCGACGATGGTCGTGCCGGGATCGGCATCGCGCACGGCGACTACACCGTCGACCGGCGCGATCAGGCGCAGATTGCTCCGCTGCGCGACGAGTGCTTCGCGGTCGGAGCGTGCCCGGGCAATATCTTCCCGAGCGGCGGATAGGGCGGCATCGGCGATCTGCAGTTCCTGCCGCTTGGTGGTGACGATTTCCTCGCTGGTCGAGCGCACCGCAAACAATTGCTCATAGCGGCGCGCCTGGGTTTGCGCGTAGGCTTGCCGGGCTTCTGCCTCGCGCAAAGCCGCTTCCGCCCGCTTGAATACAGACTCCTGTGAGCGCACCCGATCATCAAGGTCGACCGGCTCCATCTCGCCGAGCACCTGTCCGGCCTTGACCTGGTCGCCTACATGCACCTCCAGGCGTTTGACGCGCCCGGCAAACGTCGGCCCGATCTTGTAGGTGTAGCGCGCCTCCACCGTGCCGATGCCGAACAGCGCCGGTGTGATAGCCCGTGATTCCACGCTTGCCACCGTCACAGCGACCGGGGCGAGCGGCCCTGATCGCAGACCGACATAAATAAAAAGCACCAGCAAAGGAATGATGACGGCAAGCAGTGCCAGGGTGCGGCCTTGCAAGGGTAACTTTTTCATTGCGCACTCCTTATGCCACGCCGATAAATTGCAAAGACGCGCGGCGCATCGCGGTGCATACGTCCCACATCACCCGCCAACAGCGATTGCATGACCAAGCCCTGGATCGTGCCAATGAACAGCGTTGCCGCCGCCTCGTTGTCAAGCGAGGGAGACAACTCGCCGCTGGCCTTGCCTTTCTCGATGAGACGATGCAAACGTTCGCTGTAGCGCTGAATCAAGGTTTGCACCATGCGCTTGGCCGGTGTCGATTCGGCACGCTGAAGCTCACCAAACATCATTCTTGGCACGCCTGGGTGCTCAGCTACGAATTCGATATGACTCATGAACATCGCCTCCATGGCTGCCAAGGGCGACTCGATTCCTTGTGCGGATCGATCGATTCTGGCTAATAGGCGCTCTGCTACCCACTCCATGACCGCCTGCCAAATAGCTTCCTTGTTCGGGAAGTGCCGAAACAGCGCACCCTGGGTCAAGTTCATGTGTTTAGCGATAGCCGCAGTGGTTATCTCGCTTGGGTTTTGTGAACCGGCAAGCGCCACGACGGACTCGACAGTTACGGCACGACGTTCATCGGCCGGCAGATGCTTTGGATGGGTGTCCACGAGCACTCCTTGTAAGATAGTAATTGATTACTATCTTACCACAAGAGGCAACTCAAACAAGAGAAAACCCGACGTACTCGTCAATATCTAGAGTCTGCAATGGGCTTAACGTGCTTTATTTAATGAGATGGTCACTCCCTCCTTCCCGGTATTATGCTGAGGACAGGCTTTCATTCGGAGAACTATCATGGAAAACATTGCGCTCATTGGTATCGATCTGGGTAAAAACTCTTTCCATATTCATTGCCAGGATCGTCGCGGGAAGGCTGTTTACCGTAAAAAATTTACCCGGCCAAAGTTGATCGAATTTTTGGCGACATGCCCCGCTACAACCATCGCAATGGAAGCCTGTGGCGGTTCTCACTTTATGGCACGCAAGTTGGAAGAGTTGGGGCATTCCCCAAAGCTGATATCACCACAATTTGTCCGCCCGTTCGTTAAAAGCAATAAAAACGACTTTGTCGACGCCGAAGCTATTTGTGAAGCTGCATCGCGTCCGTCTATGCGTTTTGTGCAGCCCAGAACGGAATCTCAGCAGGCAATGCGGGCTCTGCATCGTGTCCGTGAATCCCTGGTTCAGGATAAGGTAAAAACAACCAATCAAATGCATGCTTTTCTGCTGGAATTTGGCATTAGCGTTCCCCGAGGAGCTGCCGTTATTAGCCGACTGAGTACCCTTCTTGAGGACAATAGTTTGCCTCTTTACCTCAGCCAGTTATTGCTGAAATTACAACAGCATTATCACTATCTTGTTGAGCAGATTAAAGATTTGGAATCCCAGTTGAAACGAAAGTTGGACGAAGATGAGGTTGGACAGCGCTTGCTGAGCATTCCCTGCGTCGGAACACTGACAGCGAGTACTATTTCAACTGAGATTGGCGACGGGAAGCAGTACGCCAGCAGCCGTGACTTTGCGGCGGCAACAGGGCTTGTACCTCGGCAGTACAGCACGGGAGGTAGGACGACATTGCTGGGAATTAGTAAGCGAGGTAATAAAAAGATCCGAACTTTGTTGGTTCAATGTGCCAGGGTATTCATACAAAAACTGGAACACCAGTCTGGCAAATTGGCCGATTGGGTCAGGGATTTACTGTGCCGGAAAAGCAACTTTGTCGTCACTTGTGCTCTGGCAAACAAGCTGGCCAGAATAGCCTGGGCCCTAACGGCACGACAGCAAACTTATGTAGCATAACGGCAGAAATACACCGGTTTAAAGAATTACTGATCTGGTTTTGCGAATACTGATATTGATGATACTAACGGCCCACCGGCCTGTTGAGGAACCTGTAAAACGGAAAGGCTCATTGAAGCCGTATATTTTCTGGAGGTTCATCAGGCGCGGAACTCATCAAGGCGCGGGAATAAAATCCCATTCAGACGCCGGATAGATTCAAGCAAGCCAACTTGTCGTCAAAATCGGTGTTGCAAAAACGGGAGTGACCATAGATTCCGTTTTCTGAGACGTCCCCAGTATGGCAACCACGATCAGTCTGCTGGAGCCGGTTATAGCCGCACTGCTGGCCGTTGTGCTCGTCGGTGAAAGGCTGCCGCCTTCCGGATGGGCAGGCGTCGGACTGATAGTTGCGTGTCTGGGGCTCATCACCGTTCCGGCTGGAAAGTTACGTTTCAGTCTGTTCCGGCAACGGAAAGAAAACTTTGAAATCGCAAAAAGGAAAGAATTATGAAAGATAAAGCGTCATTTGACTCATTTTCGGCTCTCGATATGCGTGCCGGTACCATCATCAGGGTTGAGGAGAGTAAAACATCAAAGCCCACCTGGCGCATGACTATTGACCTAGGACCAGAACTGGGAACAAGGGTGTCATGCGGTGCGTATACTAACTATGCAGCAGAAGACCTGCAGGAAACGCAGGTAATCTGCATCGTCAATCTGGGTACCATGAAGATGGGACCTGAAAAGTCAGAGGTGCTGGTACTTGGTGTGTCTGATGGTTCAGGCGGGACGATCCCGCTGACGACAGAAAAGCGCGTCAATAACGGTGAATGCGTTTTCTGAAAATCGGCAGATAAAGCCACGTATGGGCAAGAAAATGCTTCCTAAAAATTTCAGTGAATATGTCTGCTTATCGCTCAAAGCTGCCTGTCAAAGTGGTCAAGCTTCACATAGCTCAGAGGTACAAAAAATAACCTTAACGAATGGAAGGGACTTCCCCTGGATATGCGCCTGATTAACTCTTGTGCAATCATGGGGTAAACATAGCCCCGGAGGGATTCGTTATGACCATCACGACTGTCGGTATCGATCTTGCTAAAAATGTGTTCGCTGTTCACTGCGTTGACCAACACGGTAAAACTGTTCTGGTTAAACCCAAAGTATCGCGTGCTGCCCTTCCTGAGCTGATTGCCAGTTTACCTCCCTGTGTTATCGGGATGGAGGCATGCTCCGGGGCTCACTACTGGGCAAGGTTGTTTCGGCAATATGGTCATGAACCACGGCTGATGGCTGCTAAATTTGTATCTCCTTACCGCATGGCCGGTAAATCAGGCAAAAATGATGCAGCTGATGCTCAGGCTATCTGTGAAGCAGTTCGTCGCCCGCATATGCGGTTTGTACCAGTGAAGGATGAGAGCCAGCAGGCGATGCAATGCCTACACCGTATCAGACAGGGTTTTATCGAAGAGAAAACAGCAACATATAACCGATTGAGAGGTTTGATATCGGAATTCGGTGTCATCGCCCCACAAAGTACAGATGCCCTGCGTCACATGGTTTCTGAGCAGAAGAGTTCTTTGCCACTTCAGGTTCAACAATGTGTTAATGACCTGCTGGAACACATTGATCGTATTGAAGATAATATTACTGAATATGACCGGATTTTGTCCCGCATGGCAAAAACAGATCACCGCAGCCAGCGATTGATGGAACTGAAAGGGATTGGTCCCACAACGGCCTGTGCGCTGGTCGCCAGTATCGGTAATGCACACGATTTTAAAAATGGGCGACAACTGGCAGCCTGGCTGGGACTAACGCCATCGCAGTACAGCAGTGGTGGGAAATCAAAGCTTGGCAGGATAACTAAAGCTGGCGATTCGTATCTGCGAACGCTACTGGTTCAGGGGGCTCGTTCGGTTCTGATTGGTGCCGAGAAAAGGACTGATTTATTCAGTCGTTGGGTCTGTTCACTGGTCGATCGCAGAGGATACTGGCGTGCCGTTGTAGCCATCGCCGCCAAAAACGCAAGGCTGTGCTGGCATCATTGCATTACGGTGATGATTTCAGGCTGTACTCAGCCAGCTAAAGCACGAAACAAAATAACCATCTGACCTGCAATTCGTTGATGATAAAGGGTTAGACCCCGTGAGGCCTATCTGGCTATTGTACAGGATATACGTATCCGCTTAACGAACAAGAACCTCACGCGCGTCTTTCATCAGGGTCCGAATCGATGACGATTCATCATGGCCGTTTATAGTACCGCAGTCTCTCCCCTTTATTTTTACTGAAGAGCAGACAGAAACCATAAACACCGGCGTTGACACGCCGGGGAAGCCCTTATAGTACAATAATTTTCGAAATCCAACCCATCCCGCCTACAGGAATGACGGATTTTTCGGCGGTTCCGGCGTAGACCCACCACAACTGCTGTATAGCTTGTGGGTAAGTGATAATGAAGTGCAAACGAGATGGCGCAAATACTCTTTTGGTTTATCTTTTAATTACTTACGTATTAAAAGATAAACCAAAAAATAAAAGACATTACTGTTATCCCCTTTAAAAAGTGGATAACCGAACAGCATCGGCGCGAGCGCCTCAAAAGTAGCTCCCCACGCTAAAGCGCGGGGCATTCAGAACGGAATCCCTCGATGGCTAACAGCTCGCCTGTTAGCCATCGAGGGATTGGACAAATCCGGCCACGCCGGATACGTCAGCAAATATCGCTGAAGAATTAGCTTACACGCTCGTAAGCGGCTCTTACGACCCGCTAACGCGGAGATACGCCCCAACTGCGGCTTCGCCTTGTTGTGACCACTCCGACCGCGCACAAAAGCCTCTGAGCCGCTTTTAGCGGAATATGGCTTTGCAAGGTGAAGGGATGGATAGGCGATCCCTTTCGATCCCTCACTGGTATCGGCGGCTAACCCTCGGTGCTACCTGTCATTTCATCCTGCCGCCTTACATGCGCTAACGCGCATAAATCCCCGTTCCTCAGTGGAACGAAAACTCACGCTAACAGGGTAGTGACCGGGTAGCCACGATAACTGCCAACAAAATTAGCTTATAGGTTAATTCTACCTTGTCTGAAATTAGCCTATAGGTTAATATTAATAGAAATGGGAGGTCACATGTTTAGCGTTGTTTATCACCCGGAAGCCAGGGAAGAAGCCACAGCATTACCCGTAAAAATCAGGGTGAAGTTTGACCGTCTCATCGGCAAACTGGAGTATGACGCCCGATTACTGCGGGAGCCGGACACGAAGCCCCTGGGCGATGGACTTTTTGAGATCCGCACGATGGGGACGGACATAGCCAGGGGAATCTGGGTATACCACAAAGGCAATACCATCATCATGCTCCGTGTTTTCATCAAGAAGTCACAGAAAACGCCAGCGAAAGAAATCGATCTCGCCAAAAAGCGGTTAGCGGAGGTACTTAATGAAACTGGTAAGCCATAAAGAACTGCATAACGAGTGGATGCAGGACGATGAATATCGCGCTGCATGGCAGGAAGAAGAACGTAAGGAAAAGCTCAGGGAGCTGCTTGCTGAATGGCGCAAGCATGACAACCTGACAAAAGCGCAGGTTGCTGAACGCATGGGGGTTACACCTCCGGTTATTTCTCGCCTGGAAAACAACATCACCAAAGCCAGCATCGACACACTGACCCGCTACGCTCACGCCTGCGGCATCAAGAAACCTGTCATTGCCCTGTACTGAATAGCCAGCCCTCCGGGGCTGGCCTTTTTGTTTCGGTCAGTCCCAAAATTTTGTTAAAGCAAGTTTAAAATGTCACCTGTTTCTCCAAAGTTGAAATGTCACTTCTAAGCCAATCTATTTATACATAATCTTTACATCTTTCCCCGGTGACAAAGTGCTAATTGGTCTGTAATGTTCAATGTGTGGCAGGCAAGCCGCCGGTGACTTAGGGAAGGTGCGAACAAGTTCCTGATATGAGATCATCATATTCATCCGGAGCGCATCCCAGAGGGACATCATGAGCCATCAACTCACCTTCGCCGATAGTGAATTCAGCACTAAGCGCCGTCAGACCCGAAAAGAGATTTTCCTCTCCCGCATGGAGCAGATTCTGCCATGGCAGAATATGACCGCTGTCATCGAGCCGTTTTATCCCAAAGCGGGCAATGGCCGACGGCCCTATCCGCTGGAGACCATGCTGCGTATTCACTGCATGCAGCATTGGTACAACCTGAGCGACGGTGCCATGGAAGATGCCCTGTACGAAATCGCCTCCATGCGCCTGTTTGCCCGATTATCCCTGGATAGCGCCCTGCCGGATCGCACCACCATCATGAATTTCCGCCACCTGCTCGAGCAGCATCAACTGGCCCGTCAATTGTTCAAGACCATCAATCGCTGGCTGGCCGAAGCAGGCGTCATGATGACCCAAGGCACTTTGGTGGATGCCACCATCATTGAGGCACCCAGCTCTACCAAGAACAATGAGCAGCAACGCGATCCGGAGATGCATCAGACCAAGAAAGGCAATCAGTGGCACTTTGGCATGAAGGCCCACATTGGTGTCGATGCCAAGAGTGGCCTGACCCACAGCCTGGTCACCACCGCGGCCAACGAGCATGACCTCAATCAGCTGGGTAATCTGCTTCATGGAGAGGAGCAATTTGTCTCAGCCGATGCCGGCTACCAAGGAGCGTCACAGCGCGAGGAGCTGGCCGAGGTGGATGTGGACTGGCTGATCGCCGAGCGTCCCGGCAGGGTAAAAACCTTGAAACAGCATCCACGCAAGAACAAAACGGCCATCAACATCGAATACATGAAAGCCAGCATCCGTGCCAGGGTGGAGCACCCGTTTCGCATCATCAAGCGGCAGTTCGGCTTCGTGAAAGCCAGATACAAGGGGCTGCTGAAAAACGATAACCAACTGGCGATGTTATTCACCCTGGCCAACCTGTTTCGGGTGGACCAAATGATACGTCAGTGGGAGAGATCTCAGTAAAAACCGGAAATAACGCCAGAAATGGTGGAAAAAATAGCCTAAATAGGCTGATTCGATGTGTTTGCGGGAAAAAAATCGGCCCAGATCCGCGAAATTTTAATCAGCGAGTCAGCTTGGGAAGAAATGACCTGCTTATTCGCACCTTCCTTAATATAAAGACACAAGCAGAGACATTTTTGGCACGATATAAAAACGCTAAGTTAAAAAATCACTATGACGTGTTGGGTATCAAATGTTCACTGGCATAAACCTCTGTTTCTGATGTAAAACAGATTTTCTGAGGAGGCGTAAAACCTCCTCGTACTGCGAAATTGATTTAGTGATAGCGATCGATCACGCCAACCAGATAGTGGTCGGTTTGCTGCATGTTGATGCCCGCTTTTTTAGCGCTGCGGACTTCATCCAGAATGATTTGCAACAGCGTCCCGTCCACGATTTCCTCTTTTCTGTATCGCTTCAGGAAGTTAATCGCTGACTTATCGTTTGCTGCCTGGGCGTCTTCCGTCAAAGAGGTCAGCGCATTAATGCGCTTCTGGTAATCGCTTACCGTCTGCTCAAACAGATCTTCCAGCGTGGAAAATTCACCGCACCGGGCGTGTTGCTCCTGTAACACCGGCGTGGCGCCGCTCTGTTTGATGTATTCGTACATGCGCATCATTTGCGTCACCGTATTTTGCGCCTGATGACGCAAAAATAGTGCGGTGCCATTAAGGCTATTCTCGCTGCACCTCTGGCTGAGCTGAAGATACAAATTTGAGGTATAAAACTCCTGATTCATTTGCGCATTCAGTTTTTGAACTATTCCGCTAGCGATCATAGGACTTCCTTATTTCTTGTCATCTCAGAAAACGGTCACTCTTCGAAAAAACAACCAGAATAAAAGCGATTCTTTCGCTTTTTTTATTGCGCCTGGTTACGCAGTCATATTCATTTTAAGTCGGGATGCTCCTTATTTAAATATCCAACCCTACTATCGCATTTCTATCTGGCATTATTCTGTGATGGTGTTTCGATATTCACACTCCCTGTGCCAATCCTTTCTTATCGACAGTAGGAAACTTCCTCCGGCTATTCTGCTGAACACGATTAGGGGCACTGTTGCAAAGTTAGCGATGAGGCAGCGTTTTGTCTTATTCAAAGGCCTTACATTTCAAAAACTCTGCTTACCAGGCGCATTTCGCCCAGGGGATCACCATAATAAAATGCTGAGGCCTGGCCTTTGCGTAGTGCACGCATCACCTCAATACCTTTGATGGTGGCGTAAGCCGTCTTCATGGATTTAAATCCCAGCGTGGCGCCGATTATCCGTTTCAGTTTGCCATGATCGCATTCAATCACGTTGTTCCGGTACTTAATCTGTCGGTGTTCAACGTCAGACGGGCACCGGCCTTCGCGTTTGAGCAGAGCAAGCGCGCGACCATAGGCGGGCGCTTTATCCGTGTTGATGAATCGCGGGATCTGCCACTTCTTCACGTTGTTGAGGATTTTACCCAGAAACCGGTATGCAGCTTTGCTGTTACGACGGGAGGAGAGATAAAAATCGACAGTGCGGCCCCGGCTGTCGACGGCCCGGTACAGATACGCCCAGCGGCCATTGACCTTCACGTAGGTTTCATCCATGTGCCACGGGCAAAGATCGGAAGGGTTACGCCAGTACCAGCGCAGCCGTTTTTCCATTTCAGGCGCATAACGCTGAACCCAGCGGTAAATCGTGGAGTGATCGACATTCACTCCGCGTTCAGCCAGCATCTCCTGCAGCTCACGGTAACTGATGCCGTATTTGCAGTACCAGCGTACGGCCCACAGAATGATGTCACGCTGAAAATGCCGGCCTTTGAATGGGTTCATGTGCAGCTCCATCAGCAAAAGGGGATGATAAGTTTATCACCACCGACTATTTGCAACAGTGCCCTTCAGCTGATGGCATGCGCTTTGTCACGCCGGTGAAAACCGTCAATTCAGGACCTAACAGAAAATATTTTGGTTCCGGACGTGGCATCACCTGGTACAACTTCGTCTCTGATCAGTACTCTGGATTCCACGGCATCGTTGTCCCCGGCACATTACGAGATTCCATTTTTGTGCTGGAAGGCCTTCTGGAGCAGCAGACAGGGCTGAATCCGGTTGGGATCATGACAGACACAGCCGGTACCAGCGATATTATTTTTGGCCTCTTCTGGCTGCTGGGATACCAGTTTTCCCCCCGGCTTGCCGATGCTGGTGAAGCGGTATTCTGGCGAGTGGATAAATCGGCAAATTACGGTGCACTGGACGAACTGGCACGTGGTTGTGCCGATCTGTCGAAAGCCGAGGATCAGTGGGATGAGATGATGCGAACCGCCGGTTCGCTGAAACTGGGCACCATTCATGCTTCAGAACTCATTCGCTCTTTGCTGAAAAGCTCGCGCCCATCAGGGCTGGCACAGGCGATCATGGAAGTGGGGCGCGTCAACAAGACGCTGTACCTTCTTAATTATATTGATGATGAGGATTATCGTCGGCGGATCCTGACGCAGCTAAACCGGGGGGAAGGCCGCCATGCTGTAGCGAGGGCGATCTGCTACGGGCAGCGCGGTGAGATCAGAAAGCGCTATCGTGAAGGTCAGGAAGATCAGCTGGGGGCACTGGGCCTGGTCACTAACGCAGTGGTACTGTGGAACACACTTTATATGCAGGAAGCCCTGAGCTGGATACGCAGTAATGGAGAAGAAATCGGGGTTGAAGATATCGCCCGGTTGTCCCCACTGATGCACGGGCATATCAATATGCTGGGGCATTATACGTTTACGCTACCGGAGGATATTTTGAAGGGGGAACTGAGAGAACTAAATTTCAATTTAAACAATGAATTAACTTCTTAGCGTACGTTTTCGTTCCATTGGCCCTCAAACCCCGTTATTATAAAAATTTGAGGCGTGTTTTGCTCAGACCGGAAAGAATAATCGCATATCGTATATTCCACTGAAACCGTGTAAGAGGTAGTTATGAGTAAACAAATCATTGATATTGGTATTGCTGAATCATCCCGGGTGGAGATTGCAGACGGCCTGTCCCGGCTTCTTGCTGACACCTATACCCTGTATATAAAAACACATTACTATCACTGGAATGTAACTGGCCCCATGTTTAACAGCTTACATTTAATGTTTGAAAATCAATACAATGAGCTGGCCACTGCCGTTGATGATATCGCTGAACGTATACGCTCGCTCGGATGCTTCGCGCCCGGCACATATCATGAATTTTCACGTTTAACAGCGGTTAATGAAGATAAGGATATTCCGGCAGCAAAAAACATGATTGAAAATCTTGTCCAGGGCCAGGAGACCGTGGTTAAAACTGCACGCTCCCTGTTCCCGCTCGTTAATAATGCGAATGATGAAGCCAC
Source organism: Citrobacter freundii complex sp. CFNIH4 (assembly GCF_002934505.1). Classification (NCBI taxonomy): domain Bacteria; kingdom Pseudomonadati; phylum Pseudomonadota; class Gammaproteobacteria; order Enterobacterales; family Enterobacteriaceae; genus Citrobacter; species Citrobacter freundii complex sp. CFNIH4. The sequence goes on from NZ_CP026231.1 coordinate 1,745,392, forward strand.
AGCAGATCTGCTTACACAACGTATCCAGTTACATGAGAAAACTGCCTGGATGTTGCGTAGCCTGCTTGAATAATGTCACCCCGTGGCAGCAGAAAAAACGGTTTGTCAGCCACAGGCTATTACTGACAGTGCAGAATCATCCGTGTTCCTGTGGCTGTTTTTTCTGACCGTCACAGTATTAAACACCATTGAATCAGTGGGTTAATCAGTGAATGCGTGAACGAGAAATACAGTCCGTGACGGGCATCATCGGCTGGTATATCCGGACCACTGTTGTTTTCCCGTTAAGGTATCGCAGGTTCCGGTCTGGCATTTCACAGCCTGAACAGGGTTAATGAGGCTTTGTTGAATAAATCGAACTTTTGCTGAGTTGAAGGATCAGATCACGTATCTTCCCGACAACGCAGACCGTTCCGTGGCAAAGCAAAAGTTCAAAATCACCAACTGGCCCACCTACAATAAAGCCCTCATCAACCGTGGCTCCATAACTTTCTGGCTGGATGATGAAGCTATTCAGGCCTGGTATGAGTCAGCAACACCTTCTTCACGAGGCAGACCTCAGCGCTATTCTGACCTTGCCATCACGACTGTGCTGGTCATTAAACGCGTATTCAGGCTGACCCTGCGCGCTGCGCAGGGCTTTATTGATTCCATTTTTTCTCTGATGAACGTTCCGCTACGCTGCCCGGATTACAGCTGTGTCAGCAGGCGGGCAAAGTCGGTTAATGTCAGTTTCAAAACGCCCACCCGGGGTGAAATCGCACACCTGGTAATTGATTCCACCGGGCTGAAGGTCTTCGGTGAAGGCGAGTGGAAAGTCAAAAAGCATGGCCAGGAACGCCGCCGTATCTGGCGTAAGCTGCATCTCGCCGTTGACAGTAAAACACATGAAATCATCTGCGCTGACCTGTCGCTGAACAACGTTACGGACTCAGAGGCCTTCCCCGGGTTAATCCGGCAAACCCACCGGAAAATCAGGTCAGCCGCCGCCGATGGCGCTTACGATACCCGGCTATGTCACGATGAACTGCGGCGTAAGAAAATCAGCGCGCTTATCCCTCCCCGAAAAGGTGCGGGTTACTGGCCCGGTGAATATGCAGACCGTAACCGTGCAGTGGCTAATCAGCGAATGACCGGGAGTAATGCGCGGTGGAAATGGACAACAGATTACAACCGTCGCTCGATAGCGGAAACGGCGATGTACCGGGTAAAACAGCTGTTCGGGGGTTCACTGACACTGCGTGACTACGATGGTCAGGTTGCAGAGGCTATGGCCCTGGTACGAGCGCTGAACAAAATGACGAAAGCAGGTATGCCTGAAAGCGTGCGTATTGCCTGAAAACACAACCCGCTACGGGGGAGACTTACCCGAAATCTGATTTATTCAACAAAGCCGATACAACTACTGTCTGTTTAAGGGACTACATCACTGTCCGCTATCATCACTATTGGTAGACCAGGGATGTTTATATTAAAAGATTATTCATTCCAAATACCTATAAAGAAAATTCGACAGTGTCAACTATCGATCAATAGGATTAGGGAAGGTGCGAACAAGTTCCTGATATGAGATCATCATATTCATCCGGAGCGCATCCCAGAGGGACATCATGAGCCATCAACTCACCTTCGCCGATAGTGAATTCAGCACTAAGCGCCGTCAGACCCGAAAAGAGATTTTCCTCTCCCGCATGGAGCAGATTCTGCCATGGCAGAATATGACCGCTGTCATCGAGCCGTTTTATCCCAAGGCGGGCAATGGCCGACGGCCCTATCCGCTGGAGACCATGCTGCGTATTTACTGCATGCAGCATTGGTACAACCTGAGCGACGGTGCCATGGAAGATGCCCTGTACGAAATCGCCTCCATGCGCCTGTTTGCCCGATTATCCCTGGATAGCGCCCTGCCGGATCGCACCACCATCATGAATTTCCGCCACCTGCTCGAGCAGCATCAACTGGCCCGTCAATTGTTCAAGACCATCAATCGCTGGCTGGCCGAAGCAGGCGTCATGATGACCCAAGGCACTTTGGTGGATGCCACCATCATTGAGGCACCCAGCTCTACCAAGAACAAAGAGCAGCAACGCGATCCGGAGATGCATCAGACCAAGAAAGGCAATCAGTGGCACTTTGGCATGAAGGCCCACATTGGTGTCGATGCCAAGAGTGGCCTGACCCACAGCCTAGTTACCACCGCGGCCAACGAGCATGACCTCAATCAGCTGTGTAATCTGCTTCATGGAGAGGAGCAATTTGTCTCAGCCGATGCCGGCTACCAAGGAGCGCCACAGCGCGAGGAGCTGGCCGAGGTGGATGTTGACTGGCTGATCGCCGAGCGTCCCGGCAAGGTAAAAACCTTGAAGCAGCATCCGCGCAAGAACAAAACGGCCATCAACATCGAATACATGAAAGCCAGCATCCGTGCCAAGGTGGAGCACCCGTTTCGCATCATCAAGCGGCAGTTCGGCTTCGTGAAAGCCAGATACAAGGGGCTGCTGAAAAACGATAACCAACTGGCGATGTTATTCACCCTGGCCAACCTGTTTCGGGTGGACCAAATGATACGTCAGTGGGAGAGATCTCAGTAAAAACCGGAAATAACGCCAGAAATGGTGGAAAAAATAGCCTAAATAGGCTGATTCGATGTGTTTGCGGGAAAAAAATCGGCCCAGATCCGCGAAATTTTAATCAGCGAGTCAGCTTGGGAAGAAATGACCTGCTTATTCGCACCTTCCCTAGAGCGAGCACTGCCAGCGTTAATTTACGACAGTTGAAAATCCCCAACGATTTCCTTCATCGTTAATCACAGTAAAGTCTATCTTATTATTCAGCATTTCAGGAGGTGCTGACTTAAAAATTACCTGCCGGGAACGCGGTGAAACCACTATTCCAGTTATGGAATAGTCTCCTGAAGTTACATTAGCCAGAGATATGTTCCAGGAACTCTGATTAACAGCATAAATCCCCCCACTTTCATGGTGAAAACTTAGAAGATTGATGCTTTTTTCAGTCAACACGCCTATGTTTTTCGGTCTCCATAGGACTTTTAGCTGATTTCTTAACGTTAAGCGCACTTTTTCACCAGTTGGGCTATTTTTCAACTCCGCTGGAACCTGGTACACGTTGAGCCAGAATAACGACTCATAATCGTTGGCAAGCCCCGCCCCAGTCGTCATCACCTTTATCTCGCGTTGTTCACCGGGGAGAATTTTTAGCACCGGGGGAAGCACGATAAAAGGCGAGCTGGCCTGAGATGGCCCTTTCTCTGGCGTGCCGTCATCTACCCAACTTTGAACCACCACGGGATAATTACCGTCGTTGACTAACATCACCGAGCGTTGAGTCTCTCCGTGGTTGAAGATGACCCGAGTAGTACTGATGTTAACCGCTGCCTGCACGCCAAATGCCAACATCCAGAGGCTACTGAATACGCAATAAAACTTGTACATGTGACTGGTAGCCCCCCGCCGTTAACGTATCTGCACCAAAACTTGCCAGACGAGCTTCGAAGCTTTCGCTGTAGTAATTGATGCCATCCTGGCTGCCATTTTGCTGCGTATTGCTGCCAATGACTGGCATCCAGCCGCCTTCGCTACCGCTGCCGACAGTTGACACCGCCATAAAATCCACCGGACTACCCGCACGGTAAACACGCACGCCAACGCCGCGAGCCCGCCCGGGAGCGCCATATTGCGTATCTAATAGCCAGGTTACGGTTTTACCAGTAATCAAATTAAAACCCCAGGCGCTGTTGACGCTGCTTTCCGGTGCAAGCAGCCCCATTGCGACATTGCTCTTCCCGGTCGCCACACCGGAAACCACCGTTGATTCGCAGGCAAATCCTATCTGGAAGGGCGCTGATGAATACTCCCCCTGCTTGAGCTGGGCCACGGAAATTGGCGGCAGATGCACAACGGGCGTAAAATCGGTAACCTGACACATTGCTGCACGTTTGACGAAGATCCCGTTATTGTACAGGCTAATCACTGACGGCCAGTCATTCGCCCAGCCAGCCCAATTTCCTCCACGGTGTGGCTGACCTATCTTGATACCCCACGAAGTCGTACCGGGCCCACGAAAAACCACGTAAGCATTTGGATTCACATAACTATTGTAAGTAGTAGACTGCGCCTGGTTGGCGTAGTAGCGTGTATCCAGCGTTTTAATCAACTCGGCACTTATCGTCGAGAAGTTCTTGGCCTTAATCAGGAAGTTGCCATTGGTATCAAGATCCAGGTTTTCCAGTGGGCGTTGCTGCCAGCTGTCGGTAAAGACGCTGCCTGTCGCATCGTGCGTCAAGCGTAATGCGACGTTTTTCATGATGGTCAGATACGCGCCAGGTACATCCGTTGCTTCATACCAGCCAGCCACGGTGTCATCGCCGTTAGTTGACCAGGCTTCATAGAGTTGCCCGGCGGTGTCCGGTGTACAACGGAAAAATACCTGCTCAGGATCGTAACCGCCGCCTTTATGGGCATAAGTGGTAAAAGGGATCCCGCCGCTGGAGGTCAGGATCGTCCCTGCCGGCTGAAAACTGCTATTACTGGTGATATCGACAGACTTACTCAATCCCGGCAATAGCCCGTTCCAGGCATCGTTGCCGCCGCCGGAGCGCCAGTCATTGGCAATGCCGTCCGTACTTGCACTAAGCCTGTGCGTGCCTTGTGCGCCACTACTTCCTGATTTATATGGATAAATAATGTATTCACAGGCGGCCTGTATCTGACAAGAAAACAGCGCCAGCACCAGAAAAAATAGTCTCATGAACGCCCTTTTGTTACGCAAGCTACCGTTAATGCAATTAACGGTTCTGAACGTTGTTGTTGGTTAAGTTTCCACGGCAACGAACAATCACTGCTTTCCAGCATCAATAGTCCCTCTTCGTCTTCAACGCGGGCATATACCTGGTTCGCCTGGGCAACCATCCCGACTACACGACCTCGACCGTCGGTCACTGCCGCTCCCATCGGTAACGTCACGTCACTCTTCACAGTGATGAGTAGCGGATAACCAGAGAGCGTTGCAAAACGCAGTTTTACTGCGGCCCCTGCCATTGGCGCAATGCGCCGTTGACTCTCCTGAAGCTCTGCGTTGGAGTTCATTCCACTACCGTCGAGAGTCACATTGTTATAACGATAAGGTGTCAATGAGGGGACCAGCGCATAACCCCCGCTGTTGACGGTTGCACCCTGTCCGCCCCCGACTCTGGCTCCCGCAGCGCCTGGCGCTTCCACCAGGGCAAATGTGTCGCCAACCCACGGGCCGGCAACAATCCCATGGCGATGTACAACGAGCGCCCCGCGTACCCCTGCAGACCATTGCTGATAGTTTTGTGACTGTGAGACGCTGCCGTTTAGCGTGCCGAAAGCCGTATTTTTTTGCAGTGAACCACCCCAGTCGGTCACGCTGTTTGACTCACCTTGCCCCTGTTGCCAGCCAGTAGACAGCGCGTAATTAAGGGTTTCATCCTGATCAAGCGCACCAGACAATGCCAACTGCGCATTGCGCCCAGCCTGTTGAGCCTGACTCGCCGACAGCGCCAGCGTATGCTCACGTTCGCCTATACCCAAAGGCATTGAGACGGTAAGCGTTGCCATGTTTTCTTTTTGCACTTGTGAACGGTCGCCGTTACGCCACCAGGTGTCCTGTCGGCTGAATGACATACCTAGTGTCATTCGTCCAAAGGTGGTGTTATACCCAGCCTGCAACTGAGTGCTGCTGCCACGGTCACTGTAGTAATCCATCATTGATCCCGACAGCCATAGGTTTCCGTAGCTGCTCAACGTTTGGTTCACAGTAACGGTAAACTGGTTTTTTTGACGCAGCGTATCCGAGCGCCATTGCGTATTGCTTCCGCTGACGCTTCGCTCACCCAGAACGTCACCGTAGTCACGATACCCTTCTGTGGAATAGCGATAACCCGCCAGCGCGACGTGAGTTCCTGTCGGGGTGAACGTTTTGCTCCAGTTGGTTTGCAGCCGCCAGCCACTCATGGTTTGAGAAGCAATCCGGGCCCGCGAACCGGTAACATCGACACCAAAAGCGCCCATCGACGTTGCCAGAACGCCTCCCATCAGGAGTGCCTGATAGTCGTCGCCGATCCGCAAAGCGCCATTAGCGGTCAGGAGATTCGTCATCCCGCGCTCAAGCGTGAAATCGGTAAACAGACCATCGGCGGCGCTGTAATCCCGGGTCTTACCTGCCACCAGACCGTAGCGCCAGACGCCGGGACGCAGTGATAAAGGTACGCTGGCATATGGCACGGTATAGCTACTCTTTTTGTTATCGGCGCCGGTGATTTCAACTTGTAAATCACCGTCCCAGGCTGTATTCGGCAAATCATCAAGTACAAAAGGGCCTTGTGGTACGCTGGTTTCGTAAAGCGTTCGACCATTCTGCTTAACCACAACGCGTGAAGGTGTAGATGCCGTACCACGAATTTCTGGGGCGTAGCCGCGTCGCGACTGTGGCCACATTCGTTGATCGGTTTCCAGTTTGACACCTGTAAACGCCATGCTGCCAAGCAGATTTCCCGAGGTGTAGCTTTCGCCTACCGTCAGTAAACTTTCCAGAGATGCGACAGGGTGTTGAAGCCAGGTTTGCAGCGCATCCCAACGTTGGCTTTCTCGATCGCCATCGCGCCGCCAGTTGGCAGACGACTGTTGGCGAAATTGCCAACTCCCCATGTTGAAGCCGCTGCTCAGTCCCAGCCAACCATAATCACTTTGCTGACCGTTATTTTTATTGTGATAGGCGTGCAGATTGTAGTTACTGAACAACACGCTCTCGCCGCTTTGCCACTGCGACGGCGGTACATAATACATGGGGGTACGTTTTAATGCCGCCTGAGGAACGCTGAGATTCAGACGCAATAAGCTCTGGTCAAAATCCCAGCGTCCACCGCTGATCCGAGCTTCAGGGGCGAAGCAATCCTGCGCTTGTTCCGACGCTGCTGTTACGCCCTGTTCATCCCAGAATTTCGCCGGAAGACAGGGTTCGGTACGCCCTGCTGTATTCTGGCGAAACAACACATCATCCCTCCCTACATACCGTCCATTGAGCCAGATATCCACGCTATAACGTCCCGCGACCACCGCATCCGGATCGTTGAGCATTGCCAGGCTTTTTTCGTAACCACTCCCAAGCAACAATGTTTCGTCAAAGGTGTAATTGCTGGCAAAAACAGGCATCGCAGCTGGCAAAAAAAGCCACCACCAGCGTGGATTAGTTTCGGACATTGTCCTGTTTCTCCAATGCCACGCGCCCGCTTAATGAGGCTCCCTGATCGTTAATCCAGCGCATTTGCGCGTCATTCACTTGCGAAATTTTTGCAGGCCACGACATTGTCGCCCACGGTGCGATCGTTTCGCTCTGAATGCGCTGTTTTTTTCCCGCACCGCTGACGTCAAGTGACGAGAGCGCAAGATAGAAACCACTGTTATTGCGTAAATGCAGCTTGCCATTCTGCAGCCAGATCCGGCTGGTGTTCGCCATCTCCAGCGGCGAACCCACCAGCCCTTTGGGTCTTACCAATACTTTTACGCGACTACGTACCAGCACCAGAAGCTGGTTATCGTTTTGCGCATCCTTATTTATGGGCGGGATCTGAATGAAGTTAAACCACCATAGCGATTCCCTGTCCTGTGCAACGGGTTTGCCGATGTAACGCAGCCGCACAGTTTGCCCCGCGTGGGCCGCCATCCGAAAGACCGGTGGAGTGGTGACAAAAGGAGCGGCCGCAGTTTGTGGTACGGATTGTGCATCGCCATCATCAAGCCAAACCTGAACGACACCAGGGACGTCGCCGCGATTAGTTAATTGCACACTGACTTCCCGGCTGTCTGCCGGATAGATTATCCGGTTGCCGGTCATCACTATGCTTGCCTGCACGCAGAAGCACATCATCATTCCAACTAAACCAATAGCCAATCCTTTCATCACGCAGATCTCGCTTACAAATAGGAAATGGCGTATTGCACAGTGCCGACAACTGTCCCGGCGGTTGCTCCACCGTTCGGGCTAAAATACTGCACGGCAAAGTCGTGCTCACCGGACGTATTTCCGGCCGCAACGGTGATTCCTGCAATTGGAGTTCCAGTACGCAAATCAATCGGCGTAGTGCCCGCGCTATCGGTCAGTAGTTGTAATTCAACATTTTGCGCTGTACCCGTATTAGCTAGGTTTCCACGCTCGGTCATATTATTTGCAACGAAGACGGTTTTAATATCCAACGCATTAGAATCAACAGTACAACCAGTAACGCCGAGGGTGAATGTTGTCAGGCCTGCTGAAGATGCTGCTGCCGCGAGATCGCTTTTCGCAACCGACGGCAGTAATACTACCGGCCGTGCATTTACACCGTTAACCGTGACCTCGCAAGTTTGTTCGGTCACTTCGCCTTTAAAGGTGATGGTATTTGCTGAATCAGCATACGCTATCTGCGCAAACAATAACGCAAGGCCACCAGCTGCAAATATGTAACTGGTATGAGGATTATTGATTTTCATATTGTCTGTCCTTAATTAATAAATACATCGGTATCGTAATAAATAATTCAATAGTCCCTCTCCGCTGAGAGCGGAGTATTTATTGAGGGATACAGCGACGCCAGTAATGTCTTATGACTCCGTAGGATTAACCCTACGATGATTGCTAGTTTAAGAATAATCCCAGAGATTAAAACCTTTGTTTTCTCAAATCATATTAGGTCGGTCTTAAATAAGATCTAAATCTCGATGCTTTCGATGTAAATCATTGTTTATATTAAATTTTATCTACAGGCGTAATTTCCCTAAGAAAAATTTTCTTAACCCGAATTAAACACGATAAAGACCATATTCATCACAGGTTAATGCAGCCATAGCCAACCTTTTGACCGTTTAGTCTTAAAGTTAATCTTCGTTATTACCCGTGTTCGTACTGGTGTTAACATAACTTGCCCGGGTTAATTCAACCTGGCAAAGTAGCACATAATTTTAAGATGAGAGGAATGTTTAACCGAGATAACGTTATATTTTCCTCATAAATTGAAGCGTCAATGCAGTCTACTCAGCGTTGTCTTCGGTGTAAAAATAAATTGCCACCCCCTAATGTAAAGAAATGAAAATACAATCTTATTCATAGAAAAGTATGAGTGAAGTCGGCAAAGGAAAAACCATAGTTATGATCATCACAGAAATGTAATGTGAGAAAAAAACAACACATCTAACCCTTACTACGCTCAAACTTGCGACGCAGCAGACCTTGACTATGCCTGATAATTCAAGAGAGCAAGTGTGTCTCTTGCACACAAATAGCAAACTTTTAAACCTGCGACTACATTATTTCGCGATGTGAATATCCACGAAGATGACGCTAAATACGTCATTGATAATCTGAGCATTTTATTAAATGGAGTTGTACAAGCAATAACAATCAAGTACTAAATACGACTCATTCTCACATGTTTTTTATAAACATGAGAACGAATGATGATAGCTAATACAAGTAAAGATAGGGGTAATGACTTATGGCCTCACAATATGACTTTACTGTCACCCTGCACGATCTTGCTTTTATTCTTAAGCAGATCAAAATATCCGAAGCGGCAACTAACCCAGACGGGAGCGTTAATGCTGAAATGCTTCGGGAATTAGTCTCCAGCCCACTCTTGCCCTATGGACTTCGCACGGTAGATGGCTCATGGAATAACCTTTTACCAGGTCAGGAATTATACGGCTCTGCCGATCAGACAATGCCGAGATTAACCGCATTAAACTGGCAGGATGCGGATCAAATGACCAGTTATATCCAAATTGGTGGCACTGTTATTGATGCCGACCCACGAATAATTAGCAATTTAATTTCAGACCAGACGGCCTCAAACCCGGCCGCGCTGGAGGCTTTTAACGCATTAAAAGATGCGCCCGGCGGCGGGACTGTTACTGGGGATGGCAGCTTATCCATTCCCAATCAGTCTCCCGATATCGGTCTCTCCCCTGCTTTTAACGGCTGGATGACCTTCTTTGGCCAGTTTTTCGACCATGGTCTGGATCTGATTCCGAAAGGAGGCAACGGTATCGTTTTCATTCCGCTCCAGCCCGATGACCCTTTATATGTTGAAGGGTCGTCGACAAACTTTATGCTATTAACCCGGGCAACGGTGGATGAAAATCGAGAGACAGTAAACCTGACGACCCCCTTCATCGACCAAAACCAAACCTACACCTCCCATCCTTCACATCAAATTTTCATCCGCGAATACGTCATTATTGATGGGAAACCTGAGCCTACCGGGAATTTATTGGGTGGTGCGAACGGTGGACTGGCGACCTGGGCCGATGTTAAAAACCAGGCTGAAACCCTGCTTGGCATTAAACTTACCGATCAGGACGTGTTTAATGTTCCCCTGCTGGCAACGGATCGCTACGGTAATTTGATTTTAAGTGAAAACGGAAAGGTACAGATTGTTACCACCGGGGGGCTGGTTGAAGCCAACGGAGGCCTGTTACCCGCGGAGACGTTCCGCACCGGTCATGCGTTTCTGGATGACATCGCTCATACTGCCGTGCCAAAAGCTGGTCTGCTGGCAGATGATGACAGCGCCATCGGCGGAGAAGGACCGCAACCGGCAGGAACCTATGATAACGAACTGCTCGATCGCCACTTTATCACCGGTGACGGGCGCGGGAACGAAAATATAGGTTTAACTGCGGTGCACGCCGTTTTTCACAGCGAGCATAACCGCCTGGTTGAGCAGTATAAAACCACTCTGCTGGAAACCGGCGATATCGACCTCATTAATCAGTGGTTGATGCCCAACCACCAAATCACGGAATTACCTGCCGATACCAATACTCTGGTATGGAACGGTGAGTACTTATTCCAGGCAGGCCGCTTCTCCACGGAAATGCAATATCAGCACCTCGTATTCGAGGAGTTTGCCCGTACCGTACAACCTGCCGTCGATCCGTTTGTCTTCTCCAACACGGCGGATATTAACCCGCTGATCTTTGCAGAGTTTGCGCATGTTGTTTACCGTTTTGGGCATTCAATGCTGACAGAAACCGTGGCGCGTACCGACATTGATATGCAAAGCGGTGATATTGACCTGATTTCAGCATTCCTGAATCCGGTAGCATTTAATCAAATCAACGGGGCCACCGTCACGGACGATCAGGCTATCGGCGCAATCGTGCGTGGTATGACGCGTCAGGTGGGTAACGAAATTGATGAATTTATTACCGATGCTCTGCGTAATAATCTCATCGGCCTGCCCCTCGATTTAGGCGCGCTTAATATAGCCCGTGGCCGTGACACCGCAATGCCGACGCTGAACCAGGCCCGCGAGCAGTTTTTTGCTTTAAGCGGCGATAGCCAACTAAAGCCTTATACCAGCTGGGCTGACTTCACTACCTACCTGAAAAATCCCGCTTCAATCATTAACTTTATGGCCGCCTATGGCCAGCACGAACTGATCCTCAACGCTACCAGCCTTGAAGGTAAGCGCGCAGCGGTTAACTTCCTGTTATTTGGTGATGCTAACAATTCCCCGCCTGCGGATGCGATGGATTTCTTTAACAGTACCGGAACGTGGGCAACCAAAGAGACCGGTCTGAATATGGTCGATTTCTGGATTGGCGGGCTGGCTGAGCGCAAAAATGAATTTGGCGGCATGCTCGGCTCAACCTTCAACTTCGTCTTTGAAACACAAATGGAAATGCTTCAGGACGGTGATCGCTTCTACTATCTGAGCCGCGTTCAGGGGCTGAACTTACTCAATGAACTGGAGGCCAACTCGTTTTCCGCGCTGGTAATGCGTAACAGCGATCTTGGTGATGAGGGTTCCTCCCACCTGCCCGCTAATCTGTTCCAGACACCGGACCATATTTTTGAAGTGAACCGCGTGCTGCAAACGGAAATCGACCCGAAATGGGGTAATCCGCTGAAGGATCTGCTCTCGCCGTTGTTGGTGCGTCGCGACCCAGGGGTGGATGTTGACGGCGATAGTTTTGCCGATGGTGGGTATCTGAAATATACCGGCGATGGGCATGTGGTGCTTGGTGGGACGGCTGGCAACGATACGTTAATCGGCGGTAAAGGGATCGACAGCCTGTGGGGCGATGGCGGAGATGACCGACTGGACGGCGGTGACGAAGCAGATGTGGTCCACGGCGGTGACGGTGATGACATTATTACCGATACCGGAACGCCTGTTGGTGATGCGGACTTCCTGCATGGCGATGCCGGACATGACGTTATCTTTTCCGGTAACGGAAACGATCTGGTCTTTGGTGGCAGCGGCAGCGACTTCGTGGTGGTCGGCGAAGATGCGCAGGAGGTCTTCTCGGGTCAGGATAACGACTTTGCGCTTGGCGGCTCGGGTGGTGATTTCCTGATGGGCAACGAAGGCAATGACTGGCTGGAAGGCGGCGACGGGTTTGACACGCTGGCGGGTGACAACTCTGAGTTGTTCTTCAACAGTACCATTATCGGTCACGATGTCCTCAACGGTCAGGGTAACGACACCGACTACGATGGCGAAGCCGGTGACGACATCATGGTTCAGGGCGCGGGGATCCAGCGCAATAATGGCATGGCCGGTTTCGACTGGGCTATCCATAAAGGCGACCCAAATGGCGCTAACTCTGACCTTGGGATCCCTATTTTCGTCAACCAGCAGGAGTTTATTCTACGCGACCGTTTTGATCTTGTTGAAGGGCTGTCGGGCTGGAAACACGACGATATCCTGACCGGAACAGAACAGCCGATAGGTACTGCGCCTGTTCAGGGCGTTCCCCTCTCTAACAACCTGACCCAGGAAGGTGCGGACCGGATCAACGGTCTACAGGCTATTCTCGGCGTAGAGCGTTCTACAAATCCGGACGCGGTGCTACTGAACCCTGATGATGGTAGCGATATTTTACTCGGCGGTGGTGGTAGCGACCGCATTATGGGTAAAGCTGGTAACGATATCATTGATGGTGATGCGTGGCTCAACGTTCGTATTGCCGTTACGGGTATGGCGGGACTCACCAGCGCCGAAGGTATGGCCGAACTGAAATCGTACATGCTGGCCGGCACGCTGAAACCGAATCAACTGTCGATTGTGCGCGAAATTCTGCATGAAGGTAACGGCACGGAAACTGACGTCGCGGTGTACCGTGATGTCAGCAGCAACTATGTCTTTACCCGTATGGCGGACGGTAGCCTGCGCGTCGATCACGCTACGCCGGATGCCACGCTGAACCTGAATGATGGCATCGATCGTCTGTTGAACATCGAAAAACTGGAGTTTGGCGATGGGAAGCAGCTGTGGGTGACGGGGCAACAAGCAACGGGCGATCTGACCATCAGCAATCCTAACCCTTCGGTGGGTGACCTGCTGCGCGTCAACGTGGCGAACTTGCTGGATGGTAACGGGCTGGCGGCGGATGTGGCCATCACTATGACCTGGCAGGCATTCGTCAACGGCCAATGGCGAGATCAGGCAACAGGCGTTGAGTTCAGAGTGCCTGGCGCTATTCAGGGCGCACCGTTGCGTGTGGTCGCCAGTTTTAACGACCGCATGGGTGACGCTGAAACCCTGGTGTCGGCACAAACTCAGGCAATCCTCCCGCGCAATCAGGCCACGACCGGTGTGCCAGTAATTAACGACCTCACCCCAACTGAAAGCCTGACGCTGACCGCGGTGGTTTCAGGCATTTCTGACGCTGATGGTCTGAGCGGCGGTAATTTCACTTATCAATGGAGAATGAGTTCGCCAACCGGATTCGTCAACATTAACGGTGCGACATCCGCTACCTATACGCCGGGCCAGGCTATGGTCGGCAGAACGTTGCAGGTGGTCGTTACCGTCGTCGACGATGAAGGCAACCCCCCTGTTGTCCTGACGTCGACCACCACCCAGCCTGTGGGCGATCTGATTGTTGGTACCAACGGGGCTAACACCCTCGTCGGTACTGCCTGGAGCGATATCCTGCGCGGTGAAGGCGGTAATGACACCTTACTTGGCGGTGCAGGTGACGATCTGCTCATCGGCGGTGCTGGAAACGACAGCCTCTCTGGTCAGGCGGGACAAGATATTCTGCAAGGTGATGCCGGTAACGACACGCTTGATGGCGGGCTTGGTGCCGACAGTATGACCGGCGGCGCGGGCGATGATACCTACATCGTTGATGATTTCGGTGATGTGGTTATCGAAGGTGTGAATAGCGGTACGGACGTTGTCCGAACCAGCCTCAGCAGCTACGACCTCACCGATAACGTGGAAGAACTGGTATTTACCGGCAACGGCAGTTTTATTGGTACCGGTAATGCCATTGCAAATACCATCACGGGCGGTTCTGGTAGCGACTATCTGTTTGGTATGGGCGGTAACGACCAGTTGTTTGGTGGTATCGGGAATGACTTCCTCGATGGCGGAGATGGCGTTGATAACCTGCAAGGTGGTGTTGGCAACGACGTCATGATTGGCGGTGCGGGCGCGGATACCCTCTCCGGCGGTAGCGGGGACGATATTCTCAATGGTCAGGAAGGTAACGACATTCTGGACGGTGGTACCGGGAGCGACATCTTCGCCTTTGGGGCCAACTTTGGGCAGGACCGAATTACCGGTTTTGACAGTAACCCCAACGGCGGACAGGACTTCCTTGATCTCGTCTTGTTAGGTATCAACGCGGGTAATTTTGCCAGCAGCGTGTCTATCACCGGAAACAATGGCAACACCATTGTGACTATCGGTACAGACACCATCACATTGGTGGGCGTCAATTCGACCACCGTGAATATTGGTGACTTTTATCTGGAAATGCCCACTACCCTTGCCAGCAACAATGGCAATAGTTCATTGATCGTATAAGGAGAAGACTATGTCGCGCCAGCATACGCCAACAGAACTGAATGATGCATTAAAGGGAACGAAACCCACTTTTCTGATGCTGCTGTTTTTTAGTTGTGTGATTAATATGCTTATGCTGGCGCCGGCAATTTATATGCTACAGGTTTACGATCGTGTGCTGGTCAGTAAAAATACCACCACGCTGTTAATGTTAACCTTATTGATTGTCGGCTTGTACATCGTTATTGCCATGATTGAATCTGCCCGCGCGCAGGTTATGGTCAGGCTTGGCAACAGGCTGGATATAAAGCTAAGTCAGTTGGTCTTTAACGCGGCCTTTAAAAGAAAGATGGTTACCGGTGATAACAACCCGGCGCAATCTTTAGCCGAACTGGATCAGATCCGTCAGTTTCTTTCCGGGAATAGTCTGTTCGCCTTACTGGATATTCCCTGGACGCCGATATATCTTTTCATCGCCTTTTTGGTCCATCCCCTGCAGGGATATCTTTCTCTCGGCGGAATAACATTATTATTTATTCTGACGCTGGTATCTGAAATCTCTACCAAGCGCCCGATTCAGCAAGCGCACACCTTAACCATTAACAATGCCAGCAAACTGAATAAACAGCTGCAAAACGCCGATGCCATTGAAGCGATGGGGATGCTTTCGACCCTGAAGTCCAACTGGCAGGAGCAACATAACAAAGTGCTGGCGCTACAAACACAGATTGCCGACAAAACGGCCGGGTTAAGCAGTCTCAGCCGCTTTGTGCGGGTATTACTGCAGTCGATTGCGCTGGGCGCCGGGGCTTTACTGGTGATCGGCGGCCATATTACCCCGGGCTTGATGATTGCCGCCTCGATCATTCTTGGCCGCGTCCTCAACCCGGTAGAACAAGTCATTGGCAGCTGGAAGCAGTTCGTGCAGTTTCGTAGCGCGTGGCATCAGCTCTCAACCTTGCTGAAGGAGTATCCGGCGCCGAAAGAGGTACTGACCCTGCCGCGTCCGAATGGCAACATCAGCGTCGAAAGCGTCTTCGCTGCAGCCCCCGGCCAGCCTTCTCCGCTACTGCGTAATATCTCATTCCAGCTGGAGCAAGGTGAAGTGCTGGGGATTATCGGCCCTTCAGCCTCAGGAAAAACCTCGCTGGCAAAGGTTCTGGTTGGTGTCTGGAAACCGTTATCAGGGAAAGTCAGATTAGATGGCGCAGATATATGCCAGTGGGATAAAGCGCTGCTGGGCCCGTCTATTGGCTATCTGCCGCAGGATGTGGAACTGTTTGACGGTACCATCGCACAAAACATTGCCCGCTTCGCGCAGAATGACAGTGAGCTTATCGTCGCCGCCGCATTACTGGCAGGCGTTCATGAGATGATCCTGCGCTTGCCGCAAGGTTATGACACTCTGCTGGGCGCAGGTGGATACCAGCTCTCCGGTGGGCAGCGGCAGCGCATCGGGCTGGCGCGCGCCGTGTATAACAATCCTGCGTTTATCGTGCTTGATGAACCGAATGCCAATCTTGACGACGCGGGCGAATTTGCACTCGTTAAAGCCATCAATGCTCTGCGTACCCAGGGACAAACCACAGTCATTATCTCACACCGCCCGACGCTGCTCGGCGTGGTCAATAAGGTTTTGCTGCTTAACGATGGCGTTATACAGGAGTTTGGTACCCGCGATCAGGTTTTTGCCCATTTGCGTCAGGCCAACGTACTGAAACCGGTGGCTACGCCTTCTCCATCCACGACTGAACAGCAACGTGAGGCTTGATGATGAAAAAGAACCCCCACAACACGGCCTCTGCTGGCGTAGATACCAATATCTGGTCGCCGATTATCCGGGGCGTGATCGTCATTGTGCTTGGTGTCGGTAGTTTTATCCTCTGGGCAGTGCAAGCTCCGTTAGATGCGGGCGTGGTCGCCGATGGTACGGTTACCGTATCGAGTAACCGCAAAACCATTCAGCATCTGAGCGGCGGTCGGGTAACCGATATCTTTATCAAAGAAGGCGACTTCGTGAAGAAAAATCAGGTCCTCGTCCGGTTGGATAAAATGCAGCTTGAAATGCGTTTCAGCGCGTTGAATGCCCAGTATATTTCTGCAAAAAGTATCGAAGATCGCCTGTTAGCAGAACGCGATGACCTGGATGTGATCCGCTTTAATACTACGCTGACGCAGCAATTCTCTGGCAATAAACGGCTATCAGAAGTCAGAAATCTGCAGGCTAAACTTTTCGATACCCGTCGCAAAACGATTCAGGATGAACTGTCGATGATTCAGGAGACGCTCGATGGTCTGGTTGGACAGACGGATAATCTCAATAAAATAAAAGGCTATCGCGACCACCAGTTTTCTCTGATTAACCGGGAGTTAGGGGCTATTCGGGCGCTGAGCGAAAAAAACTATTACCCCAAAGCACAATTACTGGTGCTGGAGCGCGAGGCAGCAGAAATATCTGGCAGCGTTTCAGAAGATATTCTTAACATTGCCAAACTGAAATCGCAGCAGAACGAATTAAGAATTAAAGCCTACCAGGTGCGTCATCAATATTTACGTGAAGTTGAGTCTGAACTGACGGAAAACCAAAAAGAAGTGGCAATGCTGGAGGATGAATTGGTATCAACGCGTCATGAGCTGGATAACACCGAGATCCGCTCACCGATTAACGGTATTGTGCTGGATGTTAAAGTCAGTACCGTGGGCGGCGTCATTCAGCCTGGAGAACATTTGATGGATATCGTCGCCGCCGGACAACCGATGCAAATTGATGCCAAAATACCCGTACATGCCATTGATAAACTGGTCCCCGGTTTAACCGTTGATGTGCTGTTCCCTGCCCTTAACCATGCGCTGTTACCTTCGGTTCCGGCCCAGGTTCTGACTATCTCTGCGGACCGTTTAATTGATGAAGCCACTCAGCAGCCTTACTACCTTGCGGAAGTACAGGTTTCAGCAGAGGGCGCGCGTTTGCTGGGCGATTACAAAATTAAAGCGGGAATGCCCGCCAGCGTGACGATCAAGACCGGTGAACGAACCCTGATGAGTTATCTGTTTAAACCGTTGATTGCCCGTCTGGAACTGGCTTTTAAAGAGTATTGATCCATCCATTGCCGGTATGACGTACGGCTTGTCTCGCCATACCGCTTTCTGCCGTTGCTGGCAGCTTTGCTTTCTTGTAACCTTCTTCCCGTCTCACTACTGACAAAATCTGGAACCACTGAACTGGACTTCATATGAATGCTCATAATTCTAAAGACCCTTTACATGGCGTGACGCTAGAAATGCAGGTCAATGCCCTGGTTGAACGTTATGGTTGGGCTGAGCTGGCGCAACGCATTAATATCAACTGCTTTAAAAATGAACCGAGCGTTAAATCCAGTTTGAAGTTTCTGCGCCGTACGCCGTGGGCACGGGCAGAAGTAGAAGCACTGTACCTGGACTCTCTACATGACCAGGCCTCAAATAACACTCCCGAACCGGCCTTCGATCCCTGGGCTAACAGCCGCAATAAGAAGAAATAAGAGCAAAATCAGATGGCAGCATCCGGTTTCTTTTCAGGAAATTATCAGAAAAAACTGGCGAAGATTCTCGCCCGTTCTCGTGCCAGACTACCGCTGACCAACATGAAATGGTTTGCTGTACTTGTGGGCAGTATGTTGTTACTTGGCAGCTGTTCTTCACAACCGCCCGGCCCCAAAACCACTCCGCAACCTCCGGTGAGCAAACCTCAGCAGAGCAAGGAGCCAGTGCGTGGGATCTGGCTGGCGACGGTTTCACGTCTTGACTGGCCGCCGATCTCATCTGTGAACATCAGTTCACCTGCTGTACGCATCAGTCTGCAGCAAAAAGCGCTGACGGATAAGCTGGACAACCTGAAACGACTTGGTATTAACACCGTTTTTTTCCAGGTTAAGCCCGATGGGACCGCATTGTGGAAGTCAAAGATTCTGCCGTGGTCAGATACCCTGACCGGCACGATTGGCCAGGATCCGGGTTACGATCCGCTGCAGTTTATGCTCGATGAAGCGCATAAGCGCGGAATGAAAGTTCATGCCTGGCTTAACCCCTATCGCGTGTCTGTAAACACCAAACCTTCGACGGTCACTGAATTAAACAGCACGCTGTCACAAACACCGTCCAGCGTATACGTCCTGCATCGGGACTGGATCCGCACCGCGGGCGAGCGTTTTGTGTTAGACCCCGGTATTCCCGAAGTGCGCGACTGGATAACCAGCATCGTGGCGGAAGTGGTTGAGAATTACCCTGTTGACGGTGTGCAGTTTGATGATTACTTCTATACCGAGTCTCCTGGCTCTGCGCTCAATGACAGCCAGACGTTCAGAAGATACGGCCAGGGATTCGCTTCCAAAGCTGACTGGCGCCGCGATAACACGCAACGGCTGATTGCCCAGGTATCGCGGACTATCAAGAAACTCAAGCCTGAGGTTGAATTCGGTGTCAGCCCTGCGGGCGTATGGCGCAACCGTTCGCACGATCCAGCGGGCTCCGACACGCGCGGTGCGGCAGCGTATGATGAGTCTTATGCCGACACCCGCCGTTGGGTGCAACAAGGCTTGCTGGATTACATCGCACCGCAACTCTACTGGCCTTTTGCCCGCGATGCAGCGCGCTACGATGTACTGGCAAAATGGTGGGCAGATGTCGTGAAATCAACCAACACTCGCCTCTACATTGGTGTAGCGCTGTATAAAGTTGGTGAACCATCGAGAAAAGAGCCAGACTGGACGGTCAAAGGCGGTGTGCCGGAACTGAAAAAGCAGCTCGATCTAAACGAGACCGAACCGTACATTAACGGCACGATCCTGTTTCGCGAAGATTACCTTAATCAACCGCAAACGCAGGAAGCTGTGACCTATATTCGCAATCGTTGGGGACGTTAATGGTTGTTCTGAGCGGGAAGCCTGAGCCAGACGCTCACGTAGCGGGTAAATTTCCCCACAAAAATTCCGGCGAACATGCCGCCAGTAATGATAGCCAGGGCGCTCATTGCGGGTTGACGTAAAACGTCGGGGGAAATGGCGTTAAGTACGCCAAGTACGTACTTAACGCCGAATGCCATCAGCATAAATGGCAATGCGGAATAATCTGCCGGACGGTGAATACTCCGTGGTGCGCTACTGCGGCTCAAACGACCGGGGTTAATTAATATGTAGCCAATGATTGCGCCGCTGAGGATACCTATCGCCCACTGAATATACGTAATGAGGGTCGGGTCGCGATAAGTGATTAAATCGTAGATATCCCAGACTAAAAAAATAGCGGGGATCAGCGCCAGCTTTTCCAGCGTGACAGTGGCAGGTGTTCTGGCTTTAATCCCTCGATACAGTAGAAAGGCAAACAGCAGATACACCCAAACTGGCGTGTTTTTCAGCATATTCACGACAAATTCAGCCATAACGTTGCCTCGCTCAGATTTAATTCTTCGCTAAGTGTAGCGGCTGTCTCTGGATCACAGGGACATTAACCTGCGGACATTTTCATTAATCTGTTTCTGTATCGTATTCAGCGTAGTTTGTGTTATCTGATCGGCGTATTTGTCTTTGGCTGTAACGCTTAGCGCTGTTGCATGGTGGCAGATCTTGTCGATTATAGCGTTCACATGCTCAGCTGATAGCTCAGCTTCCTGTATGCCAAGCTGCTGCAGGTGCTTTCTTTCGATATCCAGCGCTTCTCCCAGCACGTCCATTTGGTGATACCCGCCGGGTCCTTCGCACCAGGTCACGTCGTAAGCCGGAGCCAAAGTCCAGTTTCCTGCGGCTGACATTAAATAGGCAAAGTTTTTGGGATGGTCATCACGGTTGTTAAATGCCACGTTGAAAACCACGCGTTCGAACGCTTTCGCTTTTTCTCTGACATCATTGGTACAAATCTGTGTGGCGCGCAGAAAATCCCGGTAATCTAAAGCACCGGGTATCTGGTAATTTGCACCGGTAAATGCCGCCAGGCTCTGCATAGGAATACGGACCGACTGGTCACGGTCGAAACGGCGGGTAGCAAATGCCGCCTGCCCGTCAGGCAGATTAAAATACGCGGTATCAGGCGTAGTGATCCCACATTGCCGCAAACATTCAGCATATACCGCTTCGATGGCACATACCTCAGCATGCTCATGCCTGGCAGGAAATTTAATCAACCAGCTTTCGCTCTCCGGGAGGGGCGCAGTGGTGAACTTTGACGTGACACTGTCACGATAGAGTAACGCTTTTGGCCTGGCCCCTTGCGGTGAACCGCCCATCTGGAGCAGTTTTTGCAAGAATTCCCCGCCTTCGCCGCTCAGGACTTCCTGAACCTCAGATGCCAGTTGTTCGAGAGGAACATCCTCTTTTGAAAGCGTCTCGACATCTGACTGAACGGGCCGGAACGTCATGGCGCCCATTGCGTTATTGCCGACCCAGGTTAACCTCTCCAGAGGTCCTATGCGCGCTGCGTTGAGTCCACGGCGTTTAAATAAACGATCCATCAACAGCATACCCCAACCATCAGGTAGCGAATCGTACACGGGTCCTGGTAATCCCAACTGATGAGCCGGGAAATCCCTGCGTAAACGAGGACCGTTCAGCGGTAACCTTAACCGGGACAGCTCCAGCCCCTTACGTATAGCGTCTTCACTGTATTCAAAGGCGATCAACGGGCGTCCGGTCAGGGCTGAGGAAGACACCAGTTTTCCCCACAACCATTTTTCACCCCAGCCTTCATAAAAGACATCGACTTGCTCAAGCATCAGTATTTTTCCTTTTCACCCGCTGGCGTGCCGCGCTCTTCTCGTAACGCAAAATATCATCCAGACTGTCGATCCTGGGTTTGAATAAGCCCTCCAGCGCGTCACCATAGCCTAACACCATCGCGACTTTGACCAGATTCTCAAATCCTACATTTTTACCGGCCTCCAGATTCGAAACGGTATTCACACCGACACCTGAACGCGCGGCAACATCTGCCTGCGTCATTTGCTGCGCGAGCCGTTCCTTACGCAATCTGTCGCAAAGTAGTTTGACGATATCGGCTGCTGTATTGAGCGTTAAATCCATAACATTGGCTCTTATTGGAATAAAAACGACTTTACACCCAATATTATAGAGTTAAGAGGAGAATGATTCAAAGTTTTGTAAGACACAATAAAGAGGAGTTAAATCAATTAATCATGGTTAAGCACCATTATACTGGAATTATCCGGGCACAAGATCTGTACCCGGATAGGATGTGGTTATCAGGCAACGGAAGGCTCAGGTAATCTGAAAGAAGAGACCAGCAATGCCAGCTGTTCCGCTTCCTCTTTCAGCGCCTGCGTCCGTGCTGCGGCATCATCAATTAACGAGGCATTCTGCTGAACGGTGCTGTCCATTTCGGTAACGGCGAGCGTAACTTCGGAAACACCTTTACGCTGTTCTTCACCCGCAACGCGTATTTCCCCCATCAACTGGCGTACCTGACGCACATTGCTGACCAGTTCTCCCAGACGTTCGCCGGCAGTGTGAATTTGCTGACTTCCGCTACCAACATGAGAAACGGATTCATCAATCAACGCTTTAATTTCCTGGGCGGCGGTGGCACTGCGCTGAGCCAGCGTGCGCACTTCGGAGGCCACGACGGCAAACCCTCTGCCAGCATCACCCGCTCTGGCGGCTTCAACCGCGGCATTCAGGGCGAGAATATTGGTCTGGAACGCAATGCTGTCGATGACCGCGACAATTTCCACCATTCTGCCGGATGAGGCGCTGACGTTATCCATCGTAGAGATGACGCCCTGCATCACATCACCGCAACGGTTGGCCGTTTGCGCTGTGTTATCGGATAGCTCATCCGCCAATTGTGTATTACTGGCGTTTTGATGAACGGTCGCATTTAACTGCTCCATAGCCGCTGAGCTCTCTTCCAGCGCAGCGGCCTGCTGCGTTACGCGAGATGAAAGCTCCATATTACTGTCAGCCAGGCTAACGGCGTTATTCGCCACCACTGTGCTACTGCTTCTGACGGTGATCAGGATGGCCGAGATTTTATCGACGAACAGGTTAAACGCCTCGGCGATAGCCGAAATCTCATCTTTGCCGCGAACATCCAGACGACGGGTAAGATCGCCTTCTCCCTGCGCGATGTCATCAAGAGCCTGACGGGTATCATCGAGACGTGAAATTAGTCGACGAACCACCAGCCATGATCCCACCAGCAACAGCGTCATGATAGGGATCAATACCTCCAGAACATCCTGCATCATCACTTTGGCAAGACCGACAATACGTGATTCTGGTGTCACAAGCCCTACGACCCAGCCGGTATCTGGCATCGGGAACAGCATGACCTGTGACGCTGTATTCAGGACGAGATCATTTTCCAGCGTTATGGTCTTCACCCCATCTGTCGGGCGCAAAGATTTCAGACCGTTTTGCACCGGGATAAGCCACTGCGCGCTTTGCGCCAGATCGTTAATGGTTTTATGTTTGGCCAGGTCGGCCTGCGGGAAATAGAGAATTTGTCCCTGCTTGTCTACCACAAACGCGTAACCGCCAGTACTGTTGCCCTGCTGCTGCATGAAAGTTGCGACGTTATCCAGACGGATATCGGTGGTAGCGACACCGGCAAACTTGCCCGCCTGCTGATAAGGCACGCTGCATGTCACCATGTTGACGCCTGAACTGGCATCCTGGTAAACATCAGACCATAGGCAGTTGTTTTGTGATTGCCCTTTGGCGTGCTGATACCAGCTTTCATTGTGGTATCCGCTTGATCCTTCGACGTTATAATCGTTGGAATAGACAAGCTTTCCTTCGGCATTACGCGCCCAGAAAAAGCTTCTTTTCTCCACACCTGCGGTGAAGGCGTCTGGTTCTGGCCAGATGCCGCCGCCGGTAATAATCGAGTCTTTACCTTCACCAATCAGATGCGGAACGACGCTTTGATACAGAGATTCATCGTTAGGCAACACTTCAGCCAGTCGCGACATGCTGACTGTCTCACCTTCAATTCGGGACAATACGGTACTCAACTGACGGGTTAAACCTTGCCCTGTTTCTTCGATCAGGGCGGTGTTGATTTCAACGACGCGCGGCTGACCACGCCAGAGCATAATCACCACGATAACAATAGTCGTTACTGCAAGCAGCAGAATGCCGCCGATGGTTAAACGCGTTGAAATACGAGTAGGATACCAGGCCATACAAACTCCTTCTGCAAAAGGCTAACTTTTATCCAGTATCGGCACAGGCGTTTATATCTTTATAAAGTTTTCTTAAGTATTGCAAAATAAATAAGTGACAACGTCACAAATAACAAAACCCAGCACTTTGGCTGGGTTTTAATAACGGCTTAATTTTATTTAGATAATTCTTTTTTGATTTCGTCTTTTATTTTACTTAATTCGCTCTGCGGATGTTTCTTACAAAGTTCAACGGTCAGAGGAACTGCAGTCGTAACGGTTTCGTTATAGTCTACGTAATCGCCACCTTTGAAGTCTTCGTCTTCATTGAGCACCCAGAAGGCCACCGGAGCCATAGTTTGTGGGTTCAAATCAATAAACTCTTGACAGTTCATGCCTTTCGGAGTCACTTCAGTTTTAGCGTTATCTGTTGCTGCATTGACGCTGACACTGGTTAACAGCGCTGCGACCAGAATACCTGCTGTAGAAAGGGAGAATTTATTCATTGTAGTACTCCATGTATAATATAAATAATATCTACACTTGCGCTTAACACCGTTAATGTAGCTCGCGAAAAATAATACCCCTATCGTCATAAGAATAAAGATTGGTGTTATTGATATGGCTGAAATTTATATTTTCAATTACTGATTCTTATGTCTTAGGGATAAATGTTGCCCACAATGTGATCGTTCCGACGAAATCAGCAGATTCATACCCCGCTTCCTCTGCCGTTGCACCAAAACTGAACTACGCTGCACAAATGTTGATCATTAGTTAACGAATTTGAGCTGAATTTTAACAAAAACAGCCAGCATGCTGCTGTTACTGACGTGGCACGCGTCCTGCATTGTTAATTCGCTAACAGAGATACGGAATCTGACAGACAACTAACAGCGAGAAGGTAATGACAGCCAAACCAGAGTTATTTACCCGCATAGAGCAAACCTTTAGCCAGCTGACGCCCAGCGAAAAGCGCGTGGCTGGGTGGCTGTTAGCCCATGCTGTGCAGATCCCATTTGAAACCGCGGATGGCATCGCTAAAGCGACCGGAACCAGCGGCATTACCGTCGGACGTTATCTGCGTAAACTGGGCTTTCGTAACCTGGAGGATGCAAAAGCCAGTCTGCGTGAGCTGCCTGTAGTTCCGTATCAGCCCTGGGGAATGAATGAACGACTGGATTCCTGGCACCAGCAACAAAGCCTGCCAGATCGGGCGCACCAGTCGCTGTTACTGGAAATCGACGCCATTACCCACGTCTACCAACTTGCTCAGGGTGAGACGTTTCTACGCATTGCACAGCAGTTGGCGCATGCGGAAGCCGTGTACATCCTCGGGATCCAGTCCACCCGCGGGATCGCTAACGCCTTTTTTAGTCACCTGGAATATCTGCGACCTAAAGTCAGCTACTCCGAAGGCCTTTCCGGCAGTTGGGTAGAGTCGCTGAACTCGGGATTCAGCCAGCCTTACGTGGTTATTACCGATATGCGCGCCTACTCCGCTATTTCGCGACAATATTGCCGTGTCGCCACTGAACGCTGCATTCCGCTGGCGCTAATTACCGATGTGTGGTGCCCATGGGCCAGGGATTATTCCATTGATTTGCTTCAGGTAAAAACCGACACCGGACATTTCTGGGACTCACTGGCACCGGTGAGCTGTCTGTTCAACTTATTACTTTCTGCGGTGGTGGCGCAACTGGGTGACGCCCTCGCAGGACGCCTGCAAACTAATCGCCAGTTACAACAACAATTTGGTCAATTCGAACAATAAACAGGAAACGTGCTATGTCAGAACTCCCAGAACTGGTCGATCTGTCGGTGATATTTCCGTCGCTGCATATCGATCTTAAATACGCTACTGCCGACAACATTACCGGCGCACCTATCTACAGGGAAGCGCGTTGCCTGTTGCACACCGAGGCGGTAACCGCGCTGGCAAAAAGCATCAGCATTGCGCAACTGGCGGGCTTGTCGCTGGTGGTGTACGACGCGTATCGCCCCCAGCAGGCGCAGGCGATACTGTGGAATGCCTGTCCCGACCCGCAATATGTTGTCGATGTTGCCATTGGTTCCAATCACAGTCGGGGTACGGCCATTGACGTCACGTTGATGGACGATCGCGGCCATCTCCTTGATATGGGGGCCGGTTTTGATGAAATGCACGACCGTTCCCATGCCTGGCATCCGTCTGTTCCTCCGGCAGCGCAGCGTAACCGCCTGCTGCTCAATGCCATTATGTTTGGTGGTGGTTTTGTCGGTATTAACAGCGAATGGTGGCATTTTGAATTACCTGATGCCGCCCGTTACCCGCTGCTTGACGATCAAATAGATTGTTACACTGTCACGTCTATAACAACACAACATCCCCTTTAATTCTGGAGCCTGGTTATGAAGACTACACCTGCGTTAAACGCTTTTTTCCGCCCCGCTCTGATAGCCGTTGCGTTAGCGGTAGCCCTGCCCGCCGCGCAGGCTGCTGTTCCCAAAGATATGTTAGTGATTGGTAAAGCCGCCGATCCGCAGACGCTCGATCCCGCTGTGACCATAGATAACAATGACTGGACGGTCACCTATCCCTCTTACCAGCGGTTGGTTCAGTACAAAACCGATGGTGGTAAAGGTTCCACGGAAGTTGAAGGCGATTTAGCCAGCGGCTGGAAAGCCTCGGACGACCAGAAAGAGTGGACGTTTACCCTGAAAAACGATGCCAAATTCGCCGACGGAACACCGGTGACGGCTGATGCGGTAAAGCAATCCTTCGAACGTTTGCTCAAGATTGGTCAGGGACCTGCGGAGGCTTTCCCGAAAGATCTGAAGGTTGAGGCCATTGATAACACCACGGTGAAGTTTACCCTCAGCCAGCCGTTTGCTCCGTTTCTGTATACGCTGGCAAATGACGGTGCCTCAATCATTAACCCGGCCATCTTAAAAGAGCATGCCGCAGACGATGCCCGCGGATTCCTGGCACAGAACACGGCAGGCTCTGGTCCCTTCATGCTGAAGAGTTGGCAAAAGGGACAACAACTGGTGCTGGTGCCTAACCCGCATTATGCAGGTACAAAACCGACGTTTAAGCGCGTCTCAGTCAAAATCATTGGTGAAAGCGCCTCTCGTCGCCTGCAACTGTCCCGTGGCGATATCGACATTGCCGATGCGCTTCCTGTTGACCAGCTTGCTGCTTTAAAACAGGAAGGCAAAGTGAACGTGGCGGATTATCCCTCATTGCGCGTGACTTATCTGTATCTCAACAACAGTAAGGCCCCGCTCAATCAGGTGGATTTACGCCGCGCTATCTCGTGGGCCACCGATTATAAAGGCATGGTCAACGGGATCCTGAGCGGCAATGGAAAGCAAATGCGTGGCCCAATCCCCGAAGGCATGTGGGGTTTTGACGATAAGGCCATGCAGTACAGCTTCGATGAAGCCAAAGCCAAAGCAGCGTGGGACAAAGTTGCCACCAAACCTGAAAGCCTGAGCTTCCTGTACTCAGATAATGATCCAAACTGGGAACCTATCGCGCTTGCTACCCAGGCAAGCCTTGGCAAACTGGGCATTAAGGTGAAGCTGGAAAAACTGGCGAACGCCACCATGCGTGACCGCGTGGGCAAAGGCGATTACGACATTGCCATTGGCAACTGGAGTCCGGATTTTGCCGACCCGTACATGTTTATGAACTACTGGTTTGAGTCAGATAAGAAAGGCTTGCCGGGTAACCGTTCGTTCTATGAAAACAGTGAGGTCGATAAGCTGCTACGTAGCGCGCTGGCTACGACCGATCAGGTGGCCAGAACCAATGACTACCAGCAGGCGCAAACCATCGTGATTGATGAAGCGGCCTACGTCTATTTATTCCAGAAAAACTATCAGTTGGCGATGAACAAAGACGTCAAAGGATTTGTATTCAACCCCATGCTGGAACAGGTCTTCAATATCTCCACCATGAGTAAATAAGCCACGTTTACGCGGAGCCGCTCTGGCTCCGCAAGGGGAAGCTAATGACGTTCTGGAGTATTTTGCGCCAGCGATGCTGGGGACTTATTCTGGTGGTTATCGGTGTTTGCGTAATCACCTTTATTATTTCACATCTGATACCTGGCGACCCCGCACGGCTGCTGGCGGGCGACCGCGCCAGCGATGAAATTGTCGAAAATATTCGCCAACAGCTGGGGCTGAATCAACCGCTGTATGTCCAGTTTTTTCGCTATGTCAGCGACATTTTTCACGGCGATTTAGGCACCTCCATTCGCACCGGGCGTCCGGTACTGGATGAACTGCGCATTTTCTTCCCCGCTACCCTTGAGCTGGCTTTCTGCTCTTTGTTGCTGGCGCTGGTGATAGGTATCCCGCTGGGTATTTTATCTGCGGTCTGGCGTAACCGCTGGCTTGATCACCTTGTTCGGCTAATGGCAATTACCGGTATCTCCACGCCTGCATTCTGGCTGGGGCTGGGGGTTATCGTGCTGTTTTACGGTCATCTGCAAATTTTACCCGGCGGTGGACGTTTAGACGACTGGCTGGATCCACCTGCTCACGTCACCGGGTTCTACCTGATTGATGCACTACTGGAAGGCAACGGCGAAGTCTTTTTCAATGCGCTTCAGCACCTGATTTTGCCGTCGCTGACACTGGCTTTTGTACATCTTGGGATCGTTGCCCGCCAGATTCGTTCCGCCATGCTGGAGCAACTGAGTGAAGATTACATACGTACCGCCCGCGCCAGCGGGTTACCGGGCTGGTACATCGTGCTGTGCTATGCATTGCCTAACGCTCTCATCCCATCAATCACCGTCCTCGGCCTGGCGCTGGGCGATCTGCTCTACGGTGCGGTATTGACCGAAACGGTCTTTGCCTGGCCAGGTATGGGCGCTTGGGTGGTGACCTCAATTCAGGCGCTCGATTTCCCGGCGGTAATGGGATTTGCCGTGGTGGTCTCGTTCGCCTATGTGCTGGTCAACCTGGTGGTGGATTTGCTCTATTTGTGGATAGATCCTCGAATTGGACGTGGAGGTGCTGAATGATGCTCACACAAGAAACGCCGACCGCCCCTCAGACAGCACGCCGCCGCACGGACTGGGCCAAACTGTTCTGGATGATGAAAAGTAGCCCGCTGACGCTGGTTGGCGGGGTCATCATCGTATTGATACTGCTGCTGATGGTGCTGTCGCCGTGGATAACGCCACACGATCCTAATGCCATCAATTTGAGTGCGCGCCTGCTGCCCCCGTCAGCCGCTCACTGGTTTGGTACCGATGAAGTTGGCCGCGATCTGTTCAGCCGCGTTCTGGTAGGAAGTCAGCAGTCGGTCGTTGCGGGTCTGGTGGTGGTGGGTATCGCCGGGGGATTGGGATCACTGCTGGGCTGCTTGTCGGGTGTCATGGGCGGGCACGCCGACGCGATAATTATGCGGATGATGGACATTATGCTGTCCATTCCTTCGCTGGTGCTGACGATGGCGTTGGCCGCCGCGCTGGGCCCCAGCCTGTTTAACGCCATGCTGGCGATTGCCATCGTCCGTATCCCTTTCTATGTGCGCCTCGCCCGCGGTCAGACGTTAGTGGTGCGCCAGTTTAGCTATGTACAGGCTGCCCGGACCTACGGCGCTTCACGCTGGCATCTGATTAGCTGGCACATTTTACGCAATTCTCTGCCGCCACTCATTGTGCAGGCATCGCTGGATATCGGCAGTGCGATCCTGATGGCTGCCACGCTCGGGTTTATCGGTCTGGGTGCGCAGCAACCCAGCGCTGAGTGGGGCGCGATGGTCGCAATTGGCCGCAATTATGTGCTTGATCAGTGGTGGTATTGTGCTTTTCCCGGCGCGGCCATTCTGATTACCGCCGTGGGCTTTAATCTCTTTGGCGATGGTATTCGCGATCTGCTTGATCCGAAAGCCGGAGGAAAACAGTCATGACACAACCCGTACTGGAAATCGAAGATTTACATCTGAGTTTCCCCGGCTATAAAGCTGATGTGCATGCGCTGAACCATGTATCACTGCACATCAACCGCGGAGAAATCGTTGGTGTGGTGGGTGAATCCGGTTCCGGTAAGTCCGTGACCGCCATGCTCACCATGCGTCTGCTTCCGGAGGGAAGCTATCGTATTCACCAGGGCCGCGTTTCACTGCTGGGTGAAGATGTGCTCAACGCCAGTGAGAAACAAATGCGTCAATGGCGCGGCGCACGCGTCGCGATGATCTTTCAGGAGCCCATGACGGCACTGAATCCGACCCGGCGTATCGGCCAGCAAATGGTGGAGGTGATCCGCCATCACCAGGCGTTAAGCCGCACGGATGCCCGCCAGAAAGCCGTCGCTCTACTCGAAGAGATGCAAATCCCGGACGCGCCGGAGGTCATGAAACGATTTCCGTTTGAGCTTTCCGGCGGGATGCGCCAGCGCGTGATGATTGCGCTGGCCTTTTCGTGCGAGCCGGAGCTTATTATTGCCGATGAACCGACCACCGCGCTGGACGTCACGGTGCAACTGCAGGTGCTGCGTTTGCTGAAGTTAAAAGCACGGGCCAGCGGAACAGCCGTGTTATTTATCAGCCATGATATGGCGGTGGTTTCACAGTTATGCGACCGGTTGTACGTCATGTATGCCGGGAGCGTGATTGAGAGTGGCCCGACGCAAACCGTTATTCAACGTCCGACTCATCCCTATTCCATCGGCTTGCTGAAATGCGCGCCGGAACACGGCGAACCACGCGCATTGTTACCTGCGATCCCCGGCACCGTACCGAACCTAACCTGCTTACCTGCCGGATGCGCATTTCGTGAGCGCTGCTTTGCCGCTGGTCCTCGTTGTGAAGAAACGCCTGCGTTAAGTAGTCAGGGAGGCGTAGATCAACAATCTGCCTGCTGGTATCCACAACTGGAGACAACACATGTCTGATTTTTTACTGGCGCTGCAGGATGTTCATGTCAACTTTCCTGCGCGTAAAAACTGGCTTGGCAAGGTTACGGAACGGGTGCATGCGCTCAACGGCCTGGATTTACAGATTCGCCAGGGTGAAACGCTGGGGATTGTTGGCGAATCCGGTTGTGGAAAAAGTACGCTGGCGCAACTGCTGATGGGCATGCTGAAACCCAGCCAGGGAAGCTATTCTCGCCGTGGTGATAAACAGCATAACGGTATGCAAATGGTCTTTCAGGACCCTCTTTCATCGCTGGATCCTCGCTTACCGGTATGGCGCACGATCACTGAGCCGGTATGGATCCAAAAACGAAGTCCGGAACGTGAGCGCCGTATGCTTGCTGAAGATTTGGCCCAACAGGTAGGCATCCGTCCGGAATATCTCGACCGTCTGCCGCATGCGTTTTCCGGTGGACAACGCCAGCGTATCGCCATCGCCCGGGCACTATCGTCAGAACCGGATGTTATCGTCCTCGATGAGCCCACTTCAGCACTGGATATCTCTGTGCAGGCGCAAATTCTCAATCTTCTGGTGTCACTACAGGCGCGCAGAAATCTGACCTACGTATTGATATCGCATAACGTGTCGGTGGTCCGCCATATGAGCGACCGTGTGGCGGTGATGTACTTAGGGCAAATTGTTGAGCTGGGCGATGCTCAACACGTTCTCACTCACCCCGCCCATCCGTACACACGGTTATTGCTGGACTCTGTCCCTAAAACGGGCGCGCCACTGACGGAAGATTTGGTGTTACGTAAAACCGAGCTACCGAGAAACCGAACGTTGCCCCAGGGATGCTTTTTCCGTGACAGATGTCCATTGGCAACCCACGGTTGTGAGAAAAAACAGGCATTACTGAAAAGTGATGCCGGATGTGATGTTCGATGCTGGCGGGCGGTTACATGACTTGAGCCGTTGAGAAAAGTCAGGTGCGATACGCCTTTTTCAGTGAATCCACCAGCACCTCGGAAGCAGTAGATAATTTATGATGTGCTGAACGCAAAACCCCGATCCGACGCTGGATCACCGGCGTATCCAGATCGATACAGGTTGCGCCTAACTCTGTCATTTGCGTGCGGCATAGTGCAGGTACGGCGCTACCGCCCAGACCGTTAGCCACCAGACGGCCAACGGTTACTAATTGATGGCTCTCCAGCGCCACTTCCAGCGTATGTCCGCTTTGCACCAGTTGTTCTTCCAGCATCAGCCGCACGGCTGACGGACGTTGCAAGGTGATGAAATCCAGCGTCAGCAGTTCGCGCCATGCAATACGATCCCTGTCTGCCAGCCGACAGGTTGGCGGCACAATCGCGATAAAACGATCCACGCCGAGCGGCGTGAAATGCAGATGTCCCGAATAGTCCGGCTCGAAGGCTATACCCATCTCGACCCGCCCTTCACTGACCATTTCAATCACGTGTTCATTGATCACATCATGAACCGTTACGTTGATACCGGAATAAGAATCACGAAACGTTTTCAGTACCGATGGCAGGACGTTAGCGGCAAATGAGGGCATGGCGGCGATCGAGATTTTACCACGCTGCAGCGTAAAGCGTTGGCGCATGGCTTCTTCCGTATTCTCCCAGTCCGCCAGCAACTGTCTCCCCATATTCAGCAGCGTTTCTCCCTCCTGCGTCAGAGTCACTTTGCGGGTGGTTCTCAACAGTAACGCCCCGCCCAGCGAATCTTCCAGTCCTTTAATCGCCAGGCTTAATGCGGGTTGCGACATGTTCAGTCTTTCACTGGCATGAGCAAAATTCAGAGTGTGAGCTACCGCTAAAAACGCGCGTAACTGTTTGATGCTCATTCCCATTTCGCATTCCTTTAACTTGTTGAATACCTTTAATTAACATTAAATTGATAAAAAAACCCAATGAGTGAGTCACAAATTTAAAATTAACAAATCATTTTTCACCCCCAATGATGTCGGCAAGGACAACTGGGGAGGCAAGTGTATGGCTGGACTGGATAAACGTGTTGCCACTTATCAAGAGGCGCTGGAAGGACTGACCGACAACATGACGCTGCTGGCGGGCGGTTTTGGTTTATGTGGGATCCCTGAAAACCTGATTACCGAAGTACGCCGTCGAGAAGTACAGGGACTTACCGTTGTATCAAACAACTGTGGCGTGGATGGCTTTGGCCTCGGCGTACTGCTGGAAACGCGCCAGGTGCGCAAAGTGGTCGCGTCCTATGTAGGGGAAAACGCCCTGTTTGAGAAGCAGGTGCTTAGCGGCGAACTGGAAGCCATCCTGACGCCACAGGGTACGCTGGCAGAGCAGTTGCGCGCGGGCGGCGCGGGGATCCCGGCATTTTTTACCGCGACTGGATATGGAACCCCCGTAGCGGAAGGGAAAGAGGTTCGCGAGTTTGCCGGACGCCCTTACATCCTTGAACAGGCGATAACCGGTGATTTTGCATTGGTTAAAGGCTGGAAAGCCGACTGGTACGGCAACGTCATCTATCGCCACACCGCACAGAACTTTAATCCGCTGATGGCCGCCGCCGGGCGCATTACCGTCGTGGAAGTCGAAGAGATTGTCCCTCCCGGAGAACTGGACCCTGCAGCGATTCACACTCCCGGAATTTTCGTTAACCGCATTATTCAGGGGCAGTTTGAAAAACGTATTGAACAACGCACCCTGCGCCAGAAAGGAGCCTGACCATGTTAACGCGTGAACAAATGGCGATGCGCGTCGCCCGCGAGCTGCGCGACGGTTATTACGTCAACCTTGGGATCGGCATTCCCACTCTGGTGGCAAATTATATCCCTGATGGCATGGACGTGATGCTGCAATCAGAGAATGGTTTGCTGGGTATGGGGCCGTTTCCCACAGAAGACGAAATTGATGCCGACATGATTAACGCCGGGAAACAGACCGTGACGGCGCGCAAAGGCGCGGCGATTTTCGACTCTGCGCAATCCTTCGCCATGATCCGCGGCGGCCACGTTGATCTGACGGTGCTCGGTGCGTTTGAAGTCGATGTTAACGGCAATATCGCCTCATGGATGATCCCCGGAAAAATGGTGAAAGGCATGGGCGGCGCGATGGACCTGGTTGCCGGAGCCGACAACATCATCGTGGTAATGACCCATGCTTCCAAAAGCGGTGAGTCCAAACTGCTTCCCGCCTGCACCCTGCCGTTGACCGGCGTGGCCTGCATCAAACGCGTGCTGACCGACCTGGCTCTGCTGGAAATTGCCGACGGGGCGTTCATTCTGCGTGAACGCGCCCCGGGTATCAGTGTGGATGAAATCGTCGCCAGAACCGCCGGCAAGCTGATCGTGCCCGAAACTGTCCCCGAAATGCAATTTAACTGAGGAGCTGACCATGCAGGATGTTGTAATTGTCGCGGCAACGCGCACCCCGATTGGCAGTTTTCATGGTGCGCTGGCACCACTTTCCGCCGTGGAGTTAGGTACAGCGGTTGTCCGTTCGCTGCTGGAAAAAACGGCTGTGGCGCCTGAACAAATTGATGAAGTGATTTTAGGTCAGGTGCTCACGACAGGCTGTGGCCAGAATCCGGCCAGACAAACGGCGTTACGCGCAGGACTGCCGTCAACCACACCGGCGTTAACTATTAATCTGGTGTGCGGTTCTGGCCTGAAGGCGGTGCATCAGGCGGTACAGGCAATTCGCTGTGGCGATGCGCAAATCGTGATTGCCGGAGGCCAGGAGAGCATGAGCAATGCGCCCTATTTTCTCGACGGCGCGCGGGCCGGCCTGCGGTTGGGTCATGCCAGTATGAAAGACAGCGTGGTCCATGACGGCCTGTGGGATGCGTTCAACGACTATCACATGGGTATTACTGCCGAAAATCTGGCGGATAAGTTCGTAATCAGTCGTGAGCAGCAGGACGCTTTTGCCCTGCGCTCCCAGCAAAAAGCCGCCGCTGCCATTGAAGCGGGTCGTTTTAGCGCGGAAATCACGCCGGTTAGCGTCCCACAAGGCAAAAAGCCGCCACGTGTGGTGGACCGGGACGAACAGCCTCGCCCGGATACTCAGGCCGACAAGCTGGCGCAACTTAAACCAGCATTTCGGCCAGGAAACGGTACGGTGACCGCCGGAAATGCATCATCCATCAATGATGGTGCCGCCGCGGTGATGTTGATGAGCGCCGGCAAAGCCGCAGAACTCAATTTGCCAGTGCTTGCCCGGGTAACAGGCTACGCGGTTTCTGGTGTCGATCCCGCCATTATGGGCCTTGGGCCGGTAGAAGCGTCACTCCAGTGCCTGAAGCGAGCGGGCTGGACGTTGAATGATGTCGATCTCATTGAGGCCAACGAAGCCTTTGCCGCACAAGCGCTGGCGGTTGGCGAATCCCTGAACTGGGACAGCGACCGGGTGAACGTAAATGGCGGCGCGATTGCGCTGGGCCATCCCATCGGCGCATCTGGTTGCCGAATCCTGGTGACACTGTTGCACGAAATGGCCCGCAGTAACGCGACCAAAGGGCTGGCTACGCTGTGCGTAGGCGGCGGTCAGGGCGTAGCGCTGGCGGTAGAGCGTTTGCAGGAGGTCTCTCATGCAAAGTAAGCCTGTCTGCGTTCTGGGGGCGGGGTTAATGGGGGTCGGTATTGCCACCCACTTCGCCCGTTATGGTCACGATGTCTGGCTGTATGACACCGATAGCAGCCGAATTGCAGAAATTAGCGCCGTTGCCAGCGGTATTCTGGATGAGCTGATTACCGCCGAACAGTTTGCCGTAGACGAAAAAGACCAGGTTGTGAGTCGTCTGCACGGTACGACTTCGCTACCGGAGATTGCTGCGTGCGGGTTACTGATTGAAGCGATCCCGGAGCGGCTCGAGCTCAAGCACGCGTTGTATGCGCAACTGGAAGATCTGATCGCGCCTGAGGCCGTCATTGCCAGTAATACCAGCGGCCTGCCGCCGGATGCGCTGGCAGAAAAGCTCGTCCATCCTGAGCGGCTGCTCATCGCCCATTTCTGGCACCCGCCACATTTTATTCCGCTGGTCGAAATTGTCCCCGGCACCGCCACCAAAGCGGAATACCTGCGTGAGCTGCAACAGTTGCTGCTCTCGATGCAACTGGAAGCCGTCGTGCTCGATCGCGCCGCACCAGGGTTTGTCGGCAATCGACTGCAGTTTGCGCTGCTGCGTGAAGCGCTTCATATCGTTAAAAGCGGCATCGCCAGCGCAGAGGTGGTGGATCAGGTCATGCGTGCCTCGCTCGGACGTCGCTATGCGATGGTTGGTCCGCTGGAAGCGGCAGATATGACCGGACTCTCTACGGTGCAGGATATTTGTCGGCATCTGCTCCCGGAACTGGCAACCGGCAGCGAGATGATGTCGTTGGTCGCTGACAAGGTAGCCAACGGTGATACCGGTTTACGCAGCGGTCAGGGATTTTATCGCTGGGATGATTCGCGCAAGGAGTACATCCAGCAACGCAGAGAGCATCAACTGCGTTTTGCCCTGAAACCATAACGTCTCTTTCTGTACCCCAATATAATAATAAGGAGTCATGATGAGTGTATTAATCGCCCTGGCAGCGCTGGGCCTGCTGATGCTTGCAGCCTATCGCGGATACAGCGTCATTCTGTTTGCCCCCATCGCGGCATTAGGTGCTGTATTACTCACTGAACCCAGCGCCGTCGGCCCCGCTTTCACCGGCCTGTTTATGGAAAAAATGGTCGGTTTTGTGAAGCTTTACTTCCCGGTGTTCTTGCTGGGTGCAGTGTTTGGCAAGTTAATCGAGTTATCTGGATTTTCACGTTCCATTGTTGCCGCCGCTATCAACATCCTCGGTCGTCGTCACGCCATCCCGGTGATCGTGCTGGTGTGCGCGCTGTTAACCTACGGCGGGGTTTCGCTGTTCGTCGTGGCGTTTGCGGTGTATCCATTTGCGGCGGAGCTGTTCCGCCAGAGTAATATTCCTAAGCGCCTGATCCCGGCCACCGTTGCGCTGGGCGCATTCTCTTTCACTATGGATGCTCTGCCAGGCACGCCGCAGATCCAGAACATTATTCCGACCAGCTTCTTTGGGACTAACGCCTGGGCTGCGCCGTGGCTGGGGCTGATAGGCTCGCTGTTTATTATTTTCGTCGGTCTGGTTTATCTCGAACGTCAGCGTCGTAAAGCGCAGGCAAAGAATGAAGGCTATGGCACTGAACTGTTAAACGAGCCGGAAACGCCGGATAACATTAATCTGCCGAACCCGATCATCGCGATCTCTCCGCTGATCCTGGTTGGGGTATTTAACCTGCTGTTTACCCGCTGGATCCCACAGTGGTACGGCGCCACGCATCAACTTGAACTTCCGGGTCTTGCCAAACCGATTACCACCGAAGTCGGTAAAATCACCGCTATCTGGGCAGTGGAAGCGGCGCTGATTTCTGGGATCCTGCTGGTGGTGCTCTTCGGCTACCGCAACATTAAAGGTCGCCTGGCTGAAGGCAGCAGAACGGCAGTTGGCGGCGCGATCCTCGCGGCGATGAACACCGCGTCAGAGTACGGTTTTGGCGCAGTGATCGCCGCCCTGCCGGGCTTCCTCGTGCTGTCAAAAGCGCTGGCGGCTATTCCTGACCCGCTGCTCAATGAGGCTATCAGCATTACCACGCTTGCCGGGATCACCGGTTCGGCGTCTGGCGGGATGAGTATTGCCCTTGCCGCCATGTCTGACACTTTCATCGCTGCCGCACATGCCGCCAATATCCCACTTGAAGTATTCCACCGCGTGGCATCTATGGCCAGCGGCGGTATGGACACCCTACCGCATAACGGCGCGGTCATTACCTTATTGGCTATCACCGGCCTTAGTCATCGTCAGGCGTATGGCGGAATTTTCGCTATTACCATCATTAAAAGTCTGGCCGTACTGTTTGTCATCGGCGTCTTCTACACCACCGGAATTGTTTAAGGAGAATCATCATGAACTTAACGGGAAAAACCGCCCTGGTTACCGGCTCGACCAGTGGTATCGGATTAGGTATCGCACAGGTGCTGGCGCAAGCTGGCGCCACCCTGATCCTCAACGGGTTTGGTGATGTTGATGCTGCCAAAGACGCTGTTGCGCAGTATGGCAAAACGCCAGGCTATCATGGCGCGGATCTGAGCGATGAAGCGCAAATTGCCGACATGATGCGCTATGCAGAGAGCGAATTCGGCGGTGTGGATATTCTTATCAATAACGCCGGGATCCAGCATGTTTCACCGATAGAAACCTTCCCGGTTGATAAATGGAACGCGATTATCGCGATTAACCTCACCTCTGTTTTTCACACCACGCGTCTGGCGCTTCCCGGTATGCGCGCGCGAAACTGGGGGCGCATCATTAATATCGCTTCTGTTCACGGCCTGGTGGCTTCGAAAGAGAAATCTGCCTACGTAGCAGCGAAGCACGGTGTGGTGGGATTAACCAAGACCATCGCGCTGGAAACCGCGCAGACGGAAATCACCTGCAATGCGCTGTGTCCCGGCTGGGTGCTAACGCCGCTGGTCCAGCAGCAGATCGATAAGCGTATTGCCGAAGGCGCAGAGCCTGAGGCAGCCCGTGACGCCTTGCTGGCTGAAAAGCAGCCGTCGCGCGAATTCGTTACCCCAGAGCAGTTAGGGAATCTCGCGTTATTCTTATGTTCAGACGGTGCGGCGCAAGTGCGTGGCGTAGCGTGGAATATGGATGGCGGTTGGGTAGCGCAATAATATCATCAGGTGCCGGATAAGAACTGGTCGCATCCGGCACGACTTTATTAAGACTTCAGTTTGTAATCCAGCGTTATTTCCGCTTTCAGAACCTGAGATACCGGGCATCCGGCTTTTGCTTTCTGGATGATGCCGTCAAACGTGGCGGCGTCTATCCCCGGCACGCTCACCTGACTATGCAACGCGACTTTAGTGATCGCAAACCCGGCATCTACCTTATCCAGAGAAACATCGGCAGTGGTATCAATGGCATCTGGGGTAAACCCTGCTTCGCCCAGCATCAGTGAAAGCGCCATCGAGAAGCAGGCTGCATGGGCCGCGCCAATCAACTCTTCAGGATTGGTGCCTTTCTCACCTTCAAATCGTGTATTAAACCCATACGGTTGCTGATTTAACACGCCACTTTCGGTCGACACAGTGCCTTTGCCGCGCTTAATGTCGCCTTCCCAGTGTGCCTGACCTTTCTTATGGATAGTCATTACCGCTCTCCTGTGTTGTCGTCGGAGTTACTAGTATAGGACGCCCGGGAAAAAGCATGTTACATACGGGATAGTTCTCATTTGCCGCTTAAGCATTGACCTTTCAGATAAAATGACCGACCATCCAGAAAGCCGTTATGTTGAACATCGGCTTTATATCAGGTTGTATTTCGTCCGTTCTCATACGGGCTCGCCCTTGAAACCAGTAACAGGATTAAGGAGTTAGAATGAAATCGAACCGTCAGGCCCGTCATATTCTCGGACTGGACCACAAAATCTCAAATCAACGTAAAATCGTGACCGAAGGTGACAAAACCAACGTGGTCAACAATCCTACTGGAAGAAAGCGCCGCGCTGACGGCAAGTAGCCTTTCGCACGTCTGACTGAGTAACGAGATAAACACCATTGCAACCGCAGTGGTGTTTTTGCTTATAAAACCCCTTAACCCATTCACAATGCTTTATACTTCGCCCGTTTCCCTGGCGAACAGGCCACATACGATCATAAAGAGCGCCAGGGACGGTTATTCAAAAAAGAGTGAGTGACATGGAAAACGAAACTAAAAAACTGCGTTCCCTTTACATCCCTTACGCTGGCCCGGTACTGCTGGAATTCCCTTTACTGAATAAAGGGAGCGCCTTCAGTGTGGAAGAACGCCGTAACTTCAACCTGCTGGGGTTACTGCCAGAAGTCGTCGAAACGATTGAAGAACAGGCTGAACGCGCCTGGATCCAATATCAGGGCTTCAAAACCGAAATCGACAAACATATTTACCTGCGCAACATCCAGGACACCAACGAAACCCTGTTTTACCGACTGGTGCATAATCACCTGGATGAGATGATGCCAGTTATCTATACCCCAACGGTCGGCGCAGCCTGTGAGCGTTTCTCTGAGATTTATCGTCGTGCGCGCGGCGTGTTTATCTCTTATCAGAACCGCCACAATATGGACGATATCCTGCAAAACGTCCCTAACCACAATATCAAGGTCATCGTTGTCACCGATGGCGAACGTATTTTAGGTCTTGGCGATCAGGGGATCGGCGGGATGGGCATTCCAATCGGTAAACTGTCGCTGTATACCGCATGTGGCGGAATTAGCCCGGCCTATACACTTCCGGTGGTACTGGACGTGGGGACCAACAACCAGCAACTGCTGAACGATCCGCTGTATATGGGCTGGCGCAATCCGCGTATCACTGATGATGAATACTACGAATTCGTTGATGAATTCATCCAGGCCGTGAAGCATCGCTGGCCGGACGTGCTGTTGCAGTTTGAAGATTTCGCCCAGAAAAACGCTATGCCACTGCTGACCCGTTATCGCGATGAAATTTGCTCATTTAACGACGATATTCAGGGCACCGCGGCGGTTACCGTCGGTACGCTGATTGCGGCTAGCCGCGCGGCCGGAAGCCAGCTGAGCGAACAAAACATCGTCTTCCTCGGCGCGGGTTCCGCCGGATGCGGGATCGCCGAGCAGATCATTGCGCAAATCCAGCGAGAAGGTTTAAGCGAAGAAGCGGCGCGTCAACGCGTATTCATGGTCGATCGCTTCGGCCTGTTAACCGACAAAATGCCGAACCTGCTCTCCTTCCAAACCAAACTGGTGCAAAAACGCGAAAATCTGCAGCACTGGGATACACAAGAAGATGTCCTGTCGTTGCTCGATGTGGTCCGCAACGTTAAACCTGATATCCTGATCGGGGTTTCCGGACAGGTTGGTCTGTTTACCGAAGAGATCATTCGCGAAATGCACAAGCATTGTCCGCGTCCGATCGTCATGCCGCTGTCTAACCCGACTTCTCGTGTAGAAGCCACGCCGCAGGATATTATCGCCTGGACCGAAGGCAACGCGCTGGTTGCGACCGGTAGCCCGTTTGCACCGGTAGTGTGGAAAGAGAAAACTTACCCGATCGCCCAGTGTAATAACGCGTACATCTTCCCGGGTATTGGCCTTGGCGTGATTGCTTCTGGCGCGTCGCGCATCACTGATGAAATGCTGATGTCGGCCAGTGAAACGCTGGCACAGTATTCACCGCTGGTGCTTAACGGTGAAGGACTGGTGCTACCGGAACTGAAAGATATTCAGACGGTTTCTCGTGCCATTGCCTTTGCCGTCGGTAAAATGGCCCAGCAGCAAGGTGTGGCGGTGAAAACCTCCGCTGAAGCGCTGCAACAGGCTATTGACGATAATTTCTGGCAGGCGGAATATCGCGACTACCGTCGTACTTCTATCTGACGGTTTGCCCGGCGGCACATTGCTGCCGGGCGTGCAAAGTTTGCGCGAAAGTGTAATTTGCGATTACACTTTCGCTACCGATCAACACTCTGAAAAACAAAAGGAGGATACTTATGCTGTACTGTGAACGTTTTATCGTTTCACATGCTTTTGGCGATCGCCAGTGCTCAAGCGTTATCGGTATCGTGCTGCGATAACTTCTGCTTGAGCGAAGCTAACTTCTAAATCCCCTTCTCTCGGGCTTACCGGGTTATCGTCAGCGATGTTTGACGAGGCGTTTTCACGCCTGTAACTCTTGAGTAAGCAACAATGAGCACATTACTAACCGCACAATCCTTACACGTTGATACGGCATTCGGCACGCTATTCGACGATCTTTCCTTTACCCTGAAAAAAGGCGACCGCATCGGGCTTATCGGTTACAACGGCTGCGGCAAAAGCACGCTGTTAAAACTGCTCGATGGCACGATTTCGCCCACCAGTGGAGCAATCGCGCAAGCGAATCACTGCCATCTCGCGCGTGTAGAACAACATCTACCTGACGATATATTGCCTCTTACGCTGCAGGAAGCCGTTCTCGCTCAACTTCCTGAGCATGAGCGTGCGGCTCAACAATGGCGAGTTGAAGCGCTGCTTGCCGAAATGGGTTTCACGCCAGAGAATTTATCTCTGACAGCGCAAACGTCGAGCGGTGGCCAGCACACACGCTTGCTATTAGCGCGGGCATTGATGCGTAATCCTGACCTGCTGCTGCTGGATGAACCGGGTAACCATTTGGATTTGCCAACATTACTGTGGCTGGAGCAGTTCTTACAGAACTGGTCTGGCAGTTTTGTGGTGGTTTCCCACGACCCGCAGTTGCTGGACGCAGTGACTCACGGAACGTGGATCCTACGCGATCGCACTCTCCATGCCTTTGATCTGCCCTGTAGCGCGGCACGTCAGGCGCTGGCAGAAAGAGACGTCAGCGATGCTCTGCGCCACAAGGCTGAGCAAAAAGAGATAGACCGGGTTACCGCCAGCGGCAAACGGCTGGCAACCTGGGGGCGGGTCTACGACAACGAAGATCTCTCCCGCAAGGCCAAGCAGATGGAAAAACATGTGCAGCGCCTGAAAGAGGTGCAGACAGAAGTGACGGCAGGAAGTCAGTGGACACTAACATTGCAGGGTGATTCCCTGCGTGCAGATCGTTTGCTGGAGATGACCAATCTGTCTGTAGCCCCTGCTCCCGACGCAGATACACTGTTTTCCATTGCCGGTATCCGGTTAAAAAGCGGCGATCGCTTGGCAATTGTCGGGCGTAATGGTTGCGGTAAATCATCGCTGTTAAGGCTTATCTGGCAACAGTTTCAATCACAGCTGGCATCGCCTTCATTGGTGTTGCACCCGCGCGTTACGCTGGGCTATTACGATCAGACGCTGCATCAGCTTGCCGATAACGATTCATTGTTTGACGCGCTGGAAGCGTTTGCCCCGCAGCCAGAGATTCGCAAGATGGCGCTGATTAGCGCGGGTTTTCCGTGGATTCGTCATACGCAGAGGGTCAGTACATTAAGCGGTGGTGAGCGCTCCCGGCTGCTGTTTGTGGGGCTGACGCTTGCACGCTACAGTCTGCTGATGCTCGATGAACCGACCAACCATCTGGATATGGAAGGTAAAGAAGCGCTGGCAGAAACGCTACAAAGCTATAACGGCGGCGTGTTGCTGGTCAGTCACGACCGGCAGCTTATCAGCCAAAGCTGTAACCGGTTCTGGTTAATCGACAATGGCGAACTCAGTGAATGGCACGATCTGGAGGCGGTCAATGCGCGTATTAGGGAAACGTCCGCGGAGATAACCGTTCCCAAAACGGTGGTCGAAGCGAAAGTTGAAATAAGCTGTGACAGCGATGGATTGCTGGAACAACTCCTCGATCTGGAACAGCGTCTGGCCGACGATCTCGCCCGCAAGCCGAAACATCAAAAACCGCTGTTACAGGCGCAATGGCGTAAAGAGATTGAGCGTCTGAACTCACAACTGAAGTAATCTTTATTGCCGGATGGCGCAAGCTTATCCGGCCTACACCAGCAAAATGCGCGTGTAGGCCTGCCATCCGGCATACCATTTATTGCTGCGGTTTTTTCTCTTTCCAGGCATCCCAGGCCTGTTTGATCTCTTGCTTTGCCGTAGCGGCGTCGTTGAAACCGTTTAATTCGACCTTCTTGCGCCCTTCCGGCAGATCTTTGTACACGCGGAAGAAAGATTCCAGACGTTGAACTTCAATATTGGGCAGATCGCTCAATTCTTTGATGTTGTCATAAGTGGGGTCAATTTTACTGGCCGGCACGGCGACAATTTTGTCGTCCTTTTCACCGCCGTCGATCATCTTCAGGACGCCTATTGCGCGCAGCTTAATCAACGTCCCCGGGGCCAGCGGCGCACGAGTATAAAAGATAACATCCAGCGGGTCGCCGTCACCGGCTAAAGACTGGGTTAGTGAACCGTAGTTGGCGGGATAGGCAACCGGCATTGACTGGAAGCGATCGGCAACGATAAACCCGGTTTTGGCGTCGGTTTCATATTTAATCATTCCACCTGCCGGGATTTCGGTTACGGCATAAAACTCTTCCGGGTTATTCTCCGGCTGAGGAAATTCGAGTATGTTCTGCGCCTGAGCTGAAGCACAAAGAAACACGCTGATTGCGAGTAGTTTTTTCACCAGATGCATTGTCTTTTAACTCTTCTATTATTGGAAAGACAACACCTTACGTTCAGCATATGACAGAAACATGACGTTTTTTTGGCAAAAAAATGGCGCTACCGATGTAGCGCCATTGCGTAGAGGGAACATCAGGGATTAGTTAACCCCTTCCTCGCTCTCTTTTTTCGCTTCTTGTCTTTCAACTTCGCGATACCAACGTGGGTGATGTTTCTTCGCCCAGCGACGGCTCACCTTCC
The DNA here is from genome assembly GCF_002934505.1 of Citrobacter freundii complex sp. CFNIH4. NCBI lineage: Bacteria > Pseudomonadati > Pseudomonadota > Gammaproteobacteria > Enterobacterales > Enterobacteriaceae > Citrobacter > Citrobacter freundii complex sp. CFNIH4. The sequence continues at coordinate 1,789,612 of NZ_CP026231.1, forward strand.
CTTCAACCATGCCTTTAATCGAACCTTTCACCCAGAATGCCATATACATATGGATGAGGATGGCGTGCATCAGGATAATCCCCGCCGCCGCATGGATCAGCAGGCTATAGCGCACGACCTGCATTGGGAAGAACTGTGCAAAGTATGGACGCCAGATAATAATACCGGTAATCAGCAGCACGAAAATCATGCTCATGATCGACCAGAACATCATTTTCTGCCCGGCGTTGTACTTGCCCACATCCGCCACTTTGTGTTCATTGCCTTTCAGCACTTCCACAATGTTTTTCAGCCACGGAATATCTTTTTTATCCGGGATGTTGTGGTGCACAAAGCGCACAAACATGAACATTAGCGCGACGAAGATCAGTATGCCGAAGAACGGGTGCAAAATGCGTCCCATCTGCGGCGTACCGAAGGTTTGCGTCAGCCATTGCAGAGTCGGGAAGAAGAACGAAATCCCCGACAGCGCCACCAGGAAGAAGCAGATCACCACCGTCCAGTGACAGGCGCGGTCGATAAACTTCGTGCGCACAATCATTTTCGACTTACTCATGATGATCCTCCTCGTCGTCGTCCACTTCCTTATTCGGACCGATACCAATGTAGTGGTAAATCAGCCCGGCGAAGGTGGCGATAAATCCGGCAGCGGCCAGCGGTTTCAGCGCCCCTTTCCACAGATTGATAGAGGTATCGATCTGCGGATCTTTCGGCAGGCCGTGATACAGCTCCGGCTGGTTGGCATGATGCAGAACGTACATAACGTGCGTACCACCCACACCTTCCGGGTTGTAGAGACCGGCGTGTTCGAAACCGCGTGCTTTCAGTTTTGCCACACGCTGTTCGCCCATTTCCAGCATTTCCTGCTTGGTACCGAAATGTATTGCCCCGGTCGGACAGGTCTTCACGCAGGCAGGTTCCTGCCCGACGCTGACCCGGTCGACACACAGCGTACATTTATACACGCGGTTATCCTCTTTATTGAGGCGCGGAATATTAAATGGACACCCGGCAATACAGTAGCCGCAGCCAATACAGTGTTCTGACTGGAAATCGACAATCCCGTTGGCGTACTGGATGATTGCCCCGGCAGACGGGCATGCCTTCAGGCAGCCCGGATCTTCACAGTGCATACAGCCGTCTTTACGAATCAGCCATTCCAGCTTGCCGTTCTGTTCGGTTTCGGTAAACCGCATCACCGTCCAGGACTTGGCGCTGAGATCGGCGGGGTTGTCATACACCCCGACGCAGTGGCCAACTTCATCGCGGATATCGTTCCACTCTGAGCATGCCACCTGACAGGCCTTGCAGCCTATACAGGTGGAAACGTCGATCAGTTTCGCGACCTCGGCTTTGTAATCACGGGCCTGAGGTGGCGGCGTGATGGAGTTTGTTGCGGACCGTTTGATGATGTCCTGCGTTTCCATAGACATATGTTCGCCTCCCTTACGCCTTCTCGATGTTAACTAAAAACGCTTTGTATTCCGGCGTTTGCGAGTTTGCATCACCGACATTCGGCGTCAGGGTGTTGGCGATAAAGCCTTTACGCGCGACTCCTTCAAAGCCCCAGTGGATTGGGATCCCAACCGTTTCAACCTGCTGACCGTTGACGTTCAGGGTACGCAGACGACGGGTCACCACGGCAACTGCGCGAATAAATCCACGTTTACTGCTAACTTTCACGTGATCGCCGTTGTTGATCCCTTTCGCTGCCGCCAGCGTTTCGCTGATTTCCACAAACTGCTCTGGCTGGGCAATCGCATTCAGCAATGCGTGCTTGGTCCAGGTATGGAAATGTTCGGTCAGACGATAGGTCGTCCCGACGTACGGGAAGTCCTGTTTCGTGCCCATACGGAGTTTATCCGCCTCGTACAGACGCGCTGCCGGGTTGGAGATCACATTCGGGTGCAGCGGGTTAGTACCCAGCGGCGTTTCCATCGGCTCGTAGTGTTCCGGGAACGGACCTTCCGCCATCTTATCGATAGCAAACAGACGCCCCAGCCCTTCCGGCTGCATGATAAATGGATTGGTGCCACTGCCCGGTGCCGCGGTATTGAAGTCCGGGATATCGTTACCCGTCCACTTCGTACCGTTCCACTGGATAAGCATGCGTTTTGGATCCCACGGTTTACCCTGTGGATCCGCCGAAGCGCGGTTATACAGCACGCGACGGTTCAGCGGCCATGCCCAGGCCCAGCCCAGCGTATTACCCAGACCTGACGGATCGGCGTTATCGCGATTGGCCATCTGGTTGCCCTGCTCGGTCCAGCTACCGGTATAAATCCAGCAGGATGATGACGTAGAACCATCATCGCGCAGCAACGCAAAGCTGTTGAGCAACTGACCTTTCTTCGCAACCAGTACACCGTTGGCATCATAGAGATCTTCCAGCGCATAGCCGTTGTTCTCTTTCGCCACTTCCTCTGAGTGCGGTTCGTCCGGCTGCTTATAGTTCCAGCTCATTTTCAGAACGGGTTCTACAGCTTTACCGCCTTCAGTGCGATACATTTCTCGCAGGCGGTGGTAAATACCGGCCAGAATTTCGCCGTCGTTGCGAGCTTCGCCCGGTGCGTCCTGACCTTTCCAGTGCCACTGCAGCCAACGGCCGGAGTTGGCGATGGAGCCGTCCTCTTCCGCAAAGCAGGTAGAAGGCAAACGGAAGACTTCGGTCTGAATCGACGCAGGATCAACGTCGTTTGACTCGCCGTGGTTCTGCCAGAACGTTGAGGTTTCGGTCACCAGCGGATCGATAACCACCAGATACTTCAGTTTGCTGAGGCTCTGCACCACTTTGTTTTTGTCCGGGAAGGACGCAACAGGGTTAAAGCCCTGACAGATGTAGCCGGTGACTTTTCCGCTATCCATCATGTTGAAGTATTTGATGACGTCGTAGGACTGATCCCACTTCGGCAGCCACTCAAAGCCCCAGTCGTTTTCTTTCTGTGCAGCATTACCGTAGAAAGATTTCATCAAGCTGACGAAGAACTTCGGATAGTTGCCCCAGTAGTTAACCTGATCGGCCAATGTCGCTTTTGGCGTGTTCGCGGCCAGATAGGTTTGCAGATCTGTCTGTTTCTCTGACGGCAGCGTCAGGTAGCCCGGCAGGCTGGTAGAGAGCAGACCTAAATCGGTTAACCCCTGAATGTTGGAGTGACCGCGTAAGGCGTTGACACCGCCACCTGCCATCCCCATGTTGCCGAGCAGCAACTGAATCATCGCCATGGTGCGGATGTTCTGTGCTCCGACGGTATGCTGAGTCCAACCCAACGCATACAGGAACGTGGTGGTGCGATCGGCTGCGCTGGTGGAAGCCAGCACTTCGCAGACTTTCAGGAAGTCTTCTTTCGGCGTACCACAAATGTTTTCCACCACATCCGGCGTGTAGCGGGAAACGTGCTGTTTTAGCAGGTTCCAGACACAGCGAGGATGGCTTAACGTTTCATCGCGTTTCGCGTAGCCGTTTTCATCGAACTGGTAGTTCCAGGACGATTTATCATATTGGCGTTTGTTTGCGTCATAACCGCTGAACAGACCGTCTTCGAAAGCAAAGTCATCCCGCACCAGCAGGCTGGCGTTGGTGTAATGCTTAACGTATTCAGCGTTGATTTTGTTGTTTTCAATCAGGTACAGCAAGACGCCGGACAGGAACGTAATGTCCGTGCCGGAACGAATTGGCGCATAGATATCCGCCACCGAAGCTGTACGTGTAAAACGAGGGTCAACAACAATCAGCGTGGCATCATTGTTGTTTTTTGCTTCCATCGCCCAGCGGAATCCCACCGGATGTGCTTCAGCGGCGTTACCGCCCATCACCATCACGACGTTAGCATTTTTAATATCAACCCAGTGGTTGGTCATCGCACCGCGACCAAATGTTGGAGCAAGACTTGCTACCGTTGGTCCGTGTCAGACACGCGCCTGGTTGTCTACTGCCAGCATGCCGAGTGAGCGCACAAATTTTTGTGTCAGCATACCGGTTTCATTACTTGCCGCAGATGCACACAGCATCCCGGTTGAAAGCCAGCGGTTTACCGTTACGCCCTGCTCATTCTTCTCAATAAAGTTGGCGTCACGGTCAGTTTTCATCAGCTTCGCGATACGGGTGAATGCTTCATCCCAGCTGATACGCTGCCATTTGTCGGAACCAGGGGCGCGATATTCCGGGTAACGCAGACGGTTTTCACTGTGCACGTAATCCAGTAATCCTGCGCCCTTAGGACATAATGCCCCGCGGCTCACCGGATGATCCGGATCCCCTTCAATATGGTAAATCGACTCTTTGGCGTTTTTTGCTCCATCTCCCAGGCTATACATTAATAGCCCGCAACCTACGGAACAGTATGTGCAGGTGTTTCGGATCTCTTTGGCGCGTAACAGCTTATAGTTTCGCGCCTGAGCCAGTGCCATTTTGGGTGCAAAACCCAAAGCGGCCACTGTTGTTCCCGCCATACCGCCCGCGCAGATTTTAAAAAATTGTCTGCGGCTGACGTCCATTGCTTTCCTCTTTTTTGCAGGGGTTCGTACAGGAAATCTCTCAAATTGCGCCAGCGCGGCAGTCTGAAAGATGCCATGTACAACTTCGCGACGAAACTATCAGCTATATCCATATTTTTTTTGCGTCAAATCAATAACGAAACGGTTCCGCTACTAAATAGTGCGCTTTGTTTAACTCTTGTACCCATAAGGGAGTATGGGAAAGGCAATTAATTAGCGCGCTACGGTATAAAAGTGCTATAAATTTCAGCTTAAATTTTTGCCAGTACCATGGACAGACAATCAGAATGACAAAACAAAAGGCAACGTTAATTGGGCTCATTGCCATCGTGCTCTGGAGCACGATGGTCGGACTCATGCGTGGGGTAAGTGAAGGACTGGGTCCTGCGGGCGGCGCAGCAATGATTTTTTCGTTAAGTGGTCTGTTGCTGATTTTTACCGTCGGCTTTCCGAATATCAGAAAAATTCCTGTGCGCTATTTAATCGCTGGTAGCGTGCTTTTTGTTACTTATGAAATATGTTTAGCGCTGGCTCTCGGTTATGCGGCTACTCGTCACCAGGCTATTGAAGTCGGTATGGTCAATTATCTCTGGCCGAGTTTGACGATATTGTTTGCTATTTTATTTAATGGTCAAAAAACAACCTGGCTGGTGATCCCTGGATTAATTATCGCATTGACCGGGGTTTGTTGGGTATTGGGTGGTGAAAACGGTCTTAACCTTGATGAAATTATCAGCAATGTTGCCAGCAGTCCGCTGAGCTATTTTCTCGCCTTTCTCGGCGCTTTTATCTGGGCAACGTATTGCACGGTGACCAATAAATATGCAAAAGGCTTTAACGGCATCACCGTGTTCGTTTTACTAACAGCCGCAAGTTTGTGGATTTACTATTTTATGACTCCGCAACCAGAAATGATTTTCAGCACTTCGGTGACTATTAAAATGTTCTCAGCGGCATTAACGTTAGGATTTGCCTATGCGGCGTGGAATATTGGCATTTTGCATGGCAACGTGACCATCATGGCCGTAGGATCCTATTTTACCCCTGTGCTCTCTTCTGCACTGGCTGCTGTGTTACTCAGTGCACCGCTTTCGCTATCTTTCTGGCAGGGCGCACTGATGGTCTGCGCGGGTTCGCTACTTTGTTGGCTGGCAACGCGCCGCGCCTGAAAAAAAAGCCGGGTTTTATCACAAACAAATAAAACCCGGCTATACTTTAGACAAATTGATGAATAATAATTGTTCATTCCACTTGCGATTTATGTTTGTATTTGTTTAATTAAATGTTAAATATATGGTAATTAGTTAACACACGAAAATATTATGCGGTTATCTATATCCCTTCACATGCATATATTACACATGCGGAACTAACGCCATTTAAATCATAGTCCTGACAATAGTCCCCTACGTAAATATACCCATTCATATTTGTCACATATAAAGATTAATACAATCAGTCATATTGTGTAGATCTAGATCACACAACTTCAAATATTTCGCAATATTATGAAACTTATTATTGAACTTATGCCACTGCGTCATTTAAAAATAGTTTGCCATTGACGAACCCCTTCGTTTAGCAATGGTTTAGGAAACACACCAAGAAAAAATTATAAGGATTATTTAGAATGAAACTTAAATTAGTTGCAGTGGCAGTGACTAGCCTGTTGGCGGCAGGTGCGGTAAACGCAGCTGAGGTATATAACAAAGACGCAAACAAACTGGATATCTACGGAAAAGTTCACGCTCAGCACTACTTCTCTGACGACAACGGCAGCGATGGCGACAAAACCTACGCGCGTCTGGGCTTCAAAGGTGAAACTCAGATCAATGACCAGCTGGTTGGTTTTGGTCAGTGGGAATATGAATTCAAAGGCAACCGTTCTGAATCCCAGGGCTCTGAAGCAGACAAAACTCGTCTGGCATTCGCTGGTCTGAAATTCGCTGAATACGGTTCTTTCGACTACGGTCGTAACTACGGCGTGGCCTACGACATCGGCGCATGGACCGACGTCCTGCCTGAGTTCGGTGGTGATACCTGGACCCAGACTGACGTATTCATGACTGGCCGTACTACTGGCGTTGCAACCTACCGTAACACCGATTTCTTCGGTCTGGTTGAAGGTCTGAACTTTGCTGCTCAGTACCAGGGCAAAAACGACCGTGACAACCTGAAAGAAGCTAACGGTGACGGCTTCGGTCTGTCTACCACTTATGAGTATGAAGGCTTTGGCGTAGGTGCTACCTATGCGAAATCTGACCGTACCGACAAACAGTCTGTCGGTAACGGCGGTTTCATGGCTTCCGGTAAAAACGCTGAAGTATGGGCCGCTGGTCTGAAATATGATGCGAACAACATCTACCTGGCAACCACCTACTCTGAAACCCGCAACATGACCACCTATGGTGGCTCCGGTGTTACTGGTATTGCAGATAAAGCACAGAACTTTGAAGTAGTTGCTCAGTACCAGTTCGACTTCGGTCTGCGTCCGTCCGTTGCTTACCTGAAATCCAAAGGTAAAGACATCAACGGTTACGGCGACCAGGATCTGGTTGAATACGTAGACCTGGGTGCTACTTACTACTTCAACAAAAACATGTCCACCTTCGTTGATTACAAAATCAACCTGCTGGATGACAACAACTTCACCAATGCAGCGAAAGTGTCAACTGACAACATCGTGGCTGTCGGTCTGAACTACCAGTTCTAATTTTGTTGTAGTCTGAATATAAAGCCAGTCCTTCAAGGGCTGGCTTTTTCTCTTGATGTAGACTCGGTCATAAGGAGTATGCCGTGCAGACATTCACTGGTCGTTGTCTTTGCGGACAGAGTCATTTTACCGTCGACGTCGAAATGCTGGATGTCTATGCCTGCCATTGTACGCTGTGTCAGAAATGGTCTGGCGGCATCGCCATGTATCTGGAAGCCAGCGCTCACCCGCTGATGTCACCAGAATCGGTAGAACCTTCGCACTTTCCTTCCTCAAATCGTGGTGAACGGTTCTTCTGTTCCGGTTGCGGATGCCCACTGTGGTTTACGTTGACGGACAGCGATCGCTACTTTATTCCGTGGACACTTCTGGAACTTAATGAGGTAGATCGCCGCCGCCTGATATTAGCGGCAGAAATCTATACGGAAACACAGCCTGCGTTCTGGAGATTGACGGGGCAATACGCTCGACTGAGTGGGAAAGAAGTCGAAGAGATGGATTACCCCTGTCATTTAGCTCACTAGTTATTAACGTTGTACCTTTGCCAGACTGAACCACATTCCTATCGCTAATACGATAAGCATGCTGCCGGCGCTGCTTAAGGCCACGCTATGTGACCAGGTGAACGCTTCTCTGGCAGCCGTCAGCAATGCCTCACTCAGTGACGACGGGAGCGAGTGCGCCAGTTGTACCGCCTCCCCCATTGACGATGAGGCACGTTCCATTTCCTGCGCATTAAGTCCGGCTGGCGGCAGAATCGATGCAGAAAAGCTACGGCTCAACAGCAAACCAAAGATAGCGATCCCAAGTCCGGCTCCCAGTTCATAAGCCATTGTCTCGATGGCACCCGCGGCCGCGGCTTTTTCCGCAGGTGCTGCTGCCATGATAGCCGCTGTTGAAGCCAGAAGCGCACTGGCGGCGCTGAAGCCGAGCAAAGCCATCAAAATCCAGGCTTGTACCTGTTGGCTACTGAAATCCGTCATCGCCAGGCCGTAAAAGCTAACAGCGCTCAGCGCCATACCCGCCGTCGCCACACAACGTAATCCCAGACGTGAAACCAACATACCGGCAATCGGTCCGCTGAAACCACTTGCCAGCATCACCGGTAGCATGAACAACCCTGCCTGATACGGTGTTAAGCCGTGGACAAACTGTAGCTCCTGAGCCATCAGTAACTCGAAACCCACCAGCGTTATCATCGCGGTCATCGCCATCACTACGCCACTTAAGATTATGCGATGTGTGAACAACCGCATATCAATCATCGGGCGGGCTGCCGCAAGCTGGATGCGGACAAACTGCCACAGCAGCAAAGCGCCGGTTAACAGCGTCAGGGCGATGGCAACGGTCGCCGTATGCCCTTTCAGCGCGGTTTTGGCGCTGTAAACCAGCAGCAGAATGGCGACAATCAGCATTATCGCATGACCAAAATTTAACGATTGATCGCGACGTCCAGCCTGACGCGGCACTAAGCGTGCGGTTAAGGCCATTACCACCAGGACAATCGGTACATTAATTAAGAATACGGATCCCCAGTAGAAGTGCTCCAGTAGCATCCCGCCAACCAGTGGGCCAAACGCCGCACCGCCGGAACCAACCGCGGCCCAGACACCGAGCGCCATATTACGATGCCGTTGCTCAGCGAACGTGGCGCGAATCCCCGCAAGCGTTGCCGGCACAATCATCGCCGCGCCAATAGCCAACACGGCCCGGGTGACAATCAGCCAACTGGCGCTATGAGCAAAAGCGGCCGCCAGTGATGCCAGACCAAACAAGCCTCCACCTAACAGCAGCAGGCGTTTAAAGCCGATGCGATCGCCCAGCGCGCCCATTGGCAATACCATACCGGCCATTACCAGGGAATAAATATCAATGATCCACAGCAGCTCGTTGCCACTGGCGCCCAGCGTCATACTCAGCGTGGGCGCGGCAACGTGCAGCACCGTTGCATCAATCGCAACAGGGATGTAGACCAGCACAATAATCACTAACGTTAACCACTGACGAAACATAAAACTCCCTTCAAAACTGAAACTGGACACACGTCCAGGTTCGGCGATCCTACGGAAATTTGAACGTATGTCCAACTTTTTGTTAGACTGCGTGCTAAACGGATATGGGAGGAACGATGAGCTATCTAAATCGGGATGAACGTCGGGAAGTGATTCTGCAGGCGGCAATGCGCGTCGCGCTTGAGGAAGGATTTACCGCCATGACGGTGCGGCGTATTGCCACGGAAGCTCAGGTGTCAACCGGCCAGGTGCATCATCACTTTACGTCTGCCGGCGAGTTAAAATCCCTCGCTTTTGTGCAACTGATCCGTACTCTTCTGGATGCCGAACTGGTCAGCGCAAACGCCAGCTTCCGTGAACGGCTGCATGCCATGCTGGGCAGCGAAGATGGCGGGTTCGAACCCTATATAAAACTATGGCGTGAAGCGCAGGTTCTGGCGGATAAAGATCCGGAAATCAAAAGCGCTTACCTGCTGACCATGCGGATGTGGCACGAAGAAACCGCCGCTATCATCTCTCAGGGACAGAAAGCCGGTGAGTTTTCTCCAGGCCCGGATGCTGCCGATGTGGCGTGGCGTTTAATTGCGTTGGTATGCGGTCTGGATGGCATCTATGTATTAGGCATTGAGGAAATGGCTGATCCTGCATTCGAACGCCACTTGGATCGTATGATTACGTTAGAGTTAGTTAATTGATGTTATAGATGAATTAATAATACATCTTTTATATTTACAATTGGTAACACTTAAGCAACGTGTAATTCCCTCATCACGCCGCGTTATTGCGCTTTTTTATCTATTCTTTCAGTCAATATTCCCAAAACTTTTCAATAGTTTCTAAAAGAACTCGCGCGGCGCTGTATGCGTTTATTTCTTTTTCATGAACGGCATGTGCATGGAGAATAATATGTCAGCATCAAATGAGAAAAATAATCGTTATCTTTTAACTGACTGGAAACCCGAAAATCCTGCCTTTTGGGAAAACAAAGGTAAGCACATTGCCCGAAGAAACCTCTGGATATCAGTGAGTTGCTTGCTGCTTGCGTTTTGCGTCTGGATGTTGTTCAGCGCTGTTGCTGTCAATCTGAATAAAATTGGTTTTAATTTTACCACCGATCAACTGTTTTTATTAACGGCATTACCTTCTCTTTCTGGTGCAATATTGCGCGTTCCCTACTCCTTTATGGTACCTATATTTGGGGGGCGTCGCTGGACCATTTTTAGCACCGTCATTCTGGTTATTCCCTGCGTCTGGCTCGGTTTTGCCGTGCAAAATACCGCTACTCCGTTTGGCGTATTTATTATCATTGCGCTGATGTGTGGGTTTGCTGGCGCTAACTTTGCCTCCAGCATGGGCAATATCAGTTTTTTCTTCCCCAAAGCGAAGCAAGGCAGCGCACTAGGCATTAACGGTGGCCTCGGCAACCTCGGTGTCAGCGTGATGCAGTTGATCGCGCCGCTGGTGATCTTTCTCCCCATTTTTACCTTCCTGGGCGTGCAGGGCGTACCACAAGCTGACGGATCGTTACTGTCACTGGCCAATGCCGCATGGATTTGGGTGCCGCTACTGCTGATAGCGACCGTGGCAGCGGGCATAGGAATGAACGACATTGCCAGTTCGAAGGCCTCAATTGCCTCCCAACTACCGGTCCTCAAGCGTTTTCATTTGTGGTTATTAAGTCTGCTGTATCTCGCCACCTTCGGTTCATTTATCGGTTTTTCAGCAGGCTTTGCCATGCTGGCGAAAACACAGTTCCCTGACGTGAATATTCTGCAACTGGCGTTCTTCGGGCCCTTCATCGGTGCGCTTGCGCGATCGGCGGGTGGTGTTATCTCTGACAAGTTTGGTGGTGTTCGTGTCACCTTAATTAACTTCATCTTTATGGCACTGTTCAGCGCCCTGCTGTTTCTCACTTTGCCCGGCTCGGGCGAAGGAAGCTTTATCGCGTTTTACCTGGTGTTTATGGGCTTGTTCCTGACCGCGGGTCTGGGCAGCGGTTCGACCTTCCAGATGATTGCGGTGATCTTTCGCAAAATCACCATTTACCGGGTGAAGCTGCACGGTGGTACTGAAGAACAGGCCCAGCGTGAGGCGGTAACCGATACCGCAGCCGCCCTGGGATTTATCTCCGCAATTGGCGCTGTCGGGGGCTTCTTTATCCCGAAAGCGTTTGGTTCATCGCTGGCGCTGACCGGATCTCCGGTCGGCGCCATGAAAATATTCCTTGTGTTCTACATCGTCTGCGTGCTGGTGACCTGGCTGGTTTACGGCCGTAAATCACAAAAAAAATAGTCATCTTTTGGCCTGTGTAGGCAACGTTATTCGAAGCAGGAGTTATGTCATGAGTAAACTGTTAGACCGCTTTCGCTACTTTAAACAAAAGGGCGATACGTTTGCCGAGGGGCATGGGCAAGTAATGCACACCAACCGGGACTGGGAAGACAGCTATCGTCAGCGCTGGCAGTTCGATAAAATTGTGCGTTCTACCCACGGCGTTAACTGTACCGGCTCATGCAGCTGGAAAATCTACGTCAAAAACGGGCTGGTAACCTGGGAAACTCAGCAAACCGACTACCCGCGTACCCGCCCTGACCTGCCAAATCATGAGCCCCGTGGCTGCCCACGCGGCGCAAGTTACTCGTGGTATCTCTACAGCGCTAACCGCCTGAAATATCCACTGGTGCGTAAACGCTTAATCGAATTGTGGCGCGACGCCCTGTCCCGCCAGCCCGATCCGGTGCTGGCCTGGGAATCCATTATGAACGACCCGCAAAAATGCCAGAGCTACAAGCAGGTACGCGGGCGCGGTGGGTTTATCCGTTCCAACTGGAAAGAACTTAATCAACTGATTGCTGCTGCCAACGTCTGGACGGTGAAAACCTACGGCCCGGATCGTGTGGCCGGATTCTCGCCCATCCCCGCAATGTCGATGGTCTCCTATGCCGCAGGTACGCGTTATCTCTCGCTACTGGGCGGAACCTGTCTGAGCTTCTATGACTGGTACTGCGACTTACCGCCAGCGTCACCGATGACCTGGGGCGAGCAGACCGACGTTCCTGAATCCGCCGACTGGTATAACTCCAGCTATATCATCGCCTGGGGCTCTAACGTGCCGCAGACCCGTACCCCGGACGCGCACTTTTTTACTGAAGTACGCTACAAAGGCACCAAGACGATTGCCATTACGCCAGACTACTCGGAAGTCGCCAAACTGTGCGACCAGTGGCTGGCACCGAAACAAGGGACAGACAGCGCGCTGGCAATGGCGATGGGCCACGTCATCCTGAAAGAGTTCCATCTCGACAATCCCAGCGATTATTTCCTCAATTACTGTCGTCGCTATACCGATATGCCGATGCTGGTGCTGCTGGATGCCCGCGAAGATGGCAGCTACGTGCCTGGGCGCATGATGCGCGCCTCAGACCTTGTCGATGGTCTGGGTGAAAGCAACAATCCAGAGTGGAAAACGGTGGCTTTCAACCGCGAGGGCGAACTGGTTGTCCCGAATGGATCCATCGGTTTTCGCTGGGGCGAGAAAGGCAAATGGAACCTGGAACCCCTGGCGGCTGGCGCTGAAACTGAACTTTCCCTCTCGCTGCTTGGTCAGCATGATGACGTGACCGGCGTGGCATTCCCCTATTTTGGCGGCAACGAAAACCCACATTTTCGCAGTGTAAAACAAGAACCGGTGCTGGTCCGTCAACTACCGGTGAAATATCTTACCCTCGCTGACGGTAGCCGTTGCCCGGTGGTGAGCGTCTATGATCTGGTGCTGGCGAATTACGGCCTCGACCGTGGTCTGGCGGATGTTCATAGCGCACAAGATTACAGCGAAGTAAAAGCCTACACCCCGGCCTGGGGCGAGCAAATTACCGGCGTGCCACGCCGTTATATCGAACAAATCGCCCGTGAGTTTGCCGATACCGCGCACAAAACGCATGGCCGTTCGATGATCATCCTCGGGGCTGGCGTTAACCACTGGTATCACATGGACATGAACTACCGCGGGATGATTAACATCCTGGTGTTCTGTGGTTGCGTGGGACAAAGCGGCGGCGGCTGGGCGCACTATGTGGGTCAGGAGAAACTGCGTCCGCAAACCGGTTGGTTGCCGCTGGCCTTTGCCCTGGACTGGAACCGCCCACCTCGTCAGATGAACAGCACTTCGTTTTTCTACAATCATTCCAGTCAGTGGCGTTATGAAAAACTCACCGCGCAAGAACTCCTCTCTCCCCTGGCCGATGCGTCGAAGTTTAGCGGACATTTGATTGACTTTAACGTACGTGCTGAACGAATGGGCTGGCTGCCCTCTGCGCCGCAGCTTAACCTTAACCCATTGACCGTCAAAGCGAAGGCAGAACAAGCTGGGTTATCTCCTGCGCAATACACTGCCCAAGCGCTGAAGTCGGGTGATATTCGTTTTGCCTGTGAGCAGCCGGATAGCGGCAAAAACCACCCACGCAACCTCTTCGTCTGGCGCTCTAACCTGCTCGGTTCCTCCGGTAAAGGGCATGAATACATGCTCAAGTATTTACTGGGTACCGAAAGCGGGATCCAGGGGGAAGCGCTCGGTTCAAGTGAGGGTATTAAACCTGAAGAGGTTGAATGGCAATCCGCGGCGATAGAGGGCAAGCTCGATCTGCTGGTCACGCTCGATTTCCGTATGTCCAGCACCTGTTTGTTCTCCGATATCGTTTTGCCAACCGCTACCTGGTATGAAAAAGACGATATGAACACCTCGGATATGCATCCGTTTATTCACCCGTTGTCCGCGGCGGTCGACCCGGCATGGGAATCGAAGAGTGACTGGGAAATTTATAAAGGCATCGCCAAAGTGTTCTCCGAGGTATGTGTCGGACACCTTGGACAAGAAACGGATGTGGTGTTGCAACCACTGCAACACGACTCTCCGGCAGAGCTGGCGCAGCCGTTTGACATTCTGGACTGGCGCAAAGGCGAATGCGATCTCCTTCCGGGGAAAACGGCACCGAATATCGCCGTTGTGGAACGTGACTACCCCGCTACCTACGAACGCTTTACTTCACTCGGTCCGCTTATGGACAAGCTTGGAAATGGAGGGAAAGGCATTGCGTGGAATACCCAGGCGGAAGTCGATTTCCTCGGCAAGCTTAACTACACCAAACGCGAAGGCCCGGCAAAAGGCCGACCGCTGATTGACACCGCGCTGGATGCCTCTGAGGTGATCCTCGCCCTGGCGCCGGAAACCAACGGTCAGGTGGCGGTAAAAGCCTGGGAAGCGCTGGGGGCGATGACCGGACGCGACCATACGCATCTGGCGTTGAACAAAGAAGACGAAAAGATTCGTTTTCGCGATATCCAGGCGCAGCCGCGCAAAATCATCTCCAGTCCTACCTGGTCCGGCCTTGAAAGCGAACATGTCTCCTATAACGCAGGCTATACCAACGTCCACGAGTTGATCCCATGGCGTACCCTATCCGGTCGCCAGCAGCTGTACCAGGATCACGCGTGGATGCGAGCGTTCGGTGAAAGCCTGGTGGCGTATCGTCCGCCTATCGATACCCGCAGCGTCAGTGAAATGCGCGAAGTTCCGCCTAACGGCTTCCCGGAAAAAGCCCTCAACTTCCTGACGCCGCACCAGAAATGGGGGATCCACTCTACCTACAGTGAAAACCTGCTGATGCTGACGCTTTCGCGCGGCGGCCCCATTGTCTGGATCAGCGAGACCGATGCCAAAGAGCTGGGCATTGAGGATAACGACTGGATTGAAGCCTTCAACGCCAACGGTGCGCTCACCGCGCGTGCAGTGGTGAGTCAACGCGTGCCGCCGGGAATGACCATGATGTATCACGCTCAGGAGCGAATCATGAATATCCCAGGCTCGGAAGTCACCGGAATGCGTGGCGGGATCCATAACTCGGTCACCCGCGTCTGCCCGAAACCCACGCACATGATCGGCGGCTATGCGCAACTGGCATACAGCTTCAACTATTACGGGACGGTCGGCTCTAACCGCGATGAGTTCATCATGATTAGAAAAATGAAAAACATTAACTGGCTGGATGATGAAGGTCGCGATCAGGTACAGGAGGCGAAAAAATGAAAATACGCTCACAGGTAGGCATGGTTCTTAATCTGGATAAGTGCATCGGCTGCCACACCTGCTCCGTCACCTGTAAAAACGTCTGGACCGGGCGTGAAGGGATGGAATATGCGTGGTTTAACAACGTCGAGACTAAACCGGGGATTGGTTATCCGAAAAACTGGGAAGATCAGGAAGAGTGGCAAGGCGGCTGGGTTCGCGATGTCAACGGCAAGATAAGACCGCGTCTGGGCGGTAAGATGGGCGTGATCACCAAAATTTTCGCCAACCCGGTGATCCCGCAAATCGATGATTACTATGAACCGTTTACCTACGATTATCAGCATCTGCATAGCGCGCCGGAGAGCAAGAATCAGCCCACCGCGCGTCCGCGTTCGCTGATAGATGGTAAACGGATGGACAAGATTATCTGGGGTCCAAACTGGGAAGAACTGCTTGGCGGCGAATTTTCAAAACGTGCCCGCGACCGTAACTTCGAGAAGATGCAAAAGGAGATGTACGGTCAGTTCGAAAACACCTTTATGATGTATTTACCGCGCCTGTGCGAGCACTGTCTGAATCCAAGCTGTGTCGCCACCTGCCCGAGCGGTGCTATCTATAAGCGTGAAGAAGACGGCATTGTGCTGATCGACCAGGACAAATGTCGCGGTTGGCGCTTGTGCATCAGCGGCTGTCCGTACAAAAAAATCTACTTTAACTGGAAGAGCGGTAAGTCAGAGAAGTGCATTTTCTGCTACCCGCGTATTGAGTCCGGCCAGCCGACGGTGTGTTCAGAAACCTGCGTTGGGCGTATCCGTTATCTCGGGGTATTGCTGTACGACGCCGACCGTATCGAGGAAGCAGCGAGCACTGAGCATGAAACCGATCTCTACGAGCGTCAGTGCGATGTGTTCCTCAACCCGAACGATCCGGCGGTGATTGAAGAGGCGCTAAAACAAGGTATTCCACACAACGTCATTGAAGCAGCCCAGCGCTCGCCGGTTTACAAAATGGCGATGGACTGGAAGCTGGCGCTACCGCTGCACCCGGAGTATCGCACCCTGCCGATGGTCTGGTATGTGCCGCCATTGTCACCGATTCAGTCGGTCGCCGACGCGGGCGGACTGCCGCACAATGGCAACATTTTGCCTGCGGTTGAGTCGCTGCGAATTCCGGTTCAGTACCTCGCCAATATGCTCAGTGCGGGTGATACCGGTCCGGTGCTGAGGGCGCTCAAACGGATGATGGCCATGCGCCACTATATGCGTGCGCAAACCGTAGAAGGCGTCACGGACACCCGCGCGATTGAGGAAGTGGGTCTGAGCGTTGAGCAGGTCGAGGAGATGTATCGTTATCTGGCCATTGCCAACTATGAAGACCGCTTTGTGATCCCGACCAGTCACCGCGAAATGGCGCGTGATGCCTTCCCGGAGAAAAACGGCTGCGGATTTACCTTCGGCGACGGTTGTCATGGTTCCGACACCAAATTCAACCTGTTCAACAGCAGCCGTATTGATGCCATCGACATCACCGAAGTGCGCGATAAAGCGGAGGGTGAATAATGCAAATCCTGAAGGTTATCGGCCTGCTGATGGAGTACCCCGACGAGCTGCTATGGGAGTGTAAAGACGACGCGCTGGCGCTTGTGGCCAGCGATGCCCCCATGCTTAGTGATTTTAGCCAGGAGCTGCTCAATGCGCCGTTACTGGATAAACAAGCCGAATGGTGCGAAATCTTTGACCGGGGTCGGGCCACCTCACTGCTGCTGTTTGAGCATGTGCACGCCGAGTCCCGTGACCGGGGCCAGGCGATGGTTGATTTGTTGGCGCAGTATGAAAAGGTCGGGCTGCAGCTAAACTGTCGCGAACTGCCGGATCACCTGCCTTTATATCTTGAGTACTTAAGCGTGTTACCGGAAGCGGAGGCCAAAGAAGGACTGCAGAACGTCGCACCGATTCTGGCGTTGCTTGGCGGGCGCTTAAAACAGCGCGATACGCCGTGGTATCAACTGTTTGATGCCCTGTTGCAGCTTGCCGGAAGTCCTCTTTCGAGTGACAGTGTCACTAAGCAGGTTGGCGCGGAAACGCGCGACGATACCCGACAGGCGCTGGATGCAGTCTGGGAAGAGGAACAGGTGAAGTTTATCGAAGATAATGCCACCGCCTGTGACAGTTCACCGTTACAAAACTATCAACGACGCTTTAGCCAGGACGTGGCACCTCAGTATGTCGACGTCAGCGCGGGAGGCCCGAAATGATACAGTACCTGAACGTCTTTTTTTACGATATCTATCCGTACCTGTGCGGTACGGTGTTTATCCTCGGCAGTTGGCTACGCTACGACTACGGACAATACACCTGGCGCGCGTCTTCCAGCCAGATGCTGGACAAACGCGGTATGGTGTTGTGGTCAAACCTGTTCCACATCGGCATTCTGGGGATCTTTTTCGGGCACCTGTTTGGCATGTTAACGCCGCACTGGATGTATGCCTGGTTCCTGCCGATTGCGGTAAAGCAGCAGATGGCGATGATTGCCGGCGGACTTTGTGGTGTGCTCACACTGGTGGGTGGCGCTGGCCTGCTGGTGCGCCGGTTGACTAACCCGCGCATTCGCGCAACCTCCTCGACCGCCGATATTCTGATCCTCTGCGTTCTGCTGATTCAATGTATTCTCGGTTTAACCACTATCCCGTTCTCTGCACAGCATCCTGACGGCAGTGAAATGCTAAAACTGGTCGGTTGGGCGCAGTCGGTGGTGACCTTCCAGGGCGGTGCGTCTGCGCATCTGGATGGCGTGGCGTGGATTTTCCGTGTGCATCTGGTTCTGGGGATGACCATTTTCCTGCTGTTCCCGTTCACCCGACTGGTCCACGTGTGGAGTGCGCCATTTGAGTACTTTACCCGCCGTTATCAGATAGTGCGTTCGCGCCGCTAATTTCCTCTGCTGCCCGGTAGCGCTAGCGCTTACCGGGCCTGGATCGCTATCCCGCTTTTTGTACGTTATGATGCTTCTCCATCCCAGGGAGAACGCTAATGAAACCACAGGTTTATCACGTCGATGCCTTTACTTCAGTACCCTTTCGCGGCAATTCAGCGGGAGTGGTGTTGCATGCTGACGGATTGAGCGAAGCACAGATGCAACTTATTGCTCGCGAGCTGCGTCATTCGGAAACCGCATTCCTGCTGACCAGTGACGACAGCGATGTTCGCATTCGTTATTTCACGCCGACGGTCGAAGTTCCTATCTGTGGACACGCTACCGTCGCCGCACATTATGTGCGCGCCAAGGTGCTGGGTCTGGGCAACAGCACCGTCTGGCAAACCTCGCTCGCCGGTCGTCATCGGGTCGATATTGAAGCAAGTGACAATGACTATCGCATCAGCCTTGAACAAGGCGTACCTGGATTCGAAGCTCCGCTGGAAGGTGCTGTACGTGCCGCGATAATCGATGCACTGCACCTGAGCGAAGACGATATGCTGCCCGGATTACCCATTCAGGTAGCCACTACCGGACACTCTAAAGTAATGATTGCGCTGAAGCCTGAGGTGGACCTCGACGCCCTTTCCCCGGATTTGCCTGCCCTGACCGCTATCAGCAAGCAAATTGGCTGTAACGGTTTCTTCCCTTTTCAAATTCGCAAGGGCGAAAACGCCACCGATGGCCGCATGTTCTCGCCTGCTATTGGTATTGTGGAAGATCCGGTTACCGGCAATGCCAACGGTCCAATGGGCGCGTGGCTGGTTCAACATGGGTTGATGCCGCATGACGGAAAAACGCTACGTGTTCAGGGGCATCAGGGCCGCGCGCTCGGGCGTGACGGTATTGTTGATGTGACGGTGGCTATCCGGGAAAACCTGCCGGAAAAAGTGACTATTACCGGTTCGGCAGTGATCCTGTTTCACGCCGAATGGGCGGTAGATTTTTAATTGTTCCCGTAGGCCGGATAAGGCCTACAATCAAAACAGACAAACTAAAGCGAACTTTAAAATCGACCATAGGCTTAAGTTCTTCTTATTGGGCAGAGCCAGTAAATATTTTTGCGAAAAAGAATTTAGAATCTGTATTCTCAATGCGCGACATAAGGAGAACATTTAAAACCTTGTCTGGAACGCTCCACTTCACAGAGAATGAAAAAGACATTGTTAATCAACATGCTAATAAAATCATCGGAAAAAACATTATGACAGATATGATTATATTATTGAGAAACGTGAAACCACGTTAAAATGGGAGAAGGCATTACAGGTTCCACTGTCAAATGACGGGCTTAATGAGATTAATCTCATCATAGAAAAGAAAAAGAGTTTACGAGGCATTTATCTAATGAATTTCAATTAAACTGGTTATAAAAGGCCTGAATTATTTTAAAAAAGATTCAGGCTTTTTTTATAATTTGCGATGGCAGTCACAATAATTAAATTACAAATAGTTTGATATCATACTTTCTTTAGTCTTGATATTTAAAATAAGGATTTGCCATATGAGTTTCTGGGATGCTAAGAAAGGATTTTTATTATCTCCGGGAGATAGAACAAGTTGTGGTGGTTATATTTTAGAAAATTCCGACCTTCCTGGTATTAGAGGAGTTAAAATAGCATGTGAGGGGGATGAGTATATATGTGGTTTTGATGGTCAACGATACCAAATTGAGGGTGGCGTACCAAATGACTCACATATAGAAGCAAGCAGGATTTTATATAGAGACACCTTCAAAAGTGCATTTGATAACGATATTGATCATGAAGGTCGAAAAATAACACCTTCTTCAGAAATATTCAGACAAATGCAAGAGGAAACCGGTTTACATAGACGCTCGCATGATTCACTTAGAGACTTCGATGAAAGATTTGAACACGATGATTTTATTGGTATGGCTGGAGGGATAATACTTGGACGGAAAAAAATCATTACTGGAGAAAAGAAAAATAAATTCTTAACTTCAAATTTTAGCACAGGTTTTCGAACAAGGATTCCCAAACATTTATTTGATATTTACTCAAGGATGGGGCGAGATTTATCAGATTATGAAACCGAAATAATATGTCTCCTTGCAGGTTCCGCACACAGCAGAGGTTCATGCAAATGTCATTGCAGGTTTACACCGCATTTTAATATAACATACAGATATGATGAATACCTTTTGTCCAGTTTTCAGTCAGTAAATAGTACCAGTAATTCAATACCTGATACACCACCTGTACGGCAGCAGCGCCCCCCAGAAGCAAGACAAACGGTAGAACCTGGTTTTTGTGTAGTACCAGATCAAACATCACCTAAGAAATATGAGTGTGAGTTAATAGTCAATCCGCCATCAGGAGTAAAAGAGTTATACCGCAAGCTAAATCCAGAAATGGAAAAAAAACCAGGCTCTATATTGATTGTTGTTGATCCTGAAAAGCAAGATCAAAAGCAGATTCAGACTCTGCAAAAAGCACGAGATAAAATTGATAAAGCACTTGAACCTCTTACTATAGAGGAAGCAAAACTTTTACACGATAACAGAGCCGTCGTAGATACATTTTCATATCAGCTTTATGGAGATTATTTAGGTAAGGCCGGGGATGGTTTTGGATATATAAGTGAAATAGGCAAAGGATACTATGAAGAGATAAATGACATATTAAAAGAAATTGAAGATCTATACAAAAAAACTTACACGCATAATAATGGAAAAATATCTGGAGAGGAGTTTTTTGGACAAAGATCGAGGCTTTTTAAAAGATTGGATATTGTATTAAATAAGTTCTCTAAATCACAATTAAATTTAGAAGAATATAACAGTATAAAGAAAGCGCTGGGCCTCTCAACATCTTCTGTTATGCATAAGTGGAACCAATCTGGAGTCGATAATATTGAAGGATATGCGAATTATATTGAACATTCTTCCAAATTGATAAAAATAATAAAAAATGTAGGATACATTGGTGTTGGCTTAGATTTTGCTGGTTATTCAGCAAATGTATATGACGCTTGTTCCAGAGGCCGTGAAGATGCTTGCAAAAAGGCTGCAATTACTGAATATAGTAAGTTTGGTTTTAAACAGGGGACGAGTATGGGGGTTGGTTGGGCCAGTGGTTTAGCTGCGCGAGGTGCCTGCATGTGGGTTCTTGGGCTAGTAACTACGGAAGTGGGCGCCGTAGGTGCTAGTTTATGCTTTGTAACGGGGGTTGGCGTAAGTATAGGAACCGCAAAAGTTGTCGAGGATAGTGCTGAACATTATGGTGAATTATTCGGAGAACATATAATTTATGAGCAATTATTTAAAAAATAATCCAAACTTTATTTTATATTTAATAACATTCTCCATGATTGGAATGTTACTTATTGTTATTATTTCATTGGTAAATAAAAAATATTATGCTATGGTTGTTGATTTATATATTAAAAAGTATAATAGATTGCCTATTATGGCAGGATTAGCAAAAGAAGCTAGCCTGATATTAACACCAGGGTCATACCATGCAAAAGTTGGTTTTATTATGGATTCATTAATATTGCCGTATAACAAGTTCTCTAATCATGATATGACAATAGAGCAATATAATTACATTAATTCCTTACCAATGAAATTAACTATTGGATTTAGAATTGAGGGTTTTCTTTGGATTATATCGATTCCACCAATGTTAATAGGATTTATTTTACACGCATTATTTGAATGATAATTCAAAGGGACTCCATTGGAGTGCTTGTTATTTTTTATTTCAATGCCCCATAAATTTGATCAACAATCCAGCCATATGTAGCAACAGGTAGTAACCCGCTTACAAATACATTCGGATTTACTTTAGGGTCTGCCGGATAAGGCGATAACGCCGCATCCGGCATGACTTCCGATACCCCTATTTCCCCGCCTCTGGATGCGTATCAAACGCCGCCATGACCGTCGCCAGCTCATCTTCGGTAAACCCATGCTTCGCGTCATCCACGCCCAGTCCAAACTGTTCCTGCAGCAAGGCATACAGGCTGGCGACATCGGGCAGATTAATCTGCTCTATCGCCCGACCATCCTGATAACGGGTGAAATGAAAATTGGTCAACGTCAGCTTACCGCCGTCCGGAAGATGACGACACATCAGCAAATGATGACGAAAATGCGATTGTGGCCAGTGCGCGGACCAGAAATTGCCCATCAGATAATCGCTCTGGTGCTGCACGACCAGGTCAAAACGGTACATTGATTGCCAGTGATCGTGATGGCGGAACTGCAGGATCCAATCGTCCCCCTCCTGAACCAGACGATATTCGCCGTGTGGCGTTTGCTGCTCAATGTCGGCCTGCAGACGAATCGGCGCCGTCAGCGTTTGCCCGCCGAAGCCAACGTCGGCGATCCACTGCTCTCCCTGTAATTCAACCAGCAACAGACGATGCGTGCGCGGCGGCAGACTTGACGGATTTGCCAGTACCACACGACCGAGAAGGCTGCGTACGTTAAAACCGATTTCGCGTAACGCGCGCTCAAACACTCCATTCTGTTCAAAGCAATAACCGCCACGACGCGCCGTCACCAGCTTCTCTTCCAGCGACAAATCGTCAAGCTGCATCTCTCTTGGCAGTAATACATCCAGGTTTTCAAACGGAATCGCGCCGTTGTGCAGTAAATGCAGCGCTTTTAAAGTTTCAATGTCGACGCTGGCCGAATCTGACCAGCCAATACGGGCAAAATAAGCGGTTAAAAAAGGCGTCATAGGGAGTTCCTGTTCGATTAATGCAGTACTTATAACGCATTTTTAATTTTACGCCGTCGATTTTGTGCGTTGTTCCTCCAGACGAGGCGACAAAATCGCTAATACCGTTAATATCTATATCTATTGTGGTGTGTTATCTCTCAGCCCAGGAGCATCCATGAGCCATTTCCGTTCAATCGAATTAAAACATGCCAGTCGGCTGCTTAACCACGGCCCTACGATACTGATCACCAGCCGTGATGAGCATACCGAGCGGCGCAATGTGATGGCGGCGGCATGGTCAATGCCGGTGGAATTTGAACCGCCGCGGATTGCAATTGTTGTTGATAAGACTGCCTGGTCGCGTGAACTGATTGAGCGTAGCGGCAAGTTCGGTATTGTTATTCCGGGCGTGGCCGCTACCAACTGGACTTACGCGGTGGGCAGCGTTTCCGGTCGCGTGGAAGATAAATTTAACTGCTACGGTATTCCGGTGGTAAAAGGTCCGGTGCTGGGATTACCGTTAATAGAAGCGAAATGTCTGGCCTGGATGGAGTGTCGTCTGCTGCCTGCAACGGCGGCACAGGAAAAATATGACACCCTGTTTGGGGAAGTGGTCTCGGCTGCCGCTGATGAGCGAGCTTTCGTGGAAGGACGCTGGCAGTTTGATGATGATAAACTCAATACCCTGCATCATCTTGGCGCCGGAACGTTTGTCACCAGCGGGAAACGCATAACAGCGGCTGAATAATACGGGCGCAATAATCGCCCGTTCTCTTTCACATGCTGTAGCCGGGTTTTTTAATCAGCCTCGTCATCTGTGGCGCAATTTCCGCATCCCACACGCTCTGCCACTCCCCCGGCTCAACTTCATTCAGCGCCACGCTCACTGAACTCTCTTTGCTTTGTAAATGACGAATAATGACTTCGGTAATATCCGCCGCCAGCGCGGATTTTTGTTCGTTATTCAGATCGCGTGGAAAACATTTGATATCAACGTGCGGCATGACAGGTTCCTTATTGTTTTGGGATGCAGGTAACTTATGCGGACTCTCGTTCAACCAGGTGAAATCCGACATCAATAATATCGTCTTCACGTGGAATTTGTTCGATACGATCGAGGCGACGCGTTGTCCAATAGCCCGGCGATCGGCGGTCCATAGCAAACCATGACGACGATAACCTTTTTTCAGCAAATAGTCTGCCACCGCCTGCATCACTTTTTCCGCGGTCTTCGGGCGCACCAACTGCGGGCTATTTAGCGCCCTGCTCACCCTCATGGGTGACAATACCCAGTCTTTTGATTACGCCATTCTGTACGTCGGTTCGATGAGGCTGATTGGCCTGATTTCTTATCTGTTTATCATGAGTCCATTGGATCGTATTACGCTGACCATTTCTGTCGCGTAATTTAACCTTATGGCGATAGTTCGCCCGCTGCTCCGGGATTTGCACTCCTGCGGAATAGCGTTTTTTTATTCAAATAATCTTATTGCTTTTCAGTACAGTACGCAGCCTCGGATGCTGACAAACTGCATCAGCGATAGCGCTAATATTCTGCGTGTTGTCTTGAAACCAGTCATGCCCTGGTCCCCAGGTGCGCATAACGGCAATATATACGTCCAGTAGTGTTAGCTGATCCCCGAATGCGTACGGCTCGGCGTTTAGCTGATCGTTCAGCCACATATAGAGGGATTTACGGTACTCAATGCAGTTCTTTTTCAACTGCGCCGGGGCGTCCGGTACCCAGCGTTCTGGATAGTCAGCATAGGTAAACGTGGGATAGACATTTGCTACCAGCCATATCAACAGACGCTGAAACTGCTGGCGTTCGGCGTGTCCAACGGGTGGTGAAAGTTCAGGGCGACGATCAAGGATCATCAGCGCGATCGCCGCCGTTTCCGTCATCACACTGCCATTTTCCAGTACCAGCGTGGGCACCTGGCATAGTGGATTCATCGTCTTAAGCAACTCCCGCTGAGGGCCGTCACTGTCAAAACCGTCGACATTAATAAAATGATAAGGGATCTCCGCCAGTGTGAGCATCACTTCACTGATGGCCGATCCCCAGCCCGGTACCCCATAGACCTTAATCATGCTGCAATCCCCAAAGTTAAAACCCTAAGTGTAGAGCAGCATTCGGCAACCTATGCAGACATGATTATTACTTTCATAATAACAATGGTCGAATACCGGGGGAGAATAAGCCATGCGTTCCAGTATGTTTGAATATATGAACATTTTTGTACAGGTTGTTGAGCAAGGTGGATTTGCCAGAGCAGCAGACGTGTTACACCTGCACCGCCCTGCAGTGACCAAAGCTATCCAACTTCTTGAAGACGATCTGGGAGCAAAGTTGCTTAACCGCACGACTCGTAAAGTGAGTCTGACAGAAGAAGGTGACGCTTTTTACCAACGCACAAAAATCCTGCTCAGTGACGTTGATGACATCATGGCTTCTTTCTCACCCACCCGCCCTCCGCGCGGAAAACTTAGGGTGAATGCCCCCCTGTCGCTGGCTCACTCGGTATTAGTCCCGGCCCTGAACGATTTCCAGTCGCGCTACCCGGATATTGAGATTGTCCTCACCTCCACCGACCGCAGAATCGATCTGCTTGCCGAAGGTATCGACTGCATGATTCGCATTGGCGAGTTACAAGACTCTTCTCTGATTTCACGGCGGCTTGGTGAGGTAAAAATGGTGACATGCGCGTCCCCGGATTATTTGCAAAAACACGGCGTACCGCAGACGCCAGAGGATTTATCCCGACATCAGGCAATTAACTTTTTCAGTGAACGTCATCGTGAAGCACTGGAATGGTCCTTCGTCCGTGAGGGTGAAACCGTGTCGTTTATCCCTACAGGTCACATCTGCGTTGATAACTCCGACATTCTTTTGACAGGCTGTTTATCCGGACTCGGTATCATCCACGGTGTGCACGCGGTACTGGCCCCCTGGATCCAGTCGGGCCAGCTCGTAGAGGTGCTGGCCGATTATGCCGGGGAATCAAAACCCGTTTCCGTGCTCTACCCGGACAGGCGCCATCTTGCCCCCCGCGTTCGGGTGTTTATTGACTGGCTGAGTGCGCTTTTTACCGAGAAAAAATCGCGCCTACAGGGATTATTATAATCTGAGTAATAGTGAAGTTCCGCAACGGCGGTTTTTCACCCTCATCTGAGCCGTTAAATTGTGCAGACCCAATACAGAACAATTTACAGAGGTTTGCTATGTCTAAGGTCGTGGTTTTTAATCAACCAGGCGACGCTGACGTCCTGACAATCCAGGATATGCCAGTTTCTGCTCCGCGTGCGGATGAAGTTCAGATACGCGTACGCGCAATCGGCATTAACCGTGCGGAAATTATGTATCGTACCGGCCAGTATATTTACCAACCCAAATTCCCGGCACGTCTGGGATATGAGGCTTCTGGCGTTGTTGAATCCGTGGGAGACAACGTGCGTGAGTTTGCGCTCGGCGATAGCGTCAGCGTCATCCCGGCTTTCAGCTTCCATGAGTATGGTATGTACGGTGAAGTCGTCAATGCTCCAGCCCATGCTGTCGTCAAACATCCTGAGAATCTTAGCTTCGAGGAAGCCGCGGCGAGCTGGATGATGTATGTGACCGCTTTCGGTGCGCTGGTTGAATATGCGGATATTAAGCCTGGTGATAACGTGCTGATCAATGCTGCTTCCAGCAGCGTCGGACTGGCGGCAATTCAGATTGCTAACATGCGGGGAGCAAAACCGATTGCGATGACGCGCACCAGTGAGAAACGTGCCCAGCTTCTGCAACTTGGCGCGGCAGAGGTTATCGCCAGCCAGGAGCAGGATCTGGTGGCGGAGATTAACCGGATCACTGACGGCAAAGGTACCCGCGTGGTGTTCGATCCGGTCGGTGGCCCTGGCGTGGCAAAAATTGCCCAGGTGATGCCAGCCGGTGGACTCTTTTTCCAGTATGGCTCTCTTGATGCGCGTGATTTGTCGATTCCGGTAATTGAGATACTCGGTCGCCATCTGACCTTCCGCGGCTATGAGATTTTCGAAATCACCACGAACCCGGAAAAACTGTCACGTGCGAAACGGTTTATCTTTGAAGGATTACAGTCCGGCCAACTCAAGCCGCTGATTGATAAAACCTTTGCCTTTGATGATATCGTCGAAGCACATCAATACATGGAAGCCAACGGTCAGGTGGGCAAAATCGTCGTCACCCTGTAACCCCCGTGCGGCACAGCCTTGTGCCGCAAATTACCCTCAAAGCACTTTCGACAAAAACTGCTGGGTGCGCGTGTGGCGTGGATGATTCAGTACCTGCTCGCTGCTGCCCTGCTCGACGATTTTGCCATCAACCATAAACACCACCTGATCCGCCACCTCCCTAGCGAAGCCAATCTCGTGCGTCACCACCACCAGCGTGGTTCCCGACTTCGCCAGCGCTTTAATGACATCCAGGACTTCGCCCACCAGTTCAGGATCCAGTGCAGATGTAGGCTCATCAAACAGCATGACGCGCGGATTTAGCGCCAGTGCACGGGCAATAGCGATACGCTGCTGCTGACCGCCAGATAAGTGACGCGACCAGGCATCGGCTTTATTGCGCAACCCTACCGCATCAAGCAGCGTTAATGCCCGCTCGGTGGCGGCTTTACGCGATGCCAGTCCATGCGCAATGGGTGCTTCAATAAGGTTCTCCAGCACCGTTAAGTGCGGGAACAGATTAAAGTTCTGGAACACATAGCCGACGTTAACCCGCTGGCTCAAAATTTCCGCCTCTTTCAGCTCATACAGCTTGTCTCCCTGCCGACGATAGCCAATGTAATCGCCATCGATTTGAATAAAACCCTCATCGACGCGTTCCAGATGGTTGATGGTACGCAGGAGTGTGGATTTCCCTGAACCGGACGGCCCGAGAATGACCGTAACCGTTCCGGGAGGGATCTCCAGCGACACATTATCCAATGCTTTGTGGCGACCAAAGTATTTGCTGACGCCGGTAATAGAAATATGACCTTCAGGCGAGTGGGACATGGACGGCCTCCTGCTGTGGACGTTGACGACTGCGTTTTTCTGCACGGCTCACCCGGACGGTGTTGATCGCTGAACGTCGTTCGCTGCGTGCCAGCGTGCGTTCGACCAGATGCTGAATAAGCGACAGAATGCTGGTGATCACCAGATACCACACCGCACCCACCATCAGCAGCGGGATCACTTCCTGCGTGCGGTTGTATATCATCTGGATGGTGTAGAACAGCTCCGGCATTGCCAGCACGTATACCATCGCCGTCCCTTTCGCCAGACTGATGATTTCATTGAAGCCAGCAGGCAAAATGGTGCGCAGCGCCTGCGGCAGAATAATCCGCAGCGTACGTCGCCCTGCTGGTAAGCCCAGTGCTGCCGCTGCCTCGTACTGACCGTGATCAACCCCCAAAAATCCACCACGTATAATCTCAGCGGTATAGGCGCTTTGCACCAGCGTCAGGCCAACCACCGCAGTGGAAAACTGACCGAGTACATTGATGGTCTCAAAACTTCCCCACTGAATGGGAGTGAACGGAATACCAATCGTCAGCGTGTCGTACAGATAGGAGAAGTTGTACAGAACGATTAGCACCACAATCAGCGGTAACGAACGAAACAGCCAGATGTACCCCCATGCCAGACAGTTCAACAGCCAGGAAGATGAAAGCCGCGCCAGCGCCAGCAGACCGCCGATGAGAATACTCAACAGCGTCCCGATAAGTGTCAGTAACAGCGTTTGTCCAAGACCAGACAAAATCACCGGATCGAAGAACCAGCGGGCAAACACGCTCCATTCCCAGCGCGGATTAAACGCCACGGACTGGAGAATCACCGCCAGGGCAAACAAAGCAATGACCGCGCCTACGGTGCGCATAGGGTAACGCGCCGGTACGACTTTAATGCTATCTGTCGTTTTCATCTTCTCTCCTCAGGCGATTCTGGCCTGACCGGCAATAGTCAGCAGTTTGGTAAAGCGCAGTCGTCCATCAAACGGTGGCTGGCTGTACTCTTCGGGATTGCGCGTCGTATCAAATTGCGGATCGTAGCCCTGGCTTAAATAAAGTCTGACCGCCTCCGGCTGGCGAAATCCTGTGGTCAGATATATCCGGCTGTAGCCCGCGAGTAGCGCCCGACGTTCCAGTTCCTGCACTACACGCGCCGCCAGTCCCTGCTGACGCAGGCTGCTTTTTGTCCAGATACGCTTAATCTCGGCAGTGTCCTTGTCGTAAGGTTTGTAAGCCCCGGTGGCGATAATTTCGCCGCCACGCTCCAGGACCACAAAAAGTCCCTGCGGTGCCAGATACCATTCGGTCAGTTCCACTTCAGCGTCACGAGAAAAATAATCGCCATAGCGGGCAGCATACTCACCGAACAGACCGTTCAAAATGGGCTGTAGCTCGCTGGCTTCAGGTGAGACCACGCGAAATTGATCGCTCACGATAACCTCCTTAGTCGCCTAAACCGGCCGGGTTGATTTCAGATTGCGGAATGCGTTCCACCCCTTCTCCCCAGCGACTCAGCACCTTGTCATAGGCGCCGTTGCCTATTACGCCGTTGAGGGCGGTTTGTACCGGCAGAACCAGACCGCTGTCCTTTTTCAGCGTCACAGCGATGTGTGCCGCTTTTGGCCAACCGCCATCAACACTACCCACCAATTGCGTTTTACCGTTGAGTGCAGCTTTCCATGCGCCGATTACATTAGGACCGAAGTAGGCATCGGCGCGACCTGACTGTAGGGCCAGGGTTTGCGCGGCATCATCTTTGGTATACACCGGCGTAAACGGCTGTAACCCTTTCTTCACGTTCTCATCGTTCCAGGCCAGCAGGATGGCTTCCTGGTTCGTCCCTGAACCGACGATAATGCGCAGTCCAGCGATATCTTCCGCCTGCTCGATTTTCTTCAGCTTGCTACCGGTTTTGACATAAAAGCCAAGAGAGTCTTTCCGATACGTCGCGAAATCGAATTTTTCTTTGCGTGCTTTGGTGACGGTAATATTGCTGATCGCGGCATCGTATTTGCCGGAAGTGACGCCCAGCGGCCAGTCTTCCCATGACGTAGGTACGACGTTGAGTTCCAGCCCCAAACTGTCAGCCACCAGACGCGCGATGTCCGCCTCGCTGCCGATCAGCGTCTTATTGTCATCGGCAAAGACGGTCAGCGGCGGTTGACTGAGCCCGGCAATCGCCACGGTGAATTTGCCCGGTACGGCCAGGTGCAGGTTTGCGGGCAATTGCGCAATCGCCTGCGGATTCTTTGCCGTATTGATCGGCGTTTTATTGGCTTCCAGACTTACGCCCGTGCCGTTAATCGTCACATCATTTGCCCAGACAGTCGCGCTGAAAGCCAGCGACAGCGCGAGGAATACTGATTTTTTCTGCATAGCGTTTTTCTCTTATTGTGCGAATTGATTTGCAGGTGTCGTTAATCCCAGGCTTGCGCGCAGGGTCGTACCGGGATATTCATGGCGGAACAGGCCCCGCGCCTGAAGCACAGGGACAACCTGTTCGACAAAACGCGGGAAGGTATCCGGCGTTCCGCCCTGGATAATAAAACCATCTGCGGCTTTCTCGTCGAACCACTGCTGCAGCCCGTCGGCGACCTGTTCCGGCGTGCCGCTGAAACGCGGACGTGGGCTGGCCGCTTCCAGAGCAACCTGACGGAGTGTTAAGCCACGCTCGCGCGCGTTGCGTTTGATCTCATCAGTCGTACTGCGAAAGCTGTTTTGTCCGAGAGAGCCAAGATCCGGGAAAGGTGCGTCCAGCGGATATTGGGCAAAATCATGATGTTCAAAGTAGCGGCCAAGATAGTTCAGCGCGTCGGTAACGGAGACCAGCGCAGCGGTAGTCTGATACTGCTGCTCAACGTCCTCTTCGCTGTCGCCAACAATAACGCTGACGCCCTGGAATATATGCAGTTGATCGGGATGTCGTCCGGCGATTTCCAGCTGACTTTTTACATCCTGATAGAACGCCTTAGCCTCTGCCAGCGACTCCTGATGGGTAAAAATGGCATCAGCATGCTGCGCCGCTAATTTCTTGCCATCTGCTGAAGCTCCCGCCTGAAATATAATCGGACGACCTTGTGGCGTACGCCCAATATTTAACGGCCCGGCGACCTGAAAATAATCTCCATGATGGTTTAGCGTGTGCAGTTTATGCGGATTAAAAAATTCCCCGCTTGTTTTATTACGGGTAAAAGCATCGTCTTCCCAGGAATCCCACAGTCCTTTCACTACCTGTAAATATTCATCGGCAATACGATAACGCTGGGCATGCTCCGGATGCTGAGCGCGAGAATAGTTTTTTGCCGATCCTTCCAGAGGCGACGTAACCACGTTCCAGCCCGCACGCCCGTTGCTGAGATGGTCCAGGCTGGCGAACTGTCGTGCGGTCGTAAACGGCTCGCTGTATGATGTGGACACTGTGCCAACCAGTCCCAGATTCTGGGTGATGCTGGCCAAAGCGGATAATACTGTTAGCGGCTCAAAACGATTTAAAAAGTGCGGGATTGATTTTTCATTAATATACAGACCATCGGCGACAAAAATAAAATCCAGCTTCCCTTTTTCCGCAATAAGCGCCGTCTCTTTGACAAACTCAAAATTAATACTGGCATCGGCCTGAGCCGCCGGGTGGCGCCATGCGGACATATTTCCCGATGCGCCATGCAGAATAGTTCCGAGCCGTAGTTGCCGATTTTCAGCCATAATAACCCCTACCCAACAGGTAAACTTAAAGGTGTGCGAATGCCGTTTTTGCTAACTGCGCAAAGTAATGTGCGGCAGGTTCAATTAAACGTTCGTCTGGATTAAATCCCGGGTGATGTAATCCGTATTCACTGGCGCTGCCAATACTGACAAATGCGCCTGGCGTATTTTGCAGGTAGACGGCAAAATCCTCCCCGCCCATATGCAGGTCAGCATGGTGAGTTGTGTAGCCTGACTGTTTCGCCACCGTGGTGGCGATATCGGCCCAACGCGCATCGTTCACCAACGCGGTCGGCCCTGCATGCCAGATAACGTCTATTTGTGCGCCAAAGGCATGGGCAAATCCGGCAGCGATGTCATTAACCCGTGCTTTAACCTGCTGCTGTACCTGAGTCCGGTGCGTTCTGAGCGTCCCTTCCAGCTCAACGGACTCTGGCAGTACGTTCCATGTATTTCCTCCCTGAATACGGGTCACGCTGAGTACCACCGAATCCAGCGTGTTAACGTCGCGACTGGCAACGCTTTGCAACACGGTTACCAACTGGCTGGCAAGCAGGATGGCATCTTTGCCTTCATGCGGACGCGCCGCATGTGCGCCCTTGCCATTTATACGCAGCATGAAGCGATCGACATTGGCATAGAACGCACCGCCGCGTGTGGCAAATTCGCCCACCGGCAAACCGGGCTCATTGTGCATACCAAAAATAGCCGCTACGTTTTGCAACGCACCGGCGCGGATCAACGTTTTTGCGCCGCCGAAACTCTCTTCAGCTGGTTGAAACAAAATACGTACTCGCCCCGGTAAGGTTGTTTCCTGTTGTTTAAGCAGCAGTGCTGCACCAAGCATCACGCTGGTATGGACGTCATGCCCGCAGGCATGCATCACGCCCGGTGTGAGGGAACGAAACGGAACGTCGGCACTTTCTTCTATCGGTAGCGCATCGATATCCGCTCGTAGCGCGATGACATCTTCTCCCTTGCCGATTTCCGCGACCAGACCGGTTTTCAGCTCGAACGGCAGAATGTCGACATCCGCAGAGTGCAACCAGGCCTGAATGCGCCTGGTGGTTGCTTCCTCCTGCAGGGAAAGCTCCGGGTGCTGATGTAATTCACGACGCCAGTTGATAAGCGTTGAGCTGAGGGTCATCAGAGCACCTCCACGGCATTATGGACTTGTGCCAACAAACGCAGCGATGTCAGACGCGCGTGGCCCTCCGCCACTGGCGTGTCGATAATAAACTCATCAATACCAAATTGCGTATGCAGAGCATTCAGCTTTACCATCACCTCTTGAGCGGTGCCGTGTAACAACGCTAGTTCACGACGCGCAATTTTGCGTGGCGAACTACCCGCCTGTAGGGCGAATGCCAGGGCTTGCTCTTCGCTGGCGACTGTAACGCGTTGACCATTTTCCAGCTCAACGCCCCAGATTTGCACGTTTTCCGCCAGTTGCGCAGCGGCATCGTGACTGTCAGCCACAATAACCTGAACGGCGACTATCGTCGGGCGGTCGCTGTGGGTCTGCCAGAAGGACAAAACCTCACGTAATAACGCTTTGTCACCGTTGAGGTGCGCAGCGAAGATAAAATTCCAGTCGGATTGCGCTGCTAACTGTGCGCTTTGCACACTGGCTCCGAGTACAAATCCTTCTGGCGGTATTGGTGGGATTGGCGTCGGGAATACCGTTTCCCCGCTTTCCGTTCCGTTCAGCGCCAGCCAGCCGTTAAGCTGAGAAAGCTGATCGGCAAAACTGCCTTTTTCTTCCTGATGCAGTCCATGCTGTAACGCCTGAGTCGACAACGGTAACCCGCCAGGGGCCTTCCCTACGCCGAGATCGACACGTCCAGGAGCCAGTGATGCCAGAAGATTGAAGTTTTCCGCCACTTTGTACGGGCTGTAATGTTGCAGCATCACGCCGCCGGAACCAACGCGGATACGCTGGGTTTGCCCGAGGATCCAGGCGATCACCAGCTCCGGCGATGGACTGGCCAGCTGTGGCGTATTATGGTGTTCCGCGATCCAGAAACGATGGTACCCCCACTCTTCCGCCAGTTGCGCCAGGCGCAACGTCCGGGAAAGCGCAGTCGCGGCAGTTTCACCTTCCCCGATGGGGCTTTTATCCAGAATACTCAGGCGATATGACATGTTACGAGCCTATGTTTGTTAACATGTCTTTATTATTAATTTATCAAATAGCCATATTGAAACATTTAATTCACATTTACTCAGCTAAAAAGTAGATAACAAACCCTGCAGCAGCCAGGGTTAAAATTTGGATCGCCCTGTACCGCTAAACTTAAAAACACCCGCAATTAATAGCCTACAAAATATAATAGGGTCGTTGATATCACGGTAATAACATCAAAATCTTTTCATGCCAGTTTTCTTTTTTCGAAATGGTTTTTTAGCGCAATTTACGTTAAGTCAGTTTAAACGACTTGTAACGTTATGCGCTTGTATTAATTGTTTCACTTTTATGACGCGGGATGAATGATTTACATGGAAATTTTTATTTTAACTACTTCCACAGAAATGATGATTAGTAGAGAATGCAACGTTTCTTATTAAAACGGTTGAAAACAGATTTCTAATATCCCCCGATTTTATTGCGGGGATTTTTGTATGGATTATACATAGCATCATGGGACCTCTATGAAAAGTAACATGCCCGTTACAAAAATTGAGCACGCACTTAACGATAAAGCGACGCTGCTTTCTACGACGGATAAAGAAAGTCATATTACCTACGCCAACTCCGCATTTATTGATGCCAGCGGATTTAACGAACAGCAATTAATGGGCGAACCGCATAATATTATTCGCCATCCTGATATGCCTCCCGCGGCGTTCGCCGATATGTGGTACACGCTACAGCAGGGAGACAGCTGGACGGGGATGGTTAAAAACCGTCGGCAGAATGGCGACCATTACTGGGTTCGCGCCAACGTTACACCGGTCTGGCACAATGAAAAGCTCACTGGCTACATTTCAGTGCGTACCGTTCCTTCGCGCGATGAAATAACTCAAAGCGAAAGTTTATATCAAAAAATTAATAGCCAGCAGTTTAAAGGGTTTCGACTTTTTAAAGGCATTATCATTCGCCGCGGCATATTGTCATGGGCATCAATGTTTAAATGGATGAGCATTAGCCAGCGCGTCAATTATTCTTTAGGGGTAATCGCCCTGCTCGCCGTGCTATTTCTTTTTGCTCCTGTTAATCCATTTATTCAGGCGGGAGGGTTGCTGTTCTTATTTCTGATGCTTGCTATTTACCTTAAGTATCAAATTTGTCAGCCAGTTAATACGCTACTGACGCAAATGAAGAAAGTGGTATCCGGGAGAAAACCTGATAACTGTCATTTAAATCGGGTGGATGAGATCGGAATGCTGATGCGTCTGGTTAATCAGTCCGGGCTTAATCTGAATTCACTGGTCGATGATGTCAGTACGCAAATATCCGGTATTCGCGCTATCAGTCAGCGAGTATCAAAAGAAGGTACGGCGCTGCATAAGCGTTCCGAAGAAACCTCCGCCGACCTGCAACAAACCGCTGCCGCCATTGAAGAAATTGGTAGCGCGGTACAGCAAACTGCTGAGACTGCGGCACATACTATGACCATGGCCGATAAAACCAGCGCCAATGCGGCAGAAGGCGGCGATATCATGAAACAAACTATCGCCATGATGCAGGCGATATCGCGTGACAACGGGCAGATCGTCGACATCATCGGCGTCATTGATAGTATCGCCTTTCAGACCAATATTCTGGCGCTCAATGCCGCGGTCGAGGCCGCGCGAGCCGGAGAGTCAGGACGCGGTTTCGCCGTTGTGGCGGCAGAGGTCCGTAATCTGGCACAGCACTCAGCGTCTGCAGCAAAAGAGATCAAACAGTTGATTGAGAAGAACGTCGCCAACGTGAATAGCGGCGTCAAAATGGTAGAACAAACGGAGACGCATCTTACCGGGATGATTGGCGATGTCCTGCAGATGTCGATGATGATCAAAGATATTAGTCTGGCGACGCGTGAGCAAACCCTGGCGCTGGATCTGATTAACGATTCGATTTCACGCGTAGGCACCATGACACACAATAATGCCGAGATGGTAGAGCGTGTCACCGATGCTACCGCCGATCTGACTCAACGTTCATCGCGCTTACAGCAAGCCGTTCAGGTCTTTGGCGTATCAGCATAACCTTACGGCGCTTATCGGGTGAATGTCTCGATAAGCGCACTCCTCTCCAGGTATTTACGCCCTTCTCTTTTATTGGCTGAATCGAGGCCACACCGCGCCAGTGCAGGCTGTACAAAAATGCTGAATTCTTGTTATCGAGGCTTTGCGGAACCGAACAATTGAATGTAGGATGCTCGGCCGGCAGTTTTCCCCCGTAACACAATGAAGGGTAAGGCTGTTTTCGCCGCAGCAGGTGCGGCAAAAAGGATTTGTATTTTTGTCAGGTCAACAGGAAAAGTAATGAACACAAACAACACGCAAGCCGCGGAACAACATGCGGCGAAACGACGCTGGTTGAATGCCCACGAAGAGGGGTATCACAAAGCGATGGGAAATCGACAGGTACAGATGATCGCCATTGGCGGCGCAATTGGTACCGGGTTGTTTTTAGGGGCTGGCGCGCGCTTGCAGATGGCTGGTCCTGCTTTGGCGCTGGTTTATCTGGTGTGCGGTATTTTTTCGTTCTTTATACTGCGCGCGCTTGGCGAACTGGTTTTACATCGCCCTTCCAGCGGCAGCTTTGTCTCCTATGCCCGTGAATTTTTAGGTGAGAAAGCCGCCTATGTGGCTGGCTGGATGTACTTTATCAACTGGGCGATGACCGGCATTGTCGATATCACCGCGGTGGCGTTGTATATGCATTACTGGGGCGCATTTGGTGATGTACCGCAGTGGGTATTCGCCCTCGGCGCGCTGGCCATTGTCGGCACCATGAACATGATCGGCGTGAAGTGGTTCGCGGAGATGGAGTTTTGGTTTGCACTGGTCAAAGTGTTGGCGATTGTGATTTTCCTGGTGGTGGGTACCGTCTTTTTAGGCACTGGAAAACCATTGGATGG
Organism: Citrobacter freundii complex sp. CFNIH4; assembly: GCF_002934505.1. NCBI lineage: Bacteria > Pseudomonadati > Pseudomonadota > Gammaproteobacteria > Enterobacterales > Enterobacteriaceae > Citrobacter > Citrobacter freundii complex sp. CFNIH4. Next base: position 1,826,357 of record NZ_CP026231.1, read on the forward strand.
TAGCGCCACGGGTTTTCACCTGATCACCGACAACGGTGGATTCTTCCCACATGGCCTGCTGCCAGCGCTGGTACTGGTTCAGGGGGTGGTTTTCGCGTTTGCCTCCATTGAACTGGTGGGCACCGCTGCTGGAGAATGCAAAGATCCACAAACCATGGTGCCGAAAGCGATCAATAGCGTTATCTGGCGTATTGGTCTGTTCTATGTGGGTTCTGTCGTGCTGCTGGTTCTGTTACTGCCGTGGAATGCCTATCAGGCAGGGCAAAGCCCGTTTGTTACCTTCTTCTCCAAACTGGGCGTGCCGTACATCGGCAGTATCATGAATATTGTGGTGCTCACCGCGGCACTTTCCAGCCTTAACTCTGGGCTGTACTGCACCGGACGTATTTTACGTTCAATGTCGATGGGCGGATCGGCGCCGAAATTCATGGCTAAAATGAGCCGCCAACAGGTACCCTGGGCTGGGATCCTCGCCACGCTGGTCGTCTATGTCGTCGGGGTATTTCTGAACTATCTGGTGCCGTCGCAGGTGTTTGAGATCGTGTTGAACTTCGCGTCGTTGGGCATTATTGCGTCGTGGGGCTTTATCATGGTCTGTCAGATGCGTCTGCGCCGGGCCATAAAAGAAGGTAAAACGGCAGACGTTAGCTTTAAACTGCCGGGCGCTCCGTTTACCTCGTGGCTAACCCTGGTGTTCCTGTTGAGCGTGCTGGTGTTGATGGCGTTTGACTATCCAAACGGCACCTACACTATCGCGTCATTACCGTTGATTGCCATCCTGCTGGTTGCAGGCTGGTTCGGCGTGCGTAAGCGCGTCGCGGAAATCCACCGCACCGCGCCGTAATGGCTGAAGGCCTGACAGGTTAACCCTTCAGGCCTTCTTTTTTAGTTCGCTTCAATCAACTGCGCTACATCGTTGCTGTTAATTTCCCGCGCGTTTCCATCCTGATCGGTATAGCTGGTCATTCCCGTATCTTTATCCAGTTTTGGCTTACCCTGGGTGGTAATGGTTTGTCCGCTTTTGGTCGTCATGACGTAATCGGTGGTGCATCCTGCCAGGGTAAACAGCATTACGCCTGCACAAAGACAGATAAATGGCTTTTTCATGGTATTCCCGTGTTATTCAGTTAGCCGTTGAGGGCGTAGTGTAAGTCCCTGAAGTGGGTCGGGCTACTGGCGGGGTGTAACGAGGCGTATCGTGGGGTTTAGAGAAATGACAGGAGGGGTTTCCCCCTCCTGATTTTTTACAGCGCAATACGAATAACATCGTCCGGCTGGGTAGCTTCCTGCTCGCGGGTAGATTTCTGTTTCACGCTGACGTACAGGATTTTACCATCGGCAGAGAGCGCCAGGCTATTCGGGAATGTTGGGGTCTCGAATGTTTTGACGACTTTATAGCTTTTCGCGTCGATCACACTCACTTTACCGGCCTGGCGATGAGTCACGTAGGCTTCATTACGCATCGGGTTGAACAGCACGGCAAGGGATTCCGGCGCGGCGACTTTTGCCAGTACGTTGCCGTTACGGGTGTCGATTACCAACACTTCCGCCGCTTTAGAGTCGGTGACAAATGCACGGTTGCCCGCTGTGTCCAGGCTCAGGTTGATAAAGAAATGCTCTTTCCCATCATCCAGCAGTTTTTTGCGACTGAGAATTTTGTTGGTGGTGGTATCGATGGTAATGAATTCACCGTCCGCATTGGCGGTGTACAGGCGCTTAGCCTTGCTGTCGACCGCCAGAGCGGTGCTCATTTTGCCGGTATTTTGAATGGTGTCCTTCAGTTTAATGGCATCACCGTCCACCACCCAAATCACGCTCTCTTTACCAATACCGCTAATGTATACCGTGTTAGTGGCGTCATCTGCGGCCAGCTCACGCGGCTGCAGCGGGCGAACATCTTCAGAACGCTTACGCGCATCCAGCACCAGACGTCCTTTCACCGCGCCCGTTTTAGCATCCATCGCCGTTACCGCGCTATTTACCGTGTTGCCGAACCACAGCGTTTGCGTGGCGTTATTGATGGTGGCACCAAACGGTTTGAGATCGTTATGAATCACCTGAGTCACTTCGAGGGTGACCGGGTCAAGGCGGTAAACCACCCCGCCGGTATCCAGTTTGCGGCTCTGTGAGGTCGCCAGCCACAGCGCGTTCTCTTGTTGGCTGTACGCCATTTCATAAGCGCCTTTACCGACGGCTTTGCGCAGCAGTTCTTCTGCAGCCTGCGTAGTAAAAGATGATGCAACGAGCAGTGAACCTAACAGTAAAGAACCACGCAGACGCGGTGAAAACAGATGACGTAAAGACATGACGACTCCCTTTGATAAATTCGTTTGTTACTGCTTCACATAGCTTCAATGAGCAAAATCATGGTTTTGCCTTTTTAGGAATGAGAATAGTAATCATTATTTATCTCAATGTGGAGTATTTATTCGCTTTCGGGTTGTAACCTTCTTATTTTCTCCATGAATAATCGCTTTTCATCCAGATAACGTCATTGGCATTTTACCAGACCTACATTTCGTACGAAGCAGGCCTGGTTACAGACATTCACCGTCTTCCACTCTTACGCATCAATCCTCAGCAAGACGAATAACTACCTTGCCGAAGTTTTTGCCGGTCAGCAGACCGATAAAGATTTGTGGCGCATTTTCCAGGCCGTCGGTCACCTGCTCGCGGTAGTGGATTTTGTCCTCTTTAAGCCAGCGCCCCATCTCCCGCTGAAACTCCTGAATGCGGTGACCATAATCCTGACCAATGATAAAACCCTGCATCCGGATACGCTTTTTCAGCAGGGTTGCCATTAACAGCGGTAATCTGTCAGGTCCGGTCGGAAGCGACGTTGCGTTATAACCACTGACCAGGCCACAAAGCGGAATCCGCGCAGAAGTATTGAGCAATGGCAGAACGGCATCAAATACTTTTCCGCCGACGTTTTCATAATAAATATCAATTCCTTGCGGGCAGGCTTTTGCCAGTTGTTGCGCAAAATCTTGTGCGTGGTGATCGAGGCAATCATCAAAGCCCAGCACCTCTGTGGCATGTCGGCATTTCTCTGCCCCACCAGCCACACCTATTACCCGACAGCCTTTAAGCTTACCGATCTGTCCAACCGTTGCGCCAACCGGCCCGGTTGCGGCGGCTACCACCAGCGTTTCTCCCGCTTTCGGCTGACCGATATCCAGCAGGCCCATATAAGCGGTAAACCCCGGCATACCCATAACACCCAGCGCCCAGGAGGGATGTTCGGGATGAGCGCCAAGCTTCACCAGTCCGTTACCGTCGGAGATGTCATAGTCCTGCCAACCGCTGTAGCTCAATATCCATTCGCCTGGCTGGTAGTCCGGATGGCGTGATGACACCACGCGACTTACGGTACCACCCACCATAACACCACCAATCTCTACTGGTGGTGAGTAAGATGGCTCATCGCTCATGCGGCCACGCATGTAGGGATCGAGGGAAAGATAAACAGTGCGCAGCAAAACCTGGCCTTCGCCCGGGGATGCCACCTCATCTTCTTCAAGACGGAAGTTCTCTGGGACTGGCGCGCCATGTGGACGGGAAGCCAGTACCCAGCGACGGTTACGATTAGTCTGTTGACCCATGATGTGCTCCTCTGCTTTTGGCATGAATCCATCAATAGTAGCAGTCTGCGCCTGCTATTTAGCTGACGACGTGGTTTAACCGCACAACCAGGTAAACGCAGGGTTTCGCGGTTTCATTGATAAACCGACAGTCATTCGGCGGGCCAAGTTCCAGGCAATCACCTGCCTGCATTTCATGGCGTATGTCCCCTTCCACAAAAACTAATTCCCCCTGCTGTAACCAGATAAGTTGTCTGGCCTGCACATAGGAAGAAGCTGGCATCGGGATATCACTTCCAGCGGGTAATTCAATCTGCACCAGATCGATAGGTAGATCGCTGCGCGGTGAAACATGGCGGCGCAGATAGTGGCTTTGCGGGTCGTGCCAGACGGGCTGGTCAGCGAAGCGCAGCAGCTTGCCCTCCTGCATTTCAGCCCGCGCAATCAGGGTAGACATGCTGATGCCAAACGCACCGGAAAGTCTACCCAGCAGCGTCGCCGTTGGACTACTCTCGCCGCGTTCTATTTTATGGATCATGGCCCGCGACACGCCCGCGCGCTCGGCAAGTTCCGTGAGTGACCAACCGCGAGATTCCCGCTCAATGCGAATTCTTGCACTGATCCGTTGATTTATGCTGTCTTCAATAGTATTCATATTGTAATACTATAGTGAACAAGCCCTGAGGTTCAACATGTCAATTCGATTTGCCAGCAAAGAAGACTGCGCCGCCATTGCAGAAATCTACAACCATGCGGTACTGCATACGGCGGCTATCTGGAATGATCAAACGGTCGATGCCGAAAACCGTATTTCCTGGTATGAATCCCGACAATTGATGGGATATCCGGTACTGGTGAGTGAAGAGAATGGCGTGGTTACGGGATACGCCTCCTTTGGCGACTGGCGTAACTTTGATGGCTTCCGCCATACCGTTGAACATTCGGTATATGTCCATCCAGAACATCAGGGAAAAGGACTCGGACGAGCACTACTCAGCAGACTGATAGACGAAGCCCGCGCATGCGGCAAGCATGTAATGGTGGCAGGTATTGAGTCTCAGAATCAGGCATCACTGCATCTGCACAGCTTGCTGGGCTTTAAAACCACCGCGCAAATGCCACAGGTTGGAACCAAATTTGGGCGGTGGCTGGATCTGACCTTCATGCAGTTGCAGTTAGACGATCGCCGCGAACCGGATGCCCTTAGATGAACCAGACGCTGACCCTCTCCTTTCTGATTGCCGCTGGTATTGGTCTGGTGGTGCAAAATACCTTGATGGTACGCATCACGCAGACGTCCTCGACGATCCTTATCGCCATGTTACTTAACTCGCTGGTCGGGATCGTGCTGTTTGTCAGCATATTGTGGTTTAAGCAAGGTTTAGCAGGGTTTGGTGAATTGGTTTCCAGCATACGCTGGTGGACACTCATCCCCGGCTTGTTGGGATCGTTCTTTGTTTTCGCCAGCATTAGTGGATATCAAAATGTAGGCGCTGCCACGACGATTGCGGTACTGGTTGCCAGCCAGCTTATCGGGGGACTGATACTGGATATTCTACGTAGTCACGGCGTGCCTCTACGGGCGCTGATGGGCCCAATCTGTGGCGCGGTAATGTTGGTGATCGGGGCATGGCTGGTGGCAAGACGTTCGTTTTAATTGCGCTTATCCGACCTACAGAACGCGCCTGTAGGCCGGATAAGATCCGGCGAGGAATTATCAAAGAATAGTGCCACCTTTGGTCAACTGTTCGCGACGGGCTTCCATATCTTCTTTATGCTGACGGCCATGATGCGCGATAGCCGTACGCAAACGCTGTTGCTGGGTATAGCGGTCTTCCCGGCTCAACGCGACATCATCGCTGAGCTCAATCAGCAATTCATTCATATGCGTAATGACGCTCTCCTCAATGGCGGCATCAACACGTGCGCTGACCTCATCCAGATGCGACATAACCTCTCCTTAACTCATTAATTTAATTTTGCTTTTGAAAAATCACTGCCCATCAGGCTAACGCTGTATCCGCTGACGTTGCTACGCGTAGCGTAGAACGTTTTACCGTTTGCCAGCGCTATCCACGGAGCCTGCTGGTAGAAAATCTCTTGCGATTGCTGGTAAAGCGCGGCACGCTCTTCCGGTTTGCTCACCAGTTTCGCCTTTTCAACCAGCGAATTATACTCTTTATCGCACCAGCGCGCGGCGTTAGATCCGGTTTTTATGCTGTCGCAGCCCAGCAGCACATCGGCGAAGTTATCCGGATCGCCGTTGTCTGACATCCAACCAAACAACGCGGTGTCGTGCTCACCTTTACGCATTCCGGAGAGATATTCACCCCACTCGTACGAGACAATTTTCGCCTTCACGCCCACCTTTGCCCAGTCGCTCTGGATCATCTCGGCAATCCGTCGGGAGTTCGGGTTGTATGGGCGCTGGACCGGCATTGACCACAGCGTCGCTTCAAAGCCATTTTCCAGCCCAGCCTGCTTCAGCAGGTCTTTCGCTTTTTGCGGGTCGTAAGCGTAATCCTGCAGATCTTTATTGAACCCCAGCATATTCGGTGGAATCGGCGATTTTGCCACCGTACCGGAACCTAAGAAGACGGCGTTAATAATGGCCTTTTTATCAGTCGCGTAGTTTAGCGCCTGACGCACCAGTACGTTATCAAACGGTTTTTTCTCGGTATTAAACGCCAGATATCCAACGTTCAGCGCGTCAACCGAATGCAGCGTCAAATCTTTATTCTTTTTAATCTCGTCAAACTGTACGGGCGCAGGTGCTGGGATTATTTGGCATTCATTGGTTTGCAGTTTTGCCAGCCGCGTCTGGACGTTTGGCGTGATTGAGAAGATCAGGTGTTTCGTTGGAACGGCGCCATCCCAGTAGTTAGGGTTGGCAAGATAGCGGATTTGCGAGTCCTGCTTGTACTGCTGCAGCACGTAAGGCCCGGTGCCAATAGGCCAGTTGTCGACGTTTTCCGGTGTACCTTTTTTCAGCATCGCGTCGGCATATTCCGCAGAGAGAATCGAGGCAAAATCCATTCCCCAGTCGGCAAGAAACGCAGCGTTAGGTTCATTCAGGACAAACTGAACGTGATAATCATCGAGCTTCTTAACTTCTTTAATCAGTTTATCCAGACCGACATCGTTAAAGTATTCATAGCTTCCCTGAGAAACCTTGTGATACGGATGATCGGCATCCTTCTGCCGTAATACCGAGAAAATCACGTCGTCAGCGTTGAAGTCGCGGGTCGGTTTAAAGAATTTATTACTGTTGAATTTCACGCCTTGACGCAGGGTAAAGGTGTAAGTCTTTCCGTCCGGAGAAATCGTCCAGTCCGTTGCCAGAGATGGTACCGGGGTATTCTTTACCGGATCAAAGTTGATGAGTCGGTTGTAGAGCACTTGTGAACTGGCCACAAATGAGGGACCGGAACTGGCAATTTGCGGGTTAAATGACTCCGGCGATGCTTCCGAGCAATAGATGATGGTGTCAGTATTGGCCGCGAACGCAACGCCTGACGGTATGACGGTGCTGAGAGCCAGCGCGAGTAACGTTTTCCTTGCAATCATGGTTATAAGCCTTCTTATTTTATTATTAACCGAGATATCAGAGCATAGCTGACAAAAACTGACCAATAACAAATCACTATCAGGTTATTCTAATCCGGTGTATTTCGCTGAATAATTCATCACCCTAAGCGAATTCATTTCCCTTAAGTCTTTTTCAAAACGTCAAGATTTTTCCCGGCACTCTATGCCATGAAAATTAGCCCCTTTTTGCCTCTCTTTCTCCGTTTGCTCGTTTTTATAAAACGTAAAGTAGATACGTGAAGAAGTCTAAGGGGTAACAACGTGGCAAAAACTCTCTTGCGCAGCGGCAATTTGGATGACTATCAGGCCGTGGGCGGCGGTGGTCAGGCCGTTTTTGATTCAGCATTGCAAATTCGTGAAACGCTTCGTCTGCGTAAACAGCAGGCGATGGTGGATTGTTTGGCGATCCCACAAATTAACGACAACGGCGATCGGGTTGACTGGTATTCCCCGATAGAAGGGAAAGCCGTGGCGTGGAAAGCCGCTGATGAAGAAGCACGTTTTCGTGCGCTGCGCTATCTGGGAAGCACGCTGGAAAATGCTGCGGCTCTGAGCCGTAAAAGCCTGCAGTCGGGAAAAACCTCCCTACAGCTGTTTGGCTCTCTGCTCGAAAAAGCCATCCAGTTTCCCGGTGAAAACCACGTGTTTCTGGTTGATGGCAAACCCGTTATTACGTTCTGGGGCTTCGTCAATCTGAATGAAAATCCCCGCGACGATGTGCTCGATTGCCTGCAACTTGCCGATATTCCTCCTGTCGTTACCGTAGCAGAGCCGGAACAGGAAGAAGAAATCCCCCCGGAAATCACCTTCGCCGAGGCTGATGCGCCTTTATTGACGCCAGTCGTCGAGCTGGCTAAACCGGCTGAACCTGAGCCACAGCCACCGGTTATAGTTAACGAACCGGAGGTTACACCGCCGCTGGCACAAGAGAAACCTGCGCGCCGCCTGCCGCTGTGGAGCCTGCCCGTTGCCGCAGTCATCATTGCCGCCATCGTTGGGCCGCTGCTGTGGAAGCAACAGACCACCCAGCCCGTACCCGAAGCCGCCGCTGTTGAAGTCGCTAAGATTGATATGGCACCACTGCCAGCACTGGCATCTGCTCTGCCTTTGCATCGTGCTGAAGTGACTCCAGCTGCGAAGAAAGAGAAACCTGTAGAAGGACCGGTGGTGATCGCCGCGATTCCAAAAGATGCGCTGGTGATGGATGCCAATCAGATGAAGGCAGGAACGACGCGTTTCCTCAATGGTAACTGGCGCGTCCTAGTCGATGTTAAAGATCCGGTGAGCGGCAAAGCGCCGTCGCTGCGCTATCAGATCCAGGCCAATAAAGGCACTGCTCGCGTAGTTCATGGTGACAATATTGTTTGTCGTGCCGAGATTTTCTCCGGTTTGCACCAGTCGGGTGAATTAATGATTAAGAGTCGCGGCAATGCTCGTTGTACAGACGGGTCACGTTATCCGATGCCTGAAATTACCTGCAAAGCGGGAACCAACGACGTCGCCGCCTGTACCGCGCGTTATGACGATCACGCGAAAATCCCTCTGACAATCAAAAAGATAGGTGCCTGATTCTATGTTGGTGAATCTGTGTGATTACAAGCAGAGCGTGACGCTCATCGCCAATAGCGGTGTTCAATTCCTGGATTTTGGCCTGACGCCGCAGGAATCTGCACACCATGGCCGCTTTGTGCGCAAAACGGCAAACGGTCCCCTGCTACGGCTGGATTTCGATCTGGCAACGGGTCGCTATACCTTGCCTGGCAGCACTGGCGGTCAGCCCGAAGTGGTGAAGCCGGAAAGTACCCAGACGCTGCATTATTCGCTGGATGTCCTCGACGGTGTCTGGCTGCCGCTGCCGTTTCTGCGCTTTAACCCACCGCGCACGTTTGTTGAAGGCCCGGATAACTGGGCGCGCGTGCAGGTACGAAAACTGGCGCAACCCGACAGCGCGGGCAACACCCACCGCGTTACCGTGGCGCTGGATAGCCAGCTCACTGAAAATGCCCCTGCAGCGTTAACGCCTAATGAAAACGACCTGCTCAACGGGACACGATTCGCGCTGGCCTGGCATGACAATGAAATTGCTGATTTCCTTGACCAGACCTGGATTGACGGCTGGTTGCGCGAATCTTTTATGCACCATGTCACCCAACATGAGAATCGCTCAGAACAAGAGATCCAGCTGGCGCTGCGTAACTTTGAATACCAGGCGCACTGGCTGAATGTGCTGACTCTGTTAGGCGAGCAGCTTTCTGTCCCGGAAGTGAAACTGGTTACGCATACCCTTAGCACACCCGCTATTCCCGTCGATCTTATTTTAGATATCGGTAATACCCATACCTGTGGCGTCCTGATTGAAGATCACGGGGATGCCAATGACGGGCTGCGTCAGACCGCTGAATTGCAGGTCCGTTCGTTAAGCGAGCCGCAGTTCCTCAACGATCCGCTGTTCACCAGCCGGCTGGAGTTTTCCGAAGCGCGCTTTGGTAAGCAGCATTTTTCCGTTGAGAGCGGACGTGATGACGCCTTTATCTGGCCGTCGATTGTGCGTGTGGGTGATGAAGCCCGTAAGCTGGCGATGCAGCGTATGGGCACCGAGGGCAATAGTGGGATCTCCAGCCCGCGCCGTTATCTGTGGGATGAAACGCCGGTGTTACATGACTGGCGCTTTAGCCAGATGAATGGCAAAACCCAGCGCGAGCCGCTGGCTACCGCCTTCCCGCTGATGAACCTGATGAACGATGACGGGCAACCGCTGTTCAGCCTGCCGCAGGACGATCGTCTGCCGGTATTCTCACCGCAATACAGCCGCAGCACGCTGATGACGCATATGTTATGCGAAATACTGGCCCAAGCGCTGGGGCAAATTAACAGCGTAGCGACGCGGTTGCGCCTCGGATTCCCGGCATCTCCTCGTCAGTTACGGACGCTGATCCTGACCCTACCGTCGGCGATGCCCAAACAGGAGCGCGAGATTTTCCGCCTGCGCATGTTTGAAGCTATTGCCCTGGTCTGGAAAGCAATGGGCTGGCACCCGCAGGATGAAGACTTCACTACCCGTAAACAGCAGGAAAAGAGTGTGGTTCCCGTACCTGAAATTCAGATGGAATGGGATGAAGCCAGCTGCGGGCAACTGGTGTGGCTGTATAACGAGGCTATCTCTCACTACGATGGCCACACCGAATCATTCTTTAACGCCCTTGCCCGCCCGGACCGTTTGCCGGAACCCGGTGAGACTAAAGGTCGGGCGCTGCGCGTGGCATCGATCGACATTGGCGGCGGGACAACGGATATGGCCGTCGTCCATTATCAGCTTGATGACGGCGTCGGCGCGAACGTTAAAATTACCCCGCATTTGCTGTTCCGTGAGGGTTTTAAGGTGGCAGGCGATGACATGCTTCTGGACGTGATTCAGCGTTGCGTGTTGCCTGCGCTGCAAACCCGCTTACAACAAGCTGGCGTGACCGATGCCGCTGCATTGCTGGCCACGCTGTTTGGCGATTCCGGTCGTATCGATACCCAGGCGATTTTGCGTCAACAAACGGCATTGCAGCTCTTTATGCCACTCGGTCATGCGGTACTCAGTGCCTGGGAACAAAGCGATATTAACGATCCGGTCGCTGGTCTGCATGCCACATTCGGAGAACTCCTGAGCCAACGACCAACGCGCAACGTGATGAACTACATCCAGCAGGCTATCGACCATGCGTTGCCAGCAGGTTCGCCAGCATTTGATGTTCTGAGCGTGCCGTTGCAGGTACAGTTCAGGCAGTTACAAGAAGCTCTGTTAGCGGGGCAATTTACCCTGACTTCCCCGCTGCACGCGGTTTGTGAGGCTATTTCACATTATCGCTGCGATATTTTATTAGTGACCGGCAGGCCCGCCTGTTTACCGGGCGTACAGGCGTTGATCCGCCATCTGCAACCTGTTCCGGTTAACCGTATGATCTGGATGGATAACTACCGCGTGCATGAGTGGTATCCGTTCAGCCAACAAGGGCGGATTGGTAATCCCAAATCCACCGCGGCAGTCGGCGCCATGCTGTGCAGCCTGGCGCTGGATTTGCGTTTGCCGCGTTTTAACTTTAAAGCTGCCGATATCGGCGCTTACTCGACCGTACGTTATCTTGGCGTACTGGATAACACGGTCAATACCCTGCGCGATGAGAACATCTGGTATCACGATATTGATCTGGATAAACCCGGTGCGAAGCTGGATGCCCGGTTGCACTTCCCGTTACGTGGCAACGTGACGTTAGGATTCCGGCAACTGGCAAACAGCCGCTGGCCTGCCACGCCGCTGTATACGCTCAGCATAAATTCCGCCGAACTGGCAAAAACCATCGCCGGAGATGGCGTGTTGAATGTACGGCTGCAGCTACGCGGCGGCAGCAAAGAAAGTGGCCCAGAATTCTTCGTCCTGAGCGATGCCTGGTTACAGGATGGCACCCCCGTTGCCGCCAATGCCTTAACGTTAAAACTGAATACGCTGGCAGACCGTCGCCATAGCGGAAGCCATTACTGGATCGATAGCGGGAGCGTGTACCTGAAATGAGTAAGATGTTTAATACCGCGCAGGCCGCCATCGAGTGGGTGGTAGATACCCGTCAACGTGCGGCTCGTCTTGATGATGAAGCGGATGCCCTGCTGGCACAGCTTACGCTAGCCGCAGTGAGTGAATCTGCGCTGGAGACAACCTTTTCATCGCAAGGATGTATAGGGTTATACGGACATTCACAATCGGCAAAAGCACATCTGCTTGCGGCATTGTGCAGCAATGCCACTGGCAAAGTGAATATTGTTACCCCGGATCGCAGCTTTGATTATTTCTCGCATATTAATCCTGGCCATGCGCCAACCAATATGGCGATCCGCTTTACGCGCGATGAAAATCCGCATGATAGCGAATGGCCGTTGCGTCTGCGGTTACTCAGTGAAGCGGAACTGGTACAGCTATTTATCGCCCAGTTCAGCGCGCTCCCGGATAACCGGCAGGTCGAGAAATCGATTATTGAGGCGCGCCTGGAAAAATGGCAAACGCTGCGTCAGCGTCACCCTGTGCCGGGCATTACCGCACATGATGTTGCGGCAATCGGTCGTTTCTGGCGCTCCTGCGTACCGGCAAACCAGCAGCAAATTGACGATGCGCTATGGCACCAGTTTGCCACGTTGCTGCCCGCACTGGATCTGACTACCCGGGCAAACGCCTGGGCACTACTGTGGGGAGAACAACCAGAGCTGACGCAGCAGTGGCTGACGCTGGCGCACACGTTGCAACAAACCGGACACGCGCAAGAATTAGCGGCCCCGCTGAGTCTGCTGGTTGATCATTTTGGTTTACCTGCCGAAAGTTTCCTGACCCAGGTGGCATTAACAGGCAATAATGAGGCGCAAAGCGATGTGGTGGTTCATCCGATTGAAAATCATCAGTTGCTCAATGCAGTTAGCCTTTCTTTGTCGTCACTGGCGCTGCTCACGCGCGAACTGATCCTGACGGTTGAAGACGCAGTGCTGGAGAATGTCGATCTGCTCGATATTCCCCTCGCCCCGGATACTCATCCGCATCCACTGTGGCAGGCAAAATTAGGCTGGATGCTGGAACATTATCGCCAGCACCTGCAACCGGATGTGCTCTTAATCTGCAACGCTGTCTCTACCCGCGCCCAGACGCCCGCCATCACCCGCAAGCTATTGGGCTGGGTTAACGATACTCAACCCGTCCACGACGCCGCATTGCCAGGCGTGGTCTGGGCCATTACCCCGCAGGATGCGCGTTTTAGTACCCAGCAAAATCTTGACGAATCCGTGCAGCAATTAATGGGCAAACCCGGACTGCACTGGGGCACGCTGCAGGCGCTGGATAAACACAGCTTACAACGCCTCGTCGAATGGTTGACTCAGGCAACCTCACCACAGCAGCGCCAGGCCAGGCTGATCTCCCTGCGTGAACAGCACCAGCAGCGCGTACGCGAAACCCTAATCGGCTGGATTAATCCCGTTGAGACCGAATCAGCAAGCAATGAGTCAGTGATCCGCCAGCTACAGGCTCAGGCGGCAAAGCATGGCGAACTGCTGGATGGTTTGCTCCCGCCGATGCGCATTTTTGAGTCGCTGCTGCGTATTCAGCAACCGCGCGAGGAGCAGGTAAGTGGTTTATTTAATGAAGAGATTGACCTGTTTGCCGAAGTGCGTGACACAATGCACTCACCGGAAAGCCAGGAGACCGGATATCAGGCACACAAAATGTGGATTAACCACGTGCGGCAGTGGTGTCGCGATGAAAATAATGCCCGCCGTTTACGACTCGATCCCCGTACGTTAAGGCAGGTTGCCGACATCCTCGTCACCACCAGCTATCGCCTGGAGATGCCGCAACGCTTACAGCGCATTATGCAGCGCGAAAACGTCTGTGCCGCGCAGCTATACGCCGATATCGGTGATTTTATTACCTGGCTTGGATTTGCCGACGTTGCAGAGGAGCAGCGCCCTGCCAGCAGGATCCAGAAAGGATCGGCTATTTTTAGCGCGCCGAAGCAACAGCCGATGTTACGCCTGACGAAGCTGGATGAACAACCTTCGCACGGCGCAAGCCGCTACGTATACGACTGGCTGGTCGCTTTGTATACCCGTGCGAATGAGAACGTGGGGTATCAGCATCCACAGGATGTCAGCGAAGTCGACAAAAAGCGATTGGATGCCCTGCTTTCCGCCTGAAGCGGCGTTTACGCCGTCATCAGAAGAGAGAGAACATTAACGCGACGGGAAAACTCATCGGCCAGGTCGCACCGACTAATACCGCGCTGAGAAAGCGAATTCGCTTTTTATCGCGGGAAAGAAACCAGGTGATGATTGCCGTGATAACGGCCATCACCGCATAAAAAACCAACATTTTTTGGTACAGAGACATGTAAGGCATCCGGGCCGAAAGGTGAAATCGCGCGCAATATGCTCTTTTTCATGACCCACATCAAGTTTTATTAATTAATTTAAGAAAAGTGGCTGTAAAACAACCCATTTTCATTATGTTCGGAATTCGTACTATTGCGGATAGTTATAACCAGTACTATACCCATATGGGTTAAAACGAAAGGTGGCACAAATGAATGTTTCCAGTAAAACGGTGGTGCTGATAAATATATTTGCTGCTGTAGGACTTTTCAGTCTGATTTCCGCAAGGTTCGGCTGGTTTGCTTGATGTGGTTCTTGTTTGATTAATTGCAGCGTCCGTTGGCAGAGAGGGACTTCTCTCTGCCATTAGTAAACTATTTTCCCATTCTCGCACTGCCGGGTAAATTATCCTTAGTATGTAATACCCCTAATCCTTCTATGGTATTATGCTGCCCTAGGTGAAGTTCCAGAGCCGTTTGCTGCATTTTCAGGTCTCGCCACGTGGTGGCTACAGCTGTTACCTGTTGCTGGGAATGATGCTGGGATTTGCAGGCATGGTGCAACAACTGGGACTGGTTCTGAGCGTTTGTGCGCTACTTGCCTGGCCTTGCAGCTTACGCCGCTGATTACTGTACGGTATACCTGAAAGCACAAAGCCCGATATTAAGCCGTAATGCTTGTCAGTTAACGAACCGAAGGTAATGAATCTGTTGCCTCTGGTGTATTGTTCCGTTCACCTTATGTTTTTCACTTCTCTGAAACGATACTGCCTGTGAACGTGTTAAGGGTACTATCGCCGTACCCTTAACAATCCCGGCTCCCGGCGGGAAAATTGCCACTTCGTGGTCCCCTCCGCTTATTCCTCCAGGCTACCGGGCCGGGCGCGATGCAACGTCCCTGTAAAACGCGCCCTGAACCCGCATCCCTGCGGGTTCTCCCGGCCTTACGGAAACACGTCGGCAATTTTCAGCCGGACCAGCCCACACCTGGCCACCTGGATTTTTTGTTTAAACAGCAAAACAGATTTAACTGGAAGTCAGAGCGTTGCAACGATGACCCCGGTCCGGCTGAAAATCGATGAGGTGTTGACGGCTGACCGGGTCTGCCCGCAGGGATGCGGGCAGAGGGGACGGCCTGCAGGGATGCAGGCTCGACCCCGACCCGACAGGCAGACGGCATAAGATGAATGAATCGCGCAGCGACGATTTTCCCGCCGGGAGCCTGGGTTGCAAGGGAGGCGGCGGTGAGCCTCCATTGCACGTTCACGGGTATCAGTGCCTCAGAGAAGTGATGCCGCTGAGGTGAACGGAACCCTGAGCCGGAATCACATGTTCCCTGTAATGCTTTACTGACTGGCATGCCGGGGCTTTGTTGTATCAATTAGCCTGACCTCGCGGATATTTCCAACTTACCGCCGTCCGATGGCGACGAGGCCAGTGGCGCGAATAGTATAGACACACGTTTGCCGATATTTAGCTATCAGTGCCCCATTTACCGCTCGCGCTTAAAAGATTACTCATGCTTGATCATGACATGGCGAACAATCGTGTAATCTTCCAACCCATAAACCGACATATCCTTGCCATACCCAGACTGTTTTTGCCCACCGTGCGGCATCTCGCTAACCAGCGTGAAATGGGTATTGACCCAGGTGCAACCATATTGCAGGCGAGCGCTAAAGCGATGCGCACGCCCAACATCCCGGGTCCAGACGGAAGATGCCAGTCCGTATTTCGAATCATTTGCCCACGCCAGCACCTGGTCTTCATCATCAAATACGGTCACGCTGACCACCGGGCCGAAAACTTCCCGCTGCACGATGGCATCTTCTTGCTTCGCCCCGGCCAGCAGCGTTGGGGCAAAGTAGTAGCCTGCGCCATCCACTTTCTTGCCGCCGGTGATAACTTTGATATGCCCCAGGGCTTTGGCCTCATCGACTGCTTTAGTCACGCGATCAAGATGTGCCTGCGAGCTTACCGGTCCCAGTTCCGTCGATTCGTCGTTCGGCGCACCAATTTTCAGGCTGGCAACCGCGGCGCCGAGTTTCTCAACCAACGCGTCATAAATGCCTTTTTGGGCATAGATTCGACAAGCGGCGGTACAGTCTTGCCCGGCATTGTAATAACCAAAGGTCCGCACGCCGCTCACTACCGCATCCAGATCGGCATCATCAAAAATGATCACCGGGGCTTTGCCGCCCAGTTCCATATGTGTGCGCTTAATTGACGGCGCGGTGTGCTGAATAATGTGTTCACCGGTTGCAATGGAGCCAGTCAGCGAAACCATGCGGACTTTTTCATGGCCGGTCAGCGGATCGCCCACCGTTTTACCGCGACCAAACAGGACGTTGATAACGCCAGCCGGGTAAATATCTTTGGCAAATTCGGCCAATTTAAGCGCCGTCAGCGGGGTAATTTCTGATGGTTTAATCACCACACAGTTTCCCGCTGCCAACGCTGGAGCCAGCTTCCACGCCGCCATCATCAGCGGATAGTTCCACGGAGCAATAGAGGCCACCACGCCGAGCGGATCACGGCGAATCATCGACGTATGTCCTTCCAGATACTCTCCGGCCGCCTGTCCTTGCAGAGTTCGAGCCGCCCCGGCAAAGAAGCGAAAAACGTCGACAATAGCTGGAATTTCATCGTTGAGGACACAGTGCAGTGGCTTACCGCAGTTAAGTGATTCCAGCTCAGCGAAGGTTTGCGCGTTATCGGCAATAGCGTCCGCCAGTTTCAGCAGCAGTTCAGAGCGGACTTTCGGCGTGGTTTGCCCCCAGGTGGCAAACGCGGTGTCTGCCGCACGCACCGCGGCATCAACCTGCATGGCTGACGCCTCAGCAATCTCCAGAATGAGTTCACCAGTGGCAGGGTTATAGACTGGCTGCTTTTCACCTTCACCGTTGACCAGCTCGCCATTAATCAGTAATTGATGTTGCATAGCAATTTCCCATATCGTCGTTTATTTACCGTTTCCGGCGAGAGTGTCGCCTTCACGCGTTAGCCACCAGGCCCCTAAAATTGGCAGTGTTGTCACCAGCATTACCAGCAATGCCACAACGTTGGTGACCGGCACATCCCGTGGACGGCCCAATTGATTGAGCAGCCACAGAGGAAGTGTTCTTTCATGTCCGGCGGTGAACGTTGTCACGATGATTTCATCAAACGACAAGGCAAACGCCAGCATCCCGCCCGCCAGTAGTGCCGATGCCAGATTGGGCAGCACGACGTAACGAAAGGTTTGCCAGCCGTTGGCACCAAGATCCATAGACGCTTCAACCAGACTCCATGAGGTACGGCGAAAACGCGCCACAACGTTGTTAAACACCACCACCACGCAAAACGTCGCATGGCCCACTACGATCGTGAGAAAACCCGGTTCCAGGTTGATGGTTTTAAACGCCGTCAACAGCGCAAGGCCGGTAATAATGCCCGGCAGCGCGATCGGCAACAGTAGCAACAGCGATATTGCACTTTTGCCAAAAAAGTCCCTACGCCACAGCGCGGCCGCAGCCAGCGTCCCCAGAACAAGGGCAATAGCGGTCGACAACGCAGCGATCTTAAGTGACAACGTCACAGACTCCAGGATATCGCTACGCTGCGCCGCAACGCTAAACCACTTCAGCGTTAATCCCTGCGGTGGAAAACTAAAAGCAGCCTCCTCAGTATTAAAAGCATAGGTGGCAATGATGAGGATGGGAAAGTGCAGGAAAATAACCCCACCCCATGCCGCCAGTTTGAGTAACCAGGGCGCGCGTTCAGAGTGCATCGAAAGCTCCCAGACGCTTCACGAACGCCAGATACAGTGCGATTAACACAATCGGCACCAGAGTAAATGCCGCCGCCATCGGCATATTGCCGATCGCCCCTTGTTGCGAATACACCATGTTGCCGATGAAATAGCCTGGTGGTCCCACCAGCTGTGGCACGATAAAGTCGCCCAACGTCAGAGAGAAGGTAAAGATAGATCCCGCAGCGATACCGGGTATTGCCAGCGGAAGAACCACATAGCGGAAGGTTTGACGCGGACGCGCGCCCAAATCAGCGGAGGCCTGTAACAGTGACGGCGGAAGTCTCTCCAGTGCGGCCTGTACCGGCAGGATCATAAACGGCAGCCAGATGTATACGAACACCAGAAAGCGCCCTAAGCCTGAAGTCGACAACGTATTGCCGCCTACCGCAGGCAGCGTCAGGAACGAAAGCAGTAGCGGCTCCAGCCCAAGATGGGTTAAAAACCACTGCGCCACACCGTCTTTAGCTAACAGCAGCGTCCACGCATAGGCTTTAACGATGTAACTGGCCCACATTGGCAACATTACGGCAATGTAAAAAAAGGCTTTCATTTTGCCGCTGGTATAGCGCGCCATATACCACGCCATCGGAAACGCCAGAATCGCGCTGGCAATGGTGACCGCCACCGCCATCGTCAGGGTACGCAAAATGATGTCGTAGTTAGCAGGATTAAACAGCGCCTGCAAATTCGCCAGCGTCAGGTCCGGCGTGACCGACATAGTGAAATCGTCGAAGGTATAAAAACCTTGCCACAACAGCGTCAGTAATGAGCCGAAGTAGACAATGCCAAACCACATCAGTGGTCCAAGGAGCAGCAAAAACAGACCCATCCCCGGATTACGCCAGAAGTAACCTGAGATCCGGTTCAGGCTTGTCGACTGTGGAGGCGAATGTAAGACGTTCATAGCCATTCACCTCTCCTCAACCAGCGGTACCATCACGTCGCGGGACCACGATGCCATCACCTGCTGACCCGGCGACAACGTTGACGGTAGCATTTCTCCCGTCAGGTTCGCCTGGCTAACCAGCAGTTTTTCCCCTCCGGCAAGTTTCAGCTCAAACCGCGTCGCCGCCCCCTGATACTGCACCGCCTGAATAACACCCCGGGCCTGGACTTCTCCTCCGGCATCATTCAAGCGAATGTGTTCGGGACGTAGGGAGAACATACCCTGTAGCCCACAAACGTTCGCCGACATCGTCGCATCAAAGACATTTGACGTTCCGACGAAACTTGCCACAAACGGCGTCCGCGGACGCATGTAAAGTTCACGCGGAGAATCCACCTGTTCGATGCGACCGTTATTAAACACCGCCACCCGATCGGACATCGACAGGGCTTCACCCTGATCGTGGGTGACAAAGATGAAGGTGATGCCAAGGGATTGCTGTAATTTTTTCAGCTCCAGCTGCATCTGCTCACGCAGTTTGAGATCCAATGCCCCGAGCGGTTCATCCAACAGCAGGACGCGCGGTTCATTGACCAGCGCCCGGGCAATCGCCACACGCTGACGTTGCCCACCGGAAAGCTGCGACGGTTTACGTTCATAAACAAAACCGAGTGCGACCTTATCCAGTGCTTCACGTGCTTTCGCGTGGCGTTGTTTTTTATCAATGCCTTTAACCATCAGCCCATAGGCGACGTTGTCGAGGATCGACATGTGCGGGAATAACGCGTAATCCTGAAATACCGTATTGACGTCCCGTTCCCAGGGCGGCAATTCGCTGGCCTGTTTACCAAAAATAGTGATTGCGCCGCCTGACAGTTGCTCAAACCCGGCAATCAGGCGCAGACAGGTGGTCTTGCCGGAGCCGGATGGCCCCAGCATAGAGAAAAACTCACCGTCGTTAATCGCAATACTCACCCCATCCACTGCACGAACATCCCCATACAAACGCGAGACGTTATGAAACTCCACTGCGTACGTCATAAAACCCCCAGCGGAATTAACGACCACCCATAATGGCGATGTAATCCTGCGTCCAGCGACTGTAAGGAACGAATTTTCCACCTTCGGCAATTGGTGTTTTCCAGAAGGCAATTTTGTCGAAATAGCTATAGCCGTTGGTTTCACAGCCTTTTTCACCCAGTAACGGGCTGGCTTTACAACCTTCAGGCACCACTGGCAGAGAACCAAACCAGGCGGCTACGTCGCCCTGTACTTTCGGGGTTAATGACCAGTTCATCCATTTGTAAGCGCAAACCGGGTGTTTCGCTTCACTGTGCAGCATGGTGGTATCAGCCCATCCGGTAACCCCCTCTTTTGGGAAGACCGTGGCAATTGGCTGACCTTCGCCTTTCAAGGCGTTAGCCTGATAAGGCCAGGCGCTTGACGCCACTACGCCTTCGTTTTTGAAATCGCTCATTTGCACGGTGGTATCGTGCCAATAGCGATGGATCAACGCGTGCTGATCGCTCAGGACTTTGATCACCGCCTGATACTGTTTTTCAGTGAGCTGATAGGGGTCGGTAATACCCAACTGCGGCTGGGTGGCTTTAACGAATAATGCGGCGTCGGCAATATAGATCGGGCCATCGTAAGCCTGAACGCGACCTTTATTGCTTTTCCCGTCAGGCAGATTTTGTTCAACGAATACCACGTTCCAGCTGTCCGGCGGCGTTGGGAAGGTTTTGGTGTTATACATCAGCAGGTTTGGTCCCCACTGGTATGGCGTACCGTAAACTTTACCGCCAACGTTAAACCACTCCCCTTTTACCACTCGCGGATCAAGGGTTTTCCAGTTAGGGATCAGCGCAGTATTAATCGGCTGAACGCGTTTTCCCATTATCAGGCGCAGTGAGGCATCACCAGAAGCGGTTACCAGGTCGTAACCGCCTTTAGCCATCAGGCTGACCATCTCATCAGAGGTGGCCGCCGTTTTTACATTGACCGCACAGCCGGTATCTTTCTCAAACTGCGAGACCCAGTCATATTGTTTATCGGTTTGCCCACGTTCGATATAACCCGGCCAGGCAATAATATCCAGGCGGCCTTCCGGTTTATCTAATGATGTGGGGGGTTCGGCTGCCTGCGCAGTCATCAGCGTCATGCTGAAGGCACACAGGCTACTGAGGGCAAGTTGCTTGCTCATAACGTCTTACTCCTGTCGAAAAAATATTGAGCGGCAGCCTTGCCGTAAATATATGTCCTTTTCTAAAAATAGTCGGGGTGTGGTAAGCGTTCCTGCTGGTGCAAGGAAATTTAATCAGGTTGTGAGCTAACGCTCATTACGCTACAGACTCTGACCAAGGGGGTAATCTTCTGGAGTATAGACAAGGAGTTAGACGCAGAGGTGGCAATAGTATTAACTATTGATATTTTGTATGGCCGCACCCGATATAAATAATACCGTGGTTCAGCATTCACTATTTCGAAAATAAGAATGCGCTATTCATTTATATTGAATAGCGCGTTATGGTTTATTTCATCATTTCACGAATTAATTTGCCAAGCTGTTTTACGGCCTGCTCTTCTCGCTCTCCCCAGTGCCATGCAGTATTAAAACGAAAAAAACGTGTCCAGCTTCCCGAGGTCGAAAACATTTTACCCGGCGCAATGCTGATGTGGTGTGCCAGCGCATGGGTACTGAGCACACCAGCATCAAGCGGTTCCGGCAGCTCCAGCCACAGAAAATAACCACTGTCGTTGTGGTGAATTTTGACTTCCGCCGGAAGATGACGCAGCAGCGTTTGCCAGGCCTGTTGTTTACGTTCCGCCAGTTGCCGACGCAAGCGTCGCAAATGCGCGTCATAGCGCCGGGTTGAAAGATAATCAACAAGTGCAAGCTGCATGGGCGAACTGGTAGATAAAGTACTCATTAGCTGGAGTCGCTGAATACGCCGGGCATGTTTCCCTGCTGCCACCCAGCCAATACGAAATCCTGGCACCAGACACTTCGAGAAAGACGAACAATGCAGAACGCTGTCGGCGCGATCCCAGGCTTTGGCAGGTAGCGGTTTTTCGCGGCCAAAGTACAGCTCGCTGTAAACATCATCTTCAATCAGCATTACGTGGTATTTTTCCAACAAGGCAACCAGACGCGCCTTTTTCTCTGCGCTGAGCGTAAAACCCAGCGGATTTTGGCTGTTGGTCATTAGCCAGCAGGCTTTTACCGGGTACTCCTGCAACGCCTGCTCCAACGCGGCAAGATCGATCCCCTCGTTAACGTCGGTGGCTACCGACAGCGCCTTCAGACGTAATCGCTCCAGGGCCTGCAACGCTCCGTAAAAACAGGGGTTTTCGACAATCACCCAGTCACCCGGTTCAGTGACAGCTTGCAGGCTCAGGTTGAGGGCTTCCAGCGCGCCGGTGGTGATGACGATTTCGTCCGGTGAAATGGTCATCCCCTGTTGAGCATAGCGACGGGCAATGGCATGACGCAACTCAGCATTCCCCGGCGGCAGGTTTTCAATCACACTCATGGCGGTGGCGGTTTTACTCACCTGCGCCAACGAGCGGTTCAACTGTTGAAGTGGAAACAGACGCGGGTCGGGGAATGCTGAGGCAAAGGGCATCACTGACGCATCCCGGCTGGCCTGCAACATATCAAAAATATAGGTATTGATATCCACCGCTTCGTCGCGCATGACCTGTACCTGCGGCGCTGCCAGTTCACGTTCGGGGCGCGCGGCGACATAATAACCAGACTGCGGCCGGGCGATAATCCGCCCCTGGCTTTCCAGCAACTGGTATGCGTGTCCGACGGTCATAAAACTCATTCCGCTGCTGACCACTTGCTCACGCAAGGAAGGCAAGCGATCGCCTGGCTGCCATACGCCAGACGCAATTTGATCGCGAATTTGCTCTGCCAGTCGCTGGTACTTTTTCATTTTTGATCCTGATTACCGGTGTCGGTGACAATCACTGTGTATATCAGTTTACATAATCAGGGTGTTTTTTATAACTGTTATAGTTAACAGTTTTACAACATCGTTAACGCCAGCTCTTTGCCTAAGGCGCGCGCAGCAATCTGCACGGCATCAATTTTTGTCGTGTGCTTTAAATCAAATAAACGGGTGATCTCCTGCTTAGGTCTGCCGATCCTGTTCGCCAGCTCCTGCTGGGTGATTTTTGATTCAAGGAAGGCATTCAGCAGAAGAACCTTTATACACACAAAGTAAACATTTATGATTACCTTTTAATTACCTTGCTATTAATATTGCAGAATTACTAACGTGGGGAGGACGCTATTTAATAACAGGAATCCAGCTTCCAGATTTCATATCAGCGTGTACAACCTATAACAACACTGCAACTGTTATGGTTAAAAAGAACTGTTCTGTTTCTGCCCCGCATTGCTTCTCAGGCTTAGAATTGCGCCAAATCAATTTTGCCTGCGGAGTTAAGCATGTTCGGTCTTGACGCGTTTCACCTGGCGAGGATCCAGTTCGCGTTTACGGTATCCTTTCACATCATCTTTCCGGCCATTACCATCGGCCTCTCCAGTTATCTGGCAGTACTTGAGGGGTTATGGCTAAAGACGAAAAATCCCACCTGGCGTTCGCTATACCATTTCTGGTCGAAAATATTCGCCGTAAACTTTGGTATGGGTGTAGTTTCCGGGCTGGTGATGGCTTATCAGTTCGGTACCAACTGGAGTGGTTTTTCCGAGTTCGCCGGTAGCATCACCGGGCCGCTTCTGACCTATGAAGTGCTCACCGCCTTCTTTCTTGAAGCGGGCTTCCTTGGGGTAATGCTGTTTGGCTGGAACCGGGTTGGCCCAGGGCTTCACTTCTTTGCCACCTGCATGGTCGCACTGGGTACCATTATTTCAACCTTCTGGATCCTCGCCTCTAACAGCTGGATGCAGACACCGCAAGGCTATGAAATAGTTAACGGCCAGGTCGTTCCCGTTGACTGGTTCGCCGTTATTTTCAATCCTTCATTCCCTTATCGTTTACTGCATATGTCCGTTGCCGCTTTCCTCAGCAGCGCGTTGTTTGTTGCAGCGTCAGGTGCATGGCATTTATTGCGCGGGAATAACACCCCGGCTATTCGCGCAATGTTCTCAATGGCGCTATGGATGACGTTAATCGTCGCCCCGCTGCAGGCTTTGATTGGCGATATGCACGGTTTGAATACGCTGAAGCATCAGCCGGCAAAAATTGCTGCGATTGAAGGGCACTGGGAAAATCCGCCCGGCGAACCAACCCCGCTACTACTTTTCGGCTGGCCGGATATGGAGCAGGAACGCACCCGCTATGGGCTGGAAATTCCTGCCCTGGGTAGTCTGATCCTGACCCATAGCCTGGACAAACAGGTCCCGGCACTAAAAGAGTTTCCTAAAGAAGACAGGCCTAACTCAACGATGGTGTTCTGGTCGTTTCGCATAATGGCCGGGCTAGGCATGCTGATGATCCTGCTGGGCGCTTTTGCCCTGTGGCTGCGCTATAAGCAGCGTTTATACACCTCGCGCCCTTTCCTGCGCTTTGCCTTGTGGATGGGCCCCTCAGGTCTGATTGCCATCCTTGCCGGTTGGGTGACCACTGAAGTTGGCCGTCAACCGTGGGTGGTTTACGGTCTGCAACGTACGGCGGATGCGGTTTCCGCACATGGTGATTTACATATGAGCATCAGCCTGCTGTCCTTCTTTGTGGTGTACAGCTCAGTGTTTGGTGTGGGTTACAGCTACATGATACGCCTGATCCGCAAGGGGCCACATGAAGATGACCCAACAATTCCGCCAA
The DNA here is from genome assembly GCF_002934505.1 of Citrobacter freundii complex sp. CFNIH4. NCBI lineage: Bacteria > Pseudomonadati > Pseudomonadota > Gammaproteobacteria > Enterobacterales > Enterobacteriaceae > Citrobacter > Citrobacter freundii complex sp. CFNIH4. The sequence continues at coordinate 1,850,893 of NZ_CP026231.1, forward strand.
CCGGCACGCCTGCCCGGCCGCTTTCGGCTGCCGTCCTTGATTCTCAACCGGAGGCTCATCGCTAATGGGTATCGATTTATCAGTTATCTGGTTTGTGATTATCGTGTTCGCCACGCTGATGTATATCGTGATGGACGGTTTTGATCTCGGGATTGGCATTTTATTCCCCGCGATTCAGGACGCTGATGACCGCGATGTGATGGTTAACAGCGTCGCTCCCGTATGGGATGGGAATGAAACCTGGCTGGTGTTGGGCGGGGCCGGGTTATTTGGCGCGTTCCCGCTGGCCTATGCGGTGATTGTCGATGCGCTGACGCTCCCGTTGACCCTGATGCTAATCGGCCTGATTTTTCGCGGCGTCGCGTTTGAGTTTCGCTTCAAGGCCACGCCGGCGCATCGACCATTCTGGGATAAAGCCTTTCTCAGCGGTTCAATCCTGGCGACATTCACCCAGGGCGTGGTGGTGGGTGCCGTACTCAACGGATTTTCCGTTACCGGTCGCAGCTACAGCGGCGGTCCTTTCGACTGGTTGACCCCGTTCACGTTGTTCTGCGGCGTTGGCCTGGTTGTAGCCTATGCCCTGCTGGGGGCGACATGGCTGGTGATGAAAAGTGAAAATCCGTTGCAGGATAAAATGCGTCGCGTGGCCAAAAAACTGCTGCTGGCAATGTTGATTGTGATTGCCATTATCAGCCTGTGGACACCACTGGCGCATAGCGCGATTGGCGAGCGTTGGTTTAGCCTGCCCAACCTGTGGTTCCTGATGCCGGTTCCGCTGCTGGTTGCGCTTATCAGCATCTGGCTGTGGCGTTCGCTGGGGCAACATAACTGCCATACGCTGCCTTTTGTATTGACACTGGGGCTGATTTTCCTCGGGTTTAGCGGGCTGGGGATCAGTATCTGGCCACACATCATTCCGCCGTCCATTACGCTCTGGCAAGCGGCGGCTCCGGCGCAAAGTCAGGGCTTTATGTTGGTTGGCGCACTGCTGATTATCCCGATAATCCTGGTGTACACCTTCTGGAGCTACTACGTTTTCCGCGGCAAAGTTCAACATGGTGAGGGGTATCATTGATGCAACAAACAATCTGGAAACGCCTGATGTGGCTGGTGATCCTCTGGGGCGGCAGCGTGCTGGCCCTCGCCGCTGTTGGTATGTTCTTTCGTCTCCTGATGACGGCCGCCGGATTTAAGTCCTGAATCTCTCCCTGATAACACCCGGGCAGTGCTGCACTGCCCGGGTGTTACAAATCCCAACATCGACTAAACAAAAATGTAAAAAACATCAAAATGACAAAACAGAGATTGTCATTATCCCGATTAAAATATTGAATAGTCACCAGGCGAAATTATCGCCAATTCCGCAGCTAACGTACCAGAGGGTGGATGATGTTTAAGAAAGGGTTAACAGTGTTATTGCTGGCCAGCGCGCTTTTTTCCGGTCAACTTTTCGCTACTAATCAGGGATATGAATATCTTCAGGTGCAGGATGCCGATCATTTACTACGACACACGGCCGACAGTGATGAGCTGCGAGTGACGGCGGAAGAATCCGCCGCCGATCTTCGTGAACGCCATCACTGGCAAAAATCACGCAAACCCGATACGCATCTGAGCTAACGATTAACCTTACGCTTCGGCAGTGTCTTCATCAGTTCTTCCGGACTGACCGAAGCCACGACGCTACCCGGCAACGGCATCTTCAGAATGTGATGTTTCATCTTGCCGATCACGTGCATTTCGCACGGTCGGCAATCAAATTTCAGCGTCAGGACTTCATCGCCGTTAACCAGTTGCATCGGTGTCGCTTTCCAGCTCTTGATGTTCCCTTTCGCCTGTTTCGGACACAGGTTAAAGGCGAAACGCAGGCAATGTTTGGTGATCATCACCGGTACTTCGCCCTTTTCTTCATGCGCTTCATAGGCTGCATCAATCAACTGAACGCCATAACGGTGATAAAACTCACGCGCTTTTTGGTTGTAGACGTTAGCCAGGAAACTCAAGTGCGTTTGCGGATAAACCGGCGCTGGCTGGGATACTGGTTTGCGGCTACCGCGCTTATAGCTTTGCAGGCGCGCTGCATCCAGCATATCAACGGCTTCACGTCTTAACTGATTTAGTTGACCGTTTGGCACGAACAGCGCGCCCGGCAGATTCACCTGAATATTGCGGGCGTAGTACATCGTCTGCCCAAGTTTTGCCAGTCCGTCCTGTAGGTTACTCAACGCTTTTTCCGCATTGTTCGCTTCCTCAAACTGGCCATCCAGCGTATGGGTAATGCTCACGCCCTCTTCACTGGTGAGCGTCAGAATCAACTGCTCCTGCCAGCCGCCGAGCTCAATATCGATCGCAACACGGCGTTCGCTGGAGGTTTTGGTTAACGCTTGCTGCCAGTTATGATCGAGGTTGCGATTCAGCGGATGATGCGGACGCACTTTGTGCAGATCGGCAGGCATTTCATTCGGCCATACCCGATAACGATTGTTCCCCGTTTTTTCCACGGTGTTGGCGCGGAATCCAACAACCTCACGTTTGATTAACACGTTCAGGCCATCCCCGTTAGCCAGCGGTTCTGTCACCTCAACATCGAGATGATCTTTCGCCACCTTCAGGACTTCGCCGACCGGCAAACCGATAAACTTTGGTGAGTCGAATGCGCCGATATCCCCTTTACGGGCATTCACAAAATAATCGGTGCTGCCACGATGGAAGGTTTTCTCCGTGGATGGGGTAAAGAAATGTTCGGTACGTCCCGCTGATGAACGGGCCAGGTCGCCGCGCTCTTCAATGATGGCATCGAGCATCTGGCGATAATGCGCGGTAATATTCTTTACATAACTCATGTCCTTATAGCGCCCTTCAATTTTGAAGGAACGCACACCTGCGTCAATCAATGCGCCGAGGTTGGCGGTCTGATCGTTGTCTTTCATCGACAGCAGGTGTTTTTCATAGGACACCACGCGTCCCTGATCGTCTTTCAGGGTATACGGCAGACGGCAAGCCTGGGAACAGTCGCCACGGTTAGCACTGCGTCCGGTTTGCGCATGTGAAATATAACACTGACCTGAATAGGCAACGCACAGCGCGCCGTGAATGAAAAACTCAATGGTCGCATCGGTAGCCTGATGGATGGCGTTAATTTGCTCAAGGCTCAGTTCGCGCGCAAGGACAATCTGGGTGAATCCGACATCAGCAAGAAATTTCGCCTTCTCAACGCTGCGAATATCACATTGGGTGCTGGCATGCAGTTCAATCGGGGGAATATCCAGTTCCAGAATCCCCATATCCTGTACGATCAGAGCATCAACACCGGTCTGATACAAATCGGTAATTAACCGCTGCGCGGGTTCCAGTTCATCATCGTGCAAGATAGTATTTAGCGTCACAAAGATTTTCGCCCCATAGCGATGGGCGAAAGGCACCAGTTCGGCGATATCTTTCAGGCTATTACTGGCGTTATGGCGCGCGCCAAAACCCGGTCCACCAATGTAAACGGCGTCTGCGCCGTGCAAAATGGCTTCGCGCGCAATGGCGGTATCCCGAGCCGGGCTTAACAATTCAAGGTGATGAGGCTGCTGGCGCATACAGTTGTTACCATCCACAAGCGGTAAAAATGGCGGCTATTGTAGTCACAAGCGCAGCTTTTCGGAATAGTTTTCCCGATTAACTGCGCGGGTAATGGATCAGCGAATGAAAGTGCACCGTTTGTTCGCTGCTGTTACGGTAACTGTGTGCCATATCTCCGGCGAAACGGACACCCTCACCAGATTTAAGGGTGCGCCACTGCCCCTCAATACACATATCCAGCAGACCATTAATCACCACCACGTGCTCTATTACGCCGGTCTCATGCGGAGTAGATTCACTGAGCGCGCCGGGCGCCAATAGTATCGAAAAATGATCGAAGCACAGTTGAGGATCCCACGGGAACAACGGCGTGACGACCATTGCCTGCTGCTGGGGATCGAATGTTAGCGTGCCGTCTGACTCTGGTGGTGAAATAAACGTTGAAAACGGGACGTTCAGCCCAGTGGCAATTTTCCACAATGTCGCCACCGTTGGACTGGATTCATTACGTTCAATCTGCCCCAGCATCGCTTTTGAGACGCCAGTTTCCTCCGCCAGACGCGAAAGACTCCATTCCCGCTGGTGACGTAATGTCCTGAGCGTTGTGGCCAGATAGTGGGTTAAGTTGTCCATTTTCTCCTTCGTCGCTCTCCTTACTCGGGGCTACAGTTTAGCACTTGTACGCTATAACGCACAGTGCTACAGTGATTGACCGTTATAACGCACACGGAGTGAATATGCGTGCATTCTCCATCCCCCTGCCCACTGTATTATCGGGTTTTGTGGCGGTCCTGGTTGGCTATGCCAGTTCGGCGGCCATTATCTGGCAAGCGGCACTCGCCGCAGGTGCGACTACCGGGCAAATTGCAGGTTGGATGACCGCACTGGGGTTAGCAATGGGGGTCAGTACGCTGGTGCTGACATTGTGGTATCGCGCTCCTGTACTTACCGCATGGTCAACGCCCGGTGCCGCGCTGCTGGTGACGGGCCTGCACGGGGTATCTATTCAGGATGCCATCGGCGTTTTTATCGTGGCTAACGCGCTGATTGTGCTGTGCGGCGTAACCGGACTGTTTGCCCGCCTGATGAAAATCATTCCCCACTCGCTGGCATCAGCCATGTTGGCTGGGATCTTACTGCGTTTTGGTTTGCAGGCATTTGATAGCCTGAACAGTGAGCTTATTTTGTGCGGTAGTATGCTGGTGGCATGGCTGGTGCTAAAAGTTATTGCCCCAAGATATGCCGTTATCGCTGCGATGTTAGTGGGTATTGCCATCGCCTTGATGAAAGGTGACATTGTCACTAATGATGTTAATCTGTCACCGGTTATCCCAGCGTTTATTACCCCGCACTTTTCATTACCCCACAGTATCAGCATTGCACTACCGTTATTTCTGGTCACTATGGCTTCGCAAAATGCCCCCGGTATTGCGACCATGAAAGCATCAGGATATTCGTTACCCGTTTCCCCTCTGATTGTTTTTACGGGTCTACTGGCGCTGCTATTTTCACCTTTTGGCGTCTATTCCATCTGCATCGCCGCCATAACCGCCGCAATTTGCCAAAGTCCTGAAGCGCATCCGGATGCAAATCGACGCTGGCTCGCCGCAGCGGCAGCAGGCGTCTTCTATCTTCTGGCTGGGGTGTTTGGCGGTTCGGTTACAGGACTGATGGCAGCCCTGCCCGTAAGCTGGATCCAGATGCTTGCTGGTCTTGCATTACTCGGCACGATTAGCGGTAGTTTATATCAAGCCTTACATAATGAAGCTGAACGCGATGCGGCCATCGTGACTTTTCTGGTTACGGCCAGTGGTCTGACGGTATTTGGCATTGGGTCTGCATTCTGGGGGCTGGTTGTCGGCGGTATTTGCTACGCAGTGTTGACGTTATTTCGCCGCGCGTAGCTGCGTTGGTGTTTTACCTGTCACTTGTTTAAACCGGTTACTGAAATGACTCGCCGAACTAAATCCGCAGGCCATTGCAATATCCGACAGGCTGCGTGATGAATAACAGACCAGTTGCTGCGCTAGCGCCATACGGCGTTGCATGACGTACTGATGCGGCGCCATATTCATCGACTGGCGAAACATTCTAGCAAAATGGAATTCGCTTAGCGCTGCTTCACCAGCCAGATCGCTCAACGTTATGGGATACGCCAGATGTGCTTCAATATAGGCCAGCACGTTACGCAAGGTGGCAGGCGCAAGTCCTCCGGTGACAACGGGAAGTCGCCATTGAACGTTGCTGTAATGCTGGATCAGATGCGTTAACAGTAGTGAAGATGCCGCGCTAAGCGTGAGGTGATTAGCGGGTTGCAGCCAGTCGTTACCAAGCAAAAACTGACGGTAAACCGCCGTGATCCCCGGATCGCTGCCAAAAGTATGCTCGTCCAGCGTGAAGCTATAAGGGCTTTTGTCCCAGACTTTTTCACCCACTTCGCGCAGGTGAGCGTCGGTACAATAGAGATGAACAAAGGAAAGATCGTCACGAATATCCCAACTGGACTCACTCTCTTTTGGCATCAGGCAAAAACGATCCGGTCCGCCGCCATTCTTCCAGCCTCCCGCCGTTTTGTGATAACTCTCGTAGCCATCCGCGATGTATAAACTGAGCGTGTGGTGATCGCAATACTGGGTAATGGTGTCGCGCTTGTTTGACCAGGCAGCCAGTTGGATCCCCGAATGTAACGCAACCGACTCGTGCAGCACGGCATTGTGTTTGCGTAAGTTTTCAAAGGCACCATAGGGCTGAGACATACCATCACATTCAAAATAAGTTAGCAGGCTTTCAGTCTATATCAGCTACATATCGTTAACAGCTTCCTTTTCACCTTTACACTAAAAAAAGCGCAAGATTTTGCAAGTCCAGCGCAAGCCGATGAAAGCCCCTTGCTACCCGACGTGGCACAGTGTGCGCCTGAAGACCAAAAAGAGAGAGTTGTATGAACGGACTGTTGTACTGCCTGGTGGTGGTGATTTGGGGAACGACATGGATTGCGATTTACCTGCAACAAGGCCCGGTTGCGGCGCCGGTTTCCATCTTCTGGCGCTTTGCCATCGCCAGCACCGTGATGATAGCCATCCTGCTGATCAGCGGGAAATTGCGTAAGCTTTCCGGACGCGATCATCTGTTTTGTCTGTTACAAGGTGGATGCGTTTTTTGCTTTAACTTCTGGTGTTTTTACACTGCCGCTGCGTGGATCAATACCGGTCTCGAATCCGTCATTTTCTCGATGGCGGTCCTGTTCAATGCGGTTAATAGCTACCTGTTTTTTGGTCAAAAACCACCAGGACGCTTTTATGTTGCCGCCGGGCTGGGGCTGACAGGTATTGTCACCTTGTTCTGGCAGGATTTGGTCAACAGCGGGTTGAATCACTCGCTGCTGCTGGGGATTGGTTTAAGCGCCCTCGGCACTTTTGGTTTCTCACTGGGCAATATGATAAGTCTGCGTCATCAGAAAAAAGGTCTCGAGGTGATGACCACCAACAGTTGGGCGATGCTGTACGGCACCGTGTTGATTGCTACCATTGCGCTGGTGCGCGGCGACAGCTTCACGCCACAGTGGACCTTCAGTTATCTCAGTGCGCTGTTGTATCTGGCTATTTTTGGTTCGGTAATCGCCTTCGGCGCCTATTTCACGCTGGTCGGACGCATTGGTCCCAGTAAAGCGGCATACAGTACACTGCTTTTTCCACTGGTGGCGCTAACGCTGTCTACGTTGTATGAAGGGTATGTCTGGCAGGTTAATGCGATTGTGGGATTAGTATTGATTTTGCTGGGGAATCTGGTGATGTTTGCCCGACCAGAAACGCTGATGGGTAAACTCGTATATCGTCGCCGGGCGGCATAAAAAAACGCACCATCCAGGGATGGTGCGTTCTTCGTTATTATTGTTTTTTGTTTACGTCAAACATGGAAGCATCAGTCGCCATGTCATCAACAACTTTCTTCAACGTTTCGAACGCCATCGGCGTACTTTCGTTGTTCAGGTCTTTGCCTTCACCCTGACGTACAACTTTAATGACAGGTTTATTGGTTGCCGCATCAATCAACTCACCTTCGAAAAAGAGGTGCGTATCCATGGTACGGTGCCCCGTCGCCATTTGCGTACCCGCAACGAGCAGTGCAACCGGGACCACTTCATAGAACTGCAGCCCTTCTTTGCTGGTAGCAACACCGGTGATTGCCCCGCGGAAAATCAGACTGCGCGAGCCTGGCGTCGTAACCAGCGGTTTACGTTTTGCCAGGGCAGTTTTCATTTGGGTATTGGTATAGCTCAACAGCTTATCAAGAACCTGCTGACCGACCTGGGTGGTTGGTTTAGGAACCGGATAATACGTGATCGGGTTATAAACGATGTTATCGTATTTAGACTCATTAAAGTTGGGATCAACCCAACGCAGCACCGGCTGTCCGGTTGCAGATTTTGTTTCCTTCAGGCCGGAGTAATCTTTTAAAAAACCTGAATATTTATCAGGCTGCGTTATTTTTGAAGCACAGCCTGATAACGCCAGTAAACCCGTAAGCACTGCAACTTTAAATAAAGTTTGAGCACGCATGGAACGATCCCTTAGTATTTGCAGATATGCATCTGAAATAATAGCAAAAGGAAATCATTTTGGATGAACTAAAAATGGTAAGGCCCGCACAATTTTATCTTAACGTTTTCTTAATATTCAGCACAAAAAAATGCTGTACGTAGAAAGAGTTATCACAAATGGGCAGGTCAGACCGTTTTACGCGCCAGCATTGTTGCAAAGCGTAGTTTAATTCGGTTGCCGTGCTCATCCGTACGATGAAGCTCACCTACGTCTTCGTTATATTTCAGCAGATCCCAACCTGTGTAGTAACGGCGTAACTCCCCTGTTTTAAACGCAAACGGGAACCCAACGGTGCACGGAAAATCATCGGTATCCATTGCCGCGACGATCAGGTTATACCCACCAGGATTGGTGCAGCGCTGCATATTTTCAATCAGGCCCGGGATGGTTTTCGCGTCCAGGAACATCATCACCACGGTAGAAAGAATAAAATCATATTCACCGTCAAAGTTTAGCGCATTGAGATCCGCCACCTCAGCGTGCAGATTAGTCAGCCCTTCCGCGTTTTTAATGCGTTCCAGATTGGCGATGCTCATCGGATTCTTGTCCCATGCGGTAACGTCATAACCGTTGGCCGCCAGGTACAGACTGTTACGGCCATTCCCGCAGCCCAGATCTAACGTTTTGCCCGGGGCAACAATTTTCGCCGCGTCGACGACATCGGAATGCGTGCGGGTCAAATCATATTTCTCAGTAAAGTAGTTTTCGTCACAACGGATCATTATTTATCCTCAGATTTCAGTAATGCAGCACGTTCGGTGCGAATAAGCAGTTTTCCCTGCATCAGCAATGCAAACGTACGTATCAGTAATAGCGCAATGATAAAATTGGTAAAAATAAACAGCGGGATCGCCAGCGTATGAAAAAAGCCTGACTCGCTGCCGTGCCCTAAATGCAGCCCCGTAGTCGCCAGTGCCGACACGCCGAACGAGAAGCTCCAGAAAGACGCATTAAACGGCTGTGACAAATACCACGGCATCAGGCGTAGCATAAACAGAAGTTGCAACAGACCATAGCCGAACAGCATTTTGGCTAACGTATCTCCCTCGCCACCGTTCACACTAAGCCACGCGCTACAGGCGACCAGCGCAGGCGCCAGTTGTATACCAAGTGAAGTCCGTAAAACCGTCGGCAGCTCGCCGCAGCTTCGTAAACGCTGCAGAATAACCGGCTCGAGACTGAGCCAGGAAAATACCCCTGCGCCCAAAAACACCAATCCGGCATCGTTGAAGCCAAGCGCACCACAGGCCATGGCGCTGATAAAGTTATTGGCAACGGTTGGCAGATACAGACCCGGTGTGGTGGCCTCTTCCGGGTGCTCGCCACGCCATAATCCAGCCGTTTGCCAGGCCGCATACGCCAGCTGTATCACCACGCCGATGCTGAACAACACAATCGCCAGCGGTCGATACCACGGGACAAAACCAATCGCGACCAGCATCGTTGTAGCCGGAAACAGACTGACAAAACTGCTCATCACCGGATGACGAATTTCCGCCAGTACGCTATGAGGAAAACGCAGTAAACGACTAATAAAGGCCAGCGTCAACAATCCCCAGATGACCATCGCAAGGATCACTAAACCGTCGCCAATCCAGTGGCTTACAGGCCATACCTGGCTGGCATATCGCCACGCGAACCCCATCCCGATGATGCCCAGTACCATGCCAAAATAACCGGCCGGAAGATTGAGGACTCGCTCACTTTGCTTGCTCTTACTCATTTTGTTTATTTTTTAAAGTATATTTGAAATGCATTTTATGGAATTTCCACGAATTTAGCCAGTACGGAAAACTTTGCTACGTTTAACTAAGGTGCGCAACATGGAAATGAGCTATGACCAAATATCGTCTGGGCGATGAACCTCGCGCCTTTAGTTACCAGGATAATGGCAATAAAAAGAGCGTATTACTACGCCAGATAATTGCGCTCATTGATTTTAATGATGTTAAAGCCGGTACGCTCGGTGGCTGGATTGATGATGAAAGCGTGCTTTCGCAAAGTGGCGATTGCTGGATTTACGATGAGAATGCGCTCGCGTTTTCCGGCGCGACGATATCCGGAAATGCCCGTATTACACAGGCAAGCGTGGTCAGAGATGGCGCGCAGATTGGTGATGCCGCCTGGATTGACCGAGCAGAAATCAGCCATAACGCGCAAATACGTGACAACGTCACCATTCGGGATTCTGTTGTTCGCGGTGAGTGCCTTCTCTGCGGTGATGCGCGCGTTGTGTGTGACTCTGAAATTATCGCCGCCAAAGGACTTACTCGTGAAAACGACCAGCTCCTGCAAATTTACGATCGGGCGACAGTCAGCAATTCACGCGTGGTGCATCAGGTGCAGATCTATGGTGATGCAATTATCAACTATGCCTTTATAGAACATCGGGCTGAAGTTTTTGATTTTGCACGGGTAGAAGGTAACGAAGAGAATAATGTCTGGATCTGCGATTGCGCTAAAGTCTATGGACATGCGCGTGTCATCGCCGGAACTGATGAAGACGCCATTCCTACCCTGCGCTATAGCTCGCAGGTGGCGGAACACGCGGAGGTTGAAGGTAACTGTGTGCTGAAGCACCATGTGCTGGTCGGGGGGCATGCAAAATTACGCGGCGGCCCAATTCTGCTGGATGGGCACATCCTGATTGAAGGCCACGCCTGTATTCTGGGTGAAGTGCTGATCGAGCATCATATTGAGATAACCGGTCAGGCCCAAGTTGAAGCCTTTGATGGCGATGCGATCCATCTGCGCGGGCCAAAAGTGATCAACGGCGAACAACGTATTACGCGCACCCCTATCGCCGGTTTATTCTGAAGAGTCATCAATGATGCGGGCATAGAGATTCACATCATAGTAATCGCCATTGAGGAACTCCGCTTGTCGTAAGCATCCTTCCAGTTGGAAGCCATTACGCAACGCCACCTGGTTGCTCTTGACGTTATCTACACGACATTTAATCACGAAGCGGCGAATCTCCTGGCGCTGCGCATAATGCTGAATCAATGCCTGTAGCGCCTGAGACAGAATACCTTTGCCCTGGTGATCTTCGTCCAACCAATAACCAATATAAGCGGCTCTGTTCAGCGGTTCTATCTGGTTAAACGAGATAACGCCAGCCACCTCCCCTTGTTCGAAAATAAGGAACATTTTGGCGTAGCCGCGCTGGTGCAACATCATATTGCCCTGCACATTCTTGCGGGTGTCCTCCACAGAAGTCACAAACTGCGGCCAGTTCAGCGACTGCTGGAGCCAGACTTTATTTTTAAGCACCAACTGATGCAGAGGGGGGACGTGTTGTTCTTCGACGGCACGCAGTTCCAGCGCGTCACTAACGATTATTATTTCTGACATGTTTATCTCCTTTGCAATCGTAAACGGGGCATTTCTGACTGGCAGTAGCCGATATTACTCTGTTTAGAGTCGGGGAAGTCTTATTTTTATGCTGTAACAGCAATCACTTAGAAAGAATCTCTGGCGTGGAACCCGTTACTCTGGTGATCCGGGTATCCCCTCATGGATAGACCGTAATGATGACAATAACACTTTCACTTTATTGCTAAGGAGCAAGCATGGCAGCACCTTTGGGTCGTTTAGCACTTATTCCGCTTTTACTGATTACCGCCTGTCACCAACCCGTTTCCTCCACTCAAGCAGGCCCCGTTCCCTTTGCAGTCAATCAGCAACAGGTCGTGGATAATACCACGCTGGAAATTTCCCGTAGCGCACTGGAATATAACATTCATAAAGTTCAGCAACTGCTGGCAGATAAAACCCGGATGTGCGCCATTCTTAAAGGAGACGCGTATGGCCACGATCTCTCACTGGTAACACCGGTGATGATGCAAAACGGCGTGCAATGTATTGGCATCGCCAGCAATGAGGAGATTAGAACCGTTCGCCAGTCAGGCTATACATCACAGCTCATGCGCGTTCGCAACGCGACGGAAAAAGAGATGCGCCAGGCAGCGGACTTCGATACCGAAGAGCTGATCGGTAATCTGGATATGGCTAAGCGTCTGAGTGCCATTGCTCAGGAGAAAGGTAAAATCATTCGTATTCATCTGGCACTGAACTCTGGCGGTATGTCGCGTAACGGTCTGGAAGTCAGTACCGCTGCAGGTCTGGAAGAAGCCCGCGCCATTTCCGCATTACCCGGCCTGAAAATTGTTGGCATCATGTCGCATTTCCCGGAAGAAGATGCTGCGGTGGTTAGACGCGATCTGGCCCGTTTCAACACGCAATCGGCCCAGGTACTGAAAATTACCGGGCTTAAGCGCGAAGATGTCACCCTGCATGTCGCGAATACGTTCGCCACCCTGACCGTTCCAGAATCCTGGCTCGACATGGTTCGTGTTGGCGGTATTTTTTATGGCGATACCATCGCCAGCACCGAATACAAACGCGTCATGACATTTAAATCCGCCATCGCGTCGGTAAACCATTACCCCAAAGGAAACACCGTCGGATATGACAGAACCTATACCCTTAAACGTGATTCCGTTCTGGCCAATATCCCGACAGGTTATGCCGATGGTTATCGCCGTGTATTCAGTAACGCGGGACACGTGCTGATCCGCGGCCAGCGGGTTCCGGTACTGGGTAAAACATCCATGAATACCGTGATCGTCGATGTGACCGATTTACCGCAGGTTGCATCTGGCGATGAAGTGGTGCTGTTCGGTAAACAGGGAAATGCGCAGGTTAGCGCAGAAGAAGTCGAAGAAATTAGCGGCGCGCTGTTCACTGAAATGTCGATCCTCTGGGGGGCGACGAACAAACGCGTGATGGTCGATTAACACCTAAAACAGGAAGGGCTTCCTTTTCTCGCTGGAAGCCCTTTTACACAGCAAGCGCCATTCTACTTAGCTCTCACTGACACTCTCTCTTTGCAAAATTTTGAGCAAATCTTCCTTCAGGTGGAGTTTCTGTTTCTTAAGACGAACAATGTCCAAGCTATACCCCCGACCATCCGAACCTTCCAGTCTGGAGATCTCATGATCAAGGCTGTTGTGTTTTTCGAATAAGGACAGAAAGCGAGGGTTCTCGGATTTCAGTCGGGAAATAAGGTCTCTGTATTCTGGAAACATACTTTCTCCCTGTTAGTGGACAAGAACGTGTATAAGAAATACACACTCACAGAGTACCCATTTGCCATACAGAAAAATGCGAACAGGATCGAGTAAATAGTGTACAGAGTCGTTATGAGGATGAATGCAGATACGGCTCCCCATCAGGAGAGCCGTAAAGAGAGTGATTAACGCATCTCGCGGTCGTCAACGTACTGACGTTTATCCGGCGCTGGTGGGAAGTACTGATACAGCCAGGTTTCGCTGATGGCGTCACCCTGACAACGCAGGAACATACGCATATCTACCGGATCGGTTGAGTCAGAGGTCGGATACCAGTCAAACTGAATGCGATAACCGTCGATTGGTTCCACGTAGAGGATCTCAATCTGTTTCGCTTCACCGCTTGAGAGCGTAATCACCGGTTCAATGCCTTTCGGCGCAGCAGCTTTTAGATCGCCACCAACAAAATCAACGGCAAAACGGCGCGCCCATTTTTCCGGGTAGTGCTCGCCCGGTGCCCATCCTTCCGGAAAACCGCCCATGCCTGTCCGGGTCGCCATCACGCGAGCCAGCGGTGAACGCACCGGCGGCTGAGCGCTCCAGTACAGGCGATATTTGAATTCCAGCTCATCGCCGGCTTTGATCTTCTTCTCAGGCTGCCAGAAGCAGACAACGTTATCCAGCGTTTCGCCGGTCGTCGGGATCTCCATCAGGCCGATGGTCCCCTTGCCCCACTGGTTTCGCGGTTCGACCCACAGGCTTGGACGCTTGTTATACCAGCCCATGATGTCCTGGTAATGGGAGAAGTCGCGATCGAGTTGCAGCAAGCCAAACCCTTTCGGGTTGTTATCGGTATAGGCGTTGAACTGCAGCTTTTGCGGGTTATTCAGCGGGCGGCATATCCACTCGCCATTGCCCCGCCACATCGCCAGACGATCGGAGTCATGAATTTGCGGGTGAACAGTGTCGCACATCCGACGCTCATTGTTGCCGCAGCTGAACATGCTGGTCATCGGCGCAATGCCGAGCTGTTTGATGTCTTTGCGCGCATAGATGTGGTTTTGTACATCCATAATCACCTGCGTTTTCTCGCAGTGGATCACGAACTTGAATGCACCGGTTACGCTTGGGCTGTCGAGAAGTGCATACACGGTAAAGGAGGTTGCGCCCGGATTAACCGTCTCGAACCAGAAAGAGGTGAAATCAGGAAACTCTTCTTTGCTGTCGGTGTAGGTATCTACCGCCAGACCGCGGGCCGATAAACCGTACTGATAGGTGTCATCCACGGCGCGGAAATAGCTGGCCCCCAGGAAAGAAACGACATCGCGGCGGGCCAGTTCTGGCGCTTTAAAAACACGGAACCCGGCGAATCCGAGGTCAGTCTGCCCTTCCAGCTGTTTGGTATCCACGCCCGCATCGTTATATTTAAACAGTTCCGGACGGAAGTGAATTTCACGCGCCATATGCGTACTGCCATCAACCGAGAACATGCGTACACGGCGACGAAAACCCATTCCCACGTGGAAGAACTGCGCATCAAGCTGACGATTTTCAACGTTATTCCACAGAGACTGCTCTGCGTCATATTGAATGCTGTTGTAGGCCTGCGGCGTCAGTTTCGCCAGCGTGTCCGGTAACGCGCGCGGTGCGCCGCCCCAGGGTTTCTGTGCTAAGTCATGGGCCATCGATTGCAGAACGGAAAAATCAAAACGTACGGTTTTTCCGTCTGCAATGTCAGACTCTGCCGCAAAGGCGGCGCGGGAAAAGAGTGATGCAATACCACTGGTTCCGCACACGGCGGCCATTGCCATTGAACCTTTAATAAATCGTCTGCGATTCATGCCTGAAAGTGAGTCCTTCTGGTCGTGTAAATGGTCCCGCGCCGGTCAAAATCAGCGGCAAGAGAGTGCACATTTCTGACCGCTCACTCTAGACAAAATTCATTAATAATCCAATTGTTGGTCGCCGATTATCTGTACAAAATCGAAAATATTTTATGTCGATGGGAACAGACCGAATCCCATGTAAATTCCATTAAAGTAAACCACACCGACGTTTACTTCGCTCTTGCGCCTCCTGATACAGCGCAAACTCATCATAAACCGCGCAACCCATCGCCTGTTCAAACGCGTCGCGGCTGGAATTCCCGCGGCTGCGAGCCTGCGTTTCATTCCCCAGATTGGACTGGAAAATCCCTGCGGCGCTCACCGGTAAAAAATCTTCGTAAGTGATGGGTTGCGCAACCAGCCACCCTCGCTCAATGAGCGGTTGCGGGTCGTCATCCGGACGGATTGCCTGGCGATGCGCTTCGCCTGATGGCGTCAGCCGATAACGAAACCAGGCGAGTCCCTGCTGGCGCAGCAGAAACTCACTGTCCGGGAACGCCTTGAACACCTCCTGAAGATGTAACTGGTGCGTCAGATTGTCTTTCCCCGTTCCCGCTTTATTCAGCAATTCGTCGTATAACGCTCTGCCTTTCGGCGTCAGGGCCACACCGCGCTGTTCGATTTCACCGAAACGTGCCGTGTGAGTGCCGCGCATTTCACCGGCAAACAACACCGGTTCTTCCAGCGCTTTGAAACTCGTCTGACGTAATAAAATGGGCACCTCGCGGCGTGGCGGCCCTTCAATCAGTATTTTCGGTTCAATGCCGCATTCCGGCATCATCGACTGCACCCGGTCGATATCCAGCGTACGCGGCGTCAGGTGGTTGATATGGCAACCGGGGAAACACACTACATCAGCAATCAGCCTGTGTTCGTTATGCAATGCGTGATAGGTCTCTTCATCGACCGTGGCGTGCTGATGCCAGCGGAATGTTTCCAGCGCTTCATGCACAAACTCTTGCGCCTGTTCAGATGTAAAACTGCCCTGCGCATCAAATTCATCCAGCAGCTCGTGACAACGGCGAGTGAAAATATCGCGTTTCGCGAGGATCTCAGCGGCTTTTTGCCGCAGCGCGGCGTTTTCGATTAGTTCGAGCCGTAATAACGAGGTGAATACCCGAAACGGGTTGCGCGATAGCGAGGCATCGTCGATGGGACGAAAGGCTGTGGAATGTACGGGGACGCCTGCCTGGGAGAGATCGTAATAACTCACCGGATACATGCCCATAACGGCAAACATTCGGCGCAGCGTAGAAAGCTCCTGCGCGGTACCCACTCGAATAGCGCCATGGCGCTCAACGTTTAGCCGGACCAGTTCATCAGCATTCGCCAGTTTTTCATGCAGCGTCGGATTATTTTCCAGTACCGCCAGATTCACATCAGCGACAAGTTCCAGCAACGTGCCGTATTGCGGGACTTCCTGCTGGTACATTGCTGACATTGCCTGCGAAAATTGTTCCCGAATCTCATCTGCCGTGATGGTGTTCGCCATAATGTCATGCCTCCAGTGAATATTACCTGGAGTGTAGAAAACACCGCTGACTCCGGTGGGAAGAATTTACAAAGTGTGACCCCGCGTAAACTTCCCACCCATATAAATGATGAACAGTACCTACTGACGGGGTTTCAAATGACTTTCCAGCCAGGGGAGCATCTGTTTTTTACGGCTAAGCATACCTTCTACCTTGCAGGGTTGCGGGATGTCTGAAAGTTCTGCTCCAGCAAACCACAGGCTGGTGTCACCCAAATTGATGTCGGTAAGCATCAGCACGACCAACGCAGCATTCTTTTCCTCTGCATAGCGCGCCATTTCCTGACGGAGATCGTCCAGCACCGCATCCACCTGTTGCAGCGCATACAGTTCAAGCTGCGCTACACAGACTGAATGTCCATGGATGGTGAAGGTTTTAATGTCTTTCTGCAAAAGTTCGCGGGCGCTCATCCCTTCCACGCTTGTTTTGGCTGACAGCAGGTCGCGACTGAAAGCGTCAAGATCCACTCCGGTTTTTTGGGCCAGCGCATCAACCGCCAGGCGATCGTCAGTGGTGGTCGTTGGTGAACGAAGCGTGACAGTGTCACTCAATACGGCGCCGAGCAGTAAAATAGCCTCAGCGGAAGATAACTGGTTGCGTTCATCTTCCGTCATCAGTTGCCACAGCAGGGTTGCGCTACTGCCGACGGGCTTCACCCACACTTCCGGTGGCAGACGGGTGACTAACCCACCAAGTCGGTGATGATCGATAATTCCCACCACGTTACTTTCTGTCAACGATTCCGGCCCCTGGGCAGGCTCGGTGAAATCGACCAACCAGACATCACGATCGGTCAGTTCAAACGTCAACCGTTCAGGCATCGTCAGCCCCGCATGCTCAAAGATAAACTGCGTTTCGCGGTTAGGCTCGCCCAAACGCCATGCCGTCGCCTGCTGGCCACGTAAACTAAGCCAACGAGCCGTCATTGCGGCGGTGCAGATGGCATCGCTATCGGGATTAAGGTGCCCTATTACATGTATCATTCATCAGTGCCTTGTGAAGAGAAATCGTTCAAAAGTAAACAATAACCAAAGTATAACGACTGAACATACTCCCTTCCATGATCCCACCACCCAGCAACACTGTACAAAACATAAGCAAAATAAATCAGTTGTAAGTAAAACATGATAAATGTTAATAATATTTTGCTATCAGGTTATCAAAAACAAACAACTTTACTTGTCACCGATACGGCTCTGTTTTTAACATCGCTTATGGAAAAAAATGTTCTGTTCAATCAGCGCATTCGCTTGCGCCATCTTCATACTTTTGTCGCCGTTGCACAGCAGGGAACGTTGGGGCGCGCGGCTGAGACCCTTAACCTGAGTCAACCGGCTCTCTCCAAAACGCTAAATGAACTGGAGCAACTGACCGGCACCCGGCTCTTTGAGCGTGGCCGCCTTGGCGCGCAGTTAACGCTGCCAGGAGAGCAGTTTCTTACCCACGCGGTAAGAGTGCTGGATGCGCTCAACACTGCCGGACAAGCGTTAAATCAGCGCGAAGAATCGCAGACTGATATCGTACGGATTGGGGCCTTACCCACCGCGGCACTGGGCATTCTTCCTGCGGTAATTGGTCCTTTCCACAAGCAGCAAATGGAGACCACGCTACAAGTCGCCACCATGAGCAACCCGATGATTCTGGCAGGTTTAAAATCCGGGGAAATCGACCTTGGCATTGGTCGCATGGCCGATCCGGAATTGATGGTCGGTCTGAATTATGAATTGTTGTTTCTGGAATCACTTAAACTGGTCGTGCGCCCTAACCACCCGTTGTTGCAGGAAACCATCACGTTAAGTCGGGTAATGGAGTGGCCGGTGGTGGTTTCGCCAAAAGGAACCGCGCCTCGCCAGCACGCAGAAGCATTGTTGCAAAGTCAGGGCTGTAAAATGCCGCCTGGCTGCATTGAAACACTGTCAGCATCGCTCTCCCGCCAACTGACGGTTGATTACGACTATGTATGGTTTGTCCCTTCAGGTGCGGTTAGAGAGGATTTACGCCAGGCGACGCTGGTGTCGTTGCCGATACCTACCCACGGGGCGGGTGAACCCATCGGGATTCTTACTCGTGTCGATGTGCAACTCTCTCAGGCCGCGCAGATCCTTATCGCCGCAATACGCAAAACCGTACCTGTTTAATCGTATTGATGATTGGGCCTGTTAGTACCTACAGGCCCAATTCATGTAAATGTTCAATATATGGACGGTGAAACCGTCATAAAACACAGCTAAAAGCGTATTTTTTCTTAAAAGCAATTTAAGCAACACTTATTATTGATGATATCTCTGTCGAATAATGGCGGACGAAATCCCCGACACAAACTTACATCTAAAAATTTCTCCTTGGAATTCAATGAAGAATAAAAAATCAATCCAATTAAGTTAATTTCATATTACATTAAATAATTAGCTATTACCTCTAAAAAAATTCTTAAAAAACACTAACCTCAGCTTCACCCGCTATTCAGTCAGAATCTCACGACATATAATGTTTTCGCCATTTAATTTGTTATTAAGGAAAATAACGTGAAATTTGTTAATTGTTTAAGCGCAGTAACGCTTCTGGTCGCAGGTGCTACTTTTCAGGCCCAAGCGGCTGGTTCTGATTCTGCAAACATTGATTTTTCAGGAAATATTACATCATCAACCTGTGATGTCAGTATTGATGGTATTTCTGCTTCCAAAGAGGTCAAACTGCCAGATATCACTGTTCCTGCGATGCAAGCGGCTGTCAGTAGTCCTGCGATGAAAACCAAATTTCAGATCACCGTTAAAAACTGCGCCACTGAACCAGCGGGTGGTAAAGTAAAAGGGCAATTTTCAACAACCGGTAATTACAATAGCACCAGCAAAGCATTGTTAAACGCTGCCGCAGGAGATAAAGATGCGGGTTTCCAGGTAGAAGATACCGCAACCAGTACCATTATCGATTTTACATCAGCCACACCGCAATCTGAAGCCACGGTAATGACTCCAACTTATTGATAGTGTTTTATGTTCAGATAATGCCCGATGACTTTGTCATGCAGCTCCACCGATTTTGAGAACGACAGCGACTTCCGTCCCAGCCGTGCCAGGTGCTGCCTCAGATTCAGGTTATGCCGCTCAATTCGCTGCGTATATCGCTTGCTGATTACGTGCAGCTTTCCCTTCAGGCGGGATTCATACAGCGGCCAGCCATCCGTCATCCATATCACCACGTCAAAGGGTGACAGCAGGCTCATAAGACGCCCCAGCGTCGCCATAGTGCGTTCACCGAATACGTGCGCAACAACCGTCTTCCGGAGCCTGTCATACGCGTAAAACAGCCAGCGCTGGCGCGATTTAGCCCCGACGTATCCCCACTGTTCGTCCATTTCCGCGCAGACGATGACGTCACTGCCCGGCTGTATGCGCGAGGTTACCGACTGCGGCCTGAGTTTTTTAAATGGCGGAAAATCGTGTTGAGGCCAACGCCCATAATGCGGGCGGTTGCCCGGCATCCAACGCCATTCATGGCCATATCAATGATTTTCTGGTGCGTACCGGGTTGAGAAGCGGTGTAAGTGAACTGCAGTTGCCATGTTTTACGGCAGTGAGAGCAGAGATAGCGCTGATGTCCGGCGGTGCTTTTGCCGTTACGCACCACCCCGTCAGTAGCTGAACAGGAGGGACAGCTGATAGAAACAGAAGCCACTGGAGCACCTCAAAAACACCATCATACACTAAATCAGTAAGTTGGCAGCATCACCCCAGTGGTAGTACAAAATATAGCTACAACAGAGTTTTTTTTCCAACGAGTATACCTGGAATATATTATAACATTTACATAGCTAAGGAAGGTGCGAATAAGCAGGTCATTTCTTCCCAAGCTGACTCGCTGATTAAAATTTCGCGGATCTGGGCCGATTTTTTTCCCGCAAACACATCGAATCAGCCTATTTAGGCTATTTTTTCCACCATTTCTGGCGTTATTTCCGGTTTTTACTGAGATCTCTCCCACTGACGTATCATTTGGTCCACCCGAAACAGGTTGGCCAGGGTGAATAACATCGCCAGTTGGTTATCGTTTTTCAGCAGCCCCTTGTATCTGGCTTTCACGAAGCCGAACTGCCGCTTGATGATGCGAAACGGGTGCTCCACCTTGGCACGGATGCTGGCTTTCATGTATTCGATGTTGATGGCCGTTTTGTTCTTGCGCGGATGCTGCTTCAAGGTTTTTACCTTGCCGGGACGCTCGGCGATCAGCCAGTCAACATCCACCTCGGCCAGCTCCTCGCGCTGTGGCGCTCCTTGGTAGCCGGCATCGGCTGAGACAAATTGCTCCTCTCCATGAAGCAGATTACACAGCTGATTGAGGTCATGCTCGTTGGCCGCGGTGGTAACTAGGCTGTGGGTCAGGCCACTCTTGGCATCGACACCAATGTGGGCTTTCATGCCAAAGTGCCACTGATTGCCTTTCTTGGTCTGATGCATCTCCGGATCGCGTTGCTGCTCTTTGTTCTTGGTAGAGCTGGGTGCCTCAATGATGGTGGCATCCACCAAAGTGCCTTGGGTCATCATGACGCCTGCTTCGGCCAGCCAGCGATTGATGGTCTTGAACAATTGACGGGCCAGTTGATGCTGCTCGAGCAGGTGGCGAAAATTCATGATGGTGGTGCGATCCGGCAGGGCGCTATCCAGGGATAATCGGGCAAACAGGCGCATGGAGGCGATTTCGTACAGGGCATCTTCCATGGCACCGTCGCTCAGGTTGTACCAATGCTGCATGCAGTAAATACGCAGCATGGTCTCCAGCGGATAGGGCCGTCGGCCATTGCCCGCCTTGGGATAAAACGGCTCGATGACAGCGGTCATATTCTGCCATGGCAGAATCTGCTCCATGCGGGAGAGGAAAATCTCTTTTCGGGTCTGACGGCGCTTAGTGCTGAATTCACTATCGGCGAAGGTGAGTTGATGGCTCATGATGTCCCTCTGGGATGCGCTCCGGATGAATATGATGATCTCATATCAGGAACTTGTTCGCACCTTCCCTAATTCTATTAATGCTACTTATACAGCTTACATTCCGTCTAATACGAGTTGGACACGTGAGATCGATAATGCCGCAGAAGGAGGTTTTCCTGTTGGATTATACATCGAAGTTTGGCAGCGTGGGGTGGTTTCCTCAATAGGTAATGGTGAAGCGCATCCTGTTATAAATGGTGAAGTAGGCAGGTTTAAAGCAGGGAATGAAGATGTAAGTAGTCAACAGGTTGTCGCTACAGTAAACGCATCTTCATTCACCGTAAAATTCGCCACGCCAACCTGTAATTTATCCGTATCCCCCACCACCATCGACTTTGGCGATGTGGGTAATGACAAACCACGAAAAACCTTCACCTTGAAAAATAGCAACTGCGTTAATGCTTCAGGGGTTACCCTTAAACTGACGTCGACCAAAGCGGCTTATGATAATAGCGGGTTGTCTATTCTCGCCAATACCACAACTGGCACCTCAGCAGCGGGCGGACGGGGAGTGGCGGTTTCTTACGAGGGATCGTCCCGGCAATATCTGTCGGCGAATGACACAACTTCTTCAGTGTCCATCGACTTTGGTTCCATCGTAACGGCGAAAGATATCACCATGGCCGGGTTACTCACCTGCACCTCCGCCAGCAATAACAGTACCTGCGATGACTACACCCCTGGCGCGTTCACCGCAGCGGGAACTATTAGTGCCACGTACAAATAGATAGTAAATCCGGTAATACAAAGGATCGTATTACCGGATGGCTGGCCTGTCAGAATGTTTCCCAGTTATCCGTATTTACCGTGTTTGATTTTGGCAGTGAAACCGATGGATGAACGGCAGGTGTAACGCGTCTAATTGCGCTTGTCCCGGTTAAACGGAATGTGCCGACGGCTTCCGTTAAGCGTGCGGCCTGCTCTTCAAGAGAGGCCGCAGCAGCCGATGCTTCTTCAACCAATGAGGCGTTTTGCTGCGTGACCTTATCCATCTCTGAAATCGCCTGGCTTACCTGGACGATGCCCCGGCTTTGTTCATCAGAGGCCGCCGCAATTTCCAGCATAATGTCGGTCACGCGTTTTACCGCATCGACAATATCCGTCATCGTATTGCCCGCCGCGACGACTTCTCCAGAGCCCTGGTCAATCAGTCGGACAGATTCGCTGATCAATCCTTCTATCTCTTTTGCCGCCTGAGCGCTGCGGCTTGCCAGCGTACGCACCTCACTAGCCACCACTGCAAACCCACGCCCCTGCTCTCCTGCCCGCGCCGCCTCAACCGCCGCGTTCAGCGCCAGGATATTGGTCTGGAAGGCAATGCTGTTAATAACGGCGGTAATTTCAGAGATTTTCTTCGAGCTGGTTGAGATATTGCCCATGGTTTTCACCACACCAGAGACCATCTGACCGCCCCGGCTGGCCTTGCCGGACGCATCTTCCGCCAGCGTACTCGCATGATGCGCGTTGTCGGCGTTTTGCTTCACCGTAGCCGTCAGCTCTTCCATGCTGGCCGCCGTTTGTTCAATCGCCGCGGCCTGTTGTTCGGTACGTGAAGACAGATCGGTATTACCCGCCGAAATCTCACTGGTACCGCGGTAGATTTCTTCCGCGCCCTGACGTACCGTGCCCACTGTTTTCGCCAGCGACCGTTGCATTGTCTGCAGATGACGGCTCAGGCGCCCAATTTCGCTGCGCCCGGTTGGTTCCTCTGGCATTGTCAGGTCCCCTTCTGAAATTTGCTCAATGCGCTGGGCCGCACGTAACAGAGGATGAATAACGGTACGGCGCAGAACAATAAACGTCATCACGGTCAGTGCCAGCGCAAGAACGAATGCCCCCAGCATAAAGGCCATGCCAAGCTGTGTACGTTGGTGCGCCTGTTCGCTTAACTGATTCGCCCTGGCGGTACGAATATCGATCGCCTTTAACAATACCTTGTTGTAAGCAGAGTCCAGCGGTCTGGCCTGTTCATTTTCATGGTTGATGATCGCCTCGAACATGCCGTTTTTAGCGTACTTGAGCATAGGCTGTAAGCCATCGATATAGGCTTTGAAATTGGCGCTCAGTTCAGCGTCTAACGCCTCTCCGGCAGTAGTTTTCACCGCACGAGCCATATAAGTATTGAAACCGTCCTGCGATTGCTTAATACGTTTTTCTGCCTCGGCAATATTGGCCTTCATGTCATCCATTTCAGCAATACGGCTCGCCGCACCAGCATGGATCATGTTGATGCGCGCGGTGCGTAAGTGGTTAGAGCTGTTAGATAACCCCATCCGGACCTGAATCTCATCGGTTACATCGCGCTGATCGCGATCGGCCTGCATAAGAAAATAACCTGCCAGCCCGGAACTTAAGGCGAATAGCAGAAGGATGCCACCGAGAATGGAGGAAAACAGCGGAACCAGCCGGATTTGATGCAGAAAGCCCAGTTTATGCAGGGCTTGCATCGATGTAGTGTTGTCCATGACCGTCGACTCTCTTGTAGGGTTTATGCGTGAAAACACGCCCGTTAGATAGTCATCGGCAATCCGGGAAGTTTACTTACCGTGAAAAGCGCCGGATTCGTCACACTTTCACAACATAATTCTAAAAAATTCAGGAAAGTGCCAGCGGTGAAATCCGCTGGCCAATGAATCAGTTATCACCAAAATGGATAACGGTACGGATGGATTTACCCTGATGCATTAAATCGAACGCTTCGTTAATCTGCTCCAGAGGCAGGCGATGCGTAATAAACGGATCTAACTGAATTTTTCCGCTCATTGCTTCTTCGACCATACCCGGCAACTGAGTGCGCCCTTTTACGCCGCCAAACGCGGAACCGCGCCACACGCGACCGGTTACTAACTGGAACGGACGTGTTTTGATCTCCTGACCGGCACCCGCCACCCCAATGATGATGCTTTCGCCCCACCCTTTATGGCAACACTCCAGCGCCGCACGCATCACGTTAACGTTGCCGATACACTCAAAGCTAAAGTCCACGCCACCGTCGGTGAGCTCAACAATCACGTCCTGCACCGGCTTATCGTAATCGTTTGGGTTGATGAAATCGGTCGCGCCCATTTCACCAGCCAATTTGAATTTCTCCGGATTGGTATCAACAGCCAGAATACGCCCGGCTTTTGCCTGCACTGCGCCCTGAATCACCGCCAGGCCAATACCGCCCAGACCAAATACGGCTACGGTATCGCCTTCCTTCACTTTCGCGGTGTTATGGACCGCTCCGATACCGGTGGTCACGCCACATCCCAGCAGACACACTTTATCCAGCGGAGCCTGCGGGTTAACCTTCGCCAGCGAGATCTCTGCGCAAACGGTATATTCGCTGAAGGTACTGGTGCCCATATAGTGATAAATCGGCTCGCCGTTATAGGAGAAGCGCGTTGTGCCATCAGGCATCAGACCTTTGCCCTGTGTCGCCCGCACGGCCTGACACAAGTTAGTTTTACCCGATTTACAGAACTTGCACTCGCCGCACTCTGCGGTGTACAGCGGGATCACATGATCGCCCGGTTTCAGGCTGGTGACGCCTTCCCCCACTTCAACCACAATGCCGCCGCCTTCATGGCCCAGTACCGCCGGGAACACGCCTTCCGGATCGTCGCCTGAGAGCGTAAAAGCGTCAGTATGGCACACGCCGGTGTGGGTAATTTTAACCAGCACTTCACCTTTCTTTGGTGGTGCGACGTCGATTTCAACAATTTTTAACGGTTGGCCGGGGCCAAATGCAACTGCTGCACGTGATTTCATTTGTCTCTTCCCATTATTGCAAGGTGATGGTGTTATTTTAGATAAGCACGCAGAAGATGGCCGATCTCAGCCATGCGCACAGCTCGCTGGTCTGGTGTTGTCTCCCCACTGACCAGTTCATCTTTCAGGTGGATCTCAACCATTTCGCCCATCAGACCATTGGATGCGCCGCGTACGGCGGCAATTTGTTGCAGGATCGACAGGCATGGTTCGCCAGATTCCAGTGCGCGCTCAAGCGCATCAACCTGACCGCGAATACGGCGTACACGAGTGAGAATGCGTTTTTTATCTTCGGGTGAATGCGGCATACGCCCTCCATATACTATAGGGGGGTATACTATCAGAATTTTTATGTAATTGTAAAAAACTAACATCTATTTAATGAGGGGGTGACGACCAGGCCTCGTCAGATGAGCCCTGGTCGCCAGGTCACTGAATGGCTTTCTGAACTAATTTTTCCAGATTTTTTAAGGGTTGAATTGCCGCAGTATCTGGTCCATAAGTCTGTAATATCTCAACCGGGTGATATCCAACTACTACACGTCCATCCGACTCTTCCCGAATCAATACTCTAAAGGGAAGGTCGAGCGCCATATCAGGATATGCCTGCATTAATGATGTGCCACCTTTAGGATTGCCAAAAATAATGACGGTTGTGGGTAACATGGTTAGTCCAGCATTTTTAGCCTCTTTCGCATGATCAAATTCTCCAAAAAAAACAAGATTATTACTCTCAATGGCAGCAATGAGATGCTCTCTGGTCTGCTGGTAATTATAAGTACTATACGTTTTGATCATAGTATTCCCGGTGTTGGCAGCATGACTGGTTACCGTCATAAGCAGATACAATGCAGCTGTAATAAATATATTTTTTAGAGACCGAAGCATCACAACATCCTTAATTTAACGATAGTCTGGAAAGCTATCTAAGACCAGCGGATACTTTGCCGGTATAATCTCTCTCGTGCTGATTCTGTGCAAGGATACACTTGGCAGAATGCACCATCGCAATAAGACCCGCAGCCATCATTATCGTGTCTTTTAAGACCAGTCGCCCGGCGCCAGAAAGATAGGGAAACCCGGTGTGAGAATCCTGGCCACTTACCCATGTTTCTGGTGTAAATATCAGGAATGTCAGAGTGACAAAAGGAGTTAAGAAGGCAAGTGTTGCCCCCCAAAAGCCGATTTTTGGTGACACATAATGAGCAAGGATTAATAATGAAAAAATGACTTCAACAATACCAAGTCCGGTAGAGTACCCATAAGTATTATTCGCATGATGCCATGCGCGGTTAGCCTCTATTAATTCGCCCTCATGGTTCATAAACTGAGTATAATTACTCGGATCGTTATAAAAGAAAGACATAAATGGGCTATTAGCTACAAAAGGAACGATGCTATCTGCTTCATAGGGAATGAACTTCAACAATCCTATCCACATAAATACAATGGCAATAGAAATGCGACAAAGATTTATTCCCACGTTTTCTTTCGTTGAAACATATTGGTATAGTTTATCCATCATATCCAGAGGTCCTGTGTTGTAGAAATCACGACCTTTATAACCTTGTTATTTATATGACTATATGTTCAGGAATCTATAATTTTTGTTTGATCGTCTGTAAAGGTCAAAATATAGACTATGGATAAGTTCGGTTGAGTGGAATGAACTCCTTGTTTTCGGTTTGGCTATCAAACTACTCGTAGCAAATCGTTGTATAACGTGGTGAAAGCATGTCTCTCTTCATCGCCCACGGTTGCTGTATCCCTTGTCCGGCAAAGCAGAGCGTTCCTTTACCCTTTTCCCAGATACCTCCATCAGTTTATCGCTGTTACGCCGCGGCGTTAGGTTGTCGTCAAAAAGATTCAGTTCACCGTACGTATCGGCAACCAACCTGACATGATCAATTTTTACCAATCCATACCCCAGGCTTACAGCATTAATATGCTCCCACGTCAATAACCACTAAAAGTTAATGGTTTATAAAACAATTTAACCTTACAATAACCATACTTTTTCATGTCTTAAGTTTAAGCTGGAGAAAAAAATGGAGCTCAGCCGGAGGCAGTTCTTTCGAATCTGCGCGGGCGGTATGGCAGGAACAACTGTTGCATCTCTCGGATTCTTATCATCTTTTTCCGTTCACGCGGAAACCCGTCAATACAAACTCTTAAAAGCAAAAGAGACACGTAATAACTGTACGTACTGCTCAGTAGGCTGCGGCATGCTGATGTACAGCCTTGGCGATACAGCCAAAAACGTCAAAGAAAGTATCTACCATATTGAGGGCGATCCGGATCATCCGGTGAGCCGTGGATCGTTGTGCCCTAAAGGCGCTGGCGTGCTGGATTATATTCATAGTGAAACCCGTCTGCAGTATCCCGAATATCGCGCACCGGGTTCGGATAAATGGCAGCGTATTAGCTGGGATGATGCGATTAATCGTATTGCCCGACTTATGAAAGATGACCGCGATGCCAACTTTATTGAGAAAAATGCCCAGGGCGTTACCGTCAACCGATGGTCCACCACGGGCATGCTATGCTCCTCAGCGGCAAGTAATGAAACCGGGATCCTCGACGGTAAATTTGCTCGCGGACTAGGTATGGTCGCTATCGACTGTCAGGCACGGTTATGTCATGGCCCCACCGTTGCTGCTCTTGCACCAACGTTTGGACGTGGTGCGATGACCAACAACTGGGTCGATATTAAAAATGCCAACGTAGTGCTTATTATGGGCGGTAATGCCGCTGAGGCACATCCGGTAGGCTTTAAATGGGTAGTCGAAGCGCAAACTAAAAACGACGCCACCGTGGTGGTTGTCGACCCGCGTTTTAACCGTAGTGCCGCCGTCGCCGATCTGTATGCGCCAATACGCGCGGGTTCCGACACCGCATTCCTGCTCGGTGTAATCCGTTATCTGCTCGAAAACAACCAGGTGCAGCACGACTATGTGCGCCATTACACTAACGCCAGCCTGATTATCCGTGATGACTATCAGTTCGACGACGGCTTGTTCAGTGGCTATGACGATAAAAAGCGCCAGTACGATAAATCGAGCTGGTTCTATCAGCTTGACGAACAGGGTAATGCCCTGCGTGATGAAACATTGTCTCATCCACGCTGCGTGTGGAATTTGCTGAAAGCCCACGTCGACCGCTATACGCCAGAAATGGTTAACCGGTTGTGTGGGACCTCAGTGGCAGATTTCAATCGTATCTGCGAAATTCTCGCCAGCACCAGCGTGCCTGACCGCACCGCTACTATTCTGTATGCGTTGGGTTGGACACACCACTCCGCCGGGGCACAGATTATCCGCGCCGCCGCTATGCTCCAGTTGCTACTGGGCAATATAGGCATGGCGGGCGGTGGCGTTAACGCCTTACGTGGCCACTCCAATATTCAGGGCTATACCGATCTTGGCTTGTTGTCGACGAACCTGCCGGGCTATATGCCGCTGCCGTCGGAAAAACAGCCAGACTACCAGACCTATATTTCGCAAATCACGCCGCCTGCGCTAGGCGTGAATGAGGTCAATTACTGGCAAAATACGCCGAAGTTCTTTGTTAGCATGATGAAAAGTTTCTGGGGCGACAATGCAACAGTGGAAAATAACTGGGGCTACGACTGGCTACCTAAATGGGATCGCCTGTATGACGTAATGACCCAGGCTGAATTGATGCTCGAAGGGAAGATTAATGGTTACATCGTTCAGGGCTTCAATCCGCTGGCGGCGTTTCCAGATAAAAACAAATCAACTCGCGCGCTTTCAAAACTGAAATATATGGTGGTTATCGATCCGCTGGTCACTGAGTCGTCCAATTTTTGGCAAAATCATGGCGAGATGAACGATGTAAACCCGGCAGATATTCAGACCGAAGTTTTCCGTCTGCCCTCTTCCTGCTTTGCTGAAGAAAATGGTTCAATCGCTAACTCCGGGCGTTGGTTGCAGTGGCACTGGGCTGCGGCAGAACCACCAGGTGAAGCCTTACATGACGGGAAGATCCTTGGTCGCCTGTTTATGCGGCTGCGCGAGTTGTATCAACAGGAAGGTGGAGCGAATCCGCAACCCTTGTTGAATATTGCCTGGAATTATAAAGATCCATACGACCCACACCCAGAAGAGATTGCGCG
Source organism: Citrobacter freundii complex sp. CFNIH4 (assembly GCF_002934505.1). Lineage (NCBI taxonomy): Bacteria > Pseudomonadati > Pseudomonadota > Gammaproteobacteria > Enterobacterales > Enterobacteriaceae > Citrobacter > Citrobacter freundii complex sp. CFNIH4. Next base: position 1,880,424 of record NZ_CP026231.1, read on the forward strand.
TGAAGCAAATGGCCAGGCGCTTGAAGACCTTTATGATGACAAAGGCCAGCTTATAGCCAAAAAAGGCCAGCAGCTCAGCAGCTTTGCACAGTTGCGCGATGACGGCTCGACCAGCAGTTTCTGCTGGGTCTACTGCGGAAGCTGGACTGAACAAGGCAACCAGATGGCCAATCGCGACAACAGCGATCCGTATGGTCTGGGCTGCACACCGGGCTGGGCGTGGTCATGGCCTGCCAACCGCCGTATTCTCTACAATCGCGCTTCGGCCGATCCATCAGGAAAACCGTGGGATCCCAAACGAACCCTGCTGCATTGGAATGGCAAAAAATGGGCCGGTATGGACGTAGCCGACTACGGCCAGGCCGCACCGGGCAGCAACGTTGGTCCGTTTATCATGAATCCGGAAGGCGTAGCGCGTCTGTTCTCCATCGACAAAATGAACGACGGGCCATTCCCGGAACATTACGAACCCATTGAGTCGCCTATTGGTACCAACCCGCTGCACCCGGATGTTGTATCCAGCCCAGTTGCGCGTATCTACCATGACGATATCGCCAATATGGGTAAAGCGGATGCCTTCCCGTACGTCGCCACAACTTACTCCATTACCGAACTGTTCCGCCACTAGACCAAACATGCGCTGCTCAACGCCATTGCTCAACCCGATCAATTCATCGAAATCGGTGAGGCGCTGGCGAGCAAAAAAGGCATTGCGGCAGGTGATACGGTGAAAGTGATGTCGAAACGCGGCTTTATCAAAGCGAAGGCGGTGGTCACCAAACGTCTGCAAACGCTGACGATCGATGGTAAGCAAGTCGATACTATCGGTATCCCTTGTCACTGGGGCTTTGAAGGCGCCACACGCAAAGGGTTCCTCGCCAATACGTTAACGCCATCGGTGGGTGACGCGAACTCGCAAACACCGGAGTATAAAGCGTTTCTGGTCAACATCGAGCGAGCGTAAGGAAGGGAACTCATGGCTATGCAATCACAAGATATTATTAAACGCTCGGCGACGAACAGCATCACGCCGCCGCCCCAGGCGCGGGATTACCGTGCAGAAGTGGCAAAATTAATTGATGTCACTACCTGTATTGGCTGTAAAGGCTGTCAGGTCGCCTGCTCAGAGTGGAACGATATTCGCGATGAAGTGGGCTACTGCAACGGCGTCTACGACAACCCGACCGATCTCAGCGCTAAGTCCTGGACGGTGATGCGCTTTAGCGAAACCACCCAAAACGACAAGCTGGAATGGCTGATCCGCAAAGACGGCTGCATGCACTGCGCCGATCCCGGCTGTTTGAAAGCCTGTCCATCCGCTGGAGCAATCATTCAGTATGCCAACGGGATTGTCGACTTTCAGTCCGAGCACTGTATTGGCTGTGGCTACTGCATTGCTGGCTGCCCGTTCAATATTCCGCGACTTAATCCCGAAGATAACCGGGTCTACAAATGTACGCTGTGTGTTGACCGGGTCAGCGTGGGCCAGGAACCGGCCTGCGTGAAAACTTGTCCGACCGGCGCTATCCAGTTTGGCACCAAAAAAGAGATGCTCAATGTAGCGGAAACTCGCGTGGCGCAGTTGAAAAAACGCGGCTATGCCAATGCGGGCATCTACAACCCACAAGGGGTCGGCGGCACCCACGTGATGTATGTACTTCATCACGCGGATCAACCATCGCTGTACCACAATCTGCCGGATGAGCCAAAAATCGCCGCACCAGTGAACCTCTGGAAGGGGATTTTAAAACCACTCTCCGCCGCCGGATTTATCGCCACCTTTGCCGGGCTGATTTACCACTACGTGGGAGTCGGCCCAAACAAAGAGACGGATGATGATGAAGAGGAGAACGGTCATGAGTAAAAGCAAAATGATTCTGCGCACCAAATTCATCGACCGTGCTTGTCACTGGACGGTGGTAATAAGCTTCTTCCTGGTGTCGCTTTCCGGTATTGCGCTGTTCTTCCCGACGTTGCAATGGCTCACCGAAACTTTCGGTACACCGCAAATGGGGCGAATTCTACATCCGTTTTTCGGGGTGATGATTTTCATCGTGCTGATGTTTATGTTCGTCCGTTTTGTACACCACAACATTCCCGATAAACAGGACCTTCCCTGGATTAAAGGGATCGTTGAGGTACTTAAAGGCAATGAGCATAAAGTCGCTGATGTGGGGAAATACAACGCAGGGCAGAAAATGATGTTCTGGAGCATCATGAGTCTAATTCTGGTATTACTGATTACCGGCGTTATTATCTGGAGGCCCTACTTTGCCCATTATTTCTCAATTAACATTGTTCGTTGGAGTTTGTTAATCCACGCGACAGCAGCCATTGTGCTGATCCACGCCATTCTGATCCATATGTACATGGCGTTTTGGGTAAAAGGTTCAATTAAAGGTATGATCGAAGGGAAAGTGAGTCGACGCTGGGCGAAGAAACACCATCCTCGCTGGTATCGTGAGGTTGAACTTACTGAAGAAAAAGCATCGGAATTAGAGTCTAAATAAAAGCAATAAGGCCGCTGTTATTCAGCGGTCTTATTCTCTCAATGGCCCAGTGATATGCTGCGGTGCTGCGAGACCTGATTATCAGGCGAATAAAAGGCCCTCCCAGACCCTATCCAACCCGCAGCAAATCACTGTATCTCGTGGTATAACGCGGTGAGAGCATATCTCGCTTCATCGCCCACGGTTGTTGTATACCTTGTCCGGCAAAATAGAGCGTTCCTTTACCCTTTTCAGCATTGAGCGTATCCAGAACGGCCATCAGCTTATCACTGTTATGCCGTGGAGCGTTGTCATCAAAAAGATTCAACTGTGCAACACCTGAGCTAAAAAAATCGCCCAGCATGACCCCTGCTTTTTGATAACGTAGCCCCTCTCGCCATATTGCGTCCAGGCTACATGTGGCCGCCCTTATAATTTCCCGACTATCCTGGGTTGGTGTCAGCAGTTTTATCGATGCGCTGTTACCGTAATACGGTTCATTCAGGGAAAATGGGCTGGTTTTGATAAACGTAGAGATAAACCGGCAGAACTGGTGCTCTCTGCGCAGCTTTTCCGCAGCACGTGAAGCATAGGTACAAATTGCCTCTCGCATCGCGTTGTAATCCGTGAGTTTTTCACCAAACGATCTTGAGCAGATAATTTCCTGCTTAACTGGCGCAAACTCCTCCAGCTCCAGGCAAGGTTCACCGCGCAATTCCCGCACAGTGCGCTCAAGCACAACATTGAAATGTTTGCGGATAAAGCGAATATCGGTATCTGCCAGGTCGCAGACCGTTTTAATGCCCATAGCGTCAAGTTTTTTACTGATACGGCGTCCAACACCCCAGACTTCATCAACCGGAAGCGCAGTCATCAGCTTACGCTGGCGCTCAATATTCGAGAGATCCACCACCCCGCCAGTCTGTTCCTGCCACTTTTTGGCAGCATGGTTAGCCAGCTTGGCCAGGGTTTTGGTCTGGGCGATACCGACCCCAACCTTGAGGCGTGTTTTTTGTAAAATGGTTGCTCTGATTTCCCGACCAAAATCCGTCAGATCCCGGCAGTTTCGCACGCCCGTTAAATCGCAAAAGGCTTCATCAATACTGTACATCTCCACACGCGGCGACAGCTCCTCCAGAATCGACATCACCCTGCTGCTCATATCCGCATACAATTCGTAGTTCGAACTAAAACAGAACACGCCATAGCGCCTGAACAGATCTTTCTGTTTGAAATATGGTGCACCCATATTAACGCCAAGCGCTTTTGCCTCCGCACTACTGGCAATGACACAGCCATCGTTATTTGAAAGAACGACAACGGGTTTGCCCTTAAGATCGGGCCGGAATGCCGACTCACAGCTGGCATAAAATGAATTAACATCCACCAGCGCAAACATAATCAGCCCGCAGATTTAATGATGAATGTCACCACGCCAAATATATCCAGCGTGTCCTCGCTGCCGATCATGATCGGCGCGTAGGCGCTGTTCTCTGGCTTCAACATCACCACCGGATGCAATTGCAGGCGCTTAACGGTGAATTCGCCTTCAATAGCAGCAACCACAATGTCTCCGTGGGCCGCTTTTCTGGCACTGTCGACTACCAGCAAGTCGCCAGCACCGATCCCTGCCCCCATCATGGAGTCGCCAGACGATTTAACAAAATAGGTTGCGCTGGGATGCTGCACCAACAGATCGTTGAGATCGATACGTTTCTCAACGTAATCCTGCGCAGGAGAGGGAAAACCGCAGGGCACGAGATCGCTAAATAGCGGGAAGTGTTTGATTTCGCGGTGTTCAACTGGCTGGAAAAACAACATAATAATCTGCCTCTCATGTAACTGTATTTATATACAGTAGTTTTAATGAAGACAGTGATCAAGTGACAAGTGTGGCGAATTGAGCGTTGTTTAACCATCTTGTCGATAAGCTTTTATGATGTCTGGAAAAATAATCGGCTAAAAAAATGCCCCGCATTTGCGGGGCATTACCTCAGGAGCGTTTTCGCGGCATCATGCGCAACAACGTATTGTCCTTCCAGAAATAGTGATGCATCAGGGCAGCACCAGCATGCAGAGCAATAACAAAATAACCCAGGTTTGCCAGCGTTACGTGCCAGGACTTCAGCATATCCACTAAATCAAAGTTGGCCTCTGGCGCATGTGGCATAACGATGCCGAATGCAATCCACGGGTTACCCCGGTTGTACATCATCACCAGCCCAATAATCGGCAGGACAATAAACAACAGATAGATAACCAGATGCCCCAGATGCGCCATTCCGGTCATCATCGGCTTCGGTTTTGGCACAATCGGCGGAGCCGGGTATTTCAGCCTGACCAGCAGACGCGCCACCATCAGCGTTAAAATAGTGATACCGCAGGAGACGTGCACCATGTTGAACAAGGGGCGATAGCTGCGCGGGAAAAATCCGCGAAACTCCATGGCGCTGTACGCCACAATAACCAACAAAAAGACCAGCCAGTGAATACCGATTTGCAGGCCAGAATACTTATTCCCCATAACACTTCCTGAATAAAAACAATAATGCGTCAACATAACGGGCTTTTGTTAAAAATTCATTAACTTTTGTTCACCCATTTTCAGTCGCTTACGCTTAACCGCAAGAACCGCTATTGCCGAGGATGCCTGTCTGGACTAAGCCTGGTAGGGAAAATATGTCGTACCGCCTCATCCTGACAGGAGAAAACCATGAGTAAAATTGGCATTAACGGTTTTGGTCGTATCGGTCGTCTGGTATTGCGTCGACTACTGGAAGTCAAAAGCAACGTGGAGGTTGTGGCCATTAATGACCTCACCTCGCCCAAAATTCTCGCCTATCTGTTAAAGCACGATTCAAACTACGGCCCGTTTCCCTGGAGCATCGACTTTACCGAAGACGCGTTGATTGTCGACGGTAAAAAAATCGCGGTTTACGCAGAAAAAGAGGCCAAAAATATCCCATGGAAAACCACTGGCGCTGAGATAATCATCGAATGCACCGGTTTTTATACCTCGATAGAAAAAGCCAACGCGCACCTGGATGCAGGGGCCAAAAAAGTGCTGATATCCGCCCCGGCTGGCGATATGAAAACCATCGTCTTTAACGTCAACGACGATACAATGGATGCGAACGATCGGATTATCTCGGTCGCATCGTGCACCACTAACTGCCTCGCACCGATGGCGAAAGCCCTGCACGACAGCTTCGGTATTCAGCTTGGCACCATGACCACCATCCACGCCTACACGGGAACGCAGTCGCTGGTTGATGGACCTCGCGGGAAAGATCTGCGCGCCTCACGGGCAGCAGCGGAGAATATCATTCCCCATACCACCGGAGCCGCCAAAGCCATTGGTCTGGTCATTCCGGCATTGAGCGGAAAATTAAAAGGCCACGCCCAGCGTGTTCCGGTGAAAACAGGATCCGTCACGGAACTGGTATCGGTATTGGGGAAAAAAGTCACTGCTGAAGAGGTCAACAACGCGCTGAAAAAAGCCACGCAAGACAATGAGTCATTTGGTTATACCGATGAGGAAATCGTCTCGTCAGATGTCATTGGCTCGCATTTCGGTTCGGTATTTGATGCGACACAAACCGAAATTACCGAAGTGGGCGATCTGCAACTGGTAAAAACAGTCGCCTGGTACGATAACGAATACGGTTTTGTCACCCAACTTATTCGTACGCTGGATAAATTTATCAAGCTCTAATGTTCTGGCGGAGGCTCGCCTCCGCCCTCTTTCATTTCCCGCGAATTCAATACGTTGTGAGTCTCTCCCCGTTTTCGATTCACTGACTGTGCTATAGCTAACCTTTGCCACTGAGGGAGCATAGTAATGGAAGCACTGAGTCGTGAAACGTTAGAAAACATGATGGAGCAAGCCGTTGCTAAGGCCACCACCGTCTCATTCTGGCCGCAGGGTGAAGCCCCCGGAGCAAAAAACAGCGATGCGGTGTTTACGCCTGAACCCCGACATACAGGAACATCTCAGTATGATCGTGCGGTCACCGGTATTCGCGCCCCGGAAATTACCGTTTATGCCCCCGCAAAACCTAACGGCATAGGGATCCTTGTCACGCCAGGCGGCTCTTATCGTCGCGTGGTGATGGATAAAGAAGGCAGCGTACTGGCACCGTTCTTTAACGCCCGCGGTTATACCCTGTTTGTGATGACCTACCGTATGCCGGGTGATGGCCATGAGGAAGGCGCAAACGCGCCGCTGGCCGATGCCCAGCGCGCCATGCGCTACATTCGCGCCAACGCCCATGAATGGAAAATTAACCCTGATCGTATCGGTGTGTTGGGCTTCTCTTCCGGTGGTCACGTGGCCGCCAGTCTGGGAACCCGGTTTGCCGAAACGGTTTATATGCCGATAGATAACGTAGACGAGCAACCTGCGCGCCCTGCGTTTATGGCACTGGTGTACCCGGTTGTCACTCTGCGCGAAGACATCGGTCACCCGGGATCTCGTCTTGAGCTGGTTGGCGCTAAGCCCGAAAAGGAAGATCTGCGCCACTATTCTCTGGAAGAACGCGTGGATAGCACAACGCCGCCGACATTCCTGCTACACGCCATTGACGATCCGGCGGTGAAGGTAGAAAACAGCCTGGTCTTCTTTAATGCGCTACGTGAGCAGGGCGTTCCGGTCGAAATGCATCTGTTTGAACGCGGTAAGCACGGATTTGGTATTCGCGATGCGCAAGGGTTACCGCTGGCCATCTGGCCGGAAATGATGATGAACTGGGTAGCCACTAAAGTGTGAGGATGGCGCCGGGTGGCGTAAAGACTCACCCGGCGAAAAACTTAGGACTGCAGATACACCACTTGCGTTTGCAGGTATTCGTTCAGGCCATGTTTACCATCAGCCCCGCCAATCCCGGACTTACGCCAGCCAGCGTGGAAGCCCTGCATCGCCTCGAAGTTTTCACGATTAATATAGGTTTCGCCAAACTTCAGCCCCTTAATCGCCTTCATTGCCGTATTCAGATTCTGCGTATAGATCGATGAGGTCAGACCGTAGTCGCTGTCATTGGCCATTGTCAACGCCTGTTCCAGCGTATCAAACGCCACCACCGGCAGCACCGGACCAAACGTCTCCTCGTGCATAATCGCCATCTCCTGGCGCACGTCTAACAGTAACGTCGGCGGGTAGTAATAACCTTTGCCGACAACAGCCTTACCGCCCAGCGCCACTCTGGCCCCTTCCTGCACCGCTCGTGCGACTTTCTGCTCCACACGATCCAGCGCAGCGGCGTTAATCAGCGGCCCCATCGCAATGTCATTGCGTTCGGCCGGATTGCCAAACTGCACGGCTTTCATCGCCTCACCCAAACGATTAACGAACCGGTCATAGATACCTTTCTGAACGTATACGCGCTCAGCACAGTTGCATACCTGTCCGGTATTGATCACCCGCGAGTCAACAATGGCCTTCACCGCCAGCTCAAGATCAGCATCGTTCATCACGATAGCCGGAGCTTTACCACCCAACTCCAGACAAACTTTAGTGATGTTTTTGGCCGCTGCGGCCATAATTTTCTCGCCCGCACCGACGCTGCCGGTCATACTCACCATCGCCACCTTGGGGTTTCCAGCCAGCTCCTGACCGACCGTTTCACCGCGTCCCAGCACCAGATTAAAGACCCCGCGCGGTAAACCAATGTCATCAACAATTTTAGCAAAGGCGATGGCGTTATTCGGTGTGAATTCACTCGGCTTAATGACAATGGTATTCCCCGTCAGCAAGGCGGGAGCCAGTTTGCGGGCAATCAGGAAAAACGGGAAGTTCCACGGCAGAATGCCCGTCGTCACGCCCAGTGCACGCTTAAACAGCAGGATATTCTCACCCGGGCGATCGCTTTGCAGGATCTCACCTTCATAGCGACGCGCCCACTCCGCCATGTAATCGATATAGTCGGCGGTAAACGCGACTTCAACGTCAGCCAGTTGTCGAATTTTTCCACCTTCCGCCACAATCAACGCGCTGATTTCATCGGCTCGCTGGCGGATACCCGCAGAAATTTTGCGTAACCAGTTTGCCCGTTCAATGGCAGGCAACGCTTCCCATTGCGGCTGAGCGCGATCCGCGGCATCGATCGCTTTACGTGCGTCTTCGGCACGCCCATCGGGAATACGCGAGATAATCTCTTCCGTGGCCGGATTGACGACATCAATCCAGGCGTCATCGTGCCAAGTCACAAACTGCCCATCGATATACATAGGATGTTGTACGGGTACTGACATGCGGCTCTCCTGTGATTGATTTGTTTTCAACAAGTAAAACTATTGTTAATTAATATCAATCATGCATGGCGCATTATCGCTGGAGTGGCGGTTCTGTGAACTGCTTCATAAAAGCGCCTGGCAAAGTGATGATTAAGAGAAAAAACGGGTGGGCTTTCTGCCCGTTTGCCGTAAAACGCCGACAAACGGGCAGAAGGGATTACAGAGAACGGCTCTCAAGTAAGTCGGTCAGCGCGGTATCATTTTTTAGCTGCTGCCAGGCTTGCTCAACGTCCTGAGGAATATCAACATGGGCGATAAAATCGCGGCCGCAAGGCCCGTAGCCGGTTGCATCATCACGCAGGCGCGGAAGCTCACCGGTAATGAGAGACAGGTAACGATCCACCGACCACAGACCTTCGGCGGTCGGGGCAAAATCCACGCCGTCGCCCTGCTCAATCAACTCGGGGACAAAACCGGGGAAACTGATCCAGCGTGGGGCCTGAGGGTCGTCACGCGTGACGCGTTCAAATGTCGCCATGGTGCGGCGCTGCATGGTAGGGTCTTGCACCACAATGACGGTCCCCATGGTTTGGGTCGCCTGACGCAGTAACGCACAGCTAAACCGGGCGTTCTCCCCACAGTTGGTGGACTGATCCTCTACCCAAATCTTCTCACCAGGAATGTGCCAGAACTGGTGCGCGATATCGGCAAGGATCGCCGCTTCCGCGCGACCAGTGGTACGAATCGTGTGGTAGCGTGGATGCTCTGCGATGGCGGCATACAGAAAGGTCGTTGAGTGACCGATACCGCCGCTAATCAGCAAGGGAACCTGTTGCTCTTTCGCTATCCGACAGGCTGCATCGATGGTCGGGATCACTGCGTTCCCGGCCAGAATCACGCAATCTGTCTGCACCGTGATATTTTCAGCGAAATCATTTTGCGCCAGCCATCGCCCCACGGTGTTAATCGCCGCAAGGGTGGTGGCGGAAAGTGGCGGAAACTGTCTCATGTTCATGACTCCTGGAGTTTGTTCTTTACCGGATACAGATGCCGGATGGCGGCTACGCCTTATCCGGTCTACGGTCCAGCACTGCGTTAACCCGTAATCTGATCCATTGCCTGCAGGATACGCTTATCCGAAATCGGATACGGCGTGCCAAGCTGCTGGGCAAAGTAGCTGACGCGTAGCTCTTCTATCATCCAGCGGATCTCTTTGACATCGTCATCTTCGCGGCGCGCGGGCGGCAGTTTATTGAACCACTGCTGCCAGGCCTGCTGCACGCTGTCCACTTTCAGCATCTGCGCGCGATCGCGGTGTGGATCGATGGCCAGTTTCTCCAGCCGTTTTTCAATCGCCTGCAAATAACGCAGCGTATCGCCCAGACGTTTGAAACCGTTGCCGGTGACGAATCCACGGTAGACCAGCCCGCCCATTTGCGCTTTGATATCCGCAAGCCCCAGCGCCATGGTCATATCCACGCGCCCTTTCAGACGTTTGTTGATATTAAACACTGCGGTCAGGATCTGTTCGACCTGCTTCGCAATCTCCACCACCGTATCGTTCAGTTCAGCCCGCACTTTTTCATGCAACGCCGCAAAGCCTTCTTCGGTCCACACCGGACCACCGTTGGCGTCAATTAACTGATCCACACCGCAGGAGATACAGTCGTCTATCAAATCCAGAACTTTACCGTACGGGTTAAAGTACAGTCCCAGCTTGGCTTTATTGGGCAGCTTCTCGTGCAAATATTTGATTGGCGAAGGAATATTCAGCAGCAACAGGCGGCGTAAACCGCACCACATCGCCTGCTGTTGTTCCAGCGGATTATCAAACAGTTTGATGGCAACGCTGTCACGCTCATCGACCAGCGCCGGCCACGCTTTCACCTTATAGTTACCGCGTTTTTGTTCGTAACTTTCCGGAAGTCGGCCGAAGCTCCAGATGTGCAATCCACTCTGTTCGATACCGTCATCGGCCACCGCAGACAATGTTTCCTGAACTTTGCCCTTCAGCGCATCTTTCAAATCCTGTAGCGAACGCCCTTCCTGCAGCTTCTTGTTCTTATCATCCACCACCCGGAAGGTGATTTTTAGGTGATCGGGCACCTGATCCCAGTGCCAGTCTTCACGGTCAACGGTGACGCCAGTCATGCGGCGCAGTTCACGCTCCAGCGAGTCCAGCAGCGGCAGTTCCAGCGGCGTGACGCGGCCTAAAAACGCTTCCGCATAGTTCGGTGCGGGTACAAAGTTGCGTCGTACCGGTTTTGGTAACGACTTAATCAGGGCGATCACCAGTTCGCGGCGCAGCCCTGGAATTTGCCATTCAAAACCGCTCTCGTCGATCTGGTTGAGCAGCGGGAGTGGAATATGTACGGTCACACCGTCCGCATCGGCTCCGGGTTCGAACTGGTAGCTCAGGCGCAGCTTAAGGTTACCCTGATGCCAGAAGTTCGGATAATCCAGCTTACTGATTTTCTCCGCGCCCTCTTTGATGAGCATGCTCTTTTCAAAGTTGAGCAGATCCGGTGTTTCACGGCTGACCTTTTTCCACCAGCTATCAAAGTGACGAGCAGAAACCACCTCATGGCTGATACGTTGGTCGTAGAACTCAAACATCGTTTCGTCATCGACGAGAATGTCACGGCGGCGTGATTTGTGTTCTAACTCTTCCACTTCCGCTCGTAGTTTCAGGTTATCGCGGAAAAACGCATGGCGCGTTTGCCAGTCACCTTCCACCAGCGCATGACGAATGAACAGTTCACGCGATAACGCAGGATCGATCTGACTGTAATTCACCTTACGGGCCGCAACAATCGGTAAGCCGTAGACCGTGACTTTTTCTGTCGCCATCACAGCACCCTGCGCGCGTTCCCAGTGCGGCTCACTGTATGAACGTTTGATCAGATGCTGGGCTACCGGCTCCACCCATTCAGGATCGATACGCGCGGCAATGCGTCCCCACAAGCGGCTGGTTTCCACCAACTCCGCTACCATCGTCCACTTCGGCGGTTTTTTGAATAAACCTGACCCCGGGAAGATCGAGAAGCGAGCGTTACGCGCCCCGGTAAACTCCTGTTTATCGGTATCTTTCATCCCGATATGAGACAGTAAACCGGTCAACAACGCGACGTGGATCTCCCGATATTCAGCAGGTTCGCTGTTAACCGGAATACCCAACTCTTTCACCACCTGGCGCAGTTGCGTGTAGATATCCTGCCACTCTCGCACGCGCAGATAGTTCAGAAAGTCGACTTTGCACTGGCGACGAAACTGGTTTGACGACAACGCTTTTTGCTGCTCGCCGAGATAGTTCCACAGGTTCACAAACGCGAGGAAATCAGACTCTTTATCGTGGAAACGGCGGTGCTTCTCGTCGGAAGCCTGCTGCTTGTCCATTGGACGCTCGCGCGGATCTTGAATGGACAATGCCGAGGTAATGATCATCGCCTCACGTACGCAGCCATGTTTTTGCGCTTCCAGCACCATGCGCGCCAGACGCGGATCCACCGGCAGTTGCGACAGTTGACGGCCCAACGGCGTTAACTTGTAAGCGGTTGCCTGTTCGTCGGTGGTTATCGCCCCCAGCTCTTCGAGCAGGCGTACACCGTCCTGAATATTGCGCTTATCCGGCGCTTCAACAAACGGGAACGCCGCGATATCGCCCAGCCCCAACGCGGTCATCTGCAAAATAACGGATGCCAGGTTGGTACGCAGGATCTCCGGGTCGGTAAACTCCGGACGCGACAGGAAATCGTCTTCGGAATACAGACGAATACAGATCCCTTCCGACACACGACCGCAGCGGCCTTTACGCTGGTTGGCAGAAGCCTGCGACACCGGTTCAATCGGCAAGCGCTGAACTTTGGTGCGGTAACTGTAGCGACTGATACGCGCGGTGCCCGGATCAATGACGTATTTGATTCCCGGAACGGTCAGCGACGTTTCTGCCACGTTGGTCGCCAGCACGATACGGCGACCACTGTGCGACTGGAATACACGGTTCTGCTCACTGTTTGAAAGACGCGCATACAGCGGCAACACTTCGGTGTGGCGTAAATCCAGTTTATTCAGGGCATCGGCGGTATCACGGATTTCACGTTCGCCGCTCATGAAGATCAGAATGTCGCCCTGACTTTCACGGCCTAGCTCATCTACGGCATCAAAAATCGCCTGCAGTTGGTCACGCTCGGTGTCATCTGCATCTTCAACAATCGGGCGATAGCGCACTTCCACCGGATACGTTCGGCCGGAGACTTCGATAATCGGCGCGTTATTGAAATGCTTTGAAAAGCGTTCAGGATCGATGGTCGCCGAAGTGATGATAATTTTTAGATCCGGGCGACGCGGCAGAAGTTCTTTCAGATAGCCGAGCAGAAAGTCGATATTCAGACTGCGTTCATGCGCTTCATCGATGATGATGGTGTCGTACTGCATCAGCAGTCGATCCTGCTGGATTTCCGCCAGCAGGATACCGTCCGTCATCAGCTTGACCATGGTGTTATCACTGACATGATCGCTGAAACGAACTTTATAACCAATACAGCCGCCCGGCTCGGTCTGCAGCTCTTCCGCAATACGGTTCGCCACGGTGCGCGCCGCCAGACGACGCGGTTGGGTATGGCCGATCAGCCCTTTTACCCCCCGCCCCAGTTCCATACAGATTTTGGGTAACTGGGTGGTTTTCCCCGAGCCGGTCTCGCCAGCAACAATCACCACCTGATGATCGCGAATTGCGTCCAGAATATCCTGTTTTTTCTGGCTGACGGGCAGGTTTTCCGGATAGCTGATTTCCGGACGCGCCGCTTCACGCAGCACAACTTTACCGGCTGCCTGCTCAATCTCTTTCGCCATCTCCTGGTAAATGGCCTGTTGTGCATCAGGATTTTTAACCTTCTTCACGCCGTGCAGGCGGCGGGCAAAACGCTGTCTGTCACGCAGCATCAATGAATCCAGCTGTTGCTGCAACATGTTGAAGGTTAATTTTTGTTGTTCTGTCATAGCGTTAAAAGGCAGTGCTCTGCCGGGTTAAATCTCTTTTAGATGATGGGTATAGAGTACCACATCGGCGCTTTTCATGTGTTGTTCAATAATTTCGAACATAGGATTCGATATATTGCGCTATCACTGCGACAGGATTGTGAATAAAGTGTCAACAAGCAACGGGGCTCACCCCCTTCAAACACATAAAAGGAAACACCCATGAGCAAGGTATTAGTTCTTAAATCCAGTATTCTGGCAGGGTACTCTCAGTCTGGTCAGTTGTCTGATTATTTTGTTGAACAGTGGCGTGAAAAGCACTCTGCTGATGAAATCACTGTCCGTGACCTGGCAGCAAATCCTGTACCGGTACTGGATGGCGAACTGGTGGGTGCGATGCGCCCGAGCGATGCACCGCTGACGCCGCGTCAGCAGGAAGCGCTGGCGCTGTCCGATGAGCTGATTGCTGAGCTGAAAGCGCATGATGTGATTGTTATCGCCGCGCCGATGTACAACTTCAACATCCCTACGCAGTTGAAAAACTACTTTGACCTGATTGCCCGCGCTGGTGTGACTTTCCGTTATACCGAGAAAGGCCCGGAAGGTCTGGTGACGGGTAAACGCGCTGTGGTGCTGACCAGCCGTGGTGGTATCCATAAAGATACACCAACCGACCTGATCACGCCGTACCTGAACGTATTCCTGGGCTTTATCGGCATCACCGACGTGAATGTCGTCTTTGCTGAAGGTATTGCTTACGGCCCGGAAGTGGCGTCTAAAGCACAATCCGACGCGAAAGCCGCTATCGACAGCGTAGTTGCTGCCTGATAATTCCCCCTCTCACCGTCCGGTGAGAGGGTTTCTCCGGCACTTACTTCTTTACCTGTACCCGTATCTGTTTGCCGTGAATGCGATTAATATCACGCCAGATGGTTGCATAATCCCTGCATTTCACCAGATTCTCTTCCCAGCAATGAAGCAAAAATTGTTCAGGCTCCGCGACATCCCGGCTTAACAGTTTGAATACCCAACGATTCCAGACATACCACTTGAGAAGCCACATGATTTCACCCCACAACGCGACCGGTGTTGGACTATATCAGCATCCATTTTATGCCGTGTGGCAACTATTGCGATGTCGATGAATAAGTCAGCGTCGTGACCAGGGGTTGTGTACAAAGAGATTTATTCTTTCCGCAACCACTTACCATTTATACCCTGGACGTATTCACCCGGTTTAGCGCGAGCAACCAGCTTTTGCCCGGCCATTTTTGCTACTTCATCTGGCGGAATATTATTGCTCTCTGCCAGTTGCTGATAGCTGGCGTTGCGCGCTTTATTAATCTCACTCACCAGTGCCTGCGTTTCGGCATCGGTTTGCAATGCAACCAGATAGCCATTGAGCGTTTCCCCTACTCGACCCTGAGTTCTGGCTTCATTCAGGGTCAATGCCCACGCATTGCTACTGAGTAAACTCAGGACGACCAGCGCCACTGCAAACTGTTTTCTCATCATGACCTCAGAACAAATCGCTGCGCGATTTCAATAAGCTTTCGACGTCTTTATCAACTTTGATATGGATCTCATGCTCGATTTTGACGTTCATATTAATGGTGATGGGCTCTTTTGGCGCAGCCACTTCGATTCTGGGAGTGCACCCTACCAGCAGAGATGAAGCCAGCAGACCCAGCATGGCAGCTATCGTTTTCATTGTTGTTCCTCACATTCCTTGCCTTCCGGGCAATGGGTTTCCGGCAGCGCTGCATTTTGTTCAAGCCATGCCTGTAAATTGTCGCCAAAACGCAAGCTGCGCCATAGCGTAAAGACGTTTTCCTCGTGGGTATAATTCAAATTAACTGTACCTACTTTGCCATCCACCCGACTATTGCCAGTCACGGTTGACTGCATGGTTAAGACACCGAGGTTATCCAGATTTATTTTCGTCCACGAATGGCTTATTTCCATATAACGCAGCCAGTTAATGGCCGCCCCCGCCGCCATGTTATCTTTGACGACCGCATCCGCGGTGTCCTTATCAATACGCAACGTCATCGGCCCCGGATTAGTCAACCAGCCGTCTTTGATGATCCATTTTTCGTTATCCAGCCATAATGGCAACGCGCCACTGACCGGGCCAGACATGGCGAACTGTTTGGGGTTAACCGCACTGATAAGCTCGCTGGAAGAGATATTCTGCACTCGCAATAAGGCCGGATCGTGCTGCGGCATCCGCAGTTGCTGCATGATGATTTTGCCCCCCAGCAGGTCAGCGCTGACATCGCTCAACAGTAACGGGTTGTTTTCACTCCAGGGGTATGCCCCCTGCAGATCGGCGGCGATATTTTTCACCGTCACCTGATTCACCACTTCCGCAATACGCAATGAAATAGGTCCACGCGTACCCAGTTGCCATGCACCTTCACTAAACCGGAAAGGCAATACAAAATCGACACCGTTGATTTGGTTATCGGGCATCCAGGCGCTACCGCCTTTTAACACTCCATGACCGCCCGCTTCAAAGCCCTGCTCCGGGGCTGCCGAAAACGCGACCTGCGCATACAGCTCACCTTCTCGTAGCTTCATTTTCCAGTCAGGTGGGATCAGAGGTTGGAATACGGTGAGCGATTGTTTTGGCCACCAGGCCTGTCCGCGCAGGCGGATACCGTCCCAACGACCATTCAACTGTACGGGCCCAATCGCCCCAGCGTGAAGCTGGCCTTTGAACTGGAAGATTGTCGGATCGCTACCATCGACGCTGAACTTCAGCGTCGATGGTGGTAACACGCTTCCCCCGGTGAAGGTGGTGTTACCTGCGTCCAGCGATAGCGCGCCGCTAAATGTCGGTTTGGTTGCATCCCGCACCCAGACTATCGGTTCGTCCATCACCAGGCGTGGTTTTTCCACCTTCATCGTGCCGTATTGCAGATGATCAAATCCGGTGGAAAGATCAAATAGCTTCAGGGTATTGTCATGCCATTCCCCCTTACCCGCTACGTCCCAACGGGCATGCATCGGCGTAAAGCTGCCTTCACCCCAATATCGCCACTGCCAACGACCAGCATCAGGAAGAAAATCATTTGCCAGGCCATCCAGATGCAGTTCAAAGCCCCCCATCTGGTTTTCATGCGCACGTAAAATAGCCTGCAGACGCCCATCCACACCGCGTTGCGTGACTTTTACCCCTGCCAGCGGCCAGCGAATCTCGTCAATATCCAGCGAATCAATCACCCGCCCACGTGAGCGCAGCAGCGCCCCTGGCTCGAAAGCCAATTGCGGATCGTTCAGACTTCCGGTGAGTCTCGCGGGTAATTTCGCGTAGAAGATCAGATCGCCCTGTTTCGCTTCACCGGTCAACTGTAGCGGCATCTCGCTACTATCCATGCCAAGCTTACCCGGCCCCAGCGTTAATACGGCATTTCCTTTACCGGCGTCGCCATGCGTCAGAACATTCAGACGCCCACTCACCACCGCGTTTTCCAGTCCTGCCTGCCAGTTTTCAACTTTCATGCCCAGCCGGCCACTTAACGGGAATCCCTGATAAGGCCAGTTCCAGCGTCCGTCGCTGATGGTCAGTTGCTGGCGTGTTATTTCCCACGGAAGGTCAAGCAGCGGATCGGCATTATCCCGCGCCATGACGATCAGTTGTCCGCTGTTTTGTTGCCACTCCAGTTCGGCGTCCACAAGCGTAGGTTCTTGCGGCAAACTTAACGTCGCAACCGCATGACCGCTTACCGGCAGTCCATCGGGCACCAGTGGCATAGTAAATTCACCGACCAGTCTTACCGGCGGCTGGCCTTCAAATGCCGCAACATCCAGCTCAGTTACTGTGAGGTTTTGCCCGTGCAAACGCCCCTGGAATTTAACTTTTTCCCCCTGGTAACGCAGCTGTTGAGTGGAGGGAGTGAGCGAGAGTGACAGTTTTCCCTGCCATTCCTGCCATGGAGAGAGAATAAGTTTGTCGATGTTAATCCAGGTATTAGGCAGCATTGACTGCCATTCAGCCAGCGTTTTGGGCGCTACTGGCGACGGCTCTGTCTGCGGCAATTTGGCCAGGCAAGCTGAGTCCAGCTCGATGGTCCCGACATTCAGCAACCAGCGGCTGGGGTGAGACAGATCCGCCTGAGTAATGCGCGCTAGCGGACAATCTTCAACCAGATAGCGGAGTTCAGGTATATGTAACCCATGCCGTGTCAGCCGCGGGCTCTCGTCCAGCGCGATGCGTGTTCCAACGGGTAACCAGATACCCACCAACGTAGGCACCCACAGGCCAAGCGTCATCACTAGCGTCAGCGGCACGAGAATCAATAATAAGAGGAGTGCCAGAACGGCTTTATATTTACCCTTCATGGGTAGTTAATATCCTGATTTAGCAAAAATTTAAGCCGGTTTAGGCCCGTATTGTGGCATGTTTAACTGGATATGCCCACATTAAGGATAGATAACCGTTTTATAGGCACGCTGTTACACGTGCCGTCGGGGATATTAAGATTCAGACTCAATGGGGCCTCAGTTGTCCATCGCTATGTTTAGGTCCTATACGACCTGCTTCTATCAGAATTTCTTCAATGAGTTCTTCGAGGCACTCCCTACCATGATGATCGCAGACCAGATGTACCTGCCGGGAAATCTCATCAGGTTTCATACCATCGCATAATGCCGCCTTCAGCATTAAGGTGGCCCATCGTTTCGCTTCAGAGTGAGTTAACATGACTCCTCCCGATATTTGCTACCTGTATAAGCGTAGCTGTCAGGATGTGATTCGGCTGGCTTTTTCACCACGTTGTCTTTACCGGCATGAGCTGAATGAAAATTATCCAGTTGTTGAAAACGCGTAATCTGCCCACACTAACCAGATATACGTTGGAATTATTCATTACGTCCATGACTATCAATAACTTTTTATATTTTGTAAAATAATTTGAATTGGATTAATGTGACGTCAAAATCACTGGAGAAAGTCTTATGAAACTCGCCATCTATAGTACAAAACAGTACGACAAGAAGTACCTGCAGCAGGTTAACGAGGCTTTTGGTTTTGAACTTGAATTCTTTGACTTTCTGTTGACGGAAAAAACAGCCAAAACCGCCCATGGCTGCGAAGCCGTGTGCATTTTCGTCAACGACGATGGTAGCCGCCCTGTTCTGGAAGAGCTGAAAAAGCATGGCGTGAAATATATCGCGCTACGTTGCGCCGGGTTCAACAACGTCGATCTCGACGCTGCAAAAGAGCTGGGTATGCAGGTCGTACGTGTGCCAGCCTATTCACCGGAAGCCGTCGCTGAGCATGCGATTGGCATGATGATGACGCTGAATCGCCGCATTCACCGCGCTTATCAGCGTACCCGTGATGCCAACTTCTCTCTTGAAGGGCTGACCGGCTTTACCATGTATGGCAAAACAGCTGGGGTGATCGGTACCGGTAAAATCGGTATTGCGGCCCTGCGGATCCTGAAAGGTTTTGGTATGCGCCTGCTGGCGTTTGATCCCTACCCAAGTGCTGCTGCGCTGGAGTTAGGCGTTGAATATGTCGATCTTAAAACGCTATTTGCCGAGTCCGATGTCATCTCTCTGCACTGCCCGTTAACACCGGAGAATTATCATCTGCTTAATCACGAAGCCTTTGAGCAAATGAAAAACGGCGTGATGGTTATTAACACCAGTCGTGGGGCGTTGATCGATTCGCAAGCCGCTATCGATGCGCTGAAAAACCAGAAAATTGGTTCTCTGGGTATGGACGTGTATGAAAACGAACGCGATCTGTTCTTTGAAGATAAATCCAATGACGTGATTCAGGATGATGTGTTCCGTCGCCTGTCGGCCTGTCATAACGTGCTGTTTACCGGGCATCAGGCGTTCCTGACCGCCGAAGCGTTAACCAGCATTTCTGAGACTACGCTACAGAATCTGGCACAAATCTCCAAAGGCGAAACCTGTCCAAACGCCCTCTTCTGATTTCCGTGCTCCCCTGGATTCAGGGGAGCATTTTCAGACAATCACCGATGATAAAACACTCAGTATCATTATTATATTGAATGTATTCCCGTCACAAACCCAGAGAAATAGAATGAAGAAAGTTGTCACGTTGATTGCGCTCAGCATGCTGATGGCTGGCTGTGTGAGCAATGGAAAAGTGTCCGTCAACCGCGAACAGTTGCAGCATCACCGCTTCGTTTTGCAGAGCGTCAATGGCAAGCCGGTAACCGTCGCCAATAATCCACCTGAATTAAGTTTCGGTGAAAATATGACGGTGTCGGGAAAAATGTGTAATCAGTTCCATGGTCAGGGCAAGCTGTCCGACGGTGAATTAAAAGTGAAAGACATGGCAATGACGCGCATGATGTGCGCCGATCCACAGCTTAACGCGCTCGACGGCATCGTCAGCGAGATGTTTAAGCAAGGCGCACAGGTTGATCTGACTACTGACCAGCTAACACTGGCTACGGCAGAACAAACGTTGACGTTTAAACTGGCAGATTTAATGTAGTAAAAGCAGTGGCTCAATAATTCCCACAGCTTCCGGCGGCAAGCGACTGCTCACTACAGCGTTTGCCGTTAGGTAATGCACACATGCCGATGGCAGAACCATCCAGTTGGCGTGCCACGGAGAGCGAACCTCCAATCATGGCGCAATTTGCCTCTCCAGAACTGGACATTGCGGCCTTCATCCCCGGTGCGACATGAGCGGCGGTTGCCTGCTGAACAGGTTCACTGCTGCACGCCGATAATAAAAACGCGGCACACCCTACCCAAAACGCTGCGCGCATCTTACTCCCCTCTGAATATTAACCAAACGACACAGCCATAAATAATAGGCAGCGGAAACACTGCCGTCGAGAGGCAAAATGCGCATTTATGCGTGCTGTTTACATTTTCTGGCAATTTTTTGGCTACTCCTTTGATCAAACCATTCATTCTGATTATTCCCAGGACACAAAAGCGAAAATCTGTCTTTAGCACTTTTGCTAAAATAGAAAGATAACTACAGGATTCGCCGCGGTTACGCGGGTCCCTCTTTTTGCGCAATGTAAGGGTGTCAGTATGATCACAATTGACGGTAATGGTGCGGTTGCTTCAGTCGCATTTCGTACCAGCGAAGTTATCGCCATCTACCCGATTACGCCCAGTTCGACGATGGCTGAACAGGCAGATGCCTGGGCCGGAAACGGGCTTAAAAACGTCTGGGGAGATACCCCTCGCGTCGTAGAAATGCAGTCAGAAGGCGGCGCAATCGCGACCGTTCACGGTGCATTGCAGACCGGTGCGCTCTCTACGTCGTTTACCTCATCGCAGGGCCTGTTGCTGATGATCCCAACGCTGTACAAACTGGCCGGTCAGTTGACGCCATTTGTGCTGCACGTTGCCGCGCGTACCATTGCTACTCATGCGCTGTCTATCTTCGGTGACCATTCCGACGTAATGGCAGTGCGCCAGACAGGGTGCGCGATGCTGTGTGCCAGCAGCGTGCAGGAAGCACAGGACTTTGCGCTCATTTCACAAATGGCCACTCTGAAAAGTCGGGTTCCGTTTATTCATTTCTTTGATGGTTTCCGCACATCGCATGAAATCAATAAAATTGTGCCGCTGGCCGATGACACGATCCTCAGCCTGATGCCGCAAGCTGAAATTGATGCGCATCGTGCCCGCGCGCTGAACCCTGAACATCCCGTTATTCGCGGGACATCTGCGAACCCGGATACCTACTTCCAGTCGCGTGAAGCGACAAACCCCTGGTACAACGCGGTTTACGAAAACGTCGAACAGGCGATGAACGACTTCGCCGCGGCGACGGGCCGCCAGTATCAACCCTTTGAGTATTACGGTCATCCACAGGCGGAACGTGTCATTATCTTGATGGGTTCTGCAATTGGTACCTGCGAAGAAGTCGTCGAAGAGTTACTTGCTCGTGGAGAGAAAGTTGGCGTCCTGAAAGTTCGGCTATTCCGCCCATTCTCTGCCAAACATTTACTGCGCGCCCTGCCGGAAACCGTACGCAGCATCGCCGTTCTGGATCGCACTAAAGAGCCGGGTGCCCAGGCAGAACCGCTGTATCTGGATGTAATGACCGCGCTGGCGGAAGCCTTTAACTGCGGCGAGCGGGAAACCCTACCACGCGTAATTGGCGGGCGTTATGGCCTTTCTTCCAAAGAGTTTGGCCCGGACTGCGTCATGGCGGTCTTTACTGAGCTGAGTAGCGCGAAGCCGAAACCTCGCTTTACGGTTGGTATCTATGATGATGTCACCAACCTGTCACTACCGCTACCGGAAAACACCCTGCCCGGTACCGCGAAGCTCGAAGCGCTGTTCTACGGTCTGGGCAGTGACGGCAGCGTGTCGGCCACCAAAAATAATATCAAGATTATCGGTAACTCGACGCCGTGGTATGCGCAGGGTTATTTCGTGTATGACTCGAAAAAAGCAGGCGGTCTGACGGTTTCTCACCTGCGCGTCAGCGAGCAGCCTATTCGATCAGCGTATCTGGTTTCACAAGCCGATTTTGTTGGCTGTCACCAGCTACAATTTATCGATAAGTATCAGATGGCCGAGCGCCTGAAACCAGGCGGGATCTTCCTGCTTAATACGCCTTACAACGTGGATGAAGTCTGGGCGCGTTTGCCACAGGAAGTTCAGGCAGTACTGAATCAGAAGAAGGCCCGTTTCTACGTGATTAATGCGGCCAAAATCGCTCGCGAATGCGGTCTGGCAGCGCGTATTAACACCGTTATGCAAATGGCATTCTTCCATTTGACGCAAATCTTACCCGGCGACAGCGCGATGGTTGAATTGCAGGGAGCGATTGCGAAAAGCTATAGCAGTAAAGGTCAGGATCTGGTTGAACGTAACTGGCAGGCGCTGGCTCTGGCGCGTGAATCCGTCGCCGAAGTGGCACTCCAGCCAGTTGACCCGCACAGCGCTAACCGCCCACCGGTGGTTTCTGATGCCGCGCCGGATTTCGTGAAAACCGTTACCGCGGCAATGCTCGCCGGTCTGGGTGATGCTCTTCCCGTATCCGCGCTGCCGCCAGACGGCACCTGGCCAATGGGCACCACGCGTTGGGAAAAACGCAATATCGCCGAAGAGATCCCCATCTGGAAGGAAGAGCTGTGTACCCAGTGTAACCACTGCGTTGCCGCTTGCCCGCACTCGGCAATCCGCGCCAAAGTGGTTTCACCAGAAGCAATGGAAAACGCCCCTGCCAGCCTGCATTCTCTGGATGTGAAATCACGCGATATGCGCGGTCAGAAATATGTCCTGCAGGTTGCGCCTGAGGATTGCACCGGTTGTAATCTGTGCGTCGAAGTGTGTCCGGCGAAAGACAGGCAGAACCCGGAGATCAAGGCCATCAATATGATGTCGCGCCTTGAGCATGTTGAAGAAGAAAAAGTTAACTATGACTTCTTCCTCAATCTGCCGGAAATAGACCGCACTAAACTGGAACGCATTGATATTCGTACCTCGCAGTTGATAACGCCGCTGTTTGAATATTCCGGCGCCTGCTCGGGCTGTGGTGAAACGCCGTATATCAAACTGCTTACGCAGCTGTACGGCGACCGCATGCTGATCGCCAATGCGACTGGCTGTTCATCGATTTATGGCGGTAACCTGCCCTCAACACCGTATACCACCGACGCCAACGGTCGTGGGCCAGCGTGGGCAAACTCACTGTTTGAGGATAACGCCGAGTTCGGTCTGGGCTTCCGTCTGACGGTAGATCAGCACCGTGTGCGCGTTATGCGTTTATTGGAACAGTTTGCCGATAACATTCCGGCTGAACTGAATGACGCCCTGCACGCTGAAGCGACGCCAGAAGTACGCCGTGAACAAGTTGCCGCGTTGCGCCAGCACCTGAAAGATGTCGAAGGCGCACAGCAGCTGTTAACCGATGCCGACGCGCTGGTCGAGAAATCCATCTGGCTGATTGGCGGCGATGGCTGGGCTTACGATATTGGCTTTGGCGGCCTGGATCACGTCCTGAGTCTGACCGAGAACGTCAATATTCTGGTGCTGGATACTCAATGTTACTCCAACACGGGTGGACAAGCGTCGAAAGCCACGCCTCTCGGGGCTGTCACCAAATTTGGCGAACACGGCAAGCGCAAGGCGCGTAAAGATCTTGGCGTCAGTATGATGATGTACGGGCATGTTTATGTCGCGCAGATCTCTCTGGGCGCACAGTTGAACCAGACGGTGAAAGCGATTCAGGAAGCAGAAGCCTATCCGGGTCCGTCGCTGATTATCGCCTATAGCCCATGTGAGGAGCACGGTTACGATCTCGCGCTAAGCCACGATCAGATGCGCCAGCTGACGGCGACCGGATTCTGGCCGCTGTACCGCTTTGATCCGCGTCGTGCAGATGAAGGTAAATTGCCGCTGGCGCTGGACTCTCGCCCACCGTCAGACGCGCTGGCCGAAACATTGCTTAACGAGCAGCGCTTCCGCCGCCTGAATGCCCAACAGCCAGAAGTTGCTGAGCAGCTGTGGAAAGACGCCGCCGCCGATCTGCAAAAACGCTACGACTTCCTGGCCCAACTGGCAGGTAAAGCAGAAAAGAGCGGTGCCGAGTAATACATTTATCTCAGTATTTGCCTGGAGCCAAAAAAAAAGCCCGAACAGTTGTTCGGGCTTGTCAATTTATTCGCTGGCTAATTAATAATTACCATCAATATACCAACGAAAAATAAAACGTGACAATAAAGGCATATAACACGCGCAGAATAGCCCAACAAAATTCAATTGTATAATTTTTATTTTATATATTTTCACGCAACACATTCATCGCAATTATCATCATTTCCGTAGAATTATTTATTTAAGGTTTTACTTAAGGCGTAACAATTCATATTTATCTCTTTACGGAACTTCTCCTTTAGCATGCTTTTACTCCCTACATGGGTAGTCACAGGTTAATAAATAAACTAAAGGATTATTTCAATGAACAGAAAAGTACTGGCTCTCATAATTCCTGCCCTGCTGGCTGCAGGCGCTGCTCACGCTGCTGAAGTTTATAATAAAGACGGCAACAAATTAGATCTCTACGGTAAAGTAGACGGCCTGCGTTATTTCTCTGACGACGCTAACAGCGATGGCGATCAGACTTATATGCGTATGGGCTTCAAAGGCGAAACTCAGGTTAACGATATGATCACCGGTTATGGCCAGTGGGAATATCAGGTTCAGGCCAACGGCACCGAAGGCGATAAAGGCGACTCCTGGACTCGTCTGGCATTCGCAGGTATTAAAGTCGGCGACTACGGTTCATTCGACTACGGCCGTAACTACGGCGTCATGTACGACGTTGAAGGCTGGACCGATATGCTGCCAGAATTCGGTGGCGACTCTTACACCAAAGCAGACAACTTCATGACCGGTCGTGCAAACGGTGTTGCAACCTACCGTAACACCGACTTCTTTGGTCTGGTTGACGGTCTGAACGTTGCGCTGCAGTACCAAGGCGCGAACGAAAATCAGTCACCAGAACAAGAAGGCACCAATAACGGTGGCGACGATCGTAACATGAAGAACTCTAACGGTGACGGCTTCGGTATCTCCTCTACCTACGATCTGGGTATGGGCGTAAGCTTCGGTGCCGCATACACTTCTTCTGACCGTACTAACGAGCAGGTAAACCATTCAACTGCAGGTGGTGATAAAGCTGACGCATGGACTGCTGGTCTGAAATACGACGCGAACAATATCTACCTGGCAACCATGTACTCTGAAACCCGCAATATGACTCCGTATGGTGGTTCTGACGGTAGTGATAATACTATCGCCAACAAAACTCAGAACTTTGAAGTGACTGCGCAATACCAGTTCGACTTCGGTCTGCGTCCGGAAGTTTCTTTCCTGATGTCTAAAGGTAAGGATCTGACTATGCCAGGTACTGCTGCAAGCCCAGCAGGAACAAGCGGTGACAAAGATCTGGTCAAATATGCTTCTGTAGGCGCTACTTACTACTTCAACAAAAACTTCTCCACCTATGTTGATTACAAAATCAACCTGCTGGACGAAGACGACAGCTTCTACACTCGCAATGACATCTCTACTGATGACACTGTAGCACTGGGTATGGTTTACCAGTTCTAATCCGTCAGCCCGCTGGCAACAGCGGGCTCTCTTTATGTTCTAACAATTCTGTTTTATCCAGATCAAAACATTATATCTGTTGCGTTAAAACATCTCTCTGATAGATGATATCTTGCATTAAGACCTGTAGTAGAGGATACCTGCAATGAATCATCATCCTGTAAAATCATCCCGTATTGCATCCGTCGGCTATGACGAATCCTCTCACACGCTGGAAATTCGCTTTCACCAATTGGCTACCCTGCAATATCAGCCTGTCCCTGCCCGTATTTTTCGTGATTTCCTGAGCGTGGTCTCGAAAGGTCGATTTTACGACGGCGTAATAAAAGGCAAGTTTCCTGAAATCAAAATAAAGTGATGCCAAAATGTGATCTTTGTCATTGTACATAAAGTGCCATTACGCGGTAAGCTTTAGGTGGATACTTAAACAGGAGGTTTTATGAACAGAACGATTCTTGTACCCATCGATATTTCAGACTCAGAATTAACTCAACGCGTTATTGCCCATGTTGAAGCAGAGGCCAAAATTGACGATGCGCAGGTCCATTTTCTGACCGTAATTCCGTCACTGCCCTACTACGCTTCTCTGGGACTGGCCTACTCGGCAGAGTTACCGGCCATGGACGATCTGAAAGCCGAAGCAAAATCTCAACTGGAAGAGATTATCAAGAAGTTCAATATCCCAACGGACAGAGTGCACATTCATGTCGCAGAAGGTGCGCCGAAAGATAAGATTCTGGAGATCGCCAAAAAATTACCGGCTGATATGGTCATTATTGCCTCACACCGACCTGACATCACCACCTACCTGCTGGGCTCTAACGCCGCAGCAGTAGTGCGTCATGCGGAGTGTTCGGTACTGGTAGTCCGCTAAGCTTTCAGGCCCGCACATCGCTGCGGGCTTTTTGTTTCTACCACTTATACCCCACGATTCCTGTCCTAAATGTGCTGACATTTTTCCCGCTTATCCGTACCATACACGCCACAGTTTTTATATCAGACTTCTTTTGCCGGACTATCCGGCGTGATGCATACTCTTCTGATGCCACACTATGAATTGAGCCTCTATTAAATGTCGCAAAATCAAGATATTAGCAAGAAAGAACAATACAACCTGAACAAATTGCAAAAACGTCTGCGTCGTAACGTGGGCGAAGCCATTGCCGACTTCAATATGATCGAAGACGGCGATCGCATTATGGTGTGTCTTTCCGGCGGGAAAGACAGCTATACCATGCTGGAGATCCTGCGTAATTTGCAGCAAAGCGCCCCGATCAGTTTCTCCTTGGTTGCGGTTAACCTCGATCAAAAACAACCCGGCTTCCCAGAACACATTCTGCCGGAGTATCTGGAACAGCTGGGCGTTGAGTACAAGATTGTCGAAGAAAACACTTACGGGATCGTCAAAGACAAAATCCCTGAAGGCAAAACGACCTGCTCGCTCTGCTCTCGCCTGCGTCGCGGTATTCTGTACCGTACGGCAACCGAGTTAGGTGCCACCAAGATTGCGCTCGGCCACCATCGCGACGACATCCTGCAAACGCTGTTTTTAAACATGTTCTACGGCGGAAAAATGAAAGGTATGCCGCCGAAGCTGATGAGTGATGACGGTAAGCACATCGTGATCCGCCCGCTGGCTTACTGCCGTGAGAAAGATATCGAGCGCTTCTCCGAAGCGAAAGGTTTCCCGATTATTCCGTGCAATCTGTGCGGCTCACAGCCTAACCTGCAGCGTCAGGTCATTGCTGACATGCTGCGTGACTGGGACAAACGCTATCCAGGTCGGATTGAAACCATGTTCAGTGCGATGCAGAACGTTGTGCCTTCACATCTGAGCGATATCAATCTGTTCGATTTTAAAGGCATTAAGCACGGTTCAGAGGTTGTGGACGGCGGTGATTTAGCGTTCGATCGTGAAGAGATCCCGCTACAGCCTGCGGGCTGGCAGCCAGAAGAAGATGATGCTCAACTGGATGAGTTACGCCTGAACGTGGTGGAAGTGAAGTAAGTCGATTATGTAAACGCCCTATCAGGCCTACAACGAGCATATACCCGTTGTAGGCCTGATAAGCGGAGCGCCATCAGGCACTCCAATGGGTATTTATTTCAATAAACGAACTCGGCAAGTCTTGCCTTTAATCTTACCGTTTTGCAATTGTTTCCACGCCTTGTGCGCTATGTTCTGGCGAACGGCGACATAGACGTGTGCCGGATGAACGGCAATTTTGCCGATATCGGCGCCATCCAGGCCAATATCACCGGTCAGAGCCCCCAGAACATCACCAGGACGCATTTTAGCCTTTTTGCCACCATCAATGCATAACGTCGCCATCTCTGCTTCCAGCGGCAGGATTGACACGTTAGCTGGCGCTGGCAGCCAGTTCAGCTTCAATTGCAGCATTTCAGAAAGAATATTGGCACGCTGTGCTTCTTCCGGCGCACAGAAACTAATCGCCAGACCGCTGTTACCGGCTCGCGCGGTACGTCCGATACGATGGACATGAACCTCCGGATCCCACGCCAGCTCGAAGTTAACCACCAGTTCGAGTGATTTAATATCCAGGCCACGTGCGGCCACATCGGTGGCAACCAGAACGCGTGCGCTTCCGTTGGCAAAACGCACCAGCGTCTGGTCGCGATCGCGCTGTTCCAGATCGCCATGCAGTGAAAGTGCGCTTTGCCCCGCCTCATTCAATGCGTCACACACGGCCTGACAGTCTTTTTTGGTGTTGCAAAAAACGACGCATGAAGCAGGCTGGTGCTGGCTGAGCAATTTTTGCAGCAGCGGAATTTTTCCGTGGCTGGAGGTTTCGAAAAACTGCTGTTCAATCGCCGGTAACGCATCGACCGTATCAATTTCAATGGTTAATGGATTTTGTTGCACCCGGCCACTGATGGCGGCAATGGCTTCCGGCCAGGTCGCAGAAAACAGCAAGGTCTGGCGAGAAGCTGGTGCAAAGCGAATGACATCATCAATCGCATCGCTAAAGCCCATATCCAGCATCCGGTCGGCTTCATCCATAACCAGCGTATTCAGGGCTTCCAGAGAAACGGTGCCTTTTTGCAGGTGGTCGAGTAAACGCCCCGGTGTGGCGACAATAATATGAGGTGCATGCTGCAGAGAGTCACGCTGTGCACCAAAGGGCTGCCCACCGCATAGCGTTAAGATCTTGGTGTTTGGCAGAAAGCGCGCTAAACGACGCAGTTCACCCGCCACCTGGTCGGCAAGCTCTCGGGTTGGGCACAGTACCAGAGACTGCGTCTGAAACAGTGCGGCATCAATATGCTGTAATAGCCCAAGACCAAAAGCAGCCGTTTTGCCACTGCCGGTTTTAGCCTGCACGCGAACATCTTTCCCCGCCAGGATTGCCGGTAATGCGGCAGCCTGAACAGGCGTCATTTCAAGATAACCCAGCTCGTTAAGGTTCTCGAGTTGAGCAGCAGGTAAAACATTCAGGGTTGAAAAAGCGGTCACAATTTAATCTCGCGGTAAAAACTCACATTCAGCAGGCGCGTATCCTCGCAGATCTACGCCCACGATGCGACAATTTAATAGGTTCTTCATCCGGCGGCGGATCCGGCATTGGCTGCGGACGAGGAATGGGATCGGGAATGGGAACCGGGTCAGTCGGGAGCGAATCCGTGTGCGCAGTTGCAATCAGACAGGTCATATACTCCTCCAGTCATTCAGGTTGACTCTTTTAGGGTAGACGCTGATTTCCTGCAGGCAAAAAAAAGCCGACTAATCTAAGTCGGCGTCGTACGAATCAATTGTGCTATGCAGTAATTCAAAAAAGGAAGTAAGACAATATGGAGCGCAACGCCCATCGCTTGACGTTGCATTCACCTGCGAGAGAGATATTGCCCCGAATAGGTAGATGGTTTATTGACCTCGCTCAAAATTCAGGACGTTTTCATGCGCAAAAGTCACTAAAAAACGTTGTTGTTACAACCATTTACTACGATGCAACCATAAAGTAACACCACCAATCAGGACCACTAACAGAATACAAAAAAGTGAGAAACCGAACTGCCAACCACCGCCGGGGATACCGCCGAGGTTAACGCCGAAAAGCCCGGTTAAGAATGTGCTGGGAAGAAAAACCATTGCCATCAATGACATTGTATACGTTCGGCGAGCCAGAGACTCCTGCATCACCTGCGCAATTTCATCCGCCATGATACCGGTTCTGGCAATACAGGCATCGATTTCATCCAGCCCTCTCCCCAGCCTGTCAGCGATATCCTGCATCCGTCGCCGATGGTCGTCAGTCATCCAGGACAACCGTTCGCTCGCCAGCCGGGCATAGACATCACGCTGTGGCGCCATATAACGGCGCATCACAATTAACTGCTTACGCAGTAATGCCAGGAAGCCACGCGGCGGGATCTGCTGATCGAGCAGGTTATCTTCCAGATCGATAATTTTGTCGTGCAACTGTTCGATAAATTCGCTGGCATGATCGGTCAGCGCATCACAAACATCCACCAGCCAACCGCCACAATCAGCCGGCCCTGTACCTTCCTGGAGGTCGCTGACCACATCATCCAGTGCCAGCACTTTGCGCTGACGCGTTGAGACAATCAGACGCTCATCCATATATAAACGCATCGCTACCAGTTGGTCAGGCCGCTCGTCGGTACTGCCGTTGATACAGCGCAGCGTAATTAACGTACCTTCTCCTACCCTGCTGACACGCGGGCGCGTGCTTTCACCCGCCAGCGCATCACGCACGTTATTGGGAAGTAAAGGCGTTGTCGCCAGCCATTGCGCACTTTCAGGATGAGTATAATTAAGATGCAGCCAGCAGGGATGCTGAGTGTCGATAACATCGTTATCTTCCAGTGGTTTCACCCCACCACGCCCATCCAACAGCCAGGCAAACACGGCATCCGGCACATTAACATCCGTTCCCTTAATGGCTTCCACAGCGCCTCCACAAACATTCAGCTTTTTTCGTTAGTCTAGCCGTCAGAATATGTTAAGCAATATCTCATTGTCCCATTGTGCTGAAATGACTCATAAAAGTATCTGATAACAAAAAAGCGCCGACAAATGTGGCGCTTGTTGTGAGGTACCCTGTTAAGCCCGCTGGCGTCTCTCAGATTCAAAAGCGTGACTTAAACGAAACTTGTGCGTTCGTGACTGGAGGTCAGTCACTTGATTTTTCAGAATATCCGAAGAGTCAGACAGTTCATCCACCATAATGGCGTTACTCTGGGTAACGTTTTCCAGTTCCGCGAGCGCATGAGTAATACTGATGATCCCTTTCTCCTGCTCCTGCGTAGTGGTTAATATCTCGCCCATCAGTTGGTTTAATTGCCCGGCGCCACCAACAATATCCTGCATATTTTTTTCAGCTTCACGCACAATAGCCGCGCCTTGCTGAACGTTTTCATGAGTTTGGGCAATCAGATGTTTAATATTCTTAGCGGCATCTGCGCTACGGTGCGCGAGCATTCGTACCTCTCCGGCCACCACGGAAAAACCTTTGCCATGTTCTCCCGCTCTCGCCGCTTCTACGGCGGCATTCAATGCCAGAATATTTGTCTGGAATGCTATACCATCTATCAGGGTAATAATTTCTGTCATCTGCTGGGCGCACTCGGTGATCGACTGCATATTGGTTGCGACCTGCACCATTAAATCACCGCCCTGCCGGGCAGATAGTGTTGCAATATTGGCCTTAGCACTCGCCATTTGCGTATTCTCTGCATTGTTACGCGTGCTGACCGCTATTTCATCCATGTTGGCAGCCGTTTGCATTAATGCTCCGGATTGCTGCTCTGTTTTTACTGATAACTCAGCGCTGCGTTCCGCGAGCTGTTCAGAGAGCGCCATCGCCGTTTGCGAAGAT
The DNA here is from genome assembly GCF_002934505.1 of Citrobacter freundii complex sp. CFNIH4. Lineage (NCBI taxonomy): Bacteria > Pseudomonadati > Pseudomonadota > Gammaproteobacteria > Enterobacterales > Enterobacteriaceae > Citrobacter > Citrobacter freundii complex sp. CFNIH4. The sequence goes on from NZ_CP026231.1 coordinate 1,912,063, forward strand.
GTTCTGATCTCATTAACGAGTGTTGAAATATTACTTGATAAACTATTAATGCCCGGTATTAATCTCCCCGCACAGTTATTGCCAAACTCTGGAATACTAATCGCCAGATTCCCGGAGGTTACCTCCTCAATGCTTCTTTTAACCGTATTAATTGGCACGACCAAATATTTCGTCATGTACCACCACAAACATAATATAGAAGTAAAACTGACCAAATTAGTTCCAATGATAATTACCGGGGGAGCAGAAAATATCATTTCAAAAACATTCAGAGCGACCGCCGTAATGAGCAGAAATAGAATAATAAAGGTTCTGACGCTAATATCATTTAACATTTTAGTCCTGTGCGCTAAGAAATAACGTGGATATTATTTTTTATAGCATCTGCGGTGATGCTGCCAACTTACTGATTTAGTGTATGATGGTGTTTTTGAGGTGCTCCAGTGGCTTCTGTTTCTATCAGCTGTCCCTCCTGTTCAGCTACTGACGGGGTGGTGCGTAACGGCAAAAGCACCGCCGGACATCAGCGCTATCTCTGCTCTCACTGCCGTAAAACATGGCAACTGCAGTTCACTTACACCGCTTCTCAACCCGGTACGCACCAGAAAATCATTGATATGGCCATGAATGGCGTTGGATGCCGGGCAACCGCCCGCATTATGGGCGTTGGCCTCAACACGATTTTCCGCCATTTAAAAAACTCAGGCCGCAGTCGGTAACCTCGCGCATACAGCCGGGCAGTGACGTCATCGTCTGCGCGGAAATGGACGAACAGTGGGGATACGTCGGGGCTAAATCGCGCCAGCGCTGGCTGTTTTACGCGTATGACAGGCTCCGGAAGACGGTTGTTGCGCACGTATTCGGTGAACGCACTATGGCGACGCTGGGGCGTCTTATGAGCCTGCTGTCACCCTTTGACGTGGTGATATGGATGACGGATGGCTGGCCGCTGTATGAATCCCGCCTGAAGGGAAAGCTGCACGTAATCAGCAAGCGATATACGCAGCGAATTGAGCGGCATAACCTGAATCTGAGGCAGCACCTGGCACGGCTGGGACGGAAGTCGCTGTCGTTCTCAAAATCGGTGGAGCTGCATGACAAAGTCATCGGGCATTATCTGAACATAAAACACTATCAATAAGTTGGAGTCATTACCGTAAAGGTCTATCATTTTCGATGTTTGCCCCTTCCCCCTAATAGTCATTGTAAAAACACAAGAACATCCCAGGTTTTATCAGGTTAACTGGACAAAACCTGCTAAATTTATCATCACGTCTTTTTTTTGATAGGTAGTAAGATGTTGCACGTGTCGTGGGACCCTGTATTGATTGGGATTTCCTTTATTGTCGCGTTTATTGCCTCCTTTATTGCTCTCGACAGCGAGGGCAAAGTGGCAATTTCCAGCAGACGTGAATCTACCTTCTGGCGACTCTCTGGCAGCGCTACGCTGGGTATGGGGATCTGGTCGATGCATTTTATCGGTATGCTGGCCATGAAAATGAGTATGCCAATAAATTACCATTTATCCCTCACCGCGTTTTCGTTCTTTATTGCGCTCATTTCTGCGACAGTCGCCATCAATATCGCCATTTCTGGTAATACGCTATCAACAAAACGCCTGCTCATTGCTACCAGCATATTAAGTGCCGGTGTTGTTACAATGCACTACGTTGGTATGTATGCCGTTATCGAACATGTGGCTATAACCTGGGATCGCTCGCTGATCCTACTCTCCGTGATTATTGCCGTCGCTGCGTCTGGCGTGGGTTTGTGGCTGGCCTTTCACTTACGCCAAAATAGCCGTCGAGCGCTAATAAATCGGCTTATTGCTGCCTTTATTATGGCGCTGGCAATAGCCTCTATGCATTACACCGGTATGGGAGCAGCTACGTTCACCCATTTTGGACACACTGCGCACGATGGTCTCAGCACGCTGGAACTTTCTATCTGGGTCTGCGCCGTCACGCTTGTTATTTTGGGGATCATGCTGGTGGTTTCGATGGTGGATTCGCAACTCCGTACCTCCCGACTGGCTGACAATCTGCATCAGTTGAACTGCCAGCTTGAGCATCAGGTTCACTTCGACGCGCTGACCGGTCTCGCTAATCGTACGCAAATAGACACCTGCTTACTGGCCTGCCTGCGGCATTCTAAACTGCATCAGCAGCATTTCGCGTTGGTATTTATCGACCTCGATCGTTTTAAAGTCGTTAACGATACCTGGGGACATCACATTGGCGATCAGCTACTGATAGCCAGTACACAGCGAATCTTCACTTGCCTTGATAACTCAATGACGCTGGCAAGACTGGGGGGCGATGAATTTATCCTGCTGGTTCCAGACTGCAACCAGCAGGATATCTCCGCCCTGCTGACGCGGATTGCCGATGTGATCGGTGAACCCTTTACCTTGTTCGGACATACCATTCGGGTTTCGTTAAGTGCGGGGAGCAGTATTTACCCTGAGCATGGCTCAACGCTGCATGAGCTAAAAGTGAAGGCCGATATGGCAATGTATCATGTCAAACAGGCGGGCAGAAACGGCTGGGCTATTTATCATCCGGAAATGGAAGCTATCGCGGATACACCGCCGACATTTTTACAAGAATTGTCGCAAGCGCTTGAACGCAACCAGTTTGAGCTATGGTATCAGCCTAAATATACCGCTGGAGATCATTCCCTGACCGGTTTTGAAGCATTATTACGCTGGCATCATCCAGAACGCGGCATGCTGCTGCCAGCCGAATTTCTTTCTGCGTTGGAAGATACGGGCCTGATTATTCCCGTTGGGAAATGGGTTATCCAGCAGGCATGCCTGCAGTTGCATCAATGGAAATTACAGGGAAATACAGAATGGACGCTCGCCGTTAACCTCTCACCCGCCCAGTTTGAACAGCATGATATTATTGATGTTGTTTGTAACGCCCTGGCGCAGTATCAACTGTCACCTGCCTGCCTCACGCTGGAACTCACTGAAAGCACCGCCCTTAAAAATTTGAAACGCAGTGTGGAAGTCCTGAATGCTTTTTCTGCTTTGGGGATCACCGTATCTATTGATGATTTCGGTACAGGTTATTCAAATATATTGATGCTGAAGTCTCTTCCGGCGCGCGAATTAAAAATTGACAGGATATTTGTCAAAGATATCAGCGAGAACAGCAAAAACACAAAAATTGTGTCTACCATTATTGACATAGCTCACTCCATGAATATGCGTGTGGTGGCAGAAGGAATAGAAACCCAGGAACAGGAAATACTCCTTACTCAGATGGGGTGTAGCATGCTGCAAGGTTTCTTGTTTGCAAAACCGCTGCCAGCACATAAGATTCATGAACTGATACAACAAGAAAACAGTATCAAGCAAAAGCCAGTTGTACACCCCTTGTCTCACCGACAATCAATAACATTGTGAGACGTAATATCTAAAAATATTCGCCATTTAACAGGCAACACAGCAGATAAAGATAACGGGATTATCGATGAGCACAACCGAGCTGCATTCACTGGATTTATTAACCTTTCCGGTGTGGATTGTTTTGCCACATACCGAAGAGCTGGTGTTCGCTAATAACGTTGCACGGGAGCTAATGCAGGGTCTCTGTTTTTCCCCGCTCCGCAAGGGAACATTTTCAACGCATGCTCAAAATGACTTAACCATGTATCTCAGCGACTTGCGAAATCATCACCATGTAGTGGAAATTCTCACGGTTTACCGCGACGGTGAAGAGATTGCGATGGCAAGTCGCCTTTCCATTAAACCCCTGCCTGGCATGGGTGAAGTCATCCTTTTCGAAGGCATTGAGACGCCTGCTGCACAGGGTCTGAAAGCGAGCCGTTCAGCAACCTATCAGCGGAAAAAACAGGGATTTTATGCGCGCTTCTTCCAGACTAATTCCGCGCCAATGTTACTTATTGATCCGTCCCGCGATGGGTTGATCGTGGATGCAAACCTCAGTGCGCTCAATTTTTATGGATACACTCATGATGTGATGTGTCAGAAACATACATGGGAAATCAATATGCTGGGCCGCCATATACTTCCGGTGATGCATGAAATCGCCCATCTGCCCGGCGGCCATAAACCTTTACATTTTGTCCATAAACTGGCTGATGGGACTTCCCGTCATGTGCAAACCTACGCCGGACCGATCGAAATTTACGGTAATAAACTGATGTTGTGCATTATTCATGACATTACCGAACAAAAGCGGCTGGAACAGGAGCTGGAGCGTGCGGCCCTGCGAGATGTTTTAACGGGATTACTTAACCGCCGACATTTTTATCAGGTAACCGAGCCGGAACAGACGCATGCGATATCATTGACGCAGGACTACAGCCTGTTGTTGATCGATACGGATCGCTTTAAAAGCATTAACGATCTGTTTGGCCATTTAAAAGGCGACGAAGTGCTTTGTGCTCTGGCACGCACCCTGGAATCCTGTGCGCGAAAAGACGATCTTATTTTTCGCTGGGGTGGTGAAGAATTTGTGCTGCTCCTGCCGCGAACGTCGCTGGATGTCGCTCTCAACCTCGCAGAAGTGATCCGTGCAACAGTGGCAAAGGTGACTCTCCCTGGCCTTCCCCGCTTTACCGTCAGCATTGGTGTAGCACGGCACGAAACAAATGAAAGTATCGATGAGTTATTCAAACGTGTTGACGACGCGTTGTACAAAGCCAAGAACGAAGGCAGGAACAGAGTGCTGGCCGCCTGATGATTACGTCGTTCAGCGACTACGTTTAGCGTGACGCTCCCAGTTATCCTGTTTTGCCTGCGCGGTTTTACGCAATGCCACATAGCATGCCCCGCTGCCGCCGTGATGCGGCAGTGCGGCGCAGTATGCTTGCACGTCGTCAAATTCCGTCAACCAGCGCGCTACGTAGCTGCGAATAATATTGGCATGAGAATTATCGTCACGTCCCTTGCCGTGTATCACCAGCACGTTACGCAACCCTTCTTGCTGCGCCTGCAGAATAAAGCTAAAGAGCATCTGACGACATGTTTCAACAGGTTGGCGAATAAGATTAAGACTCGCCTGCTGCGGGTATTTTCCGTTTCGCAGCTTGTCAGTCACACCGTTCTGTAAACCTTCGCGACGAAACTCGAGCGGCACACTTAACGGGACTATATCGAGAAATCCCGTCGAGAGAAAATTATCCAGTTGAAGCGTATCGATACGCGCCGGAGTGCGAAGATTGCGCATGGGCTGCCAGTGTACATCGGAATGGCTTTTCAGCGGTTGAACATCCCCCATAGCGTCAAGAAACAACGATGCATCATCAAGGTTCATGTTTCATCCTCCAGCGTATTGCGACGGGCATTATCATAACCGCGCACTATTATACCGACAACTATACCGGTAACGGTTTACGGTTATTTCCAATAATTAACCGGATCCGTCGCGCTGAACCGATCTACTCACGACAAGTTGATATCCATTTTTAGAGGTATAGCTGCGACGGTCACTGGCGTGATAATGTGTAGCCTCGCCTGAATGCTGTAATGAGAGAAACGGATGCTTAACTTACTGGAAGACACCATCGACACGCCGCTGGGCCCGCTGTGGGTTATTTGTGATGAGCAATTTCGCCTGCGCGCAGTGGAATGGGATCAGCACAGCGATCGCATGGAACAATTGCTTAATATTCATTACCGCACAGAAGGTTATCAGCGCATTACCGCCAAAAACCCAGGTGGATTAAGCGACAAACTCGCTGAGTATTTTGCCGGAAACCTCAGCATCATTGACACGCTGGAAACGGCAACCGCTGGGACGCCTTTCCAGCGTGAAGTCTGGCAAGCGTTACGCACTATCCCCTGCGGGCAGGTCATGCATTATGGTCAACTGGCCGAACAGTTGGGACGCCCCGGTGCTGCAAGAGCCGTCGGCGCAGCTAATGGCTCCAATCCAGTAAGCATTGTGGTCCCCTGTCATCGCGTCATTGGACGTAACGGCACCATGACCGGATATGCCGGTGGCGTACAACGAAAAGAGTGGTTATTGCGTCACGAAGGTTATTTGCTACTCTAGATTCCAGGCAATTAATGCCTTATCCATCACACTTCCGCATAATGCGATCCCAAATTAATTGTGGTTAATCAAGCAGATACAAATATTCACTCCAGTTATGCTTGAATTATTCTCTCTTGGGAGTAGCTCAGGCTTACGTGCTCACCAAAAAGATGTTAAAATTGACAAATATCAATTACGGCTTGAGCAGACCTATGATCCCGGAAAAGCGAATTATACGGCGCATTCAGTCTGGCGGTTGTGCTATCCATTGCCAGGATTGCAGCATCAGCCAGCTTTGCATCCCGTTCACACTTAACGAGCATGAGCTTGACCAGCTCGATAACATCATCGAGCGCAAAAAGCCTATCCAAAAGGGGCAGACGCTCTTTAAAGCAGGTGATGAGCTTAAATCACTCTATGCTATCCGCTCCGGAACGATTAAAAGCTATACCATTACCGAACAAGGCGATGAGCAGATTACTGGCTTCCATCTGGCGGGCGATCTGGTCGGTTTTGACGCGATTGGCAGCGGACATCACCCGAGCTTTGCTCAGGCGCTGGAAACCTCGATGGTATGCGAAATTCCTTTCGAAACCCTTGATGACCTGTCCGGCAAAATGCCAAATCTGCGTCAGCAGATGATGCGTCTGATGAGTGGCGAAATCAAAGGCGACCAGGATATGATCCTGTTGTTGTCGAAGAAAAACGCTGAAGAGCGCCTGGCGGCCTTTATCTACAATTTGTCTCGTCGCTTTGCCCAGCGTGGATTCTCGCCTCGTGAATTCCGCCTGACCATGACCCGTGGCGACATCGGTAACTACCTCGGTCTGACGGTTGAAACCATCAGCCGCCTGCTGGGTCGTTTCCAGAAAAGCGGTATGCTGGCGGTGAAAGGCAAATACATCACTATTGAGAATAGCGACGCGCTGGCAGTTCTTGCTGGCCATACGCGTAACGTTGCGTAATCTTTCCGCAAGCCTCTCTGTTATCCTTCTGTCAAATCGCTAAATTATCCCGATTTATTGATCTGGCAGGAGGTTATTCCCTGTTTCAAACCACATTATTGGGTTACTCTTTTAGTTACAAACTGCGATGACAGTTGTAAGGAGACCCTGTATGGCTATGTATAAAAATATGCTGGTCGTCATCGACCCGAACCAGGACGATCAACCAGCATTACGGCGAGCTGTTTATTTGCATCAACGGATTGGTGGCAAAATTAAAGCCTTTTTGCCGATCTATGACTTTTCCTATGAGATGACTACCCTGCTGTCGCCCGATGAGCGTACGGCAATGCGTCAGGGGGTTATCAGCCAGCGAACTGCATGGATACGTGAACAAGCGAAATACTATATCGAAGCAGGGATCCCTCTGGAGATTAAAGTGGTCTGGCATAACCGACCCTTTGAAGCCATTATCCAGGAAGTCATCAGCGCCAAGCATGACCTGGTCCTCAAGATGGCGCACCAACACGACCGCCTCGAAGCCGTAATATTTACGCCAACCGACTGGCATTTATTGCGTAAATGTCCAAGTCCGGTATGGATGGTGAAAGACCAGCCATGGCCTGAAGGGGGTAAAGCACTGGTTGCAGTAAACCTCGCCAGTGAAGAGGCTTATCACAACGCGCTCAATGAAAAACTGGTCAAAGAGACGCTACAGCTTGCAGAACAGGTTAACCATACCGAAGTGCATCTGGTAGGCGCCTACCCTGTTACGCCAATCAACATCGCGATTGAACTGCCTGAATTTGATCCCAGCGTTTATAACGACGCAATCCGTGGACAGCATCTGCTGGCCATGAAGGCGCTACGCCAGAAATTCAGTATTGATGAGAAAGTGACGCACGTTGAAAAAGGCTTACCTGAAGAGGTCATTCCTGATTTAGCCGAGCACCTACAGGCAGGTATTGTGGTATTGGGGACCGTCGGACGTACCGGTATTTCTGCCGCGTTCCTTGGTAATACCGCGGAACAGGTTATCGATCATCTACGCTGTGACCTGCTGGTCATCAAGCCAGATGAATATCAGACGCCAGTTGAACTGGACGACGAAGAAGACGATTAACCACATAATAAAATGCCGGATGGCGATATCATCCGGCATTTTAAACGCCTAGTGTTGCTCCTCGCCGCCGAGGAAATAGATACCAAGCGGGATAGCCAACAGAATCGTAAACACCATGCTGTAGACACAAATCATTGCAGATTGAATGGCATACATTGAAGCGGTCCAGTCGGATAGCGGAATGTCATACTGTTCAATAACGCCGCCGATCGTCGCGCGCGTCACGACCGACGCTGCGATAATAAACACTCCAAGCAGGCACAACAAAAATTTCCGTCCCTTCGCTGTTTTCAGCTTAGCCATGATCATAGTACTGTCCTTTTGCAGATGAAAACCTTGTTACTTTGCGCTAACAATACCATGACATCAACTGACTGTCTGCTACATAAACCGCATACTGGGTTGACGTCAGCACTATTTCGCTGAAAATAACGCTGATTGCATTATTTATCTCTCCTTTTGATTAATGATCTGACCGCCCTAACTGAGTAAAATATCTGGGGATTAAGATGTCAGATGATATTTAGATAACATGGAGTTGCCAGGAAGAATCATGATCGCTGAACTGTTTATGAATAATGCGTTTAATTTGACGGTAATTCTCAGCTGCGGTGCCGCGCTGGTCCTGATGAGCGTCTGGTATCATCGTGGAGAGCGTCGCTGCAAAGGATTCATATTTCATGCCGCACAATTTTTTGTCTATGCCATTATCATTGGGACGTTTGGCAGCATTGCTAATAACGTTATCGAAAGTTACAGCCTGAAATTTATCTCCCCCAGCGTGGTCGACTTTATCTGCACCTCATTGATTGCGTTAATCCTGACCATCAAACTTTTTCTGGTGATTAATCAGTTTGAAAAGACGCAGATTAATAAAGGCAGAGATATCACCAGCGCGAGGATCCTGTCGCGTATCATCAAGATTACCATCGTGGTTGCCATCATTTTACTGTATGGCGAACACTTCGGTATGAGCTTATCCGGCCTGTTAACCTTTGGCGGCATTGGCGGTATCGCTGTGGGTATGGCGGGGAAAGATATTCTGAGCAACTTCTTCTCAGGCATTATGCTCTATTTCGACAGACCGTTTAGCATCGGCGACTGGATCCGCTCCCCGGACCGCAATATTGAAGGCACAGTGGCCGAAATTGGCTGGCGAATGACTAAAATAAACACCTTCGACCATCGTCCGTTGTATGTGCCAAACTCGATTTTCTCCTCCATCAGCGTAGAAAATCCAGGGCGCATGACCAACCGGCGTATTAAAACGGTGATCGGGTTACGATATGAGGATGCCGATAAAGTCGGTGCTGTTGTCGAGTCGGTCAGAGAAATGCTGCAAAACCATCCAGGAATAGACCAGAAACAAACTCTGTTGGTCTATTTTAATGAATTTGCCGATTCATCGTTGAATATCATGGTGTATTGCTTCACGAAAACCACCGTCTGGAAGGAATGGCTCGCGGTACAGCAAGACGTTTATTTAAAGATTATCACGATAGTCCAGGCAAATGGCGCCGACTTTGCGTTCCCCAGCCAGACGCTGTATATGGATAATCCTGAAGCATCGCCGTCGACACACTAACAAAAAAAAGACGCGGAAGTCCGCGTCTTTTTTGTACTTATTTCAATGAGGCAATATCAATTACAAAGCGGTATTTCACATCGCTTTTCAACATCCGCTGCCAGGCATGATTAATATCCTGAATATTGATCACTTCGACATCGGCGGTAATACCATGCTGACCGCAAAAATCGAGCATCTCTTGCGTTTCGGCAATACCGCCAATAACTGAACCCGCCACAGACCTACGTCCAAGGATCAGGGGAACCGTATTCAGAAACGGATCCAACGCACCGAGATAACCAACCAGCACCAGCGTACCGCTTAGTGCCAGGGTTGGGATATACGGGTTCAGGTCATGAACGTAGGGCACAGTATCGATAATCAGATCAAACTGATTCGCTGTCGCTTTCATCTGCTCACTGTCAGTGGAAAGCACAACATGACTGGCACCCAAACATCTGGCATCAGCTTCTTTGCCCGGTGAACGCGTAAACAGCGTAACTTCCGCGCCCAGTGCATTTGCAAGTTTGTTGAGCGTGAGTCCCGCATCCAGTTGGTATTGCATATTCGACTCTCCAGAGCGGTGGCAACATTGCACCACCGGGGGCTGAAAACAGTAAAATTATAGAGACTCGACGTGTCGGTGATTAGAGAGGAAAAGAAGGACAAACTTATGAGCTGAGCTCATCAATAATAAGCAGCAGGTACTCTTTATTTGCAGGTTACTGATTGATGGCTTACGCCACAATCTCGATTAAATTGCCGTCAGGATCTTTTATCAGCGCTTCGTAATAACCATCGCCCGTAGTGCGCGGACCTGAGACTAATATCCCCTGTTTCTGCGCTTGCATTGCAACGGCATCAACATTTTCATTGCCGCCAACAGAAATGGCGAGGTGTACCCATCCGCAACGATTATTGTCAGGTTGCTGCCCGACAAGACCCGGTTTGGTCATTAACTCAATTGCAATATCCTCGCCAATTTTGACAAAATAAGATTCAAACCCAGGGTTGGTTTTACTGCAGTATTTCTCGTTGATCTTACCGTCAAAAAATGAGACCCAGAAGCGAGCTTGCTGCTCTAGATCCTGTGTCCATAACGCCATATGCGCAATTTTCATAGCTTACCTCTTTCCGTTGTATCCAGAATAGTACGATCCCTGTAAGGGATGTTGACATGTTAATCATAATGCACGATCATGCACTTTATTGCTCGATGTTTATTTTAACTGGAGTATCTATGCTCGATTACGCCGCATTCCCGGAACAGCGCCAGGCGCTTATCTATCAGATCCTGCAAGAAAACGGCAGAGTCATTTGTTCTGAACTCGCGAACCGATTAGGCGTTTCTGAACATACAATTCGTCGTGACTTGCATGAATTGAGCAAAGATGGCGTGTGCAAGAAGGTCTATGGTGGCGCGGTAATTGCACTCCCTGAATCCGAAGACATTGCCGTGCGCAAGGGTATTAATGTGGCCAAAAAGAGCAACATCGCGCAGCGATGTGCCAGACTGGTCAAATCCGGAAGCTGTATTTTTATCGACACGGGTAGCACCAATCTGGCGATGGCAGAAGCTCTGCCCGCCGAACTAGCGTTAACCGTGATGACAAATTCACCGGAGATTGCCGCCGTTTTGCTAAAAAAACCGCTGTTTGAGGTCATTATGCTGGGCGGCGCGGTACAGAGATCTTCAGGCGGGTGTGTGGGAGCTTCCGCCATCGCACAAGTGCAGGACATTTTATTCGATCAGGGATTTATTGGCGGCTGTGCGATGTCGCCTGAATCCGGCTTAACGGGGTTTGATTACGCGGATTGTGAGTTCAAAAAAGCGGTGATCAAACAATGTAATGAAACTATCGTCGCGCTAACCGCTGAAAAAATCCCAGCCGTCGCCCGATATGTCGTTACCGAAAGCAGCAATATTGATGTAATTGTTGTAGAGGACAACATCAGCAAAGAGTACGCCACAGCATTCCAGGCGCACGACATTCGGATTTATACCGTCTAACCGCGGCAGGCTCTCTGAAAACTTACTGTGCTAAACGTCGCTCCTGGCGTCAGCGCGGTGATAGCTGACAGACAATCCAGACGGATTTTTTGCTGATTTTCAGATTGCCCCACTACCAGAAATTCTTCTTTTTCCACGGTGGTACACGTCGTCAGCGCTTTAGCATCAAAACATGTGCCATCCGTTAGTTCAATGCGCAACCAATAGTGGTACATGCAGGCGATTTCCAGATAATCATGAAGATCGCAATCTATCGGGTGATACTCTTCGGTCGTGTTCATCGCGTTACCTTCCCCAACGTCTTGTATATTCGGGAAATCGCCAACGCAACTTCCCGAACTATCCAGCTATTTCAACGCTTCAATGGGAGCGCCAAAATTAATATGCAGCACATTGCCGTCAATCACCAGCGCCGGTACAGATTTCACGCCAACCACTTCAGCCTCGGCAACCCGATCAGGATGCTCTCCCAGATGAACCACATCGATTTCAACATCCGCAGACAAGTGCTGCAGAAGAGCTTGTTCTGCGGAAACACAAACCGGGCAACCTGCATGATAGAAACGAGCTTTAGTCATGATACATCTCCTTTAAATTATAGTATCGATTCGATACTATAATTTATAGTACGTTGCTTTTATTCTTTGTCAATATAGTTTTTAATCGATACTATATGCCGAGGAGGATTTGTTATGCCCGACATGTCACTTTTCGACGTACTTGACCGGCTTTCCAGCCTGACACGGATGTGGTTTCGCCAGCATCCTTTACTGGTGGATCTTCAGCCAGTACAACTTAGTGCGTTAATGTATCTGGCCCGTTGTAACCGTTATTCCAATACGCCGCTTGGCGTGACAGACTACCTTGGTCTCACCAAAGGTACCGTGTCGCAATCGCTGAAGCTGTTGGAAAACAAAGGGTTGATTGTTCGCAAACCGGATGACCGTGATAAACGTAGCGTCCATCTACACTTAAGTGAGTCGGCCAATACCTTATTGGAAGCCCTGCTGCCCCCCACGTTTTTAGTGGAGGGTGAATCGGCAATGGGTGAACGGGCGAGCGTACTCAGAGAGCTGCTGTTAGAACTGTTACGCGGGATCCAGAGGACCAACAATGTGCCTGGCTTTGGTCTTTGCCATAGCTGTCGGTTCCACCAAAAAATTGACGGCCAGGGATTTTGTAATCTGACGAAAGAGAGATTAAGTGAAGAAGACTCGTTGCTGATTTGCCGTGAGCATCAACCGCCGGAAACGTAGAATGGCTGATGCAAAATCACACCAGCCATTATCTCTGTCAGTGCTTAACGATATACATTGTGCGGCTATAGGCCACATCTTCAGGGTTAGTAATCGGATACCCTTTTAGCCACGGTTTAATTAAACGCCCGTTGGTATACTGATAAATCGGCGCAATAGGTGCCTGTTCCATCAGAATCTTCTCCGCAGCGTTATAATCGGCATTGCGCGCTTTTTCTGTATTCTCCAGAGTAGCCTGAGTCAACACTTTATCGTATGCCGGATTATTAAAGCGGGAGATATTGCCCGTATGGGTCGATGTTAATAATGACAGGAACGTAGAAGGCTCATTGTAGTCGCCCACCCAGGAGGCACGGATCACATCAAAGTTGCCGGTATTACGGCTGTCGATATACGTTTTCCATTCCTGGTTCTGCAGTTTCACGTCAACACCGAGGTTTTTCTTCCACATAGAAGCCACTGCGATAGCAATCTTCTGATGATTTTCTGAGGTGTTGTACAGCAGCGTCAATTTAAGCGGTTTCTGTGGGCCATAACCCGCCGCACGCAGCAGCGTTTTCGCCTGCGCATTCAATTCTTCCTGACTCATTTGCTCAAACGGTGAAGGTTCCGGCACAAATCCTGCCGTTACATCCGGCGTAAAATGCCATGCTGGCTTCTCACCGGTACCCAGCACCTTCTCCGCCATCAGGCGACGATCGATAGTCATGCTGAGCGCCAGACGCACGTGTGAATCGGCAGTCGGTCCCTTCTGGGTATTAAAGGCATAATAATAAGTACCAAGCTGCGGCGGGGTGTAAACCTGACCCGGGATATCCTTCAGCAGTTTCTGGTACATATTTTTCGGGAAGGATTCCGTGATATCAATATCACCAGCAAGATAGCGCTTGGTCGCTGCCGATTCCTGGTTAATTGGCAGGAAGGTAACTTTTTGCAGCACTGTTTTGGCGTTGTCCCAATAATGCGTGTTCGGGACAACTTCCAGTTTTTCGTTCACGACGCGATTTTTTAGCACATAGGCGCCGTTACCAATCAGGTTGCCCGGTTTGGTCCACTCTTTGCCGCTCTCAACGTTGGCTTTTTGTACCGGATAAAATGCAAAACTCGCCGTCAGATTGGCAAACCAGGGCAGCGGTTTATCCAGTTGAACTTTCAATGTCCGTGCATCGACAGCACTAACGCCAAGTTTATCAGGCGTGGCTTTGCCATCGATAATAGCCTGAGCATTATTAATGCCCGCCAGCGCAGCAAACCAGGCAAACGGCGACAGCGTTTTTGGATCAACCAGACGCTGCCAGCTGTAGACAAAATCCTGCGCCGTTACGGGCGTACCATCCGCCCATTGCGCATTGTCGCGCAGCGTAAACGTCCAGATGCGGTTATCGTTACTCTTCCACTGGGTAGCGACGCCAGGTACGATCTCACCCTTCTCATTCTGGTTGACCAGCCCTTCAAATAAATCACGAATTACCTGAATCTCAGGGAGCCCGACGGCCTTTGCCGGATCAAGCGACGCCGGTTCGTCTTTTATATGACGCACTAGTTCTTGTTTCTCTGCCAGAACCGTTCCGCTGGGAACATCAGCAGCCCAGGATAAAGAAATGCTGCTAACCAACAACGCACAACAGGTTACTGAAACAGAATGCTGCATAAGATACCCTCGATTCCGGCTACTAAGTGAATGTGTAATTATTTGTATCGCCAGCAGGAAATGCAATTAACTTCCGACAAGAAAGTGATATTACACCTGAAAAGATAAGTGTGTGAAAACGATTTGATTATCCATACATTTTGCACAACACTGCGAGTAACAATCCAAGCATTCAGAGATGATTATGACCGTTACCCGTCCCCGTGCCGAGCGCGGCGCATTCCCACCTGGAACCGAACATTACGGACGTTCATTGTTAGGCGCACCGCTAATCTGGTTTCCTGCACTGGCAGCCGATCGTGAAAGCGGCCTGATACTGGCGGGAACGCACGGCGACGAAAACTCCTCGGTCGTTACCCTTTCCTGCGCATTGCGTACGCTTAACCCTTCCCTGCGTCGCCATCATGTGGTGCTAGCCGTAAACCCTGACGGTTGCCAGCTTGGGCTGCGCGCAAATGCGAACGGCGTCGATCTTAACCGTAACTTTCCCGCCGCAAACTGGAAAGCAGGCGAAACGGTGTATCGCTGGAACAGTAGCGCAGAAGAGCGTGATGTGGTGTTGTTGACCGGTGATCATCCGGGCTCGGAACCAGAAACCCAGGCATTGTGTCAGCTTATTCACCGAATTCATCCCGCCTGGGTAGTCTCTTTTCACGATCCACTGGCCTGTATTGAAGATCCCAGAAGCAGCGAGCTGGGCGCGTGGCTGGCACAATCGTTTGAATTGCCTCTGGTCACCAGTGTAGGTTATGAAACGCCCGGCTCTTTTGGTAGCTGGTGCGCAGACCTAAATTTACACTGTATAACCGCCGAATTTCCGCCCATTTCATCGGATGAAGCGAGCGAAAAATACCTGCTGGCCATGTCCAATCTCCTGCGCTGGCACCCTAGAGATGGAGCTGCCCGGTCGTAAAATGCAGGGCTGGCACCGCATCGGTGGCAAGCCACGTTGGGCCATCAAGATCGGCAAAGCTAACCAGTGGCGTAAGGGGTAACGCCGCGCCGATCGCCCGGGAGGTACACAGCATACAGCCCAGCATCAGCGCAAATCCCTGCTCGCGTGCTTCGGTTGCCAGCGCGAGAGCTTCCGTCAGGCCGCCTGTTTTGTCCAGTTTGATATTGACCATTTCATAGCGTCCGTGCAGCGCTTTCAGACTGCTACGGGTGTGGCAGCTTTCATCTGCGCAGATGGGCAGCGGATGTACAAAATTCTCCAGCGCGGCATCATCCTGCGCCGGCAGCGGCTGCTCCAGCATCGCAACCCCTAAATCAGCCAGCAACTGACAGCGTGCCGCAAGGCCTTCTGCCCGCCAGGATTCGTTGGCGTCGACAATAATCGTGGCGTCAGGAACAGCCGCACGAATGGCAACCATTCGCTCACTAATCAAGCGAGCATCCAGTTTAACTTTCAGCAATTTCGCGCCATTTTCCCACAGCGCAGCCGCGCTCGCAGCCATTTGTTCCGGCGAGCCAATCACTACGGTTTGCGCCGTAGTCACCACTTCCGCCAGTTCACTTCCCACTAATTCCGCCAGCGACTGCTGCTGTTGACGCGCGCTTAGATCCCACAACGCGCAATCCACGGCATTACGCGCTGCACCCGCTGGCAGCTGCTTTTGCAGCTCTTCACGCGTCATTCCGTTTTCCAGTTGTGGCGCAATGCTCATAATTTGCGCCAGCACTGAGGCATCGCTTTCACCGTAGCGCGGGTACGGTGTGCACTCGCCTATACCTGTGACGCCGTTTTCTTCCACTTCGACAACCACCACATGCGCTTCGGTCCGGCTCCCACGGGCAATGACAAAGGGAGTGTGCAGCGGCCAGGCTTCCTCATATACCTTAACTGTTCTCATTTGTTTTCCTTAATGCAGTCCCTGAAGCGGATATCCGCAAATAGCGTTTGCCGTGTTAACTGCTGATGGCATAAACTAGCCTCGACGTTAACTATATGTAAACAGGAAGATAACCATGTCACAAACCGTTCATTTCCAGGGCAACCCGGTTGCAGTTGCCGGCTCTATTCCTCAGGCTGGAAGCAAAGCTCAGGCTTTTACCCTTGTGGCTAAAGACCTGTCTGACGTTACGCTGGGCCAGTTCGCAGGCAAGCGCAAAGTGCTGAATATTTTCCCAAGCATCGATACCGGCGTTTGCGCGGCATCGGTACGTAAGTTTAACCAACTGGCGACAGAAATCGACAATACCGTCGTACTGTGCATCTCAGCCGACCTGCCATTCGCCCACTCTCGTTTTTGCGGCGCGGAAGGTCTGAGCAACGTTATCACGCTGTCCACCCTGCGCAACGCAGAATTCCTGAAAAACTACGGTGTTGAAATCGCTGAAGGCCCGCTGAAAGGCCTGGCCGCACGTGCCGTGGTCGTTATTGACGAAAATGATAACGTTGTTTTCAGCCAGCTGGTCAATGAAATCACCAACGAACCAGACTACACTGCTGCGCTGGACGTACTGAAAGCGTAAGCTGCGTCTGCATACAAAAATGCCTCCACATGGAGGCATTTTCATTTACGGCATTACTCTTCGCTTTTTTTCTGCTGGCTCAGTCCATACTCACGCAATTTGTTAGCAATCGCAGTATGCGAAACACCTAGGCGCTTGGCCAGCTTGCGCGTGCTGGGATAATTCATATACAGCTGCGTCAACACGGAGCGTTCAAAGCGGCTGGTGATTTCATCCAGCGACCCTTCCATCACCTCTTCTCCGACAGCAACCGTTGCCGCATCGTAATCCGGCAACAAAATATCCTGTGGTCGTAGCTCATAGCCTTCTAGCTGGGTCAGCGCCCGGTAGATCGCATTTTTAAGCTGACGCACGTTGCCCGGCCAACCATAACGAGTTAGTACCGTGCTGAGATCTGCGGACAGTTTCGGACGCGGCACGCCCTGCTCGTCGGCAAAACGCGCCACAAACAGTTCGGTAAGCGGCATAATATCTTGTGGGCAATCGCGCAGCGGCGGCAGGTTTAGCGTTAGTACATTCAGACGATAATAGAGGTCTTCACGGAAAAGTCCTTTCTGCACCAGTTCCACAAGGTTCTTTTGCGTTGCGCAAATCACGCGAACATCAACATGAACTTCGTGATCTTCTCCCACACGACGGAACGTGCCGTCATTGAGAAAACGCAGCAATTTGGTCTGCATACGCGGCGACATTTCGCCAATTTCATCTAACAGAACCGAACCGCCATTCGCCTGCTCAAAGAAGCCTTTTTTACCTTCCGGCGCATGGCCAAACAGCTCGCTTTCAACCGCATCTTCAGGAATTGACGCGCAGTTCAGCGCCAGATACGGTTTTGACGCACGCGGACTTGCCAGGTGGCAGGCATGAGCAAAGAGATCTTTGCCGGTGCCGGTATTACCGGTAATCAGCAGCGGCGCGCTCAACGTCGCCAGCTTGCGCGCCTGTTCCACCACGTGTTTCATTTTGGCGCTGACGGCAATAATCTGGCTAAACGCGCTGAGATCCTGCGTAGTCATATTTTGCAGCTGGCGTCCCATTCGGATAGTGGAGCGCAACATCACCACCGCACCGGTCAGCATCTGCTCCTGATTTTCGCCCTGCAAATGGACAGGCGTAATTTCCATCAGGAAATTCTGTCCGTTAATTACGACATGTTCGCTCTGGGAATCCTGCGGATTGCTTTCCAGCCAGCGCTGGAAGTTAAACCCATTGATTAACTGGGCAGCGGTATGATTGCGCATCCGTTCCTGACTGTGGGCGAAAAGCTGACAGCTCGCAGGATTCGCCATCTCGATTTTGCTTTTCATATCCAGAGAAAGGACCGGTTCTGGTAGCGCCTCAAGCAGCGCGCTCAGCGCCAGATGTTCACGCTCTGAAGGCATCCAGGGTACAGTACGCACATCCGTAACGCCTGATATACGGCGGATTTCAGCCATCAGACTGCTGAAGTTGGTGAACTCCAGCTCCGCAAAATTAAGGTAAATTCGCCCGATGGGGTCAATCTCGATACCGCGTAAATCAATGCTTCTCAGCACCAGTAAATCGAGCAGTTCGCGGGTCAGACCAAGACGGTCTTCACAAAAGACTTCCAAACGCATAGGAACCTTCACCTGGACAAGGGATTATGTGTTAAATGATAAGCCAGTATTTGGTTTGCAGGAAGAACTCTGTCAACAAATATTGACAGCGAGCTGGAAAATTGGGCGCCGGAGCGTAAAGTTAAACGATCGGCGCCTGTTTTATAGTTAACTTTCGCGCGGAGATTTATTCTTTTGTAAGGTCTCTTTCATCTGACCAATCAGTTGGCGGCGGAAATCGCCCAGCCGTGGCTTATCATCATCGATCCACGGTAGCGGTCGGCATAGTTCCATGGCTTTGATACCCAAACGCGCCGTTAATAAGCCCGCGCCAATGCCCTGAGCTGCACGCGTTGATAAGCGGGCGGCTAAATCCTGCGACATCCAGTCCATTCCTACTTCCCGCACCAGTTCACTGGCCCCGGCAAAAGCGATATTCAACAGCACCAGACGGAACAAACGCAGGCGGCTGTAATAACCCAGCTCAATGCCATACAGAGAAGCAATACGATTAATCAGCCGCAGATTGCGCCAGGCGATAAACGCCATATCCACCAGCGCCAGCGGACTGACGGCAATCATCAGTGTGGATTCTGCCGCTGAACGGCTAATCTCACGCCGGGCTTGCGCATCCAGCACCGGCTGCACCAGATGGGCGTACAGACTAACCACTTCACGATCGTTCTGCGTTTCATGAATTGAGGCATACCAGCGCTGCAATGCCGGATGAGACTGATCGATGCCCGCCTGCTGCGCCAGCTTTTCACAAAATGCACGACCTTTTCCGGTTCCATGGCTGTGGAGCAGATCTCGCGCTTCATCGCGCTCGTGCGCGCGCTGACGCAATCGCCATAGCCGGTGCCATTCGGTCGCCACCGATCCAACCCCTGCACCGATAATCAATGCGCCTGCGGCACATCCTCCCAGCGCGACCCAGTCCTGAGTCTGCCAGGCATTCATAGTCCACTGCACACCCTGAGCGACAACGCTCACGCCAAACAGCGCCAGGCCACCCATCACCATCTTACGCCACAGACTGCGTTTAGGGCGAAGGGCCGCATCAATAACGGCTTCTGCCTGACCTTCGTCTTCCAGTGGTTCATCCACTGTCGCCGGAGAAAAAGTCTGCGCCTCCGTTTCATTAAACATCTGCTGCGCTTTAAACGCCGCGTTTTGTTCCACGTCCAGCGGACCTGAGAAATCGATACGCGGTTTTAACGGCTCGCTCATCGCAATTTATCTCCTATTAAAAACTCCAGCGCGGCATCAAGACGGATATGCGGTAAGGGCTTATCGACATCCATCACCTGCGGGCGAAACGCCTCAAACTGAAAGCCCTGGTTGTCCCAAAATGCCTGTCCAGGTAAACGCGCGGGCACTTCCCCCGGATAAACGGTTAGCGGTTCGCCATCGCTCAGACGATTACCACGCAGCGCGGGGATCTTTTCACCTTTCACATCGATCAGGCCGCTGGTGGTTGCCTGCACCGATGCCAGCCCCAGACAATCCATGCTGATACCTTCGAACGCAGCGTTTTGCCAGGCATCCTGAATTAACTGCTGCAATAGCGACACCATATTGGCGTGCTGATCGACGGTGACGTGGTCGGCTTTGGTGGCGGCAAACAGCAGTTTGTCGATCACCGGAGAAAACAGCCGACGAAACAGCGTCCGCTGTCCATAATGGAAACTTTGCATCAGTTGGGTCAGCGCCAGACGCATGTCGTTAAACGCCTGTGGCCCGCTGTTGAGCGGTTGCAGGCAATCGACCAGCACAATCTGACGATCAAAGCGCAGGAAGTGATTCTTATAAAATCCCTTCACGACTTTTTCACAGTAGTAATTAAACCTGTCGCGCAGCATGCCCGCATTGGTGTGTTTATCTGCCTGCGCCAGCTTCGATTCTCCCCAGGCATCAACGTCCGGCCACGGGAAGAATTGCAACGCAGGCGCGCCCGCCATATCTCCTGGCAGAACAAAACGGCCCGGCTGAATAAAGTGCAGTCCCTGCTGCTTGCATTGATGCAGATACTCCGTCCAGGCAGCAGCGATTTCCGCCAGACGGTTTTCGTCAGCAGGTGCCAGTGGATCGAGCCCGTGGCTTAACTGCCGCCATTTTGCCGACCATTCGCCACGCTGACCCTGTAATAATCCGGTCATTTGCCGCGACCAGCCCAAATAATCCTGGGCCAGCATCGGTAAATCGAGCAGCCACTCCCCCGGATAATCGACGATTTCCAGGTACAGCGTGGAGGTGTCTTTAAAGTGGCGCAGTAATGAGTCATTAGACTTGTAACGCAGCGCCAGACGAATTTCACTCACACCGCGCGTTGGTGTCGGCCAGGTCGGCGGAGAGCCATACAGCTGCGCCAGTCCTTCATCATAGGTAAAGCGCGGAATACCAAAGTCGCGTTGTGGAACCCGTTTCACGCCAAGCAGACGCTCTTCGCGCACGCAACTGAGCAACGGCAAACGCGCACCGGCATGAATATTGAGTAACTGATTTACCATTGCGGTGATAAACGCCGTTTTACCGCTCCGGCTAAGTCCGGTGACAGCCAGGCGTAAATGCCGGTCTACGCCGCGATTAACCAGCGAATTGAATTCATTTTTAAGTCGCTTCATCGCCATCCCGTTTTGCTGAAGGAACCGAAGAAATTATAACAAACAGGAAGTAAAGATAGGGGTCAATTCTTACTTATCAACTACCTGAGCTGTATCAGGCGGCATTATTCTTACCGCCTGTAGCAGAATGAATGCGGGCGGTTTATTTATTCTCTACTTTAGGAAGCGCTATCTGATTGATGCCACCTTCGTTGGTCACCTGCGTGTAGCCCATTTCAGTCAGCATATCTTTTGCCTGCCCTGATTGACGCCCGGAGTTGCAATAGAGCTTCACGGTATCGTTCTTATCTGGAACTTCGGTTACGATACGTGCCTTGATTTCTTTTAACGGGATGTTGACAGCCCCCTGAATATGCTGCTGTTGGTACTGTTCAGGAACGCGAACATCAATCCAGTGCTCGGCAGCATAAACCGGCATGCCAATAACCAGTGCCAACGCTAATACGCTTTTCTTCAACATAATATCTTCCTGACTGATAGTTGGATTTAACCCCTACACTATACGCCAGTTCTTAAGAAAATATTGCGACCGCATTATCACCGTCCGCACCCGTGGACGATTGTTCCTCAGCACGCACATAGTGCGGTTAGCCTTTTGATTTTCCTACCCGCATTCCGAGATTGTTGTCATTCGCCACTTAACTCCATAATATGTCCGCCATTGACTCTCGGACGGAGCTTGGGATCTATGTCTCCTACCATTTATGATATTGCACGAGCCGCTGGTGTATCAAAATCCACGGTATCGCGCGTGCTTAATAAGCAAACCAACATCTCGCCGGAGGCGCTTGAAAAGGTGCTGCGCGCAATTGATGAGTTACAGTATCAGCCGAATAAACTTGCTCGCGCGCTTACCTCTTCCGGGTTTGATGCAATAATGGTGATATCTACCCGTTCTGCAAAAACAACTGCCGGTAATCCGTTTTTCTCTGAAGTATTGCATGCAATTACTGCCAAGGCTGAAGAAGTCGGTTTTGATGTCATATTGCAGACGTCGCGAAGCACCGAAGATGATTTACAAAAATGTGAGAGCAAAATTAAGCAGAAGTTGATCAAAGGGATCATTATGCTGAGCTCTCCTGCCGATGAATCATTTTTTGCTCGGTTGGATAAATACAACGTCCCGGTTGTGGTTATCGGGAAGGTTGAAGGTGACTACACTAATGTCTATTCTGTAGACACCGATAATTATCGCGACAGTATTACGCTGACAAATGCGCTGATTGAGAGTGGCCACCGTAATATAGCCTGTTTGCATGCACCGCTTGACGTTCATGTTTCTATCGATCGCGTTAACGGTTATAAAGCCAGCCTTCAGGCACATAACATTAAAATGCGTGATGAGTGGGTTATTGACGGGGGGTATACTCATGAAACCGCCCTACTTGCTTCTCGAAAATTACTGAGTCAGCAGCCGTTACCCGATGCCGTATTTGCGACAGACAGCTTAAAGTTAATGAGTTTATATCGCGTAGCGGCCGAGAAAAACATTTCCATCCCAAAACAACTTGCCGTCGTAGGCTATAGTAATGAGCTACTTTCTTTTATGCTCACACCAGTTCCTGGTGGAATTGATGTACCTACTCAGCAATTGGGTGAACAAAGTTGTAATTTATTATTTAATCTGATTGCAGGTGAAAAAGGATTACAGAATATCACGGTGAGCACGCAAATATCGTTGGCCGATTCACTGGTGTAAAAACAGGGGCATAATAATGCCCCTGTTCATTTTTAGAATGCGTAGTTCACGCCTATGCCAGCATAATGGAACCTGTCGCTTTCACCTTCGTCATGATCTTCCCATTCATAAGCATACTCCAGAGACATTGATAAACCGTTCTGGAAATCATACGCATACAATAAACCGAGGCGATTGAAATTATGGCCTTCGCGTTCAGGATCATCCTGCCAGTCCCAGTTTGACCAGCGATCAAGCCCGATACGGGTATACGGCGTCAGGGTTGTATTGCCGAAAGACAGAGGCAGATAAGCCCGAATTTCCTGGGTTGAGAACTCACCATTATTACGCGAATCAGCCAGATTGAAACCGCGTTCAAGGTAATAGTTGACCGTTAACCCTACTGTTTCGTTAAACGTATAATTCAACCCGCTCTCACTTTCGACGCGGCTATCAGAGTAGCCGGTGGTGCTCAAATCATTAACGAATTGATACATCGCAAACCAGCCGCTAAAGCGCAGATCATCGGTAAGTTTAACATCCCAATCTGGCTGCACTTTCCAGCGCTGCATATTAGCTGTATCTTTTCCGGGTTCATTGACATAGTGATAACCGTAATTACGAAAGCCACCGGTCAGACCGAAATTAACATTCTCGCTTTCAAGGAATTGATAGCGGACTTCCAGTTCAGGGCGGTCAAACCACGTACCGCGCTTACCCTCGCTGTAATCAACCGGTCCTTCCTGGTAATAGGCCAGCGATATTTTCCACGGCCCATTGGACGCATTAAAATAGACGGACGGCTCAGCCAGTCCATCCATATCTTCGCCCTGACCTTCAACGTTTTCTATTTCGTACATAGCACCGATATTAAAGTGCCAGTCATTCTTTTCAGCAGCCTGCGCGCAGGCCATTCCTGCGCTCATAATCAGCGCAGTCGCGGACAGTAGGGTTTTCATTATTATTCCTTGTTAAAATACTCGCAAAAATGCCCCAAGGCGCGGGGGATTATTATCCCCCGGAATTTTATTGAATAGCCACTTCAGTTTCAGTATCAAAGAAATGGCATTTCGCCATATCAAAATGAATAGTGATGTTTTCTCCTGCGTGATAATCATTCACTGCCCCAGCACGGACCACTAACTCATGCCCCCCAACAATGGTATAAAGCATAAATTCAGCGCCAGTTAATTCTGCAACGCTAATTTTTGCCGGTACACTATTTTCATTATTAAGCTGCGGAAGTATATCTTCAGGGCGAATTCCCAGCGTGACCGCCTGATGTTCATAACCCTGTTCTTTTAATTGTGCTAATTTATTCTCTGGAATCGTTAATTTTAGTGTTTCAGTAACAAACTTATCACCGTC
Organism: Citrobacter freundii complex sp. CFNIH4; assembly: GCF_002934505.1. Lineage (NCBI taxonomy): Bacteria > Pseudomonadati > Pseudomonadota > Gammaproteobacteria > Enterobacterales > Enterobacteriaceae > Citrobacter > Citrobacter freundii complex sp. CFNIH4. The sequence goes on from NZ_CP026231.1 coordinate 1,936,348, forward strand.
AATCGCGCCACGAATAAAGTTCATGGCCGGTGAGCCAATAAATCCTGCGACAAACATATTTGCTGGGTGGTTATAAACTGTTTTCGGCGCACCAACCTGCTGAACAATACCATCCTTCATAATCACAATACGCGTCGCCATCGTCATGGCTTCTGTTTGATCGTGGGTAACATATATCATGGTGGTATTGAGTTTCTGATGCAGCTTGCTTATTTCTGCCCGCATCTGTACGCGAAGTTTGGCATCGAGATTCGATAAGGGTTCATCCATCAGGAAGACCCCTGCCTCACGAACAATCGCACGCCCCAGTGCCACACGTTGACGCTGACCACCGGATAACGCACCCGGTTTACGTTGCAGATAATCGCGCAGGCCAAGGATTTGCGCCGCCCAGTTGACACGTTCCTCAATCACGACAGGGGCAATTTTCTGCATTTTCAGGCCAAACGCCATGTTGTCATAGACTGTCATGTGCGGGTACAACGCGTAGTTCTGAAAGACCATCGCAATGTTACGCGATTTCGCCGGCACATCGTTCATCCGTTTACCGTCAATCAGCAGATCGCCACCGCTGATCTCCTCCAGACCGGCGATCATGCGCAACGTCGTTGATTTCCCACAGCCTGAAGGGCCAACAAAAACAATAAACTCTTTGTCTTCAATTTCCAGATTGAAGTCTTTAACGACGTGTACCTGGTTGTCGTAAATTTTTTGAATGTGTTGCAACGAAAGCTGTGCCATGTTGAATCCTTTACTTGTCGTGTTGCCAGAGAGCCGATAAGCACGGCCACGTCAGAAATTCGGTTGAAGGAAGTTGCAAGCTTGCTCCGTTCAGCCCCGTACCAATGCCAACAGAGAGCATGCCGCAGGCGTTGATCGCATCAATACCCGCCTGAGCATCTTCTATGCCAATACACTGCTGCGGGTCAGCGCCAAGGCCCGCACAGGCTGCCAGAAAAATCTCCGGATCCGGTTTCGAGCGAGAAATTAGCGCGGCATCCGCACAGAAATCAAAATAAGATTTAAGATCAAGCGCTTGTAAAATCGCAGGGGCATTGAGCGACACAGAGGCCAGCCCCACCGGAATCCGCTCTTCCCGCAACGTCATCAGCAGCTCACGTATTCCCGGCAATACCGAGTTCACCGTCAACTGGCGCAAAGAATGGACATACAGTCTGTTTTTTCTCTCGGCCAATTGTGCGCAAACCTCAGGTGTAAACTCCCCCGCTTTCCCGCCATATTGCAAAATACGCTGTAGCGATTCGCCGCGACTAATCCCTTTCAGGCTGTCATTAAATGCCTCGTTAATCGCAATCCCTATTTCACCGGCTACCTGCCGCCTGGCGAGAAAATGCAGATGTGCAGTGTCGGTAATCACGCCATCTAAATCAAAAATGATGGCCTGTGGTTTGAGGATCATTCATCATCCCCTTTCGTGGTAGCGGTCCCATAAGTGGGCGAAATAATGGCGTCATTGCAGATAACTATCTCCCCCTGAACAGAGATCTTTTCCCCTTTTCCCCAAAGAGTAATCTGCTCGGCGCTGTTAATACGGATTTCAGTTGCATTGATGGTTACCTGCAAATCGATACCCTGCCAGCGCAGTGGGAAAGACAGTGTTTGCCAATGTTCCGGTAATGCAGGGGCAAGATGTAACTCCCCATGGCGAACATTCACTCCGGCAAATCCCTGGATAGCGCCCAACCAGATTGCGCCCGTTGCCGCCGCATGAATACCATCATCGCAGCTGTGTGGGTCATCCCCGAGATCGATTAGCGAACCTTCGCGCCAAAACCGATACCCCTGAGCCGAATCACCACAACGCGCAGCCACAATCCCGTGAATCGCCTTACTCAAAGAGGAGTCGTGAATCGTACGTGGCTCGTAATAACGCAGGTTAGCCAGACAGGTTTGCGGGCTAAATTGCTCCGGCAACATGTAGGTCAGCATCACGACATCAGCCTGTTTGAGAATTTGCATCTCATTGACTTCTGCACGGGAGTAATCGAGCAAAATGGTCTGCTTGCCCGCTTTGGCTTTGTACTGCGACAGATCGATAACCGGTTTGTTCAGGAAGGTATCATCCTGAGGAAGCACGCCATCGGGCTGCACTTCCGGTCGCCAGAGATACTGTAAAAAATGCTCTGCGCGATGAATAAACGTGTCATCGCCACAGCCCAACCGACGGGCAAAACCCAGCGCCTGCTCTACGTTGTACCAGGCCATGTAGTTGGTGAACGCATTGTTGTTCACATGCTCAGTGTATTCATCCGGGCCAATCACATCGTGGATCTCTAAACGATCGTTGACCATGACAGCCCTGCTAATCCAGAACTTCGCCGTTTCCAGCAGTAGCGTCATGCCCTCACGGGTCATGAAGTTTAGATCCCCTGTGGCATGCCAGTAATTGATTACCGCCCAGGCAACATCCGCCACGAGGTGATGTTCAGCCTGTGCGGAGGCCACTTTTTGCCGCAGCCCGGTACGGATGTTGATCGCCGCGAATTCAGGCGTTTCCTCATCACCGCTGCGAGCGCTTTCCCACGGGAACAACGCGCCCTGCCAACCGTTACGGCGGGCTTTCTCACGCGCGCCCGGCAAATTATGCCAGCGGTAACGCAATAGACCTCTCGCGGTTTTCGGTTCGGTAAACAAGTGAAACGGTAACAAAAAGACCTCAGTATCCCAGAAGATGTGGCCTTTATACCCTTCACCCGTCAGACCTTTGGCCGCAATACTGCTGCGCTCATCATGGTCTGGGGTCATCACACGCAGATGATAGAGGGCATAGTCCAGCGCACGCTGATCGCTAATATCAGAGCTGGTAACCTGAACGCGACGAGTTTGCCACCAGGCATGCCAGTTGGCGCTCGACTCAGCCAACAGAGCGTCATATCCCTGTTGCGCGCATGCTTCAATGTTACGCAGCGACTGGCGTCCCCAGGTCTCAAGCGACAAGTTGCGTTCGCTCGTCCAGTCAACCCAACTCATTTTCGTCAGCGTGACGCGCTGCCCGGCTTGCGCCTGCACGGTGTTGTGTTGTAACAACCGACGTTCTTTCGCGGTGAAGCAGCGCTGCGCTGCGCCGTCGACGTCACAATATGAGGTGATCGCGATATCGTTGCGATTGTCCTGGGTTGTGTAAATGCCCTGCAGAAGATGCTGACCAAAGACTCTAATCTGTGTTTCATCCAGATGCTGACGGCCATGATTGGTGATCGTGGCATCAATACCGGTTGAGATACCAATGCTGGCATCGGCATCCAGTGGCGTTACGACCACTTCCATAGCAAACAGCGGCAGCTTCTGTGCTGAGACAAACCGCCGACTCTCAATAGCGAAACGCGCCCCGCCAGGCGCATGCCAGATAAGCGCACGGCGCAATTCCCCGCTGGCAAAATCCAGTTCGCGATGCCAGCTTTCAATCACGCCGCTGGTTAGCGAGAAAATCTCGCCATTAAGCGCGATCTCCACTCCGACTACATCGGGTAGATTAACCAGTTCATTAATTTCGCCTTTACCCGCACGGTGATACAACCCAGCCAGATACATGCCACGAGTCTGTAAGGTGTAAGCTTCCTCGTGGCTGGCGCGAATTCCCATATACCCGTTACCGGTCGTCATGAGTGACGCATATTTATTCAGGCTGTGTGGGCAAAAAGCCGGTTCAGTTAGCATTACTGGCTTCGTCATAAGTCTACGTAGGTCCCTGTTTCAGCCGATTGGTACAGTGCGGCAACCAGTTGTTGAATAACGACGCCCTGCTCTGCGTCAGCAATAGTGACAGGCTCGCCCTGGACATGGTTAACGAAGGCTTCCATGCTGCGATAATGACGGTTGTCATCAGCCATCTCGCGCGCAAGCAGCACGTCAAGCGTACCATCACGGTCGGTGTAAACCTGGGCCGGGAATAACGTCGCCCCCGCCAAATCGCCGCAGAAATTAACGTTCATAATCGATTGTTCAGGAATATTCAGCGCGAAAGAGGTTTCCAGGCGCAGGATACCGCCGTTATGAAATTCAATCGTGCCGAACAAAGAATCCTCCACGGTATATGTAGTGGGATCCCATTTCCCAAACTGACCGCTGTTTTTAATCGTGCCAATGCGTTGATAGCTGTGCGCGTTAACACGCTTTACCGCCGGGAACCCCAGCACATACATGGCGGCATCAAGCATATGAATACCGAGATCAATCAGCGGCCCGCCGCCCTGCAGTTCTTTGTTGGTAAACACTCCCCAGCCGGGCACGCCGCAGCGGCGCAAAGCGCGGACATTGGTGACATAGATTTCACCCAGAACACCAGCCATCACCTGCTCACGAAGCAGTTGCGTATCCAGCGCAAAACGATGATGAAAATCATAAGCCAGTACTTTTCCCACCCGACGCGCCGTTTTGCACATCTCCAGCGCCTCGTCTGGCGTCATTGCCGGAGGTTTCTCGCACATCACATGGCATCCAGCGTTCAACGCCAACATGGTGTGTTCATAATGAAAACGATTGGGCGAGCAGATGCTGACGATATCTGGCTTAGCTTCGCGTAACATCGTCTGGGGATCGTCCCAAACCTGCGGATTACCGTATTTTTCTGCAAACAGCCGCGCCTGTGACAGGCGACTGTCGCAGACAGCCACCAGTTCCAGATCGTTGCGGGTGCAGTAGTACGAAGCATGGACTTTATCCGCCACCTGCCCGGCGCCAATAATGGCGACACGTAACGGAGCGCTTGTCAGTGCACTTTTCACGGAAATCCTCTTAGCAAGTACGCAGCCAGGTCAGTGACTGACGATACGCTTCCGGCAGGTTCTCTGCCCGTACGCGTCCTTCGTACACGACGTAACCCTGATAATTATCTTCACGCAGTTGATCAAACAGCGCCGTGAAATCCAGCGTACCGCTCCCCGGCTGATAACGATGATTATCTGCAATATGGACGTGACCCAGCAGATCGCGATTGTCGTGCAGCGCCTGTGCCATATCGTCTTCTTCGATATTCATATGGTAAAAATCACCAATGATTTGCACATGCTTCAGGTTGTTTTCCACGATATAGCGGCGGGCATCCGCCAGGGTGTTGATCATATGATCCTGATAGCGATTGAGCGGTTCCAGATACACCACCGTCCCCGTACGATGGGCAACTTTATCAAGATAAATCAATGAATCGCTGATAGCTTTACGATCGCCTTCCTGGCTACGTGGAGAGGTCATCGGCGGTAGGCGGAAGGTAAACATGCCCCATGCAGCAGGTACAATAATGCCTTGTCCGCCGACTTCGGCCAGCGCTTCGAGAATGCGGGTAATCTGCTGCAACCCGTTTAAACGACGCTCTTCGATAAAATCACCGATCCAACCGTCATATCCTCCACAGGCAGTGGTAACAGGCAAACCTGTTTCTTTGATCGCCGCTTTTACTTCATCAAGGTTATTGACCAGCAACTTACCGTCAATTTCAAAACCATCAAACCCCATCTCTTTGATGTAACGGAATTTCTCGAGAATATTTTCCGGGAAAAAAGCCTGATTCTGTGTTCCAATTTTCATCTTCTGCATTCCTTAATTAAAACGTCACACCCATTTTGATGCTCTTTTCCGGATGGCGATCGACATACTGCATATAGCTTTCCGGGCTGCTGGCGAAAGTCACTACCGGGTCGATCAGTTCTTCACAGTTCAGGTAACCGTTCATCAACAGTTCCCAGCAGGTCTCCTCAATACGCTTGCGGCTCCAGCGCGGATAATCTGGATTCGGTTCACTGCAGGCGCGAGAGAAGACAATTTTGGCGTTGTTGAAGTGCGCTTCACGCCCCAGGTTGAAACCTTCAGCAAAAGGTTTCGCGAAAGCGACATAGGAAATGGTTCCACCATAGGCCAGACCGCGTAACGCCGACTGCAGCGCATCTGCATAGCCACTGGTTTCGATGATCACATCTGCGCCCTGCTTACCGGTCAGCTTCTTAATTTCCATGCCTACATCGGTGCCAATCGGATTCAGACAGAAATCCGCGCCATGGCGACGCGCGATATCGCAGCGATGGGCAATCGGATCCACGCCGATGACCACTGAAGCTCCCGCTTTCTTAGCCAGTTGCACGGCAATCTGGCCAATTGCGCCTAAGCCCACGACGACCACAAAGTCACCGACGCGCACATTGGCGTCGCGCACACCGCTCATGGCGAACTGTGCCGGGTCATAGCACACGGCATTTTTCCACGAACTGCCTTCAGGCATTTTGCGTAGTTTGTAGTTGTTCACCGCATTAAAAATAACCGTTTCAGCCAGAGGACCGTAGCCGCAAACTGAATCACCAACGGCGTATTCGGTCACATCGCTGCCACACTCAATAACATCGCCCACCACCATATTGCCAAGCTGGAATTTACCGAATTCGATCCCGCGTGGTGCCTCTTCCGGACGCGGCATAAACATTTGCCATTCACCGTTAAAATCTTCGTCAATAAACGGGCTGGCAGCGCGAAAATCGACCACTTCCGTGCCATGTTTCGGCGCGCCAAATTTAACGCGAACTTTAACTTCATTGGCGGATACCGCTCTGTCTTCATATTCCACCAGCGCTGCAACGCGCGGTTCTGTGGCAACTAACTTCTTCATTTACAACTCCTTAATTAAACTGGCCGCTTAGCCTTTCACGCCGCCAGCGGTCAAACCACTTTTAATAAAACGTTCGGAAAGCGCATACATAATGACCACCGGCAATGCAGTGACTAACGATGCAGCCATCATGCGTCCCCAGATATAGTCAGGTGTACTGAACAGCGCGTTCAGACCGACCGGTAAGGTAAAATTGCTGGCGCTGGAAAGGAAAATCGAAGCAAACAGATAGTCATTCCACGCCACCATAAAGCAGTACACAAAGACCGAAACCAGACCAGACATTGCCAACGGCACGGTAATACGAAAGATGATCTGCAGTCGGTTCAACCCATCCATCATCGCGGCTTCTTCGATCTCATCCGGAATGGTGTCGAAATAGCTTTTCAACATGAACACTGCTGTCGGCAGCGTCTGGGTGACCATAGTGATAATCAACGCCATTTCGGTGTCGTAGATGCCGAGTGCCGTAATGATCTTGAATAACGGCACCACCAGCAGGATCCCCGAAAACATGTACACCGTGTAAAAACTGGCATTGATGGTCATTCGTCCCTTAAAACGCAGGCGGGAAAGCGCATACGCCCCGAGCACGCCCAGAAATACCGCCACCACCGAAGAAGTCACCGATACCACCAGGCTATTACGGAAGTAGTCAACAAACGGGAAAATCATCGGGTTGAAGATGTCGATGTAATGTTCCAGCGTCCATTGCTGCGGTAACAGCGTCGGATGCAGCGAAATCGCCTCTTTTGCGCTTTTAAATGAGGTCATCAGCATCACAAAAAATGGAAATAACGTGATGCCCAGGAAGACAATTAATCCACAGTAAAAGCCAATGCGGCCAAGCGTGCGCTTATTTGTTGCCATTGAGGTTCACCCGTTTTCTGGTCAGCAGGATAACAGCGAAAATGATGACGAAGAGGACAACAGAAATCGCGGCCGCTTTTCCTAAGTCATTAAATACAAACGCTGTTTTATAGAGATAGACCCCGAGAATATCGACTTTAGTGGTCAGCAGATAAACATCGGCGAACATATAAAACATCCAGATCGTACGCAGTGTGACTACGGTCGCCAGTACCGGCATGATCGCTGGCAGCGTGACGATGCGAAACCGTTGCCAGGCGTTCGCGCCATCCATTTCTGCCGCCTCATACAACGATTTATCAATAGTCTGTAAAATCGCCAGAAACGAGATAAAGGCATACGGGAAGTAGCGCCAGATGGCGAACAACACGACCAGCGCGAAGCTGCTACCGGGATTGTCGAACCACAGCGGAGCCTGATCGTAGAGATGCAACAGATCCACGCCGAGGTAGTTCACAATGCCGTAGCCGTTGTTGAACATGTATTTCCAGGCAAACACCAGCGAAATTGATGGCGTTACGTAAGAGAGGATGACCAGTGAGCGCGCAGTTTTCCGCAGACGAAACTCACGGTTAAAAAACATCGCCACTCCCAGCCCCAGCACCGTGCTCCCTGCCACAACCAGCGCGGTATACCAGACCGTCATCCACAGCGAATGCCAGAATCCGGGATCGGATAAGATACGGATATAGTTGCTCAGCCCGACAAACGTAGACTCAATTTGCGGATTAAGCGGCAAACGCATAAAGCTGATTTCGATGTTAGATATCATTGGCCACGCCACTAAACCGCCCAATAACAGCAAGCTGGGCGCCAGCAGCAGCATGGCAAATGGCATATCAGATCGACCTGAAAAGAACTTATTCATCACGGCTTTCCATTTCCCCATTAGCGCTGTTCAACGAGGTCATCCAGTTTTGTCTGGCTTGCCTTGATGGTCGATGAAAGGTCAGCTTTTCCTACCGTGACGTTGTGCACCATGGTACTCACGATGCCGGAGCCGGTTACGTCGCCCATGCGGGTAAAGTTCTTATCACCGACGGCACCAAAGACCTGAATATTTGGCAGTTCGGCAATCAGTTGATCGGGTAATTCACCCAGCGCTTTGATAACAGCGTTATCTTTCCACGTCGAAGTATTCACCACCGCTTTGTTGATCGGCAGCGCCGCCCCTGGCGACATCATGACCCAGTCCGCAATGTTGTCTGCCTGCTCCATAAAGGTGACAAATTTCTCTGCCGCTTCTGTTTCTTCGGTTTTTTGACCTGCGGTAATGGTCAGCGACGTCAGCATGCCGTAAACAGCGGAATTTTTTTCCGTCGGCACCATAAAGCCAACATTTTTAGGATCGCCCTCTTTGATCACCGCCGGGAGGATATAGGTGGAATAAATCGCCATTGGCGCCGTGCCGTTCATGAAAGCATCTTTGACTTCCATGATGTCGTTCGAACCAGGCATAGTGTTCATGGCAAGTTGGCGGTAATACTGCAACGCCTGCGCCATTTCAGGTGTGTCGAGCGTAATCTTTCCCTGCGCATCAAAAACGTTGGCCTGGTTAGAGAGCGCAAACTGGGAGAATGACTGTTCGGTCAAAACGCTTTCTGCCGTCGGCAGCGCAATGCCGTATTTCTTACTGCCAGGATTGTTGAGCTTCTGCGCCACGTTTAGCAATTGCTGCCAGTCTTTTGGCTCTTCCAGTCCGGCTTTTGCCAGCACATCTTTGCGGTACCAGATCCCGCCAATCCAGGCGCTGACCGGAACCCCGGTCCATGCACTACCGTCTTCAGTGCGTACAATACGCAGGACACCATCATAAAAAGTACCCTCACCTACACCGTTGATGACCTGCGCTACCGCTTTACGGTCGATGAGGGATTCTTTATCCATAACTTTCGCGTAGTCATGGCTGGTTTCAATGACTTCAGGTAGTGAACCGCTGCGCGCCAGGGTGATGACCTTGGTGTTGTAAGCATCTTCTTCCACAGGAACCTGTTTGACGCTGATGCCCGGGTTTTCTTTTTCAAAACGCTCAATCAGTTTTGCAATGACCGCCTGCCGCTCCTGCTCAACAGAAGAGTGCATAAATTCAATCGCGACAGAGGACTTTTTATCATCCTTACACCCGGAAACCAGGGCGCAGGAAACCAGTGCTGAAATCAGCACAATTTTAGCTTTAAGCATGAAATGTTCCTTTTTATTACTTAACCCACATGACCTGCCAGGCGTACAACGTTAATTCCTTACCGGAAATAGTTTTACCGCCAATCAAATCAACTCCATTTTCTATATCAATACGAATGGTTTGAGTATGACCGCTGACATTAAATAACCCGGTAATTTCCTCACCTGTTTCCGCAGTACGTTTAATTTGCATTACGGCTGGTGTAATACTGTTAATTTGAAAATCACTATCAGGATGAAATGCTTTATTATTACGACGTATTACAATTAGTCGGGATAACTCATGATAAATAGCGTGACGCAAACTGGTTTCATCTGCCATCTCCGCTTCTATTTGTCTCACCTGATATTTTTTGCGGTTGATCGCGCGGTTATAACCGAACGTCTCAACACCTTTATAATCATTGCGTGATCCAAGTATGCTTTGAATGTAAACCGCCGGCACGCCTGGAAAACTCAGCAAAATGGCATGTGCGAGAATAAAGCGAGAAAACCGTTCGGCATCGCTACAATTACCAGGGGTTAGCGCATCCATATATGTCACGTTAATTTCATACGGACTGCGACTGCCATCAGGGTTATTTTTCCAGTTAACCAGCGCACCTTCCTGTTGTAGTTCTGTCACCAGCCGCATGATCTCGTCTTCAGGCAACAAACCGCGTAATGGGTTGAGACCAATGCCATCATGTGATGCGAGAAAATTAAACCAGGTTGTCTCACCAGACGGCAGCTCCAGTGATTGCGCCCACTGGCACAATATCGACGTGTCCTGGCGTTGTACCGCATGCAGCACCAGCGGCGGCAGCGAGAACTGGTACACCATATGCGCTTCATCATGGCCATTACCGTAGTAGGACACGTTATCCTTATGCGGGACGTTGGTTTCGGTAATAATCGCCGTACCAGGCGCCGCGCAGTCCGCAATAGCGCGGAATAGTTTGATAAGCTGATGCGTTTTTTCCAGATGAATACAGCTCGTTCCAGGCTCTTTCCACATAAAGCCAACCGCATCCAGGCGAACATAATCTGCGCCCTGCTCAAGATAGCTCAGCAGCACATCGACCATCGCCAGTAACACCACCGGGTTGGCATAGTTGAGATCGATCTGGTCATCGCTGAACGTCGTCCATAAATGGCGCACGGTGTTATCTTTTAGCGTAAATGGTGTCAGTAACGGTAATGCGCGTGGACGTGTGACGTTGCTCAGGTCCGTATCAGGATCCATTGCAATAAAGAAATTTTCATAACCGTCAAGCTGTTGCAAATAATTATTAAACCACTCGCTTTTAGCTGACATATGGTTACAAACAAAATCAAACATCAGTCGACTGGACTCACCTAATTCCTTAATATCATTCCAGTCACCGGTTTCTTCGGCAACCTGATGGTAATTAATCACGGAAAAACCATCATCCGATGACCACGGATAAAATGGCAGAAGATGCACATGAGAAAATGTCGACTTAAACCATTCATTATAAAACTGATTAAACGTCGGCAACGGTTTTTTACCAACCCCGTGGAATTGATCGGCGTAGGTAATAAGCACCACATCGCCCTCATCCCAATGCGCTTTACGGATTTTTTTAATTAATCCCTGTGATTTCTCTAAACGTGCAAACAGCGCTTCATAGTGGCATGAAGTAAATGTATGACCATAAACTTCTGTCAGGCATTTTTGGATTTTTTGGTTCACCTTCGATTCTCGTGGTAGCGGTCCCATGGACCAAGAGACTACTCTGCGTAAAATAAGCTGTCAATCAGCTGAGGTGGTCTGAAGGGGGGTAAAAAAAGAATTTTGGCAGCCAAAAAATCGTATTTGTGAGCTGCCGCAAATTAACTGAGGGAATGTTGATTAATTGTTGCTTGCTTTTACTGATTCAAATATCAGGTTCGATTACCGGAATATCGTTTCGACAATTTTGCCGCAGCCCGACTCAACACAGGTTCCAGAACCAACGCCAGCAGCATTTTTAGCGGGCGTCGGGCGACGGATTTCACCGCCCACCCTGCTACCCCCGCCGGGCCGTAGCGAAGCGCCGTTAAAAGCACCAGCTTACCTGCTATTTTAAAGCCCGGCTTAACCCTTTGCCCGGCACGTTGCCAGCGATTGTTCATTTCTAACCTCACAATTGGCGGAAACGACTACGTAAGGAAAAAGTATCGGACGTCACATAACGTTCCATTTCACGCAAACGCTTTTCACTAGCCGCCAGCTCGCGATCGACGGCATCCAACAGCTCACCGCTTGATGGCTGCTGCTCGCCGGAAACCACATTATCCGGCATCGGATCCAATACAAACGTCAGCACGATGTAAGCGACGAAGGTGAAAAAGGCCAGACCAAAAAAGACTGACAGCACCACCAGGATCCGTACCAGCTTCACAGGCACATCGAGATAATGCGCAATACCCGCACAAACCCCCTTAACCATGCCCTGCTGCGGAATACGCCACAGTTTTTTGTTCAGATTAACGCCTCCCATTAGCGGTCCCTCCAGTTTGGATGTTCAGCATCAAGGATGTCTTCCAGCGCCTGAATGCGCTCACGCATCCGCTGTGCGTCATCGTTGAGTTCGACCAGACGTTGCTGTTCACTTTGCGACAGTTCGCCACGACTGGAACGGTTGCTGTAATGCAGCCAGAGCCAAATCGGTAAAACAAACAGCACAAAGATAGTTAACGGGATAGCCAGAAATAGCGCGCTCATGAGTACTCCTTACAGGTGATGAGCGGCGGCGCGATCGGGCGCCGCCAGATGTTATTATTGCTTGTCTTGCTGCATTTTGGCTTTAAGTTGCGCCAGCTGCTCGCTGATTTCATCATCTGCTTTCAGGTCAGCAAATTGCTGATCCAGGGACTTCTGTTTACCGAAATTATGGCTTTCAGCCTCAGCTTCCATCTGATCGATACGACGCTCGAAAGATTCAAAGCGCACCATCGCTTCATCAAGTTTACCGCTGTCCAGTTGACGACGAACATCACGTGAAGAACTCGCTGCCTGATGACGTAACATCAGTGCCTGCTGACGAGCACGGGTTTCACTGAGTTTATTTTCCAGCTCACCAATCTCTTTTTTCATACGCGCCAGCGTATCGTCAACCAGCGTGACTTCATGCTCCAGAGAGGCAATCAGGTCAGTCAATTTCTGTTTTTCGATTAACGCAGAACGCGCCAAATCTTCTTTCTCTTTGCGCAGAGCCAGCTCAGCTTTTTCTTGCCACTCTGCCTGTTGCGCGCTGGCCTGTTCGATACGACGAGATAATTGTTTCTTTTCTGCCAGAGCGCGTGCGGAGTTTGAACGCACCTCAACCAGCGTATCTTCCATTTCCTGGATCATTAACCGCACCAGCTTCTGCGGATCTTCAGCCTTTTCCAGCAACGCATTAATGTTGGCGTTCACGATGTCGGCAAAACGAGAAAAAATACCCATAATGTAATCCTCACTTACTGTTCTGATATCGGGCTATGCCCTGCTGATTTCGTAATGCACTTGGCGTGCCAACTTTTTATCTAATTGATTTTAATAATTATATCTAATTTTACCTGGCGAGAGAATTAGGGTAAATTGGTGAATAACACTAACAAATGGTGAATTTCATCATGGCAGGATACAAAGATAATCTTCTGGGTGAAGCAAACAGCTTTATTGAAGTGCTGGAGCAGGTTTCTCATCTGGCGCCGCTGGATAAGCCTGTCCTGGTTATCGGTGAGCGAGGTACTGGGAAAGAGCTTATTGCCAACCGCCTGCACTATCTCTCCACCCGTTGGCAAGGCCCGTTTATTTCACTTAACTGCGCAGCGCTCAACGAGAACTTGCTTGATTCCGAACTGTTTGGTCACGAAGCAGGTGCCTTTACCGGCGCTCAAAAACGCCATCCTGGACGTTTCGAACGCGCCGACGGCGGTACGCTGTTTCTCGATGAACTGGCAACCGCCCCAATGTTGGTGCAGGAAAAATTGCTGCGCGTTATTGAATATGGAGAGCTGGAACGTGTTGGCGGCAGCCAGCCGTTGCAAGTTAACGTACGACTTGTTTGTGCAACCAATGCCGACTTACCTCGCATGGTCAACGAAGGCACTTTTCGCGCGGACCTGCTGGATCGTCTGGCCTTTGACGTAGTGCAACTCCCACCGTTACGCGAACGCCAAAGCGACATAATGTTAATGGCCGAGCATTTTGCCATTCAGATGTGCCGCGAGATCGGGTTACCACTGTTTCCAGGGTTTAGTGCCGAAGCCAGAGAAACGCTCCTCCACTACCGTTGGCCGGGCAATATTCGTGAACTGAAAAACGTCGTGGAGCGATCCGTTTATCGACATGGGACCAGTGATTACCCGCTGGATGAGATAATCATTGATCCCTTCCGCCGTCATGTCGTGGAATCTCAGGTGCAGGAAGCAAAACCAACATCTGCAGCATTACCGCTGGATCTGCGTGAATTCCAGCAGCAACAAGAGAAAGACTTTCTACAAACCAGCTTGCTGCTGGCTAAATTTAACCAGAAAAAAGCCGCTGAATTACTGGGTCTGACTTATCATCAGCTACGAGCCTTGCTGAAGAAGCACCAGATCTAGCACGCATTCGCAAGTGTCATACTGGCGGGTTTGACGCATAACCTCATCTAAGCTACACCAATGTTTCGAAAGTCGTGTTGGAAAAGTGTGAGCTGCGGGAGAACCGCTGGATGGGGACTCAGGTACTGGGTGCGACATTCAGTGGCTCAGATCTCTCCGGCGGCGAGTTTTCTACTTTCGACTGGCAAACAGCAAACTTCGCACATTGCGATCTGACCAATTCGGAGTTAGGTGACTTAGATATTCGGGGTGTTGATTTACAAGGCGTTAAGTTAGACAACTACCAGGCATCGTTGCTCATGGAGCGGCTTGGTATCGCTGTGATTGGTTAGCCCAGCGTTTACACCGGGAGATGCGTTTGACGATTTACTTTTAACCAGTACGACTCCTGGCAAGCATTGTGAAACGTTTTCTCCAGTGGACGAATATCCTGACCTGCCGCATCAACGACATGCCATCTAATGCTGCATTCTGGACAGGCATTTGATGAATATTTAACCAATTCATTTTCGCGAGAACAACGAATAACCACTCCCGAATCATGAAGCCATGTCTTATTTATAATCTCAACTTCAGCCATGTCATCCCGTTTACTGACATCCTCAATACAAATAACATTTTTGCCTATTTTTATAGCATTGACATAATCCGCTAAGTTGCTCATTTATTAAATATTCCCGTTGATTCGTACACTAACGCATTGTAATCGCTTACGCATTTAGTCACAGCGAGGAAACCGTAACAAATTACGCCAACTGTCCACATCCTGCACCGCGTTTATAGCAAGTCAGATGGGGCATGAAAATGCTAAGATAGTTAACAGAGTAGATTCAAAGTGGATAGCAGGTATGAATTTTGACCATGACGCGGTGTTGAACTCGCGCTTATCGAACCTGTTGCTCCCAAAAACAAACGGTAATGGCAAATGTCATTAAGTATTAGTAAGATAGCCTCTTTATATAATCCATTAAAATTATGCGCCTGGTTTTATCATCTCTGATCGTGATGGCTGGATTTCTGAGTGGTCAGGCTGCTGCTGCGCCTGAGCAAGCTTCGCACGCTGATATACGTGACAGTGGGTTTGTCTATTGCGTCAGCGGGCAGGTCAATACGTTCAACCCGCAAAAAACGAGCAGTGGTCTCATCGTCGACACGTTAGCGGCCCAATTGTATGACCGACTGCTTGATGTAGATCCCTACACCTATCGACTGGTGCCTGAGCTGGCTGAAAGCTGGGAGGTGCTGGATAACGGCGCAACCTACCGCTTCCATCTGCGTCGTGACGTACAGTTTCAAAAGACCGCCTGGTTCACTCCCACCCGCAAACTGAATGCAGACGATGTGGTGTTTACCTTCGAGCGCATCTTTGATCGCCACCATCCATGGCACAATGTGAACGGCAGCAATTTCCCCTACTTCGACAGCCTGCAGTTCGCCGATAACGTCCAAAGTGTGCGCAAACTGGACAACAACACCGTTGAATTCCGCTTAACTCAACCTGATGCCTCCTTTATGTGGCATCTTGCCACACACTATGCCTCCGTAATGTCGGCGGAATATGCGGCTAACCTGGCAAAACAGGATCGTCAGGAACTGCTCGACAGACAACCTGTCGGCACAGGACCGTACCAACTTTCGGAGAATCGTGCCGGCCAATATATTCGGTTGCAGCGGCATGAAAAATTCTGGCGTGGCACTCCTCTGATGCCGCAGGTGGTAGTGGACCTCGGTTCTGGCGGAACCGGACGGTTATCAAAGTTACTGACCGGCGAATGTGACGTTTTAGCCTGGCCTGCTGCCAGCCAGCTCAGCATATTGCGCGATGACCCTCGCCTGCGTCTGACGCTGCGCCCGGGGATGAACATTGCCTACCTGGCGTTCAACACCAATAAACCGCCGTTGAATAACCCTGCAGTGCGGCATGCGCTGGCGCTAGCGATCAACAACCAACGGTTAATGCAGTCTATCTACTACGGGACGGCAGAGACCGCGGCATCTATTTTGCCTCGCGCCTCGTGGGCTTATGATAACGAAGCTAAAATTACAGAGTACAACCCGGCAAAATCGCGCGAGCAGCTAAAAGCGCTGGGGCTGGAGAATCTGACGTTACAACTTTGGGTTCCTACCAGCTCTCAGGCCTGGAACCCCAGTCCGCTGAAAACCGCAGAGCTGATTCAGGCAGATATGGCTCAGGTGGGTGTGAAAGTGAAGATCATCCCGGTAGAAGGCCGTTTTCAGGAGGCAAGATTAATGGATATGAACCATGATCTGACGTTATCCGGCTGGGCGACGGACAGTAACGATCCTGACAGTTTTTTCCGGCCGTTGCTCAGCTGTGCCGCCATCAATTCACAGACCAACTTTGCCCACTGGTGTAATCCGCAGTTTGACAGCATTCTGCGCAAAGCCCTCTCTTCGCAGCAGCTTTCATCGCGAATTGATGCCTATGACGAAGCGCAAAATATTCTTGCGCAAGAGTTACCGATCCTGCCGCTGGCCTCTTCACTGCGTCTACAGGCTTACCGCTACGACATCAAAGGGCTGGTGCTCAGTCCGTTCGGCAATTCCTCTTTTGCCGGGGTGTCCCGGGAAAAGAAAGATGAGGTGAAAAAACCATGATTATCTTCACCCTGCGTCGATTTTTGTTGCTGCTGGTCACCCTGTTCTTTCTGACCTTTATTGGATTCAGCCTGAGCTACTTCACACCTCATGCGCCGTTACAGGGCGCATCGTTGTGGAACGCCTGGGTATTCTGGTTCAATGGTCTCATTCACTGGGATTTCGGCGTATCCAGTATCAACGGTCAGTTGATCTCAGAACAACTGAAAGAGGTGTTCCCGGCCACAATGGAACTGTGCATTCTTGCCTTTGGTTTTGCACTAATGGTCGGGATCCCCGTTGGGATGCTGGCAGGCATCACGCGCAACAAATGGCAGGATCGTTGCATCAGCGCATTGGCTCTCATGGGGTTTTCTATTCCCGTTTTTTGGCTGGCTCTGCTGCTGACATTGCTCTTCTCACTGACCCTCGGCTGGTTACCCGTTTCCGGGCGTTTTGATCTTCTCTACGAGGTGAAACCCGTTACCGGTTTTGCCATTATTGATGCGTGGATCTCCGACTCACCCTGGCGCGATGAAATGCTGGTCAGCGCTATCCGTCATATGGTGCTCCCGGTGCTAACGCTCTCCGTTGCGCCCACCACCGAAGTCATCCGCCTGATGCGTATCAGCACCATTGAGGTCTTTGATCAGAACTACGTCAAAGCGGCGGCCACACGCGGTTTGTCACGCTTAACGATTCTGCGCCGTCACGTTCTGCACAACGCCCTGCCGCCGGTGATCCCGCGTCTGGGCTTACAGTTTTCCACCATGCTGACGCTGGCGATGATCACCGAGATGGTCTTTAGCTGGCCTGGTCTTGGCCGTTGGTTGATTAACGCGATTCGCCAGCAGGATTACGCGGCGATTTCAGCGGGCGTTATGGTGATTGGCTCACTGGTTATCATCGTCAACGTTATCTCTGATATTTTGGGTGCTATGGCTAACCCTCTGAAACATAAGGAATGGTATGCCTTACGATAGCGTCTATAGCGAAAAACGCCCGCCAGGTACGTTACGCACCGCATGGCGCAATTTCTATGGTGATGCAACTGCGATGATCGGCCTGTACGGCTGCGCGGGATTGGCTGTTTTGTGTATTTTTGGTGGTTGGTTTGCCCCTTACGGCATCGATCAGCAATTTCTCGGCTATCAGCTTTTACCGCCGTCATGGTCACGCTATGGCGAAGTCTCTTTCTTCCTCGGAACAGACGATCTGGGACGAGACGTTTTAAGTCGTCTGCTCAGCGGCGCGGCCCCGACCGTTGGAGGCGCGTTTGTCGTCACTCTTGCCGCCACACTGTGTGGCCTTGTATTGGGCGTAGTTGCCGGTGCGACGCACGGCTTGCGCTCCGCAGTGCTGAACCACATTCTGGACACCCTGCTGTCGATCCCTTCTCTGCTGCTGGCGATTATTGTGGTGGCCTTTGCCGGACCGCATCTGACACACGCCATGTTTGCGGTCTGGCTGGCGTTGCTGCCGCGCATGGTGCGCTCCGTTTACAGCATGGTGCATGACGAGCTGGAGAAAGAATACGTCATTGCCGCTCGCCTGGATGGTGCAACCACACTGAATATTCTGTGGTTTGCCGTTCTGCCCAATATTACCGCCGGTCTGATTACTGAAATCACCCGCGCACTGTCGATGGCGATTCTGGATATCGCCGCGCTGGGTTTTCTCGACCTTGGCGCACAGCTGCCATCCCCGGAATGGGGGGCCATGCTCGGCGACGCACTGGAGCTGATTTATGTCGCACCGTGGACGGTCATGCTGCCAGGCGCAGCGATTATGATAAGCGTGCTGCTGGTTAACCTACTGGGTGACGGCGTGCGCCGCGCAATTATTGCGGGGGTGGAATAATGCCATTACTGGATATCCGCAACCTGACGATTGAATTCAGAACCGGTGACGACTGGGTTAAGGCAGTTGATCGCGTCAGCATGACCCTCAACGAGGGTGAAATCCGCGGGCTGGTCGGCGAGTCTGGTTCCGGCAAAAGTCTGATCGCTAAGGCCATTTGCGGCGTCGCTAAAGATAACTGGCGCGTAACCGCAGACCGTATGCGTTTTGATGATATCGATCTGCTACGCCTTTCCGCGCGTGAACGACGCAAACTGGTCGGTCATAACGTCTCCATGATTTTTCAGGAGCCACAGTCATGTCTCGATCCGTCCGAGCGGATCGGACGGCAGCTAATGCAAAATATTCCCGCCTGGACTTACAAGGGCCGCTGGTGGCAGCGCATTGGCTGGCGCAAACGCCGTGCGATTGAACTCTTACACCGCGTCGGGATAAAAGACCATAAAGATGCCATGCGCAGCTTCCCATATGAGCTAACCGACGGCGAATGCCAGAAGGTCATGATCGCTATCGCATTGGCGAATCAGCCGCGTTTGCTGATTGCCGATGAGCCGACGAACGCGATGGAGCCAACCACCCAGGCGCAAATTTTCCGTCTGCTAACCCGTCTGAATCAAAACAGCAATACCACCATTTTGTTGATAAGCCATGACCTGCAAATGCTCAGCCAGTGGGCTGACAAAATCAACGTGATGTACTGCGGACAAACGGTGGAAACCGCGCCAAGTAAAGATTTGGTGACCATTCCGCATCATCCTTATACTCAAGCGTTGATTCGCGCTATTCCTGATTTTGGTAGCGCAATGCCGCACAAAAGCCGCCTGAATACCATGCCAGGAGCAATTCCATTGCTGGAACAATTACCCATCGGCTGTCGTCTGGGGCCGCGCTGCCCTTATGCACAACGCGAATGTATTGAAACCCCAAGACTGACCGGAGCAAAGAATCATCTCTACGCCTGTCATTTCCCGCTGAACATGGAGAGAGAGTGAGATGGTAGAAACCCTGCTCGAAGTTCGTAATCTGAGCAAAACCTTTCGCTACCGGACAGGTTTATTTCGCCGCCAGACCGTGGAGGCCGTCAAGCCCCTGAGTTTCACCCTGCGCGAACGTCAGACGCTCGCCGTCATTGGTGAAAACGGTTCGGGGAAATCTACGCTGGCAAAAATGTTGGCGGGTATGATTGAACCTACCAGCGGTGAGCTGCTGATTGACGATCATCCATTAAAATATGGTGATTATTCATTTCGTAGTCAGCGGATCCGTATGATTTTCCAGGATCCGTCAACATCGCTTAATCCTCGGCAACGTATCTCGCAGATCCTCGATTTTCCGCTACGCCTGAATACCGACCTCGAGCCTGAGCAGCGTCGTAAACAGATCTTGGAGACCATGCGCATGGTCGGACTGCTGCCCGATCACGTAAGCTATTACCCGCATATGTTAGCGCCGGGGCAAAAACAGCGTCTGGGCCTTGCCCGTGCGCTCATTTTACGACCCAAAGTCATTATCGCCGACGAAGCCCTGGCTTCTCTGGACATGTCGATGCGTTCGCAGCTCATCAATCTGATGCTGGAATTACAGGAAAAACAAGGGATTTCATATATCTATGTGACTCAGCATATTGGCATGATGAAGCACATCAGCGACCAGGTATTAGTCATGCATCAGGGCGAAGTTGTTGAGCGCGGCAGTACAGCGGACGTTCTGGCCTCCCCGTTGCATGAACTTACCCGTCGCCTGATTGCAGGTCATTTCGGCGAAGCGCTTACCGCCGACGCCTGGCGGAAAGATCGCTAACAAACGAATGCCCCCTTAACCGGGGGGCATTCTGCCATCAGTGACACAACGTAGGTAAGAGCAGCGTATCAACTTCGGTAAACGTGACTGACGGGTAAAGGGCACCCTGCATTGCCCAGACACCTGCAGCACTGGCCTCGTCGACAAGTTGTGCTGTTTCGACTCCCTTCACTACAACACGGTTGCAATATTCCCTGATATTTTTGATCAGCACCGGGAACATCGGTTTTTCTACCTGTTCCAGGAAGAAACCGCGATCCAGTTTAACAACGTCAAAATGACCGCAAACCAGCGGGCTGGCCCCTACACTGCCGGAGCCAAGATCGTCTAACCACAATGCGTTTGGGCCGCCGCGAAGTGAATTAATCAACAGACTATTCAGGCACACGGTATTCGTCAAAAAACGTTCTGAAAGTTCCAGCGCAATAAATGGTAGTGCCTGTAAGGCCGACTTGATGGCTGGATCACCAATCGCCAACAGCGCCATTTCGTCAATGAGTTTCAGGGTACAAATAAGGTTGTTGCGCTCAAACCAGTCACGCTTTTCGGCAATTAATCGAATTTGCTCGAGCATGAAATTACGCTTTTGTTCGCTATCCCACGCTGAAATGATGAAATCTGGATGCAACGGTTGAACCGTATCTGAAGTAAACCGGGCGTTGATCTCTACGCCCAGTAATTTATCTGTTGTGTCTCTCATCGTTTCCGCGATGAAATGATAGTGCATAAGACCACTCCAATTGATCATAACGTCATGATAATGCACTTCTAATCACAATCAATCAATAAGATCGATCAATGCGTCGATATTGATCGATAAAAACAATATATCATAACAAGCTGAATATTGTCATATTTTTTGTTTTAAGAAAGTTCCTACCTTGCTATGTTTATTAACATCAGCTAGCAATGAAATAATACCATTTCAATGCCTTTGAAACCTTGCATTTTCTCTGATTCACCGACGTTAAATGCCTGAACGAAGCATAACCGGAGGGGAATGATATACTCCCCACTTGCAATGAAGTGACTGGTCACGTGAGGTTGATAACCATTCCTCAGGGAAAAGGCGTGGGATATAATTTCAGACCAATTTCGAGTGAGCTTAACGCGTCAATCATAATTCATTGATTGGTAAAAGATAAGTGTTAACAAAAAGGATTAAAGCCATGGGTTTTTTATCAGGTAAGCGTATTCTGGTGACAGGCCTTGCCAGTAAATTGTCTATCGCATGGGGAATCGCTCAGGCGATGCATCGCGAAGGTGCTGAACTGGCGTTCACCTACCAGAACGACAAGCTGAAAGGTCGTGTGGAAGAATTTGCAGCGCAATTAGGCTCCAACATTGTTTTGCAGTGTGATGTGGCTGAAGATGCCAGCATTGACGCCATGTTTGCTGAACTGAGCAAAACCTGGCCGAAATTCGACGGTTTCGTACACTCAATCGGCTTCGCACCTGCTGACCAGCTGGATGGCGATTATGTGAACGCAGTTACCCGCGAAGGATTTAAAATTGCGCATGACATTAGCGCTTACAGCTTTGTTGCGATGGCAAAAGCATGTCGTTCCATGCTAAACCCTGGCTCTGCGCTACTAACGTTGTCCTATCTGGGCGCAGAGCGTGCAATCCCTAACTATAACGTCATGGGCCTGGCGAAAGCCTCCCTGGAAGCGAACGTCCGTTATATGGCTAATGCGATGGGACCTGAAGGCGTGCGTGTGAATGCCATTTCCGCAGGTCCAATCCGTACACTCGCCGCTTCTGGCATTAAAGATTTCCGTAAAATGCTGGCGCACTGTGAAGCGGTTACACCGATTCGCCGCACCGTTACCATTGAAGATGTGGGTAACTCCGCAGCATTTCTGTGCTCCGATCTCTCTGCCGGTATCTCTGGTGAAGTCGTACACGTTGACGGTGGCTTCAGCATCGCCGCAATGAACGAGCTGGAACTTAAATAATCCTAAGACCTCGATGGGCGGTCTTGCGCCGCCCATGACACTCCTCTCAGCTACCACATATGCCTTTCTGATATTTATTATCACGTAACAATCTTTCATCCCCTCATCTGCTTACGTCAGGATATTGCAGCGCAAACGATCCGGCGTAGTAGTATGACGACGAGTCCGGGTCGCCACTTTTAGACCAAGGAACGCCCATGGAACAACGCCGAATTGAAGGCAAAAGCCACTGGTATCATGAGACGCAATCCAGCACGTATCCACAAGATGTTCTGCCGCTGGTCCCGGAAGCCGCTCATGTCGACGACAGTTTTTTACTGGATCTGGCATTACCTGATGACGCTCTTTCGCCTTTTCAATCCTGGTTAACCCCTGCCCGTAAACTTGCCCAGACGCTCTTCCCGGCTCATGTAAACCTGAATCAGATGCATACGTTCAGTGCCTATGAACGGATGAGTACAGCCCTGACCGTCGCTCAGGTGTATGGTGTGCAGCGATTATGTAATCACTATGCCGCGCGTTTAACACCGCTTCCCGGTCCGGACTCCTCGCGGGAAAGTAACCATCGACTGGCACAAATCACCCAATATGCTCGCCAACTTGCCAGCTCTCCTGCCGTGATAGGCGAACGCGACCGTCAGCATCTGGAAGCGGTCGGACTGACCACCAGCGATAATATTCTGATGAATCAAATCATCGGCTTCATCGGTTTTCAGGCCCGAACCGTGGCCCTGTTTCAGGCCTGGTCTGGTCATCCGGTACGTCGAATACCGGGGCTGGATATTCAGCAATTTGCTCACGCTTCGTTATTTAACGCCACAAAGACAACCTGGCATGCTGCACCATTCCCGATCGAAAAACATCCCCCCCATGATGAGAACGCTGCCAGAGGATATCCCGATGAACTGCGAGCGTTGGTGCCATTATTGATACATTCACCGGTCATTTTAGATTTACTCACGACGCTGATTTCCAGTGCCCGGCGCAGCGCTGTATCAGTACAGGAATTTTCACTGGCAGCGCTGGTGACGTCACGAATTAACGGCAGCGTGGCCTGCTTTAACGAGCAGGCGCATACAGCAAATGAATTAGTCGACGTTATCGCCCTGCTTCGCCTGGATGAACGTGAATTACAACGTTGGGAACAACGACATCCGGTTGAGCGCGTTACCCTACAGGCGGTACAATGGCTGACCCGGGCGCCCGACCGCTTTAGCACCGCACTGTTAACGTCTTTGTTCGATCAGGGAATCTCTTCAGAGCAGGCCATTAACCTGCTAGCCTGGAGTGGATTGTGCGGATGGTTGAATCGCTTGAAAATCGCGCTGGGCGACACTGATTAACCGATCCACTTACTGAAAGAGCGCTTGCTGCCACTGGCAGAATCGCGTAAAACTGTCAGCCGCTCTTTTAGCCACGAAAATAGACAATTATGCTTCAGGACAACCCGCTGCTAGCGCAGCTTAAACAGCAACTACATTCCCAGACGCCACGTGCTGAAGGGGTGGTAAAAGCCACGGAAAAAGGCTTTGGCTTCCTGGAAGTCGATGCACAAAAAAGCTATTTCATTCCACCGCCGCAGATGAAAAAAGTGATGCATGGCGACCGCATTGTTGCGGTTATCCATACAGAAAAAGATCGTGAGTCTGCAGAGCCGGAAGAACTGATCGAACCCTTCCTGACGCGCTTCGTGGGTAAAGTTCAGGGCAAAAATGATCGTCTGTCCATCGTGCCGGATCATCCGTTACTGAAAGATGCTATTCCATGTCGTGCCACCCGCGGCGTTGAACATGAATTTAAAGAAGGCGACTGGGCGGTTGCAGAAATGCGCCGTCATCCGCTGAAAGGCGATCGCACCTTCTACGCCGAGTTAACCCAATTTATCACTTTTGCTGATGACCACTTTGTCCCGTGGTGGGTCACACTGGCACGCCATAATCTGGAAAAAGAAGCACCGGACGGCGTAGCAACCGAAATGCTGGACGAAGGCCTGGTTCGTGAAGATTTAACCGCCCTCAATTTCGTCACCATCGACAGCGCCAGCACCGAAGATATGGACGATGCGCTGTATGCTGAAGAACAAGCTGACGGTACGCTACAATTAACCGTCGCCATTGCCGACCCAACAGCCTGGATTGCAGAAGGCAGTAAGCTGGATAAAACGGCAAAAATTCGCGCGTTCACCAATTATTTACCGGGGTTCAATATCCCGATGTTGCCGCGTGAGCTGTCTGACGATCTTTGCTCTCTGCGCGCGAACGAAGTGCGCCCGGTTTTAGCTTGTCGTATGAGCATTACCGCCGATGGCACGATTGAAGACAACATCACTTTCTTCGCTGCGACAATTGAGTCAAAAGCGAAGCTGGCCTATGACAATGTTTCCGACTGGCTGGAAGGTACAGGCGAGTGGCAACCAGAAAACGACGCGATTGCGGAACAGATCCGTCTGCTGCATCGTATTTGCCTGAGCCGAGGAGAGTGGCGTCATAACCACGCGCTGGTCTTTAAAGATCGCCCGGATTACCGTTTCGTTCTCGGTGAAAAAGGTGAAGTACTGGACATCGTCGCTGAGCCACGCCGCATCGCAAACCGTATCGTGGAAGAATCCATGATTGCGGCAAATATTTGCGCCGCCCGTGTGCTTCGCGACAAGCTGGGCTTCGGTATTTATAACGTCCATATGGGATTCGACCCGGCCAACGCCGACGCTCTGGCCGCGCTGCTGAAAACCCACGGTATGCACGTCGATGCCGAAGAAGTCCTGACTCTCGAAGGTTTCTGCAAACTGCGCCGCGAACTGGATGCTCAGCCATCCGGCTTCCTCGACAGCCGAATTCGCCGCTTCCAGTCTTACGCTGAAATAAGTATTGAGCCAGGTCCACACTTTGGGCTGGGTCTGGAGGCATATGCCACCTGGACTTCCCCAATCCGTAAGTATGGCGATATGATCAACCACCGTCTGCTTAAGGCTGTCATCAAAGGCGAAACCATCGCCCGACCTCAGGATGATACCACCGTGCAAATGGCAGAACGTCGTCGCCTGAACCGGATGGCTGAGCGTGACGTGGGTGACTGGCTTTACGCCCGTTTCCTGAGTGATAAAGCCGGTACCGACACCCGCTTTGCGGCCGAGATCATTGACGTCAGCCGCGGTGGCATGCGCGTGCGTTTAGTTGATAATGGCGCTGTTGCCTTTATTCCTGCTCCCTTCCTGCACGCCGTTCGTGATGAACTGGTATGCAGCCAGGAAAGCGGCACCGTGCAAATTAAAGGTGAAGTGGTTTACAAAGTCACAGATGTGATTGACGTAACTATCGCTGAAGTACGGATGGAAACCCGCAGCGTTATCGCGCGTCCAGCCGCGTAACACGCATAAATCAAGCGACCTTTCTCATTTTTGAAAGGTCGTTTTCTTTTTACCTCCCAAATTTCAACCGCGCACTACACTTCTTTCATCCAGTCAAAAAATTTATTTACTATTTTTCAGCTCCGTTGGCTTTGCTTTTTACGGATTCTGGATTACACATAAATATATAAAAAAAACAATACGTTCAGCCATAATCACCCTGAATGAATCATGGCTACCCATACTTTTGAGGCTCTATGCGCTTTAAACGGGATAGTACACATCATGAAAGACGTCCGGGAGCTGATTACGTTGTATAGCTATGTTGGCACTAATAACCCTTACTGGCGTTTGTCAGAGGATTGCAACATCCTGCATTTCTCTGTCGAAGAAACGTCAGAGGCCGATCAGACCATCGAATTATCCCCGGAACAAGCCGAACGCATTCGCGAGATGACGGTAATTACGTCAAGTTTATTAATGACGTTACCGATTGAAGATGACAACATTCCCGTGCATCTGGTCGGCCGAAAAATCAATAAGCGTGAATGGGCCGTTAGCGCATCCGCCTGGGATGACACCCCTTCCGTCGCCCGTGACCTGGCTCATGGCCTCTCTTTTGCCGAACAGGTGGTTTCTGAAGCCAATTCAGTCATTGTCATTCTTGATCGCATGGGCAACATTCAGCGGTTTAATCGACTGTGCGAAGAGTATACCGGACTCAAAGAACGTGAAGTCATTGGCCAAAGTGTATTCACATTATTTATGAGTCGACGTGAAGCTGCCGCGTCACGACGCAATATCGAGGTCTTTTTTCGCGAAGGTAACTCATATGAAGTTGAACGCTGGGTGAAGACCTGCAAAGGACAGCGTCTGTTTTTATTTCGTAATAAATTTGTGCATAACGGTAGCGGCAAGAACGAAATATTTCTGATCTGTTCCGGGACCGATATCACTGAAGAACGCCGCGCCCAGGAGCGTTTGCGGGTGTTGGCGAATACTGACTCGATCACAGGATTACCCAATCGCAACGCTATTCATAATCTGATCAGCAATGCGATTGAGAACGCGGGCGATACGCAGGTCGGGATTGTGTACCTCGATCTGGATAACTTCAAAAAGGTAAACGATGCCTACGGGCATATGTTTGGCGATCAGCTATTGCAAAGCGTATCGCTGGCAATACTCAGTTGCCTTAGCGAAAACCAGTTACTGGCACGGTTTGGCGGCGATGAGTTTATTGTCCTTGCCACCGAAACATCCCAGGGTTCACTGGAAGCCACCGCGTCGCGTATTCTGACACGCCTGCGTCAACCTTTTCGCATCGGCCTGATTGAAATCTATACCGGATGCTCTATTGGTATTTCCCTCGCTCCACAACATGGTCAGGACTGCGAGAGCGTCATTCGTAACGCCGATACGGCCATGTACACCGCAAAAGAAGGTGGCCGTGGACAGTTTTGTGTTTTCTCTCCGGAAATGAATCAGCGGGTATTTGAATATCTGTGGCTGGATACTAATCTGCGCAAGGCGCTGGAAAACGATCAACTGGTTATCCATTATCAGCCAAAGATAACCTGGCGAGGCGAAGTGCGCAGCCTGGAGGCGCTGGTTCGCTGGCAGTCTCCGGAACGTGGCCTCATTCCACCACTGGAATTTATCTCCTACGCCGAAGAATCAGGGCTTATCGTTCCTCTGGGTCGCTGGGTTATTCTGGACGTTGTGCGTCAGATAGCAAAATGGCGCGCAAAGGGAATCAATCTGCGCGTGGCGGTAAACGTTTCTGCCCGGCAGCTCGCCGATCAGACGCTATTTACCGATCTCAAGCAGGTGCTTCATGAACTCGACTTTGAATATTGCCCCATCGATGTCGAGTTAACGGAAAGCAGTTTAATTGAAAATGAGCAGTTGGCACTGTCCGTCATTCAGCAGTTTAGCCAGATGGGGGCGCAAATCCATTTGGATGATTTTGGTACCGGCTATTCGTCACTGTCTCAACTGGCCCGGTTCCCGCTTGATGCAATTAAACTGGATCAAACCTTTGTCAGGGATGTACACAAACAACCTGTTTCGCAGTCGCTGGTACGTGCCATTGTTGCGGTCGCACAGGCACTCAACCTGCAGGTCATCGCCGAAGGTGTTGAAAGCGCGAAAGAGGATGCGTTTTTAACCAAAAATGGCGTCAACGAGCGTCAGGGTTTTTTGTTTGCCAAACCAATGCCAGCCGCCGCGTTTGAGCGTTGGTATCGACGGCACCTCAATAAAAAAACACGCTAATGCAGTGGGATCAAACGTTGAAAATAGCCATAAATGGACATTACGTAACGATCCTATCTTCATGTAATCACAGAATATATAATATTCTTCTATCGTTGATAGTTAATACTATTTTTCCCTTCTCTTTTGCCATGAAATTCTGCATCATGAAATTCAAACTCTATTGCCATTAGGATGATAACCATGTCTGATATCGACGCTCAGCGTCTGGCCGAACGCATTGATACCGTGCTGGATATCCTCGTTGCAGGTGATTACCACTCAGCTATCCATAATCTCGAAATTCTGAAGGCTGAGCTGCTAAACATGACCAAAGAAGATGCCGAATCCTTGCCCAAAAAGCACAAGGCTCCCTGGGAGATCTGACGACATTAACCCTTTAATGTCGCTGCTATAAGCAAACTGCACGTGAGGCAGTTTCCGTTTAATTTCCGATACGATATCGCAATAAAATTAATATTATGAATTCCCGACAACAATATATTTTGCAGATGGTGACTGATAAAGGTCAGATGAGCGTTGCCGAACTGGCAAAAATCACCGGTGTCTCAGAAGTGACGATTCGACAGGATCTGAACACACTGGAAAAACAGAGTTATTTACGCCGTGCGCACGGTTTTGCTGTTTCATTGAACAGCGATGATGTGGAAACGCGCATGATGACTAATTTTACGCTGAAGCGTGAGCTGGCTGAATTCGCCGCATCGCTGGTAAGCCCAGGTGAGTCCGTATTCATTGAAAACGGCAGCAGCAATGCGCTCTTAGCCAGAACGCTCGCGGAGCAAAAAGATGTCACCATCATTACCGTCAGCAGCTATATAGCCCATCTGCTGAAAGAAACCCCCTGCGAAGTGATTCTCCTTGGCGGCATCTATCAGAAAAAAAGCGAAAGTATGGTTGGGCCCTTAACTCGCCAGTTTATCCAGCAGGTACACTTCAGCAAGGCCTTTATCGGCATTGATGGCTGGCAGGCTGACACCGGCTTCACCGGACGCGACATGATGCGTTCTGATGTGGTTAACGCGGTGCTGGAAAAAGGTGCAGAAGTTATTGTGCTTACTGACAGCTCAAAATTCGAAGCCATTCACCCGTACACGCTGGGTCCATTAGAGCGATTCAGCCGCGTAGTCACGGACTCCAGACTTAGCGCCAGCGTACAAATGCAGCTTGAGCATTCCGGATTAACCGTCAATATCATTGATGCCCACGCGTAACATCTTCAGCAGATGATTTGTCAGTTGGCAAATCATCTCCTCTCTGAGAGTTATCTGACAGTCCAATTAAGACTTTTTACCTGTCGTTAACAGGATTAAGTCGTAAAATTAATGTTAGCGATATAACAGGAACGAACCTCCAACTTCAGGATAGTGTTTGTAATGCCTTCGCTAAACGGTTTCACGGAAATATCTTCGTTAGCCTAAATTTAGCGCTATTCTTAAAGAACACTGGATTCCGTGAATCAATAATTCAGGAGAAAGTATTATGTTAGTAACGAGCAAAAAAATGACCGCTGCCATTCTGGCGATTACTCTGGCAATGTCGCTGAGCGCCTGCTCTAACTGGTCCAAACGCGATCGTAACACTGCAATCGGTGCTGGTGCAGGTGCAATAGGTGGTGCAGTCCTGACTGACGGCAGCACGCTGGGTACGCTGGGTGGTGCTGCAGTAGGTGGTATCATTGGCCACCAGGTGGGTAAATAATCTACGGTTGAACGGCTCGATATAATAATACGTTTACTTTTTCAGGTCTGTATTATTAAAAAGCCACGGAAATATTCCGTGGCTTTTTTTATTAACCGCCAGCCAGTTTAACTTTCATTCCTTTGGCTTCCAGCAGCGATTTAATCAGGTCGCGTTTATCACCCTGTATCTCAATCACGCCATCCTTCACTGCCCCGCCACAACCACATTTTTTCTTCAGTTCCGCAGCTAATTTGGTCAGTTCGGCATCGTCTTGATCAATACCGGTAATCAAACACACGCCCTTACCTTTGCGGCCACTGGTCTGGCGCTGGATACGAACAATGCCATCGCCTTGTGGGCGCACAGGAGCAGCTTTTGGTTCATCAATGCGCCCGGAGTCGGTTGAGTAGACCAGGCGAGAGTTTGAGTCGTTCATTTACGCACCTCGTTTCAGTGAGGCATTAATCATCTTCAGCGTCTGAGCCGGATCTGCCGACTGCGTGACCGGACGACCAATAACCATATAATCCACACCAGCTGACTGTGCTTGTTCCGGCGTCATAATGCGACGCTGGTCGCCCGCCTCGCTGCCTTCAGGACGAATACCCGGCGTAACCAATTTAAATGCCTGGCCAAACGCCTGCTTGAATCGCACCGCTTCCTGCGCGGAGCATACAACGCCATCCAAACCACAATGTTGGGTTAAGCGCGCCAGCCTTTCAGCATGCTCTGCAGGTGACAACGTCACGCCGAGATCGGCGAGGTCGCTGGCTTCCATACTGGTCAGAACCGTTACCGCAATCAGCAGCGGTGCGTCCTTGCCAAAAGGTAATAAGGCTTCACGTGCGGCGGTCATCATACGCGCCCCACCAGAAGCATGAACGTTAACCATCCACACGCCAAGCTCAGCCGCTGCCGCAACGGCATGCGCGGTAGTGTTGGGAATATCATGAAATTTCAAATCAAGAAAAACGTCAAAACCACGCTGTTGTAAATCGCGAACCAACTGAGGTCCAAAAAGCGTGAACATCTCTTTGCCCACTTTCAAACGGCAATCACGAGGATCAATTCTGTCGACAAAAGCTAATGCTTTATCACGATTGGAATAATCGAGAGCGACAACGACAGGAGAATCAGTAACAGCACGAGAAGAAGATGAAGCAGTAAACGTCATGACCAGACCTTCTTGAGGATGGGCGCCGACAGTAGCGCGAAATGGGTAAACGGCGTGCATTCTACCTGCGGTAATAGAAAATTAACAGGCGCGATTCCATTTCTGCCAGGCGAATTTGGCAACGGTGGCTGAGGATGGCTTTGTTCTCATCATTAGTATGTTGTAACTAAAGTAAGATTTTTTTAAAAATTACAACCCATCAAGTCCGCGAATAGGCTTAATGGTTGACCATGAGCGACAAGATGGGCAGTGCCAGTACAGTGTATATGCGGTAAATCCGCACTTCTGGCAACGATAGCGCGGCTTGCTGCGCACCTGCTCCCCGACCATATCGCGCAGAACCATCAGGCTCTCTTTCGCGCGCCCTTCTTCTGCTTCGTTAAGATGGTAATCCATTAATTTGTGGAAAACGCGCATCGTAGGATGGCGTTGTAGTTGGCGGGTAATATAAACCTGAGCGGTATCAGTCCCCTCACGCGCTTCAAGAATATCGGCCAGCATCAGCTCGGCGGCGGCGCCAGTATTCTCTTCAACGGCCCGACGTAAAAACTCTGCCCACTCATCGGTTTTCCCCAGATGCTGGTAGCAGCTTTGCAGCATTTCCAGCGTTTCGCTGACCAGTTCTTTATCCTGAGAAATCACGCGTTGCAGACTTTCAACGGCCTTCGCGTACTCGCCTTTCACCATGTACACTCGGCCCATCATGATAGAAACCCGGGCACTGTTTTTGTCTGCCGCAGCCCCTTTTTTCAACAGCGCCATGGCGCGATCCATATCGTCGCTGCCCATCTGCTGTAAGGCCAGTTCGCAGTAGAAGTGGGCTATCTCAATACGCTGTTTATCTTTGCCTAGCTTCACCAGACGTTCTGCGACATCAATGGCTTTCTGCCAATCGCTGGTCGCCTGATAAATTTGCAGCAGTTGCTGTAATGCACCGACGCGAAAATCTGTTTCATCGGTAAGCTGATTGAACATGTCTTCCGCGCGGTCGTACAGACCTGCGGCCATGTAATCGCGCCCCAGCTGTTGTACGGCCAACAAACGCTGCTCGTAGGTCAGCGAAGCACTTTCCATTAACGTTTGATGGATGCGGATTGCGCGATCGACTTCACCGCGCGAGCGAAACAGGTTTCCGAGAGTGAGATGAGCCTCAACGGTGCCCGTATCCTCTTTTAGCATATCGAGGAACAGATCCACCGCTTTGTCTTGTTGGTTGCTCAGGAGGAAGTTAACCCCGGCGACATAGTCACGGGAAAGACGGTTAGCTTCATCCTGCTTGGTTTGTTGCGCACTTCTGCGACCCATATACCACCCATAGGCAGCGGCTACAGGTAAAAGCAGAAACAACAACTCCAACATAAATAATTATTCCTTCACAACCGACGAATCGGCAGAAACCGCAACGTCGGTCGCAGGCGTAAGCTGGTTTTCCAGTCGTTTGATTTTACGTTCGGCGCGCGCAAGAGACACACGAACCTTCAGCCAGAAAAGGCCGCAAATTAACCAACCAATCGCAAAACCTGCGGCAAACAATACAGCAAGCAGCGTAGAGATACGATACTCACCCTGAGCCAGCAGGTAATTAAACGTAACCTGTTGATCGTTTTGCGCACCTAATGTCACCGAAATAACAAAAATCGCCAACACCAGTAAGAAAATGAGTAAATATTTCACATTACTTCCCGTTATGTGGTTTAAGCGAATAAATCGTGTACAACTTACCGCGTTGAGCCCTTTAAATTACCATTTTCACAACGAGTGCGAAATGGAAAAGCGCTTTCCGCTTTCTGATTTAAGGGCAAAATTTGAAAAATCAATCATAGCTAGCTTTCTTGCTCGCGTTGCGCGATTTCTTTTGCCTCCTGCACAGGCGGCGTAAGTGGTCCGCATACTCGCTGCGCGAGCCAGGTCGCCAG
The DNA here is from genome assembly GCF_002934505.1 of Citrobacter freundii complex sp. CFNIH4. Lineage (NCBI taxonomy): Bacteria > Pseudomonadati > Pseudomonadota > Gammaproteobacteria > Enterobacterales > Enterobacteriaceae > Citrobacter > Citrobacter freundii complex sp. CFNIH4. The sequence goes on from NZ_CP026231.1 coordinate 1,969,202, forward strand.
CGTTACCAGCAACCATGAAATCAGCGTTGCAACGACCAAATCACGCGGCCAGTGCATGCCCAACAGCAAGCGGCTACCCATAACACCTGTCGCCCAGATAAGCAAAAACACAATCGTCAGCGTACGTCGGCGTGGCCATAACAGCCCTACTGCCAGTAAAGCCCAACTGGCAGCAAACATCGTATGTCCTGACGGAAAGGCAAAACCCGTTTCTTTTTGCCAGTGCTTACGTAGAAACGTCGGAATATCCTGTTGTTCGGCCAATTGCTCTTTAACTAAGTTGCCACGATCTTTACGTTTTAAAGTGTAGAACTCATCAACCGGGATATGGTGCGTTTTTTCCAGCCATACGACAAAGGGCCGAGGTTCCTGCACCCTGTCTTTAACCCAGGACTTCACACCCTGACCGACTAAAATTGCCACGGCCAGGATCGCAAACAGCATTACCGCAGCTTTCAGACGAAAACGCAGACACCACAGAAACCATGCGCAGAGCACAACGTGAGTGATAATCCCCCACGGCTGCGTCACCGTTTCCGTTACCCAGTACAGAGATTTTAGCCACCAAACGTTGTGTCCCGGCTGCCAGCTCCAGCCCGATACCCATACAGCAACCGGCATAATAAGTAGCAGCCCGGCCCCGACCGCAGTGCGCTTTGCAATTGACAGCATTGCCTCTCCTTTCGTCGATAAGTCTCACAATCATAACTGAAAAAAGTGCATGCCGGGAAAATTGACATTTTTGTGCCATTCCAAAGGCGAATCCGTTGTCGCGATTAGGTGAACATCGTTGCCTTATGGCAAAATAGTGCAATACAGAACAAGAAGCCAACAGGCGACGGCACGACAGTGCCAGCATAATCTGGAGAATTACATGCAGCTTAAACGTGTGGCAGAAGCCAAACTGCCAACCCCCTGGGGTGATTTCCTGATGGTGGGATTTGAAGAACTGGCAACCGGACACGATCACGTCGCACTGGTTTTTGGCGATATCACAGGTCAAACGCCTGTTCTGGCGCGTGTCCACTCCGAATGTCTGACTGGCGATGCATTGTTTAGCCTGCGTTGCGATTGCGGCTTCCAGCTCGAAGCGGCTCTCACCCACATTGCTGAAGAAGGGCGCGGTATCCTGCTTTATCATCGTCAGGAAGGACGCAATATCGGCCTGCTCAATAAAATCCGCGCCTACGCGTTGCAGGACCAGGGTTATGATACCGTTGAGGCTAACCATCAGTTGGGCTTTGCGGCAGATGAGCGTGATTTCACGCTGTGTGCGGATATGTTCAAGCTGCTGGGCGTGGACGAAGTTCGTTTGCTGACCAATAACCCGAAAAAAGTGGAAATTCTGACCGAAGCGGGAATCAATATTGTTGAACGCGTGCCGCTGATTGTGGGTCGTAACCCGAACAATGAACATTACCTGGACACCAAAGCCGCCAAGATGGGGCATTTGCTGGGCAAGTAATGGTTGTTACCGCCGATAATAAAGCCTGCTCTCGCAGGCTTTATGCATTTTAATTCAACATATTACGAATCACGTAGTGCAGAATACCATCGTTTTGGTAGTAAGTTAGCTCCGTCGCGGTATCGATACGGCAGCGGCATAAAATCACCTCTTTACGTCCATCTGAGCGAACCATATTCACCGACACTGTTGCGCCCGGCTTGATGTTTTGCAGGTCCGTAATATCGATCGCTTCCTCACCGGTTAGTCCCAGCGTTTTGCGCGTGACTCCCTGTGGAAACTCCAGCGGCAAAATCCCCATACCAATCAGGTTAGAACGGTGAATTCGCTCAAAGGACTCAGCGATAACCACGCGAATCCCCAGCAAGCGCGGGCCTTTTGCCGCCCAGTCGCGACTGGAGCCAGAGCCATACTCTTTCCCGGCAATAACCGCCAGGGGGATATTCTCCTGTTGATATTGCATAGCCGCATCATAGATAGCCACTACCTCAGTTCCCGGCAAATGACGCGTCATCCCACCTTCCACTCCGGGTACCATCTCATTACGAATACGAATATTGGCAAAGGTACCGCGCATCATCACTTCATGATTCCCGCGGCGTGAACCATAGGAGTTGAAATCTTTACGCTCAACGCCGTGGCTTTGCAGATAACGACCTGCCGGGCTATCCGGCTTAATACTGCCGGCAGGAGAAATATGGTCGGTGGTGACGGAATCCCCAAGCATTGCGAGGATACGCGCACCATGAATGTCCTGGACCGGATCCGGCGTAGCCTGCATACCATCGAAGAACGGCGACAAGCGGATATAAGTTGAGTCAGACTGCCAACCATAGGTATCAGCCCGATCAACCTGGATAGCTTTCCATTCTGGCGTACCTTCAAAGACTTCAGCGTATTCTTTATGGAACATGGCGGTAGAAACCTGCTCCACGGCACGGGCAATTTCCTGAGCCGTCGGCCAGATATCTTTCAGATAAACGGGATCGCCCTTTCTGTCATGGCCTAACGGATCTTGCGTCAGATTGATATTCATATTCCCTGCTAGCGCATAGGCCACCACCAGCGGCGGAGACGCTAACCAGTTGGTCTTCACGAGCGGATGGATACGCCCCTCAAAGTTTCGGTTGCCGGAAAGCACAGCACCAACGGTGAGATCGCCTTTTTTGATGGCTGTCTCGATAGGATCGGGTAACGGACCCGAGTTACCAATACAGGTGGTACAGCCATAACCTACAAGGTTAAATCCCAGCTCATCAAGGTACGGCGTGAACCCAGCCTGCGCCAGATAATCAGACACCACCTTCGATCCTGGCGCCAGCGAGGCTTTCACCCACGGCTGACGTTTCAAACCAAGCGTCACTGCTTTTTTCGCCAGCAGTCCCGCCGCCATCAATACGCTTGGGTTGGAGGTGTTGGTACAGGAAGTGATAGCTGCTATCACCACCGCACCGTCCGGCAGCTTATACTGCTGACCGCTCATGGTGTAGTCCACGGGCTGACGGTCTTTCAGCGAGCTATTTACTTCGAGTTCATTACTTGCCGAAAACGCTTTCGGAACATCAGCCAGTGCCACCCGATCCTGCGGACGCTTCGGTCCGGCAAGGCTAGCTTCCACACTGCCCATATCCAGCTCCAGTGAACTGGTAAATACGGGTTCATCTCCTGGATTACGCCACATTCCCTGCGCTTTGGCATAGGCGCTGACCAGCTCAACCTGCTCCTCACTGCGTCCACTCAGACGCATATATTCAAGAGTGATGCCATCGATCGGGAAGAAACCGCAGGTTGCGCCGTATTCCGGTGACATGTTCGCAATGGTTGCCCGATCGGCCAGCGGTAAGGTGTCGAGGCCATCACCATAGAATTCAACAAATTTACCGACCACGCCGTGCTTACGCAGCATCTGGGTAACGGTTAAAACCAGGTCGGTAGCGGTGATACCTTCCTGCAGTTTGCCCACTAGTTTAAAGCCTACGACATCCGGGATAAGCATAGAGACCGGTTGACCCAGCATTGCTGCTTCAGCCTCAATGCCTCCAACGCCCCATCCCAGCACACCGAGACCATTAATCATTGTCGTATGGGAATCGGTACCGACCAGCGTATCGGGATAAGCCACCCACTCACCGTCCTGTAACTCGCTCCAGACGGCTTTGCCAAGGTATTCAAGGTTTACCTGGTGGCAAATCCCCGTTCCCGGCGGTACAACGCTGAAGCGACTAAATGCCTGCTGTCCCCATTTCAGGAACACATAACGTTCATGGTTACGTTCCATTTCCAGGCGAACGTTTTCTTCGAAAGCATCATCATCACCAAAACGGTCCACCGTTACCGAGTGGTCAATGACAAGGTCCACTGGCGAAAGCGGATTCACTTTTGCCGTATCTCCCCCCAGACGTTTCACCGCTTCGCGCATGGCGGCAAGATCGACCACCGCCGGAACGCCGGTAAAATCCTGCATCAGAACACGAGCGGGTCGATAGGCAATTTCACGATCGGCGTGGGCGGTCTTCAGCCAATGTGCGAGAGCATGAATATCATCTTCGGTAACGGAGTTACCATCCTGCCAACGAAGCAGGTTTTCCAGCAACACTTTTAGCGATTTGGGTAGTCGGGTGATATCACCCAGTGATTTAGCAGCCAGAGGTAAACTGTAGTAGCGGTAGGTTTTATCTTTAACCTGCAATGTGTCCTTACTGGCTTCTCGTAGGGTCGACGACATAGCTCCTCCTTAAATGACAGGGTTGGATCCCCTGATTTTCCTCAGGGTTAGTATTAAAGATAACACAAACAAAATGTAACGCTTTGATAACAACTCAAAATGATAAAAGTAGCGGGCGATATAAAAGCGCGAACTGAGGTCGATGGTAAGGAGGAAGGTCTAGCCGTGTAGATTAATAGGATGAATATTCAGTAGGCAATAGAGCAATGGATAATACGTTGATTAGGTTGTTGATGACGATTACATGGATAAATGATTCGATATTCAAGGGCACAAGGTAATCGTTATTATTATAAAATACGTACGAATTATTGTTTCTGTTCATCATCATCAGTTAACAGATCAATAAACGCCCGTTGTTCAGGAGAAAGGTTCCAGGATTCGGGTACCTTCTGTCCCTTCTCTGCGACGGTTTTGCTCTCTTGTTCATGGTCATGAGGCGATAGCGTTTCGGTAGAGTGCTGCTCTGGTGCGGACATACTTACCCCCACACATTCCAGGCCACGAGTGCGACAATAATCCAGAATATCGCAGAACCAAGAAATACGGCGAACCAGGCTTTACGTTTCATCACCGGATCCCTGCGTGCTGGCTGGTTTCCTGAAGGCATCGCTAACCTCATACTATCGAAATCACTTATCATTTAGGCACCAAACAATCGGTACAATTAATCATCAGATAGGAGGAATCCTAATAAAAAAGGCGAAAAAAAGCCAGTTAATTTTCAGACTCGTCCTGATAAATAAATCGATTGTTTGATCGGTTATAAATATTTGAAAGGAATTTTTGGCAAGCTGACTAATTTGAAACTACTTTAGAGAATTTTTTCCACAAGCTATATATGGTTAATTTATCCACGGTAAATTATCAATTAATTCAGTGTTTCCCGTCGGTATCGCTTTATGCTTATGGATACCGACGAGGTTACAGTCGTTATTATTTCTCAGGCAATTTAATATCTTTAAACATGGCTTCAATATCATCGTTGGAACGCAGCGCCACCGCCGTGTCCACCACATCACGCGTCAGATGCGGCGCGAAACGTTGAATGAAATCATACATGTAACTACGTAAGAAGGTGCTGCGACGAAAACCAATTTTGGTGGTGCTATGGCTGAAGATATCGTGAGCATCCACGCGTACCAGGTCAGGATCGGAAACAGGATCAACCGCCATACTGGCAATCACACCCACGCCAAGGCCCAGACGGACATAGGTTTTAATGACATCAGCATCGGTCGCGGTAAAGACAATACGTGGCTCCAGACCCGCGCGGTTAAACGCGGTGTCCAGCTCCGAGCGTCCGGTAAAACCAAACGTGTAGGTCACCAGCGGATACTGTGCCAGTTCCTCAATAGAAACCGAAGGTTTTCCCGCCAACGGATGATCCGGCGTGACGACGATCGAGCGGTTCCAGTGGTAGCAAGGTAACATCACCAGGTCGTCATACAGGTGCAAAGCTTCCGTCGCGATAGCAAAATCTGCATTTCCTTTCGAAACGGCTTCGGCGATTTGTGTCGGCGATCCCTGGTGCATATGCAATGAGACGCGAGGATAGCGCTCAATAAAACCTTTAATCACGTTCGGTAAAGCGTAACGCGCCTGAGTGTGCGTAGTGGCGATATATAACGAGCCTTTGTCCGGCCAGGTATGTTCGCCAGCAACGGACTTAATGGCATCCACCTTCGACAGAACTTCTCGCGCAATACGAATAACTTCCTGCCCCGCTGGCGTAACCTGCGTCAGGTGCTTACCGCTACGGGCAAAAATCTGGATGCCAAGTTCATCTTCCAGCATACGAACTTGCTTACTGATACCGGGCTGCGAGGTATAAAGCCCTTCCGCTGTTGAGGAGACATTAAGGTTGTGGTTCACCACCTCAACAATGTAGCGAAGCTGCTGTAATTTCATGTTATGCCATCCCGATTCGCGCCATCAAATCATCGTTTCAGTGCAGGCTCGCGGGCGCTGCTAATACGATTTAATAATAAAAAGTCTGTTAACTATAACCACTATATCATTTCTATGTACGCTGTATAGGTATGACAAAAAATAATATGCGAGAAACAAAAAGGGCCGCTTACGCGACCCTTTGAGGAGAAATTCAGCCGAAACGCTGTTATTTCTTCCCTTCTACCCATTTGCCGTCAACGAAGAACGCGGACCAGCCAGTCGCCTTACCGTCTTTCTCAGCGGCAACGTATTGCTGCTTGGTTTTACGGCTGAAACGAACCATGGACTTGTTACCATCCGGATCAGTTTGCGGCGCATCTGCCAGATAACGCAGTTTTTCCGGCAGGCGATCGCGGAAGCGGTACAACTCTTCCACCAACGGCGCACGAGTCTCACGTGATTTCGGGAACGTATTGGCCGCCAGGAAGATACCTGCAGCACCATCACGTAACACGAAATACGCGTCAGATTTTTCACACGGCAGTTCCGGCAACGGAACTGGGTCTTCTTTCGGCGGAGCGACTTCACCGTTACGCAGGATCTTACGGGTGTTTTTGCACTCGTCGTTAGTACACGCCATGTACTTGCCGAAACGTCCCATTTTCAGGTGCATTTCAGAACCACATTTTTCGCACTCGACGATAGGACCGTCATAACCCTTGATACGGAACTCGCCCTCTTCGATCTCGTAGCCGTCGCAGGTTGGGTTATTACCACACACATGCAATTTACGCTTAGGATCGATAAGATAACTGTCCATTGCCGTACCGCACTTCTGGCAGCGGCGTTTGGCGCGCAATGCGTTCGTTTCCGCGTCGTCGCCTTCCAGCACGTTCAATACTTCGTTTTCCGGCACCAGGTTAATGGTGGTTTTGCAACGCTCTTTCGGGGAAAGTGCGTAGCCGGAGCAACCAAGGAAAACGCCGGTACTGGCGGTACGAATACCCATCTTGCGTCCGCAGGTCGGGCAATCAATGCTAGTCAGCACCATCTGGTTCGGACGCATACCGCCTTCTTCAGGATCTTTCTCGGCTTTATCCAGTTGCTGAGTAAAATCAGTGAAGAAGTTGTCGAGTACGCCCTTCCATTCGGCTTCTTTATTCGCCACCTGGTCGAGGCTATCTTCCATCTGCGCAGTAAAATCGTAGTTCATCAGTTCGCGGAAGTTTTCTTCCAGACGATCGGTGACGATTTCACCCATTTTTTCAGCGTAGAAGCGACGGTTCTCTACGCGAACATAACCACGATCCTGAATCGTAGAAATGATCGACGCATAGGTAGATGGACGACCAATACCACGCTTTTCAAGCTCTTTAACCAGCGAAGCTTCACTGAAGCGCGCAGGCGGTTTAGTAAAGTGCTGTGCTGGCGTCAGTTCGATAAGCGTCAGCGTATCGCCTTTGTCCACCGCCGGTAAGATGCGATCTTCATCGCCTTTACGCAACGCTGGCATCACTTTCGTCCAGCCATCGAAGCGCAGAATACGACCGCGCGCCTTCAGGCGGAAATCACCCGCACCCACGGTGAGCGTGGTGGAATCATATTTAGCTGGGGTCATCTGACAGGCAACAAACTGGCGCCAGATCAGCTGATACAGTTTTTGCGCATCAGCTTCCATATCTTTCAGCGATTCCGCCTGTACGGCGACATCGGAAGGACGGATAGCTTCGTGCGCTTCCTGCGAGTTTTCTTTGCTGGCGTACTGATTCGCGTTTTCCGGCAAATATTTTTTACCAAAATTATCGCTGATGTAATCGCGAACCATCGTCACCGCATCCTGACTCAGGTTGGTTGAGTCAGTACGCATATAAGTGATGTAACCCGCTTCATACAAGCGCTGCGCCATCATCATGGTTTTCTTCACACCGAAGCCCAGACGCGTACTGGCGGCCTGCTGTAGCGTGGAGGTGATGAACGGCGCGCCCGGCTTGCTGCTGGTCGGTTTATCTTCACGTTCCAATACGCTATAGCGCGCTTTTTCCAACAGGCTAACAGCGGCAAGCGTTTGTTCCCGATTGACCGGGCGGAACGGTTTATCATTCTGATGCGTCACCTCGAGCGGTAACGCGTCGCCGCCAGGCGTGGTTGTGTTGGCATCAATCTCCCAGAACTCTTCTGGAACAAATGCTTTGATTTCGCGTTCACGCTCAACCACCAGACGCACAGCAACCGACTGTACACGGCCAGCTGACAGACCGCGCGCAATTTTTTTCCACAGCAGCGGCGACACCATATAGCCCACAACACGGTCCATAAAGCGGCGCGCCTGTTGCGCATTTACACGGTCGATGTTCAGTTCGCCAGGTTTTTCAAACGCCTGACGAATAGCATTTTTGGTAATTTCGTTAAACACCACACGGCTATAGCGGGTGTCATCGCCGCCGATCACTTCCCGCAGGTGCCACGCAATGGCTTCCCCTTCGCGGTCAAGGTCAGTTGCGAGATAGATGTGGTCGGCTTTTTCAGCCAGTTGCTTCAGTTCAGAAACCACTTTCTCTTTACCGGGCAGCACTTCATAGCGCGCATCCCAGTTGTGCCACGGGTCAACACCCATACGATTGACGAGAGCGCCACGTTCATCCTTTTTGGGCTTTTTAGCCGTTTTGGTGGAGGTTGAGTCGGCGCTCTTTTTAGTTGCTGAGCCACTGGTCGGCAAATCACGGATATGACCGACGCTGGATTTCACCACGTAGTCATTACCCAGATACTTGTTGATCGTTTTGGCTTTTGCCGGGGACTCAACGATGACAAGAGCTTTACCCATATTCACCTTTACCTAATTTGATTCTTCCAGAATGCGTCGCACGTTGATTCACCTTCCACTGGCGACGAGACATCGATATGGTCTCTGCGTCGGCGGATATCAACCCTTTAAACTGATTCGCGCTTGTAATGTAACTCTCATGTAACTGAGTTAACAGGCTTTTTTTCTTACAAACGCTCTAGCACGACGAAGTATTGGTCGAATGTCAAGCAAATCTGTTGCCAGATTAACGAAAGCGTCACACTGTACCTGATAAAATGCGTTACGCAACTTTATTAGCATGCAAAAACAAATCTCGCCAGTTGTAACACTGTCGTAAAACCTTCATTTATGTCAGGGAATATTTGCCCATAAGGCGGGCTCAGCGTAGACTAATGTCCTTGTTTAAGGAGTAAATCATGCATAAAGACACTCAACCCATCGATCGCGAAACACTGCTGATTGAAGCCAACAAAATCATTCGTGAGCATGAGGACACGCTGGCGGGGATTGTCGCCACCGGCGTTACGCAGCGAAACGGCGTGCTGGTTTTCAGCGGAGATTACTTTTTAGACGAGCAAGGGCTACCAACGCCCAAAAGTACGGCGGTGTTTAATATGTTTAAACACCTGGCGCACGTACTTTCCGAAAAGTATCACTTGATCGATTAACACGAGTAATAATTTGCCGGATGGCGGCATCGCCTTATCCAGCCTATACTGGTGCATATTTGTAGGCCGGATAGGAGATATATGAGCATCGCGATCCGGCAATGACAATTTTACATCAGTGGCTTCTGCCCCCGCTGCCACCAGCGCATCAGCAAACGATCGGCGCTCTCCGCCGCACTACCGGTAAAACGATCCATCAGCTTTTTACGCTGCAGATAGCGAACGTTCAATACTTCACGACCTTCCATCAGCCCGAGGATCACCTCATCGCTGGTATTGATCTCATCCACCAGCCCATTTGCCAGCGCCTGTTGACCAAACCAGTGTTCACCGGTGGCAACCTGCTCAATGTCCAGAGTCGGACGCATGCGCTGCACAAAATCTTTAAACAGATGATGCGTTTCGTTCAGATCTTCGCGGAATTTCTGCCGCCCTTCTTCCGTGTTTTCACCGAGTAAGGTCAACGTACGCTTATACTGTCCGGCGGTGTGCAGTTCGATATCAATATCTTTCCCTTTCAGGAAGCGGTTAAAGTTCGGGATCTGCGCCACCACGCCAATTGAGCCGACGATAGCAAACGGCGCCGAGACAATTTTATCCGCCACGCAGGCCATCATATATCCGCCGCTCGCAGCGACTTTATCTACCGTAACGGTCAGCGGGATCTGCTTATCGCGCAGACGTTGTAACTGGGACGCAGCCAGGCCATAACCATGTACCACACCACCCGGACTTTCCAGACGAACCACCACTTGATCCTGAGGTTTAACAACCGCCAGCACAGCCGTCACCTCTTCGCGTAATGCGCTGACCTCATGGGCATCCATACTGCCTTTAAAATCAAGCACCCATACACGAGGTTTATCTGATGACGTACTGTCACCCAGTTTCGCTTTTGCCTTAGCCGCTTTCGCCTCCAGCTTTTGTTTCTTTTTCTGCTCCTTATGCCAGAATTTTTGCTGATGCCCATCCAATAAGGCTAGCGACAGGTCTTCCTTCATCTCTTTATATTGATCGCTGAGGTTAATAACCCGCAATTCCCCACGCTGACGTTTGCGTTGTGTCGCGTTTACGATCAGCATCACCACCACTGCAATAGCCACCACGACAGTGACAATTTTTGCCAAAAACAACCCATATTCAGACAACAATTCCACGAGACCCACCTTGGTTAAACAACGCGACTTCCGCTCAGTGTACAACAGGCGTGTCACCTCGTCTTGCTTCATACATCTAGTGCTGAATCAGTAAAAAGCATGACAAAGCGTTCATTTTGCGGTGTTATTGCCTTTGGCTGATTGAAAAAGTACAGGGTTTAAGGCATAAAGCCCAAAAGTTATCGCGAACGAGATATCCAGGACGTCGCCGAGGAGTTGCCGTGCATTACCAACCTAAACAAGACCTTCTACAGGGCCGCATTATTCTTATCACCGGTGCCAGCGATGGTATCGGACGCGAGGCCGCGCAGACCTATGCACGCTATGGCGCGACCGTTATCCTGCATGGGCGTAACGAAGAAAAACTGCGTCAGGTTGCCCGCACTATCGCCGATGAAAACGGAACACAACCACAGTGGTTTACACTGGATCTACTGACCTGTACCTCTGAAGAATGTCACCAGCTTGCGCAGCGCATTGCTGCACATTTCCCGCGTCTGGATGGCGTACTGCATAACGCCGGATTACTCGGCGATATTTGTCCAATGAGTGAACAAAACCCGCAGGTCTGGCAGGATGTGATGCAGGTAAATGTAAATGCCACTTTTATGCTGACTCAGGCATTGCTGCCGTTGTTACTCAAATCCGATGCCGGATCGCTGGTCTTTACCTCTTCCAGTGTCGGTCGCCAGGGACGCGCCAATTGGGGAGCATATGCCACCTCAAAATTTGCGACCGAAGGGATGATGCAGGTTCTGGCTGATGAGTATCAAAACCGTCATCTGCGCGTAAACTGTATCAATCCTGGTGGGACGCGAACTGGCATGCGAGCCAGCGCATTCCCAACGGAAGATCCGCAAAAATTGAAAACTCCCGCCGATATTATGCCGCTCTACCTGTGGCTGATGGGCGATGACAGCCGCCGTAAAACCGGTATGACTTTTGATGCCCAGCCGGGCCGTAAACCAGGAATTGCCCAATGAGTGAAGAACGCTATCAGCAACGTCAACAGCGCGTAAAAGATCGGGTTGACGCACGCGTTGCCGCAGCGAAAGATGAACGCGGAATTATCATCGTGTTCACCGGAAATGGTAAGGGTAAAACCACCGCCGCATTCGGTACCGCCACGCGCGCTGTGGGCCATGGTAAAAAAGTCGGCGTCGTACAATTTATTAAAGGTACGTGGCCAAACGGAGAACGTAACTTACTTGAACCCCACGGCGTAGAGTTTCAGGTTATGGCGACAGGATTTACCTGGGAAACGCAGAACCGCGAGTCTGACACCGCAGCCTGTATGGCCGTGTGGGAACACGGCAAGCGGATGCTGGCCGACGATGAACTGGATATGGTGATACTGGATGAGCTAACCTACATGGTGGCATACGACTATCTGCCGCTTGAAGAGGTCATCAATGCCCTGAAAGCGCGCCCAGCCCATCAAACGGTCATTATCACCGGCCGTGGATGTCATCGCGATATTCTGGAGTTAGCTGACACGGTTAGCGAGCTGCGCCCGGTCAAGCATGCGTTTGAAGCGGGCGTGAAAGCCCAAGCAGGGATCGATTATTGAGTGTAGGCCGGATAAGGCGTTTGCGCTGTATCCGGCTCCACGCTAACGCCTGATGGCGCTTTGCTTATCAGGTGGGGTTATGATTAACCGTTGTTGCTGCGACCACCCGGACGACGGCTGCTGCCAACCTGAGAGTGGCGCTTCACCGCACGACGGATCTGATTCGCCTTCATGCGACGACGATCTTTCTCGACGGCCACTTTAGAGGTCGTTTCCGGCTTCAGCTCCACCAGTTCACGCAGATAGTTGGTCTGAGCAAGATCAAGCTCTGTCCAGCCACCACGCGGCAGGCCTTTCGGCAGCGGGATATCACCGTAACGGACACGAATCAGACGGCTTACCTGTACACCTACAGCTTCCCACAGGCGGCGGACTTCACGGTTACGCCCTTCGGTCAGCGTGACGTTATACCACTGGTTGATCCCTTCACCACCGCTGAACTTGATCGTTTTAAATGCCGCCGGACCATCTTCCAGCTGCACGCCACGACTCAGATCGCGCAGTTTTGCATCATCAACCTGACCAAACACACGTACCGCATATTCACGCTCAACTTCGCGGCTTGGGTGCATCAGACGGTTAGCCAGTTCACCATCGGTGGTAAACAGCAGTAAACCGCATGTATTCACGTCCAGACGCCCTACGGCAATCCAGCGCGCATCACGCAGTTTTGGTAAACGATCAAACACGGTCGGACGACCTTCCGGGTCGTTACGGGTACACAGTTCGCCTTCTGGCTTGTAATAGGCCAGAACACGGCAGATTTGTTCCGCAGACTCTTTAACCGAAATCAGATGACCGTCGATACGGATTTTCAGACCCGGAGTGACTTCAACGCGATCGCCGAGCGTGGCAATTTTGCCATCAACGCTCACGCGACCCGCGGCAATAATAGATTCGATTTCACGGCGAGAACCGTGGCCAGCGCGCGCCAGCACTTTTTGTAACTTTTCGCTCATAGAGCTTCCTTTAGGTGTCGCCTTCACAGGCGTCGAACAGGAGAATCAACGGCGCCAGTCAGCGCCATTTTAAGGCCGCGTAGTATAGCGGTTCGCGCCCTTATAAGAAAGGTTTAACGTCACCGACGCCTTCACGCAACACCACCGGAGAATCGTCGGTTAAATCAATGACCGTGGTCGGCTGCTGGCCGAGATATCCGCCGTGGATAATTAAATCCACCTGTTTCTCCAGGCGGTCTTTAATTTCTTCCGGATCTGACTCGGTAAATTCGCTACCCGGCAGCATCAGTGACGTGGAGAGCATCGGCTCGCCCAGCGCTTCAAGCAGCGCCAGTGCTATCGGGTTTGAGGGTACACGCAGGCCGATGGTCTTACGTTTTTCTTGCAACAAGCGGCGCGGAACCTCTTTCGTCCCCTTCAGGATGAAGGTGTAGTTGCCCGGCGTGTTGTTTTTAATTAAACGGAAGGCCACGTTGTCGACAAACGAATAGGTCGACAGTTCAGACAGGTCACGGCACATCAGCGTAAAGTTGTGCCCGTCCGGCAGGTGACGGATGCGGCAAATGCGCTCCATTGCGCCTTTATCTTCAATTTTGCAGCCCAACGCATAGCCGGAATCGGTTGGATAGACGATCACCCCACCTTTACGCACGATTTCAACGGCCTGATTGATCAGCCGCTGCTGCGGGTTTTCGGGATGAATATAAAAAAACTGGCTCATACTTTCCTCTCTGTGATCTCGGGCTGCTCCCAAAGTTGCCAGACGCCTTCTACGCCTGCGGGCAACCAAAGTTTACGACCCAACTCAATCCATGGGCAGGGTAGATGAAAATCAGACCCTTGCGATGCCCACAATTGATGCTGACGCGCAAGCGTCGCCAGATGGGTGCGTTCATTGGGAGACTGCTGACACTGCGCTACTTCCATCGCGTCGCCGCGATGTTCAGCAAAATGTGCAACCAGTCTTTTCAGCCACTTAGCGCTAAGATCGTACCGCCCAGGATGAGCCAGAACAGCCTTACCGCCAGAATGATGAATGACATCAATAGCTTGTTCTATTGTACACCACTGTGGCGGAACGTAACCGGTTTTCCCACGGGCAAGATATTTTTTAAAGACATCCGCCATGGTTGTGGCTTTGCCACATTCCACCAGGAAACGCGCAAAATGGCCTCGCGTAACCGCCCCGCCATCAGCCAGGCGCAACGCCCCTTCCCACGCACCGGGGATATGCGCTTTGTCGAGTCGTTCGGCAATCAGGCGCGCACGCTGCTGACGACGTTCCGTTTGTTGCGCCAGAAACTCGCACATCATGGGATGGGCGATATCAATGTTCAGACCCACTATATGGATCTCATGGTTTTCCCAGACAGTTGATATCTCGACACCAGGGATCAAATTTAACGCTAAACCCGAACGTGAAATTTCTTCTCTTGCCGCCGCAATGCCCGCCGTGGTGTCATGATCGGTGATCGCCAGTGTACCGACTCGCATCTCTACCGCACGGTGTACTAAGGCTTCTGGGGTTAATCGCCCATCGGAGGCTGTAGTATGACTATGCAGGTCATAAATCACTGCGTAATTCGTGTCGCTCAAGGCGGCTCCCGTTTCAATAAATGTCGTAACACGCCCATCATAGCGGTTTCGGCAAATATACTGAAATCAGGTGTTGACTTTACCCCATCGAACTAGTTAACTAGTACGCAAGTTCACATGAAGAAGGTATCTGCAATGAAAGCAACATTTTTTCTGCACGGTTGGTGGCGCACTTCCTGATTTCGGGCAGTGTCTTACGTCTGCAATTTGCAACCAGATACCCGGCCCGCCTAATGAGCGGGCTTTTTTTTGAACAAAATTAATGAGAATAACGATGCAAACACAAAAACCGATACTCGAACTGCTTGCCTGCGATGCCGCCTATCGTGAGAATCCGACGTCGCTGTTTCATCAGGTGTGTGGCGCACGTCCGGCAACGCTGCTGCTGGAATCTGCAGATATCGACAGCAAAGACGATCTGAAGAGCTTGCTGCTAGTCGACAGCGCATTGCGCATTACCGCTCTCGGTGACACTGTCACTATTCAGGCGTTATCCACAAACGGCGCATCGCTGCTGCCCTTGCTGGATGCTGCCCTGCCCGCTGGCGTTGAGAATGAAAAACAGCCGAATGGTCGTCATCTGCGATTCCCTGCCGTCAGCCCGCTGTTGGATGAAGACGCCCGTTTATGTTCTCTTTCCGTATTTGATGCTTTTCGCATACTGCAGGGGCTGGTGAATGTTCCTGTTCAAGAACGTGAAGCGATGTTCTTCGGCGGTCTGTTTTCCTACGACCTGGTTGCCGGTTTTGAAGATTTACCTCAGCTTGAAGCGGGCAACCGTTGTCCTGACTACTGCTTCTATCTGGCAGAAACGCTGATGGTTATCGACCACCAGAAAAAAAGCACCCGAATTCAGGCCAGTGTTTTTACCCCCAATGATGCGGAAAAACAGCGACTTAACGCCCGTCTGGCGCAGCTGAGCCAGCATCTTACCGAGCCTGCGCCGCCGTTGCCGGTCACTGAAGTCCCGCAGATGCGCTGCGAGTGCAATCAGAGCGATGAAGAGTTCGGCGCCGTAGTACGTGGCATGCAAAAAGCGATTCGCGCGGGCGAAATTTTCCAGGTAGTTCCGTCCCGACGTTTCTCGCTGCCCTGCCCGTCACCGCTGGCAGCCTACTATGTGCTGAAGAAAAGTAACCCCAGCCCATACATGTTTTTCATGCAGGACAACGATTTCACGCTGTTTGGCGCCTCCCCGGAAAGCTCGCTGAAATACGATGCCACCAGCCGCCAGATTGAGATCTACCCGATTGCCGGCACTCGCCCGCGTGGTCGTCGTGCGGACGGTTCGCTTGACCGCGACCTTGACAGCCGTATCGAGCTGGAGATGCGTACCGACCATAAAGAGCTTTCTGAGCACCTGATGCTGGTTGACCTTGCGCGTAACGACCTGGCGCGCATCTGTACGCCTGGCAGCCGCTATGTTGCTGACCTCACCAAAGTCGATCGTTACTCCTTCGTAATGCACCTGGTTTCGCGTGTGGTAGGCGAGCTGCGTAGCGATCTGGATGTGCTGCACGCTTACCGCGCCTGTATGAATATGGGCACGTTAAGCGGAGCGCCAAAAGTTCGCGCTATGCAGCTTATCGCCGAGGCAGAAGGTCGTCGCCGTGGCAGCTACGGCGGCGCGGTAGGTTACTTCACGGCTCATGGCGATCTGGATACCTGTATTGTCATTCGTTCCGCCCTCGTGGAAGACGGTATTGCCACCGTACAAGCCGGTGCCGGGATTGTTCTGGATTCTGTACCGCAGTCTGAAGCCGATGAAACCCGTAATAAAGCGCGCGCGGTTCTGCGTGCTATCGCCACCGCGCACCACGCACAGGAGACCTTCTAATGGCTGACATTCTGCTGCTCGATAATATCGACTCTTTTACCTATAACCTGGCGGATCAGCTGCGTACTAATGGTCACAACGTGGTGATTTACCGCAACCATATTCCGGCCCAGACGTTGATTGACCGCTTAGCAACGATGAAAAATCCTGTGCTGATGCTCTCTCCAGGCCCAGGTGCGCCAAGCGAAGCAGGTTGCATGCCGGAGCTGTTAACCCGTCTGCGCGGCAAGCTGCCAATCATCGGCATTTGTCTGGGACATCAGGCCATTGTTGAGGCCTATGGTGGATATGTGGGCCAGGCTGGAGAAATCCTGCACGGCAAAGCGTCCAGCATTGAACACGACGGTCAGGCAATGTTTGCTGGTCTGGCGAATCCGCTGCCGGTGGCACGCTATCATTCGCTGGTTGGCAGCAACGTTCCGGCAGGATTAACCATTAACGCCCACTTTAACGGCATGGTGATGGCGGTGCGTCACGATACCGATCGCGTCTGCGGCTTCCAGTTCCATCCGGAGTCCATTCTGACCACCCAGGGCGCGCGTCTGTTGGAACAAACGCTGGCCTGGGCGCAACAGAAGCTTGAACAAACCAATACGCTGCAACCAATTCTGGAGAAACTGTACCAGGCGCAGACGCTGTCTCAGCAGGAAAGCCACCAGCTGTTCTCCGCCGTGGTCCGCGGTGAACTGAAGCCGGAACAACTGGCTGCGGCGCTGGTGAGCATGAAAATCCGTGGCGAACACCCGAATGAAATTGCCGGTGCGGCAACCGCGCTGCTGGAAAACGCCGCTCCGTTCCCGCGTCCTGATTATCTGTTTGCCGATATTGTCGGTACCGGCGGCGACGGCAGCAACAGCATCAATATTTCTACCGCCAGCGCCTTTGTTGCAGCGGCTTGCGGACTGAAAGTTGCCAAACACGGCAACCGCAGCGTCTCCAGCAAGTCAGGCTCTTCGGATCTGTTAGCGGCATTTGGCATCAATCTGGATATGAACGCCGACAAATCCCGTCAGGCGCTTGACGATCTCGGCGTGTGTTTTCTGTTTGCGCCGAAATACCACACCGGTTTTCGCCATGCCATGCCGGTACGCCAGCAGTTGAAAACCCGCACGCTGTTTAACGTGCTCGGCCCGTTGATTAACCCGGCACATCCGCCGCTGGCGCTGATCGGCGTTTACAGCCCGGAGCTGGTGCTGCCGATTGCCGAAACGCTGCGTGTGCTCGGATATCAGCGGGCGGCCGTAGTGCACAGCGGTGGCATGGACGAAGTTTCGCTGCATGCGCCGACCATTGTGGCAGAACTGCACGATGGGGAAATCAAGAGTTATCAACTGACGGCAGAAGACTTTGGCCTGACGCCTTACCACCAGGAACAGCTGGCTGGCGGCACGCCGGAAGAAAACCGTGACATTCTTAGTCGCTTGTTACAAGGTAAAGGTGAAGCCGCTCATGAAGCCGCTGTTGCCGCGAATGTCGCCATGTTAATGCGCTTGCACGGTGAAGAAGATTTGAAAGCCAATGCGCAAACCGTGATTAATGTACTGCGCAGCGGTGCGGCCTATGACCGTGTCACTGCACTGGCAGCAAGAGGGTAAATGATGCAAACCGTTTTAGCGAAAATTGTCGCAGACAAGGCGATTTGGGTAGAAGCCCGCAAACAGCAACAACCGCTGGCCAGCTTTCAAAATGATGTTCAACCCAGCTCTCGTGATTTCTACGATGCGCTGCAAGGTGCGCGCACCGCCTTTATTCTGGAATGTAAAAAAGCATCTCCGTCAAAAGGCGTGATCCGTGATGACTTCGATCCGGCACAGATTGCGGGCGTTTATAAACATTATGCTTCCGCGATTTCCGTACTGACCGATGAGAAATATTTCCAGGGCAGTTTTGATTTCCTGCCTATCGTCAGCCGCATCGCGCCGCAACCTGTTCTGTGTAAGGACTTTATTATCGATCCTTACCAGATTTACCTGGCGCGTTTTTACCAGGCGGACGCCTGTTTGTTGATGCTGTCGGTCCTCGATGATGAACAATATCGTCAACTCGCCGCCGTCGCCCACAGCCTGAAAATGGGCGTACTGACCGAAGTCAGCAACGAAGAAGAGCTGGAGCGTGCTATCGCACTGGGCGCCAAAGTCGTTGGTATCAACAACCGCGATTTACGCGACTTGTCGATTGATTTGAATCGCACCCGCCAGCTTGCGCCGCGCCTGGGCCACGGTGTGACCGTCATCAGCGAGTCCGGGATCAATACCTATGGTCAGGTGCGCGAGCTCAGCCACTTCGCCAACGGTTTTCTGATTGGTTCCGCGCTGATGTCGCATGATGATCTGCACGCTGCCGTGCGTCGCGTACTGCTCGGCGAGAATAAAGTCTGCGGTTTAACCCGGGCTCAGGATGCCAACGCGGCGTATAAATCCGGCGCGATTTATGGCGGACTGATTTTTGTACCCACATCGCCACGCGCGGTTAGCGTTGAGCAAGCGCGAGAGGTCATGACCGGCGCGCCGCTGCAATACGTCGGGGTGTTTCGCAACACAGATATTATCGACGTACGTGAAACAGCGGCTGCTCTGGGACTCACGGCCGTGCAACTGCATGGTAGCGAAGATCAAGCCTACGTAGACGCGCTACGCAATGCGCTACCCGCACAGGTACAAATCTGGAAGGCGCTCAGCGTCAGCGATAAGTTGCCAGCCCGGGATTATCAGCATGTCGATAAATACGTATTCGACAACGGTCAGGGCGGCAGCGGGCAACGCTTCGACTGGTCACTTTTAGGCGGACAATCGCTGGATAACGTATTACTGGCTGGCGGACTTGGCGCAGATAACTGCGTTGACGCGGCAAAAACCGGCTGTGCCGGTCTCGATTTCAATTCTGGCGTAGAGTCACAGCCGGGCATCAAAGATGCACGTCTTCTGGCTTCGGTCTTTCAGACGCTGCGCGCATATTAAGGAAAAGGACATGACAACATTACTCAATCCGTATTTTGGTGAATTTGGCGGTATGTATGTGCCACAGATTCTGATGCCTGCCCTGCGCCAGCTGGAAGAAGCTTTTGTCAGCGCGCAAAAAGATCCTGAATTTCAGGCGCAGTTTACAGACCTGCTGAAAAACTATGCGGGTCGCCCAACCGCACTGACCAAGTGCCAGAACATTACTCAAGGCACCAACACGACGCTGTATCTCAAGCGTGAAGATTTACTGCACGGCGGCGCGCACAAAACCAACCAGGTGCTGGGCCAGGCGTTGCTGGCGAAGCGCATGGGTAAAACGGAAATTATCGCCGAAACAGGCGCGGGGCAGCACGGTGTTGCATCTGCTCTCGCCAGCGCACTGCTGGGGTTGAAATGCCGTATTTACATGGGCGCGAAAGATGTTGAACGTCAGTCGCCGAACGTTTTCCGTATGCGTTTGATGGGTGCAGAAGTTATCCCCGTTCACAGCGGTTCCGCAACGCTGAAAGATGCCTGTAACGAAGCGCTGCGCGACTGGTCTGGCAGCTACGATACCGCGCACTATATGCTCGGTACAGCGGCAGGTCCGCACCCCTTCCCGACTATTGTGCGTGAGTTCCAGCGGATGATCGGTGAAGAAACCAAGGCGCAGATTCTGGAAAAAGAAGGTCGTCTGCCGGACGCCGTTATCGCCTGCGTGGGTGGCGGTTCTAACGCCATCGGTATGTTCGCCGATTTTATTAATGAAACCAGCGTCGGTTTGATTGGCGTAGAGCCAGGCGGTCACGGGATTGAGTCTGGAGAACACGGCGCGCCGTTGAAACATGGTCGTGTCGGGATTTACTTCGGCATGAAGTCCCCGATGATGCAGACCGAAGAAGGACAGATTGAAGAGTCTTACTCTATTTCCGCCGGGCTCGACTTCCCATCGGTCGGGCCACAGCATGCGTACCTGAACAGCATTGGTCGCGCCGATTATGTTTCAATAACCGATGATGAAGCACTGGAAGCCTTCAAAACGCTGTGTCTGCACGAGGGGATTATTCCGGCACTGGAGTCCTCCCATGCCCTGGCACACGCGTTGAAAATGATGCGTGAAAATCCGGAAAAAGAGCAGCTACTGGTGGTTAATCTCTCCGGTCGCGGCGACAAAGACATTTTCACCGTACACGATATTCTGAAAGCGCGAGGGGAAATCTAATGGAACGTTACGAAAACCTGTTTGCACAGCTGAAGGACCGCAAAGAAGGTGCTTTTGTCCCCTTCGTAACCCTGGGCGATCCGTCTGTTGAGCAGTCACTGAAAATCATTGATACGCTGATTGAAGCTGGTGCCGACGCGCTTGAACTCGGCATTCCGTTCTCCGATCCGCTGGCCGATGGCCCAACCATTCAGGAAGCCACCCTGCGTGCGTTTGCCGCCGGCGTCACACCATCGCAATGCTTTGAGATGCTGGCGCTGATTCGCCAGAAACATCCGACGATTCCCATTGGGTTGCTGATGTATGCCAACCTGGTCTTCAGCAAGGGCATTGACGAGTTTTACGCCCAGTGCGAAAAAGTGGGTGTGGATTCTGTGTTGGTAGCCGATGTCCCTGTTGAGGAGTCTGCGCCATTCAGAACTGCTGCACTGCGTCACAACATCGCACCGATTTTCATCTGCCCGCCGAACGCTGATGAAGAACTGCTACGCCAGATTGCCTCTTACGGTCGCGGCTACACTTATCTGCTTTCACGTGCAGGTGTGACCGGTGCCGAAAATCGTGCGGCATTACCGCTGCATCATTTGGTTGAAAAGCTGAAACAATATGATGCACCGCCTTCTTTACAGGGCTTCGGTATCTCTGCGCCTGAACAGGTAGCCGGAGCTATTGAAGCCGGTGCTGCCGGTGCAATTTCCGGCTCGGCAATTGTGAAAATCATTGAGAAAAATGTTGCGGCACCGGAACAGATGCTGGCTGAGCTGAAAGCGTTTGTCAGCACGATGAAAGCCGCCACCCACCAGTAAGTTAAATCAACCGCCAGAGACGTCTGGCGGTTTCACCCTTCTTTCGTGTGCTTCATTCTATACATAGCGCTATCCGCATTCTGAATGGCCACATCCAGTTCACCGTTCACTTCTGCAATTCCCCACGATACTGACAATGGTACGGTATGCCCTTCCACCACAAACACATGACTGGTCACCTGCCCGCTAATACGTTGCGCGATTGCTATGGCGTCAGTTGCCTACGATCGAAACAGCAGGATCATAAATTCATCCCCGCCGGTACGAATTACAATATCGTGGCTGGTGCGAGTGTTTGACAGCATCCTGTTGGCGATAATTTGCAACGCGCGATCGCCTGCCGCGTGGCCCCAGGTATCATTGACGGCCTTAAATTTATTGCAGTCCAGTAGCACCACCGAACAGTGTGATAAATCCCGACGCTTGATAATGTCGAGTATTCGGCGGTTAAAACAGCCGGTCAGAGTATCGATATAAACCTTGAGGTCGCTTTCGTTTAGCCATGACTTTAACGAGAAGCTAATGATGATGAAAAAGAACGGCGCCAGCAGGATAACAATCCCGGCATGTGTATCGCGCGCCATAAAACGGCCTAATGAAAGCGAATAGTGCAGCGCATATTTCTCCGAAAAATTGCGCACCAAATAGCTGGATTGCCCCGCACATTTGCCGGATAAGCAGAGGCTCTCTTTGTTGGTCAGATTCACCAACTCCACGTTCAATCCGGGAAGGATTTGATTATCAAACGCCTCGGCTAACGCTTCCTGCAGCTCAGGCTTCGAATGATCATAGACCAGATAGGCAACGATTTGGTCTGATATCTCCTTACCCGACAGATCGTAGATATAGCTCACTACGCTGTAGGCTTTTTCACCGGTAATTTTATCGGTATAGAAGTTTGTTGAACTGAGAGCTTTATTTTTGACGTTTTTTTGCAACAACCGGGTATAGAAATCGGTGGGCGGATAGAAAAAATGCGTAATATCCATCGCCATTTCAGAGTCAGAAAAACTGAAATTGCGCGAGTCGGAAGCCATAAACCAATAAAAATAATCTGAATTGCTGGCGATAATGTAACGGTGTGCATCGAAGCTGCCTGGATTTAGCTCATTAACCATTCCGCGAATGAACTCCGCCGCAGTATACATACACAGCGCATTATGGCTGGGTTGCTGAGCAATAATTGTCCCCGTTGCAGAATGAACCCGCTTTGGGTCGGCGTTAATTCCCCATTCATCTTTGTTTCGCGGAACAAACTGCGCCATAACACCACACTGTTCGCCGGTTTTGATGTGGTAATAACGCTCGCCAATCGCATCGGCAATCAGTTCATTATCGTTAAAAATGTCCAACATGTGAGCTTGCAGGCGGCTAACGCCTTCACTGGCGGCCGCCATACGCTGTTCATAAATGATAAACAGAAACAACGAGGTAAAAATCAACGTAATGAGCCCGGATACCAGCAGAGCCTGCCTGTTTCTGAGCTTATCCTGCACAATCTTCACGAGTCCACCCTGATAGTTAACAGTATTGCCAAATCGGTTACCCGTTTATGTTGTTGCATAACAGCGTTGTACGTTGATAGAGAATGTTTGCCACTCCGAAGCAGGTAAGTTGATGTAGCCCGCAGCAGCGCGCGTAGGTTACAGATTTATACAATAAAAGCACATATTTGTTAACATAAGCGCAAACTAATCATCACCTTCGATAGGATACCCTGCCCGCCGGATGGCCTCGCGGCAGTCGTTTACGCCTGCGGCATAGCCCGCCTCAATCTCACAAACCGGACTTGCGCTGCAATAAGGTAGTGTAACCGGAGTCGCAATAAGTTTCTCCAGCGCCTCAATTTTATCCATGCAAAGCAATAATTCACGTGCAACACTCACGGCAAACGCTGCCGTTTGATCCTCGTAGAACGGTTCCAGAAGTGTGATTTTTTGCTGTAGCAGATGGCGGGTCAACATCATCAGCAATCCCCTCAAAGTTGGTTTGCTTAAAGAGTAGCACTACATCAAAGGGGAGAAAGGCAGGATGTTTTCCCCAGAATTTTTTAAATGAAGAACGAGGGGAATTTTTCCTGGCTGCTAACCACGGGCAGGTATGCCCGGAATCTATACAGTTCAGTCGTTTTGGTTGTGCAACCATTAATGAAGTTGACTTCAAAAAGTCCCTTGCGAGACACTGAAGGAAAGCATGCCAAATATGGGTGAACTTGTTGAGACATCTGTTGATTAAATTAGTTATGTTAAGCGTTGGATTTTTAAGCGCTGGGGACATACTGGCAAATACTCCGGAACAGGTAATCACCGCTTTCCAGAGGGATTATAAATATTGGAATGACCAGTCATTTCAGAGAAATCAGAACTACGGAAAGCAAGAAGTTATGCTCCTGGCCCAGAAGGGTTGGAATGAGCTTTTGAATAAATATACAAAACCTGGTTTTCAGGGCGAGCCTATAGCTTTTGGTTCTGAGTCTAGTCATGATCCTGAGCAAGAGAACATCATATCGGTTCAGATTACTGAAAAAGTAGCGACCGTGACGACCAGATTATCGAGGCAGTATTATTCACCTGTTTATGAATATCAATTGTCCAAAGAGAATGATACCTGGTACCTATCTCAGATATTTTTAGTTGATGATGATGGAAAATATCCGAGTTTGTAATAAATAGTGCACTCATTACAACTTTATGAGTTAAAAAAATCTGCCATAATGACAGATTTCTTTAATCTATCATTAGAGATTTGCAACGTTATGATATACTTTTTGAACATCATCGTCATCTTCAAGAGCATCAACAAGCCCTGCAAAGACTTCTAAATCTTCTGGTGAAAGTTCAATTTCTGATTGAGCAATCATCTCTAATTCTGTAGTTGAGAACTCAGTAATTCCTGCTGCTTTTAGAGCTGCAATGCCTTTATGAAGATCTGTAGATTCAGTATAAATAACGATGTTTCCTTCTTCCTCGGTTACATCACGAACATCTACTTCAGCATTAAGCAGAATTTCAAAAATATGGTCAGGGTCTGTCCCTTCAAATACAATTACTCCGGTATTGTCAAACATATAGCTGACAGAACCCGCCGCTCCGATATTCCCGCCTTTTTTATTAAAAATTGAGCGGACATTAGCAATCGTACGGTTAACGTTTGAAGTCAATGTTTCAGCGATAATCAGTGAGCCACTGGGACCAAAGCCTTCATAACGCCCTTGCACGAACGTTTCATCGCTGCCGCCTTTGGCTTTATCAATGGCTTTATCAATAACGTGTTTTGGAACCTGCGCTTGTTTCGCACGTTCAATAACGAATTTTAAAGATGTATTTAATTCTGGGTCTGGTTCGCCTTGTTTAGCAGCAGCATAAATTTCTACACCGAATTTTGCATATACATTAGACGTTGCACCGTCTTTAGCTGTTTTTTTAGCAACAATATTTGCCCACTTACGTCCCACTGGAATGATCTCCTCGAAAATTCATTTACATTATTGAATGGTAAATAATCTGCCATCACATTATATCATGATGTATAAACATTAGTCCATGAAAAATAAAATATCCAAATTTTACGATATGTTACTTTAATTTTATCAATAGGTAACATTTTGGATAAGTTATCCCCTTATTATCTGCAGGTTCTTTTTTGTACGTAATAAATGAGCCGCAGCAATAATGCATAAGAGAATAGAAACAAAAGCGATATTCCAGATAAACACACAGGCTATTATAGTTACCGCGGTACTGCTTAAAGAGAGCGCTACAAGTCATCTTGCACAGCGCCTTATTTGATAGTGTGTTCGTTTAGTACCGGGACAAGATACTTAGCCTATATTTACTCCACCACTACAACAAAGGGAAATGCTAAATGGGTGGAACGGTACAACCAGCATCTCTGAATGATGCGTTCAGAAGCACACGTGACTCAGTTGACTACGGCTGGTCAAAATAACGATACGCGTGGAAAAGAATGGAAAAACTGGTCATTTGATGACCAGTTTTGCAGAGGAGTTTTGCAGAAGAACTTAAAAACGATAACCCGCAGAGAACATAAACACCCACGGATCGAGGCGTACACTGTCGCGCTGCTGGACGCCACCCATTTTATAGCTTGCGGTGGTGTCGATATCCATGTACCAGACCGACATGTTAATCAGCCAGTCGCGGTTAATCAGATAGTCCATACCGACTTGCCCTGCTGCACCCCAGGAATCTTTCAGACTCAGGTCCGATAATCCTGTTTCTTTACCGTTATCGTTAAAGCCTTCATCGAAGAAGGTCGTGTAGTTCACACCAACACCTACGTACGGACGCAGTTTACTGCTGGAGTCACCGAAGTACCACTGTGCCATTAACGTCGGCGGCAAATGATGTACGGTGGCAATATCACCCGTTGCTGCAGTACCAATTTTATGGCGGAACGGTGTAGCCGCCAGTAATTCAACACCGATATTGTCGGTTGCCATGTAGGTAAATGTCAGACCCAACTGCGTGTTATTGCTGACATCAAAGCCACCTAAGCTGCCCAGCGTACCACCTGCACCTTCCGTCGGTCTGACGGTGGCTGAACCTGCACGAATAAAGAACTCTCCAGCTTCATGCGCAAATGCGTTACCAGAGAGAAGGGTTGTTAAAGCCAATGCTGCAACTGTTAATTTTTTCATGTCCGCTCCATCGTTATGGTTATAAAAGCGGAATGAATATACCTACTTTGGAGTAATAAATGATCTAACATGGATCACATTGACTTTGATAATTTAACATTTATTGATCCAGATTAAGTTAGAACTTGCATTCAGAATCCTGGTTAAATTAATTCAGATCAATTTTGATATATTTTCAATGTGCAAGTACCTCCAGCTCATTGCTGATGGGTGTTTGTTATCTGCACGCGATGCGCAGATAACAAACAGCGTTCATGCACGACGCTGAAGTCATAGCCAAAAATTACCGCAGCTTTACAAAGATATGCTTTTCCATACATCGCGCGATGCTGCCACTGTAGAGTTATCCAGGGTACAATTGCCCGCAAATGAACACCTGCAAAACTCAAGGAGAGTGCATGTCTATCACGGCGAAATCCGTTTACCGTGACACGGGAAACTTTTTCCGTAATCAATTCATTACCATCTTGCTGGTATCGTTGTTGTGCGCGTTTATCACAGTGGTGTTAGGGCATGCCTTTTCCCCCACTGACGCACAAATTGCGCAACTCAGTGAAGGCGATCAGTTAACCAGCAGCGTGGGGTTGTTCGATCTGGTGCAAAACATGACCCCGGAGCAACAGCAAATTTTGCTACGCGCTTCCGCGGCGTCTACGTTTTCTGGTCTGATTGGTAATGCCATCCTTGCCGGTGGGGTCATCCTGATGATTCAGCTGATTTCAGCAGGTCATCGGGTCAGCGCATTACGTGCCATCGGCGCCAGTGCGCCAGTGTTGCCAAAGCTGTTTATTCTGATTTTTTTGACTACTCTGCTGGTGCAAATCGGTATTATGCTGGTTGTTGTTCCCGGTATTCTGCTGGCCATCCTGCTGGCACTCGCACCTGTGATGTTGGTACAGGACAAAATGGGTGTCTTTGCCGCGATGCGCAACAGTATGCGTCTGGCGTGGTCGAATATGCGACTGGTTGCGCCGGCAGTAATCGGTTGGTTGCTGGCAAAAACGCTGCTGTTGCTTTTTGCGCCAAGTTTTGCAGTACTTACGCCGAATGTAGGCGCGGTATTGGCGAATACGCTGAGCAATATGATCTCCGCGGTGTTGCTGATCTATTTGTTCCGCCTGTACATGCTGATTCGCCAATAAACCCTGAACGCATTCCGGGCTTGTACCCGGTGCTTTTG
The DNA here is from genome assembly GCF_002934505.1 of Citrobacter freundii complex sp. CFNIH4. Classification (NCBI taxonomy): domain Bacteria; kingdom Pseudomonadati; phylum Pseudomonadota; class Gammaproteobacteria; order Enterobacterales; family Enterobacteriaceae; genus Citrobacter; species Citrobacter freundii complex sp. CFNIH4. The sequence continues at coordinate 1,996,685 of NZ_CP026231.1, forward strand.
ATGACGGAATCGAAGAATGAAGCAGTTTCTTGATTTTTTACCGCTGGTTGTCTTTTTTGCTTTTTATAAGCTTTACGACATCTATGCGGCGACCTCGGCGCTGATTGTCGCAACGGCTGTAGTGTTGATTTACAGCTGGGTTCGCTATCGCAAGGTCGAGAAGATGGCGTTAATCACCTTTGTCCTGGTGGCCGTATTTGGTGGCCTGACTATTTTTTTCCACAACGATGAATTCATTAAGTGGAAAGTAACGGTGATTTACGGGCTGTTTGCTGGAGCATTGCTGGTAAGCCAGTGGGTGATGAAAAAACCGCTGATCCAGCGCATGTTAGGTAAAGAACTGACCCTGCCGCAGCCAGTCTGGTCGAAACTAAATTTAGCCTGGGCAGTCTTTTTCATCCTGTGTGGTCTGGCGAATATCTATATTGCATTTTGGCTACCGCAGAACATTTGGGTCAACTTCAAAGTGTTCGGCCTGACCGCCCTGACTTTATTCTTTACGCTGCTGAGTGGGGTCTATATTTACCGTCATCTGCCGCAAGAAGATAAATCGTAATACATGCTCGCCAGATCTGCGGATCTGGCGAATTTTTATCCCCTCGCGTTCCATAGAGCTGACAACCTGACTTACATCTGCTCTGCATGCCGCATCCCCTCTGTTCTCGACGCACAAATTCTAGTAGCATCGCGCCTGTAATCTTTCTCTATAGTCGGTTCTACAATGACAACAACGAATAACACTCCCCAGGGTGAACTGGTTTTACGCACTCTGGCCATGCCTGCCGATACCAACGCGAACGGTGATATTTTTGGCGGCTGGCTGATGTCACAAATGGATATAGGTGGCGCGATTCAAGCCAAAGAGATCGCACATGGTCGTGTGGTAACTGTGCGGGTTGAAGGAATGAGCTTTTTGCGCCCGGTCGCCGTAGGTGATGTAGTGTGTTGCTATGCTCGCTGTGTGAAACGCGGGACAACCTCAATCAGCATCAATATTGAAGTTTGGGTGAAGAAAGTCGCTTCTGAACCTATTGGCCAGCGTTATAAGGCCACCGAAGCTCTGTTTATCTACGTTGCCGTTGATAAAGACGGGAAACCGCGTCCAATCCCCACGTTGGCCTGATAGCACACGCCAGTAATGCTATCCGGCAATCATCACTCTTGATCATTGCCGGACGGCCTGATGCTTACTCGATCTGCGTTGTGCCGTTTAATTTGAAAACAATATTCACCACGAGTCCGGAACCGGGTTTACCTGCTTCATAACGCCATCTACGCATCGCGTTTTTCACTTCACGCTCAAACATATTGGCAGGCTGTGCAGACAGGATCTCCACATTTTCAACCCGACCATCCGGCGTTACATTAAATTTGACCTTTACCCGCCCTTCAATGCGCAGCGCCTGAGCTCGCGCCGGATACTGAGGCTGATTACGGCTTAAAGCACGTGGACCCGATGGCGCACTGACCACCGGTTTGCTGGTAGTTGCCGGTGCTGTATTGGTCATTGTGCGCGTAGGTGCCGTATTTTCCAGCGGGGAGGCCGGCCGCGGTTCTGCTGGTTTAACATCGCGTTTCGGCTGCTCTTCCACCTTTTTCACCGGTTTTGGCTTCGGTTTAGGCTTGGGCTTCGGTTTTTCAATCACCACCGGCGCCTCTTTTGGTGGCTCTGGAATCGGCTCTGGTTCCGGTTCAGGCTCGACAGCGGGTTCCGGCGGCGGCTGAACGGCCTGAGGTGGTTCGAGATCGGCAGGCGCGACCATCGTGACAGAGATCGGCTGCGCTGGCGCAGGCAGTTCAATAACCTGATGTACCGAGGTATACAGCAAACCAGCCACTACGGCACCATGAATGCCGACAGACAGTAACGTTGGCCAGGGAAAGCGACGAGGTAAATCAAGGGTCATTGTATTGTAGCTATTCGGCATTGTAGCATTAGCCATAACGTTTATAGGTTCATCTTTAAATGATAATCAATTGCATGGGAGTTTATCACCATGAGAAGCGTAATAACATACTTGAGATTCTCATCAGCCATACAAGGTGCTGAAGGTGCAGATTCAACCAGACGACAAAACGACCTGTTCAAGCAGTGGCTGAAGAAGAATAACGATGCTCAAGTAGTAGCATCTTTCAGTGATGAAGGGTTGAGTGGTTACAAAGGTAAACACTTATCAGGGCAATTTGGGGATATGCTCTCCCGCATTGAATCAGGGGAATTTCCAGAAGGGACAATTTTACTAGTCGAAGCTATCGACCGCATAGGCCGCCTTGAACATCTTGAAACAGAAGCCTTGATGAATCGCATTATTGCTCATGGTATCGAGATTCACACTCTACAGGATGGGCTAATCTACACAAGGGATGCTCTATCCGATGATTTAGGAATCTCAATCATCCAGCGCGTTAAAAGCTACGTAGCTCATCAAGAGTCTAAGCAGAAGTCTTTCCGTGTTAGCCAGAAGTGGAAACAACGTGCAAAGCTTGCCCTTGCTGGTGAACAACGTCTTACAAGAAATGTCCCCGGATGGATTGACCCCGATACTCTCAAAATCAATGAACACGCTGAAACTGTACGCTTGATTTTCAAACTGCTGTTAGATGGTGAAAGTCTGCATAACATTGCACGTCACCTACAAAGCAACGGTATAAAGTCGTTTAGTCGCCGTAAAGATGCTAACGGGTTCAGTGTTCACAGTGTTCGTACTGTTTTACGCTCTGAGTCAGTGATAGGCACACTACCAGCATCACAACGTAATGACCGCCCCGCTATACCGAATTACTACGAAGCCGCTATAGATGCTTCAACGTTCAATAAAGCTCAAGAGATTCTTGGCAAGAACCGTACAGGCCGTACACCTGCAAGTGATAACCCATTAACGATTAACATCTTCAAAGGTCTGTTTAGGTGTCAGTGTGGGGCTAGTGTCCATCCCACCGGAACCAAGAATAAGTATGCGGGGGTCTACAGGTGCAATAACTATCTTGACGGTCGCTGTGATGTTCCACCGTTGAAGCGTAAACCGTTTGATAAGTGGATGATTGATAATTTTCTGGGGATGATTGACGTGGGGAATGATGGAGAATCAGAGAGGAAGATTGCAGCGTTACAGCATGAGGTTGAAATTGTCACATCTCGAATCAAGAAAGCTACCGCCCTACTTCTTGAGATGGATGATATTACAGAGTTGAAAGCTCAGGTGAAGGAACTTAACCAGAAGCGCACAGAACTACAGACTACTATCGACACTCTGAAGCGTAAAACTTCACTCACTGACAAGGAACTACCCCAACTTAAAGATATTGACCTTATGACTAAAGCGGGTCGTGTCGAGTGTCAGTTGATTTTGTCCAAACATCTAAAGGGGCTGACATTGGGTAAGGATTCGGTAACTGTAACGCTACAGAACGACACTGAAATAATCATACCTACAGACCCGCTACCGCTAAATGATGGGTCACCAATCCTTGAAATTGCCGAGAAAGAGCTACTAGAAATAGATGCTTATCAACTGTAACTTTCAGGGGCTATGAAGCCCCTTTTCATTTCTAGTAAGTACCGCGTTTGTTAGGATTCACAGAGAACTTCTTCAAAGCACTACCTGTACCAGCATTATTAAGCGCCTTTGTAGCTCCAGCATTAGCTGAGTCTGAGAAGGTGCTTTCACCATCTTTTACCGTAACGCTCTTGGAACAATTCAGACGGGCTTTTAACTGTTCGTTGGTAAGTTCACTTGAAGAACGGTTATAAAGCTCCTTACAAGCCAGCATAGGCGTATTCTTGTTAATGGACGTTGTAGTATTACCAGTGTTTTTCTTAGAAGTTACACCGTCATCTTTAGTTGTCATAGGTTTACCAGTTGCAGAAGAAATATCCGTAGTTCCAACTATTGATTTAAATTCCACACCCTGAAATGTCATCTGAATACGAAGACCATTAGTAATAGTGTGTTCTTTACTGGCTTTAAACTGAGTAATAACAGAGTCATCAATCTTAATGCCATCCCTACAGATGATGGAAATAATTTGCTTCTGGTCTCTCCAAGTCTCTACAGTTGAAATAAAGTTCTCTACAAGTTGCCCTTGTCGGGTTCTTATAATAGAACCGCTTGAACCTACTACTACAACACCTGAGATAGTGATTGTTTTAGGTGCCCTTTGAACGTTATCTGTAATGGTCTGCCCAGACTGCATAGCCTGAGTTGTCACCATCATAGGGGAGTCATATTCCATATTCTCTGTTGCTGACAGTGACAGAAAGTTATCTGGGTTACCTTGTAGGTGGAAATAAACCCCATCCTTACCTGAGTATCTGATTTGCTTTGTATCAAACATTGTTGTTATTCCTATTCTGTTAAGCGTTAGCTACGTGAAATCTAATTTTTGATGTTGGTATCCGTTCAGAAGAAATCACGTAGCATTCGACTATTCATAGTTGAATCGTCACACTGTTAATTTATTAGATAATGATTAATAGATTGCCGTGTGTAGCAATAAAGATTAGTAGCTCTAACATTATTCCCCCTCTGGGTAAGCTGAGTTAATCAAGGTATCTTCCTGCATACGGTTGAGATGTGATGTAGTTCTTTCATCAATTACTTTTCCATCAAGCACCGTTTGAGTAGTGATATTGATTGTCTGAGGCTGGATATTTACCGATGGCCTGATAGTTTTAATATCCTGTGTAAATACCTCTACACGGCTCTTAAGATTGTTTAGTGCTTCTGGTGAAATAATCTGTTCAGGTGCTTTTGATTTACCCTGAACCATAGCCCACAAAACAGCGGCAAATGAGTTCATATCACCTGTTAACGCTTGGTCTGTAGGCTCTGCTTTAGCCCTTACTTTATCCATCGGATTATCAGATTTATTCATCTGACGCTCATAGAGTGGTTTAACAATGGAGTTAATAACGTCAGCAGACATACCGACTACCATCACTCTTGTAATTGCATCAGCTACAGATAATTTCCCTTTACCACCTTCAATACTACCAACACCAGAACGTGAATTAATTCTTCCTGCTGCTGTATTCGCTACAGTTCCAAGATTTGTAATAGCTCTGGTTAAATTCCAGATACCACCTACAGCACCAATCCCAGACCTTACAGCGACTATACCAGCAAGCCCCTTTAAGGAATCTAACAGACCATTAGCAAGACCATCAGCTACAGCTTTTTGAGTGTCATTTAATTCTCTGTAAGCAAGGGTCACTCTGTCAAAGAATCCCTGTACTCTATAGCTAACCGTTGTAAGGCTATCAACACCGTTTGACATGCTTTTCATCAGGTCACCAAGAGATTCACCAAGACTTTTAGATGAACCACCCAGAGAACCAAGTAAATTAGTTAGTGACCTTGTAAAGTCTGTCAGACCTTCCTGTGAACCGTCGAACATAAGAGCTAGATTGTTGTTCCATGAATTAGAAAGGCGTCCTAGCTGTGTCTGAGTGGAGTTAATAATCTTTTCCCATCCACCAGCTTTAGCAATCATATTCCCCATTTCAGCGGATACTTTAGGAAGAACATCTTTAGAAAGAACTTTACCGTCTTTCATAGCCTTGTCTAATTCTTCTGTAGTCATACCAAGACTTCTGGCAAATAACTGAAAAGCACCTGCCATACGGTCACCTAATTGACCACGTAATTCTTCAGCCTGAATCTTTCCTTTAGAAGCCATCTGTTCGAAAGCTTTTAGAATCCCGTTAATCTCTTCTGTGTTCAGTCCCATTAGTCGGGATGTACCAATCACATTACTAAATAAGGATTCTTTCTGGTCTGTATTCATATCACCAGCACCAGCGGAAAACTTAGCAAAACTGCTTAATGTTTCAATCTGGTCTACACCTGTATTATTAGCAAGATTCTTAACGAAGTCTGTAGCTCGTTTAGCACCTTCATCACCTAAAACGAATTGTGCTGCTCGTTGTGATGCTTCTTTTTTCAGACCAATCTCCATAACCTTCTTGTAGGCTTCTAAGGCTGTCTGAAAACTATAAATAGCTGTACCTGCTTTAATTGCACTTGTAGCTAGTACATCCAGACTATTCGAAGCATTTTCACTGTGATTGTTTTTGCTGGTGGTCTTGTTAAACTTGGAAAGTGTTTCACGAAGAGACTGGTTTAACTTTGCTAACTCACGATTAAAGCTCTCATTACCAAGTTTATTAGCTCGACCACTTAAAGCGTAATACTGAGACTTGAACATCTTAGCTAATAAAGGGTCAGCGTTACCAAGCTTAGACATATTCACGCTATGCGCTGCTGTGATTGCTCTGTTTCCGCTAATTCGTGGTTGTCTCTGTTGCTTAGGTGGTCTTAAGGCTTCTTCAACCTGAGTTTTAATCTTAAACGCTTTAGTGTTTTTAAGACGTTGCTCAATACGTGAAACAGATTTATCAACATTCCTTTCCATAGTCTTCAAAGAATCATTTAAAGGTGTTGGGTTAACTCTGAATGCTTTATTCAATCGTTTCTCAATTCTTGATGCTACCTGCATCGTTTGCTTTTCAGCTTTTTCCAGACCTTTTAAAACCTTCTGAGAGCTAAAGCTTAACTCAATCAGAAAATCATCAACTTTAAATTGTCCCATTACATATTTTCACCTCTTTCTTTGTTTAAGCGTGTTGTACGTAAATTCTATTTTTCAGTGTGGATATTAGCTTTACAGATTTCACGTAGCACACATACAAAAAGGAGAGTTACCCAGATTGCAATCTAGATAATCTCCCCTTTATAATTTTATTAGATTCGATTAGAAGCTAATCTCATATTAATGGTATGAATCGACACGGGTTTAACAGACACCTCAGAGTCATTTAAGATGGCTTAAAGAGAGGTGCCCATGAGCGGTAAGCGTTATCCCGAAGAGTTTAAAATTGAAGCAGTCAAACAGGTTGTTGATCGTGGTTATTCTGTTTCCAGCGTTGCAACACGTCTCGATATCACCACCCACAGCCTTTACGCCTGGATAAAGAAGTACGGGCCGGATTCCTCCACTCATAAAGAACAGTCAGATGCTCAGACCGAGATCCGCCGTCTCCAGAAAGAGCTGAAGCGGGTTACTGACGAACGGGACATATTAAAAAAAGCCGCGGCGTACTTCGCAAAACTGTCCGACTGAGGTACGCCTTTATCCGTGACAACGCCCGTTGCTGGCCTGTTCGCCTGCTCTGTCGGGTGCTGGATGTTCATCCCAGTGGCTTTTACGCATGGCTTCAGCAGCCGCATTCACAACGCCATCGGGCAGACCTGAGACTGACAGGACAGATTAAACAGTTCTGGCTGGAATCGGGATGCGTCTATGGTTATCGCAAGATCCATCTGGATCTGCGGGACAGCGGGCAACAGTGCGGAGTCAACAGAGTCTGGCGACTGATGAAACGTGTCGGGATAAAGGCTCAGGTCGGATACCGGAGCCCGTGGGCACGTAAAGGCGAGGCCAGTATCGTGTCGCCCAACAGGCTCCAGCGACAGTTCAATCCGGATGCTCCGGATGAGCGTTGGGTAACCGACATAACCTATATCAGGACCCACGAAGGCTGGCTGTATCTTGCTGTGGTTGTTGATCTGTTCTCACGCAAAATTATCGGCTGGTCCATGCAATCCCGGATGACAAAGGACATTGTCCTGAACGCACTGCTGATGGCTGTATGGCGGCGTAATCCCCAAAAACAGGTGCTGGTTCATTCGGATCAGGGCAGTCAGTACACAAGCCATGAGTGGCAGTCGTTCCTGAAATCACACGGACTGGAGGGCAGCATGAGCCGTCGCGGTAACTGCCACGATAATGCGGTTGCAGAAAGCTTTTTCCAGTTGTTGAAACGCGAACGGATAAAGAAAAAGATCTACGGAACGCGGGAGGAAGCCCGCAGCGATATTTTTGATTACATCGAAATGTTTTATAACAGTAAGCGTCGGCATGGTTCCAGCGATCAGATGTCACCGACAGAATATGAAAACCAGTATTATCAACGGCTCGGAAGTGTCTAGATTATCCGTGGCGATTCAGTAAACGTAAGAATACATCCCTTCTTCACCTAGTACCTGTGCGTCACATGGTAATTTATCCAAGCACCATGAGGGAATCTTACGTACCTTTGCTTTGTGTGAAGTGATAACTTGACGTTTACTTTTAATTCTTAACTCTGGTTTAGTCTGAAGCTTTAAACTCTCACAAACAGACTTAATAACTTCGTAGCGTTCAGTTAAATCAATCATTCTTCACCTCACATCATAATTAAAGTGCTTTGCTGTACTTCGTTGAAATCTTGGTTAGTTGCTCAATATCAGCTTGCATAGCAACCTTCTTAGCGTCTTCATATTCACTAACAAGCGCCTTCATAGCTTTAAGCTGGTTAGCAAGTTCTTTCTTGGCAGTATCAATAACCTTGTTACGAGACCTTAAGATATTCTGTTTAGCAACTTCATTTAGTTCTTCCTGAGTCTTATCGGTCAAGTAAATGAAGGAACCATTACCACGAGAAGCTTTAACAATCTTAGCTACCCTAGAACCTTCAGGAAGATTATTAATCACATCTGGGATTTGTTCAGGGAAAGTACCAAAACCATCATTATCATTGTAATCAAAATAAACATATGGCTTTTGCTCAATCTCATCCATAATCTCAAACTCATTAGGCTCGATAGCTGCTTGCATCTGGGTAACTTTGCTATAAGCATCATCAAGCTTAATTCTTTGTGCTTTTAAAACTGGATAGTATTTCTTTTCAAGCTCAAGTAATGCTTCACTCTTGCATACATCAGGCATTTCTACTACTTCAGGGAAGACGTTAATAATTTCAGAAGGAAGCCTTGATTCTTTCTCTTGCTTCTCCTGAATAAGTTTATTAGCGAAATCTTCCTGCATTTTTAAAAGTGGATGTGAACCACCGTTTAAATTAACTCGTTCATAAGCTGGCTGGATGTGACCAACCTCTTTCTCATGTTCATCTCTAACCATTATTCACCTCGTTCTATTATTTCATGTTTCATAGAAGCACCCTCAATAGCATTCGTGGAGGTGAATGTCTGAAGCGAGTTAGTCGCTATCAAAGGTGCTTTTATCAAACTGAAAAGCCCTAAACAGATAACCGTAAAGGGCTTGATGATTTCTTAAAATGAAAGGTGAAGAACTTTCTTCAAAGATTCTCGGATAAAAACATTTGAAGAAATGCCCTAATCATCTTCATTAGGGCTAATGAGGTAGATTCTACCGAATCAACCACCTGTAAGGATATATCAAGAGCAGAATGATTTTAAAATAGCCTCTCAATTGTGGAGTCAAGAGGCTATGATGAAAGCATTGCACTTCCAGATATATTATCAACTAGATGTAGAGTTTGATTAAAGTACTGAGAGAATTGCTCTCCCATATAACTATCTTCGCATGTTTAAGGTTATTTGTCAACATGTTTTTAACAATCTGGTAACATCAATTCTTATTTACTGTGTTACCAATCAGGCAACCACATAATAGACCTAGTAACGTCCAAGCAATTACCAAACCCATTATAGAATCCCTCTTTGCTTTGATGCTAGGATAACTCTTTTAATAGTATTTTCAGGAAGGTCAAAGTAAGCGCTGTTTTTCTCAATCAGGGAATCGGGAATCTCAATAACTCCTACAGGTTCACCAATAGTGACATTCTTAAACTGCCAGATATCACCCTTAACCCGCTCAAAGATTTTTTCAAAGTCGAACTTTTTAATAACTTCATCAATTTGTACTTTCATTACATTACCTCGTTTGTTTGTAGTTGAAGAATATTGTCACTGTAGATAATTGTCACAGCACCTTTCAGAAATTGCTCTGGGCTAACGCTGTATCGGTTTGTCTGTTCGATAATTAAGCGCTTCATGTTTGAGTCGGTAACAGGCAACATCATTCTTGGTTCGCCACATTCTACCGACTGAATATAATCTTCAATTTCTTCTGAGTTCTCAGCCATTAGCTCTAGCAGTTTGTCAAAGTCAATCGATACACCAGAATCAGTGAAGTGTTGAATCATATTTACTGTGTCAGTATCAACAAAAATCTGTAATTCGTAATTACTCATTTCTTAAATCCTCTTTTTAAATCCTTAACAGGAAGCTCTGTAACGAGTTTTAACCCCATTTTTAGGGGTAACCTATAGAGATGTACCACCCACCTTAAAATAAGGGGTAAAATCGCTTAGAATGCGCTACAGAGCGTCTGAGAAGCTGCTTTAGGGTTTTCTTTAAAAGTCTCGGACTACCAATAGCCTAATTCTACTTTATTTCGTTCAAACCATTCCGCTGTAACTGCTGTTTTTAATGTTTCGTTTGGGCTGGTGGCATGAATGAAGATATCTTTTGGATTATGAATATCACCGAAACCATCTTCTCTGATGAGCAGGTCTGATACATGCTTAATCATTTTATCTGTGCTGTATTTGAATTTAACGCATAACATTCATACCTCTTGAGATAACTTGTAAATCTTCAGGCTTAGTAGACGTGTGATATCTACTGGCAGTTTGTTTTCACTCTTAAGGGTGTTAAGTGCTTCTCGTTCAATTCGAATATGCTTACGACCTTTTGAGACAGGAGTCTTCAGTAAATCCGCCTCAGTGACCTCTTTAGCAATTGCAAGTTGCATAATAGTCTTGTGGGGTAAGTTAGTAACTTGTTTAATTCTGTTAAGCTCGCTAAAAGCTTTCTCTGAAATTCTTGTAAGCGTGTGTCTGTTCATTTTAAAATCCTTCTGCTTGTGCGTATACGTCAAATTCAAAATCTGGCTGTTCGTTTTCCATTGGTTCAATATTCCCAACGGCAATATGATGCTCAACAATACCAATTAGCTTTGCACACATTACAACAAGCAATGCACAATAGGCATCGGTTGGTAATTCGTAGCTAAGTCTGGTTGCTTGTCGCTGAAGATGATTTGTCACAGTTGATGAATTAATATCATCAAGATTCTTTAGAAGATAAAACAATTTCTTGTTGTATTTTGGGTGACCCTCACTTCTGCAAAATCCGATAAAAATATCATCAAGCTTGCTTGGTAATTGCTCGTAAGAATCAAAGTTAGCCAAATAGGTTTTAATGGTATTCTTCGTGCTCTTTCTGGTTGGCATATAACGGTTCCTCGGTGTAATTGCCCGAATTACTTCGTCAATGCCTTTGCGTTCTTTTTTGGTGAACTTGGGTAATTCGTAGCTGGTGGGGGTGGTTGTGTAGCTGTAGGAGTTGTGTCTGTTGCGTCTCTTGGATTCTTCAAGAAACCTTTGAAATTCTCTGTCGTTCATTCATATTCTGACCCTCATGGAATGTTATTATTCTGTTAACTATACATATACAATACTAGCAGTTTCAATGGCTAATGTCAAGTATTTTCGTAACAATTACGTAACATTTATGGTATAATGGTTTTATGAGAGAGGGATTATTAGAAGGCGTGGCTATCGAGAATGGTCACATGTTTTGCATTGCACACAGGAAGAGAATATGAATGTTTACCATCCCTCAAACCCTAGCGGATAACCTTGCTGGTGGCGGTATCGGGCTTGTTATTGGAGTTCTGCTTCGTTACTTCGTTGTTCGGCTATTCGTGGTCTTTAAGTTGTTTGGTCGTGAATGGTCGTTTGACTTGAAAGACAGAAGCCGCGAGGACAATCATCAAGACCCGTCCTAACCCCCAATCACTCCCGCCTCTGAAAATATTTTAGCTGGTGGGTAGTGAAATCTCTTGACAAACCCGGAAAGTTGCACCTTTCAGTTGTTCGCGTCAAGCTATCTAGTTGACAGCTTGTAGAAAAAAAACCTCATTCATCAATGAGTTGTAATTAGCCATTATATAGAACTGACAAGACCCTTCACAGAGAACTTCCAGGACTCACTAAGATACAAGGCGATAACCCCCAGAAAGGGAGAGCCATTCTTAACCGACTTTCTTAACCAGCCCTTTACGTTATTCGTTCACAGTGTTGATAAGTGGTTTTGCCCTCTGTTTCTGTTATCATCGGGCTTACCTTATCAGGACTTTGAATGTCTCTGTAACTCCTCTCTTAACGAGAGAAAGAACATAGTGGCCCCAAGCGAAGCGCCCCTCTTAGCACGTATCTTAAACATCAGTTTAGCATTTAGTGCTATTTATTAAGTTTAGCACTTTTTGTTAAAGGCAAGCCCCTTGACAAATGCTAAGATTTTTGACCATAACCTTTACTTAACAGACTCTTAAGAAGCTTTGAAACAGTCTGATTAACAGGGTCACTACCTACGGTTCTTATCGTTCCCTTCCTTCTGGGTAGTTCTGTTAAGTTCTTTTCAGTTTTACTCTTAAGATAATTGTTAAGATGTAACTCACCTTCGGTTTATCGTATCTCTTCTCTCGTAAACACTCCTTCCTAGCTATCTACATAATCACTTCTAAGAATCTTACAAGATAATATCCAGACCTCTTATAGTTGACCTGATATAGAAGTTTTACAGACATGCTCTCTAGGTTCTGTGTAGTTCACTTAGTGGGAAGAGAGGGAATATGTGACCATAGGAACCCCTCCTGTTAAAAAGGCTACTTAGAAGTCTGAGACTTTAGTAAAATCTGTGAATATAGCTTCTCAGACGCTCTGTAACGCATTCTAAGCGATTTTACCCCCTTATTTTAAGGTGGGTGGTACATCCCTGTAGGTTTCCCCTAAAAATGGGGTTAAAACTCGCTACAGGGCTTTCTATGGGGTTTAATAGGGTTGTATAAATTTTATACAGCAGTTATTCAGCTTCTAAATTTTTTTATAAAAATGACCAGCCCCCTCTACATTTCCCTTTCCCGATAATCTTCAAAAATATCTGTCACAGGTCTATGTCTGCTTGGTACGGTACATTCACGATATAGCACCCCCTTTGCAGAATTTTAAAATATCATTGACTTTCTCCGTGAATTGCTATAAAGGCATCTATCTAGGTCTTTTGCTGTACAAATACACATGACAACAAACGCCCGTTAAGTGTCTATATAAAAAGGTAGCTGTAGCTATAGACAACAATTGTGATAATTGATTTAATGTCTATAGACAAACAAAACAGACCTTTGTTGGCTACATAGAGAGATAAGAACATGTCACGCATCTTTGCTTACTGTCGTGTATCAGTTGATGACTCCACCAATGAGAACCAGATTGAAGCTATCAAGAATGCTGGTTACACAATCCCTAAGACACGAATCATAGAAGAAGTAGTATCCGGTTCAGTGGCTGCTATGGAGCGTAAAGAGTTCTCTAACTTGGTCACACATAAACTAGAAGCTGGTGATACGCTGGTGGTTCTCAAGCTTGACCGTCTAGGACGTGATTGCATCGACCTACAGAAAACAGTTGATATGCTCATTGCAAAAGGGATTAAGCTAATTTGCCTAGACTTGCCTGTACAGGACTTATCCAAGCCAGAAGGTAGGATGATGCTTCAAATGTTCGGGGCTTTTGCAGAGTTCGAACGTAACCGCATCAAGGAACGTACTAAGCAGGGTCTGCAACGTGTTAAAGCACAAGGTAAGGCGTTAGGTCGTCCTGTAGCTGTGAACACTACAGAAGCCGTTTTAGAGCATAAGGCAAAGGGATTATCACAGAGTCAGGTTGCAAAGCTTCTTAATCTCTCTGTGAGAACGGTTAGCCGTCACTGGACAAAGACACTGTAAAAAACTTAGTAGCATCTTCATAGCCTCCTTCATGGGGGCTTTTTTGTATACCCTCTTTAACGTAAGCGTCGTCTGAGTACCGTCTGGTCCCGAATCCAGGATCCTGTAACTTAAGCACCCACTTATTTTGCAGGTGGACACCTCATGCGCGCTAAAGAAAGACTTCCCCGGAAACACTATTCCCCTGAATTCAAAATGGAACTGGTCAGGCTGGCTCTTGAAGAAGAAGGCAGTATTGCCGCACTGGCCCGGAAACATGACGTCAATGATAACCTGCTCTTTAAATGGATAAGGCTCTGGCAGCGTGAAGGGCGGGTCTGTCGGCCCCGAAAAAACTCATCGTCGCTTCCTGCCCTGATACCCGTGCAGCTTCAGGCGGGCTCTTCTCTCCCAACCTTCGAACTACCATCCTGCTCTCCTCCCGCTACCTGCCACATAAAATGTCGGGGAGGAGAAATAACACTGACTCATCCCTCTGCTGAACTCATGAGCACTGTCCTGCGCGAACTGATGCGGGGGCCGGTATGATAAATCTTCCCGCAGGCACAAAAATCTGGCTGGTTGCCGGTATCACCGATATGCGCAACGGCTTCAATGGCCTCGCCGCAAAGGTGCAGACCGCGCTGAAAGATGACCCGATGTCCGGCCACGTCTTCATCTTCCGGGGACGCAGCGGCAGTCAGGTAAAACTGCTCTGGTCCACCGGCGATGGTCTGTGCCTGCTGACAAAGCGACTGGAACGTGGTCGCTTCGCCTGGCCCTCAGCCCGCGATGGCAAAGTGTTCCTGACGCCGGCGCAACTGGCGATGCTGATGGAAGGTATCGACTGGCGACAGCCAAAGCGGTTACTGACATCCCTGACCATGTTGTAGCGCTCTTTATCCTGGTTGTCGCAGAATAAGCCTGGTAAAATACAGGCTTATGAACGATACCTCTTCTGACGACATCCTTCTGCTGAAACAGCGCCTGGCCGAACAGGAAGCGTTGATCCACGCCCTGCAGGAAAAGCTGAGCAACCGGGAACGCGAAATAGACCATCTGCAGGCGCAACTGGATAAGCTGCGCCGGATGAACTTCGGCAGTCGTTCCGAAAAGGTATCCCGCCGTATCGCGCAAATGGAAGCTGACCTGAACCTGCTGCAGCAGGAAAGCGATACGCTGACCGGCCGGGTGGATGACCCGGCAGTGCAGCGCCCGCTGCGTCAGACCCGCACCCGCAAACCGTTCCCTGAGTCACTCCCACGGGATGAGAAGCGGCTGCTGCCGACTGAGCCGTGTTGCCCGGAGTGCGGTGGTTCGCTGAGTTACCTGGGTGAGGATGCCGCCGAACAGCTGGAGCTGATGCGCAGCGCCTTCCGGGTTATCCGGACAGTCCGTGAAAAGCATGCCTGCCGTCGGTGCGATCGCATCGTTCAGGCCCCGGCTCCTTCGCGCCCCATCGAACGGGGGATCGCCGGACCGGGGCTGCTGGCCCGAGTGCTGACCTCAAAGTATGCAGAGCACACACCGCTGTATCGCCAGTCGGAGATCTATGCCCGCCAGGGTGTAGTGTTGAGTCGTTCTGTACTGTCGGGCTGGGTGGATGCGTGTTGTCGTCTGCTGGCACCGCTGGATGAAGCCCTTCAGCACTATGTCCTGACCGACGGCAAACTCCATGCTGACGATACGCCTGTCCCGGTGCTGTTGCCGGGCAATAAGAAGACGAAGACCGGGCGCTTATGGACGTACGTTCGAGACGACCGCAACGCCGGATCAGCGCTGGCCCCCGCAGTGTGGTTCGCTTACAGCCCGGACAGAAAAGGTATCCACCCTCAGACCCATCTTGCAGGCTTCAGTGGCGTACTGCAGGCTGATGCCTACGCCGGGTTCAACGAGCTCTACCGCGACGGCCATATAAAGGAAGCCGCGTGCTGGGCCCATGCCCGCCGAAAAATCCACGATGTTCACGTCCGTACCCCGTCAGTCCTGACGGAGGAGGCGCTGAAACGGATCGGCGAGCTGTATGCCATCGAGTCGGAGATCAGAGGTAAAAGAGCAGAGGAACGGCAGGCAGTCCGGCACCAAAAAGTGCTGCCGCTGCTGGCGTCACTGGAGGGGTGGCTGCGGGAGAAACAGAAAACCCTCTCAAGGCACTCAGAACTGGCGAAGGCGTTCGGGTATGCGCTGAACCAGTGGCCGGCGCTGATCCGCTATGCAGAAGATGGCTGGGTGGAGGTGGATAATAACATTGCCGAAAACGCCCTACGACGGGTCAGTCTGGGGAGAAAAAACTGGCTGTTCTTCGGCTCGGATCATGGTGGTGAGCGCGGTGCGTCACTGTACAGTCTTATCGGGACGTGCAAATTAAACGGCGTGGATCCGGAACGCTATCTGCATTATGTACTTGATGTCATCGCCGACTGGCCTGTGAACCGGGTGGGTGCTCTGCTCCCGTGGCGGGTTACTCTGCCTGCCTGACCAGCTTCACTTCGTCAATACGGTTCTCACTGCACGCTTACCTTTAACCGTATCCTACGTAAATTCTCCTGAACACTGATACACATCACTTTCGAACTTTCACATAGCTGATTGTAATCTCTTGCAACTGTAACGTATGGTGACCAAACATCTAAATAGCGTTATATAGACCTGTATATATCACTTTTCTAGGGGGCGAGAGAGGGATGACTGATACGACGCAGTTTATCCTAAACAGAGCATGTACAGATTCTTTATAGATATCAATAAGTTACACTAAAAAGAGACTATGCTGATACTGTATAGAATCTGTGTAAGTGCATAAAAACATGGGAAAATACCGTTAATTTGAATAGGTATTCACCTGTTTATGACCTGTTATTTACAGGTAACTTAAAATTGACGTAATCGCTCCTTCAACCTGACTATCAGACTACTCATAGAGTCATAAATCCTCATAAAAGGTCTAGGCTTTGAAAGTGTGTAGAAGTCTTTAAATTTAATCTTCTTCAACTCAGCATTGATATCCATAGAAGTATCGAGAGTTATGTACACCATATTATATCTAACTGTCACTTCATCCCTTACACGCTGCATGTCTTCAGACAACACACCACGCCTAACAATCTCAGATATTGCGTTGTTAAAATCTCTTGCGTTTTTCCAAAACTCACTGTGTGCATTCATCTGCTTCTCAACCAGTTCAGCAGAGGCTGGACTTAACTTAATATCCATTGCATCCATTAGCAGATATGAGGATACAAAATGGTCAAACTCTTCTTTGGTCTTGTAGAGATTTGCTTTCACTTCCCAGAATTGCTCATTACTTATGATTTCAGGATTGGGTGACATCAGACCTTCCTGATTCTGGAATACTCGATTCGACTCTTCAGCATAACGCAGGATTTTTGAGTATCTTTTATGCAGGTCATGAACCTCTCTAAAGAAAGATTCAGCATTATCCAATCCTTTATTTTTTAACCAATCATTAGCTTTGAATGCAGCCCATACAGCAGTACCAGCCATAGTGATATCGGCTATCATGCTGAAGAAGTCGGTAGTGTCACTCATCCTGTCATACCCTGAAAACTCAATCGGTTAACTATCTTAACGCTCTGGGGAGTTGTAAGGAACATCAATTGAAGAAGATGTGAGGTGAACATCTAAAGAAAACCGAATAGACTTAAATCAATGGTCATTGAAGTCATAATCGTTTCAGTAAAAAAACCAGGCCCCGATTTTAAATGCAAATAGCAATCATATTCAATAAGCCCGTGGCGGTAACTGACATTTAGAACGCGATTTTATGATAAAAAACCACTTTCAGAGTATGGCCTTAACATATCAGTTATCTTTCCGTTGCAGTTGTTAGGCCTTTCCAATAACGTTATTAACGACTTTTACCGTTCAAGGAGTTCTACCCGTGCTGTATGTTATTTACGCCCAAGATATCGCAGACTCTCTCGAAAAACGTCTTTCCGTGCGCCCTGCTCATCTGGCTCGCCTGCAACTCCTTCATGACGAAGGTCGTTTGCTCACGGCGGGCCCCATGCCAGCGGTCGATAGTAACGATCCCGGTGCGGCGGGTTTTACCGGCTCGACGGTGATTGCCGAATTTGAATCTTTGGAGGCGGCACAGGCGTGGGCGGAAGCCGATCCGTATGTTGCAGCGGGCGTTTACGCGCAGGTTTCAGTAAAACCGTACAAAAAAGTATTTTAAAAACAAAACAAAAACAGACATTGGGCACCGCCAGCGGTGCCCTTTTGGGATCAGATGCTGTGGATCGCAAACAGCAACGAGTTGCGTTGATGGTTGAGAATGCACTTTCTGATAGTGTGGATACGCATATTACGACGCGATTGTCCTTCAAGCCAACGTGCTTTACGGCGGCTAGCCTGACGCAGCATCCGCCAGCGTCCCACTTCCGTTCTACTACGCTTCATGTTTACTACTCTTTCAGTCACTGAGTGGCCATTATAACGCCACACCGAATGCAGACCAGCGGTTTTCCCGTGTTTTTATTTGCCAGATTAATCCTGATGCGTAAACTCTTAACAATACGCTTTCAAAAGGATTTTTAAATTTATGACAACCTTCTACACCGTGGTGAGTTGGCTGGTCATTCTGGGTTACTGGGTACTCATTGCTGGCGTAACATTACGCATTCTAATGAAACGACGCGCAGTGCCCTCCGCAATGGCCTGGCTTTTGATCATCTATATTCTGCCATTGGTAGGGATCATTGCTTATCTGTCCTTCGGTGAGCTCCACCTGGGTAAACGCCGCGCCGAACGCGCCCGGGCAATGTGGCCGTCAACGGCCAAGTGGCTGAACGATCTTAAAGCCTGTAAGCATATTTTTGCGCAGGAAAACAGCAGCGTCGCCTCCTCCTTATTTAAACTGTGCGAGCGTCGTCAAGGAATCGCCGGCGTTAAGGGAAATCAGCTGCAACTGCTCACCAGTTCAGATGACGTGATGCAGGCGCTGATCCGTGATATTCAACTGGCGCGCCACAACATAGAGATGGTGTTCTACATCTGGCAGCCGGGTGGTATGGCCGATCAGGTAGCCGAGTCGTTAATGGCTGCCGCGAGGCGTGGCATTCACTGTCGCCTGATGCTGGACTCCGCCGGCAGCGTGGCGTTCTTCCGCAGCCCTTGGGCGGCGATGATGCGTAACGCAGGTATCGAGGTTGTAGAAGCGCTGAAGGTGAACCTGATGCGTGTATTTTTACGCCGTATGGACCTGCGTCAGCATCGCAAAATGATTATGATCGACAACTACATTGCGTATACCGGCAGCATGAACATGGTCGATCCGCGCTTCTTCAAACAAGATGCAGGCGTTGGGCAATGGGTTGATTTAATGGCAAGAATGGAAGGCCCGGTAGCCACCGCTATGGGCATCGTCTATTCTTGCGACTGGGAAATTGAGACCGGAAAGCGCATTTTGCCCCCGCCACCGGACGTCAATATCATGCCGTTTGAGCAGGCCAGCGGGCACACCATTCACACAATTGCCTCGGGTCCTGGTTTCCCAGAAGACTTGATTCATCAGGCGCTGTTAACCGCAGCTTATTCAGCGCGCGAATATTTAATTATGACCACGCCTTACTTTGTTCCCAGCGACGATTTGCTGCATGCAATTTGTACGGCAGCACAGCGTGGGGTCGACGTCAGTATCATTCTTCCGCGTAAGAATGATTCCCTGCTGGTTGGCTGGGCAAGCCGGGCCTTTTTCACTGAGTTGCTGGCAGCTGGCGTTAAAATTTATCAGTTCGAAGGCGGCCTGCTGCATACCAAGAGCGTACTGGTCGATGGCGAGCTGAGCCTGGTCGGTACCGTTAACCTGGATATGCGCAGTCTGTGGCTCAATTTTGAAATCACGCTGGTCATTGACGATGCTGGATTCGGCGGCGATCTCGCCGCCGTGCAGGATGATTATATTTCGCGTTCCCGCCTGCTTGATGCCCGTTTGTGGGTAAAACGACCACTCTGGCAGCGGATAGCAGAGCGACTGTTTTACTTCTTTAGTCCGTTGCTGTAAAACGTGCCCATCAGACAGTAAACAGGTAGTCATTATGGATATGGATTTGAACAATCGCCTGACCGAAGACGAAACGCTTGAGCAGGCTTACGACATTTTTCTCGAACTGGCTGCGGATAACCTCGATCCGGCAGATATCATTCTGTTCAATTTGCAGTTTGAAGAACGCGGCGGTGCCGAGTTATTCGATCCGGCAGAAGACTGGCAGGAGCATGTTGATTTTGACCTGAACCCTGATTTCTTTGCCGAAGTGGTGATTGGTCTGGCAGATACAGAAGACGGCGAGATTAACGATATTTTTGCGCGCGTTTTATTATGTCGCGAAAAAGATCATAAGCTCTGCCATATTCTCTGGCGCGAATAATCAAACAAAAAAGCTGCTCTCGCAGCTTTTTTTATTTTTAGCCCGGCAGTTTGCTTCCGCAACGGTTACAAAACTGCGCGCTATGTTCGTGCTGCGCCGGCTGACACTGGGGACATTTTCGTTGGTGCCCGCGATGCTGGAACGCACTGCTCATGTGCGTGGTAATCAATCCCGTCGGTATCGCAATCACCGAGTAGCCAATCAGGATAAGCACGGACGCCACCATGCGCCCCAACGGGGTGTGCGGTGTGATATCGCCATAGCCGACGGTGGTTACAGTAACAATCGCCCAATACACCGACGCATTCAGCGTAGTAAATCCATATTTTGGCCCTTCAATCAGATACATCATCGCACCAAAAACCACCATCAGAATGGCGATAAAGGAATAGAACAACATCAGCTGATGTCGGGCACTTTTTAACGCATTCCAGAACACCCGTAGAGAAGGCATAAAGCGCAACAGCTTGAGAATACGCAGTACGCGCAGAACACGCATCGCCCGCCAGGCGAAAACATAACTCAGACTGATTTCCGGCCATAGCCACATCACATACAGCAGCAGAATGGTGGCAAGGTCAACTATCCCCCAGAAACTAAACACATATTTGGCGGGATTGGCCCAACAGCATAAGCGCAGAAGATATTCGAGAGTAAAGACCAGAGTAATAAAGATCTCCAGCCAGACAAAAACGCGCCATTCCTCAAAGGTTAAATGGTATTGCGTCCCTACTCCGGACTCAATGAAGATAACAATAACGCTGAGCAAGGCGAATAGCGCGCACATACCTTCAAAGCGACGCCCTGAACGGGTGTTTAAATCGAATAATTTGCGAAAGAGCGCGCGGCGGACAGAAGAGACTAAACCTGGCACAGATACCTCACCAAAAAAAGGGCTGACTTTTGTCAGCCCTCGGAATTATAGCGGGTCTACTTTCAGGCAGGAAACTGCGTGTCGGAAACTTCCTTCGAGAACCGGGCGCGTTTTTGCGCATTCCGGCCCTGCAATCGGGCAGCGCGTACGGAACACGCAACCGGAAGGAGGGTTAATCGGGGACGGTAACTCGCCTTCCAGCAACTGGATAACCTTGTTCCTTTCCTGATCCGGATCGGGGATCGGCACCGCAGACATCAGCGCTTTGGTATAAGGATGCAGCGGGTTATGGTACACCTCGTCATAGGTCCCTAATTCCACCGCATGTCCGAGATACATAACCAGCACACGGTCGGAGATATGTTTAACCACCGCGAGGTCGTGGGCAATGAAGATTAACGATAATCCCATTTCTCGCTGAAGTTGTTGCAGCAGGTTAACCACCTGGGCCTGGATTGACACGTCCAGCGCCGAAACGGGTTCATCGCAGATAATCAACTTCGGTTCGAGGATCAGCGCGCGGGCAATACCAATACGCTGACACTGGCCACCTGAAAACTCATGTGGGTAGCGGTTAATCAGGTTGGGCAGTAATCCTACCTTCATCATCATCGCTTTCACACGATCGCGGACTTCCTGACCAGTAAGATTCGGATGATAAGTACGCAGCGGTTCGGCAATGATTTCACCAATGGTCATGCGCGGGTTTAAAGATGCCAGCGGATCCTGGAAAATCATCTGGATATCACTGCGTACTTCCCGCCACTCATCGGGTTTCATGCCGAGTAAATCTTTACCCAGCCAGGCAACCTTTCCATCGGTGGCCTTCACCAGGCCGATAATCGCACGGGCAAAGGTCGATTTCCCGCAGCCTGATTCACCGACCACGCCCAGGGTTTCGCCCTCATACAGTCGCAGGGTTACGCCATCAACTGCCTTAAGGGTTTTAGATGGTTGCCAGAACCACTGTTTGCCATCTTTAATATCGAAATGGACTTTAAGGTCAGCAATCTCAAGGAGCACTTTACGTTGTTCGGTTACCGCATTCATACCAGTTCCTCCACCGGCTTAAAGCAGGCGCGCAAACGGCCTGGACTAAATTCCTCCAGTGGCGGAGCACTGCTACAGATTTCCATCGCATGCGGGCAACGCGGCTGGAAGGGACAGCCTTTTGGCAGACGCAGCAGGTTCGGTGGGTTGCCCGGGATCGTGAGCATCTCTTCCCCTTCTGCATCCAGACGAGGTACTGCATTCAGCAAACCAATCGAATACGGATGAACGGGCTTATAAAAGACATCCCGCGCACTGCCGTATTCCATCGTACGACCGGCGTACATCACCAGAACTTTATCGCAAATACCGGCAACAACCCCCAGATCGTGGGTGATCATGATAATCGCGGTGTTGAATTCGCTTTTCAGTTCATTCAGCAGCGTCATGATTTGCGCCTGTACCGTCACATCGAGCGCAGTGGTCGGTTCATCGGCTATCAGTAATTTGGGCCTGCACAGCAACGCCATAGCGATCATAACGCGCTGACGCATACCACCGGAGAATTCATGCGGATACATTTTCATGCGCTTACGCGCTTCCGGCATTTTCACCGCATCCAGCATTCTGACCGACTCTTCAAAAGCTTCCGCTTTGCTCATGCCTTTATGCAGCATCAGAACTTCCATCAACTGCTCCCCGACCCGCATGTACGGATTGAGAGACGTCATCGGGTCCTGGAAAATCATCGAGATTTGCTCGGCGCGCAGTTTGTTCAGTTCACGTTCCGGTAAGTTCAGAATTTCACGTCCGTTGAACGTAGCGGAGCCCCCGATACGACCATTAGCCGCCAGCAGGCCCATCAGGGCAAAGGCCGTTTGCGATTTACCTGAGCCGGATTCTCCGACAATACCCAACGTTTCTCCAGCTCGCAGAGAAAAGTTTAAATCGTTGACCGCAGTTACATCGCCGTCGGGGGTAGCGAACGTCACACGCAAATCTTTTACGTTCAGCAGTGCGTTAGCCTGTTGTTGCGCGAGCGGCGCGGTTGAGGTTTCAATTACGCTCATGGCTGCACTCCTTAACGGTCTTTCGGGTCGAGGGCATCACGCAAGCCATCGCCAATAAAGTTAAAACAGAACAAAGTGACCACCAGGAAACCTGCCGGAAACAGCAGCAGCCATGGTGAGACTTCCATTGAGTTGGCACCATCACTGAGCAGAGCGCCCCAGCTACTTAACGGCTCCTGCGTACCTAATCCCAAAAAGCTCAGGAAGGATTCAAACAGGATCATGCTCGGCACCAGCAATGAAGCGTATACCACCACCACACCCAGCACGTTCGGCACAATATGGCGGATAACGATACGCACGGTAGACACCCCACCCACTTGCGCCGCTTCAATAAACTCTTTGCGCTTGAGGCTCAGCGTTTGTCCACGCACGATACGCGCCATATCCAGCCAGGAGACCATCCCGATAGCGACAAAAATCAGCAGGATATTTTGCCCAAAGAAGGTGACCAGCAGGATCACAAAGAACATGAACGGGAAGGAGTTGAGAATTTCCAGCAGACGCATCATCACCGAGTCGATTTTTCCGCCGAGGTAGCCCGACAGAGAACCGTACAGTGTACCGACAACAACCGCGACCAACGCCGCCGCAATGCCGACCATTAGCGAGATGCGCCCGCCAATCGCCACGCGTACCAACAGGTCACGTCCCGACGAGTCAGTACCGAAATAGTGGCCTGATTCCGTATCCGGCGCGCTGGACATCATGCCCCAGTCAGTATCGAAGTAGGTAAACTGCGACAGCATCGGCGCGAGCGTCACAAACAGCGCAATAATTACCAGCACCACCAGGCTTGCTACCGCAGCACGGTTATGCATAAAGCGTCGACGCGCGTCCTGCCACAGGCTGCGGCCTTCGACCTCCAGCTTTTCACTGAAATTCTCCAGCGCTTCGCTGTTTTTCTTACTTAACATCATAGCGAGCTCCAGTATCAGTAACGAATTTTCGGGTCGATAACGGCATAAAGCACATCGACAATCGCGTTAAACACGATGGTCAGCGTACCCACCAGTATGGTCAGACTCAGAACCAGCGAATAGTCGCGGTTTAACGCGCCGTTGACGAACAACTGACCAATGCCAGGTAAACCATAGATGGTTTCAATAACCATCGAACCAGTGATAATGCCGACAAATGCCGGTCCCATATAGGACAGCACTGGCAACAGCGCAGGTTTTAACGCATGGCGGAAAATAATCCGCCGCATCGGCAGCCCTTTGGCGCGCGCGGTACGAATAAAGTTAGAGTGCAGCACTTCAATCATCGAACCGCGAGTAATACGAGCGATACTGGCGATGTAGGCCAGTGACAAGGCCACCATTGGCAGGATCATAAATTTCAACGCCCCACCGTTCCAGCCCCCGCCGGGCAGCCATTTCAAGGTTATGGCAAATATCATGACCAATAAGGGAGCGACCACGAAACTGGGGATAACTACCCCAGTCATTGCCACCCCCATCACCGTGTAATCCCAACGTGTATTTTGCTTCAGCGCGGCTATCACCCCGGCGCTAACGCCGACGAGTACCGCCAGAATAAAGGCTGCCGCACCCAGCTTCGCAGAAACCGGAAAACTCGAAGCAACGAGGTCGTTAACCGTGTAGTCTTTATATTTAAAGGATGGTCCAAAATCGCCATGCGCCAGCTGTTTCAGATAGCTGAAGTACTGCGTCGAGATAGGATCGTTAAGATGATATTTCGCTTCAATATTCGCCAGCACCTCTGGCGGTAACGTGCGTTCCCCGGTGAATGGGCTTCCGGGCGCAAGGCGCATCATAAAGAATGAAATCGTAATAAGAATAAACAGCGTCGGAATCGCTTCCAGACAGCGACGTAATATGAATTTTAACATTGCCCGTACCTTCTGGCGTGTGCCTTTATACCTCTTTAACCCCGACGTTCAGGTAAAGCGGTATTAATAGTTCGAAGAAAAAAGACACTGTGGGGCAAAAATGATTGCCCCACGTCTTGCCATTAATGCTTGATAATATACAAGTCTTTAACGTGGATATTATCCATCGGGTCTTTACCGGAGTATCCGCCAACCCATGGTTTCACCAGGCGGGCATTAACATAGTAATAAACCGGTACAATCGCAGAATCTTTATCCAGCTGCTGTTCCGCTTTCGAATACAGTTCGCTGCGCTGCGCTTCATCCGTCACTTTCAGCGTATCCGCAATCAGCTTATCAAATGCCGGGCTCTTATAGTGGACGGTATTATTGGAGCTGTCGGACAGCACCATATTCAGGAAGGACGTCGGTTCGTTATAGTCCGCACACCAGCCCGCACGTGAAACATCATAGTTGCCCTGATGGCGCGTATCGAGGAACGTTTTCCATTCCTGGTTTTCCAGCTTCACATTAGCACCCAGATTTTTCTTCCAGATAGATGCCGCGGCAATAGCCAGCTTCTTATGCAGGTCTGAAGTGTTATACAGCAGGTCAAAGGTCAGCGGTTTCTCAGCGGTATATCCGGCCTCAGCCAGCAGTTTCTTCGCTTCTTCGTTACGTTTTTCCTGAGACCACTTGAACCACTCTGGCTCAACCAGTTTCGCGCCATCGGTGTATGGAGGAGTAAAGCTATACGCCGGCAGGTCACCCTGGTTTTTCACTTTATTGACGATAATGTCACGATCCAACGCCAGCTTCAGGGCGGTACGAACACGAACATCGTTGAACGGTGCTTTCTGGTTGTTGATTTCGTAATAATAGGTGCACAGATACGGGTCAACGTGGACTTCGTTCGGGATCTCTTTTTTCAGTTTCTGGAATAACTCAATCGGCATGTTGTTATAGGTCATGTCGATTTCACCGCTGCGATAGCGGTTAACGTCAGTCACTTCAGAAGAAATAGGCAGGTAGGTTACCTGGTTAATAACCGTTTTGGCGTTGTCCCAATAGTTGGTATTACGCTCAAGCACAATGCGCTCGTTCACAACCCAGTCTTTCAGTTTATACGCACCGTTAGTAATGATGTTAGCGGGCTGGGTCCACTTCTCGCCGAATTTTTCAACAGCAGCTCTAGGAACTGGTGAAACGGAAGAGTGCACAAGCAGTTTGTAGAAATAAGGAACAGGTTCACTGAGGGTGACTTCAAAAGTATGATCGTCGAGAGCTTTTACACCGAGATCGGTGATCGGTTTTTTACCGGCGATAATATCATCAATATTGACGATGTGACCGTACTGCAAATAACTGGCGTACGGTGATGCAGTATTTGGATTAGCCAAACGTTGCCAGCTATACACGAAATCTTGCGCGGTAACAGGCGTGCCGTCAGACCACTTAGCATCTTTACGCAGATGGAATGTCCAGACTTTAAAATCTTTATTTTCCCATTTTTCAGCCACGCCAGGCGATGGTTTGCCATCGACATCACTGATTAATAAACCTTCAAACAGGTCACGGTTAATGTTGGATTCAGGTACACCTTCGATTTTGTGGGGATCGAGTGACTGCACTTCCGAACCGTTATTACGCACCAGAGTCTGCTTTTCAGCAAGCTGCACACCCGCTGGCACTACTGCCGCCGTGGCAACATTTCCAGCGACTAGCGCAGTTAAGATCCCCGCAGCTACTAAACTTTTTTTAGTGATGTTAGTCATTGTGTTGTACTCCCTCATTATTATGGCTGGTTTTTTAACCAGACTGTTAATCCTGTCAGGATCACTGTACGGCACCGGAGATTTTCTGCCGTCAGGTCGTTTTTTGTTTTACTGCTTGCTATCACCGACTTTATTTATTCTGGCGGTTCGTATGACTGCCTTACGTCGATTATCTACGTGCCTCCCCTGCCGGAAACACGCTATTACCCTGTTGAGAGAAACTAACTGCAAATGATTCTCATCAACGTGAATTCTTCTGCATAATACCTGGCCGGAAAGTATCAAATGCGTTTCTTAACCGCCAATACATTTTACAAATTTGTTAACCAATTCTCTTTTATTGGAAATAAATCTCACAAAGAAAGTCTTACGAATGAAGGTTTTCTATAATAAACCCATGATAAACAATAAATTACATCAAGAAAGGTGTTAACTACCCTGTCAGGTGTCAACACCACGTCAAAATGCACATAAATTTAACAATTGGTTATTAATTAGCACATTCAACTGAAAAAAACGCTGAAATAACTAATAACATTTCGATAATCCTACAGCAAGCCCCAGAGTATGATGTTAATTAAATAACAGCGATATCAGGCTCTCTCTGGCAGATGGATGAGTGTTACATTCATAAAATCAATGAATAAACAAATGAATAACCATCAGCATTTTTTATTATCACTATGCTGATTTTCAACTTTAGTGAGAAGTTTTACTGATAATGAAAGGAAACGGAGCCGGGACCGACTCCGTTTGTACAGAAGAGAGATATCAGGCCAGCAAACCTGGGAAAATGGATTTGATACCTGTAACAATGAATTCGATACCCAAGGCCATTAACAGTAGCCCCATAATACGCGTAATGACGTTGATGCCAGTTTGTCCCAACAGTCGTACCAGCCATGGCGCCATGCGAAACAGCCCCCAGCAGCACAGGGCAAACAGCGCAATCGCGACAAAAAAGCCAAACAGGTTAATCGCACTGTGATATCGCGTACCCCAAACAATAGTTGAGCTTATCGCCCCCGGTCCCGCCATCAACGGCAATGCCAACGGTACAACGCCGATACTCTCACGGATTGCGGTTTCTGATTTTTCCTGTTTGTTTTGTTTATCTTCCCCTAGTTTTCCGCTAATCATTGACATCGCGATAGTCACAACCAGAATGCCGCCGGCAATCCTGAACGAATCTATTGAGATACCGAAAAGTTGCAGAATACCATCACCAAGAAACAGCGAAGTCCACAGAATGATAGCGACTGACAGGTTTGCCGTAAGGTTGGTTTTGTTTCGCGCTGCAGCAGTTTGATAACTGGTCATACTGATAAAGACAGGGATGATCCCTACCGGGTTGACTAACGCAAATAACCCAATGAAAAATTTAAAATAGACAGGAAAATCAAATAGCGTTTGGATCACGGTTAGCTCCGAAGCGTTAGCCGGATAAAATGAGTCATAAAAATTGATAAAATCCGCGCTGAAGATACGCCTTTTGTCAGCATACTTCACCTTCTATCTTCGTATATCTACGTAAATACGCTACCAATACTCAGTGTTATTAATATGTATTAATTATGCTAACGTTATTAGCATTCATTACGTCAATTTATTAACACTTGACAAGAAACGCTAAAAGGGCCTGCTGAAAGGTGTCAGCTTTGCGAATTTTTGATCCAGATCACGCAATTACTACTCAGAAGTGAGTAATCTTGCTTACGCCACCTGGAGGTAACGCGTTAGAGTTAACTGGCACTAGCGTACAAGCTCTTTTAGTAAATCAAAGTAAAGTGGACGTTAATTAACCGTTTGATTTTCAAACCGTTACACAAATTTTCGTCGGTCTGTCTATACTCTCGTATCGAGCAGATGATTTACTAAAAAAGTTTAACATTATCAGGAGAGCATCATGGCTGTTACTAATGTCGCTGAACTTAACGCACTTGTAGAGCGCGTAAAAAAAGCCCAGCGTGAATATGCCAGTTTCACTCAAGAACAGGTTGACAAAATCTTCCGCGCCGCCGCTCTGGCTGCCGCAGACGCTCGAATCCCTCTCGCGAAAATGGCCGTTGCCGAATCCGGCATGGGTATTGTCGAAGATAAAGTGATCAAAAACCACTTTGCTTCTGAATACATTTACAACGCTTACAAAGATGAAAAAACCTGTGGTGTGCTGTCTGAAGACGACACTTTCGGTACCATTACCATTGCGGAACCAATTGGTATCATCTGCGGTATCGTTCCAACCACTAACCCAACTTCTACCGCTATCTTCAAATCGCTGATCAGCCTGAAGACCCGTAACGCCATCATCTTCTCTCCGCATCCGCGTGCAAAAGATGCAACTAACAAAGCAGCAGACATCGTTCTGCAAGCTGCAATCGCTGCTGGCGCACCGAAAGATCTGATCGGCTGGATCGATCAACCTTCCGTTGAACTGTCTAATGCGCTGATGCACCACCCGGACATCAACCTGATCCTTGCGACCGGTGGTCCAGGCATGGTTAAAGCGGCATACAGCTCCGGTAAACCGGCTATCGGCGTAGGCGCAGGTAACACCCCTGTTGTTATCGACGAAACCGCTGATATCAAACGTGCTGTTGCATCTGTTCTGATGTCTAAAACCTTCGATAACGGCGTAATCTGTGCTTCTGAGCAGTCTGTCGTCGTGGTTGACTCTGTATATGATGCAGTACGTGAGCGTTTTGCGACTCACGGCGGCTACCTGCTGCAGGGCAAAGAGTTGAAAGCAGTCCAGGACGTTATCCTGAAAAATGGCGCGCTGAACGCAGCTATCGTTGGTCAGCCGGCATACAAGATTGCTGAACTGGCAGGCTTCTCCGTACCAGAAACCACTAAGATTCTGATCGGTGAAGTGACGGTTGTCGATGAAAGCGAACCGTTTGCTCATGAAAAACTGTCTCCGACGCTGGCAATGTACCGTGCGAAGGACTTCGAAGACGCAGTCATTAAAGCTGAAAAACTGGTTGCGATGGGCGGTATCGGTCATACATCTTGCCTGTACACTGACCAGGACAACCAGCCAGAACGTGTTGCTTACTTCGGCCAGATGATGAAAACCGCGCGTATCCTGATTAACACCCCAGCTTCTCAGGGTGGTATCGGTGACCTGTACAACTTCAAACTCGCACCTTCCCTGACTCTGGGTTGTGGTTCCTGGGGTGGTAACTCCATCTCTGAAAACGTTGGTCCTAAGCACCTGATCAACAAGAAAACCGTTGCTAAGCGAGCTGAAAACATGTTGTGGCACAAACTTCCGAAATCTATCTACTTCCGTCGTGGCTCTCTGCCAATCGCACTGGATGAAGTGATTACCGATGGTCACAAACGTGCGCTCATCGTGACCGACCGCTTCCTGTTCAACAACGGTTATGCAGACCAGATCACCTCCGTTCTGAAAGCTGCTGGCGTTGAAACCGAAGTGTTCTTTGAAGTTGAAGCTGACCCAACTCTGACCGTTGTTCGCAAAGGTGCTGAGCTGGCTAACTCCTTCAAACCAGACGTAATCATCGCGCTGGGCGGCGGTTCCCCGATGGACGCCGCGAAAATCATGTGGGTTATGTACGAGCACCCGGAAACTCACTTCGAAGAACTGGCGCTGCGCTTTATGGACATCCGTAAACGTATCTACAAGTTCCCGAAAATGGGTGTGAAAGCGAAGATGGTCGCCGTTACCACCACTTCCGGTACCGGCTCTGAAGTGACTCCGTTTGCGGTTGTTACTGACGATGCAACTGGGCAGAAATACCCGCTGGCAGACTATGCGCTGACTCCGGATATGGCGATTGTTGACGCCAACCTGGTGATGGATATGCCGAAGTCCCTGTGTGCGTTCGGTGGCCTCGATGCCGTCACTCACGCTCTGGAAGCTTACGTTTCCGTACTGGCTTCTGAGTTCTCCGACGGTCAGGCTCTGCAAGCGCTGAAACTGCTGAAAGAAAACCTGCCGGCGTCCTACCATGAAGGTTCTAAGAACCCGGTAGCACGTGAGCGTGTACACAGTGCAGCAACCATCGCCGGTATCGCGTTTGCTAACGCCTTCCTGGGTGTATGTCACTCAATGGCGCACAAACTGGGTTCTCAGTTCCACATTCCTCACGGTCTGGCGAACGCCCTGCTGATCAGCAACGTTATTCGTTATAACGCGAACGACAACCCGACTAAACAGACTGCATTCAGCCAGTACGACCGTCCGCAGGCACGCCGTCGCTACGCTGAAATCGCAGACCATCTGGGTCTGAGCGCACCGGGCGACCGTACTGCCGCGAAAATCCAGAAACTGCTGGGCTGGCTGGAAGAAATCAAAGCTGAGCTGGGTATTCCTAAGTCTATCCGTGAAGCTGGCGTTCAGGAAGCTGACTTCCTGGCACACGTGGACAAACTGTCTGAAGATGCGTTTGATGACCAGTGTACTGGTGCAAACCCACGTTACCCGCTGATTGCTGAACTGAAACAGATCCTGCTGGATACATACTACGGTCGTGAGTACAGCGAAGGCCAGACCACCGCTAAGACTGAAGCAGTAGCTGCACCGAAAGCAGAAAAGAAAGCGAAGAAATCCGCTTAATTTTCTCAGATAAGTTTTAGTTTCACTATAAACGGTCCCAGTTGGGACCGTTTTTTTTCGTCTTGTGTTATGAAAATTGAGTGATCCCCAATTTAACCATGTGAATAGAATGGGACGGTAAGAGATGTATTCAGGAAGATGTGAGAATAGCCGTCAGAAGAGAGTCTGACAGGGTAGAGAATATTGACGAATGTCCCGGCCTACCCTGTGTTTATAAGCGCTCAGAAGCCTGCAGGTTAATCGTGGCTGTGTCGTTCTTGTATCGCCGTCAGAGAGCCCTCAGACTGCGCCTGTTTGTAGTGTTTACGACATACCGACACATAGCGTTCATTCCCGCCAATAACCACCTGCTCGCCCTCGTTATAGGGCCTTCCAGACTGATCAAGACGTAAAACCATGCTGGCCTTACGCCCACAGAAACAAATGGTTTTTAATTCAACGAGCTTATCTGACCACGCAAGCAGGTATTCGCTGCCGCCAAATAATTCACCACGGAAATCTGTGCGTAAGCCATAGCACAACACAGGAATATCCAGCCGATCGACAACTTCAGATAATTCATAAACCTGTTGTCGAGTCAGAAACTGCGACTCATCAACCAGTACACAGTGAATTCTTTGCTGCTCATTTTCAGCACGAATCTCTTCGTACAAAGATGAATTTTGGTTAAACAATTTTGCAGGCGACGACAGACCTATACGTGAACTTACTTTTCCAGCACCAAAACGGTCATCAATTTCCGCTGTATATACAACAGCACGCATCCCACGTTCCTGATAATTGTACGAAGATTGCAGCAATGCAGTCGACTTACCGGCATTCATTGCAGAATAGTAAAAATATAGCTGTGCCATTGACCAAAGGCCCTCACATGGGGAAATAAATATGCGCGGGATTGTATCATATTTCACGAAAGTGTCGGTGTAGCGTTGCGCCCAAAGGCGTATAAATGCGCGGGCAACCTCGCTCAGTGCCGCCTGAATTTAA
Source organism: Citrobacter freundii complex sp. CFNIH4 (assembly GCF_002934505.1). Classification (NCBI taxonomy): domain Bacteria; kingdom Pseudomonadati; phylum Pseudomonadota; class Gammaproteobacteria; order Enterobacterales; family Enterobacteriaceae; genus Citrobacter; species Citrobacter freundii complex sp. CFNIH4. The sequence goes on from NZ_CP026231.1 coordinate 2,028,824, forward strand.
GTAGCAGGTTGTTAGAGAGCATACAACCATCGACCATACGGCCCGAGCTCGGACGCGTATATACACTCTCTTTCGCAAATAGTGCTCATGAAATTTATCAATGTCACTTATCATCATACGGCAATAAAGAAACCCTTCCCATATTGTTATTGAATCTACCCACTCTCACCATGTATTAGCGAATTCACGTAAGCAAAACTAATACAAAAGGTTGAAATCACTGCAAAGAGATACTATTTGTACACCATAAAATGTGACCTGAATCTTGAATTTCTACTCTCAACCGCTGAGAAGCCCCCTCGCCAATAAGCCTTTTTTATGCCCAACATCATGGGGAATTTAAGACAGGAGAATTAATTCTGTTACTAAATAAAGCGCAATTTTGAATTCCTTACATTCCTGGCTATTGCACAACTGAATTTATCGCTCTATTATTAGCTCAACAAACCACCCCAATATAAGTTTGAGATTACTACAATGAGCGAAGCACTTAAAATTCTGAACAACATCCGTACTCTTCGTGCGCAGGCAAGAGAATGCACTCTGGAAACGCTTGAAGAAATGCTGGAAAAATTAGAAGTTGTAGTTAGCGAGCGTCGCGAAGAAGAAAGCGCTGCTGCCGCTGAAGTTGAAGAACGCACTCGTAAACTGCAACAATATCGTGAAATGCTGATCGCTGACGGCATTGATCCGAACGAACTGCTGAATAGCATGGCTGCTGTTAAATCTGGCACCAAAGCTAAACGCGCTGCACGTCCGGCTAAATATAGCTATGTTGACGAAAACGGTGAAACTAAAACCTGGACTGGCCAGGGTCGTACACCGGCAGTGATCAAAAAAGCGATGGAAGAGCAAGGTAAACAACTGGACGATTTCCTGATCAAGGAATAATTCAGAAATACGTTGCTTAAAATCCCGCCATTGGCGGGATTTTTTTTACTGGTACTTCGCTCAGCCCTACTCGGATTAGGTATAAAAAAACGGCGCTGTTAATACAGCGCCGTTCTGACCAGATAATACCAGAAGGTTACTTCTTAATACCCATCTCGTCTTCCAGCCAGGCTTTAAATTCAGCGCCGAGAGTATTATGGCGAATACCATATTCGACGAACGCCTGCATATAGCCCAGTTTATTACCACAGTCATGGCTTTTGCCCTTCATGTGATAAGCTTCAACCGTCTCTTTTTCAATCAGCATATCGATTGCATCTGTCAGCTGAATTTCATCACCCGCTCCCGGAGGGGTTTTAGCCAGCAGAGGCCAGATATCGGCACTAAGAACGTAACGACCCACAACGGCCAGATTAGAAGGCGCTACATCAGCTTTTGGTTTTTCAACCACGCCAACCATCGGGACGCTTTCGCCCGGGGATAATTCAACGCCTTTACAATCAACAACACCATAAGCCGTAACATCTTCTACCGGTTCAACCATAATCTGGCTGCTACCTGTTTCATCAAAACGATGAATCATTTCGGCAAGGTTGTCGCGGGATAAATCAGATTCGTATTCGTCAAGAATTACGTCCGGCAGGATTACAGCAACCGGTTCATCGCCAACCACAGGGTGCGCGCACAATACTGCGTGGCCCAGACCTTTTGCCAGACCCTGACGCACCTGCATAATAGTCACATGCGGCGGGCAAATAGATTGCACTTCTTCCAGAAGCTGACGTTTTACACGTTTTTCCAGCATCGCTTCAAGTTCAAAGCTTGTATCGAAGTGGTTTTCAATAGAATTTTTAGACGAGTGAGTTACAAGTACAATTTCAGTGATGCCCGCAGCAATACATTCGTTTACGACGTACTGAATTAATGGCTTATCAACCAACGGTAGCATCTCTTTCGGGATTGCTTTCGTAGCCGGTAACATCCTGGTTCCTAATCCCGCAACTGGGATAACGGCTTTTTTGACTTTTGAATTAAGGGCAGCCATTTAAAACTCTCCTGGACTGTTCATGTATTGAACGTGTTCATCATTCTGTATCGCATCCGAGTATATCAGTACAGCGACAAACTTCTGGTCTGAAAAGGACGCGCGTCGGTATAATTAAGATAAATACGAATAAATCTGGCGCTGATAGTAGCACTTACAGCACGGGGAGGGTGAACCAATTTCATTTGCACGCCTCTCAATTGTTCATTCCGCAGACAACATCAAGCGCAGACGCCCTCCCGCCCCCCATATTTGGCATTGCCATGACTCACAATGTTGGCTCAACTGATTAAGATACGTATTACCTAAGGTACCCAGCGGAACGCCATTGCTGATTTGCACTTGGTGGGAACCTGTATTTAATGTCGCATTCAGCCCTGCAGATACCAGAATCAGATTTTTTAATCCGCTGTGGTAATACCCCACCAGCAAGGGAAACTGCCCTGGTAAATTTGCTTGCCGCAACAAATGATTTACCTGTTTCAATAACGTACCTAACTCCGGCAACCGCTGATTTTGTTGTGTCAGTTGCTCCTGCAGTAGACCATTAAATAGCGCCCGCAATAATAATGCAGCCAAAACACCATTATCCCCTGCCCGCGTCACATCAAGGCAATAGAATGCAAGGTCATGATCCGACAGCGGCGCAATATCCAGCACCAGCCCCGGTTGGTCGGCTACTACCAATTGTCGATAGTTAATGCGACAGTGCGAAATCACTTGCGACACTGGAGGCTGTAATTCTTTTAGCAGCTTCGCGGCGGCGGCAGGATCGTCCACCATCGCATCCCAGTCGCGAAACAGCCGCTCTTCTTCTTCCACGCGTGAATTAAACATGTTGGGATAAAGACATGCAAAGACGGTTTCTCTCAAGCGATTAAGGTCTTTCACCGGCTTCAATAGGACATCATCCACCCCGAGTCGTAGCGCTTTGGCTATGTCGGACATGTTTTCCGTCGCAGAAATCACCAGTATCGGGGTCTGATCGCCACGATTGCGTAGATACTCAACCAGTTTGAGGCCGTTCATTCTTGGCATAGCCAGATCGCAAATCATCAGATCTGGCGTGAAGTGTCCAAGTAGTTCAAGTGCTTCAAGCCCGTCGCCAGCCACCGCCGTTGTCGCTCCCAAAGAGGAAAACCATGAGTCCATGAGTGAGCGAAATACCGGCTCATCCTCAACGATAAGAATCTGTTTTCCGACCAATGGCTGCGTCATATTCTCCCCCCTGACTGGCTTTAATAAATAGTGGCATGCTATTGCCACTCACGCCTGTCAGAATTAGCTTAAGTGTTGATAAAAAATGCGTTAGACGTTGGTTTTCACCAAGGGTAGAAGTTCATCCATTTTCTTCTCGACCGCCAACTGCCCGGCAGCAATTGCTGCACTGGCGCGGTGAAAATCCAGCGTGGATATTTGTGGACAAAACGGCTGAATCAGTATGTCTGGAGGGTCGCCGGCCATGCGGTTACGTTTCAGACGATTTTCCAGAACCTGAATAGACGTCGTCATGATCTCCATCGCCGTCGGTGCCGTGACCGCACGCCTGGCCGTAATATTGCTCAATCGCTCTTTCAGGCGGGCATGCCATGAAAGCTCGTCAGCATCATTACCCGATTCGGCATCGCTATTGACGTTGAAGGAGAGTAAATCTTGTTGCATGAGATGAGCATCGTGTTGCAGGTCGACCGCGATAACAATATCGGCCCCCAACGCACGAGTCAGGGATACAGGGACGGGATTCACCACCGCGCCATCGACCAGCCAGTAACCATTATGCGCCACGGGAGACATCAGACCAGGAATACTACAGGAGGCTCGGACAGCCAGATGCAAATCACCTTCGGTAAACCACAGCTCCCGCCCCGTACTCAGATTAGTAGCAACAGTTGCGAAACGGCGTGTGCATTGCTCAATTGCTTCTACCGGCATAACATTACGGTACTGATTGAATACCCGTTCACCGCGCAGTAAACCTCCCCTGCGCCACGAGAGATCCATCAGCCGTAAAACATCCCAATAGCTGAAAGAACATACCCACTTTTCAAGAGCAGGCAACTTATTGCAGGCGTAGGCAGCACCAACCAGCGAACCGATGGAGCACCCTGCCACGATATCAACATCGATGCCCATATGCTTAAGGGCTTTAATAACCCCAATGTGCGACCAACCTCGCGCCGCGCCGGAACCTAGCGCCAGCCCAATTTTTATTTTTCTCATTATACGTACAAACTTCCCCTGGCTTGCAGACGTAGCAACATCGCTACCGCTCAGTTAACATAGTGCCACTCTGGCGTTTTTACGCCGTTTTTATATTCCAGGGAGTACTTTGTGTCTCAGCTTTGTCCCTGTGGTAGCGCTGTCGAGTATAGCCTATGTTGCTACCGTTATGTGTCCGGCGCGCAAGTAGCACCTACGCCGTCACACCTCATGCGTTCTCGTTACTGTGCTTTTGTGATGAAAGACGCAGATTATCTTATCAGGACCTGGCATCCAGATTGTCATGCGGCCTCGTTTCGCGACGACATTATCGCAGGATTTAATCATACTGAATGGCTTGGGCTGACCGTTTTTGAACAAGAGACGGCAGACACAGAAGATATCGGCTATGTCAGTTTCGTCGCACGGTTTTCTGAACAAGGTAAAACAGGTGCAATTATCGAGCGCTCTCGTTTTTTAAAAGAAAACGGTCAGTGGTACTATATAGACGGTACACGCCCTCAAATTGGACGAAACGATACCTGCCCTTGTGGCTCCGGTAAAAAATTTAAAAAGTGCTGCGGCTAATCAACGCCCGACAGTATCAATTTTGCAAACATTCTCAACAGGATCACCGCTGCAAATGCATTCATTACAAAGAAAAGTGCTGCGTACTATTTGCCCAGACCAAAAAGGTCTGATCGCACGCATTACGAATATCTGTTACAAGCATGAACTGAACATCGTGCAGAACAATGAGTTTGTGGACCACCGCACCGGACGCTTTTTTATGCGCACCGAACTGGAGGGCATTTTTAACGACGTCACGCTGCTTGCCGATCTGGACAGCGCCTTACCTGAAGGCTCAATCCGTGAATTAACCCCAGCAGGCCGCCGCCGCATCGTCATTTTGGTCACTAAGGAAGCGCATTGCCTGGGCGATCTGTTAATGAAGGCCAATTATGGCGGGCTGGATGTTGAAATCGCCGCGGTGATCGGCAATCACGAGACGTTGCGTCCTCTGGTTGAACGGTTTGATATTCCGTTTGAGCTGGTCAGCCATGAAGGTTTAACACGTGACGAACATGATCAGAACATGGCTGACGCTATCGACGCCCACCAGCCGGACTATGTCGTGTTGGCTAAATACATGCGCGTTCTGACCCCGACATTTGTTTCACGCTTCCCAAATAAAATTATCAATATTCACCATTCATTCCTGCCAGCATTCATTGGTGCTCGCCCGTACCATCAAGCTTATGAGCGCGGCGTGAAAATCATCGGCGCGACGGCCCACTACGTAAATGATAACCTTGATGAAGGCCCAATCATTATGCAGGACGTGATCCATGTTGATCACACCTACACTGCCGAAGATATGATGCGCGCGGGTCGCGACGTTGAAAAAAATGTTTTAAGCCGTGCGCTGTATCAGGTTCTGGCTCAGCGCGTCTTTGTTTACGGTAACCGAACGATTATTCTGTAATCGATTGATAAGTTAATTGGTTACCTTTACATCTTTACGTGTAAAAATCAGGCAACCAGTTCTTTTTTATCAACGGAATGCTTTACAGGGGCGCATCATTTGATATGATGCGCCCCGCTTCCAACGGAAGCAGGCCAGTAATTAGCATTACCCCGTGGTGGGGTTCCCGAGCGGCCAAAGGGAGCAGACTGTAAATCTGCCGTCATCGACTTCGAAGGTTCGAATCCTTCCCCCACCACCATTCATTCTTTTACACTCACAAAATTAGTATACCCCTGGTGGGGTTCCCGAGCGGCCAAAGGGAGCAGACTGTAAATCTGCCGTCATCGACTTCGAAGGTTCGAATCCTTCCCCCACCACCATCACTTCATAAAGCACCAACACAAAATCAATCTGCAATGCCACAAATTCTTCCTATTCGGGAAGGATGAGAAGCCTCGACCAAGGTTCGATTCGAGCGTTAGCGAGAAAGCGTTGCCGCAGGCAACGACCCGAAGGGCGAAGCGCACAGCGCTGAGTAATCCTTCCCCCACCACCATCACTTCATAAAGCACCAACACATAATCAATCTGCAATGCCCCAAATTCTTCCTATTCGGGAAGGATGAGAAGCTTTGACCAAGGTTCGATTCGAGCGTTAGCGAGAAAGCGTTGCCGCAGGCAACGACCCGAAGGGCGAAGCGCGCAGCGCTGAGTAATCCTTCCCCCACCACCATCACTTCATAAAGCACCAACACAAAATCAATCTGCATTGCCCTTTATTTGCCTGATGCGCTGTGCTTATCAGACCTACAAACTCGACACATGCCCACAAATTGCCTGATGCACTACGCAGGCCTACGGCGCTCGCTGAAACCTGCGTAGGCTGGATAAGGCGTTTGCGCCGCCATCCGGCAAATAGGCATAAAAAAACCCCGCCGAAGCAGGGTTTTATCTTTCACAGAAATACAATTAGTGACGTGCACGAACAATCTGGTATTTGCGTGTCAGATATTCGACCGGGACGCTCCAGATGTGTACCAGACGCGAGAATGGGAACAACAGGAACAGCGTCATACCCAGCACAAGGTGCACACGGAAAATAAATGCGACGCCATCCAGATACTGAGACGCTCCGCCATGGAAGGTCACCACTGTCTGCGCCCAGTTCACCAACTTCATCATCTCGCTGCCGTCCATATGCTGGGCGGAGAACGGAATGGTCAGCAGACCCAGCGCACACTGGATAACCAACAGAGAGAGGATCAGAATATCCGCTCCGGTGGTGGTAGCCCGCACTCGTGGGCTGAACAAACGACGTTTCAGCAGCAGTACACCGCCAATCAGACACATTACGCCGCTAGCGCCACCCGCGAACATCGCCATCTTTTGTTTCACTTCAAGCGGCAGCCACGCTTCATACATCCAGTGTGGCGTTAACATACCCAAGAAGTGCCCGGCAAAAATCCCCAGGATCCCAATGTGAAACAGGTTTGACGCCAGGTTCATCCCTTTGCGATCCAGCATCTGACTGGAGGCCGCACGCCACGTATACTGCCCGTAGTCATAACGCAGCCAACTGCCGATCAGAAAGACAGAACCCGCGATGTACGGATAGATGTCAAAGAAGAACGTATTCAGGAAGTGCATTAGTGCTGTCCTCCGGTAGTGATATTCAGATACTGCGGCGCAACGGCCCCGGCAAAACGACGCTGGTGAGCGGAGATTTCCGACTCGCCACACCCCTGATCGGCGAAGAATTTTACCTGCTCTTCTTCCCAGACCGCATCCAGCGCTTGTGGAGTATCATCACGGGCTTCATCCGCAATTTTTTCAGCCACTTTATCGCTGTCGATAACGGTATTCGCCAGTTTTAACAGCAAATCGAACAGTACTGCATAACGGCTTTCACGCTGCTGCAAACGAGCGCTGAGCAAAGCCAGGATCGGCGCAATATCCTGCAAGCCACCTAGCGCTTCGCTTTTCGGCAGTTGCGCAAGATATTCCAGATACAACGGCAGATGATCGGGAAGTTCGCGGCTGTCGAGCTGCAAACCGTGCTGTTCATACTGTGCCATCAGGTCAACCATCGCCTGACCGCGATCGCGGGATTCACCGTGTACATGTTCAAACAGCAGCAGCGAGGTGGCACGGCCACGATCAAACAGTTCGCTGTAACTTGCCTGCACATCCAGCACGTCTTGCGCGATTAGATCGCGCAGGAAAACGCCCAGAGTCTGGGCATCCTCTTTATCCAGGTTCTCAGATGACGCGAGTGCATCGAAAAGTTCCTGCTGATGCTGCCACAGGGCAGCATCCGGGTACTCGAGCAAACGCGAAACAATGACGAGTTCAATCATTGGTGCGGCTCCGTTTTGCTGGTCACATCGACAGCGTCGATGCGGCGGCTGTTGAACAGATTGAATTTAGTATCAGAACCGTGGCAACCGTCACCGAAGGTAAAGCCGCAACCGCTTTTCTCCGGGAACGCATCACGCGCCAGTTCACGATGGCTGCTCGGCACCACGAAACGATCTTCGTAGTTCGCAATGGCCAGATAACGATACATCTCCTGTGCCTGAGCTTCGGTCAGACCGACCTCTTCCAGCGCACGGGTATCGACTTTACCGTCAACGGTTTCCGCACGTTTGTAGTGACGCATCGCCAGCATACGTTTCAGCGCCAACAGCACCGGCTGAGTATCGCCTGCTGTCAGCAGGTTCGCCAGGTACTGAACCGGGATACGCAGACTGTCAACGTCCGGCAGAATACCGTTGCTGCCCAGCTCGCCCGCATCGGCGGCAGACTGAATCGGTGACAATGGCGGCACGTACCAAACCATCGGCAATGTGCGGTATTCCGGATGCAGCGGCAGCGCCAACTTCCAGTCCATCGCCATTTTATAAACCGGAGACTGCTGTGCGGCATCGATAACGCTCAGCGGAATACCATCTTTCAGCGCCTGTTCAATAACAGCCGGATCGTTCGGATCGAGGAACACGTCCAGTTGACGCTGGTACAGATCTTTCTCATGCTCGGTGCTTGCCGCGCTTTCAATCGCATCCGCGTCATACAGCAGTACACCGAGGTAACGGATACGACCGACGCAGGTTTCGGAGCACACGGTCGGTTGACCGGCTTCGATACGTGGATAGCAGAAAATGCACTTCTCTGACTTACCGCTCTTCCAGTTGAAGTAGATTTTTTTGTACGGGCAACCGGTGATGCACATACGCCAGCCGCGGCACTTGTCCTGATCGATCAGCACGATGCCATCTTCTTCACGCTTGTAAATGGCACCGCTCGGGCAAGTCGCCACGCACGCCGGATTAAGGCAGTGCTCGCACAGACGCGGCAAATACATCATGAAGGTGTTTTCGAACTGACCGTACATCGCCTTCTGCATGTTCTCGAAATTTTTGTCTTTCGCCAGCTTCTCGAACTCACCGCCGAGGTCATCTTCCCAGTTCGGACCTTTGGTGATTTTATCCATACGCTGACCGGTGATCAGCGAGCGCGGGCGGGCAATCGGCTGCGCTTTGCTGTCTGCCGGGGTGTTGTGCAGAGTCTGGTAATCGAAGTCAAACGGTTCGTAGTAGTCATCAATACCTGGCAAATGCGGGTTAGCAAAAATTTTACCCAGCAGCAGCGCTTTGTTACCCATGCGCGGCACCAGTTTACCGTTGATCTTACGGATCCAACCGCCCTTCCATTTTTCCTGGTTTTCCCAATCAGTGGGGAAGCCAGTACCCGGTTTGGTTTCAACGTTGTTAAACCAGGCATACTCCGCACCTTCACGGCTGGTCCAGACGTTTTTACAGGTTACTGAACAGGTGTGGCAACCGATGCACTTATCGAGATTCAGCACCATGCCGACTTGTGAACGAATTTTCATTTTACGCTCTCCTGTACCTGGTCATTGCCTTCGCCATCCAACCAGTCAATGTTCTTCATCTTACGAACCACCACGAACTCATCACGGTTCGAACCTACGGTGCCGTAGTAGTTAAAGCCGTAGGCCAGGTGGGCATAACCACCAATCATGTGCGTCGGTTTCGGTGTGATACGGGTCACCGAGTTATGGATCCCGCCGCGCTGCTCGGTAATCTCCGACCCCGGAATATTCACAATACGTTCCTGGGCGTGGTACATCATGGTCATCCCGGCCGGGACACGTTGACTCACAACCGCACGAGCGGTGAGTGCCCCGTTACTGTTAAAGACTTCGATCCAGTCGTTATCCTCGATACCCAGATCTTTCGCATCCGCTTCGCTCATCCACACGATCGGACCGCCGCGACCTAACGTCAGCATCAGCAGGTTATCGCTGTAGGTGGAGTGGATACCCCACTTCTGGTGTGGCGTCAGGAAGTTGAGCGCTTTTTCTGGGTTACCATTTGATTTCTCGCCCATCACCTCTTTCACCGAACGAGTATCAATTGGTGGGCGGTAAACCAGCAGGCTTTCACCGAAGTCTCGCATCCACTGATGATCCTGATACAGCTGCTGGCGACCAGTCAGCGTACGCCATGGGATCAGCTCGTGAACGTTGGTGTAACCGGCGTTGTAAGAAACATGTTCATCTTCCAGTCCTGACCAGGTCGGGCTGGAGATAATTTTGCGCGGCTGCGCCTGAATATCGCGGAAGCGGATTTTCTCGTCTTCTTTATTCAGCGCCAGATGCGTATGGTCACGGCCGGTAAATTCACTCAGCGCAGCCCAGGCTTTCACCGCCACCTGACCGTTGGTTTCCGGTGCCAGGGTGAGGATCATCTCAGCGGCATCAATCGCCGTATTCAGCATCGGCTGGCCTTTTGCCGGGCCTTCAGCCTTGGTGTAATTGAGCTTGCGCAGCAGATCCATTTCGCTCTGGGTATTCCAGGCAATCCCTTTCCCGCCGTTACCGACTTTATCCATCAGTGGGCCGATGGACGTGAAGCGTTCGTAGGTTGCCGGATAATCACGCTCAACTGTCATGATGTGCGGCGCGGTAACGCCTGGAATCAGATCGCATTCGCCTTTCTTCCAGTCTTTAACATCCAACGGCTGCGCCAGTTCGGCGGCCGAGTCGTGCTGAATAGGCAGCGTCACTACGTCGGTTTCTTTGCCAAGGTGACCCACGCAAACTTCAGAGAATTTCTTGGCGATAGCCTTGTAGATTTCCCAGTCGCTCTTCGATTCCCAGGCTGGGTCAACGGCGGCAGACAACGGGTGAATAAACGGATGCATATCCGAAGTATTCATATCGTCTTTTTCATACCAGGTGGCGGTCGGCAGCACGATGTCGGAGTACAGACAGGTGCTCGACAGACGGAAGTCCAGGGTGACGACCAGATCCAGCTTGCCGTCCAGTCCGTTATCCTGCCATTCCACTTCTTCTGGCTTCACGCCCCCCTGTTTACCCAGATCCAGCCCCTGAATACCATGTTCAGTACCCAGCAGATACTTCAGCATGTACTCGTGGCCTTTACCGGAAGAGCCGAGCAGGTTAGAACGCCAGATAAACAGGTTACGCGGATGGTTTTTACCGTTCTCTGGTTGTTCAGCCGCAAAGCGAATAGAACCTTCCTTCAGAGATTTAACGGTGTAATCCACCGGTGTCATCCCGACTTTTTCCGCCTCACGCGCAATGTACAGCGGGTTAGTACCCAATTGCGGCGCAGATGGCAACCAGCCCATACGTTCAGCGCGAACATTAAAGTCAATCAAATGGCCACTATAGCGGGATTTGTCTGCCATCGGGGACAGCAGTTCCTGTGCCGTAACCGTCTCATAGCGCCATTGGCTGGAGTGGTTATAGAAGTAGGACGTACTGTTCATATGACGCGCCGGACGCTGCCAGTCAAGGCCAAACGCCAGCGGCTGCCAACCGGTCTGCGGACGCAGTTTTTCCTGACCCACATAGTGGGCCCAACCGCCGCCGCTCTGGCCGACGCAACCACAGAACACCAGCATGTTGATAAGCCCACGATAGTTCATATCGAGGTGATACCAGTGGTTCAGACCCGCGCCGACAATAATCATTGAGCGGCCGTGCGTTTTATCTGCGTTATCGGCAAATTCACGGGCAATACGCACGATCTGAGCGCGCGATACGCCAGTGATTTTCTCTGCCCATGCCGGAGTATACGCTTTGATATCGTCGTAGCTGGAGGCGCAGTTTTCATCGTTCAGACCGCGTTCCAGACCGTAGTTGGCCATGGTCAGATCGTAAACGGTGGTCACCAGCGCGGTGCTGCCATCTGCCAGTTGCAGGCGTTTTACCGGCAGTTTGTGCAGCAGAACATTTTCCAGTTCAACTTTGCTAAAGTGCTCGGTGCCTTCGCCGCCAAAATACGGGAAGCCGACTTCAGCGATGTCGTCCTGGCTGCCCAACAGGCTGAGCTGCAGTTCGGTTTCGTTACCGGACGTGCCGTCGCGCTGCTCAAGGTTCCATTTACCTTTTTCACCCCAGCGGAAACCAATTGAACCGTTTGGCGCAACCATTTCGCCGTCGGTATTGATGGCAACAGTTTTCCACTCTGGATTATTTTCCTGACCCAGGGAGTCAACCAGATCGGCGGCACGCAGCATACGACCCGCCGCATAATACCCGTCACGCTCTTCGAGCATCACCAGCATCGGGAAGTCGGTGTAACGACGCACGTAGTCGGTGAAGTATTGGCTCGGGTTATCAAGGTGGAACTCGCGCAGCATGACGTGACCCATTGCCAGCGCCATTGCGGCATCGGTGCCCTGCTTCGGAGCCAGCCACAGATCGCAGAGTTTAGCGATTTCAGCGTAATCCGGGGTGATGGCGACCGTTTTAGTCCCTTTGTAGCGAACTTCCGTGAAGAAGTGCGCATCTGGGGTACGGGTCTGCGGAACGTTTGAACCCCAGGCGATAATGTAACTGGAGTTATACCAGTCGGCAGATTCCGGAACGTCAGTCTGCTCACCCCAGGTCTGCGGAGACGCAGGCGGCAAGTCACAGTACCAATCGTAGAAGCTCAGGCAGGTGCCGCCAATCAGCGACAGATATCGTGCACCGGAGGCGTAGGAAACCATCGACATCGCAGGGATCGGCGAGAAGCCCGCCACGCGGTCAGGACCGTAGGTTTTAACGGTGTAAACGTTAGAAGCGGCAATCAGCTCATTCACTTCCTGCCAGGAAGAACGCACAAAACCACCACGACCACGCGCTTGTTTGAAGCTTTTTGCTTTATCGGCGTCTTCGATGATGGAGGCCCATGCGTCTACCGGATCGCTGTGCAGTCTTTTCGCTTCACGCCACATTTTCATCAGACGTTTGCGCATCAGCGGGTATTTCAGACGGTTAGCGCTGTAGAGATACCAGGAATAGCTTGCACCACGAGGGCAACCACGAGGCTCGTGGTTTGGCAGGTCCGGACGGGTACGCGGATAATCGGTTTGCTGGGTTTCCCAGGTCACCAGACCATTTTTCACATAGATTTTCCAGCTGCATGAGCCAGTGCAGTTTACCCCGTGGGTTGAACGCACGATTTTGTCATGCTGCCAACGCTGGCGGTATCCGTCCTCCCAGTCCCTGTTGGTATTGAGAAGCTGGCCATGCCCATCGGCAAAGGTTTCGCCCTTCTGCTTGAAGTAGCGAAACCGGTCCAGGAATTTACTCATCGGTTTTCTCCTGTAGGAGCCTGACGGCTCTCTGATAAATCGACATTGCTTGATTGAGAGCGAAGGTAACGCTCTGAAAGGGCGTGAGAATTGATAACGATCAAGGCAGGCAGGGATGAAAAATGAGGGTTGGTTTTTACATACCCCCAAAGTGGGATATTGACATTTAACGTAATAAATTGAATTTAAAGGATTTTTAATAATTCAATTATCATGCAAATGTTAAATTCTTTATAAGTGGGTATTAAGGGGTATCCCCCCTGCTTAGCATGTTGCGTACGCCGTTCTCACAGGCTGTTGTCATGCCACAATACAAAAGTATGTTGTAACTAATTATAGACAAAAAAAAAGCGCGGTCTAACACCGCGCAATGGATAATCAACTTACACTTCATCCTTCAAACTGCTTCGCGTTGGCTGCGCTCGTTCTCCCCAGTCACTTACTTCTGTTAGCTCCTGGGGATTTCTCACTTGTCGCCTTGATGCAGTTAGAATGATTTTGTGTATACCACTTTTTTACTTTTTAGAATGACGTCCGTATACCGCCCAGGTGATAACCACACAAGCGACATAGAAGATCAGAAATACTTTCATCGCACCGACCGGAGAACCGGTTAATGCCAGGGACGTGCCAAATGCTTTCGGGATAAAGAAGCCGCCGATCGCACCAATAGCAGAGATAAAGCCCAACGCTGCCGCCGTATCGGTTGCCGCCTCGCGCATCGCTTTCTCTTCTGAACCACCTTCAGCTTTCACTCTGTCCATCGTCAGTTTGCGAAAGATTACGGAGATCATCTGGAAGGTTGAACCACTCCCCAGTCCGGCCGTCAGGAACAACGCCAGGAACACAGCGAAGAAGGCAATGAAGTTGCCGCCGACACCGTTTGATGGCAGCGTCAGGAACAATAAGGCACTGAAAATAGCCATCAGAATGAAGTTCACCAGCGTGACGCGGGTCCCGCCCAGACGGTCAGAGATTGCGCCGCCCGCAGAACGCGCCAGCGCACCAATGAACGGGCCAAAGAAGGCGTAATGCAGGATCTGCACCTCAGGGAACTGCGTTTTTGACAGCATCGCGAAACCGGCAGAGAAACCGATAAAGGAACCGAAGGTCGCCAGATACAGCAGGCTCATAATCCACAAATGCCCGCGTTTCAGCACCGGCAATTGCTCTTTCAGCGAGGCTTTGGAGGTTGCCAGTTCGTTCATACCGAACCATGCGGCCAGCGTGAAAATAGCGAGGAACGGCACCCAAATCCATGCGGCGTTTGCCAGATACAGCTGCGTGCCATCCGGTTGTTCAACCCCGTGGCTACCAAATACGGCGAAGATTGACAATGAAACCACCAGCGGCGCGACCAACTGCATCACGCTGACGCCCATGTTGCCCAGGCCACCGTTCAGACCCAGCGCGCCGCCCTGTTTCTGTTTTGGAAAGAAGAAGCTGATGTTTGCCATACTGGACGCAAAGTTCGCACCAGCGAAGCCGCACAGCAGGGAGATAATAATAAAGGTACTAAACGGCGTGGAGGTATCCTGCACCGCAAAACCTAACCATACGCAAGGAATGATCAGGATGCCGGTGCTAAATGCCGTCCAGCGACGTCCACCAAACAGGGGGACCATAAAGGAGTACGGAACACGCAGCAGCGCGCCGGACACCGAAGGTAATGCCGTCAGCATGAACAGCTGTTCAGTGGTGAAATCAAATCCGACTTTCGGTAAGTTCACCGCCACGGCGCTAAATAACATCCACACGCAAAACGCCAGCAGCAAGCAAGGGACGGAAATCCACAGGTTACGGCTGGCGATTCGTTGACCACGCTGCTGCCAGAAGGCGGGATCTTCCGGCCGCCATTCGGTAATTACAGCTCCAGATGCCCTTTCCGGGGCAGATGAGTGACTCATAGACACCTCTGATACTTGTTTCGATGCCTGCAACATTAGGGTTTACAGCTGGAGGTAAGTTGATATAAATCAAAGGAAAAGGTGTCATTATTCATGCCTAAAATTTATTATTACCCTTAATGAGTACATAACTTCGGTAAAAAAGATGTGGTTTTTCACGCTTCTGTCGCACCCTACTCCCCCTCGCCCAGGATCTCTCCCTCCACTGGCAATTAAGGGGTAGCCCGTTTGAGGTATGGGTATACTCCAGTGTATCGCCGAGAATAACGCCACTGCCTGCAGCAGAATCGTCATTCAATAAGGTTTTCTGTTCGACGAAAACCCGAAGGAACAAGTCACCATGTTTAAACGTTGTCTCTCCCCGCTTACGCTGGTCAACCAGGTGGCGCTGATTGTTTTATTGTCCACAGCCATCGGCGTGGCGGGTATGGCTGTCTCCGGCTGGCTGGTTCAGGGCGTTCAGGGTAGCGCCCATGCAATCAACAAAGCGGGATCGCTGCGCATGCAGAGTTATCGCCTGCTGGCAGCCGTACCGCTGGACGCTAGCGATCAACCGCTGCTGGATGAAATGGAGCAAACGGCGTTTAGCCCGGAGTTGACGCGTGCCGCAAAGCGAGATGGACAACAGGCGCAGTTAAAAGCATTACAGGATTACTGGCACACTGAACTTGCGCCGGGACTTGCGCATGCGCAAACGCCTGATGCGGTAGCGCAGGATGTGACGCGCTTTGTGGGCGGACTGGATAAATTGGTCACCGCCTTTGACCATACCACCGAATTACGCATTGAACGCGTCGTCCTGCTGCATCGCCTGATGGCCGTATTTATGGCATTGCTGCTGGTTTTCACCATTATCTGGCTGCGCGTGCGCCTGTTAGAGCCGTGGAAACAGCTGCTGTCGATGGCGCGAGCCGTCAGCCAGCGTGATTTTACCCAACGCGCGCATATCAGCGGTCGTAATGAGATGGCGGCTCTGGGCTCGGCGCTAAATAATATGTCGGAAGAACTGGCCGAAAGTTACGCTGTGCTGGAACAGCGAGTACAGGAGAAAACGGCGGGGCTGGAGCACAAAAATCAGATTCTTTCTTTTCTGTGGCAAGCTAACCGCCGCCTGCACTCTCAGGTGCCGTTGTGCGAACGCCTCTCTCCGGTACTGAATGGTTTGCAAAATTTGACCTTGCTGCATGATATTGAGCTCCGGGTTTACGACCTGGAAGATGAAGACAATCATCAGGAATTTACCTGTCAGTCAAATGCCAGCTGTGATGAGAAAGGTTGCCATCTGTGTCCTCGCGGAACGCTGCCCGCGATTGACGGCGGGATTACATTGAAGTGGCGGCTGACCGATGCGCATACCCAGTATGGTATTCTGCTCGCCACCTTGCCGAACGGACGCCATCTCAGCCACGATCAGCAGCAGCTGGTTGATACTCTGGTTGAGCAACTGACCGCAACGCTTGCGCTCGACAGGCATCAGGAGCGTCAACAGCAGTTGATTGTGATGGAAGAGCGTGCCACCATTGCGCGCGAACTTCATGATTCCATTGCACAATCGCTCTCTTGTATGAAGATGCAGGTTAGCTGTTTACAGATGCAGGGCGATGCGCTTTCAGATAACTGTCGCGAGTTGCTCAGCCAGATTCGTAACGAGCTAAATGCTTCATGGGCACAACTACGAGAACTGTTAACCACCTTCCGTTTACAGCTCACGGAACCTGGATTACGACCGGCGCTGGAAGCCAGCTGTCAGGAGTACAGCGCCCGTTTTGGATTTACGGTTAAGCTGGATTACCAGCTACCGCCACGCCTGGTCCCTTCGCATCAGGCGATTCACCTGCTACAAATTGCGCGCGAAGCCCTGAGCAACGCACTTAAACACTCTCAGGCCAATGAAGTGGTCGTGACGGTGGTGCAAAATGGCAAGCAGGTCAAACTGACAGTGCAAGATAACGGCTGCGGCGTACCGGAAAACGCCGAACGCAGTAACCACTACGGCATGATAATAATGCGCGACCGCGCGCAGAGCTTGCGCGGCGATTGCCGCGTACGCCGTCGCGAGACGGGCGGTACTGAAGTTGCTGTCACTTTTATTCCCGAAACAAACTTCACAGAAGTCCAAGGAGATACCCATGAGTAATCTGGAACCGGCAACTATCCTGTTGATCGACGATCATCCGATGCTGAGAACCGGTGTAAAACAGCTTGTCAGCATGGCGCCCGATATTACCGTTGTCGGCGAAGCCAGCAATGGTGAGCAGGGTATCGAGCTGGCTGAATCCCTTGATCCTGATCTGATCCTGCTTGATCTCAACATGCCCGGCATGAACGGTCTGGAAACCCTCGATAAGCTGCGTGAAAAATCACTGTCGGGCCGCATCGTTGTGTTTAGCGTATCCAATCATGAAGAAGATGTGGTTACCGCACTGAAGCGTGGTGCCGACGGTTACCTGCTGAAAGATATGGAGCCGGAAGATTTACTGAAAGCATTGCAGCAGGCTGCCGCTGGTGAAATGGTGCTGAGCGAAGCCTTAACCCCGGTTCTGGCCGCCAGCCTGCGCGCCAATCGCGCAACGTCCGACCGTGATGTTACTCAACTGACGCCGCGCGAACGCGATATTCTTAAACTCATCGCCCAGGGTCTGCCTAATAAGATGATCGCCCGCCGCCTCGACATCACCGAAAGCACAGTAAAAGTTCACGTGAAGCATATGCTGAAGAAAATGAAGCTCAAATCACGCGTTGAAGCCGCGGTATGGGTGCACCAGGAACGCATTTTCTGATAACGCGCTCATGCGTCATTGTTAACGAGGATCATTTTCCGAAACGGTAATAAACGGTTCGGTCAGTGATAGCGTGATCTCATTGGAAGAGACACGCTGGCCCTGCTCATCTTCTACCACCACAGACAACCGCCAGCGGTTTGTCGCACCTTCTCTGTTGTCCCACTTCGGCATAATAATCGTCCAACCCTGAGCGCTTCGGCTATTGCTGCCCGCCGTTAAGCTCAACGCCTGAGTATCACCCTGCCATGCCAGACGACGGATCCCATGCAAACTACGCACCTGCACCTTCAACGCCACCGTCTCACCAGGCTTGAGATCCCAGGGTGGCGTGGCCAAAAATACCGACAGTGTTTTACGCTGGCGATACTCCAGCGTCGGCAGATTGTTACGTTGTGGATCGTCATAACGACTGCCGCGCAGCGATCGACTGTTTGCCACCTCGCTTACCATCAGCTGTTTTTTTAGCGGCACACCAAAACGATAATTTAGCGTTAATCCGAGGTTATTCTGACTGACGCCATTTTCACCCTGCTTATGCTGTGCTGTCACGGTGATCAGCGGCACCGGCGTATAGCTCAATCCCAGATTCACCGCCACAGGATTGTGGTACCCGGTTCCGGAATGAAACAGATCCACCTGGTCACCAAAATACTGCTCCACGCTGACGCTGGTATTGAGATGTTGATAGAACGGCATGCGCATTTGCGCGGTCAGGTCGTATCCCCGGGCCATCCGTTGTTCTTGAGTTGCAAAACGATCCTGCCAGGAGGACAACGGTTGATAGTAATTAGCAGATAAACGGAGGTATTCACCCCACGCCTCTGCCCCCACGCCTCCCCGAGGCAGATTCTCATCCAGCAGGTTGTCATAAAAGGTGTTGTAACCCAGTAACCAACCGTCACGAACCCAGCGCTGCCCAATCCCCGCATTACTGACCAGGCCTCCGTCCTGTTGCGTCAGCCCCAACTGGCTCCATGTGAGATAACGTTGATTGTCCTGCCACGGGATAAACCAACTTCCCCGACTCCCGGTAAAGCTGCCTTCGTTATCCACCTGCAACCCGACGCTGGCGTTTCCCCAGGGAGAGAGCCAGGATTCCAGTTGCTGATTCACCTGTTCGCTGACCCTGTCGCGCACCTGGCCAAACGCAAACTGCTTCGCCTGTTCACCTGTATCAAGCCCGTTATCGGTCATGCTGGCTTCACCAAACGCTTTGACCATTTCGGCAAAGTGCTTTTCGCCTGCCCGCGACTCCGGCGCCATACCAAGATCGGGCAAGCCATCACTATTGTTATCGAAAGGGTTTTCCGCCTGGTGAATAAATGACGATTGCGCGCTGGCAGTACCGCCTGCCAACGGCAAGAGTGCAAATACAGCGAGAGATAAATAAATAATACGGCTCAAATCGTTAGTGGTTTCTTATATCTATTAGCCACAGCGGCATACTTATCTTAAACCATAACGTCTTCAGTATTGATTTTCAGCCCTTCCTTCCTTTTTCGGCATTATCCTGGCATCTAGAAATAGGTGTAACATACGTGTCAGTTTTTAACGCTCACATGCAGCAAAAGGAGTAAAAATGCAAAAGATAGTGATCGTCGCGAACGGTGCAGCCTATGGAAGCGAATCGTTATTTAACAGCCTACGTCTGGCTATCGCCTTGCGCGAGCAGGAAGGGGATCTCGATCTGCGTTTGTTTTTAATGTCGGACGCGGTAACCGCGGGATTGCGTGGTCAAAAACCCGCGGAAGGATACAATATTCAGCAAATGCTGGAGATTCTGACGGCGCAAAATGTGCCGGTCAAACTGTGCAAAACCTGCACCGATGGCCGTGGAATCACCACGCTGCCGTTAATTGACGGAGTAGCCGTCGGCACGCTGGTTGAACTGGCTCAATGGACGCTGGCTGCAGATAAAGTGCTGACCTTCTGATACACCGCTTTCAGGCAAGCACACTGAAAGTGTCGATAATTTCCGGATTTAATCGTAGATGGGCGCGGTTTCGTTGAACGTTAGCACGCCCTTTCAATCCTTTTGAGGGATTTTGTCACTTTTGTTTAATCGTTATGCCATTTTTTGATCAAAATCAGCATCCCGTTGCTCCCCCTTTGGTGTTATGCAATGAGTGAAATGTGAACAACATCACGCAGCACTTTCGACAGAAAGTACGTTGTTTTCAAGAACGGGGTGAAAAATGGCATTAGTGAAGGCAAGTTTAAAGTTATTTGGTGGCGATACGGTGGTTGTGCGCTGTTCCGAGCGCTGTCACATCCATCTGATGAGCGAGAAAAATCACGTCAAAGACACGCAGTCCGACATCTTAAGCGTGCAGGATCGTGATAACGCATGGTTGACCGTGCCCTATACCGGCATCTGGAATGTGCTGATCGACAGCCACAGCCAGTCGCTAGAGCATTCAATAAGTTATATTGCAGCCTAAGCGTTAATTGCCCGAAAAGCGCCTGGCTTTCGGGCATTCAGTTCCCGGCTGGATTCAGGCAAACCCTGGCCGCATAACGCCTTCCGGCAGGTTCTCTCCCAACAATCGTTTGACCGAGATCACCAGATCGTTAAGACAATCATCCTGCATCCCCAACTTGACCAGCTCTTGTTCCAGCGAGAACAAATACTGGGCGTTGGTGCCTAAAGGTCCGCTCGCCGCAGCGATAAGCGGCGCAATCACCTGCGCGCGCGTGTCTGACTCAAACAGCGGGTGGCGAGGATCCATAATAAAGACCAGCGCGTTCACCGTCCGACCATCATCCAGCGCCAACTGGCACCAGGTGGGCAGATAGCATCCGGTGATCATTTCACGCTTCCACAGTAAAGAAAGCTCTTGTTCGAGCGATGCGTTAGGTAAGCGGTAGGCTACACCGGTGGTGCGTCCGCCCTCTTTCAAGGCCAACATGCGTCCTGGCTGACCCGCCGTTCCTCGCCCCGCCGTCAGGCGCAGGCAAAAAGCACGGTGCCAGCCAACTAACGTCCCGGTACAGGACTCATCAAACTCTAAGGCCGGATTCCACATCAACGATCCATAACCGAAGATCCACACCGGTCCATCATCGGGTCGGCAAGCAAGCGTGGCCGCCAGTGAGGCTGCCCGTTGTTCCGCTGACCAGAGTAGTGATTCTTCAATAGCACCAAATGCCGTCTTACAGTCGGCATTCAATAAAAAATCACGCGTTAACACCTTACACCTCCGCCACTGCTGCTTCCCTGCGACAACTTTTTTGACGCCTTCCGGGCTTTTTTACTGCTCATTTTGAAACCAATAGCTGGACAATAGGCAATTCACCGCTCGCTTGCAAGGCAACAAAGCGTCAACGGCACTTTATATCCTCTCGCGTTGCTAAGCTCTGCACTATCATTTGTATCAGTAGTATCAGCAATTTTTGTTGACGTTAAAATCTAATGCTTTGTTATTTAAATACTCTATAAACAAGATATGCAATTTTATCCGCTTGGATGCAAAAATTGGTCCATGCCGTAAAATTACGTAAAACTAGATCGGAAATACCGAAAGATCTGTTATTTTTTACATTCTTTAATACTTTTATAATTATAAATACCTGCAGAGATGGAGAATTAGTTCAATGACACAAGTACATGAGGCGGTAAAAACCCGCCACAAGGAGACCTCTCTCGTCTTCCCGATTTTGGCGCTGGTAGTCCTGTTCTTCTGGGGGAGCAGTCAGTCACTACCAGTGGTCATCGGTATTAATGCGCTGGCCCTTATTGGTATATTAAGCAGCGCATTCAGCGTTGTCCGTCATGCGGATGTATTAGCGCATCGACTTGGCGAACCCTACGGGTCACTGATCCTCAGTCTGTCCGTCGTTATTCTCGAAGTCAGCTTAATCTCCGCATTAATGGCGACCGGTGATGCTGCACCTACGCTCATGCGCGACACGCTGTATTCAATCATTATGATCGTCACCGGCGGTCTGGTCGGTTTTTCATTACTGTTGGGTGGCCGTAAATTTGCTACTCAGTATATGAACCTGTTTGGTATTAAACAGTATTTAATTGCCCTGTTCCCACTGGCCATTATTGTCCTGGTGTTCCCAATGGCTCTACCGGGCGCTAATTTCACCACTGCGCAGGCGCTGTTGGTGGCGTTAATTTCTGCAGCGATGTACGGCGTATTTTTACTAATCCAAACCAAAACGCACCAAAGCCTGTTCATTTACGAGCATGAAGATGAAGGCGACGATGACGACCCGCATCACGGTAAGCCGTCAGCACACAGCAATATGTGGCACGCCGCCTGGCTTATCATTCATCTGATCGCCGTTATCGCCGTAACTAAGATGAACGCCAGCCCTCTGGAGACATTGCTGACTGAACTGAATGCCCCAGTGGCCTTTACCGGTTTCCTGGTCGCGTTACTCATCCTCTCTCCTGAAGGGCTGGGCGCGCTGAAAGCGGTTCTGAGCAATCAGGTACAGCGGGCGATGAATTTGTTCTTCGGTTCAGTATTAGCCACTATTTCACTGACCGTACCAGTGGTGACGCTGATCGCATGGGCAACCGGGAATGATTTGGTGTTTGCGCTGGGCGCGCCAGAGATGATTGTGATGGTTTCTTCACTGGTACTGTGCCATATCTCTTTCTCCACCGGACGCACCAATGTGCTTAACGGTGCGGCACATCTGGCGCTGTTTATCGCCTATCTGATGACAATATTTGCCTGATGAAAAAAGCCGGACACCGACATAACTTGTCGGGTCCGGCTTCTTATTTCCTTTCGTATACCTGATAAGCGCAAGCTCTATCAGGCACACAAAATGAATTAGTTCTCGGTATCCAGCTCGTCGAAGCTTTTCACCAGGTCATCAATCGCTTTAATCTGCGTCAGGAACTGTTCCAGTTTCGCCAGCGGCAGCGCGGATGGGCCATCGCATTTCGCATTGGCTGGATCCGGATGCGCTTCAATAAACAGACCTGCCAGACCTACCGCCATACCGGCGCGAGCCAGTTCGGTAACCTGCGCACGACGACCGCCGCTTGCTGCGCCAAACGGATCACGGCATTGCAGCGCATGGGTAACGTCAAAAATCACTGGTGAGTTTCCGGAGACTTTCTTCATCACGCTGAAGCCCAGCATGTCCACAACCAGGTTGTCATAACCAAAGTTCGCGCCACGGTCGCACAGAATAACTTTATCGTTACCACCTTCATGGAATTTATCCACAATATTGCCCATCTGGCCAGGGCTTACGAACTGCGGTTTCTTCACGTTGATAACGGCACCGGTTTTCGCCATCGCTTCCACCAGATCGGTCTGACGCGCGAGGAATGCCGGCAGCTGAATCACATCCACCACGTCAGCAACAGGCTGCGCCTGGCTGGCTTCGTGAACGTCGGTGATCACTTTTACGCCAAAAGTCTGCTTCAGTTCCTGGAAGATTTTCATCCCTTCTTCAAGGCCCGGTCCACGGTAAGAGTGGATGGAAGAACGGTTGGCTTTATCAAAGGAGGCTTTGAACACGTAAGGGATACCCAGCTTTTGAGTAACGGTTACGTAGTGCTCACAAATGCGCATCGCCAGATCGCGGGATTCCAGCACGTTCATTCCGCCAAACAGCACGAACGGCAGGTCATTTGCCACGTTGATGTCGCCAATGCTAACCACTTTTTGTTTCATAGGATCGCCTTAAACGGTAGGTAAAGTGTCATTAATCAATGCAATACAATTTGCTTGTGCGAAATAGTATTAATCTGCGCACGAATCATTTCGCTGATCGGGTCTTCCGGACACTGCTCAACGAAATAACTTAAATCGGTCAGCGCAACGTGTTCACACTCAAGCTGCGCGTAGATTAATCCACGATCGCGTATTTCATACGGATCTTCAGGATTAAACTGTAATAGTGCTTCGCTGGCACGCAGCGCCAGCTCCATTTGCCGCTCTTCCATCAGCGATGATTTCAGCGTGTCGAGCAGCTTGCGGATTACTTCTGCATTATCCGCCTCATCCAGGTCTTCGTTAAACAGTTCCGCGACCGGGCTGATATTCCCTTTCAGCCACACTTCCAGCGTGTGCTCATTTAACGTTTCGCCATTGAACGGATTGATTAGCCACATTTCGCCATCGAGCGATTCAATACGCAGGATGAGTTGTGTCGGGAAAATCACCGGCACCAGCGGTAGCTCCAGTCGGTTGGCAATCCACAACAAGATAGCGCCCAGAGATACGGCGCTGCCCTGACGATTTTTCAGTACCTGGTCAAGCCATAATGCATCAGAAAGACGATAGACGCCGTGGGTATCCGTAAACCCCCATTCGCCGTAAAAAAGTGCCAGCAGTTTTTCCAGTTGCTCATCCTGAGACAGGAGCTGGCTAATTTCTTCTTGCGCCAGACTAACCAGACGTTCCAGTTCGTCATACACAGTTTGTGTTGGAAAATCCAGACGGATAGACTCCGACGCCAGGATCATCCCATCACACAATGGCGCTTTATTAAATTCGAAATCAGCTAACGACCTCATGCTTACCCCAGTAACGGTATTTTTGTGGTGGCGAGTTTAATGATGATGTACAGCACCACCAGCGCCAGCGGAAATGCGACTAATCGCGCCTGCTGACTGCGCGCCCGACGATAATCGAGCGCAATAAAACCCAAAACGATGTAAATGATAACCCCAAACAGCTTTTCAGTCAGCCATGTCCCGTGCTCAGTGAATGGCAGGATGTGCGCTTTAACCATTAACGCTATGCCGCTGAGTAATAAAACGGTATCGACAACCGGCGGCACGATGCGCGTCCAGCGCGCGCAGGCAAGGCGCGAGTCGGTGTAACGCCACCAAAAACGCAGCGTTAACAGACCAACAGAAAGCGCAATGCTGATGAGATGGACGTTGAGTAACACGCTGAAGGTACTCATGATGGGATGCGTCCAAGCGTAATTCGCTCGTTGCCGCCATAGTCGCGGCAGGTTTCAACCGCCTGGTAACCAGCATGAGTATAGGCGTCGCGGACTGCCTGTCCCTGCTGCCAGCCGTGCTCCAGCAACAGATAGCCGCCGGGCGTTAGCATTTGTCGAGACTGGTCAATGATATGCACGATATCCGCCATACCCTGCTCGCCCGCCACCAGTGCCGATAGCGGCTCAAAACGTACATCGCCAAGCGCCAGGTGCGGGTCCTGTTCGTCGATATACGGCGGATTGCTGACAATCATGTCAAACTGCTGCCCCTGCAAAGCGCTGAACCAGTCGCTTTGCAGCACGCAAACATTGTCGATGGCCAGATGCTGTTTGTTGCGAGTTGCCAGCGCCACGGCATCGGGCATGCGGTCAACCGCGGTCACCGCACAATCCGGACGCTCAGTTGCCAGCGCCAGCGCGATGGCGCCCGTACCGGTTCCCAAATCGAGAATACGACACGCAGAGGCAGGCAGACGAGCCAGCGCCTGCTCAACAAGACACTCAGTATCCGGGCGTGGAATAAGCGTAGCCGGAGAGACAAACAGCGGCAGCGACCAGAACTCGCGCACGCCGGTCAGATGTGCCACCGGCTCACCCCGCTGACGGCGTTCCAGTAATGTATCGAGCCGTTGACGCTGCGCCTCGGTTAACACCGTTTCGCCGAACGCCAGAATAAAGGTGCGCCCCTTACCGGTGACAAACTCGAGTAAAATCTCGGCGTCACGTCGCGGGCTTTCGCTTTCCTGTAATTGGCTTATCGCTTCACGCAGCCAGTGCTGATAATCCATTAATCCTGCTCGGACAACGCCGCCAGTTGGTCGGCCTGGTATTCCTGGACAATCGGCTCAATCAGCATATCCAGTTTGCCTTCCATCGCTTCATCCAGACGGTAGAGTGTCAGGTTAATGCGGTGATCGGTCACACGACCCTGCGGGAAGTTATAGGTGCGGTTACGATCGCTGCGATCGCCGCTGCCCAACAGGTTACGACGTTCAGAGGCTTCTGCCTGTTGACGTCTTGCCACTTCGGCGGCACGAATTCGCGCCCCCAGCACCGACATCGCTTTGGCTTTGTTTTTATGCTGTGAACGTTCGTCCTGGCATTCCACCACGATACCGGTCGGTAAGTGGGTAATACGGATTGCGGAGTCGGTGGTGTTAACGTGCTGACCGCCCGCGCCTGATGAACGGAAGGTATCAATACGCAGATCGGCCGGGTTGATGTCCGGCAGTTCGGCATCCGGCAGTTCCGGCATGACAGCGACCGTACAGGCAGAAGTATGAATACGCCCCTGCGATTCCGTCGCAGGTACGCGCTGCACGCGATGGCCGCCGGACTCAAATTTCAGTCGCCCGTAAACGCCTTCGCCGCTAATCTTGGCAATAACTTCTTTAAACCCGCCATGTTCGCCTTCGCTGGCGCTCATGATCTCTACCCGCCAGCGACGCGATTCAGCGTAACGGCTGTACATGCGGAACAGATCGCCGGCAAACAGCGCCGCTTCATCACCACCGGTTCCCGCACGCACTTCGAGGAAGGCGTTACGTTCGTCATCGGGGTCTTTAGGTAACAGCAGGACCTGCAGATGCTGTTCCAGCTGCTCGCATTTCTCTTTTGCTTCGCGCAGTTCATCCTGCGCCATTTCACGCATTTCAGGATCGTCGAGCATCATCTGAGCCGTCTCGATATCTTCCTGAACCTGTTGCCAGTCCGTAAAACAGCGAGAGACATCGCTTAATTGCGCATATTCGCGCGACAGCGCACGAAAGCGATCCTGATCTGCGATAGTACCCGCATCACCGAGCAGCGCCTGAACTTCTTCATGGCGTTCATGCAGGGCTTCCAGTTTGGCAACGATAGAAGGCTTCATAGGCGTAAATGCACCCTGTAAAAAATAAGATTGGTGTGCTGCTACTCCAGCCCGAGGCTGTCGCGCAGAATATTCAGGCGTTCACTATCCCCGTCACGGGCGGCCTGTTGAAGTGATTTGGTTGGTGCATGGATCAGGCGGTTGGTCAGTTTCCAGGCCAAATCCTGCATAATGGCTTGCGCATCACCGCCCTGCTGAAGAGCGGCCAACGCTTTAGCGGTCAGTTCATCACGGATCTGTTCTGACTGACTGCGATACTCGCGGATAGTGTCGCTTGCGCCCTGGGCGCGTAGCCAGGCCATAAACTCGCTGGCTTCCTGCTCCACAATCGTTTCGGCTTCCACCGCCGCCGCTTTGCGCTGGGCCAGGTTATGCGAAATGATGCTTTGCAGGTCATCAACGCTGTACAGATAGGCGTTAGACAATTTACCCACTTCCGGCTCGACATCGCGCGGTACGGCGATATCCACCAGTAGCATAGGCTGATTGCGACGGTTTTTAAGCGCGCGTTCCACCATTCCTTTACCGATAATCGGCAGCGGACTGGCAGTAGAACTGATAATGATATCGGCATCCTGCAAACGCGCGTCGATATCACTCAGTGAAATCACCTCGGCGCCGACTTCATCCGCCAGCACCTGCGCACGCTCGCGCGTACGGTTGGCGATGATCATCTTCTTCACTTTATGCTCGCGCAAGTGTCGCGCTACCAGTTCGATGGTTTCGCCCGCACCGACTAACAGCACGGTTACCGTTGAGAGCGATTCAAATATCTGCCGCGCCAGAGTACAGGCGGCAAACGCCACCGACACGGCGCTGGCACCGATGTCAGTTTCTGTACGTACACGTTTAGCAACAGAGAATGATTTCTGGAACATGCGCTCCAGCGCACTGGCGTTCTGGTGGCCTTTTTGCGAATCCGCAAATGCTTTTTTCACCTGCCCCAAAATTTGCGGTTCACCGAGCACCAGTGAATCCAGACCACTGGCAACGCGCATCAAATGACTGACGGCGTCGTTGTCCTGGTGCCAGTACAGGCTATTACGTAGGTCTTCTTCATTGAGGTTATGGTATTCGCACAGCCAGCGAATCAGCGCTTCTCGCAGGTTATCCTGCTCTTCCACGCTGAGGTAAATCTCTGTGCGGTTACACGTCGACAGCACTACCCCGCCCTGCACCATTGGCAGCGCTTGCAGGCTGTCCAGCGCCTGATCGAGCGTATCCGGCGAAAACGTTACGCGTTCTCGCAGCGATACAGGTGCCGTTTTATGGTTAATACCAAGCGCTAAAAGGGTCATGTGTGCGGGAATAGTACCAGCGTTGATAAGGTTAGACTGGGTGCATCATACAGGATGCGTGCGGTCAATAAAAGAGACTGACCCCTTTTGGAGTAATAGCTTAGTGCACAAATTTAAGCGATTTAAGATAACTTGAACGTAGACGATGTCTGATGGCGGCGCTAGCATTAAGAGTTATAACTGCAACGTATCTCAAGGATTTGTCATCATTATGACCCTGCCTGATTTTCGCCTGATTCGCCTGCTGCCCCTTGCGGCCCTGGTTCTTAGTGCCTGTACCCTCAACGCGCCGAAAGGTCCCGGCAAAAGCCCCGATTCCCCGCAGTGGCGCCAGCACCAGCAGGAAGTACGCGCCCTGAACCAATATCAGACGCGCGGTGCGTTTGCCTATATTTCCGATCAACAGAAAGTGTATGCCCGCTTTTTCTGGCAGCAAACCGGTCAGGATCGCTATCGTCTCCTGCTGACCAACCCACTGGGCAGCACTGAACTGGAACTCAATGCGCAGCCGGGCAACGTCGAACTGGTCGATAACAAAGGCAAGCACTACACTGCCGACGACGCTGAAGAGATGATCGGCAAACTGACTGGCAT
Source organism: Citrobacter freundii complex sp. CFNIH4 (assembly GCF_002934505.1). NCBI lineage: Bacteria > Pseudomonadati > Pseudomonadota > Gammaproteobacteria > Enterobacterales > Enterobacteriaceae > Citrobacter > Citrobacter freundii complex sp. CFNIH4. Next base: position 2,057,440 of record NZ_CP026231.1, read on the forward strand.
GCCTATCCCATTGAATAGCCTGCGCCAGTGGATCCTTGGTCTGCCGGGAGATGCCACCGATTACAAACTCGATGATCAATACCGTCTAAGTGAAGTGAATTACAGCAAAGACGGTAAAAACTGGAAAGTGGTCTATAGCGGCTACGACAGCAAAACCCAGCCAGCGATGCCGGCAAACATGGAGCTGTCGGACGGCGATCAGCGTATTAAGCTGAAAATGGACAACTGGATTGTGAAATGATGACTCATTGGCCCTCTCCGGCAAAACTGAATCTGTTTTTATACATCACCGGGCAACGTGCGGACGGTTACCACTCGCTGCAAACGCTATTTCAGTTTCTTGATTATGGCGACACGATAGATATTGCGCTGCGTGGCGACGGCGAAATTCGCCTGTTAACCCCGGTGGAAGGCGTTGCGCACGAAGACAACCTGATCGTCCGTGCGGCACGTTTGCTGATGAAGGTAGCATCTGAAAGCAATCGCCTTCCCAAAGGGAGCGGTGCGGACATCAGTATCGACAAACGCCTGCCGATGGGCGGCGGCCTCGGCGGTGGTTCATCAAATGCGGCAACCGTTCTGGTGGCGCTTAACCATCTCTGGCAGTGTGGACTTTCGATTGATGAACTGGCGGCACTCGGTTTAACCCTAGGGGCGGATGTTCCCGTGTTCGTGCGCGGCCATGCGGCCTTTGCCGAAGGTGTTGGAGAAATTCTGACGCCGGTCGAGCCTGAAGAAAAGTGGTATCTGGTTGCTCACCCGGGAGTCAGCATTCCGACACCGGTGATTTTTAACGATCCCGACCTCCCGCGCAACACGCCAAAAAGGTCAATAAAAACGTTACTAAAATGTGAATTCGGCAATGATTGCGAGGTTATCGCAAGAAAACGTTTTCGCGAGGTTGATGCGGCGCTTTCCTGGCTGTTAGAATACGCGCCGTCGCGCCTGACTGGTACAGGGGCTTGTGTCTTTGCTGAATTTGACACTGAGTCTCGTGCTCGCCAGGTGCTTGAGCAAGCCCCGGAATGGCTCAAAGGCTTTGTGGCGAAAGGCGTCAACCTCTCCCCATTGCACAGAGCGTTACTCTAAATCCTTGTGGTTTCAGGAAGATGGCGAAATGACGAACCGCCAGGAGCATACAAAAGTATGTGACTGGTGTGAGGAATTGATGCCAGCGAACATGAAACACGAAGGATAACGAGTAAGCCGGGCAAGCTGAGTTGCGGTGACAACGTCACCCTGTTCCAGACGTTGCATCGCGCTCTTTAATACACCGCATGGAGAGGATACTGCCTGGCCCGCACAGTTTTCGGCAGATTCTTTCCACCAATGGACGCATGCCTGAGGTTCTTCTCGTGCCTGATATGAAGCTTTTTGCTGGTAACGCCACCCCGGAACTAGCACAACGTATTGCCAACCGCCTGTACACTTCACTCGGCGACGCCGCTGTAGGTCGCTTTAGCGACGGCGAAGTCAGCGTACAAATTAATGAAAATGTACGCGGTGGTGATATTTTCATCATCCAGTCCACTTGTGCCCCTACTAACGACAACCTGATGGAATTGGTCGTTATGGTTGATGCGCTGCGCCGTGCTTCCGCAGGCCGTATCACCGCCGTTATTCCTTACTTCGGCTATGCACGTCAGGATCGTCGCGTACGTTCCGCTCGTGTACCGATTACCGCTAAAGTCGTCGCTGATTTCCTGTCCAGCGTTGGCGTTGACCGCGTCCTCACCGTTGACCTGCATGCTGAACAGATCCAGGGCTTCTTCGATGTACCGGTTGATAACGTATTCGGTAGCCCGATCCTGTTAGAAGACATGCTGCAGCTGAACCTGGACAACCCAATTGTGGTTTCTCCGGATATCGGTGGCGTCGTGCGTGCCCGCGCTATCGCTAAACTGCTGAACGATACCGATATGGCTATCATCGACAAACGTCGCCCGCGTGCGAACGTTTCTCAGGTGATGCACATTATTGGTGACGTTGCAGGTCGTGACTGCGTGCTGGTTGATGACATGATCGATACCGGCGGTACGCTGTGCAAAGCAGCAGAAGCACTGAAAGAACGTGGTGCAAAACGCGTATTTGCTTACGCAACCCACCCGATCTTCTCAGGTAATGCGGCAAACAACCTGCGCAACTCTGTTATTGATGAAGTCGTTGTCTGTGACACAATTCCACTGACTGACGAAATCAAAGCACTGCCAAACGTGCGTACATTGACCCTGTCGGGTATGCTGGCCGAAGCGATTCGTCGTATCAGCAACGAAGAATCCATCTCTGCTATGTTCGAGCATTAATCGAGCCCGGCTCAAAAACCCGCTGCGGCGGGTTTTTTTATCTGTAATATTTATTTGTATGACTTTTGCCTCCTTCACCTGCCATTCAGTTGACAGATGATGCGCCCATGGATGAAACATTATTGTGAACAGATTATTTTCCTCACATGTGATGCCTTTCCGCGCCCTCATCGACGCTTGTTGGAAAGAAAAATATACTGCTTCCCGCTTCACCCGCGACCTGATCGCCGGGATAACGGTTGGGATCATTGCCATTCCACTGGCGATGGCGCTGGCAATAGGCAGTGGCGTTGCTCCGCAGTACGGTCTGTATACCTCAGCCGTTGCTGGGATTGTTATCGCCCTTACCGGGGGGTCGCGCTTTAGCGTATCTGGCCCAACCGCTGCCTTCGTGGTGATTCTGTATCCGGTGTCGCAACAGTTTGGGCTGGCAGGCCTGCTGGTTGCCACACTCATGTCCGGGATATTCCTGATCCTTTTCGGCCTCGCCCGCTTTGGTCGTTTGATCGAATATATTCCGGTCTCCGTGACGTTAGGTTTTACCTCAGGTATCGGTATCACCATCGGTACTATGCAGATTAAAGATTTTCTCGGCCTGCAAATGACCCACGTGCCAGAGCACTATTTGCAGAAGGTGGGCGCGCTATTTATGGCTTTGCCGACCATCAACGTGGGTGATGCCGCGATTGGCGTGGTGACACTGGGGATCCTGATTTTCTGGCCGCGTTTGGGTATCCGATTACCGGGCCACCTTCCCGCACTCCTGGCAGGCTGTGCGGTAATGGGTATCGTGAACCTGACCGGCGGCCATGTCGCCACCATCGGATCTCAGTTCCACTATATTCTGGCTGACGGCTCGCAGGGCAATGGTATCCCACAGTTGCTGCCGCAACTGGTATTACCGTGGAATATGCCAGAGTCAAACTTTACTCTGAGCTGGAGCTCGTTACAGGCGCTGTTACCGGCAGCCTTCTCGATGGCAATGCTCGGGGCGATCGAATCTCTGCTGTGCGCCGTCGTACTCGATGGGATGACCGGCACCAAACACAAAGCTAACAGTGAGCTGATTGGTCAGGGACTGGGCAACATCGTCGCACCGTTCTTTGGCGGTATCACCGCCACGGCGGCAATTGCCCGTTCTGCGGCAAACGTCCGCGCGGGTGCAACATCACCAATCTCAGCGGTTATCCATGCGATTCTGGTGATCCTTGCCCTGCTGGTGCTTGCACCGCTGCTTTCCTGGTTACCGCTTTCCGCCATGGCCGCCCTGCTGCTAATGGTGGCATGGAACATGAGTGAAGCGCATAAAGTGGTGGATTTGCTGCGTCATGCGCCGAAAGACGACATCATCGTCATGCTGATGTGTATGTCGCTGACGGTGCTGTTCGATATGGTTATCGCCATCAGCGTCGGTATCGTTCTTGCATCTCTACTGTTTATGCGTCGTATTGCGCGCATGACGCGTCTGGCGCCGGTCAACGTAGACGTACCGGACGATGTGCTGGTGTTGCGCGTCATTGGCCCGCTATTCTTTGCCGCGGCGGAAGGATTATTTACCGATCTCGAGTCGCGTATTGAAGGTAAACGCATCGTAGTCTTGAAGTGGGACGCGGTCCCGGTACTGGATGCCGGCGGTCTGGACGCTTTCCAGCGCTTTGTGAAAAAGCTGCCTGAAGGCTGCGAACTGCGGGTATCTAACCTGGAATTTCAGCCGCTGCGCACTATGGCGCGCGCCGGTATTCAGCCGATTCCCGGTCGTCTGGCATTCTTCCCGAATAAAGACGCCGCTTTAGCGGATATTAAATAGCAAAAAGGCTCCCGTGAATGGGAGCCTTTTTATTGCCGGATGCGCTTCTCTTATCCGGCCTACAAAACCCAAACGTTGCGCCGACCCCGTAGGCCCGATAAACGCAGTGCCACCGGGCAATTACGCGCTTAAAATGCTCAATGCCGTTGCCTTCACGCTGGCCAGCAGGACTTTCACATCTTCCAGGCACACCGTCGGGTTCAGCAGCGTCAGCTTCAGGCAGGTGATGCCATCCGCTTCGGTCACGCCGACGTTGGCGCTACCTGAAGCCAGCAGCACGTCGCCAATACGCTGGTTCAGCAGCGCAACGAACGCTATATCGTCGCTTTCAGGACGGAAGCGGAACAGCACGCTTGCCAGCTGTGGTTCCATCACCAGTTCAAGATGCGACTGGGTTTTGACAAACTCAGCAACATCACGCGCCAGCGTTACGCCATTATCAATGATTTCGGCATACTGCTTTTTGCCCAGCGCTTCGAGGCCCATCCACAACTTCAGTGCATCGAAACGACGCGTGGTCTGCAGCGACTTCGATACCAGGTTTGGTACGCCAGCCTCTTCATCGAAATCAGAGTTCAGGTACGCCGCCTGGTAACGCATCAGCTCGTAGTGGCGCGCATCTTTTAACAGGAACGCACCGCAGCTGATGGTCTGGAAGAACTGCTTGTGGAAATCCAGCGTCACGGAATCTGCCAGCTCAAGGCCGTTGAGGAAGTGACGATACTGTTCAGAAAGCAGTAACGCCCCGCCCCATGCCGCATCCACGTGCATCCAGATCTGATGTTCTGTCGCCAGCGCCGCAATATCCGCTAACGGATCGATGGCGCCCGCATCTGTCGTGCCAGCCGTCGCGACAATGGCCATCACCTGCTCGCCGTTGGCTTTCGCCTGGGCCAGCTTGTCTTTCAGGTCAGCCAGATCCATGCGTGAAAACGCATCGGTCTTCACCTGGGTGACGGAGCGGTAGCCCAGCCCCATTAACGCCATGTTCTTCTGCACGGAAAAGTGCGCGCTTTCAGAGCAGAACACTTTAATTTTGCTCAGATCACCGGTCAGACCATCTTGCTGAATGGAATGTCCCTGGCGAGCAAAGAAGGCGTCGCGCGCCAGCATCAGGCCCATCAGGTTACTCTGGGTGCCGCCGCTGGTGAATACGCCCGCATCGCCTGCCGCATAACCTACCTGCTCACGTAGCCATTCAATCAGTTTGATCTCAATGATCGTGGCGGACGGGCTTTGGTCCCATGAGTCCATACTCTGGTTAGTGGCGTTGATCAGCACTTCCGCCGCCTGGCTAATCACTAGACTTGGGCAGTGCAGATGCGCCACGCACTGAGGATGGTGAACCAACAGGCTGTCTTTGAGAAAGTATTCAACCGCACGCTCAATAGCGGCCTGGTTGCCCAGGCCCTGAGACGTAAAATTCAGGTTGATACGTTCACGCAGTTGCTCAACGGTTTTGCCCTGATACATCTCAGGCTGCCTCAACCATTCAACGACCGCTTGCGTACTCTGCTCGATAGCGTCCTGATAGGCGGCGATGCTTTGCGCCGAGCCGGACAGAATCGGGTTTACGTCTGACATTCGATCCAACTCCGTTTAAACCGGCTTCACGCCAGCGCCCAGCAGGGCGTTTTCGAATTTATCGAGGAAAATTTCCAGCTCAGCGTTGGTGATCAGCAGAGACGGCAGCAGACGCAGCACGCAGCCGTTGCGGCCACCACGCTCCAGAATCAGCCCGTTTTCGAAGCATTTCTTCTGCAGCAACGCAGACAGCTCGCCATCAGCCGGGTAGCAACCCATATGATCCTGCGCTTCGTTCGGCTTCACGATTTCCAGGCCGATCATCAGGCCCAGACCACGCACCTGACCGATAACCGGGTAGCGTTTCTGCAGGTCAGTCAGTTTGCCTTTCAGCCATTCGCCCTGGGCGGCAACTTTATCGGCAATCTTGTCGTCTTTGAGGATCTTCAGCGTTGTCAGACCGGTCGCCATCGCCAGTTGGTTGCCGCGGAAGGTGCCAGTGTGGTGGCCCGGAGCCCACGCATCGAATTGCTTTTTAATGCCCAGTACCGCCAGTGGCAGACCGCCGCCAACCGCTTTGGACATCACAATGATATCAGGTTCAATACCGGCGTGTTCGAAGGCGAACAGTTTACCGGTACGTGCAAATCCAGCCTGAACTTCATCGATGATCAGCAGAATGCCGTGTTCCTGAGTCACTTTACGAATGCGTTGCAGCCATTCGACCGGAGCCGGATTCACGCCACCTTCGCCCTGCACCGCTTCGAGGATTACGGCAGCCGGTTTACGCACGCCGCTTTCAACGTCGTTGATCAGGTTTTCGAAGTAGTAAGTTAATGCTTTGACGCCAGCGTCGCCGCCGATACCCAGCGGGCAACGGTACTGATGTGGATACGGCATAAACTGCACTTCCGCCATCATATTGCTGACCGCTTCTTTCGGCGACAGGTTGCCGGTCACGGACAGCGCGCCGTGGGTCATCCCGTGGTAGCCGCCGGAGAAACTAATGATGCTGGAACGGCCGGTCACTTTCTTCGCCAGCTTCAGCGCCGCTTCAACAGCATCTGCACCGGACGGACCGGTGAACTGCAGGCAATATTCTTTGCCCTGGCCCGGTAATAAAGAAAGTAAATATGATGAGAATTCATCTTTTAACGGCGTAGTAAGGTCAAGCGTATGTAACGGTAAGCCGCTTGTGATGACACTTTGAATGCTCTGCAGCACTTCAGGATGGTTATGACCAAGCGCCAGGGTTCCGGCACCTGCCAGGCAATCAAGATATTGATTATTTTCTACATCAGTAATCCAGACGCCCTGCGCTTTAGCGATCGCTAATGGCAGTTTACGTGGATAGCTGCGGACATTAGATTCAAACTCAGCCTGTCTTGCTAAAAAGGTATCATTGCTCTGTGGTAATGAATTAGCACTTAAAGTATCAATACGGACTTTATCCGTCATCATATCACTCCTACAACCAGGTGTAGATTAACGCCTGATTGAATAAATGGTTATAAGGATTACCTGTAAAAAAGCGCGGCTAATATATGTTGTTTTAGCTTAGGACTCAATCATTTATTTCCTTGCATCAGAAATAACAACTTTCCCCTTAAAAATCAAAGCACAAAGACCATCCGCCATTACTAAATCCTAAAGAAATATAGTTATTTAATTAACAATGTTGTCGCTAATTGCAACGCAGACAATGTAATAAAAACCATGAGATTTTCATGTTTTTATTATTTTTTTACACGTTTTTACCATTAATAATGTAGGCACTTTCTTGTTACGACATGATTTTTCACTTATTTGCCTATAAATCGAATAAAAAAGTCGATCCCTTAATATAAATCACTTAGTATGGCGCGCTTATTTGCAGGCTTTGTAAATAAAATTAATGCGCAGCACCCGGTAACGCGTACAGGCGACACTCGTTATCGACAACAGGTATACCCTGGGTTGTCAGCAGAAATGTTCGCGGGCGGACATTTCGTAAGGCGAACTTTGTTCCCTTATGCCGAGAATGAAAATTTTCTAGCCATACTTTTATGGCGCCCTGATATGAGATTGTTATGACTCGCATTTATCCACCATCCGTCGTTGCCAAATTTGGCGGCACCAGCGTCGCTGATTTTGATGCGATGAACCGAAGCGCCAGCATTGTCCTTGCTGATCAAGATGTCCGTTTAGTCGTTTTGTCTGCTTCAGCAGGCGTGACAAACTTACTGGTCGAGCTTTCTGAAGGTCTGGAAACGCATCAACAATTAGATAAGCTTGAGACTTTACGCGCCATCCAATACAACATTATTTCCCGCCTGAAGCAGCCTTCCGTTATCAGCACGGAAATCGATAATCTTCTCAACAACATACATCGTCTTGCACAAACGGCGATGGTTTCACCGTCTGATGCGTTAAGCGATGAATTAGTCAGCCATGGCGAGCTGATGTCCTCACTACTGTTTACTGAAGTCTTACGTGAACGGCAGGCCGAGGCCGAGTGGTTTGACGCCCGCTGCGTAATGCGTACTAACGCGAACTTCGGCTGCGCCGAACCCGAGCTTGGCACACTGCACCACCAGGTGGAGACTCACCTGCGCCCTCGTCTTGAGCAAGCGATTATGGTGACTCAGGGATTTATCGGGCGTGATGCCGCAGGACACACCACAACGCTTGGACGCGGCGGTAGTGATTACACGGCTACGCTTCTCGGTGAGGCGCTTCACGCCACACGCGTTGACATCTGGACCGACGTCGCAGGGATCTACACCACCGACCCACGCATTGCGCCGCGGGCCAAACGAATCGACCATATCTCATTTTCCGAGGCCAGCGATATGGCCGCCTACGGTGCGAAGGTCCTCCACCCGGCTACGCTACTCCCGGCAATGCGTAAAAGCATTCCGGTCTTTGTTGGCTCAAGTAAGGATACTGCCGCCGGAGGTACGTTGGTGCACAACACCACCGATAATCCACCTCGCTATCGTGCGCTCGCCGTGCGTCGTAAACAGACGCTGTTGCGGTTACACAGTCTGGAGAAGCAACCTTCCTGCTCTTTTCTGGCGCAGTCCTTCGCCATTTTAGCTCGCCACGCGGTCACGGTGGATTTGGTTACAACCTCAGAGAATAGTATTGCGCTGGCGCTGGACGCCACTCATGCAACCTCAGGTGAAGACCATGTACTGACCACCGCATTGTTTACCGCATTATCCTCCCACTGTCGTGTGGAAGTGGAAACCGGGCTGGCGTTGGTCACTTTGGTGGGGAATCAACTCACACAGGCTGCGGGAGTTTGCAAAGACGTTTTTGCCTGGCTTGAAGAGCATACGGTACGAATGATTTGCCATGGAGCATCGAACGACAACCTGTGCATCCTGTTACCGGCTGACGATGCAGATAGCGCGATTAGAGCATTACATTACCGGTTATTCGAATAATTCTTCTCTTATTCTGTCGCATCCAGTTTAAGCAATGATCATAAACAAGCAGAGCCCTGGTTTTATAACCGGGGCTCTTCATTCTGACCACCGCCCTCTCAACAGAGGGAGGATTTAGTTATGACGGTGATTGGTGTCACCACGACGACAGCGTTTGTCATAATGACGTACCCACCAGTAACGGTCACTGATTTGTTCGTGTCCACCCACTCTGGCACCTGCTAACCAGAGAATACCGCCAACAAAAATACTGAGCACCGCACCATGTGCGAAAAACTGCGGCAGATTAAATTGCGGCAACTGGTTTAAAATTGAATAACCCACACCCACAACCATTACCACCAACCCTAAAGCCATGAGCACGTTACCGAGTAGCGAAGCGTTTTTGCGTTTCATGTGTCACCTCCGGAACTTTGGGTTGTTACAGGGAATACCCCTAATCCTTATGTGTAAAGTATAGACAACACTGCCGTTCGCAAGTGCGGGAGCGATCACAATTACAAACACTCATGCAACAAAACTTTACAAATAAGCCACTGAACATAATCATTTTCTAATAGTCCATTTGTGCAATTATTCAGCTTTTGGCGATAAGCACGCAGTTTTTTGTCAAGCGCACCGTCAGACAGTAAACTACACGTCGTTTATCGAAACACTCAGGACAAAACAAGTGGCGATTAAATTGATTGTCGGCCTGGCGAACCCCGGCGCAGAGTATGCGGCAACGCGACACAACGCAGGCGCATGGTATGTCGATCTACTGGCAGAGAGATTACGCGCCCCCCTGCGCGATGAGCCGAAATTCTTCGGTTACACCTCCCGAGTAACGCTTGAAGGTGAAGATGTCCGTCTGCTGGTACCGACCACATTTATGAATCTTAGCGGCAAGGCCGTCGGTGCGATGGCCAGTTTTTATCGTATCAACCCCGATGAAATTTTGGTCGCGCACGATGAATTAGACCTGCCTCCTGGCGTGGCCAAATTTAAGCTTGGCGGAGGTCATGGCGGACATAATGGCCTGAAAGACATCATTAGCAAATTAGGTAATAACCCCAACTTTCATCGTTTACGCGTTGGAATTGGCCATCCGGGCGATAAAAACAAAGTTGTCGGATTTGTTTTAGGCAAACCGCCTGTTTCAGAACAGAAGTTAATTGATGAAGCGATTGACGAAGCGGCACGTTGTACCGAGATTTTGTTCAAAGATGGCCTGACCAAAGCTACGAGCCGGTTACACACCTTTAAAGCGCAATAAGCAGTGATGTGCGGCATTTTTCTCGCGTGCTGTGTATAATAGGCAAAGTTATTTACATTTCTACAATCTGTTTTCCATAACAGGTTGAATATCAAAAGATTAAGGTGATTTAAACATGGGATTCAAATGCGGTATCGTTGGTTTGCCAAACGTAGGCAAATCCACCCTGTTCAACGCGCTCACAAAAGCGGGTATTGAAGCGGCAAACTTCCCGTTCTGTACTATCGAGCCGAACACGGGTGTTGTCCCGATGCCCGATCCGCGTCTGGATCAGCTGGCCGAAATCGTCAAACCACAGCGTATCCTGCCTACAACGATGGAATTCGTCGACATTGCCGGTCTGGTAAAAGGCGCGTCCAAAGGTGAAGGTCTGGGTAACCAGTTTCTGACGAACATCCGTGAAACCGAAGCTATCGGCCACGTGGTGCGTTGCTTTGAAAACGACAACATCATCCACGTTAATAACAAAGTGGATCCGGCTGACGACATCGAGGTTATCAATACCGAGCTGGCGTTGTCCGACCTCGACACCTGTGAGCGTGCTATCCATCGCGTACAGAAGAAAGCCAAAGGCGGTGACAAAGACGCTAAAGCAGAACTGGCTGCGCTGGAAAAATGCCTGCCACAGCTGGAAAACGCCGGCATGCTGCGCGCGCTGAAAACGCTGACTGACGAAGACAAAGCGGCCATCAAATACCTGAGCTTCCTGACCCTGAAGCCAACCATGTATATCGCTAACGTCAACGAAGACGGTTTTGAGAACAACCCGTACCTCGACAAAGTGCGCGAAATCGCGGCTGCCGAAGGTTCTGTTGTGGTTGCCGTTTGCGCTGCCGTTGAAGCTGACATCGCAGAACTCGATGATGCTGACCGTGAAGAATTCATGGCTGAAATGGGTCTGGAAGAGCCGGGCCTGAACCGCGTTATCCGTGCTGGTTACGAATTGCTGAACCTGCAGACCTACTTCACCGCTGGCGTGAAAGAAGTCCGTGCATGGACCATTCCTGTCGGTGCCACGGCTCCGCAGGCAGCCGGTAAAATTCATACCGACTTCGAGAAAGGCTTCATCCGCGCACAAACCATCGCGTTTGAAGATTTCATCACCTATAAAGGTGAGCAAGGTGCGAAAGAAGCTGGGAAAATGCGTGCCGAAGGTAAGGACTATATCGTCAAAGATGGCGATATCATGAACTTCCTGTTCAACGTCTAAATAAAATTTGTTGTCTCATGAGATCTCAACACATCTCATAAGAATCACAAAAACCTATAAAATCCACGCAATTGCGTGGATTTTTTATTTCATAGCATCTCAGTGGTTCCCGCTGTTGTGCATCTGAAAGTTGGCACCAAACACGATGACCAAAAAAGCTGAGCTATTTTGGCAAAGCAGCAGTTGCCACGTGAACGTACTCATATTGAGGCGCGCGGAAGCCAGGGGCTGTCTACCCGCACGGTATCGCGGTGATCGAGCCCCTGGATAAGATGCAGTGCACTGAGACGGCCAATTTCATAATGCGGCAGCTGTACTGTGGATAGCGGCGGCAAAAACAGCTCGCCGGTGCCTACCATGTTGTCATAGCCCAGTACGGCAACATCCTGCGGAATGCGCAACCCTCGCCCCAGCAAGACCTGGTAGATAACAAAAGCCACGCGGTCGTTACCGCATACCACCGCATCAAACATCGGACGCGTGCCACTCAGGTAATGCCCGGCAATCTCCGCCGCATCAATATGGTGACTCTCGCCCGCCGGAAGATAGTGGTGGAACATGGCATCAGGGTCGACGCCCGCTTCACGACAGGCGCGCTCCATTCCCGCCCGGCGGCGATCGGTGGCCACAATCCCTTTTGGCAGGTGGATGCACAGCAGCCGACGGTAGCCTGCGGCCAACAGCGCTTTCACGCCAAGGTATTGCCCTTGCTCATCATCAGGAATATAGGTGGGAAAAGGGCCACTGATGCTTTCGCAGTTCGCCAGCACGCAGCGATACTTATGCAGCTTTTCCGGCACGGGAACCTGACGCAGCCCCATCGCGGTGTAGATAATGCCGTCAGGGCGATGCGCCAACAGCAGATCAACCATTTTCTCTGGCTGGTCATTGCTGAACATATTCACCACAAAGCTATTCCAACCGTGCGCCCGCGCGGTCTCTTCGATAGAGAGCGTTATCTCCACGGAAAATGGCGTGGTCATGGTGTCCAGCGCTAACACCCCGATAGTGTTAGCCGTGGTTTTCGCGCCACGAATTTTTTTCGCGGAGAGATCGGAGACATACCCCAGCGCATCTACCGCTTCCATCACCTTTTTATAGGTTTCTGGCCGCAGTCGTTCGGGCTCGTTAATCGCTCGCGATACGGTCATTAACGAGACGTTAGCCCGTTGCGCCACATCCTTTAAAGATGCCATACCCTCTCCTTTGACGGCGTTCACCCTTCCGGGTCTGAAAATGCGATCTTGATAACAACCGCAAAATGTTAACGTTAACTTTTGTGATTAACATCGATATTACCATCAATTCCGCGAGAAAACCGAGAATGTTAACGTTATCTTTTGCTCAATTCACTGACAGGGACAAGCAAATGACAGCATTACTCGCCGCGGCCAACGAGGCCCTAAACCAGCAAAAAGATCGTATCAATCCGCGCTGGTATCCGCGCTATCACCTCGCCCCTCCGGCGGGCTGGATGAATGACCCTAACGGCCTGTCCTGGTTCGATGGTTACTACCATGCGTTCTATCAGCACTATCCGTGGCAACCGGTCTGGGGGCCAATGCACTGGGGCCATGCGCGCAGCCGCGACATGGTGAACTGGGAGCACTTGCCGATAGCACTGGCGCCAGAAGGACCAGAAGATAAAGACGGCTGTTTTTCCGGTTCAGCGGTGGTTGACGGCAATAAACTGGCCCTGATCTACACCGGGCACAAATTCGACGGCGAAGCGAAAGAGGAAAACCTGTATCAGGTACAGTGCCTGGCTACCAGCACCGACGGGATTCACTTTGAACGCCAGGGCATGATTCTGAATACCCCGCGAGGCGTACACCATTTTCGCGATCCGAAAGTCTGGCAAGAGGGAGACAGCTGGTACATGGTGGTGGGTGCCCGGGTCGATGACGTGGGCGAAGTACAGCTCTATCGCTCGCAGGATCTGCAGCACTGGCAGTTTGCCAGTACGCTCGCCCAGGCCGATGACGGCATGGGCTACATGTGGGAGTGTCCGGACCTCTTCCCACTGAACGATAAGCTCGTCTTAATGTTCTCGCCGCAGGGCATCGCCGCGGACGGATACGATTACCGTAACCTGTTCCAGAGCGGCTATATGGTCGGCGAATGGCAGGATAACCATCAGTTCCACGTTACCCAACCCTTCCAGGAGATGGATCACGGGCATGATTTTTACGCCCCTCAGTCATTTATCACTCCGGACGGTCGCCGCGTGGTGATCGGTTGGCTATCCATGTGGGAGTCGCCGATGCCAGAACAGGCCGACGGCTGGGCTGGCATGCTTACTCTTCCCCGGGAAGTGACGCTCGATGCAGATCTGCGGCTGCGCATGAACCCGGTCAAAGAGCTGGAGGCATTACGCGGTCAGCTTCATGTCTGGCCGGTCAGTGACCTGAACAATCGCACCCTGATGGTAGAAGAAAAGGCGCATGCTCTCGAGGTCGAACTGAGCCTCGATATCGCCCGCAGCCATGCTGAACAGTATGGCATCGCGCTGGGTGACGGGCTGCGCGTCTTCGTCGATACCCAGGCACAGCGTCTGGTGCTTGAACGCCGCTATCCGCAACACGGCCTGTCGGGCTGCCGTAGCATACCGCTGCCCGCCAATGATGTGCTGGACCTACATCTATTTATCGATAGTTCGTCGGTAGAGGTCTTTGTTAATCACGGCGAGTACACCCTCAGCAGCCGTATTTATCCTGAACCGGACGATCGCCAACTGACCTTATTTAGCCAGAACGGACACGCCATTTTTAATAACGGGCATGCCTGGCCGCTCGCCGCCAATTAACCACCCGTCTCACTGCTTTGGGGAAAAATAATGACAATCTGGACGCTTGGAGATGCCGTGGTGGATTTGCTACCGCGCGACAATATGCAGTTTGAAGCCTGTGCGGGAGGCGCGCCCTTCAATGTGGCCATCGGCGTCGCCCGCCTCGGCCATGACAGCGGCTTTATCGGCCGTGTGGGCAATGACACTTTTGGACGCTTTCTGCATCAGACGCTGGTAACAGCGCAGGTGGATACAGGAAGTCTGGAGTTTGATGCACAACAGCACACCAGTACCGTACTGGTTTCACTGGCTCCCAACGGTGAGCGGCAGTTTGAGTTTTTGGTTAATCCGTCTGCCGATCAATTTCTCAGCCCGGCGAGCCTGCCCGACTTTGGTGCCGACATTCTGCACTTCTGCTCGCTGGCGCTGGTTGCCCCTGAGTGCCGCGCCACCCTCACCCTGGCAATAGACGCATTGCGACAGGCCGGCGGTACGCTGAGCTTTGACATCAATCTGCGTGCGCAGATGTGGAGCAACGAGACGCAGATGTTTGACCTTGTCAGCGAGTTTGCCCGGCAGAGCGACATTCTGAAGATGTCGGAAGAAGAGCTGCTGTGGCTAACACAAACTGACTGTCTCAGTAGCGCCTGCGAATGTCTGGCTGATTTTCCCGCGCGCCTGAAAGTCATAACCCGCGGTGCCGACGGCGCTATCGTTTTCTGGCAGAACAACAGGCTGACTTTAAGCGGCTATCTCGTCGACAGCATCGATACCACCGGCGCCGGTGACGCTTTTATGGCCGGGCTGCTGGCGGCACTCGCCGGAGAAGGCTGGCCCACATCGACGTCAACGCTACTTCCGCTTATCGAGCAGGCCAGCGCTTGTGGTGCTCTGGCGACCACCCGGCGTGGCGCGCTAAGCGCGTTTCCCGACAGCCAACACCTGAGCAGCTTTATTCAGTCACAACCGTCGCTACGGAGAACGATTACCCCGTAATAAAGCGCACTGTTATGTCGTATCAGAAAGACCTTACAATGACCTGATCTGGATTGGAAAAATCATGAAGATAAATATGCCGTTCAGTAATGATAAATATCGATACTCATCCGGGTATCTGCTCTTTTTCTTTGCCGCCTGGTCGTTGTGGTGGTCTTTTTATGCAATATGGCTAAAAAATAAACTTGGCCTGTCCGGAACGGAGCTGGGAATGCTGTATGCCGTAAACCAGTTTTTCAGCATGCTGTTTATGCTGGGCTACGGTTTTATGCAGGATAAGCTCGGTACCCGCAAACCCCTTATCTGGATGATGGGGACTGTCATCACGCTCAGCGGTCCGTTCCTGATTTATGTTTATGAACCGCTGCTGGTCTCCAACTTCAAGCTTGGCATGGTGCTAGGCGCCATTTTCTTTGGCCTTGGCTATCTCGCCGGTTGCGGTCTGGTGGAAAGCTTCGTCGAGAAAGTGAGCCGCAAATTCAACTTTGAATTCGGCACCGCCCGCTTGTGGGGATCGCTTGGCTACGCCGCAGGGACTTTTGTTGGCGGTATCTTCTTCAGCATCAACCCACACATTAACTTCTGGTGCGTGTCGGTCATGGGGGTGTTATTCCTGGTGATTAACGTGGTGTTCAAAACCGACGCACCGGCCCCGGCATCCGCGAATACACGTTCGCCCGAGCCAGACGCGCTGACCCGAAAGGATTTTCTCACCATCTTTAAAGATTCGCAGTTCTGGTTTTTCGTTATCTTTGTCGTCGGCACCTGGTCGTTCTATAGCATCTACGATCAGCAGATGTTCCCGGTGTTTTACGCCAGCTTATTTGACGATCCCGAACTGGCACCACGCGTATACGGCTACCTCAACTCGGTACAAGTCTTTATGGAGGCCGTCGGTATGGCGCTGGTTCCGTTCCTGATTAACCGCATCGGGCCTAAACCCGCATTGCTGCTGGGTGGAACAATCATGACCTGTCGAATCCTGGGTTCAGCACTGTTCACCGATATATATATTATCTCCTTGATTAAAATGCTCCATGCGCTGGAGGTCCCACTGTTTGTTATTTCAGTGTTTAAATTCAGCGTAGCGAATTTTGATAAGCGCCTGTCGTCAACGATATATCTTATTGGCTTCAATATCGCCAGTTCCATTGGCATCATCGTGCTGTCACTGCCTGTCGGTAAGTTGTTTGATAAAGTGGGCTATCAGGAAATCTTCCTGATTATGGCGAGCATCGTGGTAATAACACTAATATTTGGCTACTTCTCGCTGAGTAAAAAGCATCATCAGCAGAAGGGTATCAATGAACTGGTGACAGAGTAGCAAAGTTTTATTAATATCGCGACAGGGCCATTAGCCCTGTCGTCCCCCCTCAACAGTAAGTACGAACTGTCGATTTACTCAGGCATGTTCCAGCCAGTTGCGGAATATTTGCGCTCGCAGTATTCCCTGAAAATCAATCAGCCCAGAACAACCAAGCTTCTTGATCAGATTCTGCCTGGCCTGGTAAATCGTTTTCAAGTGTAGATTTAACAATGCGGATATCTCAAAAATAGTTCGACCTTCTCCTAACTGCGTTAAAATATATTTATCTCTCGCGGTTAATGAGATATTTGAATCCGATTGATTCTCGTGATTACCACCAGCACGAGTAATATCAACAATAAATTGTTTGATTGAGGCAACTCCGATATCTACTGGTAGTCTGTAAAGCGAAACATCATTAAGATACTGATACAAATGACCATCAATCAGCAATACCAGACGATGCGTTTTCAGATTGTAATTTTGCTTTTTTACCGCCTCAAAGTGATTCGCGGTAAAGAATACAAGTCGCGCCTTGTCATCTTCAAAAACGATATCTGCAAGAATATTCTTTAACCCTTGCCTGATAAAAATATCATCAATCCATAACTCTGCGTTTAGAGTATGTTCCTGAACGATGTTCATCATTATGGCCTCAATGAAAAATCATAATTGATTTAGAGGGGTGCTATGTATAGTCTTAATCCAAAAAATGCTTAGCATAAGGGCTTTCAGCATATAACAAGGGTACTGTACATATTTTGTTAATATGAAGACTTATTAAACGTCGTCAGCTGTGTAGCGCAATACTATTTCCAGGGTTTTTCTGATAACATCTGCCTGGACAACGTCAACCGTTGACTCCAGAGAACCAATCAGGCTTAAAATGATGTTTTTATTATTAACATTATCACCTGCCAGAATTACATTTGTTACCGCCTGCCCCAATACCACAGACTCATCTGCTAATAGCTCACCTGCATTATGGAAGTAACTTGATAAAGCTTTATCCGTCATTACGTTGTGGACATTAATTTCATGGAGCATGGTAACCTCGCTTGTATAGTCTGGAAGATTATCTTTAATGTAATTTAGGGTTTTTGCTGGCACTGAATGCACTCTCATCTCTGGTTTTATCCGGTTTTCTGCTTATTTTCTCCGGATTAATGTTTGTAAAATCATTGATAACGCTGTCAATTAATTGCTTGCGTGTGCCATCTATTTCACTGGCCTGCATAAGTCGCAATTGCTTAATCACTGCAGCTAACGAAACGTCTCTATGCATTCGCAGAATTTCTAGCACAGCCAAACCTGTAATTTCATGTTTCAAGCGTTCACTATCAGTTTTCTTCATAACGCCTTCACTACTTACCCCTATCATATAAGGGGTTTATTTTATTCAAAGAGCAGACCAATTAACGCATTGTAATGTTTTTGTTCTTTCTCCCCTGATGCTTTTTCAAGACGACACAAAAGCTTAGTGCAAAGTGATTTGCGGTTCAGATTACGTCCATCTTTGAGTATCTCAGTGACGATTTCTCCCAATGTTTCCTGTTGAGTTGGCAGATGCGCCTTTGCAAAGTAACGAGAAATCGCGCTTGCAGTATCAGTGCGAACGTTATGCTGCTGCATGTCATGCTCCTGTATCAAAATGCTGGTGAATATTAAGTTTTATAACAGCAGCAAAGTTGTACCAAAAATGTGTACAACAAGATTAATTTGTTTTTACCAAAATGAGCTAAATGATATAAATCAATTAGTTATAATTGTATCGATTGATATAAACATTAGGATCACTGTACAAACCACGTCGTAACATGGCTAAATTTCATCTTAATCAGACCGTTCAATTGTGAAATTAAAGTTAGAATAATGTATTAAAATCAGGACATAACCTGGGTTGTCTGATACTGTCATATATCTTCCTCTCCCTTATTCCCGGACTGTCCATGCTCACGACCATTATTTACCGCAGCCATCTACGTGATGACGCCCCCCTCAAAGCGCTTGAGGATATGGTGACAGCCGCAAATATCAAAAACAGGCGATCTGATGTTACGGGAATCTTACTCTTTAACGGTCACCACTTTTTCCAACTGCTTGAAGGCCCTGAGGAGCAGGTAAAAGAGATTTATTGTTGTATTTGTAACGATCCACGGCACCACAATATCGTTGAGCTGATGTGTGATTACGCTCCTGCGAGAAGATTCGGAAAAGTGGGAATGGAGTTATTTGATCTACAAAAACATGAACGCAATGACGTTCTGCAAGCTGTGCTGAATAAGGGAACATCAAAATTTCAGCTCACCTATGATGACAGGGCGTTACAGTTTTTCCGCACATTTGTCCTTGCGACGGAAAAATCGAGCTATTTTGAAATACCAGCGCCAGATTGCTGGAGTTTTATTGCCGACAACTCTTGTACTCTCCTGGATGAAAACACACTCCCATCCGATATCGATTTCAGCTTTGCTTTTCAACCAATTATCGATCCTATGTCGCAACGCGTCATTGCTCTGGAAGCACTTATTCGTGGTAGAGACGGTGAAACGCCCGCAACTTATTTTGACAACTTAAATCCTGAGGAACTGTATACCGCGGATCTGCAGAGCAAAAAGACTGCTTTTGCAATGGCAAGCGCGCTGGGACTTAACGACAAAATGCTGTCAGTCAATCTGCTCCCCATGACCCTGGTAAACAAACCCAATGCAGTCAGCTTTCTTATAAACGAAATCGCTGCGCACGGGCTAGTGCCTGAACAAATCATTGTAGAGTTTACCGAAAGTGAAGTTATTTCTCGCTTTGATACGTTCGCGCAGGCCGTGAAGTCACTCAAGGCTGCGGGGATCTGTGTGGCGATAGACCATTTTGGGGCAGGTTTTGCCGGGCTTCAGCTTCTGTCTCGTTTTCAACCCGACCGAATTAAGATAAGCCGCGAGCTGATCACGGATGTGCATAAAAGTGGACCGCGGCAGGCTATCATTCAGGCAATTATCAAATGCTGCGCGTCACTGGAAATTATGATTTCCGCAGTCGGCGTTGAAAAACCCGAAGAGTGGATGTGGCTTGAATCCGCGGGCATTGAAATCTTCCAGGGTAACCTTTTTGCACAAGCCTGCCTGAATGGTATTCCATCTGTTGCATGGCCAGAGAAAAATGATTTCTCAGCGTCACAATAACTAACGCATTGTTATAAATCAACAATCACCACAACCGCCCTCATGCTGAACATAAAAAAACAGCATTTACTCCTTGCATGATAGTAAAGTAAATCTTAATTTTGCTAGAATCTTATATATGTTTTGTACAATTTGATGAATGTTGTACAAAGTAGCAGGAACCGCATATCGGTGACGGAGAATCAGGAGTGTCCGGGGGAACTATGGCTTATTACAGCATTGGGGATGTCGCAGAACGTTGCGGGATAAATCCTGTCACCCTTCGGGCATGGCAACGACGTTACGGTTTACTCAAACCTCAACGCAGTGAAGGTGGCCACCGACTCTTTGATGAAGAAGATATTCAGCGTATTGAAGAAATAAAACGTTGGATTAGCAATGGCATACCTGTTGGCAAAGTTAAGGCATTGCTGGAAACCAGTACCCGTCAAGCTGACGACGACTGGAATCAATTACAAGAAGAGATGATGAGCATTCTTCGCATGGCACATCCACCGAAGCTGCGAGCCAAAATTACCGCACTCGGTCGCGTTCACCCCGTAGATGCGCTGATTGATCACGTTTATCTTCCCGTACGTCAACGGCTGATACTTGACCATAATACATCCCGCATAATGAACAGCATGTTTGATGGCGCATTGATTGAATATGTTGCAACACTGCTGTCTGAAACGCGGCGCAAGTCAGGAAAGGATGCTCTCCTGATGGCCTGGGATGTTGAAGACAGAACCCGTCTGTGGCTCGAAGCCTGGCGTTTATCGCAATCTGGTTGGCATATTGCCGTTCTGGCTGAACCCATTGAATCGCCAAGACCTGAACTTTTCCCTGGGCAAACGCTTTTTGTCTGGACCGGTATCGCGCCAACCCGCAGACAAAATGAACTGCTACAACACTGGAATGAGCAAGGTTATAAGGTCATTTTCCACAGCCCGTAGCCAACACGTAATACGTGTAAGATAAATCATACGACTCTCATTTTTTGGATGGTTATTTTGAGTACCATCCAAGGAATATGTTGCCCCCTATTCTCCTGACTTAACACCCGCTATAGCATAAAAACAAAACAACATACTCACCCGTTGGTATTATTTTTTTGTCGACGACATCACCTTTTTCCTAAGTAAAATTCATTAGATCAACTGGCGTACACCTAATACTTATTCTAGGGTTAAATTATGTCTTCTTGTGCCACATTATTGTTTTTCTAAAGTAATAAATGTGGTTATTTGAAAAAGGTAAAGGATATGGCTCTAGTCTTAGACAAACGCTTAATTCTTTGTTGCTGCGCCTTTTCCATTATCTCTGTGGCAAATGCAGCAACCGTTAACGGAACATTTCAGGTGCTGATGACGATTCAAAAGGCCTGTACCGTGACTGCGGGTTCGGCTTCAAATATCACACTTGGTCCGGTGAATACCACGGCGACAAATACCAGTGCAAGCAACACTATTTCAATTAATTGCTCAAAAACCACGCCCTATTTTATCGGGCTGGCGCCGTCGGCCGCTAATGGAGGGACGACGACGGGCTCGGGCGCCATGTCCTCTGTGGCTAACGCTGCTACCAATACCGATAAAGTGCCCTATCAGCTAAATCGCACGTCAGCAACAGGTCCGGTATGGGGAAATACCGCCACCGACACCGCACCTGGGAATGGCGTAGCAGCGACAGAGACCGGCCTGGTGCAAACTTTTACTGTTTATGCCACCGCACCGAGCGCCAACTTCACTCCTGACGACTATGCCGACACGGTAACGGTTAACGTTAACTACTAACTTCAGGAAGCTATATGAGAGTAAAACTGCCTGTTAAGCAGTGTGCCTGCGCATGCCTGCTAGGGATGGTTGCGAGCGCCAACCTTGCCACTGCCAGTGGGCTGCAAATAGCCCCGGTCACGTTAACGTTGCAAGCGACGCAAAATGCCGATGGTATCTGGTTGAGTAACGCGGGTGAAAATGTGCTCAATGCCCAGGTTCGGGTTTTTCGCTGGAGTCAAAGTGCTTATGACAACAAACTTTCCCCCTCTCAGGGGCTGGTGATAAGCCCGCCGATGTTGGCATTAGCCCCTGGAGAACGTCAGTTGATTCGAGTTATTCGCACAAGCCCTCCCTCGGCACATGCCGAAGACGCTTATCGTTTGTCGATAGATGAGTTACCTCCTGCAAAAGTAGAAAAAAATAAGCTTCAGTTTGTGCTGCATTATTCCGTTCCCGTTTTCATTCAACCAACATCAGCGGCACAAACGCAGGCAAAACTGCAATGGAAATTACAACAACTGGATGGCAAAAAATTTATTGAAGTCAGTAATCAGGAAAATGGGCATGCACAGTTATCTGCTGCAACATTTATAAGCCCTGACGGTACTAAAAAAGTCATTACACCCGGACTATTAGGCTACGTTTTACCAGGCTCAACAATGCGCTGGATAGTCTCCCCGTCGGCCAGTAATAATCATTATGGCGGGAAAATTGAAGTCACAATCAATGGCCAAAAAACAGTACAAGATCTGTAACAGATTCTGGCTTCTGGTGAAATATTGCTTTCTCAATGGAGTATTAATATCGGGAATGGTTTGCGCACAAACGCTGAATAATAACCAGAGTGAGAATGGTGTTATTAATAGCACCTCACAAATTACGGGAGTCGATTTGTATCTCGATGTCACCTTAAATGGGAATCCCGTTGGGCTGGTACATTTTGGCTACGATAATGGAAAGCTTTATGCGGGAGCTAATACCCTGAGTAAAATGGGCTTTCGCTTTGCTCCAGACGCCACTAACGCCGTCTGCCTGAACGATATCCCCCAGCTAACCATTGACTACAACGTTCAGTTGCAAACGCTCTCGCTTACTGCGCCACTTAGTTCACTCGATCTTGCAACCACGCAGCTTAACTCGCCTACCGAAACCGCGCCAACGGCGACAACATCACGCGGAGCGCTGCTCAATTATGATATCTATACCCAGCAGGGGGATGAGAGCGTAATAAATACCTTCAGTGAACTTCGCGCCTTCAATGCTGCCGGCGTGCTCAGCACCACCCAGTTGACGCAGTACTCCACCGAGGGATACGCCGATAACAGCTTTGAGCGCCTTGATACCAGCTGGCGTACCTCATTTCCTGATACGATGTTGGCGTTAACCGTTGGCGATACCCTGACAAGCTCACTCATCTGGTCCCGACCAACGCGTATCGGCGGCATTCAGATAGGCACCGATTTTGGTTTACAGCCCTATATGCCAACCACCCCGCTCCCTGCATATCTGGGATCCGCGACGTTGCCATCAAACGTTGAGCTGTACGTGGACGGTGTCAGGTACTACAACGGAGAAGTCCCCGCAGGTAGTTTTCAGATCAACACCATGCCTAACATCAGCGGCGCGGGAACGGGTCAGGTGATGATGACAGATGCGTTGGGCAGAACGAGCGTACAAAATTTTTCGTTCTACAACGATCAACAACTCCTGCGGGAAGGATTAACCGCCTGGTCGGCAGAATTGGGCACGGTACGCGAAAATTATGGTTATTCCTCTTTTGACTATGCCAGCGCACCGGTATTGAGCGCTACGTGGCGTCGCGGGTTTAGCAATACGTTGACCGCCGGGGCTCACGCAGAAACCAGCGATGGACTAATTAACGCAGGCTTCAGTAACGACTGGATCCCGGGAACCCGCAGCGGCACATTTTCGACATCACTTGCCGCAAGTAGCGATTCAGGGCAGAACGGATTTCTGTATAGCTTTGGTTATCGTTGGTCCGGCGGACGGTTTAATTTCAGTACCAGTACCACGGCAACTTCTGGCGATTACCGCGATGTCGCCACCCATTATGGTGAGCCGCCCCCAACGCTTAACAGCAACACGGTCATTGGCTATTCGCTGGAATCTGCCGGAAATGTCAGCCTGAGTTACCTGCAGTTTCGTTATCCACACGAAAATGCGGTGCGCTACGCTAACGCCAGCTGGTTCAAATCCGTTACAGACAACATCTCACTGAATGCCGGATTCAACCAGAACATTGACGATAACCGCGATCGCAGTCTCTATCTGATGGTAACGATTACCACTGATAACAATCTGAGCGCCAGCAGCACGCTACAACGCACCAACGATGAAACCGGCTATCAGCTCAACGCAAGCAAGACGCCGCCTGCCGACGGCGGTTGGGGCTGGAATCTGGCCGCCAGTCAGCAGGCTTCCCGACAAAGTGGCCAGGGAGAAGTAGGATATCTGGGGCGTTATGGTAAAGCGTACGCGGGATTCAGCCGTTTACCAGATAACCATTACGGCTACGCAGGCGCAACCGGATCGCTGGTGACCATGGGAGGCGGCTTGTTTGCAGCAAGGGAAATCAACAATGGTTTTGCCGTCGTCTCAACTGACGGCGTGCCTGATGTTCCAGTCAAATTGCAAAATAACCTGATTGGCCGCAGCGATGACCAGGGACTACTGCTGGTCACGCCGCTCAACAGTTATCAAAAAAACCTGATCAGTATTGACCCGATGGATCTCCCCACCAATATGCGGATCGCACGCGTTGAGACGAATGCCACGCCTGCAGATCGTTCCGGTACTTTGGTT
Source organism: Citrobacter freundii complex sp. CFNIH4 (assembly GCF_002934505.1). Taxonomy (NCBI): domain Bacteria; kingdom Pseudomonadati; phylum Pseudomonadota; class Gammaproteobacteria; order Enterobacterales; family Enterobacteriaceae; genus Citrobacter; species Citrobacter freundii complex sp. CFNIH4. Next base: position 2,081,819 of record NZ_CP026231.1, read on the forward strand.
AGTTTTGGCATCACCACCGTACGTGCTGCGCAGGTTCTCCTCGTCGACAATCAGGGTAAGCCAATTCCTGAAGGTAGCATGGCTTACGCCATCAACGGAAAAGGACAGTCGTCTGTCGTTGGTTTTGATGGGATGACCTGGTTCGACACCCTGGAACAGCACAACACGCTGCGCGTTGAGACGGACACCGGTAGTTGTCGCGTGCAATTTGACTATCCTGTGTCAGCAAAGGGGATTGTACAAATAGGCCCGCTGGTTTGTCGCCCACACTAACAGGAGTGCGCTCATGAGGTTAAGACATCTGCTACTCATCGCTGCCGTACTTTTTTGTCCGGCAATTAGCCATGCGGTAACCTGTTCGGTGAGCAATGTTCAACCCATAAATTTAGGTTCGGTCAATCCACTGTCTGCGACAGGCGCAACGTCATCAATGACGTTCAGTTACACCTGCACCAAAGAGCTTGGTGACGCGCTGGCAGGGATCAATCTCTGTTTTAATATTGGCGCCTCGGCCGTCAGTGGCCAGGTGACACCGCGAAATATGTCATTAAGCGGAACGCCTGCCAGAACACTGGTATACCAGCTTTACCAGGATAGCGGGCGCACCAAAGTCTGGGGCAGCCAGTATCAGTCGGGAACCACTTTTCCCATGGTACAGCTTAACCTGCTGAATCTGACGCCAGTGACGGGTTCACTCACGGTATCGGCGCAGATCGTCACACCACAAACCGCAGCCGTCCCCGGAAATTATCAGGATAGCTATACGACGGCAACAGCCCTTGTCACTCTCAATCCCGGATTGCTTTTCCCGCCAACAACCTGTGGCGATACCGTTGCCGCCAGGCTGCCTTTCACCGTATCGGCGACCGTAAGCAAACAGTGCAATATCACCTCTGCAACCGATATTAGCTTTGCGCCAGCCAGGGCGACCGGGCGTAACCTTACGGCGTCAAATACCGTGGGTGTAGCCTGTTCCAATAACACGCCTTACACCATCGGACTTCAGCCCTCTAACGGCAATACGGCAGGCAGCGGCGTGATGGCGGGCACGGGGTCAAATACGGATAAAGTCCCCTACCAGCTTAGTTCGACGCCAGGTCCTTCCGGTACGGTTTGGGGCAATACATCACTCAATACCGTCGCGGGCAACGGTACGGGAACAACAACTACCTACCCGGTTTACGCCACCGTCCCCAGCGCGAACTACACGCCAGACAACTATGCCGATACCGTTACCATCGCCGTAACCTACTGACCTCATCTTAACCGCAATAAAGCAAATACATTTTGTTATCAAATTATTTACTTTTAGAGGTGCGTCATAAATCTAACAAATTACGATTTTTATATATTCTGCATATTAAATTACTCACCCTGCAAAACAACCCAATTACAAGCAAAAAAAAGAATAACTATTCAATCGCAAGTTAAAGCCCATACTAATCATGGCGATAATTCGTGCTGGTCGGGCAGGCCCTTCTATGAAAAAAATGTTAAATTTAAGTTTATATGGTGAGATTCACTGTATACCACGGCCAAATTAAGAACATATTACTTTTATAACTAAGGTTTATCATGGATAAGTTATCTTACGCTTCAGATAGCAGCACATCTGCCTGGAATACCTACCTGCAACAAATCGAGCGTGTGGCCCCTTACCTGGGCGAACTTTCCCATTGGGTGGATACCCTGCGCCACCCAAAACGCGCGCTGATTGTCGACATCCCGGTGCAGATGGATGACGGCACTATCCGTCATTTTGAAGGGTATCGCGTGCAACATAACCTCTCCCGCGGGCCGGGCAAAGGCGGTGTGCGTTATCATCCTGATGTTGATCTTAATGAAGTGATGGCCCTGTCCGCATGGATGACCATCAAATGCGCAGCGTTGAACCTGCCGTACGGCGGTGCCAAAGGTGGAGTGCGCGTCGATCCGTTCTCGCTGTCTGAAGGCGAACTGGAGCGTTTAACTCGTCGTTATACCAGCGAAATCGGCATTATCATTGGGCCGCAGAAAGACATTCCTGCGCCGGATGTAGGTACTAACGGAAAAGTCATGGCCTGGATGATGGATACCTACTCCATGAACCACGGCACCACCGTGACCAGCGTGGTCACCGGTAAACCTATTCACCTTGGCGGTTCATTAGGTCGTGATAAAGCCACCGGTCGCGGCGTTTTCGTCAGCGGTCTGGAAGTCGCGCGCCGTGCCAACATCGAAGTTGAAGGTGCTCGCGTTGCAGTGCAAGGTTTTGGTAACGTCGGCAGCGAAGCCGCCCGACTGTTCGCGGCAGCTGGTGCACGCGTGGTCGCGATTCAGGATCACACCGCTACGCTGTTTAACCCCACAGGTATCGACATGACCGCGTTGTCTGCCTGGCAGTTAGAGCACAAACAGATTGCCGGTTTCCCGGGCGCTGAAACCATCGCCAGCGAGGCCTTCTGGAGCCTGGATATGGATATTCTTATTCCGGCCGCGCTTGAGGGTCAGATCACCCGTCACCGTGCGGAAACCTTGACCTGTAAACTGGTACTTGAAGGCGCTAACGGCCCAACCTATCCGGATGCCGATGATGTGCTGGCAAGCCGTGGTATCGTGGTTGTGCCTGACGTGGTCTGTAACGCCGGCGGCGTAACCGTCAGCTACTTCGAATGGGTTCAGGATATGGCAAGCTTCTTCTGGAGTGAAGAAGAGATCAACAATCGCATGGACAAAATCATGACTGATGCGATGGTGCATGTTTGGGAAAAAGCAGCTGAGAAATCCTGCTCCCTGCGTACCGCAGCCTACATCGTTGCCTGCGAACGCATTCTGCTGGCACGAAAAGATCGCGGAATTTATCCGGGCTAACGCCGAAATCGACCATGCCTACAAACCACCTGTTCTGCAGGTGGTTTGTTTTCCATAAAAAATCGTTCAAAAACTTTCCGCACAAATACCGCCCGACCTCTCACTTTCGCTGTTTTATGCACCATGACGTTCCAATACGGAACATTATTATGCTGCTATGTTTCGTATTGAAACGCTCTTCATAGCAATTTTCTTTTGCAAACCCGTGTGCAAAATTACCTTATCGGCAGCGAGCGGTCGCCGTGGCGTTGTACAAACCGATACCCTACATCAGATGCCTGCCCGAATTTGGCAGCCATCCAGGACTGTCTGCGGAGCATAAATAATGAAAAAATTGATCAACCGTGTTGAAGACGTACTGAATGAACAACTCGCCGGACTGGCGAAAGCGTATCCTTCCCTGGCACTGCATCAGGACCCAGTGTATGTCACCCGCGCAGATGCACCGGTGATGGGCAAAGTGGCGCTGCTTTCCGGCGGCGGCAGCGGGCACGAGCCTATGCATTGCGGCTACATTGGTCAGGGCATGCTCTCCGGCGCCTGCCCGGGTGAGATTTTTACCTCCCCCACGCCGGATAAAATGTTCGAATGCGCCATGCAAATTGATGGCGGGGAAGGCGTGCTGCTGATAATCAAAAATTACACCGGCGACATTCTTAATTTCGAAACCGCTACCGAGCTGCTGCACGAAAGCGGCGTCAAGGTCACCACCATGGTGGTGGATGACGATGTGGCGGTGAAAGACAGTTTGTATACCGCCGGACGTCGTGGTGTGGCTAATACCGTATTGATCGAAAAACTGGTCGGCGCGGCCGCCGAACGCGGTGACTCGCTGGAAGCCTGTGCTGCGCTGGGTCGTAAGCTGAATAACCAGGGCCACTCCATTGGCATAGCCATTGGAGCCTGTACCGTTCCGGCAGCCGGACAACCGTCGTTCACGTTACAGGATAACGAGATGGAGTTTGGCGTAGGTATCCACGGGGAACCGGGCATTGACCGCCGCACCTTCACCTCTCTCGATCAGACCGTTGATGAAATGTTCGATACCCTGCTGGAAAACGGTAACTACAGCCGTACGCTCCGCCACTGGGACAACGTCCAGGGCGCGTGGCATGAAGGTAAAGAAAGCAAGCGTGCGTTACAAAGTGGCGATCGGGTTATTGCGCTGGTCAATAATCTCGGTGCGACGCCGTTGTCTGAACTCTTCGGCGTGTATAACCGCCTCGAAAGCCGTTGCCAGGATGCAGGCATCGTCATTGAGCGCAACCTGATCGGTTCTTACTGTACCTCTCTGGATATGACCGGCTTCTCCATCACCCTGTTACAGGTGGATGACGAAACGCTGAACTTATGGGATGCACCGGTTCACACCCCTGCTCTCAACTGGGGTAAATAAGGAGATTCATGATGTCCCTCAACAGAACACAGATTGTTAACTGGCTCTATCGCTGCGGTGAAATATTCACCACTGAAAGTGATTTTCTCACCGGACTTGACCGGGAGATCGGCGATGCCGACCACGGTCTGAACATGCATCGTGGTTTCAGCAAAGTCGTTGAAAAGCTGCCGTCCATCGCAGACAAAGACATCGGCTTTATTTTGAAAAACACCGGTATGGTGCTGCTCTCAAGCGTCGGCGGGGCCAGTGGACCGCTGTTTGGCACGTTTTTTATCCGCGCCGCCCAGGTGACTCAGGCTCATCAAAGCCTGACGCTTGAAGAGCTGTATCAAATGATTCGTGATGGCGCAGAAGGTGTGATTAGCCGCGGTAAGGCTGAACCTGGCGATAAAACCATGTGCGATGTCTGGCTGCCGGTAGTGGAGTCTTTACGCCAGTCATGCGAACAGAAGCTGAGCGTCCAGGCGGCTCTGGAAGCGGCAAGCCAACAAGCGGAAGTCGCAGCGCAAAGCACCATCACCATGCAGGCTCGCAAAGGCCGCGCCAGCTATCTAGGTGAGCGCAGCATTGGGCATCAGGATCCCGGCGCAACGTCGGTCATGTTTATGATGCAAATGCTGGCTCAGGCGTCCAGAGAGTAAGGATAAAGCGATGGTAAACCTGGTTATTGTTTCTCACAGCGCCCAACTGGGCGAAGGCGTCGGCGTGCTGGCCCGGCAGATGTTAATGGGTGATGGTTGCAAAATCGCCATTGCCGCAGGCATTGACGATCCTGAGAATCCGATTGGCACCGATCCGATTAAGGTGATGGAAGCCATCGAGTCCGTGGCCGATACGGACCACGTGCTGGTGATGATGGATATCGGTAGTGCATTACTGAGTGCGGAAACCGCGCTGGAACTGCTCGACCCTAACATTGCCGCCAAAGTGCGTTTGTGCGCAGCACCACTGGTTGAAGGCACACTGGCCGCGACGGTTAGCGCCGCCGCAGGTGCTGATATCGATCGGGTCATCCGTGATGCCATGAACGCCCTCGACGCCAAATGTGAACAACTGGGTTTACCTTCGCCATCCGCAGCGAAACCCGCATCCGCTGAACTGTCTCCCGACGCTGATGCCCGTTCTGTTGCCATTGTGGTGAAAAACCCTAACGGCATCCACGTCCGCCCGGCTTCGCGGCTGGTTTCTGCGTTGTCTGGTTTTAACGCCGACATGTGGCTGGAGAAAAACGGCAAGTGTGTGGTCCCTGATAGCCTGAATCAAATAGCCCTGCTGCAGGTACGCTGTAATGACACGCTACGCCTGATTGCTAAGGGCGAACAGGCAGAGGATGCGCTGGCCGCATTTAAACAGTTGGCGGCAGAGAATTTTGGTGAATCGCTCGAGCCCGCGCATACTGATAACAAGGCAACTCTGGCTCCCTCAAAAGTCACGGGGACGGCATTTTGTCACACGCCGTTCTCGCCAAAGGTAAACCCGCAGTCCGCCGCATCACTGCAGGCTGAGCAGCAGCGATTACAGACCGCCATCCAAAGTACGCTGAACGATCTGAGCAAACTCACCGCTCTTGCTGAAGAACGATATTCCGCAGATATCGCCGCCATCTTCTCCGGTCACCACACGCTGTTGGACGATCCTGAACTGTTTGAAATGGCCTGCGATGTAATGCGTGAAAAACAATGCAGCGCCGCCTGGGCCTGGCATCAGGTGCTGAGCGATCTCAGCCAGCAGTATTTACAGCTCGATGACCCTTATCTGCAGGCGCGATACATTGATATTGAAGATTTGCTGTCTCGTTCACTGCAACATTTGACGGGAGAGAGCGCACAAATTCCCGCGTTCTTGCGCCCCACTATCCTGGTCGCTGATGTCATTTATCCGTCTACGGTACTGCAACTCGATCCGAAGACCATCAAAGGTATCTGCCTGCGGGACGGCAGCGAAGCCTCTCATCCGGCGATTATCGCTCGTGAAATGGGTCTGTGCTGGATGTGTCAGCAAGGCGCTGCTCTCGATAGCATAAAGATGGGCGATACTCTGACCATTGACTGTGTCACACAGCGGATAACCCGCGCAAACTGATACCGAAGCACACCCTTTTCGACAAAGGGTGTGCTTCTTCCCTATTCGCGTCGGGAAATGTCTGTTTGTTCGCAAAATGGGGTGTCGATCACGCGCAACGGTCGATCCTGAACTAAGGTTTTCTCATGGTAAATGCCGCTACTTCGGCACACCGCTAAGGAGATTAACCGATGATAACGCCTGCAACTCGCCATCCAGGCCTGCTTTCTGTTGCAATAAAACTGACTCTCGCCAGTACCTTTTTTGCCCTTTCCTCTTTTGCCGTCAATGCAGAAGACGCGCCAGCCGCTACACCGCAGCCGCCAGATATCCTGCTTGGACCTCTGTTTAACGATGTACAAACGGCTAAACTGTTTCCAGACCAGAAAACCTTTGCTGACGCAGTTCCTAACAGCGATCCTCTCATGATCCTTGCCGATTACCGGATGCAGAAAAATCAGTCCGGATTCGACTTACGCCATTTTGTGGAGGTGAATTTCACATTACCGAAAGAAGGCGAGAAATACGTTCCCCCGGCCGGGCAATCATTACGCGAACATATTGACGGACTGTGGCCGGTCCTCACCCGCTCGACAACTGACGCTGAAAAATGGGACTCGCTACTGCCACTTCCAGAGCCGTATGTGGTGCCTGGCGGGCGTTTTCGCGAAATATATTATTGGGACAGCTATTTCACCATGCTGGGGCTTGCCGAAAGCAATCACTGGGATAAGGTCTCGGACATGGTGGCAAACTTCGCTTATGAGATTGATTCCTGGGGACACATTCCTAACGGCAACCGCACCTACTACCTGAGCCGTTCGCAACCGCCGTTCTTTGCCTTTATGGTTGAACTGCTGGCGCAGCACGACGGGAATGACGCGCTGAAAAAATACCTCCCGCAGATGCTCAAAGAGTACAGTTACTGGATGGAAGGCGTCGAAACACTCCAGCCCGGTCAGCAAAATAAGCGCGTGGTTAAACTGGATGACGGTACCATTTTGAACCGCTACTGGGATGACCGCGATACGCCGAGGCCAGAGTCCTGGGTCGAGGATATCGCCACCGCTAAAAGCAACCCCAATCGCCCTGCCACAGAAATCTACCGCGACCTGCGTTCAGCGGCTGCGTCCGGCTGGGATTTTAGCTCCCGCTGGATGGACAATCCTAATCAGCTGGGCACTCTGCGCACCACCAGCATCGTTCCGGTCGATCTCAATGCGTTGATGTACAAAATGGAAAAAATGATCGCCCTCGCCAGCAAGGCTGCCGGTGATGATGCCAAAGCGGCGCAGTACGATGGCTTCGCTAATGCCCGACAAAAAGGGATCGAAAAGTACCTGTGGAACGACAAAGAAGGCTGGTATGCCGACTACGATCTGAAAAGCCATAAAGTACGCAATCAGCTCACGGCCGCCGCCCTGTTCCCGCTGTATGTCAATGCGGCGGCAAAAGATCGCGCCAGTAAAGTCGCCACAGCCACCCAGGCACATCTGCTGCAACCGGGCGGCCTTGCTACCACGTCGGTGAAAAGCGGCCAGCAGTGGGATGCCCCCAACGGCTGGGCCCCGCTCCAGTGGGTCGCAGCATCCGGGTTACAGAATTACGGTCAGGATAACGTTGCGATGGATGTGACCTGGCGATTCCTTACCAATGTGCAGCACACCTACGATCGAGAGAAAAAGCTGGTTGAAAAATATGACGTGAGCACCACCGGCACCGGCGGTGGTGGCGGGGAATATCCATTGCAGGATGGTTTTGGCTGGACCAACGGCGTCACGCTAAAAATGCTTGACCTGATCTGCGCCAAAGAGAAGCCCTGTGACAGCGTACCCGCATCGCGGCCAACACCGACAAGTACACCACCAGCCGAGCCTAAAAAACAGACTCAACCGACGCCATAACGTCATTACCTGAGCCGTTTTACTCCCCGAATCCGCGCTTCGTCGCGGATTTTTCTGTCATATTTTTCGCTATTTAAGCTGCCTCTATCCCCTCTAGCCCTTATGGGGTATCCGGTGTTTTCATCCGTGAGAATTTGATTCTGAACATGTTTTTATTCGCTGTATATGTAAATATATAGCGAATTTGTAACCTTCAGGATACTGATAATGGCACTGACAAGACGGATGTTTGCCCAACTCGTGGCATCTGCACTGCTGCTACGCCATCTTCCCGCATTGGCGCAAACGCCGCTAACCGTTGCCGTTGGAGGCTCGCCAGGGCCGAATATAACCCTACGCGTGGTCAGTGCTGGCGCGCCCGCTGACATGCTACTGCTGGCTGTCGCGCCAGAAAAAGTGGTGGGTTTTTCCTCCTTTGATTTCTCTCGCCAGACCGCCATCCCGTTTCACGATGATATTCGGACTTTACCGAAACTGGGCAGGCTGGCGGGCCGCGCCAGCACGCTCTCGCTTGAAGCACTCCTGGCGCTTAAACCTGACCTGGTTATTGACTGCGGTAATGCCGATGAAACCTGGCTTTCTCAGGCCAGACAAGTGAGCGCACAAACTCACATTCCCTGGCTGCTGATTAACGGCGAACTGCGCCATACCCCAGAACAGTTGCGCGCAGCCGGTGAAGCATTGGGCGTCGTCTCGCGTACCGCAATGCAGGCCGCGCTGGCCCGTCGATTTATCGATAATGCAATAGCTTTCTCGCATACAGCTGCGGCGAATCTGCGTTTTTATGCCGCGCGCGGTGCCAGAGGACTGGAGACAGGTTTACAAGGTTCTCTGCATACCGAAGCGGCAGAACTGCTGGGGCTACAGAATGTGGCGCACATCCCCGGACGACAGGGGCTCACACAGGTTTCAATGGAAAATCTGCTCAGTTGGCAGCCCGATATTATTTTGGTGCAGGATACGATGACAGCGCAGCACCTACGAGAAGATCCGATCTGGCAAGGAGTCAAAGCAGTTGCGGACCGGCGCATTCTGTTTCTCAGCGGTCTGCCGTTTGGCTGGTTGGATGCACCTCCTGGCATCAACCGCTTACTGGGATTACGCCGCCTGCACGCCTGGCTTGATCCGCAGGTTAACGCGAGCTTTAAAGCCGATATGCAGCGCTACAGCGAACTGTTCTGGCATACCACGCTAAGCGATGCACAGTATCAACGTCTGGTGGCAGTCTGATGAAAACATCTACTCTCGGTTTTCTGATGATTGCTACGGTGGTGCTTTGCGCGAGCGTCGCCGCTGTATCGGGCGCATACCGCCTGGATGCACAACAGGTTGTGAATCTTATTACAGGTACTGATGACGTCCCGATGCAGGACAAAATCGTCTTCTGGCAAATCCGCCTGCCGCGCATTCTGGCCGCATTGCTGCTTGGCGCGGCGCTGGCAAGCGCAGGAACCACCTATCAGGGTATGTTCCGCAACCCGCTAGTCTCGCCGGATATCCTCGGCGTGGCGGCGGGTGCCGGTTTAGGTGCCTGTACGGCAATACTTTTCGGATTACCGATCCTTTTCATTCAGCTGTATGCGTTCACCGGCGGTTTATTCGTGGTCGCCGGTGTCTGGTTGATTACCCGGCGAGTTAAGCGTCACGACCCGGTGTTAACGCTGGTGCTGGTCGGGATTGCGCTGGGCACGGTATGCGGCGCGGGAATTTCACTCATCAAAACGCTGGCCGACCCGTATACCCAACTTCCCTCCATCACTTTCTGGCTGCTCGGCGGTTTATCAACGATTACGCTGCACGATCTGTGGTTCTCGGCACCGCTGATCTTGGCAGGACTGGTCCCGCTATTGCTGCTGCGCTGGCGCATGAACCTGCTTACCCTTTCGGATGATGAAGCACGATCGCTTGGCATCAACGTCGCCCGACTACGGCTGGGGCTGATCGTCTGCGCAACGTTAATCACCGCCTGCACCGTCGCCATCGCGGGCATCATCGGCTGGATTGGGCTGGTTGTGCCACATATCGGCCGACTCCTCAGTGGCAATAACCACCAGCAGCTACTGCCGGTTTCCATGGGGGTCGGCGCCATTTTGCTGCTGCTCACCGATACCCTCGCCCGTACGCTGAGCAGCACGGAAATTCCGCTGGGGATCCTGACTGCATTTATTGGCGCACCGTTCTTTTTGCTGCTTTTGCTGCGAGGAAATCGACCATGACGCTATTAATCGTGCGCCGGGCGTCGCTGGGATACCACAGTCAACAGCCCGTGCTACGCAATGTCTCATTTCAGGTTCCGCCCGGCTCCGTCTGTTGTCTGCTTGGTGCCAACGGTAGCGGAAAAACCACCCTGATGCGCACCATTCTCGGCGTTCTTTCGCCGCTTCACGGTGACATTCTTCTTGATGGCATCGCCATAAATCATCTCAACGATCGGCAACGCGCCGCCGCTATCGCCTGGGTTCCTCAGGCGCATGACGGCGCGTTTGCCTTCACTGCGCTGGACATGGTGATGATGGGGCTGGCCCCGCAACTGGCGGCATTTGCGGTTCCCGGGGCTAAAGAACACGACATTGCTCATCAACAACTGGCGATGCTGGGGATCTCTCACCTGGCGCCCCGGCGCTGGAACACTCTGAGCGGCGGAGAGCGGCAACTGGTATTGATTGCCCGCGCGCTGGCGCAACGTCCGCGCCTTTTGTTGCTGGATGAACCCGCTTCCAGCCTGGATTTTGGGCATCAGATCCGTCTGCTCGACACGCTGGTGACGCTGAAAAATTCGGGTATGGCCCTGCTGATGTCGACGCATCATCCGTTGCACGCCCGGGCAATCGCCGACAGCGTGGTACGCGTTGAACCGAACGGTGAAGTGTCGCAGGGGCTTCCTGAACACCAGCTCGCCACCGATCGCCTGGCTGCACTGTATCACGTTACACCGTCACAAATTGCCCGCCACCTCTTTGGCTCTCACAATTAAGGAATAAGAATGCTCATTGACGACATTGATTTTGCCGATCTTTACCGTAAACAGTTACAACTGGCGAACAGAACCGAGAAAAAGCCGGAGCACTGGGATAAACGTGCGGAAAAAATGGCGGAGAATTGCGCCTCATTAACCGACAGCTATTTGCTACAGCTGTTGGGGAAAATCGACCTGCAAGGAGCGGAGTCGCTGTTTGATATGGGCTGCGGTCCCGGTACGGTCTCGCTGGCGCTGGCTAAAAAGATACCAATAATTTACGGCGTAGATTACAGCCAGGGAATGCTGAGCGTTGCTGCCCGCCGCGCTGTGCAAATGAACGCCCGTCACGTACAGTGGGTGCAGCGGGCCTGGGAAGAACACTGGGATGATTTACCCCAGTGCGATATCGCCGTCGCCTCGCGCTCTACGCTGGTTGCCGATATGCGCCAGGCGATGACCAAACTGAATAATCAGGCCCGGCTGCGGGTTTACACCACCCATCTCGTCAGTTCATCTTTCGTTTCCCCCACCATTCAACGTGCGCTGGGCCGCGAGGTGATTGAGCTTCCCAACTATATCTATGCGCTTAATGTCCTGTATCAGATGGGGATCCACGCGCACGTTGATTTTATCCGCGGCCCCAACTGTCAGCAGGACAACAGTACCTGGACGCGCTTTCTGGAAAACGTGCGCTGGAGTATGGGCGAACTAAGCGCCGACGAGGTCGAACGTCTGGAAACCTGGTATCAGCAGCAGGATCCACGCGCGATTGCCCCCGCCAGCCGTGACTGGGCGCTTATCTGGTGGGACAGTGTGCCGCGGGAGGCGCTGCGATGATCTACTTTTCGCAGGCGCAAACCGACGCGCTGCTGCTGGAAGATATTCAGGGCGGCGATCTGACTACCCGCGCGTTGGGAATTGGCGCACAGCCCGGCGTTATGGAGTTTTACCATCGCCAGGGTGGGTGCGTTAGCGGCACCGCTGTTGCCAGACAAATGCTGACATCATTGGGCATAACCGTCAGCGATATTATGGCCGATGGCGAACGAGCGAGCGCGGGACAGAGAATAATTTGTGCGCACGGAAATGCGGCGGCACTACATCAGGGCTGGAAAGCGGTACAAAACGTTCTGGAGTGGAGCTGCGGAGTTTCGGGCTATCTTGAGAGCATGTTGAGCCAACTGCGCCAACGCTATCCTGATGGGCAGATTGCCTGCACCCGCAAAGCCATTCCCGGCACGCGTTCGTTGGCGACTCAGGCAATACTTGCTGCCGGGGGCATTATTCATCGCGGAGGATGCGCCGAAACGGTGCTGCTGTTCGCTAATCACCGCCGTTTTCTTACCAACCCAAACGACTGGACAAACGCGGTTGCGCGCTTACGCAGCCATGCGCCAGAAAAAAAGATCGTCGTCGAAGCGGATACGCCAGATGAAGCATTAGCCGCGCTACGCGCCGCGCCCGATGTTCTGCAACTCGACAAATTCACCCCTGAGCAGGCGACAGACATTGCCCGTCAGGCACCTTCACTGGCCCCTCATTGCACGCTGGCGCTGACTGGCGGCATTACCCTCGCCTCGCTGGCGAGTTATCTCGACTGTGGCATCAGGCTCTTTATCACTTCCGCACCTTATTACGCTCCACCTGCGGATATCAAAGTTAGCCTGAGCCCGGACGCACGTGGCATATAACATTAAAAAATGGACTAACAATAATGAATTTCAACAAAAGTTGTCTTTACACAGCCCTGTCGTTTGCTTTCGCGCACAGTGCTTTTGCTGGGCAAGAAAGCGAAACCATGACCGTCTGGTCAAGCCCGGCCTCTGCGGCAACCACTACGGTTCTCGGCCAGGAAACGATCCAACAGTTGGATAAACAAAACGTGGCGCAGGCGCTAAGCGTCGTCCCCGGCGTGGTGCTGCAAAAGTCGGGCAACCGCAATGAGCAGCAGGTGAAAGTACGCGGTTTTGACAGCCGTCAGGTTCCCGTCTTTTTTGACGGTGTGCCGGTGTACATCCCCTATGACGGCAACCTCGATTTAGGCCGTTTTCTGACATCCGATATCGCTTCAGTTGAAGTATCCAAAGGCTACTCATCTCTGCTACAAGGGCCTAACCAGATGGGCGGTGCCATTAATATCACCACCAAAAAGCCCACCAAACCAATTGAAGGCAGCATCGGTTATCGCCAGGGCTGGAGTCGTAGCAAAGACAACGCTCACGATATGCACGCTTCATTTGGCGCCAGTAACGATCTGGGTTACATTCAGCTCAGCGGCAGCCAGTTGAAGCAGGATTTCCTTGGCTTACCGCACGGCGTGGACAATCCGGTTGCGGGTAGTCACGGCAAGATTGCCAACTCGTCCGCCGATGATAAACGCGGCATCGTGAAGCTGGGCTTTACCCCTCGCGGCGATGATGAATATGTCCTGACCTATATTAATCAGGACGGTGAAAAAGATAACCCACCATATGCCGGAACCAGCAGTCAGAAATCACGCTACTGGCAATGGCCACAGTACGATAAAGAGAGCTATTACTATCAGGGCACCACCCATCTGGGCGATCGTTTCACTCTGAAAAGCCGTCTGTATCGCGATACCTTTGAAAATACGTTGATGATGTACAACTCGCTTGCCGATCTGAAAAACAAAAAAGGCAACTACAGTCATTATTCAGACTATAGCGATGGAGCTGGCCTGCAGCTCGCTGCGGATATGCGTGAAAACGACCTGCTCTCTTTCGCCGTAAACTGGAAGGATGATGTTCACCGCGAGAAAGGCGCACCGAATGCGGCTTACGACCGTTACGAAGACCGCACCTGGTCTGTTGCCAGTGAATATCAGTGGGCGGCGGCGGATAATGTCGATGTAGTGGCGGGAATAAGCTATGACTGGCGCGACAGTCTGGAAGGCATGAAGCACGAAAAAAATGGTAGCGTCACCCACTATGATGACAACAATCAGTCGGCCTTCAACTGGCAGATGATGACCAAATATCACTTCGAAAATGCAGACACATTAGCGCTGTCCTATTCTGACAGAACGCGTTTCCCTACGTTGAAAGAACGCTACACGACCTCAAAACCGGCCTATAACCAGGTGGCGCTGGTCAATCCGCAGCTTAAACCTGAACGCGCCCGCAGCGTGGATCTGACCTGGAATGGGTCACTTAGTCAGAACTGGGGATTCGAAGCCAGCGTGTATTACAACCGCATCAGCGACGCCATCCTTTCACACAATATTGATGCCGACACCATTCAGAATCAGAACAGCGGCCGGGTGGATTACACCGGTCTGGATGCAGGCGTTAAAGGTAAAGTCTTTGATATACTGGATGTCGGTCTGAGCTACGGCCTTATTCATGCAGACGTCAAACGCAGCGACATCGGCAAGATTACCGACCTGCCAACGCAAACCCTGACTGCCTGGATGACGCTGAAGCCATGGGATCCGCTCAGTATTACGCTGTCAGAAGAGGCCCGTTCGTCGAGCTATAGCAATAGCGACGGCTCACAGAAAGCCGCTGGTTTCGCCATTACCCATTTACGCGCTGACTACGCCATCGGTCACGGATTCAGCGTTAACGCGTCGGTCAATAACCTGTTCGATACGCAGTACGTTTATAGTGAAGGATTTATTGAAGAAGGCCGTAATTACTGGGCGGGGATTGAGTATCAGTTCTGACTTAGCAATACAGAGAAACGGCCCCCGCGGGGGCCGTTCGATTAATCTCGCCGCACCAGTCGGAAGACACCCAGCACAACAATCGCGCCGACCACGGCCACCAGGAAGCTGTGGAGATTAAACCCGCTGACATCGCCGCCGATACCAAACATCGTTGCCAGCCATCCACCGACCACAGCACCGACAACACCGAGAATACAGGTCAGGATAAATCCACCGCCATCGCGCCCCGGCATAATCAGTTTGGCGATAACCCCCGCAATCAGACCAAAAATAATCCAGGCAATAATTCCCATTTTCAGGCCCTCTTTCCAGTGAACGCACGCGCAAGACATTCTTGCGCCAGCCTTTAAAGTATAGGCAAACCATCGCTATATGCTGTTTTCACGCAGACTTAATTCATTGGCGTTGGTAAAAAATTTCATCCATTTGTATTAAGTTCCGTTGATTGATGCCGATAATCCAACGACAAACCAGGCATCCGGGAGTCATTAGGTGTGAGTAACTACAATGAGCAGTTCCTGAAGCAAAATCCGTTAGCGGTGTTAGGTGTACTTCGGGACTTAAAATCGCAGCAGGTTCCACTGCGTATCTCCTGGTCGGGCGGCCAGTTCATCAGCAAAGTTCTGGCCGTCAGCCCGGACGAGCTGGTCATGGATTTTGGTAGCCAGGAATATGAAAACCAGGCCGTACAGCGGGCCAGTCAGATCTCGATTATCGCCGAAACGCAGGGAGCCAAAGTAGAATTCACCCTGCCACAGTTAAAAAAAGGTGAGTATCAGCAACTGCCAGCGTTTATTTCATCCTTGCCGCCTTCCCTGTGGTTTGTTCAGCGTCGGGAATATTTTCGCATCGGCGCTCCGCTGCATCCTCCCTATCGCTGCACGGCAAAAATGCCGGACAACAGCACGCTGTGCTTTCGCTTATTCGATTTGTCGCTTGGCGGTATGGGCGGGCTGTTAGAAACGGCAAAACCAGAAGGACTGGTAGAAGGTATACGCTTCGCGCAGGTTGAACTGAACATGGAACAATGGGGGGTGTATCACGTTGACGCCCAGCTTATTTCCATTAGCGAACGCAAAGTTATCGACAGTAAAAACGAAACCATTACCACTCCCCGCCTGAGCTTTCGTTTTCTCAACGTCGGCCCGGCGGTGGAGCGGAACTTACAGCGGATTATTTTTTCCCTTGAGCGCGAGGCCCGGGAAAAGTCGAACAAAGTGCGCGATTAACATCACCTGAATTACATTACATCCAGCGCTTGCTGAAGCTTCCAGATATAGCGCGGAGCCTGCGGCGCCGGATGATTGTCCGCAACATGTTCAATAAATTCATCCGGGCTGAGATCGTTGATCTTATTGATGGCTTTCTTCCTGTCGGAAGAGAACGTTCGCAGCAATGCTCCCGCTCCGTTAGCGTACGATACTACCAGCGCATACTGCATCACCTGTGGATCCTCAATCCCTGCCAGCGGCCCGGTCTCCAGAATGCTCAGGTATGCGGCCCCCATGGAGATATTGCGTTCGGGGTTTTTCAACTCGCTGGTCGACGGCTCTCCGCTCCATCCCATGCGACGATAAACATCGCGGCCTGAAGTCGAGGCTTTTAACTGCATCAGACCAATCGCATTAGACTTACTGACCGCATTCGGATTACCGCCTGATTCAATGGCAATAATAGCGGTAATCAATTGTGGACTGACACCCCAGGCCGCACCGGCTTTTTCACTGATCGGCATCCATTGCATTGCGCGTTTAACCGGAACTTCAGCATTCCACGGCGGGTTTTTGTAATCATGTTTTGAACTACAGCCCGCAAGTAATACAACCAAAAAAGCAAACCATCTCAATTTCACGTCATCTATCCTTATAGCCGGAACCTGTCGCTGAGGTGACAACGACATACCTACGCGGCATGATATACATTTGGTTTTAGTTGTAGCAAGGAAATGCCATGTCCCGGTTTCACTTAATTGCCCCATCGGGCTACTGTATCAATCAACAGGCTGCCTTACGTGGGCTTGCACGTCTTACTGAGGCCGGTCATCAGGTCGACAATTCAGCGGTCATTGCGCGCCGCTGCCAGCGTTTTGCGGGTACTGAGGCAGAAAGGCTTGCTGATGTGAACTCGCTCGTTAATCTGAAAACCCCCGATACCATTGTGATGGCGGTACGTGGCGGCTATGGCGCGAGCCGTTTACTGGAAGATATTGACTGGCAAGGGCTGGCAGCCCGCCAGCAACAAGATCCGCTGCTGCTGTGCGGGCACAGCGATTTTACGGCGATCCAGTGTGGTCTACTGGCTCAAGGGAATGTGATTAGCTTCAGCGGCCCGATGCTGGCGGCCAACTTCGGTGCCGAGGAGATAAACGCATTCACCGAGCACCATTTCTGGCAAGCATTGCGTAATGCCCAATTCACCCTCGAATGGCAGGGTGACGGTCCGCAGTGCGCGACTGAAGGTACACTGTGGGGCGGAAATCTGGCGATGATCATTTCGCTGATGGGTACACCGTGGATGCCGGCCATCAAAAACGGCATTTTGGTGCTGGAAGACATTAACGAGCATCCATTCCGTGTCGAGCGCATGCTGCTGCAACTGTACCACGCGGGAATACTGGCCCAGCAAAACGCCATTATCCTCGGCAGTTTTAGCGGCAGCGCGCCGAATGATTACGACGCTGGTTACAATCTTGATTCAGTTTGTGATTTTCTGCGCACCAGGCTGTCCGTTCCGTTGATCGGCGGCCTCGATTTTGGCCATGAACAACGCACCGTCACCCTGCCGCTGGGAGCCAAAGCGGTGCTGAAAAACGATAAAAACAGCACTCAGCTCACCTTAAGTGGGCATCCGGTACTAAAATCGTAAAAAAAGCAGCTAATGGGGCTAAGTAAAACGCTGTTTCTGTCGTTATTATGGTAGGGTTTATTAATACGAAACAGCGTAATTCAGGAGTAACCGAACGTTGGATGCCGCAGCAATTATTAGCCTTTTTATTTTGGGTTCCGTTCTCGTCACCTGCAGTATCTTACTCAGTTCATTCTCATCACGTCTCGGTATCCCAATTCTGGTGATATTTCTCGCTATCGGTATGTTAGCGGGTGTGGATGGTATTGGCGGCATACCTTTTGATAACTATCCTTTCGCCTACATGGTGAGTAACCTGGCACTGGCGGTTATCCTACTCGACGGTGGCATGCGCACTCAGGCCAGCTCTTTTCGCGTTGCGTTAGGCCCGGCGCTATCGTTGGCAACGGTCGGTGTGCTGATTACTTCCGGACTCACTGGCATGATGGCCGCGTGGCTGTTTCATCTGGATCTTATCGAAGGACTCCTGATTGGTGCGATTGTTGGTTCAACTGACGCCGCGGCGGTCTTTTCCCTGCTTGGCGGTAAGGGGCTTAACGAACGCGTTGGCTCTACGCTGGAAATTGAATCCGGTAGTAATGACCCGATGGCCGTGTTTTTGACCATCACACTCATCGCCATGATCCAAAATCACGAGACCGGTTTAAGCTGGATGTTCGCGGTGCACATTATCCAGCAGTTTGGCTTAGGAATCGCTATCGGTCTTGGCGGTGGATATATGCTCCAGCAGATGATTAACCGCATTTCTCTGCCTGCCGGACTGTATCCACTCTTGGCGTTAAGCGGTGGGATCCTGATTTTTGCCCTGACCACTGCGCTGGAAGGCAGCGGTATTCTGGCGGTTTATCTGTGTGGTTTCCTGCTGGGGAATCGCCCCATCCGCAACCGATTTGGTATCCTGCAAAACTTCGACGGTCTGGCCTGGCTGGCGCAAATCGCCATGTTCCTGGTGCTTGGACTGCTGGTTACGCCGTCCGACCTGCTGCCTATCGCAATCCCTGCGCTGATTTTGTCTGCGTGGATGATATTCATTGCCCGCCCGCTTTCGGTCTTCGCCGGACTGCTGCCGTTTCGTGGCTTTAATCTGCGCGAGCGTATTTTCATCAGTTGGGTGGGTTTGCGCGGCGCGGTGCCGATCATCCTCGCCGTCTTCCCAATGATGGCGGGCCTGGAGAACGCTCGCTTGTTCTTTAACGTCGCCTTCTTCGTGGTACTGATCTCGTTGCTGTTTCAGGGAACATCACTTTCATGGGCCGCGAAAAAAGCCAAGGTGGTGGTCCCTCCCGTCGGCTGGCCCGTTTCGCGCATTGGTCTCGATATTCACCCAGATAACCCGTGGGAGCAGTTTGTTTATCAGCTCAGCGCAGATAAGTGGTGTGTGGGTGCCGCGCTGCGCGACCTGCATATGCCGGAAGAAACGCGAATAGCCGCCCTGTTTCGTGACAACGAGCTGTTTCACCCCTCCGGCAGCACGCGTCTGCGCGAAGGCGACGTATTGTGTGTTATTGGTCGCGAGCGCGATCTCCCGGCTCTCGGCAAGCTATTCAGCCAGTCGCCACCGGTGTCGTTAGACCAGCGCTTCTTCGGTGATTTTATTCTTGAAGCCAGCGCGAAATATGCCGATGTGGCGCTGATTTATGGTCTGGATGATGGCACAGAGTATCGTGATAAGCAGCAAACGCTGGGTGAAATTGTCCAGCATCTGCTTGGTGCCGCGCCGGTCGTCGGTGACCAGGTGGAATTCGCTGGCATGATCTGGACGGTGGCCGAGAAGGAAGATAATGCAGTGCTGAAGGTCGGTGTTCGCGTTGCTGAAGACGAGGATGAGTAAAGCGGATGATGTTTGCCGGGTAGCGGCAGCGCCTTACCCGGCCTGTAAAATGCACTGAATCTACAGGCCCGATCAGCGCAGCGCCATCAGGCAACCCCATAAATGTTACACCGTCACAACCGGTACGCGCAGCGCCAAAGAACACATCAACTGGTAGCCCACCGTTCCTGCTGAGGTAGCTACATCGTCAATTTTAATCTCTTTGCCCCACAGCTCTACCGGTGTCCCGATCCCTGCCTGCGGGCACGGTGTCAGATCTACCGCCAGCATATCCATTGAGACTGTCCCTACCGTCCCGGTACGTACACCGTCCACCAGCACAGGCGTTCCGCTTGGCGCATGGCGCGGATAACCGTCTGCATAGCCGGTCGCCACTATTCCAATGCGCTGCTCGCCGCTGGCGGTGTAACGGCCACCGTAACCCACCCGATCGCCAGCTTTCAGCGTTTGTATGCCGATTATCTCGCTGCTCAGAGTCATCACTGGCTTCAGGCCGGTGTTGGCGATGTCCCGCCATTGTCCCGAAGGCGACGCGCCATACAAAATAATGCCCGGACGAACCCAGTCATAATGCGCTTCAGGGTGCCACAGCGTGGCGGCCGAATTCGACAGTGACCGTCTGCACTCCAGTCCTTCTGTTGCCAGCGCAATACGCGCCATTGCTTCCTGGATACCTTCCGGGTGCTCTGCATCTGCAAAATGCGACATCAGCGTCATTTCGCCGACGTTGGGCATCGCCCGCAGCTGTTGCCAGACCGTTGGAACTCTTTCCGGTAAAAACCCAAGCCGGTTCATACCGCTGTTCACCTTCAGGTAAACATCGAGCGGTGCTTTGAGGCGGGCATTCTGCAATGCTTTTAGCTGCCAGTTACTGTGTACACAGGTGGTCAGTCGATAATTGTCATATACCGTCAGGTCTTCAGCGTGGAAAAAACCCTCCAGCATGAGTATCGGGCCTTTCCATCCGCGCTCGCGCAGGGTTATCGCCTCTTCAAGATTGAGCATGGCAAAACCATCGGTTGTGCCCAGCGCATTCCAGACGCGTTCAATGCCGTGTCCATATGCATTGGCTTTCACCACCGACCAGACGCGAGCGTCCGGCGCTGCCTGGCGGGTAATGGTCAGATTTTGTTTCAACGCCTGCAGGTCAATGCTGGCCAGTATCGGGCGGGTCATCTCACGTCCTTATCAGTTATGTGCGCCATGTAAATGTCGTGGACGAGAGGGGGTAAACCCCGGACTGTAACGCGCCACGCTCAGATCGTCATAAGGTATGGCTGGCGTACGGCCAGAAAGGATATCGCTCAGCAACTGACCGGAACCGCAGGCCATGGTCCAGCCCAGCGTGCCGTGGCCGGTATTGAGCAGCAGATTCTTAAAGCGGGTGCGCCCCACCACCGGCGTACCGTCCGGCGTCATCGGACGCAGTCCAGTCCAGAAGGTTGCCTGCTCCACATGACCGCCGCGCGGGAAGAGATCGCGTACGACCATTTCCAGCGTTTCACGACGAGGTTGTAGCAGCTCTGTATTAAAACCGACAATCTCCGCCATGCCGCCAACCCGAATACGATTGTCAAAGCGGGTAATAGCGATTTTGTAAGTTTCATCAAGGATAGTAGAAACCGGCGCACCGTCGTCTTGCGCTACCGGAATAGTCAACGAATAGCCTTTGAGCGGATAGACCGGGATATCAACGATCCCTTTCAGCATCGCCGTGGAATACGAACCAAACGCCATCACATAGGCATCGGCTTTGATAATCTCTTCGCCGCACTGGACGCCATAAATCTGCTCACCATCGCTCAGCAGCTTATCGACCGGGGTGTTAAAGCGAAACTTAACGCCCGCCTGCTCCGCCATCTGCGCCAGACGCTGGGTAAACAACTGGCAGTCGCCGGTTTCATCATTCGGTAAACGCAGACCGCCGGTCAGTTTGTGCGCTACTTCTGCCAGTGCCGGTTCGACTTCCGCCAGACGATTTGCTTCCAGGAGCTGGTATGGCACGCCAGCGTCTTCGAGCACGGCGATGTCGCGAGTGGCGTTCTCATACTGTTGAGCGGTACGGAACAGTTGCAGGGTTCCGCCCTGACGTCCTTCATACTCAATACCGGTAGAGGCGCGCAGCGCTTTCAGACAATCACGGCTGTATTCCGCCAGTCGCACCATGCGTCCTTTATTTTCCATGTAGTGGCTGGTGTCGCAGTTGCGCAGCATCTGCCACATCCATTTCAACTGGAACTGGGTTCCGTCAAGACGAACGGCCAGCGGAGCGTGGCGCTGAAACATCCATTTGATTGCTTTAAGCGGTACGCCTGGTGCCGCCCATGGTGCCGCATAACCTGGAGATATTTGCCCCGCGTTCGCCGCACTGGTTTCCAGTGCCGGACCGGGCTCACGATCAATGACGGTGACATCGTGTCCAGCCTGACTTAAGTACCAGGCGCTGGTCACGCCAACGACACCACTTCCCAGTATGACAACTCGCATAGCCACTCCGTTAACAGTAAAAGAACAATCATCTAATTACATCTTGATAACTCAGTTGAAAATATTATTCAACATATGGCTTTTTTATGGTGACTTATCTCACATATAGCGGTGATGGCGGGGAACTCTCTGCTTTGGCATCTCCTGCTGTGCGTTATTTTTATCCAGCATAAAATTTTGCGACCATGCCGTTTTTCAACGCCTCGCTAACGAGAAATCGCAAAGAAAAAATTTCTGCCGCAGCACGTTTTTTAACACCATGATCTATGCTTGAAATGAGGTACTCCAGACAGAGAGTGCCGCCAACAATGAGGGTGCGCGAATGGCTACGATTGATTCCATGAACAAGGACAGCACACGGTTAAGCGATGGACCCGACTGGACGTTTGATCTGCTGGATGTCTATCTGGCAGAGATAGACCGCGTGGCGAAACTCTACAGACTGGATACCTACCCGCACCAAATCGAGGTGATCACCTCCGAACAGATGATGGACGCTTACTCCAGCGTCGGGATGCCGATCAACTATCCTCACTGGTCGTTTGGTAAAAAGTTTATTGAAACCGAGCGCTTGTATAAGCATGGTCAGCAGGGACTGGCCTATGAGATTGTTATCAACTCCAATCCGTGTATCGCGTATCTGATGGAGGAGAACACCATCACCATGCAGGCGCTGGTGATGGCGCATGCCTGCTACGGACACAACTCCTTCTTCAAAAACAACTACCTGTTTCGTAGCTGGACGGATGCCAGTTCCATCGTCGATTACCTAATCTTCGCACGAAACTATATAACCCAGTGTGAAGAACGCTACGGGGTAGATGAAGTCGAAAAGCTCCTCGACTCCTGCCATGCGCTGATGAATTACGGCGTTGACCGTTACAAACGCCCGCAAAAAATCTCCCTACAGGAAGAGAAAGCCCGGCAGAAAAGTCGTGAAGAGTATCTGCAAAGTCAGGTCAATATGTTGTGGCGCACGCTGCCGAAGAAAGAGGAAGAGAAAAGCGTGGCGGAAGCCCGGCGTTATCCCTCTGAGCCACAGGAAAACCTGCTGTACTTCATGGAGAAGAACGCCCCGCTGCTGGAGTCCTGGCAACGCGAAGTGCTACGCATTGTACGCAAGGTCAGCCAGTATTTTTATCCGCAGAAACAGACGCAGGTGATGAACGAGGGCTGGGCCACTTTCTGGCATTACACCATCCTGAACCACCTTTATGATGAAGGTAAAGTCACCGAACGGTTTATGCTGGAGTTTCTGCATAGCCATACCAATGTGGTATTTCAGCCACCCTACAACAGCCCGTGGTATAGCGGGATAAACCCTTATGCCCTGGGGTTTGCCATGTTCCAGGATATCAAACGTATTTGTCAGTCGCCGACCGAGGAGGACAAATACTGGTTCCCGGATATAGCGGGTTCCGACTGGCTGGAAACCCTGCATTTCGCGATGCGCGATTTCAAAGATGAGAGTTTTATCAGCCAGTTCCTGTCACCGAAGGTAATGCGCGATTTCCGCCTGTTCACCGTGCTGGACGACGATCGTCACAACTATCTGGAGATTTCTGCGATTCATAACGAGGAAGGATATCGTGAGATCCGCAACAGGTTGTCGTCGCAATACAACCTGAGCAACCTGGAGCCGAATATTCAAATCTGGAATGTCGATCTGCGTGGCGACCGTTCGCTCACCTTGCGCTATATTCCGCATAACCGCGCACCGTTGGATAAAGGACGCAAAGAAGTGCTCAAGCATGTACACCGGCTTTGGGGTTTTGATGTGATGCTGGAGCAGCAGAATGAAGATGGCAGCGTGGAGCTGTTGGAGCGTTGTCCGCCAAGGATGAACGGTCTGTAAATCTTATTGCCGGAGGCGGCGTAAACACCTTATCCGGCCTACGAAGTGCATGCATTCCAGGCCGGATAAGACGCTTTGGCGTCGCCATCCGGCTTTGAGCGATTAACGGCCCTGAATCGCCAAATCGCCCGGCAGATTTTTCTGCATACGATGCCAAATCTCGCCACTGTCGTGACCGTAGCGGCGCACCGTTTCATACACCTGCTCATGAGCACCCTGCTCGCAGAGTTCTGACAGCTTGTGGTAGAAGCTCAGCGCCAGCGCGCGCGCTTCCGGGTTGGCAAAATAATGGCGACCAATGCGGGTATATAATCCTTTCATACCGTTAAGGATCAAACCGTAAATCGGATTGCCGGAGGCAAATGCCAGACCGCGAAAAATGTTATAGTCCAGATCGGCAAATGCGTCAGCGTGGTCAGCCACCTGATTTGCCGTCGCCAGAACCTCCTGTGCTTTATCAGGATGCTGGCGAAACGCAGTACGAACAAAGATCGTCGAAATATTGGTACGCACAGACAGCAGATTATCAATCAGCTGCGGGACACTCTCGTGATCGAGGCGCGCCAGCGTTTCAAGAATATTCAGCCCGGAGGTTTCCCAGAAGTTATTTACCTTCGTCGGTTTGCCGTGTTGAATGGTCAACCAGCCATCTCGCGCCAGACGCTGCAATACTTCGCGTAGCGTGGTACGTGTCACCCCAATAAGTTCGGAGAGTTCACGTTCAGCGGGCAAAATAGTGCCAGGTGGGAAGCGGTTATTCCAGATACTTTCAATGATGTACTCTTCCGCGAACCCAGCCGGGCTTTGCGCCTTAATGACCATAGTAAAAATTCCATTACACAGCAAAACATAGTTACACACATCATACCAGATGGGTATCTTAGCTGATAGCTGACGCAATGAAGAAAAAGTGGATCAAGGCTTCATTTTCCAAATAACGCTACAATACAGCCAACCTTGCCAGTCTTGTGAATAGCTTGCCTGTACTCCCTCCTCCCGCTAAGCTTTGCGGTCAAACATAAAAATATGATTTCATTTTTAAAGGTAGGGAAATCACCATGGAGCTATCATGGGGCCGCGCGATGTGGCGCAATTTTTTAGGTCAATCACCAGACTGGTACAAACTTGCACTGCTTGTCTTCTTAGTCGTTAACCCGATTATTTTTTTCATCAACCCTTTTATCGCCGGCTGGTTGCTGGTGGCCGAGTTCATTTTCACGCTGGCGATGGCGTTAAAATGCTACCCACTGCTGCCTGGCGGGCTGTTGGCTATCGAAGCTGTCATTATTGGTATGACCAGCGCAACGCATGTTCGTGAAGAGGTTGCCGCAAACCTTGAGGTGTTATTGCTGCTGATGTTTATGGTGGCAGGCATCTACTTTATGAAGCAGCTGCTACTGTTTATTTTCACGCGTCTGCTACTCACTATTCGCTCCAAAACGCTGCTGTCGCTGGCATTTTGTGTTGCGGCCGCTTTCCTCTCGGCGTTCCTTGATGCTCTGACCGTCGTGGCCGTGGTAATCAGCGTTGCGGTCGGTTTTTATGGCATCTACCATCGCGTTGCCTCTTCCCGCGCGGAAGACAACAACATGCTCGATGACAGCCATATCGATCAGCACAATAAGGTCGTTCTTGAGCAGTTCCGTGGTTTTCTGCGTAGCCTGATGATGCACGCGGGTGTCGGTACGGCGTTAGGCGGCGTGATGACCATGGTGGGCGAGCCACAAAACCTGATTATCGCCAAAGCGGCTGGCTGGCATTTTGGCGACTTCTTCCTGCGCATGTCGCCGGTTACCGTCCCGGTACTAATTTGCGGCCTGTTAACCTGTGTACTGGTCGAGAAATTGCGCTGGTTTGGCTATGGCGAAACGCTGCCGGAGACCGTTCGTGATGTCCTGCAACAGTTTGACGATCAGAGCCGCCAGCAACGTACCCGCCAGGACAAAATCAAACTGATTGTCCAGGCTATTATTGGCGTCTGGCTGGTAGTTGCGTTGGCCCTGCATCTGGCAGAAGTCGGATTGATCGGTTTGTCGGTCATCATTCTGGCAACCTCCTTGACGGGAGTCACCGACGAACATGCGATAGGTAAAGCCTTTACCGAGTCGCTGCCCTTCACCGCCCTGCTGACCGTGTTCTTCTCTGTTGTTGCGGTGATTATCGATCAACAGCTCTTTTCGCCGATCATTCAGTTTGTATTGCAATCCTCCGAACATGCCCAACTGACGCTGTTCTACCTCTTCAATGGCCTGCTGTCTTCTATTTCTGATAACGTATTTGTCGGCACCATTTACATTAACGAGGCCAAAGCCGCGCTGGAACAGGGGACCATCAGCCTCAATCAGTATGAGCTGTTAGCGGTGGCGATCAATACCGGGACCAACCTGCCTTCGGTGGCAACTCCGAACGGCCAGGCTGCATTCCTGTTCCTGCTGACCTCTGCACTGGCGCCGTTAATTCGCCTCTCGTATGGTCGCATGGTGTGGATGGCTCTGCCTTATACTCTCGTCCTGACGCTCGTCGGTCTGCTTTGCGTCGAGTTCACGCTTGTCCCGGTGACCGAGTGGATGACCCAAACGGGCTGGTTAGCTACACTTTCATAACAATTAACCGGGCAAATCACTGCCCGGTTTGACTTTTTGCATGATAATTATCCGATTACGCAAATTTTCAATTCCCGCTAGTGGCGCATAAAGTGAATTGGTTTAAACTGCGGTCTCTACGCATGTTGCAGGGAAATGATTATGTTGCGATTTTTAAACCAGTGCTCCCGAGGTCGTGGGGCATGGTTATTGTTGGCGTTAACCGCCTTTGCGCTGGAGCTCGTTGCGCTGTGGTTCCAGCACGTCATGCTGCTAAAACCTTGCGTGTTGTGTATTTACGAACGTAGCGCATTATTTGGCGTGATGGGTGCAGGGCTGGTGGGTGCTATTGCACCAAAAACACCGCTGCGCTATGTGGCGATGATAATCTGGATTTACAGTGCCTGGCGCGGACTTCAGTTAGCATATGAGCACACCATGATTCAGCTGCACCCGTCCCCGTTTATGACCTGTAATTTTGCCGCACGCTTCCCAAGCTGGCTGCCACTGGACAAATGGCTGCCGCAGGTGTTTTTAGCGTCCGGTGACTGTGCTGAGCGCCAGTGGTCTTTTTTAACCCTGGAAATGCCGCAGTGGCTGTTGGGGATCTTCGCCGCCTACCTGGTAGTCGCCGTGCTGGTGGTGATAGCACAGCCGTTCAAACCGAAAAAACGTGACCTCTTCGGTCGCTAACAGAGACGCTCCTTCGGGAGCGTTTTTTTTGGCTTAAATTCATTGCCTGCTGGCATCTATAAGATGTATATTAAATACATCTTATAGATGCCACACCAAGGAGATGTCTTATGTCCCATTTACGCATCCCGGCAAACTGGAAAGTTAAACGCTCTACTCCCTTCTTTACCAAAGACAATGTCCCCGCAGCACTTCTTTCTCACCATAACACTGCAGCAGGCGTTTTTGGCCAGCTTTGTGTGATGGAAGGTACGGTAACGTATTACGGTTTTGCCAATGAAGACGCAAAAGAGCCTGAAGTAAAAGTGGTAATTAATGCCGGTCAGTTCGCGACCAGCCCGCCGCAGTACTGGCATCGCGTTGAATTAAGCGACGACGCCCAATTCAACATCAATTTCTGGGTTGAAGATGACAACCATGGAGATGAGATGTATCAGGCGAAAAAGTCTTAAGCCCTTACGCCTGCTAATCGATGGGCGGCTTAGTCCGCCCATGAAGGTTTGTTCAAAATATGATCCTGCCAGTCACGCACTTCCGATTCTTTCACCGCAATATGACGTACTGAAATACGCTCGCCGTGCATTGCCGCTTTGGACCCCGTCAGCAGTGGATGCCACTCCGGCAGCCCTTTACCTTCCGCTAACAGACGATAAGCACAGGTCATCGGCAGCCATTCAAAGGTAGGCAGATTGTCGCGCGTCAGTTTGATACAGTCAGGCTCATACTCGAATCGTCGCTCGTAATTACGACACTGACAGGTTTTGATATTGAGCTGCTTACACGCGACGTTGGTAAAATAAATTTCGTCGGTGTCTTCATCCATCAGCTTATGCAGGCAGCATTGACCACACCCGTCACATAATGACTCCCACTCGGCATCGGTCATTTCATCCAGGGTTTTACTTTGCCAGAAAGGTATGTCGCTCATCAGGGTATCCGCTATTGCAATAAAGCTGCACCTTATAACCAGTCTGGCACGCTGATGCAAGTTTTGCCGCCCGAAAAGGCGGCAAGAGGAGATTACAGCACGCGTGTCGTCAGCGTTTGACCATGAAAACTGATGGCCAGCTCATCGCCGCTGTTTAACGGTCCAACACCCGCTGGCGTCCCCGTCAGCACAACATCGCCCGCTTTGAGAGTAAAGAAACGGCTCATATAGGCAATCAAAGGAACGATTTGATGGATCATATCCGCCGTGGAGCCGTGCTGGCGTGTTTCACCGTTGACCGTTAACCCCAGCATCGTATCCTGCGGATCGCCGTTAAACTCGGCCACCGGAATAAACCCCGACAGCGGGCAAGAGTTATCAAAACCTT
Organism: Citrobacter freundii complex sp. CFNIH4; assembly: GCF_002934505.1. Lineage (NCBI taxonomy): Bacteria > Pseudomonadati > Pseudomonadota > Gammaproteobacteria > Enterobacterales > Enterobacteriaceae > Citrobacter > Citrobacter freundii complex sp. CFNIH4. The sequence goes on from NZ_CP026231.1 coordinate 2,110,309, forward strand.
TCGCTTTTTCCCACGGTTGCCCCGCCTTCTTCATTTTGCCCTGAATATCACGCAAGGTCAGATCCAACGCGACGCCATAGCCCGCGATGGCTTTGCGCACATGTTCTTCCGTCGCCTGACGTAGGGTCGCGCCAATCAGTACCGCCAGCTCAACTTCATGGTGAACTGAACCCATATCAGATGGAATCACCAGCGGCTGGCGCAAATCGCACAGCGCAGTTTCCGGTTTGATAAACAACACCGGCTCTTCCGGAGGGGTTCCGCCCATCTCTTTAATATGGTTGGCATAGTTACTCCCTACGCAAACCACCTTACTCACCGGATAATCCAGCAGAGCACCATGCCAGTTATGATGTTGATACATTATTTTCCCCTAACGTAGTTATCGATTTCAGGTACTGCATCGATGGGGCGTGCTGCTGCCGGATGCAGTTTAACGTTTAGCGTCTGGTGTATTTTGTTTCGCCGCAGCCAGATGCTGTTTAAGTAAATCTTCTGGCGGTGGTGGTATTTGTAAATAATAGCCCTGCTCGGTGAGTGCCTGTTTTACTTTTTCCAGATCGGCATTAACGAGCTTTTTACGGCCATCAAGCGGCAGCATCATTGCCAGCGTCGGCTGACCAAATCCTTTCATCAGTTCTTCAGGAACTCGCGAGAAATCGTCTTTTTTTTCGACATATAAATAGGTCTGGTCACGTTTACTGCTTCGGTAGATCACACAAAACATATCTTTTACTCTGAATTCACGGAATGGTGGCTTGCCTCAATATAATACTGACTATAACATGCCTTATAGTCTTCGGAATATCACCCCGCGCTGGGGATGATAAATAGCAAATTGAGTAAGGCCAGGATGTCAAACACGCCAATCGAGCTTAAAGGCAGTAGCTTCACCTTATCAGTGGTTCACTTACATGAAGCAGAACCCGAGGTTATTCGTCAGGCGTTGGAAGACAAAATCGCGCAGGCACCTGCTTTTTTAAAACATGCTCCCGTCGTGGTTAACGTGAGTGGTCTTGAAAGCCCGGTAAACTGGTCAGCGTTGCAGAAAGTTGTCGCGTCTACTGGATTGCGCATTATCGGCGTTAGCGGATGCAAAGACGCCAGACTCAAGGCTGAAATCGACGAAATGGGTCTTCCTTTACTGACAGAAGGTAAAGAAAAAGCTATTCGTCCTGCGCCCGTTGAGGCCCCGGCTCACGTCGCTCCGCCGCAAAACGTTACTCCCATCACAAAAACACGATTAATAAATGTGCCGGTTCGTTCCGGTCAGCGCATTTATGCACCACAATGTGATCTGATTGTTACAAGCCACGTCAGTGCAGGCGCAGAGCTTATCGCTGATGGCAATATTCATGTTTATGGAATGATGAGAGGCCGTGCGTTGGCAGGCGCTAGCGGTGATCGGGAAGCGCAAATTTTTTGTACCCATCTGACGGCAGAACTGGTGTCTATCGCAGGTGTTTATTGGCTGAGTGATAAAATCCCAGCAGAATTTTATGGCAAAGCGGCACGTCTGCAATTAGCAGAGAACGCTTTGACAGTTCAACCGTTGAATTGATCCCTTTTTAACAAGGAATTTCTATGGCACGCATTATTGTTGTTACTTCGGGTAAAGGGGGCGTTGGCAAAACCACCTCCAGCGCGGCCATCGCTACAGGTTTGGCCCAGAAGGGAAAGAAAACTGTCGTTATTGATTTTGATATCGGCCTGCGTAACCTTGATCTGATTATGGGTTGTGAACGCCGCGTCGTTTATGACTTCGTCAACGTTATTCAGGGAGATGCGTCGTTAAATCAGGCGTTAATCAAAGATAAGCGTACCGAAAATCTCTTTATTCTTCCGGCCTCACAGACTCGCGATAAAGACGCGCTGACGCGTGAAGGCGTCGCGAAAGTTCTGGACGATCTGAAAACGATGGAATTCGACTTCATTGTCTGCGACTCTCCGGCGGGTATTGAAACCGGTGCGCTGATGGCCCTGTATTTTGCCGATGAAGCGATAATCACCACTAACCCGGAAGTTTCCTCTGTACGTGACTCTGACCGTATTCTGGGGATTCTGGCGTCGAAATCTCGTCGTGCGGAAAACGGTGAAGATCCGATTAAAGAGCATTTGTTGCTGACGCGCTACAACCCTGGCCGCGTAAATAAAGGTGACATGCTGAGCATGGAAGACGTACTGGAAATTCTGCGAATCAAGCTGGTTGGCGTGATTCCTGAAGATCAGTCAGTCCTGCGCGCGTCTAACCAGGGTGAGCCGGTTATTCTCGACATCAATGCTGATGCCGGTAAAGCCTATGCTGATACCGTAGACCGTCTGTTGGGAGAAGAACGTCCTTTCCGCTTCATTGAAGAAGAGAAGAAAGGTTTCCTCAAACGCCTGTTCGGAGGATAAGTTATGGCATTACTGGATTTTTTTCTCTCGCGGAAAAAGAGCACAGCGAACATCGCTAAAGAGCGACTGCAGATTATTGTTGCGGAACGCCGTCGTAGTGACGCCGAGCCACATTATTTACCGCAGTTGAGGAAAGATATTCTCGAGGTTATCTGCAAGTATGTACAAATTGATCCTGAAATGGTGACCGTACAGCTTGAGCAAAAAGACGGCGATATTTCTATCCTCGAACTTAACGTGACATTGCCTGAAGCCGAAGAATCTAAATAACGGCTTTACTCAGAGAGTCATCGTTACAAAAAAGGCAGATTATTCTGCCTTTTTTATTTTCTGTTTCTTGCCATCCTGTTGCACTATTATTCCAAAGTAAACTTTGGATAGTTTTCGGTAAAATAGCGGCGCAAATACTCGACCGTAATACGGATTTTTGCCGACGTCGCCAGCCGGGAAACATACACCGCCCAAATATTTGCTGGTTGATAATACTCGGGCAATATGTGTATCAAGTTTCCGCTGGCAATGTTGTCGCAAACGTCCCACCATGACCGCAGGGCTATTCCCTGGCCATCAAGGCACCACTGATGTACCACTTCGCCATGATTAGACGACAGAGGTCCCGTAACTTTAATCGAATGCTCGCCCTCTTTATTGCGCATTTGCCAGATACCAAACGGATGGTCGCGCTCTTTGATCACCAGACAAGGAAGAGTGGCAAGATCGTTGAGTTGCTTCGGCGTCCCATGCTGCGTCAAAAATTCCGGCGAGGCGCACAAAATACGGTAATTAGTCGCCAGCTTGCGGGCAATCAGGTTCGGCGCGATATCATCCCCGATACGAATATCAAGATCGATGCCCTCATTCACCATATCCACCAGACGATCTTCAACATCGAACCTCAGTTCTAACTGCGGGTACTCTTTTGCCAGCGCAGACAGCGCCGGAGCCACCACCCGGCGGCCAAAACCAAAGCTACTAATTATACGCAGCATCCCCCGCGGAACCTGCCTGGCATCAGAAAGCTCGTCCATCATTTGATCGACATCCTGTAGGATCCGCTGCGCCCATTCGTAGATCCGCTCCCCCTCTTCCGTGATGGTTACGCGCCGCGTTGTTCGATGCAGCAGCACTACATTCAGCGTTTGCTCCAGCAGGGCAACGCGCTTACTGATAAAAGCCGGTGATACGCCCAGTTCCTCGGCAACGGCGGCAAATCCTGCACGACGGGCAACCAGCATAAAGACGCGTAAATCATTTAGCAGCGGCAGATTATTCATGATCTGTGTTTTATGTTTCACCAGTTAGGGGGATTAACTATTAATCAGTCAATTATAGGATAAGGAGAAAGTCAATTTTGATGGCGCACAAGTGAGAGCTGCTATGAAGAAAACCTGGCGTATCGCCGCTATCCCCGGAGATGGCATTGGTAAAGAAGTCCTGCCTGAGGGCATTCATGTGTTGCAGGCAGCCGCCGAGCGTTGGGGGTTGTCGCTCAGCTTTGAGCAAATGGAATGGGCCAGCTGCGAATACTACGCCCATCACGGCAAGATGATGCCCGATGACTGGCATGAGCAGTTGCAATCCTTCGATGCTATCTATTTTGGCGCGGTTGGCTGGCCGGACACCGTGCCTGACCACATCTCATTATGGGGTTCGCTGCTTAAGTTTCGCCGCGAATTCGACCAGTACGTCAACCTGCGCCCAGTGCGCCTGTTTCCGGGAGTTCCTTGCCCACTGGTTGGCAAGCAGCCTGGCGACATTGATTTCTACGTCGTACGCGAAAACACCGAGGGAGAATACTCTGCCCTCGGCGGACGCGTGAGCGAAGGTACTGAACACGAGATGGTGATCCAGGAGTCGGTCTTCACCCGCCGTGGCGTCGACCGAATTTTGCGTTATGCCTTTGAACTGGCACAAAGTCGACTACGCAAAACGTTGACTTCGGCGACCAAATCCAATGGGCTGGCCATCAGCATGCCCTACTGGGATGAACGCGTCGAAGCGATGGCGTCACACTATCCTGAGATCCGCTGGGATAAACAGCATATTGATATTCTGTGCGCCCGCTTTGTCATGCAGCCTGAGCGATTTGACGTCGTGGTTGCTTCCAACCTGTTTGGTGACATCCTCTCCGATCTCGGTCCAGCCTGTACCGGAACGATTGGCATTGCGCCTTCTGCCAACTTAAATCCGGAACGCACCTTCCCGTCCCTGTTCGAGCCGGTACACGGTTCGGCCCCGGATATCTACGGTCAGAATATCGCCAACCCTATAGCGACTATCTGGGCTGGAGCCATGATGCTCGACTTCCTTGGCAACGGTGATGCCAACTATAAAGCCGCCCACGACGGTATTGTGGCGGCAATTGAGCAGGTCATTGCCAGCGGCCCGAAAACGCCAGATATGAAAGGCTGCGCCACCACCCAACAGGTAGGTGAAGCCATTCGTCAGGCACTGTGTCGCTAACTCAAATCCGATTAAAAACGGGAGCGCCAGCTCCCGTTTTTAGGTTTTCTACTGTGGGTATTCCTGCAGCAGCGCGTTGAGTCGTTCAGCCATCAACTCGCCACGCCAACCGGAAATCAGCTCCGGCAGAGTCTGCTGTGACTTTAATTTCCAGTGCCAGTTGAGTAGCTGGTTGATTTGACGGCGTGAAGCAAGCAGCTCGACGCTAAGATTATGTTCCGCACTCACTTCAGCAACCAGCGTCTTAATGGCTTTGAACGCCTTGCGATAGCCTGGCATATCCATCAAATTCAGCAGCGGCTGCGGCAGCGACTCTTCCGGTAAGGCCTGTGCCTTTTCTACCAAGGAGATCAGCGTCTTGCCGTGGAAGCGAATTTCGCTCCCGGAAAGTCCCAGACTATCCAGCTCGCCCAGACTGCCCGGCATATAACGAGCGACCGACCACAGGTGTTCTTCACGCACCACAAAGTTCACCGCCAGATCGCGCTCACGTGCTTTACGCAGTCGCCAGTCGGCAAGCAGTTGCAGGCAGGCCAACTGACGGGTACGCAGCTGCCAGGCGTTGGTGATGTCGCGCCATGCGTCTTCAGGCGCCAGAACCTCCTGGCGACGCTGCTGCATTAAGCGACATTCGTCCAGTGCGGCTGGCAGCCAGCCGCTGGCTTCAGTTTCGACCATCAGTTTTGTGGTGATCGGTAATAGATACCAGACATCAGCCGCCGCGTACTCACACTGACGCTCGGTCAGCGGTCTGGCCAGCCAGTCAGTACGCGACTCGCTTTTGTCGAGCGCCACGCCCGTAAACTCTTCCACCATCGCGGCAAAGCCCCACGACAGCGGACGACCGCAAAAAGCAGCCAGAATTTGTGTATCAATCAACGGCTGCGGCAGTTCGCCAAAAGTGTTGAGAAACACTTCCAGATCTTCGCTACCTGCATGTAGGAATTTGGTGATGGCAGTATCACGCAGAATATCGCGCAGCGGCGACCAGTCGGTGATCCCCTGCGGATCAATCAGAGCAACGTGTTTGCCATCAAACAGCTGGATCAGCCCCAACTGCGGATAATAGGTACGCGTGCGAACAAATTCTGTATCCAGGGCTATCGCCGGAAATTCACGGACGGCTTCGCACAGCGTGGCCAACGCGTCGTCCGTGGTGATCATTTGATAATTCAAATCGTGCTCTCTTAGGTTTGCGCCAAAAAAAACGCCGGATTACCCGGCGTTTTCTGCTGGCTGACTTAACGCTCAGCCTTTATTGTCCACTTTGGCGCGCGCTTCGTCACGTAATTCTCGTCGCAAAATTTTACCGACGTTAGATTTCGGCAACTCATCGCGAAACTCCACCAGCTTCGGTACTTTATAGCCCGTCAGGTGACGACGACAGAAAGTGACCAGCGCTTCATCGGTTAACGAGGCGTCTTTCTTCACCACGAAAATTTTCACCGCTTCACCGCTGCTGCCGGACGGAACACCAACCGCAGCCACTTCCTGCACGCCAGGATGTTGCATAACCACGTCTTCAATTTCGTTCGGATAGACGTTAAAGCCGGACACGAGGATCATGTCCTTCTTACGATCGACAATACGCAGGAAACCTTCATCATCCATCACTGCAATATCGCCGGTGTGCAGCCAGCCGTCTTTGACGATTTCGTCAGTGGCGTCTGGTCGCTGCCAGTAGCCCAGCATCACCTGCGGGCCTTTCACGCAGAGCTCCCCCGGTTCTCCCGGCGGCACTTCGTTGTCGTCGTCGTCCACCAGCTTGACCTCGGTGGAAGGCACCGGTAACCCGATACTGCCGCTGTGGTAGTCGATATCGTGAGGATTGACGCTTACCAACGGCGCGCACTCCGTCAGGCCGTAGCCTTCCAGCAGATACTGACCTGTCAGCTTCACCCAGCGTTCAGCTACCGCCTGTTGAACCGGCATTCCGCCGCCTGCCGAGAGGTGGAGTGAAGAGAAATCCAGTTGCTGGAACTCTTTGTTATTCAGCAGCGCGTTAAACAGCGTATTGACACCGGTCATCGCGGTAAATGGATACTTCGCCAGCTCTTTTACCAGCCCCGGAATATCACGCGGGTTAGTAATCAGCAGGTTTTGACCACCTAGCTCAATAAACAGCAGGCAGTTCATCGTTAGCGCAAAAATGTGATACAGCGGTAGGGCCGTTACCACCAGTTCTTTACCCGGATGCAGCAACGGGCCATAGGTGGCGTTAACCTGCTCCAGGTTAGCCAGCATGTTGCGGTGTGTAAGCATCGCGCCTTTCGCCACGCCGGTTGTCCCGCCAGTATATTGCAGGAACGCCAAATCTTCCGACACGACTTCGGGCTTCACATACTGCATGCGATAACCGTTTTGCAGCGCACTGCGAAACGAGATGGCATCCGGCAGGTGATATTTCGGCACCAGACGCTTGATATACTTAACGACGAAGTTAACCAGCGTCCCTTTGGCGGTGGACAGCTGATCGCCCATACGCGTCAGGATCACGTGTTGCACAGACGTTTTGTCGACTACTTTTTCCAGCGTGTGGGCAAAGTTAGATACGATGACAATCGCCGACGCACCGCTATCGTTGAGCTGATGTTCCAGCTCGCGAGGCGTGTACAGCGGGTTTACGTTCACGACGATCATGCCGGCACGTAAAATCCCAAACAGTGCGACCGGATATTGCAGCAGATTCGGCATCATCAGCGCGACGCGATCGCCCTTTTTCAGCCCGAGCCCCTGTTGCAAATAAGCGGCAAACGCACGGCTACGCTCTTCAAGCTTGCGGAAGGTCATCACCTCCCCCATGTTTACAAACGCGGGCTGATCGGCATACCGTCTTACTGAGTGTTCAAAGAGTTCCACCAGGGATTGATAACGGTCAGGATTGATCTCCGCAGGAACACCAGCGGGATAACGGTTAAGCCAAACCTTTTTCAATACATCACCTCTAAAATGCGTATTCGTCGTCATCACAACCCCAGGCAATAAACAAACTGTTAACATAATATTAACTCAGCGTACCAGTTTGTTTATTACACAACGACAAGGTTGCGAAGCACGTCACTATTTATTTTTCTTATATCCACGTTAATGCAGAAACAGCGGACGGGCCGCTGTTTCTTTTACCAATAAAACAAAGAGTTACTCTGTTACTATGGTCTGAACCTGTGCCGGGCCGGGATTGTACCAGCCCCATCCACCATAGCCACCGTAAGGCCAGCCACGCGCACCATAGAACCAGGGGTCGATAGGCTGAGGCGGCATGACAATCTGCTGAGTAATATGCCAGCGTTTATAACCGGTTACCTGCATCAGCATGAATTTATACGGCGTATTACCTATTTTTCCGTCCACCGTACCGCTAATCGGGCCGACGACGGTGACCAGTTGCCCGCGAAAGTCCACCGGGTCGAGGAAACCATTTACATCAGCATATATACGCCCGCGAGAGGCTTCACCCAGCACTGGACGCGCACCACTATCGAGCGGAACGGTGGCAATTTCCAGACGGGATTTTCCCTGCTGGTTCTGAATATCCACCACTTTGCCACCAAAACGCGCTTCCTGTCCGACATACAGCTGCGGCGCATTCATCACCCGCACCAGATCCTGCTGCGGCATCGGGCTCGAACCTTTAATCGCATCCGGGATGGTGACGCAGCCGCTAAGCATTAACGCCAAGGCCCCCGCCAACACACCTTTCAATAACTGCTTTTGCACCGCCATATTGCGACTCCCTTTTCTTAGCTTCTGCCCCGGCCTGTTCACAATACTGTGCACCGACGTCTATGAAAATTAACCGGGGATGTACTACTAAGATTCATTCTTTACCGGGAAGTTTCTTCCACGCCACGGTGTTACGTAAATAAACCGGTTCCGCGTGTTCGACCGCTACGGTCTTACCCGCAGCCAGCATTTGCGTGGCGACAGGCAGCATATCTTCAGCCGCAGGAAGCAGCACGTCACCATCGCTGAACGTCAGACCGCTGTCTTTACCAAGCTCAGGCCAGGCTGGCCATCCCGTCCCAACAGTTACCCACTCGCCAGAAAGCTGCAGTAAACGCTCATGTACCTGCTCGGGGGTTAACACCGCTTCGGTTTCTTCACCGTGCCAGTTGCCGTTGTCATCACGCTGGTATTCGGCCCAGTAGACTTCGCCCATTCGCGCATCAATCGCCGCCAGTACACGAGTCGCGCCCGACTTACGCCAGGCGCCCTGCGCCATGGTCGCCAGGGTGGAGACGCCGATCATCGGTAAGTTTGCGCCTAACGCCAGCCCCTGAGCAATGCCAATACCGATACGTACGCCGGTGAAACTGCCGGGACCGCGACCAAACGCCAGGGCGTCGATATCGGTTAACGTGAGATCGCCAGCGGCCAGGATTTCCTGAACCATCGGTAAAATTCGTTGGGTGTGTTCTCGTGGGCAAAGCTCAAAGTGAGCCTTGATAGTACCGTCATTCCACAGGGCAACAGAGCACGCCTCTGTGGCGGTATCGATAGCCAGAATTCGCATGGGTGTTTGTGATCAGATCAATAAATTTGGCGCGCATCTTACCACACTCCGTAACAAATTACTCAGTCGTTGGTATGGCAAGAAAGCGAACCGCGCGAGCGATGTCACGCGTCCGCGGCGCAGGAGGAAGACTCGCCAGGAAGGTGGCGCCGTATGGCCGCATAACCAGACGATTGTCGCAAATCACCAGCACGCCGCGATCGTCAGCATCACGTATCAGACGCCCTACCCCCTGCTTCAGGGTGATTACCGCATCCGGCAACTGGACGTCTTCAAACGGATCGCCGCCGCGCAGTCGACAATCCTCCATTCGGGCTTTTAACAGCGGGTCGTCCGGCGAGGTAAACGGAAGTTTGTCGATTATCACCAGCGACAGCGTATCACCGCGCACGTCCACGCCTTCCCAGAAGCTGCTGGTGGCAACCAGTAGCGCATTACCTGCGCTGACAAACTGCTGTAACAGTTGCCCTTTACTGGTTTCGCCCTGCAGCAGAACGGGAAGCGTCATGGTGGCGCGGAATTGTTCCGCCAGATCGCGCATCATCGCGTGCGAGGTGCACAGCATAAAGCAGCGACCGTTGTTCGCTTCAATAATAGGTCGCAGCATGGATGCTAACTGGCGCGCAGCCCCCGGCTGGTTGGTTTGCGGGAGATTACGCGGCACGCATAGCAGCGCCTGGCGCGTGTAATCAAATGGACTCGGCAATAACATCGACTCGGCATCTTCAATCCCCAACCTCGCGGTGAAATGATGAAGGTCATCGTTTACTGACAGCGTCGCGGAAGTAAAAATCCAGCAGCCCGGCTTTTGCTCCATCACTTCTTTGAATTTATCCGCCACAGTGAGCGGCGTCAGCGCGAGAGTGAAATGGCGAGAGGTGCATTCATACCAGTAGCTGAAGCCTGGCTGGTTGATCTCTTTCAGACGCTTCAGGCGCGCACGGTAAAGTGTGGCGCGTTCAAACGCGGCATCCAGCAATGCCGAACGCCCAAGAGACAGCTTCGCCACGTCATAACATAGCTCCAGCGTGTCATCGAGCAGCAAAAACGCGCGCTGTACGCGCTGGTCGGCCAGCAGTTCCCGCAGGTTTCCGCGATAGCCCGGCTCACCAAGTTGCAAGCGAAAGTCCTGAGCGCTTTGTGCAAGGCGATCGGCGCACTTTTGCAACTGCTGAGTGTCTTTCAGCTCGGTGCGATAGGCAATGGTGATGTCTTTCGCCAGGTCTAACAGTTGGCGACTGGAGAGCGATTGACCAAAGTACTGGCTGGCGATATCCGGTAGCTGATGCGCTTCATCGAAGATCATTACATCAGCTTCCGGGATCAGTTCGCCAAACCCGCTCTCTTTTACCACCATATCAGCGAGAAACAGATGGTGGTTAACCACGACGACATCCGCATCCATCGCTTTTTTACGCGCTTTCACGACAAAACACTCTTTATACAGCGGGCAGTCGCTGCCCAGACAGTTGTCATTAGTGCTGGTGACCAACGGCCAGGCCTGAGAGTCTTCCGCCACGCTGACGCAGGTGCTGATGTCCCCATCAAGGGTTTGATTTGACCAGGAGCGCAGCAGGATGACGTCGCTTAACGTTTGTACCGGCAAGTCACCACCCGCGAGTGCCTGCTGTTCGAGACGTTCAAGGCACAGATAGTTTGAACGCCCTTTCAGCAGCGCCAGTTTACCGGTGAACTTTAGTGCCTTAGCGACGGTCGGGAGATCGCGGCTGTATAGCTGATCCTGCAACGCCTTCGAGCCCGTGGAGACAATGACCTTCTTTCCGGCACGCAGCGCTGGGGCAAGATAAGCATAGGTTTTACCCGTCCCGGTTCCGGCTTCTACCACCAACGGTTGTGATTTTTCGATGGCATGACTGACGGCGATGGCCATCTGCCGCTGTGGTTCTCGCGGTTTAAAACCCGGTATTGCTTTAGCCAACTGACCGTCTGCTGCAAAATCGTCCGTCACACTGCCCCCTGTTCATTTGAACAGGGATTATGTCAGGCCAGCAGCTCTTTCGCCAGTTGAAGAGGTGACGTAGGCACAACATTATGGCAGTCTTGGCGCAACCCAAAGCCATTTGAAAACACGTAAATGAGGAATGATTTATGACGATTGTGCGCATTGATGCCGAAGCGCGTTGGTCCGACGTGGTTATCCACAACAACACGCTGTATTACACTGGCGTGCCGGAAAATCTGGATGCAGACGCTTTTGAGCAAACGGCAAATACGCTGGCGCAAATTGATGCGGTGCTGGAAAAACAAGGCAGCAACAAGTCACGTATTCTTGATGCCACCCTGTTTTTGGCAGACAAAAACGATTTTGCCGCCATGAACAAAGCCTGGGACGCGTGGGTTGTTGCGGGTCACGCGCCGGTACGTTGTACCGTTCAGGCCGGGTTGATGAACCCGAAATACAAAGTTGAGATTAAGATTATCGCTGCAGTTTAAGCGGCGTTATTCGTCTTCATCTTCAAAACGCGCCACGATCCGCTCGCCGGTATGACTGGCGCGTAACTCTTCAGCAACAAGAGCAATGGCTTGTCCGCTGCTCATCCCCTGCGACATCAGCTCCTGAATACGCTCTACCGCTTTTTGCTGCTGCTCATGACTGAGTGAAGGTAAACCTGCAAACATTGTTAACTCCTGCTAAATTGTCTGCGCTAATTATTTCATGCTACCGGGCAGTTAGCCAGTAGAGTAGCAACGAGTCAGGACTGATGAAGACGTTATCTCCCGCAGTAATCACATTACCCTGGCGTCAGGACGCCGCTGAACGCTATTTTTCGACATTAAGCCATCTGCCCTGGGCGATGCTGCTGCATTCGGGTCAAGCCGACCATCCGCATAACCGCTTTGATATTCTGGTGGCGGATCCCGTCACCACGCTTGTTACGCGAGCTACAGAGACCGTAGTGCAGGACGGGCACGCAACCTCGCGCTCGCTTGATGATCCCATGACGGTATTACATTCCGCACTAATCGCACACAAGATTCACCCCGAATATCACCCCGACCTGCCGTTTCAGGGCGGTGCGTTAGGTCTGTTTGGCTACGATCTTGGCCGACGCTTCGAATCTCTGCCCACTATTGCAGAGCGCGATATTACGCTACCGGATATGGCCGTTGGAATTTACGACTGGGCACTGATTGTCGATCACCAGTTGCAGACCGTATCGCTGCTCAGCCATACCGATGTCGAGGCTCGCCTGAAATGGCTCGACGCGCAACAACCGCCAACGCGTGAGCCGTTTACATTAACTTCGGCGTGGCAGTCTAATATGAGCCGTGCTCAGTACGGCGAAAAATTCCGCCAGGTGCAGGATTATCTGCACAGCGGTGACTGTTACCAGGTCAATCTTGCCCAGCGTTTTCAGGCGCATTACCAGGGCGATGAGTGGCAGGCATTTGTCACTCTCAATCACGCCAACCGCGCCCCGTTTAGTGCATTTATTCGTCTTGAGGAAGGTGCAATCCTCAGCCTTTCGCCGGAACGATTTATTCTGCTGGAAAACCAGCACATCCAGACGCGTCCGATTAAAGGTACGCTACCGAGGCTTGAAGATACCGATGCCGATCGTGAGCAGGCCCGGCGACTGGCGAATTCGCCGAAGGATCGTGCGGAAAACCTGATGATCGTCGATTTGATGCGTAATGATATTGGCCGCGTTGCCGTACCGGGTTCGGTACAGGTTCCGGAGCTGTTTATCGTCGAACCGTTCCCTGCCGTTCATCATTTGGTCAGCACCATTACCGCACGTCTGCCAGAGTCATTATACGCCACCGATCTGCTACGCGCCGCCTTCCCCGGCGGCTCTATTACCGGCGCGCCGAAAGTGCGGGCGATGGAAATTATCGACGAACTGGAGCCGCAAAGACGCAACGCCTGGTGCGGCAGCATTGGTTATCTGAGCTTTTGCGGCAATATGGATACCAGCATTACCATTCGCACGCTGACAGCCACAAACGGACAAATTTATTGCTCCGCAGGCGGTGGTATTGTTGCAGACAGTCAGGAAGACGCTGAATATCAGGAAACATTTGATAAAGTGAATCGCATTTTGCACCAACTGGAGAATTGACACGTGGAATACAGCAGCCTGACGCTCGATGATTTTTTATCGCGCTTTCAACTCCTGCGCCCGCAGGTCAATCATGCCGCGTTAAACCAGCGCCAGGCCGCCGTACTGATCCCCGTCGTGCGTCGCCCACAGCCGGGGTTGCTGTTAACCCAGCGTTCCGTTCACCTGCGCAAGCACGCCGGACAGGTCGCATTCCCCGGTGGGGCAGTGGATAGCAGTGATGCCTCGTTAATTGCCGCCGCCCTTCGCGAAGCGCAGGAGGAGGTGGCGATCCCTCCTTCATGCGTAGAAGTGATTGGCGTTCTGCCGCCTGTCGACAGCGTGACCGGTTTCCAGGTCACCCCAGTGGTAGGCATTATCCCGCCTAATCTGCCGTATCGAGCCAGTGAAGATGAAGTTTCCGCAGTGTTCGAAATGCCGCTGGCCCAGGCCCTGCATTTAGGTCGTTACCACCCGTTGGATATTTACCGTCGTGGCGATTCACATCGCGTATGGCTTTCCTGGTATGAGCAATATTTCGTCTGGGGAATGACTGCCGGAATAATTCGTGAGCTGGCGCTGCAAATTGGCGTCAAGCCCTGACTATACTTATCTTTACGCACACAATAGACAACTTGAAACTCAGGTCACAACATTAGTAAAACCGCGGTTATCTATTAGTTTAATTCATGTGAATAGTTAAGCCGTTCGCCGCGTTCCCTCTTACACTATGCGCAGTTATAACATCGTTACTGGAAAGCCCAGTCGCCCTGTAGGAGTATTATCGTGATTAGTCTATTCGACATGTTTAAGGTGGGGATTGGTCCCTCATCTTCCCATACCGTAGGGCCTATGAAGGCGGGTAAACAGTTCGTCGATGACCTGGTCGAAAAAGGATTACTGGACAGCGTTACTCGTGTCGCCGTCGACGTGTATGGTTCACTGTCGCTCACGGGTAAAGGTCACCACACCGATATCGCCATTATTATGGGTCTGGCGGGCAATGAGCCTGCTACCGTGGATATTGATAGCATCCCCGGATTTATCCGCGACGTAGAAACGCGTGGACGCCTGCTGCTTGCGCAGGGTCAGCACGAAGTGGATTTCCCGCAGAATGAAGGGATGCGTTTTCACAACGGCAACCTGCCGCTGCATGAAAACGGAATGCAGATCCATGCGTACAATGGCGAAACCGTCATTTATAGCAAAACCTACTACTCAATCGGCGGTGGATTCATCGTTGATGAAGAACATTTTGGTCAGGATGCCTCGGGCGAGGTCAGCGTGCCTTATCCGTTCAAATCCGCTACTGAAATGCTGGAATATTGCAACAGCACCGGCCTGTCTCTCTCTGGCATGGCAATGCAGAACGAACTTGCGCTGCACAGTAAAAAAGAGATTGAAGAGTATTTTGGCCACGTCTGGCAAACCATGCAGGCATGTATCGATCGTGGCATGAACACCGAAGGTGTGTTGCCGGGTCCGCTGCGCGTTCCTCGCCGAGCTTCAGCCCTGCGTCGTATGCTGGTTTCCAGCGATAAGCTGTCTAACGATCCAATGAACGTGATCGACTGGGTGAACATGTTTGCGTTGGCCGTTAACGAAGAAAACGCCGCGGGCGGTCGCGTAGTGACAGCGCCAACCAACGGTGCCTGCGGTATCGTGCCTGCGGTACTGGCCTATTACGATCATTTCATTGAGTCCGTTAGCCCGGATATCTATACCCGCTATTTCCTGGCGGCCGGTGCGATTGGCGCGTTGTACAAAATGAACGCCTCTATCTCTGGTGCAGAAGTAGGTTGTCAGGGTGAAGTGGGCGTAGCCTGCTCCATGGCTGCCGCGGGTCTGGCTGAACTGTTAGGCGCAAGCCCGGAACAGGTGTGTGTTGCTGCTGAAATCGGCATGGAACATAACCTCGGTTTAACCTGCGATCCGGTTGCCGGTCAGGTACAGGTACCGTGCATTGAGCGTAACGCAATTGCCTCAGTGAAGGCGATCAACGCTGCGCGTATGGCAATGCGCCGTACCAGCGCGCCGCGCGTCTCGCTGGATAAGGTCATTGAGACTATGTACGAAACGGGTAAAGACATGAACGCCAAATACCGCGAAACGTCACGCGGTGGCCTGGCGATCAAAGTTCAATGTGACTAATACTTAATTTTCGCCCATCTGCAACGGATGGGCGAATTTGCCCCCTCACCCTCGTCTACTGTAATTTTCCCCACTACACTTGCTCTGTTGCTGTTGGCTTCTGTGACCAACGGCTTATCGGGCGGCCCGCATGCAAACAGCACAACGGATCATTAAAAATTATCGCCGGAATCGCTTAATCGTCTGCACAGTATGTGCACTACTGACGCTCATCCTCACATTAACTGTCCGATTTATTTCGGAGCGTAATTTAAATCACCGAAATATCGTCACCTTTGCCAACCATGCTGTAGAAGAACTGGATGACGTGCTTTTACCCTTGCAGACCGGACGGGATGTATTGCTGCCGTTGATTGGCCTCCCCTGCTCAGTGGCGCGTTTACCCTTAAGCAAACATGCCGCAAGATTGCAAACGGTACGTTCTATTAATCTGATTCAAAGCGGGATCCTCTATTGCTCCAGCATTTTTGGTTATCGTAATGTTCCCATTAGTCAACTGCAGCCCGAATTACCCAGCAGGGAACCGCAACTGCTGCTGTCTACCGACCATTCATTGATTAAAGGCAGTCCGATTCTGACTCAGTGGTATCCGTCCTCTGCCGATGGTGAAGATGGCGTGCTGGAAATCGTCAATATTGACTTATTGTCGTCTATGTTGCTTGAACCCCAGCCGCCGCAGATCACCGATGCCAGCTTAACCGTTGGTAATCGGCATCTACTGTATGATCAAGGTGTTGTCGATACTCTGCCTAAGCTAAATGATGAAAAACGCTACCAGCTTTCATCTCAACATTTAATGAGATGGTCACTCCCTCCTTCCCAGTACTATGCTGAGGACAGGCTTTCATTCGGAGAACCATCATGGAAAACATTGCGCTTATTGGTATCGATCTGGGTAAGAACTCTTTCCATATTCATTGTCAGGATCATCGTGGGAAGGCCGTTTACCGTAAAAAATTCACCCGACCAAAGCTAATCGAATTTCTGGCGACATGCCCGGCAACAACCATCGCGATGGAAGCCTGTGGCGGTTCTCACTTTATGGCACGCAAGCTGGCAGAGTTAGGGCATTTTCCAAAGCTGATATCACCGCAATTTGTCCGCCCATTCGTTAAAAGCAACAAAAATGACTTCGTTGATGCTGAAGCTATCTGTGAAGCAGCATCACGTCCATCTATGCGTTTCGTGCAGCCCAGAACCGAATCTCAGCAGGCAATGCGAGCTCTGCATCGTGTCCGTGAATCCCTGGTTCAGGATAAGGTGAAAACAACTAATCAGATGCATGCTTTTCTGCTGGAATTTGGTATCAGCGTTCCGCGAGGTGCTGCCGTTATTAGTCGACTGAGTACCCTTCTTGAGGACAGTAGTTTGCCTCTTTATCTCAGCCAGTTACTGCTGAAATTACAACAGCATTATCACTATCTTGTTGAGCAGATTAAAGATCTGGAATCTCAGTTGAAACGAAAGTTGGACGAAGATGAGGTTGGACAGCGCTTGCTGAGTATTCCCTGCGTTGGAACGCTGACTGCCAGTACTATTTCAACTGAGATTGGCGACGGGAAGCAGTACGCCAGCAGCCGTGACTTTGCGGCGGCAACAGGGCTGGTACCCCGACAGTACAGCACGGGAGGTCGGACGACATTGTTAGGGATTAGCAAGCGGGGCAACAAAAAGATCCGAACTTTGTTGGTTCAGTGTGCCAGGGTATTCATACAAAAACTGGAACACCAGTCTGGCAAGTTGGCCGACTGGGTCAGGGAGTTGTTGTGTCGGAAAAGCAACTTTGTCGTCACCTGTGCTCTGGCAAACAAGCTGGCCAGAATAGCCTGGGCACTGACGGCGCGACAGCAAACTTACGAAGCATAAAGGCAGAAATACACCAGTTTAAACAATCATTCATCTGGTTTTGCGAATACTGATATTGATGATACTAACGGCCCACCGGCCTGTTGAGGAACCTGTAAAACGGAAAGGCTCATTGAAGCCGTATATTTTCTGGAGGTTCATCAGGCGCGGAACTCATCGAGGCGCGGGAATAAAATCCCATTCAGACGCCGGATAGATTCAAGCAAGCCAACTTGTCGTCAAAATCGGTGTTGCAAAAACGGGAGTGACCATAGATTCCGTTTACCATTAGCGTCACCGGCCCCGGTCCCAGTGAGTTGGCGGTAAAACACCTGCCAACACAGCTGCCGCTGGCGGTGATCCTAAGTTTATTAGTGGGTTATCTGGCATGGCTGGCTACCGCCAGCAGAATGAGTTTCTCATGGGAGATTAATCTGGCCCTTGCTGCTCGGGAATTCGAACTATTTTGCCAGCCGCTGCTTAATGCGCAAACCCAGCAATGCATGGGCGTGGAAATCCTTTTACGCTGGAATAACCCTCGCCAGGGTTGGATCTCTCCGGAAGTGTTTATTCCCATCGCTGAGGAGCACAACCTGATTGTACCGCTTACCCGCCATGTCATCGCAGAAACCATTCAGCAACGACACGTTTTCCCGATGAGCAGCCAGTTTCATATTGGGATTAATGTCGCCGCCAGCCATTTTCGTAATGGTACGTTGCTAAAAGATCTTAATCAGTACTGGTTCAGCCAGCACCCAATCCAGCAATTGGTTATCGAACTGACCGAACGCGATGCGTTACTGGATGTGGATTATCGGGTCGTACGCGAATTAAATCGGCTTGGCGTAAAACTGGCGATTGATGATTTCGGTACCGGCAATAGCTCGCTCTCCTGGCTGGAAAAGCTCCGCCCGGATGTGCTGAAGATCGATAAATCATTTACTTCGGCAATAGGAACAGACGCCGTGAACTCAACCGTCACAGACATCATTATCGCTTTGGGGAAAAAATTGAATATAGAACTGGTGGCGGAAGGCGTTGAAACACAGGCGCAAGCTCAGCATTTGCGCCGACACGGCGTACATTTATTGCAAGGTTTTCTGTATGCCAAGCCAATGCCGCTGCGCGATTTTCCAAAATGGCTGGCGGGCAGCACGCCGCCGCCCACCCGGCATAACGGGAGACACAGTATGCCCGTCATGCCGTTTCGCTAAACCCGGTTACTCGTCTTCGTCGTGAGCGGGTTGTTCTTTAACAATGCGAACTAAATCCACACGATAGTCATTCGCTTCGACAATCGTAATGCTCAGCGGTGCGACCTCGATAACATCACCTACACGAGGAATATGGCCGTTAGCCGCAATGACTAAACCTGCCACCGTAGCGATGTCTTCGTCTTCATTCACTAACGTATCCACGTCCAGCGCCTGTTGCAACGCATGCAGATCGGTACCGCCTTTGACCAACCAACCGCCTGCATCAGCTATAATTTCAGGCGTTTCATCGGCATCAGGGAATTCACCGGCGATGGCTTCTAATACATCCAGCGGCGTGACCAGACCCTGTACTACGCCAAACTCGTTTGTGACGATAACGAAGCTACCGCGGGCACGACGCAGAACGCCTAACAGATTGATCGGGTCCAGCGTTTCCGGAACAACAATAGCCGGAGAAGCAGAGGCAATCGCCGCCACATCCACACCGTCTTCCAGCGCCACCAGCAGCTCTTTAGCACGCACGATACCGATGATTTCATCCAGTTCACCACGACATACCGGGAACAGGCTATGAGGTGACGAAAGCAACTGCTCGCGAATTTCCTCCACGCTCAGGTCTGCATCAACCCAACTGATCTCCCCACGAGGCGTCATAATGCCGCGTAATGAACGCGACGCCAAAGAGAGGACGCCGTTGATCATATAGCGTTCTTCTTCTACAAATGCGCCTTCCGGGACGGGAACCGGTACCGGATTGTCGGATTCCATCTGCACGCTGGCCTGACGTTTACCGCCCATCAGACGGAGAATCGCATCGGCAGTACGAGCACGCAATGGCAGCGTCGACTGGTGACGAATAAAGTTACGACGGGCAATCTGGTTAAACAGCTCAATGATGATTGAGAAACCAATCGCCGCATACAGATAGCCTTTCGGAATGTGGAAGCCAAACCCTTCGGCAACCAGACTCAGACCAATCATCAACAGGAAGCTCAGACACAGCACCACCACCGTCGGGTGTTGGTTCACAAATCGGGTCAACGGCTTAGAGGCCAACAGCATCACGGCCATGGCAATCACTACTGCCGCCATCATCACTGGCAGATGGTTGACCATACCGACCGCCGTAATCACAGCATCCAGCGAGAACACTGCATCGAGGATGACAATCTGCGTTACGACAACCCAAAAGCTCGCATACCCTTTCGTCTGCCCGGTATCATGTTCACGGTTTTCCAGCCGCTCATGCAGCTCTGTCGTAGCCTTGAACAAGAGGAAGATCCCCCCCAGCAGCATAATCAGATCGCGCCCCGAGAACGCATAGTCCATTACCGTGAACAGCGGCTTTGTCAGCGTCACCATCCACGAAATCACGGACAACAGGCCCAGACGCATAATCAGTGCCAGTGACAAACCGATTAAACGCGCTTTATCTCGCTGTTTCGGCGGCAGCTTATCAGCCAGGATCGCAATGAAGACCAGGTTATCAATACCCAGAACAATTTCAAGAACGACAAGCGTGAGCAAACCCACCCAAATCTGCGGGTCCATTAATAATTCCATGACAAGCTCCTGCTTAAGGAATGACCAAACTGCGCGCTGAGGATCTCAGGCGTTAAAGCGATATGCAGAGAAAATTTGTGGCAAAAAGTGCCAATCTGACAGGCTTGATACGGCCTGAAGGTGAAATGACGTCGGTGACGATCCATATGGTGGGCTACTGCCCTATACTCCTGAGTAATTAAACAGATGCTAAACATAACAGAGAGAAGCGGTTTTTAGCAAAGATTTACCTTCCTTTGCAATAAGTTGTTTCGGAGATATTTTACCCTTCGAAATTTCTTTTAATCGGAAGTTAAATTACGGATCTTCATCACATAAAATATTTTTTTCGATATCTAAAATAATTCACGAAAATCATAGGTTTTTCTTTGTAACCCTTATCTGAATCGATTCGATTGCGGACGACGATTCAAATACATCTTCACGTTGATGTGTTAACGATAATAAAGGAGGTAGCAAGTGACCATTGCTATTGTAATAGGCACACATGGTTGGGCTGCAGAGCAGTTACTTAAGACGGCAGAAATGCTCTTAGGCGAGCAGGAAAATGTCGGCTGGATAGATTTCGTTCCAGGCGAAAATGCCGAAACGCTGATCGAAAAGTACAACGCTCAGTTGGCAAAACTCGATACCAGTAAAGGCGTGCTGTTTCTCGTTGACACATGGGGAGGCAGCCCGTTTAATGCTGCAAGCCGCATTGTCGTCGATAAAGAGCATTACGAAGTTATCGCCGGTGTGAACATTCCCATGCTGGTTGAAACCTTCATGGCGCGTGATGACAACCCGAGCTTTGATGAATTAGTGGCACTGGCCGTTGAAACTGGTAGCGAAGGCGTGAAAGCGCTGAAAGCCAAACCGGTTGAGAAAGCCGCTCCTGCCCCAGTAGCATCACCCAAAGCAGCAGCTCCCGCCAAACCGATGGGTCCGAACGATTATATGCAGATCGGCCTGGCGCGTATTGATGACCGTTTAATCCATGGTCAGGTGGCAACTCGCTGGACCAAAGAAACCAACGTAACACGCATTATCGTCGTCAGTGATGAAGTTGCCGCCGATACCGTGCGTAAAACGCTGCTGACTCAGGTAGCACCTCCGGGTGTGACGGCGCATGTGGTTGATGTCGCGAAAATGATCCGCGTCTACAACAACCCTAAATATGCAGGTGAGCGTGTGATGCTGTTGTTCACCAACCCAACCGACGTAGAACGTATCGTTGAAGGTGGTGTGAAAATTACCTCCGTAAACATTGGCGGTATGGCTTTCCGTCAGGGTAAAACGCAGGTAAACAACGCAATTTCTGTCGATGACAAAGACATCGAAGCCTTCAAGAAACTCAACGAACGCGGTATTGAGCTTGAGGCACGTAAGGTTTCTACCGATCAGAAACTGAAAATGATGGATTTGATTGCCAAGGTGAAATAATTCCCTGGCATTTACTTAGTTTTCACACTTAAGTCTGTATAGCAATAGGAGAAGTACAATGGAGATTACCACTCTTCAGATTGTGCTGGTGTTCATCGTCGCATGTATCGCGGGTATGGAATCGGTACTCGATGAATTTCAGTTCCACCGTCCGTTGGTGGCCTGTACGCTGATTGGTGCCGTTCTCGGGGACATGAAAACCGGTATTATCATCGGTGGTACCCTGGAAATGATCGCCCTGGGCTGGATGAACATCGGTGCTGCGGTTGCACCAGATGCGGCACTGGCCTCAATTATCTCTACCGTTCTGGTTATCGCAGGTCACCAAAGCATTGGTGCCGGTATCGCGCTGGCTATCCCACTGGCAGCCGCAGGCCAGGTACTGACCATTATCGTTCGTACTATCACCGTAGCATTCCAGCACGCAGCGGATAAGGCGGCCGAAAACGGTAACCTGACGGCACTCTCCTGGCTGCATGTATCCTCTCTGTTCCTGCAGGCTATGCGTATCGCTATCCCAGCGGTAATCGTAGCGATTTCTGTTGGTACCAGTGAAGTTCAGAGCATGCTTAACGCCATTCCGGAAGTCGTGACCGGCGGTCTGAACATCGCAGGCGGTATGATCGTGGTGGTTGGTTATGCGATGGTCATCAACATGATGCGCGCAGGCTACCTGATGCCATTCTTCTACCTCGGCTTCGTCACCGCGGCATTTACTAACTTCAACCTGGTTGCTCTGGGTGTGATTGGCGCAGTGATGGCGATCCTCTACATTCAGCTGAGCCCGAAATATAACCGCGTAGCCGGTGCACCTGCTGCGGCGGCTGGCAATAACGATCTCGATAACGAACTGGACTAGCAGGTGAGCGAAATGGTTGATATGACTAAAACTACCACCGAGAAAAAACTCACTCCGAGTGACATTCGTGGCGTGTTCATTCGTTCTAACCTGTTTCAGGGTTCATGGAACTTCGAACGTATGCAGGCGCTGGGTTTCTGTTTCTCCATGGTGCCGGCTATCCGCCGCTTGTACCCGGAAAACAACGACGCACGTAAGCAAGCGATTAAGCGTCACCTGGAATTCTTTAACACCCATCCGTACGTAGCGGCTCCAGTACTGGGCGTTACGCTGGCGATGGAAGAACAGCGTGCAAACGGCGCAGAGATTGACGATGGTGCCATCAACGGTATCAAAGTTGGTCTGATGGGTCCGCTGGCAGGCGTCGGCGACCCGATCTTCTGGGGTACCGTTCGCCCAGTATTCGCCGCGCTCGGCGCAGGTATCGCGATGAGCGGCAGCCTGCTGGGGCCATTGCTGTTCTTCGTTCTGTTTAACCTGGTTCGTCTGGCAACCCGTTATTACGGTGTGGCATATGGCTACCGTAAAGGTGTCGATATCGTTAAAGATATGGGCGGCGGCTTCCTGCAGAAACTGACTGAGGGGGCGTCAATCCTCGGCCTGTTTGTCATGGGGGCATTGGTTAACAAGTGGACGCACGTAAACATTCCACTGGTGGTTTCTACTATCACCGGTCAGGATGGTCAGACTCGTGTTACCACTGTGCAGACTATCCTTGACCAGCTGATGCCGGGTCTGGTTCCTCTGCTGCTGACATTCGCCTGTATGTGGCTGTTGCGTAAGAAAGTGAACCCGCTGTGGATCATCGTTGGCTTCTTCGTCATCGGTATCGCGGGCTACGCTGTCGGACTGCTCGGCCTGTAAAACTGTTGTACATCACCGGGGGCTTGCCCCCGGTTTTTCTATTTAGAGGGTTGAGGATTCATGACTATCACGGACCTGGTGCTGGTTCTATTTATCTTTTCGCTGCTGGCGTATGCCATTTACGATCAGTTCATCATGCCCCGCCGTAATGGCCCTACTCTGCTTACTGTCGCCCTGCTTCCCCGCAGCAGAGTCGACAGTGTTATCTTCCTTGGCCTGGTAGCTATTCTTATCTACAACAACATCACCAGCCACGGCGCGCAATTTACCACATGGTTATTATGTGCACTGGTATTGATGGGTTTGTATCTGTTCTGGATCCGTACGCCAAAAATCATCTTCAAGCAGAAAGGTTTTTTCTTCGCCAACGTCTGGATTGAATATAACCGCATTAAAGAGATGAATTTATCTGAAGACGGTGTATTGGTGATGCAATTAGAACATCGAAGATTGTTGATTCGCGTACGAAATATAGACGATCTTGAGAGGATATATAAACTATTAATTTCAAATCAATAGCTTATGAATATAGCCTGAACTATGTTTTTATATATCAGTATAAAAACAAACATAGCCAAGGCTATATTTCACTGTCCTCAATGTTATTTATTTTAACGTTTTATTTATAAATAAATCTAAATGAAAATCGTTTTCAACTAGACGTCAAATATTATTTCTGCGTTTCTTGTTTTATATTCTCAAAATATGTTAAGGTTGCGCCCGTCGTTGGGGAGTAGCCGATTTCCAGACTCCGGAAATGTACGTGTCAACATACTCGTTGAAAAACGTGGCGCGTACGGACTGAACTTACAGGTTCAGTCAGGCGAGACCATAGGCACATCAACTGCAATGCATATTTGAATGGCGCTGTATTTACAGTGATTCCAGCCTGTATGCATGGTTACTGGGGGCAGTGATGTGTTTTATGGATACCCCGGTCAGGACGCTGTTATGAATCTCACCGCTACCGTTCTTCTCGCTTTCGGCATGTCGATGGATGCTTTCGCCGCATCAATTGGCAAAGGCGCCACCCTGCATAAACCCAAATTTTCTGAAGCATTGCGCACCGGACTGATATTCGGCGCAGTTGAAACGCTTACGCCACTGATTGGCTGGGGCATGGGGATGCTGGCCAGCAAATTCGTGTTGGAGTGGAACCATTGGATCGCCTTCATTCTGCTGATTTTTTTAGGCGGGCGAATGATAATCGAAGGTTTTCGCGACAACGGCGATGAAGAGGAAGAACCGCAGCGCCGCCACGGTTTCTGGCTGCTGGTTACCACCGCCATTGCCACCAGTCTCGACGCAATGGCCGTCGGGGTGGGTCTGGCTTTCCTGCAGGTCAACATTATTGCCACAGCGCTGGCCATCGGCTGCGCCACATTGATTATGTCCACGCTCGGCATGATGATTGGTCGTTTCATTGGCCCAATGCTGGGCAAACGAGCTGAAATTTTGGGTGGGGTGGTGCTGATTGGTATCGGTGCCCAGATCCTCTGGGCACACTTCCACGGTTAATTCAGACGCTGCCAGACATGAATACTAAAGTCGGTCTGGCAGTCAAACGTCGTTTTCCCCGCTAACGTTTCCCACACTTCCGGCTTTGCCCGCCAGGCGAACGGCGTCATTTGCAGTAACGCAACGGCCTCGCTGCCCTGAAGCTGCATCTGATATCCCAGCGCAATGCTCTGTTGCAGAACAAAACCGTCCAGTTGCTCAGTATGGGGCGCATGCAAACGCACCTCATCATAAATCAGCCCTTTCAGTTCCATTAAATGACGCGGTCCCGGCGTGGCGGTGATCACCCATCCACCCGGTTTAACCACGCGAGCCAGCTCTTGCGCTTTACAGGGCGCATAGATCCGGATGATGGCATCCATTGACTCGTCTGCGAACGGCAGACGATGGCTGGAGGCAACGCAAAAGATCACCTGCGGATAGCGTCTGGCTGCGGCTTTAATTGCCACTTTGGATACGTCAAGACCAAAGGTTGTACAGCCCGCCAGCGCGTCGGCAAACGCATGGGTGTAATACCCTTCCCCACAGCCAATATCCAGGATCGCTGCATCTTCTGAATTCGACTTTTCTTTAAGCACATTCACAATCGCATCACGCAACGGTTGATAGTGCCCAGCATCAAGAAATGCCCGTCTGGCTTGCATCATTTCAGCGCTATCACCCGGATCGCGCGACCGCTTATGCTGAACCGGCAGTAAGTTGACATACCCTTCTTTCGCCACGTCAAACTGGTGCCGTCCGGGGCAGACAAAACTGTTATTCGCTTGAGTAAGAGGCTGGTGGCAAAGAGGACAGGAAAACGACATGACAACTCCGGCAGGTGACTTAAGGGCGCAAGTGTAACGCGAATTGCGCCCTGGGAAAATAACTTACAGCGACGGCGAGGATACGTTGCTGCCGTGCATCACCAGCAGATGATCAGAGTCGGCAGGCATACCATCCGGTTTAACGTTCTCCAGACGCAGGACATCACCCATTATCTGGCTGAAGACAGGCGCAGAGACAGCCCCACCATAATAAGCACCGTTTTGCGGATTATTGATGACGACCACCAGTGCAAATTTCGGGTCGCTCGCTGGCGCAACGCCTGCCGTGTAGGCCACGTATTTATCGACATACTTACCGTCATCACCAATTTTCTTTGCCGTTCCTGTTTTAACCGCCACGCGATAATCTCTGACCGCGGCTTTAGTTCCCCCACCACCGGGTAACGCGACGCTTTCCATCATATGTTCAACCTGGTGAACCAGCGCCTCCGGCATCACTCTGGTACCGATTACCGGCGGGTCAATACGGGTAATCGAAAGGGGTCGATAGATACCAAAACTACCAATGGTTGCATATACGTGCGCCAACTGCAGCGGCGTTACCATTAATCCATAGCCGAATGCAAAGGTCGCGCGATCCAAATCGCTCCAGTAGCGGCGTTGAGGCATTAAACCGCTACTTTCACCGGTTAATCCCAGTCCGGTTGGATCGCCAAAACCAAAGCTCTTATAGGTATCCAGCAACTTTTGAACAGGCATAGCCAGTGAAAGGTGCGACACGCCGGTATCGCTCGATTTCTGCAAAATTCCGGTCAACGACAGCTCCGGGTAAAATCCGACGTCGCGAATGCGATGTCCATCAAGGTAAAAAGGATGGGTATCAATCACGCTGTCCGGTTGTACTATCCCCTGCTGGAGCGCAGTCATGATCACCAGCGGTTTAACGGTTGAACCGGGTTCAAACGTATCGCTTATCGCACGGTTACGAAAATCATCCAGTACCGCGCCGTCACGGTTATTGGGGTTGAAGTCAGGAAAGCTCGCCATGGACAGTATTTCACCGGTAGCAATGTTGACCAGCACTGCGGCTCCTGATTCCGCTTTATTCCACGTAACGGCATTGTCCAACGCATCTTCAGTGACCGTCTGCAGGCGCTCATCGATGCTGAGCTGTAATTGGTGTGCAGGAACAGGCGTAACTTCGGTGATATTCTCGATTACATGGCCAAATTTGTCTTTACGTACCAGACGGGAGCCAGGTTTACCCATCAACTGGTTATTAAAGCTTTTTTCCAGCCCTTCAATGCCTTGTCCATCAATGTTGGTAAAACCTATGAGATTCGCCGCTACGTGGCCTGCAGGATAGAACCGGCGGGATTCCTCGCGCAGGTTAATGCCCGGGAGATTAAGATCATCGACCCACTCAGCCTGCTGAGGGGAAATTTGTCGTGCCAGGTAAATAAAACGTCCGCCAGGATTACTGTTAACGCGTTCCGCCAGCGTACTCAGTGACAGATGCAGAGCCCTTGCCAGAGCCTGCCACCGTTCGTTATAACCCACGCCTCCCTTGCTGATGATGGTCTTAGGATCGGCCCATACCGCGTTAACCGGAACACTTACCGCCAGCGGTCGCCCTTCTCTGTCGGTAATCATCCCGCGCGGCGAGGCAATAGTTACCTCACGTAATGAACGCATGTCTTCCTGTTTCACCAGACTCGTCGGCGTGACAATTTGCAGCCATGCAACCCGACCCAGCAGCAATCCCAGACTCAATAATATTGCCACACAAAGCAGGGCAAAACGTACGGGAGTAAAATTGCGCGCGTCGCCGTCGTTTTTCTTTTTCACCTGAACTCCAGCAAGATAGTTTTTCAGGTGTCTGATTTAACGAGAAATGTCGTAAGAAAGCGGGGAAAACTATGCTACGAACATCACGCCTTTGCAACAAAGCGCTAATGGGAGGGCATTTAGAAATATTTAGACGTATTTTGAATTAAAAAGCCCCGCATAGGCGAGGCTTTATATCTGAGATGGTTGCGCATATGCGCTTCAAATCAGTGGTGTCGATCAGATAGCTGTTACGTTAACAGCAGCCGGACCTTTCTGGCCGTCCTGAATTTCGAACTCAACGTTCTGGCCTTCAGCCAGAGTTTTGAAGCCGTTACCCTGGATAGCGGAGAAGTGTACGAACACGTCTTTGCTGCCATCAGCCGGAGTAATGAAACCAAAACCTTTAGACTCGTTGAACCACTTAACTTGACCTTTAATCTTTGCCATTTGCAAAATTCCTTAGAGTATTTTCTTCGCCCGCAGGCATAACATAGATAAAACTGAGACATTACTGCTTGAGGCACTAATATAAGGTTCGGCAGAGAAGCGGTATTCAACGTCAACGTGTTTACTCAGGACTTCTTTACTGAAAATGCCACACATAAACAGAACTGTACCTCGTTTAACCCAAAACGTGTTATCACATACAACGTTAATAATGGCAAGCCATTTTTAAACGTGTCTCGATCGGTCGCACAAATCCTGTCGTTCATCAAACAGCAACTGCACAGTTATGCGCCACACCGAGTAGTGTTATATTCCCGCCGCTCGCCCCATCCCCCGCCAGGCTTGCACCATAGCCGGGACATTTCTACCATAGCTCAATAGCTTCGGTTGTTCCAGATTAGCTGTTACAGGGTGTGCTGAATATCATTTTTTATGCTTAGTAATGCATAAAATGTCACAAGCGTAAAAATGAGATCTGCCTTCTGCTTTTGCACCAAAATAATGAAAGAATGATGACAATGCACAAAAAAAGTAAGAGAAACGTTTCGCTGTTAATAAAACGATCACTATCACAAAAATGACATAATCATATTTTTATCGTATGGGAAATTATATTTATATCAGACTGGGGATAAGATATTAATTGGCTGGAGCATCTGAAAATACTGAGTTAACACGAGAATCAGAGTGCTAATTACACGACATGTGCAGAAGAAAATAATCTGGCATGTTGGCGACAGGATGAAACATCTGAGAACGTAAGCAACAGATCCTCACCCTGTCATACCGTTTTTACCGCTCAGCTACCAGGCGGATGATGTCATCATCTTCGTCTTTCGCTGTGACCACAGCAGGCTCTGCCGCTTTTTCAGGTTCGTTAGCTTCGCAAAGGCGACGGAGCAATGCGTTCTGTCTTTTTTGCTGATCTAACAATGCTTCAAGCAGCTCAATCTGCTCATTAGTACGCGAACTTGCCCTATTGACGAAAAACCACAGTACAAGCCCGACAACCAGAATCACCACCGATACAGCCAAAGACGCCAAACTCAACGCGCCAGAATTCAAAACTTCGTTCATTTCACCACCTCAATGTAGACAGCGTAGTTTACCACTGCCGCACAAGAAGGTAATCAACTGTGGCAAAAATGCGCTTACCAGGGAATAAATTTATTAATGGCACAAATACCGCTGAAAAATTGTACATCCTGATCGCACATGATGTTGAACACTTGCGCCCACATCAGTATGCATACCAGCACGACAACTATCAGCACTACCCAGCGAATTTTTTTCACTCCAGCTCCACTCTTCGAATCAACATCTTATGCCTATAAATTATCATGCGTTACCTAAACCCAGCGTTAACTGTATCGGCATTCAATCTTTTTAGGAATGATTCACTTGTTTCATCCCATGTACAGGCTAATCTAATAATAACGAGAAAAGATAAGAGGTTGTAATGCGTCTGATAATCCGCGCTATTGTGTTGTTAGCTCTGGTTTGGATCGGTTTATTACTGAGCGGCTACGGAATTTTGATTGGAAGTAAGGAGAATGCAGCAGGCCTGGGCTTGCAATGCCAATATCTGACCGCCCGCGGAACCAGCACCGCGCAATACGTCCACACAAACAGCGGTATCATTGGCCTGTCGGATTGTCCCTTGTTAAGAAAAAGCACGGTCATTATTGATAACGGTTAATATAGCAGCAATACATCCGCTACGTTATTTGCACCAACTAACGTTATGACTGTTCATAAAAAACCCCAGATACAAAAATACCTGGGGTTTTTACCTTGACGCTATTACATCAGATTAGAACGGATAGTCGTTATAACCCATTTGTTCTGAAATTTTACGCGCAGCCGTATGCAGCATCGCCACATACTCGTGCAAACGTTCTTCTGAGAAACGTAGCGTCGGGAATGAAATACTCAAGCCTGCAATCACTACACCGAAACGGTCAAACACCGGTACACCGATGCAGCGCAGACCTTCTTCCTGTTCTTCGTTATCTTCACCGTAGCCCTGCTCGCGTACTTTATCCAGCAATACCAGCAGCTCATCAGTATTGGTAATAGTACGGTCGGTGCTGCGCTTGTACTCGATACCATCCAGAATCTGCTTCACTTCATCGCGGTCACGCCATGCCAGCAGAACTTTACCGATAGCCGTGCTGTACAGCGGATTACGGCGACCTACGCGAGAATACATGCGCAGATTGTACATAGAGTCGATTTTATGGATGTAGACGATGCTGTCTTCATCCAGTGCACCAAGGTGCACTGTCTCTTTGGTCAGGCGCGAAAGTTCGCGCATCTGAATATCAGCGCTACGGATAAGATCGACGTTTTGTAACGCGCGAGCACCCAGCTCGAATAGTTTCAGGGTCAGTGAGTATTTCTCAGACTCCCCTTCTTGTGCCACATAACCCAGCGTTTTCATGGTCTGCAAAAAGCGATAAACGGTGCTTTTTGACATCATGACGCGTTGCGACAACTCGGTAATACCAATTTCGCGCTCTTCACCCAGCGCCTGCAGAATGCCAAAAACCTTCAGCACGGAAGATACAGAATCGGGTTGTTTATCCAGATCTGCGATTGCCATTTATCACCCCTTTCGAGTGTTTTATAAAAATCAGAACCGGTTTTTATTATAATTTCACGTATCAGCCCTCGCAATCGCTCTTTGCTTACTTAGTTACAAATCTGCGACCTAACGCCTGAATATCAATGCTAAAATTATTATTCTCATCATAAATTCCAACAGTATTGACTTCCTATGGAAAAAACTCAGACCGATGGTCTGTCATTGCCCCAGCGATATGGCGCAATTTTAACCATTGTTATTGGCATCTCTATGGCAGTACTCGACGGCGCAATAGCAAACGTTGCCCTCCCCACTATCGCCACCGATCTTCAGGCCTCACCCGCCAGCTCAATCTGGATTGTGAACGCCTACCAAATTGCGATCGTTGTTTCGCTGTTATCGCTCTCTTTTTTAGGTGATATGTTTGGCTACCGACGCATTTATAAGTGTGGTCTGGTCGTGTTTCTGTTGGCATCGCTGTTTTGTGCCTTGTCAGACTCGCTGCATATGCTGACGTTAGCGCGCGTGGCTCAGGGTTTTGGCGGCGCGGCGCTGATGAGCGTTAATACGGCATTGATCCGACTCATTTATCCTCAGCGCCAGCTTGGCCGCGGGATGGGTATTAACTCCTTTATCGTGGCTGTATCCTCGGCAGCGGGTCCGACTATTGCGGCGGCAATTCTTTCTATTGCCTCGTGGAAATGGCTATTTCTGATTAACGTTCCATTGGGGATCATCGCCCTGCTGCTGGCTATGCGTTTTTTGCCACCCAATTCATCGCGTAGCAATAAACCGCGCTTTGATCTGCCCAGCGCAATAATGAACGCCTTAACATTCGGTTTGTTGATCACGGCACTCAGCGGATTTGCACAGGGACAGTCGCTAAAACTGATTGGTGCTGAACTTATGGGGCTTCTCGTGGTAGGGTTTTTCTTTATCCGCCGCCAGCTCGCATTGCCGGTACCTTTATTACCGGTTGATCTGCTACGCATTCCGCTGTTTTCACTCTCTATTTGCACCTCAATCTGTTCATTCAGCGCACAAATGCTGGCGATGGTTTCCCTGCCCTTTTTTATGCAAACGGTTCTCGGACGCAGCGAAGTTGAAACGGGTCTGCTGCTGACGCCGTGGCCGCTGGCAACCATGGTGATGGCCCCACTGGCGGGATATTTGATTGAACGTGTTCATGCAGGTCTGCTTGGCGCGCTGGGCATGGCAGTAATGGCTTGTGGGCTGTTTTCTCTGGTGTTACTGCCCGCATCACCTTCCGATTTTAATATCATCTGGCCAATGATTTTGTGTGGTGCGGGTTTTGGTTTGTTCCAGTCACCGAACAACCACACTATCATCACCTCCGCGCCGCGAGATCGTAGCGGAGGCGCGAGCGGTATGCTCGGAACGGCACGCTTACTGGGTCAGAGTACCGGGGCCGCACTGGTTGCGCTGATGCTAAATCAGTTTGATGACAGTGGAACGCACGTCTCGCTGATAACAGCGGGTATTCTGGCTTCGCTGGCCGCAATCGTGAGTGGCTTGCGTATTACGCAGGCGCGCGTATAAACCCATACCCGGCAGTACTTCGCCGGGCTTGACGTCACTATTATTCGCGTAACGGTTCCGATGTCACCACTCCGGTTGGTACATAGGATTAGACGGATCGTCTGTATCTCCCATTATACAATCAGAAAAAAACTCCAGACTAAATCCTGCAGTGGCTAACTGCATCAATTTACGCTGCTCATCCGTTAAATTCGCTGTTGGGTCGAGTTCTTCTGCTGAAACAGCATCATCTGCAGAAACTGGCGTTGTGCTGATGGTCATATCGCTCATGATAAATACCTATTTCAGGAACTCTTTTTGGGTTTCCAGTAGAGCTTCTATCGTCGACGACAATACCTTGGTCAGGTTATTGAAGATGGTATTTGCCTGGCTTAATTTTTCAGACATAACTTGCGACTGGCTTTCTACTGTACTGGACATTGTGTTCATCGAGTTTTCCCACTCGTTAAACATACCGCTGCTGATAGTAGCAAATTCACCCGAGTTGTGTGCCTCAAAATCCCAGGTCAATGCAGGAGAAACATAAATATTAGCCTTATCACTAAGGATTCCCTTCCCATTCATGTCATATGACTTATCCAAAACAACAACACTTTCTGTAAGACGCACACTAGCATTGCTATTACCTGCTTCACTATTGGTTTCTGCAGGGTCTAACATTGAGGTTGGGATTAAAAAACAATCATATTCCTTATAATCGTCAGTATCTCTTGATGTTATTAACGTATAACCAGCCGGTATATAAAAGTTTTTCGAGCTTATTGTAGACATGGGCACAATAACCATGTCCTCGCTCGGGGATATAACAGAGTACGATTTTTCATCCCCATCATTTCCATAATATCTTGAGTCGTTTGGAGATAAACCAATATCGGATGCAGTTGGGGCCTCGGCTGCAGTCGATGTTCCTGCATCTGAGCCTATTAAGCTAAATGTTGCATCCTGGCCATCCCTAACGGGCTGAAGATCTGGGTAAACATAGAGAGTATAAGTGCCATCAGCCTCAGCTACCATATACAGCCGACAATCCGATTCTGGGTAATGACTCCAACTTATTGATAGTGTTTTATGTTCAGATAATGCCCGATGACTTTGTCATGCAGCTCCACCGATTTTGAGAACGACAGCGACTTCCGTCCCAGCCGTGCCAGGTGCTGCCTCAGATTCAGGTTATGCCGCTCAATTCGCTGCGTATATCGCTTGCTGATTACGTGCAGCTTTCCCTTCAGGCGGGATTCATACAGCGGCCAGCCATCCGTCATCCATATCACCACGTCAAAGGGTGACAGCAGGCTCATAAGACGCCCCAGCGTCGCCATAGTGCGTTCACCGAATACGTGCGCAACAACCGTCTTCCGGAGCCTGTCATACGCGTAAAACAGCCAGCGCTGGCGCGATTTAGCCCCGACGTATCCCCACTGTTCGTCCATTTCCGCGCAGACGATGACGTCACTGCCCGGCTGTATGCGCGAGGTTACCGACTGCGGCCTGAGTTTTTTAAATGGCGGAAAATCGTGTTGAGGCCAACGCCCATAATGCGGGCGGTTGCCCGGCATCCAACGCCATTCATGGCCATATCAATGATTTTCTGGTGCGTACCGGGTTGAGAAGCGGTGTAAGTGAACTGCAGTTGCCATGTTTTACGGCAGTGAGAGCAGAGATAGCGCTGATGTCCGGCGGTGCTTTTGCCGTTACGCACCACCCCGTCAGTAGCTGAACAGGAGGGACAGCTGATAGAAACAGAAGCCACTGGAGCACCTCAAAAACACCATCATACACTAAATCAGTAAGTTGGCAGCATCACCATGTGGCCCTTTTATCAATCCAGGCAACCTATTTCAAATATTCCCCACTGCGTAGCGCTTCAATACGTTTGTCCAACGGGGGGTGAGTCATAAACAGCTCACTCAACGATTTGGATTTACCATTGATGCAGAACGCCATCATACTGGTCGCTTCCTGCGGCTCATAGCTGGTTTTCAGGCGCTGCAGCGCGGCGATCATTTTTTCACGACCCACCAGTTTTGCAGAACCGGCATCCGCATGGAATTCACGATGACGTGAGAACCACATGGTAATGATGCTCGCCAGAATACCAAACACCAGTTCCAGCACCGTTGCCACCGCAAAGTAGATCAACGGGTTACCGTTGCTACCCTCACCCTCATCACGGTTTCCGCCCATAAAGCCAGCGGCAATTTGCGCCAGAATACGTGAGATAAAGATAACGAAGGTGTTTACTACCCCCTGAATGAGCGTCATGGTCACCATATCGCCATTGGCAATGTGGCTGATCTCATGCGCGATAACCGCTTCGGCTTCATCCGGGCTCATGTTTTGCAACAGGCCAGTACTTACAGCCACCAGCGAGGCATCCCGGCGGGCACCAGTCGCAAACGCGTTAATATCTGGCGCGTGGTAGATTGCAACCTGTGGCATAGCGATCCCGGCCTGGCGGGCCTGATTCGCAACTGTATTCATCAGCCAGCGTTCTCTTTCATTGCGAGGCTGTTCGATCACTTCCCCGCCAACGGACTTTAACGCCATCCATTTGGACATCAGCAGCGAAATGAAGGAACCACCAAAACCAAACAGCAGTGCCATGATCAACAAGCCTTGAACGCTGCTTGACTGGATCCCTGTCAGGCTCAATACCAGCCCGAAAACGACCATCACAGCCAGGTTCGTCAGCAGGAAGAGCGCGATTCGCATCATAATTTTCTTTTAACCTCAATTTAACAAAACGCACTATGCGATTACCCATATCGTATGGGTCTTATGACTATTTTCAAGCATCCATAGGTGCTAAGTCACCAGAAAGACACAACTTTACATTTTATCGTATCAGGCTGACGTCTTCATGCACTTGTTAAAAAAACAGGCACAATTTCTTGTGCCTGTTCGAGGTTATTGACTGGTTGCGGGCTGTTCCGCTGGCTTCTCTTTCTCAAGATGCGCCAGGTCGAGCGCGATTTTTACCGTTTCATCCAGGTACGGATCCGGCTCCTGGTAATCCTTCGGCAGATCGTCCAGTTTCTTCAATGGCGGTTTGCCTTCACGTTTAAACCGATCGTTGATACGCGCCAGACGCATTGCGTCATCTTCGTTATTCTCTTTTTCACGCTGAGCGTAATTCAGAGAAGCGATGTTGCGCTTATCCTTCATCGCATTGAAACGCGCAATGTCCTTCATGATGTATTGGAACTCAGGATCGTTCGCAATACGTGCATTGTGCTCTTTCAGCAATTCAGGTCCGAACGGCGTCAGATTATCTGACTTAGTGTAGGTCGCAGCATCAATGCTGTCCCACGGCAGTGCGTTATCTTCAAATTTCTCGCCGGTTTCAGTTTCTTCATTACCTGTCGGCATGATGATATCCGGCGTAACGCCCTTACGCTGCGTGCTGCCACCGTTTACGCGGTAGAATTTCTGGATCGTGTACTGAACAGAACCCAGCGCTGGCCATTCCGGACGCAGCATCTGATCGTAAATACGGTTCAGGGAGCGATACTGCTGGACGGTGCCTTTCCCAAAGGTCGGTTCACCAACGATCAACGCTCGGCCATAATCCTGCATTGCCGCAGCGAAAATCTCTGATGCTGAGGCGCTGAAGCGATCGACCAATACCACCAGCGGGCCTTTGTAGTACACAACGCCGTCGGTATCGCTGTCTTCACGCACTTTACCGTTATTATCACGAACCTGAACCACCGGGCCGGAAGGAATGAACAGACCGGAAAGCGAAACCGCTTCAGTCAGTGCTCCACCACCGTTGGTACGCAGATCGATGATAATACTGCTGACATTTTGTTTTTCCAGTTTCTGCAGTTGGACTTTGACATCATCAGTCAGGCCTACATAGAAGCCAGGAATATCCAGTACGCCAACTTTTTCTTTGCCAACGGTTTTCACGGACATTTTCACGGCGCGATCTTCGAGACGAATACGTTCACGCGTTAGCGTCACGGTGCGCGTCTTGGTACCTTTACCGGCAGGCAGAATTTCAAGGCGTACCTTGCTGCCTTTAGGTCCTTTGATCAGTGCCACGACGTCATCCAGACGCCAGCCAATCACATCGACCATGCCCTTGCCCGTCTGCCCGACGCCGACAATACGATCGCCAACGCTGATCGACTTGCTCTTGGCTGCCGGACCACCTGCCACCATGGAGTTAATGACGGTGTAGTCATCATCCATTTGCAGAACCGCGCCAATACCTTCCAAAGACAAGCTCATTTCAGTATTGAACTGCTCGGTATTGCGCGGAGAGAGATAGTTAGTATGCGGGTCGATTTCACGGGCGAACGCTGTCATCGCCAGTGAGAACACATCTTCGCTGTTGGTCTGCGCCAGACGGCGAATCGCAAATTTGTAGCGGCGCGTCAGCGTTTCGCGAATTTCCGCATCGGTTTTACCGGTCAGCTTCAGGCTGAGTTCGTCAAATTTAACCTTGCCGTCCCACAGCGCATTTAGCTCTGCTTCGCTCTTCGGCCACGGCGCTTTACTTCGGTCGAGGTTAAACGTGTCGTTACCGGTAAAATCCATTGGACGTGCCAGTACGCTTAATGCGTACTGATAACGTTCAAATCGGCGTTTTTGCGCCAGATTATAGAGATCGTAAAAGACATCCAGCTTGCCGGTGCGCAGTTCATCGCCGAGGACCGTTTTCTTTTTTGCATACTGTTCGATATCGCTCGCCAACAGCACATTGTGGCTGTAGTCGAGCAAATTCAAATAGCGGTCAAAAATTTTTGCCGAAAACGCCTGATCCAGATCGAACTGGCGATAGTGTGATCGCGTAAAACGCGAAGTCACACGTTCGCTTACCGTCGCATGCTGGGTTTCTTCCTTTAAAACGGGGATTTGATCGGCACGCGTGATGTCTTCCACAGCAAGTGCCTGGCCTGCTAATGCAAGCAGACCAGCTAACGCAGTAAGCCTAAAAAAAGTGTTCATGCCAGGCCTGGCCTCCGTTTCAGAACACCAGGTGTTCTGCGCGTACAATCAAAGACATACCCGAATTCAGCTGTACACGGACGCCATCTTTGGTGATTTCTAATACGGTGGCATCCATCGCATTATTTCCTGCTTTCACCTTCAGAGACTGCCCTACCGTCAGTACTGAAATATCAGATACCGGGGTATGCTGTTCTTCGCGAGGAGCACGCGGTGCTTTTGCTGCTGGTTTTTCAGCGCGAGGTTTACGCTCTGCACCTTCTTTACGACGCGGTGCAGGACGCGGCTTACGCTCGCGACGCGGTGCGCCTTCTTTTTCACCGGCAGCAGCAGCCGCTTCGCGTTTTTTCGCCTGTTGCTCTGCGCGTTGCGCCTGAACACGGGCTTTAGCTTCTTCCAGCTGTTTGCGCGCATGTTCAACATGTTGTTCATCCAGCTCACCACAAGGGTTGCCGTCGAGATCAACACGCGTTGCGCCCAATTTAACGCCGTACAGATAGCGCCAGCTTGAAGTATAGAGACGTAAGGCAGAACGGAGCTGAGTCTTGCTGAGGTTCATTTCGCCCTCAACACGCTCTACCAGATCCTGAAAAATGCCAATTTTCAGTGGGCGCGCTTCGCCTTCCGCACTAAAACACTGCGGGAAGCGTTCGGCCAGAAACGCGATGACTTCTTTACTGCTATTCAACTTAGGTTGATTTTCCATGAAATTTCCTGATTACAACGGACGTAGCCAACAAGCGCAGGCATGAACAGGCGACATTATAATGACGTCATCAGTAATTGCTACGTTATCCGTTGATTATCCTGCGACGTGCGCAAAGAATTTTTTGTAATCCGTCGTTGCAAGCACGGTTTCAAGCTGTGCCACCAGTGTACGCAGACCTTGTTCATCTTCCTCAGTAAAGCGGCCAAACGCCGTGCTATCGATATCCAGCACGCCGATTATCTGATTTTCGACGGTGATTGGCAGGACGATTTCAGCGTTGCTGGCGGCATCACAAGCAATGTGCCCATCAAAAGCATGTACGTCCTCAATACGCTGAACCTGGTTCTGCGCCACTGCTGTACCGCACACACCACGCCCTACCGGGATCCGCACGCAGGCAATTTTGCCCTGGAAGGGACCAAGCACCAGCGTATCGTCCCCAAGCAGGTAAAAACCGGCCCAATTCACTTCTGCAAGACGCTCGTACAACAATGCGCTGGTATTCGCCAGCGTTGCCAGAAAACTGGTTTCACCTGCCATCAATGCCTGAAAATCACGGTTCAGATCCGTGTATAGCTCTATTTTGTTCATTATGTAATCACTTAGTTGTCTTACTTAAAACTGCAGCCTACTAAAATAAACATTAAATGCGTTAATGCTCAAGATCATTCCCGTCATGAGTTAAGATAACATTACTTCAACAATTTGATTCGCGATACATGGCCTTAACGACACCACGCATCACGCCAACTAAAAAAATAGCCATCAGGTCCATCGGTGAGGCACTACCTCGTGCACATTATCATCGCTGCCCTGAATGTGACCTGATATTTAGCTTGCCTAAAATGCGTTCGCACCAAAGTGCCTTTTGCCCACGCTGCCAGGCAAAAATTCGTGACGGACGCGACTGGTCATTAACGCGACTTGCGGCAATGGCTTTCACCATGTTGCTGCTGATGCCCTTTGCCTGGGGAGAGCCACTCCTGCACATCTATTTATTAGGCGTGCGCATTGATGCCAATGTTATGCAAGGCATCTGGCAAATGACCCGACAAGGTGACCCCCTCACTGCTTCTTTCGTGCTTTTTTGCGTCGCTGGCGCGCCGCTAATTCTCGTGACCTCAATTGCTTATCTGTGGTTTGGCAATATTCTTGGGATGAACCTGCGCCCGGTGCTGCTGATGCTGGAAAGGCTCAAAGAGTGGGTGATGCTCGATATCTATCTTGTGGGCATTGGCGTCGCGTCAATCAAAGTTCAGGACTATGCTTTTTTGCAACCCGGTGTGGGGCTGTTTGCTTTTATTGCGCTGGTGATCCTCAGTATTTTGACGCTGTCGCACCTCAACGTAGAGCAGCTTTGGGACCGATTTTACCCGCAAAGACCAGCCCGTCGCCCTGATGAAAAGCTCCGCGTCTGCCTCGGTTGTCACTTTACAGGTTATCCGGACGCTCGGGGTCGCTGCCCTCGTTGCCATATCCCGCTGCGCTGGCGCAGGAATCAAAGCATCCAAAAGTGTTGGGCGGCGCTACTGGCCTCGATTGTCCTACTTTTGCCTGCTAATCTGCTGCCCATCTCGGTAATTTATGTCAACGGTGGTAGGCAGGAAGACACTATCCTGTCAGGCATAATGTCTTTGGCAAACAGCAACGTCGGCGTGGCGGCGATCGTTTTTATCGCCAGTATTCTGGTGCCATTCACCAAAGTGATTGTGATGTTTACGTTGCTCATCAGCATCCATTTTAACTGCGAGCAAGGATTGCGTACCCGCATAAAACTGCTGCGTATGGTGACCTGGATTGGCCGCTGGTCGATGCTGGATCTCTTTGTTATCGCTTTAACCATGTCGCTGATTAATCGCGATCAGATACTTGCTTTTACTATGGGACCGGCTGCGTTTTATTTCGGCGCGGCGGTAATATTGACTATTCTTGCTGTGGAATGGCTGGACAGCCGCTTACTTTGGGATGCACATGAGTCAGGAAACGCCCGCTTCGCAGACTGAAGCGCAGATTAAAACAAAACGCCGTATCTCTCCGTTCTGGCTGCTGCCGTTCATTGCACTGATGATCGCAGGATGGCTTATCTGGGGAAGCTATGAAGATCGCGGCAATACCGTAACCATTGACTTCATGTCCGCGGACGGCATTGTACCAGGACGCACGCCCGTTCGTTATCAGGGCGTTGAAGTGGGCACGGTGCAGGATATCAACCTCAGCAAAGATCTGCGTAAAATTGAAGTCCGCGTCAGCATCAAATCGAGCATGAAAGATGCACTGCGCAAAGATACCCAGTTCTGGCTGGTCACGCCGAAAGCGTCGCTGGCCGGCGTTTCGGGTCTGGATGCGTTGGTTGGTGGTAACTATATCGGCATGATGCCCGGAACCGGCGAGGAAGAAGATCATTTTGTTGCCCTCGACACACAGCCCAAATACCGTCTGGATAATGGCGATTTGATGCTGCATCTGCGGGCGCCTGACCTCGGTTCGCTCAATAGCGGTTCGCTGGTTTATTTCCGTAAGATTCCGGTGGGCCGAGTGTATGACTACACTATCAACCCCAACAATCAGGGCGTAACTATCGACGTGCTGATTGAACGTCGGTTTACCAATCTGGTGAAAAAAGGCAGCCGCTTCTGGAACGTCTCCGGTGTGAATGCGGATGTCAGCCTCAGCGGCGCGAAGATCAAACTGGAAAGTCTTGCCGCGCTGGTCAATGGCGCCATTGCTTTTGATTCGCCTGAAGACTCAAAACCCGCCGCAGCCGACGACACGTTTGGTTTATATCAGGATCTCGCGCACAGCCAGCGCGGAGTGATCGTCAAGCTTGACTTACCCAGCGGGGACGGACTCAAAGCTGGCTCAACATCGCTGATGTATCAAGGATTACAAGTCGGCCAACTCACCAAACTGGATTTAAATCCAGGCGGTAAAGTGACTGGAGAAATGACGGTCGACCCCAGCGTCGTAACGCTGCTGCGCGACAACACGCGGATTGAATTACACAGCCCTAAATTATCGTTAAACGATGCCAATCTCAGCTCACTGCTGACGGGTAAAACGTTTGAACTGGTCCCCGGCGAAGGCGAGCCGCGTAGCCAGTTTGTGGTTATCCCCGCAGAGAAGTCGTTGTTACACGATCCAGGGGTCATGACATTTACGCTCACCGCACCGGAAAGTTACGGTATTGATGCTGGCCAGCCGCTGATTCTCCACGGCGTACAGGTCGGTCAGGTGATTGAGCGCACGCTTTCCAGCAAAGGCGTTTCATTTACCGTTGCCATCGAACCGCAGCATCGTGACCTGGTGCAAGGTGACAGTAAGTTCGTGGTCAACAGCCGCGTGGACGTCAAAGTCGGACTTGATGGCGTGGAGTTCCTTGGCGCCAGCGCCAGCGAGTGGCTCAGCGGCGGCATTCGTATTTTGCCCGGTACGAAGGGGGAAATGAAAAAAAGCTACCCGCTTTATGCCAACCTGGAAAAAGCGATTGAAAACAGCCTGAGCGATCTGCCAACCACCACGGTCAGCCTGAGCGCCGAAACGCTGCCTGATGTGCAGGCCGGCTCGGTGGTTCTATACCGCAAATTCGAGGTCGGTGAAGTGATCAGCGTTCGTCCTCGCGCCGATGCGTTTGATATCGATCTGCATATTAAACCGGAATATCGCAACCTGTTGACCAGCAACAGCGTGTTCTGGGCCGAAGGCGGAGCAAAAGTTCAGCTTAACGGCAGCGGATTAACCGTACAGGCATCTCCCCTTTCACGCGCGCTCAAAGGGGCAATTAGCTTCGATAATTTAAGCGGTGCCAGCGCCAGCCAACGCAAAGGCGACAAGCGCATTCTGTATGCTTCGGAAACCGCCGCGCGTGCGGTAGGCGGCCAGATAACGCTGCATGCGTTCGATGCCGGTAAACTCGCTGCTGGCATGCCGATTCGCTACCTGGGAATCGATATCGGCCAGATTCAGACTCTTGAGCTGATCACCGCCCGTAACGAAGTGCAGGCAAAAGCAGTTCTGTACCCGGAATACGTGCAGACCTTCGCGCGAAGCGGTACCCGTTTCTCCGTGATCACCCCGCAAATTTCGGCAGCTGGCGTGGAGCATCTGGATACAATCCTGCAGCCGTACATCAACGTTGAACCCGGACGCGGTAATCCGCGACGTGATTTTGAGCTGCAGGAAGCCACCATTACCGACTCTCGTTACCTCGATGGTCTGAGTATTGTGGTGGAAGCACCGGAAGCAGGTTCACTGAATATCGGAACCCCAGTTTTGTTCAGAGGTATTGAAGTGGGGACCGTCACCGGGCTGACGCTGGGCTCGCTTTCCGATCGTGTGATGGTTGCCATGCGCATTAGCCAGCGCTATCAGCATCTGGTGCGCAACAACTCCGTGTTCTGGCTGGCATCCGGCTACAATCTTGACTTCGGCCTGACCGGCGGTGTCGTGAAGACCGGTACCTTCAATCAGTTCATCCGCGGCGGCATCGCCTTCGCGACTCC
Source organism: Citrobacter freundii complex sp. CFNIH4 (assembly GCF_002934505.1). Classification (NCBI taxonomy): domain Bacteria; kingdom Pseudomonadati; phylum Pseudomonadota; class Gammaproteobacteria; order Enterobacterales; family Enterobacteriaceae; genus Citrobacter; species Citrobacter freundii complex sp. CFNIH4. Next base: position 2,152,540 of record NZ_CP026231.1, read on the forward strand.
ACCAGGTACACCGCTGGCTCCTAAAGCGCAGGCAGGTAAACACTTCCTGTTGCTCGAAAGCGAACCGAAAGAGTGGCGTGAATGGGGAACAGCCCTGCCACGATAATCTCTCCACTTGCTCCGGCGTACTCGCGCCGGAGCACTTATGCTACACTGCGCACCTGTTTTTTTGCCGGTGGTACCAAGTGGCTTATTTTCCCGACGCCTTTCTGACTAAAATGCGTGAAGCAATGCCTTCCACGCTCTCATTCGATGATTTTCTCGCTGCCTGTCAGCGCCCGTTGCGCCGCAGCATTCGCGTCAATACGCTGAAAATCTCCGTTGCCGATTTCCTCACACTGACAGCACCTTACAACTGGTCTCTCACTCCGGTTCCCTGGTGTGCTGAAGGTTTCTGGATCGAACGCGATGAAGATGAGTTAGTGCCGCTCGGTAGCACAGCAGAACATTTAAGCGGCCTGTTTTATATTCAGGAAGCCAGCTCAATGCTGCCAGTCGCTGCGCTGTTTGCCGAAGGCAATACCCCGGAACGCGTAATGGATGTCGCGGCAGCCCCTGGCTCCAAAACTACGCAAATTGCCGCAAAAATGAATAATCGAGGCGCCATTCTGGCGAATGAATTTTCTGCCAGTCGCGTCAAAATCCTGCATGCCAATATCAGCCGTTGCGGGATAGCCAACGTCGCCCTGACCCATTTTGACGGCCGGGTTTTTGGCGCTGCGTTGCCGGAATCATTTGATGCCATATTGCTGGACGCCCCGTGTTCCGGGGAAGGCGTAGTGCGTAAAGACCCCGATGCGCTAAAAAACTGGTCGCCAGAAAGTAATCTGGAAATTGCCGCAACTCAGCGCGAACTGCTCGACAGCGCCTTTCACGCTCTGCGCCCCGGCGGCACGTTGGTTTACTCGACCTGTACGCTTAATCGTGACGAAAATGAAAACGTCATGCAGTGGTTGATTGAAACCTACCCGGACGCCGTCGAGTTTTTACCACTCGGCGATTTATTTCCACAGGCCGAACGCGCTCTGACGCCGGAAGGATTCCTGCATGTGTTTCCGCAAATTTACGATTGCGAAGGTTTCTTCGTTGCGCGTTTGCGCAAAACAGCCGCCATCCCTCCACTACCTGCGCCGACATATAAAGTCGGTAACTTCCCGTTTAGCCCGCTGAAAGGACGCGAGTCCGCGCTTGTCGCGCAAGCCGCGAGCGCTTGTGGACTGCAATGGGAAGATAATTTCCGCCTGTGGCAGCGCGATAAAGAGATTTGGCTATTCCCAACAGAAATTGAGCCACTGATCGGCAAAGTCCGCTTTTCCCGACTCGGCGTCAAATTAGCTGAAACGCACAATAAAGGCTACCGCTGGCAGCATGAAGCCGTCATCGCGCTCGCCAACCCAAATCACAGCCATGCGTTTGAACTGACGCTTGCCGAAGCTGAAGAGTGGTACCGCGGTCGGGATGTCTACCCACAAACCGCACCGACGAGTGACGACGTACTGGTTACATTCCAGCATCAACCTATCGGTCTGGCAAAACGTATTGGATCGCGACTGAAGAATAGCTACCCACGCGATCTTGTCCGGGATGGCAAACTCTTTACGGGATAACGCACGTTTTTACTGGCGCTTTTGCTAACGTTGACTACGCTGAAAAATGGACGACCTAACTGGTCGTACCACAATTAGCAAATTAACGGAGAGCACGATGATGAAAACCAGTGTGCGCATTGGCGCTTTTGAAATCGACGACGCCGAGTTACATGGCGAATCGCCGGGGGACCGAACGTTAACCATTCCGTGTAAATCCGACCCGGATTTATGTATGCAACTGGATGCCTGGGATGCCGATACCAGCGTCCCGGCCCTGTTGAACGGAGAACATTCAGTACTATTTCGCGAACACTACGATCGTAAGTCAGATGCCTGGATCATGCGCCTTGCCTGATTCAAAAAGAACCCGTCGCCAGACGGGTTATTTCTTGGTTAATTTCCCTCATCTATCAACATCTTCTACACTACAGCTATGGCTTTACCATTTGAGGATGGAATGTTCACGCTGGTTCTTTTTGTGTGCTACCTGGATGGCGGTTGTGAAGATATCGTGGTTGATGTCTACAAAACTGAGCAGCAGTGCCTGATATCGATGGACGATCAACGTATTCGTAACGGAGGGTGTTTACCCGCGGATGACTACATTGATAGTTTCTGGCACCCGGCCCAGGAATACAGCGATTTTTGATTATTGCAGTTGTACCAGCGTTAACTCGCCGCCAAATACAGCACCGGTATCAATATAATGCAGATTCTCGCGATCCAGCCGATGGCGCAACGGCGTGTGGCCAAACCAAAAGTGATCCGCGCCGCGAATCCCACAACCGTTGTTCATTAGCCTCGAACGATCCCACAGCACACGCTGTAAATCGATCTTTTTTAGCCACTGATAATCATCATCCGGGTAATCGGCATGAGCAATAACGTGTATGCCGTTTTGACAGTGCAGCTCCAGAATCCAGGGTAATTGCCAACACTCTTCAAGAGCGAATTTCGCTGCCGGTTGCTCCGCCTGCGCATACCACGAGCCACCATTAATTAACCACATGAATTTATCCCCCGTCGCCAGCGCGTCCAGCGCCATCTGTTCATGATTCCCCCTGACCGCGACAATCCAGCGTTTACGCAATAATTTCAGGCAACGCAAACTGTCTGGTCCACGGTCAATAACATCCCCCACTGAAACCAGCAGATCCTGCCAGGGATCAAAACGGTACTGGCGCAGTTTAGCCATCAGTATCGAGAAGCAGCCGTGGATATCCCCAACCACCCAGACGTGACGCCACTGCGTACCGTCGATTCGTTGATAGATATTGTCAGGTCGTCCCATGTCGCCTCCAGAGTACAAGGGTACCTGATTATAATTTTAGCAATGATGGTAAAAAAGCCTGGACGATCGTGGGCAGGAGTATGGTATGGTTTATGGAGAATGCAGCATGCGATAAGACGTGTTTTGCCCTGGATGGTATCGCATTCGCCACATAAAAAGAGACCGAATACGATTCCTGTTTACGGCTCAATCTCTGTTCTTCGTTATATATCAAGCAGTTGACATCGAAAACACCCCAAAATAAGCGTTACAACACTTACCATTGCGTTCTTTCAAGATCAAACCGTTACTTTATTATTCGAGTGGGCGACGAGTGAATTTCGTGGGCACCTCGATCCACAAATTCACACAATTCTGTCATCCTGCAACGCGCTGTTGATGAAGAACGTCACGCGCCCCAGAACTTCCACTTCCTCTGCGGCCTCCCCCTCAATCGCTTCGCCATCATCCGTGATTAATGCCCTACCCCTGAGTTTCGCAAACTGCGTTCGACCGCCAATGAGGATCAGCAGAGTCTGTCCCTGCACTAACCGGGTGACCGGCTCGATTAATGCGAAACCTGATGATGTTTCCAGAATGCGGGTATCGATGCCGACGCCGCAGATGAGCTCCGGTGTCATCCGCTGGGAGGTATAGTCAGCTGCCGGTGAAGGAAAGCCCATTAGTGAACCCTCCCCATGTTGCGCAAGATCCAGTAGTGATTGTCGGTTCCGTCGGTTGTCTTATCCGTGAAATCTGGCTGGTAGTACTTTATCCATTCGTTGGCGTCGGCCCGGCTGAAATGCCAGTGGACCTTTGCCAGTTCACGGATAAAGTCTTCTGTGCGTAAGCACCGGTATCCCTTGGGGTTTAGCTGTATTGCGGCCACAAATGCGGCGTGAATGTCGTTTCTGCGGGGCATGATCTGCACTCCTTTTACTGTTTTTATATACAGTAGTTTTAATGTGAGTGCAGATCAATGTGGGGTTGCCTATCAATGCGGCCGACAGGAGTTGAGGGGTAGTGGCGATTTACACGGCAACGTAGGTCTTGTGATGAACACAGCAGTTTTCCTTAATACACTGATCATTTGTCAGGATGTCCGAATCTACGAAGCCAGGATAGGATTAATCCCATTATGTTTATACTGTCCGGCTACCCCCTCCTTGTTCTGCATGCCATGCAGTCTATCTGGAGGGCGAAGCGTTAGGTTAAAAGGAAGTTACTGTGCATAAATATGAAGGGCTTTCGGCTATAGCTAAAAAAGTTACTGTGGATGATTTTGGCGAGTATTTACAAAGCATTGAAAATCATAAAGATGGCATTTTTTGTTATATTTGTGGTGGGAATAACTGGGATTTACACAGAAGTCCGGATGATAAAGATAAGCCTGTAATCATCACCTTCCCCATTCCTGATAAGGAAGGTATGGGTGTCTGGGCATTTTATGTGATGTGCAAAAACTGCGGTGGCATGCATTTTATCAATGCAAATAAAGTTGCTACCTGGTTGGATAACAAAGAAAAATGATTAACCCTTGCTATGATGAAAGCATCTTCAATGTTGAAGTAAGGGTTAAATCTAAGCTAACTAGCCACGCCGGTGGTATGATTGAAAATCATAACGGCGACACTATGTTAGTTGCTGAAACAATCACTATTGATTTTGAGGAGGAAATCGTGACTTCGCAAGAAAATCCGCATCTGAAAATTCCTCTCACTTTCAAATCGGCTATGTGGATGGGTATTGGTTTCGTTGCTGTTGCGCTAGGTGGAGCTTGGGCCATGTACACCCACTTAGACAACAAACTTGAAACCTATAGATCTGGTACTGAAGCTCGAATTGAGGCAGCAAGAGCAAGCCTTGATGGCAAGATAGATTCTCTCGGATCAGAAACACGCGCTCATTTTGAAGCGGCTAGAGTGGAATCTAAAGCAGATAATGCCACCATAACAACTCAACTACAGACCATCTCAAATAGCCTATCCGAGCTAAACGGAAAAGTTTCAAAAGACAAATAACCCGGCCACCGTGCCGGGTTTTTGTTCATTTCATGTCTATGAAAGTTGTTAAAGCGCTTGGCCGATTACCTGCACCAGCTAATCTCTTAAGTCAATTTACATACTCACCTCTGTTTGACTGTTAAATAAAACACGGCGAAGCGGTAATTTTTATTTGGATTCGAGATCCTGAACACGCGCTACCAAATCTTCATACTGCTCTTTCATTCGCTCATAGTTACGGCGCTGTAATGCAGCTTCCAGAGCCAGGGCCTCCTCATAACGAATGCCATAGCGGGATCCGGCTGGGGTTTCAAGAACCTGGCTGTAAGTTGGCTCTGCAGGTTCGGTATATTCCTCAATTACCTCAGTCGGCACCTGCTCGGTATACTCCTCTTCGACATCTTCAAGCTCTGCTTCATAAACAAAAAGATGCTTGCCTTCCTCGTCAAGGCGCGGAGTACCATCCTCGTTAAAGACAAATACCTGGATAAGCTTAGGTGTCTGATACTCTTCCTTAACAACCCTCTTAATGCGTTTTCCATCTTCTGTTTCTTCATCCACAAGAATTTCGCGCGTGGCTGTCATCATCACAGGTCGTTTTACTGTACGGGTTTTTGTCACTTCCATCATGCGGCTGACAGTGCGGGTTTTTGTTACTCGCTCTCCCTCGTTGGTTCGCACTGAAATATATTGGTCTTCCCATTCGTCGTAACAGAGAAGCCCGAGACCAAAGCCATCAATGCCATGCGATGCAAAAACCTCTTCCACACGCTGAGCAATAAGGCCGAAGTGCCAGCGGGCACCGTCTTCGCCTTTTTGCGCAATCGCATCATCAAACTTAAACCGCGTGCGCCAGTTCACTTCCTCCCAGGCATCCAGGACCACATCAGGGATCGATTCTTTAATTGGCTTGTGATCGTCATCAGAGGTATTAATCGATCCAGTGCCAAAGAACGCAGTTCTCCCACGATATGCAGCTGATCCATAGTCAAACTGGTTATCTGCGCTGGGTCGAATAGTGCAATTGAATGTGAAGATTCCGGCATTAAGTGAAATCGTTCCTCCGCCACTTGTCGCGGATCCGCCAGCAAAAAGAATCCTGCTGTCGTACGTGCTTCCAGCGCCTGAGGTTCGAGCCTGAAGGACTGATGTACCAGCTGCCGTTGGAGAACCGATACTTAAAAATGCTCCGGAGTCCTCCATTAACAGGCTCTTGGTGCTGAGCTTCACCAGATTGTGATGGATGATATGGTTTACTTCGACAAGGGAGCTCAGAGACAAGACGCGGTCTATCTTCTGGCAATCAACCGATATGACGCGACTGTCCTCACCAAAAACAGGGCCACCATTTTGCGGGCCAAATGCAATACCGGTTCGCCATGTGCAGGCGCTACCCATATTCCCGACAGAAATAGCGGCATCGATAACATCCCCGCGCTTTTCCTTTGTGCCACCAATCTGAAGCCCAGTTCTGATATTGACACTAGAGCCTTCCGGGATGCCTACGTTGAATTCAGCCCCTGTTAAGTTAAGAAGGTGTAATGCGCCAGGCGTGACGGTGGCGTAAAAGTTACCGCCAAACAGAGCCCCTTTTGCATCAGCAGCAGATGTTCCCCCATCGCCAGTTGAAGAGGTTGCAAAGCCTACAACCCCGACATAGTTTCTGTCGGTATTTGTTGAATCCGTCTGGCCCATCTGCTCAAGGATGAACTCAGCAGCATGACGTCCACCTTTTGTTCCCGGCCCTCCAAACTTGTGGTTTAGCAGAAACCCGTCAACCTTCGTTCCCGGTACCAAATCATCAACAGCATTAAACCGGTCATCGTCAATACGGATGTAGTTGAACTTAGCCGTGTTGACGTCAAGTCCGCTCCCGGTAATAGGCTCTGCGAGATGCACGCCAAGCCCGCGAGTGTAATCTGAACCAAACTGTTCGCCAGAACGCCCCTGCAGAACAGAAAATTTATCCAGGCCACGCGTAATGACGCCCGGCCCAACTAAAGCAAGACCGCCAGGTGATGCTAACTCCTGACGAAGTGCGGCATCACCAACGCTTACCAGATGCAGAGAATCATTCGCCCATGATGCAGCATCATTGCCGGTAGTGGTGAATGGAAGTGTTGTGGCGGCGGTTAATTTATAGAACTCATTCTGATAACGGATCAGCTGGTTATATTCAGTAATGTTCAGCGGACCATCGGTATAATCCCCGATAACCTTATAGCCAGAGCTCTGGATAAAATTGTCAAAGCGCTGTTTCTGGCTAAGCAGTTGGGTAGAAAACGCCTGCTCCATTCCCCAAATTGTTGTTCTATTTCTGCCAAAGCGATCTTTCCAGATTGCCTGGGTAATATCGTTTACCGCAAAGTCCAGGTTCTGGGCGTTATCGAATAAAACATACGGGCTTGTTGAACCCAGCGGTTCTTTCGTGAAATAGGTAGTCATGCTCGCTCCGGGCATAAAAAACCCGCCGAAGCGGGTCAGATAATTTTGATTTGCTGTTAAGCGGCGTCGCCGGGGTATGTGGCGTCGTCGTAGGCGTACTTGCCTGGATGGTACTGGATGGCAGTGACCTGGCTGATACCGTCGTTACCAGGAGATATTTCTCCGACCAGAGCGTCATACGGCACCCTAACAGACGAACAGAACAGCAGGCGAGGCGGCTCAATGTATGCGTCGTTCATCGCCCACAATTCCGGCTCCAGCGCGGCGCTGTACGGCACCGAGATGGTGAAGTCGTCAATGCGTGTCGGCACCACCATGGCCGATGCCCTTCCATCCTGATAGCGGATAATCACGCGAGGGCTTTGGAACGACCAGTCCGGCGCCTCGCTGAGTGTCAGCGTGATTTTGTTGCTGTCATACGTCATATCGGTAATCAGGCAGCTAAGCTGCTGACCGCCAGGGATATCGTCGGCCAGTACAATCCGATCCATGAACTCGTAGCAGAGCGCATCCATCTCAGTTGAGGTGGTGTGCTGCAGGCGCTGCAACTGGTAGCCCATCAACCGGCGCATGCCGATGCGGTAGGTACGGTCCTCATCCAGAACGCCATCCAGTTTGTAATCCTCCACCTTCACTGGTGTCAGATTCCCTGGCAACCGGCACTGAACAGTTTCTTCAGCCCATGTCGTGCCATTGATATAGGTGACATCGACCCCGTCGTAATCATCCTGACTCGGCGCCTTAAACGCGGTCTGCAGCTCCTCGGTGGTTTCCTGTGGGGTGATCATGCCTACCCAGGGTTTAATCCCTTCCCTGCCGGCAGAAGCCAGCCCGTCAGACAGCAGGAAATACCCCATCCCCGCGTTGGTGATTTTCTGCAGCACCTCAAGTGCGGACTTGCTCTCACCGCTCGCCCAGTCGAACTTCTCACCGCGTGGCGTCCAGTAGGTTTGTTCCAGCGAGTCAATCGCCGCTGTGTCAATCTGGCTGGCCGTGAAACCCAGCGACTCCAGGACGTGGTAAAGCGCGCCGCTGATGCTGCGCGCAGTTCTGCCGCCGCTGTAAATCCGGGTTGGCGTGACGCTAATCCGGCGATCAGACATGGCCGCCAGGCGATTTCCGGTGCGGACGGTCAGCGCCATGGTGGTGACGCCGTCGTATTTCGTGGGGCGCTTGCTGAGTCGCGAGCGCAGCGCCTGCCAGAATACCTGGTCGCGCGTGCTGCCACCCTTAACCGGTTCGGTGCGGCGCATCCGGATCTCATATTGCCCCGGCGACACGCTGTAGCGATGCGTAAACCCGATCTGGTTTTCGGTACTGCGTGAATAGAACGGAGACTGCTGCTGCCAGGTGGTAGTTCCAACCTTGCGATACTGGATCACCAGGCGTACCGGCATGGAACGCTTATTCCCCTGGTCGGTGTAACGCACCAGGCCGCTCTGGAAGTTGATGTTCACTTCAAATGCGTCCAGCGTTTCGCCATCAGGACACGCCAGGAACGGGCCTACCCACTCATAATCGTCACTGACGCCCGTTACGGTCGCATCCAGCAGCGTGCGCTCAGTGAAGCCAGGCCACGATGGATCCGGCGTCGTGATGGTTTCACCGCCCGGGCCGGTGGTGACCATGAGCCGCTCAACGGTAATGGTCTGGCTGTCCACATCGGTGATCCGGAACTGATTACCGGCGAGCCCCAGAGAGAAGCGCTGAATGCCTTCCGGCAGTCCGGTAAACGGCGTGCCGGTGGCGCTGTTGTAGGCCAGAGTGATGTGCGCCCGAACTTCCGCCGTGCCACCCGTTGATTTCACACCTGCCGTATTAACCGGAGCATCACCGAAAACAGCAACGGGTAACGGGCTGTTGGTGATGGAACCGCCAGCAAACGGGCTGCTGGCCTCTCCGATTTCAAGCTGCCCACTGTTGTCGCGCGCGACCAGGCCGGAACCAGAAAGTTGCGAGGTGATCGAGGAAATCACGCCCGACATGGTCACGTAGTTTGTCACCAGCGATACCGGGTAAGTAGTGCCCTGCCAGCTGATGCTGAACGTCACAGGCGTGCTGCTGAAATCGTATGTCGTCGGCGCGGCGCTGGCGGTGATTCTGGCGGCACTACCGCCTACCCCCGGCACCGCCGGAACGCCCGGCGCATAGCTGGCGATCACCAGGTCGTAGTCGTTGCCGTTATAGTTGAGGGATACCGGCATTCCGACCACTGGTGCCAGCTCCTCTATTCCGCCATAAATCACGCTGTAACCGCCGGAGGACACGACCGTGTAAGAGTTTGGCGCCAGAACGGTGATCACCGTTCCGACAGCCCACGACGGCGGAATCTCCTCATCGCCAGAAGACGATACGTCAACCAGCGTGATGGAGTTTCCGGACACGACCAGCGCATCCGCGATAATACTGACCGTCTCCGGGCCGCTTGAGCCCAGATCCAGACCGGCGGTACCGGAGCCGGTATTACCGACCTCTGGTGAGTTGAACCAGTTTTCGGTACGCGTATCGCCGGAGACCGTGGCGCCAGGCGGGTAGATGGTGTAGCGCACATCGGTACCGAACGCGGATATTGGCGTATTACCGATCCTGATATCGGACTGGTTAATCACCATGTCGCCGACACCCACGCACAGGAACATGCTGGTTTCCATGCTGGTCTCGTTGACGAACCGGCTGACCGGCTGCACGACGTAATCAGGCCAGACGCGGTATTTCCCGAAGATTTCCCGAATGGGGTCACCAAGTTTCGCCGCGTTGGCTTTGGCCGGGTTGAGGTCAATCTGGTCACCGCTGGCCGCCTGGGAACCGCCGCCGCCTGCCTGCGACATTGTGCTCATCATGTAGATGCTGTAGGCAGCAGAGGCGACGGCTACGCTGACGGCAACCCAGATAGCGATTTCTGCGCCGGTACCGTACGGCACCGGATACATCCTGATGTCTGTTTCTCGCTTGATAACGCACAATGGCCACTCTGACGCCGGGACGGGAACACCGTCAATTTCAACCGCAACCGGGTGCTGCTGATCCGGCGCCCAGTCCTTCACGTTCCGCGAAAACCAGGCGCTGAGGGTCATCGTTTCATGTTCGTGCTTTTCCAGCGGTTCGCCTGGTAGCCGGGATGGATAGATTCGGATCGTCACTGGTAATACTCCACGCGAACAAAGCGGCGCGCAAACCGCGCCAGCGGCAGGAAGGTTACGTTGGTGCGCGGATTGCACTCTGCAGCGCGCATTTGGCCGTCAATCTCGACAACGATGGCAACGTGTGTCACCACAGAGCCGGAATAACAGGCGATACCCGCGCCCGGGGCAGGGTCACATCGCGACAGGCCAGCCATCAGCCCGCGCGCCTCCCGGTCAAGGCCGTTATCATCCTTCGTGACTCCGGCGAAATCCGGCCACGGCGCCAGGCCAAGATCGCGCCTGATTTCATTGACGATGCCAAAGCAGTCCAGCGCGGGGTAAGCGCGCCCGCCATTCTGCCACTCGACAGAACGGTATTTATCAGGATTGAACATGGTGTTTTCCTACTGGAGGTAGCGGAGGCCCGGGAAGACAGGAAGCGTGTAACGGTAGCGCGGCCATGCAGTGTCGAGAATATTCAGGAAACCGGCTTTGATCTGTACCTCCGTCGCTTTCCAGTACCCGTCTTTAATCTGGAATACCAGGGGCGGAGCCGAAGGGAAACTTAAATCGGTTGAGATGTACTGCCGCATTATCAGCGTGCCGCTATCGAGGTTTGCCAGGGCGTTTCGTATTGCAGTTGAAACGATGCCGTCAATGTTACTGATGACGAACTGCAGATCTTGCGTGCCATCCTTATTTCTGGCTGGCAGCGCGACGGCCATAGCTGCAGCCTGAAAAGTCACCGATGCGCCAGTTTCCGTGACAGCGGTGATATCCTCGAAGTTCTCAACCAGCCAGTAAGTCTGGCCGCCGACGGTAATCTGCAGGGTGTTGAAGAGGATCTCACTGCCTCCGCTGGCATACAGCCTGTTGAGTGTTGGGCTTGTCATGCTTCCGGCCACTCCTTGTTGAGCGCGTAATCAATAATGCTCTGCCCGACGATGAACTCAGGGAAATTACCCCAGCCAGGCGGCAGAATTGGGCGCTCCCACAACTCAAGGATTGCCGTGTATTTCCAGAATCCCAGGGCATACAGTACCGGACCTTCGTAGATATCTTTGAACCGGCAGACGTAGTCACCGACACCCATCGGGGTACGCATGCGCATGTTGAACCACGCTGCACCGTCAGTAATCACGTCCCTGTACCACACCTCAAACAGCTGCGCCTGGGCATCGTTAAACACCCACGAAACAGATGCCTCAGTCGGAACCGAGGTGTATTTGCGACGCTGGCGCGTGCGTCCGGATGTCATAGTGGAACGCTGCAGGGGGCTGACGGGGGTGAAGCCATGCCCGGGTCGCTGGGGCATTGGCAGGTACTCATGGGGGTAATTGATGTCGGTTTGCTTACCCATTAACCGATCCTCCTTTTAGCGGTCCAGCCGCTTTGCAGGCCTTTAGAAACGTTTCCTTTCCCTGAGGCAAGATCCCCACTTATTTGCTGGTATACCTGCTTACCACCGCGAGCCACTGCCGCCTCTACCAGAGCTATGGTTTTTTCATCCGGATTACCGTTGATCTGGATAGTCGGGCTGTAATTGAACCCGCCACCACCACCGCCAATATCGCGGTTACTGATGACGCGACCGTTATCGCCGGGGATCATGTACTGGCTGCCATTGCTGGCTTTGAAAATCTCAGGCTTACCGCCCTCGCCAACGCGGTACATAGAGCTGGCCGATACCGGGCCGCCGTGCTCGCGCCCGCCACCATACGACATTGCGCCGATAGATGAGATCACCTGGCCGCCAGCTGCGGCGACCTGCGCCATTGCTGCCATGTTCCAGGGGAAGGGGCCGGAGGCCATAGCGTTTGAGAGCGCAAGCTGAAGGTTCAGAGTGGACTGTGCAACAGCAAAGGCTTTACTGATAGCGAACAGCGTCTTGTAAGCTGCATTGCTTTCGCCGGCGCTTTTAGACACGATTTCAGCCAGGCCTGAGAAGCCCTCACCGATCCCGCCCAGCAGCGTGTTCATCACGTCAACCTGACGTTTGGCCTCCTGCTGGGCAATGCTGATGCGGTCGTTAGAAGCCTGCCTCGCGATGGCTGTCTTTCCGTCCTCATACTGCTGAGCGTTAATCACACCCAGCTCCCTGTATTTAGCCAGAGCCTCAAGCTTGCGCTGCTCTTCCTCTTTTACCTGCGCAGCTGGGTCCTGCGCTTCACCTGTGTAGGGATCACGCTGCACTTTTGAGGCCGCCACCTCCTGATTGATGAACCTGGAGGCCTGCTCCGCCTGCTGACGCATTTTCAGGGCATTAGCAACGTCCCACGTCCTGGCTGCGTATTCCCTTGCTTCCTTAATCTGGGCTTGGGAGGCAGCGCTACCGAGGGACTGTTCGGCCCTTAACATCGCCTGTTCACGACTCAGTTCATTGGTAGACGCAGCGGCCAATTCGGATTGCTGTTTGAGATTTGCCAGTTTTTGAGCGACAGTCTCTTGCTGGCTTGCAAGCTTATTGGCGTCTGAGGCTGCACTTTTAGCACCCTTTTTGCTGTTGGCGTTAGCCTCATCCTGTTTATAGGTTGCCAGCTTAACGTTGTAGTACTTCCTGAACGCCTCCGTTCCTTCTTTTAGCCCCTGCGTTTCGGCATCTCGCCAGGCCTTGGCTTTCATTTGAGCCTCGCCAGTTTGCCGCGCAATAAACAGCTCCTGCTGAGCGATTTTTAGCGCCTTATCCTGGCTGGAGGTCAGGCTATCAGTCATCTCTTTGAGAGCCTTAAGGCGTGAAGTAGCGTCTGTGCTTGTCTCCATGATGGTTAAGAGGCTTTTGGCATATTCCCGGGCTTTAGCCGCGCCAGAAGATTGCCCATTTCCGACATCCTGCAGAGTCACAACCAATGCCTTAAGTTTTTCATCGGTTGGTGTTTTCGCTATGTCAGAAAGTTGCTTAGCAAACTCAAAAGCTTTCTGATCGCTAATATCGAATTTGGTAGACAGGGCCGCAACTGTTGCCACCATAGAGTTCATCGTTGACTGACCAGCCTGCCCGCTGGCAGTTGCCTGCTTCCATGCCTCACTGAAATCGTTAGTGGTTATATTTAGCGTGGACAAATAGTCATTAAATAATTTTACGCTGGCATATCCACCGCCCAGCGAAGACATCAATGAATCACCAAAGCTAATGAAGTCACTCGATGCCTTTTGTACTTCTTTTGAGACGTTTGATAGAGCGGCCTGCAATTCAAGCTCGGCCTGCTTTTTCATCAAGGTTGCTACAGCAATATTTGTCTGTGCCAGAGCGGCATATTTATCAGAGAGGGCAGCCACACCATTTTGTGAAATGGTAATAACCTTATCCATGGTTTCAGCAGCGCTCTTAAGAGCATCCATGGCATTTTTACCGCCATTCAAAGATGTTATTAGCGCCCCTGCCACCACCGTACTGAGCGCCAGAACTGCACCTATAACTGCGCCACCAGGGCCAAATGCCCCAGCAAGTTGAGAACCCTGCTGTGAGAAGGCTACGAGAGCAGACTGGCCACCCTGCACTTGGACGATGAAATCCTGAACTTGATAGCCCGCCTGCTGCATGGTTGACTTCCAGTTACCATGACCTTTTGCGCCCGTATCACTGGCAGTTTTCATATCAAACAGACGACCGGTTAGCTCACCAATTTTCTGTTTCTCTTCATCGGTAGCTTTGGACCCGGCGCGCAATTGGGCTGCAAGCATCGCAGCACTGCGCGCGCCATTCTCCTGCGCCTCATCGAGGATCGCCAGTTGATTGCCCAGCGCCTCAATAATCGAATCAGCCCTGCTAAATTCATTGCTGGCACCACCAGTACCACTGCGGGCCTCAGCCATTGCTCTGGCGATGCCGCTGACGCTACTGTTCAGCTTTTTAAGCTGGTTATCCATAGAGTTGGCATAGCCCGTAAGCTCAGTGAAAGCACCCCCAGCCTGTTCAGTACTATTATCGAGACCATCCATGCCTTTACTTGAGGCCTTGGCCGCAGCATCGAGCTTGTCCAGGGCATCGGCCGCTAACTTGCCGCCAACCAGCAATGGTTCAATATCAGCACTCACCGTGTAAACAATGCTGCCAGCGTCTTTCTCACCTGCCATAACTTTCTCCTGGCAATAAAAAACCCCGCCGGAGCGAGGTTTATTTTGATGTTTGTTTCATCGATTTGTTATTTGCAATTTACGGATTCTAATTTTAGCTGTTTATCTAATAGGGCCAGCATGTCGATGTTTTTAGACATCAAGAGACCAGGGTACTTAGAATTTTTAACGAACACATGCCCACTCTCTCCGTCTGTGTAAACAAATCTTCCGCCTATTTTGCTCACATCAGTGCGGCCTGATACTATGCCGCAAACAGCATTGTAATTTTCATGCTGAAACACCTTCACATCTGAGAATGTAAGGTCAAAGGCAGGATTAAAGGCGCCATCACAATTTACTAATGCTGATCCAGGCTTTGCTTGACCACTACTCTCCAAGGTTTTCCATCTATCGCAATCGCCAGGCTTGTACCTTTTCATCACCTCGTTCTTTACTGCGAGTGTTGCAGCAGATTCGATCTGCTCAACAGACTGTGCGTGCACAGAGAAGACCAAGGCGGTCAAAATTACGCCTAAAGCATGCTTCTTCATATCCCTATTCCCCATTGGTAAAAGTCAAAACATCCTACCCAGGAATAGCACAGGCGCAACGGCAAACGCTGATTTATTGATCTCAATCGACCGCCGACGAAAAAACCCGCAGTTAAGCGGGGCTTATGTGCATGCTTTTTACGCCTCGCGCTTACCAAACGCATAACCTAAAGCCAGCGTAAGAATCGGCGTAAAAATTGACCAAACATCCTTCAGTGCAGAAATAACATCAAATTTTTCAGGTTCATTTCTATCAAAAGAGAAATGAAAAAAAACCAGCATTAAGCAAATGCTAAATACTGCACCAAGATAAAAACAATACTTAAGCGTCATCCAAATAAATGAATCTTTTGCGTGCTCGCCCGTTCCTATTTCCTTAGCGATGGAACCAGGCTGATAAAACCCTTTCTGACCGCCCTCCCTAACGTGTGGCTTAGGCTCTGGTTTAATTGTGGATTTGACAGGACCAAGCGATGGCTCAAAATTATCTGACATTACATATCCTCATAAAAAGAATATGTTGTAGACGCAGCCTTAACTCCTTCATTTGACTCGAGAATGAACGAAAGCCAAGATATGTATAGTTTTTTTTCACCTTTAGTCCCTATCTCCATAGGGATAAGCATTCCAGTCGGCTCAGCGAGGGGGGATACACGTTGATTATGCTTCAATACAACAACACCGTTCTCAACGCTCGCAAAAATTTCTTGTGGAGTGGATTCGCTCGCGGAAAGCGCTTTTGTAATTAATTTAACCTTCAGCCCAAATACATCAAAAAATAATTCAGATTGCCCGGCATCCCCTAACACATGATTAAAGGTGCCACTTTCTATTAATTTTACCCCATTACCAGATGCATTAATTAACATATCATTCTTACCTACGTGTTTTCTAATACATGCAATTTAGCAGACGCTTACAAGGATGCCAATCGCCGCGCCGCTTGCTTCGACAGGTAGTCATTGGCAACTGCATCGTACTCTTCCCGTGTAAAGCCCTTCTGTTCAGGATATTTCTGCGCCAGCATCAGCTGAAACTCGGTCATGGTCAGCGCCTCAGCTTCATCCCGGTTCATGCCGAAGTGGCTACGCGCCGCGCTGATGTAGTCGAAGGCCTTAAACTCGTTCGTCGTTTCGCCTGACTCATGCCGCTGCAGGCGGCGCACGCTGGCCTTACCTACGATGCCATGCTGCATCAGGTGCTGAGCCAGCACGATGATGTCGTTCCTCGGCATCTGCCCGGGCCGGTAAACGACGTATCGGCTCCAGCCTTTCCATTCACCTATCATCGGGGTGAGGTCGTCATCACAGCAGGCCTGCATGATGTGCATGCTCAGCGATAGCAGCCGTTCTGCGATGCGATTCATGGATGGCGACAGCCAGTCCGGAAAGCGGCCGAGCGTGTCAGTGCAGAACTGGATGACGGCAGCAACATCACTACCGTGCACCGTGGCATACGCCTGAACAATCTCCGCTGGAGTGCCGATCCGCGTCATAGCCATCAGTGACGGTCGCAGCAGGTAGTCTTTTCCGCCTTCACGCCCATCACTGACTGAAAACTCGCCAATGTCGATTAATGCTGTCATGGTCCTTCCCGGGTAACGATCATTATCAAGGGCAGCCGAGGCCACCCTTTGGAATGGCCGTTAGCTGACGGTGAGGGTGTTAGGCGTTGAGGTGATTGTGTTGCCGTTGTAGTCAGTCACTTTCACCTGACGCACGCCGTTATCCGCTGTGGTTGCGTTATCGAAGTCGATAGTGGTGGTGCTGGTAGATAATCCGGTATGAATGCCGTTTTTGTACCAGTCATATTTGTATGGGGCTACGCCGCCACTCACCTGCACACCCAGGCTAAAGTCATCCCCCACAGCAGCAGTCTTGGTCGATGGCAGATCCGCGACGAATACCATTGCAGTCGCCGCGGCGTTGTCGATCACCTCAATGGTGCTCGCATCGCCCACCTTGAACTCAGTGGAGAACGTGACAATGTCATTCGTGCCGCCGTCTGAAGAAAGCCCGGTTGGCACCATATAGCCGATAAACGTTACTGGGCCGTATGGCATGCGCACCCAGATACCTGGCTGCCGACGTGCCTTCAGCTCTACAGAGAAATTAACGATAAATTTACCAATACCGTACTGGTCCAGCTTGTCCTTTTTGCGTACCTCACCTTCGAAGCTGATGGTAAAGTCGCTGTTGGTGATAATGGACTCAACGTAGCCGCCACCATCATCTGCATCTGAGGTCACCGCGTTCGGGTTGAAGTCAAAGCCTTTGGACGTGCCAGCGGCAAGGGCTTTCCATTCATCCTCAAGCGGTTTGACGTCCGGGCATCCATCTGCAACTTCAAGCACGATCGCGCCACCGAACAGGCGTTCGTTCGAGTTCTGGCAATTAGCCATAGAAACTTCCTCTTTGACGTATAAAAAAGAAAACCCGCCGAAGCGGGTCTATTTGGTTGGTATGGCTATTCGCCGTAGGTGCAGGCGAACTGGAGGCGAAAGACTATCCGACCTTCTGCCGTAAGCACCGGCGCAGGGATTGCGCCCATGTTCTGGATGTATCCGACACACTCATCAGCCATAGGATTGGCCTGAACATAATCGACGATGCGCTGCACGGCATCGGCGGCGTCGCCGCGCTTATCCTTCGCGCCGATCACATCGACGAGGACGTGATGTTCAGAGCCAAGGTCGTGACGGATGTTCGAACCACCGTTTGGCCGGAATACCATCACGGCCTGGGTCAGATCCTCCGGGTCGTCGTACATCAACTTCTGCACCGTGAATCCGGCTGTCAGACCAGCATCACCGAACATATTGCGCACCCGCTCATGCATCATGGGTGTCATAGCGAAAGCTCCTTGCGCATCACTGCATCGATAGCATCGCGCTCTTCGTTTGCGCCTTTGGTCAGGAACTGAGGTTCACCGTGCGGATCCCAATAGTTCCCCGTCCCGCTGCCGCCGCCGAACTCCTGCCCTGCCCGGGTGGTACCGAAGTGCGCGCGCGGCTGGCCTTTCAACTTGCCGGACGCCTCGTGGACATACGCCGCATAGTTGGCCGAATAGCCGACGCGCCCGGTAATGATTACGCCACCCGCATCAATTTCCCGGAACTGGCTGTTCACCAGCGTAGAGGTATCGATGGAGGTGTAATAAGCGGCCCGGGCACCAATAAGAATCAGCGCTGACTGGATGGCACGGACAGCTTTCCGGCCCTGAACGTCGTTGATGATGTCGTTGAGGTGCTTTTTCGCCTGACTGATGCCCTTTACTTTGATTCCCATTATCAGACTCCAGTCAAGATGGCAAAATCATCCGCCACTCGCTCAAACGTGTCGGCGTAGCGGATAACCTGCCGCACCTCGTCAGCGCCAGCAGCAACCGGGTCGGCTTCAGTGGATTCACCAATCAGCAGGTAATCACCGGCGTCGGCCAGCGCGTACTCCGTCCAGACGGTATTTTTCACGACGATTTCAGCGCCCAGGTTGCCGATACGCTTTGACAGCCCGCCTTCATAATCGACCATGATGACTACCGGCGCGTCATACCCGCTTATGGGGTCACCGTTCTCGTCCCTGCCGCCTGCACCCTTGCGCCAGATGGTGGCTTTAGCGGTGTAGGACCAGTTTGCAGTTGCCGACACGGGTCACTCCTTTTGCGCGGTGACGCGCTCAATCTCAAACCACTCGATGTTCAGCGCATTGACCTGCTGGCCTTTACCGACCGGCACGAAAAGCCCTATGGCATCCCCGCATTCCAGCTGCAAATACCGCGCAATGACGATTGGTGACACCACTATCTCTTTGAAGGTTTTAACCTCGCCAGAAACGCGATAAACCACCGTCACATTCAATGCACCAACCATGCTTGTTACAGTCGCCATATTTCACTCCTTCCAGCGCAGCACTACCGTCACGTTTCCGCCATGGCCTTTAAGCTGCTCACTGCGCTTACGGGCATTCGGTGGGATGAATGAGCCCATGACGACCTCACCGACACGATAAAGCCGGCTGTTTTGCAGTAACCCGCCTCGTTTCATTCCTTCCACATCAGCACCTTCGCTCCAGTCGCCCGGATGCGCGGGCAGTTGATGAACCACTCGCCGTCCGATTTAACGTAGCCGGTAGTCTCCCGCCCGGTATCAGTCAGCACCCAGACGCGGGTGAATGAACGCGGCAGGCGGACGCTTACAGGTGTCCACGTCATCAGCAGCCCCCAACAACCATGAACATTCCGACGCTGTTACCAGCGCTGATTGGTAGCTCCCCAGTGCAGCCGCTGGTATCGAGGCGGCCCAGCGAATCGCGCAGCCAGGTGATGCTGTCATCGCCATACTCAAACGAGCGTGACGCGCCAGACGGCGCACCCTGCGATTTGATGCGGCGCGCACCGGACGACGTTGCCATCAGCGCGGCGGCGTACATCAGGATCAGTTTTGCGGTGCAGTCGTCATACCCGGCGCCATCGAGGCACGGGATAATCTTGTTCACCACGCAGAGGATCGGTTCCAGCAGCGCCCCCGGGATGGAGTAACCCAATTCACCGAGGAACGCCTGCACGTCTGCCGCCATGATTGGGTCAGCCATGGTTATTTCGCCTTCTTGGTTGCTTCTGTCAGGGCCGCTTCTGCTTCGTCAGCGCGCTTAGTGGCAGCTTCCAGCTCAGCGGCATGAGACTGCTTCAGCTGCTCCAGCGCGTCGGCGTGCTCTTTGTCTTTCACTTCAGCGTCGGAATGAGCCTGCTTCAGTTGCTCCAGCGCTTCATTGAGCTTGGCCTGCAGCGCTGATGAGTCAGAAGAAACGGGGGGTGACGGAGTTGCCACCTCAAACACCAACTTTTCGCCCTTCTTCTTGTCGGTGTCCTTGGCCATGCCGGATGCCTTCCAGCGCGCCGCCGTCGCGTCGTCAACTTCAACTACCGCACCAACCTCCAGTTTGCGGAGGTTGGCACCAGCGAAGACGTTACCTGCTGTGATTTCTACCAGTGCCATTCTTTTTCTCCTTAGCTGCTCGCGAAGAGCACGCCATGTTTGAGGTTGATATCTTGCTTAACCATCAGGCCCATAGCGCCCCAGGTGCGCCAGATGTAATCGCTGTTGTAGAACTGGCGCGGATCGGCGACCGTGCCAACAGCTTGCCCAACGACTGGAGCGATTACACCAGCAGTCAAAGGCACCACCAGAATCTGGTTACCGGAGAGCTGAGCGTCTTCCTTCACTGCGACGATACCGGACAGCTTCAGGATCTCCTGCAGGATGGTGCCTGAGAGGTAGTTGTCGCTGTAGTAGCGTTCCCAGTTGGACATGATTTTGCTGGAGACGTACCAGGTCTGTGGGGCGTACTGGTTATTGCCAATCTTCAGCGTGTCGCGAAGGGCAATGGCAGCGTTACGGTTCTGTTCGGACGTGGTTGTTGAGCTGGTGAAGTCGATATTCAGACCTGAAACCCCGAGATCTACCATGCCAACCCGGCTGTCACCTTTCAGGCCCTTCCAAGTCTTGCCGTCGAAGGTAACGAAGTTGCCTTCTGAGTCGCGGAAGCCGTTGAACATATAATTGACGATTTGGCGACGAACATCGTCAACAGAACCGGCCTGTGCATCAGCCAGCGATGCCAGCGCAGAGCCTTTGTTGAAGATCGGATCACGCCAATGGAACTTAAAGCCGCTGTCGTGGACAGGCACCATCGTACCGTCGAAGGTGTACGCGCGGGCATCCAGCGCCGCACCAATCTGGCCGGACATGGAGGTGTGCGCCCAGCCACGACCGCCGGTACGCGCATATTCATACACGGACTCTTCCAGGCGGACTGAACGAGACAGCGGAATCAGGTCGTTGAACAGAGTGAACTCGGTATTCGGTTCGAACTGCGCCAGCACCGTCTGGTCGTACGCGCGGTACATGCGGCGGATGTCGTCCACTGCGTTCACTGCGTCCAGATGTCCGTTTTCACCGAAGCGAGCACGGGCAATGAAGTCAGCGACAGACTGCGCACTCATGTTGCGCGCCATCTCCAGCTCGCGGAACTGCGCCTGGTTGACTTCGAGGTTACCGGTGCGTTCACCGATAGAGCGGGAAAATACAAGCATTCAGGTGCTCCTTACTTGATTACGACGCGCAGCAGGTCGCCTGCCGCAGCGGTGTATGCAACGTCTTCTTCGACGTACGCGCGGACGTTGTCGCTTGCGCCTGCGGCCTTGACCTGCCCGTTAGCGATAGTCAGCGGCTGGCCTTTTTTGTAGGTGCCCGCCGCCGCGCGCACGTTCAGGAACATGCCTTCCAGCGGATGGATGCCCACTACCAGCTCACCGGCAGCAATCGAGTCGTCGACCGTCATGCAGCGCAGATAGTCGTAGTCAGCAACGTACAGGATCGCCTGCTCATTGCCGTCGACAGACGCGGTGAACTTACCGGCCACAAAGGTACCGATCGTTCCCGGCTTGGTGGCCGCCGCCGCCGCACCTTCACGGTTAAGAAGCGGGTTATGGAAGATGCCACCGGCGTGGATTACGTGTTTTCCGTCTTTAGCCATTTTTTACTCCGGCATTTCGCTGACTGACTGGTTATTGGTAGCCTGGCGGAATGCACCATTCAGGCCGGTTGAGGTCTGGCACTGTGCGAACAGCTCTTTCAGCGGCTCGCCATCCAGCGCGTTCACTGCGAGATCGGTCATGCCAAACTTGGCTTTCACCGCAGCGCGCATATTGCCCTTCTCGGTTTCAGCGCTGGCGTTGATCTGGCTGTTCAGGGCTGTCACCTGCTCGGTAAGCACCTTGGCCCAGGCAGGCATCTCTTCGTTGTTGTTAGCCTGCTCTTTTTTCTTGAGCCTGCCGGTTGCCGGGTCGATTTCTTCGTCGCCATTTTTCTTGGCGGCGGCTTCGTCGGCCTTCATCTGGTTGTATGCGTCCATCAGCTCGGCGTCGGACTTGCCTTCGGTCGGCTTACCAGCGGCTTGCAGCGCATTGATAATCAGTTCTTTCATCGGATCGTTCTCTCCGTTGGTTTTAATCTCGTACTCAGTTGGTTTGCGCACGACTTCTACAGGCTCTCCGACGAATACGGCCTTACCGGCATCATCGATGAGGTACTTTTGCTTCAGGTATCTGGCGTCGTCCCGGTAGATGAAGCTGTCGGGCCACACCGTCTCCGGCCAGAGCCACTTATCTTCGCCCGCACCTTCGCGCAGCTTGTCGCTGATGGCGCGCTGGATATCGTCGAAGGAGAAATTTGAGGCGTTGGTGAAGAAGAAACGGGTTTTGTTGAGCATGCCTTCGCGGGTGCAGTCGGCGGCATCGGCCAGATTCGCCACTTCGATCTCCTGCTCATCACCCTCGGAATTTACGAAGATGCCCACGCCCTCATCCGGCGTTCCGGCGCCAGGCTCATCGAGAAGCACCGCCACATGGTCGAACATCATGTTGGTGGCGATCTCGTTGTACTTTTTGCCCTTCGATTCGCCATTGGCGGCGATACCGGAATACAGCAGGCCGGTGGAAATGTGGATTGGGTCGGAGTTGGTGCCGGCCAGCATCTCATCCAGGCGGTTAATCAGACGCTTGCCCTTCTCGCTGGATTCGGCGTACTGGCGGTTAACGTACATGTCGCCCGTCACCTTCCCGTCTTTGTGGCTGACGTTCTGCAGCCATGCCCCGACGTGGTACTCGTTTACCGCCTGGACATCGCGCGCCGAAACATGCTTGCCATCCACCTTCGGGTGGCCCAGCGGCATCGGGTTACGCTCGAGCGTGTTGTAGGCCTTTTCGATTTCAGCTGCCGGGTACAACTTCCGGTTCATCACGATATCGTCCACGACAGGCGTGATGCCGCGAACCACGATATGTGGCTTGCCGTTGACGGTTTCGGTGGAGATGTTTGAAGCGGAGTTGACGACGGTCAGCACGTTAACGCGGTTGCGTTTCATGCTGGGTCCTCGTTAGTGGGAGTTTTCGGTCATCACCTGAATCAGGTAATCAGCACAAGCTTCTCCGTCGGTGGAGTCACCTTCCTGGTAAGCACCAGGGTTGTGCTTATAGTCGTCGCACCACTTCACAAAAGCGGTTCTGATTTGCGACTCAGTGAACAGGCGGCCATGATTGATATCTCTCGGCGCTTCATCAGGTACAGGATTGCTCACGCTGCGTCCTCATTGGTGGATTTCGGGCAATAAAAAAGGCCGCCGTGGCGACCTTATTCAATCGGGTGATTAATTATCTGAATTTAAGTTCTTTTTCAGCATCCATGACAATGGCATCAATGATTTTTTGAGTCTCACCAGACATGTCACTATATGCCATAAATTCTGGGTATCCATCGACAGCAACATTGTGTTCTATGTCTGCATCCTTTTCTATAAATCGGCTCAAGAGCTCTTTAGTGCTTTGACTTAGCGAGATAGGAGCCAGTACATAATGGCGTTGAACTTGCCTTAATAATTGGTGATATCTTTTCCAATCTACAGTTCGGCCTTTACGCGGCTTGTCATTTTTACCTGCATTATATTCTTCCTCAGCATAGTAATAAGCCTGTCCGTATAATGACTTAAGCTCAATTAAGTCATCAACCAGTTGATTGTATGCTGTATGTTTTTTCTCCCACCACTTTTCATGGTAAAACCGATTTAACGCAAATCGCGCTGTAAACCACGCGGCAGCGACACCTGTTACGATTGGCACAATCAGCGTCAGAAAAAACGAACCCACTTCCTGGGGTGTAATGTTCATTTAATTAATGCCTTATAGGTTATTCAGCACTATTAAGCATTAATTGGTATCGGTTTTCCACTGCTCGCGCTCTTTCTTCAACTTATCCGCCAGCCCTTGGTTGAATATGCTGCCGTCGTCGTTGAGCAGCACCGGGATCTGGGAGCAATAACAATGATATTTGTTACCATCAACTGCATACCAATCGCGTACCGCTTGCACAGTCCTGACCTTTCCATGCCAGAACGCATGAGTTTGCCTGGTTGTGGGCTTTAATGCAGAAAGGTGAAGAAGTCCGGTATTTAGCCCCAACCGGTCAGCAGCCCAGTCCGTCTCGTTCCACTGAGCCTGCCGCAGCGCGCCGACCTGCTCAGTCTGGGCGATATTCTTCGCGCGAGACATGCTGACATCGAGGCGCTTACTGATTACGCTGGCCGTTTCCCGCGGGTTAACCCCGCGCGCCACCGCATCGGTGATGATGCCTGTAAGGTCTGCCCGGGCGGCATCGCTGATCGCCTTCCAGTCGCTGAACGTTGTCAGCCTGGCGGAAGCGATCTGGTTTTGATAACCGGGGCTGCTTAAAAGTTGCTGTAACGTCGTCTGGCTGGCGTACACCTGCGACTGCTGCGAGAGGTTATTAAACGCCTCCAGCGTACCGCGCTGCGTCTCAGCGACGACGTAATCCATCGCCCACTGGTTGTTCTCGCCCCCGTCAAGCAGGTAGTCATCCAGAATGCCCTGCACCGCTTCGAGCAGCTCTGCCAGCTCCTGCGGGGTCATGTCGTAGATGAACTTCCCGGCATTGACCTGGTAGAGCCTCTGGTCATCACCGTTGACGTGGCACAGGAAATGCCAGCTGTGGCTGTTGACCTCCCGCTCACGTCCGGTCAGGCGCTGGTCGAACAGGGATTTCAGCGCGCGCTTGATGCCGAGATAGCGTTCTTCGATATCCCGGAACATCGCGGTGACCTGCTTTGCCGATCTCGTCGGGTCAACTTTACTGCGCGGAACTACCGGCGTCCCCACCTTCGTCTTTTGCTCCGGCGTCATCGGAAAGAGGATCATCGGTCGTTACCTTTTTGCCAGGGTCTGGGGGCTTAACATCTTCACGCGGCTCAAGCTCTCCGGCCTCTCGCACTTCGTTCTCGTCAACAGCAGGTGTGCCGTAGGCTTGCTGAGTATCCTTCGCGACTGCGGCCATTTCCTTCATGTTCGCAATCTTCTCTTTCTCGCTTGGCGCGAGAAGATCAGACCAGGTTAACGTGATTTCGCCAGACTCCGGCGGCTCGATAACTTCCACAGTCCAAAGACGCTCGATGACTGCGCTGGCGCGGTCAGTCTGGAACCCGTTTCGGCGACCATTGCAGCGCTTGGCAAAGTCGTTTTTGTCCTGATCTGATGCAAGCCTTCCTGTCTGCTGTCCAAACAGGATAGTGAATGGCATCTGAACTGAAGAGGAGAACTGGTTCGCTGACACTGTCCACGTTGGGCCCGGGTCGGCAGCGGCGACAGAGAGGACTTTCGCCTCGCCGTCCTGGGTTACCAGCGCGGAATCTGTACCAGAGTTAAGCTTCTGTATGGCAGCGTTTAGTGCCTCAGCCAGCCCTGAATATCCGGCTTTCTTGGCATCCTCCATGATTTTTTCAATCTTGGTGTCTTTTGACATGTTAATGCCGAGCTGCCGGCTGGCATTTTTCAGGAATCCTTCAGCGCTGCCGCCGGAGGTTTTAGCCATGTCCAGCAGGTCGTTATAGCCTGCACGCAAGAAAGGGATGCCAGCCAGCGAGGATTCATCTTCTGATCCCTCGCAAAACATGATGATACGTTCAGGGTGGATTTTGATGGAGCGCATCGGACCGACAATATTGCCGCTATCCCCGACGGGTTGTTCCTGGAAATAATAGAACTTCGGCATGGCGTAATCAGGAGACTTCTGATCCTGCTCCAGTTCCCCCGGCTTAACCTGCGATTCCCATGCAGGAATCATCTTCACCAGGCCGCGCTCACGGGAATTACGCATTACGTCACGATTTACTGGCTCATACCATTCCCGGCTGTCTGCAAACTGCAGGATGAGAGCGGAATAGTGCCCGACAAGATTCCGTCGATCGGCATCTTTCACCTTTGCCCAGTACTTCTTCATGAGCTTGGTGACTTTCTTTTCCCAGAGCGTGGTCTTTTTAGCCTTTTTGGTCTCGTCTCCATCCACGATTACCGGGCTATCAGACCAACATGCATCCAGCAGTTTATGAACCGCGCCGAACGCAGCGCCATTGCGCTCGTACATGTTATAGAAGTGGTCAAAGTCGAGACGCTCAGGGTAGCCAAATTCACACCACAGATGGTGCCGCTTGGTGTTACCTGATTTGTTGAAGCCAGCCGCATAAAGCTGACGTGATCTCGAGACCTCGTTGAGGCTGTTCACAATGAGCCCAGCGAGGACTTGCATTTCTGTATCGTTACTCACTGAGTTGTCCTTATGTGAAGAATATCGCCCCAGAACGGCGAGGAGAGTGCAGTACGCGGTAGCGGGTGGCGTCCCAGTCGTGGTCTTCCTGCTGGGTATCTACGTCATCAGGGTTTTTGCTGTCTCTGACCAGCACGGGTATGCGGCTAATCCAGCCACGGCAATGCTCGAATACGTAAAATGCAGGCTTCTCAGGAATGCCAGACTCCAGCTTTTTACCTTCAACCACTGCCTCAAGCATGTCAGCGAAAACCGAAGCTCCATTTACTCGCGAGCCTGGCTTTTTATTGGCTTCAAGCCATTCCACACCCTGATTTTCCATTTTCTGTCCGATAGACAATTCATCGTCACCGGTGTTGAAGATGGCGCTATCCGCCGGGCCGGGGATAACTTCCGAGCATATGCCCGGCATTATGTTCAGTTGCCCCTGAGTTACGCCGTCGAGATGGATCTCTTCCGGCTCGTCGACATCATCGCCTGTCAGCCGCTTATCAATCCACGCCACGCCCTTAGCGACGTTGGTAGACGACATATTCAGGCCTTTGTTCAGCTCGTCAGGCGGGCAGCCATACCACTCGCCAATCAGGATCAGAGACCCGGCAGGCGGGCAGAACTGGCGACCATCTGGCAGCTCGGCGGCAGTGCCATCAGCCTGTGCCCACCACAGGTTAGAGAACGGCTTCGACTCACCCCAGTCATGAGATCGGTCAACGGTCCAGCTATCCGGTATGCGGAACGGCTTAATGACGTGCAGGGACTCATTCCACAGGTGGTCAAAGCGCCCGCCGCTGGTCACATCCCATGAGCCATCAACCCACGCTTTACGCCGGTTGGGGTCTTTGATGGCCATCAGGGTCGCGATGTACTGTGGGTCGAGGTACGGGTTCTCTTTGAACGATCCGTGGATGGCCACGCGGGTCAGCGTTATTTCCTCTTCGCGTTCAGTCTGGGGGTTGAATACCATTTGCCTGTCGCGTTGCACGGTCCCGCGCGCCGCTGGCTCAATGAAGCGCTTCTTCACCCAGGTGTGGCCGATGCCAAACGGGTTGGTCGTGCTGAACGTCTCCAGCGGAATCGGCCTCAGTAACTTGCCATTATCCAGCGGGTAGTTTTCCGGCCGGAAAGATGAGCGTCGGCAGGAGAACATCATTTCGTAAAACTCAGGAGACTGCTGTTTCGTCAGCTCGTTAAAGCCAATGAAGGGGAATTCCTGCCCGTGGAAATCCCAGTAGTCGTCAGCCTCTTTGCCGAAGCGAAAGAGAAGCTCCTCGCCTGTCGGCCACACCCAGCGCAACTCACTAGCAGATGACAGGTATCTAGCGCCATCGTTGAACAGGCGAAACATACGCTTCGACTGGGTGATGATGTCGGCAAGGTTCTTATATTCGGTGTCGAAGATGACGCCGCGCCAGAATGAGCCATAGCCCACGCCGACATTACGCCGGAACCTAGCTAACTGCGCGGCAGTTTTACCCGGGCCGCGAGTGCCCTCGAAAAGAATTTCGTTACACGGGCAGCTCAGCGCCAGAGACTGAGATCCGGGCAGTGGCTTCCATACAGCTTTGTAATTCATCCACCGAGCACCCCGTCCTGTTGTTTCTGTGCTGCCGCTTCCCAGTCGTCCACGTTGTCGCTGGTTGGTACCAGCATGACGTTGTGCGTGACCTCTTTCGTTTCAGCCTTGTTCTCGATGCTGTACGCCTCACGCTCGAGGCCGATCAGCGTCTTAAGACTGTCGCTCAGGTCTTTCATGGATTTAACTCGGGAAGGCAGGCTGATAATTTTGTGGTACAGATCGTTGAGCTTATCCATACCCTTGTCATCTTCACGTCGCATCAACTCCCCGAGCTGCTCAAGCGCGGCCACGTCGCCACACTTTCCAGCCAACTCATCGAATAGCGTGTTGGTCAGTTCGCGAGCCCGGCGGATATCTCCTCGGTGCTCCATTCGAACAGTAGCGATTACCTCTGCCGTCGCCTCGATTAGTTGCCGCTCTGAAATAGTGCTTTCGGTGGCAACCTGCCTGGCAACCTCACGTTTGGCAACCAGCGCATCTGCTTTTGCCTGGACTTTGGCTTTTAGATCTCGCTCCCATCCATCCTTTTTGGCTCTCTTGCTGATGGCCTGGTGAGAGATGCCATATTTTCCGGCCAACTCCCTTACCGATAGCACTCCGGCCCGGTAAGCCGATTCGATAGCCTCCCAGTCCGGTTTGCTCATTCGTTACTCCGTTATTTTCTGTGCCTGGCTCTTTTCCTTCAGGTAATCGAAGGTCATGTCGAGAAGAAGGATCCGCAGCGCGTCCTCTTCTGAGACACGCGGACTAAGCTCACTCACCCTTCGCTGCAGTTCCTCAAGCACTTCTTGAGAGCGTGCAACGTGCTCCTTCATATCAAGGGTTATCGTGATCTGGTGAATGTCAGCCATAAAACCTCTTTACCCCCTGTAGGGCATATTTACGATTTAACCGTTATAGCCATTACGATGAGTCTGCCCATGGTGATGACAATAAAAAAACCGCCCGGAGGCGGTTTATACTTCTTGAAAATATTTCATGTTGAATTAAGAATTTTCGCACCAATATCAGATTTGCCCAATCCGGGATAACCTCTGGAAAATCCTATGATTCATACTGTTCATTTTTTATGCCCAGTTAATCCAAGCACGGTAAGCTTGCTTCAAAACAACATTTTGTCAGCGATAGCTCAAGGGGCAACCCGAATCAACCTACACATTTCGAGCTCTGGCGGCGACGTGACATCCGGCTTCACCGCTTACAATTTCATCAAAACCCTTCCAATTCCAGTTTATTGCTTCAACATTAGCAATATAGATTCAATTGCTAATGCGATTTTCCTCGCTGGTACAAAGCGCTTTGCTAATCATGGAGCAAGATTTTTGTTGCATCCGTTTCAGTGGAACTTCGGCGGAATGCAAAGTGTCGATCACGAACGAATGCGCGAATGGGTATCTAGTTTAGATCACGACCTTGACCGCCTCGTTTCTATCTTTAACGAAGAAACTGTTTCCGCTGGACATTTCACTGACTGGCGTGAGCTGATCAGAACTTCTTCCATTCTGAATCCTGAGAGAGCTGCAACTCTCGGCCTTATTGAAGGTATTCAGGAGGCTAGCATCGTTGAACCCAACGCTACCTGGTGGATTAATTGTTGACATAAAGTAACCTTTCAGAGCCCGACTATTTTTAAGATTATAGTCGGGCTTAATCATTGCGATTGTCAAATAAATGTTCAATTAAGAATCTTTTTCTTGCAATTGACCTGCCACGCTTTGTTGTGCGCCAGAATGTCTTTCTTCGTCTGCTTGTCCAGTACATCCCAATCATGGGCCGTACCGTAGATCGGCTTCACCCAGTCACAGCCGGTGTCGATAACTTCAATCTTTGCGGGTCCAGTTTGCGCGCAGCTCACGATCAACATCGTCATCAGGCATATGGTTAACAGTCTGCTGAACATTGCTGGCCTCCCTGGTAACTTCGACGCGGCGCTCTGCAGCTGCTTTGGTGGCAGCGGCGTTCTCGTCGGTACGTTTCTTTTCTGCCTCTGCTTCGGCCTTTTCCCGGCCACGCATACCGCCAATACCAAATGCGGCCAGTACCAGCATTATGGCGAGTCCGATCCCGGCCAGGATAGCTCTCAGTTTGATCATAGGCTCACTCGCTCCCGGATCCAGCCATACGCGAATGACTCGTTAGCCGGGCGCTGCTCTGCCAGCTCGAGATATCGCTGGCCCTGGCTGCAGTTCAGTGCGCGGAGCAATACGGCCTCACCTTCGCTACCGCGTTTCGCCAGGAAGGACTTCAGCGCGCTTATGCTGCGCGGACCAATCTGGCCGTCGGCGATCAGGTCGGGATAGAACTGCTGCTGGTTGTTGAATACGTTCAGCCAGCGCTGGAACCACTTCACCTGTACCGATGGCCCCATGTTCACGCCGGTATCGCAGAGTTCGGCGGCGATGAGCGGGGAGACAGTTGCAACCTGGTCAAAGCGAGGGCCGTACCAGTAATCGGCCTCGAGGATGTTGAGAGCCTGCTCGCGGGTCAGGTTGCGCATATCACCGGAATATCCATGAGCGCGAGCTGTCGCCTGGGTAATGCCCCAGTTAGTCGGGCCGCCTTTGTCATCCGGATGATTCACATAACCGCCCTCTTTGCCGAGGATGGCGTTGAAGATGTCGTCTTTGGTCATTGCCCGGCCTTCTGGAATACTTTTGCGAGATTGCCGCGGGAGCGCCACACGGCGATACAGATAGCGATGTTCAGCATCAGCTCGCCCGGGTCAACCTGCAGGTATTTCCCGTAGAGGATGCGGAATGCCGTAAAACCGGCGGCGAGGATCATCATGTACGCCATCCATGCAACAGCTGGACGGTGTCGCTTTCCACTCTTACTGAAGAACATCAGCCGGACGGCGATAAGCGCGCAGATAATGGCGTTTACATCAAGAACGATGGCTTGCCATGTCATTTACCTTCCTCCTCCAGTCCCGGCATTTTCCCCCGTTTTGATTTGGCGAGGATGCGTAACAGGACTGCGACAGAGATGGAAGCGGAAACCAGCGCGCCAATGTTCGGGGATACTTCGATACTTACCGGTGGCTGGAGCAAGCCAAGGGCGGTATTAATCACCCCGGCCAGTATCTTCGCCATCGGTACTGAGAAGAAAACCCCACCGACAAAGCTGATGACGGCGAACAGGAACTGCTTCCACAGTTGGTGTGGATCGGATGTCAGAACGTACATTGCTGCGCCAGCCAGCGCGCACAGCATTACGCCGGGCGTTGCCTCGGGGAACAGAGATGCGAACGTCACTCCGATTGTTGCGGACGTGACACCGCCAGCAATGGTTAGAGGTTCAGACATAGGTGGTCCATGTGTAGAGAAGGCCGTCAGACACGAGGGCTGCGTGGCATCTGAGGGTGATTGTCTGCGGCCTGAGTAAAAAAGGCGGGTTCTGGTCCGCCAATCGATGGGTGCTGCGTTGCGCTATGCGCTTATAGTCCCAGGTAGCGGGTTCTGGTGCTGATTGACGGAATCGAACCGCCGACATCCTGCTTACAAGGCAGGAGCTCTACCTACTGAGCTAAATCAGCCAATAAAAAAGCCCCGCACGATGGCGAGACTGTTAATTCTTTGTCGACCTTCGAAGCTATGGCGACGATATCAGATTTACATGAAATATATGCGTTTCAGTTCGGTTTTGCAAGACTTGCTTGCGAATTTGTCGCCTTTTGTTGTGAACGTGATCGCGTTACTGAGATAAGCGCACCGCTATCGAGCCGCTTAAAGCTGTTACGCATTACCAGCCAGTGAGGCAAATACGTTTCCGTCCAGGTGGATTTCGCTACGCCTGCCAGCTCCGCCATTGCCTGATATTCGTACGTCTCACGCCCGGCCAGTTCCGCTTTCACATCCTGCGCCGCCAACCATATCAACTGCCGTAAACGGTCAATGGTCTTCTTCGCCACCCTCTTCCCGGCCAGTTGCTGGCTGAACTGTTGCCAACCCCACTGAGTGATTTCAACCTGATAGCACCAGCGCACATTCTCGCTGTAGTTCCATAGCAGCCAGGCCTTCTGGTGTTCTTCGAGCGTCATCAGTGCACGGCGCCACGATGCAGTGGAGTATTCAACCGGCTGCACCAGCGGAATATGCGATCCCTTGGCATGCGACTGTTTACCGGGGATTGGCGGGTTATCCAGAGTTATCATCTCGCCAGTAACTTCATCCCTCACCTTCATCTTCTTCCGCTTAAAGGTACCGGTATCGAACTGTGCGTTCTCAAGCCAGGCCATTAACTGCCCTTTTGTCGCACCACTCAGATCGGCGGTGGCCACTATCAGTTGCTGGCGCACGTATTCGAGAAATTGAGTGTTCATACAGCACCGCCTATGGTTTTGATGTAGTTCTTCAGTATTCGGTAGTCCGTCAGTACAGAGCCGGGAAAGTGATATAAGCGCAATCGTTGCCAACGAACGCGGAGGTGATCGGCAAAATAGGATTCAAATGTCATGCAGCCTCCCTGCTCTTAATTAATCCACGGCGAAGCGCGCTGTAGTGCTTCCTAATG
Organism: Citrobacter freundii complex sp. CFNIH4; assembly: GCF_002934505.1. Taxonomy (NCBI): domain Bacteria; kingdom Pseudomonadati; phylum Pseudomonadota; class Gammaproteobacteria; order Enterobacterales; family Enterobacteriaceae; genus Citrobacter; species Citrobacter freundii complex sp. CFNIH4. The sequence continues at coordinate 2,184,831 of NZ_CP026231.1, forward strand.
GTTTCGAGTTCTTCGATGGTGTATCGGTGTGGGACGTTATTGTTTTCGAGTGCCTCGACGCGCTCAGGCCCAATTTTCTCGATAAGGCCAAGGCGGTACTGCTGCTGATTGCCCGACAACTGCACGTTACAGTGGTGGCACTGTTTACTGATATTGTCTTCGTGATAGCGAAGATGTGATGCCTTACCGCGTGAGCGGTAGTGACCTGCTTCCCACTGGACGGTTTCGAACGTCCCGCAACTGATGCATGGCAAATAATGGTCACGCTCGCGAATATAGTCATTGACTACACGCTGCGTTAAATCTTCCCAGTGCTTCAGCGGCTTAACCGCAGCTTTACGCTGGCGCCAAGCGGCTCGCTCTTTTTTCTCAGTGGCGCGCTTTTTGGCAGACTCCTTGCGTTGTGCCGCCTCCCTGACCTTTCTGGTCTGCTCTTTTCCAACCGCGCTGGCGCACTCATAACCGCAGACAGTCTGCGTATCGCGAACAGGGTGGAACCACTGGCGGCATTCTTTGTTGGCGCACTTACGGCGCGGTAGCTTAGCCATGCTCAACCCCACGCCCTGTTTTGCCAGACCTTACTCGGGCGCGGCGCTTTCTCGCTTTCCGGCAGCTGAACGCTAACAGTCCAGGTGATATTGTCGCGGTTCAGGCTGCGCTCGACTTTGACGCCGCGGCGCTGGTAGTTCGCCACCAGCTCGTCGGCCTGTTCGGTTGTGCATTCGTGATGGTGAAACCAACTTATTTTCATCGCCATCACCCCGCAAAACTCATTAGCTGCGATGCGGCGTTTTCCGCTTCACGCTGATCCTTAAATGCCCTGGACAATACCCAGCGCCACAGAACATCGAGCGCGGCTTTGTACAACTGCTGGAACTCGGATTCGTCCATGTTGGCAAAGGCAATGCTGCGGGGATGTTTACGGAGTGTACCGTCAGGGAGCTGTATAGCGTCGTAGTGGCCAGACTCGATGATCACCCAAGCGCGATAAGCGTCATAGGATTTGCAGATGCTGATACTACCGGCACGCTTATCGGCGATGCGGTCGAGATATTGCTCGGCAGCATCCAGGAGTGCGGCTTCGCTTCCCGCGAATGAGGCAAGGTACTTGGCATAGCCGGTTACCAGCTTGCGTTCGTTGGAAGAGATCGCCCCACCAGTAGGTTCCCAGTATTCGAAACCGAGATTGAGTAACGCAAAGAAGCGACGGTGAAAGGCCGGGTTGCGTGCCTGCCGGAACTCGGCCACCAACACAGCACCGAGTTTGAATTTTGATTGCAGTAAATCGCTGGTCTCGGGTGTGGCCGGGATCAGAATTCCTGATTGATGCTTAATAAGATGTAGTTCGTGCGCCATGGTTTCTCTCCGTGGCGCAGTAGGTTACGGTTGTTCAGACCGTTGATTTCATATTATCAGAAGGCGGTGTTACCCGGTAGCCGAGATGGCGGATAAATTGCACAAAACCATTGGGAGTAAAGACTTCTTCATCATCGAGCAAAGGTCGCATTGATACCATTCCATTAACGCGATAAATCAGATGCCTGCCAGATGAAGGAAAGCTAAACATAACACAACCATCAGAACGTCTGACAAGGTCGTACCAATGATCATCTGATGCCTGCAATGCTGAATTACTCACTAATTTTTCTCCCTTCAATCGACACAGACGCGGTTAAAAATTGTCGGCAACAGCATTAAAGGGATACACACGTTTGGTATTCTATTATCTGCGCGCCGGCTAACCCAAGTTCAGTAAAACCAGTCGTCGGCGCTTTCCCATGTTTCCTGAAGGATTTCCTCCACCTTCGTTTTATCGCCCTTGTCGCCACCGAAAACAGTCAGGCTATCGCCGCCAGCCCTGCGGATAACCAGAGAACAATTTTCATATTGATTTTGAAGTCGTTTAAGCAACTCTTTCTCGAGTGCGGGTATGGCGCCGCGCGGCAGGTCTTTTGATTTGTTGATGGTAAGTTCTATCTTCATAATTCCCTCTGCATCAATATACTGTACATTCATACAGTATACCTATTAAACCTCATATTCAAGTGGTTAATAGCACTTTTAGCCAAAGCCATGCCGTTGTATCCGCTAAGTTTTTCTGAGTATTCGGAATTTACCAAATCAGATTGGCAAAACTGTCCAGACAAGAAAAAACCCGCAAAAGCGGGCTTTTCGACAGTAAGATAATGGATATCCTAGCGGGAGGGATATGGGGGCAACGTCATCCAGTATTTAGGAGCGACTTCAGCCTTTTTATCGAATCTACCATCATCGAGGTAAAACCATCCTTCGGTCTTGTACATAGCCAGTTCATAAACTCTATTTACATATGCCAATACTGGCAGTCCTCTTGGAGGGAATCCGCTTTCCCATTGGCGTTTTTGAGGAAGTTTATCTCGGTAGAAGCTTAACCTTTCCTTGAAAAAATCCTGCAAATAGGAAGGTTGCATACTTACAACCTCCTCAATAGGTACAAACTGTTCTAACCACTCTTTGAATGCAACGCCGGAAGCAGCCAAGTCGACGTTCATCTTGTCCTGCTCTTCTGGCGTTTTTGCTGCAATGTTATGCTTCAACATAAATACTTTCTCCGAATGAAGCAGTGATGTTATAAAATGAGTAGTTTTAATTAGAAAAGGGGGATAACTGATTATGTGGATTACGGTTTTTACTACGGTTCTTTCTGGCGTAACAGTATATGTAATAGGGCAAATAATAACCAAGTGCGCATTAGATCCCTACGTGTCGTTTAAAGAGCATCTAGGGAAGGTCTCTTCACTCTTGCTTAGAGAACAAAGTAAGATTATGAACTTTCGTGCAAATGCTGAGTTGATTAATGAGATAAAAGCATCCTCTGGTTTATTAATAGCCAAATCAAAAGCAATTCCTTGCTATAAACACTTCTCTAAAATAGGATTAGTTCCTAATTACGAGGATGTTATTGACGCTTCTAGACACTTGAATTTAATAGCATCTATCCTTGAAAATCCTGGTTATACATACTCATCCACACCTTCAGACTCGAACATCACATCATCTCTTAAGACTGTAGGATCCAAACTAAATATAATAGTTAGCTATTAATTATAAACTCAACATATCTCACATGGCACCCTCAACAGATTTCTGCTCTGGGGAGGATTTAGCCATCAGGCGACCTTCCGAGTTTGGCACGGTTCCGGCTAATTAGCCCTTACCAGCGCCGCAGCGTGTAACCTGCTTGTCTTTTCTCCATAGAAGGACGAAAAAAAACCACCTTTGAGGTGGTTTTCTTAGAGCTGTTTTACGCTGCTGGAGGTGGGTAAACTTCCTCATGAACAGACTGGATTTTATCCATAGCTTCCTTGGCAATATTTATCACCGTCTCAGCATCAGACCTGTGCATGTCGCGGTTAAGGGTATAATCAGCCCATTTTCTTTGAACATGAAGATGGTGCAGATAAGCCCCTATTTTTTTGAGCCCTTCTTTATCGTAAGGTTCCTTTTTACACCGAGCCGGACTCATCAAATACTTTCTCACCTCTTCGTGAGAATCCAATACATAACAGTGTTCAAGCTTGCCGCTGATCTCATGGTATACGCCATAGTAAGAGCGGCCAACGGCATTCCTATAACCAATTTCATCATTGAATTGAAGGCATTTTTTGGCAAACTCAATGAAATCCTGCCCGGATACGCTCATAGCTCCACCCCTTTCAATTCAGTGCTTTTAAACCACGAAGTAAAAGGACGATCAATATAGGCGTCTTCAGTAAGCATAGAAATCAGTTCTAAATTCAACGTTGTGAGCACATTCGCGTCTTGGGTTTCTGCGCAAACGATCAGGGCATTGTCATAACCACCAGAGATGAAATACTCCACTCCAACACAGTTCACGCCATGATCATTAGCAATTTTCTCAGCCGCATCACATAGTTGCTCGATCTCAGATGAAGTCAGCTTAGTGGCCTCTTTGAATTGTGCAATAACTTCCACCATTCGCGCGCCCTCCTGCTCAAGGTCTTCCCGTTCCTTACCGTCGAGAAATGCTTTCAACTTAACGGTAAACCTTTTGACAAGCTTTTCATTGCCTACACAAAACGCCGCATTTCGGGCCATCTTCCAAATTCGTTGACTGCTGAACAATTCAGCCAATCGAAACACTTCAATTCTATGGAAGAGGTTATGTGCCGAACAACTCAGATATCCAACATAGTTACCTGCAACAATTGAGGAATTGTCACCTGCTGTAACCATAGCATCTTTGAACCACTCAACAGCTTCATCATGCTTTTGCAACGCAACCTTTAGTAACGCAGTTACATAAGAACGAGATTCAACGTGCAATGCCGCGATCTCGCGCTCAATTTCCAACACATCAGACTCAGATAACTGAGATTTAGAGTCTATATAGGATGTTAGCTTATCGACCAACTCTTGGTGTTTAGTCTTTGGTTGAGCCTGCATTTTTATTGATTACTCTTTGAAATTTATGTTTTTATTTTTTTTATGAAGATTCACATCACTGAATCTGTGCAAAAGATTTTAACAGGTAACGGGATCTTGTCACGGAAAACGCAGCAAAAAAGATGCGATTTTTAACAATCCCCCTAAATATCAGTGCTTAGGAGGCATTGCATAAAATGCCCTTCTTTATGAAAGGGCATCATCGCGCAAAGTAAGATCGTTTCTTATTGCCTTTCAAGCTTTAAATTAACGCGTAACCAGTCGCAACACTTGTTCTGCAGAGGCTCTCGCTTGGTAACATTGCGTCACCAACTTTTCAAAGAATGGCGCAACCCATCCGGTAATACCATCTCAGCCTCCCGACTCACAAGCAACTCTTCCAGCCCTTTAATCGCATCAGCGATGACGTATGCCATGTCTCCGCCGTTCTGGTACTGGAGGGAGTGTTGCAACTCTGCGATGAGGCGGGTGATTCACTCAACGGTCAGCGGTCCGTTTGCCGGGTGGTTAGTTGAGTCTGTTAAGTTGAATGTCATGCTGCACCGCCTTTAACAAAAATAATCCAGTGGGTTTTGTCGTTTTTCCCAGTACGTTGACCAATTGCAGGTTTTACATCTGTAAGCGCCAGAATCTGGCTAACCGGGATCTGCGTCTCGTTCCATTTGAATATGAGAACGCCGTGTGGCCGCAACACACGAAACGCTTCTTTGAAACCGGAGCGTAAGTCAGAGCGCCACGTTATTTTGTTCAGTCGCCCGTATTTTTTACCCATCCAGGCAGACTGGCCCACGCGCTCGAGGTGCGGCGGGTCAAACACTACAACCGGAAAAGAAGAATCAGCGAACGGCAGTGAACGAAAGTCGGCAATCAGGTCGGGACTGATAACCAGGCGGCGACCGTCGCACAACTCGTGCTCTTCGGCGCGAATATCAGCAAACACGACGCGGGTATCCTGCTTGTTGAACCAGAACATGCGGGAGCCGCAACACATATCAAGAATCGTCATGTTGTCGGTCATACTAATGCTCTCCCGTAAAACGCCAGAACCCGCTTCATCGCCGGACTAGTTCGGCAAACTGAAGTAACCATGTTTCTTCTCACTTTCGATTTGAGCTGCTTGATGTTCAGCTCCCCGCCGGGTTGCAGCGAATAGACCGGGCGATGCGGTTCGCCAGTGCGGATTATTACCGCTCTGCGCACCAGGTGAAGCAGCAGGTTGTGTGCCTTCTTACAGTCGCATCCCAGAAGGTTCTGAACCTGACGTGGTGTTACGGTCTGACGATCCGGAGATGGCTAACGTTCTTGCGATAGCTGCCCCAGTCAAAGTTCACCCACATTCCGCCATCCATCTGGAGACGGTCGATAACCCGCGCGCCCAACGCTCCGAGAAGTTCTTCGTGGTTCAGGTTCGTCAGGATCCCCACCGGACGCATCGACGACAGGCGACGGTCAATAACCTGATTCAGAATGACTTTCTCGCCGTTGCTTCCGCGCTGAATACCGACTTCATCCAGGACCAGCAGATCAACTTTGCATAGGTCATCCAGCAATGCGGCCTCTGACTGACCACCGTCGTAGCACTCGCGAACGCGTAGCATCAGGTCAGGGATAGTCACGACCAGCACGCTATGCCCGCCAGAAAGCAGATGATTTCCGATTGCTGCAGCGAGATGGTTTTTCCCGGTACCAGGGCCACCGCTAAACACGAAGCTCGCGAACCCAGCACCGAAATTCTGTGCGTAGCTCTTTGCCATCGTGAAGGCTTTGCGCTGCCCTTCCCCGGATACATGGTAATTCTCGAAAGTGCAGCTGCGGTGCAGGCTTTGAATTCCTGAGCGACCGAAAATTTTCTCTGTCCGGGCTTTCTGATTCAGCCTGTCCAGTTCTTCACACCGCTTCAGGCCTTCTTCCCTCTGCCATGCCAGCAGCTCTGCTGCGCTGGTGAATTTCGGCTGAACACCAGGTGGAATGAGTTTTTTCAGGCGTTCGAGCGCACTTCCGGTACCCACCAAGTTTTTCATCGCTAACCCCTGAATCCGGTCGGAATGGTTTTATCTGGCTCAGAAATGTGATTCACATCCCGGCCTTTTTTGCGGTCGTTGAGAGCAAACTTCGGTTTGAATAGTCCTTGGTACCCGTTGGCGATACTGGTGTTGATCACATCAACCGGGTCATGCCCTTCGTCCAGGCAGGCCTTCAGCAACTTGAATGCTTTGGTGACAGTTATTTCGGTCTTGATGGCTTTGCCAGACTGTTGGCGATAGGCAACCCACTCACTCCAGGACACAGAATCAAGCCACTCAGGAACTGGAATTGTCAGCGGCTCAAACTTCACCTTCCCCTTTGGGGGATTAGAGGGGGTTAGATCTGTATTTATATTTGTATTTGGAAGAATGTCTTTGGTGTTCCCTGTTTTCAGGGATACCTCTCCCTGTTTTGGGGGATGGTTATCCCCGTTTTCAGGGATGGTTGAAGGGGTAAAATTGCTATCCCTGTATTCAGGGATGGTAATAACCCATGTAACAACTTCAGCAGCAGGAAACACCGCTGGACACTTCGTACAATTTGGCTTGGTATACGCCCATTTATCCAGGTTGGTGTTAATCCCTATGTATCTGGTTTGCCCAATGCGGCGCAGGATGATGATGTTCCGATAGGCAAGGCTCAACACGGCTTCTGATACGTGCTTCACCTTCAGCGTCGTTTTGTCTGCAATAAGGCTATTGGCAATGCGGTCTGATTTCTTAGACCAGCCATAGGTCAGGCGAACGATAGCATTCAGTACCCGGAACTCGCGCCCGGATAGCTCGACGATACAAAGGGCATCCTGAATCTGGTTGGCTAAGCGTAGATAGCCTTTCTCCAGTTCAGCCATGCTGCTCTCCTGTATCCCCTGCCGCGTGGGGAATTTGTATATTTCAGCGGTATTTGACATACTTATCTCCGCAATTACCTGACGTTTTTGCACCTGAAGGCCGTTGGTGTTCGAGCACCGCGGCTTTCGCCATTTTTGAACCCGTCATACAGCCCCCAGCATCATCTGCACCATCTCCATCAGAGGACCGGTTAAGCCAGGGTCAACGCGGTACATCTCCACGATCCCCTCGCTCAGCTCTTTCAACTTCTGATGACGTGGAGCATCCATCGCGACGGCTATCTTCGCTTCGCTGGTTTCTTTCTCCAGCCGCGCCAGACGGGCCATAACATTGTCTTCTGGTAGCAGGCGGTTGCGGAACTCAATCGGCAGGACTGCAAGAATTGCCGGAGTCAGCTGGCGAACGTTTTCGCGGTACCGTTCGCTGTTGAAATGGTTATCCAGAAAGCGGAAAAGCTTCTGGCGCTTTCGGCATAGATCATCAGGGAAAGTGATGTCATCACCACCCTGCGCCTTGTACTCTTCGATGATCAGAGCCGTAACTACGTCCTGACCATCAGCAGCAGCCCAGGATCGAACCGCATCACGAATATCTTCATGGTTCGGCCCCCTGCGAGCTTGAGCGCGATTTATCATTACCCCTTGAGTAATGTCGCTATCATTCTGATAAGTAAGTGTCTGCATAGTTAATGCTCCTACTTTGGTAAACCGTCAGTTGGATTTGGGTAGAGATCTGGGCGCAGTTCGTGGGGCGTTACGCCGGTTGCCTCAAACACTGGTAGCACTCGTTCAGCAGGAATTCCTTTACGGCGCCACAGCGAAACAGCCATTTTTGAAACGCCGATCAAAGCGCCAAGCGCGCTGGCCGAGCCAGATCGGAGAATTGCATTTTCAATACCAGTCATGGGACCTCCTTAGATGAAGGAAGTAAAGCATTGTTTTACTTGCGTGTCAAACAATACATCCCTATCAGAGAGTAAAGCAATCATTTACAATCATGAGATGAGTGAAAACACATTGACAGACGGTCTTATTTCGAGACTCACAGAACTGAACAATAAAGGCTTCTCCAAAACGGAGATGGCCAAGATTGCTGGTGTCAGTAAGCAAGCTGTATCCAGCTGGTTCAAAACAGGAAGGATTAGTAAACAATCCGCACTGGCCATCGCTGATGCAGCTGGCGTGTCTGTGCCATGGCTACTCGGCGAGGATGTCGATGAGAAAGACGGCCTGAAGCCGGACGAACAGCGACTGCTGGAGCTCTACCGCCAGTTGCCGGAAGAAGAGCAGCAGAACATGCTCCGCATCTTTGCCATTCGCCTGAAGGAACTTGATGAGTTGTATGAGCGGTACATGAAGGGGCGGATTCGGTCGCAGGGGGATTGACCATATAAGCCGCTTAGCTTGGTAATTTCTCGCTCTTATATTCTGAAATAAGTACAGATTATTTGAAGCTGTAATTTTGTCCTTTAAACTTTGTCTAGTTGTTATGGAGGAAATAGTGAGTACAACTCAAACCATTGATTTACCACATTTTAATGATGTATTGGAATCCAAAAATTATATTGAAACCAATGCTGACGGAGTCGTAACTATTGGAACTCAAAACAACGGTTACGATATTTTTAATTTTGTTTTTCTCAATAGTAACCCCGTGATCGGTCAAGAAAATGGTGAGGTTGTTGTTACTGGCATGCAACGTACTAAGGTAGTGTCAGTGACCCTTAGCAAGCAAAAAGCCTATGATTTTTACGAGTCGTTAAAAAATCTGTTCGAGGAATAAAAGCTGATGGATGCGGCTCAATCATCTCTCGATGATGGTAAGTTACTTATCGCTTACTCTGATAAGAGTGGTTCTACAATAGGTTTAGAGTTTTCTGCTGTAGCATCGAGTCAGGCAACATTTTTGATGGGTGCTTGTAGTGTTGCCGCTTCCGGTAAACAAAAACGGATTGTCACATCGACCGCAATGGATGATACTGAGATCATTCAAACAGCAACTGATGATGGGGGTGACAACATGGAAAAAAGAATAGCCATTCTTGAAGTTGAAGTTTCCCACATCAAGCAAGATGTATCAGAAATTAAAACTGCCGTGTCGAAAATTGATACCACGGCGAACTCCTTAGATAAAAATATGGCTGTTGTTTTAGAAAAATTATCAGCCATCAAAGATTCTTTAGATAAGAAACCTTCAGCAGATGCGGTTGATAAAAAGATATCTGAAGCAAAACTAGCGGTGCTCCTAGGGGTTCCTGGTATCATCGCCATCGGCACTGGTTTATACAAAGCTTTCAAGCATTACATGTAAAACTCTACCCGGCCGCCGAGCCGGGTTTTTTATACCCCTTTACTCACCAGCTCCGCCGCCTTCTCAAACACCTCATCCTGAACGCCATCGCCCTTCTGTCTACCCAGTCTCACCAGTTCATCAATGATGCTCGCCCGGTTAATGGGTTTTTGAACTGATACCAATCCAATCACTGCCGCGCCAATCGCCAAGCCAACCAACCCAGTCTGTTCGTCTTTATTCTTCATCGTTCCGCTCCGTTGTCCCCCCCCCAGAAAGATTAGCACCGAGTGACGAACATGCTAAATGCCTGTTCCTAACTCCAATCCCGGTCATCGTGCCGGTTTTTTTTTGCCTGCTGTCACGTAACATCCTCCATGGGCAACATGTTTTGTTTGACCACAAAGTAAAATGATGCTTTACTTGCTCCATCGCAACACGAACCACTCAGGCAGGACGCCCACGAAGTAGCCGTCCGGGGCATACGAAGACCGGAATGAGGTGGTGAGATTAACGCGCAGTAGGTTTGAAACGTTCCGCCAGCCTGGCGACAAGGGCAAACACAGAAGTGAGCTTCGCGGTGGTGAATTGCAGAGTTAAAACGCTCAACCGTGAAGATCAGCATCACGGCACCACCAGCGAAGTTCACTCAGCAATAGTGGAGAACATCATGGTTCATCAGCACTACGGTACACAGACGGTAAACCGCGGCGCAGTTCAGCCTGGAATGCTCGTCAAACACAAGGACTCAACCTGGACGGCATCAGCTAACGCTCGTGGTCGTTTGTATCTGCATCGCGGCGTTGAGATGACTTACACCAGGGATTTGCTGGTTGAAGTTTATCTGAACGGTCTGGGGAATGGCCTCAGCCATTAACGGAGAGAGTGTCATGCAAGACAAGAAATGCGGTTATTGCAGCAAGCCGGTTAAACCGGAAGAAGTAATCAAAAGCACACTTCTCTATTGCAACGGCTCACAGCTGGCTCGCAAAGAGAAAGAGTATTGCTCCAAACGTTGCGCTTCGCACGACCAGATGGCTCACGAAGGCTAACGTAAAACCCGCGCAAGGCGGGATCTACGTCCGGTGCCACCGACCAAAGTTACACCGGAATTTATAGCAAACCAAATAAGACACCCAATGGGCGCTATCAATGGTCCGGGGATTCTAACACCCAAAAATGAGGATCTCACATGGAATTCTTTAATGTGGTTAAAGCCACTCAGAAATCCGGAAAGCAAGATGCAGTGGTCTGGTTCACTGCCAAAACCGAGGCTCGCGCCAACCTGATGCTGGACGTTGCGCTGGAAGATGCTGGCATCGAAACTGGCCGTGGTAAGGACTACACCAAACCGATTCGCACTGATTTTCCGGTTGTTGATGACCTGCCAGAAGAAGGCGAAGTTGATTTCACTTGGTGCGATCGTTACGAACTGGCCGAAGACCAGCGCACCTGGAATGTTAAACAACAGGCTGAAGATGAGTCTGTCGACAACGCAGATATTGAAGACAGCACCGCAGATATTGAAGACAGCACCGCAGAAGAATCTCAGCAGTCAGAGCAGCCGAACCTGATCGTTGTCGCCACGCTGCCATTCCGTCAGCGCGTACTGGCTCAGTTCATTGGTGATGGTGAGTATCTCTATCACGTCGATGCAGCGCAGAAAAAAGAAATCGTTGGCCTCGAAATGGATACTGATGACGCGTACGTCCAGAACCTGCTGCTGGCAGCTGAGAATGTGGAAGCATTCAAAAAAGCCATTGAGCACGATATTCATAAAGTCGTGAATGCCGTTAAGAAAGTCTTCCCTGTTGACGGTAAGAAACCGGAGCTGGCAACAGTTATCCAGTTCCTGACGGTGTGGTTCAAAACTGAATACATCGATCGCGGCCTGCTGGTCAAGGAATGGCAGAAAGGCAATCGTGTAACAACCATTAATCGCACACCTTCAGGTGCGAATGCCGGCGGCGGCTTTGTCTCTGACCGTAAATTCCCGCAAACCATTCTCGGTCTGGAGCATGAGATTGCTCTGGCGTTACGTGCCCGTGACCGCGAATTTGATATTTACAACGTCCCTCTGGATATAGAACTGCAGGCAAACTCCATCATGAATAAGATGGACGATCCCGAATGGCTGGCGACTCGAGAGAGGTTCGTTTCAATTCCTGGTGGCCTGGACTACTCACGTGCCTGCATCATCGCAACAGTAAAAACCACACCAGAAGGGCTTTACGCTGATCCTGTAAAACACCAAGAATATTTGAATAGAGTGCTGACGGAAACCGACCACACAAACCCAGATCCGTTGCTCGTTGATATAGCCTGCGGTCGTTCGTCTATACCTGTACCTATGAAACAGGAAAAAGTAACGGCTGAAGAGGTAAACAAAATTCTTGCAGCTTCCCGCGGCGAATATGTTGAGGGGATTAGTGACCCTACAGACCCGAAATGGATCACAGAAGACCTCGCATCAACCGCCCAACAAAAAGATGACCGTTCACCAGTTAATGAGGAAACCACCAGCAATGTTCAGATGGAAGAAACTGTCAGTGATGAAGAACAGGCTGGTGATGAAGTGCAGTCAGGCGAAAGCAGTCTGGAAACTGGTGAAGAGTCACATACCGGCCAGCAAGCCGATGTGAAACAAAAACCAGAAAACGCGCATCAGAATGATGAATCTGCGCATCAAAACGCCCAAAAAGTGAATCAAACCGAGCCAGAAGCGCGATCTGACGAACCGGCTGTTGTGTACCCCGCTTACTTCGAGCCAGGCCGCTATGAAGGTTTGCCGAACGAGGTTTATCACGCAGCGAACGGAATCAGCTCTACCCAGGTGAAAGATGCGCGTGTGTCGCTGATGTACTTCAATGCGCGCCATGTAGAGAAAACCATTATCAAAGAACGCTCTCCTGTTCTGGACATGGGTAACCTGGTGCATGCACTGGCGTTGCAGCCAGAGCAACTCGATGAAGAATTCAGCGTTGAACCGGTAATCCCGGAAGGCGCATTCACCACGACGGCAACGATCCGCGCGTTTATCGATGTGTACAACGCAGGTCTGCCAGCGCTGCTGAGTGCAGATGATATCAAAGCCTTGCTCGAAGATTACAACGCCACACTGCCTGCTCAGGTGCCGCTGGGTGGGTCAGTCGAGGAAACTGGCCAGAGCTATATGTCGCTGCCAGAAGAGTACCAGCGTATCGAAGCGGACCAGAAACAGACCGCAACGGCAATGAAGGCCTGCATCAAGGAATACAACGCTACTCTGCCTGCACAGGTGAAAACCAGCGGTAGCCGTGATGCGTTACTCGAGCAGCTGGCAATCATCAATCCTGACCTGGTTGCACAGGAAGCGCAGAAGCCTGCGCCGTTGAAAGTGTCCGGTACTAAAGCAGATCTGATTCAGGCCGTGAAGTCTGTTAATCCGGACGCCGTCTTCGCCGACGAACTGCTGGATGCCTGGCGTGAGAATCCGCAGGGGAAAGTGCTGGTCACCCGCCAGCAGCTGAGCACTGCACTGAGCATTCAGAAAGCCCTGCTCCAGCACCCGACCGCCGGCATGTTGCTTCAGCACCCAAGCCGCGCCGTTGAGGTGAGCTACTTCGGCTTTGACGATGAAACCGGACTCGAAGTCCGTGTGCGCCCGGATCTGGAAATCGACCTGGACGGGGTGCGCATCGGCGCCGACCTGAAAACCATCAGTATGTGGAACATTAAGCAGGAAGGACTGCGCGCCAAACTGCACCGCGAAATCATCGACCGTGACTACCACCTGAGCGCGGCAATGTATTGCGAGACAGCTGCGCTGGACCAGTTCTTCTGGATTTTCGTCAACAAAGACGAGAACTACCACTGGATCGCCATCATCGAGGCATCAGCCGAACTGCTGGAACTGGGCATGCTCGAGTACCGCAAGGCGATGCGCGCTATCGCTACCGGCTTTGACACTGGCGAATGGCCAGCGCCGATCACCGCTGATTACACCGACGAACTGAACGACTTCGACCTGCGCCGCCTTGAAGCGCTGCGTCTGGCTTAAGGGAGGATTTGACCATGCAAAATACCAACATCATTACGACTGAGCAGGCTCCTAACACCATTTCCGCCAGCAACGCTGTGTTCAACGTACAGGCGCTCGGCCAGCTTACCTCTTTCGCTGAATTGATGGCGCAGTCTGCCGTCACCGTTCCCAAACACCTTGCGGGGAAACCCGCCGACTGTATGGCTATCGTCATGCAGGCTATGCAGTGGGGAATGAACCCATATGCGGTTGCCCAGAAAACGCACCTAGTGAATGGCGTTCTGGGTTATGAAGCGCAACTGGTTAACGCAGTGATTTCCAGTTCCAGCGCCATTATTGGCCGCTTCCATTACGAATACGGCGGTGACTGGGCAAAAATTGCCGGCAAAAAAGACGGCCGCGATGAATTAGGCCTGTTTATCCGGGTTGGCGCCGTACTGCGCGGAGAAGAAGAAATCACCTGGGGTGAACCAATCTACCTGGCAGATATCACCACACGTAACTCTCCATTGTGGAAAACAGCGCCGAAACAGCAGATCGCTTATCTGGCAGTCAAGTACTGGGCACGCCTGTACTGCCCTGAAGTCATCCTCGGCGTCTACAGCCCAGATGAAGTTGAGCCGCGTACTGAGAAAGAGATTAACCCGGCACCGAAGCACGTTAACCTGGCTGAAATTTCTGGTGACACCGTCACAACCACGCAAAGCGCACAGGAATCGTCGGTAAATATCGACTCTCTTGCCGATGATTTCCGCGAACGCATCGATGCTGCTCAGGATGTTGATAGCGCCAAAGCACTGCGTGCTGATATCGAAAGCGCGAAGGCCACGCTCGGTTCAGCCCTGTTCACTGAGCTGAAGAACAAAGCGGTGAAACGTTATTACCTGGTTGATTCGCGCAACAAGGTTGAAGCCGCAATCAACTCCCTACCGTCTTCGGACGAACCGAATGCAGCAGCACGTTTCGGGGAAGTTGAGCGAGTTCTTGCAACGGCGAAACGTCACCTGGGCGACGAGCTGCACGATCAGTTCAGCATCACCCTGGCGGATATGAAACCGGAATACGTTGGCTAACAGATTTGGGAGGGTTCTCCCTCCCGTTGAGGAGATGTAATGCGACTGATTAACCGCGGCAATCAGCAGTCACCGCTTGCGCGCCAGGCATGCGACATCGCTTTGGCAGCCCATCAGGAACGTTACGGCGATTATGGCCGCAGCAAAATGCGGGAGACGTACACGGTGCGGGTGGAAGGCGTAAAGGTCTGGGTGGAGGTGGTGAACCGCAAAGCGAGCTACGTGGCCACGGCGATGACCGGCATGCGCCGCCTGCGATCCTTATCCGGGCATGCCGCCTGATATTGAAATATCACAAACACTTTTCCGGCAACTTTATAATGAGTTGTCGGAAGCAGGAGGTTATATGGCCAAGCTTCTAAATTTACAGGAATGGGCAGACCTGACTTACTCAAAGCCGCCTTCCCTTTCCACTCTTCGCCGCTGGGCACGAGAGGGGCGTATTTACCCTGCCCCCCAACTGCACGGTAGGGAATATCAGGTTGAGCCTGGCGCCACGTATGTGGATCCGAGCAAAAAGAATCTGCGCCCCAAGACAAAACACATGAAGCTGCCAGCTGGCGGCACCTTACTGGAGAGACTGACTCATGGCGAAAAGGCCAGTTCGTTACGACGCTAATCTGCCCCGTAACCTGACCTATCGCAAAAGAGACAGGCTTTACAGCTGGCGAAACCAGACTACCGGCCAGGAAATATCTCTTGGCC
Organism: Citrobacter freundii complex sp. CFNIH4; assembly: GCF_002934505.1. Classification (NCBI taxonomy): domain Bacteria; kingdom Pseudomonadati; phylum Pseudomonadota; class Gammaproteobacteria; order Enterobacterales; family Enterobacteriaceae; genus Citrobacter; species Citrobacter freundii complex sp. CFNIH4. The sequence continues at coordinate 2,200,241 of NZ_CP026231.1, forward strand.
GGATCGACAGAAAAGACGCCGTCGCCCAGGCAATCGAAGCCAACAACTACATCGACCAGAACTACCTCCCGTCCTCACTTCTGGACCGCATTAAGGACGCGCCGACTTTCGCGGTGTCGGCGTGGCTTGAGCGATACGAGGTAATTCTGGAGCGAAGAGAGCTGAAGCCCAATACGATGAAGGTCAGGCGAAATCAGATCGCCACTATTAATGATGAGTTCGGCCGCACGCCGCTGTCGTCAGTCAGCACAAAGGACATATCGAACTTCCTGGAGTCATACATCCTCTGTGACAAGAAGAGCATGGCTGCCGGCTTGCGGTCAGTGCTGTTGGACATATTCAGGGAGGCAATCGTGGAGGGGCATATAGAGAGGAACCCGGCGGAGCCTACAAGAACGCCAACGCCGAAGGTTAAACGTGAGCGTTTGCTGCTCGAGCATTTTGTTGTGATCAGGGAGGCGGCTTTCACTCATTCGGAATGGCTGCCGAATGCGTGCGATCTTGCCCTGGTGTCTGGGCAGCGCCGCGAAGATATTTCGCTTTTCCGGTTCAGTGATGTAAAAGAAGACAGGTTGTTCGTTACTCAGGAAAAGACCGGGCACAAACTGGCGCTTCCACTCGATTTGAAACTGGAGGCCGTCGACCTGGTCTTGGGGGATGTGATCGAGCGCTGTAGGGTGAATAATCCAACTGATTTTATGCTTTATTCACCAGTAAGGCGCGGAGGTAGAAAGCCGGGGCCGTTAACCCCAGACGGATTAACTCAGGCGTTTGCCGACGTTCGTGATGCGACTGCTTTAAAATTTGGCCCTAACCCGCCTCCGTACCATGAGATCAGGAGCTTGGCGAGCAGACTCTATGAAAAGGAACGTGGCGAGGATTTTGCACAGCGATTACTGGGCCACAAAAATTTAACAATGACGAAAAAATACCTGGACGCACGCGGTGCAGAGTATGTTATGGTTTAGACAGGATATGGACATTTCGAGTAATTTTCGTGGGATTTCGTGAGGACGCCGAAAAAACCCATATAAAACAAAGACATAAAAAGAGACCGAATACGATTCCTGTATTCGGTCCAGGGAAATGGCTCTTGGGAGAGAGCCGTGCGCTAAAAGTTGGCATTAATGCAGGCTAAGTTACCCTGCCATTTAAGAATAGATGACAGCGCCAGGTTTTCCAGTCCGCGACTAAAGTGGCCGGAAAAAAAGGACGTTTGTTACGCATCCAAACGCAAAAACCGCAAGTTCTCGTGTGAGATCCTTGCGGTTTTTTATTGGAAATCAGAGCGCTACATCTGACAATTAGCAGAGCTTTTCTGCACGCTCCACAAACGGTGCCAAGCTCATTTTTTCGCCCGGTTTCGCCGGATCATCAATCTGGATAATCTCGATCGGCTTTGCCGTGGTTTTTCCGCTCTCCATCTGCTGTCTGGCAACATCATTCAACGGGTATTGCACCAGCGTACTGGGATTGATGACATACAGCGCGTTACCCGGGCGGCAGGTCAGCATCACCTCTTCCCGATTAAACGCCCACTTATCTTTGCCAACCTCAAAACGGCTGACGGTAATGACCTGCGGCGCAGCCAGCGCGGCTCCGGAGCTTGCCAGGAGTAATAAAGAGATAATGATTTTTTTCATGCGTTTCGCCAGTCCATCAATCAGAAAGGTTCAAGGGTTGCAAACAGGCTGACAATTGCCAGCACAACGGCTCCTATACCCCATTCCAGCTTGGTCATCCAAATAAAATAGAGAGTCATGCCGCGGTTATCCTGCTGCATGCGTGGTACCAGAACATACCGATTCACCAGCGCAATCGCCACCATTAGCATGACCAGGGCACCTTTTAACAAAAGCAGTCGCCCGTAAGCCATGTGCCAGGGAACAGAAAAACCGACAATAAACAGCACATTCATAATACCGGTAAGTAAAACACCAATAACAAAAAGATGCCCGTAGCGGGAGAAACGCATCATGGTGCTGATGGCCTGTTCTCGCCAGCGGCCATGCGCCATTCGCATACAGTAAAGTACGGGTAGCAGGCCACCGAACCAGGCGGCGGCGCATATCAGATGCAAGGCATGGTTAACCTGCTGGATTGCCCCAGTAATACCACTATGCAGCGTCGCATGCCCGACGCCAGCCAGCAAAATAAACTGCGCAATCGTCAGCATTAACAGCCGTCGCGGCATGCTACGCGGTACGATAATAACCACCACCAGAGTGACCAGCGCGAGGATAATCTGCCATAACCAGACGCCGCCAAACTGCGTTTGCAACACCGCGCCCCATACATCTGTAGAGATAACATCCCGCCAGCCTGAGCCCATTAACCCGCCCTGGATCGCCAGCATCAGCGTCGCGCTGATAAAGCTCCACGTTGCGGCATGCCGTTGCAGACGCAAAAAACGACGCATCATTAAACGACGAACCGAAACGGGAGCCAGCCATGCGCCGTAAAGCGCACAGCCAAACACCAGCATCAACGTGGTAAAATGGATAAACCGTAATGCAACCCAGGTAAATGCCAGCATCGGTTATTTCACGCTAAAGGTATATTGCCCCTTCGTCTTGTGACCATCCACGGAAACAACGTGCCAGTCGACCGTATATTTTCCAGCTTCAAGTGTTTGATCAAGCGGAACAATCAGCTGTGTTTTGTCCTGCTCACTGCGTGACGCCTTACCCGTTTTGATCTGTTCTTTGTTTGGACCTGTTAGCTTTGCGCCGCTGAATCCCGGCTCTACGCCTTCAGAAAAATTCAGCGTCAACGCCTGAGGAGATGCCGCAACCTCGGCATTAGCCGCCGGGCTTTGTTTTGTGAGGTGGGCATGCGCCAGGGCGGCGGGCGTTGCCAGCACGCTGGCAAGTACGATGAGAGCGCTGCGAAGCATAGATGCAGATGAAGCCATTTCAACTATTCCTTTTTGTTATGTCTAATCTATAGAGAATAACCTTCTACAATGATCGAGTCGAGAATCATCATTTCGGTCTTGCCATTAATGCACACTCTTAGTAACTTTGCGCGCCGAAAGACAGAGAAAAGGAGAAGCCCATGAACATCAATCTGGCCAAACTTGAGCAAGCGGAAATGGATAAGGTCAATGTTGACCTGGCCGCTGCGGGTGTAGCGTTTAAGGAGCGATACAACATGCCGGTTGTTGCCGAAGTTGTTGAGCGTGAACAGCCCGAACATTTACGCGACTGGTTTCGCGAAAGACTCATCGCGCACCGACTGGCATCCGTTTCCCTTTCACGTTTACCTTACTAGCCTAAAGTTAAATAAAACTTATACTACGTTACGATTCCTTACATGATGGCTGCTACAGTATAAGTATATTCTTAATCTATACTTTCAGGATGATTGTAGACACTATGAAAAGGAAATCATTATGTCACACTGGAAAATCGCAGCAGCGCAGTACGAACCTCTTCACACCTCAGTTACCGAGCATGTCGCACATCACCTGCAATTCATTCAGGCAGCCGCCCAATGCCAATGTGAATTGCTGGTCTTTCCTTCCCTCTCCTTGTTAGGTTGTGTTGATGAACATGACGCGCTTCCTGCCCCGCCCGATGAAGCGCTGTTAGAACCTCTCGCCCATGCCGCCGTGACTTATCGTATGACAATCATTGCGGGACTACCGGTGGAACATAACAACCGGTTCGTAAAAGGCATCGCGCTCTTTTCTCCCTGGATGACCTCGCCCTTAACGTTTCATCAAAGTCACGGAGCCTGTATCGCCAGACAGCAAAATGCCATTAGCGTAGTGGATAGCCAACCGGAAGGAATCGATATCGACCCGGCTTACTCCCTGTTCACGAGCAGTCAGTCCATTAGCGAACCCGAATTGCTCTCCTCCACATCTCGTCTACAGAGTTTCTCGCATAAGTTTGCCATAGCTGTATTAATGGCCAACGCGCGTGGCAGCAGCGCGTTATGGGATGAGCGAGGCCGATTGATTGTTCGCGCAGACAGCGGTTCTTTGCTGTTAACCGGTCAACGCACGCCACGGGGTTGGCAAGGTGATATCATTCCATTACGCTAGTCGTTTTGGGTCAGGAGCATGGCATGTTGCGCATAATAGATACAGAAACCTGTGGTCTACAGGGAGGCATTGTTGAAATTGCTTCTGTCGATGTGGTTGACGGAAAAATAGTCAACCCAATGAGCCACCTGGTACGCCCTGACCGCCCCATCAGCCCACAGGCGATGGCTATCCATCGCATTACTGAAGCAATGGTGGCCGATAAGCCGTGGATTGAAGACGTCATCCCGCAGTATTACGGCAGCGAGTGGTACGTGGCGCACAATGCCAGCTTTGACCGCCGTGTATTACCCGATATGCCCGGAGAGTGGATTTGCACCATGAAGCTCTCCCGTCGTTTGTGGCCGGGGATCAAATACAGCAACATGGCGCTGTATAAATCGCGCAAGCTGAGCGTACAGACGCCAGCGGGTCTCCACCATCACCGCGCCCTGTACGACTGCTACATCACTGCTGCACTCCTGATCGACATCATGCAGACGTCAGGCTGGACAGCCGATCAAATGGTCGATATTACCGGCCGTCCCGCGTTACTCACTACTTTCACTTTTGGTAAGTACCGCGGAAAACCGGTATCAGAAGTGGCTGAACGCGATCCGGGCTATCTGCGCTGGTTATTTAATAACCTTGATAATATGAGCCCGGAACTGCGATTAACGCTAAAACACTATTTGGATCACGCCTGAGCAGGCAGTGTTCCCTGCGCCAGTCCAATCAAAAAAGCGTACTCAAGAGCCACACCTTCGTAAGATTTAAAACGCCCGGATTTACCGCCGTGTCCGGAATCCATATCCGTGCAAAGTAGCAGCAAACGATCGTCCGTTTTCAGCTCACGCAGTTTTGCCACCCATTTTGCTGGTTCCCAGTATTGCACCTGGGAATCGTGTAATCCCGTCGTGACCAGCAGATGCGGATACGCCTGCGCGGTTACATTGTCATACGGACTGTAGCTTTTCATATAGGTGTAATACTCTTCGTCCTGCGGATTACCCCACTCTTCAAACTCACCGGTCGTCAGGGGAATTGATTCATCCAGCATTGTGGTCAGCACATCGACAAACGGCACCTGAGCAATAACACCATGGAAGCGTTCCGGGCGCTCATTAATGGCGACGCCCATTAACATGCCCCCGGCGCTTCCTCCCATGCCATAACATAACTCAGGCGCGCCATAGCCCATTTTTAGCAGCGCATCACAGACGTCGAGGTAATCATTAAAGGTATTTTTCTTGCGCAGAAACTTACCGTCCTCGTACCACTGTTGTCCTAATTCACCACCGCCACGCACATGGGCAATGGCGTAAACAAAGCCGCGATCCAGTAAGCTTAAACGGCTGATGCTGAAATCGGCATCCATGCTGGCGCCATATGACCCATAGCCATAAACCAGTAGCGGATTTTTTCCTTTCAGGAAATACTTTTGATGATAAACCAGCGAAACCGGAACCTCAGTGCCATCACGTGCCGTTATCCATACGTGTTCGCTACGGTAATTCGCCGCATCAAATCCGGGTACCTCCGTCTGCTTAAGCACACGACGTTCCCCGGTGTCCATATCCAGTTCAAACAATGTGTCCGGGGTAGTCATGGAGGAATAGCCATAGCGCAGGCGCGATGTCTCCGGCTCTGGATTATAGGCAAGCCAGGTCACATATGCCGGATCGTCAAAGGCGATCCCGACCACTTCGCGCGTTTTACGATTAATCTGCCGCAGGCTGGTTAAGCCCCGCTGACGCTCTTCTACCACCAGCCAGTCGGTGAATAACGTAAAGCCCTCCAGCATCACGTTGTCACGCGGAGGGATCAGCGTCTCCCAGGCTTGCTCATCACGAACACGGGTACGGTACAGGCCGAAATTTTTCCCCTGACGGTTGGAGCGCAGATAAAAATTGTGCTGATAGTGATCGAGACTGTATTCGTGGTCTTTGCGTCGCGCTAAAAAGACCAACGGTTCGGCATCTGCCAGTTCTGCATCAAGCAACAAAACTTCACTGGTGGTCGCACTGGCAATGTGGATAACCACATAATGCAATGATGTGGTTTTATGCAGACTGACATAAAACATGTCATCGGCTTCTTCATACACCAGCTCATCCAGTGACGATGGCGAGCCGACTGTATGTCGCCAGACCTGATACGGCAATAACGTCGTTTCGTGCTTGCGCACGTAATAGAAAGTCTGAGAATCATTCGCCCATACCAAATCCGCTTCGACGTTTTCCAGCACTTCCGGATACCAGTTGCCGCTTTGCAGGTTGCGAAAACGCACGCCATATTGCCGGCGAGAGAGATAATCTTCGGCCAGTGCCATGATGGTGTTATCCGGTGATATCGCCAGTCCTCCCAGCGTATAAAACTCGCTGTGTGCCGCGCGCTGGTTCCCATCCAACAAAGTGTCCCAATCATCCCACTCTTCACTGAAGGCAGACTGACGCTGATAAATGGCATATTCGCACCCCGGTTCATAAATATGCCGGTAGCGATAACCATTCTTCACATAGGGGGCAGAAGCATCCTGAGGCGGGATACGGTCGATAATCTCTTTCAGGACGCGATCCTGCAAAGCCTGCTGCGAGGCCATAACCTGACGGCCATACGCATTTTCTTGTTGCAGATAATCCAGCACTTCTGGCTGCGAGCGAGTGTCATCTCGCAACCAGTAATAATTATCAACACGAGTATCGCCATGCTGCGTCATGGCGTGTGGAATACGAGAAACTTTTGGTAGCATGTCATTGTTCTTTTGCTTAAACATCCTATAAGGGTGGCAAAAGACAGCAATGATGCAAGCGAAACATGCGCCTTAGCGGTAAGTAATTAACCCGGTAACGCCTGTTTTTGTTCCTTGAGATCCTGTTCAATGCCTTCACGAACATCCTGCGGGATCTTCAACGCATCGCCCAGCGCATTGAGATAACTACGTTCCATAAAGTGGTCGATATCAATCGCCGCACAGCTCAGGAAGTAAATTTCTAGCGCTTCTTCTTCGTTACGGATCCCATGCGCCAGTCGTTGAGGGTCTAACGGTTGTTCGATGGCGCGTTCAATCAGAATGCGGCCCTGCTCTTCCACGCCCGCTTCACGGAGCTGCTGCTCAATGGCGCTACGTTCTTTGGCATCAATATGGCCATCGCTTTTCGCCGCAAAAACCAGCGCCAGAATCAGACGTTCAGTTCGCTCATCCAGCGGTGAGCTTTGTGCGCCAAACTGCGGCTCATCCTGATGCGCTACGCGAACTTTATCCTTGTACTTGTTCCATAACACAGTCCCGGCAACCGCGCCGCCGCCCACCAGAAGCGCGCTGGTGCCGTATTTACTCAGTAATTTACGAGAAGATTTGTTGGCAACCAGTAATCCTGCCAGACCGCCTAACGCGCCTGGAACGAGAAGTTTACTCAGCCCTTGCTCGCCAGAAGATGACGCGGAGGAAGCTTTTTGCCCAAGAAGAGATTGTAGTTGATTTAGCCAGTTAGCCATTTTGCCCCTCAAGTACAGACGAATAATCATCAAAGCGTACCCGAGGGGATGTCAGGAAGTGTTCAGGTCATCAAAAGATGTGCAAATACCTCCGTTACTGCGGCTGATACTCCGCTGTTCCGGCTTTGCAGTCGACTTTTACCTGATAGTGAATATCCGCACTTTTACCGCGAACAGTCAGGGGAACTGACCATTTCCCGTCTTTGCCCGTAATATCGGGCGTGTTTACCCAGGCGACAGGATCGGCTTGCCCGACGCGCTTTTGATCGTCAGCCCAGCGCGCGATGCGATTTTGTTGATAATCACGTTTCACGCTCGCCGCAATACCGTTAGCGTCCAGTCCCTCACACTTGGGAAACTGGACGTTTTTGCTTTCCATATTTGCCGCAAATACAGATACGCTGGCAGACAGCAGCAGCAGGCTCAATAACGTTCTTTTTTTATACATTCTTTTCTCCTTAATCTCCCCTTCGTCATTCAGATTGCCTGTAGCAACGTGAAATAACGTCAGGGATTGCACAATGATTCAGGGAAAAGCATGGTACAAAACGTCAGGAGCGCAAGTCGTTTCAGGCAGCCTGAGTATCATCCCCAGCGTGCGCATCGTTTTCGACAGCCTGCGGCGAAGGCAGCTTGCCATTTTTCAGAATGGCGCTCAGCACATCTTTTTGCTCAGCCAGCCACAGGGAAAGCGCTTCGCGCTGCTCGTCTTCAAGCGCTACCGGCGATTGCTCCAGCCATGTGTCGAGCAGATCTGCTGTATCCAGCATTTTGTCATACGCATCGGCTTCCTTTTTGCTGGTAAACGACATTTTTTCCTCACCTTCCCGAATGACTACGTATTTAACTTCAACCGCCATTTTGCAGCCTCTTAAATTACCTGTATTTATGTACAGTATATTTTTTTTAAGCCCTGAAATCAACCTGGTAATAAAGACAGACGAAAACGTTTTCGTATATACTGCGCCCAGATAAAACAGGGGATTAATTTATGACGTTATTAGGCACAGCGCTGCGTCCAGCAGCAACGCGAGTGATGTTATTAGGTTCGGGAGAACTGGGTAAAGAAGTAGCAATTGAATGTCAACGCCTGGGTGTGGAAGTCATTGCCGTGGATCGTTACCCCGACGCGCCAGCCATGCACGTTGCCCATCGCTCATACGTTATCAACATGCTGGATGGCGAAGCATTACGCCAGCTCGTCGAGCGTGAAAAACCACATTATATCGTGCCGGAAATTGAGGCGATCGCCACGGATATGCTGGTAAAACTGGAGCAGGAAGGCCAGCGTGTTGTGCCATGTGCAAGAGCAACGCAACTGACCATGAACCGGGAAGGAATCCGTCGCCTCGCCGCCGAAGAATTGTCTCTACCGACCTCTTCTTACCGCTTTGCTGACAGTGAAGTCCGCTTTCGCGAAGCCGTCGCTGAAATCGGCTACCCCTGCATCGTGAAACCGGTAATGAGTTCATCCGGTAAAGGACAAAGCTTTATCCGTTCAGCCGATCAGCTCGCTGCAGCCTGGGACTATGCTCAACAGGGCGGTCGGGCTGGTGCCGGACGCGTTATCGTCGAAGGCGTAGTGAATTTTGATTTTGAAATCACCCTGCTAACCGTTAGCGCCGTTGATGGCGTGCATTTCTGCGCGCCGGTTGGACATCGACAGGAAGATGGCGATTATCGCGAGTCCTGGCAGCCGCAACAGATGAGTGAACTGGCGCTGGCGCGCGCGCAGGAGATTGCCCGCAAGGTGGTGCTGGCGCTGGGTGGTCACGGACTGTTTGGCGTGGAGCTGTTTGTCTGCGGTGATGAGGTGATTTTCAGCGAAGTCTCCCCTCGCCCTCACGACACGGGTATGGTGACCTTAATTTCGCAGGATCTGTCTGAGTTTGCCCTGCACGTACGCGCATTTCTCGGTCTGCCCGTTGGCGAAATCCGCCAGTATGGGCCTTCTGCTTCCGCCGTTATTCTGCCGCAACTTACCAGTCAGAATATCACGTTTGATAACGTGCAGGCCGCTGTAGGTGCGGGTATGCAAGTACGATTTTTTGGCAAACCGGAAATCGACGGGAGCCGTCGTCTGGGCGTTGTGCTGGCCACAGCACAGAGCATTGAAGATGCGGTGATACGCGCGAAAGACGCTGCCGCACAGGTGAAAGTTACTGGATAAAAAAAACGGGCCGGATGGCCCGTTACAGATTCGCAGGCCCGGTAGTGATTACCGGGCATTTTGCGCAATTATTGCTTCGCGCCTTCAACAGCCTCACGAGCCAGTTTGGTAATGCGATCGTAATCACCCGCTTCCAGCGCATCCGCCGGAACCAGCCAGGAACCGCCGATGCACAGCACGCTTTTCAGTGCCAGGTAGTCGCGGTAATTCGCTGGAGAGATACCACCGGTTGGGCAGAAACGGACCTGTGAGAACGGACCCGCAATCGCCTGCAGCGCTTTAGTACCGCCATTTGCTTCAGCAGGGAAGAATTTGAACTCTTTCAAACCGTAGTCCATACCCAGCATCAGTTCAGATACGGTGCTGATACCAGGGATCAGCGGAATAGTGCCTTCAGTTGCGGCTTTCAGCAGCGGCTCGGTCAGACCCGGACTGATAGCAAACTGTGCACCGGCTTCGGTAACTTCAGCCAGCTGTTGTGGATTCAGTACAGTACCTGCACCAACGATAGCGTCCGGAACTTCTTTTGCGATCGAGCGAATGGCATCCATCGCACATGCGGTACGTAGGGTCACTTCCAGAACGCGCACGCCGCCTGCAACCAGCGCTTTTGCCATCGGCACTGCGTGTTCCAGTTTATTAACCACGATAACCGGTACAACCGGGCCAGTGGTCAGGATTGCTTCTGCACTTGTCTTCCAGTTTTTCATCAGAGTTTTCTCTCGCCTGATTACAAAATAAGTCTTAAAAAGTGATACAGGTTGCGCCCTGTTCCGCACCGGACAGCTTTTCACGCAACGCGCTGAACATTTCACGGCCTGTGCCCACGCGCGATGCGCTGAGGTCAGGAATATGAGGCTGACGAGAAGCAAGTTCCTCTTCATCAACCAGCAGCGTCAATTCACCTGTCTGTCCATTCACACGAATGATGTCGCCATCGCGTACTTTTGCCAGCAGCCCGCCATCATAGGCTTCTGGGGTTACATGGATTGCTGAAGGCACTTTACCTGAAGCACCTGAAAGTCGTCCATCGGTAACTAACGCAATTTTGAAACAACGGTCCAATAATACACCAAGTGGCGGCATGAGTTTATGTAATTCTGGCATTCCGTTTGCTTTTGGTCCCTGATGGCGCACAACCACTACGCAATCACGGTCGAGCAGTCCCGCATCGAAGGCAGGTAATACATCATGCTGACTTTCGAAAACAACCGCGGGCGCTTCAATCACCTGATTTTCTACCGGTACCGCCGACGTTTTCATCACTGCGCGGCCGAGGTTTCCACTCAGCACTTTGGTGCCACCGTGGTGGGAGAAAGGCTGGTCAAAGGTGGCTATCACATTGCTGTCCAGCGACTTCGCCGCACCTTCACGCCAGTCCAGCTCACCCTCGTTGAGCCAGGGCTCCATGGTGTAGCGCGATAAACCAAACCCAGCAACGGTGTTCACATCTTCATGCAGCAGACCCGCGTTAAGCAGTTCGCGCATTAACACCGGCACGCCACCCGCCGCCTGGAAGTGGTTAATGTCTGCCGGACCATTCGGGTACAGACGCGCCATCAGCGGCACAATATCGGACAGATCGGAGAAGTCGTCCCAGTTAATCAGAATACCGGCTGCGCGCGCCATCGCGACCAGGTGCATTGTATGGTTAGTGGAGCCCCCGGTCGCCAGCAGCGCGACAATACCGTTGACCACTACTTTTTCATCGATCATTTTACCGATCGGCATCCATTCATTGCCGTTGCCGGTCAGACGCGTTACCTGACGAGCCGCAGCGGCGGTCAACGCTTCGCGCAGCGGCGCATCCGGGTGCACGAATGAGGATCCTGGCAGTTGCATCCCCATAAACTCCACTACCATCTGGTTGGTGTTTGCCGTGCCATAGAACGTACAGGTACCCGGTGCGTGATAAGACGCAGCTTCGGATTCAAGCAGCGCCATACGATCGACTTTACCTTCAGCATACAGCTGACGGATACGCACTTTTTCTTTGTTCGCCAGACCACTAGCCATCGGGCCGGAGGGAATAAAGATCGAAGGCAGATGACCAAATGACAGTGCCGCCATCACCAGACCCGGGACAATTTTGTCGCACACGCCAAGGAATAACGCGCCGTCGAACATATTGTGTGAGAGGCCCACAGCAGCCGACATAGCAATCACTTCGCGACTCAGCAGCGAAAGCTCCATCCCATCCTGTCCCTGGGTCACACCGTCGCACATCGCAGGAACACCGCCAGCGACCTGGCCTACCGCATTGGCTTCATGCAGCGCTTTACGAATGATGTCCGGGTAATGTTCGTACGGCTGATGCGCGGAAAGCATGTCGTTATAGGAGGTAATGATCGCGATATTGTTACGCAGCATGCTTTTCAGCGAAGCCTTGTCATCCGGCTGGCAGGCAGCAAAACCATGCGCCAGGTTACCGCACGCCAGTTGTGAACGATGAACGGTAGTCGATTTCGCTTGTTCAATACGGGCAAGGTAGGCGGAACGTGTGTCGCGAGAACGTTCGACGATACGTTGTGTTACGCGTAACAAATTCGGATTCATAGAGGCTCCTAAAATTTATCTGTCAGAGCGTTGGAAAAACAATGTGTTTCAGTTGGGTTAAAAACAGCTGAATCGCTTGTTAGCCGTAGCTCAGGGGCAAAATCGTTTCAGGCAGTGTAATAAAAAAAGCCCCGCGGGTGAATCCACGCGAGGCTTAAAAGTGCAAAAATTATTCTACAATCTGTGTTAGATCATGTTACCGGTAAAATAACACCTATGGGCTAGATGATATTTTACTCGAATTCATTCCAGGAACGACCATCACGGGTAATCATGGCCACAGAGGCAACCGGTCCCCAAGTCCCGGCCTGATAAGGCTTCGGCGCGTCGTTGTCCATTGCCCAGGCTTCGGTAATAGAGTCGACCCACTTCCATGCTTCTTCAACTTCATCTCGACGCACAAACAGCGCCTGAATGCCGCGCATCGTTTCAAGCAGCAGACGCTCATAAGCGTCGGCCAGATGTGTTTGATTGAAGGTTTCGGAGTAGCTCAGATCAAGTTTGGTAATTTGCAGGTTATGCTTGTGATCCAGGCCCGGCACTTTATTCAGGACCTGGATATCGACACCCTCATCAGGCTGCAAACGGATGGTCAGCTTGTTCTGTGGCAGGTCCTGCCAGGATTCTCTGAACAGGTTCAGCTCAGGCGTTTTGAAGTAAACCACGACTTCAGAGCACTTGGTCGGTAAACGTTTACCGGTACGCAGGTAGAATGGAACACCCGCCCAGCGCCAGTTATCGATATCCACACGGATTGCCACAAACGTTTCCGTATTGCTGCTCTTGTTCGCACCTTCTTCTTCCAGGTATCCCGGAACTTTTTTGCCCTGGGCAAAACCGGCGGTGTACTGACCGCGAACCGTTTTTTCTCGCACGTTCGAACGATCGATGCGACGCAGTGATTTCAGTACCTTCACTTTTTCATCACGGATGCTGTCAGCGCTCAGATCGGACGGCGGAGACATCGCGATCATGCATAGGATTTGCAGCAGGTGGTTCTGGATCATGTCGCGCATCTGACCGGCCTGGTCAAAGTAGCCCCAGCGCCCTTCAATGCCCACTTCTTCCGCCACGGTAATTTCTACGTGATCGATAGTGCGGTTATCCCAGTTGTTCACAAACAGGGAGTTGGCAAAACGCAGTGCCAACAGGTTCAGTACCGTCTCTTTGCCGAGATAGTGGTCGATACGGTAAACCTGGCACTCTTCGAAATACTCGCCGACCTGATCGTTGATTTCGCGCGATGTTGCCAGTGACGTTCCTAACGGTTTTTCCATCACCACGCGGGCAGGCTTAGCATTCAGCTTTGCTTCACCCAAACCTTTGCAGATTGCGCCAAAAGTGCTTGGCGGCATCGCGAAATAGTTAATAGTGGTACGTGATTTCTGATCCAGCATTTCACCCAGACGGCTAAATGCGGCGGTATCATTGACGTCCAGATTACAAAACTCCAGACGACCGCTGAGGGTCTCCCATAAACCTTCATCGATTTTTTCTTTCATGAAGGTTTCGAGCGCTTCGCGCACAACCTTGGTATAAGCTGCTTTGTCCCAGTCGGCACGCCCAACCCCAATGATACGGGTTTCCGGGTTAATCTGGCCGGCCTTTTCCAGTTGATACAGGGAAGGCAGCAATTTCCGTCGCGCCAGGTCGCCCTTCGCACCGAAAATGACCAGGTCACATGCCTGGGCTGTTTGCGTTACCGCCATGTCATTCTCCTCAATTAAGTGCCTGGTGCTTTTGCCAGACACTGGTTGTAATTTTATTACAGTGCACTGTACTGCTTTTACGTGAATCCGGAAACCGTAAACGCTTATCCAGCCGTGCTGTTACCGCGAACAGCCGCTTTATTGGCGTATAACCCATCAAAATGGATAAAAAAGTCGTATTTTTCGTACCCATGATGAAGTATGAAAATCCGACTCCGATCATGTAATGAAAAAAAACAACAACTATTCTGTCCATTTTGCCCCGTTGCTGCATTAGCAGGGGTAATATCTATACACTAAATTGTGTATCGGTTTCCCCGTATCGCTGAAATCGTTTTTGCCCATGACCCATGAGTCTACCTACATCATGAATATGCTGGAAAAAATCCAGTTAAAACTGGAACATTTGAGCAAGTCAGAGCGTAAAGTCGCCGACATTATTCTTGCCTCTCCCGAGCGGGCAATCCATTCAAGCATCGCCGCACTTGCTGTAGAAGCGAATGTCAGCGAGCCAACGGTGAACCGTTTCTGTCGCAGCATGGACACCCGCGGCTTTCCTGATTTTAAACTGCATCTGGCGCAAAGTCTGGCAAATGGCACCCCTTATGTTAATCGCAATGTGGATGAGGATGACAGCGTAGAATCTTACACGGGGAAAATCTTCGAGTCAGCGATGGCAAGCCTCGACCACGTCCGCCAGTCGCTGGATAACGCGGCGGTAAACCGGGCGGTAGATTTATTAACCCAGGCGAAGAAAATTGCCTTCTTTGGTTTAGGTTCTTCCGCCGCGGTAGCGCATGACGCGATGAATAAATTTTTCCGCTTTAACGTGCCGGTAATTTATTCCGACGATATTGTTCTGCAACGCATGAGTTGTATGAATTGTAGCGACGACGACGTCATTGTGCTTATTTCTCATACCGGAAGAACCAAAAGTATGGTTGAACTGGCGCAGTTAGCGCGGGAAAACGATGCCATGGTTATCGCCCTCACCTCTCCCGGTACGCCACTGGCACGGGAAGCCACGCTGGCAATTACCCTCGATGTACCGGAAGATACTGACATTTATATGCCCATGGTCTCTCGACTTGCTCAACTGACCGTGATAGATGTGCTGGCTACAGGATTTACTTTGCGCCGAGGGGCAAAATTTAGAGATAACTTGAAGCGTGTCAAGGAAGCGCTCAAGGAATCGCGTTTTGATAAAGAATTACTCATCAAGAGTGATGACCGCTAAAAGCAATAACAATGTTCTACCCTTTTATCATCCGGGTTGTTCATTTACCGTTAATGTTTGAGAACGGCCGGATCAATGTTCACGCAACACCAAGTTGTTTCAGTCAACGGAGTATTACATGTCCAGAAGGCTTCGCAGAACCAAAATCGTTACCACGTTAGGCCCGGCAACTGACCGCGATAACAACCTTGAGAAGATTATCGCCGCGGGTGCGAACGTCGTACGTATGAACTTTTCCCACGGCTCTCCAGAAGATCACAAACTGCGGGCGGATAAAGTCCGTGAAATTGCCGCAAAACTGGGACGTCATGTAGCTATTTTGGGTGACCTGCAGGGACCTAAAATCCGCGTATCCACCTTTAAAGAAGGTAAAGTATTTCTTAACGTTGGCGACAAGTTCCTGTTAGACGCCAACCTCGGCAAAGGCGAAGGCGACAAAGAAAAAGTCGGTATTGATTATAAAGGGCTGCCTGCTGACGTCGTGCCTGGCGATATCCTGCTGCTCGACGACGGTCGCGTACAGCTTAAGGTGCTGGAAGTTCAGGGCATGAAAGTCTTCACCGAAGTCACCGTCGGTGGCCCGCTATCCAATAACAAGGGCATCAACAAACTGGGCGGCGGTCTCTCTGCTGAAGCCCTGACCGAAAAAGACAAAGCCGACATCATTACCGCAGCACAAATCAGCGTTGACTATCTGGCTGTCTCCTTCCCGCGCTGCGGCGAAGATCTGAATTATGCCCGCCGTCTGGCGCGTGATGCCGGTTGCGATGCGAAAATTGTCGCCAAAGTAGAACGTGCAGAAGCCGTCTGCGACCAGAATGCGATGGATGACATCATCCTGGCTTCTGACGTAGTGATGGTAGCCCGTGGCGACCTGGGTGTTGAAATCGGTGACCCTGAGCTGGTAGGTATTCAGAAAGCGTTGATTCGTCGCGCGCGCCAGCTGAACCGTGCGGTCATCACCGCTACGCAGATGATGGAGTCGATGATTACCAACCCAATGCCGACTCGTGCGGAAGTGATGGATGTGGCTAACGCCGTCCTCGACGGCACCGATGCCGTGATGCTCTCTGCAGAAACAGCAGCAGGTCAGTACCCGGCGGAAACCGTCGCGGCAATGGCGCGCGTCTGTCTCGGCGCTGAAAAGATCCCGAGCATCAACGTCTCTAAACACCGCCTTGACGTGCAGTTTGATAACGTTGAAGAAGCGATTGCGATGTCAGCGATGTACGCTGCTAACCACCTGAAAGGGGTCACCGCTATCATCGCAATGACGGAGTCCGGTCGCACTGCGCTGATGACTTCTCGTATCAGTTCCGGTCTGCCGATTTTCGCGATGTCCCGTCATGAGCGTACGCTGAATCTGACCTCCCTGTACCGCGGTGTCACCCCGGTTCACTTCGACAGCGAAACTGACGGCGTCGTTGCCGCCAATGAAGCGGTGAACCTGCTGCGCGATAAAGGCTACCTGGTTTCTGGTGACCTGGTGATCGTGACCCAGGGCGATGTGATGAGCACCATTGGCTCAACCAATACCACGCGTATCCTGACCGTAGAATAAGTCGCTTAAATGTAAAAAAGCCTCTCGTTTGAGAGGCTTTTTTTTATTTCTTCGGATAGAGATCTTTGCGCTTATAGGGCTCAATCTCGCCGGGTTTACGTGTCTTAAGCAGTTTCAGAATCCAGGTGTATTGTTCGACATGAGGCGTGACAAAAATCTCCACCTCTTCGTTCATCCGTCTGGCAATGGTGTGGTCATCCGCCGTCAGGATGTCATCCATCGGTGGACGAACATGGATCGTCAGGCGGTGCGTTCTCCCATCGTATACGGGGAACAGCGGTACCACGCGCGCGTGGCAGACTTTCATCAGACGGCCAATCGCCGGTAACGTTGCTTTATAGGTAGCAAAAAAATCGACAAACTCGCTGTGTTCAGGTCCATGGTCCTGATCCGGCAGGTAGTATCCCCAATATCCCTGACGGACAGACTGAATAAACGGTTTGATGCCATCATTACGCGCATGCAAACGACCACCAAAGCGACGGCGTACCGTGTTCCAGACGTAATCGAATACCGGGTTCCCCTGATTGTGGAACATCGCCGCCATTTTCTGTCCCTGGGACGCCATCAGCATCGCCGGGATATCTACACCCCAGCCATGTGGAACGAGAAAAATAACTTTTTCATCGTTGCGCCGCATCTCTTCGATGATTTCCAGGCCTTGCCAGTCAACACGGTTTTGAATCTTCTCCGGGCCACGTATTGCTAATTCAGCCATCATGACCATCGCCTGAGGCGCAGTTGCATACATATCATCAACAATGGCTTCACGCTCAGCTTCGCTACGTTCAGGAAAGCAGAGGGATAAATTGATCAATGCTCTGCGACGGGAGCTTTTTCCCAGTCTTCCGGCGAGCCGTCCGAGTTTTGCCAGAATCGGATCACGAAATGACGCAGGTGTTAACGCAATCCCAGCTATCGCCGCCACCCCCAGCCAGGCACCCCAGTAGCGCGGATGGCGAAATGATTTGTGAAACTCAGGGATATACTCAATATTCTTTTTTTTCGTTTCCATGCTCTTCCAGTGTCTGGTGCCGCGAAAAGTAAATCTGCTGATAGTGTAGCGGCGCACCGTGCGCCGTACAAAATAAAAAAGCCGGCACGCATAGCGTACCGGCTTTGTCAGTGTGCTAATTAATCAAAACGTAGCTGAGGCATAACCTCTTTCACCTGCGCCAGGTAATCGGTGCGATCCGAGCCGGTCAGACCCTCTGTACGCGGCAGTTTTGCCGTCAAAGGGTTCACGGCCTGCTGGTTAACCCATACTTCATAGTGCAGATGCGGCCCCGTTGAACGCCCGGTGTTACCTGACAGCGCGATACGATCGCCACGTTTCACTTTTTGACCTGGTTTCACCAACAGCTTACGCAGGTGCATATAACGCGTGGTGTAGGTGCGACCATGACGAACCGCAACATAGTATCCGGCAGCGCCGCTACGCTTCGCTACAACCACTTCACCATCGCCCACCGACAGTACCGGCGTCCCCTGCGGCATCGCAAAGTCGACACCTTTGTGCGGCGCTACGCGTCCAGTCACCGGATTCAGGCGACGCGGGTTAAAGTTCGAGGAAATACGGAACTGTTTCGCCGTCGGGAAACGCATGAAGCCTTTCGCCAGCCCGGTACCGTTACGGTCATAGAACTTACCGTCTGCAGCACGGATGGCATAATAGTCTTTGCCTTCAGAACGTAAACGCACGCCCAGCAGTTGGCTTTGCTCGCGCTTGCCGTCCAGCATTTCGCGAGACATCAGCACCGAGAACTCATCGCCTTTTTTCAGTTTGCGGAAATCCATCTGCCACTGCATGGCCTTAATCACTGCGCTGATTTCAGAGCTGGTCAGCCCGGCATCTTTGGCGCTGGCGACGAAGCTTCCGCCCACAGTGCCTTTGATACGACTGTTAACCCAATCGCCCTGCTGCATTTCGCTGCTCATTTTGAAACCCGTCGCAGTGCGATCGTAAGTACGGGTTTCACGGCGGGATACTTCCCAGGTCAGACGCTGCAGGTCACCTTCCGCGCTTAAGGTCCATGAAAGCTGCTGACCAATTTTCAGATTACGCAGCTCTTTATCGGAAGCAGCGAGTTGACTGATATCGCCCATATCGATGCCGTACTGATTCAGAATACTGCTCAGCGTATCGCCAGTGGAGACGACATACTCATGCACACCGGCTTCACCAGACGTTTTGTCATCCAGTTCATCCTGTGGAATGGCTTCGTCTTCTTGTGCAGCCTGATCAATAGGTTCGCTTGCCTCAGGTAACAGTGAACGAATCTCGCTTTTTTCCAGCTCGATAGTTTTAACGATGGGTGCAGAATCGGGATGGTAAACATAAGGCCGCCAGACGGCGACGGCCAATGTCAGTACGGTAAGCGACCCCAGCATAACACGATGGGGTCGCGGCAGATTATTAAATGCCAGAGCGACAGAGCGGGCTATCTGTTGCACGTATTCACTTCCTCATTAATCTCCTTTCAGGCAGCTCGCATACTGGTTGGCTAATTGGTTCAAAAACGCTGAATAGCTTGTTTTACCCAGTTTGATATTCGTACCGAGCGGATCCAACGTTCCCATTCGAACGGATGTCCCTCTCGCGACGGCTTCAACGACCGCTGGCCTGAACTGTGGCTCAGCAAAAACGCAGGTTGCTTTTTGCTCAACCAACTGTGTTCTTATTTCATGTAAACGCTGCGCACCAGGTTGAATCTCAGGGTTCACGGTAAAGTGACCAAGCGGTGTTAGTCCGTAGTGTTTTTCGTAGTAGCCATAGGCGTCATGAAAAACGAAATAACCTTTTCCCTTGAGCGGTGCGAGCTCGTTACCTACCTGCTTATCGGTTGCGGCTAATTGTGCCTCAAAATCCTTCAGGTTGGCGTCAAGTTTGGCTCGACTTTGCGGCATAAGTTCCACTAATTTTTCATGGATTGCAACCGCTGAGGCCCGCGCTATCTCTGGGGAAAGCCAAAGATGCATGTTGTAATCGCCGTGATGGTGATGCTCGTCACTTTTTTCACTGCCAGCATCATTGTGTCCATGATCGTCATCGTCGTCGTCAGCACCTTTCATGAGTAACGGTTTCACGTCATTGAGCTGCGCAATCGTTACCTGTTTCGCGTTAGGAATATTCTTGACTGACTTTTCCATAAACGCTTCCATCTCAGGTCCAATCCAAACGACTAAGTCCGCGCCCTGTAAGCGTTTTACGTCTGATGGTCGCAGTGAATAGTCGTGTTCGGAAGCCCCGTCAGGCAGCAAAACTTCAGTGTCTGTTACCCCGTCCGCAATGGCCGAAGCAATAAATCCCAGCGGCTTGAGCGAGGCCACCACAGCAGCATTTGCTGCCTGTGTTGCACTACCCCAAAGAGCAGCGGATAATGCTGCGAAAAGAAGCGTATTTTTATGTAACATAATGCGACCAATCATCGTAATGAATGTAAGAAATGTGATATTATAACATTCTATAACTTCTGCAAGACTAAAATTGATATGACGACTTTGGTTTCACTGGAAAATGTCTCGGTCTCTTATGGTCAACGCCGCGTCCTGTCTGACGTATCGCTTGAACTTCGACCCGGTAAAATTTTAACGCTTCTCGGCCCAAATGGTGCAGGGAAGTCTACGCTGGTGCGCGTTGTATTAGGACTGGTAGCGGCTGATGAGGGAGTTATCAAGCGTAATGGCCAATTGCGGATTGGCTATGTACCGCAAAAACTGTACCTCGATACTACGCTTCCGCTGACGGTAAGTCGGTTTATGCGCTTACGTCCCGGCACCAAAAAAGAGGATATCCTTCCGGCACTGAAGCGCGTTCAGGCCGGACATCTGATGAATGCGCCGATGCAAAAGCTCTCTGGCGGGGAAACGCAACGCGTCCTGTTAGCCCGTGCTTTATTGAATAAACCTCAGCTACTGGTGCTAGATGAGCCGACCCAGGGCGTGGATGTCAATGGGCAGGTCGCACTGTACGACCTTATCGACCAGTTGCGACGTGAACTGGATTGCGCCGTACTGATGGTTTCCCATGACCTGCATCTGGTGATGGCCAAAACCGATGAAGTACTGTGCCTGAACCATCATATTTGCTGTTCCGGTGCACCGGAAGTGGTTTCCATGCACCCGGAATTCATCTCAATGTTCGGGCAACGCGGCGCCGAACAACTCGGAATTTACCGTCATAATCACAACCACCGCCACGATTTACAGGGTCGTATCGTCTTACGCCGGGGAAATGGTCACTCATGATTGAATTGTTATTACCCGGTTGGTTAGCCGGGATCATGCTGGCCTGTGCTGCTGGCCCACTCGGCTCGTTTGTGGTCTGGCGTCGAATGTCTTATTTCGGTGATACGCTGGCCCACGCTTCGCTGCTGGGAGTCGCCTTTGGCCTGCTGCTGGATGTAAACCCTTTCTATGCGGTTATCGCCGTCACTTTGTTGCTGGCTGGCGGTCTGGTATGGCTTGAAAAGCGCCCTCACCTTGCGATCGATACCTTACTGGGCATTATGGCGCATAGTGCATTGTCGCTGGGGCTGGTTGTCGTCAGCCTGATGTCCAACATCCGTGTGGATCTGATGGCTTACCTGTTTGGTGATTTGCTCGCCGTGACGCCTGAAGATCTTATCTCCATCGCCATCGGCGTGGTTATTGTTCTGGCGATTCTGTTCTGGCAGTGGCGTAACCTGCTGTCGATGACCATCAGTCCGGATCTGGCATTTGTCGATGGCGTGAAGCTGCAACGCGTGAAGCTGCTGCTGATGCTGGTTACGGCGTTAACGATTGGCGTGGCGATGAAGTTTGTCGGGGCGTTGATTATCACCTCGCTGCTTATTATCCCTGCGGCGACCGCCCGTCGCTTTGCCCGTACGCCGGAACAGATGGCAGGAGTTGCCGTTGGTGTGGGAATGATAGCGGTTACAGGTGGGCTGACCTTCTCGGCCTTCTATGACACCCCGGCAGGTCCCTCTGTGGTGCTGTGTGCCGCGCTGCTGTTTATTTTCAGCATGATGAAAAAGCAAGCGAGCTAAGCATGCGTTGCCCGGCGGCGCTGCGCTTACCGGGCCTACAAAATCGCCCAGGCCTTATAAGCGTAGCGACATCATGCATTAAGGCATCTGTGGCGGCGTAATGCCAAAATGGTTCCAGGCGCGCACGGTTGCCATACGTCCACGCGGCGTACGCTGCAGAAAACCTTGCTGAATCAGATATGGCTCAAGCACGTCCTCAATGGTTTCACGCTCTTCCCCGATCGCCGCTGCCAGGTTATCCAGTCCGACCGGTCCGCCAAAGAATTTGTCGATAACCGCCAGCAGCAACTTACGGTCCATATAATCAAATCCTTCCGCATCCACATTGAGCATATCCAGCGCCTGAGCGGCGATATCTGCTGAAATCGTGCCGTCATGCTTCACTTCGGCGAAATCACGTACCCGGCGTAATAAGCGGTTGGCGATACGCGGCGTACCGCGAGCGCGGCGTGCCACTTCCAGCGCGCCTTCATCGCTCATTTCCAGGCCCATAAAACGCGCACTGCGTCCTACAATGTGCTGCAGATCAGCCACCTGATAGAATTCCAGGCGCTGTACAATACCAAAACGGTCACGCAACGGAGACGTTAACGACCCGGCGCGCGTCGTCGCCCCGATTAGCGTAAACGGTGGCAGATCGATCTTGATCGAACGTGCAGCCGGCCCTTCACCAATCATGATATCCAGCTGATAATCTTCCATCGCCGGATACAGCACCTCTTCCACCACCGGTGAAAGACGATGGATTTCATCGATAAACAGCACATCGTGGGGTTCAAGGTTGGTAAGCATTGCCGCCAGGTCACCCGCTTTTTCCAGTACCGGACCGGACGTGGTGCGCAGATTAACGCCCATTTCATTGGCGACAATATTGGCAAGCGTGGTTTTACCAAGACCTGGAGGACCGAAAATCAGCAGGTGATCGAGAGCGTCACCACGCAGCTTCGCCGCCTGGATAAAAATCTCCATTTGCGAACGGACCTGAGGCTGGCCAATATACTCTTCCAGCAATTTAGGGCGGATCGCACGATCCACCAGGTCTTCAGGGGTCGTGCTGACAGCCGAAATCAGGCGATCTGCTTCAATCATCCTTTACCTCACAATGCCGCGCGAAGCGCTTCACGAATCAGGGTTTCACTGCTGGCATCAGGGCGGGCAATTTTGCTCACCATGCGGCTGGCTTCTTGTGGTTTATAGCCCAACGCTACCAGCGCAGCAACCGCTTCCTGCTCGGCGTCGTCCGTTGTCGGACTGGCCGGAGAGGTCAGAACCAGATCCGCCGCCGGGGTAAAGAGGTCACCATGCAGGCCTTTAAAGCGGTCTTTCATTTCAACAATCAAACGCTCTGCGGTTTTCTTACCAATGCCCGGTAATTTCACTAACGCGCCAAGCTCTTCGCGCTCAACGGCATTAACAAACTGCTGCGCAGACATTCCGGAGAGGATCGCCAGCGCCAGCTTCGGCCCCACGCCATTGGTTTTGATTAACTCTTTAAACAGCGTGCGCTCTTGCTTGTTGTTAAAGCCATACAGCAGTTGAGCGTCTTCACGCACCACAAAATGGGTGAAGATAATCGCTTCCTGCCCGGCTTCCGGCAACTCGTAGAAACAGGTCATCGGCATATGCACTTCATAGCCTACCCCACCCGTTTCCAGAAGGACCAACGGGGGTTGTTTTTCAATAATGATGCCTCTGAGTCTGCCTATCACGTGACGCTCCTGCGTTAAGGGCTAAAAGGTAATGCGCTATCATAAAAAAAGGCTGGATAGATATCCAGCCTCATTTGTCACTAACGTAATCGACCTCGCGCCAGATTCAGCCTCGACTCGCTCATTTGCATGGCATTCTGACTGACATGGCAGTGGGTAATAGCTATCGCCAGCGCATCCGCGGCGTCCGCTTGCGGATTCGCCGGGAGTTTTAGCAGCGTGCGCACCATATGCTGGACCTGGCTTTTTTCCGCACTACCGATCCCCACCACAGTCTGTTTTACCTGGCGGGCCGCGTATTCAAAGACCGGTAGATCCTGATTGGTCGCCGCAACGATTGCCACGCCGCGTGCCTGTCCAAGCTTTAGCGCCGAGTCAGCGTTCTTCGCCATAAAGACCTGCTCAATGGCAAAATAGTCCGGCTGGAACTGGGTGATGATTTCCGTCACGCCCGCGTAAATTAACTTCAGACGTGACGGGAGATCGTCGACTTTGGTGCGGATACAACCGCTGCCGAGGTAGGTCAGCTGTCTGCCGACCTGACGAATAACGCCATAACCGGTGATGCGCGACCCCGGGTCAATGCCGAGAATGATAGACATCACGCACCTCCTGTCAGGTTGCGGTACAGCCACCTCATTCTAAGGTAGCTGCAACCTCATCAGAGATCTCGCCGTTATGGTAAACTTCCTGCACGTCGTCGCAGTCTTCCAGCATATCGATCAGACGCAACAACTTCGGCGCTGTTTCTGCATCCATATCTGCTTTGGTGGATGGAATCATAGACACTTCAGCCGCGTCCGCTTTCAGACCTGCCGCTTCCAGCGCGTCACGCACTTTACCCATCTCTTCCCACGCGGTGTAAACGTCAATTGCGCCGTCGTCGAAGGTCACCACGTCTTCAGCACCTGCTTCCAGCGCCGCTTCCATGATGGCGTCTTCGTCGCCTTGTTCAAAGGAGATCACGCCTTTTTTGCTGAACAGGTAAGCCACGGAACCGTCGGTACCGAGGTTGCCGCCCGTTTTCGTGAACGCGTGACGCACTTCCGCAACAGTACGGTTACGGTTGTCAGACAGACATTCAATCATAACGGCTGTACCGCCAGGACCATAACCTTCATAGATGATGGTTTCCATGTTGGAATCTTCATCACCACCCACACCGCGCGCGATTGCACGGTTCAGGGTGTCACGGGTCATGTTGTTAGCCAGCGCTTTATCAACCGCTGCACGCAGACGCGGGTTAGCGTCCGGATCGCCGCCGCCGAGTTTTGCCGCCGTCACCAGCTCACGAATTATTTTGGTGAAAATTTTACCGCGTTTAGCATCCTGCGCTGCTTTACGGTGTCTGGTGTTGGCCCATTTACTATGACCTGCCATAAATAATATCTCCAAAAAGCGCGCCTTTTCAGGCGACGTTAATTACAAACTCTTCAATCGCCTGCCGGTTACTCCACGACTTGGTTAATTGGGCGGCTTCAACCGCATTAACCCAACGATAGGTCAGATGTTCGGTGAACACGATCTCTCGTTCTGAGGGAAGTGCCAGGCAAAACCAGGATTCAGTATTTCTTTCAATTCCCGGTGCATAGCGATGACGTAAATGGCTAAAAATCTCAAACTCCACCGTGCGCTGACAGTCAATTAAGGTCAGTTGCTCAGATGCAACATCAATGACGACCTCTTCCTTTACTTCGCGCATAGCGGCTTGCGACGCGGTTTCACCCTCTTCAAGGCTGCCGGTGACCGACTGCCAGAAATCAGGATCGTCGCGTCGCTGTAACATCAGCACTCTCCCGGTGTCCTTTGCATAAATCACGACTAACACCGAGACAGGCTGTTTGTATCTCATATCAGTTATTCTCGGCCTTCTTAACAACCTGAATGCTCAGTTCCGCCAGCGCAGCTTCGTTGGCAAAGCTCGGCGCTTCAGTCATCAGACACGCTGCAGCAGTGGTTTTCGGGAAAGCAATAACGTCACGAATGTTGTCAGTACCGGTCAGCAGCATAGTCAGACGGTCCAGACCAAACGCCAGGCCCGCATGCGGTGGTGTACCATATTTTAGCGCATCCAGCAGGAAGCCGAATTTCTCACGCTGCTCTTGCTCGTTAATGCCCAGAATACCGAATACGGTCTGCTGCATGTCGCCGTTGTGAATACGCACGGAACCGCCGCCCACTTCGTAGCCGTTGATTACCATATCGTATGCGTTAGCAACCGCGTCTTCCGGCGCAGCTTTCAGCTCAGCAGCCGTCATATCTTTCGGCGCGGTGAACGGGTGGTGCATTGCGGTCAGTCCGCCTTCACCATCGTCTTCAAACATTGGGAAGTCGATAACCCACAGCGGAGCCCATTTGGCTTCGTCGGTAATATTCAGGTCTTTACCCAGTTTCAGACGCAGCGCGCCCATCGCGTCGGCAACCACTTTCTTGTTGTCGGCACCGAAGAAAATCATGTCGCCGTCTTGCGCACCGGTACGCGCCAGAATCGCTTCCACCATTTCTGCGTTCAGGAACTTAGCAACCGGGCTGGTGATACCTTCCAGACCTTTCGCACGCTCGGTGACTTTGATGTAAGCCAGACCTTTCGCACCGTAAATCTTAATAAAGTTACCGTAATCGTCAATTTGCTTACGGCTCAGTGCGGCACCGCCCGGTACACGCAGAGCAGCTACGCGGCCTTTCGCATCGTTTGCCGGACCAGAGAACACTGCGAACTCAACGTCTTTCACCAGATCGGCAACGTCAACCAGCTCCATCGGGTTACGCAGGTCTGGTTTATCGGAACCGTAACGACGCTCAGCTTCGGCAAAGGTCATGATCGGGAAATCACCCAGATCCACCCCTTTAACTTCCAGCCACAGATTACGCACCAGCGCTTCCATCACTTCACGCACCTGCGGTGCGGTCATGAAGGAAGTCTCAACGTCGATCTGGGTAAATTCAGGCTGACGGTCAGCACGTAAGTCTTCATCACGGAAGCATTTTACGATCTGATAGTAGCGGTCAAAGCCAGACATCATCAGCAGCTGTTTAAACAACTGAGGTGATTGCGGTAGCGCGTAGAATTTACCTTTATGTACGCGAGAAG
Source organism: Citrobacter freundii complex sp. CFNIH4 (assembly GCF_002934505.1). NCBI lineage: Bacteria > Pseudomonadati > Pseudomonadota > Gammaproteobacteria > Enterobacterales > Enterobacteriaceae > Citrobacter > Citrobacter freundii complex sp. CFNIH4. Next base: position 2,226,832 of record NZ_CP026231.1, read on the forward strand.
GTACCAGGTAATCGCGCGCGCCTTCCGGCGTCGCTTTGGTCAGCATCGGTGTTTCGATGTCGAGGAAGCCGTGGTCGTCCATAAAACGACGCACCAGACTGGTAATTTTGGCACGCGTTTTCAGGCGCTGCGCCATTTCAGGGCGACGCAGATCTAAATAGCGATACTTCAGTCGCGCTTCTTCGGTGTTGACGTGGTTAGAGTCCAACGGCAGCGAGTCTGAACGGTTGATGATGGTCAGATCGGAGGCCAGCACTTCAATTTCGCCCGTCGCCATCTCGGCGTTGACGTTTTTCGCGTCACGCGCACGCACGGTGCCCGTAACCTGGATGCAGAACTCATTACGCAGTTCGGAGGCCAGCTTTAACGCGTCCGCACGGTCCGGATCGAAAAATACCTGCACGATACCTTCGCGGTCGCGCATATCGATAAAGATCAGGCTACCAAGATCACGACGACGGTTGACCCAACCACACAGAGTCACCTGCTGCCCCTCGTGGGACAGACGTAGCTGTCCGCAATATTCTGTACGCATGAGATATCCCTTAACTTTGCCGCAGGCGGATTGTCACCTGTCTCGCAGATGACGAAGTCGCAGCTTTAGCTGAATGTCACAACTGAATGAAAAAAGGCGGCTATTATACTGGAAATTCTGCCGCACGATAAGAGCCTATCCCAGTAGGCTATCTTATTTGCCATTTTACCCTTGGGCAGTGCTCACAATCCTCACGTACTTCATGTACGCTGTGGTTGTTCCGCGCTGTCCGCGGACAAACTGGCGGCAACAATTACGCTTACTGGGATAGACTCTACGTCCGGTACTGACTGTACGCCTGTTTCCTGGACGGGCATTGCGTAATCTCACAAAAAATAACAAAAATTGTCGCCCCTTTCACACTGATTCGCGCTTAAGGTGTAACGGAATTCTATTTTTTACTGGAGTGAACATGCTGGAACTGAACGCAAAAACAACTGCCCTTGTCGTGATTGACTTACAGGAAGGGATCCTGCCTTTCGCTGGCGGACCTCATACGGCACACGCTGTGATTGCCCGCACCGCGCAGTTGGCGGAAAAATTCCGTACCCACGGTTCCCCGGTGGTAATGGTGCGCGTCGGGTGGTCTGACGATTACGCCGAAGCGCTGAAACAACCAGTAGATGCTCAGACTCCAGCAAAAGCGTTGCCCGAAAACTGGTGGGATTACCCGGCTGCTCTGGGTAAATGCACCAGCGACCTCGAAGTAACCAAACGCCAGTGGGGCGCATTCTACGGCACCGATCTGGAATTACAGCTGCGTCGCCGGGGTATCGATACCATCGTCCTGTGCGGCATCTCTACGAACATTGGCGTTGAGTCGACGGCGCGAAATGCGTGGGAGCTGGGTTTCAGTCTTATCATTGCAGAGGATGCCTGTAGTGCCGCCAGTGCTGAGCAACACCTGGGCAGCATGACTCACATTTTCCCCCGCATTGCGCGCGTTCGCAGCGTGGAAGAGATTTTGCAAGCGCTATGATCTATATCGGTTTACCCCAGTGGTCGCATCCAAAATGGGTGCGTTTGGGGATCACAAGCCTTGAAGAGTATGCCCGCCACTTTAACTGCGTGACGCGGTAATTTTTAAAATCACTAAAGAACGCCCAAGAGCATGTGTTTTCTTTAGGTTAATCAGTGCATTATAAGACGCCTCCATATGAAATTCGGTTAAGTTCATATGAGTTAAAATGTCCCAACCATGCCCCAAAACTGGCATTTATGCCCCATACATGCCCCAAAAACCTTCCTTAAAAAGCTACGTGCCCAACCGTTGACACTGTATAAATAAACAGTATAAATTGCGTGCAAAATCATTGTTGCTTTGGAGGCGGTATGTTCGTTGAGTTGGTGTACGACAAACGGAATGTTGAAGGATTAACAGGTGCCAGAGAAATAATTCTGAATGAGTTAACAAAGCGAGTGCACCGGATCTTTCCGGATGCAGAAGTGAAGGTTAAGCCGATGCAGGCGAACGGCTTAAACAGCGATGCCAGCAAAAGCGATCGGGAGAAGCTGAACCGCATGCTGGAGGAAATGTTTGAAGAATCCGATATGTGGTTAGTTTCGGAGTAGTGCCAGCTTTTACCAAGTCCTTTTCATACCTTTCTGGATACGGGAAACCAAATTCCCGTATTGGATGAACCATTGCCGCCCTTTTTTAAAGCTGCTCTACCAGCGGATAAAAATTATGATCCTCGCGCTGCATTCGTTCATGCACCTTGCGCAACACTACATTCGCGTCGCGGCGAAATGCCTCGTCACAATTGATAAGCTTATTTGCCGTATTCCAGCGACGGGAAAACTTTTCATACTCGGCAACAATATCAGCCATCTCGCGCTGAAAATTTACGCTCATTGTTTTTAGCTTTTGATCGTTCACCTTTTCCAGATAAGGATATAAAAACTGATCTTCGGCAGAAAGGTGTACTTTAATCACAGAACTCATACTGATAACGGTTTGAGCGATTTCTTGCGCATGAGCCGTCACACCCGCCCGGCTAAGCTCCCTGAGGCGGCTAATTTTATGGATAATCTCGGCATGCTGGATCTTCATTTTATCAATATTCACTGGGGAATCCCTTAATGAGCTTTGCAATTTATAACATATATACTAAATGCATCTTTAAAAATAAGCAACCTGAGTTGTTTTTATTAAATTTTATAAATTTACGTTATGTAAATACATAATAAACAAAATTTGAATGCAAATATAAAGAGATCTATTGCCAATCTTCGGAATTTTTCTATCGTACATATGTCTCAAAACTGCGCCAATGCCGCCTCAGGAGATATCGCAGCATCAGTGCTGTTGATAAAGTGCGTCACCCGCCTCATAACCTCAGCCTCTTCAGCTGCATCACCTTCGATCGCTTCGCCGTCATCCGTGATTAATGCCCTGCCCCTGAGTTTCGCAAACTGCGTTCGACCGCCAGGAGAACCCTCCACACCACGGCATGTTGGCGCGCTTCCCTGCGCCGAACTGCGCGATCCAGCGATACTCAGCCTGGGTGTGCTCGCAGGGGATACGCCGCTAGCAGCCTATTGCGCTCCCATTAATCGCTGATCTGATGTAGCGATTAAATTACTGCATTGAATGTGGCCACCTAGTATTGATTGTCCGTGACAGTTTCCGAGTATGACAAGGGAGTTTTCTTGCGACTGTCTCTGCCTGCTAATGTGTTCAATAATCGGCGCGGCAATATTGTATGGCAACTGCTCAAGCGCCTGATTTATCACCTGCATCTGCTGATCGTTTAATTCAATTTTCATATTCACCTCTGTTAGGATGTAAAATAAAACCCGCCGGAGCGGGCATTTTTATTTTGATTCGAGGGCCTCAACACGCGCTACCAGATTTTCATACTGGTCTTGCATTCGTTCATAGTTCCGGCGCTGAAGAGCGGCCTCCAGTGACAAAGCTTCCTCATAACGAATGCCATAGCGGGATCCTGCTGGGGTTTCAAGAACCTGGCTGTAAGTTGGCTCTGCAGGTTCGGTATATTCCTCAATTACCTCAGTCGGCACCTGCTCGGTATACTCCTCTTCGACATCTTCAAGCTCTGCTTCATAAACAAAAAGATGCTTGCCTTCCTCGTCAAGGCGCGGAGTACCATCATCGTTAAAGACAAATACCTGGATAAGCTTAGGTGTCTGATACTCTTCCTTAACAAACCTCTTAATGAGTTTTCCATCTTCTGTTTCTTCATCCACAAGAATTTCGCGTGTGGCTGTCATCATCACAGGTCGTTTTACTGTACGGGTTTTTGTCACTTCCATCATGCGGCTGACAGTGCGGGTTTTTGTTACTCGCTCTCCCTCGTTGGTTCGCACTGAAATATATTGGTCTTCCCATTCGTCGTAACAGAGGATCCCGAGGCCGAATCCATCAATGCCATGCGATGTAAAAACCTCCTCCACGCGCTGAGCAATAAGGCCAAAGTGCCACCGCGCGCCGTCTTCGCCTTTGATTGCTATCGCATCATCATATTTGAACCAGGTACGCCAGTCGACGACCGCCCATGCATCCAGCACGGCATCAGGGATCAATTCTTTAATTGGCTTGTGACGGTCGTCGGAGGTGTTAATCGACCCAGTGCCAAAGTACGCAGTTCTCCCACGATAAGCAGCGGAACCATAATCGAACTGATTATCGGCGCTCGGGCGCTGGGTGCAGTTATAAGTGACAATCCCGGCTTTTATCTCATAGTTAGCCTGCCCATCCGTTGCACTACCACCGCTAACCACTACTCTGGCGTCAAAAGCAGAGCCAGCCCCACTGGACCGGTATATTGTTTGCACCGTGCTTGCAATAGTTGGAGAACCTACTGACGTAAACGCCCCTGAGTCTTCTAATTGCAAAGATTTGGTGCTGAGCTTAACCAGGTTGTGGAAAATGATGTGGTTCACCTCAACCAGTGAACCAAGAGAAAGAACGCGGTCTATTTTTGGGCTGTCGACTGAAAGTACACGGCTGTCTTCACCAAATACCGCCCCGCCATTCTGCGGGCCAAAAACAATACCAGTCCGCCATGTGCATGCGCCGCCCATATTACCGACGCTGATTGCAGCATCAATTACGTCGCCGCGTTTTGCCTTGGTGCCGCCAATTTGCAGGCCGGTTCTGATGTTTGAACTGGCGCCATCAGGAATACCAACGTTGAACTCTGCGCCAGTTACGTTGAGCGTATACATGGCTCCAGCAGTTAACGTGCCGTAGAAGTTACCTCCAAAATAAGCGCCCTTCGCGCCAGCAAGCGATGCTCCACCATCTCCAGTTGAGGAGGTCGCAAAGCCGGTGACGCCTACATAGTTTCTATCAGTATTTGTTGCATCAGTCTGACCAAGCTGCTCAAGGATGAACTCAGCAGCGTGGCGGCCGCCTTTACATCCCGCCCCCCCGAACTTGTGATTCAAGAGGAATCCGTCAACCTTTGTTCCTGGGACCATGTCATCAACAGCATTGAAACGGTCATCGTCAATCCTGATATAATTGAACTTGGCCGTGTTGACAGTGAGCCCGCTCCCGGTAATCGGCTCCGCAAGATGAACCCCGATCCCTCGGGTAATATCATCTCCGAATTTCTCTCCTGGCCGCCCCTGCAGAATTGAAAACTTATCCAGCCCTCGGCTCATTACCCCTGGGCCTACCAATGCAGCGCCGCCCAGCGCAGCTAATTCAGCCCTTAACTGGTCTGGAGCATATTTCAGAACATCAGCAAAATAGAATTGTTGGGTGCCGTATGAATCGCGAATCTCCATACTGTAATTTTGCACGGTGACGAATTTAACAATCTGACCGTTATAAACGGGGAATCCGCCAGCATTTATTCGCAATGGCTGAGGTACTGGAACATGAGTCCCATCTTCATTCTCAATATAAACCTGAATTTGGTTAGCAGGATTCGTAGGATCTGTATCCACTAACCCAATAAAGATTTCTCCATTGGCAACAGCCTTAAATGCACGAGCCATAGTAAATGGCTGGCTAGGCATGGCGATAAGAACATTCGCGGTAATATCTGACATATTGCTGTGCTCCGGGCGCAAGTAATCCCCACAGGCGAGCTGCGGTAAGATATAGTTACATACCAAAATGGTATGATTGTTGATTTATCCAGTAGGTTTTACGATGCCATTCCACCCACTGGTGAGGCATCAAGGATGTATAGCAAATACGATGAGGCGCAGTTCCACTTGAGGCTTACGCACGAATTACACGCGAAGATTAAGCAGCGCGCGAAGATGAACAACAGATCCATCAATGCAGAGATTGTGGCAACGATGGAGGAGTCATTGTCCAGGCCATCACCGATTACCGGATTTCGTGATGATGCGGAACGCGAGGCTGATTCAGTCTCAAGAGAGGTGCAGAAATTGGTTTTCGACAAACTGGCTGAGCACTACAGAAAGAAATAATTGATTACACGCAGTGATGTATAGAAATAAATGCTCTATTCTCTCCATCATTCGACTGTACAAATTTTTGGAATCAAGGCCGTGAAAAAATTAATCGCTGCAATTTTCTTACTATCCTCTTCTGCCGCATATGCCCAATGCATAGGTAGTAACGCAATGTCCACATGCTACGACAACAACGGGAACACCTATCAAGTTAGCAGAATGGGAGGAATGACTACCGTTCATGGTAGGAACTCGAATACCGGTTCATCATGGTCACAAACATCTAACACGATTGGAAACTCCACCTACACAAATGGGCGTGCATCCAACGGTCAAACATGGAATGAAACACAGACAAATATGGGTGGAACTAAAATGATTTATGGCCGGAATTCAAAAGGTCAATCATATAACCATACCTGCAATCAATTTGGCTGCAACTAAGAAAAGCCCACCTGAGTGGGCTATTTGTTGCCGGGATACCTGATCTGGTCTTTTAGGTCATTGATCTTGTCGTTCAACTTATCGTTGATCTCCCTTTGCTTTGCAAGCTCGCCAAAAACACCAGGTATCTCCACAAAGCTAAGATATAAGCTAAATATGAAGCCTACCACCCCAAGCTTGATGGGCCAGCTGTAAGCATAAAAATCAACATCGAAAATGAAATATAGCGAAAGACCGATCACCGCAAAGACGCCAAAGAACCAATCCCTTCTCTTAAAGTATGACATTGCTTATTCCTGTGTTTATCAGCCAAAGCAATCATATTCAGAGAGAAGGGGCATTCCAAGATTTATTGTTGCTGGGTAGCCTGGTTTACCAATAACGGCCTAACCATTATTGCTGCCTGATTGAGTGCCTTTTCATAGGCTGGGGTTCCAGCTTTTGTATTGGCAAGCCGCAGCAATGCATTTCTTGTTGGCTTACTCTCATACGCCCTCATCATGAGCCCATAGCCTGCCTCAGCAGCAAGTGAAGTTCCAAGTGTAGGAACCGCTGCTGCGATCCTTAGAGGGTTTGCTAAAGCCTGCCCAGTCTGTGTTACCACGTTTGCTGCATCAGATCTTGATGTTTGCTTAAGGACATCATGAAGGGCATCAAGCTCCTTCATGTGTTTACCACTGAAAATGGCACCATAGATTTCGCCCCCTGACTGCGCTTTTAGTTTATTCACCTCAGTAAGAAATTTGGCCGGAGAATCCCCTGCTTTTTCTGCAATCTTGCTTATGTAGGCCGCGCGCATGGCGTCCTTGCCCTTATCATCTAACGCGCCCCATATCCGCTTGATATCGGATGCATTTCTGCTGTAGACGACACTGTTAATTAACTCTGGGGTGGCCTCGCTGCTTGCCCTGTTGAGCTTGGAGGCGATGTTTTTATTCAGCACCTTATTGAAGATGTTGGAGTAATCAGAATTGGCTTTAAGGTACGCGGCCGCATCTGATGGGCCGAGTGTGTTTGCAACAGAATTTCGCAAATCCTTTGTCATGGCATTTTCAATCATATTTGTCGCAGCCTTCGCCTGATTAGGAAATACCATGGCGTCACCCTGAACATTGGATCGGAATGCTGTTCTGTGCTGTCTAAGTAGATCAAAGGTTACATCTAGATCTGTTGACGGGTTGGATAACTCGTCGCGAAGATTGCGTAAAGACGTAAGCAGATTTTGATTAGCCGATGAACCAAGGCGCTCCTGCCTTGCAATTGCCGTATTTAGCGCATTCATTGTATTAGATGTATCAATCGCGGTATTCCCCATCTTATTGGTAACATCATCGATGACTGCGCCAGCCGCATTTTTCCTTCCTTTCAATGCGCTGGTAAGGGATTTTACGATATCATCTGGATTGTATTCGCCAAACCTGGAAAAAAAGTTTCCAATAAGTTTGCTGCGAGCAGCGTATTGTTCCGCCCGTTTAGAACCAGTGCCGAATATGGCCCCCTCCCCTCCCTGCACAAGCCCTCGAGTAAAAGCATTGCCAGGTTTAATCATGTCAGAGGTCATCGGCGTGACGCCCATTCCCTCAGCTGTATCTATCAATCTTTTTGCTTCTGGTGCCATTTCCCCACGAACAGCCGTGATACCACGGCCAACCGTCTTAGCAGCGCCAGACAGTAGGCCTTGCGTGCCTACATTGATGGCATAATTCTTTAGGGCATTATCAGCGAAATCGCCTTGCTGATTGCTTGCTTCAGCCAATGACCCTGTAGCCATGTTCACGGCATTGCTTGCACTATTTATCAGTCCCGGCGTTTTTTCCGCTATACCCGCAGCCTTAGCAGCTGAGCCGAATGGCATGAGATAACCCCCTATAGCCTCTCCTGCCTGCGCATGTGGATCAGTTGGCCGATCTACCGGGCGATACACATCATCCAGTACGCGTGGCCCGCCTAAGCCCTGACTGATGGCGTTAATCAGGCTCGCGCCACCCTGCAGCACATCGAACGGGATGTTTACCAGACCGCGACCAGCCTGCTCTGCGCTTTGCAGCAAAGACTGTCCCTGCTGCTGTGGTGCTTGCTGTGCCTGTGGCGCTTGTTCCTGCGGTGTTTGAGTTGCGGCCTGACCAGCGAAATACTCATCAATGGCATCGCCGATCTGCTCATTGCTGGTTCCGTCTGGAAATGTGAATGTTTTCCCATTAGCGGTAACTTTCATTATTCCACCGTGAATTGAATGCCTGATTTTGAGGTGTGGGCTTGTGCCTGTTGCTGCGTCTGTCCGTATTGCTGCGGAACTGCTGGCTGTGCATGCTGGTCTTTAGTTACTCTGGACCCAGAGATTGGGTTATTAGCCATATAACGCCTTGCTGCGCTACCGAGCGACTCACCTTTCTGAACATCCATACCGAGAACCTGGCCGCCATTTCTGGATTGCCCAGGGTTTCCATTGGCGCTCATCCATTCAGCCTTAAAGTCATTAAACTGTGCGCTACGGCGCTCAAGGTTAGACATAGCATCGAGCCACCGCGCAACAACCTCTGGGTTATCCATGTCTGTCGGGGCACCCTGCCTGACGATTTCAACGTCCCTGTCAGTAGCCGGTCCAGGCGGAAGGAATCTTAATACCTGATTGTTAACCAAGGCATTCTGACGGATGCGTAGATCTCGCAAAGCTGTATCGGTGCCGGTGACTTTGGCAAACATATTCGAGGCATTACCAAACAGGCCGGTAGTTGGCTTTTCCTGTCTGAACTGCTGCGCCAGTGCAGCCATGGAATCAGCAGAATTAGTGCTTGCAGCGGAATCATTAACTGATTTCTCGATGGATTTCTCCATATTCACAGAGAGTTTTGGTGCGCCCTCAATAAGCTGCTGAGCCTTTTCCTGTGCCTGCTGCACCTTGAGGCCAAACTCCTGCTGATCAAGCGCCAGTCTCTGCGCCGCTAAGTTATGTCCGGTCATTGCTGACTGATAAGACATATTCTGCCCGCGTGCCTGCAGTGACTCTCCGGCTCGATTGCTGCGGGCGGTTTCGTCAATCTTCTGCTGATTCTGCTGCACATCGTAGAATTTCTCTGGCCCCAGTGCGCTCATACCAACGGCTTCTACGGTGTGAGAAAGCGACTGCGGATCCTGCTGGAACTGCTGCATGATATCTTCGGGCGAAGACCCTACCGTTCCCAGGACTCCGGCGTGCTTCATTGCTGCGGCGCCAACGGCTTGTGGGTTATTCGTCGCCATTGCTACGCGCAGGTCTCGCGCGGCATTACCAAGAGCCTGCTGATGTTGCTCATCCTGAAATCCTATACCAGCTTTGATGGCGTCCATCTGACCTGGGTATTTGGCAACAAGTGCCGACATCTTTTGCGGATCACCAAAAGATGCTTGCCAGTCAGACTTGAAAGCGTTCAGTGCTTCTTGCTGTGCTGCGGCCTGTTCATTAGCCATACGCGCTTGCTGAATCTCCTGCATGCCACCGTATGCCTTTAGCCCCTGCAAGAATCCACTGCCACCGCTGTAATCAATGGGGTTAACAATCGCCATATACCCTCCTTAAAACCAGCTTTTAACAATATTCCCAATACCGGTACCAAATTGCTGACCAGCGCTTGTACCTGAAAGGAAACCAAGCCCACTAGTTAGCGCATTACCATTAGCCAGGTAATTACCGGCTTTTGCCGCGCCGATCTGGGCCATATTGTCGCCGTAGCTATTCGCATAACTACCAGCTGCGGCATTGGATACGCCAGCAGCTGATAGGCCAACGTTGGATAGCCCCATAAGTTGCTGATACATATTATTCTGCTGGTCAGTCATCATGTTCAGGTAGTTCTGCCCAAGCTGAGGCGCGATGGATGAGAGCATATTCCCGGTAGCGGTTGAACCCAGCCCGCCGGTTGCCTCAGCAGCAGTAAGGCCTTGATAGCGAGCCTGGTCACTTAGCATTTTGTATTCTGGTGAGGCGTAATACTCAGCGAGCGAGGCGTTGCGGTCGATTGGCTTACCTGCAATACCCTGCAACCCGGTTAAACCGGTCAATCCTGCATTCAGGAATGGCTGGTTGGTTTTCTTCTGGTCCTGGTAGATATTCCAGGCCATCTGGTTTGAGTCTTTGGCTGCGCTAACCTGAGCATCAGCAGCCTTGTTTGAGCCGGTGATGCCGCCTACGACACTACCGACTGCGTTACCGATACCTTTAGCAATGCCGCCCATTTGCATACCTCTTCATTAAAATAAGAACGCCGCGGGTATCGTCGATATACTCGACCTCTCCGCGCCAGGTTTCGACGAATCCAAATTTCTTCGCCAGGTTGCACACCTGCCTGTGCTCAAAGCGGATCGGGGCGTGCACTTCCCGGTCGCCAATCATCTTCAGCACATCCGCCACGGCATCCCGGCAACGGTGGCGCTCTCCTGGCTTCATCGCCATGTGCAGGTCGACGTGGTCGCCATGGTCAATCGTCACGAATACTCCGCAACCCTTCCAAAGCCAGTAACTGGCATCGAAATCAGGCCATGACGGGACACCCCACAGGCGCATCAATCCCTGCCCAGTGAGAGCATCGACTTTTGTGAGCATGGGTATCCTTAATTAATTAAGCCGTGAGTTCTCAGTGCCTGTTCAAGTGCCAGAATGCGTTTGCGAGCTGCTATCAGTTCAGTGGCGATGGCCTGCACTTCAGTCTGTGAGTATGCTGCGCCGACAGTGAATGACTGGTCGGCATTAAACACCCCGAGGTTTGGTGAGCCAGTTCCCGCCGTCCATCCGGTTTGTTTTGGGCCAAGCACCTTGACGCCATCGATTGAGAACGATGTCGCCACTCCCAGCGATGAAGCTAGTGACTGTGCGGCTATGGCTGTTTTTGAAACGTAGTCGGCCTGTATATCGTCGATATCCGTCTCGGCCTGGGTGAGACGCACCCCCTGATTAGAGACGTCACTTTGCAGACTGGATACGTCTGTTTGCAGATCAGCGATATCGCCCTGCACCGCTATCAGTTCGTTGGTGAGGAATTCAATATCGCTTTCGGCTGCAGTTACCCGACCATCCAGTGAAACAATCGCAGCCTCTGCAGAGGTGATGCGCGTCTCATGGTTTTGGATCTGCGCTTCTGCGTCACCCAAGCGGATTTCATGATCGAGCAGTTGAACGTCCTGCTGGTCGTTCCTGACCTGCGCATCGTAAGCACCGTCCCCAGCTTCATTTGCCTTATTGGCTACGTTGGTGAAGTCCAATGCCTGCGACAGAATGTACTGCTGATATGCAGGACTGGACCCAATCGGAAGCGACGATGCTACAAGGCTGGTTGCGCGTAGGATTACAGGCTGGTTTAGCGCATCATTAGCCACCTATATGCCTCCACGTCTTCCCATTCTTGATTGAGTGTATGGTTTGGACTGCTACTCCATATTTCTTAGCTAAAACACTGATTGGTGTTTCGCTATCTTTCTTTATATGAATAACTGCAGCATCATTTAATTTAGATGAAGGGTGATCCGACCCAAAATAGTGAGGTATCTTTATTCTTCCGCTTCTTGAGCAATGCTGCATGTTTTCTTTATTAGTGCACCACTCAAGGTTCGAGACATGGTTATTTTGATTATTATTATCAATGTGATTTACGGCAGGCTTTCCATCCTTATTTTCGAGGAATGCCTCAGCGACAATTCTATGAATCTTTGTCGGTTTTACCGTCCCTTCCCTGCACAGGCCAACAAAGAGATAACCTCCACCATCTTTCGCAGGCTTCAACCACCTCCCCTTCATTAGTCGAGTCGCTCCGTGGCAGGTATTGATTACCCGTGAATGCGAATATATGCGCCCATCACTTGTTACCGCATAAAGACCTTCATAACCAACGACATCACGAACTTCTTCACTTAACATATCTACTCCTCAAGTTTCGATTTATGTTGTGCGGATGGATAGCCCCGATAAAGTTACGGGACCACTTGCAATTACTCTGAACTTGAAACCGATATTTTTACGAACCCGACCTACTCGCCTCCACAAAACCCTATTGTCGTAAACTAATGGGGATTGCAGCACGACCAATTGCTCGCGCCCGTAATTAATTCCATCGGTAGTGGCTGATATAAATATACGGTCTATTTTACCACACACCCCACCCGATGTTTCTAATTCAAGGTCATTAATAATTACATTATCTGCCTTTATATATGGACTGAACAAAATATGTTCTTGGTCAATACCATATTGACTGGAAACATCGAACTGCAGCACTCCCTTCACCGATGCTGACTTGTCGCCGCAGGTGATGGAGTTGCCTTCGTACATGAAGTCGATAGCCCGGTAGACATCGTCACCCAGCCCGGTTTTCAGCACTGACCATTGCGGCCCGCTCTGACTGGCTGATGCGTCATATACCAGAACCTGGCCCGGCAAGTGGATCAGCAGCAACTCATGAGAGTCGAATCGCAATGACTCCATCACAGCAGTTGCAAGCTCACTGGCAGTGTACGACCTGATAATCTTCTCGATGCTGGAGGTGGCGATAGGTGAAGCCCTGCCAGAGTCAAGAATGTAGACCGATGGCGCTCCGGTGGCTGGGTTGCTGATAACGGCGTAAGCATCCATGAACTCGCATTTGCAGAACGTCCCGGCTATCCCTTTCGGCACCATATACGCCGGGTTGGCGACATACAGCGCAGCGCCCTGCGTACTTGCGCCAGTTAGTGAGAAAAACTCAGTTGTTGTCGCGCCAAAGCACACGATGAAGTCGCGCCAGGTTCCGATGCCGATAATGCCGTCAGGTTGCGACTCCGCCCGGTACTCAGCTGCGTAACGATCAGGGTGAGACTCATCCTCGAGGTCAGAGATAAACCACGAGTCAGAGTTATCCTTCGCCCAGGCATAGCGTCCACGTAACCTGGTGATGTCGCGCGCGGACCCGAGTTCGTATTGAACAAATCCGCTGGACGCCGGCCAGTTTGCGACCGTCTTTGTCGTGCCGTCGTAACGATACTCGACCACCTGACCGCCGACGCAGACAGCCTGTGACGTTCGACCATGCGCCATAGACACCCGGGCAGAACCAGTCACATCACCTACCACCGAATCACCCTTGTAGAGCTTGCCGCCCATAACGCGATATACGGCGTTCTGAGAGGTGTTGTACTGTGCCCCACGAGATGCACCGGCAACATCAGATCGCTTCGCTATACCCGGAAAGGAGCGCAAATAACCCGATGCGTTGAGCGCCTCTTTGGGCGTAGCCAGCATATTCACCGGCAGATAGTCGATGTAGTCGGCGTTGCGGTAGTCTTTACCCGTTCCCCTCATCAGGGCCAGTTGCTGGATCGGCATCTTTCTGCTCTCCCGGGAAGTAATGCCATCCATTCAGAGTGGCTAGTTTATTGCCGCTGCCAATAGGGGCTCTGCTCGGATACGGTGCGCGCTTGGCTCGACTTAACGCCGTGTTTTTGACGAGTCGCTCTTTGCCATAACGGGCGGTGGTGATGACTTTGGCGGTTGGTTCGATTGCGTAATCAGGAGCGATGCGGCAGGCCAGATTAAACACCACAGCACTGACTGCGCTGGAGCGCATGCCGTGGTCGTCACCTTCGGCGGGCGGGTTATCCGGGTCAGTGAATTCATACCCGGTGATGATGCCCTTCCCGTCCTGGTACCACTCAGCCATCATCGTTTCGAGGTCATCAACGCCGTCCTGGATTGACTGCGGCTCAACGTCGGTGAGTGTGGCATCAGAAGCGACGCCCAACTTACGCAGCGCCGCCCGGACGATGTCGCCTTTAGTCGCTATCTGCATTGTCGCCCGCCTTAGGCTTTGGCCCCGGCTTTTTGCGTTGTGTTGGCTCTGGCTCTGCCAGAGAGTTCACCAGATCATCAGGGTGCGCAAACCAGCCGGCATCGAGATACTCCTGCAAATCTTCCTCAGAGATAATCTCGTAGTCGTAGCCAACGCCCCTCCACTTGCTCATGTCGCCTTGGCGATACACCATCTGTGTCATGTTCTGCTCCAGAATGAACAAAGGGGCCGAAGCCCCTTGAAGATTAGTGATTACGCCTGATCAGCCAGGCCGACGCCGATTGACTCCGGGCGGGTTGCGTTGACGCCATACCAGACCGCGATACGGCACAGGCCGGACAGGGTGTTGATGTCGCCCTGCGTCGCGAAGATGCCATTCAAGCCCACTTCAGGGATGGAGAACGACTTGGTCTTCATGCCTGCGAACAGTTCGTGGTTAGCCGGGATTGGCTGGCTAACGATGCGGATCGCGTCATCTGCCCAGAACACGTTGGTACGTGCAGTGGTGGTGTTGAGTACGTTTACCGCCATGCTGTTTGCCAGCGAGGTGTTCACGTTGGCATAAGCACGCTGCTCAGGTGACAGGGAAGTGTCATCCAGAGCGATAGGCTTAGGCGTAATCTCAACATGAGTGCCATCGACAACGCGCACGACAGAGAATGTCGCATCCTGAGCCAGCAGGTTTTTAGCCATCTGACCGAGGAACTTAACGCCGGTGAAGCTGATTTTGTCGCCGCGCTTCAGGCCAGTGGTAGCAGAGAGAGTTACCGTAGCCAGGCGGTTATCAACGTTACGCTTGTTTCCGTCTGCATCCAGATCCCACGCTACAGGCTTGAACTTCTGTGCGCCGCTGACGGTTAGACCGGTGGCGGTTGAAGCCGGGAGTACTGGCAGTTTAGGCGAGCGCAGGACGTCATCAAAGCCAGCAACCTGACGCTGAATGGTGCCGTTTTTGTAGGCATCTTCAGGGATGCGGCCGAACATGTCGCGGTTAATCAGATCGTGACCGGCTGCCTTGTAGTCCTTCGGGTTGAAGAAGTAAGACAGTCCAGAATCACGGTTAAGCTCACGCGAGAACATGATTTCTTCTGCATCAGCCACGAAGTCCCAGCCAGAACCGGCAGCGGTACCGATCGGGTCATCGCTGGTTACTACCAGAGAGCCCATTTCAGCAGCCAGGTTGGCAACTTTAACTTCACAGTTGCTTGCCAGTTTTTTGGCGGCGGCGTTGATGCGGAGGCGATATGCTGTTTCGTCACGCAGATCGTCAGCACGCAGCTGGAAGAAGTCGTTATCCGGCTCACCCAGACTTACCGGAACGTTAAGCTCCAGCAGACCAGTTGATTTGCCAGTTAAGTCCCAACCTTCCTGAGTTGGAGATTCCTGCTCTACAGGCATCCAGATCGTGTTGCTGGAGCGCTGCATTTCGCTTGCAGGAGGCGTGTACTTGCTCGCCTTCTGCGCCATTGGTGTCAGGCTGGTAATGGTTTCAATGATTTCATCCACCGCCAGCGTAACGATTTGACCTTCGTTCAATGCCATTATCGAATTCCTTTAAGTTTTGCCTTTAGCTTGCGATAGGTATCTACATCACCCTTGCTTGATGCTGCTTCCATCGCCTTGCGCATCGCATCGACGTTAGCCGCCGACACGTCGCCAGTGAGGGATTGATCTGCAGGGGGAGCGGACGAGACCTGTTGGCCGCGAGGCTTGAGAGTTAAGCGTTCTGAGAGTCGAGTGAGTTCAATCAGCGCGGACTGCCCGTCTATCGCCAGTAACTGGCGGGCTTTCTCGGGGTTGGCCCCAAGGTGATACATGAGCGCGGCGGATTTCTCAGGGAATAGGCGCATGATGTCAGTCGCCACCGGTGCCGGAACGATCTGCATAAACGCATCTTCTTTTTCCTGATAGTCAGGAATATTGAGTTTTTCCGCCGCGTCATAGTGCTTACGGGCAGCTTCGACGTGTTGCGCTGATTGCTGGGTAAAGTCCTGAGTTCTACGCCCTTGCTCAGCAACAGCATTGCTTCGGGCATCCTGCGCCTTGATTAGCCATTCGTTGTTAGCCTGCGTGAAAGCAGCCTGCGCACGATTGGTATCCCAGCCGTATTTCTCTAAAGCTTCATCAGAGAAATAGTCACTGGCGTTAGGCTGAGGTGGTAACTCCGGGTTAACCCGTAAGTTCTCCGGCAATTCACCGCGTTTTACTGCTTCCGCCTGTTGCTCAAGCTCACGTTGACGCTTGCGTTCCAGTCGCTTAGCCGCAAATCGCGCGTTAGTTTCCGGGTCTTGTTTTGGCTTTGCCTCATCGTCTTTCAGGACAATCTCGAAGCCTTCATCATGCCCTGCGTTGCCGTTGGCATTATCGACAACAGAGCCATCAGCAGATGCCGCTGCTTGATTGCCGGACGTGTTTAAGCCTTCAGCTTCCTGAATATTGATGGTGTCTTGCATGATTAACTCTCTCTTATTGAGGATTCTCGGCTACGCTGCCGGAAGGTGTGTTTTGTCTCTGCGATTGCAGGATGCTGGCGAGATCCATCCGCTGTTTGTGCGTCTGGCTATCACCCTTGAGAAGTAACTCTGCGTTGGCTCGTGCATCGGCGGCGCTTTCGTTCTGCGCCCGTTGCATGAGGTCGAGGAACTCGCGGAATGCTGCTTGCTTGTCGAGATCCATATTGTTGAAGATTTCGGCGATCTTCGCCTGGTTGAGTTGGTTAGCGCTCTCAACCTTGGCGGCATCAACCTGCAACTGTTGCTGCTTAACCTGAGCATTGAGCAGATCGGCCTGACCAGTGAGCAATACGCCCTGAGCCTGTAATTGTTCAGGTGATGGCTGCTGAGGTTGCTGCTGCGCCTCCATCAACCACTGCTGTTCTTCAGGAGTTTCAGGCTTCTTAGCGCCCATCATGATCAGCTGTTTGTTGGCATAGTCGCGCATCATTTCGACGCCTTTGCCATCCAGCAACGTGAAGTACTGCAGTAACAGAAGCTGATACTCCGGCGTGCCCTGCGGTGTTTTGCCGAGCAATTCCAGAATCTCAGCGCGGTTCTGCTGCTTCATCGACTGGAAGGATGGGCCAACGTCGGTGTAGCACTCATAGCGGCCCCTGATGTCGTTCAGGACGGTTGTTTCGCCAGTTGCGAGGTCTACCACCTGCTCCATCAGCTGCACTTCCTTCTCGCTGCCATCTTCAAGCGTGATGGTAACGGTGCGGGGGATGTCGTAGATGTCATTGACGATCGACTGATAAATCTCACCATCACGGCGCATCGCAGTGGCAAGGTTGTCCTGGAATACGAACGTCTCCAGATCGGAGCGCATGTTCAGCTGGTTTACCGTCTCGAATGCAACCTGGCCGCCGTTCACAGCCTCTGCATCCACGCCAAGCGTCGCTACCTCTTTCACTGCTGCGGTAGCGGCCTCAAGCATATAGGCGTTGGCCTGCGGTACCTCTGGGTTCTCCATGTAGGCGATAGGCTGAACAGGAAGGTCGCCATTGTTTTCGTCGGTGCGGTTGAGAAGGTAGTACGGGAAATCATCATTGCCGTCATACATGTGCTCATAACCGGCGATCTGCTCAGGCCAGAACACTGGCTTTTTCTTCGGCGTACGGGCGACGATGTCAGCGTTAAACGACATTATCATGTTACGCAGGCGCTGGCCGTCTTTGGTGGCCCGAACTACGCCCTCGTACACTTCTTTGCTTTCGACGAAGCCCCACTCGCCAAATACAGGCACGATCGGGATGTGTTCGCCAGCAATCAGCTGCCTGTCCTTCAGGATGTCGGTGCAGGTGATGATTGATTTGTACACCCGGCAGCGCTCAACCTTGCGCTCTGCAACCTTGACCATCCCGCGATCTGCCAGGTCATCAATAACGTTCTTGATGTCGCGCTTGTAGTACGCCGACGGCGCACCGGTAATCGGATCCTGATAGATGTAGACGGTC
Organism: Citrobacter freundii complex sp. CFNIH4; assembly: GCF_002934505.1. Classification (NCBI taxonomy): domain Bacteria; kingdom Pseudomonadati; phylum Pseudomonadota; class Gammaproteobacteria; order Enterobacterales; family Enterobacteriaceae; genus Citrobacter; species Citrobacter freundii complex sp. CFNIH4. Next base: position 2,244,953 of record NZ_CP026231.1, read on the forward strand.
TCTTTCTTCCGCTCCACCTCGTAGTATTCAGCGACGTGAATGGTGTCCTGAGTCAGCCAGGGGAATACCCACTCGGTCGGGCTCTGGAATGAGGGTATGACATCTTCATCAAGACCATGCTCTTCTGCGAAGTTTTTCCAGCCGTCACGACTCATTGAGTGGATCAGCGTGCAGTGCCGGGCGTCCGACTTGTCCATCTGCTTGCTGTTGCTGTCCCACACCACACTTGAACATGAGGAGTGGATCGGCTCACGCAGCACAATCTGGTTGTTGCTGGTCGGACTCTGGTCTTCGTATCTGGTAACACGTCGCCAATGCCCGATACCGCATTCAATCTGCTCACGTACAGCGACATTCACCGATATCTTTGAGGCGTTATTCTGCGCGTCAGTGCGATACATGCCCATCAGCGTATCGGCTGCGTCAGGGCTTGCGCCGTCTTTCGGTCGGTAGAGAACATCAATCGGGTTCTGGCGCATCTCTGCGACCAGCTTACGCACTACCGGGCGCACAACGTCGAACTGTCCTCGGTACTGCAATGTTGTGTACTGATTAAGCCAGTCATCCCAATGAGATACCCGGGAGAAGAAAAGGTCATTCTTCGCCTCGGTTCTGGCTTCTTCTCCGGCTGTCCAGTCTGCGTCGAACTTGCACAGAATGCTTTCCAGCCTGCTTTCGTTGTCAGCCATTATCGTCCTCTGGGTACTGGTCTAATCGGGGCGGGGATCTTTTTATCTTTAACAATGCCAATGTCGCCGTATCGCTTAGCAAAGCGGCGCATCATGTAGGCGTATCGGGTGGCATCAAGAAGGTCGTCACGCGTCTTAACAATGCGACCCCGATCATCGCGATGGTAGAAGTTGAACTCCTCGAACCAATCACGCAGACCAGCAAAAACCTTGAAGCGGCCGGTGCTCATCAGGTCATGCAACTCAAAAAGCCCAGGCTCAACCGACCGGGAACCATCAGGCCATTGGGCGGCTTCAGGAAGCATTAAAAATCCTGCATCACTGTAATATTCCCGCTGCTGAAGACCGCTGCCCTTCTCTGTCTGCAATCCATCCTGGGGCCACGCGGTTGGTACTTTGTTAGCCCATGATTTGGTAGCGCCCCACGCCTCGGCGGGCGATGTTTTGCTGGCCTTCCATGCTTTGGTTACGTAGAAGGTTTCGCTGTCCATATCGATTGCCAGTTGAACGCGGCTTTGCGGGTGATCCCACCCGAAGTCCATCCCATCAATGACCATGTAATGCTTAGGTATCGGGAATGGCTCGCAGGTGATCGCGTCCTCACTGAAATCAAATATGCGTCCGTGACCAAGCATGGGGATACCTTTCGTACGCATGTCGCGCTGATGCGGAGGATATGATTCGAGAAGCGCTTGCTTCGTCTCTTCGGTTAAGTGAGGCGCATCATCCCAGCCAACATTCATGCAGAATTGAGAAGCGGCTGGCGTATCAAGCAACTGAATTACCAACTCTGTGCGCCCGTTCTCAGGAGTAAAGGTCAGGATGCCTCGACCACCACGCCCCTGATCGCCGGTAGCGGTACGGGTTAGCACCTGCGGGTAAATCGTCTGATCTTCTGGCTCCTCATCGATGTGGAACCAGTCGATATCATCCCCCATCAGGGCATGCTGACCCTGGGTGTAAGACCAGAACTGGACCTTGCTCAGGTCACCGCTTGCGTGCCGTATATAGGCTGAACGCACGGCGTTTGGCGTCCCTGTCATAGGCTCTGTTGTCACGATTCTGTCAGGGGGGATCAGGCCTCCAGTAAACTCACCGTTCACCTTTTTGCCGATAATGGCAGCCTGCAACAGATCGCGACATTTCTCCCCTGAATACCCGAGGCACCACATCAAGGGAGCATGATTAAATCGGTGGCCTTTCCAGCCATCCGGGTATTCACCCAGCAGATGAATGGCGTCGATGTAGGTGGCCGTATCGGTCTTCCCCACACGGTTTGCGGCTATCAGTGCGCACTGCCGGTATTCAGCTGTAGCGGCAATAAACTTACGCTGCCATGCATAACGAGTGTCGTAGTACTTGCGATATCGATAAACGCTTTCCCTACGCTTTTTCTCCTCAAGGATATTCAGGAGTTCAAGCTTCTCCTCCCGGCTCAGACTGTGCATTGGTCAACTCCATAAGACGCTTGTCCAGTTCCTCGTCGGTGAGGTCGGTGATAGTGATCTTCTGATCGTGCTGAACGCGATCGCCATAGCGCTTTGGCGCAAGTTTTGATGCGTACCACTTGCGGGCATCCACGCGAAGACGAGAGCGCGCTACTCGTTCATGATTGGTCTGCTCGCGACCATCCTCATCAACAATGACATCACCAGCGCTGTCGTCGGCAATCTCGATGATTTCCTCAGCGAGAAGCTCCGCCTGTACCTCGCGTGCGCGTGCGTACTGTTGCATAAAGTCGTCATGCCTTTGCAACCAGTACATAACAGTCCTGATTGCTGGCATTCCTGGTCGCTTACAGATTGAGCGGAGACTTTCGCCAAGCATAAGCAAGTTGCAGATGTCCTCGCCTACTTCAGGTAGGTAATCTGTAGGGCGGCCCATTTTCTTTTCTTCGGTCGCCATATCCATTCCCTCTTCAGTTATTATCAAGCGCCCGGGATAGGACGCTTTGGAATGGCTACTCCGCCGACGCAATTTTGCGTTGGCTAACCTGCTTTCGCTTCCATCAGCGTGACCATGTCAGGATCCATCTGACTGACGATCCGCTCACGAGCACAGTTGAGCAGTTTCTTGCGGCCACCGACGCCCCACTTGTTCATTGCCCGGGCGCAGGCACTGACCTCTTTGGTCTCATTGGCGATCAGTAAGTCGAGGCGGTTGAGTCTGTTCATATTGCTAAGCCCGTTGAGCACGGCCTCGCGGAAGGTTTCATAAACGCGGATTTCAAACTCCGGCTTAATCCAGGCTGCATATCGGATAGCGAGCAGTTCTGCAGCCCATACCCCTGGCTCGTCACCACCTCGGATTACCCTAAGTGCCGGGTTATCTTCCATAGGACATTTTTGTCCTTTGCCTACCAGCGCCTGAACAAACCGTTTCACTGAAGCGCTACGGATGAATTTACCTGGCTTTTGCGACTCAGTAGCCTCGCCTTTCAGAACAGCGGCGGCATGAAGGTCATTCAGGCTATATCTTCCCTTCTCGTCCACACGGACGGAGACGCCATTTACTATCACTGTTGGGTATGTCATTGCGTGTACCTTGCTTTGAGATGAACCTTTGCCGCATAGGAGATCAGCCCGTCGAGGCTCGCCAGCACTAACTGACTCCTCAAAGGCTCATTCCAAAGGGTTGGGTTCGACGTGGTTTAATGCGCTGCGGTGCGCGGTGAAATACGGATACAAAAAAGCCCCGCTATTGCGAGGCTTGGTTACTTCAGACACTGTGTGTTGATGTATTCCTGCAGCGCCCTCAGGGCTGACTGGTCTTGCTTGATTCCGGATCGGATACCGAGAACGTTTCGTCCAGCAACGTCAGAGAGTTCGACGGTGGCATCATGGCCCACGCCGGAGGTGCTGGCGGTTTCGCTTGTGGCAGGCACTGGACACTTTCCCTTGACGAGCACCCGACCACCATTATCAAGCTTGCGCTGCAGAGCATCATTTTCAGCTTTAGCATCTGCAAGTTCCTTCGTGTATTTGGCATCCAGAGCAGCGACATCTCGCTGGCGTACCTGCATATCTTTGATGGTGGCGTTAGCCGTGCTGAGATTCTTGGCGGCTTTGTCTCGCTGGTCTTTGTAGGTGATGGCGTTGTCGCGGTAATGGTTAATCGTCCAGGCCATGGAGACCAGCAGACAGATAACGATAGCGCAGATGATTGCTGTTAATCGGCTCATTTTTGGCCCCACTCGCAAACTTCACGCTCAATCTCGCGTCGGGCGATCAGCCCCTTCCACTGCTTACCACCGGCATACGTCCAGCGCTGCAGTTCTTTGCATGCGCCTTTCGAATCACCCTGGTTGATTTTTCGTAACAGTGTGGAGGTTTTGAAGCTCCCCGCGCCAACGTTATACACAAATGAGTACAGCGCCCCCCTCATCGTTTCGGGGATCGGTGCGTTGATATATGGGTTAATCTGGCTGGCGACAATATTCAGGTCTGTATCCAACAGCGCCTGACATTCTGCTTTGGTGTAGGTCTTGCCGAGGATAATATCTTTACCAGTATGGCCCCAGCATACCGTCCACACCCCAACAACATCCCGATAAGGCTGATAGCGCACACCTTCAAGGCCATCATTACCCGTTGGGCCAGTAATCAATGCCGCAGCGATAGCAATAGCACCGGCAGGTATGGCAGCAATAACGCTATTCCTGAACTTTGGTGACATTGCCATTTAACCTATCCTCACGCTCTTTGCGCTTGTAGTACCAGTTCACGCCAAAGGTTCCGATAGTGCAGGCGATACCGATGATGATTGCCCAGTCGTTCAGGGAAAGAACGCCACCCATGGTCGTTAAGCCTCCAACCCAATAACTGAGCCACTCTCTGATTTTATCCATGCGTTGCATGCTCTCACCTCGCGTTGGTAGCGGGTGCTGTGTATGAAAAGGGTCAGGCCCTCGGGCTGGATTTATCAACAAAGCACGTAGCGGATGATTCCCGTGAGCCTGAAATAGAAAAGGCCACGCAAATGCGCAGCCTGTAACCAGAAATCAATATTGTCTTTACATCAATTTTTCTTAAGGTTAAATTCTTCTGACAAGTTGATGAAAGACAACTTGAATATTAGCTATTTGTTCTCTGTTATGCCCGCAACCCAATGCGGGCTTTTTTTCGCCCTGCTAAAAGTTCCACCGTTGTGAGCCTTTTTGCTATGCAATAATGGATGCGTGGTGCTGGGTGTCTCCCGGTGATCCTTTGGCTGACAACCCATGCCTCACGAACATTTCACAACGGGATATAGAAAAGGCCATGCATTTGCATAGCCCTGAAAGATGTTTATGCTTTATTAATTCGCTGGAATATCTGGCATGGCGCGATCCATAGAAGAGCTAATTAACGCCTTAATAGCGTTGCATACCTGATAAAATCCACCCAGCTGAGATGAGACAGAAAAACGGGAGACGTCGTCTCCTGAGCCTACTTCAGCATAAAATGATGAGTTCTCATACCAGAGTGAGATGCTTACGCCCTGCCTGTAGCCACCTGTTAGCGGAGAATCATCAAGAGTGGTTGCAATCACGAAATTCAAGTGGTAACGGCTGTCCATATTGAGTTGGGGGATTAAGACAGGAAAGAACTTCCCCTCCTCCTCCCAAATACCAATGTCCACATAAGGCCATCTTGTTCCGTCAGAACCAGTCCACTCACGAGATGTAAGATCAAGAGAACCTGAATACTCTCGTAGTAGTTCGCTCGCCTTCTCCTGAAGTTTATCCTGTAACTTCCATTGCGCCTCGACCAGTTTAGTGCGTTTTTCTTTCAGATCCTTAAATGTTAATTCCATGCCACTCTCCAGACAACTTTTGAAAGGAATCTGCATAGTAACTCACCCTGAAAGCACATGGTTATATTTCACTTACACTGAGTGCGAAAAACAAAAACCCCACCATTTCTGGCAGGGCTTCGATTGTTAAGCTATGTGTCGAAGTGACCACTCTTATCATGTTACGATACTTTTTGCGTACGCGTTAGTTATTTTCCCTTGAAAAACCTGCCAGCATGTAGGATAAACAGACTAATTAATTATTTTTTCGAGTGATGCCAATGACAGCTGAAATAGCAGTATATAACAAACTTGCAGTTTCACTTGCGGCTGATTCCGCAGTCACTATAACAGGTGGAAATACTGTAAAAATAAATAATGGTGCAGAGAAATTATTTGCATTAAGTAAACATCATCCTGTAGGTCTGATGGTCTACGGAGCAGGAAGCTTATGTGGTGTTCCTTGGGAAATGATTATTAAAGAGTATCGTCGTCAGTTAGGCAACAAAAGTTATGATACAGTTGAACAGTACGCTGCAAATTTTTGGAACTTTCTTTGTGAATGTGATCACATAATCCCTGATGATATTAAAAAAAATCACTTAGAAGATATCCTTCTTTACAATGTATTCCCTGGTTTCATGCAACACATTCAAGATAATCACATAAAAGGTTTTATTGAGCAGAACAAACATCAACCCAGCACATTAGAAACTTATAATATTTTGGAAAATGCGTGTAGAGAGTTCGTTAATAACTTTAACTCAAGTAATTTTTATGAAGGGTTTGATTCCCAAGATTTGACTAGCGCCATTGATTTTTCCACACCGATTGCGAAAGACGCTTGCGAAGCAATACTATATCAAGAAGATGGAGTAGAGTTACCAAGCACACTTATAGATGCACTTTCAACGATGTTCGCACATATTATATGCAGAAAATCTCCATTTGGAACAAATACTGGCCTAGTTATTGCCGGTTATGGAGAAAAGGAGTTTTTCCCAAGTATTTTAGCATATGATGTGATCGGTTTTTTTGGAAACAAACTTCGCTATTCACCAAATATGGATAAAAGTACAAGTGGTGGAGAAAGTGGTGTCACAGCTTACGCTCAAGAAGATGAAGTTAGTGCCTTCATGACAGGAATAAGTGGTGAGCTTCAAGATTTCATGTTCCCTAAAATTGAAAAAGGAACAGATAGCATCTTAAACGATGTAATTGAAAGAATTAAACAATCTTCACTTCCGACTGATGAAAGTGATGCTTTAATTGCCGATATTACGAATTTTGCAAATGAAGATTGGACGAAAACAACTGGTGAGATACGGGAATACATAATCGAAAACCACATTAGCAAAGTTGTGGAGATGATTGAGTTCCTTCCAAAGCAAGATCTAGGATACATGGCAGAGTCGTTGGTTAACCTCACCGCTTTCAAACGAAAAATCTCAAACGATAGTGAAACTGTTGGCGGTCCAATCGATGTTGCTATAATATCTAAAGGTGACGGTTTTGTCTGGGTTAAGCGAAAACATTACTTCGATAAAGAGCTTAACTATCAGTACTTTAATAGGAATTAATGAGGGAAACCATGTCTACTCAGCTTCAAACAAACATTGAACTACGCGAATGGCAGAAAAAATTTAACCCTTCTCAGCCGGTTAAAACCATAACTCCGTCGACAAAACGCTTGAGTAACGATAAGAACAGCAGCAAATACCTCCAACAAAGTTTTTTTAGCCGTTGAATTAGAGGGGGGCTATAGCCCCCCCTTCTAACCGAAAGTTGACAGCACCCCATCTATAAATCCTAATGCTGTTTGCAATTCCTTCCTGACCGTCCCATCAGAACACTTCCGCTTTTTCGCAATCGTGCGTAATGAGATACCGATAACAAAGTGAGCAATAATCAGTTCATGCTCTTCTGGCTTATATTTCCGCAGACGAGCCACACAACCGTCAATCATGATGCCCTCATCATCGTTACACTGAAGACGTGATTTTTTGCCGTGAGGTAGTAGCCCCTTAAACCCAGCGGCAATAGGTTGCCAGTCAACACCGCTACTGTCTGCCGCAGCCCAAGCCCCCCAGAGGTCCATTAGCTCATACATATCACGCATTGTCTTTTGCTCCTGTTCCTTTCACGTCGTCGCTGATATGCATTCCTTGTGGACTAAAATGTTTGAGCGATGCTTCCAGTTTCATGCGGCCACCTGCTGTTTTTTATAGAAAACCAGCTCACGAACCTGATCGCCGTTCATGAGCATATTGTTGAAATCATCGTGATCCGGCCAGTACACGCTCACGCGCTGCAGGTCATTTTTAGCCATCAGATTTGCGTGAGCGCATTCGCAGGCAGCAGCTAAACCCGTAGCGCTTGTCTCGTCGCGGTCGGCAAAAATAATCAGATGCTTAACGCCTGCCGGGACCCGGAATTTCTTCATAAAATTGGCGGTCATAGTCGCCCAGGTATTCACTTTGTAAATCTGATGTGCAGACAGCGCAGTTTCGATACCTTCAGCGATGCCAAGTGTGCTGGCGACCGGGAACATACGGATAGCGACCGAACGAGCGTGATCAAGATAGTTATCTTCCTGCAGCGATTTCTGCCGCTTGGCGCTGGCCCCGATGTCAGCTTTCTTTGCACCATCCAATAACGTCTGATGGAGGTAACACAGCTCCCCTTTATCGTCTGTTGCCAGTGAATAAATAGACTGGTATACCCGTCCGTTATGCCGTTGCTTGGGGTTGAGTCGCACGGCCTCAGCCGGAAGCTGATAAATACCGCGTGAATTCAGGTATTCAGCGCCGGATGTACCGCGCAGAGGAGACATTTTTGCAAAGTTGTTGAGTACCTTTCTCCGCAGCTTGGAAGCGTCGCTAGTCTCGGGAAGTTTGTCACGTCTGAACGTATTGCCGATCAGTGCATCGATTTCGCGGCAAACCTCGTTGAATGGTTTGCCCTGGGTTTCGGTAACCAGCTTAAGCCCGTCACCGTTGCCACAGGTGCATATCCATGTTCCCGCGCCGTAGCGGTTATCGATGCGGAACTTTCCAATCGAATCACACAGCGGGCACTTCCCCTTAAAGTGATTTTTACCGGTGATCGGCGGCAGTCCGTAATGCTCAAAAATCATGGCCCAATGGCCTTTTGCTGCTTCTACCGTTTTCATGCTCGTTTTCCTAACTGCTGTCTGATATCACTGACGCGATTAAGCGCCTGCTGAATTCTTTCCTGGGTAGGCTGCTCTTCTGCCTGTGCCTGCTGGCGCTGCTGAGCTTCGATTCGTTTAGCGAAGCTGATCCGCTTGTGCTTAATGAAGTTTGAGACTGTCGGAGTGATGTCCATCGGGTAATCGCTCAGGCCGTTCGGCCATACCCCAAAACGTTCGCGGAAGGTGTGAGAACACCAGGCATCGCTGACAGGCTTTTTCCCCAGCGATACGCGCTGGCGTTGATAGAATTTGATCTGACTCCACCAGGCTTGTTTCTCTTCCTTCGTCGGCTGGCGCTGCTCGCCCCCAAGTTTTTTGAGTTTTCGCCCGGTGTCGGTATCAATGTCCTCACCGGCCAGCGGCTTGTGGCCACATTTAGGGCAGACATAGACGCCAGCAGGCTTCATGAAGTGGCATTGCGAGCATTCGTGAGGCAGCTTTTCTGCTCGTTCCTCAGTTGCGCGGCGCGCGCCCTCCTCCATCCCGTCTGATTTACCCGGAAGATCGTCATATTCGATAGAGTCCGGATAACCCAAGCGGTGCACGGTGCCGCTGTGATCGAAGATGAGGCAGGACTCTTTACCCGGAGCGGTGCGCAAGCCACGCCCGAGCGCCTGCAGCCAGCGAATTTCGCTCTTAGTTGGCCTGGCGTAGATGATGCAGCGAACATCGCTGTCGAACCCGGCAACCAGCACCCCTACACTGACGATGATTTTTGTGGCGCCAGTTTCGAAGCGGTGAATGATGGTTTGGCGTTCTTCCGCAGGCGTATCTGCAGTCATAACCTCTGCATTTACGCCAGCCTGGTTAAACTGAATAGTCAGAAAATTAGCGTGGTCTACGTTGACGCAGAACGCGATTGTCGGCAGGTCCCGGCCGTTCTCCAGCCAGTTTTGGACGATGTCGCCCACCAGCGTGGAACCGCACATGATCTCCGCCAGCTGCGCCTCGTTGTAGTCGGTACCGTACTGCAGGGATGGAGAGGTTTTAACTCCTTTCAGATCCGGCTTCGTGGGCGCGTAAAATTCGTATTTGCTCAGGTCGCCGCGCTGGATCAGCTCGCCGATGGTGGTTGGCTTAATCAGTCGGTCATAGTATTTGCCCAGGAACGGGGAAAACGGTGTACCCGACAGTCCGATCACTTTCACGCCTTTTTCGCGCAGGCGTTCGATATCCTGCAGGATGCGTTTTTTTCTCAGGTGAGCTTCGTCGATAATCAGCAGATCGATATTGTCAGGAAACACGCGACGAATAAGCGTATCGGCGCTGGCGATTTGTATTTTGAGGGTAGGATCGTAGTTTGGGTGATCCGCCCAGACATAGCCGATTTCATCACCCGGCAACCCATACTCCACAAAACGGTTTGCGGTTTGGGTTATGAGGATCTGGTAAGGCGCGCAAAACATTACCCGCATGCCACGACTGACGAACCCGGCAACGATGAAGGCGGCCAGTCCTGTTTTACCGCTGCCCGTCGGCGAGTACACCATGAAGGTTTCTGTATCCTTCCAGTTACGGCGCAGCTGGTTAAGTGCTCGTTCCTGTGCAAAATTCGGTGTGATCGTCAGCTGCATTGTGCGGACCCCGCGGTGATGAGATAATAATTCTGTGATGTGGTTTTCATGGATTCCCCCTCACATGGCTGGTGGCCTCCCCAAAGGCTGCCAGCCTCCCTTCTGATTCAGCTCCCCTGAAAAATCACTCTTCCAGAAAGAACCCTTTTTGTTTCTCAGCGCCTGAGCGCCTTGTACTTGTTTGCTGATACAGGCGTTTTTTAATTGCGCCCTTAAGACAGTGATCTACTTAACCAATGGATCTCTCCTGTTGGAAAAGACCCTATTCCTACCCCTACACCCAATCCCCCCTTACCCCCCCTTTCCCTCTTCCCCATAAAAACGTACTACTTACCTAGTACATACGGGGAATTGAGTTAGTGAGTTGCCAACCTGAACAGGCACCTTTAAGCCTGCTTTTGTCCGGGTACCTTTAAACCCGCAACAATCAGGAACGCGGTGGCGTTCCGGCCAGGGGAGGTTCGGCGGTATACCCCTGTAAAGCCCTGCCGTGATTTCTCACAAACAGGCGAAGCCGCATATTGGCTTCATGCCTTGCCCGGTTCTCCTTGCGGTATGAAACGGGCTCGGCTTCGAACGATTCCTGATACACAGTCGAGTAGCGTTCAATAGCTTTCTGTCGTGCGGATGGTGCTAGGGTTATTAGTTGCTTATGAATCCACTCTGCGTCTGCCTGACTGTATGTTTGCGGCATAACAGTTCTGTTATCAGCCATGATTGTGCCGAAGCAGCTCTGGCCAAATTTTCTGCCAGTTATTTGGTTTGAGTGATTTACGAGAAACCTCTCCTCCGCTGTGGATCTCAATTTGAGCGCAGATTTCAGGACCGATAGGTTTACCGGTACTCATTACCTTTCTGAGGTAGTTGAGCGTAGTCCCACAATTGAGCGCGAATTGCTTCTTCTCTTCAGGCGTTAAGTTCGCCATGTACGTCTTCAGAGCTTCCATAATTGACCTCTGTTTAAATTCTCAGTTGATATTACCCGCAGGTATCAACATAATCAATACCCATAGGTTATTTACCAACGGGTAACAAAGGATAAAATGAACGCTATGGATAAATACGAAAAACGTCGTTTACGACTCATCCAATTGAGGGATGATTACTGTGATGGGAACGCCTCAAAACTCGCTCGGAAGATTGAGCGAGAGCCTTCCTACGTTCTAAGAATGCTTTGGCCAGAAGGCAAGGCAGGTAGAAAACGCATCGCCGACAATATGATCGAAGTTATCGAAAAATCGTTCGGCTTACCTCGAGGATGGATGGACGGCATTACCCAAGAAAAATCGAACGTAGAATTAGTACAACAACCAAATCCAGGGAAGAGTTATCCAGTGATCAGTTGGGTTAGTGCAGGGGCTTGGGCAGAGGCAATAGAACCTTATACCTTGGATGATGTTGAAGAGTGGTGTGAATCTGATGCTCATGTTGAGGGTGAAGGTTTTTGGCTACGGATCAAAGGCGACTCTATGACTTCCCCTGTAGGAATGAGTATCCCGGAAGGGATGATGGTGCTCTTCGATACGGGACGTGAAGCTAAACATGGAAGCCTAGTGCTAGCAAAGCTAATTGATGCCAACGAAGCCACCTTCAAAAAGCTGGTTATTGATGGTGGAGATCATTTCCTGAAACCATTGAACCCTTCCTATCCGATAATTCCTATAAACGGGAACTGCAAACTGCTAGGCGTTGCAGTCGAAGCTAGATTAAAAATTATCTGATTAAACCCGCTTAGGCGGGTTTTTTATTACCTTTAAAATCAAAGCCCTAAAAAAAACACAAAAAAATTATTACCCACAGGTATTGACCAATCTTATTACCCATAGGTATGCTTCACTCATCGGCAAACAACGGAGCCAATAAGATGAGCGTAACTGTAAACCACAAGCCAGTCAGCCAAGAATTTGATATTCACACCAAGCTCAAAGAAGCCAATTCTCATTGGTCATATCTTTACGCTGCGCAGCCACATGAGAGTGAATTTAACTACCAATTTAACACAACGTTTATTGGTGAGATGGAATTCGCTGTTTACGAACGCATCGATAAATATTTCGTCCTGGTTGATTTTTTTAAGTCATACGATGAAGCATGTGATGCTGCTAAAAAAATCATTGATGACCATCCTGACATTAAAAAAAATGTTCTCTGCCATTTAACTAACTAATTAACCATCTAATCATAAATAACACCTTTTTGGGTGGGTACAAACTCACCCTGAGGAAATAAAAATGCAAAATGCTATCGCAATTAACAAACCAATTAAAACGCCTCAAATGCTGTTCGGTTCAGACAACATTAATGACTTTGGCAACCGCGTGCAGAGCTGCGTGATGGAAGGTGACTCAATGCAGCCCACCATCGAACCATGTGAGGTTGTGGCTTTCGTTGATTGCGGTGGCCGAGCGCTAACCCCTGGCATTTATGTTTATACGATGGATGTATTTGGCCGTCCGTGCCTTTTTATTAAGAGGGTTGAGCCATTAGTTTGTGGTTCATTGAAAATTATTTCGGACAACCATCATTACGAAACCTTCACCCTCAATACCGATGAGCTGAAAGATATAAAAATTCACGGTCGGGTAGTCGCTTCTTTAGCTGTGAGGCGCTTCGTATGACTTTCATTAAGGATAAAACGGCATACAGATCAGCATGCCTCTATGCGTCCTGCGGTTACGAGGTAATCGCTATTCTTTATCTTAAGAAAGCTTATGGGTACTAACTATGAATATTATCGATACCTATCGACGCCGAATTTCTAACGCGGCATTAGCGCGACTCCAGCGTAAGACTGGTGGAAACCTGCTGATTATAAAACTTCCAGATAACAAAATTGAAACCGTAGAAGTAAATGAGCATTTCATCAATCAGTTGTTATTACGGTTTGAAGGATTAACTCGAGGAGGGCTTAACAGATATGAGGGTGACTCCACTATCAAAAACGCATATCAAAATGCCATAGAAATTAATAAACACACCGAATACCTGACAGATTCAGGGAAATTAATTATCGACGAACTTCTGAGCGAGGTTGTTGATTACGTGAAAAAGAAACATACAAGCGGAGGAATTAACTGATGGCAGGAAATAACGAAAACATCAAGCAACTTGTCGCAAGGCTGAAAGATATCCACGAAAGGACGGGTATGAATTTCCCTGCATGGATGATGGATGAAAAACGCAGTGGCGACCACGAGCTAACTGCTGCCGAGCAGCACGAGTGGGCTGAAATCATCTGTAAGCACATGCGCGGAACTGTCGCCCTTACCTACCTGATTGAGTGCGAAAAACGCTGGGGACTTCGTGACGGTGAATACCAATTTAAAACTGGTGAGTTTGTTTTTGGCTTAACGCGGCAGCTTATCGAGAACCTGCTTATTGAACACGTAGAAGGCGCACTGCTCGAGCAAAAACCACAGGAGCGATATCTGGCTGTCTTCCAGTTCTACTCCGCCAACGATCAGCGCCTGAAAGAAGACGGTCATTCGTGGTTCAGCGGTTTTCTCGACGAGATGTTTATGGATCTTGCTGTTCGGTTACGTGTCGGCGAAGCAATACCCGTTCAACACATTTTGCACTGAGGTAAATGATGATGAAAAACGAACTTATCACTGCGTGGTACTGCGTCACATTCATGGTGACTGAAAATGCCGAGCGCCGCGAATATTCAATCTTTGTCGGCAGTAGTAGCGAAATGGAGGCTGTAGTTTCTGCGACTGCTGGGCTCTGTAAGGGGCATGCTGAATTCAGCGAACCAGCATTCAAATCTATCCGCATCGCGACCTATGGCGAGGCCGAATCGCTTGATGCAGAACTTGATGCAATTGCCGTACGAGAAGCAAAGGAACTGGAGGAAGAAGACAATGAGTAATCAACTGATGAAATTTAACTCGTCGGATCTCGGCATTTCTCTGAGCGGGATGCTTTACCAGGGGAAACCAGTATTTGATGCCGTTGAGCTGGCAAAATCCCTGGGTTACGCAAATCCGGCTGACGCGCTAAAAACTCACTGCAAGTCATTGATTAAACTCAATTATAGCGAATCGCGAGAATTGGGTTTTAACGACAAAATTCGTGGCATGCAACTTGCGTCTGAATCTGATGCTTACCGGCTCATTCTCCGTAGCCAGCTTGCTTCCGCTGAACGTGTACAAGACTGGGTATGCGAAGATGTTCTGCCATCTATCCGCGAAACTGGCAGCTATAGATACCAACGCCCTAAATCTCAGGCGGAGATCATTGCCGAAATGGCCCTGCTGAATGTTGAGCAGGAGCGTCGCCTTAACCACGTTGAGGACAAGGTCGTTGAGGTTACCGAGCTAGTAGATCATATCGCTCGTGGTGCAACGCCTCCTGGTTGGGCTGGATACTCGGAATTGAAAGCACTGTGCGGACTTTCAGATGCAAAGTGTCGCCAGTTAGTCTCCGCTTATGACATCGACCATAAGCCTATCCCATTTATTGCGCCTGGAGGAACCAAATCCACCATGACCATTGTGCGTGAGCAGCCATTTATGACGGCATTCACCAAAATGATGTTTGAAGCTGAACCTCGAGGCACCCGGTGGTATCACCCTAAGATGGGGCTGTTCCAGGTGATTGGATGGGAGGGTCAACAGTGAACAATAATGAAATTTGGGTACCGGTTGGCTCTGTTGAGCTGGCCCACCAGCAAGCGCTGATATGGGTGTCTGATGCCTACCTGTTCCACTTAGTCAGCATGCACCGTCGCCCGGTGTACCGCCATCAGTACGGGGATATTTCACTAGACCAACCAGCCATTAAGAGCTTTATCGATTCGTATTTGGAAGATAAGGGATGGGATATGGAAAAACGCCGTGCCCATTACATCAACATTCTGGACCTCATTAAATATATGCACCGCAGTAATTCTGACTTCATCGACTGGGGGACTGTACCAACACTAACCCCAAGGGGCATCCGATGGATGAATGCTTGCTTCTCGCGGCTGGGCGAAATGGTTAACAGCTATGGTGGATGGGAAAACTACACAAAAGAAACTGCCGGAGATTCAATTTCATGAAAATCCAATACCAGGACTATGGCGCCGTAGCGAACATCGTGATCACCAGTACTGTGTTTGAGTTCCGTAAACATAACCGCGTGGTAGACGCCACACTGCTCTGCACACCAGGAATAGTTGCAAACCGTAGTGGAATGTTCTTCATGAAGACGGTTTTGTCCGGAAAATCTCGCGATATGTTGCGAGCCTACAAGACAATTCAACGAGAGGCGACACGATGAGCAAAGGCCAGCATTCAGCTTACCCATGCCCGCGCATTGATACTCCCCGTGGCATGACTTACCGCCAGCACCTCGTTGTGCAGATAGCGCCGGTAATGCTCACGAATTTTTTTAGCAATGATGCCTGGCAGGATTACGACGACCTAGCCAGAACTCTGGTGATGGCTGTAGATGCCATCATCGAAGCTGAGCGGGAGACGGCGAAATGAGCAAAATCACTAACCCTGTCGTGCTTATCCATAAGCGCGAAAACAGTGATACCTACGCTGTCGCGATCACCAATGGCAGCCAGGACTATCACGACGCCGTTCTGATGGCGACGATGGAACCGGATATGGCCGGTGATGATGTAGATACCTGGAGCAAAACCGGTTACTACATGGCGGCGGAGATTCAGCGCTTACGCCAGCAGTTGATCGCCCCTTTAAGTATTGGGGAGTTAATTCAGCGTCTTGAATCGCAGACTAGCGACCACTGGGAGAGAGTGGTTTGCGATGTCACTTCTGGTAAACCGTTGACCATCACCCTGCCAGATATCACGTCAAAGGCGTTCTGGAGCGGTACCGGGAAAAGCGAGGTATTCCATCCGGAAAGCTATAAGCGCTGGGTAAAAGAAGCTATAGAACGAGCCTGTGTTATCGCAGGGATCGGTGTGGAGGTGAAGTGATGCAAAAATCATTTATCAATACAGACAATCTGAACTCTGTAAATGACTGCCTCCAGCAACTGGTAATCGCTGAAAAAACACAACTGAGCATTGAAGACCAGTTGTCCAACTCAAACAGTAGTAGTGAATGGAGTGCGTGGCGCAAAAAGGCAGAGAATGCCTTACGGGTTGTAAAAGCGAAGCGTCGCATCATCACAGCCCGTCTTGCTGTTCTCCGCCAGATTGAAAAAGAAAACAACATGCAACTCCACCAGCGACACAACGATTACCTGGTTGCTGAGTTGAAAAAGATTGTTACGCCGTCGTCGTTTGAGCGTTGCGTTCGTCGGGTTGATGAAAAATTGGAGGGATCAATTGAATAAGGCATTTGAAATCTGGGTGCGTCAGCGGTACGGAAACCGCTACGACCTCTCGAGGGATCAGGAAGGATTCTACTGCCGGGAAGTGGTTAAACGAATGTTCGAAACGTGGTGCCACTGCCGTGGCCTGAACGTGGTGTGAGGCGGGTATATGAGCAATGTTATTCAGTTAGCTCCTAACGATTGGGTTTGTGAAAGTGTTCTGATCGCGGTGACCGGGCTCAAGCCCGGTACCATCCTCCGGGCCAGAAAAGAGTGCTGGATGGTTGGGAGGGAGTATATCCACGTATCACCTGACGGGAATCCAAAACCTTCCAGTGAGTGCATGTATAACAGAAAGGCTGTAGATGCCTGGGTCGCTTCAATGAAAAGCAAGCAGCCAGGATGATTTGATGCCATGAAAAAGGTAAGCTCGTATCGCTCTTGGGCGTCTGGAGGTATTAATGGATAAAATCACATATCCAACAGGCGTCGAAAACCACGGTGGCAGTCTGCGCATCTGGTTTAATTTTAAAGGTAAGCGCGTCAGGGAAAACCTCGGTGTCCCTGACACCGCTAAGAACAGGAAGATCGCCGGGGAACTGCGGGTGTCGGTATGCTTTGCCATCCGCACGGGAAGCTTTGATTATGCTGAACGGTTTCCAGATTCACCTAACCTTAAAATTTTTGGGTTGGGCAAGAAAGAAATCACAGTGAAAGAACTCGAAGAGAAGTGGCTGGATCTGAAAAAGATGGAAATCAGCGCGAACGCGCACAAACGGTACGAGTCGGTCGTGGCAGTTGTTGTACCGCTGATCGGGGCTACCCGACTAGTGACAGCGATTGAGAAAGAAGAGTTGCTGTACATCAGGAAAGAGCTTTTGATGGGTTATCAGTGCGCGGCAAAGGGCAGGATCCCTGTTAAGGGCCGGAGCGCGGTCACCGTCAATTACTACATGACGACTATCGCCGGAATGTTCCAGTTCGCCGCCGATAATGGGTACATAAAGGCAAATCCCTTTGATGGAATAAAGCCATTAAAAAGGGCCAGGGTGGAGCCAGATCCGCTCAGCCGTGATGAATTCATCCGTCTGATAGATGCGTGCCGGCATCAGCAGACGAAAAACATGTGGTCACTGGCGGTGTACACAGGTGTTCGTCACGGAGAACTGGTTTCCCTGGCATGGGAAGATATAGACCTTGAAGCGGGTACAATAACAATTCGCCGTAATTATACAAAACTGGGCGAGTTCACACTACCGAAAACGGACGCCAGTACGGATAGAGTGATACACCTCATTCAGCCAGCCATCGATGCGTTAAGGAATCAGATGGAAATGACTAGACTCGGGCAGCAGTATCACATCAACGTGCAATTGCGTGAATATGGTCGAACAACGCAGCACAGCTGTACATTTGTCTTTAACCCTAAGATAGTCCGTCGAAGTAAGGATGTGGGGGTTATCTACAAGGTTGATTCGTTTGGTGACTCGTGGGACGCAGGGTTAAAAAAGGCGGGGATCAGGCATCGAAAAGCTTACCAGTCGCGCCACACTTACGCGTGCTGGTCACTGGCCGCTGGCGCCAATCCAAGCTTTATAGCCAGTCAGATGGGGCACGCTAGTGCGCAAATGGTTTTCAATGTGTACGGCGCATGGATGGCAGACAATAACGCAGAGCAGATCGCAATGCTGAATCAGAAGCTGGGTGATTTTGCCCCATTGATGCCCCATAGACCACAAACTAGCAGTAGAGGATTATTAAAATCAGTAAGTTAACCCCTAACGCCCGTCATGTTAACTGCGTGGAGGGCAATACCACGCTGTATGCGCTGCCTAAAGCCGATATTGTTGCCCGCTGGCAAGCACAGACCACCGATACGTTTCGATTTTGTTTTAAGTTTCCGGCGACCATTTCGCATAAGGCCGCGCTGCGTAATTGTGATGACCTGGTGCAGGAATTTTTTACGCGCATGTCGCCGCTGGGATCGCGCATTGGACAATACTGGCTACAATTACCCGCGACTTTTAGCCCACGCGACTTGCCTGCCCTGTGGCAGTTTCTCGATGCGCTCCCCAAATGCTTTACCTACGGTGTGGAAGTTCGCCATCCAGACTTCTTTGCCAAAGGCGAAGCCGAACAGCTATTTAATCGCGGGTTACACGAGCGTGGAGTAAACCGGGTGATTCTGGACAGCCGCCCGGTACATGCCGCAATCCCACATACCGAAGCGATACGTGACGCCCAGCGCAAGAAACCGAAGGTTCCGGTGCATGCGGTGGTGACGGCTAACCATCCGATGGTACGCTTTATCGGCAGCGATGATATGGCACAAAACAGCGCGCTTTTTGCCGTCTGGCTGACCAAGCTGTCACTATGGCAACACACCACGACGCCGTATCTGTTTTTGCATACGCCGGACATCGCGCAGGCCCCGGAGCTTGTTGATACACTATGGTCAGATTTACGCAGTGCTCTGCCAGAGATCGGATCAGCACCGTCTATTCCACAGCAATCTTCTCTTTTCTGAAAATGCCACCTATCATAGTCAAGGCCATCAGCCATTTTAAAAGGGAGTTTGTATGGTAAGCGCGCTTTATGCCGTATTGGGTGCGTTATTGTTAATAAAGTTCTCCTTTGACGTTGTTCGCCTGCGCATGCAATATCGCGTTGCCTATGGCGATGGAGGTTTTAGCGAACTGCAAAGCGCTATCCGCATTCACGGTAACGCGGTGGAATATATTCCCGTCGCGTTAGTGCTGCTGTTATTTATGGAAATGAACGGCGCAGAGACGTGGATGGTGCATCTTTGCGGGCTGATGTTGATTGCCGGACGACTGATGCATTATTACGGATTCCACCATCGGCTTTTCCGCTGGCGCCGTTCAGGCATGAGCGCAACCTGGTGTTCGCTGTTGCTAATGGTGCTGGCGAATCTTTGGTATATGCCCTGGGAGTTGGTTTTCTCCCTGCATTAGCGCACAATACGCCACTTTATTTTTCCCGGATTTTTACGTTATGTCTCACCGCGACACGCTTTTTTCTGCGCCTATCGCCAGTCTGGGTGACTGGACCTTTGATGAACGGGTAGCTGAAGTCTTCCCGGATATGATCCAGCGTTCCGTTCCTGGCTATTCCAATATTATTTCTATGATTGGCATGCTGGCCGAACGTTTCGTACAACCCAACACGCAGGTCTATGATCTGGGCTGTTCTCTGGGCGCGGCGACGCTCTCGGTGCGTCGCAATATTCATCACGAGAATTGCAAAATTATTGCTGTCGATAACTCCCCGGCGATGGTTGAGCGCTGCCGTCGTCACATCGACGCTTATAAAGCACCGACTCCGGTTGAGGTTGTCGAAGGCGATATTCGCAACATTACTATCGAAAATGCTTCGATGGTGGTGCTGAATTTTACCCTGCAATTCCTTGAGCCACCCGAGCGCCAGGCGTTGTTGGATAAGATTTATCAGGGGCTGAATCCCGGTGGCGCGTTGGTGCTATCTGAAAAATTCAGCTTCGAAGACGCGAACGTAGGCGAGTTGCTGTTCAACATGCACCACGACTTCAAACGAGCCAATGGCTATAGCGAACTGGAAATCAGCCAGAAGCGCAGCATGCTGGAGAACGTGATGCTCACCGACTCGGTCGAAACGCACAAAGCGCGACTACATCAGGCCGGCTTTGAGCACAGTGAGTTGTGGTTCCAGTGTTTCAACTTTGGCTCTCTGGTGGCGTTGAAAGCTGAGGTTAGCGCATGATCGATTTTGGTAACTTTTATCAGTTGATTGCCAAAAATCACCTGTCCCATTGGCTGGAAACACTTCCGGCGCAAATCGCTGCCTGGCAGCGCGATCAGCACGGTCTTTTTAAACAATGGTCAAACGCCGTCGAGTTTCTGCCCGAGCTAACGCCGCATCGTCTGGACTTACTGCACAGCGTTACCGCAGAAAGCAAAGAGCCGCTCAGCGAAGGTCAGCTTAAACGCATAGACACCCTGATGCGTAACCTGATGCCATGGCGTAAAGGACCGTACTCGCTGTACGGCGTCAACATCGATACCGAATGGCGTTCCGACTGGAAGTGGGATCGCGTCCTGCCGCACTTGTCTGATCTCACCGGACGTACCATTCTTGATGTCGGTTGCGGAAGTGGCTATCACATGTGGCGCATGATTGGCGCGGGCGCACATCTGGCGGTCGGTATCGATCCGACCCAACTGTTCCTGTGCCAGTTTGAGGCGGTGCGTAAACTGCTGGGCAATGACCAGCGCGCGCATCTGCTGCCGCTGGGTATTGAACAGCTTCCGGCGCTCAACGCCTTTGATACCGTATTCTCCATGGGCGTGCTTTATCACCGCCGCTCGCCGCTGGAACACCTGTGGCAGTTAAAGGATCAGTTGGTTAAAGATGGCGAACTGGTACTGGAAACGCTGGTCGTCGAAGGCGATGAAAATACCGTGCTGGTGCCGGGCGATCGCTACGCCCAGATGCGTAACGTTTACTTTATCCCGTCTGCACTGGCGCTAAAAAACTGGCTGGAAAAATGCGGGTTTGTTGATGTGCGCATTGCCGACGTATGTGTGACCACTACCGAAGAACAGCGCCGCACCGAATGGATGATTACCGAATCGCTGGCCGACTTCCTTGACCCGAACGACCACAGTAAGACGGTGGAAGGCTACCCCGCCCCACTGCGTGCGGTATTGATTGCGCGTAAACCGTAGTCATTTTTGTCAAATGACTATTACGTATAGCACCATTTCTCCAAAATAGTTCGGTTTGCAACAAGGCGGCGACGCAGCAAATCCCTGGGAGCGTAGATAACTACGTGACCGGGGTGAGCGAGGAAAGCCAACACAGTTGCAGACCGAAATATGCAGGAGAAGGAGAAAAAAAGGCCCCTGTTGAAATTGCAGGGGCCTGGTACGAGCAAGCATCATATTGGGCGACATGATGCAACGGTAAAATCAGCTGGCCTGATGGTGTGCAATGATTGCTTTCATTTCAGCAACCGCCGCCCCGTCTACCGCATAGCGAGAATACTCATCCGCCTGCGCATCCGAAGACATCGACAACCCCGAATTGCGATAACGCATTGGTGAAGCCAGCCATACTCCGGCAGAACTGTGGACTTCCTGCACCCCAGCATCAAGGAACAGGGACAAATTCGAGGCGCGAACCCCCGCTCCGGCCATAATGATTGGAGCACCAGGCTGCGTAATAAGTTCCATTATTTTTGTTAAACCTTGCGCCGCATCTGATTTTTGCCCGGAGGTGAGTACTCTGGCGATGCCCAAATCAGCTAATTTTTTAAGCGTATTGAGTGGGTTAGCACACATATCAAAGGCACGATGAAAAGTGACTTGCAGTGAACCGGCGGCGATCATTATTTTCTCCATGCGCGGCATATCGACATCGCCATCCGCATCTAAAATGCCGGTCACCAGCCCTGAGAACCCTAGTTCTCTGACCATCGCTATATCATCCAGCATTGCAGCGAATTCACCTTCGGTGTAACAAAAGTCGCCTCCACGTGGACGAATAATGGGATTGACGGGAATCGAAATGTGCTGGCGAACAGAACGCAAGACGCCCAGCGAAGGCGTTAAGCCCCCTTCTTTGGGTGCCGAGCAAAGCTCAATACGATCCGCGCCGTTTTGCTGAGCCGTGCGCGCGCACTCCATGCTGTAACAGCAGATTTCCAGTATAGTCATGCTCACTCCTGACGTTCGCTTGCCACAATGGTTTCAATCGACCACGGGTGGAATTTTATCGTCACGCTACCATCGCTAACCGCCAGCGTCGGATTCGGTAAACGTTCACGTTCTCCTTTTGGCGAGCTGGTTTTCACAAATATACCAGGTTGACTCAGACCGTGATCGGAAAGCAGCGCCAGCGCTCGCGCATTCAGCGTTTGTGCCTCACCCGGCAGAACAATTTCAATATGTTCCCAGCCTTCATGTGGGTAACGTTTTTCGCCCGGCCACGGCAGTTCGACGATGGAAAATTGCCAATGTTGCACACAAACCGGCTCATGCAGTTTAAAAAGACAAATAGGTCTGCCGTTAATGATGTTTTCTGACAACAATTCACCGCACTGTTCAAACCCGCGACGCCAGCGTTCTGCAGTGGTATTTTGATGGCAACGCAAGGAAATGTGATCGGCTTCCAGGCCTGTGATATCCAGCCCAAGACGGGTAGAAAGTTCCGTTAATGCCTGCGTGAAATGCGGTAAATCTGCAGAAATATCCTGTAGTTCTGCAACGGTTTGCCAGTTCGCCATATTAAAAGCTCATATCCATGTTCAAAGTCGCTAATTTACTCTGTTGCGCTGCGCCATCCAACCGCTGTTTTCTCCGAACACATCATGGATAAATTTACGCCATTGCATGGTTTACATTTCAGGCTACTGGCGGTACACACAATGCTGACGGCAACGGGCATTTGCAGTATACTCCCGCCCTTAATTCTTAAACTGGTGCGGTGAATTTTAGGCCGCTTCATAAATGTAAGGTATTCCGGTGAATATTCAGGCTCTTCTCTCAGAAAAAGTCAGTCAGGCCATGATTGCTGCAGGCGCGCCTGCAGATTGCGAACCACAGGTTCGTCAGTCAGCAAAAGTACAGTTCGGCGACTATCAAGCTAACGGCATGATGGCTGTCGCTAAAAAACTGGGTATGGCGCCGCGACAACTGGCTGAGCAGGTGCTGACTCATCTGGATCTCAACGGGATTGCCAGCAAAGTTGAAATTGCAGGCCCGGGCTTTATCAACATTTTTCTCGACCCGGCATTTCTGGCGCAGCACGTTCAGCAGGCGCTGGCTTCCGATCGTCTGGGCGTCACCCAACCGGCTAAACAAACCGTTGTGGTTGACTACTCCGCGCCTAACGTAGCGAAAGAGATGCACGTTGGTCACCTGCGTTCCACCATCATCGGTGACGCGGCGGTGCGTACGCTGGAATTCCTTGGTCACAAGGTTATCCGCGCCAACCACGTCGGCGACTGGGGTACTCAGTTCGGTATGCTCATCGCATGGCTGGAAAAACAGCAGCAGGAAAATGCCGGAGAGATGGCGCTGGCTGACCTGGAAGGTTTCTACCGTGACGCAAAAAAACATTACGACGAAGATGAAGCCTTCGCGGAACGCGCCCGTAGTTATGTCGTGAAGCTGCAAGGCGGCGACGAATACTTCCGCGAGATGTGGCGTAAACTGGTCGACATTACCATGTCGCAGAACCAGTTAACCTACGATCGCCTCAACGTTACCCTGACCCGTGACGACGTCATGGGCGAGAGCCTGTACAACCCGATGCTGCCTGGCATCGTGGCCGATCTCAAAGCCAAAGGCCTGGCTGTTGAAAGCGAAGGCGCTACCGTCGTATTCCTTGATGAGTATAAAAACAAGGAAGGCGAACCGATGGGCGTTATCATTCAGAAGAAAGATGGCGGCTATCTCTACACCACAACCGACATCGCCTGTGCCAAGTATCGTTACGAAACCCTGCATGCCGATCGCGTACTGTATTACATCGACTCTCGTCAGCATCAGCACTTAATGCAGGCCTGGACCATCGTACGTAAAGCTGGTTATGTGCCGGATTCGGTGCCGCTGGAACACCACATGTTCGGTATGATGCTGGGCAAAGACGGTAAACCGTTCAAAACCCGCGCTGGCGGCACGGTTAAACTGGCCGATCTGCTGGATGAAGCGCTGGAGCGCGCACGTCGTCTGGTCGCAGAGAAGAACCCGGATATGCCTGCCGATGAGCTGGAAAAGCTGGCAAATGCGGTCGGTATCGGCGCGGTGAAATACGCGGATCTGTCCAAAAACCGTACCACGGACTATATCTTCGACTGGGACAACATGCTGGCGTTCGAAGGCAATACCGCGCCGTACATGCAGTATGCTTACACCCGCGTACTGTCCGTATTCCGTAAAGCGGATATCGACGAAAGCGCGCTGGCAAATGCGCAGGTGATTATCAACGAAGATCGCGAGGCTCAGCTGGCTGCGCGTCTGCTGCAGTTTGAAGAAACGCTGACCGTCGTTGCGCGTGAAGGTACACCGCACGTGATGTGTGCTTACCTGTACGACGTTGCCGGTCTGTTCTCTGGCTTCTACGAGCACTGCCCTATCCTCAGCGCTGAAAACGAAGAGATTCGTAACAGCCGGCTGAAACTGGCACAGCTGACGGCGAAAACCCTGAAGCTGGGTCTGGATACACTGGGTATCGAAACCGTAGAACGTATGTAATTACCTCAAGTAATGTGGAAGCCCGCGCTATGTCGCGGGCTTTTTTATTTTCCCTGACCCGTTCTCATGGCAGCGCAATCAGGCCTACGAGAAGCGGCGACGTTCACTGTAATTTGTAACAGCCCACAAGGAATGACACATTTCCCTAGAGATATGGAACATTTTTTGCCTGTCATCCCGTTTAAGCCTCCGTATCATTAGGCGGCGAATTAATCGGGTACGGGTCAATGACATTCAGAGATTTTGAGGCGGAAGAAAAACTCTTTCAGCGGCGTGTGTTGGTGGCCTTTGGCCTGGTGGTCATCTGTTTTGGCATCCTGATTTACAATCTGTATAACTTACAAATCTGTCAGCACCAGTATTACACCACCCGGTCGAATGCAAACGACATCAAAATGCTACCCGTCGCCCCCACACGTGGCATGATTTACGATCGCAACGGCATCCCGCTGGTGCGCAACGTCACCTGGTACGATATTTCCGTTACGCCTTATAAAATCAGCGATATGAATGCGTTGATCCAGCAGCTCACGCCCATCGTTGACCTCACTCCTGATGATATTGATCAGTTTCGCCATGAGCTAAAAGCCAGCAGCCGCTATCGTCCGGTCGTGCTAAAAAATGCGCTTACCGATGTGGAAATCGCCCGTTTCTCGGTAAACCAGTTTCATTTTAGCGGCGTAAACATTAATAGCTACGAAGACCGCCAGTATCCCTATGGCGCGGCGCTGGCACATGTGCTTGGCTATGTTTCAAAAATCAATGACAACGACCTGAAAGCACTGGATCAAAAGGGTCAGGCAGAGAACTACGCCGCCGATCACAATATCGGTAAGCAAGGTATTGAGCGCTATTACGAAAATGAACTGCATGGAAAGACCGGTTATCAGGAGGTGGAAGTAGATAACCACGGACGCATCGTACGCCTGCTCAAAGATGTGCCGCCCGTTGCCGGAAAAAATATCCATTTGACGCTGGATTTACATTTACAGCAATATATTGAGAGCTTGTTGGCTGGCCAGCGTGCCGCCGTTTTGGTTGAAGATCCACACGACGGTTCTGTACTGGCGATGGTCTCAAACCCCAGCTATGACCCTAATCCGTTTGTCAAAGGCATTAGCTATCAGGACTATAACAAGCTACTCCAGGATAAAGACCTGCCATTAATCAACCGCGTCACACAGGGATTGTACCCCCCCGCTTCAACGGTCAAACCGTATATGGCGATTTCAGCATTACTAAACGGTGTGATCACGCCGCAGACCAGTTTCTTCGGTGCTCCTACCTGGACGCTACCCGGCACCGAGCGACATTACCGTGACTGGAAAAAAACGGGCCACGGTATGCTGGATGTCACCAAAGCGATAGAAGAGTCTGCCGATACGTTCTTCTATCAGGTGGCGTATATGATGGGGATCGACCGGATTAACAGCATGCTCAGCCAGTTTGGTTACGGTAAACCGACCGGCATCGATCTTGATGAGGAGTATAACGGCCTGCTCCCGAGCCGTGAATGGAAGCAAAAAGTGCATAAAAAATCCTGGTATCAGGGGGATACTATCTCAGTTGGTATCGGCCAGGGCTACTGGATTGCCACTCCTATCCAGATGGTCAAAGCCATGGTCGCACTGATTAACAACGGCAAGGTTATCGTCCCTCACCTGCTACTCGATGAAGAAAATGGCAAAACCCTCACGCCGTATCAGGCTCCAGAAGCACCGTCACAAATCGCCTCAGCCTCGTCACCCTACTGGGGACTGGTGCGTCAGGCGATGTTCGGCATGGCGAATGAACCAAATGGTACAGGTTATAAGTTCTTTCACACCGCACCTTACGGCATTGCGGCGAAAAGCGGCACCTCGCAGGTCTTTAGCCTGAAAGAAAATCAGACCTACAATGCGAAGATGATCCCTGTCCGCTTGCGCGACCACGTGTTCTATACCGCATTTGCGCCCTATAAGAACCCGAAGGTCGCGGTGGCGTTAATTCTGGAAAACGGCGGCAGCGATGGTGTCACCGCCGCGCCGGTTATGCGTCAAATCATGGATCATCTCTTTGCCCCGCAGGACAACACGGTACACACAGTGACGACTCAACCATCAGGTCCGATAGCGTTAGCGCCATCGAATACCGATATCAAAAATACTTACGCAAGTATTCGGTAAGACACAGCATCGCCATCGCTTGTCCGTAAGGCATAGAAGTCCGAGGGATGTTGCGGTAGAAATCGAGATTGTGTCCCATCCCGGTGCCAAACGAGGTGTGCAGCAGTTCACCTTCCGGTGAAATATGCTGCACAATGCCACGAATGGCTTTTTCGGCCACCAGCGTATACTCTTGCCCAACATAGCGTTTACGTACAGCTTTGAGGATCCCATAAGCAAATCCGGCAGTTGCCGATGCTTCCAGATACGACTGCGGGTCGTCCAGCAAGGTATGCCACAACCCACTTTCATCCTGGCATTTCGCCAGCGCCGCGATTTGTGCGTTCAGGACCTGTACCAGATAGCGGTGAACGGCATTGTTTTCTGGTAAATCAAGTAATTCGAGGAAGTCCGGGATCACAATAGTTAACCAACTGTTGCCACGCGCCCAGTGGGCATTGGCAAAGTTATGATTTCCTTCATAGCTCCAGCCGTGGAACCACAGCCCGTGTCTTTATCCATCAGGTTTTGCACGTGCAGCAGGAACTGATACGTTGCCTCTTCGATGTAGTCAGGGCGATTGAGTAACTTGCCAATCTTCGCCAGCGGTAAAACCGTCATCATCAGCGTGTCATCCCACATCTGCTGGTGGTTTTCTTCCGCCAGCGTAATGTGTTGCATACCGCCGAACTCGGTACGCGGCATCTCATGCATTGCCCACTCAGCCCAGCAGTCGAGCCACGGTAGATACGCTGGATTACGCGTCTCTTCATAGCGATACGCCAACGTTAAAAATGGCGCCATGGTGTTAACGTTTTTGGTGGTTGCACCTTCAGCAAAGCGATCGGCAAACCAGCTATCGATGATATCGCGTATCGTTTCATCGCCGGTTTGCAGATAGTACTGATACATCCCGTACAAGCCGACGCCGTGCGTCCACTCCCATCCCGCCCAGCCTTTGGTATCAATTACGCGTCCATCGTCCAGACGCAGCAAGAACTCACCTGTTTCGTCATGAATATTGACCAGGTTATGCGTCACCTTTTTGATCAGCGCTTTTAATTCATCCCTGGCAATAAAATGTTCTGGCTGGCGCAACAACGGGCTATGTTTAACCGGGTAAACAATCATTTACTTAACCTCTGTCAATGTCGGATTCAATGCTGTGACCTGCCCCTGTTGCGGCGCAGCAGCTGTATTTGGGAGGCCCCGCAATCCTCGCTTTGACAATGGGCATCCTTATAAGGGCACAGTAAAAGCAAACAGGAAGTGAAACCTTTCTATTTCTGCCAGAAGGGTTCGTGGAATGGCAACAATACAAAGAGTCCGGCAACGTACGTCACTTATTTTATAAAACTGCGTTTCTATTTAATTGAATGAGAGACTGGAATGTTGAAACAACCAGCAGTTTCAACTGCTGGTCTGAATGACGGAGGGTGTTAACGGTAGTTCACAATCACCTGATTGCTCTGAATGCGTAACGCGGGGATCAGGCGACCACCGCCGGGGACTTCCCAGACAAAATGCATCGGTTCAATGGCCGGAACATTATTGAACCCGTTGGTGGTCCCACTTTGCCCATCCAGCTCGACACAACGGGACTGAGAACATAAACGCACCCGCAGACCTGCGGGCGTGGGGCCATTCAGCTCATAGCGCCAGGCTACCAGCGTCATTAAGCCAGAGACCGGCTGGCCAGGAACCAAAGGCGCAGACGAGGCTGACTGGCCACGGTGATTTAAGGTGATCCCCATACCGCTTGCCTGCCAGGCCCCTTCTCCGGCGGCCTGCGCCACCAGAGGAAAAAACAACAACCACAGTAACTTGCGCATTATTTACCTCCAATGGTCGCCGTCATGCGGATATGGCGGTTATCGGAAAGCTCCATGTTCGATAACACCACCAACTGCGGGATGCTGCGACGTAAAAACCGCGCCAGCAGCGGACGCAACGCGTGATTAACCAGCAAGACAGGCGGCGCGCCCAACATTTCCTGCCGGGACAGCGCTTCCTGTGTTTGGGCCAGCAGGCGGTCTGCAAGCCCAGGCTCCAGGCCTCCCCCCCCCTGCAGCGCTTGCAGCAGCAAACGCTCGAGCGGAGTATCAAGACCGATAACCTGAACCTCTTCATTACCCGGGAACCACTGCTGAGTGATGGCGCGTCCCAACGCAACACGGACGACCGCGGTAAGCTCATGCGGATCGTTTTGCAGCGGCGCATGTTCCGCCAGCGTTTCAAGAATGGTGCGCATATCACGAATCGGTACTTTCTCGTCCAGTAAGTTCTGCAGCACTTTATGCAGCGTGGTGAGCGTCACAACTCCCGGCACCAGATCTTCCGTCAGCTTTGGCATTTCCTGCGACACTCGATCCAGTAACTGCTGCGCTTCCTGACGGCCAAACAGCTCAGCGGCGAACTGGCCAATCAGGTGATTTAGATGCGTAGCAACAACAGTACTGGCTTCAACCACCGTAAAGCCCTGAATCTGCGCCTGTTCCTTCAATGCGCTTTCAATCCAGATAGCGTCCAGTCCGAAAGCCGGATCGACCGTTTTCTCACCCGGCAGCGACCCGGCAGCAGTACCCGGGTTAATGGCTAGCCAGCGTCCCGGATAGGCGTCACCGCTGCCAATTTCTACCCCTTTCATCAAAATTCGATAGCGGGCCGGCTGCAGATCCATATTGTCACGGATGTGTACCACCGGCGGCAGGAAGCCCATATCCTGAGCAAATTTCTTACGAATACTGCGAATTCGCCCCAGTAACTCGCCATCCTGCTGAAAGTCCACCATTGGGATCAGGCGATAACCTACCTCCATTCCCAGCGAATCTTCCAACTGCACGTCGTTCCACGTGGCTTCCACCACGGAGTTGTTTTCCGGCATTTTCACCGGCTGCGGTTCATCTGGCGCTTTTTGCTCACGACCGCGCATCCACCAGGCCAGGCCCAGCAATGCGGCAGTAAACATCAGAAACACCAGGTTCGGCATGCCCGGAACCAGGCCCAAAAGTCCAAGTACCGCCGCACTGAGCAACATGACACTAGGATTGCTGAACAGTTGGGTCACCATCTGTTCGCCTACGTCCTGGTCGGTACTCACGCGGGTCACGATAACGCCCGCCGCGGTAGAGATAACCAGCGCAGGAATTTGTGCCACCAGCCCGTCACCGATGGTCAGCAGGGTATAACTTTCCGCAGCGCTGCCCATGCTCATACCATGCTGCAACACCCCAACTAACAGACCGCCGACTACGTTGATCACCATGATCAAAATACCGGCAATGGCGTCTCCACGGACGAATTTACTCGCACCGTCCATTGAGCCGTAAAAATCCGCTTCCTGGGTCACTTCCGAGCGTCGTTTTTTAGCTTCATCTTCGCCAATCAGACCGGCATTCAAATCCGCATCAATCGCCATCTGCTTGCCGGGCATACCATCCAGCACGAAGCGCGCGCCAACCTCGGCGATACGCCCTGCACCTTTGGTGATTACCATAAAGTTAATGATGACGAGAATCACGAAGACCACGATGCCGATCGCAAAGTTACCGCCCACCAGGAAGTGACCAAAAGCTTCAACCACCTTCCCCGCCGCCGCCGCGCCGGTGTGTCCTTCCATCAAAATGATACGGGTCGACGCAACGTTCAGCGCCAGGCGTAATAATGTGGTAAACAGCAAAATCGTCGGGAATGCGGCAAATTCCAGCGTACGCTGGGTGAACATCGCCACCAGCAGCACCATGATCGACAGCGCAATGTTAAATGTGAACAGCAAATCGAGGACGAAAGCCGGCAGCGGCAGCACCATCATCGACAGGATCAGCAGGATGAGGATCGGTCCGGCAAGGATTTGCCATTGCGTGGATTTCAGGTTGCTGGGCAGACGCAGCATCGCGACCAGATTAGCCATCAGTATTCTTCTCGTTCATGAAATCCAGTGCTTCAGGCACCGGAAGGTTTTCAGGTTGTGGTGGACGTTTGCCGCCAGCCAGACGCCAGCGTTTTAGCTGCCATACCCATGCCAGCACTTCGGCAACGGCGGCATATAATTGACCCGGTATTTGCTGACCAATTTCAGCATGGCGATAGAGCGCACGCGCCAGTGGTGGCGCTTCTAATGTAGGGACACGGTGCTCTGCGCCAATTTCACGAATGCGCAGCGCAACCAGCCCGGCCCCCTTAGCGACAACTTTCGGCGCACTCATTTTGTTCTCGTCATACTTCAACGCCACTGAGTAGTGCGTAGGGTTAGTGACAATAACGTCTGCTTTTGGTACATCCGCCATCATGCGACGCTGAGCGGCCGCGCGCTGCATTTGGCGAATTTTGCCCTTAACGTGCGGGTCACCTTCGCTTTGCTTAAATTCGTCACGGATATCCTGGCGAGACATGCGCAGCTTTTTCAGATGGCTGTAAATCTGGAAAAAAACGTCGAATCCCACCATCGGAATGACACCAAGCACCACCAACAACGCGCACATGCCGACTAAATCCAGGGCGTTGCCCATTGCCGTAATCGGAGATTCCGCCATCAGCCGCATCATCTCTGGCCACTTGTGCCAGAGATAAAACCCGGCCACGCTGCCCACTAACGTCGACTTCAGTATCGCTTTGAGCAGTTCTGCGCCGGTTTGCGCGGAAAACATGCGCTTAATGCCCGGCAACGGATTCAGCTTAGAGAATTTGGGTTGCAGGGATTTACCGCTGAAAATCAAGCCGCCAAGCATCACCGGGGAGATTAATGCCACCAGAACGACGCCGGTAATCAACGGCAACAGCGCAATCATCGCGTCTTTAATCAGCAGGATGATTTGGCTGAGGATCAGGTTTGGATCGTTGACCATACTGTGGTCAAAACGTAATCCGGCCGACAGCATACCGGCCAGCCTGCGGGCAAGCGACTCCCCGCCAATCCAGATAATGCACACGCCCACCAGCAAAATAAGTAGTGAGGTTAGCTCTTTGGATCGGGGGATCTGCCCTTCTTCCCGCGCTTTTTCAAGTCGGTGGGGTGTGGGGGCTTCTGTTTTGTCGTCGTCGCTTTCTTCTGCCACGCATCAGACCCTGGATAGAGATATAGGCGAGAATGATGCCAGAACAGCTATCCAGCAATGGGAAGAGTAAGCGGTAAAAAAGACGGGATTTATGGCTTTAAGCAGAATTGCGCGTAAGCCGGATGAGAGGCCCACGCCTCACATCCGGCAAATACTCATCAGAACCCGAGGCTATCCAGCAGGTCGTCAACCTGATCCTGGCTTGCCACTACGCCAGCTTTCGAGGCGTCAACCTGCGGGCCGTTCAGCAAGCTTTCGTTTTCACGTTTAGGACGAGCGCCCTGTTCCGGTATGTTTTCCAACAGAACCATCAACAGCTGACGTTCAATTTCCTGGATAACATCCATCATGCGCTTGATGACCTGTCCGGTGAGATCCTGGAAATCCTGCGCCATCATGATGTCCAGCAACTGGGCATTGGTAAAGCTGGTATGTCCGGGCACATCACCAAGGAACTGACGGGTATCGGTGACCAGTTCACGAGCGTCTGACAGTTCGATCGGATTTTCGAACCATTCATCCCAGCGTTTGGTCAGGTCTTTGGCCCCTTTTTCCATCGCGTCCTGGTGCGGCTGCGAAGCTTCGACGCTGTTCAGCGCGCGCTCTGCCGCCTGAGCGGTCATCTGTACAACGTAATCGAGACGATCGCGGGCATCGGGAATTGCTTCTGCCGCTTCGGCAATAGCCTGATCCAGCCCCAGTTCACGCAGGCTGTCGCGCAGCATTCGGGTCAAACTGCCGATGCGCGCGATGATGTCCCCTGCAGAGTGTTCGTCAGCAGGTTTAATTTGTGGTTGCATCATCATCACACCCTCACATGCCCAGTTTCTCAAAGATTTTATTCAGTTTTTCTTCCAGCGTCGCCGCCGTGAACGGTTTCACGACATAGCCACTGGCGCCTGCCTGTGCCGCCGCAATGATGTTCTCTTTTTTCGCTTCTGCCGTGACCATCAGCACCGGCAGAGAAGCCATCCCACCATCTGCACGGATGGTTTTCAGCAGTTCCAGTCCATCCATGTTCGGCATGTTCCAGTCAGAAATAACAAAACCGAATCCCCCTGCCTGTAGCTTGTTCAGCGCATCCACGCCATCTTCAGCCTCTTCAACATTGTTGAATCCCAGCTCTTTAAGCAGGTTACGCACGATGCGACGCATGGTGGAAAAGTCATCCACAACCAAAAACTTAAGCTCTTTATCCGCCATAAAAATAAACTCCTGATTCAAATACGTATTGCCTGTCCGGCACTAATTTTCACCAGCATTTGCTGGCTCACCTGGCTAAGATCGACCACTTCGCTTACGCCACCCATATTGATGGCCTCGCGCGGCATGCCGAACACCACACAACTTGCTTCGTTTTGCGCAATGGTCCAGGCACCCGCCTGGTTCATCGCTAGCATTCCGGCTGCGCCATCGTTGCCCATACCGGTCAGGATCACCCCAACGGCATTACGCCCCGCATGTTTCGCCACCGAATGAAACAGCACATCCACTGAGGGCCGGTGCCGGTTAACCGGCGGACCGTCATGAATTTTGATTTGATAGTTCGCGCCGCTGCGCGCCAGCTCCATATGCTTGTCGCCAGGCGCGATATACGCATGCCCAGGGAGAACGCGCTCTCCGTCCTCTGCCTCTTTCACGGTAATCTGACACAGTTTGTTCAGACGTTCGGCGAACGATCGGGTAAATCCTGGCGGCATATGCTGGGTAATAAGAATACCGGGACTTGAAAGCGGCAATGGCTGGAGTACATGGCGAATTGCCTCTGTTCCTCCGGTTGAGGCGCCGATGACCAGCAGTTTTTCTGAACTGAGTAATGGCCCCGATTTCAAGGTCGTCGGTGCCGCCAAGGGTTTGTGGGCGGCCAGTTTTGCCCGCGATGCGGTGCGGATTTTCTCCGCAATCATCTCGCTATACGCCAGCATGCCTTCGCGGATCCCCAACTGAGGCTTGGTGACAAAGTCAATCGCCCCCAGTTCCAGGGCCCGCAGCGTGACCTCAGAACCTTTACCGGTCAGTGAAGAAACCATAACCACCGGCATCGGACGCAGGCGCATCAACTTCTCAAGGAAATCGAGGCCGTCCATGCGCGGCATTTCCACGTCCAGCGTCAGGACGTCGGGATTGTATTTTTTGATTAAATCCCGGGCGACCAACGGATCCGGCGCCGTCGCCACCATTTCCATATCACTGTGGCTGTTAATAATTTCGGTCATGATTTGACGCATCAATGCAGAATCATCTACCGACAACACCCTGATTTTACTCATGCTTTATCCTTACCTGGCGCATGCGCATACACGGTCTGTCCACGCAGGCTAAACTCGCGCACAAGGTTGCTAAAGTTTTCTGAATGACCTGCAAACAGCAGTCCGTCAGGTTTAAGAAGTGGAACAAAACGGTGCAAAATGTCCTGCTGCGTCGTTTTATCGAAATAGATCATTACGTTACGGCAAAATATGGCATCAAAAGGGCCTGGCACGTTGTACTGCTTATCCAGTAAATTGACGCTGGAAAATTCAACATGACCTGCCAGTTCCTGCCGAACGCGTACCAACCCTTCATGCGGCCCGGTGCCGCGCATGAAATAACGCTGCAACTGCTGGGGTGACAGCGTCTTTAGCTCATCGAGGCGGTAAATGCCGTTTCTGGCCTTTTCCAGCACTTCGGTATCAATGTCGCTGGCAAAAACACGCCAGCGGCCCGGTGCCATACCTAAGGTATCGGCAAGCGTAATCGCAATGCTGTAGGGTTCTTCTCCGGTTGATGCCGCCGCGCTCCAGACGCGGTATTCACCGCTGCGCCGACGAGCATGATCTGACAGCACCGGAAAATGATGCCCTTCGCGAAAAAATGCGGTCAGGTTGGTAGTCAGGGAGTTAATAAAAGCCTGCCACTCAGCACTGTTCTGGTTAGCTTCCAGCATGCTGAGATAGCGACCAAAGTCATCCAGCCCCAGGGTACGCAAACGGCGGACCAGGCGGTTATAAACCATATCCCGCTTGTGGTCGGCCAGTACGATCCCCGCACGCTGGTAGATTAATTGACATATCCGACGAAAATGCGCGTCAGACAGCGCGAGGCGCTGTGTCATCTGTAACAATAATGACGTTTGCCCGGTGGGCAGAGATGATGTCATAGCGCCTTCTCAATCACATTCAGGATACAACGGGCACAACCTGCGGCTGCGCCAACTCTTGTTTTGCTACGGTTTGCTCTTCAAGCTTGAAAAATGCGACACAGGCGGAAAGATTATCGGCCTGTGTAGCGAGTTGTCCGGTGGCGGATGCGGCTTCTTCCACCAGCCCGGCGTTTTGCTGCGTCACTGAGTCCATCTGGCTGACGGCCTGCGCCACCTGCTCAATGCCTCTGCGCTGTTCATCGGATGCCGAGGCAATCTCGCCCATGATGTCGTTAACCCGGGTCACCGAACTGACAATTTCCGTCATCGTGCGCGACGCCATATCCACCAGTTGCGAGCCCTGATGCACCCGGGTGACTGACTCCTCAATGAGCCCCTTAATTTCTTTCGCCGCCTGCGCGCTACGGCTTGCCAGATTACGCACTTCACCAGCGACGACGGCAAAACCACGCCCTTGCTCCCCTGCCCTGGCGGCCTCGACCGCGGCATTCAACGCCAGGATATTGGTCTGGAAGGCAATGCTGTCAATCACGCCGATGATGTCGCCGATTTTCTGCGAGCTGGCAGAAATCTCATGCATGGTGCTGGCAACCCGGGACGTCTGCTCGCCACCTTTATGCGCTGTGTCTGCCGCACTTTTGGCGATCCCTGACGCCTGGCGCGCGTTATCAGCGTTCTGGCCGACAGTGGCGGTAAGTTGTTCCATGCTGGCTGCCGTTTGTGCCAGCGCGGCCGCCTGCTGTTCGGTTCGCGAAGATAAATCGTTATTGCCCATCGCGATTTCTGAAATACCGCTATGCATGGCTGAGCTGCCCTGACGAACGTCATTTACTGTTTCGCGTAATGCCTTTTGCATCTTCTGCAGGCTGGCAAAAATGGCCGAGATCTCATTGCGCCCATAAACCGCTACTGGCCGTGCCAGATTCCCGGCGGCAATACTGTCGAAATGGCTGCCAATAATCGCCAGCGGCTGAACAATCATCTTGCGTGACCAGAACAGCGCACCGCTGGTGAGCAGTGCTGCCAGGACCACCATGGTGGCGAAAATCACCCCCGACATATGGTAATTGCGCTGACTCTGCTCTCCTGCCGTTTGCAACACGCGGTCGATGTTGCTCTGCCACGCATTCACATTCGCATCAAAAGCATCTTGAGCCGCCTGCACCGGCGCGGTCAGAAAATCTGACAACTGATTGTTTTCAAGCCAGGTGGCCTGATGCGCGAGATCGCTTTGCCACTGGTTGAAACTTTTCTCCGTCGCGCTAAACAGCGCCTTGCCTTGTTCCGTCGAATCCGACGTCGCCATAAAGTGTTTAAACATCAATTCAGACTGCGCCAGGCTGTCGCGCGCAAGGGTCATCAGGGTTTTGATGTCCTCTGGCGGATAGCTCAGGGCGGTCAGCGTCCCTGCCTTATTAAGGGCCGTACTGGCCTGTAATAACACAGCGCGGGTTTGGGCCAGCGCAGCGCGTTGCTGATTACTCCGTTCGACCTGATTCAGGTTCTGAAAACCGTCCCGAAATGCCCAGAAGGACAAGCCATTACTGCCAATCTGCAAAACACCGCAGAGGATTAAAATCAAAAACAGCGTGGTCGAAATTCGAATACGATTAAACATCAACGCTCCCATCAGGCGGCACTGGCCGCGGTTTAACTGTCAGTCAAAATGTTTCCCAATTCGTATCTTGTTCAATGCTCTGGCGCGGATAGGATGCGCTCGGCGCTGCAGGTAATCGTGTATCGCGTGGTTTTGTCGAGGCCGGACGTGATGCAAGACGGAAAGTCGATACCGACTGCGTCAGGCGACTGGCCTGTTCTTCAAGAGCGGCCGCTGCGGCAGCCGACTCCTGTACCAAAGAGGCGTTCTGCTGCGTAACGCGATCCATTTCAGAGACCGCGAGCGCAACCTGATCAATCCCCCGGCTTTGCTCGTCGGAGGCCGAGGCAATCTCACCCATGATATCGGTCACCCGCGTCACGGCATTGACGATGTCGTTCATCGTTTCCCCAGCGCTTTCTACCAGTACAGAACCGGTATCAACCCGGGAAACGGAATCTTCAATCAACGCTTTAATCTCTTTCGCCGCCTGCGCACTGCGGCTTGCCAGATTACGCACTTCGCCCGCCACCACGGCAAAGCCGCGGCCTTGCTCACCGGCGCGGGCAGCTTCAACCGCCGCGTTCAGTGCGAGAATGTTGGTCTGAAAGGCAATGCCATCGATGACGCTAATAATGTCGGCAATTTTCTTCGAGCTATCGGCAATTTCGTGCATGGTGTTCACCACGCTATCAACCACTTTGCCGCCATGCTGCGCGGTATCCGAGGCGCTTTTCGCCAGTTGCGAGGCCTGACGCGCGTTGTCCGCGTTTTGCTTCACGGTTGCGGTCAGCTGTTCCATGCTGGCTGCGGTTTCCTCCAGCGCTGACGCCTGCTGTTCCGTACGAGATGAGAGATCCGTGTTTCCGCTGGCAATTTCGCTGGTACCAGAATAAATCGCATCAGAGCCTTCACGCACCAGAGTGACGGTTTCCGTCAGCGAGCGCTGCATATGATCAACCGTACTGGCCAGCTCGCCGATTTCGTTACGACCACTAACGGCGAGAGTTGCGGTCAGGTTACCGCTGGCGATTTCCCGAATATGGGCAATAACACGGGACAGAGGATTAAGCAGGGTATGACGGATGCCGTACCAGACCACCACCAGAATCAGCACCAGCACTACGGCCAGCACGCCAAGCTGCCATTGGGCGAAATGGTAATCCCGCGCGCTTTGATCAAATGCCTGAACGTAAAGCTTTTCGCTAACGCTGGCGTACTTGCCCAGCGCCTCGCCGAGCGCGTTTTGCATTCCCTGCGTAGGCTGCGCAAAGTAGGCGTCCATATTGCCGCTTTCCAGAAACTGAACCAGTTCTGCCAAGGCCGCATGGTACTGCTGATATTTTTCCTCAATGTTGCCGCTGGCTTCTGCCATTTCCGGCAACGGTGTGATGTTTTTAAATTTTGCGTAATGCGTTTCAGCCTGCGCCAGCGATGCTTTCGCATTCTTCAGCAGATCGTTTTTGGCGCTGCTTTGCTGGTTAGACGCATCCATCATCATGCGCGCAGAAGAACGGCTTAAATTGATTCGTGTTTGCAGCATCAGATCCCATGTTGAGGTAAGTTCACTTTGCTGCTGTCGAAGATCGTTAGAAATAACAAAACTTTGCTGATTCTGCTGCAATGAAGAAAACAACAGACCACCGGAAACAAGCTGTAGCAGTGCGAAAACCCCCAGCACCATCATCAGCATTGTGACAACGCGGATACGGTTAAACATAAGGCACCTTCCTGAAAACGAGTTATCAACGTTATCGGCAGTGGCTGAGATAACTTTACGTTTGCAAAAAGGAAATCCTGAAGGGATGTGAAGCCTGGCGAGGGGAAGGTAAAACTGGTGTGCAGCAACTACAAATTACTCACATAAAAACACCATAATTATCATGCAAATAACATTCATACTCATCGGTGAGCACGGCCAGATTGGCTGAAATACACTTTTTTGTGTGATTTGGATCACACATACGCATCGTAAATACCACAACAAAATGGATAAAAAATTAAAAAAAGTTGTATCCGTTTACGCTTTAATCCAATTTATATGATGAATACTTCGTTACCACTTAATAAGTATAAAAAATGAGTAACAGATCAATAAATGTTAAATCCTTACTGAGGGCTTTTTAGTGGCAAATGCAAACAAACTCACGTTGTTTATCGTGATCTTCATGCTGGCGGGGATCCTGTCGGGTGCGGTGATCCACTCTTATGCCTCTCCCGGCGTTGTGACCGCCTGGGCCGATAATATTACGCTTCTCACCGACATCTTTTTACGTCTGATTAAGATGGTGATTGCGCCTTTAGTATTCAGCACCCTGACCGTTGGTATTATGCGCCTGGGGGAAACGTCCACCATCGGTCGCGTGGGCGGCAAAGCGATGATCTGGTTTATCAGCTCTTCTGTATTGTCTATTCTGGTCGGTCTGTTTGTGGTTTCCCTTGAGCAACCCGGGAGCGGGTTAAACCTTGCGATCCCGCTGGAAGCCACCGACACCGGTCTGGCCGTAGGCGGCATGAGCCTGAAAGGTTTTCTGACACATACCATTCCAACCAGCATAGCCGAGGCAATGGCTAACAATGAGATCCTGCAAATCGTGGTGTTCTCAATGTTTTTCGGTATTGGTGGAGCATCGCTCGGAGAGAAATTTAACGCTCCGCTGGTTGCCGCGCTGGATGTGGTTTCCCACATTATGCTGAAAGTGACCGGCTACGTGATGTACGTCGCGCCGCTGGCAATTTTTGCCGCCATCTCTTCCGTAATCTCTACCCAGGGTCTGGGGATCCTGCTTAACTATGCATCGTTTATCGGCGGCTACTATGTGGCGATTTTGCTGACCTGCCTGGTTCTGTTGGCGGTGGGTTATGTCATGCTGAAAAAAGAGGTCTTTCGCCTGGTGAGCATGCTGAAAGACCCGGTTCTGGTCGCATTCACCACCAGCAGCTCTGAGGCCGCTTATCCGAAAACGCTGGAGCAATTAACTAAATTTGGCTGCTCACCCAACATCGTGTCATTCGTGCTGCCTATCGGTTATTCGTTTAACCTGGTCGGTTCCATGGTCTATTGTTCATTTGCCTCCATGTTTATCGCGCAGGCCTATAATATTCACCTCTCTTTCGCAGAAATCACCGTCCTGATGCTGACGCTGATGCTGGCGTCCAAAGGAATTGCCGGTGTGCCGCGTTCAGCGCTGGTGGTACTGGCGGCAACCATCCCAAGCTTCAATATTCCGGTTGCCGGGATCCTGTTACTGATGGGAATTGACCACTTCCTGGATATGGGACGTTCAGCTATCAACGTATTAGGTAACGGGATTGCAACGGCGATGCTGGCGCAGGATGAAGGTTTACTGGAAGAAAGCGAGTCTTCAGAAAACATCACAGAACAAATTAAGGCTTAGCTTTTTTAAGACAAGAGCAAGCTAAGTAAACAAGAGCAGCAAATCAACAAAGATTACCCCAGCCATAGACTGGGGTATTTCAACAACACCTGGATGATAATTTACATCAATTACCAGCTGTAACGTACGAGCAAACTACCGCTGAGATCGCCATAGTCATTACGTCCTTTTTGACCCGCCACTTGTCCAGTGATACTCCACTGGCTATTCAAATTCGCCTGGATACCCACTTTCACCTCGGCGCGATCTGCCGGAAGATCCTGCTTCACCTCAGCACCATCAAATGCTACGCCAACATCATCACTGGTGTGTAACCAGTTCACCTCTGCAAACGGCTGGATCACCGACGTCGTATTCTTGTGCAGCTTGCCATCTACCCGCAGTCCGAGGCGCGTGGTCCAGCTGTCCCCGTTTTGTCCATCAATACGCGTTCCATTCTGTGCGACAGCGTCCGCTTTAAATTGCTGCCATGTCGCCTGAGCCTGCGGCGTCAGGCTGACGACATTATAGTTTGCAAGTATGATGTCGTACCGATAGCCCGTTTCCAGAGAGACCGCGCTCGCCGCCGAATCATAATCTGTTGACCCGACATCGCCGTTATCGACGCTGTTATTGTAGAGCCCGTACTGGTACCAACTGTCCACGTACAGGCCGCTGTGATTTTTCGCATCCGCAAACCAGGTGGCATAA
This sequence comes from Citrobacter freundii complex sp. CFNIH4, assembly GCF_002934505.1. NCBI lineage: Bacteria > Pseudomonadati > Pseudomonadota > Gammaproteobacteria > Enterobacterales > Enterobacteriaceae > Citrobacter > Citrobacter freundii complex sp. CFNIH4. The sequence goes on from NZ_CP026231.1 coordinate 2,285,756, forward strand.
GCGCCAAGATTATAACCGGCTACGTTACCACTGGCAGAGAACCGGCTCCCATCTGCACCACGGTTACCCGTACTGTCCGTGTCGGCGTGAATATAACTCACCATCAGCCCCGCCTTCAGGCTCTGCTCACCATTATCCCAGCTAAGCACATCACCACCGATTTGCAGTTGCGAATAAGTGTTGTCAATATCCACATGACCGTCTGCAGCTGTTGACGACGCTTCACCCGCTTTAAAGCGCAGCCACATACCGCCGTCACCTGTACGTAATTGACTCCCTTCGCGATCATAAAGGGTCTGCATTTGCAGATTACGCGCCATCCACTGGTTGCCCAGATAAGCGCCAATATCAGCCCGATATTGCGGTTCTACCGGTTTAATATCACCACCATCGTCCGGGTATACCGGCGTGACATCACCGCCATCGTCCGGGTATACCGGCGTAACATCATCGCCATCATCCGGGTATACCGGCGTGACATCACCGCCATCGTCCGGGTATACCGGCGTAACATCATCGCCATCATCCGGGTCTACCGGCGTAACATCATCGCCATCATCCGGGTCTACCGGCGTAACATCATCGCCATCATCCGGGTCTACCGGTGTAACATCGTCGCCATCATCCGGGTCTATCGGCGGGACAGCCTGCGAACGCAAATACCAGTCACCGCCATCTTCATACAATCGGTATTCATACAAACCTGTCTGCACCTGATTACCCTGAGTAAAAACGCCATCAGACTGACCGCCGACATCAATCACTTCAATACCTTTCGTTGTTAACGCCCCTTCTCCCCCGATATTATTGACATAGAGCGTCGTGCTACCGGAAGTATCACCTGTGATAATCACTTTATCCGTCGGTGAATTGTCATCCCCTAACTGCGTGTTCAGATAAAGATTACTGTTATCACCATGATAATTTCCATTAATCGTCAGCGTCTTGAACTGTCCGTCATGTGAAGGAGTATCAAATACAATATCTCCGGCATTATTTAATTGAGTTAAAGAAGAATCACCGGTAATTGTCCATTGCGTCTGTTCAGCCAGTGAGAGATTCAGCGAAGAGTCTACCGTTGGCTCGGTGTTAACAAACGTTTCCCCCACAAACCGCGAACCAGACGCCATATCCAGTGAAATACTGCCTTCGCCCGCGCTAATGATATTGCCCGTAATATCCATTACACCTGAACCAGTCACGGTCCCGCCGGGTAAGAGATTTCCCGCACTGTCGGTAACAACCGGAACAAAAATAGCGACACCATCCTGGGTTTTAATGGTGGTGTCACCGATCAGCGATATTGCCCCGCCCTGCTGAACCACCGCGCCATAACCATTTTCCCCACTCGCTGTCACATCAATGGTCAGGTTTTCACCATTAATTATTCCCGGACGGTTTAAATTATTACTTCCTATCGCCCAAAGCCCGTAAGGGTTATTTTGCCCACTCATGATAATATCGGTATTCGCGATATTAACCGTTGCGCCGTAGAACTGGGATGACACGCCGTAACCATCGATCGCGTAAATAACATTTCGATTGTCGGCATCCCCTTTAAAATCAAGAGTACTCCCGGAGGCCGCAGCGATACCGCTGGTCGCAGAGCCCGACCTGGCTGAACTTCTGCCGTCAACAACGCTGCCTGCACCAATCATCACATCGCCCCCCTGCGCAATGATGCCCACAGACTGGGCGGTATTGACGATAAGTGCATCCGCGTGGAATTCGCCCCCCGTAACCCAGAGAGTCGTCGCCTCTCCGGCTGCGCTTATGATGCTGTTTTGGCCTAAATCCATAAAACCTGTGTTCATTGATATTGCATTTACCTGAGACCCTGTTACATCAATCGTTAGATTATCAGCAATAAATTCAGAACCTTTTGCCGCGGGGTTTATCGTTACTCCAGCCCCAACATAGAACCCGGTGATTGAGATGGTCGATCCGCTGCCCAAATCAATGCGTGATCCGGCCTCATTAATAGCGATACCACGCGTGGTACACCCTCCTGTGCGGCAGTCCAGAGTCGTACTGATATTAATATCCATATTATTGGCGATTAACGTAGCATCAGGACCCATAACCGAGATACCTTCAGCAAGATCGGAGGTGCCATTGATAGTTACTCTGCTGTTATTTCCCAAATCAACATGATTATTTTTACCCAACTTTAAACCTGTCACAGAACCATAATCTGTTGCCAGTCCTGTTGCAGTGATAGTGAGTTGATCGGCATCTAATACACCATCAGTACCTATCTCAATACCGGTTACAATATTATTGCCCTCTACAACCACCTGGCTATTTTTACCTAAATCAATTTTAGCATTACCCGTGCTTTGAATCCCCCACGCGGTGTTGTCTTTACTCGTAGCATGGATAAAACCATTATCCATGGTGAAAGTACCACTCCCGCCTAATAAATAAACACCGCGGGCATCACCTATCCCACCAATACTATAATCAGTTTCGGTTATGGCTGTAATAGAACTTCCACTACCAAGATCGACGTTACTGTCTTTTCCTATATTTTTAAATCCATAAACATTATTTTTACCCGAAACGTCGATATTAATACCAGATGCTGTTACCTCTGTACCCGGGTTATTAGCTGAAATCAAAATTCCGGTAGTATTTTTACTTGAATTTTGTGTGCCATCCGTATCTGCGACATGAACTTCGGTATTCGTGCCTAAATCATTTTTGGTGCCATTATCCAGTGAAACCCCGGTAGACAGAGTTTCACCAGATACGTTGATAGTTGCTTTTCCTTCAATCTGTAAGCCATCACCGCCGGTCGTGATGCTCTCAACACCCGTGGTATTTGTTTGTCCACTAGCCGTAACGACTTCATTATCACTCAAAATAATTGATGCACCGTTTTGTGGGCCTAACTCTGCAGCATTAACAGCAGCAGTACTTATTAATGTTGCCAGGCCAGTTATTTTGATGCTATTACGCAGTCCATTATTACCGCGGGAAAACTCACCAGCAACCACAAACATATTACGCGCCGTACTCCAGACTATATTATATATAGCATTCATATTTAGTTCCCTCTACGCCAATAGAAAAATCAGGAGGCACAAATTCATTATATATTCATGAACAATATAAATTATTTCAACCAATTAATAATTTATATATTGCACTTGTAGATTATATTATATGCGCCAGCAAACAATAGATACTATAAGGACTTGCCAGTTTTAATTAAAGAAAAAAATACAAATAAACCAAGCAAATGAAATAACAATAAACATTCAAAACTAAAATAAAACAACCATTATTACTTGGCTTCCCTACACACAAAATTAAAAGCAAAACGCCCTCCATATTGTGGAGGGCGTTTAATAACTGCCAGCTAAATATTACAGAGAATGATAATATTGACTACCTTTATGCCATATGCGATGCGGCAATATCCAGCAGCGCCATTTCTTCGCTGTTCAGCAGCTTCTCAATGTTGACCAGGATCAGCATCCGGTCACCCAGCGCACCCAATCCCGTCAAATATTCCGTCGACAGCGTGACCGCAAACTCCGGTGCCGGACGGATTTGATCCGTTGTCAGCGACAGCACATCCGAAACGCCATCCACCACAATCCCAACCACCCGCTGACCCAGGTTCAGCACAATCACCACGGTGTTTTCGTTGTAATCCACATCACTCTGGCTAAATTTCACGCGCAGGTCGACGATAGGCACAATCACACCACGCAGGTTCGTGACGCCTTTGATAAATGCAGGCGTGTTAGCGATGCGCGTCACCTGATCATAACCACGGATTTCCTGCACTTTCAGGATATCGATACCGTACTCTTCATCCCCCAGCGTAAACACGAGGAATTCCTGACCTGACGGTTCGCCGGCCAGTTTAGTTACATTACTCATACCGGTCATATTATTCCCTTCTCACTCAATCAGGCGGCTGTGATCGCCACACGTTGTTCGCGGTTTAATCCCTGCAATGCAGAGACATCGACAATCAGCGCGACGCTGCCGTCGCCGAGGATCGTTGCTGCAGAAATACCTGGCACTTTGCGGTAGTTGCTTTCCAGGTTTTTGACCACTACCTGGTGTTGGCCAATTAACTGATCGACCAGCAGCGCATAGCGACGCCCTGCACTTTGTAAAATAACCACAATGCCCTGAGTCGCTTCAGTTTTAGCGCCTTCAACCTCAAAGACCTTCCACAACTCAACCAGCGGTAAATATTCACCACGCACTTCCAGAACGCGTTCGCCTCCGGCCAACGGATGGAGATCTTCTTCGCGCGGTTGCAGCGATTCCATAACGGCATTTAGTGGCAGAATGAAGACCTCATCCGCCACACGCACGGACATCCCATCGAGGATCGCCAGCGTCAGCGGCAGCAGAATGCGAATAGTGGTCCCCTGTCCCTGTTTGGACTGGATCTCAACATGGCCGCCCATCTCCTGGATATTTCGCTTCACCACATCCATACCCACGCCGCGTCCAGAGACATCCGTCACCTGTTCGGCGGTCGAAAAGCCTGGAGCGAAGATCAACATACCCACTTCGTCATCGCTCATATTTTCGTGGATCGGCATGCCCTGGGAGATAGCTTTGGCCAGGATACGTTCGCGGTTCAGGCCAGCGCCATCATCGGTCACTTCAATACAAATATTCCCACCCTGGTGCTCCGCGGAAAGCGTCAGATTGCCGATTGGGCTTTTGCCGGATTCAAGGCGTTTTTCCGGCAGTTCGATACCATGGTCGAGGCTGTTACGCACCAGGTGCGTCAACGGATCGATGATGCGTTCAATCAGGCTCTTATCGAGTTCGGTTGAGCTACCTACCTGCGTCAGTTCGACCTGTTTACCCAGCTTACCGGCCAGATCGCGCACCAAACGAGGGAAACGACTGAACACATACTCCATTGGCATCATACGAATCGACATCACCGACTCTTGCAAATCGCGGGCGTTACGTTGTAACTGACCCATGCTGGTGATGAGATCGCCATGATTGACGGGATCCAGTTCGTTAGATCGCTGGGCCAGCATCGACTGGGTGATCACCAACTCACCGACCAGGTTAATGAGCTGATCGACCTTCTCAACCGCTACGCGGATGCTGGTCGACTCGCTGGCGCGGGCTGGTTTTTCACGCTCCGCGCGCCCATGTGGCGCTTCACTGGCGGCGGCTTTCACCGCTGGCGCAACGGCAACCGGCTGCGGCTTCGCGACAACGGCTACCTCTTCAGTTTCAACGGTCGCGGGCGCTGCGCTGACGGTTTCGAATTCAATTTGGTCAGCTTCAATGACAAAGCAGAGTACTGCAATGATGTCATCTTCTGCGAGGTTGCCATCAAGCGTAGCTGACAGCGTGTCGCTTCCTTTTACCACATCGGTTAAGGTCGCCAGGTTCCCCAGTTCCTCTTCCAGCAAATCCACTTCGCTGGCTTTCAGACGCGAGAGAGTAATGCGTTTTTTGCTCTCTTCACTGGCGAGTTCAGGCTTTGCAACCGCCTCTTCCTGCATCGCGGTGCTATCAACAACGCTCAGTTTTGCTGAGTTGACAACTGACGGTGCGGTTTCACCTTTCGCTTCGAGCGCTAACTGCCGTAACGCCTGGCAAATGTACTCAAAACTGTCGGCATCAGGCTCCACTGAGCTTTTATAGGCGTCGAGCTGTTCCTGCATAATATCTTTCGTTTCCAAAAACAGGTTGATAATGTCGGCATTGAGCTGCATCTCGCCACGCCGCGCTTCATCCAGCAGGTTTTCCATCAGATGGGTCGTTTCCTGCAAAATGGTAAAGCCGAAGGTGCCCGCCCCGCCTTTAATCGAGTGCGCTGCACGAAAAATGGCATTCAGCTGTTCGGAGTCCGGGGCTTCAGGAACCAAATCAAGAAGGTGTTGCTCCATATCAGCCAACAGTTCGTCAGCTTCATCAAAAAATGTCTGATAAAAATCGCTAATATCCATGCTCACGCTATCACCTCGGATTGGCTGGTGGCGATGTGGGAACGCTTACCGGCGGGAGTTCCGCTGGCCGTTGTAAGACACTTACCGGCTCATTCTGGCTTTCAGCGTTTTCATGCAAAATGGCCTCTTCTGCTTGCTTATTGAGAACCAGCAGGCTAATACGGCGGTTGATAGCGTCTTCAGGACCGCGATCGCTCAGACGCATCGTGGCGGCCATACCTACCACACGTAATACTTTTCCATCATCCAGACCGCCGCTAACCAGCTCGCGACGCGATGCATTTGCGCGATCGGCAGACAATTCCCAGTTGCTGTATCCTTTCTCACCATTCGCGTAAGGATAATCATCCGTGTGACCGGAAAGGCTGATCCGGTTAGGGATCCCGTTGAGCACTGGTGCAATCGCGCGCAGGATATCGCGCATGTACGGCTCAACTTCAGCACTACCGGTCTTAAACATTGGGCGATTCTGACTGTCGATAATCTGTATCCGCAGCCCTTCCTGAACTAAATCAATCTTTAAATGCGGACGCAGCGCTCGCAGTTTGGGATCGGATTCAATCAGTTGATCGAGATCGCCACGAAGTTTGCTCAAGCGGCTCTGTTCCATACGTTTTCTCAGGTCATCAATATTCGGCTGCTTGTTCACCTCACCCTGCTGCTGGGTGTAATCATCCCCGCCGCCTGGAATCGGGCTTTGGCTATTCGAAATACGATTTCCCCCGGTCACCGCGGTGGCCAGCGGTGTACGGAAATATTCGGCAATCTGGATCAATTCTTTAGGGCTGGATATAGAAATGAGCCACATCACCAGAAAGAAGGCCATCATCGCGGTCATAAAATCGGCGTAGGCGATTTTCCACGAGCCATGCGCCCCACCACCGTGATTCTTATGTTTGCGTCGCTTTACAACAATAATGGGATGGGCCTGATTTTTCATGCGTCCTCGGTCGTCTGTTGCGCAGTTGGATTTCTCACCGCACGAACATGTTCTTCCAGTTCGATAAACGAAGGACGTTCGCTGGAGTACAGAGTCTTACGACCAAATTCAACGGCAATCGGCGGCGCGTAGCCATTCAGATTGGAGAGCAGCGTTATCTTCACGCACTGCATCATTTTGGTTGTTTCAGCGCTTTTCTGGCGCAGAACGCTGGCAAGCGGAGAAATAAATCCATAGGCCAGCAAAATACCGAGGAATGTTCCCACCATCGCATGCGCAATCAACGCCCCCAACTCTGCTGCCGGGCGATCGGCAGAAGCCAGTGCATGCACAACACCCATAACGGCCGCGACGATCCCGAATGCCGGCAGTGAGTCGCCGACCATCGCCAGACTATTCGCCGGAACTTCGGCCTCACTCTCATGAGTCTCAATTTCTTCGTCCATCAGCGCTTCAATTTCAAACGTATTCATATTGCCGCTGATAATCAGGCGTAGATAATCGACAATAAAATCAAGCATTACGGCATCGGCAAGAATGCGCGGATAGCTAGCGAAGATTTCACTTTCTTTTGGGTTTTCGATGTCGCGCTCAAGCGAGAACATGCCCTGTTGACGTGACTTGGCCATCAGGCGATACAGGAGCGCCAGCAGATCCATATACATCGCTTTGGTGTATTTCGAACGACGGAAAAGCAACGGGATCGCTTTCATCGTCCCTTTGATGGCTTTCCCATTATTGCCGACGATGAATGCCCCAATACCCGCGCCACCGATAATCACCAGCTCAGCCGGTTGATAGAGTGCCCCAAGGTGTCCGCCGGTCATCATGTAACCGCCGAAAACTGTACCAATAACAACCAGGTAACCTAATAAGATAAGCACGACATCATCCTTTCGCAATTGACTATGACAGGATGCGCAGTCGGGCAATTAACGTAAGGTCAGGACAAAAAAAAGCAGCGGTAATCGCTTACCGCTGCTGGAGTGTTCATCCACACCGTATCAGTTAAACAGCCTGTTCGATCTGTTCATCCAGCAGTTGTGGAATAATATCGGCAGCATTCTGGGAAAGTTTACGTCTTTTTACGGCCCTTGATGGCGGCTGGCATAAACTACAGGCAAAGCTGCCTGCGGGTTGGTGTGCATGGGTGATAAAATTCCCACCGCAACAATTGCATTGGGACAACTCCAGCAATCCGCTGTCGACAAATCGCACCAGCGTCCACGCGCGAGTTAACGCCAGCAATGGCCCTTCTTCAGGCTGCGGACACTGCTCAAGATATAACCGATACGCCTTAATTACGGCATCCACGCCGCTACAGAGACCCGTTTTGAGCAGGAATTGCCATGCATTGCAAAACATCGACGCATGAATATTTTGTTCCCACGTCATAAACCAGTCGGTGGAAAACGGGAGCATCCCTTTTGGCGGAGGACTACCGCGTAATTCTTTGTACAGCTTGATTAATCGACCACGGCTTAATTGCGTTTCGCTTTCCAGCATTTGCAAACGGGCGCCCAATGTGATTAATTCCATTGCCAACTGGATATCACGCGCTTCCTGAACAATGCTTTTTTCGCTCATCATCAAGCCCTTTTCTTACGTGCTGCATCATCGATGTCGCTTAACAGGCGTGTTGAAAGCATGATACCAGTATGAATTTGCTGAAGATCGTCAACGCGGGAGTCTTGCGTCAGGCGAGTAACAGTCTGGTGATCGTCGAAACGGAAATGACATACCAGTTGGTTTGTTTCGGCCAGTTTGACCATTTGAGGAAGTGTTAATGTTGCCAACGTGTCCGCCATTTCCTCGCTGATACCAAGGCGAAACATCGCAGATGCTTTGTCCTGAACGATCAAACGCTGTGCAAGCAATAAATATGACAAATTGATGTCATAAATGTGTTTCAGCAACTCGGATGTATGCATTATTTGCATCCATAATAACCAACATTGTTTTCATGCGGTAAAACCGCACCCCGTGATGTCGCCGGGAAGGCCCGGTAAAAAAAAGCAAAAGGTCAAATACATAGCAGCGTAACGACACTTACGCGTCGTCTAAACAATCCCTTTTAAGAAGGCAGCGTCCCTTACAAGCTCACATCAATTCTTACAAATGTCTAAGATTTTTCCTAATTCGACGCAACTCTACCCGCCGTCAGTTACACATACAACGGAGCTATGCTGCGAATTTAAAGAATATGTGATCAAGATCACATAAACCAGCCAAACACTTAACATAAATCCATCAGCGTGGCTTTTACTTTGCTTATTTCTTAACCTTCCATTATCCATTTCGATTCCTGATGTACGAATATTCTTGCAATAAAAGCGAAAAGTATTATGTTCACGACCGTTAATATCACCCCGTGAAATAGCGAGCTGGATCACATATTTAACTCAAAAAACTTTTTTAATTAAATTCTTTATAAACAATGACTTAAATATTTAGAGCGATTAATTAATACCGCGATGTGACGACCTTGCAAATGTTAATGTATGTTTATTTTTTATTAACACATTGTTTTCATTAGCCGTGGGTTTTACTTAAGTTACCTAAACATATCTGCAACCAATATGAATCGATTATTCTATTTATAAGAATAATTAATGAATAATCATGATGACATTCACACTATGAAGGAAGGAAACGTTGCAGTATGGAGTAAGCTGAGTAAAGCTGAAAAGCCCCCTCATAATTCTTGAAAAAAAGGAGCGAGTTATGAGCTATTCGCACATTCTTGTTGCTGTTGCCGCCACCCCTGAAAGTCAGCAGTTGTTAGACAAGGCGGTTTCTATCGCTCGCCCTGTCAACGCCCGAATTAGCCTGATTACACTGGTCTCAGACCCCGAACTGTATAACCAGTTTGCAGCTCCCATGCTGGAAGACCTGCGTGAAGTCATGCAGGAAGAAACTCAGGATTTTATCGACAAACTTAGCAAAGAAGCAGAATACCCCATTGAGCATACCTTTATTACCTATGGGGCTCTGAATGAACATATCCTGGATGTATGCCGCAAATACGCCATTGACCTGGTCATTTACGGCAACCATAACCACAGTTTTTTTTCACGCGCTTCCTGTTCAGCGAAAAGCGTGATTCATACCAGCCAGGTGGACGTTCTTCTGGTTCCGCTAGCCGGAGATTAATACACAGCGCCAGGACTTCATGCGAGTTTAGAACAGGAAGAAATATTGTCTGGCAGTTGGCATTGACTCCGACGCGGCGTGACTGTTTTAAGATCACTGATGAACGTCGCCTGCCAGTTGTCGATATCGTTTTTAACGATAGTCTCAAGCATTTCAGCGTGGCGCGAGATGCGTTCGGTAAGTGGCATCGTCAGCGCCTGGTTTAATGCGCCTGCCACTTCATCCCGGTCATAAGGATTAACAATAAGCGCAGAGGTTAGCTCATTCGCCGCCCCGGCAAATTGCGATAAAACCAGCACGCCAGGGTTAGCAGGATCCTGTGCGGCCACAAACTCTTTCGCCACCAGGTTCATACCATCGCGCAACGGGGTCACCAATCCTACGTCAGAGTAGCGGAAGATCTTCATCAGCAATTTACGATCAAAGTACTGGTTCAGATAGTAAAGCGGCGTCCAGCCCAGTTGCCCATATTTGCCGTTGATTCGCCCTGCTTCTGTTTCCAGTTGGTGGCGAATATCCTGATAGGCCTGCACCTCTTCACGCGAGGTCGGCGCTATCTGCGTATAGCGAATTTTACCGTGGTGCTGCGGATAATGTTCCAGTAAGGCCTCGTAGGCCTGAAAGCGCTCCGGCAAGCCTTTGGAATAATCCAGACGCTCCACGGAGAAAATATTCTGCACATTTTTAAGCTCCGCTTTTAGCTGCGCCAGTTTTGGCGGCAGCGGCCCGGACGCCTGTCGTGCAATCTCATCAGGTTCGATACCGATGGGATAGACCTGAGTGCGAAACGCTTTTCCCCATGCCAGGTGCTGCTTATCTTTATGCGTGGACACCCGAGTCTGGGCTGCGAGACAGTCCAGAAAAGCCTGGCGATCGTTTTCGGTCTGGAAACCAAGTAAATCAAAGTCACACATTTGCTCAAGTAGCGCCAGATATGGAGGGAGCGCATTAAAAATTTCCGGCGTCGGAAAAGGAATATGCAGGAAAAAACCGATGCGGTTATTCACACCGCGCTTACGTAACTCGCAGGCAAACGGCAACAGATGGTAATCATGAATCCAGATGATGTCGTCATCGCCAAGCAGCGGCAGAAGTTTATCTACCAGTAAGGCATTAACCCGTTGGTAGCCTTCCCAGGCAGAGCGCTGAAACTGAACTAAATCCAGTCGATAGTGAAATGCGGGCCATAAAACCGCATTTGAAAACTGGCAGTAATACTCTTCGTAATCTTGCTCACTCAAATTAAACGAGGCCCAGGTGATATTGCCACGCGTGACTTTTTTTAACGGTTTATCCTCATTACCTGTATCACCACTCCAGCCAAACCACAGACCACCAGCAGCTTTTAACGCGCCCAGTACACCGACCGCGAGCCCACCCGCGCTCCCTTTGTCATCTGGTGAGGCGATACGATTAGATACTACGACTAAACGACTCATAGCCACCTCTTCTGTTATTCGTTGCTTTCGATTCTTGCTGTGAAGAGTTAATTTGCTCCAGCCAGCGCCAGACATCCCTGACGCCATCCAGACGCCATGTCGCCTGCGTCGGCCCGATCCCCACCTTCACGGAAATACCGCCAGCGCGGTTAACCACAGCAAATCCTGTTTCATCTGTCAGATCATCACCGAAAAACACAGGGATCCGGCCAGCAAAAGGCGCTTCCTGCATAAATGCAGCTATCGCGTCGCCTTTATTGCTGCCCTTAGGCTTTATTTCCACGACACATTTTCCGTGCTGCAGAGCAAGCTGCGGCCATCTGCGCGTGATGCGTTCAGCCAGGGTAATCAGCGCAGCTTCGTGTTCGGGTGCCTGGCGATAGTGCAACGCGAAAGCCATACCTTTGGTTTCCAGCGTCGTCCCCGGTAACGTCACTAACGCTGCGTGTAATAAAGCCCCAGCTTCACGCTCGATACCTTCAGGCAGGTGTACTATGTGCGTTTGACCATTGATGTCACGGCGTTCTGCCCCATGCACTCCGGCAAGCGGAAAACGAAACGGAGTAGTGAGTGCGTCAAGCTCAACCATTGAGCGCCCTGAAATCAATGCCAGCGCATCCGCATTATGCGTCGCTAACTGATGTAAACATTGCAGGATTGCCTTAGGGACAACGACCTGGTCGGGAAAGGGTTTAATCTCAGCAAGTGTCCCATCGAGATCAAAAAAGTAAGCACAGTTTACAGATTGTTCAGGGGGTAAGATCAGTGATGCTGTCACCCGGTTATCCTCCTCATCATAGTCAGAACGCCACGCGGATCGCGGCGTATAGATGATGTATGACGGATATAAGTATAGACAGTGTGACCATGCTCGCCATTTGGAAAAACAATCGCCAGCCGGGTAGCGGCTGGCGATGGGCAGAAGCTAGACTAAAAAGTTAGGGTTTAAATCATCAAACGGTACGCTTCGCTTTTTGCTTGTAACGGTCGAAGATCACCGCCGCCAGCAGGATGAGGCCACGTACCACATACTGCGCGAACGGAGAGATATTCAGCAGGTTCATCGCATTCTCAACCGTACCCAGGATTAACACCCCGGCCACCACATATGAGATTTTTCCGATGCCACCTTTAAGCGAAACGCCCCCTAACACGCAGGCTGAAATCACGATCAACTCATAACCGATTGAGGTCATTGGCTGGCCGCTGGTCATACGCGATGCGAGGATAATCCCGGCAATGGCGGATACCAGACCGGAAAGAATAAAGATAATAATCTTGGTACGAACAACAGGAACCCCTGCCAGGCGCGCCGCCTCTTCATTGCCCCCAATGGCCAGCGTATTACGACCAAACGTGGTTTTGTTCAGCAGTAAACCAAAGACAATGAAACAAACGACAGTGATCCAGATAGGCGCAGGCAGACCAAACCAGTTAGCATAACCGAGTGTAAAGAAACGCTCGTCTTCAATCCCGACAGCCTTACCGTCGGAGATAATATAAGCCAGACCACGTACAATCTGCATCGTCGCAAGAGTAGTGATCAGGGCGTTAATTTTTAACCGCGCAATCACGAACCCATTCACCAGGCCACACAGAATACCGAGCAGCAGTCCGGCAGCCACGCCAATCCACAAACTTTCAGTCATGTTAATGACTACGGCAGTGGTAACACCAGCACAAGCAATCACAGATGCGACAGACAGGTCGAAATCACCGGATGCCAGACAAAACAGCATCCCACACGCGACCATGCCCGACATCGATACTGCCAGTCCCAGTCCCTTCATATTGATGAAGGTGGCAAAGTTTGGCACAAACAGGGAACAAACGAGGAACAGCACGGCGAACACCACCAGCATACCGTATTGATCCCAAATGCGGCCCAGATTTAGCGCCGACTTCGCTGCGCCAGAACCCGATGTAGAAACGGAAGACATCATACTCTCCTTATTCAGGCTACAGCCTGGCTGACTTTAGGCATAGCAAGGCTCAACGCCTGGCGCTCATCCGCCTGTTCATGAAGTAACTCACCGGCAATTTCGCCTTCTCTCATCACCACAATACGATCGGCGACACCGAGCACTTCTGGCAGGTCACTGGAAGCAAACAATACGGCCACACCGCGCGCTGCGAGGGCATAAATCACGTTGTAAATTTCATGCTTGGCGCCTACATCAATGCCGCGTGTAGGCTCATCCAACAAAATCACCTTCATCTCTTCCGATAACCAACGACCGAGGATAGCCTTCTGTTGATTACCGCCGGAGAGATTCATGATCAGTTGCTCTGCACCCGGTGTTTTGATGTTGAGTGAACGAATATGGTGATCGGCATTGGTCTCTTCCCAGCCGTTGTTGATCACGCACCCCCCCAGAACATGCTTACGTCGTGCACTAATGTTGATGTTGTTGCGCACTGAATGGACCGGAATGATCCCTTCGGCTTTGCGATCCTCCGGGCACAGCATCATCCCTGCTTCAATGGCATGGCTTGGTTTACGGATATCGATAGGCTGTTCATCAATAAATACCTGGCCCGCCGTGATACGCGTACCACCGAACAGTCCTTTCATTAATTCGCTACGTCCGGCCCCCACCAGGCCAAACAGCCCGACAATTTCACCGCTTCGCACGGATAAACTGATTGGCGTACGCACGCCCGGGGCTTTTACTTCATGCAACCGCAGACGCTCTGTGCCATACGGTCTGGATTTCCAGCCATAGATATCCCCGAGGTCGCGCCCGACCATCGCCTGCACCAGCGCGTCGTGATCGACCTGCTGCATATCCGTGAACGTTTTGACGTAATGACCATCCTTAAACACAGTGATGGCATCGCTGAGAGCAAAAATCTCCTCCATACGGTGCGAAACGTACAGAATGATGCGTCCTTCGTTGCGCAGCTCACGGATGACACGAAACAGATTCTCAATCTCACGAGCCGACAGGGAGCTGGTCGGTTCATCAAAGGCGATAATTTTGGCATTTCGCGCCAGCGCTTTTGCAATCTCCACCATCTGCCACTGACCAATGGAGAGGTATTTCAATGGGGTATCGGGATCGATATCCATTCCCAGATGCTTCAGCTGGATTCCTGCTTCATAGTTCAGCAGCGAGCGGTTCACAATCCCGCCTTTGTGCGGTAACTGCCCTAAATAAATATTCTCGGCAACGGTCATTTCCGGGACGAGATGCAGTTCCTGATAAATAATGGCGACGCCGGCGCTGAGCGCGGCAGTGGTATCCGCGAAGGAAACTTCTTGTCCGCGGATCGTCAATGATCCCGTCGTTGGCGCATAGTTACCGCTGAGAATTTTTAAGAGTGTTGATTTCCCGGCGCCATTTTCGCCCATCAGCGCATGCACCTGTCCGGCATAGCAGTCGAAACTGATATCCGTCAGCGCCTTAACGCCGGGGAACGTTTTGCCAATGCCGCGAAATGAGAGATACGGGGTAGACTGTTGCATAACGTCTCCGTGAGTCAGATCTTTATGCCGGAGGGGGGCTTTGCCTCATCCGGCCTTCTGAGGACGCAATTCGTAGGCCGGATAAGACGCGTTGACGTCACATCCGGCATTTGTGTTACTTACCGCCTAAGCCTTTCTTCGCCAGCTCTTCTTTGAAGTTATCGCGGGTAATCAGCACCACATCCGTCACTTCAGTGAATGCCGGTGGCTCTGCACCTTTCGTTACCCAGTTGTAGAGCATTTCACTGGACTTGTAGCCGTGAACGTCCGGGCTTGGCAGCAGTGAACCGTAGAACCCGGTCGCTTCGCCTTTAGACAGTTCGCTAACCGCGTCAACGCCGTTAATCCCGATACCAATCACGTTTGGCGCTTTGAAGCCCTGCCCTTCGGTTGCACGTACGCCGCCCAGCACGGTGTTGTCGTTCATGCCGACAATCAGCCAGTGTTTGACTTCAGGATGCTGAACCAGCATGGAGTTAGCGGCGTCGAATGCGCCGGGGATGTCATTCGATTTTGTTGGGACCTGGTAAATCTGTTTTTCCGGGAAGCCTGCGGCTTTAAGCGCTTCCATTGAACCAGAAGTACGACGACGTGCGGTATCCAGTTCGTTGGCGGTAATGGCCATTACGGCGGTGGATTTCACATCCCAACCGCGTTTTTGCATCTCCTTGTACAGCTCCTGGCCCTGGCGCTCACCAATTTTGGTTGCCGCCATCATCACCAGCGGTACGGTATCCATCGGCTTACCTTTGGCGTTGGCAAACTGGTCATCGACGGCAATGACTTTCATATCGTAGCCACGCGCCTTAGCCATAATGGCTGGCCCCAGTTTTGGGTCTGGCGTACAAATAACAAACCCTTTTGCTCCACTTGCAGCCAGGCTGTCGATGGCGTTAAGGGTTTTCTCACCATCCGGGACGGCAATTTTAATCACCTCAAAACCAAGGTCTTTACCGGCTTTATCGGCAAATTTCCATTCAGTCTGGAACCACGGTTCTTCCGGCTGTTTGACCAGGAAACCGAGCTTCATGGATTCAGCGATAGCGGATTGTGACATAATGGCCGCCAGACCGATGGCAGCCAGCGCTTTAGTGAATTTGTGCATGGTTAACTCCAGCTTTAACGTTCTTTTATGTAGGGTAAAATCAGACGATTTTTTGTAATTCGGACGTAAAACAAGGCATTACCTTTTATTGATAAGATCAATGCCAGTGCTGAGAGTATTTGTAGCGGGAAATTGATTCTCCATAAGAGAGCGGCATCACACCACAGAATTACAGTAATTGCGTACATAAATTCAGCGGGAAATGACATAAAAAAACGCGGTTTTGTCGACGGGAAAAAAGAGGAATAGCAGATTAGTCCATAACATCAGCCAACGAATCCTTGTTCCCGAATACCGGAGTATTCGGGAAAATGCTTACCATCGGTAATAAATGTGATCAGCGTGATCGCGAACCGGAATATCATCTCCCAATAGACGCGCCGCAAGCGTCAATGCAAAATCGAAAATATGCCCTAACCCTTTACCGCTAATCAGGTTGCCATCTTCCACAATCGGCGCATCGATATATTCCCCATCCGTTACGTTTTGCCACAGATCCCCCGAACACACGTAGCGACGCCCCTTCAGCAGGCCGTTGCCACCCAGCACGCGCGCAGCCGCGGAACACACCGGGCAAATGAGTTTTCCTGCCTCGTCATGGCGAGCGATAAACTGGATGACAGCCTTACTGGCGGCAAGATTAACGCTGCCCTGCGGCCCGCCCGGTAACACAACGGCATCGTAAAGATCCGTCTGACGCGCAGCCAGCGTGCTGTCCGTCACCATCGGCACGTCATGATAGCTCACCACCGCACGGGACTCGGCGCAGGCCAGTGTTTCAACTTCGATCTGCAGGCGGCGCAGAATATCAATGGTAACAATGGCTTCCGCCTCTTCAAAACCAGGTGCCAGTAGCACGGCAACCTTTTTCATACACACTCCTCGATTTTTCCAAATACACCAAACCATAAATGCCGAATCATTCAGGCGCTTAACTTTATTAATTTCCACAAAACTGATCTGGCGCAAAAAATTAGCCAGCAGATAACGTTCACCGACACGTCCCGATAATGAAATTTCTCCATCCCAAGGCCGGATAATCATCCGGTGAGAGACAATACCTGATTGTGAAATTCCATTTCGTGATATGAAACATCATTTCAATATTAATGCTTGGATTTAATCCCATAAATATCAATCTCTTATATTCACACCACTTATATACACAAGCAGAAAAATCACTAATATTGCTATGACAATATGTAAAAAATCATAAATACGCAGATTTAAGGATTTTCTTAAGTCGGAACAGGAGTTATGCTGAATCTCGATCGGGAGCGAATATAATTCGTGATCACTAAAGGACCGGCGGAACGGATTTATTCTGCTAACAGTTTTAATTGTACGTAGAGGTGATGTGTAGCGGCAGCCCGTTGCACTGACGTAAGTAACGTACATCCCCCTTTCTGGAAATAAGGATATTGATATGGCTGCAGTTGGAATTGTTCATAAACTCAACACACAAATGAACCTCGAGTTCTACGCATCGAATCTTTACCTGCATCTCAGTGAATGGTGTTACGAACACAGCCTGACTGGCACCGCAACCTTTCTACGCACTCAGGCACAAGGTAACGTGACTCAAATGATGCGTATGTTCAATTTTATGAAAAGTGCCGGGGCTAACCCCATCGTCAAGGCTATTGATGTTCCGGGTGATGAACTAACTTCTCTTGAAGAACTGTTTCAGAAAACGCTGGATGAATACCAACAGCGTTACAGCAAGCTATCACGCTTGACCAATGAAGCAGAAGCCTTGAATGATGCAACAACCATTGATTTTCTTCACGATCTGGAAAAAGAGCAGCAGCAGGATGGCGTGCTGTTACAAACGATTCTTGATGAAGTCCGCAGCGCTAAACGTGCGGGACTGTGCATGGCGCAAACCGATAAGCATCTGCTGAACGTCGTGAATTATCAACATCACTAATCTTCAATTTTCATCGTGTTAATGCCGGATAACGATGCGACGCACCTTATCCGGCTGGTGCTTAATTTTCTCTACGCTCACGCCTCTCATTCTGCGAGGCGCAAAAAAACCTTTCTAAAACCTGAAACAACGGTTTATTTTAGTGAGATTCATTCTGCGGCGTGAATTTCAACTCGATCAAGGCAACTGCTTTTTGTATTGCGCGCATAGTAACCGGATCGGCGCCCGCAGGATGGCTGGAGAAATCGATGCTTTTCAGTTGGCTGGACATTTTCTCCCGCACTTCTACTGGGGCAATAACATCAAGAACATCCAGAATCTGCTTGATAACCAGCTGACAGGCAACAACGTCCGAGAGCAGTTCCTGATCGGCATTCAGTGTTTGGGACATAGTGAGCTCCTTATAGAAAGGTCGTCATAGTACCTATTCAACGAACGAAACGATAGCCGCGCATGCATTACGAATGCGCTGGAAAATAAAAATAGATCCAGTCAGTTTCTTTTGAGATGGCAAGCACAACATGAGTGAACATTTAGCGGTTGAGAACAAACGCGGTCTATCCCCGGCTGCATTACTTGTTGCCGGGGCTTTCTTTATGGAGTTTATTGACGGCACAGTGATTGCCACCGCACTACCCGACATGGCGAAGAGTTTTGCCGTGCAAGCTGTAGACCTGAACATAGGTATCAGCGCCTATCTGATCACCCTCGCGGTGCTGATTCCTGCCAGCGGCTGGATTGCGGATCGCTTCGGCGCCCGAAAGGTGTTTACCCTGGCGCTGGCGATATTTACTCTCGCCTCGGTTTTATGCGGTTTGTCCGAAAGCCTTGAGAGCTTTGTCGCCATGCGAATCTTACAGGGTGTAGGTGGCGCGCTAATGGTTCCGGTTGGTCGACTTGCGGTATTGCGTACCACGCCTAAACATCAGTTGATCACCGCTATTGCGACCCTGACCTGGCCCGCGTTAGTCGCCCCCATCATTGGCCCCCCCCTTGGCGGATTCATTACCAGCTATGCCAACTGGCGTTGGATCTTCTTCATCAATGTACCGCTCGGGATACTGGCGATTGCGCTGGCGCTACGTTTTATCCCGGATATTCATGACGACGAGCGCCGCCCATTTGATATAACGGGATTTATCGCAACCTCTGTTGCGATGGTAAGCCTGGTGTATGCCATGGAGTTACTGGGAACCCAACAGCCTCAGGGCTGGCTGACCGCCGGACTTTTGGCGCTAGGAACAGTGACATTTCTGTTTGCCCTGCATCATTTTCGTCGCGCCGCATGGCCAATGATTCGCCTTGATGCCATGAACGTCCCTACTTTTCGCGTCACCATGTATGGCGGATCGCTGTTTCGTGCCTCTATCAGCGCCGTGCCGTTTCTGCTGCCGTTAATGTTTCAGGTAGGTTTTGGCATGAACGCTTTTCACGCGGGTTCGCTGGTGCTGGCGGTATTTGTGGGCAATCTGACGATTAAACCGGCCACCACACCGTTGATACGTTGGCTGGGCTTTAAGAAACTGCTGTTGATTAACGGTGCGCTTAACGTTCTGGCGCTGCTGGCCTGTGCTTTAATTACGCCGCAGACCCCCGTGTGGGTTATTTTGCTGGTGTTGTATCTGGGCGGTGTGTTCCGCTCAATTCAGTTTACCGGCGTCAGCACGCTTGCCTTCGCGGACGTCCCCGCGGCACAAATGAGCTACGCTAATACGCTGTTCAGTACAGCGACACAATTAGCGGTAGGATTGGGCATTTCTTTAGCCGCTATTGGGATCCGCATTGGCGATGTGGTCAGTGAAAGGCTGGCATTGGGCAATATTCCAGGGATCAGTTTCCGGCTGGCCTTTGTCGCTATTGCCATTATTTGTCTGGTAGGTATGGTGGATTCGCTGCGACTCACCCGTGATGCAGGAAGTGCAGTATCGAACAAGAACAGGTAGCCCGGAGGGTGAACGCTGCCGGGCCAACAGGATTTAGCCAATTACCTCGCGTACAAACGCTTCGATTGCTTTGTCCTGGCAGTTTTCAAAGAAGCACTGCTGGAAGCGCGGGCCTGATACAGCGGTTTTCACCAGCTCAGGATCGATAGCGCGTAGCGTGTCCAGATAATTTTCTTTTACCACAGCCGCTTTCACCTGATTCAGAATACCGGCGTTACGCACCTGCGGCTCTTTACGCTCCGGTGGGTAGCCTTCCCCGTTACGTCCGGTGAACGCTTTTTCAAACATATAGCGCACATTCAGCTCAGCACCCCAGCCAAAACCTTTGGCGAATGCCAGAGAAAGCGCGTTGCCGTTGTTGATCTGAGAGAACAAGAACGCATCTGCAGGATCGAGGCAATAACCACACACCACACCCGGATGGATATTCAGTGACATCATTGCCCCTTGGCCCGTGCCGCAACCGGTGACCACGAAATCAACCGCTTTGGAATTAAGCAGGATGCTGGCCATAATTCCTAAATGGATGTAGGTCAGATGATGATCATTTTCATCGCTCATCCCAACGTTATAGACCGGAAAACCTTTCTCATCCGCAACGGCTTTAAGCTCGTTATGGATGATGGCGTTTTTGCTTGCCTGGCTGTTTTCCATCATCAATGCAATTTTCATTCTGTACTCTCCTGAATGCGCTGCGGTAGCCCGCTGAAAGTCATAACATTCAACCACATTACTATTTTGCAATCACACTTTCAAATTTAATGAAATTTAGTTTTAAAAAACAAAGTTGCGCTCACATTCTTGTCTGAACAGTTCAGAATTGCCTCAAACGAATGACCTCGTTGTGATTAATCACAGGTGATCTTCGGGCTATTCAAGCCATTGATGAGGGCCTCTGTATGCCATGATAGTGTATCTTCGAACTTTCAGAGCGATCTCATGAAGACCTTTATCCTAGCGCTTTTGCCGCTCGTGCTGACAGGATGCACAATTACAAAACAGGCACAGGTCAGCGAAGCCAGCGCCATCACTGGTGTGGTTCGCCTGACTTATAATCAGGCCATGTTACAAACAGCACGTACCGATGACTACGTTACCCAAGGGACAGCCACCAAAGAGTGTCAGCGCCTGGGCTATGCCAGCGCTGAAGCGTTTGGTCAGCCGGTGTCAACCTGCAGCGTATATGCAGGCTCTCTGTGCTTAAATACCAAAATTACACTCGCCTGGCAGTGTCATGGTGTCGCGGTATCGCAATCCCCCTCATTCAATTATTAATATTTCCGACCAGCACATTGTTGCTGGTCTTTTACCACTTTATTATTTATATCCCCCGCTTAATATCGTTAATGCGTTTTATTCCCATTCGCATTTTTAATAAATAAATTTATTATTTTACCTTTTGCAAATAATTAAATAACAAATTATAGTGACGCCACGTCAATATATAATAATGTTTGTGGAGCAGAACCATGCTGAAAACAGAAATGATCGACCAACTGAATGAGCAAATGAATCTTGAATTATATTCATCTCTGCTCTACCAACAGATGAGCGCGTGGTGCAGCTATCACAGCTTCGAAGGTGCCGCCGCGTTTTTGCGCCGTCACGCTCAGGAAGAGATGACGCACATGCAGCGTCTGTTCGATTACCTGACCGATACCGGCAGCTTGCCGCGTATTAATACCGTTTCTTCCCCTTTTGCTGAATATGCGTCTCTGGATGAACTGTTCCGTGTCACTTACGAACACGAGCAGCTGATCACCCAGAAAATTAATGAGTTGGCACACGCGGCAATGACCCACCAGGATTATCCAACCTTTAATTTCCTGCAATGGTATGTTGCCGAGCAGCATGAAGAAGAGAAATTATTTAAATCTGTTATTGATAAGCTGTCGCTGGCAGGGAAAAGCGGCGAAGGTCTTTATTTCATCGATAAAGAACTGGCTACGCTTGATACGCAGAATTAATATTTTGGGGTAATGAAGGCAACCCGCCATCATTACCCATTAAAATCAGTGACGGCAGATCTTGCTTTCGTGCGTAGAGAAGCCGTCTTCTTTTGCAATAAACTTTCCCTTCGCCGCTAAAAACGCCACCAGCTCGCCTGCCGTCATATCTGCCGCAGAACAAGTGTGGAAACGTGCCTGCTCGCCGAAACGTGCCGTAATCGCCGCTTCAAGGCTGGCATTTGAATACTGCTCGCCAGATTCAATCATCATGTTGAGCACTTCGTGACCGTGAATAGATTCCATACTACCTCCTCAATAAAGACCGTAGCCTAATGTGAACCGCACGGCGCTGCTTTGCGCTAACGCAGGTTTATCCGCAGATAAATGTCATTTGTTATACATCTTAATGGTCAAAAACATCGTAAACATTAATGTACAACCATTGTAACGGCGATTTGACGAACATAGCGTTTTGCCTTAACCTGCGCCGCAGATATAACCGTTGATTATCTCTGGGACAGAGGAAAGCGTGAAAAACAGAACCCTGGGTAGTATTTTTATCGTGGCGGGAACCACGATTGGTGCCGGTATGTTGGCAATGCCGTTGGCTGCGGCAGGCGTGGGGTTTAGCGTCACGTTGGTATTGTTAGTCAGTCTTTGGGCGTTGATGTGCTACACCGCGCTGCTGCTGCTTGAAGTATATCAACATGTCCCGGCAGACACCGGGCTGGGTACACTGGCAAAACGTTATCTTGGTCGTTACGGACAATGGATAACGGGCTTTAGCATGATGTTTTTAATGTATGCCCTGACGGCGGCGTACATCAGTGGTGCAGGTGAACTGCTGGCCTCCAGCATCAGCGACTGGACCGGAACAAATATATCTCCGACAACAGGCGTACTGCTGTTCACCTTTGTTGCCGGTGGCGTGGTTTGTGTTGGGACCTCGCTGGTCGATCTATTCAACCGTCTGCTATTCAGCGCCAAGATAATCTTCCTGGTGGCGATGCTGGCTCTGTTAATGCCGCATATCCATAAAGTGAACCTGCTTACGCTGCCGCTGCAACAGGGGCTGGCGCTCTCCGCAATCCCGGTCATCTTCACCTCGTTCGGTTTTCACGGCAGTGTTCCCAGTATCGTCAGCTATATGAACGGTAACATCCGTAAACTGCGTTGGGTGTTTATTACGGGTAGCGCTATTCCACTGGTCGCCTATATCTTCTGGCAACTGGCGACGCTTGGCAGCATTAACTCGACAACGTTCATGGGGCTTTTAGCCAACCACGCAGGCTTAAACGGCTTATTGCAGGCATTGCGTGAAGTCGTGGCTTCGCCGCACGTCGAACTGGCGGTACATCTGTTTGCCGACCTCGCGCTGGCAACCTCTTTCCTCGGCGTTGCATTGGGATTATTTGACTACCTGGCCGACCTCTTCCAGCGCCGCAATACCGTAGCGGGAAGAATGCAAACCGGCGTGGTGACCTTCCTGCCGCCGCTGGCATTCGCGCTGTTCTATCCGCGTGGTTTTGTCATGGCATTAGGGTATGCGGGCGTTGCCCTGGCTGTGCTGGCGCTGCTCATTCCCTCGATGCTGGCCTGGCAGAGCAGAAAACATAATCCGCAGGCCAACTACCGCGTAGCCGGCGGTGCTCCGGCGCTGGCACTGGTATTTTTGTGCGGCATTGTGGTGATAGCAGTACAGTTTTCTATTGCAGCAGGATTACTACCAGAAGTGGGTTAAAACAAAGGGGCTTTCGCCCCTTTCTGTTAATGCAAACAGCACTGCTTATATTTCTTGCCGCTGCCACAGGGGCAAGGGTCATTGCGCCCTACTTTGGCATCCACTTTCACCGGTACTTTGACCGGCGTTTCCTGAGGATGCGCCATCCAGTAAGCATGCAGGTCCAGCGCAGCCAGGCGGATGGCATCGACGCTCTCTTCAAACGCCTCAGGTGTCAATTTCTCAACCACCGCAAAGTTCTCTTCCGTACCGTGCAGCGCAATAGCCTCAAGTGCTGGTTTTAACGTGTCCGGTAACGCGGACCAGTCTGACAGTGCAACGCCGCGCATATAACCAAAGCACCACTCTTCAACGATGGTCAGTTCATGCTCGTCAATTTCACGCAAACCAAACAACGGCTCAAACTGCTCAGGATATTCATCCAGACGATCGGCCGTATCCGCCATATGTTGAAACGCCAGGTTCATGAAACGCGTCATTTCTTTTTCGGAGGACCAGCGAGGGACATACTGCGCGCCGCCCCAAATCGCGACCAGCCACTGCTCTGGTTCAATTTCATACGGTGAACTCAGCACCGCCGTCAGCAAACCATCCAGTTCTGACACATCCAGAATAGCCTTGTCTGTATTGTACTTAGTCAGTACATCATCCAGCCATTCCAGTTCGCTCTCGTTTAATGGTCCCGTTTTCATAACGCTTTTCCTTAGTCAAAAAATCTTGCCTGTGATCATCCTACATGGCTGGAGGGATAACAGATACAAATGGGCATATGCGGCATACAGTTGCCGCCTGTTCAGGTTAACAGGAAACGAGGGGAATTCCGGAAGTTAACACACAAAAGAGAACACGAAGCCGCCGGGCATCATACCGGGAAAACACAATAAAACCACCCGCAGGTGATTTACTGTTGTTCAATGCGGTTGAGCGTTGCGGTATAGCCCGTTTTCGCTACCGCGTTAAGTAAAGTATCGGTTGGGAAACCTTCTGGCACAATCGCTTCTGCTTGTCGGGTTTTTAGGGAGGACTTTGCTTTAATCACGCCGTCGGTTTCACGTAGCGCCTGATTGACCGAAATAACGCATAGCGAGCAGGTCATATTTTGTATATCCAGCACCACTTTTTGATTGGTCGCCTGAGCCAACAGCGGCAGCAACAAGCATGCAACTAATGTGAAGATTTTCATTCAAATACCTCATAAAACCAGGCAACAAGCGTTGGATAAAAGAGCACCGGCAAAATCAACGCCAGCGCACACCAGTAGAGAACGCGCGCTTGCTTCAGAGTTAGCCACCCGGAGCACCACAGCCGCCTGGAGAAATAGAGCCGCCAGAAAACGCGCAGTAATAAGCCCAATGACACCAGCATCAAGGGAATTCGCAAAAACTCAAACTGGGTGAAAACAGCAAAGCTCGCCGCCGAAATACCAAACAGCAGGTAGAGCAGCGGTCCAACGCAGCATAAGCCAGCGGTGACGGCAGCTACCGCGGCCGTCAACAGGGTGAGTCCCGCCCCTTTAGCGTTGTTCTGTGGCAACATAGCTGTAGGAGAACGCTTTAGGATCGTAGAAATTGATCGGATCGCCATCGACTTCAGCGTAAGGATAGCCAAAGTTGTTCATGGCTCCCTGCTCCGTTGCCGGATATAGCTCGAAATCACGCCCGTAGTTGAATCCAACCCAGTTCATTTCCCAGTTACCAAACAGGTAAGTGTTTACCGCCTGGACATCGGCGTCCTGATGCGATTTTTTCTCTGCCAGACGCATTTTGGTCACATCAGCAGGATCGCAAGGTAACCAACCGTAACCGGCCAGATAGAACTCGGCACGACAATGTTGCCCACCGCTCACATCAGCAACGCCTGCGCTGTCTGCTTTGCCAAAAGCACTTTTCGAGTAACGTTCGAGCTTATTGGCTTTGCCCAGACGGATACCAAACAGTTCGCGCGCCGGAATGCCGCTGGCCCGCGCCAGAGCCACAAAAACGGAGCTCATGTCGGTGCATTTTCCTTTGAGCTTACCGCTTTTTAAGATCTCCGCTACATCCCCCGTGCCGCAGCCGATAACGTCGTTATCGCGCTCCATATGGCTACTCACCCACTCGTAAATCAGGCGTGCTTTTTTCAGCGGATCCTGCTCATTACCGGTGATTTTACGTGCGGTTTCCAGAACCAGCCCATCAACTGGGGTATGTGCCGTCGGCAAAAGGTACGGTTTTACATCCAGCGGGTAAATAATCTGCTCCGGCGCTTGCCAGGTTTTCAACGCGTCCTGCTTCAGCGGTTCCCAGTCGGCGGTTTCAATGTCGATATCAACGTTAATCAACAGTTCGCCCTGCGAGTCAGGCCAGGTGGCAAACAGCGTTTTCGCGCCATAAGTATTATTAGTGGTGACATACGCTTGCTTATAGTTTCCGCTAAAGGCAAGCGCCATCATTTGTTGAAACGCGGTATCTACAGGAAGCGGGATCCACAGTTTTACTACACCGTGCGAGCCCTTAGGAGGGTTAAGTTTATAGGTCTGGGATAACACAAAGCGCCGACGCGCGACTGGTGCAACGGATGGCTCAGCGGCGTGAACCGTCTGACTAATGACCGCAGGACCGACTAAACCGGCGGCCGAAAGGAGAACGCTATTTTTGAGAAATTGTCGACGTTGCATTGCTGTCTGTCCATGTTGTAAGAGTTGAGCTACGGCTAAGAAGGTAAAAACCGTATACGATCATCACAGCAGACAGACGCTGACATAAAAAGGTGAGCCGATGGAGGTTATTCATCAATAACAGACCTGTTAACTGTGAATGAAATAAGATACTACAAGGTCGCTATTAAGCCATTTACAGGCAAAAAAGTACAGCAGTGAGCGGATATCAATCTGCCAGCCCCCTTCTTATTAAACAAACTCAGCGTAAATCCTGTCTATATTTAACTGCAGCCATAGCGGAAACAACCCTACCCCTAAATCCCGTTTCTTATCTTTGGAGGACATAAAAATGGCAATGAGAATACTGTCTATCGATGGTGGCGGGATCAGAGGCATCCTTCCGGGTATGCTACTTGTGGCACTGGAGAAGAAATTGCAGGATATATCACAAAATCCTGCCGCCAGAATTGCGGATTACTTCGATCTCGTTGCCGGTACCAGTACCGGGGCCATTCTGTGTTCTGCTTACGTTTGCCCTGATGCGAAAGGAAAGCCCAAGTTCTCCGCTCAGGAAGCCGTCAATTTCTATCTTCAGGATGGGGATGAAATTTTTGATGTCGGCGTCTGGAAAACAATCAGTTCACTGGGTGGTGCTAGCGATGAAAAATATTCTGCAAAGGAGCTGGAGAGGGTATTAAAAACAGCATTTGGTGAAACAAAAATCAGTGAATTATTAAGACCAACCTGCTTTGTTTCTTATGACGTGAGCAGTCGTCTTCCTGTTATTTTCAAACAACACTCCGCCCTCGCCAAGAATCGGGACTTCCTGGTCAGGGATGCTTTACGGGGTACCTCAGCAGCTCCCACCTATTTCGAGGCAGCGCGTATTTATTCATTACCCCCGGTACCCGAAAAATTTGTCCTGGTTGATGGCGGTGTGGTGGCAAACGACCCGGCACTCTGCGCCTATTCCGAAGCGATTAAATTCAGTAATGTCGCTGGCATTAAGGATATGATTATTGTCTCATTGGGCACCGGCAAGAAATTGCAGGGGTATTCTTATTCCGAAGTTAAGGACTGGGGCCCCTTTGGCTGGGCAAAACCGGCTATTGATATCGCGCTAGAGGGGGGGCCACAGATGACCGCGTATTATCTGCAACAAATTGCCTCAACGGTAAAAAACTCTAAATACTACAGAATTCAGCCTGAACTATACGGCGCCGATCCAACGCTGGATAACGCATCGCGTGAAAACTTAGAACTTCTGCGCAAGGCAGGCCTACAAAATGCCGCCGTGTATGATAAGAAATTGCCTGAGATCGCTAAGTTATTAATCAGTAGTGGAGGCAATTTTAAATATCAGGACGCTAATTAATCCTCAACCCTGACTGAACTCAAAATATATGTACATTCGTTGCCAGCTTACGGGCTAACCCTCTGGCCCCTTCGCGCATGACCGTATCGTGATTCCAGCGAAAAACGGGTGCCGCCAGCGGGGCCAGGTAATTCATCCAACGAATCGTGGTGCGAACATTCCAGTCATATCTGACGATGGTCTCAGCGCCACTGGCAGAAAAATACCACACTCCTCGCCCTTCTACCGCCCCACTGGCTTGTCCCTCAAGCAGCGAGCAAGGCAGAATATTTAACACGTTGATGTCAAAGGTTAAGCGATAGGGAAGCGCTCCTTTCCAGGTATAACGATGCAGCGCCCCAATGCCCTGTACATCACCTTTTTTAATCTCAACAATGCGTTCCAGACTTTCCCACCATTCAGGCCACTGATCGGGATGAGAAAAAACATCCCATACCTCCTGAATAGAAGCCTCAACCCGCCAGACGGTGGAAAACTGATAGTCAGCCATAATACAGCCTCCTTCAAGGTGAGAAGAAATTGGCGGGAAAACGGATGTTAATGACCATAGCATCCAGAAGCACGGTTTCTAATCGCTGCCCATCTGGCGCATAGCTGATCACTTTGGCAGGGAGTCCGTGATAATTATCCAGCCAGACGTCATAGCGGTGAACACCATCAACCACCATTGTTCCAGGCCCAACCACAGATACGTGCGTCGTCGCCCGTCCTGCAAGGTTTTCCTTTCCAACAGTGGTCATTGTCCCTTCGCGTTGCAGATGACGAATATTGCCCAACAACACGCCGATATCAGAGCGATCCACCCGATGACCACGCTCATCCTGGATCAATGAATTAGTAGGCGACAGGTGCAAAATGGGCAAAGAACCCACACCAAATGGCCATAACGTCACTTTACCGCTGACAGGATTAAAGATAAGCACCGCTCCTGAATGCGGTTGGGTAAAATCCATCCGCACATACCCAGGCTTTTGAAAGCTATAGCGAATAATTTTGCTTTCATCGGATGGCGACGAAGAGCGCATCATGACCTGATAAGACGTCACGTTATTAAATGACTGTTGAGAAAATACGATGGGATCCATAGACCTGGCATTCTGCGAAAAGATATTCCCTTTTTCCACCGAATATGCTGCACAACTAAAGGTGAGCAATGCTGCGAACATGACTATCGGAGAAGATGAAATGTTCATAGCTGCCCCCTGAACCAGCGCGATTGGCAAACAGGAGTTATCACCTGCCGACTATTTTTATTATAGTTCTTAACTGCGCGGCACTACTCTTCCGGCCCCTCAGACTCAGTATGGGCAGCAGGTTTAAATTATTGGTTTTCTTTTTAGTTGAGATGACAACATAAAGCTATACTTTAATAGCCATACTTTTAATAGGTATTAATCATGAAACTGCCATCGGTATTTTCATGCGCCGTTCTCATATTACTGTTGCTGTCGTCATCTTCTGCCACATCCAGCGCGTTACAAAACCAGGCCGTCAGAGAGCAAGAGTTAAGCGCGGCACTTCGAGCCGGTAATGGCGTGATCATCATTGGCGGGACGGATGATTTCGTTTTCACGTTCAGGGCACGAAACCGAATCCACAGACACCTGGCGATACAGGATGACTTTGGCGATCCCATCCTGATGAATGGTTTCCAGGACCACAACTATAATCCCGCCCGCGATGGTTTTATCAACAACCCTGCCCGAGGGGGCTTTATGTTTAACGCGCCGATTCGGCGATAGATTGATGTGCAATAGTGAGTTCTATGCTTGTAAAAAACAGGCACAAAAAAACCACCCGTAGGTGGTTTCACGACACTGCTTATTGCTTTGATTATTCTGTTCTTTCCCATGGTACCCGGAGTGGGACTTGAACCCACACAGCGCGAACGCCGAGGGATTTTAAATCCCTTGTGTCTACCGATTCCACCATCCGGGCTCGGGAAGAAATTGGAGGCGCGTTCCGGAGTCGAACCGGACTAGACGGATTTGCAATCCGCTACATAACCGCTTTGCTAACGCGCCGAAATCTTCTGGCTTTTCAGCCGACATCCGCTATTGCCGATGTCTCTAATTTGGAGCGGGAAACGAGACTCGAACTCGCGACCCCGACCTTGGCAAGGTCGTGCTCTACCAACTGAGCTATTCCCGCATCACCAAGTAACTTTGTTAATCACTTGATTTTGTTATCGTCTGGCAATCAGTGCTGCCGTTCGATGCGTTGCATTCTACTTACCTGACGCAATGAGTCAACGATATTTTTCACCACTAACGATCGTTTGCTGAAATTTGCGTCGAAACGATCACTGATCAAGCAAATCTCCACGTGCAGCGCTCAAATACTGGAACATTGACCACAAAGTCAGTATCGCGGCGACGAAGAAAAGTGCGATCCCAGCATACTCAACCCAGATATTTGGACGCCACAGCAGCCAAGCCAGTGCAGCCATTTGCGAAGTGGTTTTCACTTTACCAATCCAGGATACGGCTACGCTGCTGCGTTTACCCAGTTCGGCCATCCATTCACGTAGTGCAGAGATGATGATTTCACGCGCAATCATTGTTGCAGCGGGGAGCGTCACCCACCAGCTGTGGTAATGCTCTGTCACCAGTACCATCGCAATAGCTACCAGCACTTTATCAGCGACCGGATCGAGGAAGGCGCCAAAACGCGTGCTTTGGTTCCAGCGGCGAGCCAGAAAACCGTCAAACCAGTCTGTGACCGCTGCGATACAGAAGATCAGCGCACAAACAAACGGAGCCCAGGTGAATGGCAGGTAAAAAGCCAATACAAAGAATGGGATCAGGATGACGCGAAACAGCGTGAGCAACGTAGGGATATTAAATTGCATATGACGGATAACTATCTGTTGTCAGTGAAATTACCCCTATGTTGCTACAGAGGGCCTAATGTTTCAACGAGTAGAAGATCTTTTCTGCCAGAGCTTGCGAAATACCCGGCACTTTTGCAATTTCTTCGATACTTGCATTACGAAGACCTTGCAAACCTCCCATATATTTCAACAACATCTGGCGACGCTTTGGCCCGACACCTTCGATGGTCTCAAGCGTGCTGGTACTTTTCACTTTTGCCCGCTTTTTACGATGCCCGCTAATCGCATGATCGTGAGATTCATCGCGGATATGCTGGATAACGTGCAATGCAGGCGAATCCGGCGGCAGACTAAAGCCCTCACCTTCCGGCTCAAAGAACAGTGTTTCCAGACCGGCTTTACGATCGGCCCCTTTTGCCACCCCCAGCAAGAGTGGGTGCTGTTTGTCCCAGGGAACGTCCAGTTCAGCAAAAACGGCTTTCGCCTGCCCTAACTGACCTTTACCGCCGTCGATCAATATGACGTCCGGAATCTTACTTTCTTCAATCGCCTTACCATAACGCCGACGTAAGACCTGATTCATCGCCGCATAATCATCACCCGGCGTAATGCCGGTAATATTGTAACGCCGATATTCTGCACGCAGCGGGCCATTGGCATCAAAAACCACGCAGGAGGCTACCGTCTGTTCCCCCATCGTATGGCTAATGTCGAAGCACTCCATACGCTTCACCGCAGGTAACTTCAATACGGAGGCCAGCGCCGTCAGACGTTGCGTAATCGTCGACTGCTGAGAAAGTTTCGTGGTGAGCGCCACTGCCGCGTTGGTCCGCGCCAGCTTCAGATAACGCGCGCGATCCCCTCGCGGTTTCGTCTGCACGTTAATCTTCCGTCCGGCCAGTTCAGACAGAGAGTCTGCCAGCAGGGTTTTATCGCTAAGATTGAAATCGAGCAGGATCTCCCCGGGTAAGGTACGCATCTGGCTCCCCTGCAGATAAAACTGCCCGACAAAGGTTTCGACGACCTCGCCCAGTTCCGTACCACCGGGTACTTTAGGGAAATAGCTGCGGCTGCCCAGCACTTTACCCTGGCGAATAAACAGAACGTGCACACAGGCCATGCCGGCGTCAAACGCCACGCCAATGACGTCCAGATCGTCTCCGGTGTTAGAGACAAACTGTTTTTCGGTCACGCGGCGTACGGCCTGGATTTGGTCACGAATTCGCGCAGCCTCTTCAAATTCGAGATTTTGGCTGGCCTTTTCCATGCGGGTGATCAGCTGTGTTAATACCTGATCGTCTTTTCCGGACAGGAACAGACGAACATACTCGACTTGCTGAGCATACTCTTCCTCGCTCACCAGACCCGCGACACACGGGCCGAGACAGCGGCCAATCTGATATTGCAGACAAGGTCGAGAACGGTTGCGATAAACGCTGTTTTCGCACTGGCGGATAGGGAATATTTTCTGCAACAGCGCCAGCGTTTCACGCACCGCATAACCGTTAGGGAACGGTCCAAAGTACTCGCCTTTGGCATGCTTTGCCCCACGATGCATCGCCAGACGCGGGTGGGTATCGCCGCTAAGGAATATAAAGGGGTAGGATTTATCATCACGCAGCAATACGTTATAACGCGGCTGATATAGCTTGATGTAGTTGTGCTCAAGCAATAACGCTTCGGTTTCAGTGTGCGTTACCGTGACATCAATCTGCTGGATTTGCGCGACCAGCGCTTCGGTCTTGCGTGACGCAAGATTACTACGGAAGTAGCTGGAAAGCCTTTTTTTCAGGTCTTTCGCTTTCCCGACATAGATAACCGTTCCGGCGGTATCATACATACGATAGACGCCGGGCTGACTGGTCACGGTTTTCAGGAACGCTTTGGCATCAAACTGATCTGTCACTGGCTTGCTAATGTCTCCGCATTACACAGGCCATGGCGAATTGCCAGGTGAGTCAGCTCTACATCGCCATGAATGTTTAATTTACTGAACATTCGATAGCGATAGCTGTTCACCGTTTTAGGACTAAGATTCAGTTGCTCTGAGATCTCATTAACCTTCTGACCTTTGGTGATCATCAGCATAATCTGCAACTCGCGTTCAGACAAACTGGCAAACGGGGTTTCCGTTTTCTCAGGCTCAATCTGGCTGAGCGCCATTTGCTGAGCGATATCGGAGGCAATATACCGTTGCCCGGAAAAAACCGAACGAATCGCACTCACTACTTCCTGGGGGGCGGCGCCTTTGCTGAGATACCCTGCAGCCCCTGCCTGCATAACTTTTGCAGGTAATGGGTTTTCGGTGTGTACCGTCAGCATGATCACTTTAATGTCTGCCGTGGAACGCGCAATTTTGCGGGTTGCTTCCAGACCGCCAATACCGGGCATATTCATATCCATCAGCACAACGTCAACGGAATTTGAGCGGCACCATTTTACCGCATCTTCACCGCAGCACGCTTCGCCGACAACTTTTATGCCTTTTATATCTTCCAGAATGCGTCGTATCCCTGCGCGCACCAGTTCGTGGTCATCAACAAGAAAAACGTTGATCAAAGGAATATCTCCAGAATAGGGATAACGCTACCGATAGTTAATCGGTCCTATGTTAACGGGTTTTATCTCAACTTTGAAATGTAAAAAACGCCCGACTTTCGATTTTGCTCTCGTTTTTGGAAATTAGATTGTACGACGAGTGGAAACTTTCAGTACTGGTAACCTTTTGCCACGGTTATAT
Source organism: Citrobacter freundii complex sp. CFNIH4 (assembly GCF_002934505.1). Taxonomy (NCBI): domain Bacteria; kingdom Pseudomonadati; phylum Pseudomonadota; class Gammaproteobacteria; order Enterobacterales; family Enterobacteriaceae; genus Citrobacter; species Citrobacter freundii complex sp. CFNIH4. The sequence goes on from NZ_CP026231.1 coordinate 2,318,965, forward strand.
CTGTGTAGCTGTTTCATAATGGTGACAAAAAGATCATATTCCTTCGCTGAATGCAAACCAGGCAGTCAAAGTTGTAACAATAATTAACGAGGAAAATACTCGAAATAAACAACATGTGGAGAAAATATATGCACTGCAACATGTTGTTTATTTTAATGTCCACAACATTGGTCCGCGCAAAAAACAACCACAGATATTTTTAGCCTCGCTTATGGTATACTCCGCCGCCTTAAGATTTGACATCGCACTTTTTCATTGAAACATAACGAGGAAAATAAATGAGTACGCCTGACTTTTCCACTGCTGAGAATAACCAGGAACTGGCCAATGAAGTCACCTGCCTGAAAGCCATGTTAACGCTGATGCTGCAGGCAATGGGTCAAGCCGATGCAGGCCGCGTGATTCTTAAAATGGAAAAACAGCTCGCGCTGATTGAAGATCAATCACAGGCTGCGGTATTTTCCAACACGGTTAAGCAAATTAAACAAGCTTACCGCCAGTAATAAGAAACCGGCTGATAGCAATGCTCTCAGCCGGTTTTGCGTCTGACACTCAGAACGATAATTTACTCAGATAAGCCCTGTTGCCGCGGCATAACAGGCTATCTGCGTTTTGTTTGGCGCATTGAATTTCTTTTGCATATTCTTCTGGTGGAAGTTCACGGTATTTTCAGAAATCGACAGAATGATGGCTATCTCTGAAGAGGTTTTCCCCTCAGCCGTCCATTTCAATATTTCCTTTTCCCGCTTGCTAAAACGCATCTCTGGCGCCATAACCATGTCATCTTCCAGTCGCGTCAGTACAGACAGACTTTCCCGTACCAGAAGCTGCATCCTGAGCTCCACTTCATCGCTCGCAAGGCGACTGTTACGGATACTTGCACGCGATACAGATAAAAAACCCAACGCCCGGTTAGGCAACATTAAGCATTGCGTCATCCCTTTGCGTAAACCGTGATTGCGCGCGGCGTCCCACAAAGGTTGCGCATCGCGAAACAGAGTATCGTTCCAGGGTAAATGCCCCTGACTGAAGTTTTCAGGTTTCAGCACCGGATCAATGGCAAAATAATTTTCGGACTGATAATGCGCCACCCATGCTTTGGGATAGGTCGTATGAAGTGACGTTTTAGGTCGGGTAAAAGGTACCGGATGACGAACACAGAGCGCGTAAAAATCAAACTCTAAGTGCTGCGTCTGTTGTTGTAATTCCGTATAGACATCCTCTGCCGTCGCCATTTCCTGAAAGCGTAACAGCATGCTCCGTCGCCAGGTGAAGAAATCAAGATCCTGCATACTAAGTGGTAATGCCCCTGAGATTGATAATCATCCAAACATATGAAACAAGCTAACACATAAATGTATTTTATATATGCAAATTATCGGACAAATGAACAATTACTTGAGTATTACTCAACAGCGGAAGTAAGTAACAGAATCAAATGTTAATAATAAAGCAATAATTATAAATAGTTATGCGAAGAGCACTCGCCAGAAACAATCCCGGCGAGTGTCATATACACTATTTATTGCATCAAAAACTTTTCAAGAAACTGACGGGTACGTGGCTGCTGCGGATGCGTGAATAAGGATTTTGCTGGTCCCTGCTCGACTATCCGTCCTTGATCCATAAATATCGCTCTATCGGCGACATCGCGAGCAAAGCTCATTTCATGCGTCACAATTACCATGGTGCGTTTTTCCTGCGCCAGTTGGCGGATGGTATTAAGTACCTCGCCAACCAGTTCAGGATCAAGCGCGGAGGTCGGTTCATCAAAAAGAATAACCTCAGGTCGCATCGCCAGCGCTCGGGCAATCGCTACGCGCTGCTGCTGTCCACCCGATAAACGCCGCGGATAGCTGGTTTCTTTACCTGCCAGCCCGACTTTCGCCAGCAATTCACGCGCACGAGCTGTCGCTTCGGCTTTTGGTTCACCTTTGACTATCACCGGCCCTTCAATAATGTTTTCCAGCACTGTCCGATGGGGAAACAAATTAAAGTTCTGGAACACAAAACCGACGTGCTGGCGTAACTGACGAATCAGCCCTTTCTGCTGGGTCAACGAACGCGCGGTATCAATGGTAATCTCACCCACTTTAATGGTGCCCGCCTCCGGTTGCTCCAGCAAATTAATGCTACGCAGCAGCGTGGTTTTGCCCGATCCGCTCGGCCCGATAATCGCTACTACTTCACCAGGTTTGACGTCAAGATCGATCCCATGCAGCACCGTTTGCCCATGAAATTTTTTGACCAGGTTTCTGACTTCGATAGCACTCATTTCGGCTCTCTCTCCTGGCGGTTCAGTTGTTCTTCAAAATAGTTTTGCAGCGCAGAAAGCACCGTCGCCATCACCCAGTAAATCAACGAGGCCGCCAGATACATCGTAAAGACTTCCAGCGTACGCGAGGTAATCAGCTGCGCCTGACGGAACAGTTCCGGGACCTGAATAGTGGCGGCCAAAGAGGTATCTTTCACCAGACTGATAAAGCTGTTGCTCAGCGGCGGCAGCGCAACGCGCGCAGCCTGTGGCAGGATTGCCCGGCGCATGGTCTGCCAGCGCGTCATACCAATACTGGCACCCGCCTCCCACTGTCCTTTGTCGATGGAAGAGATTGCCGCACGCAGGGTTTCCGCAGCGTAGGCGGCTGTATTAAGCGACAAGCCAATCATCGCCGCCGGGATGGGATCAAGCTCAATTCCAAACTGCGGCAGACCGTAATAAATCATAAACAGCTGGGCAATCAACGGCGTTCCGCGAAAGATAGAGATATAAAAACGCGCCAGCCAGCGCACAGGCAGCAGCGGCGACAGACGCATCAACGCCAGGATAAACCCCAGCACGAGGCCAAAAAACATCCCGCCGATACTCAGTTGCAGCGTAAAAACCGCGCCTTTGAGCAGATACGGCAGGGAATCAATTACCAGTTGGATACTTTCATGCATTAGCGTTTTTCGACCTGGTTGTTACACGTGAGGATGGTAGGCAAACAGTGCAGGCGCCCCACCGGTATGGATAAAGAGGATTGGCCCTTCATCTTTGAAGCGCTTCTGGCTGATGCCGTCAATCAAACCCGCCATCGCCTTACCGGTATACACCGGATCCAACAAAATGCCTTCGAGGCGCGCCAGCAGTTTTACCGCCTCCATGCCCTCTTCGTTTGGCGTACCGTAGCCCGGCGCATAATAATCATCCCATAACAGGATATCCGCTGAGGCCGTCAGTTCCAGTTCACGGGCAATATCCTGCTGCAACGTGACAACTTTGGGTTTTTGATCGGCGACGCTGCGCGAAACGGTCACACCGATAAGCTCGACATCTGGCATCAGTTGCTCCAGCCCCACCGCCAGCCCGGCATGCGTTCCCGCACTGCCCGACGCGACCACCACGGAAGAGAGCGAAACGGCCCCTTCACACTGCTGGGCAATTTCCAGCGCGCTTTCCACATAACCCATCGCCCCCAGAGCATTAGAGCCCCCAACCGGGATCACATACGGGCGGAACCCTTGCGCTTCAACGCGCGTCGCCAGCTCCTGCAACTGCGCATTCGGATCGGTTAGCGCGTCACACATTTCGATCTGCGTATTAAACAGATCCAACAGCAGACGATTGCCATTGGTGAGATAGTTTTCCGCCGTGGTGCCAATCGGATTTTCCAACAGCGCCACGCAGTGCAGGCCAAGCTTAGCCGCTACCGCCGCCGTCTGGCGAACGTGGTTAGATTGGATGGCACCCGCGGTTATCAGCGTATCAGCGCCTTCACGCAGTGCGTCTGCGGCCAGGAATTCCAGCTTACGCAGCTTATTGCCGCCCATGGCCATCGGCGTGACGTCATCGCGTTTGATGAAAATATCGCGCCCGAGGTGGTCGGAGAAACGTGGAAGATATTCGAGCGGCGTTGGCGCGCCAATAAATTCCAGACGTGGAAAGCGCGTTAAGTTATGCAGCGGCATACAGCCTCCGGTATTCGTTGTTGTGATGTTCTTTTTATTATGCACGCTCAGGCGCAATGAAATAAAAAAAGGCGCTGTTAAAGGCGCCTTTTTTTCAGCGGATGACGATTATTTCGTCACATCCGCTCCAAACCATTTTTCAGACAGGGCTTTCAGCGTACCGTCTTTCTGCATTTCAGCAATGGCCGCATCAACCGCTTTCAGCAGATCTTCATTGCCTTTGCGCAGCGCCACCCCGGACTCCTGACGGGAGAACGCTTCACCGGTCACAGCCAGCGTATCCTTGGTTTTCTTGACCAGATCCAGCGCCGCCAGACGGTCAACCAGAATGGCGTCGATACGGCCTACACGCAAATCCTGGTATTTGGTCGGGTCATCATCATAGGTACGAATATCCACGCCCTGCACGTTCTGGCGCAGCCACTCTTCATAGTTGGTGCCCAGACCAACGCCGACTTTTTTACCTTTCAGATCGGCAGCGGTCTTAATAACACCTTCATTGCCTTTTTTCACCAGCGCCTGAATACCAGAAACCGTATACGGGGTAGAGAAATCGTATTTTTTCTTACGTTCGTCAGAGATGGTCACCTGGTTAATGACCACATCAATGCGCTTGGAATCAAGAGAGGCCAGCATACCGTCCCACTTGGTCGGCTTCAGGTTAGCTTTCACCCCAAGGTGCTTGGCCAGTTCTTCGGCGAACTCTACTTCGAAACCGGTCAGCTTGCCGTCATCGCCCTGAAAACTAAACGGGGGATAGGTCCCTTCCAGGCCCACCAGCAGCGTGCCGCGCTCTTTAACTTTATTTAACAGACCTTCATCTGCATAAGTCTTTACGCTCATTCCGGCGACAAGTGCAACAGCCATTACACCCATCAGAGCCTGACGTCCCAGAAGTGCTAATTTCATAGTTACCCCGAATATTGTCATTAGTGACTATCATTTATGACTACAGTGTAAAACGTTTGCTGTGATCCACAAACACGACTCTGTTACACCTTATTCGTTTTTAATATATATCAGAACTGGCTGTCCAGGAGGATTTCTGCATATGCCCTATATGCGTATGGGCTTTAAACTGCTCATACTTACGTAAGGCGATGCGGTAATTGTTGGTGCTGGTTTCCGGTAGCCACGGGGCAAGGTTTTCGTCGAGGAACCCTTCCTGTAGCAGATCGTGAGAGATATTTTGTTCGGTCAGGTGATTCCCGAGGCGACGCAGGCGGACAACGTATTCACGTACCGTGCCGTGGCTCATTTCGGTCTGCTCAAATAAAAACTGTTTAAAACCGATAATATCGAAAAAGTCGCTCTGCTCTTTGCAATGCAAATCACCGCAGAAACGGCACAGTGCCACCCACTCTTTTTTCTCCTGCTCCCACTCGGCTTCATCCAACAAAGTGTCCAGGCGGGCGATGGCGATTTTATTCACAATTTGCCCGCGACGAACCAGCGTGATCCTGTCGAGCAACTTAAAGCAATGGGCGCAATGCGTCTGGCTGTGTTTGAAATCTTTGAGGTAGCGGCTTAGAGGCCGTCTTTTTGATTGCTGCACCGTCATGAGAACTCCTGGTAGTCAATTCGTAATGCGGCATTGTTCAGGGGTAATGTGTACCCCTATAGCTTACCCAGCTTGGTGCGTAGACGTTTGATGGCCTGACTGTGCAACTGGCTGACCCGTGATTCCCCGACTTCCAGTACCGCGCCAATCTCTTTCAGATTCAGCTCTTCCTGATAGTACAGTGTTAACACCAGCTTTTCGCGCTCCGGCAACGCCTCGATCGCGTCCATTACGCGCTGGCGGAGGTTACCCTCAAGTAGCTGTTGTAACGGGTTTTCCTGCTGATGTTCTTCCGTCACCAGCTCAATACTATCGCCATGCTCTTCCCGCCACTCGTCGTAGGAGAAGAGTTGGCTGTTATTGGTATCGAGCAACATCTGACGATACTCTTGCACAGGAATAGCCAGACGCGCCGCCACTTCGGTTTCCGTCGCGTTGCGCGCTAATTCCTGCTCCAGTTGTCCCATCGCCTGTGCCACTTCGCGAGCATTGCGCCGAACGCTACGCGGCACCCAGTCCCGGCTACGTAGTTCGTCCAGCATTGCTCCACGAATACGCTGCACTGCGTAAGTGGTAAATGCCGTTCCTTGCAAAGCGTCATATCGGTCAACGGCATTCAATAACCCGATGCCGCCCGCTTGTAGCAGGTCATCCAGTTCTACGCTCGCCGGCAAACGCACCTGAAGGCGCAATGCTTCGTGACGCACCAACGGTACATAACGCTGCCACAGCGAGTGTTTATCCATTACACCTTCAGCGGTATACAGTGAATTCACGATAAACAGCCCTGCGTTAAATGAGTTATCGGCATGATTATCCGTTTCTGCAGGGGTTTTAATCGGGTGAATAGTGGGTGAAATGGGGGGTTATTTAGGGGTTACGGGTAAAGCCGAATGTAAAAAACCCCGCCGGAGCGGGGTTTGCGCGATAAGCGTAAATTAACGCAGCAGAGACAGAACGTTCTGCGTGGTCTGGTTAGCCTGTGCCAGAACAGAAGTACCCGCCTGTTGCAGGATCTGAGCACGAGACATGTTAGACACTTCGGTCGCGTAGTCGGAATCTTCGATACGGCTACGTGCAGAAGACAGGTTGTTGACGGTGTTACCCAGGTTGGTAATAGCTGAATCGAAACGGTTCTGGATTGCACCTAATGAGCTACGTTGGGAGTCAACAATCTTCAAAGCATTATCGATAGTAGCTAAGACATCAGGACTTGTGGAAATTTTAGTTCCTACAGACACAACACCCGTTTTAGAATCGACATTAGCGCGATTAAAAGAACCATCAGCATTTTTAACCACATATCCAAGATCGCCATTATCTTTTTTGTAAGATTGCAATTTTTGGTTAGTAGCAAGTCCGGATATATCAGCGGCAACCTTTTTATCTACTTCCTTGAACTCTGTAATTTTAGTCGTTTCATCAACATCAGTTGCTGTTGTTGCGGCCGTAGTTGAATTCCAGGTAACCTTGCCATCAGCATTTTTAGTAGCAGCATGATATACACCGTCTTCATCTTTTACTACATATCCACTACCGTCCTTCAGAGCATACAAACCGTTTGCCGCTTTTGGAGTAGTAGTTTCACTATCAATCTGGATTTCTGCTTTAACAGTCTTGGAGGACAGAACGATATCAGCACCAGCAGCAACAACTTTAGCACTTGTTGCATCAAATTTTGAATCAACAGAGAAGTTTGCTAAACCGAGAGTTCCTGTGTCTATTTTCTTCAAATCGATATCAATCTTCTCTCCATCGTTAGCGCCAACTTGGATGCTAAGTTTTGAGTCTGAGGTTAATACCTTAACACCGTTAAATTGAGTTTGACCTGAGACCCGGTCAATTTCAGCTAAACGTTGTTGAATTTCCTCTTGAATAGATTGAACATCAGAATCTGAGTTTGTTCCATTCTGAGACTGAACAGCCAATTCACGAACGCGCTGCAGATTGTTGTTGATTTCGTTCAGCGCACCTTCAGTGGTCTGCGCGATGGAGATACCATCGTTGGCGTTACGGGAAGCCTGAGTCAGGCCTTTGATGTTAGAAGTGAAACGGTTAGCGATCGCCTGACCAGCCGCATCATCTTTCGCGCTGTTGATACGCAGACCGGAAGACAGACGCTCGATAGCGGAGCTCAGGGAAGACTGAGATTTGTTCAGGTTGTTCTGGGTCAACAGCGACAGGCTGTTCGTATTGATGACTTGTGCCATGATCTTTTCCTTATCAATTACAACTTGATGTTATTGGGCTGTTGCCCACGGTTTCTCACCGTAACCCATGTATCGGCACCTTAAATTCGAACTTTAGAAATTTTTTACTTTCCGCCCTCTTTTTTCTTAGCCCCAGAATTACCCGCAATATGCCCCACTATTCTGCGCATTATTATTACAAAACTATCATTAAACTTTGCGCGCAGATTGCCGATAACCCGCTTAACAATTGTTTGCAATCACAAGGAATCGGGCATGGCTTCATTTACATCATTGGGCGTAGGCTCAGGCTTACCACTGGATACGTTGCTAAACAACCTGACTATCGCGGAAAAAAAACGTTTAAACCCAATCACTCAGCAACAAACCGACAATACCGCCCGCCTGACGGCCTACGGTACGCTTAAGAGTGCGCTGGAAAAATTCCAGACGGCCAATACTGCGTTAAATAAACCAGAACTGTTCAGAAGCAGTAATGTGACCAGCAGTACCGAAGATCTGAAAGTTACCACCGAAGCCGGCGCGGCACCGGGTATTTATACCATCAGCGTCACGCAGCTGGCCCAGGCACAGTCTCTGAGCACCTCATCGGTTACTTCCAGCAAAGAGGCCCTGGGTGATGGTTCTGGTACTCGTACTATTAAAATTGAACAGACGGGTCGGAAAGAGCCGCTGGAGATTAAACTCTCGCAAGATAAGACCACGCTGGATGATATCAGCAAGGCAATTAACGATACCGACAGCGGTATCTCCGCCAGTATCGTCAAGGTGAAAGACGGTGAGTTCAAACTGGTACTCACCGCAGCCGAAGGTCTGGACAGCAAGATGACCATCTCCGTTGACGGCGACAGTAAGCTGAACGATCTGCTGGCCTACGACAGTAAGACCGGTGCTGGGAAAATGACCGAGTTGGTTCAGGCCCAAAACTCCAAGCTCACGATGAACGGTATCGATATTGAACGTCAAAGCAACAAAGTCACCGATGCCCCGCAAGGTGTTACGCTTGAGCTGACCAAAAAAGTCACCGACGCCCGAGTGACCGTGACCAAAAGCAATGACAAAGCCACGGAAGCGATTAAAGGCTGGGTGGATGCCTATAACTCACTGATCGATACCTTTAATACGCTGACCAAATATAAAGCCGTTGATCAAGGTGCTGAAGGACAGGACAAAGACAACGGTGCCTTGGTGGGTGATAGCGTAGTACGTATGATCCAGACTGGTATCCGTGCGCAGTTTGCTAACTCTGGTAGCGAAGGCGCCTTTAAGACCCTGAATGAAATCGGCATTAAACAAGATGGCAAAACCAGCAAGATGACCATCGATGATACCAAACTGAAAAAAGCGCTGGACGAAAACACCGCTTCGGTACGTGAACTGCTGGCTGGCGATGGTAAAGAAACCGGTATTACTACCAAGATTGCAGTTGAAGTTAAAAGCTACCTGGCTGATGACGGTATTATTGACAGCGCGCAGGACAGCATTAATGCCACGTTGAAAAAGCTGACCAAACAGTACCTGTCTGTGAGCGCCAGCATTGATGACATGGTTGCGCGCTATACGGCGCAGTTTACCCAGCTTGATAGCATGATGAGCAAACTGAATAACACCAGTACCTATCTGGGCCAGCAATTTACAGCGATGAATAAATCCTGATAACACGAGGTAAGTATGTATACCGCGAGCGGTACCAAAGCCTATGCACAGGTCGGCATAGAGAGTGGCGTGATGAGCGCCAGTCCACACCAGCTGATCGAAATGTTGTTTGATGGCGCGAACAGCGCCCTGGTGCGCGCTCGCCTGTTTATGCAGCAGGGTGATATCGTCGCCAAAGGCGAGGCCTTAAGCAAAGCCATTAACATTATCGACAATGGTCTGAAAGCAGGCCTGGATCAGGAGAATGGCGGTGAAATCGCCACTAACCTGTCCTCGCTGTATGACTATATGATCCGCCGTTTACTGCAAGCTAACTTGCGTAATGATTGTCAGGCCATTGAAGAAGTCGAAGAATTACTCGGCAACATTGCAGATGCCTGGAAACAGATCTCACCGAAAGCATCTTCCCAGGAGTCTCGTTAATGACCTCAGCCGTGGAGTTTATCAACCGTTGGCAGCGCATCGCGTTGCTCAGTCACTCACTGCTGGAACTGGCGCAGCGCGGTGAATGGGACCTTTTACTGGAACAGGAAGTTACCTATCTGCAAAGTATTGAAGTGGTCATGGAAGAGCAAACTCCACCGGGAATTACGCGAAGTATTCAGGATTTAGTGGCCGGGTATATTAAACAGACGCTGGATAATGAACAATTACTCAAAACGTTGTTGCAGCGGCGCCTGGATGAGCTCAGCAATCTCATCGGTCAGTCAACGCGCCAGAAAACGTTGAATAACGCCTATGGCCGTCTTTCCGGCATGCTGTTAGTCCCCGACGCTCCCACTGCCCCACAATAATTTCCCGTCTCGTCTGAATTATCTTCCATACTCCAGAGGTCGGCCAAACGACTTCTGGAGCACGGAAGATGAAAAATCCCACATTATTGCAGTACTTCCACTGGTATTACCCTGATGCCGGCCAACTCTGGCCCGAACTTGCCGAACGCGCAAGCGGACTCAATGATATCGGCATCAATATGGTATGGCTGCCCCCAGCCTATAAAGGCGCGTCCGGCGGCTATTCCGTTGGCTATGACTCCTACGATCTGTTTGATCTGGGCGAATTCGACCAAAAGGGAACCGTCGCCACCAAATACGGCGATAAAAACCAGCTGCTGGCGGCGATTGACGCGCTGAAACACAATGATATTGCCGTACTGCTGGACGTGGTGGTTAACCACAAAATGGGCGCGGATGAGAAAGAAAAGATCCGCGTCCAGCGCGTTAACGCCGAAGATCGCACGCAAATAGGCGATGAGATTATCGAATGCGAAGGCTGGACGCGCTACACCTTCCCTGCCCGCGCAGGCCAGTACTCGCAATTCATTTGGGATTTCAAATGCTTCAGCGGCATTGACCATATAGAGAATCCCACCGAAGACGGCATTTTCAAAATCGTTAACGATTACACCGGCGAAGGCTGGAACGATCAGGTTGATGATGAGTTGGGTAATTTTGATTATCTGATGGGAGAAAATATCGATTTTCGTAATCACGCCGTCACCGAGGAAATCAAATACTGGGCGCGCTGGGTGATGGATCAAACCCATTGCGACGGCTTTCGCCTGGATGCCGTCAAGCATATTCCGGCCTGGTTTTATAAAGAGTGGATTGAGCACTTGCAGGAAGTCGCGCCAAAACCGCTGTTTATCGTCGCGGAATACTGGTCCCACGAAGTCGACAAGCTGCAAACCTACATCAACCAGGTAGAGGGGAAAACCATGCTGTTCGACGCCCCCCTACAGATGAAGTTTCACGAAGCGTCCCGTCAGGGCCGCGATTATGACATGAGCCAGATTTTCACCGATACCCTGGTAGAAGCAGATCCGTTTCATGCCGTCACGCTGGTGGCCAATCACGACACCCAACCTTTACAGGCACTCGAAGCCCCCGTCGAGCCGTGGTTTAAGCCGCTGGCCTATGCGCTGATCTTGCTGCGTGAAAATGGCGTACCGTCGGTGTTTTACCCTGACCTCTACGGAGCGCATTACGAAGACACCGGCGGCGATGGCGAAATCTATCCTATCGACATGCCGATCATTGAACAGCTTGATGAACTGATCCTCGCGCGCCAGCGCTTCGCACACGGGGTACAGACGCTCTTTTTCGATCATCCCAACTGTATCGCTTTTAGCCGCAGCGGAACGGACGACGCTCCCGGCTGTGTGGTGGTACTGTCAAACGGCGATGACGGGGAAAAGACCATCAATCTCGGCGCGAATTACGGCAATAAAACCTGGCGTGACTATCTGGGAAATCGCGAGGAAAGCGTGGTCACCGATGAAAACGGTGAAGCAACGTTTTATTGTAACGGCGGGAGCGTCAGCGTGTGGGTGATTGAGGACGTGTTGTAAAGTTCAACCCCGGTGGCCAGAGGCTACCGGGGCGTACGGTTTATGGCAGCGGTGTGGCCAGCGGCGTTTTCTTTAACGCGTCAGCGCACTCCTGCGTCGGGCGATCCACCCGCTGCAGCGTCATACCGTCATATTCCAGCGTATTGCCTTCGCGCTCGATCTCATACAGCTCGCGTTTCACCGTCACGTTGGTGAGATCGCCAGAGAGCATCGTCAGTTTCCCCGGCAGCGCGATCACCCGCTGCCACTGGCGACAATCCAGCGTATCGCCCTCTTTCGTTATCACCAGGCTGGCAATCGCTTCCGGGCTTACCAGACTGCGTTGCGGACCTTTTGACTGCCAGTATCCTTCCAGACCGGCTGGCGCTGGCGTTTTCACCACGTCGTTATAATTTTCTACTTCGGCGCATCCGGTTAGCGCCAGAAATACACCAACGATTGCTAATTTTTTCATCATTCATCCTGCATGCGAAGAAAATGGGATTGTGGCATTAAAGGCCTGATGTCGCCAGCCTTTCAGCGGCATTGAGAAAGATTGATCCATACGGTATTACCTCTTATTACTCATAGTCAAAAATTCTGAACGGTGTAGTATCCACACTTCTTGTTACATACCTTCTGAGTTCAGAGGCGCAACGCATGTCATGGCAACACTTCAAACAGGCCTGGTTAATTAAATTTTGGGCCCCCGCCCCTGCGGTCATCGCAGCGGGTATTCTCTCCACTTATTATTTCGGCATTACGGGAACCTTCTGGGCCGTTACCGGTGAATTCACCCGTTGGGGTGGGCAAATCCTGCAACTGTTTGGCGTGCACGCCGAACAGTGGGGATACTACAAGCTGATTCATCTCGAAGGCTCGCCCCTGACCCGCATTGACGGCATGATGATCCTCGGTATGTTCGGTGGCTGTTTTGCTGCCGCACTGTGGGCTAACAACGTCAAGTTACGCATGCCGCGCAGTCGGGTGCGCATTATGCAGGCGATAGTTGGCGGGATGATCGCCGGATTCGGCGCGCGACTGGCGATGGGCTGTAACCTGGCCGCATTCTTCACCGGCATTCCGCAGTTCTCACTACACGCCTGGTTTTTCGCGCTGGCAACGGCAATCGGCTCATGGTTTGGTGCTCGCTTTACCCTGCTGCCGATGTTCCGTATTCCGGTCAAAATGCAGAAAGTCTCCGCCGCTTCGCCGTTAACGCAAAAGCCGGATCAGGCCCGTCGTCGTTTTCGCCTCGGCATGCTGGTGTTTATCGGCATGATCGGCTGGGCGCTGCTCACCGCGATGGATAAACCCAAACTCGGTCTGGCGATGCTGTTTGGCGTTGGGTTCGGTCTGCTGATTGAACGGGCGCAAATCTGCTTCACCTCCGCCTTCCGCGACCTGTGGATTTCTGGTCGCACCCATATGGCAAAAGCGATCATCTTCGGGATGGCGGTCAGCGCCATCGGTATCTTTAGCTACGTGCAACTGGGGGTCGAGCCTAAAATCATGTGGGCGGGTCCAAATGCGGTGATCGGCGGCTTGCTGTTCGGCTTTGGCATCGTTTTAGCGGGCGGATGTGAAACCGGCTGGATGTACCGCGCCGTTGAAGGCCAGGTGCATTACTGGTGGGTTGGTCTGGGCAACGTTATTGGCTCGACCATTCTGGCCTACTACTGGGATGATTTTGCTCCCGCGCTTGCCACCAACTGGGACAAAGTGAATTTGCTCAACACCTTCGGTCCGCTCGGTGGTCTGCTGATAACCTATCTGCTGTTGTTTGCCGCGCTGATGCTCATTATCGGCTGGGAAAAACGCTTCTTCCGTCGCGCAGGACTGACGCCTGCCAAGGAGTCTGTATGAAAAATATCGTGCCTGATTATCGCCTCGATATGGTCGGCGAACCGTGTCCATACCCGGCTGTCGCCACGCTGGAAGCGATGCCGCAATTGAAGAAAGGTGAAATTCTGGAAGTGGTGAGCGATTGCCCGCAGTCAATCAACAATATTCCACTGGATGCGCGTAATCACGGCTATACGGTGCTGGATATTCAGCAGGATGGCCCAACGATCCGCTATTTGATTCAGAAGTAACTGGTTGCCGGATGGTCGCTGCGCTTATCCGGCAAACAATCTCTGCACGTTAAACCTACACCTGCATCGACATCACTTCCTGGTAGGCCGACACCAGCTTGTTACGCACCTGAATACCCATCTGCATTGATACCGACGCTTTTTGCATATCGGTCATCACATCATTCAGCGCAATACCCGGTTCACCGAGGGTAAATTTCTCAGCCTGCGTACGGGACGCGGTTTGCACATCGCTGATCCTGTCTAACGCCGCATGCAGTTGACCGGCAAAACTCACGGTCGGTTGTGGCTGCATATCCTGCATTTTTGCTGACATCGCCGTGGCTTGTAACTGGCTGATGACCCCTTCAATCCCCTGTATTGCCGACATTCTGATCCCCTGGATGATTTTTTACTTAGCTGAGATTACCAGTTAGTCAATAAGATAAAGGCGTTAAATAACGATAAAAAACCACGGTTTTTAACGCATAGAAAAATTCGAAACCGCAAATAATGAGACCGTCAATTTTTCGAGTTTGCTGACCCGGGAGTGAGTCTTGTTCCACTTTGCAAAAAACGCCGTCCACGATAAGCCACGAGGTGCGAGATGAGTGCGACAGCATCGACTGCAACCCAGCTTAAACCTCTCGAGTGGTTAAACCGCCTGCGCGCGAATCCCAGAATTCCTCTGATTGTGGCGGGAGCCGCTGCCGTCGCTATCATCGTGGCGATGGTCCTGTGGGCCAAAACACCTGACTACCGCACACTGTTCAGCAACCTATCCGATCAGGATGGTGGCGCGATTGTCACCCAACTGACGCAGATGAACGTTCCCTATCGTTTTACTGAGGGAAGCGGTGCTATAGAAGTTCCTGCCGATAAAGTTCACGAATTGCGGTTACGTCTGGCACAACAAGGTCTGCCGAAGGGCGGCGCCGTTGGCTTTGAGCTGCTGGATCAGGAAAAGTTTGGTATTAGCCAGTTTAGCGAGCAGGTCAACTACCAGCGTGCGCTGGAAGGTGAATTAGCCCGTACTATTGAAACGCTGGGACCGGTAAAACGCGCCCGCGTGCATCTGGCAATGCCAAAACCGTCGCTGTTTGTGCGTGAGCAAAAAGCGCCTTCAGCCTCCGTGACCGTTAACCTTGAACCTGGCCGCGCACTGGATGAAGGTCAAATCAGTGCGGTCACGCATCTGGTTTCCAGCGCTGTTGCAGGCTTGCCACCGGGCAACGTTACGCTGGTCGACCAGGCGGGTCATCTGTTAACTCAGTCGAACACCAGCAGCCGCGATCTTAACGATGCGCAGTTGAAATACGCGAGCGATGTCGAAGGGCGCGTTCAACGTCGTATCGAATCGATCCTGTCGCCGATTGTCGGCAACGGTAACGTACATGCGCAGGTCACCGCGCAACTGGATTTTGCTAATAAAGAGCAAACCGAAGAACAGTACCGTCCAAACGGTGATGATTCCCAGGCCGTGCTGCGTTCACGCCAGTTAAACGTCAGCGAGCAGATCGGGAGCGGAGCGCCAGGCGGCGTACCGGGCGCATTGTCTAATCAACCAGCACCGGCTAATACCGCGCCAATCGCCACCCCTCCGGCTAATCAGCAAAATGCGCAAACCACGCAAACCACGCAAACGGCAAATAACAACAATAATGCTGGTCCACGCAGTACGCAGCGTAATGAAACCAGCAACTATGAAGTCGACCGTACCATTCGCCACACCAAAATGAACGTCGGCGATGTACAGCGTCTCTCGGTTGCAGTGGTGGTCAACTATAAAACGTTGCCGGACGGTAAACCGCTGCCGTTAACCGCCGATCAGATGAAACAGATTGAGGACCTGACCCGCGAAGCGATGGGCTTCTCCGACAAGCGTGGCGATACCCTGAACGTGGTGAATTCACCCTTCACGGCGACCGACGATTCCATTGGCGAACTGCCGTTCTGGAAACAGCAGGTCTTTATTGAACAGTTGATGACCGCTGGCCGTTGGTTGCTGGTGCTGCTTGTTGCCTGGATCCTGTGGCGTAAGGCTGTTCGCCCGCAGTTGGTTCGCCGCAGCGAAGAAGCCAAAGCGGTACAAGAACAAACGCGTATCCGTCAGGAAACCGAAGAAGCGGTAGAAGTTCGCCTCAGCAAAGACGAACAAACCCAGCAGCGTCGTACGAATCAACGTCTGGGTGCAGAAGTGATGAGCCAGCGTATTCGTGAAATGTCAGATAACGATCCGCGCGTCGTGGCGCTGGTCATTCGCCAGTGGATGAGTAACGATCATGAGTAATGCCCTTACCGGTACCGATAAAAGCGTCATCCTGCTGATGACCATTGGCGAAGATCGCGCGGCTGAGGTATTTAAACACCTTTCCACGCGCGAAGTTCAGGCGCTCAGTACAGCGATGGCGAACGTACGCCAGATCTCCAACAAACAGTTGACGGAAGTGCTGGCCGAGTTTGAGCAAGAAGCAGAACAATTTGCCGCGCTGAATATCAACGCCAACGAATATCTGCGCTCCGTGCTGGTGAAAGCGCTGGGCGAGGAACGCGCCTCCAGCCTGCTGGAAGATATTCTGGAAACCCGCGATACCACCAGCGGCATTGAAACGCTCAACTTTATGGAGCCACAAAGCGCCGCCGACCTTATCCGCGACGAGCATCCACAGATTATCGCCACCATTCTGGTGCACCTCAAACGGGGCCAGGCCGCCGATATTCTGGCGCTGTTCGACGAGCGTTTACGTCACGACGTGATGCTGCGTATCGCCACCTTCGGCGGCGTGCAGCCTGCCGCGCTGGCAGAACTGACCGAGGTACTGAACGGTCTGCTCGATGGTCAGAACCTCAAGCGCAGCAAAATGGGCGGCGTGAGAACGGCAGCAGAAATTATCAACCTGATGAAAACTCAGCAGGAAGAAGCGGTTATTACCGCCGTACGCGAATTCGACGGCGAGCTGGCACAGAAAATTATCGACGAGATGTTCCTGTTCGAAAACCTGGTGGACGTCGACGATCGCAGTATCCAGCGCCTGTTGCAGGAAGTGGATTCCGAATCACTGCTGATTGCCCTGAAAGGTGCCGAACAGCCGCTACGCGAGAAGTTCCTGCGCAACATGTCGCAACGTGCTGCCGATATTCTGCGCGACGACCTTGCCAACCGCGGCCCGGTGCGTTTGTCGCAGGTGGAAAACGAACAGAAAGCCATTCTGCTTATTGTGCGTCGTCTGGCGGAAACCGGCGAGATGGTGATAGGCAGCGGCGAGGATACCTATGTCTAACGAACTGCCGTGGAAAGTCTGGACTCCGGACGACCTCGCCCCACCGATGGCGGAGTTCGTACTGGCCGACTACAGCGAAACGCCGCTGTCAGAAGAAGCTGAAGAGCCACAGCTTTCCGCAGAGCAACAGCTTGAACAGCAGCTCGCACAGCTGCAAATGCAGGCCCATGAGCAAGGGTATAACGCGGGGCTGGCGGAAGGTCGACAAAAAGGTCACGAACAAGGCTATCAGGAAGGTCTGAGCCAGGGGCTGGAGCAAGGCCAGAACCAGGCGCGAGCACAGCATGCGCCGATCCATGCCCGCATGCAGCAGCTGGTGAGTGAGTTTCAGAATACGCTGGACGCGCTGGATAGCGTCATTGCCTCGCGACTGATGCAAATGGCGCTGGAAGCTGCGCGTCAGGTGATTGGTCAGACGCCAATCGTGGATAACGCGGCGCTGATTAAGCAAATCCAACAGTTATTGCAACAGGAACCGCTGTTTAGCGGTAAACCGCAGCTGCGCGTACATCCGGACGATCTCCAGCGTGTGGAGGAGATGCTCGGTGCCACTCTCAGCCTGCACGGCTGGCGGCTACGCGGCGATCCCACGCTGCATCACGGCGGTTGTAAAGTCTCAGCTGATGAAGGCGATCTGGATGCCAGCGTCGCCACGCGCTGGCAAGAACTCTGCCGTCTGGCAGCGCCGGGAGTCGTGTAATGACCACTCGCCTGACTCGCTGGCTCAATACGCTGGACAACTTCGAAGAGAAAATGTCACTGCTGCCTGCGGTGCGTCGTTATGGTCGCCTGACCCGCGCAACCGGGCTGGTGCTGGAAGCCACGGGGTTACAGCTGCCGCTCGGTGCCACCTGCGTCATTGAACGTCAGGACGGCAACGAAACCCAGGAGGTCGAAAGCGAAGTCGTGGGCTTTAACGGTCAACGTCTGTTTCTGATGCCGCTCGAAGAAGTCGAAGGCGTTCTGCCCGGCGCGCGCGTATACGCGAAGAATATTGCCGGAGAAGGTCTGCAAAGCGGGAAGCAATTACCGCTTGGCCCTGCTCTGCTGGGTCGTGTGCTGGACGGTAGCGGCAAACCGCTCGACGGACTGCCCGCCCCGGATACCACCGAAACCGGCGCGCTGATTACACCGCCGTTTAACCCGCTGCAACGGACCGCAATTGAACACGTCCTGGATACCGGCGTACGCCCCATCAACGCATTGTTAACCGTTGGCCGCGGCCAGCGTATGGGGCTTTTCGCAGGTTCCGGCGTCGGTAAAAGCGTCCTGCTCGGCATGATGGCGCGCTATACCCAGGCCGATGTTATCGTCGTGGGTCTGATTGGCGAGCGTGGTCGCGAAGTTAAAGATTTTATTGAAAATATTCTCGGCGCTGACGGTCGCGCACGCTCGGTAGTGATTGCCGCTCCGGCGGACGTCTCGCCGCTGTTACGTATGCAAGGTGCGGCCTACGCCACGCGCATCGCCGAAGATTTTCGCGATCGCGGACAGCATGTATTGCTGATTATGGACTCCCTCACCCGCTACGCGATGGCACAACGTGAGATAGCCCTGGCGATCGGCGAGCCACCGGCAACCAAAGGTTATCCACCCTCAGTATTCGCTAAGTTACCGGCGCTGGTCGAACGGGCCGGAAACGGTATCCACGGAGGCGGTTCAGTTACCGCGTTTTATACGGTACTGACCGAGGGTGACGACCAACAAGACCCGATTGCCGATTCCGCGCGCGCGATTCTGGACGGTCACATTGTGCTGTCTCGTCATCTGGCCGAGGCGGGTCACTATCCGGCCATCGATATTGAAGCCTCGATCAGCCGTGCCATGACTGCGCTCATTAGTGAAAAACACTATGCACGGGTGCGTAACTTTAAACAGTTGCTGTCCAGTTTCCAGCGTAACCGCGATCTGGTCAGCGTGGGGGCGTATGCCAAAGGCAGCGATCCGATGCTGGATAAAGCCATCGCCTTATGGCCGCAGCTGGAAGCATTCTTACAGCAAGGTATTTTTGAACGGGCTGACTGGGAAGATTCTCTACAAGCTTTGGAACTGATTTTCCCTGGTGTGTGATTAAGCAGGAGAGCATAGGTCATGGCACAACATGGTGCATTAGCAACATTGAAAGACCTGGCTGAAAAAGAAGTAGATGACGCTGCTGTCTTATTGGGAGAGATGCGTCGTGGCTGTCAGCAGGCGGAAGAACAGTTAAAAATGCTGATCGATTATCAGCATGAGTATCGCAACAATCTGAATACCGATATGGGCCAAGGTATTACCAGCAATCGCTGGATCAATTACCAACAATTTATTCAGACGCTGGAAAAAGCGATTGAGCAACATCGCCAACAGCTCAATCAATGGACACAGAAAGTAGACCAGGCATTGAACAGTTGGCGCGACAAAAAACAACGATTACAGGCGTGGCAGACGTTGCAGGACAGACAAACCTCGGCGGCGTTACTGGCCGAAAACCGTCTGGATCAGAAAAAAATGGATGAATTTGCTCAGCGCGCAGCTATGAGGAAACCCGAATGATTACTTTACCCCAACTGATTACCACCGACACCGATGTAGCCGCAGGTCTTCAGTCAGGCAAAGCGGTAGATTCACCCGAGGATTTTTTAGCGCTGCTGGCTGGCGCATTAGGTGCGGGCGACGCACAAGGTAAAGATGCCCCGCTGTCGCTTGCCGATTTAAAAGCGGCTGGCAGCAAGCTGCAAAAAGGGTTGCTGCAAAAAAATGGCGATGCCACACCGTCGGTCAAATTAACCGATCTGCTGGCGCAACAGGAGCTGCAAACCGAGACTTCTCTTGCCGACATGACTGACGCTCAGCAACTGTTGTCCGCTCTCACGCCTTCACTGAAAGCGAATGCCCTGACGACACTGGGCAAAGTCGCTCAGCAGGACGAAAAAAACACTACGCTGAGTGATGACGATCTCGCCAACCTGAGCGCGTTGTTCGCCATGCTGCCAGGACAACCACTGGCTACGCCTGCCGTCGACAGCGCACCAGCCCCTGTTGATGCGGCGCTTTCCGCATTGTCACGAGGCGCGGTACACGGCGCGGCGACTGATAATGCAGACGAATTACTGCCGGGCGATGCCAAAAAAGGCAAAGCGGATGTCACGATTGCTGGCGGTGGTGCTAATCAGGCAAACAATCCAACATTAACCCCGCTGACGGCAGCAGTGAACGCCAGAGCTGAAATCGACAGCACCCCGTCACCGACCAGCATTGGCATGACTGCGGCCCCGCTAAGTGGTCCACAAACACACGCACAACCGTTACCGACGGCCGCGCCGGTGTTAAGCGCTCCGTTAGGTAGCCATGAATGGCAGCAATCGCTGAGCCAGCACGTCACCTTGTTCACGCGCCAGGGCCAGCAAAGCGCAGAGCTGCGTCTGCATCCGCAGGACCTGGGTCAGGTACATATTTCGCTCAAGCTGGACGATAACCTCGCGCAGTTACAAATGGTTTCACCGCACAGTCACGTGCGCGCCGCACTGGAAGCCGCATTACCGATGCTGCGTACACAGTTGGCTGAAAGCGGGATCCAACTGGGGCAAAGCAACATCAGCAGTGAAAGCTTCGCTGGCCATCAGCAGTCTTCCGGACAGCAACAGCAGTCTGGTCGCGCTCAAGGACAAGACATTTTTACCGCTGAAGATGACGCAATACTGGCAACCCCAGCCTCGCTGCAAGCCGCTGCCCGCGGCGATGGCGCAGTAGACATCTTCGCCTAACGCCAGAGGTAGCATGATTATCCGCGTCTTTTCCACGCTTTGTCGTGGACAGGACACGGGATAATCAGCCCATAAGCTGTACCGAAACAGGAAGCCCGTATCTGATGACTGACTCCGCGATTAACAAAAAAAGTAAACGCGCTATTTGGATCCCTCTGCTGGTATTAATTACCCTCGCCGCCTGCGCAACTGCAGGTTATAGCTACTGGCGCATGCAGCAGCAGCCTTCCGCCAGCGTCAAAGCGGAACCGGCTCCACCGCCAGCCCCGGTGTTCTTTGCGCTGGATACCTTTACCGTCAATCTGGGTGATGCAGACCGTGTGCTGTATATCGGTATCACACTGCGCATGAAAGATGAGGCGACACGTTCACGTCTTAACGAATATCTGCCGGAAGTGCGCAGCCGCTTGCTGCTGCTATTTTCTCGTCAGAATGCGGCCACACTCGCCACCGAGGAAGGTAAGCAACAGCTGATTACCGCCATCAAAGAGACGCTGGCGACTCCGCTTGTTGTTGGGCAGCCGAAACAGGTTGTCACCGACGTTCTTTATACAGCTTTTATTCTGCGGTAAAGACATGGGCGACAGTATTCTTTCTCAGGCAGAAATCGACGCATTGCTGAACGGCGATAGCGAAACCAAAGACGAACCCATTTCAGGTATCGCAAAAGAAAGCGATATTCGTCCTTATGATCCCAACACTCAGCGTCGCGTGGTACGTGAGCGTTTACAGGCTTTGGAGATCATTAACGAACGCTTCGCGCGCCAGTTCCGTATGGGGTTATTTAACCTGTTGCGCCGTAGTCCGGATATTACCGTGGGGGCGATCCGTATCCAGCCATACCACGAATTTGCGCGCAACTTGCCGGTTCCGACCAACCTGAACTTAATCCACCTGAAGCCGCTGCGCGGTACGGGTCTGGTGGTGTTCTCACCAAGTCTGGTATTTATCGCCGTAGACAACCTGTTCGGTGGTGACGGTCGTTTCCCGACGAAAGTGGAAGGCCGCGAATTTACGCACACAGAACAGCGCGTTATCAACCGCATGTTGAAGCTGGCGCTGGAAAGCTACAGCGACGCGTGGAAGGCCATCAACCCGCTGGAAGTGGAATACGTCCGTTCCGAGATGCAGGTGAAATTTACCAATATCACCACCTCCCCGAACGACATTGTGGTGAACACCCCGTTCCACGTTGAAATTGGCAACCTGACCGGTGAATTTAACATCTGTCTGCCATTCAGCATGATTGAGCCGTTGCGTGAGCTGCTGGTGAATCCGCCGCTGGAAAACTCGCGTAATGAAGATCAGAACTGGCGCAATAATCTGGTGCGTCAGGTTCAGCATTCTGAGCTGGAGCTGGTGGCAAACTTTGCCGACATTCCGCTGCGGCTATCCCAGATTTTAAAACTGAAACCCGGCGATGTACTGCCGATTGAAAAACCCGACCGCATTATTGCTCATGTGGACGGCGTGCCTGTGCTGACCAGCCAGTATGGCACTGTAAACGGTCAGTATGCGTTACGCGTAGAACATCTGATAAACCCGATTTTGAATTCGCTGAATGAGGAACAGCCCAAATGAGTGATATGAATAATCCGTCCGATGAGAACACTGGCGCATTGGACGATCTGTGGGCTGACGCGTTAAACGAGCAAAAAACCACGCCCACCAAAAGTGCGGCCGATGCGGTATTCCAGCAGTTAGGTGGCGGCGACGTCAGCGGTGCTTTGCAGGACATCGACCTGATCATGGACATTCCGGTCAAACTGACCGTCGAACTGGGCCGTACCCGCATGACCATCAAAGAGCTGCTGCGCCTGACGCAGGGGTCGGTTGTCGCACTGGATGGTCTGGCAGGCGAACCGCTGGATATCCTAATCAACGGTTATCTGATTGCCCAGGGCGAAGTCGTCGTGGTCGCGGATAAATACGGTGTGCGTATCACTGACATTATCACCCCATCTGAACGTATGCGCCGTCTGAGCCGTTAATCATGAATACCCAGGCTACCGTTTCTCAACCCGCCGCCGTTCCCGGCTCACCGCTGGTGCAGGTAAGCGGCGCGCTGCTCGGGATCATCGTCTTGATCCTGGCGGTGGCCTGGGTCATTAAACGTCTGGGGTTTGCCCCCAAAAGTGCCGGTACTCGCGGGCTGAAAGTCGCAGCCAGCACCTCATTGGGTCCACGTGAGCGCGTGGTGATTGTCGAGGTCGAAGATGCCCGTCTGGTACTGGGTGTCACAGCCTCGCAGATTAACGTCCTGCACACCCTGCCCCCGGCACCTGCCGATGCAGAAGAAAAAACGGCCTCCCCTGCGGATTTCCAGGCCATGATGAAGAGTTTGCTTAAGCGTCCTGGGAGATCCTGATGCGCCGTTTGTTATCCCTCACGCTGGCAGGCTTGTGGCTTTTCAGTCCCGTTGCCCTCGCCCAACTCCCGGGTCTGGTTAGTCAGCCATTGCCGGGCGGCGGACAAAGCTGGTCTTTGCCCGTGCAGACACTGGTGTTCATCACCTCGCTGACGTTCCTGCCTGCAATTTTGCTGATGATGACCAGCTTCACCCGCATCATCATTGTTTTCGGTCTCCTGCGAAATGCGCTGGGTACCCCCTCTGCACCACCTAACCAGGTGCTACTGGGCCTGGCGCTCTTTTTGACCTTTTTCATCATGTCGCCGGTGATCGATAAAATCTACGTCGACGCATATCAACCGTTCAGCGAAGAGAAGATCTCCATGCAGGAAGCTATGGAGAAAGGCGCCCAGCCGCTGCGTGAGTTTATGTTGCGCCAGACCCGTGAAGCCGATCTGGCCCTCTTCGCGCGCTTAGCAAACAGCGGTCCATTACAGGGACCAGAAGCCGTGCCGATGCGAATTTTGCTACCCGCTTATGTCACCAGTGAGTTGAAAACAGCATTCCAGATAGGTTTTACCATTTTTATTCCGTTTCTGATTATCGACCTGGTGATCGCCAGCGTACTGATGGCGCTCGGGATGATGATGGTACCGCCAGCCACAATCGCGTTGCCGTTTAAGCTGATGCTGTTTGTGTTGGTAGACGGTTGGCAGCTACTTGTCGGCTCGCTGGCACAAAGCTTTTACAGTTAGAGGCGCGAAATGACTCCTGAATCGGTCATGATGATGGGCACAGAGGCGATGAAAGTCGCCCTGGCCCTTGCTGCGCCTTTGCTGTTGGTCGCTCTCGTCACAGGTCTTATCATCAGTATTCTGCAGGCGGCGACCCAGATTAACGAAATGACGCTGTCCTTCATTCCCAAAATTGTCGCGGTGTTTATTGCCATCATTGTTGCTGGCCCGTGGATGCTTAACCTGCTGCTCGACTACGTGCGTACGCTGTTCAGCAATATCCCCTACATCATCGGGTAGACAACGTTATGTTGCAGGTGACCAGCGTTGAGTGGCTCCACTGGCTGAATTTATACTTCTGGCCTTTGCTGCGCATACTGGCGCTCATCTCAACGGCCCCCATCCTCAGTGAACGAGCCATCCCCAAACGGGTAAAGCTGGGGCTGGGGTTGATGATAACCGTCGTTATCGCCCCGTCAATTCCCACCGTTGACGTCCCCATCTTTTCGATCGGCGCAATATGGCAGGCAATGCAACAAATCCTGATCGGTATCGCTTTAGGCTTCACCATGCAGTTTGCGTTTGCCGCGGTACGTACCGCCGGGGAATTAATTGGCCTGCAAATGGGCCTTTCCTTCGCGACGTTCTTCGATCCCGGTAGCCGTCTGAATATGCCGGTTCTGGCACGACTGATCGACATGCTCGCCATGCTGCTGTTCCTGACCTTTAACGGTCATTTATGGCTGATTTCGCTGCTGGTAGATACTTTTCATACTCTGCCCATCGGTGGCAATCCGGTGAACAGCAATGCGTTTCTCGCGCTGGCACGGGCGGGCAGCCTGATTTTCCTCAACGGGCTAATGCTGGCCCTGCCGGTAATGACGCTGCTACTCACGCTGAACCTCGCACTTGGTTTGTTAAATCGCATGGCGCCACAGCTGTCGGTTTTCGTCATCGGCTTTCCTCTCACTCTGACCGTAGGTATTTCACTGATGGCGGCGCTAATGCCATTAATTGCGCCATTCTGCGAACGATTATTCAGTGAGATTTTTAATTTACTGGCCGATATCGTTAGCGAAATGCCTGGAAAATAATAACCCTTAATTTTTATCCTGTTTTACTAAGGATTGTCCTAATTTTAAAAAGTGACAACATCCACCAGGATATCTCTGTCGCGGCTTATTTGTTTTTGCCTCACTCACATAACGCAACATTCACTTTACTTTAAGATGTTTCCTGGCAAATTATACGCAACTTTACGGGATAGTAAATTCGCCTGAAAAACAGCGAAAGCGTCATCTTGGGTCGTTATTATTCCGTTTAGTTGTGATGAAATAATCAGGTAAGGGGAATTATCGTTACGCATTGAGTGAGGGTATGCCATGTCAACGATTATTATGGATTTATGCAGTTACACCCGACTAGGGTTAACCGGGTATCTGGTAAGTCGGGGAGTGAAAAAAAGGGAAATCAACAACATTTCCAACGTTGATGAACTCAGTCTCGCCTGTGTCTCTCAACAACCCGCTGTGGTGTTTATTAATGAGGACTGCTTTATCCACGATCCTGCTAATAGCCAGCAAATAAAGCAAATCATTAATCAGCATCCCAGCACATTATTTATTGTGTTTATGGCAATTGCCAACGTGCATTTTGATGAATATCTACTCGTCAGAAAAAACTTATTGATTAGTTCTAAATCGATTAAACCTGACTCACTGGATAAACTACTTGGCGATATTCTGAAAAAAGAAGTAGATATTGCTATTGATGTGAATCTGCCGACATTATCATTAAGTCGAACCGAATCCAGCATGTTGCGTATGTGGATGGAGGGTCAGGGAACAATACAGATATCAGATCAAATGAATATCAAAGCCAAGACGGTGTCATCCCATAAGGGGAATATAAAACGAAAGATTAAGACGCATAATAAGCAAGTTATCTATCACGTTGTGAGACTTACGGACAACGTCACCAATGGTATCTTTGTGAATATGCGCTAAGACGTTCTGACTGGTGGCGACTCCACCAGTCAGAATCAAACAGCGGAACTCATCTCACTCCACTTTTTCCACAAAGATACCATCCTGATGACCTGATTCATTAAAGAACCAGATACCGAGCGGGTAGTCTTCCAGCGAAACCAGGTACATGGTGCCTTCACTAAACTCTTCGATTGCCAGTACCACGCCCGGTCGACGAGGACCGCCGTCCGTTTTGACTGTGACCCGATCATTCACCTTCATAGTTTTCCTCCTGTGGCTTTGTGCCAGTGTAGAACAAATTCCTTTTTCTGGCAGCGCTCTGCACGCGCGATTGCGGGTTTTATCGACGGTCTATACTTAAGTTGTGCGTATCTGATGTTTGGGTACGCTCCCCCGGTATCCTTAACGGTTGAGAGGTATGAGGATGAAAACCGCGAAAGAGTACAGCGATACGGCCAAACGTGAAGTCAGCGTCGATGTCGACGCGCTGCTAAAGGCAATCAACGAAATCTGCGAGAGTGAAATTCATCGCAGCCAGGATGACCCGGAGCGCGTTAGCGTCGACGGCCGAGATTACCATACATGGCATGAACTGGCCGACGCGTTCGAGCTTGATATCCATGACTTTAGCGTATCGGAGATCAATCGCTGACTGAGGGCGAAAAAAATCCCGGCCCTTATCGGGTCGGGATCAAGCTTGCTTATGCAAGAAGCACTTGTAAATTCGTTACACCAGAAAATCTGATGTGAACCAAACCTTATCTGCAATTTTTTTGCCTGACAAGTAAATAATTCTCACCAAAATGATAAATATAACTAATGGGTGAGAGATCACCAGGTTACGGTCGAGTCAAATGTTCAGGCATCCTGACAGAGCTGTCTTCGCTCGCCCGGCACCACCAGTTCATCTTCACGGAATGCTTCCCGTTTAACGCCAAAGCCGTCGTACCAGCGACACTCCACCATTCCGCTGGCATACCCGGTAACGATCATACGTGGGCCACCCTCTTTGGAGGTGACTTCCTCACTGACAGAAAAGACCATACCTGCCTCCTGTATCAAGAGAAACCTTTACACCTTAGATGACAAAGAGGCGTTTTGCATAATCAGTCCTGTAATAATTAGTGCGAAACTCCGCGCAGTCTGGCGACAGCTTTCACCAGCAGAACGACAATCCCACCGATGATAAAGCCGAGCACCAGGTTAAGCAGGGTCGGAAGCATTAGCGAAATCAATGTACTTTGCTGTTGAGCAAAATGTTCAATCGCATGATGCAGCGGTGATATTCCGTGTACCACAATACCGCCCCCCACCAAAAACATCGCCAATGTACCGACCACAGAAAGTGTTTTCATCAGCCAGGGGGCAACCACCAGCAACCCTTTCCCCAGCGACTGGGCAAGTTGGCTACGTTTTTCTGCCAGCCAGTACCCGATGTCGTCAAGCTTAACGATAATCCCGACCAGGCCATACACGCCCACGGTCACCACTAACGCGATACCCGATAACACCAACACCTGATTCAGCAAAGGTGCATCCGCTACAATACCCAGCGTAATCGCAACAATCTCGGCAGACAAAATGAAGTCAGTACGTATTGCCCCTTTGATTTTATCTTTCTCAAAGGTGAGTGGATCCTGTGCGGCCAGAGCAGCCAGACGCTGCTGACGCTCTTCCGGGCTTTCTTTGTGCTTACGCGCCTCCAGGGTATGCAGAACCTTTTCTACCCCTTCAAAACAGAGAAACGCCCCACCTACCATTAATAATGGGGTGATCGCCCAGGGAATAAATGCGCTTATCAATAGCGCCAACGGTACAAGGATAACTTTGTTTACAAACGACCCCTTCGCCACGCTCCAGACCACCGGGAGTTCACGGTTCGCCCGCACGCCCGATACCTGCTGCGCATTAAGCGACAAGTCATCTCCCAGCACGCCCGCGGTTTTTTTCGCGGCCAATTTTCCCATCACTGATATATCATCCAGCAGCGTGGCGATATCATCGAGTAAGGTTAGTAAGCTACTTCCTGCCAAAATTTTGACCCTCAATATTATTTTTTTGCAGTCATAAGTATGAAGTAAAACACGCCATGCTGAAACTGACCTTTCTGGTCAACAAGTTTTTAACATCGACACGTAATTATAAATCTCGCCAGTAAGATAGTTTTGACGTTTACTATGTTGCACCTTTTTATTTCTACCGTGAGGGATTATGCGTTTCAGGCAATTGTTACCGCTTTTCAGTGCGCTATTCGCGCTGTACATCATTTGGGGTTCCACGTACTTCGTTATTCGCATTGGTGTTGAAAGCTGGCCGCCGTTAATGATGGCAGCCGTACGTTTCCTCTCTGCGGGAATTTTATTAACAAGTTTTTTACTTATCCGCGGGCATAAGCTCCCCCCCTTACGCTTAATCCTGAACGCCGCGTTAATTGGTATCCTGCTGCTGGCTGTGGGTAATGGACTGGTCACCGTCGCAGAACATCAAAATGTCCCTTCCGGTATTGCCGCCGTGGTGGTCGCCACCGTCCCGCTATTTACGCTGTGTTTTAGCCACTTTTTTGGCATCAAAACGCGCAAACTGGAATGGTTGGGGATAGCGATTGGGCTCGCAGGGATCATCATGCTGAACAGCGGAGGCAATTTAAGTGGCAATCCGTGGGGCGCTATTTTAATCCTGATCGGTTCGATAAGCTGGGCGTTTGGCTCGGTGTACGGTTCACGCATTACGCTGCCCGTTGGCATGATGGCCGGAGCCATTGAAATGTTAGCAGCCGGTATTGTGCTGATGTGCGCATCGTTACTCTCCGGGGAAAAACTGACCACCATGCCAACATTTTCAGGCTTTATGGCGGTGGCTTACCTGGCCCTGTTTGGCTCCATTATTGCCATTAATGCGTATATGTTCTTGATCCGCAATGTCAGCCCGGCGCTAGCCACCAGCTACGCCTACGTCAATCCGGTTGTTGCGGTGCTGTTAGGTACCGGTCTGGGGGGAGAAAGACTGGCCCCTATCGAATGGCTGGCGCTCGGCGTGATCGTGTTTGCTGTGGTGCTGGTAACGTTGGGGAAATACCTGTTCCCTGTTAAAGCGGATGCCGTCGCGAGTTCGTCGGAAAAGACATTACAGTAAATGAATACCGAGAGTGTCGATCTGCGCGGTGTCGCCACCGCCGCAGATCCACTCGATGACACGTTCAGATAACGCTTCATCGTCCAGCTTTTCGCGACCACGCAGGGCGCACTCCCAGACAATCAGTACGCGCCAGCCAAGAGCCTGCAATTTTTCACAATCCCGCGCATCGCGTTGGACATTTTTGCCTATTTTTTCCAGCCAGAATTCCGTTCGTGTCGCGGGAACTTTAAACAAATAGCAATTGTGGTGGTGCCAGAAACAACCGTGAGTAAAAATCACACAATGATAATCATCCACCACAAAATCGGGGCGACCGGATAACGTCGCATCCTGCACGCGAAACGTTACCCCCTGCTCTGTCAGCACGCTGGCAAGGCGTTTTTCAATTGCGGTATCGCGGGTGGCTATCGCCCGCATATTTTTACTGCGTGTTGCTTTATCGTGAACGTCTGCCATGCAGGTTCTCTTTCTCGCGAATAGCAACTGCCTGCCTGATTTTTGGCTCCAGCAGCCTGGCCACCGCCGCAAATGCCGGAACGATCACCGAATTACCAAACTGGCGATAAGCCTGAGTATCTGACACGGGGATCCTGAACTGATAGCCTTGCGGAGATTCAAACCCCATCAGGCGCGCGCACTCTCTGGGCGTAAGTCTGCGTGGGCGGTGTCGCTGATTCTGCGGATCGTCAAAATCTTTTTCACCCAGCGCCATATCCCAGCCACGGTCAATCAGGATCTCCGCCCCATCCTTATAATAACGCGCAGATAATGTGCGCGTTACGCTATCAGGGTTACCGGGATACACCATGCCATAGCCAAATCCATTTCCCCGCGCCTGATGCTTTTTCGCATAGCGATAGAGGTATTTCCACAGCACCGGCGTCAGCACATATTTCGCATCGACGGTCGGCTCAAGCAGTTCCGCCAGCGTAGTACGCCGCTGCGGATAACGCGTGACAATATCCCGCAGCGTGAAGTCTGATTTCAAATTCAGATCGCGTCGGAAGCCGACAAGCACGATACGTTCGCGATGTTGAGGCAAAAAATGTTGCCCATCGATAATTTTCGGATCATCCGGACCGTTATCTGCCGCATCTGCCACGTCATAACCCAGCTCGTCCAGCGTCTGCATAATGATGCGAAACGTTTTGCCCTGATCGTGACTCTTCAGGTTTTTGACGTTTTCGAGCACAAATATTGCAGGTCGACGAGCGTCGATAATGCGCACCACGTCAAAAAAGAGTGTGCCTTGTGTATCACAGGCAAAACCGTGGGCCCGCCCTAACGCATTTTTCTTTGACACCCCGGCCAGGGAGAAGGGCTGACAAGGAAATCCCGCCAGCAGTACATCATGTTCTGGAATGTGCTGGCGAATATGTTCTGCCGCCTGCTGGTCGCTCACCCCATCCTGATGGCTCAGCGTGACATCACGAATATCTTCATTAAAGTGATGCTGGAAGGGATCGCAATAGTTGTTCGCTTTGTAGGTACGCACCGCATGCTTGTTCCACTCGCTGGTAAACACGCACTGCCCACCAATTGCCTCAAAGCCGCGACGAATCCCGCCAATGCCGGCAAACAGATCGATAAATCGAAAGGCATAATGCGGATGATGCGCAGGTGGCGTCGGCAGCAAGGAATTCAGATAAGTAAACTCATTGTCGCTGAGGCGATGCCATGTTTCGTTCGCCACCACTCGCTTAAAGATGGCCGGACTCCAGCGGTTCTCGCCAACACCGTTCAGATAAGCAACCAGGGTTTTCACGTCATATATTTCAAGCAACTTAGCCAAAATCACCTGCGCGGCGGCCTTGTTATCATCTGTCATCGGGTTCATGGAGCCTGCTACTGAAAAATTATCCTGCATACATTTAACCGGCCGAAATGGATAACCGACAGATTAACATAAAATAGTGTGGTTGACGTTGCGGCTGTACTGGCGACTAACGTGCTTTAAAGGGTTGAATCGCGTCAAGATCCAGCATTTCATACTCTCCTTTTAACTCCGCACTCAGCTTCGCCATATACGTCAGTAAGAAGTCAGCATTATGCTGCGCTAAATGTCGTCCTTGTTCAGTGTGCATCGTCGACGGCAACGTCAATAACTTCGTCTGGAAGTGATCGAGCGCGTACTGTTTGTCGTCAAGGCCACGCTGGCGGGCAAACGGATCTTCCGCATCAAATAGCGCCACGCCTAACGCACCAGACACAGCAAATACGCGCGCTAGACCGATAGCCCCCAGCGCCTCAAGCCGGTCCGCATCCTGCACGATTTTCGCTTCAAGGGTTTCTGGTGCAATTTTGGCGCTAAAACTGTGCGCCTCAATGGCATGGCACACGGCAGGTATTCTTTGTTGTGGAAAATCCGGAAAATCGCGCATCAAAATGCGACGCGTTTCCAGAGCTGCCAGTACCGACGAACGATGACGCTCAGGATGGTTCTTTGGCAGGCTGACGAGATCATGGAAGTAGCACGCGGTCAGCACCACTAGCCAGTCTACAGTAGCATCTGTACTCAGCTTTTGCGCCGTCATCCACACACGACGAAAGTGAAAGATGTCATGCGCGGCATCTTGTCCGGAATGGTTATCAGCTAACCAAGCTTCAAATTGCGACTGCCAGTCGTGCAGTTTCATGCTATCTCCCTTTGTAGAAAGAAAATCACCTTAGCAACAATTTTCATTGCAAACCACTGCCTGCCCCATTACATAATTAACTTTTATTATCACACCGAAAACAAAATCCACATGAATTTATAAAAACCATAATTTCAATATCAACAACCATATTATATGAATAACAAAAATAAATACTCCACACAAATAAAATTCAAATTTCAAATAAATAGCCAGATATACATAAGATATTGATTAAAAATAATTTATGTGACAAATAACAATTTAACTAACATATATTTATAGTTATAAAAACACACCGATGAAACATTTAGAAATATTTTAAATACATTTGTTACATGTTATATTTTAAATTAAATGAACTTCATAGATAGTATCCAAATGTAGTTGCTTGGATAGTACTACATATTCATTTTAATTATCATGCAAAGGGAATACATAATGAAAAGAAAAGTATTGGCACTGCTTCTCCCTGCTTTATTAGCTGCAGGCGCAGCAAATGCGGCTGAAATCTATAATAAAAACGGCAATAAACTGGATCTGTACGGAAAAGTCGATGGTCTGCGTTATTTCTCTGATGATGCAGGCAGCGACGGCGACATGACCTATGCGCGTCTGGGCTTTAAGGGCGAAACGCAGATCAACGATATGCTGACTGGCTATGGTCAGTGGGAATATAACATTCAGGCCAACGGTACCGAAGGTGACAAAGGCGATTCATGGACTCGTCTGGCCTTTGCCGGTTTAGGTTTTGGTCAAAACGGTACTTTCGACTACGGTCGTAACTACGGCGTCGTGTACGACGTTGAGGCCTGGACCGATATGCTGCCAGAATTCGGTGGTGATACCTACACTCAGACCGACGTTTACATGCTGGGCCGTACCAACGGCGTTGCTACCTATCGTAATAAAGGCTTCTTTGGTCAGGTTGATGGCCTGAACTTTGCCCTGCAGTATCAGGGTAATAATGAAAATGGTGACAGTCGGTGGAGTGGTCAGGAAGGTTCCGGTAACAGTGAAGGCCGCAAACTGGCGAAAGAAAACGGCGACGGTTTCGGTATGTCTACTTCCTATGACTTCGACTTCGGTTTAAGCCTCGGTGCGGCATACTCCGCATCTGACCGTACCGACTCTCAAGTTGCTCGCGGTTACCAGGACGGTATGAACAAGCGCAATAACTACGCTGGCGGCGAAACAGCTGAAGCCTGGACTGTTGGCGCGAAGTATGACGCTAACAACGTTTACCTGGCAGCCATGTATGCAGAAACCCGCAATATGACCTATTACGGCGGCGGCAACGGCGAGAATAATGGTGGCATTGCTAACCAAACCCAGAACTTTGAAGTTGTGGCTCAGTATCAGTTCGATTTCGGTCTGCGTCCATCCATCGCTTACCTGCAGTCTAAAGGCAAGGATTTAGGTGGTCAGGAAGTGAGCCATGGTAACTGGCGTTACGTCGACAAAGATCTGGTCAAATATGTTGAAGTGGGTATGACTTACTACTTCAACAAAAACATGTCCACCTACGTTGATTATAAAATCAACCTGCTGGACGAAGACGACAGCTTCTATGAAAGCAATGGTATCGCAACTGACGACATCGTTGCCGTTGGTTTAGTCGGTGA
Source organism: Citrobacter freundii complex sp. CFNIH4 (assembly GCF_002934505.1). Lineage (NCBI taxonomy): Bacteria > Pseudomonadati > Pseudomonadota > Gammaproteobacteria > Enterobacterales > Enterobacteriaceae > Citrobacter > Citrobacter freundii complex sp. CFNIH4. Next base: position 2,352,239 of record NZ_CP026231.1, read on the forward strand.
TGCTGCCAACTTACTGATTTAGTGTATGATGGTGTTTTTGAGGTGCTCCAGTGGCTTCTGTTTCTATCAGCTGTCCCTCCTGTTCAGCTACTGACGGGGTGGTGCGTAACGGCAAAAGCACCGCCGGACATCAGCGCTATCTCTGCTCTCACTGCCGTAAAACATGGCAACTGCAGTTCACTTACACCGCTTCTCAACCCGGTACGCACCAGAAAATCATTGATATGGCCATGAATGGCGTTGGATGCCGGGCAACCGCCCGCATTATGGGCGTTGGCCTCAACACGATTTTCCGCCATTTAAAAAACTCAGGCCGCAGTCGGTAACCTCGCGCATACAGCCGGGCAGTGACGTCATCGTCTGCGCGGAAATGGACGAACAGTGGGGATACGTCGGGGCTAAATCGCGCCAGCGCTGGCTGTTTTACGCGTATGACAGGCTCCGGAAGACGGTTGTTGCGCACGTATTCGGTGAACGCACTATGGCGACGCTGGGGCGTCTTATGAGCCTGCTGTCACCCTTTGACGTGGTGATATGGATGACGGATGGCTGGCCGCTGTATGAATCCCGCCTGAAGGGAAAGCTGCACGTAATCAGCAAGCGATATACGCAGCGAATTGAGCGGCATAACCTGAATCTGAGGCAGCACCTGGCACGGCTGGGACGGAAGTCGCTGTCGTTCTCAAAATCGGTGGAGCTGCATGACAAAGTCATCGGGCATTATCTGAACATAAAACACTATCAATAAGTTGGAGTCATTACCGGTTTAGTCTATCAGTTCTAATTACGACAAAAATACGCAAGCCCGCTTCATACCAAGCGGGCTTTTTCACCGCACAGGGATAAGCTCTGCTAACAGCGCCAGATATCCGACATTCTTTTAGAATTAATGCGGGGAAGATTTTGAAAAAATATTGATAACCAGAACCCCAGCGCAAATCAGGAACATGCCTGCGATCGCCGGGAAATCCAGCTTTTGCCCACTTACCAACCAGCCCAAAAGGCTGATTAATACGATTCCAGCACCAGACCAAATTGCGTACGCAATACCCGTTGGAATCGTCGACAGCGTCTGAGCGAGAAGATAAAAAGCAGTGCAGTAGCACACAATGGTTGCGACAGATGGCCATAGACGTGTAAACCCATCAGAGAACTTCATCAGGGTTGTACCTATTACTTCAGCTACAATGGCCCCGGCAAGGAAAATGTATGAATTCAAAATCTGGCCCCATGTGACAATCTACGATAATTATCATATCACAAAGGGTTAAGTGAGTTTATCCAAAACAAGGCGTGGGCATAACCCCAACAAATATTGCAATCTTGTCACCGTCTTGTGCGCCCGCTCATCGCTCAAAGATAACTGTCAGATTTATTCTTGAGGCTTGTTGCTAATTTCTCTAACGGCCTGGTTTCTGGGGCTATCTTCTTCTAGCATAAAAGCCAAAATAACTTTAGCTACCCTGCCCCTGGTTTAACTTTGAGCCGCAGGAAAAAAACTTGATAGAAACGAGAAAGGACAAACAACTATTCTCAGATCACAAAACTGAACGCCAGGTTGCGGTTTACGACAGAAAAGTGAAAATTTCCCCCACACTGGATCTTCCAGTATTGGGCAAATCAGAACATGATGATGGCGAGCTTTATACTAAGCGAATATACCGACACTATACCAAGTGTGACATGAGTCGTTGAAAGGAATTGAGCTAAGTGTTTGAATAGTGGCGGAGAGAGGGGGATTTGAACCCCCGGTAGAGTTGCCCCTACTCCGGTTTTCGAGACCGGTCCATTCAGCCGCTCTGGCATCTCTCCGTTTTGGCGGTTGCCATGATGCCAGGTAATTTGGCATTTTAACAGACCCCGTTCCGTCAATTTCGTTCAAGTGACGAGTTTGCGAGCAAAACGATGATTAAGTGGCCCTGGAAAGAGCAAGAAACAACCCGGAGTGACGACTGGCCGTGGGACGACGCCCTGGCTATTCCTCTTCTGGTGAATCTCACCGAGCAAGAACAAGCCAGACTTATCGCCCTGGCCGAGCGCTTTTTACAGCAAAAAAGATTGGTAGCGCTTCAGGGGTTTGAACTTGACCCACTGAAAAGTGCGCACATTGCGCTGCTTTTCTGTTTGCCTGTCCTGGAATTAGGGGTCGAGTGGCTCGACGGGTTTCATGAAGTTCTCATCTACCCTGCCCCGTTTGTCGTTGACGATGAATGGGAAGACGATATTGGGCTGGTGCATAATCAACGGGTTGTACAGTCCGGGCAGAGCTGGCAGCAAGGTCCGATAATCCTTAACTGGCTCGACATTCAGGATTCTTTTGATGCCTCCGGCTTTAATCTGATCATCCATGAAGTGGCACATAAGCTTGATATGCGTAATGGCGACCGCGCCAGCGGTATTCCGGCGATCCCTCTGCGAGATATTGCCGGTTGGGAGCACGACCTGTATGCCGCAATGAATAACATTCAGGATGAAATTGATCTGGTCGGTGAAACCGCGTGCAGTATAGATGCTTACGCAGCAACCGACCCGGCCGAATGCTTTGCCGTTCTTTCGGAGTATTTCTTCAGTGCTCCTGAATTATTTGCGCCACGTTTTCCGGCCTTATGGCAGCGTTTTATTCAGTTTTACCGCCAGAACCCCATGGAGCGGTTACGCGATACCCGCTAAGATGGTCATTATCGCTCACCAAATGTGCATTAACGCTGAATTTGAAGATTAATTAAGCAATTGAAATGACGCGCTAATTTTACTGTTGACACCTCATGGTGAGGTCAGTAATATGCGCCTCGTTCACACGATTCCTCTGTAGTTCAGTCGGTAGAACGGCGGACTGTTAATCCGTATGTCACTGGTTCGAGTCCAGTCAGAGGAGCCATATTTAAGAAGCCTGCTTAGGAAACTAAGCAGGCTTTTTGCTTTTTCGGTCGCTATAAAATCCCCTCTGATAAGCACCCTGCCTGCTCTGCACCCCCGTTACATGCCGCATCACAACGTTGATTAAAGTTATGTAAATGTAAATCGTTTAAACTTTGCAATTATTGTAAGTGCTAGTGATTATCATTTATTGTACGCGAGCCAAAGGAACGAGCCCCCGCTCGGTTCACTGTACGTTCCAATTACTCTGGGATATAAACGATGAATTCTCTGCCTCGCGCCGGACTGCGCCGTATCACTCTTGCCTCTTCCCTGGTCTTCTCAGTTAGCCTACCGGCTTTCGCTCAGGAAACGTTAACGCTCTATACAACCCGTGAACCGGGTCTGATCCAGCCTTTGCTTGATAGCTGGACCAAAACCAGCGGCATCAAAGTCAGTACGGTCTATATCAAGGACGGTATGCTTGAGCGCGTTAAAGCTGAAGGTAAAAATTCACCTGCCGACCTGCTGATGACCGTCGATGCCGGTAATCTCATTGATTTAGTGGAAGCGGGTGTAACTCAGCCAGTAGAGTCAGAAGCACTGAAAACCGCTATTCCGGCTAATCTGCGCGGTGCAGATAATCAGTGGTTTGCGCTGTCGATGCGTGCCCGCGTGCTGTATGCCGAGAAGTCACTGCCAATCGATAACTGGCATTACGAACAACTCGCCAGCCCTGAGTACAAAGGTAAAGTCTGTATTCGTTCCGGACAGCACCCGTATAACACGGCGCTGATCGCCGCAATGATTGCTCATCACGGCGAAGCAAAGACCGAAGAATGGCTGCGCGGTGTGAAAGCTAACCTGGCGCGTAAAGCTACTGGTGGCGATCGCGATGTTGCTCGCGATATCCTCGGCGGCATTTGCGATATTGGTCTCGCCAACTCCTATTACGTCGGCCATATGAAAAATGCCAAAGAAGGCAGCGATGCGCGTCAATGGGGCGATGCGATTAAAGTCGTTAAACCTACCTTTGAAAATGGCGGTACACACGTCAACATCAGTGGTGCAGCTGTAGCCCGCTATGCGCCAAATAAAGCCGATGCCGTTAAGCTGATGGAATATCTGGTTTCAGCACCTGCCCAGCAGCAATATGCGAAAGCGAACTTCGAATACCCGGTACTGAAAGGCGTGACGCTTGACCCGGTTATCAACGCAACTATTGGCGAAATCGACGTCGATAAAACACCATTAACCGAAATCGTTAAATATCGTAAACAAGCTAGTCTGCTGGTAGATAAAGTTGGATTCGATCAATAAACCTCTGCAGTTTCCGACGTTACGCGGCCTGGTTTCCGGGCCGCAGTCATTATTAACGCCGCTACATCTTGGCGCACTGTGCGTAGCACTTGGCGTTCTGACACCGATCATAGCGCTGATTTGGCAGGCTACCCAGGCCGATTTATCTCACTGGGATAATCTCCTGACGTATGTACTACCTGCAGCACTAAAAAATACCGTGCTGTTATTAGCCGGTGTCGCGGTGATGGTCGGCGTGATTGGCGTAGGCAGCGCATGGGCGGTAACGGCATGGGATTTCCCCGGACGTAAAATACTTAGCTGGGCGTTACTGTTGCCGCTGGCGATGCCGACCTACATTGTGGCCTTTGCGTGGCTTGATCTGCTGCATCCGATTGGCCCCCTGCAAACCTTTATCCGTTTTTTACTGGGTTTTGACAGCCCAAGACAGTTCCGTCTGCCAGATTTACGCTCACTTTCCGGCGCAATCATCCTACTCGGATTGGTGCTTTACCCATACGTGTATCTGACAACCCGTGCCATGTTTATTAGCCAACCGGCCCATTTACTGGAAGCCGCACGCACGCTGGGATGCAGCGCAACCGGAACCTTCTTTCGTGTTGCATTGCCCATGGCCCGTCCGGCACTGGCCGTTGGGATCAGCCTTGCACTGCTGGAAACGCTCAACGATATTGGCGCATCGGAGTTTCTCGGGGTACAGACGTTAACCGTTACCGTGTACACCACATGGATCTCGCGTTCTGATTTATCTGCCGCGGCACAAATTGCCTGCATGATGCTGATGTTTATATTCCTTATTCTGACGCTGGAATTTTATGGTCGCAGAAAACAAGGATTCAGCAGTCGCAGCCTACGGGAAATTCAACCTACGCGCGTGCAGGGCTGGCGTGGCTGGCTGCTCGGTGGCGTTATTTCACTGCCTGTCCTGCTGGGTTTTCTGGCTCCGGTTCTGTTTTTAATGTGGGAAAGCGCCAAACGCATAGGTGATGAGAATCCGCTTTCCTCTTCGTTACTGTCAGCATTACAAAATACGCTATCGCTGGCGGCGGGAACCACGCTGGTGGTGGTTTGCGTCAGTATGTTAGTGGCCTGGAGCGCGCGTCATAGCGCCGCAGACAACGCCATGCCAGGATTTCGTCGCGGCGTGATGCGTCTGGCTTCTTTAGGCTATGCAGTCCCCGGCACGATTCTGGCAATTGGTTTTTTGACACCAGCCATGGCGGTCGACCGCTGGCTGGCCGATTTACTGGATGTTCGTGGTCTGCCGCTGATGTCCGCCGGGATCCTGCTGGTAATTTGTTGTGCCATGCGATTCCAGGCGATTGCCATTGGCGCACTGGATTCTGGTCTGGGCCGTATCCCCCCCTCGCTGGAACAGGCGTCTCGTCTGTTGGGTGAGAATGGTACGGGGACGTTTGCACGGGTCCATTTTCCCCTGCTGCGCCCAGCGTTAGTCAGCAGTGCCCTGCTGGTTTTTGCCGATGCCATGAAAGAACTGCCAACAACGTTGCTTTTGCGCCCGGTCAATTTCGAAACGCTGGCAACATTGTTGTATGCGGAAGCCGCCCGTGGAACCTATGAAGAAGGTGCTATCGCCGCGCTAATGATTGTTTTAGCTGGCACGCTACCGGTTATTTTGTTGGTGCGTCACCAAATGACTCGCCGTGGTTAAGAGAGCAACAATGTCAGAAATTGCATTACGACTCCAGGATGTACACATTACTTATGGCAACAGCCAGCAATCGGTACTGAGCGGATTTTCAATGTCCGTACATAAAGGTGAAATCGCCTGTCTGCTGGGCGCTTCAGGCTGCGGAAAAACCACGGTGCTACGCGCAGTTGCCGGATTTGAACGCCTGCAAAACGGAGAGATCTATGTGTCACAGCGCCGTGTTGCCGGTCCCGGCATTCATCTGCCACCGGAAAAACGTCATGTCGGCATGGTCTTCCAGGAATATGCGTTATTCCCCCATCTGACCGCGCAGCAAAATGTGGCCTTTGGATTGCGTCGCATGCCGCGTGAGGAACAACAGGCCAGAGTGACTGAGCTGTTGAAAATGGTGGAGTTACACAGCCATGCCAACCGCTATCCGCATGAGCTTTCAGGCGGGCAACAACAGCGTATCGCCCTTGCGCGCGCGTTGGCACCACATCCGGAAATCCTGTTACTGGATGAACCCTTTTCCAGCCTTGATAAGCGCACGCGTGAACGTCTTGGCAACGAGGTACGGGATATTTTGCGCGCTGCCGGACAAACGGCACTGCTTGTTACCCACAGCGAACACGAAGCTCAACTAATGGCAGACCATATTGGCGTGGTAAAAATGGGGCAGTATCAAATAAAAAAAGCGACCCATCCGACCTGAAGGTCACCAGGGTCGCCCTGAAAATTAATAATGTTTCTGTACCAGGCTGATGTTCACCGGCATACCGGAACGTCTTTCCAGTGCCTGGTTCCCACGGCTCACATCCACGTCATTCCCGCTGATAAAGGTACGCAGAGCGGGAGTGACTGGCAAAGGTACCTTTCTGTCAGACTCGTATTCCGAACGATTTCGCGACAGCGGCTCATGCACTTCCACCCAACGACTACCGTCCGGCTCTTCGCTGTATTTCACCGGTCGGTCAATTAATTGTACACGGGTCCCTACAGGCACCGTATCAAACAGGTACTTGATGTCGTCATTCCGCAAACGGATACACCCCTGGCTTACCCGCAGACCAATACCGAAATTGGCATTTGTCCCGTGAATGGCATAAAGCCTGCCGATATAAATTGCATACAGGCCCATCGGATTTTCTGGCCCGGCAGGAACAAATGCTGGCAAGCTTTCCCCGCGAGCGGCGTATTCGCGTCGGGTATTTGGCGTCGGTGTCCAGCTTGGTGCTTCCTGCTTACGCTCTACCGCCGTCACCCAGTTGCGCGGCGTTTCTCTACCCGCCTGACCAATGCCAATGGGTAAAACCTCAACCGTATTGCTGCCAGCAGGATAATAGTAAAGCCGCATCTCGGCGACGTTGATGACAATCCCCTCGCGTACGGTATCCGGTAATATCAGTTGCTGCGGCACGACCAGCGTTGAACCCGATTTAGGCAGAAAAACATCGACGCCCGGATTGGCTTCAAGCATATTGCTCAACCCCTGCCCGTACTGAGCGGCAAATGCCTCCAGCGGCTTGGTATTACCTGGTGGAACCGTAATAGTCAAAGGGCTACCCACCAGGCGACTGCCCTCTGGCGGCAGTGGATAACTCACCGCCTGCGCGCCCTGACTCGCAAGCAGCATAATGAGTGAACAAAGCAGTTTTACACGACGCATCTTTTTCCTTTCCTTCGTCGCAGCAGATATCCGTTAATTATAGCTTTTATTATCTGTTTTAGTGGGTTACGACATATTTGCGCATAAAAAAACCTCGCCAACAGGCGAGGTTCAGGTTGAGCGGTAACTACGCTTCCTTACCATCCGGAAGCACGATGTTACTGGCGGCTAACTGCCCCATATTGTTGTACATCGCACAAGCAGCCTCAACAATTGGCATCGCCAACGCGGCCCCACTGCCTTCGCCCAAACGCATCCCCATATTCAGATACGGATCCAATTCAAGATGCGCCAGCGCGGTACGGGCGCCCTTCTCAGCGGAGAAATGTGACGGGATTAGGTAGGGTTTAATTTGTGGTGCAATCTGGCAGGCCGCCAGCGCAGCAGAATAAGAAAGAAAACCATCCAGCACGACCGGCAGGCCGCAGGAGGCCGCCCCCAACATTACCCCTGCCATGCCGACAAGATCGAACCCACCAACTTTAGCCAGCACATCGACACCGTCATGGCGATCCGGCTGATTGACGGCAATTGCCCGACGCACAACGTCTACCTTATTCCCCACCCGAGAAAGAGGAAGGTTAGCGCCAATACCCACGACTTCCTCAGCATCACTGCCGGTAAGCACGCTAACAATGGCCGCCGCAGGTGTAGTATTTGCCATACCAAGCTCACCGACACCAAACAGCGTCACACCGTCTTTGGCCAGTTCATGGGTATAGCGAATGACTTCCAGCAACAGCTCCTCGGCCTGCGAACGGCTCATTGCCGGGCCTTCGGCTATATTGCCGCAGCCGCGTGCCACACGCATATTCACCACGCCGGGAATAGGTTCAGCATCAATCCCCACATCTATCACATGGACCTTCGCCCCCGCCTGAGCGGCGAGGACGCAGACGCCGGTCGTTCCACGCGTCATATTGGCAGCCTGTATAGCCGTGACAACTTTAGGTGAAACGGCAACCCCTTCATCCCACACGCCGTGATCGGCGCACATCACCAGCATCGCTTTGCCATTCACATGCGGCACACCCTTCAGGCCAGGCATCCCGGCCAATTGCACGGCGAGAGATTCGAGTCGCCCCAAGCTTCCCGGCGGCTTAAGCAAACCGTCGATATGCTGCTGCGCGCGCAGCATCGCGGCACTGTCAGGTAATGGGATCGCGCGGTGTAAAGAGGTTAAAGTCTGCATAAGGGTTCCAGTATGTGGGCTGACTCAGAGCAGAGCCAGCAAGAAAATCAACTCGCCAAGTTCAATGGCAGCGCCCAGCGTATCGCCGGTTTGCCCACCCAACGTGCGTTTTAATAACTGCCCAAGAATAAAAATCGCCACCATTGTGACAACCAGCGCTGCCACGCCGCGCATGCCGGGAAGCAGCACGGCGGCAAGGATCGCCGCCAATCCCAACGTAACGCAGGTTTGACGCCCGGTGACTTTACCAATAAAAACGTTGCCCAGCCCTTCTTCGCGGGCATAGCGATGCCGATACATCAGCAACACCGCCGTTCCTCGCCCGGCGACACATGCCGCCGCCAGCGCAGCCAGCATCGGCGTGCCACGCAAAGCCAGTTCGCTCACCACCAGCACCTTCGCCAGTAAAACGAAAATTAACGCCAGTCCACCGTGGGTTCCCAGACGACTGTCGCGCATGATTTCCAGCATCCGCTCGCGTCGACGCGCCGAAAAAATGCCGTCACAGGTATCCGCCAGACCATCCAGATGAAATCCCCCGGTCAATAACGCCAGCGTCAGCACCGCAAAAAGGGCGGCCAACGGTATACCGCACCAGGTCTGGAGCGCCATGAAGATCAGCCCCGTCAACCCTCCCAACACGACGCCAATCAGGGGGAACATCACAATACCGCGGGAATAGTGCTCGAAATCCAGTCCTTGCGACCAGCGAGCAGGAACGGGCAAGCGACTGATAAAAGAGAGCATTGCCCAGAACAACTTACTCATTTAATTTTGACTCCAATTCCTGATACCACCAGCCAGACCTCATCAGCCGCCGCCGCCAGTCGCTGGTTCACGCGTCCTGCAATATCACGAAAATGCCGCGCCAGACGGTTCTCCGGCACAATCCCCATTCCCACTTCGTTAGTGACCAACACGATCTTTGCCGGGCAGCGCTGACAGGCTGCAATCAGCGAACGGATTTCACCTTCGATAGACTGCTCCATCGCCGCGTAATCCCAGCTATCCGGATCGCTGTCACCGCCCAGAGCAAACAGCAGGTTGGTCACCATCGTAGTGATGCATTCAAGCAGAATGGCTTCCTGAGGATCGTTCGCTGCCGTGATCAGTTCATCAAGATGTTGCCAACGTTCGGCTGTACGCCAGTGCGCAGGACGTCCATCGCGATGATGCTGAATTCGCGCAGCCATCTCCTCATCAAAAATCTGCGAAGTCGCAATATACAAAACGTTTGGGGAATCAGCGATCAGCGCTTCCGCATGCCGACTCTTACCGCTTCGCGCGCCGCCAGTAACCAGAATCATCATACTGGCTCCCGGTGTTGCTGCATGATGGTATAAATTTTCTCAATATCGATGTGTTGCCGCATCGCATCCGCCAGCAGATCAAACTGCTGCGATTTATATTGCGCGTAATGGAAGGTGGAATCCAGCGGAGCTAACCCTTTACGTTCTCGCAGGCCATTGACCAACGCACGGGTGAAATCATCGCTGTCGAAAAGACCGTGAAGATAGGTGCCGAACGCCAGACCATCCGCAGTGACCGCGCCGTCAACCACGTTGCCGCCGTCTTTGTGCAACGTCATCACCGACTGACATTCATCGGTTAATGCTGTTTCGCCCATATGAATTTCATAACCGCGAACGGATAGCCCCGCCGTGCCCGCCAGCCAGTCAGGCAGCGATGAGGACATTTGCCCCTCAACCAGGGTCGTGGTTTTGTGCTGGGCAAAATGGGTTACGGTATTGAGCAAGCCCAGCCCCGGCAGCGTACCGAGTCCTGACTCCACTTCATCAATGATGGTATCGCCGAGCATTTGATAACCGCCGCAAATCCCCACCACCGGTACGTTATTACGATGCAATTGCACGACGCCATGCGCCATCCCGCTTTCACGCAGCCACACCAGATCGCCAAGGGTATTTTTGCTGCCGGGCAAAATCACCAGATCGGCCCCCGCCAGCTCTTCAGGCTGGCGAACATAGCGCACACGCACATCCGGCTGCGCAGCAAGCGCATTGAAATCCGTAAAGTTAGAAATGTGCGGTATTTGCACAACGGCGATGTCGATGTCGCGTTTATCAGTGCGCAAATACTTGCCCTTTTGCAGCGCAACGCCATCTTCATCTTCCAGATCAACATCCAGCCATGGCATCACGCCCAGCACCGGAACACCGGTCAGCGCTTCAATTTGCTCGATACCGGAGTGCAGCAGCGTCACATCACCGCGAAACTTATTGATGATCACCCCTTTTACGCGTGCGCGTTCGTGATCGTGCAACAGCGCCAGCGTGCCGTAAATGGAGGCGAATACCCCACCACGATCGATATCCGCCACCAAAACGACAGGGCACTGCGCCATTTCTGCCATGCCCATATTGACGATATCGCGATCGCGCAGGTTAATCTCTGCCGGGCTCCCCGCACCTTCCAGCACCAGCACATCGAACTCCTGCGCCAGGCTGTTATAAACTGACAGGATCTGTTCCCGCAGACGTGGTTTGTACTCGTGGTAACTCACCGCGTCCATATCCGTCGCTACTTTGCCCATCAGCACTACCTGCGCTTTGCGATCGCTGGTCGGTTTAAGCAGAACCGGGTTCATACGCACATCTGGCGTAATACCTGCGGCTTCAGCCTGAAAAATTTGCGCGCGGCCCATTTCTTTTCCCTCTGGCGTAATGCCAGAGTTCAGCGCCATGTTCTGCGATTTGAACGGTGCGGTATGCAGTCCATCCTGATAAAAAATACGACACAGCCCGGCGACCAATACGCTTTTACCCACATCAGATGCCGTTCCCTGCAACATTATTGCCTGCGTCATGACGCCTCCTTCAGTGCGTTCTCTCGCATACAGCTAAAAAATTCAGCCTCTGTTTTACACAGCGGGAAGCCCAACTCGGTATGCAGCTTCACCAGCCAGGGCTGAGTTAATCCCGCTTGTTCAATAAGATCCGTACGGGCGAAAACGTCACCTGGCGTGCCGTGCGTGAGTACTTCGCCCCGGCGTAAAACGTACACCGCATCGCTGACTTCATAGATAAGATCGATATCATGGCTTGAAATTACGACATGGTTTCCTTGCGCTACGATGCGTTTGATAATCTCAATCATCTGCGTGCGGCCTGACGGGTCGAGGCCCGCAGTAGGTTCATCCAGCAGCAGATACTGCGCCTGCAACACCAACGCCCCGGCTATCGCTACGCGTTTTTTTTGCCCATGGCTTAAACACTGAATGGGCTGATGGCGAAAATGCTGGGCGTCGACCAGCGTAAGCGCATCTTCCACGCGTCGGGCGATTTCAGCCTCATCCACCCCGAGATTGCGCAGGCTAAAGGCGATATCGCTGTCGATATCGGTATAAAAAATTTGCTGATCGGGGTCCTGAAATACCGTTGCCACCTGTTGACGCAGCGCCAGCAGGCCGCGTTTACTGTAATCCAGCGGTTTGCCCTGCCACATCACCGCGCCTTGCTGTGGGCGCAATAAGCCACTCAGGTTCATAAACAGCGTGGATTTCCCGCAACCATTAGCGCCTACCAACCCGGTGACGGCATGCGTAGAAAAATCCAGCGTTAGCCCTTTGAGGATCGGGTCATCCTGATAGCGAAACCAAAGCGCTGAGGTGGCAAGCATACTTTTCCTTACAGGTGAAAATCACCCTGATAAAGTTTGATATCCAGTGTGGTGGTCATTTGCTGGTAGCGGATCAACACGCGAGTGAACAGCAATCCCACCAGCATTGCCAGAGAGCGGTAGCCCAACGGCAAGCTACGATAACCAAAACGCAGCGTTTGTGCGCGGTGAATAGCCAGCGCCTCGTCTAACAGAATAAAAATAAACCGCCAGGTCAGCAGGATCTGCTCAGTTAGCAGGCGAGGAACGTGCGCGCGTTTGAGTAGGATAATTAATTGCGGAAACGGCAGATTCAGTACCAGCCAGAAGGTTGCCGCCAGCGCTGCAAGGCTGCGCCAGAATGTTTCATTCGCTGTCACCAGACCTGGTGCGCTGATCCCCAACCAGTAACTTCCCACAGGTATGCTGGCCAACAGCGTCTGTGGATCGCGGCTGATGCTAAACAGGATGGTCACTACGCCAACCGCCAGAAAACCAAACGGTAATGCCATCCAACGGCACCAGCGCCAGAAGGAAATACGCAGCAGCCAGCAGCTCAGCGCGGCAATCAATAACAGCTCAATACCCTGCCCCAACGGGGGCAGAGTAAACGCCAGAATCATCATCACCAGCCAGAGCAGAAATTTCCGCACTGGCGAGACATGAACCCAACGGCTTTGATAGCTAAGCCTGTCAAGCCCGGTCATCACGGCGTTGCCTGCCCTTGGTATAACCCAGAATATAGAAAATCACGGCTGCGCCCAGCGATCCCTGAAGTGTAAACAGCAGACTTTCAATTTCACCGCTTGCCGGTTCATACAGCGGCTGGAACCAGGGTTCATAATGCGGGGCAATAGCCTGAATCTGACTCTCCGCCTCACCGTCTGAACCGCCGTACTCTCCACCGTGGTTGATAAAGAACGGCAGGATCACCAGCGCCACTACCATGCCCAATATAATCAGCGTCTTTTTCATCGTTAATGTCCTTGTGCGGTTATTAACTGGCGTTTGGTTAGCTGATCGTAAATCAGCACGGTGAGTAACCCTTCCGCAATCGCGATTGGGATCTGCGTCAGACAGAAAATCCCCATGAACTTAATGATTGAACCGGTAGCGCCAGCAGAGGGATCCGGGAACGCCACGCCCAGCTGTACCGACGTCACGAAATAGGTGACGAGATCCGCCAGCATCGCGCACAAGAAGACGCAAACATCACGACGCAGCCCTGCACGGCAGGCCATTTTCCACACCATGTAACCCACTACCGGGCCAATTACCGCCATCGACATGCCGTTCGCGCCAAGCGTCGTTAAACCACCGTGTGCCAGCAGCAGTGCCTGGAACAGCAGAACGATCGCCCCGAGGATGGCCACTACGCCAGGTCCAAACAGGATAACTGCCAGGCCTACGCCGGTAGGGTGTGAACAACTTCCGGTAACGGAAGGAATTTTCAGCGCCGACAGCACAAAAATAAAGGCGCCGCACAGTGCCAGTAAAACTTTCTGGTGGTTATCTTCCTGCACGATTTGGCGCAAGCGCACCAGACCGTACCACAGGCAGGGTAAAAACAGCAGCCACCATGCCAGCGCCCACATCGGCGGCAAGAAGCCTTCCATAATGTGCATGGCGAACGCTTGCTCAGGAACAATCATCAGTAATAGCGCCGCAGCCAACCCGCTGAAAGACAGCTGTTTTAGCTGTTGTTCAAGCTTCATTGTGCATACTCCCACTGTTTGTTGACCAGAATGGTCGAGAAATAAGGCAGCGGCTGATCGTCGCTCACCTCATCGAGATGACGCCAGCACTGTTCACCTGGCAGCGTGGCTTCAGACATCATTAATGCGCAGCCCAACAAACCTTCTTGTTGCAGCAGCGCTTTGATACGCGCAAAACGACCGTACACTTTCATCAACACCAGACTGTCATGCTGCTTTAACGCCTGCTGAATTTCAGCTTCCGGCGCGGTACAGGAGACCACTGCCAGCGATTGTTGCTCCATGGCGAGCGGGGTTTTCGAACGCGCGGCAATCGCAGCGAAAGAAGTCACGCCCGGGACGATTTCTAACCAGTCAGGCGAACCAATGCGCTGCAGTAAAAAGACCCAGGTACTGAACAGCATGGCGTCGCCGAGCGTAATAAAACCTACTTTTTTTCCAGCTTCGACTTCCTGAACCAGCGCGGTTGCAACCTCATCCCAGACGGCCTCTTTTTCCGCGCTGTCGGCACTCATGGGAAAATGGCAGCAGCGGACCTCGGTCTGCTCGCCGATATACTCCCGTACAATCGACAGCGCCAGGCTATCGCCGCCTTTACGCCCGGCAGGCGCATAGAGAATATCCAGCATGCCCAGCGTACGTGCAGCACGTACGGTGATCAGATCGGAAGCGCCAGGTCCGGTGCTTAATGCGTACAGTTTCCCGCTCATGCTGCTTCCTCCAGCGCCACATTAAGCGCCTGCTGTAAATGTGCCACGAACATGGCGCGAACCGCCGGATTCTCACCCAGTCCACTGAGCCATGGCGTAGCCTTTATCCCGGCCGCATTGAACAATGTTTTCCACGAATCATCTTCGTCAGAGGCCATATCATTGATGGCATGGTCACCAGCAACTAACATCAGCGGCATCAGATGCACCGCCGTCACCCCTTCCTGAGATAAACTTTCAATCAGCACATCTACTTCCGGATAGCTTTCCACCGCCCCAACCCGCGCCGGAAAGCGCTGCGTCGTCATCATATGGTCGAGACAGGCATAGGCGGCAAAGGCATGATGGCTGGCGCCGTGTCCCATAAACACCACTTTTTCATTTTCTCTAAGCGTCGGCATTTGCTGTTGCAGCGCCAGCATCAGCTGGGCGTAATCTTCATGGCTGCTCAGTAGCGGTACACCCAACGTCAGGCGTGAAAACAGCGGACGCATACTTTGCACTTCGCGGACAATTTTTTCGTATTCGTCGCCATTGATAATGTGCAGCGACTGAATAGCCACATCCTGATACCCCTGCTCCGCCAGTTTTTGCAGCGCCTGCAGCGGTGTGTCGATTTCAATGCCGTCACGCTGCTTGAGCTTGCGGATAATCATCCCGGAGGTAAACGCCCGGAACAGGTCGCGATCAGGGCAACTGGCTGCGAGATCGCGCTCACAGGCCACAATATTTTTTTCACAGGTGTCGTGATAGCTGGTGCCAAAGCTGACCACCAGAAGCGCCTTTTTCATCTCTAACTCCTTAAGCCGCGGCCAGCCAGCGCGTTAAACGCGCCGCAAAGGCGGCCTGACTTTCCAGTAACTCGTCTCCCGTCACCAACGGTGCCGGACGTGCAATCACGATGCAGGGGATACCGGCATCCAGACAGGGTTGAACTTTTTCCTGATAACCACCTTCAGCGCCTGAAGCCTTAGTGATCACCACATCAGCCTGACACTGGCGATAAAACGCGGCGTTGAACTCGGCGCTAAACGGCCCACACAGTGCGAAGATTTCACCGACGCCAAATCCCAGATCCGCGCATTGCTGAATGACCTCAGGAACAGGCAGAACACGCGCCAGCAGCGTTTTTTCAGGCAACCCTTCGCGCCAGGTGGCCAGATCTTTACTACCGGTCGTCAGCAGCACGCGATCGCCGAAGCGTCGCGCCACCTCACAGGCTTGCGGAATACTTTGTACGGTATAAAGCTGCGGGTGAGTTAATCCGCTCAACTGCTCAGGGCGCTGGTAGCGGCTCAGCAGTACGCCCGCCGCTTCGCAGGCATTCATAATGTTGCGACTCACCACCTCGGCGTACGGATGCGAGGCATCGATCACCCAGCGCGTCTGATTTTCCTGCAGCCAGGCAATCATTTGCTCGCGTTCCAGACGCCCGCAGCGCACCTGGCCTTTGATGTCTCCCGCCAGCTGCTTTCCCGTCGGGGTCGCAACGGACAGGGTGTAGGCCACGTTTGCTGCATCCAGTTGCTGGCACAGCATGCGCGCGTCGCTGGTGCCGCCCATGACCAGCACATCACCATAATTCACAGCACATAACCTCGTGGCGTGATCATCAGGCCGTCCTGAACATAGGTTGTTTTATTGCCCACGATCACAAGACTGGTCATATCAACCGGCTCAAAGTCCATTTCACCCAGCGTGGTCAGCCATTTTTCCTGCTTTTTACGTCCGGCTGACTTCACAATACCAACCGGCGTTTGTGCGCTCTTGCTGGCAGATAACAGCTCAAATGCGCGCGCCAGATGTCCTTCGCGACCCCGACTGCGTGGGTTGTAGAAACAGATAACAAAATCGGCCTCACCGGCGGCAACGATGCGTTTTTCGATAACCGGCCACGGCGTTAACAGATCGCTTAAGCTGATGTGGCAGAAATCGTGCATCAACGGCGCACCCAGCAAAGAGGCGGCGGCAATGCTGGCGGTCATCCCTGGGATTAGCCTGACCTCAACGTCCAGCTTTTGCTTGCTGACCAGTTCGAGCACCAGCCCGGCCATACCGTAAATCCCCGCGTCACCGCTGCTGATCAGCGCCACGTTGTGCCCCGCCTGCGCCAGTTCGATCGCCGCCTGACAGCGTTCAATCTCTTTGCACATCCCGGTTTTGATCACCTGCTTGTCGCCAGTGAACGCTTTTACCAGATGGGTGTAGGTTTTATAGCCCACGATGATTTCCGCTGCCTGCAGTGCTTCAACGGCTTCCATGGTCATCATTGCCTGCGAGCCAGGGCCAATTCCAATTACGCTTAACATCAGTGTGAAACTCCCAAAGTGATAGTGACGCCCTGTTCTCGCAGGGTCTCGCCTAACAGTTGTCCGTGGCTCAACAGCCAGGCTGCAGGACCAGAAACGCTTCCTGTACCCACCGTTTTGCGAACAAACGATGAGGCCGGAAAACGGTGCTCATGCTCACGCAGCGCGTCAGCAGTAAAGGTTTCGAAAGGAACGCGGCAGCATGAAGCCAGTTGGATAAGTCCCTGTTCATCTTTTTTCAGCGTGATGCTGCCAATCGCTTTTAGCGCCAGCGGATCGAGCTGTTGGGCTTCGAGTTGGCGGGCAAGCAGCGCAGCCAGCAGCGGGAACGGCGTATCACGGCGACAACCAATTCCGGCCACAACCCGCTGCGGCACCAGCTTCCAGTGCGGAACAGGCAGCTCAGGTAAATTGGTGCGTAAGGTGATGCACACCAAAGCATCCAGTTCAGGGAGTTGGTTGAGATCGGTGACCGTAATAAATCCGCGCCGGTCGCAATGGCTGACATCCTGCGTCAGTTCGTCATCCCACCACAGCCCAACCCGCTTATTGCTGACCAACATCTGATTGACGATCTTCACCGCCGAACGGAAATCACTCATTCGGGCATTCAGTTGAAATGCCAGCGTATCCAGTGCCGCCATATCGTTCACATCCGTCGCGGTGGTGATAACCGGGTCGGCACCCAACATGCCCGCCAGATAACGAGCCAACGCATTAGCACCGCCCGCATGACCGGAGAGCAGGCTGATGACATGCTGGGCACGTTCATCAATGACCACCACCGCCGGATCGCAAAACTTGTCGTTGACCAGCGGGGCCAGTACGCGCACCGCAATGCCGGTCGCCCCGATAAAAATCAGCGCCGAATAATTCGTAAACGCTTCGCGAGCGGTATTCGCAAAGCCGTTTTCGAAGGGAATAAACCCCTCCTCCAGCAGCTTTTCACTGGTAAAACAGGTAACCGGCAGCATAGCTGCCAGACGTTTCGCCAGCACAACGCCGCCAGGAGTCAGGCAAAAAAGCGCAATTGACTCAGGCTTTACGGTATTCATGGCTAAAGTCCGCCGCATAGAGTTTGGAGTAGTGATACTCCGAGCCCAGGAAATTACCGACCAGAATAAGGGCCGTTTTACGGATGCCAGCATCGCGAACCTTGTCGCCAATATCCGCCAGGGTCCCGCGCACGGTCTGGCTTTCCGGCCAGGTCGCTTTATAGATCACCGCTACGGGCGTGGTCGCCGGATAGCCGCCTTCAATCAGACGCTCAGCCACCCGATGAATACGCTGGACGGAAAGATATATCGCCATTGATGTCTGGTGGCTGGCAAAAGACTCCAGCTGTTCACGCTCTGGTACCGGGGTGCGGCCTTCCAGGCGCGTAATGATCAGGCTCTGTGACACTTCGGGCACGGTATACTCAACACCCAGCTCCGCCGCCGCGCCGAGGAACGCGCTGACGCCGGGCACCACCTGCCAGTCAATCCCGCGTTTGGTCAGCTCCTCGCCCTGCTCGCGCACGGAACCATACAACGAGACATCGCCGGTTTGCAGACGCACAACGGTCTTACCCGCTTTCACTCCGGCTTCCATCAGATCAAGGATCTGCTCCAGATGCAGTTCGGCACTGTCGTGACATTCAGCACCAGCAGGGCAATACTCCAGCAGTTCGGTGTTAATCAGCGATCCGGCGTAGATAACAACCTGCGCCTGTTGCAGCAACCGGTAACCTTTGAGGGTAATCAGCTCGCGATCGCCAGGACCTGCGCCAACAAACCACACGCTACGGGGATCAAAAATCTCAGACATGGTTTCCTTCCTTCTGACAGGCGATAACAAATACGGGGTTATTCGGTTTAAAATAGTGACCACTGCCAAGCGCGGTAAGCGAGGAAACCTGTAGCTGCAGGCAATCCACTCCCTGTACGCCAAGATGGTCCAGATGTGTTAGCGCGGTGTTGAGGTTTTCCTGGAGGATAAATGTCATCACCAAACGCCCTGCGGGATGCAATTGACGCATCGACCAGTCAATCAGGTCGGTCAGATGACCACCGCTGCCGCCCATAAAAATGGCATCGGCTTTTTCCGCGATGGTCATGGGAGCAACGCCGGGAAAAATATCGATATTTGCGCAGGCAAAATGCTGGCGGTTTTCATCCAACAACCTGAGCGCCGCCGGGTTACGTTCGATGGCCGTTACACGTAATCCGGGATATTGCAACGCCGCCTCTATCGACACGCTGCCGGTTCCGGCGCCTATATCAATCAGGTGACTGGCGCGGTGTAATTCAAGTTTTGAGAGGGCAAGTGCGCGTACCGCTTCTTTGGTCATCGGCACTTTCTCTCCACGCAGAAACAGCTCATCTTTCATCGAGGATCACCACTGCATTCATGTCATAGTCGGCGTTAACTTCACGCACAGGCAGGAAATGGATCTTTTCGTTTTCCATCGCCAGGTTTTCGCCAATCACCATCCAGCGATGCCCCTTGCCTCGGGCAATGAGCTGCTGCGCGATTTCACGCGGGCCACACAGCGCATCAGTCACCATCGCTACCTTGTTATGTCGCGCCAGCTCATCAAAACAGACGCTGCGGCCATGGCTACTGGTCAGCCACATATCGTTCATATCAATACCGGACTGCGCACACAGGTACTGCACCGCACTAATGCCGGGAATAATCCGCACATTCTCAATACCAAAATGCGCCACCATGCGCGTCCCGATGCCGTAAAACAGCGGATCGCCAGATGCCAGTACCACAACATGCTTCTCCTGGTGCGCGCTAATCCAGCTCAGGAGTTCCGGGATATTGGCGCCAAGAGCAAACTGTTCACCGGCAAAATCCGTGAATTGCTGCAAATGCCGCTTTCCACCGACCAGAACATCCGCCGCCGCGACCGCTTCACGTGCCGCAGGCGTCATCAAATGCAAACCGGCGGGGCCCATCCCTACAACGGTTAACATTGCATCTCCTCAGCAATTTCTGCGACCGGACGATTACTGCCAAGAACCTGATTATCAAAGGAAAACATGATGGCATCGCAGGTCGGCGGATTTTTGGTAAAGCGCAATGTTTGCAGAACACGCATACAAATGCGCTGAGCCAGATGGTCATAAATGTGCTGGAAACCGTATGCCTCGATATGTTCCATCGCCGCTTCGGTGGTATCGCACTCGCTGACCAGCGTCAGCAGCTCCAGCGGTGCGCCAAGTAATGCGAGGTGGGCCACCAGCGTTTCCATGCGGGCATCGGCAATATGGCTATGGGTATGGAAGATCCCCGCCGCGATTTTGACGAGCTTACCGGGATGTCCCACCAGCACAATTTGCCGGAATCCAAGACGTACGGCTTCTTCAATCATGTAGCCGACAAAGTTGCTCATGGTGACCACAACCTGGGTGTCGATACCCATCTGCTCGCGCACAAAACGCTCGCCGTGGTTTCCCGGCACCAGTACGACACGCTCCAGCCCAGCCGCCCGCTTAATTTCCAGCTCCAGCGACAGAGAACGTTTCCAGCTCTCTTCCGACATCGGCGTGACAATACCCGTGGTACCGATAATCGAAATGCCGCCCAGAATGCCAAGGCGGGAGTTGTAGGTTTTTTGCGCCCGTTCTTCACCTTCTGGCGCGAAGATTTCAATCTGCGCCCCACGATTTGGGCCAATCGCTTCGCGGACGGCAGATTCAATGGTCTGGCGAGGTGTACGGTTAATCGCCGAACTACCGACCGGTAGGCCAATCCCTTTGCGGGTTACCGTACCAACCCCTTCACCGCCCTGTAAGGCAATCACGCCACTATCGTCTAACGTCACGCGCGCAAAAATCAGCATCCCATGTGTGGCGTCCACATCATCACCACCGTCTTTGCGGATGGCGGCTATCGCCTGCTGCCCTTCGATATGTGGCGACTCAACATTCAGGCACAACGTCACCCCGGAAGGCGTGACGATGGAAACCTGATGGATGAGGTGTTGGCGCAATACCATCAACGCTGCCACTTTTGCCGCCGCCGTGGCGCACGATCCCGTGGTATATCCTTTACGCAGCGCTTTACCGTTGTGCCACACCGGCGTATCGAAGGCCTCGCTCATCGCGCCCCCTGCATGTGATAAAGCATGGCGTTGACGATAGCGGCAGCGACATTACTCCCCCCTTTACGGCCTAACGCGGCAATGGCGGGCAACTTGCTTTGGGTCAAGGCATCTTTCGACTCTTCTGCACCAACGAACCCGACCGGTACGCCAACCACACCGCTGACAGCGACATCATGCTCAAGCAGGCGAAACAGCGCTGTCGGCGCGTTGCCAAAGACAAACAGCTTTTCCCCCTCTTCCTTCACCGCAATGTCGACAGCAGCCATGGACCGGGTAATACCCTGCTCTTTTGCCGTACGCACAACCCTCGGGTCACTGATGTAACAGCGGCATTCACCGCCGAATTTTGCCAGCAGCGTTTTATTGATCCCGGAAAGCGCCATCGTGGTGTCGGTATAAATCACGCTCGAACGGCTAAGCGCCGCACAAAACTGCTCCAGCACATCACTGGAAAACCACAGAATGTCCAGCCAGTCGAAATCTGCCGTCGTGTGAATGACCCGCTTGATAATGGCTTCATGTAACGGACTGGCAAACTGATAGTCCGGACGGGTTTCACGGATGATCTCGCCAATAATGTCGAAACTTTTGGCTTCAATCGCCTGGGGTTGCTGGATATATTGCATTATGTTGTCCTCAGGCTACACCGGCCCACAGCCACCGCAGCGCAATAAACAGCGCCAGTGCCAGCGTCGATGCCACCCACATCAGTCGAATCGTATGGGAAATGTCGTCTACCGAAATGTCGCGTTGTGCATCACCGATCCACGGTTTCTCAACGCGCTCGCCAAAGTAGTCATTAGGACCACCCAGACGAATGCCTAATGCCCCGGCTACGGATGCCTCTGACCACGCGCAGTTTGGGCTGCTGTGGTTGTAGCGATCGCGCCAGCCAATCTGTAAAGCTCGCGAGCCGTCTTTACGGCATAAAAATGCCGCCACGCCCAGCAGCAGCCAGCTCAGTCTTGCAGGAATAAAGTTCGCGACATCGTCCAGACGCGCGCTGACCATACCGATAGCGCGGTATTTTTCATGTTTGTAGCCCACCATGGAGTCAAGGGTGTTTACCGCTTTGTAGGCCATCGCCAGGGGCGCACCGCCGAGAAGGAGAAAAAACAGCGGCGCGATAATGCCGTCTACGGTGTTTTCAGCCACGGTTTCCACCACCGCACGATTGATCTGTTGCGGTTGCAGTTGCGAGGTATCACGCCCCACTATCCACGACAGTTTTTCCCGACTCGCAGCAAGGTCACCGGCCCGTAGAGGACGTTCGACATCCTGTGCGGCATTCGCCAGGCATCGCCCGGCCAGCACGGTAAAGATCATCCATACCTCTACCACCCAACCCAACCAGGGGTGAACAGATTTTGCCAGTACCAGCACGCCCCAGGACGCAGCCCAGGTCAGACCAACCACCACAATCCACATCACCGCGCCACCAATGCGCAGCGCTCGGTCGCTATGACAATAACGCCGAATAATTCGCTGCACGGCAGAAATCAGATTGCCAATCCAGCGCACCGGATGCGGCCAGTTCTGCGGATCACCGATGATAAAATCAAGCAGCCAGGCAACACACCACGCAAGGATCGTCATAGCGCGCTCCTCGCGGCTGTCAGCCAGTGGCTAAGCATCTGCGGACGTTGAGCAAAATGAACGTGTAAATAGCTGGCAAAGGTGTTTCCAACCTGCCAGCCGCCGGACCAGGCTTGCAGCGTTTTACCATCGCGCACTTTGCGACAGTTCATCACCGCTGGCGTTTCAGGGGTAAAATCGGAATAGTGGAATTCATGCCCGCGCAGCACTTCGCCTTCTGCTGCTAACAATGTTTGCTGTGCGGCCTGCGCTTCGCAGTAGCCAAATCGGGTCAGACGTTTTCCCATTTTGCTGTGGCCGGGAATGATATCCGCCATCAGCCAGGTATCGCCGTTACTGTCCTCAAGCGAACTGCCGAGATACATCAGCCCCCCACACTCTGCGTAAATCGCGACGCCACGTTGATGTGCCGCTCGCAATTGCTTCAGCATCGAGACATTGCGAGCCAGCGCCGCAGCGTGTAGCTCAGGATATCCACCGCCTAACCAGATCATCTGACAGTCGGGTAAGCAGGTGTCGTGCAACGGGCTAAAACGAACAATATTAAGCCCCGTGCGTTCCAGCAGCGTAATGTTGTCCGGGTAGTAGAAGTTGAAGGCTTCGTCATCGGCAATTGCAAGCGTTAGCCCTGCTCCAGCATCTGGGGCAGGCAGCGCGGGCCATTCGCCAGCAGGAAGATTGGTTGACTGGCTTAATGTCAGCAGTGCGTCAATATCAAGGGTTTGCTCCAGCGTGGCAGCAAACTCCTGCCACGGTTGCTGATTGATAACCGACTCACGTGCGGTGACTAAACCCAAATGTCGTTCGGGAAGGGCAACCCCATCCATACGGGGTACGTAACCTAAGACGGGTACATCGCAGTAACGTTCGATTGCGACTTTCAGTAACTGGTAATGCGTTTCGCTGTTAACCCGATTAACAATAACGCCAGCGATGTTCAGGGTGGGATCAAAATGCTGAAAACCCATTACCGTTGCGGCGATTGAGGTGGAAACGGCTTTGCCATCAACCAGTAAGATGACCGGACAGCCTAACTGTTTAGCCATCGCGGCGGTGCTGCAGTAGTTTGGGTCGGTACCATAGCCGTCATACAGCCCCATCACACCTTCAATAACAGCGATATCCGCATGTTGCATCTGCTCATTGAATAGAGCGTTCAGCGTGGGGACGGGAAGCATAAAGCTATCAAGATTGCGGGAAGCAGTACCGCATACCGCTGTATGCCAGCCGGTATCAAGGTAATCAGGACCCACTTTGCAAGGCTGGACGCGCAAACCGCGTTTTTTCAACAAGCTCAACAAGCCCAGCGTCACCGTGGTTTTACCACAGCCGCTTCCGGTACCTGCAAGAACAAATGCGTGAAAATTGGCCGCCATACCCTGATCCTGTTCAGGGTGGTAGGGGTGTAGAGATACCCAGTCTCTCGACTGTATGCATCTGAACCACCCACTTCCCACCGAAGTTGTTGGTAGTCACTGACAGGCAGGTCTTCTGGCTTAGCGTCATCCTCACCCGTCCTTCCCAATCTTGCGATCAGTGGTCCATACGGGGTCGTCAGCATCACAGCAGCGGGGGCTGCGGGGGATTCTCACCCCCTTCCCTACCACATATGTGGCAAACCTGTCAGTTCAAGAGCCTGGTTAATTAAGCTCTCTGTTATGAGGTAAATTCACGACCTCATGACAATAATTCAGTTTAATATCTTTCCGAATTCATTCAGCCAATTTCCTGGCCTTTTCCCTCATATTCATACGTTCACTTTTTGAATGAAAGTATCAGCTAAGAATAAAGAAAGTCATTCACACAGACACTGTATCTCATCACAAAAATAAAAACTGGTGCAGTTTATCCCTCTAATACCATTATTTTGTTGCGCTATGACAATTTATTGGCAGCTGTCATTATTTTTCATTTTATAATGACGGACATAGCACCATATATCAAAAATCGGCAATAGCAAAATATTGCTATTTAAGCGGACTCTCCGCGTGAAATGACATTAATTTGCTGGCGAAATGCCTGCGGCGTAACCTGATACGTTTGACGGAACACTTTGCAAAAATAGCTGGTTTGCGAAAAGCCTAAATTACGTGCAATGCTGGCTATACTCCAGTCACTGTGGCAAAGCAACTCTTTGGCACTTGCCATTCTCTGTTGGTTTACCCATGCGTTAAAACCGATACCCTGATATTTTTTGAACAATTTGCTGAAATAGTACGGGCTAAGGAAAACATGAGAGGCAACATCTTCCAGACGCAACTCGTCTGATAAATGTGCATCAATGTAGCGCAGGGCTTTTTTCATTTTACTGTCATGGGGGTTGGTACTGCGGTTAGCGCGTACCGGCTCTGACTGCTGCGGGTTATCTTTGATAACAACAAAATTGAGTTGTTTCTTAAGGCAATTTTCGACGATGAGCTTGAGTAAATCCGCTGAGGCAATGACTCGAGAATAGTCCATCTCAGGTACATTACGGAATTCGTTGACCAGCTCTGGATCGGCTTGCCAGCGGTCATCGACGTTCAGAATATCAACGAGACCTACATCGTTACTTAAGCGTACTTGTCCACAAAGCACAAACCCTACCAGGTGTCCCGCGATGACCAGCGGAATTGAGAAATCGGTAAGCCCGGCATGGCAGCGATAAATGCAAGGTTGATCGGACTTAGAGGCTTCCAACCCGCCACAGCGGTCGCTCATACGACAACGCGTACTATGCTGAGGATGCTGGCGCATCAACTGGCAAAAAGGAGTGAAATTAAAAAGCTCAGAAATTTCATCACCGTGAATATTGACAACCACAACAGCCAGACTGGTGGCCTGTGCAAAATCCTGTGCGATTTTATTAATGAGTTCTGAGTTCAGGGCACTCGCAGAAATCATGATAAAACCTCTCAGTTAATTTATTGTTATAAATAAAACATATTATTCACACATTCATTTTCATCTCGCGATCCAGCGCTCTGATGAAAGTCAGCATTGAACATAACAAAAGTCTCCCATTCTTGGGAGACTTTTTAAGCCGTTCAGGAAACCGGATCACGAAAACAGTTTTTGCCTTTCAATAATAAACATCTTTCATGAAGCTAGCTCTCGTTTTCCTCCAACTTACACGAATTACACGGTAAATTTTTGACAATAAAATAGCGATAAATTGCTGCGCCCGCACAGGCGCCGATGATGGGAGCCACAATCGGCACGATGAAATAAGGGATATCGCGCCCACCAGTCATCGCAACATCACCCCACCCGGCCATCCAGGCAAACAATTTAGGACCAAAATCACGTGCCGGGTTCATCGCAAAACCGGTAAGTGGACCGGTTGATGCGCCGATAACAGCAACCAGAATACCAATCAACAGTGGTGCCAGAGGGCCTTTGGGAACGCCGTTACCGTCGTCCGTTAGCGCCATAATCATCCCCATCAGAATGGAGGTAATCACCACTTCGACTAGTGCGGCCTGCCAGACACTCAGTGCGGCGGCAGGATACGTGCTAAAAATACTGGCAAGTTGCAGGCTTTCCAGACTGCCGCGTACCATTTGGTGGGCTGATTCATACTCAATGAATAAACTGCCGTACAACAAATAGGCCAGCATAGCGCCACCAAAGGCACCCGCTATCTGAGCGACAGAATAAGGCAGTACTTTACGACCAGGAAAACAGGCAAACAACCAAAGTGCGATGGTAATAGCAGGATTGAGATGGGCCCCAGAAATCCCGGCTGTCAGGTAAACTGCAAGCGAGATCCCCAAGCCCCATATGATGCAGATCTCCCACAATCCCAAACTGGCACCCGCGACTTTAAGGGCGCTCAGGCACCCAATACCAAAAAACAAAAATAGCCCGGTACCCAAAAACTCAGCAATACATTGCGCTCTTAGTGAATCGTTCATTGTGACACCTTCTAAGCAGAGTTCGTGTCTTTACCAGCGGACTCCTTGCTGGCAGGAAGATTACTTCAAGACTTACTATAAAAATCTGTATCGGCAAATTGTTGGCAATCTGCAAGCGACATACCCTTAAAAATCGTGTTGTGATAGCAAATTTTTGCCATCACCTTTATTAAAACAGGTGACAAAACGAGGATTCACCCTATTAAAAGTACATTTTCAAAATAATAAAATATTGCGAAAAGCAGAATTCCATTTTCAAACGATCATCACAATTTCATTTTTCTCGCATAGCAAATGATATTTAAACTGTCACTCATAAAAGTGTAAATATGGAATTAACATAACCAAATAATCATATCGATAAAGCTTAAAATAACCAACAAAAACAGTATATTACAATAACAAACAGCAATTTTATCTCACCGTAACCCCACTATTTTTTCACTCTTACTTTCAACTCAGCCATTCTTTTTCCTCGCTTCTTTTTATAGTCATGAAAATCGGGACAACCCAGGCGAGGTCTTTATGCAACAAGAAGCGTTAGGAATGGTAGAAACCAAAGGCTTAACTGCAGCCATAGAGGCCGCAGATGCAATGGTGAAGTCAGCCAATGTAATGCTGGTCGGCTACGAAAAAATTGGTTCGGGGCTGGTAACAGTTATTGTCCGCGGCGATGTCGGCGCAGTCAAAGCAGCAACAGATGCCGGTGCCGCCGCAGCCCGTAATGTGGGAGAAGTGAAAGCCGTACACGTTATCCCACGCCCGCATACCGATGTAGAAAAAATCTTACCGAAGGGAATTAGCTAATGAGCAGCAATGAACTGGTTGAACAGATCATGGCGCAGGTGATTGCTCGTGTGGCAACGCCGGAACAGCAGGCTATCCCAGAAAATAATCACCCAACACGAGAAACGGCTATGGCAGAGAAAAGCTGCAGTTTAACGGAGTTTGTCGGTACCGCGATTGGCGACACCGTCGGTCTGGTAATCGCCAACGTAGACAGTGCCCTCTTGGACGCAATGAAACTTGAAAAACGCTATCGCTCCATTGGCATCCTTGGCGCCCGTACTGGTGCGGGTCCACACATCATGGCCGCTGATGAAGCGGTGAAAGCCACCAATACTGAAGTCGTCAGTATTGAGTTACCACGTGATACCAAAGGCGGCGCAGGTCATGGCTCGCTGATTATTCTTGGCGGCAACGATGTTTCCGACGTGAAACGCGGCATTGAAGTCGCACTGAAAGAACTGGATCGCACCTTTGGCGACGTTTATGCCAACGAAGCCGGTCACATCGAAATGCAGTACACCGCACGCGCCAGCTACGCACTGGAAAAAGCCTTTGGCGCACCGATTGGTCGTGCCTGTGGCGTCATCGTCGGCGCACCAGCATCCGTTGGTGTCCTGATGGCTGATACTGCCCTGAAATCCGCCAACGTGGAAGTTGTGGCTTACAGCTCCCCTGCTCATGGCACCAGCTTCAGTAACGAAGCCATTCTGGTTATTTCGGGTGACTCTGGCGCTGTTCGTCAGGCTGTTATCTCCGCCCGTGAAATCGGTAAAACCGTACTCGGGACCCTCGGCTCAGAGCCGAAAAACGATCGTCCGTCCTACATCTGATATCAGTGAGGCTGATTCATGAGATCGAAAAGATTTGAAGCACTGGCGAAGCGCCCTGTGAATCAGGATGGCTTCGTTAAGGAGTGGATCGAAGAAGGCTTCATTGCGATGGAAAGCCCGAACGACCCCAAACCGTCGATTAAAATCGTCAACGGTACAGTCACTGAACTGGACGGTAAATCCGCTAGTGAATTTGACTTAATCGACCATTTTATTGCCCGCTATGGCATTAACCTGGCGCGCGCTGAAGAAGTCATGGCGATGGATTCGGTCAAACTGGCCAATATGCTTTGCGATCCTAACGTGAAGCGCAAAGACATTGTGCCGCTGACCACCGCAATGACGCCGGCAAAAATTGTCGAAGTCGTGTCCCATATGAACGTCGTTGAGATGATGATGGCCATGCAGAAAATGCGTGCTCGTCGTACACCATCTCAACAAGCGCACGTCACTAATGTCAAAGATAACCCCGTGCAAATTGCCGCTGATGCCGCTGAAGGCGCATGGCGTGGATTTGACGAACAGGAAACGACCGTTGCCGTTGCGCGTTATGCGCCATTTAACGCCATTGCGCTGTTAGTCGGCTCACAGGTTGGACGCCCGGGCGTGTTAACTCAGTGTTCTCTGGAAGAAGCAACCGAACTCAAACTCGGGATGCTAGGCCACACCTGCTACGCTGAAACCATCTCCGTCTATGGTACTGAACCCGTCTTTACCGACGGCGATGACACGCCATGGTCTAAAGGCTTCCTCGCCTCATCCTACGCATCCCGTGGTCTGAAAATGCGCTTTACCTCCGGCTCTGGCTCAGAAGTTCAGATGGGTTACGCCGAAGGCAAATCGATGCTTTATCTGGAAGCCCGCTGTATTTACATCACCAAAGCTGCTGGCGTACAGGGTCTGCAAAACGGTTCCGTAAGCTGCATCGGAGTCCCTTCCGCCGTGCCGTCAGGAATTCGTGCAGTGCTGGCTGAAAACCTGATCTGCTCCTCTCTGGATCTGGAATGCGCCTCCAGCAACGACCAAACCTTTACCCATTCGGATATGCGTCGTACTGCGCGTCTGCTGATGCAGTTCCTGCCGGGTACTGACTTCATTTCCTCTGGTTATTCCGCAGTGCCGAACTACGACAACATGTTTGCGGGTTCGAACGAGGATGCTGAAGATTTTGACGACTACAACGTTCTCCAGCGTGACCTGAAAGTAGACGGTGGTCTGCGCCCGGTTCGTGAAGAAGACGTTATCGCCATTCGTAACAAAGCGGCGCGTGCGCTGCAGGCCGTCTTTGCCGGGATGGGATTACCGCCAATCACTGATGAAGAAGTGGAAGCGGCGACCTACGCCCACGGTTCGAAAGATATGCCGGAACGTAACATCGTTGAAGATATCAAGTTTGCACAAGAGATCATCAACAAAAACCGTAACGGTCTGGAAGTGGTGAAAGCCCTTGCTCAGGGCGGATTTACCGATGTCGCTCAAGACATGCTCAACATCCAGAAAGCCAAGTTAACCGGGGATTACCTGCATACCTCCGCCATTATCGTTGGCGACGGACAGGTGCTATCCGCTGTCAATGATGTTAACGACTATGCCGGTCCGGCAACAGGTTATCGCCTGCAAGGCGAACGCTGGGAAGAGATCAAAAACATCCCTGGCGCACTTGATCCCAACGAGCTTGGCTAAGGGGTGAAAAATGGAAATTAATGAAAAACTGCTGCGCCAGATAATTGAAGATGTGTTGTCTGAAATGCAGACCAGCGACAAACCCGTCTCTTTCCGTGCATCTACAGCGGCAAGCGCACCTCAGGCTGCTACGGCACAGGGCGACAGCTTTCTGACCGAGATTGGTGAAGCCAAACAAGGCCAGCAACAGGACGAAGTGATTATTGCCGTAGGGCCGGCGTTTGGCCTGTCACAAACCGTCAATATTGTTGGGATCCCGCATAAGAATATCTTGCGCGAAGTGATTGCCGGTATTGAAGAAGAAGGCATAAAAGCGCGCGTTATCCGCTGCTTTAAATCCTCCGATGTGGCGTTTGTTGCCGTTGAGGGTAACCGTCTGAGCGGTTCCGGGATCTCTATCGGTATCCAGTCAAAAGGCACGACGGTTATCCACCAGCAGGGGTTACCGCCGCTTTCAAACCTGGAGCTGTTCCCTCAGGCACCGCTTCTGACGCTAGAAACCTATCGTCAGATCGGTAAAAACGCCGCGCGTTATGCCAAGCGTGAATCTCCGCAACCGGTCCCTACGCTGAATGACCAGATGGCTCGTCCTAAGTACCAGGCGAAATCAGCCATTCTGCACATTAAAGAGACCAAATACGTTGTGACAGGCAAAAACCCGCAGGAACTGCGCGTGGCGCTTTGATAAAGGATACCTCCATGAATACCGACGCAATTGAATCGATGGTTCGGGATGTGTTGAGCCGGATGAACAGCCTGCAAGGCGAGTCCGCGACTCCGTCCGCGGCAAGTTCATCAGCACATACCGCGAAAGTCACGGATTACCCTCTCGCGAATAAACATCCTGAGTGGGTAAAAACTGCGACCAACAAAACGCTGGACGACTTCACGCTTGAAAATGTTCTGAGCAACAAAGTGACCGCGCAGGACATGCGCATCACTCCTGAAACACTGCGCCTCCAGGCGGAAATCGCCAAAGATGCCGGACGTGACAGGCTGGCGATGAACTTTGAGCGCGCTGCCGAGCTAACCGCTGTTCCTGACGATCGCATTCTTGAGATCTACAACGCGCTGCGCCCGTACCGCTCAACAAAAGATGAGCTGATGGCTATCGCCGACGATCTCGAAAATCGTTATCAGGCAAAAATCTGTGCAGCTTTCGTTCGTGAAGCGGCAGCGCTGTACGTTGAGCGTAAAAAACTCAAAGGCGACGACTAACTCAGGGACAGGATCATGCGATATATAGCTGGCATTGACATAGGCAACTCATCAACGGAAGTCGCTCTGGCTACTCTGGATGAGTCTGGCGTGCTGAGCATCACCGGCAGCGCGCTGGCAGAAACCACCGGAATTAAGGGCACATTACGTAATGTGTTTGGCATTCAGGAGGCCCTTACGCTGGCGGCAAAAAACGCCGGTATCAATGTCAGCGATATTTCGCTCATCCGTATTAACGAAGCCACCCCGGTCATTGGCGACGTGGCGATGGAAACAATAACCGAAACCATCATCACTGAATCCACCATGATCGGCCATAACCCTAAAACACCGGGCGGCGTCGGGTTAGGCGTGGGTGTCACTATTACGCCGGAAGACCTTCTCAGTCGCCCGGCGGATACGCCCTATATTCTGGTGGTGTCATCGGCATTTGATTTCGCCGATGTTGCTACGATGATTAATGCTTCCGTCCGTGCCGGATACCAGTTGACTGGCGTTATTTTGCAGCAGGACGATGGTGTGTTGGTCAGTAATCGTCTGACTCATCCCCTGCCCATCGTCGATGAAGTCCTTCATATTGACCGTATCCCGTTGGGGATGCTGGCTGCCATTGAGGTCGCCGTACCAGGAAAGGTTATTGAAACGCTTTCTAACCCCTACGGTATTGCAACTGTCTTTGGCCTCAATGCCGATGAGACTAAAAACATTGTTCCGATGGCACGGGCGCTGATCGGCAACCGTTCAGCCGTGGTGGTGAAAACGCCGTCAGGTGATGTGAAAGCGCGAGCGATTCCTGCCGGAAATCTGGAGCTACAGTCTCAGGGTCGTACAGTACGGGTCGACGTTGCAGCGGGCGCCGAAGCGATTATGAAAGCGGTTGGTGAATGCCCGAAACTGGATAACGTTACTGGAGAAGCTGGCACCAATATTGGCGGCATGCTGGAGCATGTGCGCCAGACGATGGCTGAATTAACCAATAAACCCAGTCATGAAATTTTTATTCAGGATCTGCTGGCGGTCGATACCTCGGTTCCTGTCAGCGTGACGGGTGGACTTGCCGGTGAGTTCTCGCTGGAACAGGCTGTCGGCATAGCCTCCATGGTGAAATCAGACCGCCTGCAAATGGCGATGATTGCCCAGGAGATCACGCAAAAGCTCAACATTGACGTCCAGGTTGGCGGGGCCGAAGCCGAAGCTGCCATTCTGGGGGCCTTAACTACTCCGGGCACCACGCGACCACTGGCTATTCTGGACCTCGGCGCGGGTTCAACCGACGCTTCTATCATCAATCCTAAGGGCGAAATTATTGCCACGCACCTGGCGGGTGCAGGCGATATGGTCACGATGATCATTGCCCGTGAACTGGGTCTGGATGACCGTTATCTCGCGGAAGAGATTAAAAAGTATCCGTTGGCGAAAGTTGAGAGCTTGTTCCATCTTCGCCACGAAGACGGCAGCGTTCAATTCTTCCCTACGCCTCTCCCGCCAACGGTTTTTGCGCGCGTGTGCGTAGTGAAGCCCGATGAACTGGTGCCACTGCCGGGTGAACTGGCGCTGGAGAAAGTACGGGCCATTCGTCGAAGTGCTAAGGAACGCGTTTTCGTTACTAACGCACTCAGAGCGCTACGTCAGGTGAGTCCGACCGGGAACATTCGGGATATTCCCTTTGTGGTACTGGTTGGCGGCTCATCCCTGGATTTTGAAGTTCCGCAGCTGGTCACCGATGCTCTGGCGCATTATCGACTGGTTGCCGGGCGCGGCAATATTCGTGGTACCGAAGGTCCGCGCAATGCGGTTGCGACAGGGCTGATTCTCTCCTGGCATAAGGCATTCGCTCATGGAAAGTAATCTCACCACGCCAGCCATCGTTATCTTCACCAGTGCTGACTGCGCTGACGTCTGGAATGACGTACTGCTGGGTATTGAAGAAGAAGGGATCCCCTTTGTGATTCAGGAGAATGACTCAACTGACGTTATCCACAACGCATGGTTGGCCGCCTGCCAATCTCCATTGCTGGTTGGTATTGGCTGTAGCCGTGAAAAACTGGTCGTGCACTACAAAAACTTACCCTCATCAGCACCGCTTTTTACGCTGACGTATCAACAAAATAGCCACGATCGCCGCAGCATTGGTAACAACGCTGCGCGGCTGGTTAAAGGCATTCCGTTCCGGGAATGCCACTCATAACCCACAGGAGAAAAGCAGTATGAATAACGCACTGGGACTGGTTGAAACAAAAGGGCTTGTCGGCGCTATTGAAGCCGCTGATGCCATGGTGAAATCCGCAAACGTGCAGTTGGTTGGTTACGAAAAAATCGGCTCTGGCCTCATCACCGTTATGGTTCGCGGTGATGTCGGCGCGGTGAAAGCAGCCGTAGATGCTGGAAGCGCAGCCGCAAGCGCCGTTGGCGAGGTGAAATCCTGCCACGTTATCCCGCGTCCGCACAGCGACGTTGAAGCCATTTTACCTAAATCCGCATAAGTCGTTGCAACCAAGGAGCACAGCGTGAAGCAATCACTGGGATTACTTGAAGTTAGTGGTCTGGCATTAGCCATCAGTTGCGCGGACGTCATGGCGAAAGCCGCCTCCATCACGCTGGTGGGCCTAGAAAAAACCAACGGCTCAGGCTGGACGGTGATCAAGATAATCGGGGATGTGGCCTCCGTCCAGGCGGCCATTTCCACTGGTGTCAGTTTCGCTGACCAGCGAGATGGACTGGTGGCTCACAAAGTCATTTCCAGACCCGGGGACGGGATCCTGTCGCATAGTGTTGTCCTGGAGCCTGAACCAACGCCCGAACCCATACCAGCCATACCGCATGAAGAGATATTTGTAGACCATGCGGCACCCGAAGCACCGCAAGATGCAGAATTGATTAGCTGCAATTTGTGTCTTGATCCTGCCTGCCCTCGCCAAAAAGGTGAGCCGCGCACACTTTGTCTTCATTCCGGCAAACGAGGTGAAGCGTGATGGATAAACAGCAACTGGAAACCACTGTCGCTA
Organism: Citrobacter freundii complex sp. CFNIH4; assembly: GCF_002934505.1. Lineage (NCBI taxonomy): Bacteria > Pseudomonadati > Pseudomonadota > Gammaproteobacteria > Enterobacterales > Enterobacteriaceae > Citrobacter > Citrobacter freundii complex sp. CFNIH4. The sequence continues at coordinate 2,386,395 of NZ_CP026231.1, forward strand.
AGGTTCTGGATGAAATGCGCGAGCGCCCGATTCCGCTGGGGATCTCTAATCGGCATATTCATCTGTGCGCTGAAGATTACGGTCGCTTGTTTCCCAATCACCCAATTAGTGAGAAAAAAGAGCTGCTGCAGCCAGGGCAATATGCAGCAGAGCAGACTGTCACGCTGGTGGGGCCAAAAGGTCAGTTAAAAAATGTGCGTTTACTCGGTCCGCTGCGCAATACCAGCCAGGTCGAAATTTCCCGTACTGACGCCCGCACGTTGGGAATTGCTGCTCCGCTGCGGATGTCGGGCAATATTCAGGGCACACCCGGTGTTCGTCTTGTCAGCCCATTTGCTGAACTGGACTTAGCATCCGGGGTGATCGTTGCCCAACGGCATATCCATATGTCGCCGCTCGATGCTCTGATTCTGCGAGTTTCCCATGGTGATAAAGTCTCGGTAGCCATTAATGGCGATGAACGTCGACTGATTTTCGATAACGTCGCCGTCCGCGTTTCGCCGGATATGCGCCTCGAAATGCATATCGATACAGACGAAGCCAATGCTGCAGGCGCTGATAATCCCCAGGCATTCGCCACACTGGTGACCTCACGATGAACAACGAACTGCTGCAACGCATTATCGAGGAGGTTGTTTCCCGATTAAAAAAACGCGCGGAAAGCACGCTCACTCTTAGCGTCGCGCAGTTACGGGAAATCGATTCACGGACAGTATGCTGCCAGTACTCGTCGCTCCATCTCCAGCAAGTGGACCTGCCATTTCTGGAGCAAATTGCCGAAGGCTGCCCAGTCAACATGTCGGTGGTAATGATTCACGACGCGCTGGCATGCGGAGTCCGCGTGAAGATTTCACTACAACACCGATTGTTACCCGCAATCCCCGTGAAAAAACTCGCGCGTCTGCCGCTGGAGTTCAGTGACGAACTGGGGCGAATCATCTTTTTGCATCCTGAGAAGCTTCTCAGCTATGCCGACGTCGCCCAATTGAGGGATGGCGTACTGGTGCTACGCCGTCGATGTGTCGTGACGGCTCTGGCTCAGGAAGCTGTCAGTCTGCGAAATGTCCAACTAATTAAGCAGGAGTGAGCTATGCATCTGGCACGGGTTACAGGCGTTGTGGTTTCCACGCAAAAATCTCCATCACTGGTGGGAAAAAAACTGTTGCTGGTACGTCGGGTAAGTGCTGACGGAGAGCTTCCTGCGTCTCCAGTGAGTGGAGATGAAGTCGCTGTTGATTCTGTCGGCGCGGGGACCGGCGAACTGGTATTACTCAGCAGCGGGTCCAGCGCCAGACACGTTTTTTCCGGCCCGAATGAGGCCATTGATCTGGCTATCGTCGGCATTGTCGACACGCTTTCTCGTTAGGAGGAACTATGGCGATTTATACCCGCACAGGTGATGCCGGAACAACAGCCCTATTTACCGGACAGCGCGTGAGCAAAACGCATCCGCGCGTGGAAGCCTACGGTACGCTGGACGAACTGAATGCGGCGCTTAGCCTGTGCGTTTGCGTGGCGAAAAACCCTCAGCACCGGCAGTTACTTGAAAATATCCAGCTGCAGCTTTTTTGGTTCAGCGCCGAACTGGCAAGCGAAAGCGAAGAACCGACGCCAGAGCAGCGCTACATCAGCTCAGAAGAAATTGCGGCACTGGAAGCTGCCATCGATATCGCAATGGGAAGAGTACCGCCCCTGCGCAGCTTTATTTTACCAGGCCGCAGCGAAGCCGCCAGCCGACTGCACTTTGCCCGAACTCTGGCACGCCGCGCAGAGAGACGACTGGTCGAGCTGTCCACCGAGATCTCCGTCAGACACGTGCTGATGCGTTATATCAACCGCCTGTCCGACTGCTTATATGCGCTTGCACGAGCAGAAGATCATGACGCCCATCAAAACGAAATCATTGAGAAAGTGGCTGAGCGCTATCTCGCTGCCGTTCAACCACCAGCCACAAAGGAGCCGACTATGTCTCTGTCTTTTCAGGAGCTCCACCAACTCACTCGCGCTGCGGTGACGAGAGCAGAAGAACTTCAGGTTCCGGTCGTCATTAGTATTGTTGATGCGAATGGGACCCAAACGGTGGCCTGGCGCATGCCTGACGCATTACTCGTGAGTAGCGAACTGGCACCGAAAAAAGCCTGGACTGCCGTGGCGATGAAAACCGCCACTCATGAGCTGACATCAGTAGTACAACCAGGCGCCGCGCTTTACGGTCTGGAAAGCCATATGCAGGGAAAAGTCGTCACCTTCGGTGGCGGGTACGCATTATGGCGTGAGGGTTTACTCCTCGGGGGTCTTGGCATCAGCGGAGGAAGCGTTGAACAGGATATGGACATTGCAGAAACGGCCATTGCGGCGATTAACGTGAGAACACATCAATGAATACTTCAGAACTTGAAACCCTTATTCGTAACATTTTGAGTGAGCAACTCGCCCCGGCAAAAGCAGAAGTTAAGGGTAACGGTATTTTTCCGTCCGTTGGCGAAGCGATCGATGCCGCTCATCAGGCTTTTCTGCGTTACCAGCAATGTCCATTGAAAACCCGCAGCGCCATCATAAACGCCCTACGCGAAGAACTGACGCCTCATCTTGCGTCACTGGCCACTGAGAGCGCTGCCGAAACGGGTATGGGCAACAAAGAGGATAAGTTCCTTAAAAATAAAGCCGCGCTGGACAACACTCCGGGTATCGAAGATCTCACCACCACGGCGCTAACCGGCGATGGCGGCATGGTGTTATTCGAGTATTCACCGTTTGGCGTGATTGGTTCTGTCGCCCCCAGTACTAATCCGACAGAGACCATTATTAACAACAGCATCAGCATGCTGGCGGCAGGGAATAGCGTTTACTTCAGTCCGCATCCGGGTGCTAAAAAGGTTTCACTCAAGCTGATTGCCATGATTGAAGATATCGCTTTCCGTTGCTGCGGAATTCGTAATCTTGTCGTCACGGTCACAGAACCCACTTTTGAGGCTACCCAGCAGATGATGGCGCACCCTAAAATCGCAGTTCTGGCGATTACCGGTGGCCCAGGCATTGTTGCTATGGGCATGAAAAGCGGGAAAAAAGTCATCGGCGCAGGTGCAGGAAATCCACCCTGCATTGTTGATGAAACGGCTGACCTGGTTAAGGCAGCGGAAGATATCATCAATGGCGCATCCTTTGATTACAACCTCCCCTGCATTGCTGAGAAGAGCCTGATTGTTGTTGATGCCGTTGCCGAACGACTGGTTCAACAGATGCAGTCTTTTGGTGCAATGCTTCTCAATAGAGAAGAGGTAGACAAACTGCGAGCCATCTGCCTACCAGAAGGCATAGCTAATAAAAAACTGGTGGGTAAAAGCCCGGCAACCTTACTGGAAGCAGCAAGAATACCGGTTCCGGCAAAAGCACCTCGATTACTGATAGGCATCGTCCAGGCGGACGACCCGTGGGTTACCAGCGAGCAACTGATGCCAATGCTCCCCGTCGTAACGGTGAGCGATTTTGATAGTGCATTAACGTTGGCCCTGAAGGTTGAAGAGGGATTGCATCACACGGCCATTATGCATTCGCAAAATGTGTCACGTTTGAACCTTGCCGCGCGCACGCTTCAGACCTCCATCTTTGTGAAAAATGGCCCCTCTTACGCCGGGATCGGCGTTGGTGGTGAAGGCTTTACAACCTTCACTATTGCGACGCCAACCGGTGAAGGAACAACATCTGCGCGCACTTTCGCACGCTCTCGTCGTTGCGTGCTGACAAACGGTTTTTCTATTCGTTAATGGGGCCGTTATGAATAGCTTTTCACTGCAAACTCGATTGTACAGCGGCCTGGGAAGTCTGGATGTGCTCAAGCGCTTCACGAATAAGCATATCTGGATTATTTGCGATGGTTTTCTCGCGCGTTCTCCCCTGATTGAAAAGCTGCGCAACGCTCTGCCAGCGGATAACCGCATCAGCATTTTCAGCGATATCACCCCCGATCCCACCATCGGCACTGTAGTTCAAGGGATTGCACAAATGCAGTCCCTGCGGCCGGACGTCGTGATGGGTTTTGGTGGCGGCTCAGCATTGGACGCCGCAAAGGCCATCGTCTGGTTCAGCCGACAGTTCGGTATTGAAATTGAAACCTGTGTCGCAATTCCCACTACCAGCGGTACGGGCTCCGAGGTAACCAGCGCCTGCGTGATTAGCGATCCGGATAAAGGCATTAAATATCCATTGTTTAATAATGCGCTTTATCCAGACATGGCCATCCTTGATCCAACGCTGGTCGTCAGCGTACCGCCAGCCATAACCGCGAATACCGGCATGGACGTGTTAACGCATGCGCTGGAGGCATACGTGTCCACGAAGGCCAGCGACTTCACCGATGCACTAGCTGAAAAAGCGGCTCAAATCGTCTTCCAGTATCTGCCTGTCGCCGTCAGCAAAGGCGAATGCCTGGCAACCAGAGGGAAAATGCACAATGCGTCAACGCTCGCGGGAATGGCATTTAGTCAGGCTGGACTGGGGATCAATCATGCGATTGCCCATCAGTTGGGCGGTCAGTTTCATCTGCCACACGGACTTGCCAATGCGCTGCTGCTGACCCATGTCATTCATTTTAATGCTCGCGATCCGCGGGCTGCGAAGCGCTATGCCCGTTTCGCTAAAGCCTGCCATTTATGCCCGGATAACGCGAACGATACAGCGGCATTGAATGCGCTCATTCATCATATCGAGCTACTCAAAAAACAGTGTGCGTTGCCTTCTTTAGTTGACGCGCTTAAAGACGGAAAGCAAGCCTGGTCGCAACGTATCCCGTCGATGGTTCAGGCCGCGCTGGCTGACGTCACGCTGCAAACCAATCCTCGTGTTGCCGACGCCAGTGCCATGCAGGAACTGCTTGAGGAATTATTATGAAGACAGCCATGACGGCAGAGTCCACGCTCTATGATGCGCAGACAATTCGCGAACGCGTTCGCGCAGCGGGTGTTGTCGGAGCCGGAGGCGCAGGCTTTCCTGCTCACGTAAAATTACAGGCGCAGGTCGATACCTTTCTGGTCAATGCGGCTGAATGTGAGCCAATGCTGAAAGTTGACCAGCAGTTGATGGCCGTCCAGGCTGAGCGACTTATCCACGGCGTTCAATATGCCATGACGGCTACCGGAGCCAGTTCCGGAATTATTGCGCTCAAAGAGAAATACCAACAGGCTATCAATGCATTAACGCCCCTTCTGCCTGCCGGGATCCGCTTACATATTTTGCCCGATGTCTACCCGGCAGGTGACGAGGTTCTGACCATCTGGATGGCAACAGGCCGGAGAGTTCCGCCTGCCGCGCTGCCTGTCAGCGTCGGCGTAGTGGTCAATAACGTCCAGACCGTGCTCAACATCGCGAGAGCAGTTGAGCAGCAGTACCCGGTTACGCGTCGTACCTTGACCGTTAACGGCGCAGTCGCCAGTCCCATCACACTCACAGTCCCTATCGGAATGTCTTTACGTGACGTTCTGGCGCTGGCCGGGGGTGCAACCGTTGACGATCCCCGCTTTATTAACGGTGGTCCGATGATGGGCGGCCTGATTACTTCACTGGATACCCCAGTCAGCAAGACCACCGGGGGCCTGCTGGTTTTGCCTAAATCTCATGCGTTGATTCAGCGGCGGATGCAGGATGAACGTACCGTGCTTTCCGTTGCAAAAACCGTTTGCGAGCAGTGCCGTTTGTGTACGGATTTGTGCCCAAGGCATTTGATCGGTCATGAATTATCCCCGCATCTGCTGGTTCGTGCGGTTAATTATCAGCAGGCAGCCACGCCGCAATTGCTGCTCACGGCCCTGACCTGCTCAGAATGCAATGTGTGTGAAAGCGTTGCCTGTCCAGTTGGGATTTCGCCGATGCGAATCAACCGCATGCTTAAACGCGAACTGCGGGCGCTCAACCATCGTTATGAAGGGCAGCTAAATCCTGAGGATGAAATGGCGAAGTACCGGCTGATCCCGGTTAAGCGCCTTATTACCAAACTGGGCCTTAGCGACTGGTATCACGATGCGCCACTGGCTGAGACTGACTACTCCACAGACAAAACGACGCTGTTGTTACGCCAGCATATAGGTGCCAGCGCTATCCCATGTGTAGAACAAGGCGAACGCGTTGTTCGCGGTCAATGCGTTGCCGATGTGCCGTCCGGTGCATTAGGCGCGCCTGTTCACGCCAGTATTGACGGTATTGTCAGCGAAATCACTGAGCAATCCATCACGGTAATAAGAGGTTAATCATGTCTCAGGCTATAGGGATTTTAGAACTCACCAGCATTGCCAAAGGAATGGAAGCTGGCGATGCCATGTTAAAAAGCGCGAATGTGAATTTACTGGTCAGCAAGACCATCTGCCCGGGAAAATTTCTACTCATGCTCGGTGGTGACGTAGGTGCCGTACAACAGGCGATTGCCACTGGAACATCTCTTGCTGGCGATATGCTCGTTGATAGTCTGGTACTCCCCAACATTCATGCCAGCGTACTACCCGCAATCAGCGGACTAAACAGCGTAGATAAGCGTCAGGCAGTTGGTATTGTCGAAACATGGAGCGTTGCTGCCTGCATCTGCGCCGCCGACCGGGCGGTTAAAGCCTCCAACGTCACGCTGGTCCGCGTCCATATGGCATTTGGTATTGGCGGCAAGTGTTACATGGTCGTAGCTGGCGATGTATCCGATGTGAATAACGCGGTGACGGTTGCCAGTGAAAGTGCGGGTGAAAAAGGCCTGCTGGTTTACCGCTCGGTCATCCCCCGTCCACACGAAAGCATGTGGCGACAAATGGTGGAAGGATAATGGAAAGACAACCCACCACGGATCGTATGATTCAGGAATATGTTCCTGGCAAACAGGTCACGTTGGCGCACCTTATCGCCAATCCCGGTAAGGATTTGTTCAAGAAACTGGGATTACCTGATTCGGTTTCTGCGATCGGTATTCTGACCATTACCCCTAGCGAAGCCTCAATCATCGCCTGTGATATCGCCACGAAATCAGGGGCGGTAGAGATTGGTTTTCTCGACCGGTTTACCGGCGCGGTGGTACTGACGGGCGATGTTTCAGCCGTTGAGTACGCGCTGAAACAGGTAACCCGAACGCTGGGCGAAATGATGCGTTTTACCGCGTGTCCCATCACCCGGACGTAATCTCATGAAACGTATCATGCTAATTGGTCCCAGCCAGTGCGGTAAAACGTCGCTCACGCAGTGCATGCGCGGAGAGGTGCTCCACTATCAGAAGACCCAGGCCATAGTCTGGTCTCCTACGACAATAGACACACCGGGTGAATATCTTGAGAACCGCTGCCTGTACAGTGCGCTGCTGGCCAGCGCCTGTGAAGCGGACATTATTGCGCTGGTACTCAATGCTGACGCGCCGTGGTCACCATTTTCTCCCGGTTTTACCGGACCAATGAACCGACCCGTTATTGGCCTCGTTACCAAAGCCGATTTAGCCAACCCGCAGCGTATTTCACTTGTGGAGAGCTGGTTAGTTCAGGCTGGCGCGCAAAAAGTATTTGTCACCAGCGCGCTGGAGAATACCGGGGTCGATGAGATGTTCATTTTTCTGAATGCAAAGGAACCTTCATGTCTCACAAAATAATGGCCATTAATGCAGGTAGTTCCTCGCTTAAGTTTCAACTACTGGCGATGCCGCAGGGTGAAATGATCTGCCAGGGGTTGATAGAACGTATCGGTTTGTCTGATGCACAGGTCACCCTAAAAACACCAGCGCAGAAATGGCAGGAGACTTTGCCTGTAGCAGATCACCGTGAAGCCGTAACGTTGCTTCTGGAAAAACTGCTCAACCACCACATTATCAGCAGTCTGGAAGAGATCGACGGCGTTGGCCACCGCGTCGCACACGGCGGGGAATCCTTTAAAGACTCCGCGCTGGTAACTGATGAAACGCTGGCAGAAATCGAGCGCCTAGCGGAACTGGCCCCTCTGCATAACCCGGTAAATGCGTTGGGGATCGCGGTATTCCGCCAGCTATTGCCCAAAACGCCAGCCGTTGCGGTGTTCGACACCGCGTTTCATCAAACGCTTGATGAGCCTTCTTTCATCTATCCCCTGCCCTGGCGTTACTATGTCGAGTTGGGTATTCGTCGTTACGGTTTTCATGGTACCAGCCACAAATACGTTAGCTCACAGCTTGCTGAAAAACTGGGTGTGCCACTCAGCGCCCTGCGCGTTGTTTGTTGTCATCTGGGCAACGGCAGCAGCATCTGCGCGATCAAAGGCGGACAATCGGTGAATACGTCAATGGGCTTTACACCACAGTCTGGCGTGATGATGGGCACGCGAAGTGGCGATATTGATCCATCCATTTTGCCCTGGATAGCCCTGCGAGAAGGCAAAACACCCCAGCAGCTCAACCAATTGCTCAACAATGAGTCCGGATTGCTCGGTGTTTCTGGCATCTCACCTGACTACCGCGACGTTGAACATGCCGCAGATACGGGCAATCACCAAGCTGCGCTGGCGTTGACGCTTTTTGCTGAGCGCATTCGTGCCACCATTGGTAGCTATATTATGCAGATGGGCGGTCTGGATGCCCTGGTGTTTACCGGTGGTATTGGCGAAAACTCCGCACGGGCGCGCGCTGCGATTTGCCGTAACCTGAATTTCCTGGGTCTGGCCGTTGATGAGGAAAAAAATCAGCGTAATGCCACCTTCATTCAAACGGAAAATGCGATGGTCAAAGTAGCAGTGATTAATACCAATGAAGAGCTAATGATTGCGCAAGACGTTATGCGTTTAGCGATATCTGAAACTGTGACATTGGGCATTCCTGCATAATACTGCCGCACCGCAAATTGCGGCAAATCATGGTAATAGCGCGATCGCCATGACACTATGCGCCGAGGATTGCTGATCACATAGGTGAAGACGTGGCTGTTGCGCAATGTCCCGCATCGTGCGGAGAACTTATCCAGGGCTGGATTCTGGGCAGTGAGAAATTGGTCTCCTGCCCGGTTGAATGGTATAGCACCGTTGAGGTCACTTCAGGTTCACCGCTGACAGATGAACGTCCACTTTCGCGGGCAATGGTTGAGAGGTTATTGCTGCACTGGCAATACCCGGCACACATGAGTCAGGATATCCGAATAGATGTCCAGTCAACCATTCCTGTCGCTAAAGGGATGGCCAGCAGCACAGCGGATATCGCCGCCACGGCAATCGCCACGGCACAGTATCTGGGGCATCAGCTAGACGAATCCACTCTGGCGCAGCTTTGCGTTTCGCTGGAACCTACCGACAGCACCGTTTTCCGCCAGCTTACGCTGTTCGATCATAACGACGCCTCCACGCAAATTGCCTGTGAATCCCAGCCTCAACTCGATCTGCTGGTTCTCGAAAGTCCGGAAACCTTGCTTACTGCTGATTATCACCGTACTCCACGTCAGTCAGGGCTACTGGCGGGCGCCCCAGCTCTGAAACGCGCATGGGAAAAGTTACAGGAAGCCTGTATCAGTCAAAACCCTTATCGGATGGGCGAAGCCGCCACGCTGAGCGCGATCGCCAGCCAGTTGCTGTTACCTAAACCAGATTTTGATTCACTATTAGCACTGGTAGAAGAATGTGATTTATATGGCGTCAACGTCGCGCACAGCGGCAGCGTCGTCGGTCTGATGCTCGACAGAAGGCGTCATGATGTGGACTACATAAAATGGATGCTGACACAGAAAAAATTAACATTGCACTGGCCGGAACAACATTTGTTGCGGATGGTAACTGGCGGGGTCGAACTGCAATAAGGGCCGCCGCTAAGCAGCGACCCAAACGAGCATAAAATCGTTACTCAGCTTTCGCATCGGCGTTTTTCACTTCGCCCATCGCTTTCAGCTTTTTAGAGATGTCGCGGCGCTCTTTAGAGATCTCAGCGTTTTTGATGATGTAATCATCAACACGATCTTCATAATCGCTTTTCATGCTGGCGATAATGCCCTGAATCGCTTCCACGCTCATTCCAGGCTTGATGTAGTCGCTCAGGTTGTCCAACAGCAGAACGCGTTTCTGGTTGTCACGGATCTTTTTCTCAACGTCCTGAATTTCACGTTGCAGTTTGTTTTTACGACGGAACAGACGAACAAATTCCAGCACGTCCTGGAAAGAAGGCTTGGTAGTTTCCATTTTTACACCCCTGATAATGTGAGATTCGGATTCGTTAAAACAACGGCTAAAGTGGGTCAACATTACTTTCATGCCCGCCATACTTCAAGTTGCATCTGCATCGACAATGCATGGTTGAAACCTGAATTATCGAGGGTAAAGCCATTGCAGTTACCAATGGTTTTAGCCTTTTTCAGTATCATACCTCTAATCTTTGCTGAATCGAAGCAGCAGTAGAACCTATCGCCTCATCTGCTCTTTATTTGCGCAGCGCGCGACAGATTAAATGTGAGAGCAACTCCAGCTGTCGCGCCATTTCCATGTTCAACCAAACGTAGCCGTGAATGGGCGTTTCTGCGACATAATCGCCTTTATGCTCAGCAATGAGCTGACGTAACTCCGCCACGGTGTCATTGAGCTTTTCCGTATTGGCAAGCACCGGCTGCGGATTCCCTTCGTACAAGGCGTGGGTTATGGTCAGTAGCGCCTGCTGCGTCCTGAGCTGAGTTTCACGCAAAGTTTGCGCATTCAGCATGACAAAGTGGCTGGTGCGGCTGGCCCAAAGTGCATTAATTTGCAGCTCAAGCATGCAGACCAGATTGCGGTTAACCGTTTGAATAGCCTCAAAAATGGATTTTTGAATACGGGTTTCTTTACTGGCGGGAACGATGAGCCCGCGCATTTTGACAACGTCGCTTAAGAGCTGCTGTAAATGCTTCTCAAGCCGCGGTTGCTCAAGCAAATTAGGGGATAGCGCGGCCTGATACACCCGATTATATCCCGTCACACAATGTGCCAATTGGATACGCCAGTGTATAAATGCCCGCTGCGGCCAGATGCCGGTAAACAACATCGCCAGTAACGAACCCAAAATAACATCGCCACCGCGCCATAACGCGGTATTCATATCTCCGGCAGGCGCCCCCACGACCACGGCAAGCGTAATGCCAATCAGCAGCGCCTGATACGGCCTTTTACCCAATGCCAACCAGCCACAGAGAAACATCGCCACCGCGCACCAGATCAGCATTAGCGGAAGCGAAAAGAGTTCCAGACGCAGGGCAATCAATCCAAGCACCGAGCCCAGGATCGTTCCGCCTATACGCTCAAACGCTCTGGGAACAACGTTACCCCAAAAAGAAATTGGCCCCATAATCACCACTAGCGTGATCAGAGGCCATGTACCTTCGGGAATGTTTAACAGGCGTACCAACAGAAAAGTAAGAAGAAACGCCAGCGCAATGCGAATGCCATGCACCACACGATAATGACGATACAAACGAATTTCAAAAGGACTCAGCGACTTATCTGCACGCACTCATGCACTCCGTCAGGGAATAGCAAAAAAGCGAATTGTACCTGTTTTTACGGTGAAAACATCATCCTGATGACCAGGACATTCATCCTGATTTGCACCAAAAACAGTTACTTCAACTGTACCGGCACGTACATTTCAATGTCCCAGTAACCGTCCTCCATGCCGTTGTTCAGATAAACTTCAAAACAGGGTTTAGCGGCTATCGCATACGTCGAATCCTGCATCAGGCGCTCAAAAAACTGATACCACGGCGTCGCGAAGTCATGATTTTCAACGCGCGCAACGGCTATAGCATAGTCGCCACCTGCCAGCTCGGTCTGGATCACCCCTTCACTGTTTTCCGGGATCTCAAAACCTTCAGGCACAGACACCACGGTATCACAACGCAGTTTTTCCGCCGGAACAACGTCAGGATTGTCGTAATAAACGGCTATCCATTCCAGCGGTACGATCTGCTTACCGTCGACCCACATCATTAACTGTTCGAAACCTTGCTTTACCGTTTGTTCCCACGGTCCAACCATATGGAAACCGGCAATTATGCGTTTCTCGACCTGCTTTATCTCGTACTCCATATAACCTCCGTTATTACACTGTATTTATATACAGTTTAATTTTTAGGTATGACGGCCACAAGGAATCAGTGATTATTATGTGAGCAGATTCGCACTCTTGCCAGTCAGGCACATCAGGAAAAACTACGCCTTATGGCGGAAGTAATCGCTCAGACGCGAGAAGACGCCACCTTCGTTGACAGACTCCAGCGTAACCAGAGGCCAGTGCGCCACCAGTTTATCCCGATCGTAGAGTTCAATTTCCCCCACACGTTGATGGGCAGCGATGGGGGCGACCAGTTCTTTCTTATCAAGAACATATTTTGCCTTGATATTCGCGACTTCGGCTTTAGGCAGGGCCATCCAGAAATCCTGCTCTGTGCCAAGGCTAATTTTTTCTTTATCGCCATACCAGATCCGTTCAATACCGACCTGCTTACCGCTACGTAAAACCTGCACGGTATCGAAGTTCTTTTGTCCCCATTGCAGCAATTTTCTCGCCTGGTCTTCACGTCCTTTCGCACTCTCCGCCCCCATCACAACCGCAATCAGGCGGCGCTGCCCATCAACAGCAGAAGCAATCAGGTTGAATCCAGCGCCGGAGGTATGCCCAGTCTTCAGACCGTCGACGTTCATGGTTTTATCCCACAACAAACCGTTACGGTTTTGCTGCGTGATTCCGTTCCAGGTAAGGCTTTTTTCACTGTACATATGGTAGAAATCCGGCTCTCCATGGATGATAGCTCGCGACAGCACGGCCAGATCGTAAGCTGAGCTATGCTGACCTGGCGCATCCAGACCATGTACCGTTTCAAAATGCGTGTCACGCAGGTTCAGCTTTTGCACATAGTTGTTCATCATCGCGACAAACTGTGGCTGCCCTCCGGCGATGTAATCCGCCAGCGCCACACAGGCATCATTACCGGAATCAACAATTAACCCGCGACTCAGGTCGCGCACAGAAACGCGATCCCCTTCTTTCAGGAACATTAAGGATGAACCGACGAATACCGGATTATCTTTCGCCCAGGCGTCGCGCCCAACGGTGACAATATCTGTCGGACTAATACGCTTGCTGTCGATTGCGCGATCGACAACATAACCAGTCATCAGCTTGGTCAGGCTGGCAGGGTTGCGCTGCTGGTGTTCATTTCCGGCTGTCAGGATTTGGCCCGTGGTGTAATCCATTAATACCCACGCTCCGGCATTAATCGCAGGTGGCTGTGGGGAAAAGCTTACGACCTCGGTCGCGTACGCGGGCGAAAAACTCATCGCAAAGAGTGAAGCGGCAATAAACAAACGGCGTTTCAACAGCATGTCCTCAGGAAATGGAAAAATAGCCGTTCTTTTTACGGAAGTTCTGGCGAACAAACATGGATAAATTGCAAGAAAATGTGACATAAGGCACATTTTCTTGCTGTAAGGAAAGGTTTTCAGATATCAACCGCGGCGGGCATTAGCCTTTGCGCGGTGCTGTCTCTGCGTGATGGCTGCGATGACGATGATAGCCATCTATCATGCTGCGGAAAATTTGCCCCGGTGTGTCACCCAGCGTGCACAGGTAAATATGTGCACAGATGAACAGTAAGCCGACAATCGCCAACACCATATGCAGCACCAGCATCACAGGCCCTGCCCCTATTACCTGCGGGTAGAGACATAACAACCCGGTAATGATCAACAGCGGAACCAGCGCATACATGATGGCCAGATAAGCCAACTGTTGTAGCGGGTTAAATTTACTCTCTGCCGTTGCTGCAAACGGGTGCGGCTCACCTTTCATGATGCCATACAGATAAAAGCGCGTTTGCAACAAGCAGCGTGATATCAACCCGTTAAGCTTCACCCGATAATGACAACCGTTGCCGCTGGTTGCGTTGATTAGCACAAAACCAACCCAGAAGGCCAACAGGGCGAAACCGCACCAGGTATGTACCTGCACCATCAATGCCACCGGTCCGACAGAGAAGTGCCCAAACAGGCCACTCAGCAGAAGCAGGATAAAAAGCAGCGCATTACCCCAGTGCCAGCGGCGAACTGCCAGCGAATAGAGGTAATCCCGATGTTCTTCTCCAGTAGCTGTTTTGGGTGACAGCATCCGACGTAACAGCGCGTGTATAACCAGGCCCGCAATCATCAGCACAATAACAACGCCTGCATAAATGAGCCACAGCGGCCAGTAGTCCGGCGCATAGTTAAGCTCTGCTCCCCAGATAGAATTCATGCTTTACCCTCCTGATGGATCTCTTTACGCCGATAAACACTCACCGGGCCGCTACGCGTATCCTGCTGGCGATAAACCTCTTTTTGATTTATCCAGTGCTGAATTTCCGGGTCGTCACGACGACCAAATTTCAGCGCATCCGTCGGGCAAACGGAAACGCAGGCGGGCGATTGTCCAGTCTCCAGCCGGGTATCTGCGCAAAAGTTACATTTGTCGGCAATTCCCGTTTGCGGATTGAGATAACGGACGTGGAACGGACAAGCGGCAACGCAATAGTCACAGCCAATACAGCGAGACTTATCCACTTGCACAATGCCATTTTCGTCGCGAAATGACGCACCGGTCGGACAAACGCTGACACACGGCGCATCTTCACAATGCTGACAGGAAACGCGAACAAACTGGAAGTGGGATAGCACCTCGGGTTCATGTTCGGGTGAACGGATCTGCACCTGTAGACGGCTAAATCCCTCTGGCACGTCATTCAAAACTTTGCAGGCAACCGTACATGCCTGACAGCCGATACAGCGTTTCTCGTCATGCAGCATGACATAAGGGTTTGTTGCTTGATTCATGATGTTCTCCTTTCTCATGCCCGACGAAGCGTAACGCCAGCGGTGTGCACCACTGTACCGGAAACCGGACTGGTAACATGCGGAAGCAAATTACCGCAATGGATACCGTGCGTTGTCGCTGCGGTTTTGGCTCCCGCCTTGGCGCCAAACCCCATATAAACAAACAGCGTATCGGGCCGAATTCCGGCGGTGACCAGCGCTTTGCCTTTTTCCTTGCCGGTCGCGTTTTCCAGCCAGATGTCATCGCCGCTTTTGATGCCTTTTTCACGGGCCGTTTGCGGGTGGATCCACACCGCGTTGTCCCACATCAACTCGCTAAGCAGTGGCACGTATTGCGTCGCACCGTTGGTATGAACCGCCACTTTTCCCTGGATAAAATAGAGCTCACTATCGCCTTTGAGCGCAAAATTGCGCGCGCGCGGAATACCGTAGCCAGGCAGGAGCGTCTCCAGCTCTTCAGAATAAAGCTCTATTTTTCCTGAAGGGGATTTAAAGCGCAGTTGCTCGCCATAGGTACCGTCGCTGTCAACCGCCACCGCGCCCGGATAGCGTTCCACAAACTGACGCACCGCTTCAGGTTCACGCAGCAGTAACGGAACACCCCACTCCCGATACCCTTTCTCACGCAGTTCAGCAGACAGCGCATGATCGCCATTAAGCTGGTATAACTGACGCGTTTGCATATCCTGCCATGGGTAGAATTGCCCAAGGCCTAACTGCACGGCCAGCTCTTTCCAGATTTGCCAGCTTGGACGCGCATCACCAATAGGTTCTACTACCTGCTGGCGCAGGGCATAGGCTGGATTCAGACCCGACATGTCTGAAACTTCTTCATCGCGCTCAAGGTAAGTACATTCAGGCAAAAGGTAGTCGGCATACGCCGCGCTTTCGCTAAGATAGACATCACAACTGACCACAAGGTCGAGCTGTTCAACGGTTTTGACCAGATCCGGTCGACATGTAACGGTTTGGAAAGGGTTGTGTCGGGACATAATCCATCCCTTCACCGGATAAGGCGTCTGGTTTAACACAGCATCAATGATGCTTTGCACCACACCACCGCCCGCCGCGATGTACTTAAACTGCGGGGCTACCAGATCGATACGCTGCGCCGTTGGCTTGGGTAATTTGACATCGGGTTTTGCCAGCACCGGAGCGACCTTCTCTCCGGCCAGCTTATTATAAGTTGCCGCCGCTTTTTTCTGGTATAAACCGCCTTCACGCTCAATATTACCAAGCAGCACATTGAGGGTAAAAATCATGCGCCGCATATCAATTTCTTCTTGCGAGAACGTCGCACGATGGCCCGGGCTGACGATAGCATGAGGCGCGCAGGCGGCCATTTCTCGGGTGACCCGAACAATGACATCAGCAGGCACATCAGCTTGCTTTTGCGCCCATTCCGGCGTGGTCTCTTGTACTGCTTCTGCCAGTTGGTCAAACCCTGTGGTGTAGCGCGCAACGAAGTCCGCGTCATACAATTTTTCATTGATCATGACGTGACACATGGCCATCAACACCGGCAAGTCGCCGCCCGGTTTGAGCGCATGCCATTCATCCGCCTTGCTGGAGAAGACGGACAGACGAGGGTCGAAGCTGACCATTTTTGCGCCCTTTTCCTGCGCCATCATCAGTTCATGCGTTTCGGCAACCTCAATTCCTTCATAAAGGTTGTGACCAAAAGAGACCATATAACGGGTATTGGCGATATCCATGGCCAAATCGCCGCCCATCATCACTTTGGCGGCAATCGATTTTCCGGCCGGGCATGTCGACGCGTGCGTAAAGGTGTTTGGCGATCCGAAAGCCGTCGCCAGTTGAAATAAATGCCCTGAAAGCGAACCGGATTTAGAAGAAAAGACGACGCCCTGAGGACCATGCTGCGTTTTAATTGCCGTCATTTTTTCGGCAATTTCTTTATACGCTTGTTCCCAGCTAATAACCTGCCATTCTCCGCTCCCGCGAGGTCCTGTGCGTTTCATGGGTTTAACAATGCGATGAGGGTCGTTGACCAGGCTAACGCCGCTGCCGCCACGAGCGCAGACACGCGTGCCTTGTTGAGGCGCATTAGGGTTCCCTTGAATAAAAACCGTTTTGTTATTAATTACCTGCGCCTGTATCGGGCAACGATAAGAACACATTTCACACAAACTTGGCGTCAGGGATGTCTTCCCTTTGATACTCTCAGGAGAATTTCGTGCCAGTGCGCCTGGCGGAAAACTGCCTATCGCACAGGCTGAACAGCCTATACCCACTCCTCGCAAAAAATTACGCCGACTAATGCTCATATAACCTCCTGTTATTAGATATATCCAATGATTATATGGCGTTTAGAATATTTATTTTTTACATCAATCACATTTCATTACAATGCATGACAGCGAATTGACACAAATAAAAACTCTTTGTTTATAAAAGACTTTTAAAGTTTCCAGAACACCACGAATCGGGCGCAAAGTAGCAACAACAATAATAATAATTCTCAATCAATTAAATATCTATTGCATCAGAATCGATAATTGCATCACTGCTTCTATCTTAATCTTTGTCATTCATTAAAAATGATAAATCAGTTCTAATGATAATTTACCCCCGTTAATATTTATCAATGAACACATCAACTGACAGCATTCCTTATGCTATTTTCAACATAGACAAGGACTGATATTATTTTACTAAAAAACATAACATACAGCTTATCTTAATATAAAACACAATCAGACAATTCAAATAAAAGCCAGAATAATGAGAAGTTAAAAATGATAAGATGTATTTCTATAAGAACAATAGGTAATCGCCTCAGTACTCTTTAACAAAGTTATCATGACACAATCAAACGAGTGATAAGATTGGCAGAGTCAAGATCATCATAAGATTGAGTCTTTAAATTTATCTAAATTACACTATTTTTTAGTCGTGATCGTATTCATAAAGATCAACACTACTTATGATATTGACTACACGCAGCAATTACGATATATTCTAAAGAATCTTTCATAACCGGAGAGAAAATGTTCAATGAAATCACCATATCATCAATTGGACGACTCATCCTATATAGGGACTTTGTTTTTTTATGGATATTATCAGTATTCATCAAGAAAGACAAAAAAAGAATCACCTTTTATAAGATATGTAGCCATACTTACAATTGGTTTTGTGTTTAAAATAATACAATAAAACAAGGTCTGTAATGAAAAAAATCACAGCCATTCTGTTTCTTATGCAAATTACATCTCTTCTGGCTACAGGATTGCTATTGATACCGGAAACAATTGCACTGTATGTCAGAACGGCGGTCGGCGTTCTTATTTTTGCTTTATATTTCAAAGATTTTAAATGCAGCATTTATTTACTTTTATCATCTATCTTTATAGTGATTTTCTTCATCACAAGCCATAACTTTACATGTATAAATATATTATTTACTGTGTGGCTTATATTTTTAATGAAGAAACTTGGAGATAAAAACCTGGTTAAATGCATTTTCTACTCAACTCTAATGTTTTCGCTTGTTTTTTGTGCCTTTGTCATTAATGGATTAATTCATCCTGACATTGTTTATATAGCTGAGTCAGGAAGGTACAGGAATAATTTAGGTTTCTGGTCAGCAAACTATCCGGGATTCATATCATTTTCCTGTTTTATGACACTATTCGCAACCCTTGGCTTTCTTAAAAAAAATATAAAAAATAAATATCGCATTGTTTCATACATAGTTATGGCATTTTGTTTTGTAATTCCATGGATAGCTGACTCCAGGACGCCTGGATATGCAATGGTAATGGCTATTTTTTTCTTTATGCTTTGCTATATAAATACATTCAAACAAATTGCCATTAGGTTAATCCCATTTATTCCTTTAGCTGCATTGGTTTCCACTATTTATTTATCTTCAAAAAGCGGTAGCAACATCGACTTTATTTTGAGCGGGCGCTTAACTTATTACCATGATTTTTTACGTGAACTTAATTCATGGGATTATATTTTCGGAACTCAGCTTCCAGATTATGCACTAGATAGTTCATATCTCATACTACTCTCTGCATTTGGTATATCATATATACTAATCCTAACAGCCCTCCTAATCAAAGCTGTAATTAATAATAAAAATAAATTTGCATTAACGATTTTATTTTCACTCATGTGCTATGGAGTTACTGAAGCTGTGATGGCCAGAGCTGAAATACCAGTAACAATCCTATTTATCTCACTCATGTTTATCAACACAAATAAAAAAACAGAGCTCACTTAATTTTGTATTTGCGCATAAAGTGTTGTTACATTTTTGTTTAAAATATAAGCCATTACAGTTCGGGAGTCATAGATCATTCAGTAAACTAACAGAAAACCTCAGACCTCGGCAGTCTTAACAAACTGGAAGTAAAATTTGATTCGACTGTATCGAAGACTAAGAGAAACTTACAGACGTAACAAAACTGGTTTTTCATCCTATATGTAACACCAACTAATTGGACTACATTCGTTTTATCTTAGGAAAAAGTAGATAGCACTAGGATAAAACACTAGTATATTGAGTTCTATTATTAAAAACCCGCCTTCATAGAAGGCGCATTGGTACACTCCAAAAGCGGCGTACCAAAACCCTTAAAAAGAAATATCTGTCAGTCCAGTAAGATTTTAATCCCAAGGCAATAAGGCAGAGCCAAAACCAGCAGATGGCCAAGCCCGTAGGACATGGTTTTCATGTTGGCAATAAATTCCAATACAGGTGTAATAAAGAAATGTCAGATACCTCCAACTGTCCTGGTTTTCTCTTCCACGATTACGAGACCTTTGGTACCCATCCGGCGCTGGACAGACCCGCGCAATTTGCGGCTATCCGCACAGATAATGATTTCAACATCATCGGTGAACCAGAAGTCTTTTATTGCAAACCCGCGGACGATTATCTGCCGAAGCCTGAGGCGGTGTTGATTACGGGTATCACACCGCAGGAAGCACGTGAAAAGGGAGAGAATGAAGCCGCTTTTGCTGCGCGCATCCACGCCCTGTTCACCGTGCCGAAAACCTGTATCCTGGGCTATAACAACGTGCGCTTCGATGATGAGGTGACGCGCAACATCCTGTATCGCAATTTCTACGATCCCTATGCCTGGAGTTGGCAGAACGATAATTCGCGCTGGGATCTGCTGGATGTGATGCGCGCCTGCTATGCCCTGCGCCCTGAAGGCATTAACTGGCCGGAAAACGACGACGGCTTACCCAGCTTCCGCCTGGAGCATTTGACCAAAGCTAATGGTATTGAGCATGCCAATGCTCACGATGCGATGGCGGACGTATACGCCACGATCGCAATGGCGCAATTAGTGAAGTCACGTCAGCCGCGTCTGTTTGATTATCTCTACAGCCATCGTAATAAGCACAAGCTGGCCGCGTTGGTTGATGTCCCGCAAATGAAACCTCTGGTCCATGTCTCTGGTATGTTCGGCGCATGGCGCGGTAACACCAGTTGGGTGGCGCCATTGGCGTGGCATCCGGAGAATCGTAACGCGGTTATTATGGTCGACTTAGCTGGTGATATTTCGCCGCTGCTCGAACTCGACAGCGACGCCCTGCGCGAGCGGCTCTACACGTCTAAAGCGGATCTGGGTGATAACCCGGCCGTACCGGTTAAATTGGTGCACATCAACAAATGCCCGGTACTGGCACAGGCGAATACCCTGCGTCCGGAAGATGCCGACCGTCTTGGCATTAACCGCCAGCATTGTCTGGATAATCTCAAAGTTCTGCGCGAAAACCCGCAGATACGCGACAAAGTGGTCGCGATCTTTGCCGATGCGGAACCCTTTACTCCATCAGATAACGTGGATGCCCAACTGTACAACGGCTTTTTCAGCGATGCTGACCGTGCGGCGATGAAAATCGTTCTGGAAACCGAACCACGCAATTTACCGGCGCTGGATATCTCCTTTGTCGATAAGCGCATTGAAAAACTGTTGTTTAATTACCGTGCACGTAACTTCCCGGGAACGCTGGACGAAGCTGAACAGCAGCGCTGGCTGGACCATCGTCGCCAGATATTCACACCGGAGTTTTTGCAAAATTACGCCAATGAATTGCAGCTATTGAGCCAGCAATATGCGGATAACAAAGAAAAGTTGATGCTGCTGAAATCACTCTGGCAGTATGCCGAAGAGATTGTATAAATCCCACGTATAAAAAAACGGAGAACATGTCTCCGTTTTTTTTCAGCTAAATGCAGTTATTACGCGATATCTTCGTCGTACTGTGGGACCGGGTTGCGGAAGCTTTTGGTCACGCAAGCCAGGTAGATCAGACCGATACCCGCCCAGATTAAGCCCAGAACCATTGAGCTTTCTTCCAGGTTCACCCACAGCGCGCCAACGGTCAGCGCACCGCACATTGGCAGGAACAGGTACTGGAAGTGATCTTTCAGCGTCTTGTTACGCTTCTCACGGATCCAGAACTGGGAGATTACCGACAGGTTAACGAAGGTAAATGCCACCAGCGCACCAAAGTTAATCAGCGCCGTCGCCATCACCAGGTCGAAGTTGATTGCCAACAGAGCAATCGCCCCAACCAGAATGATGTTCATGGACGGAGTACGCCATTTCGGGTGTACATAACCGAAGAAGCTTTTCGGGAATACGCCGTCACGACCCATCACGTACATCAGACGCGCAACGCCTGCATGCGCCGCCATACCGGACGCCAGTACGGTAATGGTAGAGAAAATCAGCGCGCCGACCTGGAAGAACTTACCGGCAACATACAGCATGATTTCCGGCTGCGAAGCATCTGGATCCTTAAAGCGCGAAATATCCGGGAAGTACAACTGCAACAGATAGGTGGAGACGATAAAGATCAGGCCACCAATCAGCGCGGTCAGGAAAATCGCACGCGGGATCACGCGCTCAGCGTCTTTGGTTTCTTCTGACAGGTTGCTGATACCGTCAAAACCGGTGAACGAGAAGCACAGGATGGTCGCACCGGTGATCATCGGGATCACGTGCGCATCACCGGACCAGAATGGACGGCTGCTCGCCAGCGTACCAGCACCTTCACCTTCGAACACGCCATAAATGACCATGCCGAGGATCACCGCAATCAGCACCACCTGCAACAACACGATGACGGTGTTGAAATTAGCAACGGATTTGAGGCTGCGAAGGTTGAAGGCGGTCATAAAGGCCACCAGCGCCACCACGAACATCCACGATGGAATCGAGGGCACCAGCGCTTCAAAATAAATTTTCGCCAACAGAATGTTGATCATCGGGGCGAACAGGTAGTCCAGCAGTGATGACCAACCCACCATAAAGCCAACTGTCGGGCTAATGGATTTCTGGGCGTAAGTGTAGGCAGAGCCTGCAGACGGATAGCGGCGTACCAGTTTACCGTAGCTCAGTGCGGTAAAAAGGATGGCGATCAGTGCAAAGGCGTAAGCTGTCGGGACGTGACCATCGGTCATTCCTGATACGATACCGAATGTATCGAACAGCGTCATCGGCTGCATATAGGCAAGGCCCATCATGACAACCGGAACCAGCGTAAGCGTTTTACGTAATTCCACGCGAGAGGTGTTTGGAGTAGCGTTATGCGACATGGTTATCCCCCATTACGGCGAAAACCGTCGCGTAAGCAAAAAATTGCCCCATTTTTTGTTAATCCTCAGCGACAACAACTGTCGATTTTTAAGTAAGTATCTATCCGGTACGAAGCCCGGCCTCTTTTATGAATGATTGGTTTGATGCAAAAAAATAACCGACGCGTATTAAAACGTCGGTTAATGTCATTTTTTGCAAGCGGCGTATTTTGCACTAAATTGGGGAGAAATAACAAGAGATTGAAGTGGCTACAAAAGAATATTTTTTCTTAACTGATTGATTTGTCAGCAGCCGTTTTAACATACACCCCCGCAATAGCACTATTTGCTAAAATTTCATCTCGCCACCAGGCACTGGCCAACCCGGCGGTCTGTTCATTCCAGCCTATCCACACGGGTTCAAGGACAATTTGCGCGACCACTTTTTTCTCAATCAGTGCGCCGCTCTCCAGAAATCGCTGCGCCAGATAGCGCGGAATATAGCCACATCCCAGGCCGCTAATTTGTAGTTCCAGCTTGGTTTTGAAGTCAAAAACGGTAATGGCTTCCTGATCGTCAAGCACCTGAGAACCTGAGACATTGGCATGCTGCGCATTGTCGCCCACTACAATGGCGCGAAAACGGCGAATAGTGCGACGATTTAACGGTTCCTGTTCCTGCGCCAGCGGGTGATGCGGCGCAACCACAAACACCTGTTCCAGAACCCCCAGCCGTGCAAAGCCAAATTCGCTCGCTGCAGGGGGTTCATGCATGGCACCGACAATAATATCCGCCCGGCCCTGAATTAGGGCATCCCATGAGCCGCCCAGCACGCCATTGATAAATTTCAGACGCGTCACGCTGTGGTGTTGATAGAAAGACTCGATGAGTGGGGCCAGCAATGAAAAGGGAAAGGTATCATCTACGCCAATAACCAGTTCATTCTCCCAGCCTTCGTGTAGTTTAATGGCCTGCTTTTCGAGTTCACGGACGGTATGCAGCACCTCCCGCCCCTTTTCCAGCAGCATCTGTCCGGTGCGGGTGAACTTAGCCCGGTGCCCGCTGCGATCGAGTATCTGAATATTAAGATCGCTTTCCAGCTTATGGACGGTGTAGCTAAGCGCAGACGGCGTCTTAAACAATTTTGCCGACGCCGCCGCGAAACTGCCCTCTTTTTCTAAGGCATCGAGGATGATAAGAACGTCCAGCAGTGGTTTCATACTCGCCCCCTGGCGGTATACAGCGGCACTCTGCTGGCTTGTCACTCCATCGGCATCACCAGCGGATCAGGATACTGGTACTCAAACCCAAGCTCATTACAAATACGGTTGCCATCAATGACTTTACCTTTACCGTTATCCGTACCGTCGCGAAATTCCGGCGGCTCCATCCCCAACTGGCGGGCCATCTGCGGATAGAACACGTTACGCGCCGGATGCATAGGCGCACATATATTATAGATGTGTCCCCCTTTAGGCGCTTGCAGCAGTAACGTGATAGCAGAAACCACATCGTCCAGATGCACCAGATTGACGCCATGATGTCCGTCTGGCGCCGTCTTGCCGGCAAAAAAGCGACCAGGGTGTCTTCCCGGACCAACTAACCCGGCCAGACGCAAAATATCCACCGACGTGCCAGGTAAATTGTGCAACCAGTCTTCAAGTTCTTTCAGAACACGACCACTTGCCGTGACCGGATTACGCGGCGTCCCCTCTTTCACTGTTCCTTGAACGTCACCATAGACTGACGTCGAACTGGTAAAAATAATCCGCGGGATCCGATACGCCAGCGCGCTGTCGACCAGTTCCTGCATTGCCTGCAGGTAAAATGCTTCCCCAGGACCGCTACGGCGTGCAGGCAGCGTAATAACCAACGCATCGGCGTCCATCAGTGCGTCGAGATCGTCAGCCTCACAGACCAGTTCAGGTTCCAGGCGCAGCGAGTAACTCTCGATACCGCTCATGCGGGCCGCTTCCACCCCATCCAATGTGGTTTTGCTGCCGGTAACCTGCCAGCCTCTCGCCGCCAGCGACATGGCTAACGGCATGCCTAACCAACCTAATCCGACAATTGCGACCTTTTTCATGCCTTCTCTCCTGACTTTTGGCCTATAACGCAAGGCTACGCCAGCCCACGGTGGCTGACAATTCATAGTATCAATATGAAATGAATTAATGATCAAAAAAAGCCCTTGCTTTCCGTAGCTAAAGTGGTTTAGGTTAAAAGACATCAAATGAATAAACATTCATCGAGAAAATTTATGACACGCGCTCAATTCAAACACCATCATCACCATCATCCTGACTAGTCTTTCAGGCGATGTGTGCTGGGAGACATTTAAATCTTCCAGCGGTGCATGAGCGTATGAGAAAGCCCCCGGAAGATTTCTTCCGGGGGCTTTTTTTTGTGCGTGACCCAAACTGATTCAGACAGGATAACGAGGAATAAAGAATGTTAGACAACACCCGTTTACGCATAGCTATGCAGAAATCTGGCCGTTTAAGCGATGATTCACGCGAATTGCTGGCCCGTTGCGGCATTAAAATTAATCTTCACACCCAGCGCCTGATTGCAATGGCAGAGAATATGCCTATCGATATTCTGCGCGTACGTGATGACGATATCCCGGGTCTGGTGATGGATGGCGTTGTTGACCTCGGCATCATCGGGGAAAACGTTCTCGAAGAGGAACTGCTCAACCGCCGCGCACAGGGTGAAGACCCTCGCTATTTTACCCTGCGCCGTCTGGACTTCGGCGGCTGCCGTCTCTCGCTGGCTACCCCGGTTGATGAAGCCTGGGATGGCCCGGCAGCGCTGAACGGTAAGCGTATCGCTACCTCTTACCCACACCTGCTCAAACGCTATCTCGATCAGAAAGGGGTGTCGTTTAAATCCTGTCTGTTGAATGGCTCTGTAGAAGTCGCACCTCGTGCAGGCCTGGCAGATGCGATTTGCGATCTGGTGTCCACCGGCGCAACGCTTGAAGCCAACGGTCTGCGTGAAGTGGAAGTGATCTACCGCTCAAAAGCCTGCCTGATTCAGCGCGACGGCGAAATGGCCGACGCCAAGCAACAACTGATCGACAAATTGCTGACCCGTATTCAGGGCGTTATTCAGGCTCGTGAATCCAAATACATTATGATGCACGCGCCGAGCGAGCGTCTGGACGAAGTTATCGCCCTGCTGCCTGGCGCTGAGCGTCCGACCATTCTGCCGCTGGCCGGCGACCAGCAGCGTGTTGCCATGCACATGGTCAGCAGCGAAACCCTGTTCTGGGAAACAATGGAAAAACTGAAAGCGCTCGGTGCCAGCTCAATTCTGGTGCTGCCAATTGAGAAGATGATGGAGTGATAGCCATGAGCTTCAATACCCTGATTGACTGGAATAGCTGTAGCCCCGAACAGCAACGCGAACTGCTGATGCGCCCGGCTATTTCCGCCTCGGAAAGCATCAGCCGTACGGTGGCCGAGATCCTTGAGAACGTCAAAAATAACGGCGACCGGGCGCTGCGTGAATACAGCGCGAAGTTTGATAAAACCGAGGTCGGCGCGCTGCGCGTCACCGAGGAAGAAATCCAGCAAGCCAGTAGTCGCCTGAGCGACGAACTGAAACAAGCTATGCAGGCAGCGGTGCGTAATATTGATACTTTCCACACCGCGCAGATCCTGCCGCCGGTGGATATTGAAACTCAGCCAGGTGTGCGCTGCCAGCAGGTTACCCGCCCTATCGCTTCCGTGGGCCTGTATATTCCAGGAGGTTCAGCGCCGCTGTTCTCTACCGTATTAATGCTGGCGACCCCGGCGCGTATCGCCGGCTGCAAAAAAGTGGTGCTGTGCTCACCGCCGCCGATTGCCGATGAAATTCTCTACGCCGCGCAACTGTGTGGTGTAAAAGAGGTGTTTAATGTGGGCGGCGCTCAGGCTATTGCCGCGCTGGCGCTGGGCACCGAATCTATTCCTAAGGTCGATAAAATCTTCGGGCCGGGCAATGCGTATGTGACCGAAGCCAAACGTCAGGTCAGCCAGCGTCTTGACGGCGCGGCCATCGACATGCCTGCTGGTCCGTCCGAAGTGCTGGTTATCGCCGACAGCGGCGCGACGCCGGACTTTGTTGCCTCTGACCTGCTTTCTCAGGCAGAACACGGCCCCGACTCGCAGGTAATCCTACTGACGCCAGACGCTACGCTTGCCGAAGGCGTTGCCAAAGCCGTTGAACGCCAGCTCGCTGAGCTTTCCCGCGCCGACACCGCCCGCCAGGCGCTCGCCGCCAGCCGACTGATTATCGCCAAAGATCTTGAACAGTGCGTGGCCATTTCTAACGCCTACGGTCCGGAACACCTGATTATTCAGACCCGCAACGCACGTGAACTGGTTGATGAGATCACCAGCGCCGGTTCGGTGTTCCTCGGCGACTGGTCGCCGGAATCCGCAGGCGACTATGCTTCTGGCACCAACCACGTTCTTCCGACCTACGGCTATACCGCGACGTGCTCAAGTCTTGGGCTGGCTGACTTCCAGAAACGGATGACTGTACAGGAATTAACCCCACAAGGTTTCTCTGGCCTGGCCTCAACCATTGAAATACTGGCCGCTGCTGAACGACTGACTGCCCACCAAAATGCCGTTACCCTGCGCGTTAACGCCCTGAAGGAGCAAGCATGAGCACTGACAACTTTCTCAGCGTCACTGATTTAGCCCGTAAGAATGTTCGCGAATTAACGCCCTATCAGTCTGCCCGTCGTCTCGGCGGTAACGGCGATGTCTGGCTCAACGCGAATGAATATCCCACCGCCGTGGAGTTCCAGCTCAGTCAACAAACGCTGAACCGCTACCCGGAGTGTCAGCCGAAAGCGGTGATTGAGAATTACGCGCAGTATGCTGGCGTCAAACCGGAGCAGGTGCTGGTTAGCCGCGGCGCAGATGAAGGAATCGAGCTGCTGGTGCGCGCGTTTTGCGAACCCGGTAAAGATGCCATTCTCTACTGCCCGCCGACTTACGGCATGTACAGCGTCAGCGCCGAAACGATTGGCGTCGAATGCCGCACCGTTCCGACCCTTGATAACTGGCAGCTGGATTTGCAAGGCATCGCGGACAAGATTGATGGCGTGAAGGTGGTCTACGTTTGCAGCCCTAATAACCCAACCGGCCAGTTGATTAACCCGCAGGATCTGCGTTCACTGCTCGAAATGACGCAGGGTAAAGCTATTGTGGTCGCTGATGAGGCCTATATTGAGTTTTGCCCGCAAGCCACGCTCGCAGGCTGGCTGTCTGAGTATCCGCATCTGGTGATATTACGCACGTTGTCAAAAGCGTTTGCTCTCGCCGGTTTACGCTGCGGGTTTACGCTGGCGAATGCAGAGGTTATCAATCTGCTGTTAAAGGTGATTGCCCCTTACCCACTCTCTACGCCGGTAGCAGATATCGCCGCCCAGGCTCTGACGCCGCAAGGGATTTCCGCCATGCGTAAACGCGTAGAGCAGATCCTGGAAGAACGTCAGTATCTGGTAGATAACCTGAAAACAATTCGCTGTGTAGAACAGGTTTTCGACTCTGAAACCAACTATGTTCTGGTGCGCTTCACCGCATCAAGTAGCGTATTTAAATCTTTGTGGGATCAGGGCATTATCTTACGAGATCAGAATAAACAACCTTCGTTAAGCGGCTGCCTGCGAATTACTGTCGGAACCCGTGAAGAGAGCCAGCGCGTCATTGACGCCTTACGTGCGGAGCAAGTATGAGCCAGAAGTATCTTTTTATTGACCGTGATGGAACCCTGATTTCCGAACCGCCGAGTGACTTTCAGGTCGATCGCTTTGACAAACTCGCCTTCGAGCCGGAAGTTGTTCCCGTTTTGCTGAAACTGCAAAAAGCAGGTTTTAAGCTGGTTATGATCACTAACCAGGATGGGCTTGGCACGCAGAGTTTCCCACAGGCTGATTTTGACGGTCCGCATAACCTGATGATGCAAATTTTCACCTCTCAGGGCGTGACGTTTGATGAGGTACTGATTTGCCCGCACCTGCCAGCGGACGAGTGCAATTGCCGTAAGCCAAAAGTGAAGCTGGTTGAACAGTATCTGGTTGAACAGGCCATGGATATGGCGAACAGCTACGTCATTGGCGACCGGGTGACCGATATTCAGCTCGCTGAAAACATGGGCATTAGCGGATTGCGTTACCATCGCGACACCCTGAACTGGGCGATGATCGGCGAGCAGCTGACCAAACGTGACCGCTACGCACACGTAGAGCGTAATACTAAAGAAACGCAGATTGACGTCAAAGTCTGGCTGGACCGTGAAGGCCAAAGCAAAATCAATACCGGCGTTGGCTTCTTTGACCACATGCTGGATCAAATCGCCACCCATGGCGGTTTTCGCATGGAGATAGCCGTCAAGGGCGATCTATATATAGACGATCACCATACCGTTGAAGATACCGGTCTGGCGCTGGGTGAAGCTTTAAAGCTGGCATTAGGCGATAAACGCGGCATCAATCGTTTTGGTTTTGTGCTGCCGATGGACGAGTGCCTGGCGCGTTGCGCACTGGATATCTCCGGCCGCCCGCACCTGGAGTACCGCGCGGAGTTTACCTACCAGCGCGTTGGCGATCTGAGCACAGAGATGATTGAACACTTCTTCCGCTCACTCTCTTACACCATGGGCGTCACCCTGCACCTGAAAACCAAAGGCAAAAATGACCACCACCGTGTGGAGAGCCTGTTTAAAGCCTTTGGCCGTACGCTGCGTCAGGCGATTCGCGTCGAAGGCGACACGCTGCCCTCTTCAAAAGGAGTGCTGTAATGGACGTGGTGATTCTGGACACCGGCTGCGCCAACCTGCACTCGGTAAAATCCGCCGTCGCACGCCATGGATACGATCCTGTTGTCAGCCGCGACCCGGATGTAGTGCTGCGCGCCGATAAGCTGTTTCTGCCGGGCGTCGGTACCGCCCAGGCGGCGATGGACCAGTTGCACGAGCGTGAACTGATTGAGCTGATCAAAGCCTGTACGCAACCAGTGCTGGGGATCTGCTTAGGCATGCAACTGCTTGGTCGTCGCAGCGAAGAGAGTAACGGCGTATCCCTGCTGGGCATTATTGAGCAGGATGTCCCGAATATGACCGATTTCGGTCTGCCGCTGCCGCACATGGGCTGGAATCGCGTCTATCCGCAGGCGGGAAATCGTCTGTTCCAGGGCATTGAAGATGGCGCGTATTTCTACTTTGTTCACAGCTATGCTATGCCGGTAAACCCGTGGACCATCGCCCAGTGTCATTACGGCGAACCGTTTACCGCGGCAGTACAAAAGGACAATTTCTTTGGCGTGCAGTTCCACCCTGAACGTTCGGGCGCGGCTGGGGCGCAGTTGCTGAAAAACTTTCTGGAGATGTAATGATTATTCCGGCATTAGATTTAATCGACGGCACGGTAGTGCGTCTTCATCAGGGCGATTACGCAACGCAACGTGATTACGGCAACGATCCGCTCCCCCGTTTGCAAGATTACGCCGCTCAGGGGGCCGAAGTACTGCACCTGGTTGATTTAACCGGCGCGAAAGACCCGGCGCAGCGCCAGATCCCGCTGATTAAAACGCTGGTCGCTGGCGTCAATGTTCCGGTACAGGTTGGCGGCGGCGTGCGTACGGAAGCAGACGTGGCGGCGTTGCTTGACGCTGGCGTGGCGCGCGTGGTGGTGGGGTCGACGGCGGTAAAATCCCCCGAGGAAGTCAAGAGCTGGTTTGCTCGTTTTGGTGCCGACGCGCTGGTGCTGGCACTGGACGTTCGTATTGACGAGCGTGGGAACAAACAGGTAGCGGTTAGTGGCTGGCAGGAAGACTCCGGGGTTTCACTGGAAGAACTGGTTGAGACCTATTTACCCGTCGGCCTGAAGCACGTGCTGTGCACCGATATCTCCCGCGACGGCACGCTGGCAGGCTCAAACGTCGCGCTTTATGAAGAAGTGTGCGCCAAATATCCGCAGGTGGCGTTTCAGTCATCTGGTGGTATTGGTGGAATCGAGGACGTAGCGGCCCTGCGCGGGACCGGTGTTCGTGGTGTTATCGTCGGACGAGCCTTGCTGGAAGGAAAGTTCACCGTTGAGGAGGCCATACAATGCTGGCAAAACGCATAATTCCTTGTCTGGACGTCCGCGATGGGCAGGTAGTAAAAGGCGTTCAGTTCCGCAATCACGAGATTATTGGCGACATTGTCCCACTGGCAAAACGCTATGCCGATGAAGGCGCAGATGAACTGGTGTTTTACGATATCACCGCCTCCAGCGATGGCCGCGTAGTGGATAAAAGCTGGGTATCACGCGTGGCGGAAGTGATCGATATTCCGTTCTGTGTTGCCGGTGGCATTAAATCCATCGACGATGCGGCACGTATCCTCTCTTTCGGGGCGGACAAAATCTCCATCAACTCCCCGGCGCTGGCCGAACCGGAACTTATCACCCGTCTGGCGGATCGCTTTGGCGTGCAGTGCATCGTGGTGGGCATTGATACGTGGTATGACGTCGAAACCGGCAAATATCACGTTAATCAGTATACCGGGGATGAAAGCCGTACCCGCGTCACGCAGTGGGAAACACTGGACTGGGTGCAGGAAGTCCAAAAACGCGGCGCGGGCGAAATCGTCCTGAACATGATGAATCAGGACGGCGTACGTAACGGTTATGACCTGGAACAGTTGAAAAAAGTACGTGACGTTTGCCACGTCCCGCTGATTGCCTCCGGCGGCGCGGGCACCATGGAACACTTTCTCGAAGCCTTCCGGGATGCCGACGTTGACGGCGCGCTTGCCGCCTCCGTCTTCCACAAACAAATTATCAATATTGGCGAATTAAAAGCGTACCTGGCAACACAGGGCGTGGAGATCAGGATATGTTAACGAAGCAACAATGCCGCGAGCTGGACTGGGAAAAAACCGACGGGCTGATGCCAGTCGTCGTGCAGCATGCGGTTTCCGGTGAGGTGCTGATGCTGGGTTATATGAACCCGGAAGCGCTGGATAAAACGCTCGAAAGCGGCAAAGTGACCTTTTTCTCGCGGACTAAGCAGCGCCTGTGGACCAAAGGAGAAACATCCGGTCACTTCCTGAATGTGGTGAGCATTGCGCCTGACTGCGACAACGACACTCTGCTAGTGCTGGTTAACCCGATTGGCCCGACCTGCCATAAAGGGACTTCAAGCTGCTTTGGCGACGCCAGCCACCAGTGGCTGTTCTTGTATCAGCTTGAGCAACTGCTGGCCGAACGTAAAACCGCTGACCCAGCCAGTTCCTACACCGCGAAACTGTATGCCAGCGGCACCAAACGCATCGCACAGAAAGTGGGTGAAGAAGGCGTAGAAACCGCGCTGGCTGCGACGGTGAACGACCGCTTTGAGCTGACAAACGAAGCCTCTGATCTGATGTATCACCTGCTGGTGCTGCTGCAGGATCAGAAACTCGACCTGACGACGGTGATTGAGAATTTACGTAAGCGTCATCAGTAAGTTGCACATGTAAAAAAACCGGGCAAGCCCGGTTTTTTTATTGAGATGAGCGCTTACTCTGTTTTGCCTTTATAGCTGCGCAACGCATTTCGCCCCAGCACCACGCCAGCCCCAATCATCCCGCCGAGCAGAACCGCCAGCACCAGGGTAATCGCTTTTTTCGGACTGTCACGACGAACCGGTAACGTTGGTTTCATCACGTAGCGGTAGGCGTGTAACTCCGCCCCTTCAAGCTTAAGACTTTCGATATCCAACAGCTTTTGTTTGGTCTGGAAGTAGTTATCAGACAATATCAAAGGGCGTGTGGATTCGTGCTCAATCATGGATTTCAGGGCATCGCTACCCAACAGGAACATGCTATCCTGCGTCACATCCTGCGTCTGCTGAATTTGCGGCTTAATCACACCAGCTTGTTCTGCATAACGCAGCGCTTCCTGAATTTGCTTAATTCGCAGATCTTTTTGCTCCTGCGCGACCACTTCCTGAGTTTTCAAGGAGTCCTGAAGCGTAGTTGTTTGCAATTTGATGTTATCAACCAGATCAAGCTCCAGCTCTTTGGCAACCTTTTCATCTGTTTGTTGAATATATTCAGCCAATTGACGCTGAGCTTCTTCTGGAGAACCAGCTACATAAGCGACCGCCAACGGCAATGGTTGCCCTTTTACAGACTGCTCAATCGACAGTTTTTCAGGCTTTTCCTGATTATCCAGCGTTTCCGCCAACGCAGAGAATGACGTACTAAAACGGCCAATCACGTTTGCCTGTAACTCAGTAACCTTAGGGGCACTGGCACCATACAACACGTTAAGTGCGTTGTTATAGGTGGCAATCTGTCCAACATCCGGTTGAGTGATAATTGCTGTAGAGGTCCATTTCTCCTTAGCAACTGCCAGATAGCCCACAGCAAGCACTATGGCAATAACAATCGCAATAACGATTGTTACTTTCCCGCGCCACAACTGTACTAGTAAATCAATCAGATCAATCTGTTCCGGATCATGACTGCTCCCGGACATGTTGTTATCACTTACAGACATAGAAACCCTAGATCCTAGATAAGGAAAGACTTAAACTGGGATTAGTTTAGCTATAAATTGAGGCAATGCCATAGGATTAATGATAAAAAAATCAAATTGTTTGAGGGATTTTGATTGGTATTTCAATCACTACTGAAAATCAATACGATTAAACAAAAGTGTAAATACTCAAAGAACACTTTCATGAGCAAAAAAACAGCAATAACCAGATTTCATGCCCGCCAATCGTTGCACTTTACAATTCATTTTAATTAATTCATGTCGTGAATACTTACCATCTAACCAGTAAAGATGGTAAGCGTAAAAAATATAACAATTAACTTTTTTACCATCTAACGGTATCATTCCACTTTTTAGTAGCGCCTGTTGGTGCCTGGCTATTATTTAGCCAAAAAGAGGAATAAACATGAAATACCTGGTTACGGGTGCCGCTGGTTTCATCGGCTTCCACGTTAGCAAACGCCTCCTTGAGGCTGGCCATCAAGTAGTCGGTATTGATAATCTGAACGATTACTACGACGTCAGTCTTAAACAAGCTCGTCTGGAATTACTTGCGCAGCCTGGTTTCCAGTTTAATAAAATTGATTTAGCCGACCGCGAAGGCATGACTGAACTCTTCGCATCCGGGCATTTTGAACGTGTCATTCATCTTGCCGCACAGGCTGGCGTACGTTATTCACTCGAAAACCCGCATGCCTATGCAGACTCAAATCTCACAGGATTTCTGAACATACTGGAAGGGTGTCGCCATAATAAAATTCAGCATTTACTCTATGCCTCATCCAGTTCAGTTTACGGCCTGAATCGCAAAATGCCTTTCTCTACGGATGATTCCGTCGATCATCCCGTGTCGTTGTATGCAGCAACCAAAAAAGCCAACGAGCTGATGGCTCATACTTATTCCCACCTGTACGGATTGCCCACCACCGGGTTGCGTTTTTTCACCGTGTACGGTCCATGGGGTCGACCGGATATGGCGCTGTTCAAGTTCACCAAAGCGATGCTGGAAGGGAAAAGTATTGACGTCTATAACTACGGCAAAATGAAGCGTGACTTTACCTATATCGATGATATCGCAGAAGCGATCATTCGCCTGCAGGATGTCATTCCACACGCAGACACACAATGGACCGTTGAAACAGGCACGCCAGCAGCCAGCATTGCGCCCTATCGCGTCTACAATATCGGCAATAGTTCACCGGTTGAGCTAATGGACTATATCCAGGCTTTGGAAGATGCTCTGGGTATTGAAGCGAAGAAAAACATGCTACCACTACAGCCAGGTGATGTACTGGAAACCAGCGCAGACACTAAAGCACTGTATGAGGTAATTGGTTTTAAACCTGAAACCACGGTAAAAGATGGGGTGAAGAACTTTGTTGACTGGTATCGTAATTTCTACAAAGTTTAATTACTGACCTGATTAAAATAAAAAGGCCTTTTATAAGGCCTTTTTTATGGAGACGAGATTAATCACTACCAAACAAATCGCGGGTATACACTTTATCGGCAACATCAGCTAATTCTGACGTCATGCGGTTAGAAATAATAATATCCGCTTCATTTTTGAACGCATTAAGATCACGCACAACTCGGGAATGGAAAAATTCATCCTCTTCCATGACCGGTTCATAGATAATAACGGGTACGCCCTTGGCTTTAATGCGCTTCATGATGCCCTGAATCGATGATGCCCGGAAATTATCGGAACCACTTTTCATGATCAAACGGTACACGCCGACCACCTTAGGCTTACGCGCAAGAATAGAATCTGCAATGAAGTCCTTACGCGTACGGTTCGCATCAACAATCGCACCAATAATGTTATTCGGTACAGACGCGTAGTTAGCCAGCAACTGCTTAGTATCTTTCGGCAGGCAGTAACCACCATAGCCGAATGACGGATTGTTGTAGTGATTACCGATACGCGGATCCAGGCACACACCTTCAATAATCTGCCGTGAGTTCAAGCCAAGACTTTCTGCATAGCTATCCAGCTCGTTAAAGTAGGCAACACGTAACGCCAGATAGGTGTTAGCGAACAACTTGATGGCTTCGGCTTCAGTAGAGTCGGTAAACAGCGTCGGAATGTCTTTTTTAACCGCACCTTCCTGCAGCAACGCGGCAAAACGCTCGGCTCGTTCGGAACGTTCACCAATAACGATACGGGACGGATGCAAGTTGTCGTATAGCGCACGACCTTCACGCAGGAATTCTGGCGAAAAGAAAATATTGTCGATACCCAACTGTTCTTTAATGGAGTTCGTAAAGCCAACCGGAATCGTTGATTTAATTACCATCACCGCATTTGGGTTGATTTCGACCACATCGCGGATCACTGACTCGACGCTAGAAGTGTTAAAGTAGTTAGTTGTCGGATCGTAATCAGTCGGTGTCGCGATGATAACGTAGTCCGCGTCGCGGTAAGCATCATACTTATCGGTCGTTGCACGGAAATTCAGCTGTTTTGTCGCCAGATATTCTTCGATCTCCTTATCAACGATCGGCGATTTTTTCTGATTCAGCATCTCGACCTTCGTCGGAACGATATCCAGAGCGACCACTTCGTGGTGCTGGGCAATCAGAATACCGTTCGACAAACCTACATAACCTGTTCCTGAGATAGTTATCTTCATTCGCTGTGTAACTTCTTCCGGTTGAACATTTGAGGGTGAACACGCTGCCAACAACGTGGCGCATCGGCTCTGCATTGCGCCAGTATATCGTGATTTGCTACAACACCGGATATCGGACCTGACTGAATCCCATTTTTTGGCAATAAAAAAGCCCGGAGGAGCGCTCCGGGCCTGGATTCACAGTTAGACTAAATCAGATTAATCCAGCCATTCGGTGTGGAACACGCCTTCTTTATCGGTGCGTTTATACGTATGTGCACCAAAGTAGTCGCGCTGGGCCTGGATCAGGTTAGCCGGCAGTACCGCAGAGCGGTAGCTGTCGTAGTAGGCTATCGCTGCAGAGAAGGTCGGTACCGGAATACCGTTCTGCACAGCATAAGCCACTACATCACGTAGCGCTTGCTGATATTCGTCAGCGATATTTTTGAAATACGGAGCCAGCAGCAGGTTCGCGATGCCTTTGTTTTCAGCATAGGCGTCGGTGATTTTCTGCAGGAATTGCGCACGAATGATGCAGCCCGCGCGGAAGATCTTCGCAATTTCGCCGTAGTTCAGATCCCAGTTGTATTCGTCAGATGCGGCACGCAGTTGAGAGAAGCCCTGAGCATAAGAGACGATTTTGCCCAAATACAGCGCGCGACGGACCTTCTCAACAAACTCTGCTTTATCACCAGCCAGTTTAGCCAGCGGGCCAGACAGCACTTTAGATGCCGCAACGCGCTGGTCTTTCAGAGAAGAGATGTAGCGAGCGAATACGGATTCGGTGATCAGCGACAGCGGTTCGCCCAGATCCAGAGAGCTCTGGCTGGTCCATTTACCGGTGCCTTTGTTCGCCGCTTCGTCCAGGATCACATCAACAAGGTATTTACCCTCTTCGTCTTTCTTGGTGAAGATATCTTTGGTGATGTCGATCAGATAGCTGCTCAGCTCGCCTTCATTCCACTCGGTGAAAGTAGTTGCCAGCTCTTCGTTAGACAGGTTCAAACCGCCTTTCAGCAGAGAATAGGCTTCCGCAATCAGCTGCATATCGCCATATTCGATCCCGTTGTGCACCATCTTCACATAGTGACCTGCGCCATCGGCACCGATATAGGTCACGCACGGTTCGCCATCTTCAGCAACAGCGGCGATTTTAGTCAGAATCGGCGCAACCAGTTCGTACGCTTCTTTCTGGCCGCCAGGCATAATAGACGGACCTTTCAAGGCCCCCTCCTCACCGCCGGACACGCCGGTACCGATGAAGTTGAAGCCTTCAGCTGACAGTTCACGATTACGACGAATGGTGTCCTGGAAGAAGGTGTTACCACCATCAATGATGATGTCGCCTTTATCCAGATACGGCTTCAGGGAATCAATAGCAGCATCGGTGCCAGCACCCGCTTTCACCATTAACAGGATACGACGTGGGGTTTCAAGAGACTCGACGAACTCTTTCACCGTGTAATAAGGAACCAGTTTCTTACCCGGGTTCTCGGCAACAACTTCTTCAGTTTTCTCGCGGGAGCGGTTGAAGATGGAGACGGTATAACCACGGCTTTCGATGTTGAGCGCCAGGTTGCGCCCCATCACTGCCATACCGACGACGCCGATCTGTTGCTTGGACATTACATACTCCTGTCAGGTGTGGTCACCGCGCGACGTAAACGCGGCTTGAGATGTGGTCTAGATATTAACTCGATAATAGCAATTTTGAATAGCCTTTAATTTCACAAAATAGCAAAAATCAAACAGTCAAAATCACTGAATTAATCACAAAATAATAATAGAATTGAAGTTAGGTTCAATATAAAACACGAACTATAAAAACAATTGAAATTTGATTATGTACCACCTGATGAAAATTAAGTGATACATATCTTCCTTTAAAAGCAACATTAGTCGCTCAGGAATACAATTCATCTAAAAACTCAAGTGTGTATATTATGAGTTCACAATAACTATTTAATCAATTTAGCAAGATATTTTCCATAGTTATTCTTTGCCATCGGTTCAGCAAGTTTGAGAACCTGGTCAGCAGTGATAAATCCTTTACGGAATGCAATCTCCTCCGGGCAAGCAACTTTTAACCCCTGACGTTCTTCAATAGTTGCAATAAAATTACTAGCTTCGATGAGACTCTGGTGAGTACCAGTATCAAGCCACGCATAACCACGTCCCATCATCTCAACGGAGAGATTTCCTTGCTCCAGATAAAGTTGATTAATATCTGTGATTTCTAGCTCACCGCGCGCCGAAGGCTTCAGGGTCTTAGCTAGGGAAACTGCACTATTATCATAGAAATAAAGTCCAGTCACTGCATAGTTACTTTTAGGTTTTGCGGGCTTCTCTTCTAAGGAGATAGCCTTGCCTGTCTCATCAAACTCGGCTACGCCATATCGCTCTGGATCATTGACATGATAAGCAAAAACAGTCGCACCTGATTCTTTTTTCACTGCGTTTGAAAGTAATTTTGGTAAATCATGACCGTAGAAAATATTATCACCTAACACTAGCGCACAACTATCATCACCTATGAACTCTTCACCAATAATGAAAGCCTGAGCCAGACCATCAGGACTATCCTGTATTTTATACTTTAAGTTCAGTCCCCACTGACTCCCATCACCTAGCAGTTGTTCAAATCGAGGCGTATCCTGGGGTGTACTGATAATAAGTATATCTCGAATCCCTGCCAGCATTAACGTGGTCAGTGGATAGTAAATCATCGGTTTATCATAGATCGGTAATAATTGCTTACTCACCGCCATTGTAACTGGGTAAAGTCGTGTTCCTGAACCACCTGCTAAAATAATACCTTTACGAGTTGTCATTTTTTATCTCAAATAGTGTTTATGCCAAAGAGTAGGGATCAAAGTGACGATGCGGTAAATAGTTCAGCCAACATCCGCTTCACACCAACCTGCCATTGTGGTAACTGCAGATTGAAAGTCGTCTGAAATTTTTCCGTTGAAAGACGGGAGTTTCCAGGACGGCAAGCTGGTGTCAGATATTCACTCGTTGATATTTTTCTGACATCCTTAACAGCTAATTCAATCCCTGCTTTACGTGCTTGAGCAAAAACCAATTCAGCGTAATCAGCCCAAGTTGTAACCCCAGATGCAACCAAATGATATAAGCCAGCGACTTCTGGCCTAGCTTGTGCGGTGATAATGGCGTGAGCAGTGCAATCAGCAAGCAACTCAGCACCAGTCGGTGCACCAAATTGGTCACAGATAACCGACAAAGTCACATTTTTTTTTGCCAATCTTAGCATAGTCTTTGCAAAATTATTCCCTTTACCAGCATAGACCCAGCTAGTACGAAATATAAGATATTTTTCACAATGTTGCTGCAATAATTGCTCACCAGCTAGTTTGGTTTCACCATAAACATTGAGCGGATTCGTCGGGTCAGTTTCTTTCTTTGCAATGTCACCATCACCAGGGAAAACGTAATCAGTGGAGTAGTGGATAACCCAAGCATCGATCTTTTTGGCTTCCGATGCAATAGCCCCAACACTCTCGGCATTCACTATATACGCCAACTCAGATTCGGACTCTGCTTTGTCAACTGCGGTATATGCAGCAGCATTAACAATAACATCAGGTTTGATTCGGCGTATAGTTTCGGCAATCCCTTCGGGATTGGCAAAATCACCACAATACTCACTAGAATTAAAATCTAGTGCAGTCAATTTACCCAAAGGGGCCAATGCCCGCTGTAGCTCCCAACCTACCTGCCCGCCCTTACCAAATAATAGTATATTCATTACACTCGATCCTTATAGTTATGCTTAATCCAGTTAGCATACTCCCCGCTTCTCACATTATTTATCCACTCTGTATTGTCGAGATACCACTGGACAGTCTTGCGAATCCCGGACTCAAAGCTTTCCTGAGGGGACCAATTAAGTTCATTTTTGATTTTATCCGCATCTATAGCATAACGACGGTCATGGCCCGGTCGATCTGCAACCCAGCTAATTAGTTCACGGTATGAAGTTGAAGATGGAACGAGTTCATCAAGTAAATCACAAATTGCATGAACCACTTCAATATTTTTTTTCTCATTATGCCCGCCTATGTTATAGGTTTCTCCTGGCGTGCCTTTAGTCAATACGCAATAGAGCGCACGTGCATGATCCTCTACATATAGCCAGTCTCGAATTTGATCACCCTTGCCATAGATTGGCAATTGTTTTCCTTCAAGGGCATTCAGTATCACCAGAGGTATAAGTTTTTCTGGAAAGTGATATGGACCATAGTTATTAGAGCAATTAGTAACAATTGTCGGTAAACCGTAAGTCCGCTTCCACGCACGCACCAAATGATCACTGGATGCTTTTGAAGCTGAATATGGGCTGCTTGGTGCATAAGCTGTTTCCTCGGTGAACAACGGTAATGAATCATTATCGCCTTCCCATTGATCCGGGTGCGGTAAGTCACCGTAAACCTCATCAGTTGAAATATGATGAAATCGGAACGCTTCTTTACGTGAACTTTCTAAGTTATTCCAGTAAGCTCTACACACCTCTAACAATGTGTATGTACCTACAATATTCGTTTCAATAAAATCTGCCGGACCAGAAATTGAGCGATCTACATGGCTTTCTGCAGCCAAATGCATAATTAAATCAGGTTGATGACGTTCGAAAATGCGTTCAATGTCAGCTTTATCGCAAATATCTGCTTTCTCGAAAGAATAACGCTCATTATCAGCAATGCTTTTTAACGATTCTAGATTACCTGCGTAGGTCAATTTATCAACATTGACAACATAGTCAGCGGTATTATTTATAATATATCGAACCACTGCAGAACCAATAAAGCCCGCACCGCCTGTTACCAGAATTTTCATCAAATAGACCTATAAATTAAAGTTGAGAAGCATATTCTTTAA
Source organism: Citrobacter freundii complex sp. CFNIH4 (assembly GCF_002934505.1). Lineage (NCBI taxonomy): Bacteria > Pseudomonadati > Pseudomonadota > Gammaproteobacteria > Enterobacterales > Enterobacteriaceae > Citrobacter > Citrobacter freundii complex sp. CFNIH4. Next base: position 2,426,794 of record NZ_CP026231.1, read on the forward strand.
AAGTTAATCCTTTCATATCCTTATCAGAAAGAATAGGATCGGATACCAGCCATTCAATATTCAGATCAGCATCATTCCATAAAATACATTTTTCACTTGCAGGATCGTAATAATTTGTACACTTATATTCAAAATCAGCGACATCAGAGAGAACAACAAAACCATGAGCAAGTCCTGGCGCGATCCAAAATTGTTTTTTATTGCTTTCGCTAAGAATTACTGACTCCCAAAGACCAAAAGTTGGTGAATTTTTACGGATATCAACGGCCACATCAAGTACTTCTCCATGGACCACACGAACTAACTTGCCTTGTGGATTATTGGTCTGGAGATGTAAGCCGCGTAAAACATTTTTGACTGAACGTGAATGGTTATCCTGGATAAAATCATGTTCAATATCTAACATTTTCTTATAACGCTGGGCGTTAAATGTTTCCAAAAAGAAACCACGTACATCTTCAAATACTTTGGGTTCTATGATCTTAACACCATTGATCTTAGTATCAATAACTTTCATCATCGCACCTTTAATAGGATTAATAAGCACCGTCGCGTTTTAAAACGACACTAATTGTTTTAAATAAAATAACGATATCATTCCATAGAGACCAGTTTTTAACGTACCATGAATCAAAATATACACGTTTTTCATAATCGACATCATTTCGTCCACTTACCTGCCATAAACCTGTCATACCTGGTTTTGCCATGAGGTAGTAATCAGCTTCATCGTTATAGCGTAGTAGTTCCTCAGCGATAACTGGTCGCGGACCTACTAAGCTCATCTCACCTTTCAAAACATTAAAGAGTTGCGGAAGTTCGTCCAAGCTGGTACGTCGAATAAATTTTCCTATTGGAGTAATTCGAGGGTCATCTCGTAACTTAAAGTCTTTTTCCCATTCATCTCTGGCTTGAGAATCACTTTCAAGCAGGTTTTGTAGCACCTCCTGCGAATTCATCACCATTGAGCGAAATTTAAGACATTTAAATAAGTTTCCTTTTCGACCGACCCTTTCATGCCCATAAATAGCATACCCACCGTCTTTCTTTACTTTAAGGCTCAGATAAATAAGTAGTGGGGAAAGTAAAATTAAAAGAAAGCTAGAGACTATAATATCAAAAGTTCGTTTAACAAAACGAGAACTACGTTTAGCTAGATTGTTATTTACTCTAAGTAATAAGACTTCATGGCTAAAGATGAATGCCATATCTGTTCCATACAATGGCACACCACGAATTGTAGGTATTACTGAAATCGAACGACATTTTTTCTTTGTGAGATTTTTAAGCCATCGATCTAATTGTTGATAGTCACCATCATCAAATGCAAGGATAAATTGGATGTTTCTAAAATCTTCAATTTTGTAGATATCTTCCTCTTCTGTAAGAAGCTTAATATCTTCACTAATAGGTTCAACTTTGCCATTGACAGTATATAAATATTGAATATCATAGCCTAAGTTCTTTTCACTCATTAATGCTTGATATGCATCATAAGCGTTAACACCGCCACCTAGAATAATAGTTTTCTTTTTCCACATACCTATCTTTTTTAGGAATCGCTTAACTAAATTTCGGCCGACCGGTATAAATATAAAAATCCCACACCAAGTAAAAGCCCAAAGATAGCGAGAAAAATGCCATTTTGAAAACGCGACGATCGCCAAATCTATTACAGCGAAAATGATGACTGTTCGTAGTATTTCTTTTAGCTCATTCCAGAATGGTTTCCTGTATGTATAATGGCGTAAGCGAATTCCAAACCACGCTACAGCGACGAATCCAAGAATGAAGTGAGAGAGTACTCGGTAATTATAATCTTCCCCAGGCAGAAAAGGTGATAAGTCACCGCCAAAAAAATGCTTGGTAAGCATCATTGCTACAAAAAGAGAGGATATATAGACAAAAAAATCAACACTTGCGAAAACATATTTCGGTACATTATGCTTAAACTTATTCTTTAACTTGACTCACCTATTATAAGAATTCTTCCAGTAATTCCTGTGCATACTCATTTTTTTTATGACACTAAGCGGGAGATTTTTATATCTTAATCCAATTTTGTATCCAATTAATTTTGCCACATTATTCATAAATGCTTTAATAATTAACAATGGATTATGTCTCATTAGATAAATCACCTCTGATTTAATAAATCTATTACCTTCTGACGATACTGCATTAAACTTTTTCTGAATCCACGGTTCATCTTGATGGAAAACACCAATATCGAAATAACGCTTATATTCTTCGATAATTGAGTAATTATGTGAATGACGGACTGCAGCCTCAGAGCAATAGCCTGTTTTTAGATTATGTTGAATAGCTTTCGCCGCAAAAAACATATCTTCACAAAGGATAGTGTCAGTTGGGAAACCACCAATACGCTGAAAATCATCTACTTTATAAGCGGAAAATGAATTAGACATGAAAGCAGTTTTGATGCCACGAATAGGGATACAATCTAGCTGATTTATCAACGACTCGCATCCATAATTAAATTCACGTGCATGGGCAGCTATTGGATTAGCATCAATATGAGGAAGTTGCTTACCATATGCAGCGCATAGATCATTTTCGACCATAAAATTGATTAATGTAGCCACACTATTTCTAGTTTCAAGAATAGCATCCTGAGTCAGAAAAATAACATAATCCTTATCATGAAAAATATCCATAGCTAGATTACGAGTACCACCATGATTAAAATCATGCTGCTGGATCTCATGGACAATAAATCCATACTGTTGGGCAACTGCTTGGGTGTTGTCCTTACTTTGTGAGTCCACAACCACGACATCAGTACCGGGTTGACAATTTAGATGAATAGCTTGCGCCGCTTTCTCCCAAATTTCCCCACCATTATAAGTCACTACCGCAATACCAATTTTTAAAGTAGAGCTCATTATTTCATTTCCAAAGAATCAATAATCTGTTTCGCTAACTCAGCCCAACTGTGACTAACCAAATATGCAGGATCATCAGTAAATGTAGTCGGCCCGAAAATATCTTCACCTTGGGAAAAGGCAGCTAATTTTTCGGCCAACAAAACAGCATCATCAGGTTTGAAAAAGTGCACTCTTTCATAATTTCCTATTGTCTCATGAGCATAGGGTAGATCGGCAGAAAGAATTGGTAATTTAAACTCTTTTGCTTCAGAAAGAGGAAGACCCCATGTTTCAAGCTTAGAAGGGAAAATTAGAGCATCGGTTTCATTGCGATATATATCATCTAATTTTTCTTTACTTTTCAGACCAATGAAATGTATATTTTGCAACCCACGCCTTTCACACTCAAAAATAATAAAATCTCCAAATTTCGTCATTCCTTTATTAAAGGTCAATATTATGTTTAATTTATTATAGATATGTATTTGTTGTTTTTTTAAGATTGCCATCGCATCAAGAAGTATATTGAAATTTTTAAAAGTTCTTGGAAATGCTGGGTACAGCAATCTTTTTACTCCAGTAGACACTGAGTTGCATTGAGCGGTTTCACGGTTTCTTATATTTTCTGCCTCAGGGCGGGCAACCAACAAATTATTAATACTATAGTTTTCCTTAAAATACTTTGCAATCCATTGCTGTTGCACAATGACTAGCTTATTAGATTTGATATTAACGCGATATAAATATTTGTAAAGTTTGGTAAACAAGAAAAAAGTTCGATCATACTTAAGATCGAGATGACTTGCCTGATAAAATGGAGATGGGTTATGGCAATACACAAATTGGTTGGCCGTAGCTACCCGTGCAGACATATCGTGCAGACATATCCAAGCATCTGGATTTAGTTCTTTACTCAATGTAAAGCTAGTTATATATTCAAACTTGAGTCTTTTAAGCCAGCCTGTTTTAATATTTTTATACTCATAAAATTCAATATTTTCTTGTGACTTAAATTGTTCAAATAGATTGACATCGTGAACCAAGCAAATTAACCTCACCCCAGAGACTTTGCTAAATGTAGTGATCATCGTCCTGAATACGGTCAAAATACCGCCTTCAACCATATTAACACCGGAAAGAACAATTAGCTTATTCATAAATCAACCAAAGTATTGAGAAAATTACACTGTAGGCAAACCTCTCAGTATAATAGGGTTTAACATATTTATGCAAGAAACGTATCTTTTGTAAAAAAGTTAATTTCCTTTTACATTCATTATTTTCTAACAGATTAAGCATTATTCGCGCCGATACGACTGAGCGCTTAATTCCTGATAAGGTCTTTTTCACTCTTTTAGCTCTAGCGAAGGTACTACGTTGTTGGGCACCTACAACGTTTGCTGAGTGTTGGCGATAATTAACAAGAGGCCGAGCCAGATAAAATATTTTCCCACTCCTCGCAGCCTGAAAAGCATACCAGTGATCATGCATTGCAATATGCTCAGGCACCATTCCGGCCATTTTGAGAAGTATTGAATTCATAATAACTGTACAGCCATAAACCGACGATCGCCAAGTTAAATAATTTAATGCCAAATTATTATTCGGATCAAGTTTTGAATAATTGTAAAAATCATCATTTATTAAGTTAAGATTTTCATCAACTATTCTAAGGTTTGAAAAGCCTAAACAAGGGACTTTTTCTCCGTTGATTATCTCTTGTTCACGAATCTCATTAAGCATCAGTTCTATTTTATCTTTTTCCCACACATCGTCTTGATCGCAAAAAAGAATATAATCCGCTGTACTGAATTGGATTCCATTATTGAAGTTTTTCACAACTCCTGCGGCATTATTACAAACATGACAACTAACCCTAGGATCTTGCTTCGAAATATTATGAATAAGGTCAACTGTACCATCAGAAGACCCGTCATCTGTAACAATTAAATTTAGCGCCGTATGCGATTGTTCCAAAATAGAAAAAATTTGCTGCTGAATAAATTTGGCACCATTATGAGCCGCAAGAATAACATCAACATGGATATCCTGATTCATAGTTATTTAAACACTCATTTTAATATGAGTATTTTCCTCCTTTGCCTATAACTCCATCCCAAATACCTTGCAAAATAAATTTAATTCGTTTCCTTTTGGGTGTCATAATCGCAAAAAGAGGTATTTTTTTTAGCAAAAGAAAAATAATTATAAGTTTGCTCCTCATGTCAAAACTCTTTGATTTTAATGAGAAAATCCAATTTCGTACAAGATAATATTGTCGTACAGGCGAGCCTATTCTAACCTCCCAAATAAAGAGTTTTGGATACTCGTTTTCACCAATATTATGGTTCATTATTACACGTGGAGTTTCAAAAGAAAGATATCCTTTCTTTCGTGCACGATGGCTCCACTCAACATCAATCATATCGATGAACCAATCGGCTTTAAACATCCCCACGGTTTGAAAGGCATGTAGAGGAAAAAGAGCGCCAGAAGAAATAATAAAATCTTTCTCAGCTAGTCCCAAATTTTTTGGTTGATGATCTGTTGATTGCTGATTAATTGTTGGACCTATGCAAGCAATAGGATACTGATCTTTAAATTTATTATACTCAGCAATCATTTTTTTGCAGTATGAATCTGAAATCTGCGAGTCTTGATCAAAGGTAAAAATAAAATCACAATTTTCATCCATCGCTTTCTGCAACCCTATATTTTGCGCCTCAGCGATACCGACATTGTCATTCAGTCGAACAATATCCACATCCTTGTAGCTATTAACTTGTGAAGGCTCACTATTATCAACAATAATCACCTTAGATACCTGATGTGTTATTTTTCTGACAAACTCATCAAGTACTGAATTATCCGGATTATAGGTGACAATGATTGCAAATATTTTGTAGTCCATATTAATTTATCTTTTATAAATTCGTAATTTATTTGATACAATCTTTAGCAACAGCGCATCTAAAGCTACTCGGCCTGTCCAAGCGATAGCTGTACCTAATAATCCATAATGTAAAGTTAAAACATACAGAATGATAAGATACGGGATTATCTCAGAAAGATGAATAAATGCTGTAAACTTAGCTTTTCCTGCGGCCTGTATTAGTGAATATGGGATCTGAGCTAAGGCGTTAAAATAAAACCCTACAATTAGGACCTGTAAGATGTGCGCTGAATGAATGCCAAACTCCTCTCCCATCCATAAGGACATTAGCTGCTTCGAAAAGAACAAGCATATGATGACCACGGGAACACAAATAATAGACATCAATAGAATACTTTGCTTTTCAAGCTTTATTCTTTCCTCAGCTGATTGCGCATAACTAAGCTTAGGAAATAAGGCTCTTGCTAAAGCAGCTGGAATATTTAATAGTCGACCGATGCCTTCTGAGGGGGCAGTATAAAAAGCGACTTTACCCGCGCCTAATAAATTTGACACTACAAACCGATCAAAATAGACCATCATAGGGCTGATTATATTACTAATCGTTAGCCATCCTCCAAATTTTATAAGCCGTATAAATGTTTTCCTGCTAAAATTTATACCACTGGAAATTATTATTTTTCTACAAATAAAACATGTAATTATAAATGAAATTAACCTACCGAATATTAAACCAATGATCGCGGATTTTAATGTAGGCTGGAAAATACAGCATAAAGCAGGGAGCCCAGCAATTGCTGAATTACTAATTGAACGCTGTATATTAATGTTAATAAATTTCTCATGGCCTTCCAACCATGCTAACCATATCTGATTTAATAGATAAATTGGAATAATAAATGCCAGTAATATGAAAGACTGACGAACTTCATCTCTCATATCTACTGACACTTTTAAAAACGAATTAAGATGCGGTACACTCAGTAATAAAAGAATTGCGGCCGTACAGCCCATAAACAATACTACTATACCTGATGTGGCGATAATTTTATACTGTTCTTGCAAGTCATCACGATAAATAGAAATTTCTCGAATGACAGCACGACTGAGCCCTGCATCAAAAATACTAGCATAACCCACAATTGCAAATGCCAATGTGAATATACCAAAAGCTTCGACGCCTATAACTCGAGCAAGATAACCTAAGGCAGGTACAGCAATTAATGTTGGAATTGCAAAACCTGCCAAATTATAAAAACTATTCTTTATTAGACTCATAACTCTATTTTTTGAAAACCTGCAGAAGCCTGCACATTTTTAGGTATGCTACCGCCCCTGGCCTTGCAGCTACCAGAGCACTACCTAAATTCCAAAGATGTAACCAGCCCCGCCAGCTATCGCAAAGCTCTGTTAAATTCAAACGCTAATTGTCTTACCAAATGCGACCAGAAACAAGAAAAAAACTGACAAAGCCATGATTAAACTTGGTAGGTTAACTTGTTGTTATTGGTCATTTTTCATAAAAAAGCGACAGTAACATTCCATTGCTTAAAGCATAGAAGCTGGGATGTTAGCTGCCGCTATTTTTTCTGGCTTACCGTCACAAAGACCTGTAAATATCTACTCGCTCAGTAGCTTCTCGATGCTCTTACGGAATTTCGGACCTTCTTTCAGGTTACGCAGCCCATACTTAACGAATGCCTGCATGTAGCCCATCTTTTTACCGCAATCGTAGCTGTCACCCGTCATCAGCATGGCATCAACAGACTGTTTTTTAGCCAACTCTGCAATGGCATCAGTCAGCTGAATACGTCCCCAGGCACCTGGAGCAGTTTTTTCCAGCTCTGCCCAGATATCAGCAGAAAGCACATAGCGTCCTACGGCCATCAGATCGGAATCCAGCGTTTGCGGCTGATCCGGTTTTTCGATGAACTCAACGATACGGCTGACTTTACCTTCGTTGTCCAAAGCCTCTTTGGTTTGAATAACAGAGTATTCAGACAGATCGCCCTCCATACGCTTAGCCAGCACCTGACTGCGCCCGGTTTCATTAAAACGAGCAACCATAGCAGCGAGGTTGTAGCGCAGCGGATCCGCACTTGCGGTATCCTGAATAACGTCAGGTAATACCACGACGAACGGGTTATCACCAATGATAGGGCGAGCACAAAGAATGGAGTGACCCAGACCCAGTAACTGAGCCTGACGGACGTTCATGATAGTCACGCCCGGAGGACAGATAGACTGCACCTCGGCTAATAACTGGCGCTTAACACGCTGCTCAAGCAACGATTCGAGTTCGTAAGAGGTGTCGAAGTGGTTCTCAACCGCGTTCTTAGACGCATGAGTTACCAGAACGATTTCTTTGATACCTGCAGCTACAATTTCGTCGACAATGTATTGAATCATCGGCTTGTCTACGATCGGCAGCATCTCTTTAGGGATTGCCTTAGTGGCTGGCAACATGTGCATCCCCAGACCTGCTACCGGAATAACTGCTTTCAAATTAATCATTAAGTCATTCACCTATTCATTAGTTGCTGAATTATAGCTTTTTAGCTTGTTTTAGCCAGTATGAATTACATTGTACTGTTGCCGCGTATGTTACGCCGCTTATCTGTAGAATGCAGTAATCTTAAGCTCAAGTATGTACAACTTGAGCCAGGAATGGTCGCAAAGTTACCTCTCCTGCCCCGGTAGTCGAAAATTCACCGCTTCAACATTCACCACCTGATGGTTTACCCGGTCGATGTCAACTGAACTTTGCCCAGCTTCGTTTACCGCATGAACATTGGCCAGTGAGAGTAGTGTGTCCTGCCTGGCCATAAACTTTCCGCGTACGTCCTGGCGCAGATCGAAGTGCATCTTAAGTGCGGGCCCCGTGGCCAATTGCTGCATCACCCTGACGTTACGTAAAAAAAGGTGCTGCGGTTGGTTGTGCAACTCAAGCGTGGCACACTTCATCTCCACGTTGGTGATGGCCACGAATGACGTTGCATTACCAGAGGAGATCTGAATTCCGCGTAATTTGTATTCACGTTTGGTGTTATCGAGATGGATATTATTTAGCTTAAAGTTTTGTGGAATGGATAAATATCGACCTTTGATAACGCCATAACCAATGAGCATACCTGCGCTGTTCTCCATATTGATATTATCGATCACGAAGTTATCACATCCATAAATAGCAACCGTCGCATTATCAATGCCCGCTTTCTTACTGAAATCCGGTGTGATATTTCGCGCGGTAATATTACGAATGATAAAATGCTTGCCGTTCTCCACATGAACTAACTGCCGACAGTCGGTACCGGTGATGTTCGCCACCACGAAGTTTTTTACCGCCAGTTCATCGGGATAGCTATTGTCATAGGTACTGCCCGCCAGCCCGATACCGATGCCCCAGTTCACATTGCCATTGGTACAGTTAATACGTTCAATGACATGGTCAGAAATGAGGATGTTGCTGTCGTTGATAGCCACATTCCACTCAATGGCATCTCCCTGTAGATCGCTAAAACGGCAGTTTGTAATCTTTACGCCATCCATTCGGTTATGAAAACCCTGACGCAAAATCCCATAGTTAGCGCGTGTGACAGTAATATCATCAATAATCAGATTACGCATCAGCCTTGAAGTTTTACCGCCGATATAGATTTGCGTCACCGGACCGAAACCGCTCATGGCAATCCCTTTTATTACACAGTCCGAACCACGTACATCCAGGGTAACGTTCTTCAGGCTCCCGCCCTGCTCGCCCACCACTTTGCATCCATCCTGCAGAATAAAGCGCCCACGGCCATTGCCACTTATTCGCCCTTGTATGAAGAGCGTTTTGCCTGGCGGAATAACAATAGCAGTATTGAGATCCTTACATTCCAGGCCTTTTGGTACGACGACCATTTGCCCTTCTTTGAACGCCTGCCTGAAAGAGGCCACCCAATCCTGTGGGTTGTAATCCTGAATGTTGACGCTGCCCGATGATTCAAGCGCGCGAACAACGGGAGAATGCAGCACGACAAGCGCAGAGCCCGCCGTCAGAAAAGTACGGCGTGAGAGTTTGTTCTCTGACATACAACCTCGATTTACATCGTTTGCAGCAGACTGGCTAACTGTTTATTGATAGCTAACTGATTAAATTCATTTTCAATTTTTTCACGCGCACACTGCACAATCGACTGTACCTGCTCACTGTCGAGCAGGCTAAATGCCGCTAAACGCTCTGCCAGTGCCTGCGCGTCGTTTTCCGGTACCAGCCAGCCTGATTTACCCGACTCGACCAGCTCCGGGATCCCGCTGTGAACGGTGGAAATCACCGGAATACCCACCGCCATTGCCTCCATCAGTGCCACCGGGATCCCTTCCATATCGCCGTCTCTTCCGGTGATCGAAGGCAGCAAAAATACATCCGCCTGTTCAAGCATCTCCTTTACCTGATGACTGGGCTTAAAGCCGGGCATCTCAATAACGCCATCGAGTTGATATTGCTCGATCAGCGTACGTAAACGACGCTCCCAAGGGCCGATACCCAGAATTCGATAACGAAATGAAACGCCCTGCTCTTTTAACTGACGACAAGCTTCGATGGCGAGGTGCAGTCCTTTTTTCTCGGTTAACCGGGCAACAGAGATTATTTCCAGCGGTGCAGTTGGCGATTTCAACTGGCGTGGCGTAAAGCGTGTCATATCGATTCCCATACGCGAGACGGCAATTTTTTGCGGCGGACATCCCATATTTTTTAACCGTCCGGCCCAGAGATTGCTGATGGGCAACATTAAATCACCGCGTTGAAACAGCTGCTGATACTCAGGGGTATAGCGGGCCAAAACGCCCCGGTGCGAAACATCAATCCCATGAAATACCGTGGCGATTTTTCCGCGGATCATCCCAAGCTCACGCAGCTTGGCGGCCGTTACGCCTGCGGGCCCAAAATGAGCAATAAAAACATCCGCCTCAAACGCTCGCGGATTCCCGCCGCAAATAGCTGCCAAAATCAGATTGCGCGCCTCCTCACCATAGCGTGCAACATTAAGCGCTTTCCAGGTCGCTGCGCGGGTAATACCGTGCAGAGCCGCCGCTGCCCTATATTTCAGTTTCGCCAGTTTGCTTTCCGGTTCATTCAGCAACCAGCGAGTTTTTTCACCCAGACGGTAGGTATTAAAGGAGGCATGAGTATTTTCAAGATCGCCCTTCTGCAAAGCGACAATCTCCACGTCGTAGCCCATATCGATAAATGCGGTTATCTGATTGAGTACAAATGTCTCGGAGGAGAGCGGAAATTTAAGCAGGAAAAAACCAATCTTCATTTATCCCCCTCAATACGCGTTAAAACCGACTGCACCATGCGTACCCCACGTTCGCGTTCGCGCATAACCGCGTCGCCGAGACGTATGCGCAGCTCAGGTAACTGTCCGAGAGTATCGGCAACCTTCCCTTCGAGACCGCCATCGAGAAGATGACGAATATCAACAGCCATCTCCGGTAACCCCAGTTGTTGCATGATCCCGGCCGATTTGTGCTCGTAGTTAATGGCGATGGCAGGCGTCATAAAATTCATCGAGATGATGGCAGAATGCAAGCGAGTCCCCACCGTCAGATCGCAGGCGCCCAGAATCTTCCCCATCTCCAGATCGTTAAGTTCATCCATCACCACGTGATATCGGGCCGGATCGTTAACATACTGGCGCAGGTTTAACGCCACCATGCGGTCATCTTTGTTGTAACTATCAATACCGGTGCAAGTTGACAGCGCTATCACCTGGTAACCTTCGTCGAGGATGCGGTTCACCACCCCGGAAAAGGCTTGCTCATAGGCCTGCTGCGTTGTCCCCAGACGCTTATCAAAAGGAGCCAGCTCACGCAATGTAATGGCAACGGTCTTCTGTTTAGCCGCCATGTCTAACCAGTGCTGTACCGCATAACCTGGCTCAAAATCCTCATGATGGTTGTCAACCAGCCAGGCCGTATCCACGCCAGTTTCGACTTTATCCGTGGTAATTGCGCTGCGCTTCATCAGATCCAGACTGACGGATTCACGTAAAATCAACGCATTACAGTGACCAAACACGTAGTTCGCCAGTTGATTAAACTGCCCATCCTGGAATGGCCCCACGCTGTGACCAATCATGTACAGCGGTTTTTTCGCCATAAACGAACACAGGGCATGTTCAAACTGCGGCACGCCATACAGATCGACAAAGAACGATCCGCCGACCTGGATGATGGCGTCATAGCGCGACAGCAGACGGACAAAATCGGTAAAGCCCTGGGCGATAGCGATATTGCGCAGATTACCGGAATCGGTAACACGCGAGAGCAGTACCTGATGCTGATAGCGACGACGCAGCACTTTCTTCACGCGCCCCATAACACCCGCTGCGTTGTTATGTTGCTTCATCTGCAAATACAGCGGGTCGCCCATCACCGGGCGGTTTAACAACCACGAAGAGCTCACCGGGTAACGGCTCATCACATCCACTTCGGTCTCGGGACGCAACGCGTTAATGGCATCCAGCAAACCGCGCAGGATCGCGCTATCCCCTCGGTTCCCGCAGGTATGGTTGCCTAAAATTAGTAATTTCATTATGACCTCTTAAAACGTTGTTCTTATCCCGCACGGAGCAAGGTTTTCATTTTTTCACTGCGACAGAATTGGCGTTTTATTTCCACCACCAGCGGATGGCGCGACAGCACAATCATTAGCGCAAACACCAGTGCTCCTGCCGCTATCTGGATCCCCAGCAGCGCGCTTAATGGCACCTGGTTGCGCAGGGTTAAGCCCAACGCATAGCTCACCACAAGGGTTGGTAAGGAGAGATACAACGGCAGCCACAGGCTGAGCATGTACTGACGGTAGCTGGAGCCAAGAACAGGTTTGATCATCACGAAGTAGCTGAGGATCGTGTTAATCACCTGGACCAACAGAAAGCCCAGCGTCACGCCAATCGCCCCCGCCAGATGACCGCCAATGAAAATGGCAGGAATAAACAAAAAGGTTTTGAACACATTGAATTTGAAGCTGATATCGACCCGGGCTTTCGCCATCAAAAGCGATCCTATTGGATTCCCCACGGATCGCAGCAAACCCACAATGCACAATAGTTGCAGGACCGGAATAATGCCGTTCCACTTATCGCCGAATACCAGCGGCACCACGTTATTCGACACCACCATCAGTCCCAGTAGCGCTGGGAAGTTGATAATCCCAACCACTGACAGCAACTTGTAAAAATTCACTCGTAGTTTTTCGCTGTCGTCCTGGATTTTGGCAAACGCCGGAAACAGCACGCGGGTGATAATCGGGTTCAGTTTGATCGGCGGGACAACCGCCACGTTCCAGGCGAGATTGAATCCGCCCGCCACGCCAGCTCCCAACGTGCGAGCTAAAACCAGCGTGGAAAGGTTGGTATTGATGTAATTGATGATGCTGTCTGCCGTCAGCCATGCGCCAAAACGCAGGTTCGACGAAACGGATGCCAGCGAAAAATGCAGCCCGGGTCGGTAAATCCGGCGGCCAAAATAGCCGAACAGCAGCGTACGTAGCGTACTATTCACCAGATACCCAAGAATGGCCGTCAGCGCGAGCGGCCAGAAATGGGCGCTGACCACGGTAAAGGTAAATCCAGCCAGCACCGAACTGGTTTCAATCATGCCAATTTTGTTGAAGGCCAGCTCTTTTTGCATCAGCGCGCGAAACTGCTGCCCGTGCGGTATCACCACAAACGCCAGTGATAAGGTTTTGATGAGCGGTGCCAGTTCTGGGTTATTGAGCACATGGGCAATCGTCTCGCTCAGCAGAAACATCGCCACGCATACCACGATACCCAGCCCAACGTTTAGCCAGTACAGCGTCGTCAGCTCCAGATAACCAATCTCTTTGCGTTGAATAATTGAGTTGGCGATACCGAAATCCGACAGCGTATCGGCCAGCGCTATGATCACCAGCGACACGGTTAACAACCCGAACTGGTGGTTATCAATAATTCGCGCCAGGACAGTCATCTGAATAAGTCCGAGCCCAATAATGATCACCGTTGCAATCGCCGACCACTTTGCGCCATTAAGCGTTTTTTCTCGTAAGCTCATGTTAATACGCCGCTTTGTTAACAAAGCCTTTGAATATCGTCAGAAAAACAATTTTGATATCGAACCACACGCTCCACTCGCGAATGTATTCGAGGTCAAACTCCACACGTTTCTCCATTTTTTCCAGCGTATCGGTTTCACCGCGCCAGCCGTTGATTTGCGCCCAGCCGGTAATACCCGGTTTCACCTTATGGCGTAACATGTATCCCTCAATCAGTTGGCGGTACTGTTCGTTATGCGCCACCGCATGCGGACGTGGTCCGACGATAGACATCCCCCCGGTGAGCACGTTAATAAACTGCGGCAGTTCATCAAGCGACGTCCGACGCAGGAAATTCCCCACAGGAGTAACGCGCGGATCGTTTTGCGTGGCCTGCGTCACCACCGCATCGTTTTCCATCACTTTCATTGAGCGAAACTTCCAGACTTTGATCGGCTTCCCATCCATGCCATAGCGAGTCTGGCGGAAAATCACCGGTCCTTTGGAGGTCAGTTTTACCAGTAGTGCTATGCCACACAGCACCGGGGAAATAAGTAGCAGGATCAGTGAAGCCAGCACGATATCTTCCGCGCGCTTCAACAGACGATTAATTCCCGAGAGTGGCGTGTCATACAGCGGCACCACCGGAATGCCGTTCATCTCTTCAATCCGTGAATGCAGAATGTTGAAGGTAAAGACATCAGGAATAAGGATCACTGAACAGGTGGTATCGGCCAGCTCGCGCACTAATTTTTTGACGCTGGCACCATCGCTCATCGACATGGCGATATAAACGTTATGAATGCGTGAGGCTTTGGCGTCATCCACCAGTTGTTGCAGATTACCGGCCCAGTCGCGGGAGTTTTTTCCAGGGATAGGGTCGTGATAGATACCTGCAACTTCAAACCCCAGCCACGGTTCATGGCGAAAGCTGTCCAGCAGCATTTGTCCGGCAGGCAGGTCCCCTGCCACTGCCACCCGGCGAGTGTTGTAACCGCGATTACGCAGCCATCCCGCGCCGTAGCGAATAAACGAACGACTCAACACCAGGCCAACGCTGGATAGCAGATACCACGCCAGCCAGACGGCGAGACGGTTATCAAAATCATTATTAAAGGCGATCAGACCTGCGCAAAAAATCAGGCTTAGCGTCCAGTTTTGCAGCAACAGCACCAGCTCAGTGGTAATTTTGACACCACGCCAGGAGCGATAAAAATCCGTTATGCCACCGAGCATCTGAAAAACGACCAGAGTGATCAGCGCCACCAGCAGGTGCATGTACAGGAAAGGCAAACCGCTTAATTCGCAGATTACCCACAACCCGCCAAACATGATGGTGATATCTGAAAAGCGTTGCACCATCGAAATTAACGACGCATTGGTTTTGGCGCGCTCGCGCTTCTTTAGATGTGTCATCGTGGTTCCTGTTAGTCACCCTTTGCCCAGAATCGGGCAAAGGAAGCACCAGCATTACTGATTCAGTAACGCCAGAAGAGTGCGCGTTCGCGCTTCCATCAACGGAATATCTCCGCGCGATTCCACGTTCAGGCGCACCACCGGTTCGGTATTGGAAGAGCGTAAATTGAAGCGCCAGTCGACAAACGACATGCTGATACCGTCCGTTCTGTCCACCGTCAGCGCCTCACGGGAAAAATGCTGCTCCACGCGCGCAATCGCTGCCGCCGGCTCTGCCAGCGTGCTGTTTATTTCACCACTCGCCGGGTAGGCCGCCATCCGGTCGCGGACCAGTTCGCCCAGCGACTGCCCTTTCAGACACAGCAACTCCGCGACCAGCAGCCACGGGATCATCCCGCTGTCACAGTAGGCAAAGTCACGGAAATAGTGATGCGCACTCATTTCACCGCCGTAGACGGCATCTTCGTGGCGCATCCGCTCTTTGATAAACGCGTGTCCGGTTTTTGACATCACCGGTTTACCGCCTGCCGCCGTCACCACGTCCACGGTGTTCCAGGACAGACGCGGGTCGTGGATAATCTTCGCCCCCGGATTCTTCTCCAGAAACGCCTCCGCCAGCAGGCCGACAATGTAGTAGCCCTCAATGAACTGACCTTTTTCATCGAACAGGAAGCAGCGGTCAAAATCACCGTCGAAGGCAATTCCCATATCTGCGCCGTGTTCAATCACCGCGTTGCGCGTGTCAGCCCGACATTCCGGCAGCAGAGGATTGGGAATACCGTTGGGAAAGTTGCCATCCGGCGTGTTGTGGATTTTGATGAACTCGACCGGCACGCCCAATGTTTTAAAACGGGCTTCAATGGCGTCCACTACAGGGCCTGCCGCGCCGTTACCGGAATTGAGCACCAGCTTCATCGGTTTCAGATTGGCGGGATTGATGTAACCCAGCAGGTGGTCAATGTAGGCATCACGGATAGTAATACGCTGGTAGCGGCCACGTTTTGTCTCATCAACCGCCGGGAAGTCGTTGGCTTCCGCCAGGCGCTGTACGTCGCGCAGACCGGTATCACCGCTGATGGGCCGTGCCCCTTCCCGCACCAGCTTCATGCCGTTGTAATCCATCGGATTATGGCTGGCGGTCACTTCAATACCGCCGTCAATACCCAGGTGGAAGGTGGCAAAATAAATCTCTTCGGTACCCGACATGCCAATATCCAGCACATCCACCCCCGCATCCTGTAGTCCTTTCGCCAGCGCCAGCTTTAGCGTCTTGCTGGTCAGGCGCACATCACCGCCGAGGACAATCGTTTTTGGCTTCAGGAACTCGCCGTAAGCGCGGCCAATACGCCACGCGATATCTTCATTCAGCTCTTCGCCCAGCCTGCCGCGAATATCGTAGGCTTTGAAACAGGTTAATTTCGTCATGATTTACCCTTCTTCAGGCAACAGGAGGCCCTGACTCTTAATGAGCCTTTTAATGAGTGTTAAATGCATTTCCTGGCGCGCTTCGCTTACCGGGCCTACGGTGTTGTAGGCCGGATAAGCGCGGCGCATCCTGCATCAGGCGCGCCCGTATCTGTCCGCAAACCGCACCACATCATCCTCATCGAGGTAAGATCCGGAGCGCACTTCAATCAGATCGAGCGGGATTTTCCCGGGATTCTCCAGACAATGGGTCGCCCCAAGCGGAATATAGACAGACTCGTTTTCAGCGAGCAGTTTGATGTCATCATTGATCGTCACTTTCGCGGTACCGGCCACCACTACCCAGTGTTCAGCCCGGTGATGATGCATCTGCACGGACAATCCTTCACCGGGTTTAACGGTAATTCGCTTCACCTGGTAACGGTCTCCGGCATCAATGGAGTCATACTTGCCCCACGGACGGTAAACTTCACGGTGAATATGGTGTTCATGTCGTCCGTCAGCTTTAATTTGCTCCACCACTTTTTTGACGTCCTGCACCGCGTTGCGATCGGCGATCAGCACCGCATCTTTGGTCTGCACCACCACCAGATCCTTCACCCCGACGGTCGTCACCAGGCCAGATTCGGCATACACGTAGCTGTTTTCCGTTTTGTGGCTAATGACGTCGCCATGATGCACATTGCCTTCGGCGGTATGGGCGCTGATTTCCCACAGCGATGACCAGGAGCCAACATCGCTCCAGCCTGCGTTCATGGGCATTACCACCGCATCGGCCGTACGTTCCATTATCGCATAGTCCACAGACTCTTCCGGACAGGCGAGAAACGCCTGTTCATCAACGCGGATAAAATCGAGATCGGGGTCAACCGTACTCATGGAATTCTCACAGGCCTGAAGAATGTCGGGGCGATATTTTTTCAGTTCTTCCAGATAACGTCCGGCGCGGAACAAGAACATGCCGCTGTTCCAGTAGTAATCGCCGTTCGCCACATAAGCCTGCGCGGTTTCCAGATTGGGCTTTTCAACAAACTGCGCCACTTCGAACGCCACAGCGTCGGTATTCGTTGGCGAAACCTCGCCACGGCGGATATAGCCATAGCCCGTTTCCGGCTGGTCCGGCACGATACCAAACGTCACCAGCTTACCCGCACTGGCATAGGGCATAGCATTGCGAACCGCCTCGCGAAATGCCTCTTCGTCGGCAATCATGTGATCGGCCGCCAATACCAGCAGCAGCGGATCTTCCTCCGGGCTTTGACGTTTTGCCGCCAGTGCGGCCAGCGCTATCGCCGGTGCCGTGTTACGTCCGGCGGGTTCGAGAATAATGTTCTCAGTCAGCTTGTGCAGTTGCCGTAGCTGTTCCGCGACGATGAAACGGTGTTGTTCATTACAGATAACCACCGGGCTTTCACACTCCACGCCGTTCAGACGACATATCGTTGTCTGCAGCATGGTGAGATCACCTTTCAGGCACAGGAACTGCTTTGGATACAATACGCGGGACAGAGGCCATAAACGGCTACCCGAGCCACCGGCCATCACCACCGGAAAGAGTTTGCTTTGACTCATCATTAACCCCGAATATCAGCAATAAATTGGCTAAGCACGTTATCTTTATCCAGCGTGCGTTCGGCATAGTCACGTGCCACCGTATTGACTTTTGGCATCCTCAACGCTTGTTGGATACCGCAAACCAGCGCGTTTACCGATTCCGGCTCCACGCATACTGCGATGCCTGGAACAATGTTACAGAGCTGCCCCAGCTCGGTTTCCGGCTCGGCGGTAATCACCGCGTTACCACCAACGGCGAGGATATTGGTCAGTTTGGAAGGCAGTACGGCATCCGCCGCACCGCGCTTTTGTACCACCAGATGACAGTCCGCCATTTTGAGCAGTGCAGGCAGCGCGTCATAAGATTGCAGCGGAAAGAACATCACATTGTTCAGGCCGCGTTCGCTGGTCATGTTCTCCAGCCGCGCTTTACCCCCGCCCTGCCCGACAATCACAAACAGCCAGGGCCGCTCGCTCAACAGGGCCGCTGCGTCGATTACACTCTCCAGTCCTTGCTTTTCACCAATATTGCCAGAGTAGAGAATGATTTTTTTTCCATCAGGCAAGCCCAGCTGCTGGCGCAACGCCAGAGCATCGGCGGCGTCCACATCGCGAAAACGCGCTACTTCTGACCAGTTCGGAAAGAAAATAACCTTCTGTGCATCAACGCCCTTTTCCTGTGCTTTATTCATCATTGAGCGAGAAATGGTCGAAATATGATCCATATTCAACAGCCCACTGCGCTCAAAAGCGCTGGCCAGTTTTGCCACCATACCGCGCTTGCCTTTGCCCGCCATGCCAAGTCCCAACA
The DNA here is from genome assembly GCF_002934505.1 of Citrobacter freundii complex sp. CFNIH4. NCBI lineage: Bacteria > Pseudomonadati > Pseudomonadota > Gammaproteobacteria > Enterobacterales > Enterobacteriaceae > Citrobacter > Citrobacter freundii complex sp. CFNIH4. The sequence goes on from NZ_CP026231.1 coordinate 2,445,846, forward strand.
TGGCATCAACTTCGTAATCCTGAATATGCAGCAGCGTGCGCGCCCCGGACAGCTTCGCCAGCAGGCGCATTCCCGGCGTACAAAACAGCGTCGGTACTACCCCAATGATGCGATCCGGCTTCCAGCGGCGCTGCGCCAGCAGCGGGAAGAAACTGCTCAGGGCGAAACTGCCTAAATGCAGTAGACGCTTGAGCGTGGAGGGCTGCTCAGGCACATACAGCGGGCAACGCCAGACGATGGCATCGCCCTCTTCACGACGGTAGCGCCAGGATGAATAGCGACCGTTGACTTTCCACTGCGGATAATAAGGCGGCGCAGTGATCACCCGTACGTCATGCCCCTGTTGCGCCATCCACGCCACCATTTCACCGGTGTATTTACCGATACCGGTCAACTCCGGCGAATAGTTGATGCCATACACAAGGATCTTCATAGCCCGGGTGCTCCGGCCTGACTCTTCTCACAGAAGTAAGCCCGGCTGTTGTCGTGCACGCGGTCAGTGGCCAGAATCTCTTCAATTGCCAGCCAGCAGTACGCGTCATGTTGAAGGTCAGGCAGTTGCAGGTCGTTTTCCGACACCCGCAGACGAAATCCCAGCACGATGTAATGCGTTGAGAAATCTTCCCCGGAAAAGTTGTCGTCATAGAAGTGCTGCCAGACACCGTAAAACTGCGCAGCGGACAGCAGTAAACGTAACCCCAGCTCAGCTTCAGTAAGCCGCTCAAAGGCCGCGTGCAACGGTTCATCTTTTTGCACCCGACCGCCGGGCACAAACCAGTACCCCTGCGCAGGACGATTGAGGCGCTTGCCAAGCAGAAATTCACCGTGGGCGTTTTCCACGATCAAATCGATGGAAATCAGCGGAGTTGAACGTACAACGGTGGCAAAATCCTCATGACGTAAAAACATGCTTACCCCCGGTAACGCTGCTGGTTTTCAAGAAACCACTGATATGTACTGGCAAGTCCCGCTTGCAGAGATATCTCGTGATACCAGCCCAACTGATGCAGACGCGTAACGTCAAGCAATTTGCGCGGCGTGCCGTCCGGTTTACTGGCGTCAAACACCACGCGCCCCTTGTAACCCACGACCTCCGCAATAGTCTGCGCCAGTTCACGGATGGTGCAGTCCACGCCGGTACCCACGTTGATATGCGACAGCATCGGCTGGGTATATTCCTGCAACACTTTCTGAGCCAACTCCATCACGTGGATACTGGCCGCCGCCATATCGTCGACATGCAGAAATTCACGCATTGGCGTCCCGCTGCCCCATACCACCACATCCGGCGCATTTTGCCCGCGAGCTTCATGAAAGCGGCGCAGCAGCGCCGGGATCACATGCGAATTACTCGGATGAAAGTTGTCATGCGGCCCATACAGATTGGTCGGCATCACCGAGCGATAATCACGGCCATACTGTCGGTTATACGATTCACACAGCTTGATACCGGCAATTTTGGCAATCGCATACGGCTCATTGGTCGGTTCAAGTGTCCCCTGCAACAGTTCACTCTCGGCGATTGGCTGGGTAGCTTGCTTGGGATAAATACAGGATGACCCGAGAAACAACAGTTTATTCACGTTATGCAGATGTGCAGCATGAATAATGTTGCTCTCAATCATCATGTTTTCATAAATAAAATCAGCAGGATAAGTATTGTTTGCCACAATCCCTCCTACTTTTGCCGCCGCCAGATAAACCTGGTCAATACGTTCAGCGGCAAAAAACGCCTGCACCGCACTGGCGTCCAGCAGATTAAGCTGGTCGCGGGTACGCAGCACCAGCTCCACATTATTTCGCTGCGACAATTGTCTGACGATGGCGGACCCCACCATCCCGCGATGGCCCGCCACAAAAATACGTTGTGTCTTCATCCTCAGTACTCCAGCGCGATGGCAACCTCGTAACCGTGCGACTTGAGCAGGGAATGTTTCTTCGCCGCATCAAGATCGTTAGCAACCATTTCCGAGATCATCTGGCGCAGCGTGATTTCCGGTTTCCAGCCCAGTTTTTCATGTGCTTTGGCCGGATCGCCCAGCAGCGTTTCCACCTCAGCCGGACGGAAGTAGCGCGGGTCAACGGCAATCATGACATCGCCTGGCTTCACGCCCGGCGCATCATGTCCGGTCACGGAAACCACGATGCCTTTTTCATTCACGCCCTCACCTTCAAAGCGCAATTTAATCCCCAGTTGAGCTGCCGCCATTTCTACAAACTGGCGCACGGAATACTGCACGCCGGTGGCAATCACGAAATCTTCCGGCTTATCCTGCTGCAGCATCATCCACTGCATCCTGACGTAATCTTTGGCATGCCCCCAGTCGCGCAGTGAATCCATGTTGCCCAGGTACAGGCAAGACTCCAGCCCCTGAGCGATGTTGGCGATCGCCCGGGTAATTTTGCGAGTGACAAAGGTTTCGCCGCGGCGCGGAGACTCGTGGTTAAACAGAATGCCGTTACAGGCATACATCCCGTAAGACTCACGGTAGTTGACGGTTATCCAGTAGGCATACAGCTTAGCAACGGCATACGGTGAACGCGGATAGAACGGCGTGCTCTCTTTCTGCGGGATTTCCTGAACCAGACCGTACAGCTCAGAGGTGGACGCCTGATAAAAACGGGTCTTTTTTTCCAGACCAAGGAAGCGGATCGCCTCCAGCAAGCGCAAGGTGCCGATCGCATCAACGTCTGCGGTGTATTCCGGTGAATCAAACGACACCGCAACGTGGCTCATGGCACCCAGGTTATAGACTTCATCCGGTTGGACTTCCTGTAAAATACGGGTCAGATTGGAGGAGTCCGTCAAATCGCCATAGTGCAGATGAAATTTGGGATTGCCTGAATGCGGATCCTGGTAGATGTGGTCCACACGTTCGGTGTTGAATGATGAAGCGCGACGCTTAATACCGTGTACTTCGTACCCTTTTTCCAGCAGGAGTTCTGCCAGGTAAGAACCATCCTGCCCGGTTACGCCAGTAATGAGAGCGACTTTTGACATGTTATAACCTCTTCAGTGATCCCCTCAGGGAGTAACTTTCTCGACGCGTTCGCGCGTGACTACTGCGGGATTTCCCCGACAAATGACATTTGCTGGCAGCGATTTAAATACGCTGCTTCGTGCTCCGACGACGGTGCCATCGCCAATCGTCACGCCAGGCGCGACAAAGACATCTGTCGCCAGCCAGCATTTATCGCCAACCACTATCGGTGTGGCGTTAATATCAAAATGTTGGCTGGCATAATCATGACTCCCGGTGCATAAATAACTTTTTTGCGAAATAACTGCGTGGGCCCCAATCGTAATATCACCTAACGTATATAAAACCGCGTCATCACCCACCCAGGCATAATCTCCCAGAGTTAGTTTCCACGGATAAGTAATTTTTACTGAAGGCCGAATGACTACGTTTTTTCCTATTTTTGCGCCAAACATCCGTAATAAAAATGCACGCCAGCGATACATAACCTGTGGAGACCAGCGAAATAATGTTGCTTGCACCGCCCACCATAATTGCACTTTAATAGCGCCGCCGCCGCGAAAACCGCCAGGCACTTTAAATCCGCTTAAGTCTTGCATATTGTGCCCTTACGTTTTTCCATATAAGGCTTTTGTTTTATCGGTTGTGCGCAGACGTAAATATTCTGACAAACCGGTCCAAAAAACTGGCATGTGTAATATCTGGCGCTGTACTTTTTTGGCATCCCGGCACAATTCCAGATTATTCGTCGTTGACACTCCGCCCATAGAAAATTCCGACACCAGCCCGCGCAGCTTTTTAAAAGCGTAACCGGACTTGTATAATTTGGCTGCCAACGCGTAATCTGACGATATTTTATATTGCAAATCATAATGCCAGACATTCAGTCCTGAGAGCGGAAAAAATATTGCCTGATGGCTGGCGGGCAGGCTGTGATAAATATACCAACCCGGTTTTGCCCGACGCTTAATTTTGTTGCCATTGCCGAAATCCAGCAACGCATCGCCAATGACCATAGTTTGGTCACTCTGCATTTTTAGCTGGCGGATAAAACAAGCCGCATTCGCATGCAGAATATCCCCGGAGTTGAGGAACAGTGCAAACCGCCCGCGCGCCATGGCGATGCCTTTGTTCATCGCATCATAGATGCCGTTATCCGGCTCGCTGACAAACCGTAACCGGTGTTCTCCACTGAGTCCTTCAAGAAACGCCGACGTACCATCCAAGGAGCCGCCATCAACAACAATCCACTCAAAACTGATATCACCCGCTTGCGCCAGATGTGCCAGCGACGCGTGAGTTTTGACGATCCCTTCCAGATTGCGAAAGGCGACGGTAATGATACTGAGCAGCATGTAAGTTACCTCGCGATATTCAGCGCCTTGCGCAAAATAAACGGACACACAATTAAAAATGCGTATTCCGGACTAAATACTGAACCTGTAAAAAACAGTGACAATGGTGTAAAAAGATAAAGCTGCACCCGATAATTCTGATTATCGCCAAACGCATTGATCATCATTTTCATGACCTTCCCCATGTACCATAGGGCTAATATCACCGCGAACCATGAAAAATAAATAATCAGCAGATACAAGCCATTGTCTATTGTTTTACCGACATCTGCACCGTTAAAAATTCCGAATGACGCGACGTATTCATAAAGTGAGCCAAATCTCACTACGCCATCAACGTTCAGTAACGAATAACCGACCATCACTAATGGCCCTACGATACGATAATACGATGACGAACCTTCAGTTCCTAAATCACCAAGCCGCGTTGCGATGTACGGAAAAGCAAATATCACACCAACTAAAAACACGCTCAATGAGATTATCGCCAGAGGTAGCTTCTTTTTTATCGCATCCTTATTTAGGTACTGAAACGCCCATTCCAGGAGGTAAAACAAAATAAACGTCATTACTCCTGAAAACGATCCCGATAATATTATCCCTACCAGAATCATAGCATCGGACTTAGGTGTTTTGATACCAAACTGTTTGATACTGAGCCAAATTGAGATTAATGCCAGAGCGAAGAATGCCGGTTCGAAATAGAGCGCCGTGGTTCGTTTTCCACCAAACTTAATAAAGTTCAGAACATAGCTGTTACTGTAAATAAGATATTTCGAAATAACTTCCATTAAACTGCTGCCGCCGCTGAGAATTATCTGCGCCATTTCAGCTGCAGCTAACCCCACCACCAGTCCCACAACCAGCCAGAAAAAGCACAAGATTTTAATGTAGTTATGCGATGAAATGGTTTTGAAGCGAATACTCCATACCATGCCAATAATCACCACGGTATAGATAAACAACATGGCGGACGTCACGTACTTGCTGGCATCCAGTGACTGACCGAACAGATAGTTAAATGCCGTCAGTCCGCCCCCTACGCCCAGCGCGATCATTAATTTTTTGATATTGATGCGTTCGATAAACAGCAACAGCAGAACGGGTAAAAAGGTAACGATAGTGATCGGGAAGCTCTCGCCAAGCTGGGCGAGTTTGACGTTTACCAGCAGATAAAGCAGCGGTAGCACCAGATAGCTACAGATTCTGATAGAACGAGACATATTCCTCCAGCATCTGTTGTCCACTGTATGCCAATCGGCTGCGCTGGCTAAATGCGGCAAGCGACGTGTCAAAAACCGCCTGCGCAATGTCTGATTTTTTCAGCTGCACCAGTTGCAACACTTCAGCTTCGCTGAACGTTTTTCCGCCTGATTTAGCCAGCACTTCCTGCGCGGCATCGCTGTGCGTGGCTATTACCGGTACGCCGATGGACAGCGCTTCGCACAGAATCAGCGGGTAGTTATCGACACGGGAGCTGAACACCAGTCCATCCATCTGATTAAGCGCACTCATCAACGTGCGCTTATCGCTCTCAAAACCGTGATTGATGACGTTATCTCCCGCAAATGGCGAAAATTTGCCGAAGGTATGCAACTCAATTTTGTCTCCGAGCGCGGTAATCGCTCGCACCAGTTGCTGACTGGTTTTGCCGTCATAGCGCAGGTCATGAGCCACCACGGCAATTTTCGGCCGACCGCTCTTCTCATGCATCGCGGGTAGTTCGGCAAGAATGGCTTCAGTTGCCACATCAATGCCATTATTGATAATGCGGCAACGTCCCGCGCCATACAGGCTGTTGAACGCGTCGGCCACATGCTGACTGGGCGAGATAAACTGGCAACCCAGCGCCAGCATCGCACGAAACATCTGCCGCTTAACGGGCAACTGCTGATGGGCTTTATCGATTTTTACCGGCGGATAGTTGCTCAGCGTTGGGCATTGCAGACAGCCCGTTTTCCAGCCTTCGCAGCCATCGGTAAAGGCACAGCGCCCAGTCACACTCCAGTGATCGTGCAGCGTCCAGACGAAGGTGATATCCGGTTTATGCGCTTTCACTTTTTGGCAAAAGGAGACTACCTCTTCCAGGTTCAACCAGTAGCTGTGCAACACATGAAAATGCAGTACCAGCGGGCCGTTAGTGCGGGTAACCGTACGATATAGCTTGTCGAGATTGCCGAACATGTCGCGGTTCACGAAACGAAACAGCGCAATGTTCGCCGCCGACGTCAGGCGCGGCGTATATTTGATAACCTGCGGGTATTTCGCATGGCTGGCGCTTTTTTTACCGCCTTTGCCATAGCCATAGACAAAACGCGACGACAGCCCTTTTTCCAGCGACCTCAGATGCAAATCTAACGCCACGCCTGCCGCCCCACCTTCTGCGAGTCGCACATTAAATTGTAATATCTTCATTTTATTACCTTCACCCGTGCCTTCTCGCCCACGACCAGCGCATTGTCCGGAACGCTATCCACCACGACGCTCCCGGCACCAATCGTCACGTTATCGCCAATAGCAACGTCGCCAAGCAGAGTGACATTGGCCCCCAGCTCAACGCTGTTACCGATTACCGGGCAGGACAAATCGTTGGTGCCAAGATTGCCGATGGTGACGCCGTGACGTAGGGTAAAATCATCCCCCACAACCACGTGTTTATTGATAACCACCCCATAGCCATGATGGATGGTGAAACGACGACCGATTGATGCAGCGGCCTGAATTTCATAGCCAAACAGGCATTCGGTGATAAGGCGGTACATCACCAGTACCGGTGCGGCCCACAGGTTGTTTAAGATGTTTTTTTTACGCCAGACGGAGCAAAAATGGGCAATCCGATAGGCCACCACCATGCAGCAGGGGCGCAGACTCCAGCCGTTCACGCGTAAATCTTCCAGCATAATTAGCGTCCTCGCAGTCCGTCGGCCAGACGCTTACTGTTGCGAACAGAAAGCAGCGTCAGCAGCGTGCGCCAGTTCATCCGTTTGTTGCGGATCTGATAGAGGGTAAACAACTGATACTTCTTGCTGGCCCGGTCAAATTTGCCTTTGTGCTTGCGGTAAAACTGAAAGTAGCCGGAGAATTTATTCGGCGATGAGGTAATGCGCATCTCACCGTGATTTACATGCAGGATCTGCGTCGCCTCTTTGACCTTCCACGGTTTGCCATACGCCACCACCATGCGCAGGAAGATGTCGTAATCCTGCGCCGCTTTCAGCGTGGTATCGAACAGACATGCTTTAAACCGCCATGCCCAGGTAAATACCTGGTTACCAATGATGTTGCGCTTATAAAACCTGCGGCGTGAATAAACGGACTTAGGATAGAGCGGCAGACTGGTCGGCTGCGAATACACTTCGCCCTCACAGACATAGTCATTGGCATACAGAAACGCCCGCGTGACCAAATGATGGCGATAGTTGAGAAATACACTCAGTCGGTTCGGCGTCCATTCATCATCATCATCAATCCCCGTAATGTATTGTCCGTTGGCCTGCATAATGGCCTGATTACGCACCGCGCAGGCCCCGGAGTTGGCGGAATTATGCGTATACGACACGCGCGGATCGTTGAGTTCCTCAACAAACTGCTGCAACTGCTCATATGAGGAAGAGCAATCATCCACAATGATCATCTCCCAGTGAGGATAGTCCTGGCGCAACACCGATTTAATCGCCCGAATGGCCAGCTGCTGGCGGTTCCAGGTTGGCATGTAAATTGAAATTAGCGGGTTTTCTGTGGTCATTTTCGTTTCCAAAAAAAGTTGCCTGATGGCACTACGCTTATCAGGCCTATATTCGATATGCGTTGCTGTTAGTTATTTCGAATCCGACGTGTATTCGTATTCGTAGTAGCCGTAATCCTGATACCCGCTCGCGCGGCGGAAGATCGAGTTGAGGATCACCCCTTTCACCTGAATGCCATTTTGCTCGAAGCGGCCCAGGCTGGTTTCCACCTCTTTCAGCGTGTTGACCGCATAACGCGCTACCATCAGCGTGGTTCCGACGTGGCGCCCTACGATAGCCGCATCGGTCACCGCCAGAATTGGTGGGGTGTCAATCAACACCAGGTCATAGTGCGAACTGGCCCAGGCAATCAGTTCGCCGAAGCGCTCGCTCATCAACAGTTCGGAAGGATTGGGAGGAATTTGACCGCGAGGGATCAGATCAAAATGCGGAATCGATGTCGGTTTAGCGCTGGATGAAATATCCCCTTTGCCAATGAGGATCTCAGACAGGCCGTTAACATTATTGGTCCCCAGCAGTTCGTGGGTATAGCCTTTGCGCATGTCGCAGTCGATCAATAGCACGCGTTTGTTAGTCTGGCTAATAACTGCCGCCAGGTTAGCGCAGACAAATGTTTTCCCAATCGACGGACTGACGCCGGTCAGCATCAATACGTTGTTACGCGCCTGCATCATGGCAAAGTGCAGGCTGGTACGCAGGCTACGGACCGCTTCTATGGCGAGATCCGTTGGATTCCCCACGGCCAGCAGTTGGCTTTGCTTGTAGCGTTTCAAACCTTTAATGGTCTGAACGTTATCACGCGCTTTTTGCCATTCAGACAGCGGAATACTGGCATACACGCTGATACCATGCTCTTCCAGCGCCTGGGGGCTTTCAATACCGCGATTAAACAGAGAACGCAGCAGTACGCCCACCACGGAAAGCATTAAACCGAGAATGATACTGCCGAGAATAATCAGCGCCGTTTTCGGCTTCAGCACGCCAGGCTGGGCAATCGCGGGATCGACAATGCGCACATCACCGACCGTACTGGCCTCGGTAATCTTCAGTTCCTGTTGCTTGTTTAGCAACTGCATATAGACCTGCTGACCGGACTCCACATCACGCGTCAGGCGAACAATTTCCTGCTGTGTTTTCGGCATCGCCGTTACACGCCCGTTCAGCTTACTTTTCTCATCTTCCAGCGCCTGGCGTTTTTCCAGCAGCGTGCGGTACGCCGGGTGCGCTTTGGTGAACAGCTTGGAAATCTCCGCTTCTTTAAAGGTCAGTTCATTCAGCTGCGCGTCGATATTCACCATCGAATCCAGCACCGCTTTGGCTTCCAGCGGCAAATCCACGGAGTCTTTATCCTGACGGAAGGCGTTCAGCTTGTTTTCAGCAACATCCAGGTGGTTACGCACTTCGGGCAACTGCTTGGCCAGAAACGCCAGACTTTTGGCGGCCTCTTCGGATTTACGTTCCACGTTTTGTTGCAGATAGTTACGGGTAATACTGTCGAGGATCTCGCGGATTTGCTCGCGGTCTTCACCGGTAAAAGTCAGGCTCAATACACCGGTATCTTTGCCTGTTTCCGCCACCATCAGATTATTTTGCAGGGTGTTTATCATGCCCAGCGTGGAGAATTTACGGACGGTAAATTGGCTCTCCGGGCTGGCATGAATCGCCTCAACCAGCATCGTCACGCCATCGTGTTCCAACACCTTGCCGACTTGCCCCCGAACGCTAAAACCCCCGTCACTCACCAGTTGATAACTTTTGTCATTCAGCACATTGAGCGTGAAGGTCTGTTCATTCATTGCCTTTGGCAGCGTGAAGGTAGTCACATTAACCGTTTCGTTCTGACGGCCCATCAGCCGGTCCCAGCCCGCGCCAAAAATAGGGAACGTATCTTTGGTAACGCCGATATCGAGGTTGAGATCGTCTACCGTTTTCCCTAATACCAGTCGTGACTGAATGAGCTGAATTTCCGCTTCCGAGGCCGGGGGTTTGTTCGACAACGCCGAGCCAATATCCTGCACCAATGAATTTCCAGTATTTTGCTCAATTTGCACCAGCGCGTCCGCACTATAGATGGGGGTGGCGAACAGTGTGTAGACCGCGGCACACAATGCAAAAGCCGCGGTAATGCCAAGTACCCACCAGCGGGCTTCCACCACCGTTGCGACCAGACGACCAATATCGATTTCATCATTGCCCGTTACTGGCGCAGCAGACTGTTTTACTTTTTCTGTCATCGTTTTCCCTGCTCTGCGTTCAGTGCCTGAGCCCATTGGCGGGCAGACCGTTCAAGTAATGTGTACACCGCGTCAAACGCATCACGGCTTTTACGATATGGATCGGGAATTTCGCGCTCGCTGTCCCAGTGACCAAAAAGCATCACTTTGCCGCGCATCTCCGGCACCATTTCACACAGGGCAGAGATATGGCGCTTTTCCATGGCCAGGATCAGGTCATACTCCCGGCACATTCGTCCCGAGATCTGCCGGGCACAATGATTATCCAGTGACAGGTTGTGCGCCTGCGCCACGCTAATGGCGCACGGATCCGCGCCTTTCCCCACCAGCGCCCCAAGACCGGCAGAAGAGACCGTCAACGCCGGGTGAAATTGCCTTAACAAGCGCTCTGCCGTCGGAGAACGGCAAATGTTCCCCACACAGACAACTAAGATTTTGTTAAACATGACGATTACCAGTTGTGAAGGTCGCTGGCCGTGTCCGTCATATAGCGAACACCGCTAATAGTCGGCAGCAACTGATTGATCAAACGGTTCCAGCGAGCAACCGGCGCAGTAGTGACGTACACCACATCGTATGGCTGGAGTCGGAATGATGTTGCCATCACCAGCGACGTCGCATCGGACATATCAAGCTGATAGATATTGGCGATCTTGCCGTTGTTCCCGCCCTCGTCTTTCAATGGTCGAATAACGAAAATACCGCTGGCATTGGAGGTGGTCAGGTCAATACCTTCGGCATTGCCCAGCGCTTCGGTAAGCGTCATGCCACTGAAGTCCATTTTGAGGGTGCTCTGTTTTTTCACTTCCCCCATTACAAAGACTTTCAGATCGTCATTACGCGGGACAAACAGAATGTCGCCAGGATAGAGCAGTCGGTTCTGGCTCAGGTCGCCATTTTGCATCAGTGCTTGCAGTGAAATGCGTTGCTCCTGCCCTTTATGAGTCAGCACAACGTTGCGCCAGTCTGCCGCTTCGGTGAGACCGCCTGCGGCGTTAATGGCATCGAGAACGGTAAGTGGCACGTTGGTGATGGCCTGCTGACCAGATTTGTTCACCTGTCCGGAGACATAGGCCTTCTGCGAGCGGAAAGCGGCGATATTAACGTCCACCTGCGGGTCAGCAATGTACTTCGCTAAGCGCCCGGTAATATCACTACGAATCTCTGCCAACGTTTTCCCTACCACGCTGACTTTGCCGATGTAGGGGTAAAACATCGTGCCATCAGGTTGTACCCAGTTGCCGGTATCGCTTGAGCTACGGTACTGCCCGGCTGGCGTGGTGAGTTCAGGATGGTCCCAGACGGTCACATTCAGGACATCCCCCGGACCGACTCGGTACTGATACCCGGCAATCTCCTGGTCCAGCGACATATTAGGTTGTGCAACATTTGGTCGAGGGCGTAATTGTTCTACCAGTCGTGGGGTGAGTGGATAAACATTCACCATGCGATCGATATCAAAATCAGCGTCCTGCTGTTTAATCACATCTTTGCCCATCGTAGACATATTGCTGCCCGGAAGCACGGTACAACCGTTTATCAAGATTACCGATACCAATACTGGTATCAATTTAAGTTTGGATTTCATCATTGATTATTTATCACTTTGGCAGAGTAATTATCACATGCAATCTAAATAGCGACTTCGCCTGTACGTATTTACCTTGCCGTTAATTGAAATGGAATTTAACTGGCATCAGTCCTAAAAAAAATGAATTCATCTGCGGTCTCTTGACAGAATAATTTAGGCTTGTTTCAGGCGACCAGACACGCTACCGCCCCTGGCTTCACTAGCTACCAATGCACTGATTAATTTAAATTTTTATCTCCTCCTTTATTTTCATCACATTTACAGCGGCAACGCATCGGGAATACGTGCCACTGGTTAATGAGGAAATATTTATCTTTTGATTATTACCGCAAGAATTGTTGCAGCTAAGCGAATATCAGGCAAGATAACAAACCACCCACACCAAGCTTTTAAGATTAATATTAAGTGTTGGATTTTTATATTTTTAGGATTTTATTGATGTTGACAACATTGATATAAAAACATCCCACCTGCGATATTTCCTAAATATATCTAGATTAATAAAATAATTTCCTGTAGTGACATTAAGGCTATTATCCTGCATCTGTTCTGATATAACCGACAGAGAAATCCCCTCTCGCCATTGCATTTTTCGCCAGTTTTACCCATGATCGAATTGTGACAATTGTCATACAACTATGGGTATAGCATTTACTATGGAATGGATTGCCGATCCGTCAATCTGGGCCGGACTGGTCACGTTAATCGTGATCGAACTTGTTCTTGGCATTGATAATCTTGTTTTTATTGCCATCCTCGCGGAGAAACTACCTCCTGCCCAGCGGGATAAGGCGCGTATTACCGGGCTACTGCTGGCGATGGTTATGCGCCTGCTGCTGCTGGCATCAATATCCTGGCTGGTAACACTGACCACGCCGCTGTTCAGCATTCGCGATCTCAGCTTCAGCGCCCGCGATCTGATCATGCTGTTCGGCGGTTTCTTCCTGCTGTTTAAAGCCACTATGGAGCTCAACGAACGGCTGGAAGGAAAAGACAGCGACAATCCCACCCAGCGTAAAGGCGCTAAATTCTGGGGTGTGGTCGCGCAGATCGTGGTGCTGGACGCCATATTCTCTCTCGATTCCGTCATTACCGCTGTTGGGATGGTCGATCACCTGGCCGTGATGATGGCTGCGGTGATTATTGCCATCAGCCTGATGGTGCTGGCGAGCAAGTCGCTGACGCGCTTTGTCAACAGTCATCCAACTATCGTTATTCTGTGCCTGAGCTTCTTGCTGATGATTGGTTTTAGCCTGGTGGCCGAAGGGTTTGGTTTCCATATCCCGAAAGGTTACCTGTACGCGGCCATCGGCTTCTCGGTGATGATCGAAGCATTGAACCAGTTGGCTATTTTTAACCGTCGTCGCTTCCTCTCAGCCAACCATACTCTGCGCCAGCGCACCGCCGAAGCGGTAATGCGGCTGCTGAGCGGGCAAAAAGAAGATGCCGAACTGGATGCCGAAACCGCGGCAATGCTGGCGGACCATCATGAAGGTCAGATTTTCGCGCCTCAGGAGCGGAGGATGATTGAACGTGTGCTGAACCTTAATCAGCGTACCGTCAGCAGTATCATGACCTCGCGTCACGATATTGAACACATCGACCTCAATGCTCCCGAAGCAGAAATCCGCGCCTTACTGGAAAAAAACCAGCATACGCGTCTGGTGGTCACTGGCGAAGACGGGCAGGAAGAACTGCTTGGCGTGGTGCATGTCATCGATTTGCTGCAACAGTCTCTGCGCGGCGAGCCGCTCGACCTGCGCGTCCTGATTCGCCAGCCGCTGGTGTTCCCGGAAACTCTGCCGCTACTTCCGGCGCTTGAGCAGTTCCGAAACGCCCGGACGCACTTCGCGTTTGTAGCCGATGAATTTGGTTCCGTCGAAGGGATTGTGACGCTGAGTGATGTGATGGAAACCATCGCCGGCAATCTGCCAAACGAGGTAGAGGAAATCGACGCCCGCCATGATATTCAGAAAAACGCCGATGGTTCATGGACCGCTAACGGGCATATGCCGCTGGAAGACCTTGTGCAGTACGTCCCTATCCCATTAGATGAAAAACGTGAGTATCACACCATTGCCGGGCTTTTAATGGAATATTTGCAGCGCATCCCAAAAACCGGGGAGGAAGTCCAGGTTGGCGACTATCGGCTAAAAACCCTGCAGGTGGAAAATCATCGCGTGCAAAAAGTCCAGCTGATACCGCTACACAGTGAAGAAGAGATGGATTACGAGGTGTAAGTCACGAGCCGGATGGGGCATTAGCCACCATCCGGCAATATGAATCAGAGCTTATCCAGCAACTTTTTAACATCTTTGCCGTTGCGGGAATCTTTATTGCGATCGGCCCAGTCATTCAGGCGACGTTTTGCTTCATCCTGCAGATGTTTACGCAAAAGCTGATCAACTTGCAGACTGTAGTTCAGTGACTGCCATTGACCATAGACTCTGAGAGGAACCGGGGTGGCCTTCAGGAAATTAATCAACTTACTTTCGCCATCCCAACCGCCCAGAACGCGAATGTTAAACAGCGTGTCGCAATTCTGCTTCACCAGATCTAACGTTCCTTTGCCGGTCAGTGCCAACATAGCGGACTCCCCTACCATGTTATCCAGCGTTACCTCACCGTTATCCAGCGTCATATCGGTTACAAAACGATCCAGACGGGTCACGTTCTCCATATTTTGCTGGGCTTTAGCATCTCCACCGCTACGCTCGACGGCCTGCTGTATCATCTGCTGGAAGTTCATCCCTTCCATTCGCGTATCGTTCATTTCGACATGGGCCTGCCCTTGCCAGCTGTGACGAAACGCCTGGGCGTCAATATCCGAGCCGGAAAAATCTCCCGCCAACGACAGCTTGCCGGTGAGTGCGATGGGGTAATCAAAGGCCTTCAGAATAGTGCCAATTTCAACACCTTCCAGGCGCGGATGAAATACCGCTCGCGGTTCTCCCTTTCTGGCATCCAGCGTACCGGGCAATGAGATCAGCCCGCCATCACTTTTTCCCTGCAACTGTGCAATGTTCAGTAAGCCGAACCGGTTGTCTATTTTTGCCGAGACATTCTCAAACGCCATTTTCCGCCACAGCACCTTGTCAGCCTGCAAAGCGATGTCTGCCGAAAAACCCTTGAGTCCCTGATACGAAACAGCATCAACCTGGGAAGCAATAACGGGGCGCGCCAGCGTTGACTGACTCTGACCTTGCTGAACTTCACCTTTTGCTGTCACCGCTGCGTCATGTTGTACGAGCAGGTTATCCAGATTGAGCTGACCAAATTTTAGGTCAACGGCCCATTCCGGTTTTTCCAACACGGCCACATGCGCTTGCCCGGAGAAAGAAGAGTCATTAGCGGTCAAATTTATCTGGCTAAATGAAAGCTGTTTTTTCTCTTCCAGCCATTGCGCCTGAAGATGTCCCTGACCGTTGATCCCCTGCGGCGGCAGATCGGCCCCCTGCAGTTGCCAGCTTAACTGTTCAATATTCGCAGATAAGTTGTGCGGGTAATCGGAGGCATCGACCGTACCGTTAAAGGATAACGCGAGATCGCGCTGATCGCGGTTCACACGCCCGGAGAAATCAAACGTGCCGCGGTGCTGGCTATCTTGTTCCATCTCCAGACGAATATCGCGAACGGTAACCTGTTCATCGTCTTCATGTTGGAACACCAGAACACTGTCGGCAACACGCAGACGGGCGATATCAAACGACCATCCTTTGTCTTCCGCCAGATCGGGCAACATATTGTCTTTTGGGGCAACGGGTGCATCTTTGCCGCGTACCGCCTCAGTTTGCGGGGTCAATTGAATCACTGCGCCTTTGAGCATCACCTGCTTCACGCTGAGTTGGTGGCTCAACAGCGGCCACAATGCAACGTCGAGACGCATATTATCAGCACGAACCAGGGGGTCGCTGGCGCCTTCAGCCGTTAACATCACTCGCCCTGAGAGGATACTCAGTTGCGGCCATACGTGCCAACGCAGGGGGCCATCCAACTGCAGCTGATACCCGCTACGTACGGCAACCTGCTTGACCATATACGCGCGGAAATCATTCGGATTCACCAACAGTACTAACGCAGAAAAACCGGCCACCAGCACGACCAGAAGAATCATCAGCGTCGTCAGAAATCGTCTCATGCTATCCCCAATAGACTGATAAACACTCAGTCTTTATCGATCCGGCTGGCAACGGCGCCCTGCTGGTCGCGATATTTCGCATCCTGACGACGGTTGTAGGGTCGCGCTGCCGGACCGGAAAGCGGTTCGAAACTTAACGCGCCAATCGGCATCCCCGGACGCAGAGCCAGCGGTAATTTTCCGGAGTTGTAAAACTCCAGTACGATACAGCCAGACCAGCCCGGATCGATACGGTGAGCGGTGACGTGTACCATCAGTCCCAGACGAGCCAGCGAAGAACGGCCATCTAACCAACCGACGAGATCGGAAGGCAGTGTCACGGATTCGAATGTTACCGCCAGTGCAAGTTCCCCCGGATGCAGGAAAAATGCTTCGCCGTCCTTAAGGACGATTTCATCACTCATCACGCGATCCAGCGCGGCGCTGACTTCATCTTTCGGTCCGCTTAAATCGATATACGCCGCCGTATGACCGCGGAACGTACGGAATTTGTTGCCAAGGCGCACATCTACCGTGGCGCCATTGATTCGCTCGACAGGAGGGCGTGGATTGATCGACAGGCGACCTTCATCCAACCAGGCTTCAATATCTCGGTCACATAAACGCATGGCACTTTCTCCTTTCGTGCTTCAAACCCTTAATGCCAGGTGCGTTAAGGGTGAACCAGGTTATCACTGAACGGTACACAATTCGCTGAACTTATTCAAAGAACTGACTGATTTTAGCCTTCAGAATATCGATGGCGATGCGGTTTTTACCCCCGCGCGGCACAATGATGTCGGCGTATTGTTTTGAAGGCTCAATAAATTGCAGGAACATTGGCCGGACGGTTTTCTGGTATTGCGCCATCACCGAATCCATTGAACGACCACGTTCGTTCACATCCCGCTTGATACGGCGCATCAGGCAAATATCCAACGGCGTATCAACAAAAATAGAGAAGTTCATCTCGTCACGCAAACGCGCATCCGTCAGCAGCAAAATGCCTTCCAGGATGATGACTTTCTTGGGTTCGATATGAATAGTGTCTTGCGTACGCGTGTGCTCAACATAGCTATATACCGGCAGTTCAATGGCAGAGCCGCGTTTCAGCGTTTGCAGATGTTGAAACAGCAGGCTATGGTCCATCGCGTTCGGATGGTCGTAGTTGGTTTTTACACGTTCTTCCATCGACAGATGGCTTTGATCTTTGTAATAGCTGTCTTCGGGAATAACGCCAATATGTTCGTCACCGACTTGTTCACGCAATTCGCGATAAAGAGTACTGGCAATAAGGCTCTTGCCGGAAGCCGATGCGCCGGCAATGCCGATAATGACGCACTGATGGGACTGATCAGTCATAAATTTAGCGACCTGATTAACCTGGATGTAAGGAAGGGCGGCGCCGAAACGCCAAACGCGGCAATTATAGGGATTTCAGCGGCGCGATGCCACCCCAGGCTGCACCAATGCTGTCCCTGTCGCAAATTAAAATGGTCAGATTTAGAACAGCCGCTATATTTATTCACCTGCCTTAGGAATTAATAGCTTGGGAGTGTTAATTTATGAGCAGCTGGCGTATAAATTGTAAATTGTTTGTACTAGCATAATCCCAGATTAAATGTGATGCGTCCGGCATCTCTGCTGGGCGACAACGGCTATTTGGGTAGAGTGGTAATGAGTAAACAATCCCAACATGTTTTAGTTACCTTACCCCATCCTCTACTGCGCCTGGCCAGTTTAGGTCTGGTGGCTTTCATCTTTACGTTGTTTTCGCTGGAACTGTCACGTTACGGCGCACAGCTTGCACCGCTGTGGTTTCCAACCTCTATCATGATGGTGGCTTTTTACCGTCACGCTGGAAAGATGTGGCCTGGGATCGCGCTGGCTTGCTCATTCGGTAGCATCGGCGCCTCTTTACTCTTCTTCCCCGGACAGTCGCTTAATTTCTCCTATACGGTCATTAACATTATTGAGGCTGTTGTTGGCGCAATGTTATTGCGTAAACTGCTGCCCTGGTACAATCCCTTACAAAATCTTAACGACTGGGCGCGTCTGGCATTTGGCAGCGCGGTTGTTCCGCCACTGCTGGGCGGCGTATTGATGTGGATGTTGTTGCCGAAGGAAACTACGTTAAATACCTTTCTCATTTGGGTACTGTCAGAATCCATTGGCGCACTGGCGTTGGTGCCGTTAGGTTTGCTGTTTAAACCACATTACCTGCTGCGCCATCGCGACCCGCGATTATTGCTTGAGACCCTGATTACGCTTCTGGTGACCTTAACGTTCAGTTGGCTATCCATGATGTACATTCCATGGCCATTTACCTGCGTTATTGTCCTGCTGATGTGGAGCGCTGTCCGTCTGCCGCGTATGGAGGCGTTTTTAATATTCCTCAGCACCGTGATGATGGTTTCGCTGATGCTGGCCGCCGCCCCTTCACTGCTTTACACCCCGAAACAGAACATGATGACGGACATCCCCTGGTTGCCGTTTTTGATGATCCTGTTGCCCGCCAACATGATGACCATGGTGATGTACGCGTTTCGAGCCGAACGCAAGAACATTTCAGAAAGCGAGTCACGCTTTCGCAACGCCATGGAATATTCCGCGATTGGCATGGCACTGGTTGGCACCGAGGGGCAATGGCTACAGGCCAATAAAGCCTTGTGCCAGTTTCTGGGCTATAGCCAGGAGGAGCTACGTTCGCTGACCTTCCAGCAGTTAACCTGGCCGGAAGATCTGAACAACGACCTTGAACAGCTCAACATGCTGGCACGCGGAGAGATTAATAGCTATTCCATGGAAAAACGCTATTACACCCGCGCGGGCGACGTCGTCTGGGCGTTGCTGGCCGTTTCGCTGGTGCGTCATAGCGACAACACTCCACTCTACTTTATCGCGCAGGTTGAGGACATTAACGACCTGAAGCATACCGAGTGGATTAACAAACGGTTGATGGAACGCATTACCCTCGCCAATGAAGCCGGGGGTATTGGGATTTGGGAATGGGAACTGCAGCCTGACGTGATCAGTTGGGATAAACGGATGTTCGATCTGTATGAAGTTCCCGCACATATCAAACCCAGTTGGCAAGTCTGGTATGAGTGCGTTGTACCCGAAGATCGCGAGTACGCCGAAAATGTGATTCGTGATTCGCTGGCCGCGCGGGTTCCGTTTAAGCTTGAGTTTCGTATCGCAGTAAAAGATGGCATACGCCATATCCGCTCGTTGGCCAACCGGGTGCTGAATAAAGACGGTGAAGTTGAACGCTTACTTGGTATCAATATGGATATGACCGAAGTGAAGCAGCTTAACGAAGCGCTGTATCAGGAAAAAGAGCGCCTGCACATTACGCTGGACTCAATCGGCGAAGCGGTAATTTGTATTGATGTCTATATGAACGTGACCTTTATGAATCCGGTCGCTGAGAAAATGAGCGGCTGGCAGCAGGACAGTGCCATCGGCATTCCGCTATTGACGGTACTACATATTACTTTTGGCGAGAACGGTCCGCTGATGGAAAATATCTACAGTGCTGACATGTCGCGTACGGCAATCGAGCAGGAAGTGGTCCTGCATTGTCGTAATGGCAACAGTTATGACATTCAGTACAGCATCACGCCCCTCAGCACCCTTGACGGCGGCAGCATTGGTTCGGTGTTGGTTATTCAGGACGTCACAGAGTCACGGAAGATGCTCCGCCAGCTTAGCTACAGTGCCTCACATGATGACCTGACGCAGTTGGCAAACCGGGTCAGCTTCGAAAACCATCTAAAACAATTGCTGCATTCAGTACACGACACGCGCCAGTGCCATGTACTGGTTTTTATCGATTTGGATCGTTTTAAAGCGGTGAACGACAGCGCGGGTCATGCCGCCGGCGATGCCCTGCTGCGTGAACTCTCTGCGCTTATGCTCAGCATGTTGCGATCCAGCGATATGCTGGCGCGCCTTGGCGGCGACGAGTTTGGTCTGTTGCTGCCGGATTGTAATATCGAAAGCGCCCGCTTTATCTCAGGACGCATCATCAGTGCTATTAACAATTACCAATTTATGTGGGAAGGCCGTTTGCACCGTATTGGCGCCAGTGCGGGAATTACGCTGATTGATGAGAAAAACCATGTCGCGACTGACGTTATGTCTCAGGCCGATATCGCCTGCTACGCGGCGAAAAACAGCGGCCGTGGGCGAGTCTGTGTCTATGAACCTCAGCAAAGCCAGGCCCATGCCGCGCGTAGCCAACTGTCATTGGATGAACAAAGACACACTATTACACACAACCCTATGCTGATGATCGCCAGAGGCGTTGCTTCTCCGCGTATACCGGAGACTTTTAGCTTCTGGATTATCTCGCTTCGCTTAGGCACCGCTGAGGGTGAAGTCATTGAAGATCAAGCCTTCCATGCCGGGTTGGTCGATCCCACGTTGAGTCAAGCGCTCGATCGTCGGGTATTCGGCGAGTTCTTCCAGAGTGCTGCCCCGGCTGTCGCCAACAAGGGCCTCAGTATTGCCCTGCCCCTTTCCGCCGCCGGCCTGCTCAACACAGAGCTGGTAGATGAGCTGCTGGAGCACTTGCAACGCAGCCCGCTACCGCCACGATTGCTGCATCTGACCGTTCCATCAAGCGTCATCAAAACAAACCCAACGCAGGCGGTATCCGCACTGCATCGACTGCGCCAGTACGGTTGTCGAATTGTGTTAAGTCAGGTTGGTCGCGACTTAGAGCTTTTTGACAACCTGAAATATCACATTGTCGATTACCTGTTGCTCGACAGCGAGCTAAGTGCCAGCGCTCCCGGCAACCTGATCGACGAAATGTGGGTGTCCATTATCCAGGGTCATGCTCAGCGCCTGGACATAAAAACCATCGCCGGTCCGGTGCAACTGCCGCTCATCATGGATACGCTTTCAGGCATCGGTATTGATATGATTTATGGCGATATTATTGCCGACGCCCAACCGCTGGATCTGCTACTGAATACCAGCAATTTCGCCATCAACTGACGGTTGCCAACCATCCGTATACCAGATATGCAACAGCGCATAGGAGCGCCAGGGTTTCCAGCGCTCTGCATACCGCCGGATCTGGGCTGGTGTCATGCCGGGAAAACGCTGCTTAATCAGATAATCATCCGGCAGAAAAACGTCCTTCGCCTGCCAGCCGCGCAGCGCAAAGTAGTTGGCGGTCCAGCGCCCTATCCCGGGAAATGTTTGTAGCTGCTTAACGCCTTGTTCGATATCGGCAGGGGCTGTTGTCGCGAGCGTTCCTTCAAGGGTTGCATGAGCAAGGTGAATCAACGCTTCAGCGCGTTTGAGCGGCATTCCTAACGTTTTCAGGTGCAGCGGATCGGCGTTGGCAAGCTCTTCTGGAGAGGGAAAACACACATACTCGGGCGCATCCTCCAGCGTATTGCCATAAGCGTGCGCTACTTTCGCTGTCAGTTTTGCGGCCATCGCCACGCTGACTAACTGCCCTAAAATCGCCCGTACCCCTTGCTCAAAAGCATCGACACATCCCGGCAGGCGCAATCCCGGACGCGCCGCGCCGAGGTTACCCAGCGCGCCGACAATTTGCTGCGGGCAACAGGAAAGATCGAACAAGCGCGTTATTTTTGCCAGGCACTCAGAGGCTACAGGCTGTAACCCTGAGCTCAACGTCACGTGTAGCACGTTGGCGTGCAGATCCGGGACAACGCTTACCAGACCACGATGCTCCCCTACGGACAGACTTCGGACATAACTCAGTTCTTCTACGGTTTCGACACCTTCAACCGCACGGGCGGCAAGAAATCCCAGCATCCAGGGCCAGTCATAAGGCGGTTGCCAGCTCAGCGTGAACATTCGGTTTTCCTTTTAAAGCAAACTTACAGCATAAACGGTATTCAATCAGTACGCCTTGCTTTCATATTCCAGTTGTCGGGGCGTCAACTATTCGTTAAAGTCACGCCCCTTCTTCACTGGCATGGGGATTTTTACGGTGTTTATTGGTTTTGACTACGGTACGGCAAACTGTTCAGTGGCCGTTATGCGTGATGGGCAGCCCCACCTGCTCAAAATGGAAAATAACAGCACGCTGCTAC
Organism: Citrobacter freundii complex sp. CFNIH4; assembly: GCF_002934505.1. Lineage (NCBI taxonomy): Bacteria > Pseudomonadati > Pseudomonadota > Gammaproteobacteria > Enterobacterales > Enterobacteriaceae > Citrobacter > Citrobacter freundii complex sp. CFNIH4. The sequence continues at coordinate 2,467,953 of NZ_CP026231.1, forward strand.
CCTCAATGCTGTGTGCACCAACGCGCGAAGCGGTTAGCGAATGGCTGTATCGCCATCACGACGTTCCAACCACGGACGATGAAACACAGGCGCTGCTTCGCCGTGCGATGCGCTACAATCGCGAAGAGGACATCGACGTTAACGCCAACAGCGTGCAGTTCGGTCTGACATCGCTGGGTCAGTATATTGAAGACCCGGAAGAGGTGTACTTCGTTAAATCGCCAAAATCATTTTTGGGCGCCAGCGGTCTGAAGCCGCAGCAAGTTGCGCTGTTTGAAGATCTCGTCTGTGCAATGATGCTGCACATTCGCAACCAGGCGCAAAGCCAACTGCCGGAAGCTATCACTCAGGCCGTAATTGGTCGCCCCATCAACTTCCAGGGATTAGGCGGCGATAACGCCAACACCCAGGCGCAGGGGATTCTTGAACGTGCAGCCAAACGAGCCGGTTTTCAGGATGTCGTCTTCCAGTACGAGCCGGTAGCAGCGGGGCTGGATTACGAAGCCACACTGCAGGATGAGAAACGCGTGCTGGTGGTAGATATTGGCGGGGGTACGACCGACTGTTCACTACTGCTGATGGGGCCGCAATGGCATCAGCGCGCCGATCGCGAAAACAGCCTGCTGGGACACAGTGGCTGCCGTGTAGGCGGGAACGATCTGGATATCGCGCTGGCGTTTAAACACCTGATGCCGCTGCTAGGTATGGGCGGTGAGACTGAAAAAGGGATCGCCTTACCGATTCTCCCCTGGTGGAACGCGGTCGCGATCAACGATGTTCCCGCGCAAAGTGATTTCTACAGCAGCGCCAACGGTCGTTTACTGAACGATCTTGTCCGCGACGCGAAAGAAGCCGATAAAGTAGCCTTGCTGCTTAAAGTCTGGCGCGAGCGTCTGAGCTATCGCCTGGTGCGCAGCGCAGAAGAGAGCAAGATCGCGCTTTCCGACCAGACCATTGTAACGGCTGCGATACCGTTTATCAGCGACACGCTGGCAACCGATATTAGTCAACATGGATTGGAGGCCGCGCTCAATCAGCCCCTGGCGCGCATTCTGGAGCAGGTCAAACTGGCGCTGGACAACGCGCAGGAAAAACCGGACGTGATTTATCTGACCGGCGGCAGCGCGCGTTCACCGCTGATTAAAAAAGCCCTCGCCCAGCAGCTTCCTGGGATCCCTATCGCGGGTGGCGATGACTTCGGTTCTGTCACCGCCGGTCTGGCCCGCTGGGCTGACGTTGTTTTCCGCTAAGCCGCTCGCAAGCTGAAAGGTGTGCGTATTGACATCACCGTTGCTGTGACTTATTTTCAGGAGTGAGGGTTAGGGAAGGTTTCCCCTCCCCCTGGTGTCTTAGTAAGCCGGTAAGCTAATGACTAAGAGTATCACCAGTATGATGACGTACTTCATCATAACCCTTTCCTTATTTTGGCCCCTTCCTCGGGAGGGGCTTTCCCGTTCCAGCGTCCCGCTGAAATCTCTGGCTTACCTCCTTTTGCCTTGACCGCACTCTAACGCACAATGACGCATTCGCTATTTTCGCCGCAAATTGTTGCGTAACGCCTCGCAAAGCCGCGTCAGCATTCAGACGAATCCCGACAGTGTTTCATAATTCCTCCATTTTTCTCCCTTGTTCGCTGGCTAAACTAGTATCATTCCGCGAATCGTTTCAGGATGAGAAACTCATAACAATGAAAGGCAGTAATAAATCCCGCTGGGTGATAGCAATCGTGATCGTCGTGGCCGCCGTCGCCGCTATCTGGTTCTGGCAAAGCCACAGCGCTTCCCAGGAAACCGCACCGGGCGCTACCAAACCAGCGCAGCACACGCCTGGGTCGGCACGCCGTGGAATGCGCTCCGGACCGTTGGCTCCCGTGCAGGCTGCCACCGCCACCGAGGAAGCCGTTCCACGTTACCTGACAGGGCTGGGTACCATTACTGCCGCCAATACCGCCACGGTACGTAGCCGGGTGGACGGTCAGCTCATTGCCTTACACTTTGAGGAAGGACAACAGGTAAAAGCCGGCGACCTGCTGGCAGAGATAGATCCCAGCCAGTTCAAAGTCGCTCTGGCTCAGGCGCAGGGACAACTGGCAAAAGATAAAGCCACGCTGGCGAATGCCCGTCGCGATCTTGCCCGCTATCAACAGTTGGTTAAAACCAATCTGGTCTCCCGCCAGGAGCTGGATGCCCAGCAGGCGCTGGTCAATGAGACGTTAGGCACAATCAAAGCGGATGAAGCCAGTGTCGCCAGCGCTCAGTTGCAGCTCGACTGGAGTCGGATAACCGCACCTGTCGATGGTCGTGTCGGCCTGAAGCAGGTCGATGTCGGTAACCAAATTTCCAGCGGCGATACCACCGGGATCGTCGTCATTACGCAAACTCATCCCATCGACCTGATATTTACTTTGCCTGAAAACGACATTGCTACCGTGTTGCAGGCACAAAAATCGGGGCGCCAGCTGAAGGTCGAAGCCTGGGACCGAACCAATTCACAAAAACTGAGTGAAGGCGTCCTGCTCAGTCTCGACAATCAGATTGATGCCACTACAGGAACCATCAAAGTTAAAGCCCGTTTTAACAATCAGGATGATGCGTTATTCCCTAACCAGTTCGTCAACGCCCGCATGCTGGTCGACACGCAGCAAAATGCCGTTGTGATCCCAACAGCAGCCCTGCAGATGGGCAACGAAGGGCACTTTGTCTGGGTACTGAACAGCGACAATAAAGTCAGCAAGCATCTGGTTAAACCGGGTATTCAGGACAGCCAAAAAGTGGTGATCGCCGCTGGGTTGTCCGCAGGCGATCGGGTCGTTACTGACGGTATTGATCGTCTGACGGAAGGCGCAAAAGTCGAAGTCGTTGAGGCGCACGACGCCTCTGTTTCCGATGAGAAAACAGCGCCACGCGGATACGGCAAAAAAGGAGCCAACTCCTGATGCAGGTGTTACCTCCGGACAACACAGGCGGACCATCGCGCCTGTTCATTCTGCGCCCCGTCGCCACTACGCTGCTGATGGTCGCGATTTTGCTTGCCGGTATTATCGGTTATCGCTTCCTGCCAATCGCCGCCTTACCTGAAGTGGATTACCCCACGATTCAAGTCGTTACGCTCTACCCTGGCGCCAGCCCGGACGTCATGACCTCGGCGGTAACCGCGCCGCTTGAACGTCAGTTTGGCCAGATGTCTGGCTTAAAACAGATGTCATCACAAAGCTCCGGTGGCGCATCGGTCGTTACGTTACAGTTTCAACTGACACTCCCGCTGGATGTTGCCGAGCAAGAAGTTCAGGCCGCGATTAACGCCGCCACCAATTTATTACCCAGCGATCTACCTAACCCTCCGGTCTACAGCAAGGTAAACCCGGCAGATCCGCCGATCATGACGCTGGCGGTCACTTCCAGCGCCATGCCGATGACGCAGGTGGAAGATATGGTCGAAACCCGCGTCGCGCAGAAAATCTCTCAGGTATCCGGCGTGGGTCTGGTAACACTTTCCGGTGGGCAACGTCCGGCGGTCCGCGTGAAACTTAACGCTCAGGCCATTGCCGCACTCGGTCTTACCAGCGAAACCATCCGTACGGCCATTACCGGTGCCAACGTCAATTCAGCAAAAGGGAGTCTTGATGGCCCAACGCGCGCCGTTACCCTTTCAGCTAACGACCAGATGCAGTCCGCAGATGAATATCGTCAGCTCATTATTGCCTATAAAAACGGTGCGCCGGTTCGTCTGGGCGATGTTGCTACCGTCGAACAAGGAGCAGAAAACAGCTGGCTGGGTGCATGGGCAAATAAGCAACAAGCTATAGTGATGAATGTGCAGCGCCAGCCTGGGGCGAACATCATCGCCACGGCAGACAGTATCCGCCAGATGCTGCCACAGCTCACCGAAAGCCTGCCCAAATCGGTTAAGGTCAGCGTACTTTCCGATCGCACCACCAATATTCGTGCCTCTGTTGCAGACACCCAGTTCGAGTTGATGCTGGCGATAGCGCTGGTGGTGATGATTATCTACCTGTTTCTGCGCAATGTTCCGGCGACGATTATTCCTGCAGTCGCCGTACCGTTGTCGTTAATCGGCACCTTCGCGGTGATGGTATTTCTTGATTTCTCCATCAACAACCTGACCTTAATGGCGCTAACCATCGCGACAGGCTTTGTTGTGGATGACGCTATCGTGGTTATCGAGAATATTTCACGCTATATCGAAAAAGGCGAAAAACCGCTGACTGCTGCCCTGAAGGGCGCAGGCGAGATTGGTTTTACCATCATCTCTCTGACGTTTTCATTGATTGCGGTATTGATCCCACTGCTATTCATGGGCGATATCGTCGGGCGCTTGTTCCGTGAATTCGCCGTTACGCTGGCGGTGGCGATTCTGATTTCCGCCGTTGTCTCGCTCACTCTTACGCCGATGATGTGCGCGCGTATGCTGAATCAGGCCTCATTGCGTAAGCAGAATCGCTTCTCCCGCGCCTCAGAGCGAGTGTTTGATCGCGTCATCGCCGGGTACGGTCATTGGCTGGCAAAAGTACTTAACCACCCGTGGCTGACGCTGAGCGTAGCGCTCGGCACGTTGGCATTGAGCGTCATGCTATGGGTTTTTATCCCCAAAGGTTTCTTCCCAATCCAGGACAACGGCATTATCCAGGGTACGCTACAGGCACCGCAGTCCAGCTCATTCGCCAGCATGGCCGAGCGCCAGCGTCAGGTTTCAGATGTCATCCTTAAAGATCCGGCGGTAGAGAGCCTGACCGCTTTTGTCGGCGTGGATGGTACTAATCCGGCATTGAACAGCGCACGTTTGCAAATCAACCTTAAACCGCTGTATGAACGTGACGATCGGGTGCAGAAAGTGATTGCGCGCTTACAGGACGCGGTTGACAGGGTTCCCGGAGTTGACCTTTATCTTCAGCCTACTCAGGATCTGACGATTGATACTCAGGTGAGCCGGACGCAATATCAGTTCACGCTGCAAGCGACATCCCTTGATGCCCTCAGCACCTGGGTTCCACAGCTGATAGCAAAACTAAATCAGCTACCGCAACTGTCCGACGTCAGCAGCGACTGGCAGGACAAAGGGCTGGTAGCGTATGTGAACGTCAATCGCGACAGCGCAAGCCGTTTGGGCATCAGCATGTCAGATGTCGACAACGCCCTGTACAACGCCTTCGGCCAGCGTTTGATTTCGACTATTTACACCCAGGCAAATCAATATCGCGTGGTGTTAGAACATAACACCAACAATGCGCCGGGGCTTGCGGCACTGGATACAATACGTCTGACCAGTAGCGACGGTGGCATAGTACCGCTCAGCGCGATCGCCAGTATTGAACAGCGTTTTGCCCCGCTGTCGATTAACCACCTCGATCAGTTCCCGGTCACCACCATCTCGTTCAACGTGCCAGACGAACATTCGCTGGGTGATGCGGTACAGGCGATTCTGGACGCCGAAAAAACGCTTAACCTGCCCGCAAATATTACGACCCAGTTCCAGGGTAGCACGCTCGCCTTCCAGGCCGCGCTGGGAAATACCATCTGGTTGATTGTGGCTGCGGTTGTGGCGATGTATATCGTCCTCGGCGTGCTGTATGAGAGCTTTATTCACCCAATTACTATTCTCTCCACGCTGCCGACGGCGGGCGTCGGGGCACTGCTGGCGTTAATGATTGCCGGCAGCGAACTGGACGTCATCGCGATTATTGGCATTATTTTGCTCATCGGTATCGTCAAGAAAAACGCCATCATGATGATCGACTTTGCCCTTGCCGCGGAGCGCGAACAAGGCATGGCACCGCGCGATGCTATTTTCCAGGCCTGTCTGCTGCGTTTCCGCCCAATTCTGATGACTACGCTGGCGGCACTGCTCGGCGCGTTGCCGCTGATGTTAAGTACCGGTGTGGGCGCAGAGTTACGCCGTCCGTTAGGCATTGGCATGGTCGGTGGACTGCTTGTGAGTCAGGTATTAACCCTATTTACCACTCCGGTAATTTATCTGCTGTTTGACCGTCTGTCGCTGTATGTGAAAAGCCGTTTCCCGCGTCAGGAAGAGGAAGCGTAAATGAAATTTTTCGCGCTTTTCATTCATCGGCCGGTGGCGACCATTCTCATTTCGGTGGCTATCACCCTGTGCGGTATTCTGGGCTTTCGTCTGCTGCCGGTCGCTCCGCTGCCGCAGGTGGATTTTCCGGTGATTATGGTCAGCGCATCATTACCCGGTGCCTCCCCTGAAACGATGGCGTCTTCGGTCGCAACTCCGCTGGAGCGCTCGCTGGGCCGCATCGCGGGCGTAAACGAAATGACTTCGAGTAGTTCGCTTGGCAGTACGCGTATTATTCTCGAATTCAAATTCGACCGTGACATCAATGGCGCGGCGCGGGACGTTCAGGCCGCGATTAACGCCGCGCAAAGCCTGCTGCCCAGCGGGATGCCGAGCCGACCAACGTATCGCAAAGCTAACCCTTCCGATGCGCCAATCATGATCCTGACGCTGACGTCGGACACTTACTCGCAGGGGGAACTGTACGATTTCGCATCAACACAACTGGCGCAGACCATCGCGCAAATCGACGGTGTGGGCGACGTGGACGTTGGAGGCAGTTCTCTGCCTGCCGTGCGGGTAGGACTCAACCCGCAGGCGCTGTTTAACCAGGGCGTGTCACTGGACGACGTGCGTAGCGCGATCGACAATGCCAACGTGCGTAAGCCGCAGGGCGCTATCGAGAATGATACCCATCGCTGGCAGGTACAAACTAACGATGAGCTGAAAACCGCCGCCGATTATCAACCGATTATCATCCACTATAACAACGGCGCAGCGGTGCGACTGGGTGATGTTGCGTCTATAACCGACTCTGTACAGGACGTTCGTAACGCGGGGATGACCAACGCCAAACCGGCCATTCTGCTGATGATCCGCAAGCTGCCGGAAGCCAATATTATTCAGACTGTAGATAGCATTCGCGCCAAATTACCGGAGCTACAAACGCTGGTCCCGGCCGCCATCGATCTGCAAATCGCCCAGGACCGTTCACCGACCATTCGCGCTTCATTAGAGGAAGTTGAACAGACGCTGATTATCTCCGTGGCGCTGGTTATCCTGGTGGTCTTTGTTTTCCTGCGATCCGGGCATGCGACTCTGATCCCCGCGGTAGCGGTTCCGGTCTCGCTGATCGGTACCTTTGCCGCCATGTATCTGTGCGGATTCAGCCTGAACAACCTGTCGTTGATGGCGTTAACCATTGCCACGGGATTTGTCGTAGATGACGCCATCGTGGTGCTGGAAAATATTGCCCGCCACCTGGAAGCAGGAATGAAGCCACTCCAGGCGGCGTTACAGGGTACGCGCGAAGTGGGATTCACCGTGCTTTCCATGAGCCTGTCGCTGGTGGCGGTATTCCTGCCGCTGCTGTTAATGGGCGGATTGCCTGGACGCCTGCTGCGCGAATTTGCCGTCACGCTGTCGGTTGCCATCGGTATCTCGCTGCTGGTGTCGCTGACATTAACGCCAATGATGTGCGGCTGGATGCTTAAATCCAGCGCCCCGCGTGAACAGTCGCGTAAACGGGGATTTGGTCGCGTGCTGGTAGCGCTGCAGCAAAGCTACGGCACTTCACTTAAATGGGTACTGCGCCACACGCGACTGGTGGGCGTGGTATTACTCGGCACCATTGCGCTGAATATCTGGCTTTATATTTCCATCCCCAAAACCTTCTTCCCGGAGCAGGATACGGGCGTATTGATGGGAGGGATCCAGGCTGACCAGAGCATCTCTTTCCAGGCGATGCGCGGTAAACTGCAGGATTTTATGAAGATCATCCGCGACGATCCGGCGGTGAACAATGTCACCGGCTTTACCGGTGGGTCACGGGTTAACAGCGGGATGATGTTTATTACCCTCAAGCCACGCGATGAGCGCCGTGAAACCGCTCAGCAGGTGATCGACCGCCTGCGCGTTGCGCTTTCAAAAGAACCAGGTGCGAATCTGTTTCTGATGGCGGTGCAGGACATCCGCGTTGGCGGACGCCAGGCCAACGCCAGCTATCAATACACATTGCTGTCCGACGATCTGGCGGCGCTGCGTGAGTGGGAACCGAAGATCCGTAAGGCGCTTGCCGCCCTGCCCCAACTGGCGGACGTCAACTCCGATCAGCAGGACAATGGCGCGGAGATGAATCTGATTTACGATCGCGACACCATGTCTCGTCTTGGGATCGACGTGGCAGCCGCCAACAGCCTGCTGAATAACGCCTTTGGTCAGCGACAAATTTCAACCATCTATCAGCCGATGAACCAGTACAAAGTGGTGATGGAGGTCGATCGACGTTACACCCAGGACATCAGCGCACTGGACAAAATGTTCGTCATCAACAATGACGGTAAAGCGATCCCGTTATCGTACTTTGCCAAATGGCAGCCAGCGAATGCCCCACTGTCGGTAAACCATCAGGGATTATCTGCCGCCTCAACCGTGTCGTTTAACCTGCCGACAGGTTCTTCACTGTCAGAAGCGACAGAGGCCATCAACAGAACCATGACCCAGCTCGGCGTCCCCTCCACGGTTCGTGGCAGCTTTGCCGGTACCGCCCAGGTATTTCAGGACACTATGAACTCGCAGGTGATCCTGATTATCGCCGCCATCGCCACCGTCTATATCGTGCTGGGTATGCTGTATGAAAGCTATGTACATCCGCTGACCATTCTCTCCACGCTACCTTCGGCAGGGGTCGGGGCTTTGCTGGCGCTGGAGCTGTTCAATGCCCCATTCAGCCTAATCGCCCTGATAGGGATCATGCTATTAATTGGAATTGTGAAGAAAAACGCCATCATGATGGTCGATTTTGCACTGGAAGCGCAGAGAAACGGTAAGCTGCAGCCGGAAGAAGCTATTTTCCAGGCCTGCCTGTTGCGCTTTCGCCCAATCATGATGACCACGCTGGCGGCGTTATTTGGCGCACTGCCGTTAGTGTTATCCGCAGGGGATGGCTCTGAGCTGCGCCAGCCGTTGGGGATAACCATTGTCGGTGGGCTGGTCGTGAGCCAGCTCCTGACGCTGTACACCACGCCTGTGGTCTATCTCTTTTTCGACCGTCTGCGTCTGCGTTTTTCGCGTAAAAACAGCAAACCGGTAGCAGAGTTATGACAGAACTTCCCGACAGCACCCGCTGGCAACTTTGGATTGTGGCATTTGGTTTTTTTATGCAGTCGCTGGATACCACCATCGTTAATACCGCGCTTCCCTCGATGGCGGCAAGCCTCGGGGAAAGCCCGTTACACATGCATATGGTCATAGTGTCATATGTGCTAACCGTTGCCGTGATGCTGCCCGCCAGCGGATGGCTGGCGGACAAAGTTGGCGTGCGTAATATCTTCTTCACCGCCATTATCCTGTTTACGCTTGGTTCGCTGTTTTGCGCCGGGTCCAGCACGCTCAACGAGCTGGTGATGGCGCGCGTCTTACAAGGCGTTGGCGGTGCGATGATGGTGCCAGTCGGCAGGCTGACGGTGATGAAAATCGTCCCGCGTGAGCAATATATGGCGGCGATGACGTTTGTCACTTTACCCGGTCAAATCGGCCCGCTGCTGGGCCCAGCGTTAGGCGGAATTCTGGTTGAATACGCCTCCTGGCACTGGATCTTTTTGATTAACATTCCGGTAGGCATTGTCGGCGCGATAGCGACGTTAATGTTGATGCCCAACTACACCATGCAAACCCGACGCTTCGACCTCTCCGGATTCGCGATGCTGGCGGTCGGTATGGCGGTTCTGACGCTGGCGCTCGATGGCAGCAAAGGAACCGGACTCTCCAGTATCACGCTGGCGGCGTTGGTCATCTGCGGGGTGCTGGCTATTGCGCTGTATCTGAAACACGCCCATCGAAATCCCCGCGCGCTGTTTAGCCTGAATCTGTTTCGCACATCGACCTTCTCGCTAGGTCTGTTCGGCAGTTTTGCCGGACGCATCGGCAGCGGTATGCTGCCGTTTATGACGCCGGTGTTTTTACAGATTGGCCTCGGTTTTTCACCGTTTCATGCCGGACTGATGATGATCCCGATGGTGCTGGGCAGTATGGGCATGAAGCGCATTGTGGTGCAGGTCGTTAACCGCTTTGGTTACCGTCGCGTACTGATTACCACCACGCTTGGCCTGTCGCTGGTCAGTCTGTTGCTAATGACCACGGCACTGCTGGGCTGGTATTACGCCCTGCCCTTCGTGCTGTTTTTACAGGGAATGGTCAACTCAACGCGCTTTTCATCCATGAATACCCTGACATTAAAAGATCTGCCTGACGATCTCGCCAGCAGCGGCAACAGCTTGCTGTCGATGATCATGCAGCTGTCGATGAGTATCGGGGTGACCATCGCGGGCCTGCTGTTAGGCATGTTTGGCCAGCAGCATATCGCCATCGACAGCGGTAGTACGCATAGCGTCTTTATGTATACCTGGTTGTGCATTGCATTCATTATTGCGCTGCCCGCCATTATTTTTGCCCGCGTGCCGAACGACACGCAAACCAATGCGGTGATTTCACGACGCAAAAGGAGCATCTGATGAAGTTCTGGCGGCCCGGTATCACCGGCAAACTGTTTCTGGCGATTTTCGCCACCTGCATTGTGTTGCTGATCAGCATGCACTGGGCCGTACGCATAAGCTTCGAACGCGGTTTTATCGACTATATTAAGCACGGTAACGAACAGCGGCTGCAAATGCTCAGCGACGCGTTAAGCGAGCAGTACGCGCAGCACGGCAACTGGCGATTCTTACGCAATAACGATCGTTTCGTTTTCCAGATCCTGCGCTCTTTTGAACACGACAACGACGATGATAAACCGGGTCCAGGCATGCCGCCACACGGCTGGCGTACACAGTTTTGGGTTGTCGATCAAAATGCCCACGTACTGGTCGGCCCGCGGGCTCCTGTCCCCCGCGACGGTATGCGCCATCCCATCCGCGTCAACGGTAGCGAAGTGGGTGCTGTGATTGCCTCTCCGGTGGAGCGTTTAACGCGTAATACCGATATCAATTTCGACATGCAGCAAAGACGTTCCAGCTGGCTTATCGTCGCGCTCTCCACGATCCTGGCTGCGCTGGCAACGTTTACGCTGGCGCGCAGCCTGCTGGCCCCGGTTAAACGGTTGGTGGAAGGCACGCACAAACTGGCGGCGGGCGATTTCACCACTCGCGTTACGCCAACCAGTACGGATGAGCTAGGCAAGCTGGCGCAGGACTTCAACCAGCTCGCCAGTACGTTGGAAAAAAACCAGCAGATGCGTCGTGACTTTATGGCCGACATTTCTCACGAACTGCGCACGCCGTTGGCGGTGTTGCGCGGTGAACTGGAGGCCATTCAGGATGGTGTCCGCCAGTTCACGCCCGACTCCGTTGCCTCTTTGCAGGCTGAAGTGGGTACGCTCACCAAACTGGTTGACGACCTTCATCAGCTCTCCATGTCAGATGAAGGTGCGCTGGCCTATCAGAAATCATCGCTGGATCTTATCCCGCTGCTTGAGGTGGCAAGCGGCGCATTTCGTGAACGCTTTGCCAGTCGTGGACTAACGCTTCAACTCTCGCTCCCGGACAGCATGACGGTATTTGGCGACAGGGATCGTCTGATGCAGTTGTTCAACAATCTGCTGGAAAACAGTCTGCGTTATACCGACAGCGGTGGCGGGCTGCACATCAGCGCCGAACAACGCGAACGTATGGTGTTATTAACCTTCGCAGATTCCGCTCCCGGCGTAAGTGACGAGCAGTTACAGAAGCTGTTTGAACGATTTTATCGCACCGAAGGCTCGCGTAACCGCGCCAGCGGAGGTTCCGGACTGGGGCTGGCGATTTGCGTCAATATCGTACAAGCGCATAATGGTCTGATCCGCGCCGCCCATTCGCCTTTTGGTGGGGTTAGCATTACAGTAGAGTTACCGCTGGAACGCGATTTACAGAGAGATGTATGACTGAGTTACCCATTGATGAAAACACGCCGCGTATTCTGATCGTGGAAGACGAACCCAAGCTGGGGCAACTGCTCATCGACTACCTGCGGGCAGCGAGCTACGCTCCTACGCTCATCAGTCACGGCGACCTGGTTCTGCCTTACGTGCGCCAAACACCGCCCGACCTGATCTTGTTGGATCTGATGCTGCCCGGTACCGATGGTCTGACCCTGTGTCGGGAAATCCGCCGCTTCTCAGAAGTCCCCATCATGATGGTAACCGCTAAAATCGAAGAGATTGATCGCCTGCTGGGGCTGGAGATCGGTGCAGATGATTATATTTGTAAACCGTACAGCCCGCGCGAAGTCGTCGCGCGTGTTAAAACGATCCTGCGCCGATGCAAACCGCAGCGCGAACTACAACAAATGGATGCAGAAAGCCCGCTTATCGTCGATGAAGGCCGTTTTCAGGCCTCCTGGCGTGGGAAGATGCTCGATTTAACACCCGCTGAATTCCGCTTACTTAAAACGTTGTCACATGAGCCGGGAAAAGTATTCTCCCGAGAACAATTGCTTAACCATCTCTATGACGATTATCGCGTCGTTACCGACCGCACCATCGACAGCCATATTAAGAACCTGCGACGCAAGCTGGAGTCGCTGGATGCTGAGCAGTCGTTTATCCGCGCGGTCTATGGCGTGGGGTATCGCTGGGAAGCCGACGCCTGCCGAATTGCTTAAACACTCCTGCCCTTCAGGGCCCGCTGCTTCATGGGGCCCTGGTGACTAGCAACTCTCCAAATATCGCTCATACTCTTTCTGACAACACTGTCGTCAATAACTGTTTGATCTAAAACTTTTAATCAAGGAGTTCATATGGCTGGTTGGTTTGAATTAAGTAAGAGTAGCGATGATCAGTACCGCTTTGTTCTTAAAGCTGGGAACGGGGAAATAATCCTTACCAGTGAGCTTTACACTACCAAAAGCGCTGCGGAAAAAGGGATCGCATCTGTCCAGGCTAACAGCCCTCTGGATGAGCGTTATGAGAAAAAAACAGCGGCTAATGGAAAATTACATTTCAACCTGAAAGCTGCAAACCACCAGATTATTGGTAGCGGTCAACTGTATGCGAATGAACAGTCACGCGAGACCGGTATTACTTCGGTTAAGACCAATGGTGTCAGTCAGACGATAAAAGATAAGACCTGATAATTACTCGCTCAGCCGGGTAACGCAACGCTGTCGCCCGGCGTTTTTCTTTACCTGCCTTCCCTGCAGCGCTACAATGCCCGCCCTTAATATGGGGGCACTCCCCTAACCGCCTCATTGAGTGAGGCGAGTCTGACCTGTCATCAGAACGAGAAAATTATGTTTAAACCGGAACTCCTTTCCCCGGCGGGAACGCTGAAAAACATGCGTTACGCTTTCGCCTATGGCGCAGACGCTGTGTATGCGGGCCAACCGCGTTACTCACTGCGCGTACGCAACAACGAATTCAACCACGAAAACCTGCAGCTCGGTATTAATGAAGCCCATGAACTGGGTAAAAAATTCTATGTGGTGGTTAACATTGCCCCACATAATGCCAAGCTGAAGACCTTCATTCGTGATCTGAAACCGGTGGTGGAAATGGGGCCGGATGCACTGATCATGTCAGACCCTGGTCTGATTATGCTGGTGCGCGAAAACTTCCCTGACATGGACATTCACCTTTCGGTACAGGCTAACGCCGTAAACTGGGCGACGGTGAAGTTCTGGAAGCAGATGGGGCTGACCCGCGTGATCCTCTCCCGTGAGCTGTCGCTGGAAGAGATTGAAGAGATCCGCACCCAGGTGCCGGATATGGAGCTTGAGATCTTCGTTCACGGCGCGCTGTGCATGGCCTACTCCGGCCGTTGCCTGCTCTCTGGCTACATCAACAAGCGTGACCCAAACCAGGGTACCTGTACCAATGCCTGCCGCTGGGAATACAACGTGCAGGAAGGGAAAGAAGATGTAGTGGGCAATATCGTGCATAAGTACGAGCCTATCCCGGTACAAAACGTCGAACCCACGCTGGGTATTGGCGCACCAACAGACAAAGTCTTTATGATTGAGGAAGCCCAGCGCCCGGGTGAGTACATGACCGCATTCGAAGACGAACACGGCACTTACATCATGAACTCGAAGGATTTGCGTGCCATTGCCCACGTTGAGCGCCTGACGCAGATGGGCGTGCATTCCCTGAAGATCGAAGGCCGCACCAAGTCGTACTATTACTGTGCACGTACCGCGCAGGTCTATCGTAAAGCCATTGATGATGCCGCAGCCGGTAAACCGTTCGACCCGCAACTGCTGGAAACGCTGGAAGGCCTGGCGCATCGTGGTTACACCGAAGGGTTCCTGCGCCGCCATACACATGACGACTATCAAAACTACGAATACGGCTTCTCTGTTTCCGAGCGTCAGCAGTTTGTCGGCGAATTCACCGGCGAACGTAAAGGTGAACTGGCGGCCGTGCAGGTAAAAAACAAATTCACCGTCGGCGACAGCCTGGAGCTGATGACCCCACAGGGCAACATCAACTTTACTCTCGAGCAGATGGAAAACGCGAAAGGCGAAGCCATGCCAGTTGCGCCGGGCGATGGTTACACCGTGTGGATGCCTGTACCAGAGGATATCGATCTGAATTATGCATTGTTGATGCGTAATTTTGCCAGCGAGTCCACACGAAACCCGCATGCTAAGTAGTTAATTACGGTTATTTTTCAGCGTTCGGAAGATTCTTAGAAATCGATCACATACCGTTTCGTTCATTAAGGGTATTATCCCCTCCGCTGAAAAACATAACCCATAAATGCTAGCTGTACCAGGAACCACCTCCTTAGCCTGCGTAATCTCCCTTACGCAGGCTTATTTTTTGCCTGCCGTTTAAACTCTCCGAATCTCCCCAATTCAAATCTTTACTTTCAGGCGAAAAAAAACCGGGCATTACGCCCGGCTCATTAGGTGATTAAAGATTAATGTGCTGCTTCTGGCTTGTGCTTTTGTGCACTCTGGAAACCATAGGTCAGCTCATTTTTCTCTTTATCCAGCGCAACGGTCACCTGACCGCCATCCACAAGCGAACCGAACAGAAGTTCGTTAGCCAATGGTTTTTTCAGGTTATCCTGGACAACACGCGTCATTGGGCGTGCGCCCATTGCGCGGTCATAGCCTTTCTCTGCCAGCCAGTCACGAGCTTCCTGACTCACTTCAAGAGAGACACCTTTCTGATCCAGCTGAACCTGAAGCTCGACGATAAACTTATCAACAACCTGATGAATCACCTCGGTAGAGAGATGATCGAACCAGATAATGTTGTCGAGACGGTTACGGAATTCCGGCGTAAACACTTTTTTGATTTCGCCCATCGCATCAGTACTGTTGTCCTGATGAATCAACCCAATCGATTTACGCTCAGTTTCACGTACACCAGCGTTGGTGGTCATGACCAGCACCACGTTGCGGAAATCCGCTTTACGCCCGTTATTGTCGGTCAGCGTGCCGTTATCCATCACCTGCAGCAACAGGTTAAAGACATCCGGGTGCGCTTTTTCGATTTCATCCAGCAGCAGTACCGCATGCGGATGCTTAATAACAGCATCAGTCAGCAAACCGCCCTGGTCAAAACCGACATATCCTGGAGGCGCACCAATCAGACGGCTGACCGTGTGGCGTTCCATATACTCGGACATATCAAAACGCAGCAGTTCAATGCCGAGGGCTTTGGAGAGCTGCACCGTGACTTCGGTCTTACCGACGCCAGTTGGTCCGGCAAACAGGAACGAACCGACCGGCTTATGCTCATGTCCCAGACCGGCACGGCTCATTTTGATCGCTTCAGTCAGCGCCTCAATGGCTTTATCCTGTCCGAATACCAGCATTTTCAAACGGTTGCCCAAGTTTTTCAGCGTGTCGCGATCGCTCTGCGATACGCTCTTCTCCGGGATCCGCGCAATGCGGGCCACTACGGACTCAATATCCGCCACGTTGACGGTTTTCTTGCGCTTACTGACCGGCATCAGACGCGCACGCGCGCCCGCCTCATCAATCACGTCAATCGCTTTATCCGGCAGATGACGATCGTTAATGTATTTCACCGCCAGTTCGACCGCTGCACGCACCGCTTTGGCGGTATAGCGGACGTCATGGTGTGCTTCGTATTTCGGCTTCAGACCATTGATTATCTGCACGGTCTCTTCTACCGATGGTTCAGTGACATCGATTTTCTGGAAACGGCGCGCTAACGCACGGTCCTTTTCAAAGATATTGCTGAATTCCTGATAGGTTGTGGAGCCTATAACACGGATCTTACCGCTGGAGAGCAGCGGCTTGATCAGGTTAGCCGCATCCACCTGGCCGCCCGATGCCGCACCCGCACCGATAATGGTGTGGATCTCATCGATAAACAGAATGCTGTTAGTATCCTGTTCCAGCTGTTTCAGCAGCGCCTTAAAGCGTTTCTCAAAATCACCGCGATATTTGGTGCCAGCCAACAGCGAGCCGATATCCAGGGAGTAAAGGGTACAATCAGCCATGATTTCAGGCACATCACCCTGGACGATACGCCAGGCGAGGCCTTCGGCAATGGCGGTTTTACCGACACCAGACTCTCCCACCAACAGCGGGTTGTTTTTTCTGCGACGGCACAGTACCTGAATGGCGCGCTCCAGCTCTTTGTCCCGGCCAATGAGCGGATCAATTCCGCCCACTCGGGCAAGCTGGTTAAGGTTAGTCGTGAAGTTCTCCATACGGTCCTCCCCGCCAGCTTGCTCTTCGTTATTTGGCTGATTCCCAGAGTCAGAAGACTGGCTGGGTTCATCTTTACGCGTGCCATGAGAGATAAAATTCACCACATCAAGACGACTTACTTCATGCTTACGCAGCAGATAAGCCGCCTGAGATTCCTGCTCGCTGAAGATAGCAACCAGCACATTTGCGCCGGTAACTTCATTGCGTCCGGAGGACTGAACATGAAAGACCGCACGTTGCAGTACACGCTGAAAACTCAACGTCGGCTGCGTGTCGCGCTCTTCCTCACTGGCAGGCAATACAGGTGTGGTCTGTTCAATGAAGGCTTCGAGTTCCTGACGGAGCGCCACCAGATCCACAGAACACGCTTCCAGCGCTTCGCGGGCCGACGGGTTACTGAGCAACGCCAGTAACAAGTGCTCGACGGTCATAAACTCATGTCGGTGCTCGCGCGCTCTGGCGAAAGCCATGTTTAAACTGAGTTCCAGTTCTTGATTGAGCATAGGCACCTCCCCCAATGTTTATGCCTGCATTCAGGCTTTTTCCAGCGTACACAGCAACGGATGCTCGTTCTCCCTCGCATATTTGTTCACCATCGCTACTTTGGTTTCAGCCACTTCGGCAGTAAACACGCCGCAAATCGCTTTGCCTTGATAGTGAACTGCAAGCATCAGTTGCGTTGCACGTTCTACATCATAAGAAAAGAATTTTTGTAACACGTCAATAACAAACTCCATCGGAGTGTAATCATCATTGACTAATATCACTTTATACATAGATGGCGGTTTTAGCGCGTCGCGCAATTTGTCTTCCGCCAGCAGATCGAAATCCAGCCAGTCGTTCGTCTTACCCATTGTCAGTCGTCATCTTCAGTTACGGTTTCCGGCAGAAAATCTTGCCGCTGACAAGCAGCCTATGCGCACAATCAATCTACCTCAAGTATTAGATAACTATCATCTATTAGTGCCATCCGCGACATCTGTCACATAACCGACAATAGCGTTAACTGCTTCAAATTTTGATGCATTTTTACCCTATTCTGTCTGCCTGGCGCTTGACGCCCCGCCTGATTTCTCTAAATTGTAGTTTCGAGAGTTGGCGAGGTTTTGAACAGCCCCCACTCCGCCACCGGTTCATTCCATCTTACTTATATAAGATTTACGAAGGATGTCGAAGTATGGAAACGGGTACTGTTAAGTGGTTCAACAACGCCAAAGGGTTTGGTTTCATTTGCCCCGAAGGCGGCGGCGAAGATATTTTCGCCCATTATTCCACCATTCAGATGGATGGTTACAGAACGCTAAAAGCCGGACAGTCTGTCCAGTTTGATGTCCACCAGGGGCCAAAAGGCAATCATGCCAGTGTCATCGTGCCTGTCATTGAAGCAGAAGCTGTCGCATAGCTCTTCTGTCTCATTGTGTACATCCCGCAGTCAAAATGCCAGCCTTTGCGGCTGGCATTTTTATCTCTGTGGCATTATTCCCGCGCCAGAGCATCTACTGGATCCAGACGTGCCGCATTCCGCGCCGGTAGCCAGCCAAACAACACCCCGGTTGCAGTCGAACACAGGAACGCCGTCAACAGCGCGACGGGTGAGAATCCAATTTCCCAGCCCGGCAGGAATAGCTGAAGTGTAAAGGCGATCAGCATCGACAGGCTAATGCCCAACGCGCCGCCAACCAGACACACTAACACCGCTTCAATTAAGAACTGTTGCAGCACATCACTGGCACGCGCGCCTACCGCCATACGAATGCCAATCTCACGCGTTCGTTCGGTTACCGAAACCAGCATAATATTCATCACGCCAATCCCACCAACCACCAGCGAAATCACCGCCACCAGCGTCAGGAAGAGTTGTAATGTACGTGTGGTCTTTTCAGCGGTTTTCAAGACACCGTCCATATTCCAGGTGAAGAAATCCTTCTTACCGTGGCGCAACGTCAACAGTCGGGTCAGTTGCTGTTCGGCCTGGGCACTGTCAAAACCATCCTTTACTCGCACGGTGATCGAGTTCAGCCACGACTGCCCCATAATTCGTCCGGACATGGTGCTGTAGGGCAGCCAGACCCGCAGGATCTTGCTACTGCCGAACATCGACTGTTTCTCTTCTGCAACGCCAATTACCGTGGTCGGCATATTTCCCACCAGCACGACTTCGCCGACAACTTTCGCTTTATTGGGGAACAACTGGCGCCGGGTATTACTGTCGAGCACCACCACCTGAGCGCGCCCCGCCAGTTGCTCGGCGTTAAAGGTGGTCCCTTCGCTAAATGTCATGCCATAGACGTTGAAATAGTCGCCGCTCACGCCGTTAGCACTGGCAGCAACGTCGATATTGCCATAGCGTAACCGCAGGTTCTTCGATACTGCAGGTGTTACCGAACTGACCCAGGGCTGCTTCTGTAGCGCCGTCAAATCGTCATACTTCAATGCCTGTTGATATTGCGGATCGTCGTCGCCGAAATCTTTGCCAGGATAGATATCAATGGTGTTAGTACCAATAGCGCGAATATCTGCCAGAACCAGTTGTTTAGCCGCATCGCCTACCACCACGATCGACACCACAGAAGCAATACCGATGATGATCCCAAGCATGGTCAGTAGCGTTCGCATCTTATTCGCAGCCATTGCCAGCCAGGCCATGGTAAGCGCTTCACGAAAACCGCTGACAAACTGGCTCCAGCCGGATGCCGTTTTCACCGTTGGCTCCGCGATATCGCGTCCGCCAGAGGGTTTCTGTGGCGGCGGATTGCGCACAATCTCGCCGTCACGAATTTCAATGACCCGCTCGGCCTGTGCGGCAACCTGCGGGTCGTGCGTGACGATAATTACCGTGTGTCCGCGATCGCGCAGCTGATGCAAAATCGCCATCACCTCTTCGCCGGAATGGCTATCCAGTGCACCGGTGGGTTCGTCGGCAAGAATAACCTGTCCCCCGTTCATCAGTGCACGTGCGATACTGACCCGCTGCTGCTGACCACCGGAAAGTTGAGAAGGTTGATAATCAACCCTGTCGCCCAGACCCAGCCGCTGGAGTAATTCCTGCGCACGCGCCAGGCGCTGCTTACGCTCGGTGCCAGCGTAGACCGCAGGCACCTCGACATTTTGCGCCGCGGTTAAATGTGACAGCAAATGATAGCGCTGGAAGATAAAGCCGAAATGCTCACGGCGCAGCTGTGCCAGCGCATCGCTATCCAGCGTGGAGACATCCCGTCCGGCAACCCGATACGTACCGCTGGTAGGTTTGTCCAGACAGCCGAGAATGTTCATCAGCGTCGATTTACCCGAACCCGACGCCCCGACAATCGCCACCATTTCCCCGGCCTGAATGCTCAAGGATACGTCCTTCAACACCTCAACCTGGCCTTCACCTGAGGGATAGCTGCGGCGGATATGGCTCAGTTCAAGCAATGCTGTCATTTTGCAGCTCCAGCGTTGCCCTCGCCGGTAATGACTTCATCACCCTCTTCCAGCCCTTTCACGATCTCCACATCGGTGTCATTCCGCGCGCCGATAACCACTTCACGTTCGCGGGTTTCGCCGTTACGCAGTAGCCTGACGTTATAGCGGTTGTTACCAATAGGATCGCCCAGTGCCGACAGCGGGATCGTCAGAACATTTTTGACATCAGTGAGCTGGATATGGACCTGCGCGGTCATATCCAGACGCAGGATCCCTTTCGGATTGGGAACTTCGAAGCGGGCATAGTAGAAAATCGCATCATTCACTTTCTCTGGCGTCGGAAGAACATCTTTCAGCGTGCCTTCGTAGCGTGTCTGCGGATCGCCCAGTACGGTAAACCAGGCTTTTTGCCCAGGTTGCAGGTGAATTACATCAGCCTCAGAAACCTGCGCTTTTACCAGCATGGTGCTCATATCCGCCAGCGTCAGAATATTAGGTGCCTGCTGAGCGGCAATAACGGTTTGCCCTTGTAGGGTAGTAATTTGCGTTACTTCGCCTGCCATTGGCGCGACAATGCGGGTGTAATCAAGGTTGGTTTTTGCCGTATCGAGAGAAGCCTGATTACGTTTAATTTGCGCGTCAATTGCGCCAATTTGCGCCTGTTTGACCGCCATTTCGGTGGCCGCCGTGTCGAGATCCTGCTGTGAAACGGCCTGGGTTTTTGCCAGCTGTTGCTGACGGGAAAGCGTTACCCGCGCCAGTTTCCACTCAGCTTCTGCCTGTAAACGCTGGGCGCGCAATTCCATTAGCGTCGCTTCAACCTCTTTGATTTGGTTTTGCGCCTGTTCAGGATCGATTACGCCGAGCAACTGATCTTTTTTGACTTTATCGCCAATCGCGACCGACAGCGTTTTTAACTGCCCGCTGACCTGCGCCCCGACGTCAACTTTACGCAGCGCATCCAGTTTACCGGTAGCCAGCACGCTTTGCTGCAGATCGCCCGGACGAACAATTAATGTTTGATACTGAGGTAAAGGCGCATTAAGCGTTCGCCAAAGTGCAATTACCGCCACAATAAGGATGATGGCGAACAGAAAATAGCGTTTTTTGATTTTTCCCTTGAGCTTCATAAATGTCCCAATTCCCCCAATACGTCCACCAGAGTGGAGTGCTAAACATCAACGTTAAATAAATCGCCGTTGAAAAGCGCAAGAATAACAGAGTTATTGATGAATGGTTAAGATCCGCTGTGCTGAAATTAGTACCAGGGTATCAATCGGATTTATATTATGAGTCAACTAACTGAAAGCACTTTTCTTTCCACCAAACCCGTCACCAGCTTTGGTCTTTTTTACAGCCTGAGCAGCGGTCATTTACGTCCCGCACATTGCTGGGATAAGCGGAGCTTTCGTCGTAAGTTTATCTGGCGCTCACTCTTGATACCTCGCCTCACCCAGGAATGGATGACAGAACTGTCCCAATGGCCGGATCTTGAAAACCTGCTATCCCACCAACCCCGATTGCCGGTGCGTTTGCATCGTCCTTACCTTGCCGCAAACTTCACCCGTAAAATGCGTTTAGACGCGGTGCGTTTTCATTATAATGTTATCCGCCATGCATTTTTACCCGCAGAATTTAACGCCTTATTAAGCAATGACGGCTTACAACTGGCGCAAATTGAAGGCAAAGATGGCGATATATTTACCGTAACCATGATGATGTTCCCGGTGCTGGATAAAGAGGGAGAGAGCACTATTCAGGTGCAAAATGGCGACGGCGACGTACTGACTAAAATGACGTTTACGTTCTGCGAATATAATGGCACAAGTACATTATTTATTGGCGGTGTGCAGGGCAATGCGCAACTTCCTCACGAAGCAATCCAAAAAGCGACCAAGTCTTGTCACGGGATATTCCCAAAACGTATTGTAATGGAAGCCATTTGCCGGTTAGCAGAGCGATTGAATATCGATAATGTTATGGCAGTCAGCAATGAACAGCATATCTTTCGCAGCCAACGCTACCACGACAAAAATAAGGTAATTCATTCCGACTACAACGCATTTTGGGAATCGGTTGGTGGCGAGTGCGACAGACACGGGTACTATCATATTCCGCGCACGCTGGCGCGAAAAAGCGAGGCGGATATTGCCAGCAAAAAACGCGCAGAATACCGCCGCCGCTATCAGCTACTGGACAGCATCCATTCGCAGCTGTCGTCGATGTTTCGCCACTAATCCGCTCTGCCGCGTGCCAGCCACAGCACGCGGGAAAACATTTTTCGCAGCAGCGTTGGCACTGCGTCAACGCCGCGCCGCCCGGCTTCCATCGCTACCTCAATGGCTAAATCCGGTTTTGACGAACGATGTATCGCCTTGGAGATAATTTTGCGCATATTCATGGGCACGTTCTCCGGGATTTGCGCCACCCGGTGAAAGACGTCAGCAAACCCTTGGCGATACATAAAGTGTTCCATATCCAGCGCGGGGAGCATGGTCAAATGCTCACGCTCTTCCTCTCTGTCGTCATTCAATAAGCTACGTACCGTGGCCGCATACTTTTTCCCGGCTTCATCACCATCGACCAGCACATGCCACTCGATACCCATCCGGCGGGCGAATTTAACCAGCGGCTTAAGGCCGGACTGGGCGAATTCAATAACTTTAATCCCTTCTGCATCAAAGTGATGTCCGCACTGACGGGCCAGTTCGTTAATAACCCAGGTTTCCGTTTCGCCTTCTACCAGCAACCAGCAGCGGGCAAACAACGATGACGCACGATTAAAACGAATATGAAATGCGATTCGCCGACCATCTTCTGCACTGATCCCACCCGGCCCCAGCCGCCAGGCGGCGACGCGGGATGATTCACGAACCAGACGAACAACATGTTCCACGGGCGTAAGGGACAACAGCTCACCGGAATTGGTTGTCGCCACTCGCTGCAGAGGCAGTAAATTCAACAAGTGCCAGGCCACCGACAGCATGATGGGATGTAAACGCGTTTCCGGATCTTCCACCAGCAATAAAGGTCGGGCGTCTTTATCCAGCCTCAGCGTGCCTTTGGCCTGCAACAGGGTCGAAAACAGGCCCAACAGAATAACCCGGTGCGTACGTCCGCCGGGTTTATCAATCATGCGGTTAATAATGTCCAGATAGCGCCAGCTCCGTTGTTCGTTATTGGAGCGACGGCGCATCAGACGGTAGCGGGACTGGCCAGCCCCTTGCTCGGAAAAATAGTGCTCCAACAACTGCACCATGGCCGATAACCCCTGGCGGATCTGTCCGTCGGTCAGATTTTGCGGTCGGGTAGCCAGCTCACGCGCCAGAAAATCCAGTTGGCGGGCGGTGACTTCGACGTCCGCCGAATCCGGCACGGTACCGTTGCGGATCCGGCGCATAAATCGCGCGTCGCGCAGACGCAGTACCGGCATCAGGCGCACAAGATGCCGCGCCTGATCGTTAATGTCATCGAGAGGTAATGGATGGCCGTCGCCGTCAAGAAAACTGCGCAATGTCAGAACGCTACCGTCATCCGCACACTCGCCTTCCAGACGATAAAAAATGCGGTGATAGCCATCCTGGCACGGCGTCCAGCTGGCTTCCAGAGGGCGATAGCGACGTACCCGGTGACGCCCCGGTTGGGATTCACGAAACGTCAGGATAATGTGCAGGTGGTGTTCCCGGCCCTGTATGTCGCCCGGCGGGAACCAGAAATCCTCGCGGACAAAATGATACAAGTCTGGCTCCGGCGACAGCAGCAGGGTTAAGGCATCCAGCAGACTGGATTTACCCCACGCGTTCTCCCCAATCAGCACGTTGCTCTGCTCCAGCATCAACGACAGACGGTTAATACCACGAAATCCAACAATCTCAACGCGTTCGAGAATCATATAGCCTCCGGAAATGCTAACTTTTTCCTTCAAGTTATCAGGAGTATAACGGCAAGCGGAGGCTCAGGACACCCGATATCAATCTGGCGTGAATCGCAAAAGCAAAAAAAATAAGAATATTCTTCTTATGTTTTCTCCTGAATATAATTTCAGAACTTAATCATCGTCCTTTCGCTAATTGGACTATGCTTCATTCACCCAAGATTCAAAAAGGAATCGCAACATATTGCCTTAAATCAAATTTTTTCATCAATTTAACTGGCGAAGGGATGATATTTTTTTCTAAAATACCCGCTCTTTCATCATCGTCCCTTTTAGCGATGAATTACCGGGCAAGGAATACGAACCCGGAACTTTTAATTGAGGTGGTTATGTTCAGGAAATTAGCAGCTGAATTCTTCGGTACGTTTTGGCTCGTTTTTGGTGGGTGCGGTAGTGCAGTGCTGGCAGCCGCATTCCCGGAATTGGGAATTGGATTTGCCGGTGTCGCGCTGGCATTCGGCCTGACCGTATTAACCATGGCATTCGCCGTGGGTCATATTTCAGGTGGGCATTTTAACCCGGCGGTAACCTTCGGTTTATGGGCTGGCGGTCGTTTCCCGGCAAAAGATGTTATTGGTTACGTTATTGCTCAGGTTGTAGGCGGTATTGTTGCAGCAGCGGCACTGTATCTTATTGCCAGCGGTAAAGCGGGTTTTGATGCAACGGCCAGTGGTTTTGCATCAAACGGCTTTGGTGAACATTCACCAGGCGGTTATTCCATGCTTTCTGCCGTCGTCATTGAAATTATTCTGACCGCAGGCTTCTTATTAGTGATCCACGGCGCGACCGATAAACATGCTCCGGCAGGTTTTGCACCTATCGCAATTGGTCTGGCGTTAACTCTGATCCACTTGATTAGTATTCCAGTCACCAACACCTCCGTAAACCCGGCACGTAGTACCGCAGTAGCCATTTTCCAGGGCGGCTGGGCATTGCAACAATTGTGGTTCTTCTGGGTTATGCCGATTATCGGTGGGGTACTCGGCGGCCTTATTTACCGCACTCTGCTGGAAAAACGCGATTAATCGCTAACAAAAAAGGCCTGGCGCAAGTCAGGTCTTTTTTATCCTCTCTATATTTCCTTTTATTTGCAACTTTACTCCCCTCTTTGCTTTGAGTAGTGTGTGCTAGCGCATTTCGTCTTACTTCTCAGCAAGGATCTGGTTTTCATGTTTTCAGGGCTGTTAATCATTCTGGTTCCCCTTATTGTGGGCTACCTTATTCCGCTCCGGCACAGGACTGCATTACAACTTATCAATCGCCTGTTGAGCTGGATCGTCTACCTTATTCTCTTTTTTATGGGTATTAGCCTGGCGTTTCTGGATAATCTCGCCAGCAACCTGTTAGCTATTCTTCATTATTCTGCAGTCAGCGTGACGGTCATTATACTGTGTAATATTGCGGCGCTGTTCTGGCTGGAGCGTTCGCTGCCCTGGAGACACAACCACAAGCAAGAAAAGCTCCCCTCGCGAATTGCAATGGCGCTTGCGTCGCTCCAGCTTTGCGGCGTCGTCGTCATCGGTTTCCTGCTCGGCCTCACTGGGCTTTCCATTCTGCAGCATGCCACCGAAGCCAGCGAATATACGTTAATCTTTTTACTGTTCCTGGTGGGGATCCAACTGCGCAACAGCGGTATGACCTTAAAGCAAATTGTGCTAAACCGTCGGGGGATGATCGTGGCCGTCGTCGTCGTCGCCAGTTCGATGCTGGCGGGGGTTATCAATGCATTGATCCTCGGTCTGCCGCTGAAAACCGCGCTGGCGATGGCATCAGGTTTTGGCTGGTATTCCCTGTCCGGTATTCTGTTGACCGAATCGTTCGGACCCGTAATTGGTAGTGCCGCCTTCTTTAACGACCTGGCCCGTGAACTGATCGCCATTATGTTGATTCCAGGAATGGTGGGCCGCAGCCGCTCTACCGCACTGGGATTATGCGGCGCGACATCAATGGATTTCACCCTGCCCGTTTTACAACGCAGCGGCGGCCTGGAAATGGTCCCGGCAGCCATCGTCCACGGCTTTATTTTGAGTCTGTTAGTGCCTCTGCTGATGGCGTTTTTCTCCGCCTGACGCCCGGGCAAATACCTCTCTGGCGGTAGTCAGCTACCGCCAAAATTGCGCTAAATCAATCTCCCTGCAAGTAGTAGCAGAAATCCCTTTTATCCCTACGCGCACAGGCATAATCTTAAACATGTATATTAAATATAACTTTAAAAGGTGTGACCATGTTTTGTGTGCAATGTGAACAAACCATCCGTACTCCGGCAGGAAACGGCTGCTCTTACGCGCAGGGTATGTGCGGTAAAACGGCTGAAACCTCCGATTTGCAGGATCTGCTGATTGCTTCCCTACAAGGTCTGTCTGCATGGGCTGTTAAAGCACGTGAATACGGCATCATCGACCATGAGGTTGATAACTTTGCGCCGCGTGCGTTCTTCTCCACGCTGACTAACGTAAACTTCGATTCCCCGCGTATTGTTGGCTATGCCCGTGAAGCTATCGCCATGCGCGACGCCCTGAAAGCACAATGCCTGAACATCGACGCGAACGCAGCTGTCACCAACCCGATGGCCGATCTGCAACTGGTCAGCGACGATCTGGGCGACCTGCAACGTCAGGCCGCTGAATTCACCCCGAATAAAGACAAAGCGACCATCGGCGATAATATCCTCGGCCTGCGTCTGCTGTGTCTGTACGGCCTGAAAGGTGCGGCAGCTTACATGGAGCACGCCCACGTTCTTGGTCAGTACGACAACGATATCTATGCTCAGTACCACAAAATCATGGCGTGGCTGGGTACCTGGCCTTCCGATATGAACGCTCTGCTGGAGTGTTCAATGGAAATCGGTCAGATGAACTTCAAAGTGATGAGCATTCTGGACGCCGGTGAAACCACTAAATACGGTCACCCGACCCCGACTCAGGTCAACGTAAAAGCAACCGAAGGTAAGTGCATCCTGATCTCCGGTCACGACCTGAAAGATTTGTACAACCTGCTTGAGCAGACTGAAGGCACCGGTGTTAACGTTTATACCCACGGTGAAATGCTGCCAGCACACGGCTATCCGGAACTGCGTAAGTTCAAACACCTAATCGGTAACTACGGCAGCGGCTGGCAGAACCAGCAGGTTGAATTCGCCCGCTTCCCTGGCCCAATCGTGATGACTTCTAACTGCATCATCGACCCAACCGTTGGCGCCTACGACGACCGTATCTGGACCCGTAGCATCGTCGGCTGGCCGGGCGTGAGCCACCTTGAAGGTGACGATTTCGGTCCGGTTATCGCACAGGCGCAGCAGATGGCTGGCTTCCCGTACAGTGAAATTCCGCACCTGATCACCGTAGGTTTCGGTCGTCAGACCCTGCTGGGCGCTGCTGATACCCTGATCGACCTGGTGAGCCGCGAAAAACTGCGTCACATCTTCCTGGTTGGCGGTTGTGACGGCGCACGTGGTGAACGTAACTACTTCACCGACTTCGCCACCAGCGTACCAGACGACTGCCTGATTCTGACCCTTGCTTGCGGTAAATACCGTTTCAACAAACTGGAATTCGGCGATATCGAAGGTCTGCCGCGTCTGGTCGATGCCGGTCAGTGTAACGATGCCTACTCTGCCATTATCCTGGCGGTCACCCTGGCAGAGAAACTGGGCTGTGGCGTGAACGATCTGCCGCTGTCTCTGGTGCTCTCCTGGTTCGAACAGAAAGCGATTGTTATTCTGCTGACCCTGCTGTCTCTGGGCGTGAAAAACATCGTCACTGGCCCGACTGCGCCTGGTTTCTTCACACCGGATTTGCTGGCAGTTCTCAACGAGAAATTTGGTCTGCGTTCCGTGACCACCGTTGAAGAAGACATGAAGCAACTGCTGAGCGCGTAAGGAGTAAAGAATGACAATGCCAACTCATCAGTGCCCATGGCGGATGCAGGTTCACCACATCCATCAGGAAACGCCGGATGTATGGACAATTTCGTTGCTGTGCCACGATTATTATCCTTACCGCGCCGGGCAGTATGCACTGGTCAGCGTACGTAATTCAGCGGATACGCTGCGTGCTTACACCATTTCCTCAACGCCGGGCGTTAGCGAGTACATTACGTTGACCATCCGCCGGATTGACGATGGTGCAGGCTCACAGTGGCTAACCCGCGACGTGAAGCGCGGCGACTATATCTGGCTGTCCGATGCCATGGGTGAGTTCACCTGTGAAGATAAAGCGGAAGACAAGTTCCTGATGCTGGCCGCAGGCTGTGGCGTTACGCCAATCATGTCAATGCGTCGCTGGTTGGCAAAGTACCGCCCGCAAGCGGATGTACAGGTAATCTTTAACGTTCGCTCGCCGCAAGATGTCATTTTTGCCGACGAGTGGCGTGAATATCCGGTGACATTAGTTGCTGAAAACAATGCCACCGAAGGTTTTGTTTCTGGCCGACTGACTACCGAACTGCTGAAAAGCGTACCGGATCTGACCTCGCGTACCGTGATGACCTGTGGCCCGGCACCGTATATGGATCTGGTCGAGAAAGAAGTCAAAGCACTGGGTGTGACGCGCTTCTTTAAAGAGCAGTTCTTCACACCTGTTGCCGAAGCCGCCACCAGTGGTCTGAAGTTTACTAAGCTACAGCCGGCGAAAGAGTTCTATGCGCCGGTGGGCAGTACGCTGCTGGAAGCGCTGGAAAGCAACAAGGTTCTGGTTGTCGCCGCATGCCGTGCAGGCGTTTGCGGCTGCTGCAAAACCAAAGTGGTTGACGGTAACTACACGGTCAGCAGCACCATGACGCTGACCGACACAGAAATCGCTGAAGGTTATGTGCTGGCCTGTTCCTGCCATCCGCAGGGTGATTTAGTGCTGGCGTAATTGGCCGGTATCTGATGTGCAAAAGGCTGCCTGGCTGTACCGGGTGGCCTTTTTTTATGCTCTCAGGCGCTACAAAATTCTGATATTTTCACTCTCCCCGGCAAAATACCTCCTTCCCCCCGTAAATTATCGACCACACTTACACTTCGCAGATTAAGCATAATCTCCGACTACCACGTCGAACTTTCTACAAGGATCCCCATGAAAAAAGTGGCCATTGTCGGCGTCGGTCCCACCGGCATTTATACGTTTCATGCCCTGGTTGAGCGCGGTGAACCGCTGGAAATAGAGCTTTATGAGCAAGCTGAACAGGCGGGCGTTGGCATGCCTTATAACAGCGACAACAACGCAGACTTCATGCTGGCAAATATAGCCAGCATAGAGATCCCACCGATTTATATCAGTTATCTGACGTGGCTACAGAATCAAAGTGATGACTATCTGGCGCAGTTTCGGATTGAACGTAATTCTTTGCATGAACGGCAATTTTTGCCCCGCGTGATCCTCGGTGACTATTATCGCGATCGTTTATTCGCTATCGTCGAGAAAGCGCGAGGCTCAGGCTTCGCGATTAGCATAAACGAATTAAGCAAAGTCACCGACCTGCAAGCGACCCCGAATGGGGTCTCTCTGTGGATCAATCATGCTTTACAGCCTGTCGAGGTGGACTTCGCCGCTATCGCCACCGGTCATCTGTGGCCTGAAACGGATGTACAGACACGGAAGTTTTTCCCCAGCCCGTGGACCGGTCTGATGGACGTCCAGATTAGCGCTTGCCGGGTAGGAATTCTCGGCACCTCGCTCAGCGCGATTGACGCAGCGATGGCCGTGGCCTGCCAACACGGTGCCTTCACCACCGGGGCTGATAACGCACTCCAGTTTATCTGTAAATCCGACAGCCAAAGCCTGAAGCTGACCCTAATGTCGCGCAACGGTGTGCTGCCTGAAGCGGATTTTTACTGCCCTCTGCCCTATGAATCGTTGAATATCGCAACGCCTGAAGCAATTGAAGACGTCATTGTCTATGGGCAAAAAAGATTACTGGACCGCATTTTCCGGATTATTGTACAACAACTGCAAGATGCAGCCCCGCAATGGAGCCAAGAGATAGCACTTGAGACGCTCAACGCCGATACATTCCCCGAGGCCTACTTTGCCGACAGGCTTGAGCACGAACCTTTTGAATGGGCGAAGCGCAACCTGATTGAAGTTGAACGTAACAAACAGGAACAGCGTACCGTCGCGTGGCGCTATACCCTGCTGCGGCTACACGAGGTAATCGAAGAGATCGTCCCACATCTTGATCCGCCTGATGAAAAGCGCTTTAAGCAAGGACTGGCGCGCGTGTTTATCGATAATTATGCGGCAATCCCGTCTGAATCAGTCCGCCGACTGCTGGCGCTGCACGACGCCGGGCTGATTGAGATCCTCACACTTGGTGCGGATTATGAGCGTACGAATGAGCAGGAAATGACGGTAATTTACCACCACGGTCGACGCAGCGAATTCGATGTGTTTATTGATGCCCGAGGGCAACGGGCATTGCAGAGCAAAGATATCCCTTTCCCAACGCTACGCCATCAACTGCTGGCCTGTGGCGATGAGATCCCGGACATCGGCGAAGATTACACGCTGCAAGCGCCGGAAAACGCCCGCAATCGCATCGCTTTTGGCGGGCTGCCGTGGTTGATGCACGATCGTCCGTTTATTCAGGGACTGGTTGTCAGTGCTGAAATAGGCGCCGCGATGGCAAGGGCATTGACGCAGCGAGCGCTGAGACGTCGGCACAAACCATGGAACAGTGATGACATATAGATTAGCGACAGATTGAACGACGAGGCGGGCAAACCGTTAGCGCCCCCCGCCTCGGTATTGACTCTCAAATGGTAACTATCGCCAGGCAGAATTTCCTGCAACGGAGTAACGCCCCGCCCCCAAAAACGCCACGGCCAGCGCACCGATGAAGAAATACACCAGACTTTCAATCGCCCATGCACCGGTTTTATCCAGTGTCCAGGTTTCGCCCATCCCGACCATCAGCCATGCCACAACCATCGTAAACGCCAGCCCCAACGCTGCCGGACGCGTCAGGATGCCTAGAATAATCAGACACGGCGCTACAACCTCTCCCAGCAGAACGCCGTACGCAATAAAGCCCGGGAAACCTTTCGCTATCAACATACCGCTGATGCCATCAATACCAGCAAACAGTTTATGCAGCCCATGAAACAGCATCAGCCCACCGACGGCAAGGCGTAACAAAAACTTGCCAAAATCTTCGTGAGCCAGTATCCGGTTAACTGTATTTAATAGTTTTATAACCATTTGAATTTATTCCTTGTTTCACCATGTCCAATAACAAACTACGCTTAATACAGATTAAATGAAACCTGCCGGAAATAAGGGGTAATGAGAAGCATAACGATTATCTTCATCTAAACTTGTAACCGGTATCACATTAGAGGAGAAGGAAAACCATGAAACAAACGGTTGCCGCTTTTATTGCTAAAACACTCGAACAAGCTGGCGTTAAACGTATTTGGGGTGTGACGGGAGACTCGCTCAATGGCCTTAGTGACAGTCTGAATCGTATGGGCACGATTGACTGGATGCCAACCCGCCATGAAGAGGTTGCCGCTTTTGCCGCAGGCGCAGAAGCCCAACTGACCGGTGAGCTGGCCGTCTGTGCCGGCTCATGCGGACCGGGAAACCTGCACCTGATTAACGGCCTGTTTGATTGCCACCGCAACCATGTCCCGGTGCTGGCGATTGCCGCGCATATTCCCTCCAGTGAGATAGGCAGCGGTTATTTTCAGGAGACCCACCCGCAGGAGTTGTTCCGTGAATGTAGCCACTATTGCGAGCTGGTCTCCAGCCCTGAGCAGATCCCCCAGGTGCTGGCTATAGCTATGCGTAAAGCGGTGCTCAACCGTGGCGTCTCCGTGGTGGTATTACCCGGTGACGTGGCGCTGAAGCCCGCCCCTGAAAGCGCCACCACGCATTGGTATCATGCGCCGCTCCCGGTAGTCACCCCGGAAGAGGAAGAGCTGAGAAAACTGGCGCAACTGCTGCGCTACTCCAGCAACATCGCCCTGATGTGCGGCAGCGGCTGCGCCGGTGCGCATAAAGAGCTGGTTGAGTTTGCGGCTAAAATCAAAGCCCCGATCGTGCACGCTCTGCGCGGGAAAGAGCATGTTGAGTACGATAACCCCTATGACGTGGGTATGACCGGGCTGATTGGCTTTTCATCCGGCTTCCATACCATGATGAATGCCGACACGCTGATCCTGCTCGGCACCCAGTTCCCCTATCGCCCGTTCTACCCCACCGACGCCAAAATTATTCAGATTGATATCAATCCGGCGAGTATTGGCGCGCACAGTAAAGTTGATATGGCGCTGGTAGGCGATATTAAATCCACGTTACGTGCCCTACTACCTCTGGTGGAAGAGAAAACCGAGCGGCAGTTCCTGGACAAAGCACTGGAGCACTACCGCGAGGCGCGCAAAGGGCTGGATGATTTAGCCAAACCCAGCGATAAAGCCATTCACCCGCAATATCTGGCGCAACAGATCAGCCACTTTGCCGCTGACGATGCCATCTTTACCTGCGACGTTGGCACGCCAACGGTGTGGGCAGCACGCTATCTGAAAATGAACGGCAAACGTCGCCTGCTCGGATCGTTTAACCACGGGTCGATGGCTAATGCCATGCCGCAGGCACTCGGCGCACAAGCGACCGAACCAGGACGTCAGGTTGTGGCAATGTGCGGTGACGGCGGCTTTAGCATGCTGATGGGCGATTTTCTGTCGGTGGTACAAATGAAGTTACCGGTGAAGATTATTGTCTTCAACAACAGCGTGCTGGGATTTGTGGCGATGGAGATGAAAGCTGGTGGTTATCTGACTGACGGCACCGAACTGCACGACACGAATTTCGCGCGGATTGCCGAGGCCTGTGGCATCACGGGCATTCGCGTGGAGAAATCTTCAGAGGTTGATGAGGCGCTGCAAAGGGCGATGTCAATTGACGGTCCGGTGCTGGTCGATGTGGTGGTGGCGAAAGAAGAGCTGGCGATCCCGCCGCAGATCAAGCTCGAACAAGCCAAAGGTTTTAGCCTGTATATGCTGCGCGCAATCATCAGCGGACGCGGTGATGAAGTGATCGAACTAGCGAAAACTAACTGGCTCAGGTAAAACAGAGGGCATTACCTCACTTAAAAAGGAATGCCCGTGATTGATTTACGCAGTGATACTGTCACCCGACCCAGTCGCGCCATGCTCGAAGAGATGATGGCCGCCCCGGTCGGGGACGACGTCTACGGTGATGATCCTACCGTTAATGCCCTCCAGCAATACGCGGCCGAGCTTTCTGGCAAAGAAGCCGCCATTTTCTTACCTACCGGCACTCAGGCGAACCTGGTTGCACTGCTCAGCCATTGTCAGCGCGGCGAAGAGTATATCGCCGGTCAGGGCGCGCATAACTATCTCTACGAAGCGGGTGGCGCAGCGGTGCTCGGCAGCATTCAACCGCAACCCATCGATGCCGCGCCGGATGGCTCCCTGCCACTGGACAAAGTGGCAGCAAAAATCAAAGCAGACGATATCCATTTTGCCCGCACCCGTCTGCTCAGTCTGGAAAACACGCATAACGGAAAAGTGCTGCCGCGCGAGTATCTGAAAGAGGCCTGGGAATTCACCCGGGAGCGCAATCTTGCCCTGCACGTCGACGGCGCGCGTATTTTTAACGCCATCGTCGCCTATGGCTGTGAGCTTAAAGATGTCACGCAATACTGCGACTCGTTCACCATTTGTCTTTCCAAAGGTCTGGGAACGCCGGTAGGCTCGCTGCTGGTCGGCAGCCACGAGTACATCAAGCGTGCCATTCGCTGGCGCAAAATGACCGGCGGCGGAATGCGCCAGGCGGGTATTTTGGCGGCGGCCGGACTGTATGCGCTGAAAAATAACGTGGCGCGTTTGCAGGAAGACCATGACAACGCCGCCTGGATGGCGGAGCAACTGCGCGAAGCAGGGGCGGACGTCATGCGCCACGACACCAACATGCTGTTTGTTCGCGTTGGCGAACAGCACGCGGCCGCGCTGGGTGAATATATGAAAGCGCAGGGTGTGCTGATTAACGCCTCCCCGATTGTGCGCCTGGTGATGCATCTGGACGTATCACGTGAACAACTTGCTGAAGTCGTCGCCCACTGGCGCGCTTTTTTAACCCAATAAGGAGATGGGCGTGCCGCAACGGATTTTGGTTCTTGGCGCCAGTGGCTACATTGGTCAACATTTGGTACAGGCGCTCAGTCAGCAAGGGCATCAGGTATTGGCTGCGGCACGTCGCATTGAACGACTGGAAAAGCAGCAACTGGCCAACGTCAGTTGCCATAAGGTCGATTTGAATTGGCCAGATAACCTCCCCCCGCTGCTGGCGGGTGTTGATACGGTTTATTACCTGGTCCATGGTATGGGTGAAGGCGGTGATTTTATCGCCCACGAACGTCAGGTGGCGATGAACGTCCGCGATGCACTGCGTAATACACCAATCAAACAGCTTATTTTCCTGAGCTCATTACAGGCTCCCCGGCATGAACAATCCGATCATCTGCGTGCGCGACAGATAACCGCAGATACTCTGCGTGAATCAGGCGTGCCAATGACGGAATTGCGTGCGGGCATTATCGTGGGGGCAGGTTCCGCTGCCTTTGAAGTGATGCGCGACATGGTCTACAACCTGCCGGTACTCACCCCTCCGCGCTGGGTACGTTCGCGCACCACACCTATCGCGCTGGTGAATTTGATGTACTACCTGGTGGCGTTGTTGGATCATCCCACGCAACATCACCGCGTACTCGAAGCAGCCGGCCCGCAGGTGTTGAGCTATCAGGAACAGTTCGAGCATTTTATGGCGGTCAGCGGTAAACATCGCCTGCTCATCCCCATCCCCTTCCCTACCCGCTGGATTTCGGTCTGGTTTTTAAACGTCATTACGTCAGTGCCGCCAACCACGGCCAAGGCGCTGATCCAGGGCTTAAAACACGACCTGCTGGCCGATGACACCAAACTACGTGCGCTGATCCCGCAAAAGCTGATTGCCTTTGATGACGCGGTGCGCAGTACGTTGAAGGAAGAAGAAAAGCTGGTCAACTCCAGCGACTGGGGTTACGACGCGCAGGCGTTTGCCCGCTGGCGTCCAGAATATGGCTATTTCGCCAAACAAGCTGGCTTTAGCGTTGAAACCGCCGCCAGCAAAAAAGCACTGTGGCAGGTAGTGAATCGACTCGGCGGCAAAGAAGGCTATTTCTTTGGCAATATTCTATGGAAGACGCGCGCGGCCTTGGACCTGCTGGTCGGCCATAAGCTGGCAAAAGGTCGTCCCGAACACCCACTATTGCAAGTTGGCGACACCGTTGATAGCTGGAAAGTCATCATCGTTGAGCCGGAGAAACAGCTGACGCTGCTGTTTGGGATGAAAGCGCCGGGATTGGGTCGCCTGAGCTTCACACTGGAAGATAAAGGCGATCATCGACGCATTGATGTACGCGCCTGGTGGCATCCGCACGGTATGCCTGGACTCTTCTACTGGCTGTTGATGATCCCCGCGCACCTGTTCATTTTCAGGGGGATGGCGAAGCGTATAGCCAAACTTGCAGAACAAATCACAGACTAATGATAAAAAGAGCCTGTATTCTTTCATGTTTCCCATTGCATACAGGCGTATTTCACGGAAGAATGCGCACGACGTTTTTTAAACACAGTGGATTGATATGAAGGTACTGGTTACCGGAGCCACCAGCGGCTTGGGCCGAAACGCGGTTGAGTTTTTATGCAGCAAAGGCGTCAGCGTCAGAGCCACCGGTCGCAACGAAGCGATGGGCAAGCTGCTGGAGAAAATGGGCGCAGAATTTGTGCATGCGGATTTGACCGAACTGGTTTCTTCGCAAGCAAAAGTAATGCTTGCCGGCATCGACACGCTGTGGCACTGCTCCAGTTTTACCTCACCGTGGGGAACTCAGGAAGCCTTCGATCTGGCCAACGTTCGCGCAACTCGCCGTCTGGGCGAGTGGGCCGTGGCCTGGGGCGTTCGCAACTTCATTCATATCTCCTCGCCGTCGCTCTATTTTGATTATCACCACCATCGCGATATCAAAGAGGACTTTCGTCCGCACCGCTTCGCCAATGAATTTGCCCGCAGCAAAGCAGCTGGCGAAGACGTGATCGCGTTGCTGGCGCAGGCCAACCCGCAGACGCGTTTTACGGTATTGCGTCCGCAAAGCCTGTTCGGACCACACGATAAGGTCTTTATCCCGCGCCTGGCCCATATGATGTACCACTATGGCAGCATCCTGTTGCCGCACGGCGGAAGTGCGCTGGTAGATATGACCTACTACGAAAATGCAGTGCACGCGATGTGGCTGGCAAGTCAGCAAGCCTGCGATAAGCTGCCGTCAGGTCGCGCGTACAACATTACCAACGGCGAGCATCGCACTCTGCGCAGCATTGTGCAGAAACTCATCGACGAGCTGAATATTGATTGTCGGATCCGCTCCGTTCCCTACCCGATGCTGGACATGATTGCCCGCAGCATGGAGCGCTTAGGCAATAAATCGGCAAAAGAGCCAAAGCTGACGCATTACGGCGTCTCGAAGCTAAATTTTGATTTTACGCTGGATACTACCCGCGCTCAGGAAGAGTTGGGTTATCAGCCCATTGTGACGCTGGATGCAGGGATTGAACGTACCGCGGCCTGGCTGCGCGACCACGGTAAGCTGCCGCGTTAACCATTGCCGGATGGCGGCGCAAGCGCCTTATCCGGCCTACAAAATCCAGCCTAAATTAGCCGTAGGCCTGATAAGCTAAGCACCATCGGGCATTGGTGTTCTGCGTTAACCCTGCCCGTATTTTTCCAGTAACGCTTCGGCAATCGCCTGAGTTTCCGCATCCGCCACGCCGTTCCACAGCGTCGGGCGGAAGTGCATCTGGAAGGCCATAATCACCCGCTGCTGTTCGCGCGGCGTCATATCAGATTTTATCTCATAGCCGTAACGCGACAGCAGATCGAGTAAAGATTCGGTTGCTACCGGCGTATGAGGTGCTCGCCCGGCAAGATAAAACGCTACGCGCTGAGTGTCCGGCCACGCGCCAATTCCCTGTTCGGCCAGCACTTTCCATGGGAAAAGCGGTCCAGGATCGTCCTTACGTTGCGGCGCGATGTCCGCATGGGCTACCACGTTCTGCGGTTTTATGTCGTAGCGGGCGATAATATCTTTCGCCAATGGGATCAGCGCCTGAATCTGCGCGGGCTCAAACGGCGCAAAATATTTTATCCCTGCCGATTTTTGCCAGCCGCGGTTTTCCAGCTCAATGCCAATTGAGGTATCGTTAATACGCGTAGCGCCACGCCAGAAGCTAATCCCCGCATGCCAGGCCAGATCTTTTTCCGGCACCAGTTGCCAGATACGCGGTTTGCCGTGGTAGAGCGGCGGCACAGCCGGGATCAAATAGTGCGAGCTGACGTTTTTATCGGTCAGCGTAGCCAGAGAAGAGTCAAAATCATCGGCCGTGTAATGGATAACCAGCACTTTAATGCGTGGATAAGCAGCCTGTGCCTGACGGCGGGTATCTAACTGATACCCGTCTTTGTCGACAATCCCTTTTTCGCCAGCACATCCCACCAGCAACAGCGTAAATGCCAGCAGACACAACAGACGCTTCATCGGCGAGTTTTCACCGCGGTACCGCTGACGCTCACCATCAGCATACTGCCGTCTTTGCCCACGGTTTCGTAATCAATATCAATACCGACCACTGCATCAGCACCCAGCGCTTTGGCCTGTTCGCCCAGCTCCTGGAAAGCAATTTCACGCGCTTTACGCAGCTCTTTTTCATACGCGCCGGAGCGACCGCCGACAATATCGCGAATGCCGGCGAAAAAATCGCGGAAGATATTCGCGCCTAAAATGGCTTCGCCAGTCACAACACCGCAGTATTCCACGATGCTCTGCCCTTCCAGCGTAGGGGTAGTCGAAAACTGCATGGTTAATCTCCTTTTTGCGCTAAGAGCACGATCTCAAAAGCATTATCGAACCGATCCACTATCATTGAAAGGATATATTCTATCAACGTAGAACACTAATAGTAGAAAGCTAATAAGGAAATCATTATGCGCTACTCGAAACTCTCTCTGCTGGTTCCATTTGCACTACTTCTCAGCGCCTGTACGACCGTGACGCCGGTCTATAAAGATAACGGCACGCGTAGCGGTTCATGCGTAGAAGGCGGGCCAGACAGCGTGGCTCAACAATTCTATGATTACCGTATTCAGCATCGAAACAATGATCTTACCCCACTTCGTCCATACCTTAGCGACAACCTGGCTAAACTGCTGAACGATGCCAGCCGCGATAACGCACACCGCGACCTGTTTAACAGCGATCCGTTCTCCAGTCGGGCTACGTTACCGGACAGTGCCAGCGTCGCCAGCGCATCGACTATTCCAAATAGTGATGCACGCAACATTCCGCTACGCGTAGAGCTGAAACAGGGTGACCAGAGCTGGCGTGATGAAGTGCTGATGATCCGCGAAGGCCAGTGCTGGGTCGTTGATGATGTCCGCTATCTGGGCGGCAGCGTACACGCGCCAGCCGGGACGTTGCGCCAGTCTGTCGAAAACCGTTAATCGCGCCATTTACTCGCCCAAATCATAACCCCCATTAATTGTCTGGCATTCTGCATAGAATGCCGACAATTATTCTTGCCCACTGGTGGCCCCGCTATTTTGTGCTATGTTTAGAGAAGAATGCGGTTTGCATTTAACTTTTAACGCATAAATATTGCATAACTATTCTGTCAAAGGTAGTATCTGCGGCTTCAATAGCTATCAGACTGCCAGTATCGAGTGTCAATGAGTATTCAATTAAACGGCATTAACTGCTTCTACGGCGCGCATCAGGCGCTGTTCGATATCACGCTGGATTGCCCTCAGGGTGAAACACTGGTGTTACTTGGCCCAAGTGGAGCCGGGAAAAGCTCGCTACTGCGCGTACTCAACCTGCTTGAGATGCCGCGCTCGGGCACGCTCTCTATTGCGGGTAACCGTTTCGACTTCACGAAAACTCCGTCAGATAAAGCCATTCGGGATCTGCGTCAAAACGTCGGCATGGTCTTTCAGCAATATAATCTTTGGCCGCATCTCACGGTGGTGCAGAACCTGATTGAAGCGCCCTGCCGCGTACTGGGTCTGACAAAAGAGCAAGCGATGGCGCGTGCCGAGAAACTGCTGGAACGACTGCGTCTGAAGCCGTACAGCGATCGCTATCCACTGCATCTGTCCGGCGGCCAGCAGCAGCGTGTGGCCATTGCCCGCGCGTTGATGATGGAACCACAGGTGCTGCTGTTTGATGAGCCTACCGCAGCGCTTGACCCGGAAATCACCGCCCAAATCGTCAGCATCATTCGTGAGCTGGCGGAAACCAATATTACTCAGGTGATCGTCACCCACGAAGTGGAAGTTGCTCGTAAAACGGCCAGTCGCGTGGTGTACATGGAAAACGGTCATATCGTCGAGTTTGGGGATGCGAGCTGCTTTGCCAACCCGCAAACCGAAGCGTTTAAAAACTATCTTTCTCACTAAGATTCGGGACAATACAATGAAAAAAGTTCTGATTGCCGCGCTAATCGCAGGTTTTAGCCTTTCCGCTACCGCAGCCCAAACCATTCGTTTCGCCACCGAAGCGTCTTATCCTCCGTTTGAATCGATCGATGCTAACAACAAGATCGTAGGGTTTGACGTTGATCTGGCGAATGCGCTGTGTAAAGAGATTGACGCTACCTGTACCTTCACCAATCAGGCCTTCGACAGCCTGATCCCGAGCCTGAAATTCCGTCGTTTTGACGCGGTGATGGCCGGTATGGACATCACGCCTGAGCGTGAAAAACAGGTTCTGTTCACCACCCCTTACTACGACAACTCTGCGCTGTTTGTTGGCCAACAGGGTAAATACACCAGCATTGATCAGTTGAAAGGCAAAAAAGTCGGCGTTCAAAACGGGACGACGCACCAGAAATTCATCATGGATAAACATCCGGAAGTGACTACCGTGCCGTATGACAGCTATCAGAATGCCAAACTCGATCTGCAAAACGGTCGTATTGACGGCGTCTTTGGTGATACCGCAGTAGTAACAGAGTGGCTGAAAGACAATCCAAAACTGGCCGCGGTTGGCGACAAAGTCACGGATAAAGATTACTTCGGTACTGGTCTGGGCATCGCTGTGCGCCAGGGCAATACCGAGCTGCAGCAGAAATTTAACGCTGCGCTGGAAAAAGTGAAGAAAGATGGGACTTACGAGACCATCTACAACAAATGGTTCCAGAAGTAATATTTGATGAATGAATTTTTTCCTTTAGCAAGCGCCGCCGGGATGACCGTCGGCCTTGCCGTTTGTGCGCTGATTATTGGCCTTGCACTCGCCATGTTTTTTGCCGTCTGGGAGTCAGTAAAATGGCGCCCGGTGGCATGGGCGGGCTCGGCCCTGGTCACCATCCTGCGCGGTCTGCCAGAAATTCTGGTGGTTCTGTTTATCTATTTCGGCTCCTCACAACTGCTGCTGACGCTGGCCGATGGCTTTACGATCAATCTCGGGTTTGTACAAATCCCGGTTCAGATGCAGATCGAAAACTTCGACGTCAGCCCGTTCCTGTGCGGTGTCATTGCACTGTCATTGCTGTATGCCGCTTACGCGTCGCAAACGCTGCGTGGCGCGCTGAAGGCCGTGCCACTCGGGCAATGGGAGTCAGGTCAGGCGTTAGGTTTGTCTAAAGCCGCGATCTTCTTTCGTCTGGTGATGCCGCAGATGTGGCGTCATGCCTTACCGGGACTGGGTAACCAGTGGCTGGTATTGCTGAAAGATACCGCGCTGGTCAGCCTTATCAGCGTGAACGATCTGATGCTGCAAACCAAGAGCATCGCTACCCGTACCCAGGAGCCGTTTACCTGGTACATTGTGGCGGCCGCTATTTACCTGGTGATTACGCTGGTGAGTCAGTACATTCTCAAACGCATTGACCTGCGCGCGACACGTTTTGAGCGGAGACCAGGCTGATGCTTGAGTATTTACCTGAATTGTTGAAAGGGCTGCATACAAGCCTGACGCTGACGGTCGCCTCCATCGTGGTTGCTCTGGTACTGGCGCTGATCTTCACCGTCATCCTGACGCTGAAAACGCCGGTACTGGTGTGGCTGGTTCGCGCTTATATCACGCTGTTCACCGGTACACCGCTGCTGGTGCAAATCTTCCTGATCTACTACGGACCA
The DNA here is from genome assembly GCF_002934505.1 of Citrobacter freundii complex sp. CFNIH4. NCBI lineage: Bacteria > Pseudomonadati > Pseudomonadota > Gammaproteobacteria > Enterobacterales > Enterobacteriaceae > Citrobacter > Citrobacter freundii complex sp. CFNIH4. The sequence goes on from NZ_CP026231.1 coordinate 2,509,170, forward strand.
GGACAGTTTCCGGCATTGCAAGAATATCCGGTACTGTGGCATCTGCTCTCTGAACCCTGGTTATGCGCCTTAATTGCGCTGTCGTTAAACAGTGCGGCCTACACTACGCAACTGTTCTACGGCGCTATCCGTGCAATCCCGGAAGGCCAGTGGCAGTCCTGCGGTGCATTGGGGATGAGCAAAAAGGATACGCTGGCGATTCTGTTGCCGTACGCTTTTAAACGCGCCCTCTCCTCGTATTCCAACGAAGTGGTGCTGGTATTTAAAAGTACCTCACTGGCTTACACCATCACCCTGATGGAAGTCATGGGCTATAGCCAACTGCTATATGGCCGCACATACGACGTTATGGTCTTCGGTGCGGCGGGTGTGATTTACCTGATCGTCAACGGCTTGCTGACGCTGATGATGCGCTTAATAGAGCGTAAAGCGCTGGCGTTTGAACATCGGAATTAAGCATATGCCTGATGGCGCTACGCTTATCAGGCCTACGGTTCATGCACCTTTTGTAGGCCGGATAAGGTGCTAGCACCGCCATCCAGCAAATATGCATAAAGCAAAATAATAAAGACGGACAACAACCTAAATTGTCCGTCTTTTTTTATGCCATTAAAAATATTTAATCATTTTTATTGCATACAAATTCATTAAATGGCATTGTTAATCCACGCCGCAGACACGGTAAATAATCATAAGATTGACAGACGGGAGTTCCACCATGAAAAAGTTAGTACTGGCCGCATTACTTGCTACTTTCGCCGCTGGCGCCTCAGCTGCTGATAAAATTAGTTTCGGTGTATCAGCCACGTATCCGCCATTTGAATCACTGGACGCCAGCAATAAGATTGTCGGTTTTGACATCGACCTGGCAACGGCGCTGTGCAAACAAATGCAGGTAGAATGTACTTTCACCAATCACGCTTTCGATAGCCTGATCCCCGCGCTGAAATTCAAGAAATATGATGCGGTTATTTCCGGAATGGATATCACACCTGAGCGTAGCAAGCAGGTTGCATTTACTCAGCCTTACTATGCCAACTCCGCGCTGGTGATTGCGAAAAAAGACACCTATAAAACCTTTGCCGACCTGAAAGGTAAGCGCATCGGTATGGAAAACGGCACCACCCATCAGAAATACCTGCAGGATAAACATCCTGAGGTGAAAACCGTGGCCTACGATAGCTATCAGAATGCGATTATCGACCTGAAAAATGGCCGTATTGATGGCGTATTTGGCGATACTGCTGTGGTTAACGAGTGGCTGAAAACCAACCCGCAGTTAGGCGTAGCCACTGACAAAGTAACCGACCCGCAATACTTCGGTACTGGCCTTGGCATCGCGGTTCGCCCGGATAACAAAGCCCTGCTGGAAAAACTGAACAGCGCGCTGGCGGCAATCAAAGCTGACGGCACGTACCAGAAAATCAGCGATCAGTGGTTCCCGCAGTAACGTCTGCCCAATCTGAAAAGCCGCGCTCTGCGGCTTTTTTTATCTCTTCGCCTGCGCTTTCAGTCAGTTCTTACGCCATAAACACTTTCCTGGCATACACTTGTTAAAACGAAAAAAAGTGAGGCAAACGGATGATAGCGTTCCCTGCCAGTTTACTGATCCTCAATGGAAAAAGTGCTGATAATCTCCCCCTGCGTGATGCCATTGCGAAGCTTCGCGATGAAGGCGTGGAAATCCATGTTCGCGTGACCTGGGAAAAAGGCGATGCCCAACGCTACGTTGATGAAGCTCGTCAGCTAGGCGTTGAAACGGTGATTGCCGGCGGCGGCGACGGCACCATCAACGAAGTTTCGACGGCGCTGATCCAGTCGCAGGGCGACAATATTCCGGCGCTGGGTATTTTACCGTTGGGAACGGCAAATGATTTTGCCACCAGCGTGGGGATACCCGACGACCTCGATAAGGCGTTAAAGCTGGCTATCGCCGCAAATGCGACAGCGATCGATATGGTGCAGGTCAATGATAAAACCTGTTTTATCAACATGGCGACCGGCGGCTTCGGCACACGCATCACTACCGAGACGCCGGAAAAACTCAAAGCTGCGTTGGGTGGCGTATCATACTTTATCCACGGATTAATGCGCATGGATACGCTCAAACCCGACGTCTGCGATATTCGTGGGGAAGATTTTCACTGGCAGGGTAAGGCGCTGGTGATTGGTATCGGTAATGGTCGTCAGGCTGGTGGCGGGCAACAGCTTTGCCCAACGGCGCTGATCAACGATGGTCTGTTGCAACTGCGCATTTTTACCGGCGAAGAACTGTTGCCAGGGCTGCTTTCGGCGTTAACGCAATCCGAAGACAACCCTAACATCATCGAGGGCGCATCATCGTGGTTTGATATCCGCGCCCCACACGAAATTACCTTTAATCTTGACGGCGAACCGCTCAGCGGACAGGAGTTTCATATTGAAATCCTGCCTGAGGCGTTACGTTGCAGACTGCCGCCGGGTTGTCCACTGTTGCGCTAACACAACGACACCCCGGCTATAATCAGGCGATGGTAACTTTGCTGTCCAGATAAACATCCTGCACGGCGTTAATCAGCTTAACGCCGTCGGCCATGGTTTTCTTGAATGCTTTGCGTCCAAGAATCAGCCCCATGCCGCCTGCTCGTTTGTTAATCACCGCCGTACGTACCGCATCACTGAGATCGGTTTCGCCGCCAGCCGCGCCGCCGGAGTTAATTAACCCGGCGCGCCCCATATAACAGTTCGCCAGTTGATAACGTACCAGGTCAATTGGATTTTCGCTGGTCAACTTGGTGTAGACGCGATCGTCGGTGTAGCCAAAATTAACCGCTTTATACCCACCGTTATTTTCCGCCATTTTCTGCTTAACGATATCCGCCCCGATAGTGGCCGCCAGATGGTTAGCCTGCCCGGTTAAATCGGCGGAAACATGGTAATCCACACCATCTTTTTTAAACGCGGAGTTACGCAAGTACGCCCACAACACGGTAACCATACCCAGCTCATGGGCGCGCTCAAACGCTGCAGAAATCTCTTCAATCTGGCGGCGAGATTCCTCAGAACCGAAATAGATTGTTGCCCCTACCGCAACCGCGCCCATATTGAACGCCTGCTCTACGCTGGCATACAGCGTCTGGTCGAACGTATTCGGATAACTCAGCGTTTCGTTGTGGTTAATTTTAACGAGGAACGGGATACGGTGCGCGTAGCGGCGGGAGACAGAAGCCAGCACGCCATAGGTCGATGCCACGCAGTTGCACCCTGCTTCGATAGCCAGCTCCACAATATTCTTCGGATCAAAGTACAGCGGGTTAGCCGCAAACGATGCGCCAGCGGAGTGCTCTACCCCCTGGTCCACCGGTAGAATCGACAGATACCCTGTCCCGGCCAGTCGCCCCGTGTTATACAGCGTCTGCATGTTACGCAGCACGGCAGGCGGCCGATTGTTATCCACCATCACACGGTCGACGTAATCATGTCCAGGCAGGTAAAGTTGATCAGAAGGAATGGTCATACAACGATGCTGTAAAAGGTTGTCGGCGTCTTTGCCAAGCAACTGCGCAATATCAGTCATAGCTATGCTCCCGTAATTTCCGATTTGAAACCGGAATGTGGATTGTCCTGACCCGCCTTTTTGCGGGCAGCATTAAGCCTGGTACCGACTGCGCTTTTTTTCCATCTTTAGCGCACTTTTCAGCAACTTCTGCTGGCTCGATTCAGGAAGAAATAATGTTAAGGCGGTCAAATTTAGACCTCAAAGGTATTTTAAAGGTATTATCTGATGGTACTATCAATGCGTACCTTACCTGTCATGAAGGATTTAAAGATGAAAACTACAGTTAAGCTGTCGTTCATGATGTTTGTAGAGTGGTTTATCTGGGGCGCCTGGTTTGTACCGCTGTGGCTGTGGCTGAGTAAAAGCGGCTTTAGCGCCGGGGAGATCGGCTGGTCCTACGCCTGTACCGCGATCGCCGCGATCCTGTCGCCCATTCTGGTCGGTTCAATCACTGACCGCTTTTTCTCCGCGCAAAAAGTGCTGGCGGTGTTGATGTTCGTCGGCGCTATTCTGATGTACTTCGCCGCCCAGCAAACCACCTTCAGCGGGTTCTTCCCGCTGTTACTGGCCTATTCGTTGACCTATATGCCGACGATTGCGCTGACTAACAGTATTGCTTTTGCCAACGTACCGGACGTTGAGCGTGATTTCCCGCGCATCCGAGTGATGGGAACCATCGGCTGGATTGCCTCTGGTTTGGCCTGCGGTTTCTTACCGCAAATGCTTGGCTATAGCGACATTTCACCCACCAATATTCCTCTGCTGATCACTGCCGGAAGCTCTGCACTGTTGGGCGTCTTTGCGTTCTTCTTACCGGATACGCCGCCAAAAAGTACCGGCAAAATGGATTTCAAAGTCATGCTGGGTCTGGATGCGCTGATCCTGCTGCGCGATAAAAATTTCCTCGTCTTTTTCTTTTGTTCTTTCCTGTTTGCGATGCCACTGGCGTTCTATTACATCTTCGCCAACGGCTACCTGACAGAAGTCGGAATGAAAAACGCCACCGGTTGGATGACGCTGGGCCAGTTCTCTGAAATATTCTTTATGCTGGCACTACCGTTTTTCACCAAACGTTTTGGCATTAAAAAGGTATTATTGCTTGGTCTTATTACTGCGGCGATCCGCTACGGATTTTTCGTTTACGGTGGTGCGGAAGAATATTTCACTTACGCCCTGCTGTTTCTCGGCATTCTGCTGCACGGTGTCAGTTACGACTTCTATTACGTCACGGCCTACATCTATGTCGATAAAAAAGCGCCGGTTCACATGCGCACCGCAGCGCAAGGGCTTATCACCCTCTGCTGTCAGGGATTCGGCAGCCTGCTCGGTTACCGTCTGGGCGGCGTGATGATGGAAAAAATGTTTGCTTACCAGGAACCGGTTAATGGTCTCACCTTTAACTGGGCTGGCATGTGGGGATTTGGCGCGGTCATGATTGCCGTCATTGCCGTGATGTTTATGATTTTCTTTCGCGAATCTGACAAAGAAATCACCGCCATTAAGGTGGACGATCGCGATGTAGCGTTGAAACAAGGGGAAGTAAAATGAAAGCAGAACGTATTCTCGGTGCTCTTTATGGGCAGGCGTTAGGGGATGCGATGGGTATGCCGTCGGAACTGTGGCCAAGAACCCGGGTTAAAGCCCATTTCGGTTGGATCGACAGTTTTTTGCCTGGTCCGGCGGAAAATAATGCCGCCTGCTACTTTAACCAGGCAGAGTTTACTGATGACACGTCTATGGCGCTGTGTCTGGCAGATGCCCTGCTTGAGTGCGACGGAGAGATTGTACCCGACGTTATTGGTCGCAATATTCTGGCCTGGGCAGAGCGTTTTGATGCCTTTAATAAAAACGTGCTCGGCCCGACCTCAAAAATTGCGCTCAAAGCCATTCGCGACGGCAAACCTGTCGCCGAACTGGAGAATAATGGCGTGACCAACGGTGCGGCAATGCGCGTTTCGCCACTGGGATGCCTGCTACCCGCTCGCAATCTTGATGCCTTTATCGATGATGTGGCACTGGCCTCCAGCCCGACGCATAAATCGGATCTGGCTATCGCGGGAGCCGTTGTCGTCGCGTGGGCGGTATCGCGCGCCATCGACGGAGGAACATGGTCAGAGATTGTTGATGCGCTGCCTGCCATTGCCCTGCATGCGCAGCAAAAGCGGATCACTACCTTTAGCGCCTCTCTCTCTGCACGCCTTGAGATGGCGCTGAAAATCGTCCGTAACGCCGACGGCATTGAGTCCGCCAGCGAGCAGTTGTATCAGGTTGTGGGGGCAGGAACCAGCACCATTGAGTCTGTGCCTTGCGCCATCGCGATGGTCGAACTGGCGCAGACCGATCCCAACCGCTGCGCCATTCTGTGCGCGAACCTCGGCGGCGATACCGATACCATCGGAGCGATGGCAACCGCCATTTGTGGCGCGCTGCACGGCGTCGACGCGATTGACCCGGCATTGAAGCAGGAGTTGGATGCGGTTAATGAGCTGGACTTTACCCGCTACGCCAACGGGTTAATACGACTGCGTGAGCAGCGGGAGGCGCTATGAGCACCATGCGCCTGCAACAACTTCTCTCGCAGTTACGAACACAGCGGCCAGTAACGGTGGTGGGTGCAGCGGTGATTGATGTCATTGCCGATGCGTATGCCCTCCCCTGGCGAGGCTGTGATATCGAACTCAAACAGCAAGGCGTGAACGTTGGCGGCTGCGCACTCAATATTGCCGTAGCGCTCAAGCGTTTAGGTATCGACGCCAGTAATGCGTTACCGCTGGGTCAGGGGGTGTGGGCCGACATTATCCGCAATCGGATGGCAAAAGAGGGGCTGCACAGCCTGATCGACAACGCCGAAGGCGATAACGGCTGGTGTCTGGCGCTGGTGGAACCGGATGGCGAACGTACCTTTATGTCCTTTAGCGGCGTTGAGAATCAGTGGAATGCCGCCTGGCTGGCACAGCTGGATATCCCGCGTCATAGCCTGGTGTATCTCTCGGGTTATCAGCTAGCGTCCCCGTGCGGTGAATTGCTGGTGCAGTGGCTGGAAGGTCTGGAAGAGGTGACACCGTTTATCGATTTTGGTCCGCGCATCGGCGACATTCCTGAGCCCTTACTGGTACGAATTATGGCCTGCCGTCCGCTGGTGTCACTTAATCGTCAGGAGGCGGAAATTGCTGCCGAGCGATTTGCATTGAGTCAGGATGTGGAAGGTTTTGGCGTAGAATGGGTGCAGCGTTTCACCGCACCAGTGGTCGTGCGTCACGATAAAGACGGCGCATGGTATTTCAGCGCACAGACATCCGGCTGCGTACCGGCATTTGCAACGGCGGTCATTGATACTATCGGCGCAGGAGACAGCCACGCCGGTGGCATGCTGGCCGGACTAGCGTCTGGCTGGACGCTGGCCGACTCAGTGCTGTTAGGTAACGCGGTGGCGTCCTGGGTAGTTGGGCATCGTGGCGGCGATTGCGCCCCATCACGCGAGGCGCTACTCCTCGCACACAAAAACGTATAGATCGCTACGACAGTAACTGATGCTGTATTCAATAGGCCGTTGCTGCTGGTCAAGCGCTACCTGCTTGATCACCAGTACCGGCACTTTACTATCCATTTGAATGTGCGCCTGGAACTCTGCATCCGGCATTCTGGCGCTAACGCGTGAGCGCGTACGCTGTGGGAAAATATGCTGGCTACGAAAATAGTCATACAGAGAAACACCAATGGCATCCACATCATGAATTAGATGTGCGGGTACCCAAGACTCTTCAATAGATACTGCGTCTTCGTCAACGTAACGAATGCGTTTGAGCAGAAAGACATCACTTCCTGTGACAACTGCCAACTGCTGTGCCACCTCTTCCGGGCAAGGTACAATTCTTTTGTTAACCCACAACGTATCCGGTTTTTTACCGCGCAACACCACCTGCTGAGAAAAACCGCGCGCTTCTTTGAGCGAATACTCGAAGATATTGTTGATTTGCGTTCCGTAACCGCGGGCACGTGTTACTACCCCCTCTTCTTCCAGGGCCTGCATCGCCTTGCGTACCGTAATCCGAGAAACGCCGGTCAACTGGCTGAGGTCGCGCTCGCCGGGCAGGATATTGCCGTGCTCCAGGATCCCACTGCGCACAGCATTCTTCACCGTCTGCGCAAATTTCATATACAGCGGCGTGTTATCCGCCGCTGAAATACGTTCATTCAGTTGTGCGATAAGCTGGGTATGCGCTTGTTCCATTTATCTTTTCCCTGGCCGCCGTTTCTGCAGCCAGTATACCCATTACCACCACGCGTGAAAATGATGCACCGGACCAATTCCCTCGCCAACTTCCAGCGTGTCTGCCTGTGCCAGCGCCGCTGAAAGCCACAGTTTGGCTTCCTGTACGGTATCGGCCCAGTTGTTATGGCGCGGACGCAGGGCTGCCAACGCCGCCGATAGCGTACAGCCGGTGCCATGGGTATTTTTGGTCATCACCCTCGGCGCGGTAAAACGCTGCTCGCCTTCGCGAGTAAAGAGCCAGTCGGGGCTTTGCGCGTCATCCAGATGACCGCCCTTCATCAACACCGCCTCGCAACCCAGCGCCCGTAGCGCTCTTCCCTGCTCTAACATCTCCTGCTCAGTCTGGGCATGCGATGCCCCGAGCAGTGCAGCAGCTTCGGGTAAATTAGGGGTGATAATCGAAACCTGTGGCAGCAAACGGGTACGCAGCGTTTCTACCGCCGAGGGTGACAGCAACGGATCGCCGCTTTTTGCCAACATCACCGTGTCCAGCACCACATTTTGTACCCGATGGCGACGCAAACGTTCGGCGACCGCTTCAACAATATCCGTCTCCGCCAACATACCAATTTTTGTGGTGTCGATACGCACATCACTCAACACAGAGTCCAGCTGCGCAGCGACAAAGTCAGGTTCAATACGATACACCGACTGCACCCCGCGCGTATTTTGCGCCACCAACGCCGTAATAACGGAACAGCCGTATGCGCCCAGCGCCGAGAAGGTTTTTAAATCGGCCTGAATACCCGCGCCACCACTTGGATCGGTTCCGGCGATCGTTAATGCGTTAATCCGTTTCATGCTTACTCCTGGGCGTTCAGGTTATAGAGGGCGTCGAGAAATGCCGGGACAAAGCTGCCCGGTCCGTTTGATTGCTCGGTGGCGATTTGCCCGGCCTGTTTCATCCAGCTACAGGCGGAGGCGACGTTATCAAGTCGGTCACCACGCAAGGCACAACTGGCTGCAACAACCGCTGATAGCGCGCATCCGGTGCCCACCACGCAAGTCATTAACGGGTCGCCGCCGTCCACGCCAACGGTACGCTGACCATCGGTGACGTAATCCACTTCGCCGGTAACCACGACAATGGTCCCAATCTGACGAGCCAGCGCCTGCGCTGCCGGAAGCGCAGCGACAGCTGTATCGGTTGTATCCACGCCGCGTCCCCCACCGTTCATGCCGGCGAGAGCAAGTATTTCCGAAGCGTTGCCACGAATAGCAGCAGGCTGTAGCGACAGTAAATCCAGACAAAAGCGGCGGCGAAACTCAAGCGCGCCTACGGCAACGGGATCGAGCGTCCACGGGGTTTTAGCATGATAAGCCCGCTCAACGGCGGCGCGCATCGCCGTGGCCCGCTCCTGAGTTAAGGTGCCGACATTAACCAGCAATGCACTGGCAATAGCGGCGAATTGGCTGGCTTCTTCAGGTTCGATCACCATCGCCGGCGATGCGCCCAGTGCCAGTAATGTATTGGCAGTAAAGCTTTGCACGACCTCATTGGTCATACAGTGTGTGAGCGGGGATAGGGTTCTAAATTGGTGCAAAGTGTGAGCCGCGAGCGCGCGGCTGTGCAGGTCAGGCTGCATGGTTCAGCTCCTGCCCGCGCGAAGAAGGGACACGGACAGTGTCAGACTTCCCTACGCTGGCATTATCCAGATCAGGTGGTACGGGTATTTCTCAGCCTTCACCAGAAGGGCACCCCGAGTCATGTACTTCAAAATCAAAAACTTGCGATTAACGTTCCGTTAATCCCTAATCAGGATCATGCCAGCGGAAAGCCTAAGACACAACCCCTTTGCAATCGATGTTTTCGGCTAAAAATCATCATGTGTCCCAGTTTGGGTCCCAAAATGTATCCCACAGGCTTTTATAACTGTAGGTGAATTTCAGATACAAAAAAGGCCGGGTTACCCCAGCCTCATTTGGTTTTGATTTTTCGTTGTCGCTGTTCATTCAGGTAAAACTTCACGGCGCTGTCGAATCCGTAGGTTTGAATCCGGTCCAACAGGCTTGACCTGCTACACCCAAGCCTGCGTGCTAATGCAGACATGTTGATGATCGAATCATCGCCTTTACCGTCCAGAATCCACTGCATCAGCGGCATGTTGCCAGTACCGATCAAAGCTAATTTCATATGTATCTCCTTTCCTTTGCCTCGCCAGCAGCGGGGACAATGCGTCCCCAATAACTGCTTACTGATCGTTAAGCTGCGTCGTTCGTCAGTTTGGTCACAAAGTCTGGACGGTACACCACAGGCAAAATTGAGCTTTCCGCGAATAGCTCAACGTTCTTAAACTTGTCCTGCACACTCCAGATACGGAAATCAACCGGATCAGCAAAGGCCAGATCAAGATTTCGGCTGGTTGCTGTTGCTACATAACCGAAAGGTAATGCGATTTCAGAAGATAGCGGCTTGCTGAAGCGCGGAACCAGGAAGGATTCATCCGGGCCAATTCCATAAAGTGCCTGATCAGTGACTTCCACTACGCGAACATTCTCGATGATGAATGTTGAGAATGCCGGAAGCACCTCTTTGTTAAACAGCACATCTCGGTCGAGCACACCAAACTGAACATTCTGACGGATATCAGGGTGATATTTGATGCCGCGATAGACGTTGCTACCAGCGAACAGGATAAAACCATCAAGCTGACCAGCCAGCCCCCCCATACGCACTTTAGCAGCAGTCACAGCGTCATCCAGGCTACGAAGCGGGTCACCAGAGCTAACGTTAGTTTTGATAGTTCCGGTCGCCTGTTGGTAACCAAATTCATCTTCCCACGAAATAATCGGTTGCTGGGTGTAAGTTGCTTCAACAGTATTTCGGAAAAGTGCGTCAGCGAAAATCTTTTCCTTGGTACGCATTTACTTATCATGCATTGCGAGAGCAGAGGCTGTCACAGCGTCCATCACAGACATTTGCAGGTTTGAACCTGGTTTTCGGTAAGGTTGCACGTCAGCAGCAGTAATACGGTCCTGATAAGCATAAAGCGGCGCTTCAATCAGGTGATTGCTGGCACTACGCTTGGGAATAGCTGACCACTCGGAACCATAACGATTGACAGAGCTTGCCACCTTCTGGGCAACTTCATCAATGATATCAAGGCTCACCTTTGGACTCATGGAAGTCTGGCGGTCACTGAAAACGTTAAGCGTTGAGAGCAGTGTATTCTTTGCTTCCACGTTTACAAAAGTGTTGGTGTAATCAGCAAAGCTGAAATTGGTTGATAATCCCATTTGTTTTTCTCCTTATTATTCTGTGTCCGGTGCGCTGGTACGGATTGCACCTGTTTTAGTTAGTGCTGCAACAGCATTAACGCCAGCGGTCGCGCCCATAACAGCGATGATGGTGTCCTGTTTGATGTACACACCGCGATCAGCAACGATGACATGAGCATCATCTGCCGCCCTGTGGTGGCTAAGAACCAGCAGGCAATCATCCCCAGAGACATATGTAGTCCCGGCACTGGTAATGCAGCTACCCGGCTGAACTTCTACTGCCAAATCGACAGTAATTGTCTTGCGGTCAAAGTTTGGATCGACTGCATACGCGATCACCGAATTGTAAGAACGTTCTGTTATTGCCATTTTCATATGATTAACTCCCGTTAAATTTCACATAGCTATGTAAACAAAAGGCCAGCGCCTGCTTGAGCCGTAAACGGCGACAGGGCCAGCCTTTCGAATAGGGTTTTAGCACCCGCTAATTGCGGGCAGGAATGAGGAGGTGGCAACGCTCCAAAGATGGGCAAGGAGACCCAAAAACGTTGCCACCTGATGTTGTTTAGTGTCCAACGTGACAGCCCGACGAGGAGGACGGGACTTTGGCAAACCCCGATCCGGGATCGGAGAAATCTGGATGCTGTTACTTCTTGCTTTTCTGAATACAACCAGCGGCTGGCTAAAACCTTCCCGTGAGAGTCGATCATCCGGCGGTGAATCATGGATTCATCACATAGTGACCAGAGGTTGCGGATTATTGGCTGTATTTAGAAAAGGGCCGCGTGGTGAACACCAAGGCCCGTTAGGGTGAACGTTACCGTTCATCTTGATTCCTGTTCCGGCATTTGAAACCGGAGAATCAAGACCAGATCACACAGCCACTTTGATATAACAAGGAAAGGGAAAACAATTGTCAGTAGTAATTCCCCTTATGAACTATTTTACCATGAACAATTTACTTTTGCAACAAAGACTTGACGATATTGACGAAAAATCAGATGGTTACCGTTAAATCTGATAACGTTACTGAGGGACCCCGAGAATAAGGTTCGTATTGTAGACTTCATTCTCTCGGATTTTTGCATCAATAAGACCTTTCACTGCCCCGTCATTGATATTGATGTCAACATCCTGATGCAGGCTGAGGTCTGCTGTCCCTGTAACACTGACAGGGATCGGTCCTCGTGTTGCAGTATCCGCAATTGTGGGGATTGAGAATGTCGGTTTTAGTAATGGTTGCGATTGCTGGCCCTGATAGTTCAGGCCTGGAACATTCAACGCTAACCCGTCCCAGGCAGTGCCTGTGCCAATATTGTTAGGCGAAGAGCTGTCAAGCCACGGATAAATCTGCTTAAGTGTCTGGCCTACAGTGCGAGGGTCGAAGCCTATATTCTCTTTTACCCACTCGGCGGCGGCATTGCCTCCCTCGTCTACTGTGGTGTTGTAAACGGCATCCGGTAACGTTGACCCCTTCCTTAGCTCTTCACCAATGCTGCTGGCCCAGGCTAAGATGTTGGTGGTCAACTCACCTAACGACTGTCCAAGATTGTCAGCGATAGGGATAAGGCCCGTCATGCTCTGTCGTAGAGTGTCCGTATTGGTAGCATATTGTCCCAGCCCCTCAACGAATGAGGCGCTGAAGTGGTCAGCGAGGCTGGTTTGCACTCGGTTGTACTCAGCACCTAATTCTGCCAGTTTGTCGAGATTGGACTGCTGTGCATCAGACAAGGTCCAACCCTCAGAGGCCAGTTGACGCATGCGATCAATAACCCCATGCCCTTCATCATTGAATACTTCGAGGAAGACCGAACCATCATTAACTGCCTCAGAGAGGTGACGAACTGCGTTATCAGTCCATTTGAATGTTTTCTGCAACTGTTTCAGGTACAGTATGAATTCAGGAAAGTTCATGGTCTGAATCTCGCCAATCACTTTCTGGGCTACCTTCTGGTTCCCGTTAGTGGATTTCAACACATTATTAATGATATCGGCAAACTCACCACCGCCAGAGAAAGTTACTTCACCTGTCTTCTTGTTGCGTTTGAAAGAACCGGTATTCAGCAATTCTCCGGCTTTTTCTGTCGTATCCTTGTTCAGATCAGCCAGTTTATCAGCGCTTAGCGAATAACCCGCCCTGCTCATAGCTAAATCCTGGATAGCTGCGAACTCTAATTGCCCCAGACCATATTGCTCTAGTTTTTTAATATCACGAGAGCGCTCAAGGCTTCCCTGAAGCGTCTGACCAACACGGGCAACTCCCATGCTGCCGATCAGTGTTGCTCCACCGATTGCACCTCCGGCAACAATCCCACCACCTATACCGCGCCCTGTCAGCCTCTCAGTACGAACACGGCCAGCACGAACACCTGCGGCTTTCTGTTCACGGGTGATACGCTGTTGCAGTCGAGCCTGCTTGCGTAATTCCGATGTTATACGGGCCATTTCGAAGCGGGTCTCTTCTACCGTGTAGCGCTCTTCTTTCTGGGCTTTTAGAGCTTCTTTTGCAGCACTGATCGCCTTATACCGTGTTGCTATATCAGCCCCGTTTACATTAGCCAGGGTTAAGGCCGATTTGCGAAGAGCATTGTAATAAACGACCTCCCGCTTTAATGCCGCTTCGCGTTTCTCTTCAACAGCAATACGGCGTTTCGCGGCTACAATATCATCGGAGATCCGTTTATGGCCCCGGTTCATGGCTGCTGTCTGTGCTGTTGCTAATCCTGGCTCTGGTGCTGTGCCTCCCATATTGGGGTTGTACATTACCGCACGACTGGCTGCCGCTGCCCGAATCCTCTCACTGATACGGCTCAGACGGAGGTCCTGACGTGCACGGGCCTCATCCTGAGTCAGCGCCTGCGCTGCATTCTTCGCAGACAATGCCGCCATTTTTTTATTGTGGGCCAGTTCCTGATTGGCAATTTTTGCCTGCACTTGTGCCTGTTTTTGTTGCTCCGCAACCAGACGTTGTTGCTGCTTTATTCTGGTTGTATGGGCCTTTGCCGCTGCTAAAGCAGCCTTGCCTTCACTCTGGGCAGTGCGTTTCTTCGCCGCCTCCAGCGCTTTAGCGGGCTTCTCCTGGGCTGCTTTCAGGCTCTTAATGGCCTTGAGTGCCTTACCGTAGGATGTTTTATCTACGGACCATTCCACCATGTTGATGGTTTTCGTCACTATAATGTTAGCCATTCTTGCCTCCTTTGGAGGTTTGACGCTTGGTCAAAACACTTTGTGCCATTAAACCCCCTGCGGTTTGATAATATGCCCATAACGTTCCGGATCATCAGCGACCAGTCTTCGACAAGCGACCTGTGCTCTTTCGAGCGCATCAGGATCGATATCATGAGGTTTGAAAACTCCAGCATCAGCACCCAACATCTTGATAATTTTTGTTTTGTTGCTTTTTTTATCAGTCGTTTTATTAACTGGTGAGTCTGTAGGAGCTTTGAGGCATTCCAACCCGTTAGCGGGTTTGCCTTCGGCAAATCGCCCTCGGAGATATTCGGGATTTTTCCTCAGAAATCCAGAGGTGACGCTTGCGAGGTTTTCCCGCGCCTTCTGTAGGGTGTGCTCTTCTGGTGTCATGCCGAGCATGGCGGCAAACAGAGCATTTTTAATGCTGTCCAGTGTCATTGTGGTGTCTCCAAAGCAAATTATGGAACAAGCCAATCCCGGACAACAGACAATGGGCGACCATTGCCAATACGGGGATCAGCGATAAGTATTCAAGATAGGGTATTGCGTGTTAATAATCCGATCACAAAGTGATGAATCCATGATTCACCGCTAAGTGTCATGGTGCGAAGCACTCTCGCAAATGCGAGACACCTTCGGTGCTATAGCGGCCTAATGCATCGCAGGGCGATTAACAGCAACCGTTAACCCACTGGTGGGTGTCAGTGCAGGCGGGGCGCTTTCTGCTTGCGGTGTGCGTGACGGCTGAGAGTTTTTCTGTACTCAACAACCAACGGATCAGTTTCCTCCGGGAAACGAGCCATAATCTCAGCGAGTGGGATACCTTCATTAGACAGGTAGCGCACAACTGTAAACAGCGGCAATTGCAGATCAGCGCAGATGTTTTCGAGCATCGCGCCGGATTCGAAATACTGACGTACAGTGACCCCCGTTGCGTGCTGGCTGGTATGTTTCACTCTTCGGAAACGTGGATTCCAGGTCTTAGCTAATTCAGCAACAAATTCAGGATCGAGTCTGAGGATTAGGGCAACTCTGCCAGAAGCCATGCCGTGCACAAGAAGAGTCTTTGCGGTTTTAAGGATCGATTCATCCCTGCGTCGATTTTTGAAAAGACGCTTTAGTT
This sequence comes from Citrobacter freundii complex sp. CFNIH4, assembly GCF_002934505.1. Lineage (NCBI taxonomy): Bacteria > Pseudomonadati > Pseudomonadota > Gammaproteobacteria > Enterobacterales > Enterobacteriaceae > Citrobacter > Citrobacter freundii complex sp. CFNIH4. The sequence goes on from NZ_CP026231.1 coordinate 2,524,515, forward strand.
TATCGCTTTTCACGGTTTGAAAGCCGTTAGCGGTTTGGCTGTCACCAGCTACTTGCTCACACAATTCAATCCTCCATCATCAAAAAGGAATTGATTCCATTGAGAAATCTTCCTCTGAATAATCAGACACAGGTTCATATTTTGAAAATCCAGATCGCTGTTCAGCTACAGGTGCGGCAGGTTTCACCACGCCAGACTCCAACACATCAGGCTTTTGTTCATTCTTACCGCTTTTAACTTTCTGATTTTTTGCGATGGTAACAACAGCCTCACCTTGCTGTGATTTTCCCGCATTAAGTTCAGTCAAAATGACGTCAGGATCTTTTACGGTATAGTCAGTGTAAGAAATTTCTTTGCTTCCAGGTTTGCGGAATAAGGTTGCAGTAATCCACCCCATTTTCACCAAAAGTTTGACCTTCTTCTGAACGGTTGAAAGGCCCATGCAACAGCAATCCGCAATGTACTGTTGGGAAGGACGGATCACCCCTGTCGTCTTCTTCCACCCAAGCAGATGACTGTAGACAGCCATGATCTCAGGGCTGTTTTGTACACCATTAAAGCGCTTGATACGGGCGACAGGTATCGACCAGTAAGAAAAAGTGTCGATGGTAATCGGTTTGTCTTCATTCGGCTGCGGTAAAGATTCGTAGAGCTTAGTTTTTACTGTCTCGGTCATTGTTCTCTCCCTGTGGGTTCGTCTGTTTTTCGTTGCGTTTCTGAATGTGTTTCGCCAGGTTCTGGCACATGTTGCGGATCATCCTAGGAACAGGCATCCCCAAACGATCCGATTCTTCACGTAGAATTGCGTATGTTTCATCGTCTAGTGACAGTTTCATCTCAAAATTCCCTCCGAATGCATAAAAGTCATCGCTCCTGCTATCGCGGATGGCGATCAGGAGTAAGAAGCCGTGTTTGCGGCGATTTCGTTTGGTGGCGTTGCTGCCAACGGGTGTTAAAAACGAGGGTTAGCGGTGTTTCTCAGGGTCAATACCATACTTCTTAAGGTCTTCGCGAGCCTCGGAGAGAATAAGCGCTAATACCTGTTTCTCATGCAGGGCAATTCCCACGCGATCACGGTACAGGCAGATATACCCATTGATGACATCTGAGAAGATATCAGTTACCTCTTCCCCTGCGGCTATACGGGGATTTACAGGCTTGAGAATGGTTTTTATTGCTTGGCGGTAACGAGCATTCCGCCTCTGCTCCAATTTGTACTGGCGGAGCATCTGTAGAGCTTTCCTGGTGTTTCTCTTATTTGTTCCAACACGATTTTGGAAGCTGTAAAGCGCGGAGGTGGTGGTGATCTTATGGACTAAGGCGTTATAGATTTCTTCGGCAGTTGCGACTTGAAAGTCGATGGCAGCTGTTCTCAATTGGTCTCCTTTTATTCAGGTTAGTATTTATTCATTCAGTATGTATATATTAACAGTTAAACACTCCTTTGTCAATTTTTGTTTTTATTCTTATGAAGAAGTCAATATAATTTTTGTAAATATTAAGAGCAGGACTGTCTTATACGCGTATCAATACCATTTGTCAAGGACATTCCACCAGGCAACTACCTAATCACCAAGCAACTTACCTAATTCTAAAAAAGCCTCTGTAAGCCATTTTGAGAGGTCATACCGCTCCGGTAGTACCACCATATTACCTACACCACAAAAATTGCTCAGGATGGCCCTGAGAGCTTCTCTGCAACGGTTATCACTGCATTCCTCACAAATACTCGCGCCGCCCCACCAAGGGGGGAGTTACGTCGCGTTTCTAGCTCCTCTGCGCCATGCTCGATCCACATTGACTGATGCGCTAGCGCTTGTCTCCCACACATGCTGGCGGAGCCTTAGAGTTACCCGAATCCATGATTGGGATATCCACACACAGAGACAGACCAAAGGTCTGTTGATGGGTGGGGTTATCACAGAATGGGTAATGAGGGTTATAAGGTGTGACTGTTCACAGGCATAGCTTATTACCACACACAAATCTGAAGTGGCATAGCCACAGATGTATCATGCAGGCTTGCCTGCTAATTCTTTAAACACACCAGTGAACACCAGTTCACCCGGCCTTTGACCTTAAATTCTTTTAAGATCTTATAGGTGTTTTTATTAATGTTTTTATGATGCTCTTATACTACGTCTCTCAGAAGACACCCCCCCCTCCAGTAGAAGACACTCCCCCTCTGACAGAAGACACCTTGCCATGTTCGACCACTCAGCCCTGCACCAACGAAACCAAAAAACAAGCCTTTTTACTAAGATCTTTTAAAAGATCTAGATCTTAGGTTTTAAGAGATCTTTATTATTTAGTTCTTTATTATATCGTTGGACACCCATGTCCAGGGTGTGTGGTCATCAGTGTCCAGGGTTGGTTAATCCTTAACCACATCATCCTTTGGTATGTACAGGCTTGTTTATCACCAAGGAATAATGAAAATAAATCCCCGGAAATAAGTCGTTAATCAACCAAATTTTGTCATTAATCCGACCTTGCATCATGGCTCCGCCTGTCGGATGTAGTGACAGTTATGGTATCGGATACATAACAAAGCCAGTAATGGCACGGCCTAGTCAAATCTGTCACTCAGGGTGTGGCTAAACACAATCACCGATCCACCCTTCCATACCGAAAAAATAAAGTTTCTTCGTAGAAACAACTGAAAACCCTCCATTTATAGGCCTGTGAGAGCCTCTCAGTGGGGCGCTGTTCTATCGGTGAGCCAAGTCACGATTGTGTGGAGATAACGCCGCTACAGGCTTCTGGTATCGCCTATGGCGATTAGCAACAAGGTTGCTAACCCGACAACGGGTAATGGTAGAGCATACGGGGCTATTGGTGGGACTGCTTGCGCTAGTGTGGGAAAAGGTACGAACGGTGACGGCCTGACCGGGAGAAAATCGCCCGTTGGTGGATGATGTTGTGGACTGGTGACGGGCATGCCCCCTAACTTACACAATGTGAAAGTGTAATATAGCAACCCATTGATTCTTATAGATTGCATTGTGGATAAACGTCAAAGAAGTGTCTAAACGCTGTCTTATGCATCCTTTATGCACGTTCTATGCATCTGTGGTGTGTGTGCAAAGAGTTACCTTGCGACATTTTGAAATAATGGTTCATTTTTATTGACACACTCTCAGCCACGCCTAGCACATCAGCCCATACGCTGAGATATTTTCCGACACTGGAACCTGTAAATTGGCCCCAACTTTCGTTTTCTTTCGAGCGGGAGTGAGTGAATAAGAATATAAAAAAACCTTTACAATGATCATATTACGATCAATATTCTCCTTGTAACTTACAAAACGAGATAACAGTGAGGGACGAAATGAAGAGAGTCGAGCCAGTCAGAGACAAAGAGAAGATCGCCGAGGTTGAGTCTCTGCTACGTAAACACAATACAAGCCCGATTTACGGTGATTTGTGGGTATTCCTGAACCAGACAGCGGCGCGAGTTGGTGATGCCCTCAGGTTACGTTATGCCGACTTCAATCACATCGAAGGGAACGTGTTGAACCTGAAGGAACAGAAGACAGGGAAAATCCGCTCGATCATGCTGACTGCCAAAGCGCTTGAACTGGTAGCACAACGTCGTGCTGACAATCCCGGTCATGAATATCTATTTGAAGTGGACAGCAACCGGGCTAAAGGAAAACCGATCAGCCGTGTGACGGTCTCAGCCAAGTTTAAAGAGGCCGGGGATATGCTCAACCTTCACATTGCCGCCCACAGCCCCCGCAAGAACTTAGGCTACCACGCTCTGAAACGTGGGGTAAGTCTGCCAACACTCACTAAGCTGTACGGGCATTCATCGCAGGCAGTCACATTGGCGTATTGTGGGATCATGGAAAAGGATGTCGAAGACGTATTCCAGACCATCGATTATTAACGACCGTTTACGGTTTTGCTTCGCAAATCGCAAGGCAATTATTGAGGACATGATGATGAAGAGACTGTTTACATTGTGGTGTGTGCTAACTCTGCTGCCGCTGGCGACTCATGCAGGAAAAATCACCATGAGCAACCCCGACGATCAAGAGTTAAAGGGCGGGAAGAGACTTTGCACTTACGAAAACAGCATTTACTTGTTCACGTTGGTGACTCGCTCGCAATCCTGCCCTTTCTCAAAAACGTTCGATACAAATGAGAATGAAAAGTGAAACGTAATTTCAACACTTCACTGACTGGTTACAGTAGGGATGTGTCAACTGTACATTGTCAGAGTTACCATCACCACCTTCACGGACACGTACGATATGATCATAAGAAACTGATTTTTCAGTATCAAGGTAACCTTGGCAAATCGGACATTTCAGAGCGTTGCGCAGAGCCACGTCAATGAACACCTTACTTTTTTGTTCATCGCTGATTTTTGCAGAAGTTCTCTTAAAATCGCCAGAGAGAATTCTCCCCTCCAATTCGGCCAGTTCGATGAGCTTACTCTCATCAATATTCTCTCCCTGCTTGAGTGATTTGATCACCGCATTTAAAAAATCACAGTAGCGAGTCACTCGGACATTGCTGCCTGGTTTTTGTACTATCATTGCGATCAAGTCCTTAAATTCGATCATTATTCTCTCAAGCCTAGACCTGATTGTTATGAAGTCTTTAAAGAATTGACCGTTATTGTTGGAGAGTTGTTTTGCTACCAGTAGCACGGTTCCTAAAAACATAGGCGTTGAGTGGATTCCAGTCGGACCATAAAAATAAATCGCTGGATGCAGCCCCAGGCTACCATCCCCATTGCCTGTAATTCTATTGCTCAATGTTGTGGCTTTGGAAAGGATTCTTAATGTATCGGTGCCCGAAACATCATCAGGATAATCTTCGATTTTTTTCAAAACACCATTCTGGTTACAATCAGTGATCAGTAAAAAATCTTTCAAAACTTGGATCGCTGTCCTGACTCCTCTAGAACCGCCTAAAGGAAGATCAAGAGTTTTAATCGGGCGATCAACCTCTGGTTCGAAGAGCAAACGATGCAGCTTTGCAGATTTATCTTCAAGTTGCAGGGCAATACCCTGATCAAACTCCGACCAGTAGCGATGACCTCTACCAGCACGAATAATTGCTCGGGTTGCTATTGGAATACTTTTCTTGCGATTCTTTAGAAGCATCTCTTCGATAGCATCAAGAGGAGTACCCTTCATATTGATGTTAAAAAATGAGGTTTCAGCCTTATCTACATCGCCAACTACCCATTGGACTGAGATGCCACGGGATGTTAGTACACTGATTCTTCTCTGTTGTTCCTCGGTCAATGAAGCATCATCGGCAAGCAGCTTCTGATAATATTCCCAACTGCCGACCCTGTCCCTCACAAGCTTCCTCGTTCTATCAGCAGCGCGGCGTTGCTCACGAGGAATATCATGCCCAAAAAGTTGATGAGATATATGACCGTCGCCATAATCATCTTCAACCCAGGCACGTAATGCACTTAAACGGTGACCACCATCGATCACAAAAAGATTGGTTGATGATCGCCAAAGAATAACGGAAGGTATCAAATCACCATTTATGTAGCATTCGAGCAGCGATACAACCTGCTCAGGCCCCCAATGATTTGTTTCACGTTGGAAATCTGGTTTCCTCAGAAGCGCTGCAATTCCATTTCCTGATTTCAATTCTCTTGCAGGAATACTGTTTAGAGTTTCAAATGAAGAATTATCTTGGATCTTTAAACCTAAATCAGCACGCTTAATCAGTGCATCTAAATTTACAAGGTTAGAACGAGCAGCCATGCTTATGTTCCTCAAGATGACAATATGGTCATTATATCTCCAGTCAATGAGGTAACAACATGATTTTCTCTATTTATTCAACCCTATTACGAATATCACCTCAATTTAACCAGTCCAAACCATCAATCACGTAACAAACTGAACGTAAAGGAAAAGTGTGCAAATAGCGTCTGGTAATCCCTGAACCGCTTTTCTCATGTCCTACCACTTGTTGCAAGTGCGCCAGGTTACCAACCCAGCCAGCTAAACAAGCTGAGATCATTGTGTGCCTGAAACTATGCACCAAGCGGCGCTGTCCGTAATCATCAAGGTATGGAATACCAAGCTGGTCGCGAACGTCAGCTAACACTTTGCCGATCTTCGGCATGTTCTTACCAGACACTGGCGAGAATATTTTCTCTTTCCACTGACGATTAACGAAATCGAGGAAACCCCACTCGATCAGTTTGGGGTGGATCGCAACTTGTCGCGTTGCATTCTCGGTTTTCCCCTGTCCACCTTCTGCTATCAGGAGATAATGCCGCTGACTGTCCTCGTCATACTTGATCTGCGATTTCTCCAGTTTGGCGATCTCTCCCCTTCTGGCTCCGGTGTATGCCAACAACAAGGTGACCCACTTCTCCCAGCCGTCAGGCTGCTTGAGCGCCCAACCCACAAACTTTCTCATTTCTGTTGCACTGTATGCGCCAAATCTCGCTTTGGACGGCGCAGCCACCACTCCATCAGTCGGAGACTTTTCCAGAATATCTTTGTTGTCAGTGAGGAAGGTTTTGAACAGCGATTTATAAATTTTCAAATGTTTGTGGATAGACTCAGCTCCAACCAAATCTTCAGGCGGCACATCATCACATTCGATCAATTGCTGAACAGTCATCGTCCGATAAGGCTGTACAACACGCTTTGGCAAGTTTTCAACAACTTCCATCACTTGCTTGATGTCCTGCTTGGTTATCGTCGTTACGTCTGTTGATGCACCGAGGACAATCAACATGACTTCCATAAAGCGCTCATTGGCCTGTGAAATTGCCTTCGTCCAGTTCTTAGCCTTCTCCTTTTTGTACATATTCCACGCGCCAGCCAGCGTTAACACTTCTTTTGGTTCGGCCTGCTCTTCTCGCATTGTAACGATGGTTGAGGCGACCACCTCTCGATATTCCTGTACAGCCAGCGGTTGGTGTTTACTGAAGTTGTCATTAAGAAATTGCTGCATTAACCAGTTTTCGTTCTGTTGCTTTAGATGGCAACTGAATTCAGACAGGCGATCCGCAAACAAGCCCGGGTTGATGCTTCCACGTTGAACCAGCGGAATTACAGGAAAAGCAAAAGACATCAGCAAATGAGCCTGGGCGTAGCTGTCAGTCTCCAGAGACTTGCGAAAATATCTATTACCCGGCAGGCGAAAGCGAGCGTAATAAATCCCGTTGCGAGTGATGGTGTGACGTATGGTTTTGTGTCCCATTTCGTGAGCCTCAATGTGATCGGCTAAACAAAACGGTTCGAAAATCGCAGATAAGTCTTTGATTCTTATCTTGGATAATCGCCAGGACTACGCTGGCATTATCCAGATCAGGTGGTACGGGTATTTCTCAGCCTTCACCAGGAAGGGCACCCCGAGTCGTTGAAACACAAACGTAATATGCTGGTTTCAGTAACAGGATACTGCCTGTGCTTAGCGATGTAAATTGGCGTACTACCCGCCCCCACAGTGAAACTACTGGTCAAGGTTGCTGCAATTCTGTACTTTCATTTACACTTTTTACGAAATGACTGGAGTGATCACAAAATAGTGCTTGTCAGACATCCGGTATGCCAGGAATGATACATGACTGATTTTGATGACCCGAAGAGGTAGAGAGGATGGGTATGAAGAATAAAATGTTGCTGGGTGCACTTCTGCTTGCAAGCAGCGTCGTCTGGGCCGCGCCAACCGCAACAGCTGCCCCCACCGGTATCGATAAATATGAACTGAGCAGCTTTATTGCTGACTTCACCCATTTCAAACCCGGTGACAAGGTCCCACCACTGTATCTCACCGAAGAATACACCATTAAACAGTGGAATCTACGCAATCTGCCCGCGCCGACGGCAGGCACCCACTGGACCTACATGGGCGGCGCGTATGTGCTGGTCAATGATGCCGATGCTAAGATCATTAAAGCTTACGATGGCGAGATTTTTTATCACCGGTAAAATAAACGCACCCAGTATAGTTGGGTGCGTGAATTTCCTGCTTTGCTTACTTTTTAATTATAGTCAATAACGACCTTTACCCGACTCATTGTTTCTCCCGCAGTGACTTTCCCTGCATACGTTCTGGTGCGGGCGTAAATATTGATTGGTACTGTATTCCCTTTCACAGTGTCAGAACGATACAGGTTACTTCTGCCATAGCCAATACTGGTTGAACCGTCCATTGATAACTGAAATCCTACCGACCCTGCGCTATTCGCCGCAGTACCATAATCGTTGGTCAGGGTTATCGAATCCTCCGCCAACGGACTCATCGGTTCAAAATAAAATAATAGATTAACAGGCGTAAACTTCAGATTCCCGGCCCCACTTGCCTGACAGGTGAATATTACCGGGTGAAGCTCAAATTCTTTCTTATCAAGATCATTAATATTTATCCTCCCCAGATCAATTTCCTGATTACCAAAATAGCAGGTTGTGATATCGACCATAATCGTAACATTTAAATTATAATTTAATTTTTTTGAACTACAGTTATCCTTATTTCCCTGACAGTATTCAAGGCTCAACTCAGTAACGAGAGGGATAGTCGCACCAGGGGCGATGATCGTTGCGGCCCCGCGGTCTGGGGCCGCAACAATTGAATAGTTCAGTACTAAACCCGCCATGTCAAAAAAATCTGACAATGTATACTTTGCTTTATTTGCAACAATATCCTTTGCTTGATAACTCACTGAAAAGGAAACAATATAATATTGACTGCCTACCTTAAAAGCATATTCACTGCTATGCAAGATGGCCATTGCGGGTGATGCTGCCAACTTACTGATTTAGTGTATGATGGTGTTTTTGAGGTGCTCCAGTGGCTTCTGTTTCTATCAGCTGTCCCTCCTGTTCAGCTACTGACGGGGTGGTGCGTAACGGCAAAAGCACCGCCGGACATCAGCGCTATCTCTGCTCTCACTGCCGTAAAACATGGCAACTGCAGTTCACTTACACCGCTTCTCAACCCGGTACGCACCAGAAAATCATTGATATGGCCATGAATGGCGTTGGATGCCGGGCAACCGCCCGCATTATGGGCGTTGGCCTCAACACGATTTTCCGCCATTTAAAAAACTCAGGCCGCAGTCGGTAACCTCGCGCATACAGCCGGGCAGTGACGTCATCGTCTGCGCGGAAATGGACGAACAGTGGGGATACGTCGGGGCTAAATCGCGCCAGCGCTGGCTGTTTTACGCGTATGACAGGCTCCGGAAGACGGTTGTTGCGCACGTATTCGGTGAACGCACTATGGCGACGCTGGGGCGTCTTATGAGCCTGCTGTCACCCTTTGACGTGGTGATATGGATGACGGATGGCTGGCCGCTGTATGAATCCCGCCTGAAGGGAAAGCTGCACGTAATCAGCAAGCGATATACGCAGCGAATTGAGCGGCATAACCTGAATCTGAGGCAGCACCTGGCACGGCTGGGACGGAAGTCGCTGTCGTTCTCAAAATCGGTGGAGCTGCATGACAAAGTCATCGGGCATTATCTGAACATAAAACACTATCAATAAGTTGGAGTCATTACCCCATTGCGGCCTTCAACCATGCCCTCTCCTGTGACTTACAGTCCAGTACAACAGTGCCATCCTGGCCAGAAGCAAAAACGCTACCATCAAGTACACCGGACATCGAATCTGGGGTGAAAGAATATGCTCCCGTAATATTTGGCGGAGGAACAAAATCACATTTATCAGCCTGTGCCCAAAAAGAGCATAATGTTAATACCGTTAACAGTATCCATCTCATCATCATTATCCTTTTATTGACATGAGTATGTCTTACTGACATCAATTTCCTGATTGAAGGAGATTGTGCAGTAACGTCCTTGTTGTTTATCAATGGCAACTTTTATTTTTGCAGGTACGTCATTAGTACGAATAAACAACATACTGCCTTGCCCAACCAGACCAATATTTTCGCCCTGTTCGCTTTCCACTTCATAACCAAAGGTTAATGGGGAACCATCCGGTCGCAGTGCTTTAAAATACCAGGGCTTACGCTGGTCGGTATCAAATTGCGCTTTGACCACTGCCCCACGATATGGCGCAACACTTTTACGGTTACCCTGTAATTCTGTTTCACTATTGGTATTAGAGACATCCAGTGTCAGCATATTCTCACGGTACGCACTCATCCCATCATATACCACCGTACCTTTACTGTTGGTCTCCCGATATTTCTGCCCATTGATATAAGCACCTTCAAGTCCGGGGGCATTTATGATGGCGAAAGTCTCAGAAAGGTGGTTTGCCAGGTTTATACCACCAGCCCACGCCACAACCCCACCGGAGATGCTGCCACTGCTTTGTTTATATTTTGTAGATTGACTATAACTACCGTTAACCGTTGCAACAGGAGCACGCCACGTAACGTTTGCCCCAGCGCTGGTTTCGCTGTCTTGTCGCTGATGGCTCAGGTTTAAACCATAGTTAAATTGATCGCGATCGCCTGCAATCCCACTGATACCGGTATTATTTGATGCGAAACCATCATCATCAAATGTGGTCGAGTTCGAGAGATATACCTGTCGCCGTGGCGTGGATATGCCATCTCCCCAGTTAAAGGGTATGGAGATAAAGATGTTGAAACGTTTATCTTCATTATGATCTTCATCGTAGGTTTGGCTAGCAGAAAGCGTATAGCTAATCCGTTGCCAACTATTGGTGTAGCTCAGTTGATAATCTTTATTACTACCGCTACGTCCCCAGTAGTCACGCCATAATGTGCTTAGCGATACGGCTCCCCCCCCCTCAGGAAGCGACTGATTGATGTTGGCTGTAAAACTGTTTTTACGACCGAAATCATACTGATAATAATCAGCAATATCGTAGACATCATTTTCATCACGATGATAACTGTTTTTGTTATTCGCCCATACGTGATCGTTAAATGTACGATAGTCACGAGAAGAATATCGGTATGCCGCTAAACTAAATCGCGTCCCTGTCTGCGTAAGATATTTATTCCACGCAACCTGGTAACTCTGGCCATCAAAAATGTCACCATTATCCTGTTTACTATGTGACTGCGTGGCGTCAAAAGAAACAGCACCAATGCGCGTATTCCAGCCAGTTCCCAGCGTAAAAGCATTATAGTTATCCCCCAGCATTGTACCGCCATACAGCGTTAATAGATTATTAAAGCCATACTGATAACTGGCCTGAACGAAATCACTTTGGTTGCTGGCGCCTTCAATATGGCTGCGACCCGCGACAAAATCATACTTAGACACGCCAGGCTGTAACATATTAGGTACAGACGAATAAGGAACCAGATAGGTCGTAACGGTACCATCCGCTTCTTTCACGCTAACGTCGAGGTCCGACCCGCCGCCTGCTAACTGCAAATCGGCAATCGAGAAGGGGCCCGGCGGTACCTCTTTTTGATAGACAACAAAACCATTTTGTTCAATAGTGACAAGGGCATTACTTTGTGCAATCCCTTGAACTAACGGCGTAAAATTCTGTTTTGAGTTCGGCAGCATCTGCATATCGCGATACAAGCGCACCCCGCAAAACCGAACGGTATCAAAAATATCTGATGATGTGTACATATCACCCGCGCGCAATGTGCCCAATATTTCCGGGATGCCGCGCTCCAGATAAAGCGTATTACTCTTCCACTCACCATTACTATCATCAGTCTTATTGTAACTGGCATCAGAATGTAGTTGCCAACCAAATAAATTCAACCCGCTATTAAAACGAGCAAAAGTATTTTTACTCTTACCGGAGTCTTTATAATCGCTATAGTATTGGCTCACATAATAGGAAGTATACAGCGCATTAATCCCCCGGTCCCAGTTTTCAGGCTCGACGTAACCGTATTCAAGTTCATTGACAAAAGCCTGCGGGACATTGAGATCAAGGCGAAATCGGCTCACATCAAAAGTCGAAGTTCCCCCTTTAAGTGCAGTTTTTAAAGGCACACATTGTGCTTCTTTATCGACTTTAATCCCTTCAGACTTAATCCCAAAACGATGAATGAGATCCCATGTCAAACACGTGTCATCAGGTTCATCTTTGACATTCAACTCATATTTTCCACGCCATTGGTTGTTAAGATAGATATCTAGATCATAGGTTCCAGAAATCGGTTTTTCACCATCAAATCTAAAATCACTGACCTTTTCACCCTTTAATCCCCCCATCATAAAATGGGTATCAAATGTTTCTTCTTCAGCAAATAGCTGACCCGAGAACAACAGAAAAAATATCGTGGAAGCAAGTGGAGTTATCCTTAACATGGCCACACCTCATATTATTTAACTCTGAGCGTATCGCTAACATAATTACCGCGATCATCAATAATGGTCACAACATACTGATTGCTACCATTATTTCTCAGTTGGAGCAGTTGACTGGATAACGGTGGTAATAAAATAGTTTTACCATTTAGCTGATTTCTGTTCGCTTCAATCTTGGGAATGGTAATCCAATTCGCAGTAGCATTATTTAAATTTAGCCCACCGTTGCTGCGAGAAAAACTTAACTTTTTAATACTATTTTGTGTGACTGACTCGACGCTCTTAGGTCGGTACAGCAATTTCAATCTGTTCTGCATGGCAAATTTTAGCGTATTCTTCCCATCTTGATTATTTGTATTTGGGGGTATATCCAGCACATTAAAATAAAAAAGACTTTCTTTATCACTTGGTAAGTTATTGGCAATTTTTTTGATTTTTATTTGCTGCCCTGAATTACCTTTAACACGGATAACTGGCGGAGTCAGCAAAAATGGTACATCTATTTTTTCCGGAGGTAATGTAGTATCGCCATCATCAATCCAGGATTGTACCAGTGATGCCCTGGTACTCTCATTCATCAACTGAACGATAATCTCTTTTTTCTCTGCCGGATATATAACACGGGTGCCATAAATCACGATATCAGCGTGTGCCGGGAGCGTCAATGCTATCAGGCCTGAAAGTAAAATCCGTTTCATAATACACTACCTTATTGATAGCGCTATATTGTCGAGTCATCCCGACAATATAGCCATTTAGAATTAATCAGTTTCAACAGTAAATTTTATCGTAGATTTTACATCGCCAGCGTTAACAACCTGAGCCAGTCGTGCCCATCGGGCATCAAATTTTAAGGTGTACTTGACACCTTCATTTCCAATGGACTCACCTTTCAACCCGCTAACATCCACAACCTGGTGTTTCTCGTTGATATTAACGAAACTCGTGGTGGTGTTATAAAAATCAACAGCGAACCCTACGCCGGTAGTATCGTCCCCATCATCCTGTAATAGTCCCGGATGTTCCGAGAATTTAGTTGGTGAAAAGGTAATATTTTTTAACTCTACCGTAGACGGACAAATAATTTCAATTGAATCTGCATCGGTATTCCAAACTTTTGTATTGCTAATAGCTCCGATACCAATTTTATACACATCAGAAGTTGAAATTGTACCCATGTCAATAATTGCCGAGTCACCACCATTGGAATTAAAATGACAAGAAGACCCTTCTACAGTCGCTTGAATGATTAACTGTCCCTCATCAGTGATATCCGCAGCATGCGCCATTCCGACAGATAAAAATGGTAACATTGCCGAAAAAATAATGGATCTTTTCATAGGTCATTCCTTATTAATTTTAATAAACACATCCTTTTAACAACTTCGAAATCAAAATGTCACGAGAATAATTTTACCGCAATGTGAAATGATGTTTTATTTGATTTAAAGCAAATTTCACTAAGCATTATTCAAGAATTAGATAATACATATTTAAGTAATTGACGATAATAATAAATAACGGAAAGCAAATGTAATAGAAGGAAAAATTAAAGAAGCGGCAGTATTACGCTGGGTAAAACTGCCGTTTGACAAGATTCATTCTGAGGTCATTAATCGTAGGTATTGAGCACTATTTGCCGTGTCGTATCACCCGGTAACATCACACGTTTCGTATTGACCCCTTGGTAGTTTGGTTTGTCGTTTCCAGCCGTCAATCGAGCCGCATCTGACTGGCAATCATTTTGAGGCTCGCCACCTGTCATATCGATATGGCATGTGGACTCAACAATATGCCCGATGATTGTTAGCTTTCCATCGATTGTATCAGAAGCCAAAGCCTGCAAACTCATTCCATAAGCCAGAGTAATAACTCCCAAGAATAAACTTTTCTTCATTGTGTTCATTATTCCTGTAATGGGTGGAAAACAGCATACAAACTGCCTGCACTGTGAATTATGGGTTAACTACCCTGTTTGATCCAATTGAAATTGTAGATTAATGAGATAGATTTGATCAATTACAATGATGCATTGAGATGATTTATTCGGAAAAAGGTATGAATTATAAACACAGAATGAACAATATCGTAATATTTTTAAATTTAATATATTCACCGCATCAATAATACATTAATGCGGTGAATATCTGTAACGCTATAAATTACACCGCGCGGAAAGCAATCTCGCCCGGAATAACTTCTCCCTGCCAATACAGCTGTGCCGCCACACGCCCTGCAAGGTCGCGGTAAATGGCGGTAAATTCGCTGTCTGGACGGCTGATAACCGTCGGCGTACCGCGATCGAGGTCTTCACGCAGAGAAATATGCAGCGGCATTTGTCCCAGCAGTTGGGTGTGGTACTGCTCGGCCAGTTTCTGCGCGCCACCGGTGCCAAAGATTGGCTCATGGTGACCACAGTTGCTGCAAATATGCATACTCATATTCTCAACAATACCCAATACCGGCACTTCGACTTTTTCGAACATCACAATGCCTTTTTTCGCATCGATCAGCGCGATATCCTGCGGCGTAGTGACAACAACCGCGCCCGTTACCGGAATGTTCTGCGCCAGCGTCAACTGGATGTCACCAGTGCCCGGCGGCATATCCAGTACCAGATAATCAAGATCCGGCCATAAGGTTTCCTGCAACATCTGCAACAGCGCTTTACTGGCCATCGGTCCGCGCCACACCATCGCGTTATCGTCAGTGACCAGATAACCAATGGAGTTCGTTGCCAGACCATGAGACATGATCGGCGCCATGTGGGTACCATCTGGCGAGGTTGGACGCTGGTTTTCCGCGCCAAGCATTGTCGGGATAGACGGACCATAAATATCGGCGTCCAGAATCCCCACCTTCGCCCCTTCTGCAGCCAGCGCCAGCGCCAGGTTCACGGCGGTAGAGGATTTACCCACGCCACCTTTACCTGAACTGACGGCGATGATGTTTTTCACACCATTAATACCTGGCTGATTTTTCACGCGTTTCAGCGTCGCGATGTTATGCGACAGTTTCCAGTCGATCGCTTTCGCGCCGGTAATACGCAGCAGATCGGCGCTACATTGCTCTTTTAAGTCCTCAAACGCGCTATGCCAAACGAACGGCATGACCAGCTCAACGTGCAACGTGTCATCCATCCAGGCGACGTGGTGCAACGCTTTAAGCGTCGTCAGATTATGCTTCAGGGTTGAATGCTGAAAATTCGCCAGCGTCCCGGCAACCATGGCGCGCAGGGTCTCTGGTGATTTGGCCTGGGATTGTGCGTTCATCCCGACTCCTTTTTGTTGTTCTGAATATACAATAGTCACCAGGTAGTTTACTCCAACCGCAACAATTATTCATTTACGGATAAATGCCCTTATCGCTTGGCGCAGTAATTACCATTTTGGTACTATCAAAGCCCTTTTCACTACAAAAGAAGTAATTGCCCACTATGACTCAAGTCGCGAAGAAAATTCTGGTAACGTGCGCGCTGCCGTACGCCAACGGCTCAATCCACCTCGGCCATATGCTGGAGCACATCCAGGCTGATGTCTGGGTCCGTTACCAGCGAATGCGCGGCCACCAGGTTAACTTCATCTGCGCGGACGACGCACACGGTACGCCAATCATGCTGAAAGCACAGCAGCTTGGGATCACGCCAGAGCAGATGATCGGTGAAATGAGTCAGGAGCATCAGACTGATTTTGCAGGTTTTGACATCAGCTATGACAACTACCACTCGACGCACAGCGAAGAGAACCGTGAGCTGTCTGAGCTGATTTACACGCGCCTGAAGGAAAACGGTTTTATTAAGAACCGTACAATCTCCCAGCTTTACGATCCGGAAAAAGGCATGTTCCTGCCGGATCGTTTTGTTAAAGGCACCTGCCCGAAATGTAAGTCTCCGGATCAGTACGGCGATAACTGTGAAGTCTGCGGCGCAACCTACAGCCCGACCGAACTTATCGAGCCGAAATCCGTTGTGTCTGGCGCGACGCCGGTGATGCGTGACTCCGAACACTTCTTCTTTGATCTGCCGTCATTCAGCGAAATGCTGCAGGCGTGGACGCGCAGCGGCGCGTTACAGGAGCAGGTCGCCAACAAAATGCAGGAATGGTTCGAATCCGGCCTGCAACAGTGGGATATTTCCCGCGATTCCCCGTACTTCGGTTTTGAAATCCCGAATGCGCCTGGCAAATACTTCTACGTCTGGCTGGACGCGCCAATTGGCTATATGGGTTCATTCAAAAACCTGTGCGATAAGCGCGGTGACACCACCAGCTTTGATGAATACTGGAAGAAAGATTCCGACGCCGAGCTGTATCACTTCATCGGTAAGGATATCGTTTACTTCCACAGCCTGTTCTGGCCTGCCATGCTGGAAGGCAGTAACTTCCGTAAGCCGACCAACCTGTTTGTCCACGGTTATGTGACGGTGAACGGCGCGAAGATGTCTAAATCTCGTGGCACCTTCATTAAGGCAAGCACCTGGCTGAAGCACTTCGATGCCGACAGTCTGCGCTATTACTACACGGCGAAACTATCTTCACGTATTGATGACATCGACCTGAACCTGGAGGACTTTGTCCAGCGCGTTAATGCCGATATCGTCAACAAAGTAGTCAACCTGGCATCCCGTAATGCAGGCTTTATTGCTAAGCGTTTTGACGGCATTCTGGCGACTGAGCTGGCCGACCCGGCGCTGTATAAAACCTTCACCGACGCCGCAGCAGTGATCGGCGAAGCATGGGAAAGCCGTGAATTTGGTAAAGCTATTCGTGAAATCATGGCGCTGGCCGACGTGGCAAACCGCTACGTTGACGAACAAGCACCGTGGGTTGTGGCTAAACAGGAAGGCCGCGATGCCGACCTGCAGGCAATTTGCTCCATGGGCATTAACCTGTTCCGTGTGCTGATGACCTACCTGAAGCCGGTTCTGCCAACGCTTGCTGAACGTGTGGAAGCGTTCCTTAACTGCGAACTGAGCTGGGATGCCATTGAGCAGCCACTGCTCGGTCACAAGGTCAACACCTTTAAAGCGCTGTACAATCGCATCGACATGAAACAAGTTGAAGCGCTGGTGGAAGCGTCGAAAGAAGAAGTGAAAGCCGCTGCCGCACCAGTAACCGGTCCGCTGGCGGATGACCCGATTCAGGAAACCATCACCTTTGACGATTTCGCCAAAGTTGACCTGCGCGTAGCGTTGATTGAAAACGCCGAATTCGTGGAAGGTTCCGACAAACTGCTGCGTCTGACGCTGGATCTCGGTGGTGAGAAACGAAACGTCTTCTCTGGTATTCGTTCTGCGTATCCGGATCCACAAACCCTGATTGGCCGCCAGACCATTATGGTTGCTAACCTGGCTCCTCGTAAGATGCGCTTCGGCATTTCTGAAGGGATGGTAATGGCCGCAGGTCCTGGCGGGAAAGATATCTTCCTGTTAAGCCCGGATGAAGGTGCAAAACCAGGCCAACAGGTGAAGTAAGTCAAGTATCTCAAGCGCTGCAACCGCAGCGCTTTTTTTTTGCTACGTGAGTGCTTCCTCTAATCTTAACCCTTAATCCATTTTCGGACTGCTCAGTTGTTAATATTAGATTTATTCTATACTGCACTGGGATCAAGATAGTCCGGGCTTACCAGATTCGTGGAGGTTATTGTTTAACATCCGATATTCATGAAATGGAGTTTTACATGAAAGCGTTACATAAATTTTTCACTCTCGCCGTGGTATCGGTTGTGTTTTTTTCCCTGGCAGGATGCGGTGATAAAGTAGAGACAAAAACATTTAATGCCAACCTCAACGGTTCGGATATCACTGTCTCTTACACCTATAAAGGTGATAAGGTCCTGAAGCAAATCTCTGAAAGTAAAATCAGCTATGCGTCAGTCGGTGCCAGCAATAAAGAAGAAGCAGCAAAAGTATTCGACGCATTAAGCGCCAAATATCAAAACATTACTGGTATAGAAGAAAAACTCACCTATTCAGATACCTACGCGCAAGAAAATGTCACTATCGATATGGAAAAAGTTGATATAAAAGCGTTGCAGGCCATTTCAGGGATGAAACTATCTGAAAACGCCGATAAAAACATCAGCATGAAGCAAATGCAAACGGTAATGGAATCGGCGGGTTTTAAAGAAGTGAAGTAAAGCATCGGCGACCCGATTTTGATCGTGGTCGCCAGCGCTGCTTTACGCTTTCTTTTTATGCTCTCGCGACGTTAAACCACGCAGAAAATAACGCAGGAACTGATCGCCGCATTCGCGATAATTCTTATGGTCCGGCGCGCGCATCATGGCGGTAATTTCCGGCATCGACACACGGAATTTCTGCTCGGTCATAATTGCCAGAATATCATCGGTTTTCAGTGAAAAAGCGATACGCAGTTTTTTCAGCACCGTATTATTGTTAACACGACGCTCAAGCGCCAGTTCCGGTGCAGAATCATCTTTACCACGCAGATGATAAATCAGACCGTTTAAAAAACCGGAGAGAATGATATCCGGGCAGCGAACAAACCCGTCTTCATCTTCTTTTGTCGTCCAGGTATCGAAATTTGCGGAGATGGATTCCATGTCAGCAAGCGCAAGAATACGCACCATGTCGTTATTGTTCGCTTTCAGGGTGTAGCGCAGGCTACGAAGAATATCGTTACTTAGCATAGAGCCTTCAACAGTCGGTGATGCAATGGCGCGCAGTGTATCAGTTTTACAGTCCAATCGCCTCTTTTAGACTTTTAAGATAACGACGACTCACCGGAACGGTCAGCCCGTTACGCAAAATCAGTTCCGCCTGGCCGTTGTCTTCCAGACGGATCTCCTGCAATTGCGCCATATTTACCAGATATTGTCTATGACAACGCAGCAGAGGAGTACGGCTCTCCAGCGTCCTGAGCGTCAGCTCAGTGAAGCCTTCTTTACCATCACTGCTGGTCACATATACGCCACTCATACGGCTGCTGATAAACGCCACGTCATCCATTTGCAGCAAATAAATTCGGCTGTGGCCGCTGCACGGAATAAACTTCAGCGCCTGCTGATTTTCTGGCAGGAGTGATACATCCTGCTTCGTGCGCTCCTGACGCAAACGGATCAGCGTTTTTTCCAGTCGAGCTTCTTCGATCGGTTTGAGCAGATAATCAAACGCATGTTCTTCAAAGGCTTTCACCGCATACTCATCAAAGGCGGTCAGAAAAACAATGTACGGACGATGCTCGGGATCAAGCATGCCAACCATTTCCAGGCCGCTGATTCGCGGCATCTGAATATCAAGGAACAGAACATCCGGACGCAATTTATGTACCGCGCCAATGGCTTCCACCGCATTCGAACATTCGCCGACAATCTCGATGTCGCTTTGCTCCTGCAACAGGATCCGCAGATTCTCCCGGGCTAACGGTTCGTCATCGACAATTAGCACTTTGATCATGCCAGTTCCTCCAGAGGAAGTCGTAAAGTGATTCGGGTAAAGCGGTCAGGTTCACACGCTACGCTGATGCCAAAATCATCGCCAAACCGCTCGCGCAGTCGTTTATCGACCAGATTCATACCCAGTCCACTGGCTTCTGATGTTGGCTGATACAGCCCGGCATTGTCTTCGATATCCAGCATCAGATATTGCCCTTCTCGACGGGCGGTAATCGATACTTCACCGGTATCTAATAACTGAGAAGTACCGTGTTTGATAGCATTCTCCACGATGGGTTGCAGAGTAAAAGCGGGTAATTGCTGATGCGAAAGTTCTTCTGGCACCGTCAAGGTCACCTGAAGACGCGATTGGAACCGTGCCTTTTCAATTTGCAGATAAGCATTAACGTGTTCAATTTCATCGGCCAGCGTCACAATTTCCGACGGGCGTTTTAAATTTTTACGAAAGAACGTCGACAGATACTGCACCAGTTGGCTGGCCTGCTCGCTATCACGTCGGATCACAGCTTTGATGGTGTTGAGCGCATTAAACAGAAAATGGGGATTGACCTGGGCGTGCAGGAGTTTTATTTCCGACTGCGTGAGCATCGCTTTTTGCCGCTCATACTGTCCAGCCAGAATCTGCGCCGAAAGCAGTTGGGCGATCCCTTCCCCCAGCGTGCGGTTGATTGAGCTAAAGAGACGGTTTTTGGCTTCATACAGTTTGATGGTCCCCATCACCCGCTGGTTTTCACCCCGCAGAGGGATCACCAGCGTCGAACCTAATTTGCATTGCGGATGCAAAGAGCAGCGATAAGGGACTTCATTGCCGTCGGCATAAACCACCTCTCCGGTTTCAATCGCCCGCTGGGTGTACGAGGAAGAGATAGGTTTGCCCGGCAGATGATGGTCGTCACCAATACCGGTAAATGCCAGCAGTTTCTCACGATCGGTAATCGCCACCGCACCGATATCCAGCTCTTCATACAGCACCTGAGCAACCTTCATGCTGTTAACCTCGTTGAACCCCTGGCGCAAAATCCCTTCCGTTGAAGCGGCAACTTTGAGCGCGGTGGCGGAAAAAGCGGAGGTATATTTTTCAAACATCGCCCGTTTATCGAGCAAAATACGCATAAATAAGGCGGCGCCGACAGTATTGGTCACCATCATAGGCGCGGCAATATTGCTGACCAGTCGATAGGCATCATCAAACGGCCTGGCGATCAATAAGATGATCAACATCTGCACCAGTTCAGCAACAAAGGTAATGGCGCCCGCCGTCAGCGGGCTGAATACTTTATCGGTACGACCACGACGGGTGAGCACGCTGTGCACCAGTCCGCCGAGCAACCCTTCCACAATGGTCGAGATCATGCAGCTAAGCGCCGTCATGCCGCCCATTGAATAACGATGTAAACCACCGGTCAGACCGACTAAGCCGCCAACCACAGGGCCGCCAAGCAGCCCGCCCATTACCGCACCAATAGCGCGAGTATTCGCAATGGAGTCATCAATGTGCAGCCCGAAATAGGTGCCCAAAATGCAGAAAATGGAAAAGGTAACGTAGCAAAGCAGTTTGTGCGGCAGCCGGATAGTCACCTGCATCAGCGGAATAAACAAACGCGTTTTGCTCATGAGCCACGCGATAACGAGAAACACGCACATCTGCTGAAGCAGCAGCAACACCAGATTAAACTCGTACATACCCGCCAACCACACATCTCTTAAAAGCGCGTAACATACATGGGCTGCGCGTAACTTTCTTTGAAGTGTTGCAAAAAAAAAGGAATTTGTGAGAACGATCACTCGAAAGCGCGAGCATGACTACAAACTCACCCATTTATTGATCAAAAAACAGGCAAAACTACCTGGTTCGCAAAAGAGCGTCTAAAGTAAAACTGGGACCTCGCAAGCATAAGTGAGACGACGATGGCGCTTTACACAATAGGTGAAGTGGCTTTGCTTTGTGATATCAACCCTGTCACTTTACGCGCGTGGCAGAGGCGTTACGGATTACTGAAACCGCAACGGACAGACGGCGGACATCGCCTGTTTAACGACGCGGATATCGACAGGATCCGTGAGATAAAACGCTGGATCAACAACGGTGTCCAGGTCAGCAAGGTTAAAATGTTGCTCAGCAATGAGAGCATTGATGTGCATAACGGTTGGCGTGAACAACAAGAGACGCTGTTGAGCTATTTGCAAAGTAATAATCTGCATAGCCTCAGACTGTGGATCAAAGAGCGTGGTCAGGATTATCCCGCACAAACGCTCAACACCCATTTATTCATTCCGTTACGCCGACGTCTGCAATGTCAGCAGCCGATCCTCCAGGCGTTACTGGGGATCCTCGACGGCGTACTGATCAACTACATCGCGATTTGTCTTGCCTCAGCACGCAAGAAACAGGGCAAAGATGCTCTGGTGGTTGGCTGGAACATTCAGGATACGACCCGCTTATGGCTGGAAGGTTGGGTCGCCAGCCAGCAGGGGTGGCGCATCGACGTCCTTGCTCATTCGCTGAACCAACTGCGACCGGAGCTGTTTGAAGGTCGCACCTTGCTTGTCTGGTGCGGCGAGAACCAAACGCCCGCTCAGCAACAACAGCTGAATGAATGGCGCGCGTTGGGTCACGATATTTATCCACTCGGTATTTAATATTCTATTAACAAACGTGTACAATCCTTGGATTCACATAAGGAGTGCATAATGAGCGCAGCTAAAATCGGTGTCATTACCCTCTTCCTGCTGATGGCCATCGGCGGTATCGGCGGTGTCATGCTGGCAGGTTATACCTTTATTTTACGTGCCGGGTAAGATGTCTCGCTAATTTCTCAAAACCGCGGTCAACAATTACCGCTGCCAGCGCGACCAACAGCGCCCCCTGAATCACATAGGCGGTATTGAACCCACTCAGCCCGATAATAATCGGCGTACCCAGCGTGTTCGCTCCAACGGTTGAGGCGATGGTTGCGGTGCCTATATTAATAATCACCGACGTGCGAATCCCGGCCAGAATAACCGGGGCGGCCAGCGGTAACTCTACTTTACGCAGCCGCTGCCCCTGACTCATGCCCATTCCGCTGGCTACCTCAATCACGCTGGGAGAAATACCGCCGAGTCCCGCCAGGGTTGCCTGCAAGATCGGTAATACCCCATACAGGATCAGCGCAATAATTGCCGGTTCAGGACCAAACCCCATCACTGGTACGGCGATCGCCAACACTGCAACTGGCGGAAAGGTCTGCCCCACGGCGGCAATCGTTTCCACTACCGGCCTGAATTCCGCGCCCCAGGGCCGGGTTACCGCAATTCCCGCCCCAACGCCAATCAATACGGCGATAAGGCTTGAGATCCCCACCAGTGTAAAATGGCTCAAAGCCAGCGCCGTAAAACTTTCCTGCTGATACACGGGACGTGGCAACTCAGGAAACAGCGAACTAAACAGGGTCTGACTGTGAGGCAATCCAACCAACAGGATCAGAAACAACGTAACAAGCCACAGCAGTGGATCAGCAAGACGTTTCACGGGTCGGCATCTCCGAAAGCAAATCGCGAAAATGGAGCGTTCCGCAGGGTAACCCCTGCAGCGTCACGACCGGTAAAACGTCGCAACCGCGCGCCACGAACACCGATAACGCATCACGAAGCGTCATCTCATCCACCAGCGGCTCGCCGTCTGAGTGTTCTCCTCGACGGATAAAATCGCCTACCGTACGCAGCGACAACAGACGTACGCCCAGTTCACTGCGGCCAAAAAAGGTTTGTACGAAATCATTCGCTGGCGCAGTGAGCATCGACAGCGGCGTGCCTTGCTGCACGACCTTTCCTGCATCCATCAGCACCAGATGCTCCGCCAGCCTTAGCGCCTCGTCGATATCATGCGTCACCAGCACAATGGTACGCCCGAGCAGACGGTGAATACGCGTCATCTCCTGCTGCAGCGCACCGCGGGTGACCGGGTCCAGCGCGCCAAAAGGCTCATCCATCAATAGCACCTGCGGATCTGCCGCAAGCGCACGCGCAACCCCGACCCGCTGCTGCTGTCCGCCGGAAAGCTGATGCGGATAACGGTGGCGCAAACTTTCCTCAAGACCCAGCAGCGCCATCAGTTCATCTGTTCGGTCATCAATACGTGAGCGCGACCACTTTTGCAGTTGCGGTACGGTGGCGATGTTCTGCGCGACGGTCCAGTGGGGAAACAAGCCAATAGACTGAATCGCGTACCCCATGCGCCGTCGTAGCTCCAGCACCGGCAGGCTACGAATTTCTTCTCCGGCAAAGCGGATCTGCCCGCTGTCGTGTTCAACCAGCCGATTGATCATCTTTAGCGTGGTGGACTTCCCCGAACCTGACGTGCCGATTAACACCGAAAAGCTGCCCTCCCCTAAATGCAGGTTAAGGTCATCAACGGCTTTTTGCTGACCATAGGTTTTACTGACGTGGCGAAATTCAATCATTATTCGATACCTTTAGCAGCGCGAGACCTAAATCAAACAGCGCATCAATCAACACTGCCAGCACAACGACTGGGATCACGCCCAACAGCACTAAATCGACGGCGCTACTGAGCAATCCCTGAAAGACCAGCGCGCCAAATCCCCCTGCTCCAATCAGCGCAGCAATCACCGCCATTCCCACGGTTTGCACCATCACTACCCGTAAACTGCGTAAGAAGACCGGCAATGCCAGCGGGAACTGCACCGAGACAAATCGCTGGAAAGTGTTCATTCCCATCGCTCGAGCGCTTTCCAGTACATCCCGCGGTACCTGATTCAACCCAGCCACAACGCCACGTACCAGCGGTAACAACGCATACAGCACCAACGCAATAAGCGCAGGCGTCATACCGGTTCCCGCGACACCGAACTTGCCCAATAAAGGAAAGTGCTTCACCAACCCGGCAAGCGGCGCAATTAACAGGCCAAACAGCGCGACGGAGGGAATGGTCTGGATGATATTTAGTAGTGCAAATACCGGCCCCTGACGGGCGACAGAGAAAGCACACCAGATGCCCAGTGGCACACCAATAAGCAGCGCGGGCATCACGGTAGCGAACAGAATCGTCAAATGTTGCGCCAGCGCGTCGTTGAAGACATCCTGGCGGTTGGCATATTCTTTAAGCAGAGAAAGATCGTTAAACGTGCCGGAGAACAAAAGCACCAGCGGCACAATGAATATTTGAGCATGCAGCGCCCAACGCCACAGTGCCTGAGCGGTGATGCGACGAATAGCGTCACTGGCGGCCAGCAGTATCAGCCCCACGCCCAACCAGAATCCACTGCCCAGACTGGTTCTGGCCAGCGGACTCCCCGTCTTCGCCAGATACGTTGCCGTTGTACCTGCGGTTACCAGCGCGGCGATCACCAACAGTTGGCAAACGATAAGCGCCAATATATTGCCGGACCTTCCCGGTACAACGCTCAGAAGACACAGCAGCAAACAGGCCACCGCCAATCCCCATGCCGTGTCGGAGCTGATATCCCAGAGTTGACGACCTTCGCCGGACACCAGACGATTAGGGGCATAGCTAATGAAAGGTAGCGCTGCCGCCGCGAAAGTAAGAAGCACCAGCAACAACAGCACCCGATTGACTGAAATATTCGACAAAACACCCACCCGCTGCAAACGCCGTTACTTCACCCATCCTTTTTGCTTCAGGTAATCTGCTGCGACTTTTTTCGCATCCAGCCCCTCCACGGCAATACTGGCATTCAGCTGCTGCAACGTTTTTTCATCCAGACTGGCAAAAACCGGCTGTAGCCACTCTCCCATTTGCGGATAGTCTTTCAGCACAGATTCACGTACGACGGGTGCTGGCGCATAAATGGGCTGGACACCTTTTGGATCGCTTAAAGTTTGCAGACCGAGCGCCGCAACTGGGCCATCAGTGCCATAAGCCATCGCCGCATTGACTCCAGAAGTCTGCTGCGCCGCCGCTTTAATCGTCACCGCGGTATCCCCCCCAGCCAGCGACAACAGCTGATTTTGATTCAGTTTGAAATCATAGGCTTTTTCAAACGCTGGCAGCGCGTCAGCCCGTTCGATGAATTCCGCAGAGGCGGCAAGTTTGAACGTTCCTCCGTCCTTCAGGTAACGGCCTAAATCAGCAAGGGACTCAAGTTTGTTCTTTTGCGCGACATCCTGGCGTACTGCAATGGTCCAGGTGTTGTTGGCGGGTGCAGGGGTTAGCCAGACCAGCTTATTTTGCTCCGCATCCAGCTTTTTCACTTTGTCGAATCCAGCCTGCGCATTTTTCCACGCGGGATCATTTTCATCTTTAAAAAAGAATGCGCCATTACCGGTATATTCCGGATAAATATCCAGCTCACCGGAGGTGATTGCCCCACGAACCACTGGGGTGGTACCAAGCTGTATTTTATTGACGGTTTTCACGCCATGGCTTTCGAGCACCTGCAAAATAATGTTGCCGAGCAGCGCCCCTTCGGTATCTATTTTTGAACCGACCGTGACGGGTGACGCGGCCTGTAAGGGTAGGCTTATCGCAGCTAACAGCGCCAGCGACCCCACCGATACTTTTGAGATTATCATGCTGTACTCCTCATCCTTTTGCAGCCCTTTTCAGAGACTTGAGGAAAAAGCATAGTCGAAAAATCAGGGCTTAACCTGGCAATTGGGGAGTAAGAGAGGGATTCGTTAGCAATAACGTGATGAGAAATAAGAAGCAGACGCGGCGCGTACGTCTAAAGATAAAGGCCGGAAACCCGGCCTTTACTCGCTAATCAATTACAGCAGTTCAAATTCGCCCTGCTTCACTCTGGCGGAATCCACGCCGATGAAAACGTTAAACTTGCCCGGTTCTGCATCGTATTGCATACGCTGATTCCAGAACTTCAGCGCGTCAATGTCAATCGGGAAGCTGACGGTCTGGGTTTCACCCGGCTTAAGATTCACTTTCTCAAAACCTTTCAGCTGTTTTACCGGACGACTCATGGAAGCGGTCACGTCCTGCAAGTACATCTGAATCACCGTCGCACCTTCGCGCTTGCCGGTGTTGGTCACCTGCACGCTGGCCGTCACGGTCCCGTCACGCTTCATCGTTGGAGAAGAGAGCTTCACATCAGAAACCGTGAACGTGGTGTAGCTCAGGCCATAACCAAAGGGATACAACGGACCATTCGCTTCATCAAAGTAGCGCGACGTGTACTTGTTCGGCTTGTCCGCATTATACGGGCGACCGGTATTGAGATGGCTGTAATAGACCGGGATCTGTCCGACAGAGCGCGGGAAAGACATCGGCAGCTTGCCTGAAGGGTTGTAATCACCAAACAGCACATCGGCGATGGCGTTACCACCTTCCGTCCCGGCAAACCAGGTTTCGAGGATCGCATCGGCCTGTTGATCTTCTTTAACCAACGCCAGCGGACGTCCGTTCATCAGTACCAGAACCAGAGGTTTACCGGTGGCTTTCAGCGCGGCAATCAGGTCACGCTGACTCTGTGGAATAGTGATATCGGTGCGGCTGGAAGCTTCATGCGCCATACCCTGCGCTTCGCCGACTACCGCAACCACCACGTCAGACTGCTTCGCTGCGTTCACGGCTTCATCGATCATCGCCTGAGGCGAGCGCGGGTCAACCTTCACCGCCTCTTCATATAGATTGAGGAAATCGACAATGCCTTTGTCGTTGGTGATATTCGCCCCTTTGGCGTACAGCACTTTGCCCTGATCGCCGACGGCATTTTTAATCCCCGTCAGTACCGTTACCGACTGATCGGCAACACCGGCAGCGGACCAACTGCCCATCACATCACGCTTGCTGTCGGCCAACGGACCGACGACTGCCACGGTGGCGGATTTTTTCAGCGGCAACGTTTCCAGACGGTTTTTCAGCAGCACCAGGCTTTCTCGCGCTACTTCACGCGCCTCTTTACGGTGCAAACGGCTTTCCGCGTTGGTGTCCTGTGGGTCAGATTCTTTGGCCCCCAGATGACTGTACGGGTCGTTAAACAGCCCCATATCATATTTCACGTTCAGCACGTGGCGCGCGGCGTCATCCAGCTCCGCCATTGTCACTTTGCCGGATTTAATCAAGCCCGGAAGATATTTGCTGTAATACTCATCGCTCATACTCATATTGATGCCGGACTTGATCGCCACACGCACCGCATCTTCAGGATCGGAGGCAGTACCGTGCTTAATCAGCTCCTTAATCGCGCCGTGATCGGAAACGGTAATACCCTTAAAGCCCCATTCATCACGCAGCACGTCTTTGAGCAGCCATGCAGCTGAGGTTGCAGGCGTACCGTTTAGCGAATTAAGTCCTACCATTACCGCACCGCTACCAGCGTCCAGCCCGGCTTTATACGGCGGCATATAGTCGTTGAACAGACGCTGTGGGCTCATATCGACGGTGTTATATTCCTTGCCACCTTCAACCGCGCCATAAGCGGCGAAGTGCTTGACGCTGGTCATCACCGAATAGCGATCCGCCGGGCTTTTACCCTGCATCGCTTCAACCATGGTTTTCCCCATCGTAGCCGTTAAATACGTGTCTTCACCAAAACCTTCTGAAGCACGGCCCCAACGCGGATCGCGAGAGACATCGACCATCGGCGCCCAGGTCATATTCAGACCATCATCGGCAGCTTCATACGCGGAAATACGGCCAACGGTTCTGACCGCATCGAGATTAAAAGAGGACGCCAGGCCGAGACTTATCGGGAACACGGTACGTTGGCCGTGCAATACGTCGTAGGCAAAAAAGAGAGGAATTTTCAGGCGGCTGAGTTCCATCACCTGATCCTGCATTTTGCGGATATCCTGGCGCGTGACGGTGTTAAAAATTGCCCCAACCTGCCCGTCTTTGATCATCTCGCGGATGGCTTCTTTCGGGTTATCAGGCCCGACGCTTATCAAGCGTAGTTGCCCAATTTTCTCATCCACGGTCATCTGTTTAAGTAAATCGGTAACGAATGCATCCCGCGCTTCTGGCGTCAGAGGATGGTTACCAAACAGCGTGTCCGCCTGCGCTGGTTGCAACGCCAGACTCACCGCGACACCTACAGAACATAGCCATTTCATGTTGATTCTCTCTTTATTTTTTCCCGACGAGGCAGCGAAAATATAACAAAAACCGCAGTTTGCCGTAAGACTAAACGGGAGCGATAAAGAAAGCTAAGGTTATTCTCCTAATTTTCAAAACCAGCGCAAATCATTAGAAGACGAACCAGAGACAATATGAATGAGAAAGCGTATTGTCATACAAAGCGCTATGCTTGTTCCTGATATTGAGTCCCACCACAAGGAGTGGAGAATGTCTTCCATTACAACAGATAATAAAGCTTTCCTGAATGAACTGACCCGTCTGGTTGGTCATTCTCACCTGCTCACTGAACCTGCTAAAACAGCCCGCTATCGCAAGGGATTCCGCTCCGGCCAGGGCGAAGCGCTCGCCGTTGTGTTCCCCGGCTCGCTTTTAGAGCTGTGGCGCGTTCTCAATGCTTGCGTCGCCGCAGATAAAATTATCCTGATGCAGGCCGCCAATACCGGCCTGACCGAAGGCTCTACGCCGAGCGGAAATGATTACGACCGCGAAATTGTCATTATCAGCACCCTGCGCCTGGATAAACTGCACGTCATCGGCAAAGGCGAACAAGTGCTGGCTTATCCCGGTACAACGTTGTATTCGCTGGAAAAGGCGCTCAAACCGTTTGGCCGTGAGCCACATTCTGTGATCGGGTCATCCTGTATTGGCGCTTCGGTAATTGGCGGCATTTGCAACAACTCCGGCGGCTCGCTGGTACAGCGCGGCCCGGCATATACCGAGATGTCGCTGTTTGCGCGTATTGACGAACAAGGTAAATTGCAGCTGGTCAACCATCTGGGTATCGAGCTGGGCCAGACCCCGGAACAGATCCTGAGCAAACTTGATGACGAGCGGATTAAAGATGACGATGTCCGCCACGACGGGCGACACGCGCACGATCACGACTATGTCACCCGCGTCAGAGATATTGAGGCGGACACGCCCGCCCGCTATAACGCCGATCCGGATCGCTTGTTTGAATCATCCGGTTGTGCAGGTAAGCTCGCGGTTTTCGCCGTGCGTCTGGACACCTTCGAAGCCGAAAAAAATCAGCAGGTCTTTTACATCGGTACCAATCAGCCTGAAGTGCTGACGGAAATCCGCCGTCATATTCTGGCAAAATTCGAGCACCTGCCGGTCGCTGGTGAATATATGCACCGCGATATTTACGACATCGCCGAGCAATATGGCAAAGATACGTTTCTGATGATCTACAAGCTCGGCACCGACAAAATGCCGTTCTTTTTCACCCTGAAAGGTCGCACCGA
This sequence comes from Citrobacter freundii complex sp. CFNIH4, assembly GCF_002934505.1. Taxonomy (NCBI): domain Bacteria; kingdom Pseudomonadati; phylum Pseudomonadota; class Gammaproteobacteria; order Enterobacterales; family Enterobacteriaceae; genus Citrobacter; species Citrobacter freundii complex sp. CFNIH4. The sequence goes on from NZ_CP026231.1 coordinate 2,554,456, forward strand.
TGCGATGCTGGAAAAAGTGAAAATTTTCCGTCCGCATTTCACCGACCGGGCAATGCAGAAATTTGGTCATTTGTTCCCCAGCCACTTACCGGCACGCATGAAAAGCTGGCGCGATAAGTACGAGCATCACCTGCTGTTAAAAATGGCCGGTGGCGGCGTGGCTGAAGCGCAAAACTGGCTCAGCGAGTATTTCAAAACCGCTGAAGGCGACTTCTTTGCCTGTACCCCAGAAGAAGGCAGCAAGGCGTTTTTGCATCGCTTTGCGGCGGCTGGCGCGGCGATTCGTTATCAGGCCGTACATGCCGATGAAGTAGAAGATATTCTGGCGCTGGATATCGCGCTGCGTCGTAACGACACCGAATGGTATGAGCATCTGCCGCCAGAAATCGACAGTCAACTGGTGCATAAGCTCTATTACGGTCACTTTATGTGCTATGTATTCCATCAGGATTACATCGTGAAAAAAGGCGTGGATGCACATGCGCTAAAAGAGCAGATGCTGGAGCTTCTGCACGAGCGCGGAGCACAGTATCCGGCAGAGCATAACGTCGGACATCTGTATAAAGCACCGGAAACATTAACCCGTTTTTACCGCGAGAATGACCCCACCAACAGTATGAATCCGGGTATTGGTAAAACGAGTAAGCAAAAGTTCTGGAAAGAATCGTAGGCCCGATAAGCGTAAGCGCCATCGGGCACGTTGCCGGGGGCGCTTCGCTTGGCCAGCCTACGGTTTAATCGTTTTGCGCGGTTTGCTCACCCGTAGCTGAACCTGCCGCCGCCATCTGCGCCGCTTTTTGCTTTTTGTAGCTCAGCGCTGCCGCCGGAACCGGCATCACCTTGCCGGTTTCAATCCAGGTGCGTAAACGGCTGGCATCGGCAAAGTGGGTATATTTACCGAACGCATCCATCACCACCAGCGCCACCGGTTTGTTATTGATCACGGTGCGCATCACCAGACAGTGGCCTGCCGCATTGGTAAATCCGGTTTTGGTTAACTGAATATTCCAGTTATCGCGGTATACCAGATGGTTGGTGTTACGGAATGGCAGCGTATAAGCCGGGTTGGCAAAGGTCGCCATATCTTCACGCGTAGTGCTTAACTGGCCAATCAGCGGATACTGCTTGCTGGCGATCAGCAGCTTGGTTAAATCACGAGCTGTCGAGACGTTATGAATCGATAAGCCGGTTGGTTCCACAAAGCGTGTCTGAGTCATGCCGAGCGCTTTCGCTTTGGCATTCATGGCTTTAATAAACGCGTTATAACCGCCAGGGTAATGGTGCGCCAGACTGGCTGCCGCACGGTTTTCTGACGACATCAGCGCCAGCAGTAGCATGTCTTTACGGCTAATTTCACTGTTCAGTCGCACACGAGAGTAGATGCCTTTCATTTCCGGTGTCTGACTGATATCAACTTTCAGTTTCTCATCCAACGGCAGTCGTGCATCAAGCACCACCATCGCGGTCATTAATTTGGTAATCGACGCAATCGGACGCACAAGGTCCGGGTGGTTCGAATAGATAACTTTGTTGGTATTCAGATCAACAATCATCGCGCTACCGGACGCTATCTCAGGTTGAGAAGCCGCTGCGGTAGTTGCCGTTTTCGCCACGGCTTGGGGTGCAAAAGGAACGGCCAGCACCAGGGCAAGGCTTAATAATGAAACTCGGAATTTCAGCATGATGAGATTTCTGATAATGGTTCACGCACGTCACAACGCACACCGCCAGAGACTAAGTATTATCTCAAGCTAGCTCAGGCATCATAGCGATCCGGCAGGTTTGCCGCCACAGGAGAATCGTCTCGAAATGCTGCGTTGCTGACTTTTACGTCAACAACGCAGCGCAGACAGGTTTATCCGTCAGAATAATCGGTAGCCGTAACCCCACAGGATTACCGTAATAGCCAGTAGAACTTCCAGCACCAACACACCGATCGCCAGCGTCGAACTGGAAAAACTTAACCCTTCCTCGCGTGTGATATTCAGGAATGTCGGTATGCCGAGATAAAGTAAATAGCCGGTGTAAAACAACGCGATGGTCCCCACCAATGCGCACAGCCAGACCAGCGGATAAAGTGCGACCAGTCCGCTTAAAAACAGCGGCGTCGCGACATATCCTGCAAAAACCATACAATGCGCCAGCGACGGGCGCTGCGGGTAATTACGCGCCATCCACCAGATAACCCGCCCCATAACGGCGACGCCCGCCAGCATCACCCCGTAAAACAGAATTGCCATCGCAAATCCGGTCAACAGAGATAGCTTCAGGATATTGCCATCGCCAAAATTCCAGCCGATTTGTGTAGTACCGATAAACGCGCAAACCACCGGGATTGCCGCCATCAGCAGTACATGGTGGGTATAGTGATGCGAAACGCTTTCGTTTTCGCTGTTGATCACGTGCATTTCACGATCGGGATGGGAAAACAGCCCCCAGACATGGTTCATACCGCCCCCTTGTTGTCAGCTCCGGACCTCAACACTTCAAGTATAATTCAGCTTTTGATTATTTTATGTACACAGAAAAAATACCGAAGCGCCGGGTAAAAAGTTTGTTCAGGCGTAGGCATGATAAGCGAAGCGCCATCATGCATTGGAGAGCTGAGCGACCTTAAGCGCTACTACGCGGCTTTTCCGGCATCAAATAATCATAGGGTGTATGCTATTAGTAGTGGAGGTCATACAATCGTATGGATATAAATCATTATGTTGCGCAATACGGCTATGCTGCGTTAATCATCGGCAGTCTGGCGGAAGGCGAAACCATTACCCTGTTAGGCGGCGTTGCGGCGCATCAGGGCGTCCTGAAATTTCCCCTGGTGGTACTCTCGGTCGCGCTGGGCGGGATGATTGGCGATCAGTTGCTTTATTTACTCGGACGTCGTTTTGGCGGCAAAATTTTGCAGCGTTTCTCGCGCCACCAGGCGAAAATTGATTACGCACAGAAGATGATCCAGCGACGTCCTTACCTGTTTGTGGTCGGTACGCGCTTTATGTACGGCTTTCGCGTTATTGGTCCCTTACTGATTGGCGCCAGTCACCTGCCGCCGAAGATCTTTTTACCGCTAAATATTCTTGGCGCGTTTGTCTGGGCATCGTTATTTACTACTCTGGGCTACATCGGTGGTGAAGTGATAGCGCCGTGGCTGCACAGCCTTGACCAGCATATCAAGCATGGCATCTGGCTGGTGCTGGTTATCGGGATTGTCGCGGGCGTCCGCTGGTGGATGAAACGGCGAAGCACGCGTAAAGCGCAATGAAGATGGCCCGACAGCGGAACACCGTCGGGCCGATTAATCAGGACGCGTGATAACCGCCGCCCAGCGCACTGGTCAACTGAATTGAGGCATCCAGCCATTGGCCTTGCAAAAGCAGACCGTTGCACTGCTCACGTAATGCCGGGATCTTTGCCTCGCTGACCCTGGAGCCCGCAATAATACCCGCATTAAAGCGTGCCTGAGCCAGCCCCACTACGCGCTGAGCGTCATGTTCAATCTGCTGCTGATGCTGATTTTTCTGCGCTAATGTTTCTACCTGCGATGCGGCACGTGCCACGTCATTCACCGCATCCACCACCGCTTTGTTGTAATTCGCCACCGTCAGATTGCTTTGCGCTTTCGTAATATCGAGATTCGCGTTCAGCCTGCCGCTGTCAAAGATAGGCAGTGTCAGCCCGGCGGTTACGCCCATTTGCTGCGCGGAATGGCGGAACAGGTCACTCAGATGTAACGCATCCTGTTGTAAAAATGCCATCAGATTCACATCGGGATAAAACGCCGCTTTCGCCGCATCAATGCTGCTCAGCGATGATTCAATGTACCAGTGCGCCGCCTGTAAATCCGGGCGACGGGCCAGTAGCGAGTAACCCAATTGTGACGGGAGCTGGCTTTCGACCGCGGGCAGTGGGGTCGAATGGAGCTTCAGGGCAGTGGACTGGGCATTGGTCAGCGCGCTCAGCCGTGCTTCAATCACCTTCATTTTACCGCTGACATCATTCAACTGCTGCTCTGTTTTGCTGGAATCAATATCAGTTTCAACGCCTTCCACTGAAGAAGTTAGACCGTTTTGATACAGCTGACGATCGACGGTTATCACATTTTGCTGCTCGTTTTCGATTTGCGTCAGTACGGTTTTCAGCGCCGCCTGCGTCTGCCATTCCCAGTAAAGGCGGGAGACACCGCTCGCCAGCAGCTGCCGGGTTTGCTCGCGCTCAGCCTCACGTGCCTTAACGGCCCCAATACGCGCCGTCACTTCAGCCCGATTTTTACCCCACAGATCCAGATTCCAGCCAGCGGTTAAACCAAGGGTTCCATTGGTGTACCACGGTCCTGTTGTTCCGGCGGCCGGATCGGTAATGGCAAACGGTCCCATCAGCCCCTCAGCTGACATTCTCTGACGCTCAACGTCTGCGGAGAAGTCGATCTCCGGGCCATCCTGTGCTTCCACAGCCTTAGCCTGCGCCTCCGCCAGTTGAATGCGCTGTTCCGCTACCTGCATATCAGGAGAATTTCGCAACGTGCTGTCAATCAACGCATTAAGTTGTGGGTCGTGATATGCCCTCCACCACTGGCTGTCCGGCCAGCCATTTTTTAACGCGGCAGGCAATGTGGTATCGACATTCGCAGCAGGGGTCTGCTGTGACAGAGACTGGCGGTCATCATGCATAGGCGCACAGCCTGCCATCAGAACAATAAGCGGCAACAATGCCGTGGTGATAAACACAGAATTACGATTCATGGAGATATACAGGTAAGAAAAGATGTGCAGAGATTACGACTTGTGGCTTTTGCTTTTTTAGTTACGCGTGGCAATACATCTTTGGCAATAAAAATATAAAATCAGAAAAATATACACCTCGCGAATAATATAGGTTAAATAGTTTTAATAATTAATGGATGGAGATTTTATGTCACAGAATATCTATGACGATCCTGAGTTCTTTGCCGGATATGCCACGCTGGATCGTTCAGTAAAGGGGCTCGACGGCGCGCCAGAATGGCCGACAATACAAGCGATGCTCCCCTCTCTTCAAGGCAAAAACATTCTTGATTTGGGCTGTGGATATGGCTGGTTTTGCCGCTACGCACGCGATAATCAGGCTGCCAGTGTAATGGGACTGGATATTTCACAAAAAATGTTAACTCAGGCGCACAGCATGACGCAGGGTAATGGCATCGTTTATCAGCGTGAAGATCTCGAAACGCTTACCTTGTCCCGAAATTCCTTTGATCTGGTTTATAGCTCGCTTGCCCTGCACTATTTGCACGATATAGAACGATTATTCGTAACCATTTACCAGTCATTAACACCGGGAGGTATGTTGGTTTTCTCTGCTGAGCATCCAATTTATACCGCACCGCTTAACCAGGGCTGGATCAAAGATAAAACCGGGCAACTCTCCTGGCCGATTAATCATTATCAGCAGGAAGGTGAGCGCATCAGTAACTGGTTTGCTGAGGGCGTCAAAAAACAGCACCGTAAGCTGGCGACCTGGATTAATGCGCTGATTGGGGCCGGATTCGACATCGTTTGTGTCGATGAATGGGGACCTTCCGCGCAACAGATTGCTGAAAACCCAGCGTTAGATGAAGAAAAAGAGCGGCCGATGGTGTTTCTGCTCAGCGCACGTAAACCAGCATAACAGCGCCTCCAAGCAGAATGATTAATACTTTCCTATACTCAATCTGAACTTACCAAAAAAAGGAAAGTTAATGAAAATTCTGCTGTGGGTTATTCTGATTATTTTTCTGATTGGACTGTTGGTGGTAACAGGCGTGTTTAAGATGATTTTTTGATATTGCTGCCTATCAGCCAGCCCGGATAAGGCATTAGCATTTAATCCGGTCTGGCGCATCAGCTGTGTTCAAAGGGTAATAGCCTGAATCGCACGCGCGATATCCGGCGAATTGTTTAACGCACGAATTTCCTGAAACAGCGCGGTTGCCTCTGAATATTCTTTTCGCAGATACCCTAACCACTGCTTAATCCGCGCTACATGATACAGCCCGGTGTCCCCCTGCTTTTCAAGACGGGTATATTTTTGCAACAGCGTCACGACATCAGGCCACGGCATACGCGGTTCGTTGTATTTCACCACGCGGCTCAGGTTTGGAATATTTAATGCGCCACGTCCGATCATCACCGCATCGCATCCGCTGATGGCCATACAATCCTGGGCGCTCTGCCAGTCCCAGATTTCGCCATTCGCGATAACCGGAATAGTCAGTCGCTGGCGGATCTCGCCAATCGCCTGCCAGTTAATATGTTCTGCCTTATAGCCCTGTTCCTTGGTTCGACCATGCACCGCCAGTTCGCTGGCGCCAGCCTGCTGCACGGCATCGGCAATTTCAAACTGCCGATCGCTGTTATCCCAGCCCAGACGCACTTTCACCGTCACCGGGAGATGAGCCGGGACCGCCTCGCGCATAGCTTTTGCGCCCCGGTAGATAAGCTCAGGATCTTTCAGTAACGTTGCGCCACCGCCGCTGCCATTCACCAGCTTCGACGGACAACCACAGTTCAGATCGACACCGTACGATCCCAGTTCTACCGCACGCGCCGCATTCTCCGCCAGCCACTGCGGGTACTGCCCCAACAGCTGAATGCGAACCAACGTGCCGGATGGCGTCCGGCTGTTGTTAAGCAGTTCCGGGCAGAGTCGATGAAATACTTTTGCCGGCAGGAGCTGATCCACCACGCGCACAAACTCGGTGATGCACAGATCGTAATCATTCACTTCAGTCAGCAGCTCGCGCACCAGTGAGTCGAGCACGCCTTCCATCGGCGCCAGTAAAACACGCATATCGTCACCCGCAAAAAAAGAGGCGCTATGGTAGCGCCTCCGTTCGGGAGATTAAAGAGGCTCAGCGTGGCAGCAGGCAGTTATCTTCTTTCCAGCCGTATAACCACTCCATACCGCGATAAAATTCCGCCAGCGACTTGTCTTTCCACAACAGATTACGCACCTGACGCTCGACGCCTGCGGCATGGTAGACGCGTCCCATTTCGCGGGTTGACCAGACGATGCGTGCGGTACGCGGAATACGCACCGACTCATACAGCGCGAAGGCATCAGCCGCATCGCCGTCACACTGCTGTAACGCTTTACCTAGCGTGACAGCATCTTCCAGCGCCATACAGGCTCCTTGCGCCATATATTGCGCCACCGGGTGCGCGGCATCTCCCACCAGCGTGATGCGGTCGGTTCCCCATTTCTCTACCGGCTCACGATCGGCGGTTGACCAGCGCCGCCATGACGTCGGTTTATCCAGCATCTGACGAGGGCGTGGATGAATACCCGCAAAATAGGAGAGCACTTCCTCTTTGCTACCATCCTTCACCCCCCACTCTTCCTGCTGACGACTGTGGAAGGTCACCACCAGGTTGTACTGTTTGCCGCCGCGCAGTGGATAGTGCACCAGATGACAATGCGGTCCGGCCCACAATACCGGCGCGTTAATGCGCAAATCTTCCGGCATATCATCGCAATCAATCACGGCGCGATAGACCACGTGCCCGGTAACCCGCGGAGCATCGCCAATCAGAGACTGACGAACAACCGATTTTACACCGTCACAGCCCACCAGAATATCTGCCGTCCAGCTGTTGCCGTGCTCGTCAAATACCGTCACGTCATTCTCTGTCTGGCGAATATCAACCACGTTAGTTGAAGTGCGATACTCAACGTTAGGATGCACCAGTGCCGCTTCCCAAACGCTGGCGTGAATATCAACCCGATGGATAACCGCATAAGGACCGCCAAAGTGATCGCGGAACGCCTGCCCGGTTTCTATCCGTACTACCTCTTTCGCATTTACCGCATCCATCATCGTGATGTGGTCGGTAAAAACGGCGCGTTGACGGGCAACTTCCCCCACGCCAAGGCTGTCCAGAGCAGAGAATGCATTCGGCCCGAGCTGAATACCCGCGCCAATTTCACCAATTTCGTGCGCTTTCTCCAGCAACATCACTTTAATGCCCTGACGGGCCAGCGATAGCGCGGTCGCCGCGCCGCCAATCCCGCCACCCACGATAATTGCGCGTGTCACTTTAGCCATTGTCGTTCTCCTTATCAGGCTGGAATTTTGTCTTGTTGATTCTCGGGCGCGGCGGCGATAAACGCCGGAAGCTGGGTACAGGCATCATATACCGCCTTACAGCGTGGATATCCGCTCAGATCGCAACCCATCCGCAACGCGTTTGCCCACTGCGGGATCAGACAGCAATCCGCCAGCGTCGGTGCGTCCCCCACGCAAAACGTCCCCGAGTGACTCTGGCGCAACATCTGTTCCACCGCGCTTAACCCTTGCTGGATCCAGTGGGCATACCAGCGTTTTTTATCTTCTTCACTGACCTTTAGCTCTTCGCTCAGGTAGCGCAGCACCCGTAGATTGTTTACAGGGTGAATATCGCAGGCGATGGCATAAACGATTTCCAGCACCTTACTACGCGCCGGGAAATCGGCGGGCAGCAGCGGCGACTGTGGAAAGTGGCCATCCAGCCAGTCGGTTATCGCCAGAGACTGCCCGAGTGATTCTCCGTCATCGGTCACCAGCGTCGGCACCAGTCCCACCGCATTCATTCGCCGGTAGGCCAGTTCGTTCTGCTGACCAATGCGAATATTGACGCCCACCGTCTGGTAATCGAGCCCCTTCAGCGCCAGCGCAATGCGTACACGATATGACGCGGAGCTATTAAAGAAACTGTACAGCTTCATTATCCACCTCAGACAATCTTCACGGCGATGGGGGTTAAACCGTCTACGTTTCCGGTGATCACATCCCCTTTCACTACCGCCCCTACGCCTTCGGGTGTACCGGTGTAGATCAGATCGCCTGGCTGCAGTTCGAAAAAGCCTGACAGATAGCTGATGGTTTCATTCACAGACCAGATGAGGTGGCGAATATCGCTACGCTGGTGATCGTCGCCGTTGACCTGCAACCAGATTGGCGCATGGTTAACATCCACACTTTCGCTGGCTTTATGCAACGGCGCGATGGGCGCGGAGAGATCAAACGCTTTGCCGATTTCCCATGGACGCCCCATCTGACGCATCTCCATCTGCCGGTCACGGCGGGTCATATCCAGACCGGTGGCATAGCCCCAGATATATTCGTGCGCTTTTTCCAGCGGAATATCGCTGCCCTTTTTACCAATCGCCACCACCAGCTCTATCTCATAGTGATAGTTATCGGTCTGCGATGGGTACGGCAGTTCAAGGATCTGACCAGCTGCCACCGGGACTATCGCATCAGCAGGTTTACAGAAGAAGAACGGGGGTTCGCGATCCGGATCAAAGCCCATTTCACGCGCATGAGCGGCATAGTTACGGCCCACACAATAAACGCGGCGTACGGGAAATTGTTCATCACTACCAACCACCGGAACGGTAACAGGCGCTTGTGGTTCGAATACATATTGCGTCATTTTCTCTCTCCCAAATTAATAGCGTGCTTCACGGAACAGCCCCAGCGCTTCCTGAACCGGTCTGTCCGAAAAACTGAATAAGACGGTATCTTCGTGGGTCTGGAACGACACGCCGTGCCAGGTCGGCACCACAAAAATATCTTTTGGCGAAAAGTTGAAGGTCTCGTTACCGATGGTGACCTGCCCACTTCCTTCCACCACGTGATAGATAGTGCTGTCAGTGGTACGCGCCATTCGTGAGGAAAAGCCCTGCGGCAACAGTTGCAGGAAGGTTCCCATCGAAGGCATGGGATAACCGCCGGTTACCGGGTTGACGTAACGCATCTTGTAACCGTCCCACTCATCGGCGTCGCCCATACGGGTCAGGTCATGTAGCGCTTCACGGCTGCGATCGTAGCGATAGTTAAAAATCGGCGATGAGTTACCCTTCTGATGACGCAGCGGCAACATATTGGCCGCGTAGCGCGGTAAGTAATCCCCTTCCTGGCGCGTGACCGGCTGCTGATCTTCCGGGTAGTCTTCCGCAAAGCCGCAGCCCAGCAGGTTCACCAGCGGCAAATCCAGACCGTCCAGCCACACCACCGGTTCACTGCCCGGGTTGCCGTGATCGTGCCAGCGCCACTGCGGCGTCAGAATAAAATCGCCTTCATGCATCTGGGTGCGCTCGCCATCCACGGCGGTAAATGCCCCTTTCCCTTCGACAATAAAGCGCAGTGCAGACTGGTTGTGGCGGTGACTCGGCGCAACCTCGCCCGGCATAATTAACTGCAATCCTGCGTACAGCGTTGGGGTGATTGAAGACTGTCCGCGCAACATTGGGTTTTCCAGCACCAGCACGCGGCGAATCGCCTCTTTCGCGCCAATCAGATCGCCACTTTCTAACAGCAGAGGGCGGATCTCCTGATAGTTCCAGTACGCAGGCGCGCAATGTGCGTTCGGGGTTGGCGGCACCAGGCGGTGCAGCGACTCCCACAGAGGGGTCAGATTCTGCCCGGAAATATGCTGGTAAAACTGCTGACGGCTGTTCTTAACATCCTGATTCAGTTCAGACATAGGGATTCTCCTTATTCATTCACAACACCTGCGCGAGGCAGAGTATTTGAGGCAGAGGCCGACTGGCGGATAACAACCGTCAGCAGCGTAAGCATCACCGCGCTGATGGCCGCCGGGACGGCAATAATGAAAAACAGGTTATCGAATGAGAAATTCATCGCCATCATCACGCCGCCAGAAAGCGAGCCGACAATCGCGCCGCAGCGCCCCACCGCATTAGACCAGCTGACGCCCGTCGCCCGGCTTTGTGTCGGATATAGCGTGGCGGTTAACGCATTTAGACCAACCTGAGAACCGCTGATACCAATGCCGGTGCCAAAAATAGCCAGAGCCATCAACCACAGACCGTTCTCGCTCAGGCCAATCATGACGATGCACACTGCGCCCAGTGCATAACTCACGGCCAGCACGCGGAAAGGATTGTATTTATCCATCAGCATGCCCAGCGCCAGCGCCCCCAGCGTTCCTCCAATCTGGAAGGCGGCGGTTACCCATGAGGCATGCTGCAGATCAATTCCACGATGGTTTAACAGCGTTGGCATCCAACTGGAGAGCAGATAAATAATCAGCAAGCTCATAAAGAACACTACCCATAGCATCAGGGTAATGGGCAGCTGTCGCCCGACGAACAGCTGGCGAATGCTTCCTTTAGCAATCGCTGTGTCCTCGTTGAGATAAAAATGGGTAGTGTCATAACGTTCCCGGGTGATGGCGCTAACGGTTCTGGCAATCACGTTTTGCGGCAGTTGGCGACGAACCTGCCAGCGCGGGGATTCCGGTAGCGCAAACAGCAGAGCCACAAACAGCATGAGTGGTAGAACGCCTCCCAGCACCAGAATGCCGTGCCAGCCAATAACCGGCACCAGTTGCGCGCTCACAATTCCACCCATCGCCGACCCCAGGGTAAATCCACAAAACATCATGGTCACCAGCGCGCCACGCCGCCGCGCTGGCAGGTACTCTGACGTCATGGTGATGGTATTTGGCATCGCGCCGCCCAGACCTAACCCGGTAAGAAAGCGCAAAATAACCAGCGTTTGTAGATCGGGAGAAAAAGCCGAAATCAGGCTCAGGGCGCCGAACAGCGCCACGCAGAGTTCAATCACCCGTTTACGGCCAAAACGGTCAGACAATGGGCCGCAGAGCAATGCGCCAGCGGTTAGCCCCAACAGGCCTGCGCCAAACAACGGCGCCAGATCGCCGGCAGTCAGCTGCCAGTGAGTACGAATGTCGGGAGCGATAAAGCCAATAGCTGCGGTATCAAATCCGTCGAGCATGACGACCAGAAAACAGCAAATGATAACGCGCCACTGGGTCTTACCGACGGGAGCGGAATCGATCAGTGCTTGTAGATCACGTTGATGAGTCATAGTGAATGCCTCAGTGCAGGTAGAGTAGATGTCTGTTTTGTTTTAGGTATGTTGCGACTTTGTATGTTTGGAGATGAAATGTACAATGGCTTTTCATGCAGAGGCATAACCTGGAGGTTATAGCAAATGGCAAATTGGGCGCAGAAACTTAAGTTGCAACACCTGCAAACGCTTATCGCGCTGGGCGAACAGGGAAATCTGACTCACGTCGCACGGATGATGAATATCACCCAGCCAGCGTTGTCAAAATGGTTATCACAGCTCGAAGATGAGATTGGCATCACCCTCTTTGAACGTCACAGCAAAGGCTTGCGTCCTTCCGAAGGCGGCAAGCTGTTACTGCAGCATGCCCAACGCCTGCTCAATGATATGGAACGTTCGCAATATGAAATCGCCCGTTTTAAGCAAGGCGGCCTGGTGGGAAGTCTGAAGATTGGCTGCTCACCCGTAGCGACCGACTGCGTTTCACTGGCAATACTGGGTTTGCTCAAAGAGTTGCCAACCCTGAACCTTAATATCGAAGAGAAAGTGATGACCCCGCTGCTGCACGATCTGCTCGCGGGTTCGGTGGATGTCGTCGTCGGTCGCGTCGGTGGCCGGGCGCTTCAGTTGCCGCTCAATTACCAGGTGCTGTATACCGAGCCGGTCTGTTTCGTCGCCCGTCCCGATCATCCCTTGGCAAAATATCCCTTGCTCACCTGGCACGATCTGGCGAACTGGCGCTGGATTGTCTGGCCAACAGGAACCCCTATCCGGATAAGCATTGATAACGCGCTGGTTGATAACGGCGTCATGTTGCCGGAAAACATCATTGAATCGGCGTCGATCAACGTCAGTACCAACCTGCTGCAAAGTAGCGATATGATCTCTATTCTTTCTTTGCGTCTGGCACAACGGTATGCCGCCCAGGGGCAGTTGGCTATTCTGAATCTGCCGAAGATTGAACAAAAAGGCAGCGTCGGCGTATTCTGGCGCAACAACGAAACACCTACTACCGCCCTGAATCGTTTTTTGTATTATCTGGCACAGGCTTAGCGCGGAGAGTTAGGGCCATCGCCCGATGTTCCAGATATCTATTTCCTCTATGCTTAGAATTCATGATGTGATCGGTAGCACGTTTTTAAGTTTAATTGTATGATGAATCAGTCTCGTCAAGGGTTTCAACTATGAGCAAAGCACTGAACGTTATCTGGCAATATTTGCGCGCATTCGTCCTGATTTATGCCTGCCTCTACGCAGGTATTTTTCTTGCGTCGCTACTTCCTATCACCATTCCGGGCAGCATTATCGGCATGCTGATTCTGTTTGTCTTACTGGCTTTGCAGGTGTTACCGGCAAAATGGGTTAACCCTGGCTGCTACGTGCTGATTCGTTATATGGCCCTGCTGTTTGTCCCGATTGGTGTGGGGATCATGCAGTACTTTGACCTGCTCCGCGCACAATTTGGTCCGGTAGTGGTGTCCTGTACCATCAGTACGCTGGTCGTTTTCCTGGTGGTGAGTTGGAGCTCGCACATTGTGCACGGTGAACGCAAAATCGTTGGGCAAAAAGGGTCAAAAGAATGATGTCGTATATCTGGTGGTCGTTACCTCTTACGCTGGCGGTATTTTTTGGCGCACGTAAGCTGGCTGCACGATTTAAAATGCCGCTATTGAACCCGCTGCTGGTTGCCATGGTGGTGATTATTCCCATTCTGCTGCTGACCGGCATTCCCTACGATCACTATTTCAAAGGCAGCGAAGTACTGAACGATTTACTGCAACCTGCCGTGGTCGCGCTGGCCTATCCGTTATACGAACAGTTGCACCAAATTCGCGCCCGCTGGAAATCAATCATTGCTATCTGTTTTGCCGGGAGCGTTGTGGCGATGGTAACAGGTACGACAATCGCTTTGTTGATGGGCGCATCACCGCAAATTGCCGCGTCTATCATGCCAAAATCGGTCACCACGCCTATCGCTATGGCCGTGGGAGGCAGTATTGGCGGCATTCCGGCTATCAGCGCCGTATGCGTTATTTTTGTCGGTATCCTCGGGGCAGTATTTGGTCATACGTTGCTTAATGCGATGCGCATTCGCACCAAGGCCGCTCGGGGGCTGGCAATGGGCACCGCGTCGCACGCCCTGGGTACCGCACGCTGTGCAGAACTGGACTACCAGGAAGGCGCGTTTAGCTCTCTGGCGCTGGTTATTTGCGGCATTATCACCTCGTTGGTTGCCCCATTCCTGTTCCCGATTATTCTGGCGGTGGTGGGTTAACCTTCATTTTTTAGCTATTTATTTGCGATGCGTTGCACATTTTTCATTTAAGTTTCATAAGTTGCATACGTAATGGGATTTAGATCACATATAAAGCCATAACAGGTCCGTAAACTACAATTCCATTACATTGTTATGAGGCATCGCCATGCATCCACGTTTTCAAACTGCTTTTGCCCAACTCGCGGATAACTTGCAATCAGCCCTGGCCCCTGTTCTGGCGGATGCGCATTTCCCCGCCATGCTGACTGCTGAGCAGGTCTCTTTGCTGAAACGCGAATCGGGACTGGACGAAGACGCGCTGGCATTCGCTCTGCTGCCGCTGGCTGCGGCCTGCGCGCGTACTCCACTGTCCAATTTCAACGTTGGGGCTATTTCTCGCGGCATCAGCGGCAACTGGTACTTCGGTGGGAACATGGAGTTCCTGGGCGCGACCATGCAGCAAACTGTTCATGCCGAGCAAAGCGCTATCAGCCACGCCTGGCTGCGCGGTGAAAAAGGGCTCGCCGCCATCACCGTCAACTACACGCCGTGCGGCCACTGTCGCCAGTTTATGAACGAACTAAACAGCGGACTGGATTTACGTATTCATCTGCCGGGACGTGCGCCACACGTGCTGCGCGATTATCTGCCAGATGCCTTCGGCCCGAAAGATCTGGAGATTAAAACGCTGCTGATGGACGATCAGGATCACGGCTTCGCACTGCAGGGCGATGCGTTGACCCAGGCAGCAATCACCGCTGCCAACAGATGTCATATGCCGTACAGCAAATCCCCAAGCGGCGTGGCGCTGGAGTGTAAAGATGGTCGTATTTTTAGCGGCAGCTATGCTGAAAATGCTGCTTTTAACCCAACCCTGCCACCACTGCAAGGCGCGTTGAACCTGTTGAATCTGAATGGTTATGATTATCCAGATATCCAACGCGCCGTGCTGGCTGAAAAAGCCGATGCGCCGTTAATTCAGTGGGATGCGACGTCTGCCACGCTGAAAGCACTGGGCTGCGACAATATAGAGCGCGTGCTACTCGACTAAGTCGTGTTGCCCGATGGCGTAACGTCATCGGGCAACAGTGACTAAAATCCCCTCAATCAGATTGCTGTTTCTTGCGCTACGTCTTCGGGTAAAGTAGCCTGATTGAAATTCCATCCAAATAACGAGTTTTCTGCATGTTAAAGCGCGTGTTTTACAGCCTGTTAGTCCTGCTAGGCTTGCTGCTTTTGACTGTGCTTGGACTCGATCGGTGGATGAGCTGGAAGACTGCTCCCTACATTTACGACGAACTGCAGGATTTACCCTACCGCCAGGTAGGTGTGGTTCTGGGCACGGCGAAGTATTACCGCACCGGCGTCATCAATCAGTATTACCGCTACCGCATTCAGGGCGCATTGAACGCCTATAACAGCGGGAAGGTAAACTATCTGCTGTTAAGCGGCGACAACGCGCAGCAAAGCTACAACGAACCCATGACGATGCGTAAAGATCTGATTGCCGCAGGCGTCGATCCCGCTGACATCGTGCTTGATTACGCCGGGTTCCGAACGCTCGACTCCATCGTGCGCACCCGTAAGGTGTTCGATACCAACGATTTCATCATTATTACCCAGCGATTCCACTGTGAGCGTGCCTTGTTTATTGCGCTCCATATGGGTATCCAGGCCCAGTGCTACGCCGTACCTTCGCCAAAAGATATGCTCACCGTGCGGGTACGTGAATTTGGTGCCCGTTTTGGTGCACTTGCCGATCTCTACATTTTTAAACGTGAACCCCGCTTTTTAGGCCCACTGGTCCCTATCCCTACCATGCATCAGGTACCGGACGATGCACAGGGATATCCGGCAGTCACGCCTGAACAACTGCTCGAATTACAAAAGAAACAAGGAAAATAAGCATGGATGTACAAACCCTTTTCGTCGTGTTGGCCTTTCTGCTCATTCCCGTGTTTTGTTTTCGTGAAGCCTGGAAAGGCTGGCGCTCGGGAGCCGTAGATAAAATTAAAAAGAATGCGCGCGAACCGGTTTTCGCTTATCGCAATCAAGAGCCGCTGCAATTTTGGTCTTACGTACTGGTTTATGCTGGATGCGGGTGCTTATCCTTCGGTATGGTTATTTACTTAGTTTTTTATCGATAACGCATTTGCCTTTATATTAGCGTTTGAGAATAGCTAATATTTTGATAATAGTTACCATTTCAAGATAAGGGATTAATGCTGCCCGTCAGCATTTCCCTCAAACTATCTTCTATTTGTGAATCCTTTCACAGAATACTCTTCCTGCAGTGCTTAGCCTTAAGAATAGCCTTTCACTTTTTATATTTTGTTATTAACGGTTTGCCTTAATTTACTCAAGCATTAAGGAAGAAAATATGCCACAACAAAATTATCTGGATGAGCTCACGCCTGCTTTTACCCCATTATTAGCAATAAAAGAGGCTTCCCGCTGTTTATTATGTCACGATGCCCCCTGTAGTCAGGATTGCCCGGCGCAAACCGACCCGGGGAAATTTATTCGCTCCATTTATTTCCGTAATTTTAAAGGCGCAGCCGAAACTATCCGCGAAAATAATGCGCTCGGTGCGGTGTGTGCTCGAGTTTGCCCAACCGAAAAATTATGCCAGCGCGGGTGTACGCGTTCAGGAATTGATAAACCTATTGATATTGCGCGTCTGCAGCGCTTTATAACCGATTTTGAACAGCAGACCGCGATGAAAATATATCAGCCAGCAACAAAAACGCTGGGCAAGGTCGCCATTATCGGTGCAGGTCCGGCAGGATTACAGGCCAGCGTAACGCTGAGCAATCTTGGTTATGACGTAACCATCTTCGAAAAACAGGCTCAGCCAGGCGGCTGGTTGCGCTATGGCATCCCAGAGTTTCGTTTGCCGCATTCGGTTTTGGATCATGAAATTGCCCGTATCGTTGAAATGGGCGTGACCATCAAGTGCAATTGTGAAGTCGGCAATGCCCTTTCCGTTGAGCAACTCAAAGCAGAATATCGCGCCGTACTGGTTACCCCAGGTATGTCTTACGGCTCAACATTGCCTCTTTTTGAGAAAGCGAATCACGTTGAAATTGCCGTCGATTTTCTGCAACGCGCCCGACAAGCCAGCGGCGATATTACCGTCGCCAAAAGTGTATTGATCATCGGCGGTGGCGATGTGGCGATGGATGTCGCCAGTACGTTGAAACTGCTGGGCTGCCCGTCAGTCACTTGTGTCGCGCGTGAAGAACTGGCTGATTTTCCGGCCAGCGATAAAGAATTCAGCAGCACCCAGGCATTAGGCGTGTCGATTATTGACGGTTTCACGCCCGTGGCGGTAAGCGGAAATCAAGTTACCTTTAAGCACGTACGCCTGCCAGGCGAACTCACGCTAGAAGCCGATCACATTATTCTTGCCGTCGGTCAACACGCTCAGCTTGATAATTTCGCCACGTTAAAGCCACAACGCAATCTTATCAATACGCAAAACTACCAAACCGCCGATCCGGCTCTGTTTGCTGCGGGCGATATTGTTGAAGGCGATAAAACGGTCGTTTACGCCGTGAAAACCGGAAAAGAAGCCGCTCAGGCCATTCATCACTATTTAGAGGGAGCTTGCTCATGTTAACGAAAGATCTTTCTATTACCTTTTGCGGCGTCAAATTTCCCAACCCGTTCTGCCTCTCTTCCTCTCCGGTGGGCAACTGCTATGAAATGTGCGCCAAAGCCTATGATAGCGGTTGGGGCGGCATTGTTTTTAAAACGATCGGGTTCTTTATTGCGAATGAAGTCTCCCCGCGCTTTGACCATCTCAGCAAAGAAGATACCGGCTTTATTGGCTTCAAAAACATGGAGCAAATTGCCGAGCATCCGCTGGAGGAGAATCTGGCTGCTATTCGGCGACTGAAACAAGACTACCCGGATAAGGTCCTGATTGCGTCGATCATGGGGGAAAATGAGCAGCAATGGCAGGAACTGGCCCGCCTGGTTGAAGAAGCGGGTGCAGATATGATCGAGTGTAACTTCTCCTGCCCGCAAATGACCTCGCATGCTATGGGCAGCGATGTAGGACAAAGCCCTGAGTTGGTTGAAAAATACTGTCGGGCGGTTAAACGCGGTTCGCCCCTGCCAATGCTGGCTAAAATGACACCAAATATTGGTGATATGTGTGAGGTGGCGCTGGCGGCAAAACGCGGAGGAGCCGACGGCATCGCGACCATCAATACGGTTAAATCCATCACTAACATCGACCTGAACAGGAAAATCGGGATGCCGGTCGTCAACGGTAAATCCAGTATTTCCGGCTACTCCGGCAAGGCCGTTAAACCTATCGCCCTGCGATTTATCCAACAGTTGCGCACGCATCCCGAATTGCGCGATTTCCCGATTAGCGGCATTGGAGGAATTGAGACCTGGGAAGATGCCGCCGAGTTTTTACTGTTAGGCGCGGCCACGCTGCAGGTGACCACCGGGATCATGCAGTATGGATATCGGATTGTGGAGGACATGATCAGCGGGCTGTCACATTACCTCGCCGATCAAGGGTTTGACTCACTGGAGGAGATGGTGGGTCTGGCCAATGCCAAAATCATCCCCGCCGAGGAGCTTGACCGTAGCTACATTGTCTATCCGAACATCCATCTTGATAAATGCGTCGGCTGTGGTCGTTGCTACATCTCCTGCTATGACGGCGGGCATCAGGCGATGGAATGGAATGAGGAAACCCGTACACCGCACTGCAATACGGAAAAATGTGTGGGATGTTTATTGTGCGGTCACGTTTGCCCGGTAGCCTGTATTGATCTGGGCGAGGTGAAATTTAAACCCGGAGAGAAAGAACATGCGTTAACGTTGTAACGCAGATAAAAAAGCCCGGTGCAGGTTGCGCTGCACCGGGCTTTTTACGTTGTACGATTACTTCTTACGCGCGTACTTCAGTGAGTCCAGCGCGACCGCGAAGATGATAATGCCGCCCTTGATAATATACTGCCAGTAAGGGTTTACGCCGATGTAGGTCAGACCGTAGTTGATGACGGTGAAGATAATCACACCGGTCACCACGCCAAACACGGTACCTACCCCGCCGCTGAACGACACGCCACCAACCACGCACGCCGCAATCGCATCCAGCTCATACATAAAGCCGAGGTTGTTGGTCGCCGAGCCGATACGCCCGGCTTCCAGCAAACCACCGAAGGCATAGAACACGCCAGACAACGCATAGATAATCAACAGGTTCAGCGCAACGTTTACCCCAGACACTTTCGCTGCTTCCGGGTTTCCGCCGATGGCGAAAATGTTTTTACCGAAGCGGGTCTTGTTCCACAGCACCCACACAAAGGCCACGGCAATCAGCGCGTAGAAGGTGATGTAGGAGAGTCGGAAACTGCCCAGTGCAATAAAGCCCTGTGCAAAGGTTGAAAATCCGCTGTCAAAGCCAGAGATTGGCGATGCACCGACGAAGTCGTAGTACAGGGAGTTGATCCCGTAAACGATAATCATCGTACCCAGGGTGGTAATAAACGGCGTCACGTTCAGGTAAGCAATGATAATACCGTTCACCAGACCGATAATGGCACCAATCACGCAGACAATCAGCACCACTACAATGATCGGCATCGTCGCCATTTCCGGGAACACCTTGTTGGCATTCTCCATCGACTGCAACAAAGTCGCTGCAACCACTGCCGCCAGGCCAACCTGACGCCCCGCCGACAGGTCGGTCCCTTGGGTAACAATCAGTCCAGCCACACCCAATGCGATAATAATACGCACCGAGGATTGTGTGAGAATATTACTCAGGTTTAGTAAGCTTAAGAAAGTGGGATCCTGGAAAATAATAATCGCCAGCAAAACCAAAAGAACAACGTAAATTCCGCCTTCTTTCAGGTAAGTAAGAAAACTTTTCTTATTTAACGCACTCATGAGGAGCCCCTAATCTTAAAGGTGCAAAGACGCAAGACGGAGGATTTCGTTTTGCGTTGTTGTTTTAGTGTCAACAATTCCGGCAACGAGACCATTGCTCATCACCAGAATACGATCGGTAATACCCAGCAGCTCCGGCATTTCAGAGGAAATAATAATAATCCCCTTATCCTTTTTCGCGAGTTCAGCAATTAACTGGTAAATTTCAAATTTCGCGCCAACATCGATTCCACGCGTCGGTTCATCCAGCATCAGAATTTCTGGCTGCGTTAATAACCAACGACCAATAACCACCTTTTGCTGATTACCGCCAGAAAGTGAACCAATTTGCGTACGATGGCCCGGTGTTTTCACCCTCATGGAGTCAATTACCCACTGGGTATCACTCTTCATGCGGGAATTATCCAACAGACCGACTTTGTTTTTGTAATTTTGGATATTAGAAATTAACGAGTTAAAACCAATGTCCAGATACGCATAAATACCGGTTGAGCGGCGCTCTTCCGTGACCAGCGCAAAACCATGGTTGATGGCTTCATTTGCACTGTGGTTATTAATCTTTTTGCCGTGTAGCGTAATCGTACCCGATGATTTCTCACGAATACCAAAAAGCGTTTCAACAATATCCGTGCGTTTTGCGCCGACCAGACCGGCAATCCCGAGAATTTCCCCTTTGTGTAAATCAAACGAGATATCACGAATCGACGGCTGACGCAGCGAGGTCAGGTTACGCACTTGCAGAATGACTTCACCAGGTTTGTTTTCTTTATCCGGAAAACGTTGGTTCAGTGAACGCCCTACCATCATGGCGATGATCTTATCCATATCCAGCCCTTCCAGCGGCTGGGTCGCAATCCACTGGCCGTCGCGTAGAACGGTAATTTCATCACACAGCTGGAAGATTTCTTCCATTTTGTGAGAAATATAAACAATACCGCATCCACGCTCTTTCAGCTTACGGATGATGGTGAACAGATGATTAACTTCTTTCTCGGTTAACGATGAAGTTGGTTCATCCATGATGACGATTTTGGCGTCATAGGAGAACGCCTTCGCAATTTCAATCATCTGCATTTGTGAAACGGATAATGTGCCGACGCGCGCACGCGGATCGATATCAATATCCAGTTCATCAAATATCGCTTTGGTATCGCGGTACATTTTTTCCTGATCGACAAACATGCCTTTGGTGGGATAGCGTCCCAGCCACATGTTGTCCATCACAGAGCGTTGTAATACCAGGTTTAATTCCTGGTGTACCATCGAAATACCATTCTCAAGCGCTTCCTTAGCAGAATGAAAGTCGATTTCTTTACCCTGAAATAAAATACTGCCGGAATCTTTTTGATAGATGCCGAAAAGACATTTCAATAATGTTGATTTCCCCGCGCCATTCTCCCCCATTAAGGCGTGAATAGAATGCGGGCGGACTTTTAAATTGACATTATCAAGCGCCTTAACGCCGGGGAAGGACTTGTTGATGCCGGTCATTTCCAACAAGTATTCGCCTGACGACTGAGTATGTGTGCTGACCATAATTATACCTTGTTGGCCTTGCAGAGTGCGTTATTAAGGGCGCAATGAAATTGCGCCCACAGACGGAGTATTTACTTATTGGTGAACTCGGCCAGATTATCTTTATCGACACCTACGTACGGAACGCGAACAATCTTGTTCTCAATTTTCCAGTTAGTACCATCTGCCGCACCTTTGCCATCAGCCAGGTTTTTCGCCAGATCAAAGGTGGCTTTCGCCTGGTTATTAGCATCGTTCAGCACGGTACCGGCCATAGCGCCAGATTTCACCAGCGCCAGTGCTTCAGGCAGGGCATCCACGCCAAATACCGGTACGCTGGTTTTATTGTGTGCCTTCAGCGCTTCAACTGCGCCCATTGCCATCGCATCGTTGTTGGCGATAACGACTTCGATTTTGTTCGCGTTCGGACCGGACATCCACGCATCCATCTTATCTTTCGCCTGAGCGGTATCCCACATTGCAGTATCTAACTGCAGTTGCTCAGTTTTAATGCCTTTGTCGTTCAGCTCTTTAATCACGTAAGTAGTACGTGCTTCAGCATCCGGGTGTCCCGGTTCGCCTTTCAGCAGAACAAACTGAATTTTGCCGTCTTTGTTCAGGTCCCAGTTCGGGTTAGCTGCCCAGTGTTTAGCAATCAAATCACCCTGAATAATACCGGATTCTTTAGAGTCAGTACCGACGTAATACGCTTTGTCATAGCTGTCCAGCGCCTTGCGAGAAGGTTCTTTGTTGAAGAACACGATCGGTACGTTCTGTCCGCGTGCTTTTTCAATGACCGTGCCTGCAGCTGCCGGGTCAACCAGGTTAATCGCCAGTGCTTTAACGCCTTTTGCCAGCAGCACGTCGATCTGATCGTTTTGTTTGGACTGGTCGTTCTGCGAGTCGTTCATCAGCAGTTGTACATCTGGCGCTGCTTTGGCATCTTTTTCAATAGCCTTACGTACCACTGACATAAAGTTATCGTCATACTTATAGATAGTCACACCAATACGGGTATCAGCAGCGTGCGCAGCCGCGCCGAATAACATGCTTGCCATTACAGCAGACAGGGTCAACACCTTCTTATTCATGGTATCTCCGGTTTTATTATGCAGGGTAGTACTTGAGATAAATGCTCGGCAGGCAGAACGTTACTGAAGTGTTACTGAACGCCGAAGCTCACTTTTAAAAATATTTCTTCCGTGTCTGGCAACGCTCCCAAAACAGGCTTTAATTATCGTTTAAGGCAGCTATACCTCGATGAAAGTGATTATTCACCGTTACATAGTAGTTACAGCGCAACAAACAGTGTCATCATAGCTATCGCATTGTTAATATACTGTGAATTTACTCACATATTGAAAGCGGTTACATCGCGCTGCGTTATAAGTTAGTGATCGGTGCCGCATTCTGCCGCAGCGCCACTGAATGGCGACGTACCAGCGTCGGCATAAAGCAATGCGTCGCCTGCGGATCCAACGTGCCAGCCGCGCCCTGTAGTGCAAGCTCCGTCGCCATTTTTGCCATAGAGGCAATGGGATAGCGCACGGTGGTTAGCTGCGGATCGGTGTAACGCGCGATGGGAATATCATCGAAGCCAATGATTGAAAGGTGTAATGGAATAGCGATACCGTTATCTTTTAGCGCGGTCAGTGCGCCAGCTGCCATATTGTCGTTATAAGCGAAGACCGCCGTCAGTTGTAAATTGCGCCCCAGCAATTCCACCATCGCAGACTCTCCGCCCTGCATATCGGGCGAACCGGTGCCGACCCAGCTTTCTGCCGCAACAATCCCCTGCTCTTTCAGAGCAGTTAACCACCCTTCTTTGCGCATGGTGTCATCTTCAATACGATGGCTTGATGCCAGATAACCGATGCGTTGATGACCATTATTCAGCAACATACGGGTCGCCATTTTAGCGCCGCTGATGTTATCCAGGCAGACGCAACGGTGGGCGTAACCCGGTACCAGGCGATTGATCAGCACCATGCCGGGGATTTGATCCATAAACTCGGCCAGTTCCCGATCGCTCAGTGCTTTAGAGTGTACAATCAATGCGTTACAGCGTTGGCGAATCAACACCTCAATGGCATGACGTTCTTTTTCCGCCTCATGGTAGCTGTTGCCAATCAGGACATACTTCTGATGCTGCTGGGCAACCATATCCACGGCTTTTACCAGCGCGCCAAAAAACGCATCTGATACATCCATGACGACAACACCAATCGTGTCGCTTACCTGCGTCGCCAGCGCTTGTGCGTTGGCATTAGGTCGATAGCCAAGCTGAGTGACTGCTTTCATTACCGCTTCACGCGTATCGGGACTCACCAGCGCACTGTTATTCAGTACGCGGGAAACGGTCGCTACAGAAACGCCAGACTGCCGTGCCACATCACGAATGGTTACCATATTCACTGCCCTGTTTTAGATTGCGGCTGCCCGCAGACACCCCAGGCTGGGTATTTTGTCAGCACAATGAAACGGACTGCGTGAGTGATGTCACAGGAATGAAAGCGCTTACATCCATTTTGTTAATGAATGTGATCCAGATCGTTATCTGGATGTTCGCGGTAATGATGTCCCTGCAGCACGCAGGGTTAATTGACGCCACAGCCATTCCACCGGGCCCTGGCGGTAATAACGTAGCCATATCACGGAGAAAAGTAAGTTAATGACCCAGACCGGGATGACGAAATACAGCAGCTCCAGCCGGTCGAATTTCATAAATAAGCCGAATTGATAGAACAGCGTGGTACAGATTAAGGTTTGTAACAGATAGTTGGTTAATGCCATGCGTCCCACACAGGCGACGGCAATGACCCATTTTAAACGGCTAAGCTGCGGCCAGAAACCGTACATCAGCGCGGCGTAACCAATGGTCTGCATCGGCGCTCCCAGCTCTCGCGGGGCTTGTAACAGGAAAGCACACCAGCGGTAGGCCCAGTCCAGATTCCATTGAGCGATGATAGCAGGCAGGTTTATCGCCATCCCAATAATGACCAGCAGCACGCCGGTACGTCGATAGTGCTGCAAACTGTACTGCCCTTTTAGCCAACCGCTGCGCGTTAATGCCGCGCCGAGCAGCATCATCCCCGCCAGTTGCCAGCCGTACTGAGCACCCAACGCCAGCAAGCTATTGGACATCATATCCACGCGATTGCTGATTGCTTCCATTCCGCCGTTCACTTTCCAGTATTTTTCATACAGCAACGCTGAAGCATCCGGCGTCCAGGCGCGGCTGGTTTCGCTCCCGGAGATCACACCCAACAGCACCAGTACGCCAACGCCCACCAGATACAGCAGCACACCAGTGTTAAATAAGCTTTTTACCGACGGCGCATCCCGGATCAGCCGCCAGCAAATCAGGCCGATCAAGCCATATGCCAGCAGGATATCGCCATCCCAGAAGAATAAACCGTGAATAAAACCCAATAGCACCAGCAGCGTAAGCCGTGACTGGATCCAGCGTTTACCGCGTGGGAGCAGCATTTGCAGACCGGCACCGAACAGCAGCGCAAACAGCGTGAGGAATTTTACCTGCGCAAAGAGATCGAGCAGCGCCCAGGTCCAGGCATCGGATAAGGTGATGTCGCCATACCAGGCAGGATTGAGGTACGCCGCCTTTGGCAAGCCAAAGGCGCTAATATTGAGAAGCAGGATACCAAGAATGGCGACGCCACGAATAAAATCCAGCGTGACATTACGCTCCATGGTTCCTGCCCTAATCAGTTGTGATGACGTACTGCGCGCAGGAATTCCTGACGCGTGTTCTGGCTGGACTTAAACAATCCACCAAGAGAAGTGGTGGTGGTCGCACTGGTCGCATCACGAATGCCGCGCGCTTTCACACAGTAATGCACCGCATCAATCGACACCGCCACATTATTCGTCCCGAGCAGCGTTTGCAGCGCGGTGAGAATTTGCTGGGTCAGGCGTTCCTGTACCTGTGGGCGCTGGGCGAAGAACTGCACAATGCGGTTAATCTTCGACAGACCAATAACCGAATCTTTCGGAATATACGCCACCGTCGCTTTGCCATCGATAGTGACAAAGTGGTGTTCGCAGGTGCTGGTCAGCGTAATATCGCGGACCGTGACCATCTCGTCCACCTTCATTTTATTTTCAATGACGGTGATTTTCGGGAAGTTGGCGTAATCGAGGCCGGAGAAAATCTCATCGACATACATTTTCGCAATGCGATGAGGAGTTTCCATCAGACTGTCATCGCTCAAATCGAGATTGAGCAATTGCATAATCTCGGTCATATGGCCAGAGATAAGACGTTTGCGTGTTTCGTTATCCATCTCTTGCACGGGCGGGCGCAGCGGGGTTTCGAGACCACGCGCAACCAGCGCTTCATGAACCAGAGCCGCTTCTTTACTGAGTGATGACATTTCTTCTTCTCCTGCAGGTGGGGCGCCTCTGCCCTGCATGGGGCAAAGTTTTTAGGCTGTATCACAGCCAGAACATTGTGCGTGAGGCGGCGCACATAATCCAGTATTCACCGCGATAATTATTGAAATTGGCACAGCCTTTTAACTGTAGCAACTTCACTTTCTGTTCAGCCCGGTGACGTTGAGTGTTAATGTAAAGTTATATAGATGATGAAGTATGTTTGCTCAATGCGGAAGTGAAAGTTACTCACAGTGCAATGAATAATCTGTATTATGGTGAGTTCGCAAACACATACAGGTTCAACACAACAAGGAGCCACGCATGGAAATGCTTGAAGAGCACCGCTGTTTTGAAGGCTGGCAGCAACGCTGGCGTCACGACTCCGCCACGTTAAATTGCGCCATGACCTTCAGTATTTTTCTTCCGCCCCCCCGCGATAACGCCCCACCTCCGGTGCTGTACTGGCTGTCGGGCCTGACCTGCAATGATGAAAACTTCACCACCAAAGCCGGCGCACAGCGCATCGCGGCTGAGCTCGGCATTGTTCTGGTGATGCCAGACACCAGCCCGCGCGGCGAGCAGGTTGCCAACGATGATGGTTACGATTTAGGCCAGGGCGCGGGATTTTACCTCAATGCCACTCAGCAGCCATGGGCAACGCATTTTTGTATGTATGACTATCTGCGTGATGAGCTTCCGGCACTGATTCATTCGCAGTTTAACGTCAGCGATCGCTGCGCGATCAGCGGGCACTCTATGGGGGGTCACGGCGCATTGATTATGGCGCTGAAAAATCCCGGGAGATACGCCAGCGTTTCAGCCTTTGCGCCGATCGTAAACCCTTGTCGCGTTCCGTGGGGCGAAAAGGCTTTTAGCGCTTATCTGGGTGAAGATAAAACACAATGGGCTGAGTGGGACAGCTGCGAATTAATGCTGGCCAGCAAGCCCGCAGACGCGATTCCGACGCTAATTGATCAAGGAGACAGCGATCAGTTTCTTGCCGATCAGTTGCAGCCCGCAGTGCTGGCCGAAATAGCCCGTCAAACCGCATGGCCAATGACACTACGCATCCAGCCAGGTTACGACCACAGCTATTACTTTATTGCGTCGTTTATTGAGGATCACCTGCGCTTTCATGCCCAGTATTTGCTGAAGTGATCACCAGTAAAGCGTATTTTCTATTGCCGCGCTGTAGCTCATCTCTTCTGACTGCGGCGCGGACGCTTTACGATTTAGATCGGCCGCCTGTTGGCGTACCTGTAATCTCCCCACGCTCTCACCGCCTTCATAACCTTCGTTAAAATTACGCACTTCAGACTCGAATAAGATTGCATCCAGGTGATGCAACTTATTCAGTGCACGCAACAGGGAGATAAGTGTGTCCAGATTGAGGCCGCCGCCTTTCTCAATGCGTTTAATGGTCGCAATGCCGACCTGTGCGCGGTCAGCAAGTTGCTGCTGCGTTAGCGCCAGAGAAATCCGCGTTTCTCTGATGCGAGCGCATAATGACAAGATGATTTCATCATTATTCATGGTGTTATATTTCATGCCGCCCTCCCCGATTTTTGGGCTGAATTTTCCCAAGGCAGCCGTGATACGTCTCACGGTACTTCGCGCTCATGTCTTTACCCGTTTCATACATGGCGGCAATCACCTCATCGAGCGAAACGCATGGCTCGCTGACACGGCTCATCGCCATCGTTGCGGCGTTAATCGCTTTTACGGACGAAATCGCGTTTCGTTCGACGCAGGGAATTTGTACCTGCCCGCCAACCGGATCGCAGGTCAGTCCGAGATGGTGCTCCATGGTGATTTCTGCGGCATTCAGCACCTGAGCAACTGACGCCCCCATCAGTTCCGCTAATCCGGCTGCGGCCATCGAACTGGCCACGCCGATCTCTCCCTGACACCCAACCTCAGAACCTAAAATAGACGCGTTTTGTTTGAACAGTAGCGCGATGGCGCCAGCGGTGAGGAAAAAGCGGATAACCGATGCGCTATCCAACTTACAGACAAACTTATCGTACCAACTGAGGACCGCAGGGATGATACCGCTCGCACCATTGGTCGGCGCGGTCACCACTCGCCCTCCAGCGGCGTTTTCCTCGCTGACGGCAATCGCAAACGCATTCACCCAGTTGAGGTTGGTGAGAAAGTCGTTAGCAGAGGGTTTCATTGCCAGTAATTTATAGAGCGAGCAGGCCCTGCGCGGCACCTGATACGAGCCTGGCAGTAGGCCTTCAGTATGCAGACCACGATGGACGGCCTGCTGCATTATCGCCCAAACGTACGCGAAATAGTCATGCAACGCCGCCTGGGAATGCACCTGTAATTCATTTTTCATCATTAATGCCGCAACGGATAGTCCATTACGCTGACACAGTTCCTGCAGCTGCGCGGCATTTTGAAACGCAAAAGGAAATGCGTTTTTTTGCGCGGCTCTCTCGGGTGCCGGCTCGCCGGGTTTGCGAACCTGGCCGGCGCCGGTTGAAAACCATGATTCTTCATACAACGTAAAATAATCATCCCTGGCACGAAACGTCATCGCATAGGGATGGCCAGAATGCGGTTGTTGATTCGGCTTAATCGCGACCGTCACGGTAACTGAAGGAGAAAGCGTCAGGGTGCCGTCCTGTTCAGCACGTTTAATGAGATCCATCTGCTGGCGTAAATCAACATCATCCGGCTGATTGCCCAACAGCCCCAGATAAAGAGCGATATCAACGTTATGACACTTGCGGCTTAATGAGAGCGCGCCGTATAGCTCAACCTCGATTTCTCGCGTTAGCGGTAAGATCTCCTGTAGCTATAATTGTGAAATGAAGTTAAACGCGGCACGCATTGGCCCTACTGTTCTTGAACTGGAAGGCCCAATGACGACTTTAAAAATATCAATACAACTTTCCATTTTAGACCCATCCCTGTTAGTCAAAATAGAATATACCGCCAGTAGCAACAGACCGTGACGTGTATATCAACAATGATACCTTTCAGACTTTGTTTATTTATTGGTATAAAAAACAATACTATTTTATCTTTTTTTTAACATTCACATCTGTGATAAAGCAGGATTCAATCGTCACCCTCTACTATTACAATAACCTTAATTTACAGGAGTGACATAATGGCAATTATTTATTTTATTAGTGCAAAAGATCCTGAAAAACTTCAGGCATGGCTGCACAATACATTTCTAAATACCGAGACCAAACAATATCCGTGCGCACTGGAACAATTATCTATAGCCGCATTCAATAAACCGTATTTAAAATTATCAATACCCGATGAAATATTCACCGATGACATATACAAGAAACTAAGGGCTACATCGTTCACTCAGCAATTTGATTTTTTCCTAAAACCGCAAATCATCCCGACGAACGGGATCATCGCCTTTGACATGGACTCGACGTTTATCGAGGAAGAAGGTGTGGATGAGATCGCCCGCGCGCTAGGCATCACCGATCGGATAACAGAACTGACGCGGCAAGCGATGGAAGGAAAACTGGATTTCAATAACAGTTTCACCCGGCGCATCGGAATGTTAAAAGGGACACACATCCATGTCATTAATGCCGTATGCGATCGGATGACGGCCTCTCCCGGCATCACCACCATTTTGCCATTCCTCAAGCAGAAAGGATTTAAAACAGCGATCATTTCCGGCGGACTGGATATTTTCACCCACCGCTTACAACAGAAATATCAGCTGGACTATATATTTTCAAATACCGTTGAAGTCAGGAATGGTATGCTGACAGATAATATTTCCGCGCCAATCATGAATGCAGAAAATAAGCAAAAAACATTGGCCATGCTTGCCGACTCTCTGCAGATGCCTCAGCATAATATTATCGCCTGCGGTGATGGTGCCAACGATATTCCCATGCTCACGTATGCTGGCACTGGTATTGCCTGGCGAGCAAAACCCGCGGTCAGAAATTTAATTAACAATCAGATTAATTTTCACGGATTCGAGTCGCTTTTGTTCTTTATCGAAAATGGATTATAACCCCACAAGCACTGTCTGAAGGGAAGATCATATGAGCTTGAAATCATTTATATTCAGCCAGGCTGATAAGCCGGTTGTAAAAGAAAAAAAAGAGATTGACCATACTTACAAAAAATTCAGGATAGAGATTATTACCTCGGTTTTTATCTCTTACGCGGTCTTTTATTTAACACGTAAAAACTTCTCAGCCGCCATGCCGGCCATGCTGTCAGATACCACTCTGACCGCAGAAGATTTTGCCATCATGTCTTCACTGTTTTACATCCTGTATGGCTCAATGAAGTTTGTTGGCGGCATGCTGGTTGATAAAATCAATCCGAAAGCCATGACCGGCCCGGCGCTCATTGGCGTGGGGATCGTTAATATTCTGTTTGGTTTTTCCGACAGCGTTGCCGCGTTTTATGTGTTGTACAGCCTCAATGCTATCCTCCAGGGCACCAGTTTTCCACCAATGGCAAAGATCATGGCATCCTGGTTTTCCAAGAATGAACGCGGACGTTGGTGGGCGGTCGTTGAAGCGGCGCATAATATTGGCGGTAGTCTCGCCCCACTGCTGACAAGTTTCGCGATTGTCTGGAGCGGTAGCTGGAAAATGGGTTTTTATGTACCGGGCGCAATCTCCTTGCTGATGGGGATCGTAGCGCTCTTTACGATTAAAGACCGTCCCGGGACCTTAGGTTTGCCTAACGTTGGCGAATGGCGTAAGGATCCAACAGAGCTTGCCCAAGTGAAAGCCAGTCCGGTAAATCTCTCCTTTTGGCTGATTTTCGTCAAATATATCCTGATTAACCCATTAGTGTGGATTATTATCATTGGCGATATGTCCGTTTATATTGCCCGCACCATCCTCAATGACTGGCCGCAAATTTACTATTCTCAGGTGCATGGCTGGAGTCTGATTAAAGCCAACTCCATTATCTCGTGGTTTGAAGCCGGTGGACTTGCCGGAGGGCTACTGGCGGGTTACTTATCTGACTTTATGTTTAAAAGTAACCGCTGGATGACAGGCTTAATATTCGCATTAATGCTGTGCGTATGTATTACCTTAATCCCACTGGTTCAGGATACCTCATATACCATTACGGCCATTCTCTTCACCATAATGGGTTTCGCCCTGTACGGGCCGCATATGCTTTTTGCCGTAGGTTGTCTGGACGTCACTCACAAAGATGCGGCGGGATCGATAACTGGCTTCCGCGGATTGTTTAGCTATGTCGGCGCGGCGTTAGCAGGCGTACCGGTGATATTAGTGAAGAACAACTGGGAGTGGTCTGGAGTCTATCTCTATGCCGTGATCGCAATCCTGTTAACCACCTTGTCACTGGCCTTACTCGCCAAATTCCATCGACTATAAGCCAGCCATAACAGGACAGTGGCGCCATCGCCGCTGTCTTTCGGTTGGGTTCTTTCAGCGTCAAAAAGGTGTCCATCTTCTTCATCCCTCCATCATTTCTTCACTTTTTCTCCTTTTTTCTTCCTTCACTATCTTATTGATTAAAAAAGCATTTCACCCTAAACCATATCAAACACAAATGATTTCTATTATCATTTGTGTTTACAAATATTCATACTTTTGTACAATCCCCCCGCTTCTTTACTGAAAAGAGTCCTTAAAAGACAAATACATACAATTGTCATGGCCTTTCACATGACGCGCAGTTTGATTCATTTAAATGGAATGATACAAATGACTATACCTCACGTTAAGGCTGTAGCTGCCGCAGTATGCGTCGCCAGTCTCCCATCACTCGGCCATGCCGCTGAACAAGATACCGTGGTAGTTACCGCTACCGGCTTTGAGCAGAAAATTCAGGATGCCCCGGCTTCGATATCTGTTATTACCAAGCAGCAGATTGAGGACAAAGCCTATCGCGATGTCACCGATGCGCTAAAAGATGTCCCTGGCGTCGTCGTCACCGGCGGGGGGAGCAGCAGCGATATCAGTATTCGCGGTATGGCTTCGCAATACACGCTCTTCCTGGTCAACGGTAAACGCATCAGCACCCGCGGCACACGTCCTAATAGCGACAACTCAGGTATTGAACAAGGTTGGCTGCCGCCGCTTGAATCCATCGAGCGTATCGAAGTCATCCGTGGCCCGATGTCATCACTGTACGGCTCCGACGCGATGGGCGGTGTCATTAACGTCATCACCAAGAAAGTGTCGAATACCAAAGCCTGGACCGGTTCTCTGCACGGCGATGCCACTTTCCAGGAAGACAGAGACTCCGGCGATATTTACCAGACCAACGCCTATGCGTCTGGGCCACTGATTGACGGATTACTTGGCGCGAAGGTGACCGGGTTATTCTCCCATCGGGCGGAAGATAAAATCCTCAATGGCTACAATGAACAGCGTATGCGTAACGGGGGCTTAACCCTGAACTTTACGCCAGATGATAAAAACGACATCGATTTCGATTACGCACGTGAATTGCAGGATCGTGACAGTACCCCAGGCAAATCTATGGCTGAGGAAAACTGCCGCAACGGAAGCTGTAAGCCAAACAGCAAAAGCGAAAGCAAGTATGTGCACACGACGTATTCTTTAACCCATAGCGGTTATTACGATGACTTCAACTCCACCAGCTATGTCCAGCAGGAAGAGAGCGAAAACCCGGGTCGCAAAATGAAGTCTTACAATACGATTTTCAATAGCCAGAACCAGGTCTTCCTTGGGGCGCATACCCTGACGCTAGGTGGGCAATACCGTTATGAGAAACTGCGTGATAACGGCAACCAGCTGCAAGCGGCTGATGGGCTGAACAAATTGACCCGCTGGAGCTGGGCGTTGTTTGCTGAAGATGAATGGGCCGTTACCGATACCTTCTCGCTGACCGGCGGTCTGCGTATGGATAAAGATGAGAACTACGGTGACAACTGGACGCCACGCGGCTATGGCGTATGGCATCTGAGCGATCAATGGACCTTAAAAGGCGGCGTTTCGGCGGGCTACCGTGCGCCAGACCTGCGCCAGTCATCAGCAAACTGGGGACAGGTCACCGGCGGCGGTCGTCTGAACGGAATCATTGTCGGCAACCCGGACCTGAAGCCGGAGAAAAGCCTCAGCGAAGAAATCGGCTTACTGTGGGATAACGGCGATAAC
Source organism: Citrobacter freundii complex sp. CFNIH4 (assembly GCF_002934505.1). Classification (NCBI taxonomy): domain Bacteria; kingdom Pseudomonadati; phylum Pseudomonadota; class Gammaproteobacteria; order Enterobacterales; family Enterobacteriaceae; genus Citrobacter; species Citrobacter freundii complex sp. CFNIH4. Next base: position 2,587,493 of record NZ_CP026231.1, read on the forward strand.
CTCAACGCAGGCGTCACCCTGTTCAATACCGACTTCAAGAACAAAATCACTGAAGTGCGCCGTTGTAACAGCAGTTCCGATCCGGCCTGCACCATCGGCAATACCCATTATGACTTCGTCAGCGATCGCGTTAACGTCGATAAAGCCAATATGCGTGGCGTAGAATCCACCTTCGGCTGGAAAATAACCTCTGACGTCAACTGGACTGCGAACTACACCTACACGGAATCTGAGCAGAAAAGCGGTCAGTTCTCCGGCCAGCCGTTGAACAAAATGCCGAAGCATATGTTTAACACGACGCTGGACTGGCAGGCCACGCAGGATCTCGGTTTCTGGAGCCGCCTGAATCTGCGTGGAAAAACGTCTGAATACCTGAGCCGTACTTCCATGGCGCAGGGTACGCCGTCCTATACGCAGGTCGATGTGGGTTTACGTTACTATGCCACCAAGGATTTGTTGATGACCGCTGGCGTGTATAACGTGCTGGATAAGCAAATCGATTACGATACCTACGACACCGTTCTCGATGGTCGTCGTTACACGGTTGGCATGACTTACAGCTTCTAAGTTTGACGCAATAAAAAACCCCGGCACTCATCATGCCGGGGTTTTTGTTATGCTTTTTATACTGTTATTTCTTCACGCGACCCGGGAATTTCATTTCGCTGTAGCGGACAAAATGGGTTCCTTTGGTCAGCTTATAGCCAAACCAGATAATCAGGAACAGCGGGATACCAATATAGGTAGCCATCACGCCGCCCCAGTCAATGCTGTCTTTCAGGAACGCTTCGTAGTTCTGGCCGAGAGTGATAATCAGGCACAGCACAAAGGCGAAGATCGGACCCAGCGGGAAGAAGCCAGAACGGTACGGCAGATCCTTCACATCGTGGCCCTGCAGCACATAACCGCGACGGAAGCGATAGTGGCTAATGGCGATCCCCAGCCAGGCGATAAAGCCCGTCATCCCGGAAGTATTTAGCAGCCACAGGTATACGGTCTGGTTGCCAAACATCGAGGTCAGGAAGCACAGCCCCGCCACCACGGTGGTCGCATACAGCGCGTTACGCGGTACGCCGCCACGAGACAGTTTACCGAAAATACGTGGCGCTTTACCGTCACATGCCAGGGTGTAAAGCATACGCGTGGAAGCGTACATCCCGGAGTTACCTGCAGACAGCACCGCCGTCAGGATAACTGCGTTCATCACCGCTGCCGCAGACAGCAGACCCGCATGCTGGAATACCAACGTGAACGGGCTAACGCTGATGTCTTTCACATCGTTGCGCAGCAGGCTCGGATCGGTGTACGGAATAATCAGGCTGATAATCAAAATCGCGAACACATAGAACAGCAGGATTCGCCAGAATACCTGACGTACCGCACGTGGAATGTTCTTTTCAGGATCTTCAGATTCACCTGCCGCGATACCGATCAGTTCCGTCCCCTGGAAGGAGAAGCCGACGATCATCGCCACGCCAATCATCGCAGCAAAACCACCGGCAAACGGTGCATCACCGGTCGTCCAGTTGCTCCAGCCCACCGGCTGAGCGCCTTTGAAGATACCGAAAATCATCATTACGCCAACTACGATGAAGATAATGACGGTGGTAACTTTGATCAGTGAGAACCAATATTCCGCTTCACCAAATCCGCGAACGGAAATGTAGTTCAGCAGGAAGATCACGCCGAGGAACAGCGCACTCCAGATCCAACCCGGCGTGTCCGGGAACCACCAGCTCATCACCAGCTGTGCGGCCACCAGGTCAACGGCAATCGTTACCGCCCAGTTGTACCAGTAGTTCCAGCCCAGCGCGAAGCCAAAGCCTTCTTCTACGTAGTTCTGACCGTAGGTGGAAAACGAGCCAGAAACCGGCATATAGGCCGCCAGTTCACCGAGGCTGGTCATCAGGAAATACACCATCAGACCGATCAGAATATAAGAGAACAACGCGCCGCCAGGACCCGCTGCAGAAATAGTTGCACCAGATGCAACGAAAAGACCTGTACCGATGGAGCCTCCAATGGCAATCATCGTCAGGTGACGCGCCTTCAGTTCACGACGTAGCGTGGGCGCTTCTGTGGTTTTAGTTTCGGAAACCATGTGAAAATGCTATCCATCCAAAAAATGAGGCGCGATTGTAGCAGACGAAACGGCATTCTTCCGGCACAAATGCGCTGTTATAAGAGACCTTCATGACTGGCCGCGGATTATAAGTAAAGCAGAAAATAGAGGGTGCAAGGCGGTTAAAACGTAACCGCCATTATGCAAAAAGGAGTCGCTACGACAGTGAACGTCCTATTCCCCCTGCTCTACCTGGTCGCTGTAGTGCAAAAAGCGCGTAATGGCATTGGAGATATGTTTTTGTCGATGATGAACACGCCACAGCGTGCGGACCAAACGCGGAAGCGGCACAGGAACTTCGCTCAGCGTTCCCGCCTGTAACTGCTCGGCAATGACCCGCCGTGACAAACAGCTGATCCCGAGGCCATGGCGCACCGCATGCTTAATGGCCTCGGAGTTACCCAACTCCATTGCCATCTGAAATCTCGGCAAATGAGACAACAGCAGGTAATCCACCAGTTCACGCGTACCCGATCCTCGTTCACGCAGTATCCACGGCGAAGCAGCCAGTTGTTCCAGCGTAACGGGTCCCTTTGTAAGCGGTGACGACGGTGCGGCGAACACCACCAGCTCGTCTTCCAGCCACGGTTCAGAGATAATTTCCGTACTGTGACACGGCCCTTCAATCAGCCCGATGTCTACCCGGAAATCCAGCACCGCATTGATCACGTCCTGGCTGTTGCCCACGCTAAGCTCCAGCGGCAAATCGGGGAAATCATGCCGATAGCGGGCGATCATGGCAGGGAGAATATAGTTGCCAATGGTGCTACTGGCATAAACCCGGATAGCGCCATTATCTTCGCGGAAAAGCTGTTCGATTTCGGTCGTTTGCTCAAGTAGCGCCAGCGCCCGTGGGTAGAGCAAGCGCCCGTGTTCGTTGACCACCAGTCGTTTACCAACACGGTCAAACAGTTGCACGCCGAGTTGCCCTTCCAGATCGGTAAGTGCCGCACTCACCGCCGACTGCGACAATGCCAGCATGACAGACGCCTGGGTCGTTGAGCCGCTTTTTAATACCTCAGCAAACACTTCAAGTTGTCGCAGGGTGATATGCATAGTCGTTTTCCACCGGATAACCGTTACTTATACCCTAAATAATTCGAGTTGCAGCCAGCGTACATGCAACCTGAAGTATGACGGGTATACCACTTATATAGATTAATTATAAATATATAATCAATTTTATTTTTAAACCACTTCGCCGTACTCTTTTACCCAGATAAAGGAGAAGGATATGACAGAACTCACCTTGCAGACTCATCGTCGTACAGCGTGGCATTTTATTCCGGGGCTCGCCCTGAGTGCAGTTATCACTGGGGTCGCCTTATGGGGTGGATCCATTCCCGCCGTTGCAGGTGCCGGGTTCAGCGCCCTCACCTTAGCAATCTTACTGGGGATGGTTCTCGGCAACACCGTCTATCCGCACATCTGGAAAAGCTGTGACGGCGGTGTGCTGTTTGCTAAACAACATTTATTACGTCTGGGGATCATCCTCTACGGCTTCCGCCTCACCTTCGCGCAAATTGCTGACGTCGGCGTCAGCGGTATCGTGATTGATGTGTTAACGCTAAGCAGTACCTTTATGATTGCCTGTTTCCTGGGGCAAAAAGTGTTTGGTCTGGACCGCCACACCAGTTGGCTGATTGGCGCGGGGAGCAGCATTTGTGGTGCCGCCGCCGTGTTGGCAACCGAGCCTGTAGTGAAAGCGGAAGCCAGTAAGGTAACCGTCGCTGTCGCCACCGTAGTGATCTTCGGTACCATCGCTATCTTCCTGTATCCGGCAATGTATCCGCTGCTGGCACACTGGTTTAGCCCGGAAACCTACGGCATTTACATTGGTTCCACCATGCATGAAGTGGCACAGGTAGTGGCTGCCGGGCACGCCATTAACCCGGATGCGGAAAATGCCGCAGTTATTGCCAAAATGCTGCGCGTCATGATGCTGGCACCGTTTCTTATCCTGTTGGCCGCCCGCGTTAAACAGCTGTCTCCGGCCTCCGGTGGTGAGAAGAGCAAAATCACCATTCCGTGGTTTGCCATCCTGTTCATTGTGGTCGCGATTTTTAACTCGTTCCACTTTCTGCCGCAGTCGATAGTGAACATGCTGGTAACACTGGATACCATTTTGCTGGCAATGGCGATGGCCGCACTGGGGCTGACCACTCACGTTAGCGCCCTGAAAAAAGCCGGTGCTAAACCGTTACTGATGGCCCTGCTGCTGTTTGTCTGGCTGATTGTAGGCGGTGGCGCGATTAACCTCGCTATCCACGCGCTGATGGCATAAACGAGCACGACTCACCTCCATTAACCCGCTATACTTCCTCCTTTTGCATTTGAGTATGGCGGGTTTAATTTATGAAATACATCGGAGCGCACGTAAGCGCCGCTGGCGGTCTGGCTAACGCCGCTATTCGAGCCGCAGAAATCGAAGCGACCGCATTCGCCCTGTTCACCAAGAATCAGCGTCAGTGGCGTGCCGCGCCGCTGACCACCGAAATCATTGATGATTTCAAATCTGCCTGCGAGAAGTATCACTATACTTCCGCGCAAATCCTGCCTCACGACAGCTACCTGATTAACCTCGGTCACCCGGTCAGCGATGCGCTGGAAAAATCGCGTGACGCGTTTCTTGACGAAATGCAACGCTGCGAACAGCTTGGCTTATCCCTGCTTAACTTTCACCCGGGTAGCCATTTGATGCAGATTCCGGAAGATGAATGTCTGGCGCGCATTGCGGAATCGATCAATATCGCCCTCGCCCAGACCCAGGGCGTTACGGCGGTCATTGAAAATACCGCCGGACAGGGCAGCAACCTTGGCTTTAAGTTTGAGCACCTGGCCGCCATTATCGACGGCGTAGAAGATAAATCCCGTGTCGGCGTCTGTATTGATACCTGCCACGCCTTCGCGGCCGGTTACGATTTGCGATCCGTTGAGGAATGCGAAAAGACCTTTGCGGAATTTGAACGAATTGTCGGCTTCAAGTATCTGCGCGGTATGCACCTGAACGACGCCAAGAGCACGTTTGGCAGCCGCGTTGACCGTCACCACAGCTTAGGTGAAGGCAATATTGGCCACGATGCCTTCCGTTGGATCATGCAGGACAATCGTTTTGACGGCATTCCGCTGGTGTTGGAAACCATTAATCCAGATATCTGGGCAGAAGAGATTGCCTGGCTGAAAGCCCAGCAAACTGAAAAAGCGGTGGCCTAATCATGAACGACAGGGAAAAGCAGATCCTTAAGATCTTGCGCCGCAATCCGTTGATTCAGCAGAATGAAATCGCCGATATTTTGCAGATCAGCCGTTCACGCGTCGCTGCGCATATTATGGATTTAATGCGTAAAGGCATGATCAAAGGTAAAGGTTATATCCTTACCGAACAGGATTATTGCGTGGTTGTCGGTGCTATCAACATGGATATCCGGGGGGTTGCAGACATCCATTATCCGCAGGCAGCCTCTAACCCTGGCAGCATTCATTGCTCAGCAGGCGGTGTAGGACGTAACATCGCCCACAACCTGGCGCTGTTGGGCCGCGACGTACATTTAATTTCCGCTGTTGGCAGTGACTTCTATGGCGAAACATTGCTGGAACAAACGCGTCAGGCTGGGGTTAACGTTTCCAGCTGCATTCGTCTGCATGGACACAACACCTCAACCTACCTGTCGATCGCTAATCAACAGGAAGAGACCGTACTGGCCATTAACGATACCCATATCCTGCAACAATTGACGCCGCAGTTGCTTAACGGTTCGCGAGATTTGATTCGCCATTCCGGTGTCGTACTGGCCGATTGCAATCTGACCGCCGAAGCCATTGAGTGGGTCTTTACTATTGCCGATGATATTCCGGTATTTATTGACACCGTTTCAGAGTTCAAAGCGGAAAAAATGAAAACCTGGTTTACGCGTATTCATACGCTAAAACCCACGCAGAAAGAGCTGGCGATTTTATGGGGCCAACCTATTCATACTGATGCGGATCGCGTACTGGCCGTCAATAGCCTGCATCAGCAAGGGGTAAAACGCATTTTTGTCTGCCTGGAAGATGAATCCGTTTTTTGCAGCGAAAAGGACGGCGAACAGTTTTTATTGACGCCGCCTGAGCATACGGTGGTAGACAGTTTTGGTGCCGATGACGCTTTTATGGCGGGATTACTGTACAGCTTTCTGGAAGGCAGTGAGTTTCGTGAAAGCGCGCGCTTTGCCATGGCCTGCGCGGCATTATCGCGGGCCAGCGTCAGTATCAACAACCCAACGCTCTCTGCGGATAACGCTCTGTATTTGCTGCAAACAGCTTGAATGTCTGCCGGATAGCGCTACGCTTATCCGGCCTACAAACTTTATTTTATGCCAGTCCGATAAAGAAACCGGCTATTGTCGCGCTCATCAGGTTTGACAGCGTTGCTGCTGCCAGCGCACGCATTCCAAGTTGCGCGATTTCCGGCGCACGCTGTGGCGCAATCGCCGAAAATGCCCCGACCACGACGCCAATCGAACCGAAGTTCGCGAAACCACACAACGCAAACGAGATAATCGCGATGGTCTTCACGTCCAGCGTTCCGCCCGTTTGCAGATACGGCGAGAAGTTGAGATAAGCGACAAATTCGTTGATCGCCAGCTTCTGTCCAATCAGACTACCTGCCAGCGTCGCATCGCTCCAGTCCACGCCCATAATCCACGCCAGCGGGGCTAACGCATAGCCAAAGATCCCTTCCAGAGTGGCGTGGCCAAAACCAAACCAACTGCCAATTCCGCCGATAATGCCGTTAATCAGCGCGATAATGGCGACAAATGCCATTACCACCGTCGCAACGCCTGCGGCGATCTTCAGCCCGGTCATAGCCCCACTGGCCGCCGCTTCGATGATGCTTTTCGGGGGTGTTTCAGTAAATGACAGGTTTTCAAAGGTGACGCGAGATTCTTCCGTTGCCGGACTCAGCATACGGGCGAACAAAATGCCGCCAGGGATTGCCATCAATGATGCCGCCAGCAAATAGTCAATCGGGACGCCCATTCCGGCGTAACCAATCATCATTGAGCCAGCAATCGAGGCCATCCCGCTACAAATAGCGGTAAACAGTTCATTACGATTAAGGCGGTCAATAAACGGTTTCACGATTGCCGGGATCTCGTTTTGCCCGAGGAAAATCGTGGTTACTGCGACAAATGACTCGATCTTACTGATGTTCAACGCCTTCTGGAAAATACCGCCGAGGATGCGGATCAATAGCCCCATCACGCCAATGTAATAGAGCAGACTGATGAGTGCGGTCACAAAAATGATGGCCGGGAGCACCCGGAAGGCGAAGATAAACCCAGCCCCGTCAAACAGCACATCCATTTTTGGCCCAACCAGGGAGCCGAAGATAAATGCGCTACCCGCGTCACTATATGACATCACCTTGTGGACGCCGAGCGCGGCCTGTTCAACCAGCCATTTTCCCGGCGGGAAATAGAGCATAATACCGCCGATGGCAATTTGCAGTACCAGCGCAGCCCCAACGGTGCGCAGACTAATACGTTTTTTATTTACTGACAGCAGAAACGCGATGGCCAGTAATACCACCATACCCACAACACTTCTCATTATATCCATAATGAAATTCCCTTCATGTCAGGAAACCCGGCGTTATCGCCAGGTTTTGGTAGGTTTGATATTCGCGGGCGACCGCATTCTGCCCGGGAAATTCTGTCAGGCGAGGCGTTGATACTCCTTCGCAATTTCACAGGCCAGCACCGCGTTGTTGAACACCAGTTGAATATTTGATTTCAGGCTGTCGCCACCGGTCAGCTCCGCAACTCGCGCCAGCAGGAACGGCGTACTTTCTTTACCCACGACGCCCTGCTCTTCCGCTTCTTTTACCGCCTGATCTATTGCCGCATTAATTTTCTCTTCTGCCATGGCAAACTGCTCCGGGATTGGATTAGCGACAACCAGGCCTCCATTAAGACCCGTTTGCCATTTCACCGCCATCGCGCGGGCAATCTCTTTAGCGTTGTCCAGACGGATACTGACTTCAAACGGACTGGTACGACAGAAAAATGCCGGTAACGCTTGGGTTCGATATCCAATTAACGGCACGCCAAAGGTTTCTAAATATTCAGTCGTTAAGCCAAGATCCAGAATAGATTTAGCACCAGCACAAATTACCGTGACATTGGTATGTGCCAGTTCCTGCAGATCCGCGGAAATATCAAACGTATGTTCAGCACCACGATGAACGCCACCAATTCCCCCTGTCGCAAATACTTTAATTCCAGCCAGCGCGGCAATAATCATCGTAGAGGCAACGGTGGTGGCACCATTTTTCCCTGCCGCGACCACAAATGGCAAATCACGACGACTTACTTTCGTAACGCTATGTCCTTCTCGTCCAAGCAATTCAATTTCATCTTTACTTAAACCTACTTTCATTATTCCGCCGATAATGGCAATGGTCGCAGGAACAGCGCCGTGCTTACGAATAGTTTCTTCTACTTCAATCGCTGTCTGAGCATTCTGCGGAAATGGCATTCCATGAGAAATAATGGTTGATTCAAGCGCAACAATCGGTTTTTTACTGTTTAATGCTTCCTGGACTTCTGGTGATATTTGTAATAATTCAGAGGAAAGAGTTAATTCAGACATTCTGTGTTCTCCACTATTGAGCTAACATTCGCAACAGACAAATCAGGGTTATTGGTATATTCACAGGCTAATGCCATTGATGAACACCCCTGCGCAAATCGAACCGAATCAATAAAGGGCATGCCGTCTACCCAGCAGGCGGCCAGTCCAGCCATCATCGCATCACCAGCCCCTGTGACATTAATGACGCGAGTTTTAATGGGGAGTGACCAACCACAACTCCCCGCAATATCACTGTAATAAACGCCGTCGCCGCCCATGCTGAGCACCAGCCGGTTTAAGCCGCGATCATGAAACCACGCGGCGACTTTGCTAACGTCATCACGCCCAGAAAGCGCAATACCGCTGAGCGTTTCGGCTTCAAGGCGGTTTGGTTTGAGGGTGTGAATTTTTGCAAAGCGGCCGCGAATTTTTACGCACTTCCAGGCCGACACCGGGTCAACAAACACCGGAACATCTCCGGCGTTTTCCAGTACCCATGCCAGAGCGTCTTCGCTGATATTGCAATCGGCGATAATGACTTTTGCCTGCCTAATAAAATCAAAATGCTGTGATAAAAATTCTGCTGAAATATGCTCGGTGATACTCATATCATTAATAGCCACCAGCATTTCACCAGTATTATCAAGCAGCGATAAATAACTGGATGTATTCTCTCCGGAAACGATAAGACACTTGTCGACATGTACTCCTGATTGATTAGTTTGTGCCAATAATGATTGACCATAAAAATCGTTACCAACCGCTGTTAGCAACCAAGAATTTTTACCCAGCAGCGCGAGATTATGTGCGATATTGCGTCCAACGCCACCGGGAGTGAATTTTATCTTACCTGGATTCGAATCCGCATAATTTAGAGAAGCATGCGAATACCCAGCAACATCCATATTGGCCGAGCCAATCGTTACGATGTATTCCTTTTCACGCATAGCACGTCCCCTGGCAATTAATTTGCCACAAATGAGTTCGTTAAAAATAACCAACGCCACACATCAGGTTATTAGAGCACATGTTCACTATCAAACATGTGTTCATAGTAAGCGTGTTTTTGACAAAGTAAATCCATCCACAAGCTATAAAGTCGATAGATATGAACAGAATCACAATTTTTTATAGATACAGTTTGTCAGGGAGAGAGAAAATGAGAGGTAGTACACAAATTGATCAGGTTAAAAAGCATCTTTGGTCATAACCGAAGGTTTTTCAGACGCGCCAGGCGAACTGGCGCGTATCAACTAAGCGAAACCAGATCCTCTGGCATATGGTTGTACAAAATCCGCCAGAAGTGCTCAGCCGTTTTATTCAGGCGGGTATCCATTCTATAAATATAGGCCTGAATAGGCACCATCAACTCCGGCGTGTCCAGACAAACCAGGCGTTTATCCCGTAGTTCGTTCACGATCGTCCACGCTGGCAGCCAGGCAATACCATGCCCATCCAATGCCATATTCTTCAATAGCTCACTCATCGAAGACATAAACAGCGTACGCCCCGAAATACTACCCACCTCCGCCAGGTGACGGTTAACCAATCTTCCCATGTAGGATGTGCTGGTATAGTTCAGTATCGGCACCTGCGGCTGATAGATATCAAACAACGCCTTACCCTGTGAATCCGCAGCACAGACGGGATACAGCTCAGACTCAAACACCTTCAAGCCGCAGAAAGGTGACTGCATTAAGTCTTCATCGCGAAAGGAGATAATGAAATCACTTTTCCCCTCGCGCAGCGTATTCACTGCCTGGACTACGTCAATCGCTTCGACGTGGTATACAAACTCCTCGCCCCATGCTGACATTGAATGTACTAATCTGGGCAACATCGTCAGCGACAGAGAATGCGCTGCCGCTATTTTGATATTGGGAACGCCAAGCAGGTTGTGACCACTAAGCTCATCTAAGTTACATTCCAGCTGTTGCAGCAGGCTACGGGTCTGCGAATGGAATAACTTACCCTCCTCCGTCAGCTGCAGTGGACTCGTCGTACGGTCAAACAGCAACACCCCAACGGCGGATTCAAGCGCCTTGATCCGCCGGCTAAATGCCGGTTGGGATAGGTTGCGCTCCTCCGCTGCCTGGGAAAAATGACGACACGCTTCCAGCGTCAAAAAGTCATATAACCATTTTGTCTCGATATTTTTCATGCCTGTCACGCGGATGTTTAAATATGTCAATTAGTCTTAAGCATCATGCCTGAATATGCCCGGAGATGATATTCAACATCAGCATCTGTTGATTCGTTTTTTGCATAACACCTTCGTTTTTGACATTAAGCTGTTTCTTTACCCATCGACCACGACAGCTTATCGCTGCGGAATTTCAGACACCAGCCTGATTACTGGCCTTCTGAGGTGGCAAAAGAAACTGCACCCATGCAGTTTTTGCATTGAACCATACATTATTGCATTTCTCCTCACGACACACTGCTGTTAAACATAGACACCAGACACACACCAGCCCTGATATTAAATATCGGTAATAGAGGTATATATTGTGAAAGGTTTAATTGGCGTACTTGGTGGTATGGGACCTGCTGCAACCGTCGATCTTTTTAATAAATTCGTCACCTTTACCGCAGCGCAACGCGATCAGGAACATATCCCATTAATTATTTCATCCATCCCTGATATTCCAGATCGAACTGATGCGTTAATGCATCATGGTCATTCCCCACTTCCGGCAATGCGTGATTATATGCATAAACTGGAAGATGCTGGTGCGGAGTGTATTGTGATCCCCTGTAATACTGCCCACTTTTGGTTTAATGAATTAAAAGAGTGCTGTCATACAGAGTTACTCAGTATCGTTGAAACCACCATGGATGAAGTCAAAAACTGCGGAAAATCACGTATCGGTTTACTTGCTACCAACGCCACCCTTTACATGGGACTCTACCAAAAAGGCATAGAATCTCTTGGCTTAACCTGTGTCAGCCCTGATTCATCCGGTCAGGAAAAAGTCATGGATAGCATTTATTGCTTAAAAGCCGGCGATCTTAAGCGGGCACAAACGCTGATGAATGAACAGGCTGAAATGCTCTTTTCACGCGGTGCAGAAGTCATTGTACTGGGATGTACTGAAGTCCCCGTCATTCTTGCCAACGCAGTCAAAAACTCACCAGATAAATATATTGACTCAACCGGTTCATTAGTACGCGCCGGTATTAAATGGTACGAAAAGCGGGTTGGCAAACATCATCTTCTGGCGCAATAACAGCCGTCACCAGTTTAATAAAGCATTAAACAAACACTTATTTTAATAACAAATTATTCTCTGGCGGAGGCCATTATGGTTTGGTTAGAAATTATCGTCGTGTTGGGTGCAATATTTTTTGGTATCCGCCTCGGCGGAATAGGTATCGGTTTATGCGGCGGGCTGGGGCTGGCTATTTTAACGTTGGGATTTGATCTACAAATTGGTTCGCCCCCCGTTGACGTTATTCTCATTATTATGACAGTTGTCGTGGCAGCATCGGCGCTACAGGCCGCCGGAGGTATGGATTATCTGGTTCGCGTAGCCGGTAATTTCATGCGGCGTAATCCTAAATATATCAATATTATTGCACCGATTATCACCTGGTCGATGACCATTATGGCCGGAACAGGGTTCATTGTATTTTCTACCCTACCGGTGATTGCCGAAGTCGCCAAAGAGTCCGGTATCCGCCCTTCTCGTACGCTCGCCGGCTCCGTGGTCGCCTCTCAGGTGGCGATATCCGGTTCACCGATCAGTGCCGCAATGGCGGCGATGCTGACCATTATGGAAGGCAACGGTGTCACCTTTATCCAGGTTATGGCGGTATGTCTGCCAGCTTCGTTTGTTGCCGCGATGGCCGCCGCTTTTATCGCCTCACGTCAGGGATGCGAGCTACAAGATGATGAAGTCTATCTTGAACGCCTGCAAAAAGGGTTGGTGCGTAAATATGAAGGGCAAAACAGCACTGTACCGGGTGCCAAACTCTCAGTCGCCCTGTTCATGTTAGCAACGGTCGTCATCGTTATTCTTGCCGCCTGCCCGCAGCTACGCCCCGGATTTGATGCCGGCAACCCAATGAATACCCGGGATATCATCATTATTTGTATGCTATCTGCCGCTTGCCTGATGGTGGTGTTATGCAAAACATCAACCGATGCTATTGTCCTGACCTCCACATTTCGAGCAGGGATGAGTTCACTGGCCGTCATTCTCGGGATTGTTACATTGGGAACGACCTTCATTGATGCCCACTTAGCGGAGATTAAGGATATCGCAGGCGATATTCTACGGGCTTATCCGATGCTGTTGGCGCTGGTGCTGTTTGGTACCTGCGCACTTCTCTACTCGCAAGGCGCCACAACGCCGCTGATTATCCCTCTGGCCGTTGCGCTCGGCGTACCTACATGGGCGATTCTGGCCTCCTATGTGGCGGTAACCGGGGTGTTTGTTCTACCAACATACCCGACTTCGCTGGCGGCAATGGAGTTCGACACCACAGGGACAACACGCGTGGGCAAGTATGTCTTAAACCATCCATTTATGCTGCCAGGACTGGGTGGGATCATTGCTGGCGTTGCCTTTGGTTTTATCATCGCGCCAATGATTGCCTGAACCGTTTTACATATCTATCTTCAGGCAGCAGTTAATCAATAAAAAAAGGGGCAGAGAAATCTCTGCCCCTGATGTCAGCATTAAATCATGCCGCTTTTGCCACAACCTCATCTTCCGGGCGCTTCAGCACCGCGTAGGAGAGACCGGCTACCAGCGTACCGGCAATAATGGCCAGCAGGTAGCCCAGTACCGGCGTAATTGCGCCTGGAATTAACAGGACGAAAAGCCCGCCGTGTGGCGCCATCAGTTTCGCACCCACTGCCATCGAGATAGCACCGGTAATCGCACCACCAACGATACAGCAAGGCAGAACGCGCATCGGGTCACGGGCAGCGAATGGAATAGCCCCTTCGGTGATAAAGCACAGGCCCAGTACCAGCGCTGCTTTGCCGCCTTCCTGCTGCGCTTTGTCGAACTTACGGCGCGCAACCAGCGTTGCCAAACCCAGAGCCAGCGGGGGAACCATACCTGCCGCCATGATGGCCGCCATCGGCGCATAAGTTTGCGTACTCAGCAGACCCACACCGAAAGCATACGCCGCCTTGTTAACCGGACCACCCATATCGGTACACATCATGCCGCCAAGAATCGCTCCAAGCAGCACCGCATTCGCCGTACCCATGGTTTGCAGCCAGTGGGTCAGACCTTCCAGAATGCCAGCCACCGGTTTGCCGATCAGGTAAATCATGGCCAGACCAACCACCAGGCTTGAGAACAGCGGAATGATCAGGATCGGTTTCAGCGCTTCCATACTCTGCGGGAGTTTCAACTTCGTGCTGATAAGCTTCGCCACATAACCGGCAAGGAAACCAGCAATAATCCCGCCAATAAAGCCGGAACCGGTGCTCACCGCCAGCATACCGCCGATAAGACCCGGCGTCAGACCAGGACGGTCAGCGATGGAAAACGCGATATAACCTGCCAAAACCGGCACCATCAGCGCAAAAGCTGAACCACCGCCAATCTGCATCAGCGCCGCCGCCAGCGTACCCTGCTCTTTAAACGCTTCGATACCAAAAGCGAACGAGAGTGCAATACACAGACCGCCAGCAACCACCATCGGCAGCATGTAAGAGACGCCCGTCAGCAGGTGACGATATGCCCCCGCGCTCTCTTTCTTACTTTCGGTTGCTGAAGTCTGCGCTTTACCGGTTGGCTGGTACGGTGTTGCTTCTTCCAGCGCTTTGTCCAGCTCCTGCTTGGTTTTCTTCAACGCAAGACCCGTAGAGGTGCGGTACATCGGTTTGCCGGCAAACTTCGCCAGATCAACTTCAATGTCAGCTGCCACAATCACCAGATCCGCCTGAGCCACTTCTTCCGGCGTAATGGCATTGCCTGCGCCAACAGAACCTCGAGTTTCAACCTTCACCCACCAGCCACGTTTTTTCGCTTCTGTTTCAATCGCTTCAGCAGCCATAAACGTATGAGCAACACCGGTCGGACACGCCGTCACTGCCACTACACGTTTTGGACCACTGCTGGCCACAGGTGCTGTTGCAACCGGGGCACTGTAAGGTTTTGCATGGCCCTTCGCTTCGCTGAGGAACAGTTCAGGGTGCGCAACCGCACGACCAATGTCGCCCAGCCAGACTTTTTTGCCGTTCAGCGAACTGTCGGCAGGAAGCGTATCGCCCAGAACAATTGCCAGTTCGGCATCATTCGGATTATCAATAATTTCCAGATGTGCTTTCTGTGCCGCCGCTCCAAGCAGGGTTTTCGCCATGTAAGCGCGAGCCTGGCCGAGATTAGCGTCAATAATCAGCAGCGTTTTCATTATGCCTCTCCTGCTGTCAGTTAAACGGTTTTAAGTCGACACGCGCCATCATTGCGGCCAACTGAGGACGATCGGTAATACCTACATTACTTTGGCTTACTGCCAGGGCGGCAACAGCCGTCGCCAGACGCAGGGTATGTTCACTGGACTCACGCATCAGCAGGCCGTAAATCAGACCGCCAACCATTGAATCACCCGCGCCGACGGTGCTGACCACCTCAACTGACGGCGGTTTAGCAATCCACTCACCTGAAGCGTTAACCCACAGCGCACCTTCCGCGCCGAGTGAAATCACCACGTGAGCAATACCCTGCTCGCGCAACGCATGCGCCGCATCAATCACATCTTTCATTTCCGGCAGTTTGCGGCCTGCCCAGATTTCCAGCTCACGACGGTTTGGTTTCACCAGCCACGGTGCCGCTTTCAGACCCGCCACCAACGCTTCACGACTACTATCAAAGATAATGCAAGGACACTGACTGCGCAGGCGCGTCATCCAGTCGGTGAAGGCTTCCGGGCTCACGCCGGTCGGCAAACTGCCGCTGACGCACACCATGTCGAACTGGCCCAGCCAGCTCAGCGAGTCATTCACAAAGCGTTCCCAGTCAGCCGGGGTGACTTCAAAGCCGGAGAAATTAAAGTCAGAAACTTCACCGTCTTTTTCGGTCAGTTTGACGTTGATACGGGTACGCCCTTGGACAACCTGAAAACGGTTGGCAATACCCAGTTCGCTGAACAACTGCTGAAAACCATCCTGGTTGTCTTTACCCAGGAAGCCGCCCACAGTGACATCGATACCTAAATCCTTCAAAACCTTAGCGACGTTAATTCCTTTCCCTGCCGCGTGCAGACCGGTGGTTTTAACCAGGTTCACTTCACCGCGTTCAATTTCCGGGCAAAAGCCCACCAGGTCGTAAGCCGGGTTAAGGGTGATAGTCGCAACACGTCTGCTCATTACGCGCCCTCCCCCAGACCTGCCGCGATGGCTTCTCCAATCGCCTTCAGCGCCTGTTCAGCATCTTCGCCCTGTGCGGTAAAGCGCAGGTGATGTCCTTTTTTCACACCTAATGCCACAACTTTCATCAGACTGCGTCCATTCGCCGGTTTGCCGGTTCCATCAAGATTTGTCAAGGTAATTTCACTGTTAAATTGTTTAATCGTATTCACCAGCATGGTGCCCGGGCGGGCATGTAACCCATGCTCATTGCGCACAATAAATTCGGCGCTCAGTACATCATCAGTTAAGGCGTCATCGCTGGTCAGCAGCGCCAGCACCGTTGCCGCATCGGCTTTCAACAAACGGTCAGCTTTATTATTCAGCAGCAGATCGCCAAGGCGCTTCAGCACGGCAACCGGTTGATCGTCATTCATGGCGACGGTCACCAGCAGGGCTGCCGCTTCACCTTGTACATCGAACGTTGTTGCTGCACGGCTGACCGCAACAGCGCTACGAACGTTGCCTTCAGCACAGTCATTCAGCCAGATCCCCTGACCGAGATTCATCGGCTGCTCATTGATTGCTCTGGTCACAAAGGTGGCGTCAACTGCACCGACTTCTTTCAGTCGTGCCGCGTTGAGTGCCTGCAGCGTCACCAGCGAGTTGGCCACGACATCCAGCGACAGCGTTTCGTTATCAAGCTTCAGCTGTTCGCTTTGCTTTTCGCCCATCAGCAGCGCACGCAGTTCTTCCGCCGTGGTCGCAGATTTCAGCTGTTCAGCGACGGAGTCATCGCTCAGCACGTGTGTCAGCTGACGCAGTAAACCGAGGTGTTCATCAGAGCTTGCGGCGATGCCGATTGCCACATAAGCAACCTGCCCTTCGCCCCAGGTCACGCCCTGCGGAAACTGAAAAACCTGCACACCGGTTTTCAGCACCTGATCGCGCGTGTCCGTCGTACCGTGAGGAATCGCAATACCGTTGCCGAGGAACGTGGACGTCTGTTGTTCGCGCGCCAGCATGCCATCGACGTAGCCTTCCGCGACGTTACCCGCCTGCACTAAGGCAGCGGCAACCTGGCGAATAGCCTCTTCTTTATTCCCGGCCTGTTCGCCCGGGTGAATATCCTGAACAGATAACTGGAACATGGTTCTCCTCTCCCGCTGATTTGAAACGATTCAGCTAACATGAGAAAAAAGGCGTCACCTGACTCCATCAGTTATGGCGAGATGACGCTGAAACGTTTCAAGAAGTCTTGCTCTTTTTTCTTCAGCACACAAGTAAAGTTGACAAATTACTTGCTGAATTTAGAGATAACGCACATTTTCTCTGCGAAGGAGAAAAAACTGCTGACGGAAAAACGGCGTCAGCTTGTCAGATTCAGCAACGTCAGCAAACAGCATTCTTTGACTGAAATGCTATTTTGATTTTTGATGCCGATTTTGATTTGGCTCCCTGTTTATTTTCTGACAAGCGGCGTAAACTCCGCGTCTCTTCACATCATTGATATCAAAACATGCATAACACCCCCGTAGCCGCCACACCCAAGGCGTTTGATTTAACGTCTTCGGCGTTCCTGCTTGTCGCATTTCTGACGGGTATCGCCGGTGCGTTGCAGACGCCAACGCTTAGCCTTTTTCTGACGGATGAAGTCCATGCCCGTCCCGGCATGGTCGGGTTCTTTTTTACCGGCAGCGCCGTGATCGGCATTTTGGTGAGTCAGTTTCTGGCCGGGCGCTCGGATAAAAAAGGCGATCGCAAAAACCTGATTGTGTTTTGCTGCGTGCTGGGGATGCTGGCCTGCGTGCTGTTCGCCTGGAACCGTAACTATTTTATTCTGCTGTTTATCGGGGTATTCCTCAGCAGCTTTGGATCGACTGCCAACCCGCAAATGTTTGCTCTCGCCCGTGAACACGCCGATCGCACAGGTCGGGAAGCTGTCATGTTCAGCTCAATATTACGTGCGCAGGTTTCGCTGGCCTGGGTAATTGGCCCACCGCTGGCCTACGCGCTGGCCATGGGGTTCAGCTTTACGGTGATGTATCTCAGCGCAGCGGTGGCGTTTGTTGTCTGCGGCGTAATGGTCTGGTTATTTTTACCCTCGATGAGTAAAAACGTGCCGCTCGCAACAGGCGCAGTTGAAGCCCCGCGCCGCAATCGACGCGACACGCTGCTGCTGTTTGTTATCTGCACATTAATGTGGGGCACTAATAGTCTCTATATCATTAATATGCCGCTGTTTATCATCAACGAACTGCATCTGCCGGAAAAACTGGCTGGCATCATGATGGGTACCGCTGCCGGACTGGAAATCCCGACCATGTTGATTGCTGGCTATTTTGCAAAGCGTCTGGGCAAACGTCTGTTGATGAGAATTGCCGTCGTCGCCGGATTCTTCTTTTATGCCGGTATGCTGCTGGCTCACTCTCCGGCGATATTACTTGGCTTACAGCTGCTGAATGCGATTTACATCGGCATCCTCGGCGGAATTGGCATGCTCTATTTCCAGGATCTGATGCCAGGACAGGCAGGCTCAGCAACGACCCTGTATACGAATACCATTCGCGTGGGCTGGATTATTGCCGGATCGCTGGCGGGGATTGCCGCTGAAATCTGGAACTATCACGCGGTGTTCTGGTTTGCGCTGGTGATGATCGTCGCCACCGTTGTGTGCCTGGCGCGCATCAAGGACGTTTAAGGCGCGGTCAGCGCTTCAAGCTCGATGAGATAAACCATGGCCTGGTGCGTCGTCTGTCCGCACATTTCCGCACTGGGCTGTAAACCGCCGCACACTTTTGGTCGTAGCGGCGAAGCAAAAATTTTGCAACGCAGGGATTCATCCAGCTGAACGCATGGCGTATTAGCAGGTTTGCCATCAGGCATGCCAGGGATGGGACTGGAGATTGAAGGCGCGGTGCAGCATGCACCACAATCCGGACGGCATTCCATACAGTACTCTCTTTATCGTAAACCATCGGATTGTGCGGGAAGCGCACAGTACCACCTTTTTGGCACCAGCAAAAGCATGAATTCCGCTTGCCTGAATGCCCCGGCGCGAGTAGTTTTACGCGATATTTTAGACACTCCTCACTACAGGATTTTTTCGATGCCAAGAGCGAACGAAATTAAAAAAGGTATGGTACTAAACTACAACGGCAAGCTGCTGATTGTAAAAGATATCGATATTCAATCACCATCCGCACGTGGTGCAGCTACTCTGTACAAAATGCGTTTTTCTGATGTGCGTACCGGTCTGAAAGTTGAAGAACGCTTCAAAGGCGACGATATCGTGGATACCGTCACCCTGAGCCGCCGCGGGGTTGATTTCTCCTACGTCGATGGCAACGAATACATCTTTATGGATAAAGAAGACTATACCCCGTATACCTTCACCAAAGACCAGATTGAAGAAGAGCTGCTGTTCATGCCGGAAGGCGGTATGCCGGATATGCAGGTACTGACCTGGGACGGCCAACTGCTGGCGCTTGAACTGCCGCAGACCGTAGACCTGGAAATCGTTGAAACCTCACCGGGTATTAAAGGTGCTTCAGCGAGTGCGCGCAACAAGCCAGCAACCCTGAGCACCGGTCTGGTGATCCAGGTTCCTGAGTATCTTAGTGCGGGTGAAAAAATCCGTATTCATATCGAAGAACGTCGCTATATGGGCCGCGCAGATTAATTTTCTACCGCTCGCTGACGATAAGGGACAGCTCGTCTTTTAAGCATATATGGTGAACATGTGATTCCGGCTCAGGGTTACGTTCACCTCATGCTCATCATTTCTCTGAAGCGCAGATACCCGTGAACGTGCAAGGGAGGCTCACCGCCGCCTCCCTTGCAACCCAGGCTCCCGGCGGGAAAATCGTCGCTACGCGAGTTATTCGTCTTATGTCGTCTGCCTGTCGGGTCGGTGCCGAGCCTGCATCCCTGCAGGCCGTCCCCTCTGCCCGCATCCCTGCGGGCAGCCCCGGTCAGCCGTCAACGCCTCATCGATTTTCAGCCGGACCGGGGTCATCGCTGTAATGCTCTGACTTCCAGTTAAATCTGATTTGCTGTTCAGATATATTCAAAAAAAAATACAGGTGGTTAGGTGTGGGCTGGTCCGGCTGAAAATTGCCGACGTGTTTCCGTAAGGCCGGGAGAGCCAGCATGGATGCTGGCTCAGGGCGCGCTTTGCAAGGACGCTTCCTCGCGCCCGGCCCGATAGCCTGGAGGAATAAGCGGAGGGTATTGCGTAGCAACAATTTTCCCGCCGGGAGCCGGGATTGTAAAGGGCGTGGCGGAGAACGCCCTTTACACGTTCACAGGAATCCGGATTTCAGAGAAACGATGAACATGAGGTGAACGGAACTCTTTCTCCGAGATAGCCTGTTCTTTACCTCCGCCAGCGCAGGCTGTCCCTTTGTCATTTTCAGCGCTGACTGCTGAAATAAAAATCATCCATCAGCAGCGACTCCAGATACTGTTCATCCTCTTGCATAAAACGCACTATCAGATTAACCGCCTGAGGATAAAACCCCTCATTATCCCGCACCAGACAAGCGTCGCGAAATAACGGTGCCCAGCACAGAATATGATGATGCAAAAAGTAATACTGCGCGGAGAATTTCTCCTCTTTAGCAACCATCCTCGCCATTAATGCCAACTGTACGGCAATATGATCGGAGGGTTCATTCTCCCGAGCCGCCAGCCCTTGCTCAACCAGCAGCACATTCATTTGCCGACGTTCTTCTGCCGCCGTCGTGTGTGGATAGTGCCCCGCATAGGGAGAAACACTAGCCGGCGGGGCCAGCAGAAACAACGAGGCAAAATCTGCGGCCAACTCAAGCTGTCGGGAGTCGCGCCGCAGAACCCGGCCCAGGCTACGCTCAAAACGTTTAACATTGGCAGATAATCCGGGGATCTCCTCGAGTGAGGCAATCCATGCCTGGCTATTGCCATTTTCCAGACTGGCGAGCTGTTTTTCATCCAGCTCACGAAATAACAGTTGCGAAAACCACTGGTACACAGCCGCCCGCTGCTGATGAATTTGATTATGCTGCACTGGTCCCCTCCTCTTTCACAATCTGCGGACCACCGAAAGCCGTCACCTGCGGGGCTTTCTGCTGATAACGCTCGACCTCCACCAGCACGGTATGTGCTGAAGGCCCCTGGGCCAGCTGTGAAGTACCGATATCCGCACTCAGCACGTTCGGGTCGCCATAGGTGCATAATGTCCCGGCTTTCCCCCCTTCCTGCGGGGAGTACCACGCGCCTTCATGAATACGGACCACGCCAGGGGTAAAATCCGGACTGATTACCACGCCAGCCAGTACCTGACCACGAGCGTTAAAAACGCGGGCGATATCACCGGCTTTTAAGCCACGAGTGGTGGCATCCTGTTCGCTGATATAAAGCGGCTCTCTTCCGGCAACTGCATAGGTGTTGCGAAACGCCTCGCTTGAGCACAACTGGGAATGTAGACGTTTATCCGGATGGCAGGATTGCAAATGCAGCGGGTATTTATCTTTTTTGCCGCTATGGGTACGCTCAAAGGGTTCCATCCACACCGGATGCCCCGGACAATCCTCATAGGCAAAACCCGCGATGGTTTTGCTGTAGATTTCAATAAGACCTGACGGCGTACCCAGCGGATTCAGGTCTGGCTGCTCACGAAACTCGCCGTGACGTACCCACGGCTGACCCGGCGGATATTCAATATATCCGTCACCCTGCCAGAACGTTGTGAAGTCCGGTAAGGTAACACCGAGCGACGCCCCCATCTTCACACCTTCGTCATAAAGCGCCTGTATCCACTGCATTTCATTCCGGTTTTCACGGTACACCGCTTCCTTATCAAATCGCTTACACAGCCCGGCAAAGATGTCAAAATCATGCCGCGCTTCGTATTGCGGTTTAACAATCTGATGCAGCGCCATCAGCCCTTTATTCGAATGCGTGCCGAACTGCTCAATATCGTTACGTTCAAAACGGGTGGTCACAGGCAGAACGATATCGGCAAAACGGCACGACGCGGTCCATTGGTGATCTAACACCACCACGGTTTCCAGCTTTTTCCACGCGTCGATCATGCGGTTCCTGTCCTGCTGGGCGTGGAATGGATTGGCCGCACTGTAGATCGCCATTTTGATGTCAGGATACGTTAACGTCTCACCGTTGAAGGCAATCTTGTTGCCTGGCGCAAGCAGGCAGTCAACGATACGCGAAGTGGGGATATGCTCCGATGCGCCGCGAAAATCCGCTTTGTACTTCGCCTGCGGGGGATTAGTAATACTCCCCAGCCCGGAGAGCACTGGCCCGGTCGATGTTACCGTTCCACCGCCGTTATAGTGCCAGCCAAATCCGACCCCGCCGCCGGGCAAACCAATTTGACCGACCATACTGGCCAGTACCACCAGCATCCACGGATACTGCTCACCGTGGTGCATGCGTTGTACGCACCAACCGGCCATAAACTGTGTCCGGCCTTTCACCAACAGGCGGGCGAAGTCTCGGATCTGCTCTGCTGTCAGCCCGCAGATTTCTGCCGCCCATTCGGCATTTTTCGGCTGTTTATCACTCTCGCCCAGCAGGTACGGTAAAAACTGTTCAAAGCCGACGGTGTAATCGGTAATAAACGCCGTGTCGTACAGTTTTTCTTCGTACAGGGTATGCGCCAGTGCCAGCATTAACGCGACGTCGGTTTGTGGCCGCAACGCCAATTGCTCGCAGCCAAGATAGTTTTGAGATTTGCTACGCACTGGATCAACGCTGATAACGCGCATCTTATTCTGCGCTACCGCCTCTTTAATCTGCTGCCAGTAGCCAAACGCATCGTGATCGGGAACCAAAAACTCGATCTGCAAGTTCTTGATCGGATCGCAACCCCACAACACGATGGTATTGCTGTTTTGAATCACCAGCGGGAGTGACGTCTGCTGCTCATAAACTTCCAGTGAACCAATCACATGCGGTAAAATGACCTGGGCCGCTGCCGCAGAATAGTCGCCGACAGTTGTCACATAGCTACCATGCAGGCCAAGTCCCCGGTCCATCGCCCCGCCCGCTTTATGGTATTTGCCTACCATTTGCCAGTCAGCAAGCCCGGTAAATACGCCTGATGAACCATAGGTTTTTTGCACCCGCTCCAGCTCTTCGTAAAACAAATCCAGCGCCTGATCCCAACTGACCCGTACAAAACGGTTATCTCCGCGCTGGCTGCGATCCGACTTCTCACGTTTAAGCAGCCAGTCCAGACGCACCATCGGGTAGCGCACCCGCGACGGGTTGTAGACCACTTCACGCACCGCGTTCAGCATATCGCAGGGATATTTGTCATGTTTGAACGGACGGGTTTCGGTCCACTCACCGTTGACCACTTTGGCTTCAAAAGCGCCATAGTGCGAACCTGATTGAATCCACTGTTCGGGATTTTCCCCCGCCGCCCACACTTTTGATATCAGCGGATTAGGCGCCAGTGCGCTGGCAGCACCCACCGCCAACATACCGCTGAGAAAACGGCGGCGGGACGGATTAAAGTCATGAATATCCATACATTATCCTTACTTTTTGTTGGTGTCAGACACATCGCTGGCGTGGGTCTGGAGGTATTTCAACAACGTACGTTCCTCCACCGGATTAAGCCGGTAATAGGTCGACATGGCTTTCAATCCAGCGATCCAGCCATTAGCGGTATATCGGGTCGTAGGAGGAGTGCTATGACAGGCGCTACAGGTGGATTGCAGCATTTGATCTGAGTACTCCCAGATTGGCGCAAGTGTGCTGATAAAGTCCTGATCGGTGGTCCAGGCGGTGACGCTCACCTGCTGCCATTCCTGATGTGAATCAGGATCGACCTGGGTTTGTAGCACTTTTACGTTCGCCATCAGGGGCTCATCGAGCACGGCGGAGAAAACGCGTTTCCCCATATACTGGGTGATCACCCGTCCACGCCCTTTGCTTTCACGCCAGCCCGTAATTTCGAGCTGGACGTTACTGCCTTCTTTTTTCAGCACCTTGGCCTCGGTGGCGGGAAATAACAGCGCCTTCCCTGCCGGACTTTCTGCCGTTGCCGCCAATGATTTTTCGCTTAATGAGAACAGTGTGGACGCATCCGTTGGCGTATCTCCCTGACGCTGTAGCTGCTTAAAGCGATCGCGAAAACCGCTGCTCATATCGGGTTTGTGATGGGCTATTCCTTTGTGGCAATCGATACAGTTACTGTCTTTTGCTGCCGCCGCGCTCATTTGCGCCGCCGCATTTGCCGATTGCTTGCCATGATCCATTGCCTCATAGCTATGGCAGGATTTACACGCCGCTGAATTATTCGCGCTCATGCGCGCCCACTCCCGTTGGGCCAGCTCCGAGCGTTTGGCAGCAAACTTTTCCGGAGTGTCGATAGAAGGAGAAATAAAGGTGTGATAGAGATCGTTTAAGGCTTCAGTTTTACGAATAAGCGTTGGAACAACGCCCGGTGGAATATGACAATCCTTACACTCAGCCCGCACGCCAGACGCGTTGCGAAAATGCACGCTGGTTTTATATTCCTCTCCAGCCGTGCGCATCGAGTGACACGATAAACAAAATTCGGTGGTACTGGTGTAATGAACGCCTTGCCACGTTCCCCAAATAGCCAAGGCCATTACTAACGCCCCGACGAATGCGCACCACAATGCGTTCTTTCTTATCCACGACATGCTTGCCTCCATTTTTTAATAGCGACACGCTAAGGGATAATAAAAATCAAAAATAGAGACAGCGAAAGCAGATTATAGGAACAGCATCCACTCTATGAGGTGAGTCAAATAGTAAAGATCAGAAATTCGTAATATAGTGACCATCTGTAAATAAGGAATTTCTTATGCTAACACTGACGCTCAATAGAGAAAGCCGTACTCCGCTGCAACTGCAGATATTTCAATTTTATTTCCAGGCAATTCAGCAGGGTGATTTGCTTTGTGGAGACAAACTCCCCTCTATTCGTGAGCAGGCTCAGGTATTGCACGTTGCTAAAATAACGGTGGTGATGGCCTATGATAAGCTGATGGCGGCTGGGTTAATCAAGAGCCGACACGGCATTGGCTATGAAGTGATATTCACCACGCCTGTACGTATAACCCCAACTCATGTGCCCGTGACCCAAGGCTCTCCACCGGTAAAACCTAAAGCTGCCGGGGTCTCTACCGATGTTTACGCCGAGCCTGGACGAGAGTGCTACTGCCGGATGGGCGTCCCCGACCCCAACGCTTTTCCCTGGTCAAGCTGGCGGAAATGGAATAATGCTCCAAGCATACTTAAAGAACAATTATTTACCCGGTATCATTCACCAAATGGATTATTTTCACTACGTGAGCAACTGGTCAGATACCTTAATTTATCCCGCGGAATTAATACCCGAGCAGAGAACATCATCATTACCAACGGGATTCAGGAAGGATTATCACTGCTCAGCCAAATATTTATTATTCATCATGCTGCCAGTCAGCAAAAAAAGTGCCATATTGTGACCGAATCCCCTTGTTATTCTGGCGCATGGCATCTTTTTAATTATTACGGTGCAGACATTACGTCAATTGCCGTAGATAACCACGGGCTGCAAACAGATAATTTACCCGAGTATGAAACCCAGCTTTGTTATGTTACTCCAGCTCATCAGTATCCGATGGGAAGTGTGCTTTCGCTGGAGCGCCGTCAGTCATTATTAACGTGGGCGCAACGCGTCGGCGCTTACATCATTGAAGACGATTACGATGCCGTTTTTACCTATGGGGACAATCCCCTTCCCGCGCTGAAAGCCATGGATTATCACAACCGGGTTATCTATATGGGGACATTTTCTAAAACGCTGGGGCCAGGCGCACGGCTTGGCTATCTTATTTGCCCTGATGAACTGCTTCCGGCGGTACAGAATATGAAAGCGCTCAATAACAACGGCAGTCAGTGGTTGTTGCAGCAATTTTTAGCCGAACTGATGCAAAATCAGGTTTTTTATACGCATATCAGCAAGCTGGCCTGCAGCTATGCGACGCGCCTCACTCTGTTACGCGATGGCCTGTCCACTCTGTTTCCCGAAGGGAAAATCGCTGGCGCAACGGCAGGTCTGCACCTCTCGTTACGCATTGCCAGACATACCGAATTCATCGCCAGGTTGCAACAAAGCTGCCTGTTGGCTGGGATCCGTTTCGACACTCTGTCGGATATAGAAAATGGATCAGAAGCCGCATGGCGCAAAGAAAACAGCGATGCTGTTATGTTTTTTGGATTTGGTGGATTGCAGATACAGCAGATCAATAAAGTGCTGACAGTGCTGGAGCAGGCGCTCGCGCAGCCTTGATGAACAACAGGGATTGCACCTGTAGCGCAATCCCTGTTGTTAGACTTACAGCAGGTCGCGGAACTGCGTTTGTTTCAGCGCCAGCTCAACGCCGCGGACTTCTGCCAGTCCTTTCAGGCGACCAATCGCCGAGTAGCCCGGATTGGTTTTCTTGTGTAGATCGTCAAGCATCTGGTGTCCATGATCCGGACGCATCGGGATAGGACGCAGATCGCCCGCCTTTTTACGCCGCTGCTCTTCGCTCAAAATGGCAGCCACCACCGATACCATATCCACATCACCCTGCAGGTGCGCACCTTCGTGGAACGTTTTCGGGTTATCTTCACGGCAGGTCGAGCGCAGGTGCGTGAAGTGGATACGATCGCCAAAGGTTTCGATCATTTTCACCAGATCGTTATCAGCGCGCACGCCGTAAGAACCGGTACACATGGTGAAACCATTATTAATACTGTCGACGGTTTCTTTCAGCCACTGCATATCTTCGATAGTCGAAACGATACGCGGCAGACCGAGGATCGGGCGCGGCGGATCGTCAGGATGCACGGCCAGACGCACGCCGACTTCTTCTGCCACTGGCACAATCGCCCGCAGGAATACCGCCATATTTTCGCGCAGATCGTCTTTACTGATGCCGTCATATTCCGCAAGGCGCGCACGAAACTGATCCAGCGTATAGCCCTCTTCTGCACCAGGCAGGCCAGCAATGATATTGCGTGTCAGCTTTTCAATTTCTGCATCGCTCATGGCATTGAAGTAGTCCAGCGCCTGGCGTTGTTCTTCGTCGGTATAATCCGCTTCAGCTCCCGGGCGTTGCAGAATGTGCAGCTCGAAAGCTGCAAAGGCAATCTGGTCAAAACGCAGCGCTTTGGAACCATCCGGCAGCTGATATTCGAGGTCGGTACGCGTCCAGTCGAGGATCGGCATGAAGTTATAGCACACGGTATCGATGCCGCAGGTCGCAAGATTACGGATACTCTGCTGATAGTTGGCAATCCACGTTTGATATTGACCTGAACGCGTTTTGATATCTTCGTGGACAGGGATACTTTCCACCACCGACCAGGTCAGCCCTTTTTCAGCCAGAATGGCCTGACGCTGTTGAATTTCTTCTACCGGCCACACTTCACCGTTAGGAATATGGTGCAAGGCGGTTACAACACCCGTTGCGCCAGCCTGACGCACATCATCAAGCGATACCGGATCGTTAGGTCCGTACCAACGCCAGGTTTGTTCCATTGTTTTACCCCACAAGTTGTTATACCAAATTAAATCACCTTAATGACGACTACCATACAGGCATCCGTTAGATGATCAACACATTGCCGATGATTGGTTGATCAAGCTCACATTCCCCGGATAAATGAGGCACACCAATTCAATTTGCTGTCATATAACTTTATACTGCCATTGTTAATTAATGGTTAATCAGGTGTATTTAATGAAAACTATTGCCTCAGCGCCACTGGCGGAAAATGTCATGATGCCGCAGTACGACCGCCAGCAATTAAAAACGCGGATTGTACATTTTGGTTTCGGTGCTTTTCACCGCGCCCATCAGGCGTTACTCACCGACAGGGTGCTGAATGCGCAGGGTGGAGACTGGGGTATTTGTGAGATCAGTCTGTTCAGCGGCGATCGACTGATGAGCCAACTGCGCGAACAGGATCATTTATTTACCGTGCTGGAGAAAGGGGCCAACGGCAACCAACCGATTGTTATCGGCTCCGTCAACGAATGTCTCAACGCCAGGCTGGATTCACTGGCGGCTATTATTGAAAAATTCTGCGAGCCTCAGGTGGCTATTGTCTCGTTAACCATTACGGAAAAAGGCTACTGCATCGATCCGGCTACAGGCTCGTTAGACCTCAGTAATCCACGTATTGCTCACGATCTGCAAACACCGACTGAACCGCACTCTGTCCCCGGAATTATTGTTGAAGCGCTACACCGCCGGCGTGAACGCGGGCTACAGCCGTTTACCGTCCTCTCTTGCGATAATATCCCGGACAATGGTCATGTGGTAAAAAACGCCGTACTGGGAATGGCGGAAAAACGTTCACCAGAACTGGCAACCTGGATTCAGGAGCATGTCAGCTTCCCGGGTACCATGGTGGATCGCATTGTTCCTGCCGCTACCGAAGAGTCACTGGCTGAAATCGCACGCGAGCTGGGCGTTGCCGATCCTTGCGCAATCAGCTGCGAACCGTTTATCCAGTGGGTGATTGAAGATAATTTTGTGTGTGGCCGCCCAGAATGGGAAACGGCGGGCGTCCAGATGGTCGAAAACGTCTTGCCGTGGGAACAAATGAAACTGAGGATGCTGAACGGCAGTCATTCGTTTCTCGCTTATCTCGGTTATCTGGCCGGGTTCCAGCACATCAGCGACTGTATGCAGGACAGCGCATTTCGTGAAGCCACCCACCGTCTGATGCTCAACGAACAGGCGCCTACGCTGCAAATTACCGACGTTGATTTAGACCAGTATGCCCTAAGCCTGTTGGAGCGTTTTGCCAACCCAGCGTTGAAACATAAAACCTGGCAAATTGCGATGGACGGTAGCCAGAAATTACCCCAGCGCATGTTGGAAGGTATCCGCGTACATTTAGCCCGCCAAAGCGAATGGCCGCTGCTGGCGCTCGGTGTCGCAGGCTGGATGCGTTATGTGAGCGGCGTGGATGACTCAGGCGCCGCAATTGATATTCGTGACCCACTAAGTGAGAAAATTGCCGCTCTGGTTAAACAGAGTACTGAATCAGAACGTGTCAGCGCCCTGCTTTCGCTGCGCGAGATTTTCGCCACCGATCTCGTCCAGAATCCGCAGTTTGTCGCGGCCATTCAGCAGGCCTGGCAACGCATTGCCCAATACGGTGCGCATCAGGCTGTCATTGATACGTTAAAAAGTTAACGATTTCTGCCATTAAACAGGACGAAGCGCGTCTTCGTCCTCTCACCCCTTCTCTTTTTCACCGTTTTTCGCCAGGATTGTTAAATGCCATTACGGTAATTTATGAATCTGGAGTAAATGTGACTAAAACCAATCTCATCACCGGTTTTCTCGGCAGTGGCAAAACCACCTCTATTCTTCATTTATTGGCAAACAAAGATCCTGCTGAGAAGTGGGCCGTGCTGGTTAATGAGTTTGGCGAAGTTGGCATTGATGGCGCGCTACTGGCTAACAGCGGTGCGCTGTTAAAAGAGATCCCCGGCGGCTGTATGTGCTGCGTTAACGGTCTGCCGATGCAGGTTGGTCTCAATACGCTGCTGCGTCAGGGAAAACCTGACCGTCTGCTCATTGAACCCACTGGCCTCGGCCACCCTAAACAGATTCTGGATTTACTCACCGCACCGGTTTACGAACCGTGGATCGATCTGCGTGCGACCCTCTGTATTCTTGACCCGCGGCTGTTACTGGATGAAAAAAGCGTCGCCAATGACAATTTCCGCGACCAGCTGGCCGCCGCAGATATCATTGTTGCCAACAAAACCGACCGTGCTACGACGGAAAGCGAAAACGCCCTGCAAAGCTGGTGGCAACACTATGGAGGTAATCGCCAGTTAGTTCATGCCGACCATGGACAAATTGACGGACAGCTACTGGATTTGCCCCGACTAAACCTGGCAGAGCTTCCTGCAAGCGCGGAGCACGCCCATAGTCATGCCGACAAAAAGGGGCTGGCAGCGTTGAGTCTACCCGCACAGCAGCGCTGGCGTCGTAGCCTGAACAGCGGACAGGGCCATCAGGCCTGCGGTTGGATTTTTGACGCCGATACGGTGTTCGATACTATCGGTCTGCTGGAATGGTCGCGTCTCGCTCCTGTTGGACGTGTGAAGGGGGTAATGCGTATTAAAGAAGGACTGGTACGCATTAACCGCCAGGGAGACGACTGGCATATAGAGACGCAAAACGTCGCGCCACCAGATAGTCGTATTGAACTCATCGCCGATACCGAGACCGACTGGAATGCGCTACAGAGCGCATTGTTGAGACTTCGTTTAGGCGCTAGCGCGTAAGGTTGCCTTCGTTTTTTAGCAATGGTAAACGACGATGAAAACCCGATACCCTCTAATCCTCCTGCTTAACATTGCGGGCCTGGCACTGTTTCTGTCCTGGTATATTCCAGCCGGGCATGGGTTCTGGTCTTCACTGGATACGGGCGTTTTCCGCTTCTTTAACCATAAACTGGTGGAAAGTCCGCTGTTCTTATGGGTTGTTGCTATAACCAATAACCGGGCATTTGATGGCTGCTCATTGCTGGCAATGGGCGCATTGATGCTGCACTTTTGGCTCAAAGAGACATCGGAAGGTCGCCGACGCATTGTGGCTATCGGTTTGGTTATGCTGCTTACCGCAGTGATATTAAATCAGCTGGGCCAGGCGCTTATTCCCGTTAAACGTGCCAGCCCAACCCTGATGCTGGATAATATTTATCGCGTCAGTGAACTGCTGCATATTCCGACCAAAGATGCGTCGAAAGACAGTTTTCCTGGCGATCACGGCATGATGTTGCTTATTTTTTCCGCATTCATGCTGCGTTATTTCGGAAAAGTCGCAGGAATAATCGGCCTTATTATCGCTGTGGTTTTTGCCTTCCCACGCGTAATGATTGGCGCCCACTGGCTCACCGATATCGTGGTTGGTTCCATGACGGTGGTCTTGATTGGCCTTCCCTGGTGGCTAATGACGCCATTAAGCGACCGATTAGTCACTCTGTTCGTGAATTATCTACCCGGCAAAAACAAACAATTTTTAAACAAATAACGCAGAGTAATTAACATCATCAGGGATACTTCTGATTCCCTGATGATGCCTGGCAATATTTCATCATTCTGATTGTCATTCTCCTGTCATCTTATTCATGTTTAAAATGAGTAAGTTGCGTATTTTTTACCCTGATTGTTCTTAATTTAGACAATGCCGTTTATTCACTTTCTGTATCAATTTTTCTTATAAGAAATCACGTAAAATCACTCGCATTGACCGGAACGATCGGGTAATCTCGAACACGTTTTGCCTCGCGGGATAATTATTCCCTTTTAGAATAAATTTGTGCGTTCTGCCACAGATTTGACCTTAAGGAATTGTCTCATCGTGCGATGGTAATTAGTCTCGTCACGTTTGGCATTTTTTATAACGATATTTATCGTTAAGGACTTCAAGGGAAAACAAACAAAATGGTCAAATCTCAACCGATTTTGAGATATATCTTGCGGGGCATACCCGCGATAGCAGTTGCGGTTCTGCTTTCTGCATGTAGCACAACGAACACCGCCAGGAATATGCATTCTGAGACGCATGCTGTGGGCAATGGAGATAACTCTTCACTGCAAGCCTCTCAGGATGAATTTGAAAATATGGTACGTAATATCGATGTTAAATCACGTATTATGGACCAATATGCTGACTGGAAAGGCGTGCGTTACCGCCTTGGCGGCAGCACCAAAAAAGGCATTGATTGTTCAAGCTTCGTACAGCGTACGTTTCGTGAGCAATTTGGTTTAGAGCTTCCTCGCTCAACCTATGAACAACAGGAAACGGGTAAATCCGTTTCGCGCACTAATCTGCGTACAGGCGATCTGGTTCTGTTCCGTGCTGGCTCTACTGGCCGACACGTCGGTATTTATATCGGCAACAACCAGTTCGTACATGCCTCGACCAGCAGTGGCGTTATCATTTCCAGCATGAACGAGCCTTACTGGAAAAAACGTTACAACGAAGCTCGCCGGGTTCTGAGCCGCAGTTAATTTCGTTTGGCAGCTATCCCTTGGCTATCCTGATGAGACATATAAAAAAGCACTGCTACGGCGGTGCTTTTTTTGCTTTGCCCTTGTGACTAAGAAAAATCTCACAACATGAGTCATTTCAGGTTATATTCATACAGGATAAGTGGTTACTTCAGGTAAACATAAGGAACTATGTTAAGGCGCTCCTCTTCTTCCGATCGGAAACTCCTGCTCACCTGCGTTATAACGGGGATAGTCGTCGCGTTACTCGTCAGCTCACTGCAGTTTTTTATGTCATGGCATCAACGAAACGCAAAGTACGACACGCTAACGTCTAACATACAAAACTATATTGAAAGTTTCTTCGCTGACCTTGAAACCACCACCAACACACTACAACCTCTGGTAAAAGACACCTGCTCGCAAGCTTCAGCTCAACTCACTTCCAGCGCCGCGTTTAGCCTGAATGTGCGGGCCTTTTTGCTGGTAAAAGACGGTATCGCTTTCTGCTCTTCAGCAACCGGTTCAATGAATACGCCTCTTCAGCAATTGGTTCCCGTGCTGGACATGACGAAAGATATCGATATGGATCTCCAGCCCGGTACGCCAATGATGCCGAATAAACCGGCAATACTCATTTGGTATCGCAATCATTCATTACAGAACAGCGGCGTTTTTGCCACCCTGAATGTTAACCTGGCACCCTATCTTCTCTATAACGCCCGGCAAGATGATTTCAACGGTGTGGCACTCATCGTCGGGAAGACGGCTATCACCACGTTTTCCAAACAATTAATCCCCGTGTCTGAACTCCCTGCTCTCCCATCATATAATGCAGCCTTATCTACATTCCCGTTGGAGGTGCGTTTTTACGCGGATCGGTGGACGTATAAAGATGTTGGATACGCCATCATGCTCGGATGTATGGCCGGGATCATGACCGCTCTCCTTCTCTGGTACTACATCTATGCCGTCCGTTTACGCCCGGGGAAAGATATCCTTAACGCCATCAAACACAATCAGTTTTATGTGGTGTACCAGCCCGTGGTAGAGGTGCAAACGCTGGAGGTGAAAGGTGTTGAGGTACTATTACGCTGGCATCACCCGACCACCGGTGAGATCCCCCCGGATGCCTTTATTCATTACGCAGAATCACAGAAAATGATTGTGCCGCTAACCCAGCACCTCTTTAAGCTGATAGCCCAGGACGCGCCGATGCTGCAAAAAGTGTTACCCGCTGGCGCAAAATTGGGGATCAATATCGCGCCAACGCACTTACACGGCGAGACGTTTAAAGATGATATTCAACGCCTGTACGCCTGCCTTCCCGCGAACTATTTTCAACTGGTGCTGGAAATCACCGAGCGGGATATGCTGCATCAAAACAAGGCAATCGAGCTATTTGAATGGCTGCATTCAGCAGGTTTTGAGATTGCCATTGATGATTTTGGCACCGGTCATAGCGCACTTATTTATCTGGAACGCTTTACCGTTGACTACCTGAAAATCGATCGCGGCTTTATTAATGCCATTGGGACGGAAACCCTGACCTCTCCGGTTCTGGACGCCGTGTTGACACTCTCTAAACGTCTTAATATGCTGACGGTTGCTGAAGGGGTAGAAACACCTGAGCAAGCCCGTTGGCTGCGCGAACGTGGAGTACATTTTTTCCAGGGATACTGGATTAGCCGCCCATTAAAGCTTGCTGATTTCGTGCGTTGGATGGCACAGCCCAATAAGCCGACGTGGTGATCGCAGTATGCGATTCATATATTCTCACTCGCCGCTACATCTCCTATCTTTCAGGCATGATGCCCGTCGGGTTGTGGCAGGAAAAGGAAATCGCTTTTATATGATCCCTCGCGTATTGCTGCTGTTTATCGCCCTCATCGGGTTTAGCGCCGAGGCGCAATCCATCAAAGAAAGCTATGCTTTTGCCGTGCTGGGTGAACCGAAGTACGCGTTTAACTTTAATCACTTCGATTATGTTAATCCCGCAGCCCCTAAAGGTGGTCAAATCACCCTCTCCGCCATTGGCACATTTGACAACTTTAACCGCTATGCAATGCGCGGTAATCCAGGCGCACGTACCGAAACGCTTTACGATACGCTGTTTACAACCTCTGACGATGAGCCTGGTAGCTATTACCCGCTCATTGCCGACAGCGCACGCTATGCTGACGACTATTCCTGGGTAGAAATTGCCATTAATCCACGAGCGCGTTTTCACGATGGATCACCCATTACCGCCCGCGACGTCGCATTCACCTTCCACAAATTTATGACTGAAGGCGTGCCACAGTTTCGTCTGGTCTACAAGGGAACAACGGTAAAAGCCATCGCGCCATTAACCGTACGCATTGAATTAGCCAAACCGAGTAAAGAGGACATGCTCAGCCTGTTTTCATTACCCGTGATGCCAGAGAAGTACTGGAAAGACCATAAGCTCAGCGATCCCTTATCATCGCCACCGCTCGCCAGCGGCCCTTATCGCATTACCAAATGGAAGATGGGCCAGTATATTGTCTATTCGCGCGTCAAAGATTATTGGGCCGCTAATCTACCCGTCAATCGTGGACGCTGGAACTTCGATACCATCCGCTACGACTATTATCTGGATGATAACGTCGCCTTTGAAGCGTTTAAGGCCGGTGCGTTTGATCTGCGTCTTGAAAATGATGCCAAAAACTGGGCGACGCGTTATACCGGGAAAAATTTTGCGAATCATTACATCATCAAAGATGAACAAAAAAATGAATCCGCCCAGGATACGCGCTGGCTGGCTTTTAATATTCAGCGTCCGGTGTTCAGTGACCGACGGGTGCGGGAAGCCATCACGCTGGCCTTTGATTTTGAATGGATGAATAAAGCCCTGTTCTATAACGCCTGGAGCCGGACCAACAGCTATTTTCAGAATACCGAATATGCTGCGACAAATTACCCCGATGCAGATGAGCTGGTGATACTCGCGCCCTTGAAAAAAGATCTCCCTCCTGAGGTCTTCAGCCAAATCTATCAGCCGCCAAAATCAAAAGGCGATGGCTACGATCGTGAGAACTTGCTGAAAGCCGATACCTTACTGGAACAAGCCGGATGGGTACTCAAGGGGCAGCAGCGCGTAAACAGCGTCAGCGGTAAACCTCTGAGCTTTGAACTATTGCTCCCGGCGGGCAGCAACAGTCAGTGGGTGTTGCCGTTCCAGCACAACCTGCAACGCTTAGGCATTACCATGAACATTCGCCAGGTTGATAACTCACAAATCACCAACCGCTTACGCAGTCGCGACTATGACATGATGCCAAGGTTGTATCGCGCAATGCCGTGGCCGAGTTCAGACCTGCAAATTCTGTGGGCTTCTCAATATATTGACTCCAGCTATAACGCCCCCGGTGTGCAAAGCCCGGTTATCGATAAGCTGATCGGTCAAATCATTGCCGCGCAAGGTGATAAAGCCAAACTGATCCCACTCGGCCGGGCACTGGACAGAGTTTTAACCTGGAATTACTACATGTTGCCGATGTGGTTTATGGCCGAGGATCGTATCGCCTGGTGGGACAAATTTTCGCATCCGGCTATTCGCCCAATTTATACCATTGGCCTCGACAACTGGTGGTATGACGTCAACAAAGCGGCGAAACTGCCCGCAGCCAGACGGCAGGGAGAATAAGATGGGCGCTTATCTGATTCGACGTCTGCTGCTGGTGATCCCAACGCTTTGGGCCATCATCACCATCAACTTTTTTATCGTGCAAATTGCCCCCGGCGGTCCGGTTGAACAGGCCGTCGCCGCCATTGAGTTCGGGCAAAGCGGGGCATTACCTGGCGCGGGTAGCGAAGGCGTTCGCGCCAGCCATGCGCAAACCGGCGTTGGTAACATCAGCGACAGTAATTATCGCGGCGGCCGGGGTCTGGACCCGGAAGTCATCGCGGAAATCACTCGGCGCTACGGGTTCGATAAGCCCATTCATGAGCGTTATTTCAAAATGCTTTGGGACTATATTCGTTTCGATTTCGGCGACAGCCTGTTTCGTAGCGCCTCTGTGCTGACGCTTATCAAAGACAGCCTGCCGGTTTCCGTTACGCTGGGCCTATGGAGTACGCTCATCATCTATCTGGTGTCGATACCCCTTGGGATCCGCAAAGCGGTTCACAACGGCAGCCGTTTTGATGTCTGGAGTAGCGCATTTATTATTATTGGCTATGCCATTCCGGCCTTTCTGTTTGCCATTTTGCTGATCGTCTTTTTTGCCGGGGGCAGCTACTACGACCTGTTCCCGCTGCGCGGGCTGGTTTCCGCCAATTTTGACTCCCTGCCCTGGTATCAGAAAGTGACCGACTACCTTTGGCATATTACCCTGCCGGTGCTGGCGACGGTAGTTGGTGGGTTTGCCGCGCTGACTATGCTGACCAAGAACTCATTTCTGGATGAGGTGCGCAAACAGTATGTCGTCACCGCACGCGCTAAAGGGGTCAGCGAGAAAAATATTCTGTGGAAACATGTGTTTCGCAATGCCATGTTGCTGGTGATCGCCGGCTTCCCGGCGACGTTTATCAGCATGTTTTTTACCGGTTCGCTGCTGATTGAGGTGATGTTCTCGCTTAACGGTCTGGGACTACTGGGGTATGAATCCACCGTATCGCGCGACTATCCGGTAATGTTTGGCACACTCTATATCTTCACCCTGATCGGTCTGCTGCTGAATATTCTCAGCGACATCAGCTATACGCTGGTCGATCCCCGTATTGATTTTGAGGGACGCTAATGTCGCGATTAAGCCCCGTCAATCAGGCCCGCTGGGCGCGCTTTCGCCACAACCGTCGCGGCTACTGGTCGCTGTGGATTTTTCTGGTGCTGTTCGGTCTTAGTCTGTGTTCAGAACTGATTGCCAATGATAAGCCGTTACTGGTGCGCTACGACAATAGCTGGTATTTCCCCCTGTTCAAAAACTACAGTGAAAGCGACTTCGGCGGACCGCTGGCGACCCGGGCTGATTATCAGGATCCGTGGCTACAGCAGCGCCTGGAAAACCAGGGCTGGATCCTGTGGGCACCAATACGCTTCGGGGCGACCAGCATTAACTTTGCCACCGATAAGCCCTTCCCTTCCCCGCCTTCTGCACAAAACTGGCTGGGAACAGACGCCAACGGCGGTGATGTACTGGCACGGATCCTCTACGGCACACGTATTTCTGTCTTATTTGGCTTAATGCTCACCCTATGTTCGAGCGTGATGGGCATTATGGCTGGCGCAATACAGGGCTATTATGGCGGCAAGGTGGACCTGTGGGGGCAACGATTCATTGAAGTTTGGTCCGGTATGCCAACGCTGTTTCTCATCATTCTACTGTCGAGCGTTGTCCAGCCTAACTTCTGGTGGCTGCTGGGTATTACCGTGCTGTTTGGCTGGATGAGCCTGGTTGGCGTGGTGCGCGCGGAGTTTTTACGTACCCGAAACTTTGATTATATTCGTGCCGCTCAGGCGCTCGGCGTGGGCGATAGCAGTATTATTCTGCGCCATATGCTACCCAATGCGATGGTTGCCGCTCTGACCTTTTTACCGTTTATTTTGTGCGCCTCGATAACCACTCTAACCTCGCTGGATTTTCTTGGGTTTGGCTTACCGCTTGGCTCGCCATCGCTCGGAGAACTTCTGTTACAGGGTAAAAACAACCTGCAGGCGCCGTGGCTTGGCATCACCGCGTTCATCTCCGTTGCCCTGCTCTTATCGCTTCTGATCTTTATTGGTGAAGCGGTACGCGACGCGTTCGATCCCAACAAGGCGATTTAAGATGACACAACCTCTGTTAGCTATTGACAATTTATCGGTAGGTTTTCGTCAACAAGAGACCGTGCGCACCGTGGTCAACAATCTGTCACTGCGCGTTGATGCCGGACAAACGCTGGCGCTGGTGGGGGAGTCCGGCTCAGGTAAAAGCGTGACCGCGCTATCTATTTTACGGTTATTGCCCTCCCCTCCGGTCGTCTACCTTTCCGGCGACATCCGTTTTCATGGTGAATCATTACTTCACGCCGATGAGCAAACGCTTCGCGGCGTGCGGGGGAATAAAATCGCCATGATTTTCCAGGAACCAATGGTGTCACTGAACCCGCTCCACAATCTGGAAAAACAGCTTTATGAAGTGCTGTCGCTGCATAGGGGAATGCGTCGGGAGGCCGCGCGAGCAGAAATCCTGACCTGTCTGGATCGCGTCGGCATCCGTCAGGCGGCCAAACGTCTCGCAGACTACCCGCACCAACTGTCCGGCGGGGAACGCCAGCGCGTGATGATTGCCATGGCATTGCTGACACGACCGGAGCTGCTGATTGCCGATGAACCGACTACCGCGCTGGACGTTTCCGTTCAGGCACAGATCCTGCAACTGCTGAGGGAAATACAGCGCGAGCTGAACATGGGATTACTGTTCATCACCCACAACCTCAGCATTGTGAAAAAGCTGGCCGATACCGTGGCGGTCATGCAAAACGGTCAGTGCGTTGAGCAAAATAAAGCAGCACAGTTGCTCACTGCGCCCACGCATCCCTACACGCAGAAGTTGCTAAACAGTGAACCTTCCGGCGACCCGGTACCT
This sequence comes from Citrobacter freundii complex sp. CFNIH4, assembly GCF_002934505.1. Classification (NCBI taxonomy): domain Bacteria; kingdom Pseudomonadati; phylum Pseudomonadota; class Gammaproteobacteria; order Enterobacterales; family Enterobacteriaceae; genus Citrobacter; species Citrobacter freundii complex sp. CFNIH4. The sequence goes on from NZ_CP026231.1 coordinate 2,626,168, forward strand.
TTACCGGCCGGACAAGCCCCGCTGCTGGAAGTGGAAAAACTGCACGTCGCCTTCCCCATCCGCAAAGGTATCCTGAAGCGTGTGGTGGACCACAACGTCGTGGTTAACAATATCAGTTTCTCTCTGCGGCCCGGTGAAACGCTGGGGTTGGTAGGTGAGTCTGGGTCGGGGAAAAGCACTACCGGACTGGCGCTCCTGAGGTTAATCTCCTCACAAGGAAGTATTGTGTTCGATGGTCAGGCGCTGCATACCTTAAATCGTCGCCAGCTGTTGCCGGTCCGTCACCGTATTCAGGTGGTATTTCAGGATCCCAACTCCTCGCTTAACCCACGCCTGAGCGTGCTACAGATTATCGAGGAGGGGTTACGCGTTCATCAGCCAACCCTGTCAGCCGAACAACGCGAGGCGCAGGTGAAAGCGGTGATGACGGAAGTGGGACTGGATAGCGAAACGCGGCATCGTTACCCGGCTGAGTTTTCCGGCGGTCAGCGTCAACGTATTGCCATCGCCAGAGCATTGATTCTCAAACCTTCCTTGATTATCCTGGATGAGCCAACATCATCGCTAGACAGAACCGTACAGGCGCAAATCCTGACGTTATTAAAGTCCTTACAGGAAAAGCATCGGCTGGCTTATATTTTTATCAGCCATGATTTGCACGTAGTACGCGCGTTATGCCATCAGGTTATTGTGCTACGTCAGGGGGAGGTTGTGGAGCAAGGGCAATGCGAGCACGTATTTAACGCGCCACAGCAAGCCTATACGCGTCAGCTGCTTGCGCTAAGCTGACGCTCAAAACGGATTGTTATTTGAAAACGGCTCTGCGATGGCCACGCCGAAGTTTTTCAGTCTGCAGGTCGCGGCAAATTCATCCTGGCGATTCACAAACAGGCACGGCTCCCCTTCGCATTCCAGTACGGAACAAGGAACCTCAATGTCGCTGAGGGCCTGGCTGAGCTTATGCATGACTGACCATGCGCTGTCACCATCAGGGCTGAGCAATTTGAGCGCCACCAGGCTGTTCTCATTGCTCTGACCATTTTGCGGAATCGGTTCAACCTTTGAACCTGCGAAACCCACCGACCAACGATAGCTCTGCGGCAGACGATGAACGATTGAGAGTTGTAATGTCATCACTTTCTTTCCCTGGAAGCACAATCACTTCACAATTATTTTACATCAATATTAACACATCATTGACAATACGTCTTCAGACAGTTGGTAAACGTTTACACCCTGTCTTTATGCCGCTTTCCGAACCAGGTAATTAAAATTATTCAATGGTTCTGGCATATTTCCGGGCTATATGTACTCGTTTCTGCGATCTAACTCAACCTTTTTAACTACAATGATGTGACTTTTTACATAAATTGATTTTACATAAAATAAACATAACCAGGGGAAATGATAGATTTGCGGTTGATGTATATCAACTCTTGAGGCCTTAAGGCCCCCAGGATGTGTAATAGATCACCGTTTTTGGGCGCGACTGGCGTAAAGACAGAAGAGAATTGAACAGGTAGCGCAAAATGCGATCGACCATATCATTGGCCAGGCCGAGTTAAAGGTCGCCAGAGACAACAGCGCCCCAACGATGGCGCCAATGCCGAAGCGGAATGTCCCTGCCAGCGATGACGCCGTTCCTGCCATATGTGGAAATTCATCCAGAATAACCGCCATGGCGTTAGATGACACCATCGACACACAGCCAACAAACGCCGCAACGCCCACAACCAGGGCCCAGAACCCTACCCCAAACAGTGTGCTAAAGACCATCCAGCCAGCCATCACGAACTGGATCCACAGGCCGGTACGGAACATATTCAATGCCCCAACCCGACGCACAAAGCGGCTGTTGATGATAGTCATCACGAACAGGAATACGATGTTCAGTGCGAAGTAATAACCGAAATGTTGCGGTGAAACGTGGTTGATCTCAATGTAGACAAAGGGTCCGGCGCTCAGAAACGAGAACATCCCGGCAAAACTGAATCCGCTGGCCAGCATATAGCTCAGCACACGTTTATGACGAAACAGCGAGGCAAAGTTGCCAATAGTAGTACGCAGGCGAAACGGCTGGCGACGCTCTACCGGCAGAGTCTCTTTGATCAGTGTAAGGATCATCACCGACGCCAGAATAGCCGCCATGGCGAGGATCCAAAAGATATAGTGCCAGCTCAGCCATACCAGCACCCAGCCACCGATAATCGGTGCCATTAATGGCGCAATTGTCGTGACCAGCATGACGAATGACATCATGCGCGAAAACTCTTCTTTCGGATAGATATCACGCATCAGGGCGTTGATAACCACGCTCGCTGCAGCAGCAGCCAGGCCGTGGAAGAAACGCATCACGATCAGTTGATCGATGGTTTGCGCCAGTGCGCAGGCCACAGCCGCCGCCGCAAACACCAGCGTCCCGCCCAGGATCACTGGCTTGCGTCCAAGGCTGTCTGCCATTGGCCCATAGAACAGTTGCCCCACTGCGAACCCCAGAATATAGGTACTGAGGGTCATCTGCGCGCTACCTGCTGGCACACCAAACTGTTCAGAGATAACAGGCAGCGCCGGAAGATACATATCAATCGACAACGGCATCAACATGGCTAACAAGCCAAGGATAAAGACAATGGCAATTGACGAGTTCTGCCGGGTGGTCACATTTAGCTCCTGAAATTAACGCGGGGTTAAGTTAACGCTGGCGATTTCTTCTTCAGTCAAAGGACGGTATTCACCTGGCGCCAGATCCTCATCAAGCCTGATGTCACCAATCCGTTCACGGTGCAGTTCCACAACGTGGTTACCCACTGCGGCAAACATACGTTTAACCTGATGATAGCGCCCTTCGCTGATGGTCAAGCGCACCTGAGTTGGCGTAATCACTTCCAGCACGGCCGGTTTGGTCAGGTCTTTCTCATTGTGCAACTGTACGCCATGGGCAAACTGTTCGGCGGTATCATCTGCCACTGGCGACTCCAGCGTCACCAGATAGGTTTTCTCACAATGGTGACGAGGAGAGGTGATGCGATGCGACCACTGTCCGTCATCGGTCATCAGCACCAGTCCAGTGGTGTCGATATCCAGACGCCCTGCCGCATGCAGTTTGTAGGCAACCGGTTCATCAAGGAAATAGAGCACCGTCGGGTGATCGGGATCATCCGTTGAGCAAACATAACCCTGAGGCTTATTCAGCATAAAATAGCGCGGGCCATTTTGTTGAACCAGGGAATTACCGTCATATTCTACGTCGTGTTCTGGCAGCAGCTTAAAAGCGCTATTTCTGACGATTTCACCGTCGACGGTAACGCGGTTAGCACGGATCTCACGCCCGGCAATAGCGCGGCTGACGCCGAGTTGCTGAGCGATAAATTTATCAAGTCGCATGTGTGTGATTTTGCCTGTAAAAATACGAGAATCGGGTTTACGCCCGAAAAGTGGGACCGTTATCCGCCCAGTATAGCGGCGTTACACCATCCCTCAAGAGAAATGATTCATGGCATACTACTCCTTGTTATTGTTTATTATAGTGAGCCCATGATTTTTACTCTTCGCCCGTACCAAAAAGAAGCCGTGGACGCCACGCTCAACCATTTTCGCCACCACCGCACCCCGGCGGTTATCGTCCTGCCAACCGGCGCGGGCAAAAGTCTGGTGATTGCCGAGCTGGCCCGCGTGGCGCGTGGTCGCGTACTGGTACTGGCGCACGTCAAAGAACTGGTCGCACAAAACCATGCGAAATATTGTGCGCTGGGGCTGGAAGCCGATATTTTTGCCGCAGGCCTGAAGCGTAAAGAGAGCCACGGGAAAGTGGTATTTGGCAGCGTACAGTCGGTAGCGCGTAATCTGGACGCCTTTCAGGGAGAATTCTCCCTGCTTATCGTCGATGAATGCCATCGCATTGGCGATGATGAAGAGAGTCAGTATCAGCAAATCCTCACTCACCTGACCAAAGTAAATCCTCACTTACGCCTGCTCGGACTTACCGCCACACCTTTTCGTTTGGGCAAAGGCTGGATTTATCATTTTCATTATCACGGAATGGTGCGCGGCGATGAAAAAGCACTGTTTCGCGACTGCATTTATGAATTACCGCTGCGCTACATGATTAAACACGGCTACCTGACACCGCCAGAACGCCTCGACATGCCGGTAGTGCAATATGACTTCAGCCGCCTGCAGGCGCAAAGTAACGGCCTGTTTAGCGAAGCGGACCTGAATCAGGAACTGAAAAAGCAGCAGCGAATAACGCCGCATATCATCAGCCAGATTGTCGAGTTTGCCCAGACGCGTAAAGGGGTGATGATTTTCGCCGCCACAGTTGAACACGCCAAAGAAATTCTGGGTCTGCTGCCTGCTGACGACGCCGCACTTATCACCGGAGACACGCCTGGCGCCGAACGCGACGTGCTGATTGAAGAGTTCAAAGCCCAACGTTTTCGCTATCTGGTGAATGTGTCGGTCCTGACCACTGGCTTCGATGCCCCGCACGTCGACCTTATCGCCATTCTGCGCCCGACCGAGTCAGTTAGCCTTTACCAACAAATTGTCGGTCGTGGGCTGCGCCTGGCGCCGGGTAAAACCGACTGTCTGATCCTCGATTACGCTGGCAATCCGCACGACCTGTACGCGCCAGAAGTCGGCGCACCGAAAGGGAAAAGCGACAACGTTCCGGTACAGGTGTTCTGCCCAGCCTGCGGCTTTGCCAACACCTTCTGGGGCAAAACAACGGCCGACGGCACGCTGATTGAGCACTTTGGCCGCCGCTGTCAGGGATGGTTTGAAGATGATGACGGCCATCGCGAACAGTGCGATTTTCGTTTTCGTTTTAAAAACTGCCCGCAGTGCAACGCGGAAAATGACATCGCCGCCCGCCGTTGTAGGGAGTGCGACGCAGTACTGGTTGACCCGGATGACATGCTGAAAGCCGCGCTCAGGCTTAAAGATGCGCTGGTTCTGCGCTGCAGCGGGATGGCGCTACAAAATGGGCAGGATGAAAAAGGCGAATGGCTGAAAATTACCTATTACGATGAAGATGGCGCCGACGTCAGCGAACGCTTTCGCCTGCATACTCCCGCGCAGCAAACGGCCTTCGAGCAACTGTTTATTCGCCCGCACACCCGAACGCCCGGCATTCCCTTACGCTGGATAACCGCCGCCGATATCCTCGCCCAGCAGGCGCTGTTACGTCATCCTGATTTCGTGGTCGCGCGCATGAAAGGTCAGTACTGGCAGGTCCGTGAAAAGGTCTTCGATTATGAAGGACGCTTTCGTCGGGCACATGAATTACGCGGTTAATCGTACTTTTGATTGATGTACCAGCCGTTTGAGTATAGAATCTCGCCCGCTTTTGCATACGCAAAGCAGATCACTTACCTGTTGCTGGGTCGCCTGTAGCAGGAATTATTAAAGAGAGATTTAAATGTTTACTATCAACGCTGAAGTACGTAAAGAGCAGGGTAAGGGTGCGAGCCGCCGCCTGCGTGCCGCTAACAAGTTCCCGGCAATCATCTACGGTGGCGCAGAAGCCCCGATTGCTATCGAACTGGATCACGATGCAGTTATGAACATGCAAGCTAAAGCTGAATTCTACAGCGAAGTTCTGACCATCGTTGTTGACGGTAAAGAAGTTAAAGTTAAAGCTCAGGCTGTACAGCGTCACCCGTTCAAGCCGAAGCTGTCTCACATCGACTTCGTTCGCGCGTAATCGCAAACAAGTTGAAGAAAAACCCCGCCAAGGCGGGGTTTTTTTATGGGATTTTGTAATCGATACTGATGGTTCTCGTCGACCGGATAAGGCGTTTACGCTCTCACCCGGCAAACGGTTTTATTTCCCGCCCGACGTGCGACGCTGCAGCTGGTCGCGCAGGTTCGGCGGCGTACCTTTGATGGTCAAAGTATCTGTAGCCGGATCCCAGAAAATACGTTCACCCAGTAGCATGGCGTCGAAGTTGATGGTTAACCCACCGCCGCTTCCGGCAAATTTGGTTAACTGACGCAGCGTACTGCGATCCGCCGGGAAACTCTCTTCCAGCTCGTAGCCTTTATCAGCGGTAAATTCGCTGAAGCTAACTTCACTGACGCCGGAAAGCTCTTTGGACAGCGACTCCAGCTCGATCTCTTCACCGGCTTGTAGCTGTTCGTTGCAGTAGCTGTACACCTGCTGACGCACGTTCTGGCGTTCAGCTTTATCGAGCTGCGCCTCGGCAGTAAAGTCATCGACCGCCTGCAGCAGGCCACGGTTTTGCGCTTTGGCGTTCAGACCTTCGCTGGCACCGAGGAAATCCATAAAGAAATCGGCGACTTTGCGCCCTACCCGCCCTTTCAGGAACGTCAGATAGCGCGTGGACTCCGGATTGGTTTCCCATTCGGTTAAATCAATACGCGCCACAATATCCGCATGATTGATGTCCAGATAGTGCGTCGGATTGATATCCAGATTTTCATTGACGCGCATGCTGCTTAAATTGTTCAGCACGGCGACCAATAGATACTCTACCGCCAGATAGCGGTAATGGCAGAACAGGACAATGCCGCCGTCGGCAAAAGGATATTTCGCCAGCTCGTCCCGCAAGCGTCCGGTCGCGGCACGACTAAATGCCAGAAAATCCTCTTCGCCCTGACGCTGTAAACGCAGCGTTTGTGCCAGTTCACTCTCTTCGCTAAACAGGCCATAAGCTTTATTCTTGGCGCTATATACCCGATGCAGCTCAGCCATCATATCGACAACCGTCGCTGTCGGTTCCAGTAATGAATCGCGCAAGACCAGCTCAAGGTTCTGCTCGTCACGTTTGATAAGCTGGTGCAGGGCAATCTGGTTGATATCCAGACTCATGATAAACTCTCCTTTTAGACCGGGCGGTATTCAACCACCTGCCGGGCAGTGACGCAATAGAAGATAAAAAAGCAGAAAAAAAACTGTCTGTACGGTAATATGTTGCCCTTTCATGAACAGACTGATTTCGATTTATGCCACAAATTTCCCGCTATAGTGACGAACACGTTGAACAACTGCTGAATGAGATGCTCAACGTACTGGAAAAACATAAGGCGCCGACCGACCTTTCCCTGATGGTACTGGGAAATATGGTGACTAACCTTATCAATACAAGCATCGCACCGGCCCAGCGCCAGGCGATTGCCAACTCTTTTGCCCGCGCATTACAGTCTTCGGTAAACGACGACCAAGCGCATTAAGAGCCTGCTCCGGGGAAACGAACAACAGTTTATGGTAACTCATCGTCAGCGCTACCGTGAGAAAGTCTCCCAGATGGTTAGCTGGGGGCACTGGTTTGCCTTGTTCAACATTCTGTTGGCCGTGGTACTCGGTAGCCGTTACCTGTTTGTCGCCGACTGGCCGACAACGCTTGCAGGTCGTATTTATTCCTATGTAAGCCTGGTCGGACATTTTAGTTTTCTGGTGTTTGCCACCTATCTGCTAATCCTGTTTCCCCTGACGTTTATCGTCATGTCCCAGAGGCTGATGCGATTCTTATCAGCTATTCTGGCGACGGTGGGCATGACGCTGTTGCTAATCGACAGCGAAGTTTTCACCCGCTTTCATTTGCACCTCAACCCGATCGTCTGGGAACTGGTCATCAACCCTGACCAGAATGAAGCGGCGCGTGACTGGCAACTGATGTTTATCAGCGTGCCAGTGATTCTGTTAATTGAAATGCTGTTTGCGACCTGGAGTTGGCAAAAGCTGCGTAGCCTGACGCGTCGTCGCCACTTCGCCAAACCGTTAGCCGCATTCTTCTTCATTTGCTTTATCGCCTCGCACGTGGTGTATATCTGGGCGGATGCCAATTTCTATCGCCCGATTACCATGCAGCGCGCGAATCTGCCGCTCTCCTACCCGATGACGGCGCGTAAGTTCCTGGAAAAACATGGTCTGCTGGATGCGCAAGAGTATCAGCGTCGCCTGATCGAGCAGGGGAATCCGGAAGCAGTTTCCGTGCAGTACCCGCTGAGCGAACTGCGCTATCGCGATATGGGCACCGGCCAGAACGTCCTGCTGATCACAGTCGACGGCCTGAACTATTCACGCTTTGAAAAGCAGATGCCTGCGCTGGCTGAATTCGCCGGGCAGAATATCTCCTTTACGCGTCACATGAGCACTGGCAACACCACGGATAACGGGATTTTTGGCCTGTTTTACGGCGTCTCACCAAGCTACATGGATGGGATTTTATCGACCCGAACGCCTGCGGCGTTGATTTCCGCGCTGAACCAGCAGGGCTATCAGTTAGGGCTATTCTCCTCGGATGGCTTTACCAGCCCGCTTTATCGCCAGGCGCTGCTGTCAGATTTCTCCATGCCAAGCGTGCAGACGCAATCTGACGACCAAACCGCAAGCCAGTGGATTAACTGGCTGGGACGCTACGCGCAGGAAGATAACCGCTGGTTCTCGTGGGTCTCCTTTAACGGGACCAACCTTGATGAGAGTAACCAGAAGAATTTTGCCAAACGCTATGCCAGCGCCGCTCAGGATGTGGATGCCAACATTAACCGCATTCTGAGCGCCCTGCGCGACTCCGGCAAACTGAACAATACGGTGGTGATTATTACCGCTGGTCGGGGCGTGCCGCTGACGCAGGAAGAGAACAGCTTTGCCTGGTCGCGAGGCCATCTGCAGGTTCCTCTGGTTATTCACTGGCCGGGAACGCCAGCACAGCGCATCAATAGTCTGACCGATCATACGGACCTGATGACAACGCTGATGCAGCGCCTACTGCACGTCAGTACACCTGCTAACGAATACTCACAGGGGCAGGATCTGTTCAATGCAACCCGCCGCCATTACTGGGTTACTGCCGCTGACGGCAGCACGATGGCCGTTACCACACCCGAGATGACGCTGGTGCTGAACAACAACGGTAATTATCAGACCTATAATTTGCGCGGCGAGAAAATAAAAGATCAGAAACCGCAGCTAAGTCTGCTGTTACAGGTTCTGACGGATGAGAAGCGATTTATTGCTAACTGATTAATTATAAATCAGTTAGCGAGACATGCTCTTGCATTCGTAGCGGAAAGCAGTAGTATTAGCAGCCATAGCGTCGGCACGTAGCGCAGCCTGGTAGCGCACCGTCATGGGGTGTCGGGGGTCGGAGGTTCAAATCCTCTCGTGCCGACCAAAAATCCCTTAAAAACAAGCCTGTTACGGCTGGTTTTTTTATGCCTGTTTTCTGAACGGGGAAGCAATGGGGAATAACTGGGGAATTACTCACGTTTTAAAAATCAATACTTACCTATACTTACCCTGCAAACACCTGAGAATATTAACATATATAATAATTTATACGGGGCAGATATGATTACCTCTTTAATCCCCTTCTGATCTGGGGTTTCTTCTGAGTTTTTAAGAGGGTTGCATGACTGCCGTAGTTGAGAAATTTTTAATAACAAACGAAAGTGAATTTGAAGCCTTCATCGCTAAAATGATGGGGCGTAAGGATCTAGACTCGGATGAGTTCTGTTTTCCGGACTTAGAGTTTAAAGGTTGGCCAACGATTAGTATCAATGTCAAAGGTGATAAAAAAAGATACAGCTCATCGTTAACAGCCTCCATGCTATTCGGGATGGCAGAACTAACCAACGAGATCCAAAAAGCATTTACTGTCATCAGGCATGACACTCACAACAGGCAAAAACTAACTAACTCAGATAAACATTTGCTTGATATCGTTTATCATATCAGTGAGGGTTCGAGCCAAGCTGATGGTGATTCTGATGCAATAGTGAACGGAGCAGTATCGGTGATCAAAGAAGCGATCGGTAAAATGAATGGTAGACAAGCGCTTTGTGCGCTGGTTGCTATTGTTATTGCCGCCGGCACAGTTGGCTGGAAGGTTGCTGATGAGTATTGGGAAACCCAACGCCAATCATCGTCTGATCAAATTTTGCTCGTAAAAGAATCTACTAATGCCGTTCTTCAATCGCAAAATGCTACCTTAGAGCTTTTAAAAACTGGTCAAACGACTGTCAGTCGTGAAGTTCTGGCTCACGGTGAAGACGGACGTAGCAAGTTTCTAAAAAGCATTGCTCAAGACCCAAAGGTATCGACGGTCAAACTTGGTGAACAAGTCATTAACCGACAACAGCTTAACACTTATAATCAACGACAGTCAGTTGACCGCAAAAAGGACACCCGCCAGGATGAGTTCTACATCCGCGGCATCACTCGCACTGGTGCAACAAATCAAGATATCAGCATCTCTGTAATCCGAGCTTCGAATAGCGAAGGTTTTACAATCAAAACATCTGCTGAGATCACTTCTACTGATGAGCTTTTAGTCTTATCTAACGCGGTAGCTACTGAATCTCCGCTGGAAATTTCTTATCTAGAAGTAACTGAAAATGGGCACGTATCAGCCGGTCAATTAATTAACATAATTCAACCTTCCGAAGTAATGAATGACACAAACTACTCTCCTGTAGCTATTAAGGGAGATATTGAGTCAGAAGTAGATGAAGTAAAAATAACTAAAAAATAAACACATGGGCCACCCATCTAACGATTCGTGGCCCCTCCTCGTTTAAATCACCGGGCAATCATCAAACTCCGCGTTCCTAGCATCATTAATGATGTACGTGATCACCCCGAATATAGCGGGTGCAGAGCTGTAACCTTCATCATCTGCTGGCAGCGCCTCCCTTCTCCCGTTCTCCAGATTAACCAGGTGGGGCTGAGGATGAGTCCGATATCGCTTTATCCTGAATTCCCCGTCTATCGCGCATATCAGAAGCGAGCCATCACAGGGAGATAGTGACGCATCAACAACAAGCAGCGCCCCCTGGAGTATTCCTTCCCTGAAATGTGAACGCGATGCCCGCATGAAATAAGTCGCTGCTGGCTGTCTGATTAGCTGCTGATCGAGGGAGATTCGTGTTTCAACATAATCTGCAGCAGGTGAAGGAAAGCCCATGTTTATACCCTCTCTTGAATACCGGATAAAAACACAGTATAAATACTGTATATCCATCCAGTAAAGAGGCGATAAGCAATGTTCGTGGAACTCGTTTATGACAAAAGGAATTTTGATGGTCTGCCCGGTGCAAAAGACATCATTCTCGGCGAACTGAGTAAGAGAGTTCACCGGATTTTCCCGGATGCTGATGTCCGGGTTAAACCGATGATGACACTGCCGGCGATCAACACTGACGCCAGCAAGCATGAGAAAGAACAGATAAGCCGAACGGTGCAGGAAATGTTTGAAGAGGCTGATATGTGGCTGGTTTCAGATTAAGTGACGGTCTGCCGCAGTCCGTTCTGTATACGACGTGACTGCGGCAATTCATATAACAAGAAAGACATCACACACTACTGCCCTGAAGTTCAGTAATCTGTTTCTGCAATGCCTGAATTGCTCCGGTCAGTTTTGCAAGCATTGCGACTTCGTTCAGACTATACGCCCCGACTGGGTTGAGTGGATCAAAGTCTTCTTTCAAACCATCTCCGGTAACACACTCGGGTGATACTTCAACAAGGTCGTTTGCAATAAACCCGAGCTTCTCATCAGATTCCGGAATAACCCCGCGCTCTTTATATTTGAATAATGCAGGTTTCCAGCGCAATACCTCATCAAGGCATTGGTTGTAAAATATTGGCGATTCATCTGACTGATAAATTATGTCTTTCTTCAGAAATTTATCTGATGTATTGACAAGTGACACCTGACCGACGTTAGACGAATCAACCCATGCATTGAGTGAGCCGTTCCAGTGAAAATTCCAGACGTTTGATGTTGTCGCCCCACTTTGCCCCTGACGTGAACGATACCCCCCCGCCGCATCCATGACGCTGACTAAATAAATTCCATTCGAGCTCAGCTGCAAGCGATCAACGCCGGCAGTCCTCATAATCATCACATATGATGACTGGTATATTGATGCGGCACCTCCATCAAAATTCATTATCCCGGTAAAACTCGGAAAATGTGAGTCTGCCTTTTTATTCAGATCTGTTTTATCAGCTTTGTCACCCACACTATTGATTAATTTTTTCGCTGATGGCCCTGTCATCTGGCTGTTGTCTGGAAGCGTGATGGTTACATCGCCGGTAGCGGTGAAGAACTGCTGCCAGTTCTGTTTATCGTAGTTCAGGCCTCGAAGCGCTTCTGTGCTCTGAGCCACCAGCGCCGCGGTGACCATGTTCAGCGCCACACGAGGAACAGCTGACCAGGCCGCACCAGATTGTGTTGGCCCGGTGAAATCGCTGACCAGCGTCAACGCTGTACCGCTTTCCACGGACTTAATCGGGAGCGTATAGGGAACGCCTCCGACAGTGACAACAATAAAATCGCCTGCCGCCACCTCGGTGGTAAATGCGGTCCCGCTACCAGCGACCGCATCAGAGTTATGCGTCAGGGTTAAAGTTCCTGCTGACATGAATACCTCCAGAATTCAGATAATAAAAAACCCGCCGGAGCGGGTTATTTTTGGTGTTTCATTGAGGGCAATTCGAACTGGTGAAGTTATTTTTATTCACCCATCGCCAGTTAAAGGGATAACCGGCCCTGTACTCAGTCTGATTAGCAACTTTTCGCACACCGTAAATCTGCACTGACTGGGGCAGTCCACCAGCCACTATCTCAGCCTGACAAACCGGTTTCTGTTTCTCCAGAACAGGTCCTGAACATGCAGAAAGCACCAGACAGGCAATAACGGGAATAATTATATTTTTCATTTCGACACCAGAGTTAATTATTTAAACAAAAAAATAACCAATGGCGTTGAATAATAAAAATAGTTTTAATAGATCAATATTCTTAAATTGATCGTTTAAATCGATCGGTTTAATCATATGCGGCTGTGTTTATCGCCGTTATCACAATCCCGCTATTCGTCGTTCCGACTGAAGAACCACTTGCTGTTGTTGATGAAAGTCCTTTTATTCTTGTTCCCGCACCTTCATTGAAGCACCCCGTTCCCACATCCACAGGCTGGATTATTGGTTGTCCGCCAGGTGCTGAACCAGCATGCAGAAGAACAGACCCCAGCCCCATCGGATTTACAGCCCATTTGCCTGTCATGTATGTATCGATGTTAAGCCCACCCGTTGCAGCGCCAGGTGAACCTATAGTTGTAAGGTCGCTTAATACCCGGGACTCATTCGTAAGTACCAGTGTCCCTTCGGCATCCCATATAGCCACACCCCAGGCCGGAAGCGTAAGCGGATATATGGCAAAAAAATAGGCCTCCAGAACGAAAGCCGAACCTTTGTAATTAGACGCATCAACACTGAACGTGTTACCACTTTTTGAAGCTGATATTTTCGCTGGGGCGCTGGTTCTTGCAAATGCAATCCCTCCCTTCTGACCGTCGATAGTCACTGACGCCGAAGCACTGTTAAAATCCCCCCCAAAAGTTGAGTTTACAGTTACTTTTCGGTAAAGCGTCATTGGTGTGGAATCTGGCGTAATAAAAGGGTTTCCGTTAGATAATGAAATTAATGCGCCATATTTAGCCATCTACGCAGTCTCCGCAAAAACGATTAACTGCACTTTGACTGCCGGGTAATCATTAATCCCATCACTACCTGAAGGCTGTATTGTTATGGTGTTTCCAGATGCAATAATGCTTCTTTTGTCTGTGTAACTGATCGTCCCTTTATCTTCCAGAGTACCAACCGCAAAACCGACCTTTAAACCGGGCTCGAGGTTGAACTGGTAGCTTCCAGTTTTTTGACCCAGGGCAAGATCGATGATACCAACCACGGTTACGGGTTTAATGCCGTAATTGTTGGGTTTTCCACTGGTATCCCATGTGGCAAATCCATACTCAGACATTGGGAGCTACTCCTGTTATTTTACCAACCTGAACAAGCAAACGACCTTCTGGCCCCGTAAAAGAAAGGTTGTTGTCAGCTTTAGAAAGGCACCAGCCCCCTTGATTAGCGACTTTGTAACCTTCCGACCAGATCGAACCTGATATTTTCGCATTGGTGATTGCGGCGTTAGCAATTTTGGCACTTGTTATACTTCCATTCTGAATAAACGCATCGCTGATAAACACCTGACCATTAACAACAGCAAAGGGTGAATATTGCGTATCACCGCTGCCACTCATCAGGACGAACTGGTTTGCGTTAAACCCGACGCGGGTGACTACCGGCTTACCCGCTTCCGCCAGAACCGCGATCGACATCCCGGCGTTATACATCACACCGTTTATTCGAACTCCGGTTTTAAGGGTGTAAATTGCAGATGCCCCGGTCGCATCAACCACGGCGGTGAGCTTATCTTCCAGCGCGGCAGTCACATCATTGAACTGCGCCTGCACCTGCGTGGACATTTCAGCCATGGCTTTATCGACCTGTGCAATGGTCGTTTTAACCACCAGAATATCCGCGCGCACCTCGCCGTACTGCGCCCACTGGTGCTCAACTGTTCCATGGTTGGCCAGCGCATTCTGCAATGCGGCCTCCAGGTTAGTATCAATGTCGCTTGTCAGGCGGTCACCGTCAGCAGACGTCAGGAAGTCATCTGCAATATCGCCCAGGTAGTCGTCAGCATTCGCATTAGATTCACCACGAACCCAGTCGGTCCAGCCGGATTCATTACCCGTTCTATCCACCAGTTGCGCGCGGTACCAGAATTCCTGCCCCGCTTTTAAACCAAGTTGGGTGTATTCGGCAGACGGATAAGGCACATCCGACAGCAAGAGAGGATTCGAGAAATCACTGTTCGCGGTGTACTGAATTTCCGTTTTCAGCGTGTCCCCGGTGTTAGCCGGGAATCCCCAGTTCAGGCGAATCCCCCAGTTGATCGGCGTTGTCGCAAAGCCGACAGGTTTCGGCGGATTTCCCACCTTGCCCGTCAGCGTTTTCTCTTCGGAGTAGCCCCAGCCAGAGGAAATTTCAGAGGCATTAATAGCGCGCACACGCACGAGGTAGCGTCCTGCATAAATACCCGATACATCAAATGACGTGGTGGAGCTGCGCGGCACGTTAACCCAGTTCCCGTCATTGCGGCGCCATTGCGCTTCATAGGCGATAGCGTTCTGCGCCTGGTCCCAGCTCACCCGCATGGTTTCGACGCTGATATTCTGCTGAACCACTGAAAACGAACTGATCACGATGTTGGCTGGCGGCGACTGGTTACCCGGCGGGATCACGCTCACTGGCCGCTGGTCAATGATGGCCCCGGTATCGATACGGGCATATTTATCCGGATCGTGCCATGCCCCGGTAATCGAAAAAGTGTCATCTCCATTATCGGAGACGCTGACAACACGATACTGTTGCGCGTAGAGCTCGTCCGATTCAACCACCCAAACAGCTTCGGCCTGCGGCGTCTCACTGTACGCAGTGGTGACTGTGACTGATTCCCCGTTCACGGCCTGAATGGTCCTGCTCTGCGACGCACCGGAGGGAAGATTGAGAATAAGGCGATCGCCTGCTGCTGCATCAGATACGCGGTCAAGTTTAATCACGCGACCGTTAACAGCACTGATGCGGCCGCCCATAACTTTGCCGGACAAAAGCTCGTCTGACACGGCGATGATGTAGCCCGGCTGCGGAATGTTTCCGTCCAGGCCAACATCAAACGAAACAACGCGATCCTTGTTGTTGGTGAGAATACCCCAGCGCCCCTTTCGGTTCGCTTCTGATTGCCTGGTACAGCCGATGGCTGTCATTTCCAGCTGATTAAATCCGTACCGGGCCACCAGAGGCTGCTCGAACACTGGCTCCATCGCATCCGCATAGGCGTTACCCGGATCAGACCAGGAAACCAGCGCCGTGGTATACCGCGTTTTTGTCGTACTGCTGGAATAGGTAAAGCGTCCGTCGATAACGTTAGCGCGGGTGTAAGCGTAATCCACATCTCTCGGCATATCGGCAAGCGCAACAATCTGATCACCGCCCCAGTACGTCATCCCCCGGAATATAGCCGCAAAGTCACGCAGCACAGTGTAAGCGTCATTCCTCTCCTGAACGTACACGTTACAGGTATAGCGTGGTTCTTTCCCGCTTCCACCTTTTCCATCCGGTACTGGCTGATCGCAATACTGCGATACCTGGTACAACGTCCATTTATCGATGTTGGCTGCAGTCAGACGATTACCCAGACCAAAGCGATCGGTAATCACCAGATCGTAAAATATCCACGCCGGGTTATCGGTCCAGGCCCACTTAAACGCGCCCTGCCATGTACCGCTGTAAGCCCTCGTTTCAGGGTCGTAATTATCAGGAACACGGATCACGCGCCCGCGAGGCTCACAGGAGATCTGCGGTATTGAACCGTTAAACTGACTCGAGTCGAATTCGATGTACAGCAGCGCGGTATTCGGGTAGCGCAGCTTGGCATCAATCACCTCGGTAAAACTCTGCAGCGTCATCGTGTCGCCGATCTTCGCGCTGTTTGCATCAGTGGTGATCTTACGCAGTCGGATTGTCCAGGTGCTGCCAGCCTGCGGTAAATCAATACGGTGGCTGCGCTCATAACCAGACGTCGTTTTGCCGGTTACGCTGGTATTGAGTACCGTCTGCCATGCGCCGCCGTCCGTCTGCAGGTCAATAGCATAATTGACCGAGTAACCCACCAGATCGCCGTCGTCCTCCTGTTTGAAAAGCGATGGCCATTTCAGACGCAGGCGAACTGCTGAAAGCTGCGTATTGGTGAACGTGCGCGTCCAGGCTGTGGCGCTTGATACCTCGGTTCCTACGCTGATTTCGTTTTCGGTACCGGGAATACCCTGAATGTAATTTTGTGCCTGCGTTCCCGCGCGAAACTCCCACGTGACGCCGCTAAAGTTTTGGGAGCCGTCGGAGTTTTCCAACGCCGTGCCGTCCAGGTAGATATTTTTTCCGGTTAATTGACCTGCAAATTCCCCTTCCCCAAGTGCAACGAGGATTTTGGCCTTCGCTACAGATTGCAGATCATCAGGCTGTTCGGTAGGGGTTCTTGAACTGGAACTGCCGCCCTTGCGGCCTTTAATCTGGGTTGTTGTAGCCATATTGCGCCCATAAAAAAAGCCACCATATGGTAGCCTGAAAGGAAGATTGCTTTGGTTATTGCTGGTCTTCGACGTATATACCAGCAGAGATTATCGCCCCGCCAATGCGCCTGCGTCCGTAAAGCAACGGTACTGGGTAACCTTGCGCCGCTGTATTGGTTACCCCGCCGAACGCGTACGAAGCGCGGTTATCTGCACTTTGCTTACTAGCAAGACCTGATGGTTGAGGTGATAGCATTTGAACAATTCCGCCAAGAACTAACGAAGCACCAGTTGCTGCAGCAAAACCAGTTAATCCACCAGCTGTAAACGCAGCACCAATACCGCCTGGACCGGTTAAGACAGCTACAGTAATAAGTACTGCCCCCAGTATAGTTTGTAATAGACCAGCCTTTTTACTGCCGATCACGACAGGAGAAATACGAATAACATCCTCTGTCGCAGGAAAACCAAGGTCATCTTTACCTATATTTTTCTTTCCTTTAAATACAGCATAAGTTAGACCGCGGCGGTCACTAGTAATCATAAACTTTTCAAAACCAGAAATAGTTTTAGCAAGTGCGCGAGGTGCTTCCTGTACTGTACTAATTAAACGATAATGTGTTTTACCAAAAGTTTTCCCAAGAATACCTCCAAGTTCTATTTGTGCCATAACTTCTTGCATGTAACCTCCAATAATAAAAAACCTCGCCGAAACGAGGTTGATTTTATTTCTTTAATTTGCATTTCATTTGGTTAAATGACTAAGGATTAACTCCAAACTTAGCGCGAAACTCTTTCTCCATTAACTCACAAGCACTAGCTATAAACCGCCCCTGCTCAGCGCTATTCGATTTTTTACTTTGCTCAGACCAACAGAGTTTTATTGCATCCCGGGCTCTACCTTTTTCTTTCCCCTCTGGAGTTTCATTCAAATAAGCGCCCCATCCCAAAAAAGCAATAACCAGAACAACCATGATCAATAAAAACTTCTTCACATCCCTATCCCCAAGTTTAAGCTTTACAATATTTTATCACTGATTTACATGGAAACCAGTGAGTTATACCTCACAATCTTCATCGTCCGCTCCTGCCAGTAGCCACCATACGGAACACGCTGGCTGAGGTGCCCATACAGGTGATGCAACAGCATGTTACCTTCCAGTATAATTCCCGCGTGATTCCACTTATTAGCCTGGACCTGCATGATCACCATATCACCAGGCTGCGGCACGCCGATGAATTCACGGAAGCCGCATTCATACCAGCAATCGTGGTAGAAGTTTTCGGGGTAACTGTCCTCCCACCAGGGATAATCGACGCGGTAATCCTTCAGTTCAATACCATGCGTTTGCCTGAAGTAACTCATCACCAGCCCCCAGCAATCGAAGTGACCGAGCACAAATGGGCGCTCCAGTAGCGGCAGTTCTCCCCGCGGCTGGATGGTACGCAGATCCCCCTCCGGCCAGCTTACAATGTGCCAGGGTAAGAGCGTTGCATCGCATTGCGCTTTATCCAGTTCGCTTGGCTGTGTCGTTGCATCCGGGTGACTGTGGACAATGGCAATCACCGTACCCCAGTCTTCGGCAGCGGCGTAATCCTCCGGTGACAGGAGGAAATGCTCTGTCGGATCGGCTGCCAGATTGCGGCAGGGAATGTATCTCTGCACCCTGCTTTTCTGCACTATCAGCCCGCAGCACTCCCGCGGATATTCAGCAGCAGCATGCGCCATAATGGCGTCGATAATTTTCTGACGCATATCAACTCCTGATCAGGGATGTGCCAGGGAAACCACCGAACGGCAACTCGTTCCCCTCGCCATGTCGCAACTTGCACGCAGTGAGTGTACCGGGGCATTCATCGAGCGACGAATCGTTAACCGGGTTGTTGTGCCTGTCGAAATAACGCGTCCCGGCATAGTCGCATCCATCACCGGAACGGTATTTGTTCCGGATGCACCAGGTACAAAGCGAATGTAGCTGGCGTGTCGGGATCATCAGCCCCTGCAGATCCATCGGGCTGGACAACGTGAACTCAACCACCTCGTTGATTTCAGTGCTCTTGGCATCAATATAAAATACCTTCAGCTTTTCCTGCTGAGGATCCGCCGACGGGTTGCCCTCCGGATAGTTTTTCGCATCCAGATACTGCGCCAGCGTGTCATGAATGGTGACCTTCGCCTGCAGCAGGTCATCGTAAGCAAGACACAGCGCCGTAATGGAACCATCGAGGTTCGCTACAGATAACTTTGGCTGAGCACCTCCCCCATTGGTTGATGCTTCAATACCCTCGATCTGGCAGGGCCAGGCTTTATATTCCTGCCCCTGCCACCAGATCGATTTCGCCGGTAGCTTATTTTCATCTCCACCAGCAGCTGCAATTTCATCGGGAGTGTGGGCAATATTGTGGGCGTGGAAGCGGAGAACGTCGGAAACACCAAATGCGGTGCCATCGACATCAAAAAGCCGGACAACGTTGCCCGGCTCAAGTTTCTGATAATCACTGTTTAAGCTCATGGTGCAAATGCCTGTTCAAACGTTGCAGTTACGGTTTCCACTTTTTTATTCAGGGTGACTCGCTGCAGACTGTTTGCCTCAACACGCCAGAGGGCTAAATCACCACCAGGTGGAGTGAATGTGAAAGACTTGGTTTTATGCCTCCGTAAAAATGAATGAATCTCTCTGGCTATTACCGGATCACCAGTAAAAGAAAAGGCATAATTTAGAACCTCATCGTTCAGGCCAGAACCACTAATCTGCTTGTATCCATCACCGAACTGAGCTGTTCTGACAGTATCCTTGCTGCTGAGAGTGGGTTGGCTCGCAGCCTGAATACGCCAGGTAAAGTGTTCTACAGCCATCACTTACCTCTGTTTGTTGGCGCTCCAGATGATTCCCCCCGGACGAATCTCCCTGGCGATACCATCACGAATGGAACGGTCGATCACTTTCTGATATGCCTTAGTCAGCGCATCACCACTGCCCTGCTGTTGTTTCTGATCGCCGGGCTGAGCAGTAGCGACTGAAACAGGTGCGTAAACGCTAACCCCACCGATGCCAGTCGAGGGGACCTTACCACCACCGACAAGACCGCCAGAGGCATACCCACGCATAAGTCGGTACAGGTTGGACACGCCGATACGGCTGGTAGATTCTTTGGTGAAAACAAACTCGCCGCGGTGAACAATACCGGCAGGCTCATATTTGCCACCGTGCCCGGTATAACCACCTACGTCATAGCCCGAGGGGCGGAAAGACGGTACCGCAAAAGACTGGCCTGACGCTGGCGCTTTAGCACCACCACTCACCCAGCCCATCGCGCTCTGGATGGTGTAGGCCACCAGCAGTTGGTTGATAACGGACACAATCATTTTGAGGATCGAACTGGTGAAGTCCTTAAAGCTGGCTTTGCCGGTTGTCACCAGGCTGGTAAGCTGGCCCGCCAGCCCGCTGAACGTTGCCTGTGAAATCTGCTGAACCGAGCTGAAGACGTTTGTCGCTGAATCCTGATATTCAGCCCAACCCTGTTTGGCACCTGCCAGCCAGTTTGCGCGCAGGGCATCTTCAGCCTCGAATGTCGCCCTTTGATCTTCAAGAACCTTTCGCTGCTCTGCCGGATTATAGGCATAGCTTTCGCTGAGACGCTTCAGGGTTGATTTTCTCCCAGCCTGCCGGCTGGATACCCCCTCTGACTGTGCCTGAAGACCGGCCCTTGCCGCACTCTGCTGCTGATGGAATTTAGCCGCCTGGTCGGCAAGCTGATTGAGCTTTTGCTGTTGAGCGACCTTATCGCCCAGGTCGGCCAACTGCCGCTTGTACTCGAGCGTTTCTTCCTTGTGCGCCAGCAGGGATTTTTCCTGCGCCGTAAGCTGACGACGACCAGCAGCCTCCTGCAGAACGGTGAACTGATTTTCAGTCTGCCAGAGGTCCTGACGCTGTTTGCTTATGACGTCGTTTACGCTGGTATGCTGCTCAAGCGTTTTAAGCTGGGCCTGAAGGGTGAGAAGTTCGGCCTGCGCCTTTTCCTCTGCTTTGTCCCCGGCTGGCGTTGAATAGCTTTTGCCTTTTGGGGTTTTGGCGTCCTTAAACTGCTTTTCGATCCCTGCCCGCGCTGCAGCAATGTCCTTGTCAGTCCACAGCGTGGCGATACCGTCTTTCGCATCCTGACGGTTTTTCTCAATAAGCTGACTGAGCTTTTTCTCTGCTGAAGCCCGCTTTTCTGCCGCTGTCGCGCCGGATTCCACCAACTGGTTAAACTGCTGCTGGCTGCGGATTGCCTGAGTTTGCTGATCCGTCCGCATTTTTTCCCGCGCGGCTGTCAGTCCTTCCTGGGCATATTGCTGATCAGCCAGATCATAAGCCTGCTTTTTAAGCTCCACCTGCTGGCGCGCGTTTCTCAGCCTTTCCGCATCAGCTTTCTGCAGAACGTTGTTACCGGCATAATCTGGGTCGATTTTAAGATTGCTGGACAGCGCGCGGTACTCTTTCTCTGCTGCCTGCCATTCAGCGAAAGAGTCCTGGCGCTTCATCGCGGTGTCAGGATTACGCCCTACGCCCAGCATCGCATCCCACGCCCCGGAAGCAGCATTCTTCACCCAGTTCCACGCTTTTTCGAGAGAGCCAAGATTGTCCTCTACAGCCCCCGCTCGTTGTATAACGGAGTCAGAATATGCCCGCATTGCCAGCTCGGCTGCTTTCTGCGAATCCCCCAGCGCCTGAGCAGAGGAAATCTGTTCATACTGGGTGGCCGTCAGAAAATGCAGGGAATCATTGAGCGTCGCGACCGCGTTAACCGGATCATCCTTCAGGCGTTTAAACTGATTTATGGTTTCGTCGACGGCCTGCCCGGTAGCCTGCTGCAGCCTGGCGGCGACATTGCTGACCATGCTGACGTCATTACCGCTGAACGCGCCGCTTCCAACGACCTGCGCCAGCACGCCTGCAGCGGCATGCTGAGTGATACCATTACCGGCCAGCGAGCGCGCCAGCGCCTGAAGCTGACCGGATGTTTTACCCGCGTAGTTCCCGGTCAGGATTAGCTGTTTATTAAATTCCTCAGACTCTTTGCTGCCGTCATACCAGGCTTTACCCAACCCAACAACCGCTGCAGCAATCCCCCCGACCATGCCGGCCATGCCCAGCCCGCGTAAAGTCATCAGCTGATCTATCCATCCGGCGCGGTTGGCCAGCGTAATACCGGAACCACGAAGGGCACCAAAGTTACCGCGCATGACTTCGCCCATCAGAACGCCAAGTTCCCTACGCGCCGCAGCACTTTGCAGACCCAGCCCGTGCGTGGCGACTTTAGCCGCTTCAAGCTTACGGATATAAACTTCTGCGGCATCACTGGCTCCAACCTGTGCAGCCTTCATTCGCAGCAGTTCGGTACCGGAGAGCTTTTGCTCCACAACCTGAGACTTCAGTTGACGGAGAAAACGTGCCCGTGCAATCCCTGCTTTCTCTTCGACAATCTGAAGCTCTTTCTGTCGGGCTGTCGTATGAGATATCAACGCAAGGTAATCCTGCTGTGTAATATTTCCCTGAGCCCTTGCGGCACGAAAGCGTGCCTGCACATTAGCGAGAGATTGTGTTTCTCCGTTCAACTGGCGAACACTGTCTATCTGGCGAAAAAAAGATGCAGCAAGTTCATCCTGCCGTCTGGCGAGCACTGCCGCCTGGCCGTCATTCTCACGCATGCGCTGGCTGAGGTCTGACACCCGGCGGTGTGTTTCATCAACGGATTTAGATACTTTTTGCCAGTTTTGAGCCAACCCTTCCGTGGCGTCTGCCTGGCGGGATTTGATTTCCGCCGCAGCAGAAGCACCTGTATCCCCCACACTTTTTAATGCTGCAACCTGTCGCTCTGAGGCGCGCTGCATTCGCGTCTGGACTTTTTCAGAGTCATCAGCCATCCCTGTGAGTTGGCCCTTTATACGGGCAACCTGTTCGCTGAACGTGGCGCTGTCGACATCAAGGTTGATGACCAGATCGCTAATCTGCTGGGCCATATCGGATACCTCCTGTGATCCCCTCAGCTGCGGCCATCAGCGTGTCATCATCCGGTTCGTCATCACTGATGACGCTACCGGAAGGAGAAAGCAGGCTGAAATGTGCGGGGGTAAGTTCCGGATCGCGGAAGAAAAGAGAAGAGATGGAATAAAGCAGCCCGGAAAAATGCGCATCGAGCTGCGCGTCCTGAAAATAATGCTCCCGGTAGAACTGGTGCCAGTCGCCCAGCTCACCAGAAGTCATTCCAGCCAGCATGGCGCGCCAGTCGGGTCGCCCGAATTCGCGCGCCAGATTCAGGACAAATTTCAGCTCGCTGGCAAGGGCTTTTCCGCCGTAACGTCTTCAGCGCCTTCAACCTCCAATGGGGCTTCCGGATCGGCATCGTTGCCATCCTCAACCGGAACGAGCATGCCGGAGAGCAACTTAACCTGCATTTCAGCCTTGCCGATCGCTTCCGGCGGCCAGCCTTTGAGAACCTGCTGGTAAAGTGCTTCTTCGTCGGGACCTGCGGGGTCATTATGCCAGAGAGAAAGTGCGATCACGCGCGCACCGCAGCGGATGTTTGAACCCACCAGACGGGCAGTCATTTCCTGATCGCTGATACTGTCGCTTTCATGGCCAAGTGTCTTTTCTTCCGCAGCCAGAAATTCAAGGTACTCAATACGCTGAAGCGCTGACAGTTCATTCAGCGTGGTGGATTCGCCAAGGTAGTTAAATGGTTCTTTTTTGAGGAACATATCCCCCTCCTCAGGAAACGGTGACAGTGACTTTGCAGACTGCAACGAAATTGCCGTCGCTGGTCATAACAATAATGTCAGCGTTACCGGCTGCCACACCCGTTACGGTGATCGTGTTGCCGCTTACAGATACCGTCGCTTTTGCCCCATCAGAGGTTGCCACGCGGAACGAAGGATCCGATGCACTGGCAGGATTAACCGTCACATTGAGCGCGGTGGTCGCTGCAACGGCGACGCTTGCCGTGGATTTATCCAGCGTAACACCTGTAACAGCAATGGGCGCAGAACCACTTTCTTCAGCCAGTTCGGGCTTGCCGGTATTGGTGATTTTCGCTGTGCGGGTAATGACCTCTTTTGCCGGGATAGCTTTACCCAGGCTGCTGCACCAGCCGCGGAAAACGTCGACGGTACCATTCGGATATTTAATCTTGTACACCCGGACAGAACCATCGTTAAACCAGGTGACCAGTTCTTTCTGTCCCTGTTCTCCCGGCTTCCAGGCAAGCGTAAGTGATGTATCCCCTGCCGATTTTGCCCCCTGAGCGGTCGCGTTCCAGTCGGCGTCCTCATCATCAAGGTAGGTGTCGTCATACGATTCGGCGGTCATTTCGCCCGGCGTCAGCTCTTTAATTTTCGCCAGACGGTTCCAGTCGATATCCGAGAGTGGGTTAGCGAAAGCGTTACCCGTTCCTGTGTAAAGCCAGAGTGTGGTACCGGCGCCTTTTACGGGCGCCAGTGGATTGGGTGTAGGCATAAATACCTCTTACATTGAATACGTTAATGTGTACGTGAAATCGACGGAACCCCACGTGGCCATTTCATCATCCCGCTGGTAGTCATAGCCCTGGGGAGTCATTGTTTCGATTAATGCGTCAAGACCCGGGATGCCCTCCATCGCTGGATATATTTTCTCTTCCATCCAGGAATCCAGCGCTGTGTCAGGGCTGGAAGCCTTAAGAAACACCTCGATATGGAGAACGGCCTGCCACGAATCTTCATCGAGCGAATCACCGGTGTACTCCGCATCAGAGATATACACCGCCACCGCAGGCAGATCCTGCTCCTCCAGAAACACGGGACGCCCGTCAAACCAGGTAACGGTATCGGTGATATCAGCTTTCAGTTTCGCCAGAATGGCTGCACGTATAGCGCTGTGTCTGTTCATCGCTTCAGGTGGATCCTCAGTTGGTTTTTCAGTGCTGCGGAAAGTTCTTTGGGCATGTCGCTTTCAATAAGGCGTTTTGAAATCGAGGTGAAAGCTACTGTCAGCGGTGTCTCAAGAGGAACTTTGACCACATCAATGGGATAACGGGCTTTACCTACGCGCCGCATGACCTGCCAGCGCCCGCTCGCCAGTTGTTGAATAAACGCATTGCGAAAGGTATAGGGTCCGATTTTAAGGACGCTGCCCGATCCGTTTCTGGCCCCTTTTTTACGCGACAGCCGGACGCGAGCAGTACCAAGCTTTATCGCGGGAAGATTACCGCGGTTGATTTTTATTGACGCGACTGGACGATCGTGGCGGGCCTTGCGTAAACGGGAACGCTGCCGGACCAGACGAACCGGAAGCCCCGTTTTCCGGTTATCATCCACCTTTGCCTCTTTCGCTACAGTTTTGCTGCCCTGACTTATCGTTCTGCTGGCCACACGGTTAAGTGCTTTCGCAGTTGCCTCAGGAACGATTAACCGGCTGAGGCTGTTGAGATTCTGAATAGCCCTTTCCAGGCCTTTAACCGACATCCCCCCTCCTATTCGATAAAGATGCGCGGCTTACCGTTAAAGCGCTCGTGACGGGTCAGATGGAATTCCTCCCCCTCAAAAATCACCACATCATTACGGCGAGGCTGGTAGCCAGCGGTAAACACCACCAGCGACCGCCCTGTTCCGCTTAAAGGCCCCATTTCTTCCAGAAACTCAGCCGGAATAACAATCATGGGATCCCCGTTGATGATCGCTGGCTTTCCCATTTTGTTCACCGTGACCGCATCCATGCGGCTGACAAGTCTGTCAAAGGGATTAGGCATTGATTTTCACGGCTACAATTGCGGAACTGGCAGCTGCATCTTCCCAGGCAACCCCGGCCAGATCGGCACCTGTCGCGTCGTTCTGCACTTTGCCATCTTTGATATGAACCTGCTCACCGATGGTGATCGCATCGGTAGTCAGCTTAGGCAGCAGGAAAACACCTTCGGCAAAACCGTCTCCTGTCTGGCCTGCCGCAATATCAGTAATGGCAATCGCCACGACTTTCCCCACCATCACCGGCGAACCACTCAGGATCGCAACGCTGCCCGTGTTGGCAATCTCAATAGTTTTGCCATGCTGTACAAAATTCTTCGCCATAAATTCAGTCTCCATCCAGCCCCATACGGGGCCGAATTCAGATACAAAAAAAGCCCTGATGGGCTGTGATGTGCTGCTTGAGTGGAAGGGATTATTTCCCGGTTGATTTCGCCAGGCCGCGATAATCCAGAGGAGATACACCGGCATCGATGCGCACTTTGGTGGCAATACCGTCGGTCGTGAAGCCTTCCTGCTGATCGATATACGGAGTATCAACGCCGTTCAGGTAAGCCACTTCGATGGTGTCCGTGCCCTTAGCGGCGGCCAGATACCAGGCGCTGGTGTCTTTGGCGTCAAGACGCGGCTCCGCGATAACTTCAGCAAAATTCTGAATTGGGTTCATGATACCGGCGTTGATATCCGCCCCTTTCACACTGGCAGACTTGATCGTCTGGTTTGCCAGGGTTTCGAGCGCGACTGGCACCAGCATGAATGCCGGGCGAATATTCAGGGGACGCTCACCCTCTTTCTGCAGACGCATCATCTTGCGCGCTTCATCAAGGCTGGCTACAGAAATCGCGCCTGCGGAAATATTACCGTGATCAGCATGGAACAGCGGCTTACCATCAGACAATTTCGCGTTTTCGGTCAGAACGGCATACACCAGGTCGCCAATCGTCCCTTTTGCTGCACGGCCCATCTTCATAGGTACATCGGTTAACTGATTCAGATCGTCGTTGATGATCGCCTGACGGGTAATAGAGAAGATTTCACCGTAGGTGGCCAGCGCGATGCTTTCACCTTTATCTTTGGTGGTCACATACTTATATTCAGCACCTTCGCGTACCTGACGCAGGGATGAGAAGCCGCCCAGACCGACACGATGCGCCGTTTTAAAGTCAGACAACTGGCCTTTCTTGGTCCACTGCTCAAAAGTTTCTGCCGCTTCCTCCCAGCCCTGCAGTAACGCTTTATTAGCAACGTCGAGCAGGATATTACCGAAGTCAGACGTGCTGTGCGTCAGTGCCATACCGACCATCTGCATCGGGTTATAGCTGGAAACGCCGATGCCGCGTTCGGTCAGTGCCATACGGGCATATTCGCGCAGCGTCATGCCGTTATAGACGTTGTCCCGCTCCAGGCTCTCGAAGCCAGCGCGCGCCATCAGTGCCTGGCGAACTCCGTCGCCAACAAAGTTACCGTTCCCGGCGTAAATGTGCGCATCCGTGGTTTTATTCGACGGTGTGGAATTTTTGCCCAGCGCCGCCAGCAATTCATCTTTAGCCTGAGCCACTGTGCATTCCGGATCCGCGATGCATTTATTCTGCAGCTCATGATGCTTGCCACCGAACATCGCAAAGAGATCGTTAATTGCGTTAACACGGTTCTTTTGCTCGGCAAGCACCTGTGCACGGATAGTGGCTTCATCAGAAGTGGACGCTGGCGCTGGGGGTGTCGTTGCCGCCACCTGTGGTTGCGGTTGCTGCGGTTCGCGCTGGGTAGTATTGCGCGGCGGGGTGATCATGTTACGAATGCTGTTTGGCATCTTTTCAAAGTCCTCAATACGTTTTGATTGAATACAGGCCATCGCCTGCAGAGATGTAGTGACCTGATCGGCAAAGCCATGCGCTAAGCATTCTTTACCATCCATCCAGGTTTCATCGTCCAGCATGGCGGCGATTTCATCGGTCGTTTTTCCTGTTTTCTCCGCGTACGCCGGGATCAGGACAGACTCGACCTTATCCAGCAGATCGGCATAATCCCGCATGTCGTTGGCATCGCCACCTGCGAATCCCCATGGTTTGTGGATCATCATCATCGTGTTTTCCGGCATAATGACCGGGTTGCCAACCATCGCAATCACCGAAGCCATAGAAGCTGCCAGACCATCAATGTGAACGGTGATCGCCGCGCCGTGATGCTTCAGGGAATTAAAAATGGCGATGCCATCAAAGACATCGCCACCGGGCGAATTGATATGAAGGTTGATATGGGTAATGTCGCCCAGCGCCTTCAGGTCATTCACAAACTGGCGCGCCGTCACCCCCCAGTAGCCGATCTCGTCGTAGATATAAATATCCGCTTCGTTGTCGGCGCTGGCCTGCATACGGAACCAGGAATTACTTTTTGCGCTGGCTTTCGGACGGTGGTGCGCCCGGTTCTTTGGCTTCGGCACTTGTGCCTCCTTTGTCATTGGCAGGGTCAGTGTCAAACACCAGCCCCATCTCTTTGTTTTCGTCGATCTCTGCCTTCCGGCGCGCCTTCACATCGTTCGGGTTACGTCCGCTGGCGCGGACCCAGTCGGATTCCGTTGCCGCTCCGCCCCGGATCTGTAACTTCCAGGCATTGGCCTCTTTAACCGGATCGATCCACGGCATAACAGGGCCGGAATACACCGCCGAGTACAGCGACTCCATATCCAGACCGCGGGGTAATTTAATCTCGCCAGCGGCCACCGCCATTTTCAGCCAGGTGCGGTACATTGGCCGGGTCACCGCGCCAATAAACCAGTCCTGTAAAATGAGATAGCCATCTGTTGATTCCACCAGTTCCTGCCGCTGCGCGCTGTAGGTGCCGTTGTAGTTTCTGGCTGTGCTTGAAAAGCTGAGTCGGCTGCCTGCTGCGACAGCGCGAAGTTGCCCATTACGGAAGGTTTCAAGGTTAGGATTGGGCCGGTCAGATTTCACCATGCCGATATCTTCACCAGGCTTCAGATCGTCATAAATGATGCCTGGCTGAATCATCACTTCCCGATCATCATCATCGGAAGAACTGTTACTCTCTTCGAAGCTTTGCCCGTCTCCCTTTTTGATGTACATACCCAGCGCAGCAGCAATACGTGCGGCGGTGAGCTCAGCATCTTCATACTCTTTAAGTGCGCTCAGACGCATCAGTACACCGGATAGCATCGATACGCCCCGGGTCTGGTGCAGACGGCGGACAAATTTAAGATGCAGCATGTTTTCCGCATCCACTTCTTTGGTATCAAGCTGACGGCCTGAAACGGGCAGGCTTTTATAAACCTGATATTTCCTTGGTCTGCCCCAGTTGTCGACGAATACCCCCTGATTAAGCTGGCTGGCAGCATCGCTGTTCATGGGAATAAAATCTGGTTCAAGCGCTTCAAGCCAGAAAGGGATACCGGCTGCTGGCGTAAGACCATTCCCGGTTCCACTGACAAGCTGGGCAAACACTTCGCCATCCCGCAGCCAGGTGCGCAACATCAGGCGCTCAAGCATCGGGCGGGTAAACTGGTTCGTGACATCAGGCCTGACAGACCATTCTGCCCATTTATTACGGATCTGATCTGCCAGCTTTTTGGCGATTTTACCGTTCATCAGTTTGGGATGGGGTTCAACAATAATTCCGGCTTTCCCAACCACCCGCTCTTCCAGCTTATCGAACACCCCAATCACCAGATCGTGATTGTTATCGAGCCACCTGGCCTGCTCCCGCAGTGATACCGCCCCCATTTTGCTGAGCTGATCAGCTGAACGATTTTCACGGCGCCCTTTGTGCGTTCTGGTCGGGGTAACGGCTTCATATGCCCTGATTTTCGCGCGCGCCTGCAGACGGGCTGCTTTCCAGCCTGGCGAAAAGACCCCAATCGCATCATCTAAACGGCTCATTCAAACCTCGCCAGTCGGTAACCGGGTCGCCCGCGGCGATGAGAAATAAGAGAAGAGAGCCGACGCTCCCACTCCTGACGCCCTTTTCGGATTTCAGACAGGTTCTCCATCGTCATTTCCTGCCCATTGAAACGGATAGTTTTGCCTTCCAGCACCGCCATTTCGGCTTCGGTATATCGCTGGATCATGGCTTCAATATCAACACGGTTCACAACCATCCTCCTGATGTACTCCAGGGGTTAGAATCATCGGTTACGGGCTTTTTCCGCTTCCGTTTTTTGGTGGGTACTGGTTCTGGTGTCTGGGATACCGCTTCGCCAGCTTCCGGCGGCGCGTTCTCCAGCCAGGTTTCCCGCCTCGCCCACTCAGGAGCAGCGGGCCATTTGATTTTCTCGTAGCCGTGGAGGATGGCGAGCGCATCAGCGTAGACCAGCAGGTCAAATGCTTCGTTTGCACCACGTCCCGGCTTACTCCATTTGCCATCGGTCGATCGCTCCTCATAGGTCAGTTCATCGTAAAACCAGCTGCCGAGCCAGTCAGGGAAATGCACGTAATTCGGGCCAGGCGAATCACGCCACAAAGCGTTATTCACCTGGTCTTTAAGTGCGTCGGTCTGGAGAAGATAAAGCGGCACATCACCGGCGGCTTTTGCACGTCGTGTGGATCTATCAGTGTTGTCAGGGAAAGTACGGGTGATGAGTTTCGAGCGGTGTACGCTGTCCCCCTTAAAGAGATAAATCTTTTTGCCCAGCCCTTCACGACGACATTTGCGCCAGAATTTGTAAGCGTTGTCGGTGACGCCATCTTCCCCGCCGGAATCGACAGCCATCGCCATAAGGCGCATACGTTTCGACGGGTCACTTGCTAATGCCCATGACTTTTCGAACACGTCTGACAGCAACAAATCCCAGTCTTCCGGATAACTTGCCGGGTCTATGGGATAACACTCGCCGTGCTCATTGGCCCTTAATGACTGCCGGATGTTGTAGCGGTCCACAACCCAACGTTCACCCTGTGCACCGTAGCCAGTGACCTGCACCACGAAACGCCGGGATTTGCCGCCCTGAACATCGACCGTTGCAGTCATAAACAGCACACCATCTGGAACCGATCGCTTTGGTACATCTTCGGCACGTTGCTCCAGCAGTTCGCTTTTACGCTGCTCCAGATTGGCGCGGGGCAAATAGGGTCGCCCAAAGTCGGTGTTTACAACTGTTTTGAGCGTTTCTTCGCTCTGGGTGGCCTCATATTCCTGCTCAGCAGTCAGGAATTTGTACATCATCTGCGCCCAGGTCTGATAAGCAGCTGCCGGGCCTTCCATCCAGAACGAGGCGATACGAGATCGGCGGGGTTCACCATATCGCTTGCCGTCCCGGTCCATTTTTTCCCCATCACGCAACCAGACATGGCGAATATTCAGGTCACGTTTCATCTCGGGCGTAATTTTGCCTTTGCATGCTGGGCACTGGAGGTAGGCAGATTCACTTGCTACAACGGGGTCAGGCGTCTCACGGAATCCTGTCATATTGGCGATTTCCGGCTGAAAATATTCCCCGCAATGCGGGCATGGCCAGTAAAGCCGTCGCCGATCGCCTTTATTAAATAGCGATAATATTCCTGTTGTCGGGGGAGCTTCATGCGCGCTGGTTGGTCGCCATTTGGTGTCACGGATCTCGCGACCGGGAGAACTTTCGACAAGCGTCATCCCGCTGGACATAAATGTGGTGGTTCGTTTCGAACCAAGAGAAAACGCATCACCCTCGCCGTCGATATCCTCAGGGAAACGATCGTAGTCAGTCAGCGCTACACTTTTATAGTCTGACGAGGACATGATATTCACCGACGGCCAGCCAATCTTTAGATAATTCCCTGCACGAAATGTACGGTCGTGGACGTTATTATCGTTCCTGCGCGGGCTGAGTCGTGATTTCACATCAGGACTACAGCGGAATGTGCGATCGAGGCGTTTCTTTGAGTGCTCACGCGCTTTTTCTTCGGATACCTGTATGACCAGCATATCCGCGGGATCACAAACGATGTTATAGACAATCCAGCCATCAATCAGACCAATCGTTTTCCCTGTTCGGGCAGGTCCTACAAACACCACAGCATCGTATTCTCTTGAAGCCAGGCTATTCATCGGCTCGATGATGTAAGGGGCCAGATTTGGATCCCACTTAACAGAGTTACCCGCACCGATAGGGACACGCATGAAATCGCGAACCGCATCAGCTACCTTCATACGACGCGGGGCACGTAAAATACCGGAGATATCCCGGCGGATACCTCTGGCTGATGCCCGTTTTGCCATCAGTCCTCCTCTGGCTCTTCCTCCTCTTGTTCGGCGTCCATTACTTTTTGTGCAACCTGATCACGCAAATCATCAATCACGTCTTGCACACGCGAGACAGCGGCTGGTGTCAGTGCGCAGTCGCGCTCAAGAATGTCCGGTAGAGTTTCAAGCACCGTTACAACAGCTTTCGCCATCAGTGAAAATTCTCTGGCAACGTCTTCAGCGGGAATGAGCTGCTTCGTATCTACCTCAAATTTCAGCCGCTCGTTCTCGGCCTTCCAGTGCGCGAGCCTGTTCGATGGTTCCATTTCCTCTACGTTGGACGTTGAGACTGTCGGAATCATCAGTTCACTCAAAATATCGGTGACGAGATACAGCTTGAGTTTGCTGTTACTACCGGCGGCAGGTTCAACATTTTTTAGCCTGGCGGCAACGGTCTGCCGATGCACGCCAGTGATGCCAGCCAGCTGGTTAATGTTGAGTTTTAACGAAGCAATTTCCTGGTCCATGATGGTGAACACTTTTTGAACGATTCGACATCATTGAAAAATCGGGGTTTGAAAAATCAATGGATTGCGCGAATGATGATGATGACCATAGATCGCAAAAACTAGCCGATTCCCGCGAGCACGCCGCCCCGTGGCAGGCCGCCCCGCCAGGAGGACCCGCCAAAATGGTAATAGTTATCATTTTCATGATGGGCAGCGATCATAAAACAGCCCCGCTATTGCGAGGCTATGGGGTTGTTGTTTGACTCTCTCACCGAATCGTAAATACGTTCACACGTCATCCCGGCGGTGTAGCGTTCGTCAGCGATTCCAGCATATCGCTTAGCTTCTGCTGCAATATCTCCGAGCATGTCGGCGAGCACTGCGGCGTCGGCTCCGGCTGTTTTGCTTCTGACGGCAGCGGTAAGATCTGCGGTGTGCTTTGCGGCGTCCAGACGGGCGGCAAGCTTTGTTGCTTCTGTGCGCAACTGGCTAACAGTGGCAGACAGGCCAGCAGCAGTGGCAGCAGATTTAGCAGCTTGTGCTTGTGCATCTTTTACAGCCTCATCACGGGCAATTATGCGCCCTTGTTCAATCCAGCGGGCGGCAGTCTGCGCGTTCGCTTCCTGTGAAGATTCCACGCTATTGCGGTCAGCCCACTTCTTTTGCCAGCCCCGCTCACTCCAGACATTCCCGGCAAGAAACGCACCAGCCATCAGCAACAATACAATGATTGTTTTCCACCGGGCCTTAACTAAAGCAAAGATCGCTGTCATACCAGCAACGCCGCCCGCGCTTTGTTATAACGACTATTTCTGTCAGCCAGTCCATTCTGGCCACCGTTAATGATCTGCGTGACACGTACAACATCACCTGAATACATCAGGCAACCACGTAACGTGAAATACCAGGCAGCAGAACGGGCTGCATGCTTCTCCTGTGTCAGCAACTCTGGTGTGCTGATCAGATCGAGCTTCAACGCCGCACCGCATTTAACGTAGTTCTCGCGGCCAGTGATTTGAAGCAGGCCACGACCGCGATATTTCCAGCCATCACCCTGGCTGTTATTCCCCATGCGGTCACCGTACACCAGATTGGCTATTTGCGGCTGGTGGGCCACCTGCTTACCATCGACACGACCCAGCATTTCACACTGATAAGGAGTAAGGCGTTTACCAAAGGTTTTCTTCAGCCCCTCTACCGAGTAGTTGAAGCTTTCCACCAGCGAGGTAAAACCCGCAGACTCATGCCCAACCTGGGCGATGAACATAGCCAGATCGTTCGTAGCTGTAATGCCAAACTCTTTCATTGCCGCATCAATGTGCGGAAACCAGCGCGCAGAAAGCCCGGCGCTGATACCAGCCGCCTGCTGAAATTGTGATTGGTTCATTAGTGCCTCAGATGATCAACCAGACGTGCCACGTTGCCTCTTACGGCGACCAGCACGGACAGGAAAATAATGTTGGCCCCGATAGTGGCCCATGATGAGTACGGGTAAATACCGCACAGATACGCCAGCGGAACGGCGCTGTAGATAACCGTAAGCAGCCACGCTAAACGAGATATCCACGGTCGATGTCGCGAGTCGCCGCGACGGTAAAACATCAGGGTTAACACTACCCCAGCACAAAGCAATGCATTAAAAGTTGCCGATGGGTCATTTTGTACCACCTGAACCTCCCCGGCGCGTTATCAGCGCCACCAGCGAGCCGACATCCTGATTATTCAGGAACGTCAGGATTTTGACGGCTAAAGCAGAAACGATTACGGCGCCAATGGCATCCAGTGGTTTATCACTGTAGCCGGTAGCCTGAGCCAGCTTTGAACCCACCAGCCCGGAACAAAGGATCCCCGCGATATACGAAACCAGAAAATATGCCAGTCGGCGCGCTGCACTCAGGTCCGCTGTGGTTGCAATGTAAAATACAGCTCCGGCAAACGCGCCAAACACCACGCCGTAATCGGTTCCGGACAGAAATCCATAGACGCTGGCCCCCGTCAGGACACCACCAGCCAGCCCAGTACCGGAAATCGGATCGGACATTTAGCCCCCTCTTAATTGCTGTGATTCCTCTCAGAAATGAGGGGATGTGGAATCAGGCAACCGGGCTCTTTTGTTCAAATAAAAGTAAGGATGATTCCCGGTGCCTGAAAATGGTAATCGCCACATCCACAGGGGTGTGATGATCGTTATGTTTTGTTCAGTTTTTCCACCTCTTCGGTGGTCTGAATAAATCTGTCAGCTTCCAGTTCTACCCCGATCGCCCGACGACCAAGTTCTATTGCAGCTTTCACAGTTGAACCAGAGCCCATAAAGAAATCGGCAACGATATCCCCTGGTCTGCTGCTGGCGCTAATGATCTGCTTCAGCATGTCGGCAGGTTTTTCGCATGGATGTTTGCCCGGATAAAACTGAACAGGCTTATGCGTCCATACGTCGGTATACGGAACAAGAGCGGAAACAGAGAAGCAGCGCCGGAGGGTTTTGTATTCCTCCAGCAATTCTGAATACTTGCGGTTTAATGACTGATAGGTAGCCACCAGCTGGTGGTGAGGATGTTCAAGCTTCTGCTGAATGTGCTTATCGATAGCGATCCGCGTGAACAGTTCCTGCAATTTTCGATAGTCCACTTCATTTGGTAGTTGCCATTGGCTTGCACCAAACCAGTGTGACGCCATGTTTTTCTTTCCGGTTGCCTCAGCTATTTCTTTCGAGCTAACACCCAGTGATTCACGGGCATTACGGAAGTAGTCAATCAGCGGCGTCATAATGTGCTGCTTTAGCTCTGTGCTTTTCCTTTCGTAAACATCCTCTTTACCAGAGTACGGCCCAAGATAGTGCTCAGCAAACAAAATCCGTTCCGTAGATGGAAAGTACGCACGCAGGCTTTCTTTATTACATCCATTCCAGCGGCCCGATGGTTTTGCCCAAATGATGTGATTCAAAACGTTGAATCGGGCACGCATCATAATCTCTATATCTGAGGCCAGTCGGTGACCGCAAAACAGGTAAATGCTGCCAGCAGGTTTAAGAACGCGAGCATACTCAGCCAGACAGCTATCAAGCCAGCGTAAGTAGTCCTCGTCCCCCTTCCATTGGTTGTCCCAGCCGTTGGGCTTCACTTTGAAGTACGGCGGATCCGTAACTATCAGATCAATAGAGTTATCCGGGAGGGTGGCGACGTAATGCAGGCTATCAGCGTTGATTAACTCAACACTGTTTATTTTTACAGTATTTTTCATAGATCAGTAAGCGTAACTCTGATAGGCTCACGTTGCTTTTGCGCTAAAGCAGTGGGCCTTGGTTAGCTTGTGACCTGAAAGCATGAGCTGATGGCTGGCCGGGTGCGCTAACACCCACCAGCCGCCCATTTCCACAGCAGAAAGCCCCCATTACTGGAGACGTTTATAACATCCGAACTGGTAATCAGATAACCCCGCCATCACCAGTTGCGTAAGTATGAGCTGGCAACGTTCGCGGCTGAGGTGGGTATTCTGTGCAATCTCCCCAGCCGTTGCTGGTTTATCGCTTAACTCATTGAAAACAGCCTTCGCGGTTTCTGTCATATCTTGCTGATTTAGCATGCCTTTTACCCTTAAATAAATAGAGTGACATACAGATAACTCTGGTTGGCTGCACCAGCAAGAGAAGAATTCCATTCTGCGACCACCAGCGCCTTTATGCGCAGCGCATGTCTGATTTGTCATAAAAAAACCACCCGAAGGTGGTCTTATATTGAATGTTGTGATTATGAACCACTGCATTCAAACGCAGGAACTAATGATCTTTCTTGGTAGTTTCTGCACGATGGGCAATATGGTTGCACTATAACTCTACCATCCCCCATATCCCTCTCGCCAAACTCCTCAATAAGATAGAAAACGTGATGCCCGGAAATCTGCGAACATCTTGGACAAGATTTAAACGTATTACCTAGGCTATCGGTGGAATACTGCGACTCATCAAGCCTACCACCACAAGAACACACTCCCAACATAGAACCTCCTTAGATAGAAAATTCATAGTCAAGGAAAAAAAGATAAGTTTCAGAGAGATAAGTCGCACAATCCAGCATCGTTAAAACAAAACTCAGAAGCTGAATTTGATGATTAAGCAATGTGACCAAGTAACCACTCTTAACACGTTACATCACTTTTTGCGGACCGCGCTAATGATCTTCTCAATTATTTATAGTATTTTTCATCCGTTTATCAGAAATTCTCATCGGATTGATAATGACTACAGAAGATAAGAAGAAAACTCGTCGCGTAAGAGTTGGCTTTTTCACTGGAAATGGAAGTAAAAAAGACGGTCTGTCTACAGCAAAACTTGCATTCGAGCAAATGACAAACACGACTCCGATTACATTCCCTTTAGTGGTGATGACCTGCTCCCCGTTGATTAGTACACCCCGATGTTAGTAATGTCTTCATAAGCCACATGAGGACATCCCCATGAAGAAGCGTTTTTCCGACGAACAGATCATCAGTATTCTCCGCGAAGCCGAAGCTGGGGTACCCGCCCGTGAACTCTGCCGCAAGCATGCCATTTCCGATGCCACGTTTTACACCTGGCGTAAGAAGTATGGCGGTATGGAGGTGCCTGAAGTTAAGCGCCTGAAGTCGCTTGAGGAAGAGAACACCAGACTCAAGAAGCTGCTTGCCGAAGCCATGCTGGATAAAGAGGCGCTTCAGGTGGCTCTTGGGCGAAAGTACTGACGACAGACCAGAAGCGGGAAGCCGTGATGTTGATGTGTGATGCGACCGGTCTGTCGCAACGTCGTGCCTGCAGGCTTACAGGTTTATCCCTGTCGACCTGCCGCTATGAGGCTCACCGTCCGGCTGCTGATGCGCATTTATCAGGGCGCATCACTGAGCTGGCACTGGAGCGCAGGCGTTTTGGCTACCGTCGTATTTGGCAGTTGCTGCGCCGTGAAGGGCTTCATGTTAATCATAAGCGCGTGTACCGGCTTTATCACCTCAGTGGCCTGGGCGTAAAACGCAGAAGACGTCGTAAAGGGCTGGCAACAGAACGTCTGCCGCTGCTCCGTCCGGCGGCGCCCAATCTGACCTGGTCGATGGATTTCGTCATGGACGCACTTTCCACCGGTCGCAGGATCAAGTGTCTTACCTGCGTCGATGATTTCACAAAGGAATGCCTGACGGTCACTGTTGCCTTTGGGATTTCAGGCGTTCAGGTCACGCGTATTCTGGACAGCATTGCACTGTTTCGAGGCTATCCGGCGACGATAAGAACTGACCAGGGGCCGGAGTTCACTTGCCGTGCACTGGATCAATGGGCCTTTGAGCATGGTGTTGAGTTGCGCTTAATCCAGCCGGGCAAGCCAACGCAGAACGGATTTATTGAGAGCTTTAACGGACGATTTCGCGATGAATGTTTGAATGAGCACTGGTTCAGCGATATCGTTCATGCCAGGAAAATTATTAATGACTGGCGGCAGGATTATAACGAATGCCGCCCGCACTCCACGCTGAATTATCAGACACCGTCTGAATTTGCAGCGGGCTGGAGAAAGGGTCATTCTGAGAATGAAGATTCCGACGTTACTAACTGAGTGTTGTATCTAATCGTGGGGGCAGGTCAGTGACAGCAGAAACCCAAAACCGTGGTTTAAAACTTGTCATTCTTGAAAAGGATGATAAGCAGCAGAGTTATTTTGGGTATGTCTCGTGGAGGCGTGATTGTCTCTTACCTTTTATCGAGGATGGCACCACAGGAAGCGAGCGAACGATACCGCTTAGCGATAAAGATTCAGTAGTAGAACGGACATATTTTATTTACTACTTTGAAACAGATTTACTAGCAATGACTCTCAACCATTTAGGCCCCAAAGTGAATGATTTATCTTTCATTTTGTACAACAAGACACAAATGAAAAATGTTACATTCGAGGCTATCTGGAAGCACGAGAGCATGAAGGAACTTCTTGAAGATGGGAACATCCTTCGCAGTTTTGACCTCACTGTCGCAGCGCCAAGAAATTTCAATAAAGCTAATTATCAGATTAAGAATGACCTTACTAATGACATCATTGATATGGTGGTTGGTATGGGCGGCTCACATCTGAGACTCAACATGCGCGGTCGCATTCGTCCCAAAAGAGCAGGTTTCAACTATCTTAAATCATCAGTTACTGATGCTATTAAAGAACTGCTTGAACTATTCCCCAAAGGCTCTGGCGGGCTAAAAATCAAGAAAATTGATGTAACAGAACCATCAGATACAGCGCCAAAAAGCCTACTTGATCAAGTGCTCATAGGCTCGAAAACTATAGTAGTAAAAAGCGGCTATCCTTCTGATTCTGATATCAGGACGGCGATGATATCTGCTAAAATTGATAATGCAAATTACCTTGCACAGTATGAGCTTGCAAAAAAAAACCAGTAACGCAAAAGGGAGGACAAAATGAGAGAATTTCTAACTCTTTTTTGGAAAGTGGTCCTCTTAGTTCTGATTACTTATGCAGCGACAAAACTGTTTAAGCCTATGAAACATGCTGATGTGTTAACTACAGCAGGTGTGCTTTCGACAATTTCAGGAATTCTTTTTGGGTTTGTTCTCGCCGCTATATCTATATTCAGTAGCGCAGATAGTGACAAAGATGGGGCCATTAACGCCCTCAAAAGGAATAACATATTACCAACATTGATAAATCGCTTGCTATCAACAGGGTTGACGCTGATTGTGGCCTGCTTGTTTCCACTGATCGCTATGTTCTTACCAGAGGATGTTAAAGTCTTTGCTCAACCAATTGATTTTTTATTTCTCCTGTTAGGATTGTCTTCGCTGCTCCTTTCACTTTGTACATTTGGTAGGTGTTGGTTAGTGCTGCGTAGAATTTTCCCTCACTTGTAACATTAGGCCCCTACACGGGGCATAATGTTAACAATTAGTTATTCATCCATATCAAGCCTTACATCCAACATTGAAAGGCAGCCATCAATAAACCCCTCTGCCATCTGTATCTCGATCCGTATCAATTTCTCATCTTTTTTACGCACTTTTGCGATCTTCCTCTTGGATATTCCATACAGATAGTGAGCTACAAGCAGTGAATGCTCATATGGTTTCCGGCTTTTCAACCGCGCCAAGCAACCTTCAATGATCAGAGCATCATCGTCAGTACATGACGGTCTGGCTCTACCTGTTTGCGGCAACAGTCCCTTAAATCCTGCAGCAATAGGAGAATAGTCCACGCCAGAACTGTCACTGGCAGCCCACCCTCCCCATCTTTCAAGCAGCATTTGAATATCACGCATTTTTTTCTCCATACACTTAAGCTTTCGCAATTACGCCGATCGCCAGCGCCCGATCAATAAAACGCAGTAGCAACTCAAGCTGCGTACCATGCTTCTGCTCGAATGCCGGTACATCGGCGTGTAACTCGTCGTGGCACTCTCTGCACAGAGGGATCACGAAGAGGTCATGGGCTTTTGTTGCTGTCCCCCCCATACCGTGCCCTACGATATGGTGCGGATCATCTGCTGGCCGTCGGCAACACTCACAGGGTTGTGTTTTAACCCAGCGGGTGTACGTCTCATTTATCCAGCGGCGACGTTTTGGCCTGAGCATAAAAGACTCTGGCGACTCTGGATCAACAGAGAGCGTGAGGATCTTCTTCGCCTTCTCCTGCACGAGTCTGGTTGCTGACGAGGAAGGCACTATGTCGCTTTCCCTCATGACAGAACGGATCTTCTCATCCGGAAGGCGCAGCCCTTTGTGCGCAACGCTTTCCGGAATAACATCAGCCAGGTCGTTTCTGACCATCCACCAGCACAGTTCCGGAAGCGTCAGGATATGCGACTCGGGAAAACCAGAATCACGCCGAATGACTTCCAGAATCCAGGATACCAGGTTTCCGGCCGCTATACCTGCAAGCTGTTCGGTATGCTGCCCCGACAAAGTGTGATCGCAATGCCAGCACAGGCGAATGCATCCTGGTGGGTGCCGCATTGTTGTGAAGTTCTTGTCGTGCCACGTTGAATGTGACCACTGGCATTCAAACCGATTACTCAGCCATTGCTCAAGGGAAGGAAGCCCACCGGCACGCTGAATAACCCTCTCATTCCCGAAGACCTGGCGCATTACCGGATCATCAGCCAGCGGCTGAATGGCTGCCGGAACAGCCCCGGTACTGAATGACGCCATTTCTTCTGGTTCAGGCTCGAGCAGAACGCGACCACGCATGAAGAGGTGCATCAGTTCCGCACCGGGACGGAACAGCACAATCCCCATACGATGGGCGATCTCGGGGGTAAGCAGAGCTCTCACGCGACCTGCCCCCTGGCAATGTGTTCTGCCCACAGTCCACCAATCCAGCGCACGCCTTTCGCCGTGAAACGAGCCTGGCTGAATGCATGATTTGAGGTTACGGATGTGCCGGTTTTCACTTCAAAACGGCCCGCATCAATATGCTGATGCCGTGGGGTCATCGTTCCGCCAAGGCGATACATGATGTCGTTCTCAAGGAGGAATAACCGCAGATCTGGCTCTTTGGCCTTAAGCAGTTTTGCTACCTGGCGGAATGACATTGACCCACTGGCTGTACAGTACCGATCAACAAACGCTACCTTCGGCGCCGCGGCAGCCAGTTCGTTAGTCAACTGCTGTTTTTGTTCTGCAAGGTCAGCTGCAAGACGTAGGGCTTCAGAGAATGATTGAGGAATCGTCTGCTGCTGTGCCTGCTCAAGCTCCTGCCAGCGATCAACCAGACGCGCGGTAAACTCCGGCGACAGCTGCGCGACAACGATATAACTGTCCCGCTTCCCTATCAGATAAACCGATACCGACTGATTGAGGTGATTTTTAACTTCCCCCATTGGGGGGAGTTCAATAACACCGCGCTCTGCCAGGCGTTCAATGGACCGTTTAACATGGTCATGTCGTGATTCCACCAGCTCAGCAATATCACTGCTGGACATGGTTAATGCTGTTGTTGCTAACTGGCTCATACTTTTCTCCATATCAGGCGGCTGCACCCGCCGGTTCATATCTGCTGATCGTTATCTCTACCCGACCTTTCGGCACAACGGGTCCCCATTCCACCAGCATGCGCTTAATCTGGCTGTCGTCTTCCCAGACACCCGCATGCGTCAGTGCGTCAAACAGAGCTTTGTTGTAATTATCGATGTCCCGGCGGCGCGCATCCGGCGGGTACAGCGTGATTTCTACCGCTGCAAGTTCAGTCGACGGCTTCGGGAGGCGTCGTAATTGCTCAATGATTGCCACGCAGGCAGCGCTCTGGTATTTACGGCCATCAGCGCTAATGAGGTGACGACCGGCCAGCGGCCCCTTGTTAGGGGCGCGCCAGTAGGTGTTCACGCTGGGTGGAAATGGGAGTATGAGCCTCATTAAAAGCCTCCGTCATAATTCCTGAAACATACCTCAACTTTCCCGCTATAGTGACGAACACGTTGAACAACATCCGAAATAGGCGCTATGCCAGCATGGAGATAAAAGACTGTTTCACGCATGAGTTACCCCCCGCATGCTGTCGACAAGACCTTGCGCAATTGTGATGATTTCGCTGGTGGCCGTTCGTTCCAGCCATAGTTGATTGATATTGGCTTTCAGCTTGTTCTGCTGTGATTCATCCAGCATGTCAGCGCCGTCTACCTGGTCGAATACAATTCCAACCTCCAGCGGCCAGATACGGGACTCGGGAAGCGGATCCGCTACTGGTTTAGCTTTATCACGGATGTGCATGCGGATCTGGCGAATATTGGACCAACTGGAAACATCCAGGCTTCCCATAGCTGCAATGAAATCAGTACTGTTCATGCCATATTCACCAGATGCTTCAAGGGCAACAGTGCGAATACGTTCCGACATATCCAGGCGCGCAGCAGCGTCATCGCATTTTATCGACAACAACCACTCATCCACACCGAACAAAATACTCTCACGAACAAGCAGCTTCGCTTTGTCGATCGTTAATGGTGATACCTGAGTGAATTCCGGTGCTTCGACAGAATCCGCCGCCCAGGTATGCCCAAACTTCGATTCACTGAATGTGTATTCTTCTTTATCGCCGAACGCAGCTCTAACACATGCCCACGCTTCGACACCGCTGATATCAAAAATATCTTTCTGGGTGAGTGGCAACTCTGTTTCTGGCTTACCAGCTACTGTTGGTGTGGCCGTTGCTGGTTGAGGTTTGCTGGTGGCAAATTGTGCCAAAGCCATAAACGCACGCCCTTTTGCCTCCAGTTCTGTACGGTTGATATAGCTGAAACGCTCGCCACGCCATGACTTATCGAATACAGCTATGGCACCGGCAAAAAACGCGCTGGTGGGTTTTTGTTTTTCGTCAGCAGGTACAAACCACACTGGCAGATCGAACCCAATGCGCCCGCGGATGAATACAATGTGATCGGCATCTTCCGGCCACCACGTTTCGCTCGGCGCAGCTTTTATCAGGAATACATAGCGACCGCCCTTTTCGCGCTGGGCTGCTGCGTAGTTCATGATGTGCGTCATGCCGGTGATCGCCTGTTTCTCGTGATACTGCGAACGGCTATACGGTGGGTTGCCATAACCAGCGCCACCCAGTTCTGTAAGACGTTCAGACCAGTCCTGCGTCAGCGCATTATCTTCGGCGGTGTACCATGCCGGGCACTTCGCGTTGTCGTCGTCAGCAAACAAGTCCAGAACTAATGGCCCAAATAGCGCGTTGATACCCCAGAAAAGCAGATCCGGTGTCCGCCACTGATCGCCAACTTCTCTCAATTCGTGGGCTGGTTGGCTACGTAGTGCCACCAGCGCCTGGCAATATTTGTTTAACGTCATCCTCTGAACCCCTCTGGAATCGTTGTTTCAACCGGACCAAAAGCCATCACATCGCGCTTTTTCGCGCCCCAGTCAGCCCGTTTAGGCCGTCCCTTCTGCTCCCAGCGGGTAGCGCTTTGCAGATAGCTCTCGAATTTCTTCGGGCCGAACAGCGTTTCCGGGCGCATGTACTGGTACTGCTCGTCGTTCTCGTGCCAGTGCTCATGCTTCAGGTCGATAACAAGTTGCAGGTCTGCAACGCTGTATCCCTCACGCAGTCGGGCACGGATGTTCTCCAGGGATGTTTTTGATTTCTGATACCGGGATCCGCTGATCTGGTTCAAATGGGTCAGAACCAAAATTGCCTGATCAGTAATCACGACTTCAGGGTCTGGTTGCGCCGCAACCGGACAAGAGGGTTTTGAAGTTACTTGTGGATCTTGTTTTGATTTTACTGACGGATCCCCGCCAGATTCTGACGGGTC
Source organism: Citrobacter freundii complex sp. CFNIH4 (assembly GCF_002934505.1). Lineage (NCBI taxonomy): Bacteria > Pseudomonadati > Pseudomonadota > Gammaproteobacteria > Enterobacterales > Enterobacteriaceae > Citrobacter > Citrobacter freundii complex sp. CFNIH4. The sequence continues at coordinate 2,669,818 of NZ_CP026231.1, forward strand.
AAAACCGCCGTTTTTGCCAGATTTCGACGGGTCAGTTTTTGAGACGTCAAATTTTGATGCGTCAGATTTTGACGTGTCAGAATCTGACAGTTGAGAAAATGCGGCAGCCTGAAGTTTCGCCACATTCAGGCGGTAAACGTTCGAAGCATTACGGTTACCATTACGGCGCTGTGTACGCGTGAGCCAGCCATCTTTTTCAAGCTTAGCGATTGCCGTTCTGATAGTGCTCGGCCCTGCGCCAAGCTGGCGAGCGATAGTTTCAATGGACGGCCAGCACACCCCCTCATCGCTGCTGAAATCAGCAAGGCGAGCCATGATCGCGACACTAGACAACTTCATGCCCGACGCCGCGCAACCATCCCATACGTAGCCGGTTAATTTAGTGCTCATGATCGTCCGTTATCTCCCTGAACTTTTGCCTGAACTGCTCAAGCGGCCTGAAACATTCGTGTGGGTAGCCATCGCGCAGGTAGATAACACGCTGTGTTTCTGGCTCCCAGCGGATAACACGGACTGGCACTCCACGGTGATCTTTGAACCTTCGGTTAAGTTCGCGCACAGGCGTTTTGCCCTCCGATAGTAGACCCCCACAATTACGGCAGCCTGGCTGTGGTTACATGACACCCAGTGATTTGATACTTTGCATTCATACCGAAACAGCGGAAGACCCGGCACCGGGATCATCCTGAGTTGCGGTAGACGGTTAAAAGCCGTTAAACTGTTCATGCGGATTATTTCTCCATACTCGAAGAGTTGTTCGCCAAGGCGCCCGGAGCTGCACACTCGCGGGCGTCACTCTTTTCAGCGACACAAAAAACTCGATAAAGAAGCGTTACGTGCTCCTGGAACTTCGCGATAACCTGATAGCTGTTTTCCTCAATCTGAGCACGCTCATCTGCGTCAATTACCCCATCAGCCGTGGCTTTACGTACAAAATTAGAATGACGGCCTATCCACTCAATGGACTCCATCAGACGCTGGTTGATATCGGCGTTATCCAGATCATCAACATCTGCCAGCGGTACAAATACGCCCTGAGAATGGCGCGCAACGGCATCAGCGATATGAGTTGAACCACCAGCACGTTGTAAAACCATTGCCCAGCCCAGCGGGAAGATCTGATCGCCGTCAACACGAAGGCGGTTAAACAATGCGTTCTCTGTCACGCCCAACCATTCCGCCGCCTCGGCATAACCACCAGGTAGATCGGTGATCGTTTTTTTTATCGCCGCCACCAGCCAGGCTGGCTGACGTTCGACTTTCCAAATAGGTTCGTTACCCACGGTTAACCCCTTAATTCTGTGGTTATAAAAATCAGCTCGTCTGCTACTGTTTAGGGTAAATGTCAGGACGAAGATCAGATTTGCTGATAATCCCAGCAGTTGTTTCCTCCAGCTTTTTAGCCAAGGAAAAACCTGCCTTTTTGTAGCCATTGAAAACTAAACGCAGGTAGCCAGGCGTGGAACCTACGCTTCCAGCTAATTCGCCTTGCTGCTCTTTAGTTAAAGAGTCCCAATACTCTTTCATAATATGTACCTCCTGTGTACATATTACACGAAAGAAATGAACCCACAAGGTACTTGTACCATAGAGGTACACATTGTTTAATTTGCTGATGAAAACTATCCAGGAAATCAGGCGATTAAACGCCCGAAAATTGAGAGATGGTGTTGGGGGTAATAGCTACTTCGCTAACATGATCGATCGTGAACCTACACAAACCAGCCGGTTTATGGGTGAAGGTGCCACCAAAGGTATTGGTGACGCTATGGCAAGGCATATCGAAAAATGTTTTGACTTGCCTCAAGGTTGGCTAGATACCGAACATCAAACTACCAACATTGCTAAATCACCCGACGTTTCAGACGTTAATAGATCAATTACGATGGTCCCGGTTATATCCTGGGTGCAAGCCGGAGCATGGACGGATGCTGGTTATGCAGAGGTAGATTTGAGTAGTGTAGAAACATATCCTTGTCCCGTTCCGTGCGGGCCAATGACTTATATCTTACGCGTCATTGGTGATTCAATGATCGATGAGTATCGTCCTGGCGATATGATTTTTGTAGATCCAGAGGTTGCAGCTTCTCATGGCGATGATGTTATTGCTTTAATGCATGATTCTGGCGAAACGACGTTTAAACGATTAATAGAAGATAGTGGCGAAAAGTTTCTTAAAGCTTTAAACGCCAACTGGCCAGAGCCATATATTAGGATCAATGGTAATTGCTCGATTATTGGCACCGTTGTTTTCTCAGGAAAACCACGACGGCACAGGCATAAGCCTTAACCCATCATCACAAACCTGCTTCGGCAGGTTTTTTTATCCTTGACAATGTACCCTCAAGGTACATAATGTACCTATACGAAACAGCGAACAGGCATGACGCCCACGAAGTAGCCGCCGGTGGCATATGAATAACCGGATGATTCGCTGACAGGTGTCTTCGGGAGGGGTAACAGAGACGCGGTCTGATTAACCGCAACTCGTAGTCAAATTCCTATAGCTGGTGGCGATACCCAAGCCAGGAATACCAAAACCAGCAGGAGTGTTAAGGGCAAGGGCTAATCACCCCCTTAGCACCCCGCCAGAAGATACCTACCACCGCGCCTGATGTGGTTAAAAGCAGGCCAAAGCAATAACAAGTAACTCCCTGTTCTGGCGGCCCGGTGTTTTCCCACTTGTCCGGTAACCGCCAGCCTTTTTCAGGGCACAACAAGTAAGAGCATTCCCGCCACACGAGGCTGAAACCCAAGCGCCAAGTGGATGCGCCGAAAAGCTATGACGGGGCGTTGGTAGAAGATCGGAGTGCTCTTTCTATTGTGTATGGAGAAAGTTCGGCGGTTGCAGCCGCCTTAACGAGGGTAAAACCATGAGTAATGACCGCATGACCGTAGTGCCAGATTTTCTTGGCGAACTGGATGCCGGCGTGTTCATGAACAAAATCGCGGCAGCACTTAATACCACCGCGCTTGGCGTTCTGAATAACGGCAACAAAGGCAAAGTAGTCCTCACATTTGATTTTGAGCGCATGGGTAATTCCGTTGAAGAGAAGCGCGTCAAGATCAAGCACAAGCTGAACTACAGCACCCCGACACCGCGTGGTAAAGCCTCCGAGGAGGACACAACCGAAACCCCGATGTGGGTCAACAAAGGCGGGAAGCTCACCATCCTGCAGGAAGATCAGGGTCAGCTGTTCGGGATCACTGGCGCGGTGGATGGAAAGCTTAAAGCGGCTCAGTGATCCGCAACAACAAACTCACTGATACCACTTTGATCATCAGTTAATAAGGAATTTTTATGTCTCAGTTAGACAGCGGTACCTTCAAGCAGGTCAAAGACCTGGTTCTTTCCGGTTATCACCTGAATGATATTCATGGCCTGGCTTGCCCGACCGCATTACTGCCAGAGGGTACTGGCGTTGAAAGCCTCGAGCGCTTTTCTCTGGAGCGTTTCCGCTTTCGTGGCGCAATGACCACAACCAGTATTGACGACTTCACACGTTATTCTAAAGGTTACGCCAGCGACAGTGAGCCAGCTCGTTGCTTCATTGACGCTGACAACATGACCGCCCGTTCAGTGTTCAACATCGGCACCCTGGATAATCCCGGTCACGCCGATAACGTGGCTTCAATCACCCTGAAGAAAACAGCCCCGTTCCGCGCGTTACTGCAGATCGACGGTCAACGTCTGAAGCAAAAGCAAATCGCCGAATGGCTTGAAGACTGGAGCGATTACCTTCTGGCGTTTGATGCTGATGGCAATACGATGCAGATTTCCCAGGCGGCTCAGGCTGTACGTCGTATCACTATTCAACAAGCAACCCAGCAGGACCATGAAACTGGAGATTTCGCTGGTAAAAAATCCCTGATGCAAAGCGTTGAAGCTAGCAGCAAAGACGTAATGCCTGTGGCGTTCGAGTTCAAATGTATGCCGTATGAAGGCCTGGGCGAACGCCGCTTTAGCTTGCGTAACAGTCTGCTGACCAGCGATGAACCCTGCTTTGTTCTGCGCATTGTCCAACTTGAAGCCCAGGAAGAAGCGATCGCCAACGAATTCCGCGATTTGCTGATCAGCAAGTTCGAAGGTGAATCAGTGGAAACTTTCATCGGTAATTTTAAAGCCTAATTGCTCTGCATTAAATCCCCGGCGCCGCGGGGATTTATTGAAGCGTAATTCCATTAATTATCGCCACCCGGCGAGGGATTCGTGCAACCAAAATCTGCGCGGTGCAGCGCGCCAATATGGAGAAAGACATGAGCTACATTCAGACATTATCCGGTAAAAAATTTAACTACCTGACCGCCACAATCGACGATATCGATGTTGAGGATATCGCGACGGCTCTTTCCAACATCTGTCGATTCGCTGGGCATCTCCCAGAGTTCTACAGCGTGGCCCAGCACTCTGTGCTTGTAAGCCAGATTGTGCCGCCAGAGTTCGCCTTTGAAGCGCTGATGCACGACGCTGCGGAGGCATATTGCCAGGATATTCCAGCCCCGCTCAAAGCCTTGCTGCCTGACTACCAGCGCATGGAAACTTATATTGATGGTCTTATCCGCTTTAAATTCGGTATCTCTCTTGAACAAGCTGCTGTCGTGAAATATGCCGATCTAACCATGTTAGCTACCGAGCGCCGTGATCTGGAAATCGATGACGGTTCGAAGTGGGAAATTCTCGAAGGTATTCCCTGTTCTGATCTCGTTCAGGTTATCCCTCTCCGTCCTGGTCAAGCCTATGGTCTTTTCATGAACCGCTTTAACGAACTGGTGGAGCTGCGCCAATGCGCCGCATGAAGGTAAAAGAGCTCGTAGCGGAGGCTTTTGCCTCCGTTGATGAATTAACACCAAAACATGCACTGCTTATGCGTGAAGTCGCCACCAGACTGGACGCTACGTTCGCAGCATTAAAAGAGTCTCTGATGCAACTGGAACAGGAACGCAAAGGTAAAACGCCATGACCGTATTTGAATATCTCCAGGCTCATCCGAATACCACCAGCGGTGAAATCGCCAAAGGTATGAACAAAAAGACACCCGCGGTCGCCGGAGCATTATCGCAACTCTATGGCACAGGCCGGATCGTGAAGTCTGGTGTTCGCAAGGGCATACCAACATACCGTGTTAACGATATGCCGTTCGGTTGCAGTAACAGACTAACCATGATGTTTAACCAGCTATTAAATAGAGCCAGACAGGGAGCTGCACAATGAGTAAATCACTGAACGCACGTTGCATCCGTCGCTGGACCGTCGAATTTAAAGACCGCTGCGACTCGAAACATAGCCCGTATTGGCGCAAGCGTGACTTGCGCGGTTACATCCGTGAGGCTGCACTGACTACAGCTGATTGCATGGTAGAGCGCACAGCTGAGGACAATGCCAGGGTTGCTTTTTTCGGGTACATGTACGGCTGGTCGCCTGAATTCTCAGCCTGGTACGATGAACGCCGTGAGTCATATCTGAAAGAAGCCCGGCGCACACTCAATAAGAACGCCACCAATGACGAGATCGACGAGGAAATACAGAACGAGCTGGAGGCCTGGAATGACTAACCCACTCAACAAACAGGATTTAGACAACGCACTGGACTTTGATCTTTTCGAAGGTGATTTCGGTACGCCATGCGATACAGAACTATCGAACAAAATCGTTACCTCTCGAGGTGAATACAAATGCCACATTTGCGCTGGCGAAATTTTGAAGGGTGAAAACCATCGTAGTACGACGTGGAAATTCGACGGCGAACTTATGTCCTATCGGTGCTGCAACGAATGTTGCGTGGCGATGGTGAAAAGCGTCAATGGTGAATACGAAGAAGAGGACCCGATAGAAGCGCGTTACGCACTGGGCCATCAACGTAGGGGGTGGGCAGCATGACAACTAACAACCACCCGGCGAACGGTCCTGTATCACTCGAGCGCCTGCACCAGATACACGGAATTCTCAGCAAAGCATCCGCACAAAGCGACGGCGGTAATCTCGGCTACGCAATGGCTGATGCTGTGAAGGTGATTGATGGGGCTATTGCAGCGTTTGGTGCGGAGCCTGTGCCTTTTGATGCTCTACGTGATGCCGTCGCTGAAGTTTCTGGCGGGCCAGCAATGGAATGGGGTGATATTTATAAGGGGCACCAGGCTGTTCCTTTTATCAACTTCAACTCGCTGGCTCGAATCGTTGATAAATATCGCGTCCCGCAGCCAGCAAAAAGACTTGAATTGGCAGGCTGGCAATTCAAATCAGTAAACGGTGACTGGCTGGGACTTATTGACGAACACGGGAAAAATCAAGCCGTTCGTGAGGGTTGTGAGGTCCGCGAAGTATTCGCTATCGCCGATAGCGTCAATGACCGCGAACAGGTACGCAGGGAGCATGCGAAGTGGTCACAGGACACCTTCGGTAATGTCGGTCCAGTTGGTCCGCTGAAGCACCTTTCCAAAGAAGCGCTCGAGGCTGCTGCTGAACCCGGCGACCTTAGCGAATGGGCTGACATGCAATTCCTGTTATGGGATGCGCAACGTCGAACCGGTATCAGTGATGAGCAGATTACCCAGGCGATGGTAGAAAAGCTGGCGGTTAACAAACAGCGCAAATGGCCTGAGCCGAAAGATGGTGAGCCGCGACTGCATATCAAAGAGCAGCCTGCGCCGGTTGTGCCAGATGGTTACTGCATCATGCCTGTAGCGCTGACTGCCAAAAATGGCGCGAAATGGGCCTTGTCTGGTGAGTTCAGTACCGCACGCGAAGTTACCTGTCCTGAGTGTGAAGGTGATGGTTGCAGTGATTGCGACGGAAGAGGCGATTGGTACGAGGACCAGGCTATCGACTGGACAACTATTAAAGAAATCTACCGCAGAGCAGTTGAAGTGTGCGCGCTGCCAACTGGACAAACTCAGGATAAAATAGCATGAACAATTTAATGATCGACCTCGAGTCCATGGGCAAAAAACCGAATGCCCCTATTGTCTCAATTGGTGCCGTGTTCTTCGATCCGCAAAACGGTGAACTGGGTCAGGAGTTTTACACCGCTGTTAGCCTTGAAAGTTCTATGGAACAAGGAGCTGTGCCGGATGGTGACACTATTCTGTGGTGGTTAAGACAAAGCTCAGAAGCACGATCAGCAATCTGTGTTGATGATGCGATGCCGATATCGTCTGCCCTATCTGAACTGAGCCATTTCATTAACCGGCATTCTGATAATCCGAAATATTTAAAAGTTTGGGGCAATGGAGCTACTTTCGACAACGTTATATTGCGCGGCGCATATGAGCGCGCCGGCCAGGTTTGCCCGTGGCAATTTTGGAACGATCACGACGTCAGAACCATCGTCACATTAGGCAGAGTTGTGGGTTTCGATCCAAAGCGAGATATGCCATTCGATGGGGTTGCACATAACGCACTGGCCGATGCCCGCCACCAGGCCAAATACGTTTCAGCAATTTGGCAACGTCTACTGCCCCACCAGCAATAATTTATAAATATGTAAGCCCGGGTGCAGCCGGGCTGTATGGAGAATCTGTCATGGCAAAACTTATGAAGGCGAGTCAGTGGGGTAAACGCGAATTTACCAAAGACTCGATCCCGGATAATCGGACCATTAAACGTTGGGTTGAAAACGGACTTCTCACAGGCAAAATCGTAGACGGTTCTGTTTGGGTCTGCGAGTCTGAAAAATGGGGGGTCGACTCAATGGTTAATCATACGGTTCGCCAGCTTATCAGTGAGGGTTAACCATGGCAGCCAGGCCAAGAAAAAGAGAATACCGCCATCTACCCGAATATCTAATATTCGATAAAGATCGCGGCGTTTATAAATTTACGCTCATAACTGGGAAAAAAAAGAATATTGGTAAAGACAGGGCTGTAGCGATCGCTATAGCCCGTGAATACAACCTAAGAATGAGACCTACAAACGTACCATCAGTAGAAATACTTGTCCGTGAATCTGGCGGTGTAACGGGGGAAGCAAAACCATTTACTGAACACGTAGATCATATTATGGAGCGGGCGATTGAGAATGAGCGCCCCTCACAGAATACACTCGACGATTGGAACAACGATGCTCTGAGGGTGAAAGAATTCTTCATCAGCACACCAGCTTGCGATATTGAGCTGGAGCATGTGAATGCCTATATAAACCACTACCATGCCGAAGCTTCAGCAAACGTACAAAACAGGAAAGTCAGCTTTCTTAAAAAACTATTCTCATATGCGGTCGATGAATCGCTAATGTTCGATAACCCGGCAACCCGTAAAAAAATGCGTAGGACAGAAGAGAAGAAACGCCAGCGTCTCTCACTTGATAACTTTAAAGCTATCAGGCGTGCAGCCGAACCATGGTTACGAACCGCGATGGATTTGGCATTGCAAACTACACACGCGCGACTGGAGGTATCAAGGATCCGCTACTCCATCAAAGAACCCAAAGACGGAGTATGCGGGTGCGTTTGGTTAGAACAGCCAGAAAATGGCATATATGGGACTCTCTATATCCACAGGCAGAAGGTGCAAAAAAAAGAGGCATCACATGTTGCAATACCTATTGGGGAAGAGTTGAAACGAATAATTGACGATAGCCGCGATAATGTGGCCAGTCCGTTTATAGTTCACAGGCTCCCGGAACGGCAGGTTAAACGCAGCAAAGAGGTTTCACATCCCACTCAAGTTGCACCGGATTATTTGAGTCGGTCGTTTTCAGCTACTCGTGACAAGCTAGGTTTATACGACAATCTACCGATGGACGAAAGACCAACCTTTCACGAAATCAGAGCGCTGGCAGCGCATCTTTTCGATCAGCAGGGAATCGATCCACAAGGGCGAATGGCACATAGCGATGCGAAGTCGACAAAGATATACACCCAAAACCATATCGATTGGGTTGTGGTACCTCATGGAGAGATTATATACAGCTTGGGTAGGTAACGAAAAAGGGACCTCTCAGGTCCCTTTGTTCAAGATGCTTTAGCTTTGGCCATCTCGTTACATTTCAGTAATAATTTTTCAGCTGTTTTGATGGCAACATTTGAATCAAGCTCTGAAATTGTCGCATCCAATTTATAATCGCTTATTATTCGCTGATCCTTCAAGGACTGTAATGCGATACCTAAAGCAACTAGAGTTTTTTTAGGATAAGGTTCAGCATCCCCTCTCCAGGCCATTGTAGTTAGATAATCAATCAATCCCTGGTGATTATCCTTCGGACCATGCTCCAAGTGAGGTAGTACATGATGATAAGCACCATAGTACGCCCTAGCTACAGCATTCCTGTAACCAATTTCATCTTTACGTGATGCGCAGAACTTTGCTAATTCTATAAAGTCAGAACTAGTTACAGGCATTGCTAGCTTCCTCGCTATAACCCCGATACCAAACACCTAGTTTTTTACCAGCAAGAGAATCATTTTCCGCAAGAGAAAATGCAATATCAATATTCATATCTGAGAGAATATCAACATCTTCAGTTTTCACTCTCATAATGTAAGATGCTGATTTTTCTTCAGGAACAAAGATAAATTCTATAGCTGCGGGACGAACACCATAGCTGTCAGCGACATCAACAATACGTTGCGCCATATCGATGTATTCATCATCAGTAAGTCCCGTACATTCTTTAAATCTTTTTGTGTCACGAATAATGCCGCTTGCATCGTCAGCCATCTCTTCAGCTTCCTTTCCTTTTGCTGCTGTAATGAAACGTTCAGCATAAAACAAAGCTGCATCAATTTTGCCTGTGAACAGATTAGTTTCCCAACCGAACCTAAGCATAGATTTGCATCCATACCGAGAAATCAGTCGATTAACAACCTCATAAAGCTCCCGGTGAAGTCCATATTCTTCAAGGTAAACGGCATAGTTTAGCGCATAAGTATCAACGCCAACCTTCAAGGACTCTTCGAAAAACGAAACAGCCTCATCCTTACGGCCATTAGCAGCATAAGCTAACGCCAAAAGGTAATCTTGGGAAAATCGATCATTCAACCCTTCAATCTGACGGATATACCTACGAAAGTTGAAATCATCCAATTTCTTTCTAAGTCGCAGATAATCAATCAGTTGAATTGAAATCTCTAAGGATTTAGGTACAGCCTTAGGCATCAAGTTTTCCTTCGAACTAGTCGTTTACACAGTCGCTTTGGTACAAGCAATCTTCATTTGTCGGGTAAGATTACAGCACCGCCACTGTAATTTCCAATGTGAAAACTACCTTTTTTCACATGTCAAGCATTGACTTATAGATTAGTGCTAATTTATTAAATCACCAATAAATTTAAGCACTAAAACAGGGGGCAACTTTGTGGATAACTCTATTTTATCCACAAGTGAATTTATAAGTACAACACAAAAAAATGCCCTTTTAACTTTTCTTATAAGCCATGAAACCTAAATACCATGGGGAGAAACTACTACCTAAGTAATTGATGTATATAGAGCAGATTTTGCTAAAAAAGCACTGATTGTTTATACATACGAATAGTACCTACCACCAGCAACGGTGCGGCTTACAGCGTTTTATAGTCGGTGTCATGGGGTGTCGGGGGTCGGAGGTTCAAATCCTCTCGTGCCGACCAAAAATCCCCAAAAAAACAGCCTGTTACGGCTGTTTTTTTATGCCTGTTTTCTGAGCGCTCCGCGTTCCTGGCATCATTAATGATGTACGTGATAACTCCAAATATTGCGTGTGAGGAATTGTAGCCATCACCATCTTCTGACAGCGCTTCCCTTCTCCCGTTCTCCAGATTAACCAGGTGGGGCTGAGGGTGAGTTCGGTATCACTTGATCCTGAATTCCCCATCTATCGCGCATATCAGCAGCGAACCATCACAGGCTGAAAGCGACGCATCCACAACAAGTAGCGCCCCCTGGATTATCCCTTCCCTGAAATGTGAACGCGATGCCCGTATGAAATAAGTCGCTGCGGGCTGGCTGATTAGCTGCTGATCGAGGGAGATCCTTGTTTCAACGTAATCATTGACAGGTGAAGGGAAGCCCATGGCTATAGTCCTCCGTTTGGATTGAACAGCTGAAAGGTACGGTTCTCCCCTTCCTGCGTTGATACATCGCGGAATGTTGTCACATACCACTCGATCCATTCGTTAGGCTGCTTCATCGTCCAGTTCCAGTTAACCTTGCTCAGTTCCTGGACAAACCGCTGTGTGGTGGCATCAATTAACCCCTCTTGAATACCGGATAAAAACACAGTATAAATACTGTATATACATCCAGCAAAAGGCTACAAGCAATGTTCGTGGAACTCGTTTATGACAAAAGGAATTTTGATGGTTTGCCCGGAGCAAAAGATATCATTCTGGGAGAATTGACGAAGAGGGTTCAGCGGATCTTCCCCGATGCTGATGTTCGGGTTAAACCGATGATGACACTACCGGCGATCAACACTGACGCCAGCAAACATGAGAAGGAGCAGATAAGCCGTACTGTTCAGGAAATGTTTGAAGAGGCTGATATGTGGCTAGTTTCAGATTAAACGCCTTGAACCGTCATATTGCTTAAGTACAATCCGCCGTGACTGGCAATCATTCAATACTCGCACTATCGAACGTTCGCCAGTCGGCCGCAATAATGCTCTTGCATACGGTGTGGTTGCGGCAACTCTTGTTACAGTTCACCATCAATTGGCCAGCCAGGTCATCTTTAATGATTTCCGTTATTACGCCAAATATCGGCAAAGGAACACTGCTTGATATGATTCAGTAACCTATGGTTATCATATATTGGAACAAAACGACAATTTCAAAAAAAATAATATCAATGAAAATTATTCACCATTGAACAATCCTTTGCAACAACCAGTTATTTTGTATATCCGTTGCTTATCAGTTTTAATATCACATGATCCTTCCCGCCTCATGTTGATACTGATAGAATGTTTCCATGTGACTGATATCAAAAAATATGTATTCAACATTCTTGTAGTTATTGGATAGGTATAAAACACGGATTGCTTAAAAATGAACTCTTCTATTACCATTGTTACAGCATTTTTCGATATAGGACGAGGAGACTGGACGAGTAATAAAGGTTTCTCTCCTCACTTAGAGAGAACAGCTGATACCTATATTCAGTACTTTGAAAATCTGTCTAAATTGGATAATGACATGGTCATTTTTACATCCAGTGAACTTAAACCCAAAATTGAAGCAATTAGAAATGGGAAAAACACTGTTGTAGTGGCTTTAGATATTAATAAGAAATTTCAAAGCATAAAAAAAAGAATTGCACGAATTCAAAAAGATAATGAGTTCATAAGCAAACTTGAAACTCGCCAGTTGATAAATCCCGAATACTGGTCCCCAGACTATGCACTGGTTTGCAATCTAAAAACATATTTTGTAAACAGAGCTATAGAGTTAAATCTTGTGAATGATGATATGGTTGCATGGGTTGACTTTGGTTACTGTCGTAGTGCAGACGTAACCAGAGGGTTATCTCGATGGGACTATCCTTTTGACCGCAACAAAGTAAATTTCTTTACAGTTAAAAAAGGTTTGACCGTCAAAACTATCCATCAGGTTTTTGACCACATGATTAACAATCGTTCCTATATTATTGGTGGGGCAATTGTAGCAACACAAAAGAAATGGAAAGAGTTTTACAAACTGGTTTGTCAGTGCCAAATAAAAACACTCAGAAATAATATAGTTGATGACGATCAGGGTGTTTTTATAATGTGCTATTATTACAACCCTAAATTAATAAAACTAAATTACCTGGGTAAGAACCGCTGGTTTAATCTATTTAAACTATTCGGAAGAAAAGATTTAATTACTTTATTAAGAAGATTAAAGGTCTCTCTTATAGGTAAATAATTTTTAATTGAGGTATGAACAATGCCGATTCTAACCAGCCCCGGCATTGTTTTGCTTTTTCCTGCGCAGCCTGTCCCTGAAAAAATGCTTTTTCCGCCTCTGCATCATGAACCTATTGTGTGCCGTCCCATTTAACGTATCCCCCTTCGGGAGCCACTGATACAACATTATCAGGCAGGGACCCCAGCGTCTCAACCCACATGGGGAAATTAGAGCCGGTTAAAAGTTGTGAGCCACTCATTTATGTTACTCAGACCAAGTCTGAGTAAGGCTATCACACATAACTAAATTTAATTTATGGTGCAGGGAGTAGACAGTGTACATATCAATATTTACTTCTCAACGATGATCTGCGTCGTTTAAGACCGACATCACTATATTAAGGGAAGTGCATATATATGATGATATTGACTTTTTTTCATTTTTTTCACACGGAGCTAAAGTTAAATGTCTAAACGTAAGTCTAAAATTTACGAAAATCCCGGTCTTGACTCAACAATCTTTGTTGAACCGCAGCAAATTGCCAATACAGCCAATGCATTTCGTGAAGTGGTAAATAGCCTTAATAACGGCTATCTAGACGTACACGATGTTAGACGGAATGTCCTTTATACCAACGCAACTTTAGCAATTGAGCTTTATTTTAAAGCATTCTTGGTCAAAAGAATTCCTGCACCTTACGATTTCACCATCGAAAATGGCCAGGCTACAAAAGCTGAATTCGATGATGAAAACCGCGCGACTAATTGGCATTCACGCCTAGATCTTCTTGAAGAACATAAAACGCACAACTTAAAAAAGCTTTTCAATGCACTTAGCGACACACAAAAAAAATGTGTCACACAAGAGATTTTGCAAACATGTAACACGATCCAGACCGCTACGGATCTATTGCAATTCCTTGACACTATTAGGAACTACTTTGTTGATAAGCGTTATGAATTCCAAGAATTCATCTATGGTGTTCCAAAAGACTCAAATATGATCTATACCTTGATTCCCGTCTTAAATGCCATTGGTAAAGTGCTTGCTAACCCACCAAATGCACCATTTCCAGACATGACTTTGTTATAAGGAAGGTTATAGTTTCAATGTTATTAAGCTCCTTTTTAGAAACATAAAGGTCTAATCTGATCTAAAGCATCTAAACAACATGGGAGAAACGTCCCCTAACCTATTGATGTATATAGAGCAGATTTTGTCATAAAAGCACTGTTTGTTTACACATGCAAATAGCAATTAGAACCAGCAATGGCGCGGCTCTCAGTGTTTCATAAGCGGTGTCATGGGGTGTCGGGGGTCGGAGGTTCAAATCCTCTCGTGCCGACCAAAAATCCCAAAAAAACCAACCTTAGGGTTGGTTTTTTTATGTCTGAGATTCATCATTCCTGAGTATTACTACGGCTTTCAGTACAGGTTTTACTACTTACCCATGCACAAATTGGGGTAAAATTTATCCTCTCATCAGCGTGATGAATCTGGACGATTGATGCGCTGAAAACAATAATGATACTAATAAAAACTCAGGAGAATAGTATGCCTGAAGCAACGCCTTTTCGGGTGCTGATTGTTGACGACCACCCACTGATGCGGCGAGGAATTAGTCAATTATTGCAACTTGATCCCGCCTTTAACGTAGTCGCGGAAGCGGGTGATGGTGCCAGCGCTATCGACCTGGCAAACCGCCTGGACCTTGATGTGATCCTACTGGATCTCAATATGAAAGGGATGAGCGGACTGGATACACTGAATGCGCTGCGTCGGGACGGCGTCACCGCGCAAATTATTATTCTTACCGTATCGGATGCCGCCAACGATGTGTACGCTCTAATTGATGCCGGCGCGGATGGTTATTTACTTAAAGACAGCGATCCTGAAGTCCTGCTGGAGGCTATTCGCAGTGGTGCCAAAGGTGGTAAAGCCTTTAGTACCCGCGTCAGCGAATATTTGCGCGAGCGCGACCTGTTTGGCGCCCAGGAAGACCCATTCAGCGTTCTCACCGAACGCGAACTGGATGTGTTACATGAACTTGCTCAGGGGCTATCGAACAAACAGATTGCATCAGTGCTGAATATTTCTGAACAGACGGTGAAGGTGCATATTCGCAATCTGCTGCGCAAACTCAACGTGCGTTCTCGTGTAGCTGCCACCATTCTATTTTTACAAACACGCGGCATGCAGTAATCAGATATTGCCCGATGGCGCTACGCTTATCGGGCCAACAAGTCACGTGCATCAGTAGGCCGGATAAGACGCTTTGCGTCGCCATCCGGCATCTTTCACTCTTACTTCTCCTGCGGCGTTAGCTGCTCCATCGCCTGCTTAATGCTGCGTTCTATCACCGCCCGACGGGTATCATTGGCCGGTAATAATTTCAGCATCATCTCCCACGCCGCAACCGCCTCGCCAAAGCGCTGCTGTTCAAAAGCGTTAAACGCATACATGCTGAGAACCCGCACGTTGGCATGTTCGCCGCGTACCAACTGGCGTAGCAG
This sequence comes from Citrobacter freundii complex sp. CFNIH4, assembly GCF_002934505.1. Taxonomy (NCBI): domain Bacteria; kingdom Pseudomonadati; phylum Pseudomonadota; class Gammaproteobacteria; order Enterobacterales; family Enterobacteriaceae; genus Citrobacter; species Citrobacter freundii complex sp. CFNIH4. The sequence continues at coordinate 2,685,134 of NZ_CP026231.1, forward strand.
CTCCCCTCCCCGACGGTTATCATCAGGATCGGAAGAACGGGTCAGCGCTTCCGCATAGCCCAGCGCAGCATCACTGTTTTTCGGATCCAGTCGATAAGCATTGGCATAGGCTTCAGTGGCCGTACTGGCGTTACCAAGTACCATGCCAATTCGCCCAAGCATGATCCAACCTTCAACGTTGGTAGGATCGGCTTGTAAGCGAGTGCGCAGACCCAACGCCAGACGCGTCATATCTTCTTCATTGAGCGGATCAGCTTTTGGATCCAACGCCCGCTCCAGCAGCATAGGTGCCTGAGCGGTGGCCTGTTGCCAGACCTGAACCTGCTTATAGTTGCCGGTTTCATAATAGCTCACTGCGCCAACCCCCAGCGCCACCACGATGCCGGGCACAAACAACCCGAACCCACCGCGTTTGCCATCCGGGATAACGTCATCAGGAAACTCTTCCTGTTTTACCCGGACACGTCGGCGAGTACGGGCGAAAATAATCCAGCCACCCAGACCAATCGCAACCACCGGCATCACCCACAAAAGTATAGTAAGCGGCGTCAACGGCGGATCGTAAGTGACGAAGTTGCCGTAGCGGGCCACCATGTAGTCGACAATCTCTTTCTGACTTTTTCCTTCCTGCATCAGTTCGTACACTTTCTGACGCAGGTCGGTGGCAATCATCGAGTTAGAATCGGCAATACTGTTGTTCTGACATTTAGGACAGCGCAACTGTTCGGTAAGCTGACGGAACTGCTGCTCCTGCGCTTCATCCTTAAACTGCATCACATCGATGGTCGCAAGCGCGGATCCAGAGATAACCAGCATCAGCAGGCCCAGTAAAAATCTCATTGCGCAGCCTCCTTACTGTACTTATCCCACAACGGTTTGATCTCGCTCTCCCACACCCTGGCATTCAAATCGCCGGCATGGCGATAGCGAATAATACCTTTCCCGTCGATCAGGAACGTCTCCGGCGCACCGTACACGCCAAGATCCAGACCAAGCATACCGTCGCCGTCAAACAGGCTTAATGAGTAAGGATTGCCCAGCTCTTTCAGCCAGACAATGGCTTTCTGACGATCGTCTTTATAGTTCAGCCCCACCACCCGCACGCCCTGCGCAGACAGCTGATTCAGGTACTGATGTTCGGCGCGACAGGTCGGACACCAGGTCGCCCAGACGTTCAGCAGTACCGGTTTGCCCTGGGTCAGCACATCGGCCTGATAATGCTGCCCCGGATTTTCCAGCGACTCCAGGCGGAATGTCGGAACGGGTTTGCCGATCAGCGCCGACTCCAGATTAGTGGGATCGTCCCCCTGAGCGTTACGCGCCAGTTGCCACAGCAGCGCCGCCGCAATGATCAGAAAAATAATAAACGGAATTAACAGTGCGTTGCGCTTCATACAGCCTCCGACGCATTTTTTTGCACCGCGGCGCGAGGACGCGTGCGCTGACGATAGCGTGGATCAAACAGGCAGAACAATCCGCCCAGCGCCATCAGCAATCCTCCGGCCCAAATCCAGCGAATAAACGGTTTGTAGTACAGACGCACAGCCCATGCGCCGTTATCCAGTTCTTCACCCAGCGCAGCGTACAGATCGCGTGTGAATCCGCCGTCAATTGCCGCTTCAGTCATCATCGAACTGGTGCTGTTATAGAAGCGTTTTTCCGCATGCAGCGTGGCTTCTGGTTTACCATCTCGGGTAACGCCAATAATGGCGACACCGCCCCGGTAGTTAGGTCCGGTAATATCTTTCACTTCGCGGAACGTGAACTGATAGTTATGGATACTGACGCTATCACCTGCCTTCATGCGCACATCGCGTTCAACACTGTAGTTCTGGCTAAAGGCAATACCGACAATAGTAATCGCCAGCCCAACGTGGCCCGACACCATGCCCCAATAGCTTGGTGTTAACTTCGTTCCGCGGGAAACACGCAGGAACGCTTCGGACACCGCCAGCACGAATATCCAGCATGCCATCGCCAGACCCACCACCGTCATAGCGGCAATGCGATCCTCAAACAGCCACGGCAGCAGCAGCGACATAACAAGCGTGGTGACAAACGCGATAATCAGTAACGTTTTCAGTTTACGCGGTCGGTCACGGCCCCAGCGCACTAATGGCCCTATTCCCAGCAACAGCGCGAACGGTGCCATCAGCCAGGTAAACATGGTGTTGAAGAACGGCTCGCCAATCGAAATGCTGCCCAGCCCCAGCTGTTTGTGCACCAACGGCAGCAGCGTACCCAATAGCACCACCAGCATGGCGGCAATAAGCAGAACGTTGTTGCCCAACAGCAGAGATTCACGCGACCACAGCGCGTTATTTACCCGCGAGCGGACCTTGTGACCGCGAACCGCAAACAGCAGCAGGGAGCCGCCAATCACTAATACCATAAAGGCGAGAATAAACATCCCGCGCGACGGATCGGAGGCAAAAGCATGCACCGACACCAGCACGCCGGAGCGCACCAGGAAAGTCCCCAACAGGCAAAGCGAGAATGCGCAGATTGACAGCAGCAGCGTCCAGGCTTTAAAGCTGGCACGCTGTTCGGTGACCGACAACGAGTGCATCAGCGCCGTTCCCACCAGCCATGGCATAAACGAGGCATTTTCAACTGGATCCCAGAACCACCAGCCGCCCCAGCCCAGCTCGTAATAGGCCCAGGCGGAACCGAGCACAATACCCAGCGTCAGGAACACCCACGCCGCCAGCGTCCACGGACGCGAAAAACGGGCGAAGGTACTGTCCAGACGGCCACTCATCAACGCGGCAATCGCAAACGCAAAGGCCACGGAGAAACCGACATACCCCATGTACAGCAACGGCGGATGGAAAATCAGCCCCGGATCCTGCAACAGCGGGTTCAGGTCGCGCCCTTCAATAGGGAAGTTGGGCAACGTACGGGCAAATGGATTGGAGGTAAACAGAATAAACAGCAGAAAGCCAACGCTGACCATCCCCATCACCGCCAGCACGCGGGCGACGATGTCCAGCGGCATACGCTGGCTGAATGCCGCAACGGCGAACGTCCAGCCGCTCATCAGCAGTACCCACAGCAGCAGAGAGCCTTCATGCGCGCCCCAGGTTGCTGCCACCCGATACCAGACCGGAAGCTGGGTATTGGAGTTGCTGGCAACGTAGGTGACGGTAAAGTCATTAACCACGAAGGCGTTGACCAGAATCAGGAATGCACCCATCACACAGATAAACAACACCCAGGCAAAGGGCCGCGCGGAAGCCATCATCCGCACATCGCCGCGCGCTACGCCCCACAGCGGATAGACCGACAGCAGTAACGCCACGCCTAGCGCAAGGCACAACAGCGCATTGCCAATTTCAGGCATCATGACGTTTTATCCTTATACACGCTTTCCGGACGACGATGGTTTTCCTGCATCGCTTTTTCAACTTCCGGCGGGGTGTAATTTTCATCATGTTTGGCCAGAACCTCTTTGGCCTGTACATGATTTCCCTCGTCCAGTTCGCCCTGAACAACAACACCCTGCCCTTCGCGGAACAGATCCGGCAGAATACCTTCATAGGTTACATCCACCACACCTTCGGCGTCATAGATGCTGAAATTCACTTTCAATGACTGCGGATCGCGCTTTACGCTACCGGGCATCACCATACCGCCCACGCGCAGGCGCTGACCGACTTCAGGCATCTGCTGCGTTTCGCGCTTACCGTAGAGTATCTCTCCCGGCGTATAGAACAGGTCAATATTGGAACGCAGCGCATAAAGCACCAGCGTAATGGTCAAAGCCAGACCCGCCAGTACCGCACAGGCTATCCATAACCGATTTTTACGTCGAATATTCACGCCGCCTCCCGTTGCACTTGCGCCGCACGCATACGTGCTTCTCTCGCCCGCTGCTGCGCTACACCGCGTAAAATTGCGCGATGCTGTAACGTGGAATGCACTACCAGCACCACCAGCGGGATAACGCTCATCGCTACGGCAAGCCAGACATACAAGGCGTAGCCGCCCATCGCGAAAAAATCACTCCATGATGCAAATGCAGGGGTCATTGGCGGCCTCTTTTTAAGATCAGTTCGCTCACCCACGGGCGGCGTTTTTCCATCATCAAAATCAGGTTACGCATGCGCATCAGCGCCAGCGTGACAAACAGTAACAGGTAGCCGACGATCGCCAGACGCAGCGGCGTACGCATCGCCGGATCGATGCTTTGCTGCATGCGGGTAGAACCCTGATGCAGCGTATTCCACCACTCAACCGAGTAGTGGATAATCGGTAAGTTGACCACGCCAATCAGCACCAGAATACCGGCGGCACGACCTGCCAGACGGCGGTCATCAAAGGCATGCCACAGCGCAATGGCGCCAACGTAGAGAAACAGCAGCACCAGTTCAGAGGTGAGTCGGGCATCCCAAACCCACCAGGTTCCCCACATCGGTTTGCCCCATGCGGAACCTGTCACCAGCGCAATAAAGGTAAACACTGCACCAATCGGCGCCATCGCAGCCAGCGCCAGATTGGCCATTTTCATCTGCCAGACCAGGCCGATAAACGCGGCAACGGCCATCGAGGCGTAAATGCCCATCGACCAGATTGCCGCCGGAACGTGCAGATAAATAATGCGATAGCTCTGCCCCTGCTGATAGTCTGCAGGCGCAAAACCAAAGCCCCAGACCCATCCCGTTATCAGTACCACCGCGCTGGCAATCGCCAGCCACGGGATAAACCAGCCACAGATCTGATAGAGCCGAGGGGGCATCGCCAATTGATGAAGTGTTTTCCACATAGTTCAGTCACCAGACTCCATAAATTAAAATCCGTTGTGCCGGAGCGCCTTGCCCGGCCTGCACATCTAATTCTCGTTACTGCACGCTTATCCGTAACGCCGCGGCTGTGGCAAACGGGCTTAACGTGGCGCTGCCGACCAGCAACGCCCCCAGAATCGCCATGTACCCTTCAACCGGTAAGTGCATAGAAGCCGCATCCATCGCGGCGGTCGCAAAAATCAGTAAGGGTATGGTGAGCGGGAGTACCAGCACGCTTAACAGCACGCCGCCGCGCTTTAAGCCCACCGTCAACCCCACGCCCGGCGCGCCGAGAAAACCCAGCGTCGGCGTTCCGAGTAACAAGGTCAGCGCCATAATTTTCCAGCCGTACATATCCATGCCCAGCAACAGCGCCACCAGCGGCGAGAGGATCAGCAGCGGCAGACCTGTCACGACCCAGTGCGCCATCACTTTCGCCAGCACCACGGCCGGTAGCGGTAACGGCAGCAGCATCAGTTGCTCAAGGCTGCCATCCTGTAAGTCATCACGAAATAGCCGTTCCAGCGCCAGCAATGACGCCAGTAGCGCCGCAACCCAGATGATGCCCGGCGCTATGCGCGCCAGCAGCTGTGGCTCCGGCCCAATACTCAGGGGGAACAGCGTAATAACAATCAGGAAGAACCATAAAGGATTAGCAATTTCCGCACTATGACGAAACGCAACTCGCAGTTCTAAACGAAAGATTCGCCACATCATTGCGTTGCCCTCTCACTGGTCAGCGCAATACGTCGCACTTTATCGGTTTCAACATTGAGCGGTTGGTGGGTGGTGAGAATAACAATACCGCCCTGCTCCGTATGCTGCGCCATACGCTGAGTCAGTCGCTCAACGCCGTTCACATCAATGGCGGTAAAGGGTTCATCGAGGATCCACAGTCGGGCGCGGGTCAACCACAAACGGGCCAGCGCCACGCGCCGCTGTTGTCCGGCGGAAAGTTGGTTCACTGGGATATCTTCATATCCGGCAAGTCCCGCCTGCGCCAGCGCAGCCAGACACTGCGCGATGTCGCCGTCATGATGGAAGAAACGCAGGTTCTCCAACGCCGAAAGCCGGGTTTTTATCCCCGGCTGATGTCCAATCCACAGTAGTTGCTGATGGTAGCTGTCCCGCACGTGATGCAGCGGTTGCTCTTGCCAGCAAACCTCCCCTGCGTCGGGACGCGCCAGCCCGGTAAGCAACCGCAGCAGAGTGGTTTTCCCTGCGCCGTTGCTGCCGGTAATTTGTACCCATTCCCCTGCGTTGACGCGAAATGACAACTCGCTGAACAGTATTCTGTCATCCCGCTCGCAAAGTAATTCTCTGGCTTCAAGCATACCTGGTTATCTACATCCTGTTAAAAGCCCGGTTTGACTTCGCGCATATCAGGCAGTTTGTGCGCTATCCCTTTATGGCAGTCAATACAGGTTTGCCCGTCTTTCACGGCCTGGTCGTGCATTTTGGCCGCGACGCCTTTCTGGGCGGTTAAATCCATAAACTCGAAGTTGTGACAGTTTCGACACTCTTGCGAATTGTTATCTTTCATACGCCGCCACTCATTTTGCGCCATCGTTAAACGATGATCTTCAAATTTCTGCGGTGTATCTATTAACCCCAGTGCTTTCGCGTACAGCTCTTTACTGGCCTTGATCTTACGGATCATTTTCGGGCCCCACTCGTGTGGGACGTGGCAATCAGGGCAAGTCGCTCGCACACCACTGCGGTTGTTGTAGTGTACGGTTTCCATGTATTCCTGGTACACCGTATTGCGCATTTCGTGACAGCTAATGCAGAACTCTTCTGTATTGGCCTTTTCCATACCGGTATTAAAGCCGCCCCAGAAAATAATGCCGCCCACAAAGCCGATTAACAACAGCGTGCCGAGCGCCAGACGGCTGGGGCGACGCCACCATTGCCAGACGCGCTTAATCCAGCCTGGTTTACGGTTAGAATTTTCCATAATGACCTCTTATTTCCCGTAACCTTTCGAGGGGGTGAAGGTATTTTCAACAATCGGCGCGGCGTCAGCCTGCGGAACGTGACATTGCAGACAGAAATAACGACGCGGCGCGACTTCAGCCAATACCTTGCCGTCGCTATCCATAAAGTGCGTCGGACTGATGCGCGGCGCACCGGTGGTACGATAGCTTTCCACACCGTGGCATTGCAGGCAGCGGTTGGTGTTAGTCGTCACCTGATATCCTTCAACGCTGTGCGGAACCATCGGCGGCTGATTCACATAGTTCAGCGGCATACGCACTTGCTCTTTCGGCATGCGAATCGCCCCTTCCTGTGTTCCTGAGACTTCAGGTGACTGGCTCAGATCCACTCCGTTTGCAGCCCAAACTGCCCCACTGACTAGCAAGGCCAGCGCGGCCATCCATTGACTCAGCGCTTTAATCAGGTCATGGCTTTTCATGATTTCGCTCCCGAACTCCATCGTGTTGTTATTGTAAAAACATCCTCAGAACAGACATCCACACAGCGACCGCAGGCCATGCAATCGCGACTGGTTACCTGCACCGGACTTTGCTCATCCAGCACCGGCGCACGTAGCACATGCGGTTCCGGGCAAACATGAAAACAATCCATACAGCGGTTACATCTGTTACGTTCTTTTGCCGAAACGGTTAATGCACCTTTACTTCCCACCACGCTATACAGCGCACCCAGTGGGCAGAGATGCCCGCACCAGCCATGCTCAACGACCAGTAAATCAAATAAAAACAGCGCGAGGATCAGCAACGCTCCGCTACCGAATCCCATTACCAGGCTACGTCCCAGCAAAGAAACCGGGTTTATCCACTCCCACAGCAGCGTACCAGTCAGCGCTGAACCGACCAGAATGACCACCAGCAGGACGTACCGTATATGGCGCGGCAGGGTCGCAGACTGATTCAGGTCAAACCTTCTGCGCAACCAGCTGGCTAAATCGGTGACCGGGTTCATAGGACAAACCCAACTGCAAAACAGTCGCTTACCGGCCAGGGCATACAGCACCGTAATGATGGCTGCCCCCGTTAACGCCACCGTCGCTGGCAGATGCCCGCTGGCCAGGCTTTGCAGAGTAATCAGCGGATCGGTGAACGGGATAGCGTCCAGCAACAGGCTGCTACTGTAGTTGCCATGCAGAATCCAAACACCAAGCCACGGGCCGCTAAGGAACATCGCCAGTATCAGAAACTGACTCAGACGACGCAGCAGCAGCCAACGATGACTCTTCCACCATCCTTTTTTTGCCTGCGCTTCACGCCCGGCATCACGTTTACGATTTGCCATTGTTCCCCTCCAGCCAACCGAAGCGGTAATGGTGTCCTAACTCCCCTTTCGCCAGCGACAACGGCAGCACTTTTATTGCTGGCTGCTCCAGTACGCAGACTTTTTCGCATTTCCCACAGCCGGTACAGGCATCGCTGTGCACGGTAGGAATAAACCGCGCATGCTTGCCGGTACGCATGTTACGGTCCAGCTCCAGGGTGATCGCCTCATCGATTTTCGGGCACTCGCGATAGCAAACGTCACAGCGTAATCCCTGATAGTTGAGGCAGTTTTCGTGATCCAGCAGTACCGCCAGCCCCATACGCGAATCGTCAATGGATTCAATTTCTCTGTCCAACGCACCGCTGGGGCAGACTTTGGCGCATGGAATGTCCTCACACATTTCGCAGGGAATATCACGGGCGATAAAATATGGCGTACCAGCCGCCAGCCCGGAGGCCAGCGTCGCCAGCTTCAGCGTGTCATACGGACATGCCTGAACGCACTGACCGCAACGTACGCAAGCGCTGGCAAATGCCTCCTCGCTCAGTGCACCTGGCGGGCGCAACCGCACGCCGGTTGCGCGTGCGGTTTGTTGTTGCAACCCCAGCGCCACGCCAACGACGGCCAGCCCGCCCGCTGCGCGAACCATATCGCGCAGAAAGCGGCGGCGGCCATTTTGGGGTTTTGCTGACCGGGACATAACGCGTTACACCTTCGCCAGTTTCACGGCGCACTTCTTGAAATCCGTCTCTTTGGAGAGCGGATCCGTCGCATCCAGCGTCAGGTTGTTCACCAGCTGTGCGGCGTCGAAGAACGGCATGTACACCAGCCCCTGCGGCGGACGGTTACGACCGCGTGTTTCAACAATCGAAATCACTTCGCCACGACGGGAAATCACTTTGACCTTATCGCCACGACGCAGATCGCGTGCTTTTGCATCCAGCGGGTGGATAAACAGCACGGCTTCCGGGAAAGCGCGGTGCAGTTCAGGCACACGACGCGTCATACTGCCGGTATGCCAGTGTTCCAGAACACGTCCGGTGGATAGCCACAGGTCATATTCTTTATCCGGCGCTTCAGCAGCAGGCTCAAACGGCAGCGCGAAGATAACCGCTTTACCGTCCGGTTTACCGTAGAACTTGTAGCTTTCACCTGCTTTCACGTAAGGGTCGTTGCCTTCGCTGTAGCGCCACTGGGTCTCTTTGCCTTCGACGACCGGCCAGCGTAAACCGCGGGCTTTGTGGTAATCGTCAAATGGCGCAAGGTCATGCCCGTGACCGCGACCAAACCAGGCGTACTCTTCGAACAACCCTTTTTGCAGATAGAAGCCCAGCTCGCGGGATTCATCATTCAGTTGATCTTCAGCCAGTTCAGTCACCGGGAATTTTGTCACTGCTGGCGTGGCAAACAGCACGTCATACAGCGTTTTGCCACGCAGCTCCGGTTTTTGTGCCAACAGCTCTTCGGGCCACACTTCTTCTGTTTTGAAGCGACGAGAGAACTGCACCAGTTGCCACAGATCCGACTTCGATTCGCCCGGTGCTTTAATCTGCTGACGCCAGAACTGTGTACGGCGTTCAGCGTTACCGTAGGCACCTTCTTTCTCTACCCACATCGCAGTCGGCAGGATCAGGTCAGCAGACAAGGCGCTGACCGTCGGGTACGGATCGGAGACAATGATGAAGTTGCGCGGATCGCGCCAGCCCGGCATACGCTCCTCATTGATGTTCGGACCAGCCTGCATGTTGTTGGTACACATCGCCCAGTAGACATTGAGCTTGCCATCTTTCAGCGCGCGGTCTTGTGCCACGGCGTGCAGACCGATTTTTGCCGGAATGGTCCCTGACGGAATATTCCAGTGCTTCTCGCAGATATCGCGGTGTTTTTCGTTTGTCACCACCATGTCCGCAGGCAGACGATGGGAGAATGTACCGACTTCACGCGCGGTGCCGCATGCGGAAGGCTGGCCGGTCAGAGAGAACGGGCCACAGCCTGGCTGGGAGATTTTGCCAGTCAGCAAGTGCAGGTTATAGACCAGGTTGTTGGCCCATACACCGCGGGTGTGCTGGTTAAAGCCCATCGTCCAGTAGGAGATGACTTTTTTCTTCGGATCGGCATACAGCTGCGCCAGTTGTTCCAGCTGATCTTTTGGTACGCCGGTCATTTCGGCGGTTTTATCCAGCGTGTACTCAGCAACGAAGGCTTTGTAATCCTCAAAGCTCATCGGTTCAGAGGCATCGGATCCCGGGTTTTTCGCCGCTTTTTCCAGCGGATGGGTCGGACGCAGACCGTAGCCGATGTCTGTCACGCCTTTACGCAGGTTAACGTGCTTGCTAAAGAAATCCTGGTTAATCGCATTGTTTTGAATGATGTAGTTCGCGATGTAGTTGAGGATCACCAGATCGGTTTGCGGCGTGAAGACCATACCGTTATCCGCCAGCTCAAAGCTGCGGTGCTGGAAAGTGGAGAGAACCGCGACGTTGACGTTAGGATCGGACAGACGACGGTTGGTGATGCGCGACCACAGGATCGGGTGCATCTCTGCCATATTCGCGCCCCACAGGACGAAGGCGTCTGCATGTTCGATATCGTCATAGCAGCCCATCGGTTCATCCATACCGAAGGTACGCATAAAGCCGACTACCGCTGAGGCCATGCAGTGACGTGCGTTCGGGTCGATGTTATTGGAACGGAAACCCGCTTTAAACAATTTGGCAGCAGCATAACCTTCCCAAATCGTCCACTGGCCAGAGCCGAACATGCCGATAGATTCCGGGCCTTTCTCTTTCATCGACGTTTTGAATTTCTCTTCCATCACGTCAAAAGCCTGGTCCCAGCTAATCGGGGTGAACTCGCCTTCTTTGTGATATTTGCCGTCTTTCATGCGCAGCATCGGCTGCGTTAAACGGTCTTTTCCGTACATGATTTTCGGCAGGAAATAACCTTTGATGCAGTTAAGCCCACGGTTAACCGGCGCATCCGGATCGCCCTGGCATGCCACAACACGCCCTTGCTGCGTTCCGACCAATACGCCGCAGCCCGTCCCGCAAAAACGGCACGGGGCTTTGTCCCATTTGATGGCTTCTTGCTGACCGACTACCGCGCGGGCAACGCCCGGCACGCTTAACCCGGCAGCCGCCGCAGCGGCCGCAACGGCGTTAGCTTTCATAAAGCTACGACGACTGAGTTTCATGGTGTTTCCTCACCTTGCTCATCCTGCTGGTGATAAACCAGCGACACCGCCAGCACGCCCGCAACGTTGCGCACTGACTCAATTGTTTTCATTAGCGTTTCACTTTGATCAGCTTCCACCACCACAATCAACTGACCACTTTCCACATCGCTGAGGGCAACTTCGCAACCGGGAAAGGAACGCAACTGCGTGGCGATATCGTTGATATGCTGGCTTTTGGCCTGAACGACCAGGCTGCAGACCTGCCAGTTATTGTCCATGGTTGTACTCCGCGTTAATGGCTGATACCGGGCAGATAGCGACACAGGCGCCACATCCGTTACAGTCCTGATTGTCGAGCTGCGGCTGATAAATGCCGGACAGCGTGGGGCGAAAGGTTATTGCCATGGGCTCACAGCTATCCTGACAGCGGTGACATTCAACGGACTGATGTGCGAGACAGTTTTCCCCAATCGTAAAGTTCAGATCCCATGCCCTGGTGTGGCGCGGAAGAAAAAGTGATTCGGGACAGGCTTCTGCGCAGGCATAGCAAAAGCTGCACTCGCCGTGTTTGAAATTTACGCTCGGGTAACCACCCTGGCCTCGCTGCAGGATGTCGGTTTCGCACGCCTGGATGCAGGCGTCACAACGGAGGCAATGGGCCAGAAAGTGAGAGTCTTCCTTGCTCCACGGCGGACGGATCCCTGCGCTGGCGTTTCGCCAACTGCCTGTCAACATGCCTCGACGGGATAAATCAACCATGACATTGTCCTTCCATAATGACGCCCTCCCTCGGCGGGTTGAACGACATAAAAAACTGCACTATTTATGAGTAGTTATTTTTAGCCGTAAGATATTTCAGGATGTGTTAGAGGTGCATACCCCAATTGGGGTAAATGCTGTTGCCGGATCAAAGGAGTGTTGAGTTGGCGGGAAAAAATGCGCTTTTGCTCACATTTCAATGAGTTATATAGCCACGTATATAGCGATTCAATATTAAGATAATAATCTCATGTTTAAGATGATTCTTAGAATATATCGCTACATTGAACGTAAACCATTGCTGGATACACTTAAAATATAAGTAAATACAGATTAATTGATGATGCGAATATGTTAACCTGCCCCTGACTCGTTCAAAAGACAGAAGAAAGGAAACACTGTGAACAATAAGATGAAGACAATTGTCCCTGCCGTACTTTTCGCCGCCTTTACCAGCACTTCTGCATTGGCTGCCAGTAACGATAGCGCCGCTCAGCCGCTGGAAAAAGTCGCCCCTTATCCTAAGGCGGAAAAGGGTATGAAGCGCCAGGTTATCCAGCTTACCCCAGAGAAAGATGAATCTACTCTGAAAGTAGAACTGCTGATCGGACAAACGCTGGAAGTTGACTGCAACCAACACCGCCTGGGTGGCGAACTGGACAGCAAAACGCTGGAAGGTTGGGGATATGACTACTACGTCTTCGACAAAGTCACATCTCCGGTTTCAACCATGATGGCCTGCCCGGACGGTAAGAAAGAGAAGAAATTCATTACTGCGTATCTGGGTGATGACGGCATGCTCCGTTACAACAGCAAGCTGCCGATTGTGGTCTACACCCCGGAAAACGTGGACGTTAAATACCGTATCTGGAAAGCAGAAGATAAAATTCAAGACGCAGTCGCGCGCTAAGTCAGGATGTGCCGGATGGCGGCGTACCGCCTTATCCGGCATACAGACGCATAAAACAGGCCGGATAAGCGCAGCGCCATCCGGCATTGTATTTACAGTGCGATATCCGCGACGGCTTTCTGTTCAGGCTGCGGTTGTGCCTGAGGTTTCAGCTGTGGTTTCGGTGCCTCATCAGCAACCTGCGGCTTGTCATATTTCAGACCCAGAACCTCACTGGTGTACTGCAACTCTTGTTCCGTAGCCTCAACGTTACCGTTCAGCTTAGTACCATAAGACGGAATGATGGTTTTCAGCTTCGCCTGCCACTCGGAGCTGGCCACTTTATCTTTAAACACTTTTTCCATCAGATGCAGCATGATCGGTGCCGCGGTTGATGCGCCCGGAGAAGCTCCCAGCAGCGCAGCAATCGTGCCTTCTTTATCGCTGACGACTTCAGTACCCAGACGCAACACGCCGCCCTTCTCCGCATCGCTTTTGATGATCTGCACACGCTGGCCCGCCTGCCATAAACGCCAGTCTTCTTTTTTCGCCTGCGGATAGTACTCTTGCAGCGCAGCAAAACGGTCGTCGTCGCTGAGCATCACCTGGCTCACCAGATATTTCACCAGATCGAAGTTATCCAGACCCACGTTGACCATCGGCATAAAGTTCGACGTGGTGGTCGAGCTGAGCAGATCCCACAATGAACCGTTTTTCAGGAACTTGGTGGAGAATGTCGCGAATGGCCCAAACAGCACAACGCGCTTGCCATCAAGGATACGCGTGTCGATGTGCGGTACGGACATCGGCGGCGCGCCAACGGAGGCCTGACCGTACACTTTCGCCAGGTGGCGGTTGACTACGTCCGGATTGTCCGCAACCAGGAACTGCCCGCCCACCGGGAATCCGGCATAGCCTTTCGCTTCCGGAATGTCGGTTTCCTGCAACAGCTTCAGCGCAGCGCCACCGGCACCGATAAAGACAAACTTCGCCTTGATATCATGTTCCGTTTCGTTATTTTTCAGATCGGCGACCGTGACCGTCCAGCTATTGTCGGCATTACGCTTAAAACCGCGCACTTCGGTGCTCAACTGCAGCGCAAAGTTGGGCTTTTTCTGCAATGAGGTAATCAACTGGCGCGTGATTTCGCCGTAGTTCACGTCAGTACCAATCTCGGTACGCGTTGCTGCGACTTTCTGTTTTGGATCACGACCTTCCATGACCAGCGGCGCCCACTCTTTAATCTGCGCGTGATCTTCAGAATAACGCATACCGCGGAATAACGTGCTCTGTTGCAATGCGGCGTAACGGGCACGCAGGAAGTTGACGTTCTCGTCACCCCAGACAAAACTCATGTGCGGAACGGTAGTGATAAACGAGCGTGGTTCATGCATCACGCCATTATTAACCTGATATGCCCAAAACTGGCGGGAAATCTGGAAGGCTTCGTTAATGTCGACTGCCTTTTCAATGCTGATGCTACCGTCTGCCTTTTTAGGCGTGTAGTTCAGCTCCATCAGTGCGGAGTGTCCCGTTCCGGCGTTATTCCAGCCATTTGAGCTTTCCTGCGCTACACCATCCAGTCGTTCAACCATGGTCATTGACCATTGCGGCTCCAGCTCCTGTAAATAGGTTCCCAGCGTGGCGCTCATGATGCCGCCGCCAATCAACAGTACATCCGTTTCCTGCTCTTCCGCCGCTTTCGCTTTTGCCGCCATCGAGACAACATTCAGCCCTACAGCCATGGTGAAGAGCATGGCAGTCACTTTTTTCATAATGTTAATGCCTTACTTTTAGTATCGCTTTTTTGCTTTTAATGCAGGTGAAAATCGAGCGGCATCAACGGTAACACTTAAGTAAAAATAATTAAATATTGTTTATAAATTATATTTAATTTTTAAAAATGTTATAAATACGTTGATATTTTATAGGGTTATTGGCAATCATTTCTGGAAACCGGCCCGGCAGACGGGTACTATGCTGCGCTTTGCTATTCACCGCACGGATGCCTGTCGGTCTGCTGTATCAGGCCATTTTTGACCTGAGTGTAACTATGTCTGCAACTCAACATTCCTCTGTCGCAGTCGCGGAAAACGCGACCCGTGCCGTGCTCCGCCAACCCCGTCTGCTGGTTCGCGAAACACTGGCCGGTGTGGTAACCGCCCTGGCGCTGATCCCGGAAGTGATCTCGTTTTCCGTTATCGCAGGCGTTGATCCTAAAGTCAGTCTGATCGCCTCCGTCGTACTGTGCCTGGCGATGTCCTTTTTAGGTGGTCGTCCCGCAATGGTTACCGCCGCTGCAGGATCGGTTGCGCTGGTGATTGGTCCGATGGTGCATCAACACGGCGTGCAATACATCCTGCCTGCAGTGGTGCTGGCCGGGATGATTCAGATCCTGTTTGGTGTATTGGGAATGGCACGTCTGATGCGATTCATCCCTACGGCCGTGATGACCGGATTTGTCAACGCACTAGGTATTTTGATTTTCTTTGCCCAGGTCCCTCATTTCTGGGGGAAAAGCCCGCTCATCTGGGGGCTGTTTGTCCTGACGCTGCTGATTGTGCTGTGGGTTCCGCGGTTTATTAAAGCTATCCCCGCACCGCTTATCGCCATCGTGCTACTGACCTTATTCACTGTCACCAGCGGGCAACTGTTACCGACCGTCGGTGACGAAGGTTCGATGAGCGGCGGCCTGCCGGGTTTCACCCAGTTGTTGGTTCCGCTCAACCTGCAAACGCTGGCGATTATCTGGCCCTGCGCGCTGAGCATCGCTTTTGTTGGTTTGATGGAGTCGCTGTTAACTGCCCGTCTGGTGGATGACCTGACGGTGACGCCGTCGAATAAGAATCGCGAGAGTGCTGGGCTGGGGATAGCCAATATTCTGGCCGGATTTTATGGCGGCATCGCCGGGTGCGCGATGATTGGTCAAACCATCGTTAACGTCGAGATGGGCAAAGGACGCAGCCGCGTCTCGACGGTTGCCGCCGGACTGGTATTACTACTGTTAGTCACTGGATTAAGCGAAGTGATGGCAGAAATACCCATGTCGGTGCTGGCGGGAATTATGGCGATTGTGGCGGTAAAAACCTTCAGTTGGCACAGCATTCAGCCCACCACGCTGAGGAAACTCCCCGTCACTGAAACGCTGGTGATGCTGGTGACCGTCGCTGCCACGGTGTCCACCGGCAACCTGGCGATTGGCGTGGTTGCCGGGGTAATGGCGATGCTCATTCTGCCGCGTATCGTCAGAAACAAACGCGCAGCTACATCAGAAACAGCGTTGCCAGACCGAGAAAAATAAAGAAACCGCCGGTATCGGTAATAGCCGTAATCATGACGCTCGAGCCGACCGCCGGGTCGCGCCCGAGCTTTACCATCGTCATCGGAATGATGACCCCCATTAATGCCGCCATCAACAAATTAAGCATCATCGCCAGGGTCATTACTCCGCCAAGCGCCATGTCATCGTACAGCCACCAGGTAATACCGCCCATAATTCCGCCCCATACGAGGCCATTAATCACTGCAACGCCCATTTCGCGCAGGATCAAAAACGTCAGATTCCCCGGCTGAATATTTTGTAGCGCCAGCGCGCGGACGATCATGGTGATGGTTTGATTCCCGGTATTGCCGCCAATTCCCGCCACAATTGGCATCAGCGAGGCCAGTGCCACCAGTTGCGAAATCGTATGTTCAAAACCGTCGATCACCCGCGAGGCGATAAAGGCGGTACAGAGGTTAACGGCCAGCCATGCCCAACGGGTTTTTACCGCTTTGGTAACGGGCGCAAACACATCCTCTCCGGCGCTTAAGCCCCCCATTCGACGCAAATCGGTATCAGTTTCTTCATAAACCACATCGACGATCTCATCGATAGTTAAGCGGCCCATCAGCTTACCTGAAGGATCAACGACTGCAGCACTGACCAGGTCGTCACGTTCGAAGGTACGTGCAGCGTTTTCAGCGATATCGTCCGGAGAAAAGGTGAGCGGGTCATCTTCCATCACCTCGCTGACTTTGCGTTGCACATCATTGAGCAGAATGCAGGTTAGCGTCAGTTCTCCAACCAGCACTTTATTGCGATCGGTCACGAAGAGTTTATCGGTGTTCTCCGGCATTTTGCCCAACCGTCGCAGGTAGCGTTGCACCACTTCCAGCGTCACGTCCGGACGCACGGTGATGACTTCGAACTCCATAATCGCGCCGACGCGATTCTTCTCGTAATGCATTACCTGGCGGACACGCGCCCGCTCTTCGGCTGGTAACGTCGCCAGCAACCGTCCAGTGAGGTTACGCGGGAGATGCTGCACCAGATAAATCTGTTCATCGATATCGAGATATTGCAGCGCATCCAGTATTTCGCGGTCACTCATCTCATCGATCAGGTCGTCCCAGACGTTTTCAGACGCCTCAAGCAGGACGTTACCACGCTTTTCACTTTCGACCAGTCGCCACAGGGCGTGACGCTCTTCTGAAGGTAATGCTTCGAGGGTATCGGCTAAATCGGGAGGCGGCAGGTGGGCGACCAGCGCCCCTACCTCAGCAATATCGTCGGCTAACGTACCGACGTCATATTGCTCAGCCAGGGTAAGCTTGCCCAACAGTGTTGAAATAATGGCTTTATCAGTGGTCAGCAGCCAGATAAGGCGCGCACGCTCTTCATCACGCAGCCTGGCGCTGTTTTTGTTTATTACGGACATTAATCATAAATCCATGATATGAAATATCATTAATCATGATGCCGATTTATGTAAATAACAATAAACAGTGCCGCCGGGTGGCTAAAAAACCGGCGGCACGTAGGATCAGGCTGTGCGAGCCACCGCGTCACGCGAGGCGGCTTCACGTTCATCGCCCAGCAGTTCACTCAACTGTCCGTTACGCATTTCCAGCAGCCTGTCGGCATGAATAAAATAGTGATCGTCGTGGCTAATGGCGAAAATGGTTTTGCCCATTTCCTGCATCAAAGGCAATAGCACCTGATAGAACTCCCGGCGGAAATGGGGATCCTGATCGGCAGCCCATTCATCCAGCAGAATGATGTCGCGCTCCTCCGCCAGAGCCAGCAGCAGCGCCACGCGTTTCTTCTGCCCTTTCGACAGTTTCAGATTGAGGATACGGCCATCGCTCAGCTCCAGCTTGTGCCCCATATTCAGATGTTCCAGCCACTTCGCGACCAGCTGCGGTTTAGCCTCTTTACCTTCCGGCCCCAGCAGTTTGTCGAACAGCCAGACGTCGGTAAACACGGCGGAGAATAGCTTGCGGTAGTCTTCCGGTTTTTCAACGGCAACGGCCTTACCATCAAGCAATATTTCGCCTGACTGCGGCTGGTATAGACCAGTCAGTAACATCGCCAGCGTAGATTTCCCGCTACCGTTACCGCCAATCAGAAAGATCAGTTCACCGCGATGAATCGTCAGATTCACGGGTCCAACGGAGAAGGCGTTATCCTGATAGTGGAAAACCACGTTACGTAACTCCAACGTCTGCCAGTTCGGAAACGCATTTGGACGTGGGAATTCGGCCTTAAAGGGCGCAAGGGCAAACCTGTTCAGCTTGTTGAACGCTACCTGCGCGGTGAGCAGCGTCGGTAGCGCGCCAACGGCAGAGAGCAGCGGCGTGCGCAAAAATAGCAGCGTCAGCGAATAGGTCGCCGCCACGGCGGTATCCGCCCAGCCCAGACTGTTGGCCATCCAGAACACCAAACCAATGGCGCCCAGCATCATAATGTTCGACCAGTTGACTGCGCTCAGGTGGAAAGTATCGGCGCGAATAATATGGTGACGGTACTCTTTGGCATCCGGGACGTACATCTGATTAAAGATATGCTCGGCACGTTCACGGTTGAGCGTCAGCTCTTTGCGCCCTTCCAGCACCGTTTGATAATCGTTGTACAACTTATCTTCAGTTTCGCGCAAGGTGGCCATGTGTTTATACACCCGCGCCACCAGCACAAATCCGCCCCAGATGGTGATTGCCATCCAGATTGCTGTCACCAGCAGCATTTTAGTCGACAGCATCGCCAGATACGCCGCCGATCCGACTGTCAGGATAATCCCCTGTACCAGCTCAGGCAGACGAACAAAGGCGATGGTGATGTTGCGGATATCACTGGTTAAACCCGCCAGCAACGAGGCGCTGCCAAGCTGTTCGATGCGCTCGACGTGGGTGTCCAGAATCCGTTTGATAAATTCGCTACGCAGTCGGTAGACAAAGTGGTGTCCCAGCGTGGTGAGCGCCAGTTGTGAACCGAGGGTGACGGCCATCAATAACAGCAGCAGGCAAAGAAACTCCGGTAGCACCATCAGCGTGGTGTCGACCGTTTCAATCAGACGCTGGTTGATAAACGCAATCAGCCCAATCCCCAACGCGGCGCTGGCGAGGCTGAGCGCCATCACGCTGATAAATGGCCAGCGATACTGCCGCCAGACAAGAAGTAAAAGTTCCATGCACACAACCCGGACAAGTAATAACAGCCCGCAGTTTAAACATCTCTTCGCTGACAGCAATAATAATTCTTATTTTTATTCTTTTTTACCTGCCTGACGAAACGTCAGATTGTAACGACAGTCTCCGGTCAACGGATGATACCCCGTTTTAAGCGGCTGGATCCCATGATAAAACAGCCGCGAATTACCGCCCCACACCACGACATCGCCATGTTCCAGCAGCAAACGCTTTAAAGGGTCATTACGGCGCAATCCGCCAAATTGAAAGATGGCCGGTAGCCCCAGCGATACAGAGACAATCGGCGCCCGCAGGTCGGGCTCGTCTTTATCCTGATGTAAGGACAGTTTTGCCCCTGGCGTGTAGCGGTTAATCAGGCAGGCATCGGGTTGAAAATCAGCATAGCCCGCCGCCGTCGCCGCCTGTTGACACAGGTCAGCAAATGCATCCGGCAGCGGCGGCCAGTGCACGCCGGTGAGTGGATCAAACGGAGAATAAAGATAGCCATGCTGATCCGTCGTCCAGCCCAGATGGCCGCAGTTGGTCATTGCCACCGACATCGTATAGCCGCCGGGCGTTACCATCTGACGAAATGGCGACTGTCTGGCGACAGCCGCTATCGCCTGCAGTAAAGTGGGTGCAGAGTCAAAAGCGAAACGTCGCAGAATAACCGCACCTGAAGCCAGCGGCTCCTGCCAGGGTTTAGCATCCGCAAAAAGATCGAGCATTATGTTTCCTCGCCAGTAGTTTCCCGTTGCAGTAACTGCGCCTTGCGCGCAATACCCCATCGGTAGCCCGAAAGTGCGCCATCACCACGGATCACCCGGTGACACGGAATAACAACCGCCAGTTTGTTGGCCCCACAGGCACTGGCCACCGCGCGTACCGCCTTCGGTTTGCCGATGGCGCTGGCCAGCTGTTGGTAGCTCATTGTTTCGCCACACGGAATTGCGCGCAGCGCCTGCCACACCTGCTGCTGAAATGCGGTGCCCCGGATATCCAGGGGTAGCGATAGCGACGCGTCACGCGAGTTGATCGCGGCGATCACTTCGCGCACGCGCTGCTGAAAATCGGCATCTGCAGGAACATCCTGCGCGGCGGGAAACAGCTCATGCAGATCCGCAACTAACGTGGCGTCATCATCACCAAGTAAGATCGCACAGATACCCCGCTCGCTTTCTGCCACCAGACAACGACCCAGAGCGCAATCTGCGAGGGTATAGCGTACAGAAACGTTGTCGCCACCTTTACGAAATTGCTTTGCGGTCATGCCTAATGTCTGATCCGCTTTGCGGTAATAGCTGCTGCTGTCGGGGAATCCGGCGTTGAGAATCGCCTGCGTAACCGGAACACCTTTCGCCAGAGCATCGCGCAGACGGCGGGCACGCCAGGACTGCTGCCACGCTTTCGGGGTCATGCCTGTCGTAGCTTTGAACAAGCGATGTAAGTGATACGGGCTCATTGCCACCTGTTGTGCCAACTCGTCCAGCGTAAGAGGTGACTCTTGCTCCAACAACTGGCAGGCGCGGGCAATTTTGTCCAGTCGATGCTGTTGCGCGCTGTCTTTATCCGGCTGGCAGCGCTTACAGGGGCGAAACCCGGCAGCCTGCGCCTGCTGAGCATCAGAGAAAAAGCAGACATTTTTGCGCAGCGCATGTTTTGCCCGACAGGACGGACGGCAGAAAATACCGGTGGTCTGGACGGCAAAAACAAAATGACCGTCGGCGTCGGCGTCACGAGCCAAAACGGACTGCCAACGGTCATCGTCAGTGATGCGTAAACGATTTTTCATTTCGGACTCCTTTGTTAAGCATAGCGCTTAGCCTCAGTGTGTCCCCATAGCCGGATACAAAAACCCGCAATCTTGCTTTTTAATTTTTTTCGCTGACCAGAAAGCTTTTGAACTGCGGCGACATCCAGGTGTTAAACCCCTCGCCCTCTTTCATAATCATATAGACCGCCAGCCCTTCACGACGCACAACTTCTTTGGCCTTTTCCGGGCCGAGCACCATCAATCCAGTATCCCAGCCGTCAGCTTCCAGCGCCGTTGGTGCAATGACCGTTACGGACACCAGGTTGTGTTCAATCGGACGACCGGTTTGCGGATCGATAACATGGGAAAGACGCTTGCCATCCAGCTCATAATAGTTACGGTAGCTGCCGGAGGTGCTAATGCCATGCCCGTTAATGTCTACAATCGCCTGCACCGCGTTTTCACGATCGGTCGGTTTCTGAATTGCGACACGCCACGGATGCCCTTCAGCATTCATACCGCGGCTGTTTAGCGCACCACCAACGGAAACCAGATAACGGGCGATCCCTTCCTGCTCCATTAATCGTGCCAGATGATCGGCGGCGTACCCTTCGCCAACGGTAGAGAGATCCACATACAGATCCGGCAAGTCTTTTTGCAGGTAATTCTGATGCGCTTCATTCACGACCTTCAGATGTGAAAGTCCGGTTTGCGCTTTTGCAGCGTCAATTTGCTCTTGGGTGGGAATATGCAACGGTTGCTGATCCGGGCCAAAGCCCCACAGATTGACTAACGGCCCCACGGTGATATCCATAGCCCCATCGGTTTTTGCGCCAATGCGTAGCGCCGAGGTCGCGATATCCGCCATGGCGTCGCTAACCGGCCATGGTGACAAACTATTCGATAAGTTAAAGCGCATCAATGCAGAGTCATTTTTATAGGTGGAGAGCAGTTGATCATCGGCATCAAGCTGAGTCTGGATCTTCACCTGTAGTTCTGCGGCGCGTTTTGCATCGACGCCCACGACACTGACCCGCCAGAAAGTGCCCATGGTTTTACCTTCCAGAACGGTGGCTGGCGTTGTGGTCTGAGCAGGTTTCGGGGCTTCATCGCACCCGACAAAAAAAATCGTCACCGCCAGCAGCGCTGCGCGATAAAATTTCATTTCCATACGTAATTATCCTCATGCGAACGCGCGCAAGAGTACACCAAAAATCGTTGTTTGTACGGCGGAAAAACAGCATTAAAAAAGGCCCCGCAGGGCCTTTGATAACAATAAATGTAGATTAGAACTGGTAAACCAGACCCAGCGCTACGATATCATCGGTACCGATACCTGCGTCACGGGTGAACTGATTGTCATCCAGCAGGTTGATTTTGTAATCAACATAGGTGGACATGTTTTTGTTGAAGTAGTAAGTCGCGCCAACATCAACATATTTCACGATGTCTTCGTCGCCATAGCCACGGCCCAGGTCTTTACCTTTAGACTGCAGGTAAGCCACGGACGGACGCAGACCGAAGTCGAACTGGTACTGAGCAACCGCTTCGAAGTTCTGCGCTTTGTTAGCCCAACCCAGGGAGCCTGCACGCGTTGCGTTGTAGGTCTGAGTGTACTGAGTTGCAAAGTAGAAGTTGTTCGCGTCGTATTTAATACCACCGGTATAGGTTTCAGCACGATCGCCGGTACCGAAGTTCAAACGGTTCTGTTCGTCGGTACGTTTGGAACTGGTGACTGCAGTACCCAGGGAGAAGCCTTCGCCGATATCATAAGTGATAGATCCGCCAACGCCGTCGCCATTCTGACGCAGTGCTTCACGACCGTTGTTGGTCACGCCGGTCATGCCTTCGCCTTCCGGGCTACCGTTTTTACCCTGATACTGCAGGGCAAAGTTCAGGCCATCAACCAGGCCGAAGAAGTCGGTGTTACGGTAGGTCGCGAAACCGTTACCACGCTGCTGCATGAAGTTGTCAGAACCGTAGGTGTCGCCGCCGAATTCCGGCAGAACGTCGGTCCAGGACGTTACATCGTAAACTACGCCGTAGTTACGACCGTAGTCGAAAGAACCCACGTCTGCGAATTTCAGACCCGCAAACGCCACACGCGTCCAGGAGTTGTTCTGAGATTCAGGCGCGTTACCCTGAATCTGGTATTCCCACTGGCCGTAACCGGTCAGTTGGTCATTAACCTGAGTTTCGCCTTTGAAGCCGATACGCATATAGGTTTGGTCACCATCAGCGCTTTTGTCATCGGAGAAATAGTGCAGACCGTCGACTTTGCCGTACAGGTCTAATTTGTTGCCGTCTTTGTTATAAATTTCAGCCGCATTCGCTGCGCCTGCTACCAGCAGTGCTGGTACCAGGAGGGACAGTACTTTAACTTTCATGTTATTAACCCTCTGTTATATGCCTTTATTGCTTTTTTATGACACTGCATACTGATTAAGGTCATTAACCAGTCGGCAACTTCATTCTCCGCAAAAACACAGAATAATCCAACACGAATATGATACTAAAACTTTTAAGGTGTTTCATTTATCTGCATAGATGTTTCAAAATATTAATGAAAGGGAACTTTTTTAAAATCAAAAAATAAGCAAAATAAGCACAAATAATCAAGAATCATATCAATAATCTTTAAAATCAACAGATTACACGAAAAATTCTTATAGCACTGAATGACAAAAAAAAATCTTCACTCGCAACTAAAATAGACCCGCTATCATCATTAACTTTATTTATTACCGTCATTCATTTATGAATGTCTGTTTACCCCTATTTCAGCCGAATGCTCAGCGTTCGGTTTTTTTTTACCCTTCTTTACACAAAACTTACCTTTCTGTGCTACCGATGCAAAACTATAACGACTATTAACTATCTCATAGCACTGCGCTCAGATATAAGCCTGACAAATAATTGATTGTTATTTAATGCTAAATGTATACTTTCCGTACGAATATTTGTACCCGCCGTTATCCACTGTACACCTTTGCACCGTCACGGGTGCAACCAAATGAGGCGTAAAAAATGCAACCTCTGCCGCGCGGTGTAAGTGTGGTAATTCATACATTACCCTTTATACTGCCCCTTCATCTTTCGCGTCGTTTAACAGGTCATAAACACGAATGAGTCAGTCTGACACAACGGTTTCCACCCGATTCTCCCTGTTGCCAGGAAGTATTACCCGTTTCTTCTTATTACTGATCGTTGTGCTGTTGGTGATGATGGGTGTTATGGTCCAGAGCGCCGTCAACACCTGGTTAAAAGATAAGAGCTATCAGATCGTCGATATTACCCATGCCATTCATAAAAGGGTCGATACCTGGCGATACGTGACCTGGCAAATCTATGACAACATTGCCGCCTCAACCAGTTCGCCGGGTGCAGAAGGGCTGCAGGAAACGCGTCTGAAACAAGACGTCTATTATCTTGAGAAGCCGCGCAGAAAGACCGAGGCGCTGATTTTCGGCTCGCATGACAGTTCTACATTGGAAATGACCCAGCGCATTTCAACATATCTGGATACGTTGTGGGGCGCAGAGAATGTCCCATGGTCAATGTATTACCTGAATGGTCAGGACAACAGTCTGATCCTAATCTCGACGTTACCGCTGAAAGATCTTACCTCCGGTTTTAAAGAATCGACGATTGGGAATATTGTCGATTCCCGGCGCGCTGAGATGCTGCAACAGGCTAATGCGCTAGATGAACGTGAAAGCTTCTCTTCACTGCGCCGTCTGGCCTGGCAGAACGGGCATTACTTCACGCTACGCACGACCTTTAATCAGCCAGGACATCTGGCAACGGTTGTCGCCTTTGACCTGCCGATTAATGACTTGATCCCGCCCGGTATGCCGCTGGACAGTTTCTATCTGGAACCAGATGCCACCTCAACGACCGAGCACCTGAATGAAAAAGAGTCGCCTGACAGCGTCAGCATTAATTTCAACAACAGTAAAATTGAGATCTCTTCGGCGCTAAACTCAACGGATATGCGGCTGGTATGGCAGGTTCCGTTTGGCTCATTGCTGCTCGATACATTGCAAAGCATTCTGCTACCGCTTTTGCTGAACATTGCGTTGCTGGCCCTGGCGCTATTTGGCTATACCACTTTTCGCCACCTCCCAGTCCGTTCCACCCAAGTGGCGCCAAACCTTGCGGCAAATAATGAACTGCGCGTTCTTCGCGCAATCAATGAAGAGATTGTTTCCCTTCTGCCACTGGGATTACTGGTGCACGATCAGGAAGCAAATCGTACGGTTATCAGCAACAAAATTGCCGATCACCTGCTGCCGCATTTAAATCTGCAAAACATTACCAACATGGCAGAGCAGCATCAGGGAATCATTCAAGCCACCATCAATAATGAACTGTATGAAATCAGACTGTTTCGCAGCCAGATCTCCCCGAGAACGCAGATCTTTATCATTCGTGACCAGGACCGCGAAGTGCTGGTCAATAAGAAGCTGAAACAAGCGCAGCGGCTGTATGAGAAAAATCAGCAGGCCCGCGCGGCCTTTATGCAGAATATTGGCAGCGCGCTGAAAGACCCCGCGAAAACGTTGGCTGCCAATGCCGCCGCGCTCAATACACCGGACAGCCAGAAACTGGCAAATCAGGCCGACGTTCTGGTGCGAATGGTGGACGAAATCCAGCTAGCCAACCTGCTGGAGAACGATGCCTGGAAAGGTGAATCCACACTGTTTTCCGTGCAGGCATTAATTGACGACGTAGTTCCGGAGGTTCTGCCAGCCATTAAGCGTAAGGGGCTGCAGCTACTGATTAAAAATCACCTTAGCGCCCATGATGAACGCCGTGGCGATCGCGATGCCTTGCGCCGTATTTTGCTGCTATTGATCCAATATGCGGTAACCACCACGCAGATTGGTAAAATAACGCTGGAAGTCGACCAGGATGAGTCAGAGGCTGAACGCCTGACCTTCCGCATTCTGGATACCGGGCAAGGCGTCACATTGAATGAAGTTGATAATCTCCATTTCCCGTTCATCAATGACACGCAGGGCGATCGGTATGGCAAAGCCAACCCTCTGACGTTCTGGTTGTGCGATCAGTTAGCCCGTAAGCTTGGCGGACACCTGAATATCAAAGCGCGGGAAGAACTTGGAACACGTTATATCGTCCATGTTAAAATGCCGCTGCACGATCAACATGCTGATAGT
The DNA here is from genome assembly GCF_002934505.1 of Citrobacter freundii complex sp. CFNIH4. Taxonomy (NCBI): domain Bacteria; kingdom Pseudomonadati; phylum Pseudomonadota; class Gammaproteobacteria; order Enterobacterales; family Enterobacteriaceae; genus Citrobacter; species Citrobacter freundii complex sp. CFNIH4. The sequence goes on from NZ_CP026231.1 coordinate 2,711,379, forward strand.
GAAGAGCGCCTGTTGGATGACGTCTGCGTAATGGTTGATGTCACCTCAAATGACGTACGTAGCATTGTATTACGTCAGCTGGAAAACTGGGGGGCAACCTGCATCACGCCCGATGAACGGTTGAATAGTCAAGAATATGATCTCTTTTTAACGGATAATCCGTCTAATCTTACTGCTTCAGGCCTACTTTTAAGCGATGATGAGTCTGGCGTGCGGAAAATTGGCCCTGGCCAACTGCGCGTTAACTTTAATATGAGCAATGCTATGCAGGAAGCTGTCCTTGAGCTGATTGAAGAGCAACTGGCGCAAGAAGGGTTCCAGGAACTCCCCCTCGGCGGAGATGAAAACGCCGAACTTCATGCCAGTGGTTACTACGCTCTCTTTGTAGACACAGTACCGGATGATGTTAAGAGGTTGTATACTGAGGCGGCTATCAGCGATTTCGCTGCGTTAGCCCAAACGGCCCATCGCCTGAAAGGCGTGTTTGCCATGCTTAATCTGGTACCCGGCAAGCAGTTATGTGAAGCGCTGGAACATCTTATTCAAGAGAAAGATGCTCCAGGTATAGAAAAATACATCAGCGACATTGACGTTTACGTCAAGAGCTTGCTGTAGCAAGGTAGCCCAATACATGAACACTATGAACGTAATTATTGCCGATGACCACCCGATTGTACTGTTCGGTATTCGTAAATCACTTGAGCAAATCGAGTGGGTAAATGTTGTCGGCGAATTTGAAGACTCCACTGCACTAATCAACAATTTGCCTAAGTTGGATGCGCATGTGTTGATTACCGACCTCTCCATGCCGGGAGATAAATACGGTGATGGGATCACGTTAATTAAATATATCAAGCGTCATTTCCCGAGCCTGTCGATTATCGTTCTGACCATGAACAACAATCCGGCTATTCTGAGCGCGGTACTGGATCTCGATATTGAAGGGATCGTACTGAAGCAAGGTGCGCCAACCGATCTGCCGAAAGCGCTTGCCGCACTGCAGAAAGGTAAGAAATTCACCCCGGAAAGCGTGTCTCGTCTGCTGGAAAAAATCAGCGCCAGCGGCTATGGCGACAAACGTCTGTCACCGAAAGAGAGTGAAGTTCTGCGTCTGTTTGCCGAAGGTTTCCTGGTTACTGAAATCGCGAAAAAACTCAACCGTAGTATTAAAACCATCAGCAGCCAGAAAAAGTCGGCAATGATGAAACTCGGTGTGGAAAACGATATCGCCCTGTTGAATTACCTCTCTTCCGTAACGCTGAGTCCCTCAGACAAAGAGTAATTCTTTTAACACCAAAGTGCCTGATGGCACGCCGTTTATCAGGCCTACGAATGACACTGCTTGGTGCGTGTTCCGTAGGCCGGATAAGGCAAGCGCCGCCATCCGGCATCTGTTATTCCCGCGCCTTCCTCACCCTTTCCGCATAGACCGTCAGCGTTTGCTTCAATACATCCAACGTCACTGGCTTAGACAGACAGCTATCCATACCCGATTCCAGGCAACGCTGCTTCTCTTCGGCCAGCGCGTTGGCCGTCACGCCGACAACCGGCAGCGTTAACCCTAACTGGCGGATACGCTGGGTCAGGCGATAACCATCCATGTTTGGCATGTTGACGTCACTCAGCACAATGTCGATATGATTTTTGCTGAGCACATTGAGCGCATCCACACCGTCATTCGCGGTTTTACACTGATATCCCAACGATCCCAATTGATCGGCCAGTAAGCGCCGGTTTATAGGATGATCGTCAACAACCAGGATCATCATGTCATCGTTCGTCGCACCGGCTTTATCCGGGGTTGGCAGCGCCGTGGAGAGATCTTCACTCCCCAACTCTACACTGTAGATATGTGCCAGCAGCGCAGGCAGTTCGTGCGGTGACGCCACGCTGTGTACCCATTCTCCAGGCTCTCTTTCCAGCGGAATGCCAATATGTCGGCGGCAGAAAATCACCGCTGCTCGCCCCTGCCAGGCCTGTTCCAGCACATCGTCGGCCACCAACAGGTCATCCGCATCGGGCTGTTGTCCCTCATATCGCAGCACCTTCATCCCATTACGCGTCAGGCTGGATTCGAGAAAGTGGTACAGTGACGCATTACGTACTGCCAGCCAGCAACGCGTGCCAGCCAATCCTTCAACACCCTTTTTCAGCGGATACTGTGCGCCATAAAGCGGAATACGCAGCGTAAACTGGCTCCCCATTCCCGGCTCGGAATCGACGGAAATATCCCCATCCATCATGCTGATCAGTTTTTCACAGATCGCCAAACCAAGTCCCGTTCCCTGGAAATTACGCTGTACGCCAGTCCCCACCTGGAAGAAAGGATCGAACAACCGAACCACCTCTTTGGCTGGGATCCCTACACCGGTATCACGCACTCGAATGCTCAGGTAGTCGCCGCTGCACTGCACGTGCAACACAATACAACCGGTATCGGTAAACTTGATTGCGTTACTCAGTAGATTAGAAATCACCTGTTGTAAACGCATCGGATCGCCATTCAGCGCCACAGGCACATCCGGATCGATAAAGCAGTACAACCCCAACTGCTTGCGGACCACCAGCGGCAAATAGTTAGCCGTAATATGGTTCATGACTTCACGCGGTGAAAACTCTCGCGGTTCAATCTTCAGTTGTTCAGATTCAATCTTTGAGAAGTCGAGAATATCGCTGATAATTTTCAGCAGCAGGCTGGAAGAGTTATTCATCGCCGTTACCAGACGATCCACCCCACTCGGTAACTCTTTGGTTTGCAACAAATCAAGGTTACCGATAATGCCATACAGCGGTGTACGTAGCTCATGGCTCACCGTCGCAAGGAACATCGATTTTGACTGGCTAGCCTGTTCCGCCGCCTGTGCCATCTCCTGCAACGACTCTTCCATTTTAACGCGCGCACTGACATCAACAAGGACACAAATTGCCACGTTTTCATTACGATAGCGCGAGTGTACAAAGCTGATTTGCAGATTGGTATTGTTGCTGGTCAGCACATCAACAAAATTGACCTGTTGGCCGCAAATAATTTGCGTTAACCGCTGACGGTCTTCATGCGTCAGCATGTTCAGATAGGTGTGCGCCAGTTCGTTACTCAGGATATTAATGCCATCCATCGTGCGCAGAATACAAATACCCACCGGCGCAGAAGCCACGATTTTACGGTTAAACTGCTCATGTTCTTCCAGCCGCTGAGCATCACTTTCCGCTGGAATAAAAATGCGCCGTTCATACATGCGCGTGAGCATAAACAATGCCGCCCCGACCAGCACGTTCAGCAAGATAGCGTTCAGGATCATCATGCGGATCCGCTCCAGCACCAGGTCGACAGGAACGGAGTACACGATGCTCAGGGAGGACGGAGGCAGATTTTTCTTCAGTACCAGCTCGCGGAAACCTGGCGTGTAACCAAACCAGGAGCGCTCCTGCATCCAGTGGGGCTCAGCCTTAATATTCCCTTCAGGGCCGGTGAGAGAAATTAGCGCATGGCCATTTTCGTCGAGGATGGTCACGCCCATCGGTAAACTACCCGGTGTGAAGAAATTCTCCATGCGAATAGGCTGCTCTACGCCCAACAGCGCCTGGAGACGATTGGCGAGGTAAACCGGCGTCAGTGCATAGAAATACCCTACTCCCGGACGCGGCCCCTGGCTAATCCAGAACAAGTTGTTGCCGTTTTCTTCTTGCGTAGCATTGCGATACTTAATAATGCGCTCATGCAGAGCCTTCAGGGCCTCGTCTCGTTCGACGGGCATATCACGCAAACCGAAATTGGCCATACAGAGGTTGTCGCTGCCGATCAGGAACACTCGATTTAAATCATAAGCGGCGGAAAAGTTGTCGCGCCAGTAGCGCATAAACCATGCCAGTGATTCCAGGGAACCTCGCCAGGCGTTGCCCATTACGGAACAATCGGAGTCGGCAAACAGCGGCTCAAAATTAGGCACGACGGTTTTATCATCTCGCGCCCGCAACGACATCACGCCGTTTTCCGCTGTTAAGCGATTTTCGGCAATATATTTCAGCTCTTTAATCACATCAGAGGTGCGCTGAATGTAACGTTGGGCCTGATCGGAGCTGAGATTAAGCTCCTGATGGATTTCAGACTCTCGCTGGTGCAGCGCATTCACAATGTAGAACACGGAGGCAAACGCAATCAGACACCAGATAACGAGCGCCAGCGCTCTGAACAGGTAGCGTGAGACTTTTAGGGTTGAATGAACGGAAGCAAGGTATTTCAAAGGGGCGAAGCTCCGCCTCAGGGCATTAATAGAGTGTGGTTAAGGTAGCGGTAAATGTCTTTTGTCGCAATGCCATTAAAAAAAGGGCCGGAGTTCTCCGGCCCTTCTTATTACGTTTTAATTACTCTTCAGCGTCATCCGCTGCATCATCATCGCTTTCCGCTTCAGGCGCGATATCCTCGTCACCTTCAGCTGCACTTCCGTCGATGGAGTCGAGCTCTTCATCATCAACCGGTTCAGCAACGCGTTGCAGACCCACAACGTTTTCGTCTTCCGCAGTACGGATAAGGATAACACCCTGGGTATTACGCCCTACCACGCTGATTTCCGACACGCGAGTACGTACCAGCGTACCTGCATCGGTGATCATCATAATCTGGTCGGTATCTTCAACCTGTACTGCGCCAACAACGGAGCCATTACGCTCGGTGACTTTGATGGAGATAACACCCTGCGTACCACGAGACTTGGTTGGGTATTCGCTTTCCGCTGTACGCTTACCGTAACCGTTCTGCGTGACGGTCAGGATTGCCCCTTCACCGCGTGGAACGATCAGGGAAACAACGGAGTCTTCACCTGCCAGTTTGATCCCGCGAACACCGGTCGCCGTACGACCCATCGCGCGAACTGCGTTCTCTTTAAAACGCACCACTTTACCGGCAGCAGAGAACAGCATAACTTCGTCATTACCGGACGTCAGATCAACGCCAATCAGTTCGTCGCCTTCGTTCAGGTTGACGGCGATAATACCGGCAGAACGCGGACGGCTGAATTCGGTCAATGCCGTTTTCTTCACGGTACCGCTGGCGGTTGCCATGAAGACGTTGACGCCCTCTTCGTACTCGCGTACCGGCAGAATTGCGGTGATACGTTCGTTCGCTTCCAGCGGCAGCAGGTTAACGATTGGACGTCCACGCGCACCACGGCTCGCTTCCGGCAGTTGATAAACCTTCATCCAGTACAGACGACCACGGCTGGAGAAGCAGAGGATCGTGTCATGGGTGTTGGCCACCAGCAGGCGGTCGATAAAGTCTTCTTCTTTAATGCGTGCTGCAGATTTGCCTTTACCGCCACGACGCTGCGCTTCGTAATCGGTTAACGGCTGATATTTCACGTAGCCCTGATGAGACAAGGTCACGACAACATCTTCCTGGTTAATCAGATCTTCGATGTTGATGTCAGCGCTGTTCGCGGTAATTTCGGTCCGACGCGCGTCGCCGAACTGTTCACGAATCAGCTCCATCTCTTCACGGATAACTTCCATCAGACGATCTGCGCTGCCCAGAATGTGCAGCAGTTCAGCGATCTGTTCCAGCAGCTCTTTGTATTCGTCGAGCAGTTTTTCGTGCTCAAGGCCGGTCAGTTTCTGCAAACGCAGATCCAGAATAGCCTGAGCCTGCTGTTCAGTCAGGTAGTACTGACCGTCACGCACGCCAAATTCCGGCTCCAGCCACTCAGGGCGCGCGGCGTCATCACCAGCACGTTCCAGCATGGCGGAAACGTTGCCCAGTTCCCACGAACGCGCAACCAACGCGGCTTTCGCTTCTGCCGGGGTCGGCGCACGGCGGATCAGTTCGATGATCGGATCGATGTTCGCCAGCGCAATCGCCAGCGCTTCAAGGATGTGCGCACGGTCGCGGGCTTTACGCAGTTCAAAGATAGTACGACGAGTTACGACTTCACGGCGGTGACGAACGAACGCGGCAATAATATCTTTCAGGTTCATGATCTTCGGCTGGCCATGGTGCAATGCAACCATGTTGATACCGAAGGAAACCTGCAATTGGGTCTGGGAGTAAAGGTTGTTCAGAACCACTTCCCCGACCGCATCGCGTTTCACTTCAATCACGATGCGCATACCGTCTTTGTCAGACTCGTCACGCAGCGCGCTGATGCCTTCTACGCGTTTGTCTTTTACCAGTTCGGCGATTTTCTCAATCAGGCGCGCTTTGTTTACCTGATACGGAATTTCGTGGACGATGATGGTTTCACGACCCGTTTTGGCATCCGCTTCGACTTCCGCGCGTGCGCGAATGTACACTTTGCCACGGCCGGTACGGTAGGCTTCTTCGATACCACGACGACCGTTGATGATCGCTGCAGTCGGGAAGTCCGGACCCGGAATATGTTCCATCAGCCCTTCAATGCTGATGTCTTCATCGTCAATATATGCCAGACAGCCGTTGATCACTTCAGTCAGGTTGTGCGGCGGAATGTTGGTCGCCATACCTACCGCGATACCGGACGAACCGTTCACCAGCAGGTTAGGAATTTTGGTCGGCATGACGTCAGGAATTTGTTCGGTGCCGTCGTAGTTATCGACGAAATCAACCGTTTCTTTTTCCAGGTCAGCCATCAGCTCATGGGCGATTTTCGACATACGGATTTCCGTATAACGCATCGCCGCTGCGGAGTCGCCATCGACAGAACCAAAGTTACCCTGACCATCTACCAGCATGTAACGCAAGGAGAATGGCTGCGCCATACGAACAATGGTGTAGTAAACGGCGGTATCACCATGAGGGTGGTATTTACCGATTACGTCACCAACGACACGGGCAGATTTTTTATAGGCTTTATTCCAGTCGTTGCCCAATACGTTCATGGCGTAAAGTACGCGACGGTGAACCGGCTTCAGGCCATCTCGGACGTCTGGCAGCGCACGGCCAACAATGACCGACATCGCATAATCCAGATAGGAGCTCTTCAGCTCTTCCTCAATGTTGACCGGTGTAATTTCTCTCGCAAGGTCGCTCATCTAACCGCTATCCCTCTACTGTATCCCGGATTCAAAGGTCGCAAATTATAACACATACGTGAAGATTCAGGTAAATGGATTCCCCCTGACAGAGGCTTTATTCATCCCGTCAGGCTGATATACTCATTTGCATCGCAAATTTAGGAGTAGAAGCCCCAATGAATGCCGAAAAACCCCCGGTTACTCACAACGTTGACCATGAAGAAATTGCCAAGTTTGAAGCAGTCGCGTCACGCTGGTGGGATCTTGAGGGTGAATTTAAGCCACTGCACCGTATTAACCCGCTGCGTCTGGGCTACATTACTGAACGCTCAGGCGGCCTGTTTGGTAAAAAGGTTCTCGACGTCGGCTGCGGCGGCGGCATTCTGGCGGAAAGCATGGCGCGCGAAGGCGCAACCGTCACCGGGCTGGACATGGGCTTTGAACCGTTACAGGTCGCAAAACTGCATGCGCTGGAGAGCGGCATCCAGGTGGAGTACGTACAAGAAACTGTCGAGGAACATGCGGATAAGCATGCGCATCAGTATGACGTTGTGACCTGCATGGAAATGCTGGAGCACGTACCAGATCCGCAGTCGGTGGTCAGGGCCTGCGCCAGGCTGGTTAAACCGGGCGGCGAAGTCTTTTTTTCCACGCTTAACCGCAACGGCAAATCCTGGCTGATGGCGGTGGTCGGAGCAGAATATATTCTGCGGATGGTGCCGAAAGGCACGCATGATGTGAAAAAATTCATTAAGCCCGCTGAACTGTTAGAGTGGGTTGATCAGACCGTGCTGAAAGAGCGTCATATGACCGGCCTGCACTACAACCCCATCACTAACACCTTCAAACTCGGTCCGGGCGTTGATGTGAACTATATGGTGCATACCACCGCCAAAAGCGAATAAACCAGCGCTCATGGCCTTATGACGCTGGATTGTAGGCCGGATAAAGCGCGCCAGCGCCGCCATCCGGCACGACTCCGGGCTTTAACGCCTGATGGCGCTTCGCTTATCAGGCCTACGTTATTACGCATCGCCTACCAATCCTGAGTAGTACCGGTACAGCAATTTTTGCGCCAGATCATAAGAACTTTCCTTACCTTAGATGAAGAAATCAGCACTCGATCAAAATTTCTATTTTTTTTCTCAATTATTGACATCCCCGCCAGGCCTTATAAGACGCGCACTTAGCGATTCTCACCCTTTTGCAACCTCAATTTAACCTCAAAATCAACTCTTGTGCTGAAAAGAATCCCTACTAGAATACTCACCATATAGCGTCTATTTTATCAAACAACCCCTACATATAGTATTTATCCACAGACTTAGTCACAACATGACTCTGTGGATAATATGGGGGATATTTTTTCTTTCACGGACAGGTAAAAAACCACATGAATCAGAGTCTGCTGGTGACAAAGCGTGATGGTAGTACAGAGCGCATCAATCTCGACAAAATCCACCGAGTTCTGGATTGGGCGGCAGAAGGACTGAATAACGTATCGATCTCTCAGGTCGAGCTGCGCTCCCACATTCAGTTTTATGACGGTATCAAGACCTCCGATATCCATGAAACAATCATCAAAGCTGCCGCCGACCTGATCTCCCGCGAAGCGCCGGATTATCAGTATCTGGCCGCCCGTCTGGCGATTTTCCATCTGCGCAAAAAAGCCTATGGCGAGTTTGAACCGCCAAAACTGTTTGACCATGTCGTGAAAATGGTTGAAATGGGCAAATACGACAATCATCTGCTGGAAGACTACACGGAAGAAGAGTTCAAGCAGATGGACTCGTTCATCGTACACGATCGTGATATGACCTTCTCCTACGCTGCGGTGAAGCAGTTAGAAGGCAAATATCTGGTGCAAAACCGTGTTACCGGTGAGATCTATGAAAGCGCACAGTTCCTCTACATTCTGGTAGCAGCCTGCCTGTTTTCTAACTATCCGCGTGAAACACGTCTGCAATATGTAAAACGTTTCTACGACGCCGTTTCTACGTTCAAAATCTCGCTGCCGACGCCGATTATGTCCGGCGTGCGTACCCCAACGCGTCAGTTCAGCTCCTGCGTACTGATCGAGTGCGGCGACAGCCTTGACTCCATCAACGCAACCTCCAGCGCGATTGTGAAATACGTTTCTCAGCGTGCCGGTATCGGCATTAACGCCGGTCGCATCCGTGCGCTGGGTAGCCCGATTCGCGGCGGTGAAGCGTTCCACACCGGCTGTATTCCGTTCTACAAGCATTTCCAGACTGCGGTGAAATCCTGCTCTCAGGGTGGCGTACGCGGCGGTGCAGCCACGCTGTTCTACCCTATGTGGCACCTGGAAGTTGAAAGCCTGCTGGTCCTGAAAAACAACCGTGGCGTCGAAGGCAACCGCGTTCGTCACATGGACTACGGCGTACAGATCAACAAACTGATGTACACCCGTTTGCTGAAAGGCGGCGACATCACCCTGTTTAGCCCGTCCGACGTCCCGGGTCTGTATGACGCGTTCTTCGCCGATCAGGATGAGTTCGAACGTCTGTACACCCAATATGAAAACGACGACAGCATCCGCAAACAGCGCGTGAAAGCGGTTGAGCTGTTCTCACTGATGATGCAGGAACGTGCCTCTACTGGTCGTATCTATATTCAGAACGTTGACCACTGCAACACCCATAGCCCGTTTGATCCGGTTGTCGCGCCGGTACGCCAGTCCAACCTGTGCCTGGAAATCGCCCTGCCGACCAAACCGCTGACCGACGTTAACGATGAAAACGGCGAAATTGCGCTGTGTACGCTGTCCGCATTTAACCTGGGCGCTATCGAAAGTCTGGACGAACTGGAAGAGCTGGCCGTACTGGCGGTACGTGCGTTGGATGCGCTGCTCGATTACCAGGATTATCCGATTCCGGCCGCCAAACGCGGTGCGATGGGGCGTCGTACGCTGGGTATTGGCGTTATCAACTATGCCTACTGGCTGGCGAAAAACGGTAAACGCTACTCTGACGGCAGCGCCAATAACCTGACTCACAAAACCTTTGAAGCGATTCAGTATTACCTGCTGAAAGCGTCTAACGAGCTGGCGAAAGAGCAAGGCGCATGCCCGTGGTTTAACGAAACCACCTATGCGAAAGGCATTCTGCCGATCGATACCTATAAAAAAGACCTGGATGCTATCGTCAGCGAATCCCTGCATTACAACTGGGAAAGCCTGCGCGAATCAATTAAAACTCACGGTCTGCGTAACTCCACGCTCTCCGCTCTGATGCCGTCCGAGACCTCTTCGCAGATCTCCAACGCCACCAACGGTATTGAACCACCACGCGGTTACGTGAGCATCAAAGCATCGAAAGATGGAATTCTGCGTCAGGTCGTGCCGGACTACGAACACCTGCACGACGCATATGAACTGCTGTGGGAAATGCCGAACAACGACGGCTACCTGCAGCTGGTAGGTATCATGCAGAAATTTATCGATCAGTCGATTTCTGCCAACACCAACTACGATCCGTCGCGCTTCCCGTCCGGAAAAGTACCGATGCAGCAGTTGCTGAAAGACCTGCTCACCGCCTACAAATTTGGTGTCAAAACGCTGTATTATCAGAACACCCGTGACGGTGCGGAAGACTCTCAGGACGATCTGGTACCGTCCATTCAGGACGATGGCTGCGAAAGCGGCGCATGTAAGATTTAATCTTTTGCCGGGTGGCGTAGCGCTTACCCGGCCTACAAATTAATTCGCGGTATTGTAGGCCGGATAAGCAAAGCGCATCCGGCAGTACATTCCAGACAGGATTCACATCAATGGCATACACCACTTTTTCACAGACGAAAAATGATCAGCTTCTGGAACCGATGTTCTTCGGCCAGCCGGTGAACGTCGCCCGCTACGATCAGCAAAAATATGACATCTTTGAAAAACTGATCGAAAAGCAGCTCTCTTTCTTCTGGCGTCCGGAAGAGGTCGATGTTTCTCGCGATCGTATCGATTTCCAGGCATTGCCGGAACATGAAAAACATATCTTCATCAGCAACCTGAAGTATCAGACGCTGCTGGACTCCATTCAGGGACGTAGTCCAAACGTCGCGCTGCTGCCGTTAATCTCGATCCCTGAACTGGAAACCTGGGTGGAAACGTGGGCGTTTTCTGAAACAATCCATTCCCGCTCCTACACTCATATTATTCGCAATATCGTTAACGATCCGGCGGTGGTGTTTGACGATATCGTCACTAATGAGCAAATCCAGAAACGCGCAGAAGGTATTTCCAGCTACTACGACGAATTGATCGAGATGACCAGCTACTGGCATTTGCTCGGTGAAGGTACGCATACCGTTAATGGCAAAACGGTTGTCGTAAACCTGCGTGAGCTGAAGAAGAAGCTGTATCTGTGCCTGATGAGCGTCAACGCGCTGGAAGCGATCCGCTTTTATGTCAGCTTCGCCTGCTCCTTCGCATTCGCCGAACGTGAACTGATGGAAGGCAACGCGAAAATTATTCGTCTGATCGCCCGCGACGAAGCCCTGCATCTGACCGGTACTCAGCATATGCTGAACCTTCTGCGCAGCGGTGTAGACGATCCGGAGATGGCGGAAATTGCCGAAGAGTGCAAACAAGAATGTTACGACCTGTTCGTACAGGCCGCGCTGCAGGAAAAAGAGTGGGCGGATTATCTGTTCCGTGATGGCTCAATGATTGGCCTGAACAAAGACATTCTGTGCCAGTACGTTGAGTACATCACCAACATCCGTATGCAGGCTGTCGGACTCGATCTGCCTTTCCAGACCCGCTCTAACCCGATCCCGTGGATCAATACCTGGCTGGTGTCTGATAACGTCCAGGTCGCACCGCAGGAAGTGGAAGTCAGCTCTTATCTGGTCGGTCAGATCGATTCGGAAGTTGATACCGACGACCTGAGTAACTTCCAGCTCTGATGGGCCGCGTGACTTTGCGCATCTCTGGCACACAACTGCTGTGCCAGGATGAACATCCTTCCCTACTTGCCGCACTCGAGTCGCACGATGTTGAAGTCGAATATCAGTGTCGTGAAGGCTACTGCGGCTCCTGTCGTACCCGCCTGGTGGCGGGACAGGTTGACTGGATTGCCGAACCTCTGGCCTTCATTCAACCGGGTGAAATATTGCCCTGCTGTTGCCGGGCAAAAGGCGATATTGAAATAGAGCTGTAACGCAAGGCGGGATAAAAATTGTTACTGGTAAAAGAGCCGCCGATGAACGGCAGCCCTTTATTTCTCCTGCAGGCATGTAGGAAAACGTTAACAGCAGACGGCCTTATCTAGCAGTTAATCACGTTTCGTCCAATAAGGCCTGTGACCGGAGGTGCATCACAGGCCTTATGCCATTACTCTTTATTCAGGAATTTCACTGCTTTGTCGGGGAAATCGGTGAACAGCCCGTCAACACCCGCTTTGTTATAAAGAATGTCATACAGCTGGTTTACGTCAGTGGTGTAATCCGGCAGTTGATCGGCGCGAACGGTATACGGATGCACCACCATCTTATTCTGATGTGCGTCCTGCACCATGCCAGTTAACGAGATATTGCCCTTCTTCGACTTCTCATCAATCAGCATGTGGTAGTCCGGCCCAATGCCGTCCGCATACTGCGCAACCTGCTTCATGGCACCCGGTTTAAACATCCAGTCGTAGTTGTAATTAACCCAACTGCCGTCTGGCTTTTTCTCCTGAGTTTCATTCCAGTCAGTGTACGCAATCAACTGTACCAGATTGAGATCCATCCCCATCTTCGGTTCCAGTTCATTCTTAATGCGCTTTAACTCTGCGACATCAAAACACTGCAGATAGACCTTATCGTTCTTGTCGGTGTACCCGTACTTTTTCAGTACTTCCAGCGTTTTAGCCGCAATGTCCTTCCCTTCCTGATGATGGAACCACGGCGCTTTCATTTCCGGGTAAATGCCGATGTTTTTACCGGTTGAATGATTTAATCCCTGAACGAACTCAATTTCTTCTTCGAAAGTGTGCACACGGAAATCAGATTTACCCATCGGGAAACGCCCCGGGTAGGTCTGGACCTTTTTGCCATTTTCGATATCAAAGCCTTCAGTAAACTTCAGCGACTTGATCTCATCCAGCGTAAAGTCGATAGCGTAGTAACGCCCATCTTTACGCGCGCGATCCGGGAAACGCTCGGCAACATCGGTGACGCGGTCAAGATAGTGGTCATGCAGGACGACCAGATGGTCGTCCTTAGTCATCACCAAATCCTGTTCCAGGTAATCCGCTCCCTGAGCATAGGCCATCGCTTTCGCAGGTAACGTATGCTCCGGTAGATAACCGCTGGCGCCACGGTGCGCAATCACGACTTTATCTGCGGCAACCGCCGCGCTGCTCACAACCATACCTGCCAGCATCAGCGCCACGCTGAGACTTTTCAATGTGGTTTTCATCTATTAGCCCCCGTTACGCTTGAGCTGGATCTCTTCGTGATGGCGTTTTTCGCCAATCATGACGACTACCAGCAGAATAACCGCCAGCACACTACCGCCAATCATCACCATAAAGCCGCCGTCCCAACCGAAGAAGTCAACGGTGTAGCCGACAATGGCGCTCGCAGCCACAGAACCGCCGAGATAACCGAACAGACCAGTAAAGCCAGCCGCCGTACCTGCCGCTTTTTTCGGTGCCAGTTCCAGCGCATGCAGACCAATCAACATGACCGGGCCGTAGATCAGGAAGCCGATGATAATCATACAAGCCATATCTACGTTCGGGTTGCCTGCCGGGTTCATCCAGTAAACGATGGTCGCAATCGTCACCAGCGTCATAAAGAACACGCCGGTCGCGCCACGGTTTCCACGGAAGACTTTATCCGACATCCAGCCACACAGCAGCGTGCCCGGAATACCCGCATATTCATACAGGAAGTAGGCCCAGGATGATTTATCCAGTGCAAAATGCTTCACTTCTTTCAGGTAAGTCGGCGACCAGTCCAGGATGCCGTAGCGCAGCAGATAAACAAACACGTTGGCGATAGCGATGTACCACAACAGTTTGTTCGGCAGTACGTACTGCATGAAGATCTGCTTCGCAGTCAGCTCTTCTTCCGCTTTCTCGTTGTAATCGTCCGGATAATCGTTCTTGTACTCTTCGATTGGCGGCAGACCACAGGACTGCGGCGTATCACGCATCAAAGCAAAAGCAAACAGCGCGACAACGATCGCACCGAAAGCAGGCATGTACAGCGCCGCTTTCCAGTCATTGAACCAGGCCATACCCAGCAGGAACAACAGAGGAGGCAGACCGCCACCCACGTTATGCGCACAGTTCCAAACGGAAACGATGCCGCCACGCTCTTTCTGCGACCACCAGTGCACCATGGTACGACCACACGGCGGCCAGCCCATCCCCTGGAACCATCCGCAGAGGAACAGCAGCACAAACATTACCGCGATGCTCGATGTCGCCCACGGCACAAAGCCCATAAACAACATCACTGCCGCAGCCAGTATCAGACCCGCTGGCAGGAAAACGCGCGGATTCGAGCGATCCGAAACGGACCCCATGATGAATTTCGAAAATCCGTAAGCAATGGAGATACCGGACAACGCAAAACCCAGATCGCCACGCGAGAACCCCTGCTCAACCAGATACGGCATCGCAAGGGCAAAGTTCTTACGTACCAGATAGTACGCGGCATAACCAAAGAAAATCCCCAGAAAAATCTGCCAACGTAATCGACGATATGTCGGGTCGATCTCCGCTGCAGGCAAACGCGCCGTGTGTGACGCTGGTTTAAAAATGCTCAACATAGTGTAGCCTCCGTGGCCGTCTTTCATTCGAAGTAAACACTGCAGTTCGTCATTACTACCCTACCGCTCCCAGTGTGGCCGCGATGTTAAGGAAAGATACATAACAAAAATGTGAAACGCAGCACATATTGTTACAGATTTATGACAAATGTTCATAAAGGCGCACGAAATCACGTTTCATTTTCGAATAATGAGCGATTATGCGCGAAATCAAACAATCCATGTTTTTTATGTGGCTAAATGATAAAAAACGAACTGTGAGGAAAAACAATGAAAACTCGCGACTCGCAAACAAGTGACGTGATTATCATTGGTGGAGGAGCAACAGGTGCAGGGATCGCACGCGATTGTGCGCTGCGCGGGTTGCGCGTCATCTTAGTGGAACGCCACGATATCGCCACAGGTGCGACCGGGCGCAACCACGGCCTGCTGCACAGCGGTGCACGCTACGCCGTCACCGATGCTGAATCTGCCCGTGAGTGCATCAGCGAAAACCAAATTCTGAAACGTATCGCCCGCCATTGCGTTGAGCCAACGGACGGTCTGTTTATTACCCTGCCGGAGGATGAGCTCTCCTTTCAGGCGACCTTTATTCGCGCCTGTGAAGAAGCAGGGATTCGCGCAGAAGCGATTGACCCTCAGCAGGCACGTATTATCGAACCTTCCGTGAATCCACAGCTGATTGGTGCGGTAAAAGTGCCTGACGGCACGGTTGATCCTTTCCGCTTAACCGCCGCCAACATGCTGGATGCGCGTGAGCATGGCGCGGTTATCTTAACGGCGCATGAAGTGACAGGGCTGATTCGCGAAGGCGCGACGGTTTGCGGCGTTAATGTGCGCAATCATCTGACGGGCGAAATGCAGTCCCTGCATGCACCGGTTGTCGTTAACGCCGCCGGGATCTGGGGTCAACGCATTGCGGAATATGCCGATCTGAGCATCCGTATGTTCCCGGCCAAAGGTTCGTTGCTGATTATGGATCATCGCATTAACCAGCATGTCATCAACCGCTGCCGTAAACCGTCTGACGCCGATATTCTGGTGCCAGGCGATACCATCTCATTGATCGGTACCACCTCGCAGCACATTGATTACGATGATATCGACAGCAACCGCGTCACCGCAGAAGAAGTCGACATTCTGCTGCGTGAAGGCGAGAAACTGGCGCCGATTATGGCGAAAACGCGCATTTTACGCGCCTACTCCGGCGTACGTCCGCTGGTGGCCAGCGACGACGATCCCACCGGTCGTAACGTCAGCCGTGGGATTGTACTGTTCGATCACGCAGAGCGTGACGGACTGGAAGGGTTTATCACCATTACCGGCGGCAAACTGATGACTTACCGCCTAATGGCGGAATGGGCTACCGATGCTGTTTGCCGTAAGCTGGGCAATACCCAGCCTTGCACAACCGCAGACACCGCGTTGCCTGGCTCACAGGAATCTACCGAGCATACGCTTAAACGCGTTATTTCGTTACCTGCGCCGCTACGCGGTTCGGCAGTCTATCGCCATGGGGATCGTACCCCAGCGTGGCTGAGCGAAGGCCGTCAACATCGCAGCCTGGTCTGTGAATGCGAAGCGGTCACCGCAGGCGAAGTGCAATACGCCGTCGAGAATCTAACCGTCAACAGTCTGCTCGATTTACGTCGCCGTACCCGCGTCGGAATGGGGACCTGCCAGGGCGAATTGTGTGCCTGTCGCGCTGCAGGTTTGCTGCAACGTTTTAATGTCACTACCGCAGCACAATCCATTACTCAGCTTTCCGACTTCCTCAACGAACGCTGGAAAGGTGTGCAGCCTATCGCCTGGGGAGATGCACTGCGCGAAAGCGAATTCACTCGCTGGGTTTATCAAGGGTTGTGTGGTCTGGAAAAGGAGCACCAGGATGAAATTTGATACCGTCATTATCGGCGGCGGCCTCGCTGGACTGCTATGCGGCCTGCAACTGCAAAAAAGCGGACTGCGCTGCACGATTGTTACCCGCGGCCAAAGCGCCCTGCATTTTTCCTCCGGCTCACTGGATTTGCTCAGCAGCTTACCCGATGGTCAACCGGTGACGGATATAGAAGCGGGTTTGAATGCGCTGCACACTCAGGCACCCGCACATCCGTATAGCACCATCGGAACGCAGAACGTTCTGGAACTGGCCCAGCAGGCGCAAAATTTACTGGAAGAATGCGGAACGCATTTGCAAGGCAACGTGCATCAGGCACATCAACGTGTTACCCCGCTGGGCACCCTGCGCTCAACCTGGTTAAGTTCCCCGGAAGTGCCGGTCTGGCCGCTGTCCGCGCAGCGTATATGCGTTGTAGGGATTAGCGGGTTACTGGATTTTCAGGCGCATCTCGCCGCGGCGTCATTACGCCAACGTAATCTCAGCGTCGAGACGGCAGAAATCGAACTGCCGGAACTGGATGTCCTGCGTGATAACCCAACCGAGTTTCGCGCCGTTAATATTGCGCGCCTGCTGGATAACGAAGATAAATGGTCGCTGCTCTATGACGCATTGCTGCCAATGGCAAAAACCTGCGACATGATAATCATGCCGGCCTGCTTTGGTCTGGCAGATGAGCGGCTCTGGCAGTGGCTTAACGAGCGCCTCCCCTGCTCGCTGACACTGTTACCGACCCTACCTCCTTCGGTACTGGGCATGCGTTTACACAACAAATTGCAGCGCCAGTTTGTGCGCCAGGGCGGTGTGTGGATGCCGGGTGATGAAGTGAAGAAAATCACCTGTCAGGACGGCGTGGTCAGCGAAATCTGGACCCGAAATCATGCCGATATCCCCTTGCGGCCACGTTTCGCCGTGCTCGCCAGCGGCAGTTTTTTCAGCAGCGGGCTGGTCGCCACGCGTGAGGCAATCCACGAACCAATCCTGGGACTGGATGTACAGCAAACAGCTACCCGCGCCGAGTGGTATCAGCGTGACGTTTTCGATCCACAACCGTGGCAACTGTTTGGCGTCACAACCGATGCCACATTGCGCCCATCACTGGCGGGAAAAACGATAGAGAACATGTACGCCATCGGTTCCGTCCTCGGCGGATTCGACCCTATCGCCCAGGGTTGCGGAGGCGGCGTGTGCGCAGTCAGCGCCTTACATGCCGCACATCATATTGCGAAACGTGCAGGAGGACAGCAATGAGCGACACACGTTTTGAAAGTTGTATCAAATGTACGGTGTGCACCACCGCCTGCCCGGTAAGCCGCGTCAACCCGAGCTACCCGGGCCCTAAGCAGGCCGGCCCGGACGGTGAACGTCTGCGCCTGAAAGATGGCGCGCTATATGACGATGCGCTGAAATACTGCATCAACTGTAAACGCTGCGAAGTGGCCTGTCCGTCAGACGTGAAAATCGGCGATATCATCCAGCGCGCGCGCGCCAAATACGACACGACGCGCCCATCGCTGCGTAACTTCGTCTTAAGCCATACCGATTTAATGGGGAGCGTTTCCACCCCCTTCGCCCCAATAGTGAATACCGCCACCTCACTAAAACCGGTACGTCAGTTGCTGGATTACGCGCTAAAAATCGATCATCGCCGTACGCTGCCGAAGTACTCCTTTGGCACCTTCCGCCGCTGGTATCGCAGCATTGCCGCACAGCAGGCGCAGTATCAGGATCAGGTCGCCTTTTTCCACGGCTGTTTTGTGAATTACAACCATCCCCAGCTTGGCAAAGACCTGATCAAGGTGTTGAATGCGATGGGAACCGGCGTGCAACTGCTGAGTAAAGAGAAATGCTGTGGCGTACCGCTGATTGCTAACGGATTTACAGATAAAGCGCGTAAACAGGCGGTCAGCAACGTGGCCTCACTCCGGGAAGCGATTGATGGCAAAGGCATTCCGGTGATCGCCACCTCATCAACCTGTACCTTTGCGCTACGTGATGAATATCCGGAAGTGCTGGATGTCGACAACTCAGGCCTGCGAGAACACATTGAACTGGCAACCCGCTGGCTGTGGCGCAAGCTGGATGAAGGTAAAACGCTGCCGCTGAAAACGCTGCCACTGAAGGTGGTCTATCACACGCCATGTCATATGGAGAAAATGGGCTGGACGCTTTACACGCTGGAACTACTGCGACAAATTCCGGGGCTGGAGCTGACAGTGCTGGATTCTCAGTGTTGTGGGATTGCCGGGACTTACGGCTTTAAAAAGGAAAACTATCCGACTTCACAGTCTATTGGCGCACCGTTATTCCGCCAAATTGAAGAAAGCGGCGCTGATATCGTCGTCACCGACTGCGAAACCTGTAAATGGCAGATTGAGATGTCTACCAGTAAGCGTTGCGAACATCCCATCACCCTGCTTGCCAAAGCGTTGGGTTAAACCTGTTGCCCGGTGGTATTTGCTACCGGGCATTTTTTTGCGTAGCCCGTTCCGCTTAATTGAATACGTTGCAGTCGGACATATTTATCTCTGATTCATCCACGCAAAGACCCCATTTCCCGCATGCAGCGCATATTAAAAGTGGATACCGTCACGCCATCTTCTCTATCAGTTACAAGCACCATTAGTTACAAGCACCGCTAATGACAGCCAGCTACAAACGCTATTTAATTACCTGCTACGGTACGGTGACGTTTCTCACGTCAGCGAATTTATCCATGAAGTTGCCGAACGTTCCCCCCATCATAAGGAGAGGTTGATGACAATCGCAGGGAGGCTAAAACAAGAAGGTCACCACAATGGGCTACAACAAGGGCTACAACAAGGGTTAGAGAAAGGGGTGCAAAAAGGAACGCAAGAAGAAGCCTTACGTATCGCGCGCATGATGCTGGAAAATCGAATTGATCGTGATTTGGTTCGGTTAATTACTGGGCTATTGCCTGACGATGTCACAGAATGAGTCAGATTGGGAAGGTTTGTAACCTTCCCTGTTAATAATTAAATCGTGAGCGACTCAACCACTTCGATCCAACCGTGCTCGCTGGCAAGATCCTGATTGTTAAGCCAACGGCGCAGCATATTTAGCGCCATCATTGCGCACACTTCCTGACGAATCGACAAGCTGTAGCGATTAGCGTTCAGCCGAACGCGCAAACCATATGTCCCATTGGGGGTGGCCAGCGCAAAGTTAATATGTTCGTTTTCGAAAGCTGATATCGCCAAAGCCAGCCCGGCATAATGTTTGCTACGTCGCTCGGTTACCCAATGCGCCGTTTGCGCCAGCGTTTCTTCCTGAGGCGGAACAACTTCGCTCGCCAACAACGGAGCATTAGCGCGAGAAAGCTGCAACGCGACCAGACCACCGGTAAATTGTTCGCTCAGCGTCAGGCTATATTGCCGTTCCTGCAACGTGCGGGCGATTTGCGCAGGCAAACCTTCCGTACCTTCAAAAATCATGTTTTGCCCGGCAACCTTTTTCACCTCAGGCCACAGCGCCAGCATCGCTTCGCGTTGGGAATCCGGCCCGGTCAGCTTCAGCTCAATAATCGGCATTGAGGAGCGATATCCCATTGTTACACCCGGTGGCAAAGTTAGCGGATCCAGGCTTTGTGCCAGCTCGCTTTCAGAACGGCCAAAGGTGGTTAATCGCAGGCATAACGGGGGCTGAGCCAAAGAGAAACGCTCACGCAAACGCGGCAGAATCTCATGCTCAACCATGACTTTGAATTCTGACGGTACACCCGGTGTAAAAAACATCAGGCAGCGGTTAAGCTTCAGGGCGAACCCGCACGCGGTACCCACCGGATTATTGATAAACTCCGCGCTGGCGGGAAGTTCAGCCTGTTTGCGGTTGCTCGGCGCCATCACGCGGCCACGATCGCGGAAATATCGCTCCATCTCGGTCAGCCATGCTTCATGCAGCACCAGCCCTTCGCCTTTTGCCGTTGCCGCTGCCAGCGCGCTCAAATCATCGCTGGTTGGCCCCAAACCGCCATTAACGATCAGTATATCGGCGTGTTCGCTACGCTCACGCAAAACGGAGACTAAATCGTTAAGATTGTCACCTACCGTGTTGCGGCGTGTTAGCGGTAAACCCTGATTAAAGAAAAAATCGGCCAGCCAGGCGGCATTGGTGTCGACGATTTGTCCGTGCAACACTTCATCCCCGGTGGATAGCATCTCCACGTTTAACATCGTGTTCTCCTGCTTTTATGATGAAAACACTATAACGCATGGAGGGGGGAAGGCGCGACTGAACGCCGCGCCAGAAATGTTAGAAGCTGGCGTTAACCCCAACGTACGGGCCATCAGCAATTGCGTTATCACGGTTACCGTCTTTACCTGCCAGGTTCAGGTAACGATAACCGGCTTCGATGCTCAGCGGACGCATAATAGTCAAACGCGCACCGGCATTTGCTTCTTCATAGCTGTCGATACCGCTGGAAAGCGAATCAGGCGAGTAATAGTACTCACCAAACAGACGAATGCTGTCGCCGATCGGCCACTGTAAACCACCACCGACAGCCGCAGCATAACCTTCATCGCCATCGTTTGGATTGGTATATACACCTTTACCACCAACGGTCGCCAACAGTGGACCCAGCGGGATATTCAGCCCCAGGCCCAGCCCAGCAACATCGCCGTCGTCATCATTATGCATCCAGTTGCCGCTGACGGCCAGACCGGTGGTCTCAGTACCCATACCGAATCCAAGGTTGGTGTAGTCTTCGCCAGCCTGACCGTTGATGCTAATCGCGTTTGCCGAAGCAGAAACAAACAGCATTCCGGCAAAACCCAACAGTAAACTTATTTTCATTTTCTATCCTTTCCTGCAAGAATCAAAACATAGCCCCAAAACCGGTGAATTGTACTGTCAGATGACGAGGAATCAATGAGCTAAAAAAGCGATGCAAGACCATATTGTAACTAAATACTACTTAATGAGATTAGATAAGGTTAAATTTTTTTATGTAATCTATCATTCGCATCCCTGAACGCCATTTTCAACAACAATCAATTTTTCCTCGCCCGTACGGACTTAATCGTCGATGAAGCGTTTTTTCTCCAGTCAGCAAAAGGTAAGATAGGTGGATGATGGAATTCTTAATACCCGCCCCTGCAAGGACTTGACCTATGCGCCAAAGAACAATTGTTTGCCCATTAATTCAAAACGATGGCTGCTATTTACTCTGCAAAATGGCTGACGACCGCGGCGTGTTTCCCGGTCAGTGGGCGCTGTCTGGCGGTGGCGTTGAGCCGGGTGAGCGCATCGAAGAAGCTTTGCGCCGGGAAGTGAGAGAGGAGCTGGGCGAGCAGTTGGTGTTATCAGAAATTACGCCATGGACTTTCAGTGACGATATTCGTACTAAAACGTACGCGGATGGCAGCCAGGAAGAGATTTATATGATTTATCTCATCTTCGATTGTGTGGCAGCTAATCGTGAAGTGAACATTAACGAAGAGTTCCAGGCGTTCGCCTGGGTTAAAGCGGAAGATCTCGGCACCTACGACTTAAATATCGCCACACGTAAAACGTTAACCTTGAAAGGGTTACTGTAAGTCCCCCGAGTTTAAACGTAATATAAACAATGATCACATTAGCGGTATTGCTCTCAGCATTCAGCAACAGAGAACAATACCGCCATAATGACTAAAAACTCTTTATATTCAAACAAATAAACCACTCCCCACTGTCTTTGTTATTATCTCCCAAACCTTAAACCCTTAAGGATAAATTAACCTTCGGCCATTAACCTTTGTAGCCTGATGAAATAATTAACGACGCCCCTGTTTAGTCCTAAAAATAAAACTTCGGTAGCGTTAAATGGCTTGAAGGAATAATGATGTCTGACTTTTTGCCTTTCTCTCGCCCGGCAATGGGTGCTGAAGAGCTTGCCGCTGTAAAAGCGGTGCTGGACTCTGGATGGATAACCACTGGCCCGAAGAACCAACAGCTGGAAGAAGCCTTCTGTCAGCTCACAGGAAATCAACACGCTGTCGCCGTCTGCTCTGCCACGGCAGGTATGCACATCACACTGATGGCGTTGGGCATAGGTGCAGGCGATGAGGTCATTACGCCGTCGATGACGTGGGTTTCCACCCTCAACATGATTGTCTTGCTGGGTGCGACGCCAGTCATGGTCGACGTCGACCGCGATACACTTATGGTCACACCTGAGCAAATTGAAGCCGCCATTACCCCACGAACCAAAGCCATTGTTCCAGTACATTACGCAGGCGCCCCCGCCGATCTTGACGCAATTTATGCCATTGGCGAGCGTTATGGCATCCCGGTAATAGAAGATGCGGCCCATGCCGTAGGGACATTGTATAAGGGCCGTCATGTCGGGGCGCGCGGTACGGCAATCTTCTCGTTTCACGCCATCAAAAATATCACCTGCGCAGAAGGTGGACTGATTGTTACCGACGACAGCCAGCTTGCCCAGCGGCTTCGCAGCCTGAAGTTTCACGGTCTGGGCGTTGATGCTTTTGATCGACAAACCTATGGCCGGGCACCGCAGGCCGAAGTGCTTGCGCCAGGATACAAATACAACCTGACGGATATCAATGCCGCTATTGCGTTGGTACAGCTGAATAAGCTGGAGCAACTGAATTCACGCCGGGCGCAAATTGCCCAGCAATATCAGCAGGCGCTGGCTGATACGCCATTTCAACCGCTGGACCTGCCCCGGTGGCCGCACGTTCATGCCTGGCACTTATTCATCATTCGTGTTGACGAAACCCGCTGCGGGCTGAGCAGAGATGCCCTGATGGAAGCGCTGAAGACTAAAGATATCGGCACCGGTCTGCATTTTCGTGCAGCCCATACGCAAAAATATTATCGCGAACGCTTCACTACCCTTTCGCTCCCAAATACTGAATGGAACAGCGCGCGCATCTGCTCGCTGCCGTTATTCCCAGACATGACCGAAGCGGATACCCAGCGGGTCATTACGGCACTTCGCGAGATTGCAGGACAATAATCATGTTTGAAGCAGCACCAATCAAAAAAGTCTCGGTGGTCATTCCCGTTTTTAATGAACAGGAAAGCCTGCCAGAGTTAATCAGACGCACCAGCGCCGCCTGCGAGAAATTGGGTAAAGACTATGAAATTCTGCTAATCGACGACGGTAGCAGTGACAATTCCGCTCAGTTGATGATGAATGCCTCCCAGGCACCAAACAGCCATATTGTTTCTATTTTGCTGAATCGCAATTACGGACAGCACTCGGCGATTATGGCCGGTTTCAGCCATGTCACTGGCGACTTGATCATCACACTGGATGCCGATTTGCAGAACCCGCCGGAGGAGATCCCTCGGTTGGTCGCCACAGCAGATGAGGGGTTTGATGTGGTGGGCACGGTGCGCCAGAACCGGCAGGACAGCGTATTTCGTAAGACCGCCTCACGCATGATCAACCATCTGATTCAGCGCACCACCGGAAAAGCGATGGGTGACTACGGTTGCATGCTACGCGCCTATCGCCGTCACATCGTCGATGCCATGCTGCATTGCCAGGAGCGCAGCACCTTTATCCCGATTCTGGCCAACATTTTTGCCCGTCGCGCGACGGAGATCCCGGTACATCATGCAGAGCGCGAATTTGGTGATTCCAAATACAGCTTCATGCGTCTGATCAACCTGATGTATGACCTGGTGACTTGCCTTACCACAACACCGCTTCGCATGCTGAGTCTGTTGGGCAGCGTGATCGCCGCCACGGGCTTTACCTTATCAGTCTTGCTTGTTGTTCTGCGCCTGACGCTCGGCCCACAGTGGGCAGCGGAAGGGGTATTCATGCTGTTTGCCGTCCTGTTTACCTTTATCGGCGCACAGTTTATTGGCATGGGTTTACTCGGCGAATATATCGGTCGCATCTATAACGATGTCCGCGCCCGCCCCCGCTATTTTGTTCAACACGTTATCCGCCCACAAACCACGCAGTCAACCGAGGAAAACCGCGCATGAAAGCCGTCGTATTTGCCTATCACGATATGGGATGTCAGGGTGTCCAGGCCTTGTTGGATGCAGGTTATGAAATCGCTGCCATTTTTACGCACACCGACAATCCGGGTGAAAAAGCGTTTTTTGGATCTGTTTCCCGCCTCGCGGCCAGCGCCGGTATTCCGGTTTACGCCCCGGACGAGGTTAATCATCCCCTGTGGATTGAGCGCATTAGCCAACTGGCACCTGATGTTATCTTCTCGTTCTACTATCGCCATTTACTGAGTGATGAGATCCTCAGCATTGCCCCTAAGGGTGCATTTAATCTGCACGGCTCGCTACTGCCCAAATACCGTGGCCGCGCGCCGCTGAACTGGGTACTGGTCAATGGTGAAACCGAAACCGGCGTCACGCTTCACCGGATGGTCAAACGCGCGGATGCCGGTGCCATTGTTGCCCAGCAGCGGGTTGCTATTTCGCCCGATGATGTGGCGTTAACGCTGCACCATAAGTTGTGCCAGGCTGCGCGTCAGTTACTGGAAGAGGCGCTGCCCGCGATTAAAACGGGAGATTATGCAGAACACCCCCAACAGGAAGCAGAAGCGACCTGTTTTGGTCGCCGTACGCCGGAAGATAGCTTCCTCGACTGGAACAAACCAGCCGCAGAGTTGCATAACCAGGTACGTGCCGTCAGCGATCCATGGCCGGGCGCATTTAGCTATGTTGGTACGCAAAAATTCACCGTCTGGTCGTCACGTGTTTGCAAAAATGACCGCGCAGCCCAGCCAGGAACCGTCATCTCCGTTTCTCCTTTGCTGATCGCCTGCGCTGATGGCGCACTGGAGATTATTACCGGGCAAGCTGGCGATGGTATTGCCATGCAGGGGTCACAGCTGGCGCAGGTTCTGGGCCTGGTACCAGGTTCTCGCCTGAACAGCCAGTCAGTTACTAC
This sequence comes from Citrobacter freundii complex sp. CFNIH4, assembly GCF_002934505.1. Lineage (NCBI taxonomy): Bacteria > Pseudomonadati > Pseudomonadota > Gammaproteobacteria > Enterobacterales > Enterobacteriaceae > Citrobacter > Citrobacter freundii complex sp. CFNIH4. The sequence goes on from NZ_CP026231.1 coordinate 2,736,930, forward strand.
CGCTAAACGCCGTACTCGCGTGCTGATCCTTGGCGTCAATGGCTTCATTGGTAACCATCTGACCGAACACCTGTTGCAAGAAGACAATTACGAAGTGTATGGACTCGACATTGGCAGCGACGCCATTAGTCGTTTTCTGCAGCATCCACGATTCCATTTCGTCGAAGGCGATATCAGCATTCACTCCGAATGGATTGAATATCATGTGAAAAAATGCGACGTCGTGCTGCCGCTGGTAGCGATCGCCACGCCAATCGAATATACCCGCAACCCGCTGCGCGTGTTTGAGCTCGATTTTGAAGAGAACCTGAAAATCATTCGCTACTGCGTGAAATACCGTAAGCGCATCATTTTCCCGTCAACCTCCGAAGTCTACGGCATGTGTACCGACAAAGTTTTTGATGAAGACAGCTCGAACCTGATCGTCGGCCCGGTGAATAAACCACGCTGGATCTACTCCGTTTCCAAGCAGTTGCTGGACCGCGTAATCTGGGCATACGGCGAAAAAGAGGGATTGCGCTTCACCCTGTTCCGTCCGTTTAACTGGATGGGACCGCGTCTGGACAGCCTTAACGCCGCGCGTATCGGCAGCTCACGCGCCATTACTCAATTGATCCTCAATCTGGTGGAAGGTTCACCGATTAAGCTGATTGAAGGCGGTAAGCAAAAACGCTGCTTTACCGACATTCGCGATGGTATCGAAGCCCTGTATCGCATCATTGAAAACGAAGGCGGACGCTGCGATGGCGAAATTATCAACATCGGTAACCCGGAGAATGAAGCCAGTATTCAGGAACTGGCAGAAATGCTGCTTACCTGTTTTGAAAAACATCCATTGCGTAACCACTTCCCACCGTTTGCCGGTTTCCGTGACGTCGAAAGCAACAGCTACTATGGTAAAGGTTATCAGGACGTTGAGCATCGTAAGCCCAACATTCGTAATGCAAAACGCTGCCTGAACTGGGAGCCCACCATTGAGATGCAGGAAACGGTAGAAGAGACGCTGGACTTCTTCTTACGCAGTGTGGATATCACGGAACACACATCATGACCAAAGTAGGCTTGCGCATTGATGTCGATACTTTCCGGGGGACGCGCGAAGGTGTGCCCCGCCTGTTGGAGACATTGAACCGGCATAATGTTCGGGCAAGTTTTTTCTTTAGCGTTGGACCTGACAACATGGGGCGCCATCTCTGGCGTCTTGTGAAGCCACAATTTCTGTGGAAGATGCTGCGCTCAAACGCAGCATCGCTCTACGGATGGGATATATTGCTCGCGGGAACCGCATGGCCGGGAAAAGAGATTGGCCAGGCCAATGCGGCGATCATTGCGCAAACCGCCCTGATTCATGAAACCGGTTTGCATGCCTGGGATCACCATGCCTGGCAAGCGCGAAGCGGAAACTGGAATGATAAACAGCTGATTGATGATATTTCACGAGGCATTACCGCCCTTGAAGCCATCATCGGACAACCGGTTACCTGTTCTGCGGTTGCCGGATGGCGTGCCGACAACCGCGTCGTCGAGGCAAAAGAAACGTTCCATTTACGCTATAACAGCGACTGTCGGGGAACGTCTTTATTTCGTCCTGTACTGGCGTCCGGGAAAACAGGTACGCCGCAAATTCCCGTCACGTTACCAACATGGGATGAAGTGGTTGGTCAGGAGGTCCAGGCGGTGGACTTCAACGCTTATATTCTCTCCCACATCCAGATGAGCAGAGGAACACCGGTGTACACCATTCATGCGGAAGTTGAAGGCATCGCCTTTCATCAGAATTTTGACGAGCTGCTTACTCGCGCCGCCGACATGGGGATGACATTTTGCCCGCTTGGCGAGCTGTTACCAGACGATATCAGCACGCTGCCAACAGGGCAGATCGTGCGGGGAAAAATACCGGGCAGAGAGGGATGGCTCGGCTGCCAACAACCGGTGAGTGCGACACAATGAAACCTGCTGCCCGCTACACTCTGGCCTGTATCGCGTTTATTGCGCTGTATTTTATTCTCCCTATCAACAGTCGCCTGCTCTGGCAGCCTGATGAAACGCGCTATGCCGAAATCAGTCGGGAAATGCTGACGTCCGGCGACTGGATCGTGCCGCACTTTTTAGGACTCCGTTACTTCGAAAAACCGATTGCCGGATATTGGTTAAACAGCATCGGACAATGGCTATTTGGTGCTAATAATTTTGGCGTCAGAGCGGGGGCTATTTTTGCCACCTTGCTGACGGCGCTACTGGTAGCCTGGCTTGCCATGCGGTTATGGCAGGATAAGCGTACCGCCGTACTCTCTTCTGCTATCTTTTTAACGTTCTTTTCAGTTTACAGCATCGGTACCTACGCGGTACTTGATCCCATAATTGCGCTTTGGCTGATGGCGGGCATGTGCTGTTTTTGGGAAGGCATGCAGGCCACCACCAGAACGCGCAAAATCATCGCTTTTTTGCTGTTAGGGTTAACCTGCGGTATGGGCGTGATGACCAAGGGCTTCCTGGCGCTTGCCGTTCCTGTGCTCAGCGTACTGCCGTGGGTTTTCGCGCAAAAGCGCTGGAAAGATCTCATGCTCTACGGTCTGCTGGCGGTTATCGGCTGCGTCGTGATTGTGCTGCCGTGGGGAATAGCGATTGCCCAGCGTGAGCCGGATTTCTGGCATTACTTCTTCTGGGTTGAACATATTCAACGCTTCGCACAGGATGATGCCCAACACAAGGCTCCCATCTGGTACTACATTCCGGTATTCGTGGCTGGCGCATTACCATGGCTCGGGCTGCTCCCCGGCGCGCTGCGTACGGGCTGGCGTGAGCGGGATGTTCCGCGCAGCGCGCTGTACCTGTTAAGCTGGATTGTCATGCCAATCCTGTTTTTCAGCATCGCCAAAGGAAAACTGCCAACCTATATTCTTTCTTGCTTCGCCCCGCTGGCGATATTAACGGCGCGTTTCGGCCTGCAGGCCGCGGAAAAAGGCTCCGCCGCACTGCGTGTGAATGGCTGGATCAACGTGCTGTTCGGCGTGACCGGCATTGTCGCCACATTTATTGTTTCCACATTGGGTCCGTTAAAGACGCCAGTCTGGTCGCATATCGAAACGTATAAGGTGTTTTGCGCGTGGGGCATTTTTATCACCTGGGCACTGTTCGGTTGGTATACGCTAAATAACCGCGAGAAGAACTGGAAATTCGCCGCGCTGTGCCCGCTGGGACTCGCGCTGTTGTTTGGTTTCTCAGTCCCTGACCGGGTGATGGAGTCTAAACAGCCGCAGTTTTTTGTCGAGATGACTAAAGAGTCGCTGGAGTCGAGCCGTTACATTCTCACCGACAACGTTGGCGTTGCCGCAGGGCTGGCCTGGAGCCTGAAGCGTGACGACATCATGATGTACGGCCAAACGGGCGAGTTAAAATATGGCCTCAACTACCCGGATGCTCAGGGGCGCTTTGTCAGTCGGGAAGACTTTGCCGACTGGTTAGCGCAACATCGTCAGCAAGGAAATATTACGCTCGTGCTCACGATTGATAAGGATGAAGATATTAATCATCTCGCTATCCCTCCCGCTGATTACATTGATAATCAGGGGCGACTGGTCCTGATTCAGTATCGGCCAAAATGATCTGGATAGCCTTAGTTCTCGCCAGCCTGCTCAGCGTCTGCGGCCAGCTATGCCAGAAGCAGGCGACCCGACCGGTGTCCGTTCGTGCGCGAAAACGCCACGTCACGCAATGGATTGGGCTTGCTCTGGCAAGCCTCGGTCTGGCCATGCTGCTATGGCTGGCGGTACTGCAGAACATTCCTGTCGGCATCGCCTACCCCATGCTGAGTCTTAACTTTGTATGGGTGACGCTGGCCGCGTGGAAAATCTGGCGCGAACCCGTCACTACACGCCACTGGCTGGGGGTTGGGCTGATCATTACCGGCATCTTTATTCTTGGGAGCGCAGTGTAATGGGCATCTTTTGGGGATTATGTAGCGTTATTATCACCTCCGCAGCCCAGTTGAGCCTCGGCTTCGCAATGGATAATCTGCCGCCAATGATGCAGCTGCTGGAGTTCATCTCCGCCGTATTATCTCTCAGTATTGGAGCGTTTGCTTTATCTGCCGGGCTGGCAGGCTATTTGCTGTCGGTTATTTGCTGGCATAAAGCCCTGCACCAGCTCGCGCTGAGCAAAGCTTATGCCCTGCTCAGCCTGAGCTATGTGCTGGTTTGGGTTGCATCAATGATTCTGCCCGGCTGGCAGGGAACATTTTCAGTAAAGGCGCTGGTTGGGGTACTGTGCATCATGGCGGGTTTAATGACGATTTTTCTGCCTGCAGACAAGCACCGGCGCTGAGCTCATTTGTCTGCCGACAGTCGTAACAGGCGCTCCCATTCGTCACATATGTACTGTCTGGCATCGATTATTTTAATCACGCGGGATACATCGCGATTAACACAATACTGCGCATCTTTCAGCGGTGAAAGAAGATCGCCAGGTTTAACCCGCTCGAAAGATTGCGCCTCAGCGAGCATCTTAAGCGAACCACCACTATCGCAAAGTACAATATAGAGCCTCTCTGCTTTCTTGTGACAGCAAGACTTCTTCACATGCCATTCCATAGCGCACCTTTTGTTAAAAAATTTCACAATAGGTTACACTTCAGCAGATAAACAAAAGGACAATAGCTGCGGAATGACAAAAATGAGAAATGTAATTAATGCTTTCTTAATGTTAATGATGAAGCACTTACCCAATCCGACAACGCACGACGCGAGATTTTAATCCCTCCGGCTTTAAGCTCGGGTGGCAATGTCAACCAACATACCGGTTGCTGAAAGCGTGCCAGCTTATCTTTTACCCACTCTGCCAGATTAGTTTCTCCAGCATTAGCGTCATACTCAACGACCGCCACCGGGCGATGGCCAAATTCTTTGTCTTCTATCGGCACAATAAAGGCCTGCAGAACATGTGGATGTGCGACAATCACGCGTTCCACCTCTTCCGGCTGTATGCCTTCCCCGCCGCTAAAGAACAGATTGTCCATACGACCGACAATGGTTAACTTGCCGTCCTTCAACACGCCGCGATCGCGGGTTGCAAACCAGCCTTCCGCGTTCACTAAAGGCATAAGCTGTCCGTTACGCCAGTAACCTTGCGCCATGCTGGCGGCTCGTAGCCAAACTTCGTCATTAACGATCCTGACTTCCCGCCCCGGTAAAGCAGAGCCCACATCCGCCAGGCCATCTGCCTCTTTCGCACAAACCGTAGAAGCAAACTCCGTCAATCCGTAACCGCACCAGCAACGAATCCCCTGTTCACGCGCCTGTTCCGTCAACTCAACAGGAATTGCCGCACCGCCCAGCAGCACCGCTTTTAGCGTGACTGGCGTGTTATTAACAAGTAAGCGCCACAGTTGCGTGGGCACCAGTGAAGCGTGAGTGCATCCAGCCAGCATTTGATCCAGCGGCTGTTTGTCGCGCACGGTCATTCGCGCTCCGGCGAACAACCATCGCCACAAAATGCCCTGCCCGGAAACATGAAACAGCGGCAATGAGAGCAGCCAGTCATCCTCAGCACCAAACGGCATTAATGACAGTACGCCCTGCGCGCTTGCCAGATGCGCCTGACAGGTATGCACCGCCGCCTTTGGTAATCCGGTAGAACCTGAGGTTAACGTCATCGTGCTCAAACGCTCGGGCAACCATGCGGCGGCGTGATCGCCTGGCAACGACTGCATCTGTAACGGACTGAGTTCCGGGAGTGCGATAGCAGCCTCCAGATCCAGCGCAAAACGTAGCGTTAAGTCCGGGACCAGCGCATCAAGCAGCGACTGAGGCAACTGTGGGTTCACAGGTAAAACCCGCGCCCCACACTGCAGCAGCGCGAGCCAGGCCAGCAAAGCGCGCGGATGATTCCAGGCGCGAAGCAGGACGCCATCGCCTTCTTCCACGCCCTGAGCGGCAAAACCGCAGGCCAGATGGTCGATGCGCGCGCAGAGCTCGCTCCAGCTTAATGCCTCATCGTTGAGGCGTAAGGCTGGCGCCTTCGCACGAACCTGTCGCCAGTGACGCCACGGCCAGTCACTGGGTTGTATCAGGCCCGATAAGCTCACGCTATCGGGCATTTCCTGCTGGGTCATAGCAGACGTTCCAGCGCATCAACGTCGATACACGGCAATGCGCTACCGGGCCAGGTGCGTACCTGCTGGCACTGCATCAGGCTCAGGGTATCCAGACCCGGGATGGTTTGCGGCGTCAACCAGGCGGCAATTCGCGCCAGCTGGGTTAAGCCCAGACTCGACTCGATTGACGAACTGATAACGGCAGTAAGACCAAGCGCATGCGCCGCTGCCACCTGTTCACGGACTTTATCGAGACTGCCGGTCAGCGTAGGTTTGATAACCACAGCCTTGACGCCCTCTTCGGCTTCGAAGGTGAAATCCGCTTCACGCAGACTTTCATCCCAGGCGATGGCAATGCCGGTTTCACGCGCGAAGGCACGAGAATCATCACGGGTTTTGCACGGTTCTTCGAGGAAGGCAATGCGTCCGCGATACTCCGGATTAACGTATTTCGCGAACTGCTGAGCTTTCAACGGCGTCCAGGCCCGGTTGGCGTCAAGTCGCAAATGCAGCTCCGGGATCGCCTCAAGTAACAGATTGGCTACCATGCCGTCGCGAACCGCTTCATACAAACCGACCTTAATCTTCGCCACTTTTTCGCCCGGCATGTCCGCCAGTTGCAGTACCAGATCGTCAGGATCGCCCGTACACAGCGGTGCAGCACGATAGTCTGCATCCTGTGGCAATACGCCAGCCAGTTCGGCCAGCGCACAGCTTACGCCAAAGGCGACTGAAGGCAGTTGCGGTAAGGAGGCATCCCCTTGCAGCCAGCCTTTCACCCAGGCCAGCAACTCGGTTTGCGCTTCTTCCCAGCTTTCCTGACTGAAGCCCGGCAGCGGGGAGATTTCTCCCCACCCTTCACGCTCACCGTCACGAAGACATACGTATAACCCGTCACGCGTTTTTAACCGCCTGTCGCGCAGAATCACCCCCGCGTCCATGGGGATCTGCCAGCGGTATACCTGCGCGCTACGCATTACGGATTCCGTTTGAATTTGCTGAAATCAGGCTGACGTTTCTGGTTAAAGGCGTTACGGCCTTCCTGACCTTCTTCCGTCATGTAGAACAGCATAGTGGCGTTACCTGCCAGCTCCTGCAGACCTGCCTGACCATCACAGTCGGCGTTCAGTGCAGCTTTCAGGCAGCGCAGCGCCATTGGGCTGTTTTGCAGCATTTCGCGACACCAGCGTACTGTCTCTTTTTCCAGATCCGCCAGCGGAACCACGGTGTTGACCAGCCCCATATCCAGCGCCTGTTTCGCATCGTACTGACGGCACAGGAACCAGATTTCACGCGCCTTTTTCTGACCGACGATACGCGCCATATAGGAAGCGCCCCAACCGCCGTCGAAGGAACCGACTTTCGGACCGGTCTGACCGAAGATGGCGTTTTCAGCCGCAATGGTCAGGTCACACATCATGTGCAGCACATGACCGCCGCCAATGGAGAAACCTGCAACCATCGCCACGACCGGTTTCGGACAGGTACGAATCTGACGCTGGAAGTCCAGTACGTTCAGGTGATGCACACCGGAGTCATCCTGGTATCCGCCGTAGTCGCCACGTACCTTCTGATCGCCGCCTGCACAGAACGCTTTATCGCCCGCACCGGTCAGAATAATTACGCCGATGTTGTCATCATAGCGAGCATCCGCCAGCGCCTGGATCATCTCTTTCACGGTGACCGGACGGAAGGCATTGCGTACCTGCGGACGATTAATGGTGATTTTTGCGATACCGTCGGTGGATTTCTCGTAAAGAATGTCGGTATAGCCTTCAGAGCAATCGTGCCATTCTACCGGTGCGTAAAGCATTGTTTCATCAGGATAGATCATAAAATGTCCTATAGTCAGCGACGCAGAATCTGAGCCAGACAGTCCACTACACCCGCGGGGTTGTCCCGATGCGCGTTGTGTCCGGCATTACGAATCACATGGTTTGGTACTGATATTTCCGCCGCCAGAGCGCGGAATTTATCGTCACGTTCACCACATAAATAATAAAACGGAAATGTGCACGTCGTGAGTTGCGCACGTAAATCAGGTTGTACGGCAAGCGAGGTGGCCTCCAGCATTGCCGCCAGCGTTTGCCCATTATTCTGGCTACGCAGAGCGACCAGCGCCTCTCTTTGTACCGTGTTCAGCGAGGAAAAAACGGGCTGTTGATACCAGTCATTAAACACCTCACGTAGCGGCTCTGCGCGAAAACGCGCAGCCCAGCGGCCATCCGAGAGACGACGCTGAACGCGCGCCTCTTCGCCTTGCAAGCCTGGATGTCCACCTTCAACCACCAGACCACAAAGCCCAGGCATCTCCTGACAGGCCGCCATCATCGCGACTCTGCCACCAAGAGAGTATCCCACCAGCCAGTAGTTGTGTATGTTGTAACTAAGCAGAGTGTTACGCAGCAAAACGTTTACGTCATCGAATCCGCTCACGCTGATGTCAGCGGAGCCACCGTGTCCCGGCAGATCGATGTATAGCCGCGAATAATCCTGAAACGCTTCGCCGACCGTCTGCCATTCCCGACAATCGCCAGAAAAACCGTGCAGGAAAACCAGCCAGGGAAATCCCGTCTGGCCCTCTTTCGCCTGCGCATGCAGGATCATAGATGACTTACCTGCGCCAGCAGTTGCTGCAAGGTTTGCGCCCCGTCAGTTTCATTCACCACCAGCTCAATCACCGTGGCCGCAGGAGTACGCCAGGCGTTAGTCAACGCGCTCTCCAGTTGCTCCCAGTTTTCCGGGCGCTGGTATTTAAGGTTAAACATGGCGGCAGCATGCTCGAAATGTACGTTCTGCGGCATCAGATAGAACCGTTCGCGTTCGCTGGCTGGCGTCGGCAGTAGAGAAAAAATCTGTCCGCCGTTATTGTTGACCACTATCAGGACAAACGGTGCAGAAACCTGACGCAATAACGCCAGCGCATTCAGGTCATACAATGCAGATAAATCGCCAACAATCGCCAGCGTCGATTTCGCGCTGGCACGCTGTACACCTGCTGCCGTAGACAGCAGGCCGTCAATACCGCTCGCGCCACGGTTGCTATAGACCGGGTAACCAGCCGGAAGCTGCGACAGCGCATCAATCAGGCGTACCACCAGACTGTTACCCACGAACAGCTGCCCCTGCTCCGGCAAGTATTCGTGAATACGGTGGGCTAATTGCGCTTCACCGAACGCCTCACGACGGGCTTCTACCGCCTGCCAGGCCAGTTGTGCCATGCGAGGGATTTCCACGTACCAGGGCTGACGTTTCTCCGCCGGATGCAGCTCCAGCCAGTCGCCAACTTTCGCCACCAGCCTGCGGCCACGATGGTGAGCCGGATCGAGGCGGCCTTCGATATTATCGACAATCCAGTATTCCTGCGGATCGCAGTTGGCCTGCCATTGCAGGAGTCGTTTTCCGGTCAGGCTGCTACCAAGCTGCACCACAATCTGCGCCTGCTGTAACTCAGCTACCGCTTTCGCATTTCCCAGCCACAGGTCGGCGCACGGCAGCGGTTGTCCGGTTTGCGACAGAACATCACCAATCAGCGGCCAGCCTAACGTCTGCGCCCACTGCGCAACCTTCTTACCTTCTTCAGCGCTCATGCGGCCCGCAATGACTACGCCGCGTTTTTGTCGCCAGAAAAACCAGTCGCGCTGTTTGTCGCTTTCCAGCCGACGCGCTTCTCGCAGCCAGGGTTTATCGTCCTGCCACCAGTCGCCGAGGCGCTGCTGCCAGGCAATCCCCGTTTCGTCCATATCACCATACAGCGGTTCCGCAAACGGGCAATTGATATGAACCGCCCCGCTATGCAGGGTTGCTAACGCATTATCAATAGTGGACACCAGCCAGCTTGCCGGAATGTCCTGAGTCGGACGCGGTAAAGAGAGCGTTTGCGATGGATGTGAGGCAAACATTCCGGCCTGACGAATTGCCTGGTTCGCGCCACAGTCGATAAGCTCTGGCGGTCGGTCTGCCGTAAGTAAAATTAGTTTTTCACCGGTCAGGCCCGCTTCAATCAACGCGGGATATAAATTCGCCACCGCGGTACCGGACGTCACAATCACGGCGACAGGCTGACGGCTAACTTTTGCAAGACCTAAGGCCAGATGCCCAAGACCACGCTCGTCAAAATGGGTGTGGTGGATGAATGCGGGGTTTTCCGCTGCCGCCAGCGTCAACGGTGTAGAACGAGAGCCAGGGGCAATGCAGACATGCCTGACGCCGTGGCGAGTGAGTGCTTCCAGAATGACCGCCGCCCAGCGTCGGTTAAATGCGCTTACTGACATGAGATTGTCCGGTATCAATATTGCGACACAGTATAAAGAATCGAATAAATGGATTTTTGATATGAGTCGGTAATGTGTGACTCATTAGGCTTCCATCTGTAATAAAGTACGTAAACCCGCCGCTTTGTTGTCTATTTCTTGCCATTCCTGCTCAGGATCTGAACCACGTACGATCCCTGCTCCGGCATACAGGCGCACCACGTTTGCGCTAATTTTCGCCGAACGTAGTGACACGCAAAACTCACTTTGGCGCAGTGAAAGATAACCCGCAGAACCGGCATACCACTCACGTTCAAAGGGTTCATTTTGTTGGATGAATTCACGTGCCAGCTCTCGCGGAATACCGGCGACAGCCGCCGTGGGCTGGAGTTGCATCAGGCAAAGCGTATCGTCGGCCTGATTCAGTTCCGTCCAGATGCAACGGCGCAGGTGCTGCACTTTACGCAGTCTCAGCACCTGTGGCGGCAGCACATCAAGAGTTTGCGTACAGCCTTGCAGGCGCTGGCAAATATCTTCAACCACCAGCATATTCTCACGCTGGTTTTTATCATCTTTCATTAGCCATTCACCCAACTGCCAGGCGCGATGATCCTCAGGGTGGTTAGCAACGGTTCCGGCCAGCGCCTCGGTGCGCAGCGCCGTGTCTCGCCGCCGATACAGACGCTCAGGGGAAGAGCCAAGAAAAGCGGAGTCGGCAGAGAATGCCATAAAGAAATGGTAGCAGTTCAGGTTTAAGCGACGGCTGGAAGCCATCACGGCCGCGGCATTAACCGACTGAGAAAACTGTAAGTCGGTCGCCCGCGCCAGCACGACCTTATCGAGGTCTTCTCCTGCGATCGTTTGCGTGGCGAGTTTTATCAGATTTGTCCAGCCCGCTTTATCTGGCCAGTTCTGTTCTCCCGTCAAACTGAGACGCAACGCTGGTAGCGGCTTAACATTGGCGAGCGATGAGATAAACGCCACCGCCTGCGCGGCGTCGTCACGTAACGATACGTCGCTGTAGAGATGTAAGCGTAAGCTCGCCACTCCGGCGCAACGTCGCCACTCCAGCCGCGGCAGCAGCAAATTGCCACGCTGTGGCTCAAAGGCATTCAGGCCCCAGATGCGCAGGTCGGGATGATTATCATGCTGACGTAAAAACTGCTGAGCTGATTCCAGTGAGGAAAATGCGGCGACGGCCCCTAATACGGCGGCCTCTTCGTCGCCGTTACGCTGCTGCCAGTAAAACTGGGGCCAGACGGGTTGGCTAGCCAGCCATCCTAAAGCGTCAAACGCATCATTCAGTGGGAAAGGTATGTCGTAAATACGAATTCCAGGTGCGGCTGGTAACTCTTGCGACAAATGACGCATCAGACTTTCCAGCGCAGTAGTGATTGAATGCACGCGGACCTCTCCCTGTTAAAAACCTCACATTATACGGGGTACTGAGCAGAAAAAGCAGTACCCCCAGTTAGGGAGTACGTACAAATGCGATGACAGAACGGAATTTATCGCCGTGCTAACAATAATCCCATCACTAAACCGACTGTGGCGCCAACACCGATCCCGCGCCAGGGTTTTTCGTGCACATAGTCATCCGCCCGACAAACAGCTTTTTTCGCACGGTAATAGTAGCTATCAGAAGCATGGCTGACGCGATTTCTCACCTCTTCTAACGCCCGCTCTGCCCGCGCTTTTAACTCAAGGTATTTTTGATCTGCTGGGTCGCCAGAAGAACGCAGCACCTCTTCCAGCGTTTCACTCAATAATTCCAGATCATCATCGATACGTGATTCATAAGAATGAAAAGACATTATATTCTCCCTTTCAATTGACGTACCCGCTAACTATAGACAACCTGGACTGTTTGTGCCTGTTTACGCCTGATGTGCTTCCCGCGCCATTCCGACGTGTGGAATACCGTCTTCGTCATAGATATCCGTTACCGGAACAAAGCCAAAGCGCGCATAGAACGATTGCAGATGCGCCTGCGCGCCCAGATATAACGCCTTGTGTGGCCAGTGTTGCGCGCAGGATGCCAGCGTCTGGGCCATCAGCTGTTGCCCCAGTTTTTCACCGCGCAGCGCTTCGCTTACAATCACCCGACCAATCACCACCGGCTCCAGTTCGTCATCGCTTTTCAGAATCCTCGCATACGCCACTAGCTCATCGTTATGCCAGCCCAGAATATGGCGATTCTCTCCAACCAGGTCATCGCCATCCACATCCTGGTACGGACACTGTTGCTCAACTACAAACACCGCGCATCGCAACTGAAGTAGTGCGTACAGTTGTTGGGTACTCAGCTTTGCATGGTGGAGATCTTGCCAGTGAATCATTGTCTGCCCCTATGTTGTGATAACCTGAACACCCTGCCTTATTGATGGCGAAAAGTGTAACGCGAAGATGGAATTACTATTTTTAGGCACGTCAGCGGGAGTCCCCACTCGCTCACGCAATGTAACGGCAATTTTACTGAATCTGCAACACCCGACTCAGGCGGGGCTGTGGCTTTTTGATTGCGGTGAAGGGACGCAGCATCAGATGCTCACCACTCCTTTCAATCCAGGAAAACTCGATCGTATTTTTATCAGCCATCTGCACGGCGATCACCTGTTTGGTTTACCGGGACTACTGTGCAGTCGCTCAATGGCCGGCAATGTCCAGCCTCTGACGCTTTACGGGCCAAAAGGGTTGCGAGAGTTTACCGAAACCGCATTACGTCTGAGCGGCTCCTGGACCGATTATCCGATGGAAATTGTGGAAATCACCGCAGGTGAGATTGTCGATGACGGCCTGCGTAAAGTCACGGCGTACCCGCTGGCGCATCCGCTGGAGTGCTACGGTTTTCGCATTCAAGAGCATGACAAACCCGGTGCGCTTGACGCTAGCGCCCTGAAGGCGGCAGGTGTTAAAGCGGGCCCGTGGTTTCAGGATTTGAAAGCCGGGAAAACTATCGTGCTGGAGGATGGACGTACGATCCACGGCGCCGACTTCCTCGCCCCGGCCACCAGGGGAAAATCAGTCGCTATTTTCGGTGACACAGGACCCTGCGCGTCCGCCATTGAACTGGCTCGAGGTGTAGATGTCATGGTACACGAAACCACGCTGGATGCCTCAATGGAGGAGAAAGCGAACAGTCGCGGGCACAGCTCAACCCGACAAGCAGCACAGCTGGCGCTGGATGCCGGAGTGGGACGCCTGATCATGACCCACGTTAGCTCACGCTATGATGAAAAAGGCTGTCAGCGTTTGCTTGAAGAGTGCAAAGCGATTTTTCCAGACACGGAACTGGCACACGATTTCGCCATTTTCAGCGTTTAACGCTTTATTTTTCCGCCTCAGTGCCGATAACAGTGGAAAGGCTGGCTTTCACACTGAGGACAGGATGAACAATTTCCAGAAAGATATTGATGACAGGACAAACCTAACCCTGTCTAACCGTTTTGAACTGCTGCTATTTCGCCTCGGCAAATCTGTTGAGGAGCAGAAATCAGAGCTATTTGGCATCAACGTATTCAAGCTGCGTGAAATCGTGCCGATGCCGACCTTTACGCGTCCGGCTGGTATGAAGGCCCCGCTGCTGGGTATGGTTAATATTCGCGATCAGGTGATCCCGGTGATTGACCTGCCCGCCGTCGCGGGCTGTAAACCAGAGACCGGACTCAACATCCTGTTGATCACAGAATATGCCCGCAGCGTCCAGGCGTTTGCGGTGGAGTCAGTGGAAAACATTATGCGCCTGGACTGGCAACAGGTGCATACCGCCGAGAAAGCCGTCAATGGTCGCTATATCACCAGTATCGCTTGCCTTGACGACAACAAAGAGACCAACAACCTGGCGCTGGTGCTCGACGTTGAGCAGATCTTGTATGACATCGTACCGGCGAACCACGACCTGCGTGCAACCGATCTGAAAACCAATAAATTCAACATCACGCCGGGTGCGGTGGCGATTGTGGCAGATGATTCAAAAGTGGCCCGCGCAATGCTGGAAAAAGGGCTTAACGCCATGGAAATCCCGCATCTGATGCATGTAACGGGCCAGGATGCGTGGGAAAAAATACAGCAGCTTTCCGCAGAAGCACTGGCGGAGGGCAAGCCTATTAGCGAGAAGATCGCCCTGGTACTCACCGATCTCGAAATGCCGGAGATGGACGGTTTTACGCTTACCCGCAAAATAAAAACCGACGAACGCCTGAAGAAAATCCCGGTCGTTATCCACTCTTCGCTTTCCGGTAGTGCGAACGAAGATCACGTTCGCCGAGTAAAAGCGGATGGCTACGTGGCCAAATTCGAAGTCAATGAGCTTTCTTCAGTGATCCAGGAAGTGATGGATCGCACAGCAAAAGGCATCAGCGGTCCGCTGGTGAGCCGTCAGCTATTGAACTGACCGTATTTCACGCATAAAAAAACCCGCCGAGGCGGGTTTTTTCGTTACTGCATGTAGCCTTACATCAGCGGAGTCGCTAACTGCACAATGCTGATCAGCGGTTGCGGGTAAATACCCAGCACCAGTACCAGCAGGGCAGAAATCAGCACCACGATACCGCCCGCGCTGTACTGCCAGTTGGATGGCGCATCGCGGTTCAGCTGTTGCGGTGCGCTCAGGTACAGGCTCACGGCAACACGCAGGTAGTAGTACAAACCAATCGCCGAACCGACCACCACAGCGGCAACCAGCCACCACAGGTTAGCCTGCACACCGACTGCCAGTACGTAGAACTTACCGATAAAGCCCAGCGTCATCGGGATACCGGCCAGAGACAGCATCATTACCGTCATCACTGCCGCGAGGATCGGACGATGCCAGAACAGACCACGGTAGGAGAACAGAGAGTCCGCATCCGGGCCGCGGTACGGGCTGGACATCAGACTGACCACACCGAACGCGCCGAGGCTGCTGAACAGGTAACCGGCCAGGTAAACGCCAACCGCTTCCATCGACATCTCGCCGCTCTGCAGAGCAATCAGCGCCACCAGCAGGTAGCCGAGATGAGAGATAGAAGAGTAACCGAGCAGACGTTTAATATTGGTCTGGCTCAGCGCCATCAGGTTACCGAAGATGATGGAAGCAAAGGCAATCACGCCCAGTACAATACGTACCGCTTCACTATCCCCTACCGGTGCGTACAGGAACAGACGCATCACCACGCCGAAGATAGCGATTTTGCTCGCCGTCGCCAGGAAGGTGGAAACCGGAGCCGGAGCGCCCTGGTAAACGTCTGGCGTCCACAGGTGGAACGGAACCAGCGAAAGTTTAAAGCCGAGGCCAACAATCATCAGACCGAAGCCCGCCAGCAGCAGCGGTTCGTGCAGCATGCCGTCGCCGAGGCTCTTACCGAGCGCAACAAACGACAGATTGCCAGACTGCGCGTACACCAGCGCCATACCGAACAGCAGGAAGGAAGACGCTGCGGCAGACAGAATGGTGTATTTGATACTGGCTTCCAGCGAACGTTTCTGACGGAACGCATAGCCAACCAGACCAAACAGCGGCAGAGAGATCAGCTCAATACCAAGGAACAGCGCCGCCAGATGGTTAGCGTTAGCCAGCAGAATACCGCCGAGTGCGGCAATCAGCACCAACAGGTAGAACTCTTCCCGGTTGTCGTCGTAGCCTTCCAGCCACGGGTAAGCAAAGGTACAGGTGGCAAGACTGGCCAGCAGCACCAGTCCGGTGTAGAGCATGGCGAAACCGTCAACCCGCATCAGCGGGGTAACGTCCATGGCGCCCGCCTGGCCAACAAACCAGAGCGAAACCAGCGCGGCGTTAAGCCCAATGACCGATAACGTGGCATTGAGGAAGTGATTGCGTCGCCACGCAATGGAGAGCATCACAACCACCACCGTCAAGCCGACGATCAGCAGCGGTAGCAGCGCAATCAGGTGTTGTGGAGTTATTGTCATGGCGATTTACGGCCTTGTAGTAGTAACGGAATTAACAAACCACTGCTGGATGTTGCTCATCGCAGAATGCGAGGTATCCAGAATCGGCTGCGGATAGAAGCCAAGCAGTACCAGAAGCACGACCAGCAACAGGATGATAAACAGCTCACGCAGCGACATCCCTGGCAGTTCAACACTGGCAATCTGGCTCTTCGCTTTACCGAAGTAAGCGCGATGCAACATCGCCAGCGAGTAAACAGAGGCAAACACCAGACCAAAGGTCGAGATCACGGTAATGACCGGAACCACCTGGTAGCTGCCGAACAGAATCATAAATTCGCCAACGAAGTTACCTGTACCCGGCATACCCAGCGTACACACGGCGAAGAACATTGACAGCGCAGGCAACCATTTCATTTTGCCCCACAGGCCGCCCATCATACGCATATCACGCGTGTGCAGACGTTCGTACAGCTGACCACACAGAATGAACAGACCGGCTGCGGACAGACCGTGCGCGATCATCTGAATAACCGCACCCTGGTACGCCAGCTGGCTGCCGGTGTAGATAGCAATCAGTACGAAGCCCATGTGCGATACGGAGGTGTAAGCGATCAGGCGTTTGATATCGTACTGATTAAAGGCCATCCACGCGCCGTAGAAGATACCGATAACGCCCAGCCACATTGCGATAGGTGCAAACTCCGCCGACGCGTTCGGGAACAGCGGCAGGGAGAAGCGCAGCAGACCGTAGGCTGCGGTTTTCAGCAAAATCCCCGCCAGATCAACGGAACCTGCGGTCGGCGCCTGGGAGTGTGCATCCGGCAACCAGCCGTGCAGCGGAACCACCGGCATTTTCACCGCGAAGGCGATGAAGAAGCCCAGCATCAGCAGATATTCCACACCGTGGGACATCGGGGTATTCAGCAGCTCTTCATAGTTGAAGGTCCACACACCGGTCGCTTTATAGTGCACAAACACCAGCGCCAGGATGGCAATCAACATCACCAGACCACTCGCCTGGGTATAAATGAAGAACTTGGTCGCCGCCGTGATACGCGTTTTACCGTCAGAGGCTTTATGCCCCCACAACGCGATCAGGAAGTACATCGGCACCAGCATCATTTCCCAGAAGAAGAAGAACAGGAACATGTCGATGGCAAGGAACACGCCGATCACGCCGCCTAAGATCCACATCAGGTTCAGATGGAAGAAGCCCTGGTATTTTTCGATTTCATTCCAGGAGCAAAGTACCGCCAGAACACCGAGCAGACCGGTCAGCACTACCATCAGCAGCGACAGACCGTCGATAGCCAGATGAATAGAGATGCCAAAACGTGGGATCCACGGCAGGACAAACTCAGACTGCCACTGCGGAATGCCAGCGGATTGCGTCAGTGAATAGCCGCCCTGCAACCACAGTTGCAGGCCAAGCGCCAGCGTCAATCCCATGGTAATCAGCGCGATCCAGCGCGGCACCTTCACGCCAAAGCGTTCGGTCTGCCAGCACAGGAAGCCACCGATAAAGGGAATTAATATTAGCCAGGGTAGTAACATGGCGATCTTTATTCCTTGTTAAAGTCCCATCAGGACCTGATTTTCAACGAATTCTCAAACAGAAAATTCACTTCGGATTGCGGCTTTTTTTGCCCGGTGGCGCGAACGCTTACCGGGCCTACAGATTCCCGTAGGTCGGATAAGCACCAGCGCCATCCGACATCAACCCCACAATCCTCAAACTCAACGCAGTACCATCAACAGTGCCAGCACAACGACGGCGCCGATGCTCATTGATGCCACATACCAGCGCAGATAACCGTTCTCGCTCAACAGCAGGCCTTTACCTGCAAAGCGGGTAAGGATCGCCGGAATGTTCATCATTGAGTTGAGCGGATCGCGTTTCAGCAACCAGGCAACACCCAGGAACGGCTTGACGAACACTTTGTCGTACAGCCAGTCGAAGCCCCAGGCGTTATACCACCAGGTACCCAGCAGGCGGCCCGGCGCACTGTTGGCAATCGATGTCACAAGCTGGCGTTTACCCAGCCACAGCCATGCTGCGATCAGGATGCCCGCAATCGCTACGATACCGGAGGTAATTTCCAGCGTCATAACGCGACCATGCTCAAGCTCGGTCGTCGCAGGCAGTACACCCTGCAGCGGTGGCACAATCAGCGCGCCAACGAAGGTGGACAGGATCATCAGCACAATCAGCGGCAGATGATGGGTAATCCCCTTCCCTGCATGAGCGTGAATTTGTTCTTTACCGTGGAACACGATGAAAATCATACGGAAGGTGTACAGAGAGGTCATGAACGCACCGACCAGACCTGCAACCATCAGATTAATATGACCATTCGCCATTGCACCGGCCAGAATCTCATCCTTACTGAAGAAGCCAGCGGTAATCAGCGGCAGAGCCGACAGCGCCGCGCCACCGATCAGGAAGCAGAGATACACCAGCGGAATTGACTTACGCAGTCCGCCCATCTTGAAGATGTTCTGTTCGTGGTGGCAAGCCAGGATAACCGAGCCGGATGCCAGGAACAGCAGCGCTTTAAAGAAGGCGTGCGTCATCAGGTGGAAAATCGCCGCATCCCACGCCTGTACACCGAGAGCCAGGAACATATAACCAATCTGGCTCATGGTGGAGTACGCAAGAACGCGTTTGATGTCGGTCTGTACCAGCGCAGCAAAACCCGCCAGCACCAGAGTGATGGCACCGATAATCCCCACCAGGTGCAGGATTTCTGGGGTCATCAGGAACAGGCCGTGCGTACGTGCAATCAGGTAGACACCGGCGGTAACCATCGTCGCAGCGTGGATAAGCGCAGAGACAGGCGTCGGGCCGGCCATCGCATCAGCAAGCCATGTTTGCAACGGCAACTGCGCAGATTTACCGACCGCACCGCCCAGCAGCATCAGGGTTGCCCACATCAGCATGTTGTTACCATCTGCAAAGTGCGCAGGCGCCAGTTCCACCATTTCGCGGAAGTTCAGCGTGCCCAGCTCGTTGTAGAGGATGAACAGCGCGAACGCCAGGAATACGTCACCAACACGGGTTACCACAAAGGCTTTCATTGCCGCAGCGCCATTCTTCGGATCGGTATAGTAGAAACCAATCAGCAGATAGGAGCACAGGCCCACGCCTTCCCAGCCGAGGTACATCAGCAGCAGGTTATCCGCCAGCACCAGAACCACCATGCTGGCGATAAACAGGTTGGTGTAGGCGAAGAAACGAGAATAGCCCTCTTCTCCGCGCATATACCAGGAGGCGAACATGTGGATCAGGAAACCAACGCCGGTCACCACGGAGAGCATAGTCAGCGACAGGCCATCCAGCACCAGGTTAAAACCGATGTTGAAGTCGCCGACTGACATCCAGGTCCACAGCGGCTGGCTATAAGCCTGCTGGCCATTGGCAAAGAAATCAACGCCAACAAACGCAGTCACCAGCGCGGCCAGACCAATCGACCCGACACCCACGGTAGCGGACAGATTTTCTGACCAACGACCACGGGAAAACGCCAGTAATACAAAGCCAATAAATGGCAGAATAATGGTTAAGGCAAGCATGTTCATCCACGCATCTCACTTACTGAATCGATGTTCAGGTTCTGGCGACGGCGATGAAGTTGCAGCAACAGCGCAAGTCCAATGCTCGCTTCCGCAGCCGCAAGGCTGATGGCGAGAATGTACATCACCTGACCATCGGTCTGGCCCCAGTAGCTTCCGGCGACCACAAAGGCCAGCGCGGAGGCGTTAATCATGATTTCCAGCCCGATCAGCATAAACAGCAGATTGCGACGGATAACCAGACCGGTCAAACCCAGGACGAATAAAATCGCAGCGAGGATCAGTCCATGTTGTAAGGGGATCATGCGTGCTCCTCCGTTTTTCTTTTCGCGCGGTCATCAGTGCGATTGCTCAGCACTTCACCTGAACGCTCTTCGCGCCCCACGTGGAAGGCCACAACCAGGCCCGCCAGCAGCAGCATCGAAGCCAGTTCGACCGCCAGTACATACGGTCCGAACAGGGAAATACCGACTGCTTTCGCGCTAATTGGCGTCCCGTCGATGCCCTGATCGTTTACGCCCAGAATGGCGTAAACAATGACCACCAGCATGATGGCCGACAGAATCGCCGGACCAATCCACACCTGAGGTTTCAGCCACTGGCGTTCCTGTTCAATTTCAGAACCACCGAGGTTGAGCATCATTACCACGAATACGAACAGCACCATGATAGCGCCCGCGTAGACGATAATTTCCAGCGCACCGGCGAAGTAAGCGCCTAACGAGAAGAACACCCCGGAAATCGCCAGCAGCGAAATAATCAGATACAGCAGCGCGTGTACCGGATTGGTGTGGGTGATCACCCGCAAGGTTGCGAGAATGGCTATCAGGCCACAGATATAAAAAGCGAACTCCATTGCCCCTCTCCTTACGGTAACAGGCTCTTGACGTCGATAGGCTTGGCTTCGTTCTCTGCTTCGCCCTTATCTTTGCCGTCGATTGCCATACCTGCCATCCGGTAGAAGTTATATTCCGGGTATTTGCCCGGACCGGAGATCAGCAGATCCTCTTTCTCGTAAACCAGGTCCTGGCGCTTGTACTCACCCAGCTCGAAATCTGGAGTCAGCTGAATAGCCGTTGTCGGACAGGCTTCTTCGCACAGGCCGCAGAAAATGCAGCGTGAGAAGTTAATGCGGAAAAACTCCGGATACCAGCGGCCATCTTTGGTCTCTGCTTTTTGCAAAGAGATACAGCCTACCGGACACGCTACCGCACACAGGTTACAGGCAACGCAGCGCTCTTCACCGTCTGGATCACGAGTCAGAACGATACGACCACGAAAACGGGGCGGTAGATAGACCGGCTCTTCCGGGTACATCTGCGTTTCGCGTTTCGCGAACGCATGCAGGCCGATCATCCAGATACTGCGTACCTGGGTGCCGAAACCTACGAACAATTCTTTTAAGGTCATGGTCTTTGTGTCCCTTATTGCGCCTGCCAGAGAATGACAGCCGCAGTTACCAGCAAGTTGACGAGCGTCAGCGGCAGACAGACTTTCCAGCCGAAGGACATTACCTGGTCATAACGAGGACGCGGTAACGACGCACGAATCAAAATGAACATCATCATGAAGAACGCGGTTTTCAGCGCGAACCAGACGAATGGCGGTAAGAACGGGCCATGCCAGCCACCGAAGAACAGGGTAACCATCAGTGCAGAAATGGTGACGATACCGATGTATTCACCCACGAAGAACAGACCGAATTTCATACCGGAATATTCAATGTGGTAACCGTCGGCCAGTTCCTGCTCGGCTTCTGGCTGGTCAAACGGGTGACGGTGACACACCGCCACGCCCGCGATGGCAAAGGTGACAAAACCAAAGAACTGCGGAATAACGTTCCAGATATCAGCCTGGTTGTTGACGATGTCGGTCATGTTAAATGAACCGGCCTGCGCCACCACGCCCATCAGGGAAAGTCCGAGGAACACTTCGTAGCTTAGGGTCTGCGCAGACGCACGCATCGCACCGAGCAGGGAGTATTTGTTGTTACTGGACCAGCCGGCGAACAGCACTGCGTATACCGCGAGGCCCGCCATCATCAGGAAGAACAGGATCCCGATGTTCAGGTCAGCAACCACCCAGTTCGGACTCACCGGCACGATGGCGAAAGCCAGCAGCAGCGAGGTGAAGGCGATCATCGGTGCCAGGGTAAAGATGACGCGATCCGAGAATTTCGGGATCCAGTCTTCTTTAAAGAACATCTTGATCATGTCCGCAACCAGCTGGAGCGAACCGCCCCAGCCAACACGGTTCGGTCCGTAACGGTTCTGGAACAGACCCAGCAGACGACGTTCGCCAAAGCTCATGAATGCCCCGCAGGTGACCACCACCAGCAGGATCACCACCGCTTTGAGAATGCTCAGCAGGATCTCAATCAGATCGGGTGTAATCCAACTCATTGTTGTGCCTCCTGCAGATCCTCAAGACGCGCACCTGCCAGAACCGGCGCGATGCCAGGCATGCCCATCGGCAAACCAACCTGCCCTGCCGTTAATCCTTCAGCGATTTCAACCGGCAGCGTAACCGTGTTGCCATCGTAGCTGAAAGAAACGCGCGTACCGGCATTAACACCCAACTTCGCGGCATCAGCCGGGTTGAGTTTGATGTACGGCTGCGGCATACGGGTCTGGAAGACCGGCGCACGCTGGGACATTTCGTCACTACCAAACAGATGGTAGTACGGCGCGACACGCCACTGACCATCCTGAGCCTGGAAGCTCGCCGGAACGGTAGTGAAGTAATCCATACCATCCGCAGAAGCTTCGATCAGGCGCACGCCCGGATCGCCATGACGCAGTTTACCGCCCACTTCATCCTGGAACTTGTTCCACGCCTGTGGGGAGTTCCAGCCCGGAGCCCAGGCAAACGGAATTTGTGAACGCGGTGCAGACGGCTGGTTGTTCCCTTCCATAGAGAAAGCGAACATGGTGTCTTTGTCCTGCGGTTGACGCGGTTCGTGTACGCTGATGTTGGCGCGCATTGCGGTACGCCCACTGTAGCGGTGCGGTTCACGCGCCAGCTTCTGTCCACGGATACGGAAGCTTGCGTCCGGCGCGGCATCTTTAATGCCCGCCAGCTGCGGCAACTTCTCAACGACTGCGTCGATAACGTGGTCGAGCTGCGTCCAGTCCACTTCACGGCTCTGCACGGTGCTGTGCAGCGAGTGCAGCCAGCGCCAGCTTTCCAGCATTACGGTGTTGCTGTCGTAGTAGGATGGGTCATAGACCTGGAAGAAACGCTGGGCGCGGCCTTCGTTGTTAATCACCGTACCATCGCTTTCGGCGAAGCTTGCAGCGGAAAGCACCAGATGGGCGTTTTCCATAATTGCCGTACGCTGATGGTCAACGACCAGTACCAGCGGCGCTTTCGCCAGCGCGGCATCAACGCGAGCGGCTGAAGCATGGCGATGCAGGTCATTTTCCAGCACCACAACGGCGTCAGCGCGGCCTGTTTCCAGCTCGGTCAGCGCATCGTCAAGGGAACCACCGCCAATCATGCCGAGGCCCATGCTGTTAACAGAGCGAGCAATCATGGTGATGCCGACTTCTGCGCCACGGCCTTTCAGCGCCTTCGCCACGTTGGCAGCCGCCTGAATCACTTCGGCGCTACCGGCGTTGGTGCCGGAAATAATCAGTGGTTTCTTCGCCCCGGCTAGTGCCTGAACGATAACGTCAATTTTGTTCTGCAGGTCACGGTCAATACCGTCAACCGCCGGCGCGTTGTTATCCAGCGCGTGGGCGATAGCGAAACCTAAACGCGCCTGATCTTCAACCGGTGCGCGATAGGTCCAAGCGGCGATATCGTCCAGACGGGTGTTATCGACGTTGGTAACGAATAGCGGATGCTTAGCACGCTGGCCGATATTAAGGATTGCTGCGATCTGCCAGTCAGCCACTTTCTGTGCCGCCGCCATTTCACGCGCTTTACCTTTCACCGCCTGACGCACCGCCAGCGCAACGCGTGCGCCGGTCTGGGTGACATCTTCGCCCAGCACCAGAACCGCATCATAAGATTCGATTTCGCGCAGTGCCGGAGTATGAATCCCGCCGTCACGCAGTACGCTCAACGCCAGTTGCAGACGATCCAGTTCGCCCTGAGCGATACCGGTATAGAAGTTATCCGCACCGACCAGTTCACGCAGCGCGAAGTTACTTTCAACGCTGGCGCGCGGGGAGCCGATACCAATCACTTTCTTCGACTGACGCAGAATATCTGCCGCGCCCTGCATCGCCTGCTCGGCGTTCAGCGTGATCAGGTCATCGCCACGACGCTGTACCGGCTGACGCGGACGGTCTTTCAGATTCACGTAACCATAGCCGAAACGACCACGGTCGCAGAGGAAGTAGTGGTTAACGGTACCGTTATAACGGTTTTCGATACGACGCAGTTCACCGTAGCGCTCGCCCGGGCTGGTGTTACAGCCGATGGAACACTGCTGGCAGATGCTCGGCGCAAACTGCATGTCCCATTTACGGTTATAACGCTCGGAGTGCGTTTTATCGGTGAAGACGCCGGTTGGACAAATTTCGACCAGGTTGCCAGAGAATTCGCTTTCGAGCGAACCGTCTTCCGGACGACCGAAGTAGACGTTGTCATGTGCGCCATACACGCCCAGATCCGCACCATCGGCGTAATCTTTGTAGTAACGTACACAGCGATAGCAGGCGATGCAGCGGTTCATTTCGTGAGAGATGAACGGCCCCAGGTCCTGGTTACGGTGAGTACGCTTCGTGAAGCGGTAGCGACGGAAGCTGTGACCGGTCATGACGGTCATATCCTGCAGGTGGCAGTTGCCGCCCTCTTCACAGACCGGACAGTCGTGCGGGTGGTTAGTCATCAACCACTCCACGACGCTTTCGCGGAACTGCTTCGCTTCTTCGTCATCAATAGAAATAAAGGTGCCTTCGGTGGCCGGTGTCATACAAGACATCACCAGGCGACCACGCGTGTCTTCCGCGTTCTGATATTGCTTCACCGCACACTGGCGGCAAGCACCGACGCTTCCCAGCGCCGGGTGCCAGCAAAAGTACGGAATATCAAGGCCAAGAGACAGACAAGCTTCCAGCAGGTTGTCCGCTCCGTTGACCTCATATTCTTTGCCGTCTACATGAATCGTAGCCATAGTCAGCATGCTTCCAGTTGGCTCGGTCGTAACCGAGCGTTAATCGAATTTCTTATCGCGACACAGGGCTAACCCTGTGATCACCAGCGCTCTTTCAGCAGGTTCGGCTGAATACCACCAATAGCGTGGGTATTGCTGAAGGTCTGCTTGATGCCAGCTTCGAATTCTTCGCGGAAATATTTAATGGCGCTCTGCAGCGGTTCCACTGCACCCGGTGCGTGTGCACAGAAGGTTTTACCCGGGCCGAGGAAACGACACAGTTGCTCAAGTGTCTCGATATCCCCAGGCTGGCCTTCGCCACGCTCAAGCGCGCGCAGAATTTTCACACTCCACGGCAGACCATCACGGCACGGCGTACACCAGCCACAGGACTCGCGGGCAAAGAACTCTTCGAGGTTACGCACCAGAGGAACCATGCCAATCTCGTGATCGACAGCCATTGCCAGCGCGGTGCCCAGACGGCTACCTGCTTTACCAATGCTTTCGAATTCCATCGGCAGATCGAGGTGTGCTTCGGTCAGGAAGTCAGTCCCCGCGCCGCCAGGTTGCCAGGCTTTGAACTTCAGGCCATCGCGCATGCCACCCGCGTAATCTTCGAGGATCTCACGCGCGGTGGTACCGAAAGGCAGTTCCCACAGGCCAGGGTTCTTCACACGACCGGAGAAGCCCATCAGCTTGGTGCCCGCGTCTTTGCTCTTCGAAATGTTCTGGTACCACTCCACGCCGTTCGCGAGGATAGCCGGTACGTTACACAGGGTTTCGACGTTGTTTACGCAGGTCGGCTTACCCCATGCGCCAGAGCTTGCCGGGAACGGCGGCTTGGAGCGTGGGTTAGCACGGCGACCTTCGAGGGAGTTGATCAGCGCGGTTTCTTCACCGCAGATGTAACGCCCTGCCCCAGTGTGGACAAACAGTTCGAAGTCGAAACCGGTGCCCATAATGTTTTTGCCAAGCAGACCGGCTTCGGTCGCTTCGGCAATAGCGCGACGCAGATGCACGGCTGCTTCGATATATTCACCGCGCAGGAAGATGTAACCACGGTACGCTTTCAGCGCAAACGCGGAAATCAGCATGCCTTCCACCAGCAGGTGCGGCAGCTGTTCCATCAGCAGACGGTCTTTATAGGTGC
Source organism: Citrobacter freundii complex sp. CFNIH4 (assembly GCF_002934505.1). NCBI lineage: Bacteria > Pseudomonadati > Pseudomonadota > Gammaproteobacteria > Enterobacterales > Enterobacteriaceae > Citrobacter > Citrobacter freundii complex sp. CFNIH4. The sequence continues at coordinate 2,762,993 of NZ_CP026231.1, forward strand.
CCGGCTCCATTTCATCGGCGTTACACAGCAGGTAACGGATGTTCATGGATTCGTCTTTCGGCATCAGGCTCCACTTCAGACCGGTGGAAAAGCCCGCGCCGCCGCGCCCTTTCAGGCCAGCGTCTTTTACCTGATTAACGATTTCGTCCGGTGACAGCCCGGTCAGGGCCTTACGCGCACCTTCGTAGCCGTTCTTGCTACGGTATTCGTCCAGCCAGACTGGCTGTTTGTCATCACGCAGACGCCAGGTCAGCGGATGGGTTTCGGGAGTACGGATAATGTCTTTCATTTATACCGCTCCAGCAGTTCAGGAATGCCTTCCGGGGTCAGATGAGCATGAGTATCCTCATCGATCATCATGTTTGGCCCTTTGTCGCAGTTCCCCAGGCAACAGGTCGGCAGCAGCGTAAAGCGACCATCAAAAGTCGTCTGCCCCGGCTTGATGTTGAGTTTTTTCTCAAGCGCGGCCTGGATCCCCTGGTAGCCGTTGATATGGCACACCACGCTGTCGCAATAGCGGATCACGTGGCGACCTACCGGCTGGCGGAAGATCTGGCTATAAAACGTAGCAACACCTTCTACGTCGCTTGCCGGAATACCCAGCACATCAGCGATCGCATAGATCGCCCCATCCGGCACCCAGCCACGCTGTTTCTGAACGATTTTCAGCGCTTCAATGGACGCCGCACGCGGGTCTTCGTAGTGGTGCTTCTCGTGCTCAATCGCTTCACGCTCAGCCGCACTCAGCTCAAAAGCCTCGGTTTGTGGTTGTTGATTCTCGTGCATAATTAGCGGTCCACATCTGACATAACAAAATCGATACTACCCAGATGGACGATCAGGTCGGACACCAGGCTGCCACGTACCGCTACCGGGATCTGCTGCAGGTGTGCATAGCTCGGGGTGCGGATACGGGTACGGTAACTCATGGTGCTGCCATCGCTGGTCAGGTAGTAACTGTTGATACCCTTGGTCGCTTCTACCATCTGGAAGGACTCGTTTGCCGGCATAACCGGACCCCACGAAACCTGCAGGAAGTGGGTGATAAGGGTTTCGATATGTTGCAGCGTGCGCTCTTTCGGTGGCGGCGTCGTCAGCGGGTGATCCGCTTTGAACGGGCCTTCCGGCATGTTATTGAGGCACTGCTCAAGGATGCGCAGACTCTGGCGCAGCTCTTCAACTTTCAGCATCACGCGGGTATAGCAGTCGGACACACCGCCGCCAACCGGGACCTCAAAGTCAAAGTTTTCATAACCAGAGTACGGACGCGCTTTACGCACGTCGAAATCAATACCGGTCGCACGCAGCGCAGCACCGGTACAACCCCAGTCCAGCGCTTCTTTCTTACCGTAAGCGGCAACACCCTGCGAACGGCCTTTCAGGATGGTGTTACGCAGCGCGGCTTTCTCGTAAGAATCCAGACGTTTTGGCATCCAGTCGAGGAAATCACGCAGCAGTTTGTCCCAACCGCGCGGCAGATCGTGTGCCACACCGCCGATACGGAACCAGGCCGGGTGCATACGGAAACCGGTGATCGCTTCCACGACGTCGTAGATTTTCTGACGGTCAGTAAAGGCGAAGAATACCGGGGTCATCGCGCCGACGTCCTGAATGAACGTGGAGATGTACAGCAGATGACTGTTGATACGGAACAATTCAGACAGCATGACGCGAATCACGTTGACGCGATCCGGCGTGGTGATGCCTGCCAGTTTCTCAACCGCCAGTACGTAAGGCATTTCGTTAACGCAGCCGCCGAGGTACTCGATACGGTCGGTGTACGGAATGTAACTGTGCCAGGACTGACGTTCGCCCATCTTTTCAGCGCCACGGTGGTGGTAGCCGATGTCAGGTACGCAGTCGACGATTTCTTCGCCATCAAGCTGCAGCACAATACGGAATGCACCGTGGGAAGACGGGTGGTTAGGACCGAGGTTGAGGAACATGAAGTCCTCATTTTCGGTGCTACGCTTCATGCCCCAATCTTCAGGTTTGAAGGTCAGCGCTTCCATTTCCAGATCCTGTTTGGCTTTAGTCAGCTCAAACGGGTCGAATTCGGTTGCACGCGCCGGGTAGTCTTTACGCAGCGGATGGCCTTCCCAGGTATGCGGCATCAGCAGACGCGTCAGGTGCGGGTGACCTTCGATGTCGATGCCAAACATTTCCCAGGTTTCACGCTCATACCAGTTGGCGTTCGGGAACAGTTTGGTGAAAGTCGGTACGCGCAGATCGTTTTCAGACAAAGCCACCTTGAGCATGATATCGCGATTGCGTTCAATGGAGATCAGGTGATAGAAAACGGAAAAATCCGCGGCGGGTAACCCTTCGCGGTGCGTACGCAGACGTTCGTCCATGCCGTGTAAGTCAAACAGCATGACGTAAGGTTTCGGCAGTCTCTTTAAGAAATCGCCAACTTCCAGTAGTTGTTCACGCTTGACCCAAACAACGGGTACCCCGGTGCGAGTCGCCTGAACGGTAAAGGCATCCGGCCCAAAACGGTTGCGCAGTTCGCCAATGACCGGGTCATCAAGGTGATCCCGTGTTTGCCATGCGGCGTCTTGCGCGGTTAAGTCGGTCATATTGTTCACCATTGCAAATGGTCCGTGGTGGTCGGCAGTGCTTCGCGCTATTTATGTAGTGATAAGCGAAGGAAGTGCTGCTGCCGACAGGCGCAAATTAAATCTCGTCTGGTGTACGAAGATTCGTTACAGCAATACGTTCGCCGCGTTTACGCTCGCGTTCTGACTGCATATTGGCGCGATAAACGCCCTGATCGCCAACCACCCAGGAGAGCGGACGGCGTTCTTTGCCAATGGAATCTTGCAGCAGCATCAGAGCCTGCATATACGCTTCTGGGCGCGGCGGACATCCCGGGATGTACACATCGACCGGAATAAATTTATCAACGCCCTGCACCACAGAATAGATGTCGTACATCCCGCCGGAGTTGGCGCATGCGCCCATGGAAATAACCCATTTCGGTTCCAGCATCTGATCGTAGAGGCGCTGAATAACTGGCGCCATTTTGGTAAAGCAGGTTCCGGCTACGACCATCAGATCAGCCTGACGCGGCGATGCACGCAGTACTTCCGCACCAAAACGGGCCACATCGTGCACGGCGGTAAACGAGGTCACCATCTCAACGTAGCAGCAGGAAAGGCCAAAGTTATATGGCCAAATTGAGTTTTTACGGCCCCAGTTAACCATGTCATGCAGTTTGCCCATGAACACGTTTTTGTTAACTTCTTGTTCCAGGGGGTCGGTTACGATCTCCTGTTTTTGCAGGGGGTAACGGTCGTTCTCACCGTTAGGATCTATGCGGGTGAGCGTATAATCCATCTTAATGCCTCGCGGTTAGCGTTGACGATTAGCGATACTGTTCGTTTCCGGGTTCATACGCTCGCGGCGTGAACGCGCGGGCGTCCAGTCCAGCGCGCCAATACGCACCAGATAAACCAGACCTGCCAGTAACACAAAAATAAAAATTGCAGCTTCCACAAAGCCAATCCAACCGCTTTCACGGATAGAAGTTGACCATGCGAACAGATACAGCGCTTCAACGTCGAAGATAACGAAGAACATGGCTACCAGATAAAACTTGGCAGACAGGCGCAGGCGGGCGGTGCCGACCGAGTCGATACCTGATTCAAACGGCACGTTTTTAGATCTCGCGCGTGCGCGACCCCCTAAAAACCAGCCGCCGACGAGCATCAGGCAGCACAGGCCAATGGCAACGATAAGAAAGATAGCGAATGCCCAGTGATGAGCGATGATTTCAGTGGATGTTGACATACTCATTGCTTACTCATCAAAAGTAGCGCCAAATTCTCTGCTCTTTTCGGCAGATGAACGCCACATCGATTCATGGGGAGGAATAAAAAAAACCTTACAATCACTGTGAAAAATCATTTTATACAGCTAATTGATGGGGTTTTTTACTCCTTTCTATAACCTTTTGTCAACTTTAACAAAAGTTTCCTCACATTATTTTACACTAATCCAACTTCATTAACATAAAGTGCTCTTTAGACCCATTTCGATTGCATCATCGGTCATTTTTAATGTTGTTGAATCGTGTCCGTAGTGAAGTAAAAAAGATAATACACGTCTATTTTGACAGGAATTCACCCAGATGCCTCCCCCTAAATGGGAGTATTTTCTTGATCTGTGACACGCTTTTGTTAATTCACCATAAAAAACAGCAACAATTTCTCTAGTTTTTTAACATGGAAACATTTAGCAACGCGGCTGATTATTTTTCACCCTATTGTCAGTCTGTTTTTTTACCTGCTGATTTTGTTAAGTTTTAGTATATGAATGAACAGAAAGCAGTAATATTTGCATAAAAAAAGAGCCGCTGGATGTTTTTTCATCATCAGTGGCTCTTTTTTACACTTACATTTTTAAACGTTTTTTTGTGACGCTTTACTCAAAGTCGCCTTCAACAATCAGCGAGTCATCTCCCCCTTCAGGGGTAAACTGATTGTATTGCCAAGGATTTTGATATGTCTGCATCGACTTAAAGATAGCCTGAGCTAATTCATTTTGCGTGCCCGGATCGCTGCACAACAGATACTCGGTATCAGGCAGAGGTGGCAATCCGTCCGCCGCACCCAGTACGCGTAAATCCGGGCTCATCATTTCTACAGGACGCGCAGTGACGCCAAGCCCTGCTTTTACCGCCGCGCGGACCGCAGGCAATGTTGAAGCGACATAAGCCAGACGCCACGGGATCTGTGCGGCATTCAACGTCGCCAGCACGATATCGCGAAACGGGCTGGGATCGTCCAGCAGAACTAACGGCACCGGTTCGCCTTTTTGCAGGATATATTCGGCTGCGCAATACCAGTGCGTCGGTGAAGTCCGCAAATTCAGGCATTCAAAATCGTCAGGGCGATTCGTGGTGACCACTAAATCCACTTCTTGCGACTTAAGCATCTCCACCATGTAAGCATTGCGTTTCACTCTTACATCAAGCGCAAGTTTCGGATAAACCGAACTAATGCGGTTAAGCAGAAATGGGAGTATGGTGTCGGCGGATTCATCAGAAGCACCGATAGTTAACACCCCCTGAAGATTGTTAAACATCAATGATGAGCATGCCTCATCATTAAATCGCAGTATTTTCCTGGCGTAACCCAACAGTTGGATACCATGTTCGGTCAGCAGTTTGTTGCGTCCATGACGCGCGAACAACTCTTTCCCCACAAGTTGCTCAAGGCGCTGCATTTGCTGACTTACCGCAGACTGAGTTCGACATACTGCAGCTGCCGCAGCCGCGAAGGTATTTAGGTCGGCAACAGCAACAAAGGTTCTCAGCAGATCGAGGTCGAGGTTAATTATCGGACGATTCGCATTTATCATAGTTTTTCACTTACTCGCGGGTCATACCGGGTTAATGCTGTGCATTCAGAATCAAACAACTCCATTTGTAATGTGCCTCCCTTCAGTTTCGCTTAGTGTAACCAAGTGAAAATAAGGATGTATTTGGTTTAACAAACGAAACAATTCTCTTTCTGAGCTATTTTAAAACCCGTGATATTCATCGGAATATAGCAACGAGAAAGAGCCGTATTTTTAGCTGCCGGATGATTCTGACTAATGGAAAACATGTAAATTTTGTAAATTTAAAAAATAGTTAACGAACAATAATTTACACATTAAAAACTAACTTTTCAGTATGTTATGAACAACCAACAAACATTTGAATTATCGTAAAACTCGTACTACAAACCATTTCATAGGAGTTATCTTAACCTAAAACCACTATATTTATAAGTGTTATTGCGAATAATTCCGGGCGAATTGGTGTTATGTCAGTGCAACGGTTTTCGTATTATTAGCCCACTCAATTTGATGTCGTTTAAATAATAAATAATAATTAATTAAGAATCTCTCAATTCATTAATTATGCTTAACAATGGATTCACACCGCATCACGTAGGGATCAGACCGATAACAGAATTCGTTGATGAAACCTCAGTATTTTCGAATCGCGCCGTATCACACAGATATCGACTGCATTTTGTTTTATAGGGGTAACTTTTTTCGACCAGACAAATCACCATACCAAAGCCAACAAAGCAAAACATAAACCATAAAAAACACAACAATCCAGATTATTACACTGTAATAATTGCATAATTTAGTTATTAAAAGTTAATTATCGTCCTCCTGCTTTCCAAAATCTTCTACTAAAGACCCTTCAAAACTCACCGTCGTGGGAGTACATTGTGCTGGGCTGACTTCCACGGCAGGGAGTGGCATTCACAGCTAAAAAGGTCAACGTTCATGTCCCCCATTGAAAAATCCAGCAAATTAGAAAACGTCTGTTATGACATTCGCGGCCCGGTTCTGAAGGAAGCAAAGCGCCTGGAAGAAGAAGGCAACAAAGTTCTGAAACTGAACATCGGCAACCCTGCGCCTTTCGGGTTTGAAGCACCAGATGAAATTTTAGTGGATGTGATCCGCAATTTGCCAACTGCGCAAGGATATTGCGATTCCAAAGGCCTTTATTCAGCCCGCAAAGCAATCATGCAGCATTACCAGGCCCGCGGGATGCGCGATGTAACCGTAGAAGATATCTATATCGGTAACGGCGTATCCGAATTGATTGTGCAGGCCATGCAGGCATTGCTGAACAGTGGGGACGAAATGCTGGTTCCTGCACCTGATTATCCACTGTGGACGGCGGCGGTTTCGCTCTCTGGTGGTAATGCCGTGCACTACCTGTGTGATGAATCGTCAGACTGGTTCCCGGACCTGGGTGATATCCGCGCCAAAATTACGCCGCGCACGCGTGGGATCGTCATCATCAACCCCAACAACCCAACCGGCGCTGTTTATTCTAAAGAGCTGCTGATGGAGATTGTTGAGATTGCTCGCCAGAACAACCTCATCATCTTTGCAGATGAGATTTACGACAAAATTCTCTACGATGACGCCGAGCACCACTCGATTGCGGCAATGGCCCCGGATCTGCTGACTATTACCTTTAACGGCCTGTCAAAAACCTATCGTGTTGCCGGTTTCCGTCAGGGCTGGATGGTACTGAACGGACCGAAGAAACATGCCAAAGGGTATATCGAAGGCCTTGAGATGCTGGCTTCTATGCGCCTGTGTGCGAACGTCCCTGCACAACATGCCATTCAGACTGCGCTGGGTGGATATCAGAGCATCAGCGAATTCATCATGCCTGGCGGACGTCTGTATGAGCAACGTAACCGCGCCTGGGAACTGCTCAATGATATCCCTGGCGTCTCTTGCGTAAAACCGCGCGGTGCACTGTATATGTTCCCGAAAATTGACGCCAAGCGCTTCAATATTCATGACGACCAGAAGATGGTGCTCGATTTCCTGTTGCAGGAAAAAGTACTGCTGGTCCAGGGGACAGCATTCAACTGGCCGTGGCCGGATCATTTCCGCATCGTTACGCTGCCGCGAATTGATGATATCGAAATGTCGTTGAGTAAATTTGAGCGTTTCCTGTCAGGGTATCGCCAGCTGTAACCACGCAAAGTGCTACCGGGTTTGCATCCGGTAGCACTCTCTGCGCAAAATACCGTTACTGAAGTCACTGAGTAAGGGTCGTTATGAAGCAGAGCCACTTTTTTGCCCACCTCTCCCGTCTGAAACTCATTAACCGCTGGCCGCTGATGCGCAACGTGCGCACCGAAAACGTGTCCGAACACAGTCTGCAGGTTGCCATGGTTGCTCATGCGCTGGCCGCGATCAAAAACCGTAAATTTGGTGGTCAGGTAAATGCTGAGCGTATTGCCCTGCTGGCGATGTACCACGATGCGTCAGAGGTGTTAACCGGCGATCTCCCTACCCCAGTGAAATATTTCAACTCGCAGATTGCTCAGGAATATAAAGCGATAGAGAAAATTGCCCAGCAAAAACTGGTCGATATGGTTCCCGATGAGTTGCGCGATATTTTTGCACCGCTCATTGATGAACATGCCTTAAGTGAAGAAGAAAGATCGATTGTTAAACAGGCCGATGCCCTGTGCGCGTATCTGAAGTGCCTGGAAGAACTCTCCGCCGGTAACAACGAATTTCTGCTGGCGAAAACACGTCTGGAAAAAACGCTGGAGTCACGACGCAGCGAAGAGATGGACTACTTTATGGACGTGTTTGTCCCAAGCTTTCACCTTTCATTAGATGAAATCAGCCAGGATTCACCGCTTTAAATGATTTTGCCAGATGGCGGCTAACGCCTTATCCGGCCTACAGGTAACGTGATATCCGTAGGCCTGATAAGCGCAGCGCCATCAGGCGTTTACTGCGGCGGTCAAAACGGGAACAGCATCGGGATCATCACCACGCACACTGCCATGACAATCACCGTAAACGGTACGCCAATCTTCACGAAGTCGCTAAAGGTGTAGTTACCCGGCCCGAGCACCAGTGTGTTTACCGGTGAAGACACTGGCGTCATAAAGGCTGCGGAAGCCGCCATCGCAATCACCATCGCAAACGGATACGGCGAAACGCCCATCGACTTTGCCGCCGCCAGCGCAATCGGCGCCATCAGTACCGCCGTCGCGGTGTTAGAGATAAATAACCCAATGGTCGCGCACAGCACGAACAGGCAGCCCAGCATCATATACGGGCCGTACCCACCACCAACGTCCATTAGCCCTTTCACCACCAGATCGACGCCGCCCGTTTTCTGTAACGCCAGCGCAAAAGGCATCATCCCGACAATCAAAATAATGCTTGGCCAGTGAATGGCTTTGTAGGCGCTTTCGGCATCGATGCAGCGGAATTTTCCCATCAGCAAACAAGCGATAATCGCGGCAACCGTATTAGGGATTTCATCGGTGAGCATTAACGCGACCATCAGTACCAGACAGAAAATCGCATGCGGCGCCTGGCTGTGCGCCGGAGAAGCTTCACTGACTTCCACAGGCATATTTAGCACCACAAAATCGCGCCCTTTTTGTCCAAGCAGCGTGATCAGCTTCCAGTTGCCCACCACTAAAATGATATCGCCCATCAACAGCGGCTCATCAACCACCGCCCCGGCCAGCGCCGTACCATCGCGCTTCAGCCCAACGACATTCAGCCCGTAACGCGTACGAAAAGCGATTTCCCGTACCGTTTTGCCGATCAATTCCGACTCAGGGATCAGAGAGATTTCGGCCATGCCCACATCAAGCGCCTGCTCGGAGAAGTATTCTCCACGCAGCACCATCGGTTCCAACAGTTGCTCAGCGCAAAATTCACGCAGGTCGACATCGGCCGCAGACATATCAATCAGCAATACGTCACGAGCACGAAACTCAGAAACCCCGTTTACGTCAACGATCACGCGACGAAAGCGACGCCAGCGCTCCACGCCAATCACGTTTGCCCCGTAGCGCTCACGCAGTTTCAGGTCGTCCAGACGCTGGCCTATCATAGGAGAACCCGGGCGAATCGCCAGGCGACGCGCGCGCCCGGTCAGGCGATATTCTTTAATCAGATCGCGAAAAGTCCGGCGCTTCCAGCCGTCGCCCGGCTGCCCGGAGTCTTCACCCTTCAGCATAAAACGCATCACCAGCATATAAATTATGCCAAGTACCAACACCACCAATCCCAGTGGGGTTACGCTAAAAAAGCTAAAACCATTAAGTCCTTCACGTAACAGCTCACTGTTGACGACCAGGTTTGGCGGCGTTGCCACCAGCGTCATCATGCCGCTTATCAAGCCGGCAAAACTTAGCGGCATCATCAGGCGTGAAGGGGAAATTTCCATGCGCATGGAAACACTTAAGACAACCGGAATAAAGATGGCGACCACACCGGTCGAACTCATGAATGCACCGAGTCCAGCTACGGTTATCATCAGCAACACCAGCATTTTGACTTCACTGCTACCGGCGACCTTCACCAGCCAGGCGCCCATTACTGTCGCCACACCGGTACGCACGAGACCGTCACCGATAATGAATAAAGCCGCTATCAAAATAACGTTAGGATCGCTGAACCCGGAAAAAGCCTCTGTGATGCTCAATGTTCCACTCAGAACAAAGGCAATAATGATCAGCAAAGCGATCGCGTCCATACGCACTCTGCCAGTTGCAAACAAGACGACGGCAATCGCCAGCAATGAGAGAACCCATATCAATTCACCGTTCACAACATATCCTTGTTAAATGAGAGGGATGGACTGATTCTGCCATAAAAAAGCCCCAACAATCTGGGGCTAAATCATGATCAGGTATTTCTTATAACGACCACATTTCCGTTGGGTTGTTTGGTCACAGAAATATGTTCCAGACTGGTCAGCGAAAAATCAACCTCGTTCAGACGCGGCGTATCCGCTGGCGCGTTGACCGCGATGACATGACACCCAGCTGCCAGTCCTGAAAGCACCCCGGCGGGGGCATCTTCCACCACGGCACATTCCTGCGGTGCCAGGCCCAGAAGCTGAGCGCCTAACAGATACGCGTCTGGCTCTGGTTTCCCTCTTTTTACCCGCTCGGCGGTGACAAACACTTCAGGAGCAGGAAGCCCAGCAACACGATGGCGCGCCCGTGCGACCGGCATAGAGCCGGAGGTCACAATCGCCCATGGAATACCCGCTTTATTGAGATGGTTGAGTAAATCAACAGCCCCAGGCAACGCAGTGATCCCGGCGGTTTCCGTCGCTTCGATCTGCTCCAGACGGGTAAACTCCGCGGCGATCTCTGCCTCAGATTTGCCCACCATAAAGTGTCGCAGGGAGGTAATGGCCTGCTTGCCATGAATAAAGCCGAGCACCTCGGCGTGATCGAGGCCAAAACGATCGGCCCAGTTGCACCACGCACGCTCTACTGCGGGTAAGGAATCGACCAGCGTTCCATCCAGATCAAACAGAAAACCTTTGCACTGCACGCTCGCCCCCTCAGGCATTAATGATTTGGTTAATTTCATTCGCGCTCAGGTGATACTGGCGCGGGCAAGAGTGCCAGACGTTCAACATACGCTGATATTTTTCCCACATCGGGGTCTGGGCGTTGAAGCCATGCGTACCCGCATCAAAGTGGGTATAGCGACCTTCCACATTCACCATAAAGCGAACGTATCCGAGGAAACGGGCTTCCGTTGCGGCGTCAAAACCGAGGAAAGTCACGCGGCGCTCATCAATAGCCTGTGCATCCTTAAGATTAGTCCAGGACACATGTAATGCGTGATACATCTCCATAATATCGATAATCGTACGACAGGTTTCTTCCGTCAGTTCACCAAACTCACGATCCAGCTCACGCATCTGCAAGCCGTAACCGCGTTCAATAATCGTCTGCAAACGACGATAACGCTCGGCGTTAGTTGGGTCGAGCATAGTCATCATTTTGTACTGATTCGACAAAATCAGACGTTGAGCGTTGGTCATTTCCATTTGGGACTCCTGTATCACTACTACTGCGATGAAAAAAAAGAAGGCATCTTGTGCCTTCTTTTATATGCGTAATCAGGGGTCAATTACAAATCATCAAGGAAAGTTTTATCCAGTTGTTTGAAGGCGCGCTTAAGCGTGTCAGCCAGCGCCTGGTAATCCGGCTTTCCTTCTACCGGAGAGAGCGCCTGCCCGGCTTCTTGCAATTTACCCCGAACTTCGTAGAACCAGTTGAGTATTGAAGGCGGCAGCGGCGTTACGGAACGTTTACCCAGCCACCACATGCCTTGCATCGGCAGGCTGAGCGCAAACAGCGCGGTCGCCACGGCCGGTCCCAACTGTCCCCCTAGCGCAATTTGCCAGCATAAGGTGAAGACGGCGATAGGCGGCATAAAACGGATTGCGTAACGTGTCATACGGATCACGCGGTTCTCTACAAACACGGGCGCGAGGCGCTTTTCCATTGGCCACGTCTTCGCGTAGTGCTGCCCCCGGCGAAACAAGCTAAAAAAATTGACGGAACGATTATCCGGTGTCGACATGGCGGTTACCTCAACTTCACATATAAAAATTAAAAAATTTGTGCAAAACAACAACTACAAGGGACATCGTTCAAAACATTTTGTCTTTGATACCCACATTCAGGTATCCTGTGCCGGCCTGTAAGGCCTTTAGTCCAAAATCATTGAGTCGTCAAATTGACACATAGTATGCCATTGGCTGAAAAATACGCAAAATGACATAGACTCAAAGGTATTTATTCCATCGTGCCCAAAAAGACCATGGCGCATGATGTTAATCATAAACGTCGGTGTCATCATGCGCTACGCTCTATGACTCCCTGACGTTTTTTTAGCCACGTATCATAAATAGGTACTTCCATGTCGAGTAAGTTAGTACTGGTTCTGAACTGCGGTAGCTCCTCACTGAAATTTGCCATCATCGATGCAGTAAACGGTGAAGAATACCTTTCTGGTTTAGCCGAATGTTTCCATCTCCCAGAAGCACGTATCAAATGGAAAATGGATGGCGGTAAACAAGAAGCGGCTTTAGGTGCAGGCGCCGCTCACAGTGAAGCGCTGAATTTTATCGTTAATACTATTCTGGCACAAAAACCAGAACTGTCTGCTCAGCTGACTGCGATTGGTCACCGTGTTGTTCACGGCGGCGAAAAATACACCGGCTCTGTAGTTATCGACGATTCCGTTATTCAGGGTATCAAAGATGCAGCCTCTTTTGCACCGCTGCACAACCCTGCACACCTGATCGGTATCGCTGAAGCGCTGAAATCCTTCCCGAATCTGAAAGACAAAAACGTGGCCGTATTCGACACCGCGTTCCATCAGACTATGCCGGAAGAATCTTACCTCTACGCCCTGCCGTACAGCCTGTACAAAGAACATGGCGTTCGTCGTTACGGCGCGCACGGTACCAGCCACTTCTTCGTTACTCAGGAAGCGGCTAAAGTGCTGAACAAACCGGTTGATGAGCTGAACATCATCACTTGCCACCTGGGCAACGGCGGTTCTGTATCTGCTATCCGTAACGGTAAATGTGTTGATACCTCCATGGGTCTGACCCCACTGGAAGGTCTGGTGATGGGTACGCGTTCCGGCGACATCGACCCGGCGATCATCTTCCACCTGCACGACACCCTGGGCATGAGCGTTGACCAGATCAACAAAATGCTGACCAAAGAGTCCGGCCTGCTGGGTCTGACCGAAGTCACCAGCGACTGCCGCTATGTTGAAGATAACTACGCGACTAAAGAAGACGCTAAACGTGCAATGGACGTTTACTGCCACCGTCTGGCGAAATACATCGGTTCTTACACTGCGCTGATGGATGGTCGTCTGGATGCCGTTGTCTTCACCGGTGGTATCGGTGAAAACGCCGCGATGGTTCGTGAACTGTCTCTGGGCAAACTGGGCGTTCTGGGCTTTGAAGTAGACCACGAACGTAACCTGGCCGCGCGTTTCGGCAAATCTGGTTTCATCAACAAAGAAGGTACCCGTCCTGCGTTGGTTATCCCAACCAACGAAGAACTGGTTATCGCGCAAGACGCGAGCCGTCTGACCGCCTGATTTCACACCGCCAGCCTAGCTGGCGGTGCTGTTTTGTAACCCGCCTGAAACGGGCGGTAACGAAAGAGGATAAACCGTGTCCCGTATTATTATGCTGATCCCTACCGGAACCAGCGTCGGTCTGACCAGCGTCAGCCTTGGCGTGATCCGCGCAATGGAACGCAAAGGCGTTCGTCTGAGCGTCTTCAAGCCGATCGCTCAACCGCGTGCCGGTGGCGATGCGCCAGACCAGACTACCAGCATCGTCCGTGCTAACTCTTCTCTGCCAGCCGCTGAGCCGCTGAAGATGAGCCACGTTGAATCTCTGCTGTCCAGCAATCAGAAAGATGTGCTGATGGAAGAGATCATCGCGAACTACCACGCGAACACTAAAGACGCTGAAGTTGTCCTGGTTGAAGGCCTGGTCCCAACCCGTAAACATCAGTTCGCGCAGTCTCTGAACTACGAAATCGCGAAAACGCTGAATGCAGAAATCGTCTTCGTTATGTCTCAGGGCACCGATACCCCGGAACAACTGAACGAGCGTATTGAACTGACTCGCAGCAGCTTCGGTGGCGCGAAAAACACCAACATCACCGGCGTAATCGTTAACAAACTGAACGCACCGGTTGATGAGCAGGGCCGTACTCGCCCGGATCTGTCCGAGATTTTCGACGACTCTTCCAAAGCGAAAGTGATCAAAGTTGATCCGGCTAAACTGCAAGAATCCAGCCCGCTGCCGGTTCTGGGCGCGGTGCCATGGAGCTTCGATCTGATCGCTACCCGTGCAATCGATATGGCGCGTCACCTGAACGCCACCATCGTAAACGAAGGCGATATCAACACCCGCCGCGTGAAGTCTGTGACTTTCTGCGCACGCAGCATTCCGCACATGCTCGAGCACTTCCGTGCTGGTTCTCTGCTGGTAACATCTGCCGATCGTCCTGACGTGCTGGTTGCAGCATGCCTGGCGGCCATGAACGGCGTAGAAATTGGCGCCCTGCTGCTGACCGGCGGCTACGAAATGGACGCGCGCATTACCAAACTGTGCGAACGTGCATTCGAAACCGGCCTGCCGGTATTCATGGTAAACACCAACACCTGGCAGACCTCTCTGAGCCTGCAGAGCTTCAACCTGGAAGTTCCGGTTGACGATCACGAGCGTATCGAAAAAGTTCAGGAATACGTTGCTAACTTCATCAACGCTGACTGGATTGAATCTCTGACCGCAACGTCTGAGCGCAGCCGTCGTCTGTCTCCACCAGCGTTCCGTTATCAGTTGACCGAGCTGGCACGTAAAGCGGGCAAACGCGTTGTTCTGCCGGAAGGCGACGAACCGCGTACCGTTAAAGCGGCAGCCATCTGTGCTGAACGTGGTATCGCAACCTGCGTACTGCTGGGTAACCCGGATGAGATCACCCGCGTTGCGGCCTCTCAGGGCGTTGAACTTGGCGCTGGCGTAGAAATCGTTGATCCAGATGTGGTTCGCGAAAGCTACGTTGCTCGTCTGGTCGAACTGCGTAAGAACAAAGGCATGACCGAAACCGTTGCCCGCGAACAGCTGGAAGACAACGTGGTTCTCGGTACCCTGATGCTGGAACAGGACGACGTTGACGGTCTGGTTTCCGGTGCCGTTCACACTACTGCGAACACCATTCGTCCACCGCTGCAGCTGATCAAAACTGCACCGGGTAGTTCCCTGGTGTCTTCTGTGTTCTTCATGCTGCTGCCGGATCAGGTTTACGTTTACGGCGACTGCGCGATCAACCCGGATCCAACCGCAGAACAGCTGGCAGAAATCGCTATTCAGTCCGCTGAATCCGCGATCGCCTTCGGTATCGAACCGCGCGTTGCGATGCTCTCCTACTCCACCGGTACCTCTGGTGCAGGTAGCGACGTAGAGAAAGTTCGTGAAGCGACTCGTCTGGCGCAGGAAAAACGTCCTGACCTGATGATCGACGGCCCGCTGCAGTACGACGCCGCCGTTATGGCTGACGTTGCGAAATCCAAAGCGCCGAACTCTCCGGTTGCAGGTCGCGCTACCGTGTTCATCTTCCCGGATCTGAACACCGGTAACACCACCTACAAAGCGGTACAGCGTTCTGCCGACCTGATCTCCATCGGGCCGATGCTGCAGGGTATGCGCAAGCCGGTGAACGACCTGTCTCGTGGCGCGCTGGTAGACGATATCGTCTATACCATCGCACTGACCGCGATCCAGTCTTCCCAGCAGCAGCAATAATCTGCCGAGTGTGCCGGATCTCTTATCCGGCAACACATCTACTTATCAAACCGGAAATAGCTGATATTTCCGGTTTTTTTATGTCTGTTTCCCCTTTGGCATAATCTGAAATATTTGCCTGAATGCGCTGCATCAATGAATAACTATTCTTCTGTTCGCATACTTACCCTCTTTGCGTTGCAACAGGGATAGTCTTTCATGTCAGCAGTAACAGAATCACAGCCAGCCAAAAAATGGGCGATGCCCGACACGCTGGTGATTATTTTTTTCGTCGACATTTTAACCAGTCTGGCGACATGGGTTGTTCCCGTCGGGTTGTTCGACAGCCAGGAAGTGCAATATCAGGTTGATGGACAAACCAAAACCCGTAAGGTGGTTGACCCTCATTCCTTTCGTATTCTGACCAATGAAGCTGGTGAAGAGCAGTATCACCCAGTTAAGTTCTTTACCACCGGAGATGAGCGCCCAGGCCTGATGAATTTTCCGTTCGAAGGCTTAACCTCCGGCTCGAAATTCGGCACTGCGGTCGGCATCATTATGTTTATGCTGGTCATTGGCGGCGCATTTGGCATCGTTATGCGTACCGGCACCATTGATAACGGCATCCTGGCGCTCATCCGCCATACGCGGGGCAACGAGGTCCTCTTTATCCCAGTGCTGTTTATTCTCTTCTCCTTAGGCGGCGCGGTGTTTGGCATGGGGGAAGAGGCGGTTGCCTTTGCCATTATCATCGCGCCGCTGATGGTCCGGCTAGGTTACGACAGTATCACCACCGTTCTGGTGACCTATATCGCGACTCAGATTGGTTTCGCCAGCTCATGGATGAACCCATTTTGCGTGGTGGTCGCGCAGGGTATTGCGGGCGTTCCGGTGCTCTCCGGCTCAGGTTTGCGTATCGTGGTGTGGGTCGTTGCCACAATGATTGGCCTGACCTTCACGCTGGCCTATGCGGCGCGCATCAAAAAGAATCCGCAGCTGTCGCGCGTGCATGAATCAGACCGTTTCTTCCGCGAACAGCAGGATGAAGTCATTGAGCGCCGCTTCACGCTCGGCGACTGGCTGGTGCTGATGGTGCTGACGGGCGTGATCGTGTGGGTCATCTGGGGCGTTATCGTCCACGCATGGTTCATTCCTGAGATCGCCAGCCAGTTCTTCACCATGGGACTGTTGATTGGCATTATCGGCGTCGTGTTTCGGCTCAACGGCATGACGGTCAACATCATGGCCTCCTCATTTACTGAGGGAGCACGAATGATGATTGCCCCAGCCCTGCTGGTTGGTTTTGCCAAGGGCATTTTACTGCTGGTCGGTAATGGAGAGGCGGGTGAAGCCAGCGTGTTAAACACTCTGCTGCACAGTATTGCCAATGGCATCAGCGGACTGGATAACGCCATCGCGGCGTGGTTTATGCTGTTGTTCCAGGCGGTGTTTAATTTCTTCGTCACCTCCGGCTCTGGTCAGGCAGCGTTGACTATGCCGCTGTTAGCGCCGCTGGGCGATCTGGTTGGCGTCAACCGTCAGGTTACCGTGCTGGCCTTCCAGTTTGGCGACGGATTCAGCCATATTATCTATCCGACGTCGGCATCTCTGATGGCTACGTTAGGTGTTTGTCGGGTGGATTTTCGTAACTGGCTGAAGGTAGGTGCTACGCTGTTGGGGCTGCTGTTTATTATGTCCAGCGTGGTGGTGATTGGTGCGCAGATAATGGGTTACCATTAAAAAGCGCACGTCCGGCCTACTCGATTTCTCGACGCAGTAGGCCGGATGAACAGAGGTTACTCAGCTTCTTCCTGCTTTTCGGCTTTCGCCCCTTCATTCTTGGCGTTGCGGGTCATCCACAGCGCCAGGGCTTTCAGGGAGTCCGGTGTAAATTCGTCGCAACGCGCGGTAATTTCTTCCGGCGTCAGCCAGCAAACTTCGCTAATTTCTTCTTCCTGTAGCGCGAACGGTCCGTGGGAAACACAGCTAAACAGCCCGCCCCATACGCGACAGTTCTGGTCTTCAAAGTAAAACTGACCATGCTCGGCAAACGGCACGCCCGCAATCCCCAGTTCCTCTTCTGCTTCACGGCGCGCTGATTCCAGCATCTGCTCGTCAGCCTGAACAACACCGCCTGCGGTGGCATCCAGCATACCGGGCAAAAAATCTTTTGTCTCAGTGCGACGTTGAACCAGAATTTTGCCCATACCATCATGCACAACGATATACGTTGCACGATGGCGTAAGCGTTGCGCCCGCATTTGTTCCCGGCTGGACTGTGCAATGACTTCGTTGTCTTCATTCACAATATCCACCCATTCAGTACTTGCCAAACGACGCTGTTCCACCATCAGGAAACCTTCTTTTTTCTGGCGCTCTTACGGCGCGTTTATGTTTGTGGGGTAAATTACGGATTAATCTCGACCTGTGCAATAACACTTTGATCATTGAGTGCCATTACGCTGAGAACATTATCATCCAGGATCCCGTAACTTGCCGCAAAGCCCCCTTTAGGGATGCTTACCGAGCCGGGATTGAAATAATAGATATCCTCGCGCAGCTCAGCAACCGGCAGATGAGTATGCCCATAAACCAGAACATCGCCCGCATTGAGCGCCGGAATATTTTGCGGGCCAAAAAGATGTCCGTGCGTCAAAAAGAGTCGCAGGTTTTCTGTCAGAATTTGCTGCCACGGCGCAGTCATCGGAAAATGCAAGAGCATCTGATCCACTTCGCTGTCGCAATTACCACGCACCGCAATAATTCGCGATGCCTGTTCATTCAGCCGTTCTGCAACCTGCGCAGGTGCATAGCCTTCTGGAAGCGCATTACGCGGCCCGTGGTTTAAAACATCACCCAATATCACCAGCCATTGCGCACCGCTTGCAGCAAACCGTTCGAGTACGCGTTCCGTGGCTGGCAACGAACCATGAATGTCCGATGCGAACATCAGTTTCATCACTCACTCCTCGCTGAAAAGTACCTTGTAATGATACTGGATTACGGCCCGTTTTTCAGCAGGAACGCTTCGCTGAAAGCGCGATAAAACGCTGTACTGAAGCGCGCTGCCACTGGAAGGTGGCGTATTCCGCAAGCGCTTCCGGAACCTCATCGCCATTCAGGACCAGGCGATTAAGCATTAGCGCTAAATCACAGTCAGCGATACACCATTCGCCAAATAAATTCTGCTTACCGTGGCTCAGTAAACTGCCGGCAGTAGCGAACAATTTTTCCGCACTGGCTTTTCCCGCTTCGCTTAACGGTCCTTTCTTCACGCCAGCAAAAACGACATCCGTTGAGCGTTCTTCACGGATAGGCATTAAATCGCTGCGGATCCACGCCTGAACCTGGCGCGCCCGCGCGCGTTTTTGCACATCGTGCGGATAGATACGCTCCCACTGTGGCGGCGCGAAGCTCTCTTCCAGGAATTCCGTAATCGCTGATGATTCGCTCAGTTCAAAACCATCGATCTCAAGAACCGGCACGCGGCGCGTCAAGGCGTAACCTTGCCATGAAGGTTGCAAATGTTCGCCACTGTTGAGATCAACAGTTTTCAGCGTAAAAGGCAGCCCTTTCTCTTGCAGAGCGACATAAACAGACAGCACGTAAGGGGAGAAAAAATTGGCATCTGACCACAGCGTAATTGCAGGTTTGCTCATAATGTCCTCTGAAGTGTATTAGCTTGCCTTCAAAATATAGAGTCTTTCTCTCGCTGTCACTTGATGAAAACTCAAGCACGCCAACAGGCTCTATACTTGTTATGACCCGGTTCATGACAAAACGGATGCTGAAAATGATCGATCTCTATTACACGCCATCGCCAAACGGTCACAAAATCACGTTGTTTCTTGAAGAGGCGCAGCTGCAATACCGTCTGATTCATGTCGATATCAGCAAAGGTAGCCAGTTTCACCCCGATTTTCTGCAGATCTCGCCGAACAATAAAATCCCGGCCATTATCGATCATGCCCCGGTGGACGGCGGAAGGCCCATCAGCTTGTTTGAGTCCGGAGAAATTTTACTCTATCTGGCGGAAAAGAGCGGTAAGCTGCTCAGCGGTGAATTACGCGAACGCCACACCACGCTGCAGTGGCTGTTCTGGCAGGTCAGCGGTCTGGGTCCTATGCTGGGGCAGAATCATCATTTCAGTCATTACGCTCCGCAAACGATCCCTTACGCCATTGAAAGATACCAGGTTGAAACCCAGCGCCTGTACAACGTGATGAATAAACGTCTGGAATCGTCACCCTGGCTGGGAGGCGATCACTACAGCATTGCCGACATTGCCAGCTGGCCGTGGATCCACGCCCATCAGCGTCAGCGCATCGACCTCGACAACTATCCGGCGGTCAATAACTGGCACGAACGCATCCGTACGCGTCCCGCGACTGAACGCGCCATGCAGCACGCACAAAGCGAGAAGCGATGACGCAATTCGGTTCTCGTGTATCATGCAAAGGTTCATACATGGAGGAAACCTGCAATGTCACAACCTGACGCTATTATTCGTATAAAAAACCTTCGTCTGCGCACTTTTATCGGCATCAAAGAAGAGGAGATCCTTAACCGCCAGGATATCGTCATCAACATTGCCATTCACTATCCGGCAGACAAAGCCCGTACCAGCGAAGATATCAACGACGCGCTGAATTATCGCACAATCACCAAAAGCATCATTGCCCACGTGGAGGGTAACCGCTTCTCATTATTAGAAAAATTAACTCAAGATGTGCTCGATATCGCACGCGAACATCACTGGGTCACTTATGCTGAAGTGGAGATAGATAAACTTCACGCATTGCGTTACGCCGACTCAGTTTCTATGACGCTGAGCTGGCAGCGCTAAAACGTAACCCGGGAGGCGACATGCAGATTCTGATTACCGGCGGTACTGGCCTGATTGGACGTCATCTGATCCCCTGCCTGCTGGAACTGGGGCATCAGATAATTGTAGTGACACGTACCCCTGATAAGGCTCGTCAGATTCTCGACTCTCGGGTCACGTTATGGAAAGGACTGGAAGAGCGGCAGCATCTCAATGACATTGATGCCGTGATTAACCTTGCCGGAGAACCTATTGCAGATAAGCGCTGGAGCGCACAGCAAAAGGAACGCCTGTGCCAGAGCCGTTGGGGCATTACGCAGAAACTGGTCGATTTAATCAATGCCAGCGAGACGCCGCCCTCAGTGTTAATCTCCGGTTCCGCTATCGGTTACTACGGCGATTTGGGCGAAGTTGTGGTTACGGAAGAAGAGCCACCGCATAATGAATTTACCCATAAGCTGTGCGCCCGCTGGGAGCAAATTGCCAGCACTGCGCAAAGCGACAAAACTCGCGTGTGTATGCTGCGTACCGGCGTGGTACTAGCCTCTGCTGGCGGTATTCTGGCGAAAATGGTCCCGCCATTTCGTCTTGGCTTAGGCGGCCCAATCGGTAACGGACGACAGTATATGGCCTGGATCCATGTTGATGATATGGTCAACGGAATTATCTGGCTGCTGAATAATGATCTACGCGGTCCCTTCAATATGGTTTCGCCATACCCGGTGCACAATGAGCAGTTTACCCACGCGCTGGGACACGCTCTAAACCGCCCTGCCATTCTGCGCATTCCCGCCACCGCTATGCGGCTGCTGATGGGGGAATCTTCAGTACTGGTCCTCGGCGGGCAGCGAGCATTACCCAAACGCCTGGAAGCGTCCGGTTTTGCATTTCGCTGGTACGATTTAGAAGAAGCGCTGGCGGATGTGATCCGATAATCCCGTAGCTCTATTCACGGTCGCTGTTGTGGTGGTAAGGTTATAGGCCAGATTTCCGCAATGGCGACGTTATGGCGATAATTTCGACTCCCCGACTTACCCTCTCCTTATTTAAATTTTCTGACTGGTCATTTTTCCAGAGATTACGTGAATCCCCGGAAGTCATGCGCTATATGGGTGATATTGCCCCGGCGAAAGATACGCGGCTGTTATTCGCCAGACGTCTGGCTGCACAGCATACTTTTGTCATCCGCGAGCATAACAAATCAACACCTCTCGGTGATATTGGTCTGCAAATCAGCCATTTATATCCACACGAGGCCGACCTCGGCTACGCCATTTTGCCAGAAGCTCAGGGGAAAGGGATTGCCAGCGAAGCCGTGACGGCAGTGTGCCAGTACGCTTTCGAGCGCACGGCCGTCACGGCGATAAACGCTTACGCACTCGCGGAGAATAAGGGTTCTGTTCGTATTCTGGAAAAAACGGGGTTTGTGCATACGCAGGTACTGGAAAAGGCGTATGAGATTGATGGCATCGCCTACGACGACTGGGTGTTTCGGCTGGAGCGCGACGCGCTAAAATTGTAAGCCCGGAAAACATAACGCCTCCGGGCAGGTGATTTACTTCAACGAACCTTTGAGGAACTGCTGCAAACGTGGACTTTGCGGATTACCGAATACCTGCTCCGGGTCGCCCTCTTCCTCAATTTTCCCCTGATGCAGGAAAATCACGTGCGTGGAAACATGACGGGCAAACCCCATTTCGTGAGTCACCACCACCATGGTTTTCCCCTCTTCGGCCAGCTGTTGCATAATGCGCAGCACTTCACCCACCAGCTCAGGATCTAGTGCCGACGTGGGTTCATCAAAGAGCAACACTTCCGGCTCCATCGCCAGCGCACGGGCTATGGAAACACGCTGCTGCTGACCACCGGACAGATGCACCGGATATTTGTCCTGCGCGCGCTCATCAATGCCCACTTTAGCCAGATACTTCACCGCACGGTCGCGGGCTTCCTGTTTGCTCAGCCCCAACACCTGGATCGGCGCTTCCATGACGTTTTCCAGCACCGTCATGTGGCTCCACAGATTAAAGTGCTGAAAGACCATCGTCAGACGCGTGCGCAGCAGGCGCAGCTGGTTTTTATCCGCAACCTTGAGCTGACCGTCTTTGTCGCGCACCAGACCAATATTCTGACCACTGACTACAATCGACCCAGCGCTTGGTTTCTCAAGAAAGTTAATGCAGCGCAGGAAGGTACTTTTACCGGAACCTGATGAGCCAATAATACTGATAACATCACCCGCGTTGGCCTGCAGCGACACCCCTTTCAGCACTTCATGTTCGCCGTAGTGCTTATGTAAATCGATAACGTTTAATTTATTTTCAGACATCGTGTTACTCGAATCATTTAGAGGATACATGCTGCAACCAGCGTTTTTCCGCTTTACGGAACAGACTGATCAGGACATACGAAATAATCAAATACAGTACAGCGGCAATACCGAAGGCGGTAAACGGCTGATACGTTGCCGAGTTGATATCGCGGGCGATTTTCAACAGGTCTGGTACCGTTGCGGTAAACGCCAGCGCCGTGGAGTGCAGCATTAAAATGACTTCATTGCTGTAAGCCGGCAACGCAATACGCAGCGCGGAAGGTAAAATAATGCATCGATACAGTTTGAATGACGAGAAACCGTATGCGCGAGCAGCCTCAATCTCACCGTGAGGCACGGAACGGATAGCCCCGGCGAAAATCTCAGTGGTATAGGCGCAGGTATTCAGCGTCAGTGCCAGCACGGTGCAATTCAGCCCGCTGCGGAAAAACGCGTTGAGGAAGTCCGTGCCTTTAACTATCTCCAGCGTATACATCCCGGAATAAAACACCAGTAGCTGAACGTACAGCGGCGTGCCACGAAAAATATAGGTGAACAGCCAGATAGGAAACTGGATAAATTTATTACTGGAAACGCGGCCAATAGCCAAAAAGAGCGCAAGTATTCCGCCCATCACTACTGACGAAATCAAAAGCCACAGGGTGATAGCGACGCCAGTGTAGCGATATCCGTCGGTCCACAGCAGGGACTTCCAGTATTCCTGAATAATCTCGATCACAGGTCAGCCCTCTTTACACCCACGGAATAGCGGCGCTCAAGGTACAGCAGCACACCATTAGAAACAGTGGTAAACACCAGATAGATGACCCCGCACACGACGGCAAAATAGAACGGCTCCCAGGTACTCTTCCCGGCAAGCTGGGTCGCTTTCACCACGTCTTCCAGGCCGAGCAGCGACACCAGTGCCGTAGCCTTAAGAATAACCTGCCAGTTATTACCGATTCCCGGTAAGGCATAACGCATCATCGCCGGGAACATAATGCGACGAAATATTTGTGAGCTGGTAAAGCCAAACGCCGTCGCGGCTTCAATATGGCCTTTTGGTACAGCCATAAACGCACCGCGAAAAGTTTCGGTAAAGTAGGCACCGTAGATAAATCCAAGGGTGATAATGCCCGCAACCATCGGATCGATATCAATCTGGCCGATACCGATGGCATCGGTAATGGTATTCAGCGCGATTTGTAATCCGTAGAAGATGAGCAGCATTAAGACCAGATCGGGCACGCCGCGGATTAGCGTTGTGTACCCTTCGAAAATAAGCCCCATTGCCCGGCTTTGCGACAGCTTTGCTGCTGCGCCGACAAGACCTATCAGAACCGCCAGTACCACCGAGCTGAGTGCCAGCTCCAGCGTAACAATTGCGCCCTGTAAAATAACACCTGAAAAGCCATACAACATGCTGCCTGTCCTGTCGTGTGTGGTGGAGTAGTAAGCCTCTTTTGATTTCAGACTAACCGTTAAATGCCGGATGGCGGCTTTGCCTTATCCGGCCTACAAAATCACCGTAGGCCTGATAAGCGCAGCGCCATCAGGCATAAATTCAACGCGTCAAAAATCTACGGGCTTTATCAGCACCTGCGGTAATTAACCGCCGTAAACATCAAAATTGAAGTACTTTTTCGCCAGCTTCTCGTAAGTCCCATCAGCTCGCATTTCGGCAAAGGCTTTGTTCAGCGCTTCGCGCAGCTCGTTATCGTCTTTGCGCAGCCCCATACCGGTACCCACGCCGAACAACTTCTCGTCTTTCACAGACGGACCGCCGAATTTGTAATCTTTACCGACTGGCTGTTTCAGGAAGCCTTCGCTGGCCGCGACTTCATCCTGGAACGCGGCGTCAATACGCCCGGCAGTCAGGTCAGAATAGATATTGTCCTGCCCCTGATAAGAGACAATCTCAATACCTTTTGGCGCCCAGTGTTCGTTGCCGAACGTTTCCTGGGTGGTGCCCTGCAGCACACCAACACGTTTACCTTTCAGCGACTCAATGGTCGGCTGAATAGCTGAATCTTTAGCGACAACCAGACGCGAGTCGGCTGCATAAAGCTTGTCAGTAAAAGCGATTTCCTGCTGACGTTTTTCAGTAATGGAAAGCGAGGACATGATGGCATCGATTTTCTTCGCTTTTAACGAAGGGATCAGCGCGTCCAGCGGGTTTTCCACGAAAGTACATTGCGTATTAATACGTTTGCACAGCTCTTTAGCCAGATCGATATCAAAACCGACTAATTCACCCTGTGCATTTTTCGATTCGAACGGCGCATAAGTAGGATCGGTACCGATACGAATTTTTTGCGGAATGGCTGCAAATGCTGCGGTAGCACTGGAGAAAGCCAGAACCAGAGAAAGAGACAACACCAGTTTTTTCATAACTATCCTCAACAGACTGTCTTTTATAGGGGATCTTTACAGGACCAGGTGCAGTTATCGTGCCATTAATCAGGCCGACAAGGCAAAGTATTCTACCCTGCCGGCGGTATTTATTTGCATGAAAAGCGCTTAAGTATGCACTCATGCTTATTAAGTCAGCGATAAAAGCACCAAAACAGTGCACTGAATGTATTATGCACCGTAATGGTTACCCGCAATGGTGCAGTCAATTCCCCACGCCGCTGTATTAATCGCCGTAGACATTAAAATTAAAATATTTGCTCGCCATTTTGTCGTAGGTGCCGTCTTTACGCAGTTCACCCAGCGCTTTGTCGAAAGCGGCTTTCAGCTCTGCATCATCTTTGCGCAAACCAATCCCGGTTCCGTCGCCAAAGTATTTTTTATCTTTCACCGAAGGACCTGCAAAGTCGTAGTCCTTACCGGCAGGTTGCTTCAGGAAGCCTTCGCTGGCCGCGACTTCATCCTGCAGCGCTGCGTCGAGACGACCCGCCGTCAGGTCAGAATAGATAAGATCCTGGTTCGCATAGGCCACCACATCCACGCCTTTGCTACGCCAGTTGTCATTGGCATAGGCTTCCTGAGTAGAGCCTTGCAGCACGCCAACGTGTTTACCCTTGAGGGAGTCCAGAGTCGGTTTAATTGGGGAACCTTTCGCGGCGATCAGCCGTGAGTCTGCTGCGTAAAGTTTGTCTGAGAATGCAATCTCTTGCTGACGCTTCTCGGTGATAGAAAGCGAGGAGATAATGGCATCAATTTTTTTCGCTTTCAGCGACGGGATCAGCGCATCAAAGTCGCTGGCAACCCAGGTACATTTGATCTGCATGCGCTTACACATCTCATTTCCCAGATCGATATCAAAGCCGACAAAGTCGCCTTTGGCATCTTTAGAGGAAAAAGGTGCGTACGTTGTATCTGTACCAATACGAACCGTCTGCGGAAGTGCTGCGTAGCTGGCCGCGGTGGCGGAGAGTCCTACCAGCAAAGACAAAGCAAGAACCGTCTTCTTCATACATAACCCTCAAGTGGCGTAATTTTATTATGTTTTACGTTGTGTTGTGTGTTTGCAGACTTTTTCATGCAGGTCTTATGCCATTTTCGCGTCGATGAGGATATTCGACGTTAAATATGTTAATAAAACGTTGCAATAATGTCCTGATTTTGAAGATAGCAGGTCTGACGGTCGAACCGCAGCGTTTCGTTGAGTTTTAACGAATTAAATGTTGAGGATATGATCGCGGTTACAAAATTGCCCTGAAACAGGGCAACGGATGTTTCTTTGCACGCTGATGGAACGGCTTACGCCCCTTGCCAGCGGGTGAACAGGTCCTGCGGAAGGGTAATATCAAACTGGTCAAGCACGCGATTAACCGTTTGATTAATCACATCATCGAGCGTTTGTGGACGATGATAGAACGCCGGGACTGGTGGCATAATCACTGCGCCAATTTCTGCCGCCTGGGTCATGAGGCGCAGATGCCCCAGATGCAGCGGCGTTTCGCGTACACACAGTACCAGCGGACGACGTTCTTTCAACACCACATCTGCCGCACGGGTAAGCAACCCATCAGTGTAGCTGTGGACAATGCCGGAAAGGGTTTTGATTGAACACGGCAGGATAACCATGCCGGCGGTCTGAAAAGAGCCGGAGGAGATACTGGCGGCGATATCGCGCGTATCATGATTCACATTTGCCAGCGCCTGCACGTCGCGCACAGAGAGGTCCGTTTCCAGTGCCAGCGTCTGCCGGGCAGCGGCACTCATCACCAGATGGGTTTCCACATCGGTAACGTCACGCAAAACCTGCAGCAGGCGCACGCCGTAAATTGCCCCGCTTGCGCCAGAAATACCAATGATGAGTCGTTTCATGTGTAATAGCCCTTACTTGCTCAGGGCCGACTTTGCAGGAAATTACGGTGAGTTGCAAGCAAGGGTGCAGGTTGCGCCCTTGCTTGCGAGCAAACATTAACCTTCGTTGTGCATTTCAAGGTTTTCCGCTTCGTTCTGACGCAATACCGCTTTGGCATCATCATTACGCAGGGAGTCGAGGAAATCGAGATATTGCTGGTCGACGTCTTTGGTGACGTACACACCGTTAAACACTGAACATTCAAACTGCTGAATATCCGGATTCTCAGCACGGACAGCTTCAATCAGATCGTTCAGGTCCTGGAAGATCAGACCATCTGCGCCGATTATCTGGCGAATCTCGTCCACTTCACGACCATGCGCAATCAGCTCCGTCGCGGTAGGCATATCGATGCCATAAACGTTCGGGAAGCGAATTTCCGGGGCGGCAGAGGCCAGATACACCTTCTTCGCTCCGGCTTCACGCGCCATCTCGATAATCTGTTCTGAAGTGGTGCCGCGCACGATGGAGTCATCCACCAGCAGCACGTTTTTATCACGGAATTCCGCACGGTTAGCGTTCAGCTTACGGCGCACTGATTTACGGCGCAACTGCTGGCCCGGCATGATAAAGGTGCGTCCCACATAGCGGTTTTTCACAAACCCCTGACGGTACGGCTTACCGAGAATACGGGCAATTTCCAGCGCGATATCGCAGGAGGTTTCCGGGATTGGGATTACTACGTCGATGTCCAGATCTTCCCACTCACGGGCAATTTTTTCGCCAAGCTTAGTCCCCATATTCACACGGGCGCTGTAGACGGAAATCTTGTCGATAAAGGAGTCAGGACGAGCGAAGTAAACGTATTCAAACAGACACGGATTGCTCACCGGGTTATCAGCACACTGACGGGTAAACAGCTGGCCTTTTTCGGTGATATACACCGCTTCGCCAGGGGCTACGTCGCGCAGGAATTCAAAGCCCAACGTGTCCAGCGCTACGCTCTCAGACGCCACCATGTACTCGGTACGGCCATCGCCAATATCGCGTTTGCCCATTACCAGCGGACGGATACCGTTAGGGTCGCGGAAGGCAACCATACCGTGACCGATAATCATCGCCACGCAAGCATAGGCGCCGCGAATCTGGCGGTTGGTTGCCGCAATGGCAGCAAAAATATTGTCGGCCTCCAGCGGGTAATGGCGGAAGTTATCCAGCTCGCTGGCGAAAATATTCAGCAGAATTTCAGAATCTGAAGTGGTATTGATGTGGCGGCGCTTTTCTTCAAACAGCTTTTTACGCAACTCATGCGCGTTGGTCAGGTTGCCATTATGGGCAAGAGTGATGCCATACGGTGAGTTGACGTAAAAAGGTTGAGCTTCGGAGGCGCTGGAGCTGCCAGCCGTTGGGTAACGCACATGACCGATGCCCATATTGCCCTGCAAACGCTGCATATGGCGCGCTTCAAAAATATCGCTCACCATTCCGTTTGCTTTACGCAAGCGGAAGCAGTTGTTGGCATCAATGGTGATGATGCCCGCAGCATCCTGACCACGATGCTGGAGCACCGTTAACGCGTCATAAATCGACTGGTTTACCGGCATAACACCGGCGATACCGACAATACCGCACATACGTCTTTTCCTCGTTCAGCAACGACCCAAAGTTTATACTTTGGGCAAGAAACTTGACGAGCTTTGCAGATAGTCAAAGAACCATCTGATGATGAAACTGAACTGCGGAATCAGCTGCGACTTACCCCAGTCTTCACTTTTCGACAGACCGGTAAAGGTATCGAGAAAGAACAGTATGGCGGCAACGATCAACG
Organism: Citrobacter freundii complex sp. CFNIH4; assembly: GCF_002934505.1. Taxonomy (NCBI): domain Bacteria; kingdom Pseudomonadati; phylum Pseudomonadota; class Gammaproteobacteria; order Enterobacterales; family Enterobacteriaceae; genus Citrobacter; species Citrobacter freundii complex sp. CFNIH4. The sequence goes on from NZ_CP026231.1 coordinate 2,791,864, forward strand.
CTCCACGCAAAGCACCGAAGCAGATCCCCAACACCCTGTCGGTACCCGACAGTCCTGTTTTCTCTACCAGTTGGCCTATCACAAAGTTAACGATAGCGCCGACGATAAGTGTCGCGATGAACAGTATCGCGATAGCAATCCCATTTCGAACCAGTTCGTCTTCAAAGCCCGTAAACCAGACAGACAGGTAAGTGTAGTAATGGCTGGCGACAAAGAAAGCACAACCCCAAGTCACCAACGATAATGCTTCACGAACAAAGCCACGGATCAGGCTAACCAGACAGGAAAAACCAATCACCGCGATAATGGCGTAATCAATCCAGACCATATGTGTCCCACGATTTTACGCCCTGTCGTCCTGTTCGGGGCGCATTCTAACAGAAAAAGAAAACGTTTGCGTAGGGATTTCCTTTCCACGCGTAAATAAAAATGGCGCTGAAAAAATCTTCAACGCCATACCGTTTTATGCCTCTTCGGGCACTGCCGGATAGCGGTGAAAACACCGTATCCGGCCTGAATCAGAGCTGCGCCGTAAACAGCGCAATCCCTTAATTAGGGGTGTACCCCATCACGACGCCACTCAGACCAGAGATCTTCTGCAGCTCGCCCAGCGAGTTCTTTAGCTTATCTTTGGAGGCGTCCGGCCCGACGAGAATGCGGGTTATTTTACCCTGCACCGGCGTTGACGGGGAAGTATATACCCGGAAGCCCGCGCCACGAAGTTTACCCACGATCTCATTGACCTTATCCGCATTTTTCAGTGCACCGAGCTGTACAACGTACGCTTTGCCGGTTGGGGCTGGCGCTTCTTCAGCGGCCGGTTTCGGCGCAGGAGTCGGTGTCGGCGCCGGAGCGACGGCAACAGGCTGCGGTTTCGGTTTAGGTTTCGGTGGTTCCACAGGCGCAGGGACAGGATCTAATTCCGCGCTGTTTGTCGTCGTCAAACGTGATGGATCCAACGATGGCGCGGCAGCATCACCCGCACGCACCTCTTCTGCCGCCCCTTCCGGCGGCTGAGTCGGCAGCGCCTGCGTTGCTGCAGGCATCATGTCTGGTTCATCGCGATCACCGGGTTTAGGCACCAGTGGGATCGCTGCAAATTCATCCTGATAATGCTTTTTCTGCCCGTCAAGCAGCCCGGGAAGCACAATTACCCCGAGCGCGACTAGCACAATTGTGCCGACTAATCGATTCTGAAACTTACTCGCCACCGCTTCTCCCCACGTCTATTACTTCCATGACATGTGCGACAGTGTGAAAGGATCCACACACCAACACGGTATCTTCTGGCTTCGCCTCAGCAAGTGCTGCAGACCATGCCTGCGCCACGCTGTCATAAGCGTTGCCTTTGCCCAGGTGCTCCAGCAGTTGTTCTGCCGTTGCGCCACGCGGCCCTTCCAGGGGCGCACAGTACCAGACGTCAACCACGCTTTTTAACCAGGCTAACGTACCGGCAATATCTTTATCATGTAGCATACCGATAACCGCAAGTACACGCCCGCTTTTCACTAACTTTTTCAGACGTCCGGTCAGATACTCTGCCGCATGCGGGTTATGGGCAACATCGAAAATCACTCGCGGCGACTCGCTCACAATCTGGAAGCGCCCCGGTAAAATCGCGCGTTCGATGCCGTCACGAATCGCCTGCTCGCTAACGTTCAGCCCGCTTGCGCGCAGCGCGGCCAGCGCGGTAGCAGCATTAGGTTGTGGCACCTGCGGCAACGGCAAATGCGCCAACGTTCCATGAGCATCCGTAAACGACCAGTCGTTCTCAGTAACCGCATAGCGCCAGTCTACGCCGCAGCGTTGCAAAATCGCCCCGCACTCTTGCGCCACATCCGCGATGGTGTAAGGCATTTCAGGCTCGCCGACGATAGCCGGTTTCTCTGCACGGAAAATGCCCGCCTTCTCACGACCAATACTTTCGCGATCCGGGCCCAGCCAGTCAGTATGGTCAAGCGCAATACTGGTGACTACAGCGACATCGGCATCGACGATATTGGTGGCGTCAAGGCGGCCGCCTAATCCCACTTCGAGAATAACGACATCCAGTTGGGCCTGTTTAAACAGCCAGAGTGCCGATAACGTACCGTATTCAAAGTAAGTCAGGGAAATATCACCACGAGCGTCTTCAATCTCAGCAAACGAGGCGGTATGGGCTGATTCCGGCAGTTCCCCCCCCTGCACGCGTACGCGTTCCGTGTAGCGCACCAGATGAGGCGAACTATATACCCCAACTTTATATCCTGCCGCAGTCAGCACAGATTCCAGCGTACGACAGGTCGTGCCTTTTCCGTTGGTTCCTGCCACCGTAAACACAAATGGCGCGGGTTTCAATACACCCAGTTTGCGCGCTACCTGGCTTACGCGCTCAAGGCCAAGATCGATGGTTTTACTGTGCAGGTTTTCCAGATAAGAAAGCCACGACGCCAGGGGCGACGCGGCTTGAGGAATACGTTTATTGTCCATGATGCCTGTAATTTTATTACGTAGATTAAAGCAAAAGGCAGCGCCAGTTGGCCCTGCCCTTTTTTACTCGTCGTCTTTCAAGCTGCAGGTGTGTTGGCTGCTCTCGCTCACCCGAATCACTTGCCCGTGCAAGCTCATCGGGGTTCACTCTCTTGCCGTCTTCCTGCAACTCGAAATCCATAGAGTAAGTTATCAGGCTTCTGATTCCTGATCGGGTACCGGAGATACCACCTCGCCTTCACGCGGCTCATCCGGATTCGGCGCAGGAAGATTCATCAGCTTCGCCAGGATGCTTGCCAGTTTCAGGCGCATTTCTGGACGGCGGACGATCATATCGATAGCGCCTTTTTCAATCAGGAACTCGCTGCGCTGGAATCCCGGCGGCAGTTTCTCACGTACGGTTTGCTCGATAACACGCGGACCCGCGAAGCCGATCAGTGCTTTCGGTTCTGCAATGTTGAGATCGCCCAGCATCGCGAAGCTTGCGGAAACACCACCCATTGTTGGGTCGGTCAGTACAGAAATATACGGTAAACCGCGTTCCTGCATTTTCGCCAGCGCAGCAGAGGTTTTTGCCATCTGCATCAGAGACATCAGCGCTTCCTGCATACGCGCCCCGCCAGAAGCGGAGAAGCAGATCAGCGGACAGTTGTCTTCCAGTGCCTGCTCAACGGCACGGACAAAACGCGCACCGACCACAGAGCCCATGGAGCCGCCCATAAACGCGAACTCGAATGCCGCAGCGACGACCGGCATACCATGCAGCGTGCCTTTCATCACCACCAGCGCATCTTTCTCGCCGGTTTCTTTCTGCGCAGAAGCCAGTCTGTCTTTGTATTTTTTGGAGTCACGAAACTTCAGCACGTCTTTCGGCTCAAGCTCGCTACCCAGTTCCACAAGAGAACCTTCATCTAACAGGCTATGCAGGCGATTGCGCGCCGACATGCGCATATGATGGTCACACTTCGGACAGACCTCAAGATTACGTTCCAGCTCAGCACGGTATAAAACCTGACCGCAGCTATCACACTTGGTCCACACCCCTTCAGGAATGCTTGCCTTGCGGGTGGGAGTAATGTTGCTTTTAATTCGTTCAATCCAGCTCATTGGTGACCTTTCTGCCTGAACCCTAGTCAGCTTTGTTATAAGGGGCGCATAATGCCATTTTTGCCCCTAACAGACCATGAATGTTGCACATTAAAACATAACAGCCCGAAACTTTGGATAAAAAAGTGGTCGAACCGCTGAGTTACTTTCTATTTTGCAGCCCGTGACGCAGCACGCTTATGGCGAATTACTTCAATCACCCCCGGCAATACGGAAAGGACGATAATCGCCACAATCAGTAATTTCAGGTTTTCCTGGACAATCGGCAGATCGCCGAACAGGTAGCCTGCGTAGGTGAACAACAATACCCACAGCAATGCACCTACGACGTTATACATCGCAAAGTGACGGTAGGACATATGTCCCATACCGGCAACAAACGGCGCAAATGTGCGCACGATAGGCACGAAACGCGCCAGGATAATCGTCTTACCGCCATGACGCTCGTAGAACGCATGGGTTTTATCCAGGTAGCTGCGGCGGAAAATTTTGGAGTTCGGGTTACTGAAAAGTTTTTCCCCGAACAATCGGCCAATCGTGTAGTTCACTGCATCGCCCACAATCGCCGCCACAATCATCAGTGCCACCATCAGATGAACATTGAGATCATTGGTCGGCAGCGCAGAAAGCGCACCAGCAACAAACAGCAGCGAGTCTCCTGGCAGGAATGGTGTCACCACCAGCCCGGTTTCACAGAACAGGATCAGAAACAGAATGGCGTATACCCAGATACCGTATTCCGCAACCAGCTCCGCCAGGTGCACATCAATGTGCAGGATAAAATCGATAAGAAAGTAAATCAGGTCCATAGTTTTGCCTTTATACGACTCAAATTAGTCCGCCAGAAATAGCGGGCCCATAGGCGGTTTTGGCAGGTCGAACCGGTCCGGGTAATCTACTGCAACCAGATACAGTCCTTCCGCTTTCGCCGTTGCCGCTGCCAGCGTTCTGTCCTTTGCCGCTAACAGTTCTGCTATCCAGCTCTCCGGCTGGTTGTTGGCGCCAACTTCCATCAGGCTGCCGACAATATTCCTGACCATATGATGTACAAAGGCATTCGCTTTAATATCCACCACCACATATGCACCGAAACGTTCAACGTTAATGTGCATCACGTTACGCCACGGTGTGCGCGACTGGCACTGTACCGCACGGAACGAGGTAAAATCATTTTCGCCAATCAGACACTGGGCTGCACGATGCATACGCTCAGCGTCCAGCGGTTCATAATAATGGGTTACCCCTTTACCCAAAACCGCAGGGCGCAACCGATGATTGTAGATGATGTAGCGATAACGGCGAGCCGTAGCGCTAAATCTGGCATGAAAATCATCAGGTACAGCTTTCACCCAGCGCACGGCGATGTCACCAGGTAAATTCGCATTTACCCCCAGTGTCCAGGCCGCATCTTTACGCTGAGCAGTGGTTTCAAAATGCACGACCTGCCCAGTGCCATGAACGCCCGCATCCGTGCGACCTGCACAAAAAACATTAATGCGTTCGTTCGCCACCTGAGAAAGCGCTTTTTCCAGTTTTTCCTGAACGCTACGCACTTCGTTCTGGCGCTGCCAGCCATAATATTTGCTGCCGTCATACTCAATGCCCAGCGCAATTTTATGGGTTGACGGCTGTTGCTGGTCAGACATTAGTACAGGTACTCCTGCACCAGTTTTTCCGCAATTTTCACCGCCATTAACGCGCCGCCAAAGCGTACGTTGTCTGCCACAGACCAGAACTGAACTTGCTCCGGCATACCGTAATCGTTATGCACGCAGCCAATAGAAAGGTGCGGCGTGCCCGATGCATCGCCAACCTGGGTCGGGAAGTCGGTTTCTTCCGACAACACCACGTCTTCGCCGCGTGAAAACGCATCACGTGCTTCTTCCGCCGCCAACGGGCGCAGAGCCTCAAAATTCACCATCTGCGCGTGACCATAAAATACCGGGGACTGCACGATGCTGGCTGAAATAAGCAGACCGTCATCCTGCATAATTTTGCGCACTTCATCAACAATACGACGCTCTTCACGCACGCTGCCTTCGCGATCGGGCAGCAGCGGCAGCATATTGAACGCCAGCTGACGACCAAAGAAATCATCTTCGTCAATCGGGATGCCGTTAAGCAATTTCGCGCTTTGTCCGGCCAGTGCGTCTACGGCTTTTTTGCCGTGAGCGGAAGCCGAAATAATATTGGTCACCGTAATCCGTGACAGCCCGCCGTCATCAATCAATGGTTTCAGCGCAGACAGCAACTGGCTTGTCAGGCTGTTTGGTACCGCAATCACATTGCGGTTACGGTAATCCGCCAGCACGAACGGGTTAACGTCCGGAACCACCAGCGGAACGTCTGGCTCAAGCGCGAACAGACCGCTACTGTCAATCACCAGGCAACCCGCATTTGTTGCTTCTTCTACCCATGCGGCGGTGGCTTCAGTGCCCGCAACAAAAAATGCCAACTGTGCCTGCGTCCAGTCAAAGTCTGCAACGTCCTGCACTATGACCGATTTACCGTTAAAACGCAGATGCTCACCGGCGCTTTCATTACGCGCCAGCGCATAAATTTCACCGACCGGGAACTGGCGTTCAGCCAGCGTATCGAGCAGGGCTTCGCCTACGGCGCCCGTTGCGCCCAGAATGGCAATATTCCAGCCTTCAGACATGGTGATTTACTCCAAGAAATACGTAAGCGTCCCTGTCGCATTATTCGACAGGGAGCATTAAGAAGACATTAATGTGCCGGATGATGAACAGCGTTAAAACCCAGCTTACACAATAAGGCAGCAGCCGTTGCGTCGTCACACATCACATATAAAGACGACCATTCACGACGCTCAAGGTAATTTTTACGCAGTTTATCAAACTCACCCGGAATTCCAGCGACTTTACGCAGCGGCGCATCATCGCGGCGCACATCATACACTAAATGCGCCAGCCTTTTCAGCGTTGGCTGATCTAACGGGCCATGCAGGGTGATACGACCAAATTCCGGCGCAGGTAACAGGGTACTGAGCGCAACGTGCTGCTCGTGACCAATAAACTTACTATAGGCCTCAAAGACCTGCGTGGTGCCACGCGCTTTTCCTTCGAGGGTATACCCGGCAATGTGCGCCGTGCCGATATCGGCTTTCTCCAGCAACGCCACATTGAGATCCGGCTCTCCTTCCCAGACATCCAGCACAACGCTCAGCGACTGACCGGCATTCAACCGGTTCAGCAATGCTGTATTGTCGATGACCGGCCCACGGCAGGCGTTGATCAGAATAGTGCCCGGCTTCAGTCGGCTAATCAGCGCATCATCCGCCATGTGCAGCGTTTTGTAGGGTCCGTCTTTAAACAGTGGCGTATGGAAAGTCAGCACATCGGCTTGCTCTACCAGTTCATCCAGCGAGCGGAAATCGCCCTCGTCACCGCGATCGGCTCGCGGTGGATCGCACAGCAGCGTGCGGATCCCCAGCGCGTCCAGACGCGCCTGCAAACGCCCACCCACGTTGCCCACACCCACAATGCCTACGGTGCGATCGCGTAACGCAAACCCATCACGCTCCGCCAGCATCAGCAACGCTGAAAAAACATATTCTACGACCGCTATCGCGTTACAACCGGGCGCGGCGGAAAAACCGATCCCAGCCTGCGCAAGCCAGGCGTCATCCACATGGTCTGTGCCAGCGGTTGCCGTACCGACAAATTTAACCGGTTTGCCTCCAAGCAGTGATTCATTTACTTTCGTCACCGAGCGCACCATTAAAGCATCCGCATCATCCAGTTCAGCAACGGGAATCGGACGACCTGGAACCGCTTTGACCTCCCCCAAACGACTGAACAGTTCGCGGGCATAGGGCATATTTTCATCAACGAGGATTTTCACGTCTTTCGCACCTGTTTGAGAACGAGAGTTAACCGGGCAAGTGTGCCATAATCTCGCCGCCAGGCATACTGCGAGACCTGGTCAGCACAGATTTAAGGAACAGAGATGATGCAGCCCATTTCAGGTACGCCCGCACGCCCTCCCGGCGAAGGCCAAAATGCCCCTTCCGCTGCGGGTGAACAACCGTTATCCACGCAACAACGTACTGTGTTGGAACGACTAATTACCCGTTTGATTTCACTCACCCAGCAGCAAAGTGCTGAGGTGTGGGCCGGAATGAAGCACGATCTGGGCGTCAAAAGTGATACGCAGCTGCAGTCACGTCACTTTCCAGCCGCTGAGCAAAACCTGAACCAACGGCTGGGGGTTGCTCAGCAAAATCATGTTAATCGTCAGGTGCTTTCGCAGCTCACTGAATTACTGAGCCAGGGAAATAATCGCCAGGCGGTGAGTGATTTTATCCGTCAGCAGTATGGGCAAACGGCACTCAGTCAGCTCACGCCTGAGCAGTTGAAGAACGTACTCACACTGCTGCAGCAAGGGCAGCTGTCGATACCACAGCCGCAGCAGCGCCCGGCAACCGATCGCCCGTTGCTCCCCGCAGAGCACAATACGCTAAACCAGTTAGTTACCAAACTGGCGGCGGCCACGGGAGAATCCGGGAAGATGATCTGGCAGTCGATGCTGGAGTTGTCTGGCGTAAAAAGCGGTGAGCTGATCCCTGCCAAACAGTTTACGCACCTGGTCACCTGGCTGCAGGCGCGCCAGACGCTCAGCCTGCAAAGCGCCCCGACGCTACAAACGCTCCAGGCTGCGCTGAAGCTGCCATTAGAGCCGAATGAGCTGACAGCAATAAAAGAGTACGCGCAGCAGACGTATCAGATCCAACCACAATCGATTCTGACCACGGTGCAGGTGCAGGACTTGCTCAATCAAATTTTCCTGCGTCGCGTGGAACGCGAGCTCAGCGATCCGCGTCATCTGCAACCCATTTACAGCCCGTTCGCGCCGATGATTGAAACGGTTAAATCTCTGTCGGCACGACCGGGACTGTTGTTTGTTGCATTGATGATTGCGTTAGCCATTTTCTGGCTGGTCGCTTAACCTTTACGCAGCGTAAGCAACGTTACAATAATCCCCACCACGGCGGATATCGCCCCGGCAAGGAACACTGAGGGATAACCGTACGCGGTGGCCAGCACCCCGGCGACCGGCCCGCTTATGCCGTAGGAGATATCCTGAAATGCGGCGTACCCGCCCAGCGCCGTACCGCGAACCTGCGCGGGTACTCGCTTCACCACCTCGACGCCCAAGGCCGGGAAGATAAGCGAACACCCGGCCCCGGTTAATGCCGCTCCAAGCAGTGCAACCCAGGCTGTTGGGGCCTGCCACAGCAGAATCAGTCCTGCGGTTTCCACCAGCAAAGAGACAACGGCAACCTTCACGCCGCCGAACCGGTCCGGCATCCAGCCAAACAGAATGCGCATCAGCACAAACGCCCCGCCAAACGCGGTCAGGGTGAACCCCGCCATCGTCCAGCCGTTGCTGACAAAATAGAGTGAAATAAATGTACCGATCACCGCAAAGCCAACGCCCTGCAGCGCCAGGCCCAGGCCCGGTTTCCAGATAAGCCCTACCACGCTCCATAACGAAGGACGTTCTCCTGCATGTGCAGGCACTTTACGCACGGTGCCGTTGAATACCCATGCCAGCAGCGGTAATACCATCGTGGTTCCCGCCAGCGCCGCGAAGCCAAAGTGGCTGTGGATCAACAGGCCCAACGGTGCACCGGCGGCCAGCGCGCCGTAAATCGCCATTCCGTTCCATGACATCACCTTACCGGAGCGTGTTGGGCCGACCAGCCCCAGCCCCCAGGTCAGCGTTCCGGTGAGCAGTTGGCTTTCGCCAAAACCGAGGATCAAACGACCGACGATTAGCAACGCAAATTTTACGGGAACAGAAACGGGCAATAGCGCGGCTAACAGCCACGCCGCACCCGCCAGCCCACAGGCAAACATCCCCTGCAGCGCCGAGCGTTTGGCACCATATTGATCGGCTAACCGCCCGGCGTAGCCGCGTGTTAATACCGTCGCCAGAAACTGTACGCCGACGGCGATGCCGACCATGGTATTGCCATAGCCCAGTTCCTGGTGCACAAACAGAGGAATGACGGGCAAAGGTAAACCGACCGTCATATAGGTCAGGAAAACCGCAAAAGCGATGCGAAACAGCGAAAAGTTCGCCGAAGGTGTTTTTTCTTGTTGGGTTACAGCTGTCATGCGTTACTCCAAAATGCAGAGTAAGGCGAGGAATGCCCACGCCCCCTCTACCTGACTATCAGGATTAAGGTGCGTTGGATAACGTTAAACGCTTACGCATTATCAAGAGGATAATGTTGAAGCTGGAGTCTGCCTGTAAACCAGAGCGGTTGTCAACGATATAAAAAAGGGAGCCATCAGGCTCCCCTCTTGCATAATCTTTCAGTCTTACGCTTACAGCTTACGCATAACCAGCGTGGCGTTGGTGCCGCCAAAACCGAAGCTGTTGGACATTACAGTCGTCAGCGCCTGCTCGGTCGGTTTGGTCACGATGTTCAGACCTGCCGCCTGCTCGTCCAGCTCTTCAATGTTGATGCTTGGCGCGATAAAACCGTGTTCCAGCATCAGCAGAGAGTAGATAGCTTCCTGAACGCCAGCCGCGCCCAGTGAGTGACCGGTCATCGCTTTGGTTGCGGAGATTGCCGGGCTGTTGTCGCCAAACACTTCACGAATCGCACCCAGCTCTTTGACGTCGCCTACCGGAGTAGAGGTACCGTGGGAGTTCAGGTAGTCGATCGGCGTGTCTACGCCGTGCATCGCCATCTGCATGCAACGTACTGCGCCTTCGCCAGACGGAGCAACCATGTCTGCGCCATCGGACGTTGCGCCATAACCGACGATTTCCGCATAGATGTGCGCGCCACGTGCCAGAGCGTGTTCCAGCTCTTCGACCACGACCATACCGCCGCCGCCAGCAATAACGAAACCGTCACGGTGTGCGTCATAGGTACGGGAAGCTTTGGATGGATCGTCGTTATATTTGGTAGACAGCGCGCCCATGGCGTCGAATTCACACGCCATTTCCCAGCACAGCTCTTCGCCGCCGCCAGCGAAAACGATGTCTTGTTTGCCCAGCTGAATTTGTTCTACTGCGTTGCCGATACAGTGCGCAGATGTCGCACAGGCAGAGCTGATAGAGTAGTTTACGCCGTGGATTTTGAACGGCGTTGCGAGGCAGGCAGAAACGCCGGACGCCATCGCTTTGGTGACCACATACGGGCCAACCGCTTTCAGGCCACGCGGGCTACGCATTGCGTCAGCACCGAACACCTGAAAACGCGGGGAGCCGCCGCCGGAACCTGCAATCAGGCCAACGCGCGGGTTGTTCTGGTAATCTTCTGCTGCAAGGCCGGCATCAGCCACTGCCTGTTCCATAGAAAGGAATGCATAGATGGATGCGTCGCTCATGAAGCGCACTACTTTGCGGTCAATGAGGCCAGTGGTATCCAGTTTTACGTTGCCCCAAACGTGGCTACGCATGCCGGAGTCCTTCAGCTCCTGAGAGAAAGTGATCCCTGAACGTCCTTCACGCAGAGATGCCAGGACTTCCTGCTGGTTATTACCGATGCTGGAAACGATGCCCAAGCCAGTAATCACTGCACGTTTCATTCAATACCTCTGTAAGTCGCACTATTTTAAAGTTTCGAGTGGCACAATAGCGTACACTTGTACGCCGAACAAGTCCGATCAGCCATTTAATGTGGAAATTTGCGCAGCCAGGCACTCATCGCTAAGATCGGGGCACAGCCTGCCAGACGAGTAACTTACGTGAAACAATACGCTATACAACCTGCCAACCTTGAATTCAACGCTGAGGGTACACCTGTTTCCCGAGATTTTGACGATGTCTATTTTTCTAATGATAACGGGCTGGAAGAGACACGTTACGTCTTTCTCGGCGGGAATCATCTCGCCCAGCGATTCCCTGCGCATTCACGTCCCCTCTTCGTGGTGGCCGAAAGCGGGTTTGGCACCGGACTTAACTTCCTGACACTCTGGCAGGCGTTTGCCGAATTCCTCGATACCCACCCTGACGCTACCCTGGAAAGATTACATTTCATCAGTTTTGAAAAATTTCCGCTGACGCGTGAAGATCTGACCTTAGCCCATCAGCACTGGCCAGAACTTGCCCCGTGGGCCACGGCGCTGCAAGAGCAATGGCCGCTGCCGCTGGCGGGATGCCATCGCCTGCTCCTTGATGAAGGACGCGTCACGCTGGATCTGTGGTTTGGCGATATTAACGAACTGACCAGCAAGCTGGATGACTCCCTGAATCAAAAAGTGGATGCCTGGTTTCTGGACGGTTTCGCGCCGGCAAAAAATCCGGATATGTGGACGCCAACGCTGTTTAACGCAATGGCCCGTCTGGCTCGCCCCGGCGGCACGCTGGCGACCTTCACCTCAGCAGGCTTTGTGCGTCGGGGATTGCAGGAAGCCGGGTTTACGATGCAAAAATGCAAAGGCTTTGGTCGCAAACGAGAAATGCTTTGTGGCGTAATGGATAAGACGCTGGCGCTCCCCTCCTCGGCACCCTGGTTTGCACGTACCGGAACAGATAAACGCGAAGCCGCCATTATTGGCGGGGGGATTGCCAGCGCATTGCTGTCGTTGGCGTTACTGCGCCGCGGCTGGCAGGTCACGCTCTATTGCGCCGACGATAACCCAGCCGGGGGTGCATCCGGCAATCGCCAGGGCGCTCTTTATCCGCTACTGAGCAAACATGACGCGGCCATTAATCTCTTTTTCCCCACCGCGTTTACCTTCGCCCGCCGGCTGTATGACGCCCTCCCCGTTGAGTTCGCGCATGACTGGTGCGGCGTGACGCAACTGGCGTGGGATGAGAAAAGCCAGCAAAAAATCGACCAAATGTTGTCCCTTGAATTGCCCGATGCGCTCGCCGTCGGAGTTGACGCAGAGCAGGTTTTACAAACGACCGGCGTAAAAACCGGATGCGGCGGGATTCAGTACCCCGCCGGAGGATGGCTGTGTCCAGCACAGTTAACCGCCGCCGTATTCGACTATGCCGCAACGCTGGGATTACGCACCCGGTATCAACATACGCTGGCCTCACTGTCTCGACAGACAGAAAACTGGAAATTGGCGTTTGCCAGTGGATCAACCGCCACTCACGCTGCGGTAGTGCTGGCTAACGGGCATCGCATTAACAGCGTTGAACAGACGCAGTCGCTACCGGTGTACTCCGTAGGCGGTCAGGTGAGTCACATTCCTACTACGCCTTCGCTTTTAGCGCTGCGTCAGGTGCTGTGCTATGACGGCTACCTCACGCCGCACAACCCGCAAAATCAGCAGCACTGCATTGGCGCCAGTTATCATCGCGGAAGTGAAGAAACGGTGTATCGTGCTGACGATCAGCAGCAAAACCGTCAGCGCTTAATAGATTGTTTCCCGAATGCCGCGTGGGCAAAAGAAGTAGACGTTAGTGGCAATGCCGCCCGTTGTGGAGTGCGCTGCGCCACGCGCGATCACATGCCGATAGTCGGCAACGTCGCGGATTATGACGCCACGCTCAGCCAGTATGCCACTCTTGCCGAAGACAGAGAGCACGCCGTAAACGCCCCGGTTTATTCCGATTTATTTATGTTGGGTGCGCTGGGCTCGCGCGGGCTGTGTACTGCCCCGCTGTGTGCAGAAATTCTGGCATCGCAAATGAGCGATGAACCTATCCCTATGGATGCCAGCACGCTGACTGCGCTGAATCCTAATCGTCTGTGGGTAAGGAAGTTATTGAAGGGTAAAGCGGTGAAATAAGATACCATCTCATCATTGCCTGATGGCGCTACGCTTATCAGGCCAACAACCCCCGTCCACGTAGGCCGGATAAGACGCCTTCGCGTCGCCATCCGGCACAATCCACTGCAATTATTATTGCGTTGCCTTTTGAAATAAAGTGTCCCACATCTCTTTCACTAACGCCTGGTCACGCGGCGAGAGTTCGCCTGCGCTGATGGCTTTTTCCAGGCTGCTGGTCACATTGGCGTACAATGCCTCAGCGGAATGGTCCTCGCCAGCATCCAACTCAGCCACAGCCAGCGTCAGGTGCCCACGCAAATAGCCACTGGCAAACAACTCATCATCGCTGGCGTGCTCTACCATATCGTCGATTAATGCCAGAATGCGTGATTCAAACTCCGCGATCATCTTCTTTCCTCATTGTAAACGTGGCAGCGGCTTCAGTTGAGCGCTTCGGGCCACGGGAATTGTTCCGCCGTAAGTTCAGGCGTGTGATAATAATTCTGTAACGCGTTAATAAAACGCGCCGGACGTTCAGGGATCCCCTTTTCCAGGTACTCCATTACCTGAGCATGAACACGGCGCTGGAATACCACGCGGTCCGGTTCAAAGTCCCCTTCGAGGTTGTCGCAACTGACGTTAAACGGGTACCCCGCCGCCATGCAAAACAACCAGTCAAACGCCTGCGGCTTCACTTCCACATCTTCAAACTGGCATTGTGTCTTCGCGTCGCGTCCGTCCGGGCAGTACCAGTAACCAAAATCGACCAGCTCACGACGAGCTTTACCGGCGATGCACCAGTGTGAAATTTCGTGTAACGCACTGGCGTAATAACCATGCGCAAAAACGATACGGTGATACGGTAATTCCGCATCCGCAGGAAGATAGATCGGTTCGTCGTCGCCTTTAATCAGACGGGTATTAAATTCATCGGCAAAGCAGCCGTTAAAAATCTCAATTAACTGTTCGTAGTGGTGCGTATTATTCATTAATTCATCCCCAGCCAGTGGAGAATCTCCTGTCCATGATTATCATAAAGTAGCTTGGCGCTCATCACGGCGGAGACAATAACGATCATTGGCCGAATGAGTTTTTGTCCTTTGCTGAGCACCAGTCGAGAGCCCATCCGTGCGCCAATAAACTGGCCAATGAGCATCACAAAACCTGTCGCCCAAATCACTTTGCCGCCGAGGGCAAACAACAACAACCCACCGATATTCGATGTGGCATTTAATACTTTGGCGTGGGCCGTCGATTTCGCCAGGTTGTATCCGCACAGCATGACAAAGGCCAGCGCGTAGAACGACCCTGCCGCCGGACCAAAAAAGCCATCGTAAAAACCGACGCAGCCTCCCGCCACCAGCGCGAAAGGTAAACCGTGCAATCGACGCTGTCGGTCCTCTTCCCCCACTTTCGGCATCAACAGAAAGTAAAGGCCAATACAGATAACCAGAACCGGCAGGATCTGGCGCAGAACATCTGACTGCACGTGCTGAACCAATAGCGCCCCGCTCATTGATCCGACAAACGTCATGAAGATATTGAGCTTCTGATCCGCCAGATTAACCGCGCCACGACGAATAAAATAGAGGGAGGAAGAGATAGATCCCCCGCAGGCTTGCAACTTATTGGTCGCCAGCGCTTGCGCTGGTGGCATCCCGGCCGCCATCAATGCCGGGATGGTGAGTAGACCACCGCCTCCGGCCAGAGAATCAATAAAACCTGCCAGCATCGCCACAAAAAAAAGCACACCTAACAGCAGTGGCGACACCATAAACAGAGAGGCAAAATGATCCATTAGAGTACATGCTCGTCCAGTAGCGCCTGGCAGGAAGGCGGCAACGGCGGCGGTGTCTTCTTCTCAGGCTTGGTGGTTCCAGGTTTTGGAGGTTCGAACCAGCTTTGCAGCTCTGCGCCACAGCCGTCACCCGGTGGCGGTAACGGTTGATCTTCGCACTCAAGGCTGTCGGCAGGGCAACGTAACCGCACGTGCATATGCGCACGATGCTGGAACCATGGCCGCACTTTACGCAACCAGTCCCTGTCGGTCCCTGCATCCAGACAAAGTTGTTGCTTAATCGCCGGATTCACGAAAATACGCGTTACTTCATTATCTTTTGCAGCCAGCCTTACCAGGCTAAAAATCTCCGTTTTCCACAGTGATGGCACAACACGTTTGCCGTCCTGTGAGACCAGATCTAACGCCTGCGGCCGCAGCAGTTGCGACTGGGTCCAGCGCGTTTTCGGCAGTTGCAGGAAAATATCCACATCCAGTCCCGTCTGGTGGCTGGCGTGACCGCCATTGAATCGCCCACCGGCCGGCATACCCATATCGCCGATTAACACCGTGCCTAGCCCCTGACTATTAGCCTGATTACTCAGACGCTGGATAAACCTCACCAGATCCGGATGGCCAAAGTAACGACGCTGATCGGTGCGCATCACCTGATAATGTTCTGACTGTACAGGCAGCGTATCTGCGCCAACAATACAGCCATTGGAAAACGCGCCGATAGACTGCGCGCTGCCCGCAACCGGATGGGTAATTTTCTGCCAGGGCGTCGCCGCCAGACAGGCGGTACTGGCAAACAGAGCCAGCGCCGCAAGTGCCGTTTTTTTCATCTCTTACCAGCGTGGAATATCGGTCTTCACGTCCGCATTTTGCGCCCGCTGACGCAGCAGGTGATCCATCAATACGATCGCCAGCATCGCCTCGGCGATCGGTACGGCGCGGATCCCAACGCACGGATCGTGACGACCTTTAGTGATCATTTCGACTTCTTCACCAAAGCGGTTAATGGTGCGCCCTGGAACGGTAATACTGGACGTCGGTTTCAGCGCCATATGAGCAATGATTTGTTGCCCGCTGCTGATCCCACCCAGAATGCCGCCCGCATGGTTACTCTGGAAACCTTCTTTGGTGATTTCATCTCGGTTCTGGCTGCCACGCAGCGCAACAACGTCAAATCCGTCGCCAATCTCAACGCCCTTAACGGCGTTAATGCTCATCAGCGCATGGGCGATGTCGGCATCCAGGCGGTCGAATACAGGTTCGCCAAGACCCGCAGGCACACCGCTTGCAACAACGGTCACCTTCGCCCCGATGGAGTCGCCCTCTTTCTTCAGCCCGCGCATCAGTTCGTCCAGCGCTTCGAGTTTATCCGGGTCCGGACAAAAGAACGGGTTAAGTTCCACCTGGGACCAGTCTTTGATCTCCAAAGGAATATCACCCATCTGCGTCAGGCAACCGCGAATCTCAACGCCGAACTTTTCCGCCAGATATTTTTTGGCAATCGCTCCGGCCGCCACGCGCATCGCTGTTTCACGTGCGGACGAACGCCCGCCACCACGGTAGTCGCGCAGGCCATATTTCTGCTCATAGGTATAGTCGGCGTGTCCTGGACGAAAAACGTCCTTAATCGCGCCGTAATCCTGTGAACGCTGATCGGTATTTTCGATCAGCAGGCCAATGCTGGTGCCAGTGGTAACGCCCTCGAACACCCCGGAGAGGATTTTCACCTGATCCGGCTCACGACGCTGCGTAGTGTAGCGCGATGTGCCTGGACGCCGTCTGTCGAGATCGTGCTGCAGGTCAGCTTCTGTCAGAGAAATGCCCGGCGGAACACCATCGACAATACAACCGAGCGCCAGCCCGTGTGATTCGCCGAAAGTGGTTACGCGAAAGAGTTGCCCAATTGTGTTTCCTGCCATCACGGCTCCGTTATGAGTGTTGTGTATGTGCGCGTGTAATTAGTCTTTATAAATGCTGAAGTGCTCACGAGCAGCAACTAACTGCTCTTTGGTCAGCATGAATACGCCGTCACCGCCGTTGTCGAACTCCAGCCAGGTGAACGGTACATCCGGATATTGCTCTATCAGATGTACCATGCTGTTTCCGACTTCACAAATCAGAATACCGTTATCTGACAGGTAGTCTGGGGCGTTCCCCAGAATGCGGCGGGTAAGTTTCAGCCCATCACTGCCGGACGCCAGACCCAGCTCAGGTTCGTGACGATATTCGTTTGGCAGATCGGACATATCTTCCGCATCGACATACGGCGGGTTGGTCACAATCAGGTCATACTGGACTTTCAGCAGATCGCGGAACAGATCGGAACGGATCGGCGTGACGTGATGGATCAGGCCGTGTTCTTCAATATTGTGTTCGGTCACCGCCAGCGCGTCAGTGGAGATATCCACCGCATCAACTTCGGCTTCCGGGAAGGCATACGCGCAGGCAATGGCAATACAACCGCTGCCGGTACACATATCGAGGATATGCTGCGGCTGCTCATTAATAAGGCCCGCAAAGCGGTTATTGATAAGCTCGCCAATCGGTGAACGCGGAACCAGCACGCGTTCATCAACATAAAACTCATGCCCGCAGAACCAGGCTTTGTTGGTCAGATAAGCAACCGGAATGCGCTCGTTGACGCGGCGAATCACGCGTTCAACAATACGATGACGCTCGCTGGAGGTCAGACGCGCTGTACGCATGTCTTCCGGAATATCCAACGGCAAATAAAGTGACGGCAGCACCAGTTGTACGGCCTCGTCCCATGGGTTATCCGTGCCATGGCCATACCAGATGTTCGCCGCGCTAAAACGGCTGACCGCCCAACGCAACATGTCCTGAATGGTATGCAGTTCACTCACTGCTTCATCGACGAAAATTTTATCCACGTATTCCTCCAGGGCATGCTCGTATTAATTTCGGCGGCTAGTTTGCCACGAAGACGGCGATAAATCAGCATTCACACAGGGCCTGAGCGCGAAAATTGCGTTTTAAGCGATCGGATGCCCGCCGAGTCGGGTTAAACTAATGGAAAATAAAAGTTGAGACTCTCGAATGAAAAAGAAAACATCGCTCAGCGAGGAGGATCAGACGCTGTTTCGCCAGCTGATGACCGGCACGCGTAAAATTAAACAGGACACCATTGTTCACCGACCTCCACGTAAAAAAATTGCCGAGGTTCCGGTTAAAAGACTGCTACAGGAGCAGGCTGATGCCAGCCACTATTTCTCGGATGAGTTTCAGCCGCTGCTGAATACGGACGGCCCGGTAAGATACCTGCGTGCCGACGTCAGCCATTTCGAACTGAAGAAAATGCGCCGTGGCGATTACTCTCCGGAGCTGTTTCTCGATCTGCATGGGCTGACCCAGCAGCAGGCCAAACAAGAGTTAGGCGCGCTGATTGCCGCCTGTCGTCGTGAGCATGTATTTTGCGCCTGCGTGATGCATGGCCACGGAAAACATATTTTGAAACAGCAAACGCCGCTTTGGCTGGCCCAGCATCCGCACGTGATGGCTTTTCATCAGGCACCGAAAGAGTACGGTGGCGACGCCGCGCTGCTGGTGCTAATTGAAGTAGAAGAGTGGCTACCGCCCGAACTTCCGTGATGCAGAAAAACAGAAAGAGCCGCGTTTGCGGCTCTTTGCATTTTCGGATGACGGCTGCGCCTTATCCGATACCAACCTTTTTAAATCGCTTTTGCCATTTTCAGGTTACACGGGCTCATCTGCCAGTTAAAAGTCCCCTTCCCGCTCTCATCAAGCGTTACGCTGGCAATCGCTGATGTGGTAAACATCGGCGGTGTTTCACCTGGGCAAAGCTCAGACACCAGATACCCCACTAAAGGCAAGTGAGAGATAACCAGTGCCGTGGCGATACCTTCATTGGCCAGAGCCTGTAAATAGGCACTGACCAGACCGACATCGCCGCAAGGAGTCAACTCCGGCAAAACATCCACACCGGTTGGCAGGTTCATACACTCCCCCACCACATCCAGCGTTTGTTCGGCTCGTAGGAACGGGCTCACCAGAACACGTTCGATATCCACTTTTTGACCTTTCAGCCAGTTCGCCATCAGGCGAGATTCGTCACAACCACAGGAAGTTAAGGGACGAACCGAATCACTGGCGGCATCGAGGGCCGCGTCGCCGTGACGCATGATAAAAACTTGCATATTGCACCGCTTTTGTTAACCAGAATCACCAATACCTTTATTCACAGCCCCTATTGGCCGTGCTAACGATATGGTGGCCGGCATTGTGCCTTATCCATTCACCGAATGAAACGCTGTTTTTTACCTCAACGGCGTAAGTATAGTCAATCTCTGTTTACATTTTGAGCGCGAGCCATACATTCAGTGCGGATTCATCCTACCTTTGACCTCATGAATTCAGGTCAGTTTCCCCAATATTCCAGAATTTTTCACTGTGTGCCGCCATCTGCAATAACTGTTCACACGGCGCAAACCGCGAGCCGTATTGCGTGGTCAGCCGTTGCAGAGTCGCAACCACTTCTCCCGCGCCAAGTGAATCCATATACCGGAACGGGCCGCCGAGGAATGGCGGAAAACCAATACCAAATACAGCGCCGATGTCGCCATCACGTGCGCTACGGACTATCTTCTCGTCGAAACAACGAGCAGCTTCATTGAGCATTAACATGACGCACCGCTCTGCTACCTGTGCAGCGGTAAGTCGGCCCTGACCCTGAACGCCAATAAGCGTATAAATTGCAGGGTCGACCTGTTTTTTGCTTTTACGCCCTTTCACACCATAAAGATAGAAACCCCGACCATTTTTTCTACCTTTGCGATCGTCATTCAAAATTGAAGCAACAACATTTGCAGGCGCGCTAAAACGTTCTCCATATGCAGCCTCAAGCACTGGTATAATTTTAGTGCCCGTATCAATTCCGACCTCATCCAAAAGTTGGATTGGCCCAACTGGAAAACCAAACTTAACCAGCGCGGCGTCTATGGTTTCGACCCGCTCGCCCTCGGTCAACATACGAATCGCTTCGTTAATGTAAGGCGCTAAAATGCGGTTAACGTAAAAGCCGGCCTTATCTCTGACCACTATCGGCGTTTTGCCCTGTTTTTTCGCTAACTTAACGGTAGTTGCAATCGTCTGCTCGGAGGTCGTGGCATGTGGGATCACTTCGACCAACGGCATTTTTTCCACCGGACTAAAAAAGTGTAAACCAATCACTTGTTCAGGCCTGGTAGCATTCGCAGCAATATCGCCAATGGGCAAAGATGAGGTGTTAGAAGCAAAAACGGTATGAGGTGCGCAATTTTGCTCAACTTCTGCCACCATCCGTTGTTTTAGCGACAGATCTTCAAACACGGCTTCAATAATCAAATCGCGATGCGCAAAGCCACGGTAGTCGATCGATCCCGAAATCAGCGCCAGTTGTTTATCGCGTTCGCTGGCTTTGATATGACGGCGACGAACCTTCGTTTCAAGCTGATCCCAGCTATACTTCAGCGCATGGTTGATTCCCTTAACGTTTATATCTTTGATGCGCACAGGCAAGCCACCTTTACAGGCCGTCACGTAGGCAATACCGCCGCCCATCAGACCGCCGCCCAAAACACCTACACTGTTTAGCGGGCCAGGTTTCGCATCACTTCCCGGATCCTTTTTCACGTCGGTGTTGGCAAAAAAGATGTGCCGTAGCGCCTGAGACTGGGATGTCATCGCCAGCTCACCAAACGCGCGGGCCTCCGCGTCGTAACCACTACTGCTGCCTTGCGCTAGCCCGGTTTCGATGACCTCAAGGATACGTTCTGTTGCAGGGTAGTTACCTTGCGTTTTTTGCGCCGTCTTTTTACTGGCCATGCGGAACAACAGCGCCCGCCCCAGCGGCCCCGCCAACACTCGCTCTCTTACGGGCAGTGTTCGTTGCGCAGAACTGTCCTTTTTAGCCAGTTCAACGGCCGCTTCCAGCAAAATGGAATGCGGTACAACTTCATCCACTAAACCAACTTTCAGCGCCTGTTTTGCGCGTAATTGTTTTCCGGTGAGGATCATATCCAGTGCGGTACTGACGCCAATCAGGCGCGGCAGCCGCTGCGTACCACCGGAGCCGGGCAACAAGCCAAGTTGTACTTCCGGTAAACCCAGTACGGTTTTAGCATCATCGGTACAAATACGGTTGTGGCACGCCAGCGCCATCTCCAGGCCACCGCCGAGGCATGCACCATGAATCGCGGCGATAACCGGGATCGGTAAAGCATTAATTTCCGCCATCATCTGCTGCCCCTGACGGGCCAGCGTTTCGGCTTCCTGCGCGCTGCGACAGCTACCAATCATGTTGATATCCGCCCCGGCAATGAAGTTATCGGGTTTAGCCGAAATAAACACCACACCACGCAATGCTTTGTTGTCGCGGATTTGTTTCAGAATGGCCCGCACCTGAGAAGCAAACTCTGCTTTCAGGGTGTTCATTTTCTCTCCGGGCACATCAATGGTGACAACAGCAACGTTATCCAGACGTACGTTTAGTGTAAAAGCCGATGTCATTTCCATTATTCCGCCTCCAGAACCATTGCCGCACCCAGACCACCAGCTGCACAGGCTGTCACTAAACCAAAACCGCCGCCACGACGACGCAGCTCATGGAGGGTTTGAGTGATCATGCGCGCACCGGTGGCAGCAAAGGGGTGTCCATAGGCAATCGATCCACCCAGCACGTTAAATTTACTGTCATCAACCTCGCCAGTGGCATGCCCCCTGCCCAGCACGTCGCGGGCAAAACGTTCGCTACCCAACAGCTGAAGATTCGCCAGCGTTTGCGCGGCAAAGGCTTCATGCATATCGATCAGGGTTAAATCTGCCATCGTCAGACCGGCTCTCTCCAGGGCAAGCGGTGTTGACCACGCCGGTCCCAGCAGCATGTCCTGCCAGACATCGATGGCGGTAAAAGCAAAACTACGCAAGTACCCCAGCGGCACCAGCCCCAACTCTTTCGCACGCGACTCCGTCATCATGATCACGGCGGCTGCGCCGTCCGTTAGCGGGGTACTGTTTGCCGCGGTGACGGTGCCGTGCTTACGGTCAAACGCCGGACGTAGTTTGGCGTAATCGGCCAGCGTAGAGTTACCGCGAATGTTGTTATCTTCTGAAAAAGGATCTTTAAACGGTGGCGCGTAGGTAGTCATTACCTCATCAGCCAGCTTTCCTTCAGCCCATGCCTGAGCGGCACGCTGATGAGAGCGGTGCGCCAGAGCATCCTGCTGCTCTCGGGTAATACCATAGGTTTTGGCCATTTGCTCAGCCGTATCCCCCATACGCAAACCGGTGGAATACTCTGCGACGGCCGGCGGCACAGGCATCAGGTCACGTAAGCGCAATCGGGAAAAGAGTTTAAGGCGTTGACCGGTTGTCCGGGCCTTATTGACATCCACCAGCACCCGCGCCAGCTTTTTACTAACGCCAATAGGCAAGACTGACGAGGAGTCCGCACCACCCGCAATTCCAGCACGAATAGACCCCGCCATCAGGCTTTCCGCGACATTCGCCACCGCCTGGAAACTGGTCGCGCAGGCCCTGCTCACGCTGTATGCATCGGTATGTACATTCATGCCGGTTCCCAGCACAATTTCACGAGCAATATTTGGTGCTTCAGGCATTTGCACCACCTGGCCAAAAACCAGTTGCTCGATCACATCGGCAGGAATTTCGCTGCGCGCCAGCAGCTCACCGACGACCATCTTTCCTAAATCAACGGCGGGAATGCCATGAAACGCGGTAGCCTGACGAGCAAATGGCGTACGTAATCCACTTACAATGGCAATACGGTCGCCCTGGCGGGTAACCAGCGGTAAAGCCTGACTCATAACACTCCCCTGTAAAAAAATAAAATAAGTGGTCTGACCTGATCATAGTCTTAACCAATTTTTTACATTTAGCCAAGCGGGGAGAAAAGAAAGTGGGAGCTAAGACACAGTGAATAATCACTGACAGTTACGAAAAAGCCCTTGCTATCAGATAGCAAGGGCTTTTGCAGAGGGGGATTAACGCAGGCCCAGCTGGAAAATCAGCGTTTCAGCTTCACAGGCAAAAACAAAGTCGATATCCAGACGCACACCTTCTGACTCTTCAGTAAAGGTCGAAGTGATTTGGCAAGGCTCAGATTCCACGCCACGTGCCTTTTCAGTCAGAGCGGCCAGTGTTTCTTCTGCCTCTGCGCGATTCGCGAACACACGGCTGTAGGACGCGGTGCAATCGGAGTTGTCCATGATGGTGCCAACATCCATACAGCAGCAAACCGGGGTTTCATCAGCACTGCATTTACTCATTGTAGATTTCCTCTGTATTCGCACCTGAGGTGCCAGATAAACGATGGGGATATTTTACGCTCCCATTATTCGCCTCTCCAGTCGTTAATTGTACGAAATGCGATAAGTGACCGAAATCACACTTAAAAATGATCTAAAACAAAAATCGCCCAAACAGGTGAGTGCGCACCTCCGCAATTTTGCCAGCTGGATCGCGTTTCTCTGATCAAATTTGAAAATATTTATAAACATACTTGCAACATTCCAGCTGGTCCGACCTATACTCACGCCACTGGTCTGATTTCTAAGTCGTACCTCAGACCCTACACTTCGCGCTCCTGTTACGGTATGTAACATTGTTTGTATAAAAATAAATCTATGAGGTTATGGTCATGAGCCAGAAAACCCTGTTTACAAAGTCTGCTCTCGCAGTCGCAGTGGCAATTATCTCCACACAGGCCTGGTCTGCAGGCTTTCAGTTAAACGAATTTTCTTCCTCTGGCCTTGGCCGGGCATATTCGGGTGAAGGCGCAATTGCGGATGATGCAGGAAACGCCAGTCGTAACCCGGCACTGATTATGATGTTCGATCGCCCTACTTTCTCAGCAGGTGCGGTGTATATCGATCCAGACGTTAATATTTCCGGTAAATCGCCATACACCGGACGCAGCACTGATGCGGACAACATCGCGCCTACGGCGTGGGTTCCCAATGCTCACTTCGTGATGCCTATCAACGAACAGTTTGGTTGGGGTGCTTCCGTTACCTCAAACTATGGTCTGGCTACCGAATTTAACGACAGCTACATCGTTGGTGAATACGGCGGTAAGACCGACCTTAAAACGGTCAACCTTAACCTGAGCAGTGCCTACCGTCTGAATGATAGCTGGAGCTTCGGTCTCGGTTTTAACGCCGTTTATGCTGATGCAAAAATTGAACGTTATTCTGGTGAGCAAACGGCTGCATTACCGAAGGTCAGCAACAAAATTGCCAGCCTGAAAGGGGACGAATGGGGCTACGGCTGGAACGCCGGGATTTTGTACGAACTGGATAAAAATAACCGTTATGGTTTAACGTACCGTTCTGAAGTTAAAATTGATTTTGATGGCGATTATAAGAGTGGCATCCGTACCCAGGCGAACGCCATACCTGGCGCTGGCACTACATTCCCATGGGGAACGACCAATGCCACCGTCCCGGGTTCTCTGACACTTAACCTGCCTGAAATGTGGGAATTGTCAGGTTATAACCGTATTGCACCACAGTGGGCTATCCACTACAGCATGGCCTATACCAGCTGGAGTCAGTTCCAGGAGCTGAAAGCCACAGGTTCCAATGGACAGACACTGTTCTATAAAGAAGAAGGCTTCAAAGATTCTTACCGCATTGCATTGGGTACAACTTACTATATGGATAAAAGCTGGACGTTCCGTACCGGTATTGCTTATGACGATAGCCCGGTTCCTGCAAGCAAGCGTTCCATCTCCATTCCGGACCAGGATCGTCTGTGGCTGAGTGCGGGTACGACTTACGCATTCAATGATGACGCATCCATTGACGTCGGCGTTTCTTATATGCACGGCCAGAAAGTGACCGTTAAAGAAGGCCCGTATACTTTCGATTCTGAAGGTAAAGCCTGGCTGTTTGGTACAAACTTCAACTACGCATTCTGATTTTCTTCAGACGTAAAAAAGGTGAGCTTTTTAGCTCACCTTTTTATTTGCCCAATTCCTTACTCAGAATCGATCTCTTTTAAATCGTCCTGAATGTCTTTCGCGTTCGGGTTTTCTTCTGGTTTGAGTTTCCCACCATTCGCAATAAAGTCATGACGCTGGAAGTAAGCTTCACGCACCATAATGTAAGGATCAGAAGACTGACGCAGCAGACCGTCAGAATCGAGCAATTGCGCGCGAGTTTCAATCCCTTCAACCGTCCATTTGCCTATCGACAACGGCCAGGTCAGCCAGGACAGTACCGGATACAGGGTATCGACCATATCGCCGCCGTCATCACGCAGTGTGAAACTACCGTAGAACGGAAGCTGCATATACGGCCCGTAACCCACGTCATAGTGGCCTAACGTACTGCCAAAGCGGTGTGGTTCAACGCGCTGCAACTTCGGATTAGCCATACCTGCCACATCGATAAAGCCGCCCATACCTAACAGGGTATTCAGGAAGAAACGGGTAAAGTGCACCATCCCCTGATAAGGATCGCCTTGCAGGAAATAGTTGACCATGACGGCCGGTTCTTCAAGGTTCCCCGTAAAGTTGCTTAAACCATTACGCGCCGGCTGCGGAACATAATCACGCCAGGCCACTGCTACCGGTCGAACAACATAGGGATCCAACACGTTAAAGTTGAAGTTGTACATGGTACGGTTGAACCCTTCAAATGGGTCCGAACGCCCCTGCTGTTCAGTACCGGAGCTCGCACACCCCACCAAAAGTGTGGTTCCCAGCGCAAGCGCCGACAGGCGAAGCTTCATAAGTATCTCCCTGTGTTTTATGGCTATCGCTGATTGCCATCCATGACGGAACGATGACGTATCCGCCTGTTTAGATGTGAGCGATTGTAACAGCACGTCAAATGATGTCTATATACCCTGTCTTACTGATTTGATCATAGCCTGGTAATACGCACTCCGCGGCGGTTCTATTCTAACTAACCCGATAAAAACAAACGTTACCATTTTTGCTATCTCAGACTTTCTCCCGCTGATTTTCAGAGAAAAGCCGCTACGCTTTAGCAATACGTGCTTATTCAGGATTCGGCCATGAATGACATCAAGAAAGATAAGATTGATCGACACAGCGACGAACTCGAAGTGGAAAGCGATGAAAAACTAACAGGGAAAAAGATAGAGCTTGATGAGGACAGACTCCCCTCCCGCGCCATGGCGATCCATGAACATATTCGCCAGGATGGGGAGAAAGAGATGGAGCGCGACGCAATGGCCCTGCTGTGGTCAGCCATCGCAGCAGGACTGTCGATGGGTGCCTCGCTACTGGCTAAAGGGATTTTTCACGTACAGCTGGAAGGTGTGCCAGGGGGATTTTTACTCGAGAACCTCGGTTATACCTTCGGCTTTATTATTGTCATTATGGCCCGCCAACAACTCTTTACCGAAAATACCGTCACCGCCGTACTGCCGGTGATGCAAAACCCTACCCTCGGCAATTTTGGCCTGTTGATGCGCCTGTGGAGCGTGGTACTACTGGGTAATATTATTGGCACCGGGGTTGCAGCATGGGCGTTTGAACATATGCCGATTTTTGATGAAGAGACCCGCGATGCTTTCGTCAAAATTGGCATGGATGTGATGAAAAACTCTCCTGTGGAGATGTTTTCCAACGCCATCATTTCTGGCTGGTTAATTGCCACGATGGTGTGGATGTTCCCCGCCGCCGGAGCGGCAAAAATTGTGGTCATTATTCTGATGACCTGGCTGATTGCGTTAGGCGATACCACACATATCGTCGTTGGCTCGGTGGAAATTCTCTATCTGGTCTTTAATGGCACGCTGCACTGGAGTGATTTTTTCTGGCCCTTTGCGCTACCAACGCTCGCCGGGAATATCTGTGGCGGAACGTTTATTTTCGCGCTGATGAGCCATGCGCAGATCCGCAATGATATGAGCAACAAACGCAAGGAAGAAGCCCGGTTACAAGCAAAGCGTGATGAGCAAACGCAGAAAAACCAGAAAAAACAGGCCTGAATGGTGACTGTTTGAGCAGTCGGGCGGCCTGAGACTTACCGTTGTGAGTAAAAAACGCTATACTCGTGCCGCTTCGTCCCCTTAGTTAAATGGATATAACGAGCCCCTCCTAAGGGCTAGTTGCAGGTTCGATTCCTGCAGGGGACACCATCCCGCTGTACACCAACGTCTACCATTGTCTATAAATCCCATGTAAACATATAAAAATAAAGAGATTTTATTCTCATGACGTCCATTTCCGTCTATTGAAATCAAGTAAATCTATGGGGCATAATTAGGGGCATTGCTGGTTCGATTGTATATGTGCCCCCAACATGTCCAGAAATACCCTCAACAAATTAACAGACCGTCAGTGCAAAGCAGCTAAGCCACGAGACAAAACTTATAAATTGTCTGATGGTGGTGGTCTTTATCTTGAAGTATCCCAGACCGGGTCGAAGTATTGGCGAATGAAGTATCGCCGCCCATCAGATAAGAAAGAAGACAGACTTGCTTTTGGTGTATATCCAACCATTAGCTTACAAGACGCCAGAGAAAAACGAGACAACGCCAAAAAGTTGTTAGTCAAGGGGATAGATCCCAAAGCAGAGCAAAGAGCAGCAAAAGCAGAAGAAAAAGGTGCATTCACTTTTGAGACAATAGGACGTCAATGGGTTGAAAGCCACCAGATGTGGAACGAAGACCACCGAAAACGCGTACTTAGAAGCCTTGAAATGTATATTTTCCCTCACATTGGCACTTCGGATATTCGCAAACTGGAGGCGATGACAATTTTACCTTTGTTTAAGAAGGTAGATGACGCCGGGAAACACGATACAGCCAACCGACTTAAACAACGAGTTAAGGACATCATACATAGCGCCCGTCTGAGCGGCATTAAGACAGAAATCATCACGAATGATCTCGATGTCCGGTTAATGCAATATGAAACTAAGCATCATGCCGCACTACATCCCAGAGATTTACCAGACTTTTTCACTCGATTGGGCAGCTTTAAAGGTAATCCTCTTACCCGCCTTGCCATTGAGCTAACCATGTTGACATTTGTTCGTTCAAGCGAGTTAAGGTTTGCCCGTTGGAAAGAGTTTGACCTTGATCGGGCTGAGTGGATTATCCCTAAAAAAAGAGAGCCTATCGATGGTGTGAGGTTTTCCACCCGTGGCACAAAAACGGGAAAAGACGAACATATCGTGCTTCTTAGCCGTCAGGCTGTTTCTATTGTAAAGCAGTTGAGAGAACTAAGCGGAAGCTACGATGTTGTGTTTCCGAATG
Source organism: Citrobacter freundii complex sp. CFNIH4 (assembly GCF_002934505.1). NCBI lineage: Bacteria > Pseudomonadati > Pseudomonadota > Gammaproteobacteria > Enterobacterales > Enterobacteriaceae > Citrobacter > Citrobacter freundii complex sp. CFNIH4. The sequence goes on from NZ_CP026231.1 coordinate 2,820,217, forward strand.
AAAGAAACACCAAAGGCGTGATGAGTGAAAACACGGTAAACAAGGCATTACGCTTAATGGGCTATAACACGCAAGAGGACGTAACTGGACATGGATTCCGTGCCACAGCCTGTAGTTCCCTGATGGAGTCCGGTTTGTGGCAGGAGGACGCAGTAGAGCGCCAGATGAGCCACAAAGAATATAAAGACGTTAAAAGAGCCTACAAGCACAAGGCTGATTACTTAGAAGAGCGCAAACTAATGCTTCAATGGTGGGCAGATTATCTGGACGCCAATCGAGAAATACATATAAGCCCTTACGAGTTCGGAAGGAGAACACGCCGTGACTAAGATGACAGGACTAGATGCGTTTTATAACGAGTCAGAAGATAAAATCTGGTTTGGTAATCTGATCAGCGAACTGGCAAGACTAAACAATGAAAATGAAAGAATGATCGCTGCCGCTATCTTAAGTAACTACAGATTGAGCAAAGCTAAACCAGATACTTTAGGGGGCTGGGCTTTTATCAGTTCGATTGGGTATCAGGTTTTACAACTAATGAAGACTTTGAAAAGCAGTGTGTGGAGTTTTTAGGTCTTCTGGCTATGGGGCATGAATACAGGGAGAGCCCGATACCGGGGGAAGAAGGGACTTTCAACGTTAGGAAAGGGGAAGACTTTTTATATCACGATGATGAGGATGATTGGTATGGGTCTTACGATTCGTTTTATTTCAAGCGCTCCGAGGTTGTGAACTTCTTCCCAGAACTGTAGTGGTTTACTGAATTTGGCCACCTGAACAGAGGTGATATGCTCACCTCAGAACATTACAGGTGCCTCAATGAAAAAAAGAAATTTCAGCGCAGAGTTTAAACGTGAATCCGCTCAACTGGTCCTTGATCAGAACTACACCGTTGCAGCTGCGGCCAGTGCTATGGATGTGGGTCTTTCTACCATGACGCGATGGGTAAAGCAGTTGCGGGATGAACGACAGGGCAAAATACCTAAAGCCTCCCCTATAACCCCGGAACAGATTGAAATACGTGAGCTGAAGAAAAAGCTACAACGCATTGAAATGGAAAACGACATATTAAAAAAGGCTACCGCGCTCTTGATGTCAGACTCCCTGAACAATTCTCGTTAATCGGGAAACTCAGAGCGCAGTATCCTGTGGTCACACTCTGCCACGTGTTCGGGGTTCATCGCAGTAGCTACAAATACTGGGAGAAAAGCGCCGAAAAGCCAGACGGCTGGCGAGCTGTGTTACGCAGCCAGGTTCGGGAGCTGCATAACATCAGCCATGGCTCTGCTGGCGCAAGAAGTATCGCCATTATGGCAACCCTGAGAGGCTTCAGAATGGGACGCTGGCTTGCTGGCAGGCTCATGAAAGAACTGGGGCTGGTGAGTTGTCAGCAGCCTACCCACCGGTATAAACGTGTTGGTCATGAACACATCGCTATCCCGAATCGCCTTGAGCGACAGTTCGCAGTGACAGAACCTAACCAGGTGTGGTGCGGCGATGTGACGTACATCTGGACAGGCAAGCGTTGGGCTTACCTTGCAGTTGTTCTCGATCTGTTCGCAAGGAAACCAGTAGGCTGGGCAATGTCATTCTCGCCGGATAGCAAGCTGACCATCAGAGCGCTGGAAATGGCGTGGGAAGCTCGCGGTAAACCAGCCGGAGTGATGTTCCACAGTGACCAGGGTAGCCACTATACAAGCAGGCAGTTCCGGCAGTTACTGTGGCGTTGCCAGATCAGGCAGAGTATGAGCCGACGTGGAAACTGTTGGGACAACAGCCCGATGGAACGCTTCTTCCGTAGTCTGAAAAACGAGTGGGTGCCAGTGACAGGTTATATAAACTTTAGCGATGCTGCTCATGCGATCACAGACTATATCGTCGGGTATTACAGCTCGCTAAGGCCGCATGACTATAACGGTGGGTTGCCCCCAAACGAATCGGAAAACCGATACTGGAAAAACTCTAAAGCCGTGGCCAGTTTTAGTTGACCACTACAAACCCACCCGCTGTTAAGGATGTTAAGAAAAGCACGAGTGAGAGCATCCAGAGCCAGAAGAGAAAGCGGAGGTTATGACCATTACTACTAGTAGTGACAGATCGTGACAAGGCAGAGCAAAAAACGACCAATAATAAGAGAAATATCCCTGCCCAATCGCCAAAAGCGCGGAGCGCGGCAAGCGCCGCGAGAGGCGCAAGAAGGCGAACCTATCCATTGAAACGGTCAGAAGAGCGCATCGCGCTCGATGACCGAAGTCCCCACTAACACCGTTAACGAAAGATCAAAGTCTTAGAAAAAAATGACGTTTCTTTGAAGGGCTTCCATCCGTAAAAATCAAATTTTGAGATAAAGTACTTATAGAAATTAATCACTCTATAAGAGTGAGTTGACGTGAGTTTGAAGTGAGCAACATATTAAAAATATATATAATAATCAAACATATAATAACAACTACTGAGCAAAGATCACCAGAAAACAACGTCAACGTAACGTCACTCTGTAAGCACTTTTTCAGTCACTTTTTGGGTTGAATACACGTATAAATCCCCAACCATGAAATTTGAGCGCGTAAGCACGACTCTGAAAGGCTTTTTATCTTTTAACCATTTAATATACCTGAGGTATTGAAGAAGATTCTGAGACATATACTAGAACTTTACCGTGCACGACTAACAACATAAACGTTATATTTATATATAAATCAATGAGATAAATACATCTCCATCCAAAAAACAAGCATAACGCAAAATTGCGTTATCAACTTAAAAGGTACGATTGAATCTGACAGTCTGCTCTGAGCGAAATGTGGGCACGTTCACCATAAGTCTCCAGATTGAAACGAAATGATAGTGTTAAATGTTCGATAGTTACTTTTCTAAGCTCAACGTTCGTAATAGTAATCCGACACCTCAGTAAAATCTATTTCCTCCCTAGAAAGTAATGATTCCATCTCATCTAGTTTATCGATTTGAGGCAAAACACTTGTTGGTGAAATCACAACATTAAAGTCCTCATTATATCGGTGACCTACCCTTGTGAGCTCTTTACCTAATTGCAACAATATATAATCACGTAAAATAAGTTGATTCCGTCTAAATCGAATAAGACGATAGTAATGGAAGAAATCAGAACATTTTGATGAATCATAATTTCTACCATTCCACCCGGTTTTCCTCGTAGCTCGGAATAATGCTTGCTCTTGCGTATTTTTCCAAATGCTAAAATCAAAGTGACTTTTCGGGTTAGGATTTTCGTATGTTGCTTGAGGATAAAAATTAGTAACACCAAATTGATGCTTGTCAATGATCTTTAAAGTCCGATTTTGTTCAGACAACATCCGCCTTAAGGACCTAGGAATTTCGAAACGCATTAGTTTGTTTTTATCCAAGATTCTTAATTCTCTTGGAAGCATCTCATGATCCCGTTCTAAATATCTTTCACACCGTTTCGGCACATACTGAAAATACACTGAAAAAAAACAAAATATATTATCAGAAACGAGAGGAGTAATATGTATTTTTTCTTGCTCAGGAACGTTTTGAACAAAATAGTATGCCGTTCCTTGCCAAATCAACGATTGCGCTACTGCCTCCACCAATTCACGTATTGTTTCATCTACCGAGTATTTCCTATATCTAGCTTGTAAATTTCCAAACATTTTACGTGTGAGTTCTTCGTCGTTAGTTTCGACTTGAAACAAATTGGTATCACCGTGATTTACAAAATTAAAAACTCTAGCAAAATCCTCATAAAACATCCTTTGATAGAAACCTGGCCGTTCATTCTTAGACTTGGTCAATAGTCTATCAACAAAACTTAATTGCTCAGGATCGACGCTATAATCGTAAAGGGGTATATTCTTGATAATTTTCATTCAAAATCCTTATCGTATTCCACGCCAAAACGACGAGCCAACTCACTAACATGGTAATCGATCTTGAAGTCAATTTGCTCGAGTTGCGGGAAAATTTCGAGAGCACAAAAGAGATGCGATGCATCTGAATGGGAGTTTAAGAACTCTCTGACAACTTTGTTCGTATGAGATTTCCCTCTATTCATACCCATTTGATCGCTAAAGCCATCATGTCTTGCGCGGCGCTCAAATTCCATTTTCCAGTTAAGACGAATCATATCTCTCGGTGATGCGCACAAGCTGAAATTGCGCGGATTTGAAAGAATCATCATTCTCTTCAAATACTGCTGTTTGTTGGGAACAGACTCGAGCCAAGACTTAAACCTATCAAGTACTGTTTTAGATAGTTTTGCATTATCGAAATAAGCACTGTAAAGGATAGCAAAACCTAGAACTGACATCAGGTCGTTGATCGCGGATGAAAGGAGATGCAGTCGAAACTCGTTGTTTATATCGAGTTTCGGATCTACAAATTTGGTATCTGATGCCAGCAATGAGAGAACCATGAACATAGGGAATACCTTGCTCAGTTTATTTTCATCATTCTGTTCAAGCGCATGTATACATTCCTCAGCCAACTCAAAATATATCTGTCCAAAATGATCCGGTAGTTCATCATCTTGCTCTTGTTCAATGATATGTCCCACAATTTCCTCCCTACCAAGAATAGCTATAGCTTCATCCTGTGTAACGACAAACTGTTTGAGCATTTCAGCAATATTAATTTCTGGTAATGCGTATAGCTTTTCAGAGTAGTGCTCGTACTTTCTGTATCTCTCCAAGAGCAGAGAAAGTTCATTAAACCAATGGGGAAACTTCAAATGATTATGTAGGCTAGCGAGAACGACTTGCGTTGCGGCTTCCGGCATCTTCATTTTTATCAGTGAGTTAACGAAATCTGGAACCATGTTTACGTGAAAATCGCATACTTCTGGCAGAATTTTAGAATATTGTTGTAATAACTTCTGAACCGCCAACTGCTGGACGTACTTTGGTTTGGATAATCTCTGTCCTTCAATCTCTTTTTCGAATTCGATACGTTCTACGATAAAGGCCAACTCAACCTGCAGAAAAGCAGGCAAAGTGTGTAGAGAGGTCTCTGTCCAGATATCATCTTTAAAGAACTGCTCCAATTCTTTCTCAAAAGTAATCATGCGGCGTAACATTTCAAGGCAAAGATTGCTGCCTAATGCAGCCCATGCATCCGCAATTCCAACTTTTATCACCTTTTCCTCAAAATAATTAACGACATCAGACGGTGTAAAGGCTTTTTCAATGATCGTCTTCATTTTCCGAAGTTCACGTATACCAATATCGAACTGAAACTGTTGTGCATAAGTTAATATACGAGATGAGAATAGACTGATGAGATCCAACCCGAGCTTGAAATCACCGGCTTTGAATGCAAGTTCAATATGGCCTACCAACCTATTGATAATTTCATTCTCTAACCAAAGATAATTTGGTTCTTCTTCAACCGTTAATTGGCTCCTTGTTTTTAAAGCAATGGATGTTACACTGTCGCCAGCTAAGAACCATTGCTTATGTTTTATTCGTCTAGGGAAGGTGCGAACAAGTTCCTGATATGAGATCATCATATTCATCCGGAGCGCATCCCAGAGGGACATCATGAGCCATCAACTCACCTTCGCCGATAGTGAATTCAGCACTAAGCGCCGTCAGACCCGAAAAGAGATTTTCCTCTCCCGCATGGAGCAGATTCTGCCATGGCAGAATATGACCGCTGTCATCGAGCCGTTTTATCCCAAGGCGGGCAATGGCCGACGGCCCTATCCGCTGGAGACCATGCTGCGTATTTACTGCATGCAGCATTGGTACAACCTGAGCGACGGTGCCATGGAAGATGCCCTGTACGAAATCGCCTCCATGCGCCTGTTTGCCCGATTATCCCTGGATAGCGCCCTGCCGGATCGCACCACCATCATGAATTTCCGCCACCTGCTCGAGCAGCATCAACTGGCCCGTCAATTGTTCAAGACCATCAATCGCTGGCTGGCCGAAGCAGGCGTCATGATGACCCAAGGCACTTTGGTGGATGCCACCATCATTGAGGCACCCAGCTCTACCAAGAACAAAGAGCAGCAACGCGATCCGGAGATGCATCAGACCAAGAAAGGCAATCAGTGGCACTTTGGCATGAAGGCCCACATTGGTGTCGATGCCAAGAGTGGCCTGACCCACAGCCTAGTTACCACCGCGGCCAACGAGCATGACCTCAATCAGCTGTGTAATCTGCTTCATGGAGAGGAGCAATTTGTCTCAGCCGATGCCGGCTACCAAGGAGCGCCACAGCGCGAGGAGCTGGCCGAGGTGGATGTTGACTGGCTGATCGCCGAGCGTCCCGGCAAGGTAAAAACCTTGAAGCAGCATCCGCGCAAGAACAAAACGGCCATCAACATCGAATACATGAAAGCCAGCATCCGTGCCAAGGTGGAGCACCCGTTTCGCATCATCAAGCGGCAGTTCGGCTTCGTGAAAGCCAGATACAAGGGGCTGCTGAAAAACGATAACCAACTGGCGATGTTATTCACCCTGGCCAACCTGTTTCGGGTGGACCAAATGATACGTCAGTGGGAGAGATCTCAGTAAAAACCGGAAATAACGCCAGAAATGGTGGAAAAAATAGCCTAAATAGGCTGATTCGATGTGTTTGCGGGAAAAAAATCGGCCCAGATCCGCGAAATTTTAATCAGCGAGTCAGCTTGGGAAGAAATGACCTGCTTATTCGCACCTTCCTTAGTAATTCCCCGTCAATCTCAGGTACAGGATGGTTCAGACGCAGACAGGCTTTCTGCAGATAATGGCGAAACAGCGGTTCAACATCATCCGGGCGCTGAGACAACGGCTGGCAACCAATTTGCGTCATCGCAAAACAGTAATAGAGTTCGGCCACAATCTGGTTGGTTGCCGCCAGTTCCACCAACGAAGTGGCGCCAATGCCAATTAGGCGAAACGGACGTCGCTCCTGGCTTTGCAAATGCACCAGATGGTGCTGCTGTTCACGCGTCAGGCACTCAATATGGCTCAGAACCAGCGTTCCCCCTTGCGCCTGGGCAATAAGGTCATTGAGTTGTTCAGAGTTCCCGGGCGTCAATTCACCGCGAATAAACGCGCTTTCAGCGCTGCGCCCAAGTTGATGTAAATAACGGGCCCCGGTCATACGCCCGGTTCCCGGCTCGCCATAAAACCAGACGGCAATATCCGTTTCCGCCAGTTGCCGTAAACGCTGGCGATACTGATTAACCCAGTCACTGTAGCCGACCAGTTCAACTTGTAGCTTTTGCTGGCAATAGTGACGACGTGCAATCACAGATTTTCTCTGACGCAATGCATCCTCTACCAACACCAGCAGTTTGCCAGGATCAACCGGTTTTTGCAGAAAGTCCCACGCCCCTTTCTTCACCGCGTCCACCGCCATCGGAACATCGCCATGCCCGGTGATCAACAGAATCGGAAGCTGATTGTCATCCTGATGAAACAACGTCATCAGGTCGATTCCATTACAGCCAGGCATACACACATCGCTCAGGACAATCCCTGGCCAGTCGGCCTGCAACCAATTTCGGGCATCAAAAGGGTTACTGCATGCGAATACATGATATCCCTCCTGTTCAAGCAACAGGGTGTAAGCGTCGAGAACATCGGCATCATCATCAATAAGCAGAACAGAATATTCATCACTCAACATCGTTTACATCCGTCAGATTAAATTGCAGAACGACGCAGGCATTGCGCCCCGGGGTTGACGCCAGGCGCAGTTCGCCGTTCATTTGCATCATTAACGATACACAAATCGATAAGCCAATACCGAGGCCAACATCCTTACTGGTGGTAAACGGTTTTAACAGTGATGGTAATAATGCCCCAGGCCAGCCGGGGCCGTTATCGCTGATAAATACGCACAACCGGCTGCCTTCGGCCTGCCAGTGAACATCTATTTTCGCCGCTACCGGACAGGCATCCAGCGCATTTGCCAGGACGTTTACCAGCACCTGCTGAATACGCACTTCATCACCAGCCACCCACACGCTCCGATCTGGGAGCGTCAGCGTACCCTGCTGTGGCTTATGCCGCATGGACAACAGTTCCCAGGCAGCATTGAACGTTTGTCGGAGATCGACCGGATGCAGAGGCGTACCTGGCTCGGCTCGGCGCGCAAACTGACGCAGCGAACGGATAATGGCATCAATGCGAGTAATCAGTCCCTCCGCTTTGGTTAATGTGCTTCTGGCCTGAGCGGATTGCCCCTGTTCAATTGCCCTCCCCGCCGTAAACAGGTACATCGACAGCGCATTCAGCGGTTGATTAATCTCGTGCGCCAGCGTGGTCATAGTCTGGCCGACCACCGCCAGTTTTGCGGTTTGGATCAGCTCATCCTGCGTTGCGCGAAGATCGGATTCAATCTCTTTGCGCTCGGTCACTTCCTGCTCCAGCTGATTTTTTTGCGCGCTCAACTGGCCCAGAGTATGGCGCAGCAAGCCTGCGATACGCCCCAGTTCATCGCGTCCATATACCGGGATAGTGGCATCCGTTCTGCCAAGACCAATTTGCACCACGGCCTGGTTGAGCGCAGTAAAACGTTTCACCAGACGCGAACGAATGAAGTAGTGATTAAGCCCCCAGGCGAGAAGTAGCGCCAGCAGCGTCGCCAGCAGGATAAGTCCACCGCTGACACGAACAATTTGTTCCAGCCGTTGGTTAAACGTCTGCATTTGCTGATGGCTACTCCCCAGTTGCGCTTCAAGCAGTGTTCGAAAGCGCCCAAGTGTGGCCTCTCTGGCATGGCTGGCATCAACGAGCGCTTTTTGCGCGGCGACATAATCGCGCATGGTATCGGGCATTTTATTTTTCATCATCCCGATTTCCAGCAGCTCATCGATAGTTTGTCGCAGTGTGATAGTGCTGGGCCAGTCATCAAGGGTACGGATATTTTCATCCGCCGTTTTCTTCAGATTTTCCAGGTAGCGGATGTGATTCTCCACCAGCATTCCGTCGTCGCTGCCCGATTTCAGTTCATTAAGCCTGTCGCGTAAATCATCAACGATCTGGTTTTCAATTCTTGCCAGGGTGTAAACCTGCTGCTGCTCGTTTTGCACCTCTCGGGCACGTTTGAGATACAGCGCCGCATCACCATTTTTGGCCTCGATTTGATCCAGCAACGTCCCCTGCTGCCAGGTAAAATCCTGCACCAGTGAATTCAGCTCAGTAGTAAAATCATCATGTAGCCAATCAATGCGCGCGGAAAGTTCGCTCACTTTTTCGCGTACAAGGAACATGTTGTAGAGCACCCGGTCCAGTTCTGCCATCAGCGCCCGGCTGTCTTGCAAAATCACCGCCAGCTGCTGCTGTTCTGCTGGTTGTAACCCCCTGCTCAGCACTTCGATTTTATCCAGATGCGAGATTATCTGATTGCGCAGTTGCAGCCTTACCGTCGTATTGGGAGCCAGCAGGAATTCATTAAGCTGGTCCACAACCAGGTTGAGATTCCCTTCAATCAAAAAAGCGGAATGCACGCGCGGGAAGTAATCATCAAGCGAATAGCGTATCTGCGAGCTCTGCTCATGCCAGGAGTACAAACTGACGCAGCTTACGCTCAACGTCAGTAATGCGCCCGTCAGAAAGGCTCCTCGCAGACTGCTGCTGATGCTGAGCTGACGCAGACGGTGCAGTATCGATCCACCTTTCATTTTAATTCTTCCAGTTTTGATATCGCCTGACGCTGATTTTTAAGAAACCAGAGCTGCCACTCCATCATCTGCTGTTCGGCAACGCTTTTATTATCAAACTGCGCAAGCCAGGCTTCATCTTCACTACTTTTGGCATCTATCGGAACGCTGGTCAGTAAGGCTCTGATTTCGGGTAGCGGGCGTTTCAGGCGAGCTTCCGCACTGTATAGCGCCCGCCATGCATCCTTTAGTTGCGCAAGACGAAAACTGATTGCGGTATCAAACATCCGCTGCACCAACTGTTGCCGCTTAAGGATCAGCCGATAATTAAGCGCAGGCTGGTTCATTAAAATAGCCTGCTGAGCAGCGCGGGGATTATCAGATGCGAGCTGCGTTACCGGGTATTTCCCCGTATTAGCATCCGCAAGGATCCGCTGTCCCTCCGGGCTTAACAAATAGCGGATAAAACGACGCGCTTCATTGGGGTGCTGGCTGTTATTGAGAACAGCAACATAGGTTGGCGATACTGCCGAGCGTGGAAAATAGGTAAACGCCAGGTGAGGATCGTTAAGCAACAAGTTAGCATAATTATCAATGACCGGCCCCGCAACGCCAAGGCCGCTCTTAATTTTGTCGGCTACGCCAAAACTGCGTGATGAAATCGTCACCAGATTTCCAGCACTCGCCAGTAATGTCGCCCAGCCCTCTTCCCACCCTTTTTGCTGTAGCAACGACTCAACCATCAGATGGTTGGTATCGGAACGCGACGGGCTACTCATTAACAAAGCGTTCTGATATTTAGGATGCGTTAAATCCCCCCAGTCAGCAGGAGGCGACAAATGACGCGCCGCCAGCGCAGAACGGTTAATCAATAGGCCAAAACCAGATATCGCAACAGCCACGGAGGTAGAACGAATCGAGTCCGGCACCAGCCGCTGGCTTTCCGGCAGCACATTATCGAAGGGCGCCAGCTTCTGATGCTCCTGAAGATGCTGCAACAGCATGGGCGACGAGGTCAAAATCAAATCGACGTTCTCCGCATTGGCAGTATCAAGCAGTTGTTCCAGTGAACTGCTGGTCCGGTTTAATGTGCGAATCATCACCGACCCCGGTTCCGTCTGCCAACGCTGAATAATCCAGGCCGTTGCCCCCGGTGAAAAGGTTGTTGCCATTACCAGCTCTTTACCCTGCGCCAGACAACTCACCGACAGCGACATAAAACAGAGCGAGACCGCCCAACAACGCCCCCGGTCCAAAAGTCTGTTTGTGATCCCGTTCATAAATACCAACATGTGCAAAAAATAATATTGAGACAAAACTTACCCGTTTATCACTGCCAGAGTGAAGAATAAGGTTATTCGTAGAATAACCAAACGGAAAGTGACGGCATCGGTAAAGAATACCCGAAAATGCAGCCTGAATTTGTTAATATCCGCACACGCTGATGATAAAAACGTCCGTAAAAGAATAGAATTTAAAATCCATTATTTAAAAAGAGTCAAAATCAGCCACGCAATCCACAAATTGTGTCAATAGTGACTCATTTCATCAACTTGAGTTTCTCTGCCGTCTATTTCACTCTTCACTGCGAAAAATCCTGATATTCACATCAATATAAATTTAGGTGATGATATGTTATCAATATTTAAAGCAGGGCCAGCGGCAAATAAAGTCCCGGCGGAGAAAGTCCAGGAAACTTATGGCCGATACCGCATTCAGGCATTACTCAGCGTATTTCTTGGCTATCTTGCGTACTATATTGTGCGCAATAACTTCACGCTCTCAACACCGTACCTGAAGGAACATCTGGATCTCAGTGCCACACAAATTGGTCTACTCAGCAGCTGCATGCTTATTGCTTATGGGATCAGTAAAGGCATTATGAGCAGCCTGGCAGACAAGGCCAGCCCTAAGGTCTTTATGGCATGCGGCCTGATTCTGTGCGCCATTGTAAACGTCGGTTTAGGATTCAGTACCGGATTCTGGATTTTTGCCGCTCTGGTCGTTTTCAATGGTTTGTTCCAGGGTATGGGCGTTGGCCCTTCATTTATTACCATTGCCAACTGGTTTCCGCGTAAAGAACGTGGACGCGTTGGCGCATTCTGGAATATCTCTCACAATGTTGGCGGTGGTATTGTTGCCCCGATCGTGGGTGCCGCCTTTGCCATTTTGGGGAGCGAGCACTGGCAAAGTGCCAGCTATATTGTTCCGGCCGGTGTGGCCGTCCTGTTCGCTTTTATTGTGCTAATGCTGGGGAAAGGTTCACCACGCCAGGAAGGCTTACCGGCTCTGGAACAAATGATGCCGGAAGAAAAAGTCGTATTAAATTCCCGACACGCTGTCCAGGCGCCAGAAAATATGAGTGCCTTCCAGATCTTCTGCACTTATGTGCTGCGTAATAAGAATGCCTGGTATGTTTCACTGGTAGATGTCTTCGTCTATATGGTGCGTTTTGGCATGATTAGCTGGTTGCCTATTTATCTGTTAACCGAAAAACATTTTTCGAAAGAGCAAATGAGCATCGCTTTTCTGTTTTTTGAATGGGCGGCAATCCCTTCCACATTACTGGCGGGTTGGCTTACCGATAAACTGTTTAAAGGCCGTCGCATGCCGCTGGCCATGATTTGTATGGCGCTGATTTTCGTCTGTTTGATCGGCTACTGGAAAAGTGAATCCCTGCTGATGGTCACTATTTTTGCCGCCATTGTGGGTTGCCTGATCTATGTTCCACAGTTCCTCGCTTCTGTTCAGACGATGGAAATCGTCCCCAGCTTCGCAGTGGGGTCAGCGGTAGGTTTACGCGGATTTATGAGCTACATTTTTGGCGCGTCGCTGGGAACCAGCCTGTTTGGCGTAATGGTCGACAAAATGGGATGGCATGGCGGATTCTATCTGTTGATGGGTGGGATTGTCTGCTGCATCCTGTTTTGCTACCTCTCTCATCGTGGCGCGCTGGAGCTCGAACAGCAGCGAAAAAATGCTCAGCAAGAGGAAGCCTCACTCCAGTTGGCGGATGCCCGGTAATTCATTTCGCTCTCACAAAAAAGTGCCAGCGATGCTGGCACTTCAATAACTCAGATAAATAAAAAAGCTCAACGTGATAATTTATTGCTAAACGTAACATTCCAAATTATTGCTTACCGTAACCCACCATAAAGCGAATAATCAAACCGCAAGCAGGAGCAAGAAACAGGAATAACCCGGTTACCATTTCGTTACCGTTGGTCAATCGCATAGTAAAAAAGTAAATTAATGCCGTAAGGATGGCCATGCCGAGAAAAGCGCTGATTGACGCCGCAGCGCCCATAACCTGCCAGATATAGCAACTGACGCACAAAATGCTCAGAGCGAGAAAGATCCAGAAATAGAGCATAGCGATACCTCCTGTTTGCCGTAAACTTAACGTAAGTCCTTACACTCCCTTAACTTTATATTCTAAGACAATTCCTATCCTCGTGCAATTTCAGCAACATCTTAGTTACAAAAATCCTTCACCTGCATACTATTACTCTCTCGGGCAGACATTTATTTAATCTGCATAAAAACAACGGATTATATATAGGTTAATTTTTGTTCTTAATCGCCTTAAAAACATTTACGAATCTTGAGTAATTATTTCTGGCTGACATTAATTTTCGGGTGTACATTGTGCGTCCGATCATTCATGCCCCCTCGTGGTTTTGTCCTGACTCAGTTTTACACTCTTTACAGGAACCAATGTCGTTCATGGCGGCCTAACGATCAGTACAGAGGGTAAAGCGAAAGACAAAGAATCTTCGCGATACATCTATTTCGTATCAACAACAGGTGCTTATGTTCCCCCAATGTAAATTTTCACGCGCGTTTTTGCATCCGCGCTACTGGCTCACGTGGTTTGGTGTTGGAGTGCTCTGGTTACTGGTACAGCTTCCCTATCCCGTATTGTGTTTTCTTGGTACCCGTACAGGAACGCTGGCTCGTCCATTTTTAAAACGCCGTGAATCTATTGCACGTAAAAATCTCGAACTCTGTTTCCCAAATTTGTTGCAGGAAGAAAGAGACAAACTGGTCGATGAGAATTTCCGTTCACTCGGCATGGGGCTACTTGAAACAGGTATGGCCTGGTTCTGGCCGGACCGTCGGGTGCGTAAATGGTTTGATGTAGAAGGACTGGACAACCTGAAACGCGCCCAGTTGCAAAATCGTGGCGTGATGGTTGTAGGCGTACACTTTATGTCGCTCGAGTTGGGTGGCCGCGTAATGGGGCTTTGTCAGCCAATGATGGCGACCTATCGCCCGCACAACAATAAGTTGATGGAGTGGATCCAAACCCGCGGTCGTATGCGCTCCAACAAGGCGATGATCGGCAGAAATAATCTGCGTGGTATTGTCGGCGCTCTGAAAAAAGGAGAAGCCGTATGGTTTGCCCCCGATCAGGACTACGGTCGTAAAGGAAGCTCGTTTGCCCCCTTCTTTGCCGTCAAAGATGTGGCAACCACCAACGGTACCTACGTGCTGTCGCGTTTGTCGGGTGCAGCGATGCTGACCGTAACCATGGTGAGAAAAGCAGATAACTCTGGTTATCGCCTGTTCATCACGCCTGAAATGGAAGGTTACCCGGCTGATGAGTGCCAGGCAGCGGCCTATATGAATAAAATTATCGAAAAAGAGATCATGCGCGCGCCCGAGCAGTATCTCTGGATCCACCGTCGCTTCAAAACGCGCCCGATGGGTGAAGCCTCGTTGTATATCTGAAAAGAAAGGCCGCAAGGCCTTTCTTTTTTTCTACGGCTGAATTACTTCACGCCCCATTTATTGTGGAGTTCAGTCATTCGTTCGCTATAGCTTCGGGCAATGCAGGCTGGCTCATCATCCTTCTCCTTCCAGCACTCGTTGCGTCCTTTGATCCAACCGCGCTGCTCTGCTTTTAACATCGGATCATTCTTCGATTTAGCCAGTGCCTGTTTAAAAATTTCGTTCAATTTCAGATCCATTGCAGAGAGCGATGGGCTCTGGCAAATAATATCTTCCGCACTTCCCTTTTGAACAGCAGAGCAGGAGTAAGACGGACCAGCGTTGGTCGATTTTTTCGCTGGAGAGTAATCAATATTGTCCTCCGGCAGGCAAACCCCGTGCTTACGATTAGGTCCAGTCCAGGATACGTCCGGATTTCCGTCATCTTTGCGGGAGATAGAAACGGTATTTTTACCACTTGTCGCCTCCCAATAGTTTTCATCGAAAGCCTTCACCGTCGCCTTCGCGCCATCGATCCAGACATTGCCTTTACCATCACTATTCACACCACCAATACTTGCGCAGCTGAAATTGAACGCCAGCGGCGAAGCCGCCATCGACGTCAACGGCGTAAGAGCGAGTGCTAACATCATTAACCTGGTCATTTTTAACCTTTTCATTATTAAATTCCGCGAAAAATTAACCGCATTAACATCATGGCGATATGAGAACTATCCGAGTAAGCATTCCGTCGCTCAATAGCAATTTATTACCGAGAGAAATTAAACTGTCGCCGAATCACGACACTTGTAAGTTATTAAAATTAAATAAAAAAATGCCTCTTGTCTCACCTCATTTTTAGGCGTACATTAGCGCCGTCTGGAGCATTAAAGCTCAGAATTCTGAGGTGATGCAGCCAAGTAAACGAGGGGAATTCTCCATTTCGTTTATGCGTGCATCAGCTCTCTGTCAGGTAAGCATATGTTCATTTAGACATACCCAAGGTATGCGGAGAGATGAAAAGTGAAATATTTCTTTATGGGCATTTCTTTTATGGTCATCGTTTGGGCCGGTACTTTCGCCCTGATGATCTAAATTAAAAGACGCAGCAAAAAACAGGAGCCATAAGGCTCCTGTTTGCATTTTGGGGGAACATTCGGTCAGTCGGTACTTTCAGAAGTCGATTTTGCACTGGTCGGTAACAGGCCATCTGCGCGGAACATTGCTTTGATACCGCGAATAGCCTGGCGGGTACGGTCACGGTTTTCAATCAACGCAAAACGCACATGCGTATCACCATAATCACCAAACCCAATCCCCGGTGAAACGCATACCTTCGCTTCGTTCAGCAGTTTCTTGGCAAACTCAAGTGACCCCATCCCGGCGTATTGCTCTGGAATTTTCGCCCAAACGTACATCGAGGCTTTTGGCACCTCGACCATCCAGCCAGCTTCATGCAGCCCTTTGACCAGCACATCACGACGACGTTTATATTGCTCTGCAATATCTCGCACGCACTGCTGATCGCCTTCCAGCGCGGCGATGGCCGCAACCTGTAACGGTGTAAAGGTTCCGTAATCGTGATAGCTCTTAATTCGCGCCAGCGCGTTTACCAACGTTTTATTGCCCACCATAAAACCGATACGCCAGCCCGCCATGTTGTAGCTTTTCGACAGGGTGAAAAATTCAACTGCGACATCGCGAGCGCCCGGTACCTGCATAATCGACGGCGCTTTCCAGCCGTCATAAACAATATCAGCGTAGGCCAGGTCGTGAACCACCAGCACGTCATAGCGTTTAGCCAGAGCCACAACTTTTTCGAAAAACTCCAGCTCGACGCATTGTGCCGTCGGGTTCGACGGGAAACCTAAGATCATCATCTTCGGTTTCGGATAGCTTTCGCGAATCGCGCGCTCCAGCTCATTAAAGAAATCGACGCCTTCGACCAGCGGCACAGATCGTACCTGCGCGCCGGCAATCACCGCGCCATAAATATGGATGGGATAACTTGGGTTGGGTACGAGGACCGTATCACCGTGATCGAGCGTTGCCAGCATCAGGTGCGCAAGTCCCTCTTTGGAACCGATGGTCACAATGGCTTCGGATTCAGGATCGATCTCAACGTCATAGCGTTCCTGGTACCAGCGGGAAATCGCCCGACGCAGACGCGGAATACCGCGAGAGGTGGAATAACCGTGCGTATCCGGGCGCTGCGCCACGGTACACAGTTTTTCAACAATGTGAGGAGGCGTGGCCCCATCCGGGTTCCCCATGCTGAAGTCGATAATATCTTCGCCGCGCCGACGCGCAGCCATCTTCAGTTCAGCCGTGATGTTAAAAACGTACGGGGGAAGGCGATCAATACGCGTAAAGCGACGTTCAGGGCGGGAGTCAGCCATAATATCCTCAGATTAACGTTAGCGCCCGGACCGTCCGAGCGACGCTGCCACGATGGTGGCACGTTTAGAAAATAGCCTGAATAATTTCCTTCTGTCGAGAGGCAAAACAAAATATTTTTTCCTGACAAAAAAGAGGAACAACATAGTAAAATGAGGAAATATTCATTTTCACAACCCGCTTAAAATTACCATCATTTAACATTTTGTTGTTAAATACATTACCTTGAACACAGCGCTGACAGGACAGGTATTGTAAATACAACAATCATGCAACAATCCCCTTTTAATATTATGGTTTTTCCTCATTAGGCACAGGCTGCGTGGGCACTGGTCATCCTGGCCCAGGTTACCTATCATAGAGGTTTAACCCTTGCGCAAGAGTCACCCGTGCACGAAATATTCAATATGCTGCTGGCGGTATTTGACCGGGCAGCACTGATGCTGTTCTGTCTGTTTTTCCTGATTCGTATCCGCCTGTTCCGCGAACTGTTGCACAAATCAGCCCACTCCCCAAAAGAGCTGCTCGCCGTTACCGCGATTTTCTCAATGTTTGCCCTGTTCAGTACCTGGTCCGGCGTACCGGTTGAAGGCTCACTGGTTAACGTGCGTATTATCGCGGTCATGTCAGGGGGGATTCTGTTTGGTCCGTGGGTCGGTATCATTACAGGCCTCATCGCGGGTACCCACCGCTATCTGATCGACATCGGCGGCGTCACCGCCCTGCCCTGTTTTATCACCAGTATTCTGGCAGGCTGTATTGCCGGGTGGATCAACCGTAAGATCCCTAAAGCGCAGCACTGGCGAGCTGGCATTTTAGGCGGAATGCTGTGCGAATCCCTGACGATGATCCTCGTCGTCGTCTGGGCCCCCTCTACCGCACTGGGACTGGATATTGTCTCAAAAATCGGTATCCCAATGATCCTGGGCAGCGTCTGCATTGGCTTTATCGTCATGCTAGTGCAAAGCGTGGAGGGCGAGAAAGAGGCCAGCGCCGCAAAGCAGGCCAAGCTGGCGCTGGATATTGCCAACAAAACCTTGCCGCTTTTTCGGCAGGTTAACAGCGAGTCGCTCCGCCAGGTATGCGAAATTATTCGCCATGACATCCATGCGGACGCCGTCGCAATTACCAATACCCAGCACGTTCTGGCCTACGTTGGCGTGGGGGAACTTAACTACCGTGATAACGATGATTTCGTCAGTCCTACCACTCAGCAGGCGATCAATTACGGAAAAATCATCATTAAAAACAATGATGAAGCGCATCGCACACCGGAAATACATTCCATGCTGGTGATCCCGCTGTGGGAGAAAGGCGTTGTCACCGGTACGCTAAAAATCTACTACTGTCACGCCCACCAGATAACCTCCTCGCTGCAGGAAATGGCTATTGGCCTGTCGCAAATTATCTCGACTCAGCTTGAAGTTTCCCGGGCGGAACAGCTACGTGAAATGGCAAATAAGGCAGAGCTACGCGCACTACAAAGTAAAATAAATCCTCATTTCCTGTTTAACGCCCTGAACGCAATTTCGTCGTCGGTGCGACTTAACCCGGACACCGCACGCCAGCTCATTTTTAATTTGTCGCGTTATCTTCGCTACAATATCGAATTAAAAGACGATGAGCAGATCGACATCAAAAAAGAGCTGTATCAAATCAAGGATTACATCGCCATCGAACAAGCGCGTTTTGGCGACAAACTAACGGTTATTTATGATATCGATGAAGAGGTAAGCTGTTATATTCCCAGCCTGCTGATTCAGCCGCTGGTAGAAAACGCTATCGTCCATGGGATTCAGCCCTGCAAAGGGAAAGGTGTGGTCACCATCAGCGTGGCGGAGTGTGGTAACCGGGTACGGATAGCCGTGCGGGATACGGGCCACGGTATCGATCCAAAAGTGATTGAACGGGTCGAATCCAATGAAATGCCGGGCAATAAAATTGGTCTGTTGAATGTGCACCATCGCGTTAAGCTGCTCTACGGTGAGGGATTACATATCCGCCGTCTGGAGCCAGGCACTGAGATTGCCTTTTATGTACCGAATCAGCATTCGCCCGCAGCCGCACCGGCCACATTGTTGCTTTAACCAGGAGTGAAGTCGTGAAAGTCATCATTGTTGAAGATGAATTCCTGGCCCAACAGGAACTGAGCTGGCTGATAAAAGAGCACAGCCAGATGGAGATTGTCGGCACGTTTGACGATGGTCTGGACGTGCTGAAATATCTCCAGCACAACCGCGTTGACGCCATTTTTCTGGATATTAATATTCCCTCGCTGGACGGCGTATTACTGGCACAAAATATCAGCCAGTTCGCGCATAAACCCTTTATTGTGTTTATTACCGCGTGGAAAGAGCACGCCGTTGAAGCCTTCGAACTGGAAGCTTTTGACTACATTCTGAAGCCGTACCAGGAATCACGCATTGTCAGCATGCTGCAAAAGCTGGAAGCCGCCTGGCAACAGCAGCAAACGGGAACTTCGCCCGCCAGTCCGGTGGCCCGCGAAAACGATACGATCAACCTGATCAAAGATGAGCGGATCATCGTGACCCCGATCAACGACATCTACTACGCAGAAGCCCATGAAAAGATGACGTTTGTCTACACCCGGCGCGAATCGTACGTGATGCCGATGAACATCACCGAATTTTGCAGCAAACTGCCGGCTTCGCATTTCTTCCGCTGCCACCGCTCGTTCTGCGTGAATCTGAATAAAATCCGCGAGATCGAACCCTGGTTTAACAATACCTATATTTTGCGCTTAAAAGATGTAATGGCTCAATAGTAATGTCCGCCTGTGGCTCAATTCAGATGTCCGCGCTATGGTAAGCTTCACTGGTCCGTTTAAACTACCGGGAGGCATATCATGAGCGCAGAAAGCTCAGGAGTGTTTACTTTGAAAGAGATCAACCGGATCAAGATTATACAGGACGTCATTGAACGTCGCATCACAACGCGCCGTGCGGCCGAGCACCTCGGTATCAGCGACAGGCAATGCCGCAGACTTCTTGCCCGTTACCGTGAAGGCGGACCGCTTGGTATGGCCAGCAGACGATGTGGCATGCGTGGTAACCGCCAGTTGCCACCCGGGCTCGCAGATCAGGCTCTGGAACTGATCAAGACGCGTTATGCTGATTTCGGTCCGACTCTGGCGCGTGAAAAGCTCGAAGAACTCCACGGACTGTTTCTTGGCAAAGAAACTGTCCGGCGCATCATGGTGCGGGCTGGCTTATGGGTTCCCCGTAAACAACGTGCCGCAAGGATCCCTCAACCACGGTACCGGCGTCCGTGTACTGGTGAGCTGATACAAATAGATGGCTGTGATCACGACTGGTTTGAAGGCCGTGGCCCGGCCTGCACCGCGCTGGTCTATGTTGATGATGCAACCAGCAAACTGATGGAACTGTTGTTTGTTAAATCGGAGTCCACGTTTTCTTACTTCGAAGCCACGCGGCGCTATATCGATAAGCATGGTAAACCGCTGGCACTGTACAGCGATAAAGCCGGTGTTTTTCGTGTTAACAATAAACACGCCACAGGCGGAGACGGGCATACTCAGTTTGGGCGAGCCATGCATGAACTGAACATCCAGACTATCTGTGCAGAAACCAGTCCCGCCAAAGGGCGTGTAGAACGAGCTCACCTCACTTTACAGGATCGTCTGGTCAAAGAGCTGCGGTTACAGGGCATTTGTTCAATGGAGGCTGCAAATGACTTCGCTGAGGCCTATATGGCTGACTATAACCGCCGTTTTGGCAAAGTACCGCGACATGATTTTGACGTACACCGTGCTGTAGAACATGATGAGGACCTGGGGCTTATTTTCACTGTTCGTGAAAAACGTAAAGTCTCAAAATCGTTGACGATACAATATGATAAAATGTTGTACCTGATTGAAGACAGCGAACTGAGTCGCCGTGCAATAGGTAAATATATCGATGTGTATCACTATCCTGATGGCAGAAAAGAGCTGCGCCTGAACGGTACGCTACTTCCCTACTCTACCTACGACCGACTGTCAGAAATCGACCAGGGCGCGATTGTCGATAACAAGCGTCTTGGCCGAACCCTGGAGTTTATCAGTCTGGTGCAGAGCAAGCGGGATAACACGCGCTCTCAGTCAATTCCCGCTGGAGATGGCCCTTCCCGACGACGGCCAAAGCAGGAAGGGAAGAAATCCCAGCGCTCACTGGATAATGATGACATGCTCGAAGCACTCAAACAGCTTCAGTCACGTTCAGAGGACATTTTTGGTAAAAGAGCCCGCTGATGGTACTCACTGGCCGGACAGTGGTTGCTCACCAGTTGATATTGTCCGGCCAGACCCATGATGTATTATTCATTTCGTTCAGCATCTTTATGTCCTGCTTTTCACGGGCATACTTACCCCATAATGAATGAAAAGAACGAACAATACTGATTAACTGCTTTTTTCTTTGCTCCGGAGATAGGCTGATAAAATAGCAGCACCTGCTGTCAATATTATCCTCAATGAAATTAAAATCAGAGTCTGATGCATATTTTACTGTTAGCATAATATCATTCGACGTTGTTCTCTCAGACTCTGTTAATGCTGATTCTATCAGGTATTCAAAGGCATACATGACAGACAGCTGGTTTTTGTCTGTCTGAATATAACCCATTGAGTTTCTGAGTATTGAGGACTGTACCAGGACCAGAGGCCATAAAAGCTCAACACCATAAAGCTTATATGTATCATGTTGATCATACTGATGTTGCTCAACACGACGATTACCTTCCCGTGCTTTACGAATATCATAGGCAAGGGATAACATAAATCCGTCTTTAACTTTAATCAGTGGGCTTTCATCCACGATGTAATGAATGAGTTCATGTAATTCATTCAGGGCTTCTGAATCTCCCCACAGTATAAAACCTGCATTGTTCGGCGTTAACTCGTATCGAAGCATGGGCTCAATCATCCTGTTGTTTCAGTCGGAGGAAAGTCTATCAGTAAAGAGAATGAGAGATCAAAGTGGTCATTTTAATTGAGCTGGATAACGGACATTTCAATTGAGCCTTGACAAAAGATCTGGAATTTGAAATCCCGGTTAGTCGGAGTAAAGTGAAAGAGTTCAGACAGTTAATGCACTTATAGCGCAGAGAAAGAGCGATGAAAGAGCCAGGCCTTCCCGCAGACCAACAGTTTTTCGCCGATCTGTTCAGTGGCCTGGTGTTAAACCCACAGCGTCTGGGGCACGTGTGGTTCGCAACCCAGCCCACCACGTTACCGACCGGCAGTTTATGTATTGATCTTCCGCGCCTTGATATCGTGCTACGTGGGGAATACAGCAACCAACTGCAAAAACAGCAGCATAACCTGGCAGAAGGCGACATGCTGTTTATCCCGGCGAAAGCGGCCAATCTGCCCGGCGGCGACAAACCCGTGATGCTGCTGAGCCTGGTTTTTTCTCCGGCATGGCTGGGACTCTCTTTTTACGATAATCGAACCGCATCGCTGCTTCGTCCGGTACGCCGTATTGAGTTACCCCATCCACAGCGCGGCGAAGGCGAGGCGATGCTCACCGCATTAACGCATTTAAGCCGCTCTCCTCAGGCCCAGGATATCATTCAGCCGTTGGTGCTTAGTCTGCTGCATCTGTGTCGTAGCGTGGTGAATACCCGCCCAGACACTGAGCGCCCACGCGCTGAATTTCTCTATCATAGTATGTGTAATTGGATACAAGATAACTATGCCCAGCCGCTGACTCGCGAAAGCGTGGCGCAGTTTTTTAATATCACACCCAATCACCTGTCAAAAGTGTTTGCCCAGCACGGCACTATGGGGTTCGTCGAGTATCTGCGGTGGGTAAGAATGGCGAAGGCGCGCATTATCTTGCAGAAATACCATCTGTCGATTAGCGAAGTCGCACAGCGGTGTGGATACCATGACAGTGATTATTTCTGCCGCCTGTTCCGGCGTCAGTTTGGCCTGACGCCGGGAGAGTACGGCGCGCGTTTTCAGTCAGCGCGTTGATTATGTCAACACCTGCCAGGGCCGCCGCATCTTTGCTTTATGGTGAGTCGTTACAGCCGATGCCTGTGTGTTTAGCCCAATTGACCATTCCCTGGAAATCAACAATCACCACGGATTCATCGCCAACCACCCAGGCATCATGGCCTGGAGGAATGCGCGACAGCTCACCGGGCTTACAATCAAATTCGCTGCCATCATCCATTTTTACCCGCAGCACACCGGAAACGTGGTACTGAAAATGAGGGGCTTCGCAACTCTTCGTTCCAGCGATAGGTTGAACTGACGTAGACCACCGCCAGCCTGGTTCCAGGACCGCACGGCCGACGATTGCACCTCCCACATCGAGAAGCTCCAGTCGCCCGTGAGGGAACTCACGAACTTCGTCTGGAAGACCAAATGACTTCACTTCTGCTTTGTCCATTGCGCACCTCCTTAGGTTGATTACGCGCATGGCCGCTCTTAAATTATATCAGCAGCGGTCATTTATTGTACGATTCGTAATCTCAGCCAGGATCGTTGTAAAATAACGGCCTTTAGCTAAACCCTGCAGGCTTACTCAATAAAGTGAATATACGATGAAGAACAGACGTGCACTCTCCCTGATGTGTTTTCAGATGCTGGAATCAGGTGCGGATCGTCGGACCGTGAAAAGAGCCCTGACCTCCCGCCGTGTTAAAGGTCGCCAGGCGGTAGTTCTGCTCTGCAAGCAAGAGATGACTCTGTTGAGGGCCGGGAAACTACCGTTCTCTGATTGATAATTTCCCTTTCTGACCCGCTTATCCACTCTTGCTGTCAAACTTAAAACGTCAGTTCTGCCTCCAGCAGCGCAAGAATGCTCTCAGCATTTTCAGCGGCAAACAACGACTGGCGGAACTGCTTGTTCACCAGCTTGCGCGCCAGCTGCGAGAAGACCTTCACGTGGTTTATGCCTTCATCAGCACCCAGCGTCAGCATGATCACCAGTTCCACATCACCCATATCAGACTGCCAGTCAACGGGCTGCAGAAGCCGGGCAATGCTGATGCTGGAATGGCGGATCCACTGGGATTTCGTGTGCGGAATAGCCACACCGAAGCCGACGGCGGTGGTGACGATCTCTTCGCGCTGCCAGACATCCTCTTCCAGTTCAAACGGATGTTCAGTCCGTCCATTAACGCCAAGATTGCCGCACAGGAACTGGATCACCTGCTCTTTGTTACTCAGAGATTCGCCGACAAAGATGTTCTCCAGCGCCAGCAGCGGACGCACATCTTTCTGCGGTGCAAACTGGTTTAGCAGATCTTCTATCTCCTGAGCGCTACGGCATTCGCAGGCCTGCATGGCGAGCTCACGACATGCCCGACCGTCCAGTTGACGAAGCTGGCTTTTTACCGCCGGAATACGTGGGCTGCTCATGCTCAGCTCGTCCAGCCCGAGGCCCAGAAGCAGCGGTAAATAACGTCCTTCACCGCCCAGTTCGCCGCAAATACCCACCCATTTACCGCGTTCGTGCGCCACGCGAACAATCTGCTGCAACATGCGCAGGAACGACGGCGTAATCGGGTTGTACAGCGGCGAAACGCGCGGGTTATTGCGATCAACGGCGTACAAATACTGGGTCATGTCATTTGAGCCAATACTGAAGAAATCCACCTCATCACAGAAATGGTCGATGATGTAACACACCGAAGGGACTTCAACCATAATCCCCAATGAGATTGTCGGAGCATGACGTAAGCCGTCCGCTTTCAGCGCCACCAACGCTTTTTGCAGTTCGCTTTTTACCCATAAAATCTGGTCGAGGCTGTGCACCATCGGGATCATCAGTTGCGCATTGCCGAAGGTCGCCGCCCGTAAAATCGCGCGCAACTGAGTGCGAAAAAGCCCGGCAAACTCCGGATAAATCCGCACCGCGCGATAGCCCAGGAACGGATTCTCTTCCTGCGGAATATTAAGATAGCGGATGTTCTTATCGCCGCCGATATCCATGGTGCGAAAGATAACCGGCTTGTCGCCCGCGGCCAGTAAGACCTGCTGGTAGGCTTCAAACTGTTCCTGCTCATCAGGTGCGCTGTCGCGGTCCATAAACAGCATTTCAGTACGAAACAGCCCAATCCCTTCCGCACCATTGGCAAACGCTCCCGGCGCTTCCAGCGCGGTACCGATATTCGCTGCAACATCAATACGCTGATTATCTTTGGTCAACGCAGGCTGGGCGGCATCAAGCGCCTGCCGCCGCTGGCATTCATCGGCCAGCTTCTGCGCAATCGCGTAATAGCCGCGAACGGCATCGTCTGGATTGATGGCTAATACCCCACATCGGGCATCCAGTACCGCATGCTGCCCGGAATACCGGTTAATGGCCGCCAGCGGCAAGCCGCTAAGTACCGGAATAGCTGACGCACGGGCAAGGATCAGAGTATGCGAAGTGCGCCCCGTTTTCTCCAGGAGCATGCCAGACAGATGCTGCAAATCGAGGCTTAAAAACTGGCTGGGCGTCAGATCCTCAGCAACCAGAATCGTTGGTTTAGTCAGCACCAGCGTATTGCGCGGTCGTCTTTCAGGCCAGGTGATGTGCAGCAACTGTTCGCTGATATCACGGATATCACTAACGCGTTCGCGCAGGTAATCACTACCGGAGGCCGACAGCTTGTCGCACACCAGCTCCATATTGGCAATGATTGCCGCCCCTAGCCCCAGATGTTGCTCCAGCATTAAGCGGCGAATATTCCCGGCAAACTCGTCATCCTGAATCAGAGACAGATGCGCGCTAAGGATGGTTTTACTCTCGCCGTCGCGCTCGCGCAGCTGCTGATTGAGCTGTTCGGCAAGCGTCGCCAGACTATGCTCCAGCCGGGTATTGTCTTCCGCACTCGCCGCAATCTCACGATAACTTTCCAGGTTATCACTCTGCCAAAGCGTGAGCGTACCTGCTCCCACGCCCCCTGCCAGCACGCTGCCGTACAGCAGGTCCGGGTTGAGGCGAATCAGCGAACGCGGCAACGGGTGCGCCGCCAGTTCCGCCGGGGTCGGCTGAACGCTATCGCTGTCAATAAACCGGTGCTGCAGGTACTCCTCCAGCGCTCGCCGGGCCTGTTCTTCATCGCGACCAGTAATGGTCAGGCTGCAACTGTCGTTAAACAGCGTTCCGGTACCTATCAGCGCCAGCGAGCTTTTCGCATCCGCCCGCGCATTCTGGCGATGATTAATAAATACCACCTCACTTTGCCACTGGCTGCACTGTTCTTTCAGCTCCCACGCCGGACGCGCATGCAGACCATTGGGTAACGGGCAAAGAAATTGAATCGTTAGCATAACAACTCCTGATTAGCGCGAAATCAGCACCTGAAATCCGTCAGATGAGCCACGGTTTCGCACGTAAGATGTGAAATAAGAGCCGACAACAGCTGCTGCGTCTGGATGATGTCCCGGCAGTCGGCAATCGACGCCGCGCAATGTCCATACCGTGTGGCAGGTCCCATGACAACCGTTGGGATCCCTGTGCCGCGTACGTGCACCGCCCCGCCGTCGGTGCCGCCGTTACTGAACATATCGAGCTGCAGGGAAATACCCGCGTCAGCGGCCACGCTTTCAACCCACACCGTCAGCTTTGGCGGTGCAATCAGCGATTTATCGCTCAGCACCAGCATCGGACCTTTGCCGAGCTGCCGATGGTTGGCCACACTGTAATCAAAGTTTTTGGCCCAGCAGGCGGTATCCAGCACAAATGCCACATCCGGTGCGACAACGCGTGCAGCCGTTTGTCCTCCGCGCAGTCCCACTTCTTCACTGGAACTGGCCACCAGCCAGACCTCGCAAGGAGGGATGGCGTTATGCCATTCACGCAGTAGCGCCACCAGCAAATAACATCCAAGACGGTCATCAAAGGCTTTGCCCATGATTCGCTGGTGCGGCAAGACCTGAAAGGTTGTGTCGAATGTGACGCGATCGCCGGGGCGTACGCCGGCCTGGAGTACCTCATCATAAGATCGCGCGCCAATATCTACCCGCAGCGTATTGACCTCATTACCGCAGCGCTCTCCGTCGAGCAGACCGGGAATTTTGCTCTCTTCACGGGTGGTGATCCGCACCGGCTGCAGTTGTCGGGCCGCCATACGCACATTTCCCACCGGCAATACATCGATCGCCCCTTCGCTGGAAATACTACGCACGATAAATCCCACTTCATCCATATGCGCGCAGATCATCGCCTTCGGACCGGTTGATTCATTGAGACGGATCAGCACCGATCCCAGACCATCAAAGCGCACCTCTTTATTAAGACGATCCGCCTCCTCAAGCAGGATCTGCCGCACTTCCTGTTCTGACGAGGCGATCGCGTCCGCCTCGCTCAGCGCCTTTAGTAACGATAAATCCATTACGCCTCTCCCGTGTGTAGCAATGTTTTCGCCATGGTATAGAGCACCTCTCCGCCGTCAGGCGTAACCAGCACAACATCTTCAATACGCCCCCCCCCCTGCCCCGGCAGATAAATACCCGGCTCAACGGTGAGCAGCATGCCAGCGACCAGAGGTGTTGTGTCAGCGGGGGAAAAATGTGGATTTTCATGCACTTCAATGCCGATAGCATGTCCGGTGTTGTGACCAAATGCATCGCCATAGCCCGCCTGGGTAATGACCCGCCTGGCTGCGGCGTCTACCTCATTGCATCGCGCACCTGGTCGAATTGCCGCCACCGCGGCACGCTGCGCCGCAAGGACAATCTGGTACACGGCAAACAGCGCGTTTTCTTCCGCTGGCTGGTTCGCATCGGGGATGCGAAAGGTTCGCGTCATATCCGAGCAATAACCCTGATACAGCGCGCCAAAATCCAGCGTGATGAACTCACCCGCCTCAACACGTTTGTCGCTGGCTTTGCCGTGTGGCAGCGCGCCGCGCCAGCCGCTGGCGACAATGGTGTCAAAAGAAGCTTTATCTGCGCCGAGCGTGCGCATAAACCACTCCAGTTCAGCGGCAATTTCGCGCTCACTGAGACCGGGTTGAATAAAGCGTCGTATATGTTCCGCGCTGAGGTCAGCTATCCGGCAGGCTTCGCGGATACAGGCTATTTCCTGCGCCGTTTTCACCTGCCGGAGCACATCCGGTACGGCGCTCACCAGTCGGGCGCGCAGTTTGTCCGACCACGCGTTCGCCGTTTCCCAGCTTACTTGCTCACCTTCGAATCCCACCGTCTGCAGCTTTTCGTGCGCAATAATGTGATTCACCTGCGAAAACAGCGTCTGCGCTCCATCGAGCCGATGGATCTGATAGCCCTGAGTACGCGTGGCAATATCGGTGTAGTAACGGGCATCAACCAGGATATGCGCACTTTCATGGCTGATAAACACAAACCCTGAACTGCTGGAGATCCCCATATGCGGCTGTTTGTTCTGCCGTGATGACAACAGCATCGCGTCGAGTTGTTGCGCCGTTAACCAGTCGCGAAGTGAAGCAAGTAAGCTCATAGTTACAATCCTTTTAATCAGAGGCTTTCAATCAGCAACTTGCCTTTGCGATACATCAGATGGCGAAGGAACACCACCATCAGCGCCGTAATCACCGCACCTAACAGGATCCCCGCCATATAGACGCCGAGGTTAGTCACCAGCGGCCACGCCCAGATAGCGGATTCCGGGAACCACTGCACGGCCCCCAGCCAGACGGCAGCCGTCGACCCAACAATGGCGCCAACCATATAAGAAGGAATTGCGGTGATGGGGCTTTCCAGTGCAAACGGGATCGCCCCTTCGCTGATTCCCATAAATGCGAGGAACATTGCCGTTTTCCCCTGCGGGTAAAGCTGTGCGCTGAACAGGCGTTTGCCGGTTAAGCGACGGTCAATAAGCGTGGCCAGTCCGAGGCCAATCGGCGGAATGACAATCGCAATAGAGCGCGCGGTGACCGGCAGAACGTGATCGGTAGTAAAGCTGAAGGCGACAAAACCTGCGGCTTTATTAATCGGGCCGCCGAGGTCAATCGCCGTTGCCGCGGAAATCCCCATCGCGTACATCAGCGTGCCTTTCTCGCCAGCCGCCGTCAGCAAAGTACGGATCCCGCCGTTAATCCAGCCGCCAAACGGCGTTATCACGTAATACATCGCCAGCATGACGAAAATGGCGGAGAGAATGGGCAGTAAAAAGGTGGTTTTGAATGCCAGCAGGAAATCAGGCAGCTGGATTTTTTGGTTCATCCACTTCACCAGATACCCGGCGACAATCGAGATAATCAGCGCACCAATAAAGGTTGACGGAACCGGAGCACTGGTTACCCATTGCAGCGTTGATGGGTCAAAATTCAGTATCTGTGTCGGCTGAGTAGACATCAGCCCGCCGATGAACCCCGCCGGAAACGCCAGCTTGCCGCCTATGGAGTTGGCAACGAACGCGGCAAACATCGGAATAGCAAAACCAAACAGCACGCCGCCAAAAGATTGCGACAGCCAGGCAAACTTCAGTAATGAGAGATTAAAACCGGTAAATTTTCCGCTGTTCAGCGCATCCATGATGCCAGTGTCAGCAGGAATATCGAGCCAGCTATAGGCGATCAGTTGCGAGAAGGCGAGAATTACCCCGCCCATAATTAACGTCGGCACCATGCGTGAAATACCCGACATCACATGTTGCGGAAGTTCGCCCCAGAAGCTATTGCGGGAGGCCGGTGGATTTTTTATTGCCGCTGCCGCACCAGATGCGCCAGGCACAACGGTTGCACTGCGTTTTTTAATGGCCATACGTAATTCCCTGTCGATGATTATTGTTGTTCAGCGGCAACCATCTCTTCGATCTCTTTAATGATGCCGGCAGCATTTTTTATCGCGTCCTGTAGCGTAATTTCGTAGACATCACGCGACTCAAAACGCTCGTTATCTTCCGGAGTTACGGCAACTGAATGGATGATTAACGTCGCCTCAGCAATATCCTGCGCCGTCAGGCGATTTTGTATTCCGTCAGCGCCTTGGGTTTCGATTTTCACTTCATAACCGGCTTCAACCGCGGCTTCTTCCAGCGCCTGAGCCGCCATAAAGGTGTGGGCCAGCCCCATTGGGCACGCGCAGACGGCAATTAATTTTTTGCTCATAATTATTTCCTCGTAATAGTTAACGAGTGAAATTATGGTCCGAGGAAAGTAACAACCGTTATCAGACAAATAATGCTTTTACTGGACAAATAATCCAGCAATCAGGAAGTGTGACGAAGGTCGGAAAGGTGGGCGGCAGGCATAAAAAAACCGCGTGATTTACGCGGTTTTGCAGATTTCTGATTGAAGAATTAAAGAATATGGCCCAGCGTCTGACGCAAATGCGCACCTGCGCCAAGTAGTCCAGGATTATCGTGCACAATCAGGTACACCGGAATATCCTGCACGTAGGCTTTAAAACGGCCTTTATCTTCAAAACCACCGCGGAAGCCTGAAGCCTTAAAGAAGTCGAGGAAGCGCGGTACGATACCACCGGCGATGTACACACCGCCAAACGTCCCAAGGGTTAACGCCAGATCGCCACCAAAACGCCCCATAATGACGCAGAACAGCGACAGCGCCCGACGACAGTCAATGCAGGAATCTTCCAGCGCCCGTGCGGTGATATCCTTCGGCTGCAGATTTTCCGGCAACCGCCCGTCTGATTTGACGATGGCGCGATACAGATTCACCAGCCCCGGACCAGACAGCACACGTTCTGCGGAAACATGGCCAATTTCGGCGCGCAGGACTTCAAGGATAATTCCTTCTTCTTCGCTGTTAGGCGCAAAATCTACATGACCGCCTTCACCGGGCAGGCTTACCCAGCGTTTGTCCACATGCACCAGATGCGCCACACCGAGCCCGGTTCCTGCGCCATAGACGGCTATCGGTTTACCTTCAATAGGTTCCGCGCCACCAAACTGGATCAAATGCTCTTTTTTCAGCATCGGGATCGCCATCGACACGGCGGTGAAATCATTGATGATTTCCAGATGGCTAAAGCCCAGATTTTTTTTCATCTCAGCAATAGAGAATGCCCAGGTATGGTTGGTCATTGCCACCCAGTCGCCAGTAATCGGACAGGCAATGGCAATGCAGCCATCTTCGACGCTGACGCTATGCTCATCCAGGTACACGCGCACCACGGCTTCCAGACTGGGGTAATCAAGCCCGGAATAGGTTTTTGCCTGCGAAATCTCGCCGCTGGCAATATCGCACAGAGCAAGACGCGCGTTGGTGCCGCCAACATCCCCTACTAAAGCATATTTTGTCATTCTTCCACTGCTCCGCTAAAGTCAGATTAAATCTTTGCCACACTGTAAATTCATGGGGACATAACAACAACGGTCTGAAGGCTGATGCCCGTGGAAAATCGATCCAGATCACACAATTACTTTATCGTTTCAGCACCATTTGCAGCGATGCCGTCAGGCATGCTGTGCAAACTATGGCTATGACTCTGTTTTAAGGAATAGAAAATGCTCCATCCGCGAGCCAGAACGATGCTCTTGCTATCAACCCCAGCGCTAATCATTGGCATAGCGTCCAGCCTGGTGTTGATCGTTGTGATGAAAGTGGCTTCCGTTTTACAGCAGTTTTTGTGGGAACGTCTGCCTGTTAGCATCGGTATAGCCCAAGACTCTCCGGTCTGGATTATCGGTATGCTGACGCTCACGGGGATCATGGTCGGGTTAGTTATCCGTTACAGCCATGGTCACGCAGGTCCGGATCCGGCCTGTGAACCGTTAATTGGTATGCCGGTGCCAACGTCAGCACTACCGGGCCTGCTGGCAGCGCTAATCCTTGGCCTCGCGGGTGGCGTCAGTCTGGGTCCGGAACACCCCATCATGACCGTAAATATCGCTCTGGCAGTGGCACTTGGTAGCCGCATGTTTCCCCGCATTGCGAAACTGGACTGGACCATTCTCGCCTCTGCCGGCACCATCGGCGCGCTATTTGGCACCCCCGTTGCCGCTGCGCTGATATTTTCGCAAACGCTGAATAGCTCAAACGATGTGCCCTTGTGGGATCGCCTGTTCGCGCCGTTAATGGCCGCGGCCGCGGGTTCGCTAACCACCAGCCTGTTTTTTCACCCCCATTTTTCACTGCCCATCGCGCACTACACGCAGATGCACTTGATCGATATCCTCAGCGGCGCGGTTGTTGCCGCAATCGCTATTGCTGCCGGAATGGTAGCCGTCTGGTGTCTGCCACGTTTGCACCATTTAATGCATCGATTAAAACACCCGGTACTGATCCTCGGGGCAGGCGGTTTTATCCTTGGAATTTTGGGTGTTATCGGCGGGCCGCTTACCTTGTTTAAGGGACTGGACGAAATGCAGCAGATGGCGTTTAGCCAAACGCTGGGGACATCGGATTATTTCATGCTCGCCGTAATTAAGCTGGCGGCGTTAGTAGTTGCGGCAGCGAGTGGTTTTCGCGGAGGGCGAATCTTCCCGGCGGTATTCGTTGGTGTCGCCTTGGGTCTGATGCTGCACGCCCATGTTGAAGCGGTGCCGGCTGCCATCACGGTTTCTTGCTCTATCCTCGGGCTGGTGCTGGTCGTCACCCGCGACGCCTGGCTGAGTCTGTTTATGGCAGCAGTGGTGGTACCAGATACCACCCTGCTGCCGCTGCTGTGCATCGTTATGCTGCCCGCCTGGCTGCTGCTGGCAGGCAAGCCGTTGATGGTCGCTGAACGCTCTGATAAATAGCTATCCGCCGTTGCGAGATTCCAGCGCACGGGTCACCGTGCGCAATAATTCAGGAAGATCGGCTTTCGGTAGCACCACCTCAATTAACGACAATCGTTGCGGATGGGACAGCCTGGCCAAAACTTCCTCCAGTTGTACCGCCTGCGTCACCCGCCAGCATTCCGCCTGACATTCACGACTAAACGCCTGCGGCACCAACGTCCAGCTCCAGGCGGCGATATCGTTATAGCGCTGATTTGCCCCGTGTATAGCCCGCTCCACGGTATAGCCGTCATTGTTGAGGAGTAAAATAACGGGTGATTGCCCGTCTCTGAGCATGGAGCCCAGCTCCTGAATGGTGAGCTGCGCCGCGCCATCGCCAATAATCAGGATCACCCGACGGTCCGGACAGGCCGTTTGCGCGCCGAATGCCGCCGGTAGCGCGTAGCCAATCGATCCCCACAACGGTTGAACCAGTACTTCCGCCCCGCAAGGTAATGAGAGCGCAGCCGCGCCAAAGGCGGCGGTTCCCTGATCGACGAGGATAATATCATTAGGCGCCAGATACTGCTGCACCGTATGCCAGAAGTTTTCCTGCGTCAGAGGCCCCTTCTCAACCTGAATGCGCGCAACTGGCGGACGTTCTGGCGGCAGTGAAAACGACATTTCCAGACACAGCTCCCGCAATGTGGTGACCGCCTGCTCCATCGGGATGTTAAACCAGCTGGTTCCAATCCGTGAGGCATGTGGCTGAACCTCAATGGTGCGCTCCTGCGGTAGCTGTTGCGTAAACCCGGCGGTCAGGGTGTCGACAAATTGTGTGCCGACACAAAATATCGTGTCGGCATCTTCGATAGCCAGACGAACATAATCGCTACTGGCTCCGGCACTGTATGTGCCAACAAACGCCGGATGACGTTCATCGAACAGCCCTTTGCCCATCAACAACGTGGCGTGGGCCATCGGCGTTTCCGCCATCCAGCGCTGTAAAACCGGCTGCAGACCAAAACGTAGCGCGAGAAAGTCCGCGAGCAGCGCGACGCGCGGGCTGTCCAGCAATCGTTCACGGGCATGGTAGCGAAACGCTTCTGCCACACTGCTCTCCGGCTCGCTCAGAGGAACAATCAGGATGTCATTCGGTGGTGTGGCGGGCTGTTTTGCCACATCAGCAGGTAACATCAGATAGCCCGGCCTGCGTTCGATGAGCATTGCTCGCAACACGCGGTCAATTTCATAACAGGCGTTTTGTTCATCCAGTACCGCGCTCGCCGTCGTCACCGCCTGCTGCATACGGTAAAAATGTTGAAAGTCACCATCGCCCAGCGTGTGATGCATCAACTCCCCACGACGCTGTGCACCGCGACAGGGCGCGCCAACAATATGCAAAACAGGAACATATTCCGCATAACTTCCTGCAATACCGTTAATCGCACTTAACTCGCCCACACCAAACGTGGTGAGCAGCGCCCCTACCCCGGAGACCCGTGCATAGCCATCTGCCGCATAAGCCGCATTCAACTCGTTCGCACACCCGACCCAACATACGTTGGGATGTTCAATCACGTGGTCAAGAAACTGCAAATTATAATCGCCAGGCACACCAAAGAGATGGCCGACGCCACAGCCTGCCAGCCTGTCCAGCAGATAATCAGCAACGGAATACGGGGTTTGCATGACAGCTATCCTTCTGACGGTAACCTCATGTTGAGTATCGAAGAACTGTGATGACTGTCCAGGAAAGTCGCTGTGAAGGGGTGGAAAGCAGGATTTACAGTTTTGGCGGTAAAAATTCATTGAAGAATAGACGGTGTAACCGTATACACTGAAAGACACACGCATTGTGGAAGGGGGTGACATGGTTTATCACGCAGATGAAAATCGTTATCAGACAATGGAGTACCGCCGCTGCGGTCAGAGCGGCCTTAAACTGCCGATTGTCTCGCTGGGTTTGTGGCACAATTTTGGCGATACCACACAGATCGAAAACAGTCGGGCATTATTACAGCGCGCATTCGATCTGGGGATCAACCATTTTGATCTGGCAAATAACTATGGTCCACCGCCGGGTTCGGCAGAACGGAATTTTGGTCGGATCCTGCAGGAAGATTTTTTACCGTGGCGAGATGAGCTTATTATCTCCACTAAAGCGGGCTACACCATGTGGGAAGGTCCCTACGGTGACTGGGGTTCACGCAAATATCTGATTGCCAGTCTCGATCAAAGCCTGAAGCGCCTGGGACTGGAGTATGTCGATATTTTCTACCACCATCGCCCCGACCCTGAAACACCGCTCAAAGAAACCATGCGCGCACTGGATCACATCGTCCGTCAGGGCAAAGCCCTGTACGTCGGGTTGTCTAACTATCCGGCAGATCTTGCCAGGCAGGCGATTGAAATACTCGACGATTTAGGTACGCCATGCCTTATTCACCAGCCCAAATATTCCATGTTTGAACGTTGGGTCGAAGGCGGTCTGCTGTCGTTGTTACAGGAAAAAGGCGTCGGCAGTATCGCCTTTTCACCGCTGGCAGGCGGGCAGTTAACCGACCGCTACCTGAACGGCATTCCTGCGGATTCTCGTGCGGCAAGCGGCAGCCGTTTCCTGAACCCGGATCACATTACGCCAGAGAAACTGGAGAAGGTGCGGGCGCTGAATGCGCTGGCAGAACGACGCGGGCAAAAGCTTTCCCAGATGGCGCTGGCATGGGTGTTACGGGATGACAAAGTCACGTCAGTGCTGATTGGCGCGAGTAAAACGGCGCAGATTGAAGACGCTGTCGGCATGCTGGCAAACCGTCACTTTACGTCTGAAGAGTGCGCGGAGATTGATGCTATCCTGAGTTGATTGAAATAAAGACACATTTATTAACAAAAAGTGCTCTCACTTACGATTTAAGAGTTAAGGCGATGAAACGGGGCTTTACTGCCCGTAATATTACGTTAACAGGCCGGCTACGGCTCGATCGTGAAGGAGAGAAAACATGTTCAGGTCACTGATTCTGGCGGCAGTCTTATTGGCTTTTACACCGCTGGCCGCGAACGCTGGCGAAATCACCCTGCTGCCATCAATAAAATTGCAAATTGGCGATCGCGATAACTACGGTAACTACTGGGATGGCGGTCGCTGGCGCGACCGGGATTACTGGCACAATAACTATGAGTGGCGTAAAAATCGCTGGTGGCGTCATGACAATGGCTATCATCGGGGCTGGGATAAACGCAAAGCTTATGAGCGCGGCTACCGTGAAGGCTGGAATGACCGTGACGACCACCGCGGTCGCGGGCGTGGTCACGGACACCACCATTAATGTAACAAAAGGGCCTGTGGGCCCTTTTGTTTTTACAAACCGAGTGCAGTTCCTACCAACAGCCAGATATTGAGCGTCACCACCAGCACAACAATCACCCAGCCTACCTGTTTTACCCATCGGGTATTCACCAAATCGCCCATCAGTTGACTGTTGCTGGTGAAGATCAACAGCGGCACCAGCGCCAGTGCAATACCAAAACTGAGCAACACCTGGCTCATCACCAGAATACGCGTTGGATCTAATCCCATCAGAATCACAATAAAGGATGGCATCATGGTGACCGTACGGCGAACCCAAAGCGGAATGTGAAAACGGATAAACCCTTGCATCACCACCTGCCCCGCCAGCGTACCGACCACGGTAGAGGAAAGTCCCGCAGCCACCAGGCTTAAACCGAACACTGTCGCCGCAGCGTGACTCATCAGCGGTTCAAGGGTCAGATACGCTTGATCGAGATCGGCAATACCGGTATGCCCGCTAAAATGAAATGCAGCGGCAGCCGTCGCCATCATCGCCAGATTGACAAATCCGGCAATCGTCATGGCGATAGCCACATCCCATTTCGTGGCCGCATAGCGCTGTTGACGTGTTCCGCCGTGCAGATGCTGGGTTAAGGAAGAGTGCAGATAAATGACATGCGGCATGATAGTCGCGCCGAGCACGCCAGCGGCGAGGAACACCGCTTCGGAATTAGGTAGGCTCGGGATAACCATCCCCTTGCTAAGTTGCGCGAAGTTCGGCTGGGAAAAGATCAATTCCACAATGTAAGCCGCAGCCACAAACAGCAGCAAGCCGCCAATCACTTTTTCCAGCGGTTTTTGCCCGCGGCGCTGCAGCATCAGAATAAGGAAAGTGGCGATCCCGGTCAGTACAGCCCCTTGCAGCAGCGAAACGCCAAGAATCAATTTGAAGCCAATCGCCGCACCGATAAACTCGGCAAGGTCTGTCGCCATGGCGATAATTTCGGCCTGCACCCAGTAAAACCACACCACCGGACGCGGATAATGATCGCGAATTTGTTCCGCCAGATTTTTACCCGTGGCAATGCCAAGCTTTGCCGATAGCACCTGGATCAGCATCGCCATCAGGTTTGCCCAGACCACCACCCACAACAGTTTATAGCCAAAGCTGGCCCCTGCCTGGATGTTGGTGGCGAAGTTGCCCGGATCGATATAGCCGATCGCCGCGATGAACGCAGGTCCCATTAATGCGAGCTTCAACTTGCGCGCTGCCCGTCCACTGCTACTCTCAACGCGATCGTTAGTCATTTTAGTGCCTCAGAAACATAGCCTTTGCTATGTTTCAAGCTACGCCTATTGAGAATGATTATCAACTTCATTTTGATGGGTGAAGTTGATTTCTCTGATAGTGTTTGTCTATGGATCGATAAGGATTCTGGGAAAAACGGTAAGATGTTTAATTATTGTTATAGATTAGCACAATGACATAACTTTTCACTTCGATACAAAGCATAACGGAAGTGTATCACCGATCACTAATTTTGAATCTCGTCACAGGTCCTTATTATAGTGTGTGTTTGATCTCGTTTTCTTTATGGTTGTTACATAGAATGTGCACGAAAACTAAACCTGCCTCATATTTGGAGCAAATATGGACCGCGTCCTTCATTTTGTATTGGCATTGGCCGTTGTTGCGATCCTTGCGCTGCTGGTAAGCAGTGACCGTAAAAAGATTCGCATTCGTTATGTTATTCAACTGCTTGTTATTGAAGTGTTACTGGCGTGGTTCTTCCTGAACTCCAACGTCGGCCTGGGCTTCGTAAAAGGCTTCTCCGAAATGTTCGAAAAACTGCTCGGTTTTGCCAACGAGGGGACGAACTTCGTCTTCGGCAGCATGAATGATCAAGGCCTGGCATTTTTCTTCCTGAAAGTGCTGTGCCCTATCGTCTTTATCTCCGCCCTGATCGGTATCCTTCAGCATATCCGTGTGCTGCCGGTTATTATCCGCGCAATTGGTTACCTGCTTTCCAAAGTGAACGGTATGGGCAAGCTGGAATCCTTCAACGCCGTCAGCTCTCTGATCCTGGGTCAGTCCGAGAACTTTATCGCCTATAAAGATATTCTCGGCAAAATGTCTCGCAACCGTATGTACACCATGGCTGCAACGGCGATGTCTACCGTTTCCATGTCTATCGTCGGCGCGTACATGACCATGCTGGAGCCGAAGTACGTTGTTGCGGCGCTGGTACTGAACATGTTCAGCACCTTTATCGTGCTGTCGCTGATCAACCCTTACCGCGTTGATGCCAGCGAAGAAAATATCCAGATGTCTAACCTGCATGAAGGTCAGAGCTTCTTCGAAATGCTGGGTGAATACATCCTGGCAGGTTTCAAAGTGGCAATTATCGTTGCGGCGATGCTGATTGGTTTCATCGCGCTGATTGCTGCCCTGAACGCACTGTTTGCCACCGTGACCGGCTGGTTTGGCTACAGCATCTCCTTCCAGGGCATCCTGGGTTACATCTTCTATCCGGTTGCATGGGTAATGGGTGTTCCGTCCAGCGAAGCGCTGCAGGTGGGCAGTATCATGGCGACAAAACTTGTTTCCAACGAATTCGTTGCGATGATGGACCTGCAGAAAATCGCCTCTACGCTCTCCCCGCGCGCTGAAGGCATCATCTCTGTGTTCCTGGTCTCCTTCGCTAACTTCTCTTCTATCGGTATTATCGCCGGTGCGATTAAAGGCCTGAACGAAGAGCAAGGTAACGTAGTTTCCCGCTTTGGTCTGAAGCTGGTGTATGGCTCTACGCTGGTGAGCGTACTGTCTGCATCTATCGCAGCACTAGTGCTGTAAGCGTAAGACAACGTCGTAGTGATAAGGCCGGGGAATTTCCCCGGCTTTTTTTATGCCTGCTATTCAGCAGAGCAGAGAGATACCGGTAAGAATCGACAGGATGCAGAAACAAAAAACCCCCGCTTTTCAGCGAGGGTTTAAATTTTGGTGGAGCTAAGCGGGATCGAACCGCTGACCTCTTGCATGCCATGCAAGCGCTCTCCCAGCTGAGCTATAGCCCCACGATGCTTTTACGTATATACCAAATTCGTTGGGATAAAATTTGGTGGAGCTAAGCGGGATCGAACCGCTGACCTCTTGCATGCCATGCAAGCGCTCTCCCAGCTGAGCTATAGCCCCATTACGTAAAGCTTGTCGAGTTGACGGGCGGCATCATATGAATTCCCTTCGCGTGTGTCAACGGCAAAATTAACTCATAGAATTCAATCGCTGAAAAAGCAGTCAAATGAAGAACATTGCGTAACAACTCGCATTCAGTAGTTAAACGCGTCACGGTTTCTACTAAAATGGTGCTATAAAATGAGCCACTAATTAACCCCACGACTATTCAGGGAATCGTTATGTTCAAGGAACGGATGACGCCAGAAGAACTTGCTAATCTGACCGGATACAGCCGACAGACCATCAATAAATGGGTGCGCAAGGAGGGTTGGGCTACATCACCAAAACCAGGCGTACAGGGCGGTAAAGCGCGTCTGGTTCACGTCACCGAACAAGTTCGTGAATACATTCGCAGCGCTGAGCGTTCAGCCGAAGGTTTATCAGATAATTTATCGTTATCAGGCGATACCTCTATCGAAGCTCTACTGATTAGGCTCGCCAAAGAGATGACTCCGTCAGAACAGAAAATGTTTACGTCACTGATCCTGCGTGAAGGCATTACGGGTTTATTACAACGCTTAGGGATCCGCGACAACAAATAATATGAAAAAATTACGCAGCAAAATGACGACCGAAGAACTGGCGGACTGTCTCGGAGTTGCCAAACAAACCGTCAATCGTTGGATCAGAGAACAAAACTGGACCACCGAAAAGTTTCCCGGCGTTAAAGGGGGTCGTGCAAGGCTGATTCATATCGACTCCAGCGTCCACACGTTTCTGCTCAATATTCCGGCTTTTCGCAAAGTACCTGAAATTTATCAGGCAGAGGAACCGTTGGCAGAATACAACCACGTGGTGCGTAGCCACGCCTGTCGCCAGATAATTAGCGCACTGGACAACATGTCCCCAACTGAACAAGAAAAGCTGGCAATGTATATTTCTCGCGAAGGTATTCGCACTTTCCTTACCCGTCTGGGTATTGATGAGTCTGAATAACAGGCAAAAAAAACGGCAGGATGCGCTCCTGCCGTTGTTTCATCGCTCAACCGAGCTTACTGCTGGCTTTCACGCTCAGCAATAAACGCCAGCGCTTTATTAATACGCTCAATGCTGCGGGATTTACCAATCGCATGCACTGTGACGTCTAACGCCGGAGACTGACCCGCACCGGTTACGGCTACGCGCAGCGGCATCCCAACTTTACCCATACCCACTTCCAGCTCATCAGCGGTCACCTGAATCGCGTGGTGCACGTTTTCTGCCGTCCACTCGCTGATAGCAGCCAGTTTATCGCGAACCACTTCCAGCGGCTGACGTGCTACCGGACGCAGGTGTTTCTTCGCGGCGTCCGCGTCGAACTCAGCAAAATCTTCGTAGAAGTAACGGCAGCTCTGCGCCATCTCTTTCAGCGTTTTGCAGCGCTCACCCAGCAGTTTAACCAGCTCCGACAGCTGCGGGCCGACGCGAGTATCGATATTTTCCTGCTCAATGTGCCATTGCAGATGCGTTGCCACATATTCCGGTGCCAGCGCATTAATGTAGTGATGGTTCAGCCACTGCAGTTTTTCGGTGTTGAACGCACTGGCAGACTTGCTCACCGCACCAAGGGAGAACAGTTTGATCATCTCTTCACGGGTGAAGATTTCCTGATCGCCGCTGGAC
Source organism: Citrobacter freundii complex sp. CFNIH4 (assembly GCF_002934505.1). Classification (NCBI taxonomy): domain Bacteria; kingdom Pseudomonadati; phylum Pseudomonadota; class Gammaproteobacteria; order Enterobacterales; family Enterobacteriaceae; genus Citrobacter; species Citrobacter freundii complex sp. CFNIH4. The sequence goes on from NZ_CP026231.1 coordinate 2,860,662, forward strand.
CAGCCCAGACGCACCAGATAGTTCAGCAGCGCTTCCGGAAGGTAACCGTCGTCGCGATACTGCATAACGCTGACCGCACCGTGACGTTTAGAAAGTTTTTTACCATCGTCGCCGTTGATCATCGACACGTGTGCATAAACCGGCACCGGCGCATTCAGCGCTTTCAGGATGTTTATTTGACGCGGAGTGTTGTTGATATGGTCTTCACCACGAATAACGTGAGTGATTTCCATATCCCAGTCGTCGACCACCACACAGAAGTTGTAGGTCGGGGAACCGTCGGTACGGCGGATGATCAGATCGTCCAGCTCCTGGTTGCTGAATTCGATCGGCCCACGGATCTGGTCATCAAAAATAACGGATCCATCCTGCGGGTTGGCAAAACGCACCACGCATGGTTCATCAGCAGCATGATGTTCATGACCGTGGCGGCAGCGACCGTCGTAACGAGGCTTCTCACCGTTTGCCATCTGCTCTTCACGCAGCGCGTCCAGACGTTCTTTGGAGCAGTAGCATTTATACGCAGTACCGGCTTCCAGCATCTCATCAATCACGGCGTTGTAGCGATCAAAACGTTTGGTCTGGAAGTACGGACCTTCATCCCATTCCAGATTCAGCCAGTTCATGCCATCCATAATGGCTTCAATAGCTTCCGGAGTGGAGCGTTCGAGATCGGTGTCTTCAATACGCAGCACAAACTCACCGTCATGGTTACGTGCAAAAAGCCAGGAATATAGAGCAGTACGCGCACCACCGACGTGCAGGTAACCTGTCGGGCTTGGCGCGAAGCGAGTTTTGATTTTCATGAAATGGCCTTACGTTTATAAAGATGCCGACAACCGGCAAATCCTGGGAAGATTATCAGGCTCGTATTCTATCACTGTGGTCTGATTCCTCAATGTTGTTCAGGTTGGAACATCACGCTTTGCCATTTTCGTATACAAATCATGCCGCATGGATTGATTTGCGATCGTTTTGTTTAAATTTACGACGAACGAACAAATTCTTTAGAAAATGCGTTGACTCATTTTCAACTCTCCCTATAATGCGACTCCACACAGCGGGGGTGATTAGCTCAGCTGGGAGAGCACCTCCCTTACAAGGAGGGGGTCGGCGGTTCGAACCCGTCATCACCCACCAACTACTTTATGTAGTCTCCGCCGTGTAGAGTAAGAAATTGAGAAGTGGGTGATTAGCTCAGCTGGGAGAGCACCTCCCTTACAAGGAGGGGGTCGGCGGTTCGATCCCGTCATCACCCACCACTTTCTCGCCAGCTGGATTTCTTACAATAAAATTGAAGTACCGAAGTGGGTGATTAGCTCAGCTGGGAGAGCACCTCCCTTACAAGGAGGGGGTCGGCGGTTCGATCCCGTCATCACCCACCACTTCGGGTCGTTAGCTCAGTTGGTAGAGCAGTTGACTTTTAATCAATTGGTCGCAGGTTCGAATCCTGCACGACCCACCAATGTAAAAAAGCGCCCTAAAGGCGCTTTTTTGCTATCTGCGATTTATACAACTGCCTGATGCGCTACGCTTATCAGGCCTACCGACAATACTCCCTTCGTAGGCCGGATAAGACGTTAGTCGCCATCCGGCACAGATATCACATCGTCAATGCCGCTACCAGTTTCTCCAGCGCGGGTGTCGCCTGCTGTTGGTCATACACAATATATAAATCCGCCGGAATACGTTCCTCTAACGGTCGGAATACCACGCCTGGCCAACTCATCTGCGCATAACTGTCAGCAATTAACGTAATACCAATCCCCATGCTGATCATCGCCAGCACCGTTTGCGGCTCCCTCACCTCACGGATAATCATCGGGGAAAATCCAGCGCTCAGGCAAACTCGCTGCAAAAATGCCCAGTCGGTATGAATGGAGGGCATCGTGACAAAATATTCATTTCTCAACGCTTCCAGCGGTACGGATTCACAGGCGGTAAGAGCATGTTCTTCCGGTATGGCCACCAAAAATGAGGATTCATGTAAGCGCAGGCTGGTAAATCCGGGAGAGGGTTCAGTAGCCATGCGCCAAATCCCCGCATCCAGTTCACGTCTTTCCAGCATCGTCATCTGCATTGCGGGCATGTTCTCGCGAAACTGCACCTCAACGTTGGGATTTTCCTTCAGAAAACGCCGCATCACCGGACGCATTTTTCCCCACATTGCGGTACCAATGACGCCTAGCTCAATTCGCCCTGCCTCACCGCGACCAATCTGTTCCACTCGTGCCAGCGCCTGATTAGCACTGGATAACAGTCTGCGCGATTCTTCCATCAAAATTTTTCCGGCATGGGTTAACGCCACGCTGCGGGAATGACGGATAAATAGCAACGTGCCGAGCTGTTGTTCCAGCTCTTTAATATGCGTACTGAGGGGCGGTTGCGACATATTCAGGCGAGCAGCAGCGCGTCCAAAATGCAGTTCTTCTGCGACGGCAAGAAAATAACGCAGTAACTTCAGATCGATGCGGTGCGTGCGTTCCATGGATAATGCGCTCCTGAGTGAAGATTAATGCGCAAAGTTACCACATTGCATCGCAGAAAATGAAACGGCGGGTATCAGAACCCGCCGCTAAAGGAGCATTAATGTGCCAGTGATTTCTGCGCCAGTCGTTCAGGCTCATGCTTATATTTAAAGAACAATGCAAAGATAACCGCCAGGACCAGCGCGTAAGCGGCAAACACCAGCCAGATAGTTTGCCAATCCTTGACGCCATCGACAGAAAAATAGTCCACCGCCATCCCGCTCAGGATTGAACCCACCCACGCGCCAATGCCATTTACCATCGTCATAAACAACCCTTGGGCGCTGGCGCGAATGCTTGAGTCAACTTCCTGCTCGACAAATACCGATCCGGAGATGTTGAAGAAATCAAACGCGCAGCCGTAAACGATCATCGACATCAGCAGTAGCACAAAGCCAAACGGAGATGGATCGCCAAAGGCAAAGAAGCCAAAGCGCAGCGTCCACGCCAGCATACTCATCAGCATCACTGTTTTAATGCCAAAGCGTTTAAGGAAGAATGGAATAGTGAGGATAAAACCCACTTCCGCCATCTGCGAAACTGACAGCAAAATGGAGGGATATTTCACCACAAAGCTGTTGGCAAACTCAGGGTTACGGGCAAAATCATGCAGGAACGGATTGCCAAAGACGTTGGTGATTTGCAGCACCGCCCCCAGCATCATGGCAAACAAAAAGAAAATTGCCATACGCGGATTTTTAAACAAAACAAACGCATCCAGCCCCAGTTTACTGGCCAACGTGGCGGACTCTTTTTTCTCCGCAACCGGTATTTTTGGTAACGTCAGCGCATACAGAGCCAGCAGCAGCGATGCGCCTGAAGCGATATAAAGCTGTGCGCTGCTCAGTTCCAGTCCCATTAAGCTGACCGTCCACATCGCCACAATAAAACCTATCGTGCCAAATACACGAATTGGCGGGAACGCGGTGACCGGATCCTGACCCGATTGTGCAAGGCATGAATATGAGACGCTGTTCGATAACGCAATCGTCGGCATATACGCCATAGCGTTAACCAACATTACCCAGAACATGGTCTGTGGATCGGTAACGGTTGTGGCGTACAGCAACACGCCAGCACACACCAGATGGCACAGCATATAAGCGCGCTCGGCACGCAGCCACTTATCGGCAATGATCCCCATAATGCCCGGCATAATAATCGCTGCCAGCCCTTTCGAGCTGTAGACCATACCCACATTCGCGCCGGTAAAATCCAGGGTGTTAATCATGTAAGAACCCAGGGTTACCAGCCAGCTTCCCCAGATGAAATATTGCAAAAACGACATGAGCTTTAAGCGAGATGCGATACCCATTTTTCCGTTCCTTGCCATAAAGTAAGACCCCGCAAGCGGGGTCATGTTTTAATTATTCAGGCCAGTTTGCGCAAGAAGCCACAGATCAGATTGATGAAGTTCTGCCGGGAGAGTTCCGCTGCAGCCAACGTCTGTGCGTGAGATAACTTCACATCCCCCAAACCTTCCGCCAGGTTGGTGATGGCAGCCACCGCAACCACTTTCAGACCGCAGTGACGCGCAGAGATAACTTCAGGCACCACCGACATCCCCACCACGTCACCGCCAATAATTTGCATCATGCGGATTTCTGCCGCCGTTTCAAAGTTCGGTCCCGGATAAGAAACAAACACCCCTTCGCTCAGCGGAAACCCTTCTTCTGCGGCGACGGTTTGCAGGATCGCACGATAGTCAGCATCATAGGCATTCGCCAGCGAAAAGAATCGCTCACCAAAACGCTCATCGTTTAGTCCGACCATTGGTGTACCTGGCATCGTATTAATGTGATCGCTAAGCGCAACGAGACTACCTGGTCCGACTTCGGGGCGCAAAGAACCTGCGGCATTAGTACAAAATAACAGTTCGCAGCCCAGCAGCTTCAGGGTGCGAATGGCGTCGGTCATCACCGTCATGCCGCGACCTTCATAAAAATGCCCACGCCCTTTCATACAAGCCACCGGAATACCCGCCAGATTTCCCAGCACCAGCTCACCGGCATGACCATGTACAGTACTGACAGGGAATCCCGGCAATTTCTCGTAAGAGATGGCCACTGCATCCTCGATTTGATCCGCCAGAGCACCGAGGCCAGAGCCAAGAATAAAGGCTACGCGCGGGGTGAAATCGGGTTTGTAACTACGAATGATGTCGGCGCTATACCAGGGATTTTGCGAGAAAAGAGAGTGACTCATGAGATATCCTTAATACTGAGTAGTCGAAAATAATGTCGCGTACCGCACTGTTATAGCGAGACTACGCAATCGATTACCAATACCGTTTATCCCGACAACCGATAGTAAATCGGTATCGATGAGTCGCACTAAACCAGCCTGAAATCACATTTTTTTCGGGCCAGAAATGGCACAGGAATAGAGATACATGAAGATTTGGAACTTGTATTATTAAACTCCGCTCCGCCATATTGTAACTGAAGTTCTGTTCACTAATGCCGATACTCATGTTTTATGGCGTGAGGAATCCGTATGACAACGATTAACGTTTCCACCCCAACTGTTCAAAGCAGTAGTGGTGGTGGAAAAGCCCCAGCCGGGAATGACATCTCCGCTCAGATTGCACAAGTCACCCAAAAGATAACCAAGCTAACTCAGCAGCTCAAAGATATTCCCAATAGTAGTGGCAGTGTTGAGCAGAAGCGCGAACAGCAGGAACTTATTCAGACACAAATCAAGATGTTACAAGCACAGCTGGCTCAACTGTTGCGACGCCAGGCTGAGGAGTCACAGCAAAAGCAAAGCGCCGATCAGAGAAAAGCTGAGGGCATCAACACGGCTTCCGACCAACGTCAGGTCGATATTTATATCTGATACAACGGATCACGGGCACGACCAGCGGTTAATTCACTGGCCTGCATACGCACCACGTCCCACAGCGCCTGAGCCGCGGTTGATAAAGAGCGGTTTTTACGTCGAGCCAGCATCAGTTGCCGTTCAACTACCGGCGTCAGGCGCTTAACCTGCAAGTGACTGCCCTGCGGTAAGGGGAGCGCCAGCGCGGGCAGCACACTGATGCCAATCCCCGCCTCCACCATCGGGAACAGCGTGGCGGGATGACCAATCTCCTGAACGATGTTGGCATCAATGGAAAAATGGGCCAACGCCGCATCGATCAGCGGTCGACTACCGGAAGCGTAATCCTGTAACACCAAACGTTCGTGATACAAATCCTGCCAGTTCACCCACTCACGTTGGGCTAACGGATGATCCTCGCGACACAGCAGCAGGAACGGTTCGGACAGTACGGCTTCACATTGCAGGTCGGTCACCGCTCCGGGATCAATCACAATGCCAAAATCGACTTCTCCCTGGCGAATACTTTCCAGCACCCACTGCTGGGGCCTGTCGTGCAGCACAAAATCGATCGCAGGATAAAGCTCATTACTCTGGGCAATACACTGTGGAATAAGGTGAGCAGAGATTGTCTGGCTGGCGGCAACACGCACCGTTCCGGTTAACTGTGTCCCCACCTGGCCTGCTTCACGCAGCGTGCTGTGCAGTTCATCCAGAATACGTTCCAGGCGCGTCGCCAACTGGTGCCCCGCTTCCGTCAGCACCACTTCCCGCGTTGTTCTATCTAACAACCGCACCCCCGTCTGAGCTTCAAGCTCTTTAACGCTGTGGCTGACCGCAGACTGGCTTAAGCCAATAATATCCCCCGCCCGGCTAAAGCTTTTGGCCTGAGCGACGGTAACAAAGATACGGAGCTGACGCAGAGAGTAATTCATCTATTCGATTCATATATGGATGCAATAAATCAATTTTATTTCTCAAATGGAAAAACGCAAAATGTTGCTACTGAATTTCAGGAGCTTTTATGAAACTTTTTCGTATCCTTGATCCGTTCACGATTACGTTGATTACGGTCGTATTACTGGCGTCCTTTTTCCCAGCCGAAGGTGGCTTTGTGCCTTTCTTTGAAGGCTTAACCACCGCCGCCATTGCCCTGCTGTTTTTTATGCACGGGGCCAAGCTCTCTCGTGAGGCAATTATTGCCGGCGGTAGTCACTGGCGTTTGCATCTGTGGGTGATGTGCAGCACGTTTGTTGTTTTCCCGGTGCTGGGCGTTCTGTTCGCCTGGTGGGCGCCGGTTAATGTTGACCCGATGCTGTACACCGGTTTCCTGTACCTGTGTATTTTGCCGGCCACGGTGCAGTCGGCAATCGCCTTTACGTCGCTGGCGGGGGGGAACGTTGCCGCCGCCGTGTGTTCCGCTTCGGCCTCCAGCCTGCTGGGTATTTTTCTCTCGCCGTTGCTGGTTGGCCTGGTCATGAATATGCATGGCGCAGAAGGCAGCCTGGAGCAGGTGGGGAAAATCATGCTGCAGCTGCTGCTGCCGTTCGTACTGGGACATCTTTCGCGTCCGTGGATTGGTAACTGGGTGTCCCGACATAAAAAATGGATTGCAAAAACGGATCAATCATCCATTTTACTGGTGGTTTACTCCGCCTTCAGTGAAGCCGTGGTTAACGGGATCTGGCACAAAGTGGGGATTGGCTCACTGCTGTTTATCGTGGTGGTCAGCATCGTATTGCTGGCAATCGTGATTGGCATCAACGTCTTTGTTGCGCGTAAATGCGGCTTCAACAAGGCCGATGAGATCACCATTGTCTTTTGCGGATCGAAAAAGAGCCTGGCGAATGGGATCCCAATGGCAAATATTCTGTTCCCGACGTCAGTGATAGGAATGATGGTGCTGCCGCTGATGATCTTCCATCAAATTCAGTTGATGGTTTGTGCCGTGCTGGCACGTCGCTACAAGCAACAGACGGACGCATTGCAGGCGCAGCAGAAAAGCCGCGCCGCAAAGGCTTAAAGCGGGCGTTTCAGGGGCTGCACCAGTTGCGTCAGCCCTTCAGTTTTAATCAGCAGCGTGATTTGCATCAGTTCGCCGAGCTTGCCCGGCGGGAATTCATCCTTACGGGCAAACCACAGCAGATACTCTTCCGGTACATCAATCAGCCGACGCCCTTTATATTTGCCAAAGGGCATCACGGTATTGGCGATTTCAACCAGCTGCTCTTTTTCCATCTCAGGCACCCAGTAAGCGGATCATTTCAGCTTCGTCGATCACTTCAATGCCCAACTCCTGCGCTTTTGCCAGTTTAGAGCCCGCCGCTTCCCCCGCAATCACTAGATCGGTTTTCTTCGACACGCTACCGGCCACTTTTGCCCCGAGCTCGGTCAGTCGTGCTTTGGCATCATCGCGTGACATCAGGCTCAGGCTCCCGGTCAGCACCACCGTCTTACCCGCAAAGGGGCTGTCGATTTCTTCAGCGTTGATAACCACCGGCGCTGGCCAGTGAATCCCCTGCTCCAAAAGCTGGACGATCACCTCGCGGTTACTCTCTTCGGCAAAGAAATTAAACACGTGGGTCGCCACCACGATGCCGACATCCGGCACTTTTTGCAGCTCTTCAACAGAGGCGGCTTCCAGCGCGTCGAGCGTGCCGAAATATGCAGCCAGACCTGCAGCCGTCGCTTCGCCAACTTCACGAATACCCAGCGCATAGAGGAAACGGGCAAACGTGGTCTCTTTCGCTTTTTCCAGCGCATTCACTACGTTTTGCGCAGACTTCGGCCCCATGCGATCAAGACCGGTCAGCTTACCTGCGGTCAGCGTGAAGAGATCCGCTGGCGTATGGACATACTCTTTCTCGACCAGTTGATCGATAATTTTGTCGCCCATGCCGTCGACGTCCAGCGCACGGCGGGAAACGAAGTGTTTCAATGATTCCTTCCGCTGTGCCCCGCAGATTAAACCTCCGGTACAGCGAGCAACCGCTTCGCCTACCACACGCTCAACGTCAGAGTTGCATACCGGACAGTGGGTGGGAAACTCGATTTCGCGGGTATCGTCCGGACGCTCGGAAATCACGACGTTCACTACCTGCGGGATGACATCGCCCGCACGGCGAATGACGACTTTATCGCCAATACGCAAACCAAGACGCTCAATTTCATCCGCATTGTGCAAGGTGGCGTTACTGACCAACACCCCGGCAACCTGAACTGGCTCAAGGCGGGCGACAGGCGTAATCGCCCCTGTACGTCCTACCTGAAACTCAACATCGCGGACAAAGGTCATCTGCTCCTGTGCCGGGAACTTAAAGGCCACCGCCCAGCGCGGCGCGCGAGCAACAAAGCCCAGTTGCTCCTGCAACGCCATGGAGTTGACTTTAATCACCACGCCGTCGATATCGAAGCCCAGCGTCGGTCGGTCTTCTTCAACCTTATGATAGTAAGCAAGTACTTCCTCCGGAGAGTCGCAAAGCGCCACTCTGTCGCTCACCGGCAATCCCCACTCTTTAAATTGCAGCAGACGGCCCAGATGGGTATCGGGCAACACACCACCTTCCAGCACACCAACGCCATAGCAGAAGAAAGTAAGCGGTCGCTTCGCTGTGATACGCGGATCGAGCTGGCGTAATGACCCAGCCGCCGCATTTCGCGGGTTAGCAAACACTTTGTTGCCAGTACGGCGGGCCTCTTCGTTGATTTTTTCAAACCCGGCCTGCGGCAGGAACACCTCGCCGCGCACTTCCAGACGCGTCGGAATGTTATCGCCGCGCAGCTTTAACGGGATCGCACGAATGGTGCGCACGTTCGAGGTAATGTCTTCCCCGGTGGTGCCATCGCCGCGCGTTGCGGCGCTAACCAGCACGCCGTTTTCATAGAGAATACTCACCGCCAGCCCGTCAAGCTTCAGCTCACAGCACCAGGTTAGTTTGTCCGTACTCTTCAGTCGGTCCTGTACGCGCTTGTTAAAGGCGAGAAAACTCTCTTCATCAAACACGTTATCCAGCGACAGCATCGGCACTTCATGGCGAATCTGACTGAACGCCGTTAACGGGGCGGCGCCAACGCGTTGAGTTGGCGAGTCAGGGGTAATAAGGTCCGGATGCTGCGCTTCCAGCTCGCGGAGTTCGCGCAGCAGACGATCGTATTCCGCATCGGGAATTTCCGGCGCGTCCATCACATGGTAGAGATACTCATGATGGCGAAGCGTGGTTCGCAGTTCTGTCAGTTGTTGTTCGATTGATTCCATATCGCACCATCAATGATAAAAAACCCCCGACAGGCGGGGGTTTAGCAAGGAGATGTCACGCCAAAGGAGAATCAGGCGCGAGATTCTTTAACTTCGCGGATGCGGTCCTGATACTCGCGCAGTTTCTGCGGCGTCATCATGCGACGTTGATCGTCAAGCACCACACCACCCACTTCATCGGCGATGTGCTGTGCGGACTGCAGCATCAGCTTAAAGTTTTGCAGCTCGTCCCCATAGGACGGAACCTGCATAAAAATAGTTACGCCAGGGGTGCTGAAATCACCCGTCATTTCGGGGTCAAACGTTCCTGGGTTAACCATATTGGCAAGACTGAACAGCGACGGACCGCTGCCATCCGGGCTCAAATGACGATGGAAAATATTCATATCGCCAAATTTAAAGCCGGCTTGCTGAATGCTATTGAGCAGCACTTCACCGTTGAGCTCGCTACCGTGATGCGCCGCAACGTTCATAATAATGACCGCTTCTTTACGCTGCGGTTTTTCAGCAGCAGGCGCTTCTTCAACTACCGGCTCAGGCTGCGGTTGATGTTCAACGGCAGGCTCTGCGGGCTGGAAAGTCTGCGGCGCAGGTTGCGGTGCTTGCTGCACGGGCTGCTGAACCTGCGGAGCAACGGGCTGATGCTGCATCGGCTGCTGTACAGGTTGTTGCTGAACAGGCTGATGTTGCACCGGCTGCTGCGGTTGTACAGGCTGCGGCTGAGCATGCGGCGGCGGTACCGGCGCTTGTGCAGGCTGCTGCGCGGGTTGACGCGGCTGAGCCGACGCATAAGGCGGCTGGTACTGGTGTTGCGGCGACTGAGGAGGAACACCATGTTCCTGCGCGTTACCGGGAGCATGATTCACACGATGAACGCGAACTTCGCCCACGCCTTCGTCTTCCTCGACGTTGTCGTCGAACGAATCCTCGTCTTCACGTTTAGACTTCATGCGTTTCAGTGGGCGATCGCGGAATATAGAAGACCGCTCTTTACGGCTAGTCCAAAAACCATGTACCAGTAAAGCGATTATGGCGATCGCGCCAACAATGATTAATATCAGACGCAAATCCTGCATCATTATATTCTCTGTTGTTCTAACACCTTGCCACCACGGCAAACATTTACTCACTAAGAGTATTTGTCGATTACGCCAAGTGCAAGTGCACTCTTGGCTTTCACGGCATAAAGATGAACAAAATTGTGCTTTTTGCTTTTTTTTCGAACATTTCTGAACAGCTTAACGCTCAACAACCCGGTAAGATACGCAAAGTTTACCAGAGCTTATATAACAAGGAGTATGTCCTGACCATGGTTTCATCATCTGCAGTCGTACCTCGCAGCGGCCTTTATTACTTTTCACAGGGATGGAGGCTCATCACCCAACCGGGCATTCGTCGCTTTGTCATCCTGCCTTTGCTGGTGAATATCCTGCTGATGGGCGGCGCATTCTGGTGGCTATTCACACAACTCGATAGCTGGATCCCCGCGCTGATGAGTCACGTCCCTGACTGGCTTCAGTGGCTCAGCTACTTGCTGTGGCCGATTGTCACTATCTCCGTACTACTGGTGTTCGGCTACCTCTTTTCCACCATAGCCAACTGGATTGCCGCGCCGTTTAACGGTCTGCTGGCTGAACAACTGGAAGCGCGCTTAACGGGCGCAACACCGCCTGACACCGGTGTTCTCGGCATCATGAAAGATGTTCCCCGTATTATGAAACGTGAATGGCAAAAGCTGGCGTGGTATCTCCCGCGCGCCATCGTGTTGCTGATCCTCTATTTCATTCCGGGTATTGGGCAGACCGTCGCCCCGGTGCTGTGGTTCCTGTTCAGCGCATGGATGCTGGCCATTCAGTACTGCGATTATCCGTTTGATAACCATAAGGTGCCTTTTAAGGAGATGCGCGTCGCGCTGCGTACACGCAAGGTCACCAATATGCAGTTCGGCGCGCTGACCAGCCTGTTCACCATGATTCCGGTGCTCAATCTGTTCATCATGCCGGTCGCGGTTTGTGGTGCCACGGCGATGTGGGTAGACTGCTATCGTGCTAAGCACGCGTTATGGAAGTAATGCAAAAATGTGTAAATGCGGGCTGGCTTATGCCCGCTCTTATTCCATACTGCAAGGCATTATTTCCCATCAGCATATAGATATGCGATTTCCTTACTTCCCCATACTTTCTCAACAGGTATGCTGAAGCGGTATCCCAATTTCATACAGTTAAGGACAGGCCATGAGTAAGATTTTTGAAGACAACTCGCTGACTATCGGTCATACGCCGCTGGTTCGACTGAACCGTATCGGTAACGGACGCATTCTGGCGAAGGTGGAATCTCGTAACCCGAGCTTTAGCGTCAAATGCCGTATCGGTGCCAATATGATTTGGGATGCCGAAAAACGTGGTGTACTTAAACCGGGTGTTGAGCTGGTAGAACCGACCAGCGGCAACACGGGGATTGCGCTAGCCTACGTTGCCGCAGCCCGCGGTTACAAACTGACTCTGACCATGCCGGAAACGATGAGCATTGAGCGCCGCAAGCTGTTGAAAGCTCTGGGTGCGAATCTGGTGCTGACCGAAGGCGCAAAAGGGATGAAGGGTGCAATCCAGAAAGCGGAAGAAATTGTCGCCAGCGATCCGGAGAAGTTCCTGCTGCTGCAGCAGTTCAGCAACCCGGCGAACCCGGAAATTCACGAAAAAACCACCGGCCCGGAAATCTGGGAAGATACCGATGGCCAGGTTGATGTCTTTATTTCCGGCGTCGGTACCGGCGGTACATTGACTGGTGTGACCCGCTACATCAAAGGCACTAAAGGTAAAACCGATCTGATCACCGTCGCGGTTGAACCTACCGACTCCCCGGTTATCGCCCAGGCGCTGGCGGGTGAAGAACTTAAACCGGGCCCACATAAAATTCAGGGGATTGGCGCGGGTTTCATTCCAGGCAACCTTGATCTGAAACTTATCGATAAAGTCGTCGCCATCACCAATGATGAAGCAATCTCTACTGCACGTCGCCTGATGGAAGAAGAAGGTATTCTGGCGGGCATTTCTTCCGGCGCTGCTGTTGCTGCCGCGCTTAAGCTGCAGGAAGATGAAACCTTTACCAATAAGAATATAGTGGTTATTCTACCGTCATCGGGTGAGCGTTATCTGAGCACTGCACTGTTTGCCGATCTTTTCACAGAGAAAGAACTGCAACAGTAATGCCAGCATGTTAAAAACGCGTAAAAAAGCACCCTTTTGGGTGCTTTTTTGTGGCCTGCTTCAAAGTTTCAACTCGCCTGGCATTGATTCAACCCACCAGAACTGGTATTTAACCAAGCTAATTATTTTGATGCGCGAAATTAATCGTTACAGGAAAAGCGCTAGCTGAATCGATTTTATGATTTGGTTCAACTCTTCCTTTCGCGGCATAATGTTTAATGACGAACGAAACGTCAGCGGCAAGAAGTTGCCAGCAACGGATTGCACCGAACTCCTTTTGTGTCGCGTCCAGTTTACGCCGATGCTAACAATACAGGCTAAAGTTGAACCGCCAGGCTAGACTTTAGTTCCACAACACTAAACCTATAAGTTGGGGAAATATAATGTTCCAGCAAGAAGTTACCATTACCGCTCCGAACGGTCTGCATACTCGCCCTGCTGCTCAGTTTGTTAAAGAAGCAAAAGGCTTTACTTCTGATATTACTGTGACTTCCAACGGCAAAAGCGCTAGCGCCAAAAGCCTGTTTAAACTGCAGACTCTGGGCCTGACTCAGGGTACCGTTGTTACCCTGTCCGCAGAAGGTGAAGACGAGCAGAAAGCAGTTGAGCATCTGGTTAAACTGATGGCTGAACTCGAGTAAGTTCAACGAGTTCTTTTAAATATCAGTCACAAGTAAGGTAGGGTTATGATTTCAGGCATTTTAGCATCCCCGGGTATCGCTTTCGGTAAAGCATTGCTACTGAAAGAAGACGAAATCGTCATTGACCGGAAAAAAATTTCTGCCGACAAGGTTGATCAGGAAGTTGAACGTTTTCTGAGCGGTCGTGCCAAGGCATCTGCGCAACTGGAAGCGATCAAAACCAAAGCTGGTGAAACGTTCGGTGAAGAAAAAGAAGCCATCTTTGAAGGGCATATCATGCTGCTCGAAGATGAGGAGCTGGAGCAGGAAATCATAGCCCTGATTAAAGATAAGCACATGACGGCTGATGCAGCCGCGCATGAAGTTATCGAAGGTCAGGCCACAGCCCTGGAAGAGCTGGATGATGAATACCTGAAAGAACGTGCGGCTGACGTACGTGACATCGGTAAACGCCTGCTGCGTAACATCCTGGGTCTGGCAATTATCGACCTGAGCGCTATTCAGGAAGAAGTTATCCTGGTAGCCGCAGACCTGACCCCGTCAGAAACCGCACAGCTGAACCTGAACAAGGTGCTGGGTTTCATTACTGACGCGGGCGGACGTACCTCCCATACCTCTATCATGGCGCGTTCTCTGGAACTGCCTGCCATCGTCGGTACGGGTAGCGTCACCTCTCAGGTTAAAAACGACGACTATCTGATTCTGGATGCCGTAAACAATCAGGTTTACGTCAATCCGACCAACGACGTTATCGAGCAACTGCGTGCCGTTCAGGAGCAGGTTGCAACCGAGAAAGCGGAACTCGCTAAGCTGAAAGATCTGCCGGCTATCACGCTGGACGGACATCAGGTTGAAGTTTGCGCCAATATCGGTACCGTTCGTGACGTTGAAGGCGCTGAACGTAACGGCGCTGAAGGTGTGGGTCTGTACCGCACCGAATTCCTGTTCATGGACCGTGAATCGCTGCCAACTGAAGAAGAACAGTTTGCTGCGTATAAAGCCGTTGCTGAAGCCTGTGGCTCTCAGGCGGTCATCGTTCGCACCATGGACATCGGCGGCGATAAAGAACTGCCGTACATGAATTTCCCGAAAGAAGAGAACCCGTTCCTGGGCTGGCGTGCCGTGCGTATCGCCATGGATCGTAAAGAGATCCTGCGTGACCAGGTTCGCGCGATTCTGCGCGCCTCTGCTTTCGGTAAACTGCGCATTATGTTCCCAATGATCATCTCTGTTGAAGAAGTGCGTGCACTGCGCAAAGAGATTGAAATCTACAAACAGGAACTGCGCGACGAAGGTAAAGCATTTGACGAGAGCATTGAGATTGGCGTGATGGTGGAAACACCGGCTGCGGCAACAATTGCGCGTCATTTAGCCAAAGAAGTTGATTTCTTTAGTATCGGCACCAATGATTTAACGCAGTACACCCTGGCAGTTGACCGTGGTAATGATATGATTTCACACCTTTACCAACCGATGTCGCCATCTGTGCTGACGCTGATCAAGCAAGTTATTGATGCTTCTCATGCTGAAGGCAAATGGACTGGCATGTGTGGTGAGCTTGCAGGCGACGAACGTGCTACACTTCTGTTGCTGGGGATGGGTCTGGACGAATTCTCTATGAGCGCCATTTCTATCCCGCGCATTAAGAAGATTATCCGTAACACGAACTTCGAAGATGCGAAGGTGTTAGCAGAGCAGGCTCTTGCTCAACCGACAACGGACGAGTTAATGACGCTGGTTAACAAGTTCATTGAAGAAAAAACAATCTGCTAATCCACGAGATGCGGCCCAATTTACTGCTTAGGAGAAGATCATGGGTTTGTTCGATAAACTGAAATCTCTGGTTTCTGATGATAAGAAAGACACCGGAACTATTGAGATTGTTGCTCCGCTCTCTGGCGAGATCGTCAACATCGAAGACGTGCCGGATGTAGTTTTTGCTGAAAAAATCGTTGGTGATGGCATCGCTATCAAACCAACCGGTAACAAAATGGTTGCTCCTGTTGACGGCACCATCGGCAAAATCTTTGAAACCAACCACGCTTTCTCTATCGAATCCGACAGCGGCATTGAGCTGTTTGTTCACTTCGGTATTGATACCGTTGAACTGAAAGGCGAAGGCTTCAAACGCATCGCTGAAGAAGGTCAGCGCGTGAAAGTGGGCGACCCGGTTATTGAATTCGATCTGCCGCTGCTGGAAGAAAAAGCCAAGTCTACCCTGACTCCGGTTGTTATCTCCAACATGGACGAAATCAAAGAACTGATCAAACTGTCCGGTAGCGTGACCGTGGGTGAAACCCCGGTTATCCGCATCAAGAAGTAATTCTTGCCGCAGAGAAAAATGGCGCCGATTGGCGCCATTTTTTTATACACTTCATCCGCCATTAAATGTGTGCAGTCACCGGGCGATAACACGCCTCGCGCATCAGGATTTTCATGCCCTCCGGCCCGCTCTCCAGCATCCGTCGTTCCGAATCCGCCACTAACAACTCACAGTCGTAACCACCCGCAATGCCGAACATAGCCCGCGCCACGCAGATATCTTCCAGTGCCGCTGTCCCGCAGGTATCAAAGTGTCCAACCATACGCCCATTCTGGCGAACTACCAGCCGGTAACTCTTCATCGCGCCTCCCCTGCCGGTGGCAGAATTAATTCATCACAACCGCACTGGTGCGTCCACGTCATCACGTCCAGCACCCGCTGTGCAGCATCGTGCGTCGCGGTCGTCAGCGCTTTCGCCATCACAAGGCCGCTCACCAGCTCGGCACAGAACAGATCGCCAGTCCCCTTCAGATCCGTTTTCACTCGCGGATGAGCTAACACCTCAACCGTTTCAGCCGTCACCACCGCAACATGAATAATCTCTTCCGTATCCCCCGGCGCACTGGTGATCACCACCCATTTCAGGGTGTCAGTGAGCAGTGATTGTGCCGCCGTAATGGCTTCGTCAAGCGTACGACACGGCTTTCCGCTCAGCATTTGCAGCTCGAACACATTTGGAGTCAGCCCCTGAGCCAGCGGCAGCAGGTGCTGACGATAAGCCTCCGGAATTTCGGCTTTAACATACATACCGCTATCCGTATCGCCAATCACGGGGTCGACCAAAATGCACAGGTCCGGATGCGTGGTCAGAACGGTTTTCAGCCACTGTGCCAGCAAGGCGATTTGTTCCGCGCTGCCCATGTAACCTGTCGTCACCGCCTTTAGCTCGCGCAAGGCATCACGCTCGTTTAAGGCGCGGAGATAACCGCTAAACCAGTCTGCTGGAATAACGCCGCCGTAGAAGGTTTCATAATGCGGAGTATTACTGAACAGCACCGTAGGTACTGCCGTCACACGTAATCCCTGCGCTTTAATGGCCGGGACGGCGATGCTGTTACCTACGCTGCCATAAACCACCTGTGACTGAACGGCGACGATATCGGTCTGTAACGCCCGATGCGTGTCGTCGAAGAGCACTGACTGGATATCACTCTCCTGCTCCATAAATTTCTCCTCTCGCTGGACAGCGGGACTACGCCTCACTATTATCGTCATATGCTAAAATTCATTTTGTCATAGGTCAATAATGATCGACGGAAAAACCGCTAACGAAATTTTTGACAGTATCCGTCAACATGTCACTACAGGCACGCTGGCAGTGGGTGAAACGTTACCGCCAGTGCGGGAACTGGCAACGGAATTAAACGTGAACCGCAATACTGTCGCGGCGGCTTACAAACGCCTGGTCACCTCCGGGTTGGCACAAAGCCTGGGACGCAACGGTACGGTGATTAAGGGGATTACTGCCCCCGTAGCACTGGAAGGTGGTAATCCGGATACCCCGCTTATCGATCTTTCCGGCGGTAATCCAGCGCCCTCGCGACTTCCTGACCTGAGTAATTATTTTGCGAAGATAAATAAGAGTCCGCGCTTGTACGGCGATGCCGCTGTGTCACCTGGACTTAAGGCGTGGGCATCAGAATGGATGCAAAATGCAATGCCCGGCAAAGGGGAAATTGATATTACCAGCGGTGCCATTGATGCTATCGAACGGCTACTGTGCGCCCATTTGCTGCCTGGTGATAGCGTTGTCGTAGAAGATCCATGCTTTTTAAGCAGCATCAACATGCTGCGCTATGCCGGGTTCTCAGCAAACCCGGCCAGCGTTGACCGCGAAGGCATGCTGCCGGGCCAGCTGGAACTCGCGTTACAGAAAGGCGCGCGGGCAGTAATTCTGACACCGCGCGCGCATAACCCGACAGGATGCAGCCTGAGCGCCTCACGCGCGGCGCAATTGCAGGAAATTCTGGCCCGCTATCCGCAGACGCTGGTGATTGTCGACGACCACTTTGCGCTGCTATCTGCTTGCCACTGGTATCCGGTGATTGCGAAGGAAACCACGCACTGGGCGGTTGTCCGCTCGATGTCAAAAACGTTAGGACCAGATTTACGCCTGGCCATTGTGGCCAGCGATCCGCTCACTTCAGGGAAGCTACGTTTAAGGCTTAACTCCGGCAGTCAGTGGGTCAGCCATCTGCTGCAGGATTTGGCCTGCGCCTGCCTGAATGACGAGACTTACCAACACACGCTGGCGCAAACTCAGCAATTTTACGCCGCCCAGCAGCAAAAGTTGACGGCAGCTCTGCGGCGACATGGCATTGAGTTGCCCGTTGGTGACGGTCTGAATATGTGGCTACCGCTGGAAGATAACAGCCAGGCGATCGCTTTTGCGCTGGCAAAGTCCGGCTGGCTGGTACGCGAAGGCGAAGTGTTTGGCGTCAATACGCCTGCCCACGGCCTGCGCATTACGCTGTCAACATTATCAGACAGCGACATTGATAAGCTGGCGACTGATATCCATCAGGCGCTAAAGCGCTAACAGGAGAGAAAAAGTGCGAGTTCATTTTGTTATTCATGAGTCTTTTGAATCTGCTGGCGCGTATCTGCCGTGGGCTGAATCACGCGGCTATACCATCACCTGGTCGCACGTTTACGCCGGGGAAACGGTCCCTGCGAACGCGGATGGCTTCGATATGTTGGTGGTGTTTGGCGGTCCGCAGTCCCCCCGGACCACGCTGGCAGAGTGCCCGTACTTTGATTCTCAGGCCGAGCAGCATCTGATCAATCAGGCGATTGCGGCACGTAAAATTGTGGTGGGGATCTGCCTGGGTTCACAGTTAATCGGCGAAGCGCTGGGTGCGAAGGTGTGCCAGAGTCCGGAAAAAGAGATTGGTCACTACCCGATCACCCTGACCGAAGCAGGCCAACAGCATCCGTTGTTCAGCCATTTTGGTTCACCGCTTACCGTCGGTCACTGGCACAACGATATGCCTGGATTAACCGACCAGGCGACAATTCTCGCCACAAGCGAGGGCTGCCCGCGACAAATCGTACAATACGGTAATTTCGTCTATGGTTTTCAGTGCCATATGGAATTTACGGCTGATGCTATAGAAGGGCTTATTCAACACTCCGAACAAGAACTGGCGGAAGCTAAAGGCAAGCGCTTCATCCGCTCCGTTGAAGAGATGCGCGCATGGGATTATCAGCAGATGAATGAGAAGCTGTGGCAATTCCTTGATAAGCTTGTGGAAAAACGTAACGATTGATTATGGCAGGCCGGATAAGACGCTTTACGTCGTCATCCGGCGATCGTGTCGTACGTTTGCCTGATGGCAATATGCTTATCAGGCCTACAAACTAAATCCCTGATCCCTGGTTAAAGTGCTCTTCGCCAAACACGCCGGTTGAAAGGTAGCGATCGCCGCGATCGCAGATGATCGCCACCACCACCGCTCCCGGATTTTGTTCGGCCACGCGAATCGCTCCGGCTACTGCGCCGCCGGAACTGACGCCGCAGAACACACCCTCTTTCACCGCCAGCGCGCGCATGGTGTTTTCCGCATCGTTCTGATGAATATCCAATACCTCATCCACCAGCGAGGCGTTAAAAATGCCCGGCATATATTCCGCAGGCCAGCGGCGAATTCCCGGAATACTACTGCCCTCTTCCGGCTGCAGGCCAACGATAGTAACCGCTTTTTCTTGCTCACGCAGAAAACGCGACACACCAGTAATGGTGCCTGTTGTTCCCATACTGGAGACAAAGTGGGTAATACGACCTGACGTCTGCTGCCAGATTTCCGGTCCGGTGGTGGTGTAATGCGCGTACGGGTTATCCGGATTATTAAATTGGTCGAGAAGTTTACCTTCTCCGCGCTGCGCCATTTCAAGAGCTAAGTCACGCGCGCCTTCCATCCCCTGCTCTTTGGTCACCAGAACCAGTTCAGCCCCGTAAGCACGCATCGCCGCTCGGCGCTCCTGGCTCATGTTGTCTGGCATCAGCAGCTTCATGCGGTAGCCCTTCAGCGCGGCGATCATTGCCAGAGCAATTCCGGTATTACCGCTGGTAGCCTCGATCAGCACATCACCAGGCTTAATTTCTCCACGTTTTTCCGCTTCGACAATCATCGACAGCGCAGCCCGGTCTTTCACCGAACCCGCGGGATTATTCCCTTCCAGCTTGACCCAAATTTCACTGCCGTTATCCGGCGCCAGACGTTGTAGTTTCACCAGAGGCGTATTGCCAATTGTTTGTTCTAATGTGTTCATGAGTGCTGTCCAATAAAAAGCCGGGTGGCGCTGCGCTTACCCGGCCTACAAAATCACGGCATATGCGGTAGGCCCGGTAAGCATAGCGCCACCGGGCGATAAACCTGCAAATTAACCTATCAGGCAGATTCCGCCAGAGCAAGTTCCTCTTCACGCGTTTCAATACGCTGGTCACCGTTATACAGACGCGCATTTTGCAGCCCGACAAACAGCCGCTCGCCGCGGCTTGGGGAATCATCGCCCTGCATGATGACCGTCAGCGGTTCGTTATACCACCCCAGCGGTTGCACAACTAATTGGGTGTAGTGTCCTTTCGGGCTGGCTTCCAGTACCTGTACCGGCAACGGCGAATCCAGGCTGGTACGACGGCTCACGTCCACTTCCCACGGACGCAGGAACAGATCAACCGGTCCCTGATAACCAGGCGTATAACCCAGTGGCCAGCGGTGTGCGCCCACGTGGAATTGGCCGCCGCGAATCGTCCCCTGCAGGCGGTTAACCTCCCCCATAAACTCCAGCACAAAACGGGTAGCCGGTTCGCGCCAGACTTGATCCGGTGCATCAGCCTGCTCGATATGACCCTGACTCATCACCACCACGCGATCGGCAACTTCCGTCGCTTCTTCCTGGTCGTGGGTAACAAACACGCTGGTGAACTTCAGCTCTTCATGCAGCTGACGCAGCCAACGACGCAGCTCTTTACGCACCTGCGCATCGAGCGCGCCAAACGGCTCATCGAGCAGCAGGATCTGCGGCTCTACCGCCAGCGCACGCGCCAACGCCACACGCTGCTTTTGCCCACCAGAAAGCTGCGCCGGGAAGCGGTCCGCCAGATGAGCCAATTGAACCATCTCCAGCAGTTTGGTGACTTTTGCTTTGATGGCCGCCGCATTTGGACGCTCACGCCGTGGCAGGACCGTCAGACCAAACGCGATATTGTCGAAAACGGTCATATGACGAAACAGCGCATAGTGCTGGAATACGAATCCCACTTTACGGTCGCGAGCATGCAAACGACTGACGTCGGTGCCGTGAAAACGGATATGCCCGCTGGACTGATGCTCCAACCCGGCAATAATGCGCAGCAGCGTGGTTTTGCCCGAGCCGGATGGCCCCAGCAGCGCGACCATCTGACCTGAAGGAATATCCAGCGAGATATCGTTCAGCACCTGGGTGCGACCAAAAGACTTCTTAATATTGGCAATCTCAATGCTCATGATTTTCCTCCTGCTGCGCGCGTTTCTCCTGGTTCTCCAGACGCCATTGCAACATGCTCTTCAAAAACAGGGTAATAATCGCCATCAGCGTTAATAGCGCCGCGGCGGTAAAAGAGCCGACCGTGTTGTAGTCCTGCTCCAGTAATTCAATTTGTAGCGGTAGCGATAGGGTTTCGCCGCGAATCGAGCCGGATACCACCGACACCGCGCCAAACTCGCCAATCGCACGGGCGTTGGTCAACACCACGCCGTACAGCAGCGCCCAACGAATATTCGGCAGCGTAACGCGGCGGAACATCTGCCAGCCGGACGCGCCCAGCAACACAGCCGCTTCATCTTCATTACTGCCCTGGCTTAACATCACCGGCACCAACTCGCGCACCACAAACGGACAGGTCACGAATACCGTCACCAGCACCATCCCCGGCCAGGCAAACATAATTTGCAGATTATGCTCATCCAGCCATCCACCCAGCGGACCGTTAGAGCCGTAAAACAGCAGATACACCAGGCCGGCAACCACCGGCGAGACGGCAAACGGAATATCCAGTAACGTCAGCAGAAGTTGGCGTCCTGGGAAGTTAAAACGGGTCACCAGCCAGGCCAGCAACACACCAAACACCAGGTTCACCGGCACCGCAATCAGCGCAATCAGCACCGTCAGCCAGATGGCATGCAGCATGTCCGGGTCTGCCAGGTTCTGTAATACCGGCATTAATCCCTTGCTGAACGCCTGCACGAAGATGTAAATCATCGGCACCAGCAAAATAAACGCGGAGACCAGCATGCCCGTGCCGATCAGAAACCATTTACCCCAGTTGATGCGGGGTGCGCCATAGCGTTTCAATTGGGTAATGTCTGCCATCAGTGACCTACCACACGTCGACCAAAGCGACTTTGCAGGGTGTTAATTGAAAACAGCAGCAACAACGAAGCCCCGAGGATCACAGAAGCAATCGCGCTGGCGGCCGGGTAGTCAAACTCCTGCAAGCGAACAAAAATCATCAGCGAGGTTACTTCCGTTTTCCATGCGATGTTCCCAGCGATAAAGATAACCGCGCCAAACTCACCGAGGCTTCGGGTAAACGAAAGCGCAACGCCCGCCACCAGCGCGGGGGACAGCTCCGGCAGCACCACTTTACGGAAACTCTGCCAGCGCGTAGCACCGAGCGTTTCTGCGGCTTCTTCATATTCGGGACCTAATTCTTCCAGCACCGGCTGGACGGTACGCACTACAAACGGAATGCTGGTAAACGCCATCGCCACCGCGATACCAAGCCAGGTGTAGGTCACCTTGATATCCAGCTTCGCCAGCCACTCGCAGTAGAAGCCATTAACCGAAAACAGCGACGCCAGCGTCAGACCCGCCACCGCTGTAGGCAGCGCAAACGGCAGATCCATCAGTGCATCCAACAGCGTACGGCCCGGAAAGCGATAGCGGGTTAAGATCCACGCCATCAGCAAACCGAACACGCCGTTAAAAATCGACGCGACAAACGCCGACAGCAGCGTCACTTTATAAGCCGCCACCACCTGCGGATTGGTAATCACATCCCAGTATTGCGCCCAGCTCATTTGCGCCAGTTGCATCACCAGCGCGCTCAGCGGCAGCAGCAATATCAGGCAGACAAACAGTAAGCTTGTGCCCAGGCTTAAGGTGAAGCCGGGCAGCACGCGTCGGGAAGAAACAGCAAACATTTACTTACGCCCCGCCGCCAGCAGTTTGTCCAGCTCTCCACCGCTGACAAAGTGTGTTTTCATCACTTCAGGCCACGAACCAAACTTATCTTCCACACGGAACAATTCGGTCTGCGGGAATTTATCTTGCTGTTTGTCCATCACCTGCGGGTTATTCACGCGGTAGTAGAAATCGGTAATAATGGTTTGCGCCTGCGGGCTGTACAGCCAGGTCAGGTACGCTTTAGCTGCTTTTTCAGTACCGTTGGCTTGCACATTTTTATCTACCCAGGCCACCGGGAATTCGGCGAGGATATTGGTTTTCGGGATAACCACTTCAAAACCCTGCGCTTCATACTGTTTACGAATGTTGTTCACTTCTGATTCGAAGCTGATCAGCACATCGCCCAGACCGCGCTCTGCAAAGGTGGTGGTAGCACCGCGACCGCCGGTATCAAACACTTCGACGTTTTTCAGAAACTGGGTCATGAACTGTTCGGTTTTGGTTTTATCACCACCGTCAGCTTTATCCGCAGCACCCCACGCCGCCAGATAGGTATAGCGCGCGTTACCGGAGGTTTTTGGGTTCGGGAAAATCAGTTTCACATCAGAACGCACAAGGTCATTCCAGTCATGAATGTTTTTCGGGTTCCCCTTACGCACCAGGAAACCCATGGTGGAATAGAACGGCGAGCTGTTGTTCGGCAGGCGGCTTTGCCAGTCGGCGGGGATCAGTTTGCCTTTGTCATGCAGGATCTGCACGTCGGTGACCTGGTTATAGGTCACCACATCGGCTTTCAGCCCCTGCAGAATCGCCAGAGCCTGTTTTGATGACCCGGCATGAGATTGTTTAATCGTCAGTTTGTCACCGCCGTTATCCTTCGCCCATT
Source organism: Citrobacter freundii complex sp. CFNIH4 (assembly GCF_002934505.1). NCBI lineage: Bacteria > Pseudomonadati > Pseudomonadota > Gammaproteobacteria > Enterobacterales > Enterobacteriaceae > Citrobacter > Citrobacter freundii complex sp. CFNIH4. The sequence goes on from NZ_CP026231.1 coordinate 2,884,491, forward strand.
GCTGTTCAAACGGCGGATTAAGGGCGGCAAAAAGCTCACGGGAAACATCGTATGAACTGTTCAGCAGTTCCGTTGCCTGCGCCTGCCCCACCAGCAACAGCATGGCTGCAAGCGTCAGTGTTCTTTTTTTCAGTAAGTTAACGGCCATTGCGCACCCTTATAAATTTAATGACTTTCTTATGGTCATCATATTTATAACCAGTGCTAAAGGAGTAACGGTTTTATATACCGTTTGATGATTTGAAAGTTGAAAAGAGAATAAGAGAATCCCTCCCCACATCGAGTGAGGAGGAGACCGGCATCAATCAGACGCCGACGCTAACGCTTTCTGGCAGGGTGCTACCGCCATCAATCACGTTTTGCGTGCCAGTTAAGTAACTGGACTCATCCGAGGCCAGGAACGCCGCCAGTTCACCGACCTCAAGCGGACAGGCCAGACGACGCATCGGGATCGCTTTCGCCATTTCGACTAATACGGATTCAGGATCTTCCGGGTTAGATTGACGCGCAATGCTTTCCGCCATCGGCGTACGAACGTAGCCTGGGCAAATGGCATTAACGCGAATGCCTGACTGCGCATATTCTACCGCCAGGGATTTGGTCAAACCGATGATTGCGGCTTTCGACAGTGCGTAGGCCGTTTCGCCCGGGTCGGCAACCATATCGCCGGTCACCGATGACATCATCACGATGCGCCCATCTTTGCGCGCAATCATCTCCGGCAGAACGGCTTTCGTCACATTCCAGACGCCTTTAATGTTGATATCAATGTGGAAATCGCGATCTTCATCGCTCATATCAAGGAAGTTGCCGAGGCGGCATACGCCGGCATTGTTCACCAGAATATCGATTTTGCCTTCAATCTGCTTCGCGCGCATCACCGCTTCCTTGACCGACGCAAAATCTCTGACGTCAGCGTGAACGGCTGTGCAACGGTGCCCTCGCCCAGCCAACTCATCCGCCAGTTTTTCAATCTCATCGGAGATATCCAGCAGAATTAAGTTCGCACCATGGCGGGCAAACGTTCTGGCGATACCCTCGCCAATACCCTGAGATGCGCCCGTAATCAATGCTGTTTTGCCCGTGAGTTTTCCCATTTCAATATTCTCCTTTTGAATATGAAGCCTTCGCTTCATTCACGCAGAAGATACAGCAATAACAAATTAGTGCTGAGGAATAGCTCACTAAATCAGGTTAATCTCAGGTAAAAAAATCCCCGACGATGCGGGGATGTCTATTTCGTGGCCGATAACAGGATCAGATCGCCATTACAGCGCCATTAAACGGTCCAGCGACGGTGCAAAGTAATAGCCGCCGGTTACCGGTTTGGTGAAGCGCAGCATTGCATCACGCTTACCGTCGGTGTCACCAAACATGCTCAGCAACTGTTGTTCAATGTTGTGCAGACGGGCGCAGTAGGCGCAGAAATAGAGACCATGCGTGCCGCTGGCAGTGCCGTATGGCAGGCTCTGGCGCACAATTTTCAGCCCTTTACCGTCTTCTTTGAGGTCAACACGGCTCAGGTGAGAGGTGACCGGACGGTCATCACCGTCGATCTCTTCGTTGGCTTCCTTGGTGCGGCCAATCATCATTTCCTGGTCATGGATGCTCATGCGATTAAGCTGCTTCAGGTTATGTTCCCAACGCTGCACAAACACATAGCTGCCACCGGCATCCACACCATCTTTGATAACGGCGACTTCACGGCGCGTTTCTTCGCCTGCCGGGTTTTCCGTACCGTCAACAAAGCCGCTGAGATCGCGCTCTTCGACCCAACGGAAACCGTGGATTTCTTCTTTGACTTCAATACAGTCGCCAAATGCTTCCATTGCCGCCTGCGCAACGGAGAAATTCACGTCATGACGCAAAGATAGAATATGGATCAACACGTCATATTGGGTTGCTGGTGCCAGACCTTTACCGTAAGGGATAAAGTCTTTTAACTCTTCAGCACCGACGCCGCCGCTCAATGCACGCCAGGTGTTGTTGCCAAAAGCGACAACCGCGCCCAGATGCGCATCCGGGAACTTAGCTTCAAAGGTCGCCAGCTTATCGGCGAAGGTTTTGCTGGCCGCACGCAGGGCCTCAACGTCGCCTTTAACATTGGCTTCAATCCAAATCGCCGCACGGCAATGTTCTGGCAAAATGCCACTCTGAACCTGAGACATTGTTCCTCCTGAAAAAAAGATGCCACGACATCGTGGCATTGATGGGCGCTATTCTACCTGTTTTTTTAACAAGCCGATTTGTTCAGACGCAAATTAACGCCGCCAGATAATTTTGCTTACTTTCCACGCTTTCAGCATGTCGTCAGACGGCATTATATCTTCAGGCCCGCTCCATTCACCGGAAAAAATATAGCTAATATGTTGACTTCCTTCAGCTTTACACTCAACGTCCGCGCTGTCATCGCCGGTTGCCTTTTGGCAATTACCGAAAGCTTTAGTGTAAAGGTCGCTAAACGGTGTACCGATTTCGACACCCGCGACTGACGAAATATCGTGGTCTAACACATCAATACGACTAATGGTTCCCTGGCTGCCATTGATGACTATCGCCAGCTTGTCGTCTTTCATCGCTTCATAGAAGCGCACCACATTTCCGTTATCAGTCTTCATCCCGCTACGCAGGCGGTAATCACCGTCCAGCGCATCAGCAATGGCTTTTTCATCCAGCGGTGTCGCGCCCGTTAACGCTCCGACGCCCTGCTCTGTGACCTGCGTTGAAGAACCAAACCAGTTCCACGGATTGGCGGCAGACCAGTTCACCGAGGACAACGTTGAACACCCGGCCAGTAGCAGCGGCATCGCGCATAAAGTCAAACGCAGTGATTTCATTTCACTTCCTTCCTTATTTATCAACGTTGCTTGGAGTCCGGTTTCCCCAAAAAGTGCCGTTATTCTTTCTCAAGGGAAAAACAGGCGCGCAGACGTTGATTGGTTAACAGCCAGATCAGTGCGACGATATCCGCCACCAGCAGCGCCAGCCCGACACCGTTGAGCGGATCGCCTGTCAGCCACATCACCGGCTGCCAGCACAGCAGCACCAGTTGAGCGAGAATCAATAATCCGCGCAGCCAGCGCCAGATTACCGGAAACGCAAAGCGTCGCCCGCTGAGTAAAAACGCCAACACGGCGGGAACGCCGGGGAGCAAACCCAGCCAGAATGCGTCATGATCGGGATAAAACAGATTCAGCAACGTGTTGCCCTGCTCACGAGAAGAACCGGCTATCACAAACAAAACCCAGGTGCGTGCCTGTAACAACAGTACGCACCAGAATAGAAAAGGCAGGCGCAGACGCCCATGACCGTCATAGTCGGCCGGATGAAACTCAGTACTCTTCATCTTCAATCAAACGCTTGCCCAGATTGAGTACATCCGCATGTTCATAGCCCAGACGTTCATACATGCCCTGTACGACATCGTTATCGTCACGCACCATGATTTGAATCTTCGGGCAACCGCGGGCAATGAGCTTTTTCTCCAACCGGTTGAGTAGCGCATTAGCGATACCGCGACCGCGAAACTCAGGATGCACGCCCAGGTAATAGGCGGAACCGCGATGCCCGTCGTATCCGCCCATCACCGTACCGACCACCTCACCGTTCACTTCAGCGACGAGGAACAAGCTGACGTCATGATTGACTTTACGTTCGATGTCCATTTCAGGGTCGTTCCATGGACGCAGCAAATCACAACGCTCCCAGAGGGTGATCACCTCTTCGAAATCTTCCTGGCGAAAAACGCGTATTTCCATGGTATTGGTTACCTTTTCAGGACGTTAAAAAGCGATTATGGCGCGAACGGCTGATTTAGCCAATATCTGACGCGAAGCGGCGGAAAAAATGGCATAATACGGAATTGTCACGTATTGAAATGAAAAGTAAAACAATTCTTATCTCGATCCGTCGCAACGGACTACGCGATACGATATAACGTTTAGAACCTTTTTTTTACAACTCAGGCCGTATGAGCACTTTTAAACCACTAAAAACACTCACATCGCGCCGCCAGGTGCTGAAAGCCGGGCTGGCCGCCCTGACGCTGTCAGGCATGTCGCAAGCCATCGCTAAAGAAGAAGCGCTAAAGACCAGTAATGGACACAGCAAACCGAAAGCGAAAAAATCAGGCGCTAAGCGTGTTGTTGTTCTTGATCCGGGGCACGGCGGGATTGATACCGGCGCAATTGGTCGCAACGGATCGAAAGAAAAGCACGTGGTGCTGGCGATTGCCAAAAACGTGCGCTCAATCCTACGCAACCAGGGGATTGATGCACGCCTGACCCGCTCCGGCGATACGTTTATTCCGCTCTACGATCGCGTCGAGATCGCCCACAAACATGGCGCAGATCTTTTCATGTCGATCCACGCCGACGGTTTTACCAATCCGAGCGCTGCGGGTGCTTCGGTCTTTGCCTTATCCAATCGCGGTGCCAGTAGCGCCATGGCGAAATATCTGTCCGATCGTGAAAACCGGGCCGATGAAGTCGCCGGGAAGAAGGCCACCGACAAAGATCATTTGTTGCAGCAGGTGCTGTTCGATCTGGTGCAAACTGACACCATAAAAAACAGCCTGACGTTAGGCTCGCATATTCTTAAGAAGATCAAGCCGGTACACCGTCTGCATAGTCGCAGCACGGAACAAGCCGCCTTCGTGGTGCTAAAATCACCTTCGATTCCGTCGGTCCTGGTCGAAACCTCGTTCATCACCAACCCGGAAGAAGAACGATTACTGGGGACGGCTGCGTTTCGTCAGAAAATCGCCACCGCTATCGCCAATGGCATCATCAGCTACTTCCACTGGTTTGATAACCAGAAAGCACACTCGAAGAAACGTTAACCATGAAGCCCGATGTACAACGCGTAAAACAGTTCCTGCTCAGCCTGCAGGATGAGATTTGTCAGCAGTTATCCACCGTAGACGGCACCGAATTTGTTGAGGATAACTGGCAACGCGAAGCGGGCGGCGGCGGGCGCAGTCGAGTGTTGCGTAACGGCGGTATTTTCGAGCAAGCAGGCGTCAACTTCTCTCATGTCCATGGCGATGCAATGCCGGCCTCGGCTACTGCGCATCGCCCGGAGCTTGCCGCGCGTAGCTTTGAAGCGATGGGCGTCTCGTTGGTGGTGCATCCGCAGAATCCTTACATTCCGACCAGCCATGCCAACGTACGTTTTTTTATCGCGGAGAAACCTGACGCCGACCCGGTGTGGTGGTTTGGCGGCGGCTTTGACTTAACTCCCTACTACGGCTTTGATGAGGATGCAGTTCACTGGCACCGCACGGCGCGGGATCTATGCCAGCCGTTCGGCGAAGATATTTATCCCCGTTACAAAAAGTGGTGCGATGACTACTTCTTCCTCAAGCACCGCAACGAGCAGCGCGGCATTGGCGGGCTGTTCTTCGATGATTTGAATACGCCAGATTTCGACCACTGCTTCGCCTTTATGCAGGCTGTTGGAAAGGGTTATACCGAGGCGTATTTGCCCATCGTCGAGCGCCGCAAAGCAATGAGCTGGGGCGAGCGTGAACGCAATTTTCAGCTTTATCGTCGCGGACGCTATGTGGAATTTAACCTGGTGTGGGATCGCGGCACATTATTTGGTTTGCAAACCGGCGGGCGCACGGAATCGATTCTGATGTCGATGCCGCCGCTGGTACGCTGGGAGTATGACTGGCAGCCAGAAGCGAACAGCCCGGAAGCCGCCCTTAGCGAGTTTATTCAGGTCCGCGACTGGGTGTAATGGCCTGATAGCGACACAATTCGTAGGCCGGATAAGACGCAAGGCGTCGCCATCCGGCAGCGCAGCAAGCACAATTGCCTGATGGCGGCTAACGCCTTATCAGGCCTACTCAAGCTATACCATCACGCCCACTGGCGCATACGCTGATGCAGCGTCAACGACGGTTTCTCCGCAAACAGTTGCTGGTAGTCGGTAGCAAACTGCCCTAAATGCCAGAATCCCCACTGCATGGCGGCGTCTTTCACCGTCGCACTCTGCGACCACGGGCTTATCAACTCACGGCGCACGGCGTTCAGGCGAATACGTTTCAACCAGGCATTGGGGCCAATACCGAGGATCGCGTGAAAGGCGTTTTGCAACGTCCGGCGGCTAACGTGCAGTTGATTGCATAAGTCGAGCACAGTCAGCGGCTCTGACGTATTTTCCAGTACATATTCGCGCGCACGCGACAGCAAGCGACGATAGCTCTGATGGCTGATGCTCTCCGCAGTCATAATCGGCTGCGCTTCTTCCAGCATAGTCCCCATCGCCAGCAGCAGGTTATCGCCCAACACTTTGCGTACCGCAGGTTGGCGAAGGTTTTCCGGGTTTTCGCTAAACGTCGCCAGCGCCTGCTGCACAAAGCCCCATAGCGCGGCTTTGTGTTGTTCTTTCACTTCCAGCGCCGACTGGTTGCGCAGCATATGCAACACCCTTTCCGGGTTATGCAGGAAGTTGGCCTGACGAGCAATGGCCTCTTCAGAAATGACGACACCCAGAATGGTGTAGTCATCCGGCGTACTTAGTTCAAACTCCGTCCCGCCTGGGCGGGTGGCAATTTCAGCGTTACCCAAACACTGAGTACCAATAAATCCCTGCTCGCCGCGCGTGGCCGGAATGCCAAACCAAAATGAGTTTGGCCAGACAAGGCATGACTGACGCAGCGCCAGTCCGGTGTATTCACGGAACACCTGAATATCATCGAGCAGGATTTCCGTGAACTCGCCATGAAATTTTCCCGGATGCAGCTGGTCGTAGATCTGCTGCCAGGCTGTAATCGTCAGCGCGTGCTCATACACATCCGTTGTTCGCCGTTGATGAACGTTGTCCACTTCCACTTTCGGCGTCAATTTAACGTCTTCGGGTAATACTTCATGATAAAGATGGTGCAAGTTTGCAGTACGGTTCTTTTTCATGATCTTTTAAGCCGGAAGCTTCAACGAAGCCCCCGGCCCTCCGACAGGTTAATTTTTTAAGCGATAGCGACTACTGCGTTTACGCAACGCTCCGTCAGAAAAGAGCTGTTCCAGCGCATTTCTGGCTTCATCAAGTGACCAGCCAAAGTGGGCAGCCACTTCCCCTGCCGTCATTCCTTGACGGACCGATGTTAACAGCGCCAGCAATTCATCAGAGGATTCAGATGACACAGGTGCTTCCTGCGTCTTCTCTGGGGCCACATCTGACTTCACTTCAGGCTTCTGCTCTGGTTTCTTCGGTTCTGGTTTCTTCGGCTGGCGTTTAAAACCGCCGATCAGCCACTGGGTGTCATCGTCCGGCCGGCCTATTTCCTTACGGCTGATAACACGGCCTGTACGCGCTGCAGCTGCACTGCCAGCATCCAGCGCTGCTCGGCATGCCGCCAGATCGCCTTCCACCACCAGCGTCAGCCGACCAGGATCGAGCACTTCGTGGCTAAGCAGGCGCACATTCGCGGCTTTCAGCATGGCATCGGCCGCGTCCACGGCAGCCACCATGCCATCCACTTCCAGTAATCCCAGTGCATTGATCATCACTACCTCTCTTACGCGCGCTGGATTGGATTACGGGCAATATCCAGAACGGCATCGGCAAAGGCGTTACATGCGGCTTTACAAGCGGCCTGGCTACCGGTCAAAAACGCTGCTGAATAGTTGGTTTCTGACGGCGGTGGTACATAGGTTACCAGTTGTACATCGGCAGATTTCAGCGCGGCATCAATACCAAATGTCGCTTCCAGCGGCGGTGCTACCAGATACGCCATCGGATCGCCCAGTCGGCATCCCGCGGTCGCGGAAAGATACGAACCGGTACGCGAAACCACATGCGCCAGGAAGGCGGTATCTTCTGCGTCATTCGCCCACTGGAATGCCGCACCGCTTTCAATATTGGCCACCATCGCGTCCAGACCCGCGCGAACTTCGGCCGGGTTTGGTCCACCGAGCATAATCAGCACTTCGCCCGAGGTTGGAGAGGGACTGTGCGCCGCACCGGCATACAGCGAGCGGCCATAAACCACTTCCACCATCGCCTGTTTTGTCGCTTCATCTGCGGCAATATACGCCACGTCATCAGAGTCTGCTGTGATGAGTCCGAGGCTACGTATATGTGGCGGTAATTTAAGTTCGCGGGCAAAACCGTCATTTACCGAGGCAATCACACGCATCGCGGTGACTGAAGGTCTAATCAAATCTAATGCTGGCATGATGCCTCCTTAACGGGTCATATTGATGCCGGATGCTTTTTGCTCCAGCATGCGCTTGGCCAAATCCACAATCACCGCCGCCGCTTCAACCGGTGGCGTACCGCCCTGGTGAATGTTCGAGATGCAGGTACGGTCAGCCTCAACGGTGGTTGCCACACGCGGCGAATAGACGGCGTAGCAAGAAAGACTTTCCGACTGGCCGAGGCCCGGACGTTCACCAACCAGCAGGATCACCGCTTTTGCACCCAGCAGTTCGCCGATCTGATCTTCAATTTTCACGCGCCCATAGCGAACAAAGAACGGCGTCCCGACCTTCAATCCGGCCTGTTTTAAACCCGACAACAGCGGCGGCAGGATCTCTTCGTAGTTGGCGGTGATGGCGTCAGTAGACAGGCCATCAGAAATAATCACCTGCACATCCGGATTCATTACACACTGTGATTTCAGTGCTTCAATGGCTTCCGCACTCAGACGACGTCCCATGTCCGGGCGCGTCAGATACAGGTTTTTGTCGCTGATTTCCGAGCGCACTTCCAGTAGTCCCTGGGCTTTTACCCACTCTTCCGGCACTTCTTTCAATACCGTATCTTTCGAACGCGAGTGGTCAGCAAGGAAGCGCAGCAGCGCCTGGGTACGCGGACGTGGACCGGCACGACCGGTACATACACGCGCAGCGGTGCTACGGCGCAGTTCGGTCAATACCTCTGCACGATGCGGATTCTCAACGCCAATCCACGCTTTCGCTTCAGCTGAACCTAAGTCCATCGCACAGCTTTCACCGGTCGGCGCGGCGCACTGCGTAGTGCTACATTTCACTTCCGCTGATGGCGCTTGAACCTGCGGCTCTCCCATTGACGCCATTACGCTGCGTACAATTTCTTCAATCTGTTTTTGATCCATCGTGTGTCATCCCCGCGTCATCAGAAGAACAGTGACGGATCGCCCGCCCGTTTGGTCAGGCGACCGTTTGCCATAATGCCCATGGTTTCCAGCCAGCGTTCAAACTCCGGCGACGGGCGCAGGTTCAGCAACTGGCGCACGGTCGCGGTGTCGTGGAAGGCGGTGGTCTGGTAGTTGAGCATGATGTCGTCACCGAGCGGCATGCCCATGATGTAGTTGCAGCCAGCGGTGGCGAGCAGAATCATCAGGTTTTCGTTGAGGTTCTGGTCAGCATCAGCATGGTTGGTGTAGCAGCAGTCGCAGCCCATTGAGATGCCGCTCAGCTTGCCCATGAAGTGATCTTCTAAGCCCGCGCGAATAATCTGACGATCGTTGTAGAGATATTCCGGCCCGATAAAGCCCACCACGGTGTTCACCAGGAACGGATCGTAGTGACGCGCCAGCCCGTAGTTACGCGCTTCCATCGTCACCTGATCGGCACCAAAGTTAGCGCCAGCGGAGAGCGCAGACCCTTGCCCGGTTTCAAAGTACAGGCAGTTTTCCCCGGCGATACGGTTGAACTCAGCACCCACTGCACGCGCTTCATCCAGCATGGCCAGCTCAACGCCAAACTCTTTCAAGCCTTTTTCGCTACCGCAGATACTTTGGAAAATCAGCCCGCCCGGCGCACCGCGACGAATTGCTTCAATCTGGGTGGTGACGTGCGCCAGTACGCAGCCCTGGGTCGGAATATTGAACTTGTCGATAACGCCATACACGGTATCGAGCACGCGGCTTAAGTTTTCCACGTCATCTGTGACCGGGTTGACACCGATCACCGCATCGCCCGCTCCGAAGGACAGTCCTTCATAGATTTGCGCCGCAATACTCTGTACATCGTCACGGGTATCGTTCGGCTGCAAACGGCAGCTAAAGGTGCCCGGTAAACCGATGGTGGTGTTCGCCTTTTTGATCACCGGCATTTTCTTACCGCCGTAGATCAGGTCCGCGTTAGAGCAGATTTTTGCTACCGCAGCGACCACTTCCGACGTTAACCCTTTACGCGTAAACGCAATATCATCAACAGAGGTTTCATCGCTCAGCACGTACTCGCGCAGCTCGCTGATACTCCAGTTTTTGATGCGGTTATAGGCCGTTTCGTTGACGTCATCCTGAATCAGACGCGTCACGCAGTCCTCTTCATAGGAAATCACCGGGTTATTACGGATATCCGCTACCGTCATTTCCGACAGCACCTGCTTGGCCGCCACGCGTTCCTGCGAACTGGTTGCAGCGACACCTGCCAGCACATCCCCCGAACGCAGTTCGTTGGCTTTTGCCAGCACCTCTTTAACATCCTTAAACTGATAAACATTGCCGAACAATGTGGTCTTTAGTTTCATAAGTCGTTCCCTCAGGAAGGAAATGCGAGTGATTTCACCGTCACCGGCACAACCGATCCGCCAAAAAGAGGCGTACCAATGTCGATATAGTCCCCCGCCCGGACAACCACCTCATCGATGACCGCCAGCGGGTGTTGCTGTAACTGTGGGCGTAACAGCATGCCCAGGGCCTTACCAAAATCCTGCTCGGCTACCACCAGCAGGGGATGCGGATTCGGATAGCGCGCGACAAAGGCCAGCAGCGCATCAATCACCGTTAACAGCGCGGCGTAGCGCACCGGCAGAGAAGCGGGCAGCGCCAGCACGTAGGCGTCCGTTTGTGGGTCCAGATCGAGCTGCATTAGCGCCTGTTGCCAGGCGGCCACCAGATCAGCCTCATCAACCGGAATCGCCACTGGCAGATTACGCAGCGGAAGCGCCACACCCTCCAGCCAGATAGTGCTGCCCGAAAGCGATAGCGTATGCGCACCGGCGCCAATCACCGTGGCGCGCACGGTTTGCGCCGGGAACTGCACGTTCATCTCACGCAGGCGCGGATGTTCATGCAGCGCCGTCGCTAACAGCGGCCCAATGTCGGAAAAACAGAACGGATCGGCAGGTTGGTTGCGGTAGCACTCGCCCACCCCGCCGGACAACGTAATCACTTCCGGCTTCACGCCCGCCGGTAACAGAGCGGTTTGCATCAGCGCCTGTGCCAGCGGTGAAAGCGTGCCGTCAATCACCTCCACAATCAGCGCCGCCATCCGTCGGGCCACCTGAACAAGCTGCGCCGCATTGAGGGTTCGGGCATCAGCGCCTGGACCAAATACGTCATCCACAATCATTTGTCCCGGCTGATGCGCATGCACCACGCGCCCCTGACCGTCCGTTTCCAGTAGCCGTCCGCCGACGTTCAGACAGGCCGATCCGCTGACTTTTCCGGCATCGAACAGAACGTAGTTCGACGTACCGCCGCCGATGTCGATATTCAGTACGCGGCACAACTTCTGCTCGGACAGGGTTTGTGCCCCCGCACCGTGACCAGCAATCACCGATTCCAGATGCGGACCGGCGCTGGCAACCACGAAATCCCCCAGCGACTGGGAGAGCGCCATCACCGCCGGGCGCGCGTTGCGCGTTTTGGCACTTTCCCCGGTAATGATGATCGCGCCGGAATCAACCGTTTCCGGCGCAATGCCCGCCGCCTGATACTGGGCGAGGATCAGTGCTTTCAGTTCGGCCTCTTTCAACCCGCCCTGCTTATCAACGGGGGTAAAGAACACCGGGCTTTGCCAGCTAATTTCGCGTTTGATGAATTCGTAGCGCGGCACCTGCGACACTGCCGCACGGTTGACCAGCTCAAGGCGTGAGAAGATCACCTGAGTGGTGGTGGTGCCGATATCGATACCGACGCTGAGTAGCTGGCGAGTATTCACGATTGCGCCTCCGGATTGGTTTCTGCTGGTGCCGGAACATCTTCGTCTTTCGGTACTAACAGCATAGCCACGCCAATCGCCGTCACGCCGCCGATCAGCTTGCCGACAATCATCGGGAAGATCATGGCGTTCATGTTGGCAGCGGCGAAACCTAAGTGGTCACCCAGAGCGAAGGCCGCGGAAACCGCAAAGGCGCAGTTGATCACTTTGCCGCGGGTATCCATGTTTTTCATCATGCCGAACATTGGGATGTTGTTGGCAAGCGTTGCCACCATACCCGCAGCAGCAATGTTATTGACTTTTAACAGGTTGCCGACGCTCATCAGCGGTTTTTCAAACCAGCGGGTCAGCAGCAGCACCATCGGGTAGGCACCCAGCAGCACACAGGAGATAGAACCGATAACTTCGATGGCGCGCATCACTTCACCCGGCTTGTCGCCTGGCGCCATGAAAATAGGATCAAGACCTGGGATCAGCTCCCAGCCGAGCAGGAACTTGATGACTGCCGCAGCCAGACCGAGGGTGATCAGCGCTACCAGGAACTTGGCGAAGATCTGGAAGCCGTTGATCATTTTTTCCGGGATGAATTTCAGTCCCAGCGCCACCAGCACGGCTACGATCAGCACCGGGATCATGTTCATCAGGATCAGCGCGAAGGTGAACTCCACAGGCTGACCGTTGATTTCCACGCCGGAGTACATCGCCACCAGACCACCCGCAATACAGCCAATCGGAATGGTGACAATACCGGCCAGCACGCCCAGCGCCAGATAACGACGGTCAGACGGTTCAATAATTCCCAGCGCAACCGGAATGGAGAACACCAGCGTCGGCCCCATCATCGCGCCGAGAATCAGGCCAGAGTACAACCACGCCGCCACATCGCCGCCCGCCAGCTCTTTCGCCAGGAAGAAGCCGCCCATATCGCACGCCAGCAGCGTTCCGGCAAACATCGACGGGTTCGCGCCCAGCATTTCATACAGCGGAATAATTACCGGCCCGAGCACATGCGCCAGTACCGGCGCCAGCGCGGTCATACCGACCATCGCCAGACCCAGCGCGCCCATTGCCATAAAGCCTTCTTCAAACTGACCGCCCGATCCCTCAATGCTCTTACCGAACTTACCGAGGAAGCGCGCCGAACCGCCGAACTGCGACAGGATCCTGTCCACGGCGGCAATCAGCATAAAGAACATCATGATGTACATGATGATTTCGTTAATTCCCATAGCCCCTACTCCCTGTCATTTGTGATTTGTAGGCCGGATAAGACGTTTACGTCGCCTCCGGCATTAACGCCGTGTTATTGCCGGATGGCGGTGCAAGCACCTTATCCGGCCTACAGGCATTACCCGGCAGCCGCGTACAGGTCGATAATCTGTTCCTGCGTGGCGATGCGTGGGTTACTGCGAATACAAATATCCTCCAGCGCGGCGTGTGCCCATGCGCTGTAATGCTCGGGTTTTGCTCCAACGTCTGAGAGTCGTTTGGTCTGGCCCACTTCGCTAATCAACTCGCTGACCGCGTTGATAGCATCACGATCGTCCGATTTCTTGTTGGTTAACGCGCGTCCGATATGGCTGAAGCGCTCACGACACACCATGCGGTTGAACCCCATTACCGTAGGAAGCAGCATGGCGTTAGCCTGTCCGTGTGGGATATGCAACGTCGCTCCCGGCTGGTGCGCCATCGCATGGCACAGGCCCAGCCCTGCGCTGGAAAACGCCATCCCGGCCATACAGGAAGCCAGCAGCATGCTTTCGCGCGCCGCCAGATCCTGACCGTAGCCGACGGCCTTCGGCAGCGATTTACCTATCATCGCAATCGCGCCAATCGCCAGACTGTCGGTAAATGGCGTCGCGTTCAGCGCGCTATACGCTTCAACGGCGTGCGTCAGTGCATCAATCCCGGTCATTGCCGTTACATGTGCAGGCACGCCTTCCGTCAATGCAGCGTCCAGGATCGCCACATCCGGCATCAGGGTTGCGTGGGCCAGCACTTTTTTGAGTCCAGTCGCGGCGTCGATTATTACCGTGACGTTGGTGGTTTCTGAGCCCGTTCCGGCGGTAGTCGGTACGGCAATCAGCGGCAGACGTGGGCGTAACGCGCTGCGCTCGTCCATGTCTGCCAGCGTCTGAGTGGGGTTGGTCACCAGCAACGCCACTGCCTTGGCGGCATCCAGTACGGAGCCACCACCAAAGGCCACAACGCCATCGCACTTCGATTCACGCAATTGCGCGACCGCCGCGCAGACGTCCGTAATACACGGTTCGCCTACCGGACATGGCCACAGCGTCATCGCCACGCCTTTCATCGCCAGACTGCGTTCCAGCGCGGCGGTCATCCCCGCCTGATGCAGGAAGCTGTCCACCATGACGAACATATGCGTCAATCCGCGCGTTTGTGCTTCCTGTCCGCAAGTACTGAGCGCTCCCAGCCCACAAAGGGTGACCGGTGGAACGCTAAACGTTTTTACGCGTTGCAGATTCAGGGTATCGAATGCCTGAAAGAGCGCGGTCTGCAATTCAGCTTGCATAGATTCCTTCCGCTTTTTCTTTTCCGCTGTTGGCAATCGCCAGCGGGGTCATAAACAGGCTGTGCTGGGGTAAATGCACCTGCAGTTCCGGGAAACGCTTACGGAACAGCTCATCAACGCCCGGCTGCATGCAGGAACCACCGGCCAGCCATAAATCGGTAACGCCCTGACCCGCAATATGATGAGCCACGATTTCCGCCATTTTTTCGTAAACAGGCTTCACCACCGGCCAGATTTCTTTGCCATTGCTACGCTTGTACTGCTCGGCTTCTTCTAACTGGATACGACGGTTCCCGGCCAGCGTCAGAGAGATATGATGCCCACCGGTTGCTTCATCAGCGGAGTAGGTCACCTTGCCTTGTTTAACGATCGCAATCCCGGTAGTGCCACCACCAATATCCACCACGCCGGCGTTATCGAGCTGCAACAGATCCGCCACCGCTGTCGGTTCGTCGAGCACATGGCTCACTTCAAGCCCGGCAGACTCCAGCACGTTAATAGAGATGCGAGGGTCAGTTCCCGGTGGAAATGAGGTTGCCGCATGGGTAAAGCGGCAACCCAGCTGTTGTTCGAGCGTATCGAGATGGCGACGAACGATGGTCACCGCACCAAAGAAATCCCAGACGATGCCATCGCGCACGACATCGGCCCAGTCCAGGCAAACCGCGACCGGCTGTCCGTCACTGTCCACAACCATCGACACCACATCACACGTTCCCAAATCAATGCCCAACCACAGCGGTGAATCGCTCTTTGTGGGCGTCTGGTTACATAGCGTTGCCGCTTTTAGCAGTCTGGGTGTCAACCAACGTTGTTCGTCGTGCGCCATCTCATTTACTCCTTATACAATTCTGAAGGCGTCTACCAACACACAGCGACGCAGACGCACAAACGTACGCGCACTGGTCACCCCTTCCCCGGTTGGTGTGGTAATGGTCATCGTGGTCCAGCCTTCACCGCCCAGTCCAAGACCGGCAATGCACGGTCCGTTCTTAACGAAGATGCTGGTATCAATGGCGTTTGCCATACGGTTCATGTTGTCGATATTGCGCGAGTGCATCGCCGCCGTATGGTGGCAACCGCCTTCAAGCTTGACCGCCAGTTCAATGGCTTCATCGACGTTAGCGACCCGCACGACTGGTAGAACCGGCATCATCAGTTCGGTGACGGCAAACGGATGCCTCGCGGAGGTTTCGACGAATAACAGACGGGTTTGATCCGGTACGTTCAGACCAATCGCCGCAGCGATTTTGCCTGCGTCACGACCTACCCAGTCACGACTGACCGTGCCTTTACCGCGCTCATCGATATTTTTCAGCAGCACCGGCTGCAGCTGTTCTGCCTGGGCCGTGGTGAGTTTCACCGCATGCTGGCTTTCCATCAGACGCATCAGTTCATCAGCGACGCTATCGACCACGATCAGCACTTTTTCGTCAGCGCAGATGATGTTGTTGTCAAACGATGCGCCTTTGACTACCGACTGCGCCGCGCGTGCCAGGTCAGCCGTTTCATCAACCACCACCGGCGGATTACCTGCGCCAGCGGCAATCAAACGTTTGTTGGTGTGCTTACGCGCGGCATCTACTACGGCTTCACCACCGGTCACCACCAGCAGGCCGATACCAGGGTACTTGAACAGACGTTGGGCAGTCTCGATATCTGGGTTGGCAACCGTCACCAACAGGTTTGCCGGACCGCCTGCGGCAACTACCGCCTGGTTAAGCAGAGTGATAGCGCGCTGAGAGACTTTTTTCGCCGCCGGATGCGGTGCGAAAACCACGCTGTTACCAGCGGCAATCAGGCTGATGGCGTTGTTAATAACGGTCGCGGCCGGGTTGGTGGATGGGGTTACCGAGGCCACCACGCCCCACGGCGCGTTTTCAATCAGCGTCAGACCGTTATCGCCGGTCAGAACCTGTGGAGACAGGCATTCCACACCCGGAGTGCCGCGCGCCTGCGCCACGTTTTTGGCAAATTTATCTTCGACGCGTCCCATGCCGGTTTCAGTGACGGCAAGTTCCGCTAATTCTCTGGCGTGCTTTTCGCCCGCCTCACGTAGCGCCGTGATAGCCAGTTGGCGCATAGCGACGCTTTTCAGCCCCTGCTGGGCCAGTTTTGCTGCCGCCACTGCGTCATCCAGGGAGGCAAAAACGCCCATTTCTTGAACGGCACTGACGGGTTGGCTGCTGTCTTTCATTTTCAGCAGTACCGCTTTCACGACCTGTTCAATATCCTGTTGATTCATGATTTTCTGCCTTATTTATGGAAGATCACCTGACCACCTGCCACCACTTCATCGACAATGCCAATCACGCACAGATCGACAGGCGATGATTCATTCCGGTGCGCCTGACGGGCGGAGCTTCCGCTGACCAGCAGCACCCACTCTCCGGTTCCCGCCCCGATGCTGTCGATAGCAACAGCACATTGCCCGTCGGGATTTCCCTGGGCGTCAATCATTTCCACCATCAGCAACTTGTCGTGCGCGAGCCCCTGATGGCGTACGGTACAAACAATTTGTCCTGTAACGATTGCCAGTTTCATACGCGCCTCCGTGGCATATTTCAGGTAAAACCTCCCCCTACCCTCCGCAGAAGGTAATGTGAAAAGGAGAGAGGGTGACGCCAGCAATGAAGTCTGTGGCGTCACATGGACGACTTACATGTCGTTGCTGTCGCCTTTAAAGCTGATCGGGAACACTTCTTCCAGATCGCCGTGCGGACGCGGGATCACGTGCACTGAAACCAGCTCGCCAATACGCTGTGCTGCCGCAGCACCTGCGTCCGTTGCAGCTTTACATGCCGCTACGTCGCCACGGACCATGGCAGTGACCAGACCGCCACCGATCTGCTTCACGCCAACCAGTTTCACACGTGCCGCTTTAACCATTGCGTCAGAAGCCTCAATCAGTGCAACCAGGCCCCGGGTTTCAATCATTCCTAATGCTTCCATTGTGTTTTCCTCTCATTAAGGGGTCCTGAACGGGACCTTATACAACCAGTGTGTGCGAGGCGTTTTCACGACTCATGTCAGTCTGGCGCGGCACTGCTGCCACCAACGCCAGTTCGATAATTTCCTGTACGCTACAGCCACGAGAGAGATCATGAAGCGGTGCGGCAAGCCCCTGAATCAATGGCCCTACTGCGCGATACCCTCCCAGACGCTGAGCGATTTTGTAGCCAATATTGCCCGCCTCCAGCGATGGGAAGACCATCACATTGGCATTGCCCTTTAACGGACTTGCTGGCGCTTTTTGCGCAGCGACATCCGGAACAAAGGCGGCATCAAATTGCAGTTCACCGTCCACGGTAAGCTGCGGGGCACGCTCACGAACGATCTCGGTCGCCTGCTGCACGTTAGCGACGTTAGGATGGCGAGCACTGCCATTACTTGAAAACGACAGCATGGCCACGCGCGGCTCTTCACCTGTGATCGCCTTCCAGGTTTCAGCGCTGGCGATGGCGATATCCGCCAGCTGTGCAGCAGTGGGCTGCGGCACAACGCTACAGTCTGCAAATCCTAATGACGGCCCGAGATACTGCGGCAGCATCAGGAAAATTGACGACAGCGTTTTGCAACCAGGCTGTAATCCAATAATGCGCAATCCTGCACGCAGCACGTTTGCCGTTGATGACAAGTTGCCCGCAATACACACATCGGCTTTACCGGCACTGACCATCGCGGCGGCAAACATCAGCGGATCGTTGAGCTTCTCCCGCGCATCCGGCGGCGTTTTTTCACCCGCACGCGCCAGCCAGCGCAGGGCAAACTCTTCACGCATCTGTACATTGCTTTGTGGATCAATAACCTGAATACCATCCATGGCTACGCGATGACTGAGCGCAAACTGGCGTAGCGCAAACGGGCTGGCGACGAGAATGGGGCGTGCCAGACCGTGCTGATGCAGGTAATTCGCCGCCTTCAGCACCCGGACATCCAGCGCATCCGGGAACACTACTCGTGCAGGTGAGCGTTGGGCGAGTTGACGAGCACGTTCAATGATCATTGCTTCTCCCCCAGTCTCTGTTGAATTTGACTAACCGTCAGCGGATGCTTTGCAACACTCAGAATCATCATCACGTAGACCGTACTGGAAAGGCGGTTGAGCGCCTGCATAATGTCCGGTCGTATAACCTCAAAACTGCGAGTGATGAATACCTGGGCCGCCACCGTCTCCGTTTCACGGACTTTGGTACGCAGCAGATTAAGTAACGCGCAATCACGTCCATGGCTGGCTTCAGGCACCAGATGGTCGTGGTCCAGATAGCGCAGCGGTTGATGCGAAAGACGGTGTAAATCTTCGTCACTTAAACCCACGACAGCTTGTGCTGCCAGCGGCTCATCCATGGCGTCTGCGCGCATAATATTGCCCAGGCGCGAGCGGATATCCGCCAGCCACGGCTGCCATGGTTCTGCCATCTCAATCTGCAACCACACGGCCAGGGCGATGGTGCTGTCCAGCGCGGCGCGAAATCCCAGCCGAGGGTCACTTTTGGCGACCATCTTGTCCGCCGTCAGATGCGTCAGGGTGTCCGGTTTCTTCGCCACCGGTTGATGGCACAGTTCGCAGCTGGCCTGTGGATGCGTATCACTGCTGGTTAACCCATGCACCGGCTGCGGCTGCTGTTCTTCGTCATCAATAAACAGGCTGCCCTGCTCGTCAATAAACTTAATGCGCAGATGTCGGCTTTCCAGTAATTCCCGGGCAGACGGCGTCAGGCGAGCGTCAGCGGGGAGATGAATTTCAGCCCCTTCGCTGAGCGTATGATTCGCTCTGAGCCATGCTTCGGTAATGAAATCCTTCATACATCCGCCTTAGCAGGACTGCCAGTTCGCAGGCCAGGCCACATACAGAAACTTCACCGTCGATGGCGTACCAAATTCGATGCTGGAGCCTTTCGGGATAAACATCACGTCCCCGGCTTTTGCAATCATGGTTTCGCCTTCGTGGCGAACATGCAGCTCTCCTTCCAGAATCATGTCGATTTCGTCGTAGTTCAGCGTCCATGGGAAAAAGGCGTTATCCCACTGCATAAACCCGGCGGCCATGCTGCTACCGTCCTGGTCGGTCACCAGATCGGTTAAGCCCACGCAGTGCGGCTGCGCGCCGTCAAAACGACCAAACTTCACGCTGCTGCCGTCGATGACTTTCACACCGCCTTTGCCGGTCACCGAGTTAAAGCTCGGCTGCATTCCGCCCTGCTCCAGCGACTGCTTTTCCTTCATGACTTTGTCCATCAACTGCGCGACCAGGCTTTCGGTAAACTGCCCTTCCGGTAACTGCGCAATGATGGTTTCGCGAATGCGCTGGCTTTCCGTTTTGCCATCAGTCACCGCAGCCGGAGCAGCAGCGACGGCGCCTGGCGCGGATTCATCGCATTCACTGATGGTAACGCCCAGCAGCTCCGCAACTTCGCGCGCCTCCGGGGTGATGATGCTGGCGCGCAGAACAACCGACATTTCCTGTTCGCCGCGTGCGTGGGCCGCACGAATATCGTTAGCTGTGATGAGTTTTTTCACCTGCCCTTTCCTCCTTTTGGCTGAGCTCAGTCAGATAATCCACCAGGTGCTGCACACTGCGCGGGTCATGGCTATTGAGCTCAAAAATCGGCTCCTGAAACCCCATCCCGCGAAGTAGTTGTCGCGTTGCGGCGACGTCGGCATCCGGCATGTCCGTTTTACTGATAACGGCGATTTGTCGTTTACTGGCACCGATATCCAACAGCCCGGCAGGTAAGCGACTTTCTTTATCATTTGCCGCGTGTATATAAATCAACGTATCAACATCCTGCAGCGTGGTAATTAAGGCGTGATACCAGCGCGGATGGCTAAAATATTCCCCTGGCGTATCGATATCGCCATTTTCATTAAACTCCACGGCCTGTGTTTTTCTGGCGAGGGAATAATTCCCCTGTAGCGCATTAAAGAGCGTTGTTTTCCCCGCCCCCACCGTACCGACAAACGCAATACGTTTCATCGCCGCCTCTGATTAACTTTTTGTCAGGTTGCACAAAGTGAAATTTAATAATCGACCCAGACCGCTTACCGTCTGTAATAACGCTTCTTCTACTGCGCCTACCGAGCCGTAGATCACCAGTGCGCCGCTGAATCTATCGAGAAAACCGATATGTACATCCGCCGCCTTCATGGCTAAGTCACCGGCAATCATCGCGGTTTCGCCTGGCGTCAGCGTCATGATGCCGATAGCGCCCGCTTCGGGAACGCCGATCTTTTTCGCTAATTCCTCGCCGGGGTGCGCAATGAGATGCGCCAGCGTGACCTGTTTCCCCGGCACAAATTCCTGAATAATGCGTTCTTTTTCCATTGCTCACCGCCTCCGCTAAAACTGCCCTTATCGTAGCAATTTTTTGTCAGAGTAAATAACAAAATTCGGCAACCAGGTTTAAAAGGTGAAGTAGATCACTAAGAAAGGGAAAATAAAAAGGCGCGAGAGAAACCCGCGCCGGAAATTAATTAAAGTGAAATTACAGCGGCTGCGTTTGGGCTTCTACAACCGCCAGCGCCACCATATTAACGATACGACGAACAGAGGCGATCGGCGTTAATACATGAACAGGTTTCGCAACCCCCATCAGCACCGGGCCAACCGTTACGCCTTCAGAACTGGAAACGCGTAGTAAGTTGTAACTAATACGGGCCGCTTCCATATTCGGCATCACCAGAATATTCGCTGAGCCTTTCAGCGGACTGTCCGGCATGCGGTCATTACGGATACTTTCCACCAGCGCGGCGTCGCCGTGCATTTCGCCGTCAATCATCAACTCTGGCGCGCGCGCCTTAATCAGCTCCCGCGCTTCGCGCATTTTGCTGGCCGACGGGCAGTCAGAGGAACCAAAGTTGGAGTGCGACAGCAACGCCACCTTCGGTTCAATACCAAAGCGACGCACAGTCTCTGCCGCCATCACAGCGATTTCCGCCAGTTGCTCAGGCGTAGGATCGTCGTTGACGTAAGTATCGGCGATAAAAGTGTTACCACTTGGCAGCAGCAAGGCGTTCATCGCCCCAGCAGTATGCACGCCGTCACGATGGCCAAACACCTCTTTCACCACGCTGAAGTGCTCATGGTAGTCACCAATCGTACCGCAGATCATCGCATCCGCTTCGCCACGCTGCACCATGATTGCACCGATCACCGTAGTGTTGGCAATCACCGCACGCTGCGCCTGCTCCTGGGTGATCCCACGGCGCTTCATAATCTGGTAGTACTCGCTCCAGTACTCTTTAAAGCGTGGATCGGATTCGTTGTTGACGATCTCAAAATCGACGCCCGCTTTGATCTGCAGCCCCAGTTTCTGGATACGCATTTCAATAACGCTCGGACGACCGATCAGGATTGGTTTTGCCAGTCCTAAAGTAATCAGCTCCTGAGTAGCATGCAGTACACGCGCTTCTTCCCCTTCCGTCAGCACCACACGCTTCGGCGCTTTGCGTGCCAGGGAGAAAATTGGCTTCATGAACAGGTTGGTTTTGTAGACGAATTCAGTCAGCTTATCGATGTAAGCGTCAAAGTCGGCAATCGGACGCGTGGCCACACCAGAGTCCATCGCTGCTTTCGCCACAGCAGGGGCGATTTTGACGATCAGACGCGGGTCGAACGGTTTCGGAATGATGTATTCCGGGCCGAAGCTCAGGTCCTGATCGCCATAAGCAGAGGCCACCACTTCACTCTGCTCGGCATGCGCCAGCTCAGCAATTGCGTGCACCGCCGCCAGTTTCATCTCTTCGTTGATGGCCGTTGCACCGACATCCAGCGCACCGCGGAAGATGAACGGGAAGCACAGGACGTTGTTAACCTGGTTCGGGTAGTCTGAACGGCCAGTACAAATGATTGCGTCGGAACGCACCTCTTTTGCCAACGGCGGCAGGATTTCCGGTTCCGGGTTAGCGAGTGCCAGAATCATTGGCGCACGCGCCATCTTCTTAACCATTTCCTGCGTCAGCACTTTCGGACCGGAGCAACCGAGGAAAATATCTGCGCCGTCAATGACATCATCCAGCGTACGCTTACCGTCATCCACCACCGCATAAGCCGCTTTGGTTTCCGCCATGTTCGGTTCGCGGTCTTTGTAAATCACGCCTTTGGAGTCACAGACCACAATATTGTGTTTCTGCATACCCAGCGCTACCAGCAGGTTCATACAGGCAATCGCCGCCGCGCCTGCGCCAGACACCACCATGCGCACGTCGGAGATATTTTTCTCAACCACCCGCAGACCGTTCAGAATTGCGGCAGTACTGATGATTGCTGTACCGTGCTGGTCATCGTGGAAGACCGGAATATTCATGCGTTCGCGCAGCTTTTGCTCAATGTAGAAGCACTCCGGCGCTTTGATATCTTCGAGGTTGATACCGCCAAACGTGGGTTCCAGGGCCGCAACCACATTGATAAATTTATCCGGATCGAGTTCATCGACTTCAATGTCGAACACGTCGATCCCGGCGAATTTCTTAAACAGAACGCCTTTACCTTCCATCACCGGTTTGCCGGCCAGTGCGCCAATATTGCCCAGGCCCAGCACCGCCGTACCGTTGGAAATAACCGCAACCAGGTTGCCGCGCGCGGTGTATTTGTAGGCTGCCAGCGGGTCCTTTTCAATTTCAAGACACGGTGCAGCCACGCCCGGCGAGTAGGCCAGCGCCAGGTCGCGCTGCGTTGCCAGAGGCTTGGTCGGAGAAACCTGGATTTTGCCGGGTACCGGAAATTCGTGGAAATCGAGGGCGCTTTGTTTTAACTGGTCATCCATCTTGTTGTTCCTTTCACGTATCTATCAAAAAAGTGGCGCGGGTAACCATTCTACTGAGCCGCACATTATCACCTCAGTCAACGGCACAAACTTTGAAGGTCCCCAAACTCTCACCATTCAAAGAAAGAATTTGTTATCAATTTATAACAGCCATGTTACCTGCTTAATCCAGCAATACCATGCCTGTCTGCTATGCTTTTTGCTGACAACGCCCGCAATTTTCCCAAAAGTGTGAATCACAACACGCATCTAACACTTTACTTTTCAAGGAGTATTTCCTATGACCCGTAAAGAGCTTGCCAATGCCATTCGTGCGCTGAGTATGGATGCCGTCCAAAAAGCTAACTCCGGCCACCCAGGAGCACCAATGGGGATGGCCGATATCGCCGAAGTGCTGTGGAACGATTTTCTACGCCATAACCCGACCGATCCCACCTGGTACGATCGTGACCGGTTTATTCTGTCCAACGGCCACGCCTCAATGCTGCTTTACAGCCTATTGCATCTTTCCGGTTACGACCTGCCGATCGAAGAATTAAAGAACTTCCGTCAGCTCCATTCGAAGACGCCAGGTCACCCGGAAATTGGCTACACGCCGGGCGTGGAAACCACCACCGGACCGCTGGGCCAGGGTTTGGCCAACGCCGTCGGCATGGCCATTGCCGAGCGCACGCTGGCAGCGCAGTTTAACCAGCCGGACCATGAGATTGTTAACCACTTTACCTGGGTCTTTATGGGCGACGGCTGTCTGATGGAGGGTATTTCACACGAGGCTTGTTCGCTGGCGGGCACGCTGGGGCTTGGCAAACTCATCGGCTTCTACGATCACAACGGCATCTCAATTGATGGCGAAACCGACGGCTGGTTTACCGACGATACTGCAAAACGCTTTGAGGCTTACCACTGGCATGTAGTGCACGATATTGACGGTCATGACCCTGAGGCGGTGAAAAAAGCCATTCAGGAAGCGCAGGCTGTTACTGATAAACCGTCGCTGATTATCTGCCGCACGGTGATTGGTTTTGGCTCACCGAATAAAGCCGGGAAAGAGGAAGCGCACGGCGCTGCGCTGGGCGAAGAAGAGGTGGCGCTGACCCGGCAGAAACTGGGGTGGCATCATCCTGCTTTTGAAATCCCCAAAGAGATTTACCGGGCGTGGGACGCACGCGAGAAAGGCGAAAAAGCGCAACAGGGCTGGAAGGAGAAATTCGCAGCTTACGAACAAGCCTACCCGGAACTGGCGGCAGAGTTTACTCGCCGGATGAGCGGCGGACTGCCTAAGGAGTGGGAAGCAACAACCCAGAAATATATTACCGACCTGCAAGCCAACCCAGCCCAAATAGCCACCCGTAAAGCTTCGCAAAATACCCTGAACGCCTATGGGCCGATACTGCCAGAACTGCTCGGCGGCTCGGCTGATCTGGCACCCAGCAACCTGACCATC
Source organism: Citrobacter freundii complex sp. CFNIH4 (assembly GCF_002934505.1). Classification (NCBI taxonomy): domain Bacteria; kingdom Pseudomonadati; phylum Pseudomonadota; class Gammaproteobacteria; order Enterobacterales; family Enterobacteriaceae; genus Citrobacter; species Citrobacter freundii complex sp. CFNIH4. Next base: position 2,909,115 of record NZ_CP026231.1, read on the forward strand.
TGGAAAGGCTCCTCCTCTCTTAAAGAGGATCATGCAGGAAACTACATCCACTACGGCGTGCGGGAATTTGGCATGACCGCCATTGCCAATGGTATCGCGCACCACGGGGGCTTCGTACCGTACACCGCAACGTTCCTGATGTTTGTTGAATATGCCCGTAATGCCGCGCGCATGGCGGCGCTGATGAAAGCCCGACAAATCATGGTTTATACCCACGACTCGATTGGCCTGGGGGAAGATGGTCCCACGCACCAGGCCGTCGAACAACTCGCCAGCCTGCGCCTGACGCCTAATTTCAGTACCTGGCGACCATGCGATCAGGTTGAGGCGGCAGTAGGCTGGAAGCTGGCGGTCGAACGCCATGACGGGCCAACGGCGCTGATCCTCTCGCGGCAGAATCTGGCGCAGGTTGAGCGCACACCTGAGCAGGTGCAGCAAATTGCCCGCGGCGGCTATGTGCTGAAGGACGGCGGCGGTAAGCCGGATGTTATCCTGATTGCTACCGGTTCAGAAATGGAAATCACACTGCTGGCAGCGGAAAAACTGACCGGCGAAGGCCGTAACGTACGTGTAGTTTCTCTGCCTTCAACCGATATCTTCGACGCCCAGGATGAGACGTACCGGGAGTCGGTCCTGCCGGCAAACGTCAGCGCGCGCGTGGCGGTAGAAGCCGGTATTGCCGACTACTGGTACAAATATGTTGGGCTGAAAGGGGCGATTGTTGGGATGACGGGCTATGGGGAGTCGGCACCGGCAGACAAGCTGTTCCCGTTCTTCGGCTTTACGGTAGATAACATCGTCGACAAAGCACACAAGGTGCTTAACGTGTGATCCACAGCGTGGGCCAGGCGTCTGGCCCATGCCAGTTATCGCAGCTTGGCTCCTGGGCATAACGCACCAGACGAAAACGCTGACCATCGTAGCGCCAGCGGGTCTGGATCCCGCAATCTGCCATCCCTCGTCCTTTGGCGAGGGTTACCAACTCCCGCGACTTCTCGTCAAACGTAGCGTTGGTCAGCTCCATATCGCGACTTTCCGCATCCGTTTTAAAAGGCAGGCTTAACCGTACCGCGCGTGAAGTCAGCGGGGTTGTACGTGAAACCACCCACGCCAGATCGATAGTGTTATACGCTCCGGCCTCACAGCCAATCATCAGCAGCGCTTTATCATCCGTTAGGGCCGTGACGCGCATCTCGCGACGCAGCGGATCGATAGAGCAACGAATACCGTTGATTCGCCAGTTACCATAGTCCAGCAGTTCACTGCGCTCTTGCTGTGTGAGAGGCGTTGGTGTTGGGTTAATGACCGCTACGCCTTTCAGCGCGGGGGCAGGAGGTACACTGAGCGGAGGCTCGTTACCTTTTTCGATCCATGCGGTTTCGCTGCCAACCCGTTTTTGCTGGGCATCGATAAACAACAATGCGGCTTTTAGCCCGACCAGCGAAAGATTTTGCGCACCTTTTTGCAGGGTAATCGCCTTCGCGTCTTGTACGGTTTGTAAAAATGCGCTAATGGTGGCGGGATCATCGGTCATCAGTTGCCATGGGGTAACACGCCAGTGCTCGCCGCTCAGCGAGAGCGGCACACCATCCAACAACAGACGCGGCGCAATATCGCTCTCTTTGACGTTGGACGATTCCAGCCCGCCCAGCTCAATACGCAACACGGCGTCAGTATGTGCCCCGGCGCTGCGGCTCAAGGTCATGACCAGGCCGTGGTGCTCTCCGGTATTGCGCGCCACGCAAAAATTTTGGTTATTACACGTCACCTGCCAGTCAGAAAACGCCTGTTGCGCGGGCGCAGCCCAGAGCAATCGGGCTGGTAGCAACCAGAGCAGGAAAAGGAGAATAACGCGATAGCGCATGGACGGTACAACCCCGAAGTCAAAACACACAGCCTAAGCGGTATCTTCCTTGCGCGACTGATGTGGCTCAATAAGAATTGTCGGATTGGCCGTAAATTTGTAAAGAAATATAAATCCCACGCATTAGTCCATGAGATGGGACGACTGCAAATAGTTCAACAATAGCACCGTTTTACCGTCACGGATCTCACCCGTTTTGATCATTTCCAGCGCCTGGGTGAACGGCAGTTCCAGAACTTCAATATCTTCATCTTCCACACCGCCACCCGCGTTTGCTCGCTGGCTGTCACTGTATTGTGCAATGAAGAAGTGGATTATTTCCGTCACGCCGCCCGGCGACATGTATAACTCAAACAGTTTGCGCACTTCGCCTACTTCAAAGCCGGTCTCTTCAATGGCCTCTTTGCGAATGCACGCTTCCGGTTCGTCGTTATCCAACAGCCCGGCGCAGGTTTCAATCAGTTGACCATCTTCATTACCGTTGACCCAGGTGGCGACGCGGAACTGGCGAATTAAGACCACCGTTTTCTTCTCCGGGTTATACAGCAGGATTGTGGCACCGTTACCGCGATCGTAAACCTCGCGTTTATGACGAATCACCTCCCCAGTGCTACGGGTCAGGTCATAAGTGATATTGCGCAGGATGAAGTAGTTATCGGAGAGGACTTTATCTTTGATGAGGGTAATTTTTTGCGACATACCGGCTCCACAGCAAGAAGTGAGAAATAATACTACGCCGTGAAACCGGGTTTGTCTTGGAACAATGTAGGCCTGATAAGCAAAGCGCCATCAGGCATTCATGCGGCACATTGCCGGATGGCAACGCTAACGCGTTTTATCCGGCCTGGACGCCGATTAGTGAGATTTGACTGATTTTACGCCCAGCCAGTCGACGATCCCCTGGGCGGCGTGCCGCCCTTCCGCCATGGCCGTCACCACCAGGTCCGCACCGCGTACCGCGTCGCCACCGGCAAAGATTTTCGGGTTACTGGTTTGGTAACGGTATGCGCTTTCAACATCGGCGGCAATGCGCCCCCAGTTATCGACCTTAACGCCATGCGACTCCAGCCACGGCATGCCGTGTGGGTGAAAACCAAACGCCATGATCACCGCATCTGCGGGCATCACAAACTCACTCCCGGCGATGGGAACCGGGCGACGACGCCCCTGCGCATCAGGTTCGCCAAGTTGGGTACGTAAGAAACGCACGCCGCTGACTCGCCCATCGGCATGCAACACCAGCTCAACCGGCTGGACGTTAAACTCGAAGTTTGCCCCCTCTTCCCGGGCGTTCTTCACCTCTTTTTTCGAACCCGGCATGTTGGCTTCATCACGACGATAGGCGCAGGTTACCTGGCTTGCACCGTGGCGCAGCGCGGTACGTACACAGTCCATGGCCGTATCGCCTCCGCCCAGAACCACCACGTTCAGTCCGGCGGTATCGATAAACGGCTCTTCAGGCAACTCATCCAGCCCCATCACCTGCTTGGTGTTGGCAATCAGGAACGGTAGCGCGTCATACACGCCTGGCGCGTCTTCATTTGGCAGGTCCGCCTTCATGGAACGATAGGTTCCCACCCCCACGAACACGGCATCGTAATCCTCCAGCAACTTTTCAAGTGCGACGTCCTTACCCACTTCACAGTTAAGTTCGAAATGAATCCCCATAGCGCTGAAGATTTCACGGCGACGCGTCAGCAGCGATTTGTCCAGTTTGAAGGCCGGAATACCGAATGTCAGCAAACCGCCAATTTCAGGATGGCGATCGTAAACGGTGGCACTGATACCGCTACGCGCCAGCACATCCGCGCAGGCCAGACCCGCCGGACCCGCGCCGATAATGGCAACACGCTTGTCCACTTTCTGCACATGGCTTAAGTCCGGTCGCCACCCTTTACTCAGCGCCCGATCGGAGATGTAACGCTCAATATTACCGATGGTGACTGCGCCATGCTCACTACGCACCGTGCATGCCCCTTCGCAGAGTCGATCCTGCGGGCATACACGCCCGGTCACCTCCGGCAAGCAGTTGGTTTGATGTGAAAGCTCAACCGCGGCATCGATGTTTCCGGCTTTGACCAGCTCAATCCACTGCGGAATGTGGTTATGCAATGGACAGGTCCATTCGCAAATACTGTGGTCGCCGCATTTCAGGCAGCGAGAGGCTTCCCGCTCCGCCTGCGCCGTACGAAACGGCAGATAGATCTCTTCAAAGCTGGTTTTCCGGGCATCAATCGCCAGTTTATCCGGTTCACCACGCGCAGGCGTCGCCTGCATTTGCTCACGTTTGGTGATGACATGTGGAACAAAATCGGTAGTGCTGGCGTGCCATGGCTGGCTTTCCAGACTTGCGGTACGCAGCCTGCGCGCTTTTGACAGACCGGTAAGCGAATTTTCCGTCACCAACTGTAACGCCTGCGCCGGGCAGTTCTCTACGCAGGCGGGCCCCTGTTCACGCCCCTGGCACAGATCGCATTTGTGCGCGGTGGCTTTCACCTTCCCTTTGGCGACGGGAGTGAGTACGATCTGCATCGTGCCGAAAGGACAGGCAACGACGCACGATTTACAGCCAATGCACTTTTGCGGGTTCACCTGAACGCTGTCGTTATCATGGCTAATTGCCCCATTTTGGCAACTTCTGGCGCAGGGTGCATCTTCGCAGTGGTGACAGGTCACCGCGCTGCGCTGCTGCTGATGTTTAATGACGGTAATTCGGGGCTGAAAATGCCGTTGGCTCAGGACATGCTGTTCGCCATTGTGAGCCATGACGCAAGCGACCTCACAGGCATGGCATCCCAGGCACTGCTGGCTATTGACCATAATAAAACGATTCATGGCTTCCTTCTTTTTTGGTTGCAAAAACCTTATTCTTTATAAGAGTGTTATTAACCGACACGGAAGGAAGCGGCAATGTTCATTTGCCCAGGAAGCACAACTATTTATGCAGAACCTGTGGCAGATCAATTTATTTCATCGCATATGAAATTGTGTTTCAGTTACCATCCAGTTTCATGGCGTTTTATTAACCTTTATCAAATACACCGCATCGTTCACGCTGTTTTCAGGCGCGACGTGTATTGTGTGAGGATGCACAAGTGACGGTAAAGCGTCCGGTCTCGGCCAGTCTGGCTAAAGCTTTTTTCTACATAGTGCTGCTGTCAATTCTCTCAACAGGTATTGCGCTGCTCACGCTGACCAGCAGCTTGCGAGATGCCGAAGCCATCAACGTTGCTGGCTCATTGCGCATGCAAAGCTACCGTCTGGGTTACGATCTGCAAAGCCAGAGCTCGCAGCTTAACGCCCACCGCCAGCTTTTCCAGCAGGCGCTAAACGCACCGGCATTACAGAATCTGAATGCGTGGTATGTGCCACAAGCGGTAAAAAGCCGCTATGGACGTCTGCATGCTAACTGGCTGGAAATGAATGCCCGCCTGATCGACGGCGATTTAAAATGGTATCAGGCCAATATCAACAACTACGTCGATCAAATCGATCTCTTCGTGCTGGCGTTGCAACATTATGCCGAGCGTAAAGTCATGCTGGTATTTGGCATCTCGCTGGCGGGCGGGATCGGCATATTCACCCTCGTCTTCTTTACCCTGCGGCGCATTCGCCAGCAGGTGGTGCGTCCGCTGAATAAACTGGTGATGGCCAGTCAGCAAATTGAACACGGTCAGTTTAATATCCCACCGCTGGATACCGGTTTGCCCAATGAACTGGGGTTGCTGGGCAAAACGTTTAGCCAGATGTCGAGTGAATTACACAAGCTGTATCGCTCGCTGGAAGCGTCTGTTGCCGAGAAAACTCACGATCTCCATGAAGCCAATCGCCGTCTGGAGGTGTTGTATCAGTGCTCCCAGGCGTTAAATACCAGCCAGATTGACGTGCACTGCTTCCGCCATATTTTACAGATCGTCCGCGAACATGACGCCGCGTATTTCCTTGAGCTCACCGTCGGTGATAACTGGCGGATTAGCGAAGGGACTAAAAGCCTGGAGCTGCCGATGCAGATCCTGCCGGTCACTATGCAGGAAACCGTCTACGGCGAACTGCACTGGCAAAGTCCAAACGTCAATGCTTCTACTCCGCTGCTTAACAGCGTTTCCTCAATGCTGGGACGCGGGTTGTACTTCAACCAGGCACAAAAACATTTTCAGCAACTGTTGTTAATGGAGGAGCGAGCGACGATTGCACGCGAACTGCACGACTCGCTGGCACAGGTGCTCTCTTATTTACGCATTCAGTTGACGCTGCTGAAGCGTTCAATTCCGGAAGATAACGCCCCAGCGCAAAGCATCATGGCGGATTTCTCCCAGGCGCTGAACGATGCCTACCGTCAGCTACGCGAACTGCTCACCACCTTCCGTCTGACCTTACAACAGGCAGACTTACCCTCCGCCCTGCATGAAATGCTGGAAACGCTGCAAAATCAAACCTCAGCTAAACTCACACTCGACTGTCGGTTACCCACGCTGGCGTTGGATGCGCAAATGCAAGTGCACCTGTTGCAGATCATCCGCGAAGCGGTGCTGAACGCCATTAAGCATGCCAGTGCGAGCGAAATTGCCGTCAGTTGCGTAACGGCTCCGGACGGCAACCACACGGTTTATATCCGCGATAACGGCATCGGCATTGGCGAGCCGCATGAGCCTACAGGGCACTATGGACTAAATATTATGCGTGAGCGGGCGGAAAGACTAAGCGGCACGTTGACCTTCTCTCAACCTTCCGGAGGAGGAACGTTGGTAAGCATCAGTTTCCGATCGGCTGAATCAGACAGTTATCTAACGTAAAGAACCGCAAAGCGCCGTCGGGTCTGGATCCTGGCCTGACGGCGTTGGCACGAAAGGTATGCTGTAAACGGGCATGATAATTTACATTATCTTCTTTTTTTCTCCACGTTTGACCCGTACCTTGCCGCTAAAGTGAAGCAAGCCATACCCATAACGATACGCAGAAACACGAGGTCCTCTTTTAATGGCGAATTTTTTCATCGATCGCCCCATTTTTGCCTGGGTGTTAGCTATCCTGTTGTGCCTGACAGGAGCCCTGGCTATTTTTTCACTGCCCGTTGAGCAATATCCCGATCTGGCGCCGCCAAATGTACGGGTCACCGCCAACTATCCTGGCGCCTCGGCTCAGACTCTGGAAAACACCGTCACCCAGGTGATCGAGCAGAACATGACCGGTCTCGATAACCTGATGTACATGTCGTCACAGAGCAGCGGGACAGGTCAGGCATCAGTTACGCTGAGCTTTGTCGCCGGAACCGATCCTGATGAGGCCGTCCAGCAGGTGCAAAACCAGCTGCAATCGGCAATGCGTAAACTACCGCAGGCGGTACAGGATCAGGGGGTCACGGTGCGTAAGACCGGGGACACCAATATTCTGACAATCGCCTTTGTCTCCACCGATGGCTCAATGGATAAGCAGGACATCGCCGACTATGTCGCCAGTAACATTCAGGATCCGCTCAGCCGTATTAACGGCGTGGGGGATATTGACGCTTACGGCTCACAGTACTCCATGCGAATCTGGCTTGACCCGGCCAAACTGAACAGTTTCCAGATGACCGCTAAAGATGTGACCGACGCTATCGAGTCACAGAATGCGCAGATTGCGGTCGGACAACTTGGCGGTACGCCTTCGGTGGACAAGCAGGCGCTGAACGCGACGATCAACGCCCAGTCGCTACTGCAGACTCCGGATGAATTCCGCGCCATTACTCTACGTGTCAACCAGGATGGCTCAGAAGTTAAACTGGGCGATGTGGCAACGGTCGAAATGGGGGCCGAGAAGTACGACTACCTCAGCCGGTTTAACGGCAACCCGGCTTCCGGTCTGGGCGTGAAACTGGCCTCCGGCGCCAATGAAATGGCAACGGCAGAGCTGGTGCTCAACCGCCTTGACGAACTGTCACAGTATTTTCCACATGGGCTGGAATATAAGGTGGCATATGAAACCACCTCCTTTGTCAAAGCCTCAATCATCGACGTGGTAAAAACCCTGCTGGAAGCGATCGCGCTGGTATTCCTCGTGATGTACCTGTTCCTGCAAAACTTCCGCGCCACGCTGATTCCCACCATCGCCGTTCCCGTCGTCCTGATGGGTACCTTCTCCGTGCTTTACGCCTTTGGCTATAGCGTTAACACCTTGACGATGTTTGCGATGGTGCTGGCGATCGGCCTGCTGGTCGATGACGCCATTGTGGTAGTGGAAAACGTCGAGCGTATTATGAGTGAGGAAGGGCTCACACCGCGGGAAGCGACGCGGAAATCGATGGGGCAAATCCAGGGCGCGCTGGTTGGTATTGCCATGGTGCTGTCGGCGGTATTTATCCCGATGGCCTTCTTCGGCGGCACTACCGGGGCTATTTACCGCCAGTTCTCGATTACTATCGTCTCCGCAATGGTGCTGTCTGTTCTGGTGGCGATGATCCTCACTCCTGCTCTGTGCGCCACCCTGCTCAAACCGCTGCATAAGGGCGAGCATCACGGACAAACCGGTTTCTTCGGCTGGTTTAACCGAATGTTTAATCGCAACGCCGAGCGCTACGAAAAAGGCGTTGCCAGGATCCTGCACCGCAGCCTGCGCTGGATACTGATCTACGGCCTGCTGCTCGGCGGAATGGTTTTCCTGTTCCTGCGCCTGCCAACCTCCTTCCTGCCGCTGGAAGACCGCGGCATGTTTACCACCTCGGTACAGCTGCCCAGCGGCTCCACACAGCAACAAACATTGAAAGTGGTTGAGGAAGTAGAGAAGTATTACTTCACCCATGAGAAAGACAACATTATGTCGGTCTTTTCCACGGTCGGTTCAGGCCCTGGCGGGAACGGTCAAAACGTGGCGCGTATGTTTGTCCGTTTAAAAGACTGGGATGAGCGCGACACCACTACCGGAACCTCTTTCGCCATCATTGAACGTGCGACCAAAGCCTTTAATAAGATTAAAGAAGCCCGCGTCTTCGCCAGTAGCCCTCCGGCTATCAGTGGCCTCGGAAGCTCTGCCGGTTTCGATATGGAGCTGCAGGATCACGCTGGAGCGGGACATGACGCGTTAATGGCCGCGCGCGACAAGCTGATTGAGCTGGCCGGGAAGGATTCTTCCCTGACCCGCGTTCGTCATAACGGTCTGGACGACAGCCCGCAGTTGCAAATTGATATCGATCAGCGCAAAGCCCAGGCACTGGGCGTTTCCATCGACGACATCAACGATACATTGCAAACGGCCTGGGGTTCCAGCTACGTCAATGACTTTATGGACCGCGGTCGCGTGAAGAAGGTTTACGTGCAGGCGGCAGCAAAATATCGCATGCTCCCTGACGACATCAATTTGTGGTACGTCCGTAATAACAACGGTGGCATGGTGCCTTTCTCGGCCTTTGCCACGTCGCGCTGGGAAACCGGTTCACCGCGTCTGGAACGCTACAACGGCTACTCCGCGGTCGAGATTGTCGGAGAAGCCGCGCCCGGCGTCAGTACCGGTACAGCGATGGACATAATGGAATCGCTGGTGCGCCAGTTGCCGACCGGATTCGGCCTCGAATGGACTGCGATGTCTTATCAGGAACGGCTGTCGGGTTCTCAGGCCCCCGCCCTGTACGCCATTTCTCTGCTGGTGGTATTCCTGTGTCTGGCGGCCCTGTATGAAAGCTGGTCAGTTCCCTTCTCCGTCATGCTGGTTGTGCCGCTGGGGGTCATTGGTGCTCTGCTGGCGACCTGGATGCGCGGTCTGGAAAACGACGTGTACTTCCAGGTCGGGTTACTTACCGTTATCGGGCTATCGGCGAAGAACGCAATCTTGATTGTTGAATTCGCCAATGAGATGAACGAGAAAGGACACGATCTGCTCGATGCCACGCTCCACGCCTGTCGCCAGCGCTTGCGTCCGATTCTGATGACCTCGCTGGCGTTTATCTTTGGGGTTCTGCCGATGACCATCAGCAGTGGCGCAGGTTCTGGCGGTCAACATGCGGTGGGGACAGGCGTAATGGGTGGAATGATTTCAGCCACTATCCTGGCGATTTACTTCGTGCCCCTGTTCTTTGTGCTGGTACGCAGACGCTTCCCGTTGAAACCGCGCCCGGAATAATCGGGCACAAAAAAGGCGACTTACGTTGAGTCGCCTTTTTTTATCCTTTACAGGATATGAATTTCTTCCAGAAAATTATTTACGAAGCATCACTTCGATAAAGTCTTTCCAGTTCCCCAGTTCACGTTCAATCATAACAACCTCTCTTATTATTATGAGCATTCTACAAAATCATCATCATCAAAAGAAGAACATTTAACCGATGGTTGTGATTACATCCTCCCGTGTTTGGGGTTTATGTGATCACTATGCGCCATACCCATAAATTTTATGTGACTTATTGCAATATTTTGAAATATTCATACATCATCTACTACTTTTGCAATTCTGATGGAAAAACAGGTAATGACTCCAACTTATTGATAGTGTTTTATGTTCAGATAATGCCCGATGACTTTGTCATGCAGCTCCACCGATTTTGAGAACGACAGCGACTTCCGTCCCAGCCGTGCCAGGTGCTGCCTCAGATTCAGGTTATGCCGCTCAATTCGCTGCGTATATCGCTTGCTGATTACGTGCAGCTTTCCCTTCAGGCGGGATTCATACAGCGGCCAGCCATCCGTCATCCATATCACCACGTCAAAGGGTGACAGCAGGCTCATAAGACGCCCCAGCGTCGCCATAGTGCGTTCACCGAATACGTGCGCAACAACCGTCTTCCGGAGCCTGTCATACGCGTAAAACAGCCAGCGCTGGCGCGATTTAGCCCCGACGTATCCCCACTGTTCGTCCATTTCCGCGCAGACGATGACGTCACTGCCCGGCTGTATGCGCGAGGTTACCGACTGCGGCCTGAGTTTTTTAAATGGCGGAAAATCGTGTTGAGGCCAACGCCCATAATGCGGGCGGTTGCCCGGCATCCAACGCCATTCATGGCCATATCAATGATTTTCTGGTGCGTACCGGGTTGAGAAGCGGTGTAAGTGAACTGCAGTTGCCATGTTTTACGGCAGTGAGAGCAGAGATAGCGCTGATGTCCGGCGGTGCTTTTGCCGTTACGCACCACCCCGTCAGTAGCTGAACAGGAGGGACAGCTGATAGAAACAGAAGCCACTGGAGCACCTCAAAAACACCATCATACACTAAATCAGTAAGTTGGCAGCATCACCGAAAAACAGGCTGATGCAAACAGGCAGATTCTGATTTTTAGTTATACGGTATTTTTGGAGCTTTCAGGAATCATTATTCACTGTTGTTCAACAATGTTATATTTTTCTATAACGATTGAATGACAATATGTATTATTCATTGCCACATAATAAAAGAATAAATATTCAAATTACGTCAATAAGGATTCAAATGATCACCCTCTACGGCATTAAGAATTGTGACACGATTAAAAAAGCCAGACGCTGGTTGGAAGCACAAGGTATTGACTATCGCTTTCATGATTATCGCGTCGACGGTCTTGACAATACGCTATTACAGTCCTTTATCAGCGAATTAGGTTGGGAAGCGCTGCTCAATACACGTGGAACCACCTGGCGTAAACTCGATGAATCCACGCGCAGTCAAATCACCGATGCGGCTTCCGCCGCCGCATTGATGATTGAAATGCCAGCAATTATCAAACGCCCATTGCTCTGTGCGCCGGGTAAGCCTATGCTGCTTGGTTTCAGTGAATCCAGTTATACTCTGTTTTTTAATGAGGTGTAGTCTATGTCGTGCCCGGTTATTGAGCTGACACAGCAGCTTATTCGCCGTCCTTCCCTGAGCCCGGATGATGCCGGGTGCCAGGCGTTAATGATTGAACGCCTGCGCGCGGTAGGTTTTACCGTTGAGCGTATGGATTTTGGTGACACACAGAATTTTTGGGCATGGCGCGGTAAAGGTGAGACCCTGGCATTTGCCGGTCACACCGACGTAGTGCCCGCCGGCGATGTCGATCGTTGGATCAATCCACCGTTCGAACCGACCATTCGCGATGGCATGCTGTTCGGGCGTGGCGCTGCCGATATGAAAGGCTCACTGGCAGCGATGGTCGTGGCCGCAGAGCGTTTTGTCGCCCAGCATCCAAACCATCAGGGTCGTCTGGCATTTTTGATAACGTCCGACGAAGAAGCCAGCGCCAAAAACGGCACCGTAAAGGTGGTTGAAGCACTGATGGCGCGTAATGAGCGACTGGATTATTGTCTGGTTGGCGAACCGTCCAGCACGGAAATCGTTGGCGACGTGGTCAAGAATGGACGTCGTGGTTCACTGACCTGCAACCTGACCATTCATGGCGTGCAGGGGCACGTAGCCTATCCGCATCTGGCCGATAACCCGGTACACCGCGCGGCGCCAATGCTCAACGAACTGGTGGCGATTGAGTGGGACCAAGGTAACGAGTTCTTCCCGGCGACCAGCATGCAGATTGCCAATATTCAGGCAGGTACCGGCAGCAACAACGTTATCCCCGGAGAACTGTTTATCCAGTTCAACTTCCGTTTCAGCACTGAGCTGACCGATGAGATGATTAAAGCACGGGTTCACGCGCTGCTGGAGAAACATCAGTTGCGCTATACCGTCGACTGGTGGCTTTCCGGTCAGCCGTTCCTGACTGAACGCGGTAAACTGGTGGATGCAGTAGTGAACGCCATTGAGCACTATAATGAAATTAAACCGCAGTTACTGACTACAGGCGGGACGTCCGACGGGCGCTTTATTGCCCGCATGGGGGCACAGGTAGTCGAACTTGGGCCGGTCAACGCCACTATTCATAAAATAAATGAATGTGTTAATGCCGCCGACCTGCAGCTGCTTGCCCGTATGTATCAACGTATCATGGAGCAACTCGTCGCCTGATGAGTGTTCCTGCAAGAGGAAAAATACATGGACTGGCTAGCAAAATATTGGTGGATTCTGGTGTTGGTGTTTCTGGTAGGCGTGCTGCTTAACGTTATCAAAGATCTCAAGCGCGTCGATCCAAAGAAATATCTGGCCAACAAACCGGAGCTTCCCCCGCATCGTGACTTTAACGATAAATGGGATGACGACGACGATTGGCCGAACAAGGATCAACCGAAGAAATAATTTCCAGGCCGATAAGTCACGTAGGCCCGGTAAGCGTTAGCGCCACCGGGCGTTAAGTGCCGGATGGCAACGCTTCGCGTTTTATCCGGCCTACGGTTATCAATCAGATCATCTCAATCACATCATCATCGTGAGGCTTACCGCCGCTCAGCGCTTCATCAAAATAGTGCTTCGGTACGGTAAAACGCAGATGATCGAGCGCAAACTGCATGCTGCGTTCATCAATGGCGTGCCCCAGGTTTTCGACGATATCCAGCGTCACATCCCCACCCGCAGCAATTAATGCCTCCTGCGCGGCAACGGCATGGGAGAGCTCTATCACCCGGTCTTCACCACCGTGAATCAAATGCACCGTCGTTGCGGTAGTTGCAACCTCCGGTAAGGTGGCATAGCGACCATTGAAGGCAATGACCCGCGACGCCAGCCCCGGCTCGGCTTTGATGCTCTCAAGCGACATAATCGAACCCTGAGAAAAACCAATCAGCGCGGTGGCCTGCGGTGAAACGCCGCTTTGTTTCTGCCAGTAGCGCACGGTTTCGATAAACACCGGCATAATCGCGTCAATACGCGCCTGGCGGTTCTCTTCCGTTACGCCCTGTACCGAAAACCACTGACGTCCGGAAGTCGTACCGTAAGGCTCTGCCCCGCCAATGCTGACGATTAACGCATCCGGAAACAGCGGCGCAAACCAGGAGCCAATTTCACCCATGGCAACCGGGTTATCGCCGACGCCATGAAACAGCAGCAGTAGCTGTTGAGCGGGTTTATCGGGACTTTGAACAACAAAATGGTCATGTTTCATGGCGATCTCCTTAACTGATGAGAATCATTCTACGCCGCTTAACCGCAATGACCATGCCAGGAAATTGAAGATGTTAGTGAAAAAATTGCCATTGCATAATGCGATTATGTAGCCGCTGTTCACGTTCAGCATCCAGCTGATTTAACGCTTGCGCCGCTTCGGCGCGCTGAACGACCAGCAGCGCTTTACGACCTGAGATCTTCAGCTGTTGGCATAATTCGGCGTCGCTGCGTTTAGCCTGTATACGTCCGCGCAATGCCGGAAGAGGTAATTCACTGTGCTCAAGCAGACGATTCAGACAGCCTAGCGACGTCAATAATGGCCGATGCGCGAAGGCAAACCCAGCCAGCTCAGCCCAGTCATCCTCATTAAGCGTAGTCTCTTTCAGCGGGACCAGCGGAATGCTCTCATCGTTCCATCGCGCAAGGATTTCCGCGTCACGCCGCAAATGCTGGTGCTCCCGCTCGGCAAGGCGCTTTCCCGCTTCGCTGATCGGCAGCAACGCCATGGCGGTATAACAGCCGCTGCTGGCTTCCCGGTGATTCCCCATTCGCACCAGCACAAAACCGCAGCGCTGCCAGAAACGCCATAGTTCAGCCGTATACCCAAAACTGACCGACAGATAGTCACACGATGTGGAATAGTGGTGGGCCAGCACAATCAGCTGTTGCCCAATACCTTCTCTTTGGCGCGCAGGATGAACCGCAATTCGACTGACTCGTCTCCCGACGAGCGTCGCCGCCAACGGGTCACCACCGTGCGCCGCCAGCGACTGCGCAACCAAATTCCCCCTCGGTCGACGATATCCGGCCCAGACGGCCTGGCTTAATTCTGCGGATAGTCCCCCTTCATCGACCAGCCAGACAGCCCCCACCACTGAGTCAGCGGTTGATGCCTGAAGAAAATGCTGACCAGGCGCGTCCATCATTCGCCGCAGGTCTAATGGCGAGGTGCGATAATGCGCTCCGGAAAGCAACTGGTATACCGCTAACGGCAGCGCCGGGCCAGCATCCCGGGACTGTTGCTCAAATGCCGAGAAGTGAAGCTCCCCCAATGGGGCATGCGTGAACGTTTCATCATCAAACACCAGCGCATCGCTGACAATTTGCTCCAGCGGACATCCCTGCGCCCAGCGCACGGGTTGTTGCAACTCATAGCGTCGAAGATTAGGGAAGCGGGCGCAGAATTTCAGCAAGAAGCCTCTACCCGTTCCCTCGTAGCCTTGTACTGTAGTGGTTAACAGCGTACGAGGAAAACGCGCCACCAGTTGGTGTAGCAGCGGCGCGGGGATCGCGGCGGCTTCATCCACAATCAGCCAGTCTGCGGTTTCAGAACTGCTTAATAGTGCATCTGGCGCCATAAAGCGGTAACGCTCTGCGGCAAATTGTGCCAGCACATCCGTTGCAGCTTTGGCAGGTGCGGTCACAATCGCAGTGCCGTTAATCCGCGCTATGAGTTGCCCTGCCAGAGCGGATTTGCCCCGACCCCGTGCGGCCGTCACCGCAACCACACCGGGAGGCATAGCCAGCAAATGATTTAATATCATCGCCTGTTCTGGTTGGGGTTCGCCGGTTGCCGCGAGCCAGGCTGCGCGAGCAGGAAAGTGCGGACAGGAAACCGGTTGATGCTGCTGCCAGTGCAGAGCCTGTCTATCGAGGGAAATCACCCGTTTGACGTGCTCAACAAAGTGCGGTGTGGGAATGGGCTCAGCACAATCGCTCCAGCGTAGTGAATCCACGTCCGGATGCGTGTGCCAGGAATGCCAGGGTGGGGTCAGAAAAACCAGCCAACTGCCGGCAAGCAGTGTACCGCTTAAGGCGGCAAACGCCGCAGCGTCAAATCCCTGCCCGGCGTCGAAAACTGCATGACGAAACTCGCGCCCCAGTAACGTTTGCAGCGCCTGTGGCGTACAGTTCGGTTCAGCAGGGGCATTCGCCCCTACCCACAACCAGTCGCCGGGTAATATGTCGCGTAGCGCTAACGCCTGCCCCTGACACCAGTTCTCCTCGCCGCTGATAATCAGCAAGCGACGGATCCCCTCACGAGCCATCTGTTCGGTTAACGCCCTCAGCGCCGTGTTATCGGACATCCCTGCCTCTGTATCTTAAATACCTTTACCAAAAGTATTACATTGTCCCGGATCGCCGCTATCAAAACCGCGTTTGAACCAGGTAAAACGCTGTTCAGAGGTTCCGTGAGTAAAGCTGTCCGGTACGACGCGTCCTTGCCCCTGCTGTTGCAGACGATCGTCACCAATGGCCTGTGCGGCGTTTAGTGCCTCTTCCAGGTCACCAGACTCCAGCACGCCCTGCTGCTGCATGCTGTGGCCCCAGACACCGGCAAAGCAGTCTGCCTGCAGTTCCATTCGAACGGAAAGACGGTTCACTTCTGCCTGTGAGGCATTTTGTTGCATCTGGCGAACTTTCGGTTCAATACCCAGCAGTTTCTGCACGTGGTGACCCACTTCATGGGCGATAACATAGCCCTGCGCAAAATCACCATCAGCGCCCAGCTTGTTTTTCATGTCATCATAGAATGAAAGGTCGATATATACCGTACCATCTGCCGGACAATAAAACGGCCCCATCACAGACTGCCCCGCGCCGCAGCCGGTGCGCGTCGCGCCCCGGTACATCACCAGCTTCGGCTGTTGGTAGGTGCGGCCCATTTTTTCAAACTGCTGTCCCCAGGTATCTTCTGTTGTAGCCAGAATCACCGAGGTAAATTTTGCCGCTTCATCATCGTTTGGGCTGATGGAGCGTGATGATTGTTGTTGGGAGACCGGCTGGCCGGTCATTAATCCGGTGAGATCCACGCCATAATAACCCGCCACCAGCACCACAATCAGCAGGATGATACCGCCTTTACCACTGGGCAGACGAAAACCAGGCCCACCCATAGAGGGGCCGCCGCCAGAGCTGTTTCGTCTGTCTTCCACGTTGTCACTTTCACGACGCCCTTGCCAGCGCATAATCACCTCAACTTTTTATTCATTATGATGATGATCGTAGGCGGTTCGGAACAGGATTACCATAAGAAATAGTAATCAAATCAGGTGGGGTTAATGAGCCGGAGAGCGATCGCCGGCTCAGGGGAAGATTAGTCTAACTTCACACCCAGGCGATGCGCGACAGCTTCATAGGCTTCGATCAGGCCGCCCAGACTCTGGCGGAAGCGATCTTTGTCCATTTTATCCAGCGTTTCTTTGTCCCACAGGCGGCTACCGTCCGGTGAGAATTCATCACCCAGGACGACTTCACCTTTATACAAACCAAACTCAAGTTTGAAGTCGACCAGAATCAGACCAGCATCATCAAACATCTTTTTCAGCACGTCGTTAGCTTTGTAGGTCAGCTCTTTCATACGTGCCAGATTCTCTTTGCTCACCCAACCAAAAGTTTCGCAATAGGAATCGTTAATCATTGGATCGTGCATAGCATCGTTTTTCAGGAACAGATCAAACAGCGGCGGATTCAGTTCAATACCTTCCTCAACGCCTAAACGCTTAACCAGAGAGCCTGCTGCGCGGTTACGTACCACACATTCAACCGGTACCATATCCAGCTTTTTCACCAGACATTCGGTATCAGAAAGCAGTCGCTCCATCTGGGTAGGAATACCCGCTTCTTGCAGTTTAGTCATAATGAAATGGTTGAATTTGTTGTTCACCATGCCTTTACGGTCAAACTGTTCAATGCGCGCGCCATCCCCTGCTGACGTATCATTGCGGAATTCGAGCACCAACAGGTCCGGGTTTTCCGTGCTGTATACGGTCTTCGCTTTACCACGATACAACTCAGCTTGCTTTTGCATCTTTATTACTCCTGGGTGTGAATTAACGATAAATATTGCGTTTTTCTGCCGACGCACACGTTTGCGTATCATATCAGAAAAAAAGGGCTGGAGTTATCCAGCCCTTTATTTTTACTTACTGAACGCTGCCTGAAAGACAGCGACCAGCGCGTCGTTCTGGCTTTGCGTCAGGGTATGCCCCTTCGGATCGATAAACTGCAAGCTACTGCGGTTGTCTAAATCACCGACCTGCAGTTTATAGTCGCCGGATACCAGACCTGGGTCACTTGCGCCCAGCTCCTGCCAGCTGCTATCAGACAGAGGTTTGTAGGTCACCGCGATGCTACCCTGAGAACGGGTGCTGTCGGTTACCTTCATCCCCACTTTCTCAAGCGCTGCTGGCAAACGCTGCCACACCACGTTGAACGGCCCGCGTACCACCAGCATTGGTAAACCGGTGTCATCGGCTGCGCTCTGAACATCCATGGTGGCTGCAGAGCGGTTCTGCGCGGCATTCGCGGCGTCGGTGGCGTTCTTATCCAGACCAGCAGAGATAACGTTCATCATCTCAGCGCTGTAACGCTGCATTGATGCCGCATCGGCTACGGGTTTACCCGCCTGCTCGAGGTTAATCAGTTTCACCGTTACCGCTTGCTGATAGCCCTGCGGTTTAACCGAGATTTGATAACGTCCACGGTACTGCTCGTCTTCATCCAGACGGTTCCAATCAACCCAGTCGGTGGTCAGCGTCTGGCTGGCATCATCACGTTTGGTGATCGTGTAGTTTTTAGACTGAATGACGCTCACGACCTGCGGCCACAGCGTGTTGCCACGACCATTTTCCACCAGCAACGTTGAGGTATCGCCTGCGATTTGCGTGCGAGCGCC
Organism: Citrobacter freundii complex sp. CFNIH4; assembly: GCF_002934505.1. Classification (NCBI taxonomy): domain Bacteria; kingdom Pseudomonadati; phylum Pseudomonadota; class Gammaproteobacteria; order Enterobacterales; family Enterobacteriaceae; genus Citrobacter; species Citrobacter freundii complex sp. CFNIH4. The sequence continues at coordinate 2,927,567 of NZ_CP026231.1, forward strand.
AGTGACTAACGCTAACGGCTGAGCCGGTGGACGAATATCCAGCGCTTTACCCACGGCACCACTGCCGTTGGTTACTGGGATATTATAGTCGCCCGACATAACCGGCAAAATCATCCCAGCTGGAGCATGAAGCTCAGCAAGCGGTGCGGCCTCCAGATAGGATTCATCACCGCTCACCTGGCGCTTATAGCGCGAGTCAGAGCTACAGGCCGCGAGCAACATAACAAGCGAAACACCCGCAACCTTGGCCAGGCGCGACTTTTGTACTGAGTAAGCCATCAAATCTCCCTAAACTTTACAGCAAACCGGCATGCTTAAGTGCCGCTTTGACGATTTCACGAGCATTGTCCGTGATTGGCGTCATCGGCAGACGTAGCGTATCGGTCGCCACAAGTCCCAACTCCTTACACGCCCATTTCACGGGAATAGGATTGGGTTCGACAAATAGTTTGTTGTGTAACGGCATCAGACGCTGGTTAATCACCCGCGCCTCGGCAAATTGCCCGGCTGCCGCCAGTTTGCACATTTCAGCCATATCACGTGCCGCAACGTTAGACGTTACGGAAATCACGCCATGACCACCGAGCTGCATAAAATCCAGTCCGGTCGCGTCATCACCGCTGAGCAGAATAAAGTCGTCCGAAACCAGCTCTTTGATCTGGTGAACGCGACTTAAGTTCCCCGTGGCCTCTTTAATAGCGATAATATTTTTAACTTTCGCCAGACGACCAACGGTTTCCGGCAGCATATCGCAGCCAGTACGGGACGGCACATTATACAGAATTTGCGGCAGGTCAGTATGCTCAGCGATGGCTTTGAAATGCTGGAACAAACCTTCCTGGGTTGGGCGGTTGTAGTAAGGCGTCACCGTCAGGCAGCCAACAACACCGCTGTCGTTGAAACGCTGCGTCAGACTAATGGCTTCCGCGGTCGCATTGGCGCCGGTTCCGGCAATAACCGGAATACGCCCGTCAGCCAGCTCCAGCGTCATCATCACCACATCGCCATGTTCATCATGACTCAGGGTGGCGGACTCACCGGTGGTGCCAACAGAAACGATCGCCGAGGTGCCGCTGGCGACATGATAATCAATCAGTTTTTTCAGGCTCGACCGGCAGACTTTACCTTTCTCATCCATCGGCGTAACAAGCGCGACAATACTTCCCGTGAACATGGGCCATCCTCTGTGCAAACAAGTGTCTCAATGGTACGTTTGGTACGACAATAAAAGCAAGCGACCAGAGCCGTTCTGATTGTTGTATGCATGTTTTTTTTATGCTTTCCTTATGATTACCTCACCGCTCAAAGGAAGAACAGGTTTGACATCGTCATCGCAACACTATCTGGTCATTACTGCGCTGGGTGCCGACCGCCCAGGAATTGTGAACACCATCACACGTCATGTCAGCAGTTGCGGCTGTAATATCGAAGACAGCCGACTGGCCATGCTGGGTGATGAGTTCACGTTTATCATGTTGCTGTCGGGCACCTGGAATGCCATCACCCTGATTGAATCAACCCTGCCATTAAAAGGCGCAGAGCTGGATTTACTCATTGTGATGAAGCGCACGACCGCGCGCCCTCGTCCGGCGATGCCTGCTACGGTATGGGTGCAGGTCGATGTCCCTGATTCTCCCCATTTGATTGAACGCTTCACCGCACTGTTTGACAGCCACCAAATGAATATTGCGGAACTGGTTTCACGCACGCAACCGGCTGAGAATGGAAAGGCGGCGCAGTTGTTTATTCAAATTACCGCACATAGTCCTGCGTCACATGATTCGGCAAATATTGAAGATGCGTTTAAAGCACTCTGTACAGAACTCAATGCGCAAGGCAGTATTAACGTCGTCAATTACTCACAGCATGATGAACAGGATGGAGTTAAGTAATGAACCCACTGAAAGCCGGTGATATCGCACCGAAATTTAGCTTGCCGGATCAAGACGGAGAACAAGTAAATTTAACCGACTTCCAGGGACAGCGTGTTCTGGTTTATTTTTACCCGAAAGCCATGACACCCGGCTGTACCGTACAGGCCTGCGGCTTGCGCGATAACATGGATGAGTTAAAAAAAGCTGGTGTTGAGGTGCTGGGGATCAGCACCGACAAACCAGAGAAGCTTTCCCGATTCGCGGAGAAAGAAGTCCTGAATTTCACGCTCCTGTCCGATGAAGATCACCAGGTTTGCGAGCAGTTCGGCGTCTGGGGTGAGAAGTCATTTATGGGCAAAACCTACGATGGCATCCACCGCATCAGCTTCCTGATTGATGCCGAAGGCAAAATTGAGCACGTGTTCGATGACTTCAAAACCAGCAATCACCACGACGTGGTACTGAACTGGCTGAAAGAGAACGCCTGATTTACGTTTTGCTGGAAAAAGCCTGATGGCGCTTCGCTTATCAGGCCTACGCAGCTTATTAATATTGCGAAACTTGTAGGCCGGGTGAGGCGTAGCCGCCACCCGGCATAAACGTGAATCTGTACTTTTTCAGGCTGACATCCGCATAAACGTTTATTCAAACGTCCCTTTTACGCAGGCTTTCTTCTCTCTGACCACGGCTTTTCCCTTCGCCCAAAGATGATTAACCTCCAACGCATCGTTAAGCACCAGAATGTCCGCATCGCATCCCACCGCCAGGCGCCCCTTATGTTCGAGCCCCAAAAATTCTGCGACCGTACGCGTCAGCGGACAGAGCGCCTGTTCCAGCGGTATAGCATGAACTTTCACCAACTGGCGCACCGTTTCAGCCAGTGATTCAAACCCCGCGACACCGATACCGATGAGATTACCTAACTCATCAAATTCCGGCTGGCTGCCGTTGCCATCCGAGCTAAGGGTAATGCGCGACAGTGGCACGTTCTGCCGCAGCGCCGTGGCGATAGCCGTGGCGGGGTCGACGGGCTCCTCAATGCTGCTGGTAATGTCGATATAACCGCCTTTACAGGCATACTCCAGCGCCGCCTGGAACAACGGTTCCGCACGGTTAACGTGTGTCGGCAACAGTTTAGTAATCGGCACATCGCAGCAGTTGAGGATCTGGTACAACGGTTCCAGCATGCGCGGGCTATCGCCCATATGGAATACACTGATCCCCGGTTTGCGTCCTAACAATCCACCGACGCGCGACTGCGCTGCCATGTTTGCCAGCACCGAGGTATCTGGGGCTGAGGAACGATGGTCCGAAATCGCACATTTCACGCCAATGATTTTATCGATCAGCGCCACGTCACGATCGATGCTGCCGGTGATCGTCGGGGAAGGCAGAGAATACGCCCCAGTAAGCATCCATGCGCTGATGCCTTCAAACTCCAGCGCGCGGGTTTTTGCCAGCAGCGATTCCGGATGACGGGTAATGCCATCGGTACCCAGCAAACCCACCACCGAAGTTACACCAGCTTCAACCAGGCGTGACAAGCGTACTTCCGGCGTGCGGGTATGCGGCCCTGCTTCCCCGCCTCCGCCAATCAGATGGACGTGTTGATCGATAAATCCTGGGCACACAATCGCGCCGTCAAGATTGATACACTCGCAACCGGGAAAGTCTCCAGGAGAAATTGACGGGGCGATGGCAACAATTTTACTGCCGGAGACCAGTATATCCTGTCGCCCTAAATCTTCCGGTGCGTACACGTGTCCCTGCTGGAACAACGTCAAATTAAGAATTGAACAGTTCATAACCTTCCTTGTCAGGCAATTACCTGCATAACCCAAATAGAGAGCAGCGCATTAATGACGCATACCGCAATAATCAGCGGGTAGTAACGGGGATGGACCCCCGCAGTTCCCAGGCAGCGTCCCACATTTTGCACCGGATTGCCCATCAGGTAGATTGCCGGTAGCAATACAGTCGCATCATGTCCCGAAAGCGTACCAGCAACAACCAGACTCGCACAAACGCCGACGCCGCCTCCCATACTCATCACCGCCGCCAGCAGCACGGTGGCAGATTCCCCTGGTAGCCCCCACAACGCCATCACCGGTTCGCACACCCGCCCGACAATCTCGAGCAATCCCGTCACCTTCAGCGCCTGAATAATCACAAACGCCATCACCACGTTAGGTAACAGGCTGGTAGTAGCAATTGTAAACCCGCGCCGCGCGCCATCGATAAACATATCCATGACGTTTTTACGTACCTGCGTTGTCATCTCAGACCTCCTGCTGCAGACGGCGATTTTCCAGCTGCGCAATCCACAAACGCAGCAGGTTCGCACCCACAAATTTGAAGACAAGGATCACCGCCAGCGGCGTAATCACCGGAACGGTAACCACCGTAAACAGCGCAGCGCCAGAGGAAAAATAGTTGGTAATACACGCGCTGCCGCTGGTTTGCCAGCAGGCAAAAATGGCACGCTCCTGTTCAGTAATAATGCCCTCTTCCGCCATCTCTTTGGTCATCCCGGCCGCGGCATCGGTATTTTGCAAATTCGCAATCAGCGCCAGCGAACAAACTCCCGGAATACCGAGTAACGGGCGCAGGACCGGCGTCATCAGCTGTTGTGCCGCACGTAAACCACCTAGCCCTTCGGTGACGGAAATAATCCCGAGTGAAAGAATGACGGAAGGTGCCAGCTCAAGCGCGAATAAGAAGCCGTCTTTGGCTCCCATCCCTCCAGAGCCGCGAAAAGAGACCGCCGTATCGCCTGCGGCATTAATCTGCCCAAACGCGCCGTTGAGGACGGTGAAGTCAAAGACCCGCCACCATTCGGTACTTTTCGCAAACATGCCGGAAAAAAGGATAATCGTAATAAAAAAAGCGAGATAACCGCCCCATCCCACCTTTTGCTGCGTGTGTGTGTTGTGACCCATTTTGTTCTCCTGTTGGTCTTATTCCTTGCGTGACAGAAAGACATCACGCAGGTCAAGTTAAAGACAAATGCGGAGAAAAACGACAGCAGAAGAGATTATTCAGAAAGTGTGGATAGAGGTCAGACAAGTTCGGATCCGGCGACATGATATCGCCGGATCTTGCAGATTAGGGTTCGTCAACGACCTGACCATCCGGCCAGGCGTGCATTACCGCTTTGATTAACGTCGCCAGAGGGATCGCAAAGAATACGCCCCAGAATCCCCACAGACCGCCGAAAATCACCACGGAGAGAATAATCACCAGTGGATGCAGATTGACCGCCTCGGAGAACAGCACGGGAACCAGCAGATTGCCGTCCAGCGCCTGGATAATCAGGTACACGGCAAAACAGCTCCAGAACTCGGTGCCAAGCCCGAACTGAAACAGCGCCACGCCAACTACCGGAATCGTCACCACAAAAGCGCCGATATACGGGATCAGCACAGAGAACCCTACCAGCACCGCCAGCAGCAGCGAATAGTTGAGACCAAACAGCAGGAAGCCGAGCCAGGTCGCCACGCCGACCACCACCATTTCCAGCACCTTTCCGCGGATATAGTTGGTGATTTGCTGGTTCATCTCTTTCCACACCTGCCCCGCCAGCCCACGATTACGCGGCAGCACCCGGCGCACGGCGTTCAGCATCTGTCCTTTATCTTTGATCAGGAAGAACACCATCAACGGGACGAGAACCAGATAGACCGCCAGGGTCAGCAATCCAACCAGTGAGGCTAACGAATATTTCACCACCGAATCGCCCATGGTGAGCATTCGCGAGCGCATATTTTCCGCCATCGCATCAATGATGCCCGCATCCATCAGCGCCGGATAACGCCGCGGCAAGGTGGCAGCAAAATCAGACAATTTATTAAGCATGCCAGGCATGTCGCGGATCAGATAGATCCCCTGCTGCCATGCAACGGGCATCACCACAAACGCCATCAGCAGCAAAATACCGACAAACACCACCAGCACAATCGATGTCGCCCAACGCCGTGAACACCCAATATGTTCCAGCCGCACAGTCGGCCATTCAAGCAGGTACGCCAGCACTATGGCGACCAGTAGCGGCGCCAGAAGACCGCTAAAAAAGAACAGGATGCCAAAACCGGCAACCAGAATAATCAGCAGGGCGATGGCTTCGGGGTCGCTAAAGCGGCGACGATACCATTGCATCAACATTTCGAGCATAAAACCCTTCCATGAACCCAATAGCGGGATTGCGATCCCGAATTGTATCGAAATGTCACAAAAAAGACTTCGCTTTTTATGGCTGATTACGCAAAGTGAAAAGACATTTTTCCTGGGTGTTCATCGTCAGGTTTCGCAGTTACACTCCGTAAGCTTGCGGAGTGTGAACGATACTTCACAGCATTGGTCAAATGGCTATCTCAAAAAAGAATACAGGACAGAGGTTATGTTCAGGCAGTTGAAAAAAAACCTGGTTGCTACCCTCATTGCCGCACTGACTATCGGTCAGGTTGCGCCCGCATTTGCTGATACTGCGGACACCCTGCCTGATATGGGAACGTCGGCAGGCAGTACGCTTTCCATAGGACAGGAAATGCAGATGGGCGATTATTACGTACGCCAACTGCGCGGCAGTGCTCCATTAATTAATGATCCATTGCTCACCCAATACATTAATGCGCTGGGGATGCGTCTGGTCTCGCACGCCGACTCGGTAAAAACACCCTTCACATTCTTTTTGATCAACAACGATGAAATCAACGCCTTTGCTTTCTTTGGCGGCAACGTTGTCTTGCACTCCGCATTGTTCCGCTATTCCGACAACGAAAGCCAGTTAGCATCGGTCATGGCGCACGAAATCTCCCACGTCACTCAGCGCCACCTGGCGCGTGCAATGGAAGATCAGAAACGCAGTGCGCCGCTAACGTGGGTAGGTGCGTTAGGTTCAATTTTATTAGCGATGGCTAGCCCGCAGGCGGGTATGGCGGCGCTGACCGGTACGCTGGCGGGAACACGTCAGGGGATGATTAGCTTTACGCAACAAAACGAACAGGAAGCAGATCGCATCGGTATTCAGGTGCTGCAACGCTCGGGATTCGATCCCCAGGCCATGCCGACGTTCCTCGAAAAACTGCTCGATCAGGCCCGTTACTCTTCGCGTCCGCCGGAAATTTTGCTGACTCACCCCCTGCCTGAAAGCCGCCTGTCGGATGCCCGTAACCGCGCCAACCAGATGCGTCCGGTGGTCGTCCAGTCGTCAGAAGATTTTTATCTGGCTAAGGCACGAACCTTGGGCATGTACAACTCTGGTCGTAACCAGTTGACCGATGACCTGCTGAGTAACTGGTCGAAAGGCAACGTACGTGAGCAACGTGCGGCGCAATATGGTCGGGCATTGCAGGCGATGGAAGCCAGCAAATATGACGAGGCGCGTAAAGCGCTGCAACCGCTGCTGGCTGCAGACGCGAACAATGCCTGGTATCTCGACCTGGCAACGGATATCGATCTCGGCCAGAAGAAAACCAGTGATGCCATTAACCGCCTGAAAAACGCCCGCGACCTGCGCACTAACCCGGTACTGCAGCTCAACCTGGCGAATGCGTATTTACAGGGTGGGCAAGCCAAAGAGGCGGCAACCATCCTGAATCGCTATACGTTTAACCATAAGGACGACCCTAACGGCTGGGATCTGTTAGCGCAAACGGAAGCCAACCTGAACAACCGCGATCAGGAGCTGGCGGCGCGGGCGGAGGGGTATGCCCTCGCCGGACGTCTGGATCAGGCGATTTCGATGCTCAGCAGCGCAAGCTCTCAGGTGAAACTGGGTAGCCAGCAACAGGCCAGATACGATGCCCGTATCGACCAGCTACGCCAGCTGCAAGAACGCTTTAAACCCTACACGAAGATGTAATTATCGAACACTTGCCGGATGGCGACGCTGTAGCGTCTTATCCGGCCTACGTCAGACGCGATATGTAGGCCGGATAAGGTCTTTTGGCCGCCATCCGGCAATATTGTTATGCAAGGAGAAGTCATGTCAGACGCGATTAAAATCTACCATAACCCACGCTGCTCCAAGAGCCGTGAAACGCTGGAATTACTGAAGTCCAATGGCGTGGACCCGGAAGTGGTGCTGTATCTGGAAACCCCGGCTGACGCCGCGACCCTGCGTGAACTTCTGCAGATGCTGGGTATGTCCAGCGCGCGTGAGCTGATGCGCCAGAAAGAGGATCTCTATAAATCGCTTAACCTGGCGGACAAAAATCTGAGTGAAGATGCGCTGATTCAGGCAATGGTGGAAAACCCGAAACTGATGGAGCGCCCAATCGTAGTTGCCAAAGGTCAGGCTCGAATTGGACGCCCGCCGGAGCAGGTACTGGAAATCGTCGGTTAACCGAAACCTGCCGCAGTCATTTGGCTGCGGCGCTTACAGCTTCAGAATTTCTTTTACGAACGGAATGGTCAGCTTACGCTGGGCGGTGATCGATGCGTGATCAAGCTGATCCAACGTCATAAACAGCGTACGCATTTCCCGATCCAGACGCTTAAGCAGAAAGCGGCCCACATCTTCCGGCAGTTCAAATCCGCGAAGTCTGGCGCGTAATTGCAACGCCTGCAGCTTATCTTCATCGGAAAGTGGTTGCAGCTTGTAGATTTGCCCCCAGTCCAGACGCGAAGCGAGATCTGGCAATCCCAGATTCAGCTGTCTTGGTGGACGATCGCCGGTGATCAGCAGGCGTGTTTTCCCCGACTCCAGGATACGGTTGTAGAGATCAAAGATCGCCATTTCCCACAGCGAATCACCAGCCACACATTCGATGTTATCGATGCATACCAGCGATAAATGCTCCATCCCGTCGAGCACCTCGGGGACGAACCAGGTGCGTTTGTCGAGCGGCACGTAGCCTACCGCATCGCCGCGCGCGGACAGTTCCGCACAGGCTGCATGCAGCAAATGACTACGGCCAGCGCCTTCACGCGACCAGAGATAAATATACCCGCTATGTTCCTGACGCAGCACGTTTTGCAGTGCAGCCAGTAAAGAGGAGTTATCCCCCGGCCAGAAACTTGCGAAAGTTTCGTCGTCAGGAAGATAAAGTGGCAAAGAGAGCTGTGCCGGTGTGTTCAGAGATACCTCAACCCAGGATTTCATAAAATCGCGTTGAGTTTAACACAGAAATGCGTCGCGATAGAACCGGGCAGCATCGCCGCCCGGTCAAAGGTTTACTGTTGCTCAGTGTCGGCATCTTTGGCGTCGAGCACCACTTCTTCTGGACGCAGCAGGCTGATAACTTTGAAAATCAGGCTCAGACAGACACCCACAATGGTCGCCAGCGCCATGCCTTTCAGCTCAGCAGCACCGATGTGAACTTTCGCGCCGCTGACGCCGATGATCAAAATGACCGAGGTCAGGATCAGGTTCTGTGCTTTGTTGTAGTCAACTTTTGACTCGATCAGCACGCGAATACCGGAAGCGCCAATCACGCCGTACAACAGCAGAGACACACCGCCCATGACCGGCAGTGGAATAATTTGGATCGCCGCAGCCAGTTTACCCACGCAGGAGAGCAGAATGGCGAAAATCGCCGCACCGCCAATAACCCAGGTACTGTAAACGCGGGTAATCGCCATGACGCCGATGTTTTCGCCGTACGTGGTGTTCGGCGTAGAACCGAAGAAGCCGGAGATCACCGTCGACAGGCCGTTAGCAAACATAGAACGATGCAGGCCAGGATCGCGAATCAAATCTTTTTTCACGATATTCGCCGTTACCACCAGGTGGCCGACGTGTTCAGCAATAACCACCAGCGCCGCAGGCAGAATGGTCAGAATAGCGACCCATTCAAAGCGCGGCGTGTAGAACGTTGGCAGAGCAAACCAGTGGGCCTGCGCTATCGGCGTGGTGTCCACGACGCCCATCACGAAGGAGAGCGCGTACCCGGCCAGCACCCCAATCAAAATCGGGATAATCGCCATAAAGCCACGGAACAGCACGGAACCAAATACCGTCACAGCCAGCGTCACCATTGAGATGATGATGGTTGTTGAGTCTGGCGCTTGTCCTTCCGCAGGCAGCAATCCCGCCATACCCGCAGCGACACCCGCCAGCTCCAGACCGATAACGGCAACGATTGCGCCCATCGCCGCAGGCGGGAACATTACATCCAGCCAGCCAGTACCGGCTTTCTTAACGATGAACGAAACCAGGCAGAACAGGATGCCACACATAATGAAACCGCCCAGCGCCACTTCATACCCTAGCGGCAGCAGCAGCAGAACCGGGGAAATAAACGCAAAGCTTGAACCGAGGTAAGCTGGAATTTTACCTTTACAAATAAAGAGATACAGTAAAGTACCAATACCGTTAAACAGCAGAACGGTAGCTGGGTTGATATGAAACAGGACTGGCACCAGTACCGTTGCGCCAAACATGGCGAACAGGTGCTGTAAACTAAGCGGGATTGTCTGTAAAAGCGGCGGTCTTTCACTCACCCCGATAGCACGGCGCGTCATAGTGTTTTCCTCTGAGTGTTGTTTGTTATTAGCGATTGGGTTGTTTTATTCAAAAAAAAGCCGACTCTTAAAGTCGGCTTCTTTTCACTTATTCGTTTACTTGGTACCAAAAATCTTATCGCCGGCATCGCCGAGCCCCGGAATAATGTATCCGTGCTCGTTCAGTCCCTGATCGATGGAGGCAGTGTACAGCTCAACATCCGGGTGCGCTTTTTCCAGCGCCGCGATACCTTCCGGCGCTGCAACCAGCACCAGGACTTTAATGCTGCTGCAGCCTGCTTTTTTCAGCAGGTCGATGGTAGCGATAACGGAACCGCCGGTTGCCAGCATCGGGTCAACGATCAGCGCCATACGCTCATCAATGTTAGAAACCAGCTTCTGGAAGTACGGAACCGGCTCAAGCGTCTCTTCATTACGGTACATACCGACCACGCTGATACGCGCGCTCGGAACGTTTTCCAGAACGCCTTCCATCATGCCCAGGCCCGCACGCAGGATTGGCACAACGGTGATTTTTTTACCTTTGATTTGGTCAACTTCAACCGGGCCGTTCCAGCCTTCGATGGTCACCTTTTCGGTTTCCAGACCGGCGGTTGCTTCATAAGTCAGCAGGCTGCCAACTTCCGAGGCGAGTTCACGAAAGCGTTTAGTGCTGATGTCGTTTTCACGCATCAGTCCCAGCTTGTGTTTGACGAGTGGGTGTTTGACTTCCACGATCTTCATACTCTTCTCCTTTCCTCAGACGAGTGGCAACCACAAAAAAAATCGCCGGATTATACCGCTTTTCGTCTCTGGCGCAACACTGCATACGATTGATATGGATCAACCAAAATCGTTTGCGTCTGGATGATGAGTATAAAACAACCCCCACAATAAGTGCGGGGGTTGTTATCAATGCTATGAATTTTATAGATTTTCAGCATTACTCTGGATGACGTTTTGATACCATGAAAAAGATTTCTTCGGCGAGCGTGCTAATGTCCCACTCCCGTCATTATTTTTATCAACATAGATAAAGCCGTAGCGTTTTTTCATCTCCCCCGTCCCGGCCGAGACTAAATCAATACAGCCCCACGGGGTATAACCCATCAGATCCACGCCATCTTCCACCACCGCTTTTTTCATTTCGCGGATATGCGCGGCCATATAGTCAATACGATAGGAATCATCCACCGAACCGTCGGCCTGCTGCACGTCAATCGCCCCAAAGCCGTTTTCTACAATAAACAGCGGCAACTGATAATGATCCCAGAACCAGTTCAGCGAATAGCGCAGACCGACGGGATCAATCTGCCAGCCCCAGTCCGACTTCTGCACGTACGGGTTAGAAACCAGGCTTTTCGACTCGTCGTAATCCAGCTGTGGGTTGTCCGCCGTTGCCTGGGTCGCGAAAGACATATAATAGCTAAAGCCGATGTAATCAACGCAGCCCTCGGTCAGCGCCTGACGGTCTTCCTCGGTGATATCCAGTTCAAAGCCACGACGGGTAAAGTAATTGAGAAGATGCTGCGGGTATTTGCCGCGCACATGGACGTCAGTAAACCAGTAACGCCGGTGCATAGCATTCATCGCCATCATCATGTCGTTCGGCGCACAGGTCAGCGGATAAATTGGGCACATCGCAATCATGCAGCCAATTTGCAGCGCCGGGTTAATTTCACGCGCGACCTTCACCGCCAGCGCGCTTGCCACCAGCTCGTAGTGCACAGCCTGAAACATGACCGGCTCGCGGTCTTCACCAGGCAGATATTTCAGGCCAGAGTTAGTAAAGGGCGCGAAGTCTTCGTGATAATTTGCCTGATTGTTAATCTCATTAAACGTCATCCAGTACTTCACTTTGTGCTGGTAACGAGTGAAAACCACCCGGGCAAAACGGACAAAAAAGTCGATAAGCTTACGGTTGCGCCAGCCGCCGTACTCCGTCACCAGATGGTAGGGCATCTCGAAGTGCGACAACGTAATCACCGGTTCAATGCCATATCTCAGACATTCGTCGAACAGATCATCATAGAACTGCAGGCCAGCTTCATTGGGTTGCGCTTCGTCACCTAAAGGGAAAATCCGCGTCCAGGCAATAGAAGTGCGAAAACATTTAAACCCCATTTCGGCAAACAGCTTGATGTCGTCTTTATAGCGATGATAAAAATCGATGGCATCGTGGTTAGGGTAGTTTTTACCGGCAATCACACCGTCAGTAATTTCACGCGCCACGCCATGCGCCCCCGCCGTCATGACATCGGCAACGCTAATTCCTTTACCGCCCTCCTGCCAGCCACCTTCCAGTTGATGAGCGGCGACAGCGCCACCCCACATGAAATCTGCTTTAAATCCTGACATCCCCTTCCCCTATCGTGATGACTCTGCGCAAAACGCTCCAAATGAGGCCCGCAACAGAAAACAGAAACCGGTTTCAGTACGATACTGTGCATTCGGCTGGCAGGTTTCAAGCACAAGGCTGTACCCGGTTTCATTTTCGTGGCGCAGTTCAAACAAATAGATAAATGATTGTAAAATGCTGAAAAAACCAGCAGATAAAACTTGATGCAGAGCAGACTCGCAAACGTTTGCTTTCCCTGTTAGAATTGCGCCGAATTTAACTTTTACTGCAAGTAAACATGTGGGGAAGCAGGCAGTGACCGATAAAACCTCTCTTAGCTACAAAGATGCCGGTGTTGATATTGATGCAGGTAATGCTCTGGTTGATCGAATCAAAGGCGTAGTAAAGAAAACGCGTCGTCCGGAAGTTATGGGTGGTCTGGGTGGCTTCGGTGCGCTGTGCGCATTGCCGCAAAAATATCGTGAACCGGTACTGGTTTCCGGCACTGATGGCGTTGGTACAAAACTGCGTCTGGCGATGGATCTGAAACGCCACGACGCTATCGGCATTGACCTCGTCGCAATGTGCGTCAACGACCTCGTGGTTCAGGGCGCTGAGCCGCTGTTCTTCCTCGACTACTATGCAACCGGCAAACTGGATGTGGACACCGCAGCCAGCGTCATTAACGGGATTGCCGAAGGCTGCCTGCAGTCTGGCTGTGCGCTGGTCGGTGGGGAAACAGCTGAAATGCCGGGGATGTACCACGGCGAAGATTACGACGTGGCAGGTTTCTGTGTTGGCGTCGTCGAGAAATCAGAGATTATCGACGGTTCTAAAGTGGCTGACGGCGACGTACTGATTGCGCTCGGCTCCAGCGGTCCACACTCTAACGGTTACTCTCTGGTGCGTAAAATCGTTGAAGTCAGCGGTTGTGACCCGGAAACCACCGAGCTTGAAGGCAAGTCGCTGGCCGACCACTTGCTGGCTCCGACCCGCATTTACGTAAAATCCATTCTGGAACTGATCGAGAAGGTTGATGTGCACGCCATTGCCCACCTGACCGGCGGCGGCTTCTGGGAAAATATTCCACGCGTTCTGCCAGACAACACGCAGGTCGTGATCGACGAGTCTTCCTGGCAGTGGCCAGCCGTCTTCAACTGGCTGCAAACGGCGGGTAACGTCAGCCAGCATGAGATGTATCGCACCTTTAACTGCGGCGTAGGTATGGTTATCGCCCTGCCAGCTTCGGAAGTGGACAAAGCCCTGGCTTTGCTCAATGAGAAAGGTGAAAACGCATGGAAAATCGGTATCATCAAAGCTTCTGATTCCGAACAGCGTGTGGTCATTGAATGAAAAACATTGTGGTGCTCATTTCCGGTAACGGAAGCAATTTGCAGGCGATAATAGACGCCTGCGAACAGAAAAAAATCAATGGCACCATACGTGCAGTATTCAGTAACAAGGCCGATGCGTTCGGCCTTGAACGCGCACGCGAAGCGAATATTCCAGCGTACTCGCTGGAAGCCGCCCAGTTTGCCAGTCGCGAAGCCTTCGACCGCCAACTGATACAAGAAATTGACGCCTGGGCGCCGGATGTCGTGGTGCTGGCCGGTTATATGCGCATTCTCAGCCCGGCGTTTGTCGCGCACTATTCTGAACGATTGCTGAATATCCACCCGTCTTTATTGCCAAAGTATCCCGGCCTGCATACGCACCGCCAGGTACTGGAAAACGGCGATGAAGAGCATGGTACCTCAGTCCACTTCGTCACTGATGAACTGGACGGCGGACCGGTTATTCTTCAGGCCAAAGTTCCGGTATTTGAAGGCGACAGCGAAGATGATGTCACGGCACGGGTTCAGGCTCAGGAACATACCATTTACCCACTGGTGGTAAGCTGGTTTATTGATGGTCGCCTGAAGATGCGTGATAACGCTGCATGGCTGGATGGCGTTCGTCTGCCGCCGCAAGGCTACGCCGCCGACGAATAATAAAATTCAACCTGTAAGCCGCATGTCACCATCCGGCTTACAGGCATAACTACCTTTTCCGGTTAATACCACCGGTATTCATCTACGCTCCCCCTTTCTCTTTGCTATCAGACGGTTTATTGTCATATTTTTCTGGCACAGTTGGACATCTGAGAGCAATGCTCGCCATAATAAATCGGTAGTGTCCCGTGAATGAAACGGAGTAAAAGTGGTAATGGGTCAGGAAAAGCTATACATCGAGAAAGAACTCAGTTGGTTAGCGTTCAACGAACGCGTACTCCAGGAAGCTGCTGATAAGTCAAACCCGTTGATCGAACGGATGCGTTTCTTAGGCATCTATTCCAATAACCTCGACGAGTTTTATAAGGTTCGTTTTGCCGAACTGAAGCGCCGAATCATTATTAGCGAAGAACAGGGTTCAAACTCTCACTCCCGCCATCTGTTAGGCAAAATCCAGGCCCGCGTATTAAAAGCCGATCAGGAATTTGACGGTCTGTACAACGAGTTGCTGCTGGAGATGGCGCGCAATCAGATTTTCTTAATCAACGAACGTCAGCTATCGGCCAATCAGCAGAGCTGGTTGCGTCATTACTTCAAGCAATATCTTCGCCAGCACATCACGCCGATCCTGATTAACCGCGAGACGGATTTAGTCCAGTTTTTGAAAGATGACTACACCTATCTGGCGGTAGAGATTATCCGCGGCGATACAATCCGCTACGCGCTGCTGGAAATCCCTTCCGACAAGGTTCCCCGTTTTGTGAATTTGCCGCCGGAAACCCCGCGGCGTCGCAAACCGATGATCCTGCTGGACAACATCTTACGCTACTGCCTGGACGATATTTTCAAAGGGTTCTTTGATTACGACGCACTTAACGCCTATTCGATGAAAATGACCCGTGACGCCGAATACGATTTGGTGCACGAGATGGAATCGAGCCTGATGGAGCTGATGTCCTCCAGCCTGAAACAGCGTCTGACCGCAGAGCCTGTGCGTTTCGTCTATCAGCGCGACATGCCCAATGCGTTGGTCGAGGTGCTACGTGAAAAACTGACGATTTCTCGCTACGACTCGATTGTTCCCGGCGGCCGTTACCATAACTTCAAAGACTTTATTAACTTCCCCAACGTTGGCAAAGCCAACCTGGTGAATAAGCCGCTGCCGCGTCTGCGCCACATCTGGTTCGACAATGAGAAATTCCGTAACGGATTTGATGCAATCCGCGAGCGCGATGTGCTGCTGTATTACCCGTACCACACCTTTGAGCACGTTCTTGAACTGTTGCGCCAGGCGTCTTTCGACCCGAGCGTACTGGCAATAAAGATCAACATCTACCGTGTGGCGAAAGACTCGCGCATCATCGACGCGATGATCCATGCCGCGCATAACAGTAAAAAAGTCACCGTGGTAGTGGAATTACAGGCGCGCTTTGATGAAGAAGCCAACATTCATTGGGCCAAGCGTCTGACCGAAGCGGGCGTTCACGTCATCTTCTCCGCGCCGGGTCTGAAAATTCACGCCAAACTGTTCCTTATCTCGCGTAAAGAAGGTGATGAAGTCGTGCGCTATGCGCATATCGGGACGGGCAACTTCAACGAAAAAACGGCGCGGCTGTACACCGACTACTCGTTGCTTACCGCTGATTCACGCATCACCAACGAGGTTCGTCGAGTGTTCAACTTCATCGAAAACCCGTATCGTCCGGTGACGTTCGATTATCTGCTGGTTTCTCCGCAGAACTCACGCCGTCTGCTGTACGCGATGATCGACAAAGAGATCGCCAATGCGCAGCAAGGCCAGCCTTCCGGTATCACGCTAAAACTGAACAACCTGGTCGATAAAGGCCTGGTTGATCGTCTCTATGCGGCCTCAAGCTCAGGCGTACCGGTTAATTTGTTGATTCGCGGAATGTGCTCACTGATTCCAAACCTGGAAGGCATTAGCGACAATATTCGCGTGATAAGCATTGTCGACCGCTATCTTGAACATGACCGGGTCTACATCTTCGAGAACGGGGGCGATAAGCAGGTATACCTCTCCTCTGCAGACTGGATGACCCGCAATATCGACTATCGTATCGAGGTCGCCACTCCGCTGCTGGACCCGCGCCTTAAGCAGCGCGTGCTGGATATTATCGATATCCTGTTCAGCGACACGGTGAAGGCTCGCTTCATCGATAAAGAACTCAGTAATCGCTACGTACCACGCGGAAACCGCCGTAAAGTTCAGTCACAATTGGCGATTTACGACTACATCAAATCACTCGAGCAACCTGACTAACGCTATGCCAATACACGACAAGACTCCACGACCGCAGGAATTTGCTGCGGTCGACCTTGGTTCAAACAGTTTCCATATGGTCATTGCCCGCGTGGTAGATGGCGCAATGCAGATTATCGGGCGGCTGAAACAGCGCGTTCATCTGGCGGATGGTCTCGGCGAAGATAACAAGCTGAGCGAAGAGGCAATGGAACGCGGATTAAGCTGCCTGTCGCTGTTCGCCGAACGCCTGCAGGGCTTTCCCCCGTCAAGCGTATGCATCGTGGGAACCCATACTTTGCGTCAGGCGCTGAATGCGACCGATTTTCTCAAGCGAGCGGAAAAAGTCATCCCCTACCCGATTGAGATTATCTCCGGTAACGAAGAAGCCCGACTGATTTTTATGGGCGTGGAGCACACTCAGCCGGAAAAAGGCCGCAAGCTGGTTATCGATATCGGCGGTGGCTCAACAGAACTGGTGATCGGCGAAGATTTCGAACCCAAGCTGGTTGAAAGCCGCCGTATGGGCTGCGTCAGTTTTGCCCAGATGTATTTCCCGGGCGGTGTTATCAGCCGGGAAAACTTCCAGCGAGCCCGCATGGCGGCAGCGCAAAAGCTTGAAACCTTAACGTGGCAGTTTCGCATTCAGGGCTGGAACGTCGCAATGGGCGCGTCAGGCACGATTAAAGCGGCACACGAAGTGCTGCTGGAGATGGGTGAAAAAGACGGTTTTATCACCCCCGAACGCCTGGACAAACTGACATCTGAAGTGCTGAAGCATGCGTCATTTGATGCGCTCAGCCTGCCGGGGCTGTCAGAGGAGCGAAAAGCGGTATTTGTTCCTGGGCTCGCGATTCTGTGCGGCGTTTTTGACGCGTTGGCTATCCGCGAACTTCGCCTTTCTGATGGCGCGCTACGCGAAGGCGTACTGTACGAGATGGAAGGACGTTTTCGCCACCAGGACGTTCGCAGCCGTACCGCCAGTAGTCTGGCGAACCAGTACAACATTGACAGTGAACAGGCCCGGCGCGTGCTGGAAACAACGATGCAAATGTACGACCAGTGGCATACGCAACAGCCCAAACTGGCCAATCCTCAACTGGAAGCATTACTGCGCTGGGCAGCGATGCTGCATGAGGTTGGGCTGAACATCAACCACAGCGGCTTACATCGCCACTCTGCTTATATCTTACAAAACAGCGATTTACCGGGGTTTAATCAGGAACAACAACTGATGATGGCAACCTTAGTTCGTTATCATCGCAAAGCGGTGAAACTGGATGACTTGCCCCGCTTTACACTGTTCAAGAAAAAACAGTTTCTGCCGTTAATTCAACTGTTACGCCTGGGCGTGCTGCTGAATAATCAGCGTCAGGCGACCACCACGCCGCCAACCCTGACTCTGATAACCGACGACAACCACTGGACCTTACGTTTCCCGCATGACTGGTTTAGCCAAAATGCGCTGGTGCTGCTCGATCTGGAAAAAGAGCAGCAATACTGGGAGGGCGTAACCGGCTGGCGTCTCAAAATTGAAGAAGAAACCTCACCCGATATCGCCGCATAAACTCAGAACAGGTGCCAGCGCGTCTGGCGCCTGTTCTTCCAGCGTTTCATGCAATGGCTGTGGTTTACCAATCAAGTACCCCTGCATGTAGTCAATCCCCAGCGAAATTACCGCACTGCGTATTTCTTCACTTTCGACGTACTCTGCAACCACCAGCATTCTTTTCATCCGAGCCAGATGGCAAATAGAGGCCACGATTTGGTAGTCGAGGCTATTCGAAACGATACTGCGAATAAAGCTGCCATCAATTTTCAGGATATCGGCACTCACATTCTTCAGCCGCGCATAGCTGGCGTAACCCGTCCCAAAATCATCAATCGCAATCTGACAGCCCAGTGATTGCAGCTGCAGTAACGTTGCCTGTGCCTGTTCCGCATTGGTTAAGGCGTTGCTTTCCGTGACTTCAAAAATCAACTGCCACGCTTCAACCTTGTACTTAACCAGTAGCTGCTTGATGTCATGCGGAAGTCGGGCGCGACATATCGACGTGGGTGACAGGTTAATGGCAAACCGACGGGCGGGCATTTTTTCCCGATTCTGTGCCATAAACTTCAGCGTATTTTCAATCACCCACATATCGATGCTGGACGACAAGCCAAACTCATGTGCGATCGGCAAGAAGCAATCAGGCGGGATGGTTTCACCGTCATCTCCCTCAAGGCGCAGCAGGATTTCATGATAAACGTCGCCGCGTACGCCAAAAATCGGCTGCGCCATCAGGAAAAAACGATTGTGCTCCAACGCCAGCTGCAGACGATTCATCATCGCAACCTTATCTTTCAGGTCTCGTTGCAAGTGCATGACGCCTCGGCGCTGCAAGTTCTCTGGTGAATTGGTCGCCAGAGAAAGCTCGGCAATGGTGCTTAACTCTCCCAGTAACAGATAGATATGGTTAACAGGAGAACGGACATAGCAAAAACTGATCCCCACCTGCGGCTGTAATGGCATGCCATCCCAAATAAAACGGAACTGCTTGATATGCCTGTCCAGGGCTTCAATGCGCTCCTGATACGACTCAGTGTTAAAACGCAAAACTAAGTCATTACCCGATAACTGATAGACATGCTCATCCTGTGCCAACAGTGGCGTTATCCACTGTGAGAGTTTTTGCTTGTACTGGATACGCAGCATAATGCCGTAATTTTTTACCAGTAGCTCCATGCCCGGAACACGCAAAAAGCAGAGCACTGACCATGGCGTTTTTTTCAAATCCCGGTTCAATGCGCGCAAATTTGGCAGATGCACATCGGATCAAAGAATGCCAGACGATGGTTGCGCCGGGTAACAAAGCGTTGGCGCGTTGCCAGTACGGCAATGAAGTTCACGATGAAGGAGAAAACAAGATAACTCGATGAGGTAATGGCAAGCTGGGTATCGTAGCCAGAATACCAGGGCATATAGCGCTGGTAATAATGAATTGCGGTAATAAGTACGACAGACCATATCAGCGAAATAAATCTGTAACCGTAACGCATTGCTCCCCAGAGCATGACAGGTAGCAACAACGACAGAGTATAATTTGTGCTGAATATTGAGCTTTGTTCATTTAACGGCATACACAGCAATGCCATAAGTACAGCCAATATAATCAGCCAGACCGCAACCTCAGTTTTGGTAACTTTGGTATCAAACTGCTGCTTTAATTGAGAAAAATAGCCTCTGACATGCAAAGGGTTGCGGATCGTGCGAATAATAAAGTAGCACAAAGGAACCCCAATCAGATTCCCGACCAGCATAGCCTGATAGTTGATCAACGTGCCAGTATTAAAGGGCATAACCCCCACCATGCCGGATTTACTCTCATAAACGCCCACAAACGCGGCAAACTGGCAGAGGATCAGAAACAGCGTCGCCGGGCAAAAGACCTGCCAAAACATGCGCTGAAACATCAGGTGGGAGTCACCGTGAGACACGTTGTTCCGCCGGGGTGCAAATACTTTATACCCTCCCCAACTCAGCACTATCGTTACAATAAAGTGCGAAATTATTGAGAGCGTTTCAAATAACCCAACCTGCGGATATTTGTAGCAGATAATGGAAATGATAATTCCCGGCAATGCCGCCCAGCCAAAAAATAGCATCAGGCTAATCATCAACGCCAAAGGCATGTAGAAAAGAATTACGGTCCCAGTACTAATATGGGCATAGGTATTGGCAGTGCTCAATATAGGCAACAGCAAAGATGGTATGATGAGAGGTAACGCCCACCATCTATCTCTCATACAAATATAATTTTTATTGAGTTTCATAGATGCTCAGTAGAATCCCGCACATCCTGCAGGGGGTATTCAGACAGGCATCCCACCTGACTCTAAAACGATGAAGTTAAATACATTACTATGTCTCATCGATTTTAGTTATCAGTAAAGGGTGACGTTTGATATATATCAAAAAAAAGCCCCTCATTAATCAATTATTACTATTTTCATCGTTTCTTATCGTTAATTCATTATTAATGCAAATAATAATATTAATTTTCATAACATATGAGGATAAAACAACTGAAGCAATTTTACATAACGAAAAATTGACCATTGCCTCACAGTATGCCTTAATGTGAGTATCGCCCTCAGTTGGGTACACTACAAGGAACCTTTTGTGAGCCAGGTTACCAGCCTACGCAAACGACACCGATTTAATAGTCGCATGATCCGGATCGTACTGCTTATCAGCTTTCTCTTCTTCTTCGGACGCTTCGTCTACTCCGCTATAGGTGCGTGGCACCACCACCAGAACAAAAAAGACTCTCAGCAGATCACCCAGCCGCAACAGGCATCTCCTGCTCAAACCGACGCGCGCTGATCGCTCGCGCCTGTAATATCTCAGCATTAAGATTCCTTACCGGATGGCTAATCGCCTGACATTTAACCATCCGGTAAGGGATTTGAGTGATGAAAAAATACGTTGCCTTACCCACCACAAGCACGGAGTTATCCGATAACATACCGTGTTTTTCGCACAAATTCACAATCTTTTAATCTCACTTCACTGCACCATTCGCGCTCATTTTTACGTTCCGATTTACTGGGTATAAAAAGACACACTGTGTTCAAATAGACGCCAATTAATATCACCAGAAAATATCACAGGTGAAAGCATTAATATTATGTATGAAATTAAATACTTATTTGAATCATTACCATTTTAAATTCTACAGGGTAATACCATGAGTGGTTTTTCATTATTTCCGAAAATAAGCAGCGGTCTTGAATGGATCGCTGGACAC
Source organism: Citrobacter freundii complex sp. CFNIH4 (assembly GCF_002934505.1). Classification (NCBI taxonomy): domain Bacteria; kingdom Pseudomonadati; phylum Pseudomonadota; class Gammaproteobacteria; order Enterobacterales; family Enterobacteriaceae; genus Citrobacter; species Citrobacter freundii complex sp. CFNIH4. The sequence continues at coordinate 2,949,265 of NZ_CP026231.1, forward strand.
AGCGATGCGGTTATTCAATTCGGCTGGAATATCGTTGCCGCCGTAATTTTACTGTTTGTCGGTAAATTTGTCTCTCGCCTGATCTCCAGTGGTCTGGAAAAATTAATGTTAAAACGTAAAGTTGACCGAACCATTATCCAGTTCTTCACCGCGCTGGTACGTTACATTACCCTCGCCTTTGCCGTTGTTGCCGCATTGGGTCGCGTCGGTATCGAAACATCCTCCATTATTGCCGTCATTGGTGCTGCCGGGTTGGCCATTGGACTCGCGCTACAAGGATCGCTTTCCAACTTTGCCGCTGGCGTACTATTGGTCTCCCTGCGTCCATTCCGCGCCGGAGAAGTGGTACAAATTGGGGCAGTCACCGGAACGGTGGAAAAGGTGCATATTTTCTCCATCACCTTGCTCACCGCCGACAGCAAAGAAGTGGTCATTCCAAACGGTAAGATCATCGCTGACAATATCATTAACTATTCCCGCCACCCTTTCCGCCGTATCGATCTGGTGATTGGCGTCGGCTATCAGAGCCGGATAGCTGACGTTAAGCGCGTGATTAACCATATTATCGTTCAGGATACCCGCATCGATAAGCAACGTGGGGTAACCGTTCGTCTGGGCGAACTGGGCGCTTCAGCATTGAATTTTTACGTCCGCGTATGGGTGCCCAACATCGAATACTGGAATACCTATTACGATTTGCTGGAAAACATTAAAGAAGCCCTGGACGCCAACCATATCTCCCTGCCGTATCCGCAGATGGATATTCGCGTTGAGAACGTAGCCCCCCAATCTCAACCCCAGCTACAGTTGGTTGATTAATTCACAGCGCTTCGGTATGAGCGCAATAAAAAACCCTCTATAAAAAGAGGGTTTTTTTTACATATTACCGGTTCAGAAACCGCTAACAGAAAGGGCTATTATTCCCACTCAATGGTAGCCGGTGGCTTACCGCTGATATCATAAACGACGCGGGAAATGCCGTTCACTTCGTTAATGATGCGGTTAGAGACGCGGCCTAAGAAATCATACGGCAGGTGCGCCCAGTGCGCGGTCATAAAGTCGATGGTTTCTACTGCACGCAGGGAAACAACCCAGTCGTACTTACGGCCATCGCCCATGACGCCAACGGAACGTACCGGCAGGAACACGGTGAACGCCTGGCTTACCTTGTTGTACAGGTCAGCTTTGTGCAGTTCTTCAATGAAGATAGCATCCGCGCGACGCAGCAGGTCGCAGTACTCTTTCTTCACTTCGCCAAGCACACGTACCCCCAGCCCCGGTCCCGGGAACGGGTGACGGTACAGCATGTCGTACGGCAGGCCCAGCTCCAGACCGATTTTACGCACTTCGTCTTTGAACAGCTCACGCAGCGGCTCAACCAGACCCATCTTCATCTCTTTCGGCAAACCGCCCACGTTGTGGTGAGATTTGATAACGTGCGCTTTACCGGTGGCAGATGCCGCGGATTCGATCACGTCCGGATAGATAGTGCCCTGTGCCAGCCACTTAACGTCTTCCAGCTTCAGCGCTTCTTCGTCGAACACTTCAACGAATACGCGGCCGATGATCTTACGTTTCGCTTCCGGGTCGTTCTCGCCTTTCAGCGCGTCGAGGAAACGCTGTTCGCCTTCAACGTGAACGATGTTCAGGCCGAAATGGTCACCAAACATATCCATTACCTGCTGGGCTTCGTTCAGGCGCAGCAGACCGTTGTCGACGAACACGCAGGTCAGGTTTTTTCCGATTGCACGGTGCAGCAGCATCGCAGTCACAGAGGAGTCAACGCCACCGGACAGACCGAGGATAACTTTGTCATTGCCAACCTGCTCACGAATGCGGGCAACGGCGTCATCGATAATTTTTGCCGGCGTCCACAGCGCTTCACACTGGCAGATATCGCGCACAAAACGCTCCAGCATGCGCATGCCCTGACGGGTGTGGGTAACTTCCGGGTGGAACTGCACGCCGTAGAAGCGTTTTTCTTCGTGCGCCATGATAGCAAACGGGCAGCTGTCGGTGCTGGCAACAGTCACGAAACCTTCCGGAATGGCAGTCACTTTGTCGCCGTGGCTCATCCACACATCCAGCAACGGTTTGCCGTCTGCGGTCAGGGAGTCTTCAATACCGCGGACAAGCGCGCTGTCGGTCTGAACTTCAACCTGCGCATAGCCAAATTCACGTTCGTTAGAACCTTCAACATGACCACCGAGCTGCATTGCCATGGTCTGCATGCCGTAGCACACGCCGAACACCGGCACGCCCGCATTGAAAACGTATTCCGGCGCACGCGGGCTGTTTTCTTCGGTGGTACTTTCCGGGCCACCGGAAAGAATAATACCGCTTGGGTTGAATTCGCGAATTTGTGCTTCCGTAACATCCCATGCCCACAGTTCACAGTAGACGCCCAGTTCACGTACGCGACGTGCAACCAGCTGAGTGTACTGCGAGCCGAAATCGAGGATGAGAATGCGATGTTTATGAATATTGTCTGTCATTGACGCTAATTCCGAGGCAAGTGAAACAAATTCGCCCGGCATATAGCCGGGCGCGGAAACTTATCAGGAGCCCATGCGGTAGTTAGGGGACTCTTTGGTGATGGTCACATCGTGAACGTGACTTTCCTGAATACCCGCACCGCTGATGCGTACAAACTCTGCTTTCGTTCGCAGCGCGTCGATAGTACCACAGCCGGTCAGCCCCATACAGGAGCGCAGGCCGCCCATCTGCTGGTGAATGATCTCTTTCAGGCGGCCTTTATAGGCTACGCGGCCTTCGATACCTTCCGGGACCAGTTTGTCAGCGGCGTTATCGCTCTGGAAGTAACGGTCAGAAGACCCTTTGGACATCGCGCCCAGAGAACCCATACCGCGGTAAGATTTGTAAGAACGGCCCTGGTACAGTTCGATTTCGCCCGGGGATTCTTCAGTACCCGCCAGCATGGAACCAACCATCACTGCGGCAGCACCAGCGGCAATCGCTTTAGCGATGTCGCCGGAGAAACGAATACCGCCATCGGCGATAACTGGAATACCAGTGCCTTCCAACGCTTCAACGGCATCAGAAACGGCGGTGATCTGCGGAACACCGACGCCGGTCACGATACGGGTAGTACAGATGGAGCCAGGGCCGATACCCACTTTAACAGCGCTGCAGCCAGCTTCAGCCAAAGCGCGAGCACCTGCGCCCGTAGCAACGTTCCCGCCGATAATCTGCAGATCAGGATATTTAGCGCGAGTTTCACGAATACGCTGCAGTACGCCTTCAGAGTGGCCGTGAGAGGAGTCAATCAGCAGTACGTCAACGCCCGCGGCAACCAGCGCGTCAACACGCTCTTCGTTACCTGCGCCCGCGCCAACCGCAGCGCCCACGCGCAGACGACCATGCTCGTCTTTACAGGCGTTAGGTTTACGTTCAGCTTTCTGGAAATCTTTAACGGTGATCATACCGAGCAGATGGAAGCTGTCATCAACAACCAGCGCTTTCTCAACGCGTTTTTCGTGCATTTTGGCGAAAACGACATCGCGCGCTTCGCCTTCACGAACGGTCACCAGACGCTCTTTTGGCGTCATATATACGCTAACCGGCTGGTTCAGGTCAGTCACAAAACGCACGTCACGGCCGGTGATGATACCGACCAGTTCGTTATCTTCAGTCACCACCGGGTAGCCTGCAAAGCCGTTACGCTCGGTCAGTTCTTTCACTTCGCGCAGAGTAGTGGTTGGCAGTACGGTCTGTGGGTCAGTTACCACGCCAGATTCGTGTTTCTTCACGCGGCGAACTTCTTCAGCCTGGCGCTCGATGGACATGTTTTTGTGGATAAAACCGATGCCGCCTTCCTGGGCCAGGGCAATTGCCAGGCGCGCTTCCGTCACGGTGTCCATTGCTGCGGAGAGCATAGGAATGTTCAGGCGAATGGTTTTCGTCAACTGGGTGCTGAGGTCAGCAGTATTCGGCAGAACGGTAGAATGAGCGGGAACGAGGAGGACGTCGTCAAACGTCAGGGCTTCTTTTGCGATACGTAGCATGGGCAATATCTCACCTGGGAGGTTATTAAATATTGCCGCGGCATTATACAGAGCGTAACCGATTGCATCCACACTTTTTTGCAAAAAAACCTTGCGCTCCTCTGTGAGCATGTTACTTTCGACTGAATAACCTGCTGATTTAGAATTTGATCCCGCTCACATGTTATCCTCTCAGACCACCTCAATTTTTACCGTAAGCCGCCTGAATCAGACAGTTCGTTTGCTGCTTGAGCAGGAAATGGGGCAAGTGTGGATCAGCGGTGAAATCTCCAATTTCACTCAGCCGTCCTCGGGTCATTGGTACTTCACGCTCAAAGATGACACCGCTCAGGTTCGCTGCGCGATGTTTCGCAACAGCAACCGCCGGGTAACGTTCCGCCCGCAGCACGGGCAACAGGTGCTGGTGCGCGCCAACATTACATTGTATGAGCCGCGTGGGGACTACCAGATAATTGTTGAGAGCATGCAGCCTGCGGGTGAAGGTCTGTTGCAACAGAAGTATGAGCAACTGAAGGCCAAACTACAGGCTGAAGGGCTGTTCGATCAGCAGTTCAAAAAAACACTGCCCTCACCGGCCCACTGCGTCGGGGTGATCACCTCGAAAACCGGGGCAGCGCTACACGATATTCTCCACGTGCTGAAGCGTCGTGACCCTTCCCTGCCCGTTATTATCTATCCAACCGCTGTCCAGGGCGACGATGCGCCGGGGCAGATTGTGCGCGCAATTGAGCTGGCAAACGCCCGTGGCGAGTGTGACGTATTAATTGTCGGGCGCGGCGGCGGCTCGCTGGAAGATTTGTGGAGCTTTAACGACGAGCGCGTAGCACGGGCGATATTTGCCAGCCGTATTCCGGTGGTGAGTGCCGTCGGCCATGAAACCGATGTGACCATTGCCGATTTTGTCGGCGACCTGCGCGCGCCAACGCCGTCGGCGGCCGCAGAAATTGTCAGCCGTAATCAGCTCGAACTGCTGCGTCAAATTCAGCATGGTCAGCAACGTCTGGAAATGGCGATGGATTACTATCTCGCCAACCGAACTCGCCGATTTACCCAGCTTAATCACCGCTTGCAACAGCAGCATCCGCAGCTGCGTCTGGCCCGTCAGCAGACCGTGCTGGAACGACTGCGTCAGAGAATGAACTTCGCACTTGAGAATAAAATTAAACAGGCCAATCAGCGTCAGCAGCGCATGCTGCAGCGGCTGAACCAGCAGAGCCCACAGCCGCGCATTCATCGCGCGCAGTCACGGGTGCAGCAACTGGAATATCGACTGGCGGAAAATATCCGTGCGCGGCTAAGCGAGCAGCGCGAGCGTTTCGGCAACGCGGTCACCCATCTGGAAGCCGTCAGCCCACTGGCAACGTTAGCGCGCGGCTATAGCGTCTCCACCGCACAGAATGGAGAGGTGCTGAAAAAAGTAAAACAGGTGAAAGCGGGCGATCTACTGACCACCCGACTGGAGGACGGCTGGATTACCAGCGAAGTTCACAACATTACCCCAACTAAAAAGCCACGCCGGTCGCAATAACGTTCTTACTTGCCTCGTTCTATGTGAGCATTTACGGCACAAAACAGGCCCCATAGCCTATCCCGCCCGAATTCGACCCCGTCGGGGTTGTTGGGCAATTTGTGATGCCCCCTTCATTTAACGAAACCTCGCAATAGTTATACGTCGAAGGTGTACGGCTCACATAACGCAGTACAGACACAGGCCATCCGTTAGCTGTTGCTATCTGTTCGTCTCTCATTTTCTCCAGTAAACTTTTTTCCGGGAAATAGGCCACCCCACCACAGTTATTGCTCATATCATAGCCAGTACCAGTATCTCGAGAATAGACACCGGCCCATGATTCATAATTATCCGTCCTCTGGTCCGTTGCTCCAGGGGATTCCCTATACAGCAGCGGCCGGCGTAGCGTTATGCTATCAACACTTAGAGTGTCCGGCATATGACCCCACATAGCGGCGCTGTTGCTGTCCGGGCTGGTTATTACGGTAAATATCACGTCAAGCGTTGAGGTGGTTGCTAGCAACACATCATTGGTCGCGGTAACCGTTAGCGCCGTTTTTAACCCCAGGCTCGCATCCTGGCGCACCGTAAAGGTTGCCGTACCGTCAGCCCCAGTTACACCGCTAAACACGACGCTGGTTGTCGTCATTGATGTCGTTGACAACGAAGGAGACAGCGCCTGCAATGTTAAATCGTCTGCGCCATTCACTGTGTATGCAGTACCGTTCCGACTTTCCGCATCAGATCGACTCAGGGTAAACGGCTCATTTGGCATTGGATTACCAGAGCGGTCTTTCACCGTCACCGTCAGCGGAATAGCTTCGCCTTTCTTCACTACAGCTGCTGCTTTCGCCACATCCATCACCGTCGAGGTCAGCGTGATTAAGCCAGGGATATTACGCGCGTCAACCAGACAAGCCTGCATCTCTTTCGTTGAGGAATTCGTCTGCTTGGATACCTGACCAGTATTCAGGTTCAGAGTGTGATAGGCATTTCCTGACTTTAAATCAGCCGGCCACCAGAGCTGATCGGATTTCACCGGCCAGCCATACTGCGCTTCCAGCGTACCATGAGGATAACGCTGATACAGCGCCTGTTGGTCGCTCATCATCGGCGTAAACGCAATACCGCATACGGATTTATCCGTCGAAAGCACCTGCCCAGGCGTCGGCGCGGCCCATTTTTCGTTATTGTACAGGAGATAACCTACCCCCGACGGTGCTTCTGCCTGCAAGTGGGGACGCTGATAAACAACGTTATCCGGTCCCGGCACCGTCTCCGGCATATGCCCCCAGTAATCTGCTGACGCCACATCAGGGCTGGTAATGACGGTAAAGGTGGTGTCTTTGCTGGCCTTCACCAGGCTGTCACTTGCCAGGCTGGCAGTAATAGTCGTTCTCAGCCCGGTGGTATTGTCCTGATTTAATGTTAACTGCAACATACCATCCTCACCGGTCGCTTCATACAAGCTACTGTTGCCAGTGAAGTTGGTCAGTACCGTCCCCAATGGCGAAGTGGGGGTGAGCGCCATGGTTGCCGCACTGGTGGATACCGATGTATTGCTGCGGGAGGATGAAAAGCCGCGCATCACCCTCACAACCGTATTCGCCTGCGGCCTGCCGGCTGCGTCCATCACGGTTACGGTTACCGGTATCGCCTCGCCTTTTTTCGCCACAAAAGCCTGTTTTTCTTCATTCCACGCGCTGGAGTCAAGGGAGATGAACGACTCATGCGCCGTGGTCAGACACAATTGTGCAACATTACTTACGGTCGATGCTGAGTTCGTGTTGATAACACCCGTCTTCAGACTCATATATTGATACGCCAGCGAGGTTTGACTTTTTATCGCCATATCACCCGCCCACCATGATTTCGACGTTATCATCGGGAGGCCTAAATCTGTCGCTAACGCGCCATTCGGATGACCTTGAGACAATGAGGTCAAATCAGCGGCTCGCGGCATCCGGTTCATTGCGCAGGCGCCACGTCCTTTCTCGATGTTTTTCACCGTATACCACTTTTCATTATTCTCTATAACGGCAGTCGTATCAGTGGCTGAATCCAGCTCATCCATAAGTCTGGGACGCATAAATTCAGTGCCGTTGCTGGCGGTGAAGGTTTCCGGCATATGGCCCCACATATTGGCTTTATTGCTGTCCGGGCTGGTGATTGTCGTAAACACCGCAGGTAGCGACGCAGTAACCGTTGTGCTGTTATATAGACCGGCGGTCAGCACGTTTTTGACGCCTGGCCCACTACTCTCAGCCAAATCGACAGCCAGCGTACCGTCTGCGCCCGTCACGCCGTAGTATGTTCCATTGAAACTCCAGCTCTGCGACGCCTGCCCGCTCTGCGTCAGTTGCATCGTTGGCGTACTCCAGGTGGTATAAGTAGTGGTACGGGCTGTTCCTTTGTCACGTTTAAGGGTAAATGGGATATTCCCCACCGGGTTGCCAGCGGCATCGGTGGTGGTGATCAGCAGTGGAATGGTATCGCCCGTTTTTACCTTCACCGCCTGCGCAGTGGCATCCTGCGTCAGCGTTGACGTGAGCGTAATCAATGCCGCCTGCGCCGTCTGCGTATCCGAACAAATCTGGTACTGTCTCCCGTTAGCGTCCGTCGCGGATAATGTCTGATGGCTGCCATCATCCAGGTCAACAGCCGAATAACGTGAGAACGTTTCAGTCGAGAACGAACTACTGTAGGTGCCGCTCCAGTAAGAACGGTCAATAGGCCAGCCCTGCACTGTTTTGATACTTCTGTCAGGATATTTACTGTACAGAGAATCCAGCGAACTGACCGTGGGATAGTAGCCTTTGGCGCAACTGTCCGGATTGCTCTTACCGCTATCAGGCCCATAGAACCCGGCCCACGCCTCGTTATCTTCCGTATAACTCATCACATTGAGGGTATTACTCAGCTCCGCGTACAGCAGCGGCCGGTGGTAGCTCGTACCGTCTGCCGCCGTCAGCGTGTCCGTCATATGCCCCCACAGCGTCGCCTTGTCCGAGTCGGGGCTGGTGACCACCGTAAAGATGGTGTCGAGGCTGGCACTCACGCTGGCATTGCCGTACAGCGCCGCCGTTATCGCCACTTTAGTGCCATGCGTATCCGGGCGGGTCACATTGATGATTTTGCTGCCGTCCACGCCCGTCAGGCCGCCGATTTTCGTCGCCGTGTCGTTAACAGATTCGCCGTCAATGACCACCGGCGACACAATACCATCACCGCTGCCAGCGGCATGTTTAACATTCTGTCGGGTAAAACCATCACCACGGCTCATGACAAAAGGCGCTTGCGGCACAGGGTTTCCATTGGCATCTTTCACCGTGACCTTCAGTTGTAGCGTCTCGCCTTTCTTCACTCTTACCGCATGTACACTATTAACGTTGTTGTCATACCACTGCGACGCATCCACCGGTTCAATGGTGATGGACGCCGCCGCCGGGTTATCGCTGGTCAGGCAACTGACGTAATCCGAAACATCGCCCCCCGCCGTCACCTCACCACCCGACAACGATATCTGTTGCCAGCTGGACTGGCTGGCGTACGTGACGGACCAGTAGTCCAGCCCCACAGGCCATCCGGCAACCGTATGTATCTCGCCGTCATTGTTGGCATTGTACAAAGTGGTAAGCTGGTCGATACGTGGCAGACGATTAAGCGCACATCCCCCGGCTGCGGTATTTCCCAGCGCATCGGCATGTGTGAGGCGAGCCCAGGTTTCATTCGCTTCATCCTGGGTTCGGGTTGCCCCTGACTCTGCCGCCAGTTTCGGGCGTTCAAACGTGAGATTATCCACGGTTACGGCGTCCGCCATATGCCCCCACATATGGGCTTTTGGCGTATCCGGGCTTGTCGGAACGGTAAACTTCACGCTACGCGAGATAGGCGAGTTCAGCAGTGAATCAATCGGTACTACGCTTAGCTGTGTGATTAACCCCACGCCGCGTGGCTGCTCAAGAATAATTTGCGCGTCACCGTTCGCATCCGTCATCCCCTCATACGTCATGGAAGATGTACCCGCGCCATAGGCAACGCTGTCAAATAGCAATTCCCCCTGACTTGGGTCAGTAAAGCCGGTGGTCATCCCGCTGCGATTTTTGCCGAGCCCCATGGTGACTGAAAACTTCACATTCGCTATCGTTGCTCCGTTCAACGCATTTTGTGAATGGACGTTCATTTTGATTTGCTCGCCTGTTTTGGCGACGGGCAGGCGTAACGAGACATCGTCATTGAAATAGACACTCAGTTGAGCCACCATTTCATTGGCTGAACAGGTCAGATAGTGGGCTGAGCCACCGACCCCCTTGCTACCATCGTCCAGATTAAAGTACGCCATCTGCGTGGCATCATCGGCCATATAAGCATCAGACGCCGTCGGCCAGCCGTGTTCTGTCAGGATTTTATTATCAGGATGTGCACTGTAGAGCGTTTCAAGAGAACCCGTGTCGGGGACTTGACCTGCGCCGCACTGATTCGTGGCAGAGATCAGAGAATCGAAGGTGGCCCATTCTTCGCTATTTTCACTTTGCTGACCGGTTTTATGACTTGTTTCGAACGCCAATAGCGGACGCTTGTAGAGATTACCCTTCTCCACAATACCCCGTTGCATATGGCCATACATATTCGCCCCGTCAACGTCCGGGCTGGTTATCACCGTAAAAATCACATTAAAGGGGAACGTGATGCTTGCGCCTTCATCATCCGCCATCACAATGCGGATCGGCGTTTCTACCCCTATCCCATTGTCATGACTTAACGACAAATGTACCTGACCGTTCGCGTCCGTTACCCCGGTATAGTGTTCCGGGGACGATGCACGCATATCATCACTACGGGCAACGACCCGCAGATTAGCCCACTCATCTTTATGCTCCCCTTTACGGTTAGAGGCGGGGTCGACAAACAGTTCAAGATAACGATAAGGCAACGGTTTATTGGTATTCCGGTCAACCACGCTGGCTATCACATCAATCGTCTCGCCGACTTCCGCCTTGTATGGCGCATCGGGAGAAAGCGTGATTTGTGGATACGCTAAAGGCAGCGCTTTATCCACGCAGCTCACCAGTAAAGCCGTACTGTTGCTTTCTCGTATCACCGCCCCACTCCCCATACTGGTAGCGTAGTGATAAATATCGAGCTGATCTTTCGTGGACGACCAGTAGGTATCAATTGGCCAACCGGGATAGGCCGCCGCGGTGCTGTGGGCGGCCCGCAGCGCCACCAGCTGTTCGGCATCCGGCAAAATGGCACAGTGGTTATCCGCGCTATCCCAGGTAAACTGCGCCCAGCTTTCATTGCTGGCAGCAAAAGTAGCACTAGTGCCACTGGTTTCCGCCGCCAGTTTTGGACGCGTGAAGGTATAGGTGACGCCATCGACGTTTGCCGTAGCGCTTTCTTCCATATGCCCCCACATCGCCGCTTTGTCGCTGTCCGGGCTGGTCAGGGTGGTGAAAATGACATCGACGCTGTCTTTTAGCGCCATATTGTTTGCCGGCATCACCGTCAGGGTAGTTTTTACGCCGGGGCCGTTTGCCTGGGTGACGGTCACTATCGCTTTGCCGTCAGCGCCCGTAACACCGTGGTATTCCGTCGCCGTGGTGGTCAGTTCCGTATCACCAACGTGTACCGGTGCATTATTGTTGACGATGTTCTGGCGGTTAAGCGCATCGCTGCGGGTAATAATAAATGCGGTATTGCCCACCACGTTACCGGCGCAATCGCGGGTGGTAACGGTCAGCGTGATACTTTCCCCTGCTTTGACCCTGGCTGCTTTTAACGTGTCGTTCATCGGCACGGCGCTGAGTGACAGTGGCTCGCCCACGGCGGTAGCTACGTCAATCGCCACTTTTTGTTCGGTTAAAGCAACCGTATTGCTGTGCGGTGTTCCCGTCGACGTAATGAGGTAAAGCGCGGGTAGCGCACTGCTATCTTCCAGCTGCGGCCAGACCACGTAATGCCCGCCGGCCATATTCTGCGCACAGAACGTTTTATTGGCGACCGGCTGCGGGTTAAGCGGTTCATCCGGTGTGGCGGCATCTGCCCAGACTAAACTGATAGCGGGCGTCTGTTCGCTTTCCCAGCGCAGCGGCGGTATGGCGAACAGATCGCCCTCGGTATCGAGCGGATTAGCCAGCTGCAGTGCGCTAGCTGAATCGTCAACGCTGAAGTCGCGGGGCATCGCGCTGAAGGCCACAGCGTGCGCTTCACCGGGAGAGAGCACAACGCTGCCCTGATAAACCGGAACGAACGCGCTGTCCGCCGTCGGCGGGGTGCCGTTTATCGCATCCGTAGCTGTGCGCAACTCCTGCCATGCCCCACTTTTTAGTGCAGAAAGTACCGGCACTGCACCCATTAACAGAGCTAACGCCAGTAAAGAGCGATAAACTTTATTCACCTGCCAGATCCCCCATCCTTGAGCAGTCACTACCCATTTATTCTGTGTTCGCGTTTCAACACACTTTGCTTAACCCCGAGCTAAACAAAGGGCGCGGAAAAACCGCTCCCCAAGGAAGCGGTCTTGCACGGTTTTATTTACGTTGGTAGTCGATAGACAAGCCATATCCCTGGACGCCATCGTTGCCGAGGGTAACGCCATCGGCATTATCGAAGGCAGCCTTCGCTTCGGCGTTGGTAAGCGGAATAACCAGATCGCTATTGTTGTAGGTAGCGTTGACAATCCCACCCACAGTGCCCAACTGCAGACTGTTACCGGTGAATTTCCAGCGGTAGTTGTAATCACTGGTAACTTCTTCACCTGCATCGTAAGAGCGACTGGCGTTTTTATCTTTCCACAGCAGCACTTTATAGGTGGTGTTGGTTTTAAGTTTGGTGCTCGTGCCCAACAGATTGGTTGTTGTACCCGCCTCGTAGATGACGACGTGGACATTTGCATCGACCACCGGACCTTCCGGAATGTCATCATCGTCAGAACCACCGCCAGCGTTGGTCGACAGATCGTTTAGCAGCAATTCTGTGGCAACATTCGGATCGCCGGTAGTTGTGGTAGGCGTAATTTTAATACCGATGTAGCGATCGGCATCCGCAGCCTGAATTTCATAGGTGTCGCTGCCTTTTGTACCTATCTCTTGTGCATCGCCGCCATTCTGATCGCTATAGCTCATCCACTGCACAGTCGCTTTGGTCGCCGTGTTATCCGCATCCAGGTCACCTTCCGTATCGCCGATAGCCCAGTTGACCTTCACTTTGTCGCCAGCGTGAAACTGCCGGTCACCTTCAGTTGCCACGGTTCGACTACCACGGTCAATCGTCACCGTGACATGTGCTTTATCCGTTTCCGCCGTTTTATCTGCAGCCCGTGTAATCCACGGGATAGTCCCTTGAATAGTACCGGTACTTTCTGTCGCGCTTTGCCACTGACCGGCTTTCAGATTCCCATTAGCCGCGACTGAAGGCACAGCACAATACCCTGCCACAGCCAACGCCAGTGCGACCTTCGTCAGCCGCCGTTTTAATACTAATTGCATCAAGACTCTCCTTTTTCTTCAACATTCAGCGACTGGCTGGTCAGCCACTACGCTGACACTATTTCTGGCTATACACCACGCGTATGCCATAGCCCTGAATACCATCCTGCTCATGAGCAGCGAATTTTTGCGCAGCCTCTCTATTTGTTGCTGGCAACACCAGATCTTCATTGCGGGTATTGGCTTGTGCTCCGGTATTTCCCGTTACGCTTTGCCCGGTAAATTCCCATTGATAGTCATAAAGCGCCATTTCATCTTCTGCCAGTTGTTCTGACATCTGGAAAACGCCGTCTTTATTGGCATCACGCCACAGTACAAATCGATAGGTATTATTAACGACAGGATGCCTATCTTGTTTGCCGCTCAAATTAACAGGAGAAAATGTTTTCATTTGATAAATGAGCGCATTCAACGCATCAAACGCATCACCGGTAAACGTCACGTCAACATAGTTACTGTCGCCGTAGGCGTCTTCCTTCGCTTTCCAGCGAAACGTACCAGGAAGCGTACTGGAGAGCGTGACGGTTCCCGCCTTTTTGTCACGGCTGGCAATGAAGACGCAGGGCAATTCGGCGGTACAAGCGGTGGAAGAAAGCGACACCTTTTTGTCATTGCTGTCATAGAGTTCAGGCGCCATAGCCTCATCCACCAGCACTTTACCGTTACGATCGGTCGTATCCCCAAATGAATCGGTCAGCACCAGGTCCATCACAACACCATCGATGCCATCCGCCAAAGCGCTGGCCTCATGGCTATGATCGGTACGATCGGCGTCAGCGACGTTATCGACAATCAATTCGATTTTACGATCCTGCTGGACGGTAATTTCCACAGCACCCGAGTTTTGCTTATTCCCCTTTTCATCTTCCAGGGTCATGCGCACTTTCCAGGTATTTAACTCTGTACGCTGTGCTTCTGTATCCGCATTGACCCACGCAGGGAGGACCAGATTCCAGCGATTATTATTCCCTTCAGTGAGGGCATCAGCTTTTACTACTGGCATCACTAATGTGCGATTGGCATTATTTTTTGCCTGCCAGGAGGCGGAGATGATTTTGTAGTGATGAGAGACAAGCGCATTGATCGTCCACTTACATTTCTCCAGTCCCACCGCAGACTCAGGCGTGTCTTCAATTACGCATTCAGGATGGACATTGGTCGCATCGGCTTTGAGCCATAATGCAACATCAAGGGGATCTTTTTCACGGTATTCAAGAACGATAAAATTATTACGCTCGACAAAATCGGTACGACTGCCCATTAAAGAGCGCTGAATTTTTACGTTTTCCGGATCAAGCTGAGCCGCCAGGGGCGTACCTAACTGATAAGTGACGGTTGCGTTGATGCTAAGGTCGGCATTATCTCCGGTACCGGCTTTGTAATCTGCACCCAACGTGACCATCGGCACAGGCATGTAATTGAGACCAACGGTTACCGCATGGGGATTTTTTTGTAAATTGTCGGTACCAAATAATGCCACTTCATCGCCATAGTACTGCTCGTAGACTAATTTCCCACCGATCTGTGGATAAAATGACAGCCAGCTTTCAGCCCGAATATCCCATCCCCGGGCAGGGCGCTCTTCATAAAACTCGAAATCCTCAGACTCTTTCCAGTCAGAAAGTGGATGGTAATAGTTGCCAGAGAGCTTCAGATAATCTGTCCATGCCTCAGTGCCCAAACCTAAGCGACGGTGCCCACGGGTAAAATCGTAGTCATAAAAAGCGTTGCCGCCGAGTAACCAATCCCCCACATTTTGACGCAAGCCAAAACCGATATTTCCAATGGTCCGATCCTCTTTACGCTGCGCGGAGATTTGGCTAAAAATCAATGTATATTGGTTGTCGTATAAGGGAACAAAATAGTCGAGAGAGCTACCATCAAGATCGCCACCTTCGCCAACAGATAAACTTGTCCGTACTTTTCCGTACGGTGACATTAACCCTTCTATATACGATTGCGTGGAGGAGGTAATTTGATTTTGCAAATAGCTTTGCGCCTGTGATTTCAACGCGTCAGGCGTCAGGTTTTCAAAGCCTTGTGTCGCAGAGTTAATAAAATAGTCGGCACCTTTCTCTTTAATGGATTGATCTTCGTTATTATGCTGTTCTTTTAGTACCGACTCACTGCCGAGATCGGGCAACGTAGACTCACTTATGTTATTGGTTGCTGCAGGCGCAACAATATTGTCCCCGGCAATAACTGCACCAGAAACGAATAGAACAAGCAAGATAACAAAGCGCGCCCTTCGGGCCATAACATGTTCCTGTATTAACAAAGTTGCTGTACAACAGGAACATTATATTTATGATTCAACCTAATGAATGCCTTTATAACCTAAATATAATCCTAAAAAATCAGCCAGATTATCAAAGCAAGATAAAATATTTGTAATAATAATGATTAAAGCTGATTAGCATTCATAATAAATATTAATCAGCAAAAATTATTCATAATATAATTTATATTATGACATTATATTCCACGCGTTTCTTCGAAATAAGGCCATGGCCGTTCTGACAGAAATAATCCACCGCTCCGCAGGCTTTTAATACTTGCAGTGGCAGATGGCATTCCGGACAACGCGCTTCCAGTTGAATATCTTTGTGACAATGCTCGCAGTGCGCCACACCATTTTGCGGCTCCAGCTCTGCATGACAATCCGGGCAGGTAATCGACATATCGTGTCCTTATACAGAAAATGTATTGCTGCTTTTATTTTAACACCATGCGCTTAATGTGGCCCACGTAACTGCTGCTGCAATGTTAACAGGCACTCCACTTCTTCCAGCCTGCGCAGTGTCGTTTGGCTCACCTCCTGCGGACAACGTTCAAACAAACTTTGCGCTCCCAGAATTTGCTCAGCGAGACAATGGGCGTAAATCGTACCAGTAATGCTCCAGCGTTGTACCACCTCGCCGTCAATCACTTCCAGTACATCTTCTGTACCGCGTCGGTCATGGCTGATAATACGTCCGTCATGCAGATAAAGCCGCAGACCTTTTTGCCCACCAGCTGGCCCTGCATATTTGTTGAGCCAGATATCCAGTGGAATGCCGCTAATCTGCCCCTGAAGATGCGCCTCGCCTTCTGCCGTGGTCAGGTCACTCTGGGGGATATCACGTCCCAGACGGTCTTTAGCACTCACTAACCGCAGCACCATCTCATTATTCCCTCCCAGATACCGTACCGTTTCCCGCAGCATTGCTAACACGTGCGTACCGATATCCAGAATCACGCCATCCGGGTGGCGAAGTTCACGCGTGTCCGGTTCACCGGTGGCAAAGTTAAGCGCTATCGGCTCCCCTGCAGCGTTAAATCCACTTGGCTCCTGCAAAAAACCTTCGATTTTCACAATCTCGGCAAAAGTGCTGACCAACCCTCGTTTCACCGTTTCGATGCGCGCCATCCAGTGGTCGAGTGCCAGTACACGATCAGCAGCGCCTGGTTGAGCCAGCAGCATTTTCAGTTTTTCAATTTGGGAGAGCGTGGCGACAATAGGTTTTTCAACCACGATACGTGCGATGGGAGAGGCCAGGGCCTGTTCAAGCACCTCAAGGTGATGCAAGGATGCGGTCGTGATGAACAGGGTATCAAGAGGCTGAGTAAGCAGCTCTTCGAGCGACGTACAACGCGTCACGCCTGCTGGCTGTTTTGTGGGTTGAACATCAAACCCCACACAGCGTAATGAATCACCGAAGAGGCTACGTAATGCGGGCAAGTATGCCGTTTCAACGACTGCGCCCAGCCCAACAAACCCTAACAGCATGTTCTCACCTCAAAAGTTGAATTACCGGGGCATAACGTCTGCCCCGGCATCATCGAGGTGCTATCAGGCGCTAGTTGCCGGTTTAGTCTGTGTATTCTCCAGCATGCGACGAATCGGAACAATGAGAACGATCAGTACCGCGGCGCAGATAAGCAGCGCAATCGAGCAGCGCGCGAAGAGATCTGGCAGCATATCAAGTTGGTCGGCCTTCACATGACCACCAATCAGACCCGCGGCCAGGTTACCCAGCGCACTGGCGCAGAACCACAGACCCATCATCTGTCCACGCATTCTTTCCGGTGCCAACAGCGTCATGGTCGCCAGACCAATTGGGCTCAGACACAGCTCGCCGAGCGTAAGCATCAGGATACTGCCTACCAGCCAGAATGGAGAAACACCCGCGCCGCCATTTGCCAGCACGTCTTGCGCCGCCAGCATCATCACGCCAAAGCCCGCCGCTGCGCAGAGAATGCCGATGACAAACTTGGTGATACTGCTTGGGCGAATATTCATGCTCGCCAGTTTTGGCCATGCCCAGCTGAATACCGGGGCCAGCAGAATGATGAACAAAGCGTTAATCGACTGGAACCATACTGCCGGGATTTCAAAATCGCCGATCATACGGTTAGTGTAGTCGTTGGCGAACAGGTTGAACGAGGTGGGTTTCTGCTCAAAGGCAGACCAGAAGAACGCAGCGGAAACCAGCAGGATAAAGCAAACCAGCAGCCTGGCGCGTTCTTTACGGTTCAGCCCCGCAAAGACGAACAGATAGATAAAGTAAAGCGCAACTGACGCGGCAATCACGTACACCAGCATGCTGGCAACCGCGACCGGGTTAATCACAATCACTCCCTGCGCAATCAGGGTAACAACAATTGCTACACCAACTGCCAGCGCCAGCAGCCACGCGCCTACACCATTACGTTTCACAACCGGGCTGTTCCAGGTCGAGTCCAGGCCCACTTCGCTATCGTAGCGTTTCATCGCCGGAACGGCAAAGATACGGAAGATGAGCAATGCCACCAACATTCCGATACCACCGATACCAAAACCCCAGTGCCAGCCGTGAGTTTTAATCAGCCAGCCGGAGATCAATGGCGCGATGAAGGAACCCAGGTTGATACCCATGTAGAACAGCGAGAAACCGCCGTCACGGCGCGCATCGCCTTTTTTATACAGCGTACCCACCATCACCGAGATACAGGTTTTGAACAGGCCAGAACCGAGCACAATGAACATCAGGCCAATAAAAAACAGGTTGTCACCCATGATGGCCGAGAGTGCAATCGACAGGTGACCAAGTGCTATCAGGATGGAGCCATACCATACCGCTTTTTGTTGACCAAGCCAGTTATCCGCCAGCCAGCCACCTGGCAGCGCAGCAAGATACATGGTACCGGCAAAGATACCGACAATCGCCGAGGCATTTTCACGCGCCAGTCCCATGCCGCCGTCATAAACGGTAGCCGCCATAAACAAGATCAGTAACGGACGAATGCCATAAAACGAAAAACGCTCCCACATCTCAGTAAAGAACAATGAGCCGAGCGGATAAGGGTGACCGAAGAAAGTTCGGCTTTCTTTTTGATTAACAGAGGATTGCATAATTCTCCCGAAAGTTATGTCGTCGTGCGTGTAAACACCGCGATGTACGCCGACCAGTTACGTAGCTGGTCGATTTTTTACATGCGGCGAAGATTTATTTAACCATTTGATAACCTGGCAGTAGTTTTGTCTAGTACCAACCGGGGGACTTTAAGATGAAAACTCGACAATTGTCTACTTTCTTAGATTTAAACTTGGTAAAAAACGAATAGTGATTGACATTGCGCGGGCTGAGGTTGACGTTGGAATAACGAAAAAAACCCGCGACAAGCGCGGGTTTTCATCTGCATCAGCAACGATTACTTATTTTTTTTAATGTGTTTAATCAAACGCTTACGTTTACGCATCTGAGTCGGAGTCAGCGTATTGCGTTTGTTGGCAAACGGGTTTTCCCCTTCTTTGAACTGAATACGGATCGGCGTCCCCATTACGTCCAGAGATTTGCGGAAATAGTTCATCAGATAACGCTTGTAGGAATCCGGCAGGTCTTTGACCTGGTTACCGTGAATCACCACAATTGGCGGGTTATAACCGCCCGCGTGGGCGTATTTCAGCTTCACACGACGACCACGCACCAGTGGCGGCTGATGATCTTCTACTGCCATGGTCATGATGCGCGTCAGCATCGCGGTGCTCACGCGACGGGTGGAGCTGTCATACGCTTCACGGACCGATTCAAACAGATTACCCACACCGCTGCCGTGCAGCGCAGAGATAAAGTGTACGCGTGCAAAATCAATAAAGCCCAGACGGAAGTCCAGCGTCTCTTTGACCTGCTCTTTTACTTCCTGCGTCAGACCATCCCACTTGTTCACAACGATAACAAGTGAGCGCCCACTGTTGAGGATAAAGCCCAGCAGCGACAGGTCCTGATCGGAAATCCCTTCGCGCGCGTCAATCACCAGCATCACCACGTTGGCATCTTCAATCGCCTGCAGCGTTTTGATAACTGAGAATTTTTCTACCGCTTCGGTAATTTTGCCGCGCTTACGCACGCCCGCGGTATCGATAAGCACATATTCGCGCTCATCGCGCTGCATCGGAATATAAATACTGTCACGCGTGGTCCCCGGCATGTCGTAAACCACCACACGATCTTCGCCAAGAATACGGTTAGTAAGTGTGGACTTACCTACGTTCGGGCGACCCACGATCGCCAGTTTGATCGGCAAATCCTGCGGATTGAAATCATCTTCAGGCTCTTCTTCGCCATTTTCTTTGGCTTCCAGCTGCGCCCAGTATTCCGCGTCTTCGTCGACTTCTTCCTGCGGAGCAACGTCATCCATCCACGGCAGCAGAACATGCTCCAGCAGGCTGAGAACGCCACGACCATGGGACGCCGCGATCGGATAAATTTCACCCAGACCCAGAGAGTAGAAATCAACAACCGCCTGGTCAGGATCGAGTCCGTCAGTTTTGTTGGCTACCAGGAACGTCGGTTTCTGGCGCGAGCGCAGATGTTTCGCAATAGCTGCATCCGCTGGCATCAGGCCAGCACGCGCGTCCACCATGAACAGCACAACGTCCGCTTCTTCGATAGCCAACAGCGACTGTTCCGCCATACGGGTTTCAACACCGTCTTCGGTGCCATCAATACCGCCGGTATCAATACAGATAAACTCGCGGCCTTCAATTTCCGCACGACCGTACTTACGGTCACGAGTCAGACCCGGGAAATCCGCAACCAGCGCATCTCGGGTGCGAGTTAGACGGTTAAATAACGTGGATTTGCCAACGTTAGGGCGCCCGACAAGCGCGACCACAGGTACCATGTTTAAAGCCTCATTTAAAAAATCATCAGACAACGGGCACATTTTTGCTCCGTTGTTAAAAACAGTAAAACGGCCCCTGCACCAGGAGCCGTTTTTCAAAGCGAGCGGCCGCGACGATTAACGCGTAATAGAGTACAGCGTACCGTCTTTCGCCTGGATCAGCAGTTTACCATCAGCAGAGACCGGCTCGGTCAGGAAACCTGAGCTGTCAACTTTCTGCTGGGCAACAAAACGGCCATCGTCAACGTTAATCCAGTGCAGGTAGCCTTCGCTATCACCGACGACCAGATTGCCGTTATACAATACCGGGGACGTCAGCAGACGGTGCAGCAGATCGCTTTGCGTCCACAGCGTCACGCCGCCATTGGTGGTCAGTGCCAGCACGCGGTCGTTCTGGTCAACCAGGTAGATACGGTTACCGTCGACGATGAAATCATTCACCGAGCCCAGTTCGCGTTTCCACATGATCTGACCACTGCGCAGATCCAACGCCGTCAGGTTACCATTATAAGCCAGCGCGTAAACAACGCCATTGACGATAACCGGCGTGGTATCAACGTCGCTCAGACGATCAATTTCCGTTGGGCCTGTCGCCTGAGAGATACGCTGCTGCCAAATCATCTGGCCCTGCTGCATCAGCACGGCGCTTACGCGACCGTTATCACCGCCAACAATAGCTGCGCCAAAGGCGGTTGCCGGAGCGGATTCGCCACGCAGAGACAGAGAAGGCATGTCGAGGTTAACGGTCCATTTGATGGCGCCGTCGGCTTCGTTTAAGGCCTGCAACTGACCGTTGCTGGTGTGGATCAATACCACGCCATCGCTCACAACAGGACGAGACAGCGCTTCACCAGCGACTTTCGTCTGCCATGCGGTAGTACCGTCACTGGTGTTCAGCGCATAAACCTGTGCTTTTTCACTGCCGATATAAACATGACCGCCGGCCACGGTGACACCGCCAGAAAGCTGTGCAGATGCACGGGAGAACCAGCCATCTTTCTCACCCAGATTCACAGACCAGACTTCTTTGCCGTCGCCTGCGTTCAACGCTTTAACTACACCAGCGCGAGAGGCAGCATAGACAACGTTATCCGCCAGCGCAGGATGAAGATTGGAATAGAAATCACCAATACCGTTTCCTACAGAGGTGCTCCATTCCGTAGACGGAGTAAACTGGTTTTCAACCACCGGTAATGGGGACATCTTAACGACATCTTCTTCGCCACTAAACAGTGAACAGCCGCTCAATAGGGTAACGGAAAGCAGCCCTGGCAGAAGTAATTTACGCAATTGCATCGGGTCCCTCTCAGATGGACAAATTATTGATTTTCATCTGCATCATTTCGCTCAGAGCAGGAGAGGCATCGCTTTTCACACCCGCTTCCCATGCGCTACGCGCACCTTGTTTGTCGCCTTTACTCAACAACGCTTCACCACGCAGATCGGCAACAATGGCCGCCCACCCTTCACCTTTAATGGTTTCGAGTGTTTTCAGCGCGGTATCAGCCTGTTTAAGCTGAACCTGAACACGAGCCAGACGCAGGTTTATCACTGCTTTGAGATTTTCATCGCTGGTCGCAGCCAAGCCTTGTTGCAGTTGGCTTGCGGCTTTCTCAAGTTCATTTTGGTCAACAAACTGCTGCGCCAGTTCCAGTGAAGCCAGCGCGCCATAGGTATTTTTATTCTCTGCAGCAAATTTCTCAGCGGCAGGAATGCTGTCCGGTTTACCCGCGCTAACCGCAGTTACCGTATTTTGATACGCCAGAGAAGCAGAGCGTGCGGACTCCGTCTGATGGCTGGTCCAGTAACGCCAACCAACCAGCGCGCCAACCCCTAAAATGATCCCAACAGCCAGCGCCTTGCCGTTTTCAGCAAAGAAGCGTTTTACCGCATCAACCTGGTCGTGTTCGTTCTCGTAAATTTCCACGCTGTCCTTCTCCTTAGCCCAGTAAAGTGCGCAAATGCGCGGCAACGCTATCCTGCGCTACTGCTTTTTGCTCACCAGAGCGCAAATCCTTCACTACAACAGTACCGTCAGCCACTTCGGACTCGCCCAGTACCAGTGCAACGCGGGCGCCCCACTTATCGGCACGGGCAAACTGTTTCTTAAAGTTGCCGCCACCGTGGTTTGTCATCAGTTTCACACCAGGAACTTCATCGCGCAGACGTTCTGCAAGCGTCATTGCTGCCGACTGCGTGTCCGCCCCTGAAGCGACCAGGTATATATCGACAACAGGATCTGCGTTAAATTCCGGATTAACTGCCTGAACTAACAAAACAAGTCGTTCCAGACCCATAGCAAAGCCCACGGCAGGCGTTGCACGACCGCCAAGTTGCTCTACCAGACCGTCGTAACGACCACCGGCACACACGGTACCCTGAGAGCCCAGGCTGCTGGTGACCCACTCAAATACGGTGCGGTTGTAGTAATCAAGACCACGAACCAGACGCTGATTGACGGTGTAGGCAATGCCTGCGGACTCCAGCAGTTTGCACAAACCCGCGAAGTGCTCGCGCGAGTCGTCATCCAGATAGTCGCCCAGTGCAGGCGCGTCGTTGAGCAGCGCCTGTACTTCCGGGTTTTTGGAGTCGAGAACGCGCAGCGGGTTGGTGTACATACGGCGCTTGCAGTCTTCGTCCAGTTTCTCTTTGTGCAGTTCCAGGTAGGCAACCAGCGCATCACGGTAGTTAGCGCGGGCTTCAAGCGAACCGATCGAGTTCAGCTCCAGGCTGACATGCTGAGAAATACCCAGCGCGCGCCACCAGCGAGCGGTCAGCATAATCAGTTCTGCATCGATGTCCGGGCCTTGCAGGCCAAACACTTCGACACCCAGCTGATGGAATTGACGATAGCGTCCTTTCTGCGGACGTTCGTGGCGGAACATCGGCCCGATATACCACAGACGCTGTTCCTGATTGTACAGGAGACCATGTTCGATGCCGGCGCGTACGCAGCCCGCAGTCCCTTCAGGACGCAACGTCAGGCTGTCGCCATTACGGTCCTCAAAGGTATACATCTCTTTTTCAACCACGTCGGTGACTTCACCGATCGCGCGTTTGAATAACGGGGTCTGCTCTACAATCGGCAAGCGGATTTCACTGTAACCGTAGCTGCCGAGCACGTTTTTAAGAGTGCCTTCAATGCGCTGCCAGATGGCGGTTTCGCCAGGCAGATAATCGTTCATGCCGCGAATGGCTTGAATGTTTTTTGCCACGTTTATTCTCTTTATGAATATAAAAATGAACCCTCAGCGCTAACCCGAACAATGCGGGCGCCATGCGGGTTCAATCATACACGGGAAGCATGCCGCTTCCCATCACGTTGTTATTTTTCAAGCTGCTGCACGTCGATACGACGCGCTTCGTCCAGAATACTTGCTTTGGCACGAATGCGGGCTTCAAGCTGCGTAATCATGTCGTCGTTATCGAGTCTGTCCTTACGCACGCCGTCTTCATACAGGCCGCTTTTCTTGTTACCGCCCGTCACGCCCAGCGTAGAAACCAGCGCTTCACCAGGGCCGTTTACTACGCAGCCGATGATCGAAACGTCCATTGGCGTAATGATATCCTCCAGGCGTTGCTCCAGCGCGTTAACCGTACCGATAACGTCAAACTCCTGACGCGAACAGGTTGGGCAAGCGATGAAGTTGATCCCGCGCGCGCGAATGCGCAGCGATTTCAGGATATCGAAACCAACTTTGATCTCTTCCACCGGATCGGCCGCCAGAGAAACACGCAGCGTATCGCCGATCCCTTCAGATAACAGCAGGCCAAGGCCGATCGCGGACTTCACCGAACCACTACGCAGGCCACCAGCTTCGGTGATCCCCAGATGCAACGGTTGATCGATCTGTTTCGCCAGCAGGCGATAGGATTCTACGGCGAGGAAAACGTCAGACGCTTTAACACTAACTTTGAATTGATCGAAGTTCAGACGATCGAGGTGATCCACGTGGCGCATCGCGGATTCCAGCAGCGCCTGAGGCGTCGGTTCACCGTATTTTTCCTGCAGATCTTTTTCCAGCGATCCGGCGTTGACACCGATACGGATAGGAATATTTTTATCACGAGCGCAATCCACCACCATGCGAATACGCTCTTCACTGCCGATATTACCTGGGTTAATACGCAGGCAATCAACGCCGTATTCCGCCACCTTCAGTGCGATACGATAGTCGAAGTGTATATCGGCAACCAGCGGGACGTTAACCTGCTGTTTGATAAGCCTGAACGCTTCTGCGGCATCCATTGTCGGTACAGAGACACGAACAATGTCTGCGCCTACGCGTTCCAGCGCTTTAATCTGATTAACCGTCGCTTCCACGTCCGTGGTACGCGTATTAGTCATAGACTGTACGGCGATGGGCGCACCATCGCCGATCGGCACGTTCCCAACGTAAATGCGTGTCGATTTTCTACGTTGAATTGGAGCCTGGTTATGCATTAAAAAATCTCCCGCATTGCCGTCTGTTACTGAGCCGGTGATTGTTCGGCATTAACGGTCAGACGCGCAACCTGGTTAGTTCTGATAAAACGACTCAGATCGACAGGTTTACCCTGGAACTGAATCTGCACTGCCGCCGGAGCACCAATCTTCAGTTTGTACGGTGCCTGACCGGTCAAATTCAGATTGCCATCTTTACGCTGCATCCCGCTGAACAGTTTTTTACCGGTCGCATCGGTGACTTCCAGCCAGCAATCGGCGGTAAAGTTCATCACCAGCGCGTTAGGATCGGCTGCAGGTGTAGTCACACCTGCCTGATCGGTCGGCAGCGGTGCCGCGGTAGCTGGCGCTGTGGTTGCAGTATCGACGTTAGCCTGAGAAGGGGCAACGACGGCGTTTTGTTGCGCATCAGCAGCCGGGGCCTGAGCCGCTGCGGTATCTTGTTGCGCTGGCGCTGAATCCGTTACCGCGCCATTTTCAGCAGCCGACGTGGTATCCTGGCTTGCTGCAGCGCTGGTATCTAACGGTACATTCTGCGCACCCTCTTTACCGGCATTCAACTCAGCGGAGGATTGATCGGCCATGGTGGTGATCTCTTCCTGCTGCGCTTTATGGTTCTGCCACCACCAGGCGCCAGTCAGTCCGACAACGACAAACAGTACCAGCCAGGTAAAGGTCATTAACCAGCCGTCGCGTTTCTTACGACGCTTACCGAGCGAGAAGCTCTGCATCGGTGCGACTTTGGCAGGACGAATCGGAGCCTGTTTTTCCAGCCCTGGCAACAGTTCTTCTTCAGGAATATGCACCAGACGCGCATAAGAACGGATATACCCGCGCAGGAATGTTGAAGCAAGATCGGCTGGCGCCTTATCTTCTTCAATATCGCGTACCGTGGAGACCTTCAGGCAAAGTCGCTCCGCGACTGCCTGCTGGCTGAATCCGAGTTGTTCACGGGCATTGCGCAGACGAATGCCGGTGGATAGTGTTTCATTTTTGTCGTGCGTGGCTTCAGTATTCATTCGCTACAGCTGCGTAATATTTGGGTTCTGATGCCGGCGAGCCACAATGCTCACCCACACCGCGAAACATCTGGTCAGTTAACCTTCGTCAGACAGTATAAAACGGTCAGACTATCAATGACAAAACGGCGTAAACCTGAGGGCTAAACACTTGTTACGCCGTTACATACTGCCTTAAAGTCGACAAAAACGCACCGTTATTATTGACCTGACGACGACAACAAAAAACCTCATATGGCTTACGTTGCACTACGGTACAAGAATTATACCGTAGTGCGCCAACATCAAACGGTCTTAATGTCGATAGCGTCGCCCTGCATACGCTTACGCAAAGTACGCTTGGTACGGTCGATAACGTCGCCCGCCAACTGACCACAGGCTGCATCGATGTCATCGCCACGTGTTTTACGCACAATGGTGGTGAAACCATAGCTCATCAACACTTTGGAGAAACGATCGATACGGCTGTTAGAACTACGGCCATACGGCGCGCCCGGGAACGGGTTCCACGGGATCAGGTTGATCTTACACGGCGTATCTTTCAGCAGTTCTGCCAGCTGATGCGCGTGTTCAGTGCCATCATTGATGTGATCTAACATCACATACTCAATGGTCACACGGCCCTGGTTAGCGTTGGATTTCTCCAGATAACGACGAACCGCGCCAAGGAATGTTTCGATATTGTACTTTTTGTTGATCGGTACAATTTCGTCACGAATTTCATCGTTCGGCGCATGCAGAGAAATCGCCAGCGCGACGTCAATCATATCACCTAGCTTATCCAGCGCAGGGACAACGCCCGAGGTGGAGAGCGTGACGCGACGCTTGGACAACCCAAAACCGAAGTCATCCAGCATGATTTCCATCGCCGGCACTACGTTGGTCAGGTTGAGCAGCGGCTCACCCATCCCCATCATCACCACGTTGGTGATAGGACGCACGCCCGTTGCTTTGACCGCGCCGACGATTTTCGCCGCGCGCCAGACCTGGCCAATGATCTCCGATACCCGCAGGTTACGGTTAAAGCCCTGTTGCGCCGTAGAGCAGAATTTACACTCTAATGCGCAACCGACCTGTGAAGAAACACACAGGGTCGCACGATCGTCTTCCGGGATATACACCGTTTCAACTCGCTGATCGCCAACAGCGATAGCCCATTTGATCGTACCGTCAGAAGAACGCTGCTCTTCCACCACTTCCGGGGCGCGAATTTCAGCCACTTCTTTCAGCTTGTTACGCAGCACCTTATTGATGTCAGTCATGTCATCAAAGTTGTCGCTGCAATAGTGGTACATCCACTTCATGACCTGATCGGCACGAAACGGTTTTTCGCCCATCTCTTTGAAGAATTCGCGCATTTGCTGACGGTTCAGATCCAGCAGGTTAATTTTTCCATTTTTATTTGGAACCGCAGGAATGACGACTTCAGAGGTGTTAACTAATTCAGACATAATTTTTTCCGGCCTCGTTGTTACACGTTGTGGCCCGTGGAGGGTTAAAAAGAAACGCCCCGGCAAGCGATCTGCTCTTCTGGGGCGTTGCATTGTACAAAGTCTGGCGCAGGGATGCCACGTTTGCACGAAGCATTAGCGAAAATAATATGTAAATCGCTAATTCATCTCCAAAGGATTTCGCGTCGCAGGAAGGCGGCAAGTTCAAGCATCCCCGGGAGCATAGAAAACTATGTGACCGGGGTAAACGAATGCAGCCAACGCATCTGCGACGTGAAAGACGCGGGAGATTAGCGAGTGCGCGGGCAAACCTCACCTTCACCAAAGAAATAGGCGATTTCGCGCGCCGCTGACTCAACGGAGTCGGAACCGTGAGTACCGTTCTCGGTGAAGCTGTCAGCATAGTCTGCACGCAGAGTACCGGCCAGCGCATTCGCTGGGTTGGTTGCGCCCAGCAGATCGCGATGACGCTGTACGGCATTTTCGCTTTCCAGAACAGAAACAACGATCGGACCAGAGGTCATGAATTCAACCAGACCGTCAAAGAACGGTTTGCCATCGTGCTCAGCGTAGAAACCACGCGCCTGCTCAACGGTCAGGTGCAGCATTTTAGTCCCGACGATTTTGAACCCTGCTGCTTCAAAGCGCGCAAAGATGCTCCCAATAACGTTTTTTGCCACCGCGTTTGGTTTGATGATGGAAAAAGTACGTTCAATAGCCATGATAACCTCTGTAATGTGTTCTGTTGTTGTCTATATAGATGTACGACCTGGCGCGGATTATAAAGAGCATCCCGGCAATTGACTATTGATGAAGGTAACATTTCTTTAAAATAAGATGAATTTTAGCAACAAACAGTCACTAACTGGTCTACTGCATCGAAAATCTCACCGTCGCTACCTGGCCTGCATCATCCATCACCAGCAGTTGATAATCCCCTTTAGTCGCCAGCCGTAACGTAAGACGACGTCCGCGTTCATCCAGCCTTTCACCGTTAAGAAACCACCAGCGTTCACCGCTCCCACCGCTGGTTTGCACCGGCAATGAGGCTTGAGCAGAACCGGGTAAACGCTTCACAATCGCGCCATCACGAATGCCTGTCAACTGCAACGGCTGCGAAGCGTCTTGTCCCAGCGGCGGACATGTGGCAGAAACTGGCGGTAATCTCGCCCCACGACGTTCTGATTCCGGTAGCCATGGCTCCAGCGGCAACGGCCAAACGATTAACGTTTGCTCGTGCGCCTGCGGGCAATCCGCCGCCACACGTTTGCCTTCATCATCCAGCCAGACAGGAAAACGAATGCCATTAACCCCTTCCTGCTCGGGCAATAATAACGTTGGCGGCTGACTGCCATCCAGTAACCAGGTTGCCAGACGGCGACGGCAGTTGCTGTCACCGGAGACAAGAGATTGCCCGCCCGGCCAGCACACCACACCACGACTCACGGATTCAGGGCGTGGATCTTCCGGCTGATTTGTCCCGCGAGAGAGCAAAAGATTGTTGACCTGATTGAGCAACGGCACGGCACTGGCGAAACCAAACTGCCCCACAACTGGCGTACCGTCGGGCCTGCCGGTCCAGATACCGATCACATAACGCGCATTAACGCCAATCGCCCAGACATCGCGATAGCCATAGCTGGTACCCGTTTTCCACGCCAGAGGGACCACTCTGCTCAGCGCGTTATCCGGCAGCGGTTGCGCTTCGTCAGCCATAATGCGGCGAATAATCCACGCCGCGCCCGCCGACATCAACGGACGTTCCAGTAGTGGGTCACCCGGCTGCAGACGCAGTTTTCCCGCTTTTCCCTGGCGGGCAAAGGCGCTGTACGCTGCAGCCATATCTTCCAACCTTGCCCCCGCACCGCCCAAAATCAGCGACAGATTCGGCGTAGCCCCTGCGGGCAGATACAGCGGTAAGCCGACGTTACGTAACGATGCGGCAAAACGCTTCGGGCCATAGGCTTCGAGTACCTGCACGGCGGGTAAATTCAGCGAGCGCACCAGCGCTTCGCTCATGCTCACCGGGCCATGAAAACCGCTGTCAAAATTCCCCGGTCGATAGTCCCCGGTTCGCCGCGGGACATCCTGCAATAACGAAGCGGGATGGATGAGTCCGTCATCCAGCGCCAGGCCATAAACAAACGGCTTCAGCACCGAGCCAGGCGAACGGATCGCATTCACCATATCCACATGACCAAAACGAGAGTCGTCATTCATATCTACCGACCCCACCCAGCCACGCACGCTCATATCGGTGTGATCGACCACGATCATCGCCAGCGAACTGCGCGCAGGTAAGCGCCCCTTCCAGTTTTGCGCCAGCTCTTCCAGTTGACGCTGCAATCCGGCATCAAGGGTAGTCACGATTTTATCGCTTCGGCTTTTTCCCAACATCATGCGCGAGAATAACGGTGCTAACTGCGGCATTTGCCGGGGCGCCAGCCAGACCGGTTCTTCACGCGACTCCTGCACCTGTCTGGCAGGCCAAATGCCCTGGGTCGCCATACGTTCGAGCACTTTATTACGCGCCGCTTCAGCACGGTCCGGCCAGCGATCCGGACGCAGACGGCTCGGCGCCTGTGGCAAAACAGCCAGCAGCGCGGCATCGGAGTAACTCAATTGCGCGGGTGATTTACCAAGATAAGCCCAGCTTGCCGCCCCCACGCCCTGCAGCGTACCGCCAAACGGCGCGCGGTTGAGATACAGTGTCAGGATGTCGCGTTTGGAGAGATGCCATTCCAGCTGCAATGCGCGCCAGAGCTGGCGAAACTTGCCGCCAAAGGTTCGCGGATGGGGATCGAGTAATCGTGCGACCTGCATGGTGAGCGTACTGCCGCCAGAAACCACACGCCCAGAGGAGAGGTCTTGCCATGCCGCGCGCAGTACTGAAAACGGATTGACGCCGGGATGCTTCCAGAACCAGCGGTCTTCGTAGTTAATTAACGCCTCAAGGTAGCGGGGCGACACCTCATCAATCGTTACCGGATACCGCCAGATACCATCCGCATCGGCGAAGCGCCACAGCGGCGTACCATCATGCGCCACCACGACCCGCGCCGGATCGACTTCGTGCAGCGGCAGCGGCCAGATTTTATCTGCTGCCCAAACCGCCGCCACAAACAATAGTGCAACGGCTGCCAGCCAGAGCCAGCAGCCGCGTTTACCCAACCCGCGTATCATTTACGGTCTGACAATCAAAAGTCCCTCTGTCGCACCGGTCGCGCGCCACTGCGGAACATACATTGATTCCACCTGCGGGACAGGAACCTGGTAGGTCCCCGGCGTTACCGCCCGCGCCAGATACACCAACGTAACTGGCTGTCCTTCGTTGACCGCCACCGCGGCGACAAAGCGATCGTCACGGAACTCAACGTGCTGGATATCTGCCTGCTGCATCTGATTAAGCAGATTCGCCACTTCGCTGCCGCTATCCTGCAGGCTGGCGCTGCCGTTGGCCAGATTCTGGTTTTCCAGTTCCAGTCCTGCTGGCAGTAAATCGACCACCAGCGCATCCGGCACGTTCTGGCTGGCTTTTACCTCCAGCCAGACCAGCACCAGTTCGCCGCTACGCAGCGAATCCAGCGATTTGCTATTTCCGTCAGTTCCCAGGATTTGCCGCTCAATATGCAGAACGTTGCTGGCAGGCGTCGGTGCGGTTTGTGGATAACCACTCACATCCAGACGCAACCACAGCGGTAGATTACCGGTATTGGTGACGCTCAGCGTAGACAGCGCATCGGCATCCAGATTGCGGGTTAGCGATTTATCCCCTGCTAATGGTTGTTCCGAGAGTGACGTTTGCGCCTGCCACGTACCAGGCAAATCCTGTAACGTACGCGCGGCAAGGAACAACGCATTATTTTCCTGCGTCGAGAGCCAGCGCTGTCCAAAGGCCTGTTCTGACAACGTGTTCAGCAGCGTATTCTGCACGTCAGGTTTGATCTTGTTCTCTTCGAGCAAGGCCAGCATCAACGCGTTATCCCGTAACGCACTGCCGTAATCCGCCATCCACTGTTGCGTATCGCGGCGCGGTGTATTCAGGGCCAGCGTCAACGCCTGTTCACTGCGGTTGGCATCGCCCATATTTTTCAGCGCGATCCCCAGTTGTAACAGCGGTAAACCAGAGGCTGCTTGCGCACGACGCTCCCAGATCTCACGCAATGCGCCGAGCGGAGCTTTTTGCTGATGTGCCAGAACCAACGCGGCGTAGGCTTGTACGGCAAACCGGCTTGCTGAAGAGTCGTCGGTATAGCGAATCGACATCATGCCCGGATCCTGCAAATAGCGCAGTAGCCGCTCGTTGCCCCGGTTAATCACCTCTACCGGGACACTGTAGCCCTGTTCATTTGCCCGGACGAGGAAATCCATGACATACGCGGTCAGCCAGTACTCTTCCGACCCGTTTTTATCCCACAGCGCAAAACCGCCGTTATCACGCTGCATCTGCACTAAACGGGAAATCCCAATATCAACTGCCGCGCGACGTTTTTCATCGCTGTCGCCCACAATACCTAACGCCTTCAATTGCGTTGCGTTGGTGTATAAGGATGGGAACAACCCGCTCGCCGTTTGCTCCAGACAACCGTAAGGGTACGCTTTCAGTTCGCGGATATAGC
Organism: Citrobacter freundii complex sp. CFNIH4; assembly: GCF_002934505.1. Classification (NCBI taxonomy): domain Bacteria; kingdom Pseudomonadati; phylum Pseudomonadota; class Gammaproteobacteria; order Enterobacterales; family Enterobacteriaceae; genus Citrobacter; species Citrobacter freundii complex sp. CFNIH4. The sequence goes on from NZ_CP026231.1 coordinate 2,980,969, forward strand.
GCGCCAGGTTTAGCGGCGGCTTACCGCTGAACAGCAGTTGCCCTTGCATCGTCACAGGGGAGAAATTGGTCAGTTCTTCGCCCGGAAGCTGCCAGGTCGCGCCCGGCTGAAGTGCGACACCATTATTAACGGTTTGCGCCGGGAACGCCGGACGCACGCCAATCTTCCACTGTTTATGCTGAACAGGCAGCGTTTCACCCGGTAAAGTCAGACCGCTAATTTCTGCCTGAATTTCGCCATCGCCAAACCCTTCCCGCGCGCGCACCGGAATAAACAGCGTAGTCCTTACGCCTGGCGCCAGATTTACCGGTGCGGGATCTTGCCCCATCAGCTCCAGTAAACCATTGGCCGCGAGCTTAATATTCAGCGTTTGCGGTTTGTCAGTCAGGTTAGTCACGTCCAGCGTCAGGCGCGACGTATCTCCCCCCGCCAGAAAGCGCGGCATATTCAGCTCAGCAATTACTGGTGCGGCGACAATCACTTTGCTTTCGCTGCTGCCAAAGTCATCCGTCGTCCAGGCCTGCGCCATTACCCGCAGCTCGCCGTTTAAATCACCGATAGGTAACGTCACCGTACCTTCGCCCTGATCGTTAAGCGTGACCGACAGCGCCTGTTGCGCCACAATATTGACGTGATTAACCGGTGGCTTACCGCCGCGTTTTAATTCATCGCCATCACCACCAAAGCGCAGCGCCGCCAGGCGTCCTTGCCCTTCGATCACCTGGCCGTAAATATCATAAATATCCGCGCCATAGCGTTTTTGCCCGAAAAACGCCTGCCACGGATCCGGCGTGGCGTAATCGGTAATGTTTAGCACCCCGCTATCAACGGCAGAGACCAGCACGTTAACCTGTTTTGGTACGTCGCCATTTTTGACGCTGGCTTTAATCTTGACGGTCAACGGCTGGTTTGGACGTATTTTCGCCGGGTTTTCCAGCGCCAGCGCCAGACGACGGTTTTCGTCACCTAACGGCAAATGCAGTAAACCGACCGCCCGTTTTGGCGTTGCCGAACGGGACTTGTCGCCAGGACGAACCACCAGCGCACTAAGATACAAATCGTGGCGATTCCAGGTTTTATCGATTGGGATGGAGATATCGAGACCATCCGCCGGTACGTCTATTTCTTGCCACCACAGCGGGCCTTCGCTGGATTCCACCATCGCATAACCTTTGCCAGCAGCGGGAGCGGCAACGTGCAGCTTCATGGTATCACCGGGACGATAGCTGGGTTTGTCCAGTTTCAGCGTCACGCGATCGGGACGCACAGCCCCACTGCCGTCGCTGTTATCCTGCCAGCTATAACCGGCCCAGAAGCGTACGCTGCTCACCGCATCATTCGGAGCTTTCACTTCCAGACGATAGGCGCCCCACTCAACCGGGAAGCTGACTTTACCGGTTTCATCGGCCTTAAGATCCAGAGTCTGCTCACCTTCAACCAGATCCTTTTGATCGAACTGTGATTGCCAGCCCTCGCCTTCAGACCAGTTCCAGTAATAATCTCGTCGCTCGCGGATCAAACGCACCTGCAAACCGGACACCGCTTTTTTCTCGCCTTGCGCATCGGCATACACAATGTCGAAAGCGGCGTTGCTGTTTTCATCAACGATAGGCTGATTCACGGTGGTATCGGTGCGGTAGTCATAGACGGCTTTCGCTGCAAACTGCGGACGAATGCCCGGCAGCGTATCCGCAGGCCAGATGGCTTGCTCAACCCGACGCGTCACCGGGCGGCCCCCCGACTCCAGCAGACTGGCTTGCAAAACCACCTGTAACGGGGAATGCGTCTCCTGCCACTGGCTGTTGGTGGTCACTTCGCCGCGTCCGTGGTCATCCAGCGTGAGCTGAACTTCATCGAGGCTGCGGGAAAGATTTTCTTCGGCAATATTACCAAACTGGAACCCCGGCAATGCCTGCACCGCTTCGCGCAGCGGGCGCAGGAAAAGCTGCCCTTGCAGAGCATTGCCGTTAGCGGGCGCGCCGTACAGGTAGTAGCCCACTACCGAAAACTTCACTTCATCAGTTGGTGCCACCGGGATCTTATTGGCGGAGAGATTGAGCGCCATTCGCTCCGGCATAAAGTCTTCGACGTGGAAATCCCACATCCGCGACTGGTTATCACCGGTATTAGCCCGAATATGCCACATGCCGGTTGGCGCGTTGGTGTCCAGCGGCCAGCTAAAGCGGTACAAGCCGTTTTCCGGTTGGCTAACTACCGAACGTAACACTTGTCCGTCGGGCTTCACGACCTCCAGCTTCACCGGCTGGTCGGGCAACGTTTTGCCATCGCTGTCACGCAGTAATCCGTTGAGGATCACCGTTTCGCCAGGACGATAGAGATCGCGTGGGCCAAACATAAAGAACTGCTTGCTGTATCCCGGCGCACCGGCAATATCAAATTCAGCCAGATCCAACGCCGGGAGCTTCAGATCCAGCAGCGTGGTTTGCCCGTCTTTGCGGGCCAGCAATAAAGCCGCGTCTTTATCAGTCTCCAGTTTGACATGACCCTGAGAGTCGCTGGTAGCCTGCGCCAACGTCTGTCCTTTTTCATTGAGTAACGTGACCTCAATCCCCTGCTGCGCGGCGCCGTTTTCCAGACTCTGCGTAAAGACATCCAGTTGATTATGGTAACGGTGTACAGACACACCAATATCGCTGAGCGTGAACAGCGTAGCGGCATTACTGTAGTTGTATTGTCCAGCCTGATTCATCACCGCGATGTAAACACCAGCTTGCTGCAACGGCTTGATATCGCTCAGCGGCAACAGCAGCTTCTCACGGGTGTTGCGCGCAGGATTGAGGTCAAAGCGTCCGGTATACACCAGTTCCGCCATTTTCAGCAGATTGTCAGATTCCCAGTTAGTCAACGAATTGCGGTATTCCCACTGGCTGACAAACGCACCGAGTGACTCAGGCTTCACGCGAAAGAAGTTCACATCTACGCTATCAACGTTAAGGGCCATCACCGGCAGCCCTTCAATCACTTTTCCCGGCAGCAGCGAGCCGCGACTGGCAAACCCTACGCTTGGCTGGACGTCGCGAGTGGTAATGTTTTTTTCATAATCAATAGCGAACGTCGCTTTATTCAGCGCCAGCAAATCACGCTCAATGGTAACGACCAGTTCCCGGTTAGGTTCCAGATGGCGTAAGCGTAGCTCTTTCAGATTTGGCGCCAGCTCCCAGGCACCATCCACTTTGCCGCTTTTTTTATCAACAACGTGCACGACGCGGGAAAAATCTTGTTCCGGATCGAGGGGAATGGAGAAGGTCAACACGAGCGTTGCCGCACCGTCGAGTTGGACCTCTGAGGCATCCAGCAGCGTCAGCGACTTGCCCTGGCTTTGCTGCATCAGTTTTTGTAATTGAGCCTTATCTTTTGCTGGCGCTGTCTGTGGCGCAGGCGCATCAGGCTTCGCAGCCGTCGGTAATTTTTCGTTATTATTATCGCACCCGACCAGTGCCAGCATCAGCATGCAGGCCGCTACGCGTAAATGTTTCATTTTTCATCCCTGGCCGTAGTGGCCCGTTAGCTACGTAGAACAACTATTATGCGTCAGATTTCCGGCGGTGGAAGTCAGTAACTGAACAACGTTGTCTTAATTTTAGTGATTAATGTGGATTCACCTGACAAATCAGCCTGTTTTACTTGTCGCTTGACGGTAAACATCCGACAATTTGCCAAAACCTGGTAAAAATGGAGATGCCTATGACCACCGCCTTCTTTGTCGCTGCCGACTGGCTTGCCGAACACATTGACGACCCGGAAATACAAATTCTTGATGCCCGAATGGCACCTCCAGGACAGGAAGATCGCGACGTTGGCGAGGAGTATCGTGCGGGCCATATTCCTGGCGCAGTCTTTTTTGATATTGAAGCGCTTTCCGATCATACCTCACCGCTACCGCATATGATGCCGCGCCCGGAAGCTTTTGCCGTTGCGATGCGCGAACTGGGCGTTGATCAGGATAAGCATCTGGTTATCTACGATGACGGTAATCTGTTTTCCGCGCCACGCGCATGGTGGATGCTGCGGACATTTGGCGTCGAAAATGTCTCCATTCTGGCGGGCGGTCTGGCAGGCTGGAAGCGCGATGATCTAATGCTCAAGGAAGGCGATGAGGATTTACCTGAAGGTGAATTTAACGTGGCCTTTACGCCTGGCGCTGTTGTGCGTGTTACCGATGTACTGCTGGCCAGTCATGAAAAAACCGCACAGATTGTCGATGCGCGACCGGCTGCGCGTTTTAACGCAGAAGTTGACGAACCTCGCCCGGGCCTGAAACGTGGTCATGTGCCCGGTGCGCTTAATGTACCGTGGACAGAATTGGTTCGTGACGGCGAGCTGAAAACTACCGACGAACTGGATGCTATTTTCTTCAGCCACGGCGTGAGCTTTGACCGCCCGATTATCGCCAGCTGCGGCTCCGGCGTAACGGCTGCCGTGGTGGTGCTGGCACTTGCCACGCTGGGCGTTTCTAACGTCGCATTGTATGACGGCGCATGGAGCGAGTGGGGTGCTCGCAACGATTTACCGGTAGAACCGGTATTATAAAGCTGGAAATGCCGGATAGCGCTTCGCTTATCCGGCTTACAATTTAGATAATCCGATTCTGTTTAAAGTCGCGCAGGAAACCGCCCCAGCGACGTTCGTAGAACGGTGCGATATGCTCAGTGATAAAGTGGCTCACGCCCTTCTCACCTTTCCTCACCTGGCAGATGTCAATCGGTTCATCACCCGGTAACGTATCCGTTGCAACACTCCCCGTGGCATGAATAATCTCTTCAATATCGCCATCGGCTTCAATGCCAATCAGCAGGTTGGGTTGGGCATCCGGACTTTCTTTGATCGAGCAGAGAAACGCGCGTTTTACCGGCTTAATGGTTTTAAACAGCGTAGTCAGCGAGTCAATCATCTGCGCCGGAGGTTCAGCGACTTCAGAGAGGATCAGCGATTCTCCGCCTTCCAGTACTTCCTGGGTGCTGAGCGGATTCCCTTCTTCCCCCATCAGCAGGCTGATTTCACGCGGCATAAATTCTTTGCCGGTCGGCAGTTTCGCGTTGAGAAACAGCGTTTCGCCGAGCGTCATTTCAAACAATGTACGCACCGGCATGACGACAAATGCCTGCTCATCTTCAACCGCCTGCTGCAGAGCTTCCAGGGAGGTGAAGAACGGGATCACGGTCGTGCCGTCTTCTTTTTCCCAGTGCTGAAGATCGAGGGCGCTGTCTTCAACCACCGCCTCGCCTTCTGCGGCTGTACCCGGCACCCAGACGGTAGACTCCAGTAAAGTACGGAAAAATGCCGGACGATGCGCAGGCTCTGTCGCCGCTTGCTCCAGCAGGGTTTCTAATTCGTTTTTCGTTTCGGACATAGAGATCACAAATTATGTATATGGGTTGTAGGCCTGATAAGACGCACGGCGTCGCCATCAGGCAAAATGCCGGGTGGCACTTCGCTTACCCGGCCTACAAAAACACCGTTCAGGCAATCAGCAGATTTGCAATCGTGCGCACACCCAGACCAGTTGCGCCCGCAGACCACTGCTCAACTGGCGCTTTGCGATAGGTTGCAGAGCAGTCGATGTGCAACCAGCCTTGCTGATAGTTTTCCACGAAATGGGACAGGAAACCCGCCGCGGTGCTAGCACCCGCCGGATAGGCCGCACTGCCGGTATTATTCAGCTCGGCAAAGTTAGACGGCAGTTGGCTACGGTGGAACTCTGCCAACGGCAGACGCCAGAACGGCTCGTTTTCTTGCGCCGCACTTGCCAGTAGACGGGCAGCCAGTTGATCGTCAAAGCTAAACAGCGCATGGTAATCGTTGCCCAGCGCAGTTTTCGCCGCGCCGGTCAGCGTCGCAGCATCAATGATCAATTCTGGTTTTTGCGCGCTGGCGTCAATCAGTCCATCGGCCAGTACCAGACGCCCTTCGGCATCGGTATTCATCACTTCAACTTTTTTACCATTGCGATAGTGAATAATATCGCCGAGCTTAAAGGCGTTGCCGCTGATCAGGTTATCCGCGCAGCACAGATACAGCTTCACGCGCTTGTTCAGACCACGGGTGATGGCGAACGCCAGCGCGCCGGTCACCGTTGCCGCGCCGCCCATATCAGACTTCATCGAGTCCATAAATGCGCTTTGCTTGATGCTGTATCCGCCGGAGTCAAAGGTAATTCCCTTACCCACCAGGCAGGCATAAACCGGGGCTTCTTTATCGCCAGTTGGATTGTAATCCAGCGCCAGCAGCACCGGAGGACGTTCGGAGCCACGACCTACGGTATGCAATCCCATGTAGTTCTGCTCGCGCAGATCTTCGCCTTTAGTGATGCGGTAAGAGACGTTATCGCAGGCAACAGAGCACAGCAGGTCTACTGCGCGTTGCGCCAGCTGTTCCGGGCCCAGCTCTTCTGCCGGGGCGTTAATGGTATCGCGCACCCAGTCAATAATTTTCAGGCGGTTATCCAGCTCTTTGCACTGCGCCTCATCCAGAGCGGCCCACTCAACTTTACGGGTGCCTTTTGGTCCTTTGTAGCCCTGCCAGAACGCCCAGCTACGTTCGGTATCCCAGCCTTCACCGTCCAGTTGGACATGTTTAATACCCAGGCCGTCAATTTTACGGGCGGCGCGCTGGATAAGGCCGAGGTCATCTTTTCCGTTCAGGTGCAGGGTAATGCCATCATTATTAATGCTGTATGTCGCCTTTTCACCCCAGCGGGCATCAGCGGGTTGCGTGGAAAGCGTAATTTTCATGGCTTCTGTCATTTTATTTATCCTTATTTTCGCGCATACAGGAAAACGGGCCACCCGTGGGCAGCCCGTTGACTTATTCGGCTTCGTCCAGCCAGACCAGCAAAATGGCCTCAAGGATTTTTTCGTTCGATGCCTGTGGATCATCATCGAACTCTTCCAGGTCACAGATCCACTGGTGCAGATCGGTGAAACGAACGGTCTTGGGGTCGAGATCGGGGAACGCGTCGTACAGCGCCTCGCCGATTTCACGGCTATCGGTCCACTTCAGTCCCATACTACCCTCTGTTAATGCTCACGTGCATGATTGATTGTGTAACGTGGGATTTCGACCACTAAATCGTCCTCGGTGACACGTGCCTGACAGCTTAAACGGCTCTCCGGCTCCAGTCCCCAGGCTTTATCCAGCATGTCGTCTTCTTCTTCTGTGCTTTCCGGCAAAGAATCAAAACCTTCATGTACGATGCAGTGGCAGGTTGTGCAGGCACAGGATTTTTCACAGGCGTGTTCAATCTCGATACCGTTACGCAGGGCAACGTCAAGAATGGTTTCGCCGGTCTCAGCTTCCAGAACTGCGCCATCGGGACAGAGATCCTGATGAGGCAAAATAACAATCTTTGGCATATTAAACCTCGTCCACGGAATGGCCTTTCAGCGCGCTACGGACGGATTTGTCCATGCGGCGAGCGGCGAATTCCTGGGTTTGTTTGTCTACGTTTTTAATGGCTTGTTCTATCGCGTCAACATCGTCACCCAGTGCAACCTCGCTCAAATGCGCGGCGGCGGTGTCGATAGCCTGACGTTCTGCGGCGCTTAACAGCGCGGCATCAGCGTTCAACGCACCGGATAAACTTTCCAGTACGCGTGCCGCTTCGACTTTCTGTTCTGCCAGCATACGGGCTTTAACGTCCTGCTCGGCAAAACTCATCGAATCCTGAATCATGGAGGCGATTTCACTGTCGGTCAGACCGTAGGACGGTTTGACCTGAATTGAGGACTCTACGCCGGTGGATTTTTCCATGGCGGTGACGCTCAGCAGGCCATCCGCGTCCACCTGGAAGGTCACGCGGATGTGTGCGCCGCCAGCTGGCAATGCCGGGATGCCGCGCAGCGCAAAACGCGCCAGTGAACGGCAGTCCTGCACCAGCTCACGCTCGCCTTGCATTACGTGAATGGACATCGCGGTTTGGCCATCTTTAAAGGTGGTAAAGTCCTGCGCGCGCGCCACCGGAATCGTGGTGTTACGTGGGATCACTTTCTCCACCAGACCGCCCATGGTTTCCAGTCCCAGGGACAGCGGGATAACGTCCAGCAGCAGCATTTCGCTGTCTGGTTTATTTCCGACCAGAATATCTGCCTGGATTGCCGCACCAATAGCGACCACTTTGTCCGGGTCAATAGAAGTCAGCGGCGTACGGCCAAAAAATTCACCGACGCGTTCACGCACCAATGGCACGCGAGTTGAACCACCGACCATCACCACTTCCAGCACATCCTGCGGCTCCACGCCCGCATCTTTCAGCGCGCGACGGCAGGCCAGCAGCGTACGCTTGACCAGTGCGGAAATGAGTTCATTAAAGGTTTCACGGGTGATTTCACCCTGCCATCCCGCCACGTTAACCGTTACAGAATCAGCGTCACTAAGCGCGATTTTCGCGGCAATCGCGGCATCCAGCAGTTCACGCTGTACGCGGTTATCACTACGATCGGCCACGCCAGCCTGCTCGCGAATATAATCGGCCAGCAGATGGTCAAAATCGTCGCCGCCGAGCGCGGAATCACCGCCGGTCGCCAGCACTTCAAACACGCCGCGGCTCAGGCGCAGAATAGAAATATCAAAAGTACCGCCGCCAAGATCGTAGACCGCAATCACGCCTTCCTGACCGGAGTCCAGACCATAGGCAATCGCAGCTGCGGTCGGTTCGTTCAACAGACGCAATACGTGCAGGCCCGCCAGACGCGCGGCGTCTTTGGTCCCCTGACGCTGTGCATCGTCAAAGTAAGCCGGAACGGTGATTACCACGCCGTCCAGTTCGCCGGACAGTGATTCGGTTGCCCGCGCGGCCAGCGCTTTCAGAATATCCGCGGAGACACGCACCGGATTAAGCAATCCGGCAGCGGTTTCAATCATCGGCAAGCCGTTTTCGCTTGCCTGGAACGTATATGGCAGATGCGGGTAACGCGCCTGGATATCCGCCAGAGAGCGGCCCATCATGCGTTTTACCGAACTGACGGTGTTTGCCGTATCCAGCGCAGCATTGGCGCGGGCATCGTAACCGACAGAATAACCCTGCTGCTGATAGTGAACCACTGACGGCAACAGGTGGCGACCTTCATGGTCTGCCAACGTTTCGGCCTGGCCGCTGCGTACGGTCGCAACCAGGGAGTTGGTGGTGCCTAAATCGATACCTACCGCCAGACGACGCTGGTGCGGCGCGGCGCTCAGACCAGGCTCACTAATTTGTAATAAGGCCATTTTCGCTTCCGGAAATTAAAAATCGAGCAGTTTTTCTTCGAGTTGTTCTGCACTGCTTCGCAGTTTATCGAGAAAACGCAGCTTACGCACGGTATCTGCCGCTGCGTCCCACGTCTCGCTATCCAGCTGTTCCACCATCAGTTGATGACGAACGTTATACATTTCGCTGACGCGTTGCATAAACGCATCTAAACGTTGACTGTCTTTTGCCTGCTCAATTTCGTCCAGCTCTTCCCGCAGCTCCAGTTGTTCCATCAGAAACGCGGTATCGCGCACCGTGTGCTGCTCGCTACGGATGTCAAAGCCGTGTAAAGACAATAAGTATTCGGCGCGCATCAAAGGATGACGCAGCGTTTGCCAGGCCTGGTTGATAGTGGCGGACTGCGAAACCGCAGCAAGTTGTTCCGCCTGGGAACTGCTGGCAAATTTATCAGGATGATACTGACGTTGTAGATCCTGAAAACGTAGGCTCAGCGCCTGAGTATCGAGCTGATAACGGGCCGGTAAGCCAAAGAGGGTGAAGTAGTCCATAACATTCTCAGGGCATCGATTCTCTGTTGTTCACGGGAGCAAAACCAGAGAGTCAGGTAAAACAAACCCCACGCGCAGGCGACCACGGTGGGGTTATCGGTAAGCGCGTTACACGTGGAAGCTTTCGCCGCATCCACATTCGTCTTTCACGTTCGGGTTAGTAAACTTAAACCCTTCGTTCAGACCTTCTTTGACGAAGTCTAACTGCGTACCGTCGAGGAATTGCAGGCTCTTACCGTCGACCACAACTTTAACGCCTTTGTCTTCAAACACGGTATCTTCAGCCGCCGGCTCGTCAACAAATTCCAGTACATAGGCCATACCTGAGCAGCCGGAGGTTCTCACGCCCAGACGCAGACCAAACCCTTTACCGCGGTTTGCCAGGAAGGTATTTACACGCGCTGCTGCACTGTCGCTTAAGGTAATCGACATAATAAAACCTCAACTCTTAATTATTTTGCTTCACGTTTGCTTTTGTAATCCGCAATCGCGGCTTTAATCGCGTCTTCAGCCAGAATAGAGCAGTGAATTTTCACCGGTGGCAGTTCAAGCTCGTCGGCGATATCGGTGTTTTTAATCGCCTGTGCTTCGTCCAGAGATTTCCCTTTTACCCATTCGGTAACCAGAGAGCTGGAAGCAATAGCGGAACCGCAGCCGTAAGTCTTGAAACGCGCGTCTTCAATGATACCTTCATTGTTGACTTTAATCTGCAACTTCATCACGTCGCCACAGGCTGGTGCACCCACCATGCCGCTGCCCACGTTCTCGTCGCTGTTGTCAAAAGAACCCACGTTACGTGGATTCTCATAATGATCGATTACTTTTTCGCTGTAAGCCATGCTGAATTCTCCTTATCGGTACCGATTAGTGATGTGACCATTCAATGCTGTTCAGATCCACGCCCTGTTTGTACATTTCCCACAGCGGAGAAAGGTCACGCAGGCGGCCGATGGAGTTGCGAACCAGATTAATGGCGTAGTCAATCTCTTCTTCGGTAGTGAAACGACCTAAAGAGAAACGAATTGAGCTATGTGCCAGCTCGTCGGTCATCCCCAGCGCGCGCAGCACGTAGGATGGCTCCAGGCTTGCAGAAGTACATGCAGAACCGGAGGATACAGCCAGATCTTTCAGCGCCATAATCAGCGATTCGCCTTCAACATAGTTGAAGCTAACGTTGAGAATGTTCGGTGCACCCTGCTCGAGATCGCCGTTAAGATACACTTCTTCCATATCTTTCACGCCGTCCCACAGACGGTTACGCAGACTGCGCAGGCGCGCCATCTCGGTTTCCATCTCTTCTTTGGCAATGCGGTAGGCTTCACCCATGCCGACGATCTGGTGCACAGGCAGCGTACCGGAACGCATACCGCGCTCGTGACCGCCGCCGTGCATCTGCGCTTCAATACGAATACGCGGTTTACGACGCACGTACAGCGCACCGATACCTTTCGGACCATAGATTTTGTGGCCGGAGAAGGACATCAGATCAACTTTCAGTTGGCTCAGATCGATAGGCAGTTTGCCCACGCTCTGGGTCGCATCAACGTGATAGATGATGCCGCGCGCACGGCACATTTCGCCGATAGTCGCGATATCCTGCACCACGCCGATTTCGTTATTCACGTGCATGATGGACACGAGGATAGTGTCGTCACGCATTGCCGCTTCAAGTTCTTTCAGGTCGATAATGCCGTTACGCTGCGGGGCGAGGTAGGTGACTTCAAACCCTTCGCGCTCCAGCTGACGACAGGTGTCCAGCACGGCTTTGTGTTCGGTTTTGCTGGTGATGATGTGCTTGCCTTTTTTCTGATAAAAGTTGGCTGCACCTTTAATCGCCAGGTTATCGGATTCAGTCGCACCGGAAGTAAAGACGATTTCACGCGGGTCAGCGCCCACGAGGTCAGCAATCTGGTTACGGGCGATATCTACCGCCTCTTCAGCCTGCCAGCCGAAACGGTGTGAACGAGACGCTGGGTTACCAAAGTTTCCGTCCAGGGTCAGACACTGCATCATTTTCTCGGCAACACGCGGGTCCACCGGCGTGGTTGCGGAGTAGTCGAGATAGATCGGTAATTTCATTGCTCTATAAACTCCGTACATCGCTTCAATGCAAGGAATCAGGCAACCGGCTGGATGTACGACCGAGTTAACGGGGTGTGTAGCACCCCGGCCTGATTCTAAAATACTTTTATTATGCGCGTAACTTAACGTCGATCGCGTCTTGTGCACGATTAGTGCGTGGAGCGTCATGGGTGTGCTGGCGACCAGACACATCCAGGACTTCCTGATTATTCACCAGTTCGCCCAACGTAATGTTGTTGAGGAAACCGGTCAGACGATCGCTCAGATCGCGCCACAGCGCGTGGGTCAGGCATTTATCGCCGCCCTGACAACCGCCTTTGCCCTGGCAACGGGTCGCATCTACAGACTCGTCCACAGCGCTGATTACTTCACCTACTGCGATGCTGCCGGCATCTTTACCCAGCAGATACCCGCCGCCTGGTCCACGTACGCTGGAAACCAGACCGTTTTTACGCAAACGGGAAAACAGCTGCTCCAGATATGACAGGGAGATTCCCTGACGTTCAGAAATATCAGCCAACGGTACCGGGCCCGTTTCGGAGTTGAGCGCAACGTCCAACATTGCGGTCACGGCATAACGCCCTTTTGATGTCAGTCTCATGTCTTACTTAGCCTCAAACTCGCCCCTGCCCGGGGTTTTTTATTGTAAAATGGGGGTATTGCATAGCAGGGGCAAGTCTGACATTCCCGACTAAATCAGTCAACTATTTACTTGACTAATTTAGTCAGGTATTTAACCTTCAGTGCCATTTTTACTTGCCGGAGGCGTTACGTTTACTTGCCTTTATTCTGTTGCTCAATTGAAGCTAAAATTCCGCGCAAAATGTTCAGCTCCTGGCTCTCAGGACGCGCACGCGTAAACAGACGGCGCAGCTTGTTCATCACCTGTCCCGGATGCCCTTCACGGATAAACCCGGTCGACAGCAGCGTTTGTTCCAGATGACCGTAAAAACGCTCTAAATCATCGACCAGCGGATACTCAGCTTCTTCGTATTCTGCGGTCTTCTCGCTTTCCTGCGTTGCCAGCCAGGCCATGCGCACTTCATAAGAGATGACCTGCACCGCCATCGCCAGGTTCAGCGAACTGTATTCCGGGTTCGCGGCAATAGCGACGTGGTAATGGCACTTCTGCAGTTCTTCATTCGTCAGGCCAACACGTTCACGACCAAACACCAGCGCTACGGGCGAAATCGTCGCTTCAGAGACGCTTTTTAAACCGCATTCACGCGGATCCAGCATCGGCCACGGTAGCGTACGGGAGCGCGCACTGGTGCCTACTACCAGGCTGCAACCTGCCAGCGCTTCATCAAGAGTATCGACGATCTGCGCGCTGCCGATTACATCACTGGCACCTGCCGCCAGAGCGATGGCCTGAGAGTCCGGTTTAACCAGTGGATTTACCAGCCACAGATTGGTTAAACCCATGGTTTTCATTGCGCGGGCTACAGAGCCCATGTTGCCAGTGTGAGAGGTTTCCACCAGCACGATTCGAATATTTTGCAGCATTGTATTTCTTCGGCTAAAGATTATTCGGGCATATTATCATAAAACGAAGACATATTCCGAACTCGCTGCTATACTCTGCGCCGTTTTCCCGTTCTTTAACATCCAGTGAGAGAGACCGATGCATCCGATGCTGACCATCGCCGTGCGCGCAGCGCGCAAGGCGGGTAATGTAATTGCCAAACACTACGAAACCCCAGACTCTGTAGAAACCAGCCAGAAAGGCAGCAATGATTTCGTGACTAACGTCGATAAAGCCGCCGAAGCGATTATTATCGAAACTATTCGCAAATCTTACCCACAGCACACCATCATCACCGAAGAAAGCGGTGAGCACGCAGGTGAAGATCAGGATGTTCAATGGGTTATCGATCCACTGGATGGCACTACCAACTTCGTAAAACGTCTGCCGCACTTCGCGGTATCTATCGCAGTACGCATTAAAGGCCGTACTGAAGTCGCCGTTGTTTACGATCCAATGCGTAACGAACTGTTCACCGCCACTCGCGGCCAGGGCGCACAGCTGAACGGCTATCGTCTGCGTGGCAGCACCGCCCGCGATCTGGACGGCACCATCATCGCCACCGGTTTCCCGTTCAAAGCGAAGCAGCACGCCGCTTCTTACATGAAAATTCTTGGTAAAATGTTTACCGAGTGCGCTGACTTCCGCCGCACAGGTTCTGCTGCGCTGGATCTGGCTTACGTTGCCGCTGCGCGCGTTGACGGTTACTTCGAAATCGGTCTGAAACCATGGGATTTCGCAGCAGGTGAGCTGATTGCACGTGAAGCTGGCGCACTGGTTTGCGACTTCACCGGTGGTCATAACTACCTGGCAACCGGCAACATCGTTGCAGGTAACCCGCGCGTTGTTAAAGCCATGCTGGCTAACATGCGTGACGAACTGAGCGATGCGCTGAAGCGCTAAGTCTCTTCGGCGGATGAGACCTCTCATTCGCCGTGCTTTTCCTCGAGCGTTTTTCCTAAATAACGTCCTCTTGCTTTACTTTCCCCTCACGCTTTAACACGATATTTCTTTGTACCCAATGGCAGAACTACCACTGTCTGAAAGCAACAAGGAAGTCACATGACCATCCCGGGCATCCGTCGCAGCGCCAAATATCTCTTTATGTTGTTTATCGTCCTGGCCTGCATTTATTTACTCCCCCGCGTGGCGATCAATACCTTTTATTATCCCGATAATGAAATATACGGCCCAACTCCCACAACTGCTGAATCCGTTTTCTTTACCGCCAAAGACGGTACCCGTTTACACGGCTGGTTTATTCCTTCCGCTACGGGGCCGGCAGAAAACGCCATCGCCACCGTCGTCCATGCCCATGGAAACGTCGGCAATATGTCAGCGCACTGGCCGTTAGTCAGTTGGTTGCCAGAACGCAACGTTAACGTGTTTATGTTTGATTACCGCAGCTTCGGCGAATCAGAGGGCACGCCATCACAAAAAGGCCTGCAGGACGATACGCAAAGCGCAATGGACTATGTGCGGCATCGCGCCGATGTCGACTCTGAGCGACTGGTGCTGCTGGGGCAAAGTCTTGGGGGCAATAATGTATTAGCCGCCGTGGGCAATTGCATGGATTGTGCAAATCAACAACACGGCGATCGCGCGGGCGTGCGAGCCATTATCCTCGATTCAACGTTTTCATCGTACTCTGCCATTGCCAACCACATGATCCCAGGGAGCGGATTTTTACTCGACGATCGCTATAGCGCAGATCGTAATATCAGCAGCATTGCGCCGATCCCGTTACTGCTGATCCACGGTACGGCAGATCACGTCATTCCATGGCAACAGAGTGAAAAACTGTTTTCCCAGGCGCGTGAACCCAAACAGCTAATCATTATTCCCGAAGGAGAACATATTGATGCGTTCTCTGGCCGCCACGGCGATGATTATCGTGACGCAGCGATAGATTTTATTCGTAAAGCAGTGACGCAATAACAATTACGCTACGGATGGGGATTTAAAACGGTCTTATCCCTCGCCCTACCGGCACCGCGCTCATCCACATCACTACCGCAGCAACAATAAGCACCGCACCACCGGCTAACGCCAGCGTCGTCCAGCCAATCTGTCGCCACAGCACCGGCGCTTTATGCCCGCTAATTTTCACCGCCAATGAGCGAAAGCTATGTACCAGCAAAGCCAGTGACGTAATCGTCAAAGAAGTTCCTGCCGCCATCGCCAACGCCGACGCCATACCCCAGCTAAAGACGCCAACCACTTTACTGAACAGCAGCACCATAATTGCGCCAGAGCAGGGACGCATGCCCATAGAGAGAATAATCATCAACCGGGCGCGCCAGTCATCGCCGCTTTGCAGTTGTTCCGGCTTGGGCAAATGCTGATGCCCGCAGCCGCAGCCCTCGTGATGCACATGGTGCGGCGTAAAGGCGGTGAATTTCGGGCGCATCAGCAGCTGGCGCAATTTCTTTAGTGCACGGACACACAATAAAACGCCCAACATGCCAACCAGCGCATAACTTCCTTTCTCCAGCCAGAAACTGCTCATATGCAGCTGTCGGGCAGGCAGTTGCAGCACCGTGAGCACTACAACCACCAGTCCTATTGCCACCAGCCCCTGCAATAGGGAAGACGCCAGCGTCAGCCCAATGCTCGACTTGAGCTTCGACGGATGCATCGCAAGCCAGGTCGTGATGACGATTTTGCCGTGCCCCGGCCCCAATGCGTGCAATACCCCATATATAAAGCTAAACAACAGCAGAGATCCGCCCGCACGTGTGGGGTTCGCGGCAACCGCTTTCAGCAACCCGCTCATCTGCTGGTTAACGTCGCGCTGCCAGACGACACTGTGCATCATTACCTGAGGCCAGGCTTGCCACAACCACAGCCCCCCGCCTGTCGCCAGCAACAAAAAGACCGCCAGCGGCCATAGCGTGAGCCAACGGCGTCTGGCTGCGCGTTGTTGATAAACTACTGACATTGCAGCGTCACCGTCTGTGCAAACTGTTTACCCAACTCCATATCCTCCGGCGGTGCGTCTTCTTTATCCAGCGACTGCGCAAAACTTAACATGTGTTCATTCGGCGTCGGCGTATGCATTGAAATATGGCATTGCTGGCTTATGGTCTGCGAAAGTCGGGAGTCGCTGTCTTTGTCATAGCTCATATCGACGTAGTAGGTCGGATCGAAGGTTGAAATAGTATATTTTTGACCGCTCAGTGGTTGAGCTTCGGCCAGCGGCAGAACGAACGTCAGCACCGCCTGGTGTTCTTCACGCGCCATGCCATATTCCGTCGGTCTGTTTTTAAACTTTACCTTTTTCCCATCGTGCCACACTTCGGTGAAATAGTGCTGCCCGAGAACGTTGGCCATCACTTCCGCCGCCAGTTTTTTCCAAATTTCATCACCAGGTTTAGCATCCCCCGCGTCGTAAAGCAGATCCGCCGACGTGATTTCATCCATCGTCCAGCGCATTTTTAGCGCGACGAACCGATCATTTTCGCTCACAACTTCGGTTTTCAGATGAATAAAGCTGTGGGGATGCGCACCTGCGCCAAAAGACAGGACAGCGAGAAACAACGTCATAAAGATACGTTTAACGCCTTGCATGAGTTCTCCACGATAAAAATCAACACCGCCACAAATAATGATGCCGTATTTGGCGCAAGTGTGCCGAGGATATCATTGAACGAAAAAAAGATGAGCACCCTTTTCCGGTATCGATTCAGTTCTCAATTTCGATAATTTCTTCTTCGGGAAATTCCACCCAAACACCTTTTCGGCGTCAAAGCCTAAGTCAAATGATAATAAAATGTTAATTAAAAGTTTCACTTTAATGTTTAGTTAACACTTAGTTTGAACACTTGAATGCAAAATCATTCAAATTTAACTAATTATTAACCATTTTATTTCTATAAATTCACAATAGTGGGCGTATATCACATTCTCCAAACTTATGATTCATTCCCTCTTCCATTCGTTGTTAACTTCACGCCGTGACATGTCCTGCCCCCTACGAAAGGTACAACTATGAAATTCAAACTCGCATTACTCAGTGCAACCCTGGTTTCTGCATGCATGTTGTCCGGCACGTCCTTTGCGGCGGAAAAATATGAAATTGCTGTGGTTGCAAAGGTCACCGGTATTCCCTGGTTTAACCGCATGGAAACCGGCGTTAACGAAGCAGCAAAAAAACTGGATGTGAACGCTTACCAGACCGGTCCATCTACGCCGGACCCGGCACAGCAGGTCAAAGTGATTGAGGATCTGATCGCCAAAAACGTCAACGCAATCATCGTGGTACCGAACGATGCCAAGGTTCTTGAGCCAGTACTGAAAAAAGCGCGCGATAAAGGCATTGTGGTCCTGACGCACGAATCCCCGGACGAGCAAATCGGTCAGTGGGATATCGAAACCATCGATAGTGAAAAATACGCACAAGCCAACGTCGATGAGTTAGCGAAAAATATGGGCGGCAAAGGCGGGTATGCAATCTATGTTGGTTCGCTGACGGTCCCACTGCATAACGCGTGGGCGGATTATGCAATTAAGTACCAGAAAGAAAAATATCCGGAAATGTTCGAGGTCACTTCACGCCTGCCGGTCGCGGAAAGCATTGATAAATCCTACGCCACAACGCTGGATCTGATGAAAACCTATCCGCAGATGAAGGGCATTATCGGCTTCGGCTCACTGGGTCCAATTGGTGCGGGTCAGGCTGTGCAGAAAAAACGCGCCAAAGATAAGATCGCCGTTGTCGGGATCGCCATGCCAGCGCAGGCTGCGCCTTACCTGATGCGTGGAGATATCAAAAAAGCGCTGCTGTGGGATCCAAAAGATGCGGGCTATGCGCTGGTAACGGTTGCCGATCAGCTGTTGCAGGGCAAAGAAGTCAATGCAGATCTGAGTATCGACGGTTTAGGGAAAGCCGATATCGACACGGAGAAGAAAGTGATCCGCTTTAACAAGATCCTCGAAGTCACCAAAGACAACGCACAATCACTTGGTTTCTAAGGCTTTAGCCAACACCAGGGAACCTTAACGCCGACCGTCTGGTCGGCGCTATCAACCAAACTAACACTCAGCGTCCGTCAGGGCGCTCGCAGGGGTATTGTCCATGGCAGACACCACCGCATTTATCACTCTTGAGAATATCAGCAAACAATTCCCGGGCGTGCTGGCGCTGGATAACGTGAATCTGACGCTGAGAAAAGGCGAAGTTCACTGTCTGGCGGGTCAAAACGGCTGTGGTAAAAGTACCATTATTAAAGTGATCTCCGGGGTTTATCACCCGGAAAAAGGCGCGCAGATTTTACTCGACGGAAAATTGTTCCATCACCTGACGCCGCAGCTCTCTTCCCATTATGGCATTCAGGTTATTTATCAGGACCTGTCGCTGTTCCCCAACTTTAGCGTCGCAGAAAATATCGCGGTCAACCGCTATCTGCCGGGCGGTGATATCTGGGTGCGTCGTGGTGCTATGAAACAGCAGGCGCTGGCAGCCATGAAACGTATCGGGGTGAATATCGATCCCGATAAAAAAGTAGAAAAACTCTCGATTGCCGACCGACAGCTGGTCGCTATTTGCCGGGCAATTGCCGCAGATGCGCGTCTGGTGATTATGGACGAGCCCACCGCCTCGCTAACCCGCCAGGAGGTCAATGGCCTGCTGAAGGTGGTTAACGAACTGAAAGCAGCCAGCATTTGCGTGGTGTTTGTCAGCCATCGTCTGGATGAAGTGATGGAAGTGGCAGACCGTATCAGCGTCATGCGCGACGGCAAACTGGTGGGCACATATCCTGCCAGCGAACTGGACAGTCACGAGCTGGCTTTCCTGATGACCGGACAACGCTTCCACTACAGCCCGCTGCCGGAGAAATCATTCGACGATCGAGAACCCCTGCTGGAGCTGCGCAACCTCAGCCGCAGAGGCAAATACCAGAACATTAATCTGTCGCTACATGGCGGCGAGATTGTCTCGATTGTCGGCCTGTTGGGCGCCGGGCGTACCGAACTTTGCCTCAGTTTGTTCGGCATGACCCAGCCGGAAAGCGGCGAGATGCGTATTAACGGTCAGCCGGTCACGCTTCGTAATAACCACGACGCCATTAAGCACGGGATCGGTTACGTCTCAGAAGATCGCCTGACGCAGGGGCTGATCATGGAGCAGTCGATTTACGACAACACCATCGTCACGGTGTTTGATCAACTGCACACCGGTAGCGGCTTGCTCGATCATCGTAAAGCGCAAAAGCTGGTCGCCGATTTAATCCGCGAACTGAATATCAAAGTGTCCGATCCGCACCTGCCGGTCAAAACCCTTTCCGGCGGCAATGCCCAGCGTATCGCCATTGCCAAATGGGTGGCGACCAATCCCCGCATCCTGATCCTCGACTCGCCTACCGTCGGCGTGGATATCGCCAACAAAGAGGGCATTTACCAGATAGCCCGCGATTTGGCGGAACAAGGTATGGCGGTGCTGATGATTTGCGATGAAATTCCAGAAGCATATTACAACAGCCACCGCGTGCTGGTGATGCGTCGCGGCAGACTGGTGGCGGAATTTAATCCTCATCACTGCCGTGAAGAGGAGATTGCTGAAGTGGTCGAGGTAATCAATGAATAAGATGCATCTGTCCCGTTTAATCGGGCAACATGAATTCTGGCTGGGCCTGCTGGTCGTGGCGCTGGCGGTTGGGCTAAGTGTCAGCACCGATGAGTTCCTCTCGCTCGGCAATCTAACAGATGTGGCCACCAGCTACGCGATTCTCGGCATTCTCGCCTGCGGGTTGTTTGTGGTGCTGATTTCCGGTGGGATCGATATCTCATTTCCGGCGATGACCGCGATTGCCCAGTATGCGATGGCCAGTTGGGTGATCGGCCACGGCGGCAACTTCGCTCTGGCGTTAACCATTGCGATTGCGGTGGGCCTGCTGCTTGGACTGATTAATGGCTTCCTGGTCTACTGGCTGCGCGTTCCGGCAATCATCATTACCATCGCCACGCTGAACGTCTACTACGGTCTTCTGGTTTACGCCACCAAAGGTACCTGGCTGTACGGTTTCCCTGACTGGTTTATGAACGGCATTAACTGGTTCTCCTTCACCGCGGCAGATGGCTACGACTACGGCCTGACCCTGCCCCTGCTGTGCCTGGCGGCGGTGATCGTCTTTACCGCAGTGCTGATGAACTATACCCGTCTTGGCCGTCAGGTTTACGCCATGGGCGGCAACCGCGACGCGGCCTCACGCCTGGGGCTGAATCTGCTGAAGCTGCATTTCTACGTCTATGGCTATATGGGCATTCTGGCAGGTGTTGCCGCCGTGGTTCAGGCGCAAATCACCCAGTCAGTTGCACCCAATTCGCTGCTCGGCTTTGAGCTGACGGTGCTGGCGGCGGTCGTACTCGGCGGAACCAGCATGAGCGGCGGGCGCGGTACGTTGACCGGAACCCTGCTCGGCGTTGTCTTGCTCGCCTTCTTACAAAATGGTCTGACGCTACTCAGCGTCTCCTCTTACTGGCACACCGTATTCAGCGGCGCCATTATCCTGGTCAGCATCAGTGCCACGGCCTGGAACGAAAAACGCAAACTGGCAAGGGAGCTTTGAGATGAAAACAATCGCCAGATTTTTACCCGGTGATGCCATCATTCGTCTGCAATGCGTCATTATTGTGGTCGTCGCCCTGGTTTTCTCAGCCCTGCTCGGCAGCCGTTTTTTTAGCGTCGCTAACTTCCAGTCGATAGGCTCACAGTTACCGATCCTCGGTATGCTGGCCCTCGGGATGGGTATGACCATGCTGACCGGCGGCATTAACCTGTCAATTATTGCCGGGGCGAACGCCTGCTCGCTGGTAATGGCAGCGATTATCGTTACCCATCCGGATAACCCGCTGTTTCTGGTGCTGGCGCTGCTGGCAGGTGCAGCCGTGGCGGTGGCTATCGGTACGCTCAACGGCGCGCTGATTGCCTGGGTCGGCGTCTCACCGATTCTCGCTACCCTCGGCACGATGACACTTATCTCCGGGCTGAATATTCTGCTCTCCAACGGGACGGTGATTTCGGGTTTCCCGACCGCCATTCAGTACCTTGGCAACGCCACGATTGCGGGTATTCCGGTGGCGCTGTTGCTCTTTTTCCTGGTGGCAATCCTGCTATGGGTACTGCTGGAGCACACCACGCTGGGGCGCAGTCTTTATCTCGTCGGCTCCAATGAACAGGCTACCCGCTACAGTGGTGTGAATACCGTACGGGTACAAATTTCCGTGTACGTGATTTCAGCCCTGCTCGGCTGGGTCGCCGCCATTCTTATGATGGCGAAATTCAACTCGGCAAAAGCCGGATACGGTGAGTCCTACCTGCTGGTCACCATCCTTGCCTCCGTACTCGGTGGCATCAATCCGGATGGCGGCTTCGGACGCATTATCGGCCTGGTACTGGCGCTGATTGTGCTGCAAATGCTGGAAAGCGGCCTTAACTTGCTGGGGGTCAGCAGCTATCTGACGATGGCGCTGTGGGGCGCGGTGCTGATCCTCTTTATCGCATTACAGAATCGTAAAGCCTGATTTCAGGAGAAAAAATAATGGCAAGTTACTTTATTGGTGTGGATGTCGGAACCGGAAGCGCCCGTGCTGGCGTGTTTGATCTCAACGGCAGAATGGTCGGCCAGGCCAGTCGGGCCATCGAGATTTACCGTCCGCAGGCCGATTTTGTTGAGCAGTCTTCCGATAACATCTGGCAGGCGGTGTGTAACGCGGTTCGCGATGCGATTAACCAGTCGGATATCAACCCTATCCAGGTGAAAGGTCTGGGCTTTGACGCGACCTGTTCACTGGTGGTGTTGGATAAAGAAGGTAAACCGCTGACCATTAGTCCGTCCGGGCGCAGCGAACAGAATATCATTGTGTGGATGGATCACCGCGCCATTACTCAGGCTGAGCGCATTAACGCCCTGCATCATCGGGTGCTGGACTACGTTGGCGGTATTATCTCCCCGGAAATGCAAACGCCCAAACTGCTGTGGTTGAAGCAACATATGCCCAACACCTGGGCCAATGCGGGATACTACTTTGACCTGCCCGATTTCCTGACCTGGCGCGCAACGGGCGATGACACGCGCTCACTGTGCTCGACGGTGTGTAAATGGACCTATATGGGCCATGAAGACAAATGGGATGACAGCTATTTCCGCCAGATTGGGCTGGAAGACTTGCTGGAACATGATGCTGCCAAAATTGGTCGCTACGTGAAAACCATGGGCGAACCGCTCGGTCATGGCCTTTCTGCGCGCGCCGCCAGCGAAATGGGGCTGATTCCGGGGACCGCTGTCAGCGTCTCGATCATCGATGCCCACGCCGGTACGCTCGGCACGCTCGGCGCGAGCGGTGTCTCTGGCGAGGTGGCGGATTTTGACCGCCGCGTCGCGCTGATTGGCGGCACCTCTACCGGACACATGGCGATTTCCAAAGAGCCGCGTTTTATCGGCGGCGTTTGGGGTCCTTACTACTCAGCAGTGCTGCCAGAATACTGGCTTAACGAAGGTGGACAGTCGGCAACCGGGGCGTTAATCGACCACGTTATTCAGTCGCATCCTTGTTACGAAACCTTGTTGACCCAGGCGAAATCTCAAGGGCAGACCATTTATGAAGTGCTGAATGCGCTGCTGCGTAAAATGGCCGGTGAGCCGGAAGATATCGCATTTTTAACCCGTGACATGCACATCCTGCCCTATTTCCACGGCAACCGTTCACCTCGCGCCAACCCAACGCTCACAGGCGCAATCACCGGACTGAAGCTGTCGCGCACGCCGGAAGATATGGCTTTACAGTACCTCGCGACCATCCAGTCCATTGCGCTGGGAACCCGTCATATCATTGAAACGATGAATCAAAGCGGCTACACCATCGATACCATTATGGCCAGCGGCGGCGGGACGAAAAACCCGATCTTCGTTCAGGAGCATGCCAACGCCACCGGCTGTGCGATGCTGCTGCCTGAAGAGAGCGAAGCCATGCTGCTGGGTGGCGCCATGATGGGAACTATCGCCGCGGGCGTGTTCGATACCTTCCCGGAAGCAATGTCAGCGATGAGCCGGATTGGTAAAACGGTTACCCCGCAGACTAATCGCATTAAGCAGTACTACGATCGCAAATATCGGGTATTCCACGAGATGTATCAGGATCATATGAAATACCGCCAGTTGATGCAGGAGGACGCATGAGTAACTCCTGGTCTCAGGCCAGCGGCGTATTCCAGCTCTATAGCGATGCCCTGGCGGGGCTGGGGCAGCATCTGACTGAACCTGTCTGGCAGTCGCTGATGGCGGAGCTGCGCGGTTGTCAGGGCAAAATCGTCGTCACCGGCGTCGGTACCTCTGGCATTGCAGCACGTAAAGTCGCACATATGCTTGCCTGCGTGGAACGTCCGGCGATTTACCTCAACGCGACGGATGCAGCGCATGGCGATCTCGGTTTTTTACGCGCCGACGACCTGGTGATTATGCTGTCGCGCGGGGGTAATTCGGACGAGCTCACCCGGCTGCTGCCCGGGCTGGCTGCGAGGAATGTGCCCATCCTGAGCGTGACTGAAAACGCGGATTCGGCCATCGCTAAAGCATCGAAGCTAGTGATTTCCACTGGCGTTCAGCAAGAGGCCGACCCGCTGAACATGTTGGCTACCACCTCTATTTTACTGGTGCTGGCTATCTTTGACGCCGCCTGCGCCTGTCTGATGAGCGAGAGCGGCTACTCAAAGGAAACGCTGCTGGCGGTACATCCGGGCGGCGATGTGGGATTAACGCTGAGTCGTGAGAAGTAACGCCAGACAGCTGTTACGGAGGTAATGAATCTGTTGCCTCCGTCGTATTGCTACGTTCACTTTAGGTTTTTCACTTCTCTGAGAGAGCATGTTCATACCTCCCTCCTCCGGCATTACCACCTCTGGCATTTTTTATATCTCAACAAAAAGATAAAACAGTGAAAAAACGGATTAACGCGCTGCGTTCCACTCCCGCTATCTGTTCCGCACGTTAAAAATTCTGTGACGCTCTCCAGCATTCCTGGTGGAAAGTATTCCATTCCTCAAATCTATGAGCAAACTTTAGCTATTCTTATCAAACATACTTACGGGAGACCCTACAGATGATGTCAACGCTTGCTCCGCCATCTGTACTTTCCGCTCCCCAGCGCCGTTGCCAGGTTCTGCTGACGCTTTTCCTGCCGGGGCAAATCGCGACTACACAAACCTTCAGCAGCCTCAACGGTGTCGATGATGCCACGGTTCAGGAAGATATTATTGGCGCAGGGCTCGAAATCCAGCGCTATCACCGGCTCACGATAGCCACCGCGCAGAATGGTGGCTATGCGATCGAAGGAACCCCGCTAAATCAGCGTCTGTGTCTGTTGCAGTGGCTGCGCCGTGGCCTGCGGATTTGCCCTACTTTTATCGCTCAGCATTTCACGCCCACTTTAAAAATTGCTCTTAAACAACAAGGTATCGCACGTACTCTGTATGACGACACCAATCTGCATGCGCTCATCAATCTGTGCTCCCGGCGCTTACAGAAGCCGTTTGAGTGTCGTGACATCCAGTTCCTGCGCTTGTATTTACAATATTGTCTGCTACAGCACCACGCGGGGATCACCCCGGAGTTTAATCCACTCCAGCAACGGTGGGCGCAATCCTGCGCGGAGTATCCGCTCGCCGAGGAAATTGGCCGCCACTGGCAGCGCCACGTCATGCAAAGTGCGCCGCTGGGCGAATCGCTGTTTATGGCGTTGTTATTCTCAATGATCCGCATCCCCGACCCGATCCGCGATAATCACCAGCAGGATCGCCGCTTGCGCCTTGCTATTGCGCGGCTGGTGTTGCGTTTTCGCGAGTATGGCAACGTGCGCTTCAGCGACGAGCAAGGGCTGAATGACCAGTTGTATATCCACCTGGCCCAGGCACTAAACCGCAGCGTATTTGCCATCGGCATTGATAACACGCTACCGGAGGAGTTCAGCCGACTTTATCCCCGGCTGGTTCGAACTACCCGCGAGGCGATTCACGGCTTTGAAGCGGAATACGATGTCCAGTTTTCAGAAGAAGAGATCGGCCTGGTCGCCGTTATTTTCGGCGCCTGGCTGATGCAGGAGAAGGATTTGCACGAAAAGCAGATTATCCTGCTGACCGGTAGTAACGAACAACTTGAAGCGCATATAGAACAACAGCTGCGCGAACTGACGCTGCTGCCGCTCAACGTAAAACACATGCCGATGCAGGACTTTCAAAAAGAGGGAGCGCCGCGTGGCGTAACGCTGATTATTACACCGTACACCACGCCGCTACCGCTGTTTTCTCCCCCGCTGATTCATGCGGATCTGGCGCTTACGTCTCACCAGCAGCAGCAAATCCGCAAAATCCTTGAATCATAACGTCGCAGGCTGCGCCACGACTTTCGGGCGCAGAACGATAGCTGGTAGCGCCACCAGCGCCATCACCCAGAATACGCCGCTGCCCAGGTTCTGGTACAGATAGCCGGCGAAAACGGTCATGATGGCGATACTGCCGCCCATCGCCACCGCAGAATATACCGCCTGCAGACGAATCACTTCACTGCCCTGTCGCGCAGCAATGTAACGCATCGCCGCCAGGTGGCAGACGGTAAACGTTCCGCAATGCAGGATTTGCACCACAATCAGCCATGGCAGCTCTGTGCTCCAGCCCATCAGCCCCCAACGCGCCACGCCGCAAACGGCGGAAAGCAGCAGAAGATCGCGAGCGCTAAAGCGGCGGAACAGCTTGTGGCTGAGCGCAAAAATAATCACTTCCGCCACCACGCCTAATGACCATAAATAGCCCACCGCCGAAGCGGAATACCCGGCAGACTGCCAGTAAATGGCGCTGAAACCGTAATAAGCTGCATGTGCGCCCTGCAGCAGACTCACGCAGGCCAGAAAACGCCAGCTTTGGGTTATTAGCGCGCGCCAGGCGGGCCATCCTGCGCTCTCCTGCTGACGGTTTTCACCCGCTGGTTGCACGCTCGGGCGAATCATCATGCCCAGCAGCATTGAGGCGGCGCCAAGCGATAACAGGACCAGGATCACCCGATAGTCGAACAGGCTCACCAGTTTGCCGGTCAACGCAGAGCCGATCACAAAGGCCACGGATCCCCACAGTCGCACCCGACCGTAATCCATGGTTATCTGTTTTTGCCAGGTGTTGGCCAGTGCGTCGGTCAGCGGCACCAGCGGCGAGAAAAACAGGTTAAAGCCGACCATCACCACCATCAGCCACGCCACGTTAGTCCCCGCCCAGAAGGCCAGCGCAAACACCAACGTCAACAAGGCCAGAATACGTAACGCTGAGATCAGCCGAGAGGGATCGCTCACACGCGGTGCAATCAGCAAGCTACCGAGAAAACGGGCAATCAGCCCCGCGCCCAGCAGTAAGCCGATGGTTTCCGGCGTCAGCCCTAACCCTTCGAGCCAGACGCTCCAGAAAGGCAGAAAGATACCGTAGCTAAAGAAGTAGGTGAAATAACCGAGCGCCAGCCAGCGCGTGGAATGCAAAGCCATGAATCCCTCCCGTTTGGAGGCGATAGTCTGGCGACAAACGCAGGCTGGCGCAAGAGAGCATTAACAGGCAGATAACATGATTTTTGCCCTATTCGACGCTAATTTGCATCGCAAAATGGCAGCGTTCTCCCTGCGCTAAAACCTGCAATCCCGGCTGCCCCTGCATGTTGTGGGCATTCACCGGATGCGTTTGCGGCTCCAGGCACAGGAACTCCTCACCCGACATTCTGAACAGCATCAACCACGGAGTTTGCGCTAAAATCGTGACTTTCATCACATCTCGCTGAATAACGGCCCGCCCGCTCCAGCCAGAATATCCGACATTCAGCCAGCTATCCTCACCGTATTGCGCATGCATGAAATCCGCCGCTGAAGGGATATCGCGTTGCCATTCCAGCGGCAGATGCTGTTCCCCCTCCGGCCAGTAACCGCCGGCGGTGAACTGCGCCGTGCTGCGCTTATCAAAGGCGAAAAACGGATGGAACCCGCAGCCATAGATCATTGGCTGTTCACCGCAATGAGTGAGCGTCAACGAGGCGTGCAGGCTTGAGGTTTCCAGTTGATAACAAAGCCGCGCCGTATAGTCGTAGCCGCAGGGGTGCCAACTGCGCAACTGCAGCAAACAGCCGCTTTGGGTAGCGGTAATAATCTGCCAGCGTTGCAGCCAGCCGTCACCGTGCAGGAAGAAAGTGTCGTCTGCGCGATGCTGAGGTAAAACCACATCTTCACCGCGCAGCATAAAACGATTTCCCGCCACCCGATTCGCGACCGGCAGCATCGGGAACAGGCCGCAATCACCAGGCTGCTGACCATGACCTTCGCGTAAAATGGCCTGTTGATGTTGTAACGAAACCAGGCTTAATAGAGAACCGCCCTGCGGATCGACGCACATCCGCAGATGTGCGTTTTGTAGCGTCAGCAGACCATCCATTAGCGGGCGCTTCGCGGTTGGGTTGATGCACCAACTTTTGTATGCTGCGCCGCCAGCTGTTCTTCCAGCGCTTCCAGCGTCACGCCTTTGGTTTCCGGTACATTACGCAGAACATAGATGAAGCCCATCGCGCAAATCACACCGTACAGCAGGAAGCTTCCCGACGCGCCCAGACTCGCATTGAGCAGCGGGAAGGTATAGGTCAGCAGGAAACAAGCAATCCACAGCGCCAGCGTCCCCAGCGACATTGCCAGCCCGCGCACGCGGTTGGGAAAAATTTCTGATAGCAGCACCCAGGTCACCGGCGCCAGCGTCAGAGCATAAATCGCGATTGCCGCCAGCACCAGAACCAGAACCGGCCAGCCCATAATGCCCAACCCGTACGCCCCGGCAATCAGTACGTAGATAACCGTCAATCCTGACGCGCCGAACAGCATCAGTTTACGACGGCCAATTTTGTCCACTAACGGCAGAGCGGCAAGGGTAAAGACCAGATTGATGATCCCTGTCGCCACGATCGATTTTAACGTACCGTTGATGTCGAATCCGGCAGAGGCGAAGATCTCCTGCGCATAGTTGAAAATAACGTTGATCCCACACCACTGCTGGAACACTGCCAGCACCATGCCAATAATCACGATCGGTTTGATCTGCGGTTGTAACAGCGTTGACCACGCGACCTTGTGATTATCTTTTTGCAGCGTATGTTCAATCTCTTTCAGCGTTTGCCCGGCATATTCCGCCGAACCAATGCGCTGCAGCATGGCACGCGCACGATCGGCTTTGCCCGCTTTCACCAGCCAGCGCGGCGATTCAGGTACAAAGAACATCAGCACCAGGAAAATTACCGCAGGCACTAATTCAGCACCAAACATCCAGCGCCAGCCTGTCTGACCGTTCCAGCTTTCAACAATTGCCTGCTGCGTAGCGCCTGTGGCAACAGGTTCGGCAATCATCAGGTTGATAAGCTGCGCCGCCAGCACGCCAATGACGATGGTGAGCTGGTTAACGGCAACAAAGCGACCACGCTTTTCAGCGGGGCTGACCTCGGCGATATACAGCGGACTTAGCGCAGACGCCAGACCAATCCCCACGCCACCCACAATGCGATAGACAATAAACATGTCGAAATTGCTGGCGACGGCAGTTCCCCAGGCAGAAGCGCTAAAGAGGATCGCTGAAAGAATCAGCGGCATTTTTCGGCCAAATTTATCGGCGCACCAGCCGGAAATCAGTGCGCCAAAGATACAACCAACCAGCGCGGAACTCATCGCCCAGCCGGATTGCGCCGGATCGGTAATCGAGAAATATGCTTCATAGAAGGGTTTTGCCCCGCCGATCACCACCCAGTCATAGCCAAACAGTAAACCTCCGCAGGCCGCAACCAGGCAGATAGTCCAGACATAACCAATCTTTAAATGTGTCTGCGCGTTATTCATTATGATTCCTCTTTCAGGGAAACGCAGGGTACAGTAGGTTTCGGGTGAGGTTATCCCCCACCCGTTTAGGGTATTACTGGAAAAGCCTTACGTTAATGGCGTGACGCAGCAGTAATGCCTTGTCATGTGCCGGATTGAGTTGCAGGAGTTCATCAAGTTCACGCTGACAGGCGGCGCTATTTCCTAGCCCCAGATGCCCGAGCGCATTGATAAACAGGCAGTGTTGCTGGTGTTTTGCTTCTGCTGAGGTATCCAGCACCACCAGGTCGGGTAGCGATACGGCAAAGAAATCGACATCCGGCACGTTGTCGTGATGCGACTCAACCCATTGCAGGAAGCTATTGAACAGAGCGTCCGCCTCTGCATCATCGCCAAGTTTTCTCTGCGCCATACCCTGCCAGAAGAGATAGTCCACTGGCTGGTCGTTGTAGTAACGTCCGGCATCCAGTGAGCTTCCGCCGCGCGTCGCACGGGAGAAGTAGCGCTGAGATTCTTCGAAATGGCCTTGCAGCTGCGCGCAATACCCCAGCAAATACCAGATGTCGTTATCCGTTTGCCCTGGCAAACGGCCTTCCCCGAGGTTTTGCGGATAGTGCAGCGCCTGTTGCAGTTGCGTAATAGCAGTTTGCGGGTCGCCGGACTGCACGGCAGCCAGCGCGCGATGTAATTGATTAAGCAGATATTGCCCGGTGGCTTTACCTTCACCGCCTTCCCACGGATGGAACACCCGCTCACGTAATACTGCGGCGGCATCGTCATAGCGCCCCAACCCATTCCACAAGCTGAGCAGTTCCACCGTCAGATCATCACGCTGGAAGACAATCTCTTTGCTGGCTTCCAGCCGCTGCAGACGCTGTTCAGCCGGTTGTGCCATCAGCTTGTTGAGATAGTCGAGTTCAAACAGGAAGCGGGCATTTTGCGGCTCCAGCGCCACGGCTTGCGACAGATACTGTTTCGCCTGCTGCGCATCGTGCAGTTTGTTCCAGGCGTAAATCCCCAGTAAACGATGCGCCGGAGCGAAATCCGCTTCCTGCGCAAGCGTGAACTGCCAGCAGGAAACCGCCTCGGCATAACGCCGTTTGCTGTACCAGAAACAGCCGAGTAAAAAGCGGGCAAAAGCGCTTTGCTCAAGAGTTTGCAGCATCTGCACTTCATCCAGCGTATTGGGGAAACGCACGCGGTTTTGCAGACACTCACGAGCACGTTCAATGAAGGGTTGTGGATTATCGCTCAGCGAGGCGCGCCACAGCATCGGCAGCGTTTCCTGGCTGTCGAGCAGTTCCAGCACGCCACGGGCAGCATCCTTTTGCCCCAAAGAGGTCAGCCAGCCTGCCAGTTCACACGCGTTGGTCCCGCGACGCCCGGTAATCGAGATCAGCGCAAGCGCTGTCGCCTCGTCCTGGCAGATAGCCCAGCGCGCATAGTGCAGGGTATAGCTCAGCGGATAATCCACCAGCTGTTGGCGAATGTAGTCCAGCGCTTGCGCATTGCGATCAAGCTTTGCCAGCGCCAGCGCTTTCAATCCCATCGCCAGGTTATTACTGCCGTTAAAGCGCAGGCTCTGCTCCACCTTTTCCAATGCGCCAGCGTAGTCCTGACGCTTCATCGCCAGACGCGCTAACGACCAGAAAGCCGCATCCCGGCAGTTGCCGCTCCAGCTGGCCTTATAATAATTATCCCACGCGCTGTCATCATCGCCCTGACGTTCCTGTGCGGCGGCCAGCAGCATACTCGCCTCGCCATCACGCGGATTTTTATTGAGCTTATGCGCCCGCTCCAGCGCCTTGCCGGCACATTTTGCCGCCAGCGCCCAGTCCGCGCGGTTTAGCGCCAGCGTCCCCAGGGCCACATTATTGCGGTAGTCCAGCGGATCAACGTCCAGCGCGCGGCGATAATAATCTTCGGCATAGCGGCTGGCATGGTTGTACTGCTCCAGATGCTGACCAATAAAATAGAGTTCATCGGTATTAGAAAGCGCTTCTGGCAGCGCTGGCGCGACGGCCGCCGATGGCAGTGGTAACTCTTGCGCGATGTGCTCTTCGTACTGCAAAAGCGTAGTGCCATCGGCGCCAGTGACAGTCATCGTTACCCGCGCATGATTATCGTCAGACACATCAGCCAGCCAGCTTTGTCCGGGCTCCAGGGTCAGCGTATGCTCATAGAACGGTTGTCCATCGGCAGAAAGGGTAATCTGCACGTCGTGCAGCGGCGCAATCGCATAAATGCCCACAGAAAGCTGGTTACTCTCACGTACCAGACGAAGCGCCAACTGCGTACTGGCGTTTTGCACCATGCCCAGTTCGCTGTAGGGCAGGAAGTTTTGTACGAAGACTTTCTCTTCGTACGGCGCAAGCCAGGTGAAATCCGGCTGGTTGTCGGTAAAGACCCCGGTCATCAGTTCAATATAAGGACCGTTGTCATCGGTAAGGTTACGATCCCAGGCAACGCCAAAGTCGCCATAGCCCCAGGTCCACTGTTTTTTCCCTGGCGAAACGTGGTGGTCAGCCACATGTAGCAGCCCGCCTCGCTCACCGTGATGCCATGCGCCAACAAAATCATAATCTGATTTTTCAGCCATGTAGGAGGTCGGTACCGGCACGTTTTTGTAGCGCGAGATATCCACGCCAGCCGAGTAGTCCACTTTATAGTATGTGCCGGTGGCGATAGGAAACGCAGAAACATCACGCTTACCGTGGTCAAATACTGCGGTCACATCCGGCGGAAACACGCTCTGGTGATCGTCGCCGCCCTTCACCGCTGGATTCGCCCACCATAAAAAATGGCGCGGCGTAGCGTTACCGTTAAACACCTTCCCGGTTATCTCGATCAGGGCGCGATCCGGATACAGCGTAAATCCGGTCATCACCTGTAAACCGCGCATAGGTTCTACCTCACCCATCCATACGGTATATTCGCCATGCTCACCCTGCTGCTGCGTAAAATCGACTGGCATAAAAGTGGTTGGGCGATGATGCTGCGGCCAGTTAAATTCAATGCCACCAGAGATCCACGGCCCAAGCAAACCAACCAGAGCGGGCTTCACCACTTCGTTGTAGTAGACAAAATCGCGTTGCTGTACTTTGTCATACGCTCGATGAATACGCCCGCCTAACTCCGGCAACAGCATGACGCGAATGAAGTCATTCTCCATCCACACCGCCTGATAGTCGCGCATTTCACGTTTGCCGGTCAGCGTATCAATCACGCCATACGGATACACCGCGCCAGAAGATCCCTGGTAAACCCGCTTTTCCAGAAACATTGGGTTGGCATCTTCTTCACCCGCCGTCCACGTTGGGAGGGTGATCGTTTCTTGCCAGACTTTAACTGAACCGTACATGCCGCTCTCCACTCAATAAGCAAAAGTAAAAATTCAACTTGATGCTATTCTGCGGCAGTTAAGTGGCGCTAAAATGCGCAATGCTCACGCAATATAGTTAAGGGAGTTAAGTGAATGCAGCGTTCGGGGTTCAACAACGCCAGGGTTCGTCAGGCGAATAAGCAGATCTTTTTGTCGCACCTGTGGCGGGAAAAGCAGCTCAGCAAGTCACAGCTGGCGCAGCTCACCAGCCTGTCGATCCCGGCGGTCAGCAATATCCTCGAAGAGCTGATGGATGAGGGGAGAATCAGTCATTCGCGAAAAACCTTAAGCCAGCGCGGTTTGAGCAGCGGCAGCTATCATTTGCCAGAAAAAGGCGCATGGACGCTATGTATCAACGTCACCCCTACCAGTATCACCAGCCAACTGGCGGACGCACGGCTGGTTGCCATCGGCGACTGGCGTCATGAAGTCATTAAGCCGGAAACCCCCAAAGCGCTGCTGTCAGCCCTGGCTGCACACTGGCGGGAATACCGTCGACAATTTCCCGAGGTCACGATTAATCTGGCGCTCGGCGTTCACGGCCAGGTTGATCCGATCACCGGCGCATCAAAAACCATGCCCCAGGCCCCGTGGAAAACACCGGTGGAAATAAAATATCTGCTGGAAGAGATGCTCGGCGTACAGGTCCGCCTGGACAATGACTGCGTGATGCTGGCGCTGGCCGAAAAATGGCAAAACCCAGCGGCTAACGGTGATTTTTGCGTGATTAACGTTGATTACGGTATCGGCTCATCGTTTGTGATTAACGACAATATCTGGCGCGGTAGTCTGTATGGCAGCGGCCAGATTGGACACACCATCGTTCATCCCGATGGAATTGCCTGTGACTGCGGTCGCTATGGCTGTCTGGAAACGGTGGCGTCATTGAGCGCGTTGAAAAAACAGGCCCGCGTGTGGATGAAATCGCAGCCGACGTCCCTTTACGATCCGGAAACGCTCACCACCGACCAGCTTATTACTGCCTGGCAGAACGGTGATGTTCGTATTCAGGCCTGGGCCGAGCATGCAGCCAACGCCATTGGGCTTAGTTTATATAACTTTCTGAATATACTGAATATTAATCAGATATGGTTGTACGGTCGTAGCTGTGCTTTTGGCGATAGCTGGCTCAATACCTTGGTGCAGCAAACTGGGTTTAACCCGTTTGATCACGGTGATAACCCGCGCGCCAGAGCGACTCAGATAAGCTTCGGTCAGCTCAATCGTGCCCAGCAACTCATGGGAATTGGCTATCTGTATGTCGAGTCACAGCTCAGCGAGTTGTAACCATTACACCGTCAGACTCACGGCCAAACGTTCATGTACCGTGGCGATAAAATCGGTCAGTGCCGGTTTGAGAGATCCTTTTTTCCACGCCATCAGCAACGCGATGGTTGGGACATCACCAATAATTGGCCGAAAAACCACCTGTCCGGTATTAAAATTATTCATATAACCGGGTATCAAAGTCACCCCCAACCCCATGCCGACCAGGTTCATGGTCACCAGAATGTTGGTTGCCACTTGCACAATGTTAGGCTGGCTTTTTTGCTGCTGAAACCAGTTTTTGACAATCATCGCTAACGCGCCGGAATAGGCCGGATCGGTGCTGACAAAATTCACGCCGTGTAGTTGTTCTGCGGAGATTGCCTGCTCATCAGCTAACGGATGATTCACCGGTAACACAACTACCAACGGCTCATGAATCAGCTCCAGATAATCGAGATCCGGGCTGTACACCGGGTGGCGCATTAAGCCAACGTCCAGCTCTCCGCTGAGGATCTTCTCTTCCTGCTCGGTGGTGATCAGACTCACCAGTTCAATGTGCGTATCCGGTTGTTTTAAACGAAACAAAGGCAGCACCTTCGGCAACAGATTGACCTCTGCGGAAGGGACAAAGCCAATGGAGAAATGATTATCTTCCTGCACCGTTCTACGGGCACGAACTTTGGCGTTTTCCGCCTGTTCGAGGATCGCCAGCGCATCTTGTAAAAAGCACTCACCGGCCGCCGTCAGCGCAACTTTTCGTTTATCCCGCACCAGCAACGGAACGCCCACGCAGGTTTCAAGATCGCGGATCTGGCTGCTTAACGACGGCTGAGAGGTATGCAGCTTTTCTGCCGCTCGGGTGAAATTCAGCGCCTGCGCCACTGCTACGAAATAGCGTAAGTGCCTCAGTTCCATGCCCTGCTCCTTGTTATCGAAAAAATGTCTCAACTGGTAGAAATTTACTATTTCACAGATTGATAACTAACCAGCAACATCCTTAGGGTACAAAAAAAGAAGGTCAATACATCTTAGCTTTCAGGATTAAAAAATATGACCACACCCTCAAATTTAGACATCTACCAACTGATCGACACGCAAAACGGTCGCGTAACCCCACGAATTTATACCGACCCTGAAATTTACCAACTGGAGCTGGAACGCATCTTCGGACGCTGCTGGCTATTTCTCGCCCACGAAAGCCAAATCCCCAAACCCGGTGATTTTTTTAACACCTACATGGGCGAGGATGCGGTGGTGGTGATTCGCCAGAAAGACGGCAGCATCAAAGCGTTTCTCAACCAGTGTCGCCACCGTGCGATGCGCGTCAGCTACGCCGACTGCGGCAATACCCGCGCCTTCACCTGCCCGTATCACGGCTGGTCTTACGGTATTAACGGCGAGCTGATCGACGTCCCGCTGGAGCCGCGCGCTTATCCGCAAGGTTTATGCAAATCGCACTGGGGGCTGAACGAAGTGCCTGGCGTGGAGAGCTACAAGGGACTGATTTTCGGTAACTGGGATACCTCCGCGCCTGCGCTTGGCGATTATCTCGGCGACATCGCCTGGTATCTCGACGGCGTACTCGATCGTCGTGAAGGCGGCACCGAAATCGTCGGTGGCGTCCAGAAGTGGACCATCGACTGCAACTGGAAATTCCCCGCCGAACAGTTTGCCAGCGACCAGTATCACGCGCTGTTCAGCCATGCCTCTGCGGTGCAGGTGCTGGGAGCGAAAGACGACGGTAGCGATAAGCGCCTCGGCGATGGTCAGACCGCCCGCCCGGTGTGGGAAACTGCCAAAGACGCGCTACAGTTCGGTCAGGATGGGCACGGCAGCGGATTTTTCTTTACTGAGAATCCCGATGCCAACGTCTGGGTCGACGGTGAGGTCTCCAGCTACTACCGCGACACCTACGCGGAAGCCGAGCAGCGTCTGGGTAAAGTTCGCGCCCTGCGTCTGGCCGGTCACAACAACATTTTCCCCACGCTTTCCTGGCTCAACGGTACCGCCACGCTGCGCGTCTGGCACCCGCGTGGGCCGGACCAGGTTGAGGTGTGGGCGTTCTGTATTACCGATAAAGCCGCCTCTGATGAAGTGAAAGCCGCGTTTGAAAACAGCGCCACGCGGGCTTTTGGCCCCGCCGGGTTCCTGGAGCAGGACGACTCGGAAAACTGGTGTGAAATTCAAAAACTGCTGAAAGGTCATCGCGCACGCAACACGAAATTGTGTCTGGAAATGGGGCTTGGCCAGGAGAAACGTCGTGAAGACGGCATTCCGGGGATCACCAACTACATCTTTTCTGAAACCGCCGCGCGTGGCATGTACCAACGCTGGGCCGATTTGCTCAGCAGCGAAAGCTGGCAGGAAGTGCACGAGAAAACCGCCGCCTACCAGCAGGAGGTGATGAAATGGGCACTTTAGTTTCTCTCGAACTGCATCATCGCATCAGCCAGTTTCTGTATGAAGAAGCGCGTATGCTCGACGACTGGCAGTTTCGCGACTGGCTGGCGCAGCTGGATGACGACATTCGCTACACCATGCGTACCACGGTGAACGCCCAGACGCGCGACCGTCGCAAAGGCGTGCAGCCGCCGACTACCTGGATTTTCAACGACAACAAAGACCAGCTTGAGCGCCGCATCGCGCGGCTGGAAACCGGCATGGCCTGGGCGGAAGAACCGCCGTCGCGTACCCGTCATCTGATTAGTAACTTACAAATCAGCGAAACCGACGTGCCCGACGTGTTCGCCGTGCGCCTCAACTATCTGCTGTATCGCGCGCAAAAAGAGCGGGACGAGACGTTTTACGTCGGCACGCGCGTGGACAAAGTCCGTCGTTTGCCCGGCGATGAGTGGCGCTTACTGGCGCGTGAGATCGTGCTGGATCAAGCGGTGATCACCTCCCATAACCTGAGTGTACTGTTCTGATGAGCCGTGTATTTGCCTGCCCTGTAGGGGATTTGCCGGAGGGTGAAGCGCTCCGGCTTGATACCTCGCCCGTCATCGCGCTGTTCAACGTTGGCGGCGAGTTCTATGCCATTAACGATCGCTGTAGCCACGGTAACGCCTCGATGTCGGAAGGCTATCTGGAAGAAGACGCTACGGTGGAATGCCCACTGCATGCCGCCAGCTTCTGCCTGAAAACCGGCAAGGCGTTGTGTTTACCCGCCACCGATCCGCTAACCACCTACGCAGTATATGTGGACGGTAGCGATGTGTTTGTTGATATTCCGGAGGACGCCAGATGAGCGATTTACGCGATAACGTGGTCTTTATCACTGGCGGCGGCTCCGGTCTTGGCCTGGCGCTGGTCGAGCGTTTCATCGAAGAAGGTGCGCGGGTCGCCACGCTGGAACTGTCGCCAGCTAAAGTTGCCAGTCTGCGTCAGCGCTTTGGCGAACATGTGCTGGCTGTGGAAGGCAACGTCACCTGCTACGCCGACTATCAGCGCGCGGTGGATCAAATCCTGATGAATTACGGTACGTTGGACTGTTTTATCGGTAATGCGGGCATATGGGATCACAACGCCTCGCTGGTCAATACGCCTGCAGACGCACTGGAGAGCGGCTTTCATGAGCTGTTTAACGTCAACGTGCTGGGTTATCTGCTGGGGGCGAAAGCCTGCGCCCCGGCACTTATCGCCAGCGAAGGCAGCATCATCTTTACCCTGTCCAATGCGTCGTGGTATCCCGGCGGCGGCGGGCCGTTGTATACCGCCTCTAAACATGCGGCTACCGGGCTGATTCGCCAGTTGGCCTACGAGCTGGCGCCAAAGGTACGTGTTAACGGTGTCGGTCCGTGCGGTATGGCGACAGATCTACGCGGCCCGCAGGCGTTGGGACAAAACGATACATCGATTATGCAGTCGCTGACGCCAGAAAAAATCGCCGCTATTTTGCCGCTACAGTTTTTCCCTGAGCCTGCGGATTTTACCGGTCCGTATGTGATGCTGGCGTCAAAACGCAACAACCGCACATTAAGTGGCGTAATGATCAATGCCGACGCCGGTCTGGGTATTCGCGGTATTCGTCACGTTGCCGCCGGACTGGATCTCTGAGGAGGCGTTATGAACCAAAAAACTATCGCTATCGTCGGCGGCGGCCAGGCTGCTGCTATGGCTGCTGCCGCACTGCGCCAGCAGGGATTTGACGGCGAATTACACCTG
Organism: Citrobacter freundii complex sp. CFNIH4; assembly: GCF_002934505.1. Classification (NCBI taxonomy): domain Bacteria; kingdom Pseudomonadati; phylum Pseudomonadota; class Gammaproteobacteria; order Enterobacterales; family Enterobacteriaceae; genus Citrobacter; species Citrobacter freundii complex sp. CFNIH4. The sequence continues at coordinate 3,019,014 of NZ_CP026231.1, forward strand.
TTTTCCGATGAGCAGCATCAGCCCTATGAACGCCCACCGCTCTCCAAAGCGATGCTGCTGGACGACAATCCGCAACTTCAGCCGATACTCCCCGCTGGCTGGTGGCGGGAACACAACGTACAGCTGCATCTGGGTGTTACTGTACAGACGCTCGGCCGCCAAACGCATCAGTTGGTGCTGGCTGATGGGCAGAGTTATCCGTGGGATCGGCTACTGATTGCGACGGGCGCTGCGGCACGCCCCCTTCCGCTGTTAGATAAGCTGGGCGATCGATGCTTTACTCTGCGTCATGCCGCTGATGCCGAGCGCCTGCGCGGCACTTTGTTGCCGGGTAAGTCGATTGTCATTGTCGGTGCGGGCACCATTGGTCTGGAACTGGCGGCCAGCGCGACTCAACGAGGCTGTCAGGTGACAGTGGTGGAGCTGGCACCAACGGTCATGGGCCGTAACGCACCTGCTCCGGTGCGCGACTACCTGCTTGCCCGCCACCAGCAGGCGGGCGTGCGGGTGTTACTCAACAGCGCCATTGAACACGCCGAAGCGGGAGAGTGTCTCTCGCTGACGCTGCAAAACGGCGAGACGCTGCTGGCCGATGTGATGGTTTACGGCATCGGTATCGTGGCCAATGATGCGCTGGCCCGCGAAGCGGGGCTGGAGACGGCGAACGGCATTATCGTTGATAGCGCCTGCACCACCTCCGATCCGGACATTTTCGCCGCCGGTGATGTAGCGATAACGCGCAAGCCCGACGGTTCGTTAGTACGCATGGAAAGCTGGGAAAACGCCAATTTTCAGGCACAGATTGCCGCCGCCGCAATGCTAAATCTGCCGTTGCCGGAGAAGACACCTGGCTGGTTCTGGACCGACCAATTTAATGACAACCTACAATTTGTTGGCGATATGCAGGGAGAAAACTGGTTCATACGCGGCCATTCAGATGCGCATAAAGCAATATGGTTTAACCTGCAGAATGGCGTGATTGTCGGCGCAGTAACGTTGAATCAGGGCCGAGAAATACGTTTATTGAGAAAATGGATTCAGGCAAAGAAAAAGCCACCAATGGCGGCTTTAGTCGATGAAACAATCTTGCTTAAGTCAATATAACTGCCGGATGGCACTTCGTTTATCCGGCCTACATGTGAGTTACCTGTAGGCCGGATAAGGTGTTTACACCGCCATCCAGCAATCAGTATGGCTTACGCGTAAACCGGGAAGCGTGCGCAGATATCCAGAACTTTACCTTTGACGCGCTCGATTACGGCTTCGTCATTGATGTTGTCCAGCACGTCACACATCCAGCCAGCCAGCTCTTTCGCTTCCGCTTCTTTGAAGCCACGGCGAGTGATTGCCGGAGAACCGATACGGATACCGGAAGTCACAAACGGGCTCTTCGGATCGTTCGGTACGCTGTTTTTGTTAACGGTGATGTTAGCGCGGCCCAGCGCGGCATCAGCTTCTTTACCGGTCAGGTTTTTATCAACCAGATCCAGCAGGAACAGGTGGTTTTCAGTACCGCCAGAAACCACTTTGTAACCACGGTTCAGGAACACTTCCACCATCGCTTTGGCGTTTTTAGCAACCTGCTGCTGGTAAACCTTGAACTCAGGCTCCATCGCTTCTTTCAGCGCCACGGCTTTCGCTGCGATCACATGCATCAGCGGGCCGCCCTGCGCGCTTGGGAACACAGCAGAGTTCAGTTTTTTGTACAGCTCTTCGTCACCGCCTTTCGCCAGGATCAGGCCACCGCGTGGACCCGCCAGGGTTTTGTGGGTGGTGGTGGTCACAACGTGTGCGTGTGGAACCGGGTTCGGATAAACACCAGCGGCAATCAGACCCGCAACGTGCGCCATATCGACGAACAGGTATGCGCCGATGCTGTCAGCGATTTCACGCATTTTTGCCCAGTCAACAACGCCGGAGTAAGCAGAGAAGCCACCGATGATCATCTTCGGTTTGTGCTCTTTGGCCTGCTTCGCCATGTCTTCGTAGTCAATTTTGCCGGACTCATCAATACCGTAAGGGATGATGTTGTACAGTTTGCCGGAGAAGTTAACCGGGGAGCCGTGAGTCAGGTGGCCGCCTTGTGCCAGGTTCATACCCAGAACGGTATCGCCCGGTTGCAGCAGAGCGGTGTAAACAGCGAAGTTAGCCTGAGAACCAGAGTGCGGCTGTACGTTAGCGTAGTCAGCGCCAAACAGCTCTTTTGCACGATCGATAGCCAGTTGCTCAACGATATCAACGTACTCGCAACCGCCGTAGTAGCGTTTGCCCGGATAACCTTCAGCATATTTGTTGGTCAGCTGAGAACCCTGCGCCTGCATAACACGCGGGCTGGTGTAGTTTTCGGAGGCGATCAGTTCGATGTGCTCTTCCTGACGTACTTTTTCCTGCTCCATAGCCTGCCACAGTTCGGCATCATAATCGGCAATGTTCATTTCACGCTTTAACATCCGCATCTCCTGACTCAGCTAACAATAGAATTTCGGCCTAAAAAGGCAGTCCCGTTGGACGACGGCCAACAGTATAACCGAATCATTCTTCGATAACAGGTCTTGACAAAGGATTTTACGCAAACGATTACCTTCACGGCACGCAAGGCTTTGGAGAACAAAGGTCTGCTGAATTTCAACGGATTTCTTTTCAGGTTTGTGATGCAGATTTTTCACGATGTAACCTTTACAACGCAAAGTTACAAAGAACCATTTACAATGCAGGGGTATTTTTTATAAGATGTATTTGACATACATCATTAAAGTCTCAGATAAAGGAAGACCGTATGCTTGACGCACAAACCATCGCTACAGTGAAAGCCACCATTCCCCTGCTGGTTGAAACAGGTCCGAAGCTGACCGCACATTTCTATGATCGCATGTTTACGCATAACCCAGAGCTGAAAGAAATTTTCAACATGAGTAACCAGCGGAATGGCGATCAGCGCGAGGCGCTGTTTAACGCGATTGCCGCGTATGCCAGCAATATCGAAAACCTGGCGGCACTGTTGCCAGCGGTTGAGAAAATCGCGCAAAAGCATACCAGTTTCCAGATTAAACCAGAGCAGTACAACATCGTGGGTGGTCATTTGCTGGCAACGCTGGACGAAATGTTCAGCCCAGGCCAGGAAGTTCTGGATGCGTGGGGTAAAGCGTATGGCGTACTGGCGAACGTTTTCATCAACCGTGAAGCGCAAATCTATAGCGAAAATGCCAATAAAAATGGCGGCTGGGAAGGTACCCGTCCTTTCCGCATCGTGGCAAAAACCCCACGCAGTGCACTGATCACCAGCTTTGAGTTTGAACCTGTCGATGGTGGCGCAGTAGCTGAATATCATCCGGGACAATACCTGGGCGTCTGGCTGAAGCCGGAAGGTTTCCCGCATCAGGAAATTCGTCAGTACTCACTGACCCGTAAACCTGATGGCAAAGGCTATCGTATTGCCGTTAAGCGTGAAGACGGTGGTCAGGTTTCCACCTGGCTGCACAACTATGCGAATGTTGGCGACGTTGTTCACCTGGCCGCACCTGCGGGCGATTTCTTTATGGACGTCGCGACCGACACCCCGGTATCTCTGATCTCCGCAGGCGTGGGACAAACCCCAATGCTGGCGATGCTGGACACGTTGGCGAAAGCGAAGCATACGGCGCAGGTTAACTGGTTCCACGCGGCAGAAAATGGCGATGTACATGCCTTCGCTGATGAAGTAAATGAACTCGGCAAAACGCTGCCACGCTTTAGTGCGCACACCTGGTATCGTGAGCCAACCGAAGCCGATCGCGCGAAAGGTGCGTTTGATAGCGTAGGTCTGATGGATTTGAACAAGCTGGAAAGCGCAATCAGCGATCCGGCGATGCAGTTTTATCTGTGCGGTCCGGTTGGTTTCATGCAGTTCGCCGCGAAGCAGCTGGTCGGCCTGGGCGTGAAAAACGAGAACATTCATTACGAATGCTTCGGTCCGCATAAAGTCTTGTAATGTATTACGCGAGTAGGCCGGATAAGGCGTTTACGCCGCCATCCGGCAATCACTCGGCCTGATGCGCTACGCTTGTCAGGCCGACAAATTAACGGCGCGGCTTAGATTGCCGCGTCGTCTTCTTCACCGGTACGAATACGAATAACGCGAGCCACGTCGAAGACAAAAATCTTACCGTCGCCGATCTTGCCGGTCTGGGCAGTACGGATAATGGTGTCGACGCAGGTATCGACGATGTCGTCGGTAACCACAATTTCAATTTTTACCTTCGGCAGAAAATCCACCATATATTCCGCGCCACGGTACAGCTCGGTATGGCCTTTCTGACGGCCAAAGCCTTTCACTTCCGTTACCGTCATCCCGGTGATACCGACTTCTGCCAGCGCTTCGCGGACGTCGTCCAGCTTGAAGGGTTTAATAATCGCATCAATCTTTTTCATGCTATTCCTTGAAAAGGTCGCCTGTCTTTTGATCGAATAAAGCTAACATAATCCGCAGATTTATTCTTTGAAATCGTTTGCATCCAGCTCGTGTCGAGAAAGCAACTTATAGAATTCGGTGCGGTTGCGCCCCGCCATTCTTGCCGCGTGAGTCACATTGCCCTTGGTGATTTGCAGCAGCTTACGCAGATAGTTGAGCTCAAACTGGTTACGCGCCTCAACAAATGTCGGCAGCGCGGTGTTTTCCCCTTCCAGCGCCTGCTCCACCAGCGCGTCGCTGATCACTGGCGAAGAGGTCAACGCCACGCACTGCTCAATTACGTTGACCAGTTGACGCACGTTGCCCGGCCAGCTGGCGGTCATTAACCGCTTCATGGCATCGGTTGAAAAGGCGCGTACGAACGGTTTGTGCCGTTCAGCAGACTGGCGTAGCAGATGGTTCGCCAGCAGCGGAATATCTTCCGTACGCTCGGCCAGCGCAGGGATCTTCAGGCTCACCACGTTGAGGCGATAGTACAAATCCTCGCGAAATTCGCCCCGAGCCATCGCTTTGGGTAAATCGCGGTGGGTCGCAGAAACGATCCGCACATCAATGTCGATATCGCGGTTACTGCCCAACGGTCTGACTTTTCGTTCCTGCAATACGCGCAGCAGTTTCACCTGTAACGGTGCAGGCATATCGCCAATCTCATCGAGAAAAAGCGTGCCGCCTTCCGCGGCCTGAAACAACCCTTCACGATTACTCACCGCGCCGGTAAAAGCGCCGCGCGCATGACCAAACAGTTCAGACTCCAGCAGTTGTTCCGGCAACGCGCCACAGTTAATGGCAATAAAGGGCTTGTGGCTGCGCGGGCTGGCGTTGTGAATAGCCTGGGCGAAAACTTCTTTCCCGGTTCCGCTTTGGCCGTTGATCAAGACACTAACATCCGATTGCGCCACCATTCGCGCCTGTTCCAGCAGACGTAGCATCAGCGGGCTGCGGGTGACAATGGACTCACGCCAACTGTCATCAGTAGCAGGCGCAGACTGTTCCAGCGCCCCGTCAATCGCGTGATATAACGCATCCTTGTCGACTGGCTTAGTGAGAAAACTGAACACCCCTTGCTGGGTCGCCGCAACGGCGTCCGGGATGGAGCCGTGAGCGGTCAGGATAATCACCGGCATGCCCGGCTGCACTTTCTGGATTTCAGTAAACAGCTGCATGCCGTCCATTTCATCCATGCGCAGATCGCTGATAACCAGATCCACTTTTTCACGGTTCAGTACCCGTAAACCTTCCAGCCCACTTTCCGCGGTCACGACGCTGTAGCCTTCGCTGGTCAGTCGCATTCCAAGTAATTTCAACAGGCCCGGATCGTCATCCACCAACAGCAGATGCGCGGGCTTACGGCTTATCATGGCGTAACCTCATCGGCAGACGGCGCTGCGCCTTCTTCGTTATCAGGCGTAGTGAGTTTATCGTTCCCGTGCGGCGCATCAGGATTGTAGCTACCGGCAGGTTTGCGCGTTGAAAGCTGGCGCTCAATATCGGTCAGATTCTCCAGCTTGCGGGTCGTGAGATCGAGCTGGGACTGCAAATGTTGTTGCTGTTGACGCAGCGTATCGAGATCGCTGTCTGACGACTGCTGGAGCTTACTGTAGCGCAGGCGCTCTTCGGCAAGCTGTAACTGCAACATTTGATTACGGAACCAGGCCTGATAAAGCGGTCGAACCTGACTTGGAATTTGTGGGCTTAACGCGTCGAGACGCGTAACTGCCTCTCGCCGTTCAGGCGGGGTAATGCGGGCGTTATCAAGCAGGATCCCGCGTTTGAAAGCGCCCTGCCAGGTATCCGTGAGCTGAGCACTGGCTTCACTGCGCGCCTGTACCGGCATCATGCGATCGGCACAGTCCATCGCCCGCAGCCAGTACAGCGGGTTGGTTTCTGTGGACTGGCCAGACAGCGACCAGATATCCGTACAGTCGGTTGCAAGGTAGTCCGCCAGTTGATTAGGCGGAATTTTCTCCTGCGAAGGATCGCCGATAATATGATTCACCGCGTTCGGGACGCAACCAACCAGTGCCAGGCACGGCAGGCTTGCGAGGATGACGCGATGAAGAAAATGTCGTTTAAGCATTCGGGCAACAACGTATGGCATACTCACCAGACTTAGGTTTATTTTAGTGATTTTTCGCAGCAGCTAGCGGCAGTTCTATGCGAAAACAAACGTTTTGCGCGTGGTCATCAACCAGATACAGTTTGCCCCGCATACGGCGAATGCAATCTCTGGCAATGCTTAGCCCCAACCCGCTTCCTTTTACCGCCCCTTTTCGCTGATGGCTACCCTGGAAAAAAGGCTCGAAGATCATGGTCTGTTCTGCTTCAGGGATCGGTGTGCCGGTATTCATTACATCGATGTATACCGTTGATCCATGCAAACTGCTGCGGATCCAAATGTTACCGGATTCAGCGCCGTAGTGCACCGCATTGGAATAAAGATTGTCCAGCACGCTCATCAACAGCATCGGTTCCGCCAGGCAGGCGTTCACCGCAAGCGCAACATCAGTATGTATCATTTTGGCGCGAGCGGGCAGGCTATGCGCAGAAACAACGCTTTCCACCAGCGGCGCGATTTCCACACTTTCAAGCTCAGCCTCATCATCCGCCAGCTTGCGGTTGTAATCGAGAAGTTGCTCAATCAGTTTTTGCAAGTTGCGGCTGCTGTCATCGAGGATGCCGACCACCTCTTTTTGCTCCGGTGTTAACGGGCCCACTACCTGATCGGCCAGCAATTCGGTACCTTCACGCATACTCGCCAGCGGTGTTTTCAGCTCATGAGAAAGATGGCGTAAAAACTGATGCCGTTGCGACTCAAGCCAGGAGAGGCGTTCGCTTAACCAGATAATACGCTGCCCCACGGATCGCAGCTCACGGGGCCCAGTTAATAATACGCTATCGCCCAGCGAGCGCCCTTCTCCCAGACGGTTGATCATCCGTTCGATGCCCTTCACCGGACCGATAATCATACGGGTAAACAACAGCACCATCGCCAGGCTAAGGAGAAACAGCACCAGTGCCTGCCAGCCAAAAAACTGCCCGCGTTCGGCTATTTCCTGCTGTAACTGCTGGCCACGAGAAAAGACGACGGTACGCGTCGCTTGCACCATCTCGGTATTGGCATTGGCGAACGCTTCCAGCCGTGCAGCCGACACACTGTCAGGACCGCTGTTTTTACACTGCAACTGCGCGAGATCGTTAAGATCCTGACGCAACGCCTGGTAGAGCTTGGTATCTGGCAACACCCCCGCATGCGCATCCAGCATATCACTGTAGCGTTTACGCTGACTTTGGTAGACCTTGGCCAACGTTGAGTCATCAAGCACACAGTATTGCCGATAGCTGCGCTCCATCTCCAGCGCAGCATTGGTCATCGCTTCACTGCGTCTGGCGTCAATCAGCGTGGTGCGGTTCGTCAGCGCAGCCTGCGCGCTCAGGGCATTCAGACTTTGCCATGCCTGCCAGGCCAAAACTAACAACGGCAACAGGATCAGCAAAAATGCCAACATCACCAATTGACGTAAAGATCGGGGGAAAACTGACCAGCGCTTCAAGGCGTTACTCTCAATGGACAGGAATAGGTTGATGCTAACTGAGGGGAACGCCAGATACAACAAAGCCGGGATTAACCCGGCTTTGTTGTGGAATAAGGCGGTGCCTAACTCGACGTTTCGCCCGGAGGTTGATATGAGCTTCGCTAATATCAGATGTTGGACGGCAGGCACCTTGTTGTGCGTCATTCGAAGTTTATGTAGCACGTCCCGAAGGGGCTGACATAAGAAGGTGAATGAGCCACTGGTTAATATTATGCAGCATCTGTGCCAATATTCAAAACACTTTATTAACACAATGATAAATATAGAAAATATGATTATTTATATGAGAAATGATATTGTCCATTTTTCACCCACACCGTCGCCAATCAGCAACACCTGTAACACTTAAAAATAAATTCGTTTTAAATCAAATAATTAAATGTCTCTTTTTGGCGACAATGTAACCTTACCTATGTCGGCATTTCCCGACACTTTACTTTTAGGTGCAAGCGCTGAGTTTATTGCCGGATAGCGGCGTGAACGCCTTATCCGGCCTACAACCGCATTTCCCCGTAAGCCTGATAAGCGTAGCGTCATCAGGCGGCAGACAAAAAAAGCCCCTCACGAAGAGGGGCTTGATGATCATAGGCTAATTATCCAAGCTGTTTACGCGCGTTGCGGAAGATACGCATCCACGGGCTGTCCTCGCCCCAGTTTTCCGGGTGCCAGGAGTTGCTCACGGTACGGAACACGCGTTCCGGGTGCGGCATCATAATGGTGACGCGACCATTTTCAGTGGTCACAGCAGTAATACCGTTCGGCGAACCGTTCGGGTTAGCCGGGTAAGCCTCGGTCACCTTACCGAAATTATCGACGTAGCGCAGTGCCACCAGACCTTTGCTCTCAAGCTGAGCCAGATGCGCACCGTCACGCACTTCCACACGACCTTCACCGTGAGAAACGGCAATCGGCATCATCGACCCCACCATATCGGCAAGCAGTAAAGACGGGCTTTGCGTCACTTCGACCAGGCTGAAGCGGGCTTCAAAGCGGTCGGAGTTGTTACGCACAAAGCGCGGCCACAGGTCGCTTCCGGGGATTAGCTCACGCAGGTTAGACATCATCTGGCAACCGTTACACACTCCGAGCGCCAGGGTTTGCGGGCGATGGAAGAAGGTTTCGAACTCATCACGCACGCGGTTGTTGAACAAAATTGACTTCGCCCAACCTTCCCCTGCGCCGAGTACATCGCCGTATGAGAAGCCGCCGCAGGCTACCAGCGCCTGGAAGTTACCCAGGCCGATGCGTCCGCCCAGCAGATCGCTCATGTGTACATCGATGGCGTCAAAGCCCGCACGGTGGAAAGCTGCTGCCATCTCAACGTGGGAGTTCACGCCCTGCTCGCGCAGCACGGCCACTTTCGGACGCGCCCCGGTGGCGATATACGGCGCGGCAACATCGTCGTTAATATCGAACGTCAGTTTGACGTTGAGACCCGGATCGGCATCGTTGGTTTTAGCGTCGTGTTCCTGATCGGCGCATTCCGGGTTATCGCGCAGACGCTGCATCTGCCAGGTGGTTTCCGCCCACCACATACGCATCGTGGTGCGACTTTCGCTGAACACCACATGACCATCTGCTTCGACCACGAAGCGGTCGCCCTGCACGGCTTTCCCCAGATAGTGCACGCAATCGGCCAGGCCATGTTGAGCCAGCAACGCCTCAACCGCTTCACGATCACCTGCGCGAACCTGAATCACCGCGCCCAGCTCTTCGTTAAACAGCGCCGCCAGACGATCTTCACCCAGAGAGTGGATATCAGCTTCAATACCGCAGTGACCAGTGAAGGCCATTTCCGCCAGCGTCACCAGCAAGCCACCGTCGGAGCGATCGTGGTAGGCCAGCAGCTTACGTTGTGCGACCAGCGCCTGAATGGCGTCGTAGAAGCCTTTCAGTTGCGCTACGTTACGCACATCGGCAGGCTTATCCCCCAGTTGACGGTAAACCTGCGCCAGCGCCGTCGCACCAAGCGCGTTGTGACCCAGACCAAGGTCAATCAGCAACAGGGCGTTATCTTCAGTAGAAAGCTGCGGGGTAATGGTGTGGCGCACATCTTCCACGCGGGCAAAGGCGGTGATCACCAGCGACAGCGGCGAGGTCATTTCACGCTGTTCGTTGCCTTCCTGCCAGCGGGTTTTCATCGACATAGAGTCTTTGCCCACCGGAATGGTCAGGCCAAGCGCCGGACATAATTCTTCCCCAACGGCTTTTACCGCTTCGTACAGTCCGGCGTCTTCGCCAGGGTGACCTGCAGCCGCCATCCAGTTGGCCGACAGTTTAATGCGTTTGATATCGCCAATCTGCGTTGCCGCAATGTTGGTCAGCGCCTCACCTACAGCCAGACGCGCAGAGGCTGAGAAGTCGAGCAATGCGACTGGCGCGCGCTCGCCGAGAGACATCGCTTCGCCGTAGTAGCTATCGAGGCTTGCGGTAGTGACCGCGCAGTTGGCGACCGGGATCTGCCATGGACCAACCATCTGGTCACGCGCCACCATACCGGTAACGGTACGGTCACCGATAGTCACGAGGAACGTTTTCTCCGCGACAGTCGGCAGATGCAGCACGCGGTTAACCGCATCTGCAATCGAGATTTCACTACGATCCAGTGCATCGCCTTTGGCTTTCAGCGTCTGCACATCGCGGGTCATTTTCGGTGTTTTACCCAGCAGCACATCGAGTGGCATGTCGATCGGCTGGTTGTCGAAGTGACTGTCGCTCAAGGTCAGATGCTGTTCTTCGGTAGCTTCACCGATGACCGCGTACGGCGCGCGTTCACGCTTACACAGCTCATCGAACAGCGGAAGCTGGTCAGCAGCAACCGCCAGCACGTAGCGCTCCTGTGACTCGTTACACCAGATTTCCAGCGGGCTCATACCCGGCTCATCGCTGAGGATATCGCGCAGCTGGAACTTACCGCCGCGACCGCCATCGCTTACCAGCTCCGGCATGGCGTTAGACAGGCCACCCGCGCCAACGTCATGGATAAACAGAATTGGGTTCGCATCACCCATCTGCCAGCAACGGTCGATAACTTCCTGGCAACGACGTTCCATTTCCGGGTTATCACGCTGTACAGAAGCGAAATCAAGATCGGCATCAGACTGGCCGGAAGCCATAGAGGAGGCTGCCCCGCCGCCAAGGCCAATGTTCATCGCCGGGCCGCCGAGGACGATCAGCTTGGCGCCAACGACGATCTCGCCCTTCTGCACGTGATCGGCACGGATGTTACCGATCCCGCCTGCCAGCATGATCGGTTTATGGTAACCGCGCAGCTCTTCGCCGTTATGGCTGTTGACCTTTTCTTCATAGGTACGGAAGTAGCCGGTCAGCGCCGGGCGACCAAATTCGTTGTTAAACGCCGCGCCGCCCAGCGGGCCTTCAGTCATGATGTCGAGCGCGGTGACAATACGATCCGGCTTACCAAAGTCCTCTTCCCAAGGCTGTTCAAAGCCAGGAATACGCAGGTTGGAGACGGAGAAGCCTACCAGCCCGGCTTTCGGTTTTGCACCACGACCGGTTGCACCCTCATCGCGGATTTCTCCGCCGGAGCCGGTTGCCGCACCTGGCCACGGAGAGATAGCCGTCGGGTGGTTATGAGTTTCTACCTTCATCAGGATGTGGGCTGGTTCCTGATGGAAATCGTAGCGGCCGGTTTTGTGATCGGCAAAATAGCGGCCCACTTCAGAACCTTCCATTACCGCGGCGTTGTCTTTATAGGCAGACAGCACGTGGTCCGGCGTGGTTTCGAAGGTATTCTTGATCATCTTGAACAGCGACTTAGGCTGTTGTTTACCGTCGATAACCCAGTCGGCGTTAAAAATCTTGTGGCGGCAGTGCTCGGAGTTGGCCTGCGCAAACATGTACAGTTCAATGTCGTTCGGGTTGCGCCCCAGTTTGGTGAACGCATCCTGCAGATAGTCAATTTCGTCTTCCGCCAGCGCCAGACCCAGACGCAGGTTAGCGTCGATCAGCGCCTGACGTCCCTCACCCAGTAGATCAACGCTGGAGACCGGCGCCGGTTGGTGATGGACAAACAGTTTTTCGGCATCGTTCAGCGCAGAGAAAACCGTTTCCATCATGCGGTCGTGCAGTTCATCGGCCACCATCTGCCATTGCTCAGCGGTCAGTGTAGAGGCTTCTACATACCAGGCAATGCCACGTTCCAGGCGGCTAATCTGGTGCAGACCGCAGTTGTGGGCAATATCAGTCGCTTTAGAAGACCACGGGGAGATGGTGCCAGGGCGAGGCGTAACCAGCAGCAGTTTTCCTTCCGGGGCGTGGCTTTGCAGAGCAGGACCATATTTCAGCAGGCGTGCAAGCTGCGCGTGCTCATCTTCATTTAACGGTGCATTCAGATCGGCAAAATGGACGTACTCGGCGTAAATATTGTGGACCTGGAGGTTGGCAGCCTGAAAACGTGCCAGCAGTTTGTTAATACGGAATGCAGACAGTGCAGGTGAACCACGCAGAATTTCCATCATAAGTCTCTCGTCTTCTAAGCTTTCGGTGTGCCCAAGTGGGGAAACGGGCGTCATTATAAAGAATCTACCGCGCCGACGAAACCGTTTGCGTCGAAATAAAATCACGACCGTCACTTATCATCAAATGCGGTCAGATTTCTGAATAAGTTGCCAACTGACGCAAGTTTAAGCAAAATGCCGTTCATTAATGACGACTTCACTTCTTAATCAGCACCACAGCAGGCAGAGAAAACGTACGGTTCAGAGAATTAACTAATTGAAAAAATTAAAGATTAATTATCTGTTCATCGGCATATTGACGCTGTTGTTGGCAGCGGCCCTTTGGCCATCTATTCCCTGGTTCGGTAAAGCCGAAAATCGTATCGCCGCCATTCAGTCGCGGGGAGAGCTGCGCGTCAGTACCATCGACTCGCCGTTAACTTACGCGACCCTCAACGGCAAAAAATTCGGCCTGGATTATGAACTGGCCCAGGAATTTGCCGACTACTTAGGCGTGAAGTTAAAAGTTACCGTACGCCAGAACATCAGCCAGCTTTTTGACGACCTGGATAACGGCAATGCCGACCTGTTAGCCGCAGGCCTGGTCTATAACAGCGAGCGGGTGAAAAATTACCAGCCAGGCCCGACCTATTATTCGGTTTCACAACAGCTGGTGTACCGGGTTGGGCAATATCGCCCGCGCACGCTTGCCACCGTGAACGAAAGCCAACTGACTATCGCCCCGGGGCACGTGGTGGTTAACGACCTCCAGCAGCTAAAAGAGAAAAAATTTCCCGATCTGAGCTGGAAAGTTGATGACAAAAAGGGCACCACCGAATTGCTCGATGATGTAATCGCCGGAAAGCTGGATTACACCATTGCAGATTCTGTCGCCATCAGCTTATATCAACGCGTGCATCCTGAGCTGGCCGTGGCGCTGGACGTCTCTGACGAACAGCCGGTGACCTGGTTTAGTCGTCTGGACGATGACAACACGCTGTCTGCCGCCTTGTTGGATTTCTTTAACACCATGAATGAAGACGGTTCTCTGGCACGGCTGGAAGAGAAATATCTCGGGCATGGCGATGATTTTGACTATGTCGATACCCGCACCTTTTTGCGCGCCGTAGACAGCGTGTTGCCGGACCTTAAGCCGCTGTTTGAGAAGTATGCGCAGGAGATAGACTGGCGACTGCTGGCTGCTATCTCATATCAGGAGTCACACTGGGACGCGCAGGCCACCTCTCCAACCGGCGTACGCGGGCTGATGATGTTGACCAAAAATACTGCTCAAAGTCTCGGGCTGACCGACCGTACCGATGCCGAACAGAGTATCAGCGGCGGCGCGCGATACTTGCAGGATATGATGAGTAAAGTACCGGATACCGTCCCCGAAGGAGAACGCATCTGGTTTGCCCTTGCAGCCTATAACATGGGTTATGCGCACATGCTTGATGCGCGGGCGCTAACGGTGAAAACCAAAGGCAATCCGAACAGTTGGTCCGACGTAAAACAGCGGCTACCGCTGCTCAGCCAAAAGCCGTATTACAACAAGCTGACCTATGGCTATGCGCGTGGCCACGAAGCTTACGCCTATGTGGAAAATATCCGTAAGTACCAGATTAGCCTGGTGGGGTATCTGCAGGAGAAAGAAAAACAGGCGCAGGAAACGCAGCAACTGGCTCAGGATTACCCGGCGGTGTCGCCGGCTGAGCTGTTGGGTAAAGATAAATTTCCGCTTTCAGCCTTTCTGACTCAGACGTCGTCAAACTACCTGTCGCACTCCCCTTCCCTGCTATTTTCGGCACAGAAGAAAGAGGACCAGTAGTCTGATTGGTATTTACTGATTAGCGGATTTTTTCAGGGCCTTGATTTCCTGCCGACGCATGCGAAAGAAATCACTGAGCAACGTGGCACATTCATCCCGCAGTATCCCCTCTGTCACTTCAACCCGATGATTCATCCCTGGGTGATGCAGCACATCCATTAATGACCCGGCAGCGCCCGTTTTCGCATCGCGTGCACCAAAAACCACTCGGCCGATACGGCTGTGCACCATCGCGCCTGCGCACATCACGCACGGCTCCAGAGTGACGTACAGCGTGGCATCTAACAGACGGTAGTTTTGCAGCACCAGGCCGCCCTGACGCAGCGCCATAATCTCAGCGTGGGCAGTCGGATCATGATGACCTATCGGGCGGTTCCAGCCTTCGCCAATCACTCGGTTGTTATGTACCAATACCGCACCCACCGGGACTTCACGCTCATCCCAGGCGCGCTTAGCCAGCGTTAAAGCATGACGCATCCAGTATTCGTGGCTAAATTCAACATCTGACAAAGGGGTTACTCCACCAATAAAAGCGGGCGCATTATACACAGACGCTATCGTTTACTCTATTCGAGTTGTTGCAGCTCTCCGCGCGGCGTGACGCGCCAGCGATGCTGGCAAAAAGAGAGTAACGGATTATCCTGCTTACTGTCGCTGTAGCCGCTGTAGAGAGACAACGGTGCGCCAATCTGCCGCTCCAGTTGCGTCACTTTCTCATGGCCCAGACAGCGCAGAGTCAGCACCCAGCCGCCGTATCCCCGCGCCATTTTGCTGGCGATCAGATTGACTCGCGGTAGCCACGGAGTATCAAAGTAAACCTGCTCGACCAACGACTGCGGAGAGCCGGTGATAAGCCAGATGTCAGCGTCAGAGCTTAACAGGTAGGTTGTCAGGCGCTGCTGAACGAGCGGAAACGCCGTCACGTTACTGCGAAACCAGCGCACAAAGTCGGCCTGATGCGCTTTCAGACGCGCCTCGCTGCGACCAAAAGTGCATCCCCATAACAGCAGGCTCATTGGCCAGCGGGCGGCGCGCCCTTGTATCAGCAATGCCAGCGCAATAACCGGTAGCAGAGGCAGCACCAGCAACGCGTTCAGCGGCTGGCGACGCAGCAGATAACGAATAAAACTACCGAACATATCCTGCTGGTGTAACGTGCCATCCAAATCAAAAAAGACAACGCGGCGCTGGTGATTGGTCAAACCTTATTCCTCTGGATCAGTGAATCCCAATAGCCAAGTAAACAGGAACCCGGCGATAACTGCTACCAGATAGCCTAACAGATAGAACATCACTTTTCCGGCAACAATCGTCAGTGCCAGCGGTAATCCGGAGATGCCAAATGTGATGACCGTCGCCACCTTCCAGTAGCTAATCAGCGCTCCACCTACCGCGCCGCCAAGACATGCACCGATAAACGGCTTACCCAACGGCAGCGTTACGCCAAAAATCAGCGGCTCGCCTATACCCAGCAGTCCGACAGGCAGTGCACCTTTGATTACTTTTTTTAACCGCGCATTTCGGGTTTTCATCAGAACCGCGATTGCAGCACCTATTTGCCCAACGCCCGCCATCGCCAGGATCGGAAAGAGCGCGTTATAACCGTGTGCCTGAACCAGCTCAACGTGGATGGGCACCAATCCCTGATGAAGTCCAGTGAGCACCAACGGCAGGAAGGTTCCTGCCAGCACGGCACCGACCAGAAAACCGCCGCGATCGATAGCCCAGGATGCGCCGTGAGCAATAGACTCAGAAATCCAGCCGCCAAGCGGTTGCAGCGCCACAATCGCGATTACGCCGGTAATGATGGTAGTCAGCAGCGGATTAAGGATAAGCTCCAGTGATTCTGGCAACAGCTCGCGGAATTTGCGTTCGATCCAACACATCAACGCCACCACCAGCAGTACCGCGATCACTCCGCCGCGCCCCGGCTGCAACGCTTCGCCAAACAGCGTGATTTGTGCCAGTTGCGGACTGGAGAGGATCCCCGCCATCACCCCGCCCATCGCCAGGGAACCACCGAAAACTTTGGCGGTATTCACCCCGACCAGAATATTCATAATGGCAAACACGGCGCTGCCAAATATGCCCATCAACCCCAGCATATTCGGATAGTGGGTCGCAAAATCCCCCACGATGTCCGGGCGCTTAAGGATGTTAATAATGCCGGTAATCAAACCGGAGGCGATAAACGCCGGAATAAGAGGGATAAAGACGTTTGCCAGCTTGCGCAGCGCATCGCTCATCGGCGCTTTGTACTTCGCTTTGGCCTCTGACTTTGTGCGCTCGATATCATTGGCACCTGCTCGCTCGCCGCCATCGGCAATCAGGGAACGCATGGCATCCACCACTTTGGCCGCTTTACCGGGGCCAACAATAATCTGGTGCTGCGCGCCCTGCTTCACGTAGCCGCTGACACCGGGCAGTTGCTTGAGACGAGGGATATCGAGCTGTCCATCATCCTGAACTTCAACCCTGACGCGGGTCATACAGTTTTCCAGGCGCAGAATATTTTTCTCTCCGCCAACACCCAGTAGAATATCGCTGGCCAGCACCGCCGTCTTATCCATATACACCTCTTAGTGTTCTAACGCCGCGCGTAAAAAACCCTGGTGAGCGGCAAGCTTTTCGCGGGCCGCAGCGGCGTCAAGGCCGGTGAGCGCCATTAAAATAGCTGGCTTAACGTCAAAATCAGTCTGCTTTAGCAGCGCTTGCGCCTGTTCACACGCAATGCCCGTGGCTTCAACCACCATGCGGCACGCCCGATCGATCAGTTTGACGTTGGTTGCCTGCATGTCCACCATCAGGTTCTGATAAACCTTACCGAACTTCACCATCGCCCCGGTGGAGATCATATTGAGCACCAGCTTTTGCGCGGTGCCGGATTTCAGTCGTGTTGACCCGGTCAGCGCCTCTGGCCCCACTACCGGAGAAATGGCGATATCCGCTTCATGCGCGATAGGGGAATCCGGATTGCAAGAAATAGCCACCGTCGTACAGCCAACCGAACGTGCATATTTCAGCCCACCAATTACATACGGCGTGCGACCAGATGCTGCCAGCCCCACCACCAGATCCTGCGCGGTAAGATTGAGCGCACGTAGATCGTCTTCACCTAACTGTGGGTTATCTTCCGCACCCTCAACCGCCTTCAGCAGCGCGCCCGGTCCCCCGGCAATCAATCCAACCACCAGACCGTGTGGAACGCCGAAGGTCGGTGGGCATTCAGACGCATCCAGTACCCCGAGACGCCCGCTGGTCCCCGCTCCCATGTAAATAATGCGACCACCTGCTTTTAGTGCGTTAGCTGCCGCATCAACCGCACACGCAACTTGAGGCAGAGTTGCTTTTACTGCTTCGGCTACCAGCGTATCCTGTTGATTAAAACGATGAACCAACTCCAGCGTGGAGAGCGCATCCAGGTCCATGGTCTGTGGATTGCGGGTTTCTGAAACTAATGCACCGAGATTCATTTTTTGTTCCTTAGGAATTTTTAATTCATAATAATCTGCCATAATGGAATATTATATTCATCCAGGCGAATGAAATTTTGTTTTGTAATCGCCATCACGTTTTCGCCAGGAGACAGCATGAACTGTTTAATTCGCATTCGTCAGCGTTACCCGGACCTCGCGCAAAGCGATAAAAAATTGGCGGATTATCTCCTTTCCCAGCCGGATACTGCGCGTCATCTCAGTTCGCAGCAGTTGGCCGCGGAGGCGGGCGTCAGCCAGTCCAGCGTGGTGAAGTTCGCGCAAAAGATGGGTTTTAAAGGATTTCCTGCACTCAAACTGGCGATCAGCGAAGCGCTGGCCAGCAATCCCAACCCTCATTCCATTCCGGTACATAATCAGATTCGCGGTGACGATCCTATGCGTCTGGTGGGGGAAAAGTTGATTCAGGAGAACGTGGCGGCGATGCATGCGACGCTGGACGTCAACAGCGAAGAGAAACTGATGGAGAGCGTCACAATGCTGCGTTCAGCCCGACGCATTATCGTGACCGGGATTGGCGCATCGGGTCTGGTGGCACAGAATTTTGCCTGGAAGTTGCTGAAGATTGGTTTTAACGCGGTGGTGGAACGCGATATGCACGCCCTGCTGGCGACGGTGCAAGCCCTTTCGCCCAACGATCTGCTGCTGGCCATTTCGTATACCGGAGAGCGCCGCGAGCTCAACCTGGCTGCAGATGAAACGTTGCGCACCGGCGCGAAAATCCTCGCCATCACTGGATTTACACCGAACGCCCTGCAGCAACGGGCAAGTCATTGTCTGTACACGATTGCCGAGGAGCAGGCCACCCGCAGCGCAGCGATTTCCTCCACTCATGCGCAAATGATGCTCACTGATTTACTGTTTATGGCGCTGGTGCAGCAGGATCTGGAGCATGCTCCGGAACGTATTCGCCACAGCGAAGCTCTGGTAAAAAAACTGGTCTGAGCAAAGAATGCGCGTATAATGCCCGCCCGATTTGTGATGTTTTGAGAGTTTCCTGATGGCCCTGTTAATCACTAAAAAGTGTATCAATTGCGATATGTGCGAGCCCGAATGCCCGAATGAGGCGATTTCGATGGGTGATAGCATTTACGAGATTAACAGCGACAAGTGTACAGAATGCGTAGGCCATTACGACACGCCAACCTGCCAGAAGGTGTGCCCGATCCCCAATACTATTTTGAAAGATCCGGCACATATCGAAACAGAAGAGCAGTTGTGGGATAAGTTTGTGCTGATGCACCACGCCGATAAACTTTAACCGCGTCGCCATCCGGCAACGTGCAGAATCTAACTCTCGATAATCACCGTGGCGCAGGCATAGTGACGCTCATCGGCCAGCGTCACATGCATATGCGCGACGCCGAGTTTTTCCGCCAGTTTTAACGCCTCTCCCCATAATCGCAGACGCGGCTTACCGAGTTCGTCGTTAAAGACTTCAAACTGATTAAACGCCAGCCCATTGCGAATACCCGTGCCAAAGGCTTTTGCTGCCGCCTCTTTGACTGCAAAACGCTTCGCCAGAAAACGCACCGGCTGCTGATGCGTTTCCCAGATTGCCCATTCGTTGTCGCTGAGCACACGTCTTGCCAGGCGGTCGCCGGAACGGGAGATTACCGCTTCGATGCGGGCAATCTCCACGATATCCGTACCTAATCCCAAAATCGCCATTAGCCACGCGCTTCCAGCATCAGGCGCTTCATTTCGACTACGGCATCTTTCAGACCGCTCATCACCGCGCGCCCGATAATGGCATGGCCAATGTTCAACTCATGCATTTCCGGGATCCGTGCAATAGCTTTAACGTTGTGATACGTCAGGCCGTGGCCCGCATTCACCTTCAGGCCAAGGCTGGCGGCAAAAGTTGCCGCTTTGGCAATACGCGCCAGTTCGCTGGCCTGCTCTGCGTCGGTTTTCGCATCGGCGTAACAGCCGGTGTGAATTTCAATAAACGGCGCGCCAACTTCCGCAGCGGCCTTAATCTGTTCTTCGTCGGCATCGATAAACAGCGAAACCAGAATGCCTGCGTCCGCCAGGCGTTTGCAGGCATCGCGCATCTTGTCACGCTGACCGGCGACGTCCAGACCACCTTCAGTGGTAACTTCCTGACGTTTTTCCGGCACCAGGCAGCAAAAATGCGGCTTAGTCTCAACGGCAATCGCCAGCATCTCTTCGGTGACTGCCATTTCCAGATTCATGCGCGTATCCAGCGTCTGGCGCAAAATGCGCACGTCACGGTCGGTGATATGGCGACGGTCTTCACGCAGATGTACGGTAATACCGTCCGCGCCCGCCTGTTCAACGATAAACGCTGCCTGAACCGGGTCCGGATATGCGGTACCGCGTGCATTACGTAACGTGGCAATGTGGTCAATATTGACGCCTAACAGTAATTCAGCCATGACAATCCTCGTTAATCATTATTTGTTTTTACTGCGCGTTTTGGCATAAATTGCCGGAACAGTTCCCGGCTTTTTAACGGCTTACCACCAAGATACGGCTTTAACGCCATGCGGGTAAAGCGTTTCGCGGCGCGTAACGTATCGACATCAGGAAATTCACGCGACTCAAGTGCTTTGAGATGGCGTCCGGTAAAGGTGTTGTTATCAATAACGACGCTGGCAATAAACCCTTTTTCTTCCCGGTAACGATAGGTCATGGTGTCGTCTACCGGCTCGCCGCTGCCCGCACAGTGGGTAAAATCGACGCCGTACCCCAGATGTCCAAGTAAGGCCAGCTCAAAGCGACGCAATGCAGGTTCTGGCGAACCCGTCACGCCAGCCAGCGCCTGAATACAGTTCAGGTAATCGAAAAAGAGTTCAGAAAAGCGGGTTTCGTACTCGAGTACGCGCGAGACAAGCTCGTTGATATACAAGCCGCTGTACAGCGTGATACCGCTAAGAGGGAGTGCCAGAGAAACGGCTTCAGCACTACGTAGGGTTTTGACCTCTCCACGCCCACCAAAGCGAAGCAACAACGGGGTAAAAGGCTGGAGCGCGCCTTTGAGATTAGAACGTTTGGAACGTGCGCCTTTAGCCACCAGACGCACGCGACCCGACTCTTCCGTGAAGACGTCCAGCACGAGACTGGTTTCGCTCCAGGGGCGACTATGCAAGACAAAGGCTCGTTGCCATCCTTCCATATAATCGCCGTGTTTCAGAAGATGGGTTTACACGTCGTCGCCGTAACCGAGGCTACGCAGCGCGCGTTCGTCATCGGCCCAGCCGGACTTCACCTTCACCCACAGTTCGAGGTGAACCGGCGCTTCGAACATCTCCTGCATGTCTTTACGCGCTTCGATGCCGATGGTTTTAATTTTGGCCCCTTTGTTGCCAATAACCATCTTCTTCTGCCCTTCACGTTCAACGAGAATCAGACCGTTAATATCGTAACCACCGCGCTCATTGGAGATAAAACGCTCAATTTCCACGGTAACGGAGTAAGGCAATTCAGCACCCAGAAAACGCATCAGCTTTTCACGGATGATTTCTGAGGCCATAAAGCGCTGAGAACGATCGGTGATGTAATCTTCCGGGAAGTGATGAATAGCTTCCGGCAAATGCTTACGCACGATGCCCGCAACGGTATCGACATTCAAGCCGGTTTCGGCAGAAATCGGCACGATATCAAGGAAGTTCATCTGGCTTGCCAGGAACTGCAGGTGCGGCAGCAGATCGGCTTTTTCCTGAACGTTGTCTACTTTGTTCACAGCCAGAATAACCGGGGCTTTGCCATCACGCAGCTTGTTGAGCACCATTTCGTCGTCCGGCGTCCAGCGGGTGCCTTCCACAACGAAAATAACCAGTTCAACATCACCGATCGAGCTGCTCGCCGCTTTATTCATCAGGCGGTTGATCGCTCGTTTTTCTTCCATATGCAGGCCCGGAGTATCAACATAAATCGCCTGATACGCGCCTTCAGTATGGATGCCAACAATACGGTGACGTGTTGTCTGAGCCTTACGTGAGGTAATAGAAATCTTCTGCCCAAGCAGATTATTCAACAGGGTGGATTTGCCGACGTTCGGGCGACCGACGATGGCAATAAATCCGCAGTAAGTTTTCTCTTCGCTCATTCCAGCTCCAGTTTTTTTAACGCCTGTTCGGCGGCAGCCTGCTCAGCCTTACGACGGCTCGAACCTGTGCCAACCACCGGTTCACTCAGGCCGCTGACCTGGCAGTGGATAGTAAATTCTTGATCGTGTGCTTCACCACGGACCTGCACCACCAAATAAGACGGCAGAGGCAGGTGGCGACCCTGCAAATATTCCTGCAGGCGCGTTTTCGGATCTTTTTGTTTATCGCCCGGGCTAATTTCATCCAGACGAGTTTGATACCAGTTCAGGATTAATTGCTCAACGGTTTGAATATCGCTGTCGAGGAAGACGCCGCCGATCAACGCTTCAACGGTATCGGCCAGGATCGATTCACGACGGAAGCCGCCGCTTTTCAGCTCACCAGGCCCCAAACGTAAACATTCACCGAGGTCAAACTCACGGGCTAATTCAGCCAGCGTATTGCCGCGAACCAGCGTTGCGCGCATGCGGCTCATGTCACCTTCGTCCACTCGAGGGAAACGGTGATACAGCGCATTAGCGATAACAAAGCTCAAAATAGAGTCGCCCAGAAATTCTAAACGCTCGTTATGTTTGCTGCTGGCGCTCCGGTGAGTTAATGCCTGCTGCAACAGCTCCTGATGATTAAAAGTGTAGCCCAGCTTCCGTTGAAGCCGATTAATTACGATGGGGTTCATGCGATACCAATAAATGAATGCGTCAACAATTCAGCACACGAAACAGACCTGATATACACACTTTGCGGAGCCATCTGGCTTCGCCTGCATGCTTTTATATACAAACCAACGCTGTTTCGTGTGCCGTGGCAACCTGTCGGTGCCAACCTAAAACTTCGGGGGAATATTCTATACACAACGACAAGGGATGTCGTTAGTCTGCGGGAATTTATCCGAGAAATAATTCACGCTGCCGCCGTAATGACGACAACGTGAACGATTATCGGCGATTAGTGAATGCCACCAATACGGCTTAAACGCACACCGGTCGGCCATTCACCTTCTTGCTTATCGAAACTCATCCAGATAGCGGTCGCTTTACCCACCAGATTCGCTTCCGGCACAAATCCCCAGTAACGGCTGTCCGCACTGTTGTCACGGTTATCACCCATCATGAAGTAGTGCCCTGGCGGGACGATCCAGGTTGCCAGTTGCTGACCAGGCTGGCGGTAATACATTCCCACCTGATCCTGCGCGATTGGCACAGTCAGAATGCGGTGCGTGACCTCACCCAGCGTTTCTTTACGCTCAGAGAGACGAATACCGTTCTCTTTCGTTTCGTTCAGCGGAACTTCAAAGAAGCCACTGGTCGCTTCCCCACCGTTACGGCGCGCAAAGGTCTGTACGAAATCACTTGGCTGAACATCCGAATACGTTACCGGCAGCGCGTTTTCACACGCCTGACCGGAACGGCATCCAGGCTGAATAGTCACCTCTTTCGCCACTGGATCGTACGTTACTTTGTCTCCCGGTAAACCGACAGCACGTTTAATGTAGTCCAGGCGCGGATCTTCCGGGTATTTAAACACCACGATATCACCGCGTTTCGGATGACCGGTTTCGATCAGCGTTTTCTGGTAAATCGGATCTTTAATCCCGTAGGCGAATTTCTCCACCAGGATAAAGTCACCGATAAGCAGCGTCGGCATCATCGAACCTGACGGGATCTGGAACGGCTCATAAATAAATGAACGTACCACCAGCACAATCGCCAGTACCGGGAAAACGGATGCCCCGGTTTCCAGCCAGCCCGGCTTAGGGGATACTTTTTTCAGCGTTGCTTTATCCAGTGAATCACCTGCAGCAGCTTGCGCTGCTGCCTGACGCTCCCGGCGTTTTGGTGCGAAGATGAATTTATCTACGCACCATAAAATGCCCGTCACCAGTGTGGCAATCACCAGAATCAGGGCAAACATGTTCGCCATGCCAACTCCTTAAGATTATTTGCTGTCTTTACCGACATGCAGAATGGCGAGGAACGCTTCCTGCGGCAGTTCGACGTTACCGATCTGCTTCATGCGCTTTTTACCCTCTTTCTGTTTTTGCAGCAGCTTTTTCTTACGGCTGATATCACCGCCGTAGCATTTCGCCAGAACGTTTTTACGCAGCTGCTTCACGGTTGAACGCGCGATGATGTGCGTACCAATGGCCGCCTGGATCGCGATATCAAACTGCTGGCGAGGGATTAGATCTTTCATCTTCTCAACCAGTTCGCGGCCACGGCTCTGGGAGTTGTCGCGGTGAGTAATCAGCGCCAGCGCATCGACACGTTCGTTGTTGATAAGGACATCAACGCGCACCATGTCAGACGCCTGGAAGCGTTTGAAGTTATAGTCCAGCGACGCATAGCCGCGAGAGGTCGACTTCAGACGGTCGAAGAAATCGAGTACTACTTCCGCCATCGGAATCTCATACGTCAGCGCCACCTGGTTACCGTGGTAAACCATGTTGGTCTGGACGCCACGCTTCTCGATACACAGGGTGATGACGTTGCCAAGGTAAGCCTGCGGCAGCAGCATGTGACACTCAGCGATCGGCTCACGCAGTTCGTAGATGTTGTTCAGCGGCGGCAGCTTGGACGGGCTATCGACGTAGATAGTCTCTTTCGCCGTGGTTTCGACTTCGTAGACTACGGTCGGCGCGGTAGTGATCAGATCCAGATCGTATTCACGCTCCAGACGTTCCTGAATGATCTCCATGTGCAGCAGACCAAGGAAGCCACAACGGAAGCCGAAGCCCAGCGCGGTAGAGCTTTCCGGTTCGTAGAACAGGGAGGCGTCGTTCAGGCTCAGCTTGCCAAGCGCGTCACGGAAGTTTTCATAGTCGTCAGAGCTGACCGGGAACAGACCGGCGTAAACCTGTGGCTTCACTTTTTTAAAGCCTGGCAGCGGTTTGTCTGCCGGGTTACGCGCCTGCGTCAGGGTATCGCCAACCGGCGCGCCGAGGATGTCTTTAATCGCACAAACCAACCAACCTACCTCGCCGCATTTCAGCTCGGTACGGTCAACCTGTTTTGGCGTGAAGATCCCCAGGCGGTCGGCGTTATAGACCTGACCGGTGCTCATTACTTTAATTTTGTCGCCTTTACGCATGGTGCCGTTTTTAATACGTACCAGCGACACCACGCCAAGGTAGTTGTCGAACCATGAGTCGATGATCAGCGCCTGTAATGGGCCTTCCGGATCACCTTCCGGCGGCGGAATGTCGCGTACCAGACGTTCAAGAACGTCAGTGACGCCAACGCCGGTTTTCGCCGAGCAGCGAACGGCATCTGTCGCATCGATACCGACGATATCTTCGATCTCTTCCGCTACGCGTTCAGGATCGGCAGCCGGTAGGTCGATTTTGTTCAGAACCGGCACCACTTCCAGATCCATTTCCATGGCGGTATAGCAGTTAGCCAGGGTCTGCGCTTCTACGCCCTGCCCGGCATCAACCACCAGCAGTGCACCTTCACAGGCGGCAAGCGAGCGGGAAACTTCATACGAGAAGTCAACGTGGCCCGGGGTGTCGATAAAGTTAAGCTGATAGGTTTCACCATCAGATGCTTTGAAATCGAGCGTCACGCTCTGCGCTTTGATAGTAATACCGCGCTCACGCTCAAGATCCATCGAGTCGAGAACCTGCGCTTCCATTTCACGGTCAGACAGGCCACCGCAGATCTGGATAATACGGTCAGACAGCGTCGATTTACCGTGGTCGATGTGAGCTATGATTGAAAAGTTACGTATGTTCTTCATATAGTGTAATTATTGTGCCTTACGCCCGCCTGAGCAGGCTCTGAGAAGTCGCTGTTCTGAGCTTAACGTCTGTTTAAGTGAAACGCCGCATTCTACACTACAACGCTGAGGCGAGGAAATGTTCATAGAGCAAGGATAGCGGGAACTGGAAACAACTTTGCAAAGTCGATGAAACTTTTGTCGGATGGCGACATAAACGCCTTATCCGGCCTACACCTGCATCTGAGGACGCTGTAGGCCTGATAAGCGCAGTGCCATCAGGCAAAGATATCACTGCTGGGTTTCGACGCGAATAAGATCGGGTGGGAGAGCAACGTTCAGAATGACCGGCTGCCAGGCTTCGCGTTCAGCAAGCTTACGAGAGTATCCACGAGCAATCAGGAATCCGCCCACGCCCCCCAGCACTGCTCCGCTTAATGCCGCAAGATCGGAACCAAACAGCACCTGGAATAGCGCCGCGAAAAGAAACAGTCCCGCCAACGGAGACATGTAGACCAGCATCGCCGAACCGAGCAGGCTACCTTCGGCAATGCCCAGTTCAACTTTTTGACCAGGGGTCAAGGGTTCGTCGCAGGGCACCACGATGGTGTGTGTGGTCTGAGGTCCCAGTTTGTTCAGCACGCGGCTCCCGCATCCGGCCCGGGAAGCACAGCTGCTACATGATGCTTTAACATCACAGCTGACCGTCGCCAGACCATTTTGCCAGGAGACGACCGTCGCCCACTCTTTAATCATTGTGCTGCCCTGAACTTAATATTGTCCGCGATACGCTTCGCCGTTTGCGGCGGAAGCTCACCGACAATAGTGATTTCGGCATTATCTCGCACGCTGGTGCTAACCGTGCGGCGTCCAGTGCGCAGCAGCTGATCGGCACTGTTTTGCATCGCGCGGTTTACGTTCACGGAGAAACTGAACAGACCATCGGAATAAAGCCGTGATTCGATCGGCATGTTATCCATCGTCGGCAGCGGACGTCGACTGCTGGACACCTCGCTGAAGCCTTGCGGCAACCACGACGGACTCCAGTTGAAGTTGGTTTTCTCACCCGCAGGAACTGACAACAACGGCGGCAGATTGGCTTTCGCCAGCGTCTGCATGCTGTCGCTGACACCGTTGTTAACAGTAAACGCGATGACGCGGAACTGTTCCAGCGTTTCGCCATCACGGTCAAGAAGATCAACACGCATTGGCAGCTTGGTCTCAGTGTCCATCCAAACGATATAGCTGTAACGGGTGCCGTCACGCGCCACAACGCGGATCACTTCACAGAGCCTATCGGCAATACGGGTGCGGCCTACTGAGATAAAATCATAGTAGGGAGCAAGACGTTTGAAGTCGGTGTAAATCAGGGAGGGCAGTGAGTCAACGATATAGTCGCCGTTCAGCGTGAACGGTTCGAGACCTGGCTCAAAATAACTGATTTCGTTGCCACGTTGCACCACTTCCCGGCGCGGACCATCCATTTGCAACAGTTGCGCGAGCGGACGGTTATCCAGGCGGGCATGGCGATAACGTAGGGATTCAACACCCTGCTTATTGATGCTGACAAATGACAGCTCATAGGTGAGCGACTGGCTGGCCAGATTCATCTGCTGCAACAACGCCCCGGACGCAGGATTGGCCGAGGCGTTGACAGAGAAGAACAGGCTACCAGCCACAAGTGACATGGCAAACCAAAGTTGCTTCATTACTGCGATTGCGTTCCTAAAGTTTGAATTCCTGGCACCTGCACAGCGGCTTGCTGTGTCTGGGCCTGCTCAAACTGAAGCTGTTCAGAGTGCAGTCGACGTTGCAGTTCGTAATCCTGCAACATGGCATTAATACGACGACGCTGCTCCTGTACCTGCTGTTGCTGACCGCCGCTGGCCGTCGCGTCAGAAGGTACACCCAGGCTTACCGGACTGGCTTTACCCATCATCGGTAATGTATTAAATACCGGCGTTTCGGGCTGCTGGGACGTTTCAGATTGCCCATTATAGTGCTGGACGCCAACAATAACTGCAAGTGATACACACGCGGCCACACCCATTTGAGTAAGCTGCGCGGCCCACGGACGCATTTTCTTCCAGAACGGCATTTTCTGCCACTGGTGCGGTGCTGGCTGGGCCTCAGGAATCAATGGCGCCGTCTGGCGTACCGGCTCATCCTGGATGGCGGCCATTACGCGGGCGGAAATATCGAAATGGAGAACGTCGGCAGTATCACCTCGCATGGAATCGCGAATCAGGTGATAACTCTCCCAGGTTTTTTGCATTTCCGGGTCGTGAGCCAGCTCTTTGAGCAACTCAGTATCCAGCGTTTCGCCATCCATTAAAGCGGAAAGTTTTTCTTTCTGCATGCCTAATACCTTTTCCAGTATCCCGCTATCGTCAACGCCTGATAAGCGGTTGAACTTTATTATCAATAGCTTCCCTCGCTCGGAAGATACGTGAACGCACCGTACCCACCGGACAATCCATGATAGCGGCTATCTCTTCATAGCTCAGGCCATCCAGCTCCCGCAAGGTTATTGCCATGCGTAAATCTTCCGGGAGGGACTCAATAGTTCGGAAAACTATCTGTCTCAGT
Organism: Citrobacter freundii complex sp. CFNIH4; assembly: GCF_002934505.1. NCBI lineage: Bacteria > Pseudomonadati > Pseudomonadota > Gammaproteobacteria > Enterobacterales > Enterobacteriaceae > Citrobacter > Citrobacter freundii complex sp. CFNIH4. The sequence continues at coordinate 3,047,215 of NZ_CP026231.1, forward strand.
TCTTCTGACAACATTAAGTTCTCAGGGTTCGAAATTTCTTTCAGCGCACCGCCACTTTCGTAATTTTCTGCTTCAATCGCATCTATATCACTGGAAGGTGGACGACGCCCCTGAGCGACCAGGTAATTCTTCGCTGTATTGACCGCAATACGATACAGCCAGGTATAAAAAGCACTATCCCCCCGGAACGAGTCCAGCGCACGATAGGCTTTGATAAATGCTTCTTGTACTACATCGGGTACATCACCCGACGGTACATAGCGAGAAACCAGACTCGCCACCTTATGCTGATAGCGCACTACCAGTAGGTTAAAGGCTTTCTGATCTCCCTTCTGGACCCGTTCTACCAGGACCTGGTCCGTTAACTGCTCGCTCATCCGAGGTAAAGTCTCCCCAAACCAAATTTCCACGCGCCTTCGAAACGCCATTCCATCAGCTTCACTATGAGCAAGCAAATGCTTAGAGTGCTCAAGTTTCGTAAAGTTCCGTTACGCATTGTTTTTTGTTTGTCATGTTGTAGACAGGTCTTATCTCTCATTATAAGTCTACATAACCCGATCAACGCACTATCTGTACAGAAATGCCCATTTCACCGCTTGCAGAGTAACCCAACGGGCACTTTATTTCATCACATAATCTGATGCTAACGGCCTGCTTCACAAAATATTTTTGCCTATTTCACCCTCATCATGTTTTTCTTTCATGTTTAGTCATTGCAACACGTTTAAAAATAAAACGTGCAGTATCGCGCAATGTGGTGCTATGGTGACCAAACACTGTTTAGTAAATTAAACAAAAATCATGAATACGACTCCTGAATTATCCTGTGACGTGCTGATCATTGGCAGCGGGGCTGCCGGACTCTCACTGGCGCTGCGCCTGGCTGAAAAGCATCAGGTTATTGTCCTGAGCAAAGGGCCGGTCAGCGAAGGCTCGACATTTTATGCCCAGGGCGGTATTGCCGCGGTTTTCGATGAAACCGACAGTATCGACTCCCACGTTGAAGATACGCTGATTGCCGGGGCCGGGCTGTGCGATCGCCATGCGGTGGAATTTGTCGCCAGCAATGCGCGTACCTGCGTTCAATGGCTTATCGATCAGGGCGTCTTATTTGATACGCAGGTTCAGCCTAACGGTGAAGAGAGCTATCACCTGACCCGTGAAGGCGGTCACAGCCATCGACGCATCCTGCACGCTGCGGATGCTACCGGCAAAGAAGTCGAAACCACCCTCGTCAGCCAGGCACAAAATCATCCCAACATCCGGGTTCTCGAGCGCAGTAATGCTGTCGACCTGATTGTCTCCGATAAAATCGGTCTGCCGGGAACGCGTCGGGTTGTCGGTGCCTGGATCTGGAATCGTAATAAAGAAGCCGTAGAAACCTGCCATGCGAAGTCGGTAGTGCTGGCCACCGGCGGCGCGTCAAAGGTATATCAATACACCACCAATCCGGATATTTCCTCGGGTGACGGAATTGCAATGGCCTGGCGTGCGGGATGCCGCGTCGCCAACCTGGAGTTTAACCAGTTTCACCCAACAGCGCTGTATCATCCGCAGGCGCGCAATTTTCTGCTGACCGAAGCGCTGCGCGGCGAAGGCGCGCACCTGAAACGCCCGGACGGTTCACGCTTTATGCCCGATTTTGACGAGCGTGGCGAACTGGCTCCCCGCGATATTGTCGCCCGCGCCATTGATCATGAAATGAAGCGCCTGGGTGCAGATTGCATGTTCCTCGATATCAGTCATAAACCGGAAGAATTTGTTCGTCAGCATTTCCCGATGATTTATGAAAAGTTGCTGGGACTGGGCATTGATCTAACCAAAGAACCTGTTCCCATCGTGCCTGCCGCGCACTATACCTGCGGCGGCGTGATGGTTGATGACTTTGGCCGTACCGATGTCGATGGGTTGTATGCGATCGGCGAAGTGAGTTACACCGGCCTGCATGGCGCCAACCGGATGGCATCGAACTCATTGCTGGAGTGTCTGGTTTACGGTTGGTCCGCGGCTGAAGATATCGACAGGCGTATGCCTTATGCACGCGGCGTCAGCACGCTCCCGGGCTGGGATGAAAGCCGGGTAGAAAATCCAGATGAATTGGTTGTTATCCAGCATAACTGGCATGAGCTGCGGCTGTTCATGTGGGATTACGTCGGTATTGTGCGCACCACTAAACGTCTGGAACGCGCCCTGCGCCGTATCACCATGCTGCAACAGGAAATCGACGAGTATTACGCCCATTTCCGTGTGTCGAACAACCTACTGGAGCTGCGCAATCTGGTGCAGGTTGCCGAGCTGATTGTCCGCTGCGCGATGATGCGCAAAGAGAGTCGGGGCCTGCACTACACGCTGGATTATCCAGAACAGCTTCCAGAGGCGGGCCCGTCAATTCTCTCGCCGCTCAGTCATCACATAAACAGATAGAACGCCTGGGTCAGCGCCGTATAACCTTCAGAGTAACGTTGGTCTGGCCCACGGATCACCAGCCTGTCGCTAAAGCACTCCCCGGCCTGCGGGGAGAATGCCAGCAATACCCGATGCGGTAGACGGGCCTCGGTTTCTGCTACATCCGTGCGCAATCGCAGATGCCAGCCCATGCTAAGCGCCTGCTGAGTAAATGCGTTACCAATCTGCTCCGGTAGCACCACACAAAAAAAACCGTCTTCCGTAATGCAGTCCGCCGCCAGCGTAAGCAACGCCTGGTGATCGAGCGAGGTGGTATAGCGGGCCTGCTCGCGCTGCGGTGTAGCGCATTCCACGCCCTGTTCATAATAGGGAGGATTGCTGATTATCAAATCAAAACGCACGGTCTGACGCGGTATCCACTGTTGCGCATCTTCTGTATGAACACTCACACGATGCATCCACGGAGAGTGCGCGATGTTCTCCTGCGCCTGCTGCGCGGCGTCGACATCAAGCTCCACGGCGTCAATGATGACGTTTTCATCAGTGCGCTGGGCCAGCATCAGCGCCAACAGGCCGCTCCCGGTACCAATATCCAGGATCCGCTTTACGCCCGCAACGGGGGCCCAGGCCCCCAATAAAATGCCGTCCGTTCCGACTTTCATTGCACAGCGATCGTGTGCCACAAAAAACTGCTTAAAAGTAAATCCATTACGTTTCAGTACGGATGTAGACTGGGGCATGAAGAACAACCTTCCTGGAAAAAAAACGATAACATAGGATAAAAACAATACCTGAGAAGGTATATCCATACAAACAGATGAAGATTGCAGCCGTAACGTCTATAATCAGCGCCCCACTCAGAGGTAGAACATGACTGTAACGACTTTTTCCGAACTTGAACTCGATGAAAGCCTTCTGGATGCCCTCCAGGAAAAAGGTTTCACTCGCCCGACCGCCATTCAGGCTGCCGCCATTCCGCCTGCGCTCGATGGCCGTGATGTACTCGGTTCTGCGCCGACAGGCACCGGTAAAACGGCGGCATATTTGCTGCCAGCGTTGCAGCACCTGCTCGACTTCCCACGCAAGAAATCCGGTCCGCCGCGCATTTTAATCCTGACGCCAACGCGCGAACTGGCGATGCAGGTTGCTGAACACGCCCGTGAGCTGGCGAAAAATACGCATCTGGATATCGCGACCATTACCGGCGGCGTGGCTTACATGAACCACATGGAAGTCTTTAGCGAAAACCAGGACATCGTGGTTGCCACCACGGGTCGTCTGCTGCAATACATTAAAGAAGAAAACTTCGACTGCCATGCGGTTGAGACGCTAATTCTCGATGAAGCAGATCGTATGCTGGACATGGGTTTTGCCCAGGACATCGAACATATCGCCGGTGAAACCCGCTGGCGTAAGCAAACCATGCTGTTCTCCGCCACGCTGGAAGGCGATGCGATTAAAGATTTTGCCGAGCGTCTGTTGGAAGATCCGGTCGAAGTCTCAGCGGATCCGTCCACCCGCGAACGCAAGAAGATCCATCAGTTTTACTACCGTGCTGATGACATCGAGCACAAAACTGCCCTGCTGATCCATCTGTTAAAACAGCCGGAAGCGACCCGCTCGATTGTCTTCGTACGTAAACGCGAGCGTGTGCACGAGCTGGCAGGCTGGCTGCGCCAGGCGGGCATTAACAACTGCTATCTCGAAGGCGAGATGGTGCAGAACAAACGCAATGAAGCGATCAAACGCCTGACCGATGGTCGCGTGAACGTGCTGGTAGCCACCGACGTTGCCGCTCGCGGGATCGATATTCCTGACGTCAGCCATGTGTTTAACTTCGACATGCCGCGCAGTGGCGATGCCTATCTGCACCGCATTGGCCGTACCGGTCGCGCAGGTCGTAAAGGTACTGCGATCTCTTTGGTTGAAGCGCACGACCATCTGCTTCTCGGCAAAGCGAGCCGCTATATTGACGAGCCGCTGAAAGCACGCGTCATCGACGAACTGCGTCCAACCACGCGCGCGCCAAGTGAGAAATCCAACGGTAAACCATCCAAGAAAGTGCTGGCGAAGCGCGCCGAGAAAAAAGCGAAAGAGAAAGAGAAGCCGCGGGTGAAAAAACGTCACCGCGATGCAAAAAATATCGGCAAACGTCGTAAGCCGAGCGGAGCTGCTACCCAGCAGTCCGACAAAGAGTAAACCGAATGCCGGGCCGTTTAGCCCGGCATTTTTTCACGTGATGCAAAACTCACTTCAATACACTCAAGAAACACACGCATCGCCGGACTAACGACTTTTCCGGCATGATAACCACACAATGCCGTAATTAACTCAGGTTGTTCACTGTACGGTAATTCAATCAATTCCCCTGAACGTAGCTCCCTCTCAACGGCAAAACGCGGCAAAAAGCTGACCCCAAGATTTGCCGATACGCACTGCTTAATGCTTTCAATGCTCCATAACTCAATGGTATTTTCCAGCGTAATCTGTCGTTTACGCAGTAGCCCCTCGAAGCGCTGTCTGAAAATACATTGCGGCTCATTAATGATAAAACTGCAGGGAATGTGCTGGTTATACTGAGTAAAATTAACGTGCTGGAGCAGCGGCGAAGCAACTAATGCCAGTGACTGATCGCCTAGCGGCATCAACTCAAGGGCATCGTCATTACCCACCCGATAACCCCCCCCCCAGATCGACCTCATCACTGAGCAACGCATCGCGAATTACATAACAATTGAGTGACTGTAAAGACAACCGCACATGGGGCGCACGTTGTTTAACTCGCTGTAAAACCTGCGGCATTTTATACGCCAGCAGCGTTTCGCCCGTCATTTTCACTGGCGGTTATGGATCCTGCCATCATCCATTGGCTCAGTTGGGCTGGGGCAGCTTATATCCTGTGGCTGGCGCTGAAGATCGCCACCAGCCCGGCTACAAACGATGATTTGCGGTCAGAGCCGATTAGCTTCTGGGCGAGTTTTGGCTTGCAGTTTGTTAACGTGAAATCATTTTGTACGGCATTACCGCGTTATCCACGTTTGTATTACCGTACACTCAGGACGCACACTGGCTGATTGGAGTGAGTATTCTGTTGGCGCTGATCGGCACCTTCACAAATGCCTGCTGGGCGCTGGCGGGCCATCTTTTTCAGCGCGTTTTTCGCCGTTACGGCCGGCAGTTGAATATCATTCTGGCGCTGCTGTTGGTGTATTGCGCGGTAAGGATCTTTTACTAACGGATGCAAAAAAGCGGAAGACACACTGGCATCTTCCGCTTTTTGATTCTTTGCTAAACGGGGCTATTCCCCGTGAGCCTTACAGGCTCTCAGTAAAGGTACGAGCGATAACGTCGCGCTGCTGTTCTGGGGTCAGAGAGTTGAAACGCACTGCATAACCAGAAACACGGATGGTCAGCTGCGGATATTTTTCCGGATGCTTAACTGCATCTTCCAGCGTTTCGCGACGCAGAACGTTCACGTTCAGGTGCTGACCACCTTCCACGCGGACTTCCGGCTGTACGTCTACCGGTACTTCACGGTATTCGATTTCGCCCAGTTTGCTGACAGCAACGACTTCATCAGCATTGAAACCTGCTTTCGCAACGATGCAGCGTGCTTCGCCTTTTTCGCTGTCCAGCAGCCAGAAAGAGTTCAGCAGGTCGTCGTTTGCAGCTTTAGTAATCTGGATACCTGTAATCATTTGATGCCTCCCCGGCAAAATTATTTGATCTCGGTTGGCCGTCATCCGGCCAATTGGTAAAACCATTGTTGCTTGAGTGTATATATACCCCTCACACACCCTTGAATCTTTGATTTAAATCAATAAAAACCACACATGAAAAGTGGTGATAGGTGGATTTTATTGTTTTACATCAACTTACGCCGTATGCACAGCTAAACTTTTTACATAAATTTTCAACTATCTTTAAGGGGTAGACCATTGAGAAACGTACAGAATTTTGCGACGTCGAAAGAAGCAGTTAAGCTAGGGGGATTGAAAATTCGCAGGAGAGCGAGATGGCCACCGAATTAACTTGGCACGATGTGCTGGCTGAAGAAAAACAGCAGCCTTATTTTGTTAACACACTGCATACTGTTGCCGGCGAGCGTCAGTCAGGAATGACAATTTATCCGCCGCAAAAAGATGTGTTTAACGCGTTTCGTTTTACCGAGCTTGGTGACGTGAAAGTTGTCATCCTGGGTCAGGATCCTTACCACGGCCCAGGCCAGGCACACGGTCTCGCGTTCTCTGTTCGTCCGGGGATTGCCACTCCGCCTTCGTTGCTGAACATGTACAAAGAGCTGGAAGCAACAATTCCCGGCTTCACCCGCCCCACGCACGGATATCTGGAAAGCTGGGCACGCCAGGGGGTACTGTTACTCAACACCGTACTCACCGTTCGCGCCGGTCAGGCACATTCTCACGCCAGCCTTGGATGGGAAACATTTACCGATAAAGTCATCAGCCTGATTAACCAACATCGGGAAGGCGTGGTTTTCCTGCTCTGGGGTTCTCACGCACAGAAGAAAGGCGCGATTATTGATGCGCAGCGTCACCATGTGTTGAAAGCGCCCCACCCATCACCACTCTCTGCGCATCGCGGTTTCTTTGGTTGCAATCACTTTGTACTGGCGAATGAATGGCTGGAACAACGAGGTGAAAAACCGATTGACTGGATGCCGGTATTACCCGCAGAAAGCGAGTAAAAAAATGCCAGCGATTCGCTGGCATTTTTATTATCAGGCTTTGTTCTGACGCCACCACTCCGCGAGCAAAACGCCGGTCGCGACAGAAACATTGAGCGTTTCTACCTTGCCGGTACCGTCAATCGCCACGCACAGGTCGTCGGCTGAACATGCTGCTTCTGGCAGAGCTTCACGCTCACGCCCTAATACCAGCACCATTTTTTCCGGCAGCGTGGTAGTAAACAGCGGTTTACCTTTCACGCTTGAGGTCATCACTACCGTGTAACCCGCGTTACGGAAATCGTCCAACACATCGACAATGCTGTCACCGGTAATCGGCTGAACATGCTCTGCTCCACCTTCAGCAGTACGGATAGCCGCCCCCGATTCCAGCAGCGCCGCATCCTGAACCACCACGCCTTTCACACCGAAGTGCGCGCAGCTACGCATCATACCGCCCAGGTTATGCGGGTTAGCGATATCTTCCAGTGCCAGCACGCAATCCTGCGCCCCTGCCTGACCGACCCACTGCTTAACGGTAGTACCGTTACGTTTTTTGATCAGGAAACAGACGCCACCGTGGTGTTCGGTGCCTGAGGCTTTCGCCAGCTCGGCTTCGTCAACCACGTGATAGGCTTTGCGGTTTGCCGCCATCCAGCGTAATGCTTCTTTAAAACGCGGGGTTACGCTCTGAACAAACCAGGCGCGGACGATAGCGTCCGGACGACTCTGGAACAGAGCCTGACAGGCATTCTCACCGTAAACGCGGGTTTCTTCCGCGCGCTGACGGCGTAATACTTCAGGATCGATAAAGCTCTTACCGCTAATACCGCCGTGATCGGCTTTATCCGCTGCGTCATCATTCGGTGCGCGGGAAACGGTACGCCACGGTGAATCTTCACGTCTGCGGTCGCGTTCTACATCGCGGTCACGCCCGCGTTCACGACCACGTTCGCTGTTCGGACCCTTTCGTTCATCACGGGCAGGGCGACGACCGCCTTCGGCTCGGGAAGTACCGGGGCGACCGCCGCCTTTGCCAGTACGTGGATTTTGGGTGCGTTTATCCGAGTCATCGTCACTGCGGACGTACATCACTTTGACCTTGCCGTTTTTGTTCTTCAGTTCGTCGCTCATGTTTTTCTCCACCTGCTCTGCGCGAAGCGCGCAGATTACCCGATGTGCACGTCGTTAGCCATTATTTCATTTAAAAGCTAAGGACTATTGTACTCATTGAATAAAACGCATTGTTGTTTAGAACAGACTCTCCGATAATATGTAACATAATAGAAACATACTGGCGTTTATGCCGTGAAGTCCACTCCACTCATCCAGAGGTTAGTTATGAATACCGTTTGTACCAGCTGCCAGGCTATCAACCGCATCCCTGACGATCGTGTCCAGGAAGCGGCTAAATGCGGACGCTGTGGTCACGACCTGTTTGATGGGGAGGTGATCAATGCGACCGGTGAGACACTGGATAAACTGTTAAAAGACGATCTCCCGGTGGTCGTTGACTTTTGGGCCCCCTGGTGTGGTCCATGTCGTAACTTCGCCCCGATTTTTGAAGATGTCGCGGAAGAGCGTAGCGGCAAAGTGCGTTTTGTTAAAGTGAATACGGAAGCCGAGCGTGAACTCAGCGCCCGTTTCGGTATCCGCAGCATTCCGACCATCATGATCTTCAGAAAAGGTGAAATCGTCGACATGCTTAACGGCGCTGTACCAAAAGCCCCGTTTGATAACTGGCTTAACGAATCATTATAATCTCTACGGGGCGCATCTTGTGCCCCGTTTTCACCTCTGCGACAATAGCGTTTTTCAACGTGTTTCCCCATGACCGATAACGCTGTTCTTCAGTTACGCGCTGAGCGCCTCGCGCGCGCCACGCGTCCTTTCCTTGCCCGAGGTAATCGCGTTCGCCGCTGTCAACGCTGCCTGCTGCCGCAGAAGCTCTGCTTGTGCGCAACTCTGGCGCCCTCTGAGGCAAAAAGTCGCTTTTGTCTGGTGATGTTTGATACCGAGCCGATGAAGCCCAGCAACACGGGGCGTTTAATTGCCGATATTCTGCCCGATACCACGGCTTTTCAGTGGTCACGTACCGAGCCGCCGCAGGCGCTGCTGGAACTGGTAAAAAATCCGGATTACCAGCCGATGGTTGTATTCCCGGCCTCCTATGCGGGTGAAGAGCGTGAAGTGATTTTCACGCCACCAGCCGGTAAGCCCCCATTGTTTATCATGCTCGACGGCACCTGGCCTGAGGCGCGTAAAATGTTCCGCAAAAGCCCGTACCTCGATAACCTGCCGGTGATCTCTGTTGATTTATCACGCCTTTCTGCTTACCACCTGCGTGGCGTTCACGCCGAAGGGCAATATTGCACAGCCGAGGTGGCCATCGCCTTGTTGGATCTGGCGGGAGATACGCAAGCCGCAGAAGGGTTAAGCGATCATTTTACTCGCTTTAAAACCCGCTACCTGGCAGGAAAAACTCAACATCAGGGAAACGTCACAGCAGATTCATCAGAAAACGTTTAAAATCATTCGGTCACTGGTGTCATTAAGGAAGCCGATATGAGTCAGCGTGGTCTGGAAGCACTATTGCGACCGAAATCCATTGCGGTGATTGGGGCGTCAATGAAGCCTAATCGCGCAGGTTACCTGATGATGCGTAACCTGCTTGCTGGCGGTTTCAATGGACCTGTTTTACCGGTGACGCCCGCATGGAAAGCGGTGTTGGGCGTACTGGCGTGGCCCAATATCAACAGCCTGCCTTTTAGCCCCGATCTCGCCGTGTTGTGCACCAATGCCAGCCGTAACCTGGCATTACTCGAAGCGCTTGGCGAGAAAGGCTGTAAAACCTGCATTATTCTCTCAGCTCCCTCGGCGCAGCACGCGGAGCTGCTGGCCTGCGCATCACGCTACAACATACGTCTTCTGGGTCCCAACAGCCTGGGACTTCTCGCGCCCTGGCAGGGGCTTAACGCCAGCTTTTCCCCCGTCCCCATCAAGCGCGGCAAGCTGGCATTTATTTCCCAGTCGGCGGCGATTTCCAACACCATTCTGGACTGGGCGCAGCAGCGCGACATGGGTTTTTCCTGGTTTATCGCGCTGGGTGACAGCCTGGATATCGACGTTGATGAGTTGCTGGATTACCTGGCCCGCGACAGCAAAACCAGCGCGATATTGCTCTACCTCGAACATTTAAGCGATGCAAGGCGTTTTGTCTCCGCCGCGCGTAGCGCCTCGCGCAATAAACCTATTCTGGTGATTAAAAGCGGTCGCAGCCCTGCAGCGCAGCGTTTACTGCATACCAGTGCCGGAATGGACCCGGCCTGGGATGCGGCGATTCAACGCGCTGGTTTATTGCGCGTTCAGGACACTCATGAGCTTTTCTCGGCAGTCGAAACCCTGAGCCACATGCGTCCGCTACGTGGCGACAGGCTGATGATCATCAGCAATGGGGCCGCTCCCGCGGCGCTGGCATTAGATGAACTGTGGTCGCGAAACGGTAAGCTGGCCGCGCTGAGTGAAGAAACCTGCCAGAAATTACGCGATGCCCTACCTGCTCACGTGGATATCGCCAACCCACTGGATCTGCGTGATGATGCCAGCAGCGAACATTACGTCAAGACACTGGATATTTTACTCGCCAGTCAGGATTTCGACGCACTGATGGTGATTCACTCACCCAGCGCAGCCGCCCCCGGAACCGAAAGCGCGCAAGCGTTGATCGAAGCGGTAAAGCGCCATCCGCGCGGCAAGTTCGTCTCGTTGCTGACCAACTGGTGCGGCGAGTTTTCATCCCAGGAAGCCCGCAGGCTGTTTAGTGAAGCCGGATTACCCACCTATCGTACGCCGGAAGGCACTATCACTGCATTTATGCATATGGTGGAGTACCGGCGTAACCAGAAGCAACTGCGAGAAACACCAGCCCTACCCGATAGCCTGACCACTAACACCGCCGAAGCGCATAGTCTGTTACAGCAGGCGATTGCTGAGGGAGCGACATCGCTGGATACCCATGAAGTGCAGCCGATTTTACACGCCTATGGCTTACACACACTGCCGACATGGATCGCCAGCGACAGTGCGGAAGCCGTACATATCGCAGAACAAATCGGTTACCCGGTAGCACTGAAGCTGCGTTCTCCTGATATCCCGCATAAATCGGAAGTTCAGGGGGTAATGCTCTATCTGCGTACGGCAACAGAGGTGCAGCAGGCAGCCAATGCGATTTTTGATCGGGTAAAAATGGCCTGGCCGCAGGCGCGCATTCACGGTTTATTAGTACAAAGTATGGCAAATCGCGCTGGCGCTCAGGAACTGCGCGTCGTCGTTGAACATGACCCTGTGTTTGGCCCGTTGATTATGCTGGGCGAAGGCGGGGTTGAGTGGCGTCCAGACGAGCAAGCCGTGGTGGCCTTGCCGCCATTGAACATGAATCTGGCGCGTTATCTGGTGATCCAGGGGATCAAAAACAAAAAGATCCGCGCTCGCAGCGCACTACGGCCCTTAGATATTGCAGGTTTAAGCCAACTGTTGGTCCAGGTCTCCAACCTGATCGTCGATTGTCCGGAAATTCAGCGCCTGGATATCCATCCTCTACTGGCCTCTGCTGGGGAATTTACTGCACTGGACGTCACACTGGATATTGCCCCTTTCACGGGCGATAACGAAAGCAGGCTGGCGGTACGCCCTTATCCCCATCAGCTTGAAGAATGGGTGGAGTTGAAAAATGGCGATCGCTGCCTGTTCCGTCCCATTTTGCCGGAGGACGAGCCTCATCTGCAGCAGTTCATATCTCAGGTAACGAAAGAAGATCTTTATTATCGCTATTTCAGTGAGATAAACGAATTTACCCACGAAGATTTAGCCAATATGACACAGATCGACTACGATCGGGAAATGGCCTTTGTGGCAGTACGCTGTAAAGATAATCAGCAAGAGATCCTCGGCGTAACGAGGGCAATCTCGGATCCTGATAACGTTGACGCCGAGTTTGCCGTGCTGGTTCGTTCTGATCTCAAAGGGCTGGGCTTAGGTCGTCGGTTGATGGAAAAGTTGATTGCATACACCCGAGATCACGGACTTAGACGTTTAAATGGTATTACGATGCCAAACAATCGGGGGATGGTCGCCCTGGCCCGAAAACTCGGGTTTGATGTCGATGTCCAGCTCGAAGAGGGAATTGTTGGGCTAACGCTGAATCTGGCCCAATATGAGGAATCGTGAGTAAGGTACTGGAAATGTTGACCACATTAATGGGTACTGGTGGTATCATTGCCCGCTTATGTCGTCTGCAAAGCACAGAGGACCCTTCAATGAACAGAGAAGAAATGCACTGTGATGTTGTCAAAATTTAAGCGTAATAAACATCAACAACACCTTGCCCAACTACCTAAGATTTCTCAGTCAGTTGATGATGTAGATTTCTTTTATGCTCCCGCAAATTTCAGGGAGACTCTGCTGGAGAAAATAGCCAGCGCGACGCGACGGATCTGCATTATTGCGCTGTACCTGGAACAGGATGACGGCGGTAAAGGCATACTCGACGCGCTCTATGCGGCAAAGCGGCAGCGTCCTGAACTGGATATCCGGGTGCTTGTCGACTGGCATCGAGCCCAGCGTGGACGCATTGGTGTTGCGGCATCCAATACCAACGCTGACTGGTATTGCCGCATGGCGCAAGAAAATCCTGGTATCGATATCCCTGTCTACGGCGTGCCAATTAACACCCGTGAAGCGCTTGGTGTTCTGCATTTTAAAGGCTTTATCATTGATGATAGCGTCCTGTATAGCGGGGCCAGTCTGAACGATGTTTACTTACACCAACATGATAAATACCGCTATGACCGCTATCAGCTGATTCGCAACGCGAAGATGGCCGATATCATGTACGATTGGGTTACGCAGAACCTGATGAATGGGCGCGGCGTTAATCGTCTCGATGATATCCATCGTCCTAAAAGCCCGGAAATTAAAAATGATATCCGCCTGTACCGCCAAGAACTGCGCGATGCATCCTTCCATTTTCAGGGTGATGCGGATAACGAACAGCTTTCGGTCACGCCGCTGGTAGGCCTTGGAAAATCCAGTCTGTTAAATAAGACTATTTTCCATCTTATGCCCTGCGCGGAGCACAAACTCACAATCTGTACCCCTTATTTCAACCTGCCCGCCATACTGGTGCGCAATATCATTCAACTGCTGCGTGAAGGGAAAAAGGTCGAAATCATTGTCGGTGATAAAACAGCCAACGACTTTTTCATTCCAGAAGATGAGCCATTCAAGATCATCGGTGCGCTGCCTTATCTGTATGAAATAAATCTGCGCCGTTTCCTGAGCAGACTGCAGTATTACGTGAACACCGACCAGTTGGTCGTGCGCTTATGGAAAGATGATGACAACACCTATCATCTGAAAGGCATGTGGGTTGATGATAAATGGATGCTGCTTACCGGCAATAATCTTAACCCCCGAGCCTGGCGGCTGGATTTGGAAAACGCCATTCTTATCCATGATCCCCAGCAGGAACTGACTCCTCAGCGTGATAAAGAGCTGGAGCTTATCCGCACGCACACCACCGTCGTGAAACACTATCGCGACCTGCAGAGCATTGCCGACTATCCAGTCAAAGTACGTAAGCTCATCCGTCGATTACGCCGTATTCGAATCGACAGATTAATCAGCCGTATTCTGTAATCAAGACCCCGTCCAGCGACGGGGTTTTTCCTATGGAGGCAACGATGCGTCTGTGTATTCTTGCCAGTGTTTTGCTTCTTTCCGGTTGTAGCCACATGGCTAACGACAGCTGGAGTGGGCAAGACAAAGCTCAACACTTTATCGCCTCGGCCATGCTTGCCGCAGCGGGGAACGAGTATGCACAGCATCAGGGAAACAATCGCGATCGTAGCGCAGCTATCGGTTTGATGTTCTCAGTCAGCCTGGGTGCATCAAAAGAGCTGTGGGATAGCCGCCCCGCTGGGAGCGGCTGGAGCTGGAAAGACTTTGCCTGGGATGTGGCGGGCGCATCAACCGGCTATACCGTTTGGCAACTGGCACACCATTAGAGGCGTAAACCTTTTCCCTTACTGTGTAACATCAGCGAAACCAGGAATGCGACCACCGCCATCACGGTGACATACCAGAAGAATGATGTCTCCATGCCGACAGACTTCAGGGATAACGCAACATATTCGGCTGAACCACCAAACAAAGCATTAGCCACCGCATAAGATAACCCAACCCCCAGAGCACGCACCTGCGCCGGGAACATTTCGGCCTTCAGAATACCGCTAATTGACGTATAGAAACTCACGATCAACAAGGCACACATCACCAGAGCAAACGCCATGTAAGGAGACGTCACGCTTTGCAACGCGGTCAAAATGGGAACAGTGAAAATCGCGGCCAACGCGCCAAAACACAGCATTGAAGTACGCCGACCAATCTTATCTGACAAAGCGCCGAACAGCGGTTGAACCAGCATGAACACACACAGTGCCGCCGTCATAATCCCGCTGGCTACGTTGGCATGCATACCAGCTGTATTGACCAGGTATTTCTGCATGTAGGTTGTGAACGTGTAAAAACACAACGAACCCGCGGCGGTAAAGCCAAGCACTGTAGTGGTCAACTAAAACTGGCCACGGCTTTAGAGTTTTTCCAGTATCGGTTTTCCGATTCGTTTGGGGGCAACCCACCGTTATAGTCATGCGGCCTTAGCGAGCTGTAATACCCGACGATATAGTCTGTGATCGCATGAGCAGCATCGCTAAAGTTTATATAACCTGTCACTGGCACCCACTCGTTTTTCAGACTACGGAAGAAGCGTTCCATCGGGCTGTTGTCCCAACAGTTTCCACGTCGGCTCATACTCTGCCTGATCTGGCAACGCCACAGTAACTGCCGGAACTGCCTGCTTGTATAGTGGCTACCCTGGTCACTGTGGAACATCACTCCGGCTGGTTTACCGCGAGCTTCCCACGCCATTTCCAGCGCTCTGATGGTCAGCTTGCTATCCGGCGAGAATGACATTGCCCAGCCCACTGGTTTCCTTGCGAACAGATCGAGAACAACTGCAAGGTAAGCCCAACGCTTGCCTGTCCAGATGTACGTCACATCGCCGCACCACACCTGGTTAGGTTCTGTCACTGCGAACTGTCGCTCAAGGCGATTCGGGATAGCGATGTGTTCATGACCAACACGTTTATACCGGTGGGTAGGCTGCTGACAACTCACCAGCCCCAGTTCTTTCATGAGCCTGCCAGCAAGCCAGCGTCCCATTCTGAAGCCTCTCAGGGTTGCCATAATGGCGATACTTCTTGCGCCAGCAGAGCCATGGCTGATGTTATGCAGCTCCCGAACCTGGCTGCGTAACACAGCTCGCCAGCCGTCTGGCTTTTCGGCGCTTTTCTCCCAGTATTTGTAGCTACTGCGATGAACCCCGAACACGTGGCAGAGTGTGACCACAGGATACTGCGCTCTGAGTTTCCCGATTAACGAGAATTGTTCAGGGAGTCTGACATCAAGAGCGCGGTAGCCTTTTTTAATATGTCGTTTTCCATTTCAATGCGTTGTAGCTTTTTCTTCAGCTCACGTATTTCAATCTGTTCCGGGGTTATAGGGGAGGCTTTAGGTATTTTGCCCTGTCGTTCATCCCGCAACTGCTTTACCCATCGCGTCATGGTAGAAAGACCCACATCCATAGCACTGGCCGCAGCTGCAACGGTGTAGTTCTGATCAAGGACCAGTTGAGCGGATTCACGTTTAAACTCTGCGCTGAAATTTCTTTTTTTCATTGAGGCACCTGTAATGTTCTGAGGTGAGCATATCACCTCTGTTCAGGTGGCCAAATTCAGTAAACCACTACACACCATGACAAAGGCTTTGCGATTACGCCACAGACCTTTCAGGGAACCCGCTTCTTTCAGCGCGCGAACGTCCTGTTTCGAGGTTTCATCCAGTTGGCGACGCAGCCATAGCGCAACAATAGCCAGCACGGCGCCCAACGCAAATGGAATACGCCACCCCCACGCTCTGAGCGCAGAGTCTTCTAACGTGTGCTGTAATATGACCACAACCAACAATGCCAGTAACTGTCCGCCGATTAACGTCACGTACTGGAATGAAGCATAAAAACCTTTCTTACCTTCAACGGCAACTTCACTCATATAGGTCGCGCTGGTTCCGTATTCACCACCTACAGATAACCCCTGGAATAGTCTGGCCAGCAGTAATAACGCAGGGGCCCAGGTACCGATAGTTTCATATCCCGGTAGACAAGCGATCACCAACGATCCCATACACATCATACAAACGGACAGCAACATGGACTTTTTACGCCCGTGCTTATCCGCAATACGGCCAAACAACCAGCCTCCAATTGGTCGCATCAAGAAGCCTGCGGCAAACACGCCGGCGGTTTGTAAGAGTTGTGTGGTGGTATTTCCTGATGGGAAAAAGATATGAGCAAAATAAAGAGAACAGAAAGAGTAGATATAGAAATCAAACCATTCGACCAGATTCCCTGATGATGCTCCGACAATCGCCCATATACGACGGCGGGTATCGCCGTCTGCCAGCGCCCCGTTCTCAGTTACACTACTATCAGCCATTAGAATTGTACCCCTGCCAACGATCGCATGAATTTATCAATGATGGTTGTGTGTTTTTTGGTGAATTAAATGTTATATAATTGTTATATATTATTATGCAGGAAAGATCACGATTTTAATTAGCAGAGAAAGGATTCAGATATGTTCGAGGGAGAGATCCGTGTAGTAGATCGAGACAGTGTGCTTTTGTTAGTCGATTAAGGCGGTTACGTCGAATCCAGCAATCTGCCGCCGGAATTGCGTGATGCGCTGCGCTTATCAGGCCTGCACAATACGTTCAGCCCGGCGGTTTTTACCCCGCACACACGCAAAAAAGCCCATCCGTCAGGATGGGCTTCTTCACTTTATTTGATGCCTGGCAGTTCCCTACTCTCGCATGGGGAGACCCCACACTACCATCGGCGCTACGGCGTTTCACTTCTGAGTTCGGCATGGGGTCAGGTGGGACCACCGCGCTACAGCCGCCAGGCAAATTCTGTTATCAGACCGCTTATGCGTTCTGATGTAATCTGTATCAAGCTGAATGTCGTCTCTTCGCCAAAACATCTTCGGCGTTGTAAGGTTAAGCCTCACGGTTCATTAGTATCGGTTAGCTCAATGTATCGCTACACTTACACACCCGACCTATCAACGTCATCGTCTTTAACGTTCCTTCAGGAGACTTAAAGTCTCAGGGAGAACTCATCTCGGGGCAAGTTTCGTGCTTAGATGCTTTCAGCACTTATCTCTTCCGCATTTAGCTACCGGGCAATGCCATTGGCATGACAACCCGAACACCAGTGATGCGTCCACTCCGGTCCTCTCGTACTAGGAGCAGCCCCCCTCAATTCTCCAGCGCCCACGGCAGATAGGGACCGAACTGTCTCACGACGTTCTAAACCCAGCTCGCGTACCACTTTAAATGGCGAACAGCCATACCCTTGGGACCTACTTCAGCCCCAGGATGTGATGAGCCGACATCGAGGTGCCAAACACCGCCGTCGATATGAACTCTTGGGCGGTATCAGCCTGTTATCCCCGGAGTACCTTTTATCCGTTGAGCGATGGCCCTTCCATTCAGAACCACCGGATCACTAAGACCTGCTTTCGCACCTGCTCGAGCCGTCACTCTCGCAGTCAAGCTAGCTTATGCCTTTGCACTAACCTCCTGATGTCCGACCAGGATTAGCTAACCTTCGTGCTCCTCCGTTACTCTTTAGGAGGAGACCGCCCCAGTCAAACTACCCACCAGACACTGTCCGCAACCCGGATTACGGGTCCACGTTAGAACACCAGCCATTAAAGGGTGGTATTTCAAGGATGGCTCCATGCAGACTGGCGTCCACACTTCAAAGCCTCCCACCTATCCTACACATCAAGGACCAGTGTTCAGTGTCAAGCTATAGTAAAGGTTCACGGGGTCTTTCCGTCTTGCCGCGGGTACACTGCATCTTCACAGCGAGTTCAATTTCACTGAGTCTCGGGTGGAGACAGCCTGGCCATCATTACGCCATTCGTGCAGGTCGGAACTTACCCGACAAGGAATTTCGCTACCTTAGGACCGTTATAGTTACGGCCGCCGTTTACCGGGGCTTCGATCAAGAGCTTCTCCTTACGGATAACCCCATCAATTAACCTTCCGGCACCGGGCAGGCGTCACACCGTATACGTCCACTTTCGTGTTTGCACAGTGCTGTGTTTTTAATAAACAGTTGCAGCCAGCTGGTATCTTCGACTGATTTCAGCTCCATGAGTAAATCACTTCACCTACATATCAGCGTGCCTTCTCCCGAAGTTACGGCACCATTTTGCCTAGTTCCTTCACCCGAGTTCTCTCAAGCGCCTTGGTATTCTCTACCTGACCACCTGTGTCGGTTTGGGGTACGATTTCGTGTTACCTGATGCTTAGAGGCTTTTCCTGGAAGCAGGGCATTTGTTACTTCAGCACCGTAGTGCCTCGTCATCACACCTCAGCGTTAAAAAGGTACCGGATTTACCTGGAACCTCCGCCTACATGCTTAAACCGGGACAACCGTCGCCCGGCTAACATAGCCTTCTCCGTCCCCCCTTCGCAGTAACACCAAGTACAGGAATATTAACCTGTTTCCCATCGACTACGCCTTTCGGCCTCGCCTTAGGGGTCGACTCACCCTGCCCCGATTAACGTTGGACAGGAACCCTTGGTCTTCCGGCGTGCGGGTTTTTCACCCGCATTATCGTTACTTATGTCAGCATTCGCACTTCTGATACCTCCAGCATACCTCACGATACACCTTCAACGGCTTACAGAACGCTCCCCTACCCAACAACACATAGTGTCGCTGCCGCAGCTTCGGTGCATGGTTTAGCCCCGTTACATCTTCCGCGCAGGCCGACTCGACCAGTGAGCTATTACGCTTTCTTTAAATGATGGCTGCTTCTAAGCCAACATCCTGGCTGTCTGTGCCTTCCCACATCGTTTCCCACTTAACCATGACTTTGGGACCTTAGCTGGCGGTCTGGGTTGTTTCCCTCTTCACGACGGACGTTAGCACCCGCCGTGTGTCTCCCGTGATAACATTCTTCGGTATTCGCAGTTTGCATCGGGTTGGTAAGTCGGGATGACCCCCTAGCCGAAACAGTGCTCTACCCCCGAAGATGAATTCACGAGGCGCTACCTAAATAGCTTTCGGGGAGAACCAGCTATCTCCCGGTTTGATTGGCCTTTCACCCCCAGCCACAAGTCATCCGCTAATTTTTCAACATTAGTCGGTTCGGTCCTCCAGTTAGTGTTACCCAACCTTCAACCTGCCCATGGCTAGATCACCGGGTTTCGGGTCTATACCCTGCAACTTAACGCCCAGTTAAGACTCGGTTTCCCTTCGGCTCCCCTATACGGTTAACCTTGCTACAGAATATAAGTCGCTGACCCATTATACAAAAGGTACGCAGTCACCCCATAAAGAGGCTCCCACTGCTTGTACGTACACGGTTTCAGGTTCTTTTTCACTCCCCTCGCCGGGGTTCTTTTCGCCTTTCCCTCACGGTACTGGTTCACTATCGGTCAGTCAGGAGTATTTAGCCTTGGAGGATGGTCCCCCCATATTCAGACAGGATACCACGTGTCCCGCCCTACTCTTCGAGTTCACAACCTGTGCATTTTGGTGTACGGGACTATCACCCTGTACCGTCGGACTTTCCAGACCGTTCCACTAACACACAAGCTGATTCAGACTCTGGGCTGCTCCCCGTTCGCTCGCCGCTACTGGGGGAATCTCGGTTGATTTCTTTTCCTCGGGGTACTTAGATGTTTCAGTTCCCCCGGTTCGCTTCATTACGCTATGTATTCACGTAATGATAGTGTGACGAATCACACTGGGTTTCCCCATTCGGAAATCGCCGGTTATAACGGTTCATATCACCTTACCGACGCTTATCGCAGATTAGCACGTCCTTCATCGCCTCTGACTGCCAGGGCATCCACCGTGTACGCTTAGTCGCTTAACCTCACAACCCGAAGATGTTTCTTTCGATTCATCATCGACTTGCAAAAATTTGAGAGACTCGAACACACCGCTTTTCATTTCTTATTACGGAGAAATGAAACAGTGTGTCGTTTCAATTTTCAGCTTGATCCAGATTTTTAAAGAGCAAATATCTCAAACGTCACCCGAAGGTAAGTTTTGAGATATTAAGGTCGGCGACTTTCACTTACACATACCAGCAAGTGGCGTCCCCTAGGGGATTCGAACCCCTGTTACCGCCGTGAAAGGGCGGTGTCCTGGGCCTCTAGACGAAGGGGACGTATAAGTCTCAATCGCAAGACGCCTTGCTATTTACTTTTCATCAGACAATCTGTGTGAGCACTACAAAGAACGTTTCTTTAAGGTAAGGAGGTGATCCAACCGCAGGTTCCCCTACGGTTACCTTGTTACGACTTCACCCCAGTCATGAATCACAAAGTGGTAAGCGCCCTCCCGAAGGTTAAGCTACCTACTTCTTTTGCAACCCACTCCCATGGTGTGACGGGCGGTGTGTACAAGGCCCGGGAACGTATTCACCGTGGCATTCTGATCCACGATTACTAGCGATTCCGACTTCATGGAGTCGAGTTGCAGACTCCAATCCGGACTACGACATACTTTATGAGGTCCGCTTGCTCTCGCGAGGTCGCTTCTCTTTGTATATGCCATTGTAGCACGTGTGTAGCCCTACTCGTAAGGGCCATGATGACTTGACGTCATCCCCACCTTCCTCCAGTTTATCACTGGCAGTCTCCTTTGAGTTCCCGGCCGGACCGCTGGCAACAAAGGATAAGGGTTGCGCTCGTTGCGGGACTTAACCCAACATTTCACAACACGAGCTGACGACAGCCATGCAGCACCTGTCTCAGAGTTCCCGAAGGCACCAAAGCATCTCTGCTAAGTTCTCTGGATGTCAAGAGTAGGTAAGGTTCTTCGCGTTGCATCGAATTAAACCACATGCTCCACCGCTTGTGCGGGCCCCCGTCAATTCATTTGAGTTTTAACCTTGCGGCCGTACTCCCCAGGCGGTCGACTTAACGCGTTAGCTCCGGAAGCCACGCCTCAAGGGCACAACCTCCAAGTCGACATCGTTTACGGCGTGGACTACCAGGGTATCTAATCCTGTTTGCTCCCCACGCTTTCGCACCTGAGCGTCAGTCTTTGTCCAGGGGGCCGCCTTCGCCACCGGTATTCCTCCAGATCTCTACGCATTTCACCGCTACACCTGGAATTCTACCCCCCTCTACAAGACTCTAGCCTGCCAGTTTCGGATGCAGTTCCCAGGTTGAGCCCGGGGATTTCACATCCGACTTGACAGACCGCCTGCGTGCGCTTTACGCCCAGTAATTCCGATTAACGCTTGCACCCTCCGTATTACCGCGGCTGCTGGCACGGAGTTAGCCGGTGCTTCTTCTGCGAGTAACGTCAATCGTTGCGGTTATTAACCACAACGCCTTCCTCCTCGCTGAAAGTACTTTACAACCCGAAGGCCTTCTTCATACACGCGGCATGGCTGCATCAGGCTTGCGCCCATTGTGCAATATTCCCCACTGCTGCCTCCCGTAGGAGTCTGGACCGTGTCTCAGTTCCAGTGTGGCTGGTCATCCTCTCAGACCAGCTAGGGATCGTCGCCTAGGTGAGCCGTTACCCCACCTACTAGCTAATCCCATCTGGGCACATCCGATGGCAAGAGGCCCGAAGGTCCCCCTCTTTGGTCTTGCGACGTTATGCGGTATTAGCTACCGTTTCCAGTAGTTATCCCCCTCCATCGGGCAGTTTCCCAGACATTACTCACCCGTCCGCCACTCGTCACCCAAGGAGCAAGCTCCTCTGTGCTACCGTTCGACTTGCATGTGTTAGGCCTGCCGCCAGCGTTCAATCTGAGCCATGATCAAACTCTTCAATTTAAGTTTGATGCTCGTGAATTAAACTTCGTAATGAATTACGTATGTTCACTCAAGAGACTTGGTATTCATTTTTCGTCTTGCGACGTTAAGAATCCGTATCTTCGAGTGCCCACACAGATTGTCTGATAAATTGTTAAAGAGCAGTGCCGCTTCGCTTTTTCTCAGCGGCGCGGGGTGTGCATATTACGCCATCCCGCTACGAAGTCAAGCATTCAATTTCGCTTTCTTCGCCGGAGTTCTCAGTGGAACCCCGCTGACCCGGCGGTTTGTAATCCGTTGTTCCGTGTCAGTGGTGGCGCATTATAGGGAGTTATTTCGGGCTGACAAGTTAAAAATATAAAAAACTTATCAAGCGATTACTTTTCAATCAATACGTCTATTTTCGCCTGAATTTTAAACAAAAACGAGCCCCGCAGGGCTCGTTTATTGTTGTTTTGTGACTTACTGCACTGCCACGATGCGATCGTCATTCACTTCCAGACGAATCGTTTTGCCCGGAATCAGTTCACCAGACAGAATTTGCTGCGCCAGCGGGTTTTCGATCTGCTGCTGGATAGCACGTTTCAATGGACGTGCGCCATACACCGGATCGTAACCATTCGCACTCAGCAGTTTAAGCGCCTCGTCAGAAATATGGATTTCATAGCCACGCTCTTCCAGACGTTTGTACAGACGCTGCAGCTGGATCTGAGCAATAGAAGCAATGTGCTGCTCACCCAACGGATGGAATACAACAACCTCATCTATACGGTTGATGAATTCCGGGCGGAAGTTATGGCTCACGACGCCCAGCACCATATCTTTCATGTGGCCGTAATCCAGCTCACCAAAGCGTTCCTGGATTAGATCAGACCCCAGGTTTGAGGTCATGATGACAACCGTATTACGGAAGTCGACCGTTCTTCCCTGTCCGTCAGTCAGACGACCATCGTCAAGCACCTGCAGCAGAATGTTGAACACATCCGGGTGCGCTTTTTCCACTTCATCCAGCAGGATGACAGAGTAAGGACGACGACGTACTGCTTCCGTCAGATACCCACCTTCTTCATAACCGACATATCCCGGAGGTGCCCCAACCAAGCGAGACACCGAGTGTTTCTCCATAAACTCGGACATATCGATACGCACCATTGCGTCGTCACTGTCGAACATAAAGTTTGCCAGCGCTTTGCACAGTTCGGTTTTACCGACCCCGGTTGGACCAAGGAACAAGAATGAACCAATCGGACGATTCGGATCGGACAAGCCCGCGCGGCTACGACGGATGGCGTTAGAAACGGCTTCCACCGCTTCGTTCTGACCAATCACACGGCTGTGCAGCTCCTGTTCCATACGCAACAGTTTTTCCCGTTCGCCTTCCAGCATGCGAGCAACCGGGATCCCGGTCCAGCGCGCCAGCACCTCAGCAATTTCTGCATCCGTGACTTTATTACGCAGCAGACGCATGGTTTTGCCTTCAGACTGGGTGGCTGCTTCCAGCTGTTTTTCCAGTTCAGGAATTTTGCCGTACTGCAGTTCAGACATCCGCGCCAGGTCGCCAACGCGGCGCGCCTGTTCGATGGCTATTTTTGCCTGCTCCAGCTCAGCCTTGATAGTTTGCGTTCCCGAGAGGGAGGCTTTTTCAGCTTTCCACTCTTCCTCTAACTCAGAATACTGGCGCTCTTTGTCGTCCAGCTCTTCGTTGAGCATATCGAGACGTTTTTTACTTGCCTCATCAGACTCTTTCATTAATGCCTGCTGTTCCAGTTTGAGCTGGATAATACGGCGGTCGAGTCTGTCGAGTTCCTCCGGCTTGGAGTCAATCTGCATACGAATGCTGGATGCCGCTTCGTCAATAAGGTCGATAGCTTTATCCGGTAACTGACGATCGGCAATATAACGATGAGACAACGTAGCTGCCGCAACAATCGCCGGGTCAGTAATCTGCACATGATGGTGCAGCTCATAACGTTCTTTCAGGCCACGCAAGATTGCGATGGTGTCTTCCACTGAAGGTTCAGCCACAAACACTTTCTGGAAACGACGTTCCAGCGCCGCATCTTTTTCGATGTACTGGCGATATTCATCAAGCGTTGTGGCACCTACGCAGTGCAGTTCCCCGCGAGCCAGCGCTGGTTTCAGCATGTTCCCGGCGTCCATCGCGCCATCGGCCTTACCCGCCCCAACCATGGTATGCAATTCGTCGATAAACAGAATGACGTTGCCTTCCTGTTTCGAGAGATCGTTCAGCACACCTTTTAAGCGCTCTTCAAACTCACCGCGATATTTGGCCCCAGCCACCAGCGCGCCCATATCCAGCGCCAGTACACGACGGCCTTTTAAGCCCTCCGGCACTTCACCATTGATGATGCGTTGGGCCAGCCCTTCAACAATGGCTGTTTTACCGACACCGGGTTCACCGATTAACACTGGGTTATTTTTAGTACGACGTTGCAGCACCTGAATGGTACGGCGAATTTCTTCATCACGGCCGATAACTGGATCGAGTTTGCCCTGTTCAGCACGTTCAGTCAGATCGACGGTATATTTTTTCAAGGCCTGACGTTGGTCTTCAGCCCCCTGGTCATTCACGCTTTCACCTCCACGCATTTGTTCAATTGCCTGAGTGATATTGGCGGTCGTCGCCCCAGCTGATTTTAATAAGTCGGTCAGCGTACCGCGTGACTCAAGCACCGCCAGAACGAACAGTTCTGACGAAATAAAGTTGTCCCCACGTTTTTGCGCCAGCTTGTCGCAAAGATTCAGTACACGCACCAGTTCCTGAGAAGGCTGCACATCACCGCCGGTACCTTCTACCTGCGGCAAACGGCTCAACGCCTGGTCAATGGTTGTACGTAACTGGCCAGCATTAATGCCAGCAGACGTTAATAAAGGACGTACCGATCCCCCTTCCTGATTCAGCAAGGCGCTCATTAGATGAAGTGGTTCGATGAATTGATTGTCGTGCCCCAATGCGAGTGACTGGGCATCGGCAAGAGCAAGCTGGAATTTATTGGTAAGACGATCCAGACGCATAACTCCTCCCATAACAGGTCAAAATTGCTACTGGAGATTAAATGAGGTCATCCCTCAATTATTCAAGGTGAATGACCTGAATTATGTGAAAAGAAAATTACACGTACCGGATCGTCTTGATTCTTTAGGTTATATCAGCCAAATAAAACTTGCCATACGACCCGTGGTATTGTCGCGACGATAAGAGAAGAACGTCTCACTTTCACTAAAGGTGCAACGGTCGCCGCCGTGGATGTTCTCCACGCCGACATTTGCCAGCCGCTGACGGGCAAGCTGGTAGATATCCGCCAGATACTTGTCGCCGCGCGGTACAAATGCGAGGTCCGCTTGCGGATCTTTCGTCATGAATGCCTCGCGAACTTCTGCTCCCACTTCAAAGGCGTTTGGGCCTATCGCCGGGCCTAGCCAGGCAATAATGTTTTCAGGTTCGTCGGCAAAACACGCCACCGTCTCTTCCAGCACGCCAGCGCATAATCCTCGCCAACCCGCATGGGCCGCAGCCACTTCCGTCCCGGCGCGATTGCAAAACAGCACCGGCAGACAATCAGCGGTCATTACCGCACACACTGTGCCCGGCGTGTTGCTATACGACGCATCTGCGCGTTTGGAGGCGTAAGGCCCGCCTGTCAGTTTCAGGACATCCTTACCGTGGACCTGCTCCAGCCAGACCGGCTTTGACGGCAGATTGCCCGCAGCAAACAGTCGTTTGCGGTTCTCTTCAACATGCTCCGGGTTATCGCCGCAATGGGCGCCCAGATTCAGCGAATCGTAAGGCGGCATACTGACTCCGCCAATACGGGTAGAACTACACGCCGCGACACCTTGAGGTATCGGCCACTGCGGAACAATTAGCTTACTCATAGCCAGGCAATATCATCCTTATGTTCTTCGAAATCAGCGCGCATCACTTCAATCAATTGCACCATATCTTGTGGGATCGGCGCATGCCATTCCATTTCGATACCGGAAATCGGGTGATACAAACGCAGCATGGTCGCATGTAGCGCCTGGCGGTCGAACTTACGCAGTACGGAGATAAATTCGTCAGAAGCGCCTTTCGGTGGACGTGGACGACCGCCGTAGACCTGATCGCCCACCAGCGGATGAGTGATATGTGCCATGTGCACGCGGATCTGGTGCGTACGTCCGGTTTCCAGACGCAACCGCAGACGCGTGTGCACACGGAAGTGTTCCATAATGCGATAGTGCGTTACCGCCGGTTTCCCCATTGGGTGTACCGCCATGTGCGTACGCTTGGTCGGGTGACGGCTAATCGGTTCCTCAACGGTTCCGCCAGCAGTCATGTGACCAATTGCTACGGCTTCGTACTCACGGGTAATTTCGCGCAGCTGCAATGACTCAACCAGACGTGTTTGTGCCGGAACCGTTTTTGCCACCACCATTAATCCGGTCGTGTCTTTATCCAGACGGTGTACGATACCGGCACGAGGAACATCCGCGATTGGCGGGTAGTAATGCAGTAACGCATTCAATACCGTACCATCAGGATTTCCGGCGCCCGGATGCACTACAAGGTCACGGGGTTTGTTGATGACAAGAATATCATCATCTTCATAAACGATATCCAGTGGGATATCCTGAGGTTCAAAACGAACCTCTTCATCAATTTCTGCATTGATGGAGACACGCTCTCCACCCAACACTTTTTCTTTCGGTTTATCGCAAAGATTGCCATTTACCAGCACGCGCTGGTCGAGGATCCATTCTTTTATGCGCGATCGCGAATAATCAGGGAACAATTCGGCCAAAGCCTGATCTAAGCGTTGACCGAGCTGATTTTCGGAGACTGTTGCGGTGAGTTCTACTCGTTGTGCCATAAACTGCTTCTTCGTTTAACGTTGGGTTTTACGGCTTTGCCGTTTAATATAGTGTGCTATTGTAGCTGGTCTTAACCGGGAGCAGGAACAGAGAATCTCCCGTATTACATTTTGAGGAAAGTCAAAACGTCATGACGCGCATGAAATATCTGGTGGCAGCAGCCACGTTGAGCCTGTTTTTGGCGGGTTGCTCTGGTTCAAAGGAAGAGGTGCCCGATAATCCGCCAAATGAAATCTACGCGACTGCTCAGCAAAAGCTGCAGGACGGTAACTGGAAACAGGCAATAACGCAATTGGAAGCGTTGGATAACCGTTATCCATTTGGACCGTATTCTCAGCAGGTGCAATTAGATCTCATCTACGCCTACTACAAAAACGCCGATCTGCCACTTGCTCAGGCTGCTATCGATCGTTTTATCCGTCTTAACCCGACACACCCTAACATTGATTATGTCATGTATATGCGTGGCCTGACCAATATGGCGTTGGATGATAGCGCACTGCAAGGATTCTTTGGTGTTGATCGCAGCGATCGCGATCCCCAACACGCCCGAGCTGCGTTTAATGACTTTTCCAAACTGGTACGTGGCTATCCGAACAGCCAGTACACCACTGATGCCACCAAACGTCTGGTGTTCCTGAAAGATCGTCTGGCGAAGTATGAATATTCTGTTGCGGAATACTACACTGCCCGCGGTGCATGGGTTGCCGTGGTAAACCGTGTGGAAGGCATGCTGCGCGACTACCCTGATACTCAGGCAACACGTGATGCTCTGCCGTTAATGGAAAAAGCTTATCGCCAGATGCAGATGAATGCGCAGGCAGAAAAAGTAGCGAAAATCATTGCCGCTAACAGCAGCAATACCTGATTTGCCTCAGAATGCAAAACGGCAGCCCAAGGGCTGCCGTTTTTTTATCCGTTAACGCTACAACTGAAGCGGTTTAGCTCCGACACATCCCATCAAATATGGCCTGCTTTCAGGTATTCCTCAAGTAAAAAATCGCCTGTTCCTGCGGTGCCTCACAAAAAGGTTTTCTTGACAAAAAGCGACAAAAAAATGTGATTTACATCACGCATTTTGACATTGGGAACGGTATGCTGGAATCACCAAGACGGGAAAGACAAGAGGTAAAATTTATGACAATGAACATTACCAGTAAACAAATGGAAATTACTCCGGCAATTCGCCAGCATGTCGCAGACCGTCTCGCCAAACTTGAAAAATGGCAAACTCATCTGATTAATCCACATATCATTCTGTCTAAGGAGCCACAGGGTTTCATTGCTGATGCCACCATCAATACACCGAACGGACATCTGGTCGCCAGCGCAAAACACGAGGATATGTACACCGCAATTAACGATTTGATCAACAAGCTGGAACGGCAGCTCAATAAAGTGCAGCACAAAGGCGAAGCCCGTCGTGCAACAACTTCAGTCAAAGACGCCAACTTCGTCGAAGCAGAAGAAGAGTAGTCCCTTACATTGAGTGTATCGCCAACGCGCCTTCGGGCGCGTTTTTTGTTGACAGGGTGAAAACAGTACGGGTACTTTACTGACGTAGCCAAAGGAAAATTACATGAAACTTGTTCCGTTCTTCTTCGCATTCTTTTTTACCTTCCCCTGAATGGGAGGCGTTTCGTCGTGTGATAAAGAATGCGAAGACGAACAATAAGGCCTCCCACAACGGGGGGCCTTTTTTATTGATAACAAGAAAGGCAACACTATGACATCGGAAAACCCATTGCTGGCGCTGCGCGATAAGATCAGCACGCTGGATGAAAAATTACTGGCCCTGCTGGCTGAGCGACGTGGACTGGCCGTAGAAGTTGGTAAAGCCAAACTGCTTTCACATCGTCCGGTACGAGATATCGACCGTGAACGTGACCTGTTGGACCGTCTG
Organism: Citrobacter freundii complex sp. CFNIH4; assembly: GCF_002934505.1. Classification (NCBI taxonomy): domain Bacteria; kingdom Pseudomonadati; phylum Pseudomonadota; class Gammaproteobacteria; order Enterobacterales; family Enterobacteriaceae; genus Citrobacter; species Citrobacter freundii complex sp. CFNIH4. The sequence continues at coordinate 3,076,062 of NZ_CP026231.1, forward strand.
ATTCAGTTGGGCAAAGCACATCATCTCGATGCTCACTACATTACCCGCCTGTTCCAGCTCATAATCGAAGACTCCGTCCTGACTCAACAGGCTCTGCTCCAGCAACACCTGAACAAAATTAACCCACACTCCGCGCGCGTGGCCTTCCTGGGGCCAAAAGGATCATATTCCCATCTGGCAGCACGTCAGTACGCCGCCCGCCATTTTGAACAATTTATTGAAAGCGGCTGCGCAAAATTTGCCGATATCTTTAATCAGGTCGAAACCGGACAGGCTGACTATGCTGTGGTTCCGATTGAAAACACCAGCTCCGGTGGGATTAACGACGTTTACGACCTGCTGCAGCACACCAGCCTGTCTATTGTTGGCGAGATGACCATTACGATAGACCACTGTGTACTGGTGTCCGGCACTACGGATCTTGAGACCATTGAAACGGTATACAGCCATCCGCAGCCGTTCCAGCAGTGCAGCAAGTTCCTGAATCGCTACCCGCACTGGAAGATTGAGTACACTGAAAGCACCTCTGCGGCAATGGAAAAAGTTGCGCAGGCTAACTCACCGCATGTGGCGGCCCTGGGGAGCGAAGCCGGAGGCGTACTGTATGGTTTGCAGGTTCTCGAGCATATTGAGGCTAACCAGTCGCAAAACATCACCCGCTTCGTGGTGCTGGCACGTAAAGCAATCAATGTATCCGACCAGGTTCCGGCAAAAACCACGTTGCTGATGGCAACAGGACAACAGGCCGGTGCGCTGGTAGAAGCATTGCTGGTGCTGCGTAAACATAATCTGATTATGACTAAACTGGAGTCACGCCCGATTCACGGCAATCCGTGGGAAGAGATGTTTTATCTTGATATCCAGGCCAACCTGGAATCGCCCCAAATGCAAAAAGCATTGAAAGAGCTGGGTGAGATTACACGTTCGATGAAAGTACTGGGATGCTATCCGAGTGAGAACGTGGTGCCGGTCGATCCGAGCTAACGTTTGACAATGCCGGATGGCACTACGCTTATCCGGCCTACAATTCATGCGATTTTTGTAGGCCGGATAAGTCGAAGCCGCCATTCTGCGTCTTAATTAAGGACGGCTGTCATTCGCCTGGCGTAACAAAGTACGGCTTTCACTCTGGAAGCGTTTCGCATAATCGCCAAACCAATGCTCCACCTTACGGAAACTGTCGATAAACGCTTGCTTATCGCCCTGCTCCAGTAAACCGATCGCCTCACCAAAACGTTGGTAGTAGCGTTTGATCAGCGCAAGGTTGCTCTCAGACGACATAATAATATCGGCATAGAGCTGCGGATCCTGGGCAAACAGACGGCCAACCATCGCCAGTTCAAGACGGTAAATCGGCGAAGAGAGCGCCAGCAGCTGCTCCAGTTGAACATTCTCTTCCGCTAAATGCAGACCGTAAGCAAAGGTCGCAAAGTGACGCAATGCCTGAATAAACGCCATGTTCTGATCGTGTTCAACGGCGCTGATCCGATGTAGTCGTGCACCCCATACCTGAATCTGTTCCAGAAACCACTGATAGGCTTCCGGCTGACGTCCATCACACCAGACGACGACCTGCTTTGCCAGGCTGCCACTGTCCGGACCAAACATTGGGTGTAACCCCACCACCGGGCCATCATGTGCAGCCAGCATCGCCTGCAAAGGACCATTTTTCACTGAAGCCAGATCCACCAGGATGCAGTCAGACGGCAGACGCGGTAGTTTGGCGATCACCTGCTCGGTGATGTGGATCGGCACACTGACGATCACCATCCCAGCATCAGAGACGATCTCCGGCGCGCGATCCCAATCCTGCTGTTCCAAGATCCGCACCTGGTAACCTGACAGGGTGAGCATTTTTTCAAACAGACGCCCCATCTGACCGCCGCCACCGACGATCACTACCGGCCGCAGAGAAGGACAAAGCGTTTTAAACCCTTTGTCGTTCTCACTGGAATAGGACTCACGCATAACGCGGCGTAGCACATCTTCAATCAGGTCCGGCGGCACGCCAAGGGCTTCCGCTTCTGCCCGGCGAGAGGCAAGCATAGAGGCTTCCCGTTCCGGCACGTAAATCGGCAACCCAAAACGGCTTTTTACTTCACCAACTTCGGCAACCAGCTCCAGGCGGCGTGCCAGTAAATCCAGCAGCGCCTTGTCGACTTCATCAATTTGATCGCGTAATGCGGTCAATTCAGCAACCATAACCAACCTCTTATGCTACACGCGCCGACAGCTGACCGTTTAAATCTTGACTAATTTCACGCAGCAGCGCATCCGTCATTTCCCAGCTAATGCAGGCATCGGTTACGGACACGCCGTATTTCATTTCGCTGCGCGGCTGTTCAGAAGACTGGTTGCCTTCGTGAATATTACTTTCAATCATCAAACCAATGATCGAGCGATTGCCATCTTTGATTTGTGCAATTACGGATTCAGCCACGGCAGGCTGACGGCGGTAATCTTTATTGGAATTACCATGACTGCAATCTACCATCAGAGAAGGTCGTAGTCCCGCCTGCTCCATCTCTTTTTCGCACTGGGCGACATCTGCCGGGCTGTAGTTCGGCGCTTTACCCCCGCGCAGGATCACGTGGCCGTCCGGATTCCCCTGAGTTTGCAACAGCGCAACCTGTCCGGCCTGATTAATACCAACAAAGCGGTGCGACTGCGCAGCCGCACGCATGGCGTTAATGGCGGTCGCCAGGCTACCGTCAGTACCATTCTTAAAGCCAACCGGCATCGAAAGACCGGAAGCCATTTCGCGGTGTGTCTGCGATTCCGTGGTACGGGCTCCGATTGCGGACCAGCTAAACAGATCGCCCAGGTATTGCGGGCTATTTGGATCCAGCGCTTCAGTTGCCAGCGGCAGTCCCATATTTACCAGTTCAAGCAGCAGCTGGCGCGCAATTTTCAGACCTGCTTCAACATCAAAAGAGCCATCCATATGAGGATCGTTAATTAACCCTTTCCAGCCAACGGTGGTACGGGGTTTTTCAAAATAGACGCGCATCACCAGGTAGAGGCTATCGCTGACCTCTGCGGCAAGGGCTTTAAATCGACGAGCATACTCAATAGCCATTTCAGGATCGTGAATGGAGCATGGGCCACATACGACCAGCAGGCGCGGATCGCGACCGGAGATAATATCTGAGATGGTTTTACGCGACTGGGCGATTTGCGCCTCTTGCTCCTGGCTCAGCGGAAATTCAGCTTTCAGCTGCTCCGGGGTCATCAGAACCTGTTCGTCGGTAATATGTACGTTGTTCAGCGCGTCTTTTTGCATGATGGTGATCCTGTTTAGCTCGTTTGCGATAGTTGATCCTCAGCGAGGAGGAAATAACGATACCACAACAGGTAAAGATTTCAATCCACAATCCGTAAATTTTAATTTACACGGCGTTATTTTAAGGCAAAAACAGCCCTTATAAACGTACACTTATATTTACATCACGAATTTTAAGATCCGCTATGCTTAAAAAAACAAGGGAGCACAGGCAATGAAGCAACTCATCAGCATCTTATTTCTATTCCTTCTTAGCGGATGTCAGATAGATCCCTATACCCATGCCCCCACCTGGACTGGTACTGACTGGTATGACGCCGGGATACAAGATTCCATTTCGGGCTATGCCGTTAAAGATAATGAAACTCTTGCCGACAACTTCAATGATCCCGAAGTCGATCGTACGAAATATCTTAAGGGTTACGCCGAAGGACAACGCAAAATCTGCCAGCAAGATTTTGTTTACGCCAGAGGTCTGGCCGGGAAAACCTTTCCTGCAAGTTGTGATACGGTCGAAAATATTGACCAGTTACACGATGCCTGGAAAAAAGGAGCAAACGAAGGTACTGCCTCAATAAGATTAAACTAAACAATGGCTTAAATTTTACAGCCAACTAGGATTTAACTTAAATCGCCATCAGCTTTACCCCTGGAATAATGACGACTTAGGAAAATAATGTTATTTTGTCTTAAACAATCTTGAATGTATTTCGACGCTTTACGGCAAACGCTGGTAGGTAACTATTCATGAGCTATTCTTACCGACTCATACTTCTACTGGCACTGCTCCTGACCGGGTTACCGCTGTACGCCCAAAGCGTTACAGAAGAAGCAAAATCTGTACGTGCTATGGTTTCCGGCATCGTCAGTTATACACGCTGGCCAGCACTTTCCGGGCCACCCAAACTGTGTATTTTCTCTTCATCGCGTTTTTCCAGTGTTCTGGAAGATACCAGTACTGGGGCATTACCCTATCTTCCCGTCATCATTCGTACGGAACAAGAAATATTAGTTTCGCAATGTGACGGTTTTTATTTTGGAAAAGAATCACCTACTTATCAGGTGGAATTAAAGAATAAATATCCGACTAAGGCATTGCTATTAATTGCAGAACAAAATCCCGAATGCGTTATTGGCAGCGCCTTTTGCCTCATAATTAAAGATGAAGATGTGAGATTTTCCGTAAATATGGATTCCCTTTCACGCAGCGGCGTAAGGGTAAGTCCTGACGTATTGATGCTTGCACGGAATAATAAGCATGGATAAGGGCCATTCTCCTGTAACACGCCCAACGTTTAAACGGACATTACGGCGTATCAGCATAATCAGCGTCCTGGTGACGATGACGTTGATCTGGCTGCTGCTCAGCATTTCTTCCGTGCTGGCCTTAAGACAGTATGCGCAAAAGAATCTGGATCTGACTGCCGCTACCATGACCCGCACGCTTGAAGCTGCATTAGTCTTTTCTGATAGTGTTGCAGCAACTGAAATGAATCGCCACGGATAATCTAGACACTTCCGAGCCGTTGATAATACTGGTTTTCATATTCTGTCGGTGACATCTGATCGCTGGAACCATGCCGACGCTTACTGTTATAAAACATTTCGATGTAATCAAAAATATCGCTGCGGGCTTCCTCCCGCGTTCCGTAGATCTTTTTCTTTATCCGTTCGCGTTTCAACAACTGGAAAAAGCTTTCTGCAACCGCATTATCGTGGCAGTTACCGCGACGGCTCATGCTGCCCTCCAGTCCGTGTGATTTCAGGAACGACTGCCACTCATGGCTTGTGTACTGACTGCCCTGATCCGAATGAACCAGCACCTGTTTTTGGGGATTACGCCGCCATACAGCCATCAGCAGTGCGTTCAGGACAATGTCCTTTGTCATCCGGGATTGCATGGACCAGCCGATAATTTTGCGTGAGAACAGATCAACAACCACAGCAAGATACAGCCAGCCTTCGTGGGTCCTGATATAGGTTATGTCGGTTACCCAACGCTCATCCGGAGCATCCGGATTGAACTGTCGCTGGAGCCTGTTGGGCGACACGATACTGGCCTCGCCTTTACGTGCCCACGGGCTCCGGTATCCGACCTGAGCCTTTATCCCGACACGTTTCATCAGTCGCCAGACTCTGTTGACTCCGCACTGTTGCCCGCTGTCCCGCAGATCCAGATGGATCTTGCGATAACCATAGACGCATCCCGATTCCAGCCAGAACTGTTTAATCTGTCCTGTCAGTCTCAGGTCTGCCCGATGGCGTTGTGAATGCGGCTGCTGAAGCCATGCGTAAAAGCCACTGGGATGAACATCCAGCACCCGACAGAGCAGGCGAACAGGCCAGCAACGGGCGTTGTCACGGATAAAGGCGTACCTCAGTCGGACAGTTTTGCGAAGTACGCCGCGGCTTTTTTTAATATGTCCCGTTCGTCAGTAACCCGCTTCAGCTCTTTCTGGAGACGGCGGATCTCGGTCTGAGCATCTGACTGTTCTTTATGAGTGGAGGAATCCGGCCCGTACTTCTTTATCCAGGCGTAAAGGCTGTGGGTGGTGATATCGAGACGTGTTGCAACGCTGGAAACAGAATAACCACGATCAACAACCTGTTTGACTGCTTCAATTTTAAACTCTTCGGGATAACGCTTACCGCTCATGGGCACCTCTCTTTAAGCCATCTTAAATGACTCTGAGGTGTCTGTTAAACCCGTGTCGATTCAAAACACTGGCGGCACTGGGCCAGCAAGGGCAATTTTCCGTTGCGGAAGTTCGTAATAAACACCAGAAGGTGATCGCCACCTGGCGCTATAACGCGCAAGACACCACGGAGAAGATCAGCGGACTGATCAGCCACTGGCTGTTCCCACAACCGGTCACTCAGCCTATTTTGCATAATGGCAACGTCATAGGCGAAGTACGATTGACTGCACGCGATAGCGTTATCAGCCGTTTCATCTATTTGTCGCTGGCCGTTCTTACCGGGTGCATTTTGTTGGCATCAGGCATAGCATTAATGCTCACCCGCTATTTACACAATGGCGTCGTGGAAGCCCTGCAAAATATAACCGAGGTGGTACATGATGTACGTACCAACCGTAACTTTTCGCGACGCGTTTCCGAGGAACGCATTGAAGAGTTTCATCTTTTTGCCCAAGACTTTAATAGTCTGCTGGACGAGATGGAGGAGTGGCAACTTCGGCTGCAGGCAAAGAACGCTCAACTTTTGCGTACCGCGCTACATGATCCTCTGACGGGCCTGGCAAATCGCGCCGCTTTTCGTAGCAGTATTAACGCGCTGATGAATGACGATGCCGCCCACAGCAGCTCCGCTTTGTTATTCCTTGATGGTGATAATTTTAAATTTATCAATGATACCTGGGGCCACGCTGCGGGGGATCGGGTTCTGATTGAAGTCGCTAAAAGGCTGTCCGAATTTGGCGGTAATCGACATTCGCCATACAGACTTGGCGGCGACGAGTTCGCGATGGTGCTGTATAGCGTTCATTCTGAATATGAGGTTCAGCGAATCTGCGCGGCACTGTCACAAGAGTTTAACCGACCTTTTGACCTACATAATGGTCATCTGGCAAGCATGACACTCAGCATTGGGTTTGCGCTGACGTGGGAACATGCCTCTGCCGAGAAATTACAAGAACTTGCCGATCAAAATATGTATCAGGCCAAAAATTTGCGTTCTGAACGCACTATTATTAAATAAGGAATTACACACATGCTAAAACGTTTATTATCCCCGTTTCTTCTGCTTTTACTGATTCTGGCAGGCTGTCAGGCACCTCAGGGAAAATTTACCCCAGAGCAAATTGCAGCCATGAAATCGTACGGATTTACCGAAGCTTCCGGAGACTGGTCTCTGGGCCTGTCTGATAACATCCTGTTTGACAAAAATGACTATAAACTCCGTCCTGAAAGTGAAAAACAGATCAAGGAAATGGCATCCAAACTGGCAGCTACCGGGCTAAATCATGCTCGCCTGGATGGTCATACTGATAACTACGGTGAAGACAGCTATAACGAAGCTCTGTCGCTCAAACGCGCGAATGTGGTTGCCGATGCCTGGGCGCAGGGCGCCAACATTCCCCGCACCAACCTGACGACTCAGGGACTCGGGAAGAAATATCCCATTGCCAGCAACCAGACATCAAAAGGTCGTGCTGAAAACCGCCGCGTTGCCGTCGTGATCGCTACACCATAATCACTCTCCTACTGGCTGCGCGCCGCGCAGTCATTCCATTGCCATAAAGAACAACAGAGCAAACGTCGGGATAAAAAAAGGGCCAGCCTTTCGGCCAGCCCTTTTCTAACAGGATGTCGCTTGCGCGAATCTTAGTTAAGACGCTCTTTGATACGAGCAGACTTACCAGTGCGCTCACGCAGGTAGTACAGTTTAGCTTTACGAACAGCACCACGACGTTTAACAGCAATGCTGTCAACTACCGGAGAGTGAGTCTGGAAGACACGCTCAACGCCTTCGCCGTTGGAAATTTTACGAACAGTGAATGCAGAGTGCAGACCGCGGTTACGAATAGCGATAACCACGCCCTCGAATGCCTGCAGACGTTTTTTGGAACCTTCAACAACCCATACTTTCACTTCCACGGTATCACCCGGACGGAAGGAAGGTACGTCCTGCTTCATCTGTTCTTGTTCAAGTTGCTTAATAATGTTGCTCATAATTTAATCTCTTATCCTGGGTAAACTGATATTGGGGGCTTACGCCTGCCCATCATGTTTATGTTGCTGTTGTGCGTGTTCCTTTTTGAACTCCGCCAGCAACCTTGCTTGCTCTTCAGTCAGAGCCAGGTTTTCCAGAAGTTCAGGTCTTCTAAGCCAGGTCCGGCCCAGCGACTGTTTCAAACGCCAGCGACGTATCTCAGCGTGGTTTCCTGACAGTAACACTGCCGGTACTTCCATCTGCTCTAACACTTCAGGTCGGGTATAGTGCGGGCAATCCAGCAATCCATCAGCAAACGAATCTTCGATTGCTGAAGCTTCATGACCCAGAACTCCCGGAATAAACCGGGAAACGGAGTCGATCAGCGTCATTGCCGGTAACTCACCACCGCTGAGTACGTAATCGCCGATTGACCATTCTTCGTCAATTTCGGTTTGAATCACGCGCTCATCTATTCCTTCATAGCGACCACATACCAGAATCAGCTTTTGATTCGTGGCCAGTTCGCTAACGCCCGCTTGATCAAGCTTGCGTCCCTGAGGTGACAAATAAATCACCTTTGCGCCTTCACCAGCCGCAGCTTTTGCTGCATGAATGGCGTCCCGTAAAGGTTGCACCATCATTAACATCCCCGGTCCGCCGCCGTACGGACGATCGTCCACGGTACGGTGCCGGTCATGAGTAAAGTCACGAGGACTCCAACTCTGGATGTTCAGCAGGCCATTTTTTACTGCCCGGCCAGTTACCCCGTAATCGGTAATTGCGCGGAACATTTCTGGAAACAGGCTAACGATACCTATAAACACAAGCCAATCCCCATAACGCCGACTTTTACCGTTTATCCGGTGGTTTAAAAACCAGGATCCCAATCTACTTCGATAGTACGAGTAGCGAGATCGACTTTCTTGATAACCTGCCCATCGAGGAACGGCACAAGACGTTCCTTGATACCAAACGCATCTTTCAGGTTTGCCTTGATGACGATGACGTCATTCGAACCGGTTTCCATCATATCGACGACTTTACCGAGATCGTAGCCTTCAGTGGTCACTACCTGGCAGCCCATAAGGTCTTTCCAGTAGTAGGAACCATCTTCCAGCGCTGGCAACTGCGAGGAATCCACGACAATTTCGCAATTAGTCAGTAGATTCGCCGAATCACGATCGTCAACGCCTTTCAGCTTGATGATCAGATCCTGATTGTGGTGCTTCCAGCTTTCCAGCTGTACTTGCTGCCACTGACCCGCCTTCTGGATAAACCAGGGCTGATAGTCAAAAATGCTTTCGGCGTCTTCAGTGGAAGAAAACACTCTGAGCCAACCACGGATACCGTAAGAAGACCCCATTTTCCCCAAAACGATGGGTTCTACAGGAGCCTGTGCGGCGAGTTGCTTGCTCATCATGACCACCGTGACAGATTAAGCTGCTTTGTTTGCTGCTTTGATCAGCGTAGCTACGCGATCAGAAATAGTCGCGCCCTGGCCAACCCAGTGAGCGATGCGATCCAGATCCAGGCGAGTGCCTTCTTCTTTTTCGCTAGCGATTGGGTTAAAGAAGCCAACGCGCTCGATGAAGCGACCGTTGCGTGCATTACGGCTGTCGGTAACAACAACCTGGTAGAACGGACGCTTTTTAGCGCCGTGACGAGCTAAACGAATAGTAACCATAACATCCTCTTGTGTGAATAAAACACCCAGGCCCCATCGAGGAACGGAGCCCGGGTGTCATATTAAAAGCCCGAAAATTTTACTGATTTCTGGGGAAAATGCAATCAGCAGTTGATAACTCTGCTATAAAAGGCCGTCGGCGGTGCCGTCAGTTCGGTGCCGGTGTGCGCGCAGCCACCGGAGCGTACACGCAGTACGTGAGGATGGCGAGCACACCCCGGTGCCGAAATGGCAAACAAGCCAGGCCGATTAGCGGCCAGGGAAGCCGGGCGGCATCATCCCCTTCATACCACGCATCATCTTCGCCATACCGCCCTTCTTCATTTTCTTCATCATGCGCTGCATGTCGTCGAACTGTTTCAGAAGGCGGTTTACGTCCTGTACCTGCATACCGCAACCGGCAGCGATACGGCGTTTACGGGAACCTTTGATAATTTCCGGCTTAGCGCGTTCTTTCATCGTCATCGAATTGATGATGGCTTCCATACGCACCAGAACTTTATCGTCCATCTGCGATTTCACATTGTCAGGGATCTGACCCATGCCCGGCAGCTTGCCCATCAGGCTTGCCATACCGCCCATGTTTTTCATCTGGTTGAGCTGTTCAAGGAAATCATTGAGATCGAAGCCATCGCCTTTTTTCAGCTTACTGGCTAATTTTTCTGCCTGCGCGCGGTCAACCTTGCTTTCGATATCTTCGATCAGCGACAGCACGTCGCCCATGCCGAGAATACGCGAAGCAATCCTGTCGGGGTGGAACGGCTCCAGCGCTTCGGTTTTCTCGCCGACGCCGAGGAATTTAATTGGCTTACCGGTAATATGACGAATAGAAAGCGCCGCACCGCCACGGGCATCACCATCAACTTTTGTCAGTACTACGCCGGTTAACGGTAGCGCTTCGTTAAAGGCTTTTGCGGTATTCGCGGCATCCTGACCGGTCATGGCGTCGACCACAAACAGCGTTTCTACCGGTTTGATAGAAGCGTGGACCTGTTTGATTTCGTCCATCATCGCTTCGTCAACGTGCAGACGACCGGCGGTATCCACCAGCAGCACGTCATAGAATTTGAGTTTGGCTTCTTTCAGCGCGGCGTTAACGATATCGACCGGCTTCTGGCCAACATCCGACGGGAAGAAGTCCACGCCGACCTGCTCGGCCAGAGTTTCCAACTGTTTGATCGCCGCCGGGCGATAAACGTCCGCGGAGACCACCAGCACTTTTTTCTTGTGCTTCTCGCGCAGGAATTTACCCAGCTTACCGACGCTGGTCGTTTTACCCGCACCCTGCAGGCCCGCCATAAGCACCACGGCTGGCGGCTGTGCAGCCAGATTCAGGGTCTGGTTTTCTTCGCCCATTGCCGCAACCAGTTCGTTACGGACAATCTTGACGAATTCCTGACCCGGCGTCAGGCTTTTGTTAACTTCATGACCAACCGCTTTCTCTTTTACGCGATTGATAAACTCACGCACTACCGGCAGCGCTACGTCAGCCTCCAGCAGCGCCATGCGCACTTCGCGCAGCGTCTCTTTAACGTTGTCTTCAGTAAGGCGTCCACGGCCACTGATATTGCGCAGCGTGCGCGACAAACGATCGGTTAAATTATCAAACATTGTCTCTCGCCTGGGGTGGAAACGGTCGGTCGCAACAGCGACACATCAACAGAAATTTGTCGCAGTATAACATGAAGCCGCCTTTGTTGTTATGCAACGGTTGGAGCAGCGGTCACGTAACGCTATACTGCTTTTCTTTATCACTGGCCAACTGTCGACACCTATATGCCCGTTTTTGCTCTGCTCGCCCTTGTCGCCTACTCAGTCAGCCTCGCGCTGATTATTCCCGCTCTGCTGCAAAAAAACAGCGGCTGGCGGCGTATGGCTATTCTCTCTGCGGTTGTCGCGCTGGTAAGCCATGCTATCGCCCTGGAAGCGCGTATTCTGCCCGGCGGTGAAAGCGGACAAAACCTGAGTCTGTTGAACGTCGGCTCGCTGGTGAGCCTGATGATCTGTACGGTAATGACCATTGTCGCTTCCCGCAATCGAGGCTGGCTATTGCTGCCCATTGTCTACGCCTTTGCGCTGATAAACCTGGCCTTCGCCACGTTTATGCCTAACGAGTTCATCACCCATCTCGAAGCTACGCCGGGCATGATGATCCATATCGGGCTTTCGCTTTTCGCTTACGCCACGCTGATTATCGCCGCACTCTATGCGCTACAGCTTGCATGGATTGACTACCAACTGAAAAACAAAAAACTGGCTTTCAGCAATGAGATGCCGCCGTTGATGAGTATTGAGCGGAAAATGTTTCATATCACCCAAATTGGCGTGGTTCTGCTGACACTCACCCTGTGCACAGGCCTGTTTTACATGCATAACCTGTTCAGTACCGAGAACATTGATAAAGCCGTTCTCTCTATCGTGGCATGGTTTGTCTATATCGTTCTGTTGTGGGGGCATTACCATGAAGGTTGGCGCGGACGTCGCGTCGTATGGTTTAACGTCGCAGGCGCAGGCATTCTGACACTGGCCTATTTCGGCAGTCGTATCCTGCAGCAGTTCGTGAGTTAAATCTTTAAGGAATCCTACGTGGAACACATCTCCACCACCACGCTCATTGTCACGCTCCTCATCATGGTGGTCATTTCCGCCTATTTTTCCGGTTCTGAAACCGGAATGATGACCCTGAATCGCTATCGTCTACGTCATCGGGCCAAGCAGGGAAATCGACAGGCAAAACGCGTTGAAAAGTTACTTCGCAAGCCGGATCGCCTGATAAGCCTGGTGCTCATCGGCAATAATCTGGTGAATATTCTGGCCTCCGCGCTCGGTACTATTGTCGGTATGCGCCTGTATGGCGATGCGGGCGTCGCCATTGCCACTGGGGTACTGACGTTTGTGGTACTGGTTTTTGCCGAAGTACTGCCAAAGACGATTGCCGCACTATATCCGGAAAAAGTCGCCTATCCGAGCAGTGTCCTGCTGGCTCCCCTGCAGATTCTGATGATGCCGTTGGTATGGTTACTCAACACCATCACGCGGCTGCTGATGCGCATGATGGGCATCAAAACGGATATCGTCGTGAGCGGTTCGCTGAGTAAAGATGAACTGCGAACGCTGGTGAATGAATCGCGCTCGCAAATCTCACGCCGTAACCAGGATATGCTGCTGTCAGTGCTGGATCTGGAAAAAGTCAGCGTCGATGACATCATGATCCCGCGTAATGAAATTATCGGCATTGATATCAACGATGACTGGAAATCAATCGTGCGTCAGCTTTCGCACTCTCCGCACGGTCGTATTGTGCTGTATCGTGACTCGCTGGACGACGCTATCAGTATGCTACGCGTACGTGAAGCCTGGCGATTGATGGCCGAGAAAAAAGAGTTCACCAAAGAGACCATGTTACGCGCCGCCGACGAAATTTATTACGTTCCGGAAGGCACGCCACTCAGCACCCAGCTCATTAAATTTCAGCGCAATAAGAAGAAAGTGGGCCTGGTCGTCAATGAATATGGTGATATTCAGGGACTGGTTACGGTCGAGGATATCCTGGAAGAGATTGTTGGTGACTTCACGACCTCAATGTCACCGACGCTTGCCGAAGAAGTCACACCGCAGAATGACGGTTCGGTGATCATTGACGGTAGCGCCAACGTTCGTGAAATCAATAAGGCGTTTAACTGGCACCTGCCGGAAGATGATGCACGTACCGTGAACGGTATTATTCTTGAAGCGCTGGAAGAGATCCCGGTTGCCGGAACACGTGTGCGTATTGGGCAGTACGATATCGATATTCTCGACGTGCAGGACAATATGATTAAACAGGTGCAGGTGTTGCCCGTCAAACCGCTGCGGGAAAGCGTATCGGACCAGTGAGAGTAATCCAGACCGGGTAGCGCATCAGCATTACCCGGTCTGAGGCTGATTAGCCTTTGGCTTTCGCCACAGAGACCATCGCCGCACGGATGGTACGTCCGTTCAGGGTATAGCCTTTCTGCATAACCATCAGCACATTACCGGCAGCAACGTCGTCAGACTCTACCATGGCAATCGCCTGATGCACGTTCGGGTCCATCGGCACGTCAATATCCGCAACCACTTGTACGCCAAACTTCGCCACAACATCCAGCATTGACTTACGGGTCAGCTCAATACCTTCAACCATCGCCGCCATCGCGTCATTGTCTTTGTCCGCCACTTCCAGCGCACGGTCCAGGCTATCCAGCACCGGCAGCAGCTCGTTGACGAATTTTTCCAGTGCAAACTTATGCGCTTTTTCTACGTCCAGTTCGGTACGACGACGCAGGTTTTCCATTTCCGCTTTGATACGCAACACGCTGTCGCGCTCGCGAGTTTCGGCTTCAGCAAGCTGAGCTTCCAGATTCGCAATTTTTTCATCGCGCGGATCCACCTGCTCAGCAGAAGCGTCTGATTCAACCGCCTCAACTTCTTCGTGCTGATCCATGATAATTTCTTCCGGGGCTTGCCCCTCAGGCGTTTTCTGTTCTTTACTACTCATGAATTTCTCCGCGTTTTTTTCGCATTCATCTCGCTAACCTGGATTATTATGGGGATAAGATTCAGGGTTTCAAGGGAAGTACTCACATTGTCACTAATCTTCGTTACAAGGACCTCGAGAAAATGAACAAACATTTCAAGTGTATTGGCATTGTGGGGCATCCACGTCACCCCACTGCACTGACCACACATGAAATGCTCTACCGTTGGCTGTGCGCCAAAGGTTATGAGGTAATCGTTGAGCAACAAATCGCCCACGAGCTGCAGCTGAAAAATGTGAAAACCGGTACGCTCGCAGAGATTGGCCAGCAGGCAGACCTCGCCGTGGTTGTCGGTGGCGACGGCAATATGCTGGGCGCCGCACGCACCCTGGCACGTTATGACATCAAGGTTATTGGCATTAACCGCGGCAACCTCGGTTTCCTGACCGACCTTGACCCAGACAATGCGCAACAACAGTTAGCTGACGTGCTGGAAGGCCACTACATCAGCGAAAAGCGCTTTTTACTCGAAGCCCAGGTGTGCCAACTGGACTGCCAGAAGCGTATTAGCACTGCGATCAATGAAGTTGTGTTGCACCCCGGAAAAGTGGCGCACATGATTGAATTTGAAGTCTATATCGATGAAATTTTTGCCTTCTCCCAGCGTTCAGACGGCTTAATTATTTCCACACCGACCGGCTCTACTGCCTACTCACTCTCTGCCGGAGGTCCGATCCTGACGCCTTCTTTAGATGCTATTACGCTGGTGCCGATGTTCCCGCATACGCTCTCCGCACGACCGCTGGTGATCAACAGTAGCAGCACCATTCGCCTGCGCTTCTCTCATCGCCGTAACGATCTGGAAATCAGCTGTGACAGCCAGATCGCCCTGCCTATACAGGAAGGTGAAGACGTATTAATTCGCCGCTGTGATTATCATCTGAACCTGATACATCCAAAAGATTACAGCTATTTCAACACATTAAGCACTAAGCTAGGCTGGTCAAAAAAATTATTCTAATTTAACGCCAACCTCTTTACTGTATAAAAAACCAGTTTATACTGTATGTAATTACAGTTATGTTTTTTCATACAGGAAAACAGCTATGTTGGCACAACTGACCATCAGCAATTTTGCTATCGTTCGTGAACTTGAGATCGATTTCCAGAACGGAATGACCGTTATTACCGGTGAAACCGGTGCGGGTAAGTCCATTGCCATTGATGCTCTCGGTTTGTGCCTGGGCGGACGCGCAGATGCCGACATGGTACGTGCAGGTGCCACGCGAGCCGACCTCTGCGCCCGCTTCACCTTAAAAGACACCCCCGCGGCCCTGCGCTGGCTGGAAGAAAACCAGCTTGAGGAAGGCCGTGAGTGTTTGCTACGTCGCGTTATCAGCAGCGACGGACGTTCACGTGGCTTCATTAACGGCACTGCCGTACCACTGTCACAGCTGCGCGAGTTGGGCCAGTTGCTTATTCAAATCCACGGTCAGCATGCGCATCAGCTCCTGACAAAATCAGAACACCAAAAATCCCTGCTTGATGGCTACGCCAATGAAGCATCCCTGACTCAGGAAATGGCTGTGCGCTACCAACTGTGGCACCAAAGCTGCCGTGACCTGGCACATCATCAACAACAGAGTCAGGAACGCGCAGCCCGGGCAGAGCTATTGCAATACCAGTTAAAAGAACTGAACGAATTCAACCCGCAGCCAGGTGAATTTGAGCAAATTGATGAAGAGTACAAGCGTCTGGCTAACAGCGGGCAATTGCTCACCACCAGCCAACAGGCACTGGCTATCATGGCAGACGGCGAAGACGTTAATCTGCAAAGCCAGCTGTACACGGCAAAACAGTTGGTTAGTGAACTGGCAGGAATGGACGGTAAGCTCTCCGGTATTCTGGACATGCTGGAAGAGGCTACTATCCAGCTCAGCGAAGCCAGCGACGAGCTGCGCCACTATTGCGATCGTCTGGATTTAGACCCTAACCGTTTGTTCGAACTTGAGCAGCGTATTTCCAAACAAATCTCATTGGCGCGAAAGCATCATGTTGCCCCTGAAGCGCTGCCACAGTTCTATCAGTCATTGCTGGATGAACAACAGCAGTTAGACGATCAGGCCGACTCTCTCGAAACCTTAACCCTGGCGGTGAACAATCACCACCAGCAGGCACTGGAAACGGCAAAAATGCTGCACCAACAGCGCCAGCATTATGCTCAGGAACTGGGACAGCTTATTACAGAGAGCATGCATACTCTCTCAATGCCGCACGGTGTCTTTTGCATTGATGTGAAATTTGAGGAACATCATTTGAGCTCAGACGGTGCCGATCGCGTAGAGTTTAAAGTGACCACTAACCCAGGCCAGCCGTTGCAGCCGATTGCGAAAGTCGCTTCCGGTGGGGAATTGTCGCGCATTGCGCTGGCTATTCAGGTTATTACCGCACGTAAAATGGAAACACCGGCGCTGATTTTCGATGAAGTGGATGTCGGCATCAGCGGCCCGACTGCTGCGGTGGTGGGAAAAATGCTGCGTCAGTTGGGCGAGTCAACCCAGGTAATGTGTGTTACTCACCTGCCGCAGGTTGCTGGCTGCGGTCATCAACATTTCTATGTCAGCAAAGAAACTGACGGCGCGATGACCGAAACACACATGCAGCCACTTGATAAACGCGCTCGTCTGCAGGAATTAGCCCGCTTACTCGGAGGTAGCGAAGTAACGCGCAATACCCTCGCAAATGCAAAAGAACTGCTGGCGGCATAAACTTTTTTACCTTGTTAAGGTCTGAGTTCAACATAAAATCGCCGACCGACCCGACAGCAAAAGGTTTTAAAGTGGTGAAAGGTCTATTATCATCGGCATATTACATATGAGCCGCGTACTGCTCGGGCCCGAAAAGGAATCAAATCACTATGCGCTGTAAAACGCTGACTGCTGCTGCAGCAGTACTACTGATGTTGACTGCAGGCTGTTCCACTCTGGAGCGAGTGGTTTACCGCCCTGACATCAACCAGGGAAATTATCTGACACCTACCGATGTCGCCAAAGTGCGCACGGGTATGACGCAACAGCAGGTTGCTTATGCTCTGGGTACACCAATGATGTCCGATCCTTTTGGCACTAACACCTGGTTTTATGTGTTCCGTCAGCAACCTGGTCATGAAGGCGTAACCCAGCAAACACTGACGCTGACTTTTAACAGCAGCGGCGTTTTGACGAACATTGATAACAAACCTGCGTTGACCGACAACAAGTAGGATTAACAGATCAAAAAAAGGTGCTCAATGAGCACCTTTTTTATTGTCTGCTATTTTTTTGCGGATTTCTCTGCTCGCTGTCTGCGCAGCTCTTTCGGATCAGCAATCAGTGGCCGGTATATTTCCACCCGATCGCCGTCATGCAGAACATCAGCAAGCTTAACCGGACGGCTGTATATCCCGACTTTATTTTTGCTGAGATCGATATCGGTACGTAATTCCAGCAGCCCGGAAGCGCGGATAGCCTCTTCCACCGTAGCACCCTGTTGCAGCGTTACACGCTGTAGATACTGTTTCTCTGGCAGCGCATACGCCACTTCAACGACAATTTTAGCCGACGCTGACACTGTAAACCTCTTTCGCGCGAACCGTGAAGGCCTGCACCATGTTTGAAGCCAGTTCTTTAAAGATACGACCAAACGCCAGCTCGATTAACTTATTGGTAAACTCAAAATCGAGATGAAATTCAATACGACATGCTTCATGACTCAGTGGCGTAAACTTCCATCCGCCAATGAGTTTCTTGAACGGGCCGTCGACCAGATGCATCAGGATGCTCTGGTTACTGGTCAATTGATTGCGCGTGGTGAACGTTTTGCTAATCCCTGCTTTCGAGACATCCACAGCCGCGGTCATCTGTCCCGGAGTTGACTCCAGCACACGGCTACCGGTGCAACCCGGTAAAAACTGGGGATAGGATTTAACATCATTCACTAGCTGATACATCTGTTCCGCACTGTAAGGTACTAAAGCGGTCCGGCTAATCTGAGGCATAACAATTTCCATCAATATCAATCACACAAATAATACCATTTATCCCCCGCTAAAAAAAACGCTATAGCCTAACTCGTGCTAAGATAGCGCCTTGCGCCCCGCTGGATGAAATGGGGTGTTTTTCGATTCCAGATTACCTATACTGAGCGGCATTATGACGAAGAAAAAAGCACACAAACCTGGCTCAGCCACAATCGCGCTTAACAAGCGCGCACGACACGAATACTTTATTGAAGAAGAGTTCGAAGCAGGACTCGCTCTGCAAGGTTGGGAAGTCAAATCTCTGCGCGCAGGTAAAGCTAACATCGGCGATAGCTATGTCATCCTTAAAGACGGCGAAGCGTTCCTGTTTGGCGCCAACTTCACGCCAATGGCTGTTGCCTCAACGCATGTGGTATGTGATCCCACCCGTACCCGTAAGCTGTTGTTAAACCAGCGTGAACTCGACTCCCTGTATGGTCGTATGAATCGTGACGGTTATACCGTCGTTGCGCTTTCACTGTACTGGAAAAATGCCTGGTGCAAAGTGAAAATTGGCGTCGCAAAAGGTAAGAAACAGCACGACAAGCGCTCCGATGTGAAAGAACGCGAATGGCAGTTAGATAAAGCGCGTATTATGAAAAATGCTGGTCGCTAAACGCTACTCCTCTGTGACCAGTCTCTCCCCCTGAGACTGGTTCTTATTTTTTAGTTATTGAAACCCACCCAATACATTCATCAAATTTATGGTTTATTTGTGCTGAATCGTTCAGGTATGAAATAAACTGCCATGGCATTACCGTAGCGACCCATAGTCTAATAAAATAAAACTTCAAGACCATATCGCCTATATTTAGGCTTATTATATAACACTATTATTACTGTTGTTTATTATGTCCTCCCTCATTTCAATTTAAATAAAAACATTAAAATACAATAAGTTAACCAAAAACAAATCATTAAATACGCACCGGAAAGTATCCTTTTCAATTAGCCAAATATATTTTTAATATGGATAAGTTGCAGAATACTTTCTTTCTGACTATATCATCTAATACGAAAGAACTATTCTGTCGGCAGGTCCCGAACGTATTTACTAAGTAAACGAACATCTGCATGACCTAATCAATGTAATTACATGTGTAAATTCATCTTTATGATGAACGGGGCCCCTGTCTGCTCATTTTCCCAGCTCGCTGTTGCGGATTAATACTCCCGACATGCCATCAGGAGTGAACATATGCGTCTACTCGCCGTTGTATCAAAATTAACTGGCGTTTCCACAAATGTTGAATCCTCTGAAGTTACGCTCAGTTCGCCTTCTATCGTGAAACTGTCAGTGTCGCGTGAGGAGGTAAGTCAACTAACACGCGTTAATCAGGATCTGGTTGTCACACTCCGCTCGGGTGAAACCATCACCATTAAAAACTTCTACGTCGGAAAAGGTGATGCGCAAAACCAGCTTGTTCTGGAAGACAGCAATGGCGCGCTGTGGTGGGTTCAGGATACTGATGGAGCGTTCCACTTCCAGCATTTAGACGATCTCACTCCGTTAATGACTGCCGAGGGAAGCCATGAAGGCGGCGCCGTCTGGCCGTGGGTTCTTGGCGGGATCGCGGTTGCTGGCGGAATTGGCCTTGCCGCAGGTGGCGGTGGTGGAGGTGGCGGCGGTGGAAGCGATAACAACGCCGGAAGCGGTAATGGCAACGGTAACGGCGATGGTGGTGGCAACGGTAATGGCGATGGCGATGGTGGCGATCCGCCAACGACAACACCTAACGCAC
The DNA here is from genome assembly GCF_002934505.1 of Citrobacter freundii complex sp. CFNIH4. Lineage (NCBI taxonomy): Bacteria > Pseudomonadati > Pseudomonadota > Gammaproteobacteria > Enterobacterales > Enterobacteriaceae > Citrobacter > Citrobacter freundii complex sp. CFNIH4. Next base: position 3,096,001 of record NZ_CP026231.1, read on the forward strand.
CAGATGTGCCGGTTATTACCAGCGTAATCGATGACCAGGAGCTGATTACTGGTCCTGTTAATCAGCAGGAATCCACCAACGATAATACGCCCACTCTCCAGGGCACCGGCCCCGCAAATGCTACATTGCATATTTTTGATAACGGTGTAGAAATCGGCCAGGTCGCTATCGATGCCAACGGCAACTGGTCGTTTACGCCATCCTCTCCGCTCGCAGACGGTACCCACCAGTTTACCGTCAGTGCATCAGACGGTACGGGCAGCAGCGGCATGTCGGACAGTTGGGAGATTATTGTCGATACGCTTGTCCCCGACGCCCCTGTGGTCACAGAAGTAACTGACGATTCCGGTTCCATTAAAGGCTTGATCGGTAATAACGGCGTAACCGACGATGCCACGCCAACACTCACAGGCACTGGCGAAGCCGGTTCTTACATCAGCATTTCTGATAACGGCATTCTGATTGGTATGGTCCAGGTGGATGACAATGGCAACTGGACATTTACACCGGACACACCGCTTAGCGACGGTGTTCACAATCTGACGCTGACGCAAACTGACGATGCGGGTAACGTGAGCGCGGAAACGAGCGTACCTACATTCACCGTCGATACTACCCCGCCTGAAGGCGCGGTCATTTCCTCCGTTAATCCGGAAGGCACTGAGGTAACCGGTAGTGCTGAGGCTGGAAGCCTGGTGATGATCATCGGTAGCAATAATCAGGTTCTGGGTTCAATAACGGTCGGCCAAACCGGCAATTTCGTCATCGCGATTTCACCTTCACAGACGCACGGTGAAGCGCTAATCGCGAAGATTCAGGACCAGGCCGGTAACATCGGGCCAGATACCCCATTCAATGCGACGAACTCGGGCTATCCTGGCGTACCGGTTATCGTCAGCGTGATGGATGACTTCTCCCCATCAACCGGGCCATTGAGCAACAATCAGGCCACCAACGATAACACCCCCACGCTCTCTGGCACTGCCGATGCCAACAGCACAGTGACTATTTACGACAACGGCACAATTATCGTCAGCGTACTGGCTGACGGTAACGGTAACTGGACATGGACTTCCAGCTCCCCGTTATCAGATGAGCTACACGCCTTCACCGCCACCGCGACAAACCAGTCAGGTACAGGAGGCATGTCACCAGCGTTCAATATCAACATCGACACCCAGCCACCGTTGCCACCTGATGATCTCAACGTATCTGCGGATGGGACTGTCGTCACCGGAACGACCGAGCCAGGCAATACCGTAGTTATCACCGGCAGTGGCGGAACTCAGATCGGCAGCGGCGTCGCCGGGCCGGATGGCTCATTTACCATCACCATTAACCCACCACAGACCAATGGCGAAACCATTGAAGCCATCGCAACCGATCCGGCAGGAAACCCAAGCCTGCCAGAAACTGCGCTTGCACCAGACATTACCGCGCCACAGCCCCCAACAAACCTGCTAGTTAATGGCACTGGAGACCAGGTCACCGGCAAGGCCGAACCCAACAGTACGGTCAATATTCTGGATCCGGATGGCAATATCATTGGAACAGCAACTGCCGATACAAATGGGGATTTCACCGCAACGTTGGTTCCGCCACAAACCAACGGCGAGACCCTTACGGCAAATGCGACCGACACCGCAGGCAACAAGGGCGACGACGCCTCTGTCAACGCACCGGACACCACCGCACCTGATGCGCCGACAGGCGTCACAGTTGCAGGAAATGGTGGAGCGGTTAGCGGTCACGCCGAAGCCGGAAGTACCGTCACCGTCAAAGACAGCAACGGGGCTCCTATTGGCGTGGGTCAGGCTGACAGCGGCGGCAATTTCACCGTCCAGATCACCCCGTCGAAAATCAACAATGAAACAGTAAACGTCACCGCAACGGACAGCACTGGTAACGAAAGCCTGCCAACTTCGGCTGTTGCCCCGGATCTCACCGCGCCAAACCAACCCGTTATCATTGCCGTTACTGATGACGTCGCCGATATCACAGGCTCCATCAATAACAATGGTTTAACCAACGACGATAAACCGAAAATTGAGGGCAAAGCTGAGGCCGGCTCTCAGGTCAAAATTTACGATAACGGAACTCTGCTTACGACCATTACCGCTGATATCAACGGTAACTGGAACTATACGCCCACCTCGGCATTGGGCCAGGGGGCACACGTATTTACAGTGACGGCAACCGATACCGCTAATAACACCAGCACTGCCGCCAGTTGGAAAATCATTGTCGATAGCATCGCGCCGACAGTGCCAGTCATAACGCTGGTTAACGCTGATGTTGGCAGCAGCGCTGGTAACGTCACGAGCAATGCCTGGATTACCAACGACAACACGCCAACCCTCTCAGGTACCGGTGAGCCGGGCTCGCTCGTGAGCCTGTACGATGGCAGTCTGCTGATGACGGTGATGCTTATCGACAGCTCGGGGACCTGGAGCTATACCGTTCCAACCAATCTGGCGCTCAACGATCGCATCCACCAGTTTACGGTATCAGCAACAGATGCAGCCGGTAACGTCATTACCTCGCCCATCGTAGTCAGTGTTACCGTGGATACCCAAGCACCTGGGACCCCCGTGATTTTGACCGCAACCGACGACGTAGGGAATGCACCAACCGATCTGCCCACCGGTAGCCGTTCAAACGATACCTTGCCGCTGCTGAAGGGGACCGGGACCGTCGACTCCACCATCACTATCTATGATGGCGCCACACTTATTGGAACCGCAACGGTCGTGTCCGGGGGCGCCTGGAGTTTCCAGGTCACTCAACCGCTGAGTGAAGGTCCACATGCGCTGTCGGCTATCGCAACAGATGCAGCGGGTAACGCCAGCAATGCCGGAAATTTCACGCTGACCATTGATACCACCCCACCAGCGGCTCCGGTGATTATCGCCGGTGAAGGACTCGTGGGCAGCGCCACCGTTGCTCTGGCGAACGGCGGTAGTACGAAAAGTACCGCTCCGGCCCTCTCCGGTACGGGCGAGCCGGGCGCAACCATTACTATTTTTGACAATAACGTCAGTATTGGCACCGCCACCGTTCAACCAAATGGAACCTGGACATTTACCCCAGATCCCGTGCTCATCGAGGGGCCACACAAATTCACCGCCACGGCGACTGACGCTGCAGGTAATACGGGGATCCCATCGGCTAGCTTCACTCTGACGGTAGACAATACGCCTCCCGCGCAGCCTGACGCCCCTATCATTACTGACGATGTGGCTCCGGTAACGGGCGTGGTCACGAATGGCAACACCAATGACACCACGCCAACCTTTAGCGGTACAGGGAACGTTGGGGATTTGATTACCGTTTATCTGAACGGCACTCCCCCTTTGCAGGGAACAGCAACAGTAGGTGCAGACGGAACCTGGAGCTTTACTCCATCAGCACCGGTTTCCCCTGGTACTTACCAGATAACCCTTACCGCAACCGATCCGGCTGGCAACGTTAGCCAGCCGTCGAATGCCATAACACTGAACATCGACACGACGCCGTCTGCACCTCCGGTGATTATCGCCGCCAATGATAACGTCGGTGGCTCGGTAGGCGATCTCTTGCCCAATGCCGTGACCGATGACGCCACGCCAACCATTCGCGGTACTGGCACTGACGGGGATATCATCACCCTGTATAACAGCGGTGTAGTGATCGGTACGGCAACGGTGGCTGGCGGCACCTGGAGTATTACGCCCGGGGCTGCGCTGGCAAACGGCAACTACACGCTGACCGCTACCGCAACCGATGCGGCAGGTAACATCAGCAGTAGCTCAAACAGCATTTCGTTTACGGTGAACACCACCCCGCTCACAGCGCCACTCGTGACGAATATCGAAGATAACGTCGGCGTGATTACCGGTACACTCGGCAATGGAAGCGTGACGGACGATCTCTCGCCCACCGTCAGTGGAACGGGAACACCGGGTAGTACGATCCTAATCTATGATAATGGCAATCTCATCCCGCTAAACATCACGGTGGGAGCCGATGGTAAATGGAGCGTGGACGTTCCGCTTTCTGCCAATGCGCAACATACGCTGACCTTTGGTGCGCAGGATGCGGCAGGTAATAGCCTTCCGGCGGCCAACCCGATCGTTATAACAACCGATACACAAGCGCCGGGCGCCCCCGCTGTAGATACCATAGATAATAACGGTACGCTGGTGAGCGGGACAGCTGAACCGGGCAGTACCGTCATCATCAGAAATGGTACCACGGTACTGGGCCAGGCCGTAGCTGATAGCAATACCGGCGCTTACACCGTCACGATTTCACCAGCGCAGACGGCGGGTGAATCATTGAACGCGATCGCTCAGGATCCAGCGGGCAGTCACCCAATTATGCCATTACCATCGACACCACCGCGCCGCTGGCACCGCTCATCACCAGCATTATCGATGACGTTTCGCCCGGCAGTGGGCCGCTGGATAAAGGGCAAATGACCAATGACTCACGCCCGACCTTAAACGGAACCGGCGAAGCGGGAGCAACCATCACCCTCTACGATAACGGTATCGCTTATGCCACAACCACGGTAAACAGCAGCGGATTCTGGAGCTTTACTCCGATAGACGCGCTGGGAGAAGGCAATCACCTCTTTACCGCTCGCGCAACCGATGCTGCTGGCAACCAAGGCGATGCCTCCGCTGATTTTCTGATCATTGTTGATACTTTAATTCCGAATGCCCCCTCCATTGTCACAGTCACAGACAACGTTGGCACCATTCAAAACCTGACGTCCGGACAGTCAACTAACGATAATACCCCAACGCTCACGGGCGTTACCGAGGCAGATTCAATTGTCACCATCCGTGATGGCAACACAGTGATTGGCACAACCACCAGCGACGCCAGCGGTAACTGGAGCTTTACGCCAGCCCCTGCGCTCAGTGAAGGCAGCCACTCGCTGACAGCCACCGTCACGGATGGTGCGGGCAACATCAGCCCGGCAGCGCCACCGTTCGTCGTAGTTGTCGATACGCTGGCGCCCGCCGCGCCAAGTATTACCTCGGTCATCGACGATCAGCCGGGAAGCACGCTGTTGACCAACGGCCAACTGACCAATGATGCCCAACCAACACTAAGTGGCACGACCGAAGCTAATGCTATTGTCACCATTCGTAGTAACGGAACGATCATTGGCACCGCAAATGCCGATGGCTCCGGTAGCTGGAGCTTCACCCCAACAAACGCGCTGGCGCAGGGGGAAAATATCTTTACGGTGACCGCAACGGATGTGGCGGGCAACACCAGCGGAGCTTCTGCCTCGTTCACCGTTTTGGTCGATTCAGTTGCCCCGTCTGCACCAGTAATTCTGACCGTTCAGGACAATACCGCGCCGACAACCGGGCCAATCTCCAACGGGCAAATCAGTAACGAAAGTCGCCCGGCGCTCAGTGGTACCGGTGAAGTTGGCGCGACCATTACCGTCCTGAGCGATGGTCAGCCCATTGGCACCACCATCGTCGGCGCAGGCGGAACCTGGAATTTTACGCCCTCAACGGCATTGGGTAACGGCCTGCATACTCTGACCGTCACGGCGACAGATAGCGCAGGCAATACCAGTCTGCCTTCAGGCGGCTTTACCTACACCGTCGACACACAAGCACCGGCAGCACCAGTGATTACTCAGGTTGCAGATGATGTCGGCCCGCTGACCGGAAATCTGAACAACGGCCAGGCGACAAACGATGCGCGCCCTACCCTCAGCGGCACGGCAGAGGCCAATTCCACGGTGAGAATTTACGATAACGGATCGTTTATCGGTTCAATCACAGCGGATGGTACAGGCGCCTGGAGCTTCACGCCGGGAACCGCGCTTGGCAACGGTAACCACGCGCTGACGGTGACAGCAACCGACGCAGCCGGAAACGTTAGTCCAACGTCCGCTGGATTTAACATCGTTGTTGATACTGTTGCCCCGCTTGCGCCAACGATTATCCAGGCTTTTGATGACGTGGTGCCGGGAACCGGAACGCTGTCGAACGGCGCTTACACCAATGATACTCGTCCCGTACTGAACGGCTCGGCGGAAGCCGGTGCCCGGGTAGCCATCTACGATAATGGCACGCTGCTGGCGACGGTGACAGCGGCAGTAGATGGCACCTGGGAATATCTGCCTGCCACACTGGGCAACGGCCAGCATGTCTTTACCGCCATTGCCACGGATGCCGCCGGGAACGTCAGCCCCACCTCAAGCGAATTTATTATCAACGTTGACACGATCGCGCCGTCAGCGCCGCTCCTGACCTCGGTGGTGGATGACGTCGCAGGCGGTGTGTTCAACGCGGGGCTTAGCAACGGGCAACTGACTAACGATGCCCGACCAACGCTCAACGGTACCGCCGAAGCGGGCAGCACTGTCAGCATCTATGACGGCAGCACCCTGCTGGGCACGGCGCTGGTACAAAGTAATAACAGCTGGACGTTTACCCCAACCACGCCGCTGGCGAATGGATCGCACACCTTCACCGTCACCGCTACCGATGCGGCGGGTAACACCAGCGGCGCAACGGCAGGCTTTAGCGTAGTGGTCGACACCACGGCACCAACGCAGCCTTCAATCAGCAGCATTATTGACGATGTTGGGCCAAACATCGGGGCGATTGGCAATAATCAGCCAACCAACGACGCACGCCCAACGTTAAACGGCACCACGGAAGCCAACGCTCGGGTCGATATTTATGATAACGGCACCTTTGTAACCAGCGTAACGGCGGACGGCAGCGGCAGCTGGAATTACAGGCCACCTACGGCGTTGGGTCAGGGGACGCATTCCTTCACCATCACAGCAACAGACACCGCAGGTAATACCAGCGGGCTATCGTCTGCCTCTGCAATTGTGGTCGATACCGTCGCACCGGGTACTCCAACCGGTCTGGCGGTCAACGCCAACGGCACCACGCTGACCGGCGTTGCCGAAGCAAACAGTACGATAATCATCACCTCCAGCAGCGGAACCGTACTTGGTACCGCAACAGCCAACGCCTCCGGTAATTTCACCTTCACGCTGAGCCCACCGCAAATCAGTGGGCAAACGCTGCTGGTCAGCGCACAGGATGCCGCAGGCAACATCGGCACAGCGGGTAACGTGCTGGCACCGTTTACTGGTGTACCGCCTGCGCCGGTTATTGCCAGCGTATTTGACGACGTGGGCACAATTACAGGTCTGGTCGCGGCAGGTAAAACCACCAATGATACCCGTCCAGCCCTTAGCGGAACGGCGCAGGCTAACGCCATCATCAATCTGTACAACAACGGCGTACTCATGGGTAGTACGACCGCAGATAGTAACGGCCTCTGGAACTTTACCCCATCCGGCGCGCTCAGCGAAGGTAACCACGCGTTTACCGCCACGGCAACAAACGCCAACGGCGTAAGCGGGGTGTCCGGTTCGTTCAGCGTGATTGTGGATACCACGCCGCCGACCGCGCCAACGATACTGATCAGCGCCGATGGCGGTACCATCAGTGGCGTCGCCGAAGCGGGAAGCACGGTTACCATCTCTCTGCCCGGCGGCACCAGCGTGACGGCAATCGCCAACAGCAGCGGTGTCTACAGCGTCAACCTGCCGGTTCGCCAGATTGAGGGTCAGTCGCTGTCCGCCACGGCGACCGATGCGGCGGGAAATACCTCATTGCCAACAAGCGCTATCGCGCCGGTATTGCCGCTGCTGGCTGAAGACAATGTCACCAGTCTGCCTCTACAAACCGATGTCACCGTCAGCACCGAGCATCAAAGCGATTATGGCTTCCTGTTGGTCAATGCGCTGGGAAATGTCGCCAACGTGCTGGGGAACGATACAGCAAGCGTCAATTTCAGCATCGCTTCTGGCGGCAGCGGATCCATTACAATCAATGCCGCAGCGACCGGCGTGGTGCTGTCGCTATTAAACACGCTTGAAGTCGTCATCCAGCGCTTCGACACCGCGCTGAATGCCTGGGTAACGGTGGTGGATACCGGGAAACCAGACTTTGCCAGCCTGCTCACCCTGGGCGCCTCGGGCGTAACGCTCAATTACAGCGGACTGACTGGCGGGGATTACCGCGTGGTCAGCTACAACACCAACCTACTGGCGACTGGGGCATACACCAGCCTTGATGTCTCGGTGGTAAAAGCCAGCGCAGGGACCATCACCGGTGGTACTACCGAGTCTGGCAATATCATCACCGATACCGATCCCGCCAATGGGCAGGATAACGCCCCTTCCGGCACACTGGTCACCACCATCACTGACGGTAACGGCAACGTGGTGAACATCCCGGCGGGCGGCATTGATGTGCAGGGTAAATACGGCACCCTGCATATCAATCAGAATGGTAGCTACACCTATACTCTGACCAATACGTCAATCTCAGTGTATGGACGTTCCGAAAGCTTCACCTACACGCTAACACATGGCAGCGATCACTCCTCGGCAAAACTGGTGGTCACGCTGGGTCAGGCCCCAACCACCAGCACGGTAACGGCGGCAGACGATGTGGCTGCGCTGACTTACGGGACGCAGGTCATCGCAGTCGACAACCATCCATCACAACAAACCGGCTTCACGCTCGCCAGCGTTGGTTTGGGACAATTGTTGGATGTCAGCCTGGTCAACGGTTTGACCAACCCGATTAAATTCAACGTTGATGACGGCGCGACACGAACGATCACGGTTCAGGCCAACGTACTTGGCGTAACGCTGGGCGGCTTTGATCTCTATGTCTACCGCTTCAACGAGTCTATTCAGCAGTATGAGCAGTACCGGGTACAGCCGAACTGGGTCACCGCCCTGCTGGGCGGCAGCTCACCGGCGTATACCATTACACTGCCGGGCGGTGACTATCTGTTCCTGCTTAATGCTTCCGGCGGCCTGACGCTACTGACCAGCTATACCCTGAATATTCAGGCCGATCACACCTACGCCGTCGACAGTCTGAGTGCAGCAACCAATGGAAATCTGCTGGCCAACGACTCGGCTCCGGCTAATACCGTTATCACCGAAGTTAACGGTGTCACCGTTAACACAACAGGCACTACCACCATTAACGGACAGTACGGCACACTGACTATTGATGCGAAAGGGAACTATACCTACACGCTGAGAAGCGGACTGGGCGCAGACGGTATCAATACGCCGGACAGCTTTGTGTATAAGGTCAAAGCACCAAACGGCGATACCGGCAGCGCGTCGCTGAACATTACGGCAACCCCACAGGCGCTGGATGCCGTAAACGACATCAGCAGCCAGATGGCGGTCACCACCCAGGCCGATACATCCAGGTCGTTTACCGACAACAGCGTTGGCAACGCCAGCTGGAGCGCCCAACTCCTTTCACCCACCTCACAAAATGGTACTGGCGTCATTGAAGTCGCGACGGGAACGGCGGTGCAAAACGCCATACTGCATTTTAACGTCGCTTCAGGTCTGACGCTGGGCGGACTGACCGTCACCTGGGCGCTGTATGACAGCAACAATGTCAAGATTGCCGGTAACTCATTCAATGGCGGATTGCTGATTGGCGGCAATATTGATATTGCCCTCAGCGGGGTAGTACTGCACCCCGGCAACTATCGCCTCGACTATACCGGCAGCGTCGGGGCTCTGGGGCTGGGGAATATCACCATCACCCCCAGCGTGAAAGGCACGATAATCGACCTGCAAAACTTCGAGACTTCCACAGCGAATAGCGTCACCGGCAATATTTATGACGGAGACCATATTGCCAGCGTGCATACCTTGCTAACGGTGAATGGCACGGGCGGCAGCGCCGCCACGCTGGATCCGCTGAGCAGCACGACCAGCGCCATCATTAACGGGTTGTACGGCAAACTGACCATTGGCATTGATGGTCATTACACCTATGCCCTCAACAGCGATGTCTCGCTCTCCACCATCGTCACCAAAGAGACATTTACCTACACCCTTAACGACCTGAATGGCCATACCGATACCGCTACGCTGACCATCAATATGAATCCGCAAGTGGTGAGTACCGTCGATGCCGATCGCCTGACTGGCAGCGCCTACGGCGATACGCTGATTTATCACCTGCTCAATGCCAACGACGCTACCGGCGGTAACGGAACAGCGGACACCTGGACCAACTTCTCGCTGGCCCAGGGTGACAAAATCGATATCGGTGACCTGCTGGTGGGCTGGAACGGGCAGAACGCGACGCTCGGCAACTACCTCACCGTTACCACCAGCGGTAACAACACGGTTATTGCCATCGACCGTGACGGTACGGGCAACACTTATCACTCAACCAATCTCATCACGCTGGAGAACGTACATACCACGCTCGACGAGCTGGTGCAACAAAATCACATTGTGCCCTGAAGTGAACATATAGCGTTAAAGCGCCATAACTACAGCCCCGGATGCGATGACATCCGGGGCAATAACAGTCGTCGCTGCCGTATTTTGTAAGGGATAATCTATGAGAAATGTCGCGCCTGTTGCCTTACTGCTGGCATTAACGCTCTGTACCCTGCGGGTGAATGCCGAAGATGAACCGCAAATTATTACGCCGGAAGGACTGGCCACTAGCCAGATGCTTCCCTCGCTGGACGGCGCGGTTGCCGATCTGCCGCTAAGTGCCGCCGCTCCCGGTAGCCTGACGCTCAACGACGCGGTGAGTCGTGCCGTGAGCTGGCATCCTTCTATTCGTGAATCCATCGGCAAACTGCTCTCGCAAAACGAGCAAATCGACGTGGCGAAGTCAAAATATTACCCGCAGGTTTCTGCCGGAATGAACAACGGTTACAGCAATACCTACACCGACCACGGCTTTAGCCCGGCGCTGGTGATTTCGGTATCGCAAATGCTGTACGACTTCGGCAAAGTGGCAAGCCAGGTCCGCGCCGAGACCGCCGGAGCCGCGCAACAGCAGGCGAATGTGTTACTCAGTATTGATACCATCGCCCACGCCACCGCCAACGCGATAGTCCAGGTGCAGACGTGGCAGCAAATGGTGGATGCCGCCGAAGAGCAGCTCACCGCCTTAAACGGCATTGGTCGACTGACCCGTCAACGCAATGATGAAGGGGCAACCTCGCTGTCAGACGTGGTGCAAACCGATGCGCGTATCGAGTCTGCACGTTCTCAGTTGGCGCAGTATCAGGCCAATCTCGACAGCAGCAAGGCCACATTGATGAGCTTCCTCGGCTGGAACTCGCTTAACGGCATCAGCAATGAATTCCCGGTCAAACTGGACAGCAGCTGTGATGTAGTCAAACCGGACGATAAACTGGTTCCCGCGGTCCTGGCGGCCTGGGCACAAGCGAATGTAGCGCAGGCAAACCTCGACTACGCTAACGCGCAGATGACGCCCACCATCTCTCTGGAGCCGTCGGTTCAGCACTATCTCAACGACAAATACCCCAGCCATGAGGTACTCGACAAAACCCAGTATTCTGCATGGGTAAAAGTTGAAATGCCGCTGTATCAGGGAGGCGGACTCACCGCCAGACGCAACGCCGCCAGCCATGCGGTAGAATCTGCACAATACTCCATCCAGCGCACCCGACTCGAAGTACGGCAGAAATTACTGGAGTCCCGCAGCCAGGCGATGAGCCTCGCCACCGCCCTGCAAATTCTACGTCGCCAACAGCGGCTGAGCGAACAAACGCGCGAGCTTTATCAACAGCAATATCTGGACCTTGGCTCGCGCCCGCTGCTCGACGTGCTTAACGCCGAGCAAGAGGTGTATCAGGCCCGTTTTGCTGAACTCCAGACTCAAAACCAGCTGCGCCAGCTCCAGTTGAACTGTCTCTATAACACCGGCTCGCTTCGCCAGGCGTTCGCCTTAAATAATCGCAGCATTCAATCGGTGGAGATCAAGCTATGAGCGACCTCGATTCACATGCGGATAATGTAATTGGCGAACACGCCCTGAGCCAGTGGGCGCAGGCGATGACGCATATTGCCAATCACTATCGCGTGGCCTGTTCTCCTGGCGCAATCCAGGCCAACGCCCCATGGTTTGCGGGAAAAAGCCGGGCCACGGCCCTGTCGCAACTGGCGCGTCAGGCGGGACTGTCATTTCATGCGCTGAATACCGCCACGCAGGCGTTCGGTCAATGGCACCTGCCAGTGGTGGCGGAACTGCGCGACGGCCAACTGATGGTAATAGAACATTTTAACGGCGAAGATACGTTAGATGTTTTCATCATCGCCGAAGAGGGCCAGCGTAACAGGTTAACGATTGCAGAACTTCTGCCGGAGATCGTGAGCATTACCGCGCTGCGCCCGCTGTCGGCGCTGAAGGACAGTCGGGTAGACCGCTATATTTCGCGCTTCAAGCCCGACTGGATGCGCGAACTGGTGTTAAAGGACATCCGCCCTTACCTGCCGGTCATGATTGCTGCCTTTCTGATTAACGTCCTGTCGCTCGCCGGGATTATCTTTTCCATGCAGGTCTATGACCGGGTGATCCCCGCCCAGTCTTATCCAACGCTGTATGTTCTCTCTACCGGTGTTCTGGTAGCGGTGCTGTTTGGCTTTTTGCTGCGCGAAGCGCGTACCCACATAATGGACCTGCTCGGCAAACGCGCCGATATGCGCATTTCCGATCGCGTGTTTAGCCACGCATTGCGGCTGCGCAACAGCGCCGTCCCCCGCTCGACGGGGAGCTTTATTTCTCAACTGCGCGAGCTGGAACAAGTTCGCGAGATGATCACCTCTTCGACCATGTCGACCATTGTCGATCTGCCGTTTTTCTTTCTGTTTATCGTGGTGCTGGCATTTATCGCCCCGCCGCTGGCGTGGATTGCACCCGTCGCGGCCCTGCTGATGATCCTGCCTGGCTTGCTGTTACAGAAGAAGCTGGCTGTGCTTGCCAACCAGGCTGCCCATGAATCCACCCTGCGTAACGCGGTGCTGGTCGAAAGCGTCCAGGGGCTGGAAGACATCAAGCTGATGCAGGCGGAAAACCGCTTTTTACAGCAGTGGAACAGCTATATCCGTATTACCGGAGAGTCAGGGCTACGCACGCGTAAGCTGACTCAAGGGCTGATTGGCTGGGGCATGTCGGTACAAAGCCTGGTCTACGCCGCCATCATTATGTTCGGCGCGCCAATGGTCATTGAAGGCACGATGACCACCGGCGCCGTGGTGGCGGCTTCAATGCTCGGTTCCAGAATGATTGCCCCGATGGCTAATCTGTGCGGCGTGCTGGCCCGCTGGCAACAGGTTAAGGCGGCGAAAATGGGGTTAGACAGCATCATGCAGCTTCCCACCGAAACGCAGTACGACGAAGACCGGGTGCATCAGGAGATTTTTCACGGCCATTATCAGTTTGAGAACGCACACTTTCGCTACCACAGTGATGATCAGCGCGTTCCACTACGGATCTCGCGCCTGGAGGTCATGCCCGGCGAACGGGTGGCGATCCTCGGGCGTAACGGTGCCGGAAAATCAACGCTGCTACAGGCCATGGCCGGCGGCGTGGAGATTATCCAGGGCGATGTACGGCTCGATAACCTGAGTCTGGCGCAAATTGATATGGCCGATTTACGCCGCAACATCGGTTTTCTCAGCCAGAATGCGCGACTGTTTTTCGGCACCCTACGCGAGAACCTGACCCTCGGTGCGCCGCACGCCAGCGACGCGCAGATCTTCGAAGCGCTGGAGGTCAGCGGCGCGGCTGCTTTCGTTAAACAGCTCGCCAAAGGGCTGGCGCATCCCATTATGGAAGGCGGCAACGGTTTGTCCGGTGGACAACGGCAGTCGATCCTGCTGGCTAGAATGCTGCTGCGATCGCCCAATATCGTGCTGCTCGATGAACCCAGCGCCTCGCTGGATGAACATACCGAGCGGGAATTTATTCAGCGCCTCAACCAGTGGTTGGGTAACCGCACATTGATTGTCGCCACCCATCGCGTACCGGTTCTGGAACTGGTCGAACGCGTGGTGGTGTTGAAAGAAGGTCAACTGGTCATGGATGCCCCGAAAGCGCAGGCGTTGAATGCGAGCCGGGCACCTGCCCCTACTCACGGTCGGGAGTGGAAAAATGAAAACCAATCCGCATGATGCCGCTATGGACGACCTCGATATTCGCCGCGAGCACCGTTTTTCCGGGGCCAGCCGCATTATTCTGCTCAGCACGCTGCTGTTTGCCGCCCTGGGTATCTGGGCATATTTCGGCAAGCTGGATGAAGTCTCAACCGGCAGCGGGAAAGTGATCCCCAGCTCGCGTGAACAAGTCTTGCAATCACTGGATGGCGGTATTCTCGCCGAACTGACGGTCCGCGAGGGAGATAAAGTCCAGGCTAATCAAATTGTTGCTCGCCTCGACCCCACCCGTTCAGAGTCCAACGTTGGGGAGAGCGCCGCCCGTTATCGCGCCTCACTGGCCTCCAGCGCAAGGCTCAATGCCGAAGTTAACGATTTGCCGCTGGTCTTTCCCGATTCACTGCGCGCCTGGCCGGATCTCATCGCCTCCGAAACTCGCCTGTATAAAAGCCGCCGCGCGCAGCTTGCGGATTCAATGGCGGAACTGCAGGATGCGCTGGTCTCGGTAAATAAAGAGCTGGCCATCACCCAACGGCTGGAGAAAAGCGGTGCCGCCAGCCACGTAGAAGTGCTGCGCCTGCAACGCCAAAAAAGCGATTTGGGATTAAAAATTACCGACCTGCGCTCGCAATACTTTGTGCAGGCGCGGGAAGCGCTGTCAAAAGCTAACGCCGAAGTGGATATGCTGGCGGCTATTTTAAAAGGACGCGAGGATTCCGTCACCCGCCTGACCGTACGCGCGCCGATGCGCGGTATTGTGAAAAATATCCAGGTCACCACCATTGGCGGCGTTATCCCGCCCAACGGCGAGATGATGGAGATTGTGCCGCTGGACGATCATCTGCTGATCGAAACCCGCCTGTCGCCGCGTGATATCGCGTTCATCCATCCCGGCCAGCGGGCGCTGGTGAAGATAACCGCCTATGACTACGCCATTTACGGCGGCCTGGAAGGCGTAGTCGAAACCATCTCACCGGACACCATTCAGGATAAAGTGAAACCGGAAATCTTCTATTACCGCGTGTTTATCCGCACCCATCAGGACTTCTTACAGAACAAACTGGGACGCCATTTCTCCATCGTACCGGGCATGATTGCCACAGTGGATATAAAAACAGGTGAAAAAACCATCGTCGACTATTTAATCAAACCGTTTAATCGCGCAAAAGAAGCACTGCGTGAGCGCTAAATCCTTGAGGATTAGGGGTTGCGGGGGCTGGTCACGCGTGTCACAAGTCTGTTATACTTGCTCTAACACATTGGGGCTGATTCTGGATTCGACGGGATTCGCGAAACCCAAGGTGCATGCCGAGGGGCGGTTGGCCTCGTAAAAAGCCGCAAAAAAATAGTCGCAAACGACGAAAACTACGCTTTAGCAGCTTAATAACCTGCTCTGAGCCCTCTCTCCCTAGCTTCCGCTCTTAAGACGGGGATCAAAGAGAGGTCAAACCCAAAAGAGATCGCGTGGAGGCCCTGCCTGGGGTTGAAGCGTTAAATCTAATCAGGCTAGTCTGGTAGTGGCGTGTCTGTCCGCAGGTGCCAGGCGAATGTAAAGACTGACTAAGCATGTAGTACCGAGGATGTAGGAATTTCGGACGCGGGTTCAACTCCCGCCAGCTCCACCACTTTTTAGTTGTTTGAAGTTCAATGAAGTCTACTAAGCCCGCACAGCACAAGCTCTGCGGGCTTTTTTACGTCTATTGTCGTCCAGTGAGAATTGCTGAGAACTACGAGTTATGGCACCCTGAATGGGACCCACTAAGAAGGGTCCAAAAACCGAGGGTCCCAAAATGGCAAAAATCGCTAAGAAGCTCACTGACACTGAAATCAAAAGCACCAAGCCAGCCGACAAAGAAATCAACTTGTTTGACGGAGATGGTTTGATACTACGAATCGCTCCCCTCTCGAAAGGAGGAAAGAAGAATTGGTATTTCAGGTATGCAGTGCCAGTGAGTAAAAAAAGAACCAAAATGAGCCTTGGGACCTATCCTCACCTTACACTGGCAAGAGCCAGAGCCTTACGTGATGAATATCTTTCCTTTCTGGCAAATGGTGTTGATCCACAAATCCATAACAACGATAAGGCGAAGGCATTAAAGAGTGCTACTGAGCACACTCTCCAAGGCGTAGCGCGGAAATGGTTAGATGAGAAGGTAAAGACATCAGGTATCTCACAAGACCATGCAGCAGACATCTGGCGCAGCTTAGAGAGAAATGTCTTTCCTGGTCTGGGTAATGTCCCTATCAATGAGATCCGGCCTAAGCTCTTAAAACAACACCTTGATCCTATTGAGCAACGAGGCGTATTGGAAACTCTACGCCGTATCATTTCACGTCTGAATGTAGTGGTTTACTGAATTTGGCCACCTGAACAGAGGTGATATGCTCACCTCAGAACATTACAGGTGCCTCAATGAAAAAAAGAAATTTCAGCGCAGAGTTTAAACGTGAATCCGCTCAACTGGTCCTTGATCAGAACTACACCGTTGCAGCTGCGGCCAGTGCTATGGATGTGGGTCTTTCTACCATGACGCGATGGGTAAA
Source organism: Citrobacter freundii complex sp. CFNIH4 (assembly GCF_002934505.1). Lineage (NCBI taxonomy): Bacteria > Pseudomonadati > Pseudomonadota > Gammaproteobacteria > Enterobacterales > Enterobacteriaceae > Citrobacter > Citrobacter freundii complex sp. CFNIH4. The sequence goes on from NZ_CP026231.1 coordinate 3,112,562, forward strand.
GCAGTTGCGGGATGAACGACAGGGCAAAATACCTAAAGCCTCCCCTATAACCCCGGAACAGATTGAAATACGTGAGCTGAAGAAAAAGCTACAACGCATTGAAATGGAAAACGACATATTAAAAAAGGCTACCGCGCTCTTGATGTCAGACTCCCTGAACAATTCTCGTTAATCGGGAAACTCAGAGCGCAGTATCCTGTGGTCACACTCTGCCACGTGTTCGGGGTTCATCGCAGTAGCTACAAATACTGGGAGAAAAGCGCCGAAAAGCCAGACGGCTGGCGAGCTGTGTTACGCAGCCAGGTTCGGGAGCTGCATAACATCAGCCATGGCTCTGCTGGCGCAAGAAGTATCGCCATTATGGCAACCCTGAGAGGCTTCAGAATGGGACGCTGGCTTGCTGGCAGGCTCATGAAAGAACTGGGGCTGGTGAGTTGTCAGCAGCCTACCCACCGGTATAAACGTGTTGGTCATGAACACATCGCTATCCCGAATCGCCTTGAGCGACAGTTCGCAGTGACAGAACCTAACCAGGTGTGGTGCGGCGATGTGACGTACATCTGGACAGGCAAGCGTTGGGCTTACCTTGCAGTTGTTCTCGATCTGTTCGCAAGGAAACCAGTGGGCTGGGCAATGTCATTCTCGCCGGATAGCAAGCTGACCATCAGAGCGCTGGAAATGGCGTGGGAAGCTCGCGGTAAACCAGCCGGAGTGATGTTCCACAGTGACCAGGGTAGCCACTATACAAGCAGGCAGTTCCGGCAGTTACTGTGGCGTTGCCAGATCAGGCAGAGTATGAGCCGACGTGGAAACTGTTGGGACAACAGCCCGATGGAACGCTTCTTCCGTAGTCTGAAAAACGAGTGGGTGCCAGTGACAGGTTATATAAACTTTAGCGATGCTGCTCATGCGATCACAGACTATATCGTCGGGTATTACAGCTCGCTAAGGCCGCATGACTATAACGGTGGGTTGCCCCCAAACGAATCGGAAAACCGATACTGGAAAAACTCTAAAGCCGTGGCCAGTTTTAGTTGACCACTACAATCCATAACAGACTTCAACATAGGCTCGTGAGAAGAAATCGCAAAACTTACAGAGGCACCAGGCATATCTGGAAGCCTAAAAAAGTGCATATTTTTCTGATAGTAATGATCGACCATAAACCTTGCTGACAATTCGGTAGCAATTGCCGCATCAGCGCTGCCCTCCTTGACCATGACCATCGCAACACTGCCAGTATCAGCATTAACCCAGGTGGCCTGCGGATAGCGTTGCTTCAGCTCGCTTTCCAGCACATGCCCGGCAGGTAGCGCAATACGAATCGGCTTCTCCAGTAGCGAGTCGGCGGTTTCCTCACGGGAAGTGATCATCACAAATGCCACATTCATCAGAGGATCGCTAAAGGTCGAATTGTGCGGGTTTTGATGAGTGAGCGTGATAGTGGGATACATATCCCACTGTTCGCCGCTTATTTGCTTTGTCTGCTCACTTTTAGAGTTAGCTAAAATGGGTTCAAAATCGAGCCCCGTTTGCAGATGAATAATATTCAGTAAATCGCCAAGAATACCGCGTAATTCACCGCTGCGATCGACCAGCGTATAGGGCGGGTAATCTGGGTTGATTAAAATGCGGATGACATGCTTTTTCTTCAACCACGCTTTTTCCTGAGCGGTGAAAGGTATAGGTGCATTCAGATAGGCCAGGTTGCCGCGGTTCAGCCAGTTCTGCATGACTTGCATATGAATTTCATTACTGATTGACGTAATGAAACCATCAAGAATATTTCTTAATACCGGCTGATCTTCGTTAACGACAAAATAATTATATTGTTCTTGCTTATCAAAGTAGTGCGTAATAACCAGTGATTGTGAGAAGTATCGAGAGATGCAATGGCTGCTGGTGATATTGTTACCAATATAATATTGGTTATCACCATTCACTACCGAGGCCATGGCCTGATACTCGTCGTCATAAAATGAGACTTTAGCCTCAGGAAAGGCCCCCTGGATAACATCGAGAAAAGGGCAATCCCGCACACACGCGACGCTAACCTGATGGTTCGTGGTCAGCGGCAGCATAGTGTTTTTTAGCGATGTTACAAGCGTCGGCCACGTCGTCAGCAATACCGAAGTACGCAACAAATTTCCGCCAACATCCTGGCGTCGGGACAGTTGGGTTATCAGCGTATCAACATCGTTATTGGCGAGCGCGGCCAGCGCCTCTTGCTCATTATCATACTGCTTTATAATGATTTTTAGATTGAGGTTCTTTTGCATTAACGCGAGGTAATCTGCGTTAACTCCCCGATAATATTCGCCGCTATTTTGATAAACAATGGGGGAGACTTCAGGTAACCAGGTACCAACAACCAAGGTTTTTTTATGCGCTAACCAGTTTGTTTCTTCCCTGTTCAAGCTGATATTTTGTACTGAAGTATTATAGTTACTTTTTAGCTCAACTTGCCGAGCTGAGCTTACACCCGTAGACAACCCGATGGTAAATATGACCATCAAAAAAATAAACAAGCGTTCCAGCATTACTCTATCCTATTTTATTTCTCTGCGCATAATCATAGATTTCCATTAATGATGAACAATCTAATTTTTCCATCAACCGGCGTTTATAGGTACTCACCGTTTTATTACTGATATTCATTTTGCTGGCAATTGAGCTGTAATCCATGCCATTAAGGATATAACGCAATACTCTCATTTCCTGATTCGACAACGTATCAAGCTTATCCTGCTCGCTGACGGATGAACCAGTAAAATGCTCAAGGGAAAAGGGAAAATAGCTATAGCCATTTTTTGCTGCTTCGATTGCGGCAAGAATATTATTCATACCTTCTTTTTTACTCACAAATCCGTTGGCACCGTATTCGGCGCTACGTTTGCCGTAAAAAAATTCATTTTTGGCTGAAATGATAATGATTACACCAGCATAGTGCCGCTTTCTCAGTTGCTCCAGCACTTCGATGCCACTGATACCGGGAATATCTACATCGATAATCAACAGCTCCGGCTTAGTTTTTTCAACGGTTTGAACCACTTGATCTCCGCTGTCGAGTTCGGTGGTCACAGCGATACCATTAGTATCGAGTAAGTTGCGGATGGCAATGCGTGCCAATGGGTGATCGTCAACGATTATCGCGTTCATTGCGTATAAGAATCCCGATAAATAAAGAGAGGCGATGGCTATAGAGCAGGCGAGCCTTCAACATTATAATTTCTGAAAATAAGGCTTTATCAGGTAAATCCTAACATAATCACGCATATATTTTATTCATTTTTTATAAAAATGCAGAACAAAGTATAAACGCAACACTGTAATTTACAAATTTTAAACCTTGAGCCTATCTAAATATCAAACCATTAACACAACATAAAAGGAATATTCCTACACGCGTAGGACAAATCTCTCATTTATTATGATTTATTCTTAATGATTTGGGACATATAACCGGCATATAGTTCATCAGAACTGCGAGGGGGGATATGTGAATAGCTATCTAAAAATAAATTTCATACCAGGTCAAATATGGAGAACAAGAGTACAAACCTGCTGAATTTAGAGAGAAACTCCCCGCAGCTCTGGAGCAGCAGTGCCACAGGGAGGCAGCGATAAATCAGGCTTTACTGGGCAATGCCCCTACTGCATGCGAGCTTTTGACTGTCAGTGTAACGACAGCTGAGCACAACAGTGCGGCAATCATAAAGATAAAGGCGCTGTTATAGCTTCCGCCGCTGCTTTGGATCAACCAGCCGATGATGGGCGCTGATACAACCCCTGCCATCTGGCCGCCAAAGTTAACAATACCGGATGCCCGCCCCATGATGTTGCTGGGAATGGTATCCATCAAAATACCCCAGAACGTTGCCATAGCGAAGAACATGAACAAGGCTGAAATACACTGATAAACCACCGCCATATCTGCACTGCTCACGCTGAAGGTCAGATACAGGAAACCCGCGGCAATAACAGAGGTTACGACATACAGCGTTTTACGCTGGGGTTTGAATTTATCTGAGCAATAACCGCCTAATAATGTTCCACCGGCCCCGAACAGGAAGGGAATGGCCGCCATGACACCGGTCTTTGCCAGAGAAAACTCTCGTACGGTAATCAGGTAGCTTGGCAGCCAGGTTGAAAAACCCCAGAAGGTGATATCAAACAAAAACCAGATACTGGCCATTTGCCAGAGCACCGGCATTTTGAGTACGTCTTTAAACGCGATAGCACTGGTGTTTTGCAGGCTCCCCTGGTCGTCAGCAGCCAGCTCCGCCAGGTCTTGTTGCGTAATGGCAGGGTGATCTTTCGGGTTGTCACGCGTAAATAAGTAGATACCTGCGGCGATAAACAGACCGGGAATACCCAGCACGATAAAAACCATGTGCCAGCCAAATGCCCCGATGATGCTTGCCGCCACGACTACCGCCAGCGCTGGGCCTAAGGTGTTTACCGTTGACTGAATCGCCGTGGCGCGGCCACGTTCTTTCGACGGGAAATAGGTTGATATCATCTTCCATGAGGCCGACGGAAAACATCCCTCACCGATACCAAAGAAGAAACGTACTGCTAACATCAGCGGCAGCGTCAGCACAGCGCCGGTTAAGCTGGTGAACACAGACCACCATGCAATACCAATGGCCATGATTTTTCGCGAGCCAAACTTATCCGCCAGTAATCCACCGGGAATTTGAAACGCGGCATAACCAATAAAAAAGGCGCTAATAATTAAACCTTGTTGAGTCGTATCAAGATTTAAATCTTTGCCAATATAAGGGAGTGAAACGCTCATCACCATTCTGTCGAGAAAAGAGAGCAGCCACGCCAGCCAGATCAGTGTCAGGACGGTATATCTTGCTTTCCAGGTCTTGGGTTTACCTGAAGGTAAAGACGTTTGTAGGTTCATTGTGATGTCCTTAGGGTGTAGTGATCTACCGCGGCCATAAATAGTCGCGATAGATCCATGCGTGTTTAGCGTTATTTATTAATATTGTTTTCTAATAACCGTACCGCTACAGGCATAACTTTCCGTGCCATTGATTAAGGCAATGCGCCCATTAACCATGACAATTTCAATCCCTTCCGGGTACTGATTGGGTTCAACAAAAGTGCCTTTATCCGCAATTGTGTTCGGATCGAACATCACGATATCCGCTGCATAACCGACCTTCAGCAGTCCGCGATCCTGCAAACCCAATACTTCAGCAGGTTTCCCCGTCATCTTGCGGATTGCCGCTTCCCAGCTCAGACATCCCTCTTCACGAACATATTTACCGAGCACGCGAGGGAATGCGCCAAACACGCGCGGGTGCGGTTTGCCAGCCCCCATCAAGCCATCGGTACAGACGTTTTGTTCAGGTCGACAGAGAAACTTAATCACGTGCTCTTCGGTACCGTAGAAGTCGACCATCCCCACGGCGTTTTCCTCTTCAAAGAGCAGATCGAAGGTGGCGTTGTACGGATCTTTTCCACGCAGCTCGCCCAACTGGACGAGGTTCAAACCGACAGCATCCTGATTTTTTGCCGTTTTCACGCTGGTGACAAAAATCTGGTCCAAACCGGCAAAATCGATAAAGTTATCCCAGCCAGGAATACCCTGCTGAATATCGTCAATCATTTTGGCGCGCAGTTCGGACGAGGCGAGACGCTCAAGTAATTTGTCCGTACCGCCGGAGTGAACCCAGGGCGGCAGGATCACGCCGAGCATCGTGCTGCCCGCCACATACGGATACTGGTCGAAAGAGATACGAATCCCCTCTTTCTGCGCCTGTTCCAGCATGCCCAGCATTTGGTCGATCAGCCCCCAGTTTTTCTTGCCGCAAACCTTCATATGCGAAATATGCAGCCAGACGCCGGTAGCTGTGGCTATATCAATCAGTTCCTGGGTTGAGTTGATAATATCGTCAGCTTCACTGCGCTGATGCACCACAAAAATCCCGTCATATTTCGCCGTGACCTTACACAGTTCAATCATTTCGGCAGTATCACCAAAGGCGCAAGGCATATAGATAAGACCAGTGGAAAGTCCAAATGCCCCGGCTTTTAACTCCCGCTCAAGGACCTCACACATCTTCGCCACGTCTTCACGGGTCGAAGGACGCCCATCCAGGCCCATCGCTTCCATGCGCACGTTGCCATGAGGAACTAAATACGCGAGGTTTGTCGCCGGATGACGCGATGCCAGCAGATTGAGATAACCGTCTGTATTTTTATATTTCCAGTCAATTTTGTCGGTGTCACCGTCCAGTCCGGCGATATTTTTACGCCAGGCTGGAATATATTCTTCTGGTAGCGGCGCTAAGGCGACGCCATCCTGGCCCAACAGTTCGGTGGTGATACCCTGACGAATTTTTGCCGACAGCGCGGGGTTAATAATGGCTGACAGGTCAGAGTGCGTATGGGTATCAATAAAGCCAGGGCAAATTATTTTTCCGGTTGCATCAATAACCTGCTCATTGACGCCAACCTCAATTTGGCCGATTGCGACAATACGTCCTTCATCAACCATCACATCGGCAATTCTGCCTTCACTGCCCGTCCCATCGATTACATTTCCGTTTTTGAAAATGGTTTTCATCGTTATTCTCCATGGCGGTGCTGCTGAGCTACACCGCCTGTAAGGTAAGAGGTGGTTATCTTTATTTTTATTGGCGATAGAGTGTCTGGATAATGCTGTAATAGCCGCTGGCCGAGCCGGTTAATTGCTCGATCTCGATATACTCATCAATGGTGTGTGCCAGGTTTTCTCGTGAAGGACCGAAGCCGATGGTTTTGATTCCCGCTTCGCCCGCATAGTGGCTGCCGTTGGTACAAAATGAGTACTGCGTAATGGTTGGATTAAAGCCAGCCTCGCGAACGCCCGCCAACGCTGCCTGCACGAATTCGTCGGACTCGTCGAACACCCAGCCTGGGAAAAAACGCTCTCCCTCAATCGTGGCGCCGGTATAGCAAGACTCCTGACCCACCGCGTAGGACACTCGGGCCTTAAACTGCGGATCCTGAGCAATAAGTTCCGCAAGCGCATTTTCCAGCGGAGCAATCGCGCTTTCTTTGGTTTCACCCACCAGCAAACGGCGATCGTAGGTTGCGCGACAGTAATCCGGTACCACCGAGGCCCCCGGGTACGGCGAAGATTTAATGTCGGTCAGTTCCAGAATGCCTGGCCCCAGAACCGGATGCGTTGGCGGCGTGATCGTGCGAATTTTGTCGATCAATTGCGCCATTTTGTACACCGCGTTAATCCCCGCCTGCGGGTTAGCGGAGTGCGCGGGTTTACCAAAGGTTTCGACCACAATTTCAGCGCGGCCACGTTGACCAATTTTCAGGTTTAACTCGGAAGCTTCACCGATGATCACGTAGTCTGGCTTATAGCGCTCGCTGACCAGGCGAGCGGCAATACCTTCAAAACACTCTTCATGCACGATGCACGCAACGTAGATTTTCCCGGCAAAATTTCGCTGATTGTCCTGACCGAAAAAGCCCACGGCGGAGATCATCGCCGCCACGGCACCTTTCATGTCAGTTGTGCCGCGACCATAAATTTTGCCATCTTCAATATCGCCGCCGTATGGGTTGCGGGACCACTTCTCTTCGTTCACCGGCACGGTATCGATATGACCATCGAGAACCAACGTTTTCCCTGGCTGGTTGCCGACAATACCGCCAACAATGTTGCCGTACTTATCAACGTGGATGTCATCGAATTGGTAATGCTGCATCATTGTTTTTATGGCATTAACCACTTCCCCTTCCTGACCGGAATAACTTTTTTGTTGGATCAGCGCCTGACAGTTTTTAATGACTTCTTCAATGCGGTTTGCAGATAACATGGGTTTCTCCGTTATATCTCTTAATCAGGGAATTATTTGTTGATGCCCGGGTACTGTCCGCCCCAGACAATATCCAGATATTGTTGCGGGTCGGTATCCCCTTCGGTGCTGACTAACAGCACACGAGAGTGCGCATCCAGCCCCAGTTGCTCACGCGTTTGCGCCAGTTCAGGTGAGGTCATCAACAGTGCCAGCAGACCGGTAGTAACCGCACCTGACTCACCCGAAATAATCTGTGGATCGCCTGCCAGCGGGTTGCCCAACATGCGCATGCCTAACGCTGCAACTTCATCAGGGCAGGAAGCAAATGCGTTGGCATAGTCGCGCAGCAGTTTCCAGCCGATACTGTTCGCCTCACCGCAGGCGAGACCGGCCATCACGGTTTGTAAATCACCGCCCACCGCAATGGCATCCCCCTCTTTCGAACGGGCTGAGCGGTAGAGGCAATCGGCAATTAACGCTTCGGCGACGATTACTTTCGGGCGATTCTCCCCCCAGGCTGCCGTCACCATTCCCTGAACCATGCCGGCAAACGAGCCGACGCCTGCCTGCACAAAAATGTGAGTCGGCGCAACCTGATGCAGCTGATCTATCGCCTCCAGCATCAGCGTGCCGTAGCCCTGCATAATCCACTGCGGGATCTTTTCGTATCCTTCCCAGGCGGTATCCTGCACGACAATCCAGCCATACTTTTCGGCCTGCTCCGCGGTCATACGAACCGCATCGTCATAGTTCATATCGACGATCTCAGCGGTAGCACCTTCGTTACGGATAGAAGTCAGACGTTGCTGCGAAGAGCCCTTCGGCATATAAACCACGGCGTTTTGCTTCAGTTGGCGCGCCATCCATGCCACGCCGCGACCGTGGTTGCCATCAGTGGTGGTAGCAAACGTGACAGTTTGCAGATCGTGGCGTACCTCTTCGCTGGTCATCACCTCAAACGGCAGTTCACTGATATCCTTACCAACCAATTCAGCGATATGGCACGCCATCGCATAGGAGCCACCCAGCGCTTTGAAGGCTTTCAGGCCAAAACGCTGAGATTCATCTTTGAGGTAGATATTTTTTACGCCCAGTTTTTGTGCAAGCGCCGGTAGCGTATACAGCGGCGTCGGCGCGTAGCCCGGAATAGACCGATGAAAATTCAACGCTTTTACCAGTTCCTGGCGGCTAAACGGTGCCAGCGGCGCGTTCGGATGTTCGGTAAACGGTGTCTGGTTGATAAAAAATGATAAGTTTTCCTGCATCATAAAACCTCATTGTCCTGGTATTTCATTCCCTGTAATCGGTGCAATACAGAGATATTTCCGTTATCGGTATTGGCAATAGAGCAAAATACTTACCAGCTTTTTATGAATTGAGTAAATTCTTATAAATATTTTAATAAAGGCTTTAATTTCAATAAATTAAATGAAATTTGAAATTGACAACCGAAAATATCAATGCCTCAGTTTATCGCCTCGTTTTGATAAATTCTCATCATTGATAAATAGTGTGATCGCGGAAGATAAAATAAGAAAAACATTCAAAAACAGCGTGGTAGATTGATTTTTCGCAAATCATTTTTGCATTGTTTCGCCTATTTATCATTTTCCTTGAGAAAGGTGACACACCGCCGGAGAAGTACCATGATTTCAGTACTCAGCAATATTCAGGATGATATATGCAATTACGCCGACGCTATTTCTGGCATAACGGGCACGGACGTTGAAATCATTGATGAATCTTTAATGCGCATCGCGGGTACCGGGAAATACCGACATATGCTCAATGAGAATGTGGCCAAAAATGGCTACATTTATCGTCACGTATTGCAGGTGCGAGAAACGGTACTGATCAAAAACCCCGGCGAACATCCGCTGTGTCAGTTATGTGAAAAACACCACTACTGTTCTGAAATGCTGGATTTGAACGCACCTATTTTTCTCAATAATCGCGTGATTGGCGTGATCGGGATTATTTGCTCAACCCAGGCACAGCGTGACACGTTACTGAGCCAGATTGATAAATTTGTCACCTTTATTGAGCAAATCGCCGTAATGATCTCCAGTAAGGTCTTTGAATGCCTGGAACGTTTACGCGCACAGGAAACGCTTGGCGCATTTCGGCGTCTGATCGATGCCATGGACCGCGGCGTGGTAGCGATTGATGGCAAGGGTCTTATCTGGCATGCCAATCATTCAGCTGATCGCATCCTCAACCGTGAGGTTCAGGGATTACCTCTGACCATTGAAACAACCGGGGACAGCCTGTATGGCGATGAAGAAGCGTGGCTGACGCTTGAAGGTCAGAAACATCATGTACTGTGCAAACAAATTTCGCTCTCCTCACAGGATAACGATCGCTTAACCATGGTTATCTTTCGTGATGCACACGACTACCTGAGTAACCTTACTCCATCCCCTTATGAGTCCGACATACAGGTACGACTAATTGGTCACTCTCCCTCAATGGAACAGCTCAGAAGTACCATAGGTAAAATCGCCAACAGTTACGCCAGCGTGCTCATCACCGGGGAAAGTGGCTCGGGGAAAGAGGTCGTGGCATTTGCCATTCACCAGAGCAGTCCCCGTAAAGCCGCGCCTTTCGTAACAATCAACTGCGCGGCTATCCCAGAACAACTGCTGGAAAGCGAACTGTTTGGTTATGTTCGCGGCGCATTCAGCGGGGCTGATCCTAAAGGGCGAATGGGGAAATTTGAACTGGCCAACGGCGGCAGCCTGTTTCTGGATGAGATTGGCGATATGCCACTACACCTGCAGGCCAAGCTGCTCAGGGTATTGCAGGAAAAGGCGATCACCCGCGTTGGCTCTAATAACACCATCAATATTGATGTGCGCATTATTGCCGCAACTAACAAAAACATTAACGCGATGGTGGAAAATAATCAGTTTCGTGAAGATCTTTTCTATCGCCTGAACGTAGTCCCTCTGGTACTTCCTTCCCTGCGTGAACGCCGGGCTGATATTGCAGTCCTCGCACAGTATTTTGCCGATGAGTTTTCGGTCAGTTACCAGCGACCACCGCAAAAACTGCCTGATGACGTTATTAATCGCCTTTATGCCTGGCACTGGCCGGGCAACATTCGTGAATTACGCAACGTGATCGAATACATTTTTGTGATGCGCGGAGAAGCCGCTGGGATCAACGCCAGCCATCTTCCCCCTTACCTGCTTACCGCCGCTGACGGTAGAAAAACGACGATGACCGCGCAACCCCGACAGCTTGCCAACAAAGGAAAACAGGCGGAAAGGGAGGCTATCGAAAACGTCATCCAGCGATTCGGCTCAAGCGTTGAGGGAAAAAAGCAAGCCGCGACAGAACTGGGGATCAGCATTGCCACGCTCTATAGAAAAATAAAACTGTACGGACTGTAAGCTTTCCTTATTAACTGAGAAGCCCGCACAACGCGGGCTTCTCATCGGTAGAACAGAGCACATTAAGCCCGAAAATACTTAATCAAACACACCATTAATTACCGCGGTGACAATCGCCGTACTCAGTGCAATCAACACCAGATTGTCGCCCACAACCTGCCATTCATAACCTGGATAATACGGCAATTGGTTCAGCATAGAGGATGGAACACTTTTCTTAGCGATCCCCGGAGGAAGCGGCTTTCCTCGCGCCAGATTTTTGGCGATACCCGGAGGCAGTGACTTATAGCCCGTCAAACCATATCTGACGGCATACTGTCTGGCCACGTTATAGCTGATGTCACTATCAACATGGTCCGGCTTACCATAATTTTTACGTTGTTCTGCCTGCGAATTGCCTTTCTGGCTATTGCCCTTATTCCCGCTAATACCATGATTGCTACTATTTCCATGGTTGCCACTATTTCCATGGTTGCCACTATTTCCATGGTTGCCACTATTACCATTGCCGTTGCCATTACCGGGGTTGGCCAATACTGGGGTGGCGCACATCGTCATCGCGGCAACGGCGACTAAAGCTGTTGCTAAAGCACGAAGTCTGGACATGATGATTCCTTAAAATGTGGATACATATAAAAATGTACGGTATCGCGTGAATGCTGGCTATCGCTACAACTCCGATTTATTGGCAAAAAAGGGAAAGCACATAGCACACATCACGCTATTCGCCTCGCCGCGGTGGAGAAAAGTTAGCCAAAGATGTTGCAGAACTGCTATAAAGTCTTTCTCTTCTGTCGGCTGGTGTTAAACTGGAAAGTGTGATCTTCATCATAACCTGCTTAAACAGAGAAAAGAGACACTGCTATGCAACATATCATTGAGGGCTTCCTCAACTTCCAAAAAGAGATTTTCCCTCAACGCAAGGAACTCTTTCGCAGCCTGGCATCCAGCCAAAATCCTAAAGCGCTTTTCATCTCCTGTTCCGATAGCCGCCTGGTGCCAGAACTCGTTACTCAGCAAGATCCCGGACAGCTTTTCGTTATCCGCAACGCCGGTAATATCGTCCCCTCTTTCGGCCCGGAACCGGGTGGCGTATCCGCAACCATCGAATACGCGGTTGTGGCACTTGGAGTGACGGATATCGTCATCTGCGGACACTCCAACTGCGGCGCGATGAAAGCCATCGCCGATAGCCAGCCTCTGGATCCGATGCCTGCTGTGGCTCACTGGCTGCACTATGCCGATGCCGCGAAAGCCGTGGTCGAGAAAAAAACCTGGGCTAACCCAATCGATAAAGTTAACGCCATGGTGGAAGAGAACGTTATCGCGCAGCTCAACAACATTAAAACGCATCCTTGTGTCGCGGTTGGACTGAGAAATAATGCTCTTCGTCTGCACGGCTGGGTATATGACATCGAAAGCGGTGAAATCCGTACCCTGGATAAAAACAGCAAAACCTACGTTTCCCTTGCTGAAAACCCGCAGGTGCATTTCGAGTAATTCTTCCACTGGAGCAAGGATGCTCTGGATAATTTTTACCTACTTTGGTGCTATGGACAAAAAACATCCTTGTCACTAACATTAAAATAACCGCAGGTGTTACCACGCGGTTTTCGCACATTCATACAACATTGCTACATTGCGACAAGTCTCATGAGCTGCCCCGCAAGTAGCTGTTCATACATGGTGCAAGCGATAAAAAGGAGCAGGTACGAATGCAAGCGAAAATAAAAAGAATAATAAACATGTTATTCTATCATGAGTCGTGGGATATCATGCTTATTAAGGATAATGGCACACACTTATTTCCTGATAACACGCTGGAAATATTGAATAAATCTGCTGCGCAGCAGTTAAAAAAGAAATATACGTTTCAGGCCGATCCTTTTCTTATTGAAAAAGACGACAAACTGTATGTTTTTTATGAAGCTTTTAGCTTCCGCAACTCGAAAGGCACGCTCCGCTGCCGCATTCTTGATCGTGAACTAACTGAAATTGATGATGTGAAACTTGAAGGATTTGACGACCTGAGGTGTCATTTGTCATTTCCTTTTCTGATTAATATCAACAATCAACTCTTCATGATCCCGGAATCATCAGAAAGAAAAGAAGTGCTCCTGTTCCAGTCGGTAGAGTTTCCTGCGCGCTGGAAGAAAATTAAAGTTCTACTCTCTGACACCGAAGTCACAGATAACATTTTTCTTTCAATAAATGAGACTTGCTATCTTTTGTCGACCACCATGGATAATAAAATAATTATTCATTCCGCAGAGCATCTTCACGGTCAGTGGCAGCGGATCACCCCTACATTAAAGGTGAGTAATCATCATCATCGAGGAGCTGGTACCCCTTATCTTGTCGATAATAAAATGTACTTCCTCACCCAGGAATGCACGCCCGAAACTTATGGAAAATCAATCTATATCAAAGAATTAGTGACACTTAACGATATTAACTTTGATGAGAATCTGATCGAACAAATCAATTCATCGATCAACCACAGTGACGGTGTTCATACGCTGAATTTCTCAAATAATTACATTGCTTATGATACAAAAATCAATAAGTTCAGTCTGTTGGCTATCTTAAAAAAACTATCATATAAATTTATGGTAAAATACAGAAACATCTACCTTTCCCGGCAACACAACTGATTCACTGGATTCTCAGGTGACATTGGTAGAAAATTGTTCGGGTTTCTAGCATTTTTCTGGAGTCTGTATGGCAATTCTTGTCACAGGTGGTGCAGGTTATATTGGTTCACATACTGTTTTATCACTACTGGAAAGAGGCGATGATGTCGTTGTCATCGATAATCTGGCAAATGCGAGTCGGATATCGCTGGACAGGGTCGCGGAACTTACCGGAAAGGAACCCATTGTCTATATCGCCGATGTTCTCGACAGACAGGCCTTAAAAAACATTTTTACCAACCATCACATCACCGATGTCATTCATTTTGCAGGGCTCAAATCGGTTTCCGAGTCGATAAAAGAACCTCTTGCCTACTATGAAAACAACGTCACCGGAACGCTGGTTTTACTGGATGAGATGCTGGCCGCAGGCGTTAACCGATTCATTTTTAGCTCATCAGCTACGGTATACGGTAATCCGGAAAGCGTGCCGTTGAGCGAGCAATCACGTACGGGCGGTACCACCAATCCCTACGGCACCTCTAAATTAATGGTCGAACAGATTCTGGCCGATTTCTCACGTGCGCAACCTGATTTCCGCATTACCTGCCTGCGCTATTTCAACCCGGTCGGCGCCCATCCATCGGGTCGCATTGGTGAAGATCCTAACGGTATCCCAAACAACCTGGTGCCATACATCTCCCAGGTCGCGATTGGTAAGCTTAAAACCGTATCGGTGTATGGTAATGACTATCCAACCCCTGACGGAACCGGCGTGCGTGATTATATTCACGTCATGGATCTGGCGACTGGTCATTTAGCCGCGCTTGATTGCCAGAACAAAGGCGCTGCCTACAAGGTGATTAATCTCGGTACCGGGGTCGGTTATTCCGTGATTGATCTGATTAAGGCGTTTGAGAAAGCGGCGCAGACCAAAATTCATTATCAGTTTGTCGCCAGAAGACCCGGAGACATTGCCGAATGTTGGTCTGACCCGTCACTGGCATACAAAGAGCTCGGTTGGAAGGCGGTCTACAATCTTGATGAAATGATGCGTGACACCTGGAACTGGCAAAAAAATAACCCGAATGGGTATCAAATTTAATGTTCACAGCAGCGAGCCTGACCGTCAGGCTCGCTGCTGTGTCTTACTATTGTACTGTTATTGTTGATACCCGGTACCAGCCGCTGTTCTGCTTCCCTTCATTGGCAAAGTTAATTCTCGCCGCACCCGACTTATCCAACATCGCAACCTCAATCGCGTACTGCCCTTTTGCCAGTCGGCCTGGCATAGATAACGCATAACTGACCTGATACTTACCGGGGAGCCAGCGGCGAATATCCTCCGCGGAATTCCCCTGAGCCACCACCTTATTAGCATTGTCCACAACACGGAATGCCAACATATAAGGCATATAAATCGGAGCGATACCCTCATTGTACCAGGTACTGTCCAATGTCAGCGTTTGTCCGCTGTCCCACACGGACTCATGGCTCAGGGACGCCAGGCGAAATCGATAGCCTAATTTGGTCAGCGCATCGTCGACAATCGGTCGATAGTCGCTGGGTATCGCTCTCGATTTCAAGTTAATGGTACTGGCGTGCTGTTTGACCGCCCAGTCAAAAATACCCTGCACTTCGGCACGCGTATAATGAAAAGTATTCTTCCAGTCTTGCATATATGAACAGATTTCCAGACTGACCGGCGCACGTTTCCAGGCGTCGTTGAACCCTGAATAACTCTGCTGCGCAGCCAGCAATCGCTGCGGGTAATCATCAGTCATATGGTTCCAGGAGTCCGAAAATACGCGCAGGTCCCCCCAACAGTCCGCACGCCATCCTGCCCCACGCTCCATCGCATTCGCCAGACTTTGTCCGCCGCTTATCAGCATGGTTTTTGGCGTCACCGGAAAAGCAGAAAAGTGCATCGCGACGTAGCGATCCAGTTGCGCCGTGGTGTATCGCTCCAGTAATGGCTTCAGGTTCGGGAAGTTGCTGTTATGCCATTCTCCCCATGATCCCACCATGCCAATATCAACAAACGCGAGATTCTCATTACCATCGTAGCGCTTACCAAATGCGTTCAACAGACGCTGGCTGTATTGAATGAACAGAGGATCGTCTAAATCCGGGGCAAATGTCTTTTTATCCGGCGTCCAGGTACCTTTCACGCCTTTTTTAATCAGCCAGTCAGGAATTTGCGAGCCGCTTTCCGGCTCTGCCAGTACCATAAATCGTAGCCCGACATTCATCGCTGGACGATGTGCCGCCGCGTATTTGAAGGCATCATCCACCAACGCAAAATTATACTGGCCTTCGACTGGCTCCAGGTCCCGCCAGTAAAAACGGTCGTATTCAAATCCGGTATTGGGATAGTCCGCCAGCCCCAGCGTTTCACCGTATCCCTGATGAAAACTTGCCACGCCAATCCCCGGATTGGTCAGCGGGCCAGTTAATGCTTTGGGGGTTACGGTCGTTAATGCGGAGATGACCGTTAACGGAAAGGACATTAACAACAGCGCAGAAACCCATTTACACTTCATCGCAGTAATGCCTCCACAGGTTTGTTAACGCTAGTGGTTTTTCAGACTTAACCACCAATCCCAGATACCTACGTGAAAATTTTGGAACACATCAATACCTAACGCGGATTTGATCATATACAGCGTCAACAATACGCAGCAGGTGACGAACAGCACGGCAATCAGCAGCAAAAAAGTGAGCAACATTCTCGACAGGGTCGATTCCTGGCGGTGCTGGCGGCGTAAATCTCTGCCAAACAAAAAAACCAGATAATAACGCTTACTGAAAAAGGGAAAGCTTCTGCGAATATCGATCTGATGCCGCGAAGCCAGCGTCGAGGCCAGGATCGCATTTTCCACCCCTTCTTTTTGTTCAGGGGTCAACCCCTGCGCAATCGTCTCATCAAGATGAGTATAAAATCGTTCGATGACGGGGGGACGATTTTGAGGACTGGTCAAAATTAACCTATATATTTATCAATTGAGTGATAGACGTTAACCGTCTTTTTGGCGATTTCATGCCAATTGTAGTTTTGCAAATATACACGATAGTCCACGCTATTTGCTGTTACCCCTTGGCCTAATTTTTCGGCCAGACCGGTTACATCTCCCACCTTAAAATAGGTCTCGGCAGGCAGTTGAACTTCAAGGTTAGCAGGAATATCACTGACGACGGCCGGAAGAGAAAATGACATTGCCTCCAGCAGCGCAATGGGCAATCCTTCATGGTATGAAGGCATCACAAATAGCCTGGCCTGCGAAAACACCGCCTGCAGCTCATCACCACGTAAGAAACCGGTCATCACGACACCAGGCGTGTCGGCGGCAAGCTTTTTGAGGCGAATGCTGTATTCGGTTGGATGATCCGCATCACCAATTAACACTAACGGCATGGTCAAACCACTGTGTTGATAGGCGGCAATGGCATCATGCATCCCTTTTTCTTCCACAAACCGCCCAACCACAACGAGATAATTTTTCGGCTGCAGCCCAAAGCGGGAGAGTGTATTGTCGATGGTGAGCTCTGATAACAACCGCGGCTCATTTACGCCATTGTGAATTAAATGCGCATCATAGCGACCATGTTTTTTCTGGATCAGTTGATTAATAACTTCAGAAATCACAATCACCTCGTTGGCATATCTCACCGCCCAACGTTCGCCCAGCAGCAATATTTTTTTTGCAACGAAACCCCATTTCTGACGATCGTAATCAGGTCCGTGGTGGGTGAAAACCACCTTCTTACCCATCACGCGTAAGAGTGGGATCACAAGGCCAGGGCCGATAGCATGGACATGCACAATATCCGAATGGTCGATACGTGTCCTAAACGCCGCTAAAACGGAATGGACAATAGCTTCCAGCGAGCGCTTTTTGGGTGCCCACAGCGCGTAGGTTTCGACTTTTTTATAGACCGATCGTTTGTAATTTACATATGGCGAGCGAGCAATCACGCAAATATCCGCGTCGAACTGCTGCTTAATGGCAGGATAAAGATTCTGACAGTGTGTCTCCACACCGCCCAATACATCGGGAATACCACGCGTTCCAAAAACCGTTATTTTTTTACTCATTCTATGGCCTGCTCAGCAGTTCTTTATACAACGCCTGTAAGGTATCCATATGTTTACTGAGCGCATATTTTTCACTCAACCGCGCACGGCCATGTAAGCCCATATTCCGCGCCTTCTCTTGCGAGTCAGCCAGGGCGTCCATCGCATTTGCCAACTCCTGCGCATTGCCTGGTTCGAATAAAATCCCTTCGATACCGTCACGAATTTGTTCCGGGATGCCGCCAATGCGCGATCCAATAACCGGCTTGCCTAAAGACATCGCTTCCAATATCGCCATAGAACAGTTTTCATAGCATTCAGAAGGAAGGATCACCGCTCGCGCATGCTTAATAAGCTTGTCGAGGGCTTCTCCTTGTTGCACATAACCTAAAAATTCAACATCAGGGTATTTGGCGGCTAATTCATCATGCAACGGACCGTGCCCCACAACTTTCAGCGGCGCGCTGTTCTGCATTTTTTTATGCGCTTCCAACAACGTTGCCACGCCCTTTTCACGGCTCAGACGGCCAAAGTACAGCATATAGCCCTCATCGCTTACTTCGGCCAGGGGACGACTGTCATCAACGCCATTGACGATGACATCAATGCGCGAATTTGGCAGCGTACGCAGCAGGATACCTCGTAAAAAAACACTCGGTGAAATAATCACATCCAGTGCCTGATAGTTTTGTGCAATGTACTGCCAGGTTGCCTCCAGGGAGAGCAGTAAGCTTTTTGAGGCTGAACCTTCCTGGCAACGATACCTGAAGGCATTGAAAACCGTCCCGGTAATACAGGAATCGCACACTTTGCCGTCGCGCAGCATGGAATACGAGGGGCACACAATCTTATAGTCATGCGCAGTCAGCACCGTTTTGCTGCCAAAATTACGCGCAACTTTAATCAACGCCGGTGTTAACTGATGGTAGATGTTGTGAAAGTGGACAATATCCGGGCGCTCTTTTTCTAATAGCGCCAGCATTTTTTTGCAGGCCTGCGAATTATGAATAAAGTTAACCGCCGTTTTGATACCGCCCAGCAGATTGCTCTCTTTGTGGTAGTCCACATTGCTGACGAAATAATCCGCATAGTCCGAGGGGAGATTATTATCATGATGCATAGAGAAATCAATAACCTGCACTCCGGCCTGTTTCAGCATATCGCGCTCTTGAAAATAAACCGTTTCCGCGCCGCCTTTAATGAAAAAAAACTTGTTAACTAATAATACTTTCATGGCGCCTGCCCCGGTTATTCATGAATGATTTTACTGTTGGGTGGAGTCAACGGATCGCGTACTGGTTTAGTCAACCCTTTAACCAGCCCGGCAGAAAGCACGGCCAGGTTCATTACGCTTTGCAGGCCGTTTAATAACGATCGATTCTGTACGGTTTTCAGGACAATAAATGCAAGTAAGGGCAGAAATGCAATGTCGAAAAGTTCAAGATTGAAGGTCACCGCCGCAATGAACAAGCCAATCAAGTAAACAGAAAAAATCGCCTCGTTCCTGACCATTTTTAACGCTTTGCCGAAATAAGGTTTTCCCCAGGCACAACGTAAAAGCTCGCCAGGGGCCTGATAGTATCCGCTTTTCCAACGGTGCTTGAGCATCTGAAAGGTCGGCATGGTATGCGAAGTATGAATAAAATAAGGAATATCCAGACGCCGCAGTTTATAGCCCGCTTCGATTAAACGCAGACCCAGCTCAGCCTCTTCATACGCGTGCAAATTACGATTAGTCAGATAACCAACTTTCTCAATCGCAGAGCGACGATATAATCCACCACCGCCTAAATGGTCGCTATCCCCGAGCGGATAGATTTTATTAATGCGTTGCTTACGAGACTTAAATTCATAGTTAACGGCATCATCCATTTCAACAGTTCCCGCAACGCCTGCATATTCTGGTTCAGCCTGCAAAAAGGCGACTGCCTGATCCACAAATCCTTCTTCCAGCTCCATGTCGCCGTCCATCAACAACAGATATTCCCCTTCACTATACAGATAACCTAACTGGTGCCCGACGCCACAGCAGCGATCGCCAGGGTCAGTTAAGGACACTACGGTCACCCCTTTATCGATCGCAAGCTGTTGGGTGTTATCCGTTGAGAGACTATCTGCCACAATAATTTTATGTGGATAGTCAATAAGCTGCTTACGGATGCTGTCAATCGTCTTCTCAATACATTTAGATTCATTGAGTGTTTTAATACTCACTGAAATAAACGGTTTATTGTCCATACAATTACCCTACGCAGCGAAGGACGGTTCGACGAATCACTAAACTTGCACCTAGTGATAAATAGAACAGGAATTGTAACATCGGTGTAATCATCAGTATCTGGCTGTAAGGTAAGCTAATTAAGCAACTGATAGCAAAAGCGTTAAACGCCGGTGCAAAACTCAGCAACTGGAGATCCTGCTGGTCCAGTTGTTCAAGTCTCAGTAATGGCTTTGGCTGACAAACTTTCAGGATATAAATGAATAAGCTAACAAAGAGTAATGTACCAATCGCCCCCACTTCCCACAGCAGCATACTCAGGGAAGTCGAGTCGAGAATTAAGTTGTAGATAATATTCAAAAATCCCGGCGACACCGTACTACCACTGTTAGTGGCGTTGAGTCCGTAGCCAAATAACGTTCCTGAAAGCCCCCACAGATCGTTATTTTTCAACCAGAACAGGAACGTCGTAAAGCGCCCTAATTCACCGGTAGACATAATGTAGTTTGGATCAAAGATATAGCTTAAGGAGTCGATAAAAATACTTAACGAGCTTTTCGATGGATCGCCACCGAACGCCGTAGAATAATAGTACGCGAGGATCACAATCGACAGGCTAATGAGCAACAGCATTCCCGCCACAATAACCAATAACGTCTTCAGATTAACCTTACTAACGTCTTTGATGTAGCTCGGTGAGAGCCACACCCACGCCAGGAATATTGGCGATAGCAGGATGACAAACTTCACTTCACCAATTATGCATAACCCGATACCGAGAACAATATGCAGCGCCATGGATTTGAACGTGGTGAGCCCATGCTTATATTCGGAGACTTTTAACAACATAATTAACAGGCAAAACAGCCCCATTGCGGCAGTATTCCCGCCCCCCATGGGGTCACCGCCAAACGTGCCAACCACGGAGTCCCATTTCTCATCTTCGCCGCGCACCGCGACGCGCTGGGGAACGACCAGTAAAACCTGATAAATCATTACCGGGATCTGCGCGTAAAAAATCCAGTACAGATAGCGTGTTACACGATAAATCTGCGACTCCCGGCAAAACCCTAGCAGCAAACAGATCATCACCAGCGACAATGCAATTTCGTTTTTAAATGCCACAATCGCGACGGTGATTCCGCCCTGAATCAACGTCGATGTCCCAGCCAGTACCAGGAACGAGAAATACAACGCCAGAACAATCGTCTCCTGCGCATCCAGTTGCAGCGAGCCATCACGCGTCTGCATCACCAATAATCCCACCATCAATAAGGTGAGGAAAAAAGGTATCCACAGCACTGACTGCATACCGGTAAAGTATTGCACCAAGCCACACAGGATCAGCGTGACAAAAGTATAAACCTGTAAATAGTATCCGGTATTCAGTGTCATATTATCACCGGCTTGTCTTTCAGGAGATTGGCTCGCTTATTCATTTTCAGATAAATGAAGGCGTAGCGAATAAATGTCAGTGAAGAAAACAAGATGACCGACGTTGCATAATCTTTATAAAAATAGGGCGTCACGACAAAAGCGAATAGTACAATCGCCAGCTGTTCCAGTTGGATACGCAGAAAATAGCGATGGGAACCAAAAATAAGTTCTATCACCGTCAGAGGGCTTATCGCCAGCGCAGGGAATAAATAGGGCAACATGTAGCGCGACGTCTCAATGGAGTTAATCCAGTCTTCGCTAAAACCGAGACGCATCACAATCGGATAGAAAATAAAAACCCCAAGGGTACAGATAACCCCTAGTACCAGCAATAGCATACGTACCTTGGTATATTCCTGATAGTTAAAGGTATTATTTCTGAAGTCGATAGACCACTTGGAGAAAATAGTATTGCGTACCGCGTTGCCGATGATCACCACCGGTGCCAGGCAAAAGCGGCTAACCACGGAAAAATAACCCGCCGTCAGCGCCGAGAACCAAAAGTTAATCAGCATAATCGGCAAATTGCTGCTGGCCATCGCCAGCACTTCCGCACTGCCCACTTTGGTAATGTGATGAATATTCTGTTTGAAAAAATGCCAATTACTGGCGGGTCGCAGATGTCTGGCTGCCACCGAACGAATATCAAACGAATGCAAAATACAGCTTATGGTCAGCGCCATCGTCGCGCAGGCCCACGACCAATAAAACAGCTGTACATAATGCGTAATCAGAACCGAAAGTAATACCACCACTGAAACAGAAATACGCTGGAAAATCAGAAAACGAAAGTTGGCCGTGCGTAGCGACAGGTTTTCCGAGATCAAAACCCACGCCGTTGCCAACGTCAGCAAATAGAGAAACAGGATGTTCTGGTGAAACAGCCACGCGGTGAGCACGGCGTAAGGTAAGGCAATGATCGTGCTTTGGATCAGGCAAAACACAACATTCTGTACCAGTTCGTCATCCTGCTGTTTAGGAATTAACAGCTGTGATGCAAAGGTACACACCTGAGCGCCCACCACGGCGATGCTGTAGTTGAGTGCATAAAGCCCCACCTCAGCCATATCGTACTTGTGTGAAATCAACCAAATAGACAGTGCACCAATCAACTGCGAGATGACTGATGAACCGGCTATTGTGGAAGCGCTCTTCAGTAGACTCATACGCGGCCTGGCGTGGTCATCAGTTGATCGGTACTGAAGTTCAGTGAACGCAGACCTTCTTGCGTCTCAAGATCTTTTTCTTCAACCGCATTGAGTACCGCGCCAATTACCACGCCGTTATTTTCTTCCAGCTTATCCAGCGCGTTGGCGATTTGCCCGGCGGACCCCGTCCCCGCTTTCACGATGAAAATCACCCCATCAACGGCGCGTTTAATCAGTTGAACATCCTGACTCTGATTCACAGCAGCGACATCAATAATAATGCGCTGATAGTGCGATTTCAGTTCACGCATTAAGGGCTCAACGTGCCCCGACGACAGCATCAGTAAAGAAGAGATGGTTGTCTTGCCGTGCGGAATAAAATCGAGATGATCACTGAGCGTAATCCGCGCCTTTTCAAGCTGAACCTCCCCGCGCAACAGTTCCGCCAAACCTGCGGATGTTGCCGACGCCAGTTCAGAAGAGAGCCCGTCAGTGTTAAAGAAATCCGCATCAATAAGCAGTGTTTTCTGGTCGAAACTAAAAGAGTTAGCTAACAGATTCGCCAACAAAGAACGCCCATCGCCGTGCTCCGTCGACGCCACCGCAAGCGTCTGTAAAGGTCGATTATCCAGCATAATCCGGGTACGGATACCGTGCACAATATCGGCATTCAGCGGGTTCTTCATGATCATGTCCCGCACCTGCGCGCGCCCTGAGGTTCCGCTAAAACGACGGATTTCACCCAGCGGAGCAACATTGAGCCGTTTTTTCATGCGACTGAGGGTACCGATTGAGTTATCCATTGCCGCTTTAACAATGAAATACATGATGCTGAACACCACCACCAGCATGACCACCATCAGCAACAGCAAAGATTTATTCGGTTTCGCCGGTTTTAAGGCGGGTACCGCAGGGTCGTATAACACCGCATCAGCATTCACGCCGGACAGAGACAGCTCTTGAGTACGTTGATAAAGCGATTTATACAGGTCTTCCATTTTATCTAACGACAGCTTTTGACTGTTCCAGGCATCCCGTTTTGACGCCATTTTCTGGAAGATCTCTTTCTGCTCAGTCACCTGCTGTTGATAGTTTTTTTCGTCCGCCAGCGCCGCCAGATATTGCTGGCGTAAACCGACTTTCAGCTCACCCAACACTCGTCCAGTCTGGTTTTGGATCGACTGAACATCGGCCTCCGCTTTTAAAATGGCGGGATTTTTTGGCCCGTAGACTTTACGCTGTTCGGACAACGTTCGTTGCGCCTGAATCAACGCAATGCGCAAATCCTGGATCTGAGCATGATTAGAGACCGAAGGCAGCGAGATAACGCTCTCAATGGACTTACCTCCCCCGTTCACCTCGTTATAGACGGATTCAGCGGCAACCCGACGCTGAGTTGCATCGGCCAGGCGATTGGTTACGATACTTAACTGCTCGGTTTCAAAACCATCGATTCCACGGAAGGTCAGCAGCCCGGCATTTTTCAGATAGTTGTCCATCTCGTCTTTTTGCTTAGCTATCGATTTCTGAATCTCTTCCATTTTTTCAAAATTCAGTTCGCGAGCTTTCTCCACCTTCAGACGCTTCTGCTCCACCGTGTAGTTGATGAAAGCCTGCGCGACGCCATTCGCAATGTCAGCCGCAACCTGTGGGGACGTTGATTCATAGGTAATAGACGCCAGGTTCGTCGTACGAATACCAATGACATTCAGATTTTTCGCCAGCGTTTTCAGCGCTTGTTCCATTCTCAGTTGCCGACTTTCATTGCTATCAGCCCCCCGAGCACCGGCTTTTTCCCCGGTAAACTCCGGGTTTTCATCCAGCTTCATATCACGTATGGCTTTCTCCAGCACAATACGTGAATGCATCAACGCATATTGTGTTTCGTAGTAACCACTACGCGTTGAATCGAAACCATCAACCTGTGGAAACGGAGAAACGTTATCAGCTTGCGCCTTAATCAGCACCGTCGCCGTTGAAACATACTTTGAGGACATCATGCTGATTAATGGATACGCGACGACCCCGGCAACGATACCGGCCAGTGCGATTTTCCAGGCGTTCTTTTTCAACTCTTTGGCAAAGCGGGAGAATTCGACACTGCTTTCTCGTTTTTTGCCGTTTTCCACTATAGATAGTTTCATCGTTAGAAGAACCCCATGCCAATAATCACGACATCCCCTGGATGAACAGAGTGCGTTAAATCGACATTCTCAAGCAGCTGATTGCTACCCGACAGACGAATGTTGATATCTTGACGGTCCGCACGGTCTGTAAACCCACCCGCCTGCGCAATAGATTTCTCGACGGTAAGCCCTGGCTCATAGGCGAAGCCATTTGGACTTTTCACCTCGCCTGAAACATAGTATTTGCGGAACTCGGCAATGCTCACCGTCACCATCGGAGTGGTAAAATAATCTCCGGTCAGGCGTTGAGTTAAGGAAGGTGCGAACAAGTTCCTGATATGAGATCATCATATTCATCCGGAGCGCATCCCAGAGGGACATCATGAGCCATCAACTCACCTTCGCCGATAGTGAATTCAGCACTAAGCGCCGTCAGACCCGAAAAGAGATTTTCCTCTCCCGCATGGAGCAGATTCTGCCATGGCAGAATATGACCGCTGTCATCGAGCCGTTTTATCCCAAGGCGGGCAATGGCCGACGGCCCTATCCGCTGGAGACCATGCTGCGTATTTACTGCATGCAGCATTGGTACAACCTGAGCGACGGTGCCATGGAAGATGCCCTGTACGAAATCGCCTCCATGCGCCTGTTTGCCCGATTATCCCTGGATAGCGCCCTGCCGGATCGCACCACCATCATGAATTTCCGCCACCTGCTCGAGCAGCATCAACTGGCCCGTCAATTGTTCAAGACCATCAATCGCTGGCTGGCCGAAGCAGGCGTCATGATGACCCAAGGCACTTTGGTGGATGCCACCATCATTGAGGCACCCAGCTCTACCAAGAACAAAGAGCAGCAACGCGATCCGGAGATGCATCAGACCAAGAAAGGCAATCAGTGGCACTTTGGCATGAAGGCCCACATTGGTGTCGATGCCAAGAGTGGCCTGACCCACAGCCTAGTTACCACCGCGGCCAACGAGCATGACCTCAATCAGCTGTGTAATCTGCTTCATGGAGAGGAGCAATTTGTCTCAGCCGATGCCGGCTACCAAGGAGCGCCACAGCGCGAGGAGCTGGCCGAGGTGGATGTTGACTGGCTGATCGCCGAGCGTCCCGGCAAGGTAAAAACCTTGAAGCAGCATCCGCGCAAGAACAAAACGGCCATCAACATCGAATACATGAAAGCCAGCATCCGTGCCAAGGTGGAGCACCCGTTTCGCATCATCAAGCGGCAGTTCGGCTTCGTGAAAGCCAGATACAAGGGGCTGCTGAAAAACGATAACCAACTGGCGATGTTATTCACCCTGGCCAACCTGTTTCGGGTGGACCAAATGATACGTCAGTGGGAGAGATCTCAGTAAAAACCGGAAATAACGCCAGAAATGGTGGAAAAAATAGCCTAAATAGGCTGATTCGATGTGTTTGCGGGAAAAAAATCGGCCCAGATCCGCGAAATTTTAATCAGCGAGTCAGCTTGGGAAGAAATGACCTGCTTATTCGCACCTTCCTTAGCGTTATTGAAGCCGATGGCAGCCGTCGCAATTTCAGCGTGCCTTATTCGGCGGTACCGAACATGCTGCGCGCAGGTAACAGCCGTTTTCAGTTTACGGCCGGGGAATACCGTGACGGTTACAGTGGCGGCTGGCGGCCCCGTTTTGTCCAGGGAACGTTGAGCTATGGCCTCAGCTCTGGAACCACGCTGTACGGCGGTTTACTGACGGCGGAAAGTTACAACGCGATTGCCACTGGGGTCGCTCAGGATCTGCATCAGTTCGGCGCGATCTCCTTTGATATCACCACCGCCCGAGCACAGCTTGCCAGCGGAGAAGCGTCCACGGGGCAAAGTTACCGTTTCCTGTATTCTAAATCGCTGAACCAGTACGGCACGGATTTTCGTCTGGTTGGCTACCGCTACAATACATCCGGCTATTACAGCTTTAGCGACACCATTAACGAGCATAACAGCTGGTCCTCGGGTTATTACGACATCGCCTATGACGACCCCAATCAGCAGCTGCGTTACCCTGGCGAGCAGCACAACAAAAAGCATTACTACACCAGTAACTACAATAATCGCCGCCAACGTTTTGAGGTTTCTGTTAATCAGCGTTTGTGGGATAACGCCTCGCTTTACGTCAGCGCCAGCCAGCAAAACTACTGGCACAACGGGAGTCACGACCGCACGATACAGCTGGGTTACAACGATACGCTGGGGAAAATCAACTGGAGCGTATACGTGCAGGACACCCGCAACCAGTACGACTACCAGGACCGCAGTATCAACCTGACGTTATCCATCCCATTTGATTTCATGGACAGCCACGGCTTTGTCTCTGCCAACGTGATGCATAGCCAGCAGAATGGCGACAGCTACTCCACCAGCTACAGCAACACCGCATTTGACGATCGTCTGAGCTGGGGCGTTCAAGGCAGTACCACCGATCGACAGGATTCCGCTGCCGGCGTTAACGCCGCCTGGCAAGGCGACAAGATGAACGTTCAGGGAGGCTATAGCGCCGGGCGCAACTACCAGAATATGAATATGGGCATCAGCGGCGGGGCGATGCTGCACGCAGGCGGCGTTACGCTTATGCACTCTCCGGGTGACACCATGGTGTTGGTCGAGGCTCAAAATGCCAACGGCGTCCATATCCAGCAACAAAACGGCGTGGCGATAGACGGTAACGGCTATGCGGTCCTGACTACGGCAGATGCCTGGCATTACAACGTGGTGAGTCTGAATACCGCCGATATTGGCGCCGGTCTGGATATTCCCCAGGCACAGAAAAAAATTGTCCCGACAGAGAAAGCCATCGGCAAAGTCGTGTTTGAAACCTTCAGCGGGCGCAACTATCTGGTGAATGCCGTCATACCTGGCAACATAGCCCCGCCGGTTGGTGCGATCGTTCGGGATGCAAAAGGCCGCAATCACGGCCTGGTCGGTTTGCATGGCGCTCTGTATGCCAGCGGCGTGGAAGATAATTCGCGCCTGGAAGTGCGCTGGGGCTCACATACCAATGAACACTGCTTTATTCAAATGCCGGATAACCATCACCAGCCGGTGAAGAAAATCGGATATACACAAATTACTGCCCAGTGCGTCGGTTCGTAAGGTGCAATCAATGAATCCGTTAAAAATAGTTAAACTCGTGGTGCTGTTTTGTTTGCCGATCTTCAGTAGTACAAGCTATGCGGTTACCTGTACAGCAAACAGCGTCTCTGTACACGTTGCTCCCATTAAAATCAGCCACAGTACCGCCGCCGGAGACACCGTGTGGGTGTCCAATCCACAAACCGTTAGCGTCACCTGCCACGACACAGACCATATGCCCCGGGGCGAAGCAGCCAGAATCTACATCGATCCCGACCACGAATTTGAGGATTTTTTGTTGGGAACCAATATGAAACTGGTGGTGAGCATCAATGGTCAATCTTATGATCGAAGCGCGCAGGCTGTGACGACTCAATATCAGGCAACGCTGCCCCGCACAGGTTCAAATAACCACTGTAACAACGGAAATACCCGTTCCTGCCCGGCACTTTCGCAAACTTTCTCTTTTACCTTTAATCTCAGTCTGGTTGCTACCGGAAAACTACCTGATCCTTTACCCGCGCTGGCCGGTCGTACCATCAACAAAGTTTTCGTCGTCGATGGTATCGGCGGCATTAACGCTTGCGGTACAAACTGTTCCACCAGTCGACCGGCAAAAAATTTTGGTCCCGCGTTGGCCGGCCTGAATAACATCAGTTATATCAACTGCGAACCGATCGTCTCTATTGCCTCAGACAAAGGAACGGATACCGTCGAGTTTGGCAGGATCAGCATTACCGAAGCCAAAGCGGGCAAGGATAACAGCCACAGCAAACAGTTTGCCGTTATCGCTGCAGAAGCTGCCGGGAAGCATGAATGTCGCGGCATCAATTACGCGATAACCTTTACCGGCACCACGCACAACAGCGGCACGGTTTTTACCGGTCAGGGTACGCCGGATATCGGCGTTACGCTTCAGGATGCTGCACGGCCCGGCGCCGGGGATATTATCAGCGGCAACCGCATCGATTTTACCAGCGGCGCGTTTAACAACCAGAGCGACAGTCGGCGCAAAGAGTTCATGGCGACCCTGTTCTGGCTGAAGAACCCTCCTCAACCAGGCGCATTTAGTATCCCGGTCAATGCGACAGTGACCTTTAAATAACGGGCGCAGGACGACACCGATCGTCCTGCCCTTCTCGCTCCAGACATAAAAACCGCATCCGTACGCTTAACCCGCCTAATGCTTCACTCCGGGATAGCTGTGGGTGCGTACGATGCAGGCGAGCAATGTCGTTGACCAGCGCCAGACCGATTCCTGCCCCAGGAATATTGCCGACGTTATCCAGACGATGAAACGGGAGCAGCGCCTGATGCACCATTTGTTCATCAATGCCTGGCCCGCTATCTTCAACCACCAGGACCACAGCCTCTCCTTCTCGCCGCAGTCGGGCAGTCACCACGCCATACGGCGGCGTGTATTTCAGTGCGTTATCCAGTAAATTCCCACACAGTTCGCCGAGTAGGACTTCATCGCCCTCAATCCACACCGCGTCCTGATCCCCTTCATAGCCCAGATCGATCCCTTTACTACGCGCTTGCGCCAGTCGGGTAAAACAGCTGGTTTGCACCACCTCATACAGATTAACCGGCGAGAAATGCCTTTCCCCTTGCTCTTTGCGCTTCACCGCCGACAACTGCAACAGCCTTTCAGTCAGTTGAATGGTGTTATCCAGCGTGGTACTCATGGCTTGCAGACTCTCGTACCACTGCTGCGGCTGCTGACTGGCGAGAGCCACCGCCGCCTGAGTTTTCAGCACTGCCAACGGCGTTTTAAGCTGATGGGAAGCATCCGCGCTGAAGCGCTCCTGGCGAGAAATCAGGCCGCGAAGTCGGTCCAGATAGCGGTTAAACGCCACAATCAGTAGACGGGTTTCCGACCACGGCAGCAACTCCGGCAGCGGCGTCAGCAGACCTGGCTCACGACGCACCATCAGCGATGACAGCTGGCGCATCGGGCGTAGCACCCGGCGCAGCAGCCAGCCAACCAGCACCAGAGTCAGTAGTACCAGCAGCCCTTGCGAAACCCACGAGGAAAACAACAGCTGTCGCGCCAGATAACGCCGCGATTGCAGCGTTTCGGCAACATAAATCTCCGCCATGCCAACAATGCCACCTTCGTTGACAGGCTGCAGCAGACGCGCCACACGGATTGCCTCACCGCGATATTCAGTGTGATAAAACCATGCCAGCGCCGGATAAAGCCGCGTGCGCGAGGTAGCAGGCGGCATCGCCGGTAAATCGTCATAACCAGAGATAACCTTCCCCGCCGGATCAACCACTTTGTAATACAGTCGGTCGTTCATATTCAATTCAAAGCTGTCCAGCACCACCCATGGCACATTCACTTCTAACTGTTTATTGCGCACCACCAGCCGCTCGGAGACGGTCCTGGCGGATGAAAGCAGCGTGCGGTCATACGCCTGGGTCGCCGCCTGTAGCGCACTGACATAGCTGTTAAATGCTGACAGGCCCCACAGCAACATTAGCGGCAGGCCCAAAAACATCAGCAGTTGCAGGTATAACGATTGGGGTTTAACCCACTTCATCGCTACGCTCCAGCACATAGCCCAGACCACGCAACGTGGCGATGCGCACATCACTTCCCTGTAGCTTTTTGCGCAAACGATGGATATACAGCTCAATGCTTTCAGGACTGACCTCATCACTCAGGCTGAAGACCTGCTCAAACAACTGCTGGCGTGAAACCGGTCGCAACCGACGGTACATCAGCACCGTCAACAGCGCCTGTTCGCGCGGCGTGAGCGCCAACGGCTGCCCCTGCAAGAGAAAATAGCCTTCATCGTGAAACGCCAGTTCCCCCAGTTGCTGGATGCCTTGTACCTGCCCCGCGCTGCGCCGTAGCAAGGCCCGCAGCCGGGCATCCAACTCCTCGATTTCAAACGGCTTTGCCAGATAATCAT
Organism: Citrobacter freundii complex sp. CFNIH4; assembly: GCF_002934505.1. NCBI lineage: Bacteria > Pseudomonadati > Pseudomonadota > Gammaproteobacteria > Enterobacterales > Enterobacteriaceae > Citrobacter > Citrobacter freundii complex sp. CFNIH4. The sequence goes on from NZ_CP026231.1 coordinate 3,143,431, forward strand.
CGGCCCCGACGTTCAGTCCCTTCACCCGATCGGCCACCGCGCTGCGCGCCGTAAGCAGCAGAACGGGAAGCGTCTGTCCGCGTTTACGCAGGCGCTGAACGACTTCGAGGCCGTCCAGCCCCGGCATATTGATATCCAGCACCGCCAGCGCGTACGTTTCACTATGTAAAAGGTGATCGGCCGCCAGGCCATCAAAAACGCAGTCAACGGCAAAACCGTTTTGCACCAGCGCTTTCTCCAGCCAGTGAGCTAACTCACGGTTATCTTCCGCTAATAAGAGACGCATATCACATCCTGTAAAGTTTCTGCCGCATTGAAAGGGAATTGAAAGGTTAATGTTTTAACAATCACGCAACCGAACTGCTACACATCGGCTCACATAATCACAAAAATCTTCTTCCGTACCCGAAAATCCGGTTTTCCGGCGTGAGGATAAACAATGAAAAAACAGTTACTTCGTACCCTTACTGCAAGCATTTTACTGATGAGTACCTCTGTACTGGCCGAACAAGCGCCATCGCGCACTGAATGTATCGCCCCTGCTAAACCCGGCGGTGGTTTCGATCTCACCTGTAAGTTGATTCAGGTGAGCATGATGGAAACCGGCGCTATCGAAAAACCGATGCGCGTAACCTACATGCCCGGCGGCGTTGGTGCCGTGGCCTATAACGCTATCGTCGCTCAACGCCCGGCTGAAGCGGGAACCGTGGTGGCCTTCTCCGGCGGCTCCCTGCTGAACCTGTCTCAGGGCAAGTTTGGTCGCTACGGTGTGGATGATGTCCGCTGGCTGGCAAGTGTCGGCACCGACTACGGCATGATTGCCGTACGTCAGGATGCGCCATGGAAGACGCTGAAAGATCTGCTTACGGCAATGGAGAAAGACCCTAACAGCGTGGTCATTGGCGCAGGTGCTTCTATCGGTAGCCAGGACTGGATGAAGTCGGCGCTGCTGGCGCAAAAAGCCAATGTCGATCCGCATAAGATGCGCTATGTGGCTTTTGAAGGCGGTGGCGAACCGGTTACCGCATTGATGGGAAATCACGTACAGGTGGTTTCCGGCGATCTCAGTGAGATGGTGCCCTACCTCAGCGGCGACAAAATCCGCGTGCTCGCGGTGTTCTCTGATGAACGCCTACCGGGCCAGTTAGCCAACGTGCCAACCGCCAAAGAGCAGGGTTATGACCTCGTGTGGCCTATCATTCGTGGCTTCTACGTTGGGCCAAAAGTCAGCGACGCTGAGTATCAGTGGTGGGTTGATGCCTTTAACAAACTCCAGCAGACCGATGAGTTTAAAAAACAACGCGATCTGCGCGGTCTGTTTGAGTTCAACATGAGCGGCAAACAGCTCGACGACTACGTGAAAAAACAGGTTACGGATTATCGTGAGCAGGCGAAAGCCTTCGGTCTGGCGAAGTAAACGCAGAGGCAAAGATGATGAGCGATCGTATTTTTGCAGGTATCTGGCTGTTGCTCTGCATAGCCGGGCTGTTCGTGGCCTGGCAAATCAGCAGCGAATACAGCTATGAACCCGTAGGGCCGCGTCCCTTCCCGCTGGGCATTATCAGTCTGATGTTGGTATGCGCCGTGGCGCTGCTGTTGCGCCATCCGGATACCATCAGTTGGCCCCGTCGCCACGTGCTGCAAAAGCTGCTGACGATGGTAATTGTTCTGTTGATGTACGCCTGGGGTTTTGAGTGGCTCGGTTTTCCCATCTCCACTGCCATTCTCACCGTGGTGATTGGCATGCTGTTCGGCGCAACCATCCCGGCTGCGGGTATTTCCGGCGCGGTGCTCGGCATTCTGCTGTGGTATGCCTTTGACCGACTGCTTGACGTCACCTTACCACTCGGCGCCTGGCTGGGTTAACGGAGAAACGATGGATACCTGGATTTATCTTTCTCAGGGTTTCGCGGTGGCAATGACGCCGGAAAACCTGGTCATCGCCTTGATAGGCTGTTTTGTAGGCACCATTGTGGGTTTGCTGCCTGGCCTTGGGCCAATCAACGGCGTGGCGATCCTGCTGCCGCTGGCCTTTGCTTTGCATCTGCCCGCAGAATCCGCGCTGATCCTGCTGGCTACGGTCTACATTGGCTGTGAATATGGCGGGCGCATCTCCTCCATCCTGCTGAATGTTCCCGGCGATGCGGCGGCGATTATGACCGCGCTGGATGGTTATCCGATGGCGCAGCAAGGACGCGGCGGCGTGGCGCTCTCTATCTCGGCGGTCAGCTCTTTCTTTGGTTCACTTATCGCCATCGGCGGCATCATTCTGTTTGCCCCGGCGTTAGCCCAATGGTCGCTGGCCTTCGGTCCGGCAGAATACTTTGCCTTAATGGTTTTCGCCATTGCCTGTCTCGGCAGCATGATGGCGCAAAATCCGCTGAAATCATTTCTGGCAGCGCTTATCGGTCTCGGACTTGCGACCGTCGGCGTAGACGCCAACACCGGGGTTTATCGCTTTACTTTTGACAGTGTCCATCTCTCCGACGGTGTGCAGTTTATCGTAGTGGTGATTGGGCTGTTCTCTGTCTCTGAAATACTGTTAATGCTGGAACATACCAGCAGTGGCCAGACGCTGGTGCGTAAAACGGGCCGCATGTTGTTCAACGCCAAAGAAGGCGCACAGTGCGTAGGAGCCACCCTGCGTTCATCAGTGATTGGCTTTTTCGTCGGCGTTCTGCCTGGCGCTGGCGCCACCATTGCCAGTGCCATCACCTACATGACCGAGAAAAAGCTCAGCGGCAACAGCGACAGCTTTGGCAAGGGGGATATTCGTGGCGTAGCGGCACCAGAAGCCGCCAACAACGCCTCGGCCTGCGGCTCTTTCATCCCAATGCTGACGCTCGGCGTGCCGGGCTCCGGTACCACGGCGGTGATGATGGGTGCGCTGACGCTGTACAACATCACCCCGGGGCCGGCGATGTTCACTGAACAGCCGGATATCGTCTGGGGGCTGATTGCGGCGCTGCTGATCGCTAACGTAATGCTGCTGGTGATGAACATTCCACTGATCGGTCTGTTTACCCGCATGCTGACCATTCCGCTGTGGTTTTTGGTACCCGCTATTGCGGCAGTCTCCGCGGTAGGTGTGTACGCTGTCCACAGCACTACCTTCGATTTGGTGTTGATGGTCGCCCTCGGCGTGCTGGGCTACATTTTGCGTAAAATGCACTTCCCAATGTCGCCATTGATTCTGGGCTTCGTTCTCGGGGAAATGCTGGAGCAGAACCTGCGCCGGGCGTTGTCTATCAGTAACGGGAGTATGGATATTCTGTGGGCCAGCGGCGTGGCGAAAGTGCTGCTGGTGATGGCGGTACTGGTTATCGTGGTCCCGCCGGTGCTGCGCATGATCCGTAAACGCAACAGCAAACCGCAGGTGGATATCGGTTAGTAACGCGCCTTGTTCGGCCTACGATTAATCGCCACTGTAGGCCGGATAAGCGCAGCGCCATCCGGCATTTTCATCTTCAGCGCAAACTTCGCATTCCTTCCAGCAGGTGCTCAACAAACCGTGTCAGCTTGGGCAACGGACGCAAATCCTGTCGCCACAGCAAATGAATCGGTCGCGGCTGTGGCGTAAATCCTTCAAGAATACGAACCAACTTGCCAGTAGCCAGCTCTTCTGCCAACAGCACCTCCGGTTGCAATAACAGCCCAGCCCCCGCTACCGCCGCCATACGCAGGCCATGACCATCGTTACAGCGCAGGATCGCATCGCGTTTCCATCTGACTTCCCCCGTCACGCCAGGCAGTATCCACTCGTTGCGAGCCGTCCACACGGTATGGGACAGACACAGATGATCCACCAGATCCGCGGGCGTCCGGGGGGTGCCATGGCGGGCAAGATATTCTGGCGAAGCACAAATTGCCATACGATAGGGACACAGGTATTTCGCCACCACGTCAGTCTGATGGATATCGCCAATGCGGATCGCCAGATCGACACCTTCATTAACCAGATCAACCATCCGGTTGGTTAGATCCAGTTCAATGCGCACCTCTGGCCAGGTCTGTAAAAACGCAGCGGCCAGTGGCGAGATCACGCAAGCGCCAAAAGACGTGGGCGCGCTTATGCGCAGCGTCCCTGTTGGTGCCAGCCGCAGACGCTCTACCGAACGTTCGGCTATCGATACCTGCTCCAGCACGCGACGGGCTTCTTCAAAATAGACGCGTCCGGCATCGGTCAGACTCTGGCGACGCGTATTGCGCTCCAGCAGACGCGTGCCGAGCTGCGCTTCCAGTTGGGCGATATATTTTCCCACCATCACCGCAGACATCTCGAGCCTCGTCGCCGCAGAAGTAAAGCTCCCGCTCTCCACCACGGCGACAAACGTTTCCATGCCGCGTAACTTATCCATATTGCAAACCCCTGATTAGTAATCATCTAACTTTTAGCCAGTTTATCCGATTTCATTTTCATTAAAGAATAGCGGCTCACACTATTGCGGAGGTGGTTATGAAAATCGTCATTATTGGTGCCAGTGGTACAGTGGGTCGCGCAGTCACAGAAACGTTAAGCCGTAAACATGAGGTGATCCGCGTAGGTCGCACGCAGGGGGATTACCAGGTCGATATCACCTCGCAGGAGAGTGTCGAGGCATTGTTCGAAAAAGTCGGTCGGGTAGATGCGATCGTTTCCGCCACCGGCAATCTGTTCTTTGGACCGCTGTCGACAATGACCGACCAGGACTTTAATCAGGGGCTTCAGGATAAACTGTTAGGCCAGATACGTCTGGCCTTAACCGGGCAGCATTTCCTCAATGATGGCGGTTCGATAACGTTAATTAGCGGCATTATCGCCCACGAGCCCATCGCACAAGGCGCAAATGCGGCAACGATCAATGCCGGTCTGGAAGGATTTGTGCGCGCCGCTGCCTGTGAGCTAGAGCGTGGTCAGCGTATTAACCTGATAAGTCCGACCGTACTGAGTGAATCCGCCGCAGCCTTTGACGGGTTCTTCCCCGGCTTTGAAAGCGTCCCCGCCGTCACGGTCGCCAACGCCTATCGCCGCAGCGTCGAAGGCATCCAGAGCGGGCGCATTTATAAAGTGGGTTACTGTTAACCGCTTTTTCTCGCCTCTTACGTCATCAGTAAGAGGCGAGGAGTCGCATATTTCAGGCACCCGTTTCGTTTCTGATCCGCGCATTGATGTATTCCACGGCCTGCGTGACGTCCATAATGCCGTTAATCGCATTCGTCACGCCTTGCCCGATAATAATCTCTGCCTGTCGCAGGTTAAAAGGCTCACCTTTACTTCCCTGAGACTCCCGTATTCCCGTCATGCCTTTTTCATTCAGTAAATTAAACCACGGGTAGAGATTGAGAACATTTTGATCGTGACATATTCCAGACCAGGCGCTGTTGCCCCCCAATAGAACCAGATGGCGCGAAATTTCATCGGAATAAAGCCAATGAAAAAACTGCTCAACCTGTTTTTTCTTCTTACTGTAGCGAGACATTCCAATAGAGCCACCGCCCAATTGTGGAAGGTGCCCCGGAACGGGAGCATAGCCAATCGTGGGGGCGATAGTCGTATGCGCAACATCGTTAAACAAATTGAGATACATAATCAGCATGGCGAGATTTCCACGCTCAAACTGTTTAACCGCATCACTCCACCACTCACCAGGGAGATTCACGGCGATAGAAAGCTGGTGCAGATATTCTTCGAGTGCAGCGGCAGCAAGCGAAGCATCAAGTTGTACCGGCTCGCCCTCACGCACCAATCGTCCACCTAACGCGTAGTAACGTAGCAAGTACTCAGTGGCGATAAGTCCTGAGCTGCCCAACGTCACCGCCGTTCCCATTGGGCGCTGTCTGTTTTCTGGCTGATGCAATTGACTAAAGAAAGCGGCAATCTCATCAAATTGTGCGAAATTCTCTGGTAGCGTTAACTCTTTGCCTGTTGATTCATAAAACATCCGTTTAATCGTCGCATCTTCAAACAGATCTCGTCGATAAAACAGAAGCTGCATACTGGCATCAAAGGGAATTGCCCATGCAGTCCCATTCACCTGGCTGAAGTGCTGCTGAATTTGCTCAGAGAAGTTATCCAGCAATAACGGGAGCTCGGGGGAGACCGACTCCAGCGGCAATAATGCTTTTTCTGCAAACCAGGGAAAACATGCCATATCGATTCGCAGTAAATCGTAATAAGGGTGCAGGTGAAGATGAGAGAGAATTTCAAAAACCTCATCATACGGATAAACCGCAAGATTAACCTTAATACCGGTCTGGCGATAAAAGTGAGGTAACAGTTTCTTCAGCGCATCGGTCGAAGGGCTGGGCAAAATTAACATATTCAGCGTCGCCTCCGTCTCATGAGGCGGAGCATATTGTCCATTCCAGGAAAAACCGCAATTCGTCAGAATACGGTGCTTCTCTTTACTTTTGGGTTGGCGAATACATGAAGCAATAGTTGTCCCCAGGCGGGCATAATCCATCTGATAGCTGGTGATTCCATCAAAAGATGCAGGAAGATTATCACTCAGTTGTACTATCGGCGGGCAGGACTGAGAACTCCCAAACCAGGACGCTTGCGTCAACGCACGCGTCTTCTCACTGTCCTGAACAATAAACAGATCGGGTATCGCCCCCCGGAAAAAGTCAAACGCGACGGTGTTAACTTCACTGGCATGCGCAGGTATAACCGTAAGCTTTGTGTGCGGACTTAACTCCCGGCATACCTTCTGTATAGCTTGAGTAAAGCGTGCGCTGTGGGCAAATTCCAGCGGTTCGCAGAAAACACCAATATGACCCGGCTGCTGCGCCAGTGCCCTTCTTGCGGTTTCTTCCCCTGCGGTCACATAGTCAAGGCTAATATAACAAACTGCACCGGCTGGCTGGCGATACGCAAAAAGCACATTCTCCGGAGAGAGCCTGAGCATATCGTAATAGGGCTGGCTGTTGTCCAGGCAACTCACGGTGACAACAGCCTGGTAAGACTTTGCCGCCAGTGTTTGCAAAATATCCAGTTCCAGATTGGGCAAATCATTAGTCAGGTAAAGATCAACCGGTTCGCTGAGTGAAGGTTGCCAGGCCTGGTGTAATCCCCGATAAAGTTGATAGTAACGCTCCGCATTGATGTCCGGCAGAATCAAGGCCACTCCCTGACTTTTGCTGGCTCTCAATGATTGCGCCTGCGCATTCAACTGATAGCCAACTTCTCGGGCCGCACGTTGAACCGCTTCAATCTTCTCAACGCTTACATTTCCTCTGCCATTGAGCACATTCGAGACAGTCCCATGCGATACACCGGCAATTCTTGCTATGTCTTTGATAGTTGGCATTTTTACACCCTTCCCCTGATGTTTTGATGCTAGCACGGCGCTCATCAGGAAACTATCTCCAGCAAGATAATTTGAACGTTACAATATTAAAAAGTGCATTTTATCAACACACTCATATAACTACCTCTCAACCCTACATAGCACGAAGAAATGAACTAAAAATTTCAACACTATGAAATATAGAAATAAATTATTAAATTCTTGAAGAGGATCACTTCTACAACAAAAGATCATTGTTGCCTTGAAGTTGCAGGATAATAATTGACACGTTCCAATTACGTTTCATTACATTTTCGTTCAAAAAACAACACTCTGTTTTGATCAAGAGGGAAACATGAATATTCATTTTCTGGGAACCGCAGCATCCGAAGGGATACCCAATCCTTTTTGCCGTTGTGAGCACTGTCAGCAAGCCCGTATTCGTAAAGGCAAAGACATACGCACGCACTCCTCAGCGATCATCGACGATGAACTGTTGATCGATGTCGCGCCTGAATTCAGCCAGCAACTGCTGCGAGATGGCCTGGACGCAACAGAGATCAAATCGCTGCTGTTCACGCATACACATCCCGATCATTTCAACGTCGGCGATCTTTTTAGCCGAATGGAAGGGTACGGATTTGAGATTACTCATCCGTTGCACATTTTTGGTAATGACCGTGCGATTAACGGCGCGGCACAAGTGTTACCAGGCTACAGCGCAGAAAGATTTGCTTTTCATTGCCTGGTTCCCTTCGTAACCGTTGAAACCCGCGGATACCGAATCACTCCACTGCTGGCGAACCATGCCAAATGGGAGCTTTGTTATACCTGGTTTATCGAAAAAGATGGTCAGTCAATTTTCTATGGACATGATTCGGGCTGGTTCCCTGAACTCACCTGGCAATGGTTGAAAGGTAAAAAGATCGATTTAACGGTGCTGGAATGTACCTACGGTTTTAATGGTGATAACCGTACAAATAACCACATGAGTCTGGAAACCGTTTTCGCCGCCAGAGACAGGCTTGCAGAACTGGGCTGCCTTGAGAAAAATAGCCAACTCATCGTCTCGCATGTCTCACACAGCGGCGGTCTACTGCACGACGATCTCGTGGCGGCGTGCGACAAAGAGAACATTCTTGTCGCCTGGGATGGGCTTAACCTGAGCATCAACCAATAAGGATATGCAATATGGACCTTAATAAAACACCACGCCTGCTGGTTATGATGTTCATACAATATTTCATGCAGGGCGCCTGGAATATGACCATGGGACTGGTATTAAGTACCTATGGTATGGCGACCATTATTGGCTCATCTTATGCTTTGCTTGGTCTGGCGACCATTCTTTCGCCACTCTTTATTGGCATGGTAGCCGACCGTTTCTTTTCGTCACAAAAAGTCATGGCGATCCTGCATTTAATTAATGCTGGCGTACTGTTGTTTGTTCCACAATTTATTGAGGCACAAAACACGGGCATGACGTTGACCATGATCTTCCTGGTCGGTCTGCTGTTTTATCCAACAACTGCGCTGGCTAACAGCATCAGTTTCAGCCACATTAACGGGGTGAAATACTTCCCCTTTATTCGTGTATTCGGCACATTTGGCTTTATGGTCATCGGTTTTATTATTGGTGAAATGGGCTATTCTGGAAATACCATCACCTGGTATATTGCGTCAGCCTCCGGTGTCGTGCTCGGCCTTTACTGCTTTACGTTGCCAAACACCCCACCGAAAGCAAAAGGAAGCGTATTTACACTCCGCGATCTGTTATGTCTGGACGCTCTGGCACTCTTCAAGGACCGCAGTTTCTCGGTTTTGATGCTCAGTATTTTTGTCCTGATGATCCCCAAAACAGCTTATTCCGCCTATATCCCGGTCTTTTTAAAAGCGCTTGGATTCGATAACGCCGCGTCAATGATGCAGGTCGGCATCGCCTGTGAAGTCATTTTTATGTTCCTGCTCTCGTTTTTCTTACTGAAAGCCGGCTTCAAAATTACTCTCATGTTGGGCGCCGTTTGCTGGATCATCCGCACACTGTTGTTTGCTCATGCATCACTGGATGCCAACATGATGTTTGTGCTGATCGGCCTGATGTTGCAGGGATTCTGCTGGGACTTTTTCTTTACCGTGGGCGACATTTATGTTGACCGTAAAGCCGCGCCAGAGATCAAAGCACAAGCCCAAAGCTTGCGATTTATCGTCTCCAACGGCGTCGGTTTGCTGTTTGCCTCTACCGTATGCGGTCAAATCTTCAACAGCACCGTGACGGAACAAGGCCCACAGGCGTTACCGCAATGGGAAACATTCTGGCTAGTTTCAGCAGGCGTTGCCGCAGTGGTCAGCGTATTTTTCCTGATATTCTTCCGGGACGATATTTCAAAACGCAAAGCAGACCTCCCATTGAAAAAAGCAAACTCCTGATCGTTAAAGACTCTTTCATTAAGGTAATTGCATGAATAATCTGGCCGCCATCATCAATGAGCAAGGATTGTTGCCTTTAACTACGATCATCAAAATCAGCATTGCATTTATTCTGGGTGGCATTATAGGCCTGGAAAGAGAATCGAAAGGGAAACCGGTTGGCTTCAAAACTTGCGTTATTTTATCCGTAGCCAGCTGTGTGTTAACTGTCGTATCAATACAATCTGCAGAATACTATGCTGAAATTTCGATGAACATCCGTAGCGATCCTATGCGTCTGGCGGCTCAGATTATTAGTGGCGTTGGTTTTCTCGGTGCGGGAGTCATTCTGCACCGACACGACGATGCTATTTCTGGTCTCACTACTGCGGCAATTGTCTGGGCATCTGCTGGGGTGGGAATCACCTGTGGGGCCGGTTTTTATTTTCATGCTTTTTTTGCCACGGCTTTATTTTTATTGGCAATTAAATTAAGCCCGTTCATTATTTTCTTACAGACTAAAAACCAGTTCCCCGGAAAAGTAAAAGTCAGGGTTATTCTTGATGAACGCGATGCGCTCGAAAATCTGATAACCCGCATCCATCAACAGAAAAACATTATTGAAAACATAACGATCAGGGATATTAAGAAGGGTAAAATCGAGGTTAATCTCAAAATCGTAATTCGTAAGAAGATGACCTTGCCCGACTTGTACCACGATCTCACTCATGTTGAACACGTCTGCGCTATTGCTCTTGAACATTAAGATGCTTTATTTCCCTCTTTAAAATCAGGTGGTTACCACCTGATATAACCGCTCTATCCCTGCCTTCGCTTTAAATCCCTATTGTTTGCAATGTTAAATATTTGTTGCTTTTGATCACAAATAATAAACAAACAAGCTCATTATGTGCGCGTTTTTCAAAAATGTAGATATTTTTAATTTATGGCTACGAAACGAGCTGCGCCATATCTCCCTGACAATCTACTGAGAGGAACGATTTGATGAACGCACTGACTGCCGTAAAACCGAACGCTGAAGATCCAGCCCAGCACTACAGCGGTTTCACGCTGAAACCGTCAGCCCAATCCCCACGCCTGCTGGAGCTGACTTTTTCTGCTGAGACCACTGAGCAATTTCTGCAGGCCGTCGCGCAGTGGCCGGTGCAGGCGCTGGAATACAAATCCTTCTTGCGCTTCAAAGTGGGCAAGATCCTCGACGACCTGTGCGGCAATCAGTTGCAGCCTCTGCTGCTGAAAACGTTGCTCGATCGTGCCGAAGGCGCACTGCTGATCAATGCCGTTGGCGTGGATGATGTGGCGCAGGCAGAAGAGATGGTCAAGCTGGCGACGGCGGTAGCACATCTAATCGGACGCTCGAATTTTGATGCGATGAGCGGTCAATATTACGCACGTTTTGTGGTGAAAAACGTCGATAACTCAGACAGCTATCTGCGCCAGCCTCACCGAGTGATGGAATTGCACAACGACGGAACCTATCTCGAAGAAATCACCGATTACGTGCTGATGATGAAGATTGACGAGCAGAACATGACCGGCGGTAACTCGCTGCTGCTGCACCTCGACGACTGGGAACATCTGGATCAGTACTTTACCCATCCGCTGGCGCGTCGCCCTATGCGCTTTGCCGCACCGCCAAGCAAAAACGTGAGCCAGGAAGTGTTCCATCCGGTATTTGACGTTGACCAGCAGGGTCGTCCGGTGATGCGCTACATCGACCAGTTCGTCCAGCCAAAAGACTATGAAGAAGGCGTCTGGCTGAGTGACCTGTCCGACGCGCTGGAAACCAGCAAAAGTATTATTTCCGTACCGGTTTCAGTGGGTAAATTCCTGCTGATCAACAACCTGTTCTGGCTACACGGTCGCGATCGTTTCACCTCGCATCCTGACCTGCGCCGCGAACTGATGCGCCAACGTGGTTATTTCGCTTACGCGACAAACCACTACCAGACTCATCAGTAAGCGCGAAGGAAAAAAGCGGATGTATGATTTTGTGATTATTGGCGGCGGCATTATCGGCATGTCGACCGCCATGCAGCTGATTGATGTCTATCCGGACGCCAGAATCGCGCTGTTGGAAAAAGAGTCCGGCCCGGCCTGTCACCAGACGGGCCATAACAGCGGCGTCATTCATGCCGGGGTCTATTACACTCCCGGCAGCCTGAAGGCGCAGTTTTGCCTGGCCGGAAATCGCGCCACAAAAGCCTTTTGCGACCAAAACGGCATCCGCTACGACGTCTGCGGAAAAATGCTGGTTGCCACCTCCCCTCTGGAAATGGAGCGCATGCGCGCGCTATGGGATCGCACCGCCGCTAACGGTTTGGAGCGCGAATGGCTGAATGCGCAGGAGCTTCGCGAGCGTGAACCGAATATCACCGGTCTGGGCGGCATTTTTGTTCCGTCGAGCGGGATCGTCAGCTACCGTGAAGTCACCGCCGCGATGGCGAATATTTTCCAGGCCAAAGGCGGTGAGATTATTTACAACGCCGAGGTCAGCGCGCTGAAAGAGCACGCTACGGGCGTGATTGTCCATACCCGTCAGGGTCAGGAATATGAAGGCGCGACGCTGATTAGTTGTTCTGGCCTGATGGCGGACCGACTGGTGAAAATGCTCGGCGTTGAACCTGGCTTTATCATCTGTCCGTTCCGTGGCGAATATTTCCGCCTGGCACCAGAACATAATCAGATAGTTAACCATCTGATCTACCCCATCCCCGACCCGGCAATGCCGTTTCTCGGTGTTCATCTGACCCGGATGATTGACGGCAGCGTCACGGTCGGCCCCAACGCGGTGCTGGCATTTAAACGTGAAGGCTACCGTAAGCGTGACTTCTCGCTCAGCGATACGCTGGAGATCCTCGGCTCTTCTGGTATTCGCCGCGTGCTGCAAAACAACCTGCGCTCAGGGCTTGGCGAAATGAAGAATTCGCTGTGCAAAAGCGGTTATCTGCGGCTGGTACAAAATTACTGTCCGAGCCTGATGCTTAAGGATCTGCAACCGTGGCCTGCGGGCGTGCGGGCACAGGCGGTATCACCTGATGGCAAGCTTATCGACGATTTTCTGTTTGTCACCACGCCACGCTCAATTCACACCTGTAACGCGCCTTCTCCGGCGGCAACATCGGCAATCCCTATCGGTGCACATATTGTCAGCAAAGTTCATGCGCTGCTGGAGAACCAGAGTAATCCCGGACGCACGCTGCGTGCGGCACGTAGCGTGGAGACATTACACGCCGCATTTACCCGTTAAACCGATTAAGACAGGAAGCAATCATGCAACTTAACGATCCAACCTTATTTCGCCAGCAGGCATTGATCGACGGCAACTGGCGTGACGCCAACAGCGGCGAGACCATCGCGGTGACCAATCCCGCCAACGGTCAGAAATTGGGTAGCGTACCTAAAATGGGGGCAGATGAAACCCGCGAAGCGATTAACGCCGCAAACCGCGCTCTGCCGGCCTGGCGTGCGCTGACTGCCAAAGAGCGAGCCAATATCCTGCGCCGCTGGTTCAACCTGATGATTGAGCATCAGGACGATCTCGCCCGCCTGATGACCCTGGAACAGGGTAAACCGCTGGCGGAGGCCAAAGGCGAAATCACCTATGCCGCCTCATTTATTGAGTGGTTTGCCGAAGAGGGTAAACGCATCTATGGCGATACAATTCCTGGTCATCAGGCCGATAAGCGTCTGATCGTCATCAAGCAGCCGATCGGCGTTACCGCCGCGATTACGCCGTGGAACTTTCCCTCAGCGATGATCACCCGCAAAGCCGGTCCGGCGCTGGCAGCAGGCTGTACGATGGTGCTTAAACCCGCCAGCCAGACCCCCTACTCCGCACTGGCGCTGGCAGAACTGGCTAATCGCGCCGGGATCCCGGCAGGCGTTTTCAGCGTGGTGACCGGTTCTGCGAGCGCGGTCGGTAACGAGCTGACCGGCAACCCGCTGGTGCGCAAACTGTCATTTACCGGCTCAACCGAAATTGGCCGTCAGTTAATGCAGCAGTGCGCCAAAGACATCAAAAAGGTATCGCTAGAACTGGGCGGCAATGCGCCGTTTATCGTCTTTGACGATGCCGATCTTGATAAAGCCGTGGAAGGTGCGCTGGCCTCGAAGTTCCGTAACGCCGGGCAAACCTGCGTCTGCGCCAACCGCCTGTACGTGCAGGACGGTGTGTATGAGCGTTTTGCCGAAAAACTTCAGCAGGCGGTGAGCAAACTGCATCTCGGCGATGGTCTGCAACCTGACGTCACTACCGGACCGCTGATCGACGATAAAGCGGTTGCCAAAGTGCAGGAACACATCGCCGATGCTCTGGATAAAGGCGCGCGCATTATCGCGGGCGGTAAACCTCATGCGCTCGGCGGTAACTTCTTCCAGCCCACCATTCTGGTAGATGTGCCTGACAACGCGAAGGTTGCCAAAGAAGAGACGTTCGGACCGCTGGCTCCGCTGTTTCGTTTTAAAGACGAAGCCGACGTCATCGCTCAGGCCAACGACACCGAGTTTGGTCTGGCCGCCTATTTCTACGCCCGTGATTTAAGTCGCGTCTTCCGCGTTGGCGAAGCGCTGGAGTACGGCATCGTCGGGATTAACACCGGCATTATCTCCAACGAAGTCGCCCCGTTTGGGGGAATCAAAGCCTCCGGTCTTGGCCGTGAAGGATCAAAATACGGCATCGAAGACTACTTAGAAATCAAATATATGTGCATCGGCCTTTAATAAAATAAATACTGGAGAACACCTGATGAGCACCAACAAAGAACTTATGCAACGTCGCAGCAACGCCGTTCCCCGTGGCGTAGGCCAGATCCACCCTATTTTTGCCGAGCGTGCAGAAAACTGTCGGGTCTGGGACGTTGAAGGCCGTGAATTCCTTGACTTTGCTGGCGGTATTGCAGTGTTGAACACCGGTCACCTGCACCCGCAGATCGTCTCTGCGGTAGAAGCGCAGTTGAAAAAGCTGTCCCATACCTGTTTCCAGGTACTGGCCTATGAGCCATACCTGGAGCTGTGCGAAATCATGAATAAGAAAGTGCCGGGTGATTTCGCCAAGAAAACCCTGCTGGTGACCACCGGTTCTGAAGCGGTAGAAAATGCGGTGAAAATCGCCCGCGCCGCCACCAAACGCACCGGCACAATCGCCTTCAGCGGTGCTTACCACGGCCGTACCCACTACACCTTGTCACTGACCGGGAAAGTGAACCCATACTCTGCCGGAATGGGGCTGATGCCGGGCCACGTGTATCGCGCACTTTATCCTTGCCCGCTGCACGGCATCAGTGACGACGATGCTATCGCCAGTATTCACCGCATTTTCAAAAACGATGCCGCGCCAGAAGACGTCGCCGCCATCGTAATTGAACCCGTCCAGGGCGAAGGTGGTTTTTACGCCGCTTCCCCTGCTTTTATGCAACGTCTGCGCGCTATTTGTGACGAACACGGGATCATGCTGATTGCTGATGAAGTACAGAGCGGTGCGGGTCGCACCGGTACGCTGTTTGCCATGGAGCAGATGGGCGTTGCGCCCGATCTCACCACCTTCGCTAAATCCATCGCCGGAGGCTTCCCGCTGGCAGGCGTGACCGGACGCGCCGATGTCATGGACGCTATTCCACCGGGCGGTCTGGGCGGTACCTATGCAGGTAACCCAATTGCCTGTGCCGCTGCGCTGGCGGTACTAAACATTTTCGAGCAGGAAGATCTGCTGCAAAAAGCCAACGAGCTGGGGCAAACCCTGCGTGAAGGCCTGTTGGCTATCGCGGAAACCCACCGCGAGATTGGCGACGTACGCGGGCTGGGCGCGATGATTGCTATCGAACTGTTCGAAGACGGCGATCGCACGAAGCCCGATGCCAAACTGACAGCTGAAATCGTCGCTCGTGCCCGCGATAAAGGGCTAATCCTGCTCTCCTGCGGACCTTACTACAACGTGCTGCGCATTCTTGTCCCGCTGACTATTGAAGATGCGCAAATCCGCCAGGGGCTGGACATTATCGCCCAGTGTTTTGCCGAGGCAAAGCAGGGTTAAACCCGTATCAAAACGGGGAGTTTTAAGCCGGATAAGGCGGAGCCGCCATCCGGCAAACAGGGTCAATAACAATAATACGCGTGCCCCGGCGCGGGAATGCCGGGGTGCTCTCCCAAGTGAAATACTTTCGAGAGGTTTAAAGATGGGGCAAGTGTCACAATCACATGATTTAGGGGGCGGGCTGAAATCACGCCACGTCACCATGCTGTCTATTGCCGGGGTAATCGGCGCAAGTCTGTTTGTCGGTTCAAGCGTGGCGATTGCAGAAGCCGGCCCCGCAGTATTATTAGCCTATCTGTTCGCCGGATTGCTGGTGGTGATGATTATGCGCATGTTGGCCGAAATGGCCGTCGCCACACCGGATACCGGTTCTTTTTCCACATACGCCGATAAGGCCATCGGCCCTTGGGCAGGTTACACCATCGGCTGGTTGTACTGGTGGTTCTGGGTGTTGGTTATACCGCTGGAGGCGAATATCGCCGCCATCATTCTTCACTCCTGGGTGCCTGGTATTCCTATCTGGCTGTTTTCTCTGGTTATCACGCTGGCATTAACCGGCAGTAATTTGCTGAGCGTCAAAAATTATGGTGAGTTCGAGTTCTGGCTGGCGCTGTGCAAAGTGATTGCCATTCTGGCGTTTATAACCCTCGGCGCAGCGGCGATTAGCGGTTTCTACCCTTATGCCGATGTCAGCGGGGTTTCGCGCTTGTGGGATCAGGGCGGCTTTATGCCCAACGGTTTTGGCGCCGTGATCAGCGCAATGTTAATCACCATGTTCTCCTTTATGGGCGCAGAGATAGTTACCATCGCCGCCGCCGAATCCGATACCCCGGATAAACATATCGTTCGCGCCACCAACTCGGTTATCTGGCGTATCTCCATCTTCTATCTGTGCTCTATTTTTGTGGTGGTGGCGCTGATCCCGTGGAACATGCCGGGACTGAAAGAAGTCGGTTCTTACCGCTCGGTACTGGAGCTACTGCATATCCCGCACACGAAACTGATCATGGATTGCGTCATTTTGCTGTCGGTGACTAGCTGTCTCAACTCCGCGCTGTATACGTCCTCGCGTATGCTCTACTCCCTGAGCCGCCGTGGCGATGCCCCCGCTTTTATGGGTAAAACGAACCGCAGTAAAACGCCTTATGTGGCGGTGTTGCTGTCTACCGGTGCCGCATTCCTCACCGTCATCGTCAACTATTACGCCCCGGCCAAGGTGTTTAAATTCCTGATCGACAGTTCCGGTGCCATCGCACTGCTGGTCTATCTGGTCATTGCTGTTTCTCAACTGCGGATGCGTAAAATCCTGCTAGCGCGAGGCGGCGAAATTAAACTGAAAATGTGGCTCTATCCGTGGCTTACCTGGCTGGTCATCGCATTTATTATCTTTGTGCTGGTGGTCATGCTGTTTCGCCCGGCACAACAGCTGGAAGTTATCTCTACCGGATTGTTAGCCATAGGAATTATTTGCACCGTGCCCATTATGTCACGCTGGAAAAAACTGCTATCGTGGCAAAAAGCACCATTGCAAAATACGCATTAAACCTGTTCCCGGCGCAGGCCGGGAAATCCTTTCAGGAGTATGACCATGACCGCCATTCCCCAACCGACGGCCATTGATGGATACCGCTGGCTGAAGAACGACATCATCCGCGGTGTGTATCAGCCTGATGAAAAACTGCGTATGAGCCTGCTGACCTCACGCTATGAGCTTGGCGTGGGACCGCTACGCGAAGCGCTTTCGCAGTTAGTTGCCGAGCGGTTGGTGACGGTAGTAAATCAGAAAGGGTATCGTGTTGCCCCGATGTCAGAGCAGGAGTTGCTCGATATTTTCGATGCCCGCGCCAATATGGAAGCCATGCTGGTCGCGCTGGCCATTGAACGCGGCGACGATGCCTGGGAAGCTGAAATTCTGGCGCGCGCGCATATGCTTAGTAAGCTTGAAGCCATTGATGCCAGCGAACAGATGCTCGACGAGTGGGATCAGCGCCATCAGGCGTTTCACTCGGCGATTGTCGCTGGCTGTGGTTCACAATATCTGCTGCAAATGCGCGAACGACTGTTCGATTTGGCGGCGCGCTACCGGTTTATCTGGCTGCGAAAAACGGTGCTGTCGGTGGAGATGCTGGAAGACAAACACGATCAGCACCAAACGTTGACCGAAGCAATTCTTGCACGCGATGCCGCGCGCGCCAGCGAATTAATGCGCCAGCACCTGCTGACGCCGATTCCGATTATTCAACAGGCGATGTCCGGTAAATTGCTGACGGAATAAGCCTGAATAATATTACTGCTCCGGAATACGTAACACCTGCCCAGGATAGATTTTATCCGGACTTTTCAGCATTGGTTTATTCGCTTCAAATATCTGGTTATACAGGTTGGCATTACCGTAAACCTGTTTAGCAATAGCGCTCAGGGTATCCCCTGATTTCACGGTATAAAACTGGCTTTCGCTCGCGGGCGCAGAGGTTTTAACCTGATCATCTACGCTGGCAATACCGGAGATATTACCAATCGCGATCAGAATTTTTTCTTTCGCCTCCTGACTTAATCCATCACCAGAAACAGTGGCTTTGCCTTCGTTAATTTGCACGTCCACTTTATCCGCATCAGGGATGCCAGTTTTGTTCAGGTGTTCCTGCACTTTTTTTGCCAGATCGGCTGTGTCATGGTTTCCAGTGACCGCATCCCACAGTTTTTCACCCGCATCTTTTACAAAATTGAAGAGTCCCATATCCACCTCGGTAATTAACAATTAACACCCAAAAGTGTAGCAGAGGAGAAAGGGGGCCAAAGAAAACGGCGCCAAAGCGCCGTAGTTGAAAGGAATTAATTACGCGTCTGTATCCAGAAGGCATGGATCAAACCAGGGATGTAGCCCAGCAGCGTCAGAACGATATTGAGGATAAATGCCCAGCCGAACCCCTTCCCCAGCAGCACGCCAAGCGGGGGCAGAATAATAGTAAAAACGATTCTCCAGAAACCCATACACACTCCCTACAAGCAAAAAATTAATCATTGTTTAAAAAGAGATTTTATCTCTAAGAGTAGCCATTCTACCCAACTCCGCCAGCATTCCGCGGCTGTTTTACCCTCCTTTACGCTCTTTACGCTGGCGTACGTTGGTTGTTTATTTTAGAATGTGCTTAATTTAGATTGTGCTTAAATACATATGACTGAACTTGAACAATTCCAGGCCAGCGCAGAACAAGCTGCCGCCCTGCTAAAAGCGATGAGTAACCCGAAACGGTTGCTGATTTTGTGCATGCTCTGCGGTTCACCCGGTACCAGCGCAGGCGAGTTAGCCCGTGTTACCGGCCTTAGCCCTTCCGCCACTTCCCAGCATCTGGCGCGTATGCGTGAAGAAGGTCTGATAGAAAGCCAGCGCGATGCCCAGCGCATCCTCTACTCCATTAAAAATGCGGCAGTGAATTCGCTGATCGCCACATTAAAAACACTGTATTGCCCATAAGGAGCCATCATGACTATTGGGACGATTTCCCCGCGCGAGGCGCAGACACTGGTCGCGCAAGGTGCAAAACTGATTGATATCCGCGACGCTGACGAGTATCTGCACGAGCATATTCCTGAGGCTCATCTGGCGCCGTTGCCCGCGCTTGAGCAGGGATCGCTGCCTGCGAATTTACGCGCCGAGCAGGTGATTTTTCACTGCCAGTCAGGCAAACGTACACAAAATGCGGCAACAAAACTGAGCGCCATTGCTGCGCCCGCGCAGGTCTGGCTGCTGGAAGGTGGAATTGACGGCTGGAAAGCCGCAGGGTTGCCGGTGACGAAAGACAGTTCACAACCGTTACCGCTGATGCGTCAGGTGCAGATAGCCGCAGGTAGCCTTGCCTTACTCGGTGTTATTCTGGGTTACACCGTCAGCAGTGCTTTCTTCCTGCTGAGCGGTTTTGTCGGGGCCGGGATGATTCTCGCTGGCGTGACCGGCTTTTGCGGCATGGCGCGTCTGCTGGACAAAATGCCCTGGAACCGACGTACTCATTAAGCGGTAATCATTGAAACAGCACTGTACCCGCCGGTTGACGTGATCTATGGTGAGTTCTGCGATAAATGATAAATAAAGGAGCGCAACAATATGTTTAAACCTGGCGATCTGGTTCAACCGCGTATGGGCGGTCCAAAACTGAAGGTTGTTGAAGTCAATGACGATCAAATTGTGGCGGTACAAGCCAGTAATGAAAACGGTGATAAATTCACGCTGAAAGCAGCTGATGTCACGCGATATACCGAAGAGGGTGATTTCGGCGTTTGCTGAAAATAAGCGGTGAGGATCTCCTCACCGCCTTCGTAATTAGATCAGAAAGTCATCAAGAGATTTACCGGTAGCCAGCGCCTGGGCAATTGGCTTCGGTGTGCGACCTTGCCCAGTCCATGTTTTCGTTTCACCATTGAGATCGATAAAACGATATTTCGCCGGGCGCGGTTGGCGTTTTTTAACTGAACGTGTCGTAGCCGGTGTTATGCTCAGCAGCTCCTCCGGGCTGATCCCGTCTGCCTGCATCTGCGCCAGCAAGGCATTAATTTTTGCCTGCTGTTCTGCGCGTTGGCGCTGTAGCTGTTCTTCTTCATCGCGCCGTTCTTTGGTCACTACCCTGAATTTTTCAAGCATATCTTCCAGTACATCAACGGAAAATTCACGAGCCATTGCACGCAGCGAGCGGATATTATTTAAGTTTTTTAACATTGAACTCATATTAACAAAACCTCTTTAACGTAAAACATAAAAATGGTATTACGCTAAATATTGTATGCAACTGATTATTATATTTCCAGTCTAATTTATTCGCAGGTCATTAAACAAATAGCCAACTCTGATATTTATAGCATCCATTCTGCTATCGCTCAGACAATATATTCTATGACCCTGATTGCAGCTTTGAATATACCTGCAAGGTATCTCAGTGCGTCACTTAAGAAACAGGCCATAGCATCGCGTGGAACCAACGAGTATACATATTGCACATCAGTCAACATTCAGAAAAGGAGCGCAAAAATTTCAGAAAAACAAGAAAAAATAACTCTTTGATCTAAAAGAATTTTAATTAACACAGCAACGAAAACACCAAAACGAACAAAAAACAAACCATTACAGAGCATTTTATCGACAAAAAGACAATAAATAAAAATTTTAAGCTAGTTGCTAGTTATTATCCAGGCAGATATCCTATTAAAACGCGAAAGCAGCAAGACAAATCACTAGCAGTTAAGGTATTCAAAACCTTTTTCCCCCTTTTTACAAGGAGCATTAACATGTTCTCTCCGCAGTCACGCTTGCGTCATGCAGTAGCAGACACGTTCGCGATGGTTGTTTATTGTTCTGTCGTGAACATGTTGATCGAAATATTCCTTTCTGGAATGAGCTTCGAACAGTCGCTGTATTCCAGATTAGTCGCTATCCCTGTCAACATACTGATCGCGTGGCCATACGGCATGTACCGTGATTTGTTCATGCGCGCGGCGCGTAAAGCCACGCAGGCAGGATGGGCAAAAAATCTGGCGGATGTGCTGGCTTATGTCACCTTCCAGTCGCCGGTGTATGTGATTATTCTGCTGACGGTTGGCGCGGACTGGCACCAGATTACGGCTGCAGTAAGTTCGAACATCGTGGTATCAATGCTGATGGGCGCTGTCTATGGCTACTTTCTTGATTATTGCCGCCGCTTGTTTAAGGTCAGCAGCTATCATCAGGCTAAAGCCTGACACGCTTCTTCGCGACTGGCACTGCCAGTCGCGTTATTAGTTAGAATTAACGTCGCCAAACAACCCGCTCAGATAACGCTCAAGCGCAATACGCGAGCTAAAGCCATGCGGAATACCATAATGCTCATGAGTATCTCCGGCTAAATACAGCGGGAATTGCTGGTAATGATCGCAGGTTTTAATATCCGTCGCCGGTTCTGCCAGCGAAGAGCTGCGCTCTTTTAGCGTGGGATGGATAATTAATGCGGTACGTCCCATGCGTGCTTCACGGTTAACGTACACATAATTTTCGCCACGACGATAGCCGTACGTTTTCTGCGTCACTACATCAACGGTAAAGCCCACTTTTTCAAGTACGCGCGCCACCTCATCAGGTCGTAAATACATATTATTTTCCTCGTTATCTTTTACTGCGGGCTTACCTTACCTGATTCAGCATTAGCAACGCTTTCAGAAAAGTCCATAAACGGGTGGCGATGGTGGGACGCATATCGTAAGAACCTTATATACCCTAAATAATTCGAGTTGCAGGAAGGCGGCAAGGGAGCGAATCCCCAGGAGCTTACTAAAGTAAGTGACTGGGGTGAACGAACGCAGCCAACGCACATGCTACTTGAAGTATGACGGGTATAGATTTATGTCAGCGCCATCCGCAGTTGGTACGCCGCCTGTTGCGCCATTTCCGCCGAGCTGATATTGGTAAATGACAGCAATATTCCCCCCTTTCCTTCTGACGTTATTCGCCAGCGGCTTAACGCCTGAACAGCTAACCCGGCCTGATTCGCTTTACGCACCAGCGCAACATCATCTCCGTCCACACTCATCACCAGTTGAATCCCACCTTCCTGAGGAATGACGCTAAATCCTTGTTCGGTCAGGGCGTTTTCCATCCATTGTCGTCGTTCGGCATAATGTTGTCGCATACGTTTTAAGTGTCGCCAGAAGTGGCCGTCTCGCATAAAATCCGCCAGCGTTTGCTGCCATAGAACCGGGACGCTACAGGCCGTTAGCGCCGCTTGTTGGCGAAAGTGTTCAACCTGGGTCAGGGGCACCACCAGCCATGCCGTACGCAAAGCCGGAAACATCGATTTGCTGAACGTTCCGGCATAAATCACCCGCTGGGGCGCATCCAGACTTTTTAGCGGCGGCAACGGCTTACCGTGGTAACGAAATTCACTGTCATAGTCATCTTCGATTACCCACGCCTGCGCACGAGTCGCCCACTCCAGCAACTGGTGGCGACGGTCTAAAGACAGTGCTACTCCCAGTGGGCTTTGATGTGCGGGAGTGAGCAGTACAAAACGCGCCTGCGGGTAGTCGCGAATCCCGGCGCTGACATCCAGACCATCGGCATCCACCGCTACCGGCTTCAACTCAATGCGTTCTTGAGCCACCACGGGCCGAATCAGCGGAAAGCCGGGATCTTCGACCCACATTCCCTCTCCGGGATGCGCCAGAGCGCGCAGGATTAACGTCATTGATGCCGCATAACCTGAAGTGATAAAAATCTGCTCTGGCTGGCATTCAATGCTGCGTGAGACCCGCAGGTAATCCACAATCGCCTGACGTAACGCCCGCTCGCCACACACATCGCCCACCGCCAGATCAAAACGCGTTTGGGTGCGCAAACGCCGTCCCATCACCCGCGCCCAGACTTCGCGCGGAAAAAGATCGAGTGCGGGTAATCCCATCTGAAAAGTTTGCGGTCTGGGATTTTCTCCGGCAAAGATGGCAGGAGATGCAGACGCCCTTTCTGGTTGCAGTTGCTCACTGACAAACGTTCCTGCCTGTCCACGCCGCGCGAGCCAGCCCTGCGCCACCAGCTCTGCATAGGCATTTTCCACCGTCGAGCGTGATACTCCCAGCTCCTGGGCCCAGGTCCGACTGGAGGGCAATCTGGTACCGGGCTTGAGTTCACCTTTCTCAATTGCGTTTTTTAACTGACGGGCGATTTGCTGATAGCGCGGCATTTATGGTCTGCTTTTTTGGTAACAATATGGCTCTCTGTAGCAGTCCATTATAGTGCTACATTGCGGCTCATCCAAACGAGGAGAAATACCATGACCATGTTACGCCAGCCCTATTATGAACTCAGCCCCGAAATCTATAACGCTCTGGTTCAGGCAAGCAAAGCGCTGGAGAACTGCGCGCTGGAACCTACGCTGACGGAACTGATTTACCTGCGGGTCTCGCAAATCAACGGCTGCGCCTTTTGTCTGGAAATGCACAGTAAAGCACTGCGCAAATCCGGAGTTGCGCAGGCCAAACTGGATGCGCTGGCAGGCTGGCGGGTGAGTCACCACTTCAGCGAGCAGGAACGTGCGGCGCTGGCGTGGGCCGAATCGGTCACTCAAATTGCCACTAGTCACGCCGAAGATGACGTTTATCTGCCGCTGCTCGACCATTTCAGCGCGAAAGAGATTAGCGACCTGACATTTGCCATTAGCCTGATGAACTGCTTTAACCGCCTGGCGGTGGGGATGCGCATGTGATTCTGCGCTTCCGGATGGCGGCATAAACGCCTTATCCGGCCTGGGAAGTGCTTTCCTGTAGGCCGGATTAGACGCGACGCGCGCCATCCGGCAACCTGCGATGGTACATATCACTTCCCCTGCCATGCCCATAACCCAGCCCATCATCAATCTAAAATTCCCATATCTTGTATGGTTGAATCTTTTTAAAACTACATCTAGTATCTTTCCTATCAGGACACACACAACCCGACGCCCTCTATCGCGCCGATCTTTTATTTTTAAATAGAAATACGAATCATGCGTATTATTATTTACACTCGCAATAACTGTGTTCAGTGCCATGCCACCAAACGGGCAATGGAAAGCCGTGGTTTTGACTTTGAGATGGTAAACGTCGATTTACAGCCCGATTTGGCTGATAACCTGCGCGATCAAGGGTTTCGCCAGTTACCGGTCGTAGTCGCGGGTGAAACCAGTTGGTCAGGGTTTCGCCCGGACATGATCAACCGTCTGCATCCGGAACACCGTGTGGCCAGCGCATGAGTCAGCTCGTCTACTTCTCCAGCAGCTCCGAAAATACGCACCGCTTTATGCAGCGTCTGGGGCTGCCTGCCATCCGCATTCCGCTTAACGAACGCGAGCCGATCCGGGTAGACGAACCTTACATATTAATCGTGCCGTCCTACGGCGGCGGCGGCACTGCTGGCGCGGTCCCAAGACAGGTGATCCGCTTTTTAAACGATACGCACAACCGGGCGTTAATCCGTGGAGTGATCGCCTCAGGCAATCGTAATTTCGGTGACGCCTACGGTCGCGCGGGTGATGTCATCTCACAAAAATGCGGCGTGCCGTGGCTCTATCGCTTTGAGCTGATGGGCACCCAAAGCGATATCGACAACGTTCGAAAAGGAGTGAGCGAATTTTGGCAACGACAACCGCAGAACGTGTAATGCAGCCAACGCTGGATTATCACGCCCTGAACGCCATGCTGAATCTGTATGATAAAGCCGGGCGCATTCAGTTCGACAAAGACCATCAGGCGGTGGAGGCTTTCTTTGCCGCACACGTCCGCCCCAACTCGGTGGCGTTTGCCAGCCAGCAGGAGCACCTGGAAACGTTGGTGGATGAAGGCTATTACGATGCCAGCGTGTTAGCCCGCTACGATCGCGCGTTCGTGCTGAAGCTATTCGCCCACGCCCACGCCAGCGGATTCCGTTTCCAGACGTTCCTCGGCGCATGGAAGTTCTACACCAGCTATACGTTGAAAACGTTCGACGGTAAGCGCTATCTCGAAGACTTTGAGGATCGGGTAACGATGGTGGCGCTCACGCTGGCGCAGGGCGATGAAGCACTCGCGATGCAACTGACCGATGAAATGCTCTCCGGGCGCTTTCAGCCCGCCACACCAACCTTTTTAAACTGCGGTAAACAGCAACGCGGTGAGCTGGTCTCCTGCTTCCTGTTGCGTATTGAAGACAACATGGAGTCTATTGGTCGGGCGGTCAACTCCGCACTTCAGCTCTCCAAACGCGGCGGCGGCGTGGCATTTTTGCTCTCCAACCTGCGCGAGGCAGGTGCGCCCATTAAACGCATTGAGAACCAGTCCTCTGGGGTGATCCCGGTAATGAAAATGCTGGAAGATGCGTTTTCTTATGCGAATCAACTCGGGGCACGTCAGGGCGCAGGCGCGGTGTATTTGCACGCACACCATCCGGATATTTAATGAGATGGTCACTCCCTCCTTCCCGGTATTATGCTGAGGACAGGCTTTCATTCGGAGAACTATCATGGAAAACATTGCGCTCATTGGTATCGATCTGGGTAAAAACTCTTTCCATATTCATTGCCAGGATCGTCGCGGGAAGGCTGTTTACCGTAAAAAATTTACCCGGCCAAAGTTGATCGAATTTTTGGCGACATGCCCCGCTACAACCATCGCAATGGAAGCCTGTGGCGGTTCTCACTTTATGGCACGCAAGTTGGAAGAGTTGGGGCATTCCCCAAAGCTGATATCACCACAATTTGTCCGCCCGTTCGTTAAAAGCAATAAAAACGACTTTGTCGACGCCGAAGCTATTTGTGAAGCTGCATCGCGTCCGTCTATGCGTTTTGTGCAGCCCAGAACGGAATCTCAGCAGGCAATGCGGGCTCTGCATCGTGTCCGTGAATCCCTGGTTCAGGATAAGGTAAAAACAACCAATCAAATGCATGCTTTTCTGCTGGAATTTGGCATTAGCGTTCCCCGAGGAGCTGCCGTTATTAGCCGACTGAGTACCCTTCTTGAGGACAATAGTTTGCCTCTTTACCTCAGCCAGTTATTGCTGAAATTACAACAGCATTATCACTATCTTGTTGAGCAGATTAAAGATTTGGAATCCCAGTTGAAACGAAAGTTGGACGAAGATGAGGTTGGACAGCGCTTGCTGAGCATTCCCTGCGTCGGAACACTGACAGCGAGTACTATTTCAACTGAGATTGGCGACGGGAAGCAGTACGCCAGCAGCCGTGACTTTGCGGCGGCAACAGGGCTTGTACCTCGGCAGTACAGCACGGGAGGTAGGACGACATTGCTGGGAATTAGTAAGCGAGGTAATAAAAAGATCCGAACTTTGTTGGTTCAATGTGCCAGGGTATTCATACAAAAACTGGAACACCAGTCTGGCAAATTGGCCGATTGGGTCAGGGATTTACTGTGCCGGAAAAGCAACTTTGTCGTCACTTGTGCTCTGGCAAACAAGCTGGCCAGAATAGCCTGGGCCCTAACGGCACGACAGCAAACTTATGTAGCATAACGGCAGAAATACACCGGTTTAAAGAATTACTGATCTGGTTTTGCGAATACTGATATTGATGATACTAACGGCCCACCGGCCTGTTGAGGAACCTGTAAAACGGAAAGGCTCATTGAAGCCGTATATTTTCTGGAGGTTCATCAGGCGCGGAACTCATCAAGGCGCGGGAATAAAATCCCATTCAGACGCCGGATAGATTCAAGCAAGCCAACTTGTCGTCAAAATCGGTGTTGCAAAAACGGGAGTGACCATAGATTACGTTTTCTCGATACTAAACGTGAAAACGCCGACGAAAAAATCCGTATCAAAACGCTCTCGCTTGGCGTGGTGATCCCCGACGTCACCTTCCGGCTAGCGAAAGAAAATGCCCGGATGGCGCTGTTCTCACCGTATGACGTGGAACGGATTTTCGGCAAACCGTTCGGTGATATCGCCGTGAGTGAGCGGTATGACGAACTGGTGGCCGACGAACGCGTGCGCAAAAAATACATTAACGCCCGCGAATTCTTCCAGCGGCTGGCCGAGATCCAGTTTGAGTCTGGTTATCCTTACATCATGTTTGAAGATACGGTGAATCGCGCCAATCCGATTGCCGGTCGGATCAATATGAGCAACCTGTGCTCGGAGATTTTGCAGGTTAACAGTGCCTCCACCTACGATGAAAATCTCAATTACGCGCAGATCGGGCACGATATCTCCTGCAATCTCGGCTCCTTGAACATTGCCCATACCATGGATTCACCCGATTTTGGTCGCACCGTGGAAACGGCGGTTCGCGGCTTAACCGCCGTTTCGGACATGAGCCATATCCGCAGCGTGCCTTCGATCGACGCCGGGAACAGCGCGTCGCACGCGATTGGTCTTGGGCAGATGAATCTGCACGGGTATCTGGCGCGGGAAGGGATCGCCTACGGCTCGCCGGAAGGGCTGGATTTCACCAATCTCTATTTCTACACCATCACATGGCATGCGCTGAATACGTCAATGAAGATCGCTCGCGAGCGGGGTCAAACCTTTGCCGGATTCAAACAGTCACGCTACGCCAGCGGCGAGTATTTTAACCAGTATCTGCAGGGCGACTGGCAGCCAAAAACCGACAAGGTCCGCACATTGTTTGCCGTCAGCGGCATTACGCTGCCGACGCGCGAGATGTGGGAGCAACTGCGTGAAGATGTGATGCGCTACGGTATTTACAACCAGAATTTACAGGCGGTTCCGCCCACCGGTTCTATCTCCTACATCAACCATGCCACGTCAAGCATTCACCCGATCGTGTCGAAAGTGGAGATTCGCAAAGAGGGCAAAACCGGGCGCGTTTACTACCCTGCCCCGTTTATGACCAATGAGAATCTGGCCTTGTATCAGGATGCCTACGAGATCGGTCCACAAAAAATCATTGATACTTACGCTGAAGCAACGCGGCATGTCGACCAAGGGCTTTCACTGACGCTCTTTTTCCCCGATACCGCCACCACGCGCGATATCAACAAAGCGCAGATTTACGCCTGGCGTAAGGGCATCAAATCCCTGTACTACATCCGACTACGCCAGCTGGCGCTGGAAGGCACCGAAATCGAAGGCTGCGTGTCATGCGCGCTGTAAGGAGAAGAAAATGACATTATCCCGCGTGAGCGCCATCAACTGGAACAAGATTGAGGATGATAAAGATCTTGAGGTATGGAACCGTCTGACCAGTAACTTCTGGCTCCCGGAAAAGGTCCCGCTCTCCAATGACATTCCGGCCTGGCAAACGTTGAACGCAGCCGAACAGCAGCTAACAATCCGCGTTTTTACCGGGCTGACGCTGCTCGACACCATTCAGAATGTTGCCGGAGCACCAGCGTTAATGACTGATTCGTTAACGCCGCATGAAGAGGCGGTGCTGTCGAATATCAGCTTTATGGAGGCGGTGCACGCCCGTTCCTATAGCTCTATTTTCTCCACCCTTTGCCAGACCAAAGATGTGGATGCAGCTTACGCCTGGAGTGAAGAAAATACCCCACTCCAGCGCAAGGCGCAGATCGTTTTGGCACATTACGCCAGCGACGAACCGTTGAAGAAAAAAATAGCCAGCGTGTTTCTGGAATCCTTCCTGTTCTATTCTGGCTTCTGGTTACCGATGTATTTCTCCAGTCGCGGTAAACTGACCAATACCGCCGATCTCATTCGTCTGATCATTCGTGATGAAGCGGTTCATGGGTATTACATTGGTTATAAATATCAAAAAGGTCTGGAGCATATTTCCGAATCAGCACGCGACGAGTTAAAGCATTTTGCCTTTGACCTGTTGATGGAATTGTATGATAACGAAGCGCGTTATACGGAAGAATTGTATGCAGAGACCGGCTGGGTGGATGACGTCAAAGCCTTCCTTTGTTACAACGCCAATAAGGCATTAATGAATTTGGGATATGGTGATGCTGCCAACTTACTGATTTAGTGTATGATGGTGTTTTTGAGGTGCTCCAGTGGCTTCTGTTTCTATCAGCTGTCCCTCCTGTTCAGCTACTGACGGGGTGGTGCGTAACGGCAAAAGCACCGCCGGACATCAGCGCTATCTCTGCTCTCACTGCCGTAAAACATGGCAACTGCAGTTCACTTACACCGCTTCTCAACCCGGTACGCACCAGAAAATCATTGATATGGCCATGAATGGCGTTGGATGCCGGGCAACCGCCCGCATTATGGGCGTTGGCCTCAACACGATTTTCCGCCATTTAAAAAACTCAGGCCGCAGTCGGTAACCTCGCGCATACAGCCGGGCAGTGACGTCATCGTCTGCGCGGAAATGGACGAACAGTGGGGATACGTCGGGGCTAAATCGCGCCAGCGCTGGCTGTTTTACGCGTATGACAGGCTCCGGAAGACGGTTGTTGCGCACGTATTCGGTGAACGCACTATGGCGACGCTGGGGCGTCTTATGAGCCTGCTGTCACCCTTTGACGTGGTGATATGGATGACGGATGGCTGGCCGCTGTATGAATCCCGCCTGAAGGGAAAGCTGCACGTAATCAGCAAGCGATATACGCAGCGAATTGAGCGGCATAACCTGAATCTGAGGCAGCACCTGGCACGGCTGGGACGGAAGTCGCTGTCGTTCTCAAAATCGGTGGAGCTGCATGACAAAGTCATCGGGCATTATCTGAACATAAAACACTATCAATAAGTTGGAGTCATTACCTTGGGATATGAGGCGCTATTTCCGCCTGAAATGGCGGAGGTTAACCCGGCAATCCTTGCCGCGCTGTCGCCCAACGCTGACGAAAACCACGATTTCTTCTCGGGTTCCGGTTCATCCTATGTGATGGGAAAAGCGGTCGAAACTGAAGATGACGACTGGAATTTCTAGCACCCATTTTCACGGGAAATACCGTACATTTTTCGCGGAAATATTTTAACAGGATCACACTTTTGTCGTGCAAATATAATTGTGTGATCTACACTCAATATCAGACGCATTATTCGCCTGCATTCCAGCAATTCAGGCGACTTTTCATTGCCATTTACAAAAAATATTAAGCCGCTCACATTCGCGCTCAGCCCTTATATCACGGGAAGTCCCGCCACCTGACCTTTGGCAATATTCATGCCACAACCAAATTCAGGGTTGTCTCAGATTCTCAGTATGTTAGGGTAGAAAAAGGTCACTATTTCCATCAGGTAATATATCGATATAAACAAATAACAGGAATCATTCTATTGCATGGCAATTAAATTAGAAGTTAAAAATCTCTATAAGATATTTGGAGAGCATCCGCAGAGAGCCTTCAAATATATTGAAAAAGGACTTTCAAAAGAGCAGATTCTGGATAAAACGGGGCTATCGCTTGGCGTTAAGAACGCCAGTCTGGCCATTGAAGAAGGCGAGATATTTGTCATCATGGGATTATCCGGTTCGGGTAAATCCACAATGGTACGCCTTCTCAATCGCCTGATTGAACCCACCCGCGGGCAGGTATTGATTGACGGCGTAGACATCGCCCGGATATCCGATGCTGAGCTTCGCGAGGTGCGCAGAAAAAAGATTGCGATGGTGTTCCAGTCCTTTGCCCTGATGCCGCACATGACGGTGCTGGACAATACGGCATTCGGCATGGAATTAGCCGGTGTTGGTGCGGATGAACGTCGTGAAAAAGCGTTAGATGCGCTACGTCAGGTTGGTCTGGAGAATTATGCTCACGGATACCCGGATGAACTTTCCGGGGGTATGCGCCAGCGTGTAGGCCTCGCCCGCGCATTAGCCATTAACCCTGATATCTTATTAATGGATGAGGCCTTCTCAGCCCTCGATCCATTAATTCGTACTGAGATGCAGGATGAACTGGTAAAACTACAGGCGAAGCATCAACGCACCGTGGTCTTTATATCGCATGATCTCGACGAAGCTATGCGTATTGGCGACAGAATTGCCATTATGCAAAACGGTGAAGTGGTCCAGGTCGGCACGCCGGATGAAATCCTGAATAATCCAGCCAATGATTATGTACGCACCTTCTTCCGTGGCGTTGATATTAGCCAGGTCTTCAGTGCGAAAGATATTTCACGCCGTAGCCCCGAAGGTTTAATTCGTAAAACGCCCGGGGTGGGTCCACGTTCGGCGCTGCAATTATTGCAGGACAAAGATCGCGAATATGGTTACGTGATCGAACGCGGCAATAAATTCGTTGGCGTTGTTTCAATCGACTCCTTAAAAACAGCGTTAAGTCAGGCGCAAGGTATTGAAGCAGCATTGATCGATGAGCCGTTAGCCGTAGATGCACAAACTCCTCTCAGCGAGTTGCTTTCTCATGTCGGCCAGGCCCCGTGCGCGGTGCCGGTTGTTGATGAGGAACAGCAGTATGTGGGCGTCATTTCAAAACGCATGCTGTTACAGGCTTTAGATCGTGAGGGGGTAAACAATGGCTGATCAAACTAATCCGTGGGATACCACACCAGCGGCCGACAGCGCCGCACAAACTGCCGATGCCTGGAGCACGCCATCCGGTGCGCCCACTGACGGCGGTGGCGCGGACTGGCTGACCAGCGCCCCCGCGCCGGCACCAGAGCATTTCAATATTATGGATCCGTTCCATAAAACACTGATCCCACTGGACAGCTGGGTCACAGAGGGGATCGACTGGGTCGTTACCCATTTCCGTCCGGTCTTCCAGGGCATTCGTGTCCCGGTGGATTACATTCTCAACGGTTTTCAGCAGCTGCTGTTAGGTATGCCAGCCCCGGTGGCGATTATCCTGTTCGCGCTGATTGCCTGGCAGATTTCCGGCGTTGGGATGGGCGTTGCTACGCTGATTTCCTTAATTGCCATCGGTGCCATCGGCGCGTGGTCGCAGGCCATGATAACCCTGGCGCTGGTGTTGACCGCGTTGCTGTTCTGCGTGGTGATCGGTCTGCCGATGGGGATCTGGTTGGCGCGCAGTCCACGGGCAGCAAAAATTGTTCGCCCGCTGCTGGACGCCATGCAAACCACACCCGCGTTTGTCTATCTGGTGCCGATTGTCATGTTGTTCGGTATTGGTAACGTCCCGGGCGTAGTAGTGACGATTATCTTCGCCCTGCCGCCAATCGTACGTCTGACTATTCTGGGGATTAACCAGGTGCCAGCCGATCTGATTGAAGCCTCGCGTTCGTTTGGTGCCAGCCCGCGTCAGATGCTGTTTAAAGTGCAGCTCCCGCTGGCAATGCCCACCATTATGGCCGGGGTTAACCAGACGCTGATGCTGGCGCTCTCAATGGTCGTCATCGCGTCGATGATTGCCGTGGGCGGGCTGGGTCAGATGGTTCTGCGCGGAATTGGTCGTCTGGATATGGGGCTTGCCACCGTCGGCGGAGTTGGGATTGTGATCCTCGCCATCATTCTGGATCGCCTGACGCAGGCCGTTGGTCGCGATTCGCGTAGCCGTGGCAACCGTCGCTGGTACACCACTGGTCCCGTTGGGCTTATCACTCGCCCTTTCACGAAGTAATTCACCCGTTGCCCGGTGGCGCATTGCTTACCGGGCCTACACGTCCCTCCAATAATTAAGGAACAACGATGCGACAGAAAGCAATTATTGCCACAGCGTTTGCCACCCTTGTCTCCACCAGCACTTTCGCTGCCGACCTGCCGGGCAAAGGCATTACCGTACAGCCAATCCAGAGCACTATCTCTGAAGAATCCTTCCAGACGCAGTTAGTCGCCCGTGCGCTGGAGAAACTGGGTTACACCGTTAACAAAACCAGCGAAGTTGACTACAACGTCGGCTATACCTCCATTGCCTCTGGCGATGCAACTTTTACCGCCGTGAACTGGCAGCCGCTGCATGATGATATGTACGCCGCAGCGGGCGGAGACAAAAAGTTTTATCGCGAGGGGGTATTCGTTACGGGTGCCGCACAGGGTTATCTGATCGACAAAAAAACCGCTGAGCAGTACAAAATCACCAATATCGCCCAGTTAAAAGATCCGAAGATCGCCAAAATCTTTGACACCAACGGTGACGGAAAAGCCGATATGATGGGCTGTTCACCGGGCTGGGGTTGTGAAGCAGTAATCAACCACCAGAACAAAGCCTTTGATCTGGAAAAAACCGTCGAGGTCAGCCACGGTAACTATGCAGCGATGATGGCTGACACCATTACCCGTTTCAAAGAAGGTAAACCCATTCTTTACTACACCTGGACACCGTACTGGGTCAGCGACGTAATGAAGCCGGGTAAAGATGTGGTCTGGCTGCAGGTGCCGTTCTCTTCCCTGCCTGGCGAGCAGAAAGATATTGATACCAAGCTGCCAAACGGCGCCAACTACGGCTTCCCGGTGAACACGATGCATATTGTCGCCAATAAAGCCTGGGCGGAGAAAAACCCGGCTGCGGCGAAACTGTTTGCCATCATGAAGCTGCCGCTGGCGGATATCAACGCGCAAAACGCAATGATGCACGACGGGAAAGCGTCTGAAGCCGACGTGCAGGGTCACGTTGACGGCTGGATCAAAGCCCACCAGCAGCAGTTTGACGGCTGGGTGAACGAAGCGCTGGCCGCGCAGAAATAACCCACTCGCAGGCCTGATGAGCGTAGCGTCATCAGGCACAATAACCATACCAATGCCGGATGGTGGCGCGATGCGCCTTATCCGGCCTATCCACCCTCCTCCAATCGCACAATCCATCACTCAACAAATCAGCAACATTTAATCACTTCCGTTATGATTGTTTTCTGCTATCCATTATTCAGTTGAAAACCATGACGAAAACAACTCAGGGACTTAGCCCTTCGCTAATCCTGTTAATGTCTATCGCCACCGGCCTCGCCGTCGCCAGTAACTATTATGCGCAGCCGCTGCTCGACACCATCGCGCGCAACTTTTCGCTCTCTGCCAGTACCGCAGGGTTTATCGTCACCGCGGCCCAGCTCGGCTACGCCGCCGGCCTGCTGTTCTTAGTGCCGCTCGGCGATATGTTTGAACGCCGGATGCTGATTGTCTCCATGACGCTGTTAGCGGCTGGTGGCATGCTGATCACCGCCAGCAGCCAGTCGCTGGGTATGCTGATCCTCGGTACTGCCCTGACCGGGCTGTTCTCGGTAGTGGCACAGATTTTGGTTCCGCTGGCGGCAACGCTTGCCACACCGGACAAGCGCGGTAAAGTTGTTGGGACGATTATGAGCGGCCTGCTGCTAGGTATTCTACTGGCGCGCACCGTGGCGGGATTACTGGCGAATCTTGGCGGCTGGCGCACCGTATTTTGGGTCGCATCAGTATTAATGGCGCTGATGGCGGTTGCACTGTGGCGCGGCCTGCCGAAGATGAAATCCGATACCCATCTCAACTATCCGCAGCTGTTAGGCTCCGTATTCTGCCTGTTTATTCACGATAAATTGCTGCGTACCCGCGCGATGCTGGGCTGCCTGACTTTTGCCAATTTCAGTATTCTGTGGACCTCGATGGCGTTTTTGCTCGCCGCGCCGCCGTTTAACTATTCGGAAGGAATGATTGGTCTGTTCGGTCTGGCGGGTGCCGCAGGGGCGTTAGGCGCACGTCCGGCGGGCGGTTTTGCCGATAAAGGTAAATCCCACCTGACCACAACTATGGGGCTGCTATTACTACTGCTCTCCTGGCTTGCTATTTGGTTTGGGCATGCTTCAGTCCCCATGCTGATTATCGGTATTCTGGTGTTGGACCTCACCGTTCAGGGAGTGCACATCACCAACCAGACGGTTATCTATCGCATTCATCCTGACGCGCGTAATCGCCTGACCGCCGGATACATGACCAGCTATTTTATTGGCGGAGCGGCAGGTTCGCTGATTTCAGCCTCTGCCTGGCAGCATGCCGGGTGGGCTGGCGTTTGTCTGGCAGGTACGACCGTTGCCATACTCAACCTGTTGGTCTGGTGGCGAGGTTTTCACCGTCAGGAAGCCGTAAATTAAGCGTATAACGCATGTTTACCGCTGATTGGGCTCCACAGGGTGTTAAGGAGCCCATCAGTCTGCTAAGGTTATAACTCATTGAACCAAGTTATATTAATTTCGGTAATGAAACCTATAACCCTATGGAAAGCCCTGTACCCCAGTCTGAATCCAGTTCGGCAACGTTAACGGAAGGATTCAAAGACAGCCTGCCAATAGTTATCAGCTATATTCCGGTCGCTTTTGCATTTGGTCTCAATGCCACTCGCCTTGGCTTTACGCCGGTTGAAAGCGTCTTTTTCTCCTGCATTATCTATGCGGGAGCCAGCCAGTTTGTCATTACCACCATGCTCGCCGCAGGCAGTTCGCTGTGGGTCGCCGCGCTAACCGTCATGGCCATGGATGTCCGTCATGTTTTGTACGGCCCTTCCCTGCGTAGTCGGATCACCCAGCGACTGAGTAAACCCAAAAGCGCGCTGTGGGCTTTTGGCCTTACCGATGAAGTCTTTGCCGCTGCAACGGCGAAACTGGTACGGGATAACCGGCGCTGGAGTGAAAACTGGATGATCGGCATTGCGCTATGCTCCTGGGCCTCCTGGGTGTTTGGTACGGTGCTCGGCGCGTTTTCCGGCAGTGGTTTACTCAAAGATTACCCGGCGGTTGAAGCGGCACTGGGCTTCATGCTCCCGGCGCTGTTTATGAGCTTCCTGCTCGCGTCATTCCAACGAAAACAGGCGCTTTGCGTGACTGCGGCACTCGCCGGGGCGCTGGCTGGCGTCATGCTGTTTTCCATCCCTGCCGCTATCCTTGCAGGTATTGTCTGTGGATGCCTGACGGCGCTCATCCAGTCATTTTGGCAAGGAGGTCCTGATGAGCTATGAAGTTCTGCTACTTGGCCTGTTGGTCGGCTGCGTAAATTACTGTTTTCGCTATTTGCCGCTCCGTCTTGGGGTCGGCAATGTTCGCCCGACGAAGCGCGGCGCGACGGGCATATTACTCGACACTATTGGCATTACATCAATTTGCGCCCTGCTGGTGGTGTCTACCGCGCCAGAAGTGATGCACGACGCTCGTCGGTTCGTGCCTACTCTGGTGGGGTTTGTCATACTGGGTGCAAGCTTCTATAAGACCCGCAGCATCATCATTCCAACGTTACTGAGTGCTCTGGGCTATGGATTAGCCTGGAAAATGCTGGTTGTCTTATAGATAAAAACAATCATTTTAAATTAATAATACATTTACTTTATTTGTCACTGTCGTTACTATATCGGCTGAAATTAATGAGGTTATACCCAAATGGATAGTTCGTTTACGCCCATTGAACAAATGCTAAAATTTCGCGCCAGCCGCTACGAAGAGTTCCCTTATCAGGAAGTGCTTCTGACTCGTCTATGCATGCACATGCAGGGCAAGCTGCTGGAAAATCGCAATAAGATGCTGAAAGCTCAAGGGATTAACGAGACGTTGTTTATGGCGTTGATTACGCTGGAGTCTCAGGAAAACCACAGTATTCAGCCTTCTGAACTGAGTTGTGCGCTTGGCTCGTCACGTACTAACGCTACCCGCATCGCGGATGAGTTAGAAAAACGTGGCTGGATCGAACGTCGCGAAAGCGATAACGATCGCCGCTGTCTGCATCTGCAATTGACCGAGAAAGGCCATGCATTTTTGCAAGAGGTGTTACCGCCTCAGCATAATTGCCTGCACCAGCTCTGGTCGTCTCTTAGCACCACCGAAAAAGATCAGCTTGAGCAAATTACCCGTAAACTTCTGACCCGTCTTGATCAGATGGAGCAGGATGGCGCGGTGTTAGAAGCGCTGCGCTAAGGCGTCGACTCGCTCAGAAATCCAGATTTATAAATGAAAAAACCGACAGGCCAGCACGCATACTGCTGGCCTGTCTGATAAACAGGTCGGCTCAGCCGATGTGAATAAAAAGAAGATCGTGGAGAAAAACATGAGCGCAAATGCGGAGACTCAAACCCCGCAGCAACCGGTCAAGAAGAATGGCAAACGTAAAAGTCTGCTTCTCCTTCTGACCTTGCTCTTTATTATCATTGCCGTGGCATATGGGATTTATTGGTTTTTAGTACTGCGTCATTACGAAGATACAGATGATGCGTACGTGGCAGGGAACCAGGTTCAAATCATGGCGCAGGTATCAGGCAGCGTGACGAAAGTCTGGGCTGATAACACTGACTTTGTAAAACAAGGCGATGTGCTGGTCACCCTCGACCAGACAGATGCCAAACAGGCATTTGAAAAAGCCAAAACTGCGCTGGCCTCCAGCGTGCGTCAGACGCACCAGTTGATGATCAACAGCAAGCAGTTACAGGCCAACATTGAAGTGCAGAAAACAGCTCTGGCGCAGGCACAAAGCGATTTTAATCGCCGAGTCCCGCTGGGCAACGCCAACCTGATTGGCCGCGAAGAGCTGCAACATGCGCGTGATGCCGTCGCCAGCGCTCAGGCTCAGCTTGATGTCGCAATCCAACAATATAATGCTAACCAGGCAATGATTCTCGGCAGCAAGCTGGAAGATCAACCCGCCGTACAACAGGCCGCCACCGAAGTGCGCGATGCCTGGCTGGCGCTGGAACGTACCAGAATTGTCAGCCCAATGACCGGTTATGTATCCCGTCGCGCCGTACAGCCTGGTGCGCAAATTAGCCCAACCACGCCGTTAATGGCGGTTGTTCCGGCCACCAACCTGTGGGTGGATGCCAACTTCAAAGAAACACAGCTCGCCCACATTCGTATTGGTCAACCCGCGACGGTTGTCAGCGATATTTATGGCGATGACGTGAAATATACCGGTAAAGTTGTCGGCCTCGATATGGGAACGGGCAGCGCCTTCTCCTTGCTGCCAGCACAAAACGCGACCGGTAACTGGATCAAAGTCGTCCAGCGTCTGCCGGTGCGTATCGAACTGGATGCGCAGCAACTGGCACAGCATCCTCTGCGGATCGGTTTGTCTACGCTGGTTACAGTCGATACCTCCAATCGTGACGGACAAATTCTGGCAAGCCAGGTCCGCACCACGCCAGTATCAGAAAGTAATGCACGTGAAATCGACCTTGCTCCGGTCAATAAGATGATCGAAGAGATCGTG
The DNA here is from genome assembly GCF_002934505.1 of Citrobacter freundii complex sp. CFNIH4. Taxonomy (NCBI): domain Bacteria; kingdom Pseudomonadati; phylum Pseudomonadota; class Gammaproteobacteria; order Enterobacterales; family Enterobacteriaceae; genus Citrobacter; species Citrobacter freundii complex sp. CFNIH4. The sequence goes on from NZ_CP026231.1 coordinate 3,181,644, forward strand.
CGGGCCAACGCGGGCTAATTCAAAGGTGCGTGTGATGCAACAGCAAAAACCGCTGGAAGGCGCGCAGCTCGTCATAATGACGATCGCGCTGTCCCTGGCGACATTCATGCAGGTGCTGGACTCCACCATTGCTAACGTGGCGATCCCCACTATCGCCGGGAACCTCGGCTCTTCATTGAGCCAGGGAACCTGGGTGATCACCTCATTCGGGGTAGCGAACGCTATCTCTATTCCGATCACCGGCTGGCTGGCAAAACGCTTTGGCGAAGTAAGACTCTTTATGTGGTCAACTATCGCCTTCGTCATTGCGTCATGGGCATGCGGGATGTCCACCAGCCTGAACATGCTGATTTTCTTCCGCGTAATCCAGGGTATTGTCGCCGGTCCATTAATTCCGCTGTCACAGAGCCTGTTGCTGAATAACTATCCACCCGCCAAGCGTTCCATCGCCCTCGCGCTATGGTCGATGACGGTGATTGTTGCCCCGATATGTGGCCCAATTCTTGGGGGCTATATCAGCGACAACTATCACTGGGGCTGGATATTTTTTATCAACGTGCCAATCGGAGCTGCGGTGGTATTGATGACCCTGCAAACCCTGCGCGGTCGGGAAACCAAAACCGAGCAGCGGCGCATTGACGCCATTGGTCTGGCACTGCTGGTCATCGGTATCGGCAGTTTGCAGATTATGCTCGACCGCGGCAAAGAGCTGGACTGGTTCGCCTCGCAGGAGATTATCATCCTGACGGTGGTCGCCGTGGTTGCTATCAGCTTCCTGATCGTCTGGGAGCTTACCGACGAGCACCCGATTGTCGATCTCTCGCTGTTTAAGTCGCGCAACTTTACCATCGGCTGCCTGTGTATTAGCCTGGCCTATATGCTCTACTTCGGCGCCATCGTCCTGCTGCCGCAGCTATTGCAGGAGGTTTACGGCTATACGGCAACCTGGGCTGGTCTGGCGTCCGCGCCGGTTGGGATTATTCCGGTGATCCTGTCGCCAATAATCGGTCGCTTTGCGCACAAGCTGGATATGCGTCGGCTGGTGACATTCAGTTTTATTATGTACGCCGTCTGTTTCTACTGGCGTGCGTGGACGTTCGAGCCGGGTATGGACTTTGGCGCATCGGCCTGGCCGCAGTTTATTCAGGGGTTCGCAGTAGCCTGCTTCTTTATGCCGCTGACGACCATTACGCTGTCCGGTTTACCGCCTGAGCGTCTGGCGGCTGCATCGAGCTTGTCTAACTTTACGCGAACGCTGGCTGGCTCTATTGGTACATCGATTACAACAACGATGTGGACTAACCGTGAGTCGCTGCACCATGCTCAGCTAACGGAATCTGTTAACCCCTACAACCCAAATGCTCAGGCAATGTACGACAAGCTGCAGGATTTAGGGATGACGCACCAGCAGGCGTCAGGGTGGATAGCTCAGCAGATCACTAATCAGGGTCTGATTATTTCCGCCAACGAAATCTTCTGGATGTCGGCGGGTATCTTCCTGGTTTTGCTTGGTCTGGTGTGGTTCGCTAAACCACCCTTCGGCGCGGGCGGCGGCGGCGGCGGAGCGCACTAACTATCTGATAAAAGGGATCTGCGGATCCCTTTTTTATTGTGGCCAGCATCAGAAATAATATTTGAATCTCAGGCGTCCGCCGTAACGTGCATCTTCGCTGTTGTCGCCATTGTTCGGATCGGCCTCAACCCATGAGGCATAAGCACCGAGATAGATATTAAAGTTTCTCATATTCATTACGTTAGGGAATAAGTATGAGGCATGGATGGTGTGAATATCATAGCTGCCCGGATCGGTGATCCAGCAGTCTTCCTCGCAAACGGCTTCCAGGTTAGTGGCATTGAAAGCGTCAATGTTGTTATGCGCATAGATATAGCCCAGTTCGAATCGATGCCACAACGCGTTTACCCCAGCGGTAAAATCGGTCTCATCGGTCGCGTCCATATAAGCAGTATTCAGGTTAATCACCGCGCCGTCTTCCGCATCGGTTTTTTGTCCGTCCCAGGTCATGGTAAAACCATACCCCGTACGATCGGACTGATCGATCCACTTCCCGTTCTCATAATAGCCGTAGGCGTTGTTAACGACGTTACTTTCCATCGCCACTGCCGTCGAGAAACGCCCGTTTTGCCAGGCGATCACCGGGCGCACGTAAGCCACGTTTTTATCATTGGTTAAGTCCATCCCGTGGTACTGCTTCTCGGTATAGAGCGTACTGCCATTTTCCATCAATGTATTCACTTCAAAATACCAGTTATCGATGGTTTTACTTATCAGGAAATTACCGCCGCTGTCGCTACGTCCACGCCCCTCTTTCATCATATAAATATAGCCATAGCCATCACTGTAAAGATCATTCGCCGTATTACCTGAATATTCAATAAACGTATCCTGATTCAGCGGGAACATATCGTACGCTTCAAAACGTCCGACCTTAATTTGCCAGTCTTTTTCCTGGCCAAAAAAGAACACTGCATCATCGAGATTCATTTTTCCGGTCAGGTCTGCCAGCGGCTGAACTGAGAATCCGGCGAAATTACCGTTGTTCAGTCGTTGGTAGCCATCAAACCCTAATAGCAGACGCCCGTTGATATCCCAACGTTCATTCGTTCCCGGCGCCCAATCTTTATTTGCTGAAGTTCTGGTTGATGTCAGGCTACCAGAACGGCTTGCCGCATCCATATTAAACTCAACGTCGCCATAGAACTTGATATCGCTAAAACCGGATAGCGTTAACTTGGGTGGATTTTCCGTAGAGGCGGAGGGTTCAGCAGATTGTACTTGCACCGTCGGCGCTGCGGCTACCTGCTGCTGCCTCAGCGAGCGAATTTGCGATTCAGCATCTGCGGCTCGCTGTTCGGCATTAATCACGCGCTGCTCCAGTTCAGCAAGACGCTGTTCAATAGCGGTATTTGCTGCCCAAAGGTTATGCGAAAAGCAAGCGCCGACCACAAGCGCTAAATATTTCACCTTCATTTTTTATCCCTAAAGTTTAATGTATACCAGATAAGATTTGATAAAAACCCCATCCACCAGCGATGAAAAGAGTCTTTTTATTACCTGGATATCTGGCGTATTCCATTATGTTTTTCTATTAATTATTTATGTTTTTTGATTTATGTGATCGGTGTGAGCTGGCATCGTTAATTATCCATTATTTTCTGTTTACCAGATCACGTTTTGTTATTTAACAGGTCACCAATTAATTAGCTTAAATTATATTCCTGTCGTAAATATAATAGATATAGATTATATGACGAAATAAAAAACCCCGGACATAAACCGGGGTTAATTTAAATACTGGAACAGCTAATCAATAAGACTAAATATGCAGTTCCTGCAATTTCTCTTTCGGCAGCGCCAGCTCTTCATTGCTGTTCACGCGTACATCACGCTCCAGAATATGACGCGCGATATCCTGTGCTTCGCTAAGAGAGTGCATCTGATACGTACCGCACTGGTAAACGTTCAGCTCCGGGATCTGGTTCTGATCCTGTACTTTCAGCACGTCCGCCATTGCCGCTTTCCACGCATCGGCAACACGCTGCTCGTCCGGCGTACCAATCAGGCTCATGTAGAAACCGGTACGGCATCCCATCGGAGAGATATCAATAATCTCAACGCCATTACCGTTCAGGTGGTTACGCATAAAACCTGCAAACAGGTGCTCCAGCGTATGGATACCTTTCTCAGGCATGACTTCTTTGTTCGGAATGCAGAAACGCAGATCAAACACGGTGATTGCGTCGCCATGCGGGGTGTTCATCGTTTTTGCAACCCGGACCGCGGGAGCTTCCATCCGGGTGTGATCGACAGTAAAACTATCTAACAACGGCATTTAGCCACCTCCGATAAATTTTTTAAAAATAATCTGAACTCTTTGTTCCGGGGCGAGTCTGAGTATATGAAAGACGCGCATTTGTTATCATCATCCCTGTTTTCAGAGATGAAATTTTGGCCACTCCCGAGTGGCCTTTTTCTTTTGTATCAAGCGTGCTTTTCCAGCCACACGCTAAACGGCTCAGTATCAGCCGCTTCAATCTCCTGCTGACGACGCTTCGAAGCCTCGGTTTCAGCAATAAATTCAGCTTCCTGCAATATTTCTAATGGCTCTTCACGCAGCAGATTTCGGTAAGCCTCACCCAGCGCTTTGCCCGTACCGCCAATGCCTTCATCAATCATAGACCGTAGGATCCGGGCAGAGAAAGTCAGTTCAGGATTGTCAAAACAGACAACCAGTTCATCACAGACCTTCTGATACTCCTCTCCCCCATCGATGCTGTCCAGCGTTTGTGCCACGCGTTTCAGATCGCGGAACAAATCTTTCCCAACCTTAGGCAGCGGGAACTGGGCTGTTTCACAGCCAATACCTAACGTCAGTCCAGGCTTACGCCCTTCGAGAATCACACGATTCCAGTTTTTACGTGTACACAGCAATTCATCACTGCTCATTTCCGGGGCATCGGCCAGCGCACACCAGACCATAAACAGATCGAGGAAGCGTACCTGCTGCTCGTCCACGCCGATCGGTGAGAACGGGTTGATATCCAGCGAGCGTACTTCGATGTACTCGATACCGCCACGCAGAAGCGCATCAGACGGCGTTTCACCACGACGAGTGACGCGTTTCGGGCGGATAGGCGCATACAGCTCATTTTCAATCTGCAGAACGTTGCTGTTGATTTGCAGACGCTTACCGTCTTTCTCCAGACCGATCGCCGCGTACTCCTCGGAAGGAGTCTTAATCGCACGCTTTAATCCTGCCACATACTCATGCAAATCGTTAAACGTAATTCCGAGATTGCTTTGCGACTTATTGGTATACCCCAAATCACTCAGACGCAGCGATGTCGCGTACGGCAGGTAGTACATCCCGCAGTCGGTTTTTTCAAACGGCAGGGTTGTCGGTTTTCCTTGCAGGAATGAGGAACAAATGGCCGGAGAGGCGCCAAACAGATACGGGATCACCCAACCAAAACGGTAGTAGTTGCGGATCAGACGGAAGTAGCCCGCGGAGATCTTCTCTTTAGCATCTTCGCCTTCGGTTACGCCGCACTTCGCCTGCCAGAAAGCCATTGGCAGCGAGAAGTTGTAGTGTACGCCCGAGATTGTCTGCATCAACGCACCGTAACGGTTTTTAAGGCCTTCACGGTACAGCGTTTTCAGGCGACCGGTGTTCGACGTGCCGTACTGCGCCAGTTCGATATCCTGGCCTTCGGCAATATAGCAAGGCATGCTCAACGGCCACATACGCTCGTCGCCCAGGTTTCTGGCGGTATAACGATGCAGGTCGCGCATGAATGTGAGCATTTTCTCAATGTCATCGCCTGGCGGAGTGATAAATTCCAGCAGCGCTTCGGCAAAGTCAGTAGTTATCCATTTATGCGTTAGCGCTGAGCCTAACACCTCAGGATGGCCTGTCGTTGCTAATGACCCATCTGCATTAACACGCAGCGTTTCGCGCTCCAGACCACGTTGAATCCCCTTTAACGCCTGAGGATGGTTTTCCAGCCAGGCCAGCGCCTGTGATACGTCCGGGATCAAATTGACCTCCCGCCTGTCAAAATCGTTTTAATTAGCATAATGGTATTGGTTACCCTGAAGGCTATCTCACAACACAATTAGTGCCACCACATAATGCCTTGCGTCGTAACCGCTGCGACAACAACATAGCGCAGCGCCTTGCCAAGGCATAAGAAAAAGAGAACTGGACCCCACGAGATGCGCATCCACCCGGCTAACAGGCATAATAAATCACCTACAACCGGCATCCAGCTTAATAATAGTGTGACAGCGCCATAGCGCCGCAGCCAGCCAGTGGCTTTTTCTTGCCAGCGCGATGTTTTACGCAAAGGAAAGAAACGCCCAAGGATAACGTTAGTTAACCCTCCAAGGCTATTACCCATTGTTGCTGTTAAGACTAAGACCCAGGGATGACTTATCCCGGAGACCAGCAAAGCAACTAAAACAACTTCAGAATTGCCGGGTAATAGCGTGGCGCTGAGAAAACTACTGGCAAACAGTGACAGGAGCGACAGTCCATCACTCACAATAACCGGACATCCACGGCGTCCATTCCCGCAGCGTGCGCCGCCTGTATTCCAAAATCGGCATCTTCAAACACGACGCAACGAGCCGGAATAACCCCCATACGTTCGGCACAAAGCAAAAACGTATCAGGAGCAGGTTTGTGGCGTTGTACGTGATCGGCTGCGACGACAGCATCAAAATAGCGACGCAGTCCAAGGTGAGCGAGCAGCGCTTCTGCAATTGCGCTTTCACTCCCCGTTCCTACCGCCATAGGCCGACGCCCATGCCAGGCTTTCACGACGTCAACCAACGGCAGAGGCTGGACGCTATCCAGCAACATGCTTTTCACTTTGTCAGTTTTCTCGCGCGCTAAGGCATGGGGGTCAAGATCGGCATGATTCAATTCAATTACCGACTGGGCAATACGCCACGTTGGGGAGCCGTTGAGGGCGACCATGGCTTGTTCATCAAACCGCAGCCCATAATGCCCCAATACCTCATGCCACGCCTTACGGTGCGTTGGCTCAGTATCCAGGATGGTGCCATCCATATCAAAAATCAAACCCGCATAACGTTCGTACATCGTCTTCTCACAAGCCGAATGACCAGACGTTATTTTATCGTAATTGATTGATTTTGTCGCTGACAGCGAATTGAGGGGGGTTCAGAGAGTATGTGGAAATAATTTAAAGGGGGGAGATGGTGCATCCGGGAGGATGACTCACTAGCGTTCGCCCTGCGGGCCGTTGCTGGAGCAACGTTATCCTTCCTGGTGCTCGCGATTATCTCGCAGACCATGAAACAACAGTTTTGCTGCTATCTCGGAGAAGATGGTGCATCCGGGAGGATTCGAACCTCCGACCGCTCGGTTCGTAGCCGAGTACTCTATCCAGCTGAGCTACGGATGCATCGGGAATTGCTGTTTACTACTGATACTGCGAAGAAGATGGTGCATCCGGGAGGATTACTCGGCTGCGCCTCGCCCTGCGGGCCGTTGCTGAAGCAACGTTATTCTCCCTGGTACTGGCGATTATCTCGCAGACCATGAAACAACAGTTTTGCTGCTATCTCGGAGAAGATGGTGCATCCGGGAGGATTCGAACCTCCGACCGCTCGGTTCGTAGCCGAGTACTCTATCCAGCTGAGCTACGGATGCATCGGGAATTGCTGATTACTACTGATACTGCGAAGAAGATGGTGCATCCGGGAGGATTCGAACCTCCGACCGCTCGGTTCGTAGCCGAGTACTCTATCCAGCTGAGCTACGGATGCATCAGGAAAACTTACTTACTGCAGATTTGATATCGCTGCTAAAGTGATATCGATTTCCGTAACAACGCTAATGCGTTATTGCAGAGAAGATGGTGCATCCGGGAGGATTCGAACCTCCGACCGCTCGGTTCGTAGCCGAGTACTCTATCCAGCTGAGCTACGGATGCAAATGGCGGTGAGGCGGGGATTCGAACCCCGGATGCAGCTTTTGACCGCATACTCCCTTAGCAGGGGAGCGCCTTCAGCCTCTCGGCCACCTCACCAACACGCCTCTTGCGAGTGCTTCGAAGAACTTGTTTCTGCTCATCGTCGCTGCGTGGCGCACATATTACTTTCTGGGACTTATAAGTCAAACAATTTTTCCAGAGCTTTTATCGTTTGCACATTTCACGCGCAATTAGTCTGCAAAAACGGCAAAAAGAGTGTTTTATCAACAGATAAATTGGCAATTTCCTGAAGCAGTGAACAAACGGAAACTTCGTCGGGAAAGGCATTACGCCCAGTAGAATCGAAAAAATGGGGAGGACGAAGAAGAAAAGAGAAGAGAAGAAAAAGGGTGACTCAATCAGGTTGCGCCTCACCAGAAAGGTGAGACGCGAAAACCTTAGTAACTGGACTGCTGGGATTTTTCAGCCTGGATACGCTGGTAGATCTCTTCACGATGGACAGAAACTTCTTTCGGGGCGTTTACGCCAATGCGCACCTGGTTGCCCTTCACCCCTAAAACTGTCACGGTGACCTCATCGCCTATCATGAGGGTCTCACCAACTCGACGAGTCAGAATCAGCATTCTTTGCTCCTTGAAAGATTAAAAGAGTCGGGTCTCTCTGTATCCCGGCATTATCCATCATATAACGCCAAAAAGTAAGCGATGACAAACACCTAAGTGTAAGCAGTCACGGCATCACATTCTGTTAAACCTAAGTTTAGCCGATATACACAACTTCAACCTGACTTTATCATTGTCGATAGCGTTGATTCGCATGCCGTAACTTAGGGTTTCGGCATGCGCTGACGCTTATAGTTATTACAGTTTTGCGCTGACCCAGCCTTTCACACTGGCTAACGCTGCAGGCAGAGCCGCTGCATCCGTACCACCGGCTTGCGCCATGTCCGGACGACCGCCACCCTTACCGCCGACCTGCTGAGCGACCATTCCAACCAGTTCCCCTGCTTTCACGCGATCTGTCACGTCCTTAGACACACCCGCAATCAGAGAAACCTTACCTTCCACTACCGTTGCCAGAACGATAACGGTAGACCCCAGTTGATTTTTCAGATCATCAACCATGGTACGCAACATTTTCGGCTCAACGTCCGCGAGTTCACTGACCAGCAGCTTCACACCGTTGATATCAACCGCTTTGCTGGAAAGATTTGCACTCTCCTGCGCCGCAGCCTGTTCCTTCAATTGCTGCAATTCTTTTTCCAGTTGACGTGTACGCTCCAGCACGGAACGAACTTTGTCAGCGATATTCTGGCTATCGCCTTTCAGCAGCTGCGCAACATCGCTTAAGCGATCGCTCTCAGCATGCACGGTTTGGATAGCGCCTTCACCGGTTACCGCTTCGATACGACGAACGCCTGCCGCAGTACCTGACTCGGACACTATGCGGAACAGACCGATATCACCCGTACGGCTGGCGTGAGTACCGCCACACAGTTCGGTAGAGAAATCACCCATGCTCAGAACGCGCACATGGTCGTCATATTTCTCGCCAAACAGCGCCATTGCGCCTTTGGCTTTTGCCGCTTCGAGATCCATGATGTTCGTTTCAATCGGCAAGTTGCGACGGATTTGCGCATTCACCAGATCTTCAACAGCACGAATTTCAGCAGGCTTCATCGCTTCGGTATGAGAGAAGTCGAAGCGCAGCAGTTTATCGTTAACCAGCGAGCCTTTCTGTGCCACATGAGTGCCCAGAACCTGGCGCAGCGCCGCGTGCATCAGATGCGTTGCGGAGTGGTTCAGGCGAATACGCGCACGACGCGCTTCATCCACATCAGCCTGCACTGCATCACCAATTTTCAGAGAACCCGCAGACAGCTTGCCAATGTGACCAATGGCCTGGCCATATTTCTGTGTGTCGCTAACGGCAAACGCAAAACCTGCGCCTTTCAGTTCGCCTTTATCGCCAACCTGACCACCAGATTCCGCATAGAACGGCGTCTGATCCAGTACGACAACAGCGTCCTGACCAGCGTTAATTGCGTCTACCGCTTTACCATCAACAAACAGCGCGGTGACTTTGCCGTTCAGTTCCAGCTGCTCGTAGCCTTTAAATTCAGAAGCGCCATCAACACGAATCATTGCATTGTAGTCTGCGCCAAAACCGCTGGCTTCACGCGCACGACGGCGCTGTTCTTCCATTGCAGCTTCAAAGCCAGCTTCATCAACCTTAATGTTACGCTCGCGGCAAACGTCTGCCGTCAGGTCAACAGGGAAACCGTAAGTGTCATACAGACGGAATGCGGTTTCGCCGTCCAGCGTATCGCCAGACAGTTTTGCCAGTTCTTCATCCAGCAGCGCCAGACCACGCTCCAGCGTACGCGCAAACTGCTCTTCTTCGGTTTTCAGAACCTGCTCAACCATAGCCTGCTGACGCTTCAGTTCTTCACCAGCAGAGCCCATGACGTCCACCAACGGACCAACCAGCTTGTAGAAGAAGGTATCCTTCGCGCCCAGCATGTTGCCATGACGCACCGCGCGACGAATGATACGGCGCAGCACATAGCCACGGTTTTCATTCGACGGCACAACACCATCGGCAATCAGGAACGCACAGGAACGGATATGGTCGGCGATAACGCGCAGCGACTTGTTGCTCAGATCGGTCGCGCCGGTGACTTTCGCCACGGACTCAATCAGTGAACGGAACAGGTCGATTTCATAGTTGGAGTTAACGTGTTGCAGCACGGCCGCAATACGCTCCAGACCCATACCGGTATCCACGGACGGTTTCGGCAGCGGTTCCATGGTGCCGTCAGCCTGACGGTTGAACTGCATGAAGACGATGTTCCAAATCTCAATGTAGCGATCGCCATCTTCTTCAGCGCTTCCCGGAGGCCCACCCCAGATATGGTCGCCGTGGTCGTAGAAAATTTCGGTGCATGGACCGCAAGGACCGGTATCACCCATCTGCCAGAAGTTGTCGGACGCATAAGCCGCACCTTTGTTATCACCGATGCGGATGATACGTTCGCGCGGAATACCGACTTCTTTTTCCCAGATTTCATAGGCTTCATCGTCAGTTTCATAGACGGTGACCCACAGACGCTCTTTTGGCAGGGCAAACCAGTTTTCACCGGTCAGCAGTTCCCATGCATATTGAATAGCATCGTGTTTGAAGTAATCGCCGAAGCTGAAGTTGCCCAGCATTTCGAAGAAAGTGTGGTGACGTGCAGTGTAACCGACGTTTTCCAGGTCATTGTGCTTACCACCCGCACGTACACAACGCTGCGAGGTGGTTGCGCGGGAATAATTACGCTTGTCGAGGCCAAGGAAAACATCCTTGAACTGGTTCATCCCGGCGTTGGTAAACAACAAAGTAGGGTCATTGTTCGGTACCAGGGAGCTGCTGGCAACTACCTGGTGTCCTTTACTATGGAAAAAATCGAGAAACGCCTGACGGATCTCAGCGGTGCTCTTGCTCATAATTATCCTGAAGAAATCAAGCTAACGAAATGTCATTACCAGCATCGGCAAGCAAACTGCGCCTCTGGCAATCGAAAAGTGGGAATAAGATAAGTTTTCTTTACTGGGAAGTAAAATCCCGTATGCGGTCAATCGTCAAAATTTCGCCATATTGCCTGAATATCTTCCATCAGATAGCCGCGATAGAGCAAAAAACGCTGGACCTTTACCTTATCTGAAAAATCGACAGGTAAAGGTTCACCGTACTTCCGAATGGCCTGCTCACGCGCAAGCACTGCCCAGTCAATTTCGCACTCACGCATGGCCCGCTCGATAGCTTCACGCGTGATCCCTTTTTGGTTTAATTCCTGGCGCACCCGGGCAGGCCCATAACCTTTGCGGCTACGGCTGGCGATAAACTGCTGCACGAAGCGTTCATCATCCAGATAACGACTTTCAATACACCAAGCGATGACCTTGTCGTAATCCTCCGGCGTGGCATCAATTTCTTCTGGTCCATTTTTCCCCATCACCGGAGCGGCCAGCTTGCGCCGCAGTTCCTGCTCGCTGTGATCGCGCATCGCCAGAATACGTACGGCGCGGTCAAGCAGTCGGGAATAAGCGGAACGGCGGGAAGTTGCTTCTGTCATAGTAAACCTTCAGAAATGAAAAAGGGCTGCATGATATGCAGCCCTTTAATATATGCGATTCAAAACATGCGATTCAAAACAGATTATCAGAAATCTTCGTTCGTTTCTTTTACGTCTTCGCCGCTGTCATCAACGGAGAAATCAGGCGTTGAATCCTGGTTATTGAGCAGTAGCTCACGTAATTTCTTCTCAATTTCTTTCGCAGTTGCCGGGTTTTCTTTCAGCCAGTTGGTCGCATTCGCTTTACCCTGACCGATTTTCTCACCGTTGTAGCTGTACCATGCACCAGCTTTTTCAATCAGCTTCTCTTTCACGCCCAGGTCAACCAGTTCGCCGTAGAAGTTGATGCCTTCACCGTAAAGGATCTGGAATTCAGCCTGTTTGAACGGCGCTGCAATTTTATTTTTCACAACCTTAACGCGGGTTTCGCTGCCAACCACGTTGTCACCTTCTTTCACCGCACCAATACGACGGATATCCAGACGAACAGACGCATAGAATTTCAGGGCGTTACCACCGGTGGTGGTTTCCGGGTTACCGAACATAACGCCAATCTTCATACGGATCTGGTTGATGAAAATCAGCAGCGTGTTGGACTGCTTCAGGTTACCGGCCAGCTTACGCATTGCCTGGCTCATCATACGCGCCGCAAGGCCCATGTGAGAGTCGCCAATCTCGCCTTCGATTTCTGCCTTCGGCGTCAATGCGGCAACGGAGTCGACAACGATAACGTCAACCGCACCGGAGCGCGCCAGTGCATCACAGATTTCCAGCGCTTGTTCACCGGTATCCGGCTGAGAACACAGCAGGTTATCGATATCAACGCCAAGCTTACGGGCATAGACCGGGTCCAGTGCGTGTTCTGCATCGATAAATGCACAGGTTTTACCTTCACGCTGCGCAGCGGCAATAACCTGCAGGGTCAGCGTTGTTTTACCGGAGGATTCAGGCCCGTAGATTTCGACGATACGGCCCATTGGCAAACCGCCCGCGCCCAATGCGATATCCAAAGAAAGCGAACCGGTGGAGATAGTTTCCACATCCATGGAACGGTCTTCACCCAGGCGCATGATGGAGCCTTTACCGAATTGCTTTTCGATCTGACCCAGCGCTGCCGCCAACGCTTTCTGTTTGTTTTCGTCGATAGCCATTAATTACTCCTGTCATGCCGCTTTCGGGTTAAACCGCGAAACGTGATAGATAATGTTCTGTTGAGGCAATTATACTGTATGCTCATACAGTATCAAGTATTTTGTAGAAATTGTTGCCACAGGGTTTGTAACGCGTAGGCGGTCGCCTGTCGACGGACCGCATCGCGATCGCCGCTAAAGCATTCCCGGCGGGTAATCCCCTCGCCGCTCGCGCTGGCAAAGGCAAACCATACCGTTCCCACAGGTTTTTCTTCGCTACCGCCATCCGGCCCCGCAATACCGCTTATCGAAACAGCGAAATGCGCACGGGCGGCTTTTAACGCGCCTATCGCCATCTCTACCACCACAGGCTCACTCACCGCGCCATGCTGGGCCAGCGTCTCTTCGCGCACGCCAATCATCTGCGCTTTGGCTTCATTGCTGTAGGTCACAAACCCGCGTTCAAACCAGGCGGAGCTTCCGGCAATATCCGTAATCGCTTTGGCTACCCAGCCGCCGGTGCAGGATTCCGCCGTCGTCACGGTTGCCCCGCGCGCTTTCAGCGCCAGGCCAACCTGCTCGCTTAACTGCATCAGTTCACTGTCGGTCATTTCAGCCTCTGTCAGTTAAAAAAATATGCCGGACAAGATAGCACTTTCATGACCAATGTGGGGATGGGGAGAACGTTTTACGAGGGGGATTCCAAAAATTGCTCCGTTGCACAAATAAGGCCTGCCGGATGGCGATGCCAGGACATCTTATCCGGCCTACCAGAGATATCTTCCGGTAGGCCGGTGGAGCGATTACTGTACGCGCGCCAGCGCCACCGCCTGACCTAACTGCCAGACTGCCATCGCGTAATGCGTGCTGTGGTTATAGCGGGTAATCGTGTAGAAGTTCGGCAACCCATACCAGTACTGATAACCCGTGCCAATATCCAGGCGCAGCAGGCTGGCCTGCTGATGATTCCCCAACGACTGCTGCGGCGTCAGACCCGCGGCAGCAAGCTGAGAAATGCTGTACTGGGTTTTAAAGCCGTTCGCAAGCCCAGGTGCCTGACCATTTGCCGGAACCGCGACCGTATCGCCTTTCACCCAGCCGTGGCCCTTGAAGTAGTTCGCCACACTACCGATGGCATCAACCGGATCCCACAGGTTAATGTGTCCATCGCCATTGAAATCAACGGCATATTGTTTATAGGAAGACGGCATAAACTGGCCGTATCCCATTGCCCCCGCGAAAGAACCTTTCAAATCGAGCGGATCGTCGCTTTCATCTCGCGCCATCAGCAGGAAGGTTTCCAGTTCACCAGAGAAGTATTCCGCACGACGAGGATAGTTAAACGAAAGCGTCGCCAGCGCATCCAGAATCCGCGTTTTACCCATCACGCGGCCCCAGCGAGTCTCTACACCAATAATACCGACAATAATTTCCGGCGGAACTCCGTAGACCTGCCACGCACGGTTCAACGCATCTTCATATTGATTCCAGAAAGCCACGCCGTTTTGCACGTTGTCAGGTGTGATGAACTGTTTGCGATAGCGCAGCCATGCGCCGTTAGGTCCGGCTGGCGGTTGAGTCGTCGGTGCCTGGCGGTCCATCAAACGCAATACCGAGTCCAGACGCTTGGCCTGCGACAGGATCTCCTGCAGCTGCTGGCGGTCGAAGCCGTGCTTGTTCACCATTTTCTCGATGAACTGCTGCGCGTTCGGATTATTGGCAAAATCGCCGCCCGTTTGCATGACGTTGTGCTGTGGCTCAAGCAGGAAGCCGCCGGATGGCGCACCCGTAGTCGTTTGAGTCTCTGAAGGTTTAGGTTTGCTGCTACAGGCAGCGAGCAGTACGAAAAGGGGGAGTAACGCTACATAACGACGCTTGAACATGAGACATCCATTAAACAAATTCAGCCTGGGAGAAGTATGGTAAAGCATCCTCCGCCATACAAGGAAGCGGTAGTCGCTCTCCTTCACAGAATTTACATCCCCTTTCATCTCTGACCATCACATTTGCGAGCTTTCACGCAAAAACTTTCAAATTAAAATATTTATCTTTTATTTTGAGATCAAAATAACACTTTTATATCTTTCAATCTGATTAAAATCAGCCACCGTTTGGCAAGATAACTAAAAATCCCTACAGGAGAGAATAATGATCGACACCATCACACTCGGTGCTGAGTGGTTTATCGGGCTGTTCCAGAAAGGCGGAGAAGTGTTTACCGGCATGGTGACCGGTATTCTGCCACTGCTGATCAGTCTGCTGGTCATCATGAATGCGCTGATTAACTTTATCGGTCAGCAGCGTATTGAACGTTTTGCCCAGCGTTGCGCCGGAAACCCGCTGTCCCGCTATTTGCTACTGCCGTGCATCGGCACATTTGTGTTTTGTAACCCAATGACGCTGAGTCTGGGTCGCTTTATGCCAGAAAAATACAAGCCCAGTTACTACGCCGCCGCGTCTTACAGTTGCCATTCCATGAACGGCTTATTCCCGCACATCAACCCCGGCGAACTGTTTGTCTATCTGGGGATCGCCAGCGGACTGACCACGCTGGGGCTTCCGCTTGGCCCACTGGCGGTGAGCTATTTGCTGGTCGGTCTGGTGACCAACTTCTTCCGTGGCTGGGTGACCGATTTCACCACCACTATCTTCGAGAAAAAAATGGGCATTCAACTTGAGCAGAAGGTACATCTGGCGGGAGCAACATCATGACACGTATTCGTATTGAAAAAGGCACCGGCGGCTGGGGTGGCCCGCTTGAACTGGATGCCGTTCCGGGCAAGAAAATTGTCTATATCACCGCAGGAACTCGCCCCGCGATCGTCGACAGGATAGCAAGCCTGACCGGCTGGCAGGCCGTTGATGGCTTCAAAGAGGGCGAGCCGCCGGAGAGCGAAATTGGTGTGGCGATCATCGACTGCGGCGGCACGCTGCGCTGTGGGATCTACCCTAAACGCCGTATACCGACGGTGAATATTCACGCTACGGGTAAATCCGGCCCACTGGCTCAGTACATTGTCGAAGATATCTATGTCTCTGGCGTAAAAGAAGAAAACATTACCGTTGTCGGCGAAGCGTCCGCCACGCCAACGCCCGCAAGCAGCAGCATGGGACGCGATTACGACACCAGCAAGAAAATTACCGAGCAAAGTGATGGTCTGTTGGCAAAAGTCGGAATGGGCATGGGTTCAGCCGTTGCGGTTCTGTTCCAGGCCGGGCGCGACACTATTGATACCGTCCTGAAAACCATTCTGCCGTTTATGGCATTCGTCTCAGCACTGATCGGCATCATTATGGCTTCGGGTCTGGGAGACTGGATCGCCCATGGACTCGCACCACTGGCCAGCCATCCGCTGGGACTGGTCACGCTGGCACTGATCTGCTCTTTCCCACTGCTTTCGCCTTTCCTCGGCCCCGGTGCGGTCATCGCCCAGGTTATCGGAGTGCTGATCGGTGTACAGATTGGTTTGGGGAATATTCCCCCACATCTGGCGCTACCTGCCCTGTTCGCCATTAACGCCCAGGCCGCATGTGACTTTATTCCTGTCGGGTTGTCGCTGGCCGAAGCGCGTCAGGACACGGTCCGCGTCGGCGTGCCATCCGTTCTGGTGAGCCGCTTTCTGACCGGCGCGCCAACCGTTCTCATCGCCTGGTTTGTTTCCGGCTTTATTTACCAATAAGAGGCACTCAAAAATGACCGTGATTTATCAAACCACCATCACCCGTATCGGCCAGAGCGCCCCGGATGCATTGTGCGACCAGATGCTGATTACCTTTCGTGAAGGCGCGCCCGCGGATATCGAGGAGTTTTGCTTCATCCATTGCCACGGCGAGCTGAACGGTTCGTTGCAAGCTGGGATCCAGTTTGAACTAGGCCAGCATCACTACCCGGTCACCGCCGTTGGCAGCGTGGCGGAACAAAACTTACGTGAACTCGGGCATATCACTCTGCGCTTTGACGGACTGAGTGAAGCGGAATTCCCCGGTACCGTACACGTTGCAGGTCCCGTACCGGACGGTATCGCGCCGGGCTGTATTTTGAAGTTTGTTGCTTAAGATTGAAGGAGATAAAGATGAATCAGGTTGCCGTTGTCATTGGTGGAGGCCAGACCCTTGGGGCATTCCTTTGCCGTGGGCTTGCGACAGAAGGATACCGCGTCGCGGTGGTGGATATTCAAAGCGATAAAGCCGCCAACGTGGCGCAAGAAATTAACGCCGAGTTTGGCGAAGGCACCGCCTACGGTTTTGGCGCAGATGCCACCAGCGAACAGAGCGTGCTGGCGCTGTCGCGCGGAGTGGATGAAATATTCGGTCGTGTTGATCTGCTGGTTTACAGCGCGGGTATCGCTAAAGCCGCGTTTATCAGCGACTTTCAGCTTGGGGATTTCGACCGCTCGCTGCAGGTCAATCTGGTTGGCTACTTCCTCTGTGCACGTGAATTCTCACGCCTGATGATCCGCGATGGCGTGCAGGGACGCATTATCCAGATCAACTCCAAATCAGGGAAAGTGGGCAGCAAACACAATTCAGGCTACAGCGCGGCAAAATTTGGCGGCGTGGGCTTAACCCAGTCACTGGCGCTGGATCTGGCGGAATACGGGATCACCGTGCATTCACTGATGCTCGGCAATCTGTTGAAATCACCGATGTTCCAGTCGTTATTACCGCAATATGCAACCAAACTTGGCCTTAAGCCGGACCAGGTGGAGCAGTACTACATTGATAAGGTCCCGCTTAAGCGCGGCTGCGATTATCAGGACGTGCTAAACATGCTGCTGTTTTACGCCAGTCCGAAAGCCTCTTACTGTACCGGGCAGTCCATCAACGTCACCGGCGGTCAGGTGATGTTTTAATGTTGAATTGCCGGATGGCGTCTGCGCTTATCCGGCAAAATCAAAGGAGTACATAATGGTTTCCGCACTGATTACCGTCGCCGCTATCGCCTGGTGCCTGCAACTGGCGCTTGGTGGCTGGCAAATTTCCCGCTTTAATCGGGCATTCGATAAGCTCTGCCAGCAGGGTCGGGTCGGCGTGGGTCGTTCCGGCGGACGTTTTAAACCGCGCGTGGTGGTCGCCATCGCGCTGGATGAACAACAGCGGGTAACTGATACGTTATTTATGAAAGGTCTTACCGTATTCGCCAGACCCGGCAAAATTGCCACAATAATGGGCAAACATCTTGATGATTTACAGCCTGATGTGATCTTTCCCCATGATCCGTTAGCGCAGAATGCACTATCATTGGCGCTTAAACTGAAACATGGGTAATTTCGTTGTGAATGCTAATAGCTTGCGAAATTATCATTTTGCAACCTATACCCCAAATAATTCGAGTTGCAGGAAGACCAACGCACATGCAGCTTGAAGTATGACGGGTAAATACATAAGTCAGGGTAATCACGCCTATGAAACCTCGTCAGCGTCAGGCTGCCATATTGGAGCACCTGCAAAAGCAGGGAAAATGCTCGGTTGAAGAACTGGCCCACTACTTTGACACGACTGGCACGACCATTCGCAAAGACCTGGTCATTCTGGAGAACGCCGGAACCGTCATTCGTACCTATGGCGGCGTAGTATTAAATAAAGACGAATCCGACCCGCCAATCGATCACAAAACGCTAATTAATACGCATAAAAAAGAGCAGATTGCCGAAGCTGCCGTCCGTTTTATACACGATGGCGACTCTATTATTCTGGATGCGGGCAGCACCGTACTGCAGATGGTGCCGATGCTCACGCGCTTTAGCAACATCACCGTTATGACCAACAGCCTGCACATTGTTAACGCCCTTTCGGAGCTGGACAACGAGCAAACCATCCTGATGCCGGGCGGGACCTTTCGCAAAAAATCTGCGTCATTTCACGGTCAGCTGGCAGAAAACGCCTTTGAGCAGTTCAGCTTTGATAAACTCTTCATGGGAACCGACGGCATTGACCTCAATGCCGGCGTGACCACTTTTAATGAGGTGTTTAGCGTCAGTAAAGCGATGTGTAATGCCGCTCGCGAAGTGATTCTGATGGCTGACTCGTCAAAATTTGGGCGCAAAAGCCCTAATGTTGTATGCAGTCTGGAAAGCGTCGACAAGCTGATTACCGATGCAGGTATCGACCCTGCATTTCGTCAGGCGCTGGAAGCAAAAGGGATTGAAGTGATCATAACCGGAGAAACCAATGAGTGATGCACTACTGAACGCGGGCCGTCAGACGTTAATGCTGGAACTACAGGAAGCCAGCCGTTTGCCTGAGCGACTGGGCGATGATTTTGTCCGCGCCGCCAATACTATCATCCACTGTGAAGGCAAAGTCATTGTCTCCGGTATTGGTAAATCAGGTCATATTGGCAAAAAAATTGCGGCGACCCTCGCCAGTACCGGCACGCCTGCCTTTTTTGTGCATCCGGCGGAAGCGCTGCACGGTGACTTAGGGATGATCGAAAGCCGTGATGTCATGCTGTTTATCTCCTACTCCGGCGGTGCGAAAGAGCTGGATCTCATCATTCCGCGCCTGGAAGACAAATCCGTCGCCCTGCTGGCAATGACCGGAAAACCGACCTCACCGTTGGGCCTGGCCGCCAAAGCCGTGCTGGATATTTCCGTTGAGCGCGAAGCCTGTCCGATGCGCCTGGCACCGACGTCCAGTACCGTAAATACGTTGATGATGGGCGATGCGCTGGCAATCGCCGTAATGCAGGCGCGCGGCTTTAACGAGGAAGATTTTGCCCGCTCGCATCCGGCAGGTGCGCTGGGCGCTCGTCTGTTAAATAAAGTGCATCATCTGATGCGCCGTGACGATGCCATCCCGCAGGTGACGCTTACCACCAGCGTCATGGACGCGATGCTGGAGCTCAGCCGCACGGGTCTTGGCCTGGTCGCGGTCTGCGACGACCAGTCACTGGTGAAAGGGGTCTTTACCGACGGCGACCTGCGCCGCTGGCTAGTTGGCGGCGGAGCGCTCACCACTCAGGTTAGCGAAGCAATGACCCAGAATGGCATTACACTGCAGGCGCAGAGCCGCGCGATTGACGCCAAAGAGATCCTGATGAAGCGCAAAATCACTGCCGCACCGGTGGTCGATGAAAACGGTAAACTCACCGGTGCTATCAACCTGCAGGATTTCTATCAGGCCGGTATTATCTAATCCTTCAACCCCAGACGCTTCGCCAGCCGGTGCAGGTTGGCGACGTCTGTTTCCAGCGCCCGCGCACTTGCCGCCCAACTATGGTTATTTTGTGCCAGCGCCCGGCGGATCATCTCCCGCTGGAACGACTCTGTTGCTTCACGCAGGTTGTGATGCTGTGGGATCTCCGCAACAACTTCCGCCGCCGGTGTTACTGGCGCTTCATCCTGCAGGGCAAAATGCTGCGCCTCCAGCACCACTTCATCCCCTGCCCTGGTCGCCCTTGCCAGAACCACCGCGCGGTGAATGGCATGTTCCAGCTCGCGCACATTCCCGGGCCAGGCGTAGCTCAACAGATGACTACGCGCGCCAGGACTTAACACCACGCGGGAAAGTCCCAGCCGCAGCCGACACTGTTCGCAAAAATAACCCGCCAGCAAAACCACATCTTCACCGCGCTCACGCAGAGGCGGTACCGAAAGGGGAAAGACGCTCAGCCGGTGGAACAAATCCGCACGGAAATTCCCGGCCAACACCTCTTCGCGTAAATCACGGTTCGTCGCCGCCAGCACTCGCACATCCACGCGCAAGCTGCGATCGTCACCCACGCGCTGAATATCACCGTACTGCAATACGCGCAGCAGCTTAGCCTGTAGCGCCAGCGAGAGTTCGCCTATCTCGTCGAGAAATAGCGTTCCATTGTCGGCCATTTCAAACTTACCGCTACGATTGCTGATAGCCCCGGTAAACGCGCCTTTTACGTGACCAAACAGTTCGCTTTCGGCAACGCTTTCCGGCAACGCCGCGCAGTTCAGATACACCAGTGGATTCACCGCGCGCGGTGAACCTTCATGGATAGCTTTAGCCACCAGCTCCTTCCCGGTCCCTGTTTCGCCGCTAATCAGCACGTTGAGATCGGACCCCGCCACAATCTCAATCTCTTTTTTCAACTGCATCATATTGGGCGACAGGCCAATCATCTGGGTTTCCGTCACCTGCTCGAAAGCCGTCGACGAACCTGGCAGCATATTCTGGCTTTCCAGCTGTTCAATCAGCAACGCATTGCTCAATGCGCCAGCCGCCAGCGCGGCAATCAGCCTAAGCTCCTCATCGCTGAAAACATCGAACTGATCGGGCTCCATGCCATCCAGGGTTAACGCACCAATCAAATTTTGACCGGCGAACAACGGCAGTCCAATACAGGCATGCACCTTCAGACTCTCCTGCCCCGGAATCAGACCATCATACGGGTCTGGCAAATCGCTGTCGGCAGGGAAACGAACCACGTCCCCGGCGCGGGCAATCGCCTCCAGACGCGGATGCCCTTCCAGAGTAAAGCGTCTGCCGAGAACATCCTGCGCCAGCCCATCGATCGCCAGCGGAATAAACTGTCGCGACTCGTAGCGCAGCAGTGCCGACGCGTCGCACTCCAGCACCTGACGCAAGGTGGTTATCAGTCGTTGAAAACGGTCCTGATGCCCAATACCGCTTTGTAATTCAATGGCGATGCCCGCCAGCACGTCTACGGAAAAGCTCATGTCTACCTCATTGTCATTTTGACAATTCATATTGTCATATTGACAATAAAACATATAGTCATTTTGACTACCACCTTATAGGTGGTAAAACAACTAATCCTTTAAAATCAAACAAATAAAAAGTTGGCACGCAACCTGCAATTAGCAAAACATCTTTTTTGAAAAACGCTGAATTAATTGAGGTTGTTATGTCTATTCTGGTTAAAAATAACATTCATTGGGTTGGCCAACGTGACTGGGAAGTGCGTGATTTCCACGGAACTGAATACAAAACGCTGCGCGGCAGCAGCTACAACAGCTATCTCATCCGTGAAGAAAAAAATGTCCTGATCGATACAGTAGACCACAAGTTTAGTCGTGAATTCGTGCAGAACCTGCGCAGTGAAATTGACCTCGCGGATATCGACTACATCATCATTAACCACGCTGAAGAAGACCATGCCGGAGCGCTGACCGAGCTGATGTCCTGCATCCCGGACACGCCGATTTACTGCACCGCCAACGCCATTGACTCTATCAACGGGCACCACCATCACCCGGAATGGAACTTTAACGTAGTGAAAACCGGTGACAGCCTGGACATCGGTAACGGCAAGCAGCTGATCTTCGTTGAAACGCCGATGCTGCACTGGCCGGACAGTATGATGACTTACATGACCGGCGATGCGGTGCTGTTCAGTAACGACGCCTTCGGTCAGCACTACTGCGACGAACGTCTGTTTAACGACGAAGTTGACCAGACTGAACTGTTCGAACAGTGCCAGCGTTACTACGCCAACATCCTGACGCCATTCAGCCGTCTGGTTACACCGAAAATTACTGAGATCCTCGGCTTCAACCTGCCGGTCGATATGATTGCCACTTCCCATGGCGTGGTATGGCGCGACAACCCGACACAAATCGTTGAGCTGTACCTGAAATGGGCGGCGGATTATCAGGAAGACCGCATCACCATTTTCTACGACACCATGTCCAACAACACCCGCATGATGGCGGACGCGATTGCCCAGGGCATCAACGAAGTCGACCCGAATGTAGCGGTAAAAATCTTTAACGTCGCCCGTAGCGACAAAAACGAAGTTTTGACCAACGTCTTCCGCTCTAAAGGCGTGCTGGTCGGGACTTCCACAATGAACAACGTGATGATGCCGAAAATTGCCGGTCTGGTGGAAGAGATGACTGGCCTGCGTTTTCGTAACAAGCGTGCCAGCGCCTTTGGCTCGCACGGCTGGAGCGGCGGTGCAGTAGACCGTTTGTCCACGCGTTTGCAGGATGCAGGTTTCGAGATGTCACTGAGCCTGAAAGCGAAATGGCGTCCGGACCTGGATGCACTGGAACTGTGCCGCCAGCACGGCCGTGAAATCGCGCGTCAGTGGGCGCTGGCTCCATTGCCGGAAACAACCGTGAAAGCCGTCGCCCAGGAAGAAGCCTGTGCGTGTGCCGCTGCGGCTGCCGCCGATCTTGGTCCAAGCATGCAGTGCAGCGTGTGCCAGTGGATTTACGATCCGGCGAAAGGCGAACCGTTGCAGGACGTTGCGCCGGGTACGCCATGGAGCGAAGTTCCGGACAACTTCCTGTGCCCGGAATGCTCACTAGGTAAAGACGTCTTCGACGTACTGGCAACGGAGGCAAAATGAGTCACGGCATTGTCATCATTGGTTCGGGCTTCGCCGCCCGCCAGTTAGTCAAAAATATCCGTAAGCAGGATGCGAATGTTCCGCTGACCTTAATTGCCGCGGACAGCATGGATGAGTACAACAAGCCCGATCTCAGCCATGTTATCAGTCAGTCACAGCGTGCAGACGACCTCACCCGCCAGTCGGCGGGGGAGTTTGCCGAACAGTTTAATTTGCGCCTGTTTCCACATACCTGGGTAACCGACATCGACGCCGATACCCACGTAGTGAAAAGTCAGGACAAGCAGTGGCAGTACGACAAGCTGGTGCTGGCGACGGGCGCTTCAGCCTTTGTACCGCCGGTTACCGGACGTGAGTTAATGCTCACGTTAAACAGCCAACAAGAGTATCGAGCTTGTGAAACGCAACTGCGTGACGCCCAGCGGGTGCTGATTGTCGGCGGCGGCTTGATTGGTAGTGAACTGGCGATGGATTTTTGTCGTGCCGGTAAAGCGGTAACGCTTATTGACAACGCCGCCAGCATTCTGGCTTCGCTGATGCCGCCGGAAGTCAGCAGTCGCTTACAGCATCGTCTGACCGATATGGGCGTACACCTGCTGCTGAAATCACAGCTCCAGAGTCTGGAGAAAACCAGCACCGGTATTCGCGCTACGCTCGATCGTAGCCGCAACGTAGAAGTCGATGCGGTGATTGCCGCCACCGGTCTGCGCCCGGAAACCGCACTGGCGCGTCGCGCCGGATTGAACATCAATCGTGGCGTCTGCGTCGACAGCTACCTGCAAACCAGCCACCCGGACATTTATGCTCTCGGCGACTGTGCGGAGATTAACGGTCAGGTGCTCCCGTTCCTGCAGCCGATTCAGCTGAGCGCCATGTATCTGGCGAAAAACCTGCTCGGCGGCAATGTGCCATTGAAACTGCCAGCCATGCTGGTAAAAGTCAAAACGCCAGAACTGCCTTTACATTTGGCCGGGGAAACCCAGCGCCGCGATCTGAACTGGCACATCGCCGCCGAAGCACAGGGGATGGTCGCAAGAGGGATGAACGACGAAGGCCAGCTGTGTGCGTTTGTCGTCAGTGAAGACCGCATGAAAGAGGCCTTTGCGCTGCTGAAAACGTTGCCCGTGTAAGTCTGTGATGCCGGATGGCGCCACTTCGCGTCTTATCCGGCCTACGACTTTGCCCGGCAACGCTGCTACTGATTTATTAACCTCACGCACATGGATGTGCGTTGCCACTTGTCGGTATGCCCCGACATGTTTTTCTTGCCCCGCCAGTCCCGGGGCTTTTTTTATTTTTGCGTCAACACCCGCGCCGCGGCAATCACGCCCTGCCCCAATGACAACCCGCCGTCGCCCGCCGGTAAACGCTGCGGGAACAGTAAGGTAAAATCACGCAGATAAAACGCCAGACGGGCCGACAATAAGCGGTTATGCATCACGCCACCGCTGAATACTAACGTTTTAATTCCGCGCGCTTCGGCCTGCTCACGCATCAGCGTGGCAAAACCACACGCCAGCGCGTCGTGAAACGCCCACGCTCTTTCTGCAGGGTCGGTCTGCCAGGTCAGCCATTGCTGCCAAAAAATCGCTAAGTCCAGTTGATTGCCATTAAGCGGCACCGTAACAGGGTGATCAACGCCTGCACACTGCGATGCCAGCGCCTCCAGCGCACAGGCCGCCTCACCTTCATAACTCAACGATTCCGGCGCACAATGCAACGCGGCGGCAACCGCATCAAACAGTCGTCCGCACGACGATGCCAGCGGGGCATTGATTCCCCGCTCGATGGCGCGCGCCAGTACGTTCCAGTTTTGATGCTGTAGCCCCGATGTTTCCGGGTAACGCTGCCAGTCAGGAACAAAACGCAGGCACTGCGCTAGCAGATTGCGCCATGGCTGTTTTGCCGCTAAATCGCCGCCCGCCAGCGCTACCGCCGGTAAGCCGCCAAGGTGTTCGCATTCACGATAGTTGACCCGCAGACATTCGCCGCCCCACAGCTCGCCATTTTCCCCCATACCAATGCCGTCCAGCGTCAGAGCAATCACATCGCCGCCATCGAGCGGCCAGCCGTGCTCGGCAAGACATGCAGCGGCATGCGCATGGTGATGCAGTACCGTTTCGGTTGACAGATTCATTTCGCTGGCCCACTGGCTGGAAACATAGCCAGGGTGGGCATCATGCACGATACGCAGTGGCGTAAAATCATAAATATTCTGGATCAGGCGTAGCGCATCACGCCACTGCTGCTGAATGCCGTCATCGCTGAGATCGCCTAAATGCTGGCTGATAACCGCCTGTTCGCCACGCACCAGGCAGAAGGTATTTTTCAGATCCGCGCCTAAGCACAGCATCGGCGGCACGTCGCGAAATCCTGGCGGCAGCGCGACCGCATCCGGCACGTAACCCCGGGAACGACGCAGCATTTCCCCACTGTCACGCACCACGGAGTCATCCATCCGCTGCACAATTTCGCGGTTATGCAGCAGGAAACCATCAGCAATCGCACTTAAATCTTCCAGCGCCTGGGCGTTGGTAATGGCCGGAGGCCTGCCGCTGAGGTTGCCGGAGGTCATCACCAGTGGACAATTCATCTCTTGTAAGAGCAAATGCTGCAACGGATTCGCGGGCAGCATGACGCCCACTTCCGTTAACCCTGGCGCAATGCCCTCGCTCAATGCAGCGACATAGCGTTTCTGCACCAGCACGATCGGCGCAGCAGGTGTAGTCAGCAAACGACGAGCAGGTTCGGGCAGTCCGTCATCACCTGGCAGCATTACCGCCAGCGGTTTCGCCGGACGGTGTTTACGCAGCCTGAGCAGCGCGACGGCGTCATCATTGCGCGCATCGCACACCAGATGAAACCCACCAATGCCTTTAACCGCCACAATACCGCCTGCTTTCAGTCGCGATACCGCCGCCTGCAGCGCCTCTTCTTTCTCCGCCCGCTCATCCGTGCTGAACCACTCAAGATGAGGGCCGCACACCGGACAGGCAACGGGCTGGGCATGGAAGCGACGATCATACGGGTCACGATACTCTTTGTCGCATTGCGCACAGAGTGGGAACGACGCCATCACGGTGAACGGGCGGTCATAGGGCATGGCGCGGATAATCGTAAAGCGTGGACCACAGTGGGTGCAGTTGATAAAGGGGTATCGGTAGCGACGTTCGCCGGGGGTGTTCATTTCAACAAGGCATTCGGGACAGGTCGCGGCATCCGGAACGATTTGCGTATTCATCGTACCGCCAGTACTTTGACGAATCGAGAAATCAGCAGGCTGCTGCGTCCAGGCGAATGCTTCGCTCTCAACGCTGTCAATGCGCGCCAGCGGTGGGCAGTGTTGATGTAACTGCGCAATAAATACCGCCGGATCTTCCTGTAAGCGCACAACCACACCGTCACCGTCGTTACACACATCACCATGCAGTTGTAACCGCTGCGCCAGTTGCCAGACGTAGGGGCGAAATCCGACGCCCTGTACTTTGCCGCGAATACGCAACTGTACGCCGGAGTGGTTGTTTATTGTCATTAGATTATTCCCGCAGTCATCAATCCCGGTTAGCCTGATGGCGCGATACTTATCAGGCCTACGGGGATGCGAACAGTAGGCCGGATAAGGCGAAGCCGCCATCCGGCATAAGTACTACCGTATTTTACGCGGATTTTCAGATATCAGAACAGCAAAGATGCGGTGGAATCCAGCGCCGCGCGACGGCGTTTTTCCGCGCTAAGTTGCTCAAGCTTATTGCGATCTACATAAATCAGCGCGTGAGTCGGGCACACTTCCATACAGGCAGGACCGGCCTCGCGATGGTGGCACAGGTCGCACTTATTGGCTTCAGCTTTTTCTGCACGGACGTTCAGACCCGCGCCGCTGTTACGCACAACCGGACGCACGACCACTTCCATTGCGCCGTAAGGACAAGCCACAACGCAAGTTTTACAGCCAATGCAGCGTTCCTGCATTACGTGAACAAAACCTTTATCACGGCTGATCGCACCGTTCGGGCAGACGTTAGCGCACGGCGCGTCTTCACACTGGCGGCACAGCGTCGCCGTAGAGACATTAACGCCTTTGATGACGTGAATGCGGGGTAAAAAAGTTTCAGGGGTCAGCGATGCGCAGTCCTGGTTATCCTGATGGGATACCACGCAGGCCACTTCACAGGTACGGCAACCAATGCATTTATTGGCGTCTGCAATGATGAAACGGTTCATCAATTTCTCCAGCAATGACAGAATATCTGCCGAAGCATTCACAAATCGTGCCAGAATTTAATTCACTGTTATTAAAGGAATTTTATTTTGATGGACGCAAGAAGGGCGTGTCATCGTCACTAGTGACGATGACAAATGACAGCCGTCAGCGCGAAGCGGGCGGCGCAACTGAGTCGCGCTGGATGAGTTCACCGGTGAAAGTCTTTGGCGGCGTAAACGCCCCGTCACCCAACATAAAGATCAGGCGCCCAATCGTTTCCTGAATCATTTCTGTTACCGGAATTTTAACGCTGGAAAGCGCCGGAATAGTGTATGCCGCGAGGGCGATATCATCAAAGCCAATCACCGACACCTGTGCAGGAACGCTCACGCCATGCTCGTGCAACTGCTTCATCGCGCCGATCGCCATATCGTCATTACTGGCCACCAGCGCGGTAAAATTGACCTTGCGCGAAAGCAAAGTATCCACACCCGCTGCGCCGCAGGCTGGCGTCCATTTCCCTTTAACAATCAGATCATTATTTAGCGCGATACCATGATGTGCCAGCGCGTCTTTATAACCTGAAAGTCGCTCCACGCCGGTTGGAGAATCCATCGAGCCGGTAATAAAACCAATCTCTTTATGTCCGGCGGCAATGAGCTGAGTAACGGCGTTAAAGCTGGTCTGCTTTTGATCACACCATACGCTGTGGCTACTGTTTTTCCGCAGGCGTCGATTAAGCACCATAATCGGCTGGCTGTGGGCATCGATGATATCGTCTATCTCATCCACGCTGAGAAAACGCGGATAAATCATAATCGCGTCACAGCGCAGGTCGAGCAGGTACTGGATCGCCTGACGCTCTTCCTCAGCGCTGTGCTTACCGTCAGCCAGCAACAACTGGCGTCCTTTATCTTCCGCCATCCGCGCGGTATGAAACAGCAGCTCGCTGAAATAGACGCCGTGATAAAGGGTATTTGTTACCACCAGGCCCAGCGTCTGCGTGGTTTTCGCCGCCAGACTGCGCGCCAGCAAGTTTGGGCGGTAACCACTCTCTTCAATGGCCTGAAACACGCGGTCTTTGGTCTCCTGGCTGACGTAGCCGTTCCCGGAAAGCACCCGGGAAACTGTCGCTTTCGACACCCCGGCACGCTTCGCCACCTCCAGCATCGTGGTCATATTACTCATCCCTATTCTCTCAATGTGACGCAGTGTACTGCACCGTTTCGCCGCTGTCCTTGCTGCTAAATCGCAGACGCTGACATCTGGTGATCGTAGTCACAATTACAAAAAATGATCAAAATTAAATCTTGCTCATTACTTATATTTTAAACATGATTTCGTGGAACCGGTTTCCTATCTGCGTTTCATAACCCAGAAAAGCGACCCAACGTAAACGGATAAAACATAACGTATCATACTGATAAAACAGGATTAAATCCGATGTCCAAGAATTATGCAGCGCTGGCGCGCTCCGTTGTGACGGCTCTGGGAGGCGTCGACAACATCACAGCAGTGACCCACTGTATGACCCGTTTGCGTTTCGTTATCAAAGATGACTCGCAGGTCGACAGCGCGACGCTGAAGACGCTTTCTGGCGTACTTGGCGTGGTGCGTAGCGATAACCAGTGCCAGGTGATCATCGGCAACACCGTTTCGCAGGCGTATCGCGAAGTGGTCAGCCTGTTGCCTGCCAATATGCAGCCTGCTGAGCCGCAAACCAAACCCCGACTGACGCTGAAGCGGATTGGCGCGGGGATCCTCGACGCGCTGATCGGCACCATGTCGCCGTTGATCCCGGCAATTATCGGCGGATCAATGCTCAAGCTGCTGGCAATGATCTTCGAAATGACCGGCGTGCTGGAGAAAGGATCGTCCACGCTCACCATTCTGACCGTTATCGGTGACGGCGCATTTTTCTTCCTGCCGCTGATGGTCGCCGCGTCGGCCGCTATCAAATTCAAAACCAACATGTCGCTGGCAATCGCCATCGCGGGCGTACTGGTGCATCCCAGCTTCATCGATCTGATGGCGAAGGCTGCGCAGGGTGAGCACGTTGAGTTTGCCCTGATCCCGGTGACGGCAGTGAAATACACCTACACGGTGATCCCGGCGCTGGTGATGACCTGGTGCCTGTCATACATCGAACGTTGGGTCGATCGCATCACTCCGGCGGTAACCAAAAACTTCCTTAAACCAATGCTAATCGTGCTGATCGCCGCGCCGCTCGCCATCGTCATCATTGGCCCGATCGGTATCTGGATCGGTAGCGCAATTTCAGCGCTGGTCTATACCATTCACGGCTATCTCGGCTGGCTGTCGGTGGCCATTATGGGCGCACTGTGGCCGCTGCTGGTAATGACCGGTATGCACCGTGTCTTTACGCCAACCATTATTCAGACCATTGCCGAAACCGGAAAAGAAGGCATGGTGATGCCGTCAGAAATCGGCGCCAACTTGTCGTTAGGTGGTTCATCGCTGGCAGTAGCATGGAAAACCAAAAACCCGGAATTGCGTCAGACGGCGTTAGCGGCAGCCGCCTCCGCCATCATGGCGGGGATTTCCGAACCTGCGCTGTATGGCGTAGCGATCCGCCTGAAACGACCACTGATTGCGAGTCTTATCAGCGGTTTTATCTGCGGTGCCGTTGCCGGAATGGCCGGACTTGCAAGCCACTCCATGGCAGCTCCTGGCCTGTTCACCAGCGTCCAGTTTTTCGATCCGGCCAATCCGATGACTATCGTTTGGGTATTTGGCGTGATGGCGCTGGCGGTAGTGCTTTCCTTTGTATTAACGCTGATTCTCGGCTTTGAAGATATCCCTGTCGAAGATGCAGCCGCGCAGGCAAGAAAAAACCAGGCCGCACAACCGGGCAATATCAATGGAGCCAGCATTTGACTGGTATGAACTGAGGTTAATTATGTCTGTTTTTCCGCAAGGATTTTTATGGGGCGGCGCACTGGCCGCCAACCAGTCTGAAGGGGCATACCGGGAAGGCGGCAAAGGACTGACTACCGTCGATATGCTCCCCCACGGCACACATCGGATGCCCGTCAAGCTGGGTCAGGAAAAGCGCTTTGCGCTGCGGGATAACGAATTTTATCCCAGCCATCAGGCGATCGACTTTTATCATCGCTATAAAGAAGATATCGCGCTGATGGCGGAAATGGGTTTTACGGTATTTCGTACTTCCATTGCCTGGAGCCGTCTCTACCCTAACGGCGATGAGCTGACGCCGAATGAAGAGGGCATCGCGTTTTACCAGAGCGTGTTTGCCGAGTGTAAAAAATACGGTATTGAGCCATTAGTCACGCTGTGTCACTTCGATGTGCCAATGCATCTGGTCACCGAGTACGGCTCCTGGCGTAACCGCAAAATGGTTGAGTTCTTTACCCGCTACGCCCGTACCTGCTTCGAGGCCTTTGACGGTCTGGTGAAGTACTGGCTGACGTTCAACGAAATCAACATTATGCTGCACAGCCCCTTTTCAGGCGCCGGGCTGGTATTTGAAGAAGGTGAAAATCAGGATCAGGTGAAATATCAGTCCGCTCACCACGAACTGATAGCCAGCGCCCTGGCGACTAAAATAGCCCATGAAATTAATCCGCAAAACCAGGTCGGTTGTATGCTGGCTGGCGGTAATTTTTATCCTTATTCGTGTAAGCCGGAAGATGTGTGGACCGCGCTGGAAAAAGACCGCGAAAACCTGTTCTTTATTGATGTGCAGGCGCGCGGGGCCTACCCGGCTTATTCTGCCCGCGTGTTTCGCGAAAAAGGCGTGGTCATAGAAAAAGCCCCAGAAGATGACGACATCCTGAAAAACACCGTTGATTTCGTCTCGTTCAGCTATTACGCATCGCGCTGCGCCTCGGCGGAAATGAACACCGGCAATACCAGCGCCGCCAACGTGGTGAAGTCGCTGCGTAATCCGTATATTGCGGCCAGCGAATGGGGCTGGGGCATCGATCCGCTTGGTCTGCGCATCACCATGAATATGATGTATGACCGCTACCAGAAACCGCTATTTCTGGTGGAGAACGGGCTGGGAGCGAAGGATGAAATCGATGCCAATGGTGAGATCAATGACGACTATCGCATTAGCTATTTACGCGAACATATTCGCGCCATGGCAGACGCGATTGAAGATGGCGTGCCCCTGATGGGTTACACCACCTGGGGCTGTATCGATCTGGTTTCTGCCTCAACCGGTGAGATGAGCAAACGCTACGGTTTTGTGTATGTGGACCGCGATGACGCGGGCAACGGCACGCTGGCGCGCACCCGCAAGAAATCATTCTGGTGGTACAAAAAAGTAATCGCCAGCAACGGCGCCGATCTGGCATAACAGATCTGCCGGAGGGGGTTACAGTCTTCCGGCAGAATTACATATTTTCATTTCATTTATTACATTCCAGATGTGGAATCGTCCTTCCAGTTTCAGGTTTGCCCTCATCCTTTTTTACTGGCATTTTATTCAGTAGTTTTTAATCCTGGCCGTTCACCACAAGGAAGCGTGCATGTTTGATAAAAAGGGTAAATCAGCAGAGGTAATCACCAAACCGGTACGTCGCTTGAAAGTCAGCTATGTCAGAAAACGCCATGAAGATCCAAAAACGGGTTACACGCGACGAATCAGTCGGCACGCCTCGCTCACGCTGAACGGCGACTGGCTGGAACAAGCTGGATTTCCGACCGGTACGGCAGTGAATGTATCAGTGATGCAGGGGAAATTAATTATTGAGCAGGCAATTGAATGACGAGGATACACTGGGAAAACAGGCCGGATGTCGTTCACATCCGGCACTGATACGGTTTACTCTTCTGGCGCTTCCAGCTCGGAGAATCCACCGTGTCCTTCCCAACCGGCTAATCGCTGATAGACGGTATCAACAGCATCTTTGATCGGCTGTGTCATCGGGTAGTAAAAACCGACGATGTCCGGTTGAATGCCGAGGAAAATCACCTCGCCAACGTCGTCTTTCAACTGATCGACCAGGTAATTCAGCGGCATGTTATGAGTGGTCATCATGAACATCTCGGCAATGTCATCGGGATCGATAATGCGGATTTCACCAGGGTTCAGCCCCATATCGGTAGCATCAACAATCAACAAACGTTGCGGACGCAGTTCACGGATGGCGACAATATCGTTTTCTGGCGCACTACCACCGTCGATGACAACCCAGTTGCCTTGAGGATTTGCAGCACACATTTCAGCCAGCAGCGGGCCCGCGCCGTCATCGCCCATCATGCTGTTACCCACACATAATAAAACGTCAGTCACGGTGTCTCCTCACCATCAGATAGATGGCGCTTTCCTGGTGTATGTCGTGCAGCATGCTAAGCATCAGCTTGCTCCACTCCTGCTGCTGCGGGGTCTGTACGGCACGCGCATCATCGAACGCGCGTGCCAGCATTTGCACATGGTTGAAATCGATAACGATCTCGCCGTATTTCGGCACACCTTCCATTTTCCGGCGAGCTTCGCTTCCCTCAGCAAGGGTAGCAATCCATGCCAGATATTCGTCCCATGGACAAGTTAACGCCGCTTCCAGGCAATCGATGATCCCAAGGTGGTGACCAATCGCCAGGCTGTAATAGACAACCTGCTGCGCCTCAGCGGGCGTCGCATCGTTCTCATCAATAAACTTACGGCTCAGTTGACTGAACACCACCGTTTCACTCATCGGATACGCGCCTCTTCGACAACATGGTTAAGATGCGTGACGATCTCGGTCAGACGCGGATCGTTTTCCGCCTCCAGCCAGCGCGCCACCTGATGCTCGCCCTGCCCTAACTGCGTCATGTAGTCATCAGCAATCTGGCGACCGTAGCGGTATCCCGCCAGACGGCGAGCCTCGCGATCCACCTTCACTCGCAGCGGCTGAACCATATCCGGATGCAGAATTTCGGCGGGCTGTTCGTCCAGTTCACCCGGCGCACGCGCGTGAATTTTTTGTTCCAGCAGACCCAGCGCCATGGCAAAACCATACAGCGTGGCTGCAGGCGTTGGCGGGCAGCCAGGGATATACACATCCACCGGTACGATTTTGTCCGTGCCGCCCCATACGCAGTATAAGTCGTGGAAAATACCGCCGCTGTTACCGCAAGCACCGTAAGAGATACAAATTTTCGGGTCTGGCGCAGACTGCCAGGCGCGTAGCGCCGGAGAGCGCATGGCACGGGTTACCGCGCCGGTAAACAGCAGGATATCCGCATGACGCGGGGACGGTACCACTTTGATGCCAAAACGTTCGGCGTCAAACAGCGGAGAAAGCGTGGCGAAGATTTCGATTTCGCAACCGTTGCAGCCGCCGCAGTCCACACGGTAAACGTACGCTGAACGCTTGATGCTTTTTAGCAGCGACGCTTTCATGCTGGCAATGGATTCATCCACCGTCATCGGTACCGGAATACCGTTGGCGTCACGTGGGCCTAATAAATTGCTCATCAGCTGGCCTCTTTCATATGGCGAGTCAGTTCAATACGATCAGACGGCACCAGGCATTTCTGGCGCTTACAGTCCGGGCAGGTCTCAAAGCTTTCACGGTGGTTTTCCGCGCGGCTATCACCGTTGTGCTTAAGCAGCGCAATGGCGTAATCAATCTCTTTTTGTACCGCAAACGGACGGTTACATACGCGGCAATTACACAGCGCAAAGCGGGACTGCTGCAGGAAATCCTCTTTCTTCCACACCGCCAGCTCATACTCCTGCGACAGCTTGATCGCCGCCGTCGGGCAAACTTCTTCGCAACGGGCGCAGAAGATGCAGCGACCGAGGTTGAACTGCCACGCCAGCTCATTGGTGGCCAGATCGGTTTCGACCGTCAGCGCGTTCGACGGGCACGCATTCACACAGGCCGCACAGCCGATGCACTGTTGCGGATTATGTTCCGGTTTGCCACGGAAGTTTTTATCGACCGCGATCGGCTCCAGCGGATACGACGACGTCGGTGCCCCGGTTTTGATGACTTTTTTGATAAAGGTAAACATGGCGATTCCTTATTTCAGCGGCGAGTTTTTACGCTCGATGCTGTAGCGCTCAAGTTCTTTGTACGGCACGACTTTGCTCTTCTTCTTACGCACATCGACTACGGTCATACGGTCAGTACAGGAGTAGCAAGGATCGAGGCTACCGATAATCAGCGGTGCATCGGAAACGGTATTGCCACGCAGCATGTAGCGCAGCGTCGGCCAGTTGGCGTAGGTCGCCGCACGGCAGCGCCAGCGATACAGTTTCTGGTTGTCGCCGGTCATACTCCAGTGGATGTCATCTCCACGCGGCGCTTCAGCAAAGCCTAGTGCGAAACGGTGAGGAATATAGGTAAAGCCTTCTACCATCAGCGGACCGCCCGGCAGGTTATCCAGACCGAAGTCGATCATATTCAGTGCAGTGTAGACTTCATTAATACGAACTTTCAGACGAGAAATAACGTCGCAGCCCTGCTCGCTATGAACTTCCATCGGCAGCAGACCATAGCCGACAAACGGGTGATCGGCGCGGGTGTCACGCGCGTGGCCGCTGGCGCGAACCATCGGGCCGACGTTACTGAAGTCACGGGCAATTTCCGGATCCAGACGACCAATACCAACGGTACGCTGTTCCATGTTCGGCGTGCTGAGCAGCATATCGACCAGTTCCTGCACGTCACGACGCATCTGCTGCGCCAGTTGACGGGTCTGGATCATATCTTCTTTCAGCAGATCACGACGGATACCGCCGATCAGGTTCAGGCCGTAAGTCTTACGCGCCCCGGTGAGGATCTCCGCCATTTTCATCGACGTTTCACGCACGCGGAAGAACTGCATAAAGCCGGAGTCAAAACCGGTGAAGTGGCAGGCCAGACCAAGGTTCAGCAGATGCGAGTGCAGACGTTCCACTTCCAGCAAAATGGCGCGGATCATCTGCGCACGTTCCGGCACCACGATGCCCATCGCATTCTCAACGGAGGTGGTGTAGGCGGTGCTATGCGCAAAGCCGCAGATGCCACACACGCGATCTGACAGGAACGTCACCTCGTTGTAACCCATACGGGTTTCCGCCAGTTTCTCCATGCCACGGTGGACATAGAACAGACGGTAGTCGGCATCGATAATGTTCTCGCCGTCCACGAACAGGCGGAAGTGACCGGGTTCATCGGAGGTGACGTGCAACGGGCCAATCGGCACCACGTTATTTTTCTTGTCGCCCAGTTCGTTGATGAACTCGTAGGTTTCAGCATCGGTAGTCGGCGCCGGGCGCTGACGATAATCCATGCTGTCTTTACGCAGCGGATAGAGTTCGTCCGGCCAGTCATCGGGCAGTACCAGACGACGCTCATCCGGCAAACCTACCGGGATCAAACCGTACATATCGCGCACTTCGCGCTCGCCCCAGACCGCAGCCGGAACGCGCGGCGTGACGGATGGGAACTCCAGCTTATTGGCATCGACTTCAACGCGGACGGTTATCCAGCATTTGGTGCCCTGCTCCATCGACATCACATAATAAACAGCGTAATGGCCGCACAGCTGGCGTTCGTCGTTACCAAACAACACGGACAACCAGCCGCCCTGTTTGTAGTACAGGAACTCCACCACTTCCGGCAGGTAGTTCACCTTGACGGTGATCGTCAGCTGATCTTTGGTCTGCCAGGCTTCATCCAGCACCACGCCCGGAAAGGCCTGATGCAGCGCAGCGAGATATTGTTGACCTAATTTTTCTTCAGACATGCTCAAACTCTCTTAAATCACGCCACCAGCAAGGAGACGAACGCTAAAAACGCAAACCCAAAACCGGCCCAGGTGACGCGTGAAGTGGCGCAAAAACGCAGACGCGCCATGCTGTTTTCGAACAGGGCGATGACCAGCACGCCGAGGACCAGCTTGACGACGGCAATCACCAGCGCCAACAGCAGCCCACCCGCGGTGAAGGTTTCCATCTGTCCCCACGGCAGGAACACACCAACGAACATTTGCAGAACGACCAGTTGCTTGAGGCTAATGCCCCATTTCAGCACGGCAAAACCGCTGCCGCTGTATTCAGTCAATGGACCTTCCTGCAGCTCTTGCTCTGCTTCTGCCAGATCGAATGGCAGTTTGCCCATTTCGATAAAGGTGGCGAAAGCACAGGCGCACAGTGCCAGAATCAGCGGGATGCTGCGCGCAGCAGGCCAGTGGTAAATGGTATCGGCGATATTGCTGATATGGGTTGAACCCGCAACCTGTGCCGCTACCCACAGCCCCAGCAACAGGATAGGTTCAACCAGCACGCCGAGCATCGCTTCACGGCTGGCACCAATGGCGGTAAACGGGCTACCGGTATCCAGTCCCGCGATAGAGAAGAAAAAACGGGCAATGGCGAACAGGTAAATTAAGGTGATCAGATCGCCCAGTTGCGGCAGCGGTGAGCCAACGGTCACTACCGGTAGCGCAGTGGCGATAGTCAGCATCACGCCCACCATCACAAACGGCGTCAAGCGGAAGACCCAACTGGAATCCGCAGGCGCAATGCTCTGACGGCCCAGCAGTTTGATAATGTCGCGGTATTCCTGCAAAACGCCCGGACCGCGGCGATTGTGCAAACGCGCGCGCGCCACGCGGGT
Source organism: Citrobacter freundii complex sp. CFNIH4 (assembly GCF_002934505.1). Taxonomy (NCBI): domain Bacteria; kingdom Pseudomonadati; phylum Pseudomonadota; class Gammaproteobacteria; order Enterobacterales; family Enterobacteriaceae; genus Citrobacter; species Citrobacter freundii complex sp. CFNIH4. Next base: position 3,218,449 of record NZ_CP026231.1, read on the forward strand.
AACGCCGGACAGCAGCGGCGCAACGGCAAACAGCACCAGCGCCTGAATTAACGGATATAAAACACTCATTTTCAGGCTCCTCGTGAAACCACAATCACCACCAGCACCGCCAGCTCAATCAGCGCCAGGCGACGGAACAGCACCGGCGCAGCCGCATTCTGCCAGCCCGGAACCAGTGATACCGGATTCAACCACTTACGCAGTTTGAGTACCGGGGCAAAGGCTTCTTTCACCGGCATGGCAAAACCGTGCGCGGTAATGACCATTGACTGCTCGTGATCGTAACCACACACCCATGCCGCACCGCGTGAACGCGACGGCAGACGGTTGCCTTTGAAAATTGCCATGATGATGAACGGCAGCAGCGGACATGCGATCAGCAGCAGCGTGATCATTGGCTGAGAAACGGTGGTGTTCGCAGTTTCCAGCGGCAGCGGAACGGCAGAGGAGATCATCGGCAGCAGCCACGGCGCAGCCACGCCGCCGATCACGCAACAGATAGCCAGCGCAACGACGCTCACACCCATCAGGATTGGCGCGCAGCAGGCGTTTTCAGCTTCCTTCGTGCGCGGTGCACCAAGGAACGTTACGCCATAGACTTTCGCCATACACATCACCGCCAGCGCGCCGGTAATTGCCAGCCCAACCGCCAGCAACGGCCCTAACAGACGACCGACAAACGCCCCGCTGTTACCCAGCTTGAAGAAGGATTGATAGATAACCCACTCACCGGCAAAACCGTTCAGCGGCGGCAGCGCGGCCATCGCCATCAGGCCAACCAGCATCGCCAGAGAGATAACCGGCATGCGTTTGCCGATACCGCCCAGTTTTTCGATATCACGATGACCGGTACGGAACCAGATGCTGCCTGCGCCCAGGAATAGAACGCTTTTGAAAAGGCTGTGGTTTACCAGGTGGTACAGACCGCCGGTCAAACCCAGCGCAATCAGCGCCGGTTGATTCAGGGAAATCCCGGTCACGCCAGCGCCTAGCCCCAGCAGAATAATGCCGATGTTTTCCAGCGTGTGGTACGCCAGCAGGCGCTGGATATTGTGTTCCATCAGCGCATACAGACCGCCAACAAATGCGGTGATCATGCCCAACACCAGCAGCGTAATTCCCCACCACAGCGGCGCATTACCGCCCAGCAGCGACAGGGAGAGAATACCCAGTAGACCGACCTTCATGACCACGGTAGAGAACAGTGCCGCAGCCGGTGCGCTGGCATTGGCGTGTGCCTGTGGCACCCAACCATGCAGAGGAATAATCCCGGCCAGCAGGCCAAAACCTGCCACGCCCAGCAGCCAGATATCAGACCCGAGCGGCAGCTCCTGGGTGCGCAGGTCTAGCAGACGCAGCTCCAGAGTGCCGTAACGTTGCCACACAAGGTAGCAGGCAACCGCCAGCAGCAGCGTACCAATACGCCCCAGCGCAAACCACAGTTTGCCTTCTTTACTGCATCCGGTGAGGAACACGGCACACAGCGCCATGATTTCCGCCATCACCACCAGCGTACCGAGGTTGCTGGCAACCACCGCACATACCGCCGCGGCCATCAGCAGATTCACCAGCAGGCCGTTAGCTTTCACCTGCGGATGACGATGCCAGTCAATGTTGTACAGGCTGACAAACAGGCCGCACAGTCCCAGCGTAATCAGCCAGATAGCATTCAGTGGAGTAATTTGCAGACTGTGCCCAATAAACGGCATCACGCCGCTCACCGCCAGCGCATTAGTCAGAACGGTAAAACCCGCGGCTGCCGTACACAAGCTGCCGACCGCACCGCCAACTCCAGCAATCCAGCCGCTCAGCGATTTATGAAATGAAAACAGAAATGCCAGAACCGCAGCCGCTGTAAACCAGGCCACGCCGCTGTTAATCAGTGAAATTGCGCTCATTTTGCATCCCCACTCTGAGCCTGCTGAAACAAGGTGAGATCGCCGAAATCGGTATTGAAAGTCAGCTCACGCTTACGTTTGCTGGCGCGGGCGATATCCATGTTGCTCACCAGGTGCAGGGCTTTGGTCGGACACATGCGCACGCAGGCCGGACCAAGCTCGTCAAAACTGCACAGATCGCATTTCACCGCGATGGCACGAACGCCAGGAACCCAGTCCAACAGCGAACTCACGCGAGCAGGCGCTGGCGGAGCCGGAGGCGCTTTTGGCGTATTGGCGTTTGCCGGGATATGCAGCGGACGGCTACCGGAAAACTCTATCGCGCCAAACGGACAAGCGATCCCGCACAGTTTGCAGCTTACGCACAGGCTTTCATTCAGCTGTACGGCGCCATCAACGCGGTTAATGGCATTAACCGGACACACGGTGGCGCAAGGCGCATCTTCACACTGGTGGCAAAGCTGCGGCGCGGATTCTTTTTCATTTAACATCACTTTCAGGCGCGGCATTGACTGTAGGCCATGCTGGCGATGAGTCTCTGAGCAGGCGGCTTCACAGGTGTGGCAGCCAATACAAAGAGTGGAGTCAGCAATTACAAAACGATTCACCAGGCATTCCTCAGGTGATAGTCATTTTTGACGAAAACATGTCTGCAAAATGTCATTTCGACATTTTTCGACATGCCCATTCCCTAAAACATCGTGACGCAGTATATAAACCGCATCATGACAAAGTGGACAGCACCTGAGGCTTAAGCCGGGCTATGTCCCTCAACCAGTTGGCTTAAATTCACCGGCATATTGTTCTCAACCGCGGTGTACAGGCTGTCGTAGACGGTGGCGATTTTCTCGAGATAGTGCTCCAGCACCTGTTCGCGATCGCGGTTACTGAAACGCTCATCGACTTGACCGTCGATGGTCAACTGTGCCTGTGCAATCAGTTGCTTATCATCACCATCTTTTGTTTCGACGTAGTACTCGATGGTGTGGCTATTGAAGCCATCCGCCAGCGTGACGTAGATAGTGAAGTGTTCAAAAAGGACAAAGCAGAGATCTTTGTCCGGCGCACAGCTCATTGCATGATGCAAACGCGCTTTCGACAGGGTGATCCCCTGAACCAGCGAGTTGCAGTAAATACGCCACTGGTCCTGTAGGCGACGATGCCGTTCAGCGATGTAATCGGCTTTTTCGCTTATTTCCCAAATAGTCATGTCAGGTTACCCGTTTAGCAGAGATGAACAGCCTTAAGCACATTTCATGCCAAAATTAAATTACTTAATTTTCATATAGATAAAAAATAAAAGGCGGGTGACGACATGTCATTTCGTCATTGTCGTCATTGTCACGAATGAAAAAATTCAACCTGGCATGCTTATTGCTTTTGATACGGCAACTTCACAGGAGGCGGTATGCACGAAATAACCCTCTGCCAACGGGCACTGGAATTGATTGAACAACAGGCCACGCAACACGGTGCTCAGCGAGTAACTGGGGTCTGGCTCAAAATTGGCGCATTTTCTTGCGTAGAAACCAGCGCTCTCTCCTTTTGTTTTGATCTGGTATGCCGCGGGACCCTTGCAGAAGGTTGTAAACTCCACCTCGAAGAACAAGAAGCCGAATGTTGGTGCGAATCTTGTCAACAATACGTCACATTACTGACGCAACGCGTGCGCCGATGTCCGCAATGCAACAGCGATATGCTGAGAATTGTGGCCGATGACGGCTTACAGATTCGACGTATTGAAATAGATCAGACTCCAGCGCCGGATGGCGACGCTTAAGCGTTTTATCCAGCCTACAGAAAGAGCTCGTTTGTAGGCCGGATAAGGCAACGCAGTCATCCGGCAACAGATGTATCGCAAGTAAAAAGATCAGGAGTGAGCGATGTGTACGACATGTGGTTGCGCTGAAGGCAACCTATATATAGAGGGTGATGAGCATAATCCCCACTCGGCGTTTCGCAGCGCGCCATTTGCCCCAGCGGCTCGTCCAGCGCTGAATATTACCGGTGTGAAGACCTCAAATTTCACACCGAGCCAGACCGAAGAAGGCGATTTGCACTACGGTCACGGTGAGGCAGGAACCCACGCACCAGGTATGAGCCAACGCCGTATGCTGGAAGTGGAAATTGACGTACTGGACAAAAACAACCGCCTGGCCGAACGCAACCGTGCCCGCTTTGCGGCCCGTCAGCATCTGGTGCTGAACCTTGTTTCAAGCCCGGGCTCCGGTAAAACCACGCTGCTGACCGAAACGCTGAAGAAGCTGAAAGATAGCGTGCCGTGCGCCGTTATTGAAGGTGACCAGCAGACGGTGAACGATGCTGCCCGTATTCGCGCCACAGGCACGCCCGCCATTCAGGTCAACACCGGTAAAGGTTGCCACCTTGACGCACAAATGATCGCTGACGCCGCGCCGCGTTTGCCGCTTGACGATAACGGCATTCTGTTCATTGAAAACGTCGGCAACCTGGTCTGCCCGGCCAGCTTCGACCTCGGCGAGCGCCATAAAGTGGCCGTGCTTTCCGTCACCGAAGGTGAAGACAAACCGCTGAAATATCCACATATGTTTGCCGCCGCATCGCTGATGCTGCTCAACAAAGTGGATCTGCTACCGTACCTCAATTTTGACGTTGAAAAATGCATCGCCAGCGCCAGGGAAGTAAATCCGGAAATTGAGATCATCCTGATTTCCGCCACCAGCGGCGAAGGGATGGAACAATGGATCTCCTGGCTGGAGAATCAGCGATGTGCATAGGTGTTCCGGGTCAAATCCGCACCATTGACGGCAACCAGGCTAAAGTCGACGTTTGCGGTATTCAGCGCGACGTCGATCTAACGCTGGTCGGTAGCTGCGATGAGCATGGCCAACCCCGTTTGGGCCAGTGGGTACTGGTCCACGTCGGCTTTGCCATGAGCATCATTAATGAAGCAGAAGCGCGCGACACGCTCGATGCGCTGCAAAACATGTTTGACGTTGAGCCGGATGTCGGCGCGTTGCTGTACGGCGAGGAAAAATAAATGCGTTTTGTTGACGAATACCGCGCACCAGAGCAGGTGATGCAACTGATAGAGCACCTGTCTGAACGTGCCGCCCACCTCCCCTACACGGCTGAACGCCCACTGCGCATCATGGAAGTTTGTGGTGGTCATACCCACGCTATCTTCAAATTCGGCCTCGACCAGTTGCTACCGGAAAACGTGGAGTTTATTCATGGTCCAGGTTGCCCGGTTTGCGTTCTGCCGATGGGTAGAATCGACAGCTGTGTAGAAATCGCCAGCCATCCAGAAGTGATTTTCTGCACCTTTGGTGATGCGATGCGCGTCCCGGGTAAGCAAGGCTCCCTGCTGCAAGCCAAGGCGCGCGGTGCAGATATCCGTATCGTCTATTCACCGATGGATGCGCTGAAGCTGGCACAGGAAAACCCAACGCGTAAGGTGGTGTTCTTTGGTCTGGGTTTTGAAACCACAATGCCAACGACCGCTATCACTCTGCAACAGGCAAAGCAGCGTGACGTGCAGAACTTTTACTTTTTCTGCCAGCACATCACGCTTATCCCTACGCTGCGCAGCCTGCTGGAACAGCCGGACAACGGTATTGACGCCTTTTTAGCACCAGGCCACGTCAGCATGGTGATTGGCACAGATGCCTATAATTTCATTGCTTCAGACTTCCATCGTCCGTTAGTGGTCGCCGGTTTTGAACCGCTCGATCTCCTGCAAGGCGTGGTGATGTTAATTGAGCAGAAAATTGCCGCGCACAGCCAGGTAGAAAACCAGTACCGCCGCGTGGTACCGGATGCCGGTAACGCGTTAGCGCAACAGGCCATCGCCGAGGTGTTCTGCGTCAATGGCGACAGCGAATGGCGCGGTCTGGGCGTTATCGAATCCTCTGGCGTTCACCTGACGCCTGACTATCAGCGCTTTGATGCCGAAGCCCATTTCCAGCCAGCGCCGCAACAGGTGTATGACGATCCGCGCGCGCGTTGTGGGGAAGTGCTGACGGGCAGATGTAAACCACATCAGTGCCCATTATTTGGCAAAACGTGTAACCCGGAGAGCGCGTTTGGCGCCCTGATGGTCTCCTCAGAAGGCGCATGTGCCGCCTGGTATCAGTATCGTCAGCAGGAGTGTGAAGCATGAGCAGCGTACAACTCGCCCACGGTAGCGGCGGTCAGGCTATGCAGCAGTTGATCAACAGTCTGTTTATGGAGGCATTCGCGAATCCGTGGCTGGCGGAACAAGAAGATCAGGCACGTCTGGAACTGGCGCAACTGGTCGCTGAAGGCGATCGTCTGGCGTTTTCAACCGACAGCTATGTTATCGATCCGTTGTTCTTCCCGGGCGGTAATATCGGCAAGCTGGCTATCTGTGGTACGGCTAACGACGTGGCGGTCAGCGGCGCGATCCCGCGCTATCTCTCCTGCGGTTTTATCCTCGAAGAAGGTTTACCAATGGAGACGCTGAAAACCGTCGTTAACAGCATGGCGGCAACCGCGCGCGAAGCGGGTATCGCCATCGTCACCGGCGACACCAAGGTTGTACAGCGCGGCGCGGCGGACAAACTTTTTATCAACACCGCCGGAATGGGCGCGATCCCCGCCAACATTCACTGGGGCGCACAAACCCTGAGCGTGGGCGATGTGCTGCTGGTCAGCGGTACGCTTGGCGATCACGGCGCAACCATCCTTAACCTACGCGAACAGTTGGGTCTGGATGGCGAACTGGTCAGCGACTGTGCGGTATTGACGCCGCTTATCCAGACGCTACGTGATATTCCCGGCGTCAAGGCGCTGCGTGACGCCACCCGTGGCGGCGTGAATGCGGTAACGCATGAATTTGCCGCATCATGCGGGTTTGGCATTGAGCTGTCTGAAGCGGCCCTGCCCGTGAAGCCCGCGGTGCGTGGCGTTTGCGAACTGCTGGGACTGGATGCGCTCAACTTTGCTAACGAAGGTAAGCTGGTGATTGCCGTTGAGCGTCAGGCCGCTGAAACGGCGCTTGCCGCGCTGCGCGCGCATCCATTAGGACGCGATGCCGCAATGATTGGCGAAGTGGTAGAACGCAAAGGTGTGCGTCTGGCCGGACTTTACGGCGTGAAACGAACCCTCGATTTACCACACGCCGAACCTTTACCTCGTATATGCTAACTGCCCATTAGCAGCAACGTGTAGGCCGGATAAGCGAAATCGCTATCCGGCAATAATTTACGACTTATACCTATAATTCATTTACCGTTTTCGCACCGTTCTGCGGTGCTTTTCCTGGAAAAGCAATATGTCGTATACACCGATGAGTGACCTCGGACAGCAAGGCCTGTTCGATATTACTCGTACATTATTACAGCAGCCCGATCTCCCGTCTCTTAGCGAGGCGCTTTCGCAGCTGGTCAAGCGTTCAGCGCTGGCCGACTGTGCGGCTATTGTCTTATGGCAGGCACAAACGCAGCGTGCGCGTTATTTTGCGACGCGTGAAAATGGTAAACCCATCGATTACGAAGACGAAACGGTACTGGCCCATGGCCCGGTACGCCGTATTTTGTCTCGCCCCGATGCGCTGCACTGCAACTATCATGAGTTTACGGAAACCTGGCCACAGTTGGCTTCAGGTGGACTGTATTCTGAATTTGGCCACTACTGCCTGCTGCCGCTGGCGGCGGATGGGCGTATCTTTGGCGGTTGCGAGTTCATCCGTAATGAAGATCGTCCATGGAGTGAAAAAGAATATAACCGTCTACAGACCTTCACCCAGATAGTCGGCGTCGTTGCTGAACAAATTCAAAGCAGGGTCAGCAACAACGTCGATTACGATCTGTTGTGCCGCGAGCGTGATAACTTTCGCATCCTGGTCGCCATCACCAATGCGGTACTCTCCCGCCTGGACATTGACGAACTGGTCAGCGAAGTCGCCAAAGAGATCCATCACTACTTCGACATTGATGCCATCAGCATCGTGTTACGCAGCGATCGTAAAAACAAGCTCAGCATTTATTCCACCCACTATCTGGATGAACATCATCCAGCGCACGAACAAAGTGAAGTGGATGAAGCAGGTACGCTTTCCGAACGCGTGTTCAAAAGCAAAGAGATGCTGCTGATTAATCTGAGCGAACGCGATACGCTCGCTCCTTACGAACGGATGCTGTTCGAAACCTGGGGCAACCAGCTACAAACCCTGTGTCTGTTACCGCTGATGTCCGGCAATACTATGCTCGGCGTACTCAAGCTGGCACAGTGCGAAGAGAAAGTTTTCACTACCGCTAACCTCAAGCTATTGCGCCAAATTGCCGAGCGTGTGGCAATTGCCGTGGATAACGCGCTTGCGTATCAGGAGATTCACCGCCTGAAAGAACGTCTGGTAGATGAAAACCTGGCGCTGACTGAACAACTCAACAATGTAGAGAGTGAGTTCGGCGAAATCATTGGCCGCAGCGAAGCGATGTACAGCGTACTCAAGCAGGTCGAAATGGTGGCGCAAAGCGACAGCACCGTCCTGATTCTGGGTGAGACCGGAACGGGTAAAGAGCTGATCGCACGGGCCATTCACAACCTGAGCGGACGTAACGCCCGTCGGATGGTGAAGATGAACTGCGCGGCAATGCCTGCCGGATTACTGGAAAGCGATCTGTTTGGTCATGAGCGTGGCGCGTTTACCGGCGCCAGCACGCAGCGGATTGGTCGTTTCGAGCTGGCAGATAAAAGTTCGCTGTTCCTCGATGAAGTTGGCGATATGCCGCTGGAGCTTCAGCCTAAGCTACTGCGCGTTCTGCAAGAGCAGGAGTTTGAACGTCTGGGCAGTAATAAGCTGATCCAGACCGACGTGCGCTTGATCGCCGCCACTAACCGCGATCTGAAAAAGATGGTCGCCGATCGCGAGTTTCGTAACGATCTCTACTATCGACTGAACGTCTTCCCGATCCATCTGCCGCCGCTGCGTGAGCGCCCGGAAGATATCCCGCTGCTGGTGAAAGCTTTCACCTTTAAAATTGCTCGCCGGATGGGGCGCAATATCGACAGCATTCCCGCCGAGGCGCTGCGTACGCTGAGCAGCATGGAGTGGCCGGGCAACGTGCGCGAGCTGGAAAACGTGGTGGAGCGCGCGGTTCTGCTTACCCGAGGCAACGTACTGCAACTGTCCCTTCCGGATATTGCCGCGTTGATGCCGTCTACGCCTCCGGTGGCAACCGAAGTCGCACAGGACGGCGAAGATGAATACCAGTTGATCATGCGCGTTCTGAAAGAGACCAACGGCGTGGTTGCCGGTCCCAAAGGCGCGGCACAACGGCTGGGGCTGAAACGTACAACGTTACTCTCACGCATGAAGCGATTGGGTATTGATAAGGATGCACTGGTTTAGCCAGTGTGGCTATACTGGGTGATATCTCAACGAAAGGAGGCAATATGGCGGTATCAGCACGTAATCAATTAACCGGTACAGTGAGCGCAGTCGCTACAGGCGCAGTGAATGATGAAGTTGAACTGACGCTGGCTGGCGGCGCAAAACTGGTCGCGATTGTGACCCATAGTAGTCAGCAGGCACTGGGTCTGGCGAAAGGAAAAGAAGCCATTGCGCTGATCAAAGCGCCGTGGGTGACGCTGGCGACTGAAGACTGTGGCCTGAAATTCTCTGCCCGTAACCAATTTGCCGGTAGCGTTTCACAGGTAACCGAAGGCGCCGTTAACGCCACCGTACACATCAAAACTGATGCCGGTTTTGACATTGTCGCGGTCGTGACGAACGAAAGTCAGCAAGAGATGAAACTGAGTCAGGGAAGCCGGGTCATCGCGCTGATCAAAGCCTCGGCCATTCTGATTGCCACCAAAGCGTAATCGCCATTCATCACCGCATGGCCAGATTGCCCGATGGCGCTACGCTTATCGGATTTACACAACGGTTCCGTTTACCTTGTAGGCCGGATAAGGCGCAGCCGCCATCCGGCATAGAATTGTTACATTACTTCTTACGCTGGTATTTCTCTGGCAATTCCGGGACAGGGCGTTTGTCATCAATCAGATGACGCACGGTCAGAATCGGATGACGCCAGAGCATTCTTGGCCCAGCCCAACGCATAATTTGCTTCATCTCTTCGCGTTTACCAGGTTGATAGCAGTGCACCGGACACTGCTTACAGGCTGGTTTTTCCTCGCCAAACACGCACTTATCGAGGCGCTTTTGCGCATAGGCAAACAACGCATCGTAATGCCCCGGCTCGTCTGAAGCCTGCGGACACTGGCGCTCGTAGAGTGAGATCATTCTCTGGATCGTCATTTTTTCACGTGCAATACGTTTGCCGGACATGATGCCTCCATAGTTAAGTTGCATAAATAATACACCTTAACTAAGCACAGGACTATTGCTGGAGGTCATCCATTCCTTAGCACCCTACGCAAATAAGAATTATTTTCATTTATTTATGCCATGTGCTATATAACATAGCAAAGGCTATATTCGATGATAAATTAACCATTTTGTTGTGAGGGATACTATGCCGCATCTGCCCCATCTCAAGTCATTTCTCCTTGCCAGCGCGTTAACGGCGCTGATGCTGTCACCCGCCTGGGCGAAAGAAAAATTTAAAGTGGTAACCACCTTTACGGTGATTGCCGATATGGCAAGCAATGTAGCAGGTGATGCGGCGGACGTTAGTTCTATCACCAAACCGGGGGCTGAAATTCACGAATATCAACCAACCCCAGGTGATATTAAACGGGCGCAAGGCGCACAGCTTATTCTCTCCAACGGTCTTAACCTCGAACTATGGTTTGCCCGCTTCTACCAAAATTTGTCCGGCGTACCAGAAGTGATGGTCTCAAACGGCGTCCAGCCAATGGGTATCAGCGAAGGGCCGTACAACGGCAAACCGAACCCGCATGCCTGGATGTCAGCGGAGAACGCACTCATCTACGTGGATAACATTCGCGATGCGCTGATGAAATACGATCCAGACAATGCCGCCACTTACCAGAAAAATGCACAGAATTATAAAGCGAAAATCCAGCAGACCCTGGCGCCGCTGCATGCTGAACTGGTAAAACTCCCCGCCGATAAACGCTGGCTGGTCACCAGTGAAGGCGCATTCTCCTACCTGGCACGTGATAACAGCCTGAAAGAGCTGTATCTGTGGCCGATCAATGCCGATCAGCAAGGTACGCCGAAGCAGGTACGCAAGGTAATCGATGCGATCAGAGAGCATCATATCCCAACGGTATTTAGCGAAAGCACCGTGTCCGACAAACCAGCGCGTCAGGTTGCCCGTGAATCTGGCGCGTATTACGGAGGCGTGCTGTATGTCGATTCGCTCAGCGCTGCCGATGGTCCGGTACCGACCTATCTGGATTTACTGCGCGTCACCACGCAAACCATTGTTAACGGCATCAACAAAGGTCTGGAGAGCCAACCATGAGTCACTCTGCGATTACCGTAAATCAGGTTACGGTGACGTATCGCAACGGTCATACCGCATTGCGGGACGCCACTTTTCAGGTTCCGGGCGGCTCAATTGCCGCTCTGGTCGGCGTAAACGGGTCGGGAAAATCAACGCTTTTTAAAGCGCTGATGGGTTTTGTCCGCCTGGCGCAAGGGGAAATCTCAATTCTGCAACAGCCGGTAAATAAGGCGCTCAAACAGAATCTGATCGCCTATGTCCCTCAGTCAGAAGAGGTGGACTGGTCGTTTCCGGTACTGGTGGAAGATGTGGTGATGATGGGACGCTTTGGCCATATGGGCTGGCTGCGTCGACCAAAACAGATCGACCACGCCTGCGTGGATGCGGCGCTGGCGCGGGTTGATATGCTGGACTATCGCCATCGTCAGATAGGTGAACTGTCCGGTGGGCAGAAAAAGCGAGTTTTTCTGGCAAGGGCCATCGCACAGGACGGACAGGTTATTTTACTGGATGAACCCTTCACCGGCGTGGATGTAAAAACCGAGGCCCGGATCATCGACCTGCTGCGTGAACTGCGTGATGAGGGTCGAACCATGCTGGTCTCTACCCATAATCTGGGATCCGTCACCGAGTTTTGTGATTACACGGTGATGATTAAGGGCACGGTGCTGGCAAGTGGACCAACCGATACCACCTTTACCCCCGAGAATCTCGAGCTGGCATTCAGCGGCGTACTGCGTCACGTTGCGCTGAGCGGCGGCGAACAACACGTGATTACCGACGATGAACGCCCGTTTATTTCGCGACGTGCGGCAAGCGAGGGGGAATAATCATGAACTGGCTGACAGAGCCGTTTAGTTACCAGTATATGCTCAACGCCATGTGGGTCTCGGCGATGGTCGGCGGCCTGTGCGCGTTTCTCTCCTGCTATTTGATGCTCAAAGGCTGGTCGCTGATCGGCGATGCGCTGTCGCACTCTATTGTTCCGGGCGTGGCAGGCGCTTATATGTTAGGGCTTCCCTTCGCGCTTGGCGCATTTCTTTCCGGTGGGCTGGCAGCGGGCAGTATGCTGTTTCTCAATCAACGTTCACGCCTGAAGGAAGATGCGATTATCGGGCTGATTTTTTCGTCTTTCTTCGGTATCGGGCTGTTTATGGTGTCGCTCAATCCGATGTCGGTGAACATCCAGACCATTATTCTCGGTAATATCCTGGCAATTGCGCCGGAAGATATTCTGCAACTGGCCATCATCGGGGTTATCTCGCTGACTATCCTGTTTTTGAAGTGGAAAGATCTGATGGTGGTCTTTTTTGATGAAAACCACGCGCGCTCTATCGGTTTGAATCCGGGCCGGTTGAAGCTGTTGTTTTTTACGCTGCTCTCCGTTTCAACGGTAGCCGCCCTGCAAACCGTCGGTGCATTTCTGGTGATTTGCCTGGTGGTTACGCCCGGAGCGACGGCCTGGCTGCTGACCGATCGTTTTCCACGCCTGCTCACCATCGCCGTAGCTATCGGCAGCCTGACCAGCTTTTTCGGCGCCTGGCTGAGCTACTGGCTGGACGGCGCAACCGGCGGAATTATCGTCGTTCTGCAAACATTGCTGTTCCTGCTGGCATTTGTCTTCGCACCAAAACATGGTCTGCTGGCGAATCGCCGACGCGCCCGACTGGTGAACAAGGAGTCAGTATGATCTTAACAACGCTATTAGAACCCTTTCAGTTTAGCTTTATGGTCAATGCGCTGGTTATCTCCACCATTGTCGCCGTGCCCTGCGCGCTGCTGTCGGTATTTTTAGTTCTCAAAGGCTGGGCGCTGATGGGCGATGCCATGAGCCACGCGGTTTTCCCGGGAATTGTACTGGCGTGGATTGCGGGTATCCCACTGGCAATTGGCGCATTTATCGCTGGATTGTTCTGCGCGATAGCAACTGGATACCTCGACGATAACAGCCGCATTAAGCGCGACACCATCATGGGCATTGTTTTCTCCGGGATGTTCGGTGCGGGACTGGTGCTGTATGTTTCCATTCAGTCGGAAGTCCATCTCGATCATATTCTGTTCGGCGATATGCTCGGTATATCACTGACCGATATCATGCAAACAATGGCGATCGCTTTGGGGATCGCGCTTATTATTGGGCTTAAGTGGAAAGATCTGCTACTGCATGCGTTCGACCCGCATCAGGCAAAGGCCAGTGGGCTTAACACTGCACTGCTACATTACGGCCTGCTGTGCATGATCGCCCTGACGATTGTCGCCACGCTAAAATCAGTAGGGATTATTTTGTCAATCTCCTTACTGATTGCGCCTGGCGCCATTGCGATTTTAATGACGCGGAAATATTCCCACGCCTTGTGGCTGGCGGTGATTATGTCGGTCGTTACCTCGTTTATGGGCGTGTACCTGTCTTTTTTCATCGACAGTGCACCGGCCCCCACCATCGTCGTACTATTTTCACTGCTGTTTGTGATGACCTTTATTTATTCCACCCTGCGCGATCGCCGTTTAGAACGGCAACGCCTGCATGATGTATAAATAATGCTTCATAATATGTCAGCTAATGATGTTTATGCCTCTAGAGCCTCGTTTCCACATCCTGACGGGTATTATCGTTATTCCATAAGATAAAAAAGAGCAACCACGAAATGAAAGAGTAATTTGATACAAACTTCACCGGCCACACCACAATGGTAAATTAGGGTGTGGCATTGATACTTGAAGTTCATCTGTTAAAGATAAAGAAATCGACTCATTAACCAGTTTTTAATTAACTATCTAATTTTATGATCATTATTTCTCCACTCACTGAAGAAATATAATCTGCAGGTTTATAGATAAATCCATACAACATCGGCAAAGCTCATATCACACCCCAGAAAATAATTAATAATTTTTTATTAAGCCATACTAGTGCGGGTTATGGCTCCAAAATCCTTCGCCGCACCAAACACCCCATAACTGAACCGTATATACACTCTAAGCATTCACGTACGCTCTTTGAGCTGCCTGGGCAGACATTAATCTCAAAGGTTAAATTACATCAACATCATTATTTAGCCTGCACTTCGGGAAATGATATCAGGCATAAAAGCAATACTGAGAGGTACTCGTCCCATATCATTAAAAAATGAAATTTAACGCTTCATAAGCAAACAAACAAAGAATAAAAAACTATAATCGCCAATTTTTTCGAATTATATAGCTAGAAAAATAAAAATACTGTTTCATGTCCGTCATCCAATCCGACCTGTAACCAGGCTCATTAATCAGGAAAGTTAATATGACGTTAAGAAAGACATACATGAAACTTGCTCTGGCTATTTTGTTCGAAATATTTGCAACAACTATGCTGGTCCTTTCTGAAGGATTTACTCGCATCCTTCCTTCTATTTTATCCATAATAGGGTATGGGCTTTGCTATTATATCCTAACTTATGTATTTCGCAGAATGCACCTTGGCGTTGCTTATGCGATCTGGTCTGGTGTGGGTATCGTCGCAGTAAATATAATTGGCGTGTTAAATTTCGGCTATTCAATAAGTGGCGGCCACTTACTGGGCATGTGGTTAATCGTCGCCGGAGTTATTGTTATTAATTTTTCCGCAAAATATAAAACGATGGAAAACACATGATTCAAATAATACTCATGAGTACAACATGGTTATTTATTGCCATTCTTACTGAAGTTTTTGGTACTGCCATGCTACCCAAAACCCGACATTTTCGGAGACTCGCCCCAACCATATTTTGTGCGTTAAGTTACGTAGTTTGTTTTTATGCCCTGGGGCAAGCAATGAAATTAATGACACCAGGTATCGCTTACGCAATCTGGTGTGGTATGGGCACAGTATTAATTACTGTGATAAGTAGTATTTATTACGACATGCATACCAGCATATTTGAAAAAGCAGGTATTGCACTGATCCTGAGTGGCACGCTGCTGATGGGATTTGCATAAAAGGAGTTATTAAATGGAAAAGCAACTTACCGATCGTATTGACGCCCTGAAAGCCCAATATTTCAGCGCAAAGCCGTTTATCTCTGTTTCAAGGGCACAGGCGGTTACAGAGGTCTATAAAAACAACCCCGGGCTGGATCTGATTATGTTACGGGCACTTGCCTTTCGGCGCGCCTGCGAACGGGCACCTTTATGGATTGCCGAGAATGAGCTTATTATCAGCCACCCGGCAGGCGGTCCGCGCGGTGGAGAAGTATCACCTGAGCTCAGCTGGCGCTGGGTAGCTGAAGAACTGGATACCGTAAAAGAGCGTAAACAGGATCCCTATCAGATAAGTGACAGCGCAAAGCGTATTCTCAGAGAAGAAATCTTCCCTTTTTGGCGCGGTCGCTCGCTGGATGAAATCGCGGAAACTCAACTCCGTCATGCAGGCCTCTGGGAATGGTGCAATGAATACGGCGTCTGCGACGTAACCATTAAAACCCAGAATGGCGGAGGTGATACCTGTCCGGGTTACGACACGTTATTACTGACAGAAGGTATGGGCGGTTTGCGTGACAGGGCTATTCACGCAATTGAACAGCTAAGTTTAACCTGCGCAGAAGATATGGAACGCCACCAATTTTATCTGGCAACGAAAGAGACCTGCGATGCGGTGATCCATTACGCCCATCGTTACAGCGACTACGCCGCACAACTGGCTGATGAACAAACCGATCCTCAACGCAGAGTAGAATTGAACCGTCTCGCTGACATTTGTCGCCGTGTACCTGAACACGCGCCGCGTAATTTTTATGAGGCGCTTCAGTCCCTGTGGATTGTACAGTCTCTGTTTTGTCTTGAAGAAAACCAGACCGGTATTTCACTGGGACGCGTCGATCAGTATCTCTGGCCATTACTGGAGCGTGACCTGGCAGAAGGGACATTGACTCATGCCCACGCAGAAGAATTACTGTGTTGCTGGATGATTAAAATGGCAGAGAGTTTGTGGATCTGTAGTGAGTCTACAGCAAAATATTTCGCTGGATATCAACCATTTATCAATATGGTTGTTGGCGGGCAAAAACGTGAGGGCGGCGATGCCACTAATCAGCTGACAATGATGATTATAGCCTGCTCACGGAAATTGAAAATTTATCAACCCAGCCTGGCTGTAAGGATACATAACCAGTCGCCGTGGCACTATCTGCGGGAAATTGTGGAAGTTATCCGCGGGGGAACGGGTTTTCCGGCCTGCCATTTCGATGACGCGCATATCAAAATGATGCTGCGCAAGGGATTTGATTATGAAGATGCACGTGATTATTGCCTGATGGGCTGTGTTGAGCCTCAAAAGTCCGGAAAAATGTATCAATGGACATCTGTAGGCTATACCACGTTTACTCGGCCACTGGAACTGGCGTTTAGTAATGGTTATGGGCCACAGGGTGAGCGTATCGGTCCTCAGACCGGCGAACTGACAGAGATGACCAGTTACAACGATTTTGAAGCGGCAGTAAAACAGCAACTGGCGGCTATTACGGCTAAAGCGGCCCAAGCCACACTCATCATTCAGAAGTTGCACAGACAGTATGCCCCAAAACCGCTTATTTCCTGCCTGATTGAGGGATGCCTGGAAAAAGGTCGCGATGTTACCGCGGGCGGAGCGTGGTTAAACAACGGCCCCGGGCTTATCTGGACAGGTCTGGCTGATTTAGCGAACGGGTTGATGGCCATTAAAAAAGTGGTGTATGAGCAAGAGCAGGTCACTTTGTCTGAGCTGGATGAAGTGTTGAAAGCCAATTTTGTTGGGCATGAAGCGCTTCGCCAGCGCTGCCTGCGAGCACCGAAATACGGCAATGATATTGCAGAAGTTGACGAACTGGCGCGTTCCCTTATTCATTACACTGAACAAGAGCATCGCCGCTATCACATGCTTTATGGCCGCTTCACGCATGGCACGCTATCTATTTCAAATAATACGCCGTTCGGACTGGCAACCGGTGCGTTACCTGGCGGCAGACTGGCTCATAAACCTCTGGCCGACGGAATAAGCCCATCGCAGCAAACCGATATCAATGGCCCGACGGCAGTGATTAACTCGGTGAGCAGGATAAACGTTGAAGAGATGGAAATCGGCATGGTGCATAACCTCAAACTAATGCACGGTATGTTGGAAAGCGATGAAGGCATTAATCAACTGATTAACCTGCTTCGCACCGCCAGTATGCTTGGTAATGGGCAAATGCAGTTTAGCTACGTCGATAATGAAGAGCTGAAGCGCGCGCAGGCACGTCCGGAGGAGTATCCGAATTTGATGATTCGTGTGGCCGGATATAGCGCATTTTTTATTGAACTCAGCCGTGAGGTGCAGGATGAAATCATTAGCCGTACCGTTCAACATGAATGCTGAGCCGCTAACAGGCCGCGTCTTTAATATTCAGCGCTTCTCGTTACATGATGGCCCGGGTATTCGCAGCGTCGTATTCCTTAAAGGATGTCAGATGAGCTGTATTTGGTGCGCGAATCCCGAAGGATTGCGTCAGGATAATGACGTGCTGTGGCGTGCCAGTAGTTGCCAGCACTGCGGGGCCTGCGTTGATGCCTGCCAGAAAGGTATTCATCAGTGGAGTAATAAGAATCACGTTATTGATCCCAGTATGTCGTGTGATGGCTGCCGTCTTTGTGAAGAAGCTTGCCCGTCCCAGGCGCTTAAGATTGTCGGACGTCAGATGTCAGTTGATGAGGTACATCAAGAGGTCGTAAAAGATGTAGCTTATTATCAGTTATCAGGAGGAGGCGTTACGCTCAGCGGCGGTGAAGTGATGCTTCAACCGGATTTTGCAGTCCAGGTACTACAAAACTTACGCCGGGAGGGTATCCATACCGCGGTGGAAACGGCAGGGTTCGCCCCCTGGTCAGCGGTTGAGAAAGTCAGCACTGTGGCTGATCTGGTGCTCTATGATCTCAAGCTGGCGGATGACACACTTCATCAACGATTTACCGGGGTCAGTAATATCCGTATTTTACGCAATCTTGAAAAATTACTGACGTTGAATACTCCAGTACGCCTGAGGATCCCAGTAATTCCCGGCGTTAACGATTCATCACATGAAATAAATAATATGCTCCTGCTTATCAGCAATCTTACTGCCGGAAAGACATCTTTTCAGGGTATTGATTTATTGCCTTACCATGCTTACGGCGTACAAAAATACTCACTGCTGGGACGCGATTACCCGGCCAGTACTATTATCAGGAAGGGTACAGAAAGTAATGGCGCAACATTCCTTCAGATTGCAAAAGACAGAGGAATCTCCGCTACGCTTTCAACCAGCCTGGTGGGTTAAAAGAACTGTGCCGCAATTGCACAACTTTGGCTTAACAACATTACTCATTTTTTCAGCAAACTGTCTGTTATCTGTAGTGATTTTGCTTATAAGCTAATAACTGAGAATATTACTACTTCGGGCTAAATTCATTAGCAACTGTTAAATTCGTTAATAATTACCAGTTATATTGATGAGAATTTTCATAAATGTAACCAATGTACGGGAGGCAATTTAGCGCATAATCACCCGGATATCTGTGTTATAATTTTCTGTAATAACGCAGGTATCTGGTAATTGCCAATATGATTTTTTTAATTGCGGAGAAAATAAAGTTTAATCCAGAGGATGGATCGCTAACCCATTGCGCCACAAAGGAAACGGTAAAACTCACCCTAACGGCCAGCCGCTTGCTGGAAACCCTATTAAGGGCGTCAGAAGGGATACTATCACGTGAGAAATTATTAACTATGGTCTGGGACGATTATGGTTTACAGGCGTCCAATAGCAGCCTTAATCAGTATATCAGTATCTTACGTCGCGCATTATCTGCATTCGGCTGTGAAGAACTGATAATTACTGTACCGAAGATGGGGTTCAGGCTAAATCCTGACATCACACTTCAGTTAACCCAGACAGTGCCGCTCAGTATACCTGAACAGGTCACTTCTCAACGTACCGGGAAACTGTTTTCTTTAAAAAATGCGTACCTCACGATGATTATCGTTCTGACATTATTCATTTGCGGTGCGATCGTTTTTTTTAATACCGTCTCATCGGTCAGTACCAGTCACTACCCGTTGTATAAAGACAGTCTGGCGACCGGGTGCGAGGTGGTGTATATGAAAAATCTGAGTGAGCGAGATCGGGAGAAAGCCAGGAAGAATATTGCTGCCATTCTTAAGGACAATGCCGCCACCTGCGGCCCTGAACAAAAGGTGATATTTGACAGCAATGACTCCTTTACCGCGCAAAGCGCCGGGCGCACCCTTTTTTCGCTTTGCACAGCAGGAAAAAATAATCAAATTATCGCGTGTGACAACGTCTACTACCACAACTGGAAGCAATCATGAAAATTAAATGGATAGTGTGCATGGGTCTTGTCCTGATTGCTGTCTGCCTGGGTGTTTCATTTAACTATGCCCATGGAATCAGTAACTTCAAATGTACGAATCAGTCACGCTATCGTATAACAAGAAATTCAGTGGTATATGATTTCTATGTTAAGCAAACCATTCAATTATATGAAGATAATACGGGTTTTATTTCATTTAATGGTAAGGTTGTGGGAGGCGATGTAACACAAAGCGTGAGCCGTAAAATTCTTCTGCGGGATGGTCATCAGATAGATAACCATACTCTCCAGTACCAGAATGACGGCGTTCGCAGATTACCGGCAGATCATGTTGAGGATGATATTTTTCAAATCTTACTGGCAGAAGTCAGCGGTGATGACGCAACCCTGATTTTTGAGCGAGAAAGAATTGATAACCACGCCTGGCTTATCGGTAATCCGGATGCCTGGGTTCTCACTTGTGTTGAATATTAAAACAATAAAAGCGTCACTGCAGAGTTAAATAATTAAACCTGTAATGACATTAAATCACTTCCTTTGTTTTAATATTAAATCACAGCAGTATTAAACAACATCCTGAATTTACCATACCATGTACCAGTGGCTACCCCTCATTACGGTTGCGGATACGGTATTAATTAAAAATCACATATTAAAGAATCTGTTAAGTATTAGTGAGATTGGAATTCACAATTTATCAGAGATCCGGTTTCATCTAAATATAACATTGTTATATACACAGTGATATTGAAGGCGGCGAATGAAATTTTACCAATAAGAATTTGAATTAACTTGTCCATTCCTCCGGAGTAAGGACCGTGTTGTATCTGTTTCTTCTTGTACGACAAGAATGCATGTAACTAGCGGAAAAACTAAAGGAAGTTATATACCAACCAAACTGAGTCTGCATTGTGTCAGCCTCTGGCTGGCATTCTGCTTTCATTCGCTCACATATATAACCCTACAAAATTAATTACATCATTATCGCTGAGGATATAAAATTGGCTCGTTATTTACCCCTGATTATCTTTGCCGTTTTTTTAATTACAGCGTGCGAGCAGAAAGAAATAGATTTACCCATTCAGCCTCGCACAATTAAAGTTGTGGAGGTGGGAAAGTCTGAAAAGGCCCGTCAACGTATTCTCCCCGCAAGAATTGAGTACAGTGATTCCACCGCACTATCTTTTGAACGCTCGGGCCGTATTGAATGGCTTGATATCCGCCAGGGAACTCCAGTGGCGAAAGGACAAGTGATCGCCCGGCTCTCTAGCGATGAAGCCCGGCAACGGGTAAAAGAACGGCAGACCACCGCCGACCTCGCACAGCGACAGTTTGAACGCTTCCAGGCATTGTCTGCGCGCCATGCCGTCTCACGTGATGAGATGGATGTACAACGTGCCAAAAGAGATGCTGCAAACGCGGCGCTACAGATCGCTCGTGAAGAACTGAACCAAATGATACTCACCGCCCCGTTCTCCGGTATCGCTGTCAGTGTAAATGCTCGAAGCCATCAGGTTGCGACAGCCGGACAAACTATCGCCACTCTGGCTCGCACCGACATGCTCGATGTGGCATTCAGCGTACCGGAAAACCTGTTTACCGCAATGGACATTCGCAATGTGACCTATCGACCACTGGTGCAAATCACTGCACTGCCTGGCCGCCAGTTTCAGGCTGATTACAAAGAGCACTCGGCTAGCAGCAACAATAACACGCTCACCTGGAAGATGATTTTAACCATGCCACGACCGTCTGACTTCCCTGCTGTTGCTGGGGTCAGTGGTACGGTCACCATCGATCTGTCAAAACTGCCAGTCAGTACCTTGCGTGAAAAGCTGGTCGTGCCAGTTGAAGCTGTGTTTAACCCGGACAACAGCCCACTCAATCACCCCCACGTCTGGGTGGTAAAGGGCAGCGGCGAGCAGCTTACGCTGGAAGAACGCAGTGTAACCACTGGTGAACTCACCGAGGGCGGTATCGTAATAACCCACGGTCTAACAAACGGTGAACGGGTGGTCGCTGCCGGGGTGAATGAAATACATGCTCAGCAGCAGGTCTGTATCTGGACACGTGAAGGGGGACTGTAATGGATATCTCCCGACAGTTTATTAATAATCCCGTCCGTGTCTGGCTGCTCATTCTGTTACTAGGTATCGGCGGTATTTTTGCACTACTTAACATCGGTCGTCTTGAAGATCCAGAGTTTGCTATTAAAAGCGCCGTGGTTGTTACCCTCTATCCAGGGGCATCCGCCGAGCAAGTAGAAGAAGAAGTAACACTGCCACTGGAAAAAGCCCTGCAGCAACTGCCCTATCTGGATAACATCAGTTCGATTTCATCCAACGGGATGTCGCAAATCACAGTGAACATCGCTTCGCACTACCACTCGGATAAATTACCCCAAATCTGGGACGAATTACGTCGTCGGGTAGGTGATGCAGGACGCGTATTTCCGCCTGGTGTCATGCAGCCTTTCGTAAACGATGATTTTGGCGATGTTTTTGGATTTTTCTTCTCAATTTCCGGTGACAATTTCAGCAATAAAGAGCTTGCACAATATGCCGAACAGCTGCGACGTGAGCTGGTACTGGTGCCTGGCGTAGGCAAGGTCATGACCGGAGGAATCATAACGTCACAGATCAATGTAGAGGTGTCACTGATAAAAATGGCTGCGCGCGGCATCACGCCGGCTCAGCTATCCGCTGCGCTGAGTCGACTGAATGTTGTGTCAAACGCTGGGGTGATAAAATCTGGTACAGAATCAATCCGTATACATTCCACTGGCGAATTCGAAAATCTTGATGAACTGGGCCATCTACTTGTTAGCCCAGCGGGTGACAGCGCCAGCACACGCCTGAAAGATATAGCCACACTCACGCGCGGTCTCGCTGATTCGCCCTCCAGCATTTATCACGCCAACGGTCAACCCGCCGTGATGATGGGGGTATCATTTATACCCGGAGTGAATGTGATTGACGTGGGACAAGCGCTGAAATCTAAGTTACTACAGATGTCTGAGGAAAAACCCGCCGGTATACAGATCGGTGTATTTTACGACCAGTCTGCTGAAGTGGCATCTTCAGTAAATGGCTTTCTTACTAATTTTCTAATGGCGCTAACGATAGTCATCGGAATATTGGTGATATTCATGGGGCTGAGCAGCGGCATTATTATAGCCCTGTCATTAGCGCTCAATGTGCTGGGCACGTTGTTTATTATGTATCTGTGGGGACTTGAGCTTCAGCGCATCTCCCTGGGAGCGCTGATAATCGCGCTGAGTATGCTGGTAGATAATGCGATAGTGGTTGTGGAGGGATTACTCATTTCGCGTCAGCAGGGCGTGTCAGGGGTAAAAGCGCTAAACTTAATTATTCGGCGATCCGCACTTCCGCTGTTGGGAGCCACAATTATTGCTATCCTGGCATTTGCTCCTATTGGCCTGTCACAGGACTCAACGGGCGAATACTGTAAATCGCTGTTTCAGGTATTGTTAATTTCACTGATGCTGAGCTGGTTCACGGCCCTAACCATTACGCCAGCACTGGTTAAATGGTGGCTATTTAAAACCGAATCCCCTCTTAAGCAGCCATCAGAATTCGCTCCCTATAGTGGCAGTTTTTACCGACTCTATCAGCGTATCCTGAATACACTGTTGGCACACAAAACAGCCACACTTTCAGTCATGGCAGTACTGCTGGCGTTGGCAATCTGGGGCTTTGGCTCGGTACGACAAAATTTCTTTCCTTCAGCCAGTACACCGATTTTTTTTGTGGATCTGTGGCTACCTTATGGTTCGGACATCACCTCCACGGAAAAGATGGCTAGTGATATTGAAAAAATAATTGACGGTCGCCCGGGCGTGGTTTCCACGGTGTCAACGATAGGTCATGGCAGAATGCGGTTTATCCTGACTTACAACGGTCAGCGCCAGTACAGCAATTACGCACAAATCATGGTAAGAATGGACAATGAGCGCAATATTGGGGTACTGACGAGCCAGTTGGATACCGTTATCGCGCAGGATTACCCGCAGGTCAATGCCAGTACCAATCGCGTGATGTTTGGCCCTGCGGGCAGTAGCAGTATTGAGGTACGCATCAGAGGGACAGCGCCCGATATCATGCGCCAGATTGCCAGCAAAGTAAGTACTATTCTGGCCGACAATCGCGATACCAGTAGTGTAAGTAACGACTGGCAAAACCGCAGTAAAGTCATTCGCCCACAATATAATCCAGTGCTCGGTCAAGAGTTAGGTGTGGATAAAAAAGAAGTAGATGACGCGTTGGAAATGAATTTTTCCGGCAGTCGCATCGGGCTATATCGCGAAGGCACGGATATGATGCCGATAGTCGTGCGTCCGCCCGAAAACGAGCGGCATGACATTAATCATCTTAATAATGTCCAGGTCTGGAGCCAAAATCAGCAACGCTACATTCCGCTCAGTAACGTGGTCGATGGGTTCATATTACAGTGGGAAAATCCACTGATTCTGCGTCGCGATCGCAGCAGGGTTATGACCATCATGACCAACCCTGACCCACTGAGCAATGCCACTTCCGCCGATATTCTGGCACGCGTTCGCCCACAGATTGAACAGATTCCGTTGCCGCACGGTTACAACATTACGTGGGGAGGAGATGCGGAAAGTTCAAGCGAGGCACAGCAAGGCCTGTTCTCTACCCTGCCGTTAGGTTATCTGGTGATGTTCACCATTACCGTGTTGATGTTTAGTTCGCTGAAAAATGCTTTCGCCATCTGGCTTACCGTGCCGCTGGCATTAATTGGCGTCACAACAGGGTTTTTACTTATCGACATTCCGTTTGGCTTCATGGCCCTGATAGGTTTGCTGAGTCTGAGTGGAATGTTGATCCGTAACGGGATTGTCCTGGTTGAGGAGATTGAGCATCAGAAACAGGTGAAGCCGCAACATGAAGCGCTTATATCCGCCGCCACTTCACGTTTACGTCCTGTTCTGCTCACAACCTTCACCACTGTACTGGGTTTCGCGCCGCTGCTGAGGGATGTCTTTTTTCAGGGCATGGCCGTGGTTGTTATGTTTGGTCTGGGTTTTGCGACAATCCTTACCTTAATGGTTCTGCCGGTCCTCTATGACTGCCTGCACCGTCCGGAGACACCATGAAACATCACGGGGTAAATGTTAAAAATCGACAGGCTGCTTGTCGTTTACAGGAGAACAGACGTCAATGCATCAGAGCGGGTTAAAATCATTAACGCCCCTTATTCAGGGGCTACTTTTGCTGACATGTTTGACCATACTATTGGCTGGATTGCACATGGCAGCACCACTGGTTAATCAGGTCCTCCTGGCGCTGTTTCTCGCCGTGATGCTTGATCCACTGATCGAACGCCTGGAGAAACACGGACTCCCTCGACTCCTTACTTCGCTATCAGTGATTGTGGCTCTGCTGTTACTGATCGTTATTATCATCAGCTCGCTCAGCGCCTCAGCACCGGGGTTAATTCAGCTCAGTCGCCTGGCATCGGTTCAGATCGCCACCCAGCTTCATGCTCTGACATTTTTTCTGAGCGAGGCGGGTATTTTCCTTTCCACCAATCTGGTGCTTAGTTTCATCGATACCAGTGCCATACTTCGTCTGATAACCAGCCAGCTGTCGCTGATTCCGGGCATGTTGTCCTGGTGGCTGATGGTATTTCTTATGCTGCTATTTATGTTGTACGAACTGCCAGTGTTAAAAACCACTCTGCGCACCACTCAACATCGTTCGGGTGTGATCCGTGCGCTGCTGGAAGGCATACAAAGCGTGATCGTTTATGCACGCGTAAAAACGCTGACGGGACTGCTCGGTGGCCTGGTTGTCTGGGCCGCCGCCTGGCTACTGGGTTTAAAGTTTGCTTTTCTCTGGGGCATGCTGATGTTTATTTTCAATTATGTCCCGGTGGTCGGCTCCTTACTTGCCGCGATTCCGCCGGTCCTTCAGACGATGATCTTTTTCGATATACAGGCCGGCCTGTTGGTCGTTGGATTTTTCGTGGTGCTAAACCTTTCCCTGAGTTCAGTGATGGAACCACTTATGCTCGGCAAACGGTTGAATTTACCACTGACGGTTCAACTACTGGCATTCCTGATCTGGCAGGCACTACTTGGCATAACTGGAGCTATACTGGCCATTCCACTCACCTTTTTACTGAAAAAAGTGTGGCAAGCATTACGTGAACTGGAATGACGTATATATGCAGACGAGAGAAGTTGTGGAAAGTTACCAATTTTAAACTGAATAAGTTTACCAGTCGGGGACTCGCGTAACGTTAGAAAAAAGACTTCATCCTGGTGGCACCAGATGAGAGACGTAAACCACGATTTTCGCCTACGTCAGCTTCATCTTTGCCACCAGGCTTCATCATTTTTACCGCTTTAAACGAAAGTGGCTTTCCCTCTTGTTTTCCTGCCATAAAGACTCCGTTATCATGCACCTCATACCGTCATGAAATCCTACTGTTAACTGTAGGATTTCATGATATTCGATGAGACAACGTGAAACCTAATGATAACCATAAAATTCACTAACTCATGAAAAATTAAGAAATATGGACATCACACTCCAATGAGTACAATAGAAAACCTAGACTCTCACACGCCGATGATGCATTGGTGTGTTAATGCTGATTATTAAAGATAATTTTCCACCAGAAAATAAAAACCATATTTCAACCTACATTTATGTAACTATCTGATTTTAAGAATATTGTTTGCTGTACTCATCCAGCGTTATACTCCCTCTGTTTTCCCATCCATCTAATAACACAGGGCATCCCCATGAGCCGATACCATGTATCCAGCAGTGAAGGCCAGTATGAGAAAGACTCTGGCGAGCAGGTTTTGGCTAATAAGCTGGGGATCGCTACTTCTGATGAGATGGATGAGGTTGAACTTGTCCTGTTAGAACAACTCTACCAGTCTGTTTTTGAAGAACAGTTCCCGGAAGGACAACTCAGCGTAGCCCTGCTAAAAAGCTGGCATCGCCGCTGGTTAGGTAACATCTACGAGTGGGCTGGACAAGAAAGAGCGGTTAATATCAGCAAAGGCGGCTTTATGTTTGCCCCCTCAGCACAGTTGCCAAAACTGCTGAACGAGTTCGACACGAAGTATCTGACTCAATACACGCCGTGTAGCGGCATGGACGAAGAACAACTCATCACCGCTATCGCCATAACCCATGTCGAGCTGATACTCATCCATCCATTCAGAGAAGGAAACGGGCGTTTGTCGCGACTATTAGCCGACGTTATGGCCGTTCAGGGAGGATACAAACCGCTGGATTATAAAAGCTGGGAGCAAAACAAAACCCAGTATATCTCGGCTATCCATGCGGGCGTATCAATGGACTACGAGCCGATGAGACACTGGGTCAGAGAAGCATTAAGAAGGGGCTAAACCGCAAGACGTAAATGAGCAAATTTTTTGCGTGTAGCTTCAAGGGAAGCTTCGATCTTCGCGGAGGACTGCCCTGTTTCAACAGCCGTAGATGTTGCTACTGAGCGAACGATGTCAGCACGAGACGGCTTAGCATAGCTTGCCTGAGTTTTTTTGTTGTTGCTCATAATTACTCCTGAAAAGCAAAATCTGGGCTGAAAACATCATCTAAGCATTATACCAAACTTTCTGCGCGAATTCACATTAAGCCCCGTCAAAGACTCACTCATCGGCCAAGCCCTTTAAGTAATACATCAAGTATGAAACGATTGGCTAAACGGGCAACATCCTTATCAGACAGGTAAGCAACTGAATGTTTCTCAAACGCCCCCATGCTTTCGATGACAGCATTCTGTACGGCCTGAGGATAATCCCCAAGCATGATTTGCTCGATATCGTTATGGCGAAGTTGATCCATCACAGAATCATTTTCGGAAACTTTAGCCGCCACGCCATCAAGCCATACCAGCTTGTCAGCATCAGTCGTTTCTTCGCCAAACAACTCATTTAGCTGTTCCAGAATGTGCGATAATAGATCTTTCGGCCTTTCAGCAATTGAGCCACCGACGCTGGTGATCCCTTTAAGTCCTTCTCCCCCTTCTTGTAATTTCAGATCCTGGGTGCGCTTTTCCCACAGTTTATAGTGTGTTAGCTGTACCTGACTGATATCAAGATCGTCATCAAGCCGCTCCTCTCTTAACAACGGCAGCAAGTGGCGAGCAAAGACATTTAAGCGTTCCAGTTCTTCATCTGCCAGATCGACAATTTGCGAAGCAAACTCGTAAAAACGGATAAAGCTATTCATATCTTTTTTGAACGTATCCAGCACGTCCTTCGCTTCACGAGCTTGCTTAACACTACGTTCGCAGTTTACTCGCCAAGTTTCATCGCCGCTTTTCTTTGCATCTTCGAGTGTCGATAACGCCCCTCGTAATACATCCATCGCGGAGCGGTAACGATGAGTAAAACGATCTACCGCTGGTTTACAATACCCCGTTAGCGCTTCAGGACCACGTTTCGGGTCAAAATAAGCATCAGAAAAATTAATCACTTCATGCCATTGCCATATATGCTGTTCATTCAGCTTATGGAAAATGGCATAAACAAGGTTGGGATCGGATACCTGCACCAGTTCGGCATTCTGATAATACTCTTTAAAATCAGCCAGAATATCCTGAGGATCATTAACAAAATCAAGAACAAATGTGCTGCTTTTCCCCGGATACGTACGATTAAGACGGGATAGTGTCTGAATACAATCCACGCCCTTGAGTTTTTTATCAACGTACATGGCGACCAGTTTGGGCTGGTCAAAGCCTGTCTGGAATTTATTAGCGACCAGCATCACCTGATAATCATCAGTATCGAATGCTTTACGCATATCCCGACCTTGCAGGCCAGGGTTCATCGAGTTTTCCGTGTAGCTTTCGCCCTCATCGACAACTTCACCTGAGAACGCCACCATTGCTGTTAAACGTTTATAGCCTTTTTCTCGCACATAGCTATCAAACGCCTGCTTATATTTTACTGCTTCGAGGCGACTGCTGGTTACTACCATCGCTTTCGCTTCGTGATTTAGTAAATGAGCAACATGCTCACGGAAATGTTCAATGATGACCTGTGATTTCTGGGCAATATTGTGAGGGTGTAAGCGAACCCACTTGCTCAACTGCGTTTT
The DNA here is from genome assembly GCF_002934505.1 of Citrobacter freundii complex sp. CFNIH4. NCBI lineage: Bacteria > Pseudomonadati > Pseudomonadota > Gammaproteobacteria > Enterobacterales > Enterobacteriaceae > Citrobacter > Citrobacter freundii complex sp. CFNIH4. The sequence goes on from NZ_CP026231.1 coordinate 3,247,201, forward strand.
GGCTTTTTTGCGGTCGACTTCTTTATCTTCGGCATCATGTGCCAGACGATAAGCCTGCCCATAGCTGGTGTAATTTTTCAGAACATCCAGAATAAACTCTTCTTCGATCGCCTGTCGCATTGAATACAGATGAAATGGCTTCGGTTTATTGTCATTCGCCAAAGGCATTTCGGGATGAGGCGGTCTACCAAACAGCTCTAACGTCTTGGCTTTAGGCGTGGCAGTAAAGGCAAAATAGCTTATATCAGAGGAACCTCTGCGAGCCTCAAGCGTCGCATTGATAACATCCTGACCATCCATTTCTTCTTCATCTATTTTTTCCGCCATCAGCACTTCGCGAAGCTGTCGAGCAGTCGTTCCCGTCTGACTTGAGTGTGCTTCATCAGCGATAACAGCAAAGCTTCGTCCTTTCAGACCAGTACTTTCCTGAATAGCTTTGAGCACATGCGGGAAAGTCTGGATCGTCACGATGATAATTGCCGTACCAGACGATAAAGCCTCGGTTAGTTGCGAAGACTTACTACCCGACTCACGGCTGATTTTACAAACCACACCATCCTGATGTTCAAACTGGTAAATCGTGTCCTGCAATTGACCATCCAACACAGTGCGGTCTGTAATAACGATTACCGAATTAAAAAACTTGTTACCATCCGGGCGGTACAATGACGCTAACTGATGGGATAACCAAGCTATTGAGTTGGATTTACCGGAACCAGCGCTATGCTGAATAAGGTACTTTTGCCCTGTTCCCTCCACGCGAACGGCATTCAGCAATGACTGAACAGCGACCCATTGGTGGTAACGCGGGAAAATCAGGGTTTCCTTGATTTCCTGATGACCAAGCGCATCATCAACGCGCTTTTGCTCCAGATGTAAGTAGCGCCCCAAAATACGCAGCCAGTTATCCGGTTGCAGGATTTCCTGCCATAGATAGGCTGTCGCATACCCCTCTAATGGTTGATCGTTACCCGCCCCGCCTTCTGCGGTTCCCCGGTTAAAAGGCAGGAAAAAGGTTTTCTTTCCATCCAGTTTGGTGGTCATCGCCACCTCATACTGATTGACCGCAAAATGGACCAGCGCACCGCGTTTGAAGGTCAACAGTGGTTCTGGTTTATTTCCGGTTTTTGGCTGGCGGTCATTGATATACTGTAGTTTTGCCGCATCAAGCGATTGTTTAAACGCCGATTTCAGTTCAAGTGTGGCGACAGGCAACCCATTCAGGAACAATGTCAAATCAATGCGGCCATCATAACCATTGGGCGAATAAATCAGTTCAGGTACTACTCGTAAACGGTTAGCGCAATAGCGAACCAGCAAGTCTGGATTAAGGTCATGATCGGGTTTAAAGGTGCAAAGCTGAAAACGAGCACCGCGATCCGCTAAGGTATGTCTCAGCGTCCACAAGGTTCCTTTAGCCGAAAGATGTCTCTCAACCGCGTTGAGAAAATGTACATCTGTATCTTTTGGATAAATTCCGCAAAACTTGTCCCAGACTTCCGGCTGGGTTTCCTGTACATAAGCAAGCGCATCTTCTGGATAAATCGCCCTTTCACGATCATAGCCGGATGAGCTTCCAAATAACCAACCACTGGATGATAGTTGCTCAATAATGTGATTCTGGAATAATAGTTCTGCGGATTTAGATACCATATCAGTTCTCTTGATACGCTTGCTCAATCAGTAACTTAGCTTTTGCTAAATCTGCCTGATTATGGACAACCACCTCAATATCACCGGTTCCCCAGTGTCCCAAATTAGTAACATCTCTGACGATATCAGAGATGATCACCTGCTCCGGTTTTAGTTTCAGGTAAAGCTTGACGTGTGGTTCTTTGGCTGTGGGCCATATCACGACGCTTAGAAAATTCTTTATCTTCTGAAACGCAGTATAAAGCAGTAACTCTTTGCGCTGAACCTCATCACCCAAGCTATCAGCAAAATCACAGATATTCTGATAAAGCGCAACCAGTTCAGGGGAAGACTTATCCAGACGATAGCGTTGAGCATTTTTCTTCTGCTTCGGCACCTGATTCTCTATTGCAACAGGCTGAGGCTTGTGAGTCTCGGTAGCAGCATTCACCAGCTCAAACATCAGGAGATCAGGGTTAAACAGCTTATAGCGGATAAGATTGATATTGCGGTTAATCTGCGCAACGGCATGCTCGTCATATTTGGTAAAATCTGCCGCAATGCAAATCACACGGGCATTGGACCAATCGATATCGTCAGCAACCTGTTTGCCAAACTTATCCATCACCAGCCAACGGAACTCGGCCTGATGATCTAATAGCCAGTCCAGATAGAACAACCCCTGATTAATGACGTTCTCGTTACTCTGACGTTTATATTCGATAATCACTGGCGTGTTGTTTTCATCCAGCCCCAATGAGTCAATGCGCCCCTTATGGGTCTTGCCTGTGCTGTATTCTGTCGCCAAAAAACGTACCCCAAGGAAAGCCTCCATATGAGACTCGATCAGTTTCTGAAGATCTTTTTCAATGGCTGCTGATTTTCCCGGAAGTTCAGAGACACCGTTTTTACCATAACGAAAGAGCTGGATATCACTCATGCAGCGTCCTTAGCAGCGGGTTGCCAGTTGCGTACATCGATTTTACCTGTTACGGCAGCGGAAATTAGGGCGGAACGACGCTCCTTTAGCAAAGATATTTGCTGTTCACAATGCATCACAAGGGTATTGAAACATCGTTTTTTTTCTTCAACATCAGCAACAATAACTTTCTGCTCATTTAATGGCGGTAGCGGGATAATATATTTTTTCACGTCAGAACAAGTTATTGCGGCCTTTGTACTGCCCCCACCAGATGATTCAAAACGAATCTGATCATATTTACTTTGAAGCCATAAATGAAGATATTCTGGTAATATTTTATTTTTTGACAAAGGAGTCATATAAGCAATATGCTGATTAATAGTGGCATCCATCATCAATAACGCGGAGGTACCTCTCGTTTTCCCTTCCCCTGTAATTGCAATGATGACGCTACCTTTTTTTACTAAAGGTAAACTGCACTCCAACAATGCTTTTGAAGTGACAAATTGCTCTGCATTAGTAACAATATCATCGTTTACTTTAGAGCTATTAAGCCATGGGTAATCACCTGAAAGCCAGTAGGATTGATTATCTCTATTAGGAGTACTGCCATTACCAACTTTACAAAGCCAACCTATCTGGGATACCCCCCAGTGCTCAGGCACTTCACCTAACCACTCATTTCCTGAAACTTTGAGCTTAACACGATGATTTAACCCTCTTCTTACGACATCAGAAATCACCGCTTGCCGTTTTTCTTTCAGAAGTTCAATGAGTCGAACTTGTTTGTCGATTAATAGGTCAATCTTATCCAATTCGTAATCTAAAAATTTCGCAATACACTCCTGCTCAACTACTGAAGGCAAAAGTACAGGCAATGATTGAAAATCATCTGTTTTAATTTGTAATGAATTTGGTCTTATACCTTGCATTTGCGAAGTATAAGCCATGACGTATGGATTTGAACGCAACAAATAATGTATATATTTCTTATTAACATTTTTTGTAAACCTATATGCCCTATATGCAGGACTAACATATCCTTCATAATCGGAAACACCTAGGCCAGAATAGTTAAGCCACATTGTATTAACAACTAACTGCCCTTTTCTCACAACACGGTATTCTGCTACTTCTTCAAGCGTTCTTTTCTTTGCCTCATCATTGTACTCTTTTACTTCTACTCCCCTATAACCGGATACAGATAACATCTGCCCAACAGGCTCCACACCATTTTTTCATTACTTACTTGGAACAAGTATTTGAATTTCTCAAGTGTCCATCTAGCAGGGATCTCTCCAAGCCATTCCACACAAGAGTCTTTATATTCTGAATATGCTCTGTACTTCACGAATGGACCTCCGCCAGCAAGACCATAATTTCTCTGCTCACTTCATCCAAGTCGCGATCAATCTCTTCCAAGGAACGTGGCGACTGATACTGATAAAAATAGCGGTTAAAAGGAATTTCATAACCCACTAAACCGACCTGTCCATCATAAGGATCGGTTTTTTCGATATCGATCCACGCATCAGGTATATAGGGTAATACCTCGCGTGTGAAATACGTTTCAACAGATTCACTCAACGGCACATTTTCATAATCACGCAAACTGGCGTCAGGTTCTGGCTTACCCTTAGTTTTACAAACTTCAGCATTCTCATCTGTTTCACTTAAGTGTTTTATCAACAACTTAAACTGAGCAGCAGAAACTTTCGGCAATGCTTTTTTGAATTTTTCCCGGCTTAAATATTTATCATCCATTGCATCCAGAGCGGCTAATAACTCTAAATCACCATATTTGGACCAGTCTTTATCCGCCAGCAACGCTACGCGACGATCAAGATCGCGTGGATAAAATGCCAGCTTAAGCGGTCTTTCCACCGTAATACGGCGATAGCCAAAATCAGAGGTTTTAAACAGCTTAACATTAGCCGAAGGTTGATAGCGCGTATACTGATTCACAATCTCGTCAATCTGCGCTTCCGTTAACTCTTTACGCTTACTACCAAGAGATTTCCGCATCGGCGCAAATTGCTCCGTGGCATTAATCAGCAGCACCTTGCCCTTACGTTCTTTCGGTTTATGATTGCTGAGTACCCAGATGTAAGTCGCAATCCCGGTGTTGTAGAACATATCGGTCGGCAACGCGACAATAGCATCCAGCAGATCCTGTTCCAGCACAAAGCGGCGGATCTCGCTTTCACCACTGCCCGCACCTCCGGTAAAGAGTGGCGAACCATTAAGAATGATCCCGATACGGCTGTTATCGTTCATCTTACTAATCAGGTGCAGCAAGAACAGCAAAGAACCATCGGATACTCTCGGCAAACCGGGTCCAAAACGCCCATCGTAGCCCTTTTTATGTTCTTTGCGGATAACGGTATCAATCTTTTTCCAGTCAACGCCAAACGGTGGGTTGGACAGGCAGTAATCAAAACGCTCATTCCAGAGCTGATCGTCAGAGAGGGTATTACCCAGCTTGATATTGCTGATATCTTGTCCCTTGATCAGCATGTCCGCTTTACAGATAGCGTAAGACTCTGGGTTTAGCTCCTGACCATAGGCCCGAAGGCTGGCACTGGGATTTATTCCATGCAGGTATTCCATACCACTGGAAAGGAAGCCGCCTGTCCCGGCAGTAGGATCGTAGATGCGGCGGATCAGTCCCGGTTTAGTCAACGCTGCATCGTCGTCCGCAAACACCAGAGAGGTTGTCAGTCGCACGATATCCCGTGGCGTAAAGTGCTCACCCGCCGTTTCGTTAGAACCTTCTGCAAACCGGCGGATCAAGTCCTCAAATATCAGCCCCATATCGTGGTTACTGACAGAAGAAGGGCTCAAATCAGCCTCGGCAAATTTTTTGGCTACTTTGTAGAGTAAATTGGCATCATCAAGCTGCTGTATAAACTCATAGAATTTAAAGTGTTCGAAGATCTCACGCGCGTCATAGCTGAATGAGCGAATGTAACGTTCAAGATTAAGTCGTGGCTGTGTTTCCCCCAACTTACTGAGGTCCAACGGCGAAGTATTGTAAAAGTGTTGCCCGGAAGCGTGGCGAAGAATTGCATCGGCAGCGTTCTCATCAAGCTTTTCAACCACAGGTAACTTATCAAGTACAGCCTGTTTGGTAGGCGCAAGCACGCACTCAAGACGACGAAGAACGGTAAATGGCAGAATCACTCTGCCATACTGAGATTGCTTGAAATCACCACGTAGTAAGTCAGCGACGGACCATAAGAAAGCCGCCATTGAAGAAAAATTAGTCATTTTATTACCTCTTGATTTTGCCCTATTGTCCACGTAAAAGCGGAGAGGACAAGAAGAAGTGAAAACTGCGAAGTCTTTTCTCTTGTAAGGCTACATACGGGTGACGTGTCGTGGATTACTGGAATCGCCCACATGAACAGAAGTGCTAATGCTTTTTCTCAATCAAAAGGTATGGATGGGACCAGATACTGATGGAAACATTACTTATTATTGGAGGACACATCTGGGCTGTGAAACATTTAAGCCAGATGTAATCTGACACCATGACCGACGATATTCACTGAATAGTGTTGATACACCCATATAGATATACATACCCATTGAGTGTATCAACTGATGGCTTACATGCGTCTAAACGCTTATGGACATCCTGTCTTATGGACAAACTACTTACGGGTTCTCACCCCAGAAGTAAATGTCAGTCCAGTAAACCCCATCTCATCCTGCTTACATAGCGCCCGTGCCAGTAGAACAGGTGGCAGCCTGTGCTTGCGGGTCCTCCTTTTGCCAACCTCATCAGGGTAGGGTCTTACTTCCTGCCACATCCCCTTGAAACAGTAAGTTACCTGCGCATCAAAATCCCTTAGTTTTTGGCTTTTCATTGGTCGACTAATTATCCCTGCTCTGGCCCGTATATTTTTGTCTCTTTTCATCGCCTTCCTTAGCGTTTTGAGCGCGCCAGGCTCTCTTGGCATCAGCAGATGCAAATGAGGCATCCAGCGCTGAATATCGGTGTGAAAATCCAGCTCATAGCCCCCCACTATTTTGTCCGTAAATCCGGCTCTTTTTACCATCTTGTAGACCCGTTCCCGGAATTTCTTATGGTCCCAGCAACTGATCTGCTCTTCTTCCAGCATGGCATCGTAATAAACCAGCGTAACCACTCTGTACGCGCTCATACACCCCCGCAGCGGGGCCAGTTCAGCCAGTTTACGTAACCTGTGCAGGCGGAAGCACTGTGGGCACGCAGCACTGCCACATGGCTTATCTAACATACAGGCTTTAAGTTTCCTCTTTAGCCGAAGAGCCTTTCCTCGCCACTTTTTGTGTGCTTTTCTGACTTCTTTGCTTTCATTCTCGTTATCATTCCTGTCCTGCTGGACAGCTTTTTGTATTGCTCTTATACGGTACTGGCGCTCTTTCTCCATCCGATCCCGGGTTTCAAACCCTGGAATGGTGAGAGCCAGCTTTTCCAGTTGGCGCTCTTCTTCTGTCAGCGATACGTATACTGATCGCGCAATGCGGTCTTTTGCACCAAACATATCAGCAGCCTCCTGTAGTGACGCGGGAAGCAATCCATTCACTGACGTCACTTTCCAGCCAGGCTACCGCTCGCCCTCCAGTCAGGGATTTAGGGCGTGGAAAAGTGCCTTTCTCAATCATCCGGTACAACGTGGCGCGGCTCACCGCACAGCGCTCCAGTACGACCCGAATTTTCACCAGTTTCATCTCGTTCATATTTCTGCACTCTTGAGCAGTTCAAGGAGTGCCTTATTCACAAGATCGAAATTCGGAAGCTGCGGCTACGTTTTGGGACGTCTGCAAGCACGTTAGACGTTTCATTGTCGGGCCGACACTTGTGTATGATCAATGTCGGCCAGACATGGGAGATGCTAGAGTGGTTAAAATGGCTAAAGAAGGGAGCCACACATGGCAGGGAAAAAACAGATGAGCCGCCAGCAGCGGTCGACAAAGATGCGGACAGATGCGGGACTGACCCAGGTGAAAGTTTATCTTGACGAAACCACACTGGAATTACTGGCGTTACTTCAGGAAAACTTGTCAGAAGGTAAAATGAAGGGCGATGAAATCAATATGTTCCGCAGTATAGCTGTCACTGCCGGTATCCACAGTCAGGCAGAAGCATGCTTAGGGGAAAAAGTGGTATCAGACATTGTGGCTAAAAATCTGGGCACTGAGTGCAGAGCCAGCGAAGCGACAGACAATCCTCATAAGTTCTTTCTCCGGACGATGATTAACAAGCTTTACGAGAAAGGTCAGCGTAATACACATAGACGCAGACTTGCAGAGGTTGCTGAAATCATGAATGAAAGCAGCTACAGAGCGCCGAATAGGAAGAAAGGGGAATGGAGTGAAAATGATATTAGTCAGTATGTAAATAATGACATACAACTGGAAAAATGATGCCTCAGCAGAGGCGCCAGGCGGTAAGACTGTACACTGCAAGTATCTCTGGAATACCCAGGCCGCGAAGTACGATAGTGTCATTCATCAGGAGTGGTGAGTTGGTCGTACTTTCCCGGCTTCCCCATAGCACTAAGCCCGCCCTGGACGTGCCTGTGAGTCATCAAAAATAGTCCCTGGCCCCGTTTGATTGTTTAGCCAGCAGGTGACGAAGGCCATCCCCCCCATTACGATTTACCAGCAACAGAACGCTCGGGAGGCCCTGTCCAGCATACCTCGGCCCCTGTAGTCATAGCGGGTGGTTGTGGCGATATCGGCATGACCTGCCAGTTGGCGTACCACGTTGAGGTCGGTTCCCTGTTCCAATAGTTGTGTAATGAACGTTCGTCTGAGGTCGTGCGGGGTAAAATAGTCCACGCCAGCGGCCTGGCGTAGCTGTGCCAACAGCCCCGTCAATCCGGTAGTGGTAAGCCTACGTGGCCCAAGCCGGTCTGCCAAGCTGATACGACTGAATAACGGCCCCTCATGCCCTCCCCGGCACTTTAGCCAGCGCCGCAGCTGTGTCCAAACCTTTACGGCAAGGTGAATATCACGACTTTTGCGCCCTTTCCCCTCCCTGACCCAAACGATCCCCGTGGAGACGTCAATATCCTCAACATTAAGGGCAACCAGCTCACCCGCACGCAGCCCGGCACCACACAGAAGCAATAAAATGGCCCGCTCGCGCTGACAGCGCACGGAGGAATACGTCGCTGCCGCCGTCAGCATTGACCGGATTTCATGGCGGGCCAGCGCACGCCCCTGCCGACAACCGTCACCACTGACCCGCCTGACGTTGCGTATCCGCTCCAGCATATCAGCATCCAGTATCCCCATACTGAAGGCCACTCCGGCAACTGACTTCAGCGCCGACAGCGCCATGTTCACGGTAGCAACAGCATAGCCCTCATTCAGCAGCGCCGAGCGCACCAGCATCACCCCCGTGTAGTTCAGCATCTGCCAGGGGTAACTGTCGATATCCGAGCCCGGAAGCAGGATACCGGCACAGCGCCGAAGCTGGCTTTGCATCCCCTTGCGCCCGGCAGGCGCCAGACCTGCCAGCCAAAGCTGTGCCGGATTGGTGGTGGAGACGTTTTGCAGGCGTACAGTTTCCGCGCGCCTGCCCTTGTGGTTCGAGGTCATAACATCATCCTTAATACTGAAAAATGGAGTATCCCGGCCATGCAGGCCGGGGAAGCAGTCAATTCATCTGGTAATGTCATTCAGCCCTGCGTGGTCATTTTTTCACGCCATAGCGTTGCAGATAGTGGTTAAGACCCTGCCCGGCTCCGGGCTCAAAGTTCCAGACCCGCCAGATAAGCTGACCTTCAGCATCGCGTATTGCCAGCCGAAAGTGGGTATGCTGGTCATCCTCAATAGCGACACGGTCATACGCTGACACAACACGCTCCGCATCCTGTCGGGTGAACGTGTCCGATGGCAGCAACGGCAACGGCGCTCCGGGTTCAGCGATTGTGGCGCGGTCCGGGGCAGACCTGCGCCCCTGCGTGATATGGCTGACGGCCTTATACGTTCCCCGATTCAGAAGCCCGGTGGCTTTTCGCGCCCGGAGAACATCAATAGTAGTAATCAATGGGGAGCCAAGGATAAAGCCCGCATTGTCCCGGTCTGTGCGTACCAGATCATACATCTCAACGACAGCATTCAGGGCCTCCGCCATGGGAACACCGGCTTCAATATGCGCCTGAATGGTGTCTTCCTCGCCAAACGGCGTATCGCTGAGGGTAAGCCCGTAGTGCTGTGCCAACAGGTGAGTCAGCAGGGTGCGCCAGACTTCAGCAGGCGACAGGCAGCACGATGCCACCCGTGTCGGTGAGACAGGTTGTTTTTTCATGACAGTATTCTCGTGATAATGTGGGTAGTATTGAAAAAGGCGCGAACATGAACGGCAACCCGGCCCGCGCTTATGGAAATCCGCCCGGCAGAAGAGAGAACGGATATGTTCAGTCCTGTGTTGCTGGAACCGGGACAGGAGTGGGATAAATGGCGATATATACATAGCCGCAGGAGCCAAGCGTATCAGCCTCACAAGTCAGTTCCTTCGCCTGCAGTGTGATGCCCTTCGCCCTGCGCGGCTCCAGCTCACCAGACAACAGCATGCCTTCCATCTGCTTCATGAACAGCGGAAAGGCCTGGTCCAGATGGCGTGCATCGCTTTCGCTGAACACACCGCTAAACCCGGCCCGGTCGGCCAGAAAATGTAGGTTGTGGCCTTCCTGTACCAGTCGTGCACCAAACAGCGGCGTCACATCACGCCAGAGCCCCCACCAGGGGGTTGCTGGCGACGGTGTATGTGTTGAATGGGTCATATTTGTGTCTCCATATTCCAGCCAGTGAGATACGCCTCCGGCAGGGCTTTATTATCTTCAGTTCAGCTTTCCCACATCACGCGGGTGGTGTAGACCCCGCTGGCGTGATAGCTCAGGAAGTTGCGCTCCCACAGGGTGTATAGCGCCCGGGCCTCAGACGGGGACAAATCCCCTGTACGGCAGTGCCAGACATAGCCCTGCGACCAGCTGATATCGATGATTTTCTCAAGCTCGGGATAAACGTTGCCGACATAGCCAAAATCGGTGGCGTAGTCCAGACACCACTCGTCCCCCTGGTGAACTAGCCGGATTTCCACCGGGTGATAACCGCCCCGCTCCACGCTGTAGTCCGGGTCCCGGAAGTTGAGCGTAACGGCGGTGACGCGATGTTTACTGGCAGGTATTTCGCCCGCCTCTGCCATCAACATGTCGAACAGCTGCAGACTGACAGGCAGCACAAAGCCTGCCGGTTGAATAACGGCATTGATGTTCATGGGTAAAACCTCAGTATTTACAGTTTAAAAATGAAGGGATAAGGCGAACGTGGATTACCGTGGTTAATGTGTATTAAACCAGGTAACTCACAGTAACCCGTGTTCAGCGAAAGACCAGGCTTTGTCGCCTCCCACAATGAGATGGTCGGTCACGCGGATATCCAGCAACGCCAGTGCGTCTGTAATTTTTTGGGTAATGAGTTTATCGGCCTGGCTCGGTTCAGGCTCACCACTGGGATGGTTATGCACCAGTATCACAGCAGCAGCGTTGTGCGTCAGTGCCAGGCTGACTATTTCGCGGGGATAAACCATCGTCTGGCTCAGCGTACCGGTAAACAATGTCTGGTAGCCGAGAATATGATGTTGCTGTGAAAGCATTATCACACCAAAAGATTCACGGTTTTCAAGCGCCAGCTTCATCACCAGCCACTGACGTACATCTTCAGATGAGGTGATTTTTCGGCGATTGCGAAACTGGCGGGTCAGCAAAGAATGGGCAAACCGGATAATCTGTTCGCGGGTAACCGGCTCCAGCGTCTGATAATGACCGCTACGATCACTTGCGATAAACGTCATGATGTACTCCTTACCTTTTAGTTCAGAATTCACGTTCAACAAAGTAAATGGCATCCGGCAGCAACGTATGGCGCTTCAGCTCAGGTTGTACTGAAAACGTGTCCTTTCGCTGGCTGCGTATCCCCAGGCTATCAAACAAAAACAACCGGGTAGCATCGGTACGAACCACCACTGACCAGTGCCATGTGGTCCCCATAATCACCACGCGCTGCGCTTGATTCTCCGGTGAAGCCAGCCAGTCGCTGATATCATGAAATATTCGGTGAGTTCTCAAGGTTCGATAACGGAAGGGAGTATGAAAATAGAGGGGATAATGTTGGGCGTAATGCCCTCTCAGCAGAACATCTGCTATCAGGTGGTCCATCTGCTCTTCATCCAGGCCAAGCGTCAGGAGATCAAATAAGTCCCATCGTCGCTTATAGCTGCTTAGCAGGCGGTACATTAATTTTTCCCGCCTTACTCTGCCGTCATAGAGGTAACTCAGGGTATTAATCAGGCTGTAGATGCCACACAAATAGTCATGCTGTCCCTGGCGGGACGCATGAACGTCTCGAGGAAGTGTCATTGTAAATTTCCGGGATAAGTGATGGCTGTGAACCAGCCGGAATGGTGGTGATACAGTGGCTGAGCGCATGATGGCTGCCACTGTATAAATTATAACAAAATCAATATATTAATGCAAGTGATTCTTGTTATCACTTATCCAGCGACTCCTTCACTTGTTACTGGTTAACGTCTCCTTCAGACAGGTCCCTTGCAACCTGAGCCAGAGCCTGCTGCAAAAGTTTATCCCTAGAGGCCGGTTTCATGGTACGGAACAACTGTATCCACAGGTTAAGCTGCTCGTCTGCTGAGGTATCTGCCGCATCCCGCTCACTTTTCAACGCCATCCCTGCCGCGCTGATATGGTACAGAAACCCCTTCCCACTGGTGCGTTTGCGGCGGATTTCCGGATGTAGGGCTGTGAGCTTTTCCAGACGTAGCCGCGCCCCTTTCGCTGTGCCCGGCATTCCTTCCATTCCGGCAAACTGCTCTGCTGTAAGCCACTCCCCCCTGTCCGTCATTCCGGCATCACAGGGCTCAGTCATCTGTTCACTGCTCATAAAATTTCACCTCTTATCAAAGCGTTAGTTAAATGAGCGCAAATAACCATAAAAGGAACTTGATAACTTCCTTTTGTTCGCTTTTAATATCTCCGGTACTAACAACCCGGAGTGAATACATTGAGTAACTCAACAGATTCGCAAAAAAAGCGAAGTAAGGGAAGTGCTGTTAACTGGCACCGGGCAGATATTGTCGCCGCCCTGCATAAGCGGGGACTTTCCCTGTCAGCTCTCTCCCGGCAACACGGGCTGGCTTCCAGGACGCTGAATAACGCTTTTGAGCGCCACTATCCGCGGGCGGAAAAGATTATTGCGGAGGCACTGAACACTACGCCCGAAACCATCTGGCCTGAGCGCTATGCAGGTAGGTCTGTCAAAAACGAAAGCTGAAGGAAGCAGGGTATGTCGACCACCATTACTGAAGTAACGGAATGCTTTGAGTACCTTTTTAGTTCCCTTTACCGGAAAGCATTTGTCAAAACCCTGCGCCTTAACGAATGCAGTGAACGGGAGTTGCTACCGCTGGTACGCTGCTACCTGCTGGGTTGGTTTGCCGACAGCGTCTCACCGGAAGTCCGGGGGAAACTGCCCGGCAGTATCTCCGGGCATGGCTATATTGATTTCGTCATTGACGATGTGGCGGTGGAGTTCGCCGTCCGTAAGCCAGGAGCCGCCCGTTCTGCACTGTCAGCCTCAGTCAACAGCACGGAGGTAAAGAAACTGATGAAGTATGACGGCAAAGCCCTGCTGGTACTGTTCGATTTTTCTGACACGCCCTATACCGAAGAACAGATTGAGTCCTTCAGAAACTGGCCCTCCCTGGGCCGAGGCAACCATCGTAAATCAGCGTTCAATGTTGCGTATTTCTTTGTGGAAAAACGCAGCCCGCTGACACCCAGGAAAATCACCAGAAATATCCGCATCCGTTAACGGTAGCGCGCATAACGGATAATGAAAACGTCAATGAAAGGAGATCACCGAAGATGAGGAAAACCGCTGCCATGTTGCTTCTGGCATTTTCAGGTTGTGCCGGGGCAAAAACACTCCCCGCAGAAAATTTGCAGGGGCTGTATGAGGCTTATGCCACCCTGAATACCTGCCACCAGTATGGTTACACTGGCGATGAGGCCTTAACCGCACTGGACAAACTTATCCGCAGCAATCGCTATCAGGATAATACCGGCAACATCATGACATTAACGAAGGACAATATTAACTATTACCATTCCCTTCAGGACCGCTTTATTCTTGAGCAGCAATTCAAAAGCGAAGGAATAAACCAGAGCGGTATCCGGCTCCAGATAAAAACCCTCTGCGACCAGATGAACGCCGCTGTTGGTGGGAAGCTGGGTGTGAAAACTCGAGTTATTTCACCGGATGACCTTCCCGCCAGCGCAAAACCTGTTTTTGACAAACCGGCCACTGACAGTGCCCCGGCAATTCCGGAAGACCGACCGATGACATGGGACAACAGCCCGGTCCAGGGTATTCCGGTTCAGTGAGGGGTAACACAATGAAGAAGCATATTATTACCGCACTGCTCATCACAACAGTATCCGCTCCGGCGCTGGCAGCGTACCCGGTAAGCCAGCCTGCTCAGGCCGCAGAAGTGATGGTCAGTATGTGCCAGCAGCAGCGTTCGGGTATGGACAAGAACCAGGCCATCCGTAAAGTCTATGGCACCGTAAGCGACTGGCCCATAGCTTCAACAACTGAAGTTGCTGCTGCGATGGATGAAGGATGGAATTTTGCTGTACAAAATCCAGAGATAAGTTGCGACAGAATTTATCCCATGATGATTGACATGCTGGATGGGAAAAAGGATTGAGAAACCAAGCTTAACTTAAGTTGGCAAAACCAATCTGCATCAATTGAAATTTCACATAGCGATGTGCCCTCCAGCAGGGCACAATTATTATAAACCGTCTGCTATGAGCGAAAAGCGGACATTCCTGTACAAAGCATGGCGTTGGAATACAGTAAGATCATTGATTAATAAGTGAGTCGAATCAGAACAGTAGCCAATGAAACAAAAAATTCGCAAACGTAACCAAGACTGGATATCAAGGCAATTGAAACGTGCGCAAAAGAGGAAATGCCGTTAAGTTTCTTTATTAACTTTCCCTCAATATGAGCAACTGCTTGTAATGGTGTGCGCCTTAAACGGCATGGTCGTCTCAAGCCGGACTGGAGTCGCGCATTGTTTCATTAGGGTTGGGGAGAAGTGCCTATTGTTGGGCAAAAAGTAGTGTTTACTGGTTTGAGGGATTTGATAAGGAGCAATTGCCTGTTGAATGGGGTGCGCTGTGGGAAGATGCCTGAATATATTGGTTTTGATTTGATCTCACAGTGCAACACACAATCAACTCTTACAGTCTGCTGTGAGCAAAAATTGCACATTTCTAACAGCCTTCCGTGTGAATCAACGAGGAGCAGGTCACTGGCACAGAGGGGACGTTTAACCCCGTCCGGCCTCCGCTGAATTGGCTGCCAATTCCGTCCGGTCGTACCTGCCTGAGCCGTCTACTTCAGTAAAAACTGAATCAGCATAGCAAACATATATACTGTCGCTGCAATTTGTATTGTTCGCACTCCCCATCTGAGATATCGCCATTTATGACGTTCTCTGGCATCGGCTTCTTCAATGGTGGATTCAGTATGCTTTCTTCTCTTTGTCCTGAATGGATCAATTACCCATAGGGCAAGAATAAAGAGAACGATTGTTTTCTGAAGTATGGGATGATCCACGAAGAGTGACTCCGGCCTGCTCGCTGATACAATCAGAATAGATGAACAATCCCGAAATAATCAACACTAAATGTATGGCAATTATTTATTTTCGTCCTGGCTGGATTTTGTGACCTGCTCCCAACAAATTAACATAGCACAATGTAAGCAAGTTCTGC
Organism: Citrobacter freundii complex sp. CFNIH4; assembly: GCF_002934505.1. Lineage (NCBI taxonomy): Bacteria > Pseudomonadati > Pseudomonadota > Gammaproteobacteria > Enterobacterales > Enterobacteriaceae > Citrobacter > Citrobacter freundii complex sp. CFNIH4. Next base: position 3,262,618 of record NZ_CP026231.1, read on the forward strand.
TTTTGGCACGAAGCGGACTTGTTAACTGGGTTGGAGATCCGCTTTGAGCGAGAAGTGGGCCTTCGGTTATATCATTTCCTTTGTGCAAATAGTTATCATCACAATCGCAATCTGTGAGTGATTATACCAAGCGGATGGCAACACCAGTTACAACGTGGCAAATACGCCACAGCCCCCTGATGTAATTAATCCAGAAGGGTATCTAAATAATCAGCCCATATCTGCAACCATTTTTTACACTCAGCATCATATTTATATAGATTATAAATACCTTCTACCCCGCCTTTGGTATGCCCAAGAACAGCCTCAGCGACTTCATTAGGGCATTGTAACCGTGATAACCCTGTTCGTACCGTCCGCCTTAAATCATGTGGCCTCCAACCGGGTATATCTAGCATTTTTCCTGATTCCCGCATACGCCAAGCATTCTCAGTGAGATATTTCTGCTGTATTGGCAACTTCGTACGGGATGAAGGGAACAAATAAGCATCGGAATTGAGTCGTAAAACCTTTAAAAAATCAATGGCCTGATTAGGTAGCTGCACATAGCGTTCAATGCCTGTTTTTGTTTCACGTAGGTGTATTGTCCCCTTTTCAAGGTCAACATCCTTCCATGCCATATTGCAGACTTCACCGGTACGACACCCGGTCCAGAGAGTCAGACGTAACACGTTTTTGATCGTTGGCGTGTAAGCCGAACCCGGAAGCCATTTAAGGAATTTTGCAAGCTCGTCCTCGCTCAGTACTCGTGTTCCACGTCCGTTTGTGAGCTTGATTCTGGTCTGTCGTAAGCTGGATTTTGCTAACAGCGCCGGATTCGCGAAATTATCATCAAATCGCCCAAGGCCGATTGCAAATTCATATGCGAGTGAAAGCTCCCTCAGTACATTCCCAGCCTGTACGGTTGCACCTCGAGCTACAATGTTATTGATTAAATTAATGACATCCTGGCGCGTAATCTCAGCAGCATTCCGGGTTCCTAAGCTTTTAACAGCGTCACCATAGAGAGTACGACGAACCTCAGCCTGCCCTTTCGGCTTTCTGGCACCGGGAATGACCTTCCCGTCCTTCGTTTTACGATCCTCAATACGTTCGGTAAGATACAGTTCAACCAATCCCTGTACGGTCAATTCAGGGATCTTAGCCTGTTCAGCTTCAATCGCACGCTGGAGCTTATCTTGTTTGAGTTCAGTCGCAGGGCACCGACCTTCCTGTCGGAGGAGCTTTAATTCGTGGAGTTTGAGACGTGCAGCAGCTAGAGAAGTCTGCGGAAAGTTACCAATTTTAACCTGAGCAAGCTTGCCAGTCAGAGGACTTGTGTAACGGTAGAAAAAAGACTTAACCCCAGTTGCACCGCAGGAGACACGTAAGCCACGATTTTCGCCTACATCAGCCTTATCTTTGTCGCCAGGCTTCATCATTTCTACCGCTTTAAACGAAAGTGGCTTTCCCTCTTGTTTTCCTACCATAAAGACTCCGTTATCATGCACCTTATGCAGTCATGAACATAAATGTAGGTTGCACTGTGTGTGCCCATATTTTACCAAGTCACAGGTTGGCAAGCTACACTTTAACCTACATTTAAATGTAGGATTTCATGATATTCGATGAGACATAGTGAAACCTAACGATAACCACAAAAACCACTAACTCATTAAAAATTAAGAAAACGGACATCACAAACCGATGAGTACAATAGAAAATCTAGACTCTCACACCCCAATGATGCAGCAGTATCTCAAGCTGAAGGCTCAGCATCCGGAAATACTGCTTTTTTACCGCATGGGCGACTTTTACGAACTGTTTTATGACGATGCGAAACGCGCATCTCAGCTACTTGATATCTCCCTGACGAAACGCGGTGCATCTGCTGGCGAGCCAATCCCGATGGCGGGCATTCCTCACCATGCGGTCGAGAACTACCTCGCCAAGCTGGTTAATCAGGGTGAATCTGTCGCTATTTGTGAGCAGATTGGCGATCCGGCAACCAGTAAAGGTCCGGTTGAGCGCAAAGTGGTACGCATTGTCACGCCTGGCACCATCAGTGATGAAGCGCTGTTGCAAGAACGCCAGGACAACCTGCTGGCTGCCATCTGGCAAGACAGTAAAGGTTACGGCTACGCCACGCTGGATATCAGCTCAGGGCGTTTTCGCGTCAGTGAACCCGCCGATCGCGAAACCATGGCCGCAGAGCTGCAGCGCACCAACCCTGCTGAATTGCTGTATGCCGAGGATTTCGCTGAAACGTCACTGATTGAAGGGCGCCGCGGCCTGCGTCGTCGTCCGCTGTGGGAATTTGAAATTGATACCGCCCGCCAGCAGTTGAACCTGCAGTTTGGCACGCGAGATCTGATTGGCTTTGGCGTAGAAAATGCCCCGCGCGGATTATGCGCCGCCGGCTGTCTGCTGCAGTACGTCAAAGATACCCAGCGTACCTCGCTGCCGCATATTCGTTCCATCACCATGGAACGTCAGCAGGACAGCATCATTATGGATGCCGCCACACGCCGCAATCTGGAGATCACGCAGAACCTGGCGGGCGGCGTTGAAAACACGCTGGCGTCAGTCCTCGACTGCACCGTGACGCCGATGGGCAGCCGTATGCTCAAGCGCTGGCTGCATATGCCGATCCGTGACACCAAAGTCCTCATCGAGCGCCAACAAACCATCGGCGCGCTGCAGGATGCCACCAGCGAATTGCAACCCGTGCTGCGTCAGGTCGGCGATCTGGAACGTATCCTGGCGCGTTTGGCCCTGCGTACTGCGCGTCCGCGCGATCTGGCCCGTATGCGTCATGCCTTCCAGCAATTACCGGAACTGCGCGCGCAACTGGAAAGTGTAGACAGTGCCCCCGTGCAGATGCTGCGCGAGAAAATGGGTGAGTTTGCAGAGCTGCGCGAACTGCTGGAACGCGCCGTTGTGGAAGCTCCGCCAGTGCTGGTTCGCGACGGTGGCGTCATCGCCCCGGGCTATAACGAAGAACTGGACGAGTGGCGAGCGCTGGCTGATGGCGCAACTGACTATCTGGACAGACTGGAAATCCGTGAGCGCGAGCGCACCGGTCTGGATACGCTGAAGGTTGGGTTTAACGCCGTTCATGGCTACTACATTCAGATCAGTCGCGGGCAGAGCCATCTGGCGCCGATTAACTATGTGCGTCGCCAGACGCTGAAAAACGCCGAACGCTACATTATTCCGGAACTGAAAGAGTACGAAGACAAAGTTCTGACGTCAAAAGGCAAAGCACTGGCGCTGGAAAAACAGCTGTACGATGAGCTGTTCGACATGCTGTTGCCGCATCTGGCTGATTTGCAACAGAGCGCCAGCGCGCTGGCGGAGCTGGACGTACTGGTCAACCTTGCAGAACGCGCTTATACCCTGAATTACACCTGCCCGACCTTCACCGATAAACCCGGCATTCGTATTACTGAGGGACGTCATCCGGTGGTTGAACAGGTGCTAACCGAGCCGTTTATCGCCAACCCGCTTAACCTCTCGCCTCAGCGACGGATGCTGATCATCACCGGTCCGAATATGGGGGGTAAAAGTACCTATATGCGCCAGACCGCGTTGATTGCGCTGTTGGCCTACATCGGCAGCTACGTTCCGGCGCAGAAAGTGGAAATAGGCCCGATCGATCGGATCTTTACCCGCGTGGGCGCGGCGGATGATCTGGCATCCGGTCGTTCTACCTTTATGGTAGAAATGACCGAAACCGCCAACATTCTGCATAACGCCACCGAGAACAGCCTGGTACTGATGGATGAGATTGGACGCGGCACCTCCACCTACGATGGCCTGTCGCTGGCATGGGCGTGCGCGGAAAACCTGGCCAATAAAATCAAAGCATTAACGTTGTTTGCCACCCACTACTTCGAACTGACTCAGTTACCGGAAAAAATGGAGGGCGTCGCGAATGTGCATCTGGATGCGTTAGAGCACGGCGATACCATCGCCTTCATGCACAGCGTACAGGATGGTGCGGCGAGCAAGAGCTATGGTCTGGCAGTAGCAGCCCTGGCTGGTGTGCCGAAAGAGGTTATTAAACGCGCGCGGCAAAAACTGCGCGAACTGGAAAGCATTGCGCCAAACGTTGCTGCGACCCAGGTCGATGGAACACAGATGTCGCTGCTTTCAGTGCCTGAAGAAACCTCGCCCGCCGTTGAAGCGCTGGAAAACCTCGACCCGGATTCACTAACGCCTCGCCAGGCGCTGGAGTGGATCTACCGGTTGAAAAGTTTGGTGTAACGTTGTAATGCCCGATGGCGCTTTGCTTATCGCGCCTACGGCAACGCGAGAATGGGTGCAAGAGGACGAAACCGGACCATCAAAACGCGGGGGTTTCCCCCGCGTTGTTGCTACTTCTTCGGTTCGTAAGCGAGAACAGCTTTAAACTCCATACCACGTTCTTTAATACTTAACTCGCACAACGAATCTCGTACCATTAACGTGAATCCCAGCGCCGTGAAACACAGCACTACAATTGCCACAAGGGCATATTTTGTCAGCATGTCTTGCCTCCCTGCAAAGAAGAGACTAACATCCAAATGGTCTAGGTTTGTACGCTAGCCTCAGGTTGATAGAACTATCTCCTGGGGCTTTTGTCTTTCCGGGACCTTACAAATGCTCAAAGCCCAGAAAGCCTCAAGCACCCGCAGCTATTCTATTCCCGATGCCGCTGTAACAAATCAATTTATCAATACGTTACGAGTCTGCTCGCAAAAAAGACCCGGAATCCCGGGCCTTCAGTATTAGCGCTTACCTTCCGCCAGCAGCGGTGGGATACTCGGCACCATCGGTGCGTCATCCATATCTTTTTGCGTCATACGAAACGCCTCCGGGTAGTGCTCGCGACTGGTACGACGTAGCGGTTCGGTATTACGCCAAGTGTACAGGCAATGCTGGCACTGATATACCGTCCAGACACCTTTTACCGGCGAGTTTGCCATCACTTCAATATGTTCATCGGCACAACGTGGACAAATCATCTGCTACTCCTTATTTACGGTTGGCCAGCATGGCGGTCAGTTTTTCTGCCCAGGCTTTCGTTTCCGGTAAATCACATACCGGCTGGCTGTAGTGCCCACGGTTATCCGGCGCGACCGGCGTGGTGGCATCAATAATTAACTTGTCGGTAATCCCCGCCGGACTGGAACCCGGATCAAGCTCCAGCACCGACATATTCGGCAGTTGCACCAGATCGCCCGCCGGATTGACCTTCGAAGACAGCGCCCACATCACCTGCGGCAGGTTGAACGGGTCAACATCCTCATCAACCATAATCACCATTTTCACGTACCCTAAGCCATGCGGCGTCGTCATTGCGCGCAGCCCCACCGCGCGGGCAAAGCCGCCGTAGCGTTTTTTGGTGGAGATAATCGCCAGCAAACCGTGGGTGTACATGGCATTCACCGCCTGCACTTCCGGGAACTCGGCTTTCAGCTGTTGGTACAGCGGTACGCAGGTTGCCGGCCCCATCAGGTAGTCAATCTCCGTCCACGGCATCCCCAGATATAGCGATTCAAAAATTGGTTTGGTGCGATAAGAGACTTTATCGATACGTACGACCGTCATATTACGTCCACCGGAATAGTGCCCAGTAAACTCGCCAAACGGCCCTTCGATTTCACGCTTACGGCTTTCAATGACCCCTTCGAGGATCACTTCCGAACCCCAAGATACGTCAAAGCCGGTGAGCGGTGCGGTAGCGATCGGGTACGGGCTTTCACGCAGCGCTCCCGCCATTTCGTATTCCGACTGATCGTACTTCAGCGGCGTGGCCCCCATCAGGGTGATGATAGGATCGTTACCCAGCGTGATGGCAATCGGAAGATCTTCACCGCGCTCTTCAGCTTTATGCAGATGCAGCGCGATATCATGCATCGGCACCGGCTGCAGGCCAAGCTTGCGTTTGCCCTTCACTTCCATACGATAAATGCCGACGTTCTGTTTGCCGAAGTTGTCCGGATCCAGCGGATCGCGCGACACCACGCAGGCTTTATCAAGATAGAAACCGCCGTCACCATCGTTCAGACGAAACAGCGGCAGAATATCAAACAGGTTGATCTCCTCACCATCAACACAGTTTTCAGCCCACGCCGGGTTGGCACGACGCTCCGGCGTAACCGGAAATTTATCCCAACGGCGAATAAACTCATCAATTTGTTTTTTCACCGGCGTATTGGGCGGCAGGCCTAATGAAATGGCATGATTCTGCCATGAGCCGATAGTATTCATCGCCACGCGGGCGTCGGTAAAACCACGAATATTGTCAAACCACAGCGCAGGCGCACCATCACCAATACGTCCGGTCGCGTTAGCCGCCGCAGCCAGATCCGGCTCAGCGTTGACTTCTTCACTGATTTTCAGCAATTGTCCCTGGTCGTCCAGCGCTTGTAAAAAGCTGCGCAAATCATCAAATGCCATTATTCATTCTCCTGTGAAAAATTTTGCGCCTGCCGTAAACCCTGCCAGCGACGGGCGTTTGGATGCTCCAGACCAAACTGATCGAGCACACGCGCAACGATATGCTGAGTGATGTCATCGACCGTTTGCGGGTGGTTGTAAAACGCGGGCATCGGCGGGACCATCGCCACGCCCATGCGGGAAAGTGCGAGTATGTTTTCCAGATGAATAGTGCTAAGCGGCATTTCACGCGGAACCAGAACCAGCTTGCGCCCTTCTTTCAGCACCACATCAGCAGCGCGCCCCACCAGTCCTTCCGCGTAGCCTGCTCGAATACCGGCCAGCGTTTTCATACTGCAGGGGATAATGATCATGCCGTCAGTACGAAACGATCCTGAGGATATAGTCGCCGACTGGTCCGCCGGGTTGTGGCAATAATCGGCCAACGCCGACACATCACGGACGCTGTACGGCGTCTCCAGTTCAATGGTGGTTTTGGCCCACTTTGACAGCACCAGATGGGTTTCTACCCCCAGCATTTCCCGCAGCGCCAGCAATAGCGACACACCAAGCGGTGCGCCGGTCGCCCCGGTCATTCCTACAATCAGTCTCATTTCGCCCTCAATTTTGTTCGTATACGAACATTTTATTAAAATACTCCCTCGATGCATTCCGGACAAGAGCACCTCGCACAGATTGCTAAAGCAGCAATGGTTAAACTATGACGCGTTACCCGTTAAGATAGAGACTGACAGATATTCCGGAGCTCTCATGCCGTTAAGAAACACAGCCTTTCACCTTTTACGTCAGCTTTTTCAGCAACATACGGCTCGCTGGCAACATGAATTACCGGATCTGACCAAACCGCAGTATGCGGTGATGCGCGCCATTGCCGAGCATCCCGGCATTGAGCAGGTCGCCCTGACCGAAGCCGCAGTCTGTACCAAGGCAACGCTTGCGGAAATGCTGAGCCGGATGGAAAAACGGGAGTTGGTCAGACGTGAACACGACCCGGCGGATAAGCGTCGGCGGTTTGTTTATTTGACCGCGCAAGGAGAAGCATTACTGACCAGCGCAACCCCGTTAGGCGATAGCGTGGATGATGAGTTTCTGGGGCGATTATCTGATGAAGAACGTGAGCAGTTCATACGTCTGGTGCGTAAGATGATGAACTAATCTGCCGGATGGTGACATAAATGTCTTATCCGGCCTACAAAGTCCTGCTCCCCGTAGGCCTGATAAACGCAGTGCCATCAGGCAACAAACATAGAAAAAGGCCAGTCTCAATGAGACTGGCCTTTCTTGATAGAACTTGTGCTTACTCGCGGAACAGCGCTTCGATATTCAGTCCCTGAGTCTGCAGGATTTCACGCAGACGACGCAAACCTTCAACCTGAATCTGGCGAACACGTTCACGGGTGAGGCCAATTTCGCGGCCTACATCTTCCAGTGTCGCAGCTTCATACCCCAGCAGACCAAAGCGACGTGCCAGTACCTCACGCTGTTTGGCGTTCAGTTCGAACAGCCATTTGACGATGCTCTGTTTCATATCATCGTCTTGCGTGGTGTCTTCCGGGCCGTTTTCCTTTTCATCGGCCAGAATATCCAGCAACGCTTTTTCGGAATCGCCACCCAGCGGGGTGTCTACCGAGGTAATACGCTCGTTGAGTCGTAGCATACGGCTGACGTCATCAACCGGTTTGTCCAGTTGTTCAGCAATCTCTTCTGCGCTCGGTTCGTGGTCCAGTTTATGCGACAACTCACGCGCGGTACGCAGATAGACGTTCAGCTCTTTTACAATGTGAATTGGCAGTCGGATCGTACGGGTTTGGTTCATAATCGCCCGTTCGATCGTCTGGCGGATCCACCAGGTTGCGTATGTTGAGAAGCGGAACCCGCGTTCCGGGTCAAACTTCTCGACTGCACGGATCAGTCCCAGATTGCCCTCTTCAATCAGGTCCAGCAATGCCAGACCACGATTGCCATAACGACGAGCAATTTTCACCACCAGACGCAGGTTACTTTCAATCATGCGACGGCGGGATGCGACATCCCCACGCAGTGCGCGACGCGCAAAATAAACTTCTTCTTCGGCTGTTAACAGTGGTGAATAACCAATCTCACCAAGGTAAAGCTGAGTCGCGTCCAACACACGCTGTGTGGCCCCCTGCGATAACAGCTCTTCTTCAGCCAGGTCGTTATCACTGGGTTCCTCTTCACTCAAGGCTTTTTCATCAAAAGCCTCTACTCCGTTCTCATCAAATTCCGCATCTTCATTTAAATCATGAACTTTCAGCGTATTCTGACTCATAAAGGTGGCTCCTACCCGTGATCCCTAACGGAACTAGCACGTGAAAGCCTGGTTCCGCCGAATTATCGCTGCGGTAAATAACGCAGCGGGTTTACGGATTTCCCCTTGTAACGAATTTCAAAATGCAAGCGTGTTGAACTGGTTCCGGTACTACCCATGGTAGCTATTTTCTGCCCCGCCTTGATTTCTTGTTGTTCCCGGACCAGCATTGTATCGTTATGGGCGTAGGCACTCAGGTAATCATCGTTATGTTTGATGATAATAAGATTACCGTAACCACGCAGCGCGTTACCGGCATAGACGACGCGTCCATCTGCGGTCGCGACAATAGCCTGTCCCTTGCTGCCTGCAATGTCGATCCCTTTATTGCCACCTTCGGTAGCCGCAAAGTTTTCGATCACTTTGCCGTCGGTCGGCCAGCGCCAGGTAGAGATTGGCGAGCTGGTTGACGTTGAGCTTGCAGTTGATTCGGTTGCGCTAACTGCCGGAGCCGTTACAGGCGCTGTGACCACAGTCCCAGCAGGCTTGTTGTTCGGCAACATTTTATTAGCACTTTGTTCACCTGAATCCTCAGAATACGTAATTGTTGGTTTCGAAGCAACAGCAACGGTGGAATTTTGTGCAGGGTTGGTCACAACTCCTTGCTGTGCTGCATCCGCCTGGGTGATGGCATTTCCACCGGTAATCGGTGCGCCAGACGCATTGCCCACTTGCAGAGTTTGACCGACATTCAGGCCATACGGGGCCGGAACGTTATTGCGTTGTGCGAGATCACGGAAATCGTTCCCGGTAATCCAGGCAATATAGAAAAGGGTATCGCCTTTCTTAACAGTATAGGTACTGCCGCCCGTATAGCTACCTTTCGGAATGTTCCCATACTTACGGTTGTACACAATACGACCGTTTTCCATCTGCACAGGTTGTTCCGCAACAGGCTGGATCTGTGTTGACTGTGTGGTCGGACGCTGCACCGGCTGGATCTGCGGCGTTTGCTGTACTGTCGACGTCGAGCCCATTTTTGGTGGAGGCGTAATCAGCATACCGGAATTGGTGTTCGTTGATGCACCGCCATCAACGGAACTGACCGGTGCAGGTGGATTCGAGGTATTTGAACAACCTGCCAGCCATAATGAAACCAGTGACAATGCCGCAATACGGCGAACGGTAAATTTGTGGCTTCCCGCGCTCATTTATCCCCCAGGAAAATTTGGTTAAAACCAGTGACGTAATCACCGTGCAAGGCATCGGACTGGGCACTGGAAATGTGACCACGATACGCTTACTAATTCCAGAATATCCAGGAAAACTCCAGGTATTCAGAGCCTGTATCTACGCAAGCTCCCCTTTTACTAAGGGAACGAAGCGTACGGCCTCCACGGTATCGATAATAAATTCGCCTCCCCGACGACGCACCCGTTTCAGAAACTGGTGCTCGTCACCCACGGGTAAGACGAGAATGCCGCCTTCATCCAACTGCATCATCAATGCGGTTGGGATCTCAGGCGGCGCTGCCGTAACAATGATAGCGTCAAACGGGGCTCGCGCTTGCCAGCCTTGCCATCCATCACCATGACGGGTAGAAACATTATGTAAATCAAGCTGTTTAAGTCGACGACGCGCCTGCCACTGCAAACCTTTAATGCGCTCAACAGAGCACACATGGTGCACCAGGTGCGCCAGAATCGCCGTTTGGTAGCCAGAGCCAGTACCAATTTCCAGCACCCGGGACTGTGGCGTTAACTCCAGCAGCTCGGTCATCCGCGCAACCATATAGGGCTGCGAAATCGTCTGCCCCTGACCAATCGGCAGGGCAATATTGTCCCAGGCCTTATGTTCAAACGCCTCATCAATGAATTTTTCACGCGGCACGGCGGCAAGTGCATCGAGAACAAGCTCATCTCTGATGCCCTGCGCACGTAATTGTTCAAGAAGAGTGTGTACGCGTCTGCTTACCATTGCGTGTCGGCTCCCACGCTGTCTAACCAGTCAGAAACAACTTCATGCGCGCCGTATGCGGTTAAATCGACATGCAGCGGCGTGATGGAAACATAGCCTTCATCGACGGCGGCAAAATCAGTATCCGGTCCGGCGTCGCACTTTTCGCCCGGTGGCCCGATCCAGTACAGCGTATTACCGCGCGGGTCCTGCTGTGGTATCACCTGATCTGCAGGATGGCGACTACCGCAGCGGGTGACGCGGATACCTTTAATCTGATCCAGCGGTAAATCCGGCACGTTGATATTCAAAATGCGCCCGGTGCGCAGCGGTTCACGACTCAGCGCCCGTAAGATACGGCAGGTTACTGCGGCAGCAGTATCGTAGTGTTTATGCCCATCAAGTGAGACAGCCAGCGCAGGGAAGCCCAGGTGACGACCTTCCATCGCTGCCGCAACGGTACCGGAATAGATAACATCATCGCCGAGATTAGGACCTGCGTTAATACCAGACACGACAATGTCCGGACGCGGACGCATTAATGCGTTAACGCCCAGATAGACGCAATCGGTAGGTGTACCCATTTGTACGGCGATATCACCGTTATCATAGGTGAACGTGCGAAGTGAGGATTCCAGCGTCAGCGAGTTGGACGCGCCACTGCGGTTACGATCCGGGGCAACCACCTGTACGTCAGCAAACTCACGCAGCGCTTTCGCCAGCGTTTGTATACCGGGTGCGTGAACCCCATCATCGTTACTCAGCAATATACGCATAATCACCCATAGTGTTAATAAGTTCCCTTACAACACTGGTGGCGAAGCTACCTGCCGGTAGCCAGAAACGTAACTCAACGGTTACGTCATCCCACCAGTTCCAGCTTAATTGTTGTGGATACAGCAACATAGCGCGACGCGACGCGTCGACTTTCTCGCGCAATAACAGAGACTGCAGCGCGGTTTCATCAGCAACAGCGGCTTCTTCAAACGCCAGCGCGTCGCGTTGAGTTCCCCACTCACCGCTGCCCGGTAATGCCGCTGTAATCATCAATTCTTTCTCATCGACGCGACGCTGTAATTCAGTTTGTTCTTCCTGTGCGGCGACAAACCAGCTTCCGCGCCCCGATAATTGTAGCGCATCGCCGTCAACAACTTGATTAAAGTCTGTTTTTTTCAGGCGTTCACTGACTATCTGATTAAACAACGCGCTACGGGCCGCCGACAACCAAAAACTGCGTTTATTGCGATCGCGCACCGGCGCATCGCTTTGCGCCCAGCGCAGCGCCCCTTGCAGGTTGCTGCCGCCGATACCAAAACGCTGAGCGCCAAAATAGTTCGGAACGCCGCGCTCGTTAATTGCCTGCAAACGCGCTTCAACATCATTTCGCTCGCTCACTTCACGCAGCACCAGCGTAAATTCGTTGCCTTTCAGCGCCCCTAAACGCAGCTTACGCTTGTGGCGTGCGTACTCCAGCACTTTACAGCCTTCAAGCTCAAATTTGCTTAAATCAGGCATCGCATTGCCCGGCACACGCGCACACAGCCACTGTTCCGTGACCGCATGCTTGTCTTTCTGACCAGCAAAGCTCACTTCGCGGGCATGAATTTTCAGGAATTTCGCCAGCGCGTCAGCCACAAAACGGGTGTTACAACCGTTTTTCAGGATACGCACCAAAATGTGCTCGCCTTCGCCATCGGGTTCGAAGCCTAAATCTTCGACGACGACAAAGTCTTCCGGATTCGCTTTCAGAACGCCATGGCCTTGTGGTTTGCCATGGATATACGTCAGATCTTCAAACGCAGTCATTTCGTTGCCTTAATGAGTAACGCCACCGCTTCACAGGCAATCCCTTCCCCACGCCCGGTAAAACCGAGTTTTTCCGTGGTGGTCGCTTTCACGTTAACATCATCCATATGGCAGCCGAGGTCTTCGGCAATAAACACACGCATTTGTGGAATGTGCGGCAGCATCTTCGGCGCCTGAGCAATAATTGTCACATCCACATTACCAAGCGTATAGCCTTTGGCTTGAATACGCCGCCAGGCTTCACGCAATAATTCACGACTATCTGCACCTTTAAAGGCCGGGTCGGTGTCCGGGAATAGCTTACCGATATCCCCCAGCGCAGCCGCGCCCAGCAGAGCATCGGTTAACGCGTGCAACGCCACGTCACCATCAGAATGCGCCAGCAATCCTTTTTCATACGGGATGCGCACACCACCAATGATAATTGGGCCAACTCCTCCAAAAGCGTGTACGTCGAAACCGTGTCCAATTCGCATTATGCCTTCTCCTGATATACACAGCGTCCTCCAGGCAGCCTGAAGTATGATGTATCTAGATAGTTCGGGTCAGATAAAATTCCGCCAGCGCCAGATCTTCCGGGCGGGTGACTTTGATGTTGTCAGCACGTCCTTCGACCAGCTGCGGATGAAAGCCGCAATATTCCAGCGCCGAAGCTTCGTCTGTAATAGTTGCACCTTCGTTGAGTGCACGTGTCAGGCAATCGTGCAATAACTCGCGCGGGAAAAACTGCGGCGTCAACGCATGCCATAAATCGGTGCGATCGACCGTATGGGCGATGTCTGTTCGCCCCGGCTCCGCACGTTTCATTGTGTCGCGTACCGGTGCGGCAAGGATCCCGCCGGTACGGCTGGACTCGCTGATTGCCAGCAAACGGGCCAAATCATCCTGGTGCAGGCACGGACGCGCGGCGTCATGCACCAGCACCCAACGGGCCTCCCCTGCGGCTTGCAAACCGGCAAGGACAGAATCGGCACGCTCGTTGCCGCCATCCACCACCGTAATTTGCGGGTGCGCAGCAAGTGGAAGTTGGGCAAAGCGACTGTCGCCTGGGCTGATAGCGATGACGACTCGCGTCACCCGGGGATGAGCCAGCAGCGCATCAACCGAGTGTTCAAGAATGGTTTTATTGCCAATAGAGAGGTACTGCTTAGGACACTCTGTTTGCATTCGGCGGCCAAACCCGGCAGCCGGCACCACGGCGCAAACGTCCAATAAAGTGGCTGCCATGTTAAATCCCTGGACGGTTTATCGATTGTTTTGCCCTGCAGTCTGAGCGCGTTTAGACGCGTCAGGCACCAGACGATAAAAGGTTTCGCCCGGCTTAGTCATACTGAGTTCGTTGCGCGCACGCTCCTCAATAGCCTCTTGTCCGCCATTGAGATCGTCAATTTCGGCAAAGAGCTGATCGTTACGCGCTTTAAGTTTCGCGTTTGTAGCTTGCTGCGCAGCAACATCATCGTTGACGCGACTATAGTCATGTATGCCGTTCTTACCGAACCACAGCGAATACTGCAGCCAGACTAATAAAGCCAGCAACAGCAGCGTTAGTTTACCCATCCTGCCCCCTGAAAAACGGCATTAATATCCCATAACTTCCGCAGACAACTTTACATCAACGGTCGGGAATGCCGCGACAACGCGGGCAAATGTACCACATTTGCCCGTTGTTACGTATACCCCGTGTAAGGAGAACATAATCTCATTGTTGGTTACGGTTTGAATTATGACCAGAGAGTGAACAACGTCGGCGATTGTTAAAAAAAGGCGTTTGCCTAACCCAATAACCATAAAAATAGTGCGCCAAACATCGCCCCAACCACCAGCAGGGTACAGGTAATGCTCAGCAGCAACCTCCCCTTCAATAGCGAGTGCAAGGCAATACCCGCGACAATCGCCACGGGCAGCAATGCGAGGAAAAAGGGCCAGGTATAAATGAAGAAAAACAGTGTATTAGGGCCATACATCAGACACGGGAATCCCAGCGCCAACAACCACGCGATAAAACCGACCACGGCCCCCGGTAGTGACCAGGTGGTTTCGTCGTCGGCGGCGAAGGTATCTGACTCTGTAATAGTAATGTTATGGCTGTTACGCATATCTAATCCTGTGACCGTGACTGACCGGGCATGTGAGCTCGGGTGTCTCAGGATCTGATAATATCTTCCTGCCTCAGCAGGTCTAATAATTGGGGTACCAAATTTGTTACCAATTGTTCACCATCAAGATGAATCTCTGGCGATTCAGGCGCTTCGTATACCGAATCAATTCCGGTGAAATTGCGTAACTCACCCGCCCGCGCTTTTTTATACAGCCCTTTTGGATCGCGTGCTTCACACGTTGCTAATGGCGTATCGACAAAAACTTCAATAAAACGCCCTTCGCCAACTCGCTCACGAACCATTTTGCGCTCAGCGCGATGCGGTGAGATAAAGGCGGTCAACACCACAAGCCCCGCATCCACCATCAGGTTAGCCACTTCACCAACCCGGCGAATATTCTCCTTACGATCGGCATCACTAAATCCAAGATCGCTGCACAAGCCGTGACGCACGTTATCGCCATCCAAGAGATAAGTACTCACCCCCAGCTTATGCAACGCTTCTTCAAGCGCCCCTGCTACCGTGGATTTACCGGAACCAGACAACCCGGTAAACCACAGTACAACACCACGATGACCGTGGTGTTGTTCCCGCTGTTGCGGTGTAACAGGATGGGCATGCCAGACGACGTTTTCGTCATGCAGCGCCATTATTTTCCTCCCAGCAGATCGCGCGCACCCCAGTGTGGGAAGTGGCGACGCACCAGTGCATTAAGCTCCAGCTCAAACGCGCTGAACTGAGAAGCCGCGGCGTGCTCCTGAACAAGTGGCTCACGCACCAGTCCCGCGCCAACGGTAACGTTGGTCAGGCGGTCAATAATTATCAGCCCGCCCGTCACCGGGTTCTGCTGATAGGTATCCAGCACCAGCGGCTCATCAAAGGTCAGATTAACCAGACCGATGCCGTTTAGCGGTAGCGCTTCAACGTCACGTTGGGTCAGGTTGTTTATATCGACCTGATATTGCACGCTATCAACGCGTGCGCGGGTCTTCTTGCCTGCGACTTTGATGTCGTAGCTTTGTCTAGGCGACAGCGGTTGTTCCGCCATCCAAACCACATCAATGGCAGCGCTTTGAACCGCCGGCAACGCCTCACCGGCATCAAGTAACAGGTCGCCCCGGCTGATATCGATCTCATCTTTCAGCACCAGGGTGATCGCTTCACCTGCATGCGCTTCCTGTAAATCGCCATCAAAGGTCACGATCCGCGCTACGCTGGACTCAACGCCGGACGGCAGTACTTTGACGCGCTGCCCGACCTTCACGCTACCGGAGGCCAGCGTTCCGGCATAACCACGAAAATCCAGATTCGGTCGGTTCACATACTGCACTGGGAAGCGCATCGGCTGAGTATCAATACTGCGCTGGATCTCAACGGTTTCCAGCACTTCCAGCAGCGTCGGACCGCTGTACCACGGCATACTGGCGCTTTGCGAAGCCACGTTATCGCCTTCCAGCGCAGAGAGCGGCACAAACCGGATATCCAGGTTGCCCGGAAGTTGTTCAGCAAAAGTAAGATAGTCTTCGCGAATGCGATTAAATGTCTCTTCGCTAAAGTCCACCAGATCCATTTTGTTGATCGCCACCACCAGGTGTTTGATCCCAAGCAGCGTGGAGATAAAGCTGTGACGACGAGTCTGATCCAGCACACCTTTACGCGCATCGATCAATAGGATCGCAAGGTCGCAGGTCGACGCACCGGTCGCCATGTTACGGGTGTACTGTTCATGCCCGGGAGTGTCCGCAATAATAAATTTGCGCTTCTCGGTAGAGAAATAACGGTAAGCCACGTCGATGGTGATGCCCTGCTCGCGCTCGGCCTGTAAGCCGTCAACCAATAACGCCAGATCAAGCTTTTCGCCCTGAGTGCCGTGACGTTTACTGTCATTGTGCAGCGATGAAAGCTGGTCTTCATAAATCTGACGCGTGTCGTGCAGCAGGCGACCAATCAGGGTGCTTTTCCCGTCATCCACGCTACCGCAGGTTAAAAAGCGCAGCAGACTTTTGTGTTGCTGGGCAACCATCCAGGCTTCAACGCCGCCTTCATTAGCAATTTGTTGTGCAAGTGTCGTATTCATGGCGGCTCCTTAGAAATACCCCTGACGTTTCTTCAGCTCCATGGAGCCCGCCTGGTCGCGGTCAATCACGCGGCCCTGACGTTCACTGGTGGTTGAGACCAGCATCTCTTCGATAATTTCCGGCAGCGTCTGCGCATTCGACTCCACCGCGCCTGTCAGCGGCCAGCAGCCGAGCGTACGGAAACGTACCATGCGTTTTTTAATCACTTCCCCGGGTTGCAGATCGATTCTGTCGTCATCAATCATCATCAACATGCCATCGCGTTCAAGCACCGGACGCTCCGCCGCCAGGTACAGTGGCACGATGTCGATATTTTCCAGCCAGATGTACTGCCAGATATCCTGTTCGGTCCAGTTGGAGAGCGGGAAGACGCGAATACTTTCGCCTTTGTTAATTTGTCCGTTGTAGTTGTGCCACAGCTCCGGGCGCTGATTTTTAGGATCCCAGCGATGAAAACGATCGCGGAAAGAGTAAATACGCTCTTTGGCACGCGATTTCTCTTCGTCACGACGAGCACCGCCAAACGCGGCATCAAAACCGTATTTATTAAGCGCCTGCTTCAGCCCTTCGGTTTTCATAATGTCGGTATGCTTGGCGCTGCCGTGGACGAACGGGTTGATGCCCATCGCCACCCCTTCCGGGTTTTTATGCACCAGCAGTTCGCAGCCGTAGGCTTTCGCCGTACGGTCACGAAACTCGTACATTTCGCTGAATTTCCAGCCGGTATCAACGTGCAGTAATGGGAACGGCAGCGTGCCAGGATAAAACGCTTTACGCGCCAGATGCAGCATTACGCTGGAATCTTTGCCGATGGAATACATCATCACCGGATTAGAAAACTCGGCGGCCACCTCACGAATGATATGGATGCTTTCCGCTTCCAGTTGCCGCAGGTGGGTAAGTCGTTTTTGATCCATAACCGTTCCTATGTAATGCCGTTATTTTGCTAACGATGCTCAGATAACCTGACTATAGGGAGGGCAAGAGGGCGAATGAAATTACGAATTGGAATGAGTAGTTCCTCAAAGGAATAACGATCCGGAAAAGCAAATATCAAAAAGTGCTTAAGCTACCGGATTTCGGGCATTTAGGAGCAAATGAAATTGTTTTACCTCGATCACAGTTTCATACTAGCGGCTGAAAATTTCTGCTTGGTATTTAAGGACTCATTATGTTTTCCGCAACGCGCCACCTTATTGCTGCCATGGCGCTCGGCGCGTGTTTTATCCTTCCTGCACAGGCAACATCCTCCAAACCTGGCGATATCGCAAATACCCAGGCTCGATATATCGCAACGTTTTTCCCGGGCCGCGTGACGGGATCTCCGGCTGAAATGTTATCTGCTGATTATATACGTCAGCAATTTCAGCAGATGGGCTACAGCAGTGATATTCGGACGTTTAATAGCCGTTATGTTTATACCGCCAAAGATAACCGAAAAAACTGGCATAACGTAACGGGAAGCACCGTTATTGCAGCACATGAAGGCAAAGCGCCGCAGCAGATTATTATTATGGCGCACCTCGACACCTACGCCGCACAAAGCGATGCCGATTCAGATGCCAATCTGGGTGGATTAACCCTGCAAGGGATCGACGACAACGCCGCAGGTGTTGGCGTGATGCTGGAACTGGCGGAAAAACTCAAAGACGTGCCGACGCAGTACGGCATCCGATTTATCGCCACCAGCGGCGAGGAAGAAGGCAAACTGGGCGCGGAGAACATCCTGAAGCGAATGAGCGCCGCCGAGAAGAAAAACACGCTGCTGGTTATCAACCTCGATAACCTGATTGTCGGTGATAAGCTCTATTTCAACAGCGGTAAGAAAACCCCGGAAGCGGTGCGAAAACTAACGCGCGACCGGGCACTGGCTATCGCGCATAGTCGCGGCATTGTAGCCAGCACCAATCCAGGCCTGAACAAAGACTATCCGAAGGGTACAGGATGTTGTAACGATGCGGAGGTCTTCGACGACGCGGGTATTGCTGTGCTCTCCGTTGAAGCGACCAACTGGAACCTGGGCAAGAAAGATGGCTACCAACAGCGCGCCAAAAGCGCCTCGTTCCCGTCTGGCAACAGCTGGCATGATGTGCGACTGGATAACCAGCAGCATATCGATAAAGCCTTACCGGGCCGGATAGAGCGCCGTAGCCGCGACGTAGTACGCATTATGCTGCCGCTGGTAAAAGAACTGGCGAAAGCAGGTAAATCCTGAAGAAGAAGCCCGGTAATAAATAAACGTTACCGGGCTTTTAACAGTTAGCCTTCGTGCAGCCCGCACTCTCTTTTCAGCCCAAAGAACCGCGTCTCTTCTTCCGCCATTCCCGGCTCCCATTTGCGGGTGGTATGGGTATCGCCGACTGACAGATAGCCCTGATCCCACAGTGGATGGTACTTCAGACCATGCTTTTGCAGATACTGGTAAACCGTACGGTTGTCCCAGTCGATGATCGGCAGAACTTTAAACACACCACGCTGAATAGCCAGCACCGGTAAATGCGCACGACTGCCCGATTGCTCACGGCGCAGACCGGCAAACCAGGTCTGCGCGTTCAGCTCCAGCAATGCCCGGTTCATCGGTTCGGCTTTGTTGATGTCATTGTATTTTTCAATGCCCTCAACGCCCTGCTCCCACAGTTTGCCATAGCGCGCTTCCTGCCAGGCCGCACTTTCCTTCGCCCGGTAGACTTGCAGATTAAGCTTGAGCTTGTCCGTTAACTCGTCAATAAACTGGTAGGTTTCCGGGAACAGATAACCGGTATCGGTGAGGATCACTGGGATATCCGGGCGAACCTGATTTACCAGGTGCAGGCTCACTGCCGCCTGAATACCAAAACTTGATGACAGTACATATTCGCCAGGCAGGTTTTCCAGCGCCCACGCCACGCGATCCTCGGCGCTCAATTTTTCCAGTTGGTCGTTGGTTTGCGCCAACGCCATAACGCGTTCAACTTTCGGCAGTTCGTTCAACGCGTTGAGATCGAGTTTGGACATAAGTTCCTCACTGTTTGCCTTGCCTGATGGCGCTGCGCTTATCAGATCTACCAATTCAGTAGACCCGATAAGTCAATTTCACATTATTCCCAGAAATCCCGGGCAGGATCGAGCACCGGGCGAATAATGCCCGCACGCACCGTAAAGTCACCGAAGCCTTCACCCGCTTCGCGCTCTTTCGCCCAGCGCCCAATCAGTTCATCCAGCGATGCCAGAATTTCCGGCTCGGTGATGTTCTCTTTAAACATCCGGGGAATGCGAGTTCCAATACGGTTGCCCCCTAAATGGAGGTTGTAACGTCCGGGCGCTTTCCCCACCAGACCAACTTCCGCCAGCATCGCGCGGCCGCAACCGTTCGGGCAGCCAGTCACACGCATGACAATATTTTCATCACTCAGGCTGTGCTTCGCCATCAGCGTGTCGATGTTGTCGATAAACGTTGGCAGGAAGCGCTCGGCCTCCGCCATCGCCAGCGGACAGGTTGGGAACGACACGCAGGCCATCGAGTTTTCACGCTGCGGAGTGACCGCATTCATTAAGCCACTCTTCTGCGCAATCTTCTCGATCTTCACCTTTTCACTCTCAGGAACACCTGCAATGATCAGGTTCTGGTTCGCGGTAATACGGAACTCACCTTTGTGGATCTTCGCGATCTCAAGCAGACCGGTTTTCAACGGACGGCCCGGATAATCCAGGATACGGCCGTTTTCAATAAACAGCGTCAGATGCCATTTATTGTCGATCCCTTTCACCCAGCCGATACGATCGCCGCGACCGGTGAACTCGTACGGGCGGATAGGCTCAAACTTGATCCCCGCGCGGCGCTCAACTTCAGCTTTAAAGGTCTCAACGCCTACGCGTTCCAGCGTGTATTTGGTTTTGGCGTTTTTACGATCGGTACGGTTACCCCAGTCACGCTGAGTCGTCACCACCGCTTCCGCCACGGCCAGTGTATGCTCAAGCGGCAGATAACCAAATTCGCTTGCCGTCCGGGCGTAAGTTTTCTTATTGCCATGCTCAATTGACAAACCGCCGCCCACCAGCAGGTTAAAGCCCACCAACTTGCCGTTTTCCGCAATCGCCACGAAGTTCATGTCGTTGGCATGCAGATCGATGTCGTTCTGCGGTGGGATCACCACCGTGGTTTTAAACTTACGCGGCAGATAGGTTTGACCGAGGATCGGCTCCTCGTCGGTGGTCGCAACTTTTTCCTGATCAAGCCAGATCTCTGCATAGGCGCGGGTGCGCGGCAGCAGATGTTCGGAGATCTTTTTCGCCCACTCGTAGGCTTCGGCGTGCAGCTCAGATTCATACGGGTTGGAGGTGCACAGCACGTTACGGTTCATATCGTTGGCGGTCGCCAGTGCGTCCAGGCCGACGGAATGCAGCATCTGGTGTACCGGTTTAACGTTCTTCTTCAGAATGCCGTGAAACTGGAAGGTCTGACGGTTGGTCAGACGAATGCTGCCGTAAATAGTGTTGTCATGGGCGAACTTGTCGATCGCCTGCCACTGTTTGGTGGTGATCACTCCACCCGGCAGACGACAGCGCAGCAGCATCGCGTGACGCGGCTCCAGCTTTTGCTCGGCACGTTCGGCGCGGATATCGCGGTCGTCCTGCTGGTACATACCGTGAAAACGGATCAGCAGGAAGTTGTCGCCTTTAAACCCGCCGGTCAGGCCGTCGTTTAAATCTTCGGCAATGGTACCGCGCAGATAGTTGCTTTCCAGCTTCATACGCTCAGCGTCGGACAGTTTGCCTTCGACCACCAATGGTCCTGGATGTTTTTCGCTCATTAGTAGACATCTCGCTGATAACGGCGCTCAATGCGCAGCTCACTTAAAAATTCATCCGCCGCTTCGATATCCATACCACCGAATTCGGCAATCACTTCCAACAACGCCTGCTCAACGTCTTTCGCCATACGATTGGCATCGCCGCAGACATAAATGTGGGCACCGTCGTTAATCCAGCGCCACAGTTCCGCGCCCTGTTGGCGCAGTTTATCTTGTACGTAGACTTTTTCTTTTTGATCGCGGGACCAGGCGAGATCGATACGGCTCAGTACGCCCTCTTTGACGTAACGCTGCCATTCCACCTGATACAGGAAATCTTCGGTAAAGTGCGGGTTACCGAAAAACAGCCAGTTTTTGCCTTCGGCTCCATCAGCCGCACGCTGCTGCATGAAAGCACGGAACGGTGCAATTCCCGTACCCGGGCCAATCATAATCACCGGCGTCTGCGGGTTTGACGGCAGGCGGAAATTGTCGTTGTGTTCAATGAACACGCGGACTTCACCTTCTTCTTCCACGCGGTCGGCGAGGAAACTGGAAGCACCACCAGCACGGGCGCGACCTTCTATTTCATAACGCACCACGCCCACGGTGACGTGCACTTCGCTTTCCACTTCCGCCTGAGAAGAGGCAATGGAGTACAAACGCGGCGTCAACGGACGCAGAAGATCAACTAACGCCTGAGCATCCAGTTGCGCCGGGGAAAAGCGCACCATATCGACGATGGGCGTGGTGGCGGCATAATGCTGCAACTGTGCTTTGTCACCCACTAACGGCAGCAATGTTTCGCTGCGGGTTAAGGTGGCATAGTTCTCCACGATATTGCCGGTATTCACCGTCAGCTCGAAATGCCACTGCAACGCTTCAGCGAGCGACAAGGTTTTGCCTTCAACCGTCACCGGTTCATCACCTTTCAGCCACAGCAGTTCAACCAGCTCTTTGACCAGCGCCGGGTCGTTCTGATACCACACGCCCAGCGCGTCGCCCGGCTGATAGCGCAGACCGGAATCGCCAAGGTCGATTTCGATATGGCGGACATCTTTTTCCGAATTACGGCCGGTAATTTTCTGATTCACCGCAAGCGACGCCGTCAGCGGCGCTTCTTTGGTATAGGGGCTGGAGTGAATCTCGTTCACCGCGCCGCCCGCCACGGCCTGCACCGATGGCGCCGCCGGCGCGCGGGCTTTCAGTACCTCGACCAGACGCGCGCGCCATTCAGCGGCGGCGGCCTGGTATTCGACGTCGGCATCGACGCGGTCGAGCAGACGTTCACCGCCCAGCTCGGCCAGTTTGCTGTCGAAGTCTTTCCCGGCCTGGCAGAAGAATTCATAGGAGGTATCGCCAAGACCAAACACGGCAAAAGCGGTGTTATTGAGCTTTGGCGCTTTTTTCGAGAACAGGAATTTATGCAACGCCACAGCTTCTTCCGCCGGTTCACCTTCCCCTTGCGTCGACGCCACCACGATCAGCAGTTTTTCATTGGCGATTTGTTTGAATTTATAGTCGCCAGCGTTGATCAGAGTGACGTTGAGCTTCGCGGCGATCAGATCATCGCGCAGGGCTTCCGCCACACGACGCGCATTACCGGTTTGCGAGGCGGAGATAAGCGTAATGCCAGGCATTTCAGCGACAGGCGCAAGCGCCGCTGCATTGCTACCAGGCTGCTGATTCAGCACGCCCCAAAAATAGCCAGAAACCCACGCAAGCTGTGCGGGAGTGAAATCGGTCGTGGCAGCCTGAAGGCGTGCCAGTTGCTCCGGGTTTAGCGGTAGCAGAGCGGAAGGTGGGGCCTGTGTCGTCATGCGTTGTCATGTTCCAGTAAGCAAAGCGGATTTCAGCAATAAAACCCAAACTGAAGATAAGGTTAACGGCGGGGATAGTAACAATTAAAGAAGGGATAGAAATAACAAATAACCAAATGGACTAACCTGTTTTAGTTATAGTCATTAACGACAAAAACGATTTAATAACTATATGATATATAAATAGTTATCAAACATTAACAGCGTAAATATGACGTTCTGATGCTTAGCGCCCTTTTAACTAATGATAAAAATTGTGCTTTACGGTACCCTACGGCGGTTTTTCGCATTCTTGAGAGTAAATAATGTCCACCACCTTGTTTAAAGATTTCACCTTCGAAGCCGCTCACCGCCTGCCGCACGTACCGGAAGGGCATAAGTGTGGCCGCCTGCATGGTCACTCATTTATGGTGCGTCTTGAAATTACCGGTGAAGTCGATCCGCATACCGGTTGGATCATGGATTTTGCTGAGTTAAAAGCCGCGTTTAAGCCGACTTATGACAGACTCGATCACTACTATTTGAACGATATTCCTGGCTTAGAAAATCCAACCAGTGAAGTGCTGGCCAAATGGATTTGGGATCAGATTAAACCTGTGGTCCCTCTGCTAAGTGCTGTAATGGTGAAAGAAACCTGCACAGCAGGCTGCGTGTACCGCGGCGAGTGATTGTAGGCTTGCCGGATGGCAATGCGTCTTATCCGGCCTGCAACAAGCAACAAACTCTGGCCGGGTAAGCGAAACGCTCCCGGCACAGTTATCAGGCAATATTCAGATATTTATGGGTTTGCATCGACAGACGCCAGTTGCGCGCAATACAGGTATCAATACACAAACGCGTCGCATCTTCTTTCTGGCTGATTGGCTGTAAGGCGATGATTCGTGGTTTGTCGTCGCTCAACGTTGCCAGCAGTTCATCCAGCGCTTCAATATCGCGAACGCGACCAACCGGATGTTTGATTTCATTCGCGCGCTCCAGCGCCTGCGACAGCACATCATAACCGCCACGCATATTTACCTTCGGCGATACGGTCACCCAGGTATTCGGCGTACAGCGTACTTCGTGGGTACCACTGGTCTCAATCTGGCAGCTAAAGCCGTTCTTTTCCAGCAGGTCAGTCAGCGGCATCAGGTCATGAATGCAGGGCTCGCCGCCGGTGATCACCACATGACGGGCGGTATACCCCTGACGCGAAATGACCGCCAGCAGATCCTCACTGCTCGCCGCCCCCCATTTGTCGCTTTCTTTGGTCTTGGCCAGGATGCTGTACAGGGAGACTTCCCGATCCTCAAGCTTATCCCAGGTGTGTTTGGTATCGCACCAGGCACAGCCAACCGGGCATCCCTGTAAACGAATAAAAATGGCGGGGACGCCGGTAAAGTAACCCTCACCT
Organism: Citrobacter freundii complex sp. CFNIH4; assembly: GCF_002934505.1. Taxonomy (NCBI): domain Bacteria; kingdom Pseudomonadati; phylum Pseudomonadota; class Gammaproteobacteria; order Enterobacterales; family Enterobacteriaceae; genus Citrobacter; species Citrobacter freundii complex sp. CFNIH4. The sequence continues at coordinate 3,287,234 of NZ_CP026231.1, forward strand.
TGCAGGGTCTGGAACATCTCGTTAATCGGGTACTGCATAGCGCTCTCAATATGGGGATAAACGATAATTATCGCAGATCCCCGCCAAAGTATCATGCCCCATCGATGCTTTACGAGGCGATCGCCGCGACAAAGCGTGCCGTTATCTGCTGCGGACGCGTGATTGCGCCACCAACCACCACGGTATGGGCACCTAATTCCAGGCATCGTGCGGCACGTTCCGGAGTATCGACGTTTCCTTCTGCCACGACAGGTACGCTGACCGCCGCCAATACCTCACGTAAAAAACCGCAGTCGTTTTCCGCCAGCACATGCCCGGCAGTGTCAGCGGTGTAGCCGTAGAGCGTGGTGCCCACGCAGTCAAAACCCAGACGCTCAGCTGTCACCGCCTCGTCTATGGTGGCGATATCCGCCATCAGCAGCACAGACGGGTAGCGAGCGCGGATTTGCATAACTAATTCTTCCAGCGTTTGTCCACCTGGGCGCGGGCGCGCTGTCGCATCCAGAGCAATAATCTCCGGCTCAACGGTCATTAGCTCATCCACTTCCTGGAGCGTGGCCGTGATAAACACATCGCTACCCGGATAATCACGCTTGATAATCCCAATCACCGGCAGGGAGACGCTCTCTTTGATCGCGCGAATATCCACCACGCTGTTCGCACGAATACCTACAGCACCTCCCTGCGCTGCCGCCAGTGCCATACGCGACATAATAAACGGACTGTGCAGGGGCTCATTTTCCAGCGCCTGGCAGGAGACGATTAATTTACCTTTCAGGGAATCCAGTACAGTTTTCATTACGATAAGATCTCTTCGACTTCGTTTTTGATGATGGTGACATGCGGGCCATAAATCACCTGAACCCCGTTGCCGCGAATAATTACGCCACGCGCTCCGGTCGCTTTCAGCGCCGCTTCATCGACCTTGCTACTCTCTTTTACCGTCACGCGCAGACGTGTGGCGCAACAGTCCACCTCTTCCAGATTCTCTTTACCTCCCAGTCCGGCAATCACAGCCGCAGCACGCTCACTTTGCGGCAGGCCGGATTCAGTCGGTGCTGCGTTTTCACGACCAGGCGTCAACCAGTTAAAGCGGTTAATCAAATAGCGGAAGGTGAAGTAGTAAAGGAAGAACCACGGGATCCCCACCATAGGGACGTACATCCAGTTGGTTTTAGCTTCCCCCTGTAGCACACCGAAGAGGAGGAAATCGATAAGCCCACCCGAAAAGGTTTGCCCGATGGTGATATGTAAAATATGCGCCATCATAAACGCCAGACCATCGAAGAAGGCGTGAATGACGTATAACACAGGTGCGACAAACAGGAAGGAGAACTCGATAGGCTCAGTGATCCCCGTCAGGAAAGAGGTCAGGGCCGCAGACAACAGCAGTCCGGCGACAAGCTTTCTGTTCTCTGGTTTTGCAGTATGGTACATCGCAAGACATGCGCCAAGCAGGCCAAACATCATGGTGATAAAGCGCCCGGACATAAAGCGCGAGGTGCCCGCATAGAACTGCTGCGTATTCGGATCGGCAAGTTGAGCGAAGAAAATACGCTGCGTGCCTTCAACCAACTGGCCGTTGACGATTTCACTCCCGCCAAGCGCTGTGGTCCAGAACGGTAAATAAAAGATATGGTGTAACCCCAGTGGGCCAAGCATACGCAGGATGAAGCCGTACAACAGCGTACCCAGATAACCGGTCGCATCCACCAGACCACCCAGTCCAAAAATGAGTTTCTGGAAATGCGGCCAAACCACCGTCATGACCGCACCCACTACAATCGCGGCAAGGGAGCTAATAATCGGCACAAAGCGCGAACCGCTGAAGAAACCAAGGAACTGAGGCAGCGAGACTTTATTGAAACGGCTATGCAGCGCGCAGGTGACAAGCCCAATCACCACCCCACCAAATACGCCTGTTTCCAGCGTCTGAATACCCAGCGTCATCCCCTGGCCTACGGCACCGGGATTCTCGTGCGCCAGCGTTCCGTTGAGTGTCAATAAAGCGTTGATGGTGGCGTTCATCACCAGAAATGCCAGCAATGCAGCAAGCCCGGCGGTGCCTTTGTCCGTTTTCGCCAATCCTACTGCCACACCCACCGCAAAAAGTACCGACAGGTTGGCAAACACAATAGAACCTGCGCTGGTCATGATCGTGAAGATTGCCTGTAACCAGTCAACGTCCAAAAACGGATACGCCGTCAATGTGTTTGGATTCGACAGCGCACCGCCAATCCCTAACAACAGCCCCGCAGCGGGCAGTACCGCAATCGGCAGCATGAACGATTTGCCAAACCGCTGTGCCTTTTCAAACCATGCGCCCGATGAGGCGCCGCTAAACATTTGCATCATTTTTTCATCTCCCCGATTAATGATGAAAATTTTTACCATAATTAATTTTATAAATGAAAATTATCATCAAAAACCAGGAAGCCGATCATACTTTTTTAAAATGACTGGCATCTCTCCCCTGCTTTCCGCCACACTATCAGCAGAGAAACGCATTAAGGATTTTGCATGTCAGAAAATGAAAACCTGCTGCTGAGATTGCGCCAGGGCGTTGACGGATATAGCCGAACACAGCAGAAGCTGGGAGAGTTTGTGCTTAGTGATCCGGCAAAAGTTGTCTACCTGACGATTACCGAACTGGCGCGTGAAAGCGACACCAGCGAGGCGAGCGTCACACGTCTGTGCCGCACGCTTGGGTGTAAGGGTTATAACGAATTCAAAATGGCGCTGGCTCTCGATCTCCAGCAAGGACAGCCGGTAGAGCACAGCGGGGATGAAATTGACAATGTGGTCAATGAATCCGTGCAAGCGCTGCAGGACACAGCAAAGTTACTCGACAGGACATTACTGGAATCCGCCGCTCTGGCGCTACATCAGGCTCAGTCGGTACAGATTTATGGCGTAGCGGCCAGCGCTATTCTGGGGGAGTATTTACATTACAAACTCCTGCGCCTCGGCAAACCCGCGCAACTGTTCAGCGACATGCACCGCGCAGCCATGAATGCCACTACGCTTAGCAAAAATACGCTCGTGGTAGCGATCTCCAGTTCAGGCTCCACGCGCGATCTGCTGCATGTCGTGAAACTGGCGCGTAAGCAAGGCGTGCGCGTACTGGCGCTGAGTAATACGCCGCGCAGTCCGCTGGCTTCGCTGAGCGATATTCAACTGGTCGCAGCCAAACCAGAAGGTCCGTTGAGTGCTGGTGCGCTAAACGCCAAGGTGGGTGTGATGCTGTTGGTTGAACTTCTCACCACGTCGCTGATTGCGCTGGATGAAAAGTACAGTGATGTGAGCCAGCAAACAGCCAGCGCAACACTTCCTCTACTGCTTTAAAAGCATAAAAAAACCCGCCGCAGCGGGTTTTTACGTTAAGAGTTAAAGAACAGGATTACGCCTGACCTTTGATCTCTTTACGACCGTTATACGGTGCTTGTTCACCCAGAGCTTCTTCGATACGAATCAGCTGGTTGTACTTAGCAACGCGGTCAGAACGGCTCATAGAACCAGTTTTGATCTGGCCTGCAGCGGTACCAACAGCCAGATCAGCGATGGTAGCATCTTCAGTTTCGCCAGAACGGTGAGAGATGACAGCGGTGTAGCCAGCGTCTTTCGCCATTTTGATCGCAGCCAGAGTTTCGGTCAGAGAACCGATCTGGTTGAATTTGATCAGGATGGAGTTAACGATGCCTTTTTCGATGCCTTCTTTCAGGATCTTGGTGTTGGTTACGAACAGATCGTCACCAACCAGCTGGATTTTGTCGCCCAGTACTTTAGTCTGGTATGCGAAACCATCCCAGTCAGACTCGTCCAGACCATCTTCGATGGACACGATCGGGTACTGTTTGGTCAGTTCTTCCAGGAAGTGAGTGAATTCTTCGGAGGTGAATGCTTTGTTGCCTTCGCCAGCCAGAACGTATTTACCGTCTTTGTAGAATTCAGAAGCTGCACAGTCCATCGCCAGAGTGATGTCTTTGCCCAGCTCGTAGCCAGCTGCTTTAACCGCTTCAGCGATTACAGCCAGAGCTTCAGCGTTGGAACCCAGGTTCGGCGCGTAGCCGCCTTCGTCACCAACTGCAGTGTTCATACCTTTAGCTTTCAGAACTTTAGCCAGGTTGTGGAACACTTCAGAACCCATACGAACGGCTTCTTTCAGAGTCTTAGCGCCAACCGGCTGAATCATGAATTCCTGGATGTCGACGTTGTTGTCAGCGTGCTCACCACCGTTGATGATGTTCATCATCGGAACTGGCATGGAGTATTTACCCGGAGTACCGTTCAGTTCAGCGATGTGTGCATACAGCGGCAGGCCTTTAGCAGCAGCTGCTGCTTTGGCGTTCGCCAGGGACACAGCCAGGATGGCGTTTGCACCGAAGTTGGATTTGTTTTCAGTACCGTCCAGATCGATCATGATCTTGTCGATGCCAGCCTGATCTTTAGCATCTTTACCCAGCAGAGCCTGAGCAATTGGGCCGTTAACAGCTGCAACAGCTTTCAGTACGCCTTTACCCATGAAACGGGATTTGTCGCCATCGCGCAGTTCCAGTGCTTCGCGGGAACCAGTAGAAGCACCTGACGGAGCTGCTGCCATACCAACGAAACCACCTTCCAGGTGTACTTCGGCTTCAACAGTCGGGTTACCACGGGAGTCGATGATTTCACGACCGATGATTTTAACGATTTTGGACATTAGATTTTCCTCAGTACAAGTTAAACTAAAACTCCAGACAAACAATGCACCCTGATGGGTGCATTGCCGTTCTAACTTATTTACTTCTTACTTCGCCTGACGCTTCTGATGTTCACTGGCGGCTTTCACAAAGCCGGCAAACAGCGGGTGCCCATCACGTGGCGTGGAAGTAAATTCCGGGTGGAACTGACAGGCCACGAACCACGGATGATTCGGTACCTCAATGATCTCGACCAACTGATCATCACCGGAACGGCCTGCAATACGCAGACCCGCAGCTTCAATCTGTTTCAACAGCATATTGTTGACTTCGTAACGGTGGCGGTGGCGTTCAACAATTGTCGGCGCGCCGTACAGTTGACGAACCAGGCTATCGTCGCTCAACTGACACTGCTGCGCACCAAGACGCATAGTGCCGCCCAGATCGCTCTTCTCGGTACGGACTTCGACGTTGCCGTCTTCATCGCGCCATTCGGTAATCAGGGCCACCACCGGGTACTTACAGTCTGGCACAAATTCCGTGGAGTTGGCGTTGTCCATACCCACTACGTTACGTGCAAACTCAATCAACGCAACCTGCATACCCAGGCAAATGCCCAGATAAGGAATATTGTTCTCACGCGCAAAGCGCGCCGTCGCGATTTTACCTTCAACACCACGGTAGCCGAAGCCGCCAGGGATCAGGATTGCATCAAGACCTTTCAGGATCTCAACGCCACGCGTTTCGACATCTTGTGAATCGATCAGCTTGATATTGACGGTGACACGATTCTTCAGACCGCCATGCTTCAGCGCTTCGATAACTGATTTATAGGCATCCGGCAGTTCAATGTACTTGCCGACCATACCGATAGTCACTTCGCCTGCCGGATTCGCTTCTTCGTAGATAACCTGTTCCCATTCTGACAGATTAGCTTCCGGACAGTTCAAGCTGAATCGTTTACAAATATAATCGTCAAGGCCCTGAGATTTCAACAGGCCCGGGATTTTATAGATGGAATCGACATCTTTCAGAGAAATCACCGCTTTTTCCGGAACGTTACAGAACAATGCAATTTTTGCACGTTCATTAGCCGGAACTGCGCGATCGGAGCGGCAAATCAGGATATCTGGCTGAATACCGATAGAAAGCAGCTCTTTTACAGAGTGCTGAGTCGGTTTAGTTTTGACTTCACCTGCCGCTGCCATGTACGGAACCAGCGTCAGATGCATAAACAGCGTGTGCTCGCGACCAATTTCTACGGCCATCTGGCGAATCGCTTCAAGGAACGGCAGAGATTCGATATCCCCAACGGTTCCGCCGATTTCAACCAGAACAACATCATGACCTTCACCGCCTTCCAGAACACGCTCTTTAATGGCATTCGTGATGTGCGGGATAACCTGAACGGTCGCGCCCAGGTAGTCACCACGGCGTTCTTTACGCAGAACGTCGGAGTAGATACGACCCGTAGTGAAGTTGTTGCGGCGGCTCATTTTGGTACGAATGAAGCGCTCATAGTGACCCAGGTCCAGGTCGGTTTCAGCGCCGTCTTCGGTAACGAACACTTCCCCGTGTTGGATTGGGCTCATAGTACCTGGATCGACGTTGATGTACGGATCCAGTTTCATCATGGTTACATTGAGGCCACGGGCTTCAAGAATGGCTGCCAGGGAGGCTGCGGCAATGCCTTTTCCCAGAGAGGATACGACCCCGCCGGTCACAAAAATATAGTTCGTTGTCATGCTGGACCTGAGAAGTTAGGGTGAAACGATGGAATTACCAAGACGGGAAAGTAGTATACCCGAACATGACGAGCGCCACAAACTTTCATTATTCCTCCTCTTCACCAGGCTCACATTAACATCGGGAGTGAGAAAATAGCCCCTTTGGGGTAAATGTTTTTGACGTAAATCAAGCGCTTGTTATTTAAAAAATCACACAAATCGCCCTTGACCGACGAAATCCCTTAGAGATCAATTTCCTGCCGTTTTACCTGTTGCCAGACTTCTTCCATAGTTTCCAGATCAACACCAGTCATTTCCAGACCGCGAGCAGCCACAATTCGCTCAACCTCACGAAAACGTCGCTCAAATTTCTCGTTCGCTTTTTGCAAAGCAGTCTCTGCTTTAGTGCCTAAATGCCGGGCCATATTGACCGTGGCAAACAGCAGATCGCCCATTTCCTCCTCCAGTTTAGCCTGGTCGACAACAGCCTGCTTCGCCTCAAACATGACTTCGTCGATCTCTTCGTAAACCTTGTCGACAACCGGTCCTAATGTTTTCCAGTCGAAGCCAACATTTGAGCAGCGTTTCTGGATTTTTTGGGCGCGCATTAATGCCGGTAAACTACGGGGAATATCGTCGAGCGCGGAATGCTGTGCCTTCTCAGCACGTTCTTCGGTTTTGATTTGCTCCCAACGGGTAAGCACCTCGGTGCTGTTACTTGCAGAAACATCAGCAAAAACATGCGGGTGGCGGCGTTCAAGCTTATCGCTTATCGCAGCGCAAATATCATCAAAGTTGAAGCGTCCTTCTTCCTGAGCCATCTGGGCGTAAAACACCACCTGGAACAGCAGATCCCCCAACTCTCCACGCAGGTCGTCGAAGTCTTCTCGCGCAATCGCGTCCAGCACTTCATAAGTTTCTTCGAGGGTATAAGGAGCAATAGTGGCGAATGTCTGCTCTTTGTCCCACGGACAGCCGTTCTCCGGGTCGCGCAGGCGCTGCATAATACCGAGCAGTCGGTCGATTTGATTCATTGGAATATCCTGAAATTTCAATACGGTAGGCCGGATAAGGCGACATCAGGCAACATAGCAATGCCTGATGGCAACGCTAACGCGTCTTATCAGGCCTACAAGGTTATCCGGCCTACATAATGATTAATTACCGTGCAGACGACGTGCGTCGATCACATCCGGTACCTGGTTCAGCTTGCCGAGCACGCGCCCGAGCACCTGCAGGTTGTAGATTTCGATGGTCATATCAATGGTGGCAAGCTGTTGTTTGGTATCACTCCGGCTGGCAACTCCCAGCACGTTTACCTTCTCGTTGGCGAGAATCGTGGTGATATCACGTAACAAGCCACTGCGATCGTTGGCCTGGACGCGAACCACCAGCGAATACCCTGCAGAGTAACTTTCGCCCCAGACCGCATCAACAATACGTTCCGGCGCATGGGAGCGCAGCTCAGTCAGCTGTTCACAATCAGCCCGGTGCACAGAAATACCGCGTCCCTGGGTAATAAACCCGACAATCTCATCGCCTGGAATCGGCTGGCAGCAGCGAGCGATGTGGTGCATCAGGTTACCTACCCCTTCCACCACGACACGACCGTCGTCTTTACGGCGACTCTGCGGTGCGTGCGTTTTCTGCTGAAGCTGTTTCAGCGCGGCGGCATCCTGTTCGGCAGCGCTTGGCTTATTAAACTGCGCCTGCAGGAAATTCACCATCTGGTTGAGGCGGATGTCACCTCCGCCAATCGCCGCCAACAGTTCATCCAGCTCATTGAAACTGTAGCGCGGCAGCAGATGTTTTTCCGCTTCTTTCAGGCTGATGCCTAAATGCGCCAGTTCATCGTCGAGGATCTGGCGACCTGCAAGAATGTTCTTATCACGGTCCTGTTTACGGAACCAGGCGTGGATCTTCGAACGCCCACGACTGGTGGTTACATAGCCAAGGTTAGGGTTCAACCAGTCGCGGCTTGGGTTTGGCTGTTTCTGGGTGATAATTTCAATTTGATCGCCCATCTGTAGTTGGTAGGTAAACGGTACGATGCGTCCACCAATTTTCGCGCCAATGCAACGATGCCCCACATCACTATGAATGTGGTAAGCAAAATCGAGCGGCGTGGAGCCTGCTGGCAGATCCACAACGTCGCCTTTCGGTGTAAAGACGTACACGCGGTCATCAAAGACCTGGCTACGAACTTCATCCAGCATTTCACCGGAATCTGCCATCTCTTCCTGCCAGGCGATCAGCTTACGCAGCCATGCAATACGATCTTCATGACCAGAGCGCGCGGCGCCTGAAGCAGTGCCCTCTTTGTACTTCCAGTGTGCCGCGACGCCCAGTTCGGCATCTTCGTGCATCTGTTTGGTACGGATCTGAATTTCAATAGTTTTCCCACCCGGCCCCAGCACAACCGTATGGATTGACTGGTAGCCGTTGGGTTTCGGGTTCGCGACGTAGTCATCAAACTCATCCGGCAGATGGCGATAGTGAGTATGTACTATCCCGAGCGCGGCATAGCAGTCCTGTAAACGCTCTGCCACGATACGCACTGCGCGCACATCGAACAGTTCATCGAAGGCCAACTGCTTTTTCTGCATTTTGCGCCAGATGCTGTAGATATGCTTCGGACGCCCGTACACTTCAGCTTTGACGCCTTCCGTTTTCATCTCTGAGCGCAAATGACCAACGAACTCATCAATGTAATGCTCCCGGTCGATACGACGTTCATGCAGCAGCTTGGCAATGCGTTTGTATTCAGCCGGGTGCAGATAACGGAAGCAGTAATCTTCCAGCTCCCATTTTAATTGCCCGATTCCCAAACGGTTGGCCAGCGGTGCATAGATATTGGTGCACTCTTTTGCCGCCAGAACGCGTTCATCTTCCGGCGCGTCTTTCACTTCACGCAGATGGGCAATCCGCTCTGCCAGCTTGATGACCACACAGCGAAAGTCATCCACCATTGCCAGCAGCATGCGGCGGACGTTATCGACCTGCTCGGAAGAAACTGAATCGGTATGCGTGGCTTTAAGCTGGCGTATCGCCGCCATATCACGCACGCCGTGGATAAGATGAACAATGGATTTGCCCACGCTCTCGCGCAGGATGTCTTCACTTACCACGTTGGCATCAGCCAGAGGGAACAGCATTGCTGCACGCAGCGTGTCGATATCCATGCTCAACATGGAGAGAATTTCTACCATCTCCACGCCACGCCACAGCAGCAGATCCGCATCCGGATGCCCCTGTGTCTGCTGGAGGCAGTACGCCCAGGTTTCGGCTAAGCGTTCACACGACTGCTGGCTGGAGATCCCCAGACTCGCGATCCATTTCTTGGGATCAAACTCACCAGCTTTATTTAAATGTGCACTTCTTACCGCAACCATCGTCCTCTCCTTAAGGGGCATGGCCTGTCGAAGTCGACAAGCCGAACCCATTGTCTTTCACACAGCATTACAAGGCGAAATCCAATGGGTATTAAGTTCATTACAAACGCTCAAACAGGACCATTGATTCCAGGTGTCCAGTGTGCGGGAACATATCGAGCATCGCCAGCCGCCGGATGGCATATCCCGCATTGAGCAAAGCATCGCTGTCACGAGCCAGCGTTGCCGGGTTACAGGATACATAAACAACGCGTATAGGTTCTAATTTTATAATATGTTGCATCACACCAGCAGCCCCCGCACGCGCAGGATCGAGCAATACTTTGTCGAATCCGTTTTTCGCCCACGGCTGCCGGGTAACATCTTCCTCAAGGTTTTCATGAAAGAACGTCACATTGTGTAATCCGTTATTCAGCGCGTTCTCCCGACCTTTCTCCACCAACGCCGGAACACCTTCCACGCCAACCACGCTTGCTGCCCGAGTTGCCAGCGGCAGAGTAAAATTGCCCATTCCGCAGAACAGATCGAGTACGCGATCTTCAGGTTGAACATCGAGCCATTCCAACGCACGGGCCACCATTTGCTGGTTTACCCCTTCATTGACCTGAATAAAATCACGCGGGCTGAAGGTTAACCGTAGTCCATTTGAGTCATACCAGGGTGATTCTTCTGATATTGATTCCAGTATCTCGCTTTGCGGGGCCAGAAACAAAGACAGCCCCAGAGAATGCGAAAAGCATTCCAGTTTTTCTTTATCCGCTGCACTTAATGGCGCCGTGTGGCGCAAAATCATCAGGGTTCCGCTCCCTGCCTGCACCAATTCAACATGTCCAAGGTGGCGTAACCCTTGAAGACTTTCCAGACACGCCCTGAGATGGGGCAATAACGCTTCAAGCTGGGGCACCAAAACAGGGCATTGTTTGACATCGATAATGTCGCTGGAGCCTGATTTACGAAACCCCATCTGCAATTTTTGTTCTTTTGGCCGATAGTTCAGGCTCAATCGGGCACGACGACGATAGCCCCACGGCGTATCAGCTATAACATCCGACACGTCACATTTCATTAAACGCGACAACGCCGCGCTTTTACTACGCTGCTGTAACGAGATGCTGGCATGCTGCTGCTGGCAACCGCCGCATACGCTAAAATGCGGGCAACGTGGCACTTCACGCTCAGGGCTGTTGTTCAAACGTCGTTTTACTTGCGCGCGGGAGAACTGTTTTTTATCTTCGGTAATCACCACCTCGGCGCTTTCCTGGGGTAGCAATTCCGGTATAAACAACGCTTTTCCGTTATGGCGAGCGACGCCCTGACCAAAAGGATCGAGGTCATTGACGGTAACGGTTATGATCTGACGCGTCGTCACGCGTCGTTTTGCAGAGTAGAATTGCGCCATCGACGAGATATTTCTCTATTTAACAGTGTGACCCTAATTGTCCCATAACGGAACTCCATGACCAACTACAGCCTGCGCGCACGCATGATGATTCTGATCCTGGCCCCGACCGTCCTGATAGGTTTGTTGCTCAGTATCTTTTTTGTTGTGCATCGCTATAACGACTTGCAGCGTCAACTGGAAGATGCTGGTGCCAGCATCATAGAACCACTCGCGGTCTCCAGCGAATATGGCATGAACCTGCAAAACAGGGAATCTATCGGCCAGCTTATCAGCGTGCTGCATCGTCGCCATTCCGATATCGTGCGGGCAATTTCTGTTTATGACGAAAATAACCGACTGTTCGTCACCTCTAATTTTCATCTCGATCCGTCTGAAATGCAGTTGGCGACAGGTTCACCGTTTCCCCGTAAGCTAAGCGTCACCCGGCACGGGGATATCATGATCCTGCGTACCCCGATTATATCGGAAAGCTATTCACCAGATGAATCCGCCGTAAGCGATGCGAAAAACACCAAAAATATGCTGGGGTATGTGGCGCTTGAGCTGGATCTTAAGTCCGTGCGATTGCAGCAGTACAAAGAGATCTTTATCTCCAGTGTAATGATGCTGTTTTGTATTGGTATTGCGTTAATTTTTGGCTGGCGTCTGATGCGAGACGTAACCGGCCCGATTCGCAATATGGTGAATACCGTTGACCGAATTCGTAGAGGACAGCTCGACAGCCGCGTGGAAGGTTTCATGCTGGGCGAGCTGGATATGCTCAAAAATGGTATCAACTCGATGGCGATGTCACTTGCGGCTTACCATGAAGAGATGCAGCACAACATCGATCAGGCCACCTCTGACCTGCGTGAAACGCTGGAGCAGATGGAAATCCAGAACGTCGAACTGGATCTGGCGAAGAAACGCGCCCAGGAAGCGGCGCGTATTAAGTCTGAGTTTCTGGCTAACATGTCGCACGAACTGCGAACACCGCTGAATGGCGTGATTGGCTTCACCCGTCTTACGCTAAAAACCGAGCTCAACACCACGCAGCGCGATCACCTGAATACCATTGAACGCTCGGCTAACAATCTGCTGGCTATCATCAATGATGTACTCGACTTCTCCAAACTTGAGGCGGGCAAGCTGATTCTGGAAAGCATTCCCTTCCCGCTGCGCAGCACGCTGGATGACGTCGTTACGCTGTTAGCGCATTCATCCCATGATAAAGGGCTTGAGCTGACGCTGAATATTAAGAATGACGTGCCGGACAACGTCATCGGCGATCCGCTACGCTTACAGCAGGTAATCACTAATCTGGTTGGCAATGCCATCAAATTTACCGAAGGCGGCAATATCGACATTCTGGTCGAGAAGCGCGCCCTTAGTAACACGAAAGTGCAGATTGAAGTACAAATCCGCGATACCGGAATTGGTATTCCTGAGCGCGATCAGTCACGCTTGTTCCAGGCCTTCCGCCAGGCGGATGCCAGTATTTCCCGCCGCCACGGCGGTACCGGGCTGGGCCTGGTCATTACGCAAAAACTGGTCAACGAAATGGGCGGGGACATCTCCTTCCATAGTCAACCGAACCGGGGTTCCACGTTCTGGTTCCATATCAGCCTCGATCTTAACCCTAACGTTCTCGTTGACCGCTCAACCACGCTCTGCCTGGCCGGTAAACGACTGGCCTACGTCGAACCGAACGCCACTGCCGCACAGTGCACATTAGATATCTTGAGCGAAACGCCGTTGGAGGTGATTTACAGCCCTTCATTCTCCGGGCTGCCGAAGGATCACTACGATATTCTGCTGCTCGGCATTCCGGTTACTTTACGCGAACCGCTCACCATGCAGCATGAGCGGCTGGCAAACGCTGCGGCGATGACCGACTTTTTGTTACTGGCCCTGCCTTGCCATGCGCAGATTAACGCCGAGAAGTTAAAACAGGGCGGCGCGGCGGCATGTCTGTTGAAACCTCTCACCTCAACTCGCTTACTGCCTGCGCTGACAGAGTATTGTCAGGTGAATCACAGCGCGGATCCGCTGCTGTTAGACGATAGCAAAATTGCGATGACCGTTATGGCGGTAGACGACAACCCTGCGAACCTCAAGCTGATTGGCGCACTGTTGGAAGATAAGGTGCAGCACGTCGTGCTCTGCGACAGTGGGCATCAAGCGGTGGATCGCGCCAGACAAATGCAATTTGATCTGATCCTGATGGATATTCAGATGCCAGACATGGACGGCATTCGCGCTTGTGAACTAATCCACCAGCTTCCTCATCAACAGCAGACACCGGTCATTGCGGTCACCGCACACGCCATGGCTGGGCAGAAAGAGAAGCTGCTCAGCGCCGGGATGAACGATTACCTGGCGAAGCCTATCGAAGAAGATAAGCTGCATAATCTGCTGTTACGCTACAAACCCGGCGCAAGCACAGCGCTTAGGGCGATCGCCGTTGAACCCGTTGAGCCGGTAGTCAATCCGAATACCACACTCGACTGGCAGTTAGCATTAAGACAAGCCGCAGGTAAAAACGATCTGGCGTGGGATATGCTGCAAATGCTGCTCGATTTTCTGCCCGAAGTACGTAACAAAATTGAAGAACAGCTGGTCGGTGAAAACCCTGAAGGTCTGGTGGATATGATCCACAAGCTGCACGGTAGCTGCGGTTATAGCGGCGTTCCCCGCATGAAAAACCTGTGTCAGCTTATTGAGCAGCAATTACGTAGCGGGACCAAGGAAGAAGAGCTGGAGCCTGAGTTTTTAGAGCTTCTGGATGAAATGGACAACGTTGCGCGCGAAGCGAAGAAGTTGTTGGGGTAATATTCGCAGGAAGGCGGCGTGACCGCCTTATCCAACCTACAACTCAGCGTAATTGCTGCCCGGCTTTAAGCGTTGCGGCAACGTTTCTCGCCGTCATTCGTACGTTGTCGCTCGCGTTCTTTAGCGCCTCATCCAGGGTACAGATGGTATAGATGACGCTGAAAACCGCATCCAGCCCATGCTCGTGGACCACACCGACATCCGCCGTCAGGCTACCGGCAATGCCGATAACCGGTTTGTTGTAACGCTTTGCGACCTTCGCCACGCCAACCGGAACCTTACCGTGAATGGTCTGACTATCAATGCGCCCTTCACCCGTGACCACTAAATCCGCATCCGCAACGCAGGCGTCAAGGTGCAACGCATCCGTTACTATCTCAATACCGCAGCGCAACTGTGCGCCGCAAAACGCATATAGCGCCGCCCCCATACCACCAGCGGCGCCACCGCCGGCCAGATCCAGCACGTTGACGTCCAGATCGCGGGCAATGAGTTGCGCATAGTGCGTGAGTGCCCGATCCAGGCGGGTAATCATCTCCGGCGTCGCCCCTTTTTGCGGGCCAAAAACCGCAGAAGCGCCCTCTTCACCGGTCAACGGATTAGTCACGTCGCAAGCCACTTCAATACGACACGCAGCAAGTCGCTGGTCTAACTGAGAAATATCAATCCGAGCGAGCGATTCGAGGCCAGCCCCGCCATGGGCAATATCGTTATTTTGCGCATCCAGCAATTTTGCTCCCAGCGCTTGCACCATCCCGGCACCGCCATCATTGGTGGCGCTTCCGCCAATTCCAATGATGATATGCTCAACGCCAGCGTCCAACGCATGACGGATTAACTCCCCGGTTCCCCAGGATGTCGTTTTCAGCGGATCGCGTAACCCCGCAGGAACCTGTTCCAGTCCGCTGGCGGCCGCCATTTCGATAAAGGCCGAGCGCTCATCACCGGATAAACCATAAAATGCCTGAATTGTGTTGCCCAAAGGGCCGGTAACATCAACATGCACAAGGTGACCTTGCGTTGCGGCAACCATCGCTTCGACCGTTCCTTCACCGCCATCTGCAACCGGAATCTTCACGTAATCCGCATCGGGCCAGATCTCACGAAACCCCTGCTCAATAGCCGTTGCCACTTCAAGCGCACTCAAACTTTCCTTATAGGAATCCGGTGCGATTACTATTTTCATAAAGCATCCTTACGCATGTTGACTGTGTTAAGCATATACCAGGATAAAAACCGCCCCTTAATGGGAGCGGTCCCAGTTCGCTTAGCGTACCATGCACGGACGCTTATTATCAAACGTCCAGTTCGGGATCAGATACTGCATTCCCATCGCATCATCACGCGCCCCCAATCCATGTTGCTGGTACAGCTCATGCGCTTTCATGACCTGATCCATATCCAGCTCCACGCCCAGACCCGGTTTTGCCGGAACCTGCACCATGCCGCCTTTGATTTCAAATGGCTCTTTGGTCAGGCATTGATTGCCTTCCTGCCAGATCCAGTGGGTATCAATCGCGGTAATTTTGCCCGGAGCCGCTGCCGCGACATGCGTAAACATCGCCAGCGAAATATCAAAGTGGTTGTTGGAGTGCGATCCCCAGGTCAACCCAAACTCATGGCACATTTGTGCCACGCGGACAGAACCCTGCATGGTCCAGAAGTGCGGGTCCGCCAGTGGGATATCCACGGACTGCAGCGACAGCGTATGCCCCATCTGACGCCAGTCGGTGGCGATCATGTTGGTGGCGGTCGGCAGACCGGTAGCGCGGCGGAATTCCGCCATCACTTCACGACCAGAGAAGCCCTGCTCGGCGCCACACGGATCTTCCGCATAGGCCAGAGAACCCTTCAGATATTTGCCGATCTTAATCGCTTCATTTAGCGACCACGCACCGTTCGGATCCAGCGTGACGCGGGCCTGCGGGAAACGCTTCGCCAGCGCAACGATAGATTCCGCTTCCTCTTCCCCGGCCAGCACGCCGCCTTTCAGTTTAAAGTCGTTGAAACCATACTTCTCATACGCAGCTTCCGCCAGGCGCACTACCGCATCCGGGGTCATCGCCTCTTCATGACGCAGACGATACCAGTCGCACTTCTCATCCGGCTGACTCTGGTACGGCAGCGGCGTTGCCTTACGGTTACCGACAAAGAACAGGTAACCCAACATTTCAACTTCGCTACGCTGCTGTCCATCACCCAGCAGAGAGGCGACGTTTACGCCCAGATGCTGACCTAACAGATCCAACATGGCCGCTTCGATCCCAGTAACCACATGAATAGTGGTACGTAAATCAAAGGTCTGCAAACCGCGACCGCCCGCATCACGATCGGCAAAAGTATTGCGTACCGCATTCAGCACGTTTTTGTATTCACCTAACGTTTTGCCTACCACCAGCGGGATCGCATCTTCCAGCGTTTTGCGGATTTTTTCTCCGCCGGGAATTTCACCCACGCCGCTATGACCGGAGTTATCTTTAATAATCACAATATTGCGCGTGAAGAATGGAGCATGTGCGCCGCTCAGGTTCATCAGCATACTGTCATGACCCGCAACCGGAATAACCTGCATAGAGGTAACCAATGGGGTAGAAAATTGTGCGCTCATAATTAAGTCCTTATTCAAAATTAGTGGCGGCCGAAAACGGGACGTTTACGGTCAAAAGTCCATCCGGGGATCAGATACTGCATTGGGCCTGCGTCATTACGCGCGCCGCCGGGCAGTCTCTTGTAGGCTTCATGAGCCTTGTTAACCTGATCCCAGTCCAGCTCTACGCCCAGTCCAGGCGCGTCAGGAACAGCAATTTTCCCGTTCTTAATCTCCAGCGGATTTTTGGTCAGACGGCAATCGCCCTCCTGCCAGATCCAGTGGGTGTCGATAGCCGTCGGGTTGCCCGGCGCAGCGGCGCCAACGTGGGTGAACATCGCCAGCGAAATATCAAAATGATTGTTAGAATGGCAGCCCCAGGTCAGGCCCCAGTCATCGCATAACTGTGCCACGCGTACCGCGCCGGAAAGGGTCCAGAAGTGCGGATCGGCCAGCGGAATATCTACTGAGTTCAGCATCACCGCATGGCCCATTTCACGCCAGTTGGTGGCTATCATGTTCGTTGCTACCGGTAGACCGGTTGCACGGCGGAACTCGGCCATCACTTCGCGGCCAGAAAAACCCTGTTCAGCGCCGCATGGATCTTCGGCGTAGGTCAGAACATCGTTCAGCCCTTTACACAGGGAGATGGCTTCATCCAGCAACCAGGCACCGTTGGGATCAACCGTAATACGCGCATCCGGGAAGCATTTTTTCAGCGCACGAGCGGTGTCGATTTCCTGCTCGCCAGGCAGTACACCACCTTTGAGTTTGAAATCTTTAAAGCCGTAGCGATCCTGCGAAGCCTGAGCCAGACGTACCACCGCCTCACTGTTCATCGCTTGCTGGTGACGCAGGTGATACCACTCATGGTTTCCCGGCGTGCTTTCCAGATACGGTAAATCGGTCTTTGTGCGATCACCCACGTAGAACAGATAGCCGAGTACGGTGACCGCATCGCGCTGCTTGCCCGGCCCTAACAGTTCACAAACCGGCACGTTCAGCGCCTTGCCCAGCAGGTCGAGCAGCGCCGCTTCCAGCGCCGCTACCGCGTTTACCCGTAGCTCAAACGTCCAGGCGCCTTTGCCGAAGGTGTCAAAATCAGCGGCCTGGTTGCCTTTATGCACCTGCTGTACCACCTTATTCAGGCGCGCAACCTCCTGACCCAATACCATCGGGATAGCGTCAACCAGCGTCTGATAAATCACTTCGCCGCCCGGCGCTTCACCGACGCCGGTATTGCCGGCGTTATCGGTAAGAACCACAATATTGCGGGTGAAATATGCATTGTGCGCACCGCCAATATTGAGCAGCATGCTGTCATGACCGGCCACCGGGATGACCTTCATATCGGTAATAACGGGACTCGATTGTGTTGTCATCATCATTGTCCTGCGACAGGTTTCAGTTCGATACGTTTAATATCGCCCACCAGTACCAGATAGCTCACCACCGCAATCAACGCATGCACCCCGACGTAAATCAACGCGCCGTTAAACGAGCCGGTGGTCCCTACGATGTAGCCGATAGCAATTGGCGTGACGATACCGGAGATATTGCCAAACATGTTGAACAAACCGCCGCTCAGACCGCTGATCTCTTTAGGTGCAGTATCAGCCATCACCGCCCATCCCAACGCACCGATACCTTTGCCGAAGAAGGCCAGCGCCATAAAGCCGATGATCATCCACTCCACGTTGACGTAGTTACAGAACACCATCACCATCGACAGCAGCATGCCGAGTACGATTGGCGTTTTACGGGCGATATTTAGCGAACCGGTACGGCGCATCAGCCAGTCGGAAATAATGCCGCCGAGCACGCCGCCGGCGAATCCGCAAATGGCCGGGACCGAAGCGACAAAACCAGCTTTCAAAATCGACATACCGCGAGCCTGCACCAGATAAACCGGGAACCAGGTGATAAAGAAGTAGGTCAGCGCGTTAATGCAGTATTGCCCGATGTAAATACCGATCATCATCCGTGAGCCCAGCAGCTGTTTGATTTGCCCCCACTTCACGCTGAACGGCACTTTAGCTTTGGCGGCCGCCTGATCCATATTGATCAGCGCCCCGCCTTCAGCAATGTACTCCAGCTCTTTTTGGTTTACGCCCGGGTGCTGGTTTGGTTCATGAATCACCTTCAGCCAGATAAAGCTGATAACAATCCCGAGGCCGCCCATAAAGAAGAACACATGCGACCAGCCCACTTCGTGGGTCAGCCACCCCATGATTGGCGCAAAAATAACGGTGGCAAAGTACTGCGCAGAGTTAAAGATTGCGACCGCCGTGCCCCTCTCCTGTGCCGGGAACCATGCCGCAACTATACGACTATTACCGGGGAAGGAAGGTGCTTCAGCTAAACCGACAAGGAATCGCAACGTAAACAACGCAACGATAATGCCGAAGCCGCTAAAGATATCGACGAAGCCTTGCAGCAGGGTAAACATGGACCAGATAAAGATGGACCAGAAATAAACACGTTTTGAACCGAAGCGGTCGAGCAACCAGCCGCCAGGGATCTGGCCGATAACATAGGCCCATGAGAAAGCGGAGAATACATAACCCATCCCTACCGCATCCAGACCAATGTCTTTGGCCATCTCCGAACCGGCAATGGATAAGGTGGCGCGATCGCCGTAGTTGAAGGATGTGACGATAAACAACATCACCACGATCCAGTAACGAGCGTTAGTGCGTTTTTCCGCGCTGCTCGCCGCCTGACTTAATGAACTCATTGTTGCACTCCTGAATCTTGGCTTTCGCCAGTTCATTCTGTACAGCACCTGTAGGGTGATCAGAATGAGAGGTTAGTGTGTGGCAGTTTTGGTACAGCTCAGGGCCGTTTTATTCTGACTCGCTGCCTTTTCGGGAACTGACGGGAAAAGTATATGAAGGAGTGGCTCTTACCCTCACCGTGCATGAACACAACATTCGGGAGGCAGTAAGAAGTTGTTTGGGGCATAAGCCCAAAGCAGTGGAAGTTAGTTCACGTAATTGGGGTTTTATTGCCGGGTGGCGGCTTCGCCTGACCCGGCCTACGGTTCAAATGGGGGTTGTATGCCCGTACGGGCGAGAGATTATTTGAGCAAGGTTCCCCAGTTTTCTACCCAAGGGTTGGATTCGCTTTCCGGTTCAGGATGTTCGCTGGCGTCAATCAGCAACATTTCACCCACGCGCTGTGCGCTTTGCTCCTGTAACAGCGCATCAAACTGTTTGCCACCATTGCAGAAATTAACGTAGCTGCTGTCGCCCAGCGCAATGACTCCGTAATGCAGATTTGGCTGGAAACCGAGATTATCTTTGATCCCCTGAAACAGCGGCACAATGCTATCGGGCAGATCGCCCTGCCCGGTCGTTGAGGTCACCACCAGCACATATTTATCCTGATATACCTGCCAGTCGCTAAGCTCCGGATCTTCAAACACCGTGGCTTTATGACCCTGTGCCGTCAAAATGGCCTCGGCCTCTTCGGCAACCAGCAGCGCGTTTCCGTACATTGTGCCGACAAAAATTCCAATTTCCGCCATAACCGTAATCTCCTGGGACTTAAGAATCTATCTGCTCATCCTGACCTGACATCCCGCTGAACTCAACCCTTTCATTCTCAGGGAGAAGTCCACGCCAGCCAAATTGTGACAATGCCTGCATCCAGACGTCATCCAGCCCGGCGCGAATAACCAGAGGCTCACCGGTGAATGGATGTGTCAGCGCAAGCTGGCTGGCATGCAGCATTAATCGCTGACAACCGAAATGCTCCGCGGCGCTGCGGTTTTGCCGTAAATCACCGTGCTTGCTGTCGCCAATTATCGGATGGCGTAAGTGGGCCAGATGGCGCCTGAGCTGGTGTTTCCGACCGGTTTTAGGATCCAGCTCCACCAGTCCATAACGGGTGGTCGGATAACGTCCGGTCGCTACCGGCATTTCTACCGTTGCCAGACCGCGATAATGGGTGACGGCAGGCTGCGGGCCTTTATCATCGCGGGCAAACTTATCGGCAATCTTATCCAGCTCTTCGACCAACGGGTAATCCAGCACGGTATCATCCATCAGCCAGCCACGCACAATCGCATGATAGCGTTTCTGAATTTGATGATGTTCAAACTGCTGAGACAACAAACGCCCGGCTTCGCTGGACAGTCCCATCAGCAGCACACCGGAGGTTGGTCTGTCGAGTCGATGGGCGGTAAAAACGTGCTGACCAATTTGGTCTCGCACCGTTTGCATCACCACCACTTTCTCATCCCGGTCGAGCCAACTGCGGTGAACCAACCAGCCCGAAGGTTTATTGACGGCAACCAGCCATTCGTCCTGATAAAGAATTTCCAGCATCAGGCGTTATCACTGGTAAACAGCGCATCCAGCTCCTGCAATGCCGCCAGGAGAATGTCGCGTTGCGGATGATCGGCTGCTAGCGCCATTTCGTAATACGGTGCAACGGCAAAAGCCTGCGGAAGCGGCTGCGCGTTATCGAGTAGCGTATGCATGCGGGGAATCAACACCCACTGCAGCCACTCGACCGGCTCCATGGTATCCATACAAAAAGGCTGCGTACTGGTAAACAGATGCTCTGCTGGCTCATCCATCCGCCAGTGATTATGTTCACGCAGTAGCGCTTCAAGTGCGTGTAACTGCTGGCGCACACGGTCATGAGTCGTCATGAAATAAACCTCAATGATGAAAAATCTGGCGCGAAGAATAGCACTAGTGGAGGGAAATAAAAAAAGGGAGCACTGTAAAAAAACAGTGCTCCCGGTTCGTTTCGCAGCATTCCAGCTACTTTTAGTGCTCCCTGCTCATCCGTGACAACTTTTCCTGTGGTCTTGCGACCTTGTTCATCCTGAACTTTTGCATCCTGCTCACATCACCCCGATGTGAAAACTTCATCCTGAAGTATCCTGGCCATCCTGACCCGCCGAACATCCTGACCGGCTCTCATTCTCCGTCCTGGAGGTGTCCTTTAACGCATCCAGCGTCTTCCTCTTTGCTTCGTCCTGAAGCCTGTCCTTGCAACACCGTCCTGGTGTGTCCAGGCGAAGAGCCATCATCCTGATGTTCTCTTCGTTGTGCGACTCCTTGTCGACAGATATAGAATCGCCTGTTTCGCTTTGTCTTACAAGATGCTTACAGGCTTACCCTTACGATTATTTTCGTATGAAAGTTGACAATAAAAGACTAACCAATTGAATAATAATAAATTATTATTTTATCAATTCATTAAGTCTTTACTTATCACCTGGCAATGTCCTACAGGGTATGTAAGAGATCTCTCACAAGATTCAGGGCAAACAGGATTACAGAACTGGCTTAAGTTGAGTGAGGAATTCCGCAAGTGAGGCCGCCAGCACCGTTCGTTTACGGGTTCCCAGCGTTTCTTTGCACACTTCACCGGACAGATTGCACACCGAAATGACGTCAAGCTCATTATCTTGTGTGGCAATAAAAAGCGTAGGCGAAAGCTTAAGTCGCTTTTGCGTAACCAAGTGACCAATCAGGTTTTCCTGAACGCGCCTGAAGTCATCTTCACTCCAGGTCTGCAGCAGCGTCAGCTTTTCATCCGCAAACTGCGCGTGCATATCCCCGGCAAACTGGGTGGTGTAAAAAGCGTGAACGGCAGGTTGTATCACAATATCAAATGCCCGTTCAACCGCATTGAGGTTTTTTTCGCCGACAAAAGGTTGAGGCTGCCAACATACCGCATCGTCTGTGGAAGAAATGATGCACGGAGAAGGTACGCCATACAGCTCTTCACTGAGTGGCCAACTGTTGTTTTTTTCATGCCATGCGTCGCAATAACGCGTCGTAAAGGCTACCAACGCCTGCGCTGTCAATTCGTCCACTGATTTCTCTCTTCACAAAAGCCAGGATACACTTGTCGCATAGTGTATCTGGTTTATGACGGTGAAACATGTCCTCTTATGAAAATCATCAGGCGCTTGACGGCCTGACTCTCGGTAAATCAACGGATTACCGAGACAATTACGATGCAAGTCTGTTGCAGGGTGTTCCGCGCAGCCTGAACCGCGATCCGCTGGATTTAAAGGCCGATGCCCTGCCTTTTCACGGTGCGGATATCTGGACGCTGTATGAACTGTCGTGGCTGAATGCCAACGGCTTACCGCAGGTCGCAGTCGGTCACGTGGAACTGGATTACACCAGCGTAAATCTGATTGAATCGAAAAGCTTTAAGCTTTACCTGAACAGTTTTAATCAGACGCGTTTTGATTCCTGGGATGCGGTACGTCAGACACTGGAAAACGATCTTCGCGCCTGCGCTCAGGGCGATGTCAGCGTGGCGCTGTACCGCCTTGACGAACTGGAAGGGCAGCCGATAGCCCACTTTAACGGCACCTGTATCGACAATCAGGATATCGTCATCGATAACTACCAGTTCAGCACTGCGTATCTGGAAAATGCCGTGAGCGGTGAAAAGGCAGTGGAAGAGACACTGGTCAGCCATCTGCTGAAGTCCAACTGTTTAATCACCCACCAGCCAGACTGGGGCTCCATACAAATTCAGTATCGCGGACGTAAAATCGACAGAGAGAAGCTGCTGCGTTACCTGGTCTCCTTCCGCCACCATAACGAGTTTCATGAACAGTGTGTGGAACGCATTTTCAATGACATTCTGCGCTTCTGCCAGCCGGAGAAACTGAGCGTTTACGCACGCTACACGCGACGTGGTGGCCTGGACATTAACCCATGGCGCACCAACACCGATTTCACTCCGGCAACCGGTCGTCTGGTGCGTCAGTAATCTTTTTTCTCAATTTTGCGTGTCGGATTCCGCGCACAAGGTTGTGAAAGGTCATAAGCCAGGGCTATTGTAATCACAGGGAATGACGTGTTGCGTCCCATAAGGAGTTTACTTGATTACACATATTAGCCCGCTTGGCTCAATGGACATGTTGTCGCAGCTGGAAGTCGATATGCTTAAACGCACGGCCAGCAGCGACCTGTATCAACTGTTTCGTAACTGTTCGCTTGCCGTTCTGAACTCCGGCAGTTTGACCGACAACAGTAAAGAACTGCTGTCACGCTTTGAAAGTTTCGATATTAACGTACTGCGCCGCGAACGGGGCGTGAAGCTGGAACTGATCAACCCACCTGAAGATGCGTTTGTTGATGGACGCATTATTCGTGCGCTACAGGCTAACCTGTTTGCCGTGCTGCGCGACATTCTGTTCGTCAATGGCCAGATCCATAACGCCGGTCGTTTTCAGCATCTGGATCTCGAAAGCTCGGTCCATATCACCAACCTGGTATTCTCGATCCTGCGTAATGCCCGGGCGCTGCACGTCGGTGAAGCGCCGAACATGGTCGTCTGCTGGGGCGGTCACTCAATCAACGAAAATGAGTACCTGTACGCCCGTCGCGTCGGCACCCAGTTGGGCCTGCGCGAACTGAACATCTGTACCGGCTGCGGTCCAGGAGCGATGGAAGCGCCAATGAAAGGCGCTGCGGTAGGCCACGCCCAGCAGCGATACAAAGACAGCCGCTTTATTGGCATGACCGAACCGTCAATCATCGCCGCTGAACCGCCTAACCCGCTGGTAAACGAACTGATCATCATGCCGGACATTGAAAAACGTCTGGAAGCGTTCGTGCGTATCGCCCACGGTATTATCATCTTCCCGGGTGGCGTAGGGACAGCAGAAGAGCTGCTGTATCTGCTGGGGATCCTGATGAATCCGGCCAACAAAGATCAGGTTCTACCACTGATCCTGACCGGACCAAAAGAGAGTGCGGATTACTTCCGCGTGCTTGACGAATTTATCGTGCACACGCTGGGGGAAGATGCGCGTCGCCACTATCGCATTATCATTGACGATGCAGCGGAAGTGGCGCGTCTGATGAAAAAAGCGATGCCGCTGGTGAAAGAAAACCGTCGCGACACAGGTGATGCTTACAGCTTTAACTGGTCGATTCGTATCGCGCCCGATCTGCAGATGCCGTTCGAACCGTCCCATGAAAACATGGCCAACCTGAAGCTGTACCCGGATCAACCCGTTGAAGTACTGGCGGCCGATCTACGTCGCGCATTCTCTGGTATTGTGGCTGGTAACGTGAAGGAAGTCGGCATCCGCGCTATTGAAGAGTTTGGCCCGTACAAAATCCACGGTGACCGCGAAATGATGCGCCGCATGGACGATCTCCTGCAGGGCTTTGTTGCACAACATCGTATGAAGTTACCGGGCACTGCGTATATCCCTTGTTACGAGATCTGCGCCTAACCTTCTACACCCGCTAGCAGCACTATAGCGATGACAGTTTTGTCCATATCAAAGCCGGGTTTGGCGCATTTGCCTCCCGGCTTTTTAAGTGATACCAGTCACATAGCTCTGACAATCACATAAATACCAGTGATAATTCATTAAAAACAGCGTGCCACGCAAACGATTACCTTGAAAAACCAACCGTGATTTATCTTAGTAAATTATTATTAGTCGCCGAAATCATCTAAAAACAACAGTTTTTACAGCTGAACACGCCTATCTTCGCGCCTTCGCTTTCATGAGATATGTCGTTAATGTTAGCCTTCGCGCCCGTAAATTCGCTTTGACTATTTTTTAACAGATTAATGGCCCAAATTTATCCACATAAAAGGTGGATTATTGCATTTGGGATCCCGATCACTGATACATTCATTACTAAAATGTATCTTTCCGCCCGAAAATTATTACGGCGAAAAATTATATAAAAATCGCTCAACGAATTTCGATTTACAGCCGGGTACTTTCTCATTGGATTGACCTCAAACCCGGCTTTTTAAGCTTCCTCCAGGAGAAATAGATGGAAAACACTCAAACCAGCACTATCGTTACGGGCCAGACCCGCAGCGCATGGCGCAAGACAGACACCATGTGGATGCTGGGCCTTTACGGCACGGCGATTGGCGCGGGTGTATTGTTCCTGCCGATCAACGCAGGCGTAGGCGGTATGATCCCGCTGATCATCATGGCGATCCTTGCCTTCCCAATGACCTTCTTTGCACACCGCGGTCTGACTCGCTTTGTGCTGTCCGGTAAAAATCCGGGTGAAGACATCACCGAAGTTGTAGAAGAACACTTCGGCGTTGGCGCAGGTAAACTGATTACCCTGCTCTACTTCTTCGCTATCTACCCGATTCTGTTGGTTTACAGCGTAGCAATCACCAATACCGTTGAAAGCTTCCTGACCCATCAGCTGGCGATTACTCCTCCGCCGCGTGCAATCCTGTCTCTGATCCTGATTGTCGGCATGATGACCATCGTGCGCTTCGGTGAGCAGATGATCGTTAAGGCGATGAGCATCCTGGTATTCCCGTTCGTTGCGGCTCTGATGCTGCTGGCGCTGTATCTGATCCCTCAGTGGAGCGGTGCGATTCTGGAAACCATGTCTTTTGACTCTGCGGCAACCACCGGGAACGGCCTGCTGTTGACCCTGTGGCTGGCGATTCCGGTAATGGTGTTCTCCTTCAACCACTCCCCGATCATCTCCTCCTTCGCCGTGGCGAAGCGTGAAGAGTACGGTGATGAAGCTGAGAAGAAATGCTCCAAGATTCTGGCATTCGCTCACATCATGATGGTACTGACCGTTATGTTCTTCGTCTTCAGCTGCGTATTCAGCCTGACCCCGGCGGACCTGGCAGCAGCAAAAGAGCAGAACATCTCGATTCTGTCTTACCTGGCGAACCACTTTAACGCGCCGATTATTGCCTGGATGGCACCGATCATCGCGATTATCGCTATCACCAAATCCTTCCTCGGCCACTACCTGGGCGCACGTGAAGGCTTCAACGGGATGGTGATTAAGTCTCTGCGCGGCAAAGGCAAATCCATCGAAATCAACAAACTGAACAAAATCACTGCACTGTTCATGCTGGTAACCACCTGGATTGTGGCGACACTGAACCCGAGCATCCTCGGTATGATTGAGACCCTGGGTGGCCCAATCATCGCGATGATTCTGTTCCTGATGCCGATGTATGCCATCCAGAAAGTACCGGCAATGCGTAAGTACAGCGGCCATATCAGCAACGTCTTCGTTGTGATTATGGGCCTGATCGCTATCTCCGCTATTTTCTACTCTCTGTTCAGTTAATTCCCCTGCGCCGCTCTTCGGGGCGGCGCATCTCGATACACAATGGACGCCTCATGATTAGCGTATTCGATATTTTCAAAATCGGCATTGGCCCTTCCAGCTCCCACACTGTTGGCCCGATGAAAGCAGGCAAACAATTCACGGATGACCTGATTGCACGCGGAATTCTCACTGACGTAACCCGCGTAGTGGTTGATGTCTATGGCTCCTTATCTCTGACGGGGAAAGGTCACCATACCGACATCGCGATTATTATGGGCCTGGCGGGTAATCTGCCGGATACCGTAGACATTGATGCCATCCCTTCCTTTATCCAGGATGTGAATACTCATGGGCGTTTGCTGCTGGCAGACGGTCAACATGAGGTCGAGTTCCCGGTCGACAAGTGCATGAATTTCCATGCGGACAATCTGTCCCTGCACGAAAACGGGATGCGTATTACCGCACTGGCGGGCGAAAAAGCCATTTACAGCCAGACTTACTATTCCATTGGCGGTGGGTTCATCGTTGATGAAGAACATTTTGGTTTACCGAACAACTCTCCGGTAAACGTGCCGTATCCGTATAAATCCGCAGCTGATTTGCAACGTCATTGCCAGGAAACCGGCCTGTCACTTTCCGGTCTGATGATGCAAAACGAACTGGCGCTGCACAGCAAAGAAGAGCTGGAACAGCACTTTGCTAACGTCTGGGAAGTGATGCGTAGCGGGATTGAGCGCGGCATCACCACCGAAGGTGTATTGCCGGGCAAACTGCGCGTCCCGCGTCGTGCTGCTGCGCTGCGTCGCATGCTGGTCAGCAGCGACAAAACCACCACTGACCCGATGGCGGTTGTTGACTGGATCAACATGTTCGCGCTGGCCGTGAACGAAGAAAACGCTGCTGGTGGACGTGTGGTTACCGCGCCAACCAACGGTGCATGCGGGATTGTTCCTGCCGTACTGGCGTATTACGACAAGTTTATCCGTGAAGTGAACGCTAACTCTCTGGCACGCTATATGTTGGTCGCGAGCGCCATTGGTTCACTGTATAAGATGAACGCCTCTATCTCTGGTGCCGAAGTCGGCTGTCAGGGTGAAGTTGGCGTGGCCTGCTCCATGGCAGCGGCTGGTCTGGCTGAACTGCTGGGTGGTAGTCCAATGCAGGTGTGCATCGCGGCAGAAATCGGTATGGAACATAACCTGGGTCTGACCTGCGATCCGGTTGCCGGCCAGGTACAGGTACCGTGCATTGAGCGTAACGCGATCGCGTCCGTGAAAGCGGTGAACGCCGCACGTATGGCGCTGCGCCGTACCAGTGAGCCACGCGTGTGCCTCGATAAAGTTATCGAGACCATGTACGAAACCGGTAAAGACATGAATGCCAAATACCGCGAAACATCTCGCGGCGGTTTGGCAATGAAAATTGTCACCTGCGATTAAGTCCCACTCCATTGCCGGATGGCGCAAGCTTATCCGGCCTACAGTGCCGTATTCATTTGTAGGCCGGATAAGGCTTCAGCCGCTATCCGGCAAAATGTTGTATCAGATCTTCGCCTCCACTCGCCGTGAATGTTACCCTACAGACTGATTTGTTAGGGAGAACACCGTGGCCGTCCATCTGCTCATTGTCGATGCACTGAATCTTATCCGCCGAATTCACGCCGTACAGGGCTCCCCCTGCGTGGAGACGTGCCAGCACGCGCTCGATCAGTTGATTGTGCACAGTCAGCCCACACACGCCGTGGCGGTATTTGATGACGAAGCGCGCAACAGCGGCTGGCGTCACCAACGCTTACCTGACTACAAAGCCGGTCGCCCGCCAATGCCTGACGATTTACACAAGGAAATGCCCGCCTTACGCGCCGCTTTTGAACAGCGCGGTGTCTGCTGCTGGGAATCCAGCGGGAATGAAGCCGATGATTTAGCCGCAACTCTGGCGGTGAAAGTTAGCCAGGCCGGACATCAGGCAACCATCGTCTCAACCGATAAAGGCTATTGTCAGCTACTCTCCCCAACACTGCGTATTCGCGATTATTTCCAGAAACGCTGGCTGGATGCGCCGTTTATCGAGAAAGAGTTCGGCGTACTGCCGCAACAGTTGCCTGATTACTGGGGACTGGCAGGGATCAGCAGTTCTAAGATACCTGGGGTTGCCGGTATTGGTCCTAAAAGCGCCACACAATTGTTGACGCAGTTTCCAACGCTGGAAGCACTGTATGAACATCTGGATGACGTACCGGAGAAATGGCGTAAGAAACTCGAAGAACATCGGGAGATGGCGTTTTTGTGCCGCGATATCGCGCGGCTGCAAACGGACTTACATATCGACGGAAACCTACAGCAGCTACGGCTGGCACGGTAGTCTTATTTTCGAATGGCGCTGCGCTTATCCGGCCTACTTAACGTATAACCCTGTAGGCCAGATAAACGCCAGGTGATTACCAGGCAGTATGGTACAGCTCGACGATATCCCCAAGGCTCGCTTCACGCGGATTTCCCCCGGTACAAACATCGTCAAATGCGGCCTGCGCCAGCGCAGGAATATCCTCTTTACGGACACCAACATCGCGTAAATGCAGTGGGATCCCTACATCGCGATTAAGGGCGAAGACAGCATCCACTGCCGCTTTACGTGCTTGCGCCAACGTCAGTCCTTCAACCTTAACCCCCATTACCCGGGCGATATCGCGGAATTTTTCCCCAGTGAATTCGGCGTTATAGTGCATCACGTGCGGCAGCAAAATAGCATTCGCTACGCCGTGCGGCGTGTTATAAAACGCGCCTAACGGGTGTGCCATGCCATGCACTAATCCCAGACCTACGTTGGAAAAGCCCATCCCGGCTACGTATTGGCCCAGCGCCATCGCTTCACCCGCCTGGCTTTCGCCCGCAACCGAACCGCGTAATGCCCCGGCAATAATTTCAATGGCTTTGATGTGCAGCGCATCGGTCAATGCCCACGCCGCCCGCGTGATGTACCCTTCAATGGCATGAGTCAGTGCATCTACACCTGTAGCCGCTTTTAATGCAGCAGGCATGCCGTCCATCATGTCAGCATCGATGAACGCCACCTGCGGGATGTCATGTGGATCGACACAAACAAACTTACGCCGATTCTCTTCGTCAGTGATCACGTAGTTAATGGTCACTTCCGCCGCCGTTCCCGCGGTGGTTGGGATAGCCATAACCGGCACGCTCGGGCTGCGCGTCGGCGATAACCCTTCAAGGCTGCGTACATCAGCAAACTCAGGATTATTATTGATAATGCCAATCGCCTTACAGGTATCCTGCGGGGAGCCTCCGCCGATTGCTATCAGATAGTCTGCGCCACTTTGCTGAAAGACACTCAATCCTTCCTGCACTACCGCAATGGTTGGATTAGGAATAACGCCTGAATAGATTTCCCATGCCAGACCTGCAGCATCCATTCGGGTAGTCACTTTCTCAACAACGCCGCACTGCACCAGATTTTTATCAGTCACAATCAACGCTTTGCGATAACCGCGACGAATAACTTCATCGGTTAATGCGCCAACAGCCCCCCGGCCAAACCATGCCGTTTCATTCAGAATCATTCTGTTCGCCATTGTATTTCTCCTTTTCGCTATGCGAAATTACTCTTCAATGCGTAATCCGTAAGATTTGAATTTCTCCAGCACAATAGCGATCTCCTCGTCATCCAGCACCGGCACCGGATCAACAATCGCCAGCGTGCTCAGGTACAGACGGGCCAGAACTTCCACTTCATGCGCCAACCACAGTGCTTTTTCCAAATTCGCTTCGCAAGCAATCAACCCATGGTGCTGTAAAAGCGTTGCCTTACGGTTTTTCAGGGCGACGCTCACATGCTCTGACAGCTCTCGTGTACCAAACGTCGCATAAGGCGCACACGGAATAGAGTTCCCCCCCGCCGCTGCAATCATGTAGTGAATTGCCGGGATAGGGCGATTAAGAATTGAAACGGCCGTGCAGTGTACGGCATGGTTATGGACAACCGCATTGGCATCCGGACGCGTCTGGTATGCCGCCAGGTGAAAACGCCATTCACTGGAGGGTAATTGTCCTTTATCATATTTCCCGTCGTTATCTACATACACGATCATGTTTTCAGTAAGTCTTTCGTAAGGAATACCGCTGGGCGTGATCAGCATCCCGTTTTCATAACGCGCACTCACATTTCCCGCCGTCCCCTGATTCAATCCAAGGCTGGTCATTTCCAGACAGGTTTCAATGATTTCTCGCGACAAACGCATTCTTTCCATAATGATTCTCCGGGTACAGTTTCCCCTCGTCTTTATTGCGAAAAATGCAGCCGCAGAATAAGACGGGTCAGGTTTTAGGTACAGGCAGCCACTGAACGTATTTATTCAGATTCAGTTGGCCGATTTATTTATAGCGACATATTAAGGTTGTCTTACGCGCTTAATAAGTTTCATCTCAACTTTTACAGTTTCTTTAATTGGGTGATCATCAATAGCACTCATCATCATATCGAATGCTTTTTCCGCCCAAACATTTTCATCCTGTTGCATTGACCAGACATTATTGGCGAGGAATCCCAGCATTGGGTGTTCATCGAATGTCCCAATATTAATTTCCGGTGGAATTGTGCCTAAACGATTACGAATAGCGTTAATGGCCCCCTCCAGTACCGGTAATGATGAGGCGATAAACGCCTGCGGACAGCCCTGTTCGCCGATCAACTCATCCATCAGTCGATAACCACCTTCAGGTGTGTTGTCCGGACCTTCGCGCACCCAATCTCTATGTGAAATGCCATTATTGTTCAATGCATTAAGATAACCTTGCAAACGATCACCAATGCTGGGTAATCCAGTATCCCCCACTAAAAACCAGATTGGCGACTTTCCAGCGTCAAACAGACTCTGCGTCAATTTCTCGCCGCCCAAGATGTTATGACTTTCTACCAGTGCGTTATCGGTATACTTAAAATCACGGTCAAGTAACACCATCGGTTTTCTGACCTGACGTAAATGGTGTTGCTGATTCTCTAACGTTGAGGGAACAATAAAAAGGCCATCGACATTACGGGCGATTAACGCTTTGGTCAGTTTATTTTCGTAATCAACATCGTCATAGGTACAGCTAATCGTTAACTGATAACCTGAACGACGACAGCGTTGCTCAAGTTTTTCTGCGAGTGTGGCAAAAAAGACGTTGGAAATATTGGGTACAATCAATCCCAAAGTATCCGTTTTATTTAATTTCAGGCTACGTGCTGAATGGTTAATGACGTAACCATAGCGCTCGACATATTCATTAATACGCGTTTGGGTTTTGACACTGATTCGATATTGCTCTGCTTTCCCGTTCAGCACCAGTCGTACGGTCGTAACCGATAAATTCAGATCGCTGGCTATCTGTTCTACTGTTTTAGCCATCTATATGCCCCAGTCCACATCCAAAAACGTCAATCTACAATCATAAAAGTATTTTAAACTTTTGTCTTACTGCATAAGTTGGTTAATCGCCTGCTGCTGATCCCACAGCATCAGATAAGCCTGGTATTTGCGATCATAGAAGTTCCGCCGCGCCGGGTTCGCCTTAATCACCTCGCCCGATCGAACCATCGCCCGGCATGCGGACGGTATAGTTGCCCACGCGCCGCATGCTACCGCGCCAGTGATAGCCGCACCTAACGTCACCGCATCCTCTTCCTGCATAAGATGAATATCGCATCCGGTAGCATCGGCATATTCTCTCATCCACAGTGGGTTATGCGTTGCGCCGCCGCACAGCGTCAGTCGGGAAATGGTGTGACCGTTTTCACGCATCACTTCCATAATATGCCGCGTACCGCAGGCGATCGCCTGTAATGTCGCCAGGTACAGGCGAGCTACCTGCATCTCACCTCGTTCCAGCGTCAAACCACAGATGCTGCCTCGAGCATCGGGCCGTGCGCGCGGCGAACGATTACCGTGGTGATCGGCAAGCACATGCAGATAACGACCAGGCTCAGACTCCTGCTCCTCAAGTGCGGCAACCCATTCATTAACTAAAACAATGGGATGGCAGCCCCGGGCCTCAGCTTTGTGAAACAGCTCAGCACTGGCTCCTGATTCCTGAAGCGTCCAGTCGACTAACGCCCCAGCAGCACTCTGCCCCCCTTCCGTCAGCCAGTAGCCTGGCAGCATGGCTGACCAATAAGGCCCCCAAACACCTGGCGTATGAATTTCCTGCTCGCTGCACAGCATATGGCAATTTGACGTTCCGCTAATCAGCGCCAACGTCCCCTCAGGCTCAACCCCGGCAAGCGCAACTCCGCCGGCATGGGCATCAATTATACCGCTGGCGACGACCACTGCAGTCGTCAGCCCCAGCGCCTGGGCCGAATCGCTGCTAAGCGTTCCAACGCCAGCGCCTGGCGGAAGAATACGCGACGGGATTTTGCCCAACAAATCCGTTAATTCAACGGCGTCGAGCAGGGAGTGGCTAAAGTGTTGTTCATGTGCCAGATAGTTCCATTTACAGGTCAACGTGCACAAACCGGCAACATCAGTGGCGGTAGCTTTAGAGACCAGAAAGTCCGCAAGATCATAGAAACGATGTGCACTCTGCCACGTTGCGGGAAAATGATTTTTCAGCCACAGCACCTTGGGAAGTTCCATCTCTACGCTGACTTCACCGCCAACGTAGCGTAGAGCCGGATCTTGCGTGGCATTAATGCGTTTGGCCTCATCTACCGCGCGATGATCCATCCACATGATGATGTTATGGTCTGGCGATTCACCAGGCGAAACCGCCAGTCCCTGCCCGTGTTCATCGAGGGCAACTAAGGAGCAGGTGGCATCAAATCCCAGTGAACGAATCTCCTCGACGGGAACCCCCGCTGACGACACCGCTCCTCTCACCGCATGGCAAACCTGCTGCCAGATTTCTGCAGATGACTGCTCAACCCGCTCAGGACCGGGTCGAAACTGCGAGATGGGGCGTGTCGCAAAAGCCAGCCGTGTGCCACTGGCATCAAAGACACCAGCCCTGACGCTGGCGGAACCGACATCCACACCGAGGAAATATCCACTGCCCATAGTAACTCCCTGACGCTGGCTAATGATGGGGCGAGCACCTCGCCCCAACGGTCTTATTTTTTACCGAATGGGTGTAACAATTTGTCAATTTCTGGGGTATCAATGTTCTTCGCACTGACAAATTTCACCGGAATATCAATCTCTTTCGGTACAGACTGACCCGATACCGCTGCATTCAGCGTCTTGATACCCTGGTAGCCAATCTGATAAGCGTCCTGTACCACAAATCCCTGAATCACTCCGGACTTCAGGAAGGCAATGATTGCCTCGGTGCTATCAAAACCAATCACCTTCACTTTGCCTTTCAGATTTTGGCTATCAATAGCGTTTGCTACGCCAAGCGTTGAGCCTTCATTTGTGCCATAAATTCCTGCAATATCCGGGTTGGCCTGGATCATATCGATGGTTTTATCCATTGCTTTTTGCGGATCGCCATCGCTGTACTGGACCGGTAGCACCTGAATATCCGGATATTTCTCCTTCATACGGGCAATAAACCCTTCCGAACGTTCAATCGCAGAAGAGGTCCCTGCTACGTGCGCAATAATGCCCACTTTCCCTTTACTGCCCACTTCCGCTGCCAGCGCGTCTGCGGCTTCTGCACCGGCTTTACGGTTATTCGTGGCGACAAAGCTCACCGGAATATCGGAATTCACGCCGGAGTCAAACGTCACAACTTTAATACCGCGTGAATTTGCGGTCTCAACTAATGGCGCAAGCGCATTGGCATCTAACGCGGCCAGTAATAGCCCATTAGGTTTTTGCGCCATCGCGTTTTCAACTAGCTGAATCTGCTCGGCAATCTGAGTTTCATCCGCCGGGCCAACATAGCTGGTTTTATCGCCCAACTCTTTTGCTGCTGCTTCCGTCCCCATTTTTACGGTTTGCCAGAATTCATGCTGGAAACCTTTACTGACCACCGGAAGGTTCATATCTTTAGCCAATACGCTGGATGTCATACAGGCCAGCAGGGATAACGCATAGACAAAATTCCTGGTTCTCATTGTTTTACTCCGTTCTGAGTGAGTCACCCTAAACGTCAGGGTTATGATGCCCCGTGACTTCCGGGAGCGTAAATCAACGAATTTTTTTGCGTAATGTATCGAGATAAACCGCGGCAATGACAACCACACCCATGGCTACCATTTGCCAGAACTGGGAGACGCCCATCAGGTTCAGACCATTCTTCAACACGCTCATAATGAATGCGCCGATGATCGTGCCGCCGATGGTGCCAATTCCGCCCATCAGGCTCGTACCACCAATAACAACCGCCGCGATAGCTTCCAGCTCATACCCCACGCCGACCGTTGGTTGTCCTGAGTTCAAACGAGAAGCCAGAATCACCCCGGCAATCCCAGTCAGCAGACCACAAAAGGCGTAGACGAAAATTTTGACGCGCTGAACTTTAATACCGGAAAGATGTGCGGCTACCTCATTGCTACCCACGGCGTAAACATAGCGACCAATCACCGTTTTCTTCAGGATGTAGGCGGCAATTAACGCCACCACCACCAGGTAAAAAACGGGATAAGGCAGCACATCAAACAAACGTCCCTGGGCCAGCATTTTGAAGGTGGGGTAATCAGCGAAATAAATCGCACGACCATCGGTCATCACCATATTGATGCCTCTGACTGACATCATCAGGCCCAGCGTGGCGATAAAAGGCGGGATAGTCATTTTGGTGACCAGCAGGCCGTTGATATAGCCGCATAATCCCCCGGCCAGCACCCCCGCCAGAATACATACGGGCAGAGGCAATCCCAGCGTGGCGCTGATGCCTACCGCAACACCAGAAAAGGCCACTACCGAGCCAAGAGAAAGATCGATTCCTGAAGTGATAATGACAAAGGTAACGCCAATCGCCATGATGCCAATCACTGACGTTTGCAAGGCAATTGTCATGATGTTTTCAGTGTTAAAGAAAAATGGCGAACCAAAACTAAAAAATATTACTAAAATAATCAGACTCAAAAGCGGCGCAAGGCGCATTAAAAGTTCTTTGTTAATTTTTATTTTCTTATTATTGCTGTCTGAAGAGGTTACAGAGATAGTCATAAATTAGTCCTCTAACGTCGCGTATTGCATGATTTTTTCTTGTGTGGCGTCATCAGAAGCTAACTCCCCGGTAATACGTCCATTACGCATAACCAAAATGCGATCGCACATACCCAGCACTTCCGGTAATTCAGAGGAAATCATGATAATTGACTTCCCTTTTGCCACCAGTCGATTCATTAATTCATAAATTTCAAGTTTGGCCCCCACATCAATACCGCGAGTGGGTTCGTCAAAGATGAGAATATCGGTATCTTTACATACCCATCTGGCAATAATAATTTTCTGCTGATTACCGCCACTTAAATTCAGTGCAGCCTGCTCTAAATGTGGTGTTTTAATCCGTAGAGCTTTAACCTGTTCCTCGCTGGTTTTCTGACAACGTTTGCTGTCCACATTGCCATAGCGGTCAGAATATTCAGGATAATTGCCCAACATAATATTACGCTCAACGGACAGTCCTAATGCCAGCCCCTCTTTTTTTCTGTCCTCGGTTAAATAGCTGATACCCTGTTGGATAGCATCAGGAATATCTTTAATTACCGTCACTTTTCCGTTTAGCTTGAGGGTACCGCCATCAATGGGATCCGCGCCAAAAATCGCCCGCGCCAGCTCGGTACGCCCTGCGCCCATCAGACCGGCAAAGCCCAATATTTCGCCCTGATACAGGGTGAAATCAATGTTGTTCAGTACACCATTGCGAGTCAGACCGCTGACTTCCAACACCGGCTTACGTTGAGCCAAAGGTCCACGGCGAGGATAGATATTGCCGAGGTCCCGCCCAACCATCATGGCAATCAGGTCGCTAATTTTAACCGCATCATAATCTACAGTGGCAATAAACTGACCATCACGCATCACCGTAGCGCGATCGGCTATCAGCGCCAGTTCTTCCAGTCTGTGCGAGATATAAACAATGCCCGTTCCCTGTTCTTTCAGCAAACGGGTCACCTGAAATAAGCTGTCGATTTCCGTTTCCGTCAGTGCCGCCGTCGGTTCATCCATAATAAGGATCTTAGCATTCACCGATATCGCTTTAGCAATCTCAACCATTTGTTGTTGCGCGACGGTCAGATCGGCCACCAGCGTTTCTGGGGAGATATTCAGGTTTAATTTTTGCAAAATATCGATAGCAGCCTGTCGCTGTTGTTTTTCATCCAGACGCCAGCGGTTATTTTTGCAAAACTCCCTGCCAATAAAAATATTTTCTTCTACCGTGAGTTCAGGGAAAAGATTAAATTCCTGGTGAATAATCGTGATACCTGCGCTTTGTGCGCTCAACGGGTTCGCAAAAGAAACAGATTGCCCTTCAAAAATAATATCTCCTTCATCAGGCTGATAAACACCGGATAAAATCTTCATCAACGTAGACTTTCCTGCGCCATTCTCACCCAGCAGCGCATGAACCTCGCCTTTGCGTAAAGCAAAATCCACATTACTCAACGC
The DNA here is from genome assembly GCF_002934505.1 of Citrobacter freundii complex sp. CFNIH4. Taxonomy (NCBI): domain Bacteria; kingdom Pseudomonadati; phylum Pseudomonadota; class Gammaproteobacteria; order Enterobacterales; family Enterobacteriaceae; genus Citrobacter; species Citrobacter freundii complex sp. CFNIH4. Next base: position 3,324,451 of record NZ_CP026231.1, read on the forward strand.
TAATACGCCGGGAAAACGTTTCGTAATATGACTCATCTGTAAAAATGTTTCAGACATTGCTGCTTTCCTCAATATACAGAAACTGCAATCAGTGAATCAGGCGAAAAAACGTTGCCAGGAAGCCATCGTCACCGTTAATGCGAATACTACCTATACGTTCATATGCGTTTTATCAATCATGCTAACTCGAGTTAGCGAAGTGCCTTTTAAAGCTATTTTAGCTACTCAAATTAGCCAAATCATTTGGTTTAAATCTGTGACGCTGAACAAACATTTTATTGCAAATACTTAATTTAAAAGGATTTATACAAAAATATGCGTTATGGTTTATTTGACGCAGATCGAATTTTAACCACTTCTCGTGAAGCCTCTCACAGTTCCACAACAAAAAAGTTGTGCAAAAAACTCTCTAATACCTAAGCTAACTCGAGTTAGCAAAAATGAGTTATTCAGCCAACTGCGACGGTGGTGTTCAACATCCGCTTTTGCAGCACGGCATAAAGTGAGATGAGGAACCTCGAATGAAAAAAAATAGCTTACCGAAAATTGGCATTCGTCCGGTGATTGATGGGCGCCGTATGGGTGTTCGTGAATCGCTCGAAGAGCAAACCATGAATATGGCTAAAGCCACCGCTGCGCTGATCGCTGAGAAACTTCGTCACGCCTGCGGCGCGCAAATTGAATGTGTCATTGCCGACACCTGTATCGCCGGGATGGCGGAATCTGCCGCCTGCGAAGAAAAATTCAGCAGCCTGAATGTGGGCGTGACCATCACAGTGACCCCATGCTGGTGCTACGGTAGCGAAACCATCGACATGGATCCAATGCGGCCGAAAGCTATCTGGGGTTTCAACGGTACAGAACGTCCGGGGGCCGTTTATCTGGCCGCCGCGCTGGCTGCGCATAATCAAAAAGGACTTCCTGCCTTCTCTATTTACGGCCATGACGTACAGGACGCCGGCGACACCACGATCCCTGCCGATGTGGAAGAAAAATTGCTGCGCTTTGCCCGCGCGGGCTTAGCCGTCGCCGGTATGAAAGGCAAAACCTACCTGTCCGTAGGCGGCGTTTCAATGGGCATTGCCGGCTCTATTGTCGATCATAACTTCTTTGAATCCTGGCTGGGAATGAAAGTTCAACCCGTTGATATGACCGAACTGCGTCGTCGCATCGACCAAAAAATCTATGACGAAGCTGAGCTGGAAATGGCGCTGGCATGGGCGGACAAAAACTTCCGCTACGGCGAGGATCAGAACGCGCAGCAATATAAGCGCAATGCAGAACAGAGCCGTGCGGTGCTGAAAGAGAGTCTGCTAATGGCCATGTGCATTCGCGACATGATGCAGGGTAACCAGAAGCTGGCCGACAAAGGTCGGGTTGAAGAGTCGCTGGGATACAACGCGATTGCCGCAGGCTTCCAGGGCCAGCGTCACTGGACCGATCAATATCCGAATGGTGATACCGCCGAAGCGCTGCTCAACAGCTCCTTTGACTGGAATGGCATACGCGAACCGTTCGTTGTCGCCACCGAAAACGACAGCCTGAACGGCGTGGCGATGCTGTTCGGCCATCAACTCACCGGCACGGCGCAGGTCTTTGCCGATGTGCGCACCTACTGGTCGCCAGAAGCGGTAGAGCGCGTCACGGGTAAACCGCTGACCGGCCTTGCTGAGCACGGCATTATTCACCTGATTAACTCCGGCTCGGCAGCACTGGACGGCTCCTGCAAACAGCGCGACGACGCAGGGAAACCGACCATGAAACCGCACTGGGAAATCTCGCAAAAAGAGGTCGATGATTGCCTGGCGGCAACCGAATGGTGTCCGGCTATTCACGAATACTTCCGCGGCGGCGGCTACTCCTCTCGCTTCCTGACCGAGGGCGGCGTGCCGTTCACCATGACTCGCATCAACATCATCAAGGGCCTGGGGCCGGTACTGCAAATCGCAGAAGGCTGGAGCGTGGAATTACCGGAAGATATGCATGACCAGCTCGATGCGCGCACCAACTCTACCTGGCCGACCACCTGGTTTGCCCCGCGCTTAACCGGTAAAGGCCCGTTCAGCGATGTCTATTCGGTTATGGCTAACTGGGGCGCAAACCACGGAGTGCTGACGATTGGTCACGTGGGCGCAGACTTTATCACTCTGGCCGCCATGCTGCGTATCCCGGTTTGCATGCACAACGTGGAAGACGAGAAAATTTACCGTCCTTCAGCCTGGGCAGCCCACGGAATGGATACGGAAGGCCAGGATTATCGTGCCTGCCAGAACTACGGTCCGCTGTATAAGCGTTAAACATCGAGCAATTGCCTGATGGTGGCGCTTACGCGTCTTATCAGGCCTACGAAGCGCACGGTTTTGTAGGCTGGATAAGGCGAAGCCGCCATCCGGCAATAGGTAATCTCCCAGGAGCAATTATGAAACAAGAGGTTATCCTGGTCCTCGACTGTGGCGCGACCAACGTGCGGGCCATAGCCGTTGACCGTCAGGGAAAAATTATCGCCCGCGCCTCTACGCCCAACGCCAGTGATATTGCCGCGGAGAACGGTATCTGGCATCAGTGGTCGCTGGAAGCCATTTTGCAACGCTTCGCCGACTGCTGTCAGCGGCTCTCCACGCAACTGGCCAATTGCCGTATCTGCGGGATCGCCGTCACCACCTTCGGCGTAGACGGTGCGCTGGTCGATCAACACGGCAGGCAGTTATATCCGGTAATCAGTTGGAAGTGCCCACGCACCGCAGCAGTAATGGAAAATATCCATCGCTACATGTCACCGCAGCAGTTGCAGGAAATCTCCGGCGTCGGCGCGTTTAGCTTTAACACGCTGTATAAACTGGTGTGGCTGAAAGAAAACCATCCACAATTACTGGAACAGGCGCACGCCTGGCTGTTTATCTCATCGCTTATCAACCACCGTTTAACCGGCGAGTTCACCACAGATATCACCATGGCGGGCACCAGCCAGATGCTGAACATCCAGCAGCGCGATTTCAGTGATGACATTTTGCAGGCGACCGGCATACCGCGCCGACTGTTTCCGCGGCTGGTGGAAGCGGGCGAACAGATTGGGGTACTGCAAAACGAGGCCGCCAGCCTGCTCGGGCTACCAGTGGGTATTCCTGTGATATCTGCCGGGCACGACACGCAGTTTGCGCTCTTTGGCGCAGGAGCTCAGCCAGACGAACCGGTGCTCTCTTCCGGTACATGGGAAATTCTGATGGTACGCAGCGCACAGGTGGACACCTCTCTGCTCAGCCATTATGCGGGTTCCACCTGTGAATTAGACAGTCAGGTCGGTCTGTATAATCCCGGCATGCAGTGGCTGGCTTCCGGCGTGCTTGAATGGGTGCGTAAGCTGTTTTGGACTGCCGAATCGCCCTGGCAGACGCTGATTGACGAAGCCCGGTCCATTCCTGCTGGCGCAGAAGGCGTCAAGATGCACTGCGACCTGCTGACCTCTCAGAATGCGGGCTGGCAAGGGGTTACGCTCAATACCACCCGCGGGCATTTTTATCGCGCCGCACTGGAAGGACTGACAGAACAGTTGCAGCGGAATTTACACACGCTGGAAAAAATCGGTCATTTCCAGGCCACTGAATTGTTATTGGTTGGCGGGGGAAGCCGTAACGCATTGTGGAACCAGATTAAAGCTAACGTTCTCGGGATCCCTGTCAAAGTGCTGGATGACGCCGAAACCACCGTCGCAGGTGCCGCGATGTTTGCCTGGTCAGGCATTAAGGAATTTACCTCACCGGAACAGGCCCGTGCACAGGTGCGCTACCAGTACCGTTACTTCTATCCGCAAACCGAATCCGAACAGACAGGAGTCGAGTAACATGCTCAAAACAATATCCCCCTTAATTTCCCCCGACCTGCTGAAGGTGCTGGCTGAAATGGGTCACGGCGATGAGATTATCTTTTCCGATGCTCATTTTCCGGCTCATAGCATGGGACCGCAGGTGATTCGCGCCGACGGTCTGCTGGTCAGTGACCTGCTGCAGGCGATTATTCCGCTTTTTGAACTGGACAGCTACGCCCCACCGCTGGTGATGATGGCCGCAGTAGAAGGCGACGCTCTCGATCCTGACGTCGAGGCTCGCTATCGACAGGCGCTTTCATTGCAGGCCCCCTGTCCAGACATCACGCGTATTGACCGTTATGCCTTTTACGAACGAGCGCAAAAGGCGTTTGCGATCGTTATCACAGGAGAGCGGGCAAAGTACGGGAATATTCTTTTAAAAAAAGGGGTAACGCCGTAATCTCTGGTCAGAATGCCCGTCTGGTACGGGCATTTATCATCAGATGAGGATCTGAACATGAAAGCGGCGCGCCAGCAGGCAATCGTAGATCTGCTTACCCACCACAAAAGCCTGACAACTGAAGCCCTGTCTTTGCAGCTAAACGTTAGCAAAGAGACCATCCGCCGCGATCTCAGTGAATTACAAACCCAGGGCAAGGTGCTACGCAATCATGGGCGGGCCAAGGCTATTCATCGGGAAAATCAGGACAGTGGCGACCCGTTCCATATACGACTAAAAAGCCACTATGCCCACAAAGCAAATATTGCCCGCGAAGCGCTGGCATGGATCGAAGAAGGTATGGTGATAGCTTTAGACGCCAGCTCAACCTGCTGGTACCTGGCGCGACAGCTACCGGACATCAACATTCACGTTTTTACCAACAGCCAGCCCATCTGCCAGGAATTGGCTAAACGTGAACACATTCAGCTTATCAGCTCCGGCGGTCGCCTTGAGCGCAAATACGGTTGCTACGTTAATCCCTCGCTTATCTCGCAGCTTAAATCCCTCGATATTGACCTGTTTATTTTTTCCTGCGAAGGGATCAATAGCGACGGTGCGCTCTGGGACTCAAATGCAACCAACGCAGACTTCAAATCCATTCTGCTTAAGCGCGCATCGCAATCTTTATTGTTGATCGATAAAAGTAAATTTAATCGTTCGGGAGAGGCCAGAATTGGGCATCTGGATGATGTGACGCATATTGTTTCAGATACACAGCTGATTGAATCAATCCAGGCCGAATAGGGCGATTTCGCCGCCATCCGACCAGGATTGTAGCCTTATCGCTCGTCGCGACGACCGCCGACGGCCGCCCACAGACGACGTACGTGAACGGTTACTTCTTCACGGTCATGATACAGCTGACGCGCCTGAATTTGGGCATTTACGCCATGTTCATCAAGCTGGGCCTGAATGTAAGCCAGGTTCTGTGATACCTCTTCGTAGCGTTTTTTCATTGGCAGCTTGAGGTTGAATATTGTCTCACGACACCAGCCGTTGACCAGCCATTGTGCCATCAGCGCGGCGACCTTCGCCGGCTTCTCCACCATATCGCAGACCATCCACGAAATATTGTTGCGATTCGGACGGTATTTAAATCCGTCTTCACGCAGCCAGGTGACCTGTCCGGTATCCATCAGGCTTTGTGCCATTGGACCGTTATCCACGGAGTAAACCCACATGTTGCGTTTAACCAGCTGATAGGTCCATCCGCCCGGGCAGGCCCCTAAATCCACCGCATACATTCCGTTCGCCAGACGCTCATCCCATTCATCGGCAGGGATAAACACGTGCAGCGCTTCTTCCAGTTTCAGCGTTGAGCGGCTCGGCGCATCGGCCGGGAATTTCAGTCGCGGAATACCCATGTAGAACGGTGAGTTATTGTCAGGCCAGGAATAACCGGTATAACAACAGCCAGGGGCGATAAAGAAAACATGAACCACCGGACGTTTCGGCGTTTCATATTTTGCCAGTACGCCCGCTTCACGCAGCGCCGCGCGCAGCGGTACGGTAAATTTACGGCAGAACTTAACCAGCTCTTTGCTTTCATTGGTGTCGGCGACTTCGACACGCAGATCGCCACCCTTTTCCACCACGCCCTGCAGCATGCCAACGATCGGCGTAATGCGGTCTTCCGGCGGTAAATATTGCAGCAGTTCGCCCACCACAAACATTTGACGGGCAAAAATCAGTGAGCTAAACGGCAGCTCTTTCACTAGCTTTTCGGCATCATCCTGCTGATAGCATTCGAAGATGACGTAACCCGCATTGTCTTTCACGCGGGCAAAACCGAAGATTTCCCGGCGCCCTGCTTTATCCGTAATTTCTGCGGCGCACTCTTTTTCAAAACCCGGGCGACACAACAACACAACCTTATTCATGGCTAACGCCCTTACGTTTCAATCTAATAGCACCCACTAACATCAGCGCCCAGCCCACAAGGAAGCTGAAACCGCCGACGGGGGTAACAAACGCCCACAGGCGTAAATGAGAGAGTGCAAGGCAATACAGGCTGCCGCTAAACAGCACCGTTCCTAATGCCAGAAACACGCTACTCCAGTAAAACCAAATGCTAATGCGTCGCTGCATGGCGACGGCCAGGCCAAAGATAGCCAACGTATGGAACGCTTGATACTCAAGGCCAGTCTGGATCCACCCCATCTCAACGACACCGAGGGTTTTACTCAGAACATGTGCCCCAAAGGCACCCAACGCCACAAAGATAAAGCCACTTACGGCGGCAAAAATCAGCATAAAACGGCTGGTCATGTGAATACCCTACGTAAATTATTGTTCATAACGAAAGCGGAATTTTTCTTGTTCCGTGGCCGCTTTAGCCAAAATCCACTGACGGAAGGCGGCTATTTTACCCAGTTCTGCCTGACTGTCATGACAAACCAGATAAAATGCGTTTTTGCTGACCAGAACATCGTTAAACGGACAGACCAGACGTCCGGCTTCTATTTCGGACTGCGCCATGACGTTATTCGCCAGCGCAATCCCCTGTCCGTGGATAGCAGCCTGTAGCACCATGGCGCTATGGCTGAAGATAGGTCCCTGCTGTACGTTGATATGATTCAGGCCAAGCTGGCGCGTATAGGCTTGCCAGTCACGGCGCGACGCATCGTGCAATAATGTATGTTTAGCCAGATCGTCGGGCGTCTTCAACGGTTTATCACCGGTGAGTAATAGCGGCGAGCAGACCGGCAATAAATATTCTGCGTACAATTTTTCAACGCGCAGACCCGGCCAGTTGCCGCGTCCGTAGAAAATCGCCACATCTACATCGTCCGCCAGTTTGTCTTCCTGACGGTCCACCGCCTGGATCCTGACATCGATTCCCGGATAAGCTGAGTTAAAGCTAGAGAGTCTGGGCACCAGCCATTGGATCGCAAAACTGGGCAATAAACTGACGGTAAGTGCACCTTTTGCACTACGTGCCTGAAGTTTACGCGTCGCGTCGGTTAATTGCGAAAAAATCTCTTTGATGTCGAGGAAGTAGCTTTGACCTTCTTCCGTTAACAGCAAAGATCGATTGCGTCGACGAAACAGCTTCAGCCCCAGGAAATCCTCAAGAGACTTGATTTGATGACTTACTGCGGCCTGCGTCACAAAAAGCTCTTCTGCTGCGCGAGTAAAGCTCAAATGACGCGCTGCAGCATCAAAAACACGCAACGCATTTAAGGGTGGTAATCGTTTTGACATGACTTTTAGGCTTTGATGTTAAATGAATTTAACAATTAGCTAACAGGCTGTAACCTATTAGTTTTTTTTATCTGAGCCATTATAAATTGTCCGTTGAGGTTCTACCAGCAAATACCTATAGTGGCGGCACTTCCTGAAGCCGGAACGAAAAGTTTTATCGGAATGCGTGTTCTGGTGGGCTTTTGGCTTACGGTTGTGATGTTGTGTTGTTGTGTTTGCAATTGGTCTGCGATTCAGACCATGGTAGCAAAGCTACCCTTTTTCACTTCCTGTACATTTACCCTGTCTGTCCATAGTGATTAATGTAGCACCGCCAAATTGCGGTGCTTTTTTTTGTCCGACTCTTTGTCGATGGATGACCGGTTAGTTATCCAGTTCTACCATCTCTTTCACGTCAGTGCGGTTAATCTGCTGTTTGTTGCCGTTAGCGTCTTTATACGAAATCATCCCCGTTTCACTATCGGTCTGTGGCTTACCGTCAGCTACGATTGATCGACCATCGTTGGTGTGCATCACGTAATTCGAACCGGAACAGGCGCTCAGGGCAAAAGTCAGCATACAGGCAGAAATTATGGCGGCAGTCTTTTTCATCTTCTTCTCCTTAAAGCGATTTATGCTATTAAAAACACACTCCGTAACAGGCAAAATTGTTCACCTAACGCTATTTAGCATAAGACACTGAGCGGGCTTTGCCAGGATATCCAGAGTATTCCGATGGTTAGCGCAACCCTTGTATCAATGCCCTTTTTGCGCCACGATCGGTTTACTGAACTGAGGAATACCATGAACGCTTTTAACCCCGCGCAGTTTCGCGCACAATTTCCCGCACTCAACGATGCTGGCGTCTATCTCGACAGCGCTGCTACGGCGCTGAAGCCACAGGCGGTGATTGAGGCTACCCACCAGTTTTATAGCCTGAGCGCCGGAAACGTCCATCGCAGCCAGTTTGCTGAAGCCCAGCGCCTGACCGCACGCTATGAAGCCGCGCGGGAAAAAGTCGCAAGCCTGATTAATGCGCCGGATGACAAAACCATCGTCTGGACCCGCGGCACAACGGAAGCGATCAACATGGTTGCTCAAAGCTATGCGCGTCCACGCCTTCAGCCGGGTGATGAGATTATCGTTAGCGCAGCGGAACATCACGCCAACCTCGTGCCCTGGCTGATGGTCGCGGAGCAAACGGGGGCTAAGGTCGTCAAACTCCCACTCACCCCCGATTTATTGCCAGACGTTGAGCGCCTTACGCAACTCATTACCCCGCGCAGCCGCATTCTGGCACTCGGGCAAATGTCGAACGTCACCGGTGGCTGCCCGGATCTGGCCCGCGCCATCACGCTCGCCCATGCGGCTGGCATGGTGGTGATGGTTGATGGTGCCCAGGGGATTGTCCATTTTCCTGCCGACGTACAACAGTTAGATATTGATTTCTATGCGTTCTCTGGCCACAAGCTGTATGGCCCAACCGGTATTGGCGTGCTGTACGGTAAGCCTGAATTACTGGAAGCTATGTCACCGTGGCTCGGCGGCGGAAAGATGATTAGCGAAGTCAGCTTCGACGGTTTCACCACCCAGGCAGCCCCATGGAAGCAGGAGGCCGGTACGCCTAACGTTGCTGGCGTTATCGGGCTAAGCGCAGCGCTCGAATGGCTGGCGGACGTCGACGTTGCACAGGCCGAAAACTGGAGCCGGGGTCTGGCGACGCTGGCAGAAGAAGCGCTGGCGAAACGCCCCGGCTTTCGGTCCTTCCGCTGCCAGGATTCCAGTCTGTTAGCCTTTGATTTCTCGGGTGTTCATCACAGCGATATGGTTACGCTATTGGCCGAATATGGCATTGCGCTGCGCGCGGGGCAACACTGCGCGCAACCGCTACTGGCAGAACTGGGCGTATCCGGGACACTACGCGCCTCATTTGCCCCTTATAATACACAAAGCGATGTGGATGCGTTGGTCGCAGCCGTCGACCGCGCGCTGGAAATATTGGTGGATTAATGACAAGCCCTCTGTTCGCCGGACACCCGTTTGGCACAACCGTAACCGAAGAGACGTTATGCAATACCTTTATCCCGCTCACTCAGTGGGAAGATAAATATCGTCAGCTGATACTGCTGGGTAAGCAGTTGCCGGCACTTCCGGATGCGCTAAAAGCACAGGCCAAAGAAATCGCGGGCTGTGAAAACCGCGTCTGGCTGGGGCATACTCTTCATGAGAATGGCACTCTGCATTTCTTTGGTGACAGCGAAGGTCGAATAGTACGCGGGCTGTTGGCGGTATTACTCACCGCGGTCGAAGGTAAAACGGCCGCCGAGTTACTGGCGCATTCACCAATGGAATTATTTGACGAGCTGGGTTTACGCGCGCAGCTTAGCGCCTCGCGTAGCCAGGGGCTACATGCTCTTAACGAGGCGATTCTTGAGGTTGCTCAGAAAGCCGGATGACGGCGCTGATACGTCTTATCCGGCTTACAACACCGCACAAACCGTAGGTCGGATAAGCATAGCGCCATCCGACACAATCAGGGCTGGCGCGCCGCTTTGGCCATCATCTTCTTCAGCGCATGGGAGACGGCAACAAAACCAAAGGTGGCGGTCACCATCGTGGCCGCGCCAAACCCGGATGCGCAATCCATACGTTTCGGCCCTTCCGCCGTCGCTTTCATCGCACATACCGAGCCATCTGCCTGCGGGTACACCAGCGCTTCGGTCGAGAACACACAGTCCACGCCCAGCTTGCCTTTGCTGTTTTTCACCACGCCAAAATCGCTTTTCAGCCGCTCACGTAGCTTGGCCGCCAACGGATCCTGGATGGTTTTTGCCAAATCAACGACCTGAATCTGCGTAGGATCAATCTGTCCGCCCGCACCACCGGTGGTCACCAGCGGAATTTTGTTACGCCGACAGTACGCGATCAGTGCCGCTTTTGGGCGCACGCTATCAATCGCATCAATGACATACGAAAATCCTGCACTCATATATTCAGCAACGTTATCCGGCGTGACAAAATCATCGACCACGTTCACCCGGCACTCCGGGTTAATCTGGCGGATACGTTCAGCCATCACTTCAGCTTTTGCCAGGCCGACGTTATCGCGTAAAGCATGGATCTGGCGGTTAGTATTGGTGACACACACATCATCCATATCGATGAGCGTGATGGCGCCAATGCCGGTTCGTGCCAGCGCTTCCGCCGCCCATGACCCCACTCCGCCAATCCCAACCACGCAAACGTGCGATTGGGCAAACAGTTGCAGCGCATTTTCGCCATACAGACGCGCCGTACCGCCAAAACGCTGACGCCAGGCATCACTTATAACCACAGACATAGAACCTCAGATATAGAAAACAAAAAGAGCGGACAAATACCGCCCTTGATGACTGCATCACTGCCTGATGGTGGCTACGCCTTATCAGGCCTACTCAATAATTCAGGCTTGATAAGCGAAGCGCCATCCGGCAATTAACCGCTGAACACGTTACCCGCACCCGGCGCTGTTTTTAGTACCCATACGCGACCGTAATGATTATACCACCCTGCACGGTGTCCGGCGTCTGCGCCAATACCCTGATAGATGTCGAAGTGCTGTCCTTTTATCGCCCCGCCCACATCCAACGCCACCATCAGACGCAGTTCGTACTGGCCGGTAAACTTGCCGTTATTGTCCAGTAACGGGACTTCCGCCAGTAACGTTGTGCCCGCAGGAATGATACTGCGGTCAGAAGCCACGGATGCGCGGCCAATCAACGGTACCGCGCTGGCCCCTTTCACCGGAGCAAAAGATTGTGGTTTAAAGAAGACAAACGATGGGTTCTGCTCCAGCAGCTCACGCACTTCGGCTTCGCTGTGCGTTTCACCCCAATGACGAATAGCCTGCATCGACATATCTTCTTTTTTCACTTCGCCACGGTCGATAAGCACTTTACCGATACTGCGATAGGCGTGGCCGTTTTTCCCGGAATAGCTAAAGAAGTTGAGCGGGCTGCCATCGCCAAAATCGATGTAACCACTGCCCTGAACATCCATAATGAAGTTATCCATCAGGGAGTTACTGTATGCCAGAATATAATTGTCGCTTAGCGCGCCCGCGTAGATCTCGGCACGGGATGGTAAGCGCCCACGTTTTGGCGGCATACGATAGATAGGATACTGAAACTCGCCCTGGCGCGTATGCCGCGCCTGGATAACCGGCGTGTAGTAACCGGTAAACTGGACGTTACCGTAGTTATCAGCCCCTTCCATTTGCCATGCATCAATACCAAACTGACGCATACTGCGCGTATCACCGCCCGCGCGTAACCATTGCTGGATAGCGTTGTAGACGTTGCTCTGGTTACCGTACAAACGTGGCGAAGCGCTGCGAATTTGATTAACCTGCTCGGCGAAATCACCGGCATTGATTGGTGCGCCAACCGCATCAGGCTGGTTCACCAGTGAGAAAGGCTGGGTAAATTTCCCGTCTTTATACTGCTGCCCACGATCGGTGGGTTTTGAGGAACACGCGGCGAGCATCGCGACTACTGCTCCCGCCAGAAGATATTTTGCCCAACGTCCTTTCATTGTTCTCGTCTTATGTTGCCTGAATGCGAGACGAAGATAACAAACCCCCGAACCTAATGAAATGCGTATACCTACCCGAACGCAAATTTTGCGCAAAAAACAGTCCAGAATGCGTTGTTTTTGTTCGTTTTCACCCTAAAAACGTGATCAAGGTGAAAAAAGGGTTGCATGAAATCATTAGCAGAGTATAGTGCGCATCCACGGACGCGGGGTGGAGCAGCCTGGTAGCTCGTCGGGCTCATAACCCGAAGGTCGTCAGTTCAAATCTGGCCCCCGCAACCAATTAAAATCAGAAGCAGTAACGTTACTCGATGGAAGAGTAATGACGGACGCGGGGTGGAGCAGCCTGGTAGCTCGTCGGGCTCATAACCCGAAGGTCGTCGGTTCAAATCCGGCCCCCGCAACCAATTAAAATCTGATGTAATATTTTTGCAAAGTAGTTCAAATCACAGCAAGGCGGCGACGCAGTGAATCCTTAGGAGCTTACTCCAGTAAGTGACTGAGGTGAACGAGGAAAGCCAACGCAGATGTGGTTTGAAATACGAAGCGAAAAGACGGACGCGGGGTGGAGCAGCCTGGTAGCTCGTCGGGCTCATAACCCGAAGGTCGTCGGTTCAAATCCGGCCCCCGCAACCAACATAGTTTGTTAAGGCTATTAAATAAGACCTTAAAAAATAAAACCGCAAAAGCGTTTCGCTTTATGCGGTTTTTTTGTGTCTGCCGTTCTGTCATCCGCCCGTATCGATCAAAGGCACAGGCAGTGGTCGTTCATTGGGGTTAATAGTAGCTGACGTTAATAGTAGCGGTAGCCTCGAATTTCCCATTCCTTAGCGGCGTACCGTCGGGCTCAAGATATAAGTAAATACGATCAGAGGTATCAAACTCTTTCGGTGCGGAAGTGTACGGGCCACTAATGTCTCCGTTCCCCGAAAGAGCATCAATGATAAGGGGATTGTAAAAAGTATAAAGCGCCACACCAAAACCGCTGGCGGCATCATCACCAGCCAGTTTGTTTAGCAACAAATGCTGGTCAGAACTCACCGGATTCCCATTACTCAGTATACGAGTCTCAATTTTAGTCGTCATCTTGCAGTTATTGTTACTAACACGTATCTCTTGATACGGCCCATTTTTAACTCCCCCCGTTCCGCCATAGAGCAAAAAGTTAAACGAACCAAAATCGACTTTTGACCTGTCAATAGACAAGTTACAAGTGGTTGGCGTAATCGGAATGGCAGGGGAATTAAAACGAAACCCTTTCATAACATTACTAAAGCCCACTTTAAAATACGTAGTGTTCACTGCCACGATCTGGCTCTTTTTTACCTTATCACCATAGCTTCCCCCCGCATACCATAATTCGGCCTGAAACTCCCACCTTGCGCCATTAAGCTGGGCAGGCGTCGCGGTGAACATCCCCCCTTTTTTAAGATGCCCCGAAACGCTTCCACTGCCATCACCATAGGTCACGGTGTACCAGAATCCATAACCAAATCCATCGGCGATGCCGCCTATCAGCAAACCACCATCAGGCATCGTTTCAGGCAGTGAACCCGAAGAAAAACCATCCCCCGATACGGTGATGGCGGTTCCCGTGGACGGATTACAGGTGGAAATGACCGGTCCGCCAACCAGCACCGAACTTTGGAATAACTGCTGCAAATTTGTGCTTGTCAGCGTGACCGCCGTTACGGGCGACGATGCCATAGTTTGATCAATATATGTTCCCGTTGGCGTGGTAAATGCACAACTCGCCAATGCGCTGCGAACGCCACATAAGCCCAGCAATAACAGCATGATAAATCCATATTTTTTCAGCATGACATATCCTTTTTATTCATACGCTGCGGTCACGGAAACTTTCGCTGCATACAATCCGCTTGCGACGCCACTTTCACCGTTGCCCACTTTCTGAAAACGCGCCGCGAAATGGAAGACTTGTTCACTATTCGTAGCAATTTGATTAGTGAATATAATTTCATCCAGCAGGACATTTCTTGCGCTGGCGCCATCCGTATTAAAAATAACAATGCCAACGTTGGTACTGTTTTGTAAATAATCGCTGAATACGCCATCGATAATAGGTCCGGCACCTATATTACGAAGCGTTAAACGCATTGTTCTGGATATTGACGCCGTTTCGCTGCCACAGTTGGTGAGCGTAATATTAAACGGCGTATAGATATCTCCTCCACTGTAATCAGTAGGGGTTAAAGCGTTCAATACACCGCCGGCAGCAAACTGGCTTATATGTGTATCAGGAAGGGTTATCTCCTGTGCAACACTAACATTACATACGGGTAATACGGTTGTTGCCGTTACAGTAACATCCATCGTGGGTGCAGCAATAAACGTTTCTGCCGCCAGCGCTGGAGAAGACAGGATTAACGTGAACAGGTAAGGAAGATAATAGCGCATGATAACCCCAAGTATTTAGTTATAACGGACAATGATTTGAAACGATTCCTCGAAATAACCAGAGCTCATTGTAGCCCCCCCAAAGGCTGCCATAATATATATATCGTAAATCGTGAAATACCCCTCACCATTACTATTCAACGTCATATCCCTCTCGCTGTTGAATGTAATAAAATCTCCCTTGACTCGATCCTTAATTTTTAATCCCAACATTGTCCCCATCCCGAGGCATGTTTTATGGGGATCTGAACAGAGATCAGCACTATTTATGGAAAAAGTCACCTTTGCTTTATTAAGCATATTGTCACAACCAGTTAAAAATATACCTAAAGGACGGTTATAACGTTCATCATTCAAATCCAGATCACGCGCTATAATCTGACCAAAATCAATAACGAGAGACTTTCCTCCCAGATTACTCTCTCCCCCTAAAGAAACATTGCACGAAGGAGTTTGAAGAGTTGCGGTAAAGGTTACATCAACCGTCTTGGTACTCCCCATACATTTCAACGGATCACTTTTTGCCAGGCAATCAGCAAAAGCAGCAGCGCTAAAGCAAAATGAACACAGGCCTAATACTACATGGCGAAAAATTCGATGATGGATCATGGCGTCACCTTCACGCTGGTTGAGGACATCCGGCAGCGCAGACCGGAGATAAGCGGCGTTTTACCGATCATGCTGGCATTGCCATCTAACTGATAGCTCACCTGACAGCGGCTTTCTGCGCCGCTGCCCCAAATGACGGAGAGCGTACCGCTGTCATCCATGCCGCGCACAAAGGCAATCCCCGCCTGGCCTACGGTGCCGACCGAGCTGCCAGCACTATCCTGCACATCTGCCGCCAGCGGAATAAACCCGCCATCGTCGCGCATCAGTTCCAGCATAAACGCTTTACGAGCGTCGGTTTCGATATCCACACGCACCAGCGCCCCGCTGGTCGGCACCACGACACCGGTGGTATTACTAATCGCCACATCGTTTTCCATCGTGTCAATATTCAGACCGACGGTGTTTTCCCGGTAGGGACTCAGGCTGGTGACGACCATATTGCCAAAACCGTCTATCTGCCCATTGCCCATTGAGGCGGACGCGCCTTTCGCCCCGCTGGCGTGCACCAGCGCCATCGTCGAGTCTGGCGTTAAATAGCCGGAGGCCAGCGTCAGCCCGCCGCTGTGCAGCACCACGCCACCGGTTGTACTTAGCGAGTACTGTTGATCGCCGTTAAGCCCCTGCGTCGCCGATAATGAGGTGGTGCTGTACGCGCCGTTGCGCGTCACCCAACTGCCTATCGTGGTGAGGTCTTCGCTGTCTTTGTTGCGGCTGCTCGTGGTGTTCAGGGAGTAGTTATACATATTGTCCCGAGAACTCCCTGTCGCCATCGCGCTGACGCTGTCATTACCTTTAAAGTCGCTACTGCTGTTGACGCTCATACTGGAGAACGGACGATAGTCCACGCTGGAGCCTGACCCCAACGGAATAGAGAAACCCAGGTTGATGCTATCGTCTTCTTCGCCAAATTCATCATAGCTGCGCTGGGCGGAAATGCTGTAACTCACGCTCCCCACAGAGTTGCTATAACCTACGGAATACTGCGAGGTATTGCCATCATCGCCCCAATAGCTACGCCAGGTCCCGTTCAGATAAAACGAGCCATAACTTTCACCATTGATAGTCACATCCTGATAGACGTTGGCCTGTATCTCATTGCGCGTGCGTGTATAGGCATGATATGCCTCCTGCGTCGTGGTGTTTTTATCGGAAGCATAATTATTCAGCGTATTTTTGAGCGATAGCGCATCGTTCATCGACATGTAGTTTTCAGAGGAAAAACGATAGCCGACCACGCTGAAGGTGGTCCCCGTCGCCGTGAAATTTTTACTGTAGTTAAGGCTGTAACTCTGCCCTTTTAAGGTGCCAACGTCATCGGCGGTGGTTTGTGAGTGCGTCACGTCGAATGAAAACGCCCCAATGCTGGTGTTCATTGCTACGCCGAGCATTCCGGCGGTGTATAAGTTGTCTGCCATTTGCACACCGCCGTAGGCGGTAAACATATTGCTCAGACCGTAAGAGGCGGTGGCGACTCCCGCCCACAGCGTTTCATCAACCGTGTCTTTATCCACCGTGCCGATACCGATATCCCAGTCCACTTCACCAGGACGCAGTAAATGGGCAATAGAGGCATAGGGCATAGAAAATACGCGCGTACTGCCATCAGACTCCTCAACGGTAACATCCAGATCGCTGCCGTTTTGTGCAGCATAGTAGTCGCTGATGGCGAACGGCCCCGGAGGGACGGTGATCTGCGTAACAATACGACCTTCCTGGCGTACCGTCACTTTGGCATTGCTGTTCGCGACGCCGCGAATCACCGGCACATAGCTGTTAGCCGACGGATCCATCTGTGCATCGTTGTAAAGGTGCACACCGTCCAGCGAAACGGAATCCATCATGTTGGCGTTGGTGCGTACCTCCCCCGCTTCCAGTTTTGCGCGCAACGGCACAATGTCGCGTGCAATAAACAGATCGTAGCTGCTGTACTCTCCGCCGTTATCGTTATCCCAGTTGTATGCGCCATTTGAGCGTAAACGCCATGCGCCAAGGTTCAAACCCAACATCAACCCGGAGTAAAAGGTGTCCTGCGTGGTATTGTCGCTTTTGGAATGCCAGGCGTTGGCGTTATAGGAGAGCAGCGCCATCGGGATCCCGGAATCCCAACGCGAAGGAGGAATATAGCCGGCAGGATGACTGACCAGATAGACCTGCGGGATGGTTACATTCAGCTCCTGCGTCAATGGGTCGTAGCGGCTGGATGACTTCGGCAGGGTGGTGGCCAGATCATAACAGCCATCCTCATCCTCCTGATTTAGCGGCTCGGGATCCACACTGAGCTGTTCCAGCAGCGCATGGGTAAAACACGCCGACGCATAATCCGTATTGTTTTCGTGAAAAGTCAGCGGAGTTTTGAACATTTCCTTGCCATTAAGGAAAACTTTAACGTTGTATGTTCCGGCAAGAACAGGATTACCACGTGAAAAACGCTTCAGGTCAAGCTGGCTGCCCGCATCACCCATTAAAAAGGCGTCACTAAACTCCACCATTTCGGTGCTGGCGCTTTCATCGGGCGTACCTTCATCTGCCTGTGCGGATGTCAGCGAAAAAAAGCCAGTCAGAAACGTCGATAAATAAATAGATCGCGATAATCGGCGCACCATCATTCCCTTTTAATTAATAATCCTGTTACTCTGCGGGTACTTTTTTATTTAACCGTTTTGACGACTTCCGCATCCGCGCCGTAATCATTCAACGCAACCCATGACACTTTATTAACGGAAGTCGTGGTTAATTGCGGTACGACAAAGCGTTCCTCACTAAAAGGACTCAGCATTTTCGGTTTGTAGTCATATTTTTTCGCCCCTGCCCACACCGCGCCGCCAATCAGTGAGAGATAATAAGGCGAGTCGTTTTTCAGGACGATCGCCACGTTACCCACGTCATTGACCAGCGACCACTTAACATTATTTAAACCATCAATAAAGCTGCCCTTCAATGAGGCCGGACGATAAAAGAATTTAATCCGCGAACGTAAAGCCAGATTAAGTTTGCTTTTCCCTTCCGCATTCTTATCTTTAGGTGGAATTTCCAGCACGTTAAACCAAAAAATACTCTCTTTATCCTGCGCTAACGCCTTACCGGTCCAGGTAATACGCACGCTCTGGCCTTTTTGTGGATCAAGACGCGAGACGGGGGGAGTGACAATAAACGGTAGCTTCATTTTGGCCGGATCGCCGTTTTCATTACCGTCATCCAGCCAGGATTGGACCAATAAAGGCGACCTGCCCTCATTTACCATTTTTACCGTTACTTCTTTCGCCGATTCAGGGTAAATGACCCGCGTTCCCTGAATCACCACGCTGGCCAGTGATGAAGTTGTAGTGAGCGTCATCAAACACGCAATAAATAGCGAACATGAATACCTTTTCATATAAATCCCTTTGACAGAAACAATATTTTTACACTATGCAAATCTGATATATAAACCAACCAAATATATTTTAGCTATTTTATTCAACATTAATAATTACGGTAGCATCGGCAGTAACAATGCCCGCGCCGGGCGTACCGTAGGCGATATAACCGACTGAATAGGTTGACGCCCAGTTAAAGCAGACTCGTTCACCTTCCTCTAATTTATAACAACGGCCGCGATCTACATATTCATAATCTTTTCGGCTACCCGTCTGGAAATTCACGACTGAGCCCGGTGGTGTTGATTGATCCTGTACCAGGAAACCAACGTTTACCGCGCCTGATAAGGCGGTATTTTTTAATGCATAGGTTGCAGGGTCGGTCTCTCCGCTCGTCACCCAACGAATATTCGGATAATATTGCTCGGCCTGAGTGCACTCAGAACGTATAGCGAAACTCTTTTGATGCAGCGCGCCTGAAGTCGCCCCCTGAAGTTCCTTCAGGGAAGCCGTCTCTAACGCAATAGTGGTGCTGCTCACGCCATCCACCTCGACCCATACTTTACATTGTGTGGGTATAGGCTCGACGAAAGCCGAAACAACAATTTCAGGCGTCTGTACCGTGTCGTAAACCGGCGCTGCACCATAAACACAGAAAGCCATCAGAGACAAAAGGAATGGTAAATATTTCATTTTCTTCCCCTGTTACTCAAATGTGGCAGTAAACATAATAGAAGCTTGCAGGAAACCGTAGTTCACGTTCACACCGTAAGGCACGACACCCACTATAAAATTAAAATCAGCCCTTTTTACATCGCCATCCTGGACAAGGGTCTGCGTATTTTCCGCCGTGCTAAAATCAATCATCATATTCTGATCGGTATCTTTAAAAACGAAGCCAAACTGATTATTTCTATCTTCAGATTTTATTGCGAGGGTGGCGGCATCAACCTCCTGCGATGTACTTATTTTTCCTGTCACTGTTGACGCCTTATATCCGGACGGGCAGGAAACGCGGAAATAATAATCTCCCGCATTCGATATCCAAGTAATATCACCTATGGCTGGCAGAGTATCGATCACGAGCCCGCCGACATAAAGAGCACTTAATGGTGTTCCCGTGTAGGAATAAAGTTCCACCTTACAAGTTAACTCCGTCACCCGACCGGTAAATTCATATTCCACCGTATCGGCAGCACGCGCTGAATTAACCCACGCCAGCCCAGACAGCAGCAGAACAATTAATTTATTCACAGACGCTCCGTCAGGCATAGGTCAGGGTAAAGGTCGCCGCCGCATGTACGTCGCCCTTTTCCGGCACACCATAAGGCATATAACCCACTTCAAACTTAAATGAGGCGCTGTCCTCATTGCTAAAAGCTAACGTGAACTGCTGCGTTGCACTGAAATCAACAACAGTATCGGTAATTTTATCTTTAATTTGTAGGCCGACATATTTTGCGCCAGTCGTATCGGTAATCGTATTTTTTAAATGAACAGAAAAATTGGAACCTTCGATCTCCCCGTCAGTGGTAAATTTTCCCGTCACTTCATGCCAGTTTGAAGGTGAAGAACAACTGACATTAATCGTAAATTCCTTCGGCGAAACAGGAAAGCTTCGTGCATCATGTAATGCCTGTGTGGTCACCTCCTCCAACGCTATCGAAGTACCGTCTCCCGGCGTTTGTACGGTACAGGTTGTGCTATAAATACGCCCCTGCACAATAAGTTCCGCATCAGGGGCAACCGCAGCCAGCGCCCCTTGCCCGTTTAACAGACCGAATATCATCAGGAGCAACAATAACGGTTTTCCTTTACGCATACGCCCTCTCTCCTGGATGAAAAAGCAGGGCTCAACGGCCCTGCCTGACATTATTTTGATATTACTGATACGTTGCGATAAACATGGCGTCAGCTGCAACCAGACCGCCGCTGACGGTGCCGGTTTTCAGGTAGCCAACGTTGTAGTTAAACAGCATTGGCGCCGCAGTATCGATCACTTTCGCCTGGCGATCCGCGGTGGTAAACGTCTGGACTGCATTGCTGCTGTCTTTGTTTTGCACCTGGAAACCAACCCCTTGCGCACCCGCAGCAGAAACGTCGGTGTTATCCAGCGCAGAAGTGCTGGCATTAACCACTGTTCCTTTTGCAGCCGCCAGATAGCCTGTTACAGTGGCATAGCTCGCACCGGTAATTTTGTCTTTGGAACCCTGGGCCGTACAATCCAGAGAGACTGTGAAGTCTTTTTTCATTACCGAGTCAGTGGTGGCTGCCGAGACGGTCTTAACGTCAGTCGGATCCAGTTGCACTGAAGTTCCTCCCCCTAAAAGCGCTGCCGTACAGATGTTAGTCTGTACTTCACCGGCAAAGTGAATATCCGCAGAGTCCTGATCGCCCGCAAAAGCGCTTCCTGCAAATGCCATAGCAATGGCTGCAATAGTAAATTTTTTCATTTTTTTCCCTTGGTGATAAATATCCAATACCATAATTTATGGTGTCTGCATTCCTACCAGAGGTGATGCGATAAAATTATATCCCAAGTGAAGAGACACTATGTGCCAGAAAACATCATCAGATTTATTTTTAGGAAAACATCAATATGAAATAATTATCAGTTAATAAATAAAATAACACCGCCAAATAATTAAAAATAAACTTCAAACAGATGTATTAATTTTAAAATTATATAATCAACAAGATACTTTATGAATATATGTTATCGGTAATTTATCCGATAATAATAAATGAACCTGTAAATAGTCCTACTATAATATTTCGTCCTGGACAATCATTCGTTATATCGCATCAGAATGCCAGGACGTGTATTTATCCCCTTCTCGCCAGCGTCGCCCCATCGGCAAAATAGGCTTTAATCCCTGCCAGAATCGACTCTGCAACTTCCTGCTGGAAGGTCGCCGTTTTGAGTTTGCGCTCTTCCTCAACGTTACTGATAAACGCTGTTTCTACCAGAATGGACGGGATATCCGGCGCTTTTAGTACCGCAAACCCGGCCTGTTCAACCTGATTCTTATGCAGGT
Source organism: Citrobacter freundii complex sp. CFNIH4 (assembly GCF_002934505.1). Classification (NCBI taxonomy): domain Bacteria; kingdom Pseudomonadati; phylum Pseudomonadota; class Gammaproteobacteria; order Enterobacterales; family Enterobacteriaceae; genus Citrobacter; species Citrobacter freundii complex sp. CFNIH4. The sequence continues at coordinate 3,345,934 of NZ_CP026231.1, forward strand.
TGTTGATTTTACCAAGCTTATTCAATACCGCTTTACCAAACTTCAGGCTGTCGGCGATGGTCAGCGACTGCACCATGTCAAACATGGTGTGGTCGACGTAACGGTCACCGCTCTTACTGACGCCACCGATGAGATCCGAGGCGTTCTGGGTCTGCGCCAGATATTTCGCTGCGGTACTGGTCGCGCCTTTGGTCGAGAGCGCAAACACCGAAGAACCGCTGGGTTGTCGACTGGTAAAGGCATCGGCGTGAATAGAGACAAACAGGTCTGCGCGCTGCTTCTGCGCTTTTGCCACACGGACTTTAAGCGGAATGAAAATATCTTCATTTCGCGTCATAAAGACCTTCATGTTGCCCTCTTTCTCGATGAGAGCTCGCAGACGGCGGGCAATCTGCAGCACCACATCCTTTTCACGCGTCTTGTATTTCCCCACCGCACCGGAGTCTTCTCCGCCGTGGCCCGGATCCAACATAATGACAATGGGACGATCGCGCCCCGCTTTACCCGGCTGCGGGCCACTTTGTGCAGGTGGCACCTGTTTATCCAGATCGCCCTTGTTGTAATCTTCCAGCAATGCCAGCAGCGGGTCCTGAACGTCCTGGGCATTCGCGGGATAGAGATCCATCACCAGACGTTCTTTAAAGCCTGCCACCGGAGCCAGCGCAAAAAGTTGCGGCTTCACATTCTGTTTTAGCTCGAACACCATCCGCACAGTCTTTGGATCAAACTGGCCAACGCGCGCCGACTTAATATACGGATCGTCAGGACGAATCTGCGCTCCCATGCCCTTGAGCACCGAATTCAAATTAACGTCTTCAATATCCACAACCACACGCTCAGGATTACTCAGGGCAAACTGTTTGTATTTCAGCAGACGGTTAGATTCTACCGTGACGCGGGTATAGCTGGACGCAGGCCAGATACGTACGGCAACGACCTGACTCGCGGCAGCCAGACCAACCTGGCTGACGCTTAAAAGCCACATAGCACCCGCACCTTTCAGTAAACGGCGGCGACTGATTGCTGAGTTGGATCCCGACATGCTTCTCCCGAGCAAAAGAAATCTGTAATGAGTAATACGTAAAACGTCCGAATTGACCGGAAACTTTAGCGAATGACGCATAATCTGTCATCTATAAAAGGGTAAACATTCTTTTTATATTCACGGTATTACTGATAAAAATCTTCAGCATGGGTAAAAATTACGCTTGCGCACAGAACCAAAACAGAATAAAAATACAAAAATTACGAATAATCATGCAATGAGGGTGTGCCGTGGTGAAGGAGCGTAGAACCGAACTGGTACAGGGATTCCGCCATTCTGTTCCCTATATCAATACCCATCGGGGAAAAACGTTTGTCATTATGCTGGGCGGTGAAGCCATCGAGCATGAAAACTTTTCCAGTATCGTCAATGACATTGGTCTTCTTCATAGCCTCGGCATCCGCCTGGTCGTGGTCTATGGCGCTCGACCGCAGATTGATGCCAATCTTGCGGCGCATCATCATGAGCCGGTGTACCACAAAAACACGCGCGTCACCGATGCGAAAACCCTGGAGCTGGTCAAACAGGCTGCAGGGCTACTTCAGCTTGATATTACCGCCCGCCTGTCGATGAGCCTGAATAATACGCCATTGCAGGGTGCACACATCAATGTGGTCAGCGGTAATTTTATTATCTCCCAGCCGCTGGGCGTTGATGACGGCGTAGATTACTGCCATAGCGGGCGTATTCGTCGCATCGATGAAGATGCCATTCACCGCCAGTTAGATAGCGGCGCGATTGTGTTGATGGGCCCGGTCGCCGTTTCCGTCACTGGTGAGAGCTTTAATCTGACGTCAGAAGAGGTCGCCACGCAGTTGGCTATCAAACTGAAGGCAGAGAAAATGATCGGTTTTTGCTCGTCTCAGGGTGTAACCAACGATGATGGCGATATTATTTCCGAGTTGTTTCCTAACGAAGCTCAGGCTCGCGTTGAGTTGCAGGAAGAGAAAGGCGATTACAGCTCCGGTACGGTGCGCTTCCTGCGCGGAGCAGTGAAAGCCTGTCGCAGTGGCGTACGCCGCTGCCATCTGATCAGCTATCAGGAAGATGGTGCATTGCTGCAAGAACTGTTCTCCCGCGACGGCATCGGTACGCAGATCGTGATGGAAAGCGCCGAGCAGATCCGTCGCGCTACCATTAACGATATCGGCGGGATTCTGGAGCTTATCCGCCCGCTGGAACAGCAAGGTATTCTGGTCCGCCGCTCGCGCGAGCAGTTGGAAATGGAGATCGACAAATTCACGATTATTCAGCGTGATAACCTGACTATCGCCTGTGCCGCTCTGTACCCTTTCCCGGAAGAGAGAATTGGCGAAATGGCGTGCGTAGCGGTACATCCGGACTACCGTAGCTCGTCGCGCGGGGAAGTGTTGCTGGAACGGATCGCCGCGCAGGCCCGGCAAATGGGGCTGAGCAAGCTGTTCGTGCTGACCACGCGCAGCATTCACTGGTTTCAGGAGCGAGGCTTCACGCCGGTAGATATCGACCTGCTGCCGGAAAGCAAAAAAGAGATGTACAACTATCAGCGGCGGTCAAAAGTGCTGATGGCGGATTTGGCATAGGCGTGGTTGCCGGATGCGGCATAAAATTCGCTGGCACATCTTTGGTATGCAGATCGTAGGCCTGATCAGACGCGATAGCGTCGCCATCAGGCACACAGCCGGATGGCGCTGACGCTTATCCGGCCTACATCATGCCATCATTAAACAACGCCGACAATCCGCTGCGGCGTTCGGTTCGGGTGGCAATGGCGCCACTCAATATCCGCTCATCGGCATACAGCGACAAACGACGGCGCGCGCGGGTAACGGCGGTATAGACCAGTTCGCGAGTCACCACAGGTGAATGCTGGTTGGGTAAAATCAACGCCGCGTGGTCAAACTCAGATCCCTGCGATTTATGCACCGTCATTGCCCAGGTGGTTTCATGTTCAGGCAAGCGGCTGGGCTGAACCGATTTGATAGAACCGTCCGGCAGCGCAAACCACACCCTCAGACCCTGCCCACGATCCAGGGCAATGCCAATATCACCGTTAAATAATCCCAGCGAACTCTCATTGCGCGCGATCATCACTGGCCTTCCTTCATACCAGCGGCTATGCGTCGAACGGTGAATTTTGCGTTTTTGCACCATCACCTGCTCAATGCGTTCATTCAAACCACCCACGCCAAACGGACCTTCCCGCAGGGCACACAATAGCTGATACTCATTGAAGGCCTGAATGACAGCATCCGGCTCGGCGCGCTCGCGCAGTAAATCCAGATAGTGACCATAACCCGCTAGCGCTTCCTCCAGCATCGCAGCGTAATCTTCGCTGCTGTGCAGAGCGCGTTTTTCGATGTCGCTAAATCCCTGCTGGAAGACCGTTTTTATCGCGGCTTTGTCACCACGATTAATCGCCGCAGCCAACTGACCGATCCCGGAATCGCTACCGAAACGGTAGCTCTTTTGCAGCAGGCACAAACTGTCGCGCAGAGCAGCCGCCTGAGTTCCCGAACCAGCCGGAATAGTGGTTTCAGTCAGGCGACTAAGCTGGCGGGCACGCTCCGGGGTAAAACCATCACCGACGAAAGCACAGATATCCCCCAGTACCGCCCCCGCTTCAACAGAAGCGAGCTGGTCGCGATCGCCCAGAAAAATCACCCGCCCGTGTGGCGGTAGCGCATCGATAAGGCGCGACATCATCGGCAAATCGATCATCGAGGCTTCATCCACTACCAGCACGTCAAGATGCAGCGGGTTTCCTGCATGATGCCGCAAGCGTTGGCTACCAGGCTGAGCGCCCAATAAGCGGTGCAACGTACTGGCATCATCGGGAATGCGTTTCTTTTGCTCATCAGTCAGCGGCAGTTCTCGCAGCGCCGCGCCCAGCGAGGCGGTCAGACGTGCTGCCGCTTTTCCCGTGGGCGCCGCCAGACGAATACGACAGCGTTCACCGTCCGCCATCTGAATCAACGCCGCCAGAAGCCTCGCCACCGTTGTTGTTTTTCCGGTCCCCGGCCCACCGGAGATCACCGATATACGACGGGTCAGCGCGACAGCAGCGGCCACTTTTTGCCAGTTAACGCCTTCAACGGGCGGAAACAGCGCTGCCAGCGTGTGGGTCAGCCGTTGTTCATCCACCTCAATGGCGTAGTTAACTTCACCGAAAAAGCGCGCCACCGCGCGTTCGTTATGCCACATCCGGTTCAGATACAAACGATCGCCGTACAGCACCAGCGGTGTGGGCTGCTCGCCACGGCTTACCGCCCCGGAGGCCAGCAGGCATTCCGCCCAGTCTTCGGGCTCTCCCGCTTCAGCGAGCCAGGCGCTTAACAGAGGATGGGCGTCCTCACTTCGGGATAGACGCGAAAGCGGTAAGCAGACGTGCCCTTCTCCTGCTTCACGGCTGAGCAACGCCGCTGCCAGCGCAACGGCAGGGTTATCATTTCCGGCAACCGCCAGCGCGAACTGGGCATCCAGAGGGCGGAGCTGCTTTTGCTCAACGGCTTCCAGTAATCGTTTCTGGATTGTCATGACATCTCCTCCAGCGGCACACCGGCAAACAACTCGTCCATCAAAGCGATCAACTCTCCGTCAGGTCGGGTCGCATAAATTCCCTGCTGCGGATTTTCACGGTCAACGCCACGCAGGAAGAGATAGATAACGCCGCCAAAATGGCGTTCATAATCGTAATCAGCAATGCGATGGCGCAAGTAGCGATGCAGCGCCAGGGTATAAAGTTGATATTGCAGGTCGTAGCGATGCGCCTGCATGGCAGAGGCCATCGCCTGCTGCGTATAGGCGGAGCTGTCTTCACCCAGCCAGTTCGATTTGTAATCGAGCAGGTAATAGCGCCCCTGATGGCGGAATACCAGGTCAATAAAGCCTTTTAGCATGCCGCGCACCTGCATAAAGTCCAACGCAGGGCACCCCGCCGAGAGCGGATCGTACTGGCGAATCAACGCATCAAGTTGGCTGGCCATCAGCGGCTGCGAAATCGGCAGATAAAACTCCATCTCCACCTGTTTTTCTCGCGCGGAAAGCTGACTCAAACTCACGCCCGTCTCGTTGAGAGGTGCCTGCAAAATGGCGTCCAGCCATTCGGTCAAAACCGGCGTCCAGTGCGCGTCATAACCGCCCAACGCCAGTTGCTCCTCGACCCAATGCGGATCCACCGGTTGCGTAAAATCGAGATTTTCAAACAGGCTATGCAAGAACGTACCCGGCGAAGCGCCGCGCGGGAACTGATGCGGTGTGAGTCCTGATTCTTCAATAACCTCACCGACGCCTGCGGCATCGATATCCAATCGCGGGATCAGATCCTGCGCAATACCATGTCCACGCTGTTGCAGACCGGAATAACTGGTCACGCGCCAGCTGTCGCCGGGCGTACGCTGCAGTATTTTTGCACTCAGTTCATTGCTAACAGACTGCGCAACCTGCCAGGGTTCGCCGTCAGGCTGCGCGGGAATCTGGCAGGCAATATCGTCGCAGCACAGCGCTTCAATCGCGCCACGCAGACCCGCGGCATCCATCGGCTCACCTTTTTGTAACAGGCGACCAAGGGCGCTCTGATGCACATCGGTATCCCCTTTTTTATCGCCCCGACGTCGTACCAACGGCGCAACGCCAAGGCTGCAGTGCCATACCGAACGGGTTAGCGCGACATACAGCAAACGCAGGTCTTCCGCCAGACGTTCCGCTTCTGCCAGCTCAACGCTCTCCTCGGCATCGCTGAGATCCAGCACCGCTTCAAAGGAGCTGCGATCGTGGTAGAAAGCCTGATCCTGGACGCGGAAATTGGTGATAAATGGCAGCCAGACCAGCGGATATTCCAGCCCTTTCGATTTATGGATGGTGACGATTTTAACCAAATGCTTGTCGCTTTCGAGCCTGAGCTGCTGACTGGACGCATTGCTGTCGGGTTCAAGAATATGCTGGGACAACCAGCGCACCAGCGCATGCTCGCTTTCCAGCTGCGAGCCCGCTTCCTGCAACAGTTCGCTGATATGTAAAATGTCGGTCAGTCGACGTTCGCCCCCCGCCGTCGCCAGCAGGTTCTCCGCAATCTGGCGGGCAGCCATCAGCGCGCGCAGCATCGGCATCACGCCGCGTTTATGCCAGATCTGACGATAACCATCGAACTCCTCGACCACCGCATCCCAGGCATTTTCGTCATTATTTAACGCTTCAAGATCCTGCGCATTCAGCCCCATCATTGAGGTCGCCAGCGCGCTACGCAGCGTGTTCTCACGCTCCGGCGTCATCACCGCCTGCAGCACCCACAGCAGCTCCTGCGCTTCCAGCGTTTCAAATACGCTGTCACGGTTAGAGAGGTAGACGGAGGGAATGGCCAGTTGCGTCAGCGCATCGCGGACCAGCGCCGCTTCCTGGCGGCTACGTACCAGTACGCTGATGTCCGACGCGCGTACCGGGCTGGATGCTTTGCCACTGACCAGTTGCGCAGCGCCAGAATGTCCGGCCTTAAGCCAGTCGCGAATTTGCGTGGCGCACACCTGCGCCATGTAGTTCTGATAGTCGCCGACGCCACAGCTTTCCCCTTCCATCAGCCACATACTCATGGCTGGCTGCGTTTCACCGTGTAAAACAAACTGAAGCGACTGGTTTTTTTCTGCGAATTTTACCGGGCTGAAGGGGATTTCGCGGAACATAAAGGCGTCGTCCATCTGGCTGAAAAGCGTATTCACGCTATTGACCATGCCAGGGGCCGAACGCCAGTTGGTATCAAGCGTATAGTGTGCGCTGACTTCGCTGCGCGCCTTCATATAGGTGAAGATATCCGCGCCGCGAAACGCGTAAATCGCCTGTTTTGGATCGCCAATCAGCAGAAGTGCGGTATCCGGCTGATGCTGCCAGATCCGACGAAAAATACGGTACTGCTGCGGATCGGTATCCTGGAATTCATCGATCATGGCAACCGGAAAACGGGTGCGAATAGCCGTCGCCAGCGCACCGCCGCTTTCACTGCGCAACGCTGCATCCAGACGGCTGAGCATATCGTCAAAACCCAGCTCGCCGCGGCGGCGTTTCTCCTCGGCAACCGCCGCGCGGATCTCCGCCAGCGCCCGGGTGATCACCAGATCGCGCAGGGTTAACGGTTCGCTAAGCAGTTCATCAATAGCAACGAAAAGCGGGTGCTGAGGAGTTATCCCGCCCGCTTTGGTTCGCTCTTCTAAAAAGCGCTGGGAGAATTTCTCCAACGCATCAGGCAACTGATAGCTTTGGGTTTCTTCCTGCGCCCATGCGCTGATCTTTTCGATCCACTTACCCTGGTTAGCGCGATTAAATTTACGCCGATCGATCCCGGAGGCTTCCAGCAGACCATCCAGCTCATCAACAGAATCACGCCATTGCTGCTTGATCTGGTTAATGCGTGCAAGAATTTGTTCATGCCGGGAGGCCAGCGTTTCGTCATCGGGCGGAGGAGCCTTGATAACCGGTGCTTCCCCTTGCAGATAGCGATCGATATCTCTCAGCAGCGCCTGCGGCCCTTTCCACGTTTCAAAAACCACCTGCGCAATGTCGCGGGGCAACGGGTAGCAGTGCCGACGCCAGAAGTCCGCGCAGGCCTGATAGCGCAGCAGCGATTCATCCTCTATCAGCTGCTGTTCGAACAGCATGCCAGACTCAAAGGCGTTAAGGCTGAGCATACGCTGACAAAAACCGTGGATGGTAAACACCGCCGCTTCATCCATCTGTCTTTCAGCCAATAACAGCCACTGAGCAGCCTGTTTTTTATCGGCAATTTCATCTAACAAACGGGCATATAGCGGGTTGTCGGTGGTTTCACGCAGGCAGGCAATTCGCAGTTCATGAATGTTGCTACGAATTCGACCGCGCAACTCTTCGGTAGCCGCCTCAGTGAAGGTGACTACCAGCAGTTCTTCGACGGTCAGAGGACGAGGAAAGGCGGCAGAGCCGCCCAGTCCAAGCAGTAAACGTAAATACAGGGCGGCGATGGTAAAGGTTTTACCGGTGCCCGCAGAGGCTTCAATCAGACGCTCGCCCGTCAGGGGCAAACGCAGTGGATCAAGGGACTCAGCGGCATCATTCATTCTTATCACTCATCAGGGGTAAGGTTTGCTGCAACGCGCTGACGGTCTGCCACACTTTCCAGCCTTCCGGGTGCACATATTCTGCTTGCCCGTTCTGACTGCCGGAAACCTGTGACAATATCGCCATGCCTTGCGGCTCAACCACCGCCTGATGGAAGAAGTCGGCAAGTTTTTGCGGCGTCAGCAGTTTAATCTGAGCCACTATTTTATCACGTGAATCGAAGCGCATATTGCCGCGATCAAAATCTTTGCTTAACTGTGAGGCTTCTGCCCCCAGCGTTTGCGGCGCCTGCAGCATTTGCGCAATAATCGCCTGCTGAATTTGCGCGAACTCTTCAGGTTTCATCGCCCGCAGCTTCGCTTCCGCCGTCGGGAAGAACGCTTTATAACGCTCCCAGAGGTAAGACGGCTGCTTATCACTGCTTTGCAGCAAGAACCCCATTCCCCACTGACGGCCAACGCTCATCGGGAAAGCAAATACGGCGTAACCTAACTGTTCTTCAGTACGCAGCTGATTGTAGAACCACGGCTGAACAATCTGCCCCAACATGGCGCTGTAGGCTGAACTGGTGTATTCATCGTATCCGGTTGGCACAAATACCGCCGCCAGTGCTGAATCCGTGCTGCTGCCTGCTTTTTCAAAGATGACGGACTGCTTCTTGTCCACCACCACATCTTTGTTGCGACACCACTGTGACCCGTTCGCACCAAGCTGTTTTTGGATATCCCGCGCCATGCTCGTTGTCTGAGCTTCGCTCATATTGCCAATGACCAGGAATTCAGGTCGCGCACCGGTTTTTAAAGCGTCGCGGTAGGTCATCACCTCTTTCAGGGTGATGGAAGGCAGCAGCTGACGGCGCTCATCACGTGAAAAATAAGGCACCTGAGAAAGCATCTGCACCGGCATAATAGCCTGATCGTAGGCTTTACCCTTTTCTGCGGAATCCATCATCTGGGCATACCAGGATTTCGCCTGTTCCAGTTGTTCATCCGTTGAGGTATAGCTGAAATAGCCGCTCAGCAGCGCCTGAAAAAGCTGCGGCAAACGTTGGGTGTAGCCGTTGGCGTTAAGCATCAACCCATTGTTAGCGTTGGTAGAGAAACCAATTCCACCTACCGATGCCTGGTTACTTAACTGATCGAGCGCAATCCCCGCCAGGTAATCGTTAAGTGCGAATAAGACCTGGTTGCGGGCGCTGTCCATGGCTTTCGGGTTACGCAGGATCACGCTGACGTCAGCCTTCGGCTCGCTGGCAAAGTACTGGCTCGGGGCATACACCACGCGTAAATCCGGCTCATCAACAATCAGCTCCGGATGAGCATATTTTTTATCCGTCTTAATCAGCGTGAAATCATCCGGAATGTAGGGGTTCACCTCCGGTAACGACAGCGCAATGCCCTGTGCTTTTTGCTGCCAGTCGGCAAAGGTTTTGTCGCTGATTTTATCCACCTGGTAAGGCGCATCGACAAAATAAGCGGTTTTATTATGCGGCTCTTTCGCACTGATATACCAGATACGCGCATTCTGCGGCGTCATCATTGCCAGACGTTGCTCAACAGCTTTCGCATCGTACTGGTCAGCAATATTCACCGCATCCAGCGTATGCTCGACGGGAACGCGGATCATGGTATCAGCCAGCCATTCCACGTAGTCCATATCACGGGTGATGGAGGGATAACGGAAATCGAGATCCAGCACATGCGCCAGCTCGTCAAAATAGCGTTTATCGACGCCTTTCTCGCGTAACAAATTGAGGTAGCTAAAGATTGCCGCGACAACTTCATCGCGATTCGCCAGCCCCTTGTCGGTTAACGTCGCGGAAATGGCTAACACGCCGCTGTTCCCGTTGACCACCGGATCGGAGTCTGCGCGAATACCTTCAACCAGGCCCTGCTTTTGCAGCCAGTCAGACAATGTGCCCGGACTACGATTGCCAATCAGGTAGGTCACCAGCTCATCGGTTTTACTGCGGAACTGCGCGCTGTTGTTATCGATACGAAACTCGACGCGCAATACTTTACGCGGCATTGCCGGAACATAGTGGATGATGATGCCCTTTTGCGCATCAGTGACGACCGGTACGGTAATTTCAGGCTTTTCGATATTTCTGTTCGGCACGCGCCCAAAGGTGTCAGCCGCTATCCGCGCCAGCTCTGGCAGCGGTTTATTGCTATAAATCACCGCCTTCATCAGGTTCGCGGAGTAGTACTTTTCATGAAATTTTTGTAACGCCTGTACCACCGGGTTGCCCGGTTTGTCGCTTAATGTCTCTAGATTCCCGCCAGAGAAACGCGAGCCAGGGTGCGCCGGGTTGATAGTCTCAGCGCTCACCTGCGCCATACGCATCCCGTCTCGGGTACGCGCCAGCGTCAGCTCGGAGTTAACCGCGTTACGCTCACGGTCGGCATATTTTTTATCCAACAATGGATCGGCAATAGCATCCGCCAGGCGATCCACCGCCCCCACCAACGCGTCGTTTTCGACTTCAAGATAGAAGGCCGTACGATAAGGCGCAGTGCTGGCATTGTGGCTACCGCCGTGCATTTTCAGAAATTCAGCCAGGCTGTCCGGCTGCGGGTATTTTTTCGAGCCCATCAGGCACATGTGTTCGAGATAGTGCGCCAGCCCCTGATGATCGTCCGGATCTTCCAGCGAGCCCACGGGGACTACCAGTGCAGAAAGGGATTTCACGGCCTGAGGATCGGATACCAGCAGCACAACCATGCCGTTATCAAGGCGCACGGCCTGATACTGACGGGTATCTTTCTCGCTTTTACGGATGGTTTCAGCTAAAGGCTGCCAACCGGTATCTGCCTGACTTACGGGAACCCAAAGGGCGACGAACAACAGTAATGCGCTGAACCAGGTGCTGCGGGGCATTCACAAACCTCATCATTAACGTATTCACCTGTTCACTACAAACCACGCATAAATACATGGTCTGAACAGGGCAAGACTATGTGCTGAACGAGCCAGCATCTTCTCTTTGTAAGAATCAGTCCGTGACAGAATGCGCATCATAGTGGAAGCTATCGAATTGCGCAATTTTTATACAACCATCATGACTGATTGAAGCGAAAAATCGGTAACAGGTAGCGTTGAGACTGTAAAACAATAGTCTCCAGCGTATCAGCATCCAGTTGACGCCAAAGACGCTGATACCAGATATCATCACCTTCGCCACGTATTATCATGTTGCCTTCATAGGCTTGCAGAAACTTACTGCGCGCTTTTTGCAACGTTGCATCGTCATCTAACATGGCATCATTTGCGGCGTCATAACAGGTTTTTATCCATGCACCGCCGCTTTCGGGCAATACCAGCAATGGTGACGACATGCCTTCCCGATACCCCTCAATGAGTTGCGACAGATATAGCAACGCCTGTTCTGCATCCAGCGGCGGAAAACGCCATTCCCCGTCTTTACGCAGGAATAATCGGCTCTCTCCCGTACCGCCACTCGCACAATAGACAAGATGTTCCAGCCAAAGTTGCACGCCCTGCGCAATGCTGATCAAAGATGGGCGCCAGCGCAACAAACCGTCCTCTTGTACCTGCGGCAACCAACCGGTGATTTGTACGCCGTTACAGTTAAGATCGATTTCCATGCTCTGACAGGGCTGACGACAGGCGATAATACGCTCAGCAAGCGACTGCATCTCCTGACGCTGCGTATCCCACAGAATTTCGCCAAACGGCCCATAGGGTAGCGTGCCCGCCGCGCGAAAACGGCGGAACAGTCGTTCAGCGTCGTTCTCTTCAACCAGTGTATTAAGCAATTGCTGATTAAGCTGATAGCGGGTTAATCCTTCAAGGGTGAAAGGCTCCGTGTCCGGGATCTCACTCTCTTCAGAGCGGAAGTTGACCCTCAAACGCATCTGGAAAAAGGCGCGTACCGGATGTGCCCAAAATCGCTGCAGTGTTTCCAGCGTCAGTGTTTCTGGCATTTCAAAAGGAAGAGGCTGCACAAAATCCGTGTGCGCTTTTCCTGACAGGCTCGCCGCAGGTAGCCATTCCCGGGCATAGCTTTGCTGTTCGCCCGGGAGATAATTTTGCGCATCAAAGGGCATACGGGTATGCAAACGGGTAATGTGCGCTTTTACCCTTGTCTCGCTTTGATCGCAGGTCAACAATTCGTCACCCGGCAGATAATGGCTTTGCCCAATGTAGTCCATCAGTTCTTGCACCAGCACCGACGGGAAGCGCTCGCTGTTATCCTGAATCGAGCGGCCAATGTAGCTGATGTAGAGCGTCTGCTGTGCCGAAATCAATGCTTCGAGGAACAGATAGCGGTCATCATCACGACGGCTGCGATCGCCCCGCATCGGTTTTTGACTCATTAAATCAAAGCCCAGCGGCGCAAGCTGGCGTGGATAAACGCCATCGTTCATACCCAGCAGGCACACCACTTTGAACGGAATGGAGCGCATCGGCATCAGCGTACAAATGTTAACGGGACCCGCCAGGAAGCGCTGGCTGATGCGTTCCTGATCAAGGCGCTGGGCCAGCTCATCACGTAACAGAGAGAGCGGTATAGCATCGCCGTACTCGGCCCCTAAACCTTCGGTGATAATAGCCTGCCACTGCTGTTCAATCAGCGTCATCGCCGCTTCGGTATCCGCGTCCGGCAGGAAGAAATCATTAAGCATTTCCCGACAAACAGGTAGCCACTCTTCCAGCGGTCGTTCCTGCGCTAACCCTCTACGCCAGAGATTAAGCTGCATCAGCAACGAGGCCAGATGTCCTACCAGCTCGGCAATCAAACCGCTGGACTCATCGTAAGGCAATACCGATTGCCACTCGCCCTGCGCGCTTTCCATCGCGTAGCCGAGCAGCATACGCGTTAAACCAAATTGCCAGGTATGCTGACCTGTAGGCGGAAGTTCCAGTTCACGCACGTTATCGTCGTCAATTCCCCAACGAATCCCGGATTCATTGACCCATAAGCGAAGATAGCGCAACCCTTCTTCATCAATGTTGAAACGCGCCGCCAGCACGGGGACATCCAGTAACGCCAGGACATCCTCTGAGACAAAACGGCTATCCGGTAGAGACAGCAGACTAATAAAAGCCTGTAAGACGGGATGGGACTGGCGTGCCCGACGGTCGGAAATCGCATAAGGTAAGTAACGCTCGGCTGGTGCACTGCCAAAGACCGACTGAATGAATGGGCTGTAGCTGTCGATGTCCGCCACCATCACGATAATATCGCGCGGCGTCAGCGTTGGGTCCGCTTCCAGCATGGCCAACAGCCGGTCATGCAGAATTTCCACCTCGCGCTGTGGGCTATGGCAGACATGGAAAGTCACGCTGGTATCGTTCAGATCAAGCCGGCGTTTATTGTCACTACGGGAATATTCTTCCAGCGTGACGCCCGCCACGGCATGGCTTTCGAGTTCCAGAATATCCGATTGAATATTATGCAAAAGGTTGTCAGGCGTAATGTCGACAAACGCATCCAGTTCCTGACTATTTTCCAGCTCCGAAAGCAAATAAATGTAATCACGCCCCAGCTTGCCCCACGAGGCCAGCATCGGGTTGCCCACATCCTGTTCCCCATCGCTGTTAAATAATCCTTCGGCTTTCTGGTTATCACGAAACAGCGGCAGGTGCCGTTCTTCAAAGCTGTGCCGACGCTGACGCGCCATAAGCTTCGCCAGCCAGGCAGGATCTTTAATATCTCCCCAGTAGTAGCGACAAGGGTTGGTAAACAGCAGATGAATATCGATGTGCTTACCCAGCGCTTGCAATGCCTGCAAATAAACCGGCGGCAGCGCCGAAATGCCGCAAATAAAGACGCGAGAAGGCAGTCCCTGCGGGCACTCGGACGCGTTTTCCAACGTCTGAATAAATCGTTGGTATAAATTGGCACGATGCCAACGCGGCTGGCCCAACTCCGCGGTGTATTCCACCAGCGCTTTCCACAACGGTGCCTGCCAGGCCTGAGACTCGCCGAGTCCCTCAACCAGTCGCCCCGCTTCCCACTGGGTCAACCAGTCAGGGCGGTAGACTAAATACTGGTCGAAAAGGTCAGCCGCGCGCGAGGAAAGCTGAAAAAGCTTACGTTTATCGGTGTCGTCCGTCAGATAGTGGCGCAGCAATGCAAAGTCATCGCCATCCAGTAATTGCGGCAACAGCGTCATCAACTTCCAGCTCATGCTCTGTTTGCTGAACGCGCTCTCTTTCGGGATATCCGGCAGCACGCGCACAAACATATCCCAGATAAAACTCGCGGGCAGCGGAAAATCGATATTGGCGGCAATACTAAACTTCTGTGCAAGAGTCATTTGTAACCACTGCGCCATACCGGTACTTTGAACCAGGATCATCTCAGGCTCAAAGGGGTCGTCCAGCCGCTCGCGCTCAACGATAAACTCCATTAACGCTTCCAGCACATCCAGACGGTTGGAGTGGTAGACCCTTAACATAGCGACTCCTGACTACTGACGATTCGGGCAATGCAGACGCGTCATCTGACCCTGCCTGCCGAGGGGTGAAGAAATTATGACGTTGATGCTGACACATCCCGCTCTCGTTGTCTGCATTCGGTTAACCTGCCAGTTCACAGGCGATGAAAACTGGTACAGCTGGCTTTGCTGCCAGGCGTGACGCCAGAGTTGTTGATACTGGTTTCTGATAATAAAGCTGTTCATTAGCACCCGCTGGTATCCTGACAACGCGGTCACAATCATGATCATCAGTACCATTGCCAGCATCACTTCCGGCAGACTAAAGCCACGCTGACTGTTCAGGGGATCTGGCATAACGTCTGCTCCTTAAGCGGACAAAAATCGCTCCAGCCATGCGCCGAGAATTCTATGTTGCCATCAATAACCGCCCCCTGACGCCATAAAAATACTCCTTCATAGTGGGCGATTAGCAGCACGAAATTATTGGTAAGCAGGCGCAGGCAAACCGCGGCATTCTGCGTGGGATCGCGCCGACACTGTACGACGGGTTGTAAGCGCCAGGGTTGTATACGCCCCCATTCCATCGCGGATTGCACTACCGCCTGACGCTGCAGCGCCTGACTTTGTGTGACCACACGCGCAGCAAAACTAGCCTCCTGTCTGCTAACGCCTTCCAGCAGCAGACTACCGAGCACCAGCAGCAACAGGACCATTGCCAGAGAGGATACGCCTCGCTCACGGTTCACAGGTTGAATCCCGTAACGCTGTAGACCGCTTCAACAACTTTTTGTGGTTCGTCATTGCTCACTCCACGCAAACGCAGCGTAAGAAGCGGGGAATATCCGCTAAAATTCAGCCGTTCAACCTGGAATGCCTCAATCTGGATGGTAGTCTGATCGGTCATTTTCTCCCATCCTTTTCCAGTGCAGCCGGTGGCTCCACGCAGGGTTTCCAATACCTTGTCCTGTAAACGAAACCCGATAGCATCAGCCTCTTTCGCGGAACTGCTCTCCCAAACGCCGTTGCCGTTGGCATCCCAGCGTGCAATGACACAGTCCCCCTTAGCCGATATCACCAGTCCCTCTCCGACACAGTTTCCCCGGCAATACCCCGCCCGTTGAAGATGCTTCGCCACGGTGTAGGCCCGCTGCCATATTTCATCTTCCAGCGCTAACTGGCGCGTGTTACGCAGAATCTCTCGCTGTAGCGCCGGTAAAAATCGTGCCGAGCTAAGTAATAAAATACTGCTAATCGCCATGGCAATGAGCACCTCCAGCAGTGAAAATCCCCGTTCGTTTACTGACATAATCTGGCCTCATCGCGCTCACAAAGCCTGATTCGCCCCCAGCCAGACACCACCACGCGCCATTCCCCTGCCGCATTTTTCAGGCGTATATGTCCGGCCCATGCCGTATTGCGCAGTCCAAAAAAAGCCAGTGAAGGCGTGATATCTGCCATTTCGACATCAGCCCAGAGTGGCGCAAATATCAACGGTGAAACAGGCTGACACGAAGCTTGTGATGTCGCTGAGCTTGCCAGACACCATGTCCCCCCTTCGCGGAGTACGTTGATGACGTGATCACGATTACGCCAGTTAGCATCTTCACGCAGTTGCAGCAGGTAGTCCCGCACCTGGCAGGCGGTCTGCCACAGCCGCTGTTGTTGCTGCCAGCGCTGCCAACCATACAGCCCAGATGCACCAAGCGCCGCGACGATCAGCATCGCAATCAGGGTTTCGAGAAGCGTGTAACCTTGTTGTTTTTTCATGTCGCCAGTATGGCGTGAGGAAAATGAATAACGAGCGGGAAATTCGGTTTCTACGGCGAGCTACAGGAAATATTTGTCGCGTTGCAGACCGTTGCACTATTTCAGGAATGTTCGCCGAAGAACGTGATTTTAGACAAAAAAAACCGACGCTCACGGGCGTCGGTTGTGTCAGCATGAAGCTGGTTAGATAGCCACCGGCGCTTTAATACCCGGGTGCGGATCGTAGCCTTCAATTTCAAAGTCTTCGAAGCGATAGTCAAAGATAGATTCAGGCTTACGTTTAATAACCAGTTTCGGCAACGCGCGAGGTTCACGGCTAAGCTGCAGATGCGTTTGATCCATATGATTGCTGTACAGGTGCGTGTCGCCACCGGTCCAGACAAAATCACCCACTTCCAGATCACACTGCTGCGCCATCATGTGTACCAGCAAAGCGTAGCTGGCAATGTTAAACGGCAGGCCGAGGAACACATCGCACGAACGCTGATACAGCTGACAGGAGAGCTTGCCATCCGCGACGTAAAACTGGAAGAACGCATGGCACGGTGCCAGCGCCATTTTATCCAGCTCACCGACGTTCCATGCAGAAACGATAATGCGGCGAGAGTCCGGGTCATTTTTAAGCTGGTTTAACACGGTGGTGATCTGGTCAATATGGCGACCATCTGGCGTAGGCCACGCGCGCCACTGTTTACCATAAACCGGGCCTAAATTACCGTTTTCATCCGCCCATTCGTCCCAGATTGAGACGTTGTTTTCATGCAGATAGGCAACGTTAGTGTCGCCCTGCAAAAACCACAGCAGCTCATGAATGATCGAGCGTAAATGGCAGCGTTTCGTCGTAACCAGCGGGAACCCTTCCTGCAGATTAAAACGCATCTGATGACCAAAAATGGAAAGCGTTCCGGTTCCGGTACGGTCGTTTTTCTGTGTGCCTTCATCCAGCACTTTTTGCATCAGTTCTAAATACTGTTTCATGGTTCCTCAGGAAACGTGTTGCTGTGGGCTGCGGCGGTACGCCCAAACCATCATAATAATGCCTGCGACAATCATCGGGATAGAGAGGATCTGCCCCATGCTGATGTACTGTACCCAGGTGCCAGTAAACTGCGCATCCGGCTGGCGGAAGAATTCAACGATAATACGAAACGCGCCATAACCAATCAGGAACAGACCGGATACCGAGCCCATTGGACGCGGCTTACGAATGTACAGGTTGAGAATGATAAACAGCACAACACCCTCGAGCGCCATCTCATAAAGCTGTGAGGCGTGGCGCGGCAGCGAGCCGTAGGTATCAAAAATAGACTGCCATTGCGGGTTAGATTGCAGTAGTAAAATATCTTCGGTACGGGAGCCCGGGAACAGCATGGCGTACTTGAAGTTCGGGTCAACGCGTCCCCACAGCTCACCATTGATAAAGTTACCCAGACGCCCTGCACCCAGGCCAAACGGAATCAGCGGGGCAATGAAATCAGAAACCTGGAAGAACGAACGTTTGGTGCGTTTGGCGAAGATAATCATCACCAGGATCACACCGATAAGTCCACCGTGGAAGGACATACCGCCGTCCCAGACGCGGAACAGATACAGGGGATTATCGAGGAATAACTCGAAGTTATAGAACAGTACGTAACCAATACGCCCACCGAGGAAAACCCCGAGGAAGCCCGCATACAGTAAGTTTTCTACTTCATTTTTGGTCCAGCCACTGCCCGGGCGATTCGCGCGGCGCGTCGCCAGCCACATCGCAAAAATAAACCCCACCAAATACATTAAGCCGTACCAGTGAAGCGCGACGGGTCCGATTGAGAAAATGACCGGATCGAAATCCGGAAAATGCAGATAGCTACTGGTCATCTGTCACCACAAGTTCTTGTTATTTCGCTGAAGTCAGACAGCAATTGATAAGCGCGCCTGCATAATGCAGGCGCTCCAAAGGTGCGAATGATAGCACAAGGGGTTAGAAGCGGATGCCGGGAAGATGTAAAAGATCTGTATAAGTAATCTTTACCCCGTAATGCCTGATGACGCTACGCTTATCAGGCCTACAATCCTCCGCGAATCAATCCCCCCATGCCGCGGCGCTCCATAAAGGCCGCTACCTGATGGCGTACCTCAGCCGCCATCTGCGCTTCCAGGCTGCGCTGCGCCAGCGTTTGCGCCTCATCAAAATCGATATGACGCAGCAGATATTTTACGCGAGCGACAGAACGACCGTTCATCGACAAATGACGGAAACCCAGGCCGATCAGAATAGCCACGCACATCGGGTCGCCCGCCATTTCACCACACAGGCGTAAATCGATACCGCTTCTTTCGGCTTCCTGCGCAATCATCGCCAGCGCACGTAACATCCCCGGATGCAGACTGTCATAAATGCTGGCTACCCGTGTGTTGTTACGATCGACGGCCAGTATGTACTGGGTAAGATCGTTGGTTCCGACTGAGATAAAGTCAATCCGGTTTGTCAGATGCGGCAGCATGAACACCATCGACGGAACTTCCAGCATGATGCCAATGCGCGGTTTCGGGATCTCGTAACCGATCATCTCCTCCACTTCGCGTCCGGCGCGTTCAATCAAACGTCGCGCTTCGTCCACTTCATCAATGCTGGTTACCATCGGCAGCAAAATGCTGAGGTTGCCGGTTGCCGCGTTGGCACGCAGCATGGCGCGAACCTGGATCAAAAAGATCTCTGGCTGATCGAGCGTTATGCGGATCCCTCGCCAGCCAAGGCACGGGTTCTCTTCACTGATCGGCATGTAGGGCAGCTGTTTATCGGCACCGACATCCAGCGTACGTAGGGTCACCGGCTTGTCGTTAAACATTTGCAGCATGCCCTGATACTGCGCAACCTGTTCTTCTTCCGAAGGAAAACCGCTTTGCAGCATGAACGGGATTTCGGTGCGATACAGGCCAATACCGTCGATCCTGCTACCCAGCTTTTCTTCATGTTCCGGGCTGAGACCCGCATTGAGCATCACCTTCACGCGCTCGCCGCTTTTCAACTGTGCTGGCTGGTTGACGTCGTCTTCCGCCAGGCGGCTCAGCTCAATTTCTTCACTGATAAGACGCTGGTATTCCTGAATCAATACCGGTTCCGGATCGACCAGCAGTTCACCGCGATAACCGTCCACCACCAGCGTGCGACGATGCAGCACCGACGGCTGGATATCGGCCCCCATAACGGTAGGGATACCCAGCGCACGAACCATAATTGCCGCATGAGAGTTGGCTGCGCCGTCCCGGACAACCACGCCGACTAACCGGTCCTGAGGAAGCTCCGCCAGCGTGGTCGCCGAAAGTTCATCCGCCACCAGTACGAAGCGTTCCGGCCAGGCATTCGGCCCCTGGATAGAGTCGTCGAGGTGGAACAGCAGACGCTGGCCGAGCGCGCGTAAATCTCCGGCCCGCTCTTTGAGGTAGTTATCGCTCAGCGCGGCAAATTGTTCGGCAAACTTTTCAATGATCGTTTTAACCGCCCACTCGGCCACTGAACCGTTATCCACTTCCGCAAACAGCTCGCGGCGCAGACGGGTATCGGAAAGCAAGTGCGAGTAAAGATCAAAGATCGCCGCCGTTTCTTTCTGCGCCCCAGCGGTAAAACGCTTGCTGTAGCGGCGGAATTCGTTCGCCGCCTCTTCCAACGCACCGGTCAGTCGCTCGCGCTCAAGCACCGGATCCAGCGTTGAAGCCTGATAGACCTGCTCCATCAGCGGCAGCGTCGCATCCTGCCAGCCTTCAGCTATTGCCACGCCGGGGGCGGCAGGCAATGCACGGATGCGCGTTTGCCGGTATTGACCGAACAGCGCGTTTAGTTGCGACTGCGAAAGTATGGCCGCCATTTGCGTGGCGAGCGTGACGAGGAAAGACTCTTCACTTTCATCGTACTGACGCAGTTCACGCTGCTGCACCACCAGCACACCTAAAAGCTGGCGACGCTGAATGATCGGTACGCCTAAGAATGCACGAAAACGCTCTTCTTTTACCGAAGGTATGTATTTAAAGCTGGGATGTTTTTGCGCATCGGCGAGGTTGATAGGTTCCGCCAGCCTGCCAACCAGGCCAACGATACCTTCATCAAACGCGAGTGCGACAGTGCGACCACGTGGTTTTTTCAGTCCCCGGGTCGCCATGAGGTAATAACAACGTCGATCGTGATCGGCCAGATAAACCGAACAGACCTCTGTATCCATCGCAAGACAGATGTCGGTAACCAGTATATTGAGCGCTTCATTCAGACGCGGAGCACTGGCCACCTTTTCGACTATTTCGCGCAGGCGGGTGAGCATAATTTGCGTAGCTTAACCTCTTTTACGTCTGTACGCAGGTGTGCTTTGCGGCTTAGGAGTGCTCTCCTGAAGCGCCATGACAACACTTGCGAATTCTTTCATCACCCTGCGATAGACATCGCGTTTAAATGACACCACCTGTCGAACCGGATACCAGTAACTCACCCAGCGCCAGCCGTCGAACTCAGGTGTACTGCTGGTTTGCATATTGATTTCAGCATCGCTGCTGACCAATTGCAGAAGAAACCACTTTTGTTTCTGGCCGATACAAACCGGCTTCGTGTCCCAACGCACCAAACGTTTCGGTAACTTGTAACGCAACCAGTTACGAGTAGAAGCAAGGATCCGTACATCTTTACGACTGAGACCCACTTCTTCAAAGAGTTCCCGGTACATCGCCTGCTCTGCTGTCTCTCCTGCGTTGATCCCACCTTGTGGAAATTGCCAGGAGTGCTGACCAAATCGCCGGGCCCACATGACCTGCCCCTGGCGGTTACAAATTACTATCCCTACATTCGGGCGGTAGCCATCGTCATCAATCACCGGACTACCTCAACATAAACCTTATATACAAACGATTGTTTCACACTCCTGAGGGGCGGTAAACCACTCTGTTAAGGGTGCGATATTCTAATAACAATTGAATAACTCACAGTTAAAGGCCGAGTTATAAACAGAAGAAGGGCAAGCAAGGCGATTTTATTCACCTTTTCTGTGGATATAGTTGTGAAGAAGTACGGAATTACTATGGGAAAACCCAGAACAGTCCGAATAAGACATTCGTCACAGAGTAAAAATAGTCTTATACATTCATAAAGTTAAAACTGATCCACGCAGATAAACACACAGAAATGTGATGTACATCACTCATACGATCTTCACGTTGATGAAAGATCGACCAGCGTCGGTTTTATCCACAGATTATGCCAATAAGTTAGGCACAATTTGTGTGAAAATTCGATTTTCGTCGCACGTCAAGGCTGTAAATTGAAACAGTAGTGGGGGTTTTTCACAGTTATCCCATCTTTCTGTGGATAACATGGTGTAAGATCCTGTTCATTGTCAGTGACCAGAATTGGAAAACCCGCTTCGCTGTTGCGCAACTCTGCAAACGTGAATCTAAAAACCAATATAAATCATATAATTGAATAAAGCATGTGGAAAAAGATAAACTCTGTCCACACGGTATAAAATCATTGCTTATTTTTTCACCTAAGGGTTAACCCGATGCCAGAACTCCGTCCGTTGCTTTCTCCCCCTGAATCTGAAGCCCAGTTGCTGAGCCAGGCACGACAGCTTTCGGGCTACGCGTTAGGAGAATTAGCGGCAATGGCGGGAATCGTTACGCCGAAGGATCTTAAGCGCGATAAAGGCTGGATTGGCGTGCTACTGGAAATCTGGCTCGGTGCCAGCGCGGGCAGTAAACCAGAGCAGGATTTTGCGGCGCTGGGCGTGGAGCTGAAAACGATCCCTGTGGACAGTCTTGGCAGACCGCTGGAAACCACCTTTGTGTGCGTGGCACCGTTAACCGGCAATACCGGCGTCACCTGGGAAACCAGCCATGTACGGCACAAACTCAAACGCGTTCTGTGGATCCCAGTAGAAGGCGAACGCAGCATCCCGCTGGCTGAGCGCCGCGTCGGCTCTCCCTTGCTGTGGAGCCCGAATGAAGAAGAGGACCGGCAATTGCGTCTGGACTGGGAAGAATTAATGGACATGATTGTGTTAGGTCACGTCGAACGCATCACCGCTCGCCATGGGGAAGTACTGCAACTGCGTCCTAAAGCCGCTAACGCCCGCGCGCTAACCGAGGCCATTGGTGCCAA
Organism: Citrobacter freundii complex sp. CFNIH4; assembly: GCF_002934505.1. Taxonomy (NCBI): domain Bacteria; kingdom Pseudomonadati; phylum Pseudomonadota; class Gammaproteobacteria; order Enterobacterales; family Enterobacteriaceae; genus Citrobacter; species Citrobacter freundii complex sp. CFNIH4. The sequence goes on from NZ_CP026231.1 coordinate 3,368,336, forward strand.
CGGCGAGCCCATCCTGACCCTGCCACGCGGCTTTTATCTGAAAAAGAACTTCACCCGCGCATTGCTTGAGCGACATTTCTTGTTCCAGGCGCAATAGGCACCGCCCGGCCTTTCACCCGCCGCGTTACGGGCCTATAATTACCGCTTCTTTTTTTTGGCAGGACTTTGTTCGATGTTATTTGCATGGATAACCGATCCTAACGCCTGGCTTGCGCTCGGTACGCTGACGCTGCTGGAGATCGTTCTTGGGATCGACAATATTATTTTCCTTTCTCTGGTTGTAGCCAAACTCCCGACAGCGCAACGCAATCATGCCCGACGTATTGGGCTGGCGGCGGCGATGATCATGCGTCTGGCTCTGCTGGCTTCTATCGCCTGGGTAACGCGACTGACAAACCCGCTATTCGAGTTGTTTGGCGAGGCAATATCAGCACGCGACCTGATCCTTCTGCTGGGGGGATTGTTCCTGATCTGGAAAGCCAGCAAGGAGATCCACGAGTCCATTGAAGGTGAGGAAGAGGGGTTAAAAACCCGCGTATCTTCTTTCCTGGGCGCGATTGTGCAGATCATGTTGTTAGACATTATCTTCAGTCTGGATTCCGTGATTACTGCGGTTGGTTTGTCCGATCATCTGTTTATCATGATGGCGGCAGTAGTGATTGCCGTAGGCGTGATGATGTTTGCTGCTCGCCCAATTGGTGAGTTTGTCGATCGCCACCCTTCAGTAAAAATGCTGGCGCTCTCGTTCCTGATTCTGGTCGGTTTTACGCTGATTCTGGAAAGTTTCGACGTCCACGTTCCGAAAGGATATATCTATTTCGCCATGTTCTTCTCTATCGCGGTAGAGACCCTGAATCTGTGGCGTAATAAAAAAAATCCGCTCTGATAAAATTCATCGCTCCCCGCAAGGGGAGCGAATGCCCACCACACCTACCCCTTCTCACAGTTTAAGATTTTACTGCTTTCACCCTGCACAACTTCGCGTTATTACTAAACTATTGTCAGACGCAGGCCATGTGAGGATAAGCAGATGAAAAAATGGGCAGTTTTGATTTCCGCCGTAGGACTGGCTTTTGCCGTTTCCGGATGCAGCAGCGATTATGTAATGGCAACAAAAGATGGTCGAATGATCCTGACCGATGGAAAACCAGAAATTGACGATGATACCGGTCTTGTGAGCTATCACGACCAGCAGGGCAATGCGATGCAGATTAACCGCGATGATGTGTCCCAAATCATTGAACGCTGATGGTTGAGGTCAGCAGCGCGCTGGCCTTAACAATTTTACTTTCCTTTTTCGCTTCCCTCAGCCATTTTTATAATCCTTATGTCGTGATTATAAAAAGGAAACGGCTATGCAATATCACCGTATACCCCACAGCTCGCTGGAAGTCAGTACACTGGGGCTGGGCACAATGACGTTTGGTGAACAAAACAGCGAAGCCGACGCACATGCACAGCTCGATTATGCCGTAGCACAGGGCATTAATTTGATCGACGTTGCCGAGATGTATCCGGTACCGCCGCGTCCTGAAACCCAGGGTCTCACCGAAACCTACGTAGGTAACTGGCTCGCCAAACACGGCAGCCGCGAAAAGCTGATCGTCGCTTCTAAGGTCAGTGGACCATCACGCAACAACGACAGCGGCATCCGCCCGAATCAGGCGCTGGATCGAAAAAATATCCGTGAAGCGCTGCATGACAGCCTGAAAAGACTGCAAACCGATTACCTGGATCTGTATCAGGTTCACTGGCCGCAGCGCCCGACCAACTGCTTTGGTAAGTTAGGCTACAGCTGGACAGACTCCGCGCCGGTCGTTTCCCTGCTGGATACGCTGGACGCGCTGGCCGAGTTTCAGCGCGCCGGGAAAATTCGCTACATCGGCGTTTCTAATGAAACCGCTTTTGGCGTGATGCGCTATCTGCACCTGGCGGACAAACACGATCTGCCACGCATCGCCACCATCCAGAACCCCTACAGCCTGCTGAACCGCAGCTTTGAGGTTGGACTGGCAGAAGTGAGCCAGTATGAAGGCGTTGAGCTGCTGGCCTACTCTTGCCTGGGCTTCGGTACATTAACCGGGAAATACCTGAACGGCGCGAAACCTGCCGGTGCACGCAATACGCTGTTTAGCCGTTTCACGCGCTACAGCGGCGAGCAGACGCAGAAAGCCGTTGCGGCCTATGTGGATATCGCGAAACGCCATAATCTGGATCCTGCGCAAATGGCGCTGGCATTCGTGCGTCGTCAGCCGTTTGTCGCCAGCACTTTGCTGGGCGCCACGACCATGGAGCAGCTAAAAACCAACGTTGAAAGTCTGCATCTGGAGTTGAGCGAGGAAGTGCTGGCAGAGATTGAAGCGGTGCATCAGGTGTATACCTATCCTGCACCTTAACAGTTAGCGCCTGATGGCGCTGCGCTTATCAGGCCTACAGACAGCGTTCCCTGTAGGCCTGGTTGCAACAGCATATAACAGACTAATGGCGGCGCTGCCAAATCCACAGCGCCGCAATCGCCAGCGCAAACAGCGCACCGAACCCAATACCAATTGCTACCGCCGGAATCCCCACCAGCACCGCCAGTGAGTAAATACCCAACATCAACAGCATCGCGCTGTTTTCACCCAGGTTTTGCACCGCAATCGCATTACCTGCGCCGACGCTTTTCTTACCCCGCTCCTGCAGTAACGCATTCAGCGGCACCACAAAGAACCCACCACACACGCCGATAAGCATCAGCAATGCGTAGGCCGGAAGCAGCGAATGTTGAAGAGAAAAAATCAGCACCACGACGCCGATCAGGATCCCCGCAGGCATACAGCGCGACACAGTTTCCAGCGTCACCAGCTTCGCAGCCGCCCCCGCGCCGACGACAATCCCGATCGCTACCATGGCATTGAGATAGGTCGGCGTGGCGTTATCGGTGATGCCGAGCGCCACCGGAACCCACAGTACCAGCAGAAAACGCAGCGTAACGCCCGCCCCCCAAAAAAGGCTGGTTCCCACCAACGAGAAGCGTGTTTCACCGTTGCGCCACAGCGAAGAGGCGGCACAGAAGAAACTGCGCGTCATTTTCCCCAGATGCCAGGACTGGCCAGGGCGAGCCGCGGCTAGTTTCGGGATATACAGGTTAGCGACCACTGCGCCAGCATAGGCCAGCGCACAGGCAGAAAGCGCGGCAATCACGTGCCAGTCGGCCAGAACGCCGCCGGCGACAGAACCGAGCAAAATCGCGGCAATGGTGGAAGCTTCCATCAGGCCGTTGGCTTTCACCAGTTTGTCGCCGGTGGTCAGTTCACCGAGAATGCCATACTTGGCCGGTGAATACGCCGCCGCGCCAATCCCCACTAGCGTATACCCGAGAAACGGATTAATGCCGAAGCAAATACTTGCCGCACCCAGCAGTTTCAGGGAGTTCGCGAACATCATCACTCTGCCTTTGGCAAAGCTATCCGCCACCTGTCCAACAAACGGCGCAAACAGAATGTAAGCACCCACAAACACCATTTGCAGGATAGGCTGGCTCCAGTCCGGATAAAATTGCTCCTTCAGCAACGCCAGCGTAGCAAACAGCAACGCGTTATCGCCAAACGCCGACAGAAACTGCGCGGCGATAACGGACATCATCCCTTTGGACCAGATTGACGTGTTAGTGTGCACTGACTCACTCATGTTGTTTTTCCGGCTCATCGACCCAGCTTTTCAGCGTAACAAAATCCGGCTTACCGCTGCCGAGTAATGGGAGTTGCTTCAGGTGGCGTATATCACGCGGTACGGCGAGTTCAGGTACGCCGTGCGCCCGCGCATACTGCTGTAGTTTTTCACGCGTGAGTTCGCTATCGGTGGTAAACAGCACCAGCGCCTCACCTTTGCTGGCATCACTCTTGATCGCAGTAGCATGCATTTTGTCTGCAGACACGGCCAACGCCAGTTGCTCAACCATTTCCAGCGACACCATCTCTCCGGCAATTTTAGCAAAACGCTTAGCGCGCCCCTGAATCTGTACAAAGCCGTTTTCATCAAAGCGCACGATGTCTCCGGTGTCATACCAGCCGCGCTCAATCTCACCTTGCGCATTCTCTGCCGTTGGCACCTCCAGCACCCCAGGTTTTTCGACGCGCAAATAGCCGCTCATAATATTAGGGCCTTTCAGCTGTAAACGCCCACCGTCCTCAATTCCCGGAACGGCCAACAGTCGAGCATCCATACCAGGCAAGATGCGCCCTACCGTTCCCGATTTTGCCGCCATCGGTACGTTAATCGACACCACCGGGGCACATTCCGTCACCCCATAGCCCTCAAGGACACGCAGGCCAAATTTCTCCTGCCACAGTTGCTTTGTGCTGTCCTGCAGTTTTTCCGCTCCCGCAACCACATAGCGCAGGCGATGGAAATCGTATGGATGCGCGAAACGCGCGTAGTTGCCTAGGAACGTTGACGTACCAAACAACACGGTGCAGTTCCGGTCGTATACCAGCTCTGGCACAATGCGGTAATGCAGCGGGCTGGGATAAAGAAACACTTCTGCGCCAGTCAGTAGCGGCGTGAATAATCCCACCGTTAGCCCAAAGGAGTGGAACAGCGGCAGCGCCGACATAAAGCGGTCATCGGCGGTGAAATCGGCAATCGTTTTAATCTGCTCAACGTTCGCCAGAATGCTTTTATGACTGTGAACCACGCCTTTCGGATGGCCTTCTGAACCGGAGGTAAAGAGGATCACCGCAGCGTCTTCCGGCTGCTGCTTCACCTGCGCCAGATGCGGTGCCAGCAGATGTGAGAAAATCCACAGCTTATCGCTAAAGGTCACATCAGCTTTCAAGTCTTCCAGATACACCCAACGCACCTGGGTGAGCTGTTCCGGTAAATGCCAGAGTTTGCCTTTATCGAGAAACTGTCGGGATGTGAAGATCGTCTTTATTTCAGACGCAGTAATGGCGCTGGTTAATCCTTTCACACCCGCGGTGTAGTTCATCATGGCTGGAATGCGTCGACGCGCAATGGCGCCAAAAATGACCGCCGCGCTGATTCCCGCATTTGGCAGCATCAGGCCGATTCTTTCACCCTCGGTGCTGTATTTTTCCAGAATACGCGCGACAAACAGCGTTTTCGTCAGCAGTTTGCGGTAGCTGTCCGGAGTGAAATTAATATCTTCAATGCAGTTTTTGCCTGCGCCAAAACGGTATTTCGCCGCCAGCAGCGACTCGTAGAGCGTCTCACGCGGACGAACCGCCATGCGTGCTTCCATCATAATTTGATGCAGCATCTCTCCGGCGATTTTACGGCGATCGCGAGCTCGCGGTGCTTCCGGCATCGGCAGTTGTGTCGGCGGTAGGATGTGTAAGCGGATGCACGGGAAGAATCGCTGTTTAACCAAACCTTTCAGGCGGCTAAAGCGGGAAAGCTCTGCGCCCTCAATGCGCACAGGTACGACCGTCGCTCCCGACTTAGCGGCGACAAACCCGGCACCGTCATAGATTTTCATCAACGAACCGGTGGTCGAAATACGCCCTTCCGGGAAGATAACCACCGGGCGGCCCTGTTCGACCAGACGAACCAGATGTTTAATCGACATCGGTTTGGTTGGATCTAACGGTACGAAATCAATCAGCGGGGTTAGCCAGCGCATATACCATTGCTGGCTGATCGAGGTGTAAACAGCGAAGACGGGACGAATCGGTAAAAAGAGCGCCAACAGGATGCCGTCTATAAATGAGACATGGTTGGGAGTGATTAGAACGCGTTCTCCCTGTAGCGCGCTGACATCGCCCGTGACGCGAACGCGGAAAAGCACGCGAAACAGATTACGAAAAAAGCCAAATAGCATCTCAACTCCCTGTGCCATTAATTATATAAACATCAATGGTGGGAGAGTATACGAGTTGGGGAATAGGCGCGACAGGTAACTGTTAAATACAATTCGAAAAAAAACCTGCGCATCCGCGCAGGTTGGTGCAAGAGACAGGTACGAAGTGCGTACCGAATAATCTCACCAATCAATACCTCTGGGATCTTGATTGTGGTCGTCAGCAGCCAGATACGCCAGTGCGAAAACGCAAAGGAATGAACCCAAATGCAACGAGTTGTGTAAATTATCGGTTACTGTTACAGATAGGCTGAAGGTAAAAAAAAACCTGCGCATCTGCGCAGGCTGGTGTAATTCTAGTGATCAACCCGAAAGTTGATTTCACCTATCAATACCTCTGGGATCTCAACTCTAGCAATCTGCTCAGTTCCCTCACCAGCGAACAATCGCAACAGCACATCGCAAAGTGTAAGCAAAAATTAGCATTTTCTATTTTCTGTCTTACTTCGCTCGTGTGCGCTCACATTTGCGACGTTCTGACGGGCAATCTGCTTGAACAGCCAGCCATTTTCCGTAACACTGACGGAATGTAAGCGTTTACCCACAACAGGTACTATCATGGCGACCATAAAGGATGTAGCCCGACTAGCAGGTGTATCAGTCGCCACCGTTTCTCGAGTGATTAATGATTCCCCTAAAGCCAGCGAAGCATCGCGCCTGGCTGTAACGAGTGCAATGGAATCTCTCAGCTACCACCCCAACGCCAATGCGCGTGCGCTGGCACAACAATCCACAGAGACCATCGGTCTGGTCGTTGGTGATGTGTCCGATCCATTCTTTGGGGCAATGGTTAAAGCTGTCGAGCAGGTGGCCTATAACACCGGTAATTTTTTACTGATTGGCAACGGCTACCATAACGAACAGAAGGAACGACAGGCGATTGAACAGCTCATTCGCCACCGCTGCGCAGCCCTTGTTGTCCACGCAAAAATCATCCCGGATGCTGAGCTGGCATCACTAATGAAGCAAATCCCCGGCATGGTATTAATTAACCGAATTCTGCCAGGATTCGAACAACGCTGCGTTGCCCTTGATGACCGTTTCGGCGCATGGCTGGCGACCCGCCACCTCATTCAACAGGGCCATACGCGCATTGGCTATCTGTGCTCCAATCACACAATCTCAGATGCGGAAGATCGTCTGCAAGGCTATTACGACGCGCTGGCAGAGAGCAATATACCGGTCAGCGATCGCCTGGTAACGTTTGGTGAACCGGATGAAAGCGGCGGTGAACAGGCGATGACCGAGTTACTTGGTCGTGGCAAAAACTTCACTGCGGTAGCCTGCTACAACGACTCAATGGCGGCTGGTGCCATGGGCGTATTAAATGATAACGGCATTGATGTACCGGGAGAAATCTCGCTGATTGGTTTTGATGATGTGCTGGTTTCCCGCTACGTGCGCCCGCGTCTGACCACGGTACGCTATCCGATCGTGACGATGGCAACCCAGGCTGCCGAACTGGCGCTCGCGCTGGCGGAGAAGCGCCCCGTGCCTGAAATTACCCACGTTTTTAACCCAACTCTGGTGCGTCGCCATTCCGTTTCGACGCTGACAGAGCCGGGGAATTCATCGTCAAACGATTAACCAGGATAGCGTTATGACTACGATGTTGGACGTTTCACGACGCGCAGGCGTCTCAAAAGCGACCGTTTCGCGCGTACTGAATGGCACGGGTCAGGTAAAAGAGAGCACGCGCCAGAAAGTGTTTAAGGCCATGCAGGCACTTGATTATCGGCCTAATTTTCTAGCACGATCTTTGGCAAACCGCACCAGCAACAGCATTGGTCTGGTGGTTTCTACATTTGATGGATTCTACTTTGGCCGGCTGCTGCAACAGGCTTCACGCCAGACGGAATCTCACGGCAAGCAGTTGATCGTCACCGACGGACACGACACACCAGAGCGTGAGCAGGAAGCCGTGCAAATGCTGGCGGACAGGCAGTGCGACGCCATTATTCTCTATACCCGCTATATGAGTGAAAAAGAGATAATGTCGCTGATGAACAGCATCGCTATGCCCTTGCTGGTCATCAACCGTGATGTAAGCCAGGCCCGCGATCGCGCGATTTTCTTTGAACAGGAAGACGCGGCCTATCAGGCGGTCAATTATCTTATCTCCCAGGGCCATAGCGATATTGCTTGTATCACTGTGCCAGGCCATACCCCGACCGGTAAATCCCGCCTGATGGGGTATCGTAAAGCGCTGGAAAAAAACGGTATTCCCTGGGATCCCGACAAGGTCAAATACGGCGACTCCACGATGACACGAGGCTATGAAGCCTGTCGTGAACTGCTGGAGGAAGGGGTGAAATTCAGCGCATTGTTCGCCTGTAACGATGACATGGCATTGGGCGCATCAAAAGCGTTACATCAGGCCGGGCTGAGGATCCCAACGGACGTCTCACTGTTTGGTTTTGATGATGCACCCAGCGCCAAATGGCTGGAGCCGGGGCTGTCTACCGTTTATCTGCCGATTGATACCATGATAACCACGGCAATCGACCAGGCTATCCGGCTGGCCAACGGCGAGAGCGTCGAGCCAATCCCACCGTTTACCGGCAAACTGGTACTACGTGACTCAGTAACGCTCGGGCCGTATTTTAAGTAATTAAATGCCGGATGGCGGCACAAGTGCCTTATCCGGCCAACAGCGCCCACAGTTAATTTCGTAGGCCGGATAAGCGTAGCGCCATCCGGCATTTCACCACGCTGTAATCAGATTAATTCCAGCGCTAACAGCTCATCAATGGTCTGGCGACGGCGAATCAGCCGCGCCACGCCGTTATCGAACAAAACCTCCGGCAGCAGAGGACGGCTATTGTAGTTTGACGACATAGACGCGCCGTACGCCCCGGTATCATGCAAGACCAGATAATCACCCGGCACCACCGCAGGCAACAGACGGGTTTCCACATTTCCGCCCTCCTGCTGGGTAAACACGTCGCCAGATTCGCACAGCGGCCCGGCCACCACGGTTTCCCGTTGCGGGGTGTGTTCCAGAGAGCGACCATCCCCAGCCAGCGCGGAGATATGGTGATAGCTGCCGTACATCGCCGGGCGCATCAGATCGTTGAAGCCCGCATCGATCAGTACAAAGTGACGGCTACCCATCTCTTTTACGCTGCGTACCTGTGCTACCAGCACGCCGGCTTCTGCGACCAGAAAACGACCCGGCTCTATCTCAAGCGCGACCGGGTGACCCAGGTATTTAGCAATCTGCTCACGCGCAGCGTTCCACAATCCAAAGTAGTGATTGGTATCGATCGCCTCTTCACCTTCGCGATACGGGATTGATAAACCGCCGCCCGCAGAGATCGCCTCCAGATCCTGATCAAATTCAATTACCTGACGCACCATCGCACCACACACCTGCTCCAGATGCGCGTAGTCCACACCAGAACCAATATGCATATGAATCCCCACCAGCTTCAGCTTGTAGCGCTGAATCACCTCCAGCGCCGCGGGAAGATCGCTATACCAGATCCCGTGCTTGCTGTTTTCGCCGCCGGTATTGGTTTTCTGACTGTGTCCATGCCCAAAGCCAGGGTTTACGCGTAGCCACACGCGATGGCCCGGCGAGACCTGACCCAGTTGTTCCAGCATATCCACCGACCCGGCATTTACCGGAATGCGCAATTCATGCACCCGCGCAAGCGTCGCTTCATCAATCATATCGGCGGTAAAGACGATTTCATCTTTCCCCGGTACAAAACCTGCCGCTAGCGCACGTTCAATTTCGCCAAGCGAGACGGAATCAACCTTTACGCCCTGCTCGCGCATCAGGCGCAAAATATGAATATTCGAACATGCCTTCTGGGCAAAACGCACCACGTCAAACTGACTCAGTTTGCCAATCTGGGCGCGTATAATCTGCGCATCATAGACCCACACCGGGCAGCCGAATTCGGCAGGCAGGCGCAGCAGGTTGTCGGCGGTCAGGTCCGTGTCTGTGTTGTTGAGTGGGCGTGGCATGGTGTACTCCGGTATTGGCTTTTTTATGATTACGCCACAGCCCGAAAAGAATAAAAAATATCGTTTTATCGTGAGTCTATGCAAAAATGATATGGATTGGTTCATTCGAGGATTGCCCATGCCCGCCGTTAACCTGCGACACATCGAAATTTTTCACGCCATCATGACGGCAGGCAATCTGACGGAAGCCGCGCGCATGCTACATACCTCGCAGCCCACCGTCAGTCGGGAACTGGCCCGATTCGAGAAAGTACTGGGATTAACGCTGTTTGAACGCACGCGTGGCCGGCTGCACCCAACCGTGCAAGGGTTACGTCTGTTTGAAGAGGTGCAACGTTCGTGGTATGGCCTGGACAGAATTGTGAGCGCCGCCGAAAGCCTGCGCGAGTTCCGCCAGGGCGAATTGTCGATTGTTTGCCTGCCGGTATTCTCACAGTCCTTTTTACCGCCACTACTGCAGCCATTCCTCGCACGCTATCCGCAGGTCAATATTCAGATAGTGCCGCAGGAGTCACCGCTACTGGAAGAGTGGCTGTCAGCGCAGCGCCACGATCTGGGGCTAACGGAAACGCTGCATACGCCTGCCGGAACAAAACGCACCGAATTGCTGGCGCTGGATGAAGTGTGCGTGCTGCCCCAGGGGCATCCGCTGACTAAGAAAGCGGTGTTAACGCCGCAGGATTTTCAGGGGGAAAACTACATCAGCCTGTCACGGACCGACAGTTACCGTCAGCTACTGGATACCCTGTTTAATGAGCACCAGGTGAAGCGCCGTATGGTGATTGAAACCCATAGCGCCGCTTCAATTTGTGCAATGGTGCGGGCAGGCGTGGGGATCTCGGTGGTAAACCCACTGACCGCGCTGGATTACGCCAGTAGCGGGGTCGTCATCCGCCGCTTCAGTATTTCGGTACCCTTTACGGTCAGCCTGATTCACCCACTTCATCGCCCCGCCTCGGCGCTGGTTGATGCTTTTACGGCGCATCTGCAGGACCATCTACCAAGTCTTATTGACCCGCTGGAGGCTATTTTGCATCCACAACCGAAAGCATAAATGCCACCGCATCTTGCGCATGGATTGCCGCGGTGTCGAAAACCGGTAGTGGGCTTAGCTCGGCGGGAACCAGCAGACCAATCTCAGTACAGCCAAATATCACCCCTTGCGCCCCCTGTTTCGCCAGTTGGTCGATGACGCCCAGGTAATAATCGCGGGAAGCCTCGCTGAACTCACCGAGACACAGCTCATCGAAAATAATCTGGTTTATTTTCTGACGGTCATCAGCTTCAGGAATCAGCGTGCTAATGCCAAATTCAGTCTGTAAACGACCGCGGTAAAAATCCTGTTCCATGGTGTAGCGCGTACCCAGTAGCGCCACGTTGCTCATCTGCTGCTTTTGTATCGCCCGCCCCGTCGCGTCGGCAATATGCAGGAACGGCACATCACAGGCGCTTTCAATCGCCTCAGCAACCTTGTGCATGGTGTTGGTACACAGCACAATCCCTTGCGCTCCGGCTTGCTGTAGCGCTGTGGCGGCCTGCGCGAGGATCTCACCGGCTCGCTGCCAGTCACCGCTTGACTGACAGACTTCAATCTCGTGAAAATCCACGCTGTGCAACAGAATCTGCGCAGAATGCAGGCCACCCAGACGCTGTTTTACCCCTTCATTAATGAGTCGATAATAAGGAATGGTAGATTCCCAGCTCATACCGCCTAACAGACCGATCGTTTTCATCATTTCCCCTGACTCGTTGTTGTCTCTCCAGTGAACCAAAGATGTGATCAACTTTCCACATCTGTTGGCGTGCATTTCTTTTTTTAATTTTCTGATATAGGTTTAATGAAACATTGTTTTAATTAATTACAGGAAGGCCGGATGTTTATTTTTCATAAAGAGACCACGCTTGACGATCTGGGCAATGGCGTTACCCGGCGCATTCTTGCTCACGACGGTAACATGATGGCGGTTGAGGTGAACTTCGGGCAAGGCGCGATAGGCCCGATGCACAATCATCCGCACGAGCAGCTGACTTACGTGTTGTCCGGTGAGTTTGAATTTACCATCGGCGAAGAAAAGCATGTCGTTAGGGCGGGCGATACCCTGTATAAACAACCCAACATTATGCATGGCTGCGTCTGTTTAAAACCGGGAACGCTGCTGGATACCTTTACGCCCATACGCGAAGATTTTCTACACGGGTAATTTCGTTGTTCTCAAGCCGTGCTACTGACCGGTTTGAGAACACGCTAAAATGCGTACTCAGTTCCCTAAAAATGAATACGTTACAATGTGGGGCATTTTCCTTCGATACCAATTCGCATAAGCATTAATCACCCGATGTGTCTCGCCATGTGGGCGATTACAGTCACGTTATCTTAATTAACGGTGACGGATCGCCATGACAAAAATGACAACATCCACTCCACATGACGCAGTCTTCAAACAGTTCTTGTACCATCCTGATACCGCAAGAGATTTTCTGGATATCTATCTTCCATCAACCTTGCGGGAGCTATGTGATCTGCAAACACTAAAACTGGAATCAGGCAGTTTTATTGAGGATAGCCTGCGAGCCAGCTACTCCGACGTACTGTGGTCATTAAAAACAAATGAAGGCGATGGGTATATCTATGTTGTTATCGAGCATCAGAGTTCGCCAGACGCTCACATGGCATTTCGGCTAATGCGCTATGCAATGGCCGCAATGCAACGCCATCTGGATGCTGGCCATAAAACATTACCTTTGGTGATACCGATGCTGTTTTATCATGGTGCACTCAGCCCCTACCCCTTTTCACTCTGCTGGCTGGATGAGTTTGACGACCCCATAGTGGCACGACAGCTATACTCAGCAACATTTCCGCTGGTAGATATCACCGTAATACCCGATGACGAAATTATGCAACATCGCCGTATAGCACTGCTGGAATTGATGCAAAAACATATCCGCAAGCGTGATTTAATGGGATTAGTGGAACAACTGGTCTCGTTGCTGGCTACGGGATACGCTAATGACAGCCAGCTCAAAACGCTATTTAATTACATGATGCAGTTTGGAAATACGCCTCACGTAGATAAATTTATCCGTGAAGTCGCTCAGCGGGTACCACAGCAAAAGGAAAGTCTGATGACTATTGCGGAAGTGTTGCAACAAGAAGCCAAACAACAAGAAGCGTTACGCATTGCCCAGATGATGTTAGCGAATGGTATTAGCCATGAAATTATACTAAAGATAACCGGGCTGTCTGCTAAGGATCTCCTCGCAAGGCAGGCGGCTCCACACTGAAATAAGTAGTAATGAGAGCCCGATAATCAGTTGTTCTATCGGGCTCCCTGCTCACTTACACCCCAATATCTCTTAACTTCTCACCTGCCATCAGCTTACGTTCGATATGCTCAAGCGTGACGTTTTTGGTTTCTGGAATCAGCCAGAACGTAATACCGATAAACACGACGTTCAGCGCAGTATATAGCCAGAACGTACCGGCGGCGCCAATGCTATCGAGCAGCGTCAGGAACGTTGCACCAATGATCATGTTCGACACCCAGTTGGTGGTGGTGGAGCAGGTAATACCAAAATCACGGCATTTCAGCGGCTGAATTTCCGAACACAGGATCCACACCACCGGCGCGGCGCTCATCGCATAGCCTGCAATACACATCATCGTCATGCCAACTGACAGCCAGGATAGTCCACTGGAAGCCGTGCCGTTATCAAACTGCATCAGGCAATATCCGAGCACCAGCGTCCCGATGGCCATTACGCTGAACCCAATTTTCAGCGCCGGTTTACGTCCTGCTTTGTCGACCGTGAAGACGGCAATAAAGGTAGCGAACATAAACGTTAAGCCAACCACCAGCGTGGCAATCATCTGCTGCTCTGTGGTGGTAAAACCCGCCATTTTGAAAATGCGCGGCGCGTAATACATGATGATGTTCATCCCGGTGAACTGCTGCATCGCCTGCAGTAACATCCCAAGAAAAACTGCGCGGCGCACGTTACGGTTAATTTTAAACAGCGCCCAACCACCCTGCTTCAGCTTCAAGCTTTCACGGATTTCGTTCAGCTCATCGCGGGCCTTTTCTGACGTATCGCGCAGCATGCGCAATACTTCTTCTGCTTCAATGTGGCGACCTTTTTCCGCCAGCCAGCGCGGGCTGTTTGGCAGGAAAACCACCAGGATAATCAATAACACCGCCGGAAGCGCCAGCACTCCCAACATGGCGCGCCAGTTTCCGCTGTAACTAAATGCCGTATCAGACAAAAAGGCCAGCACAATACCCAACGTAACCATCAACTGATACATGCTGATCATCTTACCGCGTACGTTCTCACTGGCCATTTCGGAGAGATAAAGCGGTGCGGTGTAAGAGGCGATCCCCACCGCAACGCCCAATACCACGCGGGCAAAAATGAGCATTTCTACGCTGGAGGCAAACGCCGAGCCCAGAGATCCGACGACGAAAAGGATCGCCCCCGCCATCAGACTGTATTTACGTCCCAGGCGAAATGACAGCCAACCGTTAAACAGCGCACCAATTGCCGCGCCCAGCATCATGCTGCTGACCACCCACTCCTGCAGGCGGCTGGTCAACACAAAGTGATCGGTGATGAAAGGCAACGCCCCGGCAATCACGCCAATATCCAGGCCGAATAACAACCCTGCGACAGCCGCAGAGATAGAAACAAACATATTCATACGTCGCGTATCGCGCACTGGGCGCGGCGCTAAAGCAGCATCATTATTTATTGAGACCATTTTTTCCTGCCAGATACAGAGTAACCATGCCATTGAAAGTAAGGGATCCCTTGCAGGAAGCGTCAGGCGGGAAACGGCAAAAACATGGATTAAATAGCTACACCACATCGTTATGTGATGGATATTCCAATTTTAAAATTTACCGACAATCACTCAATTAAATTTAATTTATTGATATTAAAGAATATTAAAAACAATAAATTGATACGCATGAAATTTAATATGGAATAATTTATAACCACAATATGGATTTTAATGATTCAAAAGTAAAAAAAACCCTGCCATTTAGCAGGGTTGTTGGCTCTGGAAAGCAATTAACGCGCCAGCCAACCGCCGTCTACCGCAACGGTATAGCCGTTGATATAGTCAGATGCGCTGGACGCCAGGAACACGACAGGCCCCATCAGGTCGCTCGGCAGACCCCAACGGCCCGCCGGAATACGATCGAGGATTTCTGCGCTACGCTGCTCATCAGCACGCAGCTGTTGAGTGTTATTCGTCGCCATGTAACCCGGTGCAATCGCGTTGACGTTGATGTTATGTTTTGCCCATTCGTTCGCCATCAGACGGGTAACACCCATTACGCCGCTTTTAGACGCGGTGTAAGACGGCACGCGGATCCCGCCCTGGAAGGAAAGCATAGAGGCAATGTTGATAATTTTACCGCCGTTACCCTGGGCGATAAAGTGCTTCGCCGCGGCCTGAGACATAAAGAACACGCTCTTAATGTTCAGGTTCATCACGTCATCCCAGTCTTTTTCGCTGAAGTCGATCGCATCGTCACGACGGATAAGACCCGCGTTGTTGACCAGAATATCGATATGGCCGAATTCTGCCACTGCGCGCTCCAGCAGCGCCGGAATACCGTCAATTTGACGCAGATCGGCGGTCAGGCTTAAAAAACGGCGGCCCAGTGCGGTCACACGTTCGATGGTTTCTGTCGGTTCAACAATGTTGATACCGACGATATCGCAGCCCGCTTCAGCCAGGCCCAGCGCCATACCCTGACCCAAACCGGTATCACAACCGGTCACAACGGCGACTTTACCTTCAAGAGAGAATGCATTCAAAATCATTGTAAATCCTTAATTTTTTATAATGCCCGCCGCAGCAGGCACGGCTGTCGCCCGCAACTAGCGCAGATCTTTTACTGCAACATGGTCCATATCATCAAAGACCTGGTTTTCGCCGACCATGCCCCAAATGAACGTATACGCTTTTGTGCCGACACCGGAGTGAATAGACCAGCTTGGAGAAATCACCGCCTGCTCGTTGTGCATCACAATATGACGCGTTTCCTGAGGCTGCCCCATCATGTGGAAGACGCAGGTATCTTCTTCCATATTGAAGTAGAAATAGACTTCCATACGACGTTCATGGGTATGACACGGCATGGTGTTCCACAGGTTACCCGGTGCCAGTTCAGTCAGACCCATGCTCAACTGGCAGGTTTCCAGAACATCCGGCACAAAGTATTTGTTGATGGTACGACGGTTACTGGTGAGGTTATCGCCCAGCGTCACTGGCGCAACGTCTGCAGGCGTGACTTTCTTAGTTGGGTAAGTCGTGTGGGCCGGCGCGCAGTTGTAGTAAAACTTCGCCGGTTTTGTCGTATCAATACTGGCGAATACCACTTCTTTTGCCCCTTTCCCGACGTACAGCGCGTCGCGATGGCCAATTTCATAGCACTGGCCGTCAACGGTAATCGTGCCCGGGCCGCCGATATTGATCACACCCAGTTCACGACGTTCGAGGAAATAGGTTACGCCCAGCTGTTTGCCGACTTCGCCACCCACAGAGACGGTTTTGGCCACTGGCATAATGCCGCCAACAATGATGCGGTCGATGTGGCTGTAGACCATGGTGTATTCATCTGCGACAAACACTTCTTCGACCAAAAACTCATTACGCAGCCCCTGAGTGTCCAGGGTTTTCGCATGCGCACTATGGATGCTTTGTCTTACGTCCACATTTACCTCCAGTGATAAATTGACCGTGAATGCTTAAACGAATAGCAAAACGCTGTTCCGTTTTATCTTATGCACTCATGATATTCCTCCCTGAATGTGTTTTCAATTATAAATAAAACGATGTTTCACTTTTTTCGCATCTTATTATCAAAAGTGTAAGTGCGATCACGCTAGCGCGTATGAATAGCGAAATGGACCTTAATAAAATGATTGAATAACAATACGATAAATTTATTTATTCATTAGGGGCGGGGATAAAAAATGGAAAATTCAGCCGAGATGATCAGTCGAAAAGACACCTTTTCTAACAAAGTGCGCAGTTAATCACATGAAATGAAACAATGTTTTGATAAGTTAACTGTGTTTAGAGTGTATGTTTCTGTAACTGGCCTTGCCCTCCTGCTGGAGGGCTTTTTTACAGGTGCAGGGAAAACACTTAGAAAGGCGTTTAAGACGGTAAATGTAAGATCGTTAATCTCGTTCGATAGCGAGCGCCACCCCCTGACCACCACCGATACACAGCGTTGCCAGGCCCTTATGCGCCCGACGCTTCACCATTTCATGCACCAGCGAAACCAGAATTCGGCAGCCAGATGCGCCAATCGGGTGACCGAGCGCAATGGCTCCGCCGTTAACATTCACCCGCCGTTCATCCCACTCCAGCATTTTCCCAACGGATAATGCCTGCGCGGCGAAGGCCTCATTAGCTTCGATAAGATCAACATCTGCCAGTTGCCAGCCCACACGCTCAAGGCAGCGGCGCGTCGCATACACTGGCGCAATCCCCATGAGCGCAGGGTCGACCCCGACGCTGGCAAAGGCGCGAATACGGGCCAGTACAGGTAAGTTCAACTCTTGCGCCTTGGCCTCGCTCATCATCATCACCGCAGCGGCGCCGTCATTGATGGATGACGCGTTACCTGCCGTTACCGAACCGAGCCTGTCAAAGGTAGGATCCAGACGCGCCAGCCCTTCGGCGCTGGCATCGGTACGCGGCTGCTCGTCGGTATCCACCACCAATGATTGCCCATTACGCTGTGTTACCACCGGCACGATTTCATCTTTAAAGCGTCCAGCATCAATTGCCATCCGCGCTTTGTGCTGCGAGTGCAGCGCGTAGGCATCCTGCAATTCGCGGCTAATGCCGTATTCTCGCGCCAGGTTTTCCGCGGTAACGCCCATGTGATAATCGTTGAAGGCATCCCACAGACCGTCATGTACCAGGCTGTCGACCAGTTGGCTGTTCCCCAGCTGTGCACCGGTGCGGCTATCGGTAAGGACATGCGGGGCACGGCTCATATTCTCTTGCCCGCCCGCAATCACAATGTCGGCTTCGCCGCACTGGATAGCCTGGGTCGCCAGATGCAGCGCTTTCAGGCCCGAACCGCAGACATCGTTAATGGTGATGGCGGAAACGGTATTGGGTAGCCCACCATTGATGGCAGACTGACGCGCCGGATTCTGCCCGGCACCTGCGGTAAGCACCTGACCGAGGATCACTTCATCCACAGCATGAACGTCCACGCCCGTGCGTTCCAGTAAAGCCCTGACCACCATGCTGCCTAATTCAACGGCAGAATGGCGCGCCAGCGTCCCCTGGAAGCAACCAATCGGTGTCCTTAACGCCCCGACTATCACAACCTCTTTCATCACCACCTCAGCGCAAAATAACACCGCAATAGTAGATGATTGTTAAAAAGAGTTATCAAGGTTGTTTAAAAACGGTGATTTTTATCACAAAGGAAATTCGTATCATTTATTGGTCATCTGAACGCCACTCTGCTGTAAATGGTCGCGCAGCCAACTTCCCGCCACGCCAGGCGGTGATTTCTTATTCCACAACAGATCGATAGAGATAGCCTTTGGCCAGCCGGGCAGCTTTAATTGAACCAATGGTTTTTCTGCCGCAAACTCCTCCACCAGCGCACACGGGAGCGCGCACCAGCCGAATCCCTGAACAGCCATACTTAGCAATAACAGGTAGTTAGGAGCCGACCAGACGGGACCGCGCGCCACGTTAGTCCCGCTTTCCAGATAGGTATTCAGACGCAGCTCGCGCCAGGTGTGTAGCTGCTCCCACTGCAGTTTTTCTTGAGCCGCCAAAGGATGCGATACCGCCACGTATAATCCCATCCAGGTTTGCATCGGCAGACGCGTAACGCCCATGTCTGTCGGATAATCCTCCCGCGCTTCGATCAACCCCACCTGAGCACGTCCTTTTTGCAGCAGATCGATCACGTCCTCGTCTTCGCCAATCAGACATTCAAACTCGGTATGGGGAAACTTGCGGTCAAACTGCACCATCAACTCTTCCAGCACATCCGGATGCAGCGTGTCTGACAACACGAAGGTCAGACGCGCTTCCGTTTCACCCGACAGCGAAATCGCCGCCTCGTCCAGACGATCGCTCGCTGACAGAATGGCCTGCACATAACCCAGCACCCGCTTACCTTCTTCGGTCAGCGTTGGCTGGCGCGATGAACGGTCAAACAGCGCAAAACCAAGGTCGGCTTCCAGATGCGCAATGGCTGTACTGATGGTGGACTGGCTTTTGCGCAGCCGCCGGGCTGCCGCAGAAAATGAACCGCAGGAAACGGTCTCCACAAATGCCGTTAATGCTTCAGGAGAGTAACGCATGAACTATCTACTTTATCGATGGATACTATCTTTTAGATATCACATAAAACGATAAAATTGCCACCATTCCGTTATCCGGGCATCAAAGAAGGTTTTAGGTTATGCAACACGATACTGTCCAACGCCGCTCGTTAGTAGAGCGTATTTTTCATGCCGTCTGCTTTGAAGGCATTGCCACCGCTGTTCTCGCACCAACCACCGCATGGTTGATGCAGCGCTCGGTGCTGGAAATGGGCGGACTGACCATTCTTCTCGCCACTACAGCGATGATCTGGAATATCATTTATAACGCCCTGTTTGACCGTCTGTGGCCGTCACACCTGGTAAAACGTACGGCGAAAGTGCGAGCATTTCACGCCTTAGGTTTTGAGAGTGGTTTTATTGTGATTGGGGTGAGCATCGTGGCGTATGTGCTGAACGTCAGCCTGCTTCAGGCATTCACGCTGGAAATAGGTTTCTTCCTGTTCTTCCTGCCGTATACCATGTTCTATAACTGGGCTTATGACACGTTACGCGAGCGTGTTATGAAGCGTCGCCAGCAGCGCGTTACTGCCTGATAATTAAAATAATAGTCGGAATTTTCTCGGTTCCGGCTATTCATCCATTCACCTGCCCGCTTGTTCACACCTCCCCCAGCCCCTGCCATTTGTGGTAAATTGCGCTTCTTTTTGTTTATTTTATAGTTGATACGTTCAAATAATGTCGAAATTTTGGTCAAAAGAAGAGACTCTCTGGAGCTTCGCACTATATGGGACTGCCGTCGGCGCAGGAACCCTATTCCTCCCCATACAGCTGGGTTCTGCAGGTGCGGTGGTGCTGTTTATCACCGCTCTCGTCGCCTGGCCTTTAACCTACTGGCCGCACAAGGCGCTGTGCCAGTTTATCCTGTCTTCAAAAACGTCGGCTGGTGAGGGGATCACTGGCGCGGTTACACACTACTACGGCAAGAAGATTGGCAGCCTGATCACCACCCTCTATTTTATTGCCTTCTTTGTGGTGGTACTGATCTACGCCGTGGCGATAACCAACTCACTCACCGAACAGCTGGCAAAACATATCGAGATAGATCTTCGCGTGCGTATGCTGGTCAGTCTGGGCGTGGTACTGGTGCTGAATTTAATTTTTCTGATGGGTCGACAAGCCACCATCCGGGTCATGGGCTTTTTGGTATTCCCGCTCATCGCGTACTTTTTGTTCCTTTCGCTCTACCTGACCGGAAGCTGGCAGCCAACGCTACTCACCGGCCAGATGTCTGTCGATCAGCACACGCTTCATCAGGTTTGGATATCTATTCCCGTGATGGTTTTCGCTTTTAGCCATACGCCAATTATCTCCACGTTCGCCATTGATCGACGTGAGAAATATGGCGAGCAGGCCATGGGTAAATGCAAAAAAATCATGAAGGTGGCCTACGTTATCATCTGCCTGAGCGTACTGTTTTTCGTCTTCAGCTGTTTGCTTTCGATTCCGACAAACTATATCGAGGATGCAAAAAATGAAGGCGTGACCATTCTTTCCGCGCTGTCGATGATGCCTAACGCACCGGCATGGCTGTCGATTTCCGGGATCATCGTTGCCGTCGTAGCGATGTCAAAATCGTTCCTTGGCACCTACTTTGGCGTGATTGAAGGGGCAACGGAGGTAGTAAAAACATCGTTGCATCAGGTGGGTGTGAAGAAAAGCCGGGCCTTTAACCGCGCCCTGTCCATCATGCTGGTCTCGGCTATCACGTTTATCATCTGCTGCATTAATCCTAATGCTATTTCAATGATTTACGCGATTAGTGGGCCGCTGATTGCCATGATTCTGTTTATCATGCCGACATTGTCTACCTATCTGATCCCGGCGCTGAAGCCATACCGTTCAGTGGGTAACCTGATAACGTTGATTGTCGGTCTGCTGTGCGTATCTGTGATGTTTTTTGGCTAGAACGTGTTGCTTAACGGCTCATTTTCAGAAAGCATCAACCAGTGTTGGCGGAGGTAATAAACATGTTATCTCAGAGAAAGGATTCCGTTCACCTCATATTAATCGTTTCTCTGAAGCACAGATTCCTGTGAACGTGCAAGGGAGGCTCACCGCCGCCTCCCTTGCAACCCAGGCTCCCGGCGGGAAAATCGTCGCTGCGCGATTCATTCGTCTTATTCCGTCTGCCTGTCTGGTCGGGGCCGAGCCTGCGTCCCTGCAGGCCGCCCCCTCTGCCCGCATCCCTGCGGGCAGACCCGGTCAGCCGTCAACGCCTCATCGATTTTCAGCCGGGCCAGGGTGTCGCTTCAGCGCTCTGACTTCCAGTTAAATCTGTTTTGCTGTTCAGAGATATTCAAATAAAAGCGCGGATGGTCAGGTGTTGGCTGGTCCGGCTGAAAATTGCCGACGTGTTTCCGTAAGCCCGGGAGAGCCAGCATGGATGCTGGCTCAGGGCGCGCTTTGCAGGGACGCTACCTCGCGCCCGACCCGGTAGCCTGGAGGAATAAGCGGAGGGGACCGCGGAGCGGCAATTTTCCCGCCGGGAGCCGGGATTGTAAAGGGCGTGGCGAAGAACGCCCTTTACACGTTCACGGGTATCGATGCTTCAGAAAAATAACACTGCTGAGGTGAACGGAACCCTGAGAAAGAATCACATGTTCACCCTACATGCTTAACTGGACGGTATTGAACGTGGATGAGCCGTTAAACTGGCTTATTTGATGTACGAATCCAGTACTTTCAGAATCACATCCAAATCTTCTTCGCGCTTTATTTCATCGCCCTGATGCACAATGTGCTCGGTCAGATGACCTTTAATCACTTCGCGCATTAATCCATTTACCGCCCCGCGGATCGCCGCTATTTGCTGCAATACCGCCGCGCATTCATGCGGTTCATCCAGCATGGTTTTCAACGCCGCTACCTGCCCCTGAATCTTGCTGGTTCGGGCTTTCAGCTTTTGTTTGTCGCGGATCGTATGTGACATAACTTTACCTTTTTAACGTCTGGCTATAAGGACAATACCATCGACATTCTACTGGGGGGTAGTATTTGATACTGGGGGGGAGTAGAATCAGGCGAAATTAAACAACTAAGAATCATTCTCATGGGTGAGTTTTCTACGCTACTTCAGCAAGGCAACGCCTGGTTTTTCATTCCCAGTGCGATTCTATTAGGGGTGTTGCACGGTCTGGAACCAGGGCATTCCAAGACGATGATGGCGGCCTTTATTATTGCTATTAAGGGGACCATCAAACAGGCGGTGATGCTGGGGCTGGCAGCAACGCTGTCGCATACCGCCGTAGTATGGCTGATTGCGCTCGGTGGGATGTATATCAGCAAAGCGTTTACCGCCCAGGCCGTTGAGCCCTGGCTGCAATTTGTCTCGGCGATAATTATTCTCGGGACCGCATTCTGGATGTTCTGGCGAACCTGGCAGGGAGAGCAGAACTGGCTGGCCCAGACGCATCACGACCACGATCACGGACATCACCACCACCATGTTCATGACGACTATCACCACCATCATCATGATCACGATGACGATCATCACCATCATCATGACCACGATCATAACCATGCCGCGTTAGCAGGGCTGAGCGAGGGTTCGAAAGAGTATCAGGATGCCCACGAACGGGCGCATGCCACCGATATTCAGCGCCGCTTTGCGGGCAAAGAGGTCACCAACGGCCAAATATTACTGTTCGGTCTGACTGGCGGGCTGATCCCGTGCCCAGCTGCCATTACGGTGCTGCTGATATGCATCCAGCTCAAAGCCTTCACGCTGGGCGCCACCATGGTGCTGTGCTTCAGCCTCGGGCTGGCGCTGACACTGGTAACGGTGGGCGTGGGTGCGGCAATCAGCGTGCAGCAGGCGGCCAAGCGTTGGAGCGGATTTAACACACTGGCACGCAAAGCGCCCTATTTTTCCAGCGTGCTCATTGCAATGGTCGGCTTATATATGGGGATTCACGGCTATATGGGGATCGTCGGTTAATATATGGGAGCGCAGCAGCGATAGCCGCTGCGCGGAAAACCAAACTAGCTTGCGACATTCCCCCACACCAGTTGCCCTTTATGGAAGGTCGCAGTGCGTGGGGAGATTCGCGCGACCGCTTCCGCTGAGCATGAGGCATCTACCAGCACAAAGCTGGCTTCATCCTGCGCTTTCGGCCAGACGCGCTCACCTTTATCGTTAAGCGGCAGCACATCACCGGTAGCGAGGAACAGCGCCCGCGACAGATTAAGTTCATTCGGGCGAATATAGAGCTGCGCGTACAGATTCGCCTTCTCCAGCATGTCTCCCAGCCCGTACGGCGACCAGTGGTCAATCACGCTGTCGGTTCCGGTAATCACTTCCACACCTTTGTCACGCAGCTGCTTGAGCGGCATGTGCATCGTGCCAATCGGCACCGTCGAGGCAATGGTAATCTGCTGCGCCGCCATGCGGGTTGCGAGTTCATCCACCTGCTGTTCGTTCAGCGTAGACAGCGCAAACGCGTGGCTGATGGTCAGTTTGCCCTTTAACTGCGGCGTTTTCTCCACCGTTTCTACCATGTAATTCACCGCCGCCACGCCCGCCGGACTGGTTTCATGCAGATGGATATCCACGCCTTTGTTGTAATCGAGCGCAATCTGGAACATGGTGTCGAGGGATTTTTCCATCGCCCCATCCACGCTGGTTGGGTCCAGACCGCCGACATAATGCGCTCCCGCCTGCATCGCTTCACGCATTAGCGGTTCAGATTTTGATAACAGCAGACCATGCTGTGGAAATGCCACAATTTCACAGGCAAAACCCGGCTGGCGACGCGCCAGCACCGCCTGCAGGTTCTCCAGGTTTTTCAGTCCGGAAACCGGTTCTATGTTGCAGTGGCTGCGGGCAATCGAGGTGCCTTTTGATTGCAGCAAATCGATCAGCTTTTCCGCCCGCTCCTGGGTATAAGGCTGGAGTTCAGGCAGCAGCTTTTGTTCCAGGCGGATCATATCCTGAATGGTGGTACCCGCCGGACGGTTCAGCGAACGCCAGGAACCGCCGTAAAAGGTTTTATCCAGATGGATATGCATGTCGCGCATGGCGGGCAGCATCAGCTTTCCACCCGCATCGTAGTGCGGCAGCGTCGCATCCGGATGCTGCTTATTCTCGCGCAGCGCAACTATTTTCCCGTCCTGGATTTCAACGGTTTGCAGCGCGGTACGGGTGTGCACCACCACTGAGTTTTCGTAATCAAACCCCGCTTCCAGCAGGACGTTATCCAGGTAATAGTGCTTATCGTTAATCGTCATTGTGCTCTTCGACCCGCAGGTGTTCCCGACAGGATTAGCAGCATACGCGACCGGGGCGACTGCGCCAAACAGCGCGGCAGCAGTGACCATTTTTCCGCTCTGGCTTAAAAATTCACGGCGGCTGTTACTTTCCTTCATTCGCATCTCCTCTCAGGAATGGACAATATGGGTGCCCGTTTCGCCGCGCAGTGCGGCGGGCAGGCATTCCGGCGTGGTGATGATCACTCGTTTACCGCCATGCTCCAGAAACGCCAGGCTGGCAACAATCTTGGGTAACATGCTGCCCGGCGGGAAATGTCCCTCCTGCATGTAACGGGTCATCGTGGCGACATCCACCGTATCCAGCGCCTGCTGGTTAGGTTTGCCAAAATGAATACAGACCTGCTCGACGCCGGTGGTGATCACCAGAATGTCGGCACGGATTTCCTGTGCCAGCAACGCCGTGGAGAGATCTTTATCAATCACCGCATCCACGCTCTGGTAATCCCCCTGATCGCTACGCACCACCGGGATGCCACCACCACCCGCACCAATCACTACAAACCCCTGCTGGGTCAGCGTTTTGATCGCCTCTGCTTCAACAATACGTTTTGGTTCAGGGGAAGCCACAACCCGGCGGTAGCCACGCCCCGAATCCTCAACAAAGCGCCAGCCTGGATTGACCCGCAGCAACTCATCGCGCTGCGCTGCACTAAAGAACGCCCCGATAGGCTTGGTCGGGTTAGCAAAACCGGGATCGTTTTTGTCGACCTCCACCTGCGTGACCACCGTGACCGCCTTCTGCTCGCCGCGTCGTGCCAGACGGTTGTTCAGCGCCTGTTGGATCAAATAGCCGATGCCCCCCTGCGTATCGGCGACGCAGTTTGCCAGCGGGGTAAGCGGCAACCCTTCACGCTCGTGCGCGATTTCCGCACGTCGGAGATCCAGCCCCACCTGCGGCCCGTTACCGTGTGTCAGCACAATGTTGTAGTCCGATGCCAACATCTCCAGCACCGTATCCGCCACCGCCTTCACCGCTTCAGCCTGGTGCTCAATCGACTGGCTGGCGTTATCTTTGATAATGCTGTTGCCGCCAATGGCAACGACCACAAGTTCTTTCATAGTGTTATCTTCCGCTTACAGGCGATTCAGGTCGTTTTCGTCGGTTCCTGCTCAGGCGCAGTCACCGCTTCACGGCTATCAAGAACATGCTTGAGGACAAACATGCCGCTCATCATCAGGTAGGCCACAACAAACATCATCGAGCTGCCCTCAGCAAAGCCAACTGCCGGGGAGTGGATCACGCCAAACAGCGATAACAGTGCCCCAAAGGCTGCGGCAATCGCCCCACGCAGCGGCTTATTCATAATGGCGAAGATAGCGACGCAGCCCCACAGCATGCTGGCCAGCGGCGCACCGCTTCCCAGATGCACCAGTCCGTCGTAATAGACACCTTTGCTGTGCAGTAAGTCGCTACCCAGTTTCCCCGCGGATGTTCCGGCGGCGCCCATCACGCTGTTAACGATGGTCAATGCCCAGTTAGCGATCCACGGGAACAGGCAGATGAAGATGACAGGAACCTCGACTTTGGGCGTTTCTCGCACCACCTGGTTGGCGGTCACCACACCGATAAACACCAGAATCGGCACTATCGCAGTCATCGGAATAATGGCGAGCATAAACGCGCCCAGGCCAAACAGCGGTACCAGGAACATGGTGATGCCTGAAGCGAGGGTATAGCCGATGCTGGCGCCCATCGCTTTCCAGCCCGCATGCCCAACATACACGGTCACCGGGAACGGGTTGCCCAGCATGCAGCCAAGCATGGAGGCAAAGCCGTTCGCCATCATCACCTTACGGGTGTTGTACTCATCCCCCGCCGCGTGCGCACTTTCAATGTTCTCAAGGTCGAAAATGTAGTTCGCCAGACCCAGAGGAACCGCAGAAGCCAGATACGGCAGTGCATGCGGCAAACCTTGCAGGAAGCTGTCGACATGAATTTCCGGCGGGTTGAAGCCAAAGGAAGACATCGACGCTTTAATGGCCTCCGGGCTTTGTAAACCGGAGATCCACGCCAGGGCCGTACCGGCAATCAGCAGCAGCAAGCCGGTAGGAATGCGGGCAAAAATCGGCTTCTTACCGAACCAGTTAATGAAGATCAGCAACAGGACGATGAAGGAGACGGTCGGCGCTTCGAATGCCTGCAGCATCGGGTTCATCGCCAGCAGCAACAGTCCCAGGCCGGACAGACAAGAAAGCAGTACCGTACGTGGAATCATCTTGCGGATGGTCTCGCCCAGGAAGGAGCCGCCGACCAGGATCAACGCTTCGACAAAGCACCACACCAGGGCTATCTGGATAGCAAAGTTGGCATCTTTGGTTTGCTGATAAACCGGCATCAGTACCAGGAAGGTTACGGTAAAGATTGACGGTGCGCTCGGTCCGGACGGCAGCGCCGTCACGTCTTTACGCCCGGTGTGTTTTGCCATCTGCAGGCCAAACCAGGCGTAGCAGACGCTGGCCACCAGCACCGCCAGACCAAAGGCAGGCGCAATGCGACCATAGACAATTTCGGTAGGGATCCCGACAACAAAAATGAGCAGCCCCATCATTGTCAGCAGGTTAGTCAGGTTGTTGGTCATCAGCCCAAAGTAAGCTGCCCAGTCACCACGTTTCCATTCTAGTTTTATGCTGTTCATGGAATATCCTTAACAGGTTAAGCATCGTTTGCGATCGCGGAGATCGCCCAGCCCTGCAGGTAAGCAACGTTTTTCGCTTCGCTACTGTGGGGCTAACCGCGTTAGCCCCGATTGTTGTTATTGGCAGTAGCGGTCGCGCCAGTTGAGGATCGCCTTTTCAAAACAGGCGAATGGCGGGTGGACTATTCCGGCGCCGATCATGCCGATCCCCGCATCTTTGTGCGCAATTGCGGTGTTAATCACCGGCAGAATGCCGGTGCTGCCCACGCGCGTAATATCGATAGCGGTCGGTACGCCCATAAAACCCAGCAGTGGAATGGTGACGTTGGGGTTTTCGCCGAGAGTGATTTCACGCATCTGGCGAGAGAAATCAACGGCCTCTTCGACCGTACCCCCCACCAGTGCCACGATGGCCGGCGCCGTCGCCATAGCGAAACCGCCAATGCCGTAGGTTTCGGTGATCGCGCTATCGCCAATATCACGTCCGGAATCTTCCGGCTTGTAGCCCGCAAACATCGGGCCAATCACCTGCTGCGCCGGACCGGTAAACCACTGACCCGGTAAGCCGCTGATGCGCAAACCGAACTCAACACCGTTTCGCGCCATCGTCGTCACCACGGTGCTGTATTCAATGCCGTGGGCGGCGTCCATTGCGGCTTTACACATCGCCATCCAGGTCGGTCCGGAGAAGTAATCGCTGCTGAGGACAAATTCAAACACCTCACGCTGCTGCTCAACCGGATAGCCGGTCTGAATAATCCACGGCGTCAGCGCCTGAATCAGCAGCGCCGTCCCGGCGTTATTGCGGTTATGACACTCATCGCCCATGTGCAGCGCCTGCGCCAGCATCAGGCGCAAGTCTATTTCTCCCGCCAGCTTCATGGCGTCGCGCAGCATCGGTCCCAGCACATCACGCATCCAGTTCAGACGATCAATAACGCTCTGATCGTTCGCGCCCATACGCAGGATCTTCGCCATCTGCTCGCTCATATTGGTATATGCGCGGTTGCCGTAGGTTTTGTTCTCAACGATGTGCATAAACATCGACGCTGACGTCACACCCGCCATCGAGCCAACGCAGTCATGCTCGTGACATGGTGAGAAGATAATTTCACCCGAGGCGGCCAGTTCGGCAGCTTCATCCAGATCTTTCGCCAGTCCTTCAAACACCAGCGCCCCGGTTACCGCGCCCTTCATTGCACCGCACATTTTTTCCCAGCGGATTGGCGGCCCGGCGTGCAGGATGGTGTTGCGGGTCATCCCCGGCACGACATTGATTGCCTGGTCATAGCCAATCAGCACCGGATGCGACTGGATAATACGTTCCAGCGCCTGCTGGTTAGCGGCAGCGATTTTGTCTGCTAGCGGCGAATCGGCAATCTCGTCCAGTGCAGCAACCACCTGCATGTTGCCCTGGCCCGGCGGCGTCCAGTCGAGTTGGGTCACGGGAACGTTCTGCTTTTTCAGGTCATCGCTGAACATCGCGATACCGACATTAATCACATTCAGCGGCTGGTTAAACAGTGTCTGGCTCATCAGGCTTCCTCCCCTTTACAGATAAATTCACGCGCCAGCAATCCGGTGTTGGTGCTACTGCTCGCCCAGATAACGCCCGCATCAGTCAGCATCTGACATTGTTTTTCCAGCGACGGCGTATCAAGATCGGTTCCCAGCACATAGCCGAGAATCTCAAGCGGACGACCGTCTGCGGCGGCGATCGCTTTGGCTTCAACGATCGCGTCGAGCATCACGCCAACCGGATCTTCATGCGATCCAAAACCAAGGACGAAGTCCATCACGATCACGCCGACTTCAGGATCGCGCGCTTCCTGCAACAGACGACTAATGCGGTTGGTGGGATCGATCATCGGGTGCGGTTTACCGTTGGTAAAATCGTCATCACCGAAATCGAGGAAGGTATGCGCCACGCTGCGGTTGAGATCTTGCAGGCGGAACGCCGGATCCGGATGAATGTTGCTGTAAACTTCGGCATGTTTTTCCATGGCAGCAAACATCGCCTCATCGCACAACGTGCCACCGCAGAACAAGCCACGGATGTACTTTTGTTGCGAGGTCAGACGGGCGCGAACCTCTTCAATCAGCGGCCAGTTGAGCGGATGCAGATCCAGGCTCTCTTTTTTCACGCCGGTAAGTAGTACAGCTTTCAACGCCGCCTCTTTAGTACCGCGGGCAAACTGCAGGCCTTTTTCATCCGCAGGCGCGGCTTCACGTCCGAGGAAACACACCACCACGGGCTTATGACAGGCGCGCGCACGTTCCAGCACCTTGCGCGCCACCGCTGGCGCAGGAGGTTTGGAGATAAGCGCGATGATCTCAGTTTGCGGATCGGCCTCCAGCATGCCAATCGCGTCAAGCATCATCAGGCCGCCAATCTTCTCACTCAGATCGCGTCCACCGGTGCCAATCAGTTGGGAAATTCCGCCGCCAAACTCGTGAATGCGTACGCTCAGCTCCTGGCTACCGGTACCGGACGCACCAATAATTCCGATGTTGCCGCGACGCACTGCGTTGCCAAAACACAGCGCCGCGCCGTTAATGATGGCGGTTCCGCAGTCTGGCCCCATCATTAACAGCCCTTTTTCGTGCGCCAGTTGCTTAAGCGTCAGCTCGTCTTCAATAGAGACGTTGTCAGAGAACAACATCACGTTGAGGTTATTTTGCAGCGCCTGACGCGCTTCACGCGCGGCAAACAGGCCGTTGACCGAGATCACCGCCAGGTTGCTGTCGGGAACGTGCTTCTTCGCGCTGGCCAGCGTGGCATAGCGCGCTTCGTGCTGGCCACCCTGCTCTTTATGCGTAAACAGATCGTCAATCGCCACCAGCGTTTGCGCGTTTGCTTCGTCGCTCGCGCCTTTAATGACAATCATCAGATCGCCACTCTTCGCCTCTTCCAGCTCAGGCGTGAGCAGGCCGAGATTCTTCAGCACGCCCTTATTCATTTCTGTCGCCATAGCCACGAACGCCTGCTCAACACCATCGAGCTTATTTGCGCGCGTGGAGATAGACATCAGTGAGACAGAATCAAAATACGTGTTCTTTTTAACAACTATCCTGATCGACATAATTCCCTCCAGACCTGTGGCTCAGGGCGCAGGCATCCGCCATGCCATACAGCATGTCGCAGCCAGAACTTGAGCCAATATTTTTAATGTCAGTAATATATTGTGTAGAAACGGGTTGTTGCTCAGTAATAATATGGTTGAGCAGCCGTCCAACGCTTTCCCGATAACGCTGATGAAAAGCTTCCTCTAATGTTATTTTGCTGAGTAGCGTCGTATTATTTCCGGCACATTGTAAAGCTGCTAAAAAATCTTCACGATATTTCCTCAGCGGATGTCCGGGAATAAATAGAATAGTGCTTAGGCCCACTAAATAATCATCCGATGAGGGCGTCAGACCAATCCCCAGACCAATTAAATGGCTGACCGCTGTAGAGATATTTTCTCCTGTACGCAACGCCGTCAGTAATGTTTGTCGGCGGTTGTGTAATTGACGGGTGATTTCCTGAAAAAACGGATTGTCACCCTGATACAGAAATAATGTGTCGTCGCTTCTTAGCTGTTGGCGGATAACCTCTTCCCAATGCTGCCAGCCGACTGCGGCAAGACTTGCTGCATCAGATGTCCACCGTGGTATTCGCCACAGCAGGCAACCGGCGGTTTCTATCCATTTATCATTGCCAACAACTATTCCCGACCCGCTAAAATTGACCAGCTCACCGGGATGAAACAGGTCTTCACAATGCGTCAGCGCCAGCCGACAGCTGTTAGGTGCGTTATCACAATCTTCACTCAGTAACGTCAGCAACCGCTGCTGTTCAGGTATCAACAGGTTTACCGCGTGGGAAAAAACCTGTTCAACCCGCCCCGTTCCCCGGAAAGTGAGAAACGCGCTGTCTGCGGTTAGCGCCCGTACGCATCGCCGTGATGGCGTAGCGATAATGGCGCTCCTGTGTCAGGCTCCGGCCGCAATCAGCAGCTCGGCAATTTCGTGGTACCCTTTCTCTCGCGCCAGTTCCAGCGGGGTTTTACCGTATTTATCCGTCATGTGCGGATTTGCGCCATGGTCGAGCAGCAGCTTAACGATCTCCTGCTGCTTCGCGCCACCGTCATTAAGTACGATGGCTTCCAGGAGCGGCGTCCAGCCAACAAAATTAGTATGGTTGACATTGATATCGGTACGCAGCAGCAGCTCACGCACGATCTCAACATGGCCTTTTTCGCTGGCTGGCGTAATACCGACACCGCCAAAACGGCTCAGACAATTAAGGTCAGGGTTAGCCGGTAATACCGTACGCAACAGCGTTAAATCATTCGTCAGGCAGCTAATCAGGAAGGGGTTAAAACAAGTTTGATCTTGTTTATTAATATCGGCACCCTCAGCAATCAATAAAGAAACACAGTCATAATGTTTATTCAGGCTGGCAATAATAATGGCAGTACGCCCCTGGCGGTTAGTGGCATTAATATCCACATTTTTTGCCAGACAGGATTTTAATCCATCGGCATTGCCCTGTTCTGCCGCCAGCAGAAATTCAGTAATGAGTTCTTTCTCTGACATAATCGCTCTCCTGCAGTTTTTTAGACTTTTTAAATATCCGATAACCTGAGAATAGCAACAGAGTGCAGAGAATAACATCCGCTTAAATTTCATTCATCGTTAGTGCATCGATTATTGAATCAATTTTAACAATGAGAACAAAACGTGCTGTAGTGCAATCTTTCCCTTATGACTGGGGCCCTTTCAGCCACTAATCAGTAGTCCGGGGAATCAGGCGGTATGCTGCACGGATAGCGGCCTGCAATTAAAATACAGAAGTGTGATTGCCTTCAAATCAAATGTAAAACTAGTGTTAAATTTTGTTCAAAACTGATTGCTCTGTATAAGGATTACAAATACATTCAACAATCATCGTGTTGCGGATGCGCATTGTCGCCGGAGGGGAGAAAGATGAATTCAATATTTACCGAGGAAAACCTGCTGGCGTTTACGATGGCTGCCCGCTATAGCAGCTTTAGCAAGGCGGCTGAAGAGCTAGGCTTAACCACATCGGCAATTAGTTACACCATTAAGCGCATGGAAATGGGTCTCGACGTGGTGCTGTTTACCCGCAGTACTCGCAGCATTGAACTGACCGAGTCCGGGCGCTACCTGTTTCGCAAGGCGACCGACCTGCTCAACGATTTCCACGCCATCAAGCGCAGCATTGATACCATCGCTCAGGGCATTGAAGCCCGGGTACGCATCTGCATTAACCAGCTGTTGTATACCCCTCAACATACAGCGCGGCTGCTGCAGGTACTCAAGAAACAGTTTCCAACCTGCCAGATAACCGTCACCACCGAGGTGTATAACGGCGTCTGGGATTCGATCATCAACAACCTGGCTAATATCGCCATTGGCGCACCCGATACGTTACTGGATGGCGGCGGAATTGATTACACCGAGATCGGCGCGATCCGTTGGTCGTTTGCGATTGCCCCGGATCATCCCCTCGCCTTTATGCCGGAACCCATTTCTGAGAGCCAGTTACGCCTGTACCCGAACATCATGGTGGAAGACACCGCACACACCATCAACAAGAAGGTCGGCTGGCTGTTACACGGACAGGAGTCGATTCTGGTTCCCGATTTTAATACCAAGTGCCAGTGCCAGATCCTGGGTGAAGGCATCGGTTTTCTGCCGGACTACATGGTGCGCGAGGCGATGGAAAAGTCGTTGCTGGTGACGCGGCAGATCCACAACCCGCGTCAGGATTCACGAATGCTGTTGGCAACCCAGCATTCGGCAACCGGTCGTGTAACTCAGTGGATTAAAAAAGAGTTTGGGCCACAAGGGATACTGACGGGGATTTATCAGGATCTGCTGCATCGGGAGTGATGAACCGGATGGCTGTTATACCTTCCGGTACACATAAGATGATCAGGCGCGGATATCGTCGTACTCGCGGGTTTTATCAAATTCATGTTTGGCAAACGGGCACAGCGGAATAACTTTGCGGTTTTCAGCGCGCATCTTCTCTACCACTTTCGCCACCAACTGTTTGCCGACGCCCTGACCTTTCAGGCTGGGGTCGACATCGGTATGTTCAATGATGCTCAGATGCTCGCCCGTCGGCACAAATACAATCTCGGCAACCTGGTTGCCCTCAGCATCATTGACATAAAACTTGTTGTGGCCTGCAAGAATTTCCATGGTCCCCTCACTCATTTCTGGCGATATTTCAGCGCACCGCTCGGACAGGTATCGATGACCTTGATGACCGTCTCGACATCCACTTCATCCGGAATGATCCACGGTTTACGTTTCAGGTTAAACAGTTTCGCGCTTCCCCGCACGCAATTGCCCGAATGCTGACATATCGCCGTGTTGAAATAGACGTCAATCTTCTCGCCGGTATAGGCCCGGTAACCTGCATACAGTAGTTCCTTATCCACGACATTGCCTCACATTTTTTTATTGTCTGGGTCTAATCATAGACCTATGCGAGGCTGAAGGAAGCTGCTGAAAGCAGAAATATCACTCGGGCCTTTTCTGCAACAACGGCTGCTGCTCTGGTGGCAAATACTCCAGCATCGCAGGCGTTGGCGGCGGGAGGCGGTTATCGGCAATATCCCTGTCCACATCGATATGACTGATTTCGCCATTCTCATGATGGTGGACCGTCAGCACCCTCGCCTTGTTCAGTTCCGTAACCAGCTCCCGGGTAATACGCAAACTTTCTGCCAGCTCATGGTCTTCCAGCCCGGGTCTGCGACTGCGGCGTTCCACCCGAAAACGAAACTGGTTGTACTTAGCCCAGCCAATCAGCACCAGGCCGTTGACCAGGGCGACAAGGATATAAAACGTGACCGTATCCAGCGTGGTGAAAAAAGGTCGCACCCCCATATACGGCGAATGCGCCAGGGCCGTGATCAACCCTTTATAGATCAGGTATAAGAAACCAACCCAGGCGATGAGCGTCAACAACACATCGATAATGCGAGGCAGCAGACGCCGCTCCGTAAAGATCAGTGGCTGATTCACGATTCGATCCTCCCAATTCCACGGTCAGGACTCACCCAACGCGCTCTGCCGCGTTTGCGTTTGAGCATCACTTTCGGGAACGCGACCAGCGTGGTGAACAGGCTTAGCATCCAGTACACCACCGGGAACCAGATAATCCAGAACAACGAGGCGCCAATGCCTTTTTCATAACGTCGTTCAATCATCAGGCTCACCGCAAACTGCAGCAAGCACACCACGCCGAGGATAAGTCCGGTAAAGGCTGGCGGGAACAGATGCTGCACATACAGCGAGTCCGGCATCGGGATCATCAGCCCTAACAGGAACAGCACGATACTGATCGCATAGGCAAACGACCAGGCGGTAGAAAAACAAAACTCAAGAAACAGCGGCCACATGCGACGGAACTCCCACGACCACAGACGACGCATGTTAACGATAAACACCTCTGCACCACCCTGCGCCCAGCGCAAACGCTGCTTCCACAGCCCTTTTAACGTTTCAGGCATCAGGATCCAACACAGTGCGCGCGGCTCAAAGAATACCGACCAGTGGCGCAATTGCAGCTTCCAACTGATATCGATATCTTCAGTGATCATGTCCGGGCTCCAGTAACCGACCTCGGCCAGCGCGCGACGACGAAACGCCGCAACTACGCCTGAAACGGTAAAGATCTGTCCATAGACTCGCTGAGTACGCTTAATTAAACCGATAATGGAAGAGAACTCACCGACCTGCACACGACCGATTAACGTAGAGCGGGTTCGAATACGCGGGTTCCCCGTCACTGCGCCAACACGCGGGAACTGGATCAGCGGAGCCACAATATAGGCAACGGCATCACGATCCAGTAACGCATCGCCATCAATGCACACCAGGTAATCGCTGCGCGCCGCGGCCGCACCGGTCTTGAGCGCCAGCGCTTTGCCCTGGTTTTCAGCCAGATGAATCACCCGCAGGCTGGGGTATTCCACTGCCAGTTGTTCCAGCACGTCGTGAGTGTCATCCGTTGAACCATCGTTGATAGCAATCACTTCGATATTCTTATATCGCTGTGCCAGTGCGGCCTCAATGGTTTCACGCGCGTTGATCCCTTCGTTAAAACAGGGGATCAGAATGGAAACCAGTGGATTCCCCGGCAGGGTCGGTGGTGGCGTGTCATCTCCCCATTTCCAGTGACGTTCACGGTAAAACCAGAAATAGACTCCGCCGCTTATCCACAAAGCAGACATGAACAAAGGCCAGAAGAAGACGAAGTTCAACATCACTTCACCTGTAAAGATGACAGCCACGCCAAACGGCAGGCTGAACATCAGGCAAAGTATCAGGAAAGCAATAATGCGATCGGTCATTTTTGCGGATACCAGTATGAGGAGAACGTCGAGCGAATCTCTGACATCTCAGGTTTGTCGCTGATGAAATCATCCGGGTAATAGCCGTAGTTACCTGCACCGCTTAATTTCAGCTGGCGCATCCATTCGGCTATTTGTTTTCCGCTGATTTCAGCCTGATCCCCGGATTTACGCCAGTCTCGTGCCTGCAGTTCAAACACGGTTTTATCCAGCGCCCCAGGGTTTTGTGCAACGGCATTCACCAGTCGGTCAAGCCATGCGTTGGCATCATTGACCGGGATCTGTTCCATGAATGGCATCGCCATCGGCGCCGTCCAGTCATAGGTATTGAGGAAATCATTCAGGTTTTGTGCAAACCAGGCTTCACTTTCAGGCTCCAGTACCGGCATGGCGTAAATATTGCGCGCAGTTTGCACCTGTGGACCGCGAATATTACGCACAGACTGAGTCAGCTGTTTGGTGAAGTCGATCAGCATCTTACTTTTCAGGCGCGTCCAGCGCTCGAACGCCTGAGGATTATTACGTATTTGCTCGATACTGCCCGGAAGCCCTGCGGCACGGTAGGCGGCTAACGCATCCGGTGACGCATCTTCAAAGTCCGTCAGGAAAGCATCGTCATGAAACAAAATACCTTTGAAGCTGGCGTGTTTCGCCAGGTCTTCATAGATTTCAGTGATGCGCTGACGCGCTTCGCTGCTCCAGGGTGAAAGGCGGACATAGTTCTCGTGATTGATAGCAGTACGTCCCGTTTTCGGATCCCATGCGGTTACGCGTGGAATAGACGCGTCGAGATCGAAAGCCAGAACCGGCATCCAGGCATATACCGTCACCCCTGCCCGCGTTTGTAGTTGCCAGGAGATATAGTTAAAGAGATCGGCACGCATCGGCAGCCAGCGGTTGGGGAAATAGACCTCACGAATATTCCCGTCGCCTTGCGGATCGGCGTACGCCTGCAGGAAGACATGAGAAATACGCATGTCATAAACGCGCTGGATCAGCTTATCGATATTTCGCTTCTGCTGAGCAGGGTCCTTGTCATATACGTAATCCAGATCGACATGCATCACGCGCATCGTCTGTGGCTCACGGACCTGAGCGACCTGACTGGCAAAGTGCTTAAGGGATGGGTTATCAGAGATCAGCACGCGCGGAATATCATCGAGAAACGCGGCATTCGCCAACCCTTCATTAAGCGTAAAGGCCATCTTATAGCCATGCTCTTTGGCCAGGTTTAACGTCGTGCCGTTGGCTGCGCCGTACGGCCATACCCACGCGCGCGGCGATTTCCCTGTCACCGATTTGATCTTGTTAGTGATCAGAGAAATATCCGTGTTTATACGTCGCGTGTACTGTTCGTCCGTTTCGTAAGTGCCGGTTTTCTTATCATACAGGCGGTTCGCTACAGCTGGCTCTTTACTCCCCTGCGGATTGGCCTCAGCGCCAAAGTGCGAGTTCCAGGTGTGCGCACCGACTTCCACCAACGGCGATTTCCCCATTTCTTCGACCATTTTCCAGGTGGCGAATTTATCTCGCGCTGTCATTAAGCCGCCAAAATCGACTTTTTTGTTGGCTGGCGCATCAACCCAACTGCCTACTGGCGCCCAGAGAGCAGGCCAGTTGTAGGCTTTCAGCAATGGCCAGACGCGGGTATAAAAACTGCTATACCCGTCATCAAAGGTGAGTAATACCGCTTTTTCCGGCAGTACAATTTTACCGTCATGGGCATCCAGAATTTGCTGCACGCTGATCGGCTGATAGCCATTATCACGCAGCCAGGCCATTTGGTCACTCAACGCGCTGGTACGCACAGAGAGGTAACGCTGGTCGGCAGCACCATCTTCAACATCGTGATAACCCAGTACCAGGAAACTATTTTTCGGCCACTGATGATCCGCCGTCAGCGGTGTTCTCTCCCCAGGAGGAACATAGCGAGGCGTTGTATTGTGCGCGCTGCTGCACGCGGTAATCATCAACCAGCCAGCGATTAATGCGCTAAGCCACAGGCATCTTTTCAGCATGAACAATCCTTAAAACCTGACATTTAAATCGAAAGCGAGGGAGATATTCCGCTCACGTTTACCGTCATAGGGGCGTTTATCCCAAATCAGCATCACCCCGCCATCTACGACGTTGTTCCATTTAAGCCGTTGTCCGTATCCTACCTGGACGATAGCGCCTGCATCTTCACCTTGCTGCCAGTAGCCACCTACGCCTGCCAGACCTTGCTGCGTCCAGACGGTATCATAGTGGCGGTAAAGAACCTGCTCAGCGCTCAGGCCAGGGACAACCGAAAAATCACTCTTCGGGTTGTAATACGGCACATTCTCTTTGGTGTTGGTGCTCCCGCCAATGCCCGGCGTAAAGTCCAGCGTGAAGCGAGGCGTGGTCCAGATGCGCTCTTTTCCGCTGAGTCCGTATTCGATGCGATCGTTACCGTCTGAGAAATGTGATGCAGCAAACGACAGTTGATATTCACGTCGTTCGTTTTGATACCAGCGAACGAACATATCGCCGCCGTTGGCATACACACCGCTACGCAGCGCGCGCAATGGCGTATTACGCGACAAGCGCTCGGCCGAACCGCCTACGCGCCAGTTGTCATTGAAGTCATGCCAGCCGGATAGACGCCCACCAATCTTCTGACCATCGCCATAATTTCGGCCAGACACTTCCATTTCCGCCCAGTAATCACGGGAAGTCCATTCTGCACCCGCCGCCAGATCGCGGCTGATGCCCTTCCCTTCCTCAAATTCACCGGTAGCGAAGTTGAATCCAGTAAACAGTCGCCAGTTGTCATTAATCGGCGGACTGTAAATAGCCGTGTTGATGTTGAAGTCATTCTTACCGCTGACCGGGCTATCGGACGAGATCCCCTGCGTGCCGCTAATGCGCACTTCCGACATTTTGTGGACATCACGAATACGCGCGAGGCGCAGCGTCGCTTCATCATCCGGGCTACGGGCAATAACGTCATCCGTCAGTTCATCGGCCTGCTTCCATTCCTGGAGATCCAGCGCAACGTAAGCCTGCTGACGCTCCAGCTCCAGATTGCTTGGCTCAATCACTTCCGCCAGCTTAAGCTCTTTCTCCGCCGCATGCGGCAATCCACGCGCTTCAAGCACAGAGGCATAGGAAATGCGCAGTCCCTGGTTACCGGAGCCTGTTCGTGCCAGATGCTCTGCGAGCTTTTCTGCCTCTGGCAGTTCATTGGCAGCGATATGATATTGCGTCAGCAGCGACTGTCCGAGCAGCCAGTTATCGTTAGGCTGCGGCGTTGGCGAGCCATAGATACGCCGCAGATACGGACTTTCTTTGATCAAATCATCGACTTGTTTTTTGGCAGCATCGAAGTTTTCATTATCAATGTGTGCATAGAACAGATCTTGTTGATCCTCTGGACTGAGCGGCGTCACCGGGATAGGCCCATTTGGGTAGTAGATGCTCGCCAACATCGCTTCGGTTTTTTCCGGCTGACGCTCGCTTAACCATGCTGATGCCACCCAACGTTTTGCGTAGTTTGGTACTTCGCCGCTTGCGGAAAGGGACTCATATTCCTCGATCACTTCGGCAGTACGTTTACGCACCAACAGGGCACCCATACGGTCTATTCTCGCCCGGCGGACATCATTCTGCGCAGACGGCTCATCTTTCCAGGCCGCCAACAACTGGTCATAACGGGCCAGCGCTTTATCTGCTACGATAAAACGTTCTTCTTCATTACGTGCGGACGTATAAGAGGATCGGACCATTTCAGCCGCCGCATCAAGCTCAAGGCGACGCTTCACCGGATCTGCCGTGGGTACGACTTCCGCCATATTTAAGGCTGGTCCGGAAACACGGTTCGCTGACAGCGCAGACAGCAGCGTGGATTTTGCATTTTTGTTGCCAGGATCGACGTCATCCGCCTGGCTGGCAACCAACAGCGCGTCCCAGTTTTTCCCCTGAGAGTGATAGACATAGGCAAGTAGCGCATCGGAATCAGCCCCCGGATGCGCCTGAGCCCATTTATTCGCTTCGGTAAGGGCTTGCTGATTGTAGCGCGCATCTGCCAGCGTCATTATCCAGCCGGTGCGTACATCCACGTTATCAGGTTCTTCCTGTAAAACGCGTTCCCACACCGCCAATGAATCATTCCAGTTTTTCTGGTTACGATACGCACGCGCTGCGGCGACTTTTCCCCGTGCAGGCACATCCATCTGACCACGATACCGCTGCCAGATTTCAATTGTTGTTTTATCGTTGTTCTCAACCCAACTAGAAACTTGCAGCCAGTCGGCAACCTGGTTTGGCGTTAGCGCGCTTTTCTTTCCCTGATCCTCAAGGTAGCGCAATAGCGGCGCACTATTCCCCCCCCCGCGCTTCAATAACCAAAGCATCATAATCAGATACCGCAGCAGAGATTTGCATAGGGAAAAGAATGCTGGCCGTAAATAAACAGCTTACGGACTTAAAACGTTTAATGAAGTTGGCATGTCGACGCATACTGAACATATCTGCCCTTATATCTTACATCAGAGTAAAAATAAGCGTTTTCAATAAGTTAAGGTCAATCCCTGACGATTGCCGACCATGTAAGATGCACTGCCGCTTATTTCGTAATAGGGTTATAAAGCAATTAATTCTTTCGTCTTATTGACTACCCGCACCGCGTCCTCTAATCGTTGAGCAGGAGGCATAAACTCGGGAATTTTATCACTCCATGTAGTTCATGGCTACGTAATAAGAAAAGTCTTAGTCAAAAAAGTATTTTAGACTAAATAATCCTAATACTCTTGGGATTGAATTCTGGATTTAAACAAAGTTTGCCCGGTGACATAATGTGACGATGCTTACTATTGCTGGTTAGCATAGCTACACCGCGCAACTGTTTGCATGGTAACTATTTTGAGAGATGAATAGAGAAAAATCTGATAATAGGCTCTCTGCTAACAACAAAATATAACTTAATTTTTAGGGCTCAAACAGGGCCAATGAAATGAAAATAAGAGTACAGGCGCAAGAAGAATTAGATACAGAAACAACACATTGAAATCAAATAACTTTCTTCATCATTTTTCGAAACCTACCATAATTGGTATTTGGATACACGCTCGAAGACGTGCACGAATAATTGTGTATTACTCTGCGCGTTAATGTATTTACCAACCTTGCGTATTATTGACAACATCAACCACAATCAATTATTTCCCCTTACAATATGAAAGCCTATTAGCATTGCAAGCAACTGTTCGAAGCATAATTTTTTGCACTTACCTTCGGCTTTGTTGAATAAATCAGATTTCGGGTAAGTCTCCCCCGTAGCGGGTTGTGTTTTCAGGCAATACGCACGCTTTCAGGCATACCTGCTTTCGTCATTTTGTTCAGCGCTCGTACCAGGGCCATAGCCTCTGCAACCTGACCATCGTAGTCACGCAGTGTCAGTGAACCCCCGAACAGCTGTTTTACCCGGTACATCGCCGTTTCCGCTATCGAGCGACGGTTGTAATCTGTTGTCCATTTCCACCGCGCATTACTCCCGGTCATTCGCTGATTAGCCACTGCACGGTTACGGTCTGCATATTCACCGGGCCAGTAACCCGCACCTTTTCGGGGAGGGATAAGCGCGCTGATTTTCTTACGCCGCAGTTCATCGTGACATAGCCGGGTATCGTAAGCGCCATCGGCGGCGGCTGACCTGATTTTCCGGTGGGTTTGCCGGATTAACCCGGGGAAGGCCTCTGAGTCCGTAACGTTGTTCAGCGACAGGTCAGCGCAGATGATTTCATGTGTTTTACTGTCAACGGCGAGATGCAGCTTACGCCAGATACGGCGGCGTTCCTGGCCATGCTTTTTGACTTTCCACTCGCCTTCACCGAAGACCTTCAGCCCGGTGGAATCAATTACCAGGTGTGCGATTTCACCCCGGGTGGGCGTTTTGAAACTGACATTAACCGACTTTGCCCGCCTGCTGACACAGCTGTAATCCGGGCAGCGTAGCGGAACGTTCATCAGAGAAAAAATGGAATCAATAAAGCCCTGCGCAGCGCGCAGGGTCAGCCTGAATACGCGTTTAATGACCAGCACAGTCGTGATGGCAAGGTCAGAATAGCGCTGAGGTCTGCCTCGTGAAGAAGGTGTTGCTGACTCATACCAGGCCTGAATAGCTTCATCATCCAGCCAGAAAGTTATGGAGCCACGGTTGATGAGGGCTTTATTGTAGGTGGGCCAGTTGGTGATTTTGAACTTTTGCTTTGCCACGGAACGGTCTGCGTTGTCGGGAAGATACGTGATCTGATCCTTCAACTCAGCAAAAGTTCGATTTATTCAACAAAGCCCTTACCTTCCCCTCAGTCTTTCAGATAATCTGGGCAAAGACGCCAATGGGAGCCGGTCAATGAAAATCGTTAACGCAGAAGAAAAGCACATCCCCGCCATACGCGATATTTATGCACATCATGTTCTTCACGGTACCGGCAGCTTTGAAACCGACCCGCCGGATGCTCACCAGATGTTTGCTCGTCTGGAAAAAATCCGCAGCCTCGGGCTGCCGTGGGTCGTCGCGCTACAGGAAGATAAGGTCATCGGGTATTGCTACCTCACCCACTATCGCGAGCGTTATGCCTACCGCTATACCCTTGAGGATTCGATTTATATTGCTCCAACGGCTCAGCGTCAGGGTGTAGGAAAGGCTTTACTGCGTCATGTGATCGGCTGGGCTGAAGCACAGGGCTATCGGCAACTGATTGCCATCGTCGGCGACAGCAATAATCAGGGATCGTTAAAAGTCCATCAGCAGGCCGGATTTACGGAAATCGGCACACTGAAAAACATTGGCTTCAAACATGGACTATGGCTCGACACGGTATTGCTACAACGTAATCTGGGTGAAGGTAACAGCACACTACCACCGGATTTCGGTGTCGCTATTTAACATTTATAAAGAATAACTACAGGGAGAGAGTTTTGGAGCGGGCGAAGGGAATCGAAACTCTGTTTCATTTTTCCATAACGCGACGGTCATAGAATCAACATAGTAACTATTATTGATACTTGATTGCGAGATTTTAGAGGATCAATCTCATGACAATCAAGGGCCAGGAGTATCTTTATCTTTCACCGGACGGCGTTTGGCAGTTTCAAATCTACGTTCCTGCTTACATGCGCCACATGTTCGGCGGGAAGCGCCTCTACCGGAAAAGCACTGGTACAAGAGACATTTACAAGGCTCGACACTTCCGCAATCACATGCTGGTAGAGTGGAACAACCTGAAAGAACAATTCAAGCCAGATACAGAGGACAGGCGCATCCAGCTTGCGATCACTTCCCTGCACTCACAGATCCGCAAGAATAAAAACAAACCCCTGATTGAGGAGCGAGCCAGTTCTATTCCTCATCTGTGCCTATTACGTGACGAATACGCCACTGCTTACCGGGATCGGCGTTCACTGTCCACACTGAGCAAATCGGCGCGAGCCGTGGAGGTTTTTCTCCAGAGTATCGGGAAAGTTGATATCAGTTTGGATCAGATAGGACGGCGGCTGGTTACGGATTTCATCGAAGAACAGCAGAAACGCGACGTAGCAGGGCAGACGCTGCAAAACTGGTTAACGTCACTGGGAAGCCTCTATGAGTTTGCCAAACGTCGCTACGACGCTATAGCGCCGCTTAATCCGTTTCACGGCATGAACCTCGAAGCACGGCGCACTATTGAGAGCTACCAGCCGTTTGAATGGCATCAACTATCTACCCTGCTCAACGAAGCAGACGAAGAACTACGAGCCGTCATTCTGATCGGTTTGTTCTCTGGTGCAAGGCTGGACGAAATCGCCAGCTTGAAAAAATCAGATGTTGTTATAGTGGAAGGGATACAGACTTTCTTCATTAGCAAATCGAAAACGAAAGCAGGGGTTAGGCACATACCGATCCACGCTTTTCTGATCGGTATGGTGGATTATTATCTGAGTTTGAACACTGGAGATTACCTGTTACCACAGGCTAACAAGATTGAACGCAAAGACGGGAAAAAGGGGCCGTTCTATTCCCAGGCATTCACCCGCTTACGGCGTCGCGTAGTGCCTATGGCTACAGATCGCCAATGCTTTCACAGTTTGAGGGGGCATTTTATCACGTGTCTTGACCGTGCCGGAGTACCCGAACAGCGTATAGGCTACATCACGGGGCACTCTTCCCAAGCCGCAGCCACAGAAGCATTCAAGACATACAGCGCGGGGTGTTCCA
Organism: Citrobacter freundii complex sp. CFNIH4; assembly: GCF_002934505.1. Lineage (NCBI taxonomy): Bacteria > Pseudomonadati > Pseudomonadota > Gammaproteobacteria > Enterobacterales > Enterobacteriaceae > Citrobacter > Citrobacter freundii complex sp. CFNIH4. The sequence goes on from NZ_CP026231.1 coordinate 3,412,067, forward strand.
TGAAAGAATTGTCCGACTATGTGGAAATGGTGGATTATCCAGAGATCATCTTCCCTGAAACGGAAAAAGGGGCGTAAGCCCCTTATTTATAAACAAATTGATTAGATTAATAAGCTATTGTTTATGAATAATACACGCTAATTCTTGCTTTACGAACAAAGCAAGATTAAAACAGTAACAAAAAGCATCAAAGCCATAACACTAAAACCACAAAAAAAAACCCACCAAATTCAGTAGGTTACACACTTAAATAACAGAAACCATTATTGATTTTTTGTTACAAAGACCACATTATGAATGAACCTATGTAGAAATTTAAGGTGTTTGTTATGGATACTACATTCATTGCTGAACCTATAGTAAGCATTGACGAAAAGTTGTTGGGCGTTGAGCTTCTCACTCGCTTCATTTCCCCAGATGGACGCCCCCTTCATCCTGAGTTCGTAATTTCATCTTGGGATTTAGATAGGAAACGGCTTTTCCTATACGAACAATGCGGAAACATTGCCAGTATGCAAAAGTGGTTCGAACGAAAGAATCTATTTTGTACACTGAACATTGATCAGCAAATGGCTTTTCTGATACGTCATGACTACATACTTAGACAAACTTTCGAATCGATGCCATTCATCAAACTTGAGCTTTCTGAGAATTTCCTAGGTTTAGATAAAGGATTAAAAAACCCCTTGTTAAAGGCACTGAGCCAGGGTGTAAATGGGCTATGGCTCGATGACCTTGGCGCAGGAAACGCGAATGTAGTTAGTTTGATGGAAGGATACTTTGAGGTTGTAAAAGTAGATCGCTGCTTCTTTAATCAGCAGGTGCAGAAACCAACCTTCTACCCGCTGATTGCTTCCATTCAAAAACACTGCGGCAAAGTTATTATCGAAGGGATTGAGAATCGAGAACATTTGGGAATACTGCGTGAGGTGGGGATTTGGGGATTACAGGGGTATCTTATTAAATCTGTCCCTTTTAAAAATGTGGATTCATTGCTGTAGTGTTGAAACCATCACCCCTTTGATGTATCACCCACCTGTAGACGATTGACCGGACGACATTTGCAGCGTTAGCGACTGAGCAAAGCTGGCTTGAGAAGCTCTCGCCTGGAAATCAATGTAATCGCTTAATCTTGAGCTATCGCTGGCGATAGTGAGCGGTACGGATGCCTCAAGATTTAGATTGAATGTAGGATTCACCGTGTACACTGGCGCATTGCCGCTGCTGAGTGACATTGCGGAACCACGAAGAGAATCACCATTTAGGCTGTATTGATTTGCCGCTGTTCCAGCATTACCGCCACCAACGCCCAACCAATCCATGATAGCTGGCCCCACTGAACGAGTATTGAAGCCCGTCTTATCCTGAATCCAATCCGCTGTAGCACTCGCAGAACCACCCACAGCACCATCGTAGAGGGCCTGGGCCGCTGGCTTATCGCTATTAGTGAACCACTGAGGGAAACGGGAGCGAAGCCCTTCATTCAGATCAGACACTACGCCGGAAATCTCACCAACAAAGCCCGTCACCTGTTTAGTCAGATCTCCTAATCCCTCTCCAAGCATTTGTAGTGGTTTACTGAATTTGGCCACCTGAACAGAGGTGATATGCTCACCTCAGAACATTACAGGTGCCTCAATGAAAAAAAGAAATTTCAGCGCAGAGTTTAAACGTGAATCCGCTCAACTGGTCCTTGATCAGAACTACACCGTTGCAGCTGCGGCCAGTGCTATGGATGTGGGTCTTTCTACCATGACGCGATGGGTAAAGCAGTTGCGGGATGAACGACAGGGCAAAATACCTAAAGCCTCCCCTATAACCCCGGAACAGATTGAAATACGTGAGCTGAAGAAAAAGCTACAACGCATTGAAATGGAAAACGACATATTAAAAAAGGCTACCGCGCTCTTGATGTCAGACTCCCTGAACAATTCTCGTTAATCGGGAAACTCAGAGCGCAGTATCCTGTGGTCACACTCTGCCACGTGTTCGGGGTTCATCGCAGTAGCTACAAATACTGGGAGAAAAGCGCCGAAAAGCCAGACGGCTGGCGAGCTGTGTTACGCAGCCAGGTTCGGGAGCTGCATAACATCAGCCATGGCTCTGCTGGCGCAAGAAGTATCGCCATTATGGCAACCCTGAGAGGCTTCAGAATGGGACGCTGGCTTGCTGGCAGGCTCATGAAAGAACTGGGGCTGGTGAGTTGTCAGCAGCCTACCCACCGGTATAAACGTGTTGGTCATGAACACATCGCTATCCCGAATCGCCTTGAGCGACAGTTCGCAGTGACAGAACCTAACCAGGTGTGGTGCGGCGATGTGACGTACATCTGGACAGGCAAGCGTTGGGCTTACCTTGCAGTTGTTCTCGATCTGTTCGCAAGGAAACCAGTGGGCTGGGCAATGTCATTCTCGCCGGATAGCAAGCTGACCATCAGAGCGCTGGAAATGGCGTGGGAAGCTCGCGGTAAACCAGCCGGAGTGATGTTCCACAGTGACCAGGGTAGCCACTATACAAGCAGGCAGTTCCGGCAGTTACTGTGGCGTTGCCAGATCAGGCAGAGTATGAGCCGACGTGGAAACTGTTGGGACAACAGCCCGATGGAACGCTTCTTCCGTAGTCTGAAAAACGAGTGGGTGCCAGTGACAGGTTATATAAACTTTAGCGATGCTGCTCATGCGATCACAGACTATATCGTCGGGTATTACAGCTCGCTAAGGCCGCATGACTATAACGGTGGGTTGCCCCCAAACGAATCGGAAAACCGATACTGGAAAAACTCTAAAGCCGTGGCCAGTTTTAGTTGACCACTACAGTCTGTATGTCGATGAGCCCTACCATGGTAAAGGATTTGCACAGGCACTGATGCAAAAGTGCTTTGCTGAATTTGAGGCAAAGGGATCGGATCCTGTCTGGTTAGGTGTCTGGGAACATAACCCAAGGGCCATCTCTTTTTACCGTAAGCTTGGGTTTACCGAGGTGGGTGAGCATATCTTTCAGGTTGGGTCAGACCCGCAGAGAGATATCATTATGAAACGCTCAACTTACGCTAGCTGAACACACATTTTGACGTCCGCTTTTGGCCCAAAGCGGACCGCCTGAAGCGTTGCGAGGTCTGCTATGAGCGAAAGGTGGACGCCCGCATAGCGTTAACAGGCGTCCGATATTTTGAAGTGGGCAGATTACTTAACACGCTTCCCCGTTTCGCCAATGACCTTCTCGCCATCCTCTTTGGTAAACGCTCCTTTCTGACGTTCCGGAAGAATATCCAGTACCTCTTCGGAAGGGCGACACAGTTTAGTTCCCAGTGGCGTCACCACAATCGGACGGTTAATCAGAATCGTATGTTGCAGCATAAAGTCGATTAGCTGGTCGTCAGTAAATTTATCTTCTACAAGACCCAGTACCTCATACGGCTCGACGTTCTTACGCAGCAAAGCACGGACGGAAATGCCCATATCCGCAATGAGTTTGACCAGCTCATCGCGTGAAGGTGGGTTTTCGAGGTAAAGAATAACGGTCGGTTCAGTACCGCTGTTTCGGATCATCTCCAACGTATTACGCGACGTGCCGCAGGCTGGATTGTGATAAATGGTGATGTTGCTCATATCAGTATCTCATTACAAAGTGAAAGAGAGACGTAGCGCCAGCGCGGCCAGCGTTACAAACAGCACAGGCAGAGTCATGACGATCCCGGTGCGGAAATAGTATCCCCAGGTGATGGTCATGTTCTTCTGTGAAAGGACATGCAGCCAGAGCAGCGTTGCCAGGCTACCAATCGGTGTAATTTTCGGTCCCAGATCGCAGCCAATCACGTTGGCATAAATCATCGCCTCTTTGATAACGCCTGTTGCGGTGCTGCCATCAATAGAGAGAGCGCCAACCAGCACGGTAGGCATATTGTTCATGATGGAAGACAGGAAAGCCGTCAGGAAGCCGGTACCAAACGTCGCGGCCCAAAGTCCTTTATCTGCCAGCACGTTCAGCACACCGGAGAGGTATTCTGTTAGTCCGGCATTACGCAGACCATAGACCACCAGATACATCCCCAGCGAGAATATGACGATCTGCCATGGCGCACCACGCAGCACTTTGCCAGTGTTAATGGCATGGCCTCGTTTCGCCACCGCAAACAGGATTACAGCGCCAACAGCCGCAATCGCGCTAACGGGAATACCGAGCGGCTCAAGAACGAAAAAGCCAACCAGAAGAAGGATCAACACGATCCAGCCGGTTCTGAAGGTTGCCAGATCTTTAATCGCTTTTGCCGGTGCTTTCAGGAGAGCCAGGTCGTAAGTAGGCGGAATATCTTTGCGGAAGAACAGATGCAGCATAACCAGCGTGGCAAAAATGGCTGCAATATCAACCGGCACCATTACCGACGCATATTTGGTGAATCCCAGACCAAAGAAGTCCACCGAGACGATATTCACCAGGTTCGACACGATAAGCGGCAGACTGGCTGTATCGGCAATAAACCCGGCGGCCATGACAAATGCCAGCGTAGTACCTTTACTGAACCCTAATGCCAGCAGCATGGCGATGACTATCGGCGTCAGAATAAGTGCCGCACCATCGTTGGCAAACAGTGCCGCTACCGCTGCGCCGAGCAGGACGATCCAGGTAAAGAGCAAACGACCACGACCATTCCCCCAACGAGATACGTGCAGCGCTGCCCATTCGAAAAAACCTGATTCATCAAGCAGCAGGCTGATGATAATCACGGCAATAAAGGTCGCTGTCGCGTTCCAGACGATATTCCACACCACCGGAATATCGCTTACATGCACAACACCAGATATCAGAGCCAGCCCCGCACCCAGCATCGCACTCCAGCCAATCCCTAATCCCTTCGGTTGCCAGATAACCAACACGATGGTCAGGACAAAAATAGCGCCTGCCAGTAACATAAAACCTCCTGACAGGGCGACTTTGTCGCCCTGTATATGCCAAAAAATTAACTCATCAACTCTCTGAGCTTTTCAATACCGGCGGGCTCTGACGCCAGCACCGGAACAAGCGCTATACGGTCAGCGTGCTGATTCTTAACAGCCTCAATCTGAGGCACTTCCTGCCGGGCACGCTGGCAAAGCAACGGAGAACACGTATCCGCAATGGAAAGGCTGTTATTGATAATCCAGCCCCACGGATGAATCCCCGTTCTTTCAAGGTCAGTCTGCAGGTTAGCCGCTTCCAGTACCGGTGTGGTTTCAGGCAAAGTGACCATCAGGACTTTGGTGCGTTCCGGGTCCTGAAGCTGCATCATCGGAGTGGAAAAATGACCTTTATTCCCCATCTTCTTGGCAATCTCACGGTGATAAGCCCCGGTAGCATCAAGCAGTAATAGCGTATGCCCGGTAGGTGCCGTATCCATGACCACAAACCGTTTGCCTGCTTCACGGATTACGCGTGAGAACGCCTGGAACACCGCAATCTCTTCCGTGCAAGGAGAACGTAAATCCTCTTCGAGCAGCCGTTTCCCTGCCTCATCCAGATTCCTGCCTTTCGTCTCAAGAACATGCTGCCGATAGCGTTCAGTTTCATCGTGAGGGTTAATTCGGCTGACCTGCAGATTTTTAAGACTTCCATTGAGCGTTGCACTGAGATGTGCAGCGGGATCTGAGGTGGTGAGATGGACATCAAATCCCATATCCGCCAGCCTGACGGCGATGGCAGCAGCCATCGTGGTTTTACCTACGCCACCTTTGCCCATCAGCATAATCAAACCGTGTTCACTGCGAGCGATATCATCAACCAGGACAGAGAGCGATAAGTTTTCAGGCGTGTACAGGACGTTCCTTGCAGGCAGCGGTAATGCTCTTGCACTGGTGTCCAGTAGTCCCTTCAATGCAGACACGCCAACCATGTTGACTGGCTGGAGTAATAAGGTATCTGTCGATAGCTCAGATAAACCGGCAGGAAGATTTGCCAGTGCTTCCTGTTCCCGTTGCCATATCGCAGCGGCAAGGGCGTCATGTTCAGCTTCTGCTTTAGGCAGCACACCATTAATAACCAGGTACTGGTTTTTCAGGCCAATTGCAGCCAGTTCTTCATGAGTGCGGGCGACTTCCTGCAGCGTAGATTTTTGCAGTCGTGCAACCAGAACCAGGCGGGTACGTTCAGGATCGGATAGCGCCTCTACTGCATGAGCATACTGCTCACGCTGCTTTTCCAGCCCGGCCATTGGGCCAAGACAGGAAGCACCATCTGGATTACTTTCAATGAAGCTACTCCAGGCACAGGGAAGCTGGAGAAGGCGAATCGTGTGGCCCGTCGGCGCTGTATCAAAAATGATGTGATCAAAGCGGGTCAGCAGAGAAGCGTCGGTCAGTAAGCCAGTAAACTCATCGAACGCCGCAATCTCAGTCGTACAGGCTCCTGAAAGCTGTTCGCTGATACTGTTAACAACGTCATCAGGCAGAAGACCTTTGATAGGATCAACGATTCTGGAGCGGTATTGTTGGGCGGCTTCCTGCGGGTCAATCTCCAGAGCAGAAAGCCCAGGAACTGCCGTCACAGGGCGAATGGTGTTACCGATAGCCTGGTCGAATACCTGGCCGACATTCGAGGCAGGATCGGTACTGACCAGCAAAACCCGCTTACCCTGTTCGGCAAGGCGGATAGCCGTCGCGCAGGAAATGGAAGTTTTTCCTACGCCTCCCTTACCGGTAAAAAACAGATAAGGCGGGATGTTCTGTAAGAATTTCATATGTCCTCCTGACATATCAGCAACAGGAAGTATTACCACCACAGCAGCTGGTGGGAGCTAACCCTACCCTCTCCAGCGGTATACCAAACCAGCGAGCTATCTCAGCACGTTTTGGGTACCGCCCTGCCATCACCGTTTCACCGTCCAACAGCAGTAGCGGAAGCCCTTCTGCTCCAGATGCTTCGAGGAATACTTTCGCTTTCTCATTATGAACAAAGCTCATGGGCTGCTGCGCCAGGTTGTAACGTTCAACCTGTACGCCACGTCCTTTCAGCCACTGCACATCAGCAGAGAAATCAACCAGAACCTGATCGATATCTGAGCCACATACGCCGGTACTGCAGCACATTACCGGGTCAAACACCGTTAACGTTTTCATCTTTAACACCTCATATCCGGAAAAGCATATATGTGCAGGCAAAATTTTTAGAGGCAAACAGCCTTACCGCTGCCAGAGCAGTTGGTTGATGCGAGCTTACGGGCGATGGCCTGTACGTCGTCCTGTTGGCTTAACCAAGCCTGCTCAATCACCTGAGCGGCCCAGGAAGGAATATGCGGGGATAAGCGGTAGTGAACCCACTTGCCCTGCTTGCGATCCAGCAATAGTCCACTTTCCCGGAGCATTGCCAAATGACGGGAGATCTTTGGCTGCGACTGATCCAGCGCCGTACAGAGATCGCACACGCACAACTCTCCCATTTCCCTGAGCAGTAACACGATGCCCAAGCGGGTTTCATCGGAGAGATTTTTGAAGAGTCGTAGGGAAGTTAGTAGCATCTGTCCTCCGGTTGATTTAATAACAGGATACTCTGTAGGTTTACAATCGCAACAATACATTCGAAAAAACATATGTAACTGTTGTCGTGGAACATTTTATCCTGATATCAGAAACTTGGTTAACTTATTGATATTCATATTTTTATACGTTTCCTTAAAGGGTGTAACTCCCATTCTGAATGCAAATAAAATATTTGGGGATTCAAGAAATGTTGATAGAACAAACTTCTTATGGCGTTACGCCGATGCTAAACTGAACTAAAGGTTTTACTTGTATGGGTATTGAATCGCCACGGAAAATCTAGACACTTCCGAGCCGTTGATAATACTGGTTTTCATATTCTGTCGGTGACATCTGATCGCTAGAACCATGCCGACGCTTACTGTTATAAAACATTTCGATGTAATCAAAAATATCGCTGCGGGCTTCTTCCCGCGTTCCGTAGATCTTTTTCTTTATCCGTTCGCGTTTCAACAACTGGAAAAAGCTTTCTGCAACCGCATTATCATGGCAGTTACCGCGACGGCTCATGCTGCCCTCCAGGCCGTGTGATTTCAGGAACGACTGCCACTCATGGCTTGTGTACTGACTGCCCTGATCCGAATGAACCAGCACCTGTTTTTGGGGATTACGCCGCCATACAGCCATCAGCAGTGCGTTCAGGACAATGTCCTTTGTCATCCGGGATTGCATGGACCAGCCGATAATTTTGCGTGAGAACAGATCAACAACAACGGCAAGATACAGCCAGCCTTCGTGGGTCCTGATGTAGGTTATGTCCGTTACCCAACGCTCATCCGGAGCATCCGGATTGAACTGTCGCTGGAGCCTGTTGGGCGACACGATACTGGCCTCGCCTTTACGTGCCCGCGGGCTCCGGTATCCGACCTGAGCCTTTATCCCGACACGTTTCATCAGTCGCCAGACCCGGTTCACTCCGCACTGTTGCCCGCTGTCCCGCAGATCCAGATGGATTTTGCGATAACCATAGACGCATCCCGATTCCAGCCAGAACTGTTTAATCTGTCCTGTCAGTCTCAGGTCTGCCTGATGGCGTTGTGAATGCGGCTGCTGAAGCCAGGCGTAAAAACCACTAGGATGAACATCCAGCACCCGACAGAGCAGGCGAACAGGCCAGCAACAGGAGTTGTCACGGATAAAGGCGTACCTCAGTCGGACAGCTTTGCGAAGTACGCCGCTGTGAGTTCAACAGGTGGATGCAACACATTGGTTAAAACGCTCTGCGGGTGATTCATAGTCTAGCGTTTTTCTTGGCCTCTCGTTGAGCTGCCTGGCAACACTGTTTAGTCTTTGCTGGCTGTGAACTGATAAGTCAGTTCCTTTTGGAAAATACTGTCTGAGTAATCTGTTTGTATTTTCATTTGAGCCGCGTTGCCAGGGAGATTGAGGATCGCAGAAGTAAACCTGAATATCTGTGGCTACGGTCGTGGGGGCAGTCCAATGGGAAAAAAACGCTCCCGGACGGGAGCATAAGCCAGTGACTTCGGCGTCAAATGAGGGTCTAACAAGTGGAGCTGCGGGTTAATTCTGGGTGATCTGGCTGCGATGCTTTTCAGCCTGCTGCTGATGAATAACGGAAGATTGACCATTATTCGCCTTCTCATGCATAACAGCGGCTTTCTCATGCTCGTTCATTTCGGAAAATGATTTTGCTGTTTCGTTAGAAGCTGCTGGCTTGGATTTCATCATTTTTTTATGCATTTCAGCCATGTCCTGATGGGCAGCAGAATTGCCGTTTTGCATCATTTCATGGGACATTGCGGCCTGATCGTGACCGCTCATATCCATCATTTTCATGCTCTCCCCCTGAACTGCACTTTTTTCAGCGGATGATTGCATCTGATGGGCAGGCGCCTGGGCATTATTTACCTGGTCATGCATGTTCATTGTCTCTGCAGCCCAGGCAGATGAAGCGACAGCCATCATGGCAATAAAGGATACAAGGATCTTTTTCATGGTTGGGTCTCCGGTGTTTTCATACCCGAACAATCAATGCTTATAACAGAGAAAGCATTTGATCTCAGGGCTGGTTGATCATCACGCCAGGAACCGGGCGATTGAATTATCACGCTGTCCTGATTTATGGCTGATTATAAAAAACCGACTCTGTTTATCGCGTGACTGAACGATGACATTTTTGTCACCTTCCGGGTTTCTCCTGAATAACGGTATTAATCCATTAACAGACGCACACTGAACACAATTTCCCGCCCCTGCTGTTCTGCTGACAGCTCGCCGCCGTGAGCATGAATGATCGACCTTGTAATTGATAATCCCAGCCCCGCGCCTTCCGTGTTGTAGAACCTTGATGAGTCTGCGCGATAGAACCGGTCAAACAAACGTTCCAGATTAGCGGGAACCTGGCCGGACATCGTATTCGTAATCATCACGTTCACACAGTCACTGTCACGCTCAAGGTGTATCGCTGTACAGGTGTTATCGGGAGAATACTTGATTGCATTGGAAAGCAGGTTACTGAAAGCACGTCGGAGCATATCGCTGTCTCCGGTAACAACGCCCTCTCCTTCAACCGTGATTGTCTTTCCTGTTTCGTCTGCCAGGGGCTCGAACAACTCACGTAATTCATTCAGTTCGGCTGCCAGATCCACATCATGTTTATCCAGCCGCAGCAGACCATGCTCTGAACGTGCCAGAAAAAGCATGTCACTGGTCATTCGTGACAACCTTTTCAGTTCTTCCAGGTTAGCGAATAAAATTTCGCGGTAATGCGAAACATCCCTTTCCTTAGCCAGTGCAAACTGCGTCTGCATCATCAGATTACTGACTGGTGTGCGCAGCTCATGCGCGATGTCAGACGAGAAATCTGACAGTTTCCGGAATGCCCCCTCCAGGCGATCAAACATATTATTGAACTCCTGCATGGTCTCAGAGATTTCCGGCGGAGCCAGATCGGGATTTAGACGCTGATCCAGGCTGTGTACAGTCATGGAGGAAGCCAGACTGGTCATTTCCCGTAACGGTTTCAGACCAATACGTGTGGTCAGCCAGCCCAGAAAAACAGAAATAAAGACCAGACCGATATTGAACCAGAACAGCCAGGTACTGAGTTTGTCCATAAACAGGGTATGATACCCAGTATCCGTGGCAACCGTAATGATGACATGTTTGCTTTTACCCTGTTCCGGCGTCACGGCAACCCGCCGCGAGATACTGCGGTACACGGTGTTATTTTCTTCCGTCTGGATCATATAGTCGAGAATATCACCCGACTTATTAAGCAGGACCGCTGGAACAACAGAATTTTTGGCATAGAGTTCAACAATTTTTTCATTTTCCATGTTTTTTATAGAAATGAATAAACCATTGTGCCCTACCATCGCATCGTTTATTTTTTCTGATAATGACTTAATATCCGTTTTGTTCCGGAACGTCTCTGTTTTAAGAAACTCTTCGGTGAGCTGAAGTTTACCTGTCAGAAAATCGCGGTCCTGATTATCGAAATAGCCATTAAGGGTGCTAATCAGGATAAAACTTGATAACCACCATACCGTAAGCATCACCGCAGAAAAAATCAGGCTCAGGCGTGTGGTCAGGGAAATTTTGAACCTCACTCTTCTCTGATCTCCAGGACATATCCGGCACCGCGAACGGTATGGATCAGTTTTGGCTCAAAGTCATCATCAATTTTACTTCTCAGACGTCTCACGGCGACATCAATCACATTCGTATCACTGTCAAAATTCATGTTCCAGACCAGGGACGAGATAAGACTCCTGGGTAACACTTCTCCGGTGCGTTGCAGCAGCAACTCAAGCAGAACGTATTCTTTACCGGTGAGATGGATCTTCTTCCCCGAACGGATCACGGTCCGGCGCACCATATCAACGGTCATATCGGCGATGGTGCAGACTGTTGCGGCCTGCGAGCGTGCCCGGCGCAGCAGGGTTCTTACACGTGCAACCAGCTCCGTAAAATCAAAGGGCTTAATCAGGTAGTCATCTGCGCCAAGCTCCAGTCCTTTCACTTTGTCCCGCACGTTGTCCTTTGCGGTTAAAAACAGGACCGGTTCTTCGTGCCCGGACTCCCTCAGTGCGCTGATGATTTGCCACCCGTCGAGGAAAGGCAGCATCACGTCCAGTATTATCAAATCATACTGTCCCTTCGACGCGGCCCCGAGACCATCGCGGCCATTATTAAAGAGATCGGCCTGATAGCCTTCCTCAACCAGTCCCTGCTGCAGGTAACGACCTGTTTTTTGTTCGTCTTCAACGATTAAAATACGCTGCATGGTCAACTCGCTGATATGAAAGTAAAAATCTCACGCATGAGCTTTGGCTGTCCCCTAGCTGACCTGAGACGGAGCAAGCATTCCGAGCCACGCTACGGCGCCCAGAATGATAATCGCAACAACGAATTCTGTCAGGATGCTGTTTCGCATCAGGGCAACGCTGCGATCATAATTCCCTTCCCTGACCATAACTTCAAGCCGGGGACCCAGGTGAAACCGGTTTGCTGCAGCCAGAAGAAGCATCAGAACAAACAGAGCCGTCTTGGCAAGCAATATCCTCCCCCAGGAACTGTTGAATAAGGGAGTTAAGTTACCCTCAGCAATATACAGATAGTTGACCAGCGCACTCAGGATCAGGGCTACAACAATCACCGTTCCTGCCGTGGCAAATTTTGCCAGGGAGTCAGATATCACAATGACGCTCTGTGCATTATGCTCGTTTCTGCGCATCAGCAGGATAGCAAATGCAACCAGAGCACCTGTCCAGGCACCTGCAGCGCCGAGATGGGTCAGATCGCTCAGTAAATGGAGATAGTAATGCAGACCGTCATGCATAACGGCGTGTCCTCCCCAGGCAAGTGTAGCCAGCGCCACGCCCCCACTCATCGTCATCAGCAGGCAGGACAATACTCTCTTATTAGTGTAAAGGAACAAAGCACCGAGTGTGGTAAACAGGGCACAGAGCCTGACAATCCAGCTAATACCCACATCAGTTTCTTCTATCACCATCTCGATAACATGGATGGATAATTCTCTGAGGTCAGTTACTCCACTCATGGCATTAGATACCAGGAGCATATTAATGCCAGTAAGAATGATGCCTGTAACAACAGCAAAGGTTATAAACGACCTGAAATTAGTCAGGTTATAGGTTTCATGTCTGACACCGCTTATTCCATATATCTGAAAAAATGGCAATCCAAATATTACCATCAAATCCAGATAAAGAAGAAAACGAATAACAATCATAATCAGGTCGTTCATAATATTACTTCACTGTAAAGGTGTAATTACCGGTAATAGGGTGCGTATCTGAAGAAACCGCGCGCCAGTCAACACGATAAGTGCCAGCGGGTAAAGGCTCTCGCGGAATAATGACCATCGATTTAGGGTCAGCGCCTGGCGCCACTTTTGCCGCGACCGGCATCGGAGAATGTGATGACATGCCTTTCATACCCGTCATCGTTAATTTTGCACCTGAGAATTTCACGGTCAGATTTTCCGAGAAATTAAGCTGAATCTTTTCCGGGGCCGCTACGGCTGAATCTGCCTGTGGCACAGAGCTTTTTAATTCCGGATGGGCCATAGCAGAGAAAGCAACGCCCATAACGAGGCCACCTGTAAGAATGGCTTTATTTAAAATCGACATTTTATTTACCTGTTTAGTTGAGTGTTTTATATCAGTGCGTTAAAACCAGATTCTGGCTCCCGCCAGGAATACTACCTGATGGTCTTTCTCACCTTCTCTTTTCGCCATATCGGATGTTTTCCCGTAAAGTTGATTCCAGGAAACGCCTATATAGGGTGCAAACTCACGGCGTATTTCATAGCGCAGCCGGAGCCCCAGCTCTGTGTCAGTCAGTCCCCTGCCGCGACCCCGCGATTCATCATCCTGACTGTAGAAATTCACCTCATAGGATGGCTGGAGTATGAGCCGGTTAGTCAGTAAAACGTCGTATTCTCCTCCCAGACGAAGGGCTGCTTTTCCGCCATTACTGACAAAACCCGTAATTTCAGACTCAAAATTATAGAGTGCCAGCCCCTGAAAACCGACAGCAGCCCAGGTCCGGGCAGAAGCAGGTCTGAAATCCTGCCTGACACCCGCAACCAAATCCCACCATGGGCCAACCGCATGTCCCCAGAGTAACTGCGCTTCAGCCGCCTCCGTTTCCCCATTGCTTCGTTCACCTTCACTCTTTAGCCAAATCCGATCTGTGTCGCCTCCAATCCAGCTGTTAACACTCCAGCTGAAATTGTTGGTGTTATCCGACCGTTGCCATTCCAGTTGATCCAGCAGAACCAGATAATTAATCGCACTGTCGTGAATCGCATGCCCCTGTAAATTGCCGAATGCAGCCTTCCGGTCGGCATCGGTAACAGGCGGAATTGGCGTTCTGCTCTCAGTTACAATGGGCTCCATTGACGTCATCTCAGTGAAATTCTCATCTGCTGGCATCTGCATGGCAGACATGTCGTGCCCGGCGTGGGGATCTGCAGAGACGGAGCCCGCCGCAATAGAAAGCTGTGAGGTAAAGAAACCGGCGACCAGAACAGGTATGGCCTTCAAATTTCTCTTCATTCGCATCATTCCTCCACCCGGACTTCACGAAACATTCCCATTTCCATGTGATAGAGCAAATGGCAGTGATACGCCCAGCGGCCAAGCGCATCTGCTGTCACTCTGTAACTGCGTTTTGTACCAGGGGGAACATCTATTGTGTGTTTACGAACCATGAAATTACCGTTTTCATCTTCCAGATCGCTCCACATACCATGCAGGTGAATGGGGTGAGTCATCATGGTATCGTTGATCAGCGTGATCCTGAGCCGCTCACCGTATTTCAGCAGCACCGGTGCGGCATCTGAAAACTTGATTCCGTTAAATGACCAGGCAAACTTTTCCATGTGGCCGGTTAAATGCAGTTCTATGGTACGGCCAGGTTCACGTCCGTCAGGATCCTCAAAGCGGCTTTTCAAATCCGCGTACGTGAGAACCTTTCTTCCGTTATTTCGAAGACCAATACCCGGATCATTTAATTTCGGAGAGACGCTCATCGCCTGCATATCAACCAGTGGGTTATCCGTTTCTGACGCAGGATGACTTTGCATACCCGGCATTCCGGCCATCCGGGAATGATCCATACCGGCCATGCTGCTGTGATCCATGGGCGCGGAGGATGTCCCGCTATCCGGAAGGTCAGCACCGTCCATAGACATCATCTCTCCGCTGTTATCCATGCCTCCCATCTGGCTGTGGTCCATTCCTGCCATATCATGTCCCATTCCCCCCATACCCATATCTTCCATGGTCAACAGAGAACGGGGATCGAGGGGGGGAACGGCAGCACTTAACCCCTCTCTCGTGGCCAGTGTCCCTCGAGCGTAACCGGTCCTGTCCATGGATTGTGCGAAGATGGTATAGGCCTCACCCTGAGGCTCCACAATGACATCATAGGTTTCGGCAACGGCAATCCTGAATTCGTCAACGGTAACCGGGTTTACATACTGGCCATCTGCAGCCACGACCGTCATTTTCAGCCCGGGGATACGGATATCGAAATAGGTCATTGCCGAGCCGTTGATAAACCGTAAGCGTATCTTTTCACCGGGACGGAACAGTCCGGTCCAGTTTTTCAGCGGGGCCTGCCCGTTCATGAGATAGGTGTAGGTGTAGCCACTGACATCCGCGAGGTCAGTCGGATTCATTTTCATTTCAGCCCACATTTTCCGATCGGCAATGGTGGCTGACAGCCCCCTGGTATTCACGTCGCGGAAAAAAGAGCCAACGGTTGGTTTATTGAAATTGTAGTAATCCGACTGTTTTTTTAATTTTTTCAGCAGGCTGTGAGGATTTTCATCGGTCCAGTCAGACAACATGACCACATGCTCACGATCGTAAGCAAACGGTTCTGGCTCCCTGGCATCGATGATAATGGCACCGTATACCCCCTCCTGTTCCTGCAGACCGGAATGGCTGTGGTACCAGTAAGTCCCGTTCTGCTTAACCTTAAAGGTGTAAACGTAGGTATCATCAGGCTCTATGCCCATAAAACTCAGCCCCGGAACACCATCCATATTGGCCGGAAGAATAATGCCGTGCCAGTGAATGGACGTCTGTTCATTAAGACGGTTTTTGACCTTCAGGGTAATGGTGTCACCTTCTTTCCAGCGAAGAACGGGCCCCGGCAGGCCTCCATTGATTGTTTTGGCCTGACGCTCACTGCCCGTGATATTGACGGCCGTTTCACCAATGGTCAGGTCAAACTGAGTACCCTGCAGGGATGCGGCAACTGGCAGGCTCAGACTGGAACGCGCATTGAAACTCCATACGCCAAGACTTCCGGCTACGCCAGAGAGGGTTAACCCCTTCAGGAAAGTTCGTCGAGACGTTTTCAACAGCATGCGCATTCCCTTATTTAAAGTATGGTTACTGACAGAATTCGAGAACCGATTTAAATTAAATTACTGGTTCATCCACTTACAATGAAATGAATCTAGCACACCTTAAGAAACAAATTCATTACAATCGTGTAATGTACATAGCTGTATTACATTTACGTCATCTTCCCCACAGGTTGATTATTTTTATATATGATCATAAGGACATCTTTTATGTACCTCAGAAGGTAATTACACATGAATATATTAATCACGACCACTGCGTTTACAGCTTTATTTTGTGGGGCAGCTTTTGCTCAGTCCAGTGATATTGCCCATGAAGCACATCGATTTGTTAATAATGCCTCAGCCGTCAGTCATGTGAATTCCTCGACGCATGAAAACTTACCGGACAGGGTTAATAAAAACAACACGCCCTCATTCTCTGAAATGAATGAACATGAAAGGGCCATTGTTGCTCATTCATTTATGAACAACAGCGCGTCCTATGCGCATCAGAAAATGATTGAGGAACATAAAAAAATGCTGTCCGGCAGTGATGCAAATTCAAAGACCTCGTATTCTTCTTTTAACGAACTGAATGCCGGAGAAAAAGCCGCTCTCGTGCATGAGCAGGTCAATAATGCCGGTGCGGAAGCACATCAGACGCAGGCAAGAAAGCTTCGCGGGCTGTATTCGACCAGGTAACTGCAGGCGGGTTAGTGCTTAGCGTCAGGTGCGCAGCAGGGCTTTACTGACGGGTTACGTAGCAGGACATGAGCCCCATATTGCTCTGCCGTAACCTGTTTCAGTCCCGTTAATCATCACCGTCGGGCTGGTCATACAGTTCCCAGAGCTTCAGGAGCAAACGGGAAACAAGATATGTTACAAAAATGACGACCATCAACGGTGCTCCCGATTAACTGACAGATGACACGCCTCCTGAAAACCCCTAGCATACGCCGCAGTGTTCATGCTAACGGCGAATTCCAGTAAATGTATTCTACCGATGTCGTAAAAGAAAATGCCTACCTTTCAGCCACCCGCTCGGGGCTGGAATCGAACGAGATCGCTACTCTTCAGCGCTCCTTGCCTTCCCGGTTTAATCTGCGGCATTTGAAAAAAAATGAATCATTAAAACTCGTACTGCAAAAGAAAGCGGGAAAATCACGTGTCGTGGCCTATAAATTTACGTCCGGTTCATTTAATTACACGGCGTATCGTATATCAGATAAAAAGTTCTATAACCTTTCCGATACTTCCGGGAAAGTCAGTCTCGATTATCCGTTACCGGCCACAGCAAGACTCAGTTCGCCTTTCAATCCTGCAAGACTTAACCCGGTATCGGGAAAAGTGAGTCCCCATAATGGCATTGATTATTCCATGCCCATGAACACGAAAATAGTCAGCGTCATCGACGGAAAAATCACCCGGGCCGAATACAACAGTACCATGGGATATTTTGTTGAAGTAACGGGAAAAGCCGGTGTTAAAACTCGCTATCTCCACCTCAATAAAATACTCGTTACTAAAGGGGCCAGGGTTACACGGGGAGGTGCTATTGCGTTATCCGGTAACAGCGGACGTTCATCCGGTCCTCATCTGCATTACGAGCTGGTCATCAATAACAACCCTGTTAACTCTCTGGCGTTCCGGGCAGCGGCACCCGCTGATAACAAACTCGAACAGCATGCCTTTGCGCATGCCAGAGACTACGAACGATACCTGGACTGATAACGGGACCGCGACGCGGCCCCGTCTGCCGGATTAATTTTTTTTATCGTTTTCACTTCCGTGATGTTGATGATCTCCATGCCCTCCGTGGCCGTGGAAAAGATGCATTAGCGGGCAGACCAGCAATAACAGATATGGCCAGTAACCTGCCACATGTGACCAGTGTTCGCGCAGGAGGGCAAATGCCGCGGTCGCGGCGACAGCAATAAGCGCATAGGTGGTACTTTTCATACTGGACTCCTTCTGTTCGTAACTGACCCTTCACTCAGTGTTATTTCCCGAGCCTGACACTTTTCAGACGCAACGCATTCACAATGACGCTGACGGAGGAAAGAGCCATGGCCGCCGCCGCAATAACTGGCGACAGCAGTATTCCATACACAGGATAAAGCAGACCTGCAGCCACAGGCACGCCAAGTGCGTTGTAGATAAATGCAAAAAACAGATTCTGACGGATATTTTTCATGGTGATCTCTGACAGATGACGGGCCCTGTTCAGTATCATCAAGTCGCCTTTGAGAAGGGTGACTCCGGCACTTTCAATTGCCACATCTGTACCCGTTCCCATGGCTATACCCACGTCAGCCGCTGCCAGCGCCGGGGCATCATTCACACCGTCTCCGGCCATCGCAACCACATGGCCAGACTCTTTCAGTCGGGTTATCACTGCTTTTTTGCCATCCGGCAGAATTCCGGCTTCAACCTCATCTATTCCCAGTTTCCGTGCGACTGCTTCAGCAGTAAGCTGGTTATCCCCGGTGAGCATAACAATGCGGATCCCCGCCTGACGCAAAGCTTTAAGCGCATCCGGCGTGGTTGTTTTCACGGGATCCGAGATAGCTATCAGGCCTGCAAGGTCCCCGTCTGTGGCCACATAGATAACGGTAGCGCCTTCCATCCGCAACGTATCCGCAACGGCCTTTTGATTATCAATAACGATACTGTTTTCCTGCATAGCCAGTTCATTACCAATAACAACCCGTTGACCTTCGACATCGCCTGAGACACCTTTACCCGACGGTGCATCGAAATGAGTGACTGCGGGTATTGCGATCCCCTTTTCCTGTGCTGCTTTAACTACTGCCATACCCAGCGGATGCTGCGAGCCTTTTTCCACTGCGGCTGTTACACGCAAAAGAGATGTTTCCCCACCCGGATTGAGACTGATAATCCCTGTCACCGTAGGCGAACCTTCCGTGAGCGTGCCTGTTTTGTCGACAACCAGCGTGTCCACTTTTTCAAGACGCTCAAGGGCTTCGGCATTCCTGATTAACACCCCGGCCTGGGCTCCTTTGCCCACCCCCACCATTATCGACATCGGCGTGGCCAGCCCCAGCGCGCAGGGACAGGCAATAATCAGGACCGACACAGCCGCAATGAGACCGTGCGCCATCCTGGGCTCGGGCCCCCAGACAGACCAGATCACGAAAGCAACAACCGCGATAAGTATCACCAGAGGAACAAACCAGCCTGAAACGCTGTCAGCCATTCTCTGGATGGGGGCACGCGAACGCTGTGCATCAGCGACCATCTGAACAATTCGTGAGAGCATTGTTTCATCACCGACTTTCTCTGCACGGATGATGAGACTCCCTGTCTGATTAATGGTCCCCCCGATGACAGGGTCACCCTCCGTTTTGGTAACCGGCATAGATTCCCCGGTCACCATCGATTCATCAACGGTTGTTTTGCCTTCGATCACAATACCGTCGACCGGAATACTCTCTCCTGGTCTGATGCGGAGCTTATCGCCAGGCAGAACATCTTCCGCATTAATATCCGTTTCATGACCGTCATGATCCAGCCGCCTGGCGGTTTTGGGGGCAAGATTCAGTAGTGCAGTAATGGCACCTGAGGTTTGTTCCCGTGCCCGCAGCTCAAGAACCTGTCCCAGCAGAACAAGCACCGTAATAACTGCTGCGGCTTCAAAATAAACGGCCACCAGGCCATCCATGTTTCTGAACGATGCAGGAAACCAGGAGGGGAAGACGGTTGCAATGACGCTGTACACCCAGGCTACGCCGGTGCCCATTGCAACAAGGGTAAACATATTCAGGGAGCGGTTACGTAACGACATTCCGGCCCGGGCGAAGAATGGCCAGCCACACCACAACACGACAGGAGAGGCCAGAAGCAGCTGCAGCCATGTGTTGTGCTGTGGCGGTACTGTATTCCTCAAGGCGGGAAACAGATGAGATCCCATTTCGAGTACCAGAACCGGAAACGCCAGCAACAACCCCAGCCAGAAGCGTCTTGTCATGTCGCGAAGTTCATCACTTGGCCCCGTGGATGCCGTAGCTACGAGCGGCTCCAGTGCCATTCCACAGACAGGACAGCTTCCGGGACCACTGCGGCGTATCTCCGGGTGCATCGGACATGTCCACACACCTTCAGAATTCTCTTTCTCCGCCTGGTGGTGAGGCTGTTTTATCTGATCAGGGCTGACTTCGTGATGATCGTGGTGATGGTGATGGTGATGGGAATGTTCACTGGCATCTTCGGTAAGATAACGATCGGGATGGGCTTTAAATTTACTCTCACAGCTGGCGGAGCAGAAATAAAGTTGATGGTCCTGGTATCGAATGCTGCTGTGCGCCCTGTCGGGCAGGATGTCCATCCCGCACACGGGATCTCTCACCTTATGCAATACGTGGCCCTCGTCCGGGGATAATGTCTGCTCAGAAGCAGTCTGGTTGTTGTGTTGCACTGCATTGTCATTTTTCACAGTAACTCTCCTTATGCATACCGAAGCATCTTCTGTCTTCAGGGTATGTCATGGATGCGATTACCACGAATGCCGCCGGCATAAGAGTGCCTGCTGCCGGCGTCCCGTTATCAGCCGTTCCGCTGACTATTCGATTCGCTGGAAGACTTTTTTACTTCCATCCGGTGAGAATGCGATAACATCGTAAGCCTCTTTTCGGGCTCCCATCTCCATTCCAGGACTTCCTGCTGGCATACCGGGGGTGGCGAGACCGTATATACCTGAACCAGACTGCATTGCCTTATGTATCGTTGTCGCAGGCACATGGCCTTCAATGATCAAATTACCGGCAACCGCGGTATGACAACTTCGCAGTCCTGCAGGAATAGCATGCTTTTCTTTCAGGGCTGACAGCGCCTGATCATTCATGACGTGAGTTCGTACTTCAAACCCGTCTTTTTCCATCGCCTTGCCCCACAGGGAACAACAGCCACAGTTTTCAGATTTGTACATATCAATCACTTTTTCACTCGCCATCGCGGGCAGTGAAAGGCCGAGAGCCAGCGCCATCAGAACCACTTTTTTCATACTCACCTCTGTATATTATCGATTTAAACCCTGACGTCAGGGTGAATCAGTAAAGAAGGACACCCACAGGGGGTGCCCTTTCAGGTTCAGGACACGCTTTTTTTATGTCTGCGCAGCCAGATTAATTTGTAGGCGGCAGGAATAATGAACAGGGACAGCAGCGGAGCCGTGATCATCCCACCAATCATGGGTGCCGCGATACGGCTCATGACTTCTGAACCTGCACCGGTTCCCCAGAGTATTGGCAGCAGACCCGCAATGATCACCGCCACGGTCATGGCTTTCGGCCGGACACGCAGTACGGCACCATGATAGAGGGCTTCATCAAGGCCTTCCGGTGTGAACGTCTCTTTACGGGACAATTCCGGGTGCGCTTCAATGGCATGACGCAGATACATCAGCATGACCACGCCAAACTCTGCTGCCACCCCGGCCAGAGCGATAAACCCCGTTCCGGTTGCGACAGACATATGGAAGCCCTGCCAGTACAGGAACCATATCCCGCCAACCAGGGCGAACGGCAGGCTCATCAGGATCAGCAGGGCTTCATCAACCCGGCGGAATGCCAGATACAACAGGATGAAGATGATCATCACCGTCATCGGCACCATCAGCTTCAGTTTCTTGTTGGCATGCTCAAGCAGTTCAAACTGTCCGGAGAATGACACGCTGGTACCCGGTCTCAGTTTCACTTTCTGACTGATCGCCGTTTTAATGTCATTAACCACCGACACCATATCCCTGCCGCGCGCGTCAATGTAAATCCAGCTGGCTGGACGGGCATTTTCCGTTTTCAGCATAGTCGGCCCGGAAACGACCTTAATATCCGCAACATCGCCCAGCGTGATCTGCTGCTTCATCGGGGTCAGGATCGGCATCTGTTTCAGGGCCTGCGGGCTGTTCCGGTAATCCTGCGGATAGCGGATATTAATCGGGTACCGGGCCACGCCTTCAACCGTCTCACCCACCATAGCCCCACCGATGGCTGATGAGATGAACAGCTGCACATCGCCCACCGTCATTCCGTAGCGGGAGGCTTTTTCCCGGTTGATATCCACATCAATGTAGCGCCCGCCTTCCAGTCGCTCTGCGAGAGCAGACACTACGCCGGGTACGGTTTTGGCGACCGCTTCGATACTCTGCGCCGTTGCATCGATATCGGACAGAACCGTTCCGGACACCTTGATACCTATCGGGCTTTTGATCCCGGTTGAGAGCATATCAATACGGTTACGGATTGGCGGCACCCAGAGGTTTGCCAGCCCCGGTAAACGGACGGTCCTGTCGAGTTCTTCAATAATCTTGTCAATCGTCATGCCTGGACGCCACTGATCCTCAGGTTTGAGCTGGATCGTGGTTTCAACCATTTCGAGCGGTGCGGAATCCGTGGCGGTCTCTGCTTTACCGGTCTTGCCAAATACAGAGGCCACTTCAGGAACGCTTTTGATTAACTTGTCCGTCGTCTGCAGGAGCGCTGCAGCTTCAGCCGGAGAGACACCCGGCAGGGTCGACGGCATATACAACAGGTCGCCCTCGTTAATCTTCGGCAGAAACTCACCGCCCACCTGGCTCAGCGGCCAGATAACGGTGAAAATGGACAAGGCCGCAACCAGCAGGGTTGTTTTTGGCCAGTGGAGAACCCGCAACAGCAATGGATGATACGCTTTGATCAGTACCCGGTTCAGGGGGTTACTGGTCTCTGCAGGAATTTTCCCCCGGATCCAGAATCCCATCAGAATCGGAATGACGATGATGGCCAGCGCGGCCGCGCCCGCCATGGAGTACGTTTTCGTGAATGCCAGCGGGCCAAACAGACGTCCTTCCTGACCTTCCAGGGTAAAGATAGGAATAAAGGACAGGGTGATGATCAGCAGGCTGATAAACAGTGCGGGTCCCACTTCAACGGAGGCATCGGTAATCACCTTCCAGCGGGTGGCGTTGTCAATCTGCTCACCAGGATGCTGATGATCCCACTCCTCAAGCCGCTTATGCGCATTCTCAATCATCACAATGGCGGCATCCACCATCGCACCGACGGCAATCGCTATCCCTCCCAGCGACATGATATTGGCGTTCAGTCCCTGGAAGTGCATGACGATAAAGGCGATACACAGACCAAGCGGCAGAGAGATAATCGCCACCAGGGCAGAACGTACGTGCCACAGGAACAGGGCACAGACGATGGCCACCACGATAAACTCTTCCAGAAGTTTGGAACTGAGGTTATCAATCGCCCGGTCGATGAGCTGGCTGCGATCGTAGGTGGTCACGATTTCAACGCCTTCCGGCAGGCTGGCCTTCAGCGTCTCAAGTTTATCCCTCACTGCCGTGATAACGTCGCGTGCATTTTTACCCGACCGCAGGATCACCACGCCGCCAGCGACTTCGCCCTGGCCGTTCAGCTCGGCAATACCACGCCGCATTTCAGGCCCGGTCTGCACGCGGGCAACATCCCGCAGATAAACCGGCACGCCGTTCTCGCCTGTTTTCAGGACGATGTTATTAAAATCATCAATGCTCTGAAGATAACCGCTGGCACGGACCATATACTCAGCTTCGGCCATTTCAACGGATGAGCCACCGGCCTCCTGGTTAGACGATTCAAGGGCCTGTTTCACTTCGGGCAGGCTGATACCATACTGAGACAGTTTTACCGGATTGACCTGAATCTGGTACTGTTTCACCACGCCGCCAACCGAAGCGACCTCAGCCACGTTCGGGATGGTTTTCAGCTCAAATTTCAGGAACCAGTCCTGCAGAGAACGCAGTTCTGAAAGGTCGTGTTTTCCGCTGCGATCGACAAGGGCATATTCAAATATCCAGCCCACCCCCGTGGCGTCCGGACCGATTTCAGAACTCACACCGGCGGGCAGTTTTCCCTGTACCTGGTTCAGGTACTCCAGCACGCGGGAACGGGCCCAGTACAGATCGGTGCCGTCTTCAAAAATGACATACACATACGAATCACCGAACTGTGAAAAACCACGCACGTTTTTTGCGCCAGGCACGGACAGCATGGTGGTGGTAAGTGGATAGGTGACCTGGTTTTCTACAATCTGCGGGGCCTGGCCGGGATAGCTGGTTTTGATAATGACCTGCACATCTGACAGGTCAGGCAAGGCATCGACAGGCGTGTTAATAATCGTCCATGTGCCCCAGATGCTGAGAAACAGGGCCCCCATCATGACCAGGAAACGGTTGGCGACAGAGCGCCGGATAATCCATTCAATCATCGTCGTCTCCTCAGTGCCCTGAATGCATATTTACAGGCTGGTCAGACATTGCTGGCATACTGCTTTCTGTTTTTTCAGGGTGGCGCATACGTTCCAGTGCGCCCGTAATATTGGCTTCAGAGTCAATGAGGAACAGGCCACTGACCACCACGGTATCGCCTTCATTCAGGCCGGAGCCGATGCCGGACTGTTGCTGTGACTCATGCAGAACGTGGATCTGTTTCGGCACAAACTTGCCTTCATCATCAACAGTAATCACGCGCTGTTCTTTGCCGGTATCGATAACGGCCTGGCTTGGTATCAGCAGCATCTCCTGGCTTCTGGTATTCAGTTTCAGATAGGCATTCATGCCCGGCTTGAGAAACTCATCCTTATTAGAAACCTGGAGACGGACCTGAAGCGTACGGGTTGTCTGATCCACGCTGGGAAGAATATTCCATTTTTCGACATGGAATGTTTTATCCGGATAAGCCGGTACCGAAATTTCAAACTGCGACGTATCTTTCAGCAGATAGGCGATAGATTCTGGCACTGCAGCGCTGATCCAGACCGGGTCCATTCCCTGAATCTGAGCCACCACCTTATCTTTCGAAATATTCATGCCGGTGCGCAGGTCAAATGCAGTAATGACACCATCAATAGGTGCTTTAATGGTAAAACGGGTCTGAATGCTCCGGGTAGAACGCAGTCTCTGAATATCCTCTTCCGGCATACCTGCCAGGCGAAGCCGTTCCAGAACGCCTTTAATTTGCGTGGAAGTACCACCGGTGCTGGATAACAGAAGGAATTCACTCTGTGCTTCCACCCAGTCCGGAATGGTAATATCGATAAGTGGCGTCCCCTTCTTCACATGATCGCCAATCGTCATGGGGTAGACTTTTTCGACAAACCCGTCAGAACGCGCCTGCACAATAACAAACTGATACTCGTTATAGCTGACATTAGCCGGGATTGTCTGAGAATAATTCAGCATTCCTCGCGTGACTTTTTGCGTTTTTAATCCCAGATTCTGAACCTGGGTTGGGTCGATACGGATCCCGCCACTGCTTTTATCGCCACTGTCATCAGCATATTTTGGCACCAGGTCCATATCCATAAAGGGCGATTTTCCGGGTTTATCAAATTTGGTATCCGGTTTCATTGGGTCATACCAGAAAAGCACCTTTCGTTCCGGTGCCTTTTGTTCTGTTTTTTCTGTCTTTTGTGCTGAGTTTACATACTGCCAGGCAGTAACCGATATCAGCCCCCCTGCTATGAGGCTGCTGATAATTATTGCAGCATATTTTATCTTTAAAGAAGCCATACAATTTTCCGCTAAAAAATCAAAACACCTGGCATATGCACCTGACGGTTAACTCACACATATACCTATGTGAATGTACAGGCGCACAGGATGTAATCGCTCCGGACAGCCAATCAGGACTGCGTCACGTTAATGCTTTTAAGTAAAGAAATATTACCCTGCTGAATAAACGAGAAATCGACATGGTTGCCGGTTTTCAGGGCATTGATAGCGTCGTCTGCATTAACAAAAGTGAAGCGCATGGTCATTGCAGGCCAGCCCACCGCAGGGATTGCTTCGTGCGAAATGGTGATCTTTTTACTATTTATATCAATTTCTTTAACGATACCGGTGCCCTTGATAACCTGCTGTACCGAAGCATCACTGGCAGTATTCATATCGCCATGCTGATGTGTTTCAGCATGAAGACCGGCAGAAAACATGACAGAGAAGGCACCAAATAAAACGGCTTTAAGTGAATTACGCATTTTAAATTTCCTGATTAATGAAATAAATTTACTCTACCCAACCGCCACCCAGTGCGGTAAACAGATTAATTTCGTTAACCTGCCGGGAATAGGTAAGATCGAGAATGGTTTGCTGCGTAGCGAAGAGAGAACGCTCTGCATCCAGCACTTCAATGTAACTGACAGCACCACTGGAATATAATCCTCTGGCACGCTGGAGAGTTATCTGAAGTGAATCAAGATAACGCTGCTGTGACTCAAGTTGCTGGCTAAGGCTGTCGCGCAGCGCAAGCGTGTCGGAAACATCCTTAAAGGCTGACTGAATTTTTTGTTCGTAATTAACCACCGACTGTTGCTGGCGAATTTCAGCCAGCTTCAGATTGGCTTTATTCCTGCCAGCATTAAATATAGGAATTTCAATTTTAGGGATAAAATTCCACATTCCACTTCCTGACGTAAACAGGCTGGACAGCTCCGTACTGCTTGCGGAAAGACCACTGGTCAGGGTAATTGAGGGGAAAAAGGCCGCTCGCGCTGCGCCAATATTGGCATCAGCCGCTTTCAGCTGATATTCCGCTTCCATAATATCCGGTCGCTGCAGCAAAATTTGTGAAGACAGATTTGGTGGCAATTTTACTGGGGCTATCTCCCCGCCTTTCATCCCTTTTTCTGACGGAAGTGCGCGGTACGTTCCCAGCACCAGTTGCAGGGCATTGTTTGCCTGAGCCAGATCGCCTTCTCGTTTGGCTATTTCGGCGCGGGTACTTTCGATTTGTCCTCGCGCCTGTTCAAGTGCCAGAACGTTCGTACTCCCGGTCACGAGCTGCTGCTCAACGAAAGCATAGGACTGTTGATAATTTTTCAGCGTTTCCCGCGCAATACGAAGTTGTTCGTACGCCAGTTGCTGGCTGAAATAGCTTTGTGAAACGTTGGATACCAGCAGGATGTGTACGGCCCGACGGGCTTCTTCGCTGGCAAAGTAGTTCTGGCGATCAGCATCACTCATGTTCTTAAGTTTGCCGAAAAAATCGAGCTCATAACTGAACTCCAGACCTGCGTCGTACTCCTGTGTGGTCGGCTTGTCACCTTTCAGACCACCGCTGTATGTGATCCCGGATGAGGCATTCAGCTGGGGATAACGATCTGCATCCGTGACGTTGAACTGGGCCCGGGCCTCTTCAACCTTCAGTGCAGCCATTCTCAAATCACGGTTATTAGTCAGGGCTTCAGTAATCAGCCGGGTGACCTGGGGATCGACAAAAAAGTTACGCCAGCCCGTATCCTGATAGCCATTCACCGCTGGCGTCAGGCTGTTACGGGACAGTGAAAACTGCTGGGGTACCGGTGCTGCCGGACGCTGATATTCAGGCGCCAGAGAGACACAACCAGCCAGAATGAAGATTGTGCTGATGCTGAGTAGTTTTAATTTGAACATATTGCTTCTCGTCCAGGCAGACCTGGTAAATGGTTCAAATGAAGTTCAGAGTATTACCAGGGTTACTTTACAGAATGCACTCTGTTTGTCGGGTGACAGAATAATGACAATGTTGTCATTTTTACGGTAATTCGTTGATTACGATCGTGTGCGCAATAGAATGACATTAGCAGCCAGACGGGGAGCAAGATGAAAATATTGATCGTCGAAGACGAAATTAAAACAGGTGAATATCTCAGCAAAGGGCTTACAGAGGCAGGGTTCGTAGTGGATCACGCTGATAATGGTCTTACCGGATATCATCTCGCCATGACAGCCGAGTATGATTTAGTCATTCTGGACATCATGCTGCCTGATGTGAACGGCTGGGATATCATCCGCATGCTGCGCACTGCCGGAAAGGGTATGCCGGTCTTACTACTGACGGCCCTCGGCACGATCGAACACAGGGTCAAAGGACTGGAACTGGGTGCGGACGATTATCTGGTTAAACCCTTTGCGTTTGCCGAACTGCTGGCCCGGGTGAGAACCCTTCTGAGGCGGGGAAACGCGATGATCACGGAAAGCCAGTTTAGGGTGGCTGATCTCTCGATGGATCTCGTATCCAGAAAAGTCAGTCGCGCCGGAAACCGCATTGTGCTCACCAGTAAAGAGTTCAGCCTGCTGGAATTTTTCATTCGCCATCAGGGCGAGGTTCTTCCCCGTTCCCTGATTGCCTCTCAGGTCTGGGACATGAATTTTGACAGCGACACTAACGCGATTGATGTCGCCGTAAAGCGACTCCGCGCTAAAATAGACAACGATTACGGGACAAAGCTGATCCAGACTGTCCGGGGCGTGGGCTATATGCTGGAGGCCCCGGATGCATAGCAAACCTTCCAGGCGCCCTTTCTCACTCGCCCTGCGGCTGACCTTTTTTATCAGCCTGTCCACGATACTGGCTTTTATCGCCTTCACCTGGTTTATGCTGCATTCTGTTGAAAATCATTTTGCCGAGCAGGATGTCAGCGATCTTCAACAAATCAGCACTACCCTGAACCGTATACTGCAGTCCCCGGTGGATCCGGATGAAAAAAAAGTAAGCAAAATAAAGGAGTCGATTGCCAGCTACCGCAACGTTGCCCTTTTGCTCCTCAATCCCAGGGGGGAAGTGCTCTTTAGTTCAGCGCAGGGGGCGGCACTACACCCGGCCGTGAATTCCGCAGATTTTAGCGAGCACAGCCGCGCACGGGATGTCTTTCTCTGGACGGTGGAGGATCCTGCGAGACCGATGGATACCGGGTCTGAAATGAAGATGGAAACATACCGGATTATCGCCTCCTCTGGCCAGGCGATATTTCAGGGCAAACAGCAGAATTATGTCATGCTGACTGGCCTCTCCATTAATTTCCATCTCCATTACCTCGATGCGCTGAAAAAAAATCTGATTGCGATCGCCGTCGTGATAAGCCTGCTGATTGTTCTGATCATTCGCATCGCTGTCCGTCAGGGGCACCTGCCCCTTCGTAATGTCAGCAATGCCATTAAAAACATCACCTCCGAGAATCTTGATGCGCGGCTGGAACCGACACGCGTTCCCATTGAGCTGGAGCAACTGGTTATCTCGTTCAATCATATGATTGGAAAGATTGAGGACGTCTTTACCCGCCAGGCCAATTTCTCTGCCGATATCGCGCATGAGATCAGAACGCCCATCACCAATCTGGTGACGCAGACTGAAATCGCACTGAGTCAGGATCGAACCCAGAAGGAACTTGAGGATGTCCTCTACTCCAGTCTTGAAGAGTATAACCGGATGACCAAAATGGTCAGCGACATGCTGTTTCTGGCACAGGCGGACAATAACCAGCTTATACCTGACAGGGTCCGTTTTGACCTCAGAGCAGAAGTCATGAAAGTCTTCGAGTTTTTCGAAGCCTGGGCCGAAGAACGCAATATCACGCTCAAATTTAACGGGATGCCCTGCCTGGTTGAGGGAGATCCACAAATGTTCAGAAGAGCGATCAATAATCTGTTATCCAATGCCCTGCGTTATACCCCGGAGGGACAGGCCATCACCGTCTCAATAAGAAAGCAGGAGAGCTTTTTTGACCTTGTGATTGAAAATCCAGGGAAACCGATCCCTGAAGAACATTTATCAAGGCTGTTTGACCGTTTTTATCGGGTGGATCCATCCAGACAACGAAAAGGAGAAGGCAGCGGCATCGGCCTTGCGATTGTGAAGTCAATCGTGGAAGCACATCACGGAAGAGTGCAGGTGGAATCAGACGTACGCTCCACGCGTTTTATCTTATCCGTGCCCAGACTGGAGAAAATGATCCCGGAAACCCAATGCTGAAAATAAAGATGTAAATGACAAAGATGTCATTAGCCTGTCATGCAGCAAACAGAAGCCATTCGATATAATTAGTGCAACTTATCAGGAAGGCTGGATTGCTTCATCAATACCCGGCGTCAGAGTACGCCAGGAAATGAATATCCAGCCCTCTTCCGGAGAAATAAACGCTGCCGAACTTGTTTCAGTTATGGAACTGAAAACACCGGTTGTACTTCCCCGGACATCACTAATTCAGAAATGGAGAGTTATCATGAAAAATATCGTATTAGCATCTTTGCTGGGCTTTGGTTTAATTTCATCGGCCTGGGCCACTGAAACCGTGAATATCCATGATCGCGTCAACAATGCACAGGCTCCTGCTCACCAGATGCAGTCTGCTGCGGCTCCTGTCGGGATCCAGGGGACTGCTCCTCGTATGACCGGTATGGACCAGCATGAACAGGCCATTATTGCTCATGAAACCATGACGAACGGCTCGGCGGATGCGCACCAGAAAATGGTGGAAAGTCATCAGAAGATGATGGGAAATAACACGGTATCCACGACCGTCCCGTCAACGTCTTACGCGGCGATGAATGAGCATGAAAGAGCAGCGGTTGCCCATGAATTCATGAATAACGGGCAATCCGGCCCACATCAGGCCATGGCCGAAGCGCACCGCCGCATGATCAATGCAGGCTGAATGCGACGGTAGTATCCGTGCTGTTACCTTTTCCCTGATAGATTTTCCTGAAACAACGTTGCTACATTTTTGCCCCCCGTCAGGGGGCTTTTTTGTCTGACTCAGCTACACTTAACCGGTACCTGTCTGAAAGGAATTATTATAGGGGTCTGACGCTCAGTGGAACGAAAACTCACGTTAAGCGATTGTGGCTGAGAAAAACCAAAGGATCCGGCGAGGATCCTTTGGTGTGCTGACATGACCAGTTTCTTTTGGGATATTTTTTCCCTGCATGAAGTCCTTTATGTCCTGATCATAATGCCATTAAAAATTCTATGCTATGGCTTCGCTATTTTAGACATTCCCTAACAGCTTTGTCTAAATCCGCCACATAAATTGGGGTAGGATGCCCAGATTTCATTTTCCATACAGTATATCCTCCCTTTGTTGCTTTGCCGCGCAGCTCTGTCTGCTTTCCTTCTGTGATTGACCTGCTCCCCGTTGATTAGTACACCCCGATGTTAGTAATGTCTTCATAAGCCACATGAGGACATCCCCATGAAGAAGCGTTTTTCCGACGAACAGATCATCAGTATTCTCCGCGAAGCCGAAGCTGGGGTACCCGCCCGTGAACTCTGCCGCAAGCATGCCATTTCCGATGCCACGTTTTACACCTGGCGTAAGAAGTATGGCGGTATGGAGGTGCCTGAAGTTAAGCGCCTGAAGTCGCTTGAGGAAGAGAACACCAGACTCAAGAAGCTGCTTGCCGAAGCCATGCTGGATAAAGAGGCGCTTCAGGTGGCTCTTGGGCGAAAGTACTGACGACAGACCAGAAGCGGGAAGCCGTGATGTTGATGTGTGATGCGACCGGTCTGTCGCAACGTCGTGCCTGCAGGCTTACAGGTTTATCCCTGTCGACCTGCCGCTATGAGGCTCACCGTCCGGCTGCTGATGCGCATTTATCAGGGCGCATCACTGAGCTGGCACTGGAGCGCAGGCGTTTTGGCTACCGTCGTATTTGGCAGTTGCTGCGCCGTGAAGGGCTTCATGTTAATCATAAGCGCGTGTACCGGCTTTATCACCTCAGTGGCCTGGGCGTAAAACGCAGAAGACGTCGTAAAGGGCTGGCAACAGAACGTCTGCCGCTGCTCCGTCCGGCGGCGCCCAATCTGACCTGGTCGATGGATTTCGTCATGGACGCACTTTCCACCGGTCGCAGGATCAAGTGTCTTACCTGCGTCGATGATTTCACAAAGGAATGCCTGACGGTCACTGTTGCCTTTGGGATTTCAGGCGTTCAGGTCACGCGTATTCTGGACAGCATTGCACTGTTTCGAGGCTATCCGGCGACGATAAGAACTGACCAGGGGCCGGAGTTCACTTGCCGTGCACTGGATCAATGGGCCTTTGAGCATGGTGTTGAGTTGCGCTTAATCCAGCCGGGCAAGCCAACGCAGAACGGATTTATTGAGAGCTTTAACGGACGATTTCGCGATGAATGTTTGAATGAGCACTGGTTCAGCGATATCGTTCATGCCAGGAAAATTATTAATGACTGGCGGCAGGATTATAACGAATGCCGCCCGCACTCCACGCTGAATTATCAGACACCGTCTGAATTTGCAGCGGGCTGGAGAAAGGGTCATTCTGAGAATGAAGATTCCGACGTTACTAACTGAGTGTTGTATCTAATCGTGGGGGCAGGTCAGCCTGACCGTACTGCTGAATTCAAATCAATGATTAGATTGCCATACCACTGCATCATCTCCCTCCTTCCCTCTAGATACTGAGCATGGTTATACGTTCCACGAATTGAGTTCTTATCGACGTGAGCCAGTTGTAGCTCGATCCAAGCTGAGTTAAATCCCTGCTCATGCAAAATAGTACTCATCGTGTGGCGGAATCCATGCCCCGTAACACGCCCGGCATAGCCGATACGCCTGACCAGCACAGTCAATGCCATATCACTCATCGGTTTCTTTGGATTATTACGTCCTGGGAACAGCAACGTTCCCGCTCCCGTCATGGGTTTAAGCTGATTAAGCAAGTCAATTACCTGGCTTGATAACGGAACCAGATGAGGGCGGCGCATTTTCATGCGCTCTGCTGGCACGTTCCAAACCTTCCGCTCAAAATCAAACTCCTGCCACTCCGCTTGCCTCAATTCCCCAGGCCTTACTCCAGTCAAAATAAGTAATTGCATCGCTATTTTAACAAGTACACTACCTGCGTAGGTGTTCAGAGTTTGAAGAAACTCTGGCAATTCATCCTGGGTCAAAAAAGCATAGTGCTCTTTCTCATGGGGAGCTACTGCGCTGGCTAGATCAGGAGCTGGATTGTACTCAGCCCTGCCAGTCACAACGGCATACTTCCAGACCTCTCCACAACGCTGGCGAACCTTACGGACCTTCTCAGTTGCTCCTCGAACTTCTATCTTTGAAAGAACAGCAAGCAACTCCATCGGTTTGATATCTTTGATTGGCCGGTGACCGATATAAGGGAACACATCCTTTTCAAAGGTTCTCAACATTTCTTCGCGGTAGGAGACAGACCAGCGGTCATAGCGACGCTGATACCACTCCCGCGTGATAGCCTCAAAAGAGTTTTCTGCATCTTGTTGACGACTAAG
This sequence comes from Citrobacter freundii complex sp. CFNIH4, assembly GCF_002934505.1. Taxonomy (NCBI): domain Bacteria; kingdom Pseudomonadati; phylum Pseudomonadota; class Gammaproteobacteria; order Enterobacterales; family Enterobacteriaceae; genus Citrobacter; species Citrobacter freundii complex sp. CFNIH4. Next base: position 3,444,993 of record NZ_CP026231.1, read on the forward strand.
TTTCTCAATTTTCCGTTCAAGAGAAGGATCGTTGCCAGCCGCTAATGTCCTTTTTGCATCCTCACGCTTATTTCTGGCTTCAGCTAAAGAAACATCGGGGTAAACGCCAATAGCGAGCAGCTTCTCTTTACCTAGCGAACGGTATTTGAGACGCCAGTATCTTTTACCGTTGGGATTAACCAGCAGGTAAAGACCACCACCATCAGCGAGTTTGTAGGGCTTATCTTTAGGTTTTGCAGTTTCAACCTGACGAGCTGTCAGCTTCATTGGGGGTACCTCTCAGCAGGGGGTACAATTATACCCCCATCCATACCCCCACATTGAGCTTGACCCTGGGGGAGTACAATTGAGTTCAATAGACTAATAGAATGCTATAACTGCTGATTTATCAAGGGAAAATTGAGTTTGGTAGACTTCAGAAGACTTGAGTTTGGAGCGGGCGAAGGGAATCGAACAAAGAACTTAACTCACTGTAATTAAATTATTTTTATTACATTACATCAATAGCTATACACATTCGTATACAGTAATTCTTCTGCTTGGATTTTCACAGAACTGCACATAGTTTGGTTGCCAAACAGGGAACCCAACTACCACAACATAATCAAGCTAGCATCCCCGGATAGTGTCTGGCAATAATATCGTTGAGCCGCTCAATCAGCTCGGGACGCTTGAACGCAATGTGCGCACTCCCCTTCTGAAAATAATTAATCCTGAATAGCTCATCGTCATACACTTCAGAAGTCCGCTGCTGGCCGATATGGTCACTCAGCCGACAGGCAATGTCAGCCCGATTGTCCGGAAGCAGCTTACCATCAAGTAGTGTCAGCATACGTTCCAGATCAACAATCTGGTCGCGTCGATAGCCATGTGTGAAGCTAAACCCCCAGCGGTTGTAAGAAACCAGACCATCCATGATGATCTTTTTTCCAAACCTACAGGGTGAGTTCGTTTTATAATCCCACGATAACGCTTTAAAAACGTTGATAACACCACGCTCAAAAACGGCCTGTTTGTCGTGATTCAGTTGCTCAAAGGTACTAAGGATATTGTTTTCAGAGATCGCGGGGATATCGTTTTTCTCCAGGCTTTTGTGCCACTCGTCACGCGCCTGAGCATCCATCAGGGTCAGCATGCCTGATTTATTCATCATATCGCGCCAGATGCGGCGATCAATATTGCGGGTCATCGCTTTCATTGCTTTATCGGTTTTTTCCGTGAACCAGCAATCGTAGCGATGGCCATCCCGCATTCCCCACTCTTGTGCTGTACCACCGCCGATATCGTGGGTCAGAATGGAGATATCATCAAGTTCACTGATAAGGCTTTGAATCCGTGTCAGCGCAGCATTACGGCCTGTAACAATACGTTCAATGCTGGTGGAGCAAATCACATCAGTGTGCCCGGTTAACACTTCGGGTTCATTAACATTATTTCCGGCCATTATTTCTCTCCTTTATAGTCAGAAAAACACCAGCCGCTCAGGGCTGGTGTTTATGTACTTGTGGGATGCGGTTCTTTTTATCCGAATCATCGCTTGCCTGAAGCGTTGGCCTGCGGATGTTGTCCTCTGGTAATAGCCGTCACCTCTTTATACGTGCCACGGTTCATCAGCCCCGCAGCCTTTCTGGCCCGGAGGATATCAATGGGTGTGATAAACGGAGACTGCTCCCTGATGCTGAAGCCTGGCCGGTCAGTGCGGACCAGTTCATACTTTTCTACAATAAAATTCAGGGCATCGGACAGCGAGATACCTGCGTCGATATGCTGCTGAATCACCTGTTCATCACTGAACGGCGTATCGTTAAGCGTGAGACCATAGTGATGTTCCAGCAGGCAGGTCAGCAGGGTCTGCCAGACACCCACGGGAGACGGGCGTGACGATGCCGCCCGCATGAGGGGGGATAATTTGGTTTGCATAAACGTTATCTCTTTAGTGGGAAGATATGTGCGTTGAAGGGCGAAGTATTAAAGTGTTATGCCGTGGTGACGGGAGTGGGATAAATCGCGATATAAACGTAGCCGTGCGAACCGAGCGTATCCGCCTCGCAGGTCAGACCTTTTGCATACAGTGTGACGCCGTGCTGATGACGGGGATTCAGTTCACCGCTGGTGAGCATTAACTCCAGCTGTTTCATCAGTACCGGGAAGGCCTGGTCAAGATAGCGCAAATCCGCATCGCAGAACTGACCATCAAAGTTCGCACGGTCAGCCAGGTAATGCAGGGAGTTTCTCTCCTGGACCAGACGGGCCCCAAAACACGGGGAGACACTGCGTCTGAGCCCCCACCAGGGTTCGCTGATATCATGCGTTGTTATCGTGGTTTTCTTCGACAAAATGTAGCTCTCCTTAAACGTGGATTAATTCAACGTAACGCTGCGCAATACGACATAGGGGCCGTTGCGGTCCTGGCGGCGCTCTGCGAATACGGCCAGTACACCGCTGATATCTTCCACCTCGCGACCGGCATAGTGGCAGATGCTGCCGGACCACGCGTATTTGCCGGTACAGAAGCGGAACAACTGGGACTGTGGATACTGGCGGTATATCGCCATTGCCTGACGTTTACTGATAATTTTCATTAATACTCCTCCCTTATAACCAGCCCCGTTCAGCAAACGAGACGATATCCATTCCGCCGATGACGAGGTGGTCCAGGAGACGCACATCCACAAGGTCCAGAGCGTTCTTCAGACGCTCTGTCACCCGTCTGTCAGACTGGCTGGGTTCGGCATGGCCTGAAGGATGACAGTGAGCAACAATCAGCGCTGCTGCATTGTATTTCAGGGAGGCCTTCACCACTTCCCGTGGATGGACTTCGGTATGGCTGATGGTGCCTTTGAACAGCGTTTCGTGCGTAATCAGCCGGTGCTGGTTATCCAGCAGCAGCAGAACAAATGCCTCTCTTTCCTCCATTGTCAGCTGAAGACGTAACCAGTCACGTACTGAGCTGCTGGAGGTAAATGACGCGCCGGGCTCGCGTAACTGGCGCTCCAGCAGAGCCAGCGCCTCGCGGATGGTCTGTTGTGCGGAGGCTGTCAGTTCATACGCAAACAACGGTAACTGTTTTTCCATGGTGCAGGACCTCAGTCGATGATGTACATAATGGCGTTGCGTTCAGGATGGTTCAGCGCGTAATCCCGCAGACGGTAATAATGCTCCGTCATGGCATCACACTCCGTGCGGCAGGCATGGTGGCTGTAAGCCATCAGACAGGATGCAATCCCGGCAGCTTCAGCACTCATATCAGCGCCGTTACCACTCAGGATATTAAACAGCGACCAGGGACCTTCATTCTCTTCCGGAGCCATGAAAGCACCACCGTTGCTGAGAGTGTAAAAGGCCCAGACGCCACCGTTGTAATCCGCACACAACCGGTCCATCCAGGCAAAAATGTGGGGTTCGAGGGTTATCCACTGCGGGATACGGCCAAAATGCTGAGGCCAGAAACGAAGGCGCTGTTCATCTTTAACAGGTGTGGCACAAAGAGTGTCTGTCGGAATGGTGTTATCCGTTAATGCGTTGTTCATGATTAATAACTCCGGAAATAAAAAAACCAGCCGGTCAGAGCTGGCGGGAAAGGCTGAGACTAAAGTCTGTTAAGACCGGTCAGGACCTGCGGATGCCATAACGTGCGATGTAGCGATTCAGCATCACTCCGGCTTCAGGTTCAAAGTTCCATGCCCGCCAGACCATCACACCTTCACAACGGATAACCAGACGAAAATGCATCCCCTGGTCGTCTTCAATGGCGATATTGTCATATTGTGCTGCAATGCCTGAGGCCTGCTCACGCGTAAACGGGCCGGAGGGAAGGTGTGGGTGGCTTTCTGTGTTCACGGGTATGTTTCTCCTCGTCGAAGTCATGCCTGTCCCAGCAGTTCGAGCATATTCTCTGCCATCACCCACAGCGCACGGTTAAGCTTCACATCGCCGTCGATACCGTTCACAGCACGGGTACGGTTGCTTCGCCCTTGTGCGGTGCGCCCCGAGAGTCCTCCCTTCATCAGGTTCTCCTGCACCCGCTGATACACCGTCCAGAGGTCATCACTGCGGTCTTCGTAACGACGTGGCGTCAGTATCTGAGCAGTAGTTACGGGGTGGTGGTCTTCACCAAAACGATAGTGCAGAGCAGCCCTCGCCATCGCCTGCTGCGCTGGTGGCGGTAACAGAGCCGACTGCATGGCATCACGTTTCTCCTCAACCCGGTCAAATATCCCCAGTACCTCATAAGCCCCTTCAATAACTTTCTCCACCACATCCCCTTTATGTGGCACCCGCACTTCGCCGAATGACTGCCCGCAGACCAGCCCGTTGGTGCAGACGCCACGAAACAATCCCGGCAACATCTGATAGCTGGGTGAGCCATCATGTGAATTGAGGAGGATAATTTCGGGAACCTGATGTCCGGTAAGTTGCCCGGTACGACGCAGGCGCAACATATGTTTGGTGTGCTCCCGTCGGCCCTGGTCACGTACGCGGGTCTGGCAGGCAAAGAAAGGCTCAAAACCTTCCCGCTGCAGATTATCAAGAATAGTGATGGTCGGTATCCAGGTATATCGGTCACTGCGGGATTCGTGTTTATTCTCACTAAAAACACTGGGGACGTATTGCATTAATTCTTCACGGGTTAACGGGCGGTCGCGCCGTACCTGATTTACCCGTCCAAAACGACTGGCTAGGGAAGGTGCGAACAAGTTCCTGATATGAGATCATCATATTCATCCGGAGCGCATCCCAGAGGGACATCATGAGCCATCAACTCACCTTCGCCGATAGTGAATTCAGCACTAAGCGCCGTCAGACCCGAAAAGAGATTTTCCTCTCCCGCATGGAGCAGATTCTGCCATGGCAGAATATGACCGCTGTCATCGAGCCGTTTTATCCCAAGGCGGGCAATGGCCGACGGCCCTATCCGCTGGAGACCATGCTGCGTATTTACTGCATGCAGCATTGGTACAACCTGAGCGACGGTGCCATGGAAGATGCCCTGTACGAAATCGCCTCCATGCGCCTGTTTGCCCGATTATCCCTGGATAGCGCCCTGCCGGATCGCACCACCATCATGAATTTCCGCCACCTGCTCGAGCAGCATCAACTGGCCCGTCAATTGTTCAAGACCATCAATCGCTGGCTGGCCGAAGCAGGCGTCATGATGACCCAAGGCACTTTGGTGGATGCCACCATCATTGAGGCACCCAGCTCTACCAAGAACAAAGAGCAGCAACGCGATCCGGAGATGCATCAGACCAAGAAAGGCAATCAGTGGCACTTTGGCATGAAGGCCCACATTGGTGTCGATGCCAAGAGTGGCCTGACCCACAGCCTAGTTACCACCGCGGCCAACGAGCATGACCTCAATCAGCTGTGTAATCTGCTTCATGGAGAGGAGCAATTTGTCTCAGCCGATGCCGGCTACCAAGGAGCGCCACAGCGCGAGGAGCTGGCCGAGGTGGATGTTGACTGGCTGATCGCCGAGCGTCCCGGCAAGGTAAAAACCTTGAAGCAGCATCCGCGCAAGAACAAAACGGCCATCAACATCGAATACATGAAAGCCAGCATCCGTGCCAAGGTGGAGCACCCGTTTCGCATCATCAAGCGGCAGTTCGGCTTCGTGAAAGCCAGATACAAGGGGCTGCTGAAAAACGATAACCAACTGGCGATGTTATTCACCCTGGCCAACCTGTTTCGGGTGGACCAAATGATACGTCAGTGGGAGAGATCTCAGTAAAAACCGGAAATAACGCCAGAAATGGTGGAAAAAATAGCCTAAATAGGCTGATTCGATGTGTTTGCGGGAAAAAAATCGGCCCAGATCCGCGAAATTTTAATCAGCGAGTCAGCTTGGGAAGAAATGACCTGCTTATTCGCACCTTCCCTAGTTTCATGATGAGCTCCTTAATTTATCTCTTTGCACCAAACGGCTTAACCTCAGAAGAATAGATATATGCTTCGAGGAATAACGGATTTTCACCAAAGTAATATAGGTTCAAATTTACCCATAACTTAATAAAAAAATCCCAAACATTATATGTGATAACTCCAGAGCAATTTGATGGCTAAAAAGGTATAAAAATCATGAATATCGTTAATTCCTTCCTTTATTGCAACTTCAACCCCGGACTAAAGAACAGTGGCGTTTGTCTATGTATGTATATAGATGTGTATATAGATGTGTATATAGATGTGTATATAGATGTGTATATAGATGTGTATATAGATGTGTATATAGATGTGTATATAGATGTGTATATAGATGTGTATATAGATGTGTATATAGATGTGTATATAGATGTGTATATAGATGTGTATATAGATTATATGATACATATCGACACATATAAAACAATGCCTGTAGATTAATAAACATGAGAACATATGTAATTCAATACATTGAAACAAAAAAACATTCCATCACTAATACAACAACGCTCATGTATATAACTCGGTAAGTAAACATATACCGTATGCATAATGCATATGAACAATACAAGCGTAGAGAAAGTGATTTAATTAAATAATCAACTCTACTACGACTAACACTTTCGAAATATAAAAAGGAAATAAATAGTATGTACGAATATATCACCTCTCACGGAAAATTGAATCAATACCATTTAAAGAAAATAGAACAAACTATTGATAAAGCATTAAGTGAACACCCAAGAGTATTGGCTGTAAGAATAGATTTACATACTCCTGTTCTCAAACCATTAAATGACATGCCTGATGAGGCTAATTTCGCAAGGACAGATTCATCAGTAATATCCCGCTTTACGGATTCTCTGAAAGCAAAAATTTCACATCATCTTAACAAACGGGAGAAAGAGGGTAAACGCGTTCGTAAAACATCATTACGCGTTGTCTGGGCCAGAGAGTTTGTACCTGATTCACATAAGAAACATTATCACGTATTACTGTTACTCAACGGGGACACTTTCAATACACTGGGAGCGTACGATAGTAAAAAAGGTACACTCCTCCGCCTTATACGTGAGTCATGGATGAGTGCTGTCAGTTTCATATATCCCCCCGATAAAGAGTTAGTCCACACACCCAGGAATCCTTGTTATTACCTGAATGCAAAGGATGGCAAGAAAAGTGAGTCATATGGCTCGCTGATTTACCGGACAAGTTACTTTGCAAAAAAGAAAAGCAAATGCTTTACAGATGGTGAACGTAATTTTGGATGTAGCTTTAAATAATGGCATCACAAATTATCTATTTCCCCATGAGCAAAACAGACCAGTACAGGGCTGTTCATGACTCATATCTGTACAGTATCAGGTAGCAAAACAATCCTGACTAAAAAATATCAATCCAAATAAAGCTAATTTGGCCTGATGGTTTTCTGGTGTATTCCAAATAGCAGCCAGGTAGCATATTCTCATTACCGGAAGGAGATATCCTTTAAATAAACCTGACATGAGAGATAAGATATGAGTGTTGGATGTTCGCTTAATGATAGAAATAACAATCCTGTAAATTTTTTTCCTCCCATTTTAAGAGATGCCGTGGAGGAGATAGAAAGAGAACTACAGGCTCCGGTAGAACTCATTGAAACAGTTGTTCTGGCTGCTGTATCACTGGCATGCCAGGGGGTAATAAAAATACAACATCCAGACGGGAGAGTGAGCCCTTGCCCAATGTATTACACCGTTATTGCTGACTCTGGAGAGAGAAAAAGTGCCGTATTTAAATTAGTCACACAACCATTTTTTGATTTTGAAAAGGAATCACGTCAAAAATATACGTTATTAATGCTGGATTACAATGCAGAACTTCAGTCATGGAAAAGTCAGGAGAAAGCACTATTGAAAGTGATTAGTAAAAAAACCGAGAAAGGAATTGATGTTGAATACGATACTCAGAGCATGAAAGAGCTTTACCGAAAAAAACCGCAACCACCCGCATTGCATAAGTTGATCTACAGTGATACGACACCAGAAGCGCTACAGCAGGGACTCTGCAGTCATGTGCCTTCATCGAGTCTTATGTCGGATGAGGCCGGTATTTTCTTCAAAGGACGTGCAAAGAATAACCTGGGATTTTTAAACCTTTTATGGGATGGAGCTCCGTTTGATATAGAACGAAAAAGTGGCAGGTGTAGTATGGATGAATGTATGTTTACAATGTTATTAATGATTCAGTCCAGTGAGTTTAAAAAATATATCAAACTTCAGGGGGATTATGCAGTAGGCTCAGGGTTTCTGTCCCGTTTTATGATAACCGGAGTAACTTCAAAAAGAGGTCACCGCAGCTCTGTTAAGAATAACAGTAAAAGTAACACCATCAGGTTTCATGACAGAATAAAGGAACTACTGCTGCTTTCTGAAGAGAGGTACAAAAATAATAAAAAGCATAAATATCTATACTTATCCGAAGAGGCTCAGTCAGCACTCGGTTTAGTATATAAACATATTGAATCACGTATACTTAAAGACAGAGAGAAACATCCTGTTGTAGAAGGCATGTTGTCTAAGATGCCTGAAAATATTGTCAGACTGGCTGGGGTTTTTCATCTTTTTAGTGATGAGCACGGAAATGAAATATCTGAAAGAACCATTCAGGCAGGTGCGAAAACAGCGTATTTTTATTATCAACAGGCTCTTGATGCTATCTCATCATGCTCAGATTCAATAGAGCATAACGCTGATATATTGTACAAATGGTTATTAAAATACAAGGATCCTGATGTTAATTACCCTCAAATATTAAACACTCCCACCATTCTGAATAAAATGATAGTAAGGAGAAAAGGCCCATATGCTCTAAGAAACTCAAGAAAACTTAACGATGCGCTAGCTTATCTGGAAGAAGATGAGAAAATAAGAATTGAAAAAATTAAAAATAGTAATGGCAGCACCAGCGAAATAATACATATCCATCGTCATTGATGTCAACTGCACTGCTATCAGTTGCTACCAGTAGCAACTGATAGCAGTGATTAAGATATGTTGAATATTTCAAATGGAGTGGCAATAAATTGATATATATGATGTTTTTGAAAATATATAAAAACTTTTTTTATAAAAATATTATTTTCAGGGATGGTGTTCCAGGCGGGAAAAACATCAGTTATCACTGTCACCTCCGGACATTATCATATTAATTTTATACTATTCTAAGTTTGCAAAGAAAAATAATGCCCTTCCCTGGTCAAGTGTTAAGCATACTTGTGAATACATGAGATATGGAAGGGCATTGGAGATGCAAAAAGTTATTTTTAAATCAATTAATTAACGCTTATTCTTATTTCGAATAAATTTATCATAATTGTCCCGCAGGTCGTCCAATAACCATTTATCGATTCTATTACGTAATGTGTTTTCCCTTTTTATTGGATCTCCCTTCCATTTTTCGGAATTGTGTTCTCCATCAAGTTTTACAACGAGTGGGATAATGGTATCAATGAATTGCCTCTTGCTTTCCCAACCACCTTCAGGGGAATGATCGGACAGCGCTGAAGATATATATGGCTTTAGATAATCGAGATCTTTTAATTTTTTCTTTCCGCCAAGGCTTGATGCTGATTTTCTTTTAATTCTATCAAACCTTTCATTTAATCTAAGCCAATCACCAGTCTTTGCTTTATCATTTCTGTCTGCGGCGTAGGTGATATAAAGTAGTGCATAAAGTAAAAACTCGCAACTATCTTTTTTATTGCCATTTGATAAAATATACTCACTCCAGTAAAAATCCTTAAACCCCATAAAAAGATAATGTAACCAGAAGTTTTCATCCACTAATTTGATAATTCCAGAAATTCGACCGTCAAACATTTCTTTCTGTATACTGGCCCGAGCCTCAGCGTAAGTTTTTTTATAGACATACGGTTTTGGCACAATAATTCCATTAACATCATTAAATTCCTGTAGTAAACGGAAATTATCTGGATGGGATTCATCAACAATTCTCTCCGGCAGTACCTCCTCGATGGTCTTAAATTCCTCAATAACCTCATAAGCTTTTTCACGCATTGTTATCAGTTCATCGTATTGGACTGAACCTTTCAGCTTTGTTACTAACGCTTCAAGCTTCTCTTCAAAAGCCTTGCGTATGTCTTGATATATTTCATCCAAAGAATCGCAACTCACATTATCCATAAAAAGTAAAGCCCCCTGAAGTGATTTAACTGCTCATTTACTTAAGGCCTATTGTAGCCTGGCATTTGTTGGCAACATAGTCCCTGTCTAAAACGCAAAAAAGGTATTGATTATGTCTCAAAGTAACTCAACACAGCAGACAGTAAAGTATGTAAATCCAGCTAAAATGCTCAGGATCAAAGATGTCATGGAAAAGCTAGGCATCGCTCGTGCGACCATCTATGACTGGTTAAACACCAAATCACCACGATATGATCCAACTTTTCCCATCCAACGTCGCCTGGGCACTAAATCAGTTGGCTGGCTGGAGTCAGAACTGGACGACTGGATAAATAATCGCCCGATGTCAATCTGATATTGTAGCTGTAATGCTAATACCATCTATTCAATATTTATTGCTGTTGCCAGATCAACTCATGTCAGCATATAGGTAAGTTAACGATATATAAAAAATCGCTATTAATTCATGATCCATCCTGAATGATGATACTTATAATATCCGAAGGTGATTTTTCTTCGCACAGTTATATTTTAAAGGTAAAGTTTAGAAAAAAATCAGTCTAAACTTCAAACAACTCCAGATATTGTATATTTACCGAAAGAGAATTAATAATGAAAGAACATGCATCAGTATTTAATCATAAAAATAATAATCACATGTCAGATACAGACCTCACAAAAGATCGCCTCGTTAATATGGCCTTTATTACTGCTTACACTGGATTAACAGACAAATGGTTTTATAAACTCATCAAGGACGGTGAATTCCCGAAGCCGATTAAATTGGGCCGTAGCTCCCGCTGGACTGAAAGTGAAGTAAAGACATGGTTAAAACAGCGTATGGAAAAATCAAGAGGAAACTAACCATGCATGCAAAACGTAGAGGCAGAAAAAGCGTATTACGCTTCCATCGGGAACAAGGATCTGGCAGCCTGAACTCCCGAACTTAACTCACTCCAGGAAAACCGGGGCGGTTCAGGCGTGTTTTTTCAAAGACCAGACGGATGACATCGGCTTCCAGTCGCTGACGAGCCTGAACAACGGCGCTGGGTGCCACAAAGGGACGTTTACCAGGCAGAAGAATATCAAGGTGTGAGACTATCTGGTTCATGGACAGGGAACGAAACAATGCCATTCCGGTCACGGCCCAGACCATCATCTCCATCGGAAGCCGACGTTTGCGAATAGTGACGATACCTGTATCGGCGAGGCATTCATCAATGAGTTCAGGTGAAAGCAGTTCAGAAAGCGCAGAAAACGCCTCCGGTGTAAAATTATGAACGGTGTTGAGTACCTGACTGAGAAGCATAAAAAAATCCGGAAACGAATGAACATTTCCGGATTCTTACACAGCCACTGGATCGGTCAACCGATCCTTAACTGATCGGCATTACGCCGATAGTGGCGGGTTTCTTTTATGCGCTGGTCTTTGCGTCGCTTCCTGTGCCATACAGCACGATATTTGAGGTGTCTATCTCGCTTTCAAGCTGGCGTAAGTCGAAGGCACTTTGAAGTCTGAGCCAAAACTCAGGCGTACTGCCTAGCGCAGCAGATATTCGAATGGCAAGTGCGGGAGTTAATGCAGTTTTTCCAGCCAGAAGGCGAGATACGGTTGCTGGCGTAACCCCAATATTGAGAGCAAATCGACAACCGCTAATCCCCATATCAGCTAAATCCCTGGCGATCATCTCTCCGGGGTGGGAGATTTTAAACTGTCTCATCAATGATAATCCTCATAGTTCAGAAGGTTCGTGGATGACGGCGCGCTGCCGCTGGATAATAACCGGTGCGAACGGGCGATCCGGCAGGTGGTGATGGGGCGGAATACGTGGCTGTTCGCCGGATCGTTGCAGGCGGGGCATCGTGCTGCTGCCATCATGAGCCTGCTGGAAACAGCGCGGCTGAACGGCGTGGAGCCGTATGGCTGGCTGAAATCGGTGCTGGAGCGCCTGCCTTCATTACCGCAGGAGAGGCTGCACGAACTGTTACCCTTCGCGAAAAATCTCCTGATCGACTGACTGGAACTGTGGAATGCAGAACCGGTCACTGTCGTCAATGTGCGTTCACCGGAACGTTACATTCAATAGCCTGATCCTATTGTTTGAGAATTATTGATTACCATAATCAATAGGTATAAACAAAGAAAAGTGTTAAATAAATCGTTTATAACGATTATACATTTTGGCTAAATTTTATATATTATGTGTCAAAATATAATGTTTTTAGTCAATAATGATTCCGCGGTGGATTTTAGTAAAATTCTGGCGCGAAATGCAGTAGTGGGAAAAGCAGGTTCCGTTCAGTATCAGGGCTGAACTGACCAAGGGTGGGGGGCAAACACTGATGGTTACCTTCAGCATTATTAATCTCATCTAGGATGCAACGGTTATTTTGCACACTTCTGACAGAGGTTTTGGGATATTGATATCTTCTTCAGCCCCAACAGCTTGGATCCCGATGAACAACCCGGCCACTCTTGGCTGTGTCAACGGCAGCGTCATTGAAAGTCATTTTCTGGCCAGCCTGAAATGGCGCACCTACGCAGCTCTGACCAGAATAGGTGCTTTTAATGCATCGGCTAATGTTGATGTCACCTTCAAATAACCTAAGGGGCTATTAATGCTCACTACACCCAATATGCTGGCTGATGTATATTATGTTTTTCAACCCATGTTCGGTCGTGACGGAAATATTGTTGCCGTAGAGTGTCTGACCCGTCTAACGGACGCCCCCTTGCCCATGGAGGAATTTTTTCGTCAGATATCTGTCACACTACGCTCGCAGATCCTTCTGCAGCAGATTTCGCTTGTTGAAAAGCATCGGTCGTGGTTTCATCAGAATGATATTATTGCTACAGTGAATGTTGATGAATCAACATTACAGATACTGACTGATGACGCTATAATACAATGGGTAAGAAAAATCGGTTGTCTGCATTTTGAAATGAATGAGTTTTCTGAATCGCTGGTGAAATCCGGGTCAATCATTAACACTCTAAATAAAGAGTATTCACTCTGGATGGATGATTTCGGTGCAGGGTATGCAGGTTTTATGGCATTAGAAAATAATTCATTTCAAAATATAAAGATTAGTAAAAACCTTCTGTGGAATTTATCTGCGCAGAACGGCGGGCAGGACCTGATGTGTGCATTATTAAATTACTTCCATGTAAATAATTATAAAGTGGTCATTGAAGGTGTTGAGACTTTGCACTATGTTTCATGGTTAAAAGATATGCCATGGTTCGCTTTACAGGGATATCTGTGGCCAGAGAAAAGGATTGATGAACTTATCACGACACCACAGAGGGTAAAAACAGAAATTACACTATGAGTGTTAACTCTACTCCGTTTATAGTTCACTCCTGATCACAGAAGTAAACATGTTTATTAACGGAGCTTATGATGGTCGAATCTGGCCGTAGTAAACCGTGAATTTGTGCTCAAATTAAACAGGGAAGTAAGTTCGGAACATCTCGGAATAAAAGATCGGGTTGTGTGAGATATGCACTAGGATAAATATTTAAGAAATGTAGACCATACGTAGGATATACGGATGAAGAAAATAAAAATCTACACTGAAGATAATATTTCAGGAATGGCAATCCAGTTATTTATCAGCAGTATCAATAAAAATATTGATGTATTACCTTTCTCTGAAAGTTGTAACTTTAAAATAGAGAATCACACCAGCAGTATAATTTTTTTTAATTTAGCAAAAGATAACTTGTCCTGCTATGAGAAGATCAAGTTTATCAATAATAATTTATTGAATCCTGTTGATTCTGTACCTGTATTCATAGTTGATAATGTTCAGTCCTTTCCATATTATCGACTAATCCTCTTTTCAAAAATAATTGTTATAGATCTTAAATCTCCGCTTTCAGATTATCAAAAAATACTTGACGGAGTATATCATCGATATATTTACATTCATACTTTAACACAAAGGGAATTAATTATTTTCGACTTAATATCCAGCGAATATGATTGTAAAAAAATATCTTCAATTTTAGATGTTAATTTTAAGACAGTATATTCTCATAGGTTGAAAATCGTAAGTAAACTTAAATTAAAAAACACACATGACTTATATAATTTTATGGTCAAGTTAAAAGCCGATGATGAATTAAATTTTGAATAAAAATCTATCTCAATATGACTTTATTCCAGACGACGAGACCACATGCAAAATGTAACAAGGCTTCGTCATTTTTGCCCTTCTTTTCCCATCGGGTCAGATCCGGCGAAAGTAGTTCTTTAGGCAACCCGACGATGTAATTTAAAATCAGAGTGTTTGGCATTTTCTGCCCACACTGCCAATAATTCAACGCTGTCAGATTTGCGGACCATGCTCTGCTATCAATCCCCCGCATAGATTTATATCCGTCATCCGGTATCAACCCCACGGTGGAAGGATTAACGCGGAATAGGCAGGCGGCATCAGCGCCTGTTTCCTGCCCCGATGTGACAGGCGAGATAATCTCTTTCTGATTTTTTTAGATTATTCATGGGATTCCGTAACAAAAAAGCCAATGGGTAACTCCATTGGCTTTTTCGTCTGAACGCGGCTTAGTTGTACTCGATGGTAAAGGTGGCGGTCGATTTTATATTGCCGCCTTTAATTGTCGAGCCAGTGCGATAGTAACGCGCCTTCAGCGGCAACGTTAGCGTATTGGACTGGTTAGGAATGGTACGTCCGGCATTGACCGCATCACCATTCTTGATCGGCTGGGTCGTATTGCCAGTCAACAGCTGGATGGCAACGCCGGATGCGGTGTTGGCACCAGGTTCGGATTTGATCACGCCAGGAGCATTGGAAGCATCCTGCGTATAGTCAAAACGTACATTGACGATCCCTTGCCCCGCATTGCCCGGCAACAGATCCTCGCCAATGCCACCAACGCAATTAATATTGATATCAAATGCCTTTTCGCCCTGCGTTGAACCTACACCACCAAATGAGGCTGCGGTGACGGTATCCAGATTAACCACCTTGTTCTTGGAACCGCTGTCCACGTTACAAGTCGATGTAACGATTGTCAGACTGTTGGCGTCGACGATCGATTCCAGCATCGGTAAGTTCCGTCCAGAGCCATCCATATAATAAGTCGTGTACTTTCCAGGGACCAGTTGCCCAGAACCGGTTTGTGCGGCGGTTTTAACAATGTCGATCTTGAAATAACCACCGTTCAGGTTGACAGCAATGTTGCCGTTCAACCGCAAGGTATGGGGATAATAGGTACTTATACTCCCCGCTTCTCGGTATAAACGAATCCCGATACCTGGAATATTGGTACTCCACACATTGCTGAAGCTCGTCGGGCTGCCCTGGAGGATCTCCCCAATCGCGTTGCCGCCATTAGTACAACTGCCATACCTAGAGACCGGGTTAATCGTGAACTGAGCGGTGACCAAAGTATCCCCAACCTGGCTGCTTGGTGTAACCAGCACACGCCCAAGATTCATGTTGATCACTTGCGCCTTGTAGCCATTATTGACGTAACAGGCGGCATAAGCACTCTGACCACCTGCCATTAGCAGTCCGAGCAGCATCAGGCATTTCGCTGCCGTTTTATTCAGCGATGGAACACATGTATACTTTATCATTTGCAACTCGCTTCAATAATTTCGTAGTCAGTATTATTAATTTGCGCCTTAGCGCTGTAGCTGACAGAGCACTGCTGCGTTGGCTGTGTGCCCCACTTAATTTGCAACAAACCTTTCTGAGCTTCGGTACGCAAGTAGATACGGCTGCCCTGCCCAACAATGCCGACCACCTGATTACGGGTATCCAGCACTTCGGCGCCAAACGGCAACGCGTTGCCATCAGGGCCGAGTGCATGAATGATCAACGCCTGGCCTTTCGTTGTCTTGAATTCCAACCGGGCAATCGCACCGGCATAGGGTGCAACCTGTTGGCTGCTGCTTTCCAATTCAACGTCGCGCGACATGCCGCTCGGATCGAGCGTTACGCTCGTCATGCGATATGGCGCAACATAAGGAACCACTGCATAACCGTTATCATCGATACGAACGCCTGACGAGTTGGTCACAATCGCGCCGGCGGCGTCCGGGGCTTCCACCAACACCATGGTCTGCCCGCGTTGCGGTGTCAGTGTGACACCACCGCTATGGGCAACGACGCTACCCGATACGCCGATCGAAGATTGACGGTAATCTTTACCATAGCTGTAGGACCCGTTCATCGTGGCAAAACGACTACGGTATTCACCGCTCACACTACTGTTAGTCCCGCCGGAACGATCGTTGGCCAACGTGGCACTATAGCTGATGTTGTTGTCTTCGCCGGTTGAACCATTCAGGCCCACACGACTGCTGTCGTAGCCGTTGTCGGTATAGCCTAGTGAACTATTCAGGCTCAGGGTCTGCGAACCGACGCTGAATGGAACCGACAATGTCAGGTAATAACGAGTCTCATCTCGGTTATACATATCCGTGGTACGCATAGCGGAAAGGCCATAGGTCACACGACTGTAATAGTTGTTATAGCCCACCTGGTATTGCTTGGTGCTCCCACCACGGTTCCAGTAATCACGCACCGAACCGGTGATGTACAAGGAACCGTAATTGTCCCCCAGCCCTTGGTTCAGCGTCAGCTGGTATTCGCTACGCTGGCGGTTAACCGCATCTACGCTCAATCCCTTGCGTTCATTGTCTCGGGAGTAGACGGCATCCTGCAAAGATAGGTAGCCGGAAGTTGAATAGCGATAAGCGGCGATAGTGAAGTTGGTATTAGTTTCGGCCATCAGTTTGCTATAGCTGAGCTTATAACTCTGTCCTGTCTGATCACCTTGCTTCAGTCGGGTATTAGACTGCGTTACGTCGAACGTAAATGCGCCGATCGGTGTCGCAACCGCGCTGCCCACCAGCACTGCGCCATAGCCATCACTGACGATCCCACCTGTGTATCCCGTAATAATGTTGGTAAAACCGCGCTGATAAGTCGCCTGGAACATATCGGGTTCCTTGCTTAAATTATCATCGCGTACTCGACCCGCGGTTATTGCATAACGCTGAATGCCTGGACGAAGCATCTGCGCTACCGAAGCATAGGGAACACTGAACTGGCGTTTGCTGCCATCGGCCTCATTTATGGTAACATTCAGATCGCCGCCGTAACCCGTAGGATAGAGATCGTTGATGATAAACTCGCCCGGAGCAACGGTAGTTTGATAGATTAGCTGGTTATTCTGGCGTATTTCCACCAGAGCATTGCTTTGCGCGACCCCACGCACAACCGGCGCATACCCGTTCAAGGAATCAGGCAGCATGCGATCATCCGTGGCGATCTGAACACCGCGAAAACCTATGGAGTTGAAGAAATCACCGCTGGTGTAACTGTCACCCAATGTCAGCATGCCGCGGATAGACGGCATTGCCCGCTGCGCGTAAGTCGCGGTATTTTGCCAATGAGTGCTGTCGTTAGAACGCCAGTTCACGTTGGAGTCATGACGCAGTTGCCAACCAGCCACGTTCAGCCCGGCGTTCAAAGTTAAGTATGCATTAGTTGAATCAGAATTGCTGCCGTTGGCGGAGCTGTGAGTATTGAACGCATTGAAGTTATACAACAAGCTGCCGGCGGTAATGCCACGATCCCAGAAGCGCGGATCTACATAGCCGCGAGCGCTGCGCCGCAGCGCCGCTTGGGGGATACTGATATCCATGCGCAGTGTACTGGTGTCCAAACGGTAATAGGCTTCAGGCACCCACTGAGCCAGAGTTTTGCACGTCTCGGTATTAACCGCAGGGTCCCCGCTCATTGTCGCGGTGTCTACACCAAACTCATCCAACGACAGTAGGGTAAAGCAGGTATCAGCGCTGTTTTTTCCCGGCACGTTTTTAAAGTCGATGTTTTTTTTGCCTTTCCACTCGCCGTTCACATACACGTCGAGCGAATATTTTCCCGCTAAGATCGGGTTACCATCACGGAAGCGTGAAAGATCCACACCTTGCGCTTCCCCAACCAGGAAGCTACTGTTAAAGGTCGCTTCAACCGGTGCCGTAGGCTTTTTGCTATCAGCCCCTCCATTCGCCCAAGACGCTGCAGGGGCCGCCATACAGAGCGCGCTGCCGCTTAACAGTAGAATCGATTTATAATTGGGCCACGCCATTTTAATCGCTGCAGAGATAGGTAACTCTTTCATATAAAGCATTCCTTTACCAAATTAAGCCCGCTCTCTGAAATAAATTGTTCTGGGCCTGAAACTCTGTTCCAAGAATTACTTTTGCTTATTCTTAGTACGGGACACGCGTCCGCCAAAATCATTAATGGTGGTGTAAGCAATATCAGCAATACGCGTGATGTCACCGGAGAAGGACAATGTTTTTTCCTGCCCAGGTGCCAGCATGTCACCGTTCGGGGCCAATGGCACACGTTTTTGATTTACGACTGCATTAATCTCGGTAAATGACACATAGTACGGCGTTGGGTTTTTCACGCTGACGCCCGCAGTGCTGAAACGCCACTGCAGTTTTTCGGGTGCATCATTCGCTTCCCCCGGCAGACCAGTAGGCCGATATAACAGTTTTACGCGGGAACGGAATGCCACCTGTAAATAGTTTTCAGGTGCACTATTGTTAGCCCCGGTTGGTGCTGGCGGGATCTCCAGTACGTTCAACCAGAACAAGGATTCTTTGTCTTGCGGCAAACTCGCCGTGGTCAATGAAACACGCAGCGCTTGGCCGGTAGTCGGTTCAACACGGCTGATTGGCGGTGAAATGATAAATGGCGCTTTGCTGTTTTCTGGTGTGGTTTTTGCGTCGCCTTCATCAATCCAAGACTGAATAAGTGCCGGTGAAGCACCATTATTTGATAATTGGACGGTAACTTCCCGTTGCTTCCCCGGATAAATAATACGAGTACCGTTAATAATGACACTGGAAAAAACGCTGCTGCTGAACAACATGGCGCTCAGCAATAGGCTGTATTTTTTAAATGAGTTCTTCATTATATTATCGCTACAGTAAGGGAAAACGGTGGGGACATAACATCCCCACCGGGATAAGAATATTTCTTAAAGAAATATTACTTACTGATAAATAATGGTGTACTGGACGGTAGAAGTTACATCACCGGCGCCGGCAGCGCTGGTAGCGTAATATTCAGCGTAGTAGTTCAGGTCAGCAGAGTCACCTTCGTTAGCAACGGTAACCCACTGGGAGTTCTCCTGCGCGCCATTAGTACCAGCAGCAAGGATTGGCAGGAATTGGTTGTTGCTGCCCAGCAACTGAATCTGTACGTTAGTTGCAGCGTCAGTCTGCGCTTGGTTATTCAGACGGCCAGTATTGAAATCAACAGTAGCGCCCGGCTCGAAATAAGTAGCCACATTGCCTTTAGAGCAGTCGCTCAGATTGATCGCGAACGGAGTACGGCCAGCAGTTGCGCTCTGAGCTGCCAGAGTAGAGGCAGAAACAGTTGGCAGAGTTACGGTGAAATCTTTACCGCCTGGGGTGGATATAGTACAAGTTTGGTCAGTCACTCTACCATTGAAAGTAATAGTCCCGTCAGTAGCTTGAGCTGAGAAAGAAGAAATTGCAGCAGTGCTTACAGCCAATGCCAATACAGCAGACAGTTTAGAGATTTTCATATTTAGACTCTCGATGAATTAATACGCTTATAAAGTACATTCAGCGATGCTACTCCTTGTCAGGAATGAAGCACGATGAATCCATTGCTGGACAGAATATACTCTAAGTGTATTCAGAATGTTAAATCGTTTAAAACAATCGAAAACCACTCATTGTTAGGGAAGGGCTTTGTTGAATAAATCGAACTTTTGCTGAGTTGAAGGATCAGATCACGTATCTTCCCGACAACGCAGACCGTTCCGTGGCAAAGCAAAAGTTCAAAATCACCAACTGGCCCACCTACAATAAAGCCCTCATCAACCGTGGCTCCATAACTTTCTGGCTGGATGATGAAGCTATTCAGGCCTGGTATGAGTCAGCAACACCTTCTTCACGAGGCAGACCTCAGCGCTATTCTGACCTTGCCATCACGACTGTGCTGGTCATTAAACGCGTATTCAGGCTGACCCTGCGCGCTGCGCAGGGCTTTATTGATTCCATTTTTTCTCTGATGAACGTTCCGCTACGCTGCCCGGATTACAGCTGTGTCAGCAGGCGGGCAAAGTCGGTTAATGTCAGTTTCAAAACGCCCACCCGGGGTGAAATCGCACACCTGGTAATTGATTCCACCGGGCTGAAGGTCTTCGGTGAAGGCGAGTGGAAAGTCAAAAAGCATGGCCAGGAACGCCGCCGTATCTGGCGTAAGCTGCATCTCGCCGTTGACAGTAAAACACATGAAATCATCTGCGCTGACCTGTCGCTGAACAACGTTACGGACTCAGAGGCCTTCCCCGGGTTAATCCGGCAAACCCACCGGAAAATCAGGTCAGCCGCCGCCGATGGCGCTTACGATACCCGGCTATGTCACGATGAACTGCGGCGTAAGAAAATCAGCGCGCTTATCCCTCCCCGAAAAGGTGCGGGTTACTGGCCCGGTGAATATGCAGACCGTAACCGTGCAGTGGCTAATCAGCGAATGACCGGGAGTAATGCGCGGTGGAAATGGACAACAGATTACAACCGTCGCTCGATAGCGGAAACGGCGATGTACCGGGTAAAACAGCTGTTCGGGGGTTCACTGACACTGCGTGACTACGATGGTCAGGTTGCAGAGGCTATGGCCCTGGTACGAGCGCTGAACAAAATGACGAAAGCAGGTATGCCTGAAAGCGTGCGTATTGCCTGAAAACACAACCCGCTACGGGGGAGACTTACCCGAAATCTGATTTATTCAACAAAGCCTTAGGGAAGGTGCGAACAAGTTCCTGATATGAGATCATCATATTCATCCGGAGCGCATCCCAGAGGGACATCATGAGCCATCAACTCACCTTCGCCGATAGTGAATTCAGCACTAAGCGCCGTCAGACCCGAAAAGAGATTTTCCTCTCCCGCATGGAGCAGATTCTGCCATGGCAGAATATGACCGCTGTCATCGAGCCGTTTTATCCCAAGGCGGGCAATGGCCGACGGCCCTATCCGCTGGAGACCATGCTGCGTATTTACTGCATGCAGCATTGGTACAACCTGAGCGACGGTGCCATGGAAGATGCCCTGTACGAAATCGCCTCCATGCGCCTGTTTGCCCGATTATCCCTGGATAGCGCCCTGCCGGATCGCACCACCATCATGAATTTCCGCCACCTGCTCGAGCAGCATCAACTGGCCCGTCAATTGTTCAAGACCATCAATCGCTGGCTGGCCGAAGCAGGCGTCATGATGACCCAAGGCACTTTGGTGGATGCCACCATCATTGAGGCACCCAGCTCTACCAAGAACAAAGAGCAGCAACGCGATCCGGAGATGCATCAGACCAAGAAAGGCAATCAGTGGCACTTTGGCATGAAGGCCCACATTGGTGTCGATGCCAAGAGTGGCCTGACCCACAGCCTAGTTACCACCGCGGCCAACGAGCATGACCTCAATCAGCTGTGTAATCTGCTTCATGGAGAGGAGCAATTTGTCTCAGCCGATGCCGGCTACCAAGGAGCGCCACAGCGCGAGGAGCTGGCCGAGGTGGATGTTGACTGGCTGATCGCCGAGCGTCCCGGCAAGGTAAAAACCTTGAAGCAGCATCCGCGCAAGAACAAAACGGCCATCAACATCGAATACATGAAAGCCAGCATCCGTGCCAAGGTGGAGCACCCGTTTCGCATCATCAAGCGGCAGTTCGGCTTCGTGAAAGCCAGATACAAGGGGCTGCTGAAAAACGATAACCAACTGGCGATGTTATTCACCCTGGCCAACCTGTTTCGGGTGGACCAAATGATACGTCAGTGGGAGAGATCTCAGTAAAAACCGGAAATAACGCCAGAAATGGTGGAAAAAATAGCCTAAATAGGCTGATTCGATGTGTTTGCGGGAAAAAAATCGGCCCAGATCCGCGAAATTTTAATCAGCGAGTCAGCTTGGGAAGAAATGACCTGCTTATTCGCACCTTCCTTAGGGGGGGGGCCTATCAAGAAATGACTATTGATTGGAATTGCAATAGCAAAAATAGGAACAATCTGCTTTTAAACAAGATTAATCGTCCTGTATTTTGCGAAAATACATAAAGGTAAGAATAATATTCCAATATTTTACATTTAGCAACATGTTTAAATGTTTCGACTTTATCACGAATTGCACGTTAAATGGTCTGCCAACACGCTTCGTAAGTAACGCCTAGTGAACTCACATCTTCAAATTTTTTCAGCCCTGTAGCATCGTGGTTATGTTTATTCCCTAAGACAAAAAGCATGCCCCCACACCACCACGTAAAAAATTCAGCATGTCCGTAACTGGTACGTCAGAGGCCTTGCCCTGATTCATATTGTCTCCTGTAAGGTCTTCTCGCCCCTTCGCCTGCCGGATAACGACTTGTCTGCCACTCTGCCACCGGCGCTGCCGGAGGGAATGAAAGCCGAAGCGGGCTGGACGGCGGGCAACGGGAAGCGGAACGCGGTGAAGCTGGTACGGGAGTAGAGCAGGATGACAGAGCTGGAAACACAGTTGCTGAGCGCATTAGAGCAGTTACCCGGTCACTACCCCTAACCGTATCGGGGCTCTGTACGCTATCGAATCGGAGATCCGCGGCAGTCCGGCAGAAGAGCGACTGACCGCCAGGAAAGCCAGAAACATGCCGTTGATGCAGTCACTGTACGACTGGATACAGCAGCAGATGGGCATGCTGTCGCGTCACTCAGATACGGCGAAAGCGTTCACATACCTGCTGAAACAATGGGATGCCCTGAACGAATACTGTCGCAATGGCTGGGTGGAGATAGACAATAATCTGTGTGAAAACGCCCTCCGGGTGGTTGCGCTGGGGCGGCGTAACTATATGTTATTCGGTTCTGATGGTGGTGGCGACAGTGCAGCAGTGATGTACAGCCTGATCGGTAGCTGTAAACTTAACGGCATTGAGCCGGAGGCCTGGCTGCGGCACGTGGTCAGCGTCATCAATACATGGCCTGCCAACCGCGTGAAAGAACTGTTGCCCTGGAACGTAACTCTCTCTGTAAACTAATTTTTACCCCACGTCCTTCACGGTGCGCTTACGCTTCAGCTTCCATTTGTTCAGAAACTCGCTGATATGGCGATCAACCGTCGTCTGATGCAAGTAAAGTCTGAGCAATCATGGCTGAACTCCAGCCCTCGGAGGTCAGAAGAATGGCTTTAATACGATCGCAAACGCGCTTATCACGACTGGAGCCATGAAGACGTTCAAGTTCAGCTTTTTACTGGTCAGTGATAAAGATTTTTATGGTGAACGGCATGATCCCCTCTTGCTTGAAAATCAAGCATCTTCAATGATCACGGGTATATACCCTACAGATTGAAATTGAGCATAAATTAATAAAAATATTTACAGATCCAGATGTATAATAAAATATTTTCAGGAAGAAATGATGTCGTTTATTAACACCCCGTTTATTGCTGTTAAATTTACTGTTCTGGTTTCAGTTTTTACGTTCATTTTGTGGTGTTTTATGCCTGTCCAGACGTTGATTCATCTTGTTCAGGAAGGAGAGTTCATTGAGAGTCTGACATTGTATTTTTATGCTATTGCTCTGATAGTTATAACTCTATCCCCTTCATTCGCAGGTAGAAAATGGACCCGGTGGTCAGTCATTTGTGTATTATTTACAATGATGGCTCGTGAATCTGATTTGCATAAATCGATTAATGGAATGAGTATGCTTAAACTCCGTTTCTGGACCGGTGAACTGCCCTGGCAGGATAAAATTATGGCACTGGTGATTTTGCTGCCGATTGTTCTGGCCTGTTTACATATTTTATCCTGCCACGGGCGTAGGGTCTGGTCGGCGGCAAAAGCACATGAAGGGTACGCAATCACTGTTGTGACTTTTATTTTACTTATCATCGTGACTAATATTATTGATCGCTCCCTTGGTATTCTGAAAGAAGTCTTAGGCTGGCATGGCCCTGCATGGCTGATTGCACTGCAGACTTCTCAGGAAGAGTTTCTTGAGCTTTCTTTGCCTCTTCTGGTACTGATGGCTGTTTTTCAGTATCGCCGTGGTTCCTTGCATTTTCATTAAACTGTTCCATTTTCAGACGACTCAGCAGTACTTCAAGTTCATGCATCACAGCAATCCCTCATAGGCACTTAGCATACTCACCTGCTGTCATAGAAGGGCATGGTGCGCCGGGACGGTTTGCCAGCCAGATAATGCTGAACACAGCCGGTGTGGCGCCACCAGCACTCATCATCCAGTGATGATCCGTATCGAGACCGGCTGCCCGCACAGAGTCTCGGGAACACTGTAACGATTGCCGCCAACCTTGATATAGCTGTCCCAGGACACATGGCGGATGTCGAAGTAGCTGGTATCGAAGTCCGTATCCGGCAACGGCTGCAGATGCTCCTGTTCCAGCGCGAAGCGCTGCTCTGGTGTTTGTCTGAACTGGCGAAGCTCCCGTTTATCAGCAACATCAGCCATCCACTGCTCCAGTTGCTGGTTTACATGGGTGAAGCTGTCGAATCTGCTGTACCGGACGAAGAAGTTCTCCTTAAGATATTTCACCATCCGCTCCACTTTGCCTTTGGTTCTGGCTCTGCGCGGACGGCAGGCCCGTGGCAGGAAGCCATAGTGGTCGGCCAGCAACAGGAACCCGGAGTTGAACACCACCTTTCCGTTGTTATTCTTCATTACTGCAGCTTTCTGGTTATCAACCAGCACGGTTTTCACACTGCCACCGAAGTACCGGAAGGCGCGGACCAGCGACTCATAGGTGTGTTCAGCATCCTGTTTTGGTGCCGCGAAGACATGGAAGCGACGGGAGAACCCCAGCATATTTACCGCGAAGTTAACTTTGCATCGCTGTCCTGCAACCTCCACTTCGATTTCGCCCCAGTCGTGCTGCAACTGGTATCGTCATCTGGCACTGGGTGTGGCAGGCTGGATGCGTTATGTCAGCGGCACGGATGAGCTGCTGGCGATTGAATCCATTTTCGGTGACCACCTGACGAAGCAGCAGGGTTTTGTTGATGCGGTAAAACGTGCGTATCAGCGGTTACTTGATGCCGGTGCCCGTCAGGCCGTCGCCGCACTGTAATCCCGGAGATCTTATGAAACAGTTTCTTTGCGAAGACTTTTTACTGCACAATGACATCACCCGCCGTCTTTATCATGCGTATGCGGCGCAATCAGGCTCTACAATCGAAGAAAGAAGCTTTGGGGTAACCATTTTTTGGTCCCGAGGGTACTTTGTCGATACGGTAGGCCTAAATAAGAGAGTCGGTGAGTCTGGAGTTACAGGGGAAAATCAACTTACAGAAGCCACCTTCTTAGAAGGTGGTCTTTTACTTATTACGGTTCATAACACGCCGCAGCAGCCAGGTAAACCCCATTACCATGCTGAACAGAATAAACAGCAGCAGCACCCAGGTGACCGAGATTTTCAGCAGGGTACTTAGCGTCATACAGAGCTGAAGATACACGGTGAATGAGTGCTCTAACGGCTTTCCCAGTAGCGTCATGATGCCATCCGTCAGCCATACAATTACCCGACAAACCAACCAGATAATCGCTGGCCAGCAGAGCAAAACCAGAAAGGTGAAACGCTCTTGTATGTAATTTATTAGTTGGCGCAAAGGAGGCCAGTTAATCAGAATTTTCATTTATATTCTCATATTGCCAGCCGGTAACATGCATTATTCGTCAAAAGACGTTACCGGGTTAGCGTCCATACAGGTAATGCACCCTTATGTTTTTATCAAATTTGAATTAACTTAAACCAGTTCAAGTTAACAAAGTGTTAATGATGCTAAGAACCCATCCCAAAAGGGATTGTCAGGTAATAAATGATGGAAATTGCTGAGAGCAAAGTATGGCGGGCAACAAGTGGCAGATCAGCGATGAACTCTGGGAGAAAATGGCCCGACTCACCTTGGAACACAAAATTCAGCCCCCACTGTGTACGCATCGCAAGCGCGTTGATAATCGTGCGGCATGAATGCCATTTTCTTTATGTTCAGAAAGATTGCCAGTGGAATGATTTGAATGCTACAGGAATATGCTCGTCAAGCTCAGCCCACCGCCTCTTCCAGGAGTGGCGGGATGCCGGAGTATTTGAACGCTTCTGACAGAATGGACTGCTTGCCTGTGAGCAGTTGGATGCTATTGACTGGTCGTGGCTGTCGATGGATGGCAGCATGACCAAATCACCGCTGTCTGGCTAAAAAAAACAGGCCGAAACCCCACGGACCGCGGGAAACAGGGAGGAAGAGCAGCCTGATGACGGATGCGTACGGGCTGCCACTCGCTGTGGTTGTCGACGACATAAAGCTGGTCGCAGATACTCCCGACGGCAACAGCCGACGCATGTGTAACGGCCCAATCTGTGTGCCCTATGGCCTTTACCAGGATGCCAGCCACAGTACGGTCTGGAATGACACTACCGAAGTACAGTCCCAAATCTCCACAACGGGCAGCGCTCAGTCTCTGGTAGTGTATGGCGCTATTCCCGTCCAGAACTGGCCCAAGCCAGGGGATTATCAGGATACAGTGGTAGTGACACTCAGTTACTAGGGAGACGGCGACCCGGTTGGCGGTCATAATATTACCGATGTTGTGCGTTGGTAAGCGCCCCGTCCTGAACGTGGCGTAAGGATTATTTTACAGGAGAGAGGTTCCAGGGCAGCAGGTCGTGTACCCGGTTTGAGGGCCAGTTGTTGATTTTGCCGATCACCTCACGCAACCAGTTCTCCGGCTCCACACCGTTCAGCCTGCAGGTGCCGAGCAGACTGTAGATGATCGCCGCAGCCTCTCCACCGTTGTCAGAGCCGAAGAACAGATAATTTTTTCGCCCCACGGCCACTGAGCGTAGCGCGTTTTCACCGATGTTATTGTCGATTTCCACCTGACCGTTGCGGCAGTATTCGTTCAGCCCATCCCACTGTTTCAGCAGGTACGCGAACGCCTTTGCCATCTCAGCGTGAACCGTAACGTTCCGGTGAACTCATATTTTCATAATTATTTCAGCAGGTAATATCAGCGCCATCTTTAACTGATGAAGGATGCTTGCTGATGAAACAGCGATGGTTCATTGAACAGAAAAAACAACATGTTGCCAGCTGGCGGGCCAGTGGTCTTACCCGCCAGCAATACTGTGAACTTCACGACATTCCCTTCACTTCCTTTCGTGAATGGCCCCAGGATGTCGCAAAGGCTGAACGACGTGCCAGCGAACCTGCGGTACTGCCTGTTCATATCACCGAAGCATCACCACCTGCTGGATCCTTTTCACCTGCAGTGAATGAACCCGTTACGCTCTTTCTGCCCGGTGGAATACGCATGTGCTGCCATCCTTCACAGCTGAACGATGTCTTCAGGGCGCTCAAATATGCTGATGCCTGAAAATGTCTTCCTCGCCGTGAAGCCCGTGGATATGCGACGTGGCATCGACACGCTGACGCAGTATGTCCAGGATGAGCTCAAATCGTCGTGGCACGAAGGCGCCGCCTTCGTCTTCACCAATAAAGCCCGTTCGCGCATCAAGGTGCTGCGCTGGGATAAACACGGCGTCTGGTTGTGCGTTCGCCGTCTGCATAAAGGCCACTTTCGCTGGCCCCGGGCAAATGAGGCCGCCTGGACCCTCACGCCCGATGAGTTCAGCTGGCTTGTCAGCGGTGTTGACTGGCAACAGGTAAAAGGCCACGACCTCACAAAATGGGTCTTCCGGGATACATCCGGAACCGCATCAAAAACCACCATAACTTTATGAAGAATAATGATTATCCATGCCGGGTGCGATATAATTACCCGCATGGATATCTCCCTTCTCTCCACCACAAACGATATTGAACAGCTTCGTACTCTGGCGCTTGCCATGGTGCAAAACGCCGTGTCTGAGAATGCTGAAAAAGAAGAAAAACTTCGCCAGCAGAATACCACTCTACAGCAACGTATCCTTCTGCTGGAAGAGGCGCTGAAGCTGGCACGCCAGCAGCGCTTCGGGAAAAAGAGCGAAACACTGGCCGGCATGCAGCGCTCCCTGTTCGAAGAGGATATGGATGCGGATATCGCGGCTGTTGAAGCGCAACTGGACACGCTGCTTCCTGCCGAAGAAAAAGCCGCTCCGGAACGTCCGGCGCGAAAACCGCTACCGGCCCATCTTCCGCGGGTCATAAAAACAATCGAACCGGCCTCAACCGAAAGCTGTCCTGACTGCCAGGGTGCGCTGCGCCACATCCGCGATGAAGTGAGCGAAAAGCTGGAATATATCCCGGCCCGCGTCGTGGTTAACCGGTACGTTCGCCCGCAGTATGGCTGCACCTGCTGCCAGCGGGTGGTCAGCGGTGATATGCCTGCGCACATTGTCCCGAAAGGTGTGGCAGAGCCGTCACTCATCGCCCAGCTGGTGATCAGCAAACACTGCGACCATATGCCCCTGTACCGCCAGCAGCCGGTTCTGGCCCGTTCAGATATCCATCTGCCCGTCAGCACGATGGCAGATATGGTCGGCCGTGCGGGGGCGGTGCTGACGCCACTGGCGGAATCACTGCACCGGATACTGCTGACTTGTGATGTGCTTCATGCCGATGAAACGCCTTTGCAAATCCTGGACACGAAAAAAGGCGGTAAAGCCCGTTCCGGCTATCTGTGGACTTACGTCAGCGGTGAAAAAAGTGGTCCGTCTGTCGTCTGCTTCGACAGTCAACCAGGGCGGAGCAGCAAGTACGCGGCGGAATACCTGAAAGGCTGGGCCGGAAACCTGGTAGTTGACGGGTATCCGGCGTATGAAACCCTGGTCGGGCAGAACAAAGGGCTCATGCTGACAGGTTGCCGGGCACATGCCCGCAGAAACTTCGCCGACCTTTATAAAGCTAACAAGGATCCGCGGGCGGCGATGGCGGTCCGGCAGATAGCCGGGCTATACCGGCTGGAAAAGAAGATCCGACACCGGCCAGTGGAAAAGATCCGCCAGTGGCGGCAGCGTTATGCGCGACCCGTGCTGGAAAAACTGTGGCAGTGGCTTGAGCAGCAGAAGGATGCGTGCCCGGAGAGCTCCGCGCTGGGTAAAGCAATCACGTATGCACTCAAACGACGGGTGACGCTCAGCCGCTTCCTGGAGGATGGCGCGTTGCCGCTGGACAACAATCGTTGTGAGAGGGCGATACGACCGGTGGTCATGGGACGTTCAAACTGGCTCTTCGCAGGTTCGGCTGCGGCGGGTGAGCGTGCAGCGAAAATAATGAGTCTGCTGGAAACTGCGAAGATGAACGGTCTTGATCCCCATGCCTGGCTGACGGATGTGCTGCAACGGCTACCGGGCTGGCCGGAAGAGGAGCTGGACGCGTTGCTGCCGCTGCCGGGGTTCGCCTTCGGGGGCGAAGGAGCCTGACAGGAAGCGCCCGATATCCGCACTAAGGACTTGCGCCCCTGACAACGTAAACAGCAACAACCCGCGTCCCACGTAGCTTTAGAGCCACAATACAACTGACTCAGTTCCTGCGCCACAATCGCGAAACAGCTGAACTCAGCACTTCACCACCTGACGAACGTTCCCCGGAGAAATCTGCGATCGGCTTCACAGGACCTATCAATATGAGTTCACCGGAACGTTACGAAAAATCAGGCTGTGCAGGACAAGTATGGCCGAAATATTTGACAAAGGTCATAAGAGTTTTTTCTGCCAACCGCGACGGCTCTAATGGCCCGCTCTGCGGCATTATTGTGTGTGCCTTGCAAGGCACACATAATAATTTTGCTTATAGAACGCTCATATTCATCTTCGCTATAACGACAACGAAAGCTATATAAAACCTGTTTTTTGGTTTTGTTAGCCATGCCTCTGCTTTATACCAGCGGGTAAATTTAGCAAATGATAAATATATGATTATCTGAACCTGTGCTCACCCAGTAATTATCTTACCCTACGAATAATGTCACGATTCATTATCATATTAACCGACGACGGTGTTCTATACCGTCGCCTGAACGCAACGGCAGTGATGATGGCAATGCACCGCGGCCAGAACCCCGCCCAGTAACAGCAGGATAGCGGCACTTTCCAGCAGATCCGGGACACGCCTGAGATAAATAAAACCGTATAACAGCGCGAAAAGGGTTTCGAAAACCACCATTTGGCCCGTCAACGATACCGGAAGGCGCCGGGAGCAGAGATTCCACGCCATATACCCCAGCCACGAAGAAAACACGGCCAGCACCACGTTCATCGCCCAAAAGATCGTTTGGACATCCTCCGGTAACGATAAATCAACACTGGAAAACCCACAAATACTGACGATGAGCCACAGCAATAGCGAGAGGCTTCCGGTACACAAGCCAATCAGCAGCGACCACTGGTTGTTGTTGTAAGGGAGCGTTTTCAGACTACGGGAGTTCTCGACTGCGTAACGGCTCCAGCACAGCAATGCGGCGAAGGCGCAAAGCATCCCCAGCATCGGCTGTTTCCCACCCGTTATTGGGTGTGCGGACGACAGTTGCGCATGCAGATTAATCAGCACCACTCCGGCGACGATCGCCGCCATTGGCAGCATTAATTGCCGGAATGGCGGCGCATGCTGGTCTCTGCGGCTAAGCAACGGAACCATCACCGGTATCAAGCCAATCACTAACGAGGTCGCAGCGATGCCAACCTGCTGTACGGCCGCCGCGACCAGCAGAAAATAAAGCACATTGCTCAGTAGTGAAAGACGGATCAGCGTCAGCAGATCGCGATGATGCCAGACGCGGGCAATGCTGCGCCATTGCGGAATAAGTAAAATTGCCGCCAGTACGCCGTAGGTTGCAAAACGTCCGCAGGTTAGCAGCAGCGGTGAGATCTCGGGTAACAACATCGGTGGCAGGAAAATGAATCCCCAGCATGCACCTGCCAGTGCGCCGCAAGCAATCCCCTGCTTCATGCTGACTCCTGCAACGCCGTTTCAGGCAATCTCGCCCCCGACTGGCGTTCACTCCACGACGACAAAAAATACTGCAGCCGCGGGCTTTTTGGCTGATGGAACAGTTGCGCTGGCGGTCCCTGCTCTTCAATGCAGCCATCGGCAAGAAACAGCACCCGATCGGAGACTTTAGCGGCAAACCCCATCTCATGGGTCACAATCATCATGGTCATACCATCATCGGCAAGATTGCGGATGACCTTTAGCACCTCCCCGACCAGCTCCGGATCAAGCGCTGAAGTCGGTTCATCGAACAGCATAATGGCGGGTTTCATGGTCAATGCCCGGGCGATGGCAACGCGCTGCTGCTGACCACCGGATAACATCGCGGGCCAGCTATCGGCTTTGTCTGCCAGACCAACCCGTGCCAGTTGCGTTTTCGCTTCGGCGTAGGCTGCTTCACGGGAGACCTTTTTAACCCGCCGCAACGGCGTGGCTACGTTATCGAGTACCGTCATATGCGGCCACAGATTAAACTGCTGAAAGACCATACAGACGTCGCGTAACGCCTGACGATTTTCCTTGTCGCTTAAACGCCGGCGTTTTTCGCCGCCGAGAGATTCATAGCCGACGCACTCGCCATTCACCACAATGCCGCCGGAGCTATAATCCTCCAAAAAGTTAATACAGCGTAACAGCGTAGATTTACCCGACCCTGAGCCGCCAATCACGCAAATGACTTCTCCGGGAGTAATGCTGACATCGATACCACGTAAAACATGGTTTTCGCCATAATGTTTATTGAGATTGTTAATCTCAATGGCGTAATCACGCATAGTATTAACCTCGGCTTAATTGAGAATAAGAATAATGGCGCTCCATTTTGTTACCCAAACGGGAGATACCGACCGCGATCCCCCAATAGACAATGGCCATTAAGACGTAGATTTCAACCATCGCATAGGTCTGGTTGGCAATGGTCATGGCGGTATTGGTAAGTTCACCGACCGTAATAATGGATAGCACCGACGACTCTTTTACCAGAATAACGCTCTGACCAATCAATGGCTGAATAATTCTCGCGAGCATTTGCGGCCAGACAATGAAAGTAAATATTTTCCATGGACTTAACCCCAGGTCTGCCGCCGCTTCAACTTGCCCGCCAGAGACAGCATTACGGCCCGCACGGAATATTTCCGCAAAATAAGCGGAACCATAACATCCCAGGCACAGTACCCCGACCTGTTGCGCCTCGAGATTAATACCAATATAGGGACCACCATAAAAGACTAAAAAGAGCTGCACCAGTAACGGCGTGCCGCGAAACACATTAATCCATGCATGATATATCACATTAAATAACGCCGGTTTTTGTCTTTCGAGAAGAAAAAAACACAGCCCGATCGCCAGCCCCAGCAGGATGCCGCCGAGACTCATTTTTAGGGTCATTAAAATACCGGCGGCAATGGCATCTTTATAGGTAAAAAGTATTTCAACATTCATTGTGCTAATACCCTTTGAGCCGAAGATGAGCGGTTTTTCTCTAACCTGGCGCCAACAATACTCAGCCCCCACGAGGTCAGAAAATAAAGGAGCCCGCATGCCGTATAAAACTCCAGCGGCCGATAGGTGGTTGAGGCCAGCGTTTGAGTAACTCTCATCAACTCATGGACCGCCACCACCGAGACCAATGCCGAATTTTTGATAATATCGATGGTTTCATTAATCAAAGCCGGCATCATGGTGCGCAACACCTGCGGCATCTGAATATAAAACAGCGTTTGCGCCGCTGAAAAACCAAAATCTCGTGCCGCCTCCAGTTGGCCTTTGGGCAACATTTTAAAGCCGGCCCGAAGAATCTCTCCTTGAAAGGCAGCGGTATTTAATGAGAGAGCCACAACCGCTGCCAGCCATGGTGAAAGGGTGATCCCTACGGCGGGCAAAGCATAAAATATTAATATCAACTGAACCAGTAGCGGTGTGCCACGATAAAAACTGACATAGGTTTTGCAAAAACAGTGCACGAGGCGTCTCGGAGAGTTTAGCCCCAGACAAATTAACCAACCGAGAATCAATCCTATGACAATCGCGCTCAGCGATACCGCCAGAGTACTGAGCACGCCGATTAATAGCTGAGGGAAATAGGGAAACACCACTGAAATATCAAACATATTGCCCTCCAGTATCCATCAAATTAATTTGCCGGGGTCGGCACTTGCTCAGGAACGGCCATAGAAAAACCCAGCCACTTCGTTTGTAGCTGCGCCAGTTTTCCCGATTTATTCAACTGCACAATGCCGTCGCTGATAAATTTGACCAGTGAGGCGCTATCCGCATCCTTTCTTCCGGCCCATGCATACCAGGTCGCCGGGCCAAACGGCGGGCGTACAATTTCAAACGTATCACCACGGGTCTTCACCAACGGCGCGAGGTTCGGCAACGATTGTACAACCGCATCAACACGGTGCGCCGCTAATGCCGCGTAGGCTTCGTTATAATCAATAAAGGCTTTTATTTCTTTAACGCCGTGACCGGTGGTGGGTTTAAGTACCGATGCTTCATATTCTTTTAGCACCGCAATTTGCGGCGCCCCGGCCTGGCTGGCGACAATCATGCCCTGGAGATCTTTGGCGCTATTAATGCGGCTATCCCCTTTGCGTTTCAGAATGGCCACGCTGGCGTCAGAAAAGGGAGCGGTAAAGGCGAATTTTGCTTCACGATCGCGGGTGATGGTTAAAGAAGTTGCCACAAAATCGAATCGCTTGCTTTCCAGACCGGGTAAAACCCCCTGAAATGGAATATCCAGCTGAACCACTTTCACCCCGGGTAATCCTTTCATCACTTCCGTGAGAATATCTTTTCCCAGACCGACTATTTTGCCATCTTCAAGCATTTCAAAAGGGGCATAGCGTGCTTCGGTGGCAATCACTATTTCTTTTTTTTGCTTAATATCATCCAGTAAATCAGCCTGGGCCGTAGATATCAATAATGGCGAAAGTTGTAAGACAGACATTGAAAGTAACAGCCACAGTTTATTTTTCATCAGAGTTTCTCCGCGAGTTTGAATGACGCTGATAATATTTATTCATTCGTTTAGCGGCGACAAACGGTGGTTTCTAACTGATAACTATTAGCACGGCTAATGATGCTTTTGGCATGAATAGTGCTTATTGCAGGTTATTTAGCAACAGGGAAACCGATGATGCAACGTAAACCAGGTTTGCCGTCCCTCGACGGTTTGCGCTACTTTGATGCCGCAGCGCGTAATCTCAGTTTTACCCGTGCCGCACAGGATCTTTTTCTTACTCAGAGTGCAGTAAGCCAGAAAATTCAATCGCTTGAGCAACAGCTTGGCTACCTGGTCTTTCACCGCACGCCCGCAGGGCTACGCTTAACTCCGCAGGGTGAACAGCTGTTTATCGGGGTGCGCCAGGCCTTTGCCATCCTCGAAACTACGTTGCACCAAACCGGTGAAGAAACCCTTGAGGGCACCATAAAGATTCGGGTTATGCCGTCCTTTGCCACCAAATGGCTGCTTCCCCGATTGCATCAGTTTTATGAGCAGTACCCTATCAGCCTGGAAATTGATGCCGATATGACGCCCGCCAATTTTAAATCTGACGCGGTCGATATCGCCATTACCCCTTTTTGGGTTGATGATAAAAATCTAATTCAACGGCATCTGTTCAACGATGTGATCTATCCCGTGATCAGCCCGGATTTGTTGAAAACCCGGCATCTACACAGTTACAGCGAACTCTGTGGTTTGCGCTTACTGCATGATTCCATGCCGCAAAATGCCTATAGCACCCATTGGCGCTCCTATTTTGCCCGCCTCGGGCTGTATGACCTGAATGTCGAGGCAGGAACCGGCTTTTCCCGCGCCGACCTCGTGCTCCAGGCCGCCTGCGCCGGCCAAGGAATCGCCTTAAGCCGTCACTCTTTGTGTGCGACGGAAGTGAGCAATGGCGCACTGATTCGCCCTTTTACCGATATCGTCGAAGACGGGCAGGTGTGGTTAACCAGCCCACGTAATAATGAGAAACGGCCACGCGTTCAGGCGTTGATTAACTGGCTGACAGAAGAAACCGCACATCATATTGCAGAGCGAACGCAAATTCTCGGCGAATATACGCTGCATAAGTCCGGCTAATGACGGCAAATTAATAATCTCCGTTTGTCGCAAGATATCGTTTTCCAGATGATGGCAACACGCCATTATCAACGACGGAGTTTATTATGAGCATGCCAGATATTATTGAATTAGCTAATGGACAAAAAGTTAAGGGAACCTTCAGCACCCATGAAATGCAGCGCCGACTATCGGGATTACGCGCCATCATGGAAGCAGACAGTATTGATGCAGTTATTTTAACCTCGATTCATAATATTAATTACTACGGCGACTTTTTATATTGTAGTTTTGGCCGCCAGTATGCCCTGGTGGTGACGCCGAGCCAGTCATTTTTAATTACCACCAATATTGACGGAGGTCAGGGATGGCGCCGTAGCTACGGTGCAAATATTGTTTACACAGACTGGCAGCGTGATAATTATTACCGGGCAGTGTGTAAAGTGGTTCCTGAAGATAGCCGGAGGATTGCCCTTGAAGGCGATCATGTGACAATCGAACAGCGCGCTAAATTTTGCCATTACTTATCCCAGGCAGAGTTTATGGATATTGCCCCGGCGACGATGCGGATGCGGATGATTAAGTCCGCAGAAGAGATTGCACTGATTAAAATTGGTGCTCAGGTCGCCGACCTCGGCGGCGCAGCATGCGTCGCAGCGATTGCCGAGGACGTTCCGGAGTATGAAGTTGCCCTGGCGGCCACCTCGGCGATGACCCGGGAAATAGCGAAACGCCTGCCACATATTGAATTACGCGATACCTGGACGTGGTTTCAGTCTGGCCTGAATACCGACGGCGCCCACCATCCGGTGACTACCCGTCGCCTGAAGCAAGGAGATATTTTATCGCTGAACTGTTTTCCGATGATTGCCGGCTACTATACCGCGCTGGAGCGAACACTGTTCCTCGGTCAGCCCAGCGATGAGCAATTGCGTCACTGGGAGATCAACTGCGAAGTACACCGCCGTGGTCAGGAACTTATCCGCCCAGGCGCCCGTTGTTGCGATATCGCCGCCTCGCTCAATGAGATTTATCGCGAGCATGACCTGCTGCAGTATCGGACTTTTGGCTATGGCCACTCCTTCGGCGTACTGAGCCACTATTATGGCCGCGAAGCCGGTTTAGAATTACGCGAGGATATTGAAACTGTTTTAGCACCGGGAATGGTTGTCTCAATGGAGCCGATGATCATGCTGCCAGAGAGCATGCCGGGACACGGCGGTTATCGTGAACACGATATCTTGGTTGTCAACGAATCAGCCGCAGAGAACATCACCCATTTCCCCTATGGCCCAGAGCACAATATTATCGCCGTCAATCAATAAACATGTCGGTTAACACCTGCGCCGCCCGTAATAAGAACCACTAAGGGCGGCGGTTTCTCCACGCTGATGGTTAATCAATATTCACTAATCAACGTTCACAATGTGTTGTGACGGCAGGCGACTAGCGTCTGCATAATGACTCGCCTCGCCATTCAAAACGGTTCTGTCGCATTAAGCGCTAGCTCAGGTAATATACTGTTTTTTTTACATTATATTCCCATACCTTTAATCCGAAAAGCCTTCAAACGCCTGCATTATCCCGTCGGTATTATTGCTAAATGTGTACGCTGGTACCTAGCTTACTCACTCAGCCTGCGAAATCTGGAAGAGATAATGTCTGAGAGGGGGATTGTCGTTGACCATTCCATGCTTCATCGTTGGGTTATTTGTTTGGTGCCGTTACTGGAGAAAGCGTTTCGCCAGAATAAACGCCCCACAGGGTATCGTTGGCGAATGGATGAAACCTACATCTGGGTCAGAGGCCAGTGGAAATATTTGTACCGCGCAGTGGATACAGGGGTAAGTGAAAACGCTGGCCTGTTGCCACTGCCAGCATTCACCCGTCTCCGGTGAGATAACCGG
The DNA here is from genome assembly GCF_002934505.1 of Citrobacter freundii complex sp. CFNIH4. Classification (NCBI taxonomy): domain Bacteria; kingdom Pseudomonadati; phylum Pseudomonadota; class Gammaproteobacteria; order Enterobacterales; family Enterobacteriaceae; genus Citrobacter; species Citrobacter freundii complex sp. CFNIH4. The sequence continues at coordinate 3,482,084 of NZ_CP026231.1, forward strand.
CACTGTGGGCCCGCAGTAGTCGATAAAACATTTTTCACCGGCGAGATGTTGCTGGCGCATGGAGCGTTTCTGCGACTGGCACCAGGCCTGATATCTACGCCACAAACCTGAAAACAACCTTAATTGACTCGTTTTCGGGGTTATTTTTCATTATTTGAATTGTGTTTGCGATTGTTTTACCTAAAAACAAGCACTTAAGCCGAATATGAAAAAGCAGAATCAAACGTGTCAAATGTTCAGATACAGGCCTTTCAACCTGAAAGCGAATCACATAAAGGTGAACGGTCAGTTCATCCATGTTTAACCTGAATACGTCATTGATGCCAATATGAAAAATCAATTTTTACAATATGTTACGGGATGTCGGGTGAAGATGAAAGGCAATTTCCTTTCATCCGGGTTCCTCTATACAACTCGAATGCAATCATAAACCAGTTTGCGTAGCAGTTTTTTTAGCTAATATGTCGCTTTGTCCGTTCCTATTTGATGCGTCCTTTATCAGCTTGTAATCAAAAAAACAAGATCATTTTCATAAAGTTACCGAAAAGGCTCCAAGAGGAACTATCGGAATTAATGTTCCTTTTATTCCAACAGGAAAAGGTCTGAATATTTAGCAGCGATAAGCATCACATGAAAAGCGTCCATTTTCCTTTTAAATATGTAACTTTATGATTTTTATTAATTTATTTTATTGCACTCATAAATATTTAAAATCCTTTTAAAAACGATCAACCCCCTCTCACTTTAATGCAAAATTAAATCAAAATTTATCATTTTTTCGCATTTTTTTGAATCAGTGCAAAACCCCTTAATCCCCTTCAATGCCGCGCCACACAAGGGCTGTCGTTATTTTTTCTGGCAGTTCTGTTTGTGCAAGTGCGTATTCTGCTCTGATCGATCATGTTTTCGCGTGGAACGTCGATCAGCTATTCGTCCCCTGTATCAGCATAGTTGTCGCCTCAATTTTTTAGGAGATATTTATGCAAGGATACGAAACATCGGTTGATGCTAAAGAGAAAGGGCTGATATGGCTTTTGCCACCATACTGCTGGTCACATTGAAGATCAGCGCCTCAGTTGTATCAAAATGGACATAAGCCAGTTCCTTTTGGAAAATATTGTCTGGGCAATCGGCTTAATGATTAACTCAGACTCGGGGCGAGCGTCTCTGTGGCTGGTCAGGTTCTCAGGCAATACGCACGCTTTCTGGCATACCCGTCTTCGTCATTTTGCTCAACGCGTGCGCCATGACCAGAGCCTCTGCTACCTGGCCAGTCCTTCCGGCTGATCTGATTTTTCTGTGGGTCTGCCTGATAAGACCCGGGAAAGCTTCTGCATCTGTCACATTGTTCAGCGACAGGTCGACGGGGGGGGCGGATAATTTGATGCGTGTTCACATCAACGGTCAGATGCAGTTTTCGCCTGATACGACGGCGCTCTTTGCCGTGTTGTTTGACTTTCCACTCGCCCTCCCCGAAAACTTTCAGGCTGGTGGAGTGTGAACTGGTACAGTACGTATCAGATACATCACTCTGATTCGTCGGGGATACCATGCATCATATTGCTGTCACCCAGATGTTGTTCCCAGACATCATCGCATTTTATCGTACTGATTTCTTTCCCCTGTTTTAAAACAGTTATTTCCCCATCAGTATTTTTCCCATCATCGATATAGGAAACAGAGTAAGTATACTCGTTTTCTGGTATGTTCAATGTGGCTTTGTTGAATAAATCGAACTTTTGCTGAGTTGAAGGATCAGATCACGTATCTTCCCGACAACGCAGACCGTTCCGTGGCAAAGCAAAAGTTCAAAATCACCAACTGGCCCACCTACAATAAAGCCCTCATCAACCGTGGCTCCATAACTTTCTGGCTGGATGATGAAGCTATTCAGGCCTGGTATGAGTCAGCAACACCTTCTTCACGAGGCAGACCTCAGCGCTATTCTGACCTTGCCATCACGACTGTGCTGGTCATTAAACGCGTATTCAGGCTGACCCTGCGCGCTGCGCAGGGCTTTATTGATTCCATTTTTTCTCTGATGAACGTTCCGCTACGCTGCCCGGATTACAGCTGTGTCAGCAGGCGGGCAAAGTCGGTTAATGTCAGTTTCAAAACGCCCACCCGGGGTGAAATCGCACACCTGGTAATTGATTCCACCGGGCTGAAGGTCTTCGGTGAAGGCGAGTGGAAAGTCAAAAAGCATGGCCAGGAACGCCGCCGTATCTGGCGTAAGCTGCATCTCGCCGTTGACAGTAAAACACATGAAATCATCTGCGCTGACCTGTCGCTGAACAACGTTACGGACTCAGAGGCCTTCCCCGGGTTAATCCGGCAAACCCACCGGAAAATCAGGTCAGCCGCCGCCGATGGCGCTTACGATACCCGGCTATGTCACGATGAACTGCGGCGTAAGAAAATCAGCGCGCTTATCCCTCCCCGAAAAGGTGCGGGTTACTGGCCCGGTGAATATGCAGACCGTAACCGTGCAGTGGCTAATCAGCGAATGACCGGGAGTAATGCGCGGTGGAAATGGACAACAGATTACAACCGTCGCTCGATAGCGGAAACGGCGATGTACCGGGTAAAACAGCTGTTCGGGGGTTCACTGACACTGCGTGACTACGATGGTCAGGTTGCAGAGGCTATGGCCCTGGTACGAGCGCTGAACAAAATGACGAAAGCAGGTATGCCTGAAAGCGTGCGTATTGCCTGAAAACACAACCCGCTACGGGGGAGACTTACCCGAAATCTGATTTATTCAACAAAGCCGTTCAATGTATGTATCGACACGCCCTCAGCCCTACTGTAATTCCAGGCCTGACTTAACTGGCTCACATTTTTTACCAAAGTGATTTCAGGAATCACCCCACCCCCTCCGTTAATATCCGATTTACCGAATAAATAAGTGACCTCATTATTATTCCTCAACACAGCCACTTCTTTAGTGGTTTTACCTTTTATGATACACCCGAACAGAACATCTGAATCTCCATAAGGTGATGCCATTACTGAACAGGAGGCGGTTATTACCCCCAGAGTGATTACATATTTCAGTTTCTTTAAAAATTTCATACAAACCTCCTCTAAAAATAAAAAAATATATATAAGAAGCACTTACCCCAAAGGTAAGTGCTTTGCCTCAAAAATGCCTATTCAATATATACAACAATCTTACCATCTGATTGTTCTGTCACGGTAATATCTTTAGTTGTCCCATCACTAATCTGAGCAAATCCATAGTGCCGTTTTCCTTCACTTTCAGTTAACGTTACGTTCTCACATTGCTGTGAGTACTGGCGTAGTTGCTTATGATAGATATCCGTTACCACCTCACATGCTGAGCGCTCCAGCATTGTTTTGCTACTGTTGAATGCAAAGTTCCCGATGCCATATACAACCCATATCCCAAGCCAGACCAGCAACAGCATTTTCCCCTGACCAACGGCTTTACAACGTTTAGCAATATAAACTGGCGAAAAAAGAATCCACCATTTTGAAAAACTTGCCTTACCATGTTTATCCAGTAGCTTCCAGTCCATATAGAACAAGATAATCAGGGCAATCATAACGAACAGATTAACCGTATAGTTGACAGCTAAACTAAACAAACATGCGGATAAAACGCCGATAAGAAACAATCCCGTTGCAATCCAGATATATTTTTCATGTAACGACGAGTTGTCTATGTTTAATAATTTACGGATACTCTCAGCGCTTACCAAATCAGACTTTTTACGATCGCCAACAATAAAAGAAATCAATTTATTATTATACAGTGACCTGGCTTCATCGTTTAACAAAATGGATTTCATTTCACGGATGAATTTTAAATCTGCATCATCACGCTCACTTACTTTTTGTATCGCATGGTTTAATTCATCAACGCTGGCATTCATATCCAGCTCAAGATATTCATAATAGTTTATCATGATAATTCCTTATCTTTACATAATAGCCGAAATATTACAGAGAACGTTAAACTGGTATACTTCAAGAGTATTGAACAGGAGGGGAGTATGGCGGTAGATATAAAATAATTATTAAAATACGTAATCATTTCCCTTATTGACATAACAAAAAAACAATCCCTATACAAACAAGTAACATGAATAAAAAACCAATGCCAAGATAGGCTTTAAAAAGCCTCTTAATTCTTTCTGGTTTCATTTTGACCTCACGACTACAGCAAAAAGAATAGCACCAAATATGGGGTCTATAAGCATACTGATAACAAACCATATGAAGAACGAACGGCCACTGGCCTGAGCCAATTTACCAATAACTATCGATGCTCCGATCCACAAAAGTAAAAGAATAAATGCCATCGTTGGCTCCTTGAAAAATAGCAATAAATGATTGAAGTGGTGGTTTAAAACCGTCACTTTGTCCGGTAAGCATGTTGAATGGATGGGCAGACTTATACCTGCCGCATTGAAACATCCTTGCTATAGGCACATGGTGCATCTCCTTATTGTCACCCGGTAAGAATCCTGGCCTGATTCTAATTAAATCCTCTCTAAGATAGGGAGGTTATGAGTGCAGGTAAAATTGTTATTACCGATCGAATTTCAATAATTGATCTGCAAAATCTATCGATAAAAACGATCAATTACTTATATTTAATAGCTTATAACTATCATTGCAATGATATCGATCGTTTTTGTAGATCAGTTTATGCGGGGGATGTGGTGTATTAAAATTGATGAGGCAGTAGTGGATATTTTTTATTCATTAAAATCATAAATATATGACATTTAGCATAACCTTCTAGTCAAAGGTATGACCACAATCGTCGCACTCATATCTGTCAAACAGGAGTCCATCAAGGGCTGAGCCGGTAACCGCTCCCGCAGTTGCACCAGCCACAAATCTCCCTAGCACAGCACCAATAACTGCCCCGGCCGCTGTCCCTACTACCGGCACGACAGAGCCAATTGTAGCCCCCGTACCTGCGCCGCTAAGTGCTCCTGCCACACCTCCAGCGATACTTCCTGCCTTCCTCCCAATGTTACGTTCGCTGACGCGCTCAGAACCACATATAGGACATGTTGTAGTCATTGATAAAATCTCCTGATTTTCGGTTGTTAAAAAACAAAAAGGCACCCGAACGTTAATGGACAGATGCCTTTACTATTTGATTACAGCTTTACTTACGAAGCTTTCAGTGAGTCTAGATAATCCGCATACCACTGCATCATCTCTCTCCTGCCATCCAGATACTGCGCATGGTTGTAAGTGCCGCGAATGCTGTTCTTATCCACATGGGCAAGCTGTAGCTCAATCCATGCTGAATTAAAGCCCTGCTCATGCAAAATGGTACTCATCGTGTGGCGGAAACCATGCCCGGTAGCCCTGCCACCGTAACCGACACGACGAATTAGCACGTTAAGAGACATATCGCTGATTGGCTTAACCTTCTCAAGCCTACCGGGAAAAACGTATTGATAACCACTCGTCATCGTTTTCAGTTCTTCCAGAATAGCCAGCGCCTGTCGGGATAGCGGAACGAGGTGTGGTCGTCGCATTTTCATTCGCTCTTCAGGAATGCTCCAGAGGTTATTTTCAAAGTCGAACTCTGACCATTCCGCTTTACGTAGCTCACCGGGACGAGTCCCCGTCAGTATCAGAAGCCTCATAGCCAGCTTAACGAGTATATTTCCCGTGTACGCCTGCAACACGGTAAAGAAGTCTGATAACTCCGAAACTTCCAGGTGCGCATAATGTTCTTTCTTATGGGGCATCATCACGCTGGCAAGATCTGGCGCAGGGTTAGATAGAGCACGCCCTGTTGCGATTGCATATTTCCATACCTCACCACAGCGCTGACGTACTTTGCGCATTTTCTCCGTTGCACCTCGTTTCTCAAGGCGGGTCAAAACTGCCATCAGCTCCATAGGCGTAATCGAATCTATTGGACGATGACCGATATGAGGAAAGACATCCTTCTCAAAAGTAGCGATCATTTCAGTGCGGTACGACTCGGCCCAAAGATCGTAACGCCGCTGATACCACTCACGGGCAATCGCCTCAAAGGTATTCCCCAGCCTGTCCTGCTGAGCCAGTTTCTTCTCTTTACGCGAATCACTGGGATTGATACCCGTAGCCAGCAGATCATGAGCCTCATCTCGCCGTCTACGCGCTTCGGATAAGGAAACCTTCGGGTATGTCCCTAAAGAAAGCATTTTAGCTTTACCTTCGAAGCGGTAACGGAATCGCCATCCCTTTGAACCGTTGGGCTCAATTTGTAGAGACAGACCGTTGCCATCGGCTTTGGTATACGTTTTTTCCGCAGGCTTCGCGCGGCGGATCTCAAGGTCAGTAAGAGGCATATGTATAGTTTTCTCCTCTGAAATTTCGCTATGTGTATAGTTCCAGAGTGTATAGGAGAGCCTATACACATTTCTATGCAACACAGGCTATTGATTTGGGGTAAGCCAAGTAGAGTTCAGTTGACAAGAAAATGCCAAAAAAACCAGTTAAATCATGAGGTAGTTTAATTTAGTGGAGTTCTGGAGAGTTGAAAATGGAGCGGGCGAAGGGAATCGAACCCTCGTATAGAGCTTGGGAAGCTCTCGTTCTACCATTGAACTACGCCCGCATTGAAGTGCGTAAGGGATTATAAACCTTACGCTCTTCTTGGCAAGGGACTAACCGACTGACTGGCGATTAATTCACCGTCAGCATTTTGGCTTACTCCCCTGCGGCGGTAAATAACGCAGCGGATCGATAGCCGTTGCCCGGTAGCGGATTTGGAAATGCAGGCGCACCGTCGTCGCATCCGAGCTGCCCATTGTCGCTATCTTCTGCCCGGCCTTCACGTTTTGACCGTTGTTCACCAGCATGGTGTCATTATGCGCATACGCAGTGATGTAGTCCTCACTGTGCTTAATCATGATGAGATTACCGTAGCCCCGCAGCTGATTACCGACATAAACCACCTTCCCTGCTCCGGCCGCATAAATCGGCGTACCGCGCGCAGCCGAGATATCGATGCCCTTATTGCCGCCGTCCGCCGTAGAATAAGGCAGAATCACCTTACCGCTGGCAGGCCACTGCCAGCAACGTTGCCCTACTGGTGGCCAGGACGACTGCGGCACAGAAGAAGATGGTCTGACCGCCGCCGTTTTGGTTGAGGATTTCTTGGTTGTTTTGCCAGATCCAGAACTGGTTTTCGCGCCGCCGCTGACCTTCAGCTTTTGCCCCACTTCAATGGTATAGGGCGGTGAAATATTATTCAGGCGAGCGATCTCTTTCACGCTGGTACCGGTGGCGCGCGAAATACGGTATAGCGTATCTCCCCGCTTCACGGTATACACGGAGCCGGAATAACTTCCTGTATCAGACGACTTGCTCCCGGAACAGCCCGCTAACAGCAGACCGACACACAGCAGCATCACGATACCCAGGCCATTTTTCTTCAGGCGTCCTGCACTCAAAACAATACCTCGCAACATTTTCAGACGCTTTATCATAGCAGCCAGAAACCGGATGCCAAATCATATCGCGCAACGAACCGGCGGCTCTGGCATTTCACACCCTCTGTTAATCACTCTGACTTAATTAAGCATATAATGTGAGTGCTTAAGATTGATGGTGGACGCTATGCGACAGGAACATGTCATTTTATTGAATGAGCAGGACCAACCCTGCGGAACGCTGGAAAAGTATGCGGCGCATACCGCCACAACCCCTCTGCACTCCGCTTTCTCGTGCTGGATATTTAACGAGCAGGGCCAACTGCTGGTCACCCGCCGCTCGCTGCACAAAAAAGCCTGGCCAGGTGTCTGGACCAACTCTGTCTGCGGTCACCCGCAGTTGGGCGAAACCAACGAAGCTGCTATTGTCCGCCGGGCTCGCTTCGAACTGGGTGCAGATATCAACTTGCTCACCCCCGTATACGCTGATTTTCGTTATCGCGCCACGGACCCGAGTGGAATAGTTGAAAACGAAGTATGTCCGGTTTATGCCGCACATATCGTCAGTGAGCTACAGCTAAACCCAGATGAAGTGATGGATTGCCAGTGGAGCAATCTTGAGGATGTCTTAAGCGGGATTGACGCGACGCCGTGGGCTTTCAGCCCGTGGATGGTAATGCAGGTTGCAAACAAAGAAGCGCGTGCGCTGTTGCAGAATTACTGCCAACAAATTATTGCCTGATGGCGCTACGTTTATCTGGCCTACATAACGAATCGTAGGCCGGATAAGGCGTCAGCCGCCATCCGGCATTTCACATCTTACTTAACCGGGCGCATCGCCGGGAACAGGATCACGTCACGGATGGTGTGGCTGTTGGTGAACAGCATAACCATACGGTCGATACCAATGCCCAGACCCGCAGTCGGCGGCAGACCGTGTTCCAGAGCGGTAACGTAGTCTTCGTCGTAGAACATCGCTTCGTCATCACCCGCATCTTTGGCGTTAACCTGATCCTGGAAACGCTGCGCCTGATCTTCGGCATCGTTCAGCTCGCTGAAGCCGTTACCGATCTCACGTCCGCCGATGAAGAATTCGAAGCGATCGGTGATTTCCGGGTTTTCGTCATTACGACGCGCCAGCGGAGAAACTTCTGCCGGGTACTCGGTAATGAAGGTTGGTTGAATCAGGTGCGCTTCTGCAACTTCTTCAAAGATCTCGGTCACGATACGACCCAGACCCCAGCTCTTCTCAACTTTGATGCCGATAGATTCAGCAATCGCTTTTGCAGAGTCGAAGTTATCCAGATCGGCCATGTTGGTTTCCGGACGGTATTTCTGAATCGCTTCGCGCATGGTCAGTTTTTCAAACGGCTTACCGAAGTCGAAGACTTCTTCACCGTAAGGCACTTCAGTCGTTCCCAGAACGTTCTGCGCCAACGTACGGAACAGAGATTCAGTCAGTTCGATGAGATCTTTGTAGTCCGCATAAGCCATGTAGAGTTCCATCATGGTGAACTCTGGGTTATGGCGAACAGAGATGCCTTCGTTACGGAAGTTACGGTTAATTTCGAATACGCGTTCGAAGCCGCCAACTACCAGACGCTTGAGGTAAAGTTCCGGCGCGATACGCAGGTACATGTCCAGATCCAGCGCGTTATGATGAGTGATAAACGGACGCGCTGCCGCACCGCCTGGGATCACCTGCATCATAGGGGTTTCGACTTCCATAAAGCCGCGAGCAACCATGAACTGACGAATGCCAGCCATAATCTGTGAACGCACTTTAAAGGTATTGCGGGATTCATCGTTAGAGATGAGATCCAGGTAACGTTGACGATAGCGCGCTTCCTGATCCTGCAGACCGTGGAATTTGTCCGGCAGCGGGCGCAGCGCTTTGGTCAGCAGACGCAGTTCGGTGCAGTGGATAGACAGCTCACCGGTCTTGGTCTTGAACAACTTACCTTTCGCGCCGAGGATATCGCCCAGATCCCATTTTTTGAACTGCTCGTTGTAGACGCCTTCCGGCAGGTCATCGCGAGCAACGTACAGCTGAATACGGCCGCCAACGTCCTGCAGCGTAACGAATGATGCTTTACCCATAATACGACGGGTCATCATACGGCCAGCAACGGATACCTCAATGTTCAGCGCTTCCAGCTCTTCGTTTTCTTTCGCGTCGAAGTCAGCATGCAGTTGGTCTGAGGTATGATCGCGACGGAAATCGTTCGGGAACGGGATCCCCTGCTCACGCAGGCTCGCCAGCTTCTCACGGCGCGTTTTCAGTTCATTGTTAAGGTCGGCTACCGCGTCAGCGCCCTGTACGTGTTGTTCAGACATGTTGGTTCCTCATAACCCTGCTTTCAAACTTGCTTCGATAAATTGATCCAGGCTGCCATCCAGCACCGCCTGCGTGTTACGGGTTTCAACCCCGGTACGCAGATCTTTGATGCGGGAGTCATCAAGGACATAAGAACGAATCTGGCTACCCCAGCCGATATCTGACTTGGTGTCTTCCATCGCCTGTTTCTCGGCATTCTTCTTCTGCATTTCCAGTTCATAAAGCTTCGCTTTCATCTGCTTCATGGCCTGGTCTTTGTTCTTGTGCTGGGAACGGTCGTTCTGACACTGCGTCACAATCCCGGTCGGGATGTGGGTAATACGCACCGCAGATTCCGTACGGTTAACGTGCTGACCGCCTGCACCGGAGGCACGGTAAACGTCGATGCGCAGGTCCGCCGGGTTGATATCGATATCAATATCATCGTCAACTTCCGGATAAACAAACGCCGAACTGAACGACGTATGGCGACGTCCGCCGGAGTCGAACGGACTCTTACGTACCAGGCGGTGTACGCCGGTTTCAGTACGCAGCCAACCGTAAGCATATTCACCAGCAATTCTGATGGTCACGGATTTAATACCCGCGACTTCACCTTCAGACTCTTCAATGATTTCAGTCTTAAAGCCGCGCGCTTCAGCCCAACGCAGATACATGCGCATCAGCATGCTTGCCCAGTCCTGCGCTTCCGTACCACCAGAACCTGCCTGAATATCGAGATAGCAATCCGCGCTGTCATATTCACCGGAGAACATACGACGGAATTCCAGCTGGGCCAGCTTATCTTCCAGCGTATCGAGTTCTGCTACGGCTTCGTTAAAGGTTTCTTCGTCATCGGCTTCTACAGCCAGTTCCAACAGGCCGGAGACATCTTCCAGGCCCTGGCTCATCTGATCGAGCGTATCAACGATGGCCTCAAGGGAGGAACGCTCTTTGCCCAGCGCCTGAGCGCGTTCGGGTTCGTTCCACACGTCCGGCTGTTCCAGCTCGGCGTTTACTTCTTCCAGACGCTCTTTCTTGGCATCATAGTCAAAGATACCCCCTAAGAACGTCAGAGCGCTCCGTGAGGTCCTGAATGCGGTTATTTACCGGATTAATTTCAAACATTGTCTGATTTCTTTTATTGGACTAGTCAAAATGCGGTGATAAGAGCGGGATTGTAACTAATCCACGCCCTTTTTTATAGCGATTAGTGACGCTAAAGTGGCCAGATATTGTCGATTATAATCTGCAAGCTGCGGTTGCCGCGAAACTCGTTAATATCCAGTTTGTAGGCAAGCTGAACTTCGCGCACGCCGTTGTCCGGCCAGCAGGTGGTATCGACATTAAACGCAATACCGTCCAGCAGCGGACCACCGCCCACGGGCTCGACCATCACCTTCAGATGACGCTCACCGACCAGACGCTGCTGGAGCAAACGGAAATGCCCGTCAAACAGCGGTTCCGGGAACATTTGCCCCCACGGTCCGGCATCGCGCAGCATTTGTGCGATCTCCATGGTCATCTCCGCCGCGCTCAGTGGGCCATCCGACACCACTTCACCTTGCAGTAAGGCAGGATCCAGCCACTCGGTTACCAGTTCGCCAAAACGCTGCTGGAAACGCTCAAACTGCGCCTCTTCAAGCGATAAACCCGCCGCCATGGCGTGACCGCCAAACTTGAGGATCATGCCCGGATAAAGGGTGTCCAGGCGCTCCAGCGCATCGCGCATGTGTAGCCCCTGAATCGAACGCCCGGACCCTTTGAGAGTACCGTCACCTGCCGGGGCAAACGCTATCACTGGACGATGGAATCGCTCTTTAATACGCGATGCCAGAATCCCCACAACGCCCTGATGCCACTCGGGATGATACATTGCCAAGCCGCCCGGTAGTGTATCACTACTGCGTTCCAGCTTTTCACACAAGGTCAGTGCTTCGGCCTGCATACCCTGCTCGATCTCTTTGCGCGTCTGGTTGAGCGCATCAAGCTCATTGGCCAGCACACGCGCTTCGCCAATGTTGTCGCACAGCAACAGCGCCACACCAACGGACATATCGTCCAGACGGCCCGCCGCATTCAGCCGTGGCCCTAGGGCAAAACCTAAATCACTGGCTGCCAGCTTTAGGGGGTCGCGATTGGAAATCTCCAGCAGCGCTTTAATACCAGGGCGACACTTTCCGGCACGAATGCGGCTTAAGCCTTGCCACGTCAGAATACGGTTATTGGCATCCAGCGGGACCACGTCCGCCACCGTGCCAAGTGCAACCAGATCGAGCAAATCTGCCAGGTTCGGCGGTGCAATGCCGCGTTCATCAAACCAGCCTTTGTCACGCAGGAAAGTACGCAGCGCCAGCATCAGATAGAAGGCTACACCAACGCCTGCCAGCGATTTCGACGGGAACTCACAGTCGGGCAGGTTAGGATTAATGATTGCCTCTGCGCCCGGCAGCGTATCCCCTGGCAGGTGGTGATCGGTCACAACGACCGGGATCCCCAACGTTCTGGCATGTTCGACACCCGCGTGAGACGAGATGCCGTTGTCTACGGTGACAATCAGCTGAGCGCCCCGGGCATGGGCCTGATCAACGACTTCCGGGCTTAAACCATAACCGTCTTCAAAACGATTTGGCACCAGGTAGTCAACGTTACTGCAGCCCAACGCGCGCATCGCCAGGATGCTTAGCGCCGTGCTGGTCGCACCATCAGCGTCAAAATCGCCGACAACGATGATTCGGGTTCCTTCGCGAAAGGCGTTGTAGAGGATCTCAACCGCTTTTTCGACGCCGTTCAAATGTTGCCACGGCAGCATGCCTTTCACGCTACGCTCAAGCTCCTGCGCGCTACGTACACCACGGCTGGCGTATAAACGGCGCAGCAGTGGCGGCAAGTCTGCAGGTAGCTCGGCGGTCTCGTCGGCCTCACGCCGACGAAGTTGTATCTGTTGTTTCACGCGAATTATTTACCGCTGGTTTGTTTTGCATGTGCGTCGAGGAATTCTTTCATCTCTTTCGGGCCCTGATAACCAGGTACGACATAGCCATTGCTCAGCACAATCGCCGGTGTACCGCTGACGCCAAACTGTACGCCCAGCGCATAGTGGTTAGCGATATCCACATCACAGGTCGCCGCTTTTACACCCTTGCCAGTCATCGCGTCGTCAAAGGCTTTGTTTTTGTCCTTAGCACACCAGATAGACTTCATGTCCTGTTCAGCCTGGCTGTCCAGCCCCTGACGTGGGAAGGCCAGATAACGTACGGTGATCCCCAACGCATTGTAATCTTTCATCTCTTCATGCAGCTTGTGGCAGTAACCACAAGTGATGTCGGTGAAAACGGTAATGACGTGTTTTTCCTGCGGCGCTTTGTAGATGATCATCTCTTTTTCCAGCGCGTTCAGATGCTTCATCAGCAGTTGGTTGGTGACGTTCACCGGACTTGCGCCGCTCACGTCATACATCGGTCCCTGAATAATATGTTTACCGTCTTCAGTTACGTACAGCACACCGCTATTGGTTAGTACGGTTTTCATGCCCGCAACCGGAGCAGGTTGAATCTCGGTGCTCTGCACACCCAGCTTTGCTAATGACTGGCGAATTGCCGCGTCGTCTGCATGTACCATGCCGGAAAACGCCGTCGCCAGCAGGGTGAACATCATAAAACGTTTTTTCATAGCCTATCCTATCCTGTCAGCACTCACGCTCGCGGGTGATGCTGTTGATGTAGTTGCCGCAAGCGCTCCGTTGCGACATGAGTATAAATTTGCGTTGTCGAGAGATCGCTATGCCCCAGTAGCATCTGCACCACGCGCAGATCTGCGCCATGGTTGAGCAGATGCGTAGCAAATGCGTGCCGCAGGACGTGCGGTGACAGCTTTTCGCTGTCGATTCCCGCCAACACAGCATAGTGTTTGATACGATGCCAGAAGGTCTGACGGGTCATCTGTTGCGCCCGCTGACTAGGAAACAGCACATCAATCGATACGCCGTTGAGCAACCATGGACGCCCATGCTCCAGGTATGTTTCCAGCCAGTACACTGCCTCCTCACCCAACGGGACAAGGCGCTCTTTGTTACCTTTACCGATCACCCGTACCACGCCCTGACGCAGGCTGACGTCACTCATCGTCAGTCCTACCAGTTCAGACACGCGCAGGCCCGTTGCATACAACACTTCCAGCATGGCTTTGTCGCGTAGCTCCAGCGGTTGATCGATAAGCGGCGCCTGCAGCAGTCGTTCTACCTGCGCTTCGCTGAGATCTTTGGGCAGACGCTGCGGAAGTTTAGGTGATGCAAGCGAGGCGCTGGGGTCATCTTCGCGATATTTTTCGCGGTACAGATGCTGAAAAAAACGTCGCGTCGCACTGAGCAAACGTGCAGAACTGGTGGCTTTATACCCTCCATCCATCCGCTCAGCCAGCAAGGCTTGCAGATCATCACTTTGCGCGGTCGCAAGCGAAGCGCCGCGGTGATGTAACCATTCCACAAGCATGGTCAGATCGCGACGATACGCACTTAATGTGTTTTCCGCCAGATTTCGTTCCAGCCACAGGGCATCAAGAAACTGCTCGATGCGCGCCAGATCCTGTTCCACTCGCGCCCCTTATTCCACTCTCATTTTTGATGCATTATGCCTCATTGTGCCGGGATTGCGGCGATTCTGTTACACTACCCGCAACGCTACAGCAGAATTGAGATGTTTACGTCATGAACATGGGTCTTTTTTACGGTTCCAGCACCTGCTACACCGAAATGGCAGCAGAAAAAATCCGCGATATCCTGGGTCCCGAACTGGTGACACTGCACAACCTCAAAGACGATTCCCCGACCCTAATGGAGCAGTATGACGTGCTCATTTTGGGCATCCCAACCTGGGATTTCGGTGAAATTCAGGAGGACTGGGAAGCTGTCTGGGAGCAACTGGACGACCTCAACCTGGAAGGAAAGATTGTCGCACTTTACGGTATGGGCGATCAGTTGGGATACGGTGAATGGTTCCTGGATGCGCTGGGTATGTTGCACGATAAACTGATCACCAAAGGTGTAAAGTTTGTCGGCTACTGGCCCACCGAAGGCTACGAATTCACCAGCGATAAACCCGTCATTGCCGATGGACAGCTGTTTGTTGGTTTGGCGCTGGATGAAACGAACCAGTACGATCTCAGCGATGAACGCATTCAGGCCTGGTGCGAGCAAATTCTTGGCGAAATGGCCGAGCACTGGTCCTGAATTTCTGCCGACTGACGGCTAAGGTCGCAACCTTACCGTCAGTACTACTTCTGCTTCGCCTTTTGCAGCATCAACCGCCGTAAATCCCGCCACTCAGCATCATCCATACTGTCTGCCGCCAGCCACAAATGTTGACGTTTTCCGGCATCAGAGCGCAAACGCAGCATCATGCCTGTTTTAACCATCCAGGGGGCGCTAACGATAGACCACTCTTGCCCTTGCCAGCGCAGACGACCATCCATCAACAACCGAATCTCACCCTGACAGGCGTTGATTCGACGCTGACTGCGAACGCTATCGAATACCACCAGAGAGAGCAAAACCAGCCATAATGGGGTGTAGCTCAATGGCCAGGGCATCAATAAAATAAACACCGCGACCAGCCCATGAATTAGCAGTGAAAGCCACTGCGCGCGCCATGATACGCGTAAATCAGATTGCCACTGGACCACGTTCCCGATTCCGTGTCTGGATAAGTCGCACCATCTGCTCCAGCTCAGCATCAGCTGGTTTCCCATGATTCATCAACCAGTTAAATAAATCTGGATCATCACATTCTAGCAGACGGATAAAGATACGTTTTTCTTCGTCACTTAAGCTGTCATATTCATGTTCGAAAAACGGCATGATCGAGATGTCCAGCTCGCGCATACCGCGGCGGCATGCCCAATGAATACGTGCTTTGTTGTTAATATCCATGTTCTTCTCCCTGTCTCGCGAAAACGAAGTATCCCGCTATTGTAACGTGTTTTTCCCGCTCTTTTACGGGAATATCAGTAAACTGAAGCTCGCTCGCTAAATAAAACCTTATTAAGCCAAAGGATTCACCATTTTTTGATGTTTCCTCGCAAAGCGCAATATATGGCACAAATAGCCTGTTTAAACCGCTTGCAATGGGCCATAGCTCTTTTACCATTAGTCATTATCACTGCGTTAAGCAAATCAGGACATTATTATGGCTTTTACATCTTTTCCTCCTCGCCAGCCTTTCGCGTCAACGCGTTTGCCTCTGACGCTAATGACGCTCGATGACTGGGCGCTCGCCACCATCACCGGTGTCGACAGTGATAAGTATATTCAGGGTCAGGTCACAGCGGATGTCAGCCAGATGACCGAGCATCAGCACCTGTTAGCTGCACATTGTGACGCCAAAGGTAAAATGTGGAGCAACCTGCGTCTGTTCCGACAGGGTGACGGTTTTGCATGGCTTGAGCGCCGTAGCCTGCGTGATGCGCAGCTCACCGAGCTGAAAAAATACGCGGTCTTCTCGAAGGTGGCGATTGCCCCGGATGACGAGCGTGTCCTGCTGGGCGTAGCGGGATTCCAGGCACGTGCAGCGCTGGCCAATCTCTTTAGCGAATTACCGAACAGTGATAAGCAGGTCATTACCGAAGGTGCCTCCACGATATTGTGGTTCGAACACCCTGCTGAACGTTTTCTGCTGATCGTTGATGCCACCACAGCAGAAACCTTGGTTGAAAAGCTGCGTGGCGAAGCAGAGTTAAATAACAGCCAGCAGTGGCTGGCGCTGGATATCGAAGCGGGTATCCCCGTTATTGATACAGCCAACAGTGCACAGTTTATTCCACAGGCTACCAATCTGCAGGCTCTGGGCGGGATCAGCTTTAAAAAAGGCTGCTACACCGGTCAGGAAATGGTTGCTCGTGCAAAATTCCGCGGAGCCAATAAACGCGCCATGTGGACTTTGGCGGGTGCCGCCGGTCGAGTACCGGAAGCTGGCGAAGACCTTGAATTAAAAATGGGCGAGAACTGGCGTCGTACCGGTACCGTACTTGCCGCAGTAAAACTGGCCGATGGTCAGGTACTGGTGCAGGTTGTGATGAATAACGACATGGAGGCCGACAGCGTGTTCCGCGTTCGTGACGACGCAAAAACGCTGCAAATCGTACCGCTGCCGTATTCGCTGGAAGAGTAAATGAATAATGCCTGATTGCGATGCGTCTATCAGGCATGCTGGCTTTTGTTTTGTAGGCCGGATAAGGCGCTAGCCTCCATCCGGCGTCAGTGATTACGCCTGACCAACGTACAGATAGATCGCCAGGAAGTGGCAAACGCTGCCGCCCAGCACAAAGCCGTGCCAGATCGCATGGTTATAAGGAATGCGCTTACAGACGTAGAAAATTACGCCCAGGGAATACACCACACCGCCAACAGCCAGCAACGTCACGCCTCCCGCTGCCAACTTAACCGCCAGTTGATACACCACAATCAGCGATAGCCAGCCCATTGTCAGGTAGGTTACCAGCGACAGAACCTTAAATCGGTGCGCAATGGTCAGTTTGAATAAAATACCGATCAGCGCCAGGCTCCAGATAACAATCATCAGTCCACGTGCCAGCGGCGAATCAAGCCCCACCAGCAGAAATGGCGTGTAGGTCCCGGCAATCAGCAGATAAATCGCACAGTGGTCAAATTTTTTCAGCCAGACTTTCGCTCTCTGATGGGGGATCGCGTGATACAAGGTTGAGGCGAGGAACAGCAGGATCATGCTGCCGCCGTACAGGCTATAGCTGGTAATGGCCATAGCGCTGGCGTTGGTATCTACTGCCTGGACCAGTAATAACACCAGTCCGACAATCCCAAACACCAGCCCGATACCGTGACTGATGCTATTGGCTATTTCCTCTGCCAACGAATATCCCTGCGCGATTAATGGCTTCTGAACCATAAGTTACTCCCCAGAAACGAACACTTTCGTTATTGCGCCTCTAGCGTAACTGAGAATGGTTCCAGTGAACACCTGTTAGCTAAAATAAATATCACATTAATATTAACCCTTTAAAATCATTGTGTTGTAAGTGATTTTTCAACTAACAGATGTTTCTTTAAATCAAAGGCATTTAAAATCAATCACATAAAATTGCGTCTGATTCGGGTAAATCTCGGCAATCACATGTTTAAGTTCTTCAAGCGTCATGTTTTCCTGCTGGGCATGTTTATCCGTTAGCGTATCCAGCGTGGCGGTTGAGGTGCCAACAACCTCAATCGTGCAGAAGTAACCGTCATCTTCGAAGCGCCCAACCCGTAAAATGTCCCCGGCTTTGAAGTGTGATTCGGACTCGTCACGAATGGTGATGGTCTTGCGTCCGGCCAGAATGTCATCCTGGAAACGCTGAAAAAAAGTGATGTCATTTGGCTGCATGTTATTATTCCCTGTAGATGAAGTCTGATGAGTGAGTTTTGCCATTGTGAGTATGTTCTCCCACGCTGCCATCGCCAGTCTCAACAATCTTGAGATGCTGGTCTACAACTATGTCATCAAAAACCGTGACAAAGTCATGTACATGACCATTCGCGAGCTGGCCGATGCCGTGGGTGTTTCTACTACCACCGTACTGCGCTTTTGCCGCAAGCTTAAATGTGAAGGTTACTCAGAATTTCGCGTGCGCTTCAAATTATATTTAGAGCAGAATGAACCGCAACAGGCTAATTTCGGTGCCAGCGAAATTATCAGTTTCTTTAAAGGCGTCAATAACGACGAATTCGATAAACTGCTCGATCAGGCTGTTGATATTATATTATCGTCCGAACGTATTATATTCGTCGGAGCGGGAACGTCTGGAGCGCTGGCAAAATATGGCGCACGTTTTTTCTCAAACGTCGGTAAATTCAGTAATCACATTGACGATCCTTATTTCCCGGTCACTAACGACATGGCCAGAAACGCGCTGGCGATCGTGCTTTCCGTATCTGGTGAAACAGAAGAGATCCTGCGCTTTGCCAGCCAGTTCAGTCTGCACAACTGTAAGGTTCTGTCGGTCACCAGCCATGAACACTCTCGCCTGGCGAAACTCGCCGACTTTAACCTCTCCTGGCATGTTCCACAAACACGTATTGCCGGGGTATACGATATAACCACGCAGATCCCCGTTATTTATATTCTGGAATCACTCGGTCGCAAGCTGGCGAAAAGAATAGCGTAAAAAAACAATCTGTTTTTTTGATGTAACAAATCACATTTACGCTATTTTGTTATATCGTGACATTTATCTTTCCTTTGTTAGACTCAAAATCAGATTGTATTAATTTGAGACTGAGCGCAGATGAAAAAACTTACCTTACCAAACGATTTTTTATGGGGCGGCGCGGTTGCGGCGCACCAGGTTGAAGGCGGCTGGAACAAAGGTGGCAAAGGCCCCAGCATTTGCGACGTACTGACCGGAGGGGCACACGGCGTTCCGCGAGAAATCACTCAGGAAGTTGAGTCCGGTAAGTACTACCCCAACCACGAAGCTGTCGATTTTTACAGTCATTACAAAGAAGACATCAAGCTGTTTGCCGAGATGGGATTCAAATGCTTCCGTACCTCAATCGCCTGGACCCGTATCTTCCCCAAAGGGGACGAAACCCAACCGAATGAAGAAGGGCTAAAGTTCTACGACGACATGTTCGATGAACTGCTGAAGTACAACATTGAACCAGTCATCACCCTTTCCCACTTTGAAATGCCGCTGCACCTGGTTCAACAGTACGGTAGCTGGACCAATCGTAAAGTCGTCGATTTCTTTGTCCGTTTTGCTGAAGTCGTTTTTGAGCGCTATAAGCACAAGGTCAAATACTGGATGACCTTCAATGAGATCAACAACCAGCGTAACTGGCGCGCACCGCTGTTTGGTTATTGCTGCTCCGGCGTGGTGTATACCGAGCATAAAAACCCGGAAGAGACTATGTACCAGGTGCTGCACCACCAGTTCGTGGCCAGCGCGCTGGCGGTAAAGGCGGCACGTCGCATCAACCCGGAAATGAAAGTCGGCTGCATGCTGGCGATGGTGCCACTGTACCCGTTCTCCTGTAAGCCTGAGGATGTGATGTTCGCGCAGGAATCGATGCGTGAGCGCTACGTTTTCACTGACGTTCAGCTGCGCGGCTACTATCCATCATATGTACTGAACGAGTGGGAACGCCGCGAATTCAACATCCGAATGGAGGCCGACGATGAGCAAATCCTGCGTGAAGGCACCTGTGACTATCTCGGATTCAGTTACTACATGACCAACGCGGTAAAAGCGGAAGGCGGCAGCGGCGATGCCATTTCTGGTTTTGAGGGCAGCGTACCGAACCCGCACGTAAAAGCCTCCGACTGGGGCTGGCAGATTGACCCCGTCGGTCTACGCTATGCCTTATGTGAGCTGTATGAACGCTACCAGAAGCCGCTGTTTATCGTTGAAAACGGGTTTGGCGCTTATGACAAAGTAGAAGAAGACGGCAGCATCAACGACGACTATCGCATCGACTATCTGCGCGCCCACATCGAAGAAATGATGAAAGCGGTGACCTATGATGGCGTAGACCTAATGGGCTACACGCCATGGGGCTGCATCGACTGCGTATCGTTTACCACCGGTCAGTACAGCAAACGTTACGGCTTTATCTACGTGAACAAACATGACGACGGCACCGGCGATATGTCGCGTTCACGAAAGAAGAGTTTTGAGTGGTATAAAGCGGTGATTGCCAGCAACGGCGAGAATCTGTAATTTTTTGCCGGATGGCGGCGTAAACGCCTTATCCAGCCTACAGGTTATACTCCCGTAGGCTGGATAAACGCAGCGCTATCCGGCAATTAAATCCCTACTTCCCGCCTGCCAGTTCCAGAAAACTGCCCGTTACGTAAGATGCCTTCTCGCTCAACAGCCAGGTAATTGCCTGCGCGACTTCTTCCGGCTGCCCGCCACGCTGCATAGGCAACAGTGATTTCACGCGATCGACTCTTCCCGGCTCGCCGCCTGATGCGTGCATTTCAGTGTAGATAAGACCTGGTCGCACGCAGTTTACGCGGATCCCTTGCGCCGCAACCTCCAGCGCCAGGCCGGTGGTGAGCGTGTCCACAGCGCCTTTCGAGGCCGCGTAATCAACATATTCGAATGGCGCACCAAGCCGCGATGCCGCCGAAGAGACATTTACAATCGATCCACCCTGACCGCCGTGCTTGAACGACATGCGCTTTACCGCTTCCCGACAGCACAGAAAATAGCCGGTAACGTTGGTTGCCAGTACGCGATTAATTCGTTCGGCGGTTAAGTTTTCGACCGTGCTTTGCTCAAACAAGATCCCGGCATTATTCACCAAGGCAGTCAGTTGCTCGCCTTCACGGTCAATAGACTCAAACATTGCCACCACCTGGCTTTCATCACTGATATCCGCACGCAAAGCAAATGCTTTACCGCCTGCAGCGACGATGTTGTTCACCACCTCGGTTGCCGCACGAATATGGTGATGAAAATTCACGGCGACCGTGTAACCCTCTTGCGCCAGTTGCAGCGCGGTTGCTCGACCAATGCCACGACTGCCGCCCGTCACCAATGCTATAGCCATAACGTTTCTCCCAAAAAATAAAGGCGCCGAAGCGCCTTTAAAAGATAGTTGAATCAGCAGATTACTGATATTCGCTCATCGGTACGCAGGAGCAGAACAGGTTACGGTCACCGTAAACGTCATCAAGGCGTTTCACGGTTGGCCAGTATTTGTTCGCCACACCCGCCGGGAAGACGGCGATTTCGCGGCTGTAACCGTGATTCCACTCCGCGACCAGCTCGTTTTGCGTGTGCGGTGAGTTAACCAGCGGGTTATCTTCCAGTGACCATTCACCGGCTTTCACGCGATCGATCTCAGCGCGGATTGCCAGCATCGCATTGATAAAGCGATCCAGTTCCACTTTGCTTTCAGATTCAGTCGGTTCAACCATCAGGGTACCCGCGACCGGGAATGACATAGTCGGCGCATGGAAACCGTAATCGATTAGGCGCTTGGCAATATCCAGTTCGCTGATGCCGGTCTCTTCTTTCAGTGGGCGAATGTCGAGAATACATTCATGCGCCACGCGACCATCGCGACCGGTATACAATACCGGATAAGCATCTTTCAGACGGCTGGCAATGTAGTTAGCGTTAAGAATCGCCACCTGGCTTGCCTGCTTCAGACCTTCTGCGCCCATCATACGGATGTACATCCAGCTGATTGGCAGAATGGATGCGCTACCGAACGGCGCCGCAGAAACTGCGCCCTGACGGGTCAGCATCCCTTCAATCTGCACTACGCTGTGGCCCGGTACAAACGGCGCCAGATGTGATTTCACGCCGATCGGTCCCATACCTGGGCCGCCGCCGCCGTGCGGAATGCAGAATGTTTTATGCAGGTTGAGGTGCGAGACATCTGCGCCAATAAAGCCCGGCGTGGTGATCCCAACCTGAGCGTTCATGTTCGCGCCATCAAGGTAAACCTGGCCGCCGAACTGGTGCACAACGTCGCACACTTCACGGATCGTTTCTTCATAAACGCCGTGGGTGGATGGATAGGTCACCATGATGCAAGAAAGGTTGTCGGCATGTTGTTCTGCTTTTGCTCGCAGATCGTCCAGGTCGATGTTGCCGTTCTTATCACAGGCGACAACCACTACCTGCATACCCGCCATCTGTGCAGACGCCGGGTTGGTACCGTGGGCAGAAGCCGGGATCAAGCAGATATCGCGATGACCTTCGTTACGGCTTTCGTGATAATGACGAATCGCCAGCAGACCCGCATACTCGCCCTGCGCACCGGAGTTCGGCTGCATGCAGACGGCATCATAACCGGTCAGTTTAACCAACCACTCGGAAAGCTGGCCGATCATCTGGTGATAACCTTCAGCCTGCTCTGGCGGGCAGAACGGATGCAGCTCAGCGAATTCAGGCCAGGTGATAGGGATCATCTCGGCAGCGGCGTTGAGCTTCATGGTGCAGGAACCCAGCGGGATCATTGCCTGATTCAGCGCCAGATCTTTACGCTCCAGTGAGTGCATGTAGCGCATCATCTCGGTTTCGCTGTGATAGCGGTTGAACACCGGATGGCTGAGGATCGCATCGTCACGCAGCATGCTTTCCTGAATAGAACGGCTGTCGAGCGCCACGTCTTTATCCAGCGTATCGATGTTCAGAGCGTGACTGTCGCCCAGCAGTACATTGAACAACTGCACCACGTTTTCACGGGTGGTGGTTTCATCGAGCGTAATACCTACCGCGTTATGGATATCGCTACGCAGGTTGATTTCTGCCGCTTCGGCACGCGCCAGCACTGCGGCCTTATCGGCTACTTCAACGCACAGGGTGTCGAAGTAATGCGCATGACGCAGCTTCAATCCTTTCTGTTGCAGACCGGCTGCCAGGATATCAGTCAGGCGGTGGATGCGATTAGCAATGCGTTTCAGGCCAACCGGACCATGATAAACGGCATACAGGCTGGCGATGTTGGCCAGCAGGACCTGCGAGGTACAAATGTTGGAGTTCGCTTTCTCGCGGCGGATATGCTGCTCACGAGTCTGCATCGCCATGCGCAGTGCGGTATTGCCCGCCGCATCTTTGGAGACGCCGATAATACGGCCTGGCATGGAGCGTTTGAATTCGTCTTTAGCGGCGAAGAATGCCGCGTGTGGGCCACCGTAACCCATCGGTACGCCGAAGCGTTGTGCAGAACCGAAAACGATATCCGCGCCCTGTTTGCCCGGAGCAGTCAGCAGTACCAGCGCCATAAAGTCGGCAGCGACACTGACCACAACTTTACGGGATTTCAGCTCGGTAATCAGTTTGCTGTAGTCATGCACTTCACCGGTGGTGCCAACCTGCTGCAACAGCACGCCAAACACATCCTGGTGATCCAGTGCTTTCGCCGCGTCATCAACAATCACGTCAAAACCAAAGGTTTGTGCACGAGTACGCACAACATCCAGCGTTTGCGGATGGACATCAGCGGCCACAAAGAAGCGGTTGGCGTTTTTCAGTTTACTGACGCGTTTTGCCATCGCCATCGCTTCAGCCGCCGCGGTGGCTTCATCCAGCAGAGAGGCGGAGGCCATGTCCAGACCGGTCAGATCCAGCGTCACCTGCTGGAAGTTGAGCAGCGCTTCCAGGCGCCCCTGAGAAACTTCTGGCTGATACGGCGTATACGCAGTGTACCAGCCCGGGTTTTCCAGCATGTTGCGCAGGATAACCGGTGGCAACTGCACGGCGGTGTAGCCCATGCCAATGTAGGACGTGAAGCGCTTGTTACGCCCAGCGATGGCTTTTAATTCAGCCAGCGCAGCGTATTCGGTCGCCGCCTCGCCCACCTGCGGCGGGGTTGCGAGCTGAATGTCTTTCGGCACAATCTGGCCGATCAGCGCGTTTAACGACTCGGCGCCAACCGCATTCAGCATCTCTTGCTGCTGCGCGGCGTCCGGTCCGATGTGGCGTTCAATGAAAGCGCCGCTGTTTTCAAGCTGGCTTAACGTCTGTGTCATGGGCGATGGTTCCTGAAACGTGCAGTGAATCGTGATTGTCTCTGTCTACGAGCCCGGCTGCGCTAGCGCTTACCGGGTCTACGCATGCTTTGTAGGCCGGATAAGCGCAGCGCCATCCGGCAAAAGCGTATTTACTCGTCTTCTAACAATGCTTCATATGCGGTCGCATCCAGCAGCGATTCAATTTCGCTTTCATCGCTGGCTTTGATTTTGAAAATCCAGCCGCCCGCATACGGCTCGCTGTTGACCAGTTCCGGGGAGTCGCTGAGCGCGTCGTTAACCGCCACAATCTCACCACCTACTGGCGCATAGATATCGGATGCCGCTTTTACGGACTCCGCAACGGCACAATCATCGCCCGCGCTGACGGTTGCGCCAACTTCTGGCAGGTCAACGAAAACCATGTCACCTAACAGCTCCTGAGCGTGTTCGGTGATACCAACGGTGTAAGAGCCGTCAGCTTCTTTGCGCAGCCATTCGTGTTCTTTGCTGTATTTCAGTTCTGCAGGTACGTTGCTCATCAATCAATCTCCAAAAAAGGATGAATTACGCGACGGCTTTGCCGTTACGCACAAAAACAGGTTTAGTCACTTTTACCGGCATTTCGCGGTTACGGATCTGCACGATCGCAGTTTCACCGATACCCGCAGGGACTCGCGCCAACGCGATGCTGTAACCAAGAGTTGGAGAGAATGTCCCGCTGGTGATAATGCCTTCCTGCTGGTTGCCGGAAGCATCGGTGAAGCGCACCGGCAGTTCATTACGCAGCACGCCTTTCTCGGTCATCACCAGCCCGACCAGTTGTTCGTGGCCTTTTTCACGCTGCATTTCCAACGCTTCACGACCGATAAAGTCGCGGTCAGCCGGTTCCCATGCGATGGTCCAGCCCATGTTGGCCGCCAGCGGAGAAATGCCTTCGTCCATCTCCTGACCGTACAGGTTCATACCGGCTTCCAGACGCAGCGTGTCACGTGCGCCGAGACCGCAGGGTTTGACACCAGCCTGTACCAGCGCACGCCAGAAATCTGCCGCTTTTTCATTCGGCATGGCAATTTCATAGCCTGCTTCGCCGGTATAACCGGTGGTTGCGATAAACAAGTCGCCCGCCTGAACGCCGAAGAACGGCTTCATGCCTGCTACCGCCTGACGCTGCTCGTCAGTAAACAACGTAGCTGCTTTTTCCTGAGCGTTTGGACCCTGTACCGCAATCAGCGACAGGTCGTCACGAACGGTGATGTCGATAGCGTATGGTTCAGCGTGTTGGGTAATCCAGGAGAGGTCTTTTTCGCGGGTGGCGGAGTTTACAACGAGGCGGAAGAAATCTTCAGTGAAGTAGTAGACAATCAGGTCATCTATCACGCCGCCCGAAGCGTTAAGCATACCGGAGTAGAGGGCTTTACCCGTCTTCGTTAGCTTTGCGACGTCGTTTGCCAGCAGATAACGCAAGAACTCCCGGGTGCGGCTACCGCGCAGGTCGACGATGGTCATATGCGACACATCAAACATTCCGGCATCGGTGCGAACAGCATGGTGTTCATCGAGCTGAGAACCGTAATGCAGTGGCATCATCCAGCCATGGAAATCGACCATGCGCGCGCCACATAGCGTGTGTTGTTCGTACAAAGGAGTCTGTTGAGCCATCTTTTCCTCGTTGAATAAGCGGGGCTACCAACTCTTTCGCGGTGAAATTTTCGCCACGAAACCCAGCACCGCAGCCGCTCCAGGGGCTACGACGCAAACGTTCTCTTTGTCCTGAACTTACCACCGAAACAGACGCTAAACCATAAGTCAAAATTAACCATCACATTAGCTTATGGCGAAAAACAGCCAGATCGCCAACAGAATAAAACTCCATATATGTAGTAAGAAATCAGAATAACAAACAAAGATAAGCGCAAACTTACAGCACTAATCCACATTAAATGTGGGAAAAATGTCAAAAATGGCGTTATGAAAAAAACGTAATATCAAAAAAACTAATGCGAAAAAAGGCGTGGAATTAGATTATTTCAAATGAGAGAAGCACCCCGGCGCGCAGGCCGGGAGAGGAAAGTGTGACGGGTCTCAAACTCTTAAGATTGTCCTTACGGACACTAACGTAACCACTCGGGAAGATCGTTCAGTCCCATCGCCTGACGGATCAGTTGTGGTTTTACGCCCGGGAGGGTATCGGCCAGTTTCAGCCCAATATCGCGTAGCAGTTTTTTCGCCGGATTCTCGCCTGCAAACAGTTCACGGAATCCCTGCATCCCTGCCAGCATCAGCGCTGCGCTGTGCTTACGGCTGCGCTCGTAGCGGCGTAAATAGAGATAATGCCCAATATCTTTACCCTGACGTTGTAGCCGCTTAAGTTCATCGATCAGCTCCGCCGCATCCATAAAGCCAAGGTTAACCCCCTGACCCGCCAGCGGGTGGATGGTATGCGCCGCATCCCCCACCAGCGCCAGACGATGGGCGGCGAACTGACGGGCATAACGTCCCGTCAGCGGAAACGCCTGACGTTCGCTTTCAAGGCTGCACAGCCCCAGACGATTATCAAAAGCGATATTCAGCGCCTGATTAAACTCGTCAACGCTTGCCTGCTGCATACGTTCTGCTTCCTGCGGCGAGAGCGACCAGACGATAGAACACAGGTGTGGATCGCTGAGCGGCAGGAATGCCAGGATCCCCTCGCCGTGAAACGCCTGACGCGCAACCGCACCGTGCGCTTCCTGCGTACGGATAGTCGCCACCAGCGCATGATGACGATAATCCCAGAAGGTGAGCGGAATATCCGCTTTGTTGCGCAGCCAGGAGTTAGCACCATCAGCACCGACGACCAGGCGGGCCGTCAGCATTGCGCCATCTTTCAGGGTCAGAAATGCTTCGTTCTCACCCCAGGCCACCTGCTGTAATTCAGCGGGTGCCATCAGCGTAATATCCGCTGAACGCTGCGCCTTTTGCCACAGCGCATAATGAATCTCTGAGTTTTCGACAATGTGCCCCAAATGGCTGTAGCCCATGCTCTGGTCATCAAACGCAATACGTCCAAAGCTGTCTTTGTCCCAGACTTCCATGCCGTGGTAGCAGCAAGCGCGACGGGCAACAATGTCGGACCAGACGCCAAGACGGGTAAGCAGTTTTTCGCTGGCGGCATTAATGGCCGAAACACGAAGCTGAGGAGGTGCATCCGCCGCCAACGGCTGCGGAACATGTTGTTCTAATACAGCAACGCGCAACCCGCTGCCCTGTAAGCCGCAGGCAACCGCCAGTCCTACCATGCCGCCACCAACAATTGCTACATCAACACTTTGCACTGTTTGCTCCTGAAAATAGGACAATCAAAAACCGTAGGCCGGATAAGGCAAAGCCGCCATCCGGCATCAATTCTGCGACATTGCCTGATGGCGCTGCGCTTATCAGGCCTACTTCTTTAATTCGGCCTACAGGTTATATTTAGCGCGCAACCCAGCCCAGGGTCCGCTCCGCCAGCGCATCGCGCGCAGGGGTGAATAATTCCATCGCCATCAGCCCGGCATTACGCCCAACAACCAGCGGGGCCCAGGGATTGGCAAACAAATACACTAAATTATTGGTCACACCAATCGTCGTATTACGATCGCTTTCGCGGCGCTGCTGATAGCGTGCCAGCACCGCATAATCACCCACATCTTCCGCGCCGTTTTCCGCCTGCGTCAACGTCTCAGCCAGGCTCATTACGTCACGCAGGCCCAGGTTGAAACCTTGCCCGGCAATGGGATGCAGCGTCTGGGCGGCGTTCCCTACCAGCACGGTACGATGGGTAATCGCCTTCAGCGCTGTAGTTAACGAAAGCGGGTAGGCGCTGCGTTTACCGGCCTGGGTAATACGTCCCAGTCGCCAGCCAAAAGCGGTTTGTAGTTCACGGCAAAACTGTTCGTCGGACCAGGCCATAATCTCATCACGCTGCTCCAGCGGATGGCACCACACCAGCGAGCAGCGACCGTCAGACATCGGCAGCATTGCCAGCGGACCATATTGCGTGAAGCGTTCAAACGCTCGCCCGTCGTGCGGTACAGAGGTCGTGACATTGGCAATTACCGCCAGTTGCTCATAAGGCTGTTGCAGCCAGTCAACACCGCAGGCGGTAGCCAGTGCGGAGCGCGTACCGTCGGCGGCCACCAGCAGGCGACCATCAATCACTTCGCCATTTTCCAGCGTAACTTCTACGCGCTCCTGTGTGCGCGACACGCTGGCTACGCGATCGGGGCAGTGCAATGTGACGCCCGGCGCTTTGCGCAGCAGCGCAAACAGACGCAGCCCGACGTCGTGCAGTTCTACCACCTGGCCCAGAGCCGGAATACGGTATTCCTGCGCATCCAGCGTCACAAATCCGGCATGACCGCGATCGCTGACGTGAACCGTTTTAATGGCCGTTGCGCAATCGGCAATCGCCTGCCATACGCCAATTCGCGCCAGCTGTTGGCAGGTTCCTGCCGCCAGAGCGATCGCCCTGGCATCAAACCCGGGATGGCGGTCAGTTTCAGGTTCGCTCGCTTCTATCAGATGAACCGGCAGAGTCCCATGGCTGAGCTGAGAAATGGCCAACGCCAGCGTCGCGCCAACCATACCACCACCAACGATAATCACGCTCATTGCAGTCGCGCCGCAGCCATTAAGGCTTCAATGTCATCCGCTTTCTTCACTACGCTGGCGGTCAGGTTTTCATTGCCGTCCTCGGTGATGAGAATGTCATCCTCAATACGAATGCCGATACCACGATAAGCCGGCGGTACATCGGCGTCTGGCGCGATATACAGTCCCGGCTCGACGGTGAGCACCATTCCCGGCTCAAGAATACGTGAGCGGTCCTGACCATAAACGCCGACGTCGTGCACATCCAGCCCAAGCCAGTGGCTTAGACCATGCATAAAGAATGGGCGATGTGCATTTTCGGTAATCAACTGATCGACATCACCGTGCAAAATACCGAGTTTCACCAGACCCGTAATCATGATGCGCACCACTTCGCCAGTGACTTCCTGAATGGACGTTCCGGGACGATACAGACGCAAGCTGGTCTCTAAGGATTCCAGCACGATATCGTAGATTTCACGCTGTGCTGGGGTAAATTTACCATTTACCGGAAAGGTACGCGTAATGTCGCCCGCATAGCCTTTGTATTCACAGCCAGCGTCGATCAGCACCAAATCGCCATCGCGCATTTCACTTTCATTTTCGGTGTAATGCAGGATACAGCCGTTTTCACCGCTGCCGACAATCGTGTTATAGGACGGATAACGCGCACCATGGCGGGTAAATTCGTGGTGAATCTCCCCTTCTAACTGGTATTCAAACATTCCCGGACGGCATTTTTCCATCGCACGGGTATGCGCCAGCGCGGTGATTTCTCCGGCACGACGCATGACCGCAATCTCTTCCGGTGATTTGAACAGGCGCATCTCATGCACCATTGGACGCCAGTCGATAATCGCGGCAGGTGCGTGCAGATTTTGTCTGGAGCCTTTACGCAGTTTATCCAGCGCCGTGTGCACAATCTCGTCGGCCCAGGCATATTCGCCCTGTGCGTGGTACACCGCGTCCAGGCCATTGAGCAACAGGTGCAGCTGTTGGTTGATTTCACTGAAGGCCAGCGCCCTGTCAACGCCAAGTTTTGCCGGGGCAGCATCCTGGCCCAGACGGCGACCAAACCAGATCTCCGCCGTCAGATCGCGAACCCGATTGAACAAAACGCTATGGTTATGAGTGTCATCGCTTTTAATCAGCACCAGCACGGCTTCAGGTTCGTTAAAACCGGTGAAGTACCAGAAATCACTGCTTTGGCGGTACGGGTATTCACTGTCCGCGCTGCGCGTCGCTTCAGGCGCGGCAAAAATCAGCGCGGCGCTGCCGGGCTGCATTTGTGCCAGTAAAGCCTGGCGACGACGCTGGAATTCTTGCTGAGATATCTCGCTCATCACACTCTCCTTTGCGTTTCGTTCTTAGTGCAGAGTCGGTTTACGAACTTCCGGCGCAGTCGGCTGCTGACGCGTAAACGTGTCATGACACAGCAAAGCGGCTACGCGCACGTATTCGATGATCTCTTCGAGCGACATTTCCAGCTCTTCCTGATCTTCGTCTTCGTCATACCCTAACTGCGCGATATTGCGCAGGTCGTCAATCGCTTCCCCGGTTTCGCCGGTTACTTTGTCGAGCTTCGGCTGCGTGACGCCAAGGCCCAGCAAAAAGTGGTTTACCCATCCCGCCAGCGCATCGGCGCGATCGAACACGCTGACGTCATCCCCTTCAGGCAGATAAAGCTGAAAAAGGAAGCCGTCGTCTTCGAGGGCATCGCTGGTGGCAGAGTGCATTTTCAGCAGCGCCTGAGCCAGCTCGTGACCAAAGGCCAGACCTTCGTTCGTCAGGTCGTGCAACAGCGGCTGCCATGAGCTGTCGTTGTTTCCACCGCAAATCATTCCGCTTATCAAGCCGTGCATTTCGGCCGGGGTTAATCCAGCCCCTTGTTGGTTCAAAAACTGGCTAACTTCGTTGTAACCAGGCATTTCGTTCTGTATAGACATAAGCATTCGTCATCAAAGGGAGGAATATTCATGGTATGCTACCACTTTGGACCCTGGTGGACCAGAAAAGGGCTTGTATCTTGATACCAGGGTAGCTATAGTGTCGCCCCTTCGCGGACCCACGGTCTGGAGACGAAGGCAGCGCAGTCAATCAGCAGGAAGGTGGCATGTCTGCACAACCCGTCGATATCCAAATATTTGGCCGTTCACTGCGAGTGAATTGCCCGCCTGAACAAAGGGATGCGTTGAATCAGGCTGCGGACGATCTCAATCAGCGATTGCAAGATCTAAAAGTTCGCACTAGAGTCACAAATACTGAGCAGTTGGTTTTCATCGCCGCGTTGAACATCAGCTATGAATTAACTCAGGAAAAAGCGAAGACGCGTGAGTACGCGGCGAGCATGGAACAACGTATTCGGATGCTACAACAGACCATCGAACAGGCGTTGCTTGATCAGGGTCGCATAACCGAAAAAACGGGCCAAAACTTTGAATAACACTTTTCGGTTTACTGTGGTAGAGTGACCGTGAAGACAAAATTTCTCTGAGATGTTTGCAAGCGGGCCAGTCCCCTGAGCCGATATTTCATACCACAAGAATGTGGCGCTCCACGGTTGGTGAGCATGCTCGGCCCGTCCGAGAAGCCTTAAAACTGTGACGACACATTCACCTTGAACCAAGGGTTCAAGGGTTACAGCCTGCGGCGGCATCTCGGAGATTCCCTTCTACCTGGCAACAGCCATGACATTACTTTCTGAACTCCCTTTATCCCGGCAAGAAATTCGTCAACTGATTCGGCAGCGTCGTCGTGCGCTTACCTCCGAACAGCAACGACAATACGGTCAGCAAGCCGCGACCCGAATGCTCAGCTTTCCTCCTGTTGTACTCGCTCATACGGTGGCAGTATTCCTCTCGTTCGATGGCGAACTCGATACCCAGCCGCTAATAGATCAGCTGTGGCGAGCGGGCAAGCGCGTTTATCTTCCGGTTCTTCATCCCTTCAGCGCCGGTAATTTGCTGTTCCTGCACTATCATCCGCATAGCGACCTGGTAACCAATCGCTTAAAGATCCAGGAACCACGACTTGATGTACGTAACGTATTACCGCTGCCACAGCTGGATGTACTGATTACGCCGTTAGTGGCGTTTGATGAATATGGGCAACGCCTGGGCATGGGCGGCGGATTTTATGACCGCACGCTACAAAACTGGCAGCAGCATAAGATCCAGCCCGTAGGCTACGCCCACGATTGTCAGCGAGTAGAAAAGCTGCCTGTTGAAGAATGGGATATCCCGCTGCCTGCGGTGGTGACGCCATCAAAAGTATGGGAATGGTAACTTTTTTGTCGATTGACAGCGCCGTTTTTTTAAACTAACTTTCTCGGTGAAGGGTGAGGGAGGCGAACCTCCCTCCTGCGTACTCTCTGTTAATATGCTGGCGAAGCGATGATTAACAGGATCAGCAGCATGATGACGTATCTCATCATCGTCCCTTTCCTTTTTAAAGCCCCTGCTTCGGTAGGGGCTTTCCCGTTTCAGCACGATGCTGAGCCCCTATCGTAAATTCCTTTTATTGATGTACAACGCAGAGCGCAGCCTTTAATTACCAATTGCGGCAAGGGTCGAAAACGGAATGCATGCGTTACACAAAGAGATAGTAAGGCAGGAAAATCAGAGGAAAGATGGGCAGGTCAACCGCCTGCCCATGTAGAGGAAATCAGTACAGCAGACGAGCACGAATAGTACCCGGGAGGGCTTTCATCGCCAGCAACGCTTTCTCCGCCACATCTTCATCCGCTTCAATATCAATAACCACGTAACCTACCTGTGCGGAAGTCTGCAGATACTGTGCGGCAATGTTGACGCCCTGCTCGGCAAAAATCTGGTTCAGCGCGGTCAGTACGCCCGGACGGTTTTCGTGAATGTGCATCAGACGACGACCGCCGTGTAGCGGCAGCGAAACTTCCGGGAAGTTAACTGCAGACAGCGTAGAGCCGTTATCGGAATACTTGGTCAGTTTCCCAGCCACTTCCAGACCGATGTTTTCCTGCGCTTCCAGCGTTGAACCACCAATGTGCGGCGTCAGGATCACGTTGTCGAAATCACACAGCGGCGAAGTGAAAGGATCGCTGTTGGTTGCCGGCTCGGTTGGGAATACGTCGATTGCCGCCCCTGCCAGGTGCTTGGTCGCTAACGCGTCGCACAGCGCAGGAATATCAACAACCGTACCACGTGCGGCGTTAATCAGCAGCGCGCCTGGTTTCATCAACGCAATCTCACGCGCGCCCATCAGATTTTTGGTGGAGGCATTTTCCGGTACGTGCAAACTGACCACGTCGCTCATATTGAGCAGGTCGGAAAGATGCTGCACCTGCGTGGCGTTGCCGAGTGGGAGTTTATTTTCTATATCATAGAAATAGACATGCATCCCCAGCGATTCCGCCAGAATGCCTAGCTGAGTACCAATGTGGCCGTAGCCGATGATCCCCAGTTTTTTGCCACGCGCTTCAAAGGAGCCGGTAGCCAGTTTGTTCCACACGCCGCGGTGTGCTTTGGCGTTCGCTTCGGGTACACCGCGTAGCAGGAGAAGCAGTTCGCCAATCACCAGTTCCGCAACGGAACGCGTGTTAGAGAATGGCGCGTTAAACACGGGGATCCCGCGCTTTGCCGCAGCGGTCAGATCAACCTGGTTGGTGCCGATACAGAAGCAGCCAATCGCGACCAGTTTCTCTGCGGCGTCAATCACATCTTCAGTCAGATGGGTACGGGATCGCAGGCCAATGAAGTGGGCATCACGGATGGACTCTTTCAGTTGTTCAGTGTCCAGAGCACCTTTGTGAAACTCGATGTTGGTATAACCTGCTGCACGAAGGCTTTCGAGTGCTTTTTGATGCACGCCTTCTACCAGCAGAAATTTAATCTTATCTTTCTCCAGTGATACCTTTGCCATTTCCCCGACCCTGTCTTTTTTTGTTCAAACTGATGTGTTGTGTGTGGGATTTTCATCCGCCTCTTCAACATATCAAAAAATAATATTGCGGCAATATGAACGTTTGCGTCGCCGTGCTGAAGAAATGTCATTCAGAGAGAAATGTCAGAGGAAAATACTGGCGATAACTTTTTCTTTGGAGAGATCGGCAGGACAATATTATAAACGTGACACAAGTCACCAAATTTGCCCTGCCAAAATTTTTTTAACGGGAGAAGACACTCCCATCAGATCATTTTACGATAGTTTTCACGCCGTCAGGGGTACCGATCAGCGCGACATCCGCACCACGGTTGGCAAACAGACCGACGGTTACCACGCCCGGAATCGCATTGATGGCGTTTTCCATGGCCACGGCGTCAAGGATCTCCAGACCGTGTACATCAAGGATCACGTTGCCGTTGTCCGTCACTACGCCCTGACGGTATTCAGGACGACCGCCCAGCTTCACCAACTGGCGAGCCACAGCGCTGCGCGCCATTGGGATCACTTCAACCGGCAGCGGGAAGTTGCCGAGAATGTCGACTTCTTTGGACGCATCCGCGATGCAGATAAATTTCTTCGCCACGGAAGCAATGATTTTTTCACGGGTCAACGCTGCACCGCCGCCCTTGATCATCTGCATATGGCCGTTGATTTCATCCGCGCCGTCAACGTATACGCCGAGACTATCAACTTCGTTAAGATCGAACACGTGGATGCCAAGGCTTTTGAGTTTTTCGGTTGAAGCGTCCGAACTGGACACAGCACCTTCAATCTGACCTTTCATTGTGCCCAGCGCATCAATAAAGTGTGCGGCTGTTGAACCTGTACCTACGCCCACAATGGTACCGGGCTGTACATACTGAAGTGCCGCCCATCCTACTGCTTTTTTCAGTTCATCCTGCGTCATGATCGTTTCGCCTGTGGTGTGAATATGGTGGGAAAATTCACGCGCATTATAGAACATTGTGCAGAAAAATGTCCCCACACCCGCTCGCAAGCGGCGGATTTCGTCTTTACCCAACCTAAATTTGTGTCATAGTGCAGAACAAGCAAAATTTTCAGGAGTGCGTCAAAGCAATGAAACGTCCGGACTACAGAACACTACAAGCACTGGATGCGGTTATTCGTGAACGAGGATTTGAGCGCGCGGCGCAAAAGCTGTGCATCACGCAATCCGCGGTTTCACAGCGCATAAAACAGCTTGAGAATATGTTCGGACAACCGCTGCTGGTGCGTACCGTACCACCACGCCCAACCGAACAGGGGCAGAAACTACTGGCACTTTTGCGTCAGGTTGAACTGCTGGAAGACGAGTGGCTGGGTGATGAACAAACCGGATCGACGCCGCTGCTGCTCTCACTGGCAGTGAACGCCGACAGTCTGGCGACCTGGTTGCTTCCGGCGTTAGCCCCGGTACTGGCCAATTCACCGATTCGGCTGAACCTGCAGGTTGAGGATGAAACGCGCACCCAGGAACGTCTGCGTCGTGGTGAAGTGGTCGGTGCGGTGAGTATCCAACATCAGGCGCTGCCAAGCTGTCTGGTGGATAAACTTGGCGCGCTGGACTACCTGTTTGTTGGCTCCAAACCTTTTGCCGAACGTTATTTCCCTAACGGCGTCACCCGCTCCGCCCTGCTGAAAGCCCCGGCGGTAGCGTTTGACCATCTTGATGATATGCACCAGGCGTTCCTGCAACAAAACTTCGACCTGCCGCCGGGCAGCGTGCCGTGCCACATCGTTAACTCGTCTGAAGCCTTCGTCCAGTTGGCGCGTCAGGGCACCACCTGCTGCATGATCCCGCACTTACAGATTGAGAAAGAGCTGGAAAGCGGCGAGCTGATCGACTTAACGCCAGGTCTGTTCCAGCGTCGGATGCTGTACTGGCACCGTTTTGCACCGGAAAGCCGCATGATGCGCAACGTTACCGACGCGCTGCTGGAATACGGGCACAAGGTGTTGCGTCAGGATTAAACCGTTTATTGCTCCAGAGTGCCGGATGGCGGCGTAACGCCTTATCCGGCCGACAAGCCTTTACCCTCTATTCATGCTATTCCCGCCACGTCTTTGAAATAAATCACAAAATCAAACACGCCATGCGGCAAAAAACGACGCCCTGTTGGCTATTTTTTGCTGGCGACAAGCCAAATGAAAAAGCTCACCGTATCCGCAAAGATTCAACTTATTGCGTAATACGGAGCAAAAAATGGCAAACGTGCAGGAGTGGCAAACACTCGCTAATAAAGAACTCAGTCGACGGGAAAAAACCGTCGAATCGCTGGAAAGACAGACGGCGGAAGGAATTGCCATCAAGCCGCTGTACACTGAAGCGGACCTCGATAATCTGGAAGTCACGGGCACTCTTCCCGGCCTACCGCCTTACGTGCGTGGCCCGCGCGCCACCATGTATACCGCGCAGCCGTGGACCATTCGCCAGTACGCTGGTTTCTCTACCGCTAAAGAGTCCAACGCCTTTTACCGCCGCAACCTCGCCGCCGGGCAAAAAGGACTTTCCGTCGCCTTTGACCTTGCCACCCATCGCGGCTATGACTCTGACAACCCGCGCGTGGCAGGTGACGTCGGCAAAGCGGGCGTGGCGATCGATACTGTCGAAGATATGAAGGTGCTGTTCGACCAAATTCCGCTGGATAAGATGTCGGTATCAATGACCATGAACGGCGCGGTGCTGCCGGTACTGGCGTTTTATATCGTGGCTGCAGAAGAACAAGGCGTAACGCCGGAGCAACTCACCGGGACCATTCAGAACGATATTCTGAAAGAGTACCTGTGCCGCAATACCTACATTTACCCGCCAAAACCTTCAATGCGCATCATCGCCGACATCATCGCCTGGTGTTCCGCCAATATGCCGCGCTATAACACCATCAGTATAAGTGGTTATCACATGGGGGAAGCCGGGGCGAACTGCATCCAGCAGGTGGCGTTTACGCTGGCTGACGGCATTGAGTACATCAAAGCCGCGCTGTCTGCCGGGCTGAAAATTGATGACTTCGCGCCGCGCCTGTCATTCTTCTTCGGCATCGGCATGGATCTGTTTATGAACGTCGCCATGCTGCGCGCGGCTCGCTATTTGTGGAGCGAAGCAGTCAGCGGTTTTGGCGCAAACAACCCGAAATCTCTCGCTCTGCGTACCCACTGCCAGACCTCCGGCTGGAGTCTGACCGAGCAGGATCCTTACAACAACGTGATCCGCACGACCATTGAAGCGCTCGGCGCTACGCTTGGCGGCACCCAGTCTCTGCATACCAACGCCTTTGATGAGGCGCTCGGGCTACCCACCGATTTCTCCGCCCGCATCGCGCGTAATACACAGATCATCATTCAGGAAGAGTCAGAGATCTGCCGCACCGTCGATCCGCTGGCCGGATCGTATTACGTCGAGTCGCTCACCGATCAAATCGTGAAGCAGGCGCGCACGATCATCAAACAAATTGATGAGGCAGGCGGCATGGCGAAAGCGATCGAAGCCGGGCTCCCTAAACGGATGATCGAAGAAGCTTCCGCGCGCGAGCAGTCGCTGATCGACCAGGGTAAACGCGTTATCGTCGGCGTGAACAAATACAAGCTGGATAAAGAAGACGAAACGTCGGTACTGGAAATCGACAACGTGAAGGTACGCAACGAGCAAATTGCCTCGTTGCAGCATATCCGCGCAACTCGTGACACAGATGCCGTCAATGCCGCGCTCGCGGCGCTGACCCACGCCGCGCAGCATAATGAAAATCTGCTGGCCGCCGCCGTTAACGCCGCCCGCGTTCGCGCCACGCTCGGTGAGATCTCCGACGCGCTGGAAACCGCTTTTGACCGCTATCTGGTTCCCAGCCAGTGCGTCACCGGCGTGATTGCGCAAAGCTATCACCAGTCCGACAAATCCGCCGATGAGTTCGACGCCATTGTTGCGCAAACCGAACAGTTCCTCGCGGAAAATGGTCGCCGACCGAGGATCCTGATCGCCAAGATGGGCCAGGATGGTCACGATCGCGGCGCGAAAGTGATCGCCAGCGCCTACTCCGATCTCGGCTTCGATGTCGATCTCAGTCCGATGTTCTCCACTCCGGAGGAAATTGCCCGTCTGGCGGTAGAAAACGATGTGCATGTAATAGGCGCATCGTCACTGGCGGCAGGTCATAAAACGCTGATCCCGGAACTGGTTACCGCGCTCAAAAAATGGGGGCGTGAAGATATCTGCGTGGTAGCAGGAGGCATTATTCCGCCACAGGATTACGCCTTCCTGCACGAGCATGGTGTGGCTGCCATTTATGGCCCCGGCACGCCAATGCTCGACAGTGTCCACGATGTGTTAACCCGTATCAGTCAGCATCATGATTAACGCCGCCACGCTTGAGGATACCGTCCGCCGCTTGCGACTTGGCGAACGGGCTACGCTCGCCCAGGCGATGACGCTGGTCGAAAGCAGCCACCCGCGCCACCAGCCGCTGAGTACGCAGTTGCTGGACGCAATTATGCCGTTCACCGGTAACGCCCTGCGTTTGGGGATAACCGGTACGCCGGGCGCGGGCAAAAGCACCTTTCTGGAAGCATTCGGCATGCTGTTAATCCGTCACGGATTACGGGTGGCGGTGATCGCCGTCGATCCCAGCAGCCCGGTCAGCGGCGGCAGCATTCTTGGCGATAAAACCCGCATGACGGAGCTGTCTCGCGCCGAATATGCGTTTATTCGCCCGGTCCCTTCCAGCGGTCATTTAGGCGGAGCCAGCCAGCGCGCCCGCGAATTAATGCTGTTGTGCGAGGCGGCTGGCTTTGACGTGGTGATTGTAGAAACCGTCGGCGTTGGGCAGTCAGAAACCGAAGTCGCAGGCATGGTGGATTGCTTTATCTCCCTGCAAATCGCTGGCGGTGGCGACGATTTGCAAGGCATCAAGAAAGGTCTGATGGAAATGGCGGATCTGGTCGTCATCAACAAGGACGACGGTGAGAACCATGCCAGCGTGGCCATCGCCCGCCATATGTACGAATCCGCCCTGCATATTCTGCGCCGTAAATATGACGAGTGGCAGCCGCTGGTTCTGACCTGTAGCGCTCTGGAAAAACGCGGTATTGAGGAGGTCTGGCAGGCGATAACCGACTTTAAAACGTGCCTTACTGCCAGCGGTCGACTGGAAAAAGTCCGCCAGCAGCAGGCGGTGGACTGGTTACACCAGCAGGCTGAAGAAGAAGCCCTACATCTGCTGTTTGCGCGGACTGATTTCGACCGCTATTTCCAGCAGACGCTACAGGCTGTCAAAAATAACGATCTGTCGCCGCGCACCGGTCTGCGGCACATCAGCGAATTTATCCAGCATCATTACTTTCAATAAAGAGAACATTATGTCTTATCAATACGTCAACGTGGTCATCATCCAGAAAGTCGCGGTTATTGAGTTCAATTACGCCCGCAAGCTCAATGCCCTGAGTAAAGTGTTTATTGACGATCTGATGCAGGCGCTGAGCGATCTCAATCGTGCGGACATTCGCTGCATCATTCTGCGCGCTCCGAGTGGAGCCAAAGTTTTCTCCGCCGGGCATGATATTCATGAACTCCCGACCGGACGTCGCGATCCGCTCTCCTATGACGATCCGCTGCGTCAGATAACCCGCATGATCCAAAAATATCCAAAACCGGTGATCTCTATGGTTGAAGGCAGCGTCTGGGGCGGCGCATTTGAGATGATCATGAGTTCCGATCTGATCATCGCCGCTGAAACATCCACCTTCTCGATGACCCCGGTCAACCTCGGCGTGCCGTATAACCTGGTCGGCATCCACAACCTGACTCGCGACGCCGGTTTTCACATCGTGAAAGAGCTGATCTTTACCGCCTCACCGATTACCGCTCAGCGTGCGATGGCCGTCGGGATCCTCAACCATGTGGTTCCTGTAGACGAACTGGAGGATTTCACTCTGCAAATGGCGCACCACATCTCGGAGAAAGCGCCGCTGGCGATCGCCGTCATTAAAGAAGAGCTGCGCGTGCTGGGTGAAGCGCACACCATGAATTCCGATGAGTTCGAGCGCATTCAGGGCATGCGCCGCGCGGTGTACGACAGCGAGGATTATCAGGAAGGGATGAACGCGTTTATGGAAAAACGTAAACCTAATTTTGTCGGCCATTAATCACGTCTGAGGAAGGAGACGGCCATGAAACGGATGAGCGCCGAACAGGCGGCAGAAATTATCCAGCACGATGATATGGTGGCGTTTAGCGGCTTTACCCCCGCGGGTTCGCCAAAAGCGTTACCCACCGCAATTGCCCAACGTGCCTGCGAACAGCATCAGAACGGACAGCCTTTTCAGATCCGCCTGCTGACCGGAGCATCAATTGGCGCCGCCGCTGATGACGTACTATCCGCGGCGGATGCCGTTTCCTGGCGTGCGCCTTATCAAACGTCATCGGGCCTGCGCGACAAAATTAATCAGGGCCAGGTGAGGTTTGTCGATCTCCATTTGAGCGAAGTGGCGCAAATGGTTAATTACGGCTTTTTTGGCGAGATCGATGTTGCCGTCATTGAAGCCTCAGCCATCGCGCCGGATGGCCGGATTTGGCTGTCCAGCGGTATCGGTAATGCCCCCACCTGGCTGCTGCGGGCGAAAAAAGTGATCATTGAATTGAATCATTACCATAATCCGCGTGTGGCGGAGTTTGCCGACATCGTGATACCCGGTGCGCCGCCGCGGCGTAACAGCGTACCCATTTTTCATACCATGGATCGCGTAGGCAGTCAGTGCGTACAGATAGACCCCAAAAAGGTGGTTGCGGTGGTGGATACCGAACTGCCCGATGCAGGAAATGCATCGGATAAAACCAATCCGGTCAGCCAACAAATTGCCGATAACGTAGTCTCTTTTCTGCTGGCAGAAATGGCGCACAAACGCATTCCAGCTGAGTTTCTGCCCTTACAAAGCGGGGTGGGCAATATCAACAACGCGGTAATGGCTCGACTGGGCGAGAACCCGGATATCCCGCCCTTTATGATGTATTCGGAGGTGTTGCAGGAGTCGGTGGTGCATCTGCTGGAAACGGGCAAGATAAGCGGTGCCAGCGCCTCCAGCCTGACCATTTCAGCCCCGTCGCTACAGAAGATTTACGACAACATGGACTTCTTCGCCAGCCGGATTGTATTGCGCCCGCAGGAGATCTCCAATAACCCGGAAATCATCCGTCGACTGGGGGTTATTGCGCTCAACGTCGGTCTGGAGTTTGATATCTACGGTCATGCCAATTCCACGCACGTTGCGGGGGTGAACCTGATGAACGGCATCGGCGGCAGCGGAGATTTCGAGCGCAACGCCTACCTGTCTATCTTTATGGCGCCGTCGATTGCCAAAGGCGGGAAAATCTCAACCATCGTACCGATGTGCAGCCATGTCGACCACAGCGAACATAGCGTTAAAGTGATCGTGACCGAACAAGGGATTGCCGATCTGCGTGGGTTATCTCCGATGCAGCGGGCGCACACAATTATCAATAACTGTGCGCATCCGCTTTACAGAGATTACTTGCACCGCTATCTGGAGAAAGCGCCCGGCGGGCATATCCATCACGATCTCAGCCATGCGTTCGATCTGCATCGCAACCTTCTCGAAACAGGCTCGATGCTAGGTTAACTTGCACTACCGTCACGATCTTCAGCAATATGCTGGAGCATGGTGGCGGTATAGCGATGATTTTTCAGCGAATAGAGAAACTCCTGCATATACATGGGACTGCCGGGCGCGTCGAAATATTTCAGCGTCGACGGGTTCACCAGCCGCCAGGCGAAGTGAGGGATCACCGTCAAAAACTGCCCGCGCTCCACCGCGCTAATCTTGGCCATAAAGCTGTACGGACGATAGATAATCGTCGGGTTGATCCCGCAGGGTCGCATGTATGCATCCAGCATCGCCTCAAAGTTGGCGCGATTCTGGAAGCGCATTTGCAGCCAGGGCAGCTCGCGCAGCAGATCCTGCGGCTGTTTTTCTTCATAGCGCCGGGAAACGAGAAACCCCAGACGCAGCGGAGGCAGTTCGCTGATCGCCAGATTTTCCAGCTCCTGCACGCGGGGGGAAACGTGCTGCGGCGAGATAATAAAATCCAGTTTGCGATCGAACAGGTTATCAATCACCCCATTCTCGCTGAATTCAACGGCCTGAGCCGTCACACCGTCATACTTGTCACCAAGGCTAATCAACTGGTCAAAAATAATCGTTGGGTAGGTATTGTCGATGCCGATAACGATTTCCCGCGAGCGGCGAGAGGCGTTATGGATTTCGTTATCAATGGCAGAGAGGCGCTGATAAACGGGAAACAGCTTCTGATACAGCTCTTGTCCTGCTTTATTCAGGCTGATGTTGTTATCTTTGCGGGTAAACAGCGTATAGCCGATTTGATCTTCCAGTGCAGCAATGCTTTTACCGAAGGGCGATGCGGTCATATGTATTTTTTCTGCCGCTCTGGCGATGTTATTGGTTTGCGCCAGCAGAATGAAATTACGCATCTTTTTCGAGATAAAAATATCCATAGCGTCCCCTTAAAAATCGCTATGGCCTATCCTCATTACGGCGAAAAAAAAGACCGGATGTGAAGTCTCATTTTTACAGTTGCTCACAGAAAAAACCCGGCTGGAAAGCCGGGTCTGCAACAATTACTGAGTTTTGGCTGGCGTTGCGGCTGATTGCCCCGCCGTCGGCTCAATC
Organism: Citrobacter freundii complex sp. CFNIH4; assembly: GCF_002934505.1. Lineage (NCBI taxonomy): Bacteria > Pseudomonadati > Pseudomonadota > Gammaproteobacteria > Enterobacterales > Enterobacteriaceae > Citrobacter > Citrobacter freundii complex sp. CFNIH4. The sequence continues at coordinate 3,524,521 of NZ_CP026231.1, forward strand.
TGGAAGACGACATCAACCTGATCGTCAAACTGAATAACCGGCTGTTCGTAGGTTTCCTGAGCAGAAGCAGCAGGTGCGGCATCTGCTTTCATCATCCGTACCATCGGGCTCGGCTGATAATTGGAAACGTGGTAGCGCACGCTATACACCGGGCCAAGTTTGCTATTGAAGCCCGCAGCCAGTTGCTCTGCCTGATGAATAGCATCATCAATTGCCGCTTTACGCGCTTTATCTTTGTAAGCATCCGGTTGGGCAACACCAAGCGATACCGAACGGATCTCATTCAGACCAGCCTTCAGCGCGCCATCGAGCAGAGCGTTAAGTTTGTCCAGCTGACGCAGCGTGACTTCAACGGTGCGCACCGCACGATACCCTTTGAGGATACTTTTACCGTTCTGGTAGTCGTAATCCGGCTGGGTACGCAGGTTGGCCGCGCTAATGTCTTTCTTCGCTATCTGGTTCTGTTCAAGGAAGGACAGATATTGCGCCACGCGCTCATCGGCCTGCTTCTTCGCTGAAGCCGCATCCTTGGCAGCAACGTTCACTTCAATTGCCAGCGTAGCTATGTCTGGTGTCGCATCCACGCTTGCTGTTCCGGAAGTCACGATGTGCGGTCCATTTGGCAACTCATTTGCCTGTACCGATAGTGCGCTGAATCCGACTAATGCCGCCAGGGCCATTATTTTGAACTTCACGGTCGTTCCTCCATGTTTCAATAATTACCCCGAAACTCAGGGCACATGCAGGCAAGCTTAGACGATCTCGCTGCGTTGTCCATCAGACAACACTTAGTTGAACAACGCATGAACGTGCGCAACACCTTCTTTTGCCAGTTGAAAAGCAATAAACCACATCACTAATCCTACCAACGTATTGATGATGCGCTGCGCTTTAGCAGTGCGCAGACGCGGAGCCAGCCAGGCCGCCAGCAATGCCAGACCGAAAAACCACAGGAACGAAGCGCTGACGGTTCCCAGCGCAAACCAGCGCTTCGGCTCAACGTCCAGTTGCCCCCCCAGACTCCCCAGCACCACAAAGGTATCCAGGTAAACATGGGGATTGAGCCATGTCACCGCCAGCATGGTGGCGATGATTTTCCAGCGCCCCTGCTTCATCACCTCGGCACTGGCCAGTTCCAGATTACTGCTCATCGCCGTTTTTAACGCCCCGAAACCGTACCAGAGTAAAAAAGCCACCCCACCCCAGGTGACCAGCGCCATTAGCCATGGTGACTGCATCAGCAAGGCGCTACCGCCAAAGATCCCCGCACAAATCAGCACTAAATCGCTGATAGCACAGAGTAAAGCAATCATGATGTGATACTGGCGGCGAATGCCCTGGTTCATCACGAAGGCGTTTTGCGGACCAAGCGGAAGAATCATGGCCGCACCAAGTGCAAGCCCTTGAAAGTAATACGATAACACGTTAATCATCCCGAACTGTTTCTCTTAGGAGGAGACTATAGCGCGGGGAAAACATTAGCGGAAATGGATAATTTTAATCGCAGATTAGGGAAATTAATGGAAAGAAAGTTTTTATCGGCCCGGAAAGCAAAAGCGCCTCCGGGCGCGTAATTACTCTGCCGCGCGCTCTTTCACACGCTTGAAGTTCACATCCATCTGCGGATAAGGGAAGCTGATGCCGTTGGCATCGAACTCGCGCTTAATACGCTCCAGTACGTCCCAGTAGACGCTTTGCAGGTCGCTGCTATTGCTCCAGACGCGTACCACAAAATTAATTGAGGAAGCCCCCAGCTCATTCAGGCGCACCGTCATTTCACGGTCTTTAAGAATGCGATCTTCCGACTGAATGATATCGGTGAGGATTTTTTTCACCAGATCGATATCGGAGTCGTAAGCCACACCGATAATAAATTCGTTACGTCGAACCGGTTCACGAGAGAAGTTAATGATGTTCCCGGCGATGATTTTGCCGTTTGGGATCACAACAATCTTGCCATCCACGGTACGCATGGTGGTGGAGAAAATCTGCACGTTGAGCACGGTTCCAGCCACGCCGCCGAGATCGACATACTCACCCGCACGGAACGGACGGAACATTACCAGCAGGACACCTGCGGCGAGGTTGGACAGCGAACCTTGCAGCGCCAGACCGACGGCTAAACCTGCGGCACCGAGAACGGCGATCACGGAGGCTGTTTGCACCCCAACACGGCCCAGAGCGGCAATCAGCGTGAAAGCGATAATACCGTAACGCACCAGTGCAGAGAGGAAGTCGGCAACAGTGGCATCAATTTTACGCGCCAGCATCAGGCGGTTAACGGTATTTGATACAATGCGCGCCACGATCATACCGATAATGACAATCGCGATGGCCGCAACGATGTTGACGGCATAGCTCAACAGCAGTTCCTGGTTGCGCACCAGCCAGGTGCCCGCACCGTTTATGCTGTCGACAACATTCAAATCTTCCATTCAATATTCCTTTTTTGCTTACCCAAACGGGAGAAATAAAGCCGCCCTGACGGGACTGGCAACCTGACAAGGGTAAACAATAAACCTGGATTTTGCCAAACAGATCACAGAATTCTCTGCCAGCAGAGCGTTGACATAGCAATAAAAAAGGCCCGCATTTGCGGGCCTCATGTCACGTGGAACGGCGTAAATTACAGAACGTCAACCGCGTTCAGTTCTTTGAAAGCCTGTTCCAGACGGGTGATCATGCTTGCCTGACCAGCACGCAGCCATACGCGCGGATCGTAGTATTTCTTGTTCGGCTGATCTTCGCCTTTCGGGTTACCCAACTGGCCCTGCAGGTAAGCTTCGTTTGCTTTGTAGTAGTTCAGAACGCCTTCCCAGGTGGCCCATTGGGTATCGGTATCGATGTTCATTTTCACTACGCCGTAGCTTACGGAGTCTTTGATTTCCTGAGCAGTAGAACCGGAGCCGCCGTGGAAGACGAAGTTCAGGCTGTTGTGCGGCAGGTTATGTTTCTTAGAAACATAGTCCTGAGAGTCGCGCAGGATGGTCGGGGTCAGAACGACGTTACCCGGCTTGTAAACGCCGTGTACGTTACCGAAGGAAGCTGCGATGGTGAAACGCGGGCTGATCTTGCTCAGCTCGGTGTATGCGTAATCAACGTCTTCCGGCTGGGTGTACAGTGCAGAAGCGTCCATGTGGCTGTTGTCCACGCCATCTTCTTCGCCACCGGTGCAACCCAGTTCGATTTCCAGAGTCATGCCCATTTTGGACATGCGCGCCAGGTATTTGGAGCAGATTTCGATGTTCTCTTCCAGAGACTCTTCAGACAGGTCGATCATGTGAGAAGAGAACAGCGGTTTGCCGGTTGCTGCGAAGTGTTTTTCGCCCGCGTCCAGCAGACCGTCGATCCACGGCAGCAGTTTCTTCGCGCAGTGGTCAGTGTGCAGGATAACCGGAACACCGTAGTGTTCAGCCATCTGGTGAACGTGATGCGCGCCAGAGATAGCACCCAGGATTGCAGCGCCCTGAGGAACGTCGGACTTCACGCCTTTACCCGCGATGAAAGAAGCACCACCGTTGGAGAATTGTACGATTACTGGCGCTTTAACTTTTGCAGCAGTTTCCAAAACGGCGTTGATGGAGTCGGTACCCACGCAGTTAACAGCTGGCAGAGCAAAGTTGTTTTCTTTAGCTACCTGGAAAACTTTCTGTACGTCATCACCAGTGATTACGCCTGGTTTTACGAAATCAAAAATTTTAGACATTTTACGAGTCCTGTATCTTCGGCCTTGGAAAGGGCGCGCGCCCTAAAGCGCGCTAAAATAAGGGCAGGTTTCCCTGCCCATTAAATTCTTACTTTTTAGCACGCTCTTCGAGCATGGCTACTGCTGGCAGTACTTTGCCTTCCACGAATTCGAGGAACGCGCCGCCGCCAGTAGAGATGTAGGAGATTTTGTCAGCAATGCCGAACAGGTCGATTGCTGCCAGGGTGTCACCGCCGCCTGCGATAGAGAATGCTTCGCTGTCTGCGATGGCATTAGCAACGATTTCAGTACCTTTGCGGAAGTTCGGGAATTCGAACACGCCAACCGGGCCGTTCCACAGAATGGTTTTCGCATTCTTCAGAATGTCAGCCAGCTGCTGTGCAGAAGTGTCGCCGATATCCAGGATCTGCTCGTCTTCTTTTACATCGCTAACGGATTTCAGGGTAGCCGGTGCGGTTTCAGAGAATTCAGTCGCTACGCGAACGTCGGTTGGGACCGGGATGTCGCAAGTGGTCAGCAGACGCTTAGCTTCGTCAACCAGGTCAGCTTCGTACAGGGATTTACCCACGTTGTGACCTTGAGCAGCAACGAAGGTGTTCGCGATACCACCGCCAACAATCAGTTGGTCAGCGATTTTTGACAGAGAATCAAGAACGGTCAGTTTGGTAGAAACTTTAGAACCACCAACGATAGCAACCATCGGACGAGCAGGTTCTTTCAGTGCTTTACCCAGTGCATCCAGCTCGGCAGCGAGCAGCGGACCTGCACAAGCGACATCGGCGAATTTACCGATACCGTGGGTGGACGCCTGCGCACGGTGAGCAGTACCGAAAGCGTCCATAACGAATACGTCGCACAGAGCAGCATATTTTTTGGACAGCGCTTCGTCGTCTTTCTTCTCGCCTTTGTTGAAGCGAACGTTTTCCAGAACAACCAGTTCACCGGCAGCGATTTCAACGCCGTCCAGGTAATCTTTTACCAGGCGAACCGGAGCAGACAGTTTGTCTTTCAGGTAGTTAACAACCGGCAGCAGAGAGAATTCTTCGTTGTACTCGCCTTCGGTAGGACGACCCAGGTGGGAAGTTACCATCACTTTAGCACCCTGTTTCAGGGCCAGTTCGATGGTTGGCAGGGAAGCACGGATACGCGCATCGCTGGTTACTTTCCCTTCTTTAACTGGTACGTTCAGGTCCGCACGGATAAAAACGCGTTTACCAGCCAGATCCAGATCGGTCATCTTAATTACAGACATGGTGAATCCTCTCGTTGATTCATAAAGTTTTGTCGACGCTCAAGCGTCGAGCCTGAAACCAATAGCAGCCATCGCTAACGTCGTATCGAGCATACGGTTAGCAAAGCCCCATTCATTATCACACCAGACCAGCGTTTTGATCAGGTGAGCGCCACTCACGCGCGTTTGCGTACCATCAACGATGGCGCTGTGCGGGTCGTGGTTAAAATCTATTGAGACCAACGGTAATTCCGTATAGTCAACTATACCATGAAATGCACCTTGTGCTGCTTTTTGCAGCAACTGGTTGACTTCACTGGCTTTTACTGGTTTTTTCACCGTCACGCTTAAGTCGATCGCCGTCACATTTATGGTCGGTACACGCACCGCTATCGCTTCAAAACGATCGTTAAACTGCGGGAAAATTCGCGTGATGCCCGCCGCCAGTTTGGTATCAACCGGAATGATCGACTGGCTGGCCGCTCGCGTGCGACGCAGGTCAGGATGATAAGCATCAATAACCTGCTGATCGTGCATCGCGGAGTGGATCGTGGTGACGGTACCAGACTCAATGCCGTAAGCATCATCCAGCAATTTAATGACGGGTATTATGCAATTCGTGGTGCAGGAGGCATTGGAAACGATCCGGTGCTCAGCGCGCAGCTGATCCTGATTAACGCCAAACACAACGGTTGCGTCGATGTCGTGACTACCAGGATGTGAAAAGAGCACTTTCTTTGCGCCGGCGGCAATATGCGCCTCGCCGTGTTCGCGGCTGCCGAAGACCCCCGTACAATCCAGCACAACGTCGACACCCAGTTCGCGCCACGGAAGCGCATCGAGCGTTCGCTCATGCAGAATGCGGATCGCGTCATCGCCAACGATGAGCTGGTCTCGTTCCTGACGAACATCCCAGGCAAAACGCCCATGGCTGGTGTCATATTTCAACAAATGCGCCATGCCTGCAGCATCCGCCAGTTCGTTGATTGCCACCACGGTGATTTCCGCCCGACGCCCGGATTCATACAAAGCACGAACCACGTTGCGTCCGATGCGACCGAAACCATTAATCGCTACGCGTACGGTCATAGGTCTCCTGCAAGGATTTCTCAGAAACGATGTGGCAGACAGAGTAATGCAGCAAATCGCTCAGGGAAACCTTACCTGTCGCAAACTGCGACTAATTGGTTAATTGTCGAACATTTAATCGACTGAAACGCTTCAGCTAGAATAAGCGAAACGCGGAATAAAAGGAATGATTGTCCAGCAACAGAACACAGTTATCTGACTTACGTCACATTTTAACGTCCTTCAACGCGACTTTTATTCCATATTCCAGAATTACGAATAACCGTAGCAAGATTATTTCGTTGCCATGTCACAAATCCTGATTTATATCAGAAAGCTCCCTAACCCGTGTCTATATTATCAGCGCAACGTCCGAGTCTCGGAGTCCCTCAACTATGGCAACATTCTATCCCCAACCATCTGAAGCTCGCTTTCATGCGCTGCGTTTATTACCGGGCCAGGAAGTCTTTTCAGCGCTACACGCTTTTATCCAGCAGCATCAACTACAGGCAGCCTGGATAGCGGGTTGCACCGGCAGTTTGACCAACATTGCTCTGCGCTTCGCCGGACGTGAAGAAACCACATTACTTACGGGTACGTGGGAAATTATCTCTCTGAACGGCACGCTGGAACTTACCGGCGAGCATCTCCATCTGGCGGTTGCTGACCCACACGGCGCGATGCTGGGCGGGCACATGATGCCGGGCTGTACCGTGCGAACTACGCTGGAACTGGTGATTGGCGAGTTGACGTCTCTGGCATTCAGCCGTCAGCCCTGCGCCGTTTCCGGTTATGACGAACTGGTTATTTCATCCCGCTAACGCTTCACTTATACGAGGTCTTTATATGGCGCGTCGCCAATTTTCCAGCCAGTCTCTGGTTCTTATTGTCATTGCTATCGCCATCAACATGGTCGGTGGGCAGCTTATCAGCATGTTAAAATTACCTATTTTTCTCGACTCGATTGGCACGTTGATCAGCGCGGTGCTGTTAGGTCCGGTTGTGGGGATGCTAACCGGATTACTCACTAACCTGTTGTGGGGGTTGCTGACCGATCCGATCGCCGCCGCCTTTGCGCCCGTCGCCATGGTTATTGGACTGGTCGCCGGTTGGCTGGCACGGGCGGGATGGTTTCGCACCTTACCCAAAGTCGTGGTCAGCGGCGTAATTATCACGCTTGCCGTGACCCTCGTTGCCGTGCCGATTCGCACGACTCTGTTCGGGGGTGTCACCGGCAGCGGCGCCGATCTTTTTGTCGCCTGGATGCACTCGGTCGGTCAGAACCTGGTTGAGTCCGTCGCCATCACCGTCATCGGAGCGAATCTGGTCGATAAAATCCTCACGGCAATCATCGTCTGGGTGCTGCTGCGACAACTTCCGCTGCGCACAACGCGCCATTTCCCTACGATGTCTGCCGTGCGCTAAATGCATCCGTTTACGTCGTTAACTCTGTGGGTGCTTGCCGCCTGCTCCACGCTCCTGCTGCCAGCCGGAGTGCCGCTCAGCTTGTACAGCGCCGCGACGTTTGTCGGTTTGCTATGTATGAAGGCTACGCGGTCGCGGGCGAAATACGTACTCTGGCTGATGATCCCCTTAGGACTGGGGCTATGGCTGGTACACGGCGGATGGCTTACCGAGTGGATTAGCGGGCAGCCGCGCACACCAGAACGCTGGGCCGATGCCGTTACGCTCTGGCTGCGGATCCTCGCCATTGTGTCGACATCGCAGATGTGGATGCAGTACGTGCCGGTTGCGCGCTTTATGCGCGCCCTGTTTGCTTCACGCCTGCCGCCAGGCGTTGCCTATCTGTTCGCAGGCCCGCTGCTGGTGGTTGAACAGCTCAAACACCAATTGGCGATTATTCACGAGGCTCAGCGCGCACGCGGCGTACCGCTGGATGAGTCCTGGTACCAACGTTTACGCGCTATGCCGGCATTAATTGTGCCGCTCACCCATAACGCGCTCAATGACTTGGCCGTTCGCGGTGCAGCGCTCGATATGCGGGGATTTCGCCTGCATCGCACTCGCACCACGCTGTGGGCGCCACCAGACAGCACCTTACAACGTCTGGCCCGCTACGGTATGGTGGTTCTGATGGCAGTTGAGACAGGAATCTGGATATGGTTACGTTAGAGCAGTTTCGCTATATTCCGACGCACGCTATGCGGCCATCCGCCTGTTACGATTTCCATTACGCCGGGCCTGGTATGGTGGCTATTTTTGGTGAGAACGGCAGCGGGAAAAGTACGCTGGCACAGCTGATGGCTGGCTGGTACCCCGACTTCCTTCCGGGAGAAATTGAGGGCACAGGCACGCTACTGGGTAATCCCATCGGGCAACTATCGCTGGTCGAGCAGTCGAGTACCATCCAGCTTGTGCAGCAGTCACCTTACCTGCAGCTTTCAGGTTGTACTTTCAGCGTGGAGGAAGAAGTGGCGTTTGGCCCGGAAAATCTCTGCCTTACCGAGACTGAAATTATGCAGCGCATAGATGCCGCCCTTACGCTGACGGAATGTCAGCCTCTGCGCCATCGTCATCCCGGCACCCTTTCCGGCGGGGAAACCCAGCGGGTAGTCATTGCCAGCGCACTCGCCATGCAGCCGAAAATATTGATTCTGGATGAAGCGTTCAGTCGCCTGACGGCGCAAGCCACGGCAATGCTGCTGGCGCGACTGCAACAGTGGGCACAGGAACAGCATGCTTTGGTGATACTTTTCGAACGCAACCCTTCACCTTTTCTCAGCTACTGCCAGCAGGCATGGCAGCTGCGCGACGGAGCATTGTCATCACTATGCTGACGCTAAACCAGATCAGCTATCGCTGGCCGAACGCCGCCGATGACTGTTTACGCAATATTTCGCTGGAACTCCAGGAGGGGGAATGGCTGGCGCTAACGGGCGATAATGGCGCAGGAAAATCCACGCTGTTGCGCATCATGGCCGGGCTACTGACGCCCTCATCCGGCACAATAACCGTTCAAAATCGTGCGATTGCGCAACTGAAAAACCGGGAGCGCGCCAGGGTGCTCGGCGTACTGTTTCAGGAGGCGGAGAATCAAATCTTTCACAGCAAGGTTGCAGAGGAAGTGGCCTTCGGATTACGGCTACAGAAGCTTCCGGCGACTGAAATTGCGCAACGCACGATGGCGGCGCTGCGATTATGTCAGTTAGAGGATGTCGCCGACGCGCACCCGCTCGATCTGCATACGGCACAACGACGTATGGTTGCCGTCGCCAGTCTGGAAGCCCTCAAACCCGCTATTCTACTGCTGGATGAGCCCAGTCGGGACTTTGATGCACACTGGCTTGGCGTCTTCGAAAACTGGCTGGCAGTGTGTCGTACACGTGGCGCCAGCGTTGTAGCGATCAGTCATGACGCTGCATTTACGCAGCGCCATTTTTCGCGCATAGTACGTCTTGAAGCAGGTCAGCTACGCACGTAACTACCCTGAGAAGCAAAAAACGGGCCGCCTAAGCGACCCGTTTTCACCTGTAATCGAAATTACAGCAGTTCTTTTGCTTTCGCGACCACGTTGTCTACGGTGAAGCCGAATTCTTCAAACAGCAGTTCCGCCGGTGCAGACTCACCAAAGGTAGTCATACCAACAATAGCGCCGTTCAGGCCCACGTATTTGAACCAGTAGTCAGCAATGCCAGCTTCGATAGCGACGCGAGCAGAGACGGCTTTCGGCAGTACGGATTCACGGTAAGCCGCATCCTGCTTGTCGAATGCATCGGTAGACGGCATGGAAACCACGCGCGCTTTCACGCCTTCAGCGGTCAGTTTGTCCCAGGCAGCCACGGCAAGTTCAACTTCAGAACCGGTGGCGATGAAGATCAACTCCGGCTGACCCGCGCAATCTTTCAGCACGTAGCCACCGCGAGCGATGTTCGCCAGTTGCTCTGCAGTACGTTCCTGCTGCGCCAGGTTCTGACGGGAGAGGATCAGCGCGGTCGGGCCGTCCTGACGCTCAACACCGTATTTCCATGCTACTGCGGATTCAACCTGGTCACACGGACGCCATGTGCTCATGTTCGGGGTCACACGCAGAGAAGCAACCTGCTCTACCGGCTGGTGAGTCGGGCCATCTTCACCCAGACCGATGGAGTCGTGAGTATAGACCATCACCTGACGCTGTTTCATCAGCGCAGCCATACGCACCGCGTTACGGGCATATTCCACGAACATCAGGAAGGTGGAGGTGTACGGCAGGAAACCACCATGCAGGGAAATACCGTTTGCGATAGCGGTCATACCGAATTCACGTACACCGTAATGGATGTAGTTACCGGCAGTATCTTCGTTGATGGCCTTAGAACCAGACCACAGAGTCAGGTTAGACGGTGCCAGGTCAGCAGAGCCGCCGAGGAATTCAGGCAGCAGAGGACCGAAGGCTTCAATCGCGTTCTGAGACGCTTTACGACTGGCGATTTTCGCCGGGTTAGCCTGCAGCTTAGCAATGAACTCGTTGGCTTTCGCGTCGAAGTCAGACGGCATTTCACCTTTCATACGACGGGTGAATTCAGCAGCTTCCTGCGGGAAAGCTTTGGCATAAGCAGCGAACTTCTCGTTCCATGCGGCTTCTTTTGCCTGGCCGGCTTCTTTCGCATCCCACTGCGCGTAGATTTCAGACGGGATTTCGAACGGCGCGTATTTCCAGCCCAGCTGTTCGCGGGTCAGTGCGATTTCTGCATCGCCCAGCGGTGCACCGTGAGAGTCGTGGGTACCGGCTTTGTTCGGAGAACCGAAACCGATGATGGTTTTGCACATCAGCAGGGACGGTTTGTCGGTCACTGCGCGTGCTTCTTCAACAGCGCGTTTAATCGCGTCAGCATCGTGACCATCTACGCCACGAATCACGTGCCAGCCGTAAGCTTCGAAACGCTTCGCGGTGTCATCGGTGAACCAGCCTTCAACGTGGCCATCGATAGAGATGCCGTTATCATCGTAGAACGCAACCAGTTTACCCAGTTTCAGCGTACCAGCCAGGGAACATACCTCGTGAGAGATACCTTCCATCATGCAGCCGTCGCCCATGAAAGCATAGGTGAAGTGGTCAACGATGTCGTGACCAGGACGGTTAAACTGCGCCGCCAGCGTTTTTTCAGCGATAGCCATACCCACTGCATTCGCAATGCCCTGACCCAAAGGACCGGTCGTGGTTTCAACACCCGCGGTGTAACCCACTTCCGGGTGACCCGGCGTTTTGGAGTGCAGCTGACGGAAGTTCTGCAGCTCGGACATCGGCAGATCATAGCCGGTGAGGTGCAGCAGGCTGTAAATCAGCATTGAACCGTGGCCGTTAGACAGCACGAAACGGTCACGGTCAGCCCAGGACGGGTTAGTCGGGTTGTGGTTCAGGAAATCACGCCACAGGACTTCGGCAATGTCAGCCATACCCATCGGGGCACCCGGGTGACCGGATTTGGCTTTCTGTACTGCGTCCATGCTCAGCGCACGAATAGCATTGGCAAGCTCTTTACGTGAGGACATTTTGACTCCAGATCGGATAATGAAGGCCACGCCCTAAACGACTTGACGACAGCGCGTTTTGGGCTACGCCGGAAAAAAGTGCCAACAATGTAACCCAAGCCGCGTGTCATGTACATGGAGCATCCTTTTACCGCTTCAGAAATCTCTGGATCATGCGCGCAAGTTGCGCAATCTTCTCGCCCGCTTATTGTTCTTTTCTTTATACTTATGCCGAGCGTCGGTTCACCTGCAAACGACGCATTTTTTAGAATAATCCTGACTTTGTGCGGAAGAGAAAAAATGAAAATTCGCGCTTTACTGCTTGCTACGAGCATGGCGGCGGCATTGACCGGCTGCCAGAACATGGACTCAAACGGACTGCTTTCCTCAGGCGCAGAGGCTTTCCAGGCCTACAGTCTGAGCGATGCGCAGGTAAAAGCGCTGAGCGATCAGGCCTGTAAGGATATGGACAGCAAAGCTACCATCGCCCCGGCTGGCAGCGAGTATGCAACGCGTCTTGGCAAAATCGCCGCCGCGCTTGGCGATAACATTAACGGCCAGCCGGTGAACTACAAAGTCTATATGGCGAAAGATGTAAATGCCTTTGCCATGGCGAACGGCTGTATCCGCGTATACAGCGGCCTGATGGATATGATGACCGACAACGAAGTCGAAGCGGTGATCGGCCACGAAATGGGTCACGTTGCGCTGGGTCACGTGAAAAAAGGGATGCAGGTTGCGCTGGGTACGAACGCCGTGCGGGCAGCTGCGGCTTCCGCTGGCGGGATTGTCGGCAGCCTGTCGCAATCGCAATTGGGCGATCTTGGCGAGAAACTGGTGAACTCGCAGTTCTCCCAGCGTCAGGAATCCGAGGCGGATGATTACTCGTATGATCTGTTGCGCAAACGTGGGATCAATCCGGCTGGCTTAGCCACCAGTTTTGAGAAACTGGCAAAACTGGAAGCAGGACGTCAAAGCTCAATGTTTGACGATCATCCGGCATCCGCAGAACGTGCGCAACATATTCGCGATCGCATGAGCGCAGACGGGATCAAATAATCTTCGAACAGTGCCGGATGGCGGCGTGAACGCCTTATCCGGCCTACAGAATTACAAATTTAGTCCAGCGATCGGGCGTTATTGGCGAAGCCAGTTTGAGACCGGACAGCGCACAGCCACCGGAGCGTACACGTAGTACGTGAGGATGGCGAGCACTGCCCGGGTTCAAAATGGCGAGTAAAATAGCCCGAAACCGTTACTCGCCTTTTTTCGCCGCCTGGATATAGAGCATTTCTAATGCTAACGTTGCCGCCGCCAGTGCGGTGATCTCTGACTGATCGTAGGCCGGAGCCACTTCAACAACATCCATCCCGACGATGTTCAGATCTTTCAGACCACGTACCAGTTTAATAGCACGATCGGAAGTCAGACCGCCGATCACTGGCGTACCGGTTCCTGGTGCAAACGCCGGGTCCAGACAGTCGATATCAAAAGTCAGGTATACCGGCATATCACCGACAATCTGCTTAACCTGAGCGATAATGTCATCAACGCTGCGGTCGTTAACCTGGCACGCATCCAGTACGGTAAAGCCGTTGTCTTTGTCGAACTCGGTACGAATACCGATCTGCACAGAGTGATTCGGATCGATCAGACCTTCGTTCGGCGCAGTGTAGAACATGGTGCCGTGGTCGAATTCGCAGCCGTTCGCGTAGGTGTCGGTGTGGGCATCAAAGTGCACCAGCGCCATTTTACCAAAGTGCTTAGCGTGCGCGCGCAGCAGCGGCAGCGTGACGAAGTGGTCGCCGCCAAAGGAGAGCATGCGCTTACCGGCAGACAGCAGCTTCTCAGCATGCGCCTGCAGTTTTTCACTCATTTCACGCGCATCCCCGAACGCATAAACCAGATCGCCGCAGTCCACCACGTTCAGGCGCTCGCGCATATCGAAGTTCCACGGGAATCGGTTGTGCTCCCAGGCCAGGTTGGTGGACACCTGACGGATTGCCGCCGGACCATGACGCCCGCCCGCACGACCAGACGTTGCCATATCAAACGGTACACCGGTGATCACCCAGTCGGCGTCGCTATCGTACGGCATAAAGTTCATCGGCAGACGTAAAAAACCAAAGGCGTTAGAAACCAGGGAGTTGTCGTATTGATGACCTAAGGTGCTCATGTACTGACCTCTTTAAAAATCGATGAAAAAAAATCCCCTCCGCGTCGTTAAGCCCGACGAGGAAGGGATTGATTTGGTAACTGCATATTTACGGCAAATTATCGCCGTTATTTTGTACGGATTCAAGTGAGTGCCACAAATGCTGCCCCCGCGGATTCCGACTGCCGGATGGCGGCTTCGCCTTATCCGGCCTACTTTCGTAGGAACGGTAAGCGCAGCACCACCTGGCATTTATCGTTACTCATCTTCCAGATAAGTATAACCGTACAGACCGGCTTCAAACTCTTCGAGGAACTGCTGTTGCAGCTCAGCGTCCAGATCGGTGTTTTTCACCTGGTCACGGAACTGCGTCAGCAGGGTGTTCGGATCCAGCTGCACGTATTGCAGCATATCCGCCACGGTATCCCCTTCGTCGGACAGCTCAACTTCTACGCTGCCGTCAGGGAAGACGAACACGTCAACCGCTTCGGTATCACCAAACAAGTTGTGCATGTTGCCGAGGATCTCCTGGTACGCACCCACCATAAAGAAGCCCAGCATCGGCGGGTTCTCAGGGTCGTATTCCGGCATCGGCATGGTGGTCGCAATGCCATCACCATCAACGTAGTGGTCGATAGCGCCATCAGAGTCACAGGTGATATCCAACAGCACCGCACGGCGTTCAGGCACCTGATTCAACCCTTCCAGCGGCATTACCGGGAACAGCTGATCGATCCCCCACGCATCCGGCATCGACTGGAACAGCGAGAAGTTGACGTAAATCTTATCCGCCATACGCTCCTGCAGCTCGTCGATAATCGGACGGTGCGCACGGTTGCTCGGGTCGAGTTGTTTCTGCACTTCATGGCACATGTTCAGATACAGCTGCTCTGCCCACGCACGCTCCTGCAGGCTAAAGGTGCCTGAAGAGTACCCAACGTGAATATCGTGCAGATCCATCTGGCTGTCGTGCAGCCATTCACGCAGCGAACGACGGGTTCCCGGTTCATGCATCTCTTGCCAGGTTTCCCACATGCTTTGCAGGGCACGTGGCGCATCGTCAGCCGGAGGCGTGGCTTCGGTGTGTTCGCTACGCTCAACGCCGATAATGTTAGATACCAGCACGGTATGGTGCGCGGTTACCGCGCGGCCAGACTCGGTGATTACCGTCGGATGCGGCAGACCGTGTTCTTCACAGGCGTCGCCAATAGCCCAGATGATGTTGTTGGCGTATTCGTTCAAACCGTAGTTTACGGAACAGTCAGACTGCGAACGGGTACCTTCGTAATCCACGCCCAGACCACCGCCCACGTCGAAGCACTGGATATTGACGCCAAGCTTGTGCAGCTCAACGTAGAAACGCGCCGACTCACGTACGCCGGTGGCGATATCACGAATGTTCGCCATTTGGGAGCCGAGATGGAAGTGCAGCAACTGGATGCTGTCCAGACGACCACGCTCGCGCAGAATTTCTACCAGTTGCAGCACCTGGTTTGCCGCCAGGCCGAATTTTGATTTTTCACCGCCGGAGGACTGCCACTTGCCAGAGCCCTGCGACGCCAGACGCGCACGCACGCCCAGACGCGGAACGACATTCAGGCGTTCAGCTTCATCCAGCACGATAGCGATTTCAGACATCTTCTCGATGACCAGATAGACCTTATGGCCCATCTTCTCGCCAATCAGCGCCAGACGGATATATTCGCGGTCTTTATAACCGTTACACACGATCACGCTACGGGTCATTCCGGCATGGGCCAGAACGGCCATCAATTCAGCTTTGGAACCAGCTTCCAGCCCCAGCGGTTCGCCGGAGTGGATCAGCGATTCAATCACGCGACGATGCTGGTTGACCTTGATCGGGTAAACGAGGAAATAGTCACCGTTGTAGCCGTAGGATTCACGGGCGCGTTTAAACGCGGCGTTAATCGAACGCAAACGATGTTGCAGGATCTGCGGGAAGCAGAACAATGCAGGCAGACGCTGGCCCTGCGCTTCACGGGCTTTCACCAACTCAGCAAGGTCAACGCGCGCTTCGGGTACGTCCGGATCCGGGCACACGCTGATGTGGCCCAGTTCATTGACGTCGTAGTAGTTATTACCCCACCAGGCAATATTGTAAGTACGCAGCATCTTGCTGGCTTCCTGGGAACTCATTGCAACCTCCTGCATGGAGCGTAGTACACCGTGTTCGCCTGCTGACGAAGGCGAACCCAAAGAAATGTCGTCAGACATAGCGAACCTCAAATTTTATTAACAAGTGTAAAACAGTTGACTACTATCGCAATCCGAAGACGCGATAACAACCCAAATACAGGCAGAATTTGCAGCAGATAGTGCTGACGCTCCGACTGTGCGACCGGTTTCTTTTTCATATCAATGTAAACACGTAACCGAACTTAATGCTGACGGTTCGGCGAAACCACGAGAAAACTCTTGTTTACCAAGAGCGCCCTTGTTCAGTTCTTAGTGACCGTTACCGGCCCTGGAGTCCTGAGAAGCGCCGAGATGGGTATAACATCGGCAGGTATGCAAGATGCAGATTGCGGGGAACATATGTACACCAGAACGGTGCGACAGATTCAGCAGAATACAACGGTTCATTATCTCGTATCACCTCCACGGTTGCTCCTTACGGAACGAACCCACAAGCCAAAGCTAAAGTCTTAACCCGGCTGGAAGTGGCAACACGATGAAAACGTCGTGTGCTTTTGTATGAGCCGCGCGCCGCGTTTTATACCCATAAGGAAGTCAAAAAGCAAAAGATAAATGCGCGCATTGCCAGCACCGTCAGGAAAAATTTCCAGTTACATTTTCAGTACAATGCGACCTCAATCAAAAAAAGCTGGAAATCAGGCGAAGAACTGTCCTAAAATAGCCGTCCAGATGTTAATCCATCTATACCGATTAACACTCAGACTGCCAGTGTCCGTCATCTGCAGACTCATGGTAGAATCTTCTACACATGGCTATTCCACTCGACAGTTTGAGCTAACCAAATTCTCCTTAGGTGAAATTAAATATGGCAAAACACCTTTTTACGTCCGAGTCCGTATCAGAAGGGCATCCTGACAAAATCGCTGACCAAATCTCTGACGCCGTACTGGACGCAATCCTCGAGCAGGATCCGAAAGCACGCGTTGCCTGCGAAACCTACGTCAAAACCGGTATGGTTTTAGTTGGCGGTGAGATCACCACCAGCGCATGGGTCGACATCGAAGAGATCACCCGCAACACGGTGCGCGAAATTGGCTATGTGCATTCCGACATGGGTTTTGACGCCAACTCTTGTGCGGTACTGAGCGCAATTGGTAAACAGTCTCCGGACATCAACCAGGGTGTTGACCGCGCCGATCCGCTGGAACAGGGTGCAGGCGACCAGGGTCTGATGTTTGGTTATGCAACCAACGAAACCGACGTGCTGATGCCAGCTCCAATTACCTATGCTCACCGTCTGGTGCAGCGTCAGGCTGAAGTGCGTAAAAACGGCACTTTATCCTGGCTGCGTCCGGATGCAAAAAGCCAGGTTACCTTCCAGTATGACGACGGCAAAATCGTCGGTATTGATGCGGTTGTTCTGTCGACTCAGCACTCTGAAGACATCGATCAGAAATCGCTGCAAGAAGCCGTTATGGAAGAGATCATCAAGCCGATACTGCCGACTGAATGGCTGACTGCTTCGACCAAGTTCTTCATCAACCCAACCGGTCGTTTCGTAATCGGCGGTCCAATGGGCGACTGTGGACTGACAGGTCGTAAAATCATCGTTGATACCTACGGCGGCATGGCGCGTCACGGCGGCGGTGCATTCTCTGGTAAGGATCCGTCTAAAGTTGACCGTTCCGCAGCCTATGCAGCCCGTTACGTCGCGAAAAACATTGTTGCCGCTGGTCTGGCTGATCGCTGTGAGATTCAGGTTTCCTACGCAATCGGCGTGGCTGAACCGACCTCTATCATGGTGGAAACGTTCGGTACTGAAAAAGTGCCTTCTGAGCAACTGACCCTGCTGGTGCGCGAGTTCTTCGACCTGCGCCCGTATGGCCTGATTCAGATGCTGGATCTGCTGCACCCGATTTACAAAGAAACCGCTGCTTACGGTCACTTTGGTCGCGAACATTTCCCATGGGAAAAAACCGACAAAGCCGCTCTGCTGCGTGAAGCTGCCGGTCTGAAGTAATTCCCTCACGGTTCAACGCTTATGAAGACCAGCCTCGCGCTGGTCTTTTTTATGTCCTTTTCTCTTCCATACCCCATAGCCAAAGCTACGCTAACCTCCCTTGTTGTAAACAACAAATGAAAGCGATTACATACCACAGCACCTCAACCCAAACTGAATTAACTTCTCTTCGCCCCTATGATTGCATCAGTGTTACATTATATTTCAGCATTATCTTAAACCCAGACAATCAATGTTATTCATGCGAAATAAATAACGTTATTTTTCAAAAAAATAACCAATAACTTACATGAATGCTAGTGTAACCGATTACACTAATGTGATGTGATTCGCATTTTTTTACCCCGTACTCACCTACCCTTAACATCAACAAAACTAGCTACCCAACCGGAGGGCATCATGCCTGACAATAAAAAAACGGGGCGTTCCAACAAAGCTATGACATTTTTTGTCTGCTTTCTTGCAGCCCTGGCTGGATTACTTTTTGGCCTGGATATCGGTGTTATTGCCGGAGCTTTACCGTTCATCACCGACGAGTTCCAAATTACCCCCCATACTCAGGAATGGGTGGTGAGTTCGATGATGTTTGGTGCAGCCGTGGGTGCCGTCGGCAGCGGTTGGCTCTCCTTCAAACTGGGGCGTAAAAAGAGTTTGATGATCGGCGCAATCCTGTTTGTTGCCGGTTCACTGTTCTCCGCCGCGGCACCAAACGTTGAAGTGCTGTTGGTTTCCCGCGTGCTGCTCGGCCTTGCGGTAGGCGTTGCGTCTTATACCGCGCCGCTTTACCTGTCTGAAATTGCCCCGGAAAAAATTCGTGGCAGCATGATCTCTATGTATCAGTTGATGATCACCATCGGTATTTTGGGTGCGTATCTTTCCGATACGGCGTTTAGCTACAGCGGCGCATGGCGCTGGATGCTGGGCGTGATCATCATCCCTGCCCTGCTGCTGCTGGTTGGCGTTATCTTCCTGCCGGACAGCCCACGCTGGTTTGCTGCTAAACGTCGTTTTGTCGATGCTGAACGTGTTCTGTTGCGTTTGCGTGATACCAGCGCAGAAGCCAAACGCGAGCTGGATGAAATTCGTGAAAGTCTGCAGGTGAAGCAGAGCGGCTGGGCGCTGTTTAAAGAAAACAGCAACTTCCGCCGCGCAGTATTCCTTGGCGTCCTGTTACAGGTGATGCAGCAGTTCACCGGGATGAACGTCATTATGTATTACGCACCGAAAATCTTTGAGCTGGCGGGCTACACCAACACCACCGAGCAGATGTGGGGGACTGTTATCGTCGGTCTGACCAACGTGCTGGCAACCTTTATCGCCATTGGCCTGGTTGACCGTTGGGGCCGCAAGCCTACGCTGATCCTCGGCTTTATCGTCATGGCCGTCGGTATGGGCGTGCTGGGTACGATGATGCACGTGGGTATTCACTCGGCGGCCGCGCAATACTTCGCTGTACTGATGCTGCTGATGTTTATCGTTGGCTTTGCCATGAGCGCCGGTCCGCTGATTTGGGTTCTGTGCTCTGAAATCCAACCGCTGAAAGGCCGCGATTTCGGTATCACCTGCTCTACCGCAACCAACTGGATTGCCAATATGATCGTCGGTGCAACCTTCCTGACGATGCTGAACTCGCTGGGAAGCGCCAATACTTTCTGGGTCTACGGTGGTCTGAACGTCCTGTTCATCTTCCTGACCCTGTGGCTGATACCTGAAACTAAAAATGTCTCTCTGGAACACATTGAACGTAACCTGATGAAAGGTCGTAAACTGCGCGAAATTGGCGCACACGACTAATCACGAAAAGCTTCCTCCCCCGCGGGAGGAAGCCTTCCTCTTGCAGTCCCTTCCCTGTCGCACTATCCTCTGGCGTTATGAAAACCTCCCGTCTCCCTATCGCCATCCAGCAAGCCGTTATGCGCAGCCTGCGGGAAAAACTCGCTCAGGCCAATCTCAAGCTAGAACGCAATTACCCGGAGCCAAAGCTGGTTTACCAACAGCGCGGAACCGCCGCGGGTACCGCGTGGCTACAAACCTACGAAATTCGTCTGAATCCCGTCCTGCTGATGGAGAACGTTGACGCGTTCGTTAACGAAGTGGTGCCCCATGAACTGGCGCATTTACTGGTGTGGAAATACTTTGGCCGCGTGCCGCCGCACGGCAAAGAGTGGAAATGGATGATGGAAAGCGTGCTGGGCGTGCCAGCCCGACGTACGCATCAGTTCGAACTGCAATCCGTGCAGCGTAAGACCTTTACTTACCGCTGCAAGTGTCAGGAACACCAACTGACCGTACGCCGCCATAACCGCGTGATACGCGGCGAAGCCACCTACCGCTGCGTTCACTGCGGCGAACCACTGATTGCAGAATAATCTTCAGAATTATCAGGAACTTTTCTGATCTAACTGATTGCATACAGGAATGACTTTCGCTACGTTGCGGGCTCGTTTTGACACGGAGTTCGTGATGTACCGTAATTTTTCTTTTGCTGCGGCCTTGTTAGCCGCAGCATTTTCAGGCCCGGCTTTAGCCGAAGGCATCAACAGTTTTTCTCAGGCAAAAGCGGCGGGCGTCAAAGTTAACGCCGATGCACCAAGCGATTTCTACTGCGGTTGTAAAATTAACTGGCAAGGCAAAAAAGGGGTCGTGGACCTCGAATCCTGCGGCTATAAAGTGCGAAAAAACGAAAACCGCGCCAGTCGAATTGAATGGGAGCACGTTGTTCCCGCCTGGCAGTTTGGTCATCAGCGCCAGTGCTGGCAGGACGGAGGGCGTAAAAACTGCGCTAAAGATCCGGTCTATCGCAAAATGGAAAGCGATATGCATAACCTGCAGCCTGCGGTAGGTGAAGTGAATGGCGATCGCGCTAACTTCATGTACAGCCAGTGGAACGGTGGCGAAGGCCAGTATGGACAGTGCGCGATGAAGGTTGATTTCAAAGAGAAAGTTGCCGAGCCGCCTGCCCGCGCCCGTGGCGCCATCGCGCGTACCTATTTTTATATGCGCGACCAATACAACCTGACGCTCTCTCGCCAGCAAACCCAGCTTTTTAATGCCTGGAATAAGCAGTATCCGGTCACCGACTGGGAGTGTGAGCGCGACGAACGCGTCGCGAAGGTACAGGGGAATCATAACCCCTATGTGCAACGCGCTTGCCAGGCGCAAAAGAGCTAACCTACACTAGCGGCAATATTTTTAACCATGCCCTGGCCTGTTGCAGCCCAGGGCCATGACGCGGATGTTTAACTATGCGCATTCCTCGCATTTATCACCCAGAGCCACTCGCTTCCGGTAGCCAAATTTCACTGTGTGAAGATGCTGCCAACCATATCGGCCGCGTACTACGTATGGGGCCAGGCCAGCCGCTACAGCTGTTTGATGGCAGCAATCAGGTATTCGACGCCGAAATTACCCATGCCAGTAAGAAAAGTGTGGAAGTGAAGGTGCTTAACGCTGAACTCGACGATCGGGAATCACCGTTGCATATCCACCTGGGCCAGGTAATGTCGCGCGGTGAAAAAATGGAATTTACTATCCAGAAATCGATTGAACTGGGTGTAAGCCTCATTACGCCACTTTTTTCTGAGCGTTGCGGCGTTAAACTGGACAATGAACGCCTGAACAAGAAGCTCCAGCAGTGGCAGAAAATCGCTATTGCCGCCTGCGAACAGTGCGGTCGTAATCGGGTGCCTGAAATTCGCCCGGCAATGGATCTGGAAGCATGGTGCGCAGAACAGGACGAAGGACTGAAGCTCAATCTGCATCCTCGCGCCAGCGCCAGCATTAACACGCTGCCGCTCCCGGTGGAGCGCATCCGCTTGCTGATTGGCCCGGAAGGTGGGTTGTCGGCAGATGAAATTGCCATGACTGCACGGTATCAGTTTACTGATATTCTGTTAGGACCTCGCGTTCTGCGTACTGAGACAACTGCGCTCACCGCCATTACCGCGCTTCAGGTGCGTTTTGGCGATCTGGGCTAAGGCATAAACGGAGAAGAACATGATCAAGCTCGGCATCGTGATGGATCCCATCGCAAGCATCAACATCAAGAAAGATTCCAGCTTCGCAATGCTGCTGGAAGCGCAACGCCGCGGTTACGAAATTCATTATATGGAGATGGCCGATCTTTATCTGATCAACGGTGAAGCCCGCGCCCATACGCGTACCCTGAGCGTAGAGCAGAACTACGACAAATGGTATGAATTTAAGAGCGAGCAGGATCTCCCGCTGGCAGACCTGGACGTTATTCTGATGCGTAAGGATCCGCCGTTTGATACCGAGTTCATCTACGCGACCTATATTCTGGAACGTGCAGAAGAGAAAGGAACGCTGATCGTCAACAAACCGCAGAGCCTGCGCGACTGCAACGAAAAGTTGTTCACCGCATGGTTTGCCGATCTGACGCCGGAAACTCTGGTCACGCGTAATAAAGCGCAGCTGAAAGCCTTCTGGCAAAAACACAGCGACATCATTCTCAAACCGCTGGACGGCATGGGCGGGGCCTCTATTTTCCGCGTGAAGGAAGGCGATCCGAACCTCGGCGTTATTGCGGAAACGCTGACCGAGCACGGTACCCGCTACTGCATGGCGCAGAACTATCTGCCAGCCATTAAAGACGGCGATAAACGCGTGCTGGTGGTCGATGGCGAACCCGTTCCTTACTGCCTGGCGCGTATTCCGCAGGGCGGCGAAACCCGTGGCAACCTGGCCGCAGGTGGTCGTGGCGAGCCGCGTCCATTAACCGACAGTGACTGGGAAATTGCCCGTCGCATTGGGCCAACGCTGAAAGCGAAAGGTTTGATTTTTGTCGGTCTGGATATCATTGGCGATCGTCTGACGGAAATTAACGTCACCAGCCCAACCTGTATTCGTGAAATTGAAGCGGAGTTCCCGGTTTCGATTACCGGTATGCTGATGGATGCCATTGAGGCCCGTCTGCAGAAGTAAATACGTTGCCGGATGGCGACGATTTCGCGTCTAATCCGGCCTACAATTGCACCCCGTAGGCCGGATTAGGCAAAGCCGACATCCGGCAAGCTATTTTCAGAGGGTGACATCTTCGCACTTTGCCCACATACTGGGCGCTGTTGCTTTTTTGAACCAGGAAACAGAACCTCTGACAATGAATTTACAGCATCACTTTCTAATTGCCATGCCTGCTCTCCAGGATCCAATTTTCCGCCGTTCCGTGGTGTATATCTGCGAACATAATGAGAACGGAGCAATGGGGATTATCGTCAATAAGCCTCTGGAAAACTTACAAATTGAAGGGATTCTGGAAAAGCTGAAGATTACTCCAGAAGAACGCGATCCGGCCATTCGTCTGGATAAGCCCGTGATGCTCGGCGGCCCGCTGGCAGAAGACCGTGGATTTATACTTCATACCCCACCGTCGCGCTTTGCGTCCAGTATTCGCATTTCTGATAACACCATCATCACAACCTCCCGCGATGTATTAGAAACCCTGGGTACGCAGGAACAACCGTCCGAAGTGCTGGTTGCGCTGGGTTATTCATCATGGGAAAAGGGCCAACTGGAACAAGAGTTACTGGATAACGCCTGGCTTACGGCCCCTGCCGATCTCAACATCTTATTCAAAACACCGATTGCCGACCGCTGGCGCGATGCGGCGAAGCTTATCGGGATAGATATTCAGACCATGCCCGGCGTGGCGGGACACGCATGATGAACGGAACATTACTCTCTTTTGATTTTGGTACGAAAAGTATCGGCGTCGCCGTGGGTCAGCGCATTACCGGTACGGCAAGGCCATTGCCCGCCATCAAAGCACAGGACGGTACGCCAGACTGGAATTTGATTGAACGCCTGCTGAAAGAGTGGCAACCGGATGAAATCATTGTCGGCCTGCCACTCAACATGGATGGCACCGAGCAGCCCCTTACCGCACGCGCACGTAAATTCGCTAATCGCATTCATGGTCGCTTTGGCGTAACCGTAACGCTGCACGATGAACGTTTGAGCACCGTCGAAGCCCGCTCAGGCCTGTTTGAGCAAGGCGGTTACCGGGCGTTGAATAAAGGCAAAGTGGACTCCGCTTCTGCCGTTATTATCCTGGAAAGCTATTTCGAGCAGGGCTATTAAAGCCGCCCCTGCGCCTGTCGCTGCTGCAAACTTTGTGCAAATGTCTGCATACCTGTCTGCTGCCCGGTTTGAATCACGCCGGGTAGCTGATGCGTTTTCCCTTCGCGGATCAAATTGCCCACGGCGGGCGTGTTGACGAGTAGTTCGAATAGCGCCACGCGTCCCCCCTGCTTATCCTCCTCAAGTTTTTGCGAAAGAACCGCCCGCAGGCTGTCTGCCAGTTGGTTACGCACAGGATCTTTCTCTGTTGCTGCAAAGGAATCCACCAGCCGCGCGATGGCCTGCGCCGCACCTCGCGTATGTAACGTTGCCAGCACCAGATGTCCGGTTTCCGCCGCCGTTAATGCCAGCCGAATGGTTTCCACGTCGCGCAGCTCGCCCAGCAAAATAACGTCGGGATCTTCGCGTAGCACACCGCGCAAACCGGCGGCGAAAGAGGCGCAGTGTGCGCCCACCTCCCGCTGTTGAATCAGACAACGTCGGCTGGTGTAGCGATATTCAATAGGATCTTCCAGCGTCAGAATGTGCCCCTCAATATGCTGATTAAGATACTCCACCATCGCCGCCAGGGTCGTAGATTTACCGCTGCCGGTAGCGCCTGTCACCAGAATCAACCCATTTTCACTGTGAAGCAGTTCAGGTATGACCGCGGGAGGCTGAAGATCGTCTAAATGAGGACAATCCAGCGGTAGCAGTCTTAGCGCCAGCGAGGTTCCCTGCTGATGGACAAATGCGCTGGTGCGCAGCCGCCGGGAGTCCGTCAGGGTAACGGCAAAATCAATCTGCCCTTGCTCCTGCAACTGTACCTGTTGTTGCTCACTGAGCCAGCACATCAGCAGATTCTCTACGTCAGGCGTGGTAAACGGTGCGCTTTCGACTTTTCCACGCCTGCGCCAACGCGCGGGCCATGCATTGCACAGGTGTAGATCCGACACGTTATGCTTTACACTAAGGGCCACTATTTCTTCCATATTCATATGAACATCCTCGGAAAATGAACGATATCGCGCATAACCTGGCACATGTCCGGGACAAAATCTCAGCCGCCGCGACGCGTTGCGGGCGGTCTTCAGTAGAAGTTATGTTGCTTGCAGTCAGCAAAACCAAACCTGCGAGCGCCATCGAAGAAGCCATTACCGCAGGGCAGCGTGCCTTCGGTGAAAACTATGTCCAGGAAGGGGTGGATAAAATCCGCTACTTTCAGGAAAAAGGCGTCAACGATCTGCAGTGGCACTTTATCGGCCCGCTGCAGTCCAACAAAAGTCGTCTGGTCGCCGAGCACTTTGACTGGTGCCATACGATCGACCGTCTACGTATCGCTGCCCGTCTGAGCGAACAGCGCCCGGCAGACCTGCAGCCGCTGAATGTGCTGATCCAGATTAATATCAGCGATGAGAACAGTAAGTCAGGGATTCCGCTGGCAGAGCTTGATGCCCTGGCCGCTGAAGTCGATGCGCTGCCGCGCATTACCCTGCGTGGTTTGATGGCTATTCCCGCTCCTGAGTCAGATTATGTAAGGCAGTTTGAAGTTGCACAGCAAATGGCTGTAGCATTTGCCGGGTTGAAAACACGCTATCCAAATATCGATACGCTCTCGCTGGGGATGTCTGATGATATGGATGCCGCTATCGCGGCGGGTAGCACGATGGTGCGCATCGGCACTGCCATTTTTGGTGCTCGTGATTACACTAAAAAATAAGGAAAATTAAGGAACACCATGAATACGTTGACCTTCCTGCTCTCAACGGTAATTGAGCTGTATACCATGGCGCTGCTGCTGCGCGTGTGGATGCAATGGTCTCGCTGCGATTTCTACAACCCGTTCTCGCAGTTTATTGTGAAAATCACTCAGCCCATTATTGGGCCGTTACGCCGTATTATTCCGCCAATGGGGCCCATTGACAGCGCATCAGCATTAGTCGCGCTCGTTCTCAGCTTTATCAAAGCCATCGTGCTATTTAAGGTGGTCACGTTCCAGCCGATCATCTGGATCGCCGCCGTGCTGATTGTCCTGAAGACCATTGGGCTGCTGATTTTCTGGGTGCTGCTGGTAATGGCGATTATGAGCTGGGTCAGCCAGGGTCGCAGCCCGGTGGAGTACGTGCTGATTCAACTGGCGGATCCGCTGTTGCGTCCTATCCGTCGCATACTTCCAGGCATGGGCGGGATCGATTTCTCCCCAATGATTCTGGTTCTGCTGCTCTATGTCATTAACATGGGTATCGCGGAAGTGTTGCAGGCGACAGGCAACATGCTGCTGCCGGGGCTGTGGATGGCGCTATGAGTGCCGTTACACCCTGCGACGACGGTCTGGTTTTACGGCTCTATATTCAGCCGAAAGCCAGCCGTGACAGTATTGTGGGTTTACATGGCGACGAAGTTAAAGTCGCCATTACCGCCCCGCCGGTCGATGGACAAGCCAACAGCCATCTGGTGAAGTTTCTCGGCAAACAGTTCCGCGTAGCGAAAAGCCAGGTCGTTATTGAGAAGGGCGAGCTTGGTCGTCACAAACAGGTTAAAATTATTCATCCGCAACAGATCCCGCCCGAAATTGCGGCGCTAACTGATTAGGTATCCCATGCAAAAAGTTGTCCTCGCGACCGGCAATGCCGGTAAAGTGCGTGAACTCGCCTCTCTTCTGAGTGATTTCGGTCTTGATGTTGTTGCCCAAACGGATCTGGGAGTTGATTCTGCAGAAGAGACCGGACTGACGTTTATTGAGAACGCCATTCTGAAGGCGCGTCATGCCGCGCAAATTACGGGTTTGCCAGCCATTGCTGATGACTCCGGCCTGGCAGTAAATGCCCTTGGCGGCGCGCCGGGTATCTATTCAGCCCGCTATTCCGGCGAAGATGCGACCGATCAGCAGAACCTGGAAAAACTGCTGCACACCCTGCGGGATGTCCCGGATGACCAGCGTCAGGCGCAATTCCACTGCGTGCTGGTGTATATGCGCCATGCGGACGATCCCACGCCTTTAGTGTGCCACGGAAGCTGGCCGGGCGTGATTACCCGTGAACCGGCCGGAAACGGTGGTTTTGGTTACGACCCAATCTTTTTTGTGCCGTCCGAAGGAAAAACAGCTGCTGAGCTGACCCGCGAAGAAAAAAGTGCGATTTCTCACCGCGGACAGGCACTGAAGCTGCTGCTGGATGCCCTGCGCAATGGTTAACCTTCCGCCGCTAAGTCTTTATATTCACATCCCCTGGTGCGTGCAGAAATGCCCGTACTGCGACTTTAACTCGCATGCGCTTAAGGGCGAGGTTCCTCATGACGACTATGTTCAGCACCTGCTGAGCGATCTGGATACTGAGGTGGCCCACGCCCAGGGGCGGGAAGTAAAGACAATTTTTATCGGTGGTGGTACGCCGAGCCTGCTTTCTGGCCCGGCAATGCAAACGCTGCTCGACGGCGTGCGTGCACGGCTGAATCTGGCCGCAGATGCAGAAATCACAATGGAGGCGAATCCCGGGACGGTGGAAGCCGATCGCTTTGTTGATTATCAACGCGCTGGCGTAAACCGTATCTCGATTGGCGTACAGAGCTTTAGCTCCGCCAAACTCGAGCGTCTGGGACGTATTCACGGGCCGGAAGAAGCCAACCGAGCAGCACACCTGGCGAGCGGTCTGGGGCTACGCAGCTTTAACCTCGACCTGATGCATGGTTTGCCAGATCAGACGCTGGAAGAGGCGCTGGGCGATTTACAGCAGGCCATCGCGCTCAACCCACCGCATCTTTCCTGGTATCAGTTGACCATCGAACCCAACACGCTGTTCGGTTCCCGACCGCCTGTTTTACCAGACGATGATGCGCTGTGGGATATTTTTGAGCAAGGCCACCAGTTGCTGACCGCCGCCGGGTATCAACAGTACGAAACCTCAGCCTATGCAAAGCCGGGCTATCAGTGTCAGCACAACCTTAATTACTGGCGTTTTGGCGACTATCTCGGTATTGGCTGCGGCGCGCATGGCAAAATTACGTTCCCGGACGGGCGCATTCTGCGTACCACCAAAACGCGGCATCCGCGTGGCTACATGCAAGGGCGTTATCTCGAAAGCCAGCGTGATGTCGCCGAAGCCGATAAGCCGTTCGAGTTCTTTATGAACCGTTTCCGGTTGCTTGAGGCCGCGCCTCGCGCGGAGTTCAGACAATATACCGGGCTTACCGAGGACGTTATTCGTCGACAGATCGATGAGGCTATTTCCCAGGGCTACCTGAGTGAATGCGATGAATACTGGCAGATTACTCAACACGGTAAGCTGTTTTTGAACTCTCTGTTGGAGCTGTTTCTGGCGGAGTAATACGGTAACGATGTAGGCCGGATAAGGCCTTGAGCCGCATCCGGCAAATTGCCTGATGGCGCTGCGCTTATCAGGCCTACAGGGTTAGGTCGATGAGCGCAGCCACCTTCAGTCATTAATACTGATTAAACATTTCCTGGATCTGTTTAGGATCCTTGGTTTGAGTCAGCGCAAGCTGCAGCAGAACACGTGCTTTTTGCGGGTTCAGGGAACCTGAAGCCACAAATCCGTATTTTGCATCATCAACTTCTGCATCCTGCGTGGTGGCACCCGTTGGTACACGAGATGAACGCACCACAACGGTACCTTTATGCGCGGCGGTTGCCAGCGTATCGAAAATGGTTTTATACAAGTTACCGTTACCTACACCTGCACTAACGATCCCTGCGTAACCCGCATCTACCAGTGCTTTTGCCGGCAGATCGGAGGCGTTAGCATAGTTGTAAACAATCCCAACTTTCGGCAGCTCGGTCAGCTTAGAAACATCGAACGGAGTAGACGTGGTGTGCTTACGCGCAGGCGTACGCTGGTAGTCGATTTTACCGTTATGAATGTAACCCAACGGGCCGTAGTTAACGGATTTGAAGGTAGCAACGTCGGTAGTGTTAGTTTTAGTCACGTCGCGACCATCCATAACGGTGTCGTTCATCACCACCAGCACTCCGCGGTTGGCAGAGGCTTTGTCTGCGGCAGTTACCACTGCGTTATACAGGTTGAACGGGCCATCAGCGCTCATACCCGTAGATGGACGCATGGCGCCGACCAGCACGACCGGCTTGTTGCACTTGACGGTCAGGTCGAGGAAATAGGCGGTTTCTTCCATGGTATCCGTACCATGTGTCACCACGAAGCCGTCGGTTTTATCACACTCGGTATTAATCTTTTTGGCCAGCGTTAACCAGACTTCGTCATTCATATCCTGGGAGCCGATGTTCACCACCTGCTCGCCTTTAACGACAGCGATATCTTTCAACTGAGGTACGGCCTCAACCAGATTTTCTACGCCAACCTTGCCTGCCGTGTAGTTAGATTTTGTCGCGGAATCACCACCGCCGGCAATCGTCCCACCGGTCGCTAAAATGGTGATGTTTGGCAGTGCAAGCGCCGCGCCGCTGAAACCCATAACCAGTGCGGCAAGTGCCGTTTTCTTGAAAAACTCCATGTTATTTCTCCAGTTACTTGAATTTGCAGCATTATGTCTATCCTACAGATGAATAATGTGACGAGTTCCAATTAACCAGATTTATATCTCCACCAAATTGCCATTCTTAGAGATGGATATCAAAAAAACAGAAATATACAAAATAAAACGGCGCAGAATGTTTCTGCGCCGTTAAAAAGAGGTGAAGATTATTTCAGAGTGCTAACCAGCGTTTTACGATCGTTTTCCAGCGTCACGACGCGGGCACAAACATCTTTGCCAAACTGTTGGAAGTCTTGTTCCTGATTCTTCCATTCGTTTTGAATTGAGGTTTGCAAGCCACCAAGGCTACCGAGCACACCCTGCAACGGATTACCACCGCCTTTGAGTACGGCTTTGGCACCCATTTCGTTGATGCTGTCCTGCAAAATACCGCCCATCGCCTGATTAACCAGCTGTTGTCCGTCCGCGCGGACTTGATCAATCGCCTTATAATGGAAGGTCAGGCCATCAGTTCGATGCTCGATGATACGGTTCATCTGCTCTTTCAATTGCGCATCCAGCTTGGTTAAGCGGCCACGCATGTTGCTACTTTCACCGACCTCTTTGGCGATGATTTTATCCAGCGCCACGCGACCTTTCTCTACGCGCGCTCTGGCACCTTCGTCAATCCACGGCAGGCTGCTACGCAACGCCGCCTGATAATCTTTGGCCTGCTCACGCTGTGCGGCGTTCAGGCTGTACTGTTTACCGTTGAAGGTGACATCGCCGGCCTGGGTAATAATCAGGTCGCCGTTCTCACCCTTCACTTGCACCGTTTGTGGGCTCAAAATCACATCGTCACGCGGGGTGACGCTGCACTGGTAATCTGCATGTGCGGCCATCGCCGTGAACGTTAGGACTGCCGCCAGCAGCGTTTTGCGCATCATATCTTTCCCTCAAGACAAATCGGGCCGGCATTTGCCGACCCTGTGCTACTTAGTCCCACCAAATATCGAAAAGTTCGCTGGTACGCACTTCTTCTAGTTTGTGCTCTTCCAGCCACTTACGCACGATTGCCTGGTGTTCTTCGGTGCATTTGCCGATTTCCTGCAGACAGATCAGACCTTCCCAGGCCAGATAGCCGCTGCCGTCAAAAGCCAGCTTGTTCGGTTCGATAACTTCATTGATAAAGTCATCAACGATTTGATCGACCTGCTCTCCAGATGTACCTTCCGGGAAACGCCATGCAACCGAAAATCCTACTTCCTGGAATTCTTCGATGTGCATCTTTTTACGCAGACGACGGCTACGGTTCTTTGCCATTATTTCACCCTCTCGAACATTAAGTCCCATACGCCGTGGCCAAGACGATGACCACGTTGTTCAAATTTGGTTACCGGGCGCGATTGTGGGCG
This sequence comes from Citrobacter freundii complex sp. CFNIH4, assembly GCF_002934505.1. NCBI lineage: Bacteria > Pseudomonadati > Pseudomonadota > Gammaproteobacteria > Enterobacterales > Enterobacteriaceae > Citrobacter > Citrobacter freundii complex sp. CFNIH4. Next base: position 3,555,268 of record NZ_CP026231.1, read on the forward strand.
CGGTACATAATCGTTACTCTCGGACTGGTTTTTATACCCGTCAATGGAGGACATCACTTCCAGCATATGTTCCGCATAAGCTTCCCAGTCGGTTGCCATGTGGAATACGCCGCCCAGCTTCAGCTTACTTAAGATATGCTCAGCAAACGGTACCTGAACGATACGGCGTTTATTATGACGTGCTTTATGCCACGGGTCAGGGAAAAACAGCTGAACCATAGATAAAGAATTGTCAGGAATCATTTTATGCAGGACTTCAACGGCATCATGGCACATGACGCGCAGGTTCTCGACACCCTCTTCATGGGCTGAAGCCAGACACGCACCAACGCCCGGCGAGTGAACCTCAATGCCAAGGAAATTCTGTTCCGGACGCGCTTTCGCCATTGCGACCAGCGACGCTCCCATACCAAAACCGATTTCCAGCGTGACTGGCGCATCACGGCCAAACAGTTCTGCGAAATTTACAGGCTCTTCGCTGAACTCAACGCCCATCACCGGCCAGTAGTTTTCCAGCGCGTGCTCCTGCCCTTTGGTCAGTCGCCCCTGGCGACGAACAAAACTACGAATCCGGCGCAGAGGGCGGCCGTTTTCATCAAATTCCGGTGAAATGACGTCGTTCTTCATAAAAGTTTAGTCTGCTGTGTTTGAGTTCTGAAAACGGGCATTATCCAAAGTTAGTTGCCGGATGCAAGTAAAGGAAGAAAGTGAGCAGCGGAAAGTTCCGGTTTACACCCTGTTGCCGCTGTGCTGCAATCTTGCCCCCGGCAATAATGAAACGGTAATCATGCAAGCGTCTCAATTCTCGGCTCAGGTATTGAGCTGGTACGACAAATACGGGCGGAAAACGCTGCCCTGGCAAATTGATAAGACGCCTTACAAAGTATGGCTCTCTGAGGTAATGCTGCAACAAACTCAGGTTGCGACCGTTATCCCTTATTTTGAGCGCTTTATGGCGCGCTTCCCAACGGTAACGGATTTAGCCCATGCGCCGCTGGATGAGGTTCTGCATTTGTGGACCGGGCTGGGTTATTACGCCCGAGCGCGTAATCTGCATAAAGCCGCGCAGCAGGTTGTCACGCTACATAGCGGTATATTTCCGCAAACTTTTGATGAGGTGGCCGCCCTACCTGGCGTCGGTCGCTCAACCGCAGGCGCGATCCTTTCCCTCTCTCTGGGTCAGCATTTTCCGATTCTCGACGGTAACGTCAAACGCGTGCTGGCTCGCTGTTATGCTGTAAACGGCTGGCCGGGTAAAAAAGAGGTCGAAAAGAAGCTGTGGGAGTTGAGCGAGCAGGTGACGCCCGCCCATGGCGTTGAACGTTTTAATCAGGCGATGATGGATTTAGGCGCCATGGTCTGTACGCGCTCAAAACCTAAATGTTCGCTGTGTCCGTTGGAAAATGGCTGTGTGGCCAGCGCCAATGCAAGCTGGGCGTTGTACCCGGGTAAAAAACCCAAGCAAACGCTGCCAGAACGAACGGGCTATTTTTTACTGATGCAGCATAATGACGAAGTGCTGCTCGCACAGCGACCGCCCAGCGGCTTATGGGGTGGTTTATACTGTTTTCCACAGTTTGACGACGAAGATGGACTGCGCAACTGGCTGGCGCAACGGCAAATTAACGCAGATAATCTGACCCAACTTAATGCGTTTCGCCATACCTTTAGCCATTTCCACTTAGACATTGTGCCTATGTGGCTTCCTGTGTCTTCATTCGGCTCATGCATGGATGAAGGCAACGCGCTCTGGTATAACTTAGCGCAACCGCCGTCGGTCGGACTGGCGGCTCCCGTGGAGCGTTTGTTACAGCAATTACGTGCCGGTACACACGTTTAACGTACCGGTCGATAGAGAGGATTTTTTATGAGCAGAACGATTTTTTGCACTTTCCTGCAACGCGAAGCAGAAGGCCAGGATTTTCAGCTGTACCCGGGCGATCTGGGGAAACGCATCTACAACGAGATTTCTAAAGAAGCATGGGCGCAATGGCAGCATAAGCAAACCATGCTGATTAACGAGAAGAAGCTCAATATGATGAACGTTGAGCATCGTAAACTGCTTGAGCAGGAGATGATCAACTTCCTGTTTGAAGGCAAAGACGTGCATATTGAAGGCTATACACCAGAGTCTTAAGAACCGTTGCCGGATGGCGCTACGCTTATCCGGCCTACGATTTACTCTGGTCCTTGCAAATAACAAACACAACACGCACTCCCGGAATGATGAAAAAATTTCTCGCGCTTGCCGTTATTGCGCCGTTGCTCATCTCCTGTTCCAGTTCGACCAAAAAAGGCGATTCCTATAACGAAGCCTGGGTCAAGGATACCAACGGTTTTGATATTCTGATGGGGCAATTTGCCCATAACATTGAGAATTTGTGGGGATTTAAGGAAGTGCTGATTGCGGGTCCAAAGGACTACGTAAAGTATACCGATCAGTATCAAACCCGCAGCCATATCAACTTTGATGACGGTACGATAACCGTCGAGACCATTGCCGGGACAGATCCCGCCGGACACCTGCGTCGGGCGATTATCAAGACATTGCTGATGGGCGATGATCCGGGTTCTATCGATCTCTATTCCGATGTCGACGACATTAAGATTTCCAAAGAGCCGTTCCTGTACGGGCAGGTGGTCGATAATACCGGCCAGCCCATTCGTTGGGAGGGGCGTGCCACCAATTTCGCTGACTATCTGCTGAAAACACGCCTGAAAAGCCGCAGCAATGGTATTCGCATCATCTATAGCGTGACGATCAACCTGGTACCGAACCACCTTGATAAGCGCGCGCATAAATACGTCGGCATGGTGCGTCAGGCTTCGCGTAAGTATGGCGTCGATGAGTCGCTGATTCTGGCCATCATGCAAACCGAATCCTCATTTAACCCATATGCGGTCAGCCATGCCGATGCGCTGGGACTGATGCAGGTGGTACAGCACAGCGCCGGGAAAGATGTGTTTCGCTCGCAAGGGCGCTCCGGCACACCGAGCCGTAGCTTCCTGTTTGACCCGGCCAGCAACATTGATACCGGTACCGCCTATCTGGCTATGCTCAACAATGTCTATTTAGGCGGCATTGATAATCCAACGTCCCGTCGCTACGCGGTGATCACGGCATATAACGGCGGTGCGGGCAGCGTGCTGCGCGTTTTCTCGAACGATAAAATCCAGGCCGCGAATATTATCAACAGCATGACCCCGGGGGACGTTTATCAAACGCTGACTACCCGACATCCGTCGGCTGAATCACGCCGATACCTTTACAAGGTCAATTCCGCACAAAAATCATATCGACGCCGCTAATATATCCCCTCTTCTGCCCCGGTAAACGGGGCCCGGAAGAGGGTAAAGTGTTAACTCCATCACTCTTTTGCTTTGCAATCAGAAATTGTTTGCAAATATTTGTCACAGGTAACAAAAAAAGAGTGTCCCTCGTTGATAGAATCACATCATCAAGCCCCGGCAAATGTGCCTTTTAAAACATTCATCCGCATTACGGTGTGAGGAAATTAACATGAATCTTAAGCTGCAGCTGAAAGTGCTCTCGTTTCTGCAGTTCTGCTTATGGGGTAGTTGGCTCACTACCCTCGGCTCCTATATGTTTGTCACCCTAAAATTCGATGGTGCATCCATTGGCGCAGTGTATAGCTCGCTGGGGATCGCCGCCGTGTTTATGCCTACGCTGTTAGGGATCGTGGCCGACAAATGGATCAGTGCGAAATGGGTGTACGCCATTTGTCACCTGGTCGGTGCAGCAACGCTGTTCGCCGCAGCCGAAGTCACCACCCCAGGCGCGATGTTCTTTGTGATCTTGCTTAACTCTTTGGCCTATATGCCAACGCTGGGGTTAATCAACACCATTTCTTACTATCGCCTGCAGTCAGCCGGGATGGATATCGTAACGGACTTCCCGCCAATCCGTATCTGGGGCACTATCGGCTTTATCATGGCGATGTGGGGCGTGAGCTTCTCCGGCTTCGAGCTGAGTCATATGCAGCTGTATATCGGTGCAACGCTGTCCGTTGTTTTGGCGCTGTTCACGCTGACGCTGCCGCATATTCCGGTGGCTAACCAGCAGAAAAACCAGAGCTGGTCGTCCATGCTGGGCCTGGATGCTTTCGCGCTGTTTAAAAACAAGCGCATGGCGATTTTCTTCATCTTCTCAATGATGCTGGGCGCGGAACTACAGATTACCAATATGTTCGGTAATACCTTCCTGCACAGCTTCGATAACAACCCACTGTTCTCCGGTAGCTTCATCGTTGAACACGCCTCGGTGATGATGTCGATCTCGCAGATTTCCGAGACGCTGTTTATCCTGACCATCCCGTTCTTCTTGAGCCGTTACGGTATTAAGAATGTAATGCTTATCAGTATTGTGGCGTGGATGCTGCGTTTCGGCCTGTTTGCCTACGGCGATCCGACACCGTTCGGTACCGTGCTGCTGGTTCTGTCGATGATTGTTTACGGCTGCGCCTTCGACTTCTTCAACATCTCTGGCTCGGTATTCGTGGAGAAAGAAGTTCGCCCTGAAATCCGCGCTAGCGCACAGGGTATGTTCCTGATGATGACCAACGGCTTCGGTTGTATTCTGGGCGGACTGGTGAGCGGTAAAGTAGTTGAACACTATACGCTGAACGGTATTACCGACTGGCAGACCGTGTGGCTGATCTTCGCAGGTTACTCGCTGGTTCTGGCTTTTGCCTTCGTTGCGCTGTTTAAATACAAACACGTACGCGTTCCGGCAGGCACCCAAACTATCGCGCACTAACATTTACGCAGAGAAAAGCGGGTTGCCAAAAGGTAACCCGTTTTTTTTTGCGCTTACTTCACAACATATCCATACAGACGCTTAATACCGTCTGCATCCGTTTCACTGTAAACACCTTGCAGCTCCGGCGAGAAGCCCGGCAGCAGGTTAACACCCTCTTCCAGCGCCAGGAAATAACGTTGCACCGCCCCGCCCCAGATTTCGCCCGGTACCACGCACAGAACGCCTGGAGGATAAGGCAGCGCACCTTCTGCCGCAACGCGACCTGCGGCATCACAAATACGCACCAGTTCGACATCACCACGGATAAAGGCGCTGTTGGCATCCTGCGGGTTCATCGCCACGGCAGGCAAACTCTCCTGTCGGAACATCGCTTTTTGCAGATCCTTCACATCAAAGCTGACGTATAAATCGTGCATCTCCTGACACAGTTCACGCAGCGTGTAATCCCGATAGCGTACCGGATACTTGTTGAAGATGGTGGGCAGCACATCTGCCAGCGGCGTATCGTCCTCAATATGCTGCTCAAACTGCGCCAGCATCGCCACCAGTTGCGCCAGTTTCTCGGTGCTTTCTGCCGGGGTCAGCAGGAACAGAATCGAGTTAAGGTCGCATTTCTCCGGAACAATGCCGTTTTCACGCAGGTAATGCGCCAGAATCGTCGCCGGAATACCAAACTCAGTATATTGCCCGGTTTGCGCATCAATGCCCGGAGTAGTTAACAACAGCTTGCAGGGATCAACGAAGTACTGGTCGCGCGCGTAGCCGGAAAAACCATGCCATTTAGCACCCGGTTCAAAGCTAAAGAAGCGGCGCTCGCTGGCAATCACCTGCGTCGGATAGCTTTCCCACGGCTTACCATCAACTACCGGAGGAATAAACGGCTGAATCATCTTACAGTGGGTAAGAATCGCTTTACGGGCCTCAATGCCCAGCGCTACACACTCCGCCCATAGCCGACGCCCGCTCTCGCCTTCATGGATTTTGGCGTTAACATCCAGCGCCGCAAACAGCGGGTAAAACGGACTAGTGGAAGCATGCAGCATAAATGCATTGTTCAGACGTTTATGCGGACAGAACCGCGCCTGACCGCGAATATGGTTATCCTTTTTGTGGATCTGCGAGGTTTGCGAGAATCCGGCCTGCTGTTTGTGTACCGACTGGGTGACAAAGATCCCCGGATCGTCAGCATTGAGCTCCAGTAGCAGCGGTGACCCATCGGCCATCATCGGAATAAATTGCTCGTAGCCAACCCAGGCAGAATCAAACAGGATGTAATCGCACAGGCTACCGATCTTGTCGATCACCTGCCGGGCGTTGTAGATCGTACCGTCATAGGTACCAAGCTGAATGATTGCAAGACGGAACGGGCGCGGCTGGTCAGCCTTGTGCGGCGCAACGTCACGCAGTTGCTGGCGCAGATACGCCTCATCAAAGCAGTGCTCGTCAATACCGCCAATAAAGCCAAACGGATTACGCGCCGCTTCCAGATAAACCGGCGTCGCGCCTGCCTGGATCAGCGCACCGTGGTGGTTGGACTTATGGTTGTTGCGGTCAAACAGCACCAGATCGCCGCGCGTCAGCAGCGCGTTGGTGACCACTTTATTCGCCGCAGAGGTTCCGTTCAGCACAAAGTAGGTTTTATCCGCGTGAAAAACTTTCGCGGCAAATTTCTGCGCATGTTTCGCTGATCCCTCATGAATCAGCAGATCGCCCAGCTTAACGTCAGCGTTACACATATCCGCGCGGAACAGGTTCTCGCCAAAGAACTCATAGAAATGTCGGCCCGCCGGATGCTTCTTAAAAAACTCACCGTGCTGGTGCCCCGGGCAGGCAAACGTGCTGTTCCCCATTTCGACATACTGGGTAAGCGTGTCATAGAACGGCGGCAGCAAATCTTCCTCATACTGACAGGCAGCAGACTCCAGCTCCAGCCAGTCCTGAGCCTGACCGCAAATCACCGCGTTAACGCCCGCAGGTACATCGACATCAGACTCTGCGAACAAAAACACCGGTATATGAAAACCAGTGCGTTTCAGCAAAGCCAGGATCCCACTGCGGCTGTCCGCAACGGTAATGACGACTGCCGCGACGTCAGTAAAATCGGTGCTGTCCAGCGCAACCACCTGGCGATGGCTGGAAAGACGAGAAGCCAGTTCACCACTGGCGGCAATTTTCATTGATTTCATAAGCGCAATAACCCGTTTCGGGAAAATCAAAAGTCCCGGGCAAAGCCGCATTGCTTTGCCCACGAAATGACGGGTCAAACTGGTTACCAGCCCCGACCGCCAGACATCAGTAAAAGCAGATAGCCTCTGATCTTACTGTTATCCTGCAGTGAGCGTACGCTGCCCTCACCGCATGGTGAGAGCGTGAAGATAAGTCGCAGGAAGGGGCGAACGTCGCGCAAAAAGGCGATGTTGAAGGCGATGTAGGGGGAGTAATGTCATCCCAGGCAGCCCCATTCAGACAGGAGAAAATTCGCGCAATCATGGCACCTTTCACCTACTGGCGCAAGATAAAATCCTGTGCTTAAACCTCACAGATAAACAAGCATTTCGTCTGACAATAGCGGCATAATAATGCAATCTGAAACATAATTTCACCCAAACAGTTGCCTTTAACATCAAGACGATAATGGGTATGCAGGAGCAAACGTGGTAATCGGACCCTTTATTAATGCCAGCGCCATTTTATTAGGCGGTGTTCTCGGCGCGCTGCTCAGTCAGCACTTACCCGAACGTATTCGGATCTCAATGACCTCAATATTCGGGTTGTGCTCGTTGGGAATTGGTATCTTGTTGGTTATCAAATGCGTTAACTTGCCGGTGATGGTTCTGGCGACACTGATCGGTGCATTAATTGGCGAATTCTGCCATCTGGAAAAAGGAATCAATGCCGCGGTTGCCAAAGCGCAACAGCTTTTCACCAAATCGGATGCCAATGCAACACACGAATCCTTTATCCAAAGCTATGTGGCGATCATCGTGTTGTTTTGCGCCAGCGGGACCGGGATATTCGGGGCGATCCATGAAGGGATGACCGGCGATCCTAATATTTTAATCGCCAAGTCATTTCTCGATTTCTTCACCGCTATTATCTTCGCCTGCTCGCTAGGGATCGCCGTGTCTGCCATTTTCATACCGATGCTGGCAATTCAGTTGACGCTTGCCACCTGTGCGGCTCTGATTTTACCGCTGACAACCCCAGCCATGATGGCCGATTTCAGCGCTGTAGGCGGACTGTTGCTACTTGCAACCGGTTTGCGGATTTGTGGCATTAAAATGTTTGCGGTGGTGAATATGCTTCCTGCCCTTCTACTGGCAATGCCGCTTTCCGCAGCGTGGACGGCTTTTTTTGCCTGAGAATGCGTGCAATAGCAACAATGTGGTGATAGATTGTGCAGTCTGCATTGATTTGAAGAAATTTCGTTGACGAAACGAAGTGAATCGGGTTTAATGCGCCTCGTTGCCCGGATAGCTCAGTCGGTAGAGCAGGGGATTGAAAATCCCCGTGTCCTTGGTTCGATTCCGAGTCCGGGCACCAAATTCATATCAACGGACCTCCACGGAGGTCCGTTTTTGCATTCTAAGCCCGCCAAAACCAACATTCCTACAATCCCTTAACTCCACCCAACTCAATCAACTTCAACCCGCATCAAGTCCCTTGCGAGGGTACAACTGAGGGTATAGTCTGATTCGATAAAATTTATACCCCTTTTTACTATCAGGAGATACCGCCAATGGCGCTCACTGACGCTAAAATCCGTGCCGCTAAACCGGATGAAAAACCTTATAAACTTGCCGACAGCGGCAACATGTTCTTGCTCGTTCACCCTAACAGCTCTCGCTACTGGCGGCTCCGCTATCGGTTTCTGGGCAAAGAGAAAACGCTCGCTCTGGGGGTCTATCCTGAAGTCTCGTTATCAGAAGCAAGGGAAAAACGCGATACGGCGAGAAAGCTGATAGCTGAGGGAACTGACCCATGCGAACAGAAAAGGATCAAAAAGTCGGTACCCGAAACAGCTCAGACATTTGAAGGCATCGCAAGACAGTGGCATAAGAGCAACAAAAAATGGTCAGCCTCACACAATGAGAGGATACTGAAAAGCCTCGAAACTCATGTTTTCCCCTTTATTGGTTCACGTGACATTACCACCCTCAGGACTCCCGATTTACTTGTTCCCGTTAAAGCAGCCGAAGCAAAGGAGATATATGAAATCGCAGCGCGCCTTCAGCAGCGTATCACTGCAATCATGCGTTATGCTGCCCAGTCAGGCATTATCACCTATAACCCTGCCTTGGATATGGCTGGCGCGTTAACCACAGTGAAACGCCAGCACCGCCCTGCCCTCGCCTTAAATCGCATTTCAGAGCTTCTTGAACGACTGGATGCCTACAGAGGACAACCTCTCACCCGGCAGGCAACTAAACTCACCCTGCTTATCTTCATCCGTTCCAGCGAACTACGCTTTGCCAGGTGGTCTGAGATCGACTTCAAGAAAGCCATGTGGACCATTCCTCCTGAGCGGAAACCTATTGAAGGGGTCAAGTATTCCCATCGTGGCTCAAAAATGCGAACAGAGCATCTTGTGCCACTATCTACTCAGGCGGTGAATATACTGAAGCAGATCCACACTATCAGCGGAGAACATGAACTGATTTTCACCGGCGATCACAATCCATGGAAACCCATGAGTGAGAACACTGTAAATAACGCACTGCGTCTGATGGGCTATGATACAAAGGTCGATGTCTGTGGTCACGGCTTCCGGGCAATGGCCTGTAGTTCGTTGATTGAGTCAGGTCTTTGGTCCAGAGATGCGGTCGAACGTCAGATGAGCCATATGGAACGTAACACAGTGCGGGCTGCGTATATCCATAAAGCGGAACATCTGGATGAGCGAAAGCTGATGTTGCAGTGGTGGGCTGATTTTCTGGATGCTAACAGGGAACAGAGTGTCAGCCCTTTTGACTATGCAAAAATTAATAATCCTTTGAGAAGGTGACAGAACTCCATACACACACATGCTCTTCCCTCACAGGGGAAGAGCACTCATTGATAAAATACTGGCGTACAACCCCGAAGATAATCAGGGAGCACGCTGATTGATAGGACCGGAATTGTTACGCTCATGGCGACCATGAGGGGCAGTCCATGTACTGATGGTGCATGTAGTTGAATTTTCACCTTACTGGTATGAACTTAGTCTTCTGTATTTTCTGAATGGAGAATACATTAAAGGTGCGATAGCTTTTCGCCACGGTTTTACCACAAAATCGGTAATGACTCCAACTTATTGATAGTGTTTTATGTTCAGATAATGCCCGATGACTTTGTCATGCAGCTCCACCGATTTTGAGAACGACAGCGACTTCCGTCCCAGCCGTGCCAGGTGCTGCCTCAGATTCAGGTTATGCCGCTCAATTCGCTGCGTATATCGCTTGCTGATTACGTGCAGCTTTCCCTTCAGGCGGGATTCATACAGCGGCCAGCCATCCGTCATCCATATCACCACGTCAAAGGGTGACAGCAGGCTCATAAGACGCCCCAGCGTCGCCATAGTGCGTTCACCGAATACGTGCGCAACAACCGTCTTCCGGAGCCTGTCATACGCGTAAAACAGCCAGCGCTGGCGCGATTTAGCCCCGACGTATCCCCACTGTTCGTCCATTTCCGCGCAGACGATGACGTCACTGCCCGGCTGTATGCGCGAGGTTACCGACTGCGGCCTGAGTTTTTTAAATGGCGGAAAATCGTGTTGAGGCCAACGCCCATAATGCGGGCGGTTGCCCGGCATCCAACGCCATTCATGGCCATATCAATGATTTTCTGGTGCGTACCGGGTTGAGAAGCGGTGTAAGTGAACTGCAGTTGCCATGTTTTACGGCAGTGAGAGCAGAGATAGCGCTGATGTCCGGCGGTGCTTTTGCCGTTACGCACCACCCCGTCAGTAGCTGAACAGGAGGGACAGCTGATAGAAACAGAAGCCACTGGAGCACCTCAAAAACACCATCATACACTAAATCAGTAAGTTGGCAGCATCACCGACAAACTCATCGCTTTTATGGTTGTCTAAAGCCAAATAAACATTGTTATCCTCAACATCTTTCATTTTATTTCTCTTCCAGAGAATAAAAAATAGGGTCGCTGGTTTCACGCGTAATTAAATTAAGCCAAATTTTGTTGCCCTGTTCATTTATGATGGCTGTTTTTTGAGTCAAAATTTTACTTAATTCTTGTGCGTTAATATCGCCTTCTGCTTGTAGTGAATTGAGCAGGCGAGAGAATGACTCAATTTTTGCTGCACGAAACAGACGCTCTTTTAAATGACGGTCGCACTCTTCAAATAGCATATTTCGTGACTGACCGGTAGCCGTTGAGCTAATCAAAATATCGGATTCGTAATCGCTTAATGTTCTCTTTCCCTGAGTCAAATTTTCACTATTATCTACGGGATTGGTATTGGTAGCGGGGCTGGATAAGTGAAAGTGCGAGGGAACAAGATGCTCGGGAAGCATGTTGAAATATCCTTTGATGCCAATGATATGTTGTTTTAAATAAACCAGGCCGCGTTGACAATAGCATGGCGTAATTTTAAAATCAAAAAAAATGGAGCCAGTATATGAACAGTATATTTTATTCTGTTATTACCCTGCTATTGCTGACCTGCGGGGTACTTTTGTTAATGCGCAGTGCAAATAAAAACCGACATGCCGAAAATGGGCACTCTGAAAACCAGCCGGAAATGCTGAGTAAAGAAGAAGGCGAGGACCATTTCTCGGTATTGATGAATTCGATTACGCCGGTCTGGTATTGGCGCGTTAATCACGAATATATCGATTTTATCCACTCCACGATCAAGCGGATGACAATGGTGGAGTTGAATGAGACACCTGGATTATTTGATGCGCAGCGGCGTTGTAGCGATCTCAACTCTGCGGTGTATAAATATTACGACAATATTAAAAAGCGCTGTTTGAGCGGTGAGAAGGTCCCGCATGCCGACCTGGACGTGCTCAACCTGCGTCAGTGTTTCAGGGAGTTCAGTCTGGAGGCTTATCCCGCGCTTGTCGCGCTGGTGTGGCCGGAGTATCAACGCCCGGAGATCAAAGCGGAAGAGGTGTGAAGGGGACTGTTTGGCCCGTATTACGTGCCGGGGAGGCTAACGCTGTCACCCGGCACGATGTTACATACGGCTATTTGTCAGATGAGGCCTGCCACAGGTTCAGCTTACCGTCCGCGACGTGCTTATCGATCTGCGCCAGTTCTTCGGTGCTGAACGTCAGGTTCGCCAACGCCTGAACGTTTTCCTCCAGTTGCTCCGGTCGACTGGCGCCAATTAATACCGAAGTCACCCGGTTGTCTTTTAGCAGCCAGCTTAAGGCCATTTGTGCCATCGACTGTCCACGCTGTTGCGCCATCTCATTGAGCAACCGCAGGCTGTTAAGATTTTCTTCCGTCAGCATATTTTCCGTCAGCCCACGAACTTTTTTCCCTTCACGCTGCATGCGTGAACCTTCCGGAATGCCGTTGAGGTATTTCCCCGTCAGCAGTCCCTGAGCCAGTGGCGTAAAGGCGATGCAGCCCATGCCATTGGATTCCAGCGTATCCAGCAGGCCGCTGCTGTCTACCCAGCGGTTAAGCAGGTTGTAAGACGGTTGGTGGATCAGCAGGGGAATTTTCCATTCCCGCATCAGCTCGGCCATTTTCTGCGTACGCTCTGGCGAATAGGATGAGATGCCGACATACAGCGCTTTGCCGCTCTGTACGGCGTGGGCCAGGGCTGAGGCGGTCTCTTCCATTGGCGTATTTTCGTCGACGCGGTGCGAGTAGAAGATATCGACATAGTCGAGGCCCATGCGTTTCAGGCTCTGATCGAGGCTGGCGAGCAGGTATTTGCGCGAACCGCCAGAACCGTATGGCCCTGGCCACATGTCATAGCCTGCCTTGGTGGAGATAATCAGTTCATCGCGATAGTGTGCAAAATCCTCGCGCAGTAATCGGCCAAAATTCTCTTCTGCGCTGCCTGGTGGCGGCCCATAGTTATTGGCTAAATCAAAATGCGTGATGCCTAAATCAAATGCTTTACGCAACAGGGCTCGCTGTGAATCCAGCGCCTGAACGTGCCCAAAACTGTGCCATAAACCCAGCGATAGAGCGGGTAAGCGCAAACCGCTGCGCCCACAGTAGCGATAGAGCATCTGTTCGTAACGTTCAGGATTGGCAAACCAGGCCATGAGATCTCCTTAGTGCAGGTGAATTTCGAAACAACGTTTCTATTCTAGCGGGTTCACGGTGAATATCCCGTTCACCAGGTCACACTGAGATGAAAAACTGGGCAAAAACAGGTCACTGTGCTTTGCTTAAAAAAACATCAATCAGGAGTGCGACGATGCCGCGTTTGACTGCCAAAGATTTTCCGCAAGAACTGCTCGACTACTATGACTATTACGCTCATGGCAAAATAACGAAACGCGAGTTTCTCAATATGGCAGCGAAATATGCAGTGGGTGGCATGACGGCATTGGCCTTATTCAATTTATTGAAACCCAACTACGCTCTCGCAATGCAGGTAGAATTTACCGATCCCGATATTCTGGCGGAATATATTACCTATCCCTCGCCTGAAGGACATGGTGATGTGCGGGGGTATTTGGTTAAACCAACGAAGGTGACGCGGAAAGTTCCGGCGGTGGTGGTAGTGCATGAGAATCGTGGGCTGAATCCGTATATTGAAGATGTGGCGCGACGGGTGGCGAAGGCGGGCTTTATGGCACTCGCGCCTGATGGGTTAAGTTCGGTAGGGGGATACCCAGGCAATGATGATAAAGGTCGGGAATTGCAGCAGCAGGTTGACCCCGTAAAGTTAATGAACGACTTTTTTGCCGCCATTGAATTTATGCAGCATTATTCAGGGACGACGGGAAAGGTAGGTATCACCGGATTTTGCTATGGTGGTGGTGTGTCGAATGCCGCAGCTGTGGCTTTCCCTGAACTGGCCTGCGCGGTGCCTTTTTATGGGCGTCAGGTTCCTGCATCAGATGTCCCTAAAATAAGCGCGCCTTTATTACTGCACTATGCGCAATTAGATACCCGAATTAATGAGGGATGGCCTGCATATGAAGCGGCGCTAAAGGCGAATAAGAAAGTCTATGAAGCATATATCTACCCCGGTGTTAATCATGGCTTTCACAATGATTCTACCCCTCGTTATGATAAAGCTACCGCTGAATTAGCCTGGGAACGTACCCTTGCGTGGTTTGATAAATATTTGCGATAGAAAACAATAGATTATTTAATGCTTTTAATTAATTACCTGAATAATAATGCTACCTAATTTCATTAGCATTCATATTGATATAGGGTGGAGAGATAGTGGATGTACTTAAGAAAGTAAAAAAATAAAGAACGCATTATATCTTCTCTACTGCCTGCCGATAACAAGGATAAGTATCGCCTGATGGCGAATTCCTCATCAACGGCAAGGAAATTATTATGCGTTTGCTGAAAAACTTCACTATTCGTATTGTCATGTTGGCAATACTGGGACTTTTCTGCCTGCTCTGGTCGGGCGTGGGTTTATTCAGTCTTCATTCGTTATCAAAAATATCTGAAGGCAATGATATTGACCGCCATCTTGTCCATCAGATGACGGTTCTCAGTCAGGGTAACGATCAGTACTTTCGCTTCGTAACGCGCTTAAGTCGCGCCATGGATGTCAAAATGAGCGGCGGAACGCCTGATTTTGCGCCGGCGCAGCAGTCCCTGGAGAATATGAGTAAAAAACTCCAGGAGATGAAAACATTGTCTCCAGGCCCCATGGATCCGGAAGTTGCCGCGGCGGTACTGACGAAGTGGCAGGCGCTGCTGGACAATGGCGTGATCCCGCAAATGCAGTTGGCAAAGCAGGGCACGCTCACGGCCTTTGCGGAACATGCCAGTACCGTTACGCCAGCGTTGAGCCGTGAATTTGGCGCCAGTGCCGAGCGTTTTAACGCCACGGCAGGAGAGCGGCTTGATACCACCCGCGTGATGGTCGATGGCAAAACGTCTATCATCCGAACGTTAATTATTACTGCTGTTATCCTCGGTATTGCCCTACTGTTCTTTACCGACCGTTACCTCGTCGCCATGATGGTGAAACCTCTGGGACGCATCCGTCAGCAGTTCCAGCAGATTGCGCAGGGCGATCTCAGCCATCCCATTGAAGATTTTGGTCGTAACTGTGTGGGTCAACTGGTGCCGTTACTGTGCGCGATGCAGGACAGCCTGCGCGAAGCCGTCAGTACCATCCGTTCAGGTAGTGACAACATCTGGCGAGGGGCGACGGAAATTTCCACCGGTAATAACGATCTCTCCTCACGTACTGAAGAGCAGGCCGCGGCGCTGGAAGAGACCGCTGCCAGCATGGAGCAACTGACCGCAACGGTAAAACTGAACGCTGAAAATGCGCGTGAAGCCAGCCAGCTTGCCGATACGGCCACAGAAACGGCAGGTAAAGGGAGCACGCTGGTTTCAGAAGTGGTTGAGACGATGGATGGTATTGCCGCCAGCTCTAAACAGATCGCGGAAATCACGTCAGTTATTAATAGTATTGCTTTCCAGACCAATATTCTGGCGCTGAACGCCGCAGTTGAAGCTGCCAGGGCAGGCGAGCAGGGGCGCGGTTTTGCCGTCGTTGCCGGTGAAGTACGCAACCTTGCCAGTCGCAGCGCCGGAGCGGCGAAAGAGATTGAGACGCTAATTGGCGAGTCATCGCGTCGTGTCGACCAGGGGGCTCGTCTGGTTAAAGAAACGGGATTAACCATGGAGGCAATTCTGCGCGGTGCCACCGAAGTGACGGTCATCATGAAGCAAATTGCCTCAGCCTCGGAAGAACAGAATAAGGGCATCTCGCAGGTGAGCGTGGCGATCACGCAGATGGACAGCGTAACGCAACAGAACGCTGCATTGGTAGAGCAAGTCTCCGCCGCTGCCGTGGCGTTGGAAAGACAAACAGAGGAACTGCAACGCTCGGTGCAACAGTTCCGCCTCTCAGCGAATGATGTGCAATACGCCGCTGCTAATACTGCTTCCCCTTCAGCAGACAACAAAACGTCTGCGGCAGCTAAAACGGATGAATGGGTGTCCTTTTAAGCTGGCATAAAAAGTTCGTGATACCTCTGGTCTTTGCTCAAAAAATCGCTATATAATTTATTATATGGCGATTGGAGGTTATGCATGGACAACCATTTTGGAAAAGGCCTGATGGCCGGATTAAACGCCTCAAGTGCGGACAGCGCACGCTCAGTGGCGAATTTTTGTGCGGATTATAAGCGTGGTTTTGTGTTGGGATTTTCACATCGCATGTTTGAAAAAACGGGCGATCGACAGCTTAGCGCGTGGGAAGCGGGCATCCTCACGCGTCGCTATGGACTGGATAAAGAGATGGTTATGGATTTCTTTAGAGAGAATCAATCCAGTACAACAATTCGTTTTTTCATGGCTGGCTATCGACTCGAAGCTTGATCCGAAAGGGGTATTATCTTGCTTTAATTAATTACACTATTGACCTACGCCTTCGTTTTGTTGCTCCGTCGAAGTATTATAATGCACATAACCATATAAAAAGTGTGGTAATGGCGCGCCGATCGCAATATGCAACATGCGAATGGTGCAAAATAAAAGCCAGGTCTTCGCAACGGAATAACTATAAAATGACTGGAGATAACTCTCTCATCAATTCGAGCGGCATTAATCGCCGTGATTTCATGAAGCTTTGTGCAGCACTGGCCGCTACCATGGGGCTCAGTAGCAAAGCCGCCGCAGAAATGGCCGAATCAGTTTCTCGTCCTCAGCGCCCACCGGTTATCTGGATTGGTGCCCAGGAGTGTACGGGTTGTACTGAATCGCTGCTTCGCGCGACACACCCTACAGTGGAAAACCTCGTTCTGGAGACAATCTCTCTGGAATACCATGAGGTGCTCTCTGCCGCCTTCGGCCATCAGGTTGAAGAGAACAAACATAACGCTCTGGAGAAGTACAAAGGGCAATATGTTCTGGTAGTAGATGGATCTATCCCACTGAAAGATAATGGTATTTACTGCATGGTTGCCGGTGAGCCGATCGTGGATCACATCCGCCGGGCCGCAGAGGGCGCAGCCGCTATCATTGCCATCGGCTCTTGCGCCGCGTGGGGTGGTGTTGCTGCCGCTGGCGTTAACCCAACGGGTGCCGTCGGCCTGCAAGAAGTTCTGCCAGGCAAAACCATCATCAACATCCCCGGCTGTCCGCCGAACCCGCATAACTTCCTCGCAACGGTCGCCCATATCATCACTTACGGTAAGCCGCCGAAGCTGGATACCAAAAACCGTCCGACATTCGCCTATGGCCGTTTGATTCACGAGCACTGCGAACGTCGCCCGCACTTCGATGCTGGTCGTTTTGCGAAAGAGTTTGGCGATGAAGGCCACCGTGAAGGTTGGTGCCTCTACCATCTGGGCTGTAAAGGGCCAGAAACCTACGGCAACTGTTCAACGCTGCAATTCTGCGACGTTGGCGGCGTGTGGCCGGTGGCTATTGGTCACCCTTGCTACGGCTGCAACGAAGAAGGCGTCGGTTTCCATAAAGGTATTCACCAGCTTGCTCATGTGGAAAACCAAACGCCGCGTTCCGAGAAGCCTGACGTCAATATGAAAGAAGGCGGTAATGTATCTGCCGGAGCGATTGGACTGCTGGGTGGCGTAGTAGGACTGGTTGCCGGCGTCAGCGTGATGGCGGTACGTGAACTGGGGCGTCAGCAAAAGAAAGATAACGCTGACTCACGGGGAGAATAACCGTGAACAGACGTAACTTTATTAAAGCAGCCTCCAGCGGGGCATTGCTGTTGGGCGCAGCGCCGTCCATCAGTCATGCGGCTGCAGAAAACCGTCCGCCGATCCCGGGTTCTCTTGGGATGCTCTATGACTCGACGCTGTGCGTAGGCTGCCAGGCCTGTGTCACCAAGTGTCAGGATATCAACTTCCCGGCCCGTAACCCGGAAGGCGAGCAAACCTGGTCGAACAACGACAAACTGTCTCCGTATACCAATAACATCATCCAGGTGTGGCGTAGCGGAACAGGCGTGAACAAAGACCAGGAAGAAAATGGCTACGCATACATCAAGAAACAGTGCATGCACTGTGTTGATCCGAACTGCGTTTCCGTTTGCCCGGTCTCCGCGCTGAAGAAAGATCCGAAAACCGGCATCGTCCATTATGACAAAGACGTCTGCACGGGCTGTCGTTACTGCATGGTCGCCTGCCCGTACAACGTGCCTAAGTACGACTACAACAACCCGTTTGGTGCGCTTCACAAATGTGAACTGTGTAACCAGAAAGGCGTTGAGCGTCTGGACAAAGGCGGTTTGCCGGGTTGTGTTGAAGTGTGCCCAGCCGGTGCGGTGATTTTTGGTACCCGTGAAGAGCTGATGGCTGAGGCGAAAAAACGTCTCGCGCTGAAGCCTGGCAGCGAATACCACTATCCGCGTCAAACGGTGAAAGCAGGCGATACCTATCTGCATACGGTACCGAAGTACTACCCACACCTGTACGGTGAGAAAGAAGGTGGTGGTACGCAGGTTATGGTGCTGACGGGTGTTCCTTACGAGGATTTGGATCTGCCGAAGCTGGATGATCTTTCAACTGGTGCGCGTTCCGAACATGTTCAACATTCCCTGTACAAGGGCATGATATTACCCCTGGCTGCGCTGGCGGGCTTAACCGTGCTGGTTCGTCGTAACACGAAAAACGACCATCACGATGGAGGAGACGATCATGAGTCATGATCCTAAACCGCTGGGCGGAAAAATAATCAGCAAACCGGTCATTATTTTTGGGCCGCTTATCGTCCTGTGTATGCTCCTGATCGTGAAACGTCTGGTCTTCGGATTGGGCTCAGTCTCCGATCTGAACGGCGGTTTCCCATGGGGTGTATGGATCGCGTTTGACCTGTTGATTGGTACTGGCTTTGCGTGCGGCGGTTGGGCGCTGGCGTGGGCGGTGTATGTTTTCAACAGAGGACAATACCATCCGCTGGTACGTCCGGCGCTGTTGGCGAGCCTGTTTGGCTACTCGCTGGGTGGTCTGTCAATCACCATCGACGTCGGTCGTTACTGGAACCTGCCGTATTTCTACATTCCGGGTCACTTCAACGTGAATTCGGTACTGTTCGAAACGGCGGTCTGTATGACCATCTATATCGGCATCATGGCGCTGGAATTTGCTCCGGCTCTGTTTGAACGTCTGGGGTGGAAAGTTTCTCTCAAGCGTTTGAATAAAGTGATGTTCTTTGTTATTGCCCTCGGCGCGCTGCTGCCAACCATGCACCAGTCTTCAATGGGTTCATTGATGATTTCTGCGGGTTATAAGGTGCATCCGCTTTGGCAAGCTTATGAAATGTTGCCGCTTTTCTCGGTATTAACCGCCTTTATTATGGGCTTCTCGATCGTCATCTTTGAAGGCTCACTGGTACAAGCGGGTCTGAAAGGTAACGGTCCGGACGAGAAAAGTTTGTTCATCAAGCTGACGAACACCATCAGCGTGCTGCTGGCGATTTTCGTGGTTCTGCGCTTTGGCGAACTGATCTATCGCGACAAGCTGTCGTATGCGTTTGCAGGCGATTTCTACTCAGCCATGTTCTGGCTTGAGGTCGTGCTGATGGTCTTCCCGCTGGTGGTGCTGCGCGTCACTAAGCTGCGTAATGACTCGCGCATGCTGTATCTGTCTGCGCTGAGCGCATTGCTGGGTTGTGCAACATGGCGTCTGTCCTATTCGCTGGTGGCGTTCAATCCTGGTGGTGGCTACCACTACTTCCCGACCTGGGAAGAACTGTTGATTTCTATTGGTTTTGTGGCTATTGAGATCTGTGCATACATCGTACTCATTCGTCTACTGCCGATACTTCCTCCTTTAAAACAAAACGATCAAAATCGTCATGAGGCGAGCAAAGCATGAGCCAGAGAATTACTATTGATCCGGTAACCCGTATTGAGGGTCATTTACGCATCGACTGCGAAATCGAAAATGGCGTGGTATCTAAAGCATGGGCTTCCGGTACCATGTGGCGCGGCATGGAAGAGATCGTGAAAAACCGCGATCCGCGCGATGCCTGGATGATTGTGCAGCGTATCTGTGGCGTTTGTACGACCACTCACGCTATCTCTTCCGTTCGTGCAGCAGAAAGTGCGCTGAATATTGATGTTCCGGTGAACGCACAGTATATCCGTAACATCATTCTGGCCGCGCACACCACGCATGACCATATTGTTCACTTCTATCAGCTGTCTGCGCTGGACTGGGTGGATATCACCTCTGCCCTGAAAGCTGACCCAGCGAAAGCATCTGCCATGTTGAACGGCGTGTCCTCCTGGCACCTGAACAGCGCAGAAGAGTTCACCAAGGTTCAGAACAAGATCAAAGATCTTGTTGCCAGCGGTCAGTTAGGCATTTTTGCTAACGGTTGCTGGGGGCACCCGGCAATGCAGCTGCCGCCGGAAGTGAACCTGATTGCGGTCGCTCACTATCTGCAGGCGCTGGAATGCCAGCGTGATGCCAACCGCGTTGTGGCGCTGTTGGGTGGTAAAACGCCGCACATCCAGAACCTGGCGGTAGGTGGGGTTGCTAACCCGATTAACCTCGACGGTCTTGGTGTGCTGAACCTTGAACGCCTGATGTACATCAAGTCTTTCATTGATAAGCTGAGCGACTTCGTTGAGCAGGTTTACAAGGTTGATACCGCGGTCATTGCTGCATTCTACCCTGAATGGCTGGAACGTGGTCAGGGCGCGGTTAACTACCTGAGCGCGCCGGAATTCCCGACTGACGGTAAAAACGGCAGCTTCCTGTTCCCGGGTGGTTACATTACTAATGAAGATCTGTCGACCTATCGTCCGATCACCTCTCACTCCGATGAGTACCTGATCAAAGGGATTCAGGAGAGCGCGAAACACGCGTGGTACAAAGACGAAGCGCCGCAGGCTCCGTGGGAAGGTACAACGGTTCCTGATTACACCGGTTGGTCAGATGACGGCAAGTACTCCTGGGTTAAAGCACCGACCTTCTACGGTAAAACGGTTGAAGTGGGTCCGCTGGCCAACATGCTGTGTAAACTGGCGGCCAAACGCGAGTCTACTCATGCCAAGCTGAATGAAATCATCGCGATTTACACCAAGCTGACCGGTAAAACTATCGAAGTGTCTCAGCTGCACTCTACGCTGGGTCGTATTATTGGCCGTACCGTTCACTGCTGTGAACTGCAGAATGTTCTGCAGGATCAGTACAACGCGCTGATCGTGAACATCGGTAAAGGCGACCATACCACCTTCGTGAAACCGGATATTCCGGCAACGGGCGAATTCAAAGGTGTTGGTTTCCTCGAAGCGCCGCGCGGTATGCTGTCTCACTGGATGGTGATTAAAGATGGCATTATCAGCAACTACCAGGCGGTTGTACCGTCAACCTGGAACTCTGGCCCACGTAACTTTAATGATGAAGTGGGACCGTATGAGCGCTCGCTGGTAGGAACGCCGATTGCCGATCCAAACAAACCGCTGGAAGTGGTTCGTACCATTCACTCCTTCGATCCTTGTATGTCATGTGCGGTGCATGTGGTGGACGTTGACGGGAACGAAGTGGTCTCAGTTAAGGTTCTGTAATGCGGATATTAGTCTTAGGGGTCGGCAATATTTTGCTGACCGACGAAGCCATCGGAGTACGTATCGTTGAGGCATTAGAGCAACGGTACATCCTGCCAGACTTTGTTGATGTTCTGGACGGCGGTACGGCTGGGATGGAGCTTCTCGGCGATATGGCGAACAGAGATCATCTGATCATTGCTGACGCCATTGTGTCGAAGAAAAACACGCCAGGAACGATGATGGTCCTGCGGGATGAAGAGATCCCGGCGCTGTTTACCAACAAAATCTCACCGCACCAGCTTGGCCTGGCCGA
This sequence comes from Citrobacter freundii complex sp. CFNIH4, assembly GCF_002934505.1. Taxonomy (NCBI): domain Bacteria; kingdom Pseudomonadati; phylum Pseudomonadota; class Gammaproteobacteria; order Enterobacterales; family Enterobacteriaceae; genus Citrobacter; species Citrobacter freundii complex sp. CFNIH4. The sequence goes on from NZ_CP026231.1 coordinate 3,577,015, forward strand.
CGTTTTGTCGGCCCTGCGTTTCACCGGCGAGTTTCCGAAAAAGCTGACGTTAGTCGGCATTATTCCGGAATCACTGGAGCCGCATATCGGGCTAACGCCAACGGTCGAAGCGATGATTGAACCTGCACTTGAGCAGGTTCTTGCTGCGCTTCGCGAATCAGGTGTTGAAGCGATCCCTCGGGAGGCGGCTCATGTCTGAGGAGTTTGTCGGTTTTCAGACGGCCCCGAAGATGCAGATTCAGGCAGCGTTTGAAGAGGTTGCCCGGCGTTCGATGCACGATCTCTCTTTCTTGCATCCGAATATGCCGGTATATGTCTCTGATTTTACGCTGTTTGAAGGGCAGTGGACGGGGTGTGTTATCACACCCTGGATGCTCAGCGCACTGATTTTCCCTGGACCAGACCAGGTCTGGCCGGTACGTAAAGTCAGCGAAAAAATCGGGCTGCGTCTGCCGTATGGCGAGATGACCTTTACCGTTGGTGAACTGGAGGGCGTATCACAATACCTTTCCTGTTCACTGATGTCGCCGCTTTCGCACAGCATGTCTGCGCAAGAAGGAGTGCGCCTGACTGACGATTGTGCGCGAATGCTGTTATCGCTGCCGGTGAGCGATCCAAATGCGCCGCAGCTCAATCGCCGCGCGCTGCTGCTGGGTCGTCGGAACTGCGAAAATGCATGAGCTGTCCCTTTGTCAGAGCGCGGTTGAGATTGTTCAACAGCAGGCAGAGCAGCACGGTGTCAAACGTGTAACCGGCGTTTGGCTGGAAATCGGGGCGCTCTCCTGCGTTGAAGAGAGCGCCGTGCGTTTCAGTTTCGACATCGTCTGTCAGGGGACGCTGGCGCAAGGGTGTGAGCTGCATATTGATTACAAGCCAGCCCAGGCATGGTGCTGGGATTGCAGTCAGGTTGTGGAAATCACCCAGCATGATGCGCAGTGTCCACATTGTCAGGGGGATCGTCTGCGAGTTGATGCGGGCGATTCACTGAAAGTGAAAAGTATTGAAGTCGAATAACCCATAGGTTGCTATGGGGCGGAGTCAGATATGTGTATTGGAGTCCCTGGTCAGGTTCTGGCCGTTGGTGAAGATATTCACCAGCTTGCGCAGGTTGAAGTGTGCGGCATCAAACGTGATGTCAATATTGCCCTGATTTGTGAAGGTGATACGGCTGAGCTGGTCGGGCAATGGGTGCTGGTGCACGTAGGGTTCGCCATGAGCATCATTGATGAAGATGAAGCTAAAGCCACGTTAGACGCACTTCGCCGTATGGAGTACGACGTCACCAGCGCGTGATTTTGTGCCGGATGGCGGCGCAAATGCCTTATCCGACCTACGGCATGACATCTTTGTAGGCCTGATAAGACGCCCCGGCGTCGCCATCAGGCATTTTAAGCCTGGCGCTTATCTTCGGTATTGGTATCGAAGTCGCTGGCGTCATGGCGTTCATGAAGCTGCTCGTTCAGCGGTCCGTTGGTACGGTTCACAATACGACCACGCTTAACCGCCGGACGCGCCGCAATCTCTTTTGCCCAGCGCTGCACGTGCTTGTAGCTTCCTGCATCAAGGAACTCTGCCGCGTCGTACACGTTACCCAGAACCACATTGCCAAACCACGGCCAGACTGCCATATCGGCAATGGTGTATTCATCTCCGGCGACAAACTGATGCTGCGCTAACTGTTTATCCAACACGTCAAGTAAGCGCTTGGCTTCCATGGTGAAGCGATTAATCGCGTATTCAATTTTAACCGGCGCATAATTATAGAAGTGACCAAAGCCACCGCCAAGGAACGGAGCAGCACCCTGTAACCAGAACAACCAGTTTAGCGTTTCAGTACGTTTTGCCAAATCCTGCGGCAAGAAATAACCATATTTTTCCGCCAGATAGAGTAGGATTGCGCCAGATTCAAATACGCGAACCGGTGGGTTTTGCGAGTGGTCACGCAGTGCCGGGATCTTCGAGTTCGGATTCACCTCAACAAAGCCGCTGGAAAACTGATCTCCATCGCCGATGCGGATAATCCAGGCATCGTATTCCGCGCCCTTCACGCCCTGCGCCAGCAACTCCTCCAGCATAATCGTCACTTTCTGCCCGTTTGGCGTACCCAGCGAATAGAGCTGCAGGGGATGCTTGCCAACCGGCAGCGTTTTCTCGTGTGTAGCGCCGGAAACAGGGCGGTTGATATTGGCGAATGCGCCGCCGTTCGATTTTTCCCACGTCCAGACTTTCGCGGGCTGATAGGTATTGTCTGACATAGTGACCTGCCTTCTGAGTGGTTGTTTGATGCAGTGTAGCAGCCAGGTAGAACTGAATTTAACAGATTGGGACTTTATGCCGTTTTGTGCTGAAAGGGGAAGATAAATCTAACCCGTTCATTGTACCTGGCCCGTACTCCATGAAGAGGAAATCATTGTTGCACGGAAATTGCTACCGTATTCACCATCAAAAATTGGCGGTGAATAAGCAGTAATAATGAAAAAGGGTGTTCCAGGAGTAAGCGGTTATCAGGGCCCGGCGGGTGGGTGGGGCGCGGTAAAAGCCGTCACTGCTTCGCTGTTTTCGCAAAAGGCTGTCGCCCGCGACATTATCGCGATGTTTAAAATGAACCAGGTGAAAGGGTTCGACTGTCCGGGCTGTGCATGGCCGGACCCTGGCCATCGGGCACCGATGGAGCTGTGCGAAAATGGCGTTAAGGCGGTTTCCTGGGAGACAACCAACAAGAAAGCGTCACCGGAATTTTTCAGCCGTCATCCGGTTTCTACACTCTGGCATTACAGCGATTATGAACTGGAAAATATCGGTCGTTTGACGCATCCAATGAAATACGATGCCTCAACAGACACCTGGCAGGCGGTGGATTGGGATATCGCCTTCCAGGAAATCGGGGAGCGTCTGCGCAGTTATGATTCAGCCCAGCAGGTTGAGTTTTACACCTCCGGCAGAACGTCAAATGAGGCAGCGTTCCTGTATCAGCTGTTTGCCCGCGAATATGGCAGCAGCAACTTCCCTGATTGCTCAAACATGTGCCACGGACCGACCAGCGCAGGGCTAACGCCGGCCATTGGCCTTGGAAAAGGAACCGTTGAACTTGAGGACTTTGACCACTGCGATCTGGTGATTTGTATCGGGCATAACCCTGGCACTAACCATCCGCGCATGCTGACCACCTTACGCGACGTTGCCAAACGCGGGGCTAAAATTATCTCCATTAATCCGCTGAACGAAAGGGGGCTTGAGCGCTTTAGCTTCCCGCAAAGCGCGAAAGAGATGTTCACTGGTCAGGCGACGGCGCTGAGCAACGACTACTACCAGGTAAAAATGGGCGGTGACGCTTCGCTGCTCAAAGGCATCATGAAAGCGCTAATCGAAATGGACGAAGCGCGGATCTTATTGGATCAGCAGCCGACGCTTGATCATGCGTTTATCGAAGAGCATACCGCTGGATATGCCGCGTTGTATGATGACTTACGCCAGCGTAGCTGGGCGGAGCTGGAACAGGACTCGGGTCTGACGCGCAGTCAGATGGAAGATCTGGCGCACAGTTACAGTAAATCCCGCGCCACGATTGTTTGTTACGGCCTGGGCATCACCCAGCATAAAAACGGCACTGAGAACGTCCAGCAACTGGTAAACCTGCTGCTGCTGAAAGGCAATATAGGTAAGCCTGGGGCGGGGATCAGCCCGTTGCGCGGTCATTCTAATGTGCAGGGCGATCGTTCTGTGGGAATCAACGAAGCGGCGTCCGAAGATTTCCTGCAACGCCTTGAGACGTATTTTTCTATCCGTGTTCCGCGCAAACATGGTCGTTCCAGCGTGGAGAGTATTCGGGCCATCGAGCGGGGCGATGCAAAAGCACTCATCTGCATGGGTGGCAATCTGGCGGTGGCGATGCCCCAGCCGCAGCGTACCTTTGCGGCGATGAAAAATCTGGATCTGCAGGTCCATGTGGCGACCAAACTGAACAGATCACACCTGCTGCTGGCAAAACACAACTATTTGCTCCCCGCGTTGGGTAGAACCGAGCGCGATCTGCAAGCTACGGGCATTCAGTCTGTGACCGTCGAAGACTCAATGTCGATGGTCCACGCGTCCTGTGGCGCGCTGAAGCCGGCTTCCCGCTGGCTAAAATCCGAGCCCGCGATTGTGGCGGGCATGGCGCGCGCAACGCTGCCGCTTTCGCCGGTAAACTGGGAAGCGTTGACCGGGGACTACGCGCTGATCCGTAATGCCATTGAAGCCGTGATCCCGGCGTTCCACGACTACAACGCACGTATTGCCGAGCCGGGCGGATTTCGTATGGATATGCCTGCTTCGCGCCGTGAATGGCGAACGGAGAATGGCAAAGCCAATTTTATCGTCAGCCATCAGCGGGCGGTAGAGCGGGAAAATCAGCCTGCCGATACGCTGATACTGGCGACGCTCCGCAGCCACGATCAGTACAACACCACGATTTATGGTATGAACGATCGCTATCGTGGCATTACCGGTCGTCGGGATGTGGTGTTTTTAAGCGCCGAAGAAGCGATGAGCCGCGGTCTGAGCCAGGGTGATGTGGTCAACGTTCAGGCGCTGGACGACAACGGTCAGCCCTGCGCGGATCGCATCATGTACGGCTTAACGGTGGTGATTTACAACATGGCGGCGGGCTCAATTGGCGCGTATCTGCCTGAAGCGAATGTCCTGCTCTCGTTGGAGGCGGTGGATACACAAAGTTTGACTCCGGCCTATAAAAGCGTGCCGGTAATCCTTACCCAGGTGTAGTTCCTGTTGTGAATTTTTCGCCTCTGAGCGCCAGTCGCTGCGTTGAGGTGTATGATGATGTTGACCTCTGTCCGGTTAGTGTCGCAGAGCAGGCAATCAGAGCGAAAAATTCACGCCAACCTGCTCAGGCTGTATTGTTTTGAGGTAAGGTGCATGAGCAAAGGAACGACCAGTCAGGATGCCCCATTCGGGACATTATTGGGCTACGCCCCAGGTGGCGTAGCAATCTACTCTTCAGATTACAGCTCCCTCGACCCACGGGACTACGACGATGATGCGGCATTTCGCAGCTATATCGACGACGAATACATGGGCCACAAATGGCAGTGCGTAGAGTTCGCACGCCGCTTTCTCTTCCTTAACTATGGCGTGGTCTTCACCGATGTAGGCATGGCCTGGGAGATCTTCTCCTTACGCTTCCTACGTGAAGTGGTGAATGACAATATCCTGCCGTTACAGGCATTTCCCAATGGTTCACCCCGCGCACCGGTAGCAGGCGCGTTGCTTATCTGGCAAAAAGGCGGCGAATTTAAAGATACCGGGCATGTGGCGGTCGTTACCCAGTTGCTGGAAAACAAAATCCGTATTGCCGAACAGAACGTGCTCCATACGCCGCTGCCTCCCGGACAGCAGTGGACCCGCGAGCTGGAGATGGTGGTTGAAAACGGTTGCTACACCCTGCGGGATACCTTTGACGACACCACCATCCTTGGCTGGATGATCCAGACCGAGGATACTCGTTACAGCCTGCCGCAGCCGGAGATCGCCAGTGACTCGCTGAAAATTGGCGGCGCGCGACTGGAAGATAACGGGCAGTTTGACGGTAAATGGCTGGATGAACAGGATCCGCTGCAAAAAGCCTACGTGCTGGCGAATGGGCATGTGATTAATCAGGATCCGCATCAGTACTTCACTATTACCGAGAGTGCCGAGCAGGAGCTGATCAAAGCCACCAACGAGCTGCACCTGATGTACTTGCACGCGACCGACAAGGTGCTGAAAGACGATAACTTGCTGGCGCTTTTCGATATTCCGAAAATCCTCTGGCCGCGCCTGCGCCTTTCCTGGCAGCGTCGCCGGCATCATATGATCACGGGTCGTATGGATTTCTGTATGGATGAACGCGGACTGAAGGTGTATGAGTACAACGCCGATTCCGCCTCGTGCCATACCGAAGCTGGCTTGATTCTCGAAAGATGGGCTGAGCGGGGCTACACAGGGCAGGGACACAATCCGGCTGAAGGGTTGATCAACGAACTGGCGGGTGCCTGGAAGCACAGCCGCGCACGTCCGTTTGTCCACATCATGCAGGATAAGGATATCGAAGAAAACTATCACGCGCAGTTTATGCAGCAGGCGCTGCGTCAGGCCGGGTTTGACAGCAAAATTCTGCGTGGCCTCGATGAGCTACGTTGGGATGATGCTGGTCAACTGATTGACGGTGACGGTCGCCTGGTGAACTGTGTCTGGAAAACCTGGGCGTGGGAAACCGCGATTGAGCAGGTGCGAGAGGTCAGCGAAACAGAGTACGCCGCGGTACCAATTCGTACCGGGCATACGAATCAGGAAGTGCGTTTAATCGACGTGTTGCTGCGCCCGGAAGTGCTGGTCTTCGAACCTCTGTGGACGGTGATCCCAGGCAACAAAGCGATATTGCCAATCCTCTGGCAGCTATTCCCGCACCACCGCTATCTGCTTGATACCGATTTCACTGTTAATGAAGAGCTGGCACAAACCGGTTATGCGGTGAAACCCATTGCAGGACGTTGTGGCAGCAACATCGATCTGGTGAGCCATCAGGAAGAGCTACTGGATAAAACCAGCGGTAAGTTTGCCGAGCAGAAGAACATTTATCAGCAGCTTTGGTGTCTGCCAAACATTGCCGGTAAATATATTCAGGTTTGTACCTTCACCGTAGGCGGTAACTACGGCGGTACCTGCCTGCGCGGCGATGAATCACTGGTGATTAAAAAAGAGAGCGATATCGAACCGCTGATTGTGGTGAAGGAATAATCGCAACCCCCTGTGGTGGTGATGTTACTACCACGGGGTTATTTGATGGGAATAATTTTAGAAATACTCCAAAGCAAAAACCCGCCTTTTGGGCGGGTTCTTTGAATAGTGGTGCCGGACTCGGAATCGAAAATTTCTTTTATCATATTGATATTAATATAATTTATTTGGTTTGATTAAAAATGTACCCTCAATTATACCCGCAGTCCCTTTTGATATCGAAAGGGAATCACACTCGGGATCAGGCTGAGAGCACAGAAGGAAAGTACCTGGCTATTATATCGTTAATTCTGTCAATCAGTTCCAGCCTTTTGAAAGTGATGTGTGCAGATCCCTTCTTAAAGTATTTAATGATGAACATCTCGTCTTCATAGCGCTCTTTACCCTGAACGGACTGGATGTGACCATCCAGACGAATAGTGATGTTTTCCCGGTTGTCGGGGATCGGTTTGCCGCTGAACAGGTGTAGCATTCTTTCCAGATCGGCAAGTCGATCGGCCTGTTGCCCGCTGTTCAGATGAAGCCCCCACCGGTCCCACCTCACCAGATTGTTGACGATAATTTTACTGCCAAATTTACAGGGTGAGTTGGTTTTGTAATCCCAGCTCAGTCCCCTGAAGACGTTGATCACCCCTCGCTCAAACACCTCATCCTTATTCTGGTGCAGTTGTTCGAATGTACTCAGGATATTCGCTTCACTGATTTCCGGAAAATTATCATATTCCAGTGATCGGTACCATGTGTCCCGGGCCTGCGCATCCATCAGACTCAGCATCCCGGAACGTTGCATCAGGTCACGCCAGATTTCTCGATCGAGATTGCGGGTGATGGCTTTCATTGCTGCTTCCGGTTTTTCCATCAGCCAGCAGCCACAGCGAAAATTCTGTTTCATCGCCCAGTCCAGGGCGGTTTTGCCGCCAATGCCTGCTGTCAGCACTGAGATTTCTGCCAGTTGCCGGATAAGCGTTTCGGTTTGTTGCAGTGCTGCATTCCGTACCGTCACAACGTGTTGGATACTGGTGGAGCAGATAACGTCCGTATGCCCGGTGACCACTTCCGGACGGGAGATTGTGATGTCTGACATTATCGGTTTTCCTTTTGGTTTATAAACGAAAACGCCAGCTGTATTCAGGCTGGCGTCAGGGGAATGAAGTATGGTGAGTGATATTCACCGGTTCTGGTGCAGAAGCTGCAGATGACGAAGAGCACGGACATCCTTCCGGGCCTGTTCGATGCAGGGCAACAGTGCTGCTGAATCCGTTCTATCCTCATCGTTGTCAAAGATAATTCCCGATTCGCAGTCGATATTGTCCTGTAGCCACGCAATCAGAATATCCAGTGCGGTTTCCGTGGTTAATGATTTCATGTTGTTCCTGGTTACCAATCGAAAGTGGGCTGGTCCGGCAGACATTCAGCGCTGGCATCCAGATGAATGAGACTGACGCCATAACGTTGGATGAGTGTGACAACCAGACGACGGAACGTTTTTGACAACCCCAGGCGTTTAAGCCGCAGAACCGGATATGACCACGCATCGGTACGTAACAGATATCCGCTACCTGTGAAATGAATCCATTCTGATTCACCGAAGTCACTGGTCTGGTGTGACAGCGAGTACAGCCAGGCGTTATCCTTTTCCGTGATATGTGCGGTACTGCAGCGTATGCCGGCAAGGGTTGCAAACGGTGGTAGTGTGCAGGTTGACTGTTGGTCGGATTCCTCCACCACGCGGAGTGAATAACCGTTTTCAGCGACCTTGTTAATCAGTTCAGTGAGATTAACACCATCGACATCAACGACAATTCGCCCCATGTTCAGTGCCTGCACATTAATGCTGTCGGCTTCCAACGTCAGGGCCAGTTTCATTGTTTCGCCTCCGGATGCTTCCCCTGGGTAATGTTATTTACCGTTCTGTAGTTATCGCGGGTCATCAGGCCGGTTGCCCTGCGAGCCCGGAGAATATCAATACTGTTTATTAACTGAGAGCGGGTACAGGCGCTGAATCCCGGCTGGTCGGTACGTACCAGTGCGTATTTTTCAACGAGAAAGTTCACCGCATCACACAGTGAAATGCCAGCTTCAATATGCTGCTCAATCACACGTTCATCGGCGAACGGTGTGTCATTCAGCGTAAGGCCGTAATGCTGGTCCAGCAACCGGGACAGCAGTGTCTGCCAGATGGTGACGGGAGACGGGCAGCGCGATGCCTCCCGTACGTGTGTGTCGGGTAATGTTTTCATACTGAAGATTTTCCTGATATGCAGAGATGAAAAATGGAAAAGTGGCGTGGTGAAAACACCAGGCCGGAGCAGAAGATTATTCTGATGATTTACTTTTTCGTTTCGGGCGTCGGATAAACAGCCAGATAAACGTAACCACAGGAGCCGAAGGTGTCGGCTTCGCAGGTTAAATCGTTGTGGTACAGGGTAACGCAGTGGGCATGGTGGGGGCTGAGTTCACCGGTGGTCAGCATCGATTCCATCTGGCGGATAAAGTGCGGGAATGTTTCATCCAGCTTCCGGCATTCGATGTCACTGAACTTGCCGGTGATGCTGGCCCGGTCAGCCAGATAATGCAGTCGGTTGCCTTCCTGCACCAGACGGGCTCCCAGGCGCAGTGTAATCTCCCGCTGCAGGCCCCTGGTAGGGTTGCTCATTACAGTTCTCCACTATTGTCAGTTCAGGGTGATGCTCATCAGGCAGGTATAGGGCCCATTGCGGTCCTGGCGGCGTTCGGCGTATACCGCGAGGACTCCGGCGATATCCGGAACGTCCCTGCCGGTGTAATGACAGACGCTACCGTGCCACTGGTATTTGCCGGTGCAGTAGCGAAAGATTCGGGACTCAGGATGCTGGCGGTATATCGTCATTGCCCTGCGTTTACTGATAATTTTCATGTAATACCTCAAAGCAGACCGTGTTCTGCGAACGAATAGATTTGCCTGCCACCAACAATCAGATGGTCAGGGACACGGATATCCACCAGCTGAAGCACCTGAACCAGTCGCTGCGTGAGGGTTTTGTCGGCCTGGCTAGGTGTCGTCTCGCCGGAAGGATGGTTATGCGCGAGTATCACCGCCGCCGCGTTGAAGTGCAGAGCACGTTTGACCACCTCCCGGGGATGCACCTCGGTGCGGTTAATCGTGCCGGTGAAGAGCGTTTCATGGGCAATCAACTGATTCTGGTTGTCCAGATACAACACCCGGAACTCTTCCCGCTCAAGCGCGGCCATATGCAGTCGCAGCCATTCACGTACGGCGTGGGTAGAGGTGAAGGCTACGCCGGGCTCATGCAGGTGGCGGTCCAGAGCCCTGAGCGCCCGCTGAATGAGACGCCGGTCCTGTGGCGTCATCTCGCCGGGTAAAAAGGAAAGCTGTTTCATCTGTTGCTCCTTCGGTCAGTCGATAATACGCAGAATGGCGTGAGCCTCTGGATGTTGCATGGCATACTCCCGCAGGCGGTAATAGTGTGCGGTCATCGCGTCACATTCTGTACGGCAGGCATGGTGGCTATACGCAATCAGGCAGACAGCAATACCTGCTGCTTCTGCACTCATTTGGGCATCGTTACCGTTCAGGCAGTTAAACAGACGCCATGTCTCATCGTTGTCAGGCTCGGGGGACATAAATGCGCCGCCATTGCTGAGGGTGTAGAACGACCAGATACCACCGCTGTAGCCCTCACAGAAGCGGTCCATCCAGGCGAAGATATGCGGCTCCAGGAGTAGCCACTGCGGGATAGCGCCAAAGTACTGTGGCCAGAAATCGATACGCTGTTCATCGGGGACCGGCGTGACGGTCAGTTCAAATTCGGGTTGGTTAGCGGGTGCGAGGTCGTGCTGCGTCTGTGTTGTCATGGGTATGTCTCCGTCAATAAAAACGCCAGCGGCGATGGCTGGCGTATGGGGATATAAAGTGTGTTCGGGGAGGTGAATGCGGGTAAATGCTTCGCGATCAGCGGGTGGCCGTGTCTGTACGGATGCCTGAGGTGCGGATATAGCGGTTAAGACCTTCACCGGCATCCGGCTCAAAGTTCCATGCCCGCCAGACCATCCGGCCTTCAGTATCACGAACCACCAGACGGAAGTGACTGCCCTGGTCGTCTTCGAGTGTGATATTGCTGTACGTGGTAGTGACCGCTTGCGCTTGTCTCCGGGTGAAAGGCCCCGGTGGCAGCAACACGGATTGGGTCATTTTCGGGCTCCTGATAAAAGAAAACCCCGGCAGCCTGCTAGCTGTCGGGGTGGATTTGCTGGGGAAGATACTACTATCAGTCGTTGCTGCAGTCTCCGAGAGTGGACAGAACTTTCTCAGCGTTCTTCCGGTCCGCAGTGAAGGTCCCTGCTTTGTGGTCATTGACGTAGACGTCGAACTGCCCGGCCTCAGAGATATTGCTGATGAAGTCAAACCAGGCGTTATCGCCGTTACGCCAGCCCAGGCTGGACGGAATAATGTACTGCTGGTGATCCATCACTACGGTGATAGTAGTGTCGTCATCGTGCGAACTGACCATCTTGTCATCGGCAAGGGTAAGAAAGACTGAATGCTGATAGAAACCATTCTGGTCCGGGTTCCCTGTGCAGTTGATGGTAAACGTCTTTCCGCTGGCTTCGGTCACGCTGTATTCCGTATTGCCCTGACCGTAACCCTGCTGCCAGAACCCCGGGATAGCAGAGGCATTAAAGCTCGCGAGCAGTACACCCGCCAGCATAAACCGACTTAGTGAAAGTATTGTCATTCTTGTCTCCTTTGTCGTTGTTTTATTCCTGGTTCTCAGGGTTTGAGGGTATCAGCAGTCGCCCCATCAGTTTGCCGTCATGGGCGTACTCAAAGTATTTTTCTTTGGTATACGGGTCCGTCACCTCCTGGTATTCCAGTTTGATGTTATCGGCAATACACAGCGCATTCATCAGTGGCTGGACGGTTTTTTCCTGCATATCCACGAGGTAGTAGTAACTGCCATCCTCGCAGCCATCGGGCGACTGGCGGGTACGTAAAACCTGCAAGGTGGGACCGGATAAGTAGTCAACCTGTGACCATTCTTCGCTGACATCATCCTGGTGGCTGACCACATCACTGAAACGCGGTGGGGTGAGGTCCTTAAATTTACTGATGGCCTTCAGGTCATCACTTCTGTCATCGCATGCGATGAGAAACAGAGTGGTGGCAACCAGCGCCAGCAGAGGCAGTGTTTTACGTTTCATTATTTTTTTCCTGAAATCAGACGAACCACTTTGGCAAAGACATAAATGCCCACGAAAATACCCACCGGCACGCCGACGAACGGTGTCAGCGCGACACTGGCAGCACCGGCTGCGCCACCTCCCGTCAGCAGTGCGGCAACAGTGGCAAGGGTCAGGGCCGCGAGACTGTCGGACACCCCGGTTTTGTTCAGAATGATGACGATGACAACAATGGCGATAATGGCAATAACGGGCATAGGGCTCCTCCCTGTTGCCGGGTTGATAACAACGCTTACGCTATTCTGGTGGGCTGTCGGCCGGAACAAACGTAAGCAGTGACTGCTGGATAAAGCGAAAATGGGGTAAGGACTGAATAAAGCCCGGGTCTTCAACAAGACGACACAGACTGTCGTTACGCCGGAAAGTCTCCTGCAGGGGCTGAACCAGATGGATTTCATCCAGGGAGAATACGGCGATATGTCCGTCGTGCTCTGCCACCAGATACCAGGCCTGCTGGTGGATAAGTAACCGGCAGGGAGCCAGCCGCTCACAGCGCTGCCCCTCGGCAATCAGCGTCACCCGCCTGCGCCCGGTAATGGCCTGAATCAGTCGCCAGAAAGACAATGCGCCTGATGGCGAAGGAGCCGGACTGGCGGGTGCGATTACGCAGGGAGACTCATCGCACATCAGCAGTGCGTTTACCAGACGACGGTCAAAGCCAGGGAAAAGACCGGCCATCCCGCTGCGGTGGGCAAAGATAAGCACGTCGGGCACCATCTGCGTCTCACTGCCCGCAGTACGTAAGCGGCAATATCCGGACTGATACTCCAGGTCCAGATACATCAGCCGCTCACGAAAATCACGCCGCAGCGTGCGCACCGACACACCAAACTCAGCGGCCAGCTTACGCACACTCAGTGTTTCCCCTGCCACCAGACGGCTGATTATCAGTGACAGCCTGACAGCCAGCCGGTCATGGCGGCGTTCTGCCTGTGTCATGAGACGTTCTCCGTGAAAGTTAACTGACTGAAAATGATGTGATTACTTTAAAGAGGGTGTCGGACAGGGTATGGACATCACAGAAACTATTTTTCATTTCTGCAAAAGCCAGAGGCAGCGGGGGTTACAGGCCATTCACTCAGTGAGTGAGGACCGCCAGCACGGTGCGATGCGGACAGGTGGTGTCCGATATTAACAAAGCGGCAACATTAAACGGTCACTGCAGTTGCGTGAGCATCGCTTCCGCCATCACCCACAGTGCCCGGTTAAGTTTCACGTCCCCGTCGATACCGCGAACGGCACGGGTATGTGACCGTCCTCCTTTGGCATTACGGCCACTGAGCCCACCCTTAATCAGGTTCTCCTGAATACGCTGGTACGTGGTCCACAGGTCGCTACTCTCATCTTGCCAGCGGCGCGGGGAGAGGATCTGCGACTCAGTCACCGGCTGGTGGTCCTCACCAAAGCGGTACGTCAGCGCGGCTTTTGCCAGTGCCTGCTGCGCAGGTGGTGGCAACAGCAACGACTGCATCGCATCCCGCTTCTCCTCCACACGGTCAAAAATGCCCAGCACTTCATAGGCCCCCTCAATCACCTGACGCACTACATCGCCTTTGTGCGGCACACGCACCTCGCCAAATGACTCACCGCAGACGAGCCCGTTCTGACAAACCGCACGAAATAAACCCGGCAACATCTGGTACGAACTGGTGCCATCATGGGAGTTGAGCAGGATAATTTCTGGTACCTGTTTACCGGTAATCTGCCCCTCCCGACGAAGGCGTAGCATGTGTTTTGTGTGCTCGCGTCGACCCGGGTCGCGTACCCGGGTCTGACAGGCAAAGAACGGCTGGAAGCCTTCGCGCTGCAGGCTGTCCAGCAGGGATATGGTGGGTATATAGGTATAACGCTCACTACGGGATGCGTGTTTGTCCTCACTGAATACACTGGGCACCACGCGAAACAGCTCTTCGCGGGTTAACGGGCGGTCGCGACGGATAAGATTTGCTACGCCAAAGCGCGAAGCCAGACGGGTCATAAGCAGACTCCTCATAACGGGAAAACAAATAAAAGGGATCCCCGTCGCATCTGCGACAGGGGCAGGGAAGTAACAGGGATGGGTTAAATACTCAGAAGAAGAAATCCCAGACGGCGCGGGCCACTGACACCACCGTGGTGCGCACGGCCTGAATGACAGCCCGTACCGGGGCGGGTATCAGGGGAAAGGCACTGATGCTATCGAGTACGGCCCCGACGGTTTCACCAAAATCGCTACGAGCCTGTTCCCGGACTACCGTCGTGCGAAAGGAAGACTGGAGTTGCGACACCACCGGGCTGGTGGCCTCATGTGGCAGGCACTTAATCATTCGCTCGGCCATCACCCGCAGTCCCCACTGAAGACGGACCGACACGGCACACACCGGATGTACGGGCTGGAACAGCTCATGCAGCAGACAGATTTTACGGCTGATATTCTGCTTCTGCGCCGTGGACAACGGTCCCCCACCGCTGGTGGGTTCGGCCTTATCCGACTGGCTGATAACAAACAGCACCTTATGCCGGTATACCTCTCCAATCACCTGATGATAAAAATGTTCATCCACCGCCAGCGCCCGGTCATCGGCCTTAATCAGCCACAGAACCAGGTCGAGCCGGGGGAGTTGTTCGCGGTACATCGCAGCATACTCGGTATCGCGAGCACCACTTTCGCCCACGCCGGGCAGGTCCACCAGCGTCATATAGCGGTCGCCGACTTGCAGGCGAAAGCGCAGTGGCTCACGGGTACATGCAGCCACATCGCTGACCGGTGATATATCTCCGGCAAACAGGGCATTGCACAGACTGCTCTTCCCAACACCGGTTTTACCCATAATGCCGATCACTGGCTCGTAGCGGGTTAACTGATTTATCTGCTGCAATATACGTTCAGACACCCACTGTGGCAGACCAGCGAGCGATTGCTGAAACGGCTTCAATCCTTCAGAATTGTTCATCACTACTCCTCTGAAAAATAATAAAAAACGGCAGAATCGTGAGATTCCACCGTTAATCTGGTATGTTCAAAGGGATGATATATATCTGAAAATTATTAAGGAAGGTGCGAACAAGTTCCTGATATGAGATCATCATATTCATCCGGAGCGCATCCCAGAGGGACATCATGAGCCATCAACTCACCTTCGCCGATAGTGAATTCAGCACTAAGCGCCGTCAGACCCGAAAAGAGATTTTCCTCTCCCGCATGGAGCAGATTCTGCCATGGCAGAATATGACCGCTGTCATCGAGCCGTTTTATCCCAAGGCGGGCAATGGCCGACGGCCCTATCCGCTGGAGACCATGCTGCGTATTTACTGCATGCAGCATTGGTACAACCTGAGCGACGGTGCCATGGAAGATGCCCTGTACGAAATCGCCTCCATGCGCCTGTTTGCCCGATTATCCCTGGATAGCGCCCTGCCGGATCGCACCACCATCATGAATTTCCGCCACCTGCTCGAGCAGCATCAACTGGCCCGTCAATTGTTCAAGACCATCAATCGCTGGCTGGCCGAAGCAGGCGTCATGATGACCCAAGGCACTTTGGTGGATGCCACCATCATTGAGGCACCCAGCTCTACCAAGAACAAAGAGCAGCAACGCGATCCGGAGATGCATCAGACCAAGAAAGGCAATCAGTGGCACTTTGGCATGAAGGCCCACATTGGTGTCGATGCCAAGAGTGGCCTGACCCACAGCCTAGTTACCACCGCGGCCAACGAGCATGACCTCAATCAGCTGTGTAATCTGCTTCATGGAGAGGAGCAATTTGTCTCAGCCGATGCCGGCTACCAAGGAGCGCCACAGCGCGAGGAGCTGGCCGAGGTGGATGTTGACTGGCTGATCGCCGAGCGTCCCGGCAAGGTAAAAACCTTGAAGCAGCATCCGCGCAAGAACAAAACGGCCATCAACATCGAATACATGAAAGCCAGCATCCGTGCCAAGGTGGAGCACCCGTTTCGCATCATCAAGCGGCAGTTCGGCTTCGTGAAAGCCAGATACAAGGGGCTGCTGAAAAACGATAACCAACTGGCGATGTTATTCACCCTGGCCAACCTGTTTCGGGTGGACCAAATGATACGTCAGTGGGAGAGATCTCAGTAAAAACCGGAAATAACGCCAGAAATGGTGGAAAAAATAGCCTAAATAGGCTGATTCGATGTGTTTGCGGGAAAAAAATCGGCCCAGATCCGCGAAATTTTAATCAGCGAGTCAGCTTGGGAAGAAATGACCTGCTTATTCGCACCTTCCCTAATTGAACAAGAAGTGACCGCCTAATAAACTCCCTCACGCCAGTCGCACCCGCAGCTGGCGTTTTTTTATTCGATTTAATTTCACTTAGAAATAATCACCAGCAGGAATACTGTTTTAGCTAACCGTGCTTTTCTTACCCCCACCAGAGTTAATAGTTGTGCGCTTTCGGATGATGCTTAATGACAAATTTGAATAAAATTCAGATGACAGATACCACGTAATTATGTAATCTTCGGCACACAAACATTTTAGTGAATAATAAAAACCACATTAGTTGTTTACTGAATAGTCCCCCTGCGACATTACAGTAAATTCTGCGCATCTTTTAACCGGAATCGTTCATTTCCGTGCGGTAGCCTACCCTTTTTTTTGACTTTCCTTGCTTCACTTCTGCGTTTTTTTGCTTTTCCTGCGCCTGCACGACATCTCAGTGGCTTATCTATTAAAGACCGCTGACTACCATCGACATTTTATTTCGCATTCCAGTTACTGATTGTTGGAAAATATTGAGCTATGAAGAACGCAACTCGCCTTCTGGTGATTTCGCTCGCCCTCATCCTGAGTGGCTGTGCATATTCCCCGAAGCAGGTTGAAGCCTCCCGACCGCTTGTTAATCCGGCCGCTTCAACCGACCTCCACGCTATGGCTGCAAACCTGCAACAACCTCTGAACACCCTGCCTCAGGGCGCTGCGCTTAGCGCCAACGGCAATACCTATATTTTGGGCCAGCGTTATGTTTCCGCCCTGGGTCTGGAATGCATTGAACTGCTGCGAAACAGGAACTACAACCAGTCGCAGCATGGCGTGACCTGCAAGAACGGTGATACCTGGTATCTGGTACCGCAACTGGAACAGGCATCCGCCAGCAATCTGCTTGCCGTGCAATAATTTTGAAGAGAAATGTTGTGAAGATAACGAAATTTCGGCAATTGAGTGCCATTCTGTTGCTGGCCTGCGCCTCTTGCGCGGCCTTTGCTGCCCCGACTAAAGAAGAAGCCCAGGCCTTTGGCATGAACACCCCGGCAGATACCGGCGATGGCCGACTGCAGCTCGGCGGTGAACAGGCGATGAGCGGCCAGGCGAACACCTCCTCTACCACCGGTACCTTTGCCCAGCAAAACCGCCAGGGCATGTTACTGCCGGGCGAGTCCGATGTGCGTAAACTCCTCCCGCAATCCGAGTCCGGCCTGCCCCCTCCTTACGGTGCTAACCTGTTTGCCGGCGGCTATGAAACCGAGCGCAGCGACGGGTTAAACGACAATTACCTGATCGCCCCCGGCGATAAGCTAAATATCTGGATCTGGGGCGCGGTCAATTTCTCCAACGTGGTCACCGTTGATAATCAGGGCAATATTTTCATTCCTGATGTCGGCCCAATAAATGTCAAAAACGTGGCGGCAAGTAAAGTCAATAACTTAGTCACCAGCCACATCAGTGAAGTATTCACCAATAACGTTAATGTTTACGTTAATTTACTTACCGCGACCCCGGTGAGCGTATTTGTCACCGGCCCGGTGATCCGTCCAGGACAATATGCCGGGCAGTCTTCCGATAGCGTTTTATATTTCCTGAAACGCGCAGGCGGCATCGACTCCGACCGCGGCAGCTACCGTCATATTAAGGTGTTACGCCAGAACCGTGTTATCCAACAGATCGACCTGTACGAGTTTATGCAGCAGGGCAAAATGCCGAAGCTGTCGCTGAAGGATCAGGACGTGATCCTGGTTGAACCGCAGGGCCCGATGATCAACGTGGCCGGTAAAGTGCGTAACCCGTTCCGCTTCGAGTTAAAAAACAGCACCGCGCTCGGCTCGGAGCTGATCGACTATGCCCTGCCGCTCGCCAAGGTGAGTCACGTAGGCGTGATTGGCGATCGCTCCAACGGCCCGTTCTCGGTCTACATGCCATATAAAGATTTTGACCGCATTCAGCTGAGCGACGGCGACAAAGTGCTGTTTAACGACGATATGCATGCGCAGGTTTACGACGTGCAGGTGATGGGCAGCTACCGTGGGCCATCTTACTTCACCGTGCGTAAAGAGACCCGTCTGCACGATCTGCTGAACCACATTCCGATTGACCCGAACATGGCGGATTACGGCTCGATCTACATCATGCGTAAGAGCGTGGCCGCGCGGCAGAAAGAGATGCTGGAAGATTCCCTCAACCGCCTGGAGCGCAGCGTGTTTACCGCGCCTGCCAGTTCCGACGGTGAGGCCTCCATTCGCACTAAAGAAGCCGAACTGGTGATGCGCTTCGTGGAAAAAGCCCGGAAGATCCAGCCGCTGGGCAAAGTGGTGGTGTCGGATAAAGGCGTGATTGCCAACATCCTGCTGGAACAGGGCGACCAGATTGTGATCCCTAACAAGACCGACCTGATTCAGGTGGGTGGCGAAGTGATGATGCCGCAGGCGGTGGTCTTCAACAAAAGCGCCAGCCTGGAGGATTATGTGGCCTGGGCAGGTGGTTATACAGATCGTGCGAACGACAAGCGTATTGCCGTGGTGCATGCCAACGGGCTGATGGAGTTTAAAGACGGCGGTGATGTGATGCCGGGCGACCAGATTCTGGTCATGCCGAAAGTGGACAGCAAAATGATGCAGTCCATCAAAGACATTACCCAGGTCATCTATCAGGTTGCCGTGGCGGCCAACGTGGTCCTGAACTAACCCTCATAGCGGGCTCGCTTAACGGCGGGCCCGTTCTGTTATATCGGCCTTCTCATGCTTAAACCTGTTCTCAACCAAACGCCCCGCAGCTCGTTTCAGGTGCTGCGGGATGTGACCTTTGGCCTGCTTATCCGTGAACTGAAAACACGATTTGGGAGTTACCGGCTGGGGTATGCCTGGGCGTTGCTGGATCCGTTGTTGATGATTAGCCTGTTTAGTGTTGTGTTTGGGATGCGTAGCCAAAGCGGTTTTGGCGGCGTTCCAGTGCAGGTTTTCATTACAGCGGGTTATTTGCCTTATATGTTTTTTAACAAAGTGGTCGGCCAACTGAAATCAGCAGTGGGTGCCAATATGGGATTGTTTTGTTATAGACAAGTGACTCCATTTGCTACCTTTATTGCACGTTTTATTCTTGAAGCCATTATTGGTCTGGTGGTGGGCTGCATTCTGGTACTAGGGTTACTGTGGTTTGGTTTTGATGCCATTCCCAGCGATCCTTTAGAAGTCATCATTATCTATTTCCTGCTGATGATCTTCTCATTTTCATTAGGGATCGTTTTTTGCGTACTGGGCAGTTTATTTAAAGAAGCGAATAAGTTTCTCGATTTGTTGATGATGCCACTTATGTTTATCTCGTGCGTCATGTATCCCTTGGCGACTGTACCTTCACAGTTTCAGCAGTGGTTCTTATGGAACCCTCTGGTACATGCCATTGAGTTGATTCGATCAGGGTGGATTGCTGGATATGAAAGTCCAAATGTCAGCGGAGTATATTTGTTCTGCGTCACATTAGTGCTGCTGACTTTTGCGATGAGTTGCTACCGGTTGAGCCATCGCCGCCTGATCGCCAGCTAAGCGAATTACGATGATCATTTTAGATAACGTCTCAAAGTATTACCCCACCAAGTTTGGCCGTAACTACGTGCTGCGTGACGTAAGCATTACGCTACCTCGCGATCGCAACATAGGTATTTTGGGTGCCAACGGGGCGGGTAAATCAACCCTGCTGCGCCTGCTGGGTGGCATGGATACACCAAGCAAAGGAAAAGTAACCCGTCACTGTCGTGTTTCCTGGCCACTCGCATTAGGGGGTGGGTTTCAAGGCAGCATGACCGGAAGGGAAAACACTCGCTTTGTCTGCCGTATCCATGGCGTTCGCGATACGCAGGCTATTGAAGAATGGGTAAAAGAGTTCTCGGAAATCGGGCAGCATTTCGAACTGCCGATTAAAGCCTACTCCAGCGGGATGAAATCAAAGTTCTCTTTTGCCGTCAGTATGGCCTTCGATTTTGAAATCTATCTGACCGATGAAATCACCTCCGTAGGTGACGCCCGCTTTAAACAAAAATGCATCGATGTCTTCAACCAAAAACGTGAGACCGCCAGCCTGATCATGGTGTCGCACGATATGAAGAACTTACGTCAACAGTGCGATATGGGTATTTTGCTGCGTAACAGCACCCTTGAAATATTCGACAATATCGAAGATGCCATCAGTATTTATCAGAAACTATAACAAGCCCAAAAATCATGACCCAGCCAACCCGCTCTAACAAATCCTCCGGTTTGATGCGCAAGCTGCACAAATTAAAAACCAAACCAAAACATTTTATTGTCGATTCCAGTGGTTACAAGCTTGCCCACCGTTCATGGAAAAAAAGTCTCAAACTCGGCAGTTTTCAGTGGGTAGTGGCGTGTTTCGCTATTGCTGTCATTTACTTTGGACTGATTGCCTCGGACCGCTATGTGAGCCGGGCTGAGTTAGTGGTTAAGCAAGCAGATCAGATTAAAATGCTTCCCGATGCTCTTTCCATGCTGGGAATAGGAGGCAACAATCATCAGGATGTGCTGCTCATTCAGGACTATCTCAAGTCTGCTGATCTGCTCAACAAGCTGGATAAGGAGCTTGGCCTGAAAGCCCATTATCAGAGCCATAAAGTCGATTACTTCTCCCGTTTGCCTGACAATGTCAGCCGGGAAGAGTTTCTGAAGTATTACCGTGAACACCTTACACTGCGCCTTGATGATATCTCCGGTGTACTGACGATTGAGTTGCAGGCGTTTGACCCTGCCTATGGTCAGAAAGTGGTTGGTGTGATGCTGAAAGAGTCCGAAGGTTTTATCAATAAACTGGGGCATCAGGTCGCACTGGAACAGCTGGTCTTTGTCGAGAAAGAAGTCGATCGCGCCTACCAGCGTGTACAGGCTGAAAAAGCCAAAGTTCTGGAATTTCAAAACACCCATCACCTTATTAGTCCAGAATCTACCAGCACGGCCCGCATGGGGGTGGTTAGCCAGATTGAAGGTCAACTGGCACAACAACAGGCCCAATTAAAACAACTGCAGAGCTATATGAAAGCAACCGCACCTGCTGTTGTTTCTGTACAAGCCCGAGTCGATGCTTTAACCGAGCAGCTGGCACAGGAGCAAGCCAGACTGACCGGTGCGGATAAAAATGCGATGAACGAAGTTACCGCCAGCTATATGGATGTACAAACTCAAGCCACGCTCGCGGCTGACCTCTACAAAACCGGTCTTATTAGCCTGGAACAAGCCAGAATAGAGGCGTACCGCAAACTTAAGCATCTGCTGGTTATTAGCCAGCCGACGCTGGCTGAAGATGCCGAATACCCACGCCGTCTTTATAATCTGGCCACTATCGGCGTTTTGCTGTGCCTGTTATACGGATTGATCGTAATGGGCCTTGCAACCCTGCGCGAGCATCAGGACTAACAACATCCTGCGTTAATACCCGGACCAGAGCCTATCTGCGGCTCTGGCCTTTCGCAACCTAATCATAAAGTGGTCGCCCTGCCGATCACGCTAATTAATCATTGTTCTCATATTGAAGGGATCTCCCCATGGGCACTCAGCAAAGCAGCCGTTCACAGGCAAACAACAAGCAAGCATCAATGAAACAAATAAATACCGAGCTGGATTTCATTTTCAAGCGCTCTATTTTTTGGCGCCCTTCTTACATTGCACAATCCGCCTGGTTAGAACATATTCCATTTGCTTTCTGGTTAGTCGACACCCTGCAACCCCGTAAAATTGTTGAGCTGGGTACCCATTACGGCAGCTCCTATTTTTCTTTCTGTCAGGCAATAACGAAGTTAGATCTCGAAACCCAATGCTATGCAGTAGATACTTGGGGTGGCGATGAGCATGCAGGCCAGTATGGTGAAGAGGTTTATCGGCAGGTCTCTGAACACAACCAGCAGCATTACTCCGATTTTTCTACGCTGGTGCGCAGCACATTTGACCAGGCTCTGGAACATTTCCCGCAAGGCAGTATTGATTTGCTGCATATTGATGGCCTGCATACCCTCGAAGCCGTGCGCCATGATTTTGAAAGCTGGCTGCCGAAGCTTTCTGACAGAGCCGTTGTCATCATGCATGACACCAATGTGCGCGAACGCGGCTTTGGGGTATTCCAGCTTCTGGATGAGCTTAAGCAGCAGTATCCTCACTTTGAGTTCGCCCATGGTCACGGGTTGGGTGTGATTGGTGTAGGCAGCGAGCAATCACCAGAGATGATGAACCTGTACGATCTTTCTGGTAATGCCTCTGCGACAAGACAAGTTCAGGAAGTCTTCTCTCGTCTGGGTAAAGACTGCGGTTATAGCTGGGAAAACAGTGAAATAAAGCGCCAGATGGTCGCTCTACAAGAAAACCAGCAAGCAGAAACCCAGGATATTATGGAGCAACAGGCCCTGGAAAGGGGTCGCCTGGCAGAGAAGATCACCGCCCAACACCACGCTATAAAAGAGCTGGAAGGTAAACTTGCACAACACGCCGATCAAAATGCCGAGCTCAGCCTTCAGAAGCAGCAGGTTAGCGCGTTAACTGTAGAGCTGACAAAGTCCACTCAACACGTCTCCGAACTGCAAACGACCCTTAGCTTTTGCGAGCAACAGCGTGACGAGAGTCTGGCATGCCAGCAAAATCTGCAAACTCTGCTCGCAGAAACCCAGGAGCAATTTACCCAGACGGTTGCAGAACGTGACATGATTGCGCAAGAAAAGCAGTCACTGCTGGAGCAACAAACAGAAGCGCAGGAGCAGCAGAGCGCTCTGCAACAGCAACTGCATGAGCAAGCGCTGCATCTTAATGAAGAGACCCAGCGTGCCGCGCAGCTAACCCTCGCTCTCGGTAAAAATAACGTAGTGCTTACCGAGTATTCACAACAGCTCAGCGAGTTGCAGCAGCAGGTTGATGAGCTGACCTCCTCATTGACTACGGCGCATAAGCAGCAAGATGAATTAAGCCAGACTCTGGCGACTGAATCCCGCCACTGGCAACAGCAAAAACAAACATTGACTGAAGCCCAGACTCAGCTCCAGGCTCAGTGTGATGCCTTAACCACAGACCTCGCGGCAAGTCACGCTAAGCTGGAGCAGTATGAATCGGCTCAGCAAACCTGGCAGACGCGTGAGCAGGAATTGATCAGTATCTTAGATGCTCGTGCTGGCGAAGTTACTTATCTGAATCAGACCCTGGCAGAAAGCGCTCAGGAGATTGATAAGCAGAACATTGAGCTTGAGCAGACGCGTGACCAACTGGCTTCTTTGCTTCAGCGGCACCATGCAGAACAAGCAGAATCTCAGCAACAGCTGAGTCAGCTGAATCAAAGCCTGAGTGAACGTTTTACTGAAATCGCCACGCTGACACAATGGCTGGAAGAGCGCGAACAAGCCTCAGCAAACGAACAGAAAAAGCTGAGTGAACAGGTTAATGAAATCGTCACACTCACCCATAAACTGGAAGAGCGTGAACAAGCCCAGGCAAAAGCGGCTGAAGAACATCATCTGCATCAGCAAACATGGCGCGCTGAGCAGACCCAACTCGGTAACCGTGTCAGTGAACTGGCCAAGCTAAACGAATCACTGGAAGCCAACATCAGTGAGCGTTTCCGTGAACTGGCAATCATGACTCGTCATACCGAACAGTTAACTCGTGAACTGCACCAAAAAGAACAGCAACTGCAAAAAGCAAAAGATCGTGCGCAGAACCTGAAGCAGACCGTTTCATGGAAACTGACCGCCCCTGTGCGCGCACTGGGACGCACTTTTAAAGACATTCCAGCAACCACACCAAAATTTTCCATGAGCAATGCAGAACGTATCGCTGCGTCTGGCCTGTTCGACGAGTTGTGGTATTTGCACCGTTATCCGGAAGTTGCGGACTCCGGCCTGTCGGCCATTGAGCACTTTATCCAGATTGGCGCTGATAAAGGGTATAGCCCAAGCGCGTTATTTGATACGCGCTGGTACCTGCAAACTTACGCGGATGTGGCGCAGGGCTCTATCAATCCATTACTTCATTACATACTGCACGGAAAGGCAGAACAGCGTCATTGCCTGTCGGACAACATGAGAAAATAACAATGACAGTTGAATTCAACAAAGACGAACTGCTCACGCATTTTGATGAGAAATGGTATTTACAGACCTATCAGGACGTAAGCCTGACTGGATTACCTGCAAAAGAACATTTTAAACGCTATGGTTCGCTGCTGGGCCGTAAACCCTGTGCTGACTGGCTGACAACATCAGTGATAAACCCGGTTCCATCAGCGGTACATTTACCATGGATCACCTTGAACCAACTTTCCGTGGATCCTGACCGTTTGCATGGATGGAAATCAGAAGGGAACGATCCGTACTTTATTCTTGATTTAAAGCATCTGCCGCAAACAGATAAAGGGTGGTATCAGTTTAATCTGACGCTGGAATGTTCAGGAAAACAATCGTTAGCCAAGTTATATCTGGATACTGGAAAAGGATTCAATGAATTTGAAACCGTTACCCTACCCTATAAAAAAGCAGTAACGGCCAGCCGCCTGTTCTATTTGGAATCCCCGCTCGTGGCATTGCGTTTTGATCCACTGGAGCAAGAGGACACATTCTCTGTTACCCAGTTTGAAATTACGTCAATTAGTGATAGCCAAATAGAACCCGCATTACTGGCTCGTATTCAGCAGGAACACCAAAGTTATCGTGATATGGAATTAACGATGATGAAGGAATCCATTGCCGCTGAAAGCGGTACGCTTTTAATGGATCGCCTGGTAGCACTTTATAACGAGACCTTTAGCTTCACATTGCCGTCAGTGGACTATGAAGAGTGGATCGAAACCGTTGAAACGCCTTCACTGCCAGATCGGGAAAAAGTTAGCGCGATATTGGCCGCAATGGCTAAACCTCCCGTGATTTCAGTAGTAATGCCGGTATATAACCCGGCAGAGATCTACTTACGTGCATGCTTAGATTCTGTGATCGCGCAAAGTTACCCGCACTGGGAACTGTGCATTGCAGATGACAAATCGCCAAAAGAACATGTTCAGCGTGTGCTACGTGAATATGAAGCTAGAGACCCTCGCATTAACGTGGTCTACCGCCCACAGAATGGTCATATTTCGGCAGCGTCTAATAGCGCCCTGGAAATTGCCAAGGGCGATTTTGTGGCTTTACTGGATCACGATGATGCCCTGCCGGAACATGCCCTGCTGTTTATGGCACAGGCCATTTGTGCGCAGCCAGAAATTCAGATTCTCTACAGCGATGAAGACAAGCTCAACGGTCGCGGCGAGCGTTTTGATCCCCATTTCAAAAGCGACTGGAACCCGGATCTATTCTTCTCACAAAACTACGTTTCTCACCTCGGGGTCTATCGCCGCACTCTGCTTCAGCAAATTGGTGGCTTCCGTCTGGGTGTTGAAGGTAGCCAGGATCAGGATCTGCTGCTGCGCTGCTTGCCTCATGTGCAGGCCGAGCAGATTGTGCATATCCCCCGCGTGCTATACCATTGGCGCACCATTGAAGGCTCTACCGCGCTGGCATCTGGCGAAAAAAGCTATACCACCGATGCGGGCATCAAAGCTTTGCGCGACTATTTTGCTACCCAGCAAGCAGGCGTGGAAGTTGTTGCCGGGTTGGTGCCTAATACCTATCGGGTACGTTATCCGATACCGGAACCCGCACCACTTGTTAGCTTGCTGATCCCTACCCGCGATCGACGTTCACTGACCGAAACTGCTGTGCGCAGTATTCTTGAGAAAAGCACCTATACCAACTACGAGATTCTTATCCTAGATAACGGCAGCGTAGAAGCCGAAACGCTGGAGTTTTTCAAGCAGATCCAACAGGAAGATAGTCGCGTCAAAGTGCTCGCATACGACTTCCCATTTAACTACTCAGCGATCAACAACTTTGGTGCGCGACATGCCAAAGGGTCCATTATTGGCCTGGTCAATAATGATGTTGAAGTGATTAATGCGGATTGGTTGACCGAAATGGTGAGTCAGTGCCTACGACCTGAGATTGGTTGTGTTGGTGCCAAACTCTATTACAGCAACGATACAGTACAGCATGGTGGCGTTATTCTGGGAATAGGTGGTGTGGGTGGACACTCTCATAAATACTTCACTCGTCATCACCCTGGATATTTCAGCCGTCTTGTACTGACTCAGTCTCTTTCTGCTGTCACTGCTGCCTGCCTTCTTATTCGTAAAGAAGTCTTTAATCTGGTCTCCGGCCTGGATGAAGAAAACCTCAAAGTTGCATTTAACGATGTAGATTTTTGTCTAAAAGTAAGGGCGGCGGGATATCGGAATCTCTGGACTCCATATGCGGAGCTATATCACTACGAATCAATTAGCCGCGGCGCGGAAGATTCACCAGAGAAAATTGCCCGTTTTGCTCAAGAAGTGAATTTCATGAAGTGCAA
This sequence comes from Citrobacter freundii complex sp. CFNIH4, assembly GCF_002934505.1. Classification (NCBI taxonomy): domain Bacteria; kingdom Pseudomonadati; phylum Pseudomonadota; class Gammaproteobacteria; order Enterobacterales; family Enterobacteriaceae; genus Citrobacter; species Citrobacter freundii complex sp. CFNIH4. The sequence goes on from NZ_CP026231.1 coordinate 3,603,658, forward strand.
GTGGGGCAAGCAACTTGAAGTTGATCCATATTACAATCAGAACCTCACTTTAAGTAAAGAAGACTTTTCAATGGGAGTGTAACTGTGTCGCATTTTATAACTAGGCAAGTTCAAGTAACAAAGCTCCAACACAAAATACCAAATCTAATTCATTCCATAGACACTCCCAAAACAGAAGAAATAAAAATATTTAACTCATCCATGTTAAAGTTATCTGGGTGGGTTTTATATGAAAATAAATCTTTAGATGTGATTTTACAATACAATGATCATGAATCGGTCCATTCCTGTAAAGTAATTAGAAACGATGTTATTGCATTACTTAAAAAAGATGCAGAAGCACGATGTGGATTCATTATACCGATCGTACATCCTATTGATTTCAAAATTGGATTTTTAATAAACGACGCGCCTATCTGGGTCGCTTCAGTTAAAATCAAACAAGCATCAAAAGTCTTATACGGCTCTAATGGTCATTTATTTTTAGATAATGACACAAATAAAAGCGTTGAACAATTTAGAGGCCACACACTTATATCAGAAGAGTGTTTATCACTATGGTCAAAATATTTTGAAAGAATAGATAAATATACAAAAGACAGAAATGCAAAATATCTTTTCACATTAGCTCCAGCTAAGGAACTTGTATTCCCTGATTTATATCCTCATACAAAAAGCAATGTCACACCTGTTGAACAATTTTTAGTACACCTAAATAAATTTAATATATTCTACCCATTAGATGCCCTACGCGAAGCCGGTGACATTTCATATTGGAAATTAGATACACACTGGACTGATTATGGTGCAGGCTTAGTAGTAAAAAACATAATAGAACGTTTACAAAAACCACAAAAAAATCCATTCCCTTTCCATTTCCAAGTTAAAAGATTAAATGGTGATCTAGGAAGTAAATTACCTCAACTTACTACACAAGATATATTGATGGCAGATTTTTCGCCTGCAAAAAACCTTAAGAAATTCGACAATAAAATTGTCAATAGAGGCTGGATCCAAATTTATGAAAATGAGAGCGCGGCTAACCAAGAAAAAGTAATTATTTTTGGGGATTCATTTTCGGTAAATATGGTGCCTTATTTAGTCACAAATTTTAAAAAAGTGATACATGTTTTATCGGGTGCTAGAATAGACTATGATATTCTTGAGCAGGAATTGCCAGACATTATTATTAGTGAAATAACGACTAGATTTTTGATTCAACCCCCAGACTTGAATTACTCAGTTTCAGATGATTGTTTTAGAAAAATTGACAGTATGCCAGAAAGTGAGAAAAAAGATTATATAAAAAATGTAATCGACAGCACTACAGATAACTATTTATTCTTCCTGAATAAAACCCTTTTAAATTTTGAGCTAGAGACTTCAGAATGACAAATTTTAGTGATGTTGGAATTGGTATTATATCTTACAACCGCTCTGAATACCTTGAGAAATGTTTAAAAAGCATATATAACTCTAATATCAATGGTGCTGAGGTAGTTGTATTTGATGATCATAGTCAAGATAATAGTTTTTTTATCGCAAAAAAATATGGCAAGGTAGTTAGTCCTCAGTCAAATGGCGGTGTTGTTAGGAATAAAAACAGAGCTCTTCATTACTTTACTGAAACCAGTCCAAAAAAATACATTATTCTTCTCGAAGAAGATGTTTATGTTGATAAAGCGGATTGGTTAGAAGAATGGGTAGATGCAACAGAAAAACATGGACATATGAATTATTCAGCACCATGGTTCCTTCACGAATCTTTAAAACATCATTTGGTTTCAGGGGAAGGTAATTCTAATACCCCTCATATATTTAAAGTGGTCACTGGTCAATGTTCTAGCGTAAAATCATCCCTTATTAAAGAAACTGTAGGTTATCTAGACCCACGTTTCCTTGGCTTTGGATGTGGGCACGTTGAATGGACAAATAGATTAATTGCTAAAAAGCAAGGTGGCTACTTTATCAATGGAGAGGGTTACTATATGGCTATTAGAGGTGGGATTGTAGCCCCACCATCTCCCTCTCATAAAAACAATGATGAGCTTAGTAAAAACTCACAACTATTCCATGAGATGTTAAAGCGTGGTTTTGATAATAGAGTCCTTACCCCGTGGAAGGATGAAGAAGAAAAACAACATCATTTTTCTAATGTTATTTCTTAAAAATCAAAATAAATATTTAACCAAAAGGAATATACAACATATTCCTTTGTTTAGAATGGTATAATGCAAAATAAATGAATATTACCATCGCTGGAACCGGCTATGTCGGCCTTTCCAATGCCGTTCTTCTTGCACAACATCATCAAGTCATAGCCCTTGACGTCGTGCCTGAGAAAGTAGAGCAAATTAACCAACGACATTCCCCCATTGCTGATAAAGAACTCGAAGAGTATTTAGCCAACAAGCCACTCAATCTTCGTGCCACCCTGGATAAGTTCGAAGCCTATGAGAGTGCAGAATTTGTCATTATTGCTACACCAACTGATTACGATCCTGAGACCAATTACTTCAATACAAATACCGTCGAAGCCGTTATCCGCGATGTGATGAGTATTAATCCACATGCCGTTATGGTCATCAAGTCCACCATTCCAGTGGGCTTTACCGAGCGGATGCGGCAGGAGTTTGGTACCGAAAATCTGATTTTCTCACCTGAGTTTCTGCGTGAAGGGCGTGCTTTGTATGACAACCTTCATCCATCACGCATTGTGGTAGGTGAATGCAGCGAACGTGCGCAGCGTTTTGCCGATTTGCTGAAAGAAGGTGCCATCAAGAAAGATGTCCAGGTGCTGTTAACCGGTAGTACCGAAGCCGAGGCCATTAAGCTTTTTGCTAATACTTATCTCGCTATGCGCGTCGCGTATTTCAACGAGCTGGATACCTACGCTCAGTCTCATGGGTTAGATAGCCGTCAGATTATCGAAGGTATTGGTCTGGATCCGCGTATTGGAACGCACTATAACAATCCTTCGTTTGGCTATGGCGGCTACTGCCTGCCGAAAGATACCAAGCAGTTATTGGCTAACTACCAGGAAGTACCGAACAACCTGATCCGCGCCATTGTCGATGCTAATACCACCCGTAAGGATTTTATTGCCGACAGCGTGATCGCCCGCAAGCCTAAAGTTGTGGGTATCCACCGTCTGGTGATGAAAGCGGGTTCCGATAACTTCCGATCCTCAGCGATTCAGGGGATCATGAAGCGCATCAAAGCGAAGGGGATCGAGGTGGTAGTCTTTGAGCCCACCATCAAAGCAGACAGTTTCTTTAACTCCCGCGTCATTCGTGAACTGAATGAATTTAAAGCCATTAGCGACGTGATACTTTGCAACAGGATGGCGAGCGAGTTAAGTGACGTAGCGGATAAGGTCTATACAAGAGATCTATTTGGATCCGATTGATTTATATTTGAATTTTCAAAAAAAAGCTGTACCTACAACCTCTGGGTTACATTAATTTCTTTGTGTCCCAGGGAAACGCATACAGCTGTTCCGCATGATTAAGCGAGTAACGGAGCTTTAATCGGGCCTTATGAATTATTAAAGTTTTCTATAATTTGGTCGCTTACTATGTAAGTAGTGCGTCCAACCTAACAATACTAATAATAACCTGAGTGTTTAAACCGAATGACAAACCGTTACACGCTTTCTGCAACGCCACTGATTACGTCCAATGCGCAGTTGCGCTGGAACATTGATACATCGTCCAACCAGGCGCCCTTAACGCTGACTCATGGTCGCGTTGAAGTTTGTGGCTGGCTACTGGCAGATGGCGAACGCTCTCCACGTCTCGCCATCAAGAACGATTATGCTACCTATAGCTATCCGTTCAATGTCAAACGCCCTGATGTAATAGCTGCCATCCTGCAGGAACCCGCGGATAATCATTCCCGCTTAGGCTGTGGCTTCAGGATTAATGTACCCTTCTCGTCTCAAATCACCATTGGACTGGAGTCTGATGGCTTGATTACCTGGCTGACGGAGCTGAACTTCTCCCCAGCCTGATAAGCAATGCTTCACCGTGCCCAGCCTGCAGCGTTTCTACTGAGGCTGGCACGGTTCTGATAATCGGTTGGATAAAAATTTGAACCTCTATATTGCCGCCATCGTTAAAGATGAATTTGCAGGCCTGCTTGAGTGGATAGCGTATCACCGGGTTTTAGGCGTGAATGGATTTGTAATTGCAGATAATGGCAGTCGTGACGGAAGCCGCGAGTTGCTCGCTTCCCTGGCGCGTCTGGGGATTGTGACGGTTATCGATCAACCGGATGTAGTAAATCAAAAACCGCAGCTTCCGGCCTACGAGCGCATTTTACGTAGCTGCGATCGCAACATCGATCTGCTTGCCTTTATCGATGCCGATGAGTTTTTATTGCCCTTATCGCCCGACTTAAATGTCGCCGATTTCTTCGCGTCACAGTTTACTGATGAAAGCGTCAGCGCCATTGCCCTTAACTGGGCCATTTTTGGCTCAAGCGGCGAACTCTTTGCCGAGGAAGGCCTGGTCACAGAACGTTTCACTCGCCATGCACCTATAAAATTTAATGTTCACCACAACTTCAAAAGCGTGGTGAAACCTGAGCGCGTGAACCATTTTCATAATCCACACTGTGCCGATCTGCGCTTTGGCCGCTACATCGATGCGCTGGGCAACGACCTGGTTTTACACCCTAAACATGGTCACGGCGTCAGTGCCGAAGTGGTCTGGAACGGCGTGCGGGTTAACCACTACGCGGTTAAATCGCTGGAAGAGTTCTTGCTCGGTAAACATCTGCGCGGCAGCGCCGCCTCGGCAAATCGCGTAAAACACAAAGCCTATTTCAAAGCCCACGATCGCAACGACGAAACCTGCCTGCTGGCGGCCGCCCTGGCCCCGAAAGTCAAAGCAGAGATGGCAGCGTTGCAGGCGCAGCTGGATGCCTTGCCAGAAGAAGTGAGTCCGCAGAAGAGCGACTCCTGGCTGGCGACCCGCGTTAAAAAGTTAATCGGTTAATCGACGTTTTTCCCCATATTCGACAGGAGTCAGAAGTGGCCTTCCCCACTTCCGGGTTGTGAATCCTCTAATGCATAGCGATTACCACTGGCACCCTCTGGCGCTGCCAGACACCTCTTTATCCCGCGCGGGCTGGTTCCTGATCCAGGGCACCCTGCGTGCCCGCCAGCCGCGGGGTGAAACCCGTCTGCGCTGGCAGTGTCAGGGCGTCTGGCATGAACAGATCCTCCCGATTACCCGCCGCGGCACCCTGCAGGAGCTGATCTGGCTGCCGGTGGGTGCCAGCCAGGTGGGGCTGCTCGCCAGCAGCGAAGGGGCGGAATGCGAACTGAATATTGCCCGCTTTGCGCAGGTGTCTGCGGGCAACAGCCTCTGGCGCCGGTTGCGCCGGGTGTGGCCTTTCTATCAGCGCCTGAATGCGCAAAAGCGCAAGCGTCTGGGGCTGTCCTGGCACCTGTGGTTTACCGATTTACAGCAGGCCTACGATCTGGTGGGCAAGATCCGCGACGACAGGCCGCTGCACGCCTATGAACACTGGCTGGCGAATTTCGATACCGTGCAGCCCGGTGAGCGCCGGCTGATCGATCGTCTGCTGGCCCGTTGGGGCAACCTGCCCCGCGTCTGTCTGCATCTGGTGAACGGCGGCGATGAGGCGGCACGCCAGCGCACGCTGGCCAGTATCGCGGCGCTCTGTTATCCGGCAACGCATATCACCGTGCTGGAACAGCCGTCTGACGCTGCCAGGCCTGAGGGTGAATGGCAATGGGCCATTCCTGTGGGCGCCGAACTGGCCCCGGCCGCGTTAGTGTGGCTGGCGCACCAGCTGCGCCAGACTCCGGACGCAAAATGGATCTACGGCGATCACGATCTGCTGGATGAGAAAGGCAAACGCCACTCGCCGGACTTCAAGCCGGACTGGAACGAAACCCTGCTGCACAGTCAGAACTATATCGGCTGGTGTGGCCTCTGGCGTGAACAGGGCACCTCTGCCATCCCGCAGGATGGGGCCGACAGCTATCGCGGGTGGTTGCAGCTGGCCCACCAGCTCGCCCCGAAGGATATTGCGCACATCCCTGCCCTGCTGATGCACGTCCCGGACGCGCTGCCGCAGCAGGACGGGTATGAAACCCTGGCAAGCTTGCTGCAGGACCTGCCCGTTGGGGTGACGCTGGAGTCGGCTCCGCACGGCATCTGCCGCTGGCGTTGGCCGCTCCCGGCAGAGTTGCCGCGGGTATCGGTGATTATTCCCACCCGCAATGGCCTGGCGCATCTCAGGCCGTGCATTGAAAGCCTGGTGCAGCACACCCGTTATCCGAATATCGAAATCATGGTGATGGATAACCAGAGCGACGACCCGGAAACCCTGGCCTATTTTGAACATATCACTCAGGCGTACGGGGTCCGGGTTATCGCCTGGGATCGTCCCTTTAACTACTCCGCCATCAACAACGCCGGGGTACGCGAGGCCACGGGCGAGCTTATCTGCCTGCTCAATAACGACACCGAGGTGATTAACCCACTGTGGCTGGATGAGATGGTCTCGCACCTGCTGCGTCCGGGCGTCGGGATCGTCGGTGCAAGGCTCTTTTACGGCGATGGCAGGGTGCAGCATGCGGGCGACGCGGTCGGACCGGGTGGCTGTGCCGATCACTTTCACAGCGGGCTGGCCGCCGATGAGCCTGGCTACCAGCGCCGGGCGGTAAGCGCTCAGGAGCTGTCGGCGGTGACGGCGGCGTGCCTGCTCACCCCTCGCCAGCTCTTTTTATCTTTGAACGGCTTAGATGAAGTGAATCTGCCGGTGGCCTTCAACGACGTGGATTACTGTCTGCGCGTCGGCGAGGCGGGCTGGCGGATTGTCTGGACCCCCTTTGCCGAGCTGTACCACCATGAGTCGGTCTCCCGCGGCAAAGACGTCACGCCAGAACAGCTGGCGCGCTCCCAAGGTGAGCTGCGCTATATGAAAAAACGCTGGGCCCAGCGGCTCAGGCACGATCCCGCATACAATCCCAACCTGAGCTACGACCGACCCGATTTCTCGTTAAGTCATACTCCTAATGTGGTGTTGCCATGGACGAACTGATCAGAAAGGCACTCTTTAAACCCTATCTGAAGTTGAATAAGCAGAGCAGCGAGACGCCGCAGGACAGCTGGCCAGAATGCCGCTCGCTGTTGATCCTGCATGAGGGAGATTCCCCGACGCTGGCCTATTTTGAAGCGGCGATCAGAAGCCGTTTTCCCGGCGCGGTGTGCCAGCTGGTGGATACCTTAACCACGCCGTCTATCGAAGTGGATAAAGGCACCGCCATCGTGGTCATTCGCTTTATCTCCTCCGAGTGGCAGCGCGAGATTGTGCGCAATATCGATGACCTCTCCCAGGTGGTCTATTTTATGGATGACGATCTGTTCGATCCGTCAGCCTTAACTGCGTTGCCCAAGGCCTACCGGACGAAGATCATGCGACGATCTGCGGCCCAGCACCGCTGGATCACCACCCATTGCGACACCATCTGGGTCTCGACGCCGTACCTGGCCAACAAATATGCGCACCTGAATCCCGATGTGGTGCCCGCCCAGCCTACGCCGCGGCTGCTGGCCGTCACCCGGCCGGTAAAAATTGCCTATCACGGTTCCAGCTCGCACCAGGCAGAAAAGTACTGGCTGCGGGAAGTGGTTGAAGGCGTGCTGAAACAGTGTCCGCAGGCCAGCTTCGAAATATTTGGTGAGCACGAAATTTATAAGCTTTACCGTAACTTACCGCGCGTGACGGTATTACACCCGATGACCTGGCAGAACTATCTGGATTACACTCAGCATCACCGGGTTGATATTGGACTGGCCCCGTTACTGGAGTCGGAATTTAATATGGCGCGCGGGCCGGTAAAATTTTATGATTTCGTGCGCATGGGCGCGGTGGGGGTCTACAGCAATTGTGCCCCGTACAGCGACTTTATCGAACAAAACGTCAATGGCGTGCTGCTGAACAACGATCCGCAAAAATGGATCGAGGCGTTGTCGCTGCTGGTTAATTCCGGGCAAAAGCGTAAAACGCTGGCGAATAATGCGAAGGAATATACGTATTCGTTAATGTATTAACACAGGACGGAGCAGAGACTGTGTTCTGGTGACCATTTCATCCAATAGAAAAAGTAAAAAACGCTTATGAAAATCCTTGTAACCGGTGGAGCCGGTTTTATCGGTTCTGCTGTTGTTCGCCATATCATCCGTGACACTCAGGATGCGGTGATCAACCTTGATAAGCTCACCTATGCGGGCAACCTTGAATCGCTGGCCGACGTGGCCGCAAGTGACCGCTACGCCTTTGAGCAGGTGGACATCTGCAACCGTGCCGAGCTGGATCGCGTCTTCGCCACCCATCAACCGGATGCAGTGATGCATCTGGCTGCCGAAAGCCACGTGGATCGCTCCATTACCGGCCCGGCCGATTTTATCGAAACCAACATTGTCGGCACCTATACGCTGCTCGAAGCGGCCCGCGCCTACTGGAGCGAGCTGGATGAAGCCCGTAAGCAGGCGTTTCGTTTCCACCACATCTCCACCGACGAAGTGTATGGCGATCTGCCGCACCCGGATGAAGTGAGCGCAGGCACCGAGTTACCGCTATTCACCGAGACCACCCCGTACGCGCCGAGCAGCCCGTACTCGGCATCGAAAGCCTCCAGCGATCATCTGGTGCGCGCATGGCGTCGTACCTATGGCCTGCCGACTATCGTCACCAACTGCTCCAACAACTACGGCCCGTATCACTTCCCTGAGAAGCTGATCCCGCTGGTGATCCTCAATGCGCTGGACGGCAAAGCGCTGCCAATCTACGGCAAAGGCGATCAGATCCGCGACTGGCTGTACGTTGAAGATCACGCCCGTGCGCTCTACACCGTAGTCACCACCGGCGTGGTGGGCGAGACCTACAACATCGGCGGCCACAACGAGAAGCAGAACCTGGACGTGGTGCACACCATCTGCGATCTGCTCGACGAGATGGTGCCGAAAACCGGTTCTTACCGCGACCAGATCACCTACGTGACTGACCGCCCGGGCCACGACCGCCGCTATGCCATCGATGCCAGCAAAATGAGCCACGAGCTGAACTGGCAGCCGCAGGAGACCTTCGAGTCCGGCATCCGCAAAACCGTGCAGTGGTATCTGGATAACCAGCAGTGGGTCAACAACGTGAAAAGCGGCAGTTATCAGGACTGGATCGCGAAGAACTATCAGGAGCGTAACTGATGCATATTCTGCTGTTCGGCAAAAATGGCCAGGTGGGCTGGGAGCTGCAGCGCGCGCTGCTGCCGCTGGGGCGTATCACGGCGGTGGATTTTGACTCTACCGATTACTGCGGTGACTTCAGCAACCCGGAAGGCGTGGCCGAGACCGTGCGTCTGCTGAAGCCGGACGTGATCGTCAACGCCGCCGCCCATACCGAGGTGGACAAAGCCGAGAGCGAGCGCGACTTTGCCGAGCTGCTCAACGCCACCAGCGTGGCCGCTATCGCCAAAGAAGCCGAAGCGCTGGGCGCGTGGCTGGTGCACTACTCCACCGACTACGTCTTCAACGGCAGCGGCGAAAAGCCGTGGGTGGAGACCGACCAGACTGCCCCGCTGAACGTCTACGGCGAAACCAAGCTGGCGGGCGAACAGGCCGCCGCGCTCTGCTCCCGTCACCTGATCTTCCGCACCAGCTGGGTCTATGCCGCCCGCGGCGCTAACTTCGCCAAAACCATGCTGCGCTTTGGTAAAGAGCGCAGCGAGATGTCGGTGATCAACGATCAGTTTGGTGCGCCGACCGGGGCAGAACTGCTGGCCGACTGCACGGCCCATGCGATCCGTATCGCGCAGGACAAACCTGAGGTTGCCGGGCTGTATCACCTGATCGCCTCCGGCACCACCACCTGGTTCGACTATGCCCAGCGGGTGTTCGCTACCGCGCGTGCGGCGGGCGTTGAGCTGGCCGTAACCCAGGTGAATGCCGTTCCGACCAGCGCCTTCCCGACTCCGGCCAAGCGTCCGCATAACTCACGCCTCGATACCAGCAAGTTCCAGCGTACCTTCGGGATGACGCTGCCGGACTGGACCATCGGCGTCGATCGCATGCTGGCTGAAATTCTCGGGAAGTAAATGCAAACCAAGGTATGCTATGCGTGCCTTGCTTTCGCGACACGGACTTTTGTCAGGGCGCGGCGTTTTGCCCCCCTTTTACAGCAATCAAACACATCTCAGAGGGTGGCGTCTCGCCTCCCTCCAGAGCAAAACAGAAGAATGAAGGATTATGAACAAGCGTAAAGGTATTATTCTGGCCGGTGGGTCAGGGACTCGTCTCTATCCGGTCACCATGGCGGTGAGCAAACAGCTGCTGCCCATCTACGACAAGCCGATGATCTACTACCCGTTGAGCACCCTGATGCTGGCCGGTATCCGCGATATTCTGATCATCAGCACCCCGCAGGACACACCGCGCTTTGAGCAGCTGCTGGGCGACGGCAGCCAGTGGGGCCTGAACCTGCAGTACAAAGTGCAGCCAAGCCCGGACGGTCTGGCTCAGGCCTTTATCCTCGGCGAAGAGTTTATCGGCGACGACGACTGCGCGCTGGTGCTGGGCGACAACATCTTCTACGGCCACGATCTGCAGAAACAGCTGGAAGCCGCCGCGGCGAAACCTGCGGGCGCCACCGTCTTTGCCTATCATGTACACGATCCTGAGCGTTATGGCGTGGTGGAGTTTGACCATGCAGGCACCGCGATCTCCCTGGAAGAGAAGCCGCTGGAACCGAAGAGCAACTATGCAGTAACCGGCCTCTACTTCTATGACAACCGCGTGGTTGAGATTGCCAAAAGCCTGAAACCGTCGCCGCGCGGCGAGCTGGAAATCACCGACGTGAACCGCATCTACCTTGAGCAAGGTGATCTCTCGGTCGCCATGATGGGCCGTGGTTATGCCTGGCTTGATACCGGCACCCATGAGAGCCTGATTGAGGCCAGCAACTTCATCCAGACCATCGAAACCCGTCAGGGGCTGAAAGTGGCCTGTCCTGAAGAGATTGCCTACCGTCTGAAGTTTATCGATGCCGACCAGGTGCGCAAGTTAGCCGCGCCGCTGGCGAAGAATGCTTACGGGCAATATCTGCTGAAAATGCTCAAGTAATCATTATTAACTCCTGGGGCGTAAAGCCCCATTTATGAATCAGGCCGACATCATGAACGTAATTCAGACCGCAATTCCCGACGTATTCATCTTTGAGCCAAAAGTGTTTGGCGACGATCGTGGTTTCTTCTTCGAAAGCTTTAACCACCAGCAGTTCGAAGCCGCCATTGGCCGCAGCGTAAACTTCGTGCAGGACAACCACTCCAAATCCTCTAAGGGCGTATTGCGTGGCCTGCACTACCAGCTGGCGCCGCATGCGCAGGGTAAACTGGTGCGTTGCGTGGCCGGCGAAGTGTTCGACGTGGCGGTGGATATCCGTAAAAGCTCCCCGACCTTTGGTCAGTGGGTCGGCGTGCATCTGTCCGGCGAGAACAAGCGTCAGCTGTGGATCCCGGAAGGTTTCGCCCACGGCTTTATGACCCTGAGCGACACCGCAGAATTCCTGTACAAAACCACTAACTACTATGCGCCGGAGAGCGATCGCGGCATCCGCTGGAACGATGAGACCATTGGGATTACCTGGCCGGAAATCGACAGCGAGATCCTCACCTCTGCCAAAGACAGCGTTGCCAAATCCTTCCCTGACGCAGAGTACTTCTGAGTCACACGCCCCGCAGTGACGCGGGGCGTTTTCTGATGCACAGAGCGCACATGAAATTCTACACAGGTTCAGCCGGGATCCTGGCCCGAAAAGCCCAGCTCGAGCCAATGCTTGGCCGCCCGTTACACGCCTTCAAAAGCGGCATGGAACTGGCGCAGGACGACGTGCTGGTCGGCTGGGGCCAGAAAGCCAATACCCGACAGATCAAACAGAAAGCCCAGGAACTCGGGCTGCCGTACTGGCAGCTGGAAGATGGCTTTATCGGTTATATCGGCCACCCTGCCAGAGGCGGCAAAGCCGTCTCCCTGATCGCCGACCCTGTGGGCATTTACTACGACGCTCGCCAGCCGAGCCGCCTTGAGCAGCTGATCGCCACGCCGTGCGATGCCCGAATGCTGGCGCGCGCTGAGGCACTCGTCTCTGAACTGCTGCGCCTGGGCATCACCAAATACAACTGTTATGCCGCCGACAGCGGCCTGTCCGAGGCGCTGACCGCTCGTCTGCACCACGACGCTCGCCCTAAGGTGCTGCTGATCGACCAGGTTGCCGGCGATCTCTCTATTCCCGGCGCGCTCGCCAGCAATGACGATTTTGTGGCGATGGTCGCGGCGGCGCGGCGTAACCATCCTGGCGCTCGTCTGCTGCTGCGCACCCATCCGGATACCCGGCTGGGCAAGAAGCGCGGCGTGCTGGCGCAGATGCAGCTGGATGACGTGGAGCTGGTCACCGATCACTGCCATCCTCATGCCCTGCTGAAGGAAGTGGAAGCGGTCTATACCGTCTCCTCGCAGATGGGGTTTGAAGCCCTGCTGCTGGGCAAGGCGGTGTACTGCTTCGGCATGCCGTTCTACGCCGGTTGGGGGTTGACCCACGACAGCAAACAGTGTGCACGTCGCGAGACACAAATTAGCCTGTCGCAGCTGGTAGCCGCGGCGCTGATCCTCTATCCCCGCTATCTGGATCCGGTCCTGGGCCAGCGCTGCGAAGTGGAGCAGGTGCTCGAGGTCATCGCAGGTCAGCTGAACCCGGCCCCGCGCTATCGCCGCCTGTATATGGTGGGCTTCTCGCTGTGGAAGCGCGCCTTTATGCGCGCCTTCTGCCAGCCGCTGGCCACGGAGCTCTGTTTTGTACGCACTCCACCGGCACAGCTGGCCGCCGACGAGCAGGTGCTGGTCTGGGGCAGCCGCCATCCTGAGCTGAAAAATCCGATCCGGGTGGAAGATGGCTTTATCCGCTCCCGGGGGCTGGGATCGAACCTGTGCCGCCCTTCCTCGCTCTCCATCGATCCGGTGGGGATCTACTTCGACAGCCGCCGTCCGAGCGGGCTGGAGCAGTTGCTGAATCAGCAGGCGCTCAGCGAACAAGAACTGGCACGCGGTGCGGCGCTGGTGGATCTGCTCCGCCAGCATGGGGTCAGCAAATACAACGTCGGCACCGTGCAGCCCTTCACGCCGCCCGGTGACGGTCGAACGCTGGTGCTGGTGGTGGGCCAGGTCGATGGCGATGCCTCGATCCTAACCGGCAGCCCGGTGATCCGCAGCAACGAGCAGCTGCTGTGGGCGGTACGCGCCGCCCGGTCTGAGGCGCATATCCTGTTTAAACCGCACCCGGACGTGGTGGCGGGCAACCGGGCCGGGGCGATCTCGGCCGAATGTCTGACGAGCTGCGTGGACAGCCAGGTGCTGGATCTCGGCCTGACCAGTCTCTATCCCCATGTCGACGAGCTGCACACCATGACCTCCCTCAGCGGGTTCGAGGCGCTGGTGCAAGGGGTGAAGGTCACCACCTGGGGCCAGCCGTTCTACAGCGGCTGGGGGCTGACTGAAGATATTCATCCAGCGGAGCGCCGTCAGCGCGCCCTGCCGCTGGCCGCACTGGTCTACCTGACGCTGGTGGCCTATCCGCGTTATATCGACTGGCAGAGCGGCCTGTGGATGAGCCCGGAGCAGTTAATTCGCCAGCTGGCGGTACAAGGGAACTCCTCATCGCAAAAGGCCAGCCGCTGGCAGCGCTGGCAGCTCAAGCTGAGCTATCTCGCGCAGACACTTCGCTAGAAAACTATTTGTCCTGATTTATTTAAGAAAAGCGGTCATCAAGCCGTTAACTCACTGTTCATCAACGGATCGATCTGGGAAAAATAATGGAAGAGCAAGCTATTCGCCATCTGCTGAATGGCCGTCGATATCTTTTACTACAAGGACCGATGGGCCCCTGCTTTTCACGTCTGGCAAGCTGGCTGCAGAGCAGCCACCGTGAAGTGAAGCAGGTCTGCTTCAATGCCGGAGACTCATGGTATGCCGCGAAAGAGACCGCGCTGCATTACACCGGCTCAGTGAAAAATTTTGCCTTCTGGCTGCGCGAGTTACACAAAACCTACCCCTTCGATACCATCGTCTGCTTTGGTGACTGCCGTCCGATGCACATCGAAGCGAAGAAGTGGGCGCGCAGCAAAGCCATCGATTTCCTGGCGTTTGAAGAGGGCTATTTCAGGCCGTTCTACATCACCCTGGAAAAAGGGGGCGTGAACGCCTTCTCCTCGATGCCCATCGATGCGAAGTATTATCGCGAACAGCCGCTGCCGGAGGTGAAAACCCCGACGCCGTGGAAACCGAGCGCCTTTAACCGTGCCGCCCATGCCATGCTCTACTATGCGGCGGGCTGGTTTGGCCGCCATCGCTACCGGGGCTACCGTCACCACAAGTCGTTCTCTCCGTGGTACGAGATGCAGTGCTGGTTCCGCGCCGGTCGCCGTAAACTGTGGTACCGCTGGCAGCAGCGCCATATGCTGAGCCATATTACCGGCGCGCTGGATAACGAGTACTACCTGGCGATTTTGCAGGTCTACAACGACAGCCAGATTATTCACCACAGCCCCTATAAAGACGTACGTGACTATATTGAAACCGTGATCCGCTCCTTTGCCCGCCATGCGTCAAAAGAGCGCCATCTGGTGTTCAAGCATCACCCGATGGATCGTGGTCACCGCTATTACGGCACCCTGATCAACAAGCTGACCGAAAAGTACGGCATTACGGGCCGGGTGATCTACGTCCACGATCTCTCCCTGCCCGCCCTGCTGACCCACACCCGGGGGGTGATCACCGTCAACAGCACCGCCGGCCTGTCGGCGCTGATCCACAACAAGCCGCTCAAGGTGATGGGCAAAGCGCTGTACGACATCGAAGGATTAACCTGGCAGGGGCCGCTAAACCAGTTCTGGCAGGCGGATTTCGCTCCCGATAAAAAGTTATTCCAGCGTTTTCGGACCCACCTGCTCTATCACACGCAGATCAACGCCGTCTTTTACGGCAAGTCCGACTGGCTCAACATCCCGACGGAAGTCCCTCTGCCGGCACCGCTTGCCGATTCTGAACTCGAACGATAATGCCTCACTACGCCGGGGAAATTACCCCGGCGGATCCGATCGACTCCGCGCTTTTATCCCTCCGTTGTAAAAATCCCTAATGTTTATCCCAAATTTTGCCGTTATAACCTAAGACAAATTTTCATGCCGAATTTTGCACTGACATATTTTGTCAGCCGCACCGGCATAATTCACAGCAATGGCTTAAATAACAGGAAAGCTAATATGACAATTCCGACCAGGAGTCGCTCGGCTGAAAGGTTGGTTGATATTCTGCTGGAGCTTCAGGTGATGCTGCCAACTTACTGATTTAGTGTATGATGGTGTTTTTGAGGTGCTCCAGTGGCTTCTGTTTCTATCAGCTGTCCCTCCTGTTCAGCTACTGACGGGGTGGTGCGTAACGGCAAAAGCACCGCCGGACATCAGCGCTATCTCTGCTCTCACTGCCGTAAAACATGGCAACTGCAGTTCACTTACACCGCTTCTCAACCCGGTACGCACCAGAAAATCATTGATATGGCCATGAATGGCGTTGGATGCCGGGCAACCGCCCGCATTATGGGCGTTGGCCTCAACACGATTTTCCGCCATTTAAAAAACTCAGGCCGCAGTCGGTAACCTCGCGCATACAGCCGGGCAGTGACGTCATCGTCTGCGCGGAAATGGACGAACAGTGGGGATACGTCGGGGCTAAATCGCGCCAGCGCTGGCTGTTTTACGCGTATGACAGGCTCCGGAAGACGGTTGTTGCGCACGTATTCGGTGAACGCACTATGGCGACGCTGGGGCGTCTTATGAGCCTGCTGTCACCCTTTGACGTGGTGATATGGATGACGGATGGCTGGCCGCTGTATGAATCCCGCCTGAAGGGAAAGCTGCACGTAATCAGCAAGCGATATACGCAGCGAATTGAGCGGCATAACCTGAATCTGAGGCAGCACCTGGCACGGCTGGGACGGAAGTCGCTGTCGTTCTCAAAATCGGTGGAGCTGCATGACAAAGTCATCGGGCATTATCTGAACATAAAACACTATCAATAAGTTGGAGTCATTACCGAGTTTGTCTTAAAGCAAAATCTAGCCGTGTTAATTGCCAATAAAAACGCGACGCTGGAAAGCGTTGCTCAGGAGATAGTCTCTATTCCCGCTGCACTGGTGCGGATGAAATGGCAAAATCGGCGTGAAATTTACACGCTACAGGCTAAAGAAGAGATCTACGGTGCCGCGATCGAAGCCATTATGGAGCAGCAACCAGAACTGCGGGACAAAATCATGGCCCGACTGGAAAGCACCTACCAGCATATACTCGCGCGGGAAACAGCCACCTTACGCCTGACACGAAAGCTGTCTGAAGGGAACTACGAACCCACCAGGATAACCACGGTCGCGTTAGACGAGAACAGATAAGAACAGGTATGCGAGAGAGTTGAATCAGGAGATGCACGCCGGGTAAGGCGGCAACCATTACCCGGCAATGAGGAGGATTACTTCGCTTTCACAGTCTCTTCGCCAACCAGACCAATCTTCAGGAAGCCCGCCTGATGCAGCGTATCCATAACCTTCATCATGGTTTCATAATCAACGGTTTTATCTGCCCGGAAGAAAATGGTGGTGTCTTTCTTCCCATCTGTCAGTGCATTTAACTCGCTAATCATGGTGTCATCCGTCACCTGATTGTTGCCAATAAACATACTTTTATCGGCTTTAACAGACAGGTAAACCGGTTTTTCCGGACGCGGCTGCGGCGTGCTGGTGGAGGCAGGAAGATTCACTTTCACATCCACCGTTGCTAACGGTGCGGCCACCATAAAAATGATCAATAAAACCAACATAACGTCGATAAACGGCGTCACGTTGATTTCATGCATTTCACCGTTATCGTCCAGGTTTTCATTAAAGCTCATTGCCATGGAACATTATCCTACACGTAATTTCTGCGCTGCACGTACCGGATGCGCGGATGCGCTTGCGTTCAGGTCCAGATCGCGACTTTGCAGTAACAGCACCTGTGCCGCGACGTCACCCAGCATCGCTTTATAGCTGCCAATCTGACGTGCGAAAATGTTGTAGATAACAACCGCTGGAATTGCTGCGACCAGACCAATTGCGGTCGCTAACAGCGCTTCTGCAATACCCGGCGCAACAACGGCCAGGTTGGTCGTTTGAGTTTGTGCAATCCCGATGAAGCTATTCATGATGCCCCATACGGTACCGAACAGACCGACGAATGGAGAGATAGCCCCGATGGTGGCCAGGTATCCGTTACCACGTCCCATATGACGACCTACCGCCGCCACACGACGCTCCA
Organism: Citrobacter freundii complex sp. CFNIH4; assembly: GCF_002934505.1. Classification (NCBI taxonomy): domain Bacteria; kingdom Pseudomonadati; phylum Pseudomonadota; class Gammaproteobacteria; order Enterobacterales; family Enterobacteriaceae; genus Citrobacter; species Citrobacter freundii complex sp. CFNIH4. Next base: position 3,621,086 of record NZ_CP026231.1, read on the forward strand.
GACGGAAGCCGGTACGCTCTTTAATGCCTTCGTTATCGTCACTGCCTTCTGACAGTTCCAGCTCGTTTTGCGCTTCGTTAATCAACTGTGCGCCCAGGCTTTTGCCATCGAATCCTGCGGCAATCTCACTTGCCAGATCTAAAGAGCGGGCTTCCGCCAGCAGTTGCTGTTCACGCTTAAGGCGGCGTTTCTGAGTAAAGAACTCAAGGCTCTTACTAAAGAAGATAGCCCAGGTGACCACTGACGCCAAAATCAGCCCAATCATCACGCACTTAACCACGATATCGGCGTGCTGATACATACCCCAGACGGAAAGATCCGTCTGCATCAAATTATTACCCACTCTGTATCTCCAGGACGCAAATCACAAAATCTGAGCGTAATGATATCAAAAAGACGTCGAATTGATAGTCGTTCTCATTACTATTTACATATTGCCGCACCTTTGGTTTCTTTTCCTTGCGCTTACGCAGTAAAAAAGTCACCAGAAGCATTTTGAGATTATTTTCTACTGTATGACCGTTCTGCAGGATGCGTCATCTTTGATTCATGGTAGTTTAGACATCCAGACGTATAAAAACAGGTAAGACAACATGGCAGATAAGCAACTTGAAACCAAGCTCGTTCACGCAGGACGCAGTAAAAAATACACGCTGGGCTCGGTAAATAGCGTGATCCAGCGTGCTTCTTCGCTGGTGTTTGACACCGTGGAGGCCAAAAAGCAGGCCACACACAACCGTGCCAACGGTGCGCTTTTCTATGGACGTCGCGGAACCCTGACGCATTTCTCTCTGCAGGAAGCGATGTGCGAACTGGAAGGCGGCGCGGGTTGCGCCTTGTTCCCTTGCGGTGCGGCTGCCGTTGCCAACACCATCCTCGCTTTTGTGGAGCAAGGCGATCATGTGTTGATGACCAATACCGCCTATGAACCCAGTCAGGATTTCTGCACCAAAATTCTCGGCAAGCTTGGCGTGTCCACCGGCTGGTTCGATCCGCTGATTGGCGCCGATATTGTGAAGCACATGCAGCCGAACACCAAAGTCGTATTTCTGGAGTCGCCCGGTTCTGTCACCATGGAAGTGCATGATGTTCCGGCTATTGTTGCCGCAGTCAGAAGCGTAGCACCTGACGCAATCATCATGATTGATAACACCTGGGCTGCCGGGGTGCTGTTCAAAGCGCTGGATTTTGGTATCGATATTTCTATTCAGGCAGGCACCAAATATCTGATTGGCCATTCCGACGGCATGGTCGGCACGGCGGTATCTAACGCCCGCTGCTGGGATCAACTTCGCGAAAATGCGTATCTGATGGGGCAAATGCTGGACGCCGATACCGCCTATATGACCAGTCGTGGGCTGCGTACGCTGAGTGTGCGCCTGCGTCAGCACCATGAAAGCAGCTTAAAGGTCGCCGAGTGGCTGGCCAGCCATCCGCAGGTCGCCCGCGTGAACCACCCGGCACTGCCCGGCAGTAAAGGGCATGAATTCTGGAAGCGTGATTTCACCGGCAGCAGCGGCCTGTTCTCCTTTGTATTGAATAAGAAACTCAATAATGAGGAGCTGGCCGCGTATCTGGATCACTTCAGCCTGTTCAGCATGGCCTACTCCTGGGGCGGTTTTGAGTCGCTGATTCTCGCCAACCAGCCGGAGCACATTGCGGCAATCCGTCCGCAAGGCGAGGTTGACTTCAGCGGAACGCTCATCCGTTTACATATTGGTTTAGAGAATGTTGACGATCTGATTGCCGATTTGGCCGCAGGATTTGCCCGAATCGAGTAAAATTGCCACAGATGGACATATATGCAGACACTTCTGGTGGAAAAGTCTGCAATTGTTGCGTCCGGGATCAAGGCATCCCGGGCAATTCAGGAGTACAATCCACATATAAACGCTGTTCCACAGGAAAGTCCATGGTAGTCATTCAAGATATTGTCTCCGCGCTCTGGCAACACGATTTTGCCGCACTGGCGGATCCGCACGTTGTGAGCGTGGTGTACTTCGTCATGTTCACCACACTGTTTTTAGAAAATGGCCTGCTGCCCGCCTCCTTTTTACCCGGAGACAGCCTGTTATTACTGGCAGGAGCGCTGATCGCTCAGGATGTGATGAGTTTTTTACCTACCATAGCTATTCTGACTGCCGCAGCCAGTCTGGGCTGCTGGCTGAGCTACATTCAGGGACGCTGGCTGGGCAACACGCGCACGGTGAAAGGCTGGCTGGCGCAATTACCTGAAAAATACCATCAACGCGCTACCTGCATGTTTGACCAACACGGGTTGATGGCGCTGCTTGCCGGGCGTTTCCTGGCGTTCGTCCGTACCTTGCTGCCAACGATGGCGGGCATTTCAGGGCTTCCTAACCGTCGGTTCCAGTTTTTTAACTGGCTGAGCGGACTGCTGTGGGTCACCGTCGTTACCAGTTTCGGCTATGCGCTGAGTATGATCCCGTTCGTCAAACGTCATGAAGATCAGGTGATGACCTTTTTAATGATCCTGCCGATTGCCCTGTTAACCGCAGGTCTGTTGGGAACGCTGTTCGTGGTGATTAAAAAAAAATACTGTAGCGCCTGAGTATTAGCCGTATGCCGGAGTCACTCCGGCATTTCATTGATGGCGCACAGCTAGCTTTAAAGCCGACAAGAAATCAACTCCCCTGCATCATACGAATTCTTGCCGCATCTTCCCCCGGCGTTACGCCAAAGAAACGTTTGAACTCCCGACTGAATTGCGATGCGCTCTCATAGCCGACGCGCATTGCAGCCGCACTGGCCTTCATTCCATCGTGGATCATCATCATCCGTGCTTTATGCAGGCGATAGCTCTTCAGATATTGCAGCGGCGAGGTACTGGTCACCGCTTTAAAATTATGATGAAACGCCGATACGCTCATGTTCGCCTCTGCCGCCAGCTGTTCTACATTGAGGTTTTCGGTGTATTTGGTTTCAATCCGCTTGAGTACCCGGCTTATCAAACTGAAATGCGTCTGGCGACTTACCAGCGCAAGTAACGCGCCACCACGCGGCCCGGTCAGCACATGGTAGAGGATTTCGCGAATGATCTGTTTACCCAGAATACGCGCATCCAGCGGTCGCTCCATCACATCCAGCAGGCGCTCAGCAGCACAGAGAATTTCGTCTGAGAGCATCGCAGAGTTAATCCCACTGGCAGCCATAGCGGGCTGGAACAGCTCGTCTTCCCCAATGTCCATCAACAGCTCCTGCAATTGCAGGATATCGACATTCAGGTAAATACCGGCCAGAGGAATCTCCGGCGTCGCATACGTTTCACATTCGAAGGGTAAAGGTACGGTTAGCAGCAGGTATTCGTTGGCGTCATAGCGAAATACGCGCTCATTAATGTAACCAATTTTATGTCCCGAAAAGAGAAATATGATGCCTGGCTGATACATGACTGGTGTACGCGCCGCCGGCTCCGTACCGTGTAGCAGGCGGACATCTGGCAGCAGTTCGCTAAGTTTATTTTCATTGTTTTTCAGATGCTTAATTTTATCTGTCAGCAGAAGGCAGATCTCATCACGGTTCATGGGGCACCATTTCATTATCGTTTTTCGACCCTGTCATAATGCGCAGATTTATCCGTTTTCTCCAGCAGTCTGTAGAAATGGGCAAGACATCGGCAGAAATGAGCATTGAGAGCAGCGCGGCGGGCGACCACAATGTTCATCATCCGGCAGACACTCTCCTGCCCTCTTTTATTACCCACCAAAGGGAACGAGCAATGAACAACTTTAATCTCCATACCCCAACACGTATTTTGTTTGGTAAAGGCGCGATTGCTGAGCTGCGCGATCAAATTCCTCAGGACGCTCGCGTACTGGTTACTTACGGCGGCGGCAGCGTGAAAAAAACAGGTGTCCTGGCACAAGTTCAGGACGCGCTGAAAGGTCTGGACGTGCTGGAGTTTGGCGGTATCGAGCCAAACCCATCTTATGAAACGCTGATGAACGCGGTAAAAATCGTGCGTGATGAGAAAGTGACGTTTCTGCTGGCAGTAGGCGGCGGTTCCGTGCTGGACGGCACCAAATTCATCGCGGCTGCTGCACAGTACGCTGACGGCATCGATCCATGGCGTATTCTGGAAACCCACGGCAACGACGTAACAAGTGCCATCCCGATGGGCTCCGTATTAACCCTGCCTGCAACCGGCTCTGAATCTAACTCCGGCGCGGTAATTTCGCGTAAAACCACCGGCGATAAACTGGCCTTTATGACCCCGTTTGTGCAGCCAGTATTTGCCGTACTGGATCCGGTTTACACCTACACCCTGCCGCCACGTCAGGTTGCAAACGGCGTCGTGGATGCGTTCGTTCATACCGTTGAGCAGTATGTGACTTATCCGGTCGACGGGAAAATTCAGGATCGCTTTGCCGAAGGCATTCTGCTCACACTGGTAGAAGAAGGTCCGAAAGCCTTGCAGGAACCGGAAAACTACAACGTGCGTGCGAACGTCATGTGGGCGGCAACCCAGGCGCTGAACGGTCTGATTGGCGCAGGGGTACCGCAGGACTGGGCAACGCATATGCTGGGCCATGAGCTGACTGCAATGCACGGTCTGGATCATGCTCAAACACTGGCCATCGTTCTGCCTGCGCTGTGGAATGAAAAACGTGATACCAAGCGTGCCAAACTGCTGCAATACGCAGAGCGTATCTGGAATATCACCGAAGGAAGCGATGACCAGCGCATCGACGCCGCCATTGCCGCAACCCGTGCTTTCTTCGAACAAATGGGCGTACCGACTCGCCTGTCTGACTACGGTCTGGACGGTAGCTCCATCCCGGCGCTGCTGGAAAAACTGCAAGCGCATGGCGGTACGAAACTGGGCGAACATCAGGACATTACGCTTGAGGTCAGCCGTCGGATTTACGAAGCTGCCCGCTAAGGTTTTTTAACCTCCGCCTTTCGTTTTTGGGTATTTATACCAGACTTAAGTCACACCTATGTCACCGGAGTATGTTCCGGTGACAGTCATTAAGGGGAGGAATTATGACCACTCCAACCATTATCAAACTACAGGATGGTAATGTCATGCCGCAACTGGGCCTGGGGGTCTGGAAGGCAAGCAACGAAGAAGTCATCACTGCCATTCATAAAGCGCTGGAAGTGGGGTATCGCTCAATTGATACCGCGGCAGCGTACAAAAACGAAGAAGGTGTCGGCAAAGCAATACGTGACGCAGGCGTGCCACGGGAAGAGTTATTCATTACCACCAAGCTGTGGAATGATGACCAGAAACGCCCCCGGGAAGCCTTGCTCGAAAGCATGGAGAAACTCCAGCTTGATTACCTCGATCTGTACCTGATGCACTGGCCAGTTCCGGCGATCGACCACTACGTTGAAGCGTGGGAAAACATGATCGACCTGCAAAAAGAAGGGCTGATTAAGAGCATCGGCGTGTGCAACTTTCAGATCAACCATCTCCAGCGGCTGATGGATGAAACCGGCGTACCTCCGGTGATTAATCAGATAGAACTTCACCCGCTCATGCAGCAGCGCCAGCTGCACGCCTGGAACGCCACACATAAAATCCAGACCGAATCCTGGAGCCCGCTGGCGCAGGGCGGCAAAGACGTCTTCGATCAAAAGATAATCCGTGACCTCGCAGAGAAATATGGCAAATCACCGGCGCAGATTGTCATCCGCTGGCATCTGGATAGCGGCCTGGTGGTGATTCCGAAATCGGTCACCCCTGCGCGTATCGCAGAAAACTTTAACGTCTGGGACTTCCGCCTGGATAAAGATGAATTAGGCGAAATCGCGAAACTCGATCAGGGCAAGCGTCTGGGGCCAGACCCGGACCAGTTCGGCGGTTAACCCCTTCCCTCCAGCCCGACACTCTCGTCGGGCCTTTACTGATTTGAAATATCAGGAAACAATTCACGCACATATATTGTTGTATTTCTTGCAGTCACTGGAGCAGCATTGCGCAACATAACCTGTTAATTATCAAATAAATATATTTATTTGATGAATGTATTCACCATATCCATAGGTGCGTAACCGTGACTGAGAAAAAAGGTAGCGGAGTCAAATGGCTCCCATTAATTTTTATAACATTCATTTCTGCCGGGCTGTGGCAACTTACCCCTCCATCCGGGTTAAGTGCGCCAGCCTGGCATTCGGCAATTATCTTCGTTGCGACGATTGCTTCTATCGTGGCAAAAGTTTTACCCATCGGCGCGGTCGGCATTATTGGGATTACGGTTTTTGCACTCGCCTATGCGGCCGGGGATAAAACCGCCAGCGGCGCTATCACCACAGCGCTAAGCGAACTGAACAGTTCACTTATCTGGCTTATCGTCGTGGCTTTTATGATTGCCCGCGGTTTTATCAAAACTGGCCTCGGACGACGCATTGCGCTGCAGATGATCCGTCTGCTCGGCAAGCGCACGCTGGGACTCGCCTATGGTCTGGCTTTTGCCGATCTGATCCTCTCCCCGGCAATGCCGAGTAATACAGCACGCTGCGGCGGCGTCATCTATCCGATTGCCGACTCTCTGGCACGCAGTTTCCATTCGAACCCGGAAGATGAGTCCCGCAGTAAAATCGGTACCTTTCTTATCACCTGCATTGGCAACGTCAACGACGTCACCGCCGCGCTCTTTATGACCGGTTATACCGGCAACCTGTTGGCGGTGAAGTTGGCGGCCAATGCGGGCGTCACGCTGACCTGGGGCAGCTGGTTTATGGCGGCGCTGCTGCCATGCCTTGTGTCCTTACTGCTGGTTCCACTGCTGGTCTACTGGATCGTGCGCCCGGAAATAAAGCACACGCCGGATGCCCCGAACCTGGCGCGCAAAGAGCTGGCGGAAATGGGCAGTATGTCTCGCGGCGAATGGCTAATGCTGGTTACCGTCGGCGTACTGCTGGTGCTGTGGATTTTTGGCGATACGTTAGGCGTCGACGCCACTACAGCCTCGTTCGTGGGACTGTCCATTTTATTGCTAAGCGGCGTTCTGAGCTGGGAAGATGTGAAAAGCGAGAAAGGCGCATGGGACACGCTGATTTGGTTTGCCGCACTGCTGATGATGGCGAACCAGCTGAAAAAACTAGGTTTCACTACCTGGTTTGGCAATCTGATCGGCGATAGCCTGAGCAGTACTATGCACGGTACCAGTTGGGTGATCGTCCTGTTGCTGCTGAATGCCGCCTACTTCTATACCCACTACTTTTTTGCCAGCGGTAATGCACAGATTGCCGCGCTGTACGCCGTTTTCCTCGGCGTCGGACTGCATCTGAATATCCCCGCAGCCCCCACGGCGTTAATGCTGGCCTTCACCAGCAGTTTGTACTGCTCGCTCACCCAGTACACCCACGCTCGCGGTCCAATCCTGTTTGGTGCCGGGTACGTTCCAACGGGCGTCTGGTGGCGCACAGGATTTATCATCAGCCTGTTTAATCAGGCGGTCTTTATTACCGTGGGTCTAATGTGGTGGAAGGTGTTGGGTCTGTACTAAACTGACTGCGTCCTGACGAATACCTTACCTACGGAGAAAAGGAATGACCTGTATTTTCTGTCAAATTGTTGAAGGTAAAGCACCCTGCCATAAGGTCTGGGAAGACGAGCACCATCTGGCTTTTCTGTCAATTTTCCCGAACACCGACGGTTTTACCGTGGTGATCCCGAAAAAGCATTACCCCAGCTATGCCTTCGATATGCCGCCGCAGGCATTGGCTGACCTGATGATGGCAACCCAAAAAGTGGCTAAGAAACTGGATAAGGCTTTCCCGGATGTCAGTCGTACGGGGATGTTCTTCGAAGGTTTCGGCGTAGACCATGTGCACAGCAAATTAAGCCCCATGCACGGCACTGGCGATCTAACTCACTGGAAACCGATTGAGTCGCGGCAGACCAAATTTTTCGAGCAATATGAAGGGTATCTGTCATCACACGATCATGAACGGGCGGATGATGCAAAACTGGCCGCATTAGCGGCCAGAATTCGTGAGGCATAAATACTGAGCATTTCTGCCGGATGGCGGTGCAAGCACCTTATCCGGCCTACAAAATCGTGCTATTCGTAGGCCTGATAAGCATTTCACCACCGGGCAAAGCAAATTAACGTCCCGCTACTTTCCCGCGTTTTTTGTTTGCGGCAGGGGTCTGGCGCTGGTGCGCCACCGGGGTGTGCTTGGTCAACGCCGGACGGGTATGACGATTCTGGCGACGTGCTTCGCGCATCTCTTCCAGCGTAGGCGCCGGAACCAGACATTCACGACGACCGCCGATCAGATGCTTTTTACCCATGTCTTCCAGCGCCTGGCGGATTAACGGCCAGTTAGCTGGATCGTGGTAACGCAGCAGGGCTTTATGCAAACGGCGCTGCTTATCACCTTTCGGCACCACCACGTCTTCACTCTTATAACCAATTTTACCCAACGGGTTTTTCCCGGTGTAATACATGGTTGTGGAGTTCGCCAGCGGCGATGGATAAAAGTTCTGCACCTGATCCAGACGGAAACGACGTTGTTTCAGCCACAGCGCCAGATTCACCATATCCTCGTCACGCGTACCCGGGTGCGCGGAGATGAAGTACGGGATTAGGTACTGTTCTTTACCCGCCTGTTTAGAGTAGGTATCGAACAACTCCTTAAAGCGATCGTAGCTGCCCATCCCCGGCTTCATCATCTTCGACAGCGGACCTTCTTCAGTATGCTCTGGCGCAATCTTCAGATAGCCGCCAACGTGGTGGGTCGCCAGCTCTTTGATATAGCGCGGATCTTCAACCGCGATGTCATAGCGCACACCGGAAGCAATGAGGATCTTTTTAATGCCTTTCAAATCACGCGCCCGGCGATAAAGGTTAATCGTCGGTTCGTGGTTAGTGTCCATATGCGGACAGATATCCGGGTAGACGCATGACAGACGACGGCAGGTCTGCTCCGCACGCGGTGACTTACAGCGCAGCATATACATGTTCGCCGTTGGGCCGCCGAGGTCGGAAATCACGCCGGTAAAGCCCGGAACGGTGTCGCGAATGGCTTCGATTTCATTGATGATCGAGTCTTCAGAGCGGCTCTGGATGATGCGGCCTTCGTGCTCGGTGATCGAACAGAACGAACAGCCGCCAAAGCAGCCACGCATAATGTTGATCGAGAAACGGATCATCTCATAGGCAGGAATGCGGCTGTCGCCATACGCCGGATGCGGCACGCGCTTGTACGGCAGCGCAAAGACGCTATCCATCTCTTCGGTAGACAGCGGAATGGCTGGCGGGTTGATCCAGATGTAGCGATCGCCGTGCTTTTGCATCAGCGCACGCGCGCAGCCAGGGTTGGTTTCGTGGTGCAGGATACGCGACGCATGCGCATACAGCACTTTATCGCCCTTCACTTTTTCAAAGGACGGCAGCAGCACGTAGGTTTTTTCCCACGGTTTCGGACGCGGCGGCTGTACGGTTACCGCTTTCGCTTCCTGCTTTTTCGGTGCGACCGGTTTGTTGTCAGCACACGGCAGATCTTCGCCGTACGGATGCGGGATCGGATCAATCTTGCCCGGCGTGTCGAGACGCGTGGAATCCACCCCACTCCAGCCCGGCAGCGCTTCTTTAACCATAATAGCGGTGTTACGCACGTCGCGGATCTGATCGATGGTTTCGCCCATCGCCAGACGATGCGCCACTTCTACCAGCGGACGTTCGCCGTTGCCGAACATCAGCATGTCGGCTTTGGAATCCACCAGAACAGAGCGACGAACGGTATCAGACCAGTAGTCATAGTGCGCGGTACGGCGCAGGCTGGCCTCAATGCCGCCGAGAATAACCGGCACATCTTTCCATGCTTCTTTACAACGCTGGGTATAGACCAGCGTGGCGCGGTCCGGGCGTTTACCTGCTACGTTGTCTGGTGTGTAGGCATCGTCATGGCGCAGTCGGCGATCGGCGGTGTAACGGTTGATCATCGAGTCCATGTTGCCTGCGGTCACACCAAAGAACAGGTTCGGTTTACCCAAACGCATAAAATCGTCTTTGTTGTTCCACTCCGGCTGGGCGATAATCCCTACACGAAAGCCCTGCGCTTCCAGCATACGACCGCATATTGCCATGCCAAAGCTCGGATGATCGACGTATGCATCGCCGGTAACCAGAATGATGTCGCAGCTATCCCAGCCTAGTTGGTCCATTTCGTCGCGTGACATCGGCAAAAACGGTGCCGGGCCAAAACAGGCAGCCCAGTACTGCGGCCAGGAGAAAAGGTCTCTGTCCGGCTGGATCAGGGATATTGCGCTCATAATGCTTCCAAAAATGGTAAAAAAATAATCAAAGGCCGGGGATTATACGCTGTATGTCGACAAGAAATGAAGTGGAGTCTGAACCAGGGCAGTAGAAAGTTATATAAATTGTTAAATTTTACGACGCTCATTTTTATCAATCATAATTAACACCATGCCGGCCAGCTGAGATAACTCTTTTTCGGCGGGGGATTTTTCATTGCGACTCAACGATTCACTGCATATTTCCCAGCTACGGGTTGTTGTTCACCTGTGTGGGTTTCTGGTTCTTCTCTACAGCTTTTCTATGCTGCCACCGATGACCATCGCTTTGTTAAACAAAGAGCGGAGCTTGTTCGCTTTTTTCAGCACATTTATGACTTTCTTCACCCTCGGCGGCGGGGCGTGGCTGGCAACCAAACATGCGGGTATTCAACTGCGAACACGAGATGGTTTCGTTATTATCGTCCTGTTCTGGCTGTTGTTTTCGTTTATCAGCGCGATGCCGATGTGGATGGACGATGGCTTAAACCTCTCCTTTGCGGATGCCCTGTTTGAAGGGGTTTCCGGGATTACCACCACGGGCGCAACGGTAATTGGCGACGTCAGCGCGATGCCGAAGTCGTATCTCTACTATCGGGCCCAGCTTAATTTTATTGGTGGCCTGGGTGTTATTGTCCTCGCCGTGGCGGTATTACCGCTTTTGGGTATCGGCGGCATGAAGCTGTATCAGTCTGAAATGCCGGGTCCCTTCAAAGAAGAACGACTCACGCCAAGACTTGCTGATACTGCACGTACGCTGTGGCTGACCTATGTCATTCTGGGTCTAATCTGTACTCTGGCCTACTGGGCTGCCGGGATGTCGTTCTTCGATGCCTTATGCCACGGGCTGTCGACGGTTTCTCTCGGCGGATTTTCCACTCGCAGTGAAAGCATCGGCTTCTATAACAGCCATGCGATCGAGCTGGTCGCTGGGGTGTTTTCCCTGTTGTCTGCGTTTAACTTCACCCTCTGGTACGTGGCTATCGTGAAACGTACCTTCAAACCCTTTCGTCGTAATGCCGAACTGCGTTTCTTTTTGCTTATTGCGTTGGTTGTCACTCTGATCGCCACCTGGCAAGTTTGGCGGGCAGGCATGTACGGATTAACGGACAGCCTGGTGCATGCTTTTTTTCTGGCAAGTTCGATGCTGACAGATAATGGCCTGTCGACGGCGGATTATGCGCAGTGGCCTTCGCACACGATCTTCATGCTGCTCAGCGCCAGTTTCTTCGGCGGTTGTGTGGGATCGACCTGCGGGGGGATTAAGGTGCTGCGTTTTTTGATTATGTTCAAGCAGTGCCGTCAGGAGTTACACCAGCTCGCGCATCCCCGTGCCCTGCTGAACATTAAAGTGGGCAATAGCGTGGTAAGCGACCGGGTGGTGCGTTCGGTATGGAGCTTTTTCTTTCTCTACGTTTTGTTCACCAGCTTTTTTATCTGGGCGCTCAATCTGATGGGCTACGATCTCTTCTCCTCTTTTGCCACCGTCGCCGCCTGCATCAACAATATGGGGCTAGGATTTGGCGTCACCGCCACAACATTTGGCACCTTAAATGAGGAAGCAAAGCTACTGATGTGCGCGGCTATGATCATGGGGCGTCTGGAGATTTACCCCATTCTGATCCTGTTCTCGCGCATGTTCTGGCGGGCATAACGGAAATCCCGGCGCATTACGGCGCCGGGTTCACCAACATCTGTCCGATTGAGCCACGATCTGCCATTTCCAGCGTCTGGCTATTAAAGTAGAACGGGAAATGGGCCCAGGAAGGCTGTCCGTAATAAACCAGTAATTCAACCTGGCCGTCAACCCAGACGGTATCTTTCCAGCCTCTGTCTTCCGGGAACGGCATCGCGCCATTCACATTACGGATCAGGAACGAGACGCCTTCAATATGGAAGGACTGGGGCATATCCGCCCGCACCGTCCAGCGCTCCCAGGAGCCCTGCTGAGCGGTAATATCCATACGATTGACGTCCCACAGCTGACCGTTGATGCCAGGGTCATCGTCCAGGCTGATATCACGGCTGCGAATCGGCGAACCGCTGAGGATTTCCGTTGGCAGCAGGCGCATTGGCAGGCTGTCAGTCACCAGCGGCAGAAGCCCCGTTGGACGCAGAGTCAGCACCAGCGTGGAGATGAGAATACTGGAAGGCTCAAAGAACCCGCGGATCCTGTCGACAATACTGGCTGCCTCGCCACAGGTGATAGAGACCTCATTACCGTTCGTCATATCCACCAGGATCTCACGACGCTCGCCAGGCGCCAGCGAGAGCTGTTTCACCGAAACGGGCGCAGGTAAAAAGCCCTGATCGCTGGAAATCACATGCAGCGCACGGCCATCGCTCATTTGCAACTGGTAACGACGCGAGTTTGAAGCGTTCAGTAAACGCAAGCGCACCCAGCCGCGGGAGACTTCGACATACGGGCTTTGCGCCCCATTGACAAGCAGCGTATCACCGACAAAGCCACCGCTGCCGGGCTCGCTGTATTCCGGCGTGCCAAAGTTGTCCAACCGCTTGTCCTGGATAATGACCGGAAAATCATCCACGCCATAGTGGTTGGGAATAGACAGTGATTTACTCACTTCATCTTCAACCAGCCACATCCCGGCAAGGCCGTTATAGACCTGCTGAGCAGTACGATTTGGCGTATTGGCGTGATACCACAACGTGGCGGCATTCTGGCGAATCGGTAGCACCGGCGCCCAGTCAGCATTCGGGGACATCATGCGCGCCGGGCCGCCCATCAGCGGGCCTGGTACCTGTAACCCGGCGACGGTCATCGAGACATTCTCAGTCAGACGGTTGCTGTAGATAAGCTTGACGTCATCCCCTTTCCAGACGCGAATTGTCGGTCCCAGGTAGCGGCCGTTAATTCCCCAGACAGGTGCGCGCGTGCCTTGTGTAAAGGACCAGTGCGCACGTTGCAGCGTCATAAATAGCGGCTGCCCCCGGCGGGATTCCAGCAGCGGAGGCACAGGTAACGGTTGTTGCTGACCGGCAGCATTAGCCTTCAGCGGAACAGCACCTGCACACAGTGCGATCCCCGATGCCTGAATGAACTGACGCCGACTGAATGACATATAAACTCCATAAAAAACTGGCTATTAACACGCAGGAAGTCATTTCCTGTAAAAAACCCGAATTGCGCGGATTAAACCTTACCGGCGGCTTCCCGCTCAGCAACTTCTTTATCGAGCTCTGCGATTTTTTGTTCCATCAACGTGCGGCAATGTGCTGCCAGTTCACGAACCTGATCTTTGCCAAAGTGGCTAATATCCACCGGCGGCAACATCTCGACAATCGCCAGACCATTATTGAGTCTGTTTAATTTTATCTTGTTCGAGGTTGTGGAAACGCATACCGGAATGACCGGGACACCAGCAGCAATCGCTGCATGGAACGCGCCGGTTTTAAACGGAAGCAGACCGCGACCGCGGCTACGCGTTCCTTCCGGGAACATCCAGATAGAAATGCGGCGTTTTTTGAAATGATTCACCACGGCAGCAATGGTGCTGTGCGCTTTTGCGCGGTTATTTCTGTCAATCAACAGGTTACCGGTTAACCAGTACAGCTGCCCGAAGAAAGGGATCCACAGCAGGCTTTTTTTACCCACCGTCACCGTCGGCGGTTGAACGATATTCGCAGCAGTAACCATGTCATAGTTGTTCTGATGGTTACAAATATAGATAGCATTACCATAGTTCTGCGCGTCTGCCGGCATGCGGCACTCGACCTTCAGACCATAAAGGGGAGCCAGGCGGCCAAACATATGACCGAACGTTGCAACGTGTTTTGGATTTCGCGGGCTGAACAGACAGTATATGCAACCGAAAATACAGACCAGAACGCAGTAAATAACAGTAATAATTAAACGAAAAATATATAGCATAACAACCTCTAAGGCCTAAGAGCCTGGCATTTTACGTCACCTGATTCATCACGCGGTATCAGGTTAGGGCTTTGTTAAGGGCGGCTCTCTGGAAAAGCGTATTGTTAATCGCAACGCACGAATAAACAACGGTTTCACGGGAATTTTTAACGTTGGCTCTCCCTGGGCTTTAACAGGGAGAGCCGGACGGTAGCGTTATTCTTCGCTGTCGCCGTGACTGGCGCGTCGAGGCGAGTCAATCTCAATGCTATCGATACGCTGCAGACCACGCATTAGCGTGCCGCGACGGCCACGCTCGCCGGTCACTTTCTGCAACTCTTCGGGACGCAGTTTGATTTTGCGCTTACCGACGTGGATAGTCAGCGTGCTCTGCGGCGGCAGCACGTAAAGTTGCGCCAGACCATCCTCGCCTTTCGCCGCTTCCGCTGAAGGGATATTAATGATCTTGTTCCCTTTGCCTTTCGACAACTGCGGTAAATCGCTCACTGGGAACATCAACATGCGACCAGCCTGAGTAATCGCCAGCAGCATATCGGTTTCATCTTCAATCACCACCGGCTGCATGACACGCGCATTCTCTGGCAGCGTAATCAATGCCTTACCTGCACGGTTACGTGCTACCAGGTCATTGAAGGTGCAGACAAAACCATAGCCCGCATCCGATGCCATCAGCAGTTTCTGATCATCGCCTTCCATCAGCATGTGCTCAACCGTCGCGCCCGGCGGCAGAGTGAGCTTCCCGGTCAGCGGTTCACCCTGACCGCGCGCCGACGGCAGCGTAATCGGATCGATGGCATAGCTGCGGCCGGTCGAGTCCACGAACACCACCGGCTGATTGCTCTTACCCTTCACTGCCGACTTAAAGCTGTCGCCCGCTTTATAGCTTAATCCCGGCGCATCGATGTCGTGGCCTTTCGCGCTACGCACCCAGCCACTCTGGGACAACACAATAGTCACCGGCTCAGACGGCAGCATGTCGTGCTCGCTCATCGCCTTCGCTTCTTCGCGCTCCTGCAACGGAGAACGACGATCGTCGCCATAGGCCTCAGCGTCAGCCTGCAGCTCTTTCTTCAGCAGGTTATTCATTTTACGTTCAGAAGCCAGAATGGCCTGCAACTGATCGCGCTCTTTCGCCAGTTCATCCTGCTCGCCGCGGATTTTCATCTCTTCGAGTTTGGCAAGATGGCGCAATTTCAGCTCAAGGATGGCTTCAGCCTGGGTTTCAGAAATACCAAACCGCGACATCAGCTCTGGCTTAGGTTCATCTTCATGACGAATAATTTCGATTACTTCGTCAATATTGAGGAACGCCACCAGTAAGCCTTCAAGGATGTGCAGGCGCTTGAGCACTTTTTCCAGACGATAATTCAGGCGGCGGCGCACGGTATCGCGGCGGAACGCCAGCCATTCGGTGAGGATCTCCAGCAGGTTTTTCACCGCCGGACGACCATCAAGACCGATCATATTCAGGTTGATGCGGTAACTTTTTTCCAGATCGGTGGTGGCAAACAGGTGGTTCATCACCTGCTCCATATCCACGCGATTGGAGCGCGGGACAATCACCAGACGAGTCGGGTTTTCGTGATCCGATTCGTCGCGCAGGTCGTCTACCATCGGCAGCTTTTTATTGCGCATTTGAGCAGCGATCTGCTCAAGCACTTTTGCCCCAGAAACCTGATGCGGCAGCGCGGAAATCACCACCGCGCCGTCTTCTTTCGTCCATACCGCACGCATACGTACGGAGCCGCGTCCGTTTTCGTAAATCTTACGAATCTCCGCGCGCGAGGTAATGATCTCCGCTTCGGTCGGGTAATCCGGCCCCTGCACGATATCCAGCAACTGATCCAGCGTCGTTTTCGGCTGCTCAATCAGAGTAATCGCTGCTTTTGCCACTTCACGCAGGTTGTGCGGCGGAATGTCCGTTGCCATACCAACGGCAATACCGGTCGTACCGTTGAGCAGAATATTTGGCAGACGCGCAGGCAGCATCTTCGGCTCCTGCATGGTGCCATCGAAGTTCGGCACCCAGTCCGACGTGCCCTGACCGAGTTCACCCAGCAGGACTTCCGCATATTTAGACAGGCGGGATTCGGTATAACGCATCGCCGCGAAGGATTTCGGATCGTCCGGCGCCCCCCAGTTCCCCTGCCCGTCAACCAGCGGATAACGGTAAGAGAACGGCTGCGCCATCAGCACCATCGCTTCATAGCAGGCGCTGTCGCCGTGCGGATGGTATTTACCCAGCACGTCACCGACGGTACGGGCGGATTTTTTAAATTTGGCGCTGGCATTCAGCCCCAGTTCGGACATCGCGTACACGATGCGACGCTGAACGGGTTTCAAACCATCGCCAATAAACGGCAACGCCCTGTCCATGATGACGTACATGGAATAGTTCAGATAGGCGTTTTCCGTGAATTCATGCAGCGCCAGGCGCTCTGCCATATCGCTCATTAATCGTGGTTCCTCAACTTTGTACCCCTCTATTGAAGGGCAATATTGCCGCAGATACTACCCTATCTGGCGTGTTGAGTCACAAAGAAAAGGGCCGCGAATGCGGCCCTGATGGGGATTACTTAGCAACTTTGGTAATCTGTTTCACGTCGATTTCAACGGAGTTCCAGTCTTTATCCACTTCACCCTGGATTTCAACCACATCCTGCGGTGTGACGGTTACGCCGTTCCAGCGCTTGTGGTCGATATCCACATTCACTGTGCCGGTCGCATCTTTAAACACATACAGGTCGTCGGAAATACGCTCAACGATGTTCCCGCGCAGGGTAACCCAGGTGTCATCACGCAGTGATTTGGCGCTTTCTACTGTCGTGCTGCTACCGTTAGGGCCGACAAATCCGCCGTTTTGGCTCTGCGTAGTGGTTGTCGTTGGCCCAGAGAAGCCGCCCTGCTGAACTGCCAGAACAGGTGCGGAACACAGTGCCATTACGGCAACCATTGCAGCTAATTTTTTCATCGTCATGTCTCCCTTTCATGTTGGTTTACGACTATTAAATAAGTTAATCCTTAACAATTTCTTAAGGCAAAAAAAGATACTTTTTTTACTGTACAGAGACTGTAGCCACAGGTTTACTGACTGCAAATGAGTTATCGCAGGGAAGAACATATGCGTATTTTACTGATCGAAGATGACACGTTGATTGGCGATGGCCTGAAAACAGGTCTGAGTAAAATGGGTTTCAGCATTGACTGGTTTACCGAAGGCCGCCAGGGGAAAGAAGCACTCTACAGCGCACCTTATGATGCGATAATCCTCGACCTGACACTGCCAGGCATAGACGGACGGGACATTTTGCGAGAATGGCGAGCTAACGGGAAGCAGGAGCCGGTACTGATTCTGACCGCTCGCGACGCGCTGGCGGAACGCGTTGAAGGCCTGCGCCTGGGCGCAGATGACTATCTGTGTAAACCCTTTGCGCTGATCGAAGTTGCTGCCAGACTGGAGGCGCTGGTGCGTCGTGCCAGCGGCCAGGCCAGCAACACATTGCGCCATGGCCAGGTAACGCTCGATCCTGGCGCATTGGTCGCCACGGCGGCGGGTGAACCTTTGTCACTCAAACCTAAAGAGTTCGCACTGCTGGAACTGCTGATGCGCAACAAAGGTCGCGTCCTGCCCCGCAAACTGATTGAAGAAAAACTGTATACCTGGGACGAAAATGTCTCCAGCAATGCGGTTGAGGTCCACGTTCATCACTTACGCCGTAAGCTCGGCAGCGACTTTATCCGTACCGTGCATGGCATTGGCTACACCCTGGGTGACGCATGAAACTCACACAACGCCTCAGCCTGCGCGTCAGGCTAACGCTTATTTTTCTGATTCTGGCATCAGCCACCTGGGCCGTATCCAGTTTTGTGGCCTGGAGGCAGACTACCGATAATGTCGATGAGCTGTTTGATACCCAACTGATGCTGTTCGCCAAGCGGCTTAGCACGCTGGATATCAGCGATGTCACCACCTCAAGCAATATGGCCCGCACGCCAAAGAAACTGAAGCATGGCCATATTGATGACGACGCACTGGCGTTTGCCATCTACTCCACCGACGGCAAAATGGTGCTACACGATGGCGATAATGGCCAGGATATTCCCTACAGCTACAGCCGGGAAGGGTTTAGCGACGGCCAACTCAGGGGCGACAGCGATTCCTGGCGCTTCCTGTGGCTAAATTCCGCTGATGGGAAATATCGCATTGTGGTGGGCCAGGAGTGGGAATATCGGGAGGATATGGCGCTGTCGATCCTTACTGCACAATTAACCCCGTGGCTGGTTGCGCTGCCGCTGATGTTGCTGATCCTGGTGGTCATGCTGAGTCGCGAACTCAGGCCGCTAAAAAAACTGGCGCAAGCTCTGCGCTGGCGCGCCCCGGAATCAGAAGAGCCGCTCGACCCGAAAGGTGTGCCAAGCGAAGTGCGCCCGCTGGTTGAATCGCTAAATCAGCTGTTTATCCGCATCCACTCAATGATGGTGCGTGAACGCCGCTTCACTTCTGATGCCGCCCATGAGCTGCGCAGTCCGTTGACCGCGCTGAAGGTGCAAACCGAAGTGGTGCAACTGTCAGACGACGACCCGCAAACGCGGGAAAAAGCGCTGGCGCAGCTACATGCGGGAATTGAACGCGCCACCCGACTGGTCGATCAGCTCCTGACGCTTTCGCGCCTCGACTCCCTCGATAATCTTCAGGATGTGGCGGAAATTTCATTGGAGGAGCTACTGCAATCCGCGGTGATGGATATCTACCACCCGGCCCAGCAGGCGCACATTGACGTACGTTTGCAGATTAACGCACACAATATTATGCGCACAGGACAGCCGCTGTTGCTGAGTCTGATGGTACGAAATCTGCTGGATAATGCCATTCGCTACAGTCCGCAGGGGAGCATTGTGGAAGTGACGCTCAACGCCCGCAATTTCAGCGTCAAAGATAATGGTCCAGGCGTTGCGCCGGAGGTACTTACACACATCGGTGAACGTTTTTATCGTCCACCGGGACAAAGCGTGACCGGCAGCGGTCTCGGCCTGTCAATTGTCCGCCGTATCGCAACATTGCATGGAATGTCAGCCTCGTTTGGCAACGCTTCGGAAGGCGGGTTTGAAGCTAAGGTCAGTTGGTAACTGCATTATTATTGCTCAAATAGCAAAAGACTTTGCACATTTTGCTAATTTCACCGCACCGCTGGTGGGGGTAAAATCGTCCTCAAACGTATTTCCTTGAGGACACAAAATGAGCAACATTCTGATTATCAACGGGGCGAAAAAATTCGGCCATTCTAATGGCCAACTGAATGACACCCTGACCGAGGTCGCGGACGGTATCCTGCGCGACCTCGGGCATGATGTTAAAGTCGTACGCGCGGACAGCGATTATGACGTAAAAACAGAAGTGCAGAATTTCGTCTGGGCCGATGCAGTTATCTGGCAGATGCCAGGCTGGTGGATGGGCGCACCGTGGACCGTGAAAAAATACATCGATGACGTGTTTACCGAAGGTCACGGCACGCTGTACGCCAGCGATGGCCGCACACGTTCAGATGCCTCTAAAAAATATGGCTCCGGCGGGCTGATTCAGGGCAAAAAATACATGCTGTCCCTGACCTGGAACGCACCGATGGAAGCCTTCACTGAAAAAGACCAGTTCTTCCATGGCGTTGGTGTTGATGGCGTCTATCTCCCGTTCCATAAAGCAAACCAGTTCCTGGGAATGGAAGCGCTGCCGACCTTTATCACCAATGATGTGATTAAAATGCCGGACGTCCCGCGCTATATCGCAGAATATCGCAAGCATCTGACCGAAATTTTTGGTTAACTGGTAACCTGGAATTAGAAGGAGTTAACCATGCTTACCGTTATTGCAGAAATCCGTACACGTCCAGGTCAACATCACCGCCAGGCGGTACTGGATCAGTTTGCTAAAATCGTTCCGACCGTACTGAAAGAAGAAGGCTGCCACGGCTATGCGCCGATGGTGGATCATGCCGCAGGTGTGAGTTTTCAGACCACAGCGCCAGATTCAATCGTGATGGTTGAGCAGTGGGAAAGCATCGCGCATCTTGAAGCGCATTTGCAGACCCCGCATATGAAAGCCTACAGCGAAGCCGTGAAAGGTGACGTGCTGGACATGAATATTCGAATTCTGGAGTCGGGTATATAAGGTTGTCGATTTGCCGGATGAGGCGTTTTAGGCCACCATCCGGCATTCAACCGCAGCGCCACCGGGCACTCCTTACCAGTAGAGCTTCCAGCTCTGAGTGAAGCGCATTAACGCTTCAACGTAGAAATAATCCCCCCAACTTGCACACTCATCGACCCCTTTGTTGCTCGACAGGTGATACACCGAGTGTTTCAGTAGCCCGTTCCCCTGTTCATCTTTACCCATCAGATAATGCCTGGTCAGCGAAGACATGATCCCCATCGCCCACTGCTGGTAGCACTCGCGATCCGGATCGGTCACCGGCAGATGTTTAATCAGCTCCAGCAGACCACAGACGGCAATCGCCGCCGAAGATGAATCGCGCAGCGCATCGGTTCCGACTAATGCCAGATCCCAGTGGCAAACGGCATCTTCCGGCAGGCGATTAAGAAAGTAGTTGGCCAGCTTTTTCGACAGCTGCACCATTTGTGTATCGCCAGTGTAAATATAGCTCAGCAGAAAACCATAGATCCCCCATGCCTGCCCACGCGACCAGCAAGAATCATCAGCATAGCCCTGCTGCGTATTACCGTAACGCGGTGCTCCGGTTTGCACGTCCATATAGTAGGTGTGGAAGGTCGACGCATCCTGGCGGATCAGATATTTGGCTGCCTGCGCAACGTGGGCCTTCGCCGCATTCGCAAAACGCGGATCGCCCGTTTGCTCGCTAGCCCAGTACAGCAGCGGCAGATTCATATTGCAGTCAATGATCATCCGTCCGGCCTGATCGGGATCGCGAAGATCGCCCCACGCCTGGATGATCTGCGCCTTTTCATGAAAACGCTCCAACAGCGCTTCTGCCGCCATCAGGGAAAACCCTCGAGCATCGCGATTGCCGGTCAATCGCCAGGCCGCCACACAGGAAAGCGTGTAGAGGAATCCCAGGTCGTGGGTGTTGGTATCGTGGCGTCCGGCAATACGCAGACCAAACGAACGCACATGCTTCTCCGCCATCTCACGAAATTTGCTCTCACCACTCATTTCCCACGCCAGCCATAATTGCCCGGTCCAGAAGCTGGTCGTCCATTCCACATTCTCTGTCAGTGGGTAATAACCTTGCACACAGGTTTCGGCAGGAAATTGTTCACCGAATTCCGTTAAATGACGGCTAATCAATTCGAGGACATCTTCTCGGGCGCAACTTATTTGATCCTGAAAACTGCCGGGATTAACCGGACTGCCAGGAAATACGCGCAACGATTCCTCAACGATATGATTTAACATATTTCGGTTCCTTATGACGTAAATTATTTTGCAGGGGTATTTTCAGCAATATCGAGAGCGATATTTTTGCCACGTTTGCTCTGACAGGCTGATAAAGTAAATGCCGATATCAATGTAAAGGTCAGCGCCACAATGCCCATAATGATATATGTCTTCTCAAAGCCTATCCGGTCGTACATTAATCCGGCAGGAGAGGAAACCACCACGTTACCGACATACAGCATCGCCTGATAACCCAGTAAATACATGGTCGCATTGACACGTTTATCAAAATGCTCGGCAATATATTTGAAGACGGAAACCAGTAATAAACAGATCTCCAGACCGTATAGCGGCTTCAGCACAGAAATTAATAAATGAGAGTCACATAGCCCAGATATCACCAATCGCGCACCCACCAGCGCCCCAACAATCAGCAGACAACGCTTCGCGCCAATATAATTGACGAATAGCGGAATGACCATGTACATGACAAATTCCATTCCCGACTGCACGGTGCCCAGATAACCAAAGACGGCGTTCCCTTCATGTACATCGGCAAAGAAAGTGACGAAGTAGCGGGAGAACTGCTGCTCCGCGATAAACATCATCCACGCCACGCCCGCAACGTACAGGCAGAATGCCCAAAATTTGCGATTACGCAGCAGGGCGTAAACATCCGTCGGGGAGATTTTCTCTTTAGTTATCACCTCCGAGGCGTTGGCCGCATTGACATTGACTTTCAGACTCACCAGAACAACCAGCATCACCACTGACGTCAGGCTGCCGAGCATAAAGTTATAGGCCGGTGAGAGGTTAAACAGCAGGCCAGAGAACGATGACGCCACCGCCCAGCCAAGCGACCCCCACATACGGATCTGCCCAAACTCCATGCCGTTCAGACGGCTGTAGCGGTCAGAATAAGATTCACAGGCCGCCACCCCGGCATACCACGCAAAGCTCAAGTAAATCGCGCCAACTATAATACCCAGCATGGTATTGGAGAGTAATAATGGCTGATAGACATAAATAAAAAACGGTGCCATTAACGCTGACATCACTACGACGAAATAGAGCAGATATTTGCTCATACCTATTTTATCGAGGATATAACCATAAATAGGCTTCAGAATAACCGAGAAAATACCATTCACAGCAAATACGGTGCCAATCACTGTACCGCTCAACTGCGCTTTTTGCCCCAACCAGATAGCCAACAAACCAATACTTGCGGACCAGGTAAAGAAATAAAGGAATATAAAACTGCTTATTTTATAATATTCAGTCCGATTTCCCGTTGAATTATTTTTCATACCACCCTCGCTATAAAAAGAACGACAACTGGCGTGCATTTTCAGGTTGCTGAATAACAACCTGGTTATTGTTGATGGATAGCTGCGGAACGGCTGAGTACTGTCTTTGCTGCCCGCTGGCACTCACGGCGCAGCAAAGCCAGCTTTCGCCCTGCGGGATTTCGCTGGTCAACACAGGAATCGACGCACATTCAGGGAACATGATGCTACTGTTCGGCGGCGTGACCACGCTGTCTGGCTGGCGAACTATGGACGGCGACAGATCAACGATAACGCTGGTTCCGTTGCATGCCGCGAGGAGGCATCCACGCTCACATAACCGGGGCTCGGCTTTCATCACCGCAAATCCCCCTTCCACCGTTTGCAGCATTCGCGCACTGTTAATACGGTGCAGGCGAAGATGCCATTCGCCAAACGGGACAAGCCAGGTCTCAATCATCACGTCATGCCAGGGAGCCCAGCGGGACCAGATAAAATTCTCATCGACCCGAACCTCGTCGCACTGACGACGGCCACGATAGTAGCCATCGCCGTCCGCCAACAGCAGCATAGAGTCACAGGCTGCATGTTTGATGCCGTAACGGCCGCGCTCAATGGTGAAACCAAAGCGGCTGGAGTAGGCAAATTTGGTGTATTTGGCTTCGGTATTAACGTAGTTGTTCAGTTCAAGCTGGCCTGAGGTCAACATCATGACATGCTCAGAATGCTCACTATGCTGCAGGATCTGCGCAGCATGGGGGATAACGCGTTTTTCAACGAGTTGCGGTAGCGCCAGCTCTTCAGCCTGCCAGAATGGATGATCCTCCGGCAGTGCAAGAATCAAAAAAACCTTCAATGCCCAATAAGGCGATCCCGGCGAGTTGTAGTCTTCACACATCGCCAGATTCGGGTAGGCAAACCCCAGCGTCAGAATGCCATCACGATCGAAAATCGGCTGCTTCTGCCACCAGCGCAAATGACGCAGGATCACCCCTTTGATTATGCCTGGCGAAAGAACATCCAGTTCGGCAAACGCCACCGCGCTCCAGAAGGCAACCATGGCAAAGCGGTAGGTCAGGCTGCGGCCAAACGGCACCGATGCGCCGTCAGCGGCGGACAGGTAAATAAAATCTTCGGCAAACAAGCGCGAACGTTCACGCAGAACGACAGCGCGTTCGGTGTCATCCGGGCTGAGGGTGGCATACAACAGACCGTAGAAGTGAAAAGCCATTGAGATGTAGTAATCTTTCGGTCGACCGGGACCATCGGAATACCAACCGTCACCAAGATAGTAGGCTTCCATCAGCTCAAAGCGGCGATCGATAGCTGCCTGATCGTAAGGCAGACCTGCACGCTTGAAACCAAGCTGAACGATAATCGCAAAGTAGTTCCAGTTGCTGTCCGGCATTTGCGAGTCGGTTATCTGATTCAGCCAGCGGTGCAGATTCTCGCGTTCGCTCAGGGAGAAATGCTGCGTTAATTGCGTCTGTAACAATGCCAGACCCAGGCCATAAGCAGCCATCTCAACCAGACGCTGATCATAAGGACCGGTGTCTCCCCAGTAATGTGGGCTTTGTGGGTCAGTACCGAGTTTTATCGCCTGAATGTACTTTTCGGCAAACGGCACTTTAGCCCCGCCTGCCATCAGAGGAAATAGCCCCCACAACGCCCGGGAAAGCCCTTCCATACAGGCAATATCCGCGCTGTAGTGAGAACAGGTATTGCCAAGAGAAAACTGAGCCTGTCCCGCCGGAAACTGCCGATCCAGCGCACGTAAAATGGCGTTAACCGCACACGTTACGTCTTCGCGTGATGACAATGGATTTGATTTTTCTTCAGTTGCTGACCACATAATCTGCCCCTCTGAATTAAGTGGCTAAAGAATAGTGAATCGCAGAGCAGCAGAAATGTTACGTCAATCACAGCACCAGAATTAAAGTAAAACAGTGATTGAGAAAATTTAAAAATAGGGTTTATAAATTACCATTCGGCGGCAAAAATTTAAATTTATTGCACTATGACTTTATCCTCACCGCAAGAACGTCTGGAGCTGATCGCCCTTAATGATGCGGTTGCGTCGTTCAGCCGTTTATTCGCCAATACGGTGCGTTATCACCACTGGCATCAGTGTCTGGAAGTGCTGTATGTGGAAGAAGGCTTTGGCGTGGTTACGGTTGACCATAAGCAATACACCATGCGACCGGGACGAATGTTCTTTTTCCCGCCGTTTACCCTACACAAGATCTGGGTCGATGAGCAGGCGCGGGATGGTTATCGACGTACCATTATTCATCTCGATCAACATGCGGTACTGAAGGTGCTACGCGACTTGCCGCATACTCAACAGCATCTGCAAAATCTGAGCATTCGCGGCAGTGAAGCATGGGTCGTCGACGCGGCGGATGTTCATCCACATGTTGATTTTCTCTTCAGCCGTTATGAAAAAATGGCCGCTCAGAAACCGCTGAGCACTGAGCAGGTTGCCTGTCTGTTAGTCAATTTATTCAGCCTGTTACCTGACGATAATGGCAATATGCCGGAAATTAGCAGCGGAATTGCCAGTCAGGTGATGTTCTGGCTGGATGAGCATTACACCCACAAATTTAGTCTGGCGGCGCTGGCGCAGGAACTGGATAAATCCAAAAGCTATGTATCCCGCCGCTTCCAGATGGAAACGGGCGAGAGCATTCTCGACTATCTCAATACGCTGCGGTTACGCAAAGCCTGTGAAGCGCTGTTACACAGTGAAATCAGCGTGCGGGAGATTGCTCAAAAGGTGGGATTTTCAGAGGTAACATACTTCATCAGCGCCTTCGGTAAAGGCATTGGCGAGACGCCGTTGCAGTATCGCAAGCGGCATAAACAATAACGCCGGAAAGCACGTTGCTTTTCCGGCATTCAACGGTCAATTAGCCTTCGAGATCCGCCAGGTCGCCTTTCTCTTGCAACCAGTTACGACGGTCTTCAGAACGCTTCTTGGCCAGCAGCATATCCATCATTGCGTTGGTGCGCTGATCGTCTTCATCATCGATAATGAGCTGCACCAGGCGACGGGTGTTCGGATCCAGCGTGGTTTCACGAAGCTGCATCGGGTTCATTTCACCCAGTCCTTTAAAGCGCTGCACGTTCGGCTTACCTTTCTTGCGCTTTAACTGCTCCAGTACGCCCGCTTTCTCTTCTTCCGTCAGCGCGTAATACACCTCTTTACCGAGGTCGATACGGTATAACGGCGGCAGCGCCACGTACACGTGACCGTGTTTCACCAACGTGCGGAAGTGCTTCACAAACAGTGCGCACAGCAGCGTGGCGATGTGCAGACCATCGGAGTCCGCATCCGCCAGGATACAGATCTTACCGTAACGCAACTGGCTCAGATCGTCGCTGTCCGGATCGATACCGATCGCCACCGAAATATCGTGCACTTCCTGAGACGCCAGAACTTCATCAGAAGATACTTCCCAGGTATTGAGGATCTTACCTTTGAGCGGCATGATCGCCTGATATTCACGATCGCGCGCCTGTTTGGCGGAACCACCTGCGGAGTCACCTTCGACGAGAAACAGTTCGGTGCGGTTAAGATCCTGTGCAGTACAGTCCGCCAGTTTACCCGGCAGCGCCGGACCGCTGGTCAGCTTTTTACGCACCACTTTTTTCGCCGCACGCAGACGACGCTGGGCGCTGGAAATCGCCATCTCAGCCAGCAGTTCGGCTGACTGTACGTTCTGGTTCAGCCACAGGCTGAAGGCATCTTTCACCACGCCAGAAACAAACGCCGCACACTGACGCGAAGAGAGGCGTTCTTTGGTTTGTCCGGCAAACTGCGGATCCTGCATTTTTACCGACAGCACGTAAGCACAGCGATCCCAGATATCTTCCGCCGACAGCTTCACGCCGCGCGGCAAAATATTGCGGTATTCGCAGAACTCGCGCATCGCATCCAGCAGACCCTGACGCAGACCGTTGACGTGCGTCCCGCCCTGCATAGTTGGGATCAGGTTCACATAACTTTCGGTCAGCAGCTCACCGCCTTCCGGCAGCCAGAGCAGCGCCCAGTCCACCGTCTCCGTCTCACCGCTGAAATTACCGATAAACGGTTTTTCCGGCAGCGTCGGTAGGCCATTCACCGCTTCGCTCAGATAGTCATTCAGACCATCCTGGTAGCACCAGCGCTGTTCGCTGTTGTTGACCTCATCCTTGAAGGTGATTTCAACGCCCGGGCACAGTACCGCTTTGGCTTTCAGTACGTGCGTTAAGCGCGAAACAGAAAAACGCGGGCTGTCAAAGAAGCTTTCATCCGGCCAGAAGTGCACGCTGGTCCCGGTATTGCGTTTGCCGCAGGTACCGACAACCTGTAAATCCTGCACTTTATCGCCATTCTCAAACGCGATGTTGTATACCTGCCCATCGCGGCGTACGTTCACTTCCACACGTTTGGACAGGGCGTTAACAACGGAGATCCCCACACCGTGCAGACCACCGGAGAACTGGTAGTTCTTGTTGGAGAACTTGCCGCCCGCGTGCAGACGACAGAGGATCAGCTCAACCGCCGGAACGCCCTCTTCAGGGTGAATGTCTACTGGCATGCCGCGTCCGTCATCAATGACTTCCAGAGACTGGTCGGCATGTAAGATCACGTCCACGCGTTTCGCGTGGCCCGCCAGTGCTTCATCCACACTGTTATCAATCACTTCCTGTCCAAGATGGTTCGGACGGGTCGTATCGGTGTACATCCCAGGGCGACGGCGTACCGGCTCAAGCCCAGTGAGTACCTCAATGGCATCAGCGTTATAAGTTTGCGTCATGGTTTAAATAAGCAATTCGAATTGATCGTCAGAAACTGTGCAGTCCAAGGAAATCGACAATCGGGTTGAAATAATCTTCGAAGCCCGTGAATGCGTGGTTTCCGCCCTCAATAACTGTCTGACGGCAGGAGGCGTAATACGCCACCGCCTGGCGGTAGTCCAACACTTCATCGCCCGTTTGTTGGAGCAGCCAGATCAAATCCGGCGCTTCCAGCGGGTCAATCTGCATGACTTTAAGATCGTAAATATGGCGTGACTCTAGCACATATTGCTGCCCCGTGTAGGGGTTCTCGTTTTGACCGAGATAGTCGACCAGCAGTTCATAAGGCCGTACAGCAGGGTTCACCACCACTGCCGGCAGCATAAAACATTGCGACAGCCAGGTGGCGTAATAACCACCTAATGAGGAGCCGACAATCCCCAACGACTCTCCGCCATGTTCAAGAATGATCGATTCCAGCATCTCTGCGGCCTGGGCCGGATACGGCGGCAGCTGCGGTACGATCATCTCAACGTGCGGATGGTGCTCCGCCAGCCAGCTTTTCAGCAAACACGCCTTCGCCGAACGAGGAGAGCTATTAAATCCGTGAAGATAGAGAAGCGTAGACATCAGTAGCCTTCTGAAGCGGTATCAGGGTGGAACCGATTACCCTGCAGACGACGTACCTGAGTCTGCAACGTCCCGTCAGCAAAAAGCTCCAGCGTCCGCCAGCCGGGGCTGATGGTATCCAATGTGAAGTTGGAACAGTGCGGCTTAAACTGCACGCAGGTCGACGGCGTCGCCAGCAGGCGGCGTCCGTTCCAGTCCAGATCCAGTTCCTGATGAATATGCCCGCACAGCAGATACTTCACGCGCGGGTAGTTCACCAGCACGTTATCCAGCTCAGCGGCATTGCGCAGGCTATGCTGATCGAGCCAGCTACAGCCCGCAGGCAGAGGATGATGATGCAGAAGCAGCAAGGTATTACGCTCTGGTGCATCAGCAAGTTTACGCTCCAGCCATTCGAGCTGGAATTCACTTAATTCACCGTGGGGAACGCCGAACACCTGGCTGTCGAGCAACAATATTTGCCACTGTTCACCGATGAAAACACGCTTGGCAGGGGAAATTCCCGCGTCCTGCAGCGCGCTGTACATTGCCGGCTGAAAATCGTGATTGCCCGGTAGCCAAACGCAGGGCGCACGAAAGCTTGCGATGCCCTCAGCAAAATGCTGATAGGCCGCAGCGGATTGATCCTGCGCCAAATCACCCGTCGCGACGATCAGATCGTACTCAGGCGACTCTGCATGTATGGCATCCAGTACGGATTGATAACTGTCCCAGGTATTCACACCCAGCAGCGTTTCATGCTTTTCGGCAAACAGGTGAGTGTCTGTAATTTGTAAGATCCTGACTCTGGCCTCACCAGCCAAAGGAAGGGTTAACAGGCTTTCCAAATGGTGTCCTTAGGTTTCACGACGCTAATAAACCGGAATCGCCATCGCTCCATGTGCTAAACAGTACCGTAGCCAGTCGGCCAGAAACTGATTAATTTGATGCTTTTCGTCGCGTTGATGCAACTTTTTATTTGGATAATCATACCGCGCTTTGAAGCGAAAGATCTGCTGACTTGAACACACTTCAGCCACCCTCGCGTCATGATACAGGCGCACGGTCAATGACGGCAGGCTCCAGTATGTGACAGCCGGCGCCGTTTGTTCGATCGCGACAAGCGTAGTGTATCGGGTCGATTCAACGATCGTTAACCGATATTGTGCGTTTGCTACCTGATAGCTCACTGTTTCACCGGCTGCATCATTACGTGGCAGCAGGCGGCGCAATTGCGAATAGTTGGTTTCGCACAGGCGCATCATTTCAGGGAAGTCAGGTGTGTAACGCTTCATTTTTTCCACTCAGTTTTTAACTCTTGATAGTGCAGCTGTAACCATTGCAAGGCGATGACAGAAGCCGCGTTGTCGATTTTCCCCTCTTCTACCCATTGATAAGCCTGCTCCCGGCTCACCACATGAACACGAATATCTTCGTTTTCATCAGCCAGACCATGAATTCCGCTCGCGGTCGTAGCGTCCACTTCGCCAACTAAAATAGACAGGCGCTCACTGGTGCCGCCAGGGCTTGCCAGATAGCTCAGAACGGGTTTCGTACGTTTAACGTCCAGTCCGGCTTCTTCCATCGCTTCACGACGTGCCACATCTTCAACGGTTTCGCCCTCTTCGATCATTCCGGCTACCATTTCCAGTAGCCACGGGCTTTCGCTGGTATCAAACGCCGCGATACGGATCTGCTCGACCAGTACAACTTCGTCCCGCTCAGGGTCAAAGGGTAGCAAGACTGCCGCGTGTCCGCGCTCAAAAATTTCGCGCTTTACCTCACCGCTCATACCACCGTTAAACAAGCGATGGCGGAACCGATAAAGATCCAGTGAAAAAAAACCGCGGTATAGCGTTTCTCGTGCAATAATTTCTACATCATTTTTAGTGAAAGTCATTGGCAAGTTGTCTGGTTTACGCATTGTGCTGTCCTGAAACCAATAGTGATTAAAATGTGAATTTCAAGGTCGTTTGACTGATGTTTGAACGCCCTTGTGTTAAATTGATGCAAATTAACGCCGTATGGCACGTAACGCCAACTTTTTGCAGTGGCGGATTCTGCTAGAATCAGCAAATATTTTTACAATTTGATCAGCGCTAAATACTGCTTCACAACAAGGAATGCAAATGAAGAAATTGCTCCCCATCCTTATCGGCCTGAGCCTGTCGGGGTTCAGTACTTTGAGCCAGGCAGAAAACCTGATGCAGGTTTATCAGCAAGCACGCCTGAGCAACCCGGAATTGCGTAAATCCGCCGCCGATCGCGATGCTGCATTCGAAAAAATTAACGAAGCGCGTAGTCCATTACTGCCGCAACTGGGTTTAGGTGCCGATTACACCTACAGCAATGGCTACCGTGATGCAAACGGCGTCAACTCCAACGCCACCAGCGCGTCATTACAATTGACTCAGACGCTGTTCGACATGTCTAAATGGCGTGCCCTGACGCTGCAAGAAAAATCAGCGGGCATCCAGGACGTAACGTATCAGACCGATCAGCAAACGCTGATCCTGAATACCGCTACGGCCTATTTTAACGTACTGAACGCGATTGATGTGCTGTCTTACACCCAGGCACAGAAAGATGCGGTTTATCGTCAGTTAGATCAGACCACTCAGCGTTTTAACGTTGGTCTGGTCGCCATCACTGACGTGCAGAACGCCCGTTCACAATACGACACCGTGCTGGCGAACGAAGTGACCGCGCGTAACAATCTGGATAACGCGGTAGAACAGCTGCGTCAGGTGACCGGTAACTATTACCCGGAACTGGCTTCGCTGAACGTTGATGGTTTCAAAACCAACAAACCGCAGGCGGTGAATGCGCTACTGAAAGAAGCGGAAAACCGCAACCTGACTTTGTTGCAGGCGCGTTTAAGCCAGGATCTGGCGCGTGAGCAGATTCGTCAGGCACAGGATGGTCACTTACCAACGCTGGATTTAACCGCCTCTACCGGGGTATCTGACACCTCGTACAGCGGATCTAAAACCAACAGCTCCCAGTATGACGACAGCAACATGGGCCAGAACAAAATCGGTCTGAGCTTCTCGCTGCCGCTGTACCAGGGCGGGATGGTTAACTCGCAGGTGAAACAAGCGCAGTACAACTTTGTTGGCGCGAGTGAACAACTGGAAAGCGCACACCGTAGCGTGGTGCAGACCGTTCGTTCTTCATTCAACAACATTAATGCTTCTATTAGTAGCATTAACGCGTACAAACAAGCGGTTGTCTCTGCTCAAAGCTCATTGGATGCGATGGAAGCCGGTTATTCCGTAGGTACACGTACCATTGTGGATGTGTTGGATGCCACCACCACGCTGTACAACGCCAAGCAACAACTGGCAAATGCGCGTTATACCTATCTTATCAATCAGTTAAACGTCAAATCTGCGCTCGGTACGCTGAACGAGCAGGATTTGGTGGCACTGAACAATACGCTGGGTAAACCGGTATCCACAACGCCGGATACCGTGGCACCGCAAAATCCACAACAAGATGCCGCCGTGAATGACTTTAACGGCACTGGCAATTTGCCTGCGGCTCAGCCGACAGCAGCACGTTCAACCAGCAGCAACGGCAACAACCCGTTCCGTAACTGATGCTGATGACGGGGCTTCGGCCCCGTCTGAACGTAAGACAACGTAAAGATCCGCCCCTTCCTGCGCATTCTCGCCTCTTCCCGCTTCAATTTCGACCAGTCATCCTCTATCCTGAGCATTATTTACTGTGTTTACCACTGGGTCCTGGAAGACAAAAATGAAACGGACAAAATCTATACATCACGCCTCGTTCCGCAAAAGCTGGAGCGCGCGCCATCTGACTCCTGTCGCCCTGGCAGTTACCGCAGTGTTTATGCTCGCGGGCTGTGAAAAGAGTGACGAAACGGTTTCGCTTTATCAGAACGCTGACGACTGCTCTGCAGCGAATCCAGGTAAAAGCGCCGAATGTACTACCGCGTTTAACAATGCGCTGAAAGAAGCTGAACGTACCGCACCAAAATACGCCACTCGTGAAGACTGTATCGCTGAATTCGGCGAAGGCCAGTGCCAGCAGGCTCCTGCGCAAGCAGGTATGGCGCCGACCGGTGAAGGTCAGGCTCAGGCGCAGAATCAAAGCAGCGGCAGCTTCTGGATGCCACTGATGGCAGGCTACATGATGGGCCGACTGATGGGTGGCGGAATGGGCGCTCAGCAACCGCTGTTTAGCTCGAAAAACCCGGCCAGCCCGGCTTACGGCAAATACACAGATGCCAGCGGTAAAAACTACGGCGCAGCAACGCCGGGTCGCACCATGACCGTACCGAAAACCGCTATGGCACCGAAACCAGCCACCACCTCTACCGTAACCCGCGGCGGATTTGGTGAGTCTGTGGCCAAACAGAGCACCATGCAGCGTAGCGCAAGCGGCACCACCACACGTTCAATGGGTGGCTGATCGTCATGGAAAGAGTCAGTATTGTTGAGCGCCCGGACTGGCGCGATAAAGCCACCGAATACGGTTTTAATTTTCACACTATGTACGGCGAGCCGTACTGGTGTGAAGACGCGTACTACAAACTCACCCTTGCTCAGGTTGAAAAGCTGGAAGAGGTCACCGCAGAGCTGCATCAAATGTGCCTCAAAGTGGTGGAAAAGGTCATTGCCAGCGATGAGCTGATGACCAAGTTTCGCATTCCGAAGCATACCTGGGGTTTTGTCCGCCAGTCCTGGCTGACACAGCAACCGTCGCTCTATTCACGTCTCGATCTGGCGTGGGATGGAACCGGTGAACCCAAACTGCTGGAAAACAACGCTGATACGCCAACCTCGCTGTACGAAGCCGCGTTTTTCCAGTGGATCTGGCTGGAAGATCAGCTCAATGCGGGCAACCTGCCGGAAGGCAGCGATCAGTTCAACAGTCTGCAGGAAAAGCTTATCGAGCGTTTCACCGAGCTGCGTGAACAGTATGGTTTTCAACTGCTACATCTGACCTGCTGTCGTGATACGGTGGAAGATCGCGGCACGATCCAGTATCTGCAGGATTGCGCGGCCGAAGCTGAGATCGCTACAGAATTCCTCTATGTAGAAGATATTGGTCTTGGTGAAAAAGGCCAATTCACCGATATGCAGGATCAGGTGATCGCTAACCTGTTCAAGCTCTATCCGTGGGAATTCATGCTGCGTGAAATGTTCTCCACCAAGCTGGAAGACGCTGGCGTTCGCTGGCTGGAACCCGCCTGGAAGAGCATTATTTCCAACAAAGCACTGTTACCGCTGTTATGGGAAATGTTCCCGAATCATCCGAACCTGCTGCCAGCGTATTTCGCCGAAGACGACTACCCACAGATGGATAAATTCGTTGTCAAACCGATCTTCTCGCGCGAGGGAGCTAACGTCTCCATCATTGAGAACGGTAAAACGATCGAATCTGTGGAAGGACCGTACGGTGAAGAAGGCATGATCGTGCAGCAGTTCCATCAGCTACCGAAGTTTGGCGACAGCTATATGCTGATTGGCAGTTGGCTGATCAACGATCAACCCGCAGGGATCGGCATTCGTGAAGACCGTGCGTTGATCACGCAGGATCTTTCACGTTTCTATCCGCATATTTTTGTCGAATGATTGAGAGTGCCGGGTGGCGGCTCCGCCTTACCCGGCCTACGGCACGAACTTAATGCCCGATAAGCGTAGCGCCATCGGGCGTTCATCACCCAACCTGCACCGACAACATACTTAAACTTCCCATCTCGATACCATCTACAGGGATCGTAACAGACTCTTTACCATCCCATGCCCCGAGAACATACAGCAGCGGCAGATAGTGATCTGGCGTCGGGTTCGACAACGATCCACCTTCATGATCGAGATAGTTCACCAGCGGGTGCTGCTCAACCGGTCCCTGCCAGGTCAGGTTAGCCTTAACATAATCATTGAATGAGGTTGCCCACGGATATGGCGTGTTCTCACCGTGCCAACGCGCAGTACGCAGGTTATGCACCACGTTACCACTGGCCACCAGCATAATACCCTCATCACGCAGTGCCGCCAGTTTGCGGCCCATCTCAAAATGCCAGGCCGCCGGTTTTGTACTATCGATGCTTAACTGCACCATCGGGATGTCGGCATTCGGATACATCTTGATCAGTACGCCCCAGGAACCGTGGTCAAAACCCCACGCCTCTTTGTCTAACGCGACGGATACAGGAGCAAGTAAATCAACCAGGTGCTGCGCCAGTTCTGGCGAGCCCGGAGCCGGGTAATGGGTGTCATACAGCGCTTGCGGAAAACCGCCGAAATCGTGGATCGTTTTAGGCGCTTCCATCGCTGTCACACCCGTTCCACGGGTGAACCAGTGCGCCGAGACCACCACAATGGCTTTCGGACGCGGCAACGTTTCCCCCAGTTGCTGCCAGGCACGGGTATAAACGTTATCTTCCAGAACATTCATCGGGCTACCGTGGCCCAAAAACAATGCTGGCATACGAGTTGAAGACATGATGATATCCTTACTGAGGGAGTCATTTTGATACCATTACAATACGCTTATTCGGTTGATGAAGAACTCAGATAACCATGATGAAGATCATCAGTTATTTTGACGATCCAGTCCGGAAAG
The DNA here is from genome assembly GCF_002934505.1 of Citrobacter freundii complex sp. CFNIH4. NCBI lineage: Bacteria > Pseudomonadati > Pseudomonadota > Gammaproteobacteria > Enterobacterales > Enterobacteriaceae > Citrobacter > Citrobacter freundii complex sp. CFNIH4. Next base: position 3,655,936 of record NZ_CP026231.1, read on the forward strand.
CAGATTGATAAGGAGTTTTATTTGTCGATGTCAGTACCTTTACTTCTGACTTTACTGGCAGGTGCCGCCACGTTTATCGGCGCATTTCTCGGCGTGTTAGGGCAAAAGCCTTCCAACCGCGTTCTCGCCTTTTCTTTAGGCTTCGCTGCCGGGATTATGCTACTGATCTCTCTAATGGAAATGCTACCTGCTGCGCTGGCCGCTGAAGGCATGTCGCCAGTTCTGGGCTACGGAATGTTTATCGTCGGCTTGCTGGGCTACTTTGGCCTGGACCGTCTATTGCCGCACGCGCACCCTCAGGATCTGGTACAAAAAACAACGCAGCCTCTACCCGGATCCATTAAACGCACCGCGATTTTATTAACGCTCGGCATCAGCCTGCACAATTTTCCGGAAGGGATTGCGACGTTTGTTACCGCCAGCAGCAACCTCGAGCTGGGCTTTGGTATTGCGCTTGCCGTCGCATTACACAATATTCCAGAAGGATTAGCCGTTGCAGGTCCGGTCTATGCAGCAACGGGCTCCAAACGTACGGCGATATTCTGGGCCGGGATCTCGGGCATGGCAGAAATACTGGGCGGCGTACTGGCGTGGTTAATTCTGGGGAGTCTCATCTCGCCTGTGGTGATGGCGGCAATAATGGCGGCAGTCGCGGGTATTATGGTGGCGCTGTCAGTCGATGAATTGATGCCACTGGCAAAAGAGATCGACCCAAATAATAATCCCAGCTATGGGGTCCTGTGCGGAATGTCGGTGATGGGGTTAAGTCTCGTCATCCTCCAGTCCATGGGAATCGGATAATCCAGAGGGCGGATGCCACCCTGCTATTTTACAGCATCCGCTCATCCATAGCAGAACGTGAAGGACTATTCCTGTTCCTTAATCACGCTGTTATCTTCACCAGAACGTCGGAAGAGTTTGTTTCGCGCCTCAAGCAATGCGTCTCTGTCTTGTCGGAATGCCCGACAATAACGCTTCATATGGCAATAATAACCCAATGCAACGAGTGCAATTAATACGATCCAATACCAGGCAATAAACATTCTTTTACCCTTAACATTTAACATCATTAAACATTTAACGTTAAAATTTTACATAAACTTATTCTGACATACCCCTATAGTGGCATATTTCAGAAACAAATATATGATTTCGATCATATAAACCAGCAGCTATGCCAATAGCTAAAACAGTTATAAAAAATAAAACTCTGTCGACGAGATCACACTAAGCAATAATAAACATTGTCCTTAAAATACCTCACTCATACTATCCAGAAAACAATAAAAATTAGATTTTGTAGAATAATACACTTCATCAATATTTATATACCCACAATAAAAGTGACATCAGTAGTACCATTTTCATTTTTAGCCATATCGTAAAAACATAATATATTTATTGAGATTATATTTATAGGCAATATAAGGAGATATATCCATGTTTAGACAATATCGAAAAACACTTCTCGCAGGAACTCTGGCACTGACGTTTGGATTAACGGTTGGAAATTCCTTTGCCGCGGGTTTTCAACCCGCCCAACCCGCAGGGAAACTGGGCGCTATAGTCGTTGATCCTTATGGAAACGCCCCGCTTACCGCACTGGTTGAATTAGATAGTCACGTTATTTCAGATGTCAAAGTCACCGTTCATGGTAAAGGTGAAAAAGGGATTCCTGTGACATATGCCGTGGGCAAAGAGTCACTCGCTACCTACGATGGCATACCTATTTTTGGCCTTTATCAAAAGTTTGCCAATAAGGTCACCGTTGAATATAAAGAAAATGGCAAAGCCATGAAGGATGATTATGTGGTGCAAACATCCGCCATCGTTAATCACTACATGGATAACCGTTCTATTTCCGATTTACAGCAAACGAAAGTTATTAAGGTAGCGCCTGGCTTTGAAGACCGTCTCTATCTGGTGAATACCCATACTTTCACCGCTCAGGGGGCAGAATTCCACTGGCATGGTGAAAAAGACAAAAATGCCGGTATCCTGGATGCGGGTCCTGCGGGCGGGGCATTACCCTTTGACATTGCCCCCTTCACCTTTATCGTCGATACGGAAGGTGAATACCGCTGGTGGCTGGATCAAGATACCTTTTACGATGGCCATGACATGGATATCAATAAGCGCGGTTACTTGATGGGTATCCGGGAAACGCCGCGCGGCACCTTCACAGCCGTTCAGGGTCAGCATTGGTACGAATTCGATATGATGGGGCAGATTCTGGCCGATCATAAGCTACCGCGCGGCTTCCTCGACGCGTCGCATGAATCGATCGAAACAATCAACGACACCGTGTTGCTTCGCGTGGGCAAACGCGATTATCGCAAAGAAGATGGCATCCATGTGCAAACCATCCGCGATCAGATAATTGAAGTAGACAAGTCCGGTCGTGTGGTTGATGTGTGGGATCTGACAAAGATACTCGATCCGATGCGTGATGCGCTTTTGGGTGCACTGGACGCAGGCGCGGTATGCGTCAACGTTGACCTCGCTCATGCCGGTCAACAGGCGAAACTGGAGCCAGATACTCCTTACGGTGACGCCCTCGGAGTGGGTGCTGGTCGTAACTGGGCGCACGTTAACTCCATTGCCTATGATGCCAAAGATGACTCCATTATTATCTCTTCCCGCCATCAGGGTGTTGTCAAAATCGGTCGCGATAAACAGGTGAAGTGGATTCTGGCACCGTCGAAAGGCTGGAATAAGGCGCTGGCAAGCAAGCTGTTAAAACCGGTTGATGATAAGGGCAACGCGCTAAAATGTGACGAAAACGGTAAGTGCGAGAATACTGATTTCGATTTTACCTACACCCAACACACCGCATGGCTCTCGAGCAAAGGGACATTAACCATCTTTGACAACGGCGATGGTCGTGGGCTCGAACAACCGGCATTGCCGACGATGAAATATTCCCGTTTCGTCGAATATAAAGTTGACGAGAAAAAAGGAACCGTTCAGCAAATTTGGGAATACGGAAAAGAACGCGGCTACGATTTCTATAGTCCCATCACCTCGGTTATCGAATATCAGAAAGACCGTGACACCATGTTTGGCTTTGGTGGCTCAATTAATTTATTTGACGTTGGACAACCAACCATCGGCAAGATCAACGAAATTGATTATAAGACCAAAGAAGTCAAAGTTGAGATTGATGTTCTTTCAGATAAGCCGAACCAAACTCACTACCGTGCATTACTGGTCCGCCCACAACACATGTTTAAATAATCGCGTTAGATTAAGGATTAATTATGTCATCTAAATGGATTACTTCATTATTTAAAAGCGTGATATTAACCGCCGCACTTGCCTCGTCGTTTGCCGCCTCCGCTTTTACAGAAGGCACTGATTATATGGTTTTAGAGAAACCGATTCCTAATGCTGATAAGACGTTAATAAAAGTATTCAGCTACGCCTGTCCGTTCTGTTACAAATATGATAAAGCCGTGACTGGCCCGGTTTCTGAAAAAGTTGCCGATCTCGTCACCTTCACACCATTTCATCTGGAAACCAAAGGGGAATATGGTAAACAGGCCAGTGAAGTTTTTGCAGTAATGATTGCTAAAGATCAGGCAGCAGGGATTTCATTATTTGATGCCAAATCACAGTTCAAAAAAGCGAAATTCGCTTATTACGCTGCTTACCACGACAAGAAAGAGCGCTGGTCAGATGGTAAAGATCCGGCCGCATTCATTAAAACAGGCCTGGATGCTGCAGGCATGAGCCAGGCAGATTTTGACGCCGCGCTGCAAGATCCCACCGTTCAGCAAACGCTGGAGAAATGGAAAGCGGCATACGACGTCGCCAAAATTCAGGGGGTTCCGGCTTACGTCGTTAACGGTAAATACCTGATCTACACCAAGAGTATCAAATCCATTGACTCCATGGCTGAGCTTGTCAGAGAGCTGGCAACAAAATAAACAGGGACGAGGCTATGGTTTTCATAAAAGGATTGTGGCGGGACTTACGTACCACGCCGGTTGATACGCTGGTGAGATGGCAGGAACGGCGCTTTCTGTGGCTACTGATGGCCTGCGCGATGGGCGGGTTAATAATATTGGCCCACTCGTTTTTCCAAATCTATCTCTATATGGCCCCCTGCGAGCAGTGTGTCTACATTCGCTTTGCCATGTTTGTGATGGTTTTCGGTGGATTGATCGCGGCAATAAACCCTAAAAATGTTGTTCTGAAGCTTATTGGCTGCATTGCGGCATTTTACGGCAGCATCATGGGCATTAAGTTCTCGCTCAAACTCAATGATATTCATCATGCGGTACATAGCCCGGATTCGCTGTTTGGCGTCCAGGGGTGTTCCACCGATCCGACATTCCCTTTCAATTTGCCGCTGGCAAACTGGGCTCCGGAGTGGTTTAAACCCACTGGAGATTGCGGCTATGATGCCCCCATAGTGCCTGATGGCGTGGCACTCAGCAGTACGCAAAAGTGGTTTATCGATCTATACCAACAGTCTGAAGGCTGGTATCTGCTTCCACCGTGGCAATTTATGAACATGGCGCAGGCATGCCTGCTAGCCTTTGGCTTATGTTTATTGCTGTTGGTGATAATGAGCGGCGCATGGGCATTGAAACTGGCCAGGGCCAAATAATTTGAGCAAAAATAAAAAAACCGAAGCCTGGAAGATGGCTTCGGTTTTTTATGCTTACCACAACTAACGTGGTAATAGTCTATTAGCTGGCTTTGCGCTCGTGCGCCTGACGGTAAGCCACCAGGTCTTCGATAGTCACCACCGCCATATTATGCTTGCCGGCAAATTCGATGCACTCTGGCGCACGCGCCATGGTGCCATCGTCGTTGGTCAGTTCGCACAGCACGCCTGCCGGTTTAAACCCTGCCAGCGTCATCAGGTCGATGGTCGCTTCAGTATGACCACCGCGGGTCAACACGCCGCCAGCCTGAGCACGCAGCGGGAAAACGTGCCCCGGACGGTTAAGATCGGAAGGTTTGGCGCCATCCTTAATTGCCGCACGCACCGTAGTCACACGGTCCGCAGCGGAAACACCGGTGGTCACGCCCTCTGCTGCTTCAATGGTCACGGTAAAACCGGTGCCGTAAGCGCTGGTATTATTTTCCACCATCATTGGCAGATCGAGCTGTTTGCGTCGGTCTTCAGTGATGCACAGGCATACAATACCGCTACCGTGACGGATGGTCAGCGCCATCTGTTCTACGGTCATGGTCTCTGCCGGGAAAATCATATCGCCTTCGTTTTCGCGATCTTCATCGTCAAGCACCATCACACCGCGTCCTTCACGCAGCGCAGACAGCGCATGTTCAACACGTTCGAAAGCCGTACCAAAAGAGGAAAGTAGCGTCTGATTCATGGTAAAAAAACCTCACTAAAATTATGGTTACCAGAATCAGGGCAGTCTTAGGAGTACCGTCTAAGCGGCAAAAAAATAACGTGAGCGGGTCCATGCCCGACTGGATCGTTACTCTCTCCCATCCGGACTCTAACCGTCGGCCCCGGAATTACACCGGATCTGCTGACCTTTTTGCCGTAACAAAAAGCGCTCGCGGGCTTTCAACATCAGTTGATTTACCGCCGGTGGGGAATTTCGCCCCGCCCTGAGAATAAGCGGGTTAACTATAACGCTATTGATTACCTTCATCAACGCCTTTACTCGTCTTAGCTTCACACAATTCTGGTTTATGCCTGTGCCAGTTCGCACTACAATAGGCAGCAACACGTACCAGTTCAGGGAAACCACAATGATTGACCCGAAAAAAATTGAGCAGATTGCTCGTCAGGTTCACGAGTCGATGCCGAAAGGGATCCGCGAGTTTGGCGAAGACGTCGAGAAGAAAATTCGTCAAACGCTGCAGTCACAGCTGACCCGTCTGGATCTGGTAAGCCGTGAAGAATTCGATGTACAGACTCAGGTTTTATTGCGCACACGTGAAAAGCTGGCGCTGCTTGAGCAACGTCTGACTGAGCTGGAATCGCGTGAAAAAACGGCAGAAGTTAAACCTGCCCCCGCGATCCCGTCAGTCGATCCGCAAGAGTAAAACGACAACGGGCCGCAAGGCCCGTTTTTCTGTTAGTGTTCCAGTTCTAGCTTCCTGGCTTCCGTCGCCTGCTGGCAGTACAGCGCATAGCGTTTGCAAAACCAGCTTCGATGTTCTTCATCCATGTTCCCGGTTATCGCCTGGATATCAACGGGATGGCCCTCAGCCTGCATTCTGGCAAAACTACGGGCCAGGAAATCGAAATTGTTCATTGAATACATATTGCTGTTCATGAGCATACCCTCCAGTTATTGAATATCTGCTAAGGCCATATGCTTTTTCTAATTTCAGTATTTCCCTAGATACGAAGTTATTCTGTACATATTGTGCGCAAAAAAACCGCCTGCTTCACAGTTTCCTACGAAATCTAAGAGGGGGATGAGCCCCTTTTCGGATTAAAGACCAGGGTAACGCATGTTATTGTAACGTCATGTAAAAGTAAGAGGTAAAACCATTACTTTTGACACGGACAGGGAACGCAGTAACAGGAGGAAACAACTTGGCATTATTCACGGATTACAACAGCCTCTACCTGTTTGCTATTTCATTTGTACTGTTGATTGGCCTACTGGAAATCATCTCTCTTATTTTTGGCCATTTTCTTTCAGGTGCGCTTGATGCTCACCTCGAACATTACGATGCCCTGACTTCCGGCAATATCGGCCAGGCGCTTCACTATCTCAATATCGGGCGGATCCCGGCACTGATCGTGCTGTGTTTACTCGCTGGCTTCTTTGGACTCTTCGGCATCCTCCTTCAGCATGGCTGGGTCACGCTGTGGCAAGCACCGCTCAGCAACCTGCTGCTTGCTCCGGTGAGTTTTATTCTTGCCGTCTTCGCCGTGCATTACAGCGGAAAAATCATTGCTCCCTGGCTGCCGCGGGATGAAACCACCGCCCTCGCTGAAGATGAATTTATCGGCAGCATGGCGATTATTACCGGACATTCCGCAAGTGCCGGAACTCCCTGCGAAGGCAAATTTACCGACAAGTTCGGGCAGACTCACTATGTGCTGCTGGAGCCTGAAGTTGGCAAAGAATTCAAAAAAGGAGACAAGGTGCTGATTATCTGCCGACTCTCCGCTACGCGTTACCTGGCCGAGCTAAACCCCTGGCCGACTGTTTTATAATTTTATACAGAGGGATCTTATAGATGGATGATGTTTTTGGCATGTTACCTTCATGGATGTTTACCGCCATTGTGGCGGTGGTCGTCTTAGTAATTATCGGGATTATTTTTGCCCGCCTGTATCGCCGCGCATCTGCTGAACAGGCGTTTGTGCGTACCGGCCTTGGTGGACAAAAAGTGGTGATGAGCGGCGGCGCAATTGTCATGCCTATCTTCCACGAAATTATTCCTATCAACATGAACACCCTCAAACTTGAGGTGAGCCGTTCAACTGTCGACAGTCTCATCACCAAAGACCGTATGCGCGTGGATGTCGTCGTCGCCTTTTTCGTGCGTGTAAAACCGTCTGTTGAAGGGATTGCTACCGCCGCACAGACGCTGGGACAGCGGACGCTGTCACCAGAGGATTTACGTGTGCTAATAGAAGATAAGTTTGTTGATGCCCTACGTGCCACCGCGTCGCAGATGACCATGCATGAACTGCAGGATACGCGTGAAAACTTCGTTCAGGGCGTACAAAATACCGTCGCGGAAGACCTGTCCAAAAACGGCCTGGAACTGGAGAGCGTTTCACTCACCAACTTTAACCAGACCGAAAAAGTCCATTTCAACCCGAATAACGCCTTTGATGCCGAGGGTCTGACCAAGCTGACCCAGGAAACAGAACGCCGTCGTCGCGAACGTAACGAAGTCGAGCAGGACGTAGAAGTTGCCGTTCGTGAGAAAAACCGTGATGCGCTGGCACGCAAGCTGGAAATCGAACAGCAGGAAGCCTTCATGACGCTCGAGCAGGAGCAGCAGGTGAAGACCCGCACGGCCGAGCAAAACGCCAAAATTGCCGCCTTCGAAGCCGAACGTCATCGTGAAGCTGAGCAGACGCGCATTCTTGCCGAACGGCAGATTCAGGAAACAGAAATCGAGCGCGAACAGGCGGTGCGATCCAGAAAAGTCGAGGCCGAGCGTGAAGTTCGCATCAAAGAGATCGAACAGCAACAGGCAACGGAGATCGCCAACCAGACCAAGTCCATCGCCATTGCCGCCAAGTCTGAACAGCAGTCTCAGGCTGAAGCACGCGCTAACGATGCGCTAGCCGAAGCGGTTCGCGCCCAGCAGAACGTAGAAACCACCCGCCAGACCGCAGAAGCGGATCGTGCCAAACAGGTGGCGTTGATTGCCGCAGCGCAGGATGCAGAAACCCAGGCGGTTGAACTGACCGTCCGGGCAAAAGCGGAAAAAGAAGCCGCAGAATTGCAGGCGGCGGCAATTGTGGAACTGGCCGAAGCCACGCGAAAAAAAGGTCTGGCGGAAGCCGAAGCCCAGCGTGCGCTGAACGATGCCATCAACGTGCTTTCCGACGAACAGACCAGTCTGAAATTTAAGCTGGCCCTGCTGCAGTCCCTGCCAGCAGTCATTGAGAAATCCGTTGAGCCAATGAAATCTATCGATGGGATCAAGATTATCCAGGTTGATGGTCTGAATCGTGGCGGCGCCGTCGGTGAAGTGACCGCAGGTAACGTAACCGGAGGGAATCTGGCTGAGCAGGCATTATCCGCCGCCCTTGCCTATCGTACACAAGCGCCGCTGATTGACTCGCTGTTAAATGAAATTGGTTTGTCCGGTGGTTCGCTGTCGGCACTGGCCGATCCGCTGAAAAACAGTCCACAGCCTGTTGAGAAAACGACTGAAGAATAAGAAACAGAAATACCGGATGGCAACGCTTACGCGTTTTATCCGGCCTACAACCTCGTAGGCCGGACACCGCCATCCGACAAACATTCCAATTGCTATTTATCGCTGTCTTTCTGGATCTTCTTGATGATATTGGTCGTTGAGCAGCCATCTTCGAAGTTCAGCACCAGCACTTCACCGCCGTTCGCCCATACCTCTTTGCTGCCCGCAATATCTTCTGGCTTATAGTCACCGCCTTTGACCAGCAGATCCGGCAGGATGCCGGCGATCAGACGCTGCGGTGTATCTTCTTCAAAAGAGACCACCCAGTCGACGGATTCCAGCGCGCCCAGCACGATCATGCGCTGTTCCAGCGGATTGACCGGACGCGTTTCGCCTTTCAGACGTTTGGTCGACGCATCACTGTTTACCGCCACGATCAGGCGATCGCCCAGCTTGCGCGCATTTGCCAGATAGGAAACGTGGCCCGCATGCAGGATGTCGAACACGCCGTTAGTCATCACCACTTTCTCACCGCGCTTGCGGGCGCTGGCAACGGCCTGTTTCAGCTCAGATTCGCTCATCACGCCAAAACCAGTATCAGCCCGACCACGCACCGCGTTTTCCAGTTCAATCGGGGAAACGGTGGAGGTTCCCAGTTTACCGACCACAACACCGGCTGCAGCGTTGGCAAAATAGCACGCCTCTTCCAGTGTGTTACCCGCCGCCAGCGTCGCCGCCAGCACGCCAATTACCGTATCGCCCGCACCGGTCACGTCATACACTTCCTGCGCCTGCGTCGGCATATGCAGTGGCGATTTGCCCGGTTGCAGCAACGTCATCCCCTGTTCTGAACGGGTAATCAGCAGTGCGGAAAGGTCGAAATCAGCAATCAATTTCATGCCGCGCTCAACCAGTTCATCTTCGCTTTTGCATTTACCGGCTACCGCTTCAAACTCAGACAGGTTCGGCGTTAGCAGCGTTGCGCCGCGGTAACGTTCAAAATCGGTCCCTTTCGGATCGATAAGCACCGGAACTCCAGCCTTACGCGCCAAAGCAATCATCTGCTGCACGCTTGCCAACGCGCCTTTGGCATAGTCAGAGAGCACCAGAGCGCCGATAGAACCCAGCGCCTGGTTAATACGCTCGTGCAGCGGTTGCGGATCTACGCCTTCAAAACCTTCTTCAAAATCCAGACGAATCAACTGCTGGTTGCGGGAAAGCACGCGCAGTTTGGTGATTGTCGGATGCGTCGGCACGGACACGAAGTCGCATTTTACGTTCACATCCGCCAGCGTTTTGCTCAGCGCACGCGCCGCGTCGTCGATACCGGTCAAACCCACCAGACGGGAATTTGCGCCCAGAGAGGCAATGTTCATCGCCACGTTTGCTGCGCCACCGGGACGTTCTTCGATGGTATCGACCTTCACCACCGGAACCGGCGCTTCAGGTGAAATACGGCTGGTAGGGCCGTACCAGTAGCGATCCAGCATCACATCACCGACAACCATGACTCCTGCACGTTCAAACTCTGGCAGCGTTACTTTCATTTCTGTCTCCTGAGAGATTCTCTGAGGGTCTTAAAATTTGCGCGCGATAATAGCACACTTCACTCGGCAACCAGCCACTTCTGCCAGCTGTCACGCACCAGCGTACGTTCAGCGTCAAAGTGCTCCAGCGCCACATGGCCCGGAAGTTCCTGCAACGCAAGATGGTGAAGTTCATCACGCAACGTCGTATAAGCACGGGTAAGCGCCAGCGCTTCCTGCTCGTCCATAATGTCGTTTTGCGCCAGTAATTCCAGAATGCGCACATTATCCGACCAGCGCGTCAGCTTCGGTTTTTCATGCGCATAGCGCAACACCAGATACTGCGTAATAAACTCAATGTCTGTGATGCCACCCTCATCCGCTTTAATATCAAAACGATCCCGATGCTTATTGCCCAAATGGGCGCGCATTTTCTCACGCATTTCACGCACGTCGGTCTGCAAGGTTTTCCCATCACGGACGAGGGTCATGATATCGCGACGAATCGCATCAAACTGAGAGGTCAACTGCGGGTCGCCATATACCACACGAGCACGCACCAGCGCCTGATGCTCCCATGTCCAGGCTTCGTTGCGCTGGTAATCGTCGAAAGCGTCGGTTGATGTCACCAGCATTCCCGCCGCGCCGGATGGACGCAGCCGCGCATCCACTTCGTACAAAATACCGGACGAGGTGCGGGTGCTGAAAAGGTGCATAATGCGCTGCGACAGACGCAGATAGAACTGTCGCCCGTCAATCTCACGCTCACCGTCCGTCATCACGTCCATCGGACAATCATGCAGGAAGATCAAATCAAGATCCGAACTGTAACCCAGTTCCCAGCCGCCCAGTTTGCCATAGCCGACGACGGCAAAACCGCGCCCCTCACGTTCGCCAAGATGGGTAGGTTGGCCGTAGCGAGCAACCATCTGCGTCCACGCCTGCTGGACTACCGCATCAATAATCGCTTCCGCCAGCCAGGTTAAATGGTCGCTCACCTTCATCACCGGCAGCGTGCCGGCGATATCAGCCGCGGCAATACGCAGTAGCTGCGTTTGCTTAAACTGGCGCAGTGCCTCCAGTTGCTGCTCTTCGTCATCTTCCGGCACGCGCAGCAAATACTGGCGCAGCTCATCACGGTAGGCGTCCGTCGCGGTAGGTTGATACAGGGTATTCGGATCCAACAGTTCATCGAGCAACAACGGATACCGCGCCAGCTGGCTGGCGACCATCGGCGAAGCCGCACAGAGCGAAATCAAATGCTTCAGCGCCCCGGGGAATTCGCTCAGCAGTTCCAGATAGGTCGTGCGAGTCACAATACCCACCAGCAGCGGTGTAATGCGTGACAGCGGGACTGAGGCGTCGTCACGCGTACAGACATCGCTCAGCAGATGCGGCATTAAATGATCCAGCACCTGTCGTCCGCGTGGGCCAATAGTGCGTTTATCCAGCTCTTTGCGGAAATCAGCAATCAGAGACAGCACGCGCCGCCGATCGTCATCCGCCAGATGCGTCAGCACTGGCGTGGTGTCATCTTCCTGTAAGGCATCCTGCCACAATTCGCGCCACTGTTCTGAGAGCGACTCTTCCTGGGTTTCGGCCTCGTCATCGCCAATCAGCTCGTTAAATACCCGGCGTACGTTGTCCATATGATTGGTCAGCACATCGGTTAACTGCTGCCAGTCATCAACGTTCATCCCCCACGCTAGCCGCGCGCGATTCAGTTCATCACCCGGCAGCGTCTGGGTCTGCTCATCATTGATACTTTGCAGCAGGTTTTCCAGGCGGCGTAAATAGAGATAGGCTGCGCGCAGTTGTTCCGCGTCGGTATCAGAAAGCAAGTGCAGCGCATTGATGGCGCTAAGCGTCGGTAACAGCGAGCGGGATTGCAGCGATGGCTCGCGCCCACCGCGAATCAGCTGGAATACCTGCACGATAAATTCGATTTCACGAATGCCGCCCGCCCCCAGCTTGATGTTGTCTTTCAGGCCACGACGGCGTACTTCACGCGCAATCATCCCTTTCATGTTACGCAGCGACTGGATCACGCTGAAATCAATATAGCGACGGAAGACAAAAGGCCTCAGCATGGCACGAAGCTCGCTGACGTATGTACCGTCGGCATCGCCCATAATGCGGGCTTTAACCATCGCATAGCGTTCCCAGTCGCGCCCTTGTTCCTGGTAATAATCCTCCAGCGCGGAGAAGCTCAGCACCAGCGGGCCGCTGTCGCCAAACGGGCGTAAACGCATATCCACCCGATAGACAAACCCATCCATTGTGGGCTGATCCAGCACTTTGATAAGCCGCTGGCCCATACGGGTAAAGAACTGCGCGTTATCCAGCTCGCGACGCCCACCCTGTGTGCTGCCGTGTTCCGGCCAGGCAAAAATCAGGTCGATATCGGAGGAAAAATTCAGCTCGCCGCCGCCCAGTTTCCCCATGCCTAAAATCAGCAGCGGCTGCGCCACACCTTTAGGATTACACGGCGTTCCCCATTCGCGACAGCAGGCTGCGTACAACCAGTCGCGCGCGGCAACGATCAACGTTTCAGCCAGATGACTTAGCTGCTGCAAAATACTCTCTTCGGTCACCAGCGACAGCGTCTGTGCCCAGGCGATACGCACCATAATGCGACGACGAAACAGGCGTAACTCACGCATCAGTGTGTTTTCGTCACTAACGTCAGCCAATGCTTGCTGTAACCAGTTGGCATAGTGTTGCCATTCATCCGCCAGGGGTGGAGTGCTTTCCAGCTCAGCCAGCCATTCGGGATGGGCAATAATGCTGTCACGGACAAAATCACTGAATGTAAGTACTGACTTCGCCTGAACGCTAAGCGAGGACTCAGATATTGCTGCTGGCAGCCGCTCAACAACGGTCGGCCAGTACTGCTGTAACGGTGAAGAGAGCTGCTTCATTTACGGGTTATCCTTTGAATGGTGCCGGATGCGTCTTTTCGCCTTATCCGACCTACATGACAGTTACACACATCGCGTAGGCCTGATAAGCGCAGCGCCATCAGGCATCCCGGCCTCGGCCCTGATTATCGTTTTCCGCTGTGCAGCCAGAACGGTTCCAGCGCGATCGCCTCGTTGCGGAAGTGTTCAATTTCAATATATTGGTTGGCCGCAATGGCGCGACGTAAGCCCTGCCAAGTAGCGATCCATTCTGATGCGACATTTTCGTCGTAGTATCCCGCCAGCATCAGCATGCTATCAATGTTGCGCGTCAAACGTGGAAGCTGATCGGCGTACTGATCGCCCAACGGCTGCGCAAAAGCGGTTTTCAGCTCAGCGGCATGGCGTGAAAGATGGGTATCAGAGAAGCGCTTAAAGGAGTCGGCAATTTTGCCCTGCGCCTTCGCATCCAGGAACGGCTGCCATCCTTTGGTCACCAGCCATTCGGTCAGCGCCAGCTTGGCCATTGCCGTTTGCGTACTGTAAACCGCCGAAATAGCAGAAACGTCCGACGCAATGATCGCTTCCGATTGGGTCAGCAAATCACGTAAGTGAGCGCTCGCTTTTCGTGGCACATTACCGCCAAACAACATCAGAATGTGACGCACCAGCCCCATTGCCGCCAGCACCTCGGCTTTCGCCCCTTTAACGCCGCGTACCCACAGCTCTTCGTGGTACTGCCACTGTGATAATGCCAGCTCCAGCGCCGCTTCCAACCCCTGCTCAATGCTCGCCTTCGCCGGAACCTTCAAAATCCGCGTCGGTTTGAGTTCGCGCGGCGCATTCCCCAGGGCCAAATGATAACCGCGCGCGGCTTTGCTCAAACTGCCCTGGCGTAAACCGGTTTGCGAAACCAGCTGGTTTGCCAGCTTCAGTACCGCACGGGTATCGCCGCTTAGCAGTTCAAGTTCAAGCTCACAGATAGGTTCTGCAAACTCGCCCGCTTTCACTTCCCCCACATCGAGGGCCATTTCAATCCGGCTGCCATCAACATCAACCAACCATTTCTCACGGAAAAAATCGGTGCTGAACAACGGCTGCACTTGAGAAGCAAGTTCAGCGGGCAGTTTGCCATCAGGCCAGACTTCCGTTGGGAACAAGGCGAGATCCAGCTCAGGCGCGTCCAGCGCAACGTTAAATTCCGGTCGCTGATGCAGGCCGCCCGTCACGCGTCCGGCAATTTTCATGGTCATTTCGTAATGACCGTTTTCACCGCGAATACGCAGCCCCATATCGTGACCACGCAACCACGCATCCGGCGTTTCGTAGTAAATATTCAGCAACTGGCTGGGTGCATGATGCTCTCCCCCCAGCGTATTCAGACGTTCACGTAGCGCATCGACAGCGTCACTATTAACGATAAATTTTAATTCGATTTCCTGGGCCATGGTCTTGTACTTATGGGTTATGTCACAGTTGAGAAAACTGACTGCGAACTAAGTTCGTTCTTTATGGTCAGTAGATAGTATTTTGCGCCAAATTGCCATGCAACGAGCAATTTGACGGGCGTAAAAGTTTCGAGTGGTGGCAAAAAGGACACAGATGATTCCGATTGATGTCGAATGCTTTGCGTAGAGACACTGATGCCACTACTATCGTTCCACTTTCTATGACAATAACGACAGCCTGATGCCAAAATTACGCCTGATTGGATTAACTTTACTCGCACTTAGCGCCACTGCAGTCTCTCATGCCGAAGAAAAGCGCTATGTCTCTGACGAACTGAACACCTGGGTCCGCAGCGGTCCGGGAGATAATTATCGCCTCGTGGGTACGGTTAACGCCGGCGAGGAAGTCACGCTATTACAGACTGATGCCAACACCAACTACGCCCAGGTGAAAGACAGCACCGGACGTACCGCCTGGATCCCACTGAAAGAGCTGAACAGTACGCCGAGCCTGCGTACCCGCGTTCCCGACCTGGAAAACCAGGTTAAGATCTTGACCGATAAGCTCAATAATATCAATACCACATGGAATCAGCGTACCGCCAACATGCAGCAAAAGGTAGCGCAGAGCGACAGCGTGATTGACGGGCTGAAACAAGAAAACCAGAAGCTGAAGAACGAACTTATCGTGGCGCAAAAGAAGGTGAGCGCAGCCAACCTTCAGCTTGATGACAAGCAGCGTACTATCATCATGCAATGGTTTATGTATGGCGGCGGCGTGCTGGGTCTTGGTCTGCTGCTCGGTCTGGTTCTGCCACACATGATCCCAAGCCGTAAACGCAAAGATCGCTGGATGAACTGAATCGCCTTCTCCGCCACACTGACATATGATTAAGGGATGTTTTTTTCAAAAGGAAAGTGGCGTGAAGATTTATCTGGTCGGTGGTGCTGTTCGGGATGCGTTATTAGGGCTACCGATTAAAGATAAAGATTGGGTCGTTGTCGGCGCCACGCCGCAAGGAATGCTCGACGCGGGTTACCAACAGGTAGGCCGCGATTTTCCCGTGTTTCTGCATCCGCAAACCCGGGAAGAGTATGCGTTGGCGCGTACTGAACGCAAATCAGGTTCGGGATATACCGGATTCACCTGCTACGCCGCGCCAGATGTGACGCTGGAGGCCGATCTTCAGCGGCGCGACCTGACCATCAACGCAATGGCCCGCGATGACAACGGGGAGATTATCGACCCGTATAACGGACGCGATGATCTGGAAAACCGCCTGCTGCGTCATGTTTCCCCGGCTTTTAGCGAAGATCCACTGCGCGTGCTGCGCGTAGCGCGCTTTGCTGCCCGCTATGCGCACCTTGGCTTTCGTATTGCCGACGAAACCATGACGCTGATGCGCGATATGAACGCCGCTGGCGAGCTGGAACACTTGACGCCAGAGCGCGTGTGGAAAGAAACGGAAAGCGCCTTAACCACCCGCAACCCACAGGTATTTTTTCAGGTCCTGCGCGACTGCGGCGCACTGCACGTTCTGTTTCCTGAAGTGGATGCTCTGTTCGGCGTTCCCGCGCCCGCGCAGTGGCACCCGGAAATTGATACCGGTATTCACACGCTGATGACGCTGTCGATGGCAGCCATGTTAAGCCCGGAGGTCGACGTGCGTTTTGCCACGCTGTGCCACGATCTTGGCAAAGCATTAACGCCTAAAGCGCTATGGCCGCGCCATCATGGCCACGGTCCGGCGGGCGTTAAGCTGGTCGAGCAACTGTGTCAGCGCCTGCGCGTGCCGAATGACATCCGTGATTTAGCCAAACTGGTGGCCGAGTTCCACGACCTGATTCATACCTTCCCGATCCTGCAACCGAAAACCATCGTTAAGCTGTTTGATTCCATCGATGCATGGCGCAAACCGCAGCGCGTGGAGCAAATCGCCCTCACCAGCGAGGCCGACGTGCGTGGGCGAACCGGTTTTGAAGCGGCGGATTACCCGCAAGGCAGGCTGTTGCGTGAAGCCTGGCTGGTTGCACAGGCGGTTCCCACGAAAGATGTCGTGGAAGCGGGATTCAAAGGTCAGGCAATTCGTGAAGAACTGACCCGGCGTCGCATTGCGGCGGTGGCCAACTGGAAGGAGAAGCGGTGTCCTAAACCTGCCCATTAAACTGACGTTGCCGGATGGCGGCATAAATGCCTTATCCGGCCTACATATTACGCCCGTAGGCCGGATAAGCGCAGCGCCATCCGGCATTTAGTGGCGATCAGAAAAAAACCACATAGACGGCAGCCGCCACAACAAAGCGGTAAATCGCAAACGGAATGAACGAGATACGCTTAATCAGCTGCAAGAAGGTTTTGATCGCGACCAGCGCCACGATAAACGCCGTCACAAAACCGACTGCAAACATCGGTAAATCTGATGCGCTAAGGAACGACCAGCTCTTGTAGAGATCCAGCGCCGTCGCTCCCATCATCATCGGCACCGCCAGCAGGAATGAAAACTCAGAGGCCGCGTAACGGCTCACTCCCATCAGCATGCCGCCAGAAATCGTCGCCCCTGAGCGAGAAAAACCCGGCCACAGCGCCAGACACTGAAAACAGCCAATCATAAACGCCTGGCGATAGGTCATATCATCCAGACCCGGCGCGCGCGGCTCTTTCGGCTTCAGGCATTCTGCAGCAATCAGCAGTACACCACCCACCACCAGCGCATACATCACGTTGATCGGGTTAAACAGCGACTTGATAGTGTCGTGGAACACCAGTCCCAGTACAACCGCCGGAATCATCCCCAACAGGATATGCCCCAGCGTCAGCCGACCTTTGCCAGTACCTTCATGCGGGGCCTTGCCGAAGTGAATGCCGATCAGGCCAAACAAACGTCGCCAGAACATCACCACCACTGCCAGAATAGATCCCAACTGGATCACCACCTCGAATGTTTTTGCGGTATCACCCTCAAAACCCAACAGGTGGCCAACAATAATCATATGGCCGGTACTGGAAACGGGTAAAAATTCCGTCAATCCTTCGACCACACCCAAAATTGCCGCCACCAGCAGCGAGTGCATATCACTCATTAATAAACCCCTAGATAGAGAAAACACGGCAAAAAAGAGCCGACGAAAGGACTCTTTTATACCCGTTTGATTTAGAAATTATTAAATTAATTATTTTCTTTCAGATTATTGCCACGCTCAATGACGACCCCGACGTTTGCCGCACGGGCTACCGCGCCAGGTTTGCTGAGTTTGATCCGCACCCACGGTGAATTAAAGCGGTTAAGTAGCAAATCCGCCACCTCTTCCGCCACACGTTCTACCAGCGCAAAACGCCCACCTTCCACATGATTAACAACCGTTTGAGCAATATCAGCATAGCTCAGGCAATCAGCCACATCATCGCTTTTAGCTGATTTGCGGTTATCCCATGCCATTTCGATATCGAACACCAACCGTTGCTCGATCGTTTGTTCCCAGTCGTAAACACCAATAGTGGTGATTACAGAAAGTTGCTCTATAAATACAATATCCATCACGACCTGCCTGCTTTTTGGCTAACCCGGATACCACTTCCGGCGAAATATGCGTATTATCCACAGAAGTAGCGTTTTACACGACATTTTCAAAACGGAACAGCTTATGAGTGCAATCGCGCCTGGAATGATTATCTTCGCGTACCTCTGTGGCTCAATTTCCAGTGCTATTCTGGTATGCCGCCTTGCTGGATTGCCGGACCCGCGCGACAGCGGCTCTGGGAATCCGGGCGCGACAAACGTGCTGCGCATCGGTGGCAAGGGAGCCGCCGTCGCGGTACTGATTTTCGACGTCCTGAAAGGTATGTTACCCGTCTGGGGTGCCTATGCGCTAGGCGTCAGCCCCTTCTGGCTGGGATTGATCGCAATCGCCGCCTGTCTGGGACACATTTGGCCGGTATTTTTCGGCTTTAAAGGTGGAAAAGGCGTTGCCACCGCCTTTGGCGCAATTGCGCCGATTGGCTGGGACTTAACTGGTGTGATGGCCGGAACCTGGCTACTAACCGTCCTGTTAAGCGGCTATTCGTCGTTAGGCGCTATCGTCAGTGCGCTGATCGCCCCTTTTTACGTCTGGTGGTTCAATCCCCAGTTCACTTTTCCGGTGTCCATGTTGTCGTGCTTAATTCTGCTTCGTCACCATGACAACATTCAGCGTCTGTGGCGTCGTCAGGAGCCGAAGATCTGGACCAAGCTAAAGAAAAAACGCGAAAAAGACTCCGAGTGATTTTATTGTCGGATAGCGACGCGTCGGCGTCTTATCCGGCCTCGGGGATGTGATACCCCTCCACCGGTTTGCCTAATCGGTTCTGACACCACGTCGCCAGAAACTCCACGCACACGCGAAGCTTCACGCTGCGATACAGCGGCTCCTGATAAACCGCCCAGATATTAGCGCTCTGCGCATAGTCCGGCAGCACCCGCTCCAGTTCACCGCTGGCCAGAAACGGTTGTACGTCCCATTCAGAACGCAGCATGATCCCTTTTCCCTGTAGCGCCCACTGCAGCACAATCTCACCGCTGTTAGAAGAAAGATGTCCCGCCACCTTAACCGACTTTTTCTCCTGACCGTTATCCAGTTCCCACACCCCGTGAGTCATATCCCGTTCTTTGGTGACCAGACAATCATGCCGAATTAATTCCTGTAACGTCGTCGGCTCACCGTATTTTTGTAAATACGTCGGTGCTGCGCATAATATCCTTTTATTTTTCGTTAACAAATGAGCAATATAATAATCAGGAATTTCATCATTAATACGAATATCCAAATCGATATTATCCTGCGCCAAATCAATTTGCCGATCGTAAAGTTCAAAATGTACCTGTAATTCAGGATAGCTGTGCATCAATTCTGTAATTGCCGGTGCAATATAACTGCGCCCAAAACCAAAGCTACAGCCGATACGAATCATCCCTGCCGGACGCGTTTTGAGTTGCGTAACGTCATCGACCAGATGTTGATAACCTGCGAGGATCGCCTGCGCGTGTTCATAGCAACGTTGACCACTCTCCGTTAGCGCCACGCCGCGCGCCGAGCGGCTTAGCAACGTAGCCCCTAGCGTGGACTCGAGGATCTGAATGCGCTTCGTCACAAACGCTGGCGTCTGGCCCAGCGTCGCAGCGGCGGCGCTAAAGCTGCCGCTATGAACAATTTCAACCAGCACCTGTAGGTCTTTCGCCAGGGGATACGTATTCAGCATGATCGGTAATCCGTAATGTGATTAACCGCAGTGTAATTCTCCCATACGTATTAAACCCTGCCCTGGCGCAATTTTTATTGCCTTATCTGGACATCATTCACGAACTGTTAATTAGATATTCACAGTGCCAAATAATATAAAACCACATTTTTAGTGGTAGTTTGTGGCGGAGAATTTATTTCCAGACAAATAAAAGAACTGGAGTTAATAAGATGAGCAATCAAAATAACCAACATGCGATAACTACGCTGACGAACATTGTCGCCGACTTTACCGCCATGATTTCTACCCGCATGCCTGACGATGTTGTGGATAAATTAAAACAGCTGCGTGAAGGCGAAACCTCGCCGATGGGTAAAATCATCTACCACACCATGTTTGACAACATGCAGAAAGCTATCGACCTGAACCGCCCAGCCTGTCAGGACACCGGGGAGATTATGTTCTTCGTGAAGGTCGGTTCCCGTTTTCCGCTACTTGGCGAACTGCAAAGCATTCTGAAACAGGCTGTTGAAGATGCCACGGTAAAAGCGCCGCTGCGCCATAACGCGGTTGAGATTTTTGACGAAGTGAATACCGGAAAAAATACCGGTACCGGTGTGCCGTGGGTCACATGGGACATCATCCCTGATAACGATGACGCGGAAATCGAAGTCTACATGGCAGGCGGCGGCTGTACGCTGCCGGGGCGCTCGAAAGTGTTAATGCCTTCTGAAGGCTACGAAGGCGTGGTGAAATTTGTCTTCGAAAATATCTCCACGCTGGCAGTCAACGCTTGTCCGCCAGTGCTGGTGGGCGTAGGTATTGCCACCTCTGTAGAAACCGCTGCCGTGCTTTCTCGTAAAGCGGTGCTGCGCCCAATCGGATCACGCCATCCAAACCCAAAAGCGGCAGAACTGGAACTGCGCCTGGAAGAAGGACTTAACCGTCTGGGCATTGGGCCGCAAGGGTTGACCGGGAATAGCTCAGTGATGGGCGTGCATATCGAATCCGCCGCGCGCCACCCGTCGACTATCGGCGTTGCCGTCTCTACCGGCTGCTGGGCGCACCGTCGCGGCACGCTGTTGGTTCATGCCGACCTCTCCTTCGAAAACCTGTCTCACACCCGGAGCGCGTTATGAAAAAGATCCTCACAACCCCGATCAAAGCCGAAGATCTGGCAGACATTCGCGTTGGCGATGTCATTTACCTGACCGGCACGCTGGTGACCTGCCGTGACGTTTGCCACCGCCGCCTGATCGAACTGAAGCGCCCGATTCCTTATGACCTGAACGGCAAAGCCATTTTCCATGCGGGCCCGATCGTCCGTAAAAACGGTGAAAAATGGGAGATGGTCTCCGTCGGTCCAACCACGAGTATGCGTATGGAAGCCTTCGAGAAAGAGTTCATCGAGCAGACCGGCGTCAAACTGGTGGTCGGTAAAGGCGGTATGGGACCGTTGACAGAAGAAGGCTGCAAGCAGTTTAAAGCACTGCATGTGATCTTCCCGGCAGGTTGCGCCGTACTGGCGGCTACTCAGGTTGAAGAGATTGAAGAAGTGCACTGGACGGAGCTGGGCATGCCGGAATCCCTGTGGGTGTGTCGGGTCAAAGAGTTCGGCCCGCTGATTGTGTCCATCGACACCCACGGCAACAACCTGATCGCCGAAAACAAAAAGCTGTTCGCTGAACGTCGCGATCCTATCGTCGAAGAAATCTGCGAGCACGTGCACTACATCAAATAACCCTCCCGGAGGGGCGTAACGCCTCTCCCTCTTTGCAGGGATACAACAATGGCACCTTTAGCTGGTTGGTGGCGATACCTGGCTCCGCTGGTGGTCATCGCCATTATTGCTGTTCTGCCCGTCCCCACCGGTCTTGAGAGTCACACCTGGCTCTATTTTGCCGTCTTTACCGGTGTGATTGTCGGGCTTATTCTGGAACCTGTACCGGGCGCGGTGGTGGCGATGATTGGCATTTCGATCATCGCCGTCCTTTCACCGTGGCTGCTGTTCAGTCCGGAGCAACTCGCGCAGGACGGTTTTAAATTTACTGCCAAATCGCTGTCGTGGGCGGTATCTGGATTCTCAAACTCGGTCATCTGGCTGATCTTCGCGGCCTTTATGTTTGGTACTGGCTATGAGAAAACCGGCCTTGGTCGGCGAATCGCGCTGATGCTGGTGAAAAAGATGGGGCACCGGACGTTATTTCTCGGCTATGCGGTGATGTTCTCCGAACTTATCCTCGCTCCCGTCACGCCTTCCAACTCCGCGCGCGGAGCCGGAATAATCTACCCGATTATCCGCAACCTGCCGCCGCTGTATAACTCGCAGCCCAATAGCGCCAGTTCACGCTCCATTGGCTCGTACATCATGTGGATGGGCATTGTCGCTGACTGCGTTACCAGCGCTATTTTCTTAACGGCGATGGCACC
Organism: Citrobacter freundii complex sp. CFNIH4; assembly: GCF_002934505.1. Lineage (NCBI taxonomy): Bacteria > Pseudomonadati > Pseudomonadota > Gammaproteobacteria > Enterobacterales > Enterobacteriaceae > Citrobacter > Citrobacter freundii complex sp. CFNIH4. The sequence continues at coordinate 3,678,290 of NZ_CP026231.1, forward strand.
GAATCTGCTGTTGATCGGCCTGATGAAAGGCGCGTCCCACACGGCGCTGAGCTGGGGCGACTGGTTCTTAGGCATGCTGCCGCTGAGCATTTTACTGGTGCTGATCGTGCCGTGGCTGGCGTACCTGCTGTATCCACCGGTACTGAAATCCGGCGATCAGGTTCCACGTTGGGCGGATACAGAGCTAAAAGCGATGGGACCGCTCTGCGCTCGCGAGAAAAAGATGCTGGTACTGATGGTCGGCGCGTTAGTGCTGTGGATCTTCGGCGGCGACTACATTGACGCCGCAATGGTCGGATACAGCGTGGTGGCGTTGATGCTGGTACTACGCATCATTAGCTGGGATGACATCGTCAGCAATAAAGCCGCATGGAACGTCTTTTTCTGGCTGGCCTCGCTGATAACGCTCGCCACCGGGCTCAATAACACCGGTTTTATTACCTGGTTCGGCAAGCTGCTGGCGGGAGGACTGAGCGGCTATTCGCCGATGATGGTGATGGTGGCGCTGATCGTGGTGTTCTATCTGCTGCGCTACTTCTTTGCCAGCGCCACGGCGTATACCTCTGCCCTCGCGCCGATGATGATTGCCGCCGCGCTGGCAATGCCGGAAATCCCGCTACCGGTCTTCTGCCTGATGGTCGGCGCCGCCATTGGCCTGGGCAGCATTCTGACCCCGTACGCCACCGGTCCTAGCCCTATCTACTACGGCAGCGGTTATTTGCCAACGGTGGATTACTGGCGACTCGGCGCTATTTTTGGCCTGATTTTCCTCGTGCTGCTGGTGATCACCGGTCTGATCTGGATGCCCCTCGTTTTACTGTAATCTCCCTTGGGCGGCATATTGTCGCCCCTTAATCCATAAGCTTCTCATATGATCGATTTCCCGATGCGCTGAGGCATACTTTTTTGTATGCAAACACCCTCATGCTGATAGGGGAAACGCTCTGGACACGGTTGCGCACGAGACACTCACACGAGGCTGGCAGGCCGAACTGGAACTGCATTTTTCCTGCACCGGGCACAAAACGGTGCTCGCCTCGGCGCGTCATCATGGTCCATTGACAGTTCAGCGCCCGTTTTACCCGGAAGAGGACGTCTGCCACCTCTATTTGCTGCATCCACCTGCGGGGATCGTTGGCGGGGATGAGCTTCATATTGCCGTCACGCTCGACGAAAACAGCCATACATTAATCACCCAGCCCGGCGCGGGCAAGTTTTATCGCAGCCGAGGGCCACAAGCGTTGCTGCGCCAGCATTTTACCCTCGCCTCGCACGCCACGCTGGAGTGGCTGCCGCAGGATACGATCCTCTTTCCCGGCGCCAACGCCGCTATTCAGACCGTCTTTAATCTGACATCCGCAAGCCGCCTGCTGGCCTGGGATCTGCTGTGTCTTGGCCGACCGGTTATGCAGGAAACTTTCAGCCACGGCATGCTGCAAAATCGCCTGGAAGTGTGGCGAGATGGGCTGCCGCTGCTGATAGAACGCTTGATATTGCAGGAGGGGAATCTGAGCGGTGTCGCGCATCATCCCTGGGTCGGCACGTTGCTGTGTTATCCGGCCAACGAACACATGCTGGAGGGCACGCGGGAGCGGCTTATGGCGCTTGGCGATTACGCCGGGGCAACGCTTAACGACTCGCTGCTGACAATCCGTTTTCTTGCTAACGACAACCTGGTTGTTCAGCGCGTTATGCGTGACATCTGGCAATTTTTGCGCCCGCTGCTGACACATAAAACGCCTGTACTACCGAGAATCTGGCAAACCTAAGAGAACCCTTATGGAACTGACCCCCAGAGAAAAAGATAAGTTGTTGCTGTTTACCGCCGCGCTGGTGGCGGAACGTCGCCTGGCCCGCGGGCAGAAGCTGAACTACCCGGAATCGGTGGCGCTGATTAGCGCTTTCATCATGGAAGGGGCGCGCGACGGGCAAACTGTAGCCGCGCTGATGGAGGACGGGCGTCACGTCCTGCGCCGCGATCAGGTGATGGAAGGCGTACCGGAAATGATCCCGGATATTCAGGTTGAAGCCACGTTTCCGGACGGATCGAAGCTGGTCACTGTCCACAACCCGATCGTCTAAGGAGCGACAATGATCCCAGGTGAATATCAGATCGTAAAAGGCAGTATCGCACTTAATCAGGGGCGAGAGATCTGCACGATCGTGGTGGAAAATCATGGCGACAGGCCCATCCAGGTGGGATCGCACTATCACTTTTTCGAAGTGAACCCGGCGCTGCGCTTTGACAGGCTGGCCGCACGCGGCTTTCGTCTGAACATTGCTGCGGGCACAGCGGTGCGTTTTGAGCCAGGACAAAAACGCGATGTCGAACTGGTGCGCGTTGCTGGCGCACAAAGGATCGTGGGTTTTCGCAGCGAAGTGATGGGCGCGCTGGAGGCAGATAATGAGTGACATTTCCCGGCAGGCGTACGCCGACATGTTTGGCCCAACCACTGGCGATAAAGTGCGCCTGGCGGATACCGACCTGTGGATCGAAGTGGAAAAAGACTTCACCACCTACGGTGAAGAGGTCAAATTCGGCGGCGGAAAAGTGATCCGCGACGGCATGGGCCAGGGGCAAATGCGCGCCGATGCATGTGTGGATCTGGTGATAACCAACGCGCTGATCGTCGATCACTGGGGGATCGTGAAAGCGGATATTGGTATCAAAGCCGGCAGGATCTTCGCCATCGGAAAGGCAGGTAATCCCGATATTCAGCCCAACGTTACGATCCCGATAGGCGTGGGAACTGAAGTCATCGCCGGGGAAGGCAAGATCGTCACCGCAGGCGGCGTGGATACGCATATTCACTGGATCTGCCCACAGCAGGCGCAAGAGGCGCTGGTTTCCGGCGTGACGACGATGATCGGCGGCGGCACCGGTCCGGCCGCGGGCACTCACGCCACCACCTGTACGCCGGGTCCGTGGTACATCGCACGCATGCTGCAGGCGGCGGACGCGTTGCCGGTTAACATCGGTTTACTGGGCAAAGGTAACGGCTCAAATCCTGACGCCTTGCGCGAGCAAATCACTGCAGGCGCAATTGGCCTGAAAATCCATGAAGACTGGGGCGCCACACCCGCCGCTATCGACTGCGCGCTGACCGTGGCCGACGAAATGGACATCCAGGTAGCGCTGCACAGCGACACGCTCAATGAGTCCGGTTTCGTGGAAGATACGCTGGCGGCGATTGGCGATCGCACCATTCATACTTTTCACACCGAAGGCGCGGGCGGCGGTCATGCGCCGGATATCATCACCGCCTGCGCGCATCCGAATATCCTGCCCTCCTCTACGAACCCGACGCTGCCCTATACCATCAACACCATCGACGAGCATCTCGACATGCTGATGGTTTGCCACCATCTCGATCCGGATATCGCCGAAGACGTGGCCTTTGCCGAATCACGCATTCGCCGGGAAACGATCGCTGCCGAAGATGTGCTGCATGACATTGGCGCCTTTTCCCTGACCTCGTCCGATTCGCAGGCAATGGGGCGCGTGGGCGAAGTGATCCTGCGTACCTGGCAGGTGGCGCACCGCATGAAGGTTCAGCGTGGCCCGTTGGCAGAAGAAACCGGTGACAACGACAACCTGCGCGTTAAACGTTACGTCGCCAAATACACCATCAATCCGGCGCTAACCCACGGTATCGCCCATGAAGTCGGCTCCGTTGAACCTGGCAAACTGGCCGATCTGGTGCTGTGGTCACCGGCCTTCTTTGGCGTAAAACCGGCGACGATCGTTAAAGGCGGGATGATCGTCTGTGCGCCGATGGGCGACATCAATGCCTCGATTCCCACCCCGCAGCCGGTGCATTACCGCATGATGTTCGGCGCACTTGGCGCAGCGCGGCATCACACCCGGCTGACCTTTATTTCGCAGGCCGCTGATGCGCAAAACATCGCGCAGCAGCTCAACCTGCAAAGCGCCATCGCCGTCGTTAAAGGCTGCAGAACAGTGAAAAAGGCCAACATGATCCACAACGACCTGCAACCCAATATCACCGTCGATGCTCAGACCTACGAGGTGCGTATTGATGGCGAACTGATTACCAGCGAACCGGCAAACGTTTTGCCGATGGCACAACGCTATTTTCTGTTTTGAGGAGTGACGATGATCTACCTGACCCAACGCCTTGACCACGCTCACCGCGTCACCGCAAGCGTCACGCTACCCATTGATATGCGGGTAAAAAGTCGTGCCAGAGTGGCGCTGAACGACGGTCGCGAAGCCGGGCTGATGCTACCGCGCGGTTTGCTGTTACGCGGTGGCGACCTGCTGTCCACCGACGATGGCAGCGAGGTGATCGAAGTGATCGCCGCGCCGGAGTCGGTTTCCGTGGTGCGCTGCGCCGATCCTTTCCTACTCGCCAAAGCCTGTTATCACCTCGGCAATCGCCACGTTCCGCTGCAAATCCTGCCGGATGAACTGCGCTACCACCACGATCATGTGCTGGACGCCATGCTGCGCCAGTTCAACCTCGAGGTGACGTTCGCTCAACTACCGTTTGAACCGGAAGCAGGCGCTTATGCCAGTGAATCACACGGGCATCATCACGGCCATGCGCACTGATGCATAACACCCAACAGTTGCGTCTGATGCAGCTCGCCAGCAGCGCACTCCCGGTGGGGTCGTTTACCTGGTCCCAGGGTCTGGAATGGGCGGTGGAGATTGGCTGGGTGAAAAGCGTCGATGACTTCTCTGCCTGGCAAATTCAGCAGATGGAGCAGAACTTTTTTACCGTCGACCTACCGCTGCTGGCGAGACTGTATCGCGCCTGCGAGCAGGACGATCTCGATGCCGCGCGCCGCTGGAGCGCTTACCTGTTGGCCTGCCGGGAAACTCGCGAACTGCGGGATGAAGAACGCAGTCGGGGCGCGGCGTTTACGCGGCTGGTCACCGACTGGGAGGCGGATTGCTCGCGAGAGTGGCGCACTCTCTTCACCGACAGCCAACTCTGCGGCATGGCCTGGCTGGCCGTGCGCTGGAGAATTCCCCTGACCAAACTGGCGTTAAGTCTCGGCTACAGCTGGATTGAGAGCGCTGTGATGGCTGGCGTCAAGCTGGTTCCTTTTGGACAACAGGCGGCCCAGCGTTTGATTATTGCGCTCTGCGATCGCTATGCGCAGGGTCTGGCACAGGCGCTGGCGACGCCTGACGCCAGTCTCGGCTCCGCAACGCCGTTGGCCGCTATCGCGTCTGCCCGGCATGAAACCCAATATTCCCGATTATTCCGCTCCTGAGGAAAAAAAATGAGTAACTACAAGCATCCCCTGCGTGTGGGCGTTGGCGGCCCGGTCGGCTCCGGCAAAACGGCGCTGCTGGAAGCGTTATGCAAAGCCATGCGCAGTAGCTATCAACTGGCGGTAGTCACCAACGATATCTACACCAAAGAAGATCAGCGCATTCTCACCGAGGCGGGCGCACTGGAGCCAGACAGGATCGTCGGTGTGGAAACCGGCGGCTGCCCGCATACCGCCATCCGCGAAGATGCGTCGATGAATCTGGCTGCCGTAGAGGCGCTGAGCGAGAAATTCGGCAATCTGGATCTGATTTTTGTGGAAAGCGGTGGCGATAACCTGAGCGCCACCTTCAGTCCGGAATTAGCGGATCTGACGATCTATGTGATCGACGTTGCCGAAGGCGAGAAGATCCCGCGTAAAGGCGGTCCGGGGATCACTAAATCCGATTTTCTGGTTATCAATAAAACCGATCTGGCCCCTTACGTCGGCGCCTCGCTGGAGGTGATGGAACGCGATACCCTGCGTATGCGCGGCGAGCGTCCGTGGACGTTCAGTAATTTAAAATCCGGAGAGGGTCTGGAAAAAATTATCGCGTTTCTGGAAGAGAAAGGAATGCTGCGGATGTAGCGTCTTGCCCGGTAACATTGCGCTACCGGGCAAAAAATCACGCCGCCGGTAATTCCGCCAATGGCCAGCGTGGGCGCACGGTTACGCCAAGATCCGCCGTTGCGCCTGCTTTAAAACGCACCATGCCCGCGTAGGCGATCATCGCCCCGTTGTCGGTACAAAATTCCGGACGCGCGTAAAATACTTCGCCACGACGTTTTTGCATCATCTCGGCCAGTTTTGCGCGCAGCGTACGGTTCGCGCTCACCCCCCCCGCCATCACCAGACGTTTAAAACCGGTTTGATCCAACGCGCGTTTGCACTTGATCATCAGCGTATCAACTACCGCATCTTCAAAGGCACGGGCGATATCTGCGCGCGTCTGATCGTCATTTTCGTTATTACGAATGGTATTCGCGGCAAAGGTTTTAAGCCCGGAGAAGCTGAAATCCAGCCCCGGACGATCGGTCATCGGGCGCGGGAAGACAAAACGTTTTTCAACGCCTTGCGAGGCCAGCTTTGACAACATTGGACCGCCAGGATAATCCAGCCCCAGCAGCTTGGCGGTTTTGTCGAACGCTTCGCCAGCAGCATCATCAATCGATTCGCCCAGCAGTTCATACTGACCGATACCGGTGACGCTGATCAGCTGCGTGTGACCGCCAGAAACCAGCAGCGCGACGAACGGGAACGCAGGGGGATTATCTTCCAGCATTGGCGCCAGCAGATGCCCTTCCATGTGGTGCACAGGAATTGCCGGTACGCCCCAGGCGAACGCCAGCGAACGTCCTACGGTTGCGCCAACCAGCAGCGCGCCAACCAGACCAGGACCTGCGGTATACGCCACCGCATCGATCTCTTTTGCCGTCAGTCCCGCCTCTTTCAGCGCGGCCTGGATCAGCGGTACGGTTTTACGTACGTGATCGCGCGAGGCCAGTTCTGGCACTACGCCGCCGTAGTCAGCGTGTAATTTCACCTGACTATACAATTGGTTGGCTAAAAGACCTTTTTCATCGTCGTAAATGGCGATGCCGGTTTCATCGCAGGATGTTTCAATACCCAGTACACGCATGACTTGTTTTACCTCGCTCTATTACCGCGCAGTGTAGGACCAATGCGGGTTGATGTAAAACTTTGTTCGCCCCAGGAGTTCCGCTCGTGTATACTCCTTGTCCTTATAAAAGTCCCTTTCAAAATCGCGTCGGTGCTTTACAAAGCAGCAGCAATTGCAGTAAAATTCCGCACCATTTTGAAATAAGCTGGCGTTGATGCCAGCGGCAAACCGAATTTATTAAAGGTGAGAGTTACATGCCGGTAATTAAAGTACGTGAAAACGAGCCGTTCGACGTAGCACTGCGTCGCTTCAAGCGTTCATGCGAAAAAGCAGGTGTTCTGGCGGAAGTTCGTCGTCGTGAGTTCTATGAAAAACCGACTACCGAACGTAAGCGCGCTAAAGCTTCTGCTGTGAAACGTCACGCGAAGAAACTGGCTCGCGAAAACGCACGCCGTACTCGTCTGTACTAATCCATTGAGAGCCAAAGCTCTCAATTCAGACTGAGTTGTAGTTGTAAGGCCGTGCTTCCGGAAGGAATGCGCGGCTTATTTTCGTTTATACATCAGCAATTACACAAAATCATTCACACTGTATCAAGGCGGCAAGTGAGTGAATCCCCGGAGCTTACTTAAGTAAGTGACAGGGGTGAGCGAGTGCAGCCAACGCAGAGACAGTTTGAAGGATGAAGTGTAATAACGGGGCATATGGCTGGACGAATCCCACGTGTATTTATCAATGACCTGCTGGCAAGAACCGACATCGTCGATCTCATCGACGCGCGGGTAAAGCTGAAAAAGCAGGGCAAAAATTATCACGCGTGCTGTCCGTTTCATAACGAAAAAACCCCCTCTTTCACCGTAAACGGTGAAAAACAGTTTTATCACTGCTTTGGGTGTGGCGCGCATGGCAACGCCGTCGACTTTCTCATGAACTACGACAAGCTCGAGTTTGTGGAAACCGTCGAAGAACTGGCCGCAATGCACAACCTTGAAGTGCCCTATGAAGCAGGCAGTGGCACCAGTCAGATAGAGCGCCATCAACGGCAAAGCCTTTATCAATTGATGGATGGCCTGAACACTTTTTATCAACAGTCTTTGATGCAACCCGCCGCTACCCCTGCGCGCCAGTACCTGGAAAAGCGAGGATTAAGTAGCGACGTTATCACCCGTTTTGCTATTGGTTTTGCGCCCCCCGGCTGGGACAACGTCCTGAAACGGTTTGGCGGCAATGCTGAAAATCGCAAATCGCTGGTTGATGCGGGGATGTTGGTCACCAACGATCAGGGACGCAGTTACGATCGCTTCCGCGAACGGGTGATGTTCCCCATCCGCGACAAACGTGGTCGGGTCATTGGTTTTGGTGGACGCGTGCTGGGCGATGCCCTGCCGAAGTATCTGAACTCCCCGGAAACCGATATTTTCCATAAAGGTCGCCAGCTGTATGGTCTTTATGAAGCCCAGCAGGATAACGCCGATCCACAGCGCCTGTTAGTGGTAGAAGGCTATATGGATGTGGTGGCGCTGGCACAATACGGCATTAACTACGCCGTGGCATCCCTTGGGACGTCGACCACCGCCGATCACATCCAACTGTTGTTCCGCGCGACGAACAACGTAATTTGCTGTTACGACGGCGACCGTGCCGGACGCGACGCAGCATGGCGCGCGCTGGAAACCGCACTGCCCTATATGACAGACGGACGCCAGCTACGCTTTATGTTTTTACCTGACGGCGAAGATCCCGATACGCTGGTGCGCAAAGAAGGGAAAGAGGCCTTTGAAGCGCGGATGGAGCAGGCGTTGCCGCTCTCTGCGTTTTTATTTAACAGCCTGTTGCCGCAGGTGGATTTGAGTACCCCAGACGGACGCGCACAGCTCAGCACGCTGGCATTACCGCTGATTACTCAGGTACCAGGCGAAACGTTGCGCATTTACCTGCGACAGGAGTTGGGAAACAAGCTCGGCATTCTGGATGACAGCCAGCTTGAACGTTTAATGCCAAAACTGGCAGAAAATGGGGCTTCCCGCCCTGTTCCACAGCTAAAACGTACGACCATGCGTATACTTATAGGGTTGCTGGTGCAGAACCCGGAGCTCGCCCCGCTGGTTCCACCGTTAGGCGCACTGGATAGCAATAAGCTGCCTGGACTTGGCTTATTCAGAGAACTGGTCAACACTTGTCTGGCTCAGCCAGGTCTGACCACCGGGCAACTTTTAGAACACTACCGTGGCACAAATGATGCTGCGACCCTTGAAAAACTGTCGATGTGGGACGATATAGCAGATAAAGATATCGCAGAAAAAACCTTCACCGACTCACTCAACCATATGTTTGATTCGATGCTTGAACTGCGCCAGGAAGAGTTGATAGCTCGTGAGCGCACACACGGTTTAAGCAGCGAAGAACGCCGGGAACTCTGGACGCTGAACCAGGAACTGGCCAAGAAATAAGAGAAAGACAAAACAAAGACAAAATCATTCGCGTTGTATCAAGGCAGCAAGTGAACGAACGCCTGGGAGTGTACATAAGTACATGACCAGGATGACAAATCCGCCGGAAGCGGATTTGAACGCTGCTTGCGGCGGCCCCGTAAGGGGCGAGGCTCAGGATGAGCCGAGTAACGAACGCAGCTAACGCAGAGACAACGTGAAAGATGAAGTATTTAACGGCTTAACTGCCGAATATCGATCGGGAAGCCCCCGACAGCCGCACGGAGAGGCAGCGGCAAAATATAAGTATGCCCTCGTTTTGCCGTTGGCGGTTTTACCGCCCAACACCAATCAAACGAATTAAGTGTGGATACCGTCTTATGGAGCAAAACCCGCAGTCACAGCTGAAGCTTCTTGTCCAACGTGGTAAGGAGCAAGGCTATCTGACCTATGCCGAGGTCAATGACCATCTGCCGGAAGATATCGTCGATTCAGATCAAATCGAAGACATCATCCAAATGATCAATGACATGGGTATTCAGGTGATGGAAGAAGCACCTGATGCCGATGATCTGCTGCTTGCTGAAACCTCCAACAGCACCGATGAAGACGCGGAAGAAGCGGCTGCCCAGGTTCTGTCCAGCGTTGAGTCCGAAATCGGTCGTACAACTGACCCGGTCCGCATGTACATGCGTGAAATGGGTACCGTTGAACTGTTAACCCGCGAAGGCGAAATCGACATCGCTAAACGCATCGAAGACGGGATTAACCAGGTTCAATGCTCCGTTGCCGAATACCCGGAAGCTATCACCTACCTGCTTGAGCAGTACGATCGCGTAGAAGCTGAAGAAGCACGTCTTTCCGATCTGATCACTGGCTTTGTCGATCCAAACGCGGAAGAAGACATGGCGCCCACGGCGACCCACGTCGGTTCTGAACTCTCTCAGGAAGAGATGGATGACGATGAAGACGAAGATGAAGAAGATGGCGACGACGACAGCAGCGATGACGACAACAGCATCGACCCTGAGTTAGCGCGTGAAAAATTCGGTGAACTGCGTACTCAGTACGAAATCACTCGCGACACCATCAAAGCGAAAGGCCGCAGCCATGCTGCCGCGCAGGAAGAAATTCAGAAGCTGTCCGAAGTGTTCAAACAGTTCCGCCTGGTGCCGAAGCAGTTCGACTACCTGGTAAACAGCATGCGCGTCATGATGGACCGCGTGCGTACTCAGGAACGTCTGATCATGAAGCTCTGCGTTGAGCAGTGCAAAATGCCGAAGAAAAACTTCATCACCCTGTTCACTGGCAACGAAACCAGCGAAACCTGGTTCAACGCGGCAATCGCGATGAACAAACCGTGGTCTGAAAAACTGCACGATGTGGCAGATGACGTTCACCGCGGCCTGCAGAAACTGCAGCAGATTGAAGAAGAAACCGGCCTGACCATCGAGCAGGTTAAAGATATCAACCGTCGCATGTCCATCGGTGAAGCGAAAGCCCGCCGTGCGAAAAAAGAGATGGTTGAAGCGAACTTACGTCTGGTTATCTCTATCGCTAAAAAATACACCAACCGTGGCCTGCAGTTCCTGGATCTGATTCAGGAAGGTAACATCGGTCTGATGAAAGCGGTTGATAAGTTTGAATACCGTCGTGGTTACAAGTTCTCCACCTATGCAACCTGGTGGATCCGTCAGGCGATCACCCGTTCGATCGCGGATCAGGCGCGTACCATCCGTATCCCGGTACATATGATTGAGACTATCAACAAGCTCAACCGTATCTCCCGTCAGATGCTGCAAGAGATGGGCCGCGAGCCTACGCCGGAAGAACTGGCTGAACGCATGCTGATGCCGGAAGACAAGATCCGTAAAGTGCTGAAGATCGCTAAAGAGCCTATCTCCATGGAAACGCCGATCGGCGACGATGAAGATTCGCATCTGGGTGATTTCATCGAGGATACCACCCTCGAGCTGCCGCTGGACTCTGCGACTACCGAGAGCCTGCGTGCCGCAACGCACGACGTTCTGGCTGGCCTGACCGCCCGTGAAGCGAAAGTTCTGCGTATGCGTTTCGGTATCGATATGAACACCGACCACACGCTGGAAGAAGTCGGTAAACAGTTCGACGTTACCCGTGAACGTATCCGTCAGATCGAAGCGAAAGCGCTGCGTAAACTGCGCCACCCGAGCCGCTCTGAAGTACTGCGTAGCTTCCTCGACGATTAATCGTTTCTGTTATTAAGAAGCTCCCTCCGGGGAGCTTTTTTTTTGGGATTTTCCGCAGTGTACAAAAATTGGTAGGGGGCATTGCCTATACATGCAATTGCAAATGATATTTATTTTCATTATCATTTTCTTTTCGTAAACAACTGTAAAGAAAAATGACATGAATTTAAAAACATTAAAAAATCAGTCCCTCTGCGCGCTTGCGATTTCACTGGCACTTTATACCGGTTCAGCCCTGGCAAAAGACTTTACTGAGGATCAGTTCGCCTCTCAGACGCTTGGTCATGGCGTTTACGAACTGGCTTATGACGCCGGACAACAGGCTATCTATGCAGCCTCTGCCCCCTCTTTCGACAAAGATAAAACCGCCGGTGAAGTGTTCCTGTTTTCAACTGAATCATTAAAAGTCGATGAGCGGATCGCCACCGAACGCCGTCCTTTTGCGGTCTCACTGGATGAACCTAACCACATTCTCTGGCTAGGTAATGCGCTGGATGGCTCACTGACCCTGCTGGATACCCGCACCCATAAAGAAGTGAAAATGCTTCAGCTTGCAGACGAAGAAAATAAAGCCCACGTTCGTGAAGTGGTGCTCGACAAGAAGCACCACCGTCTGTATGTCTCCGGTATTGGCAGTGAAAATAAAGGTGTGCTGTGGGTTGTCGACACGCATAACCAGAAACTATTACACGCCCTCAAAGGGATGGATCCGGTCGGTTTCGCCGTTGATGAAGCTGGCGATAAAGTTTACGCCGTCACTGGCAAAGGCGAACTTGTTACCCTGGATGGCAAAACGTCGCAGGTTCTGTCGCGTGTGAAGGTTGACCCCTCCGAGCCGAAGCATTACTTCCTGAACATCGCGTTGAACACGGCCAAAGGCATCGGATTTATCGCCGATACCAACACCGCCGACGTGCTGGTAGTCCAACTGGACAGCGGTAAAATTGTTCACCGCGTTCCCACGCCAAACTCTATCGCTGCGGTCTATAACCCTGCCCGCAACGAAGTGTATGTTACCCATCGCAATGCCCGTCAGATTAGCGTTATCGATGCCAACACTTACAGCCTGAAGCACACCATCAAAACGGCAGCAATGCCAAACAGCATGGTGCTTTCTCCTGACAGCAAAACGCTCTTCGTTAGCGTGAAGCAGGATGAAAAAGCCAACAAGGCTGACTATGTACTCAAGCTCGATTTAACCCAGTTCTGAGGAATGCGTTGTGATTAACCAGACTCGTACCGCGCTGGCGATTTCGCTCGCCCTTGCCAGCTTCCCGGCGACCGTTTTCGCCGAAGAAACCACACCAGATAATGAAGATCAACTGGTGGTCACCGCCACCGGTTTCGCACAGGAACGCCGTGAGGCACCGGCGACCATCTCCGTCGTCGGCGAGAAAGAACTGAACACCCGCTCTAACCAGAACGTCACCGAAGCCCTTCGCGAGATGCCCGGCGTATTGGTGGGTAATGGCAACGGTAGCCTTGCCACAGGCGATGTGCAGATGCGCGGAATGGACTCGACCTATACCTCCTACATGGTCAACGGCATCAAACAAGGCACCCGCGAATCGCGTCCTTACGGACACCATATCGGGACAGAGGCTGCCTTTTTACCGCCACTTGCTGCTATCGAGCGAATAGAGGTGATTCGCGGACCGATGTCCTCACTGTATGGCTCTGACTCCATCGGCGGCGTGGTCAACGTCATCACCAAAAAAGGCTACAACCTCGATAAATGGACGGGTGTGCTGGAAGATAACTACTTCCTGCAAGAGAAGAGCGAGTACGGTAACACCAACCAGACTAATGTCTTCCTGATGGGGCCAATTATCCCCAGCAAGCTCGGGGTGAGCGTAGCGGCGGATTATCTTGATCGCCGTGATGACGACAGCATCTCCGATGAGCGCTTTGTGAAGCACCAGGCTGGCAATCTGGATGCCACCATCAACATGTCGCCGACCGACACCCAACTGTGGGATTTGAACGTCGTCAAAGGGCATCAGGTAAAATCACACAATGATAAAGCCTGGCAATGGGACTTTGACCGCGATGCCGCTTCACTTGCGCAGCATGCCTGGTACGGCGACGATCTGCTGGAAGTGAAGAACTTCATCAGCTACGAAAACGCTAAAACCGAGTATCGTGTGCCGGGCATGAGTTCGCAGTTCATTAAGCAGAAAAACTATGAAGCCAACAGCGCGAACACCTTTACGCTGGGCGACCATAAGCTGACGCTGGGGATCAACTTCACCCGTAATGAACTGGACGACACTTTCGGCATCGAAAACAAAGAAGTGCCGGGCATAACGCCAGTCAGCAAGATCACCCGTGACGGCTGGGCCATCTTCGCGGAAGATGCCTGGATGATGGTTCCGGACTTCACCCTCACCACCTCGGCGCGTCTCGATCACGACAGCTACTTTGGCTACCACGTCACGCCAAAACTCTACGGTAACTGGACGATTGACGAAAGCTGGGCGCTGAAGGGCGGCGTATCGGCGGGCTATAAAAAACCGGACCTGCGTGAGAACAATGAAGGTTTCACCAGCGTCTACGGTTCGTATCCGTATTCCTTCATTGGGATCGGTAACGATGACCTGAAACCTGAGCAGAGCGTCAACACCGAGCTGGGCGTCTACTGGCAACAGGACACACTGGCACTGGATGCAACCGTGTTCTTTACCAAATTCAAGGACAAGATCAGCGACTACACCATCTGTACCGCAACGGCCACGCAGAAGTGTATTTACAACGGGTATGAAGTGGAAGAAGTCTCGCAGTATTTCAACGTCAGCGACGCGGAAATCTATGGCCTGGAGCTGAACGGCGACTGGCAGGTCACTACCGCGCTGAAAGCGAACGCGAACTACACCTATACCCACAGCGAGCAAAAGAGTGGTCAGTACAAGGGAGAGGCACTGAACGAGTTCCCGACGAGCATGGCCAACCTGTCTCTGACATGGAATGCACTTAACGATCTTGAACTGTGGAGCAAAGCCAGCTGGCGCAGCAATACGCCTGACATCGGCAAATCAACGTCAACCGACGCCTATGCGCTGGTCGATTTAGGGGCACGCTACCATCTCAACAAGAGCATCACATTGATGGCGGGGGTTTATAACCTGTTCGACGTGAACCCAATCTACAAAACGTCCTATAACCAGTCTTCCATCCTGGAAGGACGCCGCTACAACATGGGCGCACGCTTCGAGTTCTGACAGTGACGCCGGAGCCTAAGGCTCCGGCAGTTACAGGCCGCGCGCCTTCAACGCCACATTCACTTCCCGATACGCCTCTACCAGTTTATCCAGCGTGATCCGGCTTAACCCGCTGGGATTCGGCAATACCCATATTTGCGTCGCGCCAATGGTCAGCGTCTGTTTTCCCCACTGCGCCCCACGCTGGCTAAGCCCCTGCTCAAATGCCTGCTTCCCGAGGATAGCGAGCGCGGCTGGCTGATACTCTTCTATTTTCTCAATAAGCAGACGACCTCCGCTACGCATCTCTTGTAGCTTCACTTCATTGGCTTGTACCGTTGGTCTGTCGACAAACTTAGTCACGCCGCAGCGGAAATCCAGCAGATGCTGTGCCTCTTCAGGTTTAAGCTGGCGATCGGTGAACCCCGCCTGATAGATAACCTTCCAGAAGCGATTAGCGGGGTGTGCAAAGGGAAATCCTGTACCTGCAGAAGATAACCCCGGATTGATGCCGCAAAATACCACCCGCAGCCCCGGTGCCAGTATGTCCTTAACCATAATTACTCCGAACAATACATCAGAGGAACAAGTATAACGGACTGAAAATACATTGTTTATAAAAACAGCATCCGTACGCTTATGTCTGGATTGCAACGCGGAGTTACTTTATAATCCACCGCCACGGCCCCTTAGCTCAGTGGTTAGAGCAGGCGACTCATAATCGCTTGGTCGCTGGTTCAAGTCCAGCAGGGGCCACCAAATTTCAAGGACTTGCGAGAAATCGCAGGTCCTTTTTGTTATTGGACATATATGCAATTGTTGGCAAAGCCAATAATTGGATGGCTCTGGATGCGTAGCGGGGGATGGCGTGGGAATAAGGATATATCACGCGATACGCCAGCCCATATCGCTGGCATTCCATTTGGACGCCGCCATCCCGAGATGGAAACGTCCGTTAGAGTTTGATTCGATAGTCAGCTCACACTAGCTCTTTGAGCTGCTCCTGCATATAGGTTGAAAAATACTCTGGGTTCTTGATAAGGATGCGGTTACCGGAGGCAACTTTTTCTGCCCATCCGGCCACTTTTTTCGTGAACTCGGGATTCCATCCCTCCTGCTCACCCCGTGCCATCACAACTTCCGGACTCGCTGGCACACCTAAGTCATGCAAATACTTTAAGATTCCCTTAGCGGTGCTTTCATCCATTGAATGGGGTACTGACGCCGAAGTGTTCATACCACCAATAAAATCCAATGCTTTCTCAATTGCTGTTGGCATGCTCTTATCCTTAAAATTAACCACGTGAGAGACACATTTATACTATGTACCCAACTCCGCCGGGATATCAAAGAGAACATCGCCTTTATTTGACTTACCCCGCAGCTAAACGCTTGCGCGACTGTTTTCTGCGCTATTTTTTTGCATCTCCGGCTAAAACCAGTCCGGTTGCCACCGCATTACGCGGCCCTTCGGTACCTCGAATATTGCCCTGCCCGGCGACAACGCCGTAATGCGCCAGCGCATCGGTGATCATCTGTGGGATTTCGAAATCCAGCGAAGAACCGCCTACCAGCACCACAAAAGTCATATCGCGAATAGATCCACCAGGTGACACCTGGCGTAACGCGCGCAGGCAGTTGGTCACAAAAACCTTCTCTTTGGCCTGTCGGCGCACCAGACGTATTTTTTCCAGCGAGGTCTGGTTATCTACCGGGATAAGCTCGCCCTCTTTCAAATACACAACTTTGGCAAACACCGACGGGCTGAGCGGTTCGCGGAAAAACTCTACCGCGCCGTTCTCATGGCGAATGCTGAACAGGCTCTCCACTTTTGCCAGCGGGTATTTTTTAATTTCCTCCGCCAGAAATGCATCGCTTAAGCCCAGCTCTGTTTGAATCAACAGGCTGACCATATTCCCCGCCCCGGCCAGATGTACCGCTTTCACTATGCCATCGCTATTGATGACGGCTGCATCGGTAGATCCTGCGCCTAAATCGAGGATTGCCAGCGGCGCAGCGCATCCAGGTGTTGTTAACGCCCCCGCTACAGCCATGTTAGCCTCCACGCCACCAACTTCAACCGGCGTGTTTAACCGGGCACTCAGCTCACTGGCGATGGCCTGCATCTGTAAGCGATCGGCTTTCACCATCGCCGCAATGCCCACGGCGTTCTCCATTGAACACTCTCCGGCGATGCCGCCCTGCACCTTACGCGGAATAAATGTATCGACCGCCAACAGATCCTGAATATGCACCGTGTTCATGTCATGACCGGTCAGCGAGGCCATCACCTTTCGCACCCGCTCCAGCATGCCGCCTGCGTGCGTACCAGCTTCCCCGGCAATATCGCGCACGGGCGCGCAGGCGCTCATCGCCTGCATAATGGCCTGCGCGCCTTGCGCTACGTCGGCTTCACCGCCACGCTTTTCACCACGGATAAAGATCTTACCCGCCGGGATCACTCTTGATTGCACATCGCCCTGCGGGGTTTTCAGCACCACGGCGGAACGGTTGCCAATCAGCGCTCTGGCGATGGGGACGATAGTTTGCGTTTCCTCGGGCGTCAGGGCAAAGAAGGTCGCAATGCCGTAAGGGTTCGACAGCACCCGCACCACCTGTCCTGGGGCCGCCACTTCCACCGCCGCCAGCACACCTTCCGGCACCTTCTCCAGCAGAGTGACTTCATCAACCACCGGCATTGGCCGATGCAGGCGATTATTCACCAGCACCCCATCATCTTTTTTCAGGATGGCCGCCACCACATTGACGCCGCGATCCAGCGCTTCATTGATAAACCAAACCGCCTCAAGGAAATCCATCTCCTCACCTACCAACGGGATCCAGCCCTGGGCAAATCGATCCTCGCTCAACGCCGCCAACTTCTCCACGGCGATGGTGGTTCCCATGCCCACGCCAACGCCACCGGGCGTTTGCGGGTTATGGCCAATCATCGTCGATTCGGTAATGATGGTTTCAGTGATGGTTTCCATCGCCACATCGCCAATCACCGGTGCGGCCTCGTTGATGCAAATTTTTGCTACGTCCTGCAGCGACCACGGCGTGTTATTCAGCGCCTGCTGCAGGGATGCGACTACCCCGGCGATATTATCCCGCGTGCCTTTCATACCGGTCGTGGCGACAATCCCGCTGCCGATAAACCGGCCATCCTGCGCCAACGCCACTTCGGTGGTGGCGTTGCCGATATCGATCCCTGCAATTAACGGCATGCTGCCTCCGTCACTGGCTGCCTTTACGCAGCTTATTTCTCTGCTGATATACCTCTGCCGATTCGCGGACAAACCCGGCGTTCACCGTGGCATGCCATGTGTGTTCCAGTTCATCGGCAATGGCCTGCAACTCGGCGAACGAAGAACGAAACGGTCGCAGCGCGTTGTAGACCTCCAGAATGCGGGCATCCGGAATCGCAATCAGTTCTGCCGCACGACGAAAATTGCGCGCCACGGCATGACGCTGCATCTGCTCAGCAATCTGCGCCTGGTACTCCAGCGTTTGCTGAGAAATACGCACATCCTGCGGTCCTACGCGGCCCGCCAGCACATTCTCAAGAGTAATGTCGGTTAGCGGCTTGCCGGTAGGCGTCTGGATTTTCTCCGGGCAGCGGGTCGCTAATGGGTAATCCTGCGCAGTCATGATGTTGTCGTTCATGGTCATTCCCTTACCAGTGCAATATGCAACGTGACAGGCGCAGCATCCTGCACCACGTGTTTGGTTTCTTTGATATGAAACAGCGCGGCCTTGGCCATAAATTTAGGGCGCACCATCTGGTCATTGACCACTGGCACCGGCGAAGGCGACTCTTTGCGTGCATATCGCGCGGCGTTTTTACCAATCTGACGATAGGTTTCCAGCGTCAGCAGCGGAGCCTGAGAGAACAGCTCGAGGTTGCTTAACGGCAGCAGATCGCGCTGATGAATCACCGTGGTTCCTTTCGACTGGATGCCAATCCCGATGCCTGAGCCGCTGAGATTTGCCGCATCCCATGCCATAAAAGAAACATCCGAGGTGCGCAGGATCCTTACTACCCGCGCATGTAATCCCTCTTCTTCGATGCCAGCAACCAGCTCTTTCAGAATCGCGTTGTGAGGCATATCAATCAGGGTTTTATGCTGGTGCTTGCCAAAGGCCGGGCCGACGCCAATCACCACTTCATCCACGCGTTCATCCGCGTTAGCCGCCTCGCCTTCGCTCACCTGTAAGGTGAAAACCGGCTTACGTTCAGTTGTGCATTCCACAGTGTTCCGCCTTATTCGATCGAGCCGGGCTGAACCACGCCCGCAATATTTTTAATTTCCGCCCAGCGTTCGGCACTGATGCGATATCCGGTACCAGGTCCCTGATAATCATTGATGTCGTTGACGGCGCTGACGACGTCGAACTGGCGATCCAGAATGGCCGACGTTTGCAGGTAATCACCAGTAACACGCTGTCTCAGCATATTGAGGATATTGCTGGCGATATCTTCAAAACCGATGCAACTCAACGCGCCGACGATATCCAGCCCGGTGATATTACGCTTCATCATCTCTTCCACGGCCGCCAGATCCTCCACTACATTGCGCGCAGGCATATCTTTGCTGCCGTGAGCATAAGTAGCGGCTTCCACTTCTTCATCGCTAATCAGCGGCAGGCCCAGTTCGCGGAACACCGCCTGAATGGCGCGTGCAGCCTTATTGCGTATAGCGATGGTTTCTTCTTCAGTCACCGGACGCAGACCGCCGTCAACCATCAGATCGCGTTGCAGGATGTTGTAATCATCGAAGTCTTCAGCGTCGAAGTTCGACCCGGCAAACATGTTGTCGTAGTTGGGTACCGCGCTGTAACCGGAGAAAATAAAATCGGTACCCGGCAGCATCTGCATCAGGGTGCGGGCTGTACGGCGAATATCGGAGTGAGAAAAGGTCTGGTCATTGGCGGAGGCCACTTCAAGGTCGAGCATTGAGGCAATCATGTTTTCCGCCAGCACCGCGCGGATCCCCGAAGGCACAGCGCCGGTCATGCCGATACAGCTGACCGCACCGTTTTGCAGCCCCTGTACGCCCGCGCCTTTAGTGATAAAAATGCAGCGCGACTCCAGATATAGCATCGATTTACTTTCGGAATAGCCCATCAGCGCTTCCGAGCCAGTGCCGGAGGTGTAGCGCATCTTCAGGCCACGCGATGCATAAGCCGAGGCGAGAAACGCTTTGGACCACGGCGTGTCATCACCGTCGGTAAACACCGATTCTGTGCCATACACCGACACCGTTTCGGCATAACTGGTTAGCCCACGCATGCCCAGCTCCAGCTCCGTGGCCTCTTCAACGGAACATTGCGTCAGCACACCAGGACGACCGCACTGGGAACCCACCAGCAGCGCCAGGGCGTTAAACGGCGCGTAGCGGGCGATCCCGACCGTCGTTTCTTGCTCGGAAAAGCCACGGATCCCCGCTTCAGCAGCGTCGGCGGCAATCTGTACCGGGTTATCTTTCAGGTTGGTTACGTGGCACTGGTTGGAGGGCGTGCGTCTGGCACGCATTTTTTGCAGCGCCATCATCATCTCCACCACGTTCATTTTCGCCATCACTTCCACCGCTTTCGCCGGGGTGATGGCGGTGGTAATGGCAATAATCTCTTCCCGACTGACGTGGATATCCACCAGCATTCTGGCGATCTCCAGCGCGTCGAGCTGCATGGCGCGCTCGGCCTCAGCCACGTTAATGGCGTAGTCGGCAATGAAACGGTCAATCATGTCGAACTCGGCGCGGCTCTTACCGTCCAGCTCAACAATACGACCATTTTCCACCTTCACCGACGACGCTGGATCGTAGGGGCTTTCCATGGCGATCAGCCCCTCTTCAGGCCATTCGCCAATCAGCCCATCCTGATTTACAGGCCGCTTCGCAAGTACTTCGAATCGTTTTGATCTTCTCATGATTTATTGACTCAAAAGATAAAAAATAGGGACGCCGGGCCGCATTGCCGGGGACACAACACCCGTCATTCGCCTTTCATCAGCAATGGTCGAACTCTAAATGAGCAGAACAATAAAAAAAATAAAATTAATTTCGTTCCAATTTGGTACCTAATAAAAACGCATCGTTTCATATTGAAACGCAATTCAGGAATATCCATCGTGAATTGTGACGAGGTTAAATGATCATTATCAATAAACGCAAAACCGGGAAGGTGAATTTAATATCTTTGAAATTTTCGCCCTATTGACTTAATAACGCACGGCGAGAAAATAAGGTAAAGCCAATGATAAAAATAGCTGTTGCGCGATATGTTTCGTGACCTCAGCCCTACAACATTTTCAGGAGAAACTGTGAATAAGAGCCAACAAATTGCCACCATTACGCTGGCGGCTGCAAAAAAAATGGCGCAGGCCGTTGAGGCTAAAGCGCTTGAGATCAGCGTTCCGGTGGTCTTTTCCGTGGTGGATCGCGGTGGGAATACGCTGCTAATGCAACGCATGGACGATGCGTTTGTCACCAGCTGTGATATCTCTCTTAATAAAGCGTATACCGCCTGCTGCCTGCGCCAGGGTACCCATGAAATTACCGACGCGGTACAACCTGGTGCTTCGCTATATGGTTTGCAGCTTACCAACCAACAGCGCATTGTTATTTTCGGCGGCGGTTTACCCGTTATATTAAACGGTGAATTAATTGGTGCCGTTGGCGTTAGTGGCGGCACCG
Organism: Citrobacter freundii complex sp. CFNIH4; assembly: GCF_002934505.1. Taxonomy (NCBI): domain Bacteria; kingdom Pseudomonadati; phylum Pseudomonadota; class Gammaproteobacteria; order Enterobacterales; family Enterobacteriaceae; genus Citrobacter; species Citrobacter freundii complex sp. CFNIH4. Next base: position 3,699,749 of record NZ_CP026231.1, read on the forward strand.
TGGAACAAGACAGATTATTAGCAGAAACCGCACTGAATTGTTTCTCTGAATTATAATTTAAATCTAAGAAGGTATATTATGAGCTATCGTATGTTTGATTACCTGGTGCCAAATGTGAACTTCTTTGGCCCCAATGCTATTTCCGTTGTCGGCGAACGCTGCAAACTGTTAGGCGGTAAAAAAGCGCTGCTGGTTACTGATAAAGGTCTGCGGGCCATTAAAGACGGCGCGGTAGATAAAACCCTCGCCCATTTACGTGAAGCGGGCATTGACGTGGTGGTTTTTGATGGCGTTGAACCTAACCCCAAAGACACCAACGTGCGTGACGGTCTGGAAGTCTTTCGCAAAGAGCATTGCGATATCATCGTTACCGTCGGTGGCGGTAGCCCGCATGACTGCGGTAAAGGCATCGGTATCGCAGCAACTCACGAAGGCGATCTCTACAGCTATGCCGGGATTGAAACCCTGACCAACCCGCTGCCGCCGATCGTTGCGGTAAATACCACTGCCGGTACCGCCAGCGAAGTCACCCGCCACTGCGTGCTGACCAATACAAAAACCAAAGTGAAGTTTGTGATTGTCAGTTGGCGCAACCTGCCGTCGGTCTCCATTAACGATCCGCTGCTGATGCTCGGCAAACCCGCCCCGCTGACCGCCGCGACGGGTATGGACGCCCTGACCCACGCCGTAGAAGCCTATATTTCCAAAGATGCCAACCCGGTCACCGACGCTGCCGCTATTCAGGCTATTCGCCTGATCGCACGCAACTTGCGTCAGGCCGTAGCGCTGGGCAGCAACCTGAAAGCTCGCGAGAATATGGCCTACGCCTCCCTGCTGGCAGGTATGGCTTTCAACAACGCCAACCTCGGCTACGTTCACGCGATGGCGCATCAACTTGGCGGTCTGTACGACATGCCGCACGGCGTGGCGAATGCCGTACTGCTGCCGCACGTGGCGCGCTATAACCTGATCGCTAACCCGGAAAAATTTGCCGACATTGCAGAGTTTATGGGAGAAAACACTGACGGACTTTCCACCATGGATGCCGCAGAACTGGCCATTCACGCCATTGCTCGTCTCTCTGCTGACATCGGCATTCCGCAGCATCTGCGCGATCTGGGTGTCAAAGAAGCCGATTTCCCGTACATGGCGGAAATGGCGCTGAAGGACGGCAACGCCTTCTCTAACCCGCGCAAAGGGAACGAGAAAGAAATTGCCGAGATCTTCCGTCAGGCATTCTGATAGTACAGGGGGCGCAATGTCACTTTCATCACCGGGCGTACATCTGTTTTATCACTCGCGCTGGCAGGATACTCGCGTGCTTGATGAGCTGTGCTGGGGACTGGAAGAGCAAGGCGTCCCTTGTCGGGCAATCTGTTGCAACGAGCATGACTGCGCACTGGCATTGAGCAAACTTGCGGCCAAAAGCTCAACGCTACGTGTCGGTCTGGGTCTTAACGCCACGGGTGATATTGCTTTAACCCACGCCCAGTTGCCCGAGGATCGGGCGCTGATCCGTGGTCATATCACCGCCGGAATTGCGCAGATCCGCACGCTTGGCGCCAATGCTGGTCAACTGGTCAAAGTGCTTCCCTTCAGCGAGATAAAATAAATGTACCGCATCTACACCCGAACCGGCGATAAAGGCACGACCGCACTGTTTGGCGGCAGCCGTATCGACAAAGACGACATCCGCGTTGAGGCCAATGGCACGGTGGATGAACTGATTTCCCAACTTGGCGTCTGCTATGCCAGCACGCGTCAGGCCGGGCTACGCCAGGATCTGCACGCCATACAGAAAATGCTGTTTGTTCTGGGTGCGGAACTCGCCAGCGATGAGAAAGGACTCGCTCGCTTACAACAGCGTATTGGTGAAGAGGATACTCAGGCGCTGGAGCAGCTTATTGACCGTAATATGGCGCAAAGCGGCCCGCTCAAAGAGTTTGTTATTCCGGGGAAAAATCTCGCATCGGCACAGCTACACGTTGCGCGAACCCTGACGCGCCGACTGGAGCGGGTCCTCATCGCGATGAGCAGATCGCTAACGTTACGCGATGAACCCAGGCGTTATATCAACCGACTGTCAGACGCGCTGTTCTCGATGGCGAGAATTGAAGAAACTAGTCCAGATGCTTGCGCTTAAACTGGCTGGCATCAATGTCGTACTGCTTCATCTTGCGCCACAAGGTAGTGCGACCGATATTCAACAGTTGCGACATCTCCTGCACGCGCCCGCTGGTGACGCGGGCAGCATGGATAATCGCCTCTTTTTCAATAGCGGTAAACGTCAGACTAGCAGGCAGCAGTGAAGACGCCGTCTCCAGACCCGGACGTTCGGCAAACAAATAATCCGGTAGATTGCTCAGCCGAATATGGCCGTTATCACTGCTGATGGCGATGTTTTCGATAATGCTGTTCAGCTCAAAGTCATTGCCCGGCCACGAATAAGCCACCAGTTGCGCCAGCGCGTCGTCGTCGATCTTCAAACTGTATGAAAAGCGTTTTTTCAGGCTATTCAGCCGCGTAAAAATCAGCGAGGGAATACTACTGCGCCGCGCCCGCAGCGGTGGGATCACTATCTCAAAAGAATGCAGCGCATAATACAGCTGACGGCTAAAGCGGTTTTGCTCCACCAGATTGGCGAGATCAACCGTGGTGGTGGCGATCACTTTGACATCCACCGGAATCAGCCGACGGGCATCCAGGCGGGTTAATACCCCCTGCTTGATCACCTGTAACAGCGCGGATTGCAGCTCCGGCGCCAGATATTCAATTTTTTCCAGAAACAGCGTGCCGCCGTTCGCCAGTTCAAGACGGCTCAACCGGCCATTTTCATCGTCGGTGGGCGCACTGCCCATAAAATCCTGCCCCAGTACGCTGTTGGCATACAGCTGACAGTTCACGGCGATATACGGCCCGCTGGCGCGCTCGCTTTCATTGTGGATGGCCTGACTCAGCAGCTCTTTACCAACACCCTCTTCCCCGCACAGCAGGATCGGGAAACTCCCCCTCGCTGCCTGGCGTCCAAAATGGATCAAGCGGCGGGTTTCCGGATCGTCAGTCGACATCTGCTCAAAGGTGTGGCTCACCTTGCCGAGCTGGCTGGTCATCAGCTGGCGCATTTGTTCCACCGGATGCAGTAGCAGAATAAAGCTGTTGCCCTGCTCCTCAACAATCGGCTTCAGGGTAATGACTGCATCAACAAACTGATGCTGGCTTTCAAAGGTAACTTCGACGTGATTCAGACCGCGGGCATGTTTGATCGCCCGGCGCAGCAGCATGGGGAGATTGAGCAGATCGTGAATGTTTTTCCCCTGACTGGCCTGCGCATCGAGATGCAAAAGCAGCGCCGCTCGCGCATTGAGGAACTGCAATACGCCCTGTTCATTCCAGGCCATCACACCATCATCCATACTCTCCAGCAGCCCGTACATCTGGTTCAGATGGCGGTTGGATTCAGCCAGCAGGCTGTCGGTCAGCAAAGAGTTGCCGACTTCTCTGGCAATCGCCAGCGTCAGGGATAAATCAGAAACGCACTCATGTTCCACCAGACAACACAGCGAAATGGAGCCGAACAGTCGACCATGGTTATCGAAGACCGGCGTCGAGCAGAACGACCACGGATGTAGCGCCTGTTTAAAATGCTGATCGCCAGAGGTTTTTGTCGGCTGACCCGGCATCGTCGCCAGCGACAGGGCACAACTGCCAATGATGCTTTCCGCACAGTAGCTGCCGTCACGAAACCCAAGCTCCGCCAGCTGTTCTACCGTCTGCGGATCGCCGCAACGGCTGAGAATACAGGCTGATTCATCCAGAATCAGCAGCGCGCACGGGCGGCCGTCCATAAACTCCCAGGCATCTTCCAGCGCAGCCTGAGCAATCGTCAGCAACGCCGTCTTGCGACGACAAATCGACTCAAAGGTCAGTCCCTGCGCCTGATGCGGCGCCTGCCAGGTTTCCCGCTGCATAAACTTGCTGCAACGATGCCATGACTGGGCAATGACTGAAGAGACTTCCTTCCCGATGCTATGCGTGTGCGCCGTCATATCCCTTTCCGCTGTTTAACCATAGACAACCCCTCCGGCAGAAACTGTCAGAGGGGGAGAAGATGCCGGATAACAACCTACCGACGACTGATTAACGCGCCAACCACTGCTGTCCCAGCAGATCTGCCGTCAAGATAGCGGCATGTACGCTTTCAGGCGTTACCGGGAACGGCATATTGTGGATGGTTTCACCTTCTGCGCAGGTCGCTTTCGCCACGGCCATGATCTTGCCGTCAACGTCTTCTTTCACGCCCATTTCCGCTAACGTTACCGGCAGGCCTACTTTCTGACAGAAATTCAGCACGGTTTCGATCTCTTCCATCGGGCTGTTTTGCAGCACCAGTTGCGCCAGCGTACCAAAGGCGACTTTTTCACCGTGGTACAAATGGTGGCACTCTTCCAGAATCGTAAAGCCGTTGTGGATCGCATGCGCCCCTGCAAGACCGCTGCTTTCAAAGCCGATGCCGCTGAGGTAAGTGTTAGCTTCGACAATACGCTCCAGCGCATCGGTCACCACGCCAGCCTGCGCAGCAAAGCGTGCCTTCTCGCCTTCCGCCAGCAGGGTATCATAGCACAAGCGCGCCAGGCTCAGCGCCGCCACGGTGGACTGTCCGCCCGCCATGCTGGTCGCTCTGGCGTCATAACAGGCTTTCGCTTCAAACCAGGTCGAGAGCGCATCGCCCATCCCGGCCACCAGCAGACGTACCGGCGCTTTGGCAATGATCGCAGTGTCCATCACCACCATATCCGGGTTTTTCGGGTAGATCAGATACTCTTCAAACTCACCGGCTTCGGTATAGATAACGGACAGCGCGCTGGTTGGCGCATCGGTAGACGCGATAGTCGGGATCACCACCACCGGCAGCTTCTGGTAGTAACCAATCGCTTTGGCGGTATCCAGCGTTTTCCCGCCGCCAATCCCAACCACGCCGCGACAACCGTGCTGTTTCAGAATGGCAATCAGTCGATTAATTTCAACATGGCTACATTCACCGTTAAAGCGTTCCGCATGGCAGCTAATGTCGTGGCTGTGCAGGCCGTTGAGTACTTTCTCTCCCGCCAGCTTCATCACGAAGTCATCCGCAATCACAAAAAAGCTGTCCGCCAGATTTTTAGCGTATTGACCAAACAAGGTGGAAGCGTCAGGACCCTGGAGATATTTGGCTGGAGATTGAATAACTTTTAGCATTCCTTTCATCCTCAAATAAGTACATGTTTTTACATGGTGAGCCCTGGCGTTAACCTGTTTGGCCTGATGCAGACGGCGAAAACGGGAGGTACCGGAGCGATGCAATAACTGTATGGCGAGGCGTGCACAAAAAAATCTTTCGTCTTTTTGTTCTGATATGAAACAGATAAAAACGGAGTACGTTCCATATTGGAACGCTTATCCACAAAAATGATAAGGTTTGCGATCCCGATCCGCTCATTTGCCACCAAATCTCCGGCACAGACGAATCTCACTTTCTTTTTTACCCACTCACTTGCCAAAAAACCGGCAAAAAAAGCCGACAGTGCCGTATCAGCTGCATTCATCGCGAGAGAAAAAAGTCGAGCGAGCTCGCATTGTGATCGTTCCTCGTTCTTTTCAGTTTCATTATGGAACAAAAAACAATGACAACGTTCCGTAATGAAACTCATTTTAACGTTGTTTTTTTCCGCGCTGACTTCGCCAGAATCTCTCTATCGCCTCCGTACCATGACCATGCTTCCGGGGGTTTGTCTTACACTCAACCTCAAGGAGCCGTTATGTCTCAATTCTTTTTTAATCAACGCACCCATCTCGTGAGCGACGTCATCGACGGTACGATTATCGCCAGCCCGTGGAATAACCTGGCGCGTCTGGAAAGCGATCCGGCCATTCGCATCGTGGTCCGTCGTGACCTCAACAAAAATAACGTGGCGGTAATTTCCGGCGGTGGTTCAGGGCACGAACCCGCGCACGTTGGGTTTATCGGTAAAGGTATGCTAACCGCTGCGGTTTGCGGCGACGTTTTCGCTTCCCCAAGCGTGGATGCGGTACTGACCGCCATCCAGGCGGTAACCGGTGAGGCGGGCTGTTTATTGATCGTGAAAAATTACACCGGTGACCGTCTTAATTTCGGTCTCGCCGCCGAGAAAGCCCGTCGCCTTGGTTACAACGTTGAAATGCTGATTGTTGGCGACGACATCTCCCTGCCTGATAACAAACACCCACGCGGCATTGCGGGAACCATCCTGGTGCATAAAATCGCAGGCTATTTTGCCGAACGCGGCTACAACCTCGCCACCGTCCTGCGTGAAGCGCAGTACGCGGCCAATAACACCTTCAGCCTGGGCGTTGCGCTTTCCAGCTGTCATCTGCCGCAAGAAGCCGACGCCGCCCCGCGTCATCATCCGGGCCACGCGGAACTGGGCATGGGCATTCACGGCGAACCAGGCGCATCGGTTATCGACACCCAGAACAGTGCGCAGGTGGTGAACCTGATGGTGGATAAACTGATGGCAGCCCTGCCTGAAACCGGCCGTCTGGCGGTGATGGTTAACAATCTTGGCGGCGTTTCCGTTGCCGAAATGGCCATCATTACCCGCGAACTGGCCAGCAGCCCGCTGCACCCGCGTATCGACTGGCTGATTGGCCCGGCCTCACTGGTCACCGCGCTGGATATGAAAGGCTTTTCACTGACGGCCATCGTGCTGGAAGAGAGCATCGAAAAAGCGTTACTCACCGAGGTGGAAACCAGCAACTGGCCGACGCCGGTCCCGCCGCGTGAAATCAGTTGTGTACCATCATCTCAGCGTAGCGCACGCGTGGAATTCCAGCCTTCGGCGAACGCCCTGGTGGCCGGGATTGTGGAACTAGTCACCACAACCCTTTCCGATCTGGAGACTCATCTTAATGCGCTGGACGCCAAAGTCGGCGATGGCGATACCGGTTCGACCTTTGCCGCTGGCGCGCGTGAAATTGCCAGTCTGTTGCATCGCCAGCAATTGCCGCTGGATAACCTTGCCACGCTGTTCGCGCTGATTGGCGAACGTCTGACCGTGGTGATGGGCGGTTCCAGCGGTGTACTGATGTCTATTTTCTTTACCGCTGCGGGGCAGAAACTGGAACAGGGAGCTAGCGTTGCCGAATCCCTGAATACGGGACTGGCGCAGATGAAGTTCTACGGCGGCGCAGACGAAGGCGATCGCACCATGATTGATGCGCTGCAACCGGCCCTGACTTCGCTGCTCACGCAGCCGCAAAATCTGCAGGCCGCATTCGACGCCGCGCAAGCGGGAGCCGAACGAACCTGTTTGTCGAGCAAAGCCAATGCCGGTCGCGCATCGTATCTCAGCAGCGAAAGCCTGCTCGGAAATATGGACCCCGGCGCGCACGCCGTAGCGATGGTGTTTAAAGCGCTGGCAGAGAGTGAGCTGGGATAAGCCATAAGTGCCTGATGCGCTGCGCTTATCAGGCCTACGAGTGCAAAGCTTTGTAGGCCGGATAAGGCAACGCCGACATCCGGCGGACGTTAACGATAAACGCGGATCCCGCCCTCTACGCCGCGGCTAAACAGCACCTGCCAAAGCTCAATATCTCTGGCGCGGAAAGCCCCTGCGCACGCGCATAAATAGTAATTAAACATTCTTCTGAAGGTGGCGGAATAACGTGATGACAGCTCCGGCCATGCCTGATTAAAGCGCTCATGCCAGGCCATCAGCGTTTTATCGTAATCGCTGCCGAAGTTATGCCAGTCTTCCATCACAAACCGTGATTCGCTGGCCTCGGCAATATGGGAAATCGCCGGTAAGCAGCCATTTGGGAAAATGTATTTATTGATCCACGGATCGACGCTCATCCCTTTTTTATTGCTACCAATGGTATGCAGCAGGAACAGTCCGTCTGGTTTTAAACAACGGTCGGCGATACTGAAATAGGTGTCGTAGTTTTTCGGCCCGACATGTTCAAACATCCCCACGGAGACAATGCGATCGTAGTGTTTATTAAGATCGCGATAATCCTGCAGCAGAATGTTAACGTCCAACCCTTCACAGCGCTGCTGCGCCATTTTCTGCTGCTCTTTGGAAATGGTAACGCCTTCTACTGCCACGCCATAATGACGCGCCGCATATTCCGCCAACCCGCCCCAGCCACAACCGATATCGAGTAAACGCATACCCGGTTTAAGCTGCAGCTTCTCGCAGATCATTTTTAATTTGGCATTTTGCGCATCGTTTAATGTGGTTGCATCTTTCCAGTAACCGCAGGAATATTGCATATGCGGATCAAGCATCAGCGCAAAGAGATCGTTACCAATATCATAATGCTCTTTACCGACGATCCATGCACGGCTACGTGACTGCAAATTAAACAGGCGCGCGCTGGCAATGCGTAAAATATCTTTCAGATTACCTGGCATCTGCTGGTCGAGTTTTGCTTTCAGGATTTTGCAGAACAGAATATCGAGCCGTTCGCAGTCCCACCAGCCTTCCATATAGCTTTCGCCAAGCCCTAATGAGCCTTGCTGCAATACTCGTTTAAAGAAACCGGTATGATGAAGTTGAATGTCCCAGGCGCGTGAGCCATTAATTCTGATATCCGCTTGTGAAAGCAGCTCTTTTCCCATTCGGGTCCAGTTATCATTTGTTTCATTGACGATGACAGCATCTGAACAAAGCGAGTTCATGGTATTTACCAAAAGTGGGCTAAAAATTATTACGCAAGATTATTATGGAAAAAAGAGTGTATGTATTATGATCCGCGGACAAGATCTATCGAGCAGCGGACACATCATCGGGAGTATTGACGATTCATTTATGGAAACTCTGGCGCAAAAACAGTGGAACTCCTTCCCGGATAACTCCATGACCGAACTGCCGCAGGACGTATTCTTTCGCTCTTATGTCCTGGAAGCCAACCACCATGTACCGCAGCATTCACACTCTTTTATGCAATTTCATTTCGCCCGCAAAGGCAGCATGCGCATTGATGTTGCTGGTAAGTGCTGGATAATCCCGGCGCATTATGGCATCTGGATCCCAAATAATACTGAGCATGCAGTTTGGGCATTGGATGATGTGTATTTAGAAAATCTGGATATTAAACCGGGCTTTCTTGAAGAGAACATCAATGAATGCAAAGTTGTGGCTATCAGTGATTTCGCAAGAGAGTTTATTCATTACGCCACGAATTCAATTTCAGGTCATTATGATAGCCAGTCAAAAGAGGGCAAACTGGTTAGCGTACTGGTCGATATTATTCTGCAACTCCCGGAAGTCGCCTTTGTATTACCCTGGCCGCAGGATCGCGAATTAACCAAAGTATGCCGAACCATACAAGAATCCCCCGCCCTGGAGCATTCAGTTGAATACTGGGCGCATCATCTGGGTATGTCTGCCCGTACCTTTTCACGCCATTTCAAAAAAGAAACCGGATTGCCTTTCAGCGTCTGGAAGCAAAAAATGCGTATTCTGGAATCCGTATTAATGCTGAAAAAAAATAAAAGCGTGACCGCCGTGGCGCTCGACGTAGGATATTCAAGCACCGCGGCATTTAGCTATGCCTTCCGCCAGGCGTTTGGCGTTCCGCCATCTAATTATTAATCTGCCGCTTTACGCTGATGCCAGTAGGCTGCCGCACGCACCCGTTGAGGGTCAAACGCCTCGGTTTCAAAGCGAGCACTCAGGTTTTTTACCACCTTGCCTTCGCCAGTAATCCAGACGTAATAATCATCTGCGGGCACAGTTAGTCGCGATAAGCGTTCATTCACCGCCTGCGCGTCATGGCCGATAAACCACTCAATAGTAAACCTGTCGAGATGGGCAAGATAATCCTGGTACGCCGCATCCTGCACGCTGACCAGCGCCGTGACGTTTGGACGTACCGCTAAACGGCTGAGCGACTCCAGGCGTCGGCGTAGCGCGGGCATTCCCGACTCATCGCACACATAAACCTGATACGCATAATCCTCTGGCACCACCAAAGAACCGCGCGGCCCGCCGATTGTCAGCTTGTCGCCCTCGCGGGCATTCATCGCCCATGTACTCGCCACGCCGCCATCATGAATATAGAAATCCAGCGCCAGCTCATGGCGCGCTTCGTCATACAACGGCGTGTAGTCACGGGAAAGCGGACGCACACCGTCAGCCCAGACAATGCCTTCATCGGTGACGACAGGCGGCACAAAGTGGCTGCCCGGTTCAGGGAAAAAGACCTTGGTATGGTCGTCAAAGCCGTGTGAGCTAAAACCGTCCAGAGCGTCACCGCCCAGTACAATGCGCTGAAAGCCCGCGCTAATACGCTCTACGCGCAGGACGGTAAGTTCTCGAAAACGCAGTTCATTACGAACGCGCTGCGGGTAGCGTGAGGTGTTTTTTGTCATGTTATCGCCTTCGTGAAAATAATAAGATATATCTAAATTCATTTTTTAAATGATAATGATTGCTAATAAAGAAGATTGCAAGCACTTTTTTGATATAGTCACCGTCTGATTAAACAGCTATCAAAAACCAACAAAAACACTAAATAATCATAATCTTAAACAACATCTATTTTGTAGACTTGCAAAATGACAATCTTTAGATATAAATTAGATATATCTAAACTACATAAGGATACGATGATGCAAAACCATCATGAAGGTTGCTGCAAAAATACAGAGCACCAACACGAAGGCTGCTGCAAGGGTGAAGGACATCACCACGAAGGCCGCCACAACGAGCACCATGCAGGCTGCTGCAAAGGTGAAGAAGATCGCCATGAAGGCTGTAACAAAGATCACCACCACGAGCACGGCTGCGGGCACCGCCATGGTCGCGGCGGCGGTGGTCGTCGCCAACGCTTCTTCGGTCACGGAGAATTACGCCTGGTCATTCTGGATATCTTGACCCGCGACGCCAGCCACGGCTATGAGCTGATAAAAGCGATTGAAACCCTGACTCAGGGTAACTATACCCCGAGCCCGGGCGTTATCTATCCGACGCTGGATTTCTTGCAGGATCAGGCACTGATCACCGTCAGCGACGAGGAAGGTGGGCGTAAACAGATTGCGATCACGACTCAGGGCCAGCAATGGCTGGATGAAAACCGTGAGCATCTGGGCCATATCCACGAACGGATCAAAGCCCGCTGCGTGGGTTTTGAATTACGCAAAAATCCACAGATGAAACGCGCGCTGGAAAATTTCAAAGCCGTGTTGGATCTACGCGTTAATCATGGTGATACCAGCGATGCGCAGATCAAAAAAATCATCGGTATTATCGATCGCGCTGCGCTGGATATTACTCAGCTGGATTAATCTGCACAGCAGGCGGAACCCGTTTGCCCGACGTTCCGCCTGTATTATTAGTATTAATGCAGCACCGTGACCGCATCTTCCAGACGACCCGCGCGATGTTTCACCATTGCGGAAATCTGCGCACTCTCTTCAACCAGTTCGGCGTTTTTCTGCGTAATGTTGCTCAGCTCATTCACCGCGCGGGTCAGGCTGGAAAGACCATCTGACTGTTCCAGCGTTGAGTGGCTGATTTGGGCGATCAGCTGAGTGACGTTTTGCACCTGCGCCACAATATCGTCCATCGTGCGTCCTGCGGCGTGAACCTGGTCGGATCCGGACTGCACTTTGTCGGCGCTGGCATCAATCAGCTTGCGGATATCATTGGCCGCACTGGCGCTGCGGCTGGCAAGATGACGCACTTCTCCCGCCACCACGGCGAACCCTTTCCCCTGCTCGCCCGCCCGCGCGGCTTCAACAGCGGCGTTCAAAGCCAGAATGTTGGTCTGGAAGGCAATATCGTTAATCAGCGTGGTAATGGTGCCGATCCGCTGGGTGCTGTTGGCGATATCGTCCATGGTTTTGATGACGGTATCCATCGCCTCACCGCCGTGCGTTGCCGCGCTGCTGGCGGCAATAGAGAGCTTATCAGCCGCCGCGGCGGTCTCTGAGTTTTGTTTTACCGATGCCGCCATCTGATTCATGGTGGTCACCGTTTCCTGCACGTTCTCAACGGTCTGCTGCGTATGCTTATTTAAATCATCGCTACCTTTTGCCAGCGTTTCGCTGTCGCTGCGCACGCAACTCACCTGGCTGGAGACGTCATGAATAAGCCAGCGACACATTAATCCCAGTTGGCCCACTGCTCGCAGCATCAGTCCCAGTTCATCGCTGCGGTTAAGATGCGACACGCTGTTCCGCTCACCGGTCGCCACTTTCAGCGCCTGACGGGTGACATTCTCAATAGGACGCACAATCTGCCATTCGAAAATAGCCGTTCCTAAAAGCATCACCAATGCACTCATCAACAGTAACGGCCATTCAGCACCCATTTGCTGCAATGCGACCGCTAGCAGGACAAACATGAATGCCATCACGCTGCGTACCCGCCAGCGAATCGGCATCGCCGGCAGTTTACCCAGCCAGCCTTTGCGTACCACCAACCCCTTATGGATACGCCGGTTGCAACGTCCTTCGTTCAGCGCTTTATATAAAGGCTCTACCGCTGCAATTTCCTCGTCAGTTGCCCGGGTACGAATCGACATATACCCGGTCACGCGTCCTTCCCGCACCATCGGCACCGCATTGGCCCTCACCCAGTAGTGATCGCCATTCTTACGCCGGTTTTTCACAATCCCGCTCCATGGCTCGCCCTGCTTCAGGGTGTACCACATATCCGCAAACGCCGCTTTTGGCATGTCCGGATGACGAACCAGATTGTGCGGCTTTTCGAGCAACTCATTCAGTTGATAGCCGCTGACCTGAACGAAGGTGTCGTTCGCATGGGTGATATAGCTTTGCAAATCGGTGGTCGACATGAGGGTGATATCATCATCCAGCGGTGTATTTTGCTGACTAACGTAGGGATGAGAAGACATGATTGCGTCCTGTGCAGGTTATCTGGTTGTTAACTCTTTCGGCTTATGTTATTTCGGCGATAATTTTTTATCTTTAGTTGTTAAATTTGATTTAGATCGCAATTTGCGATTAAACCTCAAAAACTGTACGCATTCTAATCCATTGATTTAAAATACTTTCATCCAGTAACTATTCAATATCACTTCTACCAGCGCACTGTCACAGTGCAAATATTGCCCATTTTTAGAGCAAATTTGCGTTTATTCGATCTGTTTTCAGGCTCCTGGTCTGGGCAAAATGCCAGCAAATGTTAAATAATGGCATTAAATGTTGCGTAAATAAGATGTTTCCTGGTGTTTATCCCGATTTTTGCTAAGCGCGCCGGAATGGCGCAATCCCTGCAATACTTAAATCAGTATCATGTGATACGCGAGCTCCGGGAGCATATTTTGAACAGGTTACCTTCCAGCGCATCGGCCCTGGCCTGCAGCGCACACGCACTGAATCTCATCGAAAAGCGCACGCTTGATCATGAGGAAATGAAATCGTTAAACCGAGAGGTGATTGAGTACTTCAAGGAGCATGTCAATCCGGGGTTCTTAGAGTATCGAAAATCTGTAACTGCAGGCGGGGATTACGGAGCCGTAGAGTGGCAAGCGGGAAGCCTGAATACGCTTGTCGACACCCAGGGGCAGGAGTTCGTCGATTGCCTGGGTGGTTTTGGAATTTTCAACGTGGGGCACCGTAATCCAGTCGTGGTTTCCGCCGTACAGAATCAACTCGCGAAACAACCTCTGCACAGCCAGGAGTTACTTGACCCTCTGCGGGCCATGTTGGCAAAAACTCTCGCCGCACTGGCGCCCGGTAAACTGAAATACAGTTTCTTCTGTAACAGCGGGACCGAGTCGGTTGAAGCCGCTCTGAAGCTGGCGAAAGCGTATCAATCACCGCGCGGTAAATTTACGTTTATTGCCACCAGCGGCGCATTCCACGGTAAATCACTGGGCGCGCTGTCCGCCACGGCTAAATCTACCTTCCGCAAACCCTTTATGCCGCTGCTGCCGGGCTTCCGTCATGTGCCGTTTGGCGATGTTAACGCGATGCGCACCATGCTCAGCGAGTGTAAAAAGACCGGTGACGATGTCGCAGCCGTGATCCTCGAACCCATCCAGGGTGAAGGGGGGGTGATCCTGCCGCCACAAGGCTATTTAACCGCTGTTCGTAAACTTTGCGATGAGTTCGGCGCACTGATGATCCTTGACGAAGTGCAGACCGGGATGGGGCGTACCGGCAAGATGTTCGCCTGTGAGCACGAAAATGTGCAGCCCGACATTATGTGTCTGGCCAAAGCGTTAGGCGGCGGCGTGATGCCCATTGGCGCAACCATTGCCACCGAAGAGGTGTTCTCCGTCCTGTTCGACAATCCTTTCCTGCATACCACCACGTTTGGTGGCAACCCGCTCGCTTGTGCGGCTGCGCTGGCCACCATTAACGTCCTGCTGGAGCAAAATTTACCGGCTCAGGCGGAGCAGAAAGGCGATATGTTGCTGGATGGTTTCCGTCAGCTTGCGCGGGAATACCCGGACCTGGTACATGATGTACGCGGCAAAGGCATGCTGATGGCGATTGAGTTTGTCGATAATGAAATCGGCTATAACTTTGCCAGTGAGATGTTCCGCCAGCGGGTGCTGGTCGCTGGGACGCTGAACAATGCCAAGACGATCCGCATCGAACCGCCGCTAACGTTAACGATCGAGCAATGCGATCTGGTGTTGCGATCAACACGCAAAGCCCTGGCAGCATTACGGGTGAGCGTGGAGCAGATGTAACAGATGTCTGTCCGGCCTGCGTGAGCAAACGTAGGCCGGATAAGGCGTAGCCGCCATCCGGCATCAGCACAATTTAAACAATCCGCACGCCTGCAGGCATCACCCGTTCTGGCGTTAACAGCACGCTTTCGCTGCCATCGTCCGTCTCAGCGCACAGCAGCATACACTCTGATGTTTCACCGCGCATTTTGGCCTTTTGCAGATTACACAGCACCACCACCGTTTTCCCCATCAGCTCCTCTTCGCTGTAATAAGGCACCAGGCTGGTCACGGTTTGCAGCGTACGCTCTCCCACATCAACCTGTACGATATACAGCTTATCGGCATTGTCATGGCGCTTAACCTGTGCGATTTTTCCAACACGTATTTCCATGCGGGCAAAATCAGCAAATGCGACAGTATCCATTGTTTTCTCCTTTGGTAAAATTTTACTAAATACTAGCAAACTATTTTCCGGGCATTGTTCTCAAAAGCGGGGAAATGACGTATCCATCACACTCTGCAAGCCCAGTTTTACCCCGAGCATGTCAATTAAACGTGCTTTTTTTACTGAAAACAGATGAATAGATAAGCACTTCATTTACAATGCGCAGGTAACTCAGGGAAAAGGCAAACATGGCAACACTTAAAGACATCGCAATCGAAGCTGGCGTGTCCCTGGCGACAGTGTCCCGGGTTTTAAACGATGACCCCACGCTGAATGTAAAAGAAGAGACCAAGCATCGCATTCTGGAGATCGCGGAAAAGCTGGAGTACAAAACCAGCAGCGCCCGTAAGAACCAGACCAGCGCACTCGGCCCCCAGCATATTCTGGCGCTCTACAGCTATCAGCAGGATTTGGAAATCAACGATCCTTACTATCTCGCGATCCGCCATGGGATTGAAACCCAGTGCGAGAAGCTGGGGATTGAACTGACCAACTGCTATGAGCACAGTGGGTTGCCGGAGAGCAAAAACATTACCGGCATTCTTATTGTCGGCAAGCCTTCTCCTGCGCTGCGCGAGGCGGCAACAGCGCTTACCGACAACATCTGCTTTATCGATTTTCATGAACCCGGCAGTGAATATGACGCTGTCGATATCGATCTGGCCCGCATCAGTAAAGAGAGCATCGACTACTTCATCGCCCAGGGCGTGACCCGCATTGGCTTCATCGGCGGCGAAGATCAGCCTGGCAAGGCTGATATCCGCGAAGCCGCGTTTGTCGAATACGGTCGCCTGCAGCAGGTCGTTTCAGAACAGGATATTTATCGCGGCGGCTTCTCCAGTTCATCAGGCTATGAACTGGCCAAAAAAATGCTGGCGAAAGCCGACTATCCCAGCGCCCTGTTTGTAGCTTCTGACTCGATTGCTATTGGCGTTCTGCGCGCCATTCACGAGCGTGGACTGAACATTCCGCAGGATATTTCGCTGATTAGCGTTAATGATATCCCGACGGCGCGCTTCACCTTTCCTCCGCTTTCCACCGTACGCATCCATTCAGAAATGATGGGCAGTCAGGGCGTCAACCTGCTGTTTGAGAAAGCCCGCGACGGACGTGCACTTCCCCTGCTGGTTTTTGTTCCCAGCAAGCTGAAACTTCGCGGTACCACCCGCTAAAATCCCCCGTTAATCCGTCCGGTTTCTGCTGAAGCCGGGCGCGCATTGTCATGCATTCTTTTCTGCGCCCGAATTATTTTCGTGATCCAGTTAAAGTAAATCACCTCACTCGCTATATTTTAGTAAAATTTTTACTAAAATCACCATCAATTACACTTACTCACCATTAAAATGAATGGTTCCGATTTTTCTCCACCGGGAGGCCTTATGAATCGCTGGGAAAACATTCAGCTCACCCACGAAAATCGACTGGCGCCACGCGCATATTTTTTCTCTTACGACTCCGTTGCGCAAGCTCGCTCGTTTGCCCGCGAAACCAGCAGCCTCTTTCAGTTGCTGAGCGGTCAGTGGAATTTCCAGTTCTTTGAGCATCCGCTGCAGGTGCCGGAAGCCTTTACGTCGCAGTTTATGAGCGACTGGGGCAACATCACCGTACCCGGTATGTGGCAGATGGAAGGGCACGGCAAGCTGCAGTATACCGACGAAGGTTTTCCTTTCCCGATTGATGTCCCCTACGTACCGACCAATAACCCCACCGGAGCCTACCAGCGTATTTTCTCTCTCAGCGAAGGCTGGCAGGGTAAACAGACGCTGATTAAATTTGATGGCGTAGAAACCTACTTCGAAGTTTACGTGAATGGTCAGTACGTTGGCTTCAGCAAAGGCAGTCGCCTGACGGCCGAGTTTGATATCAGCGCGGTGGTGAAAACAGGTGACAACCTGCTGTGCGTTCGCGTCATGCAATGGGCTGATTCCACCTACGTTGAAGACCAGGATATGTGGTGGTCGGCGGGAATTTTCCGCGACGTCTATCTGGTCGGCAAACAGGCGACCCATATCCAGGATTTTACTGTTCGTACCGATTTCGATGATGACTATCGCGATGCCACCCTCTCCTGCGACATCGTGCTGGAAAACATCGCCTCCACGCCAACGATGGCATCGCTCGAATACACTTTGTTTGACGGTGAGCAGACGCTGCATAGCGGCGTGATTAACGCTCTGACAGTGGATAAACTCACCCGCACCGCGTTCAATTTCAAGGTCAGCGCACCACAGCAGTGGTCAGCGGAATCGCCGTATCTCTATCATCTGGTGATGACCCTGAAAGATGCCAGCGGCAACATCCTTGAGGTTGTGCCGCAGCGCGTCGGATTCCGCGATATCAACGTTCGCAACGGTCTGTTTTACATCAATAACCGCTATGTCATGTTGCATGGCGTCAACCGTCATGACAACGATCATCTCAAGGGCCGCGCGGTTGGTATGGATCGCGTAGAAAAAGATCTGCTGTTAATGAAGCAGCACAACATCAACTCCGTACGCACCGCCCATTACCCGAACGATCCACGTTTCTATGAATTGTGCGATATCTACGGTTTGTTCGTCATGGCCGAAACCGACGTTGAATCTCACGGCTTCGCTAATATCGGCGATATCAGCCGGATCACCGACGATCCGCGGTGGGAAAATGTCTACGTTGAGCGCATCGTACGCCACGTCCACGCGCAGAAAAACCACCCGTCGATCGTCATCTGGTCGCTCGGCAATGAATCCGGCTACGGCTGTAATATTCGCGCCATGTACCACGCGGCAAAAGCGCTGGATGACACGCGTCTGATCCACTACGAAGAAGATCGTGACGCCGAAGTGGTGGATATCATTTCCACCATGTACACCCGCGTACCGTTGATGAATGAGTTTGGTGAATACCCACATCCTAAACCGCGCATCATCTGCGAATATGCTCACGCCATGGGCAACGGCCCCGGCGGGCTAACGGAATATCAGAACGTCTTCTATCAGCATGATTGCATTCAGGGACACTATGTCTGGGAGTGGTGCGATCACGGGATTCAGGCCAAAGATGAAGACGGTAACGTCTGGTACAACTATGGCGGTGACTACGGCGACTACCCGAACAACTACAACTTCTGCCTTGATGGCCTAATTTATTCCGATCAAACCCCAGGCCCGGGTCTGCAAGAGTACAAGCAGGTAATTGCACCAGTGAAAGTGCGCGCGCAGGATCTGGCTCGCGGCGAGCTGCGGGTAGAAAACAAACTGTGGTTCACCACGCTTGACGACTACACCTTGCATATTGAGGTTCGCGCCGAAGGAGATACGCTTTCTGCTCAGCAGATAAAACTGCGCGACGTTCCTCCCAACAGCGATACGCTGCTGCAATGCACGCTGCCGGAGCTGGATGCGCGCGAGGCGTTCCTCAACGTCACCGTGACGAAAGATTCCCGCACGTTATACAGCGAAGCCGGGCATCACATCGCGACTTATCAGTTCCCGCTGAAGGCCAGAACGGCGACTGCCGTACCGTTCAGTCTGCAAAACGCCACCCCTTTGACGCTGGAAGAGAACCGCCAGAGCTGCACCGTTCGCGGTTATAACTTCCATCTGATCTTCTCAAAGCTGACCGGTAAACCCATTAGCTGGAACGTCAATGGTGAAGAGCTGATTACCCGCGAGCCGAAGATTAATTTCTTCAAACCAACCATAGATAACCACAAGCAAGAGTTCGAAGGCCTCTGGCAGCCAAATCATATACAGATAATGCAGGAGCATCTGCGCGACTTTACCTTTGAGCAAACCGAAGATGCGCTGCTGATAACCAGCCAGACGATTATCGCCCCGCCGGTATTTGATTTCGGTATGCGCTGCACCTATCGCTGGCGGATTGCCGCAGACGGTCAGTTGAATGTGGAGCTTTCCGGCCAGCCTTACGGCGAGTACCGGGACATTATTCCGTGCATCGGCTTCACGATGGGCATCAGCGGTGATTTGGGACAGGTGGCCTGGTACGGACGTGGTCCTGGTGAAAACTATGCCGATAGTCAGCAGGCCAACATCATCGACATTTGGCGCAGCAGCGTGGATGAGATGTTCGAGAATTATCCGTTCCCGCAAAACAACGGCAATCGTCAGGACGTACGTTGGGCAACGCTAACCAATCGTCACGGTAACGGTCTGCTAGTGATTCCGCAGCGCCCTGTCAACCTGAGCGCCTGGCGCTATACGCCAGAAAATATCTTTGCCGCACAGCACTGTAATGAGCTGCAGCACAGCGATGACATCACCCTCAATCTGGACCATCAGCTACTGGGCTTAGGTTCTAACTCGTGGGGAAGCGAGGTACTTGATTCCTGGCGCGTCTGGTTTACGTCATTCAGCTACGGCTTCACGTTGTTGCCGGTTTCCGGCAGTGAGTCTGGCGCTCAAACCACCGCCAACCGTGCCTTTGGCACCGGGTTCTTTTCCACGAATATGCACAGCGAGAATACAAAATGAGGATCATCGACAACTTAGAGCAGTTCCAGCAACGCTATTCTTCGGGTCGGAAATGGCAACGCTGCGTCGAGGCCATTGAAAATATTGACAATATTAAGCCAGGCGTCGCTCACTCTATCGGTGATTCTCTGAGCTACCGTGTAGAGACAGACTCTGCAACCGATGCGCTGTTTACCGGCCATCGTCGTTATTTTGAGATCCATTACTACCTGCAAGGACAGCAAAAAATAGAGTATGCCGCCAAAGAGGATCTCCAGGTGGTTGAATATTATCGCGATGAAACCGACCGCGAATATTTGAAAGGCTGCGGAAAAACCGTAGAAGTGCACGAAGGACAAATGGTTATTTGTGACAACCATGAAGCCTATCGTTTTATCTGTAATAGCGTAGTGAAGAAAGTCGTACTCAAAGTCACCATCGAAGATGGTTATTTTCATAATAAATAAAAAACACAGGCGGCGCCGACGTTGCGCCGCCAGCACCCTATAATAATCAGGAATCGGAGATGTGCTATGTCTGATACCAAACGTAATACCATCGGCAAGTTCGGCTTACTTTCTCTCACCTTTGCCGCGGTTTATAGTTTTAATAACGTTATCAACAATAATATTGAGCTTGGTCTGGCATCCGCACCGATGTTTTTCCTCGCGACAATTTTCTACTTTATTCCATTCTGCTTAATCATCGCCGAATTTGTTTCGCTGAATAAAAACTCCGAAGCCGGTGTCTACGCATGGGTGAAAAGCTCGCTGGGCGGGCGCTGGGCCTTTATTACCGCCTACACCTACTGGTTCGTTAACCTGTTCTTTTTTACCTCGTTACTCCCGCGCGTTATCGCCTATGCCTCGTACGCATTTTTAGGCTACGAATACATTCTGACGCCGTTCGCCACAACCGTGTTAAGTATGGTGCTGTTTGCCTTCTCGACCTGGGTTTCGACCAACGGCGCAAAAATGCTGGGGCCGATTACCTCCGTCACCTCCACGTTAATGCTGCTGCTGACGCTGTCTTACATTTTACTGGCGGGTACTGCGTTGGTGGGCGGCGTGCAGCCTGCTGACCCCATCACCGTTGATGCAATGATCCCGAATTTTAACTGGGCGTTCCTCGGTATTACCACCTGGATATTCATGGCGGCAGGCGGCGCGGAGTCCGTGGCGGTATATGTCAACGACGTCAAGGGCGGGTCAAAATCGTTCGTGAAGGTCATTATCATTGCCGGGATTTTTATCGGCGTGCTTTATTCCATCTCCTCGGTGCTGATCAACGTCTTCGTCAGCAGCAAAGAGCTGAAGTTTACCGGTGGATCGGTGCAGGTATTCCACGGTCTGGCGGCATACTTTGGTCTGCCGGAACTGATCGTTAACCGCTTTGTCGGCCTGGTCTCCTTTACCGCGATGTTCGGCTCTCTGTTGATGTGGACCGCAACGCCGGTGAAGATCTTCTTCTCTGAAATTCCGGCGGGTATTTTCGGTAAAAAAACCGTCGAACTGAATGAAAACGGCGTACCGGCCCGCGCAGCGTGGATCCAGTTTCTGATCGTTATCCCGCTGATGATTATCCCAACGCTCGGTTCCAATACCGTGCAAGACTTAATGAACACCATCATCAACATGACCGCCGCCGCATCGATGCTGCCGCCGCTGTTTATTATGCTGGCCTACCTGAATCTGCGCGCAAAACTGGACCACTTACCGCGCGACTTCCGTATGGGTTCGCAAAAAACTGGCATTATCGTGGTATCAATGCTGATCGTCCTGTTCACCATCGGATTTATTGCCTCTACCTTCCCGACCGGCGGGAATATCATAACCATTATTTTCTATAACGTCGGTGGGATTGTTATTTTCCTCGGTTTTGCCTGGTGGAAATACAGTAAATACATCAAAGGGCTAACCAAAGAAGAAAAAGCTATTGAGGCTGCTCCCGCTTCAGATATCAATTAATGACTAAAACATAATAACAATAAACAATATTCTCCAAGGCTATAACCAAAATAATTCGAGTTGCATGAAGGCGGCAAGTGAGTGAATTCCCAGGAGCATAGATAACTATGTGACTGGGGTGAACGAACGTAGCTAACGCACATGCAGCTTGAAGTATGAAGGGTATATAACAATAAAAATTATATTTTATTTGCTTAGGATCGAAGCATGAATAACATTAGCCATTGTTGCAGGGCAATTATTGCCCTGCCCTTTTTCTGCGTCTCTTCTGTGGGTGCAGAAGAAGTTCGCCCTGCTGAACACGACGATACGAAAACACCTGCTATAACCTCCCCCTCTTTTCGTTTTTATGGCGAATTGGGCATGGGTGGATATATGGATTTAGAAGGAAAAGATAAGCATAAATACAGCGACGGTACTTACATTGAAGGTGGCCTGGAGATAAAACACGGTTCATGGTTTGGTCTGATCTACGGCGAGGGCTGGACCGTGCAGGCCGACCATCAAGGCAATGCCTGGGTTCCTGACCATAGCTGGGGCGGATTCGAAGGCGGGATCAACCGCTTTTACGGTGGTTACCGTACCGATGCTGGAACAGAGGTGATGCTCAGCCTGCGCCAGGACTCCTCGCTGGATGACCTGCAATGGTGGGGGGATTTCACGCCAGACCTGGGCTACGTTATTCCGAATACCCGAGACATCATGACCGCCATTAAGGTGCAAAACCTGACCGGCCATCTGCGCTATAGCGTGACCGCTACACCCGCCGGACATCACGATGAAAGCAAAGCCTGGTTGCACTTTGGTAAATACGATCGCTACGACGATAAATATACCTATCCGGCCATGATGAACGGTTACATCCAGTACGACCTGACTGAAGGCGTAACCTGGATGAACGGTCTGGAGATAACGGACGGTACCGGACAGCTGTTCCTGACCGGCATCCTCTCGCCCAACTTTGCCGCCCGCGCGTGGCACCACACGGGTCGCGCCGACGGGCTGGATGTATCCGGCACCGAGACCGGCTATATGGTCAGCGCGATGTATGAAGCGCTAAAAGGCGTTTACCTCTCCACCGCATATAGCTACGCCAGACACCGACCGGATCGCGCTGAGGAAGAAACCACGTCCTTTATGCAGTTCGGTATCTGGTATGAATACGGCGGCGGACGTTTCGCTACCGCCTTCGACAGCCGGTTCTATATGCAGAATGCATCTGGTGACCCGAGCGACCAAATCTTCCTGATGCAATATTTCTATTGGTAACAAGGACCGGAACCCATGAATATCAAACCTCTTCTTACGCCGCTGGCCTACCTCCTGCTGATGAACGTCTCTGCGCATGCCGCCAGCGTTAATGACTTCAAAAACATCATTAATCGCACCGGTGCGCCGGACTACATGCATGACTACGATCACGACGACCACCAGCGTTTTAATCCATTTTTCGACCTCGGCTCATGGCACGGGCATCTGTTGCCAGATGGCCCCGCAACAATGGGCGGCTTTCCTGGCGTCGCACTGCTGACCGAAGAGTACATCAACTTTATGGCCAATAATTTTGACCGACTGACGGTGTATCAGCACGGTAAAAAGGTCGATTTCACCCTTGAGGCTTACAGCATTCCCGGGGCGCTGGTACAGAAATTGTCATCAAAAGATGTACAGGTAGAGATGACGCTACGCTTCGCCAGTCCGCGCACTTCGCTGCTGGAAACCAAAATCACTAGCAACTCGCCGCTGGATCTGGTGTGGGACGGCGAACTGCTGGAAAAACTGGAGGCAAAAGAGGGAACAGCCCTGTCGGATAAAACCATTGATGGCGAATTCCCTGGCTATCAGCGCAAAATCACCGCCACGCACGACGGCCTGAAAGTCACCTTCGGCCAAGTGCGTTCAACCTGGGATCTGCTCACCTCCGGCGAGTCGGAGTATCAGGTGCATAAATCTGTCACCATGAAAACCACGGTTAATGGTCATCGCTTCACGGGGAAGACCCATATCAACGGTTCGACGACGATTTACACCACCTGGTCTCATCTGCTTACCGCCGAAGATGTGGCAAAAGAGCAACCGCAGATCCGCGATATTCTGGCGCGTCCTTCTTCTTACATGCTCGCCTCGCAGCAGCGCTGGGACGACTATTTCAAGAAAGGCTTAAACAATCCGGATGCCACGCCAGAACAAACCCGAGTGGCGGTGAAGGCGATCGAAACGCTGAACGGTAACTGGCGCTCGCCGGGTGGCGCGGTAAAACACAATACCGTGACGCCGTCGGTTACCGGCCGTTGGTTCTCCGGCAACCAGACCTGGCCGTGGGATACCTGGAAGCAGGCCTTCGCCATGGCGCACTTTAACCCGGAGATCGCCAAAGAGAACATTCGCGCCGTCTTTTCATGGCAGATTAAACCCGGCGATCCCGTTCGCCCGCAGGACGCCGGATTCATTCCCGACCTGATTGCCTGGAACCTTAGCCCCGAGCGCGGCGGCGACGGCGGCAACTGGAACGAGCGTAACACCAAGCCAAGCCTCGCGGCCTGGTCGGTGATGGAAGTCTACAACGTCACCAAGGATAAGGCCTGGCTCGAAGAGATGTATCCAAAGCTGGTTGCATATCACGACTGGTGGCTGCTAAACCGCGATCATAACGGCAACGGCGTACCGGAATACGGCGCGACCCGCGATAAAGCCCACAATACCGACAGCGGTGAAATGCTGTTTACGGTGAAAAATGGCGACAAGGAAGAAACCCTTTCCGGACTGAAAAACTACGCCAACATCACCAGTAAAGGCCAGTATGACAGCCTCGAGATCCCAGCACAGGTTGCTGCTTCCTGGGAATCCGGGCGTGACGATGCGGCAGTCTTTGGTTTTATCGACAAAGAGCAACTGGATAAATATGTCGCTAACGGAGGGAAACGCAGCGACTGGGTGGTGAAATTTGCCGAAAACCGCAGTAACGACGGTAAGTTGCTGGGTTACTCGCTGCTGCAGGAATCGGTCGATCAGGCCAGCTATATGTACAGCGACAACCATTATCTGGCGGAGATGGCGACCCTGCTCGGTAAACACAAAGAAGCGCAGCGCTACCGCCAGCTGGCGCAAAAACTGGCGGATTACATTAATACCTGCATGTTCGACCCAGACACCCGATTCTTCTATGACGTGAGGATCGAAGATACCCCGTTGACCAACGGCTGTGCGGGTAAACCAATCGTCGAACGTGGCAAAGGGCCGGAAGGCTGGTCGCCGCTGTTTAACGGGGCGGCAACGCAGCCCCATGCGGATGCGGTGGTTAAGGTGATGCTCGATCCCAACGAGTTCAACACCTTTGTCCCACTTGGTACTGCAGCGCTGACCAACCCCGCCTTCGGCGCGGACATCTACTGGCGCGGGCGCGTCTGGGTGGATCAGTTCTGGTTTGGGCTAAAAGGGATGGAGCGTTATGGCTATCGCGATGAAGCGTTAAAACTGGCGGATACCTTCTTCAGCCACGCCAAAGGCCTTACAGCAGATGGTCCGATTCAGGAAAACTATAACCCATTGACCGGTGCGCAGCAGGGCGCGCCAAACTTCTCCTGGAGCGCGGCACATCTCTATATGCTGTACAACGATTTTCTTAAAAAACAGTAATCTGTGACATACCGCCGGATGGCGCTTCGTTTATCCGGTCTACAAAGACACATTTTCACAGGCCGGATTAGGTGCTTGCACCGATATCCGGCATATTCATTCTCTGGCCCCACTCCTTTTTTGAATCCCATCACAATCACGGCATTCCCCTTTTCCCTTTTACGCGGCGACGGCTAAATTAGAACTCATCCGACCACATAACAATAATTTTACATACTGGACACCTTTATGAGCTATCCGTCGCTGTTCGCCCCGCTCGATTTAGGCTTCACCACGCTTAAAAACCGCGTGCTGATGGGTTCAATGCATACCGGGCTGGAGGAGTATCCCGACGGTGCAGAACGACTGGCCGCGTTCTACGCCGAGCGCGCTCGTCACGGGGTCGCGTTAATTGTGAGCGGAGGCATTGCGCCTGCGCTTTCCGGCGTGGGGATGGAAGGTGGCGCGATGCTCAACGACAGCAGCCAGCTTGCACACCATCGTGTCATTACCGATGCCGTTCATGACGAAGGCGGCAAAATCGCCCTGCAAATCCTGCACACCGGGCGTTACAGCTACCAGCCGCATCTGGTGGCACCATCTGCTATTCAGGCCCCCATTAACCGCTTTACGCCACATGAGCTGACGCACGATGAAGTGCTGCAGTTGATTGAAGATTTTGCCCATTGCGCCCAACTGGCGCGGGAAGCGGGCTACGATGGCGTAGAAGTGATGGGGTCGGAAGGGTATCTCATCAACGAATTCCTGACTCTGCGTACCAACCAGCGCGATGACCAATGGGGTGGCGAGTATGCCAACCGCATGCGTTTTGCCGTTGAGGTGGTGCGAGCGGTACGTCAGCGTGCCGGTAATGACTTTATTATTATCTTCCGCCTGTCGATGCTCGATCTGGTAGAAAACGGCGGAACCTTCGACGAAACTGTCCAGCTGGCGCAGGCTATAGAAGCCGCCGGGGCCACCATTATTAACACCGGTATTGGCTGGCATGAGGCGCGTATTCCCACTATCGCGACCCCGGTACCGCGCGGCGCGTTTAGTTGGGTGACGCGTAAGCTGAAAGGGCATGTGACGATCCCACTGGTCACCACCAACCGCATTAACGATCCCCAGGTCGCCGATGACATTCTGGCCCGTGGCGATGCCGATATGGTGTCGATGGCCCGTCCGTTCCTCGCCGATGCCGAACTGCTGTCAAAAGCGCAAACCGGACGAGCGGATGAGATCAACACCTGTATCGGCTGTAACCAGGCCTGTCTGGATCAGATCTTTGTCGGCAAAGTCACCTCTTGCCTGGTCAATCCGCGCGCCTGCCATGAAACCAAAATGCCGATCGTTGCGGCAGCTGTGCCAAAGAATCTGGCGGTTGTCGGTGCGGGTCCTGCGGGCCTCGCCTTCGCCATTAATGCCGCCGCACGCGGACATCACGTCACGCTGTTTGACGCACATGGCGAAATTGGCGGGCAGTTTAATATCGCCAAACAGATCCCCGGCAAAGAAGAATTCTATGAAACCCTGCGCTACTACCGCCGGATGATCGACGTGACTGGCGTGACCCTGAAGCTGAATCACTTTGTCAGCGCACACGATCTGCACACTTTCGACGAAGTGATCCTTGCTAGCGGGATCGAGCCACGTATGCCGCCGATCGAGGGGATCGAACATCCAAAAGTGCTGAGCTATCTCGACGTTCTGCGCGATAAAACGCCAGTGGGCAAACGCGTAGCGATCGTTGGCTGCGGCGGGATTGGTTTCGATACAGCCATGTATCTGAGTCAACCCGGTGAAGCCACCAGCCAGAACATTGCGGAGTTCTGCGTGGAATGGGGGATCGACACCAGCCTGCAACAGCCTGGCGGCTTACGCCCGGAAGGTCCGCACTTATCCCGCAGCCCGCGCCAGATAGTGATGTTGCAGCGTAAAGCCAGCAAACCGGGGCAAGGTTTAGGTAAAACGACGGGCTGGATCCATCGCGCCACCCTGCTCTCACGCGGCGTGAAAATGATCCCGGCAGTCAGCTACCAGAAGATTGATGATGATGGGTTACACGTCGTGTTGAACGGCGAACCGGTGATCTTTAACGTGGATAACGTGGTGATTTGCGCCGGACAAGAGCCACGCCGTGAACTGGTCGATCCGCTGCACGCGGCAGGTAAAACGGTGCATCTGATCGGCGGCTGCGATGTGGCGATGGAACTGGATGCCCGACGCGCTATTGCGCAGGGGACCCGCTTAGCGCTGGAGATTTAACACGTTGTATCCCGTAGGTCGGATAAGGCAACTGCGCACATCTTTGCCTGATGGCGCTACGCTTATCAGGCCTACGATGCAGCTCGTGTAGGCCGGATAAGGCGTTAACCGCTATCCGGCACAAGGGCTTAACGACGGCGACCGGTTTTGACCGCTTTTAGCACCACGAATTTATTATTGGTGGCGATGGTTACGCAGTTGCCGAAAATCTTCTTCAACTTGTGGAAGTAGTCGAGGTGACGGTTAGCCACAATGTACAGCTCACCGTTGATTTTCAGGCAGCGGCGGGCGTGGTGGAACATCTCCCAGGCGATATTATCGGTCAGCGCATGCTTCTGGTGGAACGGAGGGTTGCAGAACACCGCGTTGAAGCGGAACGGTTCTACGCCGGAGAGCGCGTTATTAATCATAAATTCGCTGCGATCCAGCGCGTCCGGCAGGTTGGTTTCCACGTTCAGACGGCTGGAAGCGACCGCCATCGGTGATTCATCAACAAACACCACGCTGGCTTCTGGGTTCTTCGCCAGCAGCGTCATGCCCAGCACGCCGTTACCACAGCCGAGATCGACAATCTCGCCTTCCAGGTTTTCCGGCAGATGTTCCATAAAGAAACGTGCGCCGATGTCCAGCCCGGTACGGGAGAAGACGTTGGCGTGGTTGTGGATGGTCCAGTCGGTGCCTTCCAGCTTCCAGCTCAGGGTCTGGGCGGTATCGGCCAGCGCCGGTTTGGTAAAGGTGCCGTTGATCAGGCGCGCCTTTTTCCATGCCAGCGTGGTGGTGGTTGGTCCCAGCACTTTCTCAAACAGCTCCAGCGTAGAGGTGTGGATATCACGCGCTTTTGCACCGGCGATGATACGCGTCTGCGGCGTGACCACTTCACGCAGGGCGCGCAGTTGCTGCTCCAGCAGCGCCATGGTTTTTGGCAGCTTAATCAGCACCACGCCCGGCGCCTGCGGATAGTCAGCGGTACTGTCGAGGAACTTGACGCTCGACTCGGCAATATCGTTGTGACGCAGGTTCTCACGTGTGGCAAGCTCGCTGAGATAGGAGTCGCCAATGCTGTACGGCGTATGTTCCGCCAGCGCACAGCCCAGCGCGCCGAAGGTATCATTCAGGATCAGCACCGGGCCGCTAATCTCGGTATCGTCCAGCTGTTGCAGCAGATATTCATCTGCAGCTTCCCACGCCAGCAGCGGGTTAACGTCATCCGTTTCCGGGAAACGTTTAAGTGACAGCGAACGGAAACCGTTGTCTATGTGGCTCATCGGCCCTCCTGAATGGTAAAATTTCGGCGTATCCCTGAAAAGGGTGCGTGAGTATACACTTTTTATACTTTATATGGGGCACTAATGAGTCAGTTGACCTATCTACAAGGATATCCGGAGAATTTACTTTCTCAGGTGAGAACGCTGATTGCTGAGCAACGCCTGGGCGCAGTGCTGGAGAAGCGCTATCCGGGGACGCATGACTTCGCGACCGACAAAGCGCTCTGGCAATATACTCAGGATCTGAAAAATCAGTTTCTGCGTAACGCCCCGCCGCTGAATAAAGTCATGTATGACAGCAAGATCCACGTTCTGAAGAATGCTTTGGGGCTGCATACCGCCGTTTCTCGCGTGCAGGGCGGAAAGCTCAAAGCTAAAGCGGAGATCCGCGTGGCGACCGTTTTTCGCAATGCCCCCGAACCCTTTTTGCGTATGATTGTCGTTCATGAACTGGCGCATCTGAAAGAAAAAGAACACGACAAAGCGTTTTACCAGCTGTGCTGTCATATGGAGCCTCAGTATCACCAACTGGAGTTCGATACCCGCCTGTGGTTAACGCAACAATCGTTAAAGCAAACTGCGTAGTCGCGCACTGGCTTTGTCTTCAGGGCATGCTAAATTGACGAAAGAATCCCTTTTCGCAGCCTGAAGGCCTTTATGATACGTTTCGCAGTAATTGGCACAAACTGGATCACCCGCCAGTTTGTCGATGCCGCCCATGAAACCGGCAAGTATAAGTTAACCGCAGTCTATTCTCGTAGCCTTGAGCAGGCACAGACCTTCGCCAACGATTACCCCGTCGAGCATCTGTTTACTTCGCTGGAAGCGATGGCGCAAAGCGAGGCGATCGACGCCGTCTACATCGCCAGTCCAAACTCCCTGCACTTCCCGCAGACCGAGCTGTTTTTGCGGCACAAAAAGCATGTTATTTGCGAAAAGCCACTGGCCTCCAACCTGGCGCAAGCCGAAGCCGCTATCGCCTGCGCGCGTGAAAACCAGGTCGTGCTGTTTGAAGCGTTTAAAACCGCCAGCCTGCCTAACTTCCTGCTGTTACAGCAATCGCTCCCAAAAGTTGGAAAAATCAGGAAAGCATTTATCAATTACTGCCAGTACTCCTCGCGTTACCAGCGCTATCTGGATGGTGAAAATCCGAACACGTTTAATCCGGCGTTCTCCAATGGTTCGATTATGGATATCGGTTTTTACTGCCTGGCCTCGGCGGTTGCGCTATGGGGCGAACCACAGAGCGTTCAGGCCAGCGCCAGCCTGCTGGAAAGCGGCGTGGATGCTCACGGTGTGGTGGTGCTGAATTACGGTGATTTCAGCGTTACGCTCCAGCACTCAAAAGTAAGCGATTCAGTATTAGCCAGTGAAATTCAGGGCGAGTCGGGATCGCTGGTCATCGAGCATATTTCCGAATGCCAAAAAGTGTGCTTTGTTCCGCGCGGGGGAAAAACGCAGGATCTGACGACGCCTCAACACATCAATACTATGCTGTATGAGGCAGAGGCTTTTGCCCATTTGGTTGAATCCGGCGAAGTGGATCACCCGGCACTGGCCGTCAGCCGTATCACCGCTAAACTGCAAACGGAGATTCGCCGCCAGACCGGCGTGGTTTTCCCGGCAGACGAGACGGTAACCTCGCTGACTGCGTAAAAGTGTGTAAATGGAATGTTGCAGGCCATTGACTGAATGCATGGCCTGTAATATTTTGTAACCCGCAAAGGGGAGTAACTTCGTTGTCGGTTGATCGTCATTACGATGTGTGAAAAACCACATCCGGTCACCGGGCGATAACAAAGGAATACGCCATCGTATTCCTTTGTTGTTGTAAGTGAGACCTTGCCGAATGGCAAGGTCTATGCATAAAAAGCAGCGGCTAACGTCATTCGGCGTTGGCCGTTTTTTTTATGCATGGGGAAATACAATGAATACTGTCGGCACACCGTTGTTATGGGGTGGCTTCGCTGTCGTAGTGGTAATTATGCTGGCCATCGACCTGCTGTTGCAGGGTCGTCGTGGCGCACATACGATGTCGATGAAACAGGCTGCGGCCTGGTCAATCGTCTGGGTAACGCTGTCGCTACTGTTTAACGCCGCCTTCTGGTGGTACCTGGCGGAAACCCAGGGCCGCGCCGTTGCCGACCCACAGGCACTGGCGTTCCTGACCGGCTATCTGATCGAAAAATCGCTGGCAGTAGATAACGTCTTTGTCTGGTTGATGCTCTTCAGCTACTTCTCAGTGCCGCCTGCGTTGCAGCGCCGGGTATTGGTGTATGGCGTGCTGGGAGCAATTGTTCTGCGTACGATCATGATCTTCGCCGGCAGCTGGCTTATCACCCAGTTTGAGTGGTTGCTGTACGTGTTCGGCGCGTTCCTGCTGTTTACCGGCGTGAAGATGGCTCTGGCGAAAGAAGATGCCTCCGGTATCGGCGACAGACCGTTAGTACGCTGGCTGCGCGGCCATTTACGCATGACCGATACCATCGAAGATGAAAAATTCTTCGTGCGTAAAAACGGTCTGCTGTTTGTCACGCCGCTGATGTTGGTGTTGATTCTGGTTGAGCTGAGCGACGTGATTTTCGCCGTCGACAGTATTCCGGCTATCTTTGCCGTTACCACCGACCCGTTCATCGTGTTGACCTCGAACCTGTTTGCTATTTTGGGGCTGCGTGCGATGTACTTCCTGCTGGCGGGCGTGGCAGAGCGTTTCTCCATGCTGAAGTACGGCTTGTCGGTCATTCTGGTGTTTATCGGTATTAAGATGCTGATCGTCGATTTCTACCATATCCCGATCGCTATCTCGTTAGGCGTGGTATTTGGCATTCTGTTTGTGACGCTGATTGTTAACGCATGGGTCAACCACCAGCACGATAAAAAGCAGCAAATACAGTAAGTTTCATCTGCTAGCTGAAAAGCCCGGCAGCACACTGCGTGCGTCGGGCTTTTTGTTTATCATGTCAAAATAATGTTAATTCAAAGTTATAAAATATGATCTCAGCGGGGAATCCAGGATATTTCTCTTCCCGAAGCTTTATCTTTCCTTATACTCAACCACGCAAACACTTTGTTACATCCAGAAAGATGCGTCGTAAGAGCGCACGATGGATGAGCAACAACACAATGAAAGGATCACGACATGACTACGCAACGTTCATCGGGGCTGCTCTCGCGTTTGGCGCAAGGGAGCCTGGTTAAACAAATTTTGATTGGCCTGGTACTGGGGATTTTACTCGCACTGGTGTCAAAACCTGCGGCAGAAGCCGTTGGTTTACTGGGTACGCTGTTCGTCGGCGCATTAAAAGCCGTCGCGCCAATTCTGGTTCTGATGCTGGTCATGGCCTCTATCGCCAACCACCAACACGGGCAAAAAACCAATATCCGCCCCATTCTGTTCCTTTACCTGCTCGGAACATTTTCAGCGGCATTAACCGCCGTTGTCTTCAGCTTTGCTTTCCCATCAACACTGCATCTTTCCAGCAGCGCCAGCGATATTGTGCCACCGTCCGGCATCGTTGAAGTAATGCGTAGCCTGCTGATGAGCATGGTTTCTAACCCAATTGATGCCCTGCTTAACGCTAACTATATCGGTATTCTGGTCTGGGCCGTTGGTCTGGGCTTTGCACTGCGCCACGGTAATGAAACGACCAAAAATCTGGTCAATGATATGTCCAACGCCGTCACCTTTATGGTAAAGCTGGTGATTCGTTTCGCGCCAATCGGTATCTTTGGTCTGGTCTCATCCACGCTGGCAACCACCGGTTTCGCAACGCTTTGGGGCTACGCCCAACTGCTGACCGTACTGGTAGGCTGTATGCTGCTGGTGGCGTTTGTGGTCAACCCACTGCTGGTCTTCTGGAAAATTCGCCGTAACCCGTATCCGCTGGTGCTGGCCTGTCTGCGCGAAAGCGGCGTGTACGCTTTCTTTACCCGCAGTTCTGCCGCCAACATTCCGGTGAATATGGCGCTATGTGAGAAGCTGAATCTGGATCGTGATACCTACTCGGTATCTATCCCGCTGGGCGCCACCATCAATATGGCGGGTGCGGCGATCACCATTACCGTGCTGACGCTGGCGGCGGTGAATACGCTGGGTATTCCGGTCGATTTACCGACGGCGCTGTTACTGAGCGTGGTGGCTTCGCTTTGCGCCTGTGGCGCATCTGGCGTGGCGGGTGGATCTCTGCTGCTGATCCCACTGGCGTGTAATATGTTCGGTATCCCGAATGATATCGCCATGCAGGTAGTTGCCGTCGGCTTTATCATCGGCGTATTGCAGGATTCCTGTGAAACGGCGCTGAACTCTTCTACAGATGTCTTGTTTACCGCGGCCGCCTGCCAGGCTGAAGACGAGCGTCTGGCAAATAACGCTCTGCGCGGCTAATCCCTGCGCCCCTCCGTTATCGGGCGGAGGGGCTCTTTTCTTGTACGCTTTTTTCAATTTTGAACGGATCAATTCCGCGTTTTTGCATCCGCCGGAAGCGAATAATGTTCAGGCCATTCATCACCAGAAAACTCCCTTCGATCATCGTCCCGCCAATCGATCCCAGCCAGAAATTATGGATAACCCAACAGGCGGTTGCGCACCACATTACGCAACGCACGGTTAACCCTTTGCAGCGAAACAGCGCCCAGGTGCTGGCCAGCGTGCCAATTATCGGTAACAGCTCCATCGCATGCTGTAATTTCGCCAGACCGAGAACCAGGGTGAGGATAATAAAAACGGCCATCACCCACAGTTTGCGGGTATGCATTGAGACAAGTGTGCGGATGGTGTTGAGTTCTGCGCTCATTCCCGCAGGCCAGGCGCCCATTAGAAAAAAATGCACGCCAATGGTGGCGCTATAGACAGCAAGTTGCAGCCGGAAGCGGCGCTCATCGCGATTGAAAAAGGTGGTAATGCCGATCAGAAAGGCGATGACACCTACGCCCTGGGCCAGCCAATACGCGGTCATGAATGATCCTTGTCAGGTAATGCAAAAACAAACGGCGCTCCATATTATGAAACGCCGTTTTTAGATTCCACCATAAACAAACTTACCCAAAAGATTTTGTGCTACAGCAAGGTGGCAAGTTCGCACATCCCCGAGAGCTTACATGAGTAAGTGACCGGGGTGGGCGAACGCAGCCAACACAGCTGTGGTGCAAAAGATGAAGGGTAATTACAACGTTACGCCGCTTTTAAAGATAGCCAGTTCCCGGAAATCGTTGCGCTCGTTGCAGGTTTGCTTACCGTTGGCGAACTCAACGATCGTATCGACAAACTCGCTCAGCAGTTGAGGCATCGCTTTACCGTGGATCAACTGTCCAGCGTCAAAATCGATCCAGTGCTTTTTCTTCGCTGCCAGCTCGCTGTTGGTGGCAATTTTCACCGTCGGTACAAAACCACCGTACGGCGTACCGCGACCTGTACTGAACAGCACCATATGACAGCCCGCGCCCGCCAGGGCACTGGTGGCGACGGCATCGTTGCCCGGTGCGCTCAGCAGGTTCAGGCCATGCGTCTTCAGGCGTTCGCCGTAGCGCAGTACGTCCACCACCTGACTGGAGCCTGCTTTTTGCGTACAGCCCAGCGATTTATCTTCCAGCGTGGTGATACCGCCCGCTTTGTTGCCCGGCGATGGGTTCTCGTAGATCGGTTGGTCGTGGGCAATGAAGTACTGCTTGAAGTCATTAACCATGGTGACCAGCTTGCCGAACGTTTCTTCATCGCGGCAGTGGTCCATCAGCAGCTGCTCGGCGCCGAACATTTCCGGCACTTCGGTCAGCACTGTAGTTCCGCCGTTAGCAATCACGTAGTCGGAGAAACGGCCCAGCATCGGGTTGGCGGTAATACCGGAGAGGCCGTCAGAGCCGCCGCATTCCAGACCAAACTTCAGCTCGCCCAGCTTACCCGGTTCACGCTTATCGTTACGCATCACGTTGTACAGCTGGTGAAGATGTTCAATCCCCGCTTCCACTTCGTCTTCCTGGTGTTGGCAGACCATGAAGTGAACGCGATCAGGATCGTACTCGCCTAAGGTTTCGCGGAAGGCATCCACCTGATTGTTTTCACAGCCCAGACCAACCACCAGCACCGCACCCGCATTCGGGTGACGCACCATGTTTTGCAGCATGGTGCGGGTATTAATGTGGTCGTCGCCGAGCTGTGAACAGCCGTAGGTGTGGCTGAAGAGATGCACGCCGTCGATTCCTTCGGCGTCGTTAGTCTCTTTCAGAAAACGGTTCTGCATCTGGCGCGCCATGGCGTTAACGCAGCCTACCGTTGGCAGGATCCACAGTTCGTTACGCACCCCAACGTCACCGTTCGCGCGGCGATAAATCTGCACATCGCGATCCGCCGGTTGGGCAACTTCCGCCTGAAAATCAGGTTGGTAGCGATACGTATCCAGGTCGCTCAGATTGGTACGCGTGTTGTGAGCATGAATATGCTCACCCGCCGCAACATCCACCAGCGTATGGCCAATTGGCAAACCGTATTTAATGACGTTTTCGCCTTTCGCAATATCGCATAAGGCGAATTTATGGCCACGAGAGACCGCCTGACGCAGGATTACCGCCTGCCCATCAACGGTGACTTCGTTTCCTTCAGCCAAATCAGCAAGCGCAACCGCGACGTTATCCAGCGCATGGATCTTGATGTATTGCATACCTTCACCCAGGCCTTAGTTCAGTTCAATGGCGAAATAATCGCGCGCATTGTTGAAGCAAATATTTCTGACCATTTCACCCAGCAGCTGGATGTCGGCAGGGGCTTCGCCCGCGGCAACCCAACGGCCAATCATCTGGCACAGAATGCGACGGAAGTATTCGTGACGAGTGTAAGACAGGAAGCTACGGCTATCGGTCAGCATACCGACGAAACGGCTCAGCAGGCCGAGCTGTGCCAGTTGGGTCATCTGACGTTCCATCCCGTCTTTCTGATCGTTGAACCACCAGCCGGAACCGAACTGCATTTTGCCCGGCATACCTTCGCCCTGGAAGTTACCGATCATAGTGCCCAGCACTTCGTTATCGCGCGGGTTCAGGCAGTACAGAATGGTTTTCGGCAGCAGGTTTTGTTCATTCTGCTTGCTCAGCAGTTTGGACAGTTCTTCGGCCATCGGACGATCATTGATGGAGTCGAAACCGACATCCGCGCCCAACAGTTTGAACTGGCGCAGGTTGTTATTACGCAGCGCGCCGATGTGGTACTGCTGTACCCATTCGCGACGGGCGTATTCAGCGCCGAGGAACACCAGAACGGCGGTTTTGAACTGCGCCACTTCATGTTCACTCAGGGTTTCACCCGCCAGGCGACGCGCCAGAATGCTATCCAGTTCAGATTCGTTAGATTCGGCAAACAGCACCACGTCCAGCGCGTGGTCCGAGACTTTACAGCCGTGCGCCGCGAAGTGATCAAGACGTTTGGTCAGTGCAGCTTGCAGGTCGCTGAAGCGGCGGATATCCGTGTCAGACACTTCACCGAGCTTCGCCATGTAGTCATTAAAGGTTGCCAGCTCAATGTTAAAGGCTTTATCCGGACGCCAGCTCGGCAGCACTTTCACATCAAAGCTTCCGTCTTTAGCAACGGCCGCATGGTGTTCCAGAGAGTCGATCGGATCATCGGTAGTGCCGACCATTTTCACATTCATCTGCTGCATGATTCCGCGCGCAGAGAATTTATCCTGCGCCAGCAGCTCGTTGCACTGGTTCCAGATTTCGTCAGCCGTTGCCGGAGACAGCAGCTTACCTGTAATACCAAACGGACGACGTAATTCGAGGTGGGTCCAGTGGTACAGCGGGTTACCGATAGTGTGCGGAACCGTGGCGGCCCATGCGTCAAACTTCTCGCGATCGGACGCATCGCCGGTACACAAGCGCTCAGCGACGCCATTGGTACGCATCGCACGCCATTTGTAGTGATCACCCTTCAGCCAGATGTCATACAGGTTATTAAAACGGTAGTTTTCAGCGATTTGTTGCGGTGGTAAATGGCAGTGGTAATCGAAGATCGGCTGGTCTTTGGCGTAATCATGGTACAGACGGCGGGCAAATTCGGTGTCCAGCAGGAAATCTTCAGTCATAAACGGGGTCATTATCGTCTTCCTCTCAACGAGTGCGTCAGATTGCTTATGTTTTGATGTTGACAAAGTTATCACACCAATTTCTATACGCCGAAGATATTTTCGTGAGTTAGATCAACAAATGGTGACAAAAAAATTACTCTCAAAGAGGTAAATCACGCGTCAAGCCGCGCCAGTTCTGGCTTTGCTGAATCGAAATAATGACCACACGAAGATTCACACTTTTGTGATGGCACTCACCTTTTAAAGCTGTATGACAAGTTATCTTTTGGCCGTCGCGATACATAAGCCGACGGAATGCAAATTACCGATGGATATCCATCGGATTGACCGGTACGGAAACCGAATTAGCACAATTATTGACATGGCAAAGTTCGGGGAGTACCGGCTTTTTTTCGGTCCCCCCTCGTAAAAGAACATCCTCCGCCCTGAACTGGAAGATGACCGCTCGTTCGCGGACATAACAAAACGATGAGGTTTTACATGCGTAAAATTAAAGGGTTACGTTGGTACATGATTGCACTGGTGACACTTGGCACCGTGCTGGGTTACCTGACACGTAACACTGTGGCGGCAGCTGCGCCAACTCTGATGGAAGAGTTACACATCTCCACTCAACAGTATTCCTATATCATCGCAGCGTATTCTGCTGCTTACACCGTAATGCAACCCGTTGCCGGCTACGTGCTCGATGTGCTCGGCACAAAAGTGGGTTATGCGATGTTCGCCGTTCTGTGGGCCGTCTTCTGTGGCGCGACCGCACTGGCTGGCAGTTGGGGTGGACTGGCGCTGGCGCGTGGCGCGGTAGGTGCCGCTGAAGCCGCAATGATCCCTGCGGGTCTGAAAGCCAGTTCTGAATGGTTCCCGGCAAAAGAGCGTTCAATTGCCGTAGGTTACTTTAACGTCGGCTCTTCTATCGGCGCGATGATTGCTCCACCGCTGGTGGTCTGGGCCATCGTCATGCACAGCTGGCAGATGGCATTCATTATTTCCGGTGCGCTGAGCTTCATCTGGGCGATGTGCTGGCTTGTATTCTACAAACACCCGCGCGACCAGAAAAAACTGTCTGATGAGGAACGTGATTACATTCTGAATGGTCAGGAATCACAGCATAAAAACGCGACCTCGAAAAAAATGTCGCTCGGTCAGATCTTGCGTAACCGCCAGTTCTGGGGCATCGCGCTGCCACGTTTCCTGGCAGAGCCGGCCTGGGGTACCTTCAACGCCTGGATCCCGCTGTTCATGTTTAAAGTCTACGGCTTTAACCTGAAAGAAATTGCGATGTTTGCCTGGATGCCGATGCTGTTTGCTGACCTGGGCTGTATCGTTGGGGGTTACTTACCGCCGCTGTTCCAGCGCTGGTTCGGCGTTAACCTGATCGTTTCACGTAAAATGGTCGTCACCATGGGTGCATTGCTGATGATTGGCCCAGGGATGATTGGTCTGTTCACCAGCCCATACATTGCTATCGCCTTGCTGTGCGTCGGTGGCTTTGCTCACCAGGCGCTGTCCGGTGCGCTGATTACACTCTCTTCTGACGTGTTTGGTCGTAATGAAGTGGCAACGGCGAACGGTCTGACCGGTATGTCCGCCTGGCTTGCAAGTACGCTGTTTGCGCTGGTCGTCGGCGCACTGGCTGACACCATCGGCTTTAGCCCACTGTTTGCCGTACTGGCGGTATTCGACCTCCTCGGCGCGTTAGTCATCTGGACAGTATTGCAGAACAAATCGGCCAGCGAGGTAGAGTCAGAGTCGCAAACTGGCGATCCCGCTGCGCAAAGTTAACCGGACAAGATTTAACAAGGTTTTGTCATGCTAAGCCGCCAGTTATCTGGCGGCTTTTTTGACGTCGCGAGTGGAGCCGTAATCGTAAAAGTGGTATAACAAATAGAGTCTGCCGTATCATGCCTGGAGCGC
The DNA here is from genome assembly GCF_002934505.1 of Citrobacter freundii complex sp. CFNIH4. NCBI lineage: Bacteria > Pseudomonadati > Pseudomonadota > Gammaproteobacteria > Enterobacterales > Enterobacteriaceae > Citrobacter > Citrobacter freundii complex sp. CFNIH4. The sequence goes on from NZ_CP026231.1 coordinate 3,738,416, forward strand.
ATATGGAAATCACTGAACCACGACGTTTGTACCAACAACTTGCCGCTGATCTGAAAGAACGCATTGAGCAGGGCGTCTATCTGGTGGGTGAAAAACTCCCCGCAGAACGCTTTATCGCCGATGAAAAAAATGTCAGCCGTACCGTGGTTCGTGAAGCGATTATCATGCTCGAAGTTGAGGGCTATGTAGAAGTGCGCAAAGGTTCTGGCATTCATGTCATTTCGAACCAGGCCCGTCACCAGCAGGCCACCGACGAATCGCTTGAATTCGCCAATTATGGTCCTTTCGAGCTGCTTCAGGCTCGTCAGTTGATTGAAAGCAATATCGCTGAATTTGCTGCTACGCAGGTTACCAAGCAAGACATCATGAAACTGATGGACATTCAAGAGCATGCGCGGAATGAAAAATGCTTCCGCGATTCCGAATGGGATCTGCAGTTTCATATTCAGGTCGCGCTAGCCACGCAGAACTCAGCGCTGGCCGCCATTGTGGAAAAAATGTGGACCCAGCGCAGCCACAACCCGTACTGGAAAAAACTGCACGAGCATATCGACGCACGTACCGTCGATAACTGGTGTGATGACCATGATCAAATTCTCAAAGCACTGATCCGTAAAGATCCCAATGCGGCAAAACTGGCGATGTGGCAGCACCTGGAGAATACCAAAATCATGTTGTTCAATGAGACCAGCGATGATTTTGAGTTCAACGCCGATCGTTATCTTTTTGCAGAAAATCCGGTCGTTCATCTCGATACGGCAGTTAACAGCGCTAAATAAGCAATCTTTTCGATGCAGGCGCGACAAAGCGCCTGTTTCTCCTGCTTGGTAAGCATTAGGTATAAAGTGTCAGCCTGTGTAAATCCTCTCGCCTCCCTCCATTGCGATAAGCAAAATCACAGTTCAACAACCGTAATTTCTATAACGGACAACGTTGACCTTTGTTACAATTAGATGCTATTTGAATTTTTGTGTTTGAGAGCTTGCTTACTTCACAACTTTACAGGGAATAGTTCAGGCCGTGAATTTGTGTCAGACCGCGATCCATGTAAAAAACACCAATAAAATTGCGGCGTTACAAACTCCAGAAAACCGGCATGACGACAACCGATTCTCCAGGAATATTGAATGGAACTACTGACTCAATTACTGAATGCTTTATGGGCTCAGGATTTTGAAACGCTGGCCAATCCTTCCATGATTGGCATGCTCTATTTCGTACTATTTACCATTTTGTTTCTGGAAAACGGACTGCTGCCAGCGGCCTTTTTACCTGGCGACAGTCTACTGGTGCTGGTCGGCGTACTTATCGCCAAAGGCGCGATGGGTTTCCCGCAAACGGTACTGCTGCTCACTACCGCAGCCAGCCTGGGTTGCTGGCTTAGCTATATCCAGGGGCGATGGCTGGGGAATACCCGCACAGTACAAAACTGGCTATCTCATCTGCCCGCGCATTACCATCAGCGCGCGCATCATCTGTTCCATAAGCATGGCTTGTCTGCGCTGCTGGTCGGTCGCTTCATCGCGTTTGTCAGAACATTACTGCCGACCATCGCAGGATTGTCCGGCCTGAACAATGCGCGCTTTCAGTTCTTCAACTGGATGAGTGGACTGCTTTGGGTTTTGATTCTCACAACGCTTGGTTATCTGCTGGGCAAAACTCCGGTGTTTCTCAAATATGAAGATCAGCTGATGTCTTGTCTGATGCTGCTTCCTGTGGTGTTACTGGTGTTTGGTCTGGCAGGTTCACTGGTTGTTCTTTGGAAGAAGAAATACGGGAACCGAGGGTAAATTATGCTGAAATCATGCATAACGCTCCGACGACTTGCCTGGTCCACCACTTTTATGTTGTTCATTGGCGCGTTGCTCCTGACCTGGTCTGTCATTCGCCAGCAGGAATCAACGCTTGCCATTCGTGCCGTAAACCAGGGAGCCAGCATGCCTGATGGCTTCTCTATCTGGCATCACCTGGATGCCAACGGCATTCGTTTTAAAAGCATCACTCCGCAAAATGACGCACTGCTGATTACCTTTGATTCCAGCGCGCAGAGCGCAGCGGCAAAGGTCGTACTTGATCGAACGTTACCGCACGGTTTCGTTATCGCTCAGCAGGATGATGATAATCAGGCGGTGCAGTGGTTATCCCGCTTACGTGATACTCCACACCGCTTTGGTTAATTTCCAGGAATCTGAATTAGATCACTCACTTTGGTGATTTCACCGTTTAGCGCCTATGATTAATAAACTGGGCTTATGACCCAACGTTTTATTATTCTGGAGCATCGACCCTAAACGACGAGGTCGAATCACAATGGAAGGTTCAAGAATGAAATACCGCATCGCTTTGGCAATTAGCCTTTTCGCTCTAAGTGCCGGCAGCTACGCCAACACCCTCTGTCAGGAAAAAGAACAAGACATTCAGCGGGAGATTAGCTATGCCGAAAAACACAATAATCAGAGCCGCATCAATGGGCTGAACAAAGCGCTGAGCGAAGTCAGGGCAAACTGTACTGACAGCAAACTGCGCGCCAACCATCAGAAAAAAATCGCCGAGCAGAAAAATGAGATTGCCGAGCGTCAACGTGACTTAGCCGAAGCTAAGCAAAAAGGCGATGCGGATAAGGTAGCAAAGCGCGAACATAAGCTTGCTGAAGCTCAGAAAGAGCTAAAAGAACTCGAGACCCGCGATTACTAAGTACGGTAACTAGCCACTCAACTGGAGAAAACTATGTCGAAAGATAATGCTACGGAAAACCTGCGCGCTGAGCTGAAATCTCTTGCGGATACGCTTGAAGAAGTACTTAGCTCTTCTGGCGATAAGTCGAAGGAAGAGATGAGTAAAATTCGCAGCAAAGCCGAACATGCGCTGCGCGAGAGCCGCCATCGTCTGAGTGAAACCAGCGATGTGATTGCCAAACAGACCCGTGAGGCCGCGGCTAAAGCCGATAACTACGTGCGCGAAAACCCATGGACAGGCGTCGGCATTGGCGCTGCAGTCGGTGTGGTGCTTGGTGTACTGCTGTCGCGCCGTTAACAATGGCTGATTCTCAACACGCACAAGGTCCAGGCAAAGGCGTACTGGGTATTGGACAGCGGATCCTGACGATTCTCGTTGAGATCGTAGAGACGCGGCTGCGGCTGGCCGTCGTTGAGCTGGAAGAGGAAAAAGCCAACCTCATCCAGATCCTGCTGATGCTTGGGCTGACTATGCTGTTCGCGGCGTTTGGCCTGATGAGCCTGATGGTACTTATCATCTGGGCCATTGACCCTCAATACCGACTGAACGCCATGATTGCCACCACCGTAGTGCTGTTGCTGTTAGCGCTGATTGGCGGGATATGGACGCTGCGTAAAGCGCGTAAAACAACGCTGCTACGCCATACGCGCAATGAACTCGCGAACGACAGGCGGGCTCTGGAGGATGACGCATAATGAGCAGTAAAGTCGAACGTCAACAACGTAAGGCGCAACTGCTTGGACAGATCCAGCAGCAACGGCTGGATCTGTCTGCTACTCGCCGCGACTGGCTGGAAGCCACCGAGGTCTACGATCGTGGCTGGAAGACGCTGTTGAACCTGCGCGGCTGGGTGTTAGTCGGGAGCAGTATTATGGCGGTTCGCACCATCCGTAACCCAAATCTGCTGGTCCGCTGGGCCAAACGCGGCTTTAGCGTCTGGAGCATCTGGCGTCTGGTGAAATCGACCATCAGACAGCAGCAACTGCGCGGCTAATCCCTTCCCTACTCCCAACCTCAAAAATTTTGAAAAATACTGACAGTTTTCCTTGCTAACAATTCTCATTAGCCACGTTTATTATTCTCTTCATCGACAGCAACGACGCGCTCAGCAGCGTCGTTGCACAAAAAAACACAATAAGCCGCCTGAGTGGTTTCCTGGAGAGTATGATGAAGAAATTAGAAGATGTTGGTGTACTGGTAGCGCGCATTCTGATGTCAATCCTGTTTATTACCGCAGGTTGGGGAAAAATCACCGGATATGCAGGTACCCAACAGTACATGGAAGCCATGGGCGTCCCTGGATTTATGCTGCCGCTGGTGATTCTGCTTGAGTTTGGCGGCGGTCTGGCAATTCTGTTCGGTTTCCTGACCCGTACTACCGCGCTGTTCACCGCAGGCTTCACGCTGCTGACGGCATTCCTCTTCCACAGTAACTTTGCGGAAGGTGTGAACTCTCTGATGTTTATGAAAAACCTGACCATCGCAGGCGGCTTCCTGCTGCTGGCTATCACCGGTCCGGGCGCATTCAGTATTGACCGCGTACTGAATAAAAAGTGGTAAGCAAACTATACTGAACACATCAAAAAGCGAGGAGATATCTCCTCGTTTTTGCTATCTGAGGAGACGAAAATCATGGGACAACTGATTGACGGCATCTGGCATGACACCTGGTACGATACCAAATCAACCGGTGGGAAATTTCAACGTTCTGCATCGGCTTTCCGTAACTGGCTCACCGCAGATGGCACGCCTGGCCAGACCGGTGAAGGTGGCTTTGCTGCCGAAAAAGACCGTTATCATCTGTACGTTTCTCTGGCCTGTCCGTGGGCACATCGCACACTGATTTTGCGTAAACTTAAAGGGCTGGAACCGTTTATTTCCGTTTCCGTTGTGCATCCGCTAATGCTGGAAAACGGCTGGACCTTTGACGACAACTTCCCAGCGGCAACCGGCGATACCCTGTATCAGCACGAATTTCTTTATCAGCTCTATTTACACGCCGATCCGCACTACAGCGGTCGGGTGACCGTTCCGGTACTGTGGGACAAAAAAAACCACACTATTGTCAGCAACGAATCTGCAGAAATCATCCGCATGTTTAACACTGCGTTTGATGCGCTGGGTGCGAAAGCCGGGGATTACTATCCACCTGCCCTGCAAAGTAAAATCGACGAGCTGAACGGCTGGATTTATGACAACGTCAATAACGGCGTGTATAAAGCGGGATTTGCCACCAGCCAGGAAGCCTACGACGATGCCGTGGAAAAAGTCTTTCAATCTCTGGCACGACTGGAGCAGATCCTGGGTCAGCATCGCTTCCTGACCGGTGACCAGCTAACTGAGGCCGATATTCGCCTGTGGACCACGCTGGTGCGCTTTGATCCGGTTTATGTCACCCACTTCAAGTGCGACAAACACCGCATCAGTGACTATCTGAATCTGTACGGTTTTCTGCGCGATATCTACCAGATGCCGGGCATTGCGGAGACCGTCAACTTTGACCATATCCGTCATCACTACTTCCGTAGCCACAAAACAATCAACCCGACCGGTATTATTTCAATCGGCCCGTGGCAGGATCTCAGCGAACCTCATGGGCGTGACGAGCGTTTCGCCTGATTTACACTGGCCTCCGTTTGGGTAATGCTGTTCAGTTAACGCCTCAGTTTCGAAAGGCATCAACATGTGCTGGCGGAGGTAATGAATATGTTATTTCAGGGAAAGGGTTCCGTTCACCTCATGTTCATCGTTTCTCTGAAGCACCGATTCCTGTGAACGTGTAAAGGGCGTTCTCCGCCACGCCCTTTACAATCCCGGCTCCCGGCAGGAAAATTGTTGCTATGCAATACCCTCCGCTTATTCCTCCAGGCTACCGGGTCGGGCGCGAGGAAACATCCCTGTAAAACGCGCCCTGAACCCGCATCCATGCGGGTTCTCCCGGCCTTACGGAAACACGTCGGCAATTTTCAGCCGGACCAGCCCACACCTGACCATCTGCGTTTTTTTTGAATATATCTGAACAGCAAATCAGATTTAACTGGAAGTCAGAGCATTACAGCGATGACCCCGGTCCGGCTGAAAATCGATGAGGCGTTGACGGCTGACCGGGGCTGCCCGCAGGGATGCGGGCAGAGGGGACGGCCTGCATGGACGCAGGCTCGGCCCCGACCCGACAGGCAGACGGAATAAGACGAATACATCGCGCAGCGACGATTTTCCCGCCGGGAGCCTGGGTTGCAAGGGAGGCGGCGGTGAGCCTCCCTTGCCCGTTCACGGGTATAAAGATATCAGAGAAGCAACGCACATGAGGTGAACGGAACCCTGAGCAAGAATCACATGTTCACCATACATGCTTAACTGATCGGCATTGCCCGTTTGGAGGCCAAATAATTAACAACACAAATATTTACCAGCATTCCATTCGCAGCTATTCTTAATTTGATTGCTTTAAAAACAAGTAATTGAACGCAGAACGAGGCAAAAATGGATTGGTATTTAAACGTATTAAAGAATTACTTTGGTTTTGGTGGCCGCGCGCGTCGTAAAGAATACTGGATGTTTGTGCTGGTCAACATCATCTTCACGTTCGTGCTGGGCATTCTGGACAGAATGCTTGGCTGGGAACGCGCCGGAGGAGAAGGCATATTAACGACGATTTACGGGGTTCTGGTCTTTATCCCGTGGTGGGCGGTACAGTTTCGGCGTTTACATGACACCGACCGTTCAGCCTGGTGGCTGCTGGTGCTATTGATCCCGATCGTCGGCTGGTTGGTCATCATCATTTTCAACTGTCAAAACGGCACTCCGGGGAGCAATCGCTTCGGCGCTGACCCCAAACAGCTGTCCTGACGTAGTACGTATAGATGCCTGAAGGCGTTAGCTTATCAGGCCTACAACATATCTCCGTCCTGTAGGCCGGATAAGGTGCAATTGCACCGCATCCGGCGTAACAGTCAGGCTATTTACCCGCAAACAGCTTGGGAATTTCTCGCAGACACCAGGATTTCGCCTCGCCCATGCTGTCACGACGCCAGGCCATAATAATATCTATCTCGCTTGTCGATTCCGGACTAACGACCCGCAGTCGACCAGCTGCAATATCCTCTTCCACCAGCGGGTACGGCATTGTCGCTACGCCCAATCCGGCCAACAGCGCCTGACGTTTATCTTCTATCGTACTCACCGTCAGACGCGGCTGTTTATCCAGCAGTTGAACGGTCAACACCGGACGTTCACGTGCGGTATCCGCCACAGCGATCCCACGGTATTTCACGCGGGTGACTTCCGATAACGGTTCCGGCTCCTGGTGGATAGGATGATCCGGTGCCGCCACATACACGTTCATCAGCGAGTACAGCTTGCGCGAGTTGATTTCGGAAGATGAGCGAAAATGCATATCCGGCGCAATCACGATATCCGCCCGCCCCTGCTCAAGACGCTCCCACGCCCCGGCCAGAACTTCGGTAATGACGGAAAGCTGGGTATTGGCCTTCCCGGCCAGTCTGTCGATCAGCGGGAAAAACGCCGCCGTTGGCACCAGTGCTTCGGTAACGATAGTCAAATGCGTTTCCCATCCGCGAGCCAACGCTTCGGCATCGGTAGTCAGCTTATCCGCAGCTTCCAGCAGTACGCGCCCACGCTCCAGCAGCATACGCCCGACGTTAGTGAATTTTGTACGGTGGCCTGAACGGTCAAACAGTACCACGTCCAGCTCTTCCTCCAGCTTCTGCATGGTATAGCTAAGTGCGGAAGGCACGCGCCCCAGTTCGTCTGCGGCGGCGGCAAAGCTGCCGCGCCTGTCTATTGCGTCCATGACGCGTAACGCCTCAAGCGTTAAAGCCCTTTCTTTAGCCATCTCGTTCTCATTCAGGAAATTTGAACATACCGGGCAGAATATCTGGCTAACAATGCAGCGTCTAGCCATTTAACATAAAAGGAAGTAAAGAGAGGTCAAGAACTATGATTACTACCCGTACAGCCAAACAATGCGGGCAAGCAGACTACGGCTGGCTGCAGGCCCGTTATACCTTCTCCTTTGGACACTATTTTGATCCTAAACTGCTGGGTTATGCCTCGCTGCGTGTTCTGAACCAGGAAGTTCTGGCACCGGGGGCCTCTTTCCAGCCGCGGACCTATCCGAAGGTGGATATCGTCAATCTGATCCTCGAAGGGGAAGCGGAGTACCGAGACAGCGAAGGCAACCATATCAAGGCCAAAGCAGGCGAAGTTTTACTGCTCGCGACACAGCCCGGGATTAGCTATAGCGAACACAATATCAGCAAAGACAAACCGTTAACGCGGATGCAGCTCTGGCTGGACGCCTGCCCGCAGCGTGAAAACGCCTGCGTACAGAAAGCCACGCTGGGTACCGGTAAGCATCAGCTGCTGGCCTCGCCGGACGGTGAACAAGGCAGCCTGCATCTGCGCCAACAGGTATGGGTGCACCACGTTGAACTGCAGCAAGGTGAATCGCTGAGTTTTCAGTTACATGGGCCACGCGCTTATTTACAGTCGATTCACGGCAGATTCCATGCGGTGACATCTGGCGCCGAAAAAGAAGCGCTCACCTGTGGCGATGGGGCATTTATTCGTGACGAAACTAACATAACGTTAGTCGCCGATACCCAGCTGCGCGCTTTGCTGATAGATTTGCCCGTATAGTCAGGGAAAACAATGGAGTACGACTATTGAGCAAGAAATCATCAAAAAAACGCCAGCCGCAGGTTGAGCTGAAAAAACAGGAAACAGTTGCCTTCGGCTATGAAGAAATGCTGACAGAGCTGGAAGCGATTGTGGCCGATGCCGAGCTACGGCTGGAAGACGAAGAAGCCGCCTGAAAAGGCGGCTTAGACTTATGCCGGGTGGCGGCAACGCCCTACCCGACCTGGAGATTAATGCGCCTTACTGGCCATGATCTCAATGATCTGCTTGTCGGTTTCCTGCATCGACCGACACGCCAGCGCACACAGGTTAGCGATAGATTGTTCCACGTTATGCGCCACAATCCCTTCGTTTCCGGTTACGGCAGTATCATCCAGTGCCATCAGCACCGCTTTCCACGCCGCAGATGCGCTGGTTGAGACTTTCATCGCGCAGCTGTTTGAAGCGCCATCGCAAATCATTCCGCTCACGTCGCCAATCATGCTGCTGATCGCCATCGCGATGGTGTTGTAGCGGCCATCCACGATCCATGCCATCCCCGCTGCTGCGCCCATCCCCGCTGTGGTTGCTGCGCACAGCGCAGACAAACGCGGAAGCTGATGATGGATGTAGATAGCGCTCAGGTGAGACAACATTAGCGCACGTGCCAGTTTCTCCTCATCCGCGCCAAAGTGCTCGGCCACCACCATGACCGGAACAGTCGCGGTAATCCCCTGATTGCCGGATCCGGAGTTGCTCATGGCCGGCAGCGTCGCCCCGCCCATTCGCGCATCCGATGCCGCACTGGTGCGGATCAGAATAGAGGTGGAGAGATCGTTCGCCAGCAGGCCACGCGCGCACTGCTTCTCAAGCGTGGTTCCGATGTGCAAGCCCCAGTTACCGCGCAGCCCTTCCTGAGACAGCGCACCGTTCAGCTTTGCCGCATCAAGAATAAAGCGGATCGACTCAAACGGTACCGCGTTCACGAACGCCAGAATCTCTTCCAGCGATGTGTGAGACAATACCGCCAGCGGCGACTCCAGCTCCTCTTCCTGAGTATTCTGTTCTGTGGTGAACACTACACCCTTATTGGTCTCGATGTGGACGATGTTGGTATGACCGCCCACAATCGTCACGCACGCCCATCCTTCAGCGCTGTAAACCTTCGCGCGGGAAAAGAGGATATCCTCGCAAGGTTCCTGCAGCATCACCGCAACCTTGCCAGCGCTCAACATCGCTTTCGCATCAGCGATTGCTTGGGGCGACGCATCTTTCAGTACCTCTAAACCAGCACGGGCATTTCCCCCCAGCGCACCCAGCGCCGCCGCGACAGGTAACCCGACCATTCCGGTACCCGGCACGGTAACGCCCATGCCGTTTTTCATCAGGTTCGGTGAGACCCACGCATCGATACGTTCAACCGCGCCGTCCAGCTCAGAGGATGCGACCGCTGCCGCCAGCGCCAGAGAGATAGGTTCCGTACAACCCAGCGCAGGCTTAACCTCTTCCTGTACCGCGCGGATAAAACTATCCCATAATGGATTCAATGTAGTCTCAAACATAACAACAACCTTTGCTCAGATAACTCAGGAAAATGCCAGGAACGGAGAAACGCACAGCAGCAGGCCCGTGATAATAATCAGATACAGGGAAGCGCCTTTGTATTTGTGCAGTGAAGGAACTTTGTAGACCAGCCAGGCCGGGATCAGACAACCCACCATGCCGAAGATAGGACTACAAATAGAGGTGAAGCTCAGTACTGGCGCATTGAGCACAATTGCACTCCAGGCCAGCAGGATGGCAAAAATCATAATGCCGCGCTGAACCAGGGTTTCGTTGATTTTCTCGGCTGGCATTTTGCGGCGCAGCACGTTCATTACGATCCCCTGAGTCGCTTCACGGAAACCTAAGTAGACGCCGAAGAAAGCGGTCATAACGGCAAAGATGTTCAAAACTACGCTGACGATTTTCACCCAACCAGCACCCGCACCGCTGATAAACTGCGCGGCAATCGCCAGAGCGGAAATATTCTGCTCATAAGCTTTAACCGCTTCGTCATGGCCCATCGCCAACGTGAAGGAAACGGCGTAGAAAAAGACGGTCACGAACAGAATACCGAACGCGATATTCATCGCTCGCAGGGCTTTATGGCGCGCCACTTCAATGGATTTGTTGCGAGAACGATACGAGATAACCATCGGGCTTAATGTCTGAATAAACAGAATTGAGGTCAGCGTAAATGGCAACGTTATGATCGCGTTTTTGATCAGCAGCGCCATCGGCGGCAGTAAACCTACGTTATACAAATGCCACATCCCAACCATCGATACGCCAAGCGCTGCCACTACCAGCAGCTTGGTCAGCACCATGCCGGTGGAGATTTTAAACAGCAGTTTTTCCCCGCGTGACGAGATGGCCACCAGGATGCAAATCAGCACCAGGCCATAGAACGGGCTGTCGGACAGTAAACCTTCAGTAACGCCAAACGTGTGCAGATAAGAGGCGCTATCGTTGGTGATGGCGGTGGAATAGACAAACATCCAGATAACCAGCATCACAAAATACAACGCACCTAACAGGATGCCCCAGTTCTTACCCAGATAGCCGCTGATCACGCTCGGGTAGTCTTTACACTCTGGGGACTCAGCCAGCGTGTTGATAAACAGGCGCTGGAACAAATACATGGCTGGATAGCCGATGATAGAAGAGAGTAAGAACACCCACAGCCCCATCAATCCTACCTGGACGGGAAGAAAAACAATCCCCGCGCCAATTGCCATACCGATACTCATAATGACCCAGCCAGTGTCCATGCTGTCGAATTTAATGGCTTCACGCCATTCACTTTCGGTCATCCCCGCCCGACGCGCCGGAGCAGATGCGTCGAGTATTACGCTGTTATTCGTTGCCGTTTCCATAAAAATCTCGCTCAAAATGTAGGGTAAGGTTTTATTATTTTTCCGTTCCGCATCAATGCGATACGCGGTACGAGTCGTGCAGGCGAGTTCGTTAGAATGGAGAAATCATACGCCGAGGGTCAGAGAAAAACTTCACATAAATACCCCCTCATTTCATAATGTTTAATAAAATTTTTCTATTTTATATTTACAAAATGGGATTAATTTCCCTTTTTGAAGCGGATCACAACAAAAAAAAGGGCGCACTCAAGTGCGCCCAAAGGAGAAATAAACACAAATTTAGTTAAGTGCAAATCACTTTGATAGCCAGACCACCACGTGACGTTTCACGGTATTTGTCGTTCATATCTTTGCCCGTTTCATACATGGTCTCGATCACTTTATCGAGCGAAACGCGTGGCTCAGATGTTCGACGTAGCGCCATACGCGCAGCGTTGACGGCTTTTACCGCGTTGATCGCATTGCGCTCAATACACGGTATTTGTACCTGTCCGGCGACCGGATCGCAGGTCAGTCCCAGGTTATGCTCCATGGCGATTTCCGCCGCAATACACACCTGAGACGGGCTACCGCCGAGCAACTCGGTCAGCCCGGCTGCTGCCATTGAACAAGCGACGCCAATTTCCCCCTGGCAACCCACTTCGGCACCAGAAATAGAGGCATTCATCTTATACAGCGCGCCTATCGCCCCAGCGGCCAGTAAGTAGCGGGCAATGGAGTTTGCATTCACCGGGCGGCGGAACTTGTCGTAATAGGCCAGGACAGCAGGGATAATCCCACATGCTCCATTGGTCGGTGCCGTCACAACCCGGCATCCGGCGGCGTTTTCTTCGCTCACGGCCAGCGCAAACATGTTGATCCAGTCGATAACGTTCATCGGGTCGCTGGACAGGTTATCGCTGGAAACCAGCAACCGACGTAATGCCACGGCGCGGCGCGGGACGTTCAGTGGACCCGGCAGTACGCCTTCGGTGTTCATGCCGCGCTCAATTCCAGCGTGCATAACGTCCCAAATGGCAGCAAAGCCAGCATCGATTTCTTCTTTGCTGCGCATCGCCAGTTCGTTTTGCATCATCAGGCCGGAAACAGACAGCCCGTTGCGCTCGCACAGTTTCAGCAGTTCGCTGGCGGAATGAAAATTGTAGGGTACGTGTGCTTCAACATCATGCGCCTGACCAAATTGCTCCTCTTCAACGATAAAACCACCGCCGACGGAGTAATAGGTTTTGCTTAATAGCGTCTCGCTGCCGTTCCACGCTGTGATACGCATACCATTTTCATGGCGCGGCAGCGTTTCGGTATGAAAGAGAATATTTTCGTCTGGGGAAAAATCGACAACATGCGTGCCCCCTGCAACCGGTAAACGTCCGGTACGGGCCACTTCCTGAGTAAAACCAGCGATTGAATCTATATTAACATTTTGCGGACTGTTACCGGCCAGTCCCATCATGATGGCGACATCTGTTGCATGACCTTTTCCGGTCAGGGAAAGCGATCCATAAAGATCGACCACAATATGTGTAGCCTTGGAAAGTTCCCCGCAGCTGACCAACAGATCGATAAAGCTTTTACCAGCGTTCATTGGCCCCACGGTATGGGAGCTGGAAGGTCCAATGCCAATCTTGAAAATATCGAATGCGCTAATCATATCCACACCCTCGGATTGCCGTTCAGTGAAGACCAGGTTTCACACTCATTAAGGATCGGGGCGATCCTGAGATCGCCCCGCAAGGGATTACAGCGTGTCGCCACGTACGGCGATGGCTTCAATCTCCAGCTTCACATCCTTTGGTAAGCGGGCGACCTGCACGCAGCTGCGTGTAGGGTAGATTGCCTTATGCTCATCAAAGAACTGCTGGTAAACCTGATTGATGGTGGCGAAGTCGTTCAGGTCGGAAACGAAAACGGTGGTCTTGACGATATCGCTCACTTTCAAACCTGCAGACTCGACAATCGCTTTCACGTTTTCCAGGCTTTGACGCGCCTGATCGGATACGTTTTCAGCCACTTCACCGGTCTGTGGACACACCGGGATTTGACCTGACGTCAACACCATGCTGCCCAGATCCACACCCTGTACGTAAGGCCCGATAGCCCCTGGCGCACATTCGGTTGCAATAACTTTTCTCATAGTCCCTCCGGCGTCAGAGCGCCTGGGTGAAAGTACGTGAAATAACATCCTGCTGCTGTTCGCGGGTCAGCGCGTTGAAGCGCACCGCATAGCCAGACACGCGGATCGTCAGGTTCGGATAGTTTTCCGGGTGCTCAATGGCATCCATCAACATTTCACGGTTCATAACGTTAACGTTCAGATGCTGACCACCTTCCACATGCGCTTCATGGTGGAAGTAACCGTCCAGCAGACCGACCAGGTTGGTTTTACGCACTCCATCCTCTTTGCCCAGCGCTGCCGGTACAATAGAGAAGGTGTACGAGATACCGTCTTTGGCATAGGTGAACGGCAGTTTGGCGACCGAGGTTAACGACGCCACCGCACCTTTACGATCGCGGCCGTGCATCGGGTTTGCCCCTGGCGCAAACGGCGTACCTGCGCGACGTCCGTCCGGCGTGTTACCAGTTTTCTGTCCGTACACCACGTTGGAGGTGATGGTCAGAATGGACTGCGTCGGCACCGCGTTACGGTAGGTTGGCAACACTTTAATTTTCTTCATAAAGCGCTCGACCAGATCGCAGGCAATACTGTCTACGCGCTCGTCGTTGTTGCCGTATTGCGGATAGTCTCCTTCGATTTCAAAATCAATCGCCAGACCGTTTTCATCGCGAATCGGTTTCACGCGAGCATATTTGATAGCCGACAGAGAATCCGCCGCCACGGACAGACCCGCCATACCACAGGCCATCGTGCGATAGACATCACGATCGTGCAGCGCCATCAGCGATGCTTCGTAGCTGTACTTGTCGTGCATGTAGTGGATGATGTTCAGCGCGCTGATGTACTGCACGGCCAGCCAGTCCATAAAGTGGTCCAGGCTCTCCATCACCGTGTCGTAGTCCAGCACGTCATCCATCAGCGGTGCCGTTTTCGGCCCGACCTGGATTTTCAGCTTCTCATCCACACCGCCGTTGATTGCGTACAGCAACGTTTTGGCGAGGTTGGCACGCGCCCCGAAGAACTGCATTTGTTTGCCGATAACCATCGGGCTGACGCAGCAGGCAATGGCATAGTCATCGCTGTCAAAGTCGGCACGCATCAAATCGTCGTTTTCGTACTGTAAAGACGAGGTAATGATCGACACCTGGGCGGCGTATTTTTTGAAGGCGATTGGTAGCTGTTCAGACCACAGCACCGTCAGGTTCGGCTCTGGTGCCGGGCCCATGGTGTGCAGCGTATGCAGATAGCGGAACGAGTTCTTCGTCACCAGCGTGCGGCCATCAAGCCCCATACCACCGATAACTTCGGTCGCCCAGATAGGGTCGCCTGAGAACAGGGTGTCGAATTCCGGCGTACGCAGGAAGCGCACCATACGGATCTTCATAATGAAGTGGTCGATCAGCTCCTGCGCCTGCTGCTCGTTTAAAATCCCCGCTTTGAAATCGCGCTCAATGTAGATGTCGAGGAACGATGCGGTACGGCCCAGCGACATCGCGCCGCCGTTCTGCGATTTCACCGCAGCCAGGTAAGCAAAGTACACCCACTGCACCGCTTCCTGCGCATTACGTGCCGGGCGGGAGATATCGCAGCCATACTTCGCCGCCATTTCCTGCATTTGCAGCAGAGCGCGACGGTGCTCAGACAGCTCTTCACGCAGGCGAATCGTGGCTTCAAGATTCTGGCCCCACTCCAGGTTCGACTGGAGATCGGCAAACTGCAGTTCACGCTCGCGCACCAGGTAGCGGATACCGTACAGCGCCACGCGGCGATAGTCACCGATAATACGGCCACGGCCATAGCCGTCCGGCAGACCGGTCAGCACGCCGGATTTACGGCAGCGCAGCATATCCGGAGAGTAGGCGTCGAATACGCCCTGGTTATGGGTTTTACGCAGTTCAGTAAACTGGTATTCAAAATCAGCATCCATCTCACGACCATAAGCATCAAAAGAGCTTTTGATCATGTTGATGCCGCCAAACGGATGCAGAGCGCGCTTGAGCGGCTTATCCGTTTGCAGACCAACGATTTTTTCCAGTTCTTGTTCAATATAACCCGCATCATGCGCGGTTATCGTGGTAGCAATATTGGTATCGAAATCAACCGGCGCGTGCGTCGAGTTTTCAATACGGATGCCCGCCATAACTTTTTCCCACAATGCAGTGGTCGCAGGCGTTGCTTCGGCGAGGAAAGATTCATCCCCTTCATAAGGCGTATAGTTGTGCTGAATAAAATCACGGACATTAATTTCTTCTTTCCAGTCCGTACCTTTAAAGCCATTCCAGGCTTCGGCATACAGCATATCGCTGGTATCGATATTTACCTTCATGAAAAATAATCTCTCTGCTGAAAATTAATTATGCAAATGCTACTGGGGTATTAATTTTGCCTAATGCAATGGCATCACGTGCAATCATTTTCTCTTCATTTGTGGGAATAACCGCACAAATAACACGAGCATCTTTATTTGAGATAATTCTTTCACCATGGGAATTTGGCAGACTATTCATTTCGTTGTCGATATTCACGCCTAAAACGGCAAGGTGCTCAATAACCAGACGACGAATTAATACCGAGTTCTCACCTATTCCACCAGTGAAAATAATCCCATCAAGACGATGCAACGATGCGGCATGGCCGGCGATATGACGCGCGATACGATGCACAAACGTTTTAATCGCCAGCTGCGCACGCTCATGTCCCTCGTGCCAGGCTTTTTCTAACGTACGTAAGTCAGAGGACAAACCGGAAATACCCAGTAAACCGGACTCTTTATTCACTACGCGCTCAAGGTCGCTCAGCGTCTGGTTGGTTTCGCTGGCAATCCACGCCATCGCGCCGAAATCAACGTCGCCACTGCGTGTCCCCATCATCAACCCTTCCAGCGGCGTCATGCCCATTGAGGTATCAACGCTCTGGCCGTTACGCACCGCACAGATTGACGCGCCGTTCCCCAGGTGAGCCACAACCAGACCCGAGTCATCACTCTGCAGGTCGAGAAGGTCATGCGCTTGCTGAGAAACATAGCGATGCGACGTACCATGGAAGCCGTAACGACGAACGCCCAACTCTTCGAAATATTTCCACGGTAAACCGTACAAATAGGCTTCAGGGGCCATCGTCTGGTGGAAGCTGGTATCAAATACCGCAACCTGCTGCCGGCCAGGGAAAAGGTGCTGAGCAGATTCGATCCCACTCAGGTTCGCATAATTATGTAACGGTGCTAGCGGCGATACCCGGCGGATATTATCGATAACTTCGTCAGTAATAATTGCTGATTCGGTAAAGATATTTCCGCCGTGGGCAATGCGGTGGCCAATTAAGGCCACGCCGTCCATTAAATTACGTTTCTCTAGTTCAACGGCAATTGCTTTCAATGCGTCTTCGTAGCTGTGGTGAGCCAGCTTAGCTGGCTCTCCTCCATTAATTGCTATGAACGCATTTTCAGAGTTAATACCGTCCGCGATTCCCGCCATTAAAACTTCACAGTTAGCTGCATCCAGCACTGAGAATTTAATGGAAGACGAACCACAGTTAATAACCAGTACTACCGGAAACTCATTCATTTCACTACTCCGCTCATCCTGAGCTTAAGGATTAAAACAGTTTGTAGACAATGTTCAGGATGGTCAGCAGACCAATCACGGTAACAAACACGTTATCCAGACGGCCACGGTATTTCGCCAGTGATGGCGCTTTACGGATGGCATACATCGGCAGCAGGCAGAGCAGAGAGGCAATAATCGGCGCGCCCATTGCTTCAATAAGGTCCAGGATGTTCGGGTTGGCGTAAGCCACAACCCAGGTGGAGCCCATGATGAAGATCATGCTGATGGTGTTCAGTTTGCCGGCGGAAACTTTGGTCTTATCGCCTTTGTAACCAAACTTCAGCACCAGACCGTTCAGACCTTCCAGCGTACCCAGGTAGTGGCCGAAGAACGATTTGAAGATAGCAACCAGGGCGATAATAGAAGCACCGTATTCCAGAACGGTCGCGAAGGTGGACTTCGTCCCGGACAGTGAAGCGAAGTGGTTCGCCAGATAAGACAGTACTGGAATGTTCTGCGCTTTCGCATCCGCCATGTTTGCCGGAGACAGCGTGAACAGGCAGCTAAAGGCGAAGAACATTACCACCGCAACCATCAGCATACTGGCGCGGGAGATGATTTTAGAACATTTCTGCTCGGTAAATTCGCGACCGAAATCTTTCTCATACTCTTCGCGTTTAGAGACCACGAAGGAAGAAACGATTGGCGAAAAGTTGAAAGAGAACACCATGATGGAAATACCCAGCCATACGGTAACCAGGATGCCGTCATGGCCAGTCAGAGCGATATTGCTGATATCAACCTGATCGATAACCGCTGAGTTCCAGTAAGGAATCAGTGACAGAGAGATAAGCACCAGGCTGGCAATGAACGGCCATACCAGGTAGCTCATCACTTTAACCATCAGATCTTTACCAAACCAGATGACGAATGCCATCAGCAGCAACAGGAACAGCGCCACGAAGCCACGGTTCAATGCTGGCATCTGCAGCTGGTTTTCCCAGAAGGTCATAAAGGTGTTGGTAATGGTGACGCCATAAATCCACAGCAGCGGACAAATCGCAAAGAAGTAGAGGAACGTGATAACCACGCCGCCCGTTTTACCAAAGTGCTCTTCAACCGTTTCTGTGATGTTACCGGAAGGATTAGAACCGGAAAGACACAGGCGTGCCAGCGCACGGTGGCAATAGAACGCGATGGGGTATGCTAACACCAGCATGATCAGAATGGGGATCAGTCCGCCAAAACCTGCGCGGATAGGGAAGAACAGCACCCCAGCGCCGATGGCAGTACCAAATAAACCCAGTGTCCAGGTGGTGTCCGATTTGCGCCAGGACGACTGTTTTGTCTGGCTGGATACAATGCTATCAGTAGTACTCATATCCTATCCTCAACGAAGTATATTAAGCGTCAACTAAACCAGTAATTTGAGATACACGAGAAAGGTCGATATTACCGCCAGAAATAATGCTGACTGTTTTTCTGTTCTGGATATAGCTATCTAATTTCCCGCTTAATAATGCTGCGCATGCCAGCGCACCGGCACCTTCAGTTACAACTTTATTTCGCTGAATTAATGCCACCATGCTGTTGCGAATTTCATCTTCGCTGACCAGGACAATGTCATCCACCAACTCACGAACGATTTCATACGTTAAAGTACCCGGGCGAGAGACGTCACAACCATCTGCCAGGGTGCCGGTCGTTCGGTGCGTGGTTATTTCTCCAGCGTGGAAAGAAGCCGCCATGCCGTGAACGTTTTCAGACTGCACGCCAATAATTTTAATGGTCGGGTTAATAGATTTAATTGCCACCGCAATACCCGCAATCAGTCCACCACCGCCAATTGGCACAATCACGTTATCGACATCGTACAGATCTTCCAGAATTTCCAGACCAATAGTGCCCTGACCAGCAATAACTTTCGGGTCATCATATGGTGGAATAAAGATACGGCCTTCCGTTTCCACAATCTCGCTAACCTTAGCGATGGTGTCGTTGAAGTTGTCGCCATGCAGCACAACTTCCGCGGAATAATCGCAGGTTGCCGCTACTTTAGACTTCGGTGCGCCTTTCGGCATCACCACTTTGCCGTCGATACCGAGCATAGCGCAGGAGAGAGAAACCCCTTGCGCATGGTTACCTGCAGAGCAAGCCACCACGCCCTTCATTCTTTCGGCTTCTGTTAAGGAACTGAGCTTGTTAAAAGCGCCACGGATTTTAAATGAACCGGTACGCTGCATGTTTTCAAACTTGAGGAAAATTTCCCCTTTGCAACGTTCACTAAAATAGTTAGAGCGAGGCATTCCCGTTTTATAAATTTTCCCCGCCAGTCTTTTTTTCGCTTCGAGGATATCTTCAATTGCAACTGGGAGATCGTATGTAATGTGCATTAGAACCTCTTACTAGGGTATTAAAGTAAATAGATAGCCGTGACCATTGTCAGATATAGACAGATGGCGTTTATTTTTTGTTAAAACAATTTCAATCTTTAATCAATTTCAATTAATTGCCTTCGTCTCCGACAATTATATGATGAATACTCTTTGGCTAATTCCACCAAAATAGATGCTGCTTTTTTAATTCGATAATTTTTCGACCACACGGCGGCATAACGCGCGACGGGTAAAGTTTCTTGTACCGGGATAGTAATAAACTGGTTTGAGCCAAACGGTGTGGTCATATCGCAGGGAATTACTGTTAAGAAATCAGCATTGAGAACAAGATTATAAATGGTGACGACGGAGTCAGTATTAACGATGTTTTCACTGCTGATGCCATTATTCTGTAACGTGGTAAGAAGTTCGCTGTAGTACCCCATATTCGTTTGTGGCAACACCCACTGTTCGTTTTTCAACGCGCTCAGCGAGGTGATGCCGGTGCATGTTCGGGACTTGCTGGCAACCAGGATAAAGTCTGACTCAAAGAGCGGCTCCACATGCAGATCGTGCAGTTTCATCTCATCGCTCAGCGTACCGATGGCAAAATCCAGACGCCCGTCACGGATTGCCGGTAAGAACGAGGAGAGCTGAGCTTCATACATAGAAACCTGTGCTTTCGGGAATACCTCTTTGAATTTTTTAATCATGCCGGACATGATGGTGAAGGCAATCAGTGAAGGAAAACCAAACGACACATCAACGACCGCATTGCTCGTCATGCTGTTCATCTCATCAACCATGTTTTTCATTTCACGGGTAATTGATTCAGACCATGAGAGCATCACCTGACCTGCCTGAGTCAATGTCACACCAGTATTTTTACGTACAACTAACTCAATACCAAAATAAGCCTCAACATCGTTGATGATTTTACTGACAGCGGGTTGAGTTAAACCTAATTCTTTTGCAGCTGAGCCGATAGAACCGCTTCTAATGACTTCCTGAAAGACCACTAAGTGCTGTGTTTTAGGGAGTGTAATAGTATTCATATCGACCTGCGTTAATTACTTTGTTGACGGCAGGAAGTGTACCAAATTAAGCAAACAAGGATATGTGCTACCCCTCACAAATCCCCTTGACTTACATTTTGTAAGACTATTATAAAAAATAAAACCACCTATAAATCATATAGATATGAAATAAATATCTCACTTCACCCTGACTTTAATCAAAAAAAGATGGGGGGATAACGATTTTTTATGGCTATAACATCGCCATTTTATCTGTTATTTCTAAAAACCAGGAAAGGCTATATTTCAATCAATTACAGCGCAATTATCGGGCAGAATGACACTTAAATTTAATGAGTAATTTATCAAATATAATTATATTTTACCGTTTGTGGTGATTAAATAACGCCATGCATCACATTTTTTCGCCATATTTGTTTGTAAAGAAACATTGCATTTATTAATGGTTAATTAAAATCACACAATAAAGCATCATATGCAACATTGCATTAACAGTGATTTTATGCAATTTATTAGCGCGTAATTTTGTAATGGCGATCGATTGCGTTCGATTATTCTCGATAAAAACGTATCGCGCAGCGTTTTGTGCTAGCCATCACAAAAACGAAAATACCCCACAACGCATTCCCTCAAATAAAAGACGTTCAGCGCATAAATAAAGGTCAAATAAAGAGTAGATGAAGAGAAAATAAACGCCAGAGTCGTGTTAAACCAAGCGTAACGCGACAGGTATAACGTCTGCCGGATGGCGGTGTAAACACCTTATCCGGCCTACAAAACCCGTTCCAGCCATACCTGTAGGCCTGATAAGCGCAGCGCCATCAGGCATAACAACCTGCCCAGAAAGCAAAAAACCCATCAAAGCGGGGTTTCATAAAGAGTGAAGCTGACCGATAAGCCGCGTTCTTTTGAGCATAGCGTCGTGGACAGTCATTCATCTGGCCTATCCGGAAAGCAAAAAACCCATCAAAGCGGGGTTTTATAAAGAGTGAAGCTGACCGATAAGCCGCGTTCTTTTGAGCATAGCGTCGTGGACAGTCATTCATCTGGCCTATACGGAAAGCAAAAACCCCGCCGAAGCGGGGTTTCATAAAGAGTGAAGCTGACCGATAAGCCGCGTTCTTTTGAGCATAGCGTCGTGGACAGTCATTCATCTGGCCTATCCGGAAAGCAAAAACCCCGCCGAAGCGGGGTTTTATAAAGAGTGGAGCTGACCGAGAAGCCGCGTTCTTTTGAGCATAGCGTCGTGGACAGTCATTCATCTGGCCTATCCGGAAAGCAAAAACCCCGCCGAAGCGGGGTTTTATAAAGAGTGAAGCTGACCGATAAGCCGGGTTCTGTCGTGGACAGTCATTCATCTAGGCCAGCAATCGCTCACTGGCTCAAGCAGCCTACCCGGGTTCAGTACGGGCCGTACCTTGTGAACCCCTATTTGGCCTTGCTCCGGGTGGAGTTTACCGTGCCACGGACTGTTACCAGCCGCGCGGTGCGCTCTTACCGCACCCTTTCACCCTTACCTGATCCCACTTACGTGGGCCATCGGCGGTTTGCTCTCTGTTGCACTGGTCGTGGGTTTCCCCCCCAGGCGTTACCTGGCACCCTGCCCTATGGAGCCCGGACTTTCCTCCCCTCCGCCCGTCTCCCCCGAAGAGGACGACGACGAAGCGGCGACTGTCTGGTCAGCTTCGGCGCGCAGTATAGAGGGTTTGCGGGGTAATGTCACCCCGCACTGCGCATTCCTATCGCTAACGTGGCGGCGATGTTTCTTGAGGCGCGATAAATATTATCAAATGCCCCACGGAAGGCCTCTTCCAGCGTGCTGATGCTGGTCAATACGCTAAACACCGCATCGATACCATATTGATGCACCACTTCCACATCGCGCGTCAGGCTGCCGCCAATACCAATTACCGGTTTGTGGTATTTCTTCGCGACATTCGCCACGCCAACCGGCACTTTGCCGTGAATACTCTGGCTGTCGATGCGTCCTTCGCCGGTCACCACCAGCGTACAGTCGTGAATATGCTCTTCCAGATTGAGGGCCTGAGTCACAATCTCTATCCCACTGCGCAGCTCCGCGCCTAAAAATGCCATTAACGCGGCGCCCATACCACCGGCAGCCCCCGCCCCGGGAACATCCTTCACGTCTACCCGCAGCGATTTTTTAATGATGTCGGCGTAGTGAGACAAATTTCGGTCCAGTTCGAGAATGCGTTCTTCCGTCGCCCCTTTCTGCGGGCCGAAGATGCGCGAAGCGCCAGTATCACCTGTGAGCGGATTGGTCACATCGCAGGCCACGCGAATGGAGCAGGTTTTTAATCGCGGATCCAAACCGGAAATGTCGATGCTGTTGAGGCTCATCAGACTGCCGCCCCCGTAGCCAATCTCTGTCCCGTTAGCGTCGCAAAGTTTCGCGCCCAGAGCCTGCACCATACCCGCGCCGCCGTCGTTGGTTGCACTACCGCCAATGCCGATAATAATGCTCTGCGCCCCGCTATCCAGCGCCTGCAAAATCAATTCCCCGGTACCACGTGACGTGGTGACTAACGGGTTACGCTTATCAGGAGGTACTAACGCCAGACCACTGGCTGCCGCCATTTCGATAAACGCAGTTTTACCATCTCCGGACATGCCCCAGCAGGCATTCACTTTTTCGCCCAGCGGCCCCGTTACCCACGCGGAATATTCACTCCCTTGCGTGGCGGCAATCATGGCTTCGACCGTTCCTTCGCCGCCGTCGGCCACCGGAACTGAAACATATTGCGCATCGGGAAATATTTCCCGAAATCCTTTTTCTATTGCCTGAGCGACCTCAGTGGCAGATAGACTTTCTTTATAAGAGTCTGGGGCAATTACGATTTTCATAGTTATGTAGCCTGACTGTGCCGCGCAAGGCAAGAAATACAGGGCGCACATCCGCGCCCTTCTTGTTAGCGTGTGACTTCCACTTTCGCCAGTTTTTCGTAGTAGCATGCGAGCGCGCTGTGATCGGCGGTGCCCAGCCCATCTGCGCGAAGCGCCTGCATCATCTCCATGACTGCAGCAGTCAGCGGCAACTGCGCGCCGACCCCATGAGAAGTGTCCAGCGCATTCGCCAAATCTTTGATATGCAGGTCAATACGGAAACCTGGCTTAAAGTTGCGGTCCATGACCATCGGCGCTTTCGCGTCCAGCACGGTGCTTCCGGCCAGTCCGCCACGGATCGCCTGATACACCAGATCCGGGTTCACACCCGCCTTGGTCGCCAGCGTCAGCGCTTCAGACATCGCCGCAATGTTCAGCGCTACAATCACCTGGTTCGCCAGCTTAGTGACGTTACCCGCGCCAATGTCGCCGGTATGTACCACTGAGCCAGCCATCGCTTTCAGCAGATCGTAATACTTGTCGAAAATCGCTTTATCGCCGCCGACCATTACCGACAACGTACCATCAATCGCTTTTGGCTCGCCGCCGCTGACCGGCGCATCCAGCATATCCACGCCTTTCGCTTTCAGCGCGTCGCTAATTTCACGGCTGGCCAACGGTGCAATGGAGCTCATGTCGATAAGCACTGTGCCCGGTTTCGCCCCTTCAATAATACCGCCTTCACCCAGCGCCACTTCCTTAACATGCGGCGAGTTCGGCAGCATGGTGATGATCACGTCGCACTGCTCAGCAATATCTTTCGCCGTGGCGGCGGTTTCTGCACCAGCGGCAATGACTTCCGCAATGGATTCCGGGTTACGGTCAGCAACCACCAACGAGTAACCTGCCTTGAGGAGGTTTTTACTCATTGGTTTACCCATAATACCGAGGCCAATAAAACCAACTTTCATTGTCATGTCTTTATCTCTCTCTACTGTCGATGGTGGTTATTTCTTAAAAGAATCAGCCAGTTTCTGCGTGGCTGAACGGAACACGCCAAGGTCGCTGCCAACAGCAACAAAGGTCGCGCCCCATTCCAGATAACGACGCGCATCCGCCTCTACCGGCGCCAGAATTCCGCTTGGTTTGCCATGTGCTTTCGCGCGGGCAAAAATGTGCTGGATAGCTTTCTGCACATCAGGATGTGACGCATTGCCGAGATGGCCTAGCGCCGCAGCCAGATCGCTTGGGCCGACGAAGACACCGTCTACACCTTCGGTCGCCGCGATGGCGTCAACGTTATCAACGCCCTGCTGACTTTCGATCTGCACGATGATGGTGATGTTCTTATTCGATTGCGCAAAGTAGTCCGGTACGGTGCCAAACATATTGGCGCGATGGGAGACGGACACGCCGCGAATACCTTCCGGCGGATAGCGGGTCGACGCCACGGCGTTCACCGCCTCTTCTTGTGTCTCAACGAACGGGATCAGGAAGTTGTAAAACCCAATATCCAGCAGGCGCTTGATAATCACCGGCTCGTTGGTCGGCACGCGTACGACCGGCGCGCTGGCGCTGCCTTTCAGCGCCATCAATTGCGGGATAAACGTCGAGATATCGTTCGGCGCGTGTTCGCCATCCAGTACCAGCCAGTCAAAACCCGCCAGGCCTAAAACTTCGGTACTGATTGGGCTGGCCAATGCAGACCAGCAGCCAATCTGAATCTGTTGCGCCGCGAGGGCCGCTTTAAACTTATTCGGGAAAATCGTGTTATTCATCGCCTATACCTTTGTTTATTTCTGCAATTCCATACGTTTAATGTCACCGACAATAAACAGGTAGCAAACCATTGCCATCAGCGCCGAACACCCTACAAACATCAGCGCAGCATTAAATGAGTGCAGCTCGCTCACCAGATAACCAATCACCAGCGGGGTGACGATAGAGGCTACGTTGCCAAATACGTTAAATACCCCACCGCACAGACCAACGATTTCTTTCGGCGCGGTATCGGAAATCACCGGCCAACCCAGCGCGCCGAAGCCTTTGCCGAAGAACGCCAGCGCCATCAGCGCAACCACCAGAGTGGTGTTATCGGTGTAGTTACACAGAATAATGGTCGACGCGAGCAACATTCCGAGCACAATCGGCAGCTTACGTGCCAGGGTGATGCTGAAGCCACGTTTAATCAGATAATCAGAGAACACACCGCCGAGCACGCCACCGGCAAATCCGCACAGCGCAGGAATCGACGCCACCAGACCGACTTTCAGGATCGACATGCCTTTTTCCTGTACCAGGTAAATCGGGAACCAGGTAAGGAAAAACCAGGTGATAGTGTTGATAAAATACTGTCCGAAGAACACGCCAAGCATCATGCGGTTTGTCAGCAACTGCTTGATATAATGCAGTTTAGGACCACCTGATTTCACATCGCCGGGCTTTTTATGGTCCATATCCACGACCGCGCCGTTTTCAGAGATAAACTTCAGCTCTTCCTGCGACATACGCGGGTGATCGGTTGGGTTATGAATAAACTTTACCCACAGGCCGGTGAGCACAAAACCGATAACGCCCATCACGGTAAAGACGTGCTCCCAGCCCCAGGCAAAGGTCAGCCAGCCCAGCAGCGGCGAAAACAGCGCCAGGGAGAAATATTGTGCGGAGTTAAAAATCGCAGATGCCGTACCGCGCTCTTTCGTCGGGAACCAGGCGGCCACAATACGGGCGTTCGCCGGGAAGGACGGCGCTTCCGAGAAGCCCAGCATGAAACGCATGATGAACATTGAAATACCCGCCCAGGCCAGCGGGAACATATCGACAAAACCCTGCAGAAAGGTGAACAGCGACCAGAAGAACAGACTGTAAGTGTAGACTTTCTTCGAACCGAACTTATCCAGCAGCCAGCCGCCAGGGATTTGCATCAACAGGTAAGCCCAACCGAAGGCGGAGAAAATGTAACCCATTGAAATGGCACTGAGCTGCAACTCTTTCGCCACTTCCGTGCCGGCAATAGATAGCGTGGCACGGTCCGCATAGTTAACGGCGGTAACAATAAATATTATTAGCAATATTAAGTAACGGGTGTGCGTACCTTTCTTTTTCTCGACAACTGTATCCAGTATCATTCTAATTACCTCGGGTACATAAAAGTTTTTATTATTATTTGGCAGATATCCCTGGTGATAAATTACCGATAATAAAAACGTATAATAATTTATCAGACGCAATGAAACCGTGATTTAGTATAATCAGCAGTGCAACGTTAATCATTGTGCAAGCGCTCATTAAATATGCGTTATGAAAATAATGTTTTGGGCATATGCACACATACATGGGCGCTAATCCACACATTTACGTATTGCTACCCCTGCTGGTGCGGTCTTGCTGAGTTTAAGTGATCATTGTCACATTCTTCACGATAAACTCCTGACATTCTTATTTCACGATACCGAATCTTTATTACTGAAAATGAGATTCAAAATATAAATATCCACACTATTATCACCACTTGTTGGAGAATACTGGACAATGGCCGACATCGAAATTAGACAAGAATCGCCAACGGCGTTTTATATTAAAGTTCACGAAACAGATAATGTGGCGATAATTGTCAATGACAATGGCCTGAAAGCCGGAACGCGTTTTCCGGACGGACTGGAACTCATTGAACATATTCCCCAGGGTCATAAAGTGGCGCTCGTGGATATTCCTGTTCATGGCGAAATCGTGCGTTATGGCGAAGTGATAGGCTATGCCGTTCGCGACATCCCACGCGGCAGCTGGATTGATGAATCAATGGTTGAGCTGCCCAAGGCTCCGCCGCTGGAGACGCTGCCGCTGGCAACTAAAGTGCCTGAGCCGCTGCCGCCTCTCGAGGGTTATACCTTCGAAGGTTACCGCAATGTTGACGGTAGCGTTGGCACCAAGAATCTGCTCGGCATCTCCACCAGCGTGCACTGCGTGGCGGGCGTGGTGGACTATGTAGTGAAAATCATTGAACGCGACCTGCTGCCCAAATACCCGAATGTTGACGGTGTGGTGGGGCTCAATCATCTGTACGGTTGCGGCGTGGCGATTAACGCTCCAGCCGCCATCGTGCCCATTCGAACTATTCATAATATTGCGCTGAACCCTAACTTTGGCGGTGAGGTAATGGTCATTGGCCTCGGCTGTGAAAAACTGCAGCCAGAGCGCCTGCTGGAAGGTACGCACGATGTAAAAAGCATTCCGGTCGACAGCGCCAGCATCGTCAGCCTGCAGGATGAAAAACACGTCGGCTTTCAATCAATGGTTGCCGATATTTTGCAGGTGGCCGAACACCATCTGGCAAAGCTCAATCAGCGCCAGCGTGAAACCTGCCCGGCATCAGAACTGGTGGTCGGCATGCAGTGCGGCGGCAGCGATGCGTTTTCCGGCGTGACGGCCAATCCAGCGGTAGGTTATGCCTCCGACCTGTTAGTACGCTGTGGCGCGACAGTGATGTTCTCCGAAGTCACCGAAGTACGCGATGCCATCCACCTTCTGACCCCGCGCGCGATTAACGAAGAGGTTGGTAAACGCCTGCTCGAGGAGATGGCCTGGTACGACAACTACCTGGATATGGGCAAGACTGACCGGAGCGCCAACCCATCACCGGGCAACAAGAAAGGCGGTCTGGCAAACGTGGTGGAAAAAGCACTGGGTTCTATTGCGAAGTCGGGCAAGAGCGCGATTGTCGAAGTCTTGTCGCCGGGACAGCGTCCAACCAAACGTGGCCTGATTTACGCTGCCACCCCCGCCAGCGATTTTGTCTGCGGTACGCAACAGGTTGCTTCCGGGATCACAGTACAAGTCTTTACCACCGGTCGCGGTACGCCGTATGGCCTGATGGCCGTGCCGGTGATTAAAATGGCGACACGCACGGAGTTGGCCAATCGTTGGTTTGACCTGATGGACATCAACGCCGGTACCATCGCTACCGGAGAAGAAACCATTGAAGACGTGGGTCTGAAACTGTTCGAGTTTATTCTCGACGTCGCCAGCGGACGTAAGAAAACCTTCTCAGATCAGTGGGGACTGCATAACCAACTGGCGGTGTTTAACCCGGCGCCAGTGACCTGATTATCGAAACGAAAGCCAACGAAAAAACGGGGATTTGTCCCCGTTTTTAATGTCGATGCTTTAACAAATTAAGTGATAACGTTCGCATTTTAAGAGGTTTTTTTAAACATCTGTTTTTTTCGATTCAAACCTGCCAAATGAACCTAACGATATGAAATTAAAAGAAATAATACCAACATTGTTTTACGTTATATTTTCGTTTTGATAAAAGAGAAACCTACCGAAAGACGACCTTGTTTTAATGCGATAATCCCCTCTTTTTTACTGCTTTGACTTTCTCCGGTGTAAAACAGATTATTCATAGGCTGCTGTAATTTACCTCATAAGCATTCTGACCTGAATAAAGAGGGAAGTTATGTATACCCTGAATAAAAATAATGTCGCATTGGCTTGTCTTATTTCCTGTTTACTGGCAACTCCTGTCTTCGCGAGTGCTGAAGGCCAGTCGGACGCAAAGCCTGTTAAATTACGCTACACGTTATGGGACCGCAATCAACTCCCTGGCGAACAACAGCTCGTTAATGAATTTGAAAAAGACAACCCCGGAATTAAGGTCGAAATTGAACTAACTCCTTATGACCAGTATTTTATCAAACTCAGTTCAGCAGTCGGTGGAAATGTAGCACCGGATGTATTCTGGATGAACATGCCTAATTTCCAGCAATATGTGAAAAATGGCATGCTGGAACCACTGGGTAATTAT
The DNA here is from genome assembly GCF_002934505.1 of Citrobacter freundii complex sp. CFNIH4. Lineage (NCBI taxonomy): Bacteria > Pseudomonadati > Pseudomonadota > Gammaproteobacteria > Enterobacterales > Enterobacteriaceae > Citrobacter > Citrobacter freundii complex sp. CFNIH4. Next base: position 3,767,430 of record NZ_CP026231.1, read on the forward strand.
CTGAAAGATAAATCAGCGCCGAAACTGGATGATTTTGTTAAAAGCTCAGTCGATGCCTACCAATACCAGTCGCAACAATATGCCATCCCAAGGGATATTGATGCAATTGCCGTCTGGTACAATAAAAAAATGTTCGATCAGGCTGGTGTGAGCTATCCCGATAACAACTGGACATGGGACGATTTAAAACAAAAATCAGAGCAGTTGCGTAAAGGGCTGGATAAACAGTCTTATCCACTGGCAATGGAATTCAGCAGCGGACAGGATAGTTACTTTAACCTGCTATTACAGGCCGGGGATAAGATTGTACTACCTGAGGGCAAAACGGATGTTGCCAATGACAAAGCTATCGCCGTCTATCGCGATGTTCAAGGCATGCTGAACGCGGGACTAATCCAACCGCCAGGCGAGATGGAAGCCTCAGACGTCTTCCAGTCAAACCGGGTAGCCATGGTCTACGCAGGCTCATGGTGGGCATTACCCTTCTCTCAAAATGAGCTGATTAAGGATCACATCGGCGTAGTGCCAATGCCAAAAATGGCAGAGCAGGCAGGTGTATCCCATAGTCTGGCATTTGCTATGTCAGCCAAAAGTCAGCATAAAGATGCGGCGTGGAAGTTCATTGAATTCATGAGCTCTGAGCATGCGCAGCAGACTCTGGCGACGGGAAAAGTCGTGATCCCGGCTAACCAAAAAGTGGCCAAAGAGTGGGCTGAAGGCTTTAAGGATATTGATGTTTCAGCCTATATCGATTCGTTGGCTTTCTCACATAAATATCCAACCGCAGGCTCCAATACCGCTAAGTGGAATAGCATCCTGAATGATGGCTTGAAAAAAGTGTGGACGGGTACTGACCCAGAGAAAGTCATGCCTGGTGTTGCTAAACGCGTTGAACGAGAAATGCAGAAATAATCCTGAGGGAGCCATGCTCCCTCTCGCTTTCGCCCGCGCAATATATTTTGGTTGCACAGTGAGCATCCCGGAGTCTGTATGAGCTATTCAGATGAAGCTGCATCCCCACGATTACCGGCCAGAGAGGCGCAAAAAAAATCCCTGACCAAGCTGGAAAAAGAAGAACGCTTCTGGGGATGGATAATGATTATGCCGTTACTGGCGGGGTTAATTGTTTTTTACTTTACTCCATTCTTCCAGAACGTTTTTTATAGTTTCACCGACCTGGGCGAGTTTCAGATCTGGACGACGATCAGCTTAGATAACTATATTAATTTATTCAGCGATGATGAGTTTCGTTCAGCAATATATAACACCTTGGCCTATGTTTTTATTTGCGTACCGATAATCACCGTTTTGTCATTACTGCTCGCAATTGGCCTGAATCAGGCGATTCGCGGTCAGTGGTTGTTTCGCACGCTATTATTTCTGCCCGCTGTCACTATGCCTGCGGCCATTGCTATGGTCTGGCAGTGGTTGATGAACCGAAACTTCGGCTTAATTAATCAGATCCTGGCCTTTTTCGATCTTCCGGCCATCGGTTGGTTATCCGATCCCGATGTCGTCCGCCTGAGCGCCTCGTTGGTTATCATCTGGTCGGCTATTGCGCTGAAGATGATCATTCTGCTCGCTGGATTACAGGGGATCCCCAAACAAATTTATGAAGCGATGTCGCTGGATGGCATCAGCAAATTGCGTGGGTTCTGGTCTATTACCTTACCGCTAATGATCCCCACGCTGTTTTTCGTACTGGTGATCTCTTTTATCGAAACGCTGCAAATTTTCGATGTGGTTTATCTGCTGTTTGGCAGTTCATCCATGGTGGACGATCAGACGATGACTATCGCCTATCTCTTCTATAAATACGCCTTTATCTACCATGAAAAAGGGTATGCCTCAGCGATCGCCGTGGTGATTTTCGTTATCACGATGGTCCTGACGCTGCTGCAAATATGGATTGGTAAACGACTTAAAGCACAGTGAGGCAACCACGATGTTCATGACTAAACGTGAAAAATGGCTAATTTACGGCTTGATGATCCTCGCGACGCTGGTAACTGTGGTTCCCTTCATCTGGATGATCATCACCTCTTTTAAAACCCAGGCAGAAAGCATCGCCTTTCCGCCGATCCTGCTACCTGCCAACCCAGGGTTTCAGGCTTACGGTAAAATCTTGCATGAAATGCCTTTTGGCAGCTTTTACTTTAACTCGATCGTCTCCACGTTGGTCATCGTCATTTTGCAGACGCTGATTGCGGCAATGGCAGCGTACGGTTTCTCCCGACTGCGTTTTAAAGGGCGAGATGTCCTGTTTATGCTGTGTATTTCAATTCTGATGGTGCCCGGTCAGATCTTTTTAATCCCACAGTTTTTAACCGTTGAAAAAATCGGTTTGCTGAACTCAATTCCTGGGCTGGTGCTACCGGGTTTATTCAGCATATATAGCGCCTTTTTATTGCGTCAGTTTTTTCTGTCAGTACCTAAAGAACTGGAAGAGGCAGCCATTATGGATGGGTATAACCATCTGACTATTTTCTTCAAAATTATGCTGCCATTAATTAAACCAGGGCTGATTGCCTGCGTCATTATTAACGGATTGTGGAGCTGGAATAACTTAATGTGGCCGCTGATCGTCAACACCTCCATGGATAAAATGACATTACCGGTGGGGTTAGCCTCACTTTCCGGACGCTCAGGCGTGGAATATCCGATGTTAATGGCGGGCGCATTGCTGGCGATTATCCCGATGTTGTTACTTTATATCTTCTTCCAGCGCTATTTTATTCGCGGCATCGCTGGTGCCGGAATTAAAGGATAAGGGGCAGTGTTATGTCAGGTATTCAATTACAGGCAGTAAGCAAAGTCTATCCCAATGGCTTCCAGGCGATCCATGGCGTTGATCTTGAAATCCACGATGGCGAATTCATGGTGTTTGTCGGGCCATCAGGCTGCGCCAAATCAACGCTGCTGCGCATGATTGCAGGTCTGGAAGATATCACTCATGGTCATATCGCAATCGGAGAGAAGTGCGTCAACGACCTGCTACCAAAGGAGCGAGGCGTTGCCATGGTCTTCCAAAATTATGCCCTCTATCCCCACATGACGATTTATAAAAATATGGCATTCAGTCTGTTAGGGAAAATGAGCAAAGAAGAGATTGATATCCGCGTACGGGAAGCTGCACACAAGCTGGAAATAGAGACATTACTCGATAAAAAGCCCGGCCAACTTTCGGGCGGTCAATGTCAGCGCGTTGCCGTTGGCAGGGCCATCGTGCGTAAGCCAGACGTTTTTTTGTTTGATGAGCCACTTTCCAACCTGGATGCAAAGCTGCGTGTTTCAATGCGCGTGCGGCTGACAGAACTGCATCGACAACTGCGTCACGAAGGCGTGAGCGCAACCATGGTGTACGTCACGCACGATCAGATTGAAGCGATGACGATGGGAGACAGGATTTGCGTTCTTAATGGCGGTCGTATTATGCAGGTGGATACCCCAGGAAATATCTACCATCACCCCAGGAATAAATTTGTTGCTGGTTTTATTGGTAATCCGGCAATGAATATTATGCTGCTTGATATTGAACCCGGCACTCGTGGTCTGCGCCTGGCTGATAATTTAATCCTGCCATTAAATACACGCTTGAGTAACCTACTGGAGCAATATCCGCACTCCAGCGTCTGGTTCGGCATCCGGTCAGAGGCCATTCAGTTAGCCTCGCAGCATGACGTCTCTGCGTTCGATGCGCACATTACCAACGTAGAAAGGATGGGCAACGAAGACCTTCTGCATTTTGATATTGGTGAGCAACATATGATCTTACGTATTAACTCCTCACCCGACTGGGCCCCTCTGCCCGGCGAATCTATCAAAGTGAAATTTAATCTGGAAGCCGCCTTTTTGTTTGATAAAAAAAATGAAGAAAATTTGGCCTAACCGTTATTCAGGCTAAGTGAAAAATGAGAGGTTTATATGTGTGCGAATAAAGTGACCGTATTAGGGAAGGTGCGAATAAGCAGGTCATTTCTTCCCAAGCTGACTCGCTGATTAAAATTTCGCGGATCTGGGCCGATTTTTTTCCCGCAAACACATCGAATCAGCCTATTTAGGCTATTTTTTCCACCATTTCTGGCGTTATTTCCGGTTTTTACTGAGATCTCTCCCACTGACGTATCATTTGGTCCACCCGAAACAGGTTGGCCAGGGTGAATAACATCGCCAGTTGGTTATCGTTTTTCAGCAGCCCCTTGTATCTGGCTTTCACGAAGCCGAACTGCCGCTTGATGATGCGAAACGGGTGCTCCACCTTGGCACGGATGCTGGCTTTCATGTATTCGATGTTGATGGCCGTTTTGTTCTTGCGCGGATGCTGCTTCAAGGTTTTTACCTTGCCGGGACGCTCGGCGATCAGCCAGTCAACATCCACCTCGGCCAGCTCCTCGCGCTGTGGCGCTCCTTGGTAGCCGGCATCGGCTGAGACAAATTGCTCCTCTCCATGAAGCAGATTACCCAGCTGATTGAGGTCATGCTCGTTGGCCGCGGTGGTAACTAGGCTGTGGGTCAGGCCACTCTTGGCATCGACACCAATGTGGGCCTTCATGCCAAAGTGCCACTGATTGCCTTTCTTGGTCTGATGCATCTCCGGATCGCGTTGCTGCTCTTTGTTCTTGGTAGAGCTGGGTGCCTCAATGATGGTGGCATCCACCAAAGTGCCTTGGGTCATCATGACGCCTGCTTCGGCCAGCCAGCGATTGATGGTCTTGAACAATTGACGGGCCAGTTGATGCTGCTCGAGCAGGTGGCGGAAATTCATGATGGTGGTGCGATCCGGCAGGGCGCTATCCAGGGATAATCGGGCAAACAGGCGCATGGAGGCGATTTCGTACAGGGCATCTTCCATGGCACCGTCGCTCAGGTTGTACCAATGCTGCATGCAGTAAATACGCAGCATGGTCTCCAGCGGATAGGGCCGTCGGCCATTGCCCGCCTTGGGATAAAACGGCTCGATGACAGCGGTCATATTCTGCCATGGCAGAATCTGCTCCATGCGGGAGAGGAAAATCTCTTTTCGGGTCTGACGGCGCTTAGTGCTGAATTCACTATCGGCGAAGGTGAGTTGATGGCTCATGATGTCCCTCTGGGATGCGCTCCGGATGAATATGATGATCTCATATCAGGAACTTGTTCGCACCTTCCTTAGTTGTAGGAGCCGGTGCGCGCGGAGAAATATATGCTCGCTATGCGCTTGAACACCCAGACAGAATGCAGGTAGTAGGCGTTGCTGAGCCCAGAGAGGCGTATCGCCAGCAGTTTGTCGCACAGCATAAGATTGCCCCAAATAACGTATTTTGTGACTGGCAAGAGGCTGCGGCCCAACCCAAAATGGCCGACGTAGTACTTATTTGTACGCAGGATAATATGCACAAAGATCCTGCCGTGGCGTTTGCCAATCTCGGCTATCACATTCTGCTGGAAAAACCGCTCGCCCCTACGCCAGAAGATTGCCGGATCATTATTGATGCGGTTAAACGCAACAACGTATTACTGGCCGTCGCGCACGTCCTGCGGTACACGCGCTATACGCAAAAGCTGAAATCACTGCTTGATGATGGCGTAATTGGCGATATTGTCAGTATGCAGCATCTCGAACCCGTAGGTTACTGGCATCAGGCGCACTCGTTTGTACGTGGTAACTGGCGCAATGAAGCAGAATCGTCATTTATGTTATTACAGAAATCCTGTCATGATTTGGACTGGATCCGCTACATCATGGGCGACAACTGCAAGGACGTAGGATCATTTGGCAGCCTGAGCCACTTTGTGAAAGAGAATCAGCCTGCTGGCGCCGCCGACCGCTGCCTTGATTGTCAGGTTGAAGCAACCTGCCCCTGGTCTGCCTGCAAAATTTATCTGGGTGAAAACCACAAATGCACTCCTCACTTCCGTCGGGTGCTGACTGCAGATCCCAGCGAAGAAAATGTCCGCCAGGCGCTGCGCGATGGGCCTTATGGTCGCTGCGTTTATCGTTGTGATAATGATGTGGTGGATCATCAGGTTGTTAATTTACGTTTTGCCCACCAGCAGACGGTGACCTTTACCATGACCGCATTTACCAAAATGGAAGATCGAAAAACGCGCCTGTTTGGCACCAGAGGTTATCTGGAAGGCGATGGCGAGCAGATCCGGGTGTTTGATTTCCTGACAGACAAAGAAACAGTGCATCAGATCGAGGAGATCGCCGCTGGAACACAAACCCAGATGGGGGGACATGGTGGTGGCGATTACTACCTGATGGATCGTTTTATCCATGCAGTGATGGCCAACGATCAAAATATGATCCTTTCTGGCCCGGATGAGTCACTGGAAAGTCACTTAATGGTCTTTGCCGCAGAACGCGCTCGCAAGGAAAACAGTCTGGTTACGCTGTGAAGCCGGAGGAGATGAGGCATGTTTTACGGTGTTGATATTGGTGGAACCAAAACTGAAATTGTCGCTTTTGATAAGGAAATGCAGGTTTGCTGGCGTAAGCGCGTTGCCACGCCAGTTCAGGATTATGAACTCTTTCTTTCGACCTTTACTTCACTTATTGATACCGCCGACTGGGCGACAGGAACGCAAGGAAAAATTGGCATCGGCATGCCCGGTCTTATGGACAGACATACCGGAAAACTACTGTCATCTAACGTGCCCTGCCTGACCGGACGTCAGGTGATGAACGATTTAGCTAACCGCCTCAATCGTTCGGTTGAGCTGGACAATGACTGCTGCTGCTTTGCGCTCTCGGAAGCTCATACCCAGCAGGCTCGCCAGTTCTCCAGAATTTTTGGTGCCATCATTGGCACCGGCATGGGCGGAGGATTAGTCATTGACGGTCAGTTGTATCGGGGTCGCAACCGGATGGCCAGTGAGTTTGGCCATTTACCGCTTCCAGCAACGTTTATGCGCCGCTATCACTTGCCGGAACTGAAGTGCGGTTGTGGCTTACAAGGGTGTCTGGAACGCTATCAATCCGGCCCCGGTTTACTGTGGCTCCACAAACACTTCAGCGGAGAACAACTCAAAATGGAGACCCTGCTGGAGCATTATCGTCATGGCAATGCCAGCGCCGTTACTACCATGGAAGCATGGATTGATATGTTGGGTTGTACGCTGGCGCAATTGCAGTTGATTCTGGATGTCGATGCTTTTGTTCTCGGCGGTGGGGTTTCCAACATCGAAGAAATTTATACGTTGCTGCCGCAGGCCATGTCACGTTATTTGTTCCCGGGATTAGAACCTGCCCGCGTATTCCCGGCCATCCATGGCGCATCCAGCGGGGTTCGTGGTGCCGCATTGCTGCTGGTTGAACAGGGTACGCAGACCCACTAAAAAACTGCTGGCGGGGGAATCTCGCCAGCAATTTCAGTTATTCATCCGCAATCACCACATCCACCCCAAGCTGGATTAACGTCCGGTGATAATTTTCTGGGATCCCGCTGTCGGTAATCACCCGGTCAATCCCGCTGATTTCGCTAATCATACAGAAACTTTTGCGGCCAAACTTGCTGGAGTCAGCGACTACCGTGACCTCCTGCGCAACTTCACACATTACCTGATTCAGATGTGCTTCTCCCGGATGTGGCGTGGTAATTCCCGCTTCCAGGCAGAATCCGTCAACGCCTAAGAAAAGCTTATCAAACCGGTATTGTCTAAGCTGGTGTTCTGCTGAAGGGCCATACAATGAATAGACGCTTTGCCTGACATTCCCTCCCAGAATCATGACGTCTACGCGCTCAAAATTCGCCAGTTCCCATGCTATGTTGAGCGCATTGGTCATCACCACCAGATCGCGGCGATTTTTTAACATGGGAGGAATGAGCGTGGTGGTCGAACCGGAATCGAGGATTAACGTGTCACCATCTTTCACAAAGCTGGCCGCTTTTTCGGCAATACGCGTTTTCACATCGCGATTCAGCCGGTCCTTATCCTGCAAAGGCCGGTCAAGGGCAAAGTGCTGATTGAGAACCGCCCCGCCGTAGGAGCGCATGACACATCCCTTCTGTTCCAGATAACGTAAGTCGTTGCGGATCGTAACCGATGACACACCAAAATGGACGCTCAGTGGCTCGACACGAACGCTACCCTGATCGCATAGCAGATCAATTATTTGCTCGCGACGTCTTAAGTTATCCAGCATTTCTATTGCTCCATCAAATATTCATGTTGTTTTGTTTTAGCGCTTTAGCACTTTCGTTTTCTTTTGAATATATTACATCAGAAGCAATAAGGTGAATTTGTGCGCACTGGCCCAGCGTTGAATTTAACAAAAATTGACTATTTTCTTTCGTTTTAGCAAATCGAAACGAAGAAAACCGAAAAAATGAAAAGGTCAAAAGCGAGTAAGATGCGAGAAAGAGACGGGAAGCATGCAAAAAAACGAAAGCGAGCTACTAAAAAAGCTCGCTTATGGTTTGTTTTTGTTTAATTGAATGGGATCACATTTTTGAATTTTAGAGCGGGACTACTCAACAATGATCACTTCAACACCGCTGCGGCGTAGTTCCTGCAAGCTCTCCTCTGGGATGCCTTCATCAACAATGATGGTGTGGATCCTCTGGGTATCAATAATCTTATGCAGGCTGGAGCGGTTAAACTTCGTCGAGTCGGTAACGACAATGATACGTTCAGCCACTTCACACATCCGGCGGTTGAGACGCGCCTCATCTTCGTTGTGCGTGCTAACACCACGCTCTAAATCGATAGCATCAACGCCAAGAAACAGCATGTCGAAGTGATAATTTTGTAGCGACTGCTCAGCCTGATCGCCATAAAACGATTGTGACTGACGACGCAAATGACCGCCGGTCATCAGCAGCTCAACCCCTTCGGCTTCCAGTAGCGCATTGGCGACATTCATACCGTTAGTCATAGCAATGACATTGGTATGCTGGCGCATCAGGCGGGCAATTTCATAGGTCGTGGTGCCGGAGTCAAGGATCACGCGGTGTCCCGGTTGAATTAACTCTGCGGCGGCTCTGGCAATACTGCGTTTTACTGCCGTATTAAGTGAACTCTTATCTTCAACAGAAGGCTCCACAACAGGCGCATTGCTCTCGCATATTAGCGCTCCGCCATAGGCACGTACCGCAATCCCCTGCTTTTCCAGAAAGGCGAGGTCGTTGCGAATAGTGACCGTGGAGACGCCAAAAAATAAGGAAAGATCGTTAACCTGAACGCTTCCCTGTTGCCGTAACCGCTGGATGATCTGCTCACGTCTTTCGCTGGTGCCAATAACGCGCTTGTCTGCAGAGGACTCGGTGTTACTCATAAGAAATCCTTTAGTTGAACCTTTCGTTTTATTTCGTTTTGTCTATTAACGCCTTTCTTTTGCGCGAATGCAAGCCCCGCAAGCAGGGAAGAGCCGGACGAACTTACGCTGAAACCTTTCATTGTGTTTCTTTTGTGAAACAGATCGGAAAACTATTATCTTTCGTTTTATTTTTATAACACCATGATGCAGTATTAAATGAAACAAAACGAAAGATTGATGTCGCAGTAATCTGACCTGGAGAGGAAAGTGAAACATCTAACTAAAATGGTCGAGCAGCATAAACGGGGGAAGGCAAACGGGATTTATGCCGTTTGTTCCGCGCATCCAATCGTATTGGAAGCCGCAATACGCTACGCCCATGCAAACCATACACCGCTGTTGATCGAAGCAACCTCTAATCAGGTTGACCAGTTTGGCGGCTATACGGGTATGACACCAGCCGATTTTCGCAGTTTTGTCTGCCGTTTAGCCGACTCGCTTGATTTTTCTCAGGATATGCTGATTCTCGGCGGAGACCATCTCGGGCCAAACCGTTGGCAAAATCTGCCTGCGGAACAGGCAATGGCAAATGCAGACGATCTGATCAAGAGCTATGTCGCCGCAGGCTTTAAAAAAATCCACCTCGATTGCAGCATGTCTTGTGCTAACGACCCGGTTCCACTGACGGATGAAATTGTCGCTGAGCGCGCCGCACGCCTGGCAAAAGTCGCCGAAGAAACCTGTATGGCACATTTTGGCGAGTCGGATCTGGTCTATGTGATTGGCACAGAAGTGCCGGTTCCAGGTGGCGCTCACGAAACGTTAACCGACCTGGCGGTAACAACGCCCGATGCCGCACGCGCAACGCTTCAGGCTCACTATCACGCCTTTGAAAAGCACGGTATGGAAGGTATCTGGCCGCGTATTATCGCCCTGGTGGTGCAACCTGGCGTTGAATTCGACCACACACATCATTGATTATCAACCACAGAAAGCTGTGGCACTCAGCAAAATGGTGGAAGACTACGACACACTCGTGTTTGAAGCGCATTCTACCGATTACCAAACGCCACAGTCCTTGCGCCAACTGGTGATAGATCACTTCGCTATCCTGAAAGTGGGACCTGCGTTGACCTTCGCTCTGCGTGAAGCACTGTTTTCACTGGCCGCGATTGAAGAAGAATTACTGCCTGCAAAAGCTTGTTCAGGCCTACGACATGTGCTGGAAAGCGTGATGCTTGATCGCCCAGAGTACTGGCAGAGCCACTATCACGGTGATGGCAACGCACGCCGTCTGGCTCGCGGATACAGCTACTCCGATCGGGTTCGTTACTACTGGCCGGACAGCCAGATTGATGAAGCATTCGAACGTCTGGTACGTAACCTGGCGGATGACCCCATTCCACTGCCGCTGATTAGCCAGTATTTACCCTTGCAGTACGTAAAAGTGCGCGAGGGAGATCTCAGCGCCACGCCGCGAGAACTCATCATTAACCATATTCAGGACATACTGCAGCAATATCACTGCGCCTGCCTGGGTGCTCCAGCTCGTAACGCATAACAAAAAAGAGAAAAATACCATGCCAAACATTGTATTAAGTCGCATTGATGAACGTCTGATTCACGGTCAGGTTGGTGTGCAATGGGTCGGGTTTGCGGGGGCAAACCTGGTGCTGGTCGCTAATGATGAGGTGGCTGAAGATCCAGTGCAGCAAAACCTGATGGAAATGGTACTTGCAGAAGGGATCGCCGTACGTTTCTGGTCACTACAAAAGGTGATCGACAATATTCACCGTGCCGCCGATCGCCAGAAAATTCTGCTGGTCTGCAAATCGCCTGCGGATTTCTTCCGTCTGGTCGAAGGCGGTGTTCCTGTTAACCGTATCAACGTTGGCAATATGCACTACGCCAACGGCAAACAACAAATCGCCAAAACGGTTTCTGTAGACGCTGCCGATATTACGGCGTTCAACGGGCTCAAAGCCGCTGGAGTGGAATGCTTCGTTCAGGGCGTTCCAACAGAACCCGCCCAGGACCTCTATAAACTTCTCTGAGGGATTCACAATGGAAATCAGTCTGTTGCAGGCTTTTGCGTTGGGTATTCTCGCCTTTATTGCAGGCCTGGATATGTTCAACGGGTTAACGCACATGCACCGCCCGGTTGTTCTCGGGCCGCTGGTCGGCCTGATTCTGGGCGATCTGCATACCGGTATTTTAACAGGTGGTACGCTGGAACTGGTGTGGATGGGTCTGGCCCCGCTGGCTGGAGCTCAGCCGCCAAACGTGATTATCGGCACTATCGTGGGAACCACGTTTGCCATAACGACCGGAGTGAAACCCGAAGTTGCCGTAGGTGTGGCGGTACCGTTCGCCGTAGCAGTACAAATGGGGATTACTTTCCTGTTCTCTGTGATGTCCGGGGTGATGGCTCGCTGCGATCGCATGGCAGCAAATGCCGATACAGCCGGGATTGAGCGGGTCAACTATCTGGCGTTGCTCGCGCTGGGGACCTTCTACTTTTTATGCGCGTTCCTGACAATTTACTTTGGCGCGGAACATGCCAAAACCGCGATAGATGTTCTGCCGACGCGTCTGATTGACGGCCTCGGCGTGGCAGGCGGCATCATGCCAGCTATCGGCTTCGCTGTACTGCTGAAAATCATGATGAAAAACGTCTATATCCCCTACTTCATCCTGGGTTTTGTGGCAGCAGCCTGGCTCAAACTCCCGGTGCTAGCGATTGCCGCAGCTGCACTAGCCATGGCGCTGATCGATTTTCTACGTAAATCACCTGAACCTACAGCTCCCGCAGCACAAAAAGAGGAATTCGAAGATGGCATCTAATCAAACGGCTCTGCCGAACGTTTCCGAAACCGAAGAAACGCTGCTGTCCGGCACCAATGAAAACGTCTACGAAGACCAGAATATCGGTGCCGAGCTGACGAAAAAAGATATCAACCGTGTTGCCTGGCGTTCAATGCTGTTGCAGGCCTCTTTTAACTACGAACGTATGCAGGCATCAGGATGGCTGTACGGCCTGTTACCTGCTCTGAAAAAGATCCACACCAATAAGCGCGATTTGGCGCGTTCGATGAAAGGCCATATGGGCTTCTTCAACACGCACCCATTCCTGGTCACGTTTGTTATCGGGATTATCCTGGCGATGGAACGCTCCAAGCAGGATGTGAACAGTATTCAAAGCACCAAGATTGCCGTGGGTGCGCCACTTGGCGGTATCGGTGATGCCATGTTCTGGTTAACGTTACTGCCTATTTGCGGCGGTATCGGAGCCAGTCTGGCGCTGCAAGGCTCTATTCTTGGCGCTGTTGTCTTTATTGTTATGTTCAACGTGGTTCATCTTGGTCTGCGCTTTGGGCTGGCACACTATGCTTATCGAATGGGCGTTGCTGCCATCCCGCTGATTAAAGCTAACACCAAAAAGGTTGGACATGCAGCATCCATCGTTGGGATGACGGTGATCGGCGCGCTGGTAGCGACCTATGTTCGCCTGAGCACTACGCTGGAAATCACTGCTGGCGATGCAGTGGTGAAACTGCAAACAGATGTGATAGACAAGCTGATGCCTGCTTTTTTACCGCTGGTCTACACATTAACCATGTTCTGGCTGGTCCGCCGTGGCTGGAGTCCTCTGCGCCTTATCGCCATTACCGTGGTGCTCGGCGTCGTAGGTAAGTTCTGTCACTTCCTGTAAACATAAGGGGTTGTAGATGTTAGGTATTATTTTGACGGGTCATGGCGGGTTTGCCAGCGGAATGGAAAAAGCGATGAAACAGATTCTGGGTGAACAATCACAGTTCATCGCCATCGACTTTCCGGAAACCTCAACCACCGCCTTACTCACATCGCAGCTTGAACAGGCGGTGAGTGAACTGGATGCGCAGCAAGACATCGTGTTTCTGACAGACCTGTTAGGCGGGACACCATTTCGCGTCGCTTCCACCCTGGCCATGCAAAGGCAAGGCACCGAGGTGATCACTGGCACTAATCTGCAACTACTGCTGGAAATGGTGCTGGAGCGCGATGGCCTGACCAGCGAAGCATTTCGCTTGCAGGCGCTGGAGTGCGGGCATCGTGGTTTAACTAGCCTGGTGGACGAACTGGGACGCTGTCGTGAGGAAAAGCCCGTTGAGGAAGGGATATGAGACAGCTACTTCGCGCCAGACGTCTACTGACCGAACGGGGCTGGCTGGACGATCATCAAATACACATTGAAGACGGCATCATTGCAGAAATAGAGCCAATCCCCTCTGGCGTTATGGTCCACGATGCAGACCTGCTTTGTCCGGCTTACATTGATATCCACGTGCACGGCGGTGCGGGCGTCGATGTGATGGATGAAGCACCAGATACGCTCGACAAACTGGCGATGCACAAAGCACGTGAAGGGGTAGCCAACTGGCTACCCACTACCGTCACCGCTCCACTACCAGATATTCGCAAGGCGCTTGAGCGTATCGCCCATCGTTACCATTCCGGAGGACCCGGCGCACAGGTGCTGGGCAGTTATCTTGAAGGCCCGTACTTTACGCCGCAGAACAAAGGGGCGCACCCGCCTGAGCTTTTCAGGGAACTGGAACTCAGTGAACTGGATGAACTGATTGCGATTTCCCAGCAAACATTGCGCGTCGTTGCGCTGGCACCAGAAAAACCCGGTGCATTACAGGCCATCGAACATCTGAAGCAGCGCAACGTACGGGTGATGCTGGGACACAGCGCTGCTACCTGGGAACAAACCCGCGCGGCCTTTGACGCCGGTGCTGACGGACTGGTGCACTGCTATAACGGTATGACCGGCTTACATCATCGGGATCCAGGAATGGTTGGCGCAGGGTTAACCGACCCTCGCGCCTGGCTGGAACTTATCGCTGACGGACACCATGTCCACCCAGCGGCCATGAAGCTCTGCTGCTGTTGCGCCAAAGACAGGCTGGTGCTGATCACCGATGCCATGCAAGCTGCAGGAATGCCAGACGGGCGCTATACGCTCTGCGGTGAGGAAGTGGAAATGCACAGTGGTATTGTGCGTACCGCTTCCGGTGGTCTGGCTGGTAGCACGCTCTCGGTTGATGCCGCCGTACGTAATATGGTCGAGCTCACCGGGATAACGGCAGAAGAGGCAATTCATATGGCCTCTCTCCACCCCGCACGTCTGTTGGGTATCGATCGCCACCTGGGATCGTTAGCAGTGGGAAAACGTGCCGACGCGATCGCGCTTAATAGCGGGCTGCATTTACAACAGATCTGGATTCAGGGTCAGGCTCTCCCCCTTTGACCTTTCATTTTGTCTCGTGTTGGCCTGCGATCTTCGATCGCAAGGCCTTTCTTTTCCTTTCGCTTGAGTAAATACCTAACCATCATTCAACAAGCGTACTTCTTATAGATCAATAAGATAATCGCCCCTTTCGTTCTCACGATCACAAATTTCGTTTTATTTCATTTTGGATCATTGCTCTTTCGATTTCTTTCCTATAGATTTTAATCAATCGACAAGATGAACAAGTGAAACGAAACGAAAGATAGCGACATTCTCGCCAGCGTCTTATGTGGAATTTACAAGACTAAGGACTTAAGTTATGCCAGAAACCTATACCCCTGTTACCGCGGTAACGGGCACCTGGACCGAAGAAGAGATCCGTCAACAACCTGCCAGTTGGATCCGTTCCCTTACGAATATCGACAACATTCGCTCTGCCATTGACAGCTTTCTCGCACCATTACTGCGCAAAAACGATCTGCGGATCATACTGACTGGGGCCGGAACATCAGCATTCATTGGCGACATCATCGCCCCCTGGCTGGCAAGCTATACCGGTAAAAACATCAGCGCTGTGCCAACCACCGATCTGGTCACTAATCCGATGGATTACCTGAATCCCGCACATCCGCTGCTGCTCATTTCTTTCGCTCGCTCAGGAAACAGCCCTGAAAGCGTTGCGGCAGTGGAACTGGCTAATCAGTTTGTACCTGAGTGCTATCACCTGCCAATCACCTGCAACGAAGCAGGTAGCCTCTATCAAAACGCAGTCGCAAGCGACAATGCCTTTGCTCTGTTGATGCCCGCAGAGACACATGACCGTGGTTTCGCCATGACCAGCAGCATTACCACCATGATGGCCAGCTGCCTGGCGGTATTCGCCCCGGAAAAAATCAACAGTCAGACCTTCCGCGACGTGGCCGATCGGTGCCAGGCGATTCTGACTTCACTGGGTGATTTCAGCGACGGCGTATTTGGCAATGAACCCTGGAAACGGATCGTTTACCTCGGTAGCGGTGGATTACAGGGAGCAGCGCGGGAATCGGCACTGAAAGTCCTGGAACTGACAGCAGGCAAACTGGCCGCATTCTATGACTCCCCTACAGGCTTTCGTCACGGTCCAAAGTCGCTGGTTGATAACGAAACGCTGGTAGTGGTCTTTGTTTCCAGCCATCCCTATACACGTCAATACGATCTCGATCTGCTGGCAGAGTTACGCCGCGATCGGCAGGCATTGCGGGTTGTCGCGATTGCCGCACAAACCCATGAGGCGATTGAAGCTGGCCCACATATTCTGCTGCCACCAGCACGCTCTTTCATCGATATGGAATTGGCATTCTGCTTCCTGATCTACGCCCAGGTCTTTGCTTTGACGCAATCCATCAATATCGGCAATACACCGGATACGCCTTCTGCCAGCGGCACTGTGAACCGCGTTGTACAGGGCGTTGTTATTCATCCCTGGAACGCCTAAAAGGATCGTTTTATGAGCATTATTTCCACGAAATACCTCCTGCTGGATGCCCAAAAAAAGGGTTATGCCGTACCCGCCTTTAACATTCATAACGCCGAGACGATCCAGGCGATCCTTGAGGTGTGCTATGAAATGCAATCGCCGGTGATTCTTGCCGGAACACCGGGCACCTTTAAGCATATCGCGCTGGAAGAGATCTACGCGCTGTGCAGCGCTTATTCCACCAGCTACGGTATACCGCTGGCGCTGCACCTTGATCACCATGAGTCGCTGGACGATATCCGTCGTAAAGTGAATGCAGGAGTGCGCAGCGCAATGATCGACGGCAGCCACTTTCCGTTTGAAGAAAACGTGAAGCTGGTGAAATCCGTTGTGGATTTTTGCCATGCCAAAGATTGCAGCGTGGAAGCTGAGCTGGGTCGCCTCGGTGGCGTAGAAGATGATATGAGCGTGGATGCAGAAAGCGCCTTCCTCACCGATCCACAAGAAGCTAAACGGTTTGTTGAGCGTACTGGCGTAGATAGCCTTGCAGTTGCCATCGGCACAGCACACGGTTTATATACCAAAACGCCCAAGATCGATTTCCAGCGGCTGGGTGAAATTCGTGAGGTCGTCGACGTTCCCCTGGTTTTACATGGCGCAAGCGATGTTCCTGACGAATACGTCCGCCGCACGATCGAGCTTGGCGTTTGCAAAGTTAACGTCGCTACTGAACTGAAAATCGCTTTTGCCGATGCGGTCAAGGCGTGGTTTGCGGAGAATCCGCAGGGCAACGATCCTCGCTATTACATGCGGGTCGGTATGGATGCGATGAAAGAAGTGGTGCGTAGCAAAATCACTGTATGCGGGTCAGCAAACCGCTTATTAATCAGTGAAACTGCCGCTCAGTCTTAAGCTCTGTGTTAGCTAATGGCCATACCCTTGTCGGTTTGGCCATCAACAATCGGGCTTACTCTCCCTGTTGTTCCAGTGCGTGCTTATACAGTGCATTCTTTTTCACGCCGTGGATTTCAGCGGCCAGCGCGGCGGCCTTTTTCAGCGGCAGTTCTGCCTGTAATAAAGCCAACGTACGCAGCGCATCGGCAGGGAGATCGTCTTCCTGCGCTTTATGCCCTTCGACAATCAGCACCATTTCACCTTTACGACGGTTTTCATCTTCCTTGACCCACGCAAGCAGTTCGCCGACCGGTGCGCCGTGAATGGTTTCCCAGGTTTTGGTCAGCTCGCGCGCCAGCACCACGTAACGGGATTCGCCCCAGACGGCAACCATGTCTTCCAGGCTATCCAGCAAGCGGTGGGTAGATTCATAAAAAATAAGCGTACGCGGCTCTGCCTCAATGGCTTTCATCGCATCACGACGCCCTTTCGATTTGGCAGGCAGAAAACCTTCATAGCAAAAGCGGTCTGAAGGCAAACCAGCAGCGCTTAGGGCAGCAATCGCCGCGCAAGGGCCCGGCAGAGGAACAACGCGGATCCCCGCTTCGCGACAGGTGCGCACCAGATGGTAGCCAGGATCGTTAATCAGCGGCGTTCCGGCATCGGAAACCAGCGCAATGTTTTGCCCTTCTTTGAGTTTCGCCACCAGCGTTTCCGCTTTTTGTTGCTCATTGTGATCGTGTAACGCGAACAAACGGGCGTTAATCGCGAAGTGTTGTAACAATAATCCTGTATGACGTGTGTCTTCAGCGGCAATCAAATCAACGGCTTGTAAAACTTCGAGCGCTCGTTGGGTAATATCAGCCAAATTTCCTATAGGAGTAGGTACAATAAAGAGTTGGCCTTGAGAATTATCCGCCGATTCGTGTTGTTTCATTGTGTCGTCCGTATTGCCGATTTAATATTGAGCATTGAGTAAAAAAATATCACTGGATACAGTATGGTACCCTCAACATTTTCTCGTTTGAAAGCCGCGCGCGCGCTACCAGTCATTCTGGCAGCACTGATTTTCGCAGGCTGTGGCACCCAGGCGCCAGACCAGAGTGCAGCCCATATGCAGGGCACTGCGCAGGCTGATTCCGGCTTTTATCTGCAACAAATGCAGCAAAGCTCAGATGATAGCAAGACCAACTGGCAATTACTCGCCATTCGTGCACTGCTGAAAGAAGGCAAGAGCCAGCAGGCTAGCGAGCTGTTCAACCAGCTGCCGCAGAAACTAAACGACACTCAGCGTCGTGAGCAGTCTCTGCTGGCCGTCGAGATCAAGCTCGCACAGAAAGATATCGCTGGCGCTCAGGCCCTGCTGGATAAACTCACTCCTGCCGATTTCGATCAAAACCAGCAGGCCAGATACTGGCAGGCGCAAATCGACGTCAACCAGGGTCGCCCATCGTTGACACTACTGCGCGCCCTGATCGCTCAGGAACCGCTGCTGTCCGCGAATGCTAAGCAGAAAAACATCGATGCCACCTGGCAGGCGCTGTCATCCATGACCCAGGAGCAAGCACAGGCACTGGTCATCAATGCGGATGAAAACGTGCTGCAAGGCTGGTTGGATCTCCAGCGCGTCTGGTTCGATAACCGTAACGATCCAGACATGATGAAAGCCGGTATTGCGGACTGGCAGAAACGTTATCCGCAAAACCCGGGCGCAAAAATACTGCCAACGCAGTTGGTTAACGTCCAGAGCTTTAAGCCCGCCTCCACCAGCAAAATTGCGCTGCTGCTGCCGCTGAACGGTCAGGCCGCTGTATTTGGTCGTACTATTCAGCAAGGCTTTGAAGCGGCGAAAAATATGGGTACTCAACCCGTAGCGGCCCCTGCGGTAGCTGCGCCTGCTGCGGATACAACAGCTGCGACGACCACAGAACAGCCGCAA
This sequence comes from Citrobacter freundii complex sp. CFNIH4, assembly GCF_002934505.1. Classification (NCBI taxonomy): domain Bacteria; kingdom Pseudomonadati; phylum Pseudomonadota; class Gammaproteobacteria; order Enterobacterales; family Enterobacteriaceae; genus Citrobacter; species Citrobacter freundii complex sp. CFNIH4. Next base: position 3,786,235 of record NZ_CP026231.1, read on the forward strand.
ACGACTGACAGCGTTGCCAGCCCTTCTCAGGCGTCAGTAAGCGATCTGACCAACGAGACGCCAGCTCAGCCAGAAACACCTGCTGCGCAGCCCACAGCACCCGCTCAGCCAACAACCGCCAGCGCACCGGCGAATCCATCAGCAGAGCTGAAAATCTACGACACTTCATCACAGCCTCTGAACCAAATCCTGACTCAGGTTCAGCAGGATGGTGCCAGCATCGTGGTTGGTCCGCTGTTGAAAAACAATGTTGAAGAGCTGATGAAAAGCAATACGCCATTAAACGTGCTGGCACTTAATCAGCCGGAGTCGGTGAAAAACCTGCCGAACGTCTGCTACTTCGCTTTGTCGCCAGAAGATGAAGCGCGCGACGCCGCGCGTCACATCCGCGATCAAGGAAAACAGACGCCGCTGTTGTTGATCCCTCGGAGTTCATTAGGCGATCGCGTTGCCAACGCCTTTGCACAGGAATGGCAAAAGCTGGGCGGCGGCGTAGTGTTGCAGCAGAAGTTTGGCTCCACCGCCGAGCTGAAAATGGGCGTCAACGGCGGCTCGGGAATTTCCCTGACGGGCAGCCCGGTGGCCTCCTCTGTACCTGCGCAACCTGGCGTGACGATTGGCGGCCTGACGATTCCGGCTGCGCCCACCGATGCGCAGATCACCGGCGGCAGCGGCCGTGTTGATGCCGTGTATATTCTGGCGACGCCGGAAGAAATTGCCTTTATTAAGCCGATGATCGCTATGCGCAACGGCAGCCAGAGCGGAGCGACGCTGTACGCCAGCTCCCGTAGCGCGCAGGGAACTGCTGGCCCGGATTTCCGTCTGGAGATGGAAGGCTTGCAGTACAGCGAAATACCGATGCTGGCAGGTGCTAACGCTCCTCTCATGCAGCAGGCGCTTGGCGCGGTTCGTAACGACTACTCACTGGCACGTATGTATGCGATGGGCGTCGATGCCTGGTCACTTGCCAACCACTTCTCGCAAATGCGTCAGGTACAGGGTTTCGAAATTAACGGCAACACCGGGGCCTTAACCGCAACGCCGGATTGTGTGATTAACAGGAAGTTATCATGGCTCAAATACCAGCAAGGACAAGTCGTCCCCGCCAGTTAACGAGTAAACAGACCGGTGACGCGTGGGAATCCACCGCGCGTGACTGGCTGCAAAACAAGGGACTGCATTTTATCGCCGCCAACGTGCGTGAACGTGGCGGCGAAATCGACCTGATAATGCGTGAAGGCAGCACCACCGTCTTTGTTGAAGTCCGCTATCGGCGCTCGGCCCAGTTTGGCGGCGCAGCGGCGAGTGTGACCCAGAGCAAACAACACAAATTATTACAGACCGCCCGCTTGTGGCTTGCGCGCCACAATGGGAGTTTTGATACTGTGGATTGCCGGTTCGATGTGTTAGCCTTCACCGGAAATGATGTTGAGTGGTTTAAGGACGCGTTCAACGACCGCTCATAGTTGAAGATTCAGAGCCTGGTTCTTAAGGATTAGCGTGTTAGATAGAATTAAAGTCTGCTTTACAGAAAGCATTCAAACTCAGATAGCTGCGGCTGAAGCACTTCCGGATGCGATCTCCCGTGCCGCCATGACGCTGGTTCAGTCCCTGCTCAATGGCAACAAAATTCTCTGTTGTGGTAATGGGACGTCCGCTGCCAACGCACAGCATTTTGCTGCCAGCATGATCAATCGTTTTGAAACAGAACGCCCAAGTTTACCTGCGATTGCACTAAACACTGATAATGTGGTCTTAACTGCGATTGCCAACGATCGCCTGCACGACGAAGTTTATGCAAAACAAGTCCGTGCGCTGGGACATGCAGGAGATGTTCTGCTGGCAATCTCTACGCGTGGTAATAGCCGCGATATCGTAAAAGCCGTTGAAGCCGCCGTGACACGCGACATGACAATCGTCGCGCTGACCGGGTATGACGGAGGGGAACTGGCCGGATTACTGGGGCCGCAGGATGTTGAAATCCGTATCCCCTCACACCACAGCGCCCGCGTTCAGGAAATGCACATGCTGACGGTCAACTGCCTTTGCGATCTCATCGATAACACGCTTTTCCCTCACCAGGATGATTAAGGAGTACACATGAAGGCATTTTCGCCGCTTGCTGTGATTATCGCTGCACTGCTGCTGCAAGGTTGTGTCGCTGCTGCCGTTGTCGGAACTGCTGCTGTCGGCACCAAAGCCGCGACGGATCCTCGCAGCGTCGGCACCCAGGTAGATGATGGAACCCTGGAATTACGCGTCAATACGGCGTTGTCGAAAGATGCCCAGATCAAGAAAGAAGCGCGAATCAACGTGAGCGCATATCAGGGTAAAGTGCTGCTGGTCGGTCAGTCGCCAAATAGCGAACTGTCTGCACGAGCAAAACAGATTGCGATGGGCGTAGAAGGTACGACTGAGGTCTTTAATGAGATCCGTCAGGGCCAGCCAATCGGTCTGGGCGATGCGTCCAACGATACCTGGATAACCACCAAAGTACGTTCCCAGTTACTGACCAGCGATCAGGTGAAATCCTCTAACGTGAAAGTCACGACCGAGAATGGAGAAGTGTTCCTGTTAGGTCTGGTGACCGAACGCGAAGCGAAGGCGGCGGCAGACATCGCCAGCCGGGTAAGCGGCGTGAAACGCGTCACGACGGCCTTTACGTTTATTAAGTAATACTGATGCCGGATAGCGACGCCTGAGCGTCTTATCCGGCCTACAGGACGTTATCGTTTGTAGGTCGGATAAGCGTCAGCGCCATCCGGCATTTTATTTAGCCCTTTCGCGTAACTCGGAAGAGGTCAGGATCGAAACCCCTTCATGCCCAGGTGCCAGCGCTTCTGCTAACATTGCCCGCGCAACATCACGCGCTTCAATCGACTTCCAGTTACCCGGCAGCAGCCTGAACAACGGCGCTAAAAACATCTCATTCGCCCGCTGTTTGTCCCTATCACCCAGTAGCATTGAAGGCCGGGCAATGGTCAGCCGAGGCCAATTCTGCGCAATCAGCGCCTGCTCCATTTCACCTTTCACCCGGTTATAAAAAAACGGTGAATTGGCATTAGCGCCCATCGAACTCACCACCAGCATATGCTGTGCCCCCAGCCGACGCCCCGTCAGAGCTGTATCCACTACCAGCGTATAGTCAGCGTGGATAAATGCTTCTTTGCTGCCCGCTTCACGTCGGGTCGTTCCCAGACAACAAAAGACAATATCGACCGGATCGGTAACCTGCGCCAGAGCATCGGTTAGCTGCGGATCGTGGGGATTATAGATGCCAACCGTATCAGCCAGCGGTCGACGCGTCGGCGCCGTAATGGCATTGATCCGGGGTTCATTCAGTAGCATCCGCAATAAATGTCCACCCACCAGACCCGTTGCACCGGTTATTAACACCTGGCTCATCGTTTATTTTCCCCTGACGCTTCAATCACTCTTTTAACTATAGATCACGTAGCCAGTGCATCTTTTTACCGAAGCCCAGCGTGTTGTCCGTGAATTTGACTTCATCCAGTCGAATCTCCCACACGGGCGCTGGCAACATTCTGGCGACAGGGAAACGGCGGTTGTAGGCGTTACGCGCGCCTTCACTCTCCTGCCCTTCAAGACGGCGAATCTCCCCCTTAAACTGCACGCCACGAATCAGGGCGACCGTTTTGGGCTGACCATTTACCGTGCCGGCAATCGGTGCACACGGTCCCGACATCTGCGCATGGCGCGTTTTATCTTCGGTCAGCACATAGAATGCCATCTTCTGCGCATCAAACAGGTAAAACGCATTGGCGCACCACAATTCACCTTCATGGTATACGCACCAGGTCACGACGTGCTGTTTTGCCAGCCAGCGAGACACCGCAGTCAGTGTTTCCATTTCTGTTCTCTTTTATACTGTAGGCCTGAAAATTATCACGTCGATGGTGACAATGACACCCTGGTATCTGTACCTGATCCGTACCGCTGACAACGCCTTATACACCGGAATAACCACCGATGTGCAGCGCCGCTATAAGCAGCATCAAAGTGGGAAAGGCGCGAAGGCGCTACGTGGAAAGGGGGAACTCACGTTGGCATTTGCGGCGCAGATTGGCGACCGTTCGCTGGCCCTGCGCATAGAGTATCGCGTCAAACAGCTCACAAAGCGTCAGAAAGAGCGCCTTGTAGAAGGCGAAGGGCTTGAGGCTCTACTGAGCAGCCTGCAAGCCCCGGATGTTAAAAACGATTGAAGTGGTCGTGGTATTCCACCAGGCCCGTCACGCCCTCCAGCGCATCGTCCGCCAGGCGATGAACCTGGAACGCGCTTTCGGTGCCCGGCCAGCGGCAACGCAGGTCATGATGCGCCGCCAGCTCAAAGCCAAAGCGGCTATACAGTGCCGGATCGCCCAGCGTAACCACCGCGGCGTAGCCAAACTCGTTCAGGGAATCGAGTCCTTCATAGACCAGTTGACGCGCCAGGCCTTGCCCCCGGTAGTTTTCATCCACCGCGAGCGGCGCCATGCCGACCCATTGCAGATCTTCACCCTGAACATCGACAGGGCTGAACGCGACGTAACCCACTACCTGACCTTCATCATCGGTAGCAACCAAACCCAGCGTTAAGAAACCATCTTCACGCAGGTCGTGCACTAATTTTGCTTCCGCATCGCTCTCAAATGAACGGCGCAGCAACGCATCAATACCAGGGGCATCAATGGGAATCTCAACTCGAATCAGCATGGCTCACCTACCGAGGTCTGTTTGGTTTCTGGCGACGTTTTCATCCCCGCCTCAACAAAATCCGCCAACTGCATCAGCATGACGCGCAACGCTTTAGGCATCTGCTCCAGTTCGATGGCATCCATCAGATTTTTTACGTATAGCCCTAATTCTGTATCACCTTCAATCACCAGGCGACGCTGGAAGAAAAGCGTATCCGGATCCTGCTTGCGGGCCACGATCATCAGGAGATCGCTGGCATCGGCGCTAAAACTCACATCCGCATCTGCATTCTGGCTGACGATAAGTTTATCGTTCTCAACAGAGGTATACCATTTGAGGTCAATGTCACGCACATGAATGCTCAGCCAGCGACCTTCGAGAAACTCCAGCTCCCCATCGGCCAGCGCCTGACTAAACTGCCAGCTCAGGACCTGCTCCAGAACCTGGCGCTTCAGCGCAAAGGGCGTCAGTTTAACCGGTACACTCATCAGAGAAGGACCTAAATGTACTAAGCGTGAACGCAGTTTATCCAACACGAGCTTTACTCCCTGTTTCAATAGTCCTGCTATTTTGCCATATCAAATAAACGACATAGCGGCATAAATCAACAATTCGCTACGAAATTGTTACCTCTTTATTGGTGTCACCAATACGACTTTAACTGCCTTAAATCAAAAATTGTCTCAGCAAGGTTAACTAAAATCCCTCTTCGTTAACATTTCTGCGCCCTACATGGCGCAACGTTCAGGATAAATTATGGAGCTGCTCTGCCCTGCCGGAAACCTCCCGGCGCTTAAGGCGGCCATCGAGAACGGCGCTGATGCTGTCTACATCGGGCTGAAAGATGATACCAACGCCCGTCATTTCGCCGGCCTTAATTTTACCGAGAAAAAATTGCAGGAAGCGGTGAGTTTCGTTCATCAACATCGCCGTAAGCTGCACATTGCGATTAACACCTTTGCGCACCCGGATGGTTACGCACGCTGGCAGCGTGCCGTTGATATGGCAGCGCAACTGGGTGCAGACGCGCTGATCCTCGCCGACCTCGCCATGCTTGAGTATGCCGCAGAGCGCTACCCGCATATTGAGCGCCATGTCTCTGTTCAGGCATCTGCAACCAATGAAGAGGCGATTAATTTCTACCATCGCAACTTTGACGTCGCCCGCGTGGTTCTGCCGCGCGTGCTGTCTATTCATCAGGTGAAGCAACTTGCTCGCGTCACACCAGTTCCCCTGGAAGTGTTCGCCTTTGGCAGCTTGTGCATTATGGCGGAAGGCCGTTGCTATCTTTCGTCTTACCTGACGGGCGAATCTCCTAATACCGTCGGTGCCTGCTCCCCTGCCCGTTTTGTGCGCTGGCAGCAGACCCCACAGGGTCTGGAATCTCGCCTGAACGAAGTGCTGATTGATCGCTACCAGGATGGCGAAAACGCCGGGTATCCAACGCTGTGTAAAGGGCGCTACCTGGTGGATGGCGAGCGCTACCATGCGCTGGAAGAACCCACCAGCCTCAACACGCTCGAACTGCTGCCGGAACTGCTGGCTGCCAATATTGCCTCGGTGAAAATCGAAGGTCGCCAGCGCAGCCCGGCTTACGTCAGCCAGGTGGCGAAAGTGTGGCGTCAGGCAATCGACCGCTGTATGGCCGACCCGCAAAACTACGTCCCGCAGGCCGCGTGGATGGAAACGCTCGGTTCAATGTCCGAAGGCACGCAGACCACGCTTGGCGCGTATCACCGTAAATGGCAGTGAGAAAAGCAATGAAATATTCATTAGGACCCGTGCTCTACTACTGGTCGAAAGAAACGCTGGAAGATTTTTACCAGCAGGCCGCCGCCAGTCATGCTGACGTTATCTATCTTGGCGAAGCAGTATGCAGCAAACGCCGTGCGACCAAAGTGGGCGACTGGTTGGATATGGCGAAGTCTCTCGCCGGTAGCGGTAAGCAGGTGGTGCTGTCGACGCTGGCGCTGGTGCAGGCTTCCTCTGAACTGGGAGAGCTGAAGCGCTATGTCGAAAACGGCGACTTCCTGTTGGAAGCCAGCGATCTCGGCGTGGTGAATATGTGCGCCGAGCGTAAGCTGCCGTTTGTCGCCGGGCACGCGCTCAACTGCTACAACGCCGTCACGCTGCGTATTCTGCTCAAGCAGGGCATGGTGCGCTGGTGTATGCCGGTTGAGCTGTCGCGCGACTGGCTGGTGAACCTGCTCAACCAGTGCGACGAACTGGGTATTCGCGACCAGTTTGAAACCGAAGTGCTGAGTTATGGGCATTTACCGCTGGCCTACTCTGCCCGCTGCTTTACCGCGCGTTCCGAAGATCGTCCAAAAGACGAATGTGAAACCTGCTGCATCAAATACCCGAACGGACGCGATGTGCTGTCGCAGGAGAATCAGCAGGTCTTTGTGCTCAACGGGATCCAGACCATGAGCGGCTATGTCTACAACCTCGGTAACGAGCTGACATCCATGCAGGGGCTGGTTGATATTGTGCGCCTTTCCCCGCTGGGGACAGAGACATTCGCCATGCTTGACGCCTTCCGTGCCAATGAAAATGGCAGTGCTCCATTACCGCTTGCCGCCCACAGTGACTGCAACGGCTACTGGAAGCGACTGGCTGGTCTGGAGCTGCAAGCCTAGCCGGATGGCGGCAAATTGCCTTATCCGGCCTACAAATAGCGATCCCGTAGGCCCGATAAGCGCAGCGCCATCGGGCATTGTTTTTGCCGTCAGTCTCATAAAGCTCACTTTGTTAACAACGGTAATCAAATTTTAATGCAGTATTAAAAGATTAACCGGTAACAAAGTGAGCCGTTATGACTGACAAAACTATTCCGTTCTCGGTGCTGGATCTGGCACCGATCCCTGAAGGTTCTTCGGCAAAAGAGGCCTTCACGCACTCGCTTGATCTCGCCCGACTGGCCGAAAAGCGCGGCTACCACCGCTACTGGCTGGCAGAACATCACAACATGGTCGGTATCGCCAGCGCGGCAACTTCAGTGCTGATTGGCTATCTGGCTGCCAATACCACCACGCTGCATCTCGGTTCCGGTGGCGTTATGCTGCCCAACCATTCGCCGCTGGTGATCGCCGAGCAGTTCGGTACCCTGAATACGCTGTATCCGGGACGCATCGATCTTGGGCTTGGCCGCGCGCCGGGGAGCGATCAGCCAACGATGCGTGCGCTGCGCCGCCATATGAGCGGTGATATCGATAACTTCCCACGCGACGTCGCTGAACTGGTGGACTGGTTCGACGCCCGCGATCCTAACCCTCATGTACGCCCGGTTCCCGGCTACGGCGAGCAGATCCCGGTCTGGTTATTAGGCTCCAGCCTGTACAGCGCACAGTTGGCGGCCAAGCTCGGCCTGCCGTTTGCCTTCGCCTCGCATTTTGCTCCGGATATGCTGCATCAGGCGCTGCATCTGTATCGCACCCAGTTCAAACCCTCAGCGCGGCTGGCAAAGCCGTATGCGATGGTGTGCATCAACATCATTGCCGCTGACAGCAATCGCGACGCCGAGTTTCTTTTCACCTCGATGCAGCAGGCGTTTGTGAAACTGCGTCGTGGCGAAACCGGCCAGCTACCACCGCCGGTAGAGAATATGCATCAGCTGTGGTCCGCTTCTGAACAGTACGGCGTACAACAGGCGCTGAGCATGTCGCTGGTTGGTGATAAGGCAAAAGTGCGTCACGGTCTTGATGCCATTTTGCGTGAAACCCAGGCTGATGAAATTATGGTTAACGGCCAGATTTTTGATCACCTGGCGCGGCTACACTCATTTGATTTGGCGATGGATGTGAAGCAGGAATTGTTGGGGTAGCGCGGTTTGTGCCGGATGGCGGCTACGCCTTATCCGGCCTACACGGTACTGTAGGCCCGGTAAGCGTAGCGCTACCGGGCAACGGTTTTACTGATAGACCGGTAACAAATCCACGCTCGACAGAATATGGATAACCGCGTTGCCGATACCGAACACCAGGATCAGCGCAATCATCGGCTTACCGCCCCAGACACGGAATTTCGGGCTACCGAAACGCTCGCGGGATTTACGGGCCAGCAGCGCCGGAACAATGGCAGCCCAGATGGTTGCCGCGAGTCCTGCATAGCCAATGGCATACAGGAAACCGTTCGGCCATAGCAGGCCACCGATAATTGGCGGGACAAACGTCAGCAATGCCGTTTTGAAACGTCCCACTGCTGAGTCATCAAAGCCAAACAGATCCGCCAGATAGTCAAACAGACCGAGCGTAACGCCGAGGAATGAACTCGCCACCGCAAAGTTAGAGAACACCACCAGCAGCAGATCCAGACTGCGGCTGTTTAGTACGCCGCTCAGCGCCTGTACCAGCACATCAATGTTACCGCCCTGTTGCGCAATACCGATAAACTCTGGACGCGGAATGTTGCCCATCGTTCCCAGCAACCATACGGTATACAGCACCAGCGCCAGCAGCGTGCCGTACACCAGACACTTAACGATGGTCTTCGGATCTTTGCCGTAGTACTTCATCAGGCTCGGGACGTTACCGTGATAGCCGAATGAGGCCAGGCAAAACGGCAGCGTCATCAGCAGATACGGCGTATACGAAGCGTTGCTCTGCGCCACGTTAAACAGTGTTGCGGGCTGCACGTGCCCCAGCAGACTGCCGAAGGTCAGGAAAAAGGTAATCACCTTTGCGCCCAGCACAATCGCCGTCATGCGGCTAACCGCTTTGGTGCTTAACCACACCACAAATGCCACCAGCAGCGCAAAGCCAAGACCTGCCGCACGCGCCGGAACATTCAGCGACATCTCGGAGAAGGTGTGATGCAGAATCGACCCGCTCGCTGAGATATAGGCGTAAGTCAGGATATAGAGAACGAAGGCGATCGAGATGCCGTTCACTACGTTCCAGCCTTTACCCAGCAGATCTTTCGTGATGGTGTCAAAACTGGAGCCAATGCGGTAATTGAGGTTAGCTTCGAGGATCATCAGCCCGGAATGCAGCATACAGAACCAGGTGAAGATCAGCGCCGCCATTGACCAGAAAAACCACGCCCCGGACATGACCACTGGCAGAGAAAACATCCCCGCGCCAATAATGGTGCCGCCGATAATCACCACGCCGCCGAGCAGCGAAGGTGACGTTTGGGTGGTGGTTAGTGTTGCCATTTAGCCATCTCTCCAGTCATTTATATTGTGACTACATCTCAATGTGCTGCACTGTACCAGTACATGAGTACAAATGAAACAAAAAAAGCCCCGATTGTTGAGATCGGGGCTGTATATATTACTTTACGCAGCGAAACTTATGCGTCACCGCCGAAACGACGACGACCAGCGGAGTCATCACGACGCGGTGCAGAAGAATCGTCACGACGCGGACCACGGTTGCCTTCACGACGTTCGCCGCTAAAACGACGACCATCGCCACGACCGCCTTCACGACGCTCACCGCTAAAGCCACGACCTTCACCGCGACCGCCTTCACGACGCTCACCGCTGAAACGGCCACCGCCACGACGCTCACCACCGGTGTGCGGAACTGCATCGCCAACCAACTGCATGTTCATCGGCTTGTTCAGGATGCGAGTACGGGTAAAGTGCTGCAGCACGTCGCCCGGCATACCTTTCGGCAGCTCGATGGTGGAGTGGGAAGCAAACAGCTTGATGTTACCGATGTAACGGCTACTGATATCGCCTTCGTTAGCAATCGCGCCAACGATATGACGAACTTCAACACCGTCATCACGGCCCACTTCAATGCGGTACAGCTGCATGTCACCAACGTCACGACGTTCACGACGCGGACGATCTTCACCACCACGGTCATTACGGTCACGAGGGCCACGATCGTTACGATCGCGCGGACCACGGTCATCACGATCGCGGAATTCGCGTTTCGGACGCATTGGTGCATCTGGCGGCAGGATCAGCGGACGTTCGCCCTGAGCCATTTTCAGCAGTGCGGCTGCCAGCGTTTCGATATCCAGCTCTTCTTCCGGCTGCATTTTCGCCAGCAGAGCACGGTACTGATCCAGATCGCTGCTTTCCAACTGCTGCTGTACTTTAGCGGCGAATTTTTCCAGACGGCGTTTGCCCAGCAGTTCTGCGTTCGGCAGTTCTACTTCCGGAATCGTCAGCTTCATGGTGCGTTCGATGTTACGCAGCAGACGACGCTCACGGTTCTCAACGAACAGCAGCGCACGGCCAGCACGACCCGCACGACCGGTACGGCCGATACGGTGAACGTAAGACTCGGAATCCATCGGGATGTCGTAGTTAACAACCAGGCTGATACGCTCAACGTCCAGGCCACGGGCCGCAACGTCGGTAGCAATCAGGATATCCAGGCGGCCATCTTTCAGACGTTCCAGAGTCTGCTCACGCAGGGACTGGTTCATGTCGCCGTTCAGTGCAGCGCTGCTATAACCGCTACGCTCCAGCGCTTCTGCCACTTCCAGGGTCGCATTTTTGGTACGAACGAAGATAATCGCCGCATCAAAATCTTCTGCTTCCAGGAAACGCACCAGCGCTTCATTTTTACGCATGCCCCACACAGTCCAGTAGCTCTGGCTGATGTCAGGACGGGTGGTAACGCTGGACTGAATGCGTACTTCCTGCGGCTCTTTCATAAAGCGACGGGTAATACGACGAATCGCTTCCGGCATGGTTGCAGAGAACAGAGCGGTCTGATGACCTTCCGGGATCTGCGCCATGATGGTTTCAACGTCTTCGATGAAGCCCATACGCAGCATTTCGTCAGCTTCGTCCAGTACCAGACCGCTCAGTTTGGAGAGGTCCAGAGTCCCGCGCTTCAGGTGATCCAGCAGACGGCCCGGCGTACCGACGACGATCTGTGGTCCCTGACGCAGGGCACGTAATTGCACGTCATAACGCTGGCCGCCGTACAGGGCAACCACATTCACGCCGCGCATGTGTTTAGAGAAATCCGTCATGGCTTCTGCTACCTGAACCGCCAGTTCGCGGGTCGGTGCCAGCACCAGAATCTGAGGTGCCTTCAGCTCAGGATCAAGATTGTTGAGCAGCGGTAAAGAGAACGCTGCAGTTTTGCCGCTACCTGTCTGGGCCATACCCAGAACATCGCGGCCGCCCAGCAGATGCGGAATGCACTCTGCCTGGATTGGAGATGGTTTTTCGTAACCCAGATCGTTAAGGGCTTCAAGGATAGGAGCCTTCAGGCCCAGATCTGCAAAAGTGGTTTCGAATTCAGCCATGTAGTACGTGTGCCTCAAAATTAATGGCGGCCAGTCTACATAACTCATCATGAAATTGATCTGCAATTTTCATTGAAAAGTGTGAACCGGCTCAAAGTAGGTGTATTAACGAACAACAACGCCCTCACCCGTGAAGGTGATGGCAATCAAAAAAGATTACGGGCTGATGTGTACGTCAGCTATTGCTGGTCCGATTCTGCCAGGTCATCTTGGTCCTGGCCCAGGAGCGATAATTCCAACAATGCGTATCGGTGCTCGACAAAGTTATGAACGTTGTTAGCCACCGCCAGTTTGAACAATGCCGTAGCGTTGTCCAAATCCCCCAGACTTAGGTAGTACTTACCTAAATAGAAGTTGGTTTCACTGAGATGCTCAGCGAGCGAGGTGTTATCCGTTGCGTCCGCCTTCAGGCGTTCCATCAGCGTTGCTTCACTAATGTTGCCCAGGTAGAACTCGACAATGTTCCATCCCCATTGCTCTTTATCCGATTTCTCAAAGCGTTGCTTCAACGCTTCTTTAGCCTGCTTCTCATCGAGCTTCTGCTCGGCAAGATAAAGCCACAGACTACGGAAAGGATCATTGGGATCGTCTTGATAAAACGCTAGCAGATCATCTTGCGCTAACTTGTCGCGACCGCCGTAATACAATGCGATACCGCGATTTAAGTGCGCGTAGTTGTAAGTTGGATCAAGCTCAAGTACAGAATCAAACGCTTCATAGGCAGCATCAAAATTGCCTGCCTGCGTTAAATATATACCTAAGTAATTGAATACTTCAGGCATATCTGGTCGGATTGCCAGCGCTTGTGAAAAATCATTTCGCGCCAGTGCCCTCAGACCGAGACTATCATACAACACTCCGCGCTCATATAAAAGCTGTGCGCGTTCGTCATCGGTTAAAGCCCGACTGGCAAGAATTTGTTCCATACGTGCCAGAATCACTTCCTGCTGCAAAGTCGGTTGCAATGGTACTGCGAGGACTTCACTCTTTCGCCAGGCGGAATTACTGCATCCAGCCAGCGTGAGTGCTGTCGCAACGAAACACCAGCGCAAAAAAGGCTTCATTTCCCACTCCCGAAGACAACGATTGAATGAACGTCCAGGTTCCCCGGTTGCTAACAAGGCATCCTGCCGGGTTAAAGGCCCTCCGCTTTCACGGAGGGCAATGGCAACCTTACTCGCCCTGGCTTGCCGGAGCTTCCGGTTCGCCTGCAGGCTGAGACTGCTCAGTTGCTTCTTTAATGCTCAGACGTACACGGCCCTGGCGATCAACTTCCAGAACTTTGACCGGTACTTCCTGGCCCATCTGCAGGTAGTCGGTCACTTTCTCAACGCGCTTATCAGCGATCTGAGAGATGTGTACCAGACCTTCTTTACCGCCACCGATGGCAACGAATGCGCCAAAGTCAACGATACGGGTCACTTTACCATTGTAGATACGGCCTACTTCGATCTCTGCGGTGATCTCTTCGATACGACGGATAGCATATTTCGCTTTTTCGCCGTCAGTCGCAGCAATCTTCACGGTACCATCATCTTCGATTTCAATGGTGGTGCCGGTTTCTTCGGTCAGAGCACGGATAACAGAACCGCCTTTACCGATAACGTCTTTGATCTTGTCCGGGCTGATCTTGATGGTGTGGATACGCGGAGCAAATTCAGAGATATCGCCACGCGGTGCGTTGATCGCTTGTTCCATCACACCCAGGATGTGCAGACGCGCACCTTTAGCCTGGTTCAGAGCAACCTGCATGATCTCTTTGGTGATACCTTCAATTTTGATATCCATCTGCAGTGCAGAGATACCGTCGCGGGAACCCGCCACTTTGAAGTCCATATCGCCCAGGTGGTCTTCGTCGCCCAGGATGTCAGACAGAACAACAAAGTTGTCGCCTTCTTTCACCAGCCCCATCGCGATACCCGCAACGGCGGCTTTGATCGGCACGCCTGCGTCCATCAGCGCCAGGGAAGCACCACATACGGAAGCCATGGAAGAAGAACCGTTAGATTCGGTGATTTCAGAAACCACACGAACGGTGTACGGGAATTTATCCAGTTCCGGCATTACTGCCAGTACGCCACGTTTCGCCAGACGGCCGTGACCAATCTCACGACGCTTCGGAGAACCGACCATACCGGTTTCACCTACGCAGTACGGAGGGAAGTTGTAGTGGAACAGGAAGTTGTCAGTGCGCTCGCCCATCAGTTCGTCAAGGTTCTGCGCATCACGAGTGGTGCCCAGGGTCGCAGTAACCAGCGCCTGAGTTTCGCCACGGGTGAACAGTGCGGAGCCGTGGGTACGCGGCAGAACGCCAGTACGCACGTCCAGACCACGGATCATGTCTTTTTCACGGCCATCGATGCGCGGCTCGCCTGCCAGTACGCGGCTACGAACAACGTTTTTCTCGATAGCATGCAGAATTTCACCCAGTTCGTTAGCATCCAGGGTTTCGTCTTCAGCCACCAGAGTCGCGATGGTTTCAGATTTGATTACGTCAACCTGAGCATAACGCTCTTGTTTGTCGGTGATGCGGTAAGCATCGCTCAGGCGAGCTTCTGCCAGTGCGGCAACGCGTGCGTTCAGCGCTTCGTTGACGGCTTCTGGCTGCCAGTCCCAACGCGGTTTGCCAGCTTCTTTCGCCAGCTCGTTGATAGCCTGAATCACAACCTGCTGCTGTTCGTGACCGAACACAACAGCACCCAGCATCTGATCTTCGCTCAGCAGTTCTGCTTCGGATTCAACCATCAGTACGGCTGCTTCAGTACCCGCAACAACCAGGTCCAGCTTGCTTTCTTTCAGTTCGTCCTGAGTCGGGTTCAGTACGTACTGGTCATTGATGTAACCAACACGTGCAGCACCGATCGGGCCGTTGAATGGAATACCAGACAGAGTCAGCGCAGCAGATGCACCAATCATTGCCACGATGTCCGGGTTAACCTGCGGGTTAACGGAAACAACGGTCGCGATAACCTGAACTTCGTTAACGAAGCCTTCCGGGAACAGCGGGCGAACTGGGCGGTCAATCAGACGCGCGATCAGGGTTTCGCCTTCGCTCGGACGGCCTTCACGACGGAAGAAGCTACCCGGGATACGGCCAGCAGCGTAGGTACGCTCCTGATAGTTAACGGTCAGCGGGAAAAAGTCCTGGCCTGGTTTCGCTTTTTTCTGGCCAACAACGGTAACGAATACCGCGGTGTCATCCATGCTAACCATAACAGCGGCAGTCGCCTGACGCGCCATCATGCCGGTTTCCAGCGTAACGGTATGCTGACCGTACTGGAATTTACGAACGATCGGATTAAGCAAAATAATATCCTTTCTCTATTTTTTTGACGGCACATTTTGCGCCATCGTTAATACCCGATCTTCTGCGCATCCTCGCGACTAATGACAACCCTAACCCATAAGCATGAGTAAAGCCTCTCATTAGCCGCGCGAACCTCTGCAACGGAAGATCATTCATAGCAACAATACATTAGTTTCCAGCGAATTGCTGCCATCTGCTGGAAAAAAGGGGCCATGAAGGCCCCCTCTTTCTGAAACTCGAAAGAATTAGCGACGCAGACCCAGACGCTCGATCAGCGCGGTGTAACGTGCAACATCTTTACGTTTCAGGTAGTCGAGCAGTTTACGACGCTGAGAAACCATGCGCAGCAGACCACGACGGCTGTGGTGATCTTTTTTGTGCTCTGCAAAGTGGCCCTGCAGGTGGTTAATCTGTGCAGTCAACAGTGCAACCTGAACATCGGTAGAACCGGTGTCGTTTGCATCACGACCAAACTCAGAAACGATTTTAGCGGTAGCTTCAGTACTTAGAGACATTTTAAAACTCCAAAGTGTTAAGAATGAAAGGATGCCGATCTCTAATTCAGCTATCCCAGTGTATACACTTTATCCTTCAAACTGACTCTGCGTTGGCTGCGTCCGCTCACCTCAGTCACTTACCTAAGTAAGCTCCTGAGAATTCTCAGACTTGCCGCCTTGATGCAGCTCGAATGATTTTGTGTATACGTCGCGTAGATTGTTAAACAATTTACGCGACGTTAAGCGGCAGTATTCTACTCGCAGCGCCCTTTTATCGCAAGACAGAGAGCGCTATGCAGGATACTCAACCACCAGGCGACGGGGGGCGACACGACCTTCATCGTCCATCTCCCCCATGCCGATAAACTTGCCGTCATCGCCTTCCGTCACGCGGACCAGCCCTTCCAGCGGCGCACCTGACGTCCGTACCGGGTTACCATTTTTAAAGTAAACCGAGGATGTTAAAGGCAAATTAACAACAGGATAGTCCGATGCTGGACTGTCCATTGGCATCAGCAAAGGATCAAGCAGCTGTGCCGCCGGAATGTTCTGCTGCTCGGCCTGTTCAACCAGCTCACGCAGATGTTCCAGCGTCACCATTCGATCCACCGGATACTTGCTGACCGTCAAACGACGCAGATACGTGACGTGCGCGCCGCAGCCCAACTTCTCACCCAGATCGTCAACAATGGTGCGAATATAGGTGCCTTTGGAACAGTGAACTTCCAGCTCCAGTTCGTTACCTTCGTGACGGATAAACAGCAGCTCATAGACGGTAATCGGTCGCGCTTCACGCGGCACTTCAATACCCTGACGCGCATATTCGTACAGCTTCTTACCCTGATACTTCAGCGCCGAATACATTGACGGGATCTGCTCGATATCGCCGCGGAAAGTTTCCAGCGCGCTCGCCAGTTGTTCTGCGGTGAAGGTTACCGGACGCTCCTGCACGATTTGCCCATCGGCATCGGAAGTGTCTGTACGCTGGCCCAGACGGGCAACCACACGATAGCGTTTGTCAGAATCCAGCAAATACTGTGAAAACTTAGTCGCTTCA
Source organism: Citrobacter freundii complex sp. CFNIH4 (assembly GCF_002934505.1). Lineage (NCBI taxonomy): Bacteria > Pseudomonadati > Pseudomonadota > Gammaproteobacteria > Enterobacterales > Enterobacteriaceae > Citrobacter > Citrobacter freundii complex sp. CFNIH4. The sequence goes on from NZ_CP026231.1 coordinate 3,803,012, forward strand.
CCGAGGCAGATAGGCAGCATGCCTGTCGCCAGCGGATCCAGTGCGCCGGTATGTCCTGCGCGATTGGCATTGTAGATGCGTTTTACTTTTTGCAGTACATCATTGCTGGACATGCCCTGCGGCTTATCCAGCAGCAGGACACCGTGAATGTCGCGACCACGACGACGAGGACGACTCATCAGTCCTCCTTGCTGTCGTCCGCTGGGTTCACACGACGCTCATCGTCATGTTTCACCACGCTGGTCACCAGGTTGGACATGCGCATCCCTTCAACCAACGAGTTGTCGTAGAAGAAGGTCAGCTCAGGCACGATACGCAGACGCATGGCTTTACCCAGCAGAGAACGGATAAAACCAGAGGCTTCCTGCAGTGCCTTGATGCCGTTTTTCACAGCAGCTTCGTCCTGATCGTTGAGGAAAGTCACGAATACTTTGGCATATGCCAGATCACGAGACATCTCAACACCCGATACGGTGGTCATCATGCCAACACGCGGGTCTTTGATTTCGCGTTGCAGGATAAGTGCGATCTCTTTCTGCATCTCTTGCGCGACACGCTGCGGGCGACCAAATTCTTTCGCCATAATAAATTCTCCAGAATAAAGACAAAAAAGGGGCTATCAGCCCCTTTTTAAATTTCTTGCCGGGTGGCGCTTCGCTTACCCGGCCTACACCTAATCATCTTCTAAGGATTTTGGGCTGCAAATTGCGGCCCAAAAGACGACGAAGATTAAGCGATAGTACGTTGGATTTCGATAATCTCGAACACTTCGATCATATCGCCAACGCGAACGTCGTTGTAGTTCTTAACGCCGATACCACATTCCATGCCGTTACGGACTTCGTTAACGTCATCTTTGAAGCGACGCAGGGATTCCAGCTCGCCTTCATAGATAACCACGTTGTCGCGCAGAACGCGGATTGGGTTGTGACGTTTAATCGTGCCTTCGGTAACCATACAGCCTGCGATAGCGCCGAATTTCGGTGATTTGAACACATCACGAACTTCAGCCAGACCAATGATCTGCTGTTTCAGCTCCGGAGACAGCATGCCGCTCATCGCTGCTTTCACTTCGTCGATCAGATGATAGATGACGGAGTAGTAACGCAGATCCAGGCTTTCAGATTCGATAACTTTACGTGCAGAGGCATCAGCACGGACGTTGAAGCCAACCAGAATCGCGTTGGATGCCGCAGCCAGGGTCGCGTCGGTTTCGGTGATACCACCTACGCCAGAACCGATGATCTTCACTTTGACTTCGTCGGTAGACAGTTTCAGTAAAGAGTCGGAAATCGCTTCTACAGAACCCTGAACGTCAGCCTTCAGGACGACGTTCACTTCGTGAACTTCGCCTTCGGTCATGTTAGCGAACATGTTCTCGAGTTTAGATTTCTGCTGACGAGCCAGTTTAACTTCACGGAATTTGCCCTGACGATACAGTGCAACTTCACGGGCTTTCTTCTCGTCACGAACGACAGTAACTTCGTCACCTGCAGCCGGAACACCGGACAGACCGAGGATTTCCACCGGAATGGACGGACCTGCTTCCAGTACTTCCTGACCCAGTTCGTTACGCATAGCACGAACGCGACCGTATTCGAAGCCACACAGTACGATGTCGCCTTTGTGCAGCGTACCTTCACGCACCAGTACGGTAGCAACCGGACCACGACCTTTATCCAGGAAGGATTCGATAACCGCACCGCTCGCCATACCTTTACGCACAGCTTTCAGTTCCAGTACTTCGGCCTGCAGCAGGATAGCGTCCAGCAGCTCGTCGATACCGGTACCCGCTTTCGCAGAAACGTGAACGAATTGGCTCTCGCCGCCCCACTCTTCCGGCATGATGCCGTACTGGGACAGTTCGTTTTTAACGCGATCCGGATCCGCTTCCGGCTTATCGATTTTGTTGACTGCAACCACCACCGGTACACCCGCCGCTTTCGCGTGCTGGATAGCTTCGATGGTCTGCGGCATCACGCCGTCGTCTGCTGCAACAACCAGAACAACGATATCCGTTGCCTGAGCACCACGAGCACGCATGGAGGTAAACGCGGCGTGACCCGGGGTATCCAGGAAGGTGATCATACCGTTGTCAGTTTCAACGTGGTACGCACCGATGTGCTGAGTAATGCCGCCTGCTTCGCCAGAGGCCACTTTCGTAGAACGAATGTAGTCCAGCAGAGAGGTTTTACCGTGGTCAACGTGACCCATGATGGTCACAACTGGTGCGCGCGGTTCAGCCGCAGCACCGGTGTCACGGTCGCTCATTACCGCTTCTTCCAGCTCGTTTTCACGACGCAGGATAACTTTGTGGCCCATCTCTTCGGCAACCAGCTGTGCGGTTTCCTGGTCGATGACCTGGTTAATGGTAGCCATTGCGCCCAGTTTCATCATCGCTTTGATGACCTGAGAGCCTTTAACTGCCATTTTGTTCGCCAGATCGCCAACGGTGATGGTTTCGCCGATCACAACGTCACGGTTAACGGCCTGAGCTGGCTTCTGGAAGCCCTGCTGCAGAGCGGAACCTTTACGCTGCTTACCGCCTTTACCGCCGCGAACCGCTGCACGTGCTTCCTCACGGTCAGCTTTAGATTCAGCGTGTTTGTTGCCTTTCTTCGCCGGACGCGCTGCTTTAGTGCTGCGAGTACGACCACGACCGCCTTCGACTTCACGATCGTTCTCGTCTTCAGCCTGGCGAGCATGCTGAGAAGTGGTGACGTGATAATCGCTGGTGTCTTCGACAGGTTCAACGTTATTCACACCATTTTTCTCGTTTTCTTCCGCCATACGGCGAGCTTCTTCCGCTACGCGGCGCGCTTCTTCTTCAAGCTTGCGACGTGCTTCTTCTTCCGCTTTACGCTTCAGTTCTGCGGCTTCATTTTCACGGCGGGCTTTTTCGGCCTGGGCGGTTTTAGTCATATCGTCGGTCTGTTGATTGCTCACTTTGTCTTTTTCCGCAGCTTCACGTTTCGCTTTATCAGCGGCTTCACGCTTAGCTTGTTCTGCGGCCTCACGTTCGGCTTTTTGTTGCGCCTCGCGTTTGGCAGCTTCTTCTGCCTCACGACGGGCTTGCTCTTCCGCTTCACGCTGCGCCTGCTCTTCCGCGGCAAGGCGTTCAGCCTCTTGCGGATCGCGTTTCACAAAGGTGCGTGTCTTGCGGACTTCGATTTGTACCGATTTGCTTTTTCCACCGGTACCTGGAATATTGAGAGTACTGCGCGTTTTACGCTGCAATGTCAACTTATCCGGCGCTGAGCCGTTTTCACGGTTCAAATGCGCCAGTAAGGTTTGTTTCTCTTGTGCGGACACAGAGTCGTCAGCAGACTTCGGGATACCGGCATCAGCAAATTGCTGTACCAGGCGATCCACGGAAGTCTGTATCTCTGCAGCCAGCGTTTTTACGGTTACATCTGTCATACTGTTCCTTCCTGCTACAGTTTATTACGCTTCGTCGCCGAACCAGCAAATATTACGGGCAGCCATAATCAGCTCACCGGCTTTTTCGTCGGTCAACCCTTCGATATCAGCCAGATCATCAATGCCCTGTTCAGCGAGATCTTCCAGCGTACAAACACCACGGGCCGCCAGTTTGAAGGCCATCTCACGATCCAATCCTTCCAGATTCAGCAGATCGTCAGCCGGTTTGTTATCACCGAGGCTTTCTTCCTGGGCCAGTGCCAGAGTGGTCAGTGCGTTTTTAGCACGCTCGCGCAGCGCTTCAACGGTCTGTTCATCCAGGCCGTCAATTTCCAGCAGCTCTTTCATTGGCACGTAGGCCAGTTCTTCCAGCGTCGCAAAACCTTCTTCCACCAGAACGGTCGCGAAATCTTCATCGATATCGAGATATTTGGTGAAGGTATCGATGGCTGCATGTGCTTCAGCCTGATGCTTCGCCTGCAGGTCATCAACGGTCATCACGTTGAGTTCCCAACCGCTCAGTTGTGAAGCCAGGCGGACGTTCTGACCATTACGTCCAATCGCCTGAGCCAGGTTACCGGCTTCAACCGCGATATCCATGGTGTGCTTGTCTTCATCCACCACGATAGAAGCAACGTCTGCTGGCGCCATTGCGTTAATCACGAACTGTGCCGGGTTATCATCCCACAGGACGATATCGATACGCTCGCCGCCCAGTTCGGTAGAAACCGCCTGAACGCGCGCACCGCGCATACCAACACAGGCGCCGACCGGATCAATACGCTTGTCGTTGGTCTTAACGGCGATTTTCGCACGCGATCCCGGATCACGGGCAGCCGCTTTAATTTCGATAACTTCTTCGCCAATTTCCGGTACTTCAATGCGGAACAGCTCAATCAGCATTTCCGGTTTGGAACGGGTTACAAACAGCTGCGCACCGCGCGCTTCCGGGCGTACAGAGTACAGAACACCACGAATACGGTCACCTGGGCGGAAGTTTTCACGCGGGAGCATGTCTTCACGCAGGATAACAGCTTCAGCATTGCTGCCCAGATCCAGAGAAATGTTGTCGCGGTTTACTTTCTTTACCACACCGGTGACGATTTCGCCTTCGTGTTCGCGGAACTGATCGACAACCATTGCGCGTTCAGCTTCACGTACTTTCTGTACGATAACCTGTTTCGCGGTCTGGGTGGTGATACGGTCAAAGGTGACAGATTCAATCTGATCTTCAACATATTCGCCCACGTTCAGACTTTCGTCTTCGAAGCGTGCCGCTTCCAGCGTAATTTCTTTGGTCGGCTGAGTAACTTCTTCTACGATTACCCAACGACGGAAGGTATCGAAATCACCGCTTTTACGATCGATTTCTACGCGAACGTCGATCTCTTGCTCATATTTTTTCTTTGTTGCTGTAGCCAGCGCACTTTCCAGTGCTTCAAAAATTTTCTCGCGTGGCAGCGCTTTTTCGTTGGATACGGCTTCAACAACAGCCAAAATTTCTTTGTTCATCGCGGGCTTTTCACCTCAATCCAGACTGTTAAAAGTGGGGAACCAGGTTCGCCTTCTGGATATTACTCAGCGCGAACACTTCATCTTTGCCTTCGACTGTGACCGTGATCATCTCACCGTCCACCGCTTTGATAACGCCCTGCCATTTACGACGGTTTTGTACCGCCATACGAAGAACCAGCGTGACTTCTTCACCCAGGAAACGCACGTAGTGTTCAGCTGTGAACAGAGGACGGTCGAGACCCGGAGAGGAGACTTCCAGGTTATAGGCAACGGTGATTGGGTCTTCGACATCCATCACGGCGCTTACCTGATGGCTCACATCAGCACAATCATCAACATTGATGCCATCTTCACTATCAATATAGATGCGCAGTGTGGATGTGCGACCACGAATAAATTCGATGCCGACCAGTTCGTAGCCCAGGGCTTCAACTGGCGCTGTAATCATCTCTGTTAATTTTTGCTCTAATGTGGACAAGCCCACCCCCAAGACATAAAAAAAGGGCCTAAAGCCCAGTTATTCTGTAGTCAGATAACAAAAAACCCCGATAAATCGGGGCTTTAGATAACTGAACCCTATAACCGCACCTGCGGTTCGGAGAACCTTCCGAAAGAATTTTTTTCAAATCCAGCTACGAAGGCCTAAGTCTTCACAGTATATTTGAAAAAGAACTCTAAGGGAAAGTGGTTGCGGGGGCCGGATTTGAACCGACGACCTTCGGGTTATGAGCCCGACGAGCTACCAGGCTGCTCCACCCCGCGCCTGAAACGTGGCAAATTTTACTCGTTTTGGGTAAAAAATGCAAATACTGCTGGGATTTGGTACCGAGGACGGGACGTAAAATCTGCGCACAGTATATTGATTCACTATGCGTTATGTCAACCTTGTTACGACTATGCAAATCAATGAATGCTGCCCAGCGCTAGCCCAGCAAGATAAATATGCCACCCACGCCGTTATTTAACGAAATTATCACTAAACTCTTCCTGTCATCCAGAAAAGATGATTAAATGAAAACTCATTTATTTTGCATAAAAATGCAATTAGCATAATAAGCGACCTCTTCACCAGTCTATCAAGCAGGGTTTTATTTTATGACGACGATTCTCAAGCATCTCCCGGTAGGTCAACGTATTGGTATCGCTTTTTCCGGCGGCCTGGACACCAGTGCAGCACTGCTGTGGATGCGACAAAAAGGGGCTGTCCCATATGCATATACTGCGAATTTGGGCCAGCCGGATGAGGATGACTATGACGCCATTCCTCGCCGTGCAATGGAATATGGTGCTGAGAATGCTCGCCTGGTAGATTGCCGTAAGCAGCTCGTTGCCGAAGGGATCGCTGCCATTCAGTGCGGAGCATTCCACAACACCACTGGCGGACTGACCTACTTCAATACCACCCCGCTGGGCCGTGCCGTGACCGGCACCATGCTGGTTGCCGCCATGAAAGAAGATGGCGTAAATATCTGGGGTGACGGTAGCACCTATAAAGGTAACGATATTGAACGTTTCTATCGTTACGGTCTGCTGACCAACGCCGAACTGCAGATTTATAAACCATGGCTGGATACCGATTTTATCGATGAACTCGGCGGTCGCCATGAGATGTCCGAATTTATGATTGCCTGTGGTTTCGACTACAAGATGTCCGTTGAGAAAGCGTACTCAACAGACTCCAATATGCTCGGGGCGACCCACGAAGCAAAAGATCTGGAATTCCTGAACTCAAGCGTCAAAATCGTCAACCCAATTATGGGCGTGAAGTTCTGGGATGAGAGCGTGAAGATCCCGGCAGAAGAAGTGACTGTGCGTTTTGAACAGGGTCATCCGGTTGCACTGAACGGTAAAACCTTCAGCGACGACGTTGAGATGATGCTGGAAGCCAACCGTATCGGCGGCCGTCACGGTCTGGGTATGAGCGATCAGATTGAAAACCGCATCATTGAAGCGAAGAGCCGTGGCATCTACGAAGCCCCGGGGATGGCATTGTTACATATCGCATACGAGCGTTTGCTGACCGGTATTCACAACGAGGATACCATCGAGCAGTATCACGCACATGGTCGCCAGCTTGGTCGTCTGCTGTATCAGGGTCGCTGGTTCGACTCTCAGGCGCTGATGCTGCGTGACGGTCTGCAGCGTTGGGTTGCCAGCCAGATTACCGGTGAAGTGACGCTGGAACTGCGCCGTGGTAATGACTACTCGATCCTCAACACCGTATCTGACAATCTGACTTATAAACCAGAACGTCTGACGATGGAAAAAGGCGATTCCGTATTCTCTCCGGACGACCGTATCGGTCAGTTAACCATGCGTAATCTGGATATCACCGATACCCGCGAGAAGCTGTTCGGCTATGCGCAGTCTGGTCTGCTGACCGCTTCTTCCACAACCGGCCTGCCGCAGGTTGAGAATCTGGAAAATAAGGCGAAGTAAAGATACACCATCTTAAGGCCGCGAAAGCGGCCTTTTTTATGTGCAGAATATAGCTCTGCGGCCCTGTAGGTCGGATAAGGCGTTTACGCCGCCATCCGACATTATTACAACGCCTGATGGCGCTACGCTTATCCGACCTACAGGACAGCCACAAATAACAGACGAAAAAAAAGACGCTTTGCAGCGTCTTTTTTTTGGAATTTGGTACCGAGGATGGGACTCGAACCCACAAGCCCGTTAGGGCACTACCACCTCAAGGTAGCGTGTCTACCAATTCCACCACCTCGGTACAGAATACTTAGCGTGGGATATCGCTGGTCGGCTGAGCCGGAGCAGCTGGCTGAGTTTGCTCGGTTTTCGCCGGTGCGCTCAGATTTTCCCACTCACTTCCTTTATTGGTCTTGTTGCTGTTCATGTTACCCAGCACCAGACTGATAATGAAGAACAAGGTTCCCAATACAGCTGTCATACGGGTCATGAAGTTACCAGAACCACTTGAACCAAACAGAGTACCAGAAGCGCCTGCGCCAAAAGAGGCTCCCATATCAGCGCCTTTGCCTTGCTGCAGCATGATCAAGCCTACCAGGCCAATTGCCACAATAAGGAAAACTACTAAAAGAGCTTCGTGCATAATCAACCTGTTCCTTGCGGAGTTGCCGCGTACAATGCTTCGACCATTAAAGCGGGAATATTTACTGTTTCCCACTGAAGCGGGTGTGAATACTAACCAAAGCGAATAACCTTCGCAAGGGCAATTTGTTAGCATTGTATCAACTGCAGAAAAAATCGCCACATCAATCAAAAACGCAGCAACTTCTCCCAGCATCTCTGCATGACGGCGCGTTGATCGTCAAGATTCGCCCATACCACAACAGGGATTTCACAAATCAGATCTGCATTTTGTGGCCAGCAGTGAATAATTTGCTGATTCACCAACTCTTCCGCCACCATCGATTCAGGTAACCAGGCCATTCCCATATGACGCAACACCATTTCTCGTATCGTTTCGCTTAAACCACTCTCAAACACTTTTTTCAACCGTGGTCGCACTCGTTGTTCTGCAAGATCAATAATACGTCTGACAAAGGTATAGTCGCTGTAACATAGCCAGGGGATCGGGGTATGCGGATCGTCAAGCGTATCCACCAACTGTGCAGAAATCACAGGAATAAATCGCTCATACCGCCATAGTGAACGTTTTAACCCTCCGGCAATCTCCAGCCCTGGTTGTGAAGAGGGTAAATCGTAAGTCACCAGCATATCAATTTGCCGGTTTATCAGGGCATTGAAGTGGTTGTCTATCCCCTGGATACTGGCGTTTACCGTAAAGTTTAGCTGCGGCTCACTCTGCCGCAGGTAGTTGATCATATCCGGCAGGATATTCACCGACAGCGTATGCAGGCTGACCATCACCAGCGTGTTATCCGTTGCTGGCGTCATCGCCGACAGCTCATGGCGTGCCTCTGTTAACGTACTGAGGACGTGCCGGGCATAAGGTTCAAAGCGTTCACCATAGCGCGTCAGCGTGACGGGGGTCGTTGTCCGATCAAACAAAGGCACGCCCAGCACCTCTTCCAGCGCCTTTATACGCCGACTCAGCGCAGGTTGAGTAATATGCCGCTGCGCCGCGGCCTGAGAGTAGTTTCCATGCTGGCTCAAGGCCAGAAAATCTTCCAGCCACTTACAATCCACGTTGTGCTCTCCGCCATGCCATAACCGCATCCTCCAATAACAAATCGGTAATAGTCATAGTTATAGTAATGGCTTTATGGTGGGCATCATAACAACAATATTCCGTTTCACCTGCCGACTCTCACCTTCGACGTTTGACAGGACCGCTATGTTTACTTTATTGACCAATGCCCGTGTTTTTTCTCCTGAGGATTTAGGCCTCTGCTCCCTGCTCATTCATGCCGACCGAATTGTGGCGGTAGAAAAAGAGATTTCATTGTTTGATGGCGTCAACGAGGTCATCGATTGTCGGGGTAAATGGGTTATCCCTGGCATCATCGATCAGCATGTTCATCTTACCGGTGGCGGTGGCGAAGCCGGATTTGCCAGTCGGACACCCGCCGTCAAGCTGCGCGATCTGATTCAAGCGGGTATTACCACGGTGGTTGGCGTGTTAGGCACCGATGCTATTTCTCGTTCGCCCAAAGACCTCTACGCTAAAATGCAGTCTCTCAACCTTGAGGGATTACGCGCGTTTATGCATACGGGAGCCTACGCCGTTCCCAGCCCAACCATTACGCGATCCATCCGCGATGATATGGCCTTTATTCCGGCAATTCTTGGTGTAAAAATCGCCCTCGCCGATCACCGCGGTTCTTACCCCTCTTTCCAGGAGTTGCTGAGGATAGTGAGCGATATTCGCGTCGCTTCCCTGCTGGCAGGGAAAAAAGGCTTGCTGCATGTGCACCTGGGGAATCTGCCGGAAGGGATGTCGCAACTTATTGAGTTGTGTGATGCGGGTATTCCGATTCACCATATTTCACCGACCCATGTTGCAAGAACAGAGCCCTTGTTCGAACAGGCTATTGCTTTCGCCCATCGCGGCGGCCATATCGATGTTACGTCCGGTGGCAGTCGTTTTATGCCTCAGGAGCAAGCGATTCTCCACGCACTCGAAGCACAGGTTCCGGCGGAGCGCATCACGATCAGTTCTGACGGCAATGGCAGCGTTCCGCGCTTTAACGCTCAGGGTATCGTTGAAGGTTTAAGCGCGGCACCGGTCGCAGGCAATCTTAACCTACTTCCTCGCCTGATTGATGTCGGTATTCCGGTGCCGCAGGCCATCGCAATGTTGACGGCAAACGTTGCGCGCTCGCTGGGTATTTCCGGGGGCGTGCTCTGCGCCGGAGAACGTGCCGATATCTGTGTACTCAATGATGACCTCTCGCTGGCCCATCTGTTTGCCGCGGGTAAACCGTTGCTGCGGGATGGAGAGTGCCTGGTTACCGGCAACTTCGAGTAAGGGGGCAAGAATGTCATTACTACTGGCGCTAATCGCCATCATTTTTGCCGGACGTCTGATCCTCAAAAAATATCACCCCCAGTCGGTACTGTTATTGACCGGGATTGTGCTGTTGCTTATCGCGCATTTTAGCGGAATGACCTCACTCAGTGGCCTGGTGAAAAAGAGCACCGGATTCGGCCCCTTTGACGCCTTTGAGTTTATTCGCGATACCCTGAGCGTGCGTCTCGGCGGCCTCGGGCTGCAAATTATGCTGATTGGTGGTTTCGCCACGTACATGTCAGCCATTGGCGCAAGCCAGGTACTGGTTCGGGTAACATCTCGTCCTTTACAACGGCTGAACTCGCCTTATCTGCTGCTGGGACTGGCACTGCTATTAGGCCAATTCCTGTCGCTGTTTATCAGCAGCGCCACCGGATTGGGTCTGCTGTTGATGGCGACGCTTTACCCATTGCTTACCCGTCTTGGCTGTAGCCGCGCCGCAGTTGCCGCAGTTATCGCCAGTACCTGTGCGGTTGAGTTTGGCCCAGGATCCGGCAACTCGGTTCTCGCCGCCAAAACCGCAGGTATTGAGGTGGTGAACTATTTTGTGCAGGATCAGTTGCCGATCGTTGTGCCCGTCATTCTTTTCATCGCCCTGTTGCATATTGTTGTGCAACGCTTTTTTGACCGTCGGGAAAGTGGCGACAATGCAGCTCAGCAGATGCAGACATTAACGGCAACTGATGAAGCCGACGCACCTATCGCCTGGCTGTTTCTGCCTATGCTGCCGCTGGTATTGATGTTGGTGTGTAGCGATTTAATATTTAGCTCGCTTAAGATTACGCTGGATACCGCCGTACTGATAAGCCTCGCTATTACGCTGGTTTGTGAGTACTGCCGTCATCGCAAAGCGCGCGAGGTGATGGCTGGCGTACAAAAGGTTTTCGACAGCATGGGCAGCGTTTTTGCCACCGTCGTGACGCTGATTATCGCCGGTGAAGTTTTTTCCGCCGGGCTGAAAGCCATTGGTGCCGTCGACGCGCTGCTGTCGCTTTCTGGCGAATTTGGCCTCAGCGCAGCCTCTATTATCCTGCTGATGACCCTAATCACCTTCGCAATTTCAGCGCTGATGGGCTCCGGGAATGCGGCATTTTTCTCCTTCGCCCCCATGGTGCCGGACATCAGCCGTCATATCGGTAGCGATATCGCAGTCATGATGTTGCCTATCCAGATATCGGCGGGTATTGGTCGTACGTTATCGCCGATTGCCGGCGTCATCATTGCTATCGCAGGGATTGCAGGCGTCTCGCCTGTGGATATTGTTAAGCGCACCGCGATTCCGATGCTGGGCGGTTGGCTACTGATGATTGCGCTAACCTTTGCCCGGTCTGGGCATTTGCTGGCGGTTCTGCCGTGGCTGGCAGTCCTTGTACTACTGATGGTCGGTGGTTATTTCTGGCAGCGCCGACGTAAACAGCCGCTTGCCGTATAGTAAAAAAAAGCCGGAGTCTCAGACTCCGGCTCTCACTTTCTTCGGGATTACGCCGCTTTCACAGCATCGGCAATACGGTGGGCGAATTCAGTCACCTGCGCTTCGTCTTCACCTTCAACCATCACACGAATTAACGGTTCGGTACCAGACTTACGCAGCAGGACGCGTCCACGGTTACCCAGCGCCGCTTCCACTTCCGCCATCACCGCTTTCACATTTTCATGTTCCAGCGGATCGCCGCTACCTGCGGTGTAACGTACGTTAACCAGCAGCTGTGGGAACATTTTCATGCCGCTGCACAGGTCGTGCAAACTCATATGGTTGCGCACCATCGCCGCCAGCACCTGCAGCCCTGCCACGATGCCGTCACCAGTGGTGGTTTTGTCCAGCAGGATCACATGACCAGAGTTTTCGGCACCGATACGCCAGCCTTTTTCCTGCATTTTTTCCAGCACATAGCGGTCGCCAACTTTCGCCCGAGCAAAAGGAATACCCAGCTGTTTCAGCGCCAGCTCGAGGCCCATGTTGCTCATCAACGTACCTACCGCACCACCACGCAGCTGTCCCTGACGCAGGGCTTCACGGGCGATGATGTACATGATCTGATCGCCATCGACCTTATTGCCTTCGTGGTCAACCATAATAACGCGGTCGCCATCGCCGTCCAGCGCAATACCCAGATCGGCTTTTTCCGCAATCACGCGCGCCTGCAGGGCACGGACGTCAGTGGCGCCGACTTCTTCATTGATGTTCACACCGTTTGGCTCACAGCCAATGGCAATCACGTTTGCACCCAGCTCACGCAGTACATTTGGTGCAATGTGGTACGTTGCACCGTTAGCGCAATCCACCACAATTTTAAGCTCACTCAGACTCAGTTCGTTCGGGAAGGTGCCTTTGCAAAACTCGATATAGCGACCGGCAGCATCAACGATACGGGTAGCTTTACCCAGTTCAGCCGAGTCCACGCAGGTGATCGCTTTTTCCATTTCGGCTTCGATAGCTTCTTCAACCGCATCCGGCAGTTTGGTCCCATCGATGGAGAAGAATTTAATCCCATTGTCATAGAATGGGTTGTGCGAAGCGGAGATAACAATCCCGGCCTCAGCACGGAAAGCACGCGTCAGATAAGCAACGGCAGGTGTTGGCATTGGCCCTGTGAATGAGGCTGAGAGTCCGGCGGCTGCCAGGCCCGCTTCCAGCGCGGACTCCAGCATATAGCCGGAAATACGCGTATCTTTACCGATAATAATTTTACGTGAACCATGACGAGCCAGCACTTTCCCTGCAGCCCAGCCCAGCTTGAGCACAAAGTCAGGAGTAATTGGGGCATCACCTACGCGACCGCGGATCCCATCAGTGCCAAAATATTTACGATTACTCATAGCGTTTTTTTTCCTTTGCAGACAATGTGGCTTCCACCACACGCATCGCTTCTACGGTTTCTTTGACGTCATGGACACGAACGATCTGCGCCCCCTGCATTGCGGCAATCACCGCGCACGCAAGACTACCGCTCAGGCGTTCAGATGGCCCCACATTCAGTAACTGACCGACCATTGATTTTCGTGACATCCCAACCAGCAGCGGCAGATTAAAATGATGAAACTCCGCCAGACGTGCCAGTAATGTGTAGTTGTGAGTGAGATTTTTACCGAATCCGAACCCGGGGTCGAGCAACAATTTATCTTTTGTGATTCCAGCCCGCTCGCAACGTGCTATTTGCTCAACAAAGTAACGATCTACCTCAGCAAAAACATCCTCATACTTTGGCGCTTCCTGCATGGTTTTCGGCTGCCCCTGCATATGCATCAGGCAAACTGGCAATCCGGTCTCCGCTGCGGCTTCCAACGCTCCAGGCTCCGAGAGTGAGCGAATGTCATTGATGATATGCGCGCCAACCCTGGCGCATTCGCGGATCACTTCGGGCTTTGAGGTATCAACCGAAATCCACACTTCAAAACGCTGAGCAATCGCCTCTACCACAGGGCTCACTCGCTGCAACTCTTCTTCAACACTCACATCAGCCGCGCCCGGACGCGTGGACTCACCACCCACATCAATGATAGTCGCCCCAGCGTTAATCATCAGGTTTGCGTGTTTTACCGCCTCAACCAAAGAGTTGTGCGCTCCACCATCGGAAAATGAGTCTGGCGTGACGTTCAAAATCCCCATGACGTGCGGATGGCTGAGATCCAGTGAAGAACCCTGAGCAAAGAGTTTCATAGTTTTATCCCTGGTAAAATCTTGAATATGCAGATAAGAAAAACCCCGGAGCAAGCCCCAGGGTTTTCAATTAAAACACGGTCATCATCAACGATAACTTATTTGTCGCCCAGCTGCTCTGACATAGTGCCAGAGTCCGGCGCACGCGGTTCATCAACCGGACGCGGTGCACTCGGCTTGCCGGTGCTGCCAGAGTTGTTGTTAGAAGAACCCGGTTCTTCCCAACCCGCAGGCGGACGCACATCGCGGCGAGCCATCAGATCGTCAATCTGCGGCGCATCGATAGTCTCATATTTCATGAGCGCATCTTTCATTGAGTGCAGAATGTCCATGTTTTCGTTCAGCAAACGACGTGCACGGTCATAGTTACGCTCAATCAGCAGTTTAACTTCCTGATCGATAATGCGAGCGGTTTCATCGGACATGTGTTTCGCTTTCGCCACAGAACGTCCCAGGAACACTTCGCCTTCTTCTTCAGCGTACAGCAACGGACCGAGTTTATCGGAGAAGCCCCACTGAGTAACCATGTTACGCGCCAGGTTAGTCGCGACTTTAATGTCGTTCGACGCACCGGTAGAAACATGTTCAGCACCGTAGATGATCTCTTCCGCCAGACGGCCACCGTACAATGTGGAGATCTGACTTTCCAGTTTCTGACGGCTGGCGCTGATTGCATCGCCTTCAGGCAGGAAGAAGGTCACACCCAGCGCACGACCGCGCGGGATAATCGTCACTTTGTGCACCGGATCGTGTTCCGGCACCAGGCGACCGATAATCGCGTGGCCAGCTTCGTGATACGCGGTAGATTCTTTCTGCGCTTCCGTCATCACCATGGAGCGACGTTCCGCACCCATCATGATTTTGTCTTTCGCTTTTTCGAACTCAACCATCGACACTACGCGCTTGTTGCCACGAGCAGCAAACAGTGCCGCTTCGTTGACCAGGTTCGCGAGGTCCGCACCGGAGAAGCCAGGCGTACCACGTGCAATGATTGCCGCATCGATATCCGGAGACAGCGGCACGCGACGCATATGCACTTTCAGGATCTGTTCACGACCGCGAACGTCCGGCAGACCAACCACAACCTGACGGTCGAAACGGCCTGGACGAAGCAGCGCAGGGTCAAGAACGTCCGGACGGTTAGTCGCTGCGATAACGATAATACCTTCGTTACCTTCGAAGCCGTCCATCTCAACCAGCATCTGGTTCAGCGTCTGTTCACGTTCATCGTGACCACCGCCCAGACCTGCGCCACGCTGGCGGCCTACGGCGTCGATTTCATCGATGAAGATGATGCACGGTGCCGCTTTTTTGGCTTGTTCGAACATGTCACGCACACGAGATGCACCGACACCCACGAACATTTCCACGAAATCAGAACCGGAAATTGTGAAGAATGGAACCTTCGCTTCACCTGCGATAGCTTTCGCCAGCAGGGTTTTACCCGTACCCGGAGGACCGACCATCAGGACGCCTTTCGGGATTTTACCGCCCAGTTTCTGGAAACGGCTCGGTTCGCGCAGATACTCAACCAGCTCAGCGACTTCTTCTTTTGCTTCGTCACAACCCGCAACGTCAGCAAAAGTCGTTTTGATCTGATCTTCCGTCAGCATGCGCGCTTTGCTCTTGCCGAACGACATGGCACCTTTGCCACCACCGCCCTGCATCTGACGCATGAAGAAGATCCAGACACCAATCAGCAGCAGCATTGGGAACCAGGAAATGAAGATAGAAGCCAGCAGGCTCGGCTCTTCAGGTGGTTCGCCAACAACCTTGACGTTTTTGGTCAGCAGGTTATCAAGCAACTTCGGATCGTTAACCGGGATGTAGGTCGTGTAACGGTTACTATCTTTCTTGGTAACGTTAATCTCACGTCCGTTGATCTTCGCTTCACGAACCTGGTCCTGATTGACCTCTTGCAGGAAGGTAGAGTAATCAACCTTACGGCCATTAGACTCGCTGGGCCCAAAGCTCTGGAATACTGACATCAGCACAACGGCAATGACCAGCCAGAGAATTAGGTTTTTCGCCATGTCACTCAAGGGATTAACCTCATATTACAACTGTGTTAAAAACAGCGTCAGGATACTCTATATCCAGTTTCTTTCAAACTTTCGTTTGAAATCTGCCGGTTATGGTTTACGCCCGGTCGCTACAATATACACTTCACGCGAACGGGCGCGAGAAGAGTCCGGCTTACGAACTTTGACCTTCGTAAACAGGGAGCGAATCTCTCTTAGATACTCATCGAAGCCTTCGCCCTGGAACACCTTCACTACAAAACTACCACCTGGCGCTAATACATCACGAGCCATTCCAAGCGCCAGCTCTACCAGATACATGGCCCGGGGAATATCCACCGCCGGTGTTCCACACATATTTGGCGCCATATCAGACATGACAACTTGTACTTTACTGTCACCTACGCGTTCAAGTAACGCTTTCAGGACTAATTCATCACGAAAGTCGCCCTGAAGGAAGTCCACACCAACGATTGGATCCATAGGTAAAAGATCGCAAGCGATAATGCGGCCGGTGTTGCCGATCTGCGTAACTGCATATTGCGACCAGCCACCGGGTGCAGCACCGAGATCAACTATCGTCATCCCCGGTTTAAAAATTTTGTCACTTTGCTGTATTTCATCAAGTTTAAACCAGGCACGGGAACGTAACCCCTTTTTCTGCGCCTGTTGAACATATTTATCGCTAAAGTGTTCCTGAAGCCAGCGACTCGAGCTGGCAGAACGCTTTTTACCTGTCATTTCACATTCCCAAAGGGCAGTTCATCGTAACCAATGGTGTAAATTTCTACACAGCTATTTGGTGATATATGGGAGATGGCGGTAGAATGACCCGTTTTCAATCCCAACGTAAGCAAAAATATACGATGAATCTGAGTACTAAACAAAAACAGCACCTGAAAGGTCTGGCACATCCGCTCAAGCCTGTAGTTATGCTTGGCAACAATGGTTTGACCGAAGGGGTACTGGCCGAGATTGAACAAGCGTTAGAGCACCATGAACTTATCAAGGTGAAAATCGCCTCGGAAGATCGCGATACTAAAACCTTGATCGTGGAAGCTATCGTACGCGAAACCGGCGCCTGTAATGTGCAGGTCATCGGCAAAACGCTGGTACTGTATCGCCCGACTAAAGAACGTAAAATCTCGCTGCCACGCTAAGAATATCCCAAAGTTGAACACGAAGTTTGTGTAAAACGCGGGGTTTTCCGCTAGCAGGAGAGCAAAATGCCACGCTCTCTTCGTTGATAAAAGGCCGCTATGCGGCCTTTTTCCTTTCTTTACAATGTATCAACATCTTAACCAAGATGCGAATTACAGGTATTCTACTTTCGTCACTTCATATTCCACTTCGCCGCCCGGCGTTTTGATAACCACGACGTCATCCTGCTCTTTACCGATAAGGCCACGAGCGATAGGCGAGTTCACTGAAATCAGGTTCTGTTTAAAATCGGCTTCATCATCGCCGACAATACGCCAGGTCTGCTCTTCATCGTTATCGAGATTCAACACGGTAACCGTCGCGCCGAAAACAACGCGGCCATTGTTCGGCATTTTAGTAACGTCGATTACCTGCGCGTTGGACAGTTTAGCCTCGATATCTTTAATGCGTCCTTCGCAGAAACCCTGCTGTTCGCGCGCCGCGTGATACTCCGCGTTCTCTTTCAGGTCGCCGTGCTCACGCGCTTCAGCGATAGCGGCAATAATTTCAGGACGGCGCACAGATTTCAGAAAATCCAGCTCTTCGCGCAGTTTTTCAGCACCACGTAAGGTCATCGGGATAGCTTGCATTTGTTATACCTCTTGAACATTCCTGTAGGGGGTAGTTGCTCTCACCCCGGCTGCTAAGCCCACCCTGGCGAATGTCATGCCAGAGTCAGAAGCAAAAAAATACCGACCCGGGGCTCAAGGTCCCAGGTCAGCTACAATTCTCTATTTGATGATCATTTTACCCTGGAGTTCCTTATGGGTCATCGTTTACTTTTTGGGGCGTTGCGCCGTAGTATGACGGCCTGTTTCCAGGTTGTTAGCGCGAGATTATGCGATTTTCCAGATTTACCATCGGATTGACTGCCAGTATAGCGTTCAGCGTTCAGGCTGCGAACGTCGACGAGTATATCAATCAGCTCCCTGCCGGGGCCAACCTCGCCCTTATGGTACAGAAGGTTGGCGCACCTGCACCCGCTATTGATTTTCATAGCCAGCAGATGGCGCTGCCGGCCAGTACCCAGAAAGTGATCACCGCGCTGGCGGCATTGATTCAGCTCGGGCCTGACTTTCGTTTTACCACTACGCTTGAGACTAAAGGCAACGTGGAAGGCGGCGTATTGAAAGGTGACTTAGTGGCACGATTTGGTGCTGATCCGACGCTAAAACGCCAGGATATTCGCAATATGGTGGCAACCCTGAAAAAATCAGGCGTGACGCAAATTGCCGGAAATGTCCTGATCGACACGTCTATTTTCGCCAGTCATGATAAAGCGCCCGGTTGGCCCTGGAACGACATGACGCAGTGTTTTAGCGCACCGCCCGCAGCGGCTATTGTCGATAGAAACTGTTTCTCGGTTTCACTCTACAGCGCGCAAAAACCCAACGATCTCGCCTTTATTCGCGTGGCATCTTATTACCCGGTCACCATGTTCAGTCAGGTGCGTACTCTCGCCCGAGGTTCTGCGGAAGCGCAATATTGTGAACTGGATGTGGTTCCCGGCGATCTCAACCGCTATACGCTGACCGGATGCCTGCCCCAACGAGCCGATCCGCTGCCGCTGGCGTTCGCCATTCAGGACGGAGCCAGCTATGCCGGGGCGATTATCAAAGATGAGCTAAAACAAGCAGGTATCACCTACAGCGGTACGCTGCTGCGCCAGACGCTGGTCAACGAGCCGGGAACGGTGGTCGCCAGTAAGCAGTCAGCGCCACTGCATGACCTGCTTAAGATTATGCTGAAAAAATCGGACAACATGATTGCCGATACCGTTTTCCGTATGATTGGTCATGTCCGATTTAACGTGCCAGGCACCTGGCGGGCGGGTTCTGATGCCGTACGCCAGATTTTGCGTCAGCAGGCGGGCGTTGATATCGGCAACACCATTATTGCCGACGGTTCAGGCCTCTCCCGGCATAACCTGATTGCCCCGGCGACCATGATGCAGGTGCTGCAATATATCGCTCAACACGATAACGAGCTGAACTTTATCACTATGCTGCCGCTGGCGGGGCACGACGGCTCCCTGCAATACCGTGCGGGTCTGCATCAGGCTGGTGTGGATGGCAAAGTATCGGCGAAGACAGGCTCGCTGCAAGGAGTCTATAACCTTGCTGGCTTCATTACCACGGCAAGCGGCCAACGCATGGCATTCGTGCAGTATTTGTCTGGTTATGCGGTAGAGCCGGCTGACCAGCGTAATCGCCGTATTCCGTTGGTGCGCTTCGAGAGCCGGTTGTACAAAGACATTTATCAGAATAACTAGATTTTGAAGATGCCGGATGGCGCTTACGCTTATCCGGCCTACGCAAACTGGAAACAAAAACCCCGGCAACATGGCCGGGGTTTTTCATGCGATTAACGCTTGTAGATGAACTCGACGCCTTCGTCGTCTTCTTCGTCCCAATCGTCATCCCAGTCATCTTCCGCTTCGTCTTCGACTTCAGCGAGCTGCTGGCGGTGATAATCATCCCACATGAACTCAACTTTCTCTGGCTGTTTCGCTTCTTCAGCCTGAACAATCGGGTTCTCGATGATAAAGGTCATCACATCCCAGCAAAGATCCTTCACGCCCAGTTGGCTGGCGGCAGAGATCAGGTAATATTTACCTTCCCAGCCCAGCGCTTCGGCGATCGCTTTCGCTTTCTCTTCCGCTTCAGCCTTGTCCATCAAATCAATTTTGTTGAACACTAACCAGCGCGGTTTAGATGCCAGATCCTGACTGTATTTTTCCAGTTCGCCAATAATGATACGGGCGTTTTCTACCGGATCGGAACCGTCAATCGGATCGATATCGATGAGGTGCAGCAACACGCGGCAACGTTCCAGATGTTTCAGGAAGCGGATACCCAGGCCTGCGCCTTCAGCCGCACCTTCAATCAGACCCGGAATGTCGGCAACCACGAAGCTCTTTTCGTTGTCCATACGCACCACGCCCAGGCTCGGCACCAGGGTGGTGAAGGGATAATCAGCGACTTTCGGCTTCGCCGCAGATACTGCACGGATAAACGTCGATTTCCCAGCATTTGGCATACCCAGCATACCCACGTCTGCCAGCAGCATCAGCTCCAGCATCAGATCGCGCTTATCACCCGGCGTACCCATTGTTTTCTGACGTGGAGTACGGTTAACCGATGATTTGAAACGGGTGTTGCCCAGACCATGCCAGCCGCCTTTAGCGACCATCAGACGCTGACCGTGTTTGGTCATGTCGCCCATGGTTTCGCCCGTGCCCTGATCGATAACACGCGTACCAACAGGCACTTTAATCGTGACGTCTTTGCCACGCTTACCGGTGCAATCACGGCTCGCGCCATTCTGACCACGTTCCGCACGGAATGATTTTTCAAAACGGTAATCGATCAGCGTGTTCAGGTTTTCGTCGGCTTCCAGCCAAACGTCACCACCGTCACCACCATCACCACCGTCCGGACCGCCTTTTGGGATGTACTTTTCGCGGCGGAAGCTGACGCAACCATTACCGCCATCACCTGCAACGACCAGAATCGATGCTTCATCAACAAACTTCATTTTACTCTCCGTAAATCATTCGCCTGAGCGGGGTTGCGAAACCACCGTTTCATGCTTACGTAAACCGCCCCAAATTCGATGACCAATGGCGGAATACATCGCGCCCGCAACCACGATAAACGCACCGAGATAACCTAATAGGTTTAGCATCGGTCTGGCGAAGAAATCGGGCCAGGCCAGTGATAATAAATCTGAAAATAACAACGTAAACAGCGGTGTGAGCGTGATAATAGCGCTCACCTGCGCCGCCTGCCAACGCGCCATCGCTTCCGCAAGAGCGCCGTATCCTACCAGCGTATTCAGGCCGCAGAATACCAGGCATGCCAGCTGCCAGTCGCTGAGCTGCGTGATGACACCGGGTTTAGCCAGCGGCAACAACGCTATCGTACATAAAGTGTACAGTAAAAACAGGATCTGCGGTGATGCCAGGCGGCGCAATAACACCTTTTGCGCGACCCCATAGCTCACCCAGACCATCGCCGCACCGACACCAAAGATAACGCCCCAGGTGTAATCGGTGAGTCGGGTAAAAATTTCGATCAGACTGGTATTAAAAAACAGGACCAGGCCGCTCAGAAGCATAATGGCGCCAATCACCTGCGTGCCGCGCATCTTTTCTTTCAGGATAAAGACGCTGGCGATCATCATACCAACCGGTGACAGCTGACCGATAACCTGCGAAGCCGTTGGGCTCAAATACTGCAAGGATGAACTAAACAGAATGAAGTTACCGAACAGCCCACCGGTTGCGATAGCCAGCAACACCAGCCAACGCGCTTTGCGAAAAATACGCAATGGAGGGAGCTTTTTTTTAACCGCAAGAATAGCGCCAAGGCCAACGCTTGCCATTAAAAAACGGTAGAACACCACGGTAGGAGGCTCCATCACCTCCAGCACTTGCTTCATTGCTATTGGCAAAGCCCCCCAACATACTGCCGTTGTGAGTGCTAACAGAATACCAATGCCTGCCTGTTGCTTCATGCCGTATTCCCTACAAGGGCTCGTTTCCGGGTTGTCACGGCGTGACGAGCGTATTTACCGGCCGTCGAATGTAAAAAGCCCCGCAACGTGTTGCGGGGCTTTTATCCGTTACCGGGACGCGAAAAACTTATTCAGCAACGATGCTGATGAATTTACGGTTTTTCGGGCCTTTCACTTCAAATTTCACTTTACCGTCTGCTTTAGCAAACAGAGTGTGGTCTTTGCCGCAACCAACGTTAGAGCCAGCGTGGAATTTAGTACCACGTTGACGAACGATGATGCTACCAGCCAGAACTGTTTCACCGCCGAAGCGTTTTACGCCCAGACGTTTAGCTTCTGAATCGCGACCGTTACGAGTCGAGCCGCCAGCCTTTTTATGTGCCATTTAATCTGCTCCCCTTAACTTAAGCGCTGATGCCAGTGATTTTCACATCAGTGAACCACTGACGATGGCCCTGCTGCTTACGATAGTGTTTACGACGACGAAACTTAACAATTTTAACTTTCTCGCCACGACCGTGAGCAACAACTTCAGCTTTGATAACGCCGCCATCAACGAAAGGAACGCCGATTTTGACTTCTTCACCGTTTGCGATCATCAGAACTTCTGCGAATTCAACAGATTCGCCAGTTGCGATGTCCAGCTTTTCCAGGCGAACGGTCTGACCTTCGCTTACTCGGTGTTGTTTACCACCACTTTGGAAAACCGCGTACATAAAAAACTCCGCTTCCGCGCACACCTTTTTGATGATTCAGAGTGCGCTATAAATATTCACAATAGGGCGCGAATATTACGCAAAACGCGAGCCTTTGACAAGTGCTACCGTCAATACATGAAGAAAAAAAACACAACACGTACGGTAACGTTTATCTACGGCGTTTTTTCAGTACAATCAGCATATATTTATAACCCTAAACCCGACGTTACCTTCTCATACAGTAAGGTAATCGGGGCGAGAAGCCCGGCTTTTGCGATGAATTTAGAAAAAATCAATGAGTTAACCGCGCAAGATATGGCGGGGGTCAATGCGACAATCCTTGAACAGCTCAATTCTGACGTTCAGTTGATCAATCAACTGGGGTACTACATCGTTAGCGGTGGCGGAAAACGCATTCGCCCAATGATCGCCGTCCTCGCAGCGCGGGCCGTTGGTTACCAGGAAAATGCGCACGTTACGATTGCGGCCCTCATCGAGTTTATCCACACAGCGACCCTGCTGCACGATGATGTTGTGGATGAGTCAGACATGCGCCGTGGGAAAGCTACGGCAAATGCGGCGTTTGGTAATGCGGCCAGCGTGCTGGTTGGCGATTTTATCTATACCCGCGCATTTCAGATGATGACTAGCCTTGGCTCGTTGAAAGTGCTGGAAGTCATGTCGAAAGCAGTCAACGTCATCGCCGAAGGTGAAGTCTTGCAGCTGATGAACGTCAACGACCCAGACATCACCGAAGAAAACTATATGCGCGTCATCTACAGTAAGACGGCGCGGTTGTTTGAAGCGGCAGCCCAATGTTCAGGCATTCTGGCTGGCTGTAGCGAAGAACAAGAAAAAGGGTTGCAGGATTATGGCCGTTATCTCGGCACAGCTTTCCAGTTAATTGACGATTTGCTGGATTACAGCGCAGATGGCGAG
Source organism: Citrobacter freundii complex sp. CFNIH4 (assembly GCF_002934505.1). Taxonomy (NCBI): domain Bacteria; kingdom Pseudomonadati; phylum Pseudomonadota; class Gammaproteobacteria; order Enterobacterales; family Enterobacteriaceae; genus Citrobacter; species Citrobacter freundii complex sp. CFNIH4. The sequence goes on from NZ_CP026231.1 coordinate 3,826,436, forward strand.
CAGTTGGGTAAAAACGTCGGTGATGACCTCAACGAGGGTAAACCTACGCTGCCGCTGCTGCATGCCATGCGCCACGGTACTCCAGAACAAGCGCAAATGATCCGCCAGGCCATTGAGCAAGGTAATGGTCGTCACCTTCTGGAGCCGGTTCTGGAAGCGATGAACGCCTGTGGTTCCCTGGAGTGGACGCGCCAACGTGCAGAAGAAGAGGCTGATAAGGCCATCGCTGCGTTGCAGGTGCTGCCTGATACGCCGTGGAGAGAAGCGCTGATTGGTCTGGCACATATCGCCGTACAGCGCGACCGTTAATTCCCTACAGCATCCCCCCCCCTCATCCCGTGCTCTGCACGGGATTTTTTTATAAGTTCTAGTAACCCCCCCCACTCTCCTCCGGATAATCACGCAGAACCTTGGCATATTCTGAATATACAGACACTTTACATGAACATTTTAGAACATTCGTTCTTCGGGAGTTATAGTGTCGCCACAACCGATCGTGGAACCGTAAGTCGTTAACCAAAGGAGAGATGAATTTATGGAAAACAAGCTGATTGACTGGCATCCGGCCGACATCATCGCCGGACTGCGCAAGAAAGGGACCTCAATGGCCGCTGAATCACGTAAAAATGGATTGAGTTCATCAACGCTGGCAAATGCGTTAACGAGACCATGGCCAAAAGGTGAGTTGATTATCGCCCGGGCACTGGGAACTGATCCCTGGATGATTTGGCCGTCACGCTATCACGATGCCAAAACGCATGAGTTCATCGACAGAACGCGGATGATGAGGAGTCGCAGAGAGAAAAAGAATCCGGAATGAACATTGAGCTGTAACCCCCGGCCAACTGAACTGGGGGTTACAAGAGACGTTGACGATTACTCGCCTTTCACGCGCTCAATGTTTGCGCCCAGCGCACGCAGTTTATCTTCGATGCGCTCATAGCCGCGATCGATGTGATAAATACGATCGACCACTGTTGTACCTTCAGCAATACAACCTGCCAGCACTAAACTTGCAGATGCACGCAGATCGGTCGCCATAACCTGTGCGCCTGAGAGTGTTTCCACGCCGTGGCAAATCACGGTATTGCTTTCGATTTCTGCGTGAGCGCCCATACGGCTCAGCTCAGGCACGTGCATAAAGCGGTTCTCAAACACGGTTTCCGTGATGAAGCCGGTCCCTTCTGCCACCAGGTTCAGCAGCGTGAACTGGGCCTGCATATCGGTAGGGAACGCCGGATGCGGCGCAGTACGCACATTAACCGCTTTCGGACGTTTGCCGTGCATATCAAGGCTGATCCAGTCGTCGCCGACTTCGATATCCGCACCCGCATCACGCAGTTTCGCCAGAACGGCATCCAGTGTGTCCGGTTGTGCATTACGGCAGATAATTTTGCCACGAGAAATTGCCGCCGCCACCAGGAAGGTACCAGTTTCGATGCGGTCTGGCAGAACGCGATACACACCGCCGCCGAGACGCTCAACGCCTTCGATCGTAATACGATCGGTGCCCTGGCCAGTGATCTTCGCGCCCAGCGCAATCAGGAAGTTCGCGGTATCCACAATCTCCGGCTCGCGCGCAGCGTTTTCGATGATGGTGGTGCCTTCGGCAAGCGTTGCTGCACACATGATGGTGACAGTCGCACCGACGCTCACTTTGTCCATGACAATATGCGCGCCTTTCAGACGGCCATCAACGGACGCTTTCACATAGCCTTCTTCCAGCTTGATAGTCGCGCCTAACTGCTCCAGACCGGTAATGTGCAGGTCCACCGGACGCGCGCCGATGGTGCAGCCGCCCGGCAGCGAAACCTGGCCCTGACCAAAGCGGGCAACCAGCGGCCCGAGCGCCCAAATGGATGCACGCATGGTTTTCACCAGATCGTACGGCGCACAGAAGACGTTCACATCACGCGCATCAATGTGCACGGAACCATTACGCTCAACTTTCGCACCCAACTGGCTCAACAGCTTCATTGATGTGTCAACGTCCTTCAGTTTCGGGACGTTTTGGATCTCTACAGGTTCTTCAGCCAGCAGCGCCGCAAACAGGATCGGCAGTGCGGCGTTTTTAGCGCCTGAAATTGTGACTTCGCCCTGGAGCTTGGTTGGCCCCTGAACACGAAATTTATCCATTATTCTGTTCTCTGTTTAGAATTTATCTTCGCTACCGGCACATCACCCGTAGCTCAAAAACCGTTAAGTTTGCGATCGCGCGCCCATTCCGCTGGGGTAAACGCCTTAATCGACACGGCATGAATGCGGTTGTCCGCAATGTACTCCATCAACGGGCCATAGACCGATTGCTGCTTCTTGACCCGGCTCATGCCTTCAAACATCTCACCCACGGCAATAACCTGAAAGTGACTGCCGTCGCCAGAAACGTGGACTTCCTGGAGGGAGAGTGCATTCATCAGCACGCTCTGAATTTCATTATTTTCCATGGGCTCTTCATTCGTCAGATAGTGAAAACAGCCCAACATCTTAGAGCAAAGTGGCGCTGTCATAAATAAGCAAAAAGCCTCGCTGATAAATCAGACAAGGCTTTAGTGGCAGATCCCCCTCGGGGGTTTTGCCGGATAGCGGCACAAGACCTTATCCGGCCTGGAAAAATTAACGCGGAAGGACGTCGTCAGGCAGATTGTAAAGCTGCGCCAGCGTGTACACTTTATCGTTAACACCAGTGAGCGAAACGCTGTTTCCCTGCTGCTTGCCTTGATTAATCAGATGCAACAGTAACGCCAGACCGCCGGTATCTACTCGGGATACCTGGTTCAGATCGATGCAGGATACCCCTTTCATCGCCTCAATTCGCGCATCCCATAAGGGATTTAACACGTCCTGATCCAGCTCTCCCACCAGCACCAGCTTGTCGCCTTCGCGCGTCCAGGTGAGTGACTGCGTCATTATTTTTTCTCTTCCAGCGTGATTTTCTGCTGAGAAATAGATTTCAACTGTGCCGTCAGGCCATCAATACCTTTGGTACGCAGCAGGTCGCTCCACTCATTTTGTTTGGTGGTGATCATACTTACGCCTTCGGCGATCATGTCATACGCCTGCCAGTTACCGGTCTGGGAGTTTTTACGCCACTGGAAATCCAGACGTACCGGAGGACGACCGTTTGGATCGATGATGGTTACGCGGATAGGTACGATGGTCGCATCACCCAACGGCTGCTCAGGGGCAATCTGATAAGTCTGGCCGTGGTACATCGCCAGTGCCTGGCCGTAAGCCTGCTTCAGATATTCACGGAATGCAGCAAAATAGGCTTCACGTTGGGCAGGAGTCGCATCTTTGTAGTAACGGCCCAGCACCAGCGCACCGGCATACTTAACCTGCACATAAGGCAGCAGTTCCTGATCGACGACCTGACGCAGGTAATCGGGGTTGGAACGGATTTTTGGTTGCTCGTTTTTCAGACGGTCAAAGGTCTTTTGCGCCGCCTCATCCATCAGTTTGTACGGGTTAGTCTGGTCTGCTGCGGTTGCCGCGCTAAGTGGAGCAATCACCAGCATAGCCACCATCATCAATCGTTTAAACATACGTCGATTCTCCTGATATTATTTCGTTGCGCCCGCAGGCGTAGTGGCTTCATTATTGCCTTCAGTTGCGGCTGGCGCATCGCCAGAATTCTTATTGTCATCACCTTTGCTGTTGCTGTTGTAAAGGAACTGACCAATCATATCTTCCAGCACCATCGCGGATTTCGTGTCCTGAATCGTACCGCCATCTTTGAGGATAGACGTTCCCAGCTCAGGATCTTCAAAACCCACGTTCAATGCCAGATACTGTTCGCCCAGCAGACCGGAAGTACGGATGCTCAGAGAACTGGTGTCAGGAATATGGTTAAAACGCGATTCGATTTCCAGCGTCACGCGCGGCAGGTACGTTTTCGGATCTAACGAGATGTCCGATACGCGTCCAACTACCACCCCGCCAATCCGCACCGGAGAACGCTCTCTCAGGCCGCCGATATTATCAAAGGTCGCATAAATCGTGTAAGTCGGTTCAGTACGCATTGAGGTAACGTTCGCCGCCTTCAGGCAGACAAACAGCGCAGCCAGCAGCGCAACCAGCAGGAATAACCCGACCCAAATTTCATTTTTTTTCGTTTGCATGAACTCAATTCCCAAACATCAGTGCGGTCAGCACAAAATCCAGCCCCAGAACGGCAAGAGAGGCGTGCACAACGGTGCGTGTCGTTGCCCGGCTAATCCCGGCAGAGGTCGGGATCGCATCATAACCATTGAACAATGCAATCCAGGTGACCGTAATGGCGAACACCACGCTCTTAATCAGACAGTTGACCAGGTCCAGACGCCAGTCGACGGCATTTTGCATAGCCGACCAGAAAAAGCCCGCATCAATACCCTTCCAGCTTACGCCAACCAGTGAACCACCCCAGATCCCCACGGCGACAAATATAATCGTTAGCAGCGGCAATGAAATGACACCGGCCCAAAAACGCGGAGAGATCACCCGGCGCAGTGGATCGACGGCCATCATTTCCAGGCTGGAAAGCTGCTCGGTCGCTCTCATCAGGCCAATCTCTGCGGTTAAGGCCGATCCGGCCCGCCCGGCAAACAGCAGCGCCGCAACAACCGGCCCCAGCTCACGTAACAATGACAGCGCCACCAGCATACCGAGGCTGGTTTCCGCACTGTAGGTCGTCAGCACCAGGTATCCCTGCAATCCCAACACCATACCGATGAATACGCCTGACACTATAATGATCAGCATCGATAAGACACCGACATTATAAAGCTGGCGTATCAGCAGCGGCGCATGTTTGCGAAACTCCGGTTTGCCGACAACCGCATTGAACAACATTAATCCGGCTCGCCCAAACGTCCTGAGGGTTTTTATTCCTCGATGTCCGAGTGATGCCAGCGCATTTAACAACATGGGTGGCTTAACTCCCTGTTTAGAGTAAATCGATATGGTAGTCACCCGCCGGGTAACGGAACGGAACCGGTCCATCGGCAATGCCGTCAAGGAACTGGCGTACGCGCGGATCGGCATTTTCTTGTAGTGCCTGAGCACTACCGTAGGCCACTATTTTTTTGTCCGCCATTATATAGGCGTAATCCGCAATACTCAGTACTTCAGGCACATCATGGGATACCACCACACAGGTGACACCCAGCGCACTGTTCAGTTCTGAAATCAACTTCACCAGCACGCCCATGGTGATGGGATCCTGACCGACGAACGGCTCATCAAACATAATGAGGTCAGGCTCCAGCGCGATAGCACGCGCTAACGCAGCGCGGCGCGCCATCCCGCCGGATAATTCAGAAGGCATTAATTTGGCCGCACCCCGCAGACCGACGGCTTCGAGCTTCATCATCACCGTGCTCTTCAGCAACGGCGCTGGCAACGTCGTATGCTCGCGCAGAGGGTACGCAACGTTGTCAAACACATTCATGTCGGTAAATAGCGCACCTGACTGAAACAGCATACTCATGCGCTTACGCACGGTAAATAAACGCGAACGGGACATGGCCGGGACGTTCTCACCGTCAAACAGAATCTCGCCCTTATCCGGTGAGATCTGTCCGCCAATCAGACGCAACAGCGTCGTTTTGCCGATGCCTGATGGCCCCATGATTGCCGTCACTTTACCGCGCGGTACCGTCAGGGAAATATTATCAAAGATGCAGCGGTCACCTCGGGAAAAGCTGACATCGCGCATATCGACTAGATTCGCCACAGACTGCCCCATTGATTCATCCTTTACTATTACCTTGTTGATCGAAGAGTTTGGCGCTCAATTTAGCCCTGAACTCAACATATTTACAGATTATTGCCTGTCCTGGTTAGCGAAAGCTGGCATTTGTTTTACTTTTTAGCCGCATAAAGTCAAAATTAAGACTTCGTTACGGCTTCCAGAAGATCCTTCAAGAGGACCGGCGAGTATACCTGAAGAAAGGACTTTAGATGCTTTTAGCGACGGCGCTGTTAATAATTGGTTTACTTCTGGTGGTCTACGGTGCCGACCGTCTGGTATTTGCCGCATCCATTTTATGTCGAAACGTCGGTATTCCCCCCATTATCATCGGAATGACCGTGGTCAGCATTGGTACGTCGTTACCCGAGATCATTGTCTCCGTTGCCGCATCGATGAATGGGCAACTCGATCTGGCTGTCGGGACCGCCATAGGTTCTAACATCACCAACATTCTGCTTATTTTAGGCCTGTCGGCGCTGATTCATCCTTTTACCGTGCATTCTGATGTTCTGCGTCGTGAATTACCGCTAATGTTGCTGGTAAGTATTTTAGCTGCATCCGTCCTGTATGACGGGCAGTTGAGCCGCAGCGACGGTTTCTTTCTTCTGCTCCTGGCCGTGCTATGGCTGCTATTCATTGTTAAAATCGCTCGTCTGGCCGAGCGACAAGGCAATGACAGCCTGACACGCGAGCAGATAGCTGAGCTACCGCGCGAAGGCGGGTTACCCGTCGCATTTTTGTGGTTGGGTATTGCGCTGATTATTATGCCTATGGCTACGCGTATGGTGGTAGATAACGCTACCGTACTGGCGAACTATTTCGCCATGAGCGAACTCACCATCGGGTTGACGGTGGTCGCCATTGGTACCAGCCTGCCGGAACTGGCAACGGCGATTGCGGGTCTGCGTAAAGGTGAAAACGATATTGCCGTCGGTAACATTATCGGCGCGAACATTTTTAATATTGTTATCGTCCTCGGGCTACCGGCGCTGATTACGCCGGGCGAAGTCAATCCTATGGCCTTCGTCCGGGACTACAGCGTCATGCTGCTGGTGAGCGTTATTTTTGCATTACTCTGCTGGCGACGTCCGCGCCAGATTGGTCGCGGCGCGGGCGCGCTGCTGACCGGCGGTTTTATCATATGGCTGGCGATGCTGTATTGGTTATCGCCACTTCTCGTTGGATAACTGGAAACGCATTATGTCGCACTTAGAGTTGCAACCGGGTTTTGACTTTCAGCAAGCAGGCAAGGAAGTCCTGGCAATTGAACGTGAAGGCCTGGCGGAGCTTGATCAGTACATCAACCAAAATTTTACCCTCGCATGCGAGAAAATATTCAGTTGCCCGGGCAAAGTCGTGGTGATGGGAATGGGGAAATCCGGCCATATCGGGCGGAAAATGGCAGCCACATTTGCCAGCACCGGCACCCCCTCATTTTTTGTACACCCAGGCGAAGCTGCACATGGCGATCTGGGTATGGTCTCGCCGCAGGATGTGGTCATCGCCATCTCTAACTCCGGTGAATCCAATGAGATAGCGGCGCTGATCCCGGTATTAAAACGTCTTCATGTACCGCTTATCTGCATGACCGGTCGTCCGGAAAGCAGTATGGCGCGTGCAGCAGATGTGCATCTGTGTGTTAAAGTGCCCAAGGAAGCTTGTCCGTTAGGCCTGGCGCCGACCAGCAGCACGACAGCAACACTGGTGATGGGCGATGCCCTTGCGGTGGCATTATTAAAAGCGCGCGGCTTTACCGCGGAAGATTTTGCGTTGTCTCATCCCGGTGGGGCACTGGGCCGTAAGCTTTTACTGCGCGTTAACGATATTATGCATACGGGCGACGAGATCCCGCATGTAACCAAAAACGCCAGCCTGCGTGACGCCTTAATTGAGATCACGCGTAAAAATCTCGGCATGACCGTCATTTGCGATGATGCCATGAAGATTGACGGTATTTTCACCGATGGTGATTTACGTCGTGTCTTCGATATGGGCGTTGATGTACGCCAGTTAGGCATTGCCGATGTGATGACCCCTGGAGGCATTCGCGTGCGTCCGGGTATTCTTGCCGTCGATGCCCTGAACTTAATGCAGTCCCGCCATATCACCTCGGTAATGGTTGCTGATGGCGACCAGTTACTCGGTGTGTTACATATGCATGATCTGCTACGTGCAGGTGTAGTGTAAGAAACTCAAGGATAACGAAAATGAGTAAAGCAGGTGCGTCGCTTGCGACCTGTTATGGACCCGTCAGCGCAGACGTTATCACCCGGGCAGAAAACATCCGTTTGCTGATCCTGGATGTGGATGGCGTACTGTCTGATGGTCTGATTTATATGGGCAACAACGGTGAAGAGCTGAAGGCTTTTAACGTCCGCGATGGTTACGGAATTCGCTGTGCGCTCACTTCCGGTATTGAGGTTGCCATTATTACCGGACGAAAGGCTAAACTTGTAGAAGATCGCTGTGCCACTTTGGGGATCACCCACCTGTATCAGGGGCAGTCAGACAAACTGATTGCCTTTGGCGATCTCCTTAGCAAACTGGCGATCGCACCGGAGAATGTCGCCTACGTTGGCGATGACCTGATCGACTGGCCGGTGATGGCACAAGTGGGATTGAGCGTCGCGGTGGCAGATGCCCACCCTTTGCTGATCCCACGGGCCGATTATGTCACCCGTATTAATGGGGGACGTGGCGCTGTGCGTGAAGTCTGCGATTTATTACTCCTGGCGCAGGGCAAACTGGACGAGGCCAAAGGGCAATCGATATGAGCAAAACCAGACGTTGGGTTATCATTCTACTGTCGCTGGCTGTCCTTGTGATGATTGGTATTAATCTGGCAGACAAAGAGGACACCGCTCAGGTCGTCGTCAATAACAACGAGCCAACCTATAAGAGCGAACATACTGATACCGTCGTGTATAGTCCGGAAGGCGCGCTGAGCTATCACTTGATCGCACAACACGTTGAATATTATTCGGAACAAGCGGTTTCGTGGTTTACTCAACCAGTATTAACCACATTTGATAAGGATAAAGTACCGACCTGGACGATCAAGGCCGATAAAGCCAAATTGACCAACGATCGGATGCTGTATCTGTACGGCCATGTTGAGGTTAACGCCCTGGTGCCTGACTCTCAACTACGCAGAATTACGACCGATAACGCGCAGATTAACCTGGTGACACAAGATGTCACTTCCGATGATCTGGTGACGTTGTATGGCACAACATTTAACTCCAGCGGACTGAAGATGCGCGGCAACTTACGCAGCAAGAACGCCGAGCTGATTGAAAAGGTTAGAACCTCATATGAAATCCAAAACAAACAAACTCAGCCTTAATCTTGTACTTGCCAGCTCACTTCTGGCCGCCAGCATTCCGGCATTTGCCGTCACCGGCGATACCGAGCAGCCGATTCACATTGAGTCGGACCAGCAGTCCCTGGATATGCAGGGCAACGTGGTGACGTTTACTGGCAACGTGATTGTGACTCAGGGCACCATCAAAATTAACGCCGATAAAGTCGTCGTGACCCGTCCTGGCGGCGAAGACGGCAAAGAAGTGATTGACGGATATGGCAATCCTGCAACGTTTTACCAGATGCAGGACAACGGTAAACCGGTTAAAGGCCGCGCCTCGCAGATGCACTATGAACTGGCGAAAGACTTTGTCGTGCTAACCGGCAAGGCGTATCTGGAACAGCTCGATAGCAACATCACGGGCGATAAGATCACCTATCTGGTAAAAGAGCAGAAAATGCAGGCCTTCAGCGATAAAGGCAAACGCGTCACCACCGTTCTGGTTCCGTCGCAGTTGCAGGACAAAAACAAGGCTCCGGCAGAGAAAAAAGGTAACTGATTCGTTATGGCAACATTAACTGCAAAGAACCTTGCAAAAGCCTATAAAGGCCGTCGTGTGGTGGAAGATGTCAGTCTGACCGTCAACTCCGGGGAGATCGTCGGTCTGCTCGGTCCTAACGGTGCAGGCAAGACAACAACCTTTTACATGGTGGTCGGCATTGTCCCGCGCGATGCGGGTAACATTATCATTGATGACGAAGACATCAGCCTGCTGCCTCTGCATGCACGCGCGCGTCGCGGCATCGGCTACTTACCGCAGGAAGCATCGATTTTCCGTCGTCTGAGCGTGTTTGATAACCTGATGGCGGTACTGCAAATTCGTGACGATCTGACCAGCGAGCAGCGGGAAGATCGCGCCAACGAGCTGATGGAAGAATTCCACATCGAACACCTGCGTGACAGTATGGGGCAGTCGCTCTCCGGTGGTGAACGACGCCGCGTGGAGATCGCCCGCGCACTGGCCGCTAATCCGAAATTTATCCTGCTGGATGAACCGTTTGCCGGTGTTGACCCGATTTCCGTTATTGATATCAAACGGATCATCGAACACCTGCGCGACAGCGGCCTTGGCGTGCTGATTACCGACCATAACGTCCGCGAAACGCTGGCAGTGTGTGAGCGCGCCTATATCGTGAGTCAGGGGCACCTGATCGCGCACGGCACGCCAACAGAAATACTGCAGGATGAGCACGTTAAGCGCGTATACCTTGGGGAAGACTTCAGACTCTGATAGGGTAGAAGACTTCACGTCACCGCAGGAGAAAACAACTCTGAACATGAAGCAAGGTTTGCAACTCAGGCTTAGCCAACAACTGGCGATGACGCCTCAGCTACAACAGGCTATCCGTCTGTTGCAGCTGTCCACGCTGGAACTTCAGCAAGAACTTCAGCAAGCGCTGGAAAGTAATCCACTGCTCGAGCAAACCGATCTTCACGACGAAATTGATACCCAGGAAAAACAGGACAGCGAAACCCTCGACACCGCTGATGCTCTCGAACAAAAAGAGATGCCTGAGGAGCTGCCACTTGATGCCAGTTGGGATGAAATTTACACCGCCGGGACGCCTTCGGGCACCAGCGGAGATTACATCGACGACGAGCTGCCTGTGTATCAGGGTGAGACCACGCAATCACTACAGGATTACCTGATGTGGCAAGTGGAACTGACCCCATTCTCGGATACCGATCGCGCCATTGCGACATCCATTGTGGATGCGGTAGACGAAACCGGTTATCTCACCGTGACCCTGGACGATATTCTCGAAAGCATGGGCGATGACGACGTCGGTATGGACGAAATCGAAGCCGTGCTTAAACGCGTTCAGCGCTTTGATCCCGTCGGCGTGGCCGCCAAAGATCTCCGCGACTGCTTACTGATCCAACTTTCGCAGTTTGATAAAGCCACACCGTGGCTGGAAGAAGCGCGTCTGATCATCAGCGATCATCTCGATCTGTTAGCCAATCATGACTTCCGCACGCTGATGCGCGTGACCCGACTGAAAGAAGACGTGCTAAAAGAAGCCGTCAATCTTATTCAGTCACTGGATCCAAGGCCTGGGCAGTCGATCCAGACTGGCGAACCAGAATACGTTATTCCGGATGTGCTGGTGCGTAAGCATAACGATCGCTGGGTGGTCGAACTCAACAGCGACAGCATCCCACGACTGCAGATTAACCAGCACTACGCCGCTATGTGCAATAGCGCGCGCAACGATGCCGACAGTCAGTTTATCCGTAGCAATCTACAGGATGCGAAGTGGCTGATTAAAAGCCTGGAAAGCCGCAATGATACACTGCTGCGCGTAAGCCGTTGCATCGTTGAACAACAGCAAGCCTTCTTTGAGCAAGGCGAAGAGTTTATGAAACCGATGGTGCTGGCGGATATCGCCCAGGCCGTCGAGATGCACGAATCGACCATTTCCCGTGTGACCACGCAAAAGTATCTGCACAGTCCGCGCGGCATTTTTGAATTGAAGTATTTCTTTTCCAGTCACGTTAACACTGAAGGTGGAGGCGAAGCCTCATCCACGGCGATCCGTGCGCTGGTGAAGAAATTAATTGCTGCGGAAAACCCCGCGAAACCACTGAGTGACAGCAAGTTAACCTCTATGCTGTCAGAACAGGGTATCATGGTGGCACGCCGCACCGTTGCGAAGTACCGAGAGTCTTTATCCATTCCGCCGTCTAACCAGCGCAAACAGCTGGTCTGACCCAACCGATAAGGAAGACACTATGCAGCTCAACATCACTGGAAACAACGTCGAAATCACTGAAGCCCTGCGCGATTTTGTTAATACAAAATTTGCCAAGCTTGAACAATATTTCGACCGGATTAATCAGGTCTATATTGTGTTGAAAGTGGAGAAGGTTACACATATCTCGGATGCAACGCTGCATGTGAACGGTGGCGAAATTCATGCCAGCGCGGAAGGTCAGGATATGTACGCCGCCATTGACGGTTTAATTGATAAACTGGCTCGGCAGTTAACAAAACATAAAGATAAACTGAAACAGCACTAACTTGTCCGGGCAGTTAGCGGGTGCAGGACGGCCTGTTGTGTAGCACAACGGGCCATTTGTACAGTTAGCGCTTAGGTGAAATTATGACAAATAACGATACGACTCTACAACTGAGCAATGTTCTTAACCAGGAATGTACACGCGCGGCCGTTCACTGCCAAAGCAAAAAACGCGCACTGGAAATCATCAGTGAACTGGCGGCAAAACAGCTCAGCTTGCCCTCTCAGGTGGTATTTGAAGCCATTCTGACGCGTGAAAAAATGGGCAGTACCGGCATCGGTAATGGTATTGCTATTCCGCACGGAAAGCTGGAAGAAGACACGATGCGCGCGGTTGGTGTGTTTGTGCAACTTGAAACGCCTATCGCCTTCGACGCTATTGATAATCAGCCAGTCGATCTGCTGTTCGCCCTGCTGGTTCCGGCGGACCAAACCAAGACGCATTTGCATACGTTGTCACTGGTCGCAAAACGTCTGGCGGATAAAACCATCTGTCGTCGTCTGCGCGCCGCACAGAGTGACCAGGAGTTGTATCAAATCATCACGGACACCGAAGGTGGACAGGATGAAGCATAACAACCCAATGGCATCCTTTTTTGTCGTTGTGAGGAGAAACAGTACATGGTACTGATGATCGTCAGCGGCCGTTCAGGGTCAGGTAAATCTGTCGCCCTGCGTGCGCTGGAAGATATGGGTTTTTACTGCGTGGATAACCTTCCCGTAGTGCTGTTGCCCGATCTGGCTCGTACTCTGGCCGATCGCCAGATTTCTGCGGCCGTCAGCATTGATGTGCGCAACATGCCTGAGTCCCCGGAGATTTTCGAGCAGGCAATGAACAATCTGCCTGAAGGCTTCTCACCACAGCTGCTGTTCCTTGATGCTGACCGTAACACGCTGATTCGTCGCTACAGTGACACGCGTCGCCTGCACCCACTCTCCAGCAAGAACTTGTCTCTGGAAAGCGCTATCGATAAGGAAAGCGATTTGCTTGAGCCTTTGCGCTCTCGCGCTGACCTGATCGTTGATACCTCCGAAATGTCCGTGCACGAACTGGCGGAAATGTTGCGTACCCGACTGTTGGGCAAACGTGAACGTGAATTGACGATGGTTTTCGAATCCTTTGGTTTCAAACACGGTATCCCGATTGATGCGGATTACGTCTTTGACGTGCGCTTCCTGCCTAACCCGCACTGGGATCCGAAGCTGCGCCCAATGACCGGTCTTGACCGCCCCGTCGCCGCGTTCCTCGACAGGCACACAGAAGTACACAATTTTATCTACCAGACGCGCAGCTATCTTGAGCTATGGTTACCCATGCTGGAGACCAACAACCGCAGCTACCTCACCGTAGCCATCGGTTGTACCGGCGGGAAGCACCGTTCGGTGTATATTGCAGAGCAGCTGGCAGACTACTTCCGCTCACGCGGTAAAAACGTGCAGTCACGCCATCGTACGCTGGAAAAACGTAAATCATGACCGTGAAGCAAACCGTTGAAATCACTAATAAGCTGGGCATGCATGCCCGTCCAGCTATGAAACTGTTTGAATTGATGCAGGGTTTCGAAGCAGAAGTTTTGCTGCGTAATGATGAAGGTACGGAAGCCGAGGCCAACAGCGTTATCGCTCTGCTGATGCTGGATTCAGCCAAAGGGCGTCAGATAGAAGTTGAAGCCACGGGTCCGCAGGAAGTTGAAGCCCTTGCCGCAGTGGTTGCCCTGTTTAATTCAGGTTTTGATGAAGATTAGTCAAGTGGTTTTAACACGTAGCCAGTAAGTCGGATAAGGCGTTTACGCCGTATCCGGCAATGCCATTGTGTCGTATTGTGCCTGATGCGCTGCACTTAAATCAGGCCTACAAAAACAGCGACAGTAGCGACTAATACAACTTATTTTCCCGCATAAACGACTCACCGCCTAACTGGCGCATTTGACGCATGATCCACGCCTGGCGGCTACGCACATAACCAGAAGGCGCATTCGCCTTAAAACGCAAAGGATTGGGTAATACCGCCGCCAGTAAGGCCGCTTCAGACAGACTCAACCGACTGGCAGGCTTATGGAAATAGCGCTGCGCCGCCGCCTCCACGCCGAAAACCCCATCGCCAAACTCAGCGATATTCAGGTAAACGGTCAGAATACGTTTCTTGCTCCAGACGGTTTCCATACCCAGCGTTAGCCCGGCTTCAAGACCTTTACGTACCCAGCTACGCCCATCCCACAGAAAGAGATTTTTCGCCGTCTGTTGCGATAACGTCGACGCCCCGCGAATACGGTTTTCATTGCGTTCATTGTGCGCCAGCGCTTTCTCTATGGCGGAGACATCGAATCCCCAGTGCTCGGGAAACTTCTGGTCCTCCGCGGCAATGACAGCCAGCCCCATCCACGGTGAGATCTCGTCCATGCTCACCCAGTCTGAGTGCGCCACATAACCAAAATCACCGGACAGCCATGCGCCCAGTTGCCGTTCAACCATCACCGCCGAGAAAGGTACAGGCATCACGCTGAAAAGTGCGATGCCCCCGCCCCAGAATACGCCGAGGACAATGACCGCCCGCAGAAAGATACGCCGCAGAAAGGCGGTAACTCCTGTTCTCATTCAGCCAGCACCAGCACACGCGATACCAGTTTATCGATGCCACTCGCAGCCTGAGCAATGTCCTGCGCCAGCATATAGGCGGGCGTGGTGACGATTTTATTGTCTTCATCGACGACAATGTCATCAACCGGACAAGGCACATGCTCAGCGCCCATCTCTTCCAGCACCTCTGCCGTATCGATATCAGTACCGATAGTCAGACGCAACGGGAAATCAAAAATTTTAGGTAACATAGCGGGCGCAATGCACATAAATCCCAGCGGCTTACCCGCCTGATGCATAGCCACCGCCAGCGCGGCTAAATCGCTGTCAACCCGGCATTCGCTGCCCTGACTGGCAAAATTGCTCAGATTTTTGGCCGCACCAAACCCACCCGGCACGATCAACGCATCCAGTTCCGTTGAGACTGCCTGAGCGAGCGGGCGAATTTCACCGCGTGTTATACGTGCGGCTTCAATCAGTACATTACGCGTTTCCAGCATCGGCTCGCCGGTCAGATGATTAATCACATCCGCTTGCTGTTTATCCGGAGCAAAGCAGACGGCCTGAGCGCCGTTGCGGGCAATGGCCAGAAGCGTGAGAACAGTTTCATGGATCTCTGCACCGTCATACACGCCGCATCCGCTGAGCACTACACCCACTTTTTTCATCGTGATACTCCTTTCTCAACTGGCTGAAACATATTAGTTATTATGATTTAAATGCTACGCTTCACACATTTAACTGATTCATGTAACAAATTATTTAAGATTTGCTATCTTAACTGCGTGCGGCCTGAAAATTAGGGCTGCGCCCTTGTAAACAATGATAATAATTTACGGCGCAGCCACGATTTCCCTGGTGTTGGCGCAGTATTCGCGCACCCCGGTCAAGCCGGGGTCATTTTTTTTCCACGCTCGCCACCCAGGCTTTTAATACCGCCACGTCGTGCTGCCACTCCTGCTTCATCTCTTCAATCCATTCAGCAACGTTATCTTCCCAGGCGGGAAGGTCCGGCGACTGGATTTGCTGACCTAACTGTTGCAGGTGACGCAGCCCCACTGAACCTGCTGCGCCTTTAATTTTATGACCTTCCTCAACCACGCCTTTTTTATCCCGTGCGGTCAAGTTTGACTCCAGCACGCTCAAATATCCCGGCATCATCTTCTCAAACACCGCCAGCCCGTCGGTAATTAACTTCGGTCCCACCAGCTCGAGGTATTGTTCCAACATAGGAATATCTAACAGCGCTTGCGATTTACTGCTTTCTTCAGATGTCACAGTGCTCTCCTCTTCGTTTCTGGTATCCCAGTATTTTTTGATCATGGCGGTTAGCGCCGGAACCGACAGCGGCTTACTCAGCACGTCATCCATTCCCGCGTCCAAATACTCTTTTTTATCTTTCAGTACGTTGGCGGTGAGTGCAACCAACGGCGGAAGGTCCTCACGAGCGTATTTTTGCGTGAGCTCCCGCGAGATATCGAGACCGGTCATATCCGGTAGCTGAATATCCAGCAGCACCAGGTCATATTCACCCGGCGTAAACATTTCCAGCGCGGCTTTCCCGGTCATCGCGACATCCACGCTGTTGCCTAATTTTTCCAGCACGGAACGCGCAACAATAACGTTCAGTTCAATGTCTTCCACCAGCAGCACATTCAGGGCTGGCAGCGGCATGTCATCGTCTTCAAAGGCGTCTTCAATCTCTTCCGCTACCGCAGGCGCATGTACGGTCAGCGTAAAGATGGAGCCTTTACCTGCCTGGCTGGAAACCGTAATATCGCCGCCCATATTTTTCGCCAGACGCTTCGACACGGCCAAACCAATCCCGGTTCCTGTGGCCGGTTTACCGCCGTTGCTGTCCTTCACCTGATAATACATGGCGAAGATTTTATCCTGCTCATCCTGCGGAATGCCGATCCCAGAATCTTCAACCTCGAAATGCAGCATATCGCCCTGGTCATAGCGCGCCCGCACGGTCACCTGTCCCTGCTGAGTGAACTTCACGGCGTTGCTGATCAGATTCCACAGAATCTGGCGCAAACGCGTGCCGTCGGTAATGACCTTATGCGGTAGCGGTAACGTTGGCTCAAGTACAAAACGCAGCCCTTTTTGCTGCGCCTGCAGGCCAGAAAGGTTTTCCAGATCCGCCATAAAGCTGGTGAAATCAACAGGCTGATTATCGAGCTGGACTTTACGTCGCTCCATCTTATCCATATCTATGATATCGTTGAAAATATTACCCAGCGTCACGGCAGAGACATGGATGGTTTTCAGGTATTTTTCCTGCTCAGCGGTCAGGTCTGTATCCAACAGGATGCGGCTTAAGCCGACAATGCCGTTAAGAGGAGTGCGCAGCTCGTGGCTGATGGTGGAAATGAAGGTGGTCTTATCACGGCTGGCACGTTCAAGCGCGTCCTGATAGCGCTTACGCTCGGTAATATCGCGCCCAAAACCCATCAGGCCATGTCGCTTACCTACGCGGTCATAGTACGGCACTTTACGAATTTCAAAGCAGGCTTTGCGCCCGTCCGGGTAGTCCAGCCACTGTTCGTAGGTGAGTGAGACGTTATGACGGAATACCTTCTCGTCGGTTTCAATTACCTTTTCAGCCGCTTCAGGAGAGTAAACGTCAGCCGGTTTTAAGTTCACCAGCTGCTTTTCGCTTTTGCCAGTCAGCAGTTCCATGGCACGGTTACAGCCGGAAAATTCTTTATCTTCATTGCGATAAAAAACCAGATCCGGCGAGGCATCAAGGAAAGAGCGTAAAAAGGAAGACTGTTGCTCGAGCTGGATCTGCGCTTCTTCGCGCTCTTTGATTTCAACCTTCAGTTGCTCGAACGTTTCCTGGCGCTCCGCTTCGGCTTTTTCGCGCTCAACAATTTCCTGATTGAGCTGGGCTATATTATCTTTCAATTGCACATTGAGCTTGAGATCGCGCTCGCGCATCTCTTCCAGCTTTTGTACCAGTCGTGACAGGCGTTGCCGGGACTCTTCCAGTTGCTCCACCACCACTGACAGGAAATAGACAGCCCAAGGGGTAATTAACAGACCAAAAAAGATAGAACGGATAACATCAATGCTTTCTACCTGGCCATGCAGCACCATGGTGACAGCCATCTGCACCACAATTGCCAACACGACCAGAGCCAGCGCCAACAGCAGCGAAAAGCGCACCAGACCCAACTTCATCATTAGGTCGACGTAATATTGCGCCAGCATACGGATTTGCTTCATAGAGGGTTCCTTCACGACAACTTGGCACAATAATACTCAATTCTTGGCGTGACGTTTGAGAATGTGCAAGAAATGCGGAGGTTATCAGTGAAATGACCGTAGAAGGTTAATCGTAGGCCTGATAAGCGAAGCGCCATCAGGCAAGCAGGCGCAGATTGCCGGATGTCGGCTTTGCCTTATCCGGCCTACGAGGGTTAGATCACCGGCTGCACCCATGGCGTACCCAGCGCCGAGCCTTGCACGCCGTGCTTGTTAAGGTACTTATCCAGTTCAACCATCCCAGTCCAGCGATTTTCACACCATAGCGGTGCTAACAGCGTTGGGCGACGCGCGCTGGCGGAAATGCGATGATAAATCACCTCTGGCGGCGTATGGCGGATCATCTCCCCGGCGGTAACCGTATAATCGTCCAGTTCAATTCCGTTCAGCCGCCCAGCTTCCCAGGCTTTCGCCATCGTACTGCCTTTCACAATATGCAGCGGATGCAGCTTAATACCGTCGACACCCGTCTCCACCACACGTTCCATGGTTTGCAGGCATTCTGCATGCCCTTCTCCCGGCAGACCGACAATCAGGTGCGAACAGACTTTCAGCCCGCGTTCACGCGCCAGCCGCGTAGTGTTCTGGTAGCAGGCAAAATCATGACCGCGGTTAATACGGTGCAGGGTTTTGTCATGTGCGGTTTGCAGACCAAGTTCCAGCCATACCTCATAACCCAGGTCTTTATACTCGCAAAGCAGATCGAGTACCGCATCCGGCACGCAGTCGGGGCGCGTCCCAACGCATAACCCGACGATACTGGCCTGGCTGACCGCCTGCTGATACATCGAACGCAGCACCTGTACTTCAGCAAAGGTGCTGGTATAGGCCTGGAAATAGGCCAGATACCGTCTGGCGCGATTGACCAACTGCGCCTGATGCTCAAGCTGCTCGGCAATGGAATGATGCTGCTGAGTTTCATCGGCAAACGAGGCGACATTACAGAAAGTACATCCGCCACGTCCGATGCTGCCATCACGATTTGGACAGCTAAAGCCGCCGTGCAGCGTGAGTTTATGAACCTTTTGCCCATAACGGCGAGAAAGATCCCCACCAAACATATTGACTAATTTCTGTAACTGCATAATCTGGTAGACCGCGCCTTGAAAAGAGGCCAAAGCCTGCCATTTTTTGCCCCAGTCGGCGATGACCTGGATCAATCGCCCTGGCGAGCCTTTATTTATTGCATAACAAATCAAAATAATTGAAATTTCATTCACTCAAAATATAATTACTTTTCCTTATATTCAGCGGTTTTTTTTATCTTCTTATACTCTGAGCGTAAAAACAGTATCTTTAAGACGCCTGAACTCTAAAAACCAGCATAAAATGCCAGTCATCTCGATAAATAAAGGGAGGACGAGGGATATCCAGCCTTTCTGACAGTGAGACAGATCACACTTCCAGGGGGATTCCTCTTAGGTTAAATCAATGTAAAAAATCCTTTTATTTCAACATTTTCATAAAGTTAATTGCCCTATAGCACATTTTTGCATAAATAAGATTGCCATTTGACCTGTGTGTGGATTCCCGATAACTTGGAAATCCGCTGGAAGCTTTCTGGATGAGCAGTCTGCTCATCATATTTATGCAGTAATTGAGATTCCCTCTGAAGCAAGTCCTCAAACTTGTTTGACCTGTGCGAAAAGGATAAAGAGGGCGAATGCGAGGTAAGCGTATGACACGCAAACCCCGTCGCCATGCTCTTGGTGTGCCCGTGCGCAACGGTCCAGATGGGAATCCCTCAGAGCCTGGGGAGGTTCACTGATATGTTGTACGATAAATCCCTTGAGAGGGATAACTGTGGTTTCGGCCTGATCGCCCACATAGAAGGCGAACCTAGCCACAAGGTAGTGCGTACCGCCATACACGCACTGGCCCGTATGCAGCACCGTGGCGCAATTCTTGCCGATGGAAAAACTGGCGATGGTTGCGGCCTGCTGTTACAAAAACCTGACCGCTTTTTCCGCATCGTGGCGCAAGAGCGCGGCTGGCGTTTAGCCAAAAACTACGCCGTCGGCATGATCTTTTTAAATAAAGACCCTGAGCTGGCTGCGGCTTCTCGTCGCATTGTTGAAGAAGAATTACAGCAGGAGACCCTGTCGATTGTCGGCTGGCGCGACGTGCCGACCAACGAAGGTGTTCTCGGTGAAATTGCGCTCTCCTCCCTGCCTCGTATCGAGCAAATTTTTGTTAACGCCCCTGCGGGCTGGCGTCCGCGTGATATGGAGCGTCGCCTGTTCATCGCGCGTCGTCGTATCGAAAAACGCCTCCTGCAAGACAAAGATTTCTACGTCTGTAGCTTGTCGAACCTGGTCAATATCTATAAAGGTCTGTGTATGCCGGCGGATCTGCCGCGCTTCTACCTGGACCTGGCAGACCTGCGTCTGGAATCGGCCATCTGCCTGTTCCACCAGCGCTTCTCCACCAACACCGTACCGCGCTGGCCGCTGGCGCAGCCGTTCCGCTATCTGGCGCACAACGGTGAAATCAACACCATCACCGGCAACCGCCAATGGGCGCGCGCCCGTACCTATAAGTTCCAGACCCCGTTGATCCCGGATCTGCACGACGCCGCGCCGTTTGTTAACGAAACCGGCTCAGACTCCAGTTCGATGGATAACATGCTGGAACTGCTACTGGCAGGCGGGATGGACATCATCCGTGCCATGCGCTTACTGGTTCCACCGGCATGGCAGAACAACCCGGATATGGATCCGGAGCTGCGCGCGTTCTTTGACTTTAACTCCATGCACATGGAACCGTGGGACGGCCCGGCGGGCATCGTCATGTCCGACGGCCGCTTTGCCGCCTGTAACCTTGACCGTAACGGCTTGCGTCCGGCACGCTACGTCATCACCAAAGACAAGCTGATTACCTGCGCCTCTGAAGTCGGGATCTGGGATTATCAGCCGGATGAAGTGGTAGAGAAAGGCCGCGTCGGCCCTGGCGAGCTGATGGTTATCGATACTCGCAGCGGGCGCATTCTCCACTCCGCCGAAACCGATGATGACCTGAAAAGCCGTCACCCATACAAAGAGTGGATGGAGAAAAACGTCCGCCGTCTGGTGCCGTTCGAAGACCTGGCTGACGATCAGGTCGGCAGCCGTGAACTGGACGATGACACCCTCGCCAGCTATCAGAAACAGTTTAACTACAGCGCTGAAGAGCTGGATTCCGTGATCCGCGTGCTCGGCGAAAATGGCCAGGAAGCGGTCGGTTCAATGGGTGACGATACCCCGTTTGCCGTACTCTCCAGCCAGCCGCGCATCATTTATGACTACTTCCGCCAGCAGTTCGCGCAGGTGACTAACCCGCCGATCGATCCGCTGCGTGAAGCGCACGTTATGTCGCTGGCCACCAGCATCGGTCGTGAGATGAACGTCTTCTGCGAAGCCGAAGGTCAGGCACACCGCCTGAGCTTTAAATCGCCGATCCTGCTGTACTCCGATTTCACCCAGCTTACCACCATGAAAGAGGAGCATTATCGCGCTGACCGTCTGGATATCACCTTCGACGCGACCGAAACTACGCTCGAAGAGACCGTCAAAGCATTGTGCGATAAGGCGGAACAGATGGTGCGTAACGGCACGGTACTGCTGGTACTCTCTGACCGCAACATCGCTAAAAATCGTCTGCCGGTTCCGGCGCCGATGGCCGTGGGCGCAGTGCAAACGCGTCTGGTAGAACAAAGCCTGCGCTGCGACGCCAACATCATCGTTGAAACCGCCAGTGCCCGCGATCCGCACCATTTTGCCGTCCTGCTCGGTTTTGGCGCGACGGCAATCTATCCGTATCTCGCGTATGAAACATTGGGACGTCTGATCGACACTCAGGCGATTGCCAAAGATTACCGAACCGTGATGCTGAACTACCGTAACGGCATCAACAAAGGTCTGTACAAAATCATGTCCAAGATGGGCATCTCGACCATTGCCTCCTACCGCTGCTCGAAGCTGTTTGAAGCCGTTGGTCTGCACGATGATGTGGTTGCGTTGTGCTTCCAGGGCGTGGTCAGCCGTATTAGCGGTGCAGGGTTTACCGACTTCCAGCAGGATCTGCTGAACCTCTCCAAACATGCATGGCTGGCGCGTAAACCTATCAGCCAGGGCGGTTTGCTGAAGTACGTCCACGGCGGCGAATACCACGCCTACAACCCGGACGTGGTACGCACTCTGCAGCAGGCGGTACAAAGCGGCGAGTACAGCGACTATCAGGAATACGCCAAGCTGGTTAATGAGCGTCCGGCGGCCACGCTGCGCGATCTGCTGGCGATTACGCCTGGCGATGAAGCCGTAAGCATTAGCGAAGTAGAACCCGCGACCGAACTGTTTAAACGCTTTGATACCGCCGCCATGTCTATCGGCGCATTAAGCCCGGAAGCACACGAAGCGCTGGCCGAAGCCATGAACAGCATCGGCGGCAATTCGAACTCCGGTGAAGGCGGCGAAGACCCGGCGCGCTATGGCACCAATAAAGTGTCACGGATTAAGCAGGTTGCTTCCGGTCGCTTTGGCGTAACCCCGGCATACCTGGTCAATGCCGATGTCATTCAGATTAAAGTCGCTCAGGGCGCGAAACCTGGCGAAGGTGGTCAGTTACCGGGTGATAAAGTCACCCCGTACATCGCCAAACTACGCTATTCCGTACCGGGCGTGACGCTGATCTCCCCGCCGCCGCACCACGATATCTACTCTATCGAGGATTTAGCGCAGCTGATTTTCGACCTGAAACAGGTCAACCCGAAGGCGATGATCTCGGTGAAGCTGGTTTCCGAACCAGGCGTTGGTACCATCGCCACTGGCGTAGCGAAAGCCTATGCGGATCTGATCACCATTGCTGGCTACGATGGCGGCACAGGCGCAAGCCCGCTCTCATCAGTGAAATATGCGGGCTGCCCGTGGGAACTAGGCCTGGTGGAAACCCAGCAGGCGCTGGTGGCTAACGGTCTGCGTCACAAGATTCGTCTGCAGGTCGATGGCGGTCTGAAAACCGGCGTCGATATCATTAAAGCGGCAATTCTGGGTGCAGAAAGCTTTGGCTTCGGTACCGGCCCGATGGTGGCGCTGGGCTGTAAATATCTGCGTATTTGCCACCTGAACAACTGCGCAACCGGTGTTGCAACTCAGGATGAGAAACTGCGTAAGAACCACTATCACGGCCTGCCGTTCAAAGTGACCAACTACTTTGAATTTATCGCCCGTGAAGTGCGCGAGCTGATGGCCTCGCTGGGCGTTACCCGCCTGGTGGATCTGATTGGTCGCACCGACCTGCTCAAAGAGCTGGATGGCTTCACCGCCAAGCAGCAGAAGCTGGAGCTGTCTCGTCTGCTGGAAACCGCCGAACCGCATCCTGGTAAAGCGCTGCATTGCACCGAGAACAACCCGCCGTTTGATAATGGCGTGCTGAACGCCCAGCTGTTACAGCAGGCGAAGCCGTTTGTCGACGAGCGCCAGAGCAAAACCTTCTGGTTCGATATCCGCAACACCGACCGTTCCGTCGGCGCATCGCTGTCGGGCTATATCGCTCAGACGCATGGCGATCAGGGGCTGGCGTCTGACCCGATCAAAGCGCACTTCAGCGGTACTGCAGGCCAGAGCTTTGGCGTGTGGAACGCGGGCGGCGTGGAGCTGTATCTGACCGGCGATGCCAACGACTATGTCGGTAAAGGCATGGCGGGTGGTCTGCTGGCAGTGCGTCCTCCGGTTGGCTCTGCTTTCCGTAGCCATGAAGCGAGCATCATCGGTAACACCTGCCTGTATGGCGCCACCGGTGGTCGCCTGTTTGCTGCGGGTCGTGCGGGTGAGCGCTTTGCAGTGCGTAACTCTGGCGCAATCACCGTGGTTGAAGGTATTGGCGACAACGGCTGTGAATACATGACCGGCGGCATCGTCTGTATTCTCGGCAAAACCGGCGTTAACTTCGGCGCGGGCATGACCGGCGGATTCGCCTACGTGCTCGACGAAGACGGTGAATTCCGCAAACGCGTAAACCCGGAACTGGTCGAAGTGCTGAGCGTGGACTCGCTGGCGATCCACGAAGAGCACCTGCGCGGCCTGATTACCGAGCACGTACAGCATACCGGTTCTTCTCACGGCGAAGAGATCCTGGCGAACTGGCCATCATTCTCGGCGAAATTCGCGCTGGTAAAACCAAAATCCAGTGATGTGAAAGCACTGTTGGGTCACCGTAGTCGTAGCGCAGCAGAGCTGCGTGTGCAGGCGCAGTAAGGGGTAGCAGCAATGAGTCAGAACGTATACCAATTTATCGACCTGCAGCGTGTTGATCCGCCGAAGAAGCCGCTGAAGATCCGTAAGATCGAATTTATCGAGATCTACGAGCCGTTTTCTGAAGGTCAGGCCAAAGCACAGGCAGATCGCTGCCTGTCCTGCGGTAACCCGTACTGCGAGTGGAAGTGTCCGGTGCATAACTACATCCCGAACTGGCTGAAGTTGGCGAATGAGGGACGTATTTTTGAAGCGGCAGAGCTTTCGCACCAGACCAACACCTTGCCGGAAGTCTGTGGCCGTGTATGCCCGCAGGATCGACTGTGTGAAGGATCCTGTACGCTGAACGATGAGTTTGGCGCGGTAACTATCGGCAATATTGAGCGCTATATCAACGATAAAGCGTTCGAGATGGGCTGGCGTCCGGATATGACCGGCGTTCGCCAGACGGACAAGCGCGTGGCGATTATCGGTGCGGGGCCAGCGGGCCTGGCCTGTGCTGATGTGCTGACCCGCAACGGCGTAAAGGCGGTGGTATTTGACCGTCACCCGGAAATCGGCGGCTTGCTGACCTTCGGTATCCCAGCCTTCAAGCTGGAAAAAGAGGTCATGACCCGTCGCCGTGAAATCTTCACCGGCATGGGCATTGAGTTCAAACTCAACGTGGAAGTAGGCCGTGACGTACAGCTCAATGATTTGCTGAAGGATTACGACGCCGTGTTCCTTGGCGTAGGAACCTATCAGTCGATGCGCGGCGGGCTGGAAAACGAAGACGCTGATGGCGTGTTTGATGCCCTGCCGTTCCTGATTGCCAATACCAAACAGTTGATGGGCTTTGGCGAAAGCAGCAATGAGCCATATATCAGCATGGAAGGCAAACGTGTCGTCGTGCTCGGCGGTGGCGATACCGCGATGGACTGCGTGCGCACCTCCGTACGTCAGGAAGCTTCGCATGTTATCTGCGCCTATCGTCGTGATGAAGAGAACATGCCGGGTTCGAAACGCGAAGTGAAAAACGCGCGCGAAGAAGGCGTCGAGTTCCAGTTCAACGTCCAGCCTTTAGGTGTGGAAGTGAATGCCAACGGGAAAGTGTGCGGCGTGAAAATGGCGCGTACTGAAATGGGCGAACCGGATGCGAAGGGACGTCGCCGTGCGGAGATCGTCGCTGGCTCCGAGCACGTTGTTCCGGCTGATGCCGTGGTCCTGGCGTTTGGTTTCCGCCCACATAGCATGGAATGGTTGAAAGAGCACAGCGTCGAACTGGATTCACAGGGGCGCATTATTGCCCCGGAACGTAGCGACAACGCTTTCCAGACCAGCAACCCGAAAATCTTCGCCGGTGGCGACATCGTGCGCGGTTCGGATCTGGTGGTCACCGCGATTGCCGAAGGTCGTAAAGCGGCAGACGGGATTCTGAATTACCTGGAAGTGTAAAAGAGCCTTCTCTGGCCCCTGTTCACGTTTGTCGACAGGGGCTTTTTTTCTCCGTATTTCTCCACCATTCTTTGAAAGCTACTCGCAATTAAGACTGCAAGTCTTTGTAATTAGTAGAACGTGGATTGACCACTTCAGCACCCGGGCGTATTGATCGCGGAATATTTTTACACCGTAACTTTCACGAAAGGGATGAAGTATGACCACGCCGACGTCACTTCAGGATGCAGATGACTATCAGCAAATCCATAACGGAATTGTTCGACTACTGGACACCGCGCGGACAGAAACCGTCCGTAGTATCAATGCACTAATGACGGCGACCTACTGGGAAATTGGTCGACGAATTGTTGAATTTGAGCAAGGTGGTGAATCCCGGGCAGCCTATGGCGCTCAGCTTATTGAACGGCTGTCAGTGGATCTAAACCAACGCTATAAACGGGGGTTTTCCATGGTAAACATACGGCAAATGCGTATGTTTTATCTTTATTTTCAGCAAATTGAGATTCAGCAGACACTGTCTGGTGAATCTCAAAATCTCATACAACTCGCCAAAACATTCCCACTACCCTGGTCGGCGTATGTCCGCCTCTTGTCTGTTAAAAATGCCGATGCCCGCACTTTTTATGAGAAAGAGACTCTCCGTAACGGCTGGTCAGTACGGCAGCTCAATCGACAAATTGCCACTCAGTTTTATGAGCGGACGCTGTTGTCCCGCGACAAATCCGCCATGTTGCAGAAGGCAGTCCCGACGGAGCCTGAAGTCTTGCCTGAAAAGGCCATCCGCGATCCGTTCATTCTGGAGTTTCTTGGCCTCAAGGATGAGTATTCAGAATCGGATCTTGAAGAGGCGCTGATCAATCACCTGATGGACTTTATGCTGGAGCTCGGCGACGATTTTGCTTTTGTTGGCCGCCAGCGTCGATTGCGCATTGACGATAACTGGTTCCGCGTCGATCTGCTGTTCTTTCATCGTCGTTTACGCTGCCTGTTGCTCGTTGATCTAAAAGTAGGCAAATTCAGCTATGCGGATGCCGGGCAGATGAATATGTATCTGAACTATGCCAAAGAACATTGGACGATACCGGGGGAAAATCCGCCAGTCGGGCTGATTCTGTGCGCAGGAAAAGGGGCGGGGGAAGCGCACTACGCGTTGAACGGCCTACCGAATACCATCCAGGCGAGCGAGTACAAAGTACAGCTACCTGATGAAAAATTACTTGCAGACGAGCTCATTCGTTCACAAACCATGCTGGGAACTCAACTCACAGACGCGGGTTAACTGTCGACCAAGGAAAATCAACGCAATCATCAACACCATAAATAATAACCATGTAAAGATTATACGTAATCGTTTGCTTTATTCTGAGAACTGTATATTATGCGACGGATTTTTTGGGCAAAATTCATGGAGGCGTTGTGTCGCAGGACAACAATTATAGCCAGGGCCCCGTCCCTCTGGCGGCGCGGAAAGGCGTGGTTCCACTAACATTTGTCATGTTGGGGCTTACATTTTTTTCCGCCAGTATGTGGACCGGTGGCACACTCGGTACCGGTCTTTCCTATAATGATTTCTTCCTGGCAGTTCTCTTCGGTAATCTTCTCCTCGGTATTTACACTGCATTTCTCGGTTTTATCGGCGCAAAAACAGGGCTCTCAACCCACCTTCTGGCGCGTTACTCATTTGGTTTGAAAGGTTCATGGCTTCCCTCACTGTTGTTAGGCGGTACGCAGGTAGGCTGGTTTGGCGTGGGTGTGGCTATGTTTGCTATCCCGGTGGGCAAAGCGACAGGAATTGACGTCAATATCCTGATTGCGGTTTCCGGTCTGTTGATGACCCTGACCATCTTTTTTGGCATCTCGGCGCTGACCGTTTTATCTATCATCGCCGTGCCTGCCATCGTCGTTCTTGGCAGCTACTCCGTCTGGCTGGCGGTGAGTGATGTCGGCGGTTTAGACCATTTAAAAGCGATAGTGCCGCAGACGCCGCTGAATTTCTCCACCGCCCTGGCGCTGGTGGTCGGTTCGTTTGTCAGCGCAGGAACATTAACCGCCGACTTCGTTCGCTTTGGTCGCAACGCCAAAGGCGCGGTGCTGATTGCCATGGTGGCGTTTTTCCTTGGCAACTCCTTGATGTTCATCTTCGGCGCTGCGGGCGCGGCTGCCGTTGGACAGGCGGATATCTCTGACGTGATGATTGCCCAGGGACTGCTGCTGCCCGCGATTGTAGTGCTCGGTCTGAACATCTGGACGACTAACGACAATGCGCTGTATGCCTCAGGTCTGGGATTTGCCAATATTACCGGCCTTTCCAGCCGTACGCTGTCGGTGGCTAACGGTATTATCGGCACATTGTGCGCGCTATGGCTTTACAATAACTTTGTCGGTTGGCTGACTTTTCTGTCGGCAGCAATTCCTCCGATTGGCGGGGTGATCATCGCCGACTATCTGCTGAACCATCGTCGCTATGCCGACTTCAGCAAAGCGCAATTTATTTCCGTAAACTGGATAGCGATCCTGTCCGTTGCATTGGGCATTGCCGCAGGTCACTATATTCCCGGTATTGTGCCCGTCAACGCCGTACTTGGCGGCGTATTCAGCTATATCCTGCTGAATCCACTTTTCAATCGCAGCCTTGCTAAATCACCAGAGGTCAGCCATGCAGAATAATAACATCACCCTTCGTCAGGCACGTTTACAGGGACGCGAAGGATTGTGGCAGCTCACGATTGAAAACGGGCGCTTCAGCCGGATTGAGCCACAGGACACCGCCACGTTACCGCAGGGCGAAGTGCTTGATGCCGAAGGCGGCCTGGCCATTCCACCGTTCGTTGAGCCACATATCCATCTGGACACCACGCAAACCGCAGGCGAGCCGAGCTGGAACCAGTCTGGTACGTTATTTGAAGGCATTGAGCGTTGGGCCGAACGTAAGGCAATGCTCACGCACGAAGACGTCAAAGCGCGCGCCATGCAGACGCTGAAGTGGCAGATGGCCAACGGCATCCAGTATGTCCGCACGCACGTTGACGTTTCCGATCCGACGCTGACTGCACTGAAAGCCATGCTGGAGGTGAAGCAAGAAGTCGCGCCGTGGGTAGAGCTGCAAATTGTCGCCTTCCCGCAAGAGGGCATTCTTTCTTACCCCAACGGTGAAGCGCTATTAGAGGAAGCCGTGCGTTTGGGCGCAGACGTCATTGGCGCGATCCCCCACTTTGAATTTACGCGTGAATATGGCGTTGAGTCGCTGCACAAAATTTTCGCTCTGGCGCAGAAATACGATCGGCTTATCGATGTGCACTGCGACGAAATTGACGATGAGCAGTCACGCTTTGTTGAAACCGTCGCGGCGCTGGCGCATCGTGACAATATGGGCGAACGCGTGACCGCCAGCCATACCACGGCAATGCATTCCTATAACGGCGCGTATGCTTCCCGCCTCTTTCGCCTGTTGAAAATGTCCGGCATTAACTTTGTCGCGAACCCACTGGTAAATATTCACCTGCAAGGGCGCTTTGATACGTATCCTAAACGTCGCGGCGTAACGCGCGTCAAAGAGATGCTGGAAGCGGAGATCAACGTCTGCTTCGGCCATGATGACGTCTTCGACCCGTGGTATCCGCTGGGCACCGCCAATATGCTGCAGGTACTGCATATGGGATTACATGTGTGTCAGCTGATGGGATACGGACAAATCAACGATGGGCTGAACCTGGTTACCACCCACAGTGCGAAAACCCTGCACCTGCAGGATTACGGTCTGAACGTGGGAAACTCCGGAAATCTGGTGATTTTAGCGGCAGAAAATGGGTTTGACGCAGTTCGTCGCCAGACGCCTGCACGTTATTCCATTCGTCACGGGCTAGTCATTGCTGAGACAGTGCCAAGCCAGACCACGCTGCATCTGGCGCAGCCGGAAGCGGTGACGTTTAAGCGCTAAGTTGTTCTATCCAGTGTCGGATGGCGCAAGCCTTGCCATCCGACACGGTCTCTCATCGTCAGGCTTGTAATAAGCTGGCGCGCACCTTGATCACGACCTTTTTGATTTCCCCCGGCCCCCCCACCATACAGCCCGGTTTATGCGGCTCGCCCGGCATAAAAATCGCAAATCTTCCCGGCTTCAGTACGATCGCCTGCTCATCGGCAATCTCGCTGCACAACTGATAGTCATCCTCAACATGCATCTCATCGCACTGGCGAGCAGAATCGGTCATCCCGAACAGAATGCGTTCTTCGCCAGACAACAGCACCTGAATATCAATGTACTGCTGATGCAGTTCCGCTTTCTTTTGCTCTGGGCTCTGCGTCGCAAACTGCATGACATTCATAAAAATAGTATCGCCCTGCAACGCGTAGCGCCCTGGCGTTTTCTCCTGCGGATTCGCCGCAATGGCAAGCGTTAATGCCTGCTGTAAGACCGGATGTAATCCGGCAGAAGGCAGTGAACGCAACTCATCTGATATCATCATCATTCTCCCTGGGCCAACAGCGCGGCCCCCAGTAATCCAGCGTCATGGCGGTAATGCGCCGCCAGTAATTCCACGTGATAGGCCAAGGGCTCTTGTGCCAGATAATGTTCCACCAGCGCCAGATATCCTTCAGCCAGCCCAACGCTGCCGCCAATCACCACAATCTTGCAATCGGTCGTGGCCTTCACATCGCCGATAAGCCTTGCCAAAGTACGCGCCGAGCGATGGATCAACCTGCTTGCCTGCTCATCTCCTTGCCCGGCGCGGCTAAAAATGGTTTTGGCGTCGCATCCAGCAAGCGTACCTTCGGCTGCAGCCGCGATCCCTCGACCGGAAGCAATCGCCTCGACGCAGCCCACACGTCCGCAGCCGCAGGCCGGTCCATTGGGATCCGCCAGCGTATGTCCTAAGTGCCCAGCCAGACCACCAGACCCGGTGAGTAACTTGCCGTTGCTGATCACGCCGCCGCCGACGCCTGTCGACACGGTGATAAACACCATGTCGCTTATCTCATCTGCCATAGCGTGGTATTCCGCCCAGGCCGCCGCCTGTGCGTCATTGACTGCCAGCGTCGGCAGGCCGGTGATTTGTTCCAGCGTTTGTGTTAGCGGAAAATGCATCAACCCGCCAAGGTTATGCGGATTCAGCGCCAGTAAAGCCCCCTCACGGATAATCCCCGTCGAGGCGATCGCCACCCGATTAGCACGCCCCTGTAGCGGTGCAACCAGTGCTTGCAGCGCAGCGCGCAGCGCCTCCGCCGTTTTGCTGGCGGGCGTCAGCAATTCACGCCGCTCGCGAATTTGCAGATTACTGTCTAACAGCGCGGCAGCCAGTTTGGTACCGCCGATATCAATTGCCAATGTGGTCATGACACCGCCTTCTGCATCGCGGTGATACGCTTTTTATCCCGTTGCTCAAGTAACGACATACTTCTTCCCTTACGCTAATAGCCCGGTTCAACACCGGGCAATGGGATTAACTTTTGGATTTCACCATGGTGCTTTTGTCACCGCCGAACGGCACAGCCCCGCTGAACGGTCGACCATCAATGGCATCATGCGTACGTAACGCTTCAGGACGCAGCCAGCGCTGTACGCGAGACGGCATATCGAGACCAATCAGCAGGATCACCACAAATGTCAGACCGAAAGAGAGCGATCCCAGCGCGGTGCCCAGATCCAGACGTTGGGCAATCAGCGCGCCGATGATCGGTGCCAGAGCCCCACCCAGTGCGCCCACGTTATAGGTGAAGCCCAGGCCCGCCGCACGCTGGTCGGTATCGAAATAGCCGCCAATCAATTTTGGTAAGATCCCGGAGATCCCCTGGCCGAGCATTTGCTGGAAAAACAGCAGCAAACCCAGTACCCAGACGTTTGAACCGCCTATCGCAAACACCGGAATAATCAGCAACTGCGAGGCCAGCAAACTGCAGACATAGGCTTTACGCGTACCCAGCCAGTCGCCAAGAAAACCGCCGACGCAACAACCGACCGCCGCACCAAAACCGCTAAAGAAGAGCACTCTGGCCACCGTGGAAGGATCGTACAGCAGTTCGGTTTTCAGATAGGTTGGCAACAGTGCCTGAATCGGCCACGAGTACAGGAAGGCGAATAGTACGACCACCATCAGCATGACGCCCGTCGGCCAGCGCTTCCCGCTGCTTTGCACCATAAAGCTAATGAAAATAAACGCACATATCAGGCCGAGGACCGCCACTATAGCCGCATTTTGCAGGTCGCCAGCAAAGCAGAACCACAGCGCGGTTGCAGCGGCGATCGTCATCAGAATATTAATTACCCGATGCTCGCCCCGGTAGAGAATATCCACCATCGTGCGCACTGGCGCTTTGCCTTCGTGTTTCTCTTTCCAGTCTTCCGCTTCCGGAATATTTTTACGCAGCCAGAGGGCGAAGATAATTGGCAGAATGCCGATGAAGAACAGCGCGCGCCACCCCCAGACCGGAACCACCAGGCTGTAGACCTGCGCGGCGATCACCGCGCCAACAGAGAAACCGGAAATCAGGAAGCCACTGGCTTTATTTCGCAGGTGTTTAGGCCAACTTTCAATAACATAGGTTGCACTGGAGCCGTACTCACCCGCCATTCCCATACCGATAACCAGGCGGGCGATAAACATGGTGGTGTAGCCCGGCGCGAAGCCGCAGGCCAGCGTCCCCACGGAGAACAGAATGATGCTGGTGACCATTGCCAGACGGCGTCCGTAACGGTCGCCCATTGCCCCCAGCACTAACCCGCCAAACCAACGGGAGATAAAGGCGGCCGAGATCAGGCTGGCGGCCTGCACCGTCGTCAGTCCGAATTCGCCCTGCACTTCTGTCAGCACCAGGGCGATTAACACAAAATCGAAACCATCAAGCAAATATCCCAGCCAGGCGGCGGAAAATGCCCGCCATTGTGCCCGATTGAGATGGCGATACCACGGGATGCTCTGGGTAGAAATACTCATTTTACTCTCCCGACGATCTTTGTTGTTGTGCCGGGTGGTGGCTTTGCCTTACCCGGCTTACGGTCGAAAAATCCAGGCCGGGCAAGCGAAGCGCCCCCGGCGACCCGCGATTACGCCTTTTCCGCCAGCAGTTGGTTTGCCAGCGCTTTCAGTTCCGGCAGATAGCGTTCATCTACCGGAGCAAAGGGTTTACGGCACAGTGGAATAGAAACCACATCCATATAGTGCAGTACTGTTTTCAGGCCGCGGAACACGCCAACCTTAATAAGCAGATCGATAACCTTATTGCACTCGGTTTGCAGCTTTTGCGCCGTGCGGATGTCGCCTTCTTTGAGCGCTTTCACAATTCCCTGATAACGCCATCCCATGATGTTGTAAGTGCTACCGATACCACCATCTGCGCCTGCTAGCAGTCCAGAAGCGAAGATCTCGTCATAACCGTTATAAAGCACCAGATCGGGATGAGCGCGGCGGATCTGTTCCATCTGATAGAGATCGCCAGAAGTTTGCTTCAGTGCGCCAACGCCCGGCAACGTCACCAGCGTGTTGATCTGATCCAGCGTCAGTTTTACGCCGCTCAGTGCCGGGATGTTATAGACCACCATCGGTAAGCCATCGGCGGAATCGATAATTGCGCGGTAGTGATCGCAGTGCTCTTCAAAGCTGAACGGATAGTAAAACGGCGTGACGGCCGAAACCGCATCAAATCCGTATCGATGCGCAGCGCTCGCCAACTGTTGACTCTCTTCGGTGCTCACCGTGCCAACATGGGCGATCAGCGTCACCTTGCCTTTTGCTTCTTCAGCAACAATTTCCAGAACCTGCTCTCTTTCAGCGCGGTTCTGGACAAAAGCCTCACCCGTTGAGCCACCAACGTAGAGCCCATCGATCCCCTGCCCAATGTTGAAACGCACCAGACGGCGCAGGCTCTCGATGTCCAGTTTCTGTTGGTTATCGAATGGAGTTAATAACGCTGGCATTACGCCTTTTAAATTTCTTGCCATAACGACCTCTGACGATGATTAGTGTTATCTGACTGCATACCTTTATACCTGTTATACCAGATCAAATAAGCAGCAATACAATAGAGAACGCTTATAGTGCGATCTACCTCACTAAACACTTCATCCTTCGAGCCGCCTCTGCGTTGGCTGCGTTCGCTCACCCCTGTCACATAGTTATCTATGCTCCAGGGGACTCGCTCTCTTGCCGCCTTGATGCAACTTGAATGATTTTGGGTTTAAAAGATCGTCAGGATCGCGATTACTTACGCAATTTTTTACTTTTGCTGAAGGCGTGCCAGGTTGCGGAAACGCTATTGAGATGTTCTTGCAGTGCACGGTCTGCTTCTTCAGGATCGCGCTGACGAATCGCATCGACAATAGCGATATGCTGCTGATAACTCACGTTATTGTGTTCATACAATTCTTGATCGGCAACGGCCGGACGGGCAGCAATTAACCAGTCTAACAGCGCAACATGGATCGCCATAAAGATGGGATTGCCCGGGATCTCCGCCAGTACGCGGTGAAAATCAACGTCCGAACGGATGAACAACGTATTGTCATCGAGCGACTGGCTGTTGATCTCCAGCGCTTTCGCCAGCCTGTCGATTTGCTCATCCGTCGCATGTTCGGCGGCGTATCGAACCAGGCTTGATTCAAAGAACAGTCGCAACTGCTCGAAGTGGGCAATGCCGCCGGGATGTGCGAGGAAATCTTTCGCCATACCAGACAGCTCGCTGATGATGGTATCAGCTGAAGGACGCGAAACGCGGGCGCGCTCGCCGTTGTTGATTTGTACCAGACCTTTGCGTTTTAACGCGGCCAGCGCTTCTCGTACAGAAGGACGGCCCACGTTAAAGAAGGCCATCAGCTCCCGCTCAGACGGCAACTGTTCGCCCTCGCCAAATTCCCGACGACGAATCATCTGCTCCAGTTCTTCCTCAACCATTTCAGACAGTTTTTTACGCGCCAGCGGGCGATTGCGTAAGCTACGGCCAATGGTGGATGGAGAGTCTTCAGCTTGCGAATCAAATGCGTTCATAGGGTCCATTCAGCTAAGTCGTGGTGACAAACAACAGCGGGTTTATCCTAACACAGGATCGAAAGCAGGGTGAAATGATGGTCGATCCGCCCCCGCTGGCTTATTGATAACATACGTAACAGCAATATTATTTTAAGCGAGTATCTTCCGCCTATTTTTAATTGAATAGAGTTATATCATCTTCATGAAATTTATGAACATTAACGTGATAATTTATCATAACCATCTATTTTATAACGATAAATAATTAAACCCTCGAATTAAAAATAAGATATTCACTCCATAAAAAATGCCCAGAAAAATATAACATCCGTTGGGATAACAGCGTTATTACCGGATTTATCTTCTTCTCTGGCATGGAGTGAAACAATGTTCGGCATCATTATCTCTGTCATCGTTTTATTAACGATGGGTTACCTGATCCTCAAAAACTACAAACCGCAGGTCGTGCTGGCCGCCGCCGGGATCTTCCTGATGATCTGCGGCGTCTGGCTGGGCTACGGCGTGTTGGTCGCTGACGATAAGAGCAGTGGCTATCTACTGGTCGATATTTACAACGAAATTTTGCGTATGCTCTCCAACCGCGCGGCCGGACTGGGGTTATCAATCATGGCGGTGGGTGGTTATGCCCGTTATATGGACAGAATGGGAGCCAGCAGAGCGATGGTTAGCCTGTTAAGCCGCCCGCTCAAGCTAATCCGCTCACCCTATGTTGTGCTTGCCGCCACCTATGTGATTGGTCAGATCATGGCGCAGTTCATTACCAGCGCATCCGGGTTAGGTATGTTGCTGATGGTGACGCTGTTCCCAACGCTGGTCAGTCTTGGCGTGAGCCGTTTATCCGCTGTTGCGGTCATTGCCACTTCGATGTCGATTGAATGGGGCATTCTGGAAACCAACTCTATTTTTGCCGCGCAGGTCGCGGGTATGAAAATCGCCACTTATTTCTTTCAATACCAGTTGCCCGTCGCGTCGTGTGTCATTGTTGCCGTCGCCATTGCGCATTTTTTCGTTCAGCGTCAGTTTGATAAAAAAGCCGCACCGGAAAGCAACGGATTTGCTGAACCAAAGACGCTGGAAAACGTACCTCCGCTCTATTACGCCATTCTACCCGTCATGCCGCTGATCCTGATGCTGGGCTCGCTTGCTCTTGCGCAAATGGGGCTAATGAAAGCAGAGTTGAATCTGGTGGTGGTGATGTTGATGAGCATGACGCTGACTATGTTTGTTGAATTCCTGCATAAACATAATCTGCGCGAAACGATGGATGATGTGCAGGCTTTTTTTGACGGCATGGGGACGCAGTTTGCCAACGTTGTCACGCTGGTGGTCGCCGGTGAAATCTTTGCGAAAGGGTTGACGACTATCGGGACTGTCGACGCCGTAATAAAAGGCGCAGAGCATTCCGGTCTTGGCGGCATTGGCGTGATGATCATCATGGCGATGGTCATCGCCGCCTGTGCGATTGTCATGGGGTCAGGCAACGCACCGTTTATGTCTTTTGCCAGCCTCATTCCGGATATTGCCGCCGGGCTGCATATTCCTGCAGTAGTGATGATTATGCCGATGCATTTTGCCACTACGCTTGCCCGCGCGGTGTCACCCATAACCGCTGTAATTGTCGTGACATCAGGTATTGCCGGCGTATCGCCCTTTGAAGTGGTAAAACGTACAGCAATCCCGATGGCAGTAGGATTTGTGGTGAATATGGTAGCCACCATCGCGCTGTTTTACTGATCCCGAAGCCAGAAAACAGAACAGGCCCGAAAGGGCCTGTTTTTTTATTTCACTATTTATTTCACTACGCGCAGCGCTGGACGCCCACCGCGAGGTGGCGGCGGAGTGTCATCAGGATCGTTGTCGTCGCCATTGTCAGGCTTATCGCCATCAATGACCGACATGACTGTTTCACTCTCAAAACCAGACGCGTCGTTGTCGTCATCATTTAAGCTGGCGACATCTTCATCGTAGGCGGCTTCCGGTTCGAACATCGTACCAGCGCCATTTTCACGTGCATAAATTGCCAGAACAGCAGCCAACGGCACAGACACCTGACGCGGCACACCACCGAAGCGCGCGTTAAAGCGCACTTCATCGTTAGCCAGTTCCAGGTTGCCCACCGCACGCGGTGCAATATTCAGAACAATTTGCCCGTCACGCGCATATTCCATTGGAACCTGCACGTCCTGGAGCGTCACATCCACCACCAGATGCGGCGTGAGCTGGTTGTCTAGCAACCACTCATAGAATGCGCGCAGCAGATACGGACGGCGTGGTGTTAGCTGTGGCAAATCCATACAGGTTAACCCCGGCCCAGACGCATTTCACGTTCAGGCTCAGTCAGAGAAGCCAGGAAAGAGTCACGTTCGAAGACGCGAGTCATGTACCCTTTCAGTTCTTTCGAACCTGCACCGTTGAATTCAATACCCAGCTGCGGTAAACGCCACAGCAGCGGCGCCAGGTAGCAGTCTACCAGGCTGAACTCATCGCTCAGGAAGTAAGGTTTCTGGCCAAATACTGGCGCAATTGCCAGCAGTTCTTCGCGCAGACGCTTACGCGCGACTTCGGCTTCAGATGCAGAACCGTTCACGATGACATTCATCAGCGTGTACCAGTCTTTTTCAATACGCTGCATGTACAGGCGGCTTTCACCACGCGCAACCGGGTAAACCGGCATCAGCGGCGGATGCGGGAAGCGCTCATCCAGGTATTCCATAATGATGCGAGATTCCCACAGGGTCAGCTCACGATCCACCAGTGTCGGTACGCTCTGATTCGGGTTGAGGTCGATCAGATCCTGAGGTGGATTGTCCTTCTCCACGTGCTCAATCTCGAAACTAACACCTTTCTCAGCCAGCACAATGCGGACCTGATGGCTATAGATGTCAGTAGGACCAGAAAACAGCGTCATTACCGAACGTTTGTTGGCAGCGACAGCCATGAAAACCTCCAGGTATATTCAGAATTTTTACTGCTACCAGCCACTCAGTGGCCAGCCAGAAGTGATGTCACCCAGACTCGGGAAAGTCATTGCTGTTCAAAATACAAACAAAAAATGAACGATACCGGACATTTGGGCAGAAAATTGGATGATAGTTTACCAGATTTTGTGACCTTTGTGGTGAGTCGATTCTTGAAATGGGGAAAAAGAGGTGGCAATCAGCGGATTACCGTGGATCTGAGGCGAGAAATAACGATAAAAAAACCCGCCAAAGCGGGTTTTTTCGCAAATTGTCGTCTGCCGAAGCAGAGTACAATTAACGTTTGGAGAACTGAGGACGACGACGTGCTTTACGCAGACCGACTTTCTTACGTTCAACCTGACGAGCATCACGGGTAACGAAGCCAGCTTTACGCAGTTCGCCACGCAGGGACTCGTCGTACTCCATCAGAGCGCGGGTGATACCGTGACGGATCGCACCAGCCTGACCAGAGATACCACCACCTTTAACAGTGATGTACAGATCCAGTTTCTCAACCATGTCGACCAGTTCCAGCGGCTGACGAACTACCATGCGGGCAGTTTCACGACCGAAGTACTGTTCCAGAGAACGTTGGTTGATTACGATTTTACCACTGCCCGGTTTGATGAAAACGCGAGCTGCGGAACTTTTGCGGCGACCAGTGCCGTAGTATTGATTTTCAGCCATTGCCTATAATCCCGATTAGATGTCAAGAACTTGCGGTTGCTGTGCCGCGTGGTTGTGCTCGTTGCCAGCGTAAACTTTCAGTTTACGGAACATAGCACGACCCAGCGGGCCTTTTGGCAGCATGCCTTTAACCGCGATTTCAAGCACACGCTCAGGACGGCGAGCAATCATCTCTTCAAAGGTCGCTTGTTTGATACCACCGATGTGGCCGGTGTGGTGATAGTACACTTTGTCAGTACGCTTGTTGCCGGTTACAGCAACTTTGTCAGCGTTCAGAACGATGATGTAATCACCGGTATCTACGTGCGGAGTGTATTCCGCTTTGTGCTTACCGCGCAGGCGCAGAGCCAGTTCGGAAGCCAGACGGCCCAGAGTTTTACCGGTCGCGTCAACAACATACCAGTCGCGTTTTACGGTTTCTGGTTTAGCTGTAAAAGTTTTCATTAAAAGCTTACCCAAATAAATAAGTTACACGTTGGTGAACACCCAAACGTTTTGTCAGTTGAGGTTCACACGACATTGTCCAGCAAACCTACCCCTTCGAATAGCCTATGCCGGCGCATAGAAAGTTTTGGGAAAAAAACTCTCTCGTAACGTGGGGTCGCAAGATTATAGAGAAGTCAGGGTCAAAGATCGACCCCTTTATGTGATTTGCGGCAGGTTTAACCGGCTAAATGTTCCCGCTTCAGATACTCTTCGCTTTGCATCTCCTGCAAACGCGACAAACAGCGCTGAAATTCAAACTTCAGACGCTCGCCCTGATAAATTTCATAGAGTGGCGATGCCGCGCTGACCACCAGCTTGACGTGGCGTTCGTAAAACTCATCCACCAATGCGATAAAGCGCCGCGCTTCACTCTCCATCAGCGGAGTCATGACCGGCACATCAGACAACAGTACCGTGTGAAACAAACGCGACAGCGCAATGTAGTCATGCTGGCTACGCGCATCAACACAGAGTGTGGTAAATGACACCGCCAGCGTTTGGTTTTCGACGGCCAGCGTCTGCATCGGACGATGATTGATCTCCAGCGTCGGCGCATGTTCACCTTTGGTTCCCGCTAATGCCAGCCAGAGTTTATCCATCTGTTGGCGGGTTTCCTCATTCAGTGGCGACAGCCACAAATGCGCCTGCGTTAAGGTGCGCAGACGATAATCGACGCCAGCATCAACATTCATGATGTCGCAATGCTGTTTGATAGCATCAATGGCAGGAAGAAAACGCGCGCGTTGTAAACCGTTGCGATACAGCTCATCGGGCGGAATATTGGAGGTCGCCACCAGCGTAATGCCACGGGCAAACAGTGCCTTCATCAGGCCGCCGAGTAGCATGGCGTCGGTAATATCAGAAACAAAAAATTCGTCAAAGCACAGCACGTCCGTTTCGGCCTTAAAGCGATCGGCGATGATTTCCAGCGGATCGCTCTGCCCCTGTAAGGCAGTAAGCTCTTCATGCACACGCAGCATAAAACGGTGAAAGTGCAAACGCTGTTTACGTTCGCCCGGCAGACTATGGTAGAACAGATCCATCAGCCAGGTTTTTCCGCGCCCAACTCCGCCCCACATATATAAACCACGCACCGGTGTGTTGATCGGCGACTCACGCTTGCCCAGCAATTTGCCAAAACGCGCCATCAGTCCGCTCTCCTGCGGCGCAGGTCGCGCTGGCGTCGTAAGTGCCTGGAAAATTGTTTCCAGTCGATTCACGGCTTCTTGTTGTACATTGTCGGGCTGATGACTGCCGTCGTTGAGGGCTTGCTGGTAACGCGATGTCGGGGAAAGGCTTTGCATGATGTTATTGTTATTCCTTGAGAATCGATGTGCCGTCGCTCACGGTTGACGAAAAAAAGGCCGTTCTACATTACGTGATATAAACACGGGATTCCACTTCTACGGGATTAGCGGTTATAGTGGCATAATCAGGCGCAGGCATGGAGCCTAAAGCCAACACCCTACGGAAACACAAGACAACGGGAGATGTTCATGACCTGGGAATATGCGCTAATTGGGTTAGTCGTCGGTATCATTATTGGTGCTGTAGCCATGCGTTTTGGTAATCGGAAATTACGCCAACAGCAGGCATTGCAGTACGAACTGGAAAAAAATAAAGCTGAGCTGGAAGAGTACCGTGAAGAACTGGTGAGCCACTTTGCCCGCAGCGCTGAATTGCTGGATAACATGGCGGACGATTAT
Organism: Citrobacter freundii complex sp. CFNIH4; assembly: GCF_002934505.1. Lineage (NCBI taxonomy): Bacteria > Pseudomonadati > Pseudomonadota > Gammaproteobacteria > Enterobacterales > Enterobacteriaceae > Citrobacter > Citrobacter freundii complex sp. CFNIH4. The sequence goes on from NZ_CP026231.1 coordinate 3,866,885, forward strand.
CGTCAGATTTACCAGCACATGGCGAAAAGCTCCAGCAACCTGCTGCCGGGTATGTCGCCGGAAAACAACCCGTTCCGTAATCGTCTGGCAGAGTCTGAAGCAGGCAACGATCAGGCGCCGGTTCAGATGCCACGTGACTATTCTGAAGGGGCATCTGGCCTGCTGCGTAGTGGCGCAAAGCGCGACTAACCGCACATCGTTAAGAAATTTATTGGGCGCAGCAATTGCGCCCTCCGCTTCTCTTCCCGTCCCAGCTATTATTTAGTCGTTAGCCTCATTGTGACCAAACCGAAAATTCAATAACATCAAACTGTTTTGAATCATCTTCCGTTTACTCAAGGTACGAGAGCAGGATCCATGAAAAAACAAACCCAGCTGTTGAGTGCATTAGCGTTAAGTGTCGGGTTAACTCTCTCGGCGCCATTCCCGGCCGTTGCGTCGATTCCCGGCCAGGTTCCCGGTCAGGCTGCGCTCCCCAGCCTCGCCCCGATGCTGGAAAAAGTGTTGCCAGCCGTGGTGAGTGTAAGGGTCGAAGGCACCGCCACTCAGGGGCAGAAAGTCCCGGAAGAGTTCAAAAAGTTTTTTGGCGATGAACTTCCCGATCAACCTTCACAACCTTTTGAAGGACTGGGTTCAGGTGTCATTATTGATGCCGCCAAAGGCTACGTCCTGACCAATAACCACGTTATTAATCAGGCGCAAAAAATCAGCGTTCAGCTTAATGATGGTCGTGAGTTCGACGCAAAGCTTATTGGCAGCGACGATCAGAGCGATATCGCACTGCTACAAATTCAACACCCCAGCAACCTGACGCAAATTGCCATTGCTGACTCTGATAAACTCCGCGTGGGTGATTTCGCAGTGGCTGTGGGTAACCCGTTCGGTTTGGGTCAAACAGCCACCTCCGGCATTGTATCGGCTTTGGGTCGCAGTGGGTTGAACCTGGAAGGTCTGGAAAACTTTATTCAGACTGACGCCTCTATCAACCGCGGTAACTCCGGCGGCGCATTGCTTAACCTCAACGGTGAGCTGATCGGTATTAACACCGCGATTCTAGCCCCCGGTGGCGGCAGCATCGGTATTGGTTTTGCAATTCCGAGCAACATGGCGCGCACGCTGGCACAGCAGCTGATGCAGTTTGGTGAAATCAAACGCGGTCTGTTGGGCATCAAAGGCACCGAGATGACTTCCGATATCGCCAAAGCGTTCAAACTGGACGTACAGCGTGGCGCGTTTGTCAGTGAGGTTCTGCCTAACTCCGGCTCCGCAAAAGCGGGGGTGAAATCAGGTGACGTCATTACCAGTCTCAACGGTAAACCGCTTAACAGCTTCGCCGAACTTCGTTCACGTATTGCGACAACCGAACCAGGGACCAAAGTCAAACTGGGCCTGCTACGTAACGGTAAACCGCTGGAGGTTGAAGTCACCCTCGATACCAGCACATCATCGTCCGCCAGCGCAGAGATGATTGCGCCTGCGTTGCAAGGGGCCACGCTCAGCGACGGTCAGTTAAAAGATGGTACCAAAGGCATCAGAATTGATAACGTTGAAAAAAGCAGCCCTGCCGCACAGGCCGGACTGCATAAAGATGACGTTATTATTGGCGTTAACCGCGATCGCGTAAACTCGATCGCTGAAATGCGTAAAGTGCTGGAAGCGAAACCGTCGATCATTGCCCTGCAGGTGGTGCGCGGTAACGAGAGTATTTACCTGCTCCTGCGTTAACGCATGCAACCGGACATCAGCCCCTCGTGTGATGTCCGGTAAACTCGTGATATGCTGCAGCCGTTCCCTTTATTAATGACGCCGCCATCATGTTTGTGAAGCTTTTACGTTCGGTCGCGATTGGTTTAATCGTCGGCGCTATTCTGCTGGCCGCGATGCCCTCGCTGCGCAAAATTAATACGCTTACCGCACCGCAGTTCGACAGTGCAGATGAAACGCCCGCCAGCTATAACCCGGCGGTTCGCCGTGCAGCTCCTGCCGTCGTTAACGTTTATAACCGCAGTATGAACAGCACAGCGCATAACCAGCTTGAGATCCGCACGCTCGGCTCAGGCGTTATCATGGATCAGCGCGGCTATATCATTACCAATAAGCACGTCATTAACGATGCCGACCAAATCATCGTCGCATTGCAGGACGGTCGCGTATTTGAAGCGCTGCTTGTGGGGTCTGATACGTTAACCGACCTTGCGGTGCTGAAAATCAACGCCACTGGTGGACTGCCGACAATTCCAATTAATAACAAACGCGTGCCGCACATTGGTGACGTGGTACTCGCCATCGGTAACCCGTACAACCTCGGGCAAACCATCACCCAGGGGATTATCAGTGCCACCGGTCGTATTGGCCTGAACCCGACGGGGCGGCAAAACTTCCTGCAAACCGATGCCTCCATCAACCACGGTAACTCCGGCGGCGCGCTGGTCAACTCGCTGGGCGAGTTGATGGGTATTAATACCCTGTCATTTGATAAGAGCAACGATGGCGAAACCCCGGAAGGGATCGGCTTTGCTATTCCTTTTCAACTGGCAACCAAAATCATGGATAAGCTGATTCGTGACGGGCGCGTGATTCGCGGCTATATCGGCATCAGCGGCCGAGAAATTGCGCCACTGCACGCCCAGGGCGGCGGGATGGATCAAATTCAGGGGATTGTGGTTAACGAAGTAGCCCCGGACGGTCCGGCAGCGCAGGCAGGTATTCAGGTTAACGATCTGATTATCTCGGTCAATAACAAACCGGCGGTATCTGCACTGGAAACGATGGACCAGGTGGCAGAGATTCGACCAGGTTCAGTTATCTCCGTGGTCGTGATGCGAGATGACAAGCAGTTGACGCTACAGGTCACGATTCAGGAATATCCGGCGACCAACTAATACGGATATAAAAAAACCGGAGCAAGTGCTCCGGTTTTTTACTTTTGGGCAGTTCGTTACTTAACGAACTCTTCGCCCAGAGTGATATCTTTCTTCAGCGTATCCAGCATACCTTCCAGCGCAGCTTGTTCAAACGCGCTCAGCTTGCCGATAGACTGACGCTCTTCTACGCCGTTTTTACCCAGCAGCAGCGGCTGAGAGAAGAAGCGAGCATACTGACCATCGCCTTCAACGTAAGCACATTCAACCACACCTTTTTCGCCGCTCAGTGCGCGAACCAGTGACAGTCCGAAACGTGCTGCGGCCTGACCCATAGACAGGGTTGCAGATCCGCCACCGGCTTTAGCTTCCACAACTTCAGTACCCGCATTCTGGATACGTTTGGTCAGGTCAGCTGCTTCTTGCTCGGTGAAGCTTACGCCAGGAATTTGTGACAGCAGCGGCAGAATGGTCACGCCAGAGTGGCCGCCAATAACCGGGACTTCAACGTCGCCAGGCTGCTTGCCTTTCAGTTCCGCAACAAAGGTGTTGGAGCGGATGATGTCCAGCGTGGTCACGCCAAACAGTTTGTTCTTATCGTATACGCCTGCTTTTTTCAGGACTTCTGCAGTGATAGCAACGGTCGTGTTCACCGGGTTGGTGATGATACCGATACATGCTTTCGGACAGGTTTTAGCAACCTGCTGCACCAGATTCTTCACGATACCGGCGTTAACGTTGAACAGGTCGGAACGATCCATACCCGGTTTACGTGCGACGCCCGCGGAGATCAGTACTACATCAGCACCTTCCAGTGCAGGGGTAGCGTCTTCGCCACTGAAGCCTTTGATTTTCACAGCAGTAGGGATATGGCTCAAATCAACGGCCACACCAGGCGTTACTGGAGCGATGTCGTACAGGGAGAGTTCTGAACCTGAAGGCAGTTGGGTTTTTAACAGTAATGCTAGCGCCTGACCGATACCACCAGCAGCGCCGAGGACTGCAACTTTCATCCTAAACTCCTTATTATATTGATAAGCAAAGTGTCTATTGCTCCGCGGCGGCGACCTTAATTCACAAATCCAACGAATACAACAACCACGCGTCAAGAATGCGTAGTCACGCAAATTTGGCTTTTATGCATTTAACTTACGTAAAATAAAACCTAAGTTACGTAATTCAAAACCACCCGCACAGTAGAGCAACTTTCCAACAGGTGCTGACAATATACCCTACCCACCTCTCAAAACAACATCAATTTGATAACATTTAATTTACTTTTAACCTTATTTGCGAGCCGTGACACAGGCATGTTTCTTGATAACGAAATTTGATAAAATTCCGCTCTTTCATAACATTATTTCAGCCTTGAACAAGGCAGACTGTTTGCATAAAAATTCATCTGTATGCACAATAATGTTGTTTCTACCGCCATATTACGGGTGACTTATGCGAAGCTCGGCAAAACAAGAAGAATTAGTAAAGGCGTTTAAAGCGCTGCTTAAAGAAGAAAAGTTCAGCTCTCAAGGCGAAATCGTCCTCGCATTGCAGGATCAGGGCTTTGATAATATCAATCAGTCCAAGGTTTCACGCATGCTGACCAAATTTGGCGCCGTGCGTACCCGCAATGCGAAAATGGAAATGGTGTACTGCCTTCCGGCGGAACTGGGCGTGCCTACAACCTCCAGTCCGCTGAAAAATCTGGTGCTGGATATCGACTATAACGATGCGGTCGTGGTTATTCATACTAGTCCTGGCGCTGCTCAGTTGATTGCACGTCTGCTGGACTCATTGGGGAAAGCGGAAGGTATCCTGGGTACGATTGCCGGTGACGATACCATCTTCACCACCCCAGCTAAGGGTTTTACGGTAAAAGATCTCTACGAAGCCATTCTGGAACTGTTCGAACAAGAACTGTAATACCGCCTCCCCGTCGCCTCGCGGCGGGGGAAAACACTCTCTTTCTACCCCCTTCCGTCTATTTTTGACTGCTATGCATTTAACAAATGGTGCGTTTAACCGTCAAAAACCATTCACATAGTGAATATGAAGGCTTAAAAACGCACATTTTGCAAAAAACCATATCCAATTGATTTTATTTAATTTATTTCTTTTAAAATGTTCGAAACGCTCTTTTTAATTCCATTTGGTTATAAAAAATATTTTTCTTAACACTTAATACCCACAGAAACAATTAGCGTGGTATTAATTTATCAGGTTATTAGTGTATACTTGATTTTGTGATGAGGGTCACGAAACGTAGCCCCCTATAAAAGAATTCGACGAGGTAAATATCATGAAAATCAAAACTACTATTGCAACCTTAAGCCTTCTTTCTGTTCTCTCCTTCGGTGCAAGCGCCGCGGTTACTCAGGTGAACTCACAAGAAGCACAGAATCTGCAATCTATGGGTAGCATCTCCGTATCTCAGATCGGTAGTTCACCAATGGACATGCGTCAGGCCATCGCCGCTAAGGCTGAAAAAGCAGGCGCCAGCAGCTATCGCGTCACCGAACTCCGTGAAGGTGCTCATTGGCACGCTACTGCAGAACTCTACAAATAAACCCTCGTCGTCTAAGTCCGACGACTTGCCCCCGCCTGCCGGGGGCTTTTTTATGTCTTACATTGAGTGACGAACGTTAAAACGCAACTGCCCTTCCAGCTCTTCTTCCGCTTCATCGAACAGTAAAATCAGCGCGCCGTATCGCCTGCGCAGCTTGTCCGGTAAATGGACAAATTCAATCTCCAGCGGCAACGGTAAAACTTCCCCGATAACCACCTCCCACAGAGAATCTAAATCAACCACCTTCTCCCTGGCGAGACCGAACGTGCGCGTAAACTCGCGATAGAAATCACCCTGGTCTTCTATCTCGTCAAAATCAAATGTATAGATATTCATCTATAGCCACCATCCCGACGCCAGCCACTCTACAGACCGCCAATATGTAGGGGTCTCTCGCATTTTCAGGTAAGTATAGCCATAAAAAAACCGACGCTTTTAGTGTCGGTTTTCAACTCTTAATTACTGACCAGCGCATGCTGGTATTTGTGCAACATCCCACTGAGTCGTTTTACCGGCTCGGTCACCTGTGGTGGTGCTTGCCAGATGATTAATTTCTCCTGATAGATCTCAAGCTCTTCCAGCAACTGGCTAAAATAGCGTCGACGCTTGTCGTCATTTCCTGCGGAAATCACGCGATCGGCAGTGCGGCGAAGCTGGCGGTGGAATGCGGAGAGATCTTCGTTTACCGGCACCGGCGCATCGCGCAGGCGCTGGTGTGCGATGATCATTGTCAGCGCCAGGCGAAACTTCGCCAGGTCGCCCGGAAATTTGTTCATCAGCAAAAACAGCTGCTGATAAAGCGCCGGGAGGTGGTTTTCTTTACGACGTACCACGTTGGTGGTCATCGCTGAAACCGCCGCCGAGACAAACTGGTTGAGCAACACACGACCCGTTCTGTCACGAGAGTTATCACGCACCAGCAGAATGACGATAAACGCCAACATGCAGCCAACAATCAGCCCCAGTGCACTGTCAAGGAACTGGCTAAAGTGGAAGGTCATCGGGTTATCCAGCACGATGATATTAATGGTGCTGGCCAGCGCCCCCATCGAACCCAGCCGTCGTTTCTGTACTTCAATCCCCAGAAAGAATCCCAGCACTGCCAGGCTCAGGCACAGCAACAACATGCTTTGCTGCGTATTAGGGATAATCACCAGGAAATAGAGCGCCCCGAGCGGTAACGCCGCCAACGTACCGTAGATAAAGTCTATCGCCACCATGCGCGGGTTGGGCAAACGCATTGCCAGCGAGGTGACGACCGCAATCATCACCATTGCGCCGCTGCCGGATGTCCAGCCGGTCCACAGCCAGAATAAGGTTCCCAGCACACAAGAAAGCGTGGTGCGCCAAAAGTTAACCATCGCATGGTGACGCTCGGCAGATTCCACTTTCACCACCGGTTCACCTTGCAGGATCTCTTCTTCGATAGCGCTAATTTTGGTGTTGCTGACAACTCCACGTTTAAGTAACAGATAGCGCGTTGCCGCCCCGGCCCAGGTGTAAATTGTGACAGGTGTGTCACGTTCACCGGTCCATGCAATCACCCGACGCATCCGCTTCAGCTGTTTATGGACATCCTGTACCGTTTCAACCGGCGTATCGAACAACTCGCGGAAGGTATCGGTGATCAGTTCTGGTCGGGTATTCTGAATAAGATAGGTTTCGCAGGATTGTGTGATAAGCGTAAGCGACAGCGTATTCAATGCCTTGAGTCTGCGGTTAGCCCGCACCCAGCGCGAGGACTCCATATTCAGGTTACTACGCATCCCTTCCAGCGCCGCCGTACGCCGGACTAAATCTCCCCAGGCTTTGTCTACTTCTTCACTGTCGCCATGCTTAATGCACAGCTGCATAAGCTGATATTGCGCCACCAGCAGGCTATCCAGTTCGACATCAATCTCCTGTTTCACCGAACGGGGCGAAAAGAGCAGGTCGGCAACAATGGCACAGACAATACCCATCACAATTTCACTACAGCGTTCGAGCGCAAATTGCGGCGTCAGCAGCGGTTCAGCCTGGATAGTAATGACGATGATCAGCGCCGTATAGCCTGAAAGCCCCCAGGCATAAGAGTTTTCGATCTTCACTAACGACGAGATCCAGGTACAAAAACCGGCCCAGATACAACACACCAGGATCATCAATAGCGGGGCGCGGATCATGCTGATGATAATGATCAGGGCGGCAATACAGCCGATAAATGTCCCGACAATACGCAACATGCCTCGATAGCGGATAGCACCTGAATAAGGTTCTCCGCCAGCGGCAAAGGCTGGACCTGCCGCCACAATGGCCGCGGTCAGCACCGCCCAGCGCGGGGTCTCAAGCTGGAAGTGAAAGCCAACGAACAGCGCCAGTACAATCGCGCAGGCCAGTTTTACCGCAAAGCGGATATGCTGGTTGGCAATGGAGAAAATACCCATCGCGATTAACCAAACTCGCGCAGGCGGTGCGCCATTTTACGGAAGAAAGATTCCTGGCTGGCATCGCGATCCTGCTTGCCGGTAATGACGACGGTCGCCGTCGTCCCGGCAGGCCACAAGGTTCCCTGCTGCTCATCAAGACGAATTCGCACCGGCACACGCTGCGCCAGACGCACCCATTCAAGATTGGAATCAATGGTCGCCATACCCTTGGCGTCCCGCGTGCTGCTGGCATTCGTTACGCCAGCCGCCACACTATCAACCGTGCCCTTCAGCACATTATTACTGCCAAGCGGGGTGATTTCAGCGCGATACCCAGGGCGGACGCCTTCCAGTTTGGTTTCTTCCATATACGCCAGCACATAGAAAGAATGCTGTTTGACCAATGCCACCGCCGTGGAACCGCGCGTGATAAATTCGCCGCTATAGACGTTCAGGTTAGTCACCCAGCCGTCTGCTGGCGCGCGAATAACGGTACGTTCCAGATCTAATTTCGCCAGATCGCGGGTCGCTTGCGCCTTCGCAAGCTGGTGTAATACGGTTTGCAGGACGTTGTTTGATTGGTCAATCTCTTCACGAGACATAGCCTGAACGCCCAATCGGTTACGACGACCGGCCTCCTGGCGTTTTTCCTGCGCCAGTACCTGATAATAGGCCACGTCAGCTTCGGCCTGCTCGAGGGCTTTCTTATAGCGTGGCTGGTCGATAGTGAACAGGATCTGATCCTTTTTCACCAGTTGGTTATCATGGATGTTAACGTTGGTAATAAGGCCCGCAACATCCGGCGCAATCGCGACGACATCGGCGCTGAAACGCGCATCACGTGTCCACGGCGACTCGGTGTAGAACACCCATGCGCGGAAAATAGCGATGAAAGCCAGAATGACCAGTATCACGGTAATGGCCGTGCGGGAGAGTTTTCTTGTTAGTGTTTTCACTTCAACCTCAAACGAACAGGCGCGTTATTAAATAGAACAGACAGCAATACAGCGCGGTGTTAAACAGAGCCGGATGCCAGACAAAATCATAGATGCCAGTCGGAACAAGCACCCGGCGCACCAGCCAGAAAATCGCCAGTGACAAAAGTAATTCGAAAAAAATCGGTGGGAAGGACAGACCAAACACCACGATAACGGGAAACAGACTCATGTTGACCTTGGTAACGTAAGAGAGTGCAGATGATAGATTTTCTAGCGTATGTCACCGCAGAGAAGGGCAAGGATGAGCCAGGCGAGAGCGACATAGCCGTTATTTGAATAATAATATATTAACGTAACTGTTTTGCTGTTATCTATATTATGTGATCTAAATCACTTTTAAGCCAGAGTGAACAATGGAACGATTAAAACGTATGTCGGTGTTCGCCAAAGTTGTCGAAATGGGCTCCTTCACCGCCGCCGCAAGACAGCTACAAATGAGCGTTTCATCGATAAGCCAGACGGTCTCAAAACTGGAAGATGAGCTACAGGTCAAGCTGCTAAACCGCAGCACGCGTAGCATTGGGCTAACTGAAGCCGGTAAAATTTATTATCAGGGCTGCCGGAGAATGCTGCACGAAGCGCAGGATGTTCACGAGCAACTCTATGCCTTTAACAACACGCCCATCGGCACCCTGCGCATTGGCTGTTCTTCAACTATGGCACAAAATGTCCTCGCCGGATTAACCGCCACAATGCTGAAAGAGTATCCGGGATTGACGGTAAATCTGGTGACCGGCATCCCGGCCCCGGATTTAATCGCTGATGGTCTGGACGTGGTTATCCGCGTCGGCGCGTTGCAGGACTCCAGCCTGTTTTCACGCCGTTTGGGAGCTATGCCGATGGTGGTCTGCGCGGCGAAAAGCTATCTCGCACAGTTTGGCACCCCGGAGAAACCTGCCGATCTCAGCAACCACTCGTGGCTGGAATACAGCGTGCGCCCGGATAATGAATTCGAGCTTATCGCTCCGGAAGGAATTTCCACCCGCCTGATCCCAGAGGGTCGTTTTGTGACTAACGATCCGATGACATTGGTGCGCTGGCTGGCCGCAGGCGCGGGCATTGCCTATGTACCGCTGATGTGGGTGATCAATGAGATCAATCGTGGCGAAGTGGAGATTCTGCTTCCCCGCTACCAGTCGGATCCGCGTCCGGTCTATGCGCTGTATACCGAAAAAGACAAATTGCCGCTCAAGGTGCAGGTGGTGATTAACTATCTGACAGACTATTTTGTCGATGTAGCGCAGCTGTTTCAGGGAATGTACGGTCGGGGAAAAGAGAAATAAAAAAAGTGTAGGCCGGATAAGGCATTGACGCCGCATCCGGAAAGATGCCCGATGGCACTGGTGCTTATCGGGCATACATCATGATGTTATGCGGTGCCACCCACGGTCAGGTTATCCACCTTCAGCGTGGGCTGGCCCACGCCCACCGGCAGGCTCTGCCCTTCTTTACCGCACACGCCAACCCCGTTATCCAGTTTCAGGTCGTTACCCACCATCGAAATCTGCTGCATCGCTTCGATACCAGAGCCAATCAGCGTCGCGCCTTTCACCGGTTTGGTGACTTTACCGTTTTCAATCAGATATGCTTCAGACGTAGAGAACACAAATTTTCCGGAGGTGATATCCACCTGGCCGCCGCCGAAGTTAGGCGCATAAATACCGTATTCAACGGATTCGATGATTTCCTGCGGCGTAGATTTCCCCGGCAGCATATAGGTGTTGGTCATACGTGGCATCGGCAGGTGCGCGTAAGATTCGCGGCGACCGTTACCCGTTGGCGCAACGCCCATCAGGCGCGCATTCAGTTTGTCCTGCATGTAGCCTTTCAGAATACCGTTTTCGATCAGCACGTTGTACTGACCCGGCGTGCCTTCATCATCAATAGCCACAGAGCCACGACGGTCCGCCATTGTGCCGTCATCCACCACGGTGCACAGTTCTGACGCTACCAGCTCCCCCATGTGACCGCTGAATACCGAGGTACCACGGCGGTTAAAGTCGCCTTCCAGACCATGACCGACCGCTTCATGCAGCAGAACGCCAGGCCAGCCAGCGCCGAGTACTACTGGCAGCGTACCAGCAGGCGCAGCTACCGCAGAGAGATTAACCAACGCCATGCGTACGGCTTCTTTCGCCCATGCGTCAGCACGAACTTCACCATCAAGGTCGCCCAGGAAATAGTCATAGCCAAAACGACCGCCGCCACCGCTGGCGCCGCGCTCGCGCTTACCGTCCTCTTCCACCTGTACGCTTACGGACAGGCGTACCAGCGGGCGAACGTCAGCGGCCAGCGTACCGTCGGTCGCTGCTACCAGGATCAGTTCATAAACACCGGTCAGGCTGGCGGTTACTTCCTGGACGCGCTTGTCGGCGGCACGCGCCACGCTGTCTACGCGGCGCAGAATATCCAGTTTCTCTTCGCGGCTCATGCTCTGCAGGGGATCAACCGAGGTGTAAAGCGCCTGATGCTCCACAGCTCCCAGCGTTTTTACTTTGCCGTCACCGCTGTCACGCACGATAGTACGGGCAGCATGAGCACTCTGCTCCAGAGCCAGCAGGCTAATCTGGTCTGCATAGGCAAACCCTGTTTTTTCGCCGCTGATGGCGCGCACGCCAACGCCCTGATCGATATTGTAAGAACCATCTTTAATGATGCGGTCTTCTAAAACCCAGGATTCGTGATAGCTCGACTGAAAATAGAGATCGCCGTAATCAAGACGGCGTTCGGCCAGTTGGCCCAGGATGGCAAACAGATCCTGATGTTTCAGGCCATTTGCCGCTAGCAATTGTTCACTTACCAGGTTCAGACTCATCGTTTTGCTACTCATTAGTTACTGTTGTAGGCCTGATAAAACGCGCCAGCGTCGCCATCAGGCACTTCAATGCCGGATGGCGGCGTGAACGCCTTATCCGGCCTACGGACTGCGGTAGAGGATCTATGTTGAGATTGGGGCAATTACTCGCCCCCGTCAAATTATTGCTGGCTTTCTTTGCGCGGCTGACGCAGAACTTCGTTAATCTGCGGCTTATCGACCGGACCGGTGATGCGATAGCGCAGAATCGACACTTTGCTCCACAATGGTCCCAGAACCTTACTGGCAGCAAACACCGCCGCGCCGACAATTGGATTGACAGCAAACGCAGCGGCAACGCCTACGGTGGCAGAAATTTCCGGCGCGACAATGGCTTCCATATCCAGCTCCCGGCGCACCAGGTTCACCGAGCCTTTCATCGCAATGTCTGCCTCCAGACCGTCCACCAGCGTGTCATCGGTATGCATCACGCCATCTTTGATCCAGGCCGTGCTGCGAATCGAGTCGAAATAGAAACCTTCGCTGAAAGTATCGCTAAAATCAAAACGCAGTTTACGCAGCAACGCATCAAAGCTCAGCAGTCGCAATAGTTGCCCCGCATGTCCGGTGCTGAGTTCAGTAAGCTCACCTTTGCCCAACCGGGTACGCAAAATCCCATTCAGCGAAGCTTCATCTGGATCCCATGGCGGGTTACGCCAGTGCAGGTCATACTCCACGTTGAACGAAGAGTTACGAATCGGGGTCGATACGCCAAAGAAACTGGCAGCGGAGTCAATTTTACTGCCGCTCAGTTTACCCTTCAGTGACGTTCGTTCTTTGCCCGGCGCGTTCACCCACACGCCATCGGTGGTCAGTCTGGCAAAGCCTGTATCCAACAGACCGTTACTCAGCGTTAGCGTGTCGCCTTTAATCGCCACATCGGCATCAATACGCCCATATTTCTGTCCCCACATCCAGCACTCGGCACAGCGTAACTGAACATCCGGCCAGCCGCGGAAGCTGACGTTGTCCACGGCGGAAAACGGCGAGGCTGGAGTACTATTCAGTGGTGCTTTCGTCGGCGACGCTTTCGCCGCGCTGGGGTTGTAATAAAGATACTTAATATTGGCCAGCCACGGCGCATTATTGCGCATAGCCAGCGTGGCATTAATTTCACGTCCCTGCGCCTGCACGATGGAGCCATTGCTCGCAGGCTCAGACACGATACTCAAGTTATTCCAATTCTGACCGCCCAGGGATAACGATGGCGTACGCACCGTGATGCGCTGCGGGAAGTTGGCGTTGGTGCCAACGTTATCTGCTGCGCCTTTCTGGAACAACGCCAGCCATTGCGCGCCATCCATAGGGGGAAGGTTAAGCTCAATACCTTGCTGATCGGGTAACGCGGGCACGGTGCGGCTTTCCGACGTCCAGATTGCGCGGTCAAGCGTCAGTTTCTGATTCAGCAACCAGCGGCTGTTAAAGTGGTTCTTACTGCCCGCGTTGCCGGTCAGTTCAAAACTGCGCAGATTGCCGTTGGCCTTAACGTTCACCGGTAATGCCTCACCGGCTGCCTTATTCAGCGGAGCAGGTAAGTGACTACTTACATTCTTCAGGTCGCCTTTTAGCTCAATGTCGTAGGTCGGTCCGGCATGATACGGAAGATCGATACCCACCTTGCCATTCCACGCCATGCTACCGCTTAAGGCATCGTTGACCTGCGCCGGTAAAATCCCCATGCGGGTTGGCTGCCAGTCGCCTTGCAGGTTCACGGCTACCTGATAGGCTTTCGCCCCTTCGGTGGTGGAGAAGTCGACGTTCAGCGGCTGATTAAACCAGTTCGCCGTCATCGGCTCGCTCTTCAGATCGCCGTTGATAAAGCTGAATTTACCATTCAAATTCTTCAGCGTGCTGTCGAGCGGTTTAATAAACAGGCTGTTATTACGCAGGTTGACATCGCCTTTGGCGGTAACCTGCGAGCCGTCTAGCGGGATATCCAGATGTAAGCGAGCATTCACATCGCCGTCAATCTGCAACTGCTCAAGCGTAGCGCCGAGGGAGTCCTTCAACGGCGTCTCATCAAAATAAGGTCCGACCGCCTTGCCCGGCCCGTTGATATCGGCATCAATCAGCAGTTTTTCTTTAGCATAGTCGGGAATACTAGCCGTCAGGTTACTGGCCTTCACGCCGCCTAAATTGACGCTATCCGTCTTCATCCACAGACCATCGTTAATGAAGTTCAGTTCAATATTGAGATCGGTTAGCGCAGGCCAGTCGGGCTGGAAAGCAAATTTCGCGTTACGTAGCGGCACCAGAACCTGAAATTGCCCTTCGTTGTGCAGATACGGGAACAGATGTGGGTTACCGCCATACACCAGCGTGGCGTTATCCGCTTCGCCGCCCTGAATAGCGCCGCTGAGGTAGTCAACCAGCTCTTTGCCCATCAAGTTTTCCGGAAAATAGCGCCAGGCCTGAGAGCCGTCGTCGGTGCTAATGCCAGCCAGAATGCCTAACCACGGTTCATCTCCAGTGGGCTGCAGATAGCGAAAACCACCGCGCGCGCGTACCGCTTTCGCTTTAACATCGATGTTGCGCCCATCTAACTGAAAACCTTTATCATTTTTCAGCCAGCTTAGCGTCGCCACGCCGTTCTCTATTTCCAGCGGCGCGCGGAAGACAGTTTCATACGGCATTTTGGCTTGCTTCATGGAGGCGGTGAGCGCCCCATTTTCAACACTGCCCGCAAGCGTACCGGAGAAATGCTCAGCCCCCGGTAACAACTTCCACTGTTTCCAGGCCAGATTGGTCCACGATGACAGGATGCGGGTTTTTTCTGTCGCCTGTAACGGGATATCCAGCGCCAGCACATCTATTTTGCCGCTCGGCTGCGTGGCGCGCCAAATATCACCCAGCGCAGGCGATAACCGGGACGCCATCGGGCGCAGACCTTCTAATCCGGCCAGATCCAGATTGCTGGCACGAATGCGAAGCTCGTCGCTGCGCTTGTTATTCTCACCACCGACTTCCTGCTCAGGGATCCAGGCCAGCGTTAATGCGCCGCTCGGCCAGGGTTTATCATCCATGGTAATACGAGTATCGGGAATAGAGAATTGCCAGCCCGCCTCTTCACGGCTGATGTGCGCCGTCAGATTATCGACGGAGAGCGTGTGCGTACGATTTTCACCCAGCCAACTTGCTCCACCTTTTTTCAGCCAGACATCGCCACCAGAAACGACGCCTTTGCTGATCGTCATCCATGCTTCCAGGCTAAAACGCGCGGTTTGTAGCGCGACATTATCCTGCATCCATTTGCCCAACCACGGTTTGACGTCAATGTCGTCTGCCTGCAACCAGACCCGACCATTATTCAATAGCCCATTATCGTCGCGCAGATCCATCCTCACCTGCATAACGCCGTGCTGTCCGGTCAGGCTGGAGAGGCTGACCTGACCCTCGGCGCGATGCCGATTTTTATTGTTCAGCCAGGTAAGCTGTGGGATCGCCAGTTCAGCACGTTGGCCTGAGAGGGTTATAAAGCTGATATGACTGTCGCGTAGATCGAAATGATCAAACTGACGCAGGAAGAGATTGCTGAGATGGTCGGTTTCAATTCCATCTCCGCCTTCACTACGCTGGATAGGGGTATTGGTGCGCAACTGCAGTTGCCAAAAGGTGAGATCGCGAAACTGCCAACGCATGTGCAGCAAACTTTGCCAGACATCCAGCGCCAGCGTGACGCGTTTTACCGAAAATTCTCCCCCATCTTTTAGCTGCGCATGGATATTACGCGCTTCAAGCGTAGGACCGAAATTTTGCCAGCTGGCAGAAAGCTGACTGGCGGAAACAGGTAGACCTGTAGCGGATTCAATCTTGCCAAGAATGGCTGGACGCCAGCTATCAAGATGAGGTAACGCAAGGCGCAGTCCACTGACCAGCAGCGCTGCGATGACAACGAATGCGGCTCCAGTGAGCAGTAATATCCCCGGCAATCGCCTCACGCACCTCTCCTTGTCTACCAAAAAATATGACTCACACCCCTTTGAGTGAATATTGCCGGATGACGGCGCTTGCGCCTTATCCGGCCTACATGCGCGGGCGCCACTACACGATTTACATCATGACGACGTCGAACTGCTCCTGGTTATACAGCGGTTCGATTTGTACTTTGACCTGTTTGCCGACAAAGATCTCAACCTCCGCCAGCGCATGTGACTCTTCACCTTTCAGAGTTTCAGCCACTGCCGGAGAGGCATAAACCAGGAAACGATCGGAGTCATATGCATGGTGTACCCGCACGATTTCGCGCATGATTTCATAACATACGGTTTCCACCGTTTTCACCGTACCACGCCCATGGCAGGTTGGACACTCGTTGCACAATACATGTTCCACACTTTCACGTGTGCGTTTGCGCGTCATCTCCACCAGGCCCAGCTGTGAAAAACCGTTAATGCTGGTTTTTACACGATCCTTGCTCAGAGCCTGCTCCAAGGAGTGCAGCACCCGGCGACGGTGATCTTCATTATTCATGTCGATAAAATCGATAATGATGATGCCGCCGAGGTTACGCAGACGCAGCTGACGAGCAATGGCCTGCGTTGCTTCAATATTAGTATTAAAGATAGTGTCGTCGAGATTACGATGCCCAACAAACGCGCCGGTATTGATGTCGACGGTGGTCATCGCTTCAGTTTGATCGATGATCAGATAACCGCCGGACTTCAGCTCAACTTTGCGTTCCAGCGCGCGCTGGATTTCATTCTCTACATCAAAGAGATCAAAAATAGGCTGACGCCCGCTGTAATGTTCCAGCTTGCTGGTCATCTCGGGGATATATTCCGCCGTAAATTCCAGTAACGCCTCATAGGTCAGACGGGAGTCGACGCGGATGCGGTCAAGCTGCGCATCAGCAAAGTCACGCAACACGCGCTGTGCCAGTGCCAGTTCACCGTACATCTGGTAGCGCGTTTGCGGGCGCTTTTTACGCTCCATGACTTTTGTCCAGACGCGTTTCAGGTAGGCAGCATCCGAGGCCAGATCCTCTTCGCATACGCCTTCTGCCGCCGTGCGAATGATGAAACCACCCTGCTCATCGCAGTAATCCGCCACCACTTTTTTCAGACGTTCGCGTTCCGTTTCGCTTTCGATACGTTGGGATACGCCAACGTGCGAGGCCCCCGGCATAAAAACGAGATAACGGGAAGGAAGCGTGATGTCCGTCGTCAGGCGTGCGCCCTTCGTTCCCAAAGGATCTTTTACCACCTGCACCATCAGATCCTGACCCTGGCGCACCAGTTCAGAAATGTCGCGTACGGTGAACTGTTTTTGTTCTTCACCCGCCACGCATTCGGTGTGCGGCATGATGTCAGAAGCGTGAAGAAATGCGGCTTTATCCAGTCCAATATCTACAAAAGCCGCCTGCATACCCGGAAGTACACGACTTACACGACCTTTGTAGATATTGCCTACGATTCCGCGTCGCGCCTCACGTTCAATATGAATTTCCTGCAGAATACCGCCATCAATATAAGCCACCCGAGTTTCCGATGGCGTTACGTTTACCAACAATTCAGCCGTCATGTTTATCCCTTTTCTCACGCAGTGCGTTAAAATTGGTCAGCAACTCATACGTTTCTACCAGCGGTAAGCCGACTACGGCGTGATAGCTGCCATTTATCTTCCTGACAAAACAGCCACCCAACCCTTGAATACCGTATGCACCTGCTTTATCCATTGGTTCACCGCTGGCAACATAACCCGCGATGTCCTCATCGGTTAGTGCTCTGAATGTCACTTCCGTCACTACCAGGCAGTCCAGACTGTGCTGGCAATCGGCCAGTGCCACGGCCGTCATAACTTGATGCGTTTTGCCCGACAGTTTGCGCAGCATTGCTGCGGCGTGGGCAGCGTCGTGCGGTTTTTCCAGCACTTCGCCATTAAGGATAACGATGGTATCCGCACCCAATACCGGCAAATCGCGCGGTGCCAGCGCTACACCAGCCTGCGCTTTTTCGCGCGCCAGACGGGAAACGTACTGCTGCGCACTTTCCTGCGGGTGCCGCTGTTCTTCAATCCCAGGGATCAGCCGTTCAAACGTAACACCAAGCTGAGCGAGCAACTCCTGACGACGTGGAGAACCTGAAGCAAGATACAGAGTATTCATATCAACCTTATTGCACCGCAAACTGCTGACGGACTTTACGCATCAGTAAGAATAGCCATGGCCAAAGCACGCCATTCACTACACTACTCCAGAACACTTCAGGTCTGAAAGAGACGTTGATCACTAAAAACTCGGCCCAGAAAACAATAATATCCACGACCAGTGATAACAACATGACCACCAGCGCCTGTTGCCAGAGCGCGAGGTTTCGGAATAGCTGGAATTTCAGCGCGACCAGATAAGCAATGATACTCATCGACAATGCGCGCACGCCAAGCGTGGAGCCGCTGATGAGATCCAGTATGGCACCCACCACAAATCCCGTGCCCACATTTACGCGATGCGGCAGTGCCAGGATCCAATACAACAAGATGAGCAGTACCCAGTTTGGCCGGAAAACCAGAATGTCATCCGGCCAGGGCATGACTTGCAGCAACAGTGCAATAAGGAACGAGAGCCAAATCACCCAACGTCCCTGGCTACGATAGCTTGCCACTTACTGTCCTCCCGGCTTACGCGGAGCAGGTTGTGGCGGCGTGGTATCCACAGGCGCAGAAGTCACACCTGTTGCAGGAGTTGGCACTGGCGCAGGCGGCCCCATGGCATCTGGTGCTGGCAGAACTTGCGGCATCATTTGCATCAGACGTTCATTGGCAACGCGGTGTACTTCTTCCGGCGTCATCGGGTTCGCGCCATTACGATCGGCACCCCACAACAGCAACAGATAGCGCAAACGCTGCAGACCCGCGGTCGGGCGAGCCTGAATCACGGTATAAGCGCGCTGAGTGTCCAGCTTAACGGAAGAAACAACAGCAACCGGATAACCTTCAGGGAAACGTCCGCCCAGACCCGAGGTGACCAGCACATCGCCAACGCGAATGTCGGTATTGGCCGGCAGGTGTTCGAGCTGAAGATCGTCAGTGCAGCCGTTACCCGCAGCGATCACGCGAATATCGTTACGCAGAACCTGAATGGGCAGCGCATGCGTCGCATCGCAAATCAGCAGCACGCGGCTCGTCAGTTTAGCCACCGCCACGACCTGACCCACAACGCCTTTGTCACTAATAACCGGCTGACCTTCGTAGACGCCGTTAACGCTCCCCTTGTCGATCACCACCTGATCGCTGTAAGGGTCATTAACCGTTGAGATGACTTGCGTCACCATCTTTTGTTCGTCCTGACGCAATGGCGATCCCAGCAGCTCACGCAAACGCGCGTTCTCCTGTTTGTATTGCCCCAGCATCAGCAGTTCGCTATTTTTCAGCAGCAGTTCCTGACGCAATGCCCGGTTTTCAAGTTCGAGTTGGTCACGCGAAGCCAGCGTTTGCGACACGCCGTCAAGTAATTCACGAGGACCATTTGAGATAAAGTAGAAAGGACTGACGGCGGTATCCATGTACGTTCGGATTTGACTAAACGTACCCAAGCGGCTGTCGGCAATAATAACACCGAGCGCCACCAGCACCGCCAGAATAAGGCGAATCTGTAGCGAAGGGCCACGGCTAAAAATTGGCTTCATAGTCTATGGGTATTCTCGTATCAGAGCGGAAGGGCAACCCGCGGGGGCTACCCAACCTGCATCCGATTACTCTTCGCTGAACAGGTCGCCGCCGTGCATGTCGATCATTTCCAGCGCCTTGCCGCCGCCGCGCGCCACGCAGGTCAGCGGATCTTCAGCAACAACAACTGGAATACCGGTTTCTTCCATTAACAGACGGTCAAGGTTACGCAGCAGCGCACCGCCACCGGTCAGCACCATACCGCGTTCGGAGATGTCAGACGCCAGTTCCGGCGGGCACTGTTCCAGTGCAACCATTACCGCGCTAACGATACCGGTCAGCGGTTCCTGCAGGGCTTCCAGAATCTCGTTGGAGTTCAGGGTAAAGCCGCGCGGAACGCCTTCAGCCAGGTTACGACCGCGAACTTCGATTTCGCGCACTTCGTCGCCCGGATAAGCGGAACCGATCTCGTGTTTAATACGTTCTGCGGTCGCTTCACCGATCAGAGAACCGTAGTTACGACGAACATAATTAATGATGGCTTCATCAAAGCGGTCGCCGCCAATACGAACAGAAGAGGAGTAAACCACGCCGTTCAGGGAGATAACGGCAACTTCAGTGGTACCACCACCGATATCAACAACCATTGAACCGGTTGCTTCAGAAACTGGCAGACCCGCACCGATCGCAGCCGCCATCGGCTCTTCGATCAGGAAGACTTCACGAGCACCTGCGCCCTGAGCTGATTCACGGATCGCACGGCGTTCAACCTGAGTTGCTCCAACCGGTACACACACCAGTACGCGCGGGCTTGGGCGCATGAAGCTATTGCTGTGCACTTGCTTGATAAAGTGCTGGAGCATTTTTTCAGTCACGAAGAAGTCAGCGATAACGCCGTCTTTCATTGGGCGAATTGCAGCGATATTGCCCGGCGTACGACCCAGCATCTGCTTCGCATCATGACCTACTGCAGCTACGCTTTTCGGCGAACCGGCACGATCCTGACGAATGGCCACAACAGAAGGCTCATTCAATACGATGCCTTGTCCTTTTACATAAATAAGGGTATTCGCGGTACCCAGGTCAATGGACAGGTCATTGGAAAACATGCCACGAAATTTTTTCAACATACTAAGGGATAATCCTGAAAGCTGGGGCGGAAAACAAAATCCGCTTACTTTACCAACCACACGCAGCAGCGACAAGGCGCAAAAATCATCTGCTACGGTGAAAATTAGTGCAGTTCGTTTCCTTTGTTACAAAACCGGCCTGAGTCCATCAGGGCTGAATAAATCAGCAGCACTCCTCGCTTTTGTTTGCAACCTGTCAAAGGTCATTCACCTGCATGTTTGCTGTTACAACCTGGCGAGCAGGCAAGCACACCCCCAGAAGGCACAGCGCGCGTTATTCTACGTGAAAACAAATTAAACGGCAGGTTAAACCGAGTATCTTTGCGAATATTTTTTCACGTTAGTGTCAAGTGGTTGTGATGCAGCAAAAAAATCCCCTTGCCCACCCGCAACTCCGCGTTCTGTCAGCGTATGCCACTCACTACGCGAACGTACGCCCGTAGCGTAAACCTGCGTGGGTGTTCCCGAACAGGCCTCCACCAGGCTTTGAACCAGAAGCTGATTTTCCGTTCGCTTATCAATGTTCCTCACCAGACTTGGATGCAGCTTCAATAACTCAACGTTAAGCTCTTTAATCCAACTGGTGCTCACCAGCGTTAACCCCGCCTGCGTAACGGCAATACGCACGCCCAGCGCATTCATCAATCTGATGACGGGCTGTAACCGGCTGATATGTTGACAGACATCTGCCTCAGCAAGTTCAATAATTATGCGTTTGCGTAATGATTTTTCGCACTGCATCAGCGTATCACGCAGCCAGCGCTGAAAACGTGGGCGAATAAGCGATTCAACCGTTATCTGCATCGCCAGATTTTCCTGCGGCCAGTAACCCAAAAGCAGGGTCAGACGGCTTATCTGCAAACGGTCATACTCTTCAGCCAGGCCAAATTGAAGGACCATCGGCATATATTCCGCCGAAATGACCTCTTCGTTACCATCAAAAATACGGCACATCAGCTCCCGATGGTGCACCCGCCCTTCACGGGTTACTGCAGGCTTTTGATAAATTCTCGGCCCGCCCCGGCTGAGCATCTGTTCGATCAGCGTTCGCCAGCGTACGTTGCCCCGACCTTTTTCCGGCAGCGAGTCATCATAGACCGACCAGCTATTTCCACCCTGCAATACCGAATTCCGCGTGGCCGCTTCAGCATGATCCATCACTTGCTCTGGCGACTGACCGCTGCGGCAAACGCAAATACCAATATGAACCATATCGGCACGATCGATCATTTTATTAGCCGGAAGTGCATCTACCGCTTTTAATAATTGCCCGGCAATGCTTTCCGCCTCTTTCAACGTGCGGTGTGGCAGCAGGATGGCAAAATCGCTACGGTGGTAACGCGCCAGCAACGCGCCCGGATAGCGCGTCATAAAAGTCGACAACAAATTGATCAGCGTCGAGATTTGTTCTTCCGCGAGGGTGATTCCCCAGCTATCGCGCAGCAGCGTAAAGTCCGGCAGGCGCACCATCATCACGACGCCATGCGAGCCTACTTTTTCCTGATCTTCCAGCAGCGTGGCCAGTTGGTTATCAAAGAACAAGCGGTTGCTTAGCCCAGTTTTTGTATCCTGCGCGACATAGGAACGAATCAGCGTATCCAGGCGGCTGCGTTGCTCGCGAGCATTTTGAATTTCAGTCAGCAGCATATCGAGCGCACTGCTGGTGCGCGCAGGCCATTCATAGACCGTTCCCCGCACATTCGGTCCACGTTCGCCGTTCAGAATACGTGTGGAACGAATCTCCAGCAGCTCCTGACCCGAAAGCTGGCGCTGAAGCCAGCGCACAGACAAAAAGAGCATCAGAATAATGAAAGCAATGGCTATCGTGAGCGGTGCGGTGGTCAGTAGCGAATGGAAATAGTTACCCATCGGATCCTGATAAACCAGACGCAATGACATGCCCGGATGCTTGACCAACGGTACGGTGATCTCGCGGTAGAGATTGTTCGTCCCTGCCGGTCGGTAGCTACTGGTGCGCGAATGGTCATACACCACGTGTTCGCCCTGCAACAGTTCGATGCGCACGATATCAACAGAAACCATCAGCTCATCGATTTGCGGGGTTAACGCAACGACATCTCTGGAGACCAGATGCGTATCAATCGCCGTCGCGACCGCCTGCACGCGCGTGGTGAACTTATATTGAATAGCGTTATAGAAACTCAGCGAACAGCCGATCAGAGTCACGAAGATCGTTAACCCAGTAAGCAGCGTGACAAAAGCTGAAAATTTCGTCGTTAATCGCATCCTTGTGTTAACTCCGACAGTTATGAAACAGGCCTGAAAGTGATAAAGCGACCCAAAAATGCAAAACTGAACGCAAAATCCGTCCATTTATACATACAGTGTGGGCATACTACCAAATCAGGTATATCTGGCAATTTATTGCGCAGAATCGGCATCATGTTTTGATTAGCGAGTATAGTCTTCATTAATAATTTTCCAATCCACTATACGAATTGAGGACAGGTTATGCAGGCTTTGATCTTAGAACAGCAGGACGGAAAAACCCTCGCATCCGTTCAACCCCTCGACGAAAATCAGCTACCTGAAGGCGATGTTACGGTGGATATCCACTGGTCAAGCCTGAACTATAAAGATGCTCTGGCTATCACTGGCAAGGGTAAAATCATTCGTAATTTTCCGATGATTCCTGGTATCGATTTCGCCGGTACCGTGCGTGCAAGCGAAGATCCCCGTTTTCATGCGGGTCAGGAAGTGTTACTGACCGGCTGGGGCGTGGGTGAAAATCATTGGGGTGGACTGGCAGAGCGCGCACGCGTGAAAGGCGACTGGCTGGTTGCGCTGCCAAAAGGACTGGATGGGCGTAAAGCCATGGTCATCGGTACCGCCGGCTTTACCGCTATGCTGTGCGTAATGGCGCTTGAAGATGCAGGTATTCGCCCGCAAGACGGTGAAATTGTCGTCACCGGCGCCAGCGGCGGCGTGGGCAGCACAGCCGTTGCGTTACTGCATAAGCTGGGTTATCAGGTTGCGGCGGTTTCGGGCCGTGAAAGCACCCACGACTACCTGAAAAGCCTGGGCGCTAACCGTATTCTTGGCCGCGATGAGTTTGCCGAGTCTCGTCCGCTGGAAAAACAGCTGTGGGCTGGCGCGGTGGATACCGTTGGCGACAAAGTTCTGGCAAAAGTTCTGGCGCAGATGAACTACGGTGGCTGCGTTGCCGCCTGCGGCCTGGCGGGTGGTTTCGCTCTGCCGACCACGGTGATGCCATTCATTCTGCGTAACGTTCGTTTGCAAGGAGTGGACTCGGTGATGACCCCGCCGGCACGCCGTGCAGAGGCCTGGGCACGTCTGGTTAAGGATCTGCCGGAATCTTTCTATGCCCAGGCGGCAACGGAAATTACGCTGGCTGATGCGCCGAAGTTCGCCGATGCCATCATCAATAACCAGGTGCAAGGCCGTACGCTAGTAAAGGTGAAGTAACAGGCCCTGGCGCAGAAATTTACACTTAATTAACCAAATTTCGCGGCACATCTACAGACTCCCTGCCATATTAACTACGCGTCCCCTGTCAGTTATGACGCGTAAGCCGGGAGTCTGTTATGAAGAAATTACGTCCATTTACAGAAGCCGACGTCACTGATGAGTCGGCTTTTTTTATGCAGCGCCGCCAGGTACTAAAAGCATTAGGGATCAGCGCTGCCGCCTTGTCTTTGCCCCTCTCTGCACAGGCCGATCTTCTGAGCTGGTTTAAGGGCAACGATCGCCCGCCCGCACCTGCAGGTAAGCCGCTTGATTTCAGTAAGCCCTCCGCCTGGCAAAATTCACTTCCTTTAACGCCTGCGGATAAGGTTTCTGGCTACAACAACTTCTACGAGTTCGGTCTCGATAAAGCGGATCCGGCAGCCAATGCAGGCAGCCTGAAAACCGATCCGTGGACGTTGTAAATCAGTGGCGAGGTGGCAAAACCACTCACCCTCGATCACGATTCGCTGACCGCCCGTTTCCCGCTGGAAGAACGGATTTATCGGATGCGCTGCGTGGAAGCCTGGTCAATGGTCGTGCCGTGGATCGGCTTTCCGTTACATAAACTGCTGGCGCAGGTTGAACCCACCAGCAACGCAAAGTATGTCGCGTTCGAAACGCTGTACGCACCGGATGATATGCCGGGACAGAAAGATCGCTTTATTGGCGGCGGGCTAAAATATCCCTATGTTGAAGGACTGCGTCTGGATGAAGCAATGCACCCACTCACACTGCTTACTGTGGGGGTTTATGGTAAGGCCCTTCCGCCACAAAATGGCGCGCCCATTCGCTTAATTGTGCCGTGGAAATATGGATTTAAAGGCATTAAGTCGATCGTGAGTATCAAACTCACGCGCGAACGCCCTCCGACAACCTGGAATCTGGCCGCGCCCAATGAATACGGATTTTATGCCAACGTGAATCCGCATGTCGATCACCCCCGCTGGTCCCAGGCCACTGAGCGTTTTATTGGCGCAGGCGGTATCCTGGACGTACAGCGTCAGCCCACGCTGATGTTTAACGGCTATGCCGAAGAGGTTGCATCACTGTATCGCGGACTCAATTTGCAGGAGAATTTTTAAGTGCGTCTGACCGCAAAGCACATTATCGGGCTGAAAGTTTGCCTGCATCTTGCCGGTTTATTGCCGTTTGTCTGGCTATTTTGGGCGGTAAATCACGGCGGCCTGAGCGCCGATCCGGTCAAAGATATCCAGCACTTTACCGGTAGGACAGCTCTGAAATTCTTGCTGGCGACCTTGCTGGTCTCTCCACTCACGCGCTACGCTAAACAGCCATTATTGATACGCACACGTCGTCTGTTAGGGCTATGGTGTTTCGCTTGGGCAACGCTGCATTTAACCAGCTACGCACTACTGGAGCTGGGCATTAATAATCTGGCGTTATTAGGGCGCGAATTACTTACGCGACCTTATTTAACATTGGGCGTTGCTAGCTGGGTCATATTATTCGCCCTCACCTTAACGTCTACGCAAGCTGCACAGAGAATGCTGGGTAAAAAATGGCAGTATCTGCACAACTTCGTCTATCTTGTGGCGATCCTGGCACCCATACATTATCTGTGGTCGGTAAAAATTATCTCCCCTCAACCGATTATTTATGCAGCGCTCGCGGCGGTGCTGTTAGCGTGCCGTTACAAGAAGTTTCGCCAGTGGTGGCGGTAGTTTCACGTTATGTGCAGTGCGTTGCAAAACACGGACGATCCGATTTTCTTTACATGTTAACGGTTGATTATCTTCCCTGATAAGACCAGTATTTAGCTGCCAATTGCTACGAAATAGTTATAATGTGCGACTTTGCTATCCCCGGTAGCGTTTTTAAAGCGCTGAAAGGGTGACAATCGCATATTGAAGGTATATTTTGTCTTTTACCCGAAAATGGCAGAAGATAGCCGCACAATGACTAACAAGTCTGGCAATCTCATTTAATGGCAGCAGCACCCAGTGCAGCGCCTGAGATGCGTGGCATCTTGTCACTCACTGTTATAAAAATGCTATACAGACGGCGGTAAAACGCTTGTCACAATCTCACTAAACAAAGAGTACGGAACCCACTCATGGATATTCGTAAGATTAAAAAACTGATCGAGCTGGTTGAAGAATCAGGCATCTCCGAACTGGAAATTTCTGAAGGCGAAGAATCTGTACGCATCAGCCGTGCAGCGCCAGCTGCAAGTTTTCCGATGATGCAACAGGCTTATGCTGCACCAGTGATGCAGCAGCCAGCTCTGTCTAACGCTGTCGCACAAACTGCCTCTCCAAGTATGGAAGCTCCGGCAGCAGCGGAAATCAGTGGTCACATCGTACGCTCCCCAATGGTTGGTACGTTCTACCGCACCCCGAGCCCGGATGCGAAAGCGTTCATCGAAATCGGCCAGAAAGTGAATGCGGGCGATACCCTGTGCATCGTTGAAGCCATGAAAATGATGAACCAGATCGAAGCCGACAAATCCGGCGTAGTTAAAGCGATTCTGGTAGAAAGCGGTCAACCGGTAGAATTTGACGAGCCGCTGGTCGTCATCGAATAACGAGGCGAACATGTTGGATAAAATTGTTATCGCCAACCGCGGCGAGATTGCCTTGCGTATTCTTCGTGCCTGTAAAGAACTGGGCATCAAGACTGTCGCGGTGCATTCAAGCGCGGATCGCGATTTAAAACACGTATTGCTGGCGGATGAGACGGTCTGTATTGGCCCGGCAGCATCCGTAAAAAGCTATCTGAACATCCCGGCTATCATTAGCGCTGCTGAAATCACTGGCGCGGTGGCAATTCACCCGGGTTATGGCTTCCTCTCTGAGAACGCCAACTTTGCTGAACAGGTAGAACGTTCCGGCTTTATCTTCATCGGCCCGAAAGCCGACACCATCCGCCTGATGGGTGACAAAGTGTCCGCAATCACCGCGATGAAGAAAGCAGGTGTACCAACAGTCCCAGGCTCTGACGGCCCGCTGGGTGATGACATGGACGCTAACCGCGCTCATGCTAAACGCATCGGTTATCCGGTTATCATCAAAGCCTCCGGCGGCGGCGGCGGTCGCGGTATGCGCGTCGTGCGCAGCGATGCCGAACTGGCACAATCCATCTCCATGACCAAAGCGGAAGCGAAAGCGGCTTTCAACAACGACATGGTTTACATGGAGAAGTACCTGGAAAACCCACGCCACATTGAGATTCAGGTGCTGGCAGACGGTCAGGGTAACGCAATTTATCTGGCAGAGCGTGACTGCTCCATGCAGCGTCGTCACCAGAAAGTTGTCGAAGAAGCACCAGCACCGGGCATTACTCCGGAACTGCGTCGCTACATCGGCGAGCGTTGCGCCAAAGCCTGTGTTGATATCGGCTATCGCGGGGCGGGTACTTTCGAGTTCCTGTTCGAAAACGGCGAGTTCTACTTCATTGAGATGAACACCCGTATTCAGGTTGAACACCCGGTAACCGAAATGATCACCGGCGTTGACCTGATCAAAGAGCAACTGCGCATCGCAGCGGGTCAACCGCTGTCCATCAAGCAGGACGAAGTTGTGGTTAAAGGCCATGCGGTAGAATGCCGTATCAATGCCGAAGACCCGAACACCTTCCTGCCAAGCCCGGGTAAAATCACGCGTTTCCACGCGCCGGGTGGTTTTGGTGTGCGTTGGGAGTCTCATATTTACGCAGGCTACACCGTACCTCCGTACTATGACTCAATGATCGGTAAGCTGATCTGCTATGGCGAAAACCGCGACGTCGCTATCGCCCGTATGAAAAACGCCTTGCAGGAACTGATCATCGACGGTATCAAAACCAACGTTGACCTGCAGATCCGTATCATGAATGACGAGCACTTCCAGCACGGTGGAACCAATATCCACTATCTGGAGAAAAAACTCGGACTTCAGGAAAAGTAAGCGTGCGTTAACCAAAAAGGCCGGAAATTCCGGCCTTTTGTTTTTCTCCCCTCCCGCACGTGCCATAAGGTACAATCCCCGCTTTCTTTATCCACAAGGGACAAAAAATGGACGCTCGTTTTGTTCAGGCCCATAAAGAGGCGCGCTGGGCGCTGTGGCTAACCCTTTTATATCTGGTTACATGGTTAGTGACCGCTTACTTACCTGATTCAACGCTGGGTTTTACCGGCTTACCGCACTGGTTCGAAATGGCCTGCCTGCTAACGCCGCTGGTTTTCATCGTGCTGTGCTGGGCGATGGTGAAGTTTATCTATCGCGACATTTCGTTGGAGGATGACGATGCAGCTTGAAGTTATTTTACCGCTGGTCGCCTATCTTCTGGTGGTCTTCGGTCTTTCTGTTTACGCCATGCGTAAGAGAGTGACCGGTACCTTCCTGAATGAATATTTCCTTGGCAGCCGTTCCATGGGCGGGGTCGTGTTAGCGATGACGCTAACGGCAACCTACATTAGCGCCAGCTCGTTTATTGGCGGTCCTGGCGCTGCTTACAAATACGGACTGGGATGGGTGCTGCTGGCGATGATCCAGTTGCCTGCCGTCTGGCTCTCATTGGGGATTCTTGGTAAGAAATTCGCGATTCTGGCGCGTCGTTATAATGCTGTTACCCTCAACGATATGCTGTTTGCGCGCTACCAGAGCCGCCTGCTGGTGTGGCTGGCGAGTCTCAGCCTGCTGGTCGCGTTTGTCGGAGCAATGACCGTACAGTTTATTGGCGGCGCACGTCTGCTTGAAACCGCAGCGGGCATTCCTTACGAAACTGGATTGCTGATTTTTGGCGTCAGTATCGCATTGTATACGGCGTTCGGCGGATTTCGCGCCAGTGTACTGAACGATACCATGCAGGGTATGGTGATGCTGATTGGAACTATCGTTTTGCTGGTCGGCGTCGTCCATGCTGCCGGTGGCCTTAGCAATGCGGTGGTAACCCTGCAGACTATCGATCCTAAACTGGTCTCGCCGCAGGGCGCTGATGACATTTTGTCACCCACGTTTATGACCTCATTTTGGGTATTGGTGTGTTTTGGCGTAATTGGCCTGCCGCATACGGCGGTACGCTGCATCTCTTATAAAGACAGTAAAGCGGTACACCGCGGCATTATCATCGGCACCATAGTGGTGGCGATCCTGATGTTTGGTATGCATCTGGCGGGTGCTCTGGGACGGGCGGTAATCCCTGACCTGACGGTACCAGACCTGGTTATCCCTACGCTGATGGTCAAAGTCTTGCCGCCGATCGCTGCCGGGATCTTCCTTGCGGCTCCCATGGCCGCGATCATGTCGACGATCAATGCCCAATTGCTGCAAAGTTCCGCTACGATCATTAAGGATCTGTACCTGAACCTTCGTCCGGAACAGCTTAAAAATGAAACCCGGCTGAAGCGCATGTCAGCAGTGATTACCCTATTGCTGGGCGCGTTACTGTTGCTGGCCGCCTGGAAACCACCAGAGATGATTATCTGGCTGAATCTGCTGGCGTTTGGCGGGCTGGAAGCCGTCTTCCTGTGGCCGCTGGTGCTGGGCCTCTACTGGGAGCGGGCAAACGCGTCAGGCGCATTGAGCGCGATGATTGTCGGCGGCGTGCTTTATGCTTTACTCGCCACCTTTAACGTTCAGTTCCTGGGCTTCCATCCGATCGTGCCCTCGTTACTGATAAGCTTGCTGGCTTTCCTGATCGGCAACCGTTTCGGTTCCGCCGTCCCGCAAGTCGCCATATTGACTACTGATAAATAAAGAGTTTTGCCATGCCATGGATCCAACTGAAACTGAACACGACCGGTGCCAACGCTGAAGAGTTGAGCGATGCGCTGATGGAAGCGGGCTCCGTTTCCATTACTTTCCAGGATACGCATGATACGCCGGTATTTGAACCTCTGCCGGGCGAGACTCGCCTGTGGGGTGATACCGACGTTATCGGCTTGTTCGATGCAGAAACCGACATGAAAGAAGTTGTTGCCATCCTGGAACAGCATCCGCTGCTGGGTGAAGGCTTCGTGCATAAAATCGAACAGCTCGAAGACAAAGACTGGGAACGCGAATGGATGGATAACTTCCACCCAATGCGCTTTGGCGAACGTCTGTGGATTTGCCCGAGCTGGCGCGACGTCCCGGATGAGAATGCTGTCAACGTGATGCTGGACCCGGGTCTGGCGTTTGGTACAGGCACGCACCCCACCACCTCTCTGTGCCTGCAATGGCTGGACGGTCTTGATCTTAACGGTAAAACGGTTATCGACTTTGGCTGCGGCTCCGGCATTCTTGCCATTGCGGCACTGAAACTGGGTGCGGCGAAAGCCATTGGCGTGGATATCGATCCGCAAGCGATTCAGGCCAGCCGTGATAACGCCCAGCGTAATGGTGTTTCTGAGCGTCTGGAGCTTTATCTGCCGAAAGACCAGCCAGAGGCGATGAAAGCCGACGTGGTGGTCGCCAACATCCTTGCTGGCCCATTACGTGAACTGGCTCCGTTAATCAGCGTACTGCCCGTAGAAGGCGGTTTGCTGGGGCTTTCTGGTATTCTTGCCAGCCAGGCGGAAAGCGTCTGTGAAGCCTATGCCGATCTCTTTACGCTCGATCCGGTTATTGAGAAAGAAGAGTGGTGTCGCATTACCGGCCAGAAAAAATAATCCCTTCCGGCGTGGTTATCTGACCACGCCATTTTCAGACAATAGACCAGCATACCGACACTCTCCTCAGCGATATAATAATCAATTGATTTTGTTATTTTTTATATTGATTTTCATTGAGTAAACGTATGCGTTTCAACTGTTTTACAACAACTTTGCTGGCAGCATGCCTGATGCCACTGACCACGCTGGCCGTACCATGGGGATATACCGAAGAAAACGGCCCCGCACGGTGGGGAGAAATCAGCAAAGCGTATGCAACGTGCCAGACAGGCATAAACCAATCCCCCATAGACATCCAGACCACCACAACCAGTAAACTCGGTCTTCCCGCGCTCAACATGCAGTACGTCGATGGCCCAACTAGATTTCGGAGCATTAACCATACGTTGCAGGCAACGATGAGTAGCTATACATCTAATTCCATTGAAATTGATGAAACGCTTCATTATTTAAAACAATTTGAATTCCACGCCCCGAGTGAACATGCCCTCAACGGTAAAACCTATCCGCTGGAGCTGCAGCTGCTCCACAAAAATCAATCCGGAGACATCGCTATCGTGGCGGTTATGTTTGACGTCGGCGAACCGAACCAGGCGATTCAAAATTTGTGGGAGTCCTTTCCAGCCATGGAAGACAGCAGTATGCCCATCTTCTCACCAGTTAATATCAATCAGCTTTTACCCGACAATAAAACCTACTGGCGCTACCGTGGTTCGTTAACAACGCCACCCTGCACCGAAGGCGTCACCTGGGCTGTCCTGAAAACGCCTGTTGCTCTTTCAGCCGAACAGTTGGATAAATTTCACTACATTGTTGGGCCTGCAAACAATCGCCCGCTGCAGCCGTTGAATGAACGCAAGATTACGGACAGCTATTCTGGGGATACCGAGATCCTGTACTAAAATGAGGTAGCGATCACACAATGGCGAGGTAATTTGCTGATTAATTCAGCAGAATATCTTGTCAGTACCTTCTGCAGCTGAAGAAAAAATGAGAAGTTACGCAAAATTATATGTGTATATAAAATCGACACATTTTTATAATGCAATGATTTATATGATTAAATATTTTCATGCGTTCACATTTACGGCAATTCATTGATCCACCTCAGTGGATTGGTCAAAGTTTGGCCTTTCATCTCGTGCGAAAAATGCGTAATATACGCCGCCTTGCAGTCACAGTATGGTCATTTCTTAACTCATGCGCATCGGACAATACCAGCTCAGAAATCGCCTGATCGCAGCACCTATGGCTGGCATCACTGACAGACCATTCAGGACGCTGTGCTATGAGATGGGAGCCGGGTTGACGGTATCCGAGATGATGTCTTCTAACCCTCAGGTTTGGGAAAGTGACAAGTCTCGTTTACGGATGGTGCACGTTGATGAGCCAGGAATTCGCACGGTGCAAATTGCCGGTAGCGACCCTGTTGAGATGGCCGATGCCGCACGTATTAACGTGGAAAGCGGCGCCCAGATTATTGATATCAATATGGGGTGTCCGGCTAAAAAAGTGAATCGTAAGCTCGCAGGTTCAGCCCTCTTGCAGTACCCGGATTTAGTGAAGTCGATACTAACCGAGGTCGTCAATGCAGTGGACGTTCCTGTCACACTCAAGATTCGCACCGGCTGGGCTCCGGAACACCGTAACTGCGTAGAGATTGCCCAACTGGCTGAAGATTGTGGCATTCAGGCTCTGACCATTCATGGACGCACCCGCGCCTGTTTGTTCAATGGAGATGCTGAGTACGACAGTATTCGGGCAGTTAAGCAGAAAGTTTCCATTCCGATTATCGCGAATGGCGACATTACTGACCCGCATAAAGCCAGAGCTGTACTCGACTATACGGGGGCGGATGCCCTGATGATAGGACGTGCAGCTCAGGGAAGACCCTGGATCTTTCGGGAAATCCAGCATTATCTGGACACTGGGGAGCTGCTGCCCCCGCTGCCTCTGGCAGAGGTGAAGCGCTTGCTTTGTGCGCACGTTCGGGAACTGCACGACTTTTATGGTCAGGCAAAAGGGTACCGAATTGCGCGTAAACACGTATCCTGGTATCTCCAGGAACACGCTCCGGATGACCAGTTTCGGCGCACATTCAACGCCATTGAAGATTCCAGCGAACAGCTGGCGGCGTTGGAGGCATACTTCGAAAATTTTGCGTAAACAGAAATAAAGAGCTGACAGAACTATGTTCGAACAACGCGTAAATTCTGACGTACTGACCGTTTCTACCGTTAACTCTCAGGACCAGGTAACTCAAAAGCCCCTGCGTGACTCGGTTAAACAGGCACTGAAGAACTATTTTGCTCAATTGAATGGTCAGGATGTTAACGATCTCTATGAGCTGGTACTGGCTGAAGTAGAACAGCCCCTGTTGGACATGGTGATGCAATACACCCGCGGTAACCAGACCCGTGCTGCCCTGATGATGGGCATCAACCGTGGTACGCTGCGTAAAAAACTGAAAAAATACGGCATGAACTGATACATTTCAGCTATGTTATTGAATAAAAAGGCGCTACTCGGCATGGGGATGCGCCTTTTTTATTATTGTTTATACAGATGTTTATACAGCTTTGGCTGAACAAACAAAAAAGCACCAGAACAATTCTGATGCTTTATGCCTTTAGTAACCAAAGTGTTTAGTACTCAGGAAGGTTTTCTAAGTTATCCTTGGATGTACCATTAGGTCTAGTAGTAATGTAATCAGTACCGTTGACACGGTCCTTAACCACTTTTTGACCTTTCTTCCACTTACCGTCATCACCTTTGAAAATGGTGTAAAAGGTATAGCCGCTATCGATTTTATTCACTACCCACTGCCGTGTTTCTGATGTCCCTTCTCCAACAGTATCGCCATTATCGACATGCACATACACATGGGTAATGTGAGTGTGTTTATCGTTATATCGGACTTTAGAAATAAGGTAATCAGCCCATTTATCAGTCATATTTCACCAGAAGTTTGAACAGGAAAAGCCCTGCAATACATTTATAAGCAACAAAACAGACTCTTCCTATTCCATGACAGCAATGTAGTGATCTAGAGCAATTTTATATTCCTGATAACCTCAAGATAATTCTGCCTTTACGCTTTATGCTCAAATCCCATTAAATAAAGCCAGTCGCTCTTTGTGACTGTCGCTCATATCGAAAGCAAAATCTTCGTGTTCTGCCTGGAATGTGCCGAACGCCATGAGTGCAGAAACCGCCGGGTCTATCTTGTTGGAGGATTTCTTTTTGTTGGGTTTGATATTGGCGTTGGCGTCGGACTCCATCACCACGTTACCAATCGCCCAAGCCAGAACCGGATCGCCACGATGGCGCACCACCTTGCGGTTAACAAAAACCTCAAAAGATTTCGCTACCGGACTGAATTTCAGATAGGTTTGCGGGAACGGCTCCACATCGAGGCCAGCCCCCTGTAACTGGGTGCGCAAGTGTGTGGCGTTCCACGTATCGAAGCCCACCAGCCTGATATTGAAGGTT
The DNA here is from genome assembly GCF_002934505.1 of Citrobacter freundii complex sp. CFNIH4. NCBI lineage: Bacteria > Pseudomonadati > Pseudomonadota > Gammaproteobacteria > Enterobacterales > Enterobacteriaceae > Citrobacter > Citrobacter freundii complex sp. CFNIH4. Next base: position 3,900,871 of record NZ_CP026231.1, read on the forward strand.
TCAGCGTCGCGCAGAATATCGTCACGGATGCGGTCATAGTCGATACAGTCGCCGGGTGTAGTGCGTATCCAGCCCGCTTTCACCCACTGGCGGTAGATGGCGCGGTTTTTGTTGGCGACGTTAAGCAGTTGCGCTTCTGGCAGATAATGACGGGTCAGCAAGCGGATCTCCCTGTCGAACGGGAAAGCGTAGCTCACGCTGGTAATGTCGCTGGTAGAGGACAGGTCAAACCCGGCGTAGCACTCCATTCCGGCCAGATCGTCTTCGGTATAGTCGAGCGCACAGGCATCCCATGCGCCGGCACCCATCCACGGCGTGGAGCCCTGGCACCAGATATTGAAACGCTTGGTCAGCATTTCCACCCATTGCGACGGTATGCCCCGCGCTTTCTGGATGGTGGACGCCAGTTTCGCCGCATCAACGGACACATGCAGGTTGGGGTTAGCCTTGATCCACATTTCCGGATGATCAACCTCGCTTTCGTCGTCCAGCTCGTAGATCAGGACAAACAGCGAATCGTTGCTCTCTTCCCCGGCTAGAATCTGGCAGCAGTAGTCATAATGCTGTTTACAGGCAGAGACAACGTTACTCCCGGCGGTCGTGATGGCGAACAAAATCGCCTCAGGACGTGCGCCCATACCCAGCTCAAGCGCGGAATAAACGCCGTTATCCGGGTGAAGGTGATATTCATCGACAATCGCCAGGCTGGGGTTAGTCCCTTCAATGGTGGCCGCTTTCGCCGCCAGCGGCTTTAACAGGCTGTTGCTCTTCGGGAAAATGACCTTATGCGCCTGAATATTGACGCGCTTTTTCAGCGGTTTTGACAGCAAGCACATCTGGCGGGCATCGTCGAATACGATTCGGGCCTGATCCCGGCTAACCGCCGCCGTGTAGATATCCTGCTGGCCCTTCTCCATCACCAGAAACCAGTTAGCCAGCATGGCGGCTACGGTGGATTTGGCATTCTTGCGCGGCACCTCAATAAAGGCGCTGCTGTACTTGCGGCGGCCTGACTCCCTGACCTTAAAGCCCAGGAGGTTAGCAAAGGCGAACTGCTGCCAAGGCTCCAGCTCGATAGGCTGGCCCCGCAGCGGGCCTTTGACGTGTGGACAGAGCCGGGAGAACGCGATAAACCGCTCTACGGTCGCCGTATCGAACTCATAACGGGGATCATTCAGGTCTGAAAAGTACCTTTCCACGGCCTGTTTTACGCGCTTACAGGCCGGAATTTCGCCCGTTTTTATCGCATTTGCGTACTCATTCCAGACGGTCAAGCTCGTCCTCCTCTTCCGTTTCCACCGGGTTACGGCGACGGCTTACCGGATCAAAGCCCAGCAGCGACGACATTTTAATCATGATTTTTTCAGCATCGGCCTTTGCACTCAGTGCCGGATTTCGGCTCTCTCCACCCTGGCTGTTAACAATGCTAAACCCACGGCTGGCAAGGTCTTCCACTGCTTTGCGGTACATCGAATAGTTGACGCAAAAAAGCTCAAGGTTGTTCCAGTCGGCGGGTGTCAGATCGCCACGCTCGGCCAGTTGCTTCGCTTTCGCTTTCCACTGCTGCGCGGCTAACTCATCAAGGTAAGCTGGCGGTTTTGGTGGTCTTGCCATAAAAATTTCTCGTTTCCATCGCGTTTTATTTTCAAAAAAATCACCGTGCGTAAAAATTTGAGGGGGCGGGCGGTGCCTTGCAGCAGGGGGTTTGTCTTTAAAACCTCCCCCACCCCGCTCACGCGGCCTGTCAGCGGTTGCGGAAGCATTCCCGAAGCTCCCGGTCACGCTCACTTGCACGCTGTACAGGCTGGCGCTCAGTGCTTCTGGCTCTGCCCTTCATGAAGCCATCACGGCAGCGCATAAGAGATCGGTACAGGTTCACCACGTCTTTCTCATTCATCGCGGGCCTCATACATCCAGTCATTGCGCTGTGCTGCACGCTCCTCCTGCTCACGGTACAGCCCTGCTTTGCGCTTCGCTTTGGTGGTTGGGTCTTGCTGTGTGGTCTTCTGGTTATGATGCGCCTGGCATAACGGCTGGTGATTCCACTCAGGCCAGAACAGAACATCATCACCGCCGTTGATAGGGATGATGTGATCGACAATCTTTGCAGGCACGTAGAGGCCCAGTTTCTGACACTCAACGCACAGCGGATAGCGCTTAAGGTACTGAGCGCGGTACTTCTCCCATGAGGCTGAGTAACCACGCGCGCGGCGGTGGCCGCGTCTGGCATCCTCTGCCCGCCACGCTTCCCGCTTATGCTCGTCACACTTGCCAGACTTCACCCGTTTATTGCATCCCGGCTCTGTGCACCGGCGTAGTGGTTGCCACGGCATCAGTACACCCCCACATCTCGGTAGACAGACCACAACGCAGAGACAGCCATCGGTATCTCTTTGGCGTCGGTGTCACCAATCATCGTGCGGTACTCGTACAACTGAGAAACGTACATCAGACAGCCAATCTTGATAGCCGGGGTGAACTCCAGACCGTTATCAAACCGCTTACCGATATGCTTCTGGCAGACCTCCAGCGCAGCTTCGATGTACGCCTGTATCAGCGTGTCTTCATAATCATCGTCAATACGGCAATGCAGCTTTGCTTCTTCCAGAGTGATTTCTGCTGTCATTTTTCCGTTCCTGTCTTGCAGAGAATTTCCAGCCGGGTACCTTCCGAATCAGGAATAGGAGGCCCGATAATATTGAGAGTGCTGCCAGCAAACGGGCCAGTAAGCACTTTCAGACGGTTGGCTGCGGTAATATCACGGCGGAAACGCACCCAAACGCGGATCGTCGCTTCGGCAACCTCGGCACCAGCCGCTACCAGTTCACGACCGCTGATCCCCTTAACCTCAGCCCAGATAGTTTCCCCGTCTTCCCTGGTCTGAATAACCTGACCAGATGGATCTCTGTGAGTAGTGAATACCCGGATAGTTACCCGGTTTCTCAGTCCCCCGGCTCTCATGCGTCACCTTCCTTGCCGTCTTTGCTGATCTTCACTTCCTGCTTCCATGCCTGGCTGAATTCGTCACCACCTTCACGCGGCGGCATCCCCTCACGCTCACGGGCTTCGTTCGGGTTCATGATCCCGTTCTTAATGCCTCGCTCATAAGTGGCGTAACGTTCGGTTGGAGTGGCACGGAGAAGGTCAGCAGAGTCAAACTCCACCTGATAGCGGGTCCCCGGAACCGGAGAGGCCACCAGCAGCGCAGATTTGATTTGTTGCTCGAAGTTCGCCAGCCACGGGCGCATGGTCATGGTGAGAAAGGCGCGGCTCGCTTCGCTGAAATTGCTGTAGGTGCTGTTGCTGTATTCCTGCAGGAAGATAGGCGACACGTTGAACATGCGGGCAATGTCTTCAATGGTGAAGCGACGGGAGGCCAGCCATTCGGCATCCTTGTTGTTCATGCCCAGTTCTTTGTAATCCATCCCACCTTCGAGGATCGGCACTTTCCCTGCATTTTTAGCTCCTTTATAACGATCCAGAGCATCCATAGCCTGTTTGCCCTTCACGCTGTCGAGCCATTCAGAAGTAGTAACCACTCCCGACGCCATCATCCCATCTTTCATAACGCTGGCACCGTGGCGCTGTTGTGCCAGACCTAAACCCAGCGCCTCACGGCAGATGGAGATCGGAGAACGCCCCAGAAAACCATCATCGGTGGAGTAACGCAGGTGCAGAATCTCTTCCTGCAGGTAAGTACGCACAGCTCCGGTAAACGGCTCAGTAACGGTGTATTTGTACTTATGCTGGCCGATACGCTCAGGAACAACCGCCCCCGGCGCATACGGGTGCAGGGATTGCGGCTGGCCGTCGCGGCCCCACTGAATCACCGCATAGGCGTTACCATTCAGCAGACAATGCCGCATCATCGTGCGTTTAAACTGATAAGGCGTCTGGCAGTCGTTCGGCTGCTCGTTCAGCAGAAAATCCACCGGATGATTGCTCAGCCATTCCCGCGCCTCACGCCCGTTATCGTTGCGCACGCGGTAGAGGTAGCAGGGCATTGTTGCCACCGCCTCACTGATAACTGATACGGCGTTCATGACCGCCGGCAGAGATTCCGCAGTACCCGCAGACACATATTCGCCTGATCCGGTATTTGGAATCCCTGCCATCGCCAGAAACTCATCAATGGTCATACTGCGCTGTTCGGAGGGTTCAGACTTGCGGCCAAACGGCCAGATATTCCACATATCAGAGCCCCGCTAATTCAGCCCAGCGGCGACGGTTATCGCCAGCGCGACGCAGTTCAGGATGTTGGGAGAAAAGCGAACGGTGAGCGATTTCCACGCCAGACTCAGGGTAAGCGGGCATAGAGGTAACGGTAATCTCCCGCAGTTCGGCAGCGGTAACAGTGCGCAGGTATGGGGACTGGCCGATATCCCACGCTTCTTTCAGCGCCCGGAAACCAAAGCTCATGCCGGAGATATCCCCGCGTTCCACCAGCTCCAGCACATCGTTGCCAAGCTGGGTATTCGGCGGGGTCAGCTCGAAGCGCAGCCCGGTATCGTCTTCGGACAGCACCAGCGTGCCGGATTTAGTGCGGCCCAGCAGCTGGGTATAGTTATGCTCGTACAGCGCACGCACATCGCTACCGGATGCCAGGCTGTCTTTAAACGCTCCCGGCGCAAACTGCTCGCGGAACTCGTCCCAGATAATTTCTGAGAGACTGTTCCAGCGCACGGCATAGCCCACCAGCTTTTTGTTGCTGGCGCTCACTTCGGAGGTACGGATTTCAAAATCGATTGTTTTCATTACTGGACTCCACAGAGGGCAAAAAGGGGCCGTAGCCCCTTAAACGTCAAATCAGGAACCGGAGCCGGAAAGCTCAAGCACCTTGATGGCGTTGGAGTCCACCACACCGCCGCCCAGGTATTTATCGGTATGCACCTTGTAGAAACCCGGTTCGGTGATGTTGTCAGGACGGGTACGCACGCCAGTGGTGTGATCAACGATGAAGTAGCCGCGCTTGAAGTCGCCCACAGCGAGGAACGCTTTACCTGCCTCCGCATCCGGCATGGTTTCCAGATACTGAACAGGACGGCCCAGCAGCGTATCGGGAGAACCGGCAACCAGACGATCGCGCCAGATGTAATCCCCGTTGCCATTTTTCAGCTTTTGCAGTTTGGCCGCAGTGTTGGAGTTCATCACCCATACGGCGTTTTTGCGGTATTTGGCTTTCAGCTTATACAGCAGGTCGATCAGGCCATCAGAGGAAACGTCAGCGGCTTCCATCTTCTCCAGCGTACCGAACGGACGGGTTTTGTCGGCAGTGTCCGCGCGAGGGTAAGACAGGAAACCTTTGGATTTTTTATCACCGTCGCCGTTCACAAAGTCGCTTTCTTCGGTCGCGGTGAAGGTGTCGGCAATTTCAGAAGACAGCCAGCCCAGAATATCCACCTCGGAGAAGTCGAGGATCTCCTGAGTGGTTTTCGGGTAGGCGTAGATCGGGTTGAGTTTGATATCAACGCGCTCCATCTTCGGCGTACTGGTTTCGGTACGTGCCTCACCTTCGGTACCACGATTAACAGTAGTGCCGCCCACAGATACCAGCTTCTGGTATTCGTTGGTTTTGGTGGTCTTCACCGTTGCGATGGAGCGCATCACGCTATCATCCTGCAACTGGCGCATAATCTCTTTGTCCAGCTCAGGGATAACGGTATAGCCGCCGTCAGCCTGCACCAGCGTGGAGAGAGAACGGGTATCACCTGTCATGATGTAGTGGCGCAGCTCGTCGTTGCTTACTGGCTCACCTTCAACGGAAGTACCAGGCAGATTGCGCTGATCGTCGGCGACGGCTTCAAGACGGGTGATTTCAACTTCAAGCGCATCAGCCTGAGCTCGGAGTTCGTCAAACTGCTTGCCTTCTTCATCGTTCAGGCTGCGCTTTTCGGTGTCGGCTTTATCCAGCATGGAACGCATCTGGGTTTTGAGTGCGGCTTTCTGCTGGCGTAATTCGAGTAGTTTTTTCATGAGTGGTTTCCGTAACAATTAACGTTAAGACGTGAAACCAGCGCGGAGAGGGGTGAGGCCGTTTAACCTTTTTCTGCATCTCGCAGGCTACTTCTCGCAGCTTAATTAAACGGCCAGTGGCGGCTCACGTCTGAGTGCCACTCTTCAAGATATATATGAAAAATATAAAGAAAACCCCCGTCAGAGACAGGGGGAATCACGGGTAAACATGTGTCAAGGCTCAATTGAAATGTCCGTTATCCAGCTCAATTAAAATGACCACTTTGATCTCTCATTCTCTTTACTGATAGACTTTCCTCCGACTGAAACAACAGGATGATTGAGCCCATGCTTCGATACGAGTTAACGCCGAACAATGCAGGTTTTATACTGTGGGGAGATTCAGAAGCCCTGAATGAATTACATGAACTCATTCATTACATCGTGGATGAAAGCCCACTGATTAAAGTTAAAGACGGATTTATGTTATCCCTTGCCTATGATATTCGTAAAGCACGGGAAGGTAATCGTCGTGTTGAGCAACATCAGTATGATCAACATGATACATATAAGCTTTATGGTGTTGAGCTTTTATGGCCTCTGGTCCTGGTACAGTCCTCAATACTCAGAAACTCAATGGGTTATATTCAGACAGACAAAAACCAGCTGTCTGTCATGTATGCCTTTGAATACCTGATAGAATCAGCATTAACAGAGTCTGAGAGAACAACGTCGAATGATATTATGCTAACAGTAAAATATGCATCAGACTCTGATTTTAATTTCATTGAGGATAATATTGACAGCAGGTGCTGCTATTTTATCAGCCTATCTCCGGAGCAAAGAAAAAAGCAGTTAATCAGTATTGTTCGTTCTTTTCATTCATTATGGGGTAAGTATGCCCGTGAAAAGCAGGACATAAAGATGCTGAACGAAATGAATAATACATCATGGGTCTGGCCGGACAATATCAACTGGTGAGCAACCACTGTCCGGCCAGTGAGTACCATCAGCGGGCTCTTTTACCAAAAATGTCCTCTGAACGTGACTGAAGCTGTTTGAGTGCTTCGAGCATGTCATCATTATCCAGTGAGCGCTGGGATTTCTTCCCTTCCTGCTTTGGCCGTCGTCGGGAAGGGCCATCTCCAGCGGGAATTGACTGAGAGCGCGTGTTATCCCGCTTGCTCTGCACCAGACTGATAAACTCCAGGGTTCGGCCAAGACGCTTGTTATCGACAATCGCGCCCTGGTCGATTTCTGACAGTCGGTCGTAGGTAGAGTAGGGAAGTAGCGTACCGTTCAGGCGCAGCTCTTTTCTGCCATCAGGATAGTGATACACATCGATATATTTACCTATTGCACGGCGACTCAGTTCGCTGTCTTCAATCAGGTACAACATTTTATCATATTGTATCGTCAACGATTTTGAGACTTTACGTTTTTCACGAACAGTGAAAATAAGCCCCAGGTCCTCATCATGTTCTACAGCACGGTGTACGTCAAAATCATGTCGCGGTACTTTGCCAAAACGGCGGTTATAGTCAGCCATATAGGCCTCAGCGAAGTCATTTGCAGCCTCCATTGAACAAATGCCCTGTAACCGCAGCTCTTTGACCAGACGATCCTGTAAAGTGAGGTGAGCTCGTTCTACACGCCCTTTGGCGGGACTGGTTTCTGCACAGATAGTCTGGATGTTCAGTTCATGCATGGCTCGCCCAAACTGAGTATGCCCGTCTCCGCCTGTGGCGTGTTTATTGTTAACACGAAAAACACCGGCTTTATCGCTGTACAGTGCCAGCGGTTTACCATGCTTATCGATATAGCGCCGCGTGGCTTCGAAGTAAGAAAACGTGGACTCCGATTTAACAAACAACAGTTCCATCAGTTTGCTGGTTGCATCATCAACATAGACCAGCGCGGTGCAGGCCGGGCCACGGCCTTCAAACCAGTCGTGATCACAGCCATCTATTTGTATCAGCTCACCAGTACACGGACGCCGGTACCGTGGTTGAGGGATCCTTGCGGCACGTTGTTTACGGGGAACCCATAAGCCAGCCCGCACCATGATGCGCCGGACAGTTTCTTTGCCAAGAAACAGTCCGTGGAGTTCTTCGAGCTTTTCACGCGCCAGAGTCGGACCGAAATCAGCATAACGCGTCTTGATCAGTTCCAGAGCCTGATCTGCGAGCCCGGGTGGCAACTGGCGGTTACCACGCATGCCACATCGTCTGCTGGCCATACCAAGCGGTCCGCCTTCACGGTAACGGGCAAGAAGTCTGCGGCATTGCCTGTCGCTGATACCGAGGTGCTCGGCCGCACGGCGCGTTGTGATGCGACGTTCAATGACGTCCTGTATAATCTTGATCCGGTTGATCTCTTTCAAAGTAAACACTCCTGAGCTTTCTGCGCTCATGATATGCCTCCCGGTAGTTTAAACGGACCAGTGAAGCTTACCATAGCGCGGACATCTGAATTGAGCCACAGGCGGACATTACTATTGAGCCATTACAATATTTGTCAAGGCTCAATTGAAATGTCCGTTATCCAGCTCAATTAAAATGACCACTTTGATCTCTCATTCTCTTTACTGATAGACTTTCCTCCGACTGAAACAACAGGATGATTGAGCCCATGCTTCGATACGAGTTAACGCCGAACAATGCAGGTTTTATACTGTGGGGAGATTCAGAAGCCCTGAATGAATTACATGAACTCATTCATTACATCGTGGATGAAAGCCCACTGATTAAAGTTAAAGACGGATTTATGTTATCCCTTGCCTATGATATTCGTAAAGCACGGGAAGGTAATCGTCGTGTTGAGCAACATCAGTATGATCAACATGATACATATAAGCTTTATGGTGTTGAGCTTTTATGGCCTCTGGTCCTGGTACAGTCCTCAATACTCAGAAACTCAATGGGTTATATTCAGACAGACAAAAACCAGCTGTCTGTCATGTATGCCTTTGAATACCTGATAGAATCAGCATTAACAGAGTCTGAGAGAACAACGTCGAATGATATTATGCTAACAGTAAAATATGCATCAGACTCTGATTTTAATTTCATTGAGGATAATATTGACAGCAGGTGCTGCTATTTTATCAGCCTATCTCCGGAGCAAAGAAAAAAGCAGTTAATCAGTATTGTTCGTTCTTTTCATTCATTATGGGGTAAGTATGCCCGTGAAAAGCAGGACATAAAGATGCTGAACGAAATGAATAATACATCATGGGTCTGGCCGGACAATATCAACTGGTGAGCAACCACTGTCCGGCCAGTGAGTACCATCAGCGGGCTCTTTTACCAAAAATGTCCTCTGAACGTGACTGAAGCTGTTTGAGTGCTTCGAGCATGTCATCATTATCCAGTGAGCGCTGGGATTTCTTCCCTTCCTGCTTTGGCCGTCGTCGGGAAGGGCCATCTCCAGCGGGAATTGACTGAGAGCGCGTGTTATCCCGCTTGCTCTGCACCAGACTGATAAACTCCAGGGTTCGGCCAAGACGCTTGTTATCGACAATCGCGCCCTGGTCGATTTCTGACAGTCGGTCGTAGGTAGAGTAGGGAAGTAGCGTACCGTTCAGGCGCAGCTCTTTTCTGCCATCAGGATAGTGATACACATCGATATATTTACCTATTGCACGGCGACTCAGTTCGCTGTCTTCAATCAGGTACAACATTTTATCATATTGTATCGTCAACGATTTTGAGACTTTACGTTTTTCACGAACAGTGAAAATAAGCCCCAGGTCCTCATCATGTTCTACAGCACGGTGTACGTCAAAATCATGTCGCGGTACTTTGCCAAAACGGCGGTTATAGTCAGCCATATAGGCCTCAGCGAAGTCATTTGCAGCCTCCATTGAACAAATGCCCTGTAACCGCAGCTCTTTGACCAGACGATCCTGTAAAGTGAGGTGAGCTCGTTCTACACGCCCTTTGGCGGGACTGGTTTCTGCACAGATAGTCTGGATGTTCAGTTCATGCATGGCTCGCCCAAACTGAGTATGCCCGTCTCCGCCTGTGGCGTGTTTATTGTTAACACGAAAAACACCGGCTTTATCGCTGTACAGTGCCAGCGGTTTACCATGCTTATCGATATAGCGCCGCGTGGCTTCGAAGTAAGAAAACGTGGACTCCGATTTAACAAACAACAGTTCCATCAGTTTGCTGGTTGCATCATCAACATAGACCAGCGCGGTGCAGGCCGGGCCACGGCCTTCAAACCAGTCGTGATCACAGCCATCTATTTGTATCAGCTCACCAGTACACGGACGCCGGTACCGTGGTTGAGGGATCCTTGCGGCACGTTGTTTACGGGGAACCCATAAGCCAGCCCGCACCATGATGCGCCGGACAGTTTCTTTGCCAAGAAACAGTCCGTGGAGTTCTTCGAGCTTTTCACGCGCCAGAGTCGGACCGAAATCAGCATAACGCGTCTTGATCAGTTCCAGAGCCTGATCTGCGAGCCCGGGTGGCAACTGGCGGTTACCACGCATGCCACATCGTCTGCTGGCCATACCAAGCGGTCCGCCTTCACGGTAACGGGCAAGAAGTCTGCGGCATTGCCTGTCGCTGATACCGAGGTGCTCGGCCGCACGGCGCGTTGTGATGCGACGTTCAATGACGTCCTGTATAATCTTGATCCGGTTGATCTCTTTCAAAGTAAACACTCCTGAGCTTTCTGCGCTCATGATATGCCTCCCGGTAGTTTAAACGGACCAGTGAAGCTTACCATAGCGCGGACATCTGAATTGAGCCACAGGCGGACATTACTATTGAGCCATTACAACATGAGTACGAATAATTTACAAAATTTATTTATTCAGCAAATCCCGCATGTTCTTTTCCGGCATATCCTTACGCATTTTCTCCAGATGCGCTATGAGGAGATCCAGCTGTTCGCCATCAGCAGCCAGAGCCATTCCCGTGAACGAATCCACAATGAAGCCGTGAGAATCAATCATCACCACCGCATCTTTATCAAGCGCAGCAGCGTACTCCTTTACTCCCATATCCTGTACGGCATTTTCAATGCCATGCACCTTGCGATGTTCCAGAACATCCTTATAAGTAAACATTTTCTTTGCTCCTATCAGTTAGAAATCATCTTCATGTTGCTGGCCGTCGCATGCTGAATTTAAAAATTCCTGTCACGAAAAGTGCCATTGCCATTAGGGGTTAACCACTCGTGAAATACATACATCACATCCCCGCCAATCTCGGATGATGCCTTCCCCGTCATTCCGCAAGGAAGCACAGGAACCAATACTCCATCAGACAACAACCCCGTTCCGGCGCACTCCCGCCAAGCCATCACCGGATGATAAACATTCTCACCTGCACTATTCTGTTCACGCAAATACCAGCCAGGCGATGCGGGTACATATCCACCCAGACTGGCATTGAATTTATCGGTCAACTTCTCACTCATTACTTTCATCCTTCTGATTGTATATATGCAAAAAACGAAAAATCTTTGGGATAACGGGATAAGTTGTATATTTTTCAATTAAATCAATCAACTGCATAACCCAAATGCTAACCAAACTTATCCCAGGCCCGTTTTTTTTGGGATAAGTTGTACAATTCATTAACAATTGCCTGGGATAACTTGGGTTAAGTTGGGATAAGAATGTATATATTAATATAATGATTTATATATGTTTTTTATTACTTATCCCGTTATCCCGCTTAACCCAGCGATTTTAACTCATCACGGAAAAATCAGTCTTCGCCATCAATAAGAACGATAAAGCGCTGCTGGCTGCCATTAACAGAAATGGTCTTTCCGTCGATTCTTCCGGGCTCCCGCCTTACCAGCATTCCTACCTCTTCTAGTGCTTCAGCACCGAGTTTCTTCTGAATCCCGCACAGGATTTCACTCTCAAATACCGAAGGGATGATGTGATACTCATTACATCCGTCTTCACGTCTGCCACTGACAAGATACCCCGCCAGATTGGTGATGCGGGAAGCGCTCAGGTTATCCATGTCGCCATTGCGCTTACCGAACGTGTAAGGTTGGAAACGGTTGAGCGCATAGCGCTGGATAAAGTCTCTGGCACGGCTGACAACCTGATATTTCTCCCTGTTCCCGGTGCCGTAGTTATCAAGCCACTCATCAAAGCTGCTTTTGATATGCGCTCTGGTTTCTTCCAGGCTCCATCCGGTAAGGGGCATGGAAAGTTCTGCTGCTGCATCGAGCAGGGCAAAGCGAATTGCCACGCGCTTTGCCTGTGGGGATAAATCCTCTGGCAGGTTTGACAGCCAGGCGTTTTCCCGTTCGCTGACCTTCTGGCAGGCTGATTCACGGTCTGCGGCCAGCATTGCAATCCACTCCCGGCCCACTGCGCCACAGTATTTCGATGAAGCCCGCTTGATGGCGCGGGAATGCTGATCGCCATCGTCCAGATCATGAAACTCTGTCGTGTCTGAGAATGGCACACTCACCAGGCGCACCAGTTGCCCGGCCTTGGGCGTCAGTCCGTTTCTCAGCAGGTAGGTTTCAAAATCTTCTTCGCCCGTAGACAGCGCCACAATCGCCCAGCGGAGCACGGCGCGGTTCCCTCCGTCTTTGTGACCCTGAATGCGCCCGGTGCCGTTAAACAGGCTATAGGCGCTGCCTGCCACGTCTTTGGCGTTATTACCCTGCCCGATCTCATCAATCGGCATAAATCCATCGTTGCGTGAAGCCGCCTCAATGGTAAGCCCGTACTTTGTCGCATCCCATGTCAGTTTAAGCTCATCGGGCACGCCGTAGATGCTGGATGCAGCCTCGACAGTGGTTGTCTTACCCGCCGATGACTGAGCGAACAGATGAATACCGAAACAGCTACCACCTGCCAGAGAATTCAGCGGTGCGGCAAAAGCCACCAGCGCCCCAAGCACCATTGATTTGTTGCCACGCATCAGTGAGGCCACATTACTGCGCCATTCTGCCGCCGTTCCGCGAACAACATAGCCGGTTACAGCAGACGTGCCGCCACAGAAAGCCACAGGCCGCTCAGGTTTGCCGATAATATGCCCGTCTGGCATAACGTAAGCCCCCTCATGCCAGCCAGCAGTATGCGTAATCGTCCACTGTTCGCGGTCGCCATGTAATTGCAGATGGTTAGTCAGCAAATCCAAATGAGCCCTTCTCGCAGTGATATTTACCCCTCTTGAGCGCAGACGACCCCAACCCTGTGGTGAACCCAACTCACGGCGGGGCATAGCTTCGTAAAGCAGAGTGCCGGTGCCCTCTTGTTTCATGCGGATCACGATGTAACCGTCTTTGCCATCGCTACCAATGCCAACGGTTTCCATTTCATCAGATACCCACGTTTCCCGTTCATCAACCGCGCCAGTGTCCTGATTTTGCTTTTTTTCGATGTAATACAATCCGCCTTTGCGTTTATCGAAGTACGGTTTGAGGTCTTCGCCGCCGTCACTGGCAGTCTGTTTCCCGCCCTCGATGGCTTTAAGCTGAACAGGCATATTTCCCCCTGGCTGATAAAGTGAATCATCAAATGCTGCTGCCGCTGCTTCCGGCCCGTGTTGCTGGTGAAAATCATTCCAGTCGGCCTTTCCCTCGGTCTGAGGTAAAGCCACCCAGCCAGAGACAGCTTTAGCGGCATTTTCTGCGGCTGATTTTCCCGTGTTTGGTTCGCCGGGCTTAATATCGTTATCTGCGGCGATGATGATCTGCGCACCCGGGTAACGCTGTCGCATCACCTGCGCAACTGGCAGCAGGTTCCCGGCGTCAATTGCTGCGATAATTGTCGCATCAGGGCGGAACTGCTGAACTGAAAGCGCCGTTGCCAGTCCTTCGGCGATAATCACCGTCTCCGGCGTTTCACCTGTATTAACCACGCAAAAAGAGCCTTTCTTCACCGTTCCGGCCACCAGCCGCTTACTGCCATCTGGCTTAATCACCTGTGCGCCTGTCGTCGCGTCAGCACCGTTTTTCAGCACCAGCAGCAGCGACCCATCGGACAGCATCGGGAAGGGGCATTGAAGCCCCTTTGATGCAAGGTAAGCAGACTGCCCCGGAGAGGCTTTAGCAGCCAACGCCGCAACTTTCCCGGCGATATCCGTCTGAGGCTTCTCTCTGGCTGGCTTCGGTTCCGGTGTCCGGGCATCAACACCCAGCACAGAGGATACTTTCTGCGCCGCAGCGGTTATGGTAATGCCCTGAGATCTGGCAATGAGATCCAGACCGTCGCCGTGATTTGGCTCGTCACACTGGCGACAATGCCACTCGCCGCCGCCGTGGTCGTCAATGTAGTGAAATCGGTCAGATCCACCACAGATGGCGCATGGGCCGTGACGGCCTTTCGGCGGAACCGTCACCCCGCACTGAGGAAGTAGGCTTTCCCAGCTTCCGGCAGCTTGGCGCTTAACTTCACGGATAATCTCAATTGCGCGGCTCATTGCTGTTCCTCCCTAATGCCATTGCGAGGAAAGACGGCATAGCAACCGTAAATGTCGATAATCTCGTTTCCGCGGCTGAGCCAGTGAGATATTTCTCCCGAATCGGGATGGAACACAGCCACAGACTCGGGGGCAAACTTCAGGGCAAAGGTGATGTGACTCTGCCCTTCTGCAGTCAGTTCACAAAACAGCGGCAATTTGAACTCCCCGCGCTTCCCGTGCCGCGCATCGCTTACAAAGTCATTTTGCACTGGAAGCCTCCCGCGCTTTCTGTAGACGATCTTTTGACTCATGCACCAGGCTGAAAATGGCAGCCACACAGTTGGATTCGTGTTCATCACCTTCGCCGAGGGAGTCCATCCAGATTTCCAGCATAGCCAGAGCCTGATTGCTGTATGCCAGTGCGTCTTCGGCGTGCATCAGTACTTCAAAAGGCACCTGTCTCATTTCGCATCTCCCATACCTAGCTCGGCGATTAATGCCCGGTGGATTTCCTGATTAAGGTCACATGCCAGAGAGATATGATTCAGCAGGGTTTCAGAACACTCAGCACTGGCTTTTTCCAAAATGGTTTCGAAGAGTGAAGCGGCCAGCGCTGATTTATATTCGGCCTGCTCCAGACAGATTGGCTCACGCATGGTGCCCCTCCCGAACTGGCAGACGACCAGCGAATACCATCACGCATCCATCCGGTGATTGCTCACGGGCTTCGCGCTCAGTGGTAGCGGTGATGTGAATGACGTTGCGACCGATGGCGCTCAGTGCAAGAAAACGCCAGATGTAGGACTTCCGCCCTTGCGGGTGTGTGATATGATCTTTCATAGCTTCCTCGATACGTAACTTATCGGTGGAGGTCAGACGCCCTGGCACTGTTCCCGCAGTCCGGGGCGTTGTCTTTTGCATGTTCGTCGTGATAACGTACGTACATAACAAAATCCATGCTATAAGGTTACGTACGTACATGTCAACTATCAAACGAGATAAAACACCAAAAGGAGAAGGGCTGTCGCCTACTTTCCAGATCCGAATCACTCCAGAATTACGGCAGCAGCTTAATGATGCCGCAGAACGTGAGGGCGTTAGTCTCGGTAATTGGTTGAAAGAACTGGCCCGCGCGGAATTGCGCCGACAGGGCATCGAGCCAAAGGGCTGAGCAGGGTTACTCTCCGTAATGCTGTGAACTGCCGGGTTCTCGGTAGTTTGTCGGTAGACCACCAGCCAAAGGGTAGGATTTGAAATCCCACCCTTTCTCTTTTCCTGAACAGGGCTAATTTCGTTAGCGCTGTGAGGCACTGCCGAAATCAGAGCCTCCCCTCTTAAAGAGGGTTTGTTATCCGACTCGCTCAGAGACAGCTGGTTAACCTCGTAACTTTGAGTTACTACCCTCTCGTAATCCAAATCTGGATTACGGTACAAAACTGTACGTTGTTGATTTCCCTCGTAGAGCAAAAATGCGCTGCCATTGCAGCTCTCTACGTTATTCGTTGGAACCTCAACTGCACGTTGTTGATTTTCCTTGATACATCCTTTAAAGATGATTGCCGAACCTAAGCAGTGTTGATGTTCAGGCGAACCCGAATACTGTTCGTGTTCGTTGCTCGCCAATTCTCGCGTTTCGCGATAATTAAGATGATTCAATGGGTTGCGATGTCCGTACGTTAAACGTTCGCGGTTAATTTGCGCGTGCGAATTTCGTCGGCTCAAATTCTGCGCAACCATTATTGAGGTATGCAAAATCACTCAGCACCTCCAACACGCTTAGCCAGCCAGCGCTGCGACAGACGAATCAGTTCGGATTTGCGCCTGTAATAATCCATACCCATTTCAATAAGCGTAATATTGGTGCTTTCCAGATAAGCAAGGTGTTCAAGCTGATCTGCATTCATGCTGTCGCGTGGCTCGCCCTGAACGCCGTTAACTTGCGCCCATTGCCTGGCTGTCAGGCCACCCAGTACCATTTTGGCAATCATGTTACTTTCGGTGCTGTAGTGATGGCCTTGCGTCTCTTTGCCTTGCTCTGCACGAGCTGATTCAAGAGCTGCACACATCGGCTTGTACAAATTCGCGGCGGTAATACGTGCGCGCAATTGTTGGCGCAGTCTTGCCGCAATTTCTGGGGCCGATCGAATTAATTCCTCTTCGCAGCGGATGAAGTAACGACGAACAGCCCGGCCCTGTTCATTTCGTTCAACCATCGCCAGCTCTTTAGCTGTGGCAATGTTTGGGAAGTAATCTTTCTGCGGACGCCCGCGACCTTTATTTTTCCCCGAAACGGGGGAATATTGGTCATTCATTAACCATGCAACGGCCATATCATCATCGGTGAAATAATCGACACCGCGAACAAATCCATATTCCTCGACCCGTTCTGCGAACCATGTTGAGAAATCACGTCCAATATCAAGCGCAGCATGTAACGCTTTCGCGCTCACCACGTTGTTATCCCGTCCCCCGATCTGTCCGACAATTACAGGAACGAGGTTTGCAAAATCTTTATCACCAATATCATTTGGGCTGGTTTCTGGTTGAGTTTGGCCGCTGCCAGTTAAGGCAGTAATTTTTTTCTGATTCATTTCTATCGCTCCAAAAAGTAGATATTCAGAGCCGCCGCGACAGCGTTAGGTATGCTGCAATAATTCGAGCGCAAGTCCCCGCAAATTAATTTATTTTCGTTGATCAGACGAAGTTGCGGGTAATTGCGTTGGGTTTCTGTTAGGCCGATTTGCGGCTGTATGGGTTGTTCACGTTTGCAACTGCCGGAGGGTTGCGGACCCACCAGAGGACATCAGAAAGAAGCCAGGCGCAGCTGTTACGCCCAAAATGACAACGGGGAGGGAAGCGCCCTTCCTGCTCCATTTTCCAGCGACTGGAACGGGAGAGGCTGGTGATTTCGCTACATTCATCTTCACGAATACGGCGATCGAACTTGAAACCGTACTCTTCAAGAAGGGTGCGACGCTGTTCAGGATTTGGCTGGGTAAAGGTGATATTTTGCATGCTGCCTCCACTGTTTCAATGTTATGCGAAGAGATTAGTGGATAAATGACCAGCATTTCCATTGATTCTGGAATCCTTTAAAAGAACATGCAATTCCATTGAAACATACAAATTCCACCAAGATAACACTTCCCTGTTTAAAGCAATTTCCACAATGATTTCAACGGTTAGATAGAGAGAAAAAAGTATGAATTTCAATAACTCAACGAAGATCACCGTTCTTCAACGATTTGATTCACCTTGGATTGTTCATAACAAAGATGAACCATGATGAACCATAATGAATAACCATGAACAAAGATGGAAAAAGTTAGCAAGTAATGATCTTGTAGGGACCGTGGATGGAGCGAGGTATTGTTAGGTGCTGTTAGGTGCTGTTAGGTGTCATTACGTGTCATTACGTGTCGCTGAATGCTTTTGAATGTAACTGTAACAAACATCAAATCTAACAATTGAACCGCCTTGGCGATCATTGAATCGCCAAAAGCTTCAGCAAATATAATTAATTAGTAATTTTACATGAAATATAAATAATACCTACTGACATTGGAAAATAATATTCATTCCGTATAATAAATCGAATTTAATGCCTTGCGAATTTTCTCATATATTGCTGATTTAGATAATCCAGTTTTAGATATACCTTCCTCATCAGCTAATTTATATAGTTCATTTAAAATGGCTGAGATGCTGGGTTTTTTGGAGGTGCCAAATGAATGGCCTATCTTATGTGCTATAAGCTTGACCAGCATCCCCATCAATTTATCATTATATTCCTTTTCATCTTCCTTACGATGCAAGCCGCGTTTGCTGCTTTTCAATGCAATTCCGACCTGTAAAAGCTCATCCCCTCCCATAGCATAAAGATGCTCTTTCCCTTTGTTTTGATTAGCAATTATAGCCACTGCCTCAAGGCATCTGTCCTTTATGGGTTGTGGTGTAATATCTTCATCAATAAGAGGATATGCTAGAGCAAACATATAGTCTGCGGGATAGGCTGTTGAGTTTCCCCCTCGAAATAATTTAGATGCTGATAACCATCGACTCAGCTGTCGATAGTATATATTATAAGCTTCAACTTTCGCCTCAGGGATATCAGCAGTTTTAACTGTCGGATCTACCCCACACATTAGTAGTGCAAGTTGTTTAATATTTAGCTCCGGGGCTTTGGCTTCACGCTCGAAAATACCCAACTTAAGAAAACTAGTCATCATTCAGCCCTATTCAACAAAACAATATTAGTGAACCCGCCAGATAAAATATCAAGTCTGTCGTACCATTTATTCAACGCATCCAATTTCTCAGGCAAGTACAGACTGCGGTTATAAATCGCCATAACTCCCGGCATTGAATGGCCCAGCAACTGTTCAACAACGTGCGGAGCGATACCCATATTATTCATATGCGTTGCTAATGTTCGTCTTAGATCGTGCAGTGTCCATGGTTCAGAATGTCCCAGCTTTTTATAAACGCTACGGCCCCACTGGCTTACCGCTTCACTGCCTTTAACCGACCCAAGCAAAAGGCCGGATAGTTTCGTTTCGTCATGCAGTATTTCAATGAATTTGCGCATGGCATCCGGCACAGGTCTTACAATCTTCTCGCCGCCCTTGCTGTGCTCTTTGGGAACTGTCCAGACCCAGGCATCCATATCCCATTCACTCCACTCTGATAGTCTGGCCTCCTGCGTTCGGCACCCAAACACCATTAAGATTGTCAGTAGCCTGGTGTAGTAAGGCATGAAGCAAGTGCCAGAGGTAATGGCAGTCCATAAATCGCCAGCCTCTTTATCGTTTAATACCCGGTCTTTTTTTGCCTGTTTTTTACCGACATCTGGAATTGTTAAATCTTCAAGCGCGGTACTCACAGCATAGCGACGAACCCGGCAGAATTTCAGGGCTTGCTTGCACATCTGGAACACATAACCTGCGGCGACTGGCGTTTTCTTTTTCATCCTGTCAAAGCAGTCAAGCCAGTAACGAGTTTCGCAGTCAGCGAGCGCCATTTTCCCAATATAAGGATAAATATGTTTACGCAGTTCCGCTTTGTGCCGTTCAACATTCGCGCGGTTCTCTTCTGCATATTCGCTTATCCAATATTCGATAGCTTCCTTAACAGTGACCGGTTTAAGCGTTTCCTGAGTAGTCAGCGCCAACTGATGCTTTGGATCTTTACCTGAGGCGAGCCAATGGCGGCATTTATCACGCGAAGAACGGGCCTCTTTGAGGCTCATATCCGGATAGCGTCCTAGGGTCAGACGATGCAGCTTCTGCCCGTCGAGTCGGTAAGTAAACACCCAGCTAATACCACCAGCTTTCGTTACCTTGGCGCTCAGCCCGGCCCCATCAGCATAAAACTCAATCTTACTGGCCGGGATGCCATGTAATCCCTTTAACTTCCTGTCGCTCAGTTTGTTAAGTTCGCCAGCCATACACCACCCAGCCCAAAGTGTTTATACAAATGTTTATACAGAATTGCTTGCATAATAGCATAAACAAAGAAAAACACTGGAACAATATACAGGCACATATTTAAATAACTTATTGATTATTATATAAATACTCAAATCACTTAAAAGCATGAAAACAGTTAATATGACAGTACGGCATGAACTGATACTAATCAGTTAAATGTTTGTTTTAAAAGGCGCTACTCGGCATGGGGAAGCGCCTTTTTTATTAACTTCACACGGGAGGCTTTGGCGATGAACGCAAGATGTGAACCTGTCTATTTTGGCGATGAATCTAAAAAGATAATCCTGGGTGATGCACTGACCGAACTGAAAAAGCTGTCTTCTGAAAGCGTCGATCTCATTTTTGCCGATCCACCTTATAACATCGGTAAAGATTTTGACGGGATGGTGGAGTCCTGGGATGAAGAGGCTTTTCTGGCGTGGCTGTTTGAGTGCATTGACGAGTGCCATCGCATTCTCAAACCGCACGGCACCATGTACATCATGAACAGTACGGAGAACATGCCGTATATTGACCTCAAATGCCGCCAGCTCTTTACTATCAAGAGCCGTATCGTGTGGTCATACGATAGCTCAGGGGTACAGGCCAAAAATTACTTTGGTTCGATGTATGAACCGATCCTGATGATGGTAAAAGATCAGAAAAACTACACATTTAATCGTGACGATATTCTGGTTGAAGCCAAAACCGGGGCTCAACGCGCGCTAATAGACTACAGA
This sequence comes from Citrobacter freundii complex sp. CFNIH4, assembly GCF_002934505.1. NCBI lineage: Bacteria > Pseudomonadati > Pseudomonadota > Gammaproteobacteria > Enterobacterales > Enterobacteriaceae > Citrobacter > Citrobacter freundii complex sp. CFNIH4. The sequence continues at coordinate 3,921,430 of NZ_CP026231.1, forward strand.
AAAAATCCACCGCAGCCATACAATCAGAAAAAAGTGCCGGGAAATGTCTGGGAGTTCCCACGCGTTCGCTATCTGATGGACGAATACGAAAACCACCCCACCCAGAAACCCAAAGCCCTCCTGGAGCGTATAATTCTGGCATCCTCGAACCCAGATGACAGGGTACTGGATCCGTTTGCCGGCAGCTTCACCACCGGTGCCACCGCCGTGGAATTGGGTCGCAAGTTTGTCGGGATTGAGATCAATGTTGAATACGTAAAAATGGGGCTCAGAAGACTGAGTATCGGTTCTCATTTTTCAGAAATTGAGCTTGCCAAGGTGAAAAAACGTAAGACAAAAAACCTGTCTAAAAAGAGTCGATTGACGGCAAAGAGCGGCGATCTTTCAACAAAGTAAAGGCATTGTAAGTCTGCTTTTCAGGTTACAGATTTCGTGTATATTCCCTGCACGCTTGGGCATGAATACACAGGGTTTAGTAATGATTCGTAAGTATTGGTGGCTGGTTGTTTTTGCAGTATTCGTTTTTCTTTTTGATGCTCTGCTCATCCAATGGATAGAGCTGATGACAACAGAGCACGATAAGTGTCGGAATATGAACTCAGTGAATCCCCTTAAGCTGGTCAACTGCGTCGACCTCGAATAGCGCCACCAACCCCACTTCAACAGCCGTCAGGCCTGGCGGCTAAAACTACCCCACCTGACTCTCACTCTGCGCTAATTGCCTTACGCTACCATCTGGGCTTAACATTTTTAATACATTATCAACTAATACTGGCGCTTGTTTATAAAGATCATAACTCATTGGATTAATGAGCCAGTTTTTAACAATGCCACTAAAACTCCCATGAAGAATAATTATTATAACGTCTAAATCAAGGCTGGTTGCGATAAGTCCGTCGTCCATACATTTTTGCAAGGCAATGCGCATACCCAGATGATTGATACCAATTTTTTCACGAATAGCCTGTTCCGATATCATATCGTTATGGAATTCACATTTATGATATAAAATTTGCATTAATGCCTGCTGGCGAGGATTCTGCGCAATATATTGCAACCCCACAACTAACTTTTCACGCAGTCGCTGTAAAGGATTATCTCCCCAACGGCCAATAAGCTGGTCCTGAATAAGATCGCGCAATGGCGGTTGTTGTAACCATAGTTCATTAAACAATTGCGTCTTGTTTTCAAAATGCCAATACAGCGCCCCCCGCGTCACGCTGGCGGCGTCTGCAATGTCGTTTAGCGTCGTATTGCTTACGCCACGTGCGGCAAACTGTACAATCGCTGTTTCTATCAGGTGCTGCCGCGTTTTGAGGGCATCAGCTTTCGTTTTTCTAGCCATGGTTTCAGCTGTCTGAGGTAAGGGTAAGGTAGAGAATGATTAACTTTCTTATCTAATATTTGCGGTACGGAACAAATGTATCACTTAGCATTTATTTAAACGAGCCCTAAAAAATATTATTACTGACTTTGCACACGAATAAACAAAACAAATACCAACAATCAATATATTCATAAATCAAATGCTTATTTCAACTTGTGTTTATACGCATCATATTATTGCTATTAACACCTCAATGAAACAACAGCCGATTAATCTCTTTTTGCTTTTACGTGCCGTGAATCGCACCCATAAATAAGTATTGCTTACATCGCTAGCTAATAATTTGTAGGATAGCCAACTATTATTTTCTCTTGTGCGCGTTATCGCCCCTGCATTACCCGGTTAATAACGAGCGTTCGGTTTTTTAAGGAATTGAAATGACGAAAAATGCCAGGTTTTCACTCCTGCCCTCATTCATCATCGTCTCCGCTGCATTACTCGCCGGTTGTAACGATCAGGGAGAAACACAAGCTCATCCCGCAGAACCGCAGGTGACTGTTCATGTCGTCGAAAAGGCTCCTTTAGCTGTAACGACCGAATTACCCGGGCGCACAACGGCATTCCGAATTGCAGAAGTCCGTCCCCAGGTCAGCGGGATAGTGCTTAAACGGAATTTCACTGAGGGAAGCGATATTGAAGCCGGACAGTCGCTTTATCAGATCGATCCCGCGACTTACCAGGCCGACTATGACAGCGCCAAAGGTGAACTGGCGAAGAGTGAAGCGGCGGCTGCAATCGCGCATTTAACGGTAAAACGCTATGTGCCATTGGTTGGCACCAAGTACATCAGTCAGCAAGAGTACGATCAGGCAATTGCTGATGCTCGCCAGGCCGATGCCTCCGTGATCGCGGCAAAAGCGGCGGTCGAAGGCGCGCGTATCAATCTGGCCTACACAAAAGTGACATCGCCGATTAGCGGACGCATCGGTAAATCTAACGTCACCGAAGGCGCATTAGTCACGAATGGCCAGGCTACAGAGCTTGCTACCGTTCAACAACTCGATCCCATTTACGTCGACGTAACACAGTCCAGTAACGACTTTATGCGCCTCAAACAGTCTGTTGAACAAGGGAGTCTGCATAAAGACAGCACCAGCAGTACGGTCGAACTGGTGATGGAAAATGGTCAGTCATACCCGCTAAAAGGCTCTTTGCAGTTTTCTGATGTGACGGTTGATGAAAGCACCGGATCAATCACCCTCAGAGCCGTGTTCCCTAACCCACAGCATACGCTGTTGCCGGGCATGTTTGTGCGCGCACGCATTGATGAAGGTGTTCAGCCAAATGCCATTCTCGTTCCGCAGCAGGGGGTAACGCGTACGCCTCGCGGCGATGCCACCGTAATGGTCGTCAATGACAAGAGTCAGGTTGAGTCTCGCGCAGTCGTTGCCGCACAAGCCATTGGCGACAAATGGCTTATCAGCGAAGGCCTGCAACCGGGGGACAAAGTTATCGTGAGCGGCTTACAGAAAGCACGTCCAGGCGTTCAGGTTAAAGCAACCGCCGATACCGAAACTCCTGCCGCGAAAGCCCAATAAGGTAACCGGACATGGCTAACTTTTTTATCAGGCGTCCTATCTTTGCCTGGGTACTGGCTATCATTCTGATGATGGCGGGTGCTCTGGCAATCATACAACTGCCCGTGGCACAGTACCCGACCATTGCACCTCCTGCGGTCGCCATTTCTGCCACCTATCCTGGTGCAGATGCGCAGACGGTTCAGGATACAGTCACGCAGGTTATCGAACAGAATATGAATGGTATCGATAACCTGATGTATATGTCCTCCACCAGCGACTCGGCCGGGAGTGTGACTATTACGCTGACTTTCCAGTCTGGTACCGATCCCGATATCGCGCAAGTACAGGTGCAAAATAAACTGCAGCTCGCCACTCCGTTACTGCCGCAAGAAGTTCAGCAGCAAGGGATCAGCGTCGAGAAATCGAGTAGCAGCTTTTTGATGGTCGCGGGTTTTGTTTCTGACAACCCCCAAACCACACAGGATGACATTTCCGACTACGTCGCTTCGAACGTTAAAGACTCAATCAGCCGTCTGAATGGCGTGGGTGACGTGCAGCTGTTTGGTGCACAGTACGCCATGCGCATCTGGCTGGATGCAAACTTATTGAACAAATATCAGCTCACGCCGGTTGATGTGATCAATCAGTTGAAGGTACAGAACGATCAGATTGCCGCAGGTCAGTTAGGGGGGACGCCTGCATTACCTAACCAGCAGTTGAACGCCTCTATCATTGCGCAAACGCGACTGAAAGACCCTGAAGAGTTCGGGAAAGTGACTTTACGCGTGAACAGCGATGGTTCGGTTGTTCACCTGAAAGACGTCGCGCGTATCGAGTTGGGTGGGGAAAACTACAACGTCGTGGCGCGTATTAACGGTAAGCCTGCATCCGGCCTTGGGATCAAGCTGGCAACCGGGGCAAACGCGCTGGATACCGCGAACGCTATCAAAGCCAAGCTGGTTGAACTGCAACCATTCTTCCCGCAGGGAATGAAGGTGGTCTACCCATACGACACGACGCCGTTTGTGACCATCTCCATTCATGAAGTGGTAAAAACGCTGTTTGAAGCGATCGTGCTGGTGTTCCTGGTCATGTATTTGTTCCTGCAAAACATCCGGGCAACGCTCATTCCAACCATCGCTGTCCCCGTCGTATTGTTGGGCACATTCGCCGTACTTGCCGCGTTTGGCTACTCGATAAACACCCTGACGATGTTCAGCATGGTGCTCGCCATCGGTCTATTGGTCGATGATGCGATAGTGGTGGTGGAAAACGTGGAACGCGTGATGATGGAAGATAATCTGCCGCCTAAAGAGGCGACGGAAAAGTCCATGTCACAAATACAGGGGGCACTGGTTGGTATTGCCATGGTGCTGTCTGCGGTATTTATCCCGATGGCCTTCTTTGGCGGTTCAACTGGGGCTATCTATCGGCAGTTCTCCATTACCATCGTTTCCGCCATGGCGCTTTCTGTACTGGTAGCGCTGATCCTGACTCCTGCGCTTTGTGCAACATTGTTGAAGCCGGTATCGGCTGAGCATCACGAGAAAAAAAGCGGTTTCTTTGGCTGGTTTAATGCCAAATTCGATCACAGCGTCAATCACTATACCAATAGCGTCAGCGGTATTGTGCGTAAAACAGGGCGTTACCTTGTCGTCTATCTGATCATCGTGATCGGAATGGCGGTTCTGTTTATGCGCCTGCCGACCTCCTTCCTGCCAGAGGAGGATCAGGGTGTGTTTATGACAATGATTCAACTTCCGGCAGGAGCTACGCAAGAGCGCACCCAGAAAGTACTGGATCAGGTTACTCAGTACTACCTGACCAATGAGAAAGCTAATGTCGAAAGCGTCTTCACGGTTAACGGTTTTAGCTTCAGCGGTCAGGGGCAAAACTCAGGTCTGGCATTCGTTAGCCTCAAGCCCTGGGATGAACGTAGCGGCGAGGAAAATAGTGTTGAAGCGGTCATTGCACGCGCCACACGCGCGTTCAGCCAGATCCGCGATGGGTTAGTCTTCCCCTTCAATATGCCCGCTATTGTTGAACTGGGTACCGCAACCGGCTTCGATTTTGAGCTGATCGATCAGGGCGGTCTGGGGCATACGGCGTTGACGCAAGCGCGTAACCAACTACTGGGAATGGTGGCTAAACACCCCGATCTGTTGGTTCGCGTTCGTCCTAACGGACTGGAAGATACTCCGCAGTTTAAGCTGGATGTTGATCAGGAGAAAGCACAGGCACTGGGGGTATCGCTGTCGGATATCAACGAAACTATCTCCGCATCACTGGGCGGCTATTACGTCAATGACTTTATTGACCGCGGTCGTGTGAAAAAAGTGTACGTTCAGGGGGATGCAAAATACCGCATGCTGCCAGCGGACATCAATAATCTGTATATCCGCAGCTCCAATGGCGAAATGGTTCCGTTCTCTGCGTTCAGTGCATCACATTGGATTTATGGTTCACCGCGACTGGAACGTTACAACGGTATGCCATCCATGGAAATACTGGGCGAAGCGGCACCAGGGCGAAGCACTGGTGAAGCAATGGCGCTGATGGAAAGTCTGGCGGAAAAACTGCCGAATGGTATTGGTCATGACTGGACGGGTATGTCTTATCAGGAAAGGCTGTCGGGTAACCAGGCGCCTGCGCTGTATGCCATCTCGTTAATCGTAGTATTCCTTTGCCTTGCCGCATTGTATGAAAGCTGGTCTATTCCTTTCTCGGTGATGCTGGTTGTACCGCTCGGTGTTGTAGGCGCATTGTTAGCAGCATCACTGCGCGGGATGAATAACGATGTGTATTTCCAGGTTGGCTTACTAACCACTATCGGCCTCTCGGCTAAGAACGCCATCCTGATCGTCGAGTTTGCCAAAGACCTGATGGATAAAGAAGGCAAGGGGTTGATTGAAGCGACGCTGGAGGCATCACGTATGCGTCTTCGTCCTATCCTGATGACGTCCCTGGCCTTTATTCTGGGGGTTATGCCTCTGGTTATCAGTCACGGAGCAGGTAGTGGTGCACAGAATGCGGTCGGTACAGGTGTTATGGGAGGAATGCTGACCGCAACATTGTTGGCTATCTTCTTCGTCCCCGTCTTCTTTGTTGTCGTGAGACGGCGTTTTAGTCGGCACAACGATTAATTTGTAAAATAAAGGCGTCTACGGACGCCTTTTTTACCTACGATGCTCCTCTTTATTTATTAGTAAGATAGCCATTTATTTCATTTAAACTATCCCTCTAAACTCGCCTACGACCTTTCTTTTTATCCATTATTTTTACAATCCACATGAATTGAGATTATTCCTCATGTCAGTCCTTTTTTAAGAAGTGGTAAAATAATCACCGAGTTCGCAGATGGCTTAGCGTTTGTCTTTGCTTAATTAGCGAAACGCTTATTTTGAGGTAACACCATGAAAAGATTAATATCCGTTGCATTGCTTACCGCATTCCTGGCTGGCTGTGCACACGATTCTCCTTGCGTACCTGTATACGACGATCAGGGGCGCCTGGTTCATACCAATACCTGTATGAAAGGCACTACCCAGGATAACTGGGAAACAGCCGGAGCCATCGCCGGTGGTGCTGCAGCCGTTGCCGGACTGACACTTGGGATTGTCGCCCTGACCAAATAAATCATCTCAAAAGCGCGGTTATTACCGCGCTTTGAGCACTAAGCATAAAATCTACATATAAGACAAAACGTTGCTTAATAGCGACTGACATATAATAAAATTATTATAGATTTCCCTCACACATCCACGATTTAAAATTAGCATTTTTTCTGTTTTTCGTTACACCACAGTTTCTTTTCATTATTCTCACGCCATTAATATTAACGCCAGAAATCGTTATCACGCGTCCTGTCTGATTTTTAAATTTTTTGCGCTGAAATGTGGCTTACGTTTCAATTTTGCACCACTTCAGGGCGCTGCATTTATTTTTTCCTGTCTACACTCTGCATATTGCGTCGAATAATCAGGCGCAAAAAACTGGCACTACCTTTGCTTAAAAGAGTATGGCCAAAGCCACAGACAGGTAAAAGACGTTTTCAGAACGTTTCCATAACAATAATTCCTCCACACAGGATGCTCTATGAAAAAGATGATAATCGCCAGCCTGGCTGCGGCCGGCGTGCTGCTTGCTGTTGCAAATCAGGCGCATGCCGGCGCAACACTTGATGCCGTAAAGAAAAAAGGGTTTGTGCAATGTGGGATCAGCGACGGCTTGCCTGGCTTTTCTTACGCCGATGCAAGCGGCAAGTTCTCGGGTATTGATGTTGATGTATGTCGTGGCGTTGCCTCCGCCGTATTTGGCGATGATAGCAAAGTAAAATATACCCCGCTCACCGCCAAGGAACGCTTTACTGCATTACAGTCTGGTGAAGTCGACATGCTCTCTCGTAATACCACGTGGACCTCCTCTCGTGATGCCGGTATGGGTATGTCCTTCACTGGCGTAACGTATTATGACGGCATTGGTTTTCTTACCCACAATAAAGCAGGTCTGAAGAGCGCTAAAGAGCTGGATGGCGCAACGGTCTGTATTCAGGCGGGAACCGATACCGAACTGAACGTGGCCGACTACTTTAAAGCCAACAATATGAAGTACACCCCCGTCACCTTTGACCGCTCGGATGAATCAGCCAAAGCTCTGGAATCTGGACGTTGCGATACGCTGGCTTCCGACCAGTCTCAGTTGTATGCCCTACGCATCAAGCTGAGCAATCCTGCGGAGTGGATCGTCCTGCCAGAAGTTATTTCTAAAGAACCGCTGGGACCTGTCGTACGTCGTGGGGACGATGAGTGGTTCTCCATTGTTCGCTGGACGCTGTTCGCCATGTTGAATGCGGAAGAAATGGGTGTTAACTCGAAAAACGTCGATGAAAAAGCAGCTAATCCAGCAACTCCGGATATGGCTCACCTGTTGGGTAAAGAAGGGGATTATGGCAAGGATCTGAAACTTGATAACAAATGGGCCTACAACATTATCAAGCAGGTTGGTAACTATTCGGAGATCTTTGAACGTAACGTTGGATCGGAAAGTCCGCTGAAGATCAAACGTGGACAGAACAACCTCTGGAATAACGGTGGCATCCAATATGCGCCACCGGTGCGCTAATGCGTAGTGATGTAACGGGCGCCGCAACTGCGGCGCTCAGCCCAGAGTCATAGTTACTGAGGTTTTCTTATGTTCCATCGCCGCTCAACCGTAAAAGGATCGTTATCCTTTTCTAACCCTGCGGTCCGCGCCTGGTTATTTCAAATACTCGCCGTCATTGCGGTTATCAGCATTGCGGTCTATCTCATTCATAACACGATAAATAACCTGAACAATAGCGGTATTACCTCGGGGTTTTCTTTTCTCGATCGCAGTGCCGGATTTGGTATTGTCCAGCATCTGATTGATTACGAGCAAGGCGATACATATGGTCGTGTCTTTGTGGTCGGCCTGCTCAATACGCTATTAGTTTCTGCATTGTGTATTGTTTTCGCATCAATTCTCGGTTTCTTTCTCGGACTGGCACGCCTGTCAGATAACTGGTTATTGCGAAAACTCTCGACGATCTACATCGAAACGTTCCGCAATATACCGCCGCTGCTGCAGATCTTCTTCTGGTATTTTGCTGTATTACGTAACCTGCCCGGCCCACGCCAGGCTGTTAACGCACTGGATTTGATGTTCCTGAGTAACCGGGGGCTCTATATACCGGCCCCACAAATGGGAGAAGGTTTTTTTGCCTTTTGCACCGCTGTCGTTATCGCTATCGTCGTCACCATCGGATTATTTCGCTTCAACAGAATGCATCAGACCAAAACCGGCCAGCTACGTCGGACCTGGCCCACGGCTCTGGCGTTGGTCGTACTTTTACCGGTGATTTCACAGTGGATGTTTGGCGCTGCGCTTCACTGGGATATTCCCGCGCTTCGTGGTTTTAACTTCCGTGGCGGTATGGTGCTTATTCCCGAACTGGCGGCACTGACTCTGGCGCTTTCGGTGTACACCTCGGCATTTATTGCAGAAATTATTCGGGCGGGAATTCAGGCCGTTCCTTATGGCCAACATGAAGCCGCACGCTCGCTGGGCCTGCCAAATCCGGTGACGCTACGCCAGGTAATCATCCCACAGGCGCTACGCGTCATCATTCCCCCACTGACCAGCCAGTACCTGAATATCGTCAAGAATTCTTCTCTTGCGGCCGCCATTGGCTATCCGGACATGGTTTCACTGTTTGCCGGCACGGTACTCAATCAAACAGGGCAAGCCATTGAAACGATCGCCATCACCATGTCGGTATACCTGATCATTAGTCTGAGTATTTCTTTGCTGATGAATATTTATAACCGCCGTATTGCACTGATTGAGCGCTAAGGAGCCATGATGACAAAAGCCCTGCTGTCTCACCCCTCACGCCAGCGCAGTAATCCGGCAAGCCGCAGCCTACTCTGGGTGCGTAAAAACCTGTTCTCCAGTTGGTCAAATAGCCTGCTCACCCTACTATGCATATGGCTGATTTGGTCATTTCTTCCGCCACTGTTGAACTGGGTATTCTTTCAGGCCAACTGGGTCGGTTCAACCCGAGCAGACTGCACCAAAGCCGGAGCCTGCTGGGTGTTCATTCATGAACGCTTTGGGCAATTCATGTATGGACTTTATCCCCACGATCAGCGCTGGCGTGTAAATCTGGCCCTGATAATTGGTTTGCTGTCTATCGTTCCCATGTTCTTGAAAACAATCCCGCATCGTGGCCGCTATATCGCCGTCTGGGCCGTCGTTTATCCAGTGGTGGTTTGGTGGCTGATGTACGGGGGTTTTTTCGGGCTGGAGCGCGTAGAAACCCGGCAGTGGGGTGGATTAGCACTGACGCTAATTATCGCATCCGTGGGGATTGCAGGCGCGCTTCCATGGGGCATTTTACTGGCGCTGGGACGTCGTTCCCATATGCCAGTCGTGCGGGTTTTATCCGTCATTTTCATTGAGTTCTGGCGCGGTGTGCCGTTGATTACCGTTCTGTTTATGTCCTCGGTCATGCTTCCTCTGTTTATGTCCGAAGGAACCAGTATCGACAAGCTTATCCGGGCCCTGGTCGGCGTTATTCTTTTCCAGTCGGCCTATGTCGCAGAAGTGGTTCGCGGAGGGTTACAAGCCCTACCAAAAGGTCAGTATGAAGCCGCTGAATCACTGGCGTTAGGATACTGGAAAACTCAGGGGCTGGTCATTCTTCCGCAAGCCCTCAAGCTGGTTATCCCTGGCCTGGTTAACACGATTATCGCCCTGTTCAAGGATACCAGTCTGGTCATTATCATCGGTCTGTTTGATCTCTTCAGTAGCGTGCAGCAAGCAACTGTGGACCCTGCGTGGCTGGGTATGTCGACAGAAGGATATGTTTTCGCTGCACTGATTTACTGGATCTTCTGTTTCAGTATGTCGCGTTACAGCCAACATCTGGAAAAACGTTTTAACACCGGGCGTACACCGCACTGAGGAATTTATGAGCCAATTATTAATGCCGTCTACCGACGCGATGATTACGCTGGAAAACGTCAACAAATGGTACGGACAGTTTCACGTCCTGAAAAACATCAACCTGAAGGTAAAACAGGGAGAGCGCATCGTATTATGCGGGCCTTCCGGTTCGGGTAAATCGACAACTATCCGCTGTATTAACCATCTGGAAGAGCATCAGCAAGGACGCATTGTGGTGGATGGGATTGAACTCAATGAAGACATCCGCAATATTGAACGCGTCCGACAAGAAGTTGGCATGGTCTTTCAGCACTTTAATCTCTTTCCTCATTTAACTGTCCTACAAAACTGCACACTGGCGCCTATCTGGGTGCAAAAGATGCCGAAAAAAGAGGCTGAAGTACTGGCAATGCACTACCTCGAGCGGGTCCGCATTGCCGAACATGCGCATAAATATCCCGGGCAAATCTCTGGTGGACAACAACAGCGCGTGGCCATTGCACGCTCGCTGTGTATGAAACCCAAAATCATGTTATTTGATGAACCCACATCAGCGTTGGATCCTGAAATGGTAAAAGAAGTGCTGGATACCATGATAGGTCTGGCACAATCGGGCATGACCATGCTATGTGTAACCCATGAAATGGGCTTTGCCCGCACAGTAGCTGACCGGGTGATCTTTATGGATCTTGGCGAGATTGTGGAACAGGCACCACCGGATGAGTTTTTTGCTCACCCCAAATCTGAACGCACTCGTGCGTTTTTATCGCAGGTTATTCATTAAAGCCATATGCCGGATACAGTTCCGGCTTATTTCCGCGTATAAACGCAAAAAGGCCATCCTTTCGGATGGCCTTTTGCTTTTATTTGATGTCTGGCAGTTCCCTACTCTCGCATGGGGAGACCCCACACTACCATCGGCGCTACGGCGTTTCACTTCTGAGTTCGGCATGGGGTCAGGTGGGACCACCGCGCTACAGCCGCCAGACAAATTCTTTTCTAAGTGCCGAACTTTAACCGAAAAACTGGTGCTGATACCCAGAGTCGAACTGGGGACCTCACCCTTACCAAGGGTGCGCTCTACCAACTGAGCCATATCAGCACACTAAATTTGATGCCTGGCAGTTCCCTACTCTCGCATGGGGAGACCCCACACTACCATCGGCGCTACGGCGTTTCACTTCTGAGTTCGGCATGGGGTCAGGTGGGACCACCGCGCTACAGCCGCCAGGCAAATTCTGTTTATCAACACGCTTTTGCATGTCGATATAATCTGTAATCAAGCTGAATGTCGTCTCTTCGCCAAAACATCTTCGGCGTTGTAAGGTTAAGCCTCACGGTTCATTAGTATCGGTTAGCTCAATGTATCGCTACACTTACACACCCGACCTATCAACGTCGTCGTCTTCAACGTTCCTTCAGGAGACTTATAGTCTCAGGGAGAACTCATCTCGGGGCAAGTTTCGTGCTTAGATGCTTTCAGCACTTATCTCTTCCGCATTTAGCTACCGGGCAATGCCATTGGCATGACAACCCGAACACCAGTGATGCGTCCACTCCGGTCCTCTCGTACTAGGAGCAGCCCCCCTCAATTCTCCAGCGCCCACGGCAGATAGGGACCGAACTGTCTCACGACGTTCTAAACCCAGCTCGCGTACCACTTTAAATGGCGAACAGCCATACCCTTGGGACCTACTTCAGCCCCAGGATGTGATGAGCCGACATCGAGGTGCCAAACACCGCCGTCGATATGAACTCTTGGGCGGTATCAGCCTGTTATCCCCGGAGTACCTTTTATCCGTTGAGCGATGGCCCTTCCATTCAGAACCACCGGATCACTAAGACCTGCTTTCGCACCTGCTCGAGCCGTCACTCTCGCAGTCAAGCTAGCTTATGCCTTTGCACTAACCTCCTGATGTCCGACCAGGATTAGCTAACCTTCGTGCTCCTCCGTTACTCTTTAGGAGGAGACCGCCCCAGTCAAACTACCCACCAGACACTGTCCGCAACCCGGATTACGGGTCCACGTTAGAACACCAGCCATTAAAGGGTGGTATTTCAAGGATGGCTCCATGCAGACTGGCGTCCACACTTCAAAGCCTCCCACCTATCCTACACATCAAGGACCAGTGTTCAGTGTCAAGCTATAGTAAAGGTTCACGGGGTCTTTCCGTCTTGCCGCGGGTACACTGCATCTTCACAGCGAGTTCAATTTCACTGAGTCTCGGGTGGAGACAGCCTGGCCATCATTACGCCATTCGTGCAGGTCGGAACTTACCCGACAAGGAATTTCGCTACCTTAGGACCGTTATAGTTACGGCCGCCGTTTACCGGGGCTTCGATCAAGAGCTTCTCCTTACGGATAACCCCATCAATTAACCTTCCGGCACCGGGCAGGCGTCACACCGTATACGTCCACTTTCGTGTTTGCACAGTGCTGTGTTTTTAATAAACAGTTGCAGCCAGCTGGTATCTTCGACTGATTTCAGCTCCATGAGTAAATCACTTCACCTACATATCAGCGTGCCTTCTCCCGAAGTTACGGCACCATTTTGCCTAGTTCCTTCACCCGAGTTCTCTCAAGCGCCTTGGTATTCTCTACCTGACCACCTGTGTCGGTTTGGGGTACGATTTCGTGTTACCTGATGCTTAGAGGCTTTTCCTGGAAGCAGGGCATTTGTTACTTCAGCACCGTAGTGCCTCGTCATCACACCTCAGCGTTAAAAGGTACCGGATTTACCTGGAACCTCCGCCTACATGCTTAAACCGGGACAACCGTCGCCCGGCTAACATAGCCTTCTCCGTCCCCCCTTCGCAGTAACACCAAGTACAGGAATATTAACCTGTTTCCCATCGACTACGCCTTTCGGCCTCGCCTTAGGGGTCGACTCACCCTGCCCCGATTAACGTTGGACAGGAACCCTTGGTCTTCCGGCGTGCGGGTTTTTCACCCGCATTATCGTTACTTATGTCAGCATTCGCACTTCTGATACCTCCAGCATGCCTCACAGCACACCTTCAACGGCTTACAGAACGCTCCCCTACCCAACAACACATAGTGTCGCTGCCGCAGCTTCGGTGCATGGTTTAGCCCCGTTACATCTTCCGCGCAGGCCGACTCGACCAGTGAGCTATTACGCTTTCTTTAAATGATGGCTGCTTCTAAGCCAACATCCTGGCTGTCTGTGCCTTCCCACATCGTTTCCCACTTAACCATGACTTTGGGACCTTAGCTGGCGGTCTGGGTTGTTTCCCTCTTCACGACGGACGTTAGCACCCGCCGTGTGTCTCCCGTGATAACATTCTTCGGTATTCGCAGTTTGCATCGGGTTGGTAAGTCGGGATGACCCCCTAGCCGAAACAGTGCTCTACCCCCGAAGATGAATTCACGAGGCGCTACCTAAATAGCTTTCGGGGAGAACCAGCTATCTCCCGGTTTGATTGGCCTTTCACCCCCAGCCACAAGTCATCCGCTAATTTTTCAACATTAGTCGGTTCGGTCCTCCAGTTAGTGTTACCCAACCTTCAACCTGCCCATGGCTAGATCACCGGGTTTCGGGTCTATACCCTGCAACTTAACGCCCAGTTAAGACTCGGTTTCCCTTCGGCTCCCCTATACGGTTAACCTTGCTACAGAATATAAGTCGCTGACCCATTATACAAAAGGTACGCAGTCACCCCATAAAGAGGCTCCCACTGCTTGTACGTACACGGTTTCAGGTTCTTTTTCACTCCCCTCGCCGGGGTTCTTTTCGCCTTTCCCTCACGGTACTGGTTCACTATCGGTCAGTCAGGAGTATTTAGCCTTGGAGGATGGTCCCCCCATATTCAGACAGGATACCACGTGTCCCGCCCTACTCTTCGAGTTCACAACCTGTGCATTTTGGTGTACGGGACTATCACCCTGTACCGTCGGACTTTCCAGACCGTTCCACTAACACACAAGCTGATTCAGACTCTGGGCTGCTCCCCGTTCGCTCGCCGCTACTGGGGGAATCTCGGTTGATTTCTTTTCCTCGGGGTACTTAGATGTTTCAGTTCCCCCGGTTCGCTTCATTACGCTATGTATTCACGTAATGATAGTGTGACGAATCACACTGGGTTTCCCCATTCGGAAATCGCCGGTTATAACGGTTCATATCACCTTACCGACGCTTATCGCAGATTAGCACGTCCTTCATCGCCTCTGACTGCCAGGGCATCCACCGTGTACGCTTAGTCGCTTAACCTCACAACCCGAAGATGTTTCGTAAAACACCATCGTGTTGCGAAAATTTGAGAGACTCGAACACACCGCTTTTCATTTCTTATTACGGAGAAATGAAACAGTGTGTCGTTTCAATTTTCAGCTTGATCCAGATTTTTAAAGAGCAAAACTTCGCAGTGAACCTTTTCAGGTACACTCTGAAGTTTTCTTGTGTTTTTGCAGTAAAGATGGTGGAGCTATGCGGGATCGAACCGCAGACCTCCTGCGTGCAAGGCAGGCGCTCTCCCAGCTGAGCTATAGCCCCATCGTAGTTATCTCATTCACCTTAATTCCTGCTGAGACAAGGCGTGAAGCGGCGAAGCATACTGAAGTATGCGAGTCGTTTCACAACGCGGTATCAGAAAGAATTTGGTAGGCCTGAGTGGACTTGAACCACCGACCTCACCCTTATCAGGGGTGCGCTCTAACCACCTGAGCTACAAGCCTGCAGAGATTTCCTTACTGCTAATTTTTCATCAGACAATCTGTGTGAGCACTACAAAGAACGTTTCTTTAAGGTAAGGAGGTGATCCAACCGCAGGTTCCCCTACGGTTACCTTGTTACGACTTCACCCCAGTCATGAATCACAAAGTGGTAAGCGCCCTCCCGAAGGTTAAGCTACCTACTTCTTTTGCAACCCACTCCCATGGTGTGACGGGCGGTGTGTACAAGGCCCGGGAACGTATTCACCGTGGCATTCTGATCCACGATTACTAGCGATTCCGACTTCATGGAGTCGAGTTGCAGACTCCAATCCGGACTACGACATACTTTATGAGGTCCGCTTGCTCTCGCGAGGTCGCTTCTCTTTGTATATGCCATTGTAGCACGTGTGTAGCCCTACTCGTAAGGGCCATGATGACTTGACGTCATCCCCACCTTCCTCCAGTTTATCACTGGCAGTCTCCTTTGAGTTCCCGGCCGAACCGCTGGCAACAAAGGATAAGGGTTGCGCTCGTTGCGGGACTTAACCCAACATTTCACAACACGAGCTGACGACAGCCATGCAGCACCTGTCTCAGAGTTCCCGAAGGCACCAAAGCATCTCTGCTAAGTTCTCTGGATGTCAAGAGTAGGTAAGGTTCTTCGCGTTGCATCGAATTAAACCACATGCTCCACCGCTTGTGCGGGCCCCCGTCAATTCATTTGAGTTTTAACCTTGCGGCCGTACTCCCCAGGCGGTCGACTTAACGCGTTAGCTCCGGAAGCCACGCCTCAAGGGCACAACCTCCAAGTCGACATCGTTTACGGCGTGGACTACCAGGGTATCTAATCCTGTTTGCTCCCCACGCTTTCGCACCTGAGCGTCAGTCTTTGTCCAGGGGGCCGCCTTCGCCACCGGTATTCCTCCAGATCTCTACGCATTTCACCGCTACACCTGGAATTCTACCCCCCTCTACAAGACTCTAGCCTGCCAGTTTCGGATGCAGTTCCCAGGTTGAGCCCGGGGATTTCACATCCGACTTGACAGACCGCCTGCGTGCGCTTTACGCCCAGTAATTCCGATTAACGCTTGCACCCTCCGTATTACCGCGGCTGCTGGCACGGAGTTAGCCGGTGCTTCTTCTGCGAGTAACGTCAATTGCTGCGGTTATTAACCACAACACCTTCCTCCTCGCTGAAAGTACTTTACAACCCGAAGGCCTTCTTCATACACGCGGCATGGCTGCATCAGGCTTGCGCCCATTGTGCAATATTCCCCACTGCTGCCTCCCGTAGGAGTCTGGACCGTGTCTCAGTTCCAGTGTGGCTGGTCATCCTCTCAGACCAGCTAGGGATCGTCGCCTAGGTGAGCCGTTACCCCACCTACTAGCTAATCCCATCTGGGCACATCCGATGGCAAGAGGCCCGAAGGTCCCCCTCTTTGGTCTTGCGACGTTATGCGGTATTAGCTACCGTTTCCAGTAGTTATCCCCCTCCATCGGGCAGTTTCCCAGACATTACTCACCCGTCCGCCACTCGTCACCCAAGGAGCAAGCTCCTCTGTGCTACCGTTCGACTTGCATGTGTTAGGCCTGCCGCCAGCGTTCAATCTGAGCCATGATCAAACTCTTCAATTTAAGTTTGATGCTCGTGAATTAAACTTCGTAATGAATTACGTATGTTCACTCAGAGACTTGGTATTCATTTTTCGTCTTGCGACGTTAAGAATCCGTATCTTCGAGTGCCCACACAGATTGTCTGATAAATTGTTAAAGAGCAGTTGCGACGCGCTTTAGCGCTCTGTCGCGAGGTGGCGTATATTACGCTTTCCTCTTTCAGAGTCAACCCTCATTTTCAGGTTTTTCTCTTCAACCGAACCAGCTGTTTGCGTGAAGTGATTCACATCCGCCGTGTCGATGGAGGCGCATTATAGGGATCCCATTTTTTAGCACAAGTATTTTTTGGATCTTTTTTTCTGAATGCTTGTTTTTCACTCCTTTCGCTACATTCCTGCGCAATTTGACTGATTTTTGATAGCTAAACCACTTGCACAGTCTCAATAATCCAACCAAAGTCTTCATTACTGCTCTATTTTCGTTGAGGTAAACATGTCTGATGTACTGCGTCCTTATAAGGATCTTTTCCCACAGATCGGAAATCGCGTGATGATCGACACCAGTAGTGTCGTCATTGGTGATGCTCGTTTAGCTGATGATGTCGGAATCTGGCCACTGGTTGCCATTCGTGGCGACGTTAACTATGTACAAATTGGTGCCCGTACAAACATCCAGGACGGCAGCGTTCTCCATGTCACGCATAAATCCACGTCTAATCCGCAGGGTAACCCACTGATCGTGGGTGAGGACGTTACGGTTGGTCATAAAGTCATGCTACACGGCTGTATCATTGGCAACCGTGTATTAGTCGGCATGGGATCGATTCTGCTGGATGGCGTAGTCGTAGAAGACGACGTTATGATTGGGGCTGGTAGCCTGGTTCCACAAAACAAACGCCTGGAAAGCGGATATCTGTACCTGGGGAGCCCGGTTAAGCAAATCCGTCCATTAAGCGATGAAGAGAAAGCAGGCTTACAATATTCAGCTAACAACTATGTTAAGTGGAAAGACGAGTATTTAAGTCAGAGTAACCACACCCAACCTTGAGCATCTTCCTGCTGGGCCTGGATCAATGCTTCAGCTTCTTCTTCCAGATCCCAGCGATGCTGTTGAAATATTTCCAACCACTGCTCAGGCGTGTCGCCGCCAAAGCGGGACGCCATAATCTCTCCAGATATGGCACATGTTAACTGCATACCATGAACCATCGCTGGAAACACAACGGCGTTAACATCCGTGCGCCATTCTTCCCGATCGGGAAACTGGATCGCCTGATTCATGCCGACAATTCCTGTTGCATGCTTTTTATGACAGGCTCCACCTGTGGCAAAACGCCATGCCAAAGTAAAACTGCATGCGCAGCCTGCCCCACCAGCATCCCCAGGCCATCGGCATAATGTTTCGCCCCATGCGAAACACACCAGGAAAGAAACGGTGTGTTCCCTTTCTGATAAAACATGTCATAACAATAGACCGAAGGGTGGATAAGAGATGCTGGAATAGCTGGTATCTCACCGCTCATTCCGCTGGATGTGGCATTGATGATCAAATCAAAACTGCAATTATCAAGATCGTCCATTCCCACCGCCTGCACGCTGCCGGTGTGGGAGAAGATTTGTGCCAGTTCTTCAGCGCGCGAAGCGGTACGGTTAACAATAGTCACCGCACAATCCATAGAAAGAAGAGGTAATAAAACTCCACGGGATGCACCACCCGCACCAATCAGCAGAACTCGCGATCCGGGATGAATGAAAGATAAACGCTCAAGATCGCTTAATAAGCCGATACCATCCGTGTTGTCTCCCAGTAAACGCCCATCCTCCAGCCGTTTAAGGGTGTTGACCGCTCCAGCAAGCGATGCCCGCTCCGTTAGTTCATCAGCACGTGCAAACGCCTCTTCTTTAAAAGGCACAGTGACATTTGCCCCCTTCCCGCCCTCAGCAAAAAAAGCGTTCAGCGTATTCACAAAATCATTGATGGGCGCCAGTACACGCCCATAAGAATGATCAATCTTCAACTGCTCTGCAAATTGCTGATGAATAAAGGGCGATTTACTGTGCGCTATCGGATTACCAAAAACAGCATAGGCTTCTTTCATATTACCCCTGTCGAAACTGTTCACCCGTCAGAGCATCACGGATCTCCGAAGGATTCAAACGGCCTCCGGTCTCCCCCTCAACCACAGGAAAGTCTGTACCAAACTGCGCACGGACTTCCTCAACAGTTCTGCAAGGCGGTAAGCCACTCAGATTAGCACTGGTAGAGACTAATGGTTTGCCATAAGCCTGGCACAATGCAACCACCAGCGGATGATCGGTAACACGCACGGCCAACGAGTCAAAACGACCGGTCAACCAACGAGGCGTAGTCGCGGGCGCCGGGAAAACGAAAGTAACAGGCCCAGGCCAGCGGGCGAACACAGCCTCACGTTGGGCCTCGGTGAGCATGCTATCGTCGATATAGGGTTTTAGCTGGTCAAAGCTTGCCGCAATCAAAATTAAACCTTTATCGACTGGGCGTTGTTTTAACTCTAACAGACGGGTAACAGCCGTTTCGCTGTCGGGATCGCAACCGACACCGAAAACAGCTTCAGTTGGATAGGCGATGACTTTTTCTTGTTTCAGAACCGCTATCGCCGCAGCGATAGCGTCTGTGGGCAGGTTATTATTCACTTTTTTATTCCGCCGAAATCGGCTTTCCACATTGTTTACTGGCACAGAAATGCTTCACACCCTGTGCGGTTTTCTTTTCGATGAGAAGCGGATAATGACACTCAGGACATTCTCCGGATAACGGTTTGAAGTTAATGACAAACTGGCACTCCGGATAGCGATCGCAGGAGTAGAAGGTTTTGCCATAACGGGAACGCCGCTGGACAAGATGACCAGTCTGGCATTGAGGACAGACTATTGCTGTTTCATCAGGCTTGTCGATGAGCTCGGTGTGATCGCACGCAGGATAGTCACTGCATCCAATGAACATACCGAATCGTCCCTGTCTCAGCACCAGCTCAGCGCCACATGCAGGACAAAGCTTACCCTCCAGAACTTTGACAATATGTCCGTCCGCGGAAGATTTCAGTGGACGGATGTAATCGCATTCTGGATAGTGTGAACAACCGAGAAACGGACCGTGTTTCCCGGAACGAATAACCAATTCAGCCCCGCATTGTGGGCAGGGCTCATTTTTACGCACCGTGAACAGTGCTGATTTAGCCATAACAACTCATACTGAATGAAGATTGATTAATGCAGCATACCTTCATTCACTTCAAAGAGTAATTCTTCCATTTGCTGATAGGCATTTTCACAACCTGGAATGTTGAATAGCACCATCAGGATTACCCACTTCAGGTCTTCCAGATCGAACTCTGCCGTATCCAGCGCGAGTACACGCTCAATGACCATTTCTCGCGTTTCGAGGTTTAGCACCTGAATCTGCTCCAGGAATAGCAGGAATCCTCTACAGCTTGCATCCAGTCGATCGCACTCTTCCGCAGTATAAATACGTATAGAAAGAGGGTCAGATGCCAGTTGCATAGGTTCAGCAAGGCCATCCTGATAGTCAGCAAGCTTTTCCAGCCAAAGTAACGCGTTGTAAATGTCTTCACGATCAAAACCAGCGTCGGTAAGATCCCGTTCCAGTTTGTCCTGATCCACACGCAGCTCAGCTTCGTTATGGATATATGTCTCAAACAAATACATTAGTACGTCGAACATGGCATGCCCTCCTCAATCGGACATAGCCGCCGGGTACAGCTGCGATCCACCCTGCTAACTCCAGTTCGAGCAGTTGAGCCACTACCTCTGGCACAGGTTGGCCGGCACGTTCAGCGACGACGTCAACAGGTGTTACCTCATCTCCTACGTTAGCCAGGAGCTCCGGAAATGGCAATGCCACCTCTTCGTGATCTGGCGAATAAATTGATTTTTCAGGTTCATCTGGCAACCATTGCAGCCCATATTGCAAATTTTCAAGAATTTCCTCTGGTGTCGTCACAAGCATGGCTCCCTGCTGAATTAGCCAATGCGGTCCTTCACTTCCCGGGCTCCCAATCGGCCCTGGTAAAGCAAACACCTCCCGCCCTTGTTCCAGTGCACAGCGAGCAGTAACCAGTGACCCGCTACGCTGTGCAGCTTCGACGACCAGTACACCTTTACTTAGACCACTGATAATGCGATTTCGTCGGGGAAAATTGCGTGGCAAAGGGAGCGTATCTAATGGGAACTCAGACACCAGTGCAACACCTGCCTCAATCAGTCGCTGAGCAAGACGGATATGCTGTCGTGGGTGAATGGTCTCAAGTCCATTTCCCAGCACCGCAATACTTGTGCCTTGTCGGTTTATCGCAGCACTGTGTGCCACGCCATCAATTCCCCGGGCCAGACCGCTGGTGATCGTCACACCACATGCTGCAAGCTTTTCACAAAACAATCGCCCCCAGCGTTCGCCATACCAGGAGTGCTGTCTGCTGCCGACAACGGCCACCTGGAACGAGCGAAGACATGCGGGATTTCCTGCGACAAAAAGCACCCCAGGATAATCCTCAATCGCACGGAGCTGTGGCGGGTAATGCTCGCTGTCGGCAACCACAAAATGGTGGTTAGGCTGTTCAAGCCAGCGCAACGTTTTTTCCAGCGTCAGATCCGAAAAGGTTAAAAAGCGCCTTGCCTGCCGTGGAGAGAATCCTGCCTGCAGGAGTACCGCGTTGCTAATCGACGGTTGAGTATTGAGCCAGTGGGCAATGCGCACCATCTCATCACCATACAGTTCATTCACTTGCGCTAAACGTAGCCAAATTTCGATTTGGGTCATCCTTGTCCCCCTGCCACAAGCAGTCCTGGCAATCTTTGCGATTGGTCACTGATGCTGTCAATCAGAGGGGGTTTTGTCTAGAATAGAGGTAATAATCTTTTCAACTCCTGAACACAACTCTGGATAACTATGTCAGTTTTGCAAGTGTTACATATTCCGGACGAGCGCCTTCGCAAAGTCGCAAAACCGGTCGAAGAAGTGAATGCAGAAATTCAGCGCATCGTTGATGATATGTTCGAAACGATGTATGCCGAAGAAGGTATCGGTCTGGCAGCAACACAGGTTGAT
This sequence comes from Citrobacter freundii complex sp. CFNIH4, assembly GCF_002934505.1. Taxonomy (NCBI): domain Bacteria; kingdom Pseudomonadati; phylum Pseudomonadota; class Gammaproteobacteria; order Enterobacterales; family Enterobacteriaceae; genus Citrobacter; species Citrobacter freundii complex sp. CFNIH4. The sequence goes on from NZ_CP026231.1 coordinate 3,943,193, forward strand.
ATTCATCAGCGCATCATCGTTATTGATGTCTCTGAAAACCGCGACGAGCAGTTGGTTCTCATTAACCCAGAGCTGCTGGAAAAAGACGGCGAAACCGGCATTGAAGAAGGCTGTCTGTCGATTCCTGAACAGCGTGCGTTAGTACCACGCGCAGAGAAAGTAAAAATTCGTGCGCTCGATCGCAACGGTAAATCTTTTGAACTGGAAGCCGATGGCCTACTGGCTATCTGCATTCAACATGAAATGGATCACCTGGTCGGTAAACTGTTTATCGATTATCTGTCTCCGTTGAAGCAACAACGCATTCGTCAGAAAGTTGAAAAACTCGACCGCCTGAACGCCCGAGCTTAAGGACAAGAATCAACGTGTCAGACTCACTACGTATTATTTTTGCGGGTACACCTGACTTTGCAGCGCGTCATCTCGACGCGCTGTTGTCTTCTGGACACAACGTCGTTGGCGTGTTTACCCAACCGGACCGCCCGGCGGGACGCGGTAAAAAGCTGATGCCCAGCCCGGTCAAAGTGCTGGCGGAAGAAAAAGGGATTCCGGTTTTCCAACCTGTCTCTCTTCGCCCTCAGGAAAACCAGCAGCTGGTTGCTGATTTACGCGCAGACGTGATGGTGGTGGTGGCATATGGCCTGATTCTGCCAAAAGCCGTACTGGAAATGCCGCGTCTGGGTTGTATCAACGTTCACGGCTCCCTGCTTCCACGCTGGCGTGGTGCAGCACCGATCCAGCGCTCACTGTGGGCAGGTGACACCGAAACAGGTGTAACCATCATGCAGATGGATGTTGGCCTCGACACCGGAGATATGCTGCTTAAGCTGTCTTGCCCGATTACGGCAGAAGATACCAGCGGTTCGTTATACGATAAGCTGGCAGATTTGGGGCCGCAGGGGCTGATTGAAACGCTAAAACAGCTGGCTGCCGGCACAATAAACCCGGTGGTACAAGATGAATCACTGGTTACGCATGCAGAAAAACTCAGCAAAGAAGAGGCCCGTATCGACTGGTCGCTTTCAGCTGTTCAATTGGAACGCTGCATCCGCGCCTTTAACCCATGGCCAATGAGCTGGCTTGAAATCGACGGTCAACCAGTGAAAGTCTGGCAAGCTTCGGTTATTGCGGAAAACACCCAGGCTGCGCCAGGCACCATTCTGGAGGCAACAAAGCAGGGTATTCAGGTCGCAACGGGCGACGGCATCCTGAATCTCGTCTCTTTGCAGCCTGCCGGTAAAAAAGCCATGAGCGCGCAGGATCTGCTTAATTCACGCCGGGAATGGTTTGTACCCGGTAACCGTCTGGTCTGACGGTTCATCTCTTTAAGCCCGGTGTTTCCGGGCATTTTTATTTTTGCGCTTATGAAAAAACATCTTAATTTACGCAGTATGGCGGCCCAAGCCGTCGAACAGGTTGTCGAAAAAGGACAGTCATTAAGCAACGTGCTGCCCGCCATGCAGCAAAAAGTTGCAGATAAAGACAAAGCGCTGTTGCAGGAACTTTGCTTCGGTGTATTGCGTACACTCTCTCAACTGGAATGGATGATCCAGCAACTCATGGAACGTCCAATGACGGGCAAACAGCGCACCGTTCACTACCTGATCATGGTGGGCTTCTACCAACTTCTGCATACTCGTATTCCAGCACACGCCGCGCTGGCTGAGACAGTAGAAGGCGCGGTTGTCATTAAGCGTCCGCAACTGAAAGGGCTGATCAACGGCGTGTTGCGCCAGTTTCAACGCCGTCAGGATGAACTGCTGGCCGAGTTCGCGCAAAGCGATTTACGTTTCTTACACCCTTCCTGGCTGGTGAAACGTATTAAGGCCGCTTATCCGCAGCAGTGGGAAGCTATTCTTGAAGCCAATAATCAGCGACCACCGATGTGGCTGCGTGTCAATCGTAACCACCATACGCGCGACGCCTGGCTGGACCTGCTTAGCGAAGCAGGATTAACCGGCTTCCCACATCCGGATTATCCGGATGCAGTGCGTCTGGAAACGCCGGCTCCTGTACACGCCCTCCCAGGCTTTGATGAAGGCTGGGTAACCGTCCAGGATGCTTCAGCTCAAGGATGTGTAACTTATCTGTTGCCGGAGAACGGTGAACAGATCCTCGACCTGTGCTGCGCGCCGGGCGGTAAAACGACGCACATTCTGGAAGTTGCTCCGCAAGCTAACGTCATGGCCGTCGATGTGGATGAAAAACGCTTATCGCGCGTTTACGACAATCTGAAACGTCTGGGCATGAAGGCAACCGTAAAACAGGGTGATGGTCGATATCCACAACAATGGTGTGGCGAACAACAGTTTGACCGTATTTTGCTAGATGCTCCGTGTTCTGCCACCGGGGTGATACGTCGCCATCCAGACATCAAATGGCTGCGTCGCGATCGGGATATTGCCGAACTGGCGCAGTTGCAGGCCGAGATCCTGAATGCAACCTGGTTACATCTCAAATCTGGCGGCACGCTGGTTTATGCCACGTGCTCTATCCTGCCAGAAGAAAACCAGCAGCAAATTACCGCCTTCCTGGCACGCACGCCGGATGCGGTATTAAGCGAAACCGGTACGCCGGAAAACCCCGGACGTCAGAATTTACCGGGTGCGGAAGATGGCGATGGCTTCTTTTACGCTAAGCTAATCAAAAAGTGATGAGATAACGGGTCGCGACTGATGAAAATTATCATTCTGGGCGCAGGGCAAGTTGGCGGTACGCTGGCTGAAAACCTGGTCGGAGAGAACAACGATATCACGGTAGTCGATACCAATGGTGAGCGCCTGCGCAGCCTGCAGGACAAGTTTGATCTCCGCGTCGTACAAGGGCACGGTTCACATCCTCGCGTACTGCGTGAAGCTGGGGCCGACGATGCCGATATGCTGGTTGCCGTAACCAGCTCAGATGAAACAAATATGGTTGCCTGCCAGGTAGCTTATTCACTGTTTAATACGCCTAATCGCATTGCCCGTATTCGTTCACCGGATTATGTTCGTGATGCGGACAAGCTATTCCAATCCGATGCGGTACCTATCGATCACCTGATTGCGCCGGAGCAACTGGTTATCGATAGCATTTATCGACTGATTGAATATCCGGGTGCATTACAAGTGGTGAATTTTGCCGAAGGTAAAGTCAGTCTGGCAGTAGTAAAAGCCTATTACGGCGGGCCGCTTATCGGTAATGCGCTGTCAACAATGCGTGAACATATGCCGCACATCGATACCCGCGTTGCGGCGATTTTCCGTCATGACCGACCAATCCGTCCACAAGGTTCTACGATCGTTGAAGCGGGTGATGAAGTCTTCTTTATTGCGGCATCACAGCATATTCGCGCCGTAATGAGTGAACTGCAGCGTCTGGAAAAACCGTACAAACGCATTATGTTAGTAGGCGGCGGTAATATCGGAGCGGGTCTTGCACGTCGTCTGGAAAAAGATTACAGCGTCAAACTGATCGAACGTAATCAACAGCGAGCATCCGAACTTGCAGAGAAACTGCAAAATACGATCGTCTTTTTTGGTGATGCTTCGGATCAAGAGTTACTGTCCGAAGAACATATCGATCAAGTTGATCTGTTCATCGCAGTGACCAACGATGATGAAGCGAATATCATGTCGGCGATGCTTGCCAAACGGATGGGTGCCAAGAAAGTGATGGTGTTAATCCAACGCAGAGCATACGTCGATCTGGTGCAAGGTAGCGTGATCGATATTGCTATTTCACCGCAACAGGCGACCATCTCCGCGCTGCTCAGTCACGTACGTAAAGCTGACATTGTCGGTGTTTCTTCACTACGCCGTGGCGTCGCGGAAGCCATTGAAGCCGTCGCACACGGGGATGAAACAACATCTCGGGTTGTGGGGCGTTCAATTGATGAAATTAAACTTCCCCCTGGAACCATTATTGGCGCCGTTGTGCGTGGTAATGATGTGATGATTGCCAACGATAACCTGCGCATTGAGCAGGGCGATCACGTAATTATGTTCCTGACAGATAAAAAGTTTATTACCGACGTCGAGAGACTATTCCAGCCAAGTCCTTTCTTCCTGTAATAATTTGGGCGCTAATACAGCGCCCTTTTTATTTCCCTTTATAATTCATGGTCTAATAAATTTTCCTTTCGGCAATACATAAATGGAAATTGCCTAAACATTTGTTAAACTTATAAACGTCAGCTGCATAGGGAGAATAAAATGAGCATTATTAAAGAGTTTCGCGAATTCGCGATGCGCGGGAATGTTGTCGATTTGGCAGTGGGTGTCATTATTGGTGCGGCATTCGGTAAGATTGTTTCATCACTGGTTGCCGATATCATCATGCCGCCACTGGGGTTGTTAATTGGTGGGATTGATTTTAAACAGTTTGCTTTAACGCTACGTGATGCACAGGGAGACATCCCTGCCGTGGTCATGCATTACGGTGTATTTATTCAGAATGTCTTCGATTTCATTATTGTTGCGTTTGCTATCTTTATGGCAATCAAACTGATCAACAAACTGAACCGTAAAAAAGCGGAGGAGCCGGCAGCACCGCCAGCTCCATCGAAAGAAGAAGTATTACTGAGTGAAATTCGTGACCTGCTGAAAGAACAGAATAACCGCTCTTAAGCACTCACGGAAACAAGAAGGCCAGTGGTAAAAAAGTTAATTACTTTCTTGCCACTGGCCTCCCAGTTACCCCGATTGCCATGTTTGCCTTTACGTAGATAACTTCCTTTCCCTTTCTTATTTTTCTCAACGCGCTGTCTGAACAGTGGGTCATGCAGAAGCGCCTCAATGGCGTTGTCCTTTATCTGCCCTTTGGTGTGCTGATAACGACTCATAATATCTCCAGTTTGTAGTAATTTACGCCGCGAGTGTAGACCCGGCAGTTCAAGAAATCAACAGCCTGATGTTGTTCCACTGGCGCCTTGCTCAAGAGCTTCAAGAATAGAGCAGTACACGCTGCTGTGTGCCTTGCCGCAGCATGCATCATTCAATCGCTGCAGAGACCGCTGCATCGTCTGAAGTTCGGCAATACGTGCTTCGACTTCTTGCAGTCTTTCCTGGACGATCCCTTTTGATTCCTGACAGGTATGGTGTTCGGGATCAACACGGATCGAAAGCAATTCGCGGATCGACTCCAGAGTGAAACCAAGCTGGCGGGCATAACGAATAAACTTCAGGCGCTGAAGATCGCTTTCTGTATAGAGCCGAAATCCGCCTTCAGTACGCACTTCATGCTCCATCATCTGCTGCTTTTCATAGTAGCGAATAGTATCTGGCGTCACGTCAGCCAGTTTCGCTATTTCACCAATTCGGTACATGCTCTCTCCGCTATTCATCGTTGATCTTTTTTAGCAGCTTATCTGCGTAGTCACCGCGCAAAAACTCGGTGCTGAGTCCAGCCTGCCGAAGTTTAAGTTCCAGCAGCGACAGTCTTCGGCTCACCTCCGGATAACTTGGATCATCTTTGCGAATCCCCGCGAGTATTTCAAGCAGTTGTATTGCTTCTCTGCGTTGCTCGAGCTCAGGAGGAAGGCAACCTGCATTTTTTAATAAACGGTATCCAGCTCGGAGTTCAGTCGGGACATGGGAGTCATCGTCAAGAGTCAGCGGTTTACCCGTTCCCGGTAAATCATCAAACTCACCTTTAGATTGTGCATCAATGATATGGCGCTCTGCCCACTGGTCCAGTAACCACATACAACACTCCAGGGGATGAACAAAAAGAGTACAGATATTGTAGATAAGTGGGGATATGACGGATATAAAAAAACCCGCCGAAGCGGGTTTTTTTACGTTACTACAGATTACTCTGCAGCAGCTTCTGTTTTCTCTGAACGATCAACCAGCTCGATGTATGCCATCGGCGCGTTGTCGCCTGCACGGAAACCACACTTCAGAATGCGAGTGTAACCACCGGCGCGGCTCGCGAAACGCGGGCCCAGTTCGTTAAACAGTTTTGCCACGATCTCGTTATCACGAGTACGGGCGAATGCCAGACGACGATTAGCTACGCTATCAGTCTTGGCAAGAGTAATCAGCGGCTCAACTACGCGACGCAGCTCTTTCGCTTTCGGCAGAGTCGTCTTGATGATTTCATGACGAACCAGTGAACCTGCCATATTGCGGAACATAGCCTGGCGATGGCTGCTGTTGCGGTTCAGTTGACGACCACTCTTACGATGGCGCATGACCTTATCCTTCTCAGTAAAACCTTAACCTGTGATCCGGTTACTCGTCAGCGATGCTTGCCGGTGGCCAGTTTTCCAGGCGCATGCCCAGAGACAGTCCACGGGAAGCCAGCACGTCTTTAATCTCGGTAAGAGATTTTTTACCAAGGTTAGGCGTCTTAAGAAGCTCAACCTCAGTACGCTGTACCAGATCACCGATATAGTGGATAGCTTCTGCTTTGAGGCAGTTAGCAGAGCGGACAGTCAATTCCAGATCGTCAACAGGGCGCAGCAGGATCGGATCGAATTCTGGTTTCTCTTCTTTAACTTCCGGCTGACGTACATCACGTAAATCAACGAAAGCTTCCAGTTGTTCAGCCAGAATGGTAGCCGCACGACGAATCGCCTCTTCAGGATCGATTGTGCCGTTGGTTTCCATTTCGATGACCAGCTTGTCCAGGTCGGTACGCTGTTCTACACGCGCTGCTTCAACATTGTAGGCAATACGCTCTACAGGGCTGTAGCATGCGTCGACCAGCAGACGGCCGATTGGGCGCTCATCTTCTTCCGAATGAATTCGGGTAGAAGCCGGCACATAACCACGACCGCGCTGAACTTTGATACGCATGCTAATAGATGCATTCTCATCGGTCAGGTGGCAGATCACGTGCTGTGGCTTGACGATTTCGACATCACCATCATGGGTAATGTCGGCTGCAGTCACAGGGCCAATGCCAGATTTATTCAAGGTAAGAATAACATCATCTTTACCCTGAACTCTCACCGCCAGCCCTTTCAGGTTGAGCAGGATTTCCAGGATATCTTCCTGAACGCCTTCTTTGGTGCTGTACTCATGTAGTACACCATCAATCTCAACCTCGGTCACCGCGCAACCCGGCATCGATGAGAGCAGAATACGGCGCAGTGCGTTACCCAAAGTATGGCCAAAGCCACGCTCTAAAGGCTCAAGGGTCACCTTGGCGTGCGTCGAACTCACTTGCTCGATATCTACCAGGCGCGGTTTTAGAAACTCTGTCACAGAACCCTGCATTGTGTCCTCTCTTTGGTACTAAGCTTTACTTGGAGTAAAGCTCGACGATCAGGTGTTCGTTAATGTCCGCAGACAGATCAGAACGCTCCGGCTTACGCTTGAACGTACCTTCCATCTTGCCAGCATCAACTTCCAGCCAGGTTGGCTTTTCACGCTGCTCAGCCAGCTCCAGAGCGGCTTTCACGCGAGACTGCTTCTTCGCTTTCTCACGAATGCTAACAACGTCATTCGGACTAACCTGATAAGAAGCGATGTTAACAACACGACCGTTTACCATAATTGCTTTATGGCTGACCAGCTGACGTGCTTCTGCACGAGTGGCACCGAAGCCCATACGGTATACAACGTTGTCCAGACGACCTTCCAGCAGACCCAACAGGTTTTCACCGGTGTTGCCTTTCAGACGTGCTGCTTCTTTGTAGTAGTTACGGAACTGACGCTCCAGCACACCGTAGATACGGCGAACTTTTTGCTTTTCACGCAACTGCACACCATAGTCAGACAGACGCGGTTTACGCGCACCGTGCTGGCCAGGAGCTTGTTCAATTTTACACTTGGTATCGATCGCGCGAACGCCAGACTTAAGGAATAAGTCAGTGCCCTCACGACGGCTCAGCTTGAGCTTAGGACCCAAATATCTTGCCATTTTCTTTCTCCAACAATCCTAGAAACGACAGCGTTATACGCGACGTTTTTTCGGCGGACGACAACCGTTATGAGGGATCGGAGTCACATCAGTAATATTAGTGATGCGGAAACCAGCGGCGTTCAGAGCACGAACAGTAGATTCGCGACCTGGACCCGGTCCTTTGACCATAACTTCCAGATTCTTGATACCGTATTCTTTTACGGCTTCAGCGCAACGCTCTGCTGCAACCTGAGCTGCAAACGGAGTGGATTTGCGAGAACCACGGAAACCGGAACCACCGGCTGTTGCCCAACCCAGTGCGTTACCCTGACGATCAGTAATGGTAACGATGGTGTTGTTAAAAGAAGCATGGATATGAGCCACGCCGTCAGAGACTTGTTTTCTTACACGTTTACGTGCACGAATTGGTGCCTTTGCCATTATTCAATCACCCCGATTATTTCTTGATCGGTTTGCGCGGACCCTTACGGGTACGTGCGTTGGTCTTGGTACGCTGACCGCGAACCGGGAGACCACGACGATGACGCAAACCGCGATAGCAACCAAGGTCCATAAGGCGCTTGATGCTCATGCTAACTTCACGGCGCAGATCACCTTCAACGACAAATTTGGCAACTTCGTCACGCAGCGTGTCGATTTGTTCTTCAGACAGCTCACTGATCTTAACATCTTCAGCGATACCCGCGGCAGCCAGAATGGCTTTAGAACGGGTCTTGCCGACGCCGTAGATCGAAGTTAATGCGATCACAGCATGTTTCTGATCAGGAATGTTAATGCCTGCTATACGGGCCACTATGCACTCCTACTATTTAATATGTACGCACCATGCTGAAAAGCCCGTTTTCAGGATACTCAAATGGAAACGCACAGACATACAAAAGATTGGCTGGCTAATCTAGCCAGCTCAACCCAACTTTGCAAGAAAAATATGCGAATAAATCAGCCTTGGCGCTGTTTATGCTTCGGCTCGGCACTGCAAATCACACGGATGACACCATCACGCTTAACGATTTTGCAGTTACGGCATAATTTCTTGACGGAAGCACGAACTTTCATTTTTACTCTCCGTAACTTCTCGGGCGACTGTTAACGGCCGTAGCCTTTCAGATTCGCCTTCTTCAATGCAGACTCGTACTGACTTGACATCATCAGAGTTTGCACTTGAGCCATAAAGTCCATAATCACGACAACAACGATAAGCAGTGAGGTCCCACCGAAGTAGAACGGTACTTTCATTGCATCACGCATGAACTCCGGGATCAGGCAGATAAAGGTAATGTAGAGCGCACCAACCAAAGTCAGGCGGGTCATTACTTTATCGATATACTTCGCCGTTTGCTCTCCCGGACGAATTCCTGGTACAAATGCACCGGACTTCTTCAGGTTATCTGCTGTTTCACGCGGGTTGAAAACCAACGCCGTGTAGAAGAAACAGAAGAATATGATTGCAGACGCATAGAGTAACACATAAAGCGGTTGCCCAGGCTGCAAATACAGCGAAATTGTTGTCAGCCAGTTCCAACCAGTCCCGCCCCCGAACCATGACGCGATGGTCGCCGGGAACAGAATAATACTGGAAGCGAAGATTGCCGGGATTACCCCCGCCATATTCACTTTCAGCGGTAAATGTGTGCTCTGTGCAGCATAGACACGACGACCTTGCTGACGTTTCGCGTAGTTTACCACAATGCGGCGTTGACCACGCTCAACAAATACAACAAAGAACGTCACTGCGAATACTAATACTGCAACCAACAGCAACACGAGGAAGTGCAGGTCGCCTTGACGCGCTTGCTCGATAGTATGGGCAATGGCTGGCGGGAGTCCCGCTACAATACCGGCGAAGATAATGATTGAGATACCGTTGCCGATACCACGTTCAGTAATCTGTTCACCCAACCACATCAGGAACATCGTCCCTGTAACCAGACTTACAACAGCGGTGAAATAGAATGCAAAGCCTGGGTTCATCACCAGGCCCTGCATACCAGGCATATTCGGCAGACCGGTAGCAATACCGATCGACTGGAATATTGCCAGCACCAGAGTACCGTAGCGGGTGTACTGGCTGATCTTACGACGACCAGACTCCCCTTCTTTCTTAATTTCTGCCAGCGTTGGATGAACCACCGTCAGCAGCTGGATAATGATCGACGCCGAAATATACGGCATGATCCCCAGAGCAAAGATAGAAGCACGGCTGAGAGCACCACCAGAGAACATGTTAAACATTTCAATGATGGTGCCTCGCTGTTGCTCAAGCAGTTTGGCAAGTACAGCGGCATCAATACCAGGGATCGGAATGAAAGAGCCAATACGGAACACAATCAGCGCGCCGATTACAAACAGCAGTCTGCGTTTCAGCTCGCCTAAGCCACCTTTGGCACTTTGAAAATCTAATCCCGGTTGTTTAGCCATCTGCTACTTATTCCTCGATTTTACCGCCAGCAGCTTCGATAGCAGCACGAGCGCCTTTAGTAACACGCAGGCCACGAACAGTTACCGGAGTAGTGACTTCACCAGCCAGGATCACTTTCGCGAACTCGATCTGGATACCGATAATGTTAGCTGCTTTCAGCGTGTTCAGGTCTACAACACCGCCTTCAACTTTAGCCAGGTCAGACAGACGAACTTCGGCTGTAATCGCTGCTTTACGTGAAGTGAAGCCGAATTTCGGCAGACGACGGTACAGAGGCATCTGACCACCCTCGAAACCGCGACGTACGCCACCGCCAGAACGAGACTTCTGACCTTTGTGACCACGACCACCGGTTTTACCGAGGCCAGAACCGATACCACGACCCAGGCGGCGAGCCGCTTTTTTAGAGCCTTCGGCCGGAGACAGAGTATTTAAACGCATCTCTTACTCCTCAACTTTAACCATGAAGGAAACCGCGTTGACCATACCACGAACAGCAGGAGTATCCTCGCGCTCTACGGTGTGACCAATACGACGCAGACCCAGGCCAAGCAGCGTTGCCTTGTGTTTCGGCAGACGACCGATTGCACTGCGGGTTTGAGTAATTTTAATAGTCTTTGCCATGGTTTATTTCCCCAGAATTTCTTCAACGGATTTACCACGCTTGGCAGCGACCATTTCCGGAGATTTCATATTTTCCAGGCCATCGATAGTTGCACGAACCACGTTAATCGGGTTAGTAGAACCATACGCTTTAGCCAGAACGTTACGAACTCCAGCGACTTCCAGAACGGCGCGCATTGCACCACCGGCGATGATACCGGTACCTTCGGAAGCCGGCTGCATGAATACACGAGAACCCGTGTGAGTACCCTTAACCGGGTGCTGCAGGGTGCCGTGGTTCAGCGCGACGTTAATCATATTGCGACGGGCTTTTTCCATCGCTTTCTGGATCGCTGCTGGAACTTCACGCGCTTTACCGTAACCAAAACCAACGCGACCGTTACCATCACCAACTACAGTCAGAGCTGTGAAGGAGAAAATACGACCACCTTTAACGGTTTTAGATACGCGGTTAACCGCGATCAGCTTTTCCTGCAGTTCGCCAGCTTGTTTTTCGATGTGAGCCATCTTACACCTCTACCTTAGAACTGAAGGCCAGCTTCACGGGCAGCATCTGCCAGTGCCTGGACACGACCATGATATTGGAACCCGGAACGGTCAAAAGAAACATCTTTGATGCCTTTTTCCAGAGCGCGTTCAGCAACAGCTTTACCTACAGCTGCAGCAGCGTCTTTGTTACCGGTGTACTTCAATTGTTCAGCGATAGCTTTTTCTACAGTAGAAGCAGCTACCAGAACTTCAGAACCGTTCGGTGCAATTACCTGTGCGTAAATATGACGCGGGGTACGATGTACCACCAGGCGAGTTGCACCCAGCTCCTGGAGCTTGCGGCGTGCGCGGGTCGCACGACGGATACGAGCAGATTTCTTATCCATAGTGTTACCTTACTTCTTCTTAGCCTCTTTGGTACGCACGACTTCGTCGGCGTAACGAACACCCTTGCCTTTATAAGGCTCAGGACGACGGTAGGCGCGCAGATCTGCTGCAACCTGACCGATCAGCTGTTTATCAGCGCCTTTCAGCACGATTTCAGTCTGAGACGGACATTCTGCAGTGATTCCCGCAGGCAGCTGATGGTCAACTGGGTGAGAGAAACCTAAAGCCAGGTTTACTACATTCCCTTTAACCGCTGCACGATAACCTACACCAACCAGCTGAAGCTTCTTAGTGAAGCCTTCGGTAACACCGACAACCATTGCATTCAGCAGGGCACGCGCGGTACCAGCCTGAGCCCATCCATCTGCGTAACCATCACGCGGACCGAAGGTCAGTGCATTATCTGCATGATTTACTGCAACAGCATCGTTGAGAGTACGAGTCAGCTCGCCGTTTTTACCTTTGATCGTAATAACCTGACCGTTGATTTTTACATCAACGCCGGCAGGAATAACGACCGGTGCTTTAGCAACACGAGACATTTTTTCCTCCGATTAGGCTACGTAGCAGATAATTTCGCCACCAAGACCAGCCTGGCGCGCTGCACGATCAGTCATAACACCTTTAGAGGTAGAAACAACTGCGATACCCATGCCAGCCATAACTTTCGGCAGCTCGTCTTTACGCTTATAAATGCGCAGACCTGGGCGACTGACACGCTGAATGCTTTCTACAACAGCTTTACCCTGGAAATACTTGAGAGTAAGTTCCAGTTCCGGCTTGGTGTCGCCTTCAACTTTAAAATCTTCAATAAAACCTTCTTCCTTCAGCACGTTGGCAATTGCCACTTTCAGCTTGGAGGAAGGCATGGTGACCGCAGCTTTATTCGCGGCCTGACCGTTACGGATACGGGTCAGCATATCCGCGATCGGATCTTGCATGCTCATCTGTCTTTACTCCCGTGATTCAATTGGTAATTACCAGCTAGCCTTTTTCAAGCCTGGTACTTCACCGCGCATGGCGGCTTCACGCAGTTTGATACGGCTCAACCCGAACTTGCCCACATAGCCATGCGGACGACCTGTTTGACGGCAGCGGTTACGCTGACGGGACGGGCTGGAATCACGCGGCAGAGACTGCAGCTTGAGAACTGCGTTCCAACGATCTTCGTCGGTCGCGTTCACATCAGAGATAATAGCTTTCAGTTCAGCGCGTTTTGCGAAGTACTTATCAGCTAAAGCTACGCGCTTTACTTCGCGTGCTTTCATTGATTGCTTAGCCATTCAGTAACCCTACCTTACTTGCGGAACGGGAAGTCAAAGGCAGCCAACAGAGCACGGCCTTCTTCGTCAGATTTCGCAGTAGTGGTAATGGTAATATCCAAACCACGCACGCGGTCGACTTTATCGTAGTCGATTTCTGGGAAGATGATCTGCTCACGGACACCCATGCTGTAGTTACCACGACCGTCGAAAGACTTAGCGGACAAGCCACGGAAGTCACGGATACGTGGAACAGCAATAGTGATCAGGCGCTCAAAGAACTCCCACATGCGTTCGCCACGCAGAGTTACTTTACAGCCGATCGGATAGCCCTGACGGATTTTGAAGCCTGCAACTGATTTGCGTGCTTTGGTGATCAGCGGTTTTTGACCGGAGATTGCTGTCAGGTCAGCTGCTGCGTTATCCAGCAGTTTCTTGTCAGCGATCGCTTCACCAACACCCATGTTCAGGGTGATCTTCTCGACCCGAGGGACTTGCATGACAGAATTGTAGTTAAACTCAGTCATGAGTTTAGCGACTACTTCGTCTTTGTAGTAATCATGCAGTTTCGCCATCGTACTACTCCAAATTACTTGATAGTTTCGCTGTTAGATTTGAAGAAACGGACTTTTTTGCCGTCTTCGAATCTAAAGCCTACACGGTCAGCCTTGCCGGTTGCCGCGTTGAAGATAGCAAGGTTAGAGATCTGAATAGCTGCTTCTTTCTCTACGATGCCGCCTGGTTGGTTCAGGGCCGGAACCGGCTTCTGATGTTTTTTAACCAGGTTGATACCTTCAACAATGACCTTGCCGGAAGACAGGACATTCTTAACTTTACCGCGTTTACCTTTATCTTTACCGGTTAACACGATAACTTCGTCATCACGACGGATCTTCGCTGCCATGATTCGCTCCTTAGAGTACTTCTGGTGCCAGAGAGATAATTTTCATGAACTTCTCGTTACGAAGTTCACGAGTTACCGGCCCAAAAATACGCGTACCGATAGGTTGCTCGCTGTTATTGTTTAAAATAACGCATGCATTACCATCGAAGCGAATGACAGAACCGTCCGGGCGACGAACACCCTTCTTGGTGCGCACCACTACCGCCTTCAGCACATCACCTTTTTTGACCTTACCACGCGGAATTGCTTCCTTGATGGTGATCTTGATGATATCGCCGACGCCTGCGTAGCGACGGTGCGAGCCACCCAGAACCTTGATACACATTACGCGACGTGCACCGGAGTTGTCGGCGACGTTCAGCATAGTCTGTTCTTGGATCATTTTAGTGCTCCGCTAATGTCAACTACTACTGAGACCCGAAAATCAGGTCGTTAAAAAAGCCCCATATCGGGGGCGCGGCATTATAACACCGCTTCAACGATATGGGTAGAAAAAATAAACGGCTCATCGCTGAGCCGTTTATTCGTTGAGAATGCCTACTGTATTACAGAACGGCTTTCTCTACAACGCGAACCAGCGTCCAGGACTTAGTCTTGGACAGCGGACGGCATTCGCGGATTTCAACCACGTCACCAGTACCGCATTCGTTGTTCTCGTCATGTACGTGCAGTTTGGTCGTACGCTTAATGAATTTACCGTAGATCGGGTGTTTCACAAAACGTTCGATAGCAACAACGATGGATTTCTCCATTTTATCGCTAACAACGCGACCTTGCAGAGTACGGATTTTATCGGTCATTACGCACCCGCCTTCTCAGTCAGTAAAGTCTTAACGCGTGCGACGTCACGACGCACTTGCTTCAACAGGTGAGACTGTTGCAGCTGGCCACTTGCAGCCTGCATACGCAGGTTGAACTGCTCACGCAGCAGATTCAGCAGCTCGGTGTTCAGCTCTTCAACACTCTTCTCACGCAGCTCTTTTGCTTTCATTACATCACCGTCTTAGTTACAAAGGTGGTTTTAATCGGCAGTTTCGCTGCTGCCAGCTTGAATGCTTCACGGGCCAGCTCTTCCGGTACGCCGTCCATTTCATACAGGACTTTACCCGGCTGAATCAAGGCAACCCAATACTCCACGTTACCTTTACCTTTACCCATACGCACTGCCAGCGGCTTTTCAGTGATCGGTTTGTCCGGGAATACACGGATCCAGATCTTACCTTGACGCTTAACTGCACGGGTCATAGCACGACGTGCTGCTTCGATCTGACGGGCAGTCAGACGACCACGGCCAACAGCTTTCAGACCGAAGCTGCCGAAGCTAACATCCGCGCCAGCAGCCAGACCGCGGTTACGGCCTTTGTGCATTTTACGGAATTTTGTACGCTTTGGTTGTAACATCAGCGACGCTCCTTATTTACGGCCTTTACGCTGCTGCTTTTTAGGTTGTGCAGCCGGTTTTTCCGGTTGTTCAACAGCAGCCATACCACCCAGGATCTCGCCTTTGAAGATCCATACCTTAACGCCGATTACACCGTAAGTGGTGTGCGCTTCAGAGGTGTTGTAGTCGATGTCAGCACGCAGAGTGTGCAGCGGTACGCGACCTTCGCGGTACCATTCGGTACGTGCGATTTCCGCGCCGCCCAGACGGCCGCTAACTTCAACTTTGATACCTTTAGCGCCCAGACGCATTGCGTTCTGTACAGCACGCTTCATAGCACGACGGAACATAACGCGACGTTCCAGCTGAGAAGTGATGCTGTCAGCAACCAATTTTGCGTCCAGTTCAGGCTTACGCACTTCGGCGATATTGATCTGAGCAGGAACGCCAGCAATATCCGCTACGACTTTGCGCAGTTTTTCTACGTCTTCGCCTTTCTTACCGATAACGATACCCGGGCGAGCGGTGTGAATGGTCACACGGATGCTCTTAGCCGGACGCTCGATAACGATACGAGATACAGACGCTTTAGCCAGTTCCTTAGTCAGGTACTGACGTACTTTAAAATCGCTGTCCAGGTTGTCAGCGAATTCTTTGGTGTTCGCAAACCAGGTTGAGTTCCATGGTTTTACAATACCCAGGCGAATACCATTAGGATGTACTTTCTGACCCATTGCTAGTCTCCAGAGTCTCAGCGATCGGACACAACCACAGTAATGTGGCTGGTGCGCTTCAGGATGCGATCTGCACGACCTTTTGCACGCGGCATAATGCGCTTCATGCTCGGGCCTTCGTCTACGAAAATTTTCGTAACTTTCAGATCGTCAATGTCAGCGCCATCGTTGTGTTCAGCGTTAGCAATGGCAGATTCCAGGACTTTCTTAACCAGTACAGCCGCTTTCTTATTGGTGTAGGTCAGAATATCCAGAGCCTGCGACACTTTCTTACCGCGAATCAGGTCTGCAACAAGGCGAACCTTCTGAGCAGAAGAACGAGCATGGCGATGTTGAGCTAAAGTTTCCATCTCTTCCTCCTACCTTATTTCTTCTTCGCTTTTTTATCAGCAGCATGGCCGCGATAAGTACGAGTCGGTGCGAATTCACCCAGTTTGTGACCGACCATTTCGTCGGAAACAAATACCGGAACGTGCTGACGACCATTATGGACAGCGATGGTCAAACCGATCATGTTAGGAAAGATCGTTGAACGACGGGACCAAGTGCGCAGGGGCTTCTTGTCTCCGCTTTCCACCGCTTTCTCTACCTTCTTCAGCAAGTGCAGGTCAATAAAAGGACCTTTCTTGAGAGAACGTGGCATGGCTTATCCTCTAAAATTATTTGCTACGGCGACGTACGATGAATTTATCAGTACGCTTGTTGCTGCGGGTCTTCTTACCTTTGGTCTGAACGCCCCACGGAGTTACCGGGTGCTTACCAAAGTTACGACCTTCACCACCACCATGTGGGTGGTCGACTGGGTTCATCGCAGTACCGCGAACGGTAGGACGAACACCACGCCAGCGTGCAGCACCTGCTTTACCCAGAACGCGCAGCATATGCTCAGCATTGCCAACTTCGCCCAGAGTTGCACGGCAGTCTGCTTCGACTTTACGCATTTCACCAGAACGCAGACGCAGGGTGACATAAGCACCATCACGAGCAACGATCTGAACGTAAGTACCAGCGGAACGTGCCAGCTGACCGCCTTTACCTGGTTTCATTTCTACGTTATGAACGGTAGAACCAACCGGGATATTGCGCATCGGCAGGGTGTTACCTGCTTTGATTGCAGCATCAACGCCAGACTGAATCTGGTCGCCAGCTTTCAGGCCTTTAGGGGCCAGGATGTAACGGCGTTCACCGTCTTTGTACAGAACCAGCGCGATGTTCGCGGAGCGGTTCGGATCGTACTCAAGACGTTCAACAACTGCCGGGATACCGTCTTTGTTGCGTTTGAAGTCAACAATACGATAAGCCTGCTTGTGACCACCACCGATGTGACGAGTGGTGATACGGCCATTGTTGTTACGACCACCGGATTTGCTGTTTTTTTCAACCAGCGGAGCAAAAGGTTTGCCCTTGTGCAGCTCTGGGTTGACCACTTTAACAACGTGGCGACGACCCGGAGATGTCGGTTTACATTTAACAACTGCCATTGTATTACTCCTCCGACTTACTCAGCGCCGCCGACGAAGTCCAGATTCTGGCCTTCCTTCAGGGTGACGTAAGCTTTTTTCCAGTCGCTACGACGACCGATACGCTGTCCGTGACGTTTAACTTTCCCTTTAACTACCAGGGTGTTAACGACTTCGACTTCGACTTCAAACAGTTTCTGCACAGCAGCTTTGATTTCTGCTTTGGTCGCGTCTTTAGCAACTTTGAGAACGATGGTGTTAGTTTTTTCCATCGCAGTAGACGCTTTTTCAGAAACGTGCGGTGCGCGCAGCACTTTCAGCAGACGTTCTTCACGAATCATGCCAGCATCTCCTCAACTTGCTTAACAGCATCAGCAGTCATTACGACTTTGTCGAAGGCGATCAGGCTAACCGGGTCGATACCAGTTGCATCGCGTACGTCAACCTTGTGCAGGTTGCGCGCAGCCAGGAACAGGTTTTCGTCCAGCTCACCGGTGATGATCAGCACATCTTCCAGAGCCATGTCTTTCAGTTTCTGTGCCAGCAGCTTAGTTTTAGGCGCTTCTACAGAGAATGATTCGACAACGATCAGACGATCCTGACGTACCAGTTCGGACAGAATGCTTTTCAGCGCGCCGCGGTACATCTTTTTGTTAACTTTTTGACTGTGGTCCTGTGGACGAGCAGCGAAGGTCACGCCACCTGAACGCCAGATCGGGCTCTTGATAGAACCTGAACGCGCACGGCCGGTACCTTTCTGGCGCCACGGCTTTTTGCCTGAACCAGTTACTTCAGCACGAGTCTTCTGAGCACGAGTACCCTGACGAGCACCAGCTGCATAAGCAACAACAACCTGGTGAACCAGCGCTTCGTTGAAATCACGACCGAAGGTAGTTTCGGAAACAGTCAGCGCGCTCTGCGCGTCTTTCAATACTAATTCCATTGCTATCCCCTTACGCCTTCACAGCTGGTTTAACGATCAGGTCGCAACCGGTCGCACCCGGAACACCACCTTTAACCAGCAGCAGGTTGCGCTCAGCGTCAACACGTACTACGTCCAGGCTCTGAACGGTTACACGTTCGTTGCCCAGCTGACCTGCCATTTTCTTGCCTTTGAACACTTTGCCCGGAGTCTGGTTCTGACCGATAGAACCCGGAACGCGGTGAGACAAGGAGTTACCGTGAGTAGCGTCCTGGGTACGGAAGTTCCAGCGCTTAACGGTACCAGCGAAACCTTTACCTTTAGAGGTACCGGTTACGTCAACTTTTTTAACGTCAGCAAACAGTTCAACGCTAATGTTCTGACCAACGGTGTATTCTTCACCATCTGCCAGACGGAACTCCCACAGGCCGCGGCCAGCTTCTACGCCAGCTTTAGCAAAGTGGCCAGCTTCCGGCTTAGTTACGCGGTTAGCTTTTTTAGCACCGGTGGTAACCTGAACAGCGCGATAGCCATCGTTAGCCAGATCTTTAACCTGAGTAACGCGGTTTGCTTCAACTTCGATAACGGTTACTGGGATAGATACGCCATCTTCAGTGAAGATGCGGGTCATACCCACTTTTTTACCGACTAAACCAATCATTGTATCAACCTCTCAATCGCTCGATGACCTGATTAACCCAGGCTGATCTGCACGTCTACACCGGCAGCCAGGTCCAGACGCATCAGAGCATCAACGGTTTTTTCAGTTGGCTCAACGATGTCAACCAGACGCTTGTGAGTACGGATCTCGTACTGATCACGCGCGTCTTTGTTGACGTGCGGGGAGATCAGAACGGTGAAACGCTCTTTGCGGGTCGGCAGCGGGATCGGACCACGAACCTGCGCACCAGTGCGCTTGGCAGTCTCGACGATTTCCGCGGTTGATTGATCGATCAGACGATGATCAAACGCTTTCAAACGGATACGGATTCTTTGGTTCTGCATGAGACCAGAGCTCCAATTATTTTATAGACGAAATAGTTACTCCTCAAACCCATTACGATTGATGGGAGAGTGTAACCGTTCTTACAGAGTTCCCCGATTGGGAACATTGTCTGGTATTGCTTTCGCAGTACCGGTGGCTCATATCGAACCGCTGTCAATATTAGACAAGCCCGCGCATTATACGTAAATCTCAGTCTTAAGCAAGTGCCGCGTAGAAATTAATCACTCGTTCATAAATGCGGGCCTCCTTCCACTCTGATTGTATGTCCTGTGATGCAACGCGTTTTCCGTGGAAGAGAGCATCCATAACTCACATCCCGGACTTGTAGGGCCGGCGTGCTTACCCGAAGGTAAACTCTTTACCAAATGAGATTTGCCCATGTACATCGACCTCCCCTTTCTGCTGATTTATGTTTCGCTATCAGGGTTGCTCTTAGTCCATGACCTGCGTACCGGGTTGCTGCCCGACAAATTTACCTGCCCTCTTTTGTGGGGCGGTCTTATTTATCATCAGTGCTGCAGACCTGCACAGTTATCCGACGCGCTTTGGGGTGCCGTAGCGGGCTATGGGGTATTTGCTTTGTTCTACTGGGGGTATCGTTTGATATGCCGACAGGAAGGATTAGGCTTTGGTGATGTCAAATTTCTTGCCGCACTGGGCGCATGGCATCGCTGGGAATCATTACCACTGTTGGTTTTACTTGCCGCGGGCATGGCATGTTGTCTCACCGGGATTTCTTGCGTCCGTTACGGAAGACAGATGCTAAAAAACCCGCTGCCTTTTGGGCCATATCTGGCGGCTGCGGGTTTCGTTATTGGCTGGGTAAATCTGATACAGGGCGGTTAGTCACTGACTTTAATTTGCGATTGCAGATAATTTTGCAAGCCAAGTTTTGCAATCAGGTCCAGCTCAGTTTCGAGCCAGTCAATATGCCCTTCTTCTTCAGTCAGGATCTCGATCATCATGTCCCGACTGACATAATCATGAACGCTATCGGCATAGGCAATGGCTTCACGCAGATCTTTCGCCCCATCCAACTCGAGTCGAAGATCGGATTGCAGCATCTCTTCAACGTCTTCGCCAATACCCAACTTGCCAAGATCCTGCAAGTTCGGGAGCCCTTCTAAGAATAAAATACGCTCGATATATTTATCAGCGTGTTTCATCTCATCGATAGATTCATGGTACTCAACATCATTGAGGCGAGTCAGTCCCCAGTTTTTAAACATACGAGCATGGAGAAAATACTGGTTGATCGCGACAAGCTCATTTCCCAATAGTTTATTGAGATAATTTATGATTTTAACATCACCTTTCATTTTATAGTCCCTCCGCTTCCACTCTTAGAGCGTAGATGGGGCTACAGGGATGTCAAAAAAAAGAGTGTGACTTAGGCGATCTCTTTAAATTCTGGCATTTGCGTTAATTCATCCTGCATGACTTCACGGGCAGCACGAATGCACTTACCGCATTGATTTCCTACAGGAATAAATTTACGTAATTGCTGAAAGGACTGAGGGTGAAACTGGCGAACAGCCTGACGTATTTTTTTATCACTTATCGCATTACACAAACAAACGTACATGATCGCTCCCGTTCAATTTCTGCGCAAAGTGTAAATGAGAATAGTTATAATTACAATAGCACAGCGCTATTTACGCGGCGGGAGAATGAATAAAAAATGCGAATAAATATGACAGCTACTAAATTGCAGGCAGCAAAAAGGGCGCCGAAGCGCCCTTTTTAAGCTCAAAGCTAATTAATCAATAATTAGCTCATTACTTTAGCAACAACGCCCGCACCAACAGTACGGCCGCCTTCACGGATTGCGAAACGCAGACCGTCGTCCATCGCGATCGGGTGGATCAGGGTAACAACCATTTTGATGTTGTCGCCCGGCATTACCATCTCTACGCCTTCCGGCAGTTCGATGGTACCAGTCACGTCAGTAGTACGGAAGTAGAACTGCGGACGGTAGCCTTTGAAGAACGGAGTATGACGGCCGCCTTCGTCTTTGGACAGAATGTACACTTCAGATTCGAACTTGGTGTGCGGCTTGATAGAGCCCGGCTTAGCCAGTACCTGACCACGTTCGATTTCTTCACGTTTGATACCACGCAGCAGAACACCAACGTTCTCACCAGCACGGCCTTCGTCCAGCAGTTTGCGGAACATTTCAACGCCAGTACAGGTAGACTTAGCAGTCTCTTTGATACCAACGATTTCAACTTCTTCACCAACTTTGATGATACCGCGCTCTACACGACCGGTAACAACGGTACCACGACCGGAGATGGAGAATACGTCTTCGATAGGCAGCAGGAACGGCTTGTCAATCGCACGCTCTGGTTCTGGGATGTAAGAATCCAGGAAGCCAGCCAGTTCGATGATTTTCGCTTCCCACTCTGCTTCGCCTTCCAGCGCTTTCAGAGCAGAACCACGAACGATCGGAGTGTCGTCGCCCGGGAAATCGTACTGAGACAGAAGTTCACGAACTTCCATTTCTACCAGTTCCAGCAGCTCTTCGTCATCAACCATGTCGCATTTGTTCAGGAACACGATGATGTACGGAACGCCTACCTGACGACCCAGCAGGATGTGCTCACGAGTCTGCGGCATCGGGCCGTCAGTCGCAGCAACAACCAGGATCGCGCCGTCCATCTGCGCAGCACCGGTGATCATGTTTTTAACATAGTCGGCGTGGCCCGGGCAGTCTACGTGTGCGTAGTGGCGAGTCGGGGTGTCATATTCAACGTGAGAAGTGTTGATGGTGATACCACGAGCTTTTTCTTCCGGCGCGTTATCGATCTGGTCGAATGCACGAGCAGCACCGCCGTAGGTTTTAGCCAGTACGGTAGTGATTGCAGCGGTCAGGGTAGTTTTACCGTGGTCAACGTGGCCGATGGTGCCGACGTTAACGTGCGGTTTTGTACGTTCAAATTTTTCTTTAGACACGGCTATATTCCTTACTATAGTGCTCTCCCCTATGGAGAGAGCACGGGACTTAGGTTTTAATCCTGTGGATTATTTACCACGGGCTTCAATAACGGCCTGAGCAACGTTGTTCGGCGCATCGTCGTACTTCAGGAACTCCATGGAGTAAGAAGCACGGCCTTTGGTCAGAGAACGCAGCTGGGTTGCATATCCGAACATTTCAGACAGCGGAACTTCAGCATGGATAACAACGCCAGTGACGTTGGATTCCTGACCACGAAGCATACCACGACGGCGGCTCAAGTCACCGATTACGTCACCGGTGTTCTCTTCCGGAGTCTCTACTTCAACCTTCATGATAGGCTCAAGCAGAACTGGTTTCGCTTTCTTAAAGCCATCTTTGAAGGCGATAGAAGCGGCCAGTTTAAACGCCAGCTCAGAGGAGTCAACGTCATGGTAAGAACCGAAGTGCAGACGCACGCCCAGATCAACAACCGGGTAACCAGCCAGCGGGCCAGATTTCAGCTGTTCCTGGATGCCTTTATCAACGGCCGGGATGTATTCGCCAGGAATTACACCACCTTTGATGTCGTTGATGAACTCGTAGCCTTTCGGGTTTGAACCCGGCTCCAGCGGGTACATGTCGATAACAACATGACCGTACTGACCGCGACCACCAGACTGCTTAGCGTGTTTACCTTCGATATCGGTAACTTTCGCGCGAATCGCTTCACGGTAAGCAACCTGAGGTTTACCGACGTTCGCTTCAACGTTGAATTCACGCTTCATACGGTCAACGATGATGTCGAGGTGCAGCTCACCCATACCAGCGATAATGGTCTGGTTAGATTCTTCGTCAGTCCATACGCGGAATGACGGGTCTTCTTTAGCCAGACGGCCCAGAGCCAGACCCATTTTTTCCTGGTCAGCTTTGGTTTTCGGTTCTACCGCGATGGAAATTACCGGCTCAGGGAATTCCATACGTTCCAGAATGATCGGGTGATCCGGGTCACACAGAGTGTCACCAGTGGTCACGTCTTTCAGACCGATAGCAGCAGCGATATCGCCCGCGCGAACTTCTTTGATCTCTTCACGTTTGTTAGCGTGCATCTGTACGATACGGCCGAAACGTTCACGTGCAGTTTTCACGGAGTTCAGGATGGTGTCACCGGAGTTAACCACACCAGAGTACACGCGGAAGAAGGTCAGGTTACCCACGAACGGGTCGGTAGCGATTTTGAATGCCAGAGCAGCAAACGGCTCGTCATCGCTAGCATGACGCTCAGCAGGAGTATCTTTACCGTCGTCCAGAATACCGTTGATCGCAGGTACGTCTACTGGGGATGGCAGGTAATCAATTACCGCATCCAGCATCGCCTGAACACCTTTGTTCTTGAACGCAGAACCACAGGTTACCAGGATGATTTCGTTGTTCAGAACACGCTGACGCAGAGCTTTTTTGATCTCTTCTTCAGTCAGTTCTTCACCACCCAGGTATTTCTCCATCAGCTCTTCTGAAGCTTCTGCAGCGGACTCGATCAGGTTCTGGTGCCATTCTTCAGCCAGTTCCTGCATGTCAGCCGGGATATCTTCATAAGTGAAGGTTACGCCTGCATCTTCTTCGTTCCAGTTGATGGCTTTCATTTTCACCAGGTCAACAACACCGGTGAACGCTTCTTCAGCGCCAATTGCCAGCTGCAGCGGAACAGGGTTCGCGCCCAGACGGGTTTTGATCTGACCAACAACTTTCAGGAAGTTCGCACCCATACGGTCCATTTTGTTAACGAACGCAATGCGCGGAACTTTATATTTGTTTGCCTGACGCCATACGGTTTCAGACTGAGGCTGAACACCACCAACTGCGCAGTAAACCATTACTGCACCATCAAGCACACGCATGGAACGTTCTACTTCGATAGTGAAGTCAACGTGCCCCGGGGTGTCGATGATGTTTACGCGATGCGGTTCATACTGCTTAGCCATACCAGACCAGAATGCAGTAGTCGCTGCGGAGGTGATAGTAATACCACGTTCCTGCTCCTGCTCCATCCAGTCCATGGTGGCTGCGCCGTCATGAACTTCACCGATTTTATGGTTTACACCGGTGTAGAACAGAATACGTTCGGTAGTAGTGGTTTTACCGGCGTCGATGTGCGCACTGATACCGATGTTACGGTAGCGCGCGATGGGTGTTGTACGAGCCATTTGATTCCTCGTTTATCTTTTAGGCGTTCAATTTAAGTAGCCCAAAGCGGGCTGCTTACTAGAAGCGCCCGCCTGGTGACTAAAACTCCGAAGGGATTACCAACGGTAGTGTGCGAACGCCTTGTTGGCTTCTGCCATACGGTGAACGTCTTCACGTTTCTTAACTGCAGTACCTTTGTTTTCTGCAGCATCAGAAAGTTCGTTCGCCAGGCGCAGAGCCATGGATTTATCACCGCGTTTACGAGCAGCTTCAACGATCCAACGCATTGCCAGAGCATTACGACGGACCGGACGGACTTCAACTGGTACCTGATAAGTAGAACCACCAACGCGGCGAGACTTAACTTCGACAGTCGGGCGCACGTTTTCGAGAGCTACTTCGAAAGCTTCCAGTTCGTTTTTACCAGAACGCTGAGCCAGGGTCTCCAGCGCGCTGTATACGATAGTTTCGGCAGTAGATTTTTTACCATCTACCATCAGGATATTTACAAATTTAGCCAGCAGTTCTGATCCGAACTTCGGATCCGGCAGAATTTTACGCTGACCAATGACGCGACGACGTGGCATGGAAATACTCCGTTGTTAATTCAGGATTGTCCAAAACTCTAAGAGTTTAGTTTGACATTAATATAAAACGTTTGGCCTTACTTAACGGAGAACCATTAAGCCTTAGGACGTTTCACGCCATACTTGGAGCGTGATTGCTTACGGTCTTTAACGCCGGAGCAGTCAAGCGCACCACGAACGGTGTGGTAACGAACACCCGGGAGGTCTTTTACACGACCGCCACGGATCAGGATCACGGAGTGCTCCTGCAGGTTGTGACCTTCACCACCGATGTAGGAAGTCACTTCAAAACCGTTAGTCAGACGAACACGGCAAACTTTACGCAGTGCGGAGTTCGGTTTTTTAGGAGTGGTAGTATATACACGAGTACATACGCCACGTTTCTGCGGGCATGCTTCCAGCGCAGGCACGTTGCTTTTTGCAACTTTGCGTGCACGTGGTTTGCGTACCAGCTGGTTAACTGTTGCCATTAAATAGCTCCTGGTTTTAGCTTTTGCTTCGTAAACACGTAATAAAACGACCTCATACAATATGAGGACGCAGAATTTTAGGTCGGTGTCGAAAAGGTGTCAAGAAATATACAACGATCCCACAATTACCAGGACATCTGGCTGGGATGCTTCACCGTAAGTCTGACGAAGTCAGTATAGCTAACCCTGACGACACTGTCTGAAATTTGACCGCTCAACCCGCGAGCCTTAATGTCTTCTTCCAGTACATAGACCTTAATGGAGGCATTTTGCAGACTTTCAAGGAAACGGCTTCCTTCGATTGCTGCCGTCACGCCATCCTGGAGCAATAAAAGCTCATCGTCTTTATCAATCAGACGAAGAAGAGAGGAGAAATCGGTAAGCCACGCGGAGCGATGTAGTGTGTGCAGCATGAGAGTCTCAAAACCTTAAAATGACGTCATAGTTGCCTAACTCACGGCGTAAATCTTCCGGTTCAAGCGCTGTCGCATCGATCACAAAATTACTCCCCTGCTGAAGGCCCCGCTCGCGTAATGAGGCAGCGCAGAGCCAACATTGATCGATATCGTACAACCCTAACAGCTTGAAGGTCGCGATATAGTCTCGCACCAGCACGGCATCCGGTTGCTGTCCCTGAAGGATTTGAAAGACGCCATCACCGATAAAAAACACGCCGAGGTCTTCCGTTAATGCAGAGGTCGCCAGCAATGCATCTAAACCTTCACGGCCAGATGCGCTGCCGTGCGGCACGGTAGAAAAGACAAAAGCAACACGTTTCATCAGAATTGCACCACGCGATCGCAGGTCAGGGATGCCTCAGCCAGCGATCCAAGCCCGCTGAGGTTAAAACCTGATTGTAAATTAGCTCCTGCCAGCCCCAGCCGCTTTGCCTCAGTCTCATCAACCACGCCGCGTCGCAACGCCGCAGCCACGCAAATATTCAGTGTTACACCATGCTGTTGGTTCAGCTGTTGCCAGGCCCGTACCAGATCGTATTCATCACTGGCAGGCGAAGTGAGTAGGTTGGCGTTATACACACCTTCACGATAGAAAAAGACGCTGCTTAGCTCATGCCCTTCTTTGAGTAGCGCATGAGCAAATTGCAACGCGCTGCTCGCCTGCTGCGTGCCGTAGGCTGGCCCCGTCACCATGATGGCAAAACGCATTACTTATCTTGCCCCTGGAAATCGCCACTTTTGAACTGACGAATATAGAGGTAGACCGTATGTTTGGAGATGTTCAGCCGATCGGCGACCTGGTTGATGGCATCTTTAATATCGAAGATGCCTTTCTCATACAAATTCAGGACGATCTGGCGGTTCTTCGCGTTGTTGGAAACATTACGATCGGCATTCACTTCTTCGATTGTGAATTCCAGCGTCTGGGTAACCAGATCTTCCACCGAAGAAGCGAAGTTGACGGCAGAGCCCACTTCCGGAGTTTCCGGTGGGATAAAGGTATTCATTATCTGCGAGAAAGGGACATCAAGGTTCATGTTGATGCACAGCAGACCAATCACGCGATGCTCACGGTTGCGAATGGCAATCGTCACCGACTTCATCAAGACACCGCTTTTCGCTCGTGTGAAGTAACACTTCGACACGCTGCTATCCGCACCCGTCATATCATGCAGCATACGCAACGCAAGGTCGGTAATCGGTGAGCCAATTTTACGGCCCGTGTGTTCACCGTTAGCAATGCGGATGGCCGAGCATTTCAAATCCTGCAAAGAGTGCAATACGATTTCACAATGGGAACCAATGAGCATCGCCAACCCGTCCACTACCGCTTCGTAGGATTTGAGGATATCGAAGTCGGTTTGATCGAAAGGACGTTGATCCAGCAAATCTAGCTCACTGGTTTCGTTGGTTAAAAGCGACCTGGACATGAAAAAAAGCACTCCTTTTCAGGAGCCTGTCGTTATGTTGTCAGGGCAGGCTCATCACTATTATAGGGGCATCTAAAGTAATACAGCGCACAAGGCGCTTTCCAGTATTAATTATATCCTGTCGATAATAAAAAACCGCCGCCCTGTGGGCGGCGGTTTCTGTTAGCTTATTTTTTGCTGCTGTCTGCAGCTTTATCTGCCGGTGCAGCATCTGGCTGCGCGTCAGCTTTCGGTGCCGGTTTGATGTCTAACAGTTCAACATCAAAGACCAGCGTAGAGTTGGCCGGAATGCCCGGAACGCCCGTTTTGCCGTAAGCCAGATCCGGTGGGATAACCAGCTGGATTTTGCCGCCTTTCTTGATGTTTTTCAGGCCTTCAGTCCAACCCGGGATCACGCCGTCAAGACGGAAAGAGAGCGGCTCACCACGGGTATAAGAGTTATCAAACTCTTTACCATCGATCAGCGTACCTTTGTAGTTAACAACCACGGTATCGCTGTCTTTCGGTGCTGCGCCGGTACCTTCTTTCTCTACTTTGTAGACCAGGCCAGTAGCCGAGGTTTTAACGCCTTTCTCTTTAGCAAATTTCTCGCGGTAAACTTTACCTTTGGCTTCGTTGTCAGCCGCGTCTTTTTCCATTTTTGCCTGAGCGGAGCTCTTCACGCGCGCTTCAAACGCCTGCAGAGTTTGTTCGATTTCCTGATCAGACAGTTTGCTCTTGTCTGCAAACGCATCCTGAACACCAGCGATCAGCTGATCTTTATCCAGTTTGATGCCCAGCTTTTCCTGCTCTTTCAGAGAGTTTTCCATATAACGACCCAGGGACGCGCCCAGCGCGTAAGCGGCTTTTTGGTCGTCATTCTTGAATGCTGCTTTGCTGTCAGCAGTAGCGGCTGGTTTCGCAGCATCAGCAGCGAAGGTGATCGGGGCATGCAGAGCAACAGCCATTGTGGTCGCCAGCAGCGTTACTTTAAACAGTGATTTCATCCATATCTCCAGGGCCGGGGCATCTCACCCCAGGGTTAACTAACATAAAAATGTACTATAAAGCGTTGCAGAACAAATCAACATACAGGCACGCCCTATTATCACCACTTTTCAGACTCTTTTTGTTTAAATTAGTTTCGTTACCGAAGATTGAGTGCTGTGCAAACAGGCAAAGTTAAGTAGAATTCGCCGCAGTCCGCGATCTGCCGGAGAAAAAAGAAAGAGGTGAATCATGCAGGATACAACAATGGAAACTCGCCTGGCTGAACTGGAAAGTCGCCTGGCATTTCAGGAGATAACCATTGAAGAGCTCAACGTGACGGTGACCGCGCATGAACTGGAAATGGCCAAACTGCGCGACCATCTGCGTCTGCTGACGGAAAAGCTCAAAGCAACGCAACCGTCCCACATCGCGTCGCAGTCTGAAGAGACCCCTCCGCCACATTATTGAGACGTAAAAAAAGCGGGGATATCCCCGCTTTTTTTGTGTCCGAAAGCGCTAACGCTTATCGGATCTACTCACATATACCCAAAGGATTTCAAATCACAGCAAGGCGGCAAGCTTGAGGAAGTCCTGGGAGCATAGATAACTATGTGACCAGGATTCGAAAGCGCAGCCAACACCGCTGTGGGTTGAAAGACGAAGGGTATTAGTGGCAACCGCAGCCGCCGCCGTTACCTTTACCGCCACCGCCGCAGCAGCCTTCGCCGCCGTGCTCGTGACCATGGTCGTGGCCGTGTCCACCGCAGCAACCGTCATGACCGTGGTCATGATCGTGGTCGTGACCGTGCGCACCGTGAACGTGGCCGTGAGCCAGTTCTTCTTCGGTCGCTTCGCGGATAGCAACAACTTCTACGTTGAATTTCAGATTCTGGCCAGCCAGCATGTGGTTACCGTCAACCACAACGTGGTCGTCTTCCACTTCGGTAATTTCTACCGGTACTGGACCCTGGTCAGTTTCAGCCAGGAAACGCATGCCAACCTGCAGTTCGTCAACGCCCATGAAGACGTCTTTAGGAACGCGCTGCACCAGGTTTTCGTCGTACTGGCCGTATGCGTCGTTTGCGCCAACAGCAACATCGAATTTGTCGCCAACTTCATGACCGTCCAGCGCTGTTTCCAGGCCAGAAATCAGGGAACCGTGACCATGCAGGTAGTCCAGCGGTGCACTCACCGGAGACTCATCAACCAACACACCGTCTTCTGTACGTACCTGATAGGCCAGGCTGACCACCAGGTCCTTTGCTACTTTCATGATATCTCCTGAGCATGGAAAGAATAGTGGCGCAGATTGTAGCGGAATTCTGCACCCGTGTACCCTCTAGCTTAAAAAAAGCTGCGCCATATCGCTAGTCCGGATGAAAAATCCCTATCACTTGCTCTTCTTTGCGAACGTGCTCGCGCGCCTCTTTATCGGCTTCCCGCATCTGATGACCGCACTTAACACACTCAACAATATCGATATTATTTTCACGCCACATCGCCAGCGTATCCTGCGACTGGCAGGACGGACATTTTGCGCCTGCGATAAAACGTTTACGAATTGCCATGATTATCCTCTACTCAAATTCATCCCAGCCATCCAGCTGACGTCGCTCTTGCTGCATCTCTCGTTGGAAAATTTCCTCCAGCTCGCGCCGTGCTTCCCTTGCTCGAGAGATTTGTACCGTATCTGTATGCATGGGGATCAGTTCCCGCAGCATGCGCATATCCAGCCGACGGAAATGCAGCTGAGCACGCTGGGCCTGGTGCGGATGCATCCCCAGTGTAACCAGCGTTTTACGCCCCAACTCCAGCGCACTGGAGAACGTTTCGCGGGAAAACTGCGTCACACCGGCCTGTAATAACTCATGCGCCTCTACACGTCCGCGCGCTCGCGCAAGAATATGCAAATGCGGAAAATACTGTTGGCACAGTTCCACCAGTTTCATTGTGTCTTCAGGCTCATTACAGGTAATAACAATAGACTGTGCCGCCTCTGCCCCTGCGGAGCGCAACAGTTCCACCTGAGTGGCGTCACCGTAGTAGACCTTATAGCCATATTTGCGCATCAGATTCACCGCGCTGATATCTCGCTCCAGGACGGTAATACGCATTTTATTGGCCATCAACAGGCGACCAATAACCTGACCAAAACGCCCAAACCCCACCACAATCACCTGCGGTTTATCATCTTCCACCCAGGGTTTTTCGTCTTCCTCATCCGTGCCGTTAAACTGGCGGGAGAGCCATTTATCAATCAGCTTCATCACCAGCGGCGTGGTCATCATCGACAGCGTGACGGTCACCAGCAGCAACGCCATTTGGTCGCCCTGAAACAGCCGTTGCGAGGATGCCGTTGAAAACAGCACGAAAGCGAATTCACCGCCCTGACTTAAAACCCCGGCAAATTGCATCCGTTCAGAGCTTCTCATGCCGTTAAGACGCGCCAGTACATACAGCACCAGCATTTTAACGACCACCAGCACGATCACGCTCGCTGCCACCCACAGAATATGGGTGTAGAGCACGCCGAGATTGAGCGACATGCCAACGGAGATAAAAAACAGCCCGAGCAACAGTCCCTTGAACGGATCGATTGCCGTTTCCAGCTCATGTCGGTATTCACTTTCCGCCAGCAGCACACCCGCGATAAACGTTCCCAGCGCCATCGACAGCCCCAGCGCATCCATAAATAAAGCAGAACCCAGCACCAATAGCAGCGTGGCAGCGGTGAACACTTCCCGCACGCCAGAATCCGCAATGAAGCGGAAAACCGGACGCAGCAAATAGCGCCCGCCAATCAGCATGCCGGCAAAGGCCAGCACCTTCATTCCCACTTTAATCCAGTCAAAATGTTCGTCAGCAGACCCCGCCAGCAGCGGAACCAGCGCCAGCGCAGGGATCACCGCCAGATCCTGAAACAGCAGCACCGAAAAACCCAACTGCCCGGATTCACTGCGGTTCATGCCTTTTTCGCGCATCAACTGCAGCGCCATCGCGGTCGATGACATCGCCAGACCAATGCCCCCAACCACTGCCGCCTGCCAGGAGAACGCAGTGAGTATCAATAATCCGGCCAGCACCACCGCGCTCAGCATCACCTGCGCGGCGCCGACGCCAAAAATTGAACGCCGCAGTTGCCACAGCTTGGCCGGATTAAGTTCCAACCCAATGATGAACATCAGAAAAACCACGCCCAGCTCGGAAAAGTGCAGGATTTCATCCACATCGCTGATGAACCCTAATCCCCACGGGCCGATGGCAATACCCGCCAGCAAGTAACCCAACACCGGACCGATACCCAACCTGGACGCCAACGGTACCGCCGCCACCGCCGCGAAGAGAAACAACACTCCGGCTGTCAACAAATCTGAACCTTCCATCAGCGGCCTCCCACAGGGATCGGATTCGCCAGCCAGTCACCATACGCTTTCGCATGGCTGTCCAGCTCCTGCTTCGTTTGCCTTCTGGCCCAGTAAACGATAATAGGGCTCATCCAGTGCATGCGGCACATACCGGCCGTCAGCTCGAAAGGGCGCAGCACATCGCTCATTGGATAACGGTTTAGCGCGTCATAGCGGTAGGCACTTTCCGGTTCTCCGGTAGTGATAACGCTACGCCAGTACTTTCCCGCCAGTTGATTCCCTCCGGGACCGCTGGCAAATCCGCGGCTCAGTACGCGGTCAAGCCACTCCTTTAACAGCGCCGGACAGCTATAGGTGTAAAGCGGATGCTGAAAAACGATCACATCATGCTCACGCAGCAGCGCCTGTTCATGCGGAATATCGATAAAAAAATCAGGATAGTGCGCGTAAAGGTCGTGCACGGTAACATTGCTGAGCTGCATGGCCGGTTTAAGCAGAACACGGTTCGCGACCGAGTCCTGAGATTCCGGATGGGCATACAGCAGCAAGACTTTCGCTGGCTGGAACATCATCCCCCTCCCGGTTTTGTCTTTTGTCTATTTTCGACGTTTTGGGCTACCATTGCGCCTCGGTGCGGCAAACGGCCCGCACATTACATTATCATTATGATAAATTAACATAGTCTGAACATACGGCGCCTTATGATTGTTTTCTCATCGTTACAAATTCGTCGCGGCGTGCGCGTCTTGCTGGACAATGCCACGGCCACCATTAATCCAGGGCAGAAGGTTGGCCTGGTAGGTAAAAATGGCTGCGGTAAATCTACCCTGCTGGCATTGCTGAAAAATGAACTCAGCGCCGACGCTGGAGGATTTACCTATCCGGGAAACTGGCAGCTCGCGTGGGTGAATCAGGAAACGCCTGCGTTGCCACAGCCCGCGCTGGAGTACGTCATTGACGGTGACCGCGAATATCGTCAACTGGAAGCGCAGTTGAACGACGCCAACGAACGTAACGATGGACATGCCATTGCCACTGTCCATGGCAAGCTGGATGCCATCGACGCCTGGACCGTGCGTTCACGCGCCGCCAGCCTGCTGCATGGCCTCGGTTTCTCCAACGAACAGCTTGAACGGCCGGTCAGCGACTTCTCCGGTGGCTGGCGTATGCGCCTCAACCTGGCCCAGGCGCTGATTTGCCGTTCAGACCTACTACTGCTCGATGAACCTACCAACCACCTCGATCTCGACGCGGTGATCTGGCTGGAAAGATGGTTGAAAAGCTATCAGGGCACGCTGATCTTGATCTCCCACGACCGCGACTTCCTCGATCCGGTGGTGGATAAAATTATTCATATCGAACAGCAAACCATGTTCGAGTACACCGGCAACTACAGCGCGTTTGAAATCCAGCGTGCGACCCGCCTCGCGCAGCAACAGGCCATGTACGAAAGCCAGCAGGAGCGCGTGGCACATCTGCAAAGCTATATCGATCGTTTCCGCGCTAAAGCAACGAAAGCAAAACAGGCGCAGAGTCGTATCAAAATGCTGGAACGCATGGAGCTGATTGCCCCAGCGCACGTGGACAACCCGTTCCACTTCAGCTTCCGTGAACCGGAAAGCCTGCCAAACCCGCTGCTGAAGATGGAAAAGGTCAGCGCTGGCTACGGCGATCGCGTCATTCTCGATTCGATCAAACTGAACCTGGTGCCGGGTTCCCGCATCGGTCTGCTCGGTCGCAACGGCGCGGGTAAATCGACGCTGATTAAGCTGCTGGCCGGCGAACTGGCCCCCATCAGCGGCGAGATTGGCCTGGCGAAAGGCATCAAGCTGGGCTACTTCGCGCAGCACCAGCTGGAGTTTTTACGCGCTGATGAATCACCAATTCAACATCTGGCGCGCATGGCGCCGCAGGAGCTGGAGCAGAAACTGCGAGACTACCTGGGTGGATTCGGCTTCCAGGGCGATAAAGTCAGCGAAGAGACTCGCCGCTTCTCCGGTGGCGAAAAAGCGCGTCTGGTGCTTGCATTGATCGTCTGGCAGCGCCCGAACCTGCTGCTGCTCGATGAACCGACCAACCACCTGGACTTAGATATGCGTCAGGCGCTGACCGAAGCGCTGATCGATTTTGAAGGCGCGCTGGTTGTCGTCTCGCACGACCGTCACCTGATCCGCTCCACCACCGACGACCTCTATCTGGTACACGACAAGAAAGTCGAGCCGTTTGATGGCGATCTGGAGGATTATCAGCAGTGGCTGAGCGATGTCCAGAAACAGGAAAATCAGAGCGACGAACCAGCGAAAGAGAGCGTTAACAGCGCCCAGGCACGTAAAGACCAGAAGCGTCGTGAAGCGGAACTGCGCACTCTGACGCAACCGCTGCGCAAAGAGATCATCCGTCTGGAAAAAGAGATGGAGAAACTGCACGCGCAGTTAGCTCAGGCGGAAGAGAAACTCGGCGACAGCGAACTGTACGACCAAAGCCGCAAAGCCGAACTCACCGCTTGTCTGCAGCAGCAGGCCAGTGCGAAATCCGGGCTGGAAGAGTGTGAAATGGCCTGGCTGGACGCTCAGGAACAACTTGAGCAGATGTTGGGTGAGTAAGGTTTTGCCGGATGGCGACGCTGGCGCGTCTGATCCGGCCTACATAAAGCGTGCGGCCTGCTGCCCGTAGGCCGGATAAGGCAAAGCCGCCATCCGGCAAAAGCCCAGCTTAGCGTTGCATCGCCAGACGCTGGCGGATTTCTTCGAAATGCTCGCGGTTAAACAGCTTGCCGTTGAGAAAACGAGTTTTCAGCTCCCCTTCCTGCTCTTGTTTCCAGGTTTGTTCATCATGCAGACGCAGTTCCCCTTGCTCATCACGCGTGACGCGAAGCAGACCACGGGCTGAACGCTTCAGGCCATTATCGGTTTTCGGCTCTTTGAAAATCGTCCGGCCTTTGCCGTCGACTTCTCCCCACGTCGCTTTCATCGCAAAACCGAAGGTGTCACGCGTGTTGTACTGATAGGTAAAGGAACCGACGCCAAACACGACGTTTGAACTGGCAAATCCTTTCGCTTCCAGACGACGCAGGATCTCATTCGCCCGCTCAAGGGTGATAGAGTCGCCATAAATCAGTCCAACATGCGGGTCGAGCACCTTGTAACCTTTGGCGTTAATCGTGCCGCCAAAAATCTCCCACAGCACTTCCACGGACCCTTTCTCCTGAGCGGTACGATCGCTGCTTGTATCGTTATCTTCGCCAGTACCGCACAGAATCTCTACCGGGTTGCCGCTATCCGGACGGAATACCACACGACCTTCACGCGCCAGAATGATGCTCTTCAGTTCGCGGGTATATTCCGTCAGCACCTGCCAGTAGTCCCAGGTATCAGATACTATCGATACAAATCCTTGCGGGTAGAGATCGGCAATCAGGCGGCGGAAGGTTTCAATCTCATGCTCGCGCTCGCCCATACACATCACGCTGTGTTCAGTAGCTGGAATGCTGGCGCCGATAAAATAGGGCTCGCCGTCGGTGTAGTAATCGCGGGCGTACAACAGAGATGGAATACTGTCGGTCCCTTTAAAGCTCAACAAATGCCCACTGCCCGCCTGCATGGTGTCCTGTAATCCGGACATACCGCGAAATGAAAAGTCATGGCACTGGAAGTCAAGATGCGTCTGGTCGCTACAGGTTTTCTGTGCCCAGCGTGCGCAGATTTTGCGGTAATGGTGAGCAATCGTGGCGTTTGTCGACGCTTTCCACAATTCCGCCGACAGGACGGTCTCCAGGTAATTCACCAGCCAGAAAAATTCGGGTTTGGTGTTGATAATGGTTAAAACCGGCACAGTCATTGGGACTTTGCTACCTTCATCCAGCGCCTTGATGTGCAGCGGCAGATAGCCCAACTGATGCAATGCACGAATATGGTCCACCGCCACTGCATCTTTGCCGAGATAGCTATCCATGACCTGTTTGTATTCACTCACAACCTCATCTTCCGGGCGGGCAAAGAACGCCTCATTAAACAGGTCGACTAAAAACCACTGCATAAACCCCTGCAGGCCGAAAAATACCAGTTTGCCATCCGCCAACGGCGAGGAGAAAAAGCGATCGCTGCGTGGGGTAAAGTTGGAATATACGCGACGGGTGCCCTGCGGATACTGAACGCGGTGAGACACTTTGTAGCCGTCGATAGCTAAAATTGGATTCATTTTCATAACAGGTCTCTCCCTCAGGCGCGGTAAATCGCGTCAATATCGATAAGTTCAAGCTGCGGATGTTCCAGCGTCGGGGCAGCTAAAGAAGTGGTGGTGTAGATGGCGTCAATACCGTTAGCAAACAGGTGTTCAACGCCCTTAGAAAAGATCCCGTGGGTGACGTACAGGCTAACGCTGCGGGCACCGGCATCACGTAGCACCTGCGCAGAACCTATGAAGGTGCCGCCAGCATCACACAGGTCGTCGACAATCAGCAGATCCCTCCCCCTGACGTCTCCGGCCAATAACGTAAATCCCGTCAGGCTGCCGCTTGCCAC
The DNA here is from genome assembly GCF_002934505.1 of Citrobacter freundii complex sp. CFNIH4. Classification (NCBI taxonomy): domain Bacteria; kingdom Pseudomonadati; phylum Pseudomonadota; class Gammaproteobacteria; order Enterobacterales; family Enterobacteriaceae; genus Citrobacter; species Citrobacter freundii complex sp. CFNIH4. Next base: position 3,979,553 of record NZ_CP026231.1, read on the forward strand.
ATCACGTTTTTTGCTCAGGATGGCGTACTGCTCCACACCGGCCGCTCTGGCTACGGCATCAATCTTCTTCAGCGATCCTGCATCGGGAGCAACCAACATCAGCGCGTTTTGCTGAAACAGCCGCGATAATGACGCGCTTTGCATCAGGCAAACCTCCTGGGGGATCGCCACAAAGTTGTCGATTGCCGCCGCCGCCGCGTCACTGTGCGGGTCGAGCACGTTGACCTTGTCAAATTTCAACGTATTGAGCTGACTGGCGAAGACTTTCAGCGCAAAGCTGTCACCCGATACCATATGTCTGTCCTGACGCGCCCACGGCAGCCAGGGAAGGTCGAGATGGCTGACCAGTACATCGGTCTGATGACGGACCGCCTCAACCAGTTGCGCCAGCAGCATAAAATCGTTCATATCGCGCATAGCCGTGGCACGGATGCGCATCAGGCGAGCAAAGGTTGGCAACGCATCGGTGACTTTTAACCAGACAGCACCATCAGGAAAAACACCGCTGGCAACGGCATAGACCTGGTCGTCCAAAGTTAGTGTCAATTTTATGTTCATCGCGCTCACCCCTTAATTATGTCCCTTCGACACAATTAATAATGTCCCTAAGACACATATTAAGCAAGCAGAAAATGAATTATTTTTAAGCTGTTAGTTAATCCACTGATAAGTAATGAGAAAAAACGAACCTTGCCCCCCGGTGCCGGGCTGGTACACTTATCAGCGTTACAAATCATCGTGAGTACCTTATGACCACCGAAGCCGACTACCTGAATCAGTACGACGCCAGCCGCTTCCCTTCACCTCTGGTGACGGTAGATAGTGCGTTATTTACCCTGCATCAGCAGACGCTGTGCGTATTACTGGTCGAGCGGGCAATGCAGCCGCAAAAAGGACGTTGGGGATTACCCGGCGGCTTTATTGATATCGAAAACGATGATTCAACCCGTGCCACCGCGCTGCGCAAGCTCACTGAAAAAACGGGTGTTTCGCCTTCGTGGCTGGAACAAATGGATACCTTTTCCGGGCCTGATCGTGACCCGCGCGGCTGGAGCCTGACGGTCACCTGGTTTGCACTAATCGCCTGGGTAGACTGCGCGCCCCATATCGCCAGCGTCAGCAATGCCCGTTGGGTGCCGGTTGATGAGTTGAAAAACTATTCACTCGCGTTTGATCACGAGAAAATCATTACAGCGGCGCTGCATCGCTTGCGGCAAAAAACGATGTACTCGCTCCTGCCAGTGTACTGCTTGCCGGAAACATTTACCCATGGGCAACTACTCGAAGCCACTGAGGTGATCCTCGGTCAGTCGATCCAGCGTAAAAGTCTGATTCGTCGCTTTGAAGCGTCAGGAATGTTTGAAGATACTGGAGAAAGCGTGGCGACAGGGACGCGTAAAGCCCGCCTGTGGCGACGTAAACCTAACGTCGATTTTCATTTTTTCTCGCGTAACCTGCTGACTGACTAGCGACAAAATCACATATTGGCTAACCCGCACGCGCTGTGCGCGGTATAGTTATTCTTTCCGATTATTAATTGCTCCGGTGTTATGGTTGAAATCACGTCCACAGAAATGACCCCACCTACCGACGATTCGCGAGAATTCCGCCCGATGCGCGGTATCAGTAACCGCCATCTGCAGACGATGCTGCCGCGATTAATTCGCCGTAAGGTGAAGTTCGACGCCCACTGGCAGCGTCTGGAATTGCCCGACGGTGATTTCGTCGATCTGGCGTGGAGTGAAGATCCACAACAGGCGAAACACAAACCGCGCCTGGTGGTTTTTCACGGTCTGGAAGGTAGTCTGAACAGCCCCTACGCACATGGCCTGATTGAAGCAGCACAAAAGCGCGGCTGGCTGGGCGTGGTAATGCATTTTCGCGGTTGCAGTGGTGAGCCCAATCGTTTGAACCGTATTTATCACTCCGGTGAAACAGAAGATGGCACCTGGTTTTTACACTGGCTGGAACGTGAGTTCGGTCGCGCACCGACCGCCGCGGTAGGTTATTCACTCGGTGGAAACATGCTGGCTTGTCTGCTGGCAAAAGAAGGCAACAATATTCCGATAGATGCAGCGGTTATCGTTTCTGCGCCTTTCGTGCTCGAAGCCTGTAGCTACCATATGGACAAGGGCTTTTCCCGTGTCTATCAGCGCTACCTGCTCAATTTATTGAAAGCCAACGCCTCGCGTAAGCTTGAGGCGTATCCCGGTTCGCTGCCGGTAAGCCTGGCCCAGTTGAAATCTTTGCGCCGCATTCGCGATTTTGACGATCTGATCACCGCCAAAATCCACGGTTTCGCCGATGCTATAGACTATTACCGCCAGTGCAGCGCCATGCCGTTGCTCAATCGGATCGCCAAACCAACGCTGATTATCCATGCTAAAGACGATCCGTTTATGGATCATCACGTGATCCCGAAACCGGAAAATCTGCCTTCGCAGGTGGAATATCAGCTGACTGAACATGGCGGCCACGTCGGATTTATTGGTGGCACAGTGCGCCGTCCTGAGATGTGGCTGGAATCAAGAATCCCGGACTGGCTGACAACGTATCTGGAGGCGTCATCATGATTATCCCATGGCAAGATATCTCTCCGGACGCGCTGGACAATCTGATTGAAAGCTTTGTCTTGCGTGAAGGCACCGATTACGGTGAACATGAACGCTCGCTCGAACAAAAAGTCGCCGACGTCAAACGCCAACTACAATCAGGTGAAGCCGTGCTGGTGTGGTCCGAACTGCATGAAACGGTCAACATTATGCCGAGGAAGCAGATTCACGAGTAATCCGTAGCCGCCGGCCGACTTTACTATAATTACAACCATTTCATGGAGTTGTTATGTCTGCCAAACATCCGGTGATTGCGGTAACAGGATCCAGCGGCGCGGGGACCACCACCACCAGCCTCGCGTTTCGTAAAATTTTCGCGCAGTTAAACCTGCGCGCCGCCGAGGTGGAAGGTGACAGTTTTCACCGCTATACCCGTCCGGAAATGGACATGGCGATTCGCAAAGCACGCGATGCCGGGCGGCATATCAGCTATTTCGGCCCCGAAGCTAACGACTTTGGTCTGCTGGAGCAAACCTTCATTGAATACGGCCAGACGGGCAAAGGTCAGTCGCGTAAATACCTGCACACCTACGATGAGGCCGTACCGTGGAATCAGGTTCCGGGGACATTTACGCCCTGGCAGCCGCTGCCTGAACCGACGGATGTCCTGTTCTATGAGGGACTTCACGGCGGCGTTGTCACCCCTCAGCAAAATGTGGCCCGGCATGTCGATCTGCTGGTTGGCGTGGTGCCGATCGTGAACCTGGAGTGGATCCAGAAGCTGACCCGCGATACCAGCGAGCGTGGACACTCGCGTGAAGCGGTGATGGACTCGGTGGTGCGCTCAATGGACGATTACATCAATTACATCACACCACAGTTTTCCCGTACGCATATCAACTTCCAACGCGTACCAACCGTCGATACCTCTAATCCCTTTGCCGCCAAGAGCATTCCGTCACTCGATGAAAGCTTTGTCGTGATTCATTTTCGTAATCTGGAAGGGATCGACTTCCCGTGGCTGCTGGCCATGCTGCAGGGCTCATTCATTTCTCATATCAATACGTTGGTCGTACCGGGCGGAAAAATGGGTCTGGCGATGGAATTGATTATGCTGCCGCTGGTGCAGCGACTGATGGAAGGCAAAAAGATAGAGTGATATGTGGAAAGCGCCCGATGGCGCTTCGCTTATCGGGCCTACGACTCAACATCACCCTATAGGCCGGATAAGGCAACGCCGCCATCCGGCATCAGCAATTACGCGGCAACCACTTCATAGGAGTGGGTAATATTCACCGCCTTTTCCAGCATCAGCGCCACGGAGCAATATTTTTCCGCCGAAAGATCGACCGCACGTGCGACGGACGCATCTTTCAGATCGTTACCCGTTACGATGAAATGCAGGTTGATATGGGTAAACAGGCGCGGCGCTTCATCACGACGCTCGGAGGTCAGCTTCACTTCGCAGTTGGTCACATCCTGACGACCCTTTTGCAGGATCGACACCACATCAATTGCGCTGCAACCACCCGCAGCCATTAAGACCATTTCCATCGGGCTCGGCGCTTTATCACCGGAGTTACCGTCCATCAAAATCTGGTGGCCAGAGGCGGACTCACCGAGGAAGGTCAGCCCTTCAACCCACTTAACACGTGCTTGCATATTTTATTACTCCGATGCATCAATTTTCCTGACAGATTACGCGCACACAACAAATCTCGCAACGGAAGGCGACCTGCGTCATGCTGAAGCGAGACACCAGGAGACACACGGCGAAAGCTATGCTAAAACAGTCGGGATGCTACAGTAATACATTGACGTACTGCATGTATGCAGAGGACATCACATTACAGGCCGTCGCACGTATTGACAGCCCCCTTCCCAGGTAGCGGGAAGCACATTTTTGCAAACCCAGAGACAGGATGTTTTTTGGCTCTGGAGACAGCTTATAACAGAGGATAACCGCGCATGGTGCTTGGCAAACCGCAAACAGACCCGACTCTCGAATGGTTCTTGTCTCATTGCCATATTCATAAGTACCCATCGAAGAGCACGCTGATTCACCAGGGTGAAAAAGCGGAAACGTTGTACTACATCGTTAAAGGCTCAGTGGCAGTGCTGATCAAAGATGAAGAAGGGAAAGAAATGATCCTTTCTTATCTGAATCAGGGCGATTTTATTGGTGAATTAGGCCTCTTCGAAGAAGGTCAGGAACGCAGCGCCTGGGTCCGTGCTAAAACTGCATGTGAAGTCGCTGAAATTTCCTACAAAAAATTTCGCCAATTAATCCAGGTCAATCCAGATATTCTGATGCGCCTGTCCTCTCAGATGGCTCGCCGTCTGCAGGTCACGTCTGAAAAAGTGGGCAACCTTGCCTTCCTCGACGTTACCGGTCGTATCGCGCAGACTCTGCTGAATCTGGCGAAACAGCCTGATGCGATGACCCACCCGGACGGCATGCAGATTAAAATCACCCGTCAGGAAATCGGCCAGATCGTTGGCTGCTCCCGTGAGACCGTCGGTCGTATTCTGAAGATGCTGGAAGATCAGAACCTGATCTCCGCACACGGTAAGACCATCGTCGTCTACGGCACACGTTAACCCCATCGAAGTGGCGCGTTACCCCGTAATGCGCCACTTTTGTTTGCTCCGATGTGGCGAAGACTGATATACCACCCAGAGATCAACTACGCACTACGACAAACGCTGGTGCTATGTTTACCTGTGGCCGTCGGTCTGATCATCGGTCAGCTTCATCTGGGACTCCTCTTTTCCCTCGTCCCTGCCTGCTGCAATATTGCCGGTCTTGATACCCCGCATAAGCGCTTTTTCAAACGCTTAGTGATTGGCGCGTCTTTGTTTGCCGGATGCAGTCTGATCATGCAATTACTGCTGGCACAGACTATACCGCTACCGCTGATCCTCACCGGCCTGACGCTGATTCTTGGTGTAACCGCAGAATTAGGCCCTCTGCATGCGCGACTACTACCTGCCTCGCTTATTGCGGCAATTTTCACACTCAGTCTGGCAGGTAACATGCCCGTCTGGGAGCCGCTGCTAATCTACGCGCTGGGCACATTGTGGTACGGTCTGTTCAACTGGTTCTGGTTCTGGATGTGGCGCGAGCAGCCGCTGCGTGAGTCGCTCAGCTTGTTGTACCGCGAATTAGCCGATTACTGTGAGGCCAAGTACAGCATGCTGACCCAGCATGCCGATCCAGAAAAAGCGCTGCCTCCCCTGCTGGTGCGCCAGCAAAAAGCGGTGGATTTAATTACCCAGTGCTATCAGCAAATGCATATGTTGTCGGCGCATCGCAACAACGATTATAAGCGCCTGCTACGTGCCTTTCAGGAGGCGCTCGATTTACAGGAACATATTTCCGTTAGCCTCCACCAGCCGGAAGAGGTGCAAAAGCTGGTCGAACGTAGCCACGCCGAACAAGTGATTCGCTGGAACGCGCGCACTGTCGCCGAACGCCTTCGCGTACTGGCCGATGATATTTTGTATCACCGCTTACCGACCCGTTTCTCAATGGAAAAGCAGATTGGCACGCTGGAGAAAATCGCCAACCAGCATCCGGACAATCCGGTAGGTCAATTTTGCTACTGGCACTTCAGCCGTATTGCCCGTGTGCTACGCACCCAGCGACCACTGTATGCCCGTGATTTAATGGCTGACAAGCAGCGTCGGCTGCCGCTGATCCCTGCCCTGAAAAGCTATCTGTCGTTGAAATCCCCGGCGCTGCGTAATGCCGGACGCATCAGCGTCATGTTGAGCATTGCCAGCCTGATGGGCAGCGCCTTACACCTGCCAAAACCTTACTGGATTTTGATGACAATCCTGTTCGTCACGCAAAATGGCTACGGGGCAACCCGGGTACGTATTTTACACCGTTCAGTAGGGACGCTCGTCGGTCTGGTGATCGCTGGCGTCACGCTGCACTTTCATATCCAGGAAGGTTACACGCTGGCAGGCATGCTGCTGATAACCCTGGTGAGTTATCTGACCATCCGCAAAAACTACGGCTGGGCTACCGTCGGCTTTACGGTCACCGCGGTATATACCCTGCAACTGCTGACGCTGAACGGGGAACAGTTTATCGTGCCGCGGTTTATCGATACGATCACTGGCTGCCTGATCGCTTTTGGCGGGATGCTCTGGCTGTGGCCGCAGTGGCAGAGCGGTTTACTGCGTAAAAACGCCCACGATGCGTTAGAAGCCGATCAGGAGGCCATTCGCCTGATTCTTAGCCACGATCCCCAGGCCACACCGCTGGCGTATCAACGCATGCGGGTCAACCAGGCGCATAACACGCTGTTCAACTCGCTGAACCAGGCGATGCAGGAGCCAGGGTTCAACTCGCACTACCTGGCGGACATGAAACTGTGGGTTACGCATAGCCAGTTCATCGTCGAACACATCAACGCAATGACTACGCTGGCAAGGGAACATACGATGCTGACGCCGGATTTGGCGCAGCGGTATCTGGAGTCCTGTGAAATTGCGATCCAGCGCTGTCAGCAGCGGCTAGAATATGACGGTCCCGGAAGCTCCGGCGATGTGAATATTCTCGAAGCGCCAGAGATGCTGTCCCATGGGCCTTTAAGCACCCTTGAGCAGCATCTGCAGCGGGTTTTGGGGCATCTGAACACCATGCACACCATTTCGTCGGTAGCGTGGCGTCAGCGACCGCACCATGGGATCTGGCTGAGCCGCCGGTTGCGGGACATGAAAGGTTAAGAGAGTTGCCGGATGGCGGCGTAAACGCCTTATCCGGCCTACAGAGTAAGGTGTGATTCGTAGGCCGGATAAGCGTAGCGCCATCCGGCAATCCGTCAACCCATCACTTTCGCCACGGCCTGCGCGAAGCGCTGCATCCCTTCATCGATATCAGTCTGCTCCACCACCAGCGACGGCGCGAAACGCATCACGTCCGGTCCGGCGTTCAATACCATCACGCCTTCATTCGCCGCGGCGTACAAGAAATCACGCGCCCGGCCTTTAAATTGCGGCTTCAGTTCGGCGCCAATCAGCAGTCCCATACCGCGAATGTCGCTGAAAATGTCAAACTGCTGGTCAATTTTCTGCAAATGCTGAACAAACGCCTGGCGTTTGGCCTGAATACCTTCCAGCACTTCCGGCGTGTTGATGATATCAAACGCAGCTCCCGCAACCGCGCAGGCCAGCGGGTTACCGCCGTATGTGGAGCCGTGTGAACCCACGTGGAACGCGGAGGCAATCTCCTGGGTGGTCAGCACCGCGCTCACCGGGAAACCGCCACCGAGCGCCTTGGCGCTGGTGAGGATATCCGGCGTCACGCCGTAGTGCATATAGGCAAACAGTGAGCCAGTACGCCCCATCCCGCTCTGTACTTCATCAAATACCAACAGCGCCTGGTGCTGATCACAAAGTTCACGCAAGCCATGCAGGAATGCCGGCGTTGCCGCAGTAACACCACCCTCGCCCTGAATAGGCTCGATCACCACCGCGCAGGTGTGATCGTCCATCACCGCTTTGACCGCATGCAGATCGTTAAACGGGACATGGATGATATCTGCCGGCTTTGGTCCAAAGCCGTCGGAATATTTCGGCTGCCCGCCGACGGATACGGTAAACAGCGAGCGACCATGAAACGCGTTATGGAAGGCAATGATTTTGGTTTTGAACGGGCTATGACGCACGCAGGCATAGTGGCGCGCCAGTTTAAAGGCGGTTTCGTTAGCTTCGGTACCGGAGTTCATGAACAGTACGCGCTCGGCGAAAGTCGCATCAATGAGTTTACGACCTAAGCGTAACGCCGGTTCGTTGGTGAAAACGTTGCTGGTATGCCACAGGGTTTCACCCTGGGTTTTTAACGCCTCAACCAGCGCAGGATGGCAATGCCCTAACGCGGTAACTGCAATGCCGCCCGCGAAATCAACATACTCTTTACCCTGTTGATCCCATACTCGACTCCCTTTCCCTTTTACCGGGATAAACTCAGCCGGTGCATAAATCGGCAGAATCACTTCATCGAATGTCGCGCGTGTAATTGCAGTTTGTTCAGTTGCCATGTCATTACCACCCTGTTAAGCAGAAATGCTAGTGAAATTATAATCACAAAATATGAATAAAAAATCACTGAATAGCAACCACAAATCACCGGTTGAGGAAATTAGCCAGCAGCTGATGCCCCTGTTCGCTGAGAATGCTCTCCGGGTGAAACTGCACCCCTTCCATATCCCACTCCCGGTGGCGAATACCCATGATCTCCTGTGTTTCACTCCAGGCGGTCACCTCAAAGCAGTCAGGAAGGGTTTCGGGAGCGACCACCAGAGAATGGTAGCGCGTTACCGTTAATGGATTGGCGAGCCCCTGAAAAACGCCCTGCCCGTTATGCGTAATCGGCGACGTTTTACCATGCATCACTTTCGCCGCCCGAACCACGGTCGCGCCAAAGGCCTGCGCCATCGCCTGGTGCCCCAGACAAACGCCCAGCAGTGGGATCTTCCCTGAGAAATAGCGAATAACCTCCAGCGAAATACCGGCGTCATCCGGCGTACAGGGTCCCGGGGAAATGACGATTTTTTGCGGGCTCAGCGCGTCAATTTGCGCCAGCGTCAACTCGTCGTTGCGCCTGACAAGGACATCTGCCCCCAGTTCGCAGAAGTATTGGTACAGGTTCCAGGTGAAAGAATCATAGTTATCGATAAGCAGGATCATGGCGGCTCCGGTACATAAGAACCGCGCTATTCTACTCAGTTTCCGGTGCTTCGCTTACCACTTTACGAAATATCGCCCGCAGTGCAGACAGGTCACCCATCGCCCCGCTCTGATTAGCCTGATTCCACTCCTCAACCGGAATGCCATCCCAGCTCAGCACATACCCTGCATGAATCGCTAACTGTTCGAAGAAAATACGCTGCGCCAGACCGCTACCAATGCGAAACGGATGCAGCACATTGATTTCGCAATAATAGTGCGCAAGACGATCGACAAACTTGTCTTCCGGTAATCCCACCAGCCAGGACTCATCTTCCAGGTCCTGCATCAGTGCATTGCCCTCTTTCTCGATATAGGCGAAATGGCAAAAGCGAGTATCGCCCTGGTAAATATCGACTTCGCGCAGGTGTCCCGCCCAGTCAAAAATATCTTGATACAGCTGGCGATGAATGGCGCACAGGTGCGGTAAGCCTCGTTTAAGCGGCCCCAATTCGATAGTCGCCGCACGCAGCGCCGTCAGTTCATAAGCCGCCTGCGCCAAACGCTGCGCCTGATGAATCCCCAGACGGTTACGCATGACATTCAGGCCCGGATATAAATACGGGTCTCGACCATCACCGAATTTATCGCTCATAGTGCCTCCTCAGCTCTTCAAGACGCGCCAGAGCGTCTTCAGCACTCAGAGTAACCCGTAGAATATCTACGCCTTCCAGCCGTCGACTGGCCTGGAAATTGGCGTTTCGCCGCTGTTCCCACAGCCTGGACTTTTGTTTATCGGTGAGTTTTTTCACGTGACCTCCCTGAATGAGCCGACACTTGCCACAAGTATAAGCAGCAATTTCGGGTTACGCAGAGAGAGGGGGGAACGCGGGCAAGAACTACCCGCGCTAGATACGATTACGGCAGAACTTTAGCAGAAAGGATAACAATCGGTTTTGACGGAACATTCTGGTATGGACCGACATCATGGGTCTGTACCTGAGAGATCTTATCCGCGACATCCATACCTTTCACAACTTTTCCGAAGACAGCATAGCCAAAGTCGCGCTGGCCGTGATCGAGGAAAGCGTTGTCTGCAATGTTGATAAAGAACTGGCTGGTCGCGCTGTCTTTATCCGCTGTACGCGCCATAGCAATCGTGCCGCGGGTGTTACGCAGTCCGTTATCGGCTTCATTCTTGATTGGCGGGTTAGGTTTCTTCTGCTGCATCTGCTCGGTAAAACCGCCGCCCTGCACCATGAAGCCAGGGATCACACGGTGGAACGTAGTGTTGTTATAGAAACCGCTGTTGACATAATCGACAAAGTTTTGCACTGAAACCGGGGCTTTCTGACTGTTCAGCTCCAGCTCAATGTTACCAGCAGAGGTTGTCAGCAGAACATGAGGGTCACCTTTTGCTGCCAGTGCTGCGGGAGAGAGAGCAGAAAGAGCGAGAACAGCTGCAACAGCCGCCAGAGTCGATTTGAGCATGAGAATTCCTTAACAAGAGCAGAAATGAAGCAAGTGAATTGATTCTAAAGAGCCTTCAAGGACAAGGCCATCCCTTTACCTAATTTTACGTACTTGAAACAAATGTAACCTTACTGCCGCATGGATCAATGTGATTTAGATCACATCCAAAAATGTAATAAACAAACTCATTACCAATAAATATTTAAATACATCACAAAAGCGCCTAAAATCTGCCCGCTCACGGCGCAGTCAATGCGCCTTACACTTCTATACAGGCCAGTCATGACTAACAGCAATCGCATCAAGCTCACATGGATTAGCTTTCTCTCCTACGCCCTGACAGGTGCGTTGGTAATTGTCACCGGGATGGTGATGGGAAACATCGCAGATTACTTCCATTTGCCCGTTTCCAGCATGAGTAACACCTTCACCTTCCTGAATGCCGGCATTCTGATCTCTATCTTTCTGAATGCATGGTTAATGGAAATCGTGCCCCTGAAAACCCAGTTGCGCTTTGGCTTTATCCTGATGGTACTGGCAGTCGCCGGACTGATGCTCAGCCATAGCCTGGCCTTGTTCTCTGCCGCCATGTTTGTATTGGGTCTTGTGAGCGGTATAACCATGTCGATTGGTACGTTCCTGGTAACTCAAATGTACGAAGGTCGCCAGCGCGGTTCCCGCCTGCTGTTTACTGACTCCTTCTTCAGCATGGCCGGTATGATTTTCCCGATGGTTGCCGCGTTCCTGTTAGCGCGCAGCATCGAATGGTATTGGGTCTATGCCTGCATCGGCCTGGTATACGTCGCTATTTTCCTGCTGACCTTTGGTTGTGAATTTCCGGCACTGGGTAAACACGCTCAGCAGTCAGACGCGCCGGTAGTAAAAGAAAAATGGGGGATTGGCGTGCTGTTTCTGGCGATCGCCGCGCTGTGCTACATCCTCGGTCAGTTGGGCTTTATCTCCTGGGTTCCGGAATACGCCAAAAGCCTGGGTATGAGCCTGAACGACGCAGGTAAACTGGTCAGCGACTTCTGGATGTCTTACATGGTTGGCATGTGGGCGTTTAGCTTCATTCTGCGCTTCTTCGATTTGCAACGCATCCTGACCGTACTGGCGGGTCTGGCCACCGTACTGATGTATCTGTTTATCACGGGTACGCCGGAACATATGCCGTGGTTCATTCTGACGCTGGGCTTCTTCTCCAGCGCGATTTATACCACCATCATTACCCTTGGCTCCCAGCAGACGAAGGTCGCCTCACCCAAACTAGTTAACTTCGTTCTGACCTGCGGCACCATTGGTACTATGCTCACCTTCGTGGTAACCGGCCCTATTGTGGCACATAGCGGCCCGCAGGCGGCATTGCAGACGGCTAACGGCTTGTATGCGGTTGTATTCGTAATGTGCTTTATTCTTGGCTTCGTCACGCGTCATCGCCAGCATAACGCGCCAGCAACGCATTAATCTCAGTGCTGGGGGCGCTTCGCTAGCCCGGTCTACACACTGCCGGATGGTATCCACATCATCCGGCATATTTTCGCCTCCTCTCTTCTTTCACTGGTCATGTAGGCCAATTCTTACAAAAACCCCTTAATTTGTACGCTATTTATACAAACACGAAAACTCAAATAATTCCGTCACTTATAAAAATGCTGACAAATCAGTTATATACCTCTTAAGGAGTATATAAGGGCGAATTTGATTTGCATCAATAAGTGCGGTTGCTGAATCGTTAAGGTAGGCAGTAATAGAAAAGAAATCGAGGCAAAAATGAGCAAAGTCAGACTCGCTATTATCGGTAATGGTATGGTCGGCCATCGCTTTATTGAGGATCTTCTTGATAAATCCGACGCTGCCAATTTTGATATTACCGTCTTCTGTGAAGAACCCCGCAAAGCATACGACCGCGTACACCTGTCTTCCTACTTCTCCCACCACACCGCCGAAGAGCTTTCTCTGGTGCGTGAAGGATTCTACGAGAAGCATGGCGTTAAGGTGTTAGTGGGCGAGCGCGCAATTACCATTAACCGCCAGGAGAAAGTAATCCACTCCAGCGCAGGTCGTACGGTTTACTACGATAAGCTAATCATGGCGACGGGCTCTTACCCGTGGATCCCACCGATTAAAGGTTCGGAAACCCAGGACTGCTTCGTTTACCGCACCATCGAAGACCTCAACGCGATTGAGTCTTGCGCGCGCCGTAGCAAACGCGGTGCCGTGGTAGGCGGTGGCCTGCTGGGCCTGGAAGCCGCTGGTGCGCTGAAAAGCCTCGGCGTTGAAACCCACGTGATTGAATTCGCCCCAATGCTGATGGCTGAACAGCTGGATCATATGGGTGGCGAGCAGTTACGTCGCAAAATTGAAAGCATGGGCGTGCGTGTGCACACCAGCAAAAACACTAAAGAGATCGTTCAGGAAGGCACCGAAGCGCGCAAAACCATGCGTTTTGCCGACGGTAGCGAACTGGAAGTCGATTTCATCGTCTTCTCTACCGGTATTCGTCCACGCGACAAACTGGCTACCCAGTGCGGCCTTGACGTCGCGCCACGCGGCGGTATCGTCATTAACGACACCTGCCAGACTTCTGACCCGGACATCTATGCCATCGGCGAATGCGCAAGCTGGAACAACCGCGTGTATGGTCTGGTCGCTCCTGGCTACAAAATGGCGCAGGTTGCCGTTGACCATATTCTCGAAACTGAAAACGCCTTTGAAGGTGCGGACCTGAGCGCCAAGCTGAAGCTGCTCGGCGTTGACGTCGGCGGTATTGGTGACGCGCATGCTCGCACGCCGGGTGCACGTAGCTATGTCTATCTCGACGAAAGCAAAGAAGTCTACAAACGCCTGATCGTTAGCGAAGATAACAAAACCCTGCTCGGCGCGGTTCTGGTTGGCGACACCAGCGATTACGGCAATCTGCTGCAGTTGGTGCTGAACGCCATTGAACTGCCGGAAAATCCAGATTCACTGATTCTGCCAGCACACGCGGGCAGCGGTAAGCCATCTATCGGTGTCGACAAACTGCCGGACAGCGCGCAGATTTGCTCCTGCTTTGACGTCACCAAAGGCATGCTGGTTGCCGCTATCAACAAAGGCTGCCATACCGTTGCGGCGCTGAAAGCGGAAACCAAAGCCGGTACCGGCTGTGGCGGGTGTATCCCGCTGGTAACGCAGGTCCTGAACGCCGAACTGGCGAAACAGGGTATCGAAGTTAACAACAACCTGTGCGAACACTTCCCGTACTCACGTCAGGAACTGTTCCATCTCATCCGTGTAGAAGGCATCAAAACCTTCGAAGAGCTGCTGGCCAAACACGGGAAAGGCTACGGCTGCGAAGTGTGTAAACCTACCGTGGGTTCTCTGCTGGCTTCCTGCTGGAATGAGTACATCCTCAAACCGCAGCACACGCCGTTGCAGGACACCAACGACAACTTCCTGGCTAACATCCAGAAAGACGGTACTTACTCCGTGATCCCGCGCTCTGCGGGTGGCGAAATTACCCCTGAAGGCCTGGTGGCCGTGGGCCGTATCGCGCGTGAATTTAACCTGTACACCAAAATTACCGGTTCTCAGCGTATCGGTCTGTTCGGCGCGCAGAAAGATGACCTGCCGGAAATCTGGCGTCAGCTGATTGAAGCTGGTTTTGAAACTGGCCACGCGTATGCCAAAGCGCTGCGTATGGCGAAAACCTGCGTAGGTAGCACCTGGTGTCGTTATGGCGTCGGCGATAGCGTCGGCTTCGGCGTGGAGCTGGAAAATCGCTACAAAGGCATTCGTACCCCGCACAAAATGAAATTCGGCGTCTCCGGTTGTACCCGCGAATGTGCGGAAGCTCAGGGCAAAGACGTGGGTATCATCGCCACTGAGAAAGGCTGGAACCTGTACGTTTGCGGTAACGGCGGGATGAAACCTCGCCATGCAGACCTGCTGGCAGCAGATATCGATCGCGAAACGCTGCTCAAGTACCTTGATCGTTTCATGATGTTCTACATCCGTACCGCCGACAAACTGACCCGTACCGCACCGTGGTTAGACAATCTGGAAGGCGGCATCGAGTATCTGAAGTCCGTCATCATCGACGACAAGCTGGGCCTGAACCAGCATCTTGAAGAAGAGATGGCCCGTCTGCGTGAAGCGGTGGTCTGCGAGTGGACAGAAACCGTTAACACTCCATCCGCGCAGGTTCGCTTCAAACACTTTATCAACAGCGATAAACGCGATCCGAATGTCCAGGTTGTGCCTGAACGTGAACAACATCGTCCGGCCACGCCTTATGAGCGTATCCCGGTGACTCTGGTGGAGGAAAACGCATGAGCCAGTGGAAAAACATCTGCAAAATCGATGACATTCTGCCTGCAACAGGCGTCTGCGCCCTGTTAGGTAACGAGCAGGTTGCAATTTTCCGCCCGTATCACAGCGACCAGGTGTTTGCGATCAGCAACATCGACCCGTTCTTTGAGTCCAGCGTGCTTTCTCGTGGGCTTATTGCTGAACATCAGGGCGAATTGTGGGTTGCCAGCCCGCTGAAAAAACAGCGTTTTCGTTTAAGTGACGGACTGTGCATGGAAGACGAACAGTTCTCCGTGAAACATTACGAAGCGCGAGTGAAAGACGGCACGGTGCAACTGCGCGGTTAATAAATTTTTGGGAGGCGCAACGCCTCCCCTTTTTTGACGTATTTGTAGGTCTTTTATTGGTAGGCCTGATAAGCGTAGCGCCATCAGGCAATTGCAAAAGCACATTGCCGGATGGCGGCATAAATGCCTTATCCGGCCTACGGTTACGATTTCTTTTTATTTTTGTACTTCAAGGATAATCAACACATGTTCACAGACACTATCAATAAGTGTGCGGCTAACGCTGCGCGCATCGCACGCCTGTCGGCAAATAACCCGCTCGGGTTCTGGGTCAGTTCGGCAATGGCAGGGGCCTACGTTGGCCTCGGCATCATCCTTATTTTTACCCTCGGTAACCTGCTCGACCCGTCCGTACGTCCGCTGGTGATGGGTGCAACCTTTGGTATCGCCTTAACGCTGGTTATTATTGCCGGTTCAGAACTGTTTACCGGTCACACCATGTTCCTGACGCTCGGCGTCAAAGCGGGCACCATCAGCCACGGCCAAATGTGGGCTATCCTGCCGCAAACCTGGCTGGGAAATCTGGTCGGATCCGTGTTTGTCGCCCTGCTTTATAGCTGGGGAGGCGGCAGTCTGCTGCCGGTCGATACCAGCATCGTCCATTCGGTCGCGCTGGCGAAAACCACCGCGCCTGCAACGGTGCTGTTCTTTAAAGGCGCACTGTGTAACTGGTTGGTTTGTCTGGCAATATGGATGGCAATCCGTACCGAAGGCGCGGCAAAATTCCTCGCTATCTGGTGGTGTCTGCTGGCGTTTATCGCTTCCGGCTACGAGCACTCGGTGGCCAACATGACGCTGTTTGCCCTCTCCTGGTTCGGTCATCACAGCGAAGCTTATACCCTGTCAGGAATTGGTCATAACCTGCTGTGGGTGACACTCGGTAATACTTTGTCCGGTGTCGTATTCATGGGATTAGGTTATTGGTATGCTACGCCAAAATCGGAGCGTCCGGCTCCGGCAAAAATCAACCAGCCAGAGGCGGCTGCTAATAATTAATTAAGGGGTAATGTCGTGGACCATTTGCCTATATTTTGTCAACTACGTGACCGCGACTGCTTGATCGTCGGCGGTGGTGATGTCGCAGAACGCAAAGCGCGGTTACTGCTGGAAGCGGGCGCCCGTTTAACGGTTAATGCACTGGCGTTTATTCCGCAGTTCAAAGTATGGGCAGATGAAGGCATGCTGACGCTGGTTGAGGGACCGTTCGATGAGTCCCTGCTCAACACCTGCTGGCTGGCTATTGCCGCCACCGATGACGATGCCGTCAACCAAAGCGTCAGCACCGCCGCGGAGTCACGTCGTATCTTCTGCAACGTGGTCGACGCGCCAAAAGCAGCCAGTTTTATCATGCCCTCCATTATCGACCGCTCGCCGCTGATGGTGGCGGTCTCCTCCGGCGGGACATCGCCGGTGCTTGCCCGTCTGCTGCGTGAAAGGCTTGAATCCGTACTGCCTCAGCATTTGGGCCAGGTCGCACAATATGCCGGCAAGTTGCGCTCCCGGGTGAAGAAACAGTTTGCCAGCATGGGTGAACGTCGCCGCTTCTGGGAAAAATTGTTCGTGAATGACCGCCTGGCGCAGTCGCTGGCGAACAATGACCTGAAAGCCGTCGAGGAAACCACCGAGCAAATGCTCAGCGAACCGCTGGATCACCGTGGTGAAGTGGTGCTGGTTGGCGCCGGTCCTGGCGATGCCGGCCTGCTGACGCTGAAAGGGCTACAGCAGATCCAGCAAGCGGATGTCGTGGTCTATGACCGCCTGGTTTCCGACGACATCATGAACCTTGTACGCCGCGATGCAGACCGGGTGTTCGTCGGCAAACGTGCGGGCTATCACTGCGTACCGCAGGAAGAGATCAATCAGATCCTGCTGCGTGAAGCACAACAGGGCAAGCGCGTGGTACGACTGAAAGGTGGCGACCCGTTCATCTTTGGCCGTGGTGGCGAAGAGCTGGAAACGCTGTGCCATGCCGGTATTCCATTCTCTGTAGTGCCTGGTATTACCGCAGCATCCGGTTGTTCTGCCTATTCCGGCATTCCACTGACCCATCGTGATTACGCTCAGAGCGTGCGTCTGGTTACCGGACACCTGAAAACCGGCGGTGAGCTGGACTGGGAAAACCTGGCGGCCGAGAAACAGACGCTGGTGTTCTACATGGGACTGAATCAGGCAGCCACCATCCAGGAAAAACTGATTGAATTTGGCATGCAGCCTGATATGACCGTCGCGCTGGTAGAAAACGGGACTTCCGTGAAGCAACGCGTCGTCAACGGGGTTCTTACACAACTCGGTGAACTGGCGCAACAGGTTGAAAGTCCGGCGCTGATTATCGTCGGTCGCGTGGTTGGACTACGCGATAAGCTGAACTGGTTCTCGAATCATTAATTGAATGCTAATAAATGCCCTGATATTCAGGGCATTTATTTATGATTCACAAAAGTTAATATTTAATCTAAATAAAATATCATTCATCAATTTATTAATAATAGATACATTTCATAGCATTTTAATTCATTAAAAATATAATTTACCCTAACATTATCACGTCCTTATTCGGACTATTTAAAATCTTCCTTAGTTGATATCTTAACCGCCGAGAAATGGATTTCATCCATTTAAAAAATAGATATCTTACAAGGATTTTATCATGTTTAAATTTGCAAAAATCACCATCGTGGCAGGTGTACTGGCTACGCTGACCGCATGTACTGGTCATATTGAAAACACAAAAAACAACTGTAGCTACGATTATTTATTCCATCCGGCGATTTCAATTTCTAAAATTATTGGTGGCTGCGGCCCGGCTGCAAATCAATAATATACGCGATTGCGCAGATACAAAAAACCGGGAATTTCCCGGTTTTTTCATTTTAGATTTACGCTCACTCACATGCACTCACGCTTTCCCGCAAAATCCGCAGCACCGTGTCCTCGCCACTGCGATTGGGATTAATACGAATCGCATAGTCGCTCAGCTCTGGATTCGCTTCACGGAAGGTCCCGGAGAGGCGATAAAACAGCGGCGGGATTTCATATTTCGACTCCGCTCCTACCGGATACGGTAGCGCACCTCTCTCTTGCGCCGCTTTCAGCACACGGGCGGCAATCGGCTGGTGAAACTCCACGATCAGCACCTTCGACTGGGCATTAGCAATAACCGCTTTTTTCACCTCAGGTATCGCTCCACTATCGAGCAGATTCAGCAGACGCTCAGAAACGCCAGCCTGCACCGCATGCATCACCGGAGCGAAAACCAGACCGCGAAGTACCTCGAGCGCCTGCGCTCCCTGGATCTGGCTGCCGCCGGAATAGAGGGTGCTACGAATTTTAGCGATGACCTCTGCCTTGCCGACAACCGCCCCTACGCCTTCCGGGCCGAAGAGCTTAAAGCAGGAAAAGGTGGACAGCGTCGCCCCACACTCGCAGCCGATACCCTCTACTTTCATCACCGCGTAGTTATCATCGGTTAATGTCGGTACGCCGCATTGTGTTAATTCAGCCAACACATCCGCTAAAACGTAATGGTCCTGCGGTTGCTGCCGCGTATGCTGTACCAGCGCGGCATCAGGGCGATACTGCGTAATAGCCCGCATGATTGCCGAGGCGCTGTTGAAATCAGCTCTGACAAGGGTGATGCCCATCTGCTCAATGATCACCTGTGTTGTAGGATACACAGGTGCGTCGTGTACCAGCAGCCGCTGCCCGGGTTTGAGCAGTGCGGCCAGCCCGGCGCGAATAGCCCCGGTGCCAGCCCCCTGAACCAGCACAGCCGCCTCGGCATGAAAGACATCTGCCAACACTTTTTCCACACGCTGCGTGACCCGGGGCTGATTCAGCCCAGGGGCCAGCCCCAAATCGCCACCGGCCAGAAAGTCAGCGCCAGGAAAGTGACGGCAGAGCGAATCCACCAGCGCAAACTGCTTTTGTTGTGCTTGCGCGAGCGTAAGACTTTGCAGAGGGAACGTCTTCATGTTTTACGCCTCCTCAGGCCGGAACAAACAGACCAAACCAGTAGAGAATATTCAGCACAATACCCGTAATCATCACCGCCACGACCGGGGCCGCCATCTTCTGCACCGGACGCCCTATCGATTCGTTAAGGAAGTAAATCGCTACCGCAATCGAGAAGCCGGTGTAGCCCGCCATCTTGATGGCGGCAAAAATCGAGCCTATCAGCAGCGCCATTTCCATCAGCATATTCATCGCATTACGAATATTGTCCGATGCGTTACGCACTGACGGATAACGCCCAAGCCATTTGCCAATTGAGCGCAGCAGCAGCACTTCCGCGGAAATCACGATAGCGCCAAGGATTGCCGCTATCCACGGGTTCGGAGCCAGATAACCAACGGAATAAACAAAGGTGAAGCCCGCTACCGCGTATACACCGGTTGCCAGCGCGGTGGTGGCAATCAACGGCACAAAACCCAACCCACGCATAAATTCCGCCAGCGCCGCCTGGTTAACCAGCGTCTGCGATTGCTCAGGCGTAATCCCCGCTGAATAGGCTTTTTCCAGCGTAAAAATTGAGACCTCGCTACCAGCAAAAATTTTCATACTGGCAACGGCGGCAATCAGCGAGCCGACAATCGCGATGTACGGCAGGTTTTTAATAATCCGTGAGGTTCGTTCTTCAAAGACCGATAGCCCGCTGGCATCCATCTCCTCATCACCGCGATGGCGAATATCATGCGTAATGGCGATCGCCAGCAGCATCATCATCCCCACAAAAATCTCAATTGATTCCGGGTTCAGATGCGGGAAGTAACGCACCACCACCACGCGGGTCATCAGTACTACCACCGCCGCGATAATGCTGTGCTTCCAGCCAAACTGGTAGAAAATCGCCACCAGCGGGAAGAGTGCGAATGCGGAAACCACCGGAGAACTCAGCTCACCGAGGCTGCCCAGTACATCAACCGGCAGCGCCGTGAGCAAATGGTTCACCGGAAGCAGGCAGGTCAGAATCAATATGCCCCAGATAGCGCCCAGACCGAACGCCAGCAGGCTGTTCATTGCCAGCACGCCGAGAATATCCGTCGGCAGGAACAGCAGCCAGGCGTTGAGCAAGCCAGTTTTCAGGGTAAAGGAGATCCCCACTGACGCGACAAAGCCGATACTCAGACCAAACGCGATACTTCCCGCCTCCCGGCGGTTCATGTACCCCTCGATCAGCTGCGGCAGAATCGGGCGGATGCCGTCATGAAAGACGGCCGCCGAGCGGTGTGCCAGAAGTGACGTCATGCCGGTCAGGCAGGCCACCACCACAATCTGAATATACAGATCCATAGTCATGCCTTTTATTTCAGGTGGTTAACCAGCATCGGAATCGCATGTTCAACATGTTCGACGGAGAGACCAAACGCCACTTTCCCTTCCGCAACCATTTTTGCGATATGTTCGTCTTTCGCCTTAATACCCGGCTTGGCGATAGTGCAACTCTTGTTGTAGCCAATCACCGCGATGGCAATCGACAGTGCTGCACCCGCACCGGTGTTACAAGCGCCGATGTAGTAATCCAGTTGTCCGGATTTCACCTTCATCGCCGCTTCCATATCGTTATGAATGGAGACTTCAAAGCAGCCCGGTGCTGCGGTTTCGATGGTTTTTTTAATCTGCTCACGCTGTAAGCCAGCAACGCCAATCTTTTTCATGATTCTGTCCTTATTGGAAAAATTTTGAGGGGTTATCACGTAACATCGTGTCCACATCGGCCTGACTGAATCCTGACTGGCGCAGCTGTGGGATAAAGGTGGTTAACAGATAGTCGTAGCCATTGCCGCCATTGGCTTTTAAATGCGAGCGGCGGGTAATGTCCATAGAGAGCATGACGTGGCTAAGCAGTCCGCAATCGCGTATCGCGTGCAGCATGGCGATGCGTTTCTCGTCCGGGTAATAGTTGTTTTTTCCGATGGTATCGAATTGCACATACGCGCCGAGCTCGATCATGCGTAAGATATTGTCGAGATTATCTTTCAGGTCGCAGTGACCAACGGTTACGCGGGAAAGGTCGACGCCGTGCGCCTGTAGCAACACCAGCTGTTCCACTCCCATCGTGCTAAAAGAGGTATGGGTTGAGATGGGGCGTCCAGTTTCGATGTGTGCCCGCGCCGCGGCGATAAACACCTTCTCTTCAAGCGGCGTAATCACGCCTTCACTAGAGCCGATTTCCGCGATAATTCCGGCCTTCAATTCAGTACCATCAATACCGATGACTATCTCATCGACCATCTCCTGCGCGAGCTGTTCCACGCTTCGGGCCGCAACATGTTCAGGGAAGAACGCATCCTGGTAATAGCCTGTGCAGGCCACGACGTTAATTCCGGTATCGCGCATCAGGTCGAGCATGAATTGCGGATTACGTCCCATATAGCGGTTGGTCATCTCAATAATGTTGCTGACGCCTAACGCCCGGAGATCCTTCATTTCCTGACAAATGAGATCGTACTGATCTAACCGGCAGTCGAGGTTATTCTTAAATCCGGAGAGATCGATATGCAGATGTTCGTGGACCCAGGTGTAGCCCGTCGGATCAAAGTTCATAAGGTGTCTCCTGTAAGGCGCAATGCCGAGAGAAAAGAACAGCCGTTTTGTGGCGCCGCCGCGCCGAAAAATTCACACACCGTAGCGCCAACATCGGATAACGTCGCCCGGATACCTAATTGCGCAGGCTCCAGCCCCTGTTGATACACCAATACCGGCACAACTTCCCGGGTATGGTGGCTGTGCCCTATGGTCGGATCGTTGCCGTGATCGGCCATGACCACCAGACAGTCATTTGGCTCCATAGCGGTCAGAAGGCGTGAAAGATTAAGATCAACAAGCTGCAGCCGTTCGGCATAACGTGCGACGTCTTCAGCGTGTCCGGCGAGATCGGTTTCCTGAATGTTGGTACAGATAAATACCGTCGACTCCGCGTTAAATTCGTTAAGCGTGATATCCATAATCTGCTGGCTATCTACCAGGTTTTGCCAGCTGCACCCGTGCGGATTGCCAACGATGTCCGCCACTTTACCGACCAGCACGGTAGGGATTCCGGCGTCATGCAGTTTTTGCGGTACCTGTACCTGCTCATCTACGCCAAAGCCCATATGCCTGACCTGAAAACCGCTTTCATACGCGCCGGAGCGTGGGGCATTAATGCCGACAAAGCGCCCTTCCATCGTTTCGGCGGCATCCAGAATGCGCTGGCTGTTCGCAAGCTGGCCGCCAAAGGTTATGACGCGCCCGACCTGAACCTGTTCACGCACTACGCGGCCAATCTTTAGCACCTCATCAAACGCAATGGCGGACAGGTTGGCAGTGACGTTGTAGACCTGACCTAAATCCGCTTCGAGGTTATCGCCCACTGCAACCGCATCGTTGACCCACAGAAACGCCAGCTCACCACCGCGACGTTCCACCTGCCAGCCCGCGACTTTCAGCGCTTGCTCAATGCGATCAATGACGTCGCTAAATGGCATCCGCAGCGGTGCCTGAGGCCGCGTGCCTAAAATTTCCTGATGGCCCATAAAGGTATCTCCCCCTTCATGCTGCAGCTCCGCAACGCCCCAGACTGCCGATTCCGAAGGTTTCATCACGCCCGGCGCAAAGCCCAGAGCGTTAATCAGCCCCAACTTCTCAAGCGTTGGCAGCCGTAAATGCGGGAGTTCGCCCAGGATATGACCACAGGTATTCGCTCCGGCATCCTGCGGCCTGACCCGCGTGACGTCTTTCATTGCGCCAACGCCAAAACTGTCGATTACCAACACCACAAATCGGGCCATTAGTCCTCCAGAATATTGCCGAGACTGTCGTATCGCGCGACGATTTCAGCTACGCCGCGCTGAATGCCCGACACCAGCACCACGTCGCTACGCGTCACGAAGATCTGGGTGCGAAAACAGAAGATCACCACGCTGCTCACCGGAAACTCACCGGCCACAGGCAGGTAGTAGTCAATGCTGCTGTCGTCCACGGGTTTTAGTTTCGCGGCTATAGGCGCGTCATTTTCTGGCGTAAAGACCAGCGCATTTTGCGCATGGCCGCGACGATAATAGCCCCCGCCGTAGCAATAACTGTCTCCGCGAAAATTGTGCGATATCTCGCTCAACCACAGCATCGCAATGCGTTCCGGCTGGTCGCCTTTTTGATTGGAAGGAATGGTGCCGGTCAACGCATGACCCGGCTCCGCATGGGTGACGCCATATTCCGCCAGCAGGGGGAGTGACGAACAGCTACTGGCTGACGGCGCATTAAGCTGCTCAATGGCAATCCCGGCCTCAACCAACTGACGTCGGGCATTTACCAGCGTATGCAGATTAGGCGTCGGCATCGTCTGCGCGGAGTTTTCATCCCATAACAGGCAGGGGAAATGGGTGAGGCCGCTCAGGCGCAGGCCCGGCAGCCTGCGGATTTCATTGACCACATCCGTCAGATACATCAGCGGAAATCCGCTTTCCTGCCCCGGGTAGAGAAAATCATCTTTGTCGTACACCTTCAGCATCACGTTCTGTTCACAGCCGGCCTTCACCGCAGCAGCGGAAACTTCGCGCGCTTTCTCCAGTGAGAACAATGTGATGACTTCAGTACCTTGCGCTACAGCCTCATTGACCAGCCGCGACGGGATCTGCACCAGATGTCCCTGATGCGCAACCGGCAACCCGGCACGGCGCATGACGCGACTCTCCTTGTAATCGACAACCACGATGCCTTCATAGCCAAGCTGCAACAGTTTCTCCGCCAGCCACGGGTTACGTCCAACCTGTTTGGTCATCAGATACAGCGAGATACCATGTTGCCCCGCGACATCCAGCAGACGTTTGCCATTCTCAATGACCTGGTCAACATCAATGACCCAACTGTCAGGGGCGATCTTTCCCTGCTGCCATAACGCGATAGCGGCGGAGATTAGCGCGGGGTTCTGGCGTTTCAATGCGTCTATAAACATTTCTCTGCCTCGTTTCTAATCCTTCAGTTAAATATTCATTTTTTTGAATATTTAAGATGCAATAAGCTCATTCCCCATTGATTTCAGACGCCTTCGTTCGCCGCCATCCACAATCCATACAAGTTCGCCAGCATATAGCCTTCTTCATTCGCGTGCAGCGCCACCGTAAACTCTTTCATCAGCGCCTGATGTACCAGCAAAATAGTTGGCCAGAGATGAGATTGCGCCAACTCCTCCAGCAACTCGCCATCCAGCGCTTCAATCACTTCGCCCTGGCGGCTGCGCATTAACGCACTCGCCATATGGGTCATCGCCATGGTTCCTTGCTCGCTGTGAATCGGCAAACGCCACTCTTCATCCAACCGCCTGACCACTTGCAGCATGCCGCTACAAATATCCTTGTCGATAACGCCTGCTTCACACAGCAGGTTAAGCCTGTTTTCCATGTCGTTTGCCTTCACTTAATAACTGGGTTCCTGTTCACCGTTCGCCACACGTTGTTGGTGGGCAAGCAGCGCCTCTTTGTTAACAACGGCGCGCAGTAGCTGCTGCATCGCATAATCCTCTGCGCGGGTAAGTACCACGGCCTCCGTGGCCTGCAGAAATCGCGGGTCGTTGGTGAGCGGCGTGGCTTCTAACCCCAGTACCGCCAGCTCGGCCTCTGCAACCACGTTCCAGATAACCGCATCCACATCCCCTTTCGCGATGCGCTGCAAGCTTTCGTGATAAGGCATATCGATCAATTCAACGTTACGGTTGCCAAAACAGGCCTCGGTCATGATTTTCTGATCCGCCGAACGGTTATCGAGCCCGACACGTTTTACAACTGCAGATTCGCCCTTGCGACAAATTAGCTGATGCTCGCCAACGTAGGTATGCGGTCCCAGCGCCAACGTGATGCGCAGCCCGTCCTGAGCAAGGTAACTTTCCGCCGCCAGACGAGAAACCACCGCCATGTCGTAGACGCCGTTTAGCAGGCATTCCACGCGAATATCAGCCCCACGCATGTGTGCATAATAAAACGGGATCCCATCGAACTGCGCTTTCAGCCCACTCGCCAGTCCTTCATATAAACGGGTGTAGGGCAGCGGCATCGCACAGACCACGTTATTAATATCCACATGCTTTAGCAGCGTACGGTTATCCATATCCACCAGATAGCTACCGTTACGCCCACGACGCTCAATACGGATTGCCCCAGAGGACTCCAGCGTTTTCAACGCAGCCTGGGTTAACCCTACCGATGAGTGACACTCGGCTGCCAGTTCATCAATAGTTTTCAATCGGTTACCGCACTTCTCACCGAGCAGGTAACGGGCCAGGGTTGTCAGCACAACCCCCTCTTTCTTGATAAATGTCCGACGCATTTTATATTTTCAGTAAATTGAATATTTATATCTTCATTAAAGTGAAGATATAACGCAATGAGGAAATATGCAAACGGCGAGACGCTTCACATTTTTTGAGGTTCACAAACCAACAGGCGAAAAAAAACCGGGCGTAACCCGGTTTCTTCAACAACACAGAGCGCATTACGGCTTGGCGACAAAACCAATCGCTTCGTAAACGGCTTTCAGCGTAACAGAAGCACGTGCGCTGGCTTTTTCCGCACCGTCTTTCATCACTTTCTGCAGGAAAGCTTCATCGTTACGGAAACGGTGATAACGCTCCTGAAGCTCGGTCAGCATACCGGAAACGGCCTCTGCGACTTCACCTTTCAGATGACCATACATTTTGCCTTCGAAGTGCTGTTCCAGCTCCGGAATGCTCTGGCCGGTGACCGCAGAGAGGATATCCAGCAGGTTGGAAACGCCCGCTTTGTTCTGCACGTCGTAGCGTACAACAGGCGGCTCTTCAGAGTCGGTCATCGCGCGTTTGATTTTCTTAACCACAGATTTCGGATCTTCCAGCAGACCGATCACGTTGTTGCGGTTGTCATCCGACTTGGACATTTTCTTCGTCGGCTCCAGCAGCGACATCACGCGCGCACCGGATTTAGGAATGAACGGCTCAGGCACTTTGAAGATCTCGCCATACAGGGCGTTGAAGCGCTGGGCGATATCGCGGCTCAGTTCCAGATGCTGTTTCTGATCTTCGCCAACCGGTACCTGGTTGGTCTGATACAGCAGAATGTCTGCCGCCATCAGTACCGGATAATCAAACAGGCCGGCGTTGATGTTCTCCGCATAGCGTGCGGATTTATCTTTGAACTGGGTCATACGGCTCAGCTCGCCGAAGTAGGTGTAGCAGTTCAGTGCCCAACCTAACTGTGCATGTTCCGGTACGTGAGACTGCACGAAAATTGTACTTTTTTCAGGATCGATACCGCATGCCAGGTACAGCGCCAGCGTATCGAGCGTTGCTTTACGCAGCTGCTGCGCATCCTGACGAACGGTGATGGCATGTTGGTCAACGATGCAGTAGATGCAATGGTAGTCATCCTGCATGCTCACCCACTGACGCAGCGCACCCATATAGTTGCCAATGGTCAATTCACCTGAGGGCTGTGCGCCACTAAAAACGATGGGCTTAGTCATTTTTTGATTCCTGATTTTCGCTATGCGGAAGCCCGAGAGCGGGCAGTAGTTCATTAATACGGTCGTAAATAACGTCGGGCTGGCTCAGCGCGATCGACTCACCGTAGTTGTAGCCATAGGTCAGGCCAACGGACGGACAGCCAGCAGCTTTTGCCGCCTGAATATCATTGCGTGAATCCCCTACGAAGAGCATTTGCTCAGGCTTGATGCCAAGCTTGCTTGCCACCAGCAGCAGCGGATCCGGATGCGGTTTTTTATTCTGCACGTCGTCACCACCGATGACCACGCTAAAGTATTTGGCGATATCTAATGCTTCGAGTAATGGCGCGACAAACGGGGTCGGTTTGTTGGTTACCAGACCCAGCGGCAATCCTTTCGCATGCAGCGCGCCCAGCGTGTCGGCAACATCAGGGAACAGGAATGTCCCCTCTTCTGCGACATCACCGTAGTATCTGTCGAACAGCTTACGCAAAATACGTACCTGTTCCTCAGCGGGAATATCATCATCAACGGGCGGTTTACCCATCGTTTTACGTAATGTCGCGCGCTCCTGACGAGACCACGCCAGCGCGCGCTCCATCAGTACATCTGCACCGTTACCAATCCAGGTGATAACGCGTTCTTCTCCGGCAACCGGCAATTCCAGCGCATACAGCGCCATATCCACCGCTGCGGCTAATCCCGGCGCGCTGTCGACCAGCGTGCCGTCGAGGTCAAATGCAGCGCCCCGAATATCCTGAAACTTATCCATGACTTACCTTCGCCAGTTCATTGCGCATTTCATCAATGACTTTTTTGTAGTCTGGTTGGTCGAAAATAGCGGAGCCTGCGACAAACATATCTGCGCCTGCCGCGGCAATTTCGCCAATGTTGTTCACTTTGACACCGCCGTCCACTTCGAGGCGGATATCGTAGCCAGATTCATCAATGCGACGACGCACTTCGCGCAGTTTATCCAGCGTTTGTGGGATGAAGGACTGCCCGCCAAAGCCTGGGTTAACGGACATCAGCAGGATCACATCAAGCTTATCCATGACGTAGTCCAGATAGCTCAGCGGCGTTGCCGGGTTGAACACCAGGCCCGCTTTACAGCCATGCTCTTTGATCAGCTGTAAAGTGCGATCGACATGCTCGGAGGCTTCCGGGTGAAAAGTAATGATGCTGGCACCGGCGGCGGCGAAGTCCGGGACAATACGATCGACCGGTTTCACCATCAGGTGAACATCAATCGGGGCAGTGATGCCATATTTACGCAGCGATTTCAGTACCATCGGTCCGATGGTCAAGTTCGGTACGTAGTGATTGTCCATGACGTCGAAGTGCACAACGTCGGCACCGGCAGTCAGCGCTCTCGCGGTGTCCTCACCCAGGCGGGCAAAATCAGCCGACAGAATTGAGGGGGCGATCAAATACTGTTTCATCCGCTTCTCCTTGAGATTTATTTCTTCGCAGGCGTTACGACTCCTGGTTTATACAGTGCCAGCAGTTCGTTCACCTTTTTACGCGTGCCGCCATTGCTGCTTATGCTGCGCCGCACTTTGACCTGAAAATGTTTCGCCGCTCGATACCATTCACGGGTATCGGGCGTATCGTGGTTCGAAATTAACACTGGGATCTGCTTACTGACCAGCTTTTCTGCCATCTCGGCCAAATGCGCCTGCTCTTTCGGGCTAAAGCTGTTGGTGTGATACGCAGTGAAATTTGCCGTCGCCGAAAGTGGTGCATAAGGCGGGTCGCAATAGACCACAGAGTTGCTATCCGCACGGTCCATGCACTCTTCATAGGAGAGGCAATGGAACTCCGCATTCTGCGCTTTCTCAGCAAAATGGTACAACTCGGCTTCCGGGAAGTAAGGTTTTTTATAACGCCCAAACGGGACGTTAAACTCGCCGCGCAGGTTATAACGGCATAATCCGTTGTAACCAAAGCGGTTCAGATACAAGAACAGCACTGCTCTGCGGAACGGATCCTGGCTGGCATTAAATTCTTCTCTGAACCGATAGTACACCTCAGCCTGATTGGTTTCAGGCATAAACAGCTCACGAGAAGCCTGCACATACTCATCGGTACGCGTCTTCACGATGTTATAGAGACTGATAAGGTCGCTGTTGATATCGGCAAGAATATAACGAGAAAAGTCGGTGTTGAGAAACACCGACCCGGCACCCACGAAAGGTTCAATCAGGCACTCACCCTGAGGTAAATGCCGTTTGATATCATCAAGCAGGGGGTATTTCCCCCCTGCCCATTTCAAAAAAGCGCGATTTTTTTTCATGCTGACTAACTAATTACACCTTCTCCGGCTGTGGAGAAAGCTCCGACAGCATCCTGCGCTTTAGTCTTTGTCCCGCAATTGGGCGAAACAGCAAACCATTGCAGAACATATCCTATCTTACTTCAAATCGGCCTGAACCTGGTGCAGCGGTTTTGCCCACGGGTTTTTCGCCTGAATATCAGCGGGTAACGTAGACACTGCACGTTTCGCATCTTCTTTAGACGCATACACGCCTGTCACCAGAACATACCACGGTTGACCGTTACGCGTCGTCTGGTACACCACATAGTTCTTCAGGTTTTCTTTCTTCGCCCAACCGTTCAGGTTGTCGTAGTTAGAAGAACTGCTGAGCTGCAGCGTGTAATGGCTGGACGGCGCAGATTTTAACGCTCCAACGTTACCTGCACTTTTCGCTCCGCCAGCAACAGGTGTTGTCGTTGTTGCTGTCGCCGTTGGCGCAGGCGTTGCGGTCTGTGCTGGCGCCGTCGTGGTTGCTTTCGGCTCAGCGGTCACTTTCGGCGTAGCGGTTACCACAGGCGCTTTGGTTGTGGTAGTCGGCGCAGTTGCGGTTGGTTTTGCCTGGGCAACAGGTTTCGGCTCTGTCGGCGTCGCTTTCACCGTAGTTTGCGGTTTGCTCTTCGGCTCAATTACGGCCTGTTTACGTTCCTGATGCGTAGCCGCAGGACGTTCAGTCGTTTCCGTTTTCGCAGTCTGGCGCGCAGCATTACCATTACGCATCGGCGCAACGGTCGCAGGTTCGGTCGGCAGCGTAGAGTTAACCACAGCGTTGTTAACTTGCTCCTGGCCTTGCGGTTGTGTCAGAGCGTTGTTCAAATCGCCCTGCACTTCAACACGCTGCTGCCCTTCAGTTGCCGCAGGTGCCTGACCTTGAGTCGGGGTAGAGGAAATCGGTGGCAGGGAAACATCCTGCTGGGTATTGCCAGCAGTCTGCTCTGCGCCCGTTGCAGGTGTCGTTGCACTCGCCTGATCCGTTGCATTGCTGCCAGAGAGATCGATGCTCTTCTCACCAGATGCTGCCTGCTCATTGGAAGAAGATGAGGGGGCTTTCAGCGCAGAACCAATGCCGATAATCAGCAGCAGCAGTACCAGAACACCCACGCCCATCATCATATACTGGCGAGAGGCAGGCTTGCTGGCGACTTTCTTACGCTTGCGCGGACGACGTTCTACACGCTCTTCATCCACGGTATCGTCATCAGATTCATACTCTTCTTCAATGTTCTGCTCTTCATCACGCTCTTTGCGTGCGCGCGCAGGACGGCGATCGTCAGCATCCAGATCAACATCATCAAAATTGATTTGCGGCTCATTATCGCGTTCAGACGATTGACGAGAACGACCAGTACGACGATCGCTGGGATCGGGTTTCAGCTCGTCTTCTGGTTTGAATTCATCCATTTAACACCCCACTCAAAGGTTAATGCTTACGACTTTGCACATAACCTGAAGCTAAAAGACCTACGTTTCGCAACGTAAGCCTGACCTTTCTTGTTGTTACGCCTGCTGGCAATCAGCAATAGCGTTAAGAACCACCTCGTGCGACACTCCGCCGCGCACTTCACTCTTCCCTATCGCTCGCGGAAGCACCAAACGAATCTCTCCCGCTAACACTTTTTTATCTCGCAGCATGTGCGGCAGATAAGCCTCAGTGGACATTTCACGCGGCCCATTCACCGGTAAGCCTGCTCGCTGTAACAGCGTAATGATGCGCTGCGTATCAGCGGAGGTGAACTGACCCAAACGTTCAGACGTACGGGCAGCCATTACCATACCTGCTGCAACTGCTTCACCATGTAACCAATTGCCATAACCCATTTCAGCTTCGATCGCATGGCCAAACGTGTGCCCCAGATTCAGTAAAGCACGTAAGCCCATTTCGCGCTCGTCTGCTGCGACAACTTCTGCTTTCAGCTCACAACAACGACGAATACAGTACGCCATCGCCGGACCGTCCAGACGCAACAACGCATCCAGATTGTCTTCCAGCCAGCTGAAAAATTCACCGTCAAGAATGATGCCGTATTTGATCACTTCCGCCAGCCCCGATGCCAGCTCACGCGCAGGAAGCGTTTTCAGACAATCGAGATCCACCACCACGGAGGCCGGTTGGTAAAACGCGCCAATCATGTTTTTACCGAGGGGATGGTTTACGGCGGTTTTGCCGCCAACGGAGGAGTCGACCTGCGACAACAGGGTTGTCGGGACTTGAATAAAACGAACACCACGTTGATAGCTGGCTGCCGCAAAACCGGTTAGATCGCCAATCACGCCGCCGCCAAGGGCAACTAACGTGGTATCACGACCGTGCGGTTTTTGCAGTAACGCGGTGAAAACCGTATCCAGAACCGTCAGGCTTTTATGCTGCTCGCCATCGGGAAGGATAACGCTATCAACGTTAACACCCGCCTGTTCAAGTACGCCGCGAACCTTATCGAGATAAAGGGGGGCCAGGGTTTCGTTGGTCACCAACATAACCTGATCGCCCGATTTCAGCGGTAAGAATGAAGCTGGCTCATTGAACAAACCAGCCGCGATGGTGATAGGGTAACTACGTTCCCCGAGAGTGACTGTGATCCTCTCCATTACGCGACATCCACCTTAGTTACTTGTACCCGCAGACGAGTGTGTATTCAGCCAGAATTAGTTGCTTTCCAACATATGAATAATCTGGTTTGCTACGACTTTTGCGCTCTGATCGTCGGTGCGAATGGTCACGTCAGCAATCTCTTCGTACAGAGGATTGCGTTCGTCAGCCAACGCTTCCAGAACTTCACGAGGCGGTGATTCTACCTGCAGCAACGGGCGTTTCTTGTCACGTTGAGTACGCGCAAGTTGTTTTTCAATTGTCGTTTCAAGATAGACCACGACGCCACGCGCGGAAAGACGGTTACGTGTTTCACGTGATTTTACAGAGCCACCGCCAGTTGCCAGCACAATACCCTGTTTTTCCGTCAACTCGTTGATGACTTTTTCTTCGCGATCACGGAAGCCGTCTTCACCTTCTACATCGAAGACCCAGCCCACATCAGCTCCGGTTCGTTTCTCAATCTCTTGATCAGAATCGTAAAATTCCATATTGAGTTGTTGAGCTAACTGGCGCCCAATAGTGCTTTTTCCGGCACCCATAGGCCCAACCAGAAAGATATTGCGTTTCTCTGCCATTTTTTCGGTACTACTAAGACTATTCGTTAATGGTAAACCCGCTTCGCAGACACCCAGCGCAGCAGGACATGAACTGAAACCTCATAAGATATTGCGAGAGTCAGACTGAAAATTATCTCAATACTCAAGCGGGTTTGGCAACTGAATAAATCACCAAACCTAACGCATTTCTGGTCGTGGCAGGCATGCTACCCTGCAAACATCAGACCTGGCGACGTATCGCGCAGCCAAATGACACCCAATAAGCCTATGGCACACCACCGGAAAGGCAAAGCGTATTCACTGCCGCATAAGTAAAGAAAAGTACCGACGCTCAAATCGGTACTCCTTGTATGCTAAATACACCCTCACGTCAAATCCCTGAAACGTGTTCAGTGCAAAAACAATGGCTTTTCATGCATAAGTTATTCCGTTGAAACCAGTCTGGGCGTTATAAAGACCACTAATTCGCGCCGTTCATCTTCTTTACCATCATGGCGAAAAAGAGAGCCAAGCCAGGGAATGTCGCCTAATAGCGGCACGCTGTCGGCTGCGGATTTATTCTTATGTGAAAAAATCCCGCCAAGCGCAATTGTCTCGCCGCTTCTTACCTCGACCTGCGTTTCAATCTCTTGCTTGTCGATAGCCAACACTTCGCCATCTGCCTGCTGTAGAA
Organism: Citrobacter freundii complex sp. CFNIH4; assembly: GCF_002934505.1. Classification (NCBI taxonomy): domain Bacteria; kingdom Pseudomonadati; phylum Pseudomonadota; class Gammaproteobacteria; order Enterobacterales; family Enterobacteriaceae; genus Citrobacter; species Citrobacter freundii complex sp. CFNIH4. The sequence goes on from NZ_CP026231.1 coordinate 4,012,475, forward strand.
CCTGTCCCGGAACATTCTGGCTGATATGCAGTTTCAGCCTGATTCTCCCTTTCTGCAACACCGTTGGCGTCACCTCCATCCCCAGTACCGCTTCCTTGAACTCGACGGATGTCGCACCGCTTTCACCGCTGGAGACCTGATAAGGGATCTCACTGCCCTGCTTAATACTGGCAGGTTGCAGGTGAGATGCCAGTAATCGTGGACTGGCAATGATATCCAGTTGCTGTTTTTGCTCCAGCGCAGACAACTCTAGTTCCAGTAAACGACCGTTAATACGGCCAATGTTAAATCCCACACGGGATGTGGCGGTGGCTACAGAGAGATCGCTGGCAAGCGTTGTGACATTCCCAACCGCCCCCGGTTGTTGTGCGTCAGCCAGTGACCACTTCACCCCCAGCTCACGCAAACTTTTTTCATTAATGGTGACGATATGCGCCGCCAGTTCAACCTGGGCAACCGGCAAATCCATTTGCGCCACCCACGTTTCCAGGGTGTTGAGAACAACACGATTGTCACGCAGCAGTAAGCGGTTGGTTCGTTTATCCACCGTCATGCTTCCTTTGGCACTGAGCAGCTTTTCTCCGGCTTTTACCAGCTCGGTGGCATCAGCATAGTGCAAAATGATGCTGCGATGTTCCAGCGGAAGACTAGCCTGAATCCGCGCCTGCTCGTTTTCCTGACGAGCCGCATTTTCACTCTGCCATTGAACAGAATGCACATGCAGAATATTGCCCTCCTGGCGTAATACCAGACCGGCGCTTTTCACCACCGTCTGCAATGCCTGCTTCCAGGGGACATCCGTCAAATGCAGCGACAGCACACCGCTGACATCCGGCGAAACCACCAGGTTTTTTTGTTCCTGTTCAGCCAGCGCCTGCAATACCTGCGTAACCGGCACATCATCGACTACCAGCGTCACGTTTTGCGGTTTCGTCGCCAGCGCGCTTGTTATCCCAACCGCCAGTGCCATTAGTATCAACGCTATCCATCGCTTCATTTACCGCTCCTTGTCGCTGCCACTGCCACCGCGGCGGTTCGCAGTTTTTTTCTGTGTCGAGAGTTATGTTCTGGGCCGTTATCTGCATAATCGTCCAACCGTTTTTCAGGACGTCATTTCGCTTAACCCGCAGCCATTTTTTCTGGCTATCCTGAACGATGCCGATGGGTCGTGTGCCCTGACTCACCATGCCCTGAAAACGCCATGTCGACAGCTCAGCAATTTGACAACGGTCCTCCGGCGGCAGGAAGGGATTACGCATACCGGTAAGCATCAGTACGCTTACGCATATCAACAGCCAGCGCTCAACCATCATTCAGGCGCTCCAGCTTTAGCGTTAGCAGCAGCTCCGTGCCTTCTGCGGTAAGCGAAAATCGGCTGACGTTCATCCCCTGAGCCGCCAACTGGACAAACGTCAGCGGGATAGCATCCCAGGCCGATATCAGCGCCATCTCTCCCCCCTGAGCTGAGGGTTGCCAGTGGATAAGACGGGTAAGTGAATTCTGAAACAGCAGCGGGGAGAACAGGGTCAGTTTCTCTTCAGACTCTGCTGGTGATGCCGCCAGCAGATATACATCTCGCCATTGCATCTGAATAGCCGCACGTTGCTGGACCAGCGACTCGCGTTGCATAGTCCGCTCCCGCGCTAAGGGGTAAAGACATAGCGTCACCAGTATGAGTAACCCCAACATCCAGCCGCACCAGCATATGAGTCGAAAGCGTGGCGACTGCGCTAACCAGACATCACAGAGCGTTATCATGCGCACCGCTCCGTGTCAGTCGAAAGTGGAATTGCCAGCGTCCCTGCGCATCCTGCTGCGTTTCTCCAGGGCTGTTCAACATAAATAACGGCAACTGGCGTAATTGCGCTTCCAATGCCTTCAATGCGGCAAAGTTCAGTGTGTTTCCCGTCAGTTCCAGCGTGTCCTCCTGCCAGGTCATTTTTGTTAACCACGCCTGCTCCGGCAGTAATTCCGCCAGCCCTTGCAAAGCCCGCTGCCAGCTTCGGGTCTGCTCACGCTGTTTGTTCCGTGCCTGAACCTGCTGCCATCGTTGCTGGCGCAGTTGCATACGCGGCTTCAGCGCCATGAGGGCCTCGGCCCGCGTCTTTTCGGCGTCTGCCAGCAACAATTCAGCCCGATTTTCTACACTCAAAGCGCTGTAATAGCGCAACAACACGCCAATACTAAGCAAGAGTGAAGCGCTAAATAAGATGCCCCAGAAGCGCAGGCAAGCGTAACGCCGAGCCTGACGCCAGGGCAGAAGATTAATGGTCGCAATCATCAGTACACGCCCCCCATAGCGAGTCCCAGCGCAATGGCGAAGTGATGGCTTTGCGTTGGAATGGGCGGCTGGCGTACAAACACGGCGCTTAAAGGATCGAAGCCGCCGGGGGAGCATTTCGCAATGGCTGTCGTGGGCAGAGATAATGTCGTGGCAAGCTCCTCGATACAGCTAATATCGCCCGTTGATTTACGTCCCCATGCTGAACGGGTCGCCCATAACCACTGGGCATCATCACGCCATACCAGACACTGGTGATGATCCGGCAGGAAGGGAATAAATCGCTGTAACGCGCTGGCGTCCGGGGTAATCGCCGTAACCTGCACCTTAAGGGTTTGGATAAGCGTCAGAAGCGCTGAAATCTCTTTGCTTTGCGCAGCAGTGACGTTAAACGCCGGGCTCAACGTGTCTTCGCTATAATCAAAATGCAGTGCATCCGGCGCCATATCCAGTTCACGCGCCATCGAACCGGACAACCATGCGGTTTGCTCTGGCTCGCGTAACGTCATTGTCGGACGAGGAAACTTTTTTTGTAACGTCCTATTGGCCGGAAAAGAGAGATGAATATGGTGTCGGCGAGGGAGCTCCCGGCTCCACGACAGTAGCGCGGCGACCAGTTGTTCAGGCTCGCGAATATGACCATCGACGATAACCTGAGGCGTCAGCGGTATACGCCACCAGCGTTGCAGATACCAACCTGATGCTTCGCGAACGATAGCGACAGCCAGCACTTCATGTTGCTGAATATGCAGACCAATTTTCCAGATATTAAAAGCCATTGCTGATGATCTCCTTATCACCCGTCGCTTTAACGGGTATATCAATGCGTCTGGCTTGCCTTTATACTACCGCGCGTTTGTTTATAAACTGCCCAAATGCCACTAAATGGGAAATCTCCAGTGAAGTTCGTAAAGTATTTATTAATCCTTGCAGTATGTTGCATCCTGCTGGGAGCAGGCTCGATTTATGGCCTTTATCGCTATATCGAGCCGCAATTACCTGACGTCGCGACGCTCAAAGATGTGCGTTTACAGATCCCGATGCAGGTTTACAGCGCTGACGGCGAGCTAATCGCGCAGTATGGCGAGAAACGTCGAATCCCGGTCACGCTGGATCAGATGCCGCCGGTAATGGTTAAAGCCTTTATCGCCACAGAAGACAGCCGCTTTTATGAGCACCACGGGGTAGACCCGGTGGGGATCTTCCGTGCAGCCAGCGTAGCATTGTTCTCTGGTCACGCGTCGCAAGGGGCGAGTACCATTACCCAGCAGTTGGCGAGAAACTTCTTCCTGAGCCCGGAACGTACGCTGATGCGTAAGATCAAAGAAGTGTTCCTGGCGATCCGCATTGAACAACTGCTGAGTAAAGATGAGATCCTCGAGCTGTATCTGAACAAGATTTACCTGGGGTATCGCGCCTATGGCGTGGGTGCTGCCGCGCAGGTCTATTTCGGTAAAACGGTGGATCAACTCAGCTTAAGTGAAATTGCGGTGATTGCCGGTCTGCCAAAAGCGCCGTCAACCTTCAACCCTCTCTATTCGATGGACCGGGCAACCGCGCGACGTAACGTTGTACTGTCGCGTATGTTGAGCGAAAACTACATCACGCAGGCCCAGTACGATCAGGCGCGAGGTGAGGCCATTGACGCCAACTACCACGCGCCGGAAATCGCTTTCTCTGCACCATATCTGTCTGAAATGGTGCGCCAGGAGATGTATAACCGTTATGGCGAGAAAGCCTATGAAGACGGGTATCGCATCACCACCACCATTACACGCAAAGTACAGCAGGCAGCTCAGCAGGCAGTACGTAACAACGTGATGGATTACGACATGCGCCACGGCTACCGCGGCCCGTCGAACGTGCTGTGGAAAGTGGGCGAAAGCAGTTGGGACAGCAAAAACATCACCGATACGCTGAAAGCGCTGCCGACTTATGGACCGCTGTTACCGGCGGTTGTTACCAGTGCCAATCCGCAGGAAGCCATTGCCGCGCTGGCAGATGGTACGTCAGTGTCATTACGCATGGATGGCATGCGCTGGGCGCGTCCTTACCGCTCGGATACTCAACAAGGCCCAACGCCGCGCAAAGTGACCGACGTGGTACAGGCCGGCCAGCAAATCTGGGTACGCCAGGTGGGCGATGCCTGGTGGCTGGCGCAAGTGCCAGACGTCAACTCCGCACTGGTCTCCATCAATCCGCAAAACGGCGCGGTGCTGGCACTGGTTGGTGGTTTTGACTTCAACCAGAGCAAGTTTAACCGTGCAACGCAGGCGTTACGCCAGGTGGGTTCTAACATCAAGCCATTCCTGTATACCGCCGCGATGGATAAAGGTCTGACGCTGGCGAGCATGCTCAACGACGTGCCAATCTCCCGCTGGGATGCCGGTGCTGGTTCCGACTGGCAGCCGAAGAACTCCCCGCCGCAGTACGCCGGTCCTATCCGCTTACGTCAGGGGCTGGGTCAGTCGAAAAACGTGGTGATGGTACGCGCCATGCGCGCCATGGGCGTGGATTACGCGGCAGAGTATCTGCAACGTTTCGGTTTCCCGGCACAGAACATTGTGCATACCGAGTCACTGGCGCTGGGTTCGGCTTCGTTCACACCGTTGCAGGTGGCGCGCGGTTACGCAGTGATGTCTAACGGCGGCTTCCTGGTCGATCCATATTTCATCAGTAAGATCGAAAGCGATATGGGCGGCGTTATCTTCGAAGCGAAGCCAAAAATTGCCTGCCCGGAATGCGATATTCCAGTGATTTACGGCGATACCCAGAAATCTAACGTGCTGGAAAACAGTAACGTAGAAGATGTCGCGGTCTCGCAGGAACAGCAGAATGCCGCCGTGCCTATGCCACAGCTTGAACAGGCTAACCAGGCACTGGTCGCGCAAAGCGGCACACAGGAATACGCTCCGCACGTGATCAACACACCGCTGGCCTTCCTGATTAAAAGCGCGCTGAACACCAATATATTTGGTGAACCAGGCTGGATGGGAACCGGTTGGCGCGCAGGTCGCGATTTACAGCGTCATGATATCGGCGGGAAAACCGGAACCACCAACAGCTCTAAAGATGCGTGGTTCTCCGGTTACGGACCAGGCGTGGTGACGTCAGTATGGATCGGCTTTGATGATCATCGCCGCAACCTTGGTCATACGACAGCTTCCGGCGCGATCAAAGACCAAATCTCCGGCTACGAAGGCGGTGCGAAGAGTGCGCAGCCAGCATGGGATGCCTATATGAAGTCCGTGCTGGAAGGCGTGCCTGAACAGCCGTTGACGCCGCCACCGGGTATCGTGACGGTCAATATCGATCGCAGCACAGGACAACTGGCAAGCGGTGGCAATAGCCGCGCAGAGTACTTCATTGAAGGCACTCAGCCGACGCAACAGGCGGTGCATGAAGTGGGGACGACCATTATCGATAATGGTGAGACGCACGAACTATTCTAATCTTTTGCCGGATGGCGACGCCAGGGGCGTCTTATCCGGCCTACATTTTCGGCGCAATTATTTGAAAGTGCTGAACTCTGTAGGCCGGATAAGGCGTCAGCCGCCATCCGGCAATATAAACTACAATCGCCCCTGCCCTTTCAGCCATTCGCGTACGAGGAACAACGCACTGACATTACGCGCTTCGTGAAAATCAGGATCTTCCAGCAGGTCCATCAAATGCGCCAGCGGCCAGCGCACCTGCGGCAATGGCTCAGGTTCATCACCCTCCAGCGATTCAGGATATAAATCTTCTGCCACCACGATGTTCATCTTGCTGGAGAAATAAGATGGTGCCATGCTGAGTTTCTTTAAAAACGTCAGATCTTTTGCGCCAAACCCCACCTCTTCTTTCAGCTCCCGATTCGCCGCCTCAAAAATGCTTTCGCCAGGATCGATTAATCCCTTAGAAAAACCCAGTTCGTAAGATTCGGTCCCGACTGCGTACTCGCGGATGAGGATCATGTGGTCGTCAACAATCGGCACAATCATTACCGCTTCACGCGTGGATGGACGCATACGTTCATAAACGCGGCGTACGCCATTGCTGAACTCAAGGTCCACGCTTTCGACTTTAAACAGCCGGGATTGGGCGACGGTTTCCACTTTCAAAATCGTGGGTTTCTGTAATGATTTGCTCATTGTGAGGATCTTTGCTGTGAAATCTGGGGTTATTGTGCGATATACCGCACGGTTTCGGCAATGTGAATTGCCGTTTATTTACATTTATGTAACGTACTAAAAGTTAATCCCTATTTCAAATTAAAAGTCAATAGGTTGAAATAACTCCAGGAATTTGCTGATATTCCATTTTTAGTGATTTTGCTATGATTCGCTTTTACTGGGCTGTACTTAAAGATGCTCAAGTTCGACTCCACACTTGCCGATAGCCAACCACAGAATCACGAATATTGAACAGGGTGCGACTGACCACGCCTGACAGACTAAGTAAGATGGGGAAAGCATGAGCACCATTCTGATTTTTTTAGCTGCTTTGCTGGCCTGCTCATTGCTTGCAGGATGGCTACTCAAATCAAAATCCAGGCAGAAAAATTTACCCTTGAGCAGCGTCTTCTCAGACGCCTCGAAACGTAAACTCGCGCCTGAAGAACGCAATGCCGTCGAAAACTATCTCGAAAGCCTTAGTCAAATTCAGCAAGTACCTGGTCCAACTGGAGCCAGTTCTGCGCCAGTCTCATTAACGTTGAATGCCCAAAGTAATAGCGTCATCGTGCTTACTCGTTCGATTACACGTTACGGCATCACCACCGACGATCCTAACAAATGGCGCTACTATCTTGATTCCGTTGAGGTGCACCTTCCCCCTTTCTGGGAACAATACATCAATGACGAAAACAGCGTTGAGATAATCCATACCAATACAATACCGCTGGTTATCTCGTTGAACGGCCATACGCTGCAGGAATATATGCAGGAAGCGCGTGGCTATGCGTTGCAGCACACCGCTTCTACCCAGGCATCCATTCGTGGTGAAGAAAGTGAGCAGATTGAACTGCTGAATATTCGCCAAGAAACCCATGAAGAATATGCGCTCAGCCGCCCTTCGGGATTGCGCGAGGCGTTGCTGATAACCGCATCATTCCTGCTGTTCTTTTTCTGTTTGGTTATCCCGAATACGTTTGTTCCGTGGGCAGTCGGTGGCGCGGTGTTGCTGTTAGCTGCGGGTCTGTGGGGATTATTCGCCCCGCCGTCCAAAACCGCCCTGCGGGAAATTCATTGTCTGCGCGGTACGCCGCGTCGCTGGGGGTTGTTTGGCGAAAACGACCAGGAGCAAATTAATAATATCTCGCTGGGTATTATTGATCTGATCTACCCACCTCACTGGCAACCTTACATCGCCCAAGACCTTGGCCAGCAAACGGATATCGATATTTATCTCGATCGCCACGTTGTCCGCCAGGGGCGTTTTTTATCTCTGCACGATGAAGTCAAAAATTTCCCGTTGCAACATTGGCTGCGCAACGCCGTCATCGCGGGCGGCTCGTTGCTGGTACTGCTGATGCTGCTGTTTTGGATCCCGCTGGATATGCCGATAAAGGTCACGCTTTCCTGGATGAAGGGCGCGCAAACTATCGAAGCCACCAGCGTTAAACAGCTCGAAAACGCGGGCGTTCGCGTGGGTGACACGCTGCACCTGAGCGGTACGGGTATGTGTAATATTCATACCCAAGGGAGCTGGAATGCGCAGCCCACCACGCCGTTTATGCCTTTCGATTGCTCGCAAATTATCTGGAATGACGCACGCGCATTACCACTGCCCGAATCCGATTTGGTGAATAAGGCCACTGCGCTCACGCAGGCCGTGAACCGCCAGCTGCATCCCAAACCTGACGATGACTCTCGCGTCAGCGCATCGCTACGCTCGGCAATCCAAAAGTCCGGCATGGTGTTACTGGACGATTTTGGTGAGATTGTCCTGAAAACGGCCGATCTGTGTGCAGCCAAAGATGAATGTGTACGCTTAAAGAATGCGCTGGTTAACCTCGGTAACAGCAAAGACTGGGCCACGCTGGTAAAGCGAGCGAACGCAGGCAAACTGGATGGGGTGAACGTGCTGCTGCGTCCGGTAAGCGCTGAGTCGTTAGATAATCTGGTGAATACCTCTACGGCACCATTTATTTCACGCGAGACTGCGCGAGCAGCCCAGGCGCTGAATAGCCCTGCTCCCGGCGGTTTCCTGATTATCAGCGATGAAGGCAGCGATCTGGTCGATCAGCCGTGGCCGACGACCTCGCTATATGACTATCCTCCCCAGGAACAGTGGAACGCCTTCCAGCGCCTGGCGCAGATGCTGATGCAGACACCATTTCGCGCAGAGGGGATCGTCACCAATATTTCGACTGACGCCAATGGCACCCAGCACATTGGCCTGCACCGTATCCCGGATCGTTCAGGGTTATGGCGCTACCTTGGCACGACGCTGCTGATGTTCTCCATGCTCGGATGCGCTGTCTACAACAGCGTGCAGGCATTCAGACGCTACCAGCGTCACCGCACCCGCATCGCGGAAATTCAGAGCTACTACGAAAGTTGCCTGAATCCAACGCTGATTGACGACCCGGAAAGCCTGATTCGATAACACGCTCGCACGACAGGATATGCTACTCTGTCGCGCATCATGTTTTCTTGTGGGGAGTTTCCATGCATATCAATATTGCCTGGCAGGATGTCGACACCGTGTTGTTAGATATGGACGGCACGCTGCTCGACCTGGCATTCGATAACTATTTCTGGCAAAAACTGGTGCCGGAAACCTATGGCGCGAAGCAGGGTATCTCTCCCCAGGAAGCCCAGGACTATATTCGTCAGCAGTATCATGCCGTGCAGCATACGCTAAACTGGTACTGCCTGGATTACTGGAGCGAGTGCCTGGATCTGGATATTTGCGCCATGACAACGGAACAGGGACCACGCGCCGTTTTGCGTGAAGATACCGTACCGTTTCTTGATGCCTTAAAAGCCAGCGGCAAGCGCCGTATTTTGCTCACCAACGCGCATCCGCATAATCTGGCGGTGAAGCTGGAGCATACCGGTCTGGCCTCACACCTTGATTTATTACTTTCCACCCACACATTTGGTTATCCCAAAGAGGATCAGCGATTATGGCACGCTGTGGCTGAAGAAACGGGAATGAGTGCAGAGAAGACGCTGTTTATTGACGACAGCGAACCCATTCTCGACGCCGCTGCTCTGTACGGTATTCGTTACTGCCTCGGCGTGACCAATCCCGACTCCGGCATCGCCGAAAAGCAGTACGCACGCCATCCGTCACTGAATGACTACCGCCGACTGATCCCCTCACTGATGTGAAGGAGACGCCATGAAAGAAAAGCCCTCTGCTGAAGTCAGGCTGGATAAATGGCTGTGGGCTGCACGCTTTTACAAAACGCGTGCGCTAGCCCGCGAAATGGTTGAAGGCGGTAAGGTGCACTACAACGGCCAGCGCAGTAAGCCGAGCAAGATTGTCGAGCTGAACGCCACCCTCACCCTTCGCCAGGGAAATGACGAGCGAACGGTCATTATCAAGGCCATTACCGAGCAGCGTCGCCCGGCAACGGAAGCCGTTACGCTGTATGAAGAAACCGCGGAAAGCGTGGAAAAACGCGAAAAAATGGCGCTGGCGCGTAAACTTAACGCGTTAACCATGCCGCACCCGGACAGGCGACCGGACAAGAAAGAGCGCCGCGACCTGTTACGATTTAAACATGGCGACAGCGAGTGACTGTCACCTGCAAGAGAGATGATTATGCCGCAACATGACCAATTACATCGTTATCTGTTTGAAAACTTTGCCGTGCGCGGCGAGCTGGTGACCGTTTCGGAAACCCTGCAACAGATCCTCGAAAATCATACTTATCCGCAGCCGGTCAAAAACGTACTGGCTGAGCTGCTGGTTGCCACCAGCCTGCTCACCGCTACGCTGAAGTTTGCCGGTGATATCACTGTGCAGTTGCAGGGTGATGGTCCGCTGAGCCTGGCCGTCATCAACGGCAACAACAATCAGCAGATGCGCGGCGTGGCCCGCATGCAGGGTGATATTCCTGAAGATGCCGATTTGAAAACCCTGGTGGGCAACGGCTACCTGGTGATCACCATTACTCCGGAAGAAGGCGAGCGTTATCAGGGCGTGGTCGGTCTGGAAGGTGACACGCTGGCAGCCTGTCTGGAAGACTACTTCATGCGTTCCGAACAGCTGCCGACACGCCTGTTCATCCGCACTGGCGACGTTGATGGCAAACCCGCTGCTGGCGGAATGCTGCTGCAAGTGATGCCGGCGCAAAACGCACAGGCAGATGATTTCGATCACCTGACCGCCCTGACCGAAACCATCAAGGCCGAAGAGCTGCTGACGCTGCCGGCCAACGAAGTGCTGTGGCGCTTATACCACGAAGAAGAGGTTACTCTCTACGATCCGCAGGACGTTGAGTTCAAATGCACCTGTTCACGCGAACGCTGCGCAGGCGCACTGAAAACGTTGCCGGACGAAGAAGTTGACAGCATTCTGGCGGAAGAAGGCGAGATCGATATGCACTGCGATTACTGCGGTAGCCACTATCTGTTTAACGCCATGGATATTGCAGAGATCCGCAGCAACGCCTCCCCTGCCGATCCACAGGTGCATTAATCACCGTCTTGCCTGAAGGCGCGGCGCTTATCAGGCCTACGGAAAAACTGTCGTAGGCCGGATAAGCCGTTCGCGCTGCTATCCGGCAAAAACGCGGTCGGCAACACACTCACTCGGTGTAATAAGTCATCGGTAGTCTTTTGCCATCAATAGTGATATCCCGCCAGATTCTGGGGGCTGAACCCAGTTGCTGATTCGCCACCGCCTGCAGCAATTTATCCTTATTGAATCCTTCAGGTAGCCTGGCAACAGCTAACAAATCCCATTTGTTTTTCTGCATGCCGAAGACCAGACTCTCCCCATCGCCAAAAGCATATAGCACCTGCTCAGGATGACCATCCGCATTGAGGTCCTGACTCACCAATACGCACGCATTCTGCTCAGCACAAGAGGTGATGCGATACCCCTGTGCTTTGACAAACGTCCAGAACGCATCGTCTGGCTTCTCGCTCCCCGGAGCAATCACAACCTTCGATACTAACTGTGTTGCGGTTAGCTCTTTAACCGCATCCCGGCTCCCTTGCAGCAGAGAATTCAAGTCGCGTCTGCGCTTACTGTCTTGATTAAACGCCACATCTTTTTGTAATGCTTCCAACGCTGCGCGCCCCGGTTTTCCGCTGTGATCCAACATATACAGGCTGACCTGATCCGGTTTGATTTTCCCGCTGTGATACAGCCCCATATGGCTGTTAACGCTGATACGCCAGGCATCAATAACCGGCGACGACAGCAGAACCAACAGCCCCAACGCCAGCAACGAAACGCCAAGAATGACCGGCCCCTGAAGCTCAAGCGGATTGCGCCCGCGGCGTAAAATGCTGGCCAAATAGCCAAACGACCATACCAGCAGTACCACGACCACCAGCACGCCATACAAACGCTCAGGCGTCCAACCGTACTGCTGTATTCGCACCCACAGCGCCCAACCGGCAATCAGCGTATAGATGGGCGTGACAGCCAGAGCACATTTGATGAGATAGCGTAACGCGCCAGGATAAGGTAGAGCTTCTTTTTGTGGCTCACGCACGATAGCCATCAACAGCAACAGGAGCAGCGTCAGCGTTGACATCAACCCGGCCGCAGACACGCGTTGCGAAATAGCCTCCAGTCCAGTGAAGGGCAAGGTCAGTATGAACATCAGCGCCAACAGCGCGACCAGAGGTAACAGACCGGTGGCAATAAACGTCAGTAATTTTTGTACCGCCGTGACCAGACGCGACTGTGTACGAGCCAGTACCACTGCCAGTGCGGTAATCAGACCAAAGGCCACATAGCCAAACCAGTCGGTATCAAAGAAGAGCGTGCTGAAGAAGGGAATACCGACCAGCTTAAACATCTCGCTCCATAGCAGGAGCACCAGCCAGAACAGACCGTTGGCGACAAAGACAATCAGCAACGTCAACGCATTAAGCCACAATTGCCGATAAAAATGCGGGTAACGCGCCTGCTCACGAGAGACATGAAGCGAGTACTGAATCCAGGGCAAGGCAAGCATCGCCATCAGCAGTAAGCGCCAACCGTAGAACATAAAAACTTCATGTTGCCGCCACTTATCACTGTCCTCGACTTGCCACTTTAGCCAGACGCTCATCGCCAGCACCACAACAAAGATCAGCGCCATCCAATACCACAGCGCGCGTTGTTTGAAAGAAACGACAGTAAGCAAAAGTGCCGAGGTGATCGCAATCGTCGCAGGCATGCCATAGAACAGCCAGTCGTCGTTATGGGGCACCAGATATGTCATCAGCAGGTAGCATAATGCCCCCTGCAACAGGCCGATAAATATCATGCCCAAACGCGTTGTACGTGAAATTTCAGCACTATCCATGTCAGTTTCCAGAATGAAGGGAAAAGCTAATTATCGCATCAACTTCACAATTTTGAGCATTGGTAGGCTGATTTCAGACTAACGCGACGGGAAGTGAATCGATATTGTATATGTATGAGTTACGTTATTTTCTTACGTGAATGCGATTACACTCACAAGATTCCAGCCAAAAACACTCTTCATTAACGTTTTAAGAACATTTTCCACAACAAAAAAGGGTTTCCTGCCATAATATCCGCCTCTTTGTGACAGGAGTCGCAGCGTATTCGGTAACCCGTGATTTTCCCGGATGCGTAAATCTATGAGCCTTGTCGCGGTTAGCAATCCCTAAAAAACCTTACTATTCCAGGTAATACATATTGGCTAAGGAGCAGTGAAATGCGTGTGAACAACAGTTTAACCCCGCAAGATCTCAAGGCTTATGGTATCAATGACGTTCAGGATATCGTTTACAATCCAGACTACGACACGCTTTTCCAGGAAGAACTTGATCCAAACCTGGAAGGTTATGAACGTGGCGTGTTAACGAATCTGGGCGCCGTTGCCGTTGATACCGGTATCTTTACCGGACGTTCGCCAAAGGATAAGTACATTGTCCGTGACGACACCACGCGTGACACGCTCTGGTGGTCAGACAAAGGTAAAGGTAAGAACGACAACAAACCGCTCTCCCCGGAAACCTGGCAGCATCTGAAAGGATTAGTTACCCAGCAACTTTCCGGCAAGCGCCTGTTTATCATTGATGCATTCTGCGGCGCTAACGCCGATACCCGTCTTTCCGTGCGCTTCATTACCGAAGTTGCCTGGCAGGCGCATTTCGTCAAAAACATGTTCATCCGCCCAAGCGACGAAGAGCTGGTTGATTTTAAACCGGATTTCATCGTGATGAACGGCGCTAAGTGCACCAACCCACAATGGAAAGAGCAGGGTCTGAACTCTGAAAACTTCGTGGCTTTCAACCTGACTGAGCGTATCCAGCTGATTGGCGGCACCTGGTACGGCGGCGAAATGAAGAAAGGTATGTTCTCCGTGATGAACTACCTGCTGCCGCTGAAAGGCATTGCCTCCATGCACTGCTCAGCAAACGTCGGGGAAAAAGGTGATGTGGCAGTCTTCTTTGGCCTGTCCGGTACCGGTAAAACAACGCTGTCCACCGATCCGAAACGTCGCCTGATTGGCGATGACGAACACGGCTGGGATGACGACGGCGTATTTAACTTCGAAGGCGGTTGCTACGCGAAGACCATCAAACTGTCTAAAGATGCCGAGCCAGAAATCTACAACGCAATTCGTCGTGACGCGCTGCTGGAAAACGTCACCGTGCGCGAAGATGGTTCCATCGACTTCGACGACGGTTCCAAAACTGAAAACACCCGCGTTTCCTACCCGATTTATCACATCGATAATATCGTTAAGCCAGTGTCAAAAGCGGGTCATGCTACCAAAGTGATCTTCCTGACTGCCGACGCATTTGGCGTGCTGCCGCCGGTTTCTCGCCTGACAGCAGACCAAACTCAGTACCATTTCCTGTCTGGCTTCACCGCCAAACTGGCCGGTACCGAACGCGGCGTTACCGAACCGACCCCAACCTTCTCTGCCTGCTTCGGCGCAGCATTCCTGTCTCTGCACCCAACGCAGTATGCAGAAGTGCTGGTGAAACGTATGCAGGCGGCAGGTGCGCAGGCGTATCTGGTTAACACCGGCTGGAACGGTACTGGCAAACGTATCTCTATCAAAGATACCCGTGCGATTATTGACGCCATCCTGAACGGTTCGCTGGATGACGCAGAAACGTTCCGTCTGCCGATGTTTGACCTGGCTATCCCGACCGAGTTGCCGGGCGTGGATACGCGCATTCTCGATCCGCGTAATACCTACGCGTCTCCAGAGCAGTGGCAGGAAAAAGCCAATGCACTGGCGAAACTGTTTATCGAGAACTTCGAGAAATACACCGACACCCCTGCGGGTGAAGCGCTGGTTAGCGCCGGACCGAAGCTGTAACGAAAAATGCCGGATGGCGGTTGCCACATATCCGGCCTACAGCAACAAAAAGGGAGGCATTTCGCCTCCCTTTCTTATACGTCTTTCGTGATACCCTGCGCGCGAGTGAAAGGAACCGGAAGCCATGCACGAATCGACAACCCACCACGTTCACTGGTACCAATCTCCAGCATGCCGTTATGGTTATCGATAATACGTTGCACAATCGCCAGACCCAGCCCCGTGCCGCTGGTACTGCGCGCGCTGTCGCCGCGGACAAATGGCTGGAACAGGTGCTTACGCTGCTCCGGCTTGATGCCCGGACCATCATCTTCTACCTGGAACCAGGCGCGATGCGTCTCCGTACCGCTACTGACCTTAATCCAGCCGTTGCCGTAACGGGCGGCGTTAACCACCATATTGGCAACCGCACGCTTGATCGACAGCGGGTGCATTTTCACCTGAATGGCGCCAGGCTGCAGCGCAGTTTCGATTTCACGTTCGTATCCGCTTTCTGCCGCAACCACTTCACCCAGCACCGAGTTCAGATCCGCCATCTCCATCGGCATCTCCTGACCGGTACGCAGGTAATCGATGAACTGCTCGATGATGGCGTTACACTCTTCGATGTCCTTATTGATGGACTCCGCAAGATAACCGTCCTCTTCGCCCATCATTTCCGTTGCCAGACGAATACGCGTCAGCGGAGTACGTAAATCGTGGCTCACGCCCGCCATTAACAGCGTACGGTCATCGGCCAACTGCTTCACACCTGCGGCCATATGGTTAAAGGCTCGGGTTACGGAGCGCACCTCTGAAGCGCCATACTCCCGCAACGGCGGTGGAATGATACCTTTCCCCACCTGCAGCGCCGCATGTTCAAGATCCACCAACGGTCGGTTCTGGATACGGATAAACAGCCACGCGCCACCGATAGCCAGCAGCATAATCGCCAGCGTATAGCGGAACAGCGGTGAGAAATCGCCTTGATGAATTTCCGTAAGCGGCACACGTACCCAGATGTTGGGCGACAGCCAGGTTTTCAGCCACACAACCGGCGAGCTTTTGTTTACCTCAACGCGGACTTCCGTTGGGCCACCCAACTGCTGCGCCATCTGATGACTTAAGAATTCATAGTGTTGCGCCCAACGCAGTCCGGCTTCTTCAGCGGCCTCGTTGGAATAGAGGGAAATACCCAGCTCACGATAAATTTCCCGACGGAATGCGGGCGGCACCACCAGTTGCGTACCGTCCTCCAGCTGTAGTTTATCGGTCATCAGCATACGAACTTCGTAGGCCAGGACCTTATTAAACTGCTGGAGGCTCGGCAGAATCGCGAAGTTCAGCACTACCAGGTAAGTCGTCACCAGGCTGGCAAACAGCAAGGTGACGATGAGCAATAACGTGCGGGCAAACGAACTTCGTGGCGAGAAGCGCATTCGCCTCATGCTTTAGAACCGTCCGGAACAAAGACGTAGCCCAGACCCCATACGGTCTGAATGTAGCGTGGATGCGCCGGATCTTCTTCCACCATGCGACGCAGACGGGAAATCTGGACGTCGATAGAACGTTCCATCGCAGAATATTCACGACCACGGGCGAGGTTCATCAACTTGTCGCGGGACAGCGGCTCACGCGGATGGCTAACCAGTGCTTTCAGCACCGCAAACTCACCGCTGGTGAGCGGCATAGGCTCATCTTCACGGAACATTTCACGCGTACCGAGGTTCAGTTTGAACTTACCAAACGCAATGACCGCTTCTTCCTGAGAAGGCGCGCCCGGCAGTTCATTCGCCTGACGGCGCAGGACTGCGCGAATACGTGCCAGCAGCTCACGCGGGTTAAACGGTTTCGGGATGTAATCGTCAGCGCCGATTTCCAGTCCAACGATACGGTCCACTTCTTCGCCCTTCGCCGTAACCATAATGATCGGCATCGGGTTGCTTTGGCTGCGCAGGCGACGGCAAATAGACAGGCCATCTTCTCCCGGCAGCATTAAATCCAGCACCATCAGGTGGAAAGACTCACGGGTCAGCAGACGATCCATCTGCTCAGCGTTTGCGACGCTTCGAACCTGGAAGCCCTGCTCGGTCAGATAACGCTCCAGAAGCGCACGTAAGCGCATGTCGTCATCGACCACCAGAATCTTATAGTTCTCTTGCATTGTTATTACTCCCAAAGGTTCGCAACAATTAAGTGTATATTCTTAAGAAAGCTAACGTGAGTCACCAGCGAATTCTGGTATGAATTCCAGGCTAAATTGTTACAAAGCATATTAAACAGCAGCTTAAGTATACAATGTTTCTCGCAATACATTATTTATTCTGTTGATATGCTCACGTAATACTAATTGTGCGCATCATCACAGAGTCGAAGGTAAAACAATAAGATGAAAACGCCCCTGATAACCCGTGAAGGGTATGAAAAACTCAAACAAGAGCTGAATTATCTCTGGCGTGAAGAGCGCCCGGAAGTCACCAAAAAAGTAACCTGGGCCGCGAGTCTGGGTGACCGCAGCGAAAATGCCGACTACCAGTATAATAAAAAGCGCCTGCGTGAGATCGACCGCCGCGTCCGATATTTGACCAAGTGCATGGAGAATCTGAAAATCGTCGATTACTCCCCGCAGCAGGAGGGCAAAGTCTTCTTTGGCGCATGGGTTGAGATTGAAAATGACGATGGCGACATCCGCAAATTCCGTATTGTTGGCTACGATGAGATCTTCGGTCGTAAAGATTACATCTCTATCGACTCACCAATGGCGCGAGCGCTGCTGAAAAAAGAAGTCGGCGATCTCGCAGTAGTAAACACCCCTGGTGGCGAAGCCAGCTGGTACGTGAACGAGATTGAATACGTTAAGTGAGACCGGAACAATCCGAAGCCCCGGCAGATGGCTGGCATTTTTGTCAGTCAATCCGTATAACTATCCCCTGATTTTTTATCCTATAGACGAAGCTATCCATGATGAATGATTCTTTCTGCCGCATTATCGCAGGTGAAATTCAGGCTCGTGCTGAACAGGTAGAAGCTGCCGTTCGCCTGCTTGACGAAGGGAACACCGTGCCGTTTATCGCACGATATCGTAAGGAAATCACCGGCGGTCTGGACGATACGCAACTGCGTAATCTGGAAACCCGTCTGGGATATCTGCGTGAACTGGAAGACCGCCGTCAGGCAATCCTGAAATCTATCGGCGAGCAAGGCAAACTGACCGACGACCTGGCGAAAGCGATCAACGGCACGTTAAGTAAGACCGAACTCGAAGATCTCTATCTGCCGTACAAACCTAAACGCCGTACCCGTGGACAGATCGCCATTGAAGCAGGCCTTGAGCCGCTGGCAGACCTGCTGTGGAACGAGCCGTCTCACGACCCGGAAACAGAAGCCGCTAAATATCTCAACGCCGACAACGGCGTGGCGGATACCAAAGCGGCCCTCGACGGCGCACGTTACATCCTGATGGAACGCTTCGCTGAAGATGCCGCGCTGCTGGCGAAAGTGCGTGACTACCTGTGGAAGAACGCGCATTTGGTTTCCACCGTGGTAAGCGGTAAAGAAGAGGAAGGCGCGAAATTCCGCGACTACTTCGATCACCACGAACCGATCTCTACCGTGCCATCCCACCGTGCGCTGGCCATGTTCCGTGGCCGTAACGAGGGCGTGCTGCAGCTTTCGCTGAATGCCGATCCGCAATTCGATGAGCCGCCAAAAGAGAGTCACGGCGAACAGATTATCCAGAACCACCTGGGACTGCGCCTGAATAACGCACCTGCCGACAGCTGGCGCAAAGGCGTGGTCAGCTGGACATGGCGAATTAAGGTGCTGATGCACCTCGAAACCGAACTGATGGGCACCGTGCGCGAACGCGCGGAAGATGAAGCAATCAACGTCTTTGCCCGTAACCTGCATGACCTGCTGATGGCGGCTCCGGCCGGCCTGCGCGCCACCATGGGCCTCGATCCCGGCCTGCGTACCGGCGTGAAGGTGGCGGTTGTTGACGGTACCGGTAAGCTGGTCGCGACCGACACCATTTATCCACACACCGGTCAGGCCGCCAAAGCCGCCGTTGCCGTTGCGGCGCTGTGTGAAAAATACAACGTTGAACTGGTGGCGATTGGTAACGGTACAGCGTCGCGCGAAACCGAGCGCTTCTTCCTCGACGTGCAGAAACAGTTCCCGAAAGTCACCGCGCAGAAAGTGATCGTCAGCGAAGCCGGGGCATCGGTTTACTCGGCTTCCGAGCTGGCGGCGCAGGAGTTCCCGGATCTCGACGTTTCATTGCGTGGCGCAGTGTCTATCGCCCGTCGTCTGCAGGATCCGCTGGCTGAGCTGGTGAAAATCGATCCGAAATCCATCGGTGTGGGCCAGTATCAACACGACGTTAGCCAGACACAACTGGCGCGTAAGCTGGACGCGGTGGTGGAAGACTGTGTGAACGCCGTCGGCGTCGATCTCAATACCGCTTCCGTTCCGCTGTTGACCCGCGTGGCCGGCCTGACACGCATGATGGCGCAAAACATCGTCGCCTGGCGCGATGAGAACGGTCAGTTCCAGAACCGTCAGCAACTGCTGAAAGTCAGCCGTCTGGGGCCAAAAGCTTTTGAACA
This sequence comes from Citrobacter freundii complex sp. CFNIH4, assembly GCF_002934505.1. Classification (NCBI taxonomy): domain Bacteria; kingdom Pseudomonadati; phylum Pseudomonadota; class Gammaproteobacteria; order Enterobacterales; family Enterobacteriaceae; genus Citrobacter; species Citrobacter freundii complex sp. CFNIH4. The sequence continues at coordinate 4,031,808 of NZ_CP026231.1, forward strand.
GTGCGCAGGCTTCCTGCGCATCAACCATGGCGATAACCCACTGGATGCCTCCACCGTTCACCCGGAAGCCTATCCGATTGTGGAACGCATTCTGGCCGCTACCGAGCAATCGCTGCGTGACCTGATGGGCAACAGCAACGAACTGCGCAATCTGAAAGCCGCCGATTTTACTGACGAACGCTTCGGGGTGCCGACCGTCACCGACATCATCAAAGAGCTGGAGAAGCCGGGCCGCGATCCGCGTCCTGAATTTAAAACCGCGCAGTTTGCCGATGGTGTCGAAACCATGAACGATCTGCTGCCGGGAATGATCCTGGAAGGGGCGGTCACCAACGTCACCAATTTCGGCGCGTTTGTTGATATCGGCGTTCATCAGGATGGTCTGGTGCATATCTCTTCACTGTCGAATAAGTTCGTCGACGATCCACACACCGTGGTGAAAGCGGGCGACATTGTGAAGGTGAAAGTGCTGGAAGTGGACCTGCAACGTAAGCGTATCGCGCTGACCATGCGTCTGGACGAGCAGCCGGGTGAAACCAATGCGCGTCGCGGCGGCGGGAATAACGATCGCACTCAGGGCAATCGCCCAGCGCCAAAAGCGGCGAAACCGCGTGGCCGTGACGCCCAGCCTGCGGGCAACAGCGCGATGATGGATGCGCTGGCGGCGGCAATGGGTAAAAAGCGCTAAGTTTAAACCGTGTGCCGGATGACGGAATCAATACCTTATCCGGCATATTTAATATATCCCCCGCTTTTCACCACAATATATTTATCACTTTATTAACAGATGAAACCTTAATTAAACATTAAGATTCTCAATAATTACCTCTGCGAACCATTCTTTCCCTACCAGAATAAATATTGAGGAATATCAAAATTGGCTCAAATTATTATCCAATTGTACATTCCGTCACATTTATTCTATTGATGATAGAAACCATTCTCATTATCATTGTTTTGTTGATTATTTACTCTTTCCTTACGTTGGCTAATCATCTGGTCTCATGCCGCCCTGTCGCCCCATGAGGTAATCATCCAGTTAGCGAGATATAAGTAGGTCCCTATGCAATTCACTCCTGACAGTGCGTGGAAAATTACCGGCTTTGCCCGTGAAATCAGCCCGGCTTATCGTCAGAAACTGTTGTCACTTGGCATGCTGCCCGGCTCCTCCTTCAACGTGGTACGCGTCGCCCCGCTCGGCGATCCTATCCATATCGAAACGCGTCGCGTAAGTCTGGTATTGCGTAAAAAGGATTTGGCGTTATTAGAAGTGGAAGCGGTTTCCTGTTAATACAGTGAGTCTATAAAAATGAAAAAACTAACCATTGGTTTAATTGGTAATCCTAATTCCGGCAAGACAACTTTATTCAACCAGCTCACCGGCGCGCGCCAGCGTGTAGGCAACTGGGCTGGCGTTACCGTTGAGCGTAAAGAAGGTCATTTCGCCACAACGGACCATCAGGTCACGCTGGTGGATTTACCCGGCACCTATTCTCTGACGACAATCTCATCCCAGACCTCTCTCGATGAGCAGATTGCCTGCCACTATATTTTAAGCGGCGACGCGGATCTGTTGATCAACGTGGTCGATGCTTCAAACCTTGAACGCAACCTCTACCTGACGTTGCAACTGCTTGAGTTGGGCATCCCCTGCATCGTCGCGTTGAATATGCTGGATATCGCTGAAAAGCAGCAAATCCGTATTGATATCGACGCCCTCTCAGCACGTCTTGGCTGCCCGGTGGTTCCGCTGGTTTCCACCCGCGCCCGCGGCATTGAAGCGCTGAAGCTGGCGATCGATCGCTACAAAGAAAACGACACTGTCGAGCTGGTCCATTATGCCCAGCCGTTGCTGCAGGAAGCGGATTCCCTCGCCGACGCGATGGCCAAAGATATGCCGCTCAAACAGCGCCGCTGGCTGGGCCTGCAGATGCTGGAAGGCGATATCTACAGCCGCGCCTATGCGGGTGATGCCGCGCAAAATCTCGATGCTTCCATCGCACGCCTGAGCGAGACTATGGACGATCCGGCGCTGCACATCGCCGATGCGCGCTATCAGTGCATTGCCGCTATCTGCGATACCGTCAGCAATACTCTGACGGCAGAACCGAGCCGTTTCACCACCGCGGTAGATAAAATCGTTCTCAACCGCTTCCTCGGGCTGCCGATTTTCCTGTTCGTGATGTACCTGATGTTCCTGCTCGCCATTAACATCGGCGGCGCGCTGCAACCATTGTTTGACGTCGGCTCCGTAGCACTCTTTATCCATGGTATTCAGTGGATTGGCTACACGCTGCACTTCCCGGACTGGCTCACTATCTTCCTGGCCCAGGGCCTTGGCGGCGGGATTAACACCGTGCTGCCGCTGGTACCGCAAATCGGCATGATGTATCTGTTCCTCTCCTTCCTTGAAGACTCCGGCTACATGGCGCGCGCCGCGTTTGTGATGGACCGTCTGATGCAGGCGCTGGGACTGCCGGGCAAATCGTTCGTCCCGCTGATCGTCGGCTTTGGCTGTAACGTACCGTCCGTGATGGGCGCACGTACGCTGGACGCCCCGCGTGAGCGTCTGATGACCATCATGATGGCGCCGTTTATGTCCTGCGGCGCACGTCTGGCGATTTTCGCCGTCTTTGCCGCGGCGTTCTTTGGTCAGAACGGCGCACTGGCGGTCTTCTCGCTGTACGTACTGGGTATCGTGATGGCTGTGTTGACGGGCCTGATGCTCAAACACACCATCATGCGTGGTGAAGCAACGCCGTTCGTGATGGAGCTGCCGGTATATCACGTGCCGCACATCAAGAGTCTGATTATTCAGACCTGGCAACGCCTGAAAGGCTTCGTTCTGCGTGCAGGTAAAGTCATCATCATCGTCAGCATTTTCCTCAGCGCGTTTAACAGTTTCTCGCTGAGCGGGAAAATCGTCGATAACATCAACGACTCTGCTCTGGCCTCCGTTAGCCGTGTTATTACTCCTGTGTTTAAACCGATTGGCGTTCACGAAGATAACTGGCAGGCAACCGTAGGTTTGTTCACCGGCGCGATGGCGAAAGAAGTGGTGGTGGGTACGCTGAACACGCTCTATACCGCGGAAAACATTCAGGAAGAAGAGTTCAACCCGGCAGATTTCCACCTCGGTGACGAGCTGATCGGCGCAGTGGATGAAACCTGGCAAAGCCTGAAAGACACCTTTAGCCTGAGCGTACTGGCTAACCCTATCGAAGCCAGCAAGGGCGACGGCGAAATGGCGACGGGCGCAATGGGCGTGATGGGCGAGAAATTTGGCAGCGCCGCCGCCGCGTACAGCTACCTGATCTTTGTTCTGCTGTATGTGCCGTGCATTTCAGTGATGGGCGCTATCGCACGTGAATCCAGCCGTGGCTGGATGAGTTTCTCGATTCTGTGGGGCCTGAATATCGCCTACTCTCTGTCGACGCTGTTTTATCAGACGGTCAGCTACAAAGAGCACCCGACCTACAGCCTGGTGTGCATTTTAGCGGTCATCCTGTTTAACATCGTGTTGCTGGGCCTGCTGCGTCGAGCTCGCAGCCGCGTGGACCTCGCACTGCTGGCAACCAACAGAACGGCGAGTTCCTGCTGTTCCAGCACGACTGGCGATTGCCACTAAGGTTATCGACAATGGCATCACTTATTCAGGTTCGTGATTTATTGGCTTTGCGGGGGCGTATGGAGGCAACACAAATTAGCCACACGCTGCATACCCCGCAGCCCATGATTGACGCCATGCTGAATCAGTTAGAAAAGATGGGCAAAGCGGTGCGGATTCAGGAAGATGCCGACGGGTGTCTTTCCGGAAGCTGCAAAAGTTGCCCGGAAGGTAAAGCCTGCCTGCGCGAATGGTGGGCTTTACGCTAATCAGATGCTATTTGCCGGATGGCGCTACGCTTATCCGGCCTACAAATGATGCAAACGTCCAGGCCGGATAATTCGTTTATGCAGATATCCGGCTTTTTTGCGTAATGGATTCCACATAGATTTCATTATTTCAGCAAAAAAGATCTATCCTCCAGCCAGCTACCCGCGAAGGTGATGGTTACATTTACACCATTATTGAACATCAAAGCAGCGCCGATGCTCACATGGCATTTCGGCTAATGCGCTATGCCATTGCGGTAATGCAGCGTCATCTGGATGCGGGACATAAGAAACTGCCTCTGGTAATCCCCCTACTTTTTTATCATGGTGCAACAAGCCCCTACCCCTATTCACTTTGTTGGCTGGACGAGTTTGATGACCCGGAGTCCGCCAGACAGCTTTATAGCACCGCGTTTCCACTGATCGATATCACCGTTGTGCCCGATGACGAGATTATGCAGCATCGCCGGATGGCGCTGTTGGAACTCATCCAAAAACATATCCGTAAACGCGATTTGATGGGGCTGGTAGAAAAACTGGCCATCCTGCTTGTTAAAGGACACGCTAATGACAGCCAGTTGAAAGCCTTGTTTAATTACCTGATGCAAGCCGGAGACACCGTGCATTTTGGCGAGTTTATTCATGAAATCGCCGAACGTTTACCCCAACATAAGGACAAGTTGATGACTATCGCCGAAAGATTACGACAGGAAGGGCATCTTAATGGCCTTCAGGAAGGCCATCGGAAAGGATTACAAGAGGGGTTACAAACGGGCAAACGAGAGGAAGCTTTGCGCATCGCGACGACCATGCTAGCGGATGGTATCGACAGATTAACAATACTCAGAATTACCGGGCTTAGCGCTGAAGACCTGCCAGCACAACCCCATTAATTTCATGCCCGGCAAGCGCGACGCTACCGGGCAAATCAACAGGGGCTATAGCTGGTGTTTTAACGCCACCAGCGCTGAGCAGAACTCCGCCGGATGCGAGATAAACGGCGCATGCGCCGCCTTAGCAAACACCAACGACTCACTCTGCGGCCACAGGGCATCCAGCATCGGGACGACTTTGCGCGGCACCAGGCCATCAAGATAGCCGTATAGCCGCAGGAAAGGCATTTCCACCGTGCACAGCGGTTCTCGCAGATCGACCGTTTTCAGGATCTCCAGCCCGCCATTAAGCACTTCGACGTCCGGCATGGGTAAAGCCAGCACCGTTTTCTTCAACGCTCGCGCATCCTGACGCGCGGTTTCCGTACCCATCGTTTGCAATGCCAGAAAACGCTCCACTGTACGCTGGAAATCTTCGCTCAGCTGCTGCTGGAAGCCTGCCAGCACCTCTGGCTTGATACCCGGCCACTCATCCCGCGCGCTAAAGCAAGGGGAAGACGCGACGGTCACCAGCGCCTGAACACGCTCAGGATGCGTTAGGGCTACCTGACTCGCGACCAGCCCGCCCAGACTCCAGCCGAGCCAGATAGCTTTCTCCGGTGCCTGTTTCAATACCCGCTCAGCCATCTCTTCCAGCGACATTGCACCGAAACCCTGGCTACGACCAAATCCCGGTAAGTCGACAAGATGCAGCGTAAAATGCGAACTCAGTTCCTCGCTTATGCAATGCCACACTTGCGCATTCAGTCCCCATCCGTGCAGCAGCACAAGATGGCAATTTCCCGAACCCTGGGTCTGCCACCAGATGTCATTCATCAGTTATTGTTCTCTTTTAGCCTGAAAGGATGCATCTATGCTAACAGTACCGGGATTGTGCTGGCTATGCCGAATGCCCCTGACGTTAGGGCATTGGGGGATCTGCTCAGTCTGTACGCGGGCAACGCGCCAACATGCCAGCCTATGCCCCCAATGTGGACTCCCTGCCGCTCATACCGTCATTCCCTGTGGGCGCTGCCTGCAAAAACCGCCGCCATGGCAGCGGCTGGTCACCGTCAGCGACTATGTTCCGCCGTTGAGCGGGCTTATCCACCAGCTCAAGTTTTCGCGACGCAGCGAAACAGCCTCCGCTCTTTCGCGTTTGCTGTTGCTGGAGGTACTACAGGCCCGGCGCGTCAGCGCCCTTCCTCTGCCGGACAGGCTGGTCAGCGTCCCGCTCTGGCAACGTCGACACTGGCGCAGAGGGTTTAATCAGAGCGATTTACTGTGCCGTCCGCTTGCACGCTGGCTGGGTTGCGACTGGGACAGCCAGACCGTCTCGCGGGTTCGGGCAACCGCCACACAGCACCATCTCAGCGCCCGATTACGTAAACGTAACCTGAAAAATGCCTTTCGCCTTGAATTGCCGGTGCAGGGACTCCATATGGTTATTGTGGATGATGTCGTCACTACCGGAAGTACCGTCGCGGAAATCGCGCAGCTGCTTTTACGCAACGGCGCGGCGACTGTCCAGGTATGGTGCCTGTGTCGAACCTTGTAGAGCCTCGATGATGGGCGTATTATAACCAAGTAAAATAGTCAACTATTAGGCCATTACTATGATCCATATTTCCGATGCTGCACAAGCGCACTTTGCCAAACTGCTGGCAAATCAGGAAGAAGGGACACAAATCCGCGTATTTGTGATTAATCCCGGCACGCCTAACGCTGAATGCGGCGTTTCTTATTGTCCGCCGGACGCCGTGGAAGCAACCGACACCGCCATTAAATTTGACCTGCTGACCGCATATGTTGATGAACTGAGCGCACCGTATCTGGAAGATGCAGAAATCGATTTCGTTACCGACCAGTTAGGCTCCCAGCTGACCCTGAAAGCACCAAACGCCAAAATGCGTAAAGTTGCCGATGATGCGCCGCTGATGGAACGCGTGGAGTACATGCTGCAATCGCAGATCAACCCACAGTTGGCTGGTCACGGTGGTCGCGTATCTCTGATGGAAATCACCGATGAAGGCTACGCCATTCTGCAGTTTGGCGGCGGCTGTAACGGCTGTTCAATGGTCGATGTGACGCTGAAAGAAGGTATTGAGAAACAGCTGCTGGCTGAATTCCCTGAACTGAAAGGCGTTCGCGATTTAACCGAACACCAGCGCGGCGAGCACTCTTACTACTAACGACCAGACTTGTAGGCCCGGTAAGACGCATCCGCGTCGCCACCGGGCATCGATGCTGGATGGCAGCGTAAACGCTTTATCCGGCCTACGCCCTTACATTTCTCTGCACGTACCCTGTAATAATCCCCTGCATAATTTGACCAGCCTCTCATAATTTAAATTTTGCCTGCCCAGGTGATTTTCAAGCGCCACATGTTACCCGTATCATTCGTATCAGCACCTAACACACACATAATAGCCAGCTAAACTGATTAGTTTTGCAGGCAACCAGCATTGGTGCTGAGAATACTCTGTTCCCGGTCGGGACAATCGGAATTTGTCATCTAAACACTGACGTTACCCATAACAAAGTTAAGGCCAGGTAAATCATGCCATTAGTCATCGTTGCTATCGGTGTAATCTTGTTACTCCTCCTGATGATCCGTTTCAAAATGAACGGTTTCATCGCTCTCGTCCTGGTGGCGCTTGCTGTCGGATTGATGCAAGGGATGCCACTGGATAAAGTCATCGGTTCAATTAAAGCCGGCGTCGGCGGAACCCTTGGCAGCCTCGCCCTGATTATGGGTTTTGGCGCCATGCTGGGCAAAATGCTGGCGGACTGCGGCGGCGCACAGCGCATCGCAACCACCCTGATTGCTAAATTCGGCAAAAAACATATTCAATGGGCGGTGGTATTAACCGGCTTCACCGTTGGTTTTGCCCTGTTCTACGAAGTTGGTTTCGTACTGATGCTGCCGCTGGTGTTCACCATTGCCGCTGCTGCCAATATCCCGCTGCTGTACGTTGGCGTGCCAATGGCTGCGGCACTGTCCGTAACGCACGGCTTCCTGCCACCGCACCCGGGTCCAACCGCTATTGCCACCATTTTCCACGCAGATATGGGTAAAACCCTGCTGTTTGGTACGATTCTGGCAATCCCGACCGTTATTCTCGCCGGTCCGGTATACGCACGTTTCCTGAAAGGCATTGATAAGCCAATCCCGGAAGGTCTGTACAGCGCAAAAACCTTCACTGAAGAAGAGATGCCAGGCTTTGGCGTCAGCGTCTGGACCTCTCTGGTCCCGGTTATTCTGATGGCAATGCGCGCCGTGGCGGAGATGATTCTGCCGAAAGGTCATGCTTTCCTGACAGTTGCAGAATTCCTCGGTGACCCGGTCATGGCAACGCTGATTGCAGTGCTGATTGCGATGTTCACGTTTGGTCTGAACCGCGGACGTTCGATGGATCAGATTAACGACACGCTGGTGTCTTCAATCAAAATCATCGCGATGATGCTGTTGATCATCGGTGGTGGCGGAGCCTTCAAACAGGTTCTGGTTGATAGCGGCGTGGACAAATACATCGCCTCAATGATGCACGGCTCTAACGTGTCTCCGCTGCTGATGGCATGGTCTATCGCTGCAGTACTGCGTATCGCATTGGGTTCCGCAACCGTTGCAGCGATCACCGCTGGTGGGATAGTGGCGCCGCTGATTGCAACAACCGGCGTAAGCCCTGAGCTGATGGTTATTGCGGTTGGTTCCGGTTCCGTCATCTTCTCCCACGTGAACGATCCAGGCTTCTGGCTGTTCAAGGAGTACTTCAACCTGACCATCGGTGAAACCATCAAGTCATGGTCAATGCTGGAAACCATTATCTCTGTCTGCGGTCTGGTAGGGTGTCTGCTGCTGGGTATGGTGGTCTGATAAAACGGTGCCGGGTGGCGCTTCGCTTACCCGGCCTACCGCTGTCATCGTAGGCCGGATAAGACGCACTCTGCGTCGCCATCCGGCAAAATAACACTACTTCTTCTTCGCCGCCGCTTTTCGCCGCTTATCCAAATCCTTAATCAGCTTATTCACTCTCTCATCGGCGAACATCTGCTCCAGCGTGGCGGTGAGCTTACGCCGCCAGTTTTTGTACTGGTCGCTGGTCCCCGGAATGTTGACCGGTTCAGCCATATCCAGCCAGTCTTCCGGTTGTAGGCCCAGCAGCGCACTGTTGCTGTCAGCGATGTAGCGTTGCATGCCGCGATTAAGAATCGGCGTCATCGACATCAGGGATGCCTTGTGACCGGCACGTTTTGGCAGGCAGCCGTATTTGTGCAGCGCGTCCAGCAGCCCCTGTTTCGCCAGTTCTCGGTCCTGATACAACCCGCGCAGCACGACTTCATCCGGATACAGGCCCAGTGCTTTACCCAGCGTCAAATCGCCGCTATCCCAATAACCTTTAAGCGTAGGAAGGTCATGCGTCGCCGCGACTGCCATTGATTGTTCCGGGTACGCTTTCGGCGTACGGAAGTTTTTCTCATGGTCATTCTCGAAATAAAGCACTTTGTAGGAGTACACGCCGCTGTCGCGCAGCTTGCTGACGATCTCCACCGGCACAGTACCCAGATCCTCACCAATTACCATGCAGTGATGACGTTTACTCTCCAGCGCCAGAATTGAAAGCAGGTCATCGACCGGATAGTGCACGTAAGCGCCGTGATCGGCAGTTTCACCGTAGGGGATCCACCACAGACGCAGCATCGACATAACATGGTCGATACGCAGCGCACCGCAGTTCTGCATATTGGCGCGCAGCAGTTCGATAAACGGTTCGTAGGCGCGTGCCGTAATGATGTGCGGATCCATCGGCGGCAGCCCCCAGTTTTGTCCGAGCGGACCGAGAATATCCGGCGGCGCACCAACCGAGGCTTTCAGGCAATACAGCTCGCGGTCGCACCAGGTTTCCGCCCCACCTTCGGCCACGCCAACCGCCAGATCGCGATACAGTCCAATCGGCATCGCAAAACTCTGGCTGGTTTTCCAGCAGTCAGCAAACTGGGTATACGCCAGCCACTGTAACCACAGGTAGAAATCCACATCGTCACGATGTTCTTCGCAGAAGCGTTTTACCTCTGGCGAGTCCACTGACTGGAAAGCTTCCGGCCACACCGGCCATCCCCAGCGCAATGCGTCCTCTTTCACCTGATGCGCATGCAGCGCATCAAAGGCTGCCTGCCAGTAGAGGCTGTCCCCTTCCTGAGACACAAACTGGCGAAATGCCGCCATCTGCTCATCATCACGTGCGGAGAAGCTTTTCCACGCCATACGTAGCGCCGTCATCTTCAGTGCAGTAACGGCAGAATAATCAACCCACTCGGCATCGCGCGCACGTTGCAGAGTTTGCTGAGTCGCGGGTTTCTGCCACCACGCCTGCGCCTCTTTACTCAGGCGGAAATCGTCTACGGCGTTCACATCAATATAAATCACGTTCAACCAGCGGCGTGAAGACGGGCTGTACGGGCTGGCGCTCTCCGGGTTAGCCGGATACAGCGCGTGAATAGGATTAAGCCCGATAAACGCGCCGCCGCGTTGCGCCACATCGACCAGCATGGCGCGGAGATCGCCAAAGTCGCCAATCCCCCAATTCTTTTCTGATCGCAGGGTGTAGAGCTGAACGCATGCGCCCCACAGCTTCTGCCCGGCTAACAGCGCCTGCGGTTCATAGCAGCGCTTTGGCGCCACGATGATACGACAATGGGTACGCAGCTCGCCCTGGGTCAGGGTCAACGTGTGATACCCCTCCGGCAGCTTCGCCGGAAGAGTGAAAGATTTACCGCCGACGGCATGCCCTTTGTGCTGCACGCCCTCTTCGGTGGTCAGCAGCCAGTTAAACTCTCCGCTTCCCTCAACCGCCAGCGGCATTTTCTTGCCAGCGGTGTAGACCATGACATTCGGCACCGGAGTTACCGCCACCTGAGTGGCAGCGGTGGTGCGATGCATGGCGTCAAGCAAACGCCGTTTGGTTTCGGCACCAATAGACTGCGGTTTACCGTGGGCATTAATGTAATTGGGGCTGATCCCCGCCGCCAGCGCGGCATTATCCAGACGTTTGCTTTCCATCGCGATTCCTTAACGTTTCGCCTGCCAGATACGAGCCTGATAATCGCGGATGGAGCGATCCGAGCTGAACATGCCGCAACGTGCGGTATTCAGAATCGCCGCCCGGGTCCAGGCTTCCTGGTCACGATACAACACGTCAACCTGCTTCTGAGCTTCAACGTAGGCCGCGAAGTCCGCCATCACCAGATACGGGTCGCCGCCCTGCTTGTCGATACTGTGCAGCATCTGGTCAAAGGCATGCTTGTCGCCGTCGCTGTATTTCCCGCTTTCCAGCTCTTTCAGGACAGCATCCAGCACTTTGTCTTTTTTACGCCATTTCACTGGGTCGTAGCCTTTGGCTTTGAGCACCTTCACCTCTTCCACGGTATGACCAAAGATAAAGATATTCTCGTCACCCACCTTCTCGGCGATTTCGACGTTTGCGCCATCCAGCGTACCAACGGTTAACGCACCGTTCAGCGCCAGCTTCATGTTACCGGTGCCGGAAGCCTCTTTCCCTGCGGTTGAAATTTGCTCAGAGATATCCGCCGCCGGGATCAGCATTTCCGCCGCCGAGACACAATAATCCGGCAGGAAGACGACCTTCAGCTTGTCACCCACTTGCGGGTCGTTATTGATGGTTTGTGCAACCTGGTTGATGGCGAAGATGATATTTTTCGCCAGGTAGTAACCCGGAGCCGCTTTTGCGCCAAACAGGAATACGCGCGGCACGCGATCTGCCTGCGGGTTGTCACGGATTTCTTTGTACAACGCCAGAATATGCAGCAGGTTGAGGTGCTGACGCTTGTACTCATGCAGACGTTTAATCTGAATATCAAAGATAGCGTTAGTCGTTATTTCAATACCGGTACGCGCTTTAATAAACTTCACCAGACGCTCTTTGTTCGCCAGCTTGATGTCGCGATACTGCTGACGGAACTTCGCGTCGTCGGCGTATTTTTCCAGGTTAATCAACTGGTCGAGGTCGTTGGCCCACTCTTTTTTCAGCGTTTTATCCAGCAGTGCGGCAAGCGCCGGGTTGCACTGCTTAATCCAGCGACGTGGGGTAATCCCATTGGTGACGTTATGGAATTTGTTCGGCCAGAGCTGGTGATATTCAGGGAACAGATCTTTCACCACCAGATCGGAGTGCAGCGCCGCCACACCGTTAACCGCAAAGCCGCTGACCACGCACATGTTAGCCATGCGCACCTGTTTGTTGTGCACCACCGCCAGCTTCGCCCAGACTTCAGCATCACCCGGCCAGGTTTTATCGACCAACGCCTTAAAGCGCTCGTTAATCTCTTTGATGATTTGCATATGGCGCGGCAGTAGCGCTTTCACCAGCTTCTCGTCCCAGCACTCCAGCGCCTCTGGCATAAGGGTGTGGTTGGTGTAAGCAAAGGTTTTGCTGGTAATGGCCCACGCATCGTCCCAGCTCACCTGGTGCTCATCAATCAGCACGCGCAGCAGCTCAGGAATGGCAATGGTCGGGTGAGTATCGTTGAGCTGAATAACTTCAAAATCAGCCAGCTCATGCAGTTTACGCCCTGCCAGATGATGGCGGCGCAGAATGTCAGCTACAGAACAGGCACACTGGAAGTACTGCTGCATCAGGCGCAGCTTTTTACCCGCGGTGTGGTTATCGTTCGGGTACAGCACTTTCGTCAGTTTTTCGGCGTCGATGCCCTGCTGCTCTGCGCGCAGGAAATCACCGTCGTTAAATTTGGTCAGGTTAAACGGATGCGCGTGGCTGGCCTGCCACAGACGCAGCGGTTGCGCTACGCCGTTACGGTAGCCGAGAACTGGCAGATCCCAGGCCTGACCGGTGATGGTAAAACCTGGCTCCCAGTGGCCTTCTTTGCTGACCTTGCCGCCAATCCCAACCTGCACATCCAGCGCCTCGTTGTGACGGAACCACGGGTAGCTGCCACGATGCCAGTCATCCGGGGCTTCCATCTGTTGCCCATCGGCAAAGGACTGACGGAACAGGCCGTACTGGTAGTTGAGGCCATAGCCCGTCGCCGACTGGCCGACAGTCGCCATCGAATCGAGGAAGCAGGCTGCCAGGCGTCCCAATCCACCGTTACCCAACGCCGGATCGGTCTCTTCTTCCAGCAGGTCGGTCAGGTTGACGTCATGTGCTTTCAGCTCATCGCTCACCTCCTGATACCAGCCGAGGTTGAGTAAGTTATTGCCGGTCAGACGGCCAATCAAAAACTCCATCGAGATGTAGTTAACGTGACGCTGATTTTTTGCCGGTTTCGCCGCAGGCTGGGCGCTGAGTAACTCAGCCAACGCCCCACTCACCGCCTGCCACCACTGGCGCGACGTCATTTCTTGAGCCGACAGTAAACCGAAGCGCTGCCACTGACGCGTCAGGGCAGCCTGAAATTGATCTTTGTTGAAAGTAGGCTGTGACATAGGGGTTCCAGATCCTTAGGTAATAAAACAACGTTATCGCTAGTTTGCCTGGCTCGTTGTTGACATTCCTCATCCTGGCACGGATTAGGGAGGGAGGAGGAGCGGGGATGAGCATAAAAGTGTGATCTCCGCCACTTAAAGGGGGCGTAATCACCCGTAAATTCGCGCAAACCGTGCATAACGCCCTTTGGATGACGCATTAATAACAAAGGATTAATCCACAATCTCAAATAATGGAGTGACGATGAGAAACAAAATGTAAATAGAGAAATAGTTTCTAACCTGAAATATCTATGCCGGGTAAGATAATTCACATAAAAATTTTAAGTCGGCCACAAAATTCGTCGATTTTGATTAGTCGCCTGAGTAACTATATAAAAACAGAGGGATTTTTCGACACATTAAAAATTACAACGGATCCAGTCGCCACGCCTGTTGCGACTCTTTAAAACAATTATTGCAATAGATGTATAGATTTGTGACATAGTGCAAAATCAGACACACAAAAAGTCCGCTTAGCTTGCATAAAACACCAATCTGGCCGACCTTATATCTATTAATTACGAAGCGCAAAAAAATCATTCTTCCCTATTTTCACACAGTGAAGTGACTAACTTATGTTGATTCCGTCTAAATTAAGTCGTCCGGTTCGACTCGACCATACGGTGGTTCGTGAGCGCCTGTTGGCTAAACTTTCCGGCGTGAACAATTTCAGGCTTGCCCTGATAACAAGTCCTGCTGGTTATGGAAAAACAACGCTGGTTTCGCAATGGGCGGCGGGGAAGAACGACTTAGGCTGGTACTCTCTGGATGAAGGCGATAATCAACAAGAGCGCTTTGCCAGCTATCTGATCGCCGCCATCCAACAGGCAACGGGTGGACATTGCACCACCAGCGAAGCGATGGTGCAAAAGCGCCAGTACGCCAGTCTGACGTCACTGTTTGCCCAGCTATTTATCGAACTGGCCGAGTGGCACCGTCCGCTCTACCTGGTGGTGGATGATTATCATCTGATCTCCAATCCGGCTATTCACGAAGCGATGCGTTTCTTCCTGCGTCACCAGCCTGAAAACCTCACGCTGGTCGTACTGTCGCGCAACCTGCCGCAGTTGGGTATTGCCAACCTGCGGGTACGCGATCAACTGCTGGAAATAGGCAGCCAACAGCTGGCCTTTAACCATCAGGAAGCCAAACAATTTTTCGACCGACGTTTGTCCTCTCCCATTGAAGCGGCAGAAAGCAGCCGGATGTGCGATGACGTTGCTGGCTGGGCCACAGCGTTACAGCTGATCGCCCTTTCCGCCCGCCAGAACAATAACTCTGCTCACCAGTCGGCACGACGCCTCGCCGGGATCAACGCCAGCCATTTGTCCGATTATCTGGTTGATGAAGTGCTGGACAGCGTCGACCTCGGCACCCGTCACTTCCTGCTGAAAAGCGCCATTCTGCGTTCCATGAACGATGCGCTGATCGTCCGCGTTACCGGGGAAGAAAATGGCCAGATGCGACTGGAAGAAATTGAGCGCCAGGGGTTATTCCTGCAGCGGATGGATGACGTTGGCGAGTGGTTCAGCTATCACCCGCTGTTTGGCAGCTTTTTACGCCAGCGCTGCCAATGGGAGTTGGCGAACGAACTGCCCGAAATACACCGCGCCGCCGCCGAAAGCTGGATGGCGCAAGGCTTCCCCAGCGAAGCTATCCACCACGCGCTGGCGGCCGGTGACGCCCATATGCTGCGCGATATCCTGCTTAATCATGCGTGGGGACTGTTTAACCACAGCGAGCTGACGTTACTGGAAGAGTCGCTGAAAGCCCTGCCGTGGGAAAGCCTGCTGGAAAATCCGCGTCTGGTTCTGCTACAGGCCTGGCTGATGCAGAGCCAGCACCGCTACGGAGAGGTTAACACCCTGCTGGCGCGCGCAGAGCAGGAAATAAAAGGCGACATGGAGCCAACGCTGCACGCCGAATTCAACGCTTTACGGGCGCAGGTAGCGATTAACGATGGCAACCCTGACGAAGCCGAACGCCTGGCAAAACTGGCGCTGGATGAATTACCCATCGCCTGGTTCTATAGTCGTATCGTCGCCACCTCGGTGCACGGCGAAGTCCTGCACTGTAAGGGCGATCTCACACGCTCTCTGGCGTTAATGCAGCAAACCGAGCAAATGGCACGTCATCATGACGTCTGGCATTACGCACTGTGGAGCCTTATCCAGCAAAGCGAAATTTTGTTTGCCCAAGGCTTTTTACAGGCCGCCTGGGAGACTCAGGAAAAAGCGTTCCAGTTGATCAAAGAGCAGCACCTGGAACAGCTGCCAATGCACGAGTTCCTGGTGCGCATTCGTGCGCAGCTACTGTGGGCATGGGCGCGTCTGGATGAATCAGAAGCCTCTGCCCGTAGCGGTATTGAACTGCTTTCCACTTTCCAGCCGCAGCAGCAGCTACAGTGTCTGGCGCTGCTGGTTCAGTGTTCACTTGCGCGGGGCGATCTTGATAACGCTCGCAGCCTGCTCAACCGTCTGGAAAACCTGCTGGGCAACGGTCACTATCACAGCGACTGGATCTCCAACGCCGATAAGGTGCGGGTGATTTACTGGCAAATGGTGAGCGACAAAAACTCTGCCGCCAACTGGCTGCGCCACACGCCGAAACCAGAATTCGCCAATAACCACTTCCTGCAAAGCCAGTGGCGCAACATCGCTCGCGCGCAAATCCTGTTGGGTGAGTTTGAACCGGCTGAAATTGTGCTGGAAGAGTTGAATGAAAATGCACGCAATCTGCGCCTGATGAGCGATCTGAACCGTAACCTGCTGCTGCTTAATCAGCTCTACTGGCAGGCAGGGCGCAAAAATGACGCCCAGCGTGTGTTACTCGAAGCCCTACAGCTGGCGAACCGCACCGGGTTTATCAGCCACTTTGTTATCGAAGGCGAGGCCATGGCGCAACAACTGCGTCAGCTGATTCAGCTCAATACCTTACCGGAACTCGATCAGCACCGCGCCCAGCGCATTTTGCGTGAAATTAACCAGCATCATCGCCATAAATTCGCCCACTTTGATGAAGGGTTCGTTGAGCGTCTGCTGACTCACCCGGAAGTACCGGAGCTTATCCGCACCAGCCCGCTGACCCAGCGCGAATGGCAGGTTCTGGGACTAATTTATTCGGGCTACAGCAACGAGCAGATCGCCGCAGAGCTGGCCGTCGCGGCAACGACCATCAAGACGCACATCCGCAATTTGTACCAAAAGCTCGGCGTCGCACACCGCCAGGATGCGGTGCAACATGCGCAGAAGCTGCTGAAAATGATGGGATACGGCGTTTAGTTAATGCCTGATACGCGACGCTTATCAGGCCTGGAATTACCTTAGCACAGCTCTAACTGAATATGATGGTCAGCAATCACCTGCATCACACCAGCAGGCGGCAGCGTGTCGGTATACACCGCATCCACCATGCTGATGCTGCCCATATTCACCATCGCGTTACGCCCAAACTTCGAGTGGTCCACCACTAGCATCACATGACGTGAATTCTCAATGATCGCGCGTTTGGTGCGAACTTCGTGATAATCAAATTCCAGCAGCGAACCATCGCTGTCGATACCGCTGATGCCTAAGATGCCGAAGTCCAGACGGAACTGAGAAATAAAGTCGAGGGTCGCTTCGCCCATAATACCGCCGTCGCGGCTACGCAGTTCGCCACCGGCGAGGATTATGCGGAAATCCTCTTTCGCCATCAGCGTATTCGCCACATTGAGGTTGTTGGTCACAATGCGTAAATTGCTGTGATTGAGCAGCGCGTGAGCCACCGCTTCCGGCGTGGTTCCGATATCAATAAACAGCGTAGAACCGTTCGGGATCTGCGTGGCAACTTTGCGAGCAATGCGCTCTTTTTCCGCCGTCTGCGTTGCTTTACGGTCATGCCACGGGGTGTTAACGGAGCTGGATGGCAACGCCGCGCCGCCGTGATGGCGCAAAATCATGTTCTGATCGGCCAGATCGTTAAGATCGCGGCGAATCGTCTGCGGGCTGACGGAGAAATGCTCCACCAGCTCTTCAGTACTGACGTATCCCTGTTTTTTTACCAGCTCGATGATCGCGTCATGTCGTTGTGTTTGCTTCATTATTGTTCCCTGAAATTTTGCCGGATGCGCTGACGCTTATCCGGCCTACAAATTGGTCCAAACGCACACCGCCTTCCGGCACCACAAAACTTGAATCAAGTTCGTTTTCGTACATTTATAGTATCGGCAAACGCCATTGCCAAACCCACGGCCAACCCGGCGATATGAGCACCATTCGCCATCGACATGCCGAATAGATCAAACCAGCCGGCAACAATCCAGATCAAGGCAAAGATAATCAAACCACGCTGCAGGAAAATACCGCTCTGCGGATCGCGCTCGCCGCGCAACCACACGTAGCCCATCAGCGCATACACCACGCCAGACAATCCACCAAACCACGGGCCGCTAAATTTCTGCTGAACATAGCCGCTCAACAGGGCGCTGATCACGGTAATAACAATCAGTTTTCCACTGCCCAGACGCTTTTCAACCGCACCGCCGAGATACCACCACCACAGCAGGTTGAACAGAATATGCATCAGCGAGAAGTGCATAAAAGCGTGGGTGAAATAACGCCAGAATTCAAATTTCAGTGAAGGGTCAAACGGCCATGCCAGCCAGAGCATCACAGCCTGGTCGCCCAGCACGTTCATCGCGATAAACACCAACACACACGCGGCCATCACCAACCAGGTTACCGGACCTGCGCGTTCGCGCAATGTGGCCAGGAACGGATAACGTTGGTAGCGCAGACCGCTGTCGGTCTGACCCGACTGCCAGCTTGCTGCGAGGTAGCGCGGATCGCCCGGATTCTCCAGAAACCGCACCAGTTCAGCGTGCACGCGCTGAGCCTGGGACTCATCCGCCAGCCAGACATCCGTTTGCTGATGTTGTTGAATCGTCAGGATAACGCCCTGTGTCGCCATATAATCAACAAATGCCTGCGCCACGCGGGGGTTAGCAAAAGAGGTAATCATCAACATGGTTGCTGTCGCTTCATCCACACAAAAGAGGACAGTATATATACCCTTCTTACTTCGAGCTGCATCTTTGTTGGCTTTCCTCGCTCACTCCGGTCACGTACTGTTCGTACGCTCCCGGAGATTCGCTGCGTCGCCGTCGCGATGCAACTCGAATTAATTTGGGTATAGCCTTACAAACCGTATGCCACTTCTGCCGGAAAATGTCGATGCCAGGCATCGAAGCCGCCGTCAACGCTGTAAACCGCGTCATAGCCCTGCTGCAGAAGATATTGCGCCGCGCCTTTACTGCTGTTGCCGTGATAACACATCACCAACACGGCGGTGTCGAAATCATGCTCGCGCATAAATGATCCCAGCGTGTCGTTCGTCAAATGAAATGCCTGTGGGGCATGGCCCATTGCATAGCTTTGCGGGTCGCGAATATCCACTAACACCGCCGCCCCCTGATGCAGCTTCTGATGCGCTTCTTCGACATTAATACATTCAAACTGATCCATTGCTCTCTCTTCTTTTTATGGCAGGTGACGCTTTTCGGACATGTTACTGCTTAGTGTACGTCCCGACGGCAGTTAAACGCCATAATGTTATATGTATCACTGTAAATTGTTTATCCGATGTTACCAATGGCGCGAATCTTTGCTATTATGCTCGATAACGAACATTAATGAGCTATAACGAAAGTGCGAGAGGCCAGCATGGAAACCAAAGATCTGATTGTGATAGGTGGAGGCATCAACGGTGCCGGTATCGCGGCAGATGCCGCTGGACGCGGTTTATCCGTGCTGATGCTGGAAGCGCAGGATTTAGCCTGCGCCACCTCTTCCGCTAGCTCCAAACTCATCCACGGTGGCCTGCGCTACCTGGAACACTACGAATTTCGTCTGGTGAGCGAAGCGCTGGCCGAACGTGAAGTGCTGTTGAAAATGGCACCACACATCGCCTTCCCTATGCGCTTTCGTCTGCCCCACCGCCCGCACCTGCGTCCGGCGTGGATGATCCGGATTGGTTTGTTTATGTACGATCATCTGGGCAAACGCACCAGTTTGCCAAGTTCTACCGGTTTGCGTTTTGGCGCAGATTCTGTAATGAAACCTGAGATTGTGCGCGGTTTCGAATATTCTGACTGCTGGGTAGACGATGCACGACTGGTTTTGGCAAACGCCCAAATGGTCGTACGCAAAGGCGGAGAAGTATTAACCCGCACTCGCGCCACCTCTGCTCGCCGTGAAAACGGTTTGTGGATTGTTGAAGCTGAAGATATCGATACCGGCAAAAAACACACCTGGCAGGCGCGTGGCCTAGTCAACGCCACCGGTCCGTGGGTGAAAGAGTTCTTCGACGACGGTATGCACCTGCCATCGCCGTACGGTATTCGTCTGATTAAAGGCAGCCACATCGTGGTGCCGCGCGTCCATACCCAGAAGCAAGCTTATATTCTGCAAAACGAAGATAAACGCATTGTGTTTGTTATCCCATGGATGGACGAATTCTCGATCATCGGGACGACAGACGTTGAATACAAAGGCGATCCGAAAGCGGTGAAAATTGATGAAAGCGAGATCAATTACCTGCTGAAGGTTTACAACGCGCACTTTAAGAAGCAGCTGGGCCGTGATGATATCGTCTGGACTTACTCGGGCGTGCGTCCGCTATGCGATGACGAGTCTGACTCACCGCAGGCAATCACCCGTGATTACACGCTGGATATCCACGACGAAAACGGCAAAGCGCCGCTGCTGTCGGTCTTTGGCGGTAAGCTGACGACCTATCGTAAGCTGGCTGAGCACGCGATGGAAAAACTGGCATCGTACTATCAGGGCATCGGCCCGGCGTGGACCAAAGAGTGCATTCTGCCAGGCGGTGACATTGGCGGCGATCGCGAAGACTACGCGGCCAAACTGCGCCGTCGCTACCCGTTCCTGACCGAGTCGCTGGCGCGCCATTATTCTCGCACCTACGGCAGCAACACCGAATGGGTCATCGGCGAAGCCACCTCGCTTGCCGAGTTAGGTGAAGACTTTGGCCATGAGTTTTATGAGGCCGAGCTGAAATACCTGGTCGATCACGAATGGGTTCGTCGTGCGGAAGATGCGTTGTGGCGTCGCACGAAAGAAGGTATGTGGCTGAACGCTGAGCAGCAGTCGCGCATGACCAAGTGGCTGGCTGAATACATTGAGAAGCACCAGCTGTCGCTGGCGTCCTGATAAAAATGCCGGATGGCGGCGACGCCTTATCCGGCCTACAAAGGTGCATAAACGTAGGCCGGGCAAGCGCAGCGCCCCCGGCCTCGTGTTTTACAACCGCACCGAATCAATATGCCAGATGTTTTCGGCGTACTCTTTGATCGTCCTGTCCGACGAGAAGTAGCCCATGTTGGCGATATTAATCATCGACTTAGTAGTCCACTCTTCCGGATGACGATACAGTTCATCAACCTTATCCTGACAATCAACGTAACTACGATAATCCGCCAGCACCTGATAGTGGTCGCCAAAGTTGATCAATGAGTCCACCAGGTCGCGATAGCGTCCCGGCTCCTCTGGGCTGAATACGCCACTGCCGATCTGCGTCAGCACCTGGTGCAGTTCCTCGTCTTTCTCGTAATATTCACGCGGCTTATAGCCCTGACTACGCAAAGCCTCAACCTCTTCCGCCGTATTACCAAAGATAAAGATATTTTCTGCGCCCACATGTTCCAGCATCTCGACGTTGGCACCATCCAGCGTACCAATGGTCAACGCGCCATTCAGCGCAAATTTCATATTACTGGTCCCGGAGGCTTCGGTCCCGGCCAGTGAGATCTGCTCAGACAGGTCGGCAGCAGGAATTATCACCTGCGCCAGGCTGACGCTGTAATTGGGGATAAACACCACTTTCAGTTTGTCGCCAATTTGCGGATCGTTATTGATCACTTTCGCGACATCGTTGATCAGATGAATGATGTGCTTCGCCATGTAATAGGCCGAAGCCGCTTTACCGGCGAAGATATTCACACGCGGCACCCACTCGGCGTCAGGATCGGCCTTAATGCGGTTGTAGCGGGTGATCACATGCAGCACGTTCATCAGCTGACGTTTGTATTCGTGAATACGCTTGATCTGTACGTCAAACAGCGATTTCGGATTCACTACCACGTTAAGCTGCTGGGCAATGAGCGTGGCCAGACGTTTTTTGTTCTCCAGCTTCGCTCGGCGTACCGCCTGGTTCACCAACGGGAAATCGCAGTGCTGTTCAAGCTCGCTCAACTGGCTGAGATCGGTACGCCAGGTGCGGCCAATATTCTCATCCAGCACCTCAGAGAGCGGCGGGTTAGCCAGCGCCAGCCAGCGACGCGGCGTCACACCATTGGTCACGTTGCAGAAGCGAGTCGGGAAAATCTTCGCAAAGTCAGCAAACAGCGACTGCACCATCAGGTTGGAGTGCAGTTCAGACACACCGTTAACCTTGTGGCTCACCACGACCGCCAGCCATGCCATACGCACCCGGCGGCCGTTAGATTCATCGATAATCGACGTCCGCCCCAGCAGACCGGTATCGTTCGGATACTGCTCCTGCAGCGTTTTCAGGAAGTAGTCGTTAATCTCAAAAATGATTTGCAGATGGCGCGGCAGAATTTTGCCCAGCATATCCACCGGCCAGGTCTCCAGCGCTTCGCTCATCAAAGTGTGGTTGGTATACGAGAAAACCTGACAGCACACTTCAAACGCATCATCCCAACTGAACTTGTGCTCATCAATCAACAGACGCATCAGCTCAGGGATCGACAGCACCGGGTGGGTGTCGTTGAGGTGAATGGCGATTTTATCCGCCAGATTATCGTAGGTTTTGTGCAGTTGATAATGCCGATTCAGAATGTCCTGCACCGTGGAGGAGACCAGGAAATACTCCTGGCGCAAGCGCAGCTCGCGTCCTGAATAGGTGGAGTCATCCGGGTAAAGCACGCGGGAGACGTTCTCGGAGTGGTTTTTATCTTCCACCGCCGCAAAGTAGTCGCCCTGGTTAAATTTACCGAGGTTGATCTCGCTACTGGCCTGGGCATTCCACAGGCGCAGCGTGTTGGTGGCATCGGTGTCGTAACCGGGGATAATCTGGTCGTAGGCAACCGCGAGGATCTCTTCGGTTTCTATCCAGCGCGTTTTCTTGCCTTCCTGCTGTATACGCCCGCCAAAGCGCACTTTGTAGCGCGTATTGTGGCGTTTGAACTCCCATGGGTTACCGTATTCCAGCCAGTAGTCCGGCGACTCTTTCTGTCGGCCATCAACAATGTTTTGCTTGAACATGCCGTAGTCATAACGAATACCATAGCCGCGTCCCGGCAGTCCCAGCGTTGCCAGCGAGTCCAGGAAGCAGGCCGCCAGGCGCCCGAGGCCACCGTTGCCAAGACCCGGGTCGTTTTCTTCATCGATCAGATCTTCCAGATCCAACCCCATACCTTCCAGCGCATTTTTGACATCGTCATAAATACCCAACGATAACAGTGCATTGGAAAGCGTGCGGCCAATCAGAAACTCCATTGACAGGTAATAGACCTGACGAGTTTCCTGGGATAATTGCGCACGGTTAGAACGCAGCCAGCGCTCCACGAGACGATCGCGCACCGCGAACAACGTGGCGTTCAGCCACTCATGTTTATTGGCAATGACCGGGTCCTTACCAATCGTGAACATCAGCTTGTAGGCGATAGAATGCTTAAGTGCCTCTACGCTGAGTGTGGGCGATGCATAAGTAAATGGAGCATTCATATAGGTGATTCCTGGATATCTATTTCAAGCGATAGTAAAGCTCACGGTATGACTTCGCCGCGACTTGCCAGCTAAAATCCATGGTCATGGCCTGACGTTGTACAAACCGCCACAGCGAAGGCCGGGACCACAATACGAAAGCACGCCGGATCGCACGTAGCAGCGACCAGGCATTACTATCTTCAAATACAAACCCACTGGCGATACCGTCCGCCAGGTTTTCCAGCGAACTGTCAGAGACCGTATCAGCCAGCCCACCGGTGCGCCGCACCAGCGGCAGCGTGCCATACTTCAGTCCATACAACTGCGTTAAGCCACATGGCTCAAAACGACTGGGAACCAATATCACATCGGCCCCACCCATGATGCGGTGCGAGAAGGCTTCGTGATAGCCAATCTGCACGCCCACTTGCCCCGGATGTTCCGCCGCTGCGGCGAGGAAACCTTCCTGCAACACTGGATCGCCCGCGCCAAGTAACGCCAGTTGCCCCCCCTGCTCTAACAGACCCGGCAGAGCCTCCAGCACCAGATCCAACCCTTTCTGACTGGTCAGACGGCTCACGACAGCAAACAGCGGCACTTTGTCGTTAACCTTAAGTCCCATCGCGATCTGCAGCTGACGTTTGTTCTCCGCCTTTTCTTCCAGCGTGTCACGCGTATAGCGCGACGCCAGCAGCAGGTCGGTTTCCGGGCTCCAGATTTTTTCATCCACGCCGTTCAGCACGCCGGAAAGCCGTCCTTCCCGATGACGCTGCTGCAACAGACCTTCCATACCATAGGCAAACTGCGGCTCGGTAATCTCCCGCGCGTAAGTTGGACTCACTGCCGTAATGTGGTCTGCGTAGTACAACCCTGCCTTCAGGAACGAAATCTGGCCGTTAAACTCCAGCCCGTGCACATTAAAGAACGACCATGGCAATTGGATGTCATCCATATGCTTTGCATAAAACATGCCTTGATAAGCCAGGTTGTGTACGGTGAACACCGATTTCGCCGGATGGCCGCGCGCCGCCAGATACGCCGGGGCCAGACCGGCATGCCAGTCGTGCGCATGCACCACATCCGGGCGCCAGAATGGGTCAAGGCCGCAGGCCATTTCACATCCGGCCCAGCCAAGCAACGCAAAACGCAGGACGTTATCGGTATAAGCGAACAGGTTGGTGTCGTGATACGGGCTACCGGGACGGTCGTAAAGATGCGGCGCGTCAATCAGGTAAATACCCACGCCGTTGAAATGCCCGAAAAGCAGCGTGATACGTCCAGCGAAGGTATCGCGACGCGTCACGACCTGTGCATCGGGAATGCCGCGACGAATATCTGGAAACGCCGGGAGCAACACGCGGGCATCCACGCCGTCCGCAATTTGCGCGGCAGGTAACGCCCCAATAACATCCGCCAGTCCCCCGGTTTTTAACAGGGGGAACATCTCTGAACAAACGTGTAAAACCTGCATTATCGCTCCTGTTTGATCTGCAGTTTGCGCAGCATTTCACGCGTGACCAGCACAATGCCTTCCTCTGAACGGTAGAAACGACGCGCATCTTCTTCCGCGTTTTCACCTATCACCATGCCTTCAGGAATAACGCAGGCGCGGTCGATAATGCAACGACGTAAGCGGCACGAACGTCCCACCCACACTTCAGGTAACAACACTGCCGAATCAATGTTACAGAATGAATTCACCCGCACTCGCGGGAACAGAACGGACTGCACCACCACCGAACCTGAAATTATGCATCCGCCAGAAACCAGCGAGTTCAGCGTCATTCCGTGGCTACCGGAACGGTCCTGCACAAATTTCGCCGGTGGCAGCGATTCCATGTGCGTTCGGATTGGCCAGTCCTGGTCGTACATATCCAGTTCAGGCGTCACCGAAGCCAGATCAAGGTTCGCCTTCCAGTAGGCTTCCAGCGTCCCCACATCGCGCCAGTACGGTTCGGATTCCGGGTCAGACTGCACGCAGGACAACGGGAATGGATGTGCATACGCCATGCCAGCTTCGGTGATTTTCGGGATAATGTCTTTGCCAAAATCGTGACTGGATTTTTCATCGAGATCATCTTCCGCCAGCAGTTCATACAGATAATCGGCGTTGAAAATGTAGATCCCCATACTGGCAAGAGATTTGGTCGGGTCGCCTGGCATGGCTGGCGGGTTGGCGGGTTTTTCAACGAACTCGATAATTTTATCGGTGTCGTCCACGTCCATCACGCCAAACGCGCTGGCCTCTTCAATAGGCACTGGCATACAGGCCACGGTGCAACGCGCGCCCTTCTCGACGTGGTCGATCAGCATGCGTGAGTAGTCCTGCTTATAAATATGATCGCCCGCGAGGATCACCACGTATTCCGCTTTATAGCGTCGAATGATGTCCAGGTTTTGGGTCACCGCATCCGCCGTTCCGCGATACCAGTTTTCACCCTGCATTCTCTGCTGGGCAGGCAGCAAATCGACAAACTCATTCATCTCTTCGCTAAAGAACGACCAGCCGCGCTGAATATGCTGCACCAGCGTGTGGGACTGGTACTGAGTGATCACGCCAATACGGCGGATCCCG
This sequence comes from Citrobacter freundii complex sp. CFNIH4, assembly GCF_002934505.1. NCBI lineage: Bacteria > Pseudomonadati > Pseudomonadota > Gammaproteobacteria > Enterobacterales > Enterobacteriaceae > Citrobacter > Citrobacter freundii complex sp. CFNIH4. The sequence continues at coordinate 4,057,368 of NZ_CP026231.1, forward strand.
GAGTTAATACAGTTGGATAAGGCAAAATCGATAATGCGGAACTTACCGCCAAAGTGCACAGCAGGTTTGGCACGTTTGTTGGTCAAATCTTTTAAGCGGGTACCGCGGCCACCGGCCAGGATCAGGGCAACAGATTTTAATGGCAGCTGGCGCGCCAACATTACACGATCGTTCTTCTCTAAACTCACCATGACTAACTCCTTTTTTATCTTCTCTGGAACACACACAGTCCGTGCGCAGGTCCCTGCCAGACAGCCGTAAGCACCGGATTATCCTCTCCGGCAAATGGGGGAATGGCATGCCATTCCCCTTCAGGTAAAACGATATCTGTCACCTCAAGCGTGGCGTTTATTGCAATCAGAAAACGGTCTGAAAGCTGGATTTGCATCTGCCTCGGGCCGTTTTGCCACTCATCCGCACTTAAGGGTTGTGCGTACTTATTCAGCCAACGAACATTGCCATCGCCCTCTTCCCACCAACAATCCCCTGTTAATGCTGGGATTTGCCGGCGCAGATGAATCAGCGCGGCGGTAAATGTGGTTAGCCCACTGTTTGCCTGTTGCCAGTCCAGCCACGTTAAGGCGTTATCCTGACAGTAAGCGTTATTGTTGCCGTGCTGGCTATGACCATGCTCATCGCCCGCCAGCAACATCGGCGTCCCCTGGGAGAGCAACAGCGTAGTTAACAGCGCATGAATGCTGTCGCGCCGCCGCTCAATCAGGTCCAGCGTGCCGCCTAATCCTTCTTTACCATGATTGTCGCTGTAGTTATTGCTAGTGCCGTCGCGATTTTCCTCACCATTCGCTTCATTGTGCTTATTTGTGAAGCACACACAGTCGCGTAGCGTAAAACCGTCGTGCGCGGTCACCAGATTGACCGTGGCGCTGGGTTTGCGGCCCTGGCGTTTAAACACATCGCTGGATGCGGCAAAACGCCCGGCAAACTCGCCCAACGAGAGATTACGCTGGAGCCAAAAGCGTCGCGTCGCATCGCGGAAATGGTCATTCCACTCGGCAAACGGAGGGGGGAAATTCCCCACCTGATACCCGCCTTCACCAATATCCCACGGTTCCGCAATCAGCTTCACGCGTGAGAGCAGCGGACAGTTTTGGATCGCGGTAAACAGCGGCGCATCCTGACGAAACGCAGGTGTACGCCCCATGACGGAAGCCAAATCAAAACGAAAACCATCTACATGGCAGGTTTCAACCCAATAGCGCAGGCATTCACATGAGTATTCCACAACGCCGGGATGGCTTAAATTGAGGGTGTTCCCACAACCGGTCCAGTTGTAGTAATCACCATCGTCCCTGATCCAATAATAGCTACGGTTATCAATTCCGCGCAGCGAGAAGACAGGCCCTTCGAGATCCAGCTCGGCGCTGTGGTTCAAAACGATATCGAGAATGACCTCAATCCCCGCTTTGTGCAGCGCTTTTACCGCGTCGCGAAACTCATCAAGCGCACTCTCCGGCGAACAGGCATAGGCCGGATGCAGCGCGAACATGGCCACCGGGTTGTAGCCCCAGTAGTTCGACAGGCCCAGCCGCTGAAGTCGTGGTTCGCTGGCAAAATGCGCCACCGGCAGCAGCTCCAGCGCGGTAATGCCGAGACGCTTGAAATAGTCGATCATTACCGGATGACCCAGCGCTTTGTAGGTTCCGCGAATCTCTTCCGGCAGGTCAGGATGCAAATACGTCAACCCTTTGACATGCGCTTCGTAAATCACGGTATTGCCCCACGGCGTGCGCGGCGGGGCATCATCCTCCCAGTCATAATGGTCGGACACCACCACCCCCTTCAGCGCGATGGTGACATTATCATGGTGATCCGGTTCATTTAGCCCGCCGTGCAGCAGCGGGTTATCTTTTAACTCGCCCTCGACCCGACGGGCGCAAGGGTCGAGCAGCAGCTTGGCTGGGTTAAACCGGTGGCCCTGCTGCGGTTGCCATGGGCCATGGACGCGATAGCCATAGCGCAGACCGGGCCGGGCGTTGGCCAGATAGCCGTGCCAGACATCGCCGCTACGCCCCGGCAGGTCGTAGCGGAGTTCGCAACCGTCCTCGTCAAATACGCATAATTCAACGCGTTCAGCGTGGGCTGAGAAGAGAGTAAAATTAACGCCATGGCCGTCATACGTTGCACCATGGGGGGTGGCGTTGCCGGTTGCCAGTTGCGTCATTCCCCCTCCCGAACCAGCCAGATCGTTGCCAACGGCGGCAACGTGAGGCTCAGTGAATGCTGACGACCATGACTGGCGATTTCATCACTGTGCACCGCACCGCCGTTGCCAGTATTGCTGCCGTGGTAATGCATCGAATCGGTATTGAGGATCTCACGCCATTTCCCCGGCTGATTGATACCGAAGCGATAGCCGTGGCGGGGCACAGGCGTAAAGTTACTGACCACGATGATTTCATTGCCGACCTTGTCACGACGCACGAAAGCCAGCACCGAACGTTCTTTGTCATCCACCACCAGCCACTCAAAGCCATAGGCGTCAAAGTCGAGCTCGTGCAGCGCTTTGTGATGACGATAGGTGAGGTTCAGATCGCGCACCAGACGCTGTACGCCGTGATGCCAGTTATCACCGCCTTCCAGCAGGTGCCAGTCGAGGCTGGCGTCATGGTTCCATTCACGTCCCTGCGCAAACTCGTTGCCCATAAACAGCAGTTTCTTACCGGGGAAGGCCCACATCCAGCCGTAGTAGGCGCGCAGGTTGGCAAATTTCTGCCACGCATCGCCCGGCATGCGGTCGAGAATCGATTTCTTGCCGTGCACCACTTCATCGTGCGACAACGGCAGGACAAAGTTCTCGGTGTAGTTGTACAGCATGCCGAAGGTCAGCTTATCGTGGTGATGTTGGCGATAAACCGGATCCAGTTTCATGTAGTCCAGCGTGTCGTGCATCCAGCCGAGGTTCCACTTATACCAGAACCCTAAACCGCCCATGTCCTGCGGTCTTGAAACGCCAGCAAAATCAGTGGACTCTTCCGCCATGCTCACCGCACCAGGCACCTGTTCGCCAAGAATACGGTTGGTATTGCGTAAAAACTCAATGGCTTCGAGGTTTTCACGACCACCAAATTCGTTCGGGACCCATTCCCCTTCTTTACGGCTGTAGTCGCGATAAATCATCGATGCCACGGCATCCACGCGCAGCGCGTCGATACCAAAGCGCTCAATCCAGTACAGGGCGTTGCCCACCAGATAGTTGCTGACTTCACGGCGGCCATAGTTGTAGATCAGCGTGTTCCAGTCCTGGTGATACCCTTCTCGCGGGTCGCTGTGCTCATACAGATTAGTGCCATCAAACTCTGCCAGACCAAAATCGTCCGACGGGAAATGGCCCGGCACCCAGTCAAGAATGACGTTCAGCCCCGCCTGATGCGCGGCATTCACAAAATAGCGGAAGTCATCGCGCGTACCAAATCGACGGGTCGGCGCATACATGCCGGTAGGTTGGTAACCCCAGCTACCGTCGAACGGATGCTCGTTAATCGGCAACAGTTCAAGGTGGGTAAAGCCCATCCACTTGGCGTAAGGCACCAGTTGATCCGCCAGCTCGCGGTAGCTCAGCCAGAAGTTGTTATCGGTATGACGACGCCATGAACCCAGGTGCACTTCATAGATAGATATTGGCGCATCAAACTGGTTGGCTTTTTTACGCTCCTCGCTTTGCACCACTTTTTCCGGCAGACCACAGATAAGCGACGCGGTTTCCGGGCGCATTTGCGCTTCGAAGGCGTAAGGGTCCGCTTTGATTCGCAGCTTACCGTTGGCATCGATCATCTCATATTTATACAGCTGGCCATGCTGCGCGCCGGGGATAAACAGCTCCCAGATACCGCTTTCTTTGCGCAGGCGCATCGGGTGGCGACGGCCATCCCAGTAGTTGAACTGCCCAACCACTGACACGCGTTGAGCGTTAGGTGCCCAGACAGAGAAGCGCGTGCCGGTTACACCATCCATTGTATCCGCATGCGCACCCAGCGTTTCGTAAGGTCGCAGGTGCGTACCTTCAGATAACAGCCAGGCATCCATATCCTGGATCAGCGGGCCAAAACGATAAGGATCATCAATCAGATTCTGCTGTCCGTGCCAGACAACGGCCAACTGATAGCGAAAGAAATTTTTACGGCGGGGAAGTACTGCACAGAAAAAACCACGAGAGTCGAGGCAATCCAGCTTGCCGACTTTGCGTCCGGTTTTGGGTTCGATCACCCACACTTCGGTGGCGTCAGGTAATAGGGCGCGGACTTCAAGTCCAGCGTCAGTTTGGTGCATACCGAGTACGGAAAAAGGATCCGCAAAATGGCCTGCAATTAGCGCATTAATCACGTCTCTATCGATACGAACGGACATGGTTGTCATCCTGTTTTATGGTGTCACCCCTTCCAACTGATTTTCGACATCAGGTAGCGACACTTTTTTTGACCTGAACGGCGCAGCACAATTGTGCATCCTCTCTGCGTCGTCCCACCTTCAGGCAACAACTTAATACCTCCGGTACTAAGTCACCCTTAAAGAATAGCCAATGCTTTATCTTACTCCTGGTAAAAAATGAAACATCTGCGCTTACTCCTGTATTACGCAAAAAAAAGGGTGACTCAGCACCCTTTGATCATTAACAAACCATTACGCCAGTTGACGTAACATGCGGCGCAATGGCTCCGCAGCACCCCAAAGCAGCTGGTCACCTACGGTAAAGGCTGACAGGAACTCCGGTCCCATATTCAGCTTACGCAGACGACCTACTGGCGTGGTCAACGTGCCGGTAACGGCCGCCGGGGTTAACTCACGCATGGTGATTTCACGATCGTTTGGTACTACTTTCGCCCACGGGTTGTGCGCCGCCAGCAGTTCTTCCACGGTCGGAATAGACACATCTTTTTTCAGTTTGATGGTGAACGCCTGGCTGTGGCAGCGCAGCGCGCCGACGCGCACGCACAGACCATCAACCGGGATCTCGGAAGACGTGTTGAGAATTTTGTTGGTTTCCGCCTGTCCCTTCCACTCTTCACGGCTCTGACCGTTATCGAGCTGTTTGTCGATCCACGGAATCAGGCTACCGGCCAGCGGTACGCCAAAGTTATCAACCGGCAGTTCACCGCTACGGGACAGGGTCGTCACTTTACGTTCGATGTCGAGAATAGCAGAGGATGGGGTCGCCAGCTCCTCGGCCACATGGCCATACAGATGGCCCATCTGAGACAGCAGCTCGCGCATGTGACGCGCGCCGCCGCCGGAAGCCGCCTGATAGGTCGCCACGGAGACCCAATCGACCAGGTCGTTGGCAAACAGGCCACCGAGGGACATCAGCATCAGGCTAACGGTGCAGTTACCGCCGACAAAGGTCTTAATACCTTTATTCAGGCCATCGGTGATGACATCCTGGTTAACCGGATCGAGAATAATGATGGCGTCGTCTTTCATACGCAGCGAAGAGGCCGCGTCAATCCAGTAACCCTGCCAACCGCTTTCACGAAGCTTTGGATAGATTTCGTTGGTATAATCGCCGCCCTGACAGGTCACGATGATATCGAGCGCCTTCAGCGCATCCAGATCAAAAGCGTCCTGAAGCGTGCCGGTCGCGGTTCCACCGAATGTCGGTGCCGCCTGCCCGAGCTGGGAAGTAGAAAAGAAAACAGGGCGAATGGCGTCGAAGTCACGCTCCTCAACCATGCGTTGCATGAGAACAGAGCCGACCATACCGCGCCAGCCGATAAAACCAACATTTTTCATAGCGTTTTTTCCTGCAGAGATGTGTGCTGTGTATGTATGCCAGTGTCCTGGTGGCATATCCTTCACCATACAAAATGCAGCCAAAGTCGCAAGTGAAATTAATCAATGATAGCGAAGCCATCAGTAATGCGACTTATCCCGCTGCGCAAGCAAGCAGAAAGTCCGTGGTAATTATCAGGGAATTTGAGTTATGAATGAAATCATTTCAGCGGCAGTTTTATTGATCCTGATTATGGATCCACTCGGAAATCTGCCCATTTTCATGTCCGTATTGAAACATACCGAACCAAAACGCCGCCGCGCGATTATGATTCGCGAGCTGTTCATTGCGCTGTTGGTGATGCTGATATTCCTGTTTGCGGGCGAGAAAATTCTGGCATTTCTGAATCTGCGCGCGGAAACCGTGTCGATTTCCGGGGGCATCATTTTGTTCCTGATCGCCATTAAGATGATTTTCCCCAGCGCCACCGGGAATAGCACCGGGCTTCCGGCGGGTGAAGAGCCGTTTATCGTGCCGCTGGCGATCCCGCTGGTAGCCGGTCCGACAATCCTGGCTTCATTAATGCTGTTGTCGCATCAATACCCAAACCAGATGGGGCATCTGGTGATTGCGCTGCTGATCGCCTGGGGCGGTACGTTTGTGATTCTGTTGCAGTCGTCGCTGTTTTTGCGTCTGCTGGGGGAGAAAGGGGTGAACGCGCTGGAGCGCCTGATGGGGCTGATTCTGGTGATGATGGCCACCCAGATGTTCCTCGACGGCGTACGGATGTGGATGAAGGGGTGATGTACTCGTTTCACGCCGGGTGGCGGCTTCGCCTTACCCGGCCTACGATGTGGATGTGTGCTCATTTGTAGGCCCGGTAAGCATAGCGCCACCGAGCAATGGTGTTGAAACTGGAAGAACATGGCATTTCAGAGAACGGTTCCGTTCACGTTATGTTCGTTGCTTCTCTGGAGTTTCTTCATCGGTGAACGTGTTAAGGGGGCTACGCAGCCCCCTTAACAATCCCGGCTCTCCGGCAGGAAAATTGTTGCTGCGCAATACCCTCCGCTTATTCCTCCAGGCTACCGGGCCGGGCGCGAGGAAACGTCCCTGTAAAACGCGCCCTGAGCCAGCATCCATGCTGGCTCCCCCGGCCTTACGGAAACACGTCGGCAATTTTCAGCCGGGCCAGCCCACACCTGACCATCTGCGTTTTTATTTGAACAGGTTTGGACAGCAAAACAAATTTAACTGGAAGTCAGAGCGTTGAAGCGATGACACCGGTCCGGCTGAAAATCGATGAGGCGTTGACGGCTGACCGGGTCTGCCCGCAGGGATGCGGGCAGAGGGGACGGCCTGCAGGGACGCAGGCTCGGCCCCGACCCGACAGGCAGACGGAATAAGACGAATAACTCGCGCAGCGACGATTTTCCCGCCGGGAGCCTGGGTTGCAAGGGAGGCGGCGGTGAGCCTCCCTTGCACGTTCACGGGTGTCAGCGCTTCAAAGAAATGACACCACTGAGGTGAACGGAAACCTGAGCAATAATCACATGTTCACCCTACATGCTTAACTGAACGGTATTGCGCTGTAATTTCAGGTATTCCTTATGCTTTTAAGTCGCTGATATAACGTATTTTCATTTCTGCGAAGCGCCTTCCGGAATGCCCTCTTGTCAGCATCGTGGATTAGCATTATCTTCTCGCTGCACCTGCAAAATCAGGTGTCAGGATTGGTCCCCTGATTACCTCATTCGCGATAAAATTCACTTTTATCGTGCGACCAGCTACACCTCAATGGTGGGCTGGACGGTGGCGTCGTAAGGCGCGCCGGTATCCAATGAGGCCGGTAGGACCAACTCCGTTCAGTCCGCCACCCAAAGGTTGGTCCCTTCGGTGGTGGTAAATTTCACTCATTGGAGGCTGCCCTATGGCGACTACCCCTCTCTTTTCACACTCTTTATTTATCCTGCCCTTTAGCCATGCCACGGACTTCACCGAACTGGCGGATAACTGCGAGCGTTTTGTCGAAGGGCTGGTTGAATGCCATGACCCGGTTGAAAAACTGGCGATTTGTGCACGTCTGTCGGCCTGTCTGGCGTTATTACAACCGACCTTAACGGAGCCTGTACCGCAGCATCTACAGGCCAGCCTGACGGTAGAAACCTTACCGACCCGTTTTCCCCTTTTCGAGCCTGAGCCCGACCAGATGGGGCGTTACTGCCAGCTTTTGACGCATTTGCTGATGAGCAAAACGCTTTCTGATGATATGGAGCGAGTAGCGGGTGATTTGTTGCAGGATTTGGTGGGCTATTTCGCCGACACGCTGAAAGCGCCGCGTTGGTTGAAAACCGAGGATGGTGTGATGGTGCTGTAAAAAAGCCGGGTGGCGCTTGCGCTTACCCGGCCTACGATGCGGATGTGTGCTCGTTTCCAGGCCCGGTAAGCGCAAGCGCCACCGGGCAACAAGACTCAGCTCAACAGCTGGAAAGCAATCATACCGACAATCGCGCCGACCGTACCGAGGATGGTTTCCATCATCGTCCAGGTCTTCAACGTTTGTGCTTCCGTTGCGCCGGTAAATTTACCGAACAACCAGAAACCGGCGTCGTTAACGTGGCTGACCACGATCGAGCCGCCTGCGATACAAATAGACAGTGCCGCCATCTGTGCGCCGGAGAAGTTTAACTGTTCAATCACCGGCATCACCAGACCGACCGCCGTTAAGCAGGCCACAGTCGCGGAACCCTGAATGATACGCACCGCTGCCGCCAGCACGAAGCAGGTAATGGCAATCGGCAGACCCATTCCGGTTAACGCTTCGCCCAGCGCCGGACCGACGCCGGAATCAACCAGCACTTGTTTAAACACGCCACCTGCACCAATCACCAGCAGGATAATCCCCGCCGGTTGCAGCGCATGACCGCAGATCTCCATCACTTTGTCTTTTGGCATACCCTGGCGAATCGCCAGACCGTAAATCGCCACCAGACAGGCAACCAGAATCGCGGTAAACGGGTGACCGATAAACTCAAACCATTCGTAAGTTGAAGAACCAACCGGCACAAAGCGCGCGGCGATGGTTTTCAGACCAACCAATACCAGCGGCAGCAGGATCAGCGACAAGCTAAAGCCGAAGGACGGCATTTTACCTTCGCCCAGATGCGGCTCGGTAATGTCATCAGGAATGTTCAGCTCAACGTAACGGCTGATGAAATTACCCCACAGCGGCCCGGCGATAATCATGCCCGGAATCGCGGCACACAGGCCAATCAGGATCATCCAGCCAAAGTCAACGTGCATCTGCGAAGCCAGCAACATCGGCGCTGGCCCCGGCAGTAAAAACGCCGCAGCCGCCGCTACGCCTGCAAACAACGGAATGACTAATTTAACCAGGTTGGTACCGGTGTGACGCGCCATCGAGAACGCCACGCTGATCAGCAGCACAATCGCCACCTCAAAGAACAGCGGTAGCGCACAGATAAGCCCGGCCAGGCCAATCGCGTAATGTGCGCGGCTGTGGCCGAAGGATTTCAGCATTTTGACGGCAATTTGATCAACTGCGCCGGTCTCATGCAAAATCTTGCCGAACATCGCCCCCAACGCCACAACAATCGCCAGGAAACCGAGCGTGCCTCCCATCCCTTTTTCCATAGTCGCGGCGATTTTATCGAGCGGCATACCGGAAAAGAGACCTGCACCAATAGACACCACCATCAAAGCAAGGAAGGCGTGCATACGCGCCTTCATCACTAAAAACAGCAGTAATAAAACGGACCCTACTGCTGTTAAAACAAGCGTTAATGTACTCACTACTTACTGCCCTGGTTAATAACCTCAATGGTGCTGGCGACCACACCGTCCAGTGGTTGATCGATATCGACCACCAGTACATCGTTTTCATTCGCACCTGGTTCTTCCAGCGCTTCAAACTGGGTCACCAGCATCTGCGTTTTGAAGAAGTGGCCTTTACGCGCTTTTAGACGGCTTTCGATAACGTCAAAATCCCCTTTCAGATAGATGAAAGAGAGGTTCGGGTTACCTTCGCGTAGCTGGTCGCGATAGACTTTTTTCAGAGCGGAACAGACGATCAGCGAAACCTTGTTGGTACGCTGCATCGCAAAGGCGGCGTCATTCAGCGCCTGTAACCACGGTTTACGGTCATCATCGTTGAGTGGCTCACCGGAAGCCATTTTCATGATGTTGCTGCGCGGATGGAGAAAATCGCCATCAAGAAACGCGGCCTGCAGTTGATGCGCCACTTCGCTGGCGACAGCAGATTTACCGCTGCCCGATACGCCCATCAGAACGTAAACGTGGTGATCATGATTAGTCGTGCTCAAAGCGTTGCCCCCACTGGTACAAGAATCTGGAAATTGTTACGGGTAACTGTTATCGGTAACATTGTCCAGCCGGATAAATAGGGAAGCAATATCCATTCGTGCTCGAAGTGTATAAGTGTGAGCTACTTCAAACTTGTTGGCTTAAATAGATCCGCCCGGTGACAAGGTGAAACCTAAATCTAACATTTTAGGTGTGACTGCTTCACCACGGATGCGCGCCAGCAGGCGTTCAGCACCAATGCTGCCCATGCGTTCACGCGGCGTGAGCACGCTCGCCAGACGCGGCTCCATCACCTGTCCGATGTCGTGACCGTGGAATCCGGCAATCGCCATGTCATCCGGGATTTTTAGCCCTAAACGCTGGCATTCGAAGGCCGCCCCTACCGCCAGGTCATCGTTGGTACAGAAAATGCCGTCGAGCTGCGGGTATTCGCGCCGCGCCTGACGGATGAGTTCAATACCGGAGGAGTAGGAAGAAGACTGTTCCACCATCACGCTGTACGGCACCAGGTTGGCATCGCGCATTGCCTGCTCGTAGCCCCTCTGTTTGATGATAGTACGTTCATCAAGACGTGCGCCAAGATAGGCAACATGACGGTGCCCGCGGGCGATGATAGCGGCAGTCATCTGGCGCGCGGCTTCAAAGTTGTCGAAACCGACGGCGATATCCAGGCACGGGGACTGGCTGTCCATCAGCTCAACCACCGGGATACCGGCGACCTCAATCATTTTCAGCGTACGAGGCGTATGGCTACGTTCGGTGAGGATCAGGCCATCGATATTCCACGACAGCATCGATTCCAGGCGCTCTTGTTCCATCTCTGGCTTATAGCCGTAGTGCGCGAGCATAGTTTGATAACCATGGGCGTCGGTGGCGGCCTCAATGCCGCGTAACACTTCAGCAAAAACCTGGTTAGTGAGAGACGGTAACAACACGCCGATAGCGCGACTGGTGGCGTTAGAAAGAATATCAGGAGCGCGATTGGGAATATAACCCAGCTCATCAAGTGCAGCGGCAATTTTGCCCCGCAGCGCCACGGAGACCTGCTCCGGGTTACGCAAAAAGCGACTGACCGTCATTTTGGTCACGCCCACGCGGTCGGCTACATCCTGAAGTACGGGTCTTTTCTTTTTCATCGTCCTGAAGCGTTAAAAAGGGATAGATTCCCCCAGTTTACCACGGACGCATGGAATTAATGACAAACGATGAAAAGCCGGATGTCGACGCTTTCGCGTCTTATCCGGCCTACATCAGGTTCCAGCACGTTATACAGGCGGCAAGTCAAACAGCAATACTTCGCTGTCGCTGTCGGCATGAATCGAAATTGCCTGTTCATCCCAGATTGCCAGACCGTCGCTGGTAGTCGCTTTGGTTCCGTTAATGGTGACGTTGCCTTTAACGACCTGGATCCAGACGCGACGTTCAGCGGCAATCTGATGTACCGACTGCTCATCTTTGACCAGCGCCCAACGGTACAGCTCCATATCCTGGTACACTTTCAGTGAGCCATCGCGGGCATCAGGCGACAGCACCAGTTGTTTACCCTGAGCGGCATCGAAACGGCGCTGTTCATAGCGCGGCGTAATACCGTTTTCCTGCGGCATGATCCAGATCTGATACAGATGCAGCTTCTCAGTATTACTCGGGTTGTACTCCGAGTGACGGATCCCCGTCCCGGCGCTCATAATCTGAAACTCTCCGGCCGGCACCTGCTCTTTGTTGCCCATGCTGTCCTGATGTTCCACCGCGCCTTCCAGCACGTAGGTCAGGATTTCCATGTCTTTATGGGGGTGAGTGCCAAAGCCCTGGCCTGCGTCAATCACGTCATCGTTAATCACGCGCAGTGCCGAGAACCCCATAAAGTTCGGGTCATAGTAGTTGGCAAAAGAGAAGGTATGCCAGGAATCGAGCCAGCCATGATTCGCATGACCGCGGTCGTTAGCTTTGCGTAAATAGATCATTGTGTTCACCCCCAGATGTTTTCGATGGAGTAAGTGTGGACTCAATCCGCCTGGGATCATAGAGGGTGAAAATTGACTCCTCTGTTCAAAAAATATGAATAAACCCAGAGGAGTCTGTGCAGGCTATTTGGCGAGGGTTATCGTCGCCGGAGATGCCTGTTCGAAGGCGCGTTCGAGGATCTCCAGGTTGGTTAGAACTTCAGATTCCTTGACGTAATTAGGCGTACCGGCGGTCAGCGTCTGGTACAGCGCATCATAGACGCGACCGTAATCCCCCACCTCCGGCTTCACCTCTTCTTTTACTGTGATGCCGTCATCGTTGACATACTCCAGCATTCCGATGGAATCATCAGCAGCGAAACCTGGCTCACCCGGCATGATATTGGCCTTCAGACTGGTTTCCTGCTGGTCGATGCCGTACTTCACAAACGAGCCTTTGGTGCCATGGACGATAAACTTCGGATAGTCGATTTTCACCAGATGACTGGTTTTAACAATGGCTTTCAGGTCGCCGTAAAACAGCTGCGCTTCAAAGGTATCGTCCGGGTTCGCTTTATTACGCAGGCTGCGGATGTCATAGGCCACATGATCGGGGCGTCCGAACAGCGAGATAATCTGATCCATGGTGTGTACGCCCAGGCCATAAAATGCGCCGTCCTGCGGCAGTCCCGGCTTAGTTTCCGCCTCGGGACGGTAGTAATCGAAATGGCTTTCAACCTCAACAATTTCGCCGAGCTTGCCGCTCTCAATCGCTTTTTTAGCAGTGAGAAAGCAGGAGTCAAAACGGCGATTCTGATACGGCGTAACGGTCAGCCCTTTGCTTTGCGCCAGTTCGAACAGCACTTTTGCTTCTGCCAGCGTCGGCGTGAACGGTTTCTCAACCAGCACGTTTTTACCCGCCTCAAGCGCACGTTTGGCGTAGTCAAAATGGCTGTCAGCATGGGTACAAACGATCACTAACTTCACCTGCGGATCGTTTAAGATCTCGTCGAGGTCGCTGGTGAAGTGAATATGTGAATACTGCGGGGCCTGCTCTTCCGGCCTGGCGTTACGGCGGAAAATATGCGCGACATGCCAGCTATTCTTGCGGTTGAGGACGTACGGCAAATGGTAGCGAGTGGTACTTTTACCAAAACCAATAAATGCGCAGTGTAAGGTCATGAGACAGTCCTTTTGAAGGTGATTGTCTACACCATAGCGCAAAGCGGCTGGAGACTGAATGTTGGATTCTTTGCCGGATGCGGCGTTGCCTTATCCGGCCTACAAAACCCAGGTCTCAGCCGTAGGCCGGATAAGCGCAAGCGCCATCCGGCATCATCCCGGGGACAAAATGACAAGTAAGCCAGGCTGAAACAAAACCCCAAAAAAAAAAGCCAGCAAAAGCTGGCTAAAGTAATACTGGAAGCAATGTGAGCAATGTCGTGCTTTCAGGTTCTCCGTAGGGGTTCCCCTGAACGCAGAGCAATAATAATCATTCTCATTCGCACTTGTCTACTTCTTTTTGCAAAAAAATGCAGTTGACGGAATTTTCTTTCTCAGCGAGGGTAAAGACTCAATTAACCCTGAAGGAGATAAGGAATGAGTGAGATAGTGATACGCCACGCTGAACCGAAAGATTACGACGCAATTCGTCAGATCCATGCCCAGCCAGAGGTGTATCACAACACGCTACAGGTTCCTCATCCTTCCATGGAGATGTGGCAAGAGCGACTAACCGAACGGGTCGGAATCAAACAACTGGTCGCGTGCATTGACGATATCGTCGTCGGACATCTCTGTATTGAGGTCGCGCAGCGCCCGCGCCGCAGCCACGTGGCCGATTTTGGTATCTGCGTTGATGCCCGCTGGCAGAATCGCGGTGTTGCCAGCGCGCTTCTCCGTACGATGATCGACATGTGCGACAACTGGCTGCGCGTCGACCGTATCGAGTTAACAGTGTTTGTGGATAACGAACCTGCGGTTGCGGTCTATAAAAAGCATGGCTTTGAGATCGAAGGGACAGGTAAGAAATACGGCCTGCGCAACGGCGAGTACGTGGATGCATATTTTATGGCACGCGTGAAATAAATTTAAGGGCGAGTCTTATCGCCCTGCTTATTGAAAGGACGCAATAGTGAAAAAGTTTGTTCCCCTGGTTTTACTGGCCTCGCTCTCCCCAGCTTTTGCCACTACCGTACAAAATCTCGATGCCGTACCCGGCGTTATTCAACATACTGAAGGTAAACAGATTTTTGCTGAGCAAATGGCAGGGGCAACACCTGCGAAAGGATTTGGTGAACTTCCACAGGGATTATCAGAGAACCAGTGGATTGGCTGGGTTGCGCCGAACGAAAATCCTAATAATCTGATCCTCACCGGCGCCAAAGCCTGGGGAAAAGAGGGTAAATATATTGGCATTGCCTGTTTTGCTGACAATCAGGCCGATGCCGGGCAGGCAAAAAAGTATGCGGATAACACCTGTCCGGAAAACTACAACAACGGACGCGCCAATAAATTATATCTCGGCGTTTTCTCCTGGCAGAACCAACAGCTGCAGCCGATTGCCCGCTCGGAAAAACCATTAAACCAGATCTCAGCGTGGAATAAAGCTGCCGAGAAAGAGAGCGATGATGAGTCCGTCAGACCGCTGGCTTATTATACAAAATTGGATCTGGCACCGTACCGGATCGCTCCCGATACTCTGGCGTTCGGAGTGCGCGGTGGCTACTCCGATGCCTACTCCGGCGGCGGAGCGTTTTATGAAGTGCTGGAACTCTACACCATCAAAGACAGCAAGATAATCAACGTGTTTTCTGACCTTGTTTATTACTATTCGGATATCGCCGGAGACTGGAATAAAGACGGCACAAGGCAGCACGACATCAGCGAGAGTAAGTACATCCTGAAATTGCGGTCGGCAAAGACGCAGGGATTTTATGATTTAGAGGTCGTGAACCTGCAGGATAAAAGCAGCCAAATATTTCACTGGTCTGAATCACTGCAACAGTATGTTCCTTAAGGAACTAATAAGACCTGCAACGTTCAGAAGGCTGTAGGTCATTATCCTTAATTTCCCCGTCGTTACATCCAAAAGCGGAATTGCCATCCAATCCTGGCATAAAGTTGTTGATTGCAGTCCATCGCCTCCGCCGTCATCTTCAGGCGTAACAACCACCTGAATCATAGGGTTATTTTACTTACTATCTTCATCGCTATTTATCTTAACTTTAATAATATTAATATTACATTTTTGTTTTTTTTTGGTTTCTGCCATCACTTTATGGTGACAATCACAACAATATACTTCCCCTGGGACTAACTTAACCACGGTGAGGTAAAAAATGAAATTTGAACGCCATCATAGAATATTGAAAGAAATCAGTATTTCGGGAGTTGTAAAAGTTTCAAATCTGGCGAAAAGTCTCAAGGTAACAAAGGAAACTATTCGCTCAGATCTCAATGAACTTGCCGGACAGGGATATCTCACTCGCTGTCATGGTGGTGCATTTATTACCCTTGACTCTCTTGATAACGTTGCAAAAAACGAAATTGCTTATGTGCTGGAAAAATATGAATCAGCGCAGAAAATAAAAAAAGGTCTCTCTGCCATGAAGAATAATGTATGTGTTATTGGCTCGTTCAATGTTGATATTATCAGTTACCTACCGAGGCTCCCCTCGACAGGCGAATCATTACTTGCCGATAAATTTATTTTTTCGCCCGGAGGTAAAGGATGCAATCAGGCATTAGCTGCAAGCTATGCCGATTCTGATGTGCATTTTATTACTAAAGTAGGGTCAGACCATTTCAGTGATTACGCCATTAATTTTATAAACTCATCAAAAATCCATAAAAGCGTTATCTATCAGACCAAAGAAACACAAACAGGTACAGCTACTATTATGGTGAATGGAGATACCGGGGATAACGTCATCGCTATCTACCCCGGTGCTAACATGACAATTTCCCCTGATGAAATCACCATACAAAAAGAAGCCATCGTTCATTCAGATATTGTTCTCGTACAACTGGAGACAAATTACGAGGCGCTTCACCAAACCATTCGTCTCGCACAGAAAAATGATATCCCTGTCATTATCAACCCAGCACCATACAATGAAATGGTCAATACCATCATTGATAATATTGATTATATCACGCCAAATGAAACCGAAGCGGGTCTGCTGGCAAATATGTCCGTCAATGATATTGAGTCGGCAAAAAGTGCGGCAAAGATTATTCATCAGAAAGGCGTCAAAAATACCATTATCACCCTAGGGAGCAAAGGCTCCCTCGCTTATGACGGAACACAATTCATCTATTCTCCGGCATTCCCGGCAGTTGTAAAAAATACCGCAGGAGCGGGCGATGCCTTCAATGGTGCACTCGCATCTGGCCTTGCTAAAGGAAAATCACTGGCATCTGCATTGTGCTACGCCAGTGCATTCGCCTCGCTTGCTGTTGAAACACCCAATGCCTCTGACATGCCAGAAAACGAATCCGTTCTTCATCGCATTCAAGGTTCGCATTACAAACAAACTATCTCGACTCACTAAATGAAGGAGCAGACTATGAATAATACACAGAAAAAACTAAAGGTGCTCTTTATTGGAGAATCCTGGCATATTCACATGATCCATTCAAAAGGCTATGACAGTTTTACCTCCAGTAAATATGAAGAGGGTGCCACATGGTTACTGGAATGCTTAAAGAAAGGTGGAGTAGAAGTTGATTACATGCCCGCTCACACCGTGCAAATCGCATTTCCAGAAAGCGTTAATGAGCTAAACCGTTACGATGTCATTGTCATTAGCGATATCGGCAGCAATACGTTCCTGCTGCAAAACGAGACGTTCTATCAGCTAAAAATAAAGCCGAATGCCCTGGAATCAATTAAAGAGTATGTCAAAAATGGTGGTGGACTGCTCATGATTGGCGGCTATCTGTCATTTATGGGTATTGAGGCAAAAGCTAATTACAAGAACACCATTCTTGCCGAGGTTTTACCAGTTATTATGTTTAACGGCGATGACCGGGTAGAAAAACCAGAGGGTATCTACGCTGAGGCTATTTCCCCTGAACATCCTGTCGTTAACGGATTCTCCGACTACCCGGTATTTCTTGGATATAACCAGGTTGTCGCCAGAGAAGATGCCGATGTTGTTTTAACAATAAATAATGACCCACTGTTAGTGTTCGGTGAATACCAACAGGGTAAAACCGCCTGCTTCATGAGCGACTGTTCGCCGCACTGGGGAACACAGCAATTTATGTCCTGGCCGTTTTATACCGACCTGTGGGTTAACACGCTTCAATTCATCGCCAGAAAATAAAAAACAATGGAGTAACGAAAGTTACTCCTTTTATAAAATATAAGGATTGATGTATGAACAAGAATAAGTACTCAACCCCCTTACTGATGCTTGCAACTATCTTAGCCGGTATGCTTTCCCCTATGCAGTCTGCCGTTAATGGACAATTGGGACACTGGTTGCAGGATGGAAATGCTTGCGCAGTAATCTCATTCGCCAGTGGTCTGGTCGTCATGTTTTTTATTATTATTGCGCGCAAAGAAACACGCCAGCAATTCGCGTCGATCCCAGCCCTGATTAAAACGCGAAAAATCCCGTTGTGGAATTGGTTTGCCGGATTATGCGGGGCGATGGTTGTATTTTCGGAAGGGGCATCAGCCAGCGCGTTGGGCGTTGCCACGTTTCAAACTGCATTAATTTCCGCCCTCCTCCTTTCCGGCCTGCTGTGCGACCGTTTTGGTGTCGGTGTGGATGAGAAGAAATACTTCACGCCATGGCGCGTTACTGGCGCATTGTTCGCTGTTATTGCCACGATTTTTGTCGTGTCACCACAGTGGCATTCAACCTCCTTTATCCTGCTCGCTATCCTTCCATTTTTGGCAGGATTACTCGCTGGCTGGCAGCCTGCTGGAAATGCCAAAGTTGCCGAGGCAACGGGCTCTATGCTGGTTTCCATTACCTGGAACTTCATCGTCGGCTTTTGTGTGCTGGGCGCTGCGCTGGCGATACGTGTCGCATTAGGTCATGTCACCGTCCAGTTACCCGATACGTGGTGGATGTATCTCGGTGGCCCGCTGGGTCTGCTGTCCATCGGGCTGATGGCGATTCTGGTCAGAGGCTTAGGGCTGTTGATGCTCGGTGTTGCTTCTACCGCGGGTCAATTGCTTGGCTCAGTGTTGATTGATGAACTTATCCCGTCACTGGGTAATACGGTCTATCTGGTCACGATCATTGGGACGCTGTTTGCGCTAATAGGCGCAATTGTTACCACCATCCCCGAATACAGAGCATCCAAAATGGCGCAAAAAATGGAGGTGTCAGGATGAAAGGTTTCCTGCAAACCGTGACAGGCCCAGTGGCGCACACGGATATGGGTCTGACGCTACCGCATGAGCATCTGTTTAACGATTTATCATCGGTTGTTGACGAACCGCATTATGAATTCTCACAGCAACTCGTGGGGAAAAAGGTCAGCGCTGATCTGCAGTGGGGATTGAAACATGATCCCTACTGCTGCGCCGATAACATGGACAGAAAGGAAATTGATGATGTCATCTTTGAAATCAACAACTTTATGTCACTGGGAGGCAGGACGATTGTCGACGCGACAGGTTCTGAATCTATCGGTCGAGATGTCTTGTCATTGCGAGAAGTGGCATTAAAAACCGGTTTGAACATCGTAGCTTCATCAGGACCTTATCTGGAGAAGTTTGAAAGTGCCAGGATCCACAAACCTGTCGAGTTGTTAGCCTCACTTATTGATAAGGAACTGAATCAGGGGATAGGCGAGACGGATATTCGCGCCGGCATGATAGGTGAAATTGGCGTATCACCCGCTTTTACGCAGGCGGAACGCAACAGTCTGCGAGCGGCTTCTCTGGCACAACGTAATAATCCTCATACTGCGATGAATATCCATATGCCAGGGTGGCTGCGGCTGGGTGATGAGGTGCTGGATATTGTCCTTGAAGAGATGAACGTCTCTCCGGCAAAAGTCTCGCTGGCGCATTCAGACCCTTCGGGAAAAGATGTTGCCTATCAACGAAAAATGCTCGATCGAGGCGTATGGCTTGAATTTGACATGATTGGCCTGGACATCACTTTCCCAAAAGAAGGTATCGCCCCAGGCGTTCAGGAAACCGCAGATGCGGTAGCACATCTGATTGAATTGGGTTACGCCGATCAGATAGTTTTAAGCCATGATGTTTTTCTCAAACAGATGTGGGCAAAAAATGGGGGGAACGGTTGGGGATTTGTCCCGAATGTTTTCCTCGCCTATCTGGCCGCCCGTGGAGTAGACAACGATACTCTACGCAGGCTCTGTATTGATAACCCAGCGCGGTTGCTCACGGCATAGCCAACAAAACGCCCGGTGCCTGACACCGGGCTATTAATCAAAAATCAGTATCCCGCCGTTAAATCATCCACGGAACGTGGGTCGGACGCGCCATACAGTGCACCATCCGGTCCAACCATAATGCTCTGCGTACTGCCCATCGCCTCTTTTAGCACGACTTTTTGCCCTTTTTGCTCCAGCAGTTTAATAGTATCCGGGCTAAACCCTTTCTCAACGCGCAGTTCATCGGGCAACCACTGATGATGGAAGCGCGGCGCGTTGGTCGCTTCGGCGACGTTCATTCCAAAATCAATGCTGTTGACTACCATTTGCAGCACGGTGGTGATGATTCGGCTCCCGCCAGGGCTGCCGGTAACCAGCCAGGTTTTCCCGTCTTTTACCACGATAGTCGGCGACATTGATGACAGCGGACGCTTCTTCGGCCCAACCGCGTTAGCATCGCCACCCACCAGCCCATAAACGTTCGGCACGCCCGGCTTGGCGGAGAAATCGTCCATTTCGTTATTAAGCAGAATGCCGGTGTTACCCGCCACAATCCCGGTGCCAAAGGTGGTGTTCAGGGTATACGTCACCGCCACGGCATTACCGTCTTTATCCACCACCGAGAAATGGGTGGTCTGATTGCTTTCATACGGCGCGAGCTTGCCAGGTTTGATCTGGCTGGAAGGCTTAGCCTTGTTGATATCAATTTGATCGGCAAGCGATTTGGCATAGGCTTTATTGGTCAGCGCCTGCCACGGTACTTTCACAAAATCCGGGTCGCCCAGATACTCCGAGCGGTCGGCGTAGGCATATTTCTCCGCTTCAGCCATTACCTGCATGGCATCAGCGCTGCCAAACCCGTACTTCTTCATATCGAAGTTTTCGAGAATATTGAGGATCTGCACGATGTGAATACCGCCAGAGGACGGCGGTGGCATGGAGAAGACCTGATACCCGCGATAGTCGCCGCTAATCGGCGTACGCTCCACGGCTTTATAGCTGGCTAAATCCTCTTTGGTCATCAACCCGCCGTTTTTCTGCATTTCCTCCGCAATCTGATCGGCAATTGCCCCTTTATAAAACGCATCCGGACCGTTCTCGGCAATCATCTCCAGGCTTTTCGCCAGGTTCGTTTGCACCAGCTTGTCGCCCTTTTTCAGCGGCTCGCCGTCTTTCCAGAAAATGGCTTTGCTGTTCTCGTGATTAGGGAGCACTTCGCTGCCATAGGTTTTCAGATCGTCAGCCAGCGCGTCGTTAACCACAAAGCCTTCTTCCGCTAGCTTCATTGCCGGGCGCACGACTTTGTTCAGCTGCATCGTGCCGTATTTCTCCAGCGCCAGCGAGAAACCCGCCACGGTACCCGGCGTACCGGATGCCAGATGTGAGGTTAGCGACTTTTTCGCATCGGCGTTGCCCTGTTCATCGAGGAACATGTCGCGGGTCGCGCCAGCGGGAGCCATTTCACGAAAATCGATCGCCGTGGTGTTACCGTCTTTGGTACGCAGCAGCATAAACCCGCCGCCGCCCAGATTGCCCGCCTGCGGATGCGTCACCGCCAGCGCGTAACCAACGGCTACAGCGGCATCAACGGCATTCCCGCCCTGTTTCAGAATATCCACCCCAACCTGGGTGGCTAAAGCATCTACGGAAGCCACCATCCCCTGTTGCGCGCGAACGGGATGGAACACATCTTCCTCGACACCGTAGGATACCGGCGGTGGCGCAGCCGGCGCGGCAGCCACGCTAAAACAACTTCCTGAGAGCAGAGCAGCAATGGCTACCCGGCGTATAAATGTCGGTTTTATCATCGTTATTCTCCAGATGTACGGGGGTCGGCCCCCACTAAGCCTGGTGCATAACTCTGAAATAATCATCGTAACGGCGAGAAAGGAGTAAACTTAAATGATCCCCGAGAGGAGAAAAGCGATGAAACGACTCTTACTTTTAGCCATGCTCTTGCCTTTTGCAGGCTTTGCACAGCCCATCAACACCATGAATAACCCGAATCAACCCGGTTATCAGATCCCGAGTCAGCAGCGTATGCAAACCCAAATGCAATCACAGCAGATTCAGCAGAAAGGGATGCTCAACCAGCAGTTGCAAACGCAGACGCGCATGCAGCAACAGCATATGGAAAACCAAATCAACACCAACACCCAGCGCGTGCTGCAGTCTCAGCCGGGCGAGTTGAATCCTGGACAGCAGCAAATGCTGCCTAACAGCAACGGAGGGATGTTGAGTGGAACCCGTAATCCGGACAGCTCGCTGAATAAGCAACATATGCTGTCGGAGAAAAAGAACGGCGACATGCTGAAGCCCTCCAGCACGCCGCAACCTAACGTTCCGTTAAAAACGATTGGGCCTTAACTGGGCTGGAAATCCGGACCAATGGTATCAATGGCATCGGTACAGATGCTGTCTACGCCCCAGCGCAGCAGTTCTGCCGCGCGCTGGGGTCGGTTGACGGTATAAACCAGAATACGTAGCCCAGCATCGCGCAGCGCATCCACGCGCGCCTCATCCAGCAGCTTATGATTAAGATGAATAGAGACGCAGCCAAGCCGCGTGGTCAGCTCACGCCAGTCCTCGCGCCATTCATCCAGCAGCAAACCTCTCGGCAGTTCAGGCACCGCCTGCTGCGCCGCTTTTAGCGCATCAATTTCAAAGGATGACAACAGTGGTGGCGTCATTCCCGCCCACAGTTCACGTGCGGCCAGCGCCACGACCTTCCCGGTGAGCGCCCCCGTCCCGGTGGTGGGTTTGATCTCAATATTTGCCATCATGCCGTGCTGGCGACAGCGCTCAGCAACTTGCGAGAGCAGCGGCAACGGTTCGCCTTTAAACTCACCGCTAAACCAGCCGCCGGCGTCCACGCGCAATAGATCCTGCCAGTTCAATTCGCCAGCCACGCCCCAGCCGTTACTGGTGCGTTCCAGGTTGTCGTCATGCAGTAAGAAGATCTCACCGTCTTTCGACAATTTAGCGTCAAACTCGATCATGGTATGCCCATATTGCGCCCCCATGTCGATTGCCGCCAGGGTGTTTTCCGGGGCTAACTTACCGCCGCCGCGATGGGCGACAATATGGGGGTAAGGCCAGTTATTCATACGCGTTGTCCTGTTTCGCCATCAAAAAGATGCAGATGATGTTCTGGCAGATGCAGCCACAGCGTACTGCCTGCCGTCGGGCGATGCTGATGCGCCAGTCGCACCACCAGCTTTTGCTCACCCCAACGTCCATGTGCCAGATTATCCGCACCCAGCATTTCCAGCGTGTCGACGACCAGCGGCACGCCGCCTTCGGCCTGCGAGCTTAGCGCAATATGCTCCGGGCGGATACCCAGCGTCATGTTACGCCCAATACACTCCCTGGCGCTTCTGCCAATGGGTAACGTCATGCCGCCCTCCAGCTCAAAATGGGTACCCGTAGCGCTGATGCGCCCATCGAGCAGATTCATCGCCGGGCTGCCAATAAAGCTCGCCACAAAGCGGCTGGCGGGTTTTTCATACACCTCAACTGGGGTGCCGATTTGCTCGGCAATACCTTTGTTCATTACCATTACCCGTTGGGCGAGGGTCATCGCTTCAACCTGATCGTGCGTCACGTACAGCGAGGTGGTTTTCAGTCGGCGATGCAGATGTTGTAACTCCAGACGCATCTGTACGCGCAGCTTGGCATCAAGGTTAGAAAGCGGCTCATCGAACAAGAATACCGCCGGGTCACGCACAATCGCTCGTCCCATCGCTACGCGCTGGCGCTGGCCGCCGGAAAGTTCGCGCGGACGACGTTTGAGCAGCTCACCCAGCTCGAGAATACGTGCCGCCTCTTTTACCCGCTCAGCAATATGCTCCTTGCCCATCCCGCGGATTTTCAGCCCCCAGGCCATGTTTTCTTCCACGCTCATATGCGGGTAGAGAGCATAGTTTTGAAAGACCATCGCAATGCCGCGATCCTTCGGCTCCATCTCGGTGACGCGTTTATTATCAATCCAGATATCGCCGCCGCTTACCCGTTCAAGCCCTGCCACCATCCGCAGCAGCGTAGACTTACCGCAGCCGGATGGCCCAACCATCACAATAAATTCCCCGTCCGCGACGTCCAGCGTCAACGGTTTAATCACCTGGGTTTTGCCGTCCCAGCTTTTGGTTACTGCCTGTAGTTTTAAACCAGCCATTTTTATTTCTCACTATCGACCAGGCCACGTACGAAGGCACGCTGCATGGCTAACACGATGATTACCGGAGGGATGAGCGTCAGCAGCATGGCGGCCATTACCTGGTTCCACTGCGTGGTGCCTTCACCGGTGGCAATCATGCCTTTGATACCCGCCACCGCAGTGCCCAAATTGACGTCGGTAATAATTAACAACGGCCACAGATACTGGTTCCAGCCGTAGATAAAGGTAATAACGAACAGCGCCGCCAGATTGGTTTTTGACAGCGGTAGTACGATATCGCGGAAAAAACGCATTGGTGACGCGCCGTCAATACGCGCCGCCTCAACCAGTTCATCCGGCAGGGTCATAAAGAACTGACGGAACAGGAAAGTCGCTGTCGCAGATGCCATCAACGGCAGTGTCAGACCCGCATAGCTGTCGAGCATCTTCAGGTTGGCGATCACTTCTACCGTCGGGAAAATACGCACCTCAACCGGCAGCATCAGGGTGATAAAAATCATCCAGAAGAACAGGTTGCGCAGCGGAAAGCGAAACCAGACGATGGCAAATGCGGAAAGCATAGAGACAGTAATTTTCCCTACCGTAATGCTGAACGCCATGATGAAACTGTTGAGCATCATCAGCCAGAACGGCGCGCTGTTGACGCCCACGCCGTTGACCCAGATGTATTTCATGTTTTCCAGCAGCTGCGTGCCGGGAACCAGCGTCATCGGCGTCTCAAACACCGCTTTGTTGTCCAGCGTCGCCGCGACAAACGCGACGTACAACGGAAACAGGATTACCATGATCCCCATAATCAACATGGCATGGCTGAATATTGTCAGCCCACGACGGTTCTCAATCATTGGTAACGCACCTTACTTTCCACATAGCGGAACTGCACCACCGTCAAAATAATGACCAGGAACATCAGCACCACCGATTGTGCAGCGGAAGAAGCCAGATCCAGCCCGACAAAACCTTCGCGATAGATCTTATAAATCAGCGTCGTGGTCGCCTGTACCGGCCCGCCTGCAGTGGCAGCATCAATCACCGGGAAGGTGTCAAAGAAGGCATACACCAGATTCACCACCAGCAGGAAGAAGCTCACCGGGGCAATGAGCGGCAGCTCCAGTTTAAAGAAGCGGCGAACCGGCCCCGCACCGTCAATCGCGGCGGCTTCGATCAGCGAGCGAGGAATAGACTGCAGTGCGGCAAAGAAGAACAGGAAGTTGTAACTAATCTGCTTCCAGACCGACGCAAACACCACCAGGAACATTGCCTGACCGCTGTTTTGCGCATGGTTCCAGTCATAGCCAAACTCACCGAGAAAATGGGTAATCAGCCCGCGCCCTGGGTTAAACAGGAAGATCCACAATACGGCGGCAACGGCGGGCGCAACGGCGTAAGGCAACAGCATTAGCGTTTGGTAAAAACGGCTGCCGCGCACCACGTAATTCACCAACGCCGCAAAAAATAACGACACCAGCAGACCGCTTAGCGTGACTAACGTACTGAACTTAATGGTGGTCCAGAATGAGTCGAGGTAGTACGGGTCATGAAACAGCGCGACAAAGTTTTCCAGTCCGACAAACTGGCTGGAAAGACCAAACGGATCAACGGATTGTAGCGAGTACCACAGCGCTTCACCGGCAGGCCAGATAAAGAAAATAACGGTGATAACCAGCTGCGGAGCCACCAGTAAATAGGGAAGCCAGCGCGAACGGAACACCGGACGAGATGAAGACATGGAAGTTTGATTCCTGAACAGCGCCGGATGGCGCTACGCTTATCCGGCCTACGCGCATTTGTAGGCCGGGTAAGGCACAGCCGCCACCCGGCATTTCACATTACGATTTGGTCGATTGCT
The DNA here is from genome assembly GCF_002934505.1 of Citrobacter freundii complex sp. CFNIH4. NCBI lineage: Bacteria > Pseudomonadati > Pseudomonadota > Gammaproteobacteria > Enterobacterales > Enterobacteriaceae > Citrobacter > Citrobacter freundii complex sp. CFNIH4. Next base: position 4,082,774 of record NZ_CP026231.1, read on the forward strand.
CAAAGCGGCGCAGTAACTGATTGCCACGCTCAACGGCGGCATCCAGCGCCTGCTGCGGGTTTTTCTTCCCGGTCCAGACGCTTTCCAGCTCTTCATCCACAATGGTACGGATCTGCGGCATGTTGCCCAGACGCAGCCCTTTGGTGAACGGCAACGGCGGCTTGTTCAGCATCTGGCGGGTGGCAATATCAGCCCCAGGGTTCTTATCATAGAAGCCCTGCTCACGGGTCAGGTCGTAGGCAGCTGTGGTGATCGGCAGATAGCCGGTCTTCTGATGCCATTCGGCAGCAATTTCAGGCTTCACCAGGAAGTTGAGGAACTTCGCCACGCCTTCGTAGGTGGCTTTGTCTTTGCCCTGCATCACCCAAAGACTGGCCCCACCGATAATTGCGTTCTGCGGCGCGCCCTTCACATCGGCATCGTACGGCATCATTCCGACGCCATAGTTGAATTTCGCGTAATGGCGGATATCAGCCAGCGAACCGGAAGAGGCGGTGGTAATGGCACAATCCCCGTTATAGAACTTCTCAGTGGATTCGTCCTTACGCCCGAAGTAGCTGAAATCGCCTTTTTTGTTCAGCTCTTCCAGCAGAGCGATATGTTTTACCTGTTCCGGTTTATTGAACTCCAGCACTGCGTCAGTACCGTCAAAACCGTTGTTTTTGGTTGCTACCGGCAGACCGTTCCAGGCGCTGAAGTTTTCAATCTGAATCCATCCCTGCCAGCCGCTGGCGTAACCGCACTTCATGCCTGCCGCTTTCAGCTTCGCGGTGTACTCCGCCAGGTCCTGCCAGGTTTTCGGCGGCTGCTCAGGGTCTAAACCAGCTTTTTTAAAGGCATCTTTGTTGTAGTACAGCACCGGAGTGGAGCTGTTAAACGGTTGAGAAAGCAAATGTCCGCTTTTAGAGTCGGTGTAATAACCGGAAACCGTCGGTACGAACTGAGACTCATCGAAGTTAATACCAGCCTCTTTGAATACTTCATAGACCGGTTTAATGGCTTTCGAAGCCATCATCGTTGCTGTACCCACTTCATAAACCTGTAGCAGCGCGGGCGCGTTTCCGGTACGGAAAGCGGCAATTCCTGCACTCAGGCTCTGCTCGTAGTTGCCTTTGTACTGCGGAACAATTTTGTAGTCGGGATTGGCGGCATTAAAACGTTGCGCCAGAGAATCAACTTCTTTACCCAGTTCGCCTTCCATTGAGTGCCAGAATGGGATGGTGGTGACCGCCAGTGCCTGACCTGCAAACGCCAGGCTAAGTGCCAGTCCTAAAGCTGTATGTCGTAACGATATCATCGGTTATCTCTCTTGTTGTGCCGGATGCGCGATATCACGCGTTTTATGCTCGCGGGGGTAACATGACATGCTCGAATGACAGAAAAATAACTTTTTTATTACAAAAAAAAGATAGTAAGGCGACAAACAGATGGCAAGGCGGTGAAAGCGTAGTGACAGGAAAATGCGGAGTGGTGCACAACAAAGCCGGGTAGCGGTATGCCTTACCCGGTCTAATAGCGGTTCAGATATCGAGATGATGCATTAATGGCGCAGACGATGCGCAATTTGTTCTAACGTGAGTTGTCCTGCTGCCGATTCAACCGTCATGGCGACAAAATCAGGGTTTGCAGATAATACGATCCCATTACGTTTTAAAAACAGCAACGTAATAAATAACGCAGTACGCTTGTTACCATCATTAAAGATATGCCCACGGGAAATGGCTAACAAATGCATTGCCGCCAGTAGCCACACGTCAGTCACACCTTCATATTCGATTTGATTCAATACCCGATACATCAGCGCTTCCGCACGACCGGGGTCAGGCATACCTGCGACACCAGGCGTCACGCGGAGCAGCCTGTCGTGAAACTGTATTATCTCTTCCGCTGAGATAATCTGTAGCGTCATTTATCCGCCAGCTCCCTGATTTCATTACCATGAATCATCATTATGTCGGCAAATTCATCATCAAGCCTGGCGGCCTGATAGCGTTCAAACTCTTCCGCGCTGATGATTACCGCAGGTTTATGACCACGGCGCGTAATGGTAACAGGCACACCAGTGACAGCGCTCTCCAGCACTTCAGCCAGGTTTTGTCGAGCTTCACTATAGTTCATAGTGCGCATAAAGCCTCCTCATATGTACATCTTAATTGTACAACTGAAGCGTACAAAAGAGAAGCATCAGTCAGCGCATGTAATCGTGGATACGTTGCCTGACGTACGACCTCATTATCTCTGGATAGACTTAATCTCTGCGCCAGCGTCGTTCGTACTCATTCTGTAAACGCTGCTGCTCTCGCCGCTCACGTTCACGTTGGATATCTGATTTATCATCTTCCCAGCCCGGGCATACCGAGCTGGTAAACACTTCGCAGGGCGAGTCGGATTGCGCTAACGGGTTGTCCGATTTCTCTTCCCAGATTGCGGGATCGCGCGGGTCAAACGCTGGCGGTGTCGAGGCCAGGGTAGTTAAAGAAAGCGTCAAAAACAAACTGCCAATCATCATGCAGGTACCTGAACGAATCATCCTTTCTCCATGTTCATTTTTTATTATTGATAATCATTCTCAATAATAACATAGAGCAATAAAAAGGGGCCACAGCGGGCCCCTTGTCTATTCAGAGAATGATTAACCGCCAAGATACGCACTGCGCACCGCTTCGTTAGCCAGTAGCGCATCGCCGGTGTCTTCCAGCACCACATGACCGTTTTCCAGCACGTAGCCGCGATCGGCGAGCTTCAGCGCCTGGTTAGCGTTCTGTTCGACGAGGAAGATGGTCATCCCCTGCTCGCGCAGTTGCTCAATAGTGTTAAAGATCTGCTGGATGATAATCGGCGCCAGACCCAGCGACGGTTCATCAAGCAGTAGCAGCCTCGGCTGGCTCATCAGCGCACGGCCTATCGCTAGCATCTGCTGTTCACCGCCGGACATCGTTCCCGCACGTTGAATACGACGCTCATGCAGGCGAGGAAACAGGTCATACACCCACTTGATGCGTTCCTGAAACTGGTCTTTCTCGGCAAAGAAACCGCCCATCGCCAGGTTCTCTTCCACCGTCATACGGGAAAACACGCGACGCCCTTCCGGCACAATCGCTACCGCTTCGCGCATGATTTTCGCCGTCTGCCAGTCGGTAATGTCTTTACCATCAAAGACGATTCGCCCGCTGGTCGCTCGCGGGTCGCCACACAATGTGCCGAGCAGCGTGGTTTTTCCCGCGCCGTTGGCACCAATCAGAGTAACGATTTCACCCTGGTTGATATACAAGCTGACGTCATGCAGCGCCTGTATCTTGCCGTAGTGGGCGTTGACTTTGTCGAACGATAACATCGCCTTATCCATATTAATCCTCGCCCCCATTATGCTTCACCTAAATAGGCGCGGATAACATCCGGGTTATTACGAATCTGTTCCGGCGTCCCATTCGCCAGCGGCGTGCCCTGGTTCACCACGTAAATACGGTCAGAAATCCCCATCACCAGCTTCATGTCGTGCTCAATCAACAAAATGGTGGTGTTGTGATGGTTACGCAGTTCAGCAATCAGCTCGTCCAGCTCTTTGGTCTCTTTCGGGTTGAGTCCCGCAGCGGGTTCGTCGAGCATCAGAATTTCCGGCTGGGTCACCATGCAACGGGCAATCTCCAGACGACGTTGATCGCCATAGGCCAGGTTACTCGCCTGACGGTTGGCGTGCTCCAGCAAACCAATACGCTCCAGCCAGGTGGCGGCACGATCCAACGCTTCACTCTGCGCGCGACGGAACGACGGAGTTTTCAACAGGCCGGAGAAGACGCCGGTTTTCAGTTGCTGATGTTGCGCCACCAGCAGGTTTTCAATCACCGTCATTTCGCGAAACAGACGTACGTGTTGGAAAGTACGCACCACGCCCATACGCGCGATTTGCTGACCCGGTAGTCCTTCCAGGTGCTGGTCGCGCAGCTTAATCGTCCCGCCGGTCGGCTTATAAAAACCGGTCAGACAGTTAAAGACCGTGGTTTTTCCCGCGCCGTTTGGCCCGATTAACGAAACTATTTCCTGCGGCCGCAGTTCCAGTTCAACGTTGTTTACCGCCAGCAGACCGCCGAAGCGCATCATCAGGCCGTTAACGGATAATAATGGCTGACTCATGCCTGCTCTCCTTTCGCTTCCCCGTTTTTCAGCTTCAACTGTGGACGGGTCATCGGCAACAAGCCCTGCGGACGCCAGATCATCATCAGTACCATTAAACCACCCAGCATTAACATGCTGTATTCATTGAAATCACGCATCAGCTCGCGTGACACTACCAGCAGGATGGCCGCGAGGATCACCGCAAACTGTGAGCCCATTCCGCCCAATACCACAATTGCCAGCACAAAGGCCGACTCGGCAAAGGTGAAGGATTCCGGGCTGACGAAGCCCTGGCGCGCGGCAAACAGCGTACCGGCAAAACCGGCAAACGCGGCGCTGATGGTAAAAGCTGTCAGTTTGATGCGCGTAGGGTTTAAGCCCAGCGAGCGACAGGCTATTTCATCTTCACGCAGCGCTTCCCACGCACGGCCCAACGGCATACGCAGCAGACGGTTAATCACAAACAGCGAGAAGACCACCAGCAGCAGCGCCACCAGATAGAGGAAAATGACGCGGTCAGAGGGATCGTACTTGACGTTAAAGAAGTTGCTGAAGGTATCCCAGCCGCCTTCACGGGCGGTACGGCTAAACTCCAGACCGAAAAAGGTCGGTTTCGGGATCTGGCTGATACCGTTCGGGCCACCGGTCACTTCGGTGTTGTTGAGCAGCAGGATACGGACGATTTCACCGAAGCCTAAGGTCACAATAGCCAGATAATCACCGCGCAGGCGCAGTACCGGGAAGCCGAGCAGGAAGCCCGCAGCAGCGGAAACCAGCCCCGCCAGCGGCAGACAGGTCCAGAAGCCGAGTCCGTAATAGTGGTTCAGCAGCGCGAAGGTGTAAGCGCCAATGGCATAAAAGCCGCCGTAGCCCAGCACCAGCAGGCCGGAAAGCCCCACCACCACGTTTAAGCCGAGGCCGAGGATGATATAAATCATCGTCAGCGTGGCGATATCCACCGTACCGCGCGAGACCATAAACGGCCACGCCACGGCAATCACCAGCAACGCCACCAGGAACAGCTTCTGTTTAACGGTGGAGCCGTCAATCGCCGGCAGAATAAACTTCGGTCCGGAGACGCTCTTCATGCCCTTCTGGAAAGCTGGACGCAGCAACTGGAAGAGGAAGACCACGCCTGTACCAATAAACACCCACTGCCAGCGAATATCCGCCGCGGAATCCACCACCAGTTTGGTGCCGTCAAGCTCTAACTGAACGCCCATAAAGACGCCCGCCAGGACGAAGAACATGGCGGCAGAGAGCAGCGCCATTGCAAAATTCATCGGTTTCATACTTTCTCTACCTCCGGGCGACCCAGAATACCGGTCGGCATCACCAGCAGCACCAGAATCAGCAGCGCGAATGAAACGACGTCTTTGTATTCAGTACTCAGATAAGCAGAGGAGAGCGCTTCCGCGACACCCAGAATCAGGCCGCCGATCATCGCCCCAGGAATGCTGCCGATGCCGCCAAGCACCGCTGCGGTAAAGGCCTTCATCCCGGCCATAAAGCCGATGTACGGGTTAATTACGCCATAGAATTGACCAAGCAGCACGCCCGCGACCGCCGCCATTGCCGCGCCAATCACAAAGGTCAGCGCAATCACGCGATCGGTGTTGATGCCGAGCAGGCTGGCCATTTTCAGGTCTTCCGCGCAGGCACGGCAGGCGCGCCCCATACGGGAGTAACGGATAAACAGCGTCAGCGCCAGCATCGCCAGGAAGGTTACAATCCAGATAACCAGCTGCATGGTGGTGATGGAAGCAGAGAAGTTTTCGCTACTGCCAACGGTCCACTGGCCATTAAACAGGCTGGGCAGTGCCACATCGCGCGAACCTTCCGTCAGGCTGACGTAGTTTTGCAGGAAGATGGACATCCCGATAGCGGAAATCAGCGCGATCAGGCGCTTAGAGCTGCGCACGGGTCGATACGCCACGCGTTCAATGCTCCAGCCGTAGGCGCTGGCAATCACAATCGCGCCGACGAAGCCCGCCGCGACCAGTAGCCAACTGGAATCAATGCCCATCATCATTAGCGCGGCGATGATCATAAAGGAGACATAGCTGCCGATCATATACACCTCGCCATGGGCGAAGTTGATCATGCCGATAATGCCGTACACCATCGTGTAACCGATGGCGATCAGCGCGTAGGTGCTTCCCAGCGTGACGCCATTAAACATCTGCTGCAAGAAATAGAGGAACTGCTCGGACATAAGGTAACCTTTTTATACCCGCCCATTTTACACGGGCGGTGGGATAACTCGTCTTCAGGTATTACTTCGCGACGGTCGATGAACCGTCCGCATGCCACTGGAAGACACCAAACTCAAATCCCTTCAAATCGCCTTTTTCGTCCCATTTCAGCGGCCCAATCACGGTATCAGCCCCGTGTGCTTTCAGATCTTTCACCAGGTCCAGCGGCTCTTTGCTACCGCTGCGATCCATTGCTGTCGACAATGACTGGACGGCTGCATAAGTGATCCACACGTACGGTCCAGTTGGATCTTTCTTGTCAGCTTTGAGCGCATCGACGATAGCTTTATTCGCCGGATCCTGGTCATAGCGTTTTGGCATGGTCACCAGCATGCCTTCAGCTGCATCACCAGCAATGTTAGACAGCGACGCATTGCCGACACCCTCTGGTCCCATAAACTGGGTTTTCAGCCCGACGGAACGTGCCTGGCGCAGCATCTGCCCCATTTCCGGGTAGTAGCCGCCGTAATAAACAAAGTCGATATTTTCTTTTTTCAGGCGAGCGATCAGCGCAGAAAAATCTTTTTCCCCGGCGGTGATACCGTCAAAGAAAACGATGTTGGCTTTGCCCGCTTTCAGGCTGTCCTGCACTGAACGCGCCAGGCCTTCACCGTATTGCTGTTTATCGTGAATGATGGCAATGCGCTGCGGCTTCACCTTCTCCAGAATGTATTTCGCGGCGGTCGGCCCTTGAGAGGAGTCCAGGCCCGCTGTACGCATAATGTGAGCGTAACCGCGCTGGGTCAGTTCCGGGTTTGTGGCGCCCGGAGAAATCATCAGAATGCCTTCATCTTCATAGATATCTGATGCGGGCTGCGTGGAAGATGAGCACAGATGTCCAATAACGTACTGAATGCCGTCATTGACGATTTTGTTCGCTACCGCAACGGCCTGTTTCGGATCGCAGGCGTCGTCATATTCCACAGCAACCAGTTTGTCGCCTTTGACCCCGCCTTTGGCATTGATATCTTTAATGGCCTGACGTGCGCCATTAAATTCCATATCACCCCACTGCGCGACCGGACCTGACATCGCGCCGACAACAGCGACCTTGATATCTTCCGCCATGACCGCGTGTGACATTGCCAGTGCTATCACCCCTGCGATGATTGTTTTCGCATTCCGTTTCATTACCTGAATCCCCATTCGTGACGTAATTAATATTTTGTATTTATGTGGTTAAAAAGCAGTCTGTGCTTTTTTTGAACTGCACTATTTTTACCAGTCTCATTAATGGTTTAGCGCAGTCATTTAAGCAAAATCAGGCTAAAATCTCTATTTTTCAGTCGATTAAGAAAAGATAATATTCTGCTTTTCACTATAGATAAACAAAAAAAAGCACGTTTGTCAGCATAAAATAACGGTACAAAGAGCCGAATAAAATGCTGCATTCCAGGGTATTATTCTGCCTGTTTTTCAATCTCTACGGTTTCAAACTGTCATTACTGTTGTTACAAAATTATTAATCTGGTTATTCACATAAAAAAGAGAAAGCATCCGGGTGAATTATTTCGGTACACTCATTCCATCTTTTGTGATTTGGACATGCTGTTAATGAAGCTGACCATCGTTCGTTTAGAGAACTTTAGCGACCAGGACCAGATTGATCTGGGCAAAATCTGGCCGGAATATTCCGCCTCATCATTAAGCGTAGATGAAACGCACCGGATCTACGCCGCGCGCTTTAACGAGCGTCTGTTAGGCGCAGTTCGCGTAACCCTGAGCGGCACGCAAGGCGCATTGGATTCCTTGCGCGTACGCGATATCACCCGCCGCCGCGGCGTCGGGCAGTATTTGATCGAAGAAGTGATCCGGGAAAACCCTGACGTGAGTTCATGGTGGATGGCCGACGTCGGCGTTGAAGACCGCAGCGTGATGGCCGCGTTTATGCAGGCGTTAGGGTTTACGGCCCAGGAAAATGGCTGGGAAAAAAGATAAAAAAGCCGGATGGCGCTGACGCTTATCCGGCCTACATGCTGGGAGCAAAAAATAAAAAACCACCTCGCAATTTTCCAAGAATTTCACGTTGCAGGAAGGCGGCAAGTTATGAAGTCCCCGGAAGCTTACATAAGTAAGTGACCGGGGTTGAATAACGCAGCCAACGCGTCTGCAGCGCGAAAGGCGCCAGGAAAATTATTTGGCGTCGGTCGCCGTCCCGTTTGCATGCCAGTCAAACACGCCGAATTCGAAGCCCTTCAGATCGCCCTTCGCATCCCATGACAGCGGCCCCATTACGGTTTCCACTGAGTTTGCTTTCAGGTATTTGGCAATTTCAGCCGGGTCGTCAGACTGGTTCAGACCGGCCTGCAAGGATTGCAGCGCGGCGTAGGTGGTCCATACGAATGCACCGCTCGGATCCTGTTTCTTGGCTTTGATCGCGTCCACAATCGGTTTGTTCGCCGGAACCTGATCGTAGTTCTTCGGTTTCGTTACCAGTAAGCCTTCTGCAGACTCACCCGCGATGTTAGACAACGACACGTTCGCTACCCCTTCTGGTCCCATAAACTGGGTTTTCAGACCCGCAGCGCGTGCCTGGCGCAGAATCTGCCCCATTTCCGGGTGGTAACCACCGTAGTAAACGAAATCGATATTCTCTTTCTTCAGACGCGCCACCAGAGTAGAGAAATCTTTCTCGCCAGCGGTGATCCCATCGAAGAACACCACGTCAGCGTTGGCTTTCTTGAGGTTGTCCTGCACGGAACGCGCCAGGCCTTCACCATACTGTTGTTTGTCGTGAACGATCGCAATGCGCTTCGGCTTCACTTTTTCAACGATATATTTGGCAGCAGTCGGGCCCTGATCGGAATCCAGACCGGTGGTACGTAACACCAGGTTATAACCGCGCGCGGTCAGCTCCGGCGCCGTTGCCGCTGGGGTAATCATCAGAATGCCTTCGTCTTCATAGATATCTGACGCAGGCTGAGTGGAAGATGAGCACAGGTGGCCGATAACATATTTAATCCCGTCGTTGACCACTTTGTTAGCTACCGCTACCGCTTGTTTCGGGTCACAGGCATCGTCATATTTCACCATGACCAGTTTGTCGCCTTTCACACCGCCTTTGGCATTGATATCTGCAATAGCCTGCTCTGCGCCAGTAAATTCCTGATCGCCATACTGCGCTACCGGACCGGACATCGCGCCGACGACAGCAACTTTAATATCCTTAGCAAACGCCATATTGCTCAAAGACAGGGCGATACATCCTGCCAATAACGCTTTACCCTTCATATTCATCCTGACAATCCCCATTATTGTGGTTATTACGTGTGTTGTGATGTTGTTGTTCAGCACTTTATTTCGATTATTGGATAGCCACCCGTGCTTTAGCAGCATACTCTGCTAAAACATACCCGATTTTTATTATTTTGGAATAGCTAAATTTGACATGCAGATAACAACTTGATGACAAAAAGCATAAACGTCAGGAGAGAGGGGGAGAGATAAAAACAAAAAACCCCGGATTTTCATCCAGGGTTTATCAGCATTTCCAGGTCGGCTGGAAGATTATGCTTCGATCGCCGCGCGCAATTTTTTCATGGCGTTCTTTTCAAGCTGACGAACACGTTCAGCGGAAACGCCGTAGCGATCGGCCAGTTCCTGCAACGTCGACTTGTTGTCTTCGTCCAGCCAACGAGCACGAATGATGTCCTGGCTACGCTCGTCCAGACCTTCCATTGCGTGGGTCAGTTTGTTCGCGGCCTGATCTTCCCAGTTATCTTCTTCAATGCCGTCGGCAAAGTTAGAAGATTTATCCTGCAGATACAGCACCGGGGCCATCGGCTGGCTGTCAGACTCATCGTCTGAAGACATGTCAAACGTCATGTCCTGCGCCGCCATACGGGATTCCATTTCGCGCACGTCTTTGCTGGAAACACCCAGCTCGCGAGCAACCATTTCAACTTCGTCCTGGTTAAACCAGCCCAGACGCTGCTTGGTTTTACGCAGGTTAAAGAACAGCTTACGCTGCGCTTTAGTGGTCGCGACTTTAACGATACGCCAGTTACGCAGAACGTATTCGTGGATCTCAGCTTTGATCCAATGCACAGCGAAGGAAACCAGGCGCACACCCACTTCCGGGTTGAAACGGCGCACGGCTTTCATCAGGCCGATATTACCTTCCTGAATCAAATCCGCCTGCGGCAGGCCATAGCCCGCATAATTACGAGCAACATGAACAACAAAGCGCAGGTGAGACAGGATCAGCGTTTTAGCTGCTTCCAGATCGCCCTGGTAATGCAGCTTTTCAGCCAGTGCCCGCTCCTCGTCAGCCGACAACATCGGCCACGCGTTCGCAGCCCGGATGTAAGATTCCAGGTTACCAACAGGGGCTAAAGCTAAATTTTGCATTTCTTTGGTCATTCAAATCCTCTCAATCTTTTCATCTGGCGCATTGGCTAAAACCAATAGCAACAACCATGCCAGAGCTTATGAGCAACGAGAATATCATTCAATCTTTTATCAGACAGTGATTTTATCCACAAGTTCCATGTCGTAATGTGTATAGATTACGCACAAAATGTGACATCACAATGAATACGCCGGGAAGAGATCACAGGGACTCTTTCCCTGCAGAGCGAACTACTCAGTGCAGGGAAAGATTATACCAGAGATTTTTTAATCGGGGGTAAAGTGGCGTAAATGTTGAACCGTGGCAAGCCAGGCTGCCACCCAGCCAATCATCGAGCACACCAGCAGCAATAACAGGCATTCATCGAATGATAAGCCATTGATATCAAACTTGGTTCCAAATACCTGTGCCACTTCAGTCACCGCTGACGACAGACGCATCACCAAAATTTCTGACAAAATCAGTGAAAGAAATGCACCGGAAAAACCGAGCAGTGCCCCGCCGTAGAGGAACGGACGCAGGATAAATCCATCCGTCGCGCCAATCAGTTTTTGCACGTTAATGGTATCGCGACGCGCAAAAATACTCAGACGCACGCTGTTACCGATGACGAGGAAGACCGCCGCTACCATCAGCACGCCAATCATCGCGGAAACGCGTCCGACAAGGCCCGTCAGCGCCGCCAGGCGAGCGAACCAGCTGTCATCCATCCGCACTTCATCAATACCGTTGATTTGTGCGATGCGGTCACGCAGCGTGTTTAGCGACTCCGTACCCTGGAAATCCAGTTTCGGGATCACCACCGCCACGGCCGGCAGCGGGTTCTCTTCCAGCATATCCAGCGCACCGCCAAATCCAGACCAGTTACGGAATTCGCCCAGCGCGTCGTCACGGGAAAGATAATTCACTTTATCCACGCCCTGCTCGGCCTGCAACTGACCAACCACCCGCGCCGCCGCATCATCATCCAACGTTTTTTGCAGGTAAACGGTGATCTGCGGGGACGGATAATACTGACTTGCTGCATGGTTTACGTTCTTATAAACCATGTAGCACACGCTTGGCAGCGTCAGGGAGATGGCAATAACCATCACCGTCAGGAACGTCGCCAGCGGCTTGCTTTTCAGGTCCTGTAACGCGCCCTGGAACGCATAACGTACCTGCTCATTAAAGACATTGGTTTTACGCGAGTTCGGCTTTGGCGCGGCCTTCGCACGCTTAGGCGCGTTGCGACCGCCGTCACCCGGCGCACCGCCCGATTTACGAAAGCGATCCAGTCGGCCACCGAACTGTTTGATTTGGTTAATAGCGTCACGTCTATTCATGCGCCAGGCCTCCATGCAGATGTCCATCGCTCAGAACCATTTGGCGATAGGAGCGACGGGAGATCAGGCCAATATCGTGCGTGGCCATTAATACCGTGACCCCGACGCGGTTAAACTCTTCGAACAGGCGCAGGATCCCTTCCGACAGCGCGTCATCCAGGTTCCCCGTTGGTTCATCCGCCAGCAGCACCGCTGGTTTATTCACCACCGCACGGGCAATGCCGACGCGCTGTTGTTCACCGCCCGAGAGCTGAATAGGGAAGTTTTTCGCTTTGTCCAACAGCCCGACCTTATCCAGCGCCGCTGACACGCGACGACGAATATCGTCCCCGCTGGCGCCCGCGATGATCAGCGGAATTGCCACGTTATCAAACACGGTTCTGTCCATTAGCAGGTGGTGATCCTGAAAAATCATGCCAATCTGACGACGCAGAAACGGCACTTCGCGGTTTTTCAAACGGCTGATGTCATGCCCGCTAAAGTAGATTTTCCCGGCGCTGGGCCGTTCAATTCCACAAATCAGCTTCAGCAGGGTACTTTTCCCCGCGCCGGAGTGGCCGGTCAGAAACGCCATCTCGCCAGGCTGCATATGGAAGGTCACTCCCTGCAGCGCTTGTCTCCCACCGAGATAGGCCTTGCTGACATGTTCAAAGCGAATCATTGTTAATCCTCTCGGGCAAAAAGTGCCTCTATAAAGTCGTCCGCTTTAAACGGACGTAAATCCTCGATACGTTCGCCCACACCGATATAGCGGATAGGGATGCCAAACTGATCGGCAACCGAGAAGATAACCCCGCCCTTCGCCGTACCGTCCAGCTTGGTCAGGGTGATACCGGTTAAGCCCACCGCTTCATGGAACAGTTTGGCCTGGCTTATCGCATTCTGCCCGGTGCTGGCGTCGATAGTCAGCATAACTTCATGCGGCGCATCTTCGTCCAGCTTCTTCATGACGCGAACGATTTTTTTCAATTCTTCCATCAGGTGCGATTTATTCTGCAAACGCCCTGCGGTATCAGCGATCAGCACGTCTACGTTACGCGCCTTCGCCGCCTGGATGGCATCAAAGATAACGGACGCGGAATCCGCACCGGTATGCTGAGCAATCACCGGGATATTATTACGCTGACCCCAGACCTGCAGCTGTTCTACCGCCGCCGCACGGAAAGTATCGCCCGCCGCCAGCATTACTGATTTACCCTGCTGCTCAAACTGACGCGCCAGCTTACCAATAGTGGTGGTTTTGCCCACACCGTTGACGCCAACCATTAAGATAACAAATGGTGTTTTGCCCTCAACATTCAGCGGTTCGTCAACCTTCGCCAGAATCTCGCCCATCTCTTCTTTCAGCAGGCCGTACAGCGCTTCCGCATCTTTAAGCTGCTTGCGGCTGGCACCTTCTGTCAGATTCGCAATGATCTTACGGGTCGTTTCTACGCCCACATCGGCGATCAGCAGCTGCTCTTCCAGCTCTTCAAACAGATCATCGTCGATCTTTTTACCACGGAACAGACTGATAAATCCGGAACCGAGGTTTTCTTTTGTTTTCAGCAGGCTGCGTTTCAGACGCGCAAAGAAACCTTCTTTGGTTGGTTTTTCCTGCTCCTGGACTACCTCTTCTTCTACCGGTTCTTCTACAGCAGGTTCTTCTACCGGCGCCACCATAACCGCTTCTTCAGCAGCCTCAGCGGCCAGCGCCTGGGCTTCCAGCTCTTCGTCGGTCAGTTGCGGCTCGTTTTCAGCTTCTTCTTCAGCCGCCTCAACGATTTCCACGGTTTCCGCTTCGGCCTGCCACTCTTCGGCAGAAACTTCTTCGGTTTTCACCTCTTCCGGCAGCGGTAATTCTTCGCGTTCGATAACCACCGCCGCTGGCGTTTCCACTACAGTTTCAGCAACGGGTTCAGCAACCGGCTCAATTTCCGGCTGCGCTTGTTCGGCGACAGGTTCTTCTTCCGGCTGCAGTTTCTCAATTTCCGCAACCTGTTCAGTTACTTCAACGACTTCAGCTGCAAAGGCTTGCGTTTCCGCCTCGCTACGGGTTTCCTCGGCGCGCGGCTGTTCGTCAACGACGGTAGTTTCTTCAGCAACCGGCTGTTGTTCTTCGTTTTTTACTTCTGTCTCGTTTTCCGGTGCCTGCTCTTTTTGACCAAAGCCCAGCCAGGAAAAAAAGCCACGTTTTTTCTCTTTCGCCATTTGCGACTACACTCCCCCGCTGTTGCTTCATGGCACAGCGTCAACGCTATGTACATAGCAGCTAAAAAAATGATGAAATAGTCTATCACTTATACCCAATGAATTTCGAGTTACGTCAAGGCGGCAAGCGCACGAATCCCGATGAGCTTACTTTTAGTAAGTGATTCGGGTGAGTAAGTGCAGCCAACGAAGAGGTAACTTGAAAGGCGACGGGTTAACTTAACTCACATCACCGCCTGGAATGACATGCTATAGGCGGATTGAGCAATAATAGAAATGAAAAAACCGAATCACTCTGGTAGCGGCCAGATCCGCATTATTGGCGGGCAATGGCGTGGCCGTAAACTCCCGGTTCCGGACAGCCCCGGCCTGCGTCCGACCACCGACCGTGTGCGCGAAACGTTGTTTAACTGGCTGGCCCCGGTAATGGTCGATGCTCACTGTCTGGACTGCTTCGCCGGCAGCGGCGCGCTGGGGCTGGAAGCCCTCTCTCGCTATGCGGCAAATGCGACGCTTCTGGAGATGGATCGCGCGGTATCTCAGCAGCTACAAAAGAATCTCGCCACGTTGAAAGCCTCCCATGCCCGCGTCGTCAATACCAATACGCTGGCATTTTTGGCTCAGACGGGTACGCCGCATAACGTGGTATTTGTGGATCCGCCGTTTCGCAAAGGGTTACTGGAAGAAACATTAACGCTTCTGGAAACTCATGGCTGGCTGGCAAATGAAGCGTATATTTACGTTGAAAGCGAAGTAGAAAACGGTTTGCCGCCGGTTCCGGTGAACTGGTCGCTATACCGTGAGAAAGTTGCCGGACAGGTCGCCTATCGCCTGTACCAACGTGAAGCACGAGGAGAACACGATGTTGATTAACCTGGGACGCCTGCTGATGCTGTGCGTCTGGGCATTTTTACTACTGAATATTTTCCAACCCTTTCCACGCCCGCTTAACATCTTCGTTAACGTCGCACTGATATTTATGGTGCTGATGCATGGCATGCAGCTGGCGCTACTAAAAAGCACCATGCCTAAAGATGGCCCGCAGATGACCAACGGAGAGAAAATCCGTATTTTTCTGTTCGGCGTCTTTGAGCTACTGGTGTGGCAGAAGAAGATTAAAGATCAGTTGAAGAAGTAACTACGCTCTTTTCGCCCGGCGGCACGTTGCGAGCCGGGGCGAAAAAATCTGTAGGCCGGATAAGGCGTAAGCCGCCATCCGGCATCAGTCAGATGACACCTTAGCGTTCAAGCGTAAAATCAACAAAACGCGAACCTTTGTAACTTAGCGTGCCTTTATCCCCGACCGTTAGCGCATGGTACTGCTGAGCATCCAGACGAAACGTCTGCTCCAGGCCGCCGTTTTGTGGCTTAAAGCTGGCTTCATAGCGCATGCTGGTTCCCGCCGGGCTCACTTCCTGTTGACGGGATCGTCGATCGTTAAGCGGTTTTTCCCGTTTGTTACTCACCACCACCTGCTTTTGCACCAGCGGCGCCGCATCATTATCGGCTTTTTCACGCCGCTGCTGAACAAAGCGAAACGACGCGGCGACAACAATTAAGATAATGATAACAATGAAAAAAAGTGGTGGTTTGCTCATAGTATTAACCCATCAGAAAATGCGGAAATAAGCATACATTGCCCGTTATGGTGTTGTCATCTGGCAGTGTCGACCTCTACACTGGACAGTAGAGCCGTAAGCACCCCGCTTACGAAAAAATAACGAATTCAAGGAACTAAGATGCTTTGGTCGTTTATCGCTGTCTGCCTTTCCGCATGGTTGTTCGTGGATGCTTCCTATCGTGGGCCCGCCTGGCAACGCTGGGTCTTTAAACCCCTGACGTTACTCCTGCTGGCACTGCTGGCCTGGCAGGCGCCAATGTTTAACGCTATCAGCTATCTGGTGCTGGCTGGTCTGCTGGCCTCGCTGCTGGGCGATGCGCTGACGTTATTGCCGCGCCAACGCCTGCTGTACGCCGTGGGGGCATTCTTCCTGTCGCATCTGCTGTATACCATTTACTTCGCCAGCCAAATGACGCTGTCGTTCTTCTGGCCTTTGCCGTTGGTGCTGGCGGTACTGGGGGCGTTGCTGATCGCCGTGATCTGGACGCGTCTGGAAGAGTTGCGCATTGCTATTTGTACCTTTATTGGCATCACGCTGATGATGGTCTGGATGGCTGGCGAACTGTGGTTCTTCCGCCCGACCGCTCCGGCGCTGTCGGCATTTATGGGCGCATCGCTCCTGTTCATTGGCAATATTGTTTGGCTGGGTAGCCATTACCGTCGTCGCTTTCGCGCCGATAACGCCATTGCCGCCGCCTGCTACTTCGCCGGACATTTCCTGATTGTTCGTTCGTTGTATCTTTAAAACGCTTGACTCTGGAGTCGACTCCAGAGTGTATCCTCCGGTTAATACGAAATGATTATCAACCGGAGGATGCCATGTCGACACCTGATACCAGTGGCAAAAAGGCCCCACAATTTTCTTCTTTCAAGCCAGCGCCTGCGCCACAAAAGGCGGATGACTGCTGCTGCGAAGGAAGCTGCTCCACTACACCGCCCGTATCCGATACCGTACTAGGTACCCGCTATTCTTGGAAAGTGGCGGGCATGGACTGTGCAGCCTGCGCCCGCAAAGTAGAGAATGCGGTCCGCCAGGTCAGCGGCGTCAACCAGGTCCAGGTTCTGTTCGCCACTGAAAAACTGGTGGTCGATGCCGGTTCCGATATCCGCCAGCAAGTTGAAAACGCGGTGCAAAAAGCAGGCTATACCCTGCGCGATGAGCACGCGACGGACGCCGCCCCCGAGTCACGTTTTAAAGAAAACCTACCGCTGATTTCGCTGATTATTATGATGGCGATTAGCTGGGGGCTGGAGCAGTTCAATCATCCCTTCGGTCAGATAGCGTTTATCGCCACCACGCTGGTCGGTCTGTATCCCATTGCCCGTCAGGCCCTGCGTCTGATGAAAACCGGCAGCTACTTTGCCATTGAAACATTGATGAGCGTGGCCGCCATCGGCGCACTGTTTATCGGCGCGACGGCGGAAGCCGCCATGGTGCTGCTGCTGTTTTTAATTGGCGAACGCCTGGAAGGATGGGCCGCCAGCCGGGCCCGTAAAGGGGTCAGCGCACTGATGGCGCTCAAACCGGAAACCGCCACGCGCCTGCGTAACGGCGAGCGCGAAGAGGTGGCTATCAATACCCTCCGGCCTGGCGATGTTATTGAAGTTGCCGCGGGCGGGCGTTTACCTGCCGACGGCAAACTGGTTTCCGGCTTTGCCAGTTTTGATGAAAGCGCACTGACCGGCGAATCGATCCCGGTTGAACGCGCCACCGGCGAGAAAGTCCCGGCAGGTGCTACCAGCGTGGACCGTCTGGTTACGCTGGAAGTGCTCTCCGAACCGGGCGCCAGCGCCATTGATCGTATTCTGAAGCTGATTGAAGAAGCGGAAGAACGTCGCGCCCCCATTGAGCGCTTTATTGACCGTTTCAGTCGAATTTACACTCCAGCTATTATGGCGGTTGCGCTGCTGGTCACCCTCGTACCGCCGCTGCTGTTTGCCGCATCCTGGCAGGAGTGGATTTATAAAGGACTGACGCTGCTGTTGATTGGCTGTCCTTGCGCACTGGTGATTTCAACCCCCGCAGCCATTACCTCTGGTCTTGCCGCCGCGGCGCGTCGTGGAGCGTTAATCAAAGGCGGTGCCGCGCTGGAACAGTTGGGTAGGGTCACGCAGGTGGCGTTTGATAAAACTGGCACCCTGACCATCGGTAAACCGCGCGTCACTGCGATTCACCCGGCGAGTGGTATTGGCGAAGCTGAACTGCTGGCGCTGGCGGCAGCGGTAGAGCAAGGTGCGACACACCCGCTGGCACAAGCGATTGTCCGGGAAGCACAAACACGCGAACTGACTATTCCTGTCGCAAGAGAGCAACGGGCTCTGGTTGGCTCTGGAATTGAAGCGCTGGTCAACGGCGAACGCGTGCTGATTTGCGCCGCCGGTAAGCAGCCTGCTGATGCCTTTGCCGGGCAGATAAGCGAGCTGGAAAGCGCGGGCCAAACGGTGGTGCTGGTGCTGCGTAACGATACTGTACTCGGCGTGCTGGCCCTACAGGACACGCTGCGCGACGACGCTCGCAGCGCTATCGCCGAGCTTGATCAGATTGGCGTGAAAGGCGTGATCCTGACCGGTGATAACCCGCGTGCGGCGGCCGCCATTGCCAGTGAACTGGGTCTCGAATTTAAAGCAGGACTCTTGCCGGAAGATAAGGTGCAGGCCGTTACCCATCTCAACCGACAATCGCCGCTGGCGATGGTTGGCGACGGTATCAACGACGCTCCGGCAATGAAAGCGGCTACCATCGGCATTGCGATGGGAAGCGGGACCGACGTCGCGCTGGAAACCGCCGATGCCGCCCTGACCCACAACCGCCTGCGCGGTCTGGTGCAAATGATTCAATTGGCGCGGGCCACCCATGCCAATATTCGCCAGAACATTGCGATTGCGCTGGGCCTGAAGGGGATTTTCCTCGTCACCACGCTGCTCGGGATAACCGGATTGTGGCTGGCAGTGCTGGCCGATACGGGGGCAACGGTACTGGTGACCGCTAACGCGCTGCGGTTGTTACGTAAAGGATAGTTTTTTGCCGGATGACGGCGTGGCCTTATCCAGCCTACGGGTTACACGTTCTTTGTAGGCCGGATAAGCGCTGGCGCCATTCGGCAAACAAAACTAGTGACCTTTACGCAGCAGATAGCGGTACGGCAGCGAGTCGGTCTCTTTGGCCACCAGCTCATGCTCCATAAAGGTACAGAAGCCAGGAATATCGCGGGTTGTTGCCGGATCGTCGGCGACAATCAGCAGTGTTTCACCGGCCTGCATGCCACGTACGGTTTTACGCACCATCATCACCGGTTCCGGGCAGCGCAGTCCCTGGGCATCAAGAGTATGGTCGGGGGAAGTAAACAGGTCGCTCATCGTCGTCTCATTCATACAAAAACGGCGTTATTTTACGCTCTGTTGTGGCGTAAGCCAATCAGGTTAACGATTGCGTGAAAAACAACCATTGCAATGTGCTCTTAAAGCAGTATCATGCGACGGTTTTTTATTGGGTTCCCTCACCCCATCCAACAAAAAGGTCACAATATGACTCCGTTTACACAAACTCAGCGCGTAAAAGCGTTGTTCTGGCTATCGCTATTTCATCTGCTGGTGATCACCTCCAGCAACTATCTGGTGCAGCTTCCAATCTCCATTTTTGGTTTCCATACCACATGGGGCGCGTTTAGCTTTCCGTTTATTTTCCTCGCGACCGACCTGACCGTGCGTATTTTTGGCGCGCCGCTGGCTCGACGTATCATCTTTGCGGTGATGATCCCCGCGTTGCTGATCTCCTATGTCGTTTCGTCCCTGTTTTATATGGGATCGTGGCAGGGATTTGGCGCACTGCTGCACTTTAACCTGTTTGTTGCCCGTATCGCCGCCGCCAGCTTTATGGCTTACGCGCTGGGACAAATTCTGGATGTGCATGTCTTTAACCGCCTGCGCCAGAACCGTCGTTGGTGGCTGGCACCGACAGCGTCCACACTATTTGGCAATATCAGCGATACGTTGGCCTTCTTCTTTATCGCTTTCTGGCGTAGTCCGGATGCCTTCATGGCCGAGCACTGGATGGAAATCGCGCTGGTCGATTACTGTTTCAAGGTGCTGATCAGCATTATTTTCTTCCTGCCAATGTACGGCGTGCTGCTGAATATGTTGCTGAAAAGGCTGGCAGATAAATCCGAAATCGCTGCATTGCAGACGAGTTAAAGGTTCATTTTCCGAGTTGTGATAAGATGGACGAATGAGCCGTTATGGCCGTTTATCGAAAGGAAGAAGTCAATGCGCAATCTGGTTAAATATGTCGGTATTGGCCTGCTGGTTATGGGGCTTGCAGCCTGTGATAATAGCGATACAAAAGCGCCAGCCGAGGGTGCTGCCGCAGAAAGTAGCGCCAGCGGACAACCGGTCAGCCTGCTGGACGGCAAACTCAGTTTTTCCCTGCCAGCAGATATGACCGATCAGAGCGGCAAGCTGGGCACCCAGGCGAACAATATGCACGTCTATTCTGACGCAACCGGCCAGAAAGCGGTGATTGTGATTGTTGGCGACAACACCAACGAAGACCTGGCCGTGCTGGCAAAACGTCTGGAAGATCAGCAGCGTAGCCGCGACCCACAACTGCAGGTCGTCACCAATAAATCTATTGAGCTGAAAGGCCACACGCTGCAGCAGTTAGACAGCATCATCTCAGCCAAAGGCCAGACCGCTTACTCTTCCGTAGTGCTGGGTAAAGTGGACAATCAACTGCTGACCCTGCAAATCACGCTGCCTGCTGACGATCAGCAAAAAGCGCAGACTACCGCAGAAAACATCATTAACACGCTGGTTATCCAGTAACGGTTAAGACGATGACGCGGCCTCCGGTGACACCACCTGAGGCCGTTTTTTTAGCCGCCATGTCAGCAATAACGCCACCGCCACCAGCCCAGCTGCCGCCAGATAGATAACCGGCACGCCCGCCCACGTCATTATCAACCCGGCCAGCGGCCCGGTAACCCCCAGCGATAAATCCATAAACACCGTGTAGGTCGCCAGCGCAGCGCCCTGATTTTGCTGCGGGACTGCTTTTACCGCGACCACGCCCAGCGCCGGGAAAACCAGTGAGAACCCAGCCCCAGCCAGCAGAACGCCGATTTTCGCCATCCACGGCATGGAAGCCATCCCGACCAGCAGCAGCCCGACAATCTCGACGCTAAAGCAAATCATCGCCACATTCAGCCCGCCTAAACGGTTGATACCATTTGGGAACAACAGTCGAGTGCCGACAAATGTGCAGCTAAAAAGCGTCAGCGCGAAAGCTGCGCCGTCCCAGCCTTTGGCATCATAAAACAGGGTAATAAACGTGGCGATCACCCCAAATCCAGCGGAGGCCAGGGCCAGCGCCATACCGTACAACCAGACGCGCCCGAGCACCGCGCGAAACGGCAACGGTTTGCCTTTGCTGGCCTTCACCGCAGGACGAGGGAGCGCCAGCAGTATCGCCACCAGCGCCACGCCCATCACGGTCAGCGCCAGCCCCTGTAAGCCCCCCCAGGCATAAAACAGAACGCCCAGCGGCGCGCCTATCGCCATCGCGCCATAGGTCACGATGCCATTCCAGGAAATCACCCGTCCGATGTGCATTGAGCCAACTACCCCCACGCCCCACAGCGTAGAGCCTGTTCCGGCAAAGCTTTGCCCGATCCCGAGAATCACCCGCCCCAGACACAGCAGCAGCAGGCTGACCAGCGGCCAGCCGTTCGTTGATCCCGCCAGCAAATAGCCCAGACCACTTAAAAAACAGCCACACAGCCCGAATACCACAATCTTCTTTGGCCCCAGCAGATCGGCATAGCGACCGGCATGCGGACGGCTCAGCAGCGTAGCGAAATATTGCAGGCTGATAACCAGCCCAGCCCAGAAGGCGCTGAACCCCATCACATCATGAACATAGCCCGGCAAGACCGCGAGCGGCAGGCCGATGGTCAGATAGCTGGCGAAGTTGAACATCACCACAGAGACAATGCGCAGGTTAAGGCGTAAACCGCTCAGCGTCGGTTCAGCGACGGGTTCGGGCATGGAGGTCACCACATTTTCACAACAGTGTTTCATTTCTACCATGTTGCCGCGCAGAAATCAGCAGTCAGTTTAGGAATCTCAGCCGCAAGCCAGCCGCTACACTTAATGCAAAAACGCAAACAGGAAGAAAATATGACAACCGCTCAGCCCGATAAAACGGGTTTGCACATTTTACTCAAACTGGCTGCTTTGGTGGTGATCCTCGCCGGTATTCATGCCGCGGCGGATATCATTGTGCAACTGCTGCTGGCCCTCTTTTTTGCCATTGTATTGAATCCGCTGGTCGCCTGGTTTATTCGCCGGGGAGTACGTCGCCCGGTTGCCATTACGCTCGTAGTGGTGGTGATGCTGTTCGTCCTCACGGCACTGATCGGCGTCCTCGCGTCTTCGATCACGGAATTCATGGCCATGCTACCCAAATACAACAAGGAGCTGACACGTAAGGTCCTGTATCTGCAAGAGATGGTTCCCTTTTTAAATCTGCATATGTCCCCGGAACGCATGCTGCAACGCATGGACTCCGACAAAATAATGACCTTCACCACCACGCTGATGACAAGTCTTTCCGGCGCCATGGCCAGCGTCGTTCTGCTGGTGATGACAGTCGTCTTTATGCTGTTTGAGGTACGTCATGTTCCTTATAAGCTGCGCTTTTCGCTGAACAACCCACAAATCCATATTGCGGGGCTGCATCGGGCGCTCAAGGGCGTATCTCACTATCTGGCACTGAAAACGTTGCTCAGCTTATGGACCGGTGCCATCATCTGGCTGGGTCTGGCGCTGATGGGGATTCAGTTTGCTCTGATGTGGGGCGTGCTGGCCTTCCTGCTAAACTACGTGCCCAACATTGGCTCGGTCATTTCCGCCGTCCCGCCCATGATCCAGGCGCTGCTGTTCAACGGCATTTACGAATGCGTACTGGTTGGTGCGCTGTTCCTGGTGGTGCATATGGTTATTGGCAATATCCTCGAACCCCGCATGATGGGGCATCGGCTGGGATTATCGACGCTTATCGTCTTCCTCTCTTTGCTGGTATGGGGATGGCTGCTCGGCCCGGTAGGCATGCTGCTCTCCGTGCCGCTAACCAGCGTGTGTAAAATCTGGATGGAAACGACCACAGGCGGTAGCAAACTGGCAATTTTACTGGGACCCGGCAGGCCCAAAAGTCGATTACCGGGATAAACTTGCAAACAGCATGTGAAGAGTGGTACACAACCCCATTATTACTAAAGGTTAGTCCTGATATGTACCGGATCGTTCATGGGAAAGTTTCTGTTTTAAGCGCTGGCGAACTGCCTGCCGCGATGAAAGAGCAAGCGCCGCAAGGTGTTCGCCGTGCGCGCTGGCTGGCTGGTCGCGTGCTGCTTTCCCATGCCCTTTCGCCATTACCGAACATCATCTATGGCGAGCAAGGAAAACCGGCCTTTTCCGCCGACACGCCGCTGTGGTTCAATCTCAGCCATAGCGGCGATGACATCGTCCTGCTGCTCAGCGACGAAGGGGAAGTCGGCTGCGATATTGAAGTTATTCGCCCGCGCGATAACTGGCAAACGCTGGCAAATACGGTATTCAGTCTTGGGGAACACGCTGAAGTTGAAGCCGAACACCCGGAGCAACAGCTGGCGGCGTTCTGGCGCATCTGGACGCGTAAAGAAGCTATCGTGAAACAGCGCGGCGGCAGTGCCTGGCAAATCGTCAGCGTCGACAGTACCGCACTGACCTCCTCACTCTCCGTCAGCCAGTGCCAGATCGATACCCTGAGCCTGGCGGTTTGCACCCCCACGCCATTTACCCTGACCGCCGACGCCGTACACAGGCTGTAATGTTTTCATTCCCGTGCGCCGCCGCGCAATATCGTAAGGTTGAAATCTGATGCAACGTATCACCATCACACTTGATGACGATTTATTAGAAACGCTCGACGGCCTGAGTCAGCGCCGTGGCTACAACAACCGTTCCGAAGCGATCCGCGATATTCTGCGCGGCGCACTGGCGCAGGAAACCACTCAGGAGCACGGCACTCAGGGCTTCGCGGTGCTCTCGTATGTTTATGAGCATGAGAAGCGTGACCTGGCGAGCCGCATTGTTTCTACCCAACACCACCACCACGATTTATCGGTCGCCACGCTGCACGTGCACATCAACCATGACGACTGCCTGGAAATCGCCGTACTAAAAGGCGACATGGGCGATGTACAGCATTTTGCCGATGACGTGATCTCCCAACGCGGCGTGCGCCACGGTCATTTGCAGTGCCTGCCGAAAGAAGAGTAATTGCCTGTTTCGTTGCCGGATGGCGGCTACGCATTATCCGGCCTACTCCGTTACCGTTTGTAGGCCAGGCAAGCGAAGCCCCCTGGCAATAATGAGCAAACCAACTAGCAACTATGCCTGTTTGAGACTTTTGCTGAGCGTTTCGATGATCCATGTATTGACTGATACCTGTTCTTCCGCTGCCGCAAAACTTAAACGTTCTCCGAAAGACTCTGGATAGCGCAGAGTAAACGTCTTCAGCTTTTCCGGGTTTGCGTAAGGTTCTATCCCTGCGGCAGAGCAATCATCAAGATACTCTCGTAAGGAGATCTCCCCCTCTTTTTGCAGCCCCTGAATGCTGTCAGAGACAAAATCACAATAGCCTGACAATCCCAGGAACTTACCGCGAAACGCATTAAGCTCAGGGACATAATTAATCACCGCAGGTTGACCGGCGATTTCCATTGAGTTTGGCGTTTTGGGTTTGATCATGGTTTTACCCCTATACTTGTTAACCAGTCACGTACGTTTTCGACCGCGCCTTTATCTGTATCCGGAGAAGGATGTGGTCTATGAAAACTCGCAATGCTCTTATTTAAAAGAAATTTACATCGCGAGCCTCGTCCTTCTTTGATTTCGCCACCTAACGCCTTGATCAGTGACTCAATTTCCGACCACTTGATTCCCTGCGGCGTCGGTGCTTTAAAAAGCTGATCCAGCGTGTTCTTTTGCTTTTTGCGTAAAGACAACACTTTTTCCTTCATCGCATGTCCTTATGACTTCATCCTTTGAAGTCATATTATAACAGCATACAATGCAGTCAAGATATGAAGCCAACCAATTACGCCATCGTGCCAATCGTCTTTCTAAAGCGCAGCAGCGCTATCAGGAAGAACGCGCTGCCAATCGCCAACAGCGTCAGGAACTGCGGCCAGACGATGCCAAACCCTGCGCCGCGGTAAAGTATCGCCTGCGCGAGGCTGACAAAATGGGTAGTTGGCATAGTCAGCATTATGTCCTGCACCGCCTGCGGCATGCTTTCACGCGGTGTAGAACCACCAGAGAGCATCTGTAGCGGCAGCAGTACCAGAATCATCAGTAACCCCAGCTGCGGCATAGAGCGCGCCAGCGTGCCCATAAAAATACCGATCGAAGTGGTGGCGAACAGGCTCAGCGCCACGCCCAGCATAAACAGCGGTATCGAACCTTCAATCGGTACGCCGAGCACGCCTTTTACCATCAGCATCAGCGATAAACCGGAAACCACCAGCACCACCAGACCCATCGACCAGATTTTTGCCATCATGATCTCAAACGGCGTCACCGGCATAACCAGCAGATGTTCTATTGTCCCGTGCTCGCGCTCGCGGATCAGCGCCGACCCGGTAAGCACGATCGCCAGCATGGTGATGTTGTTGATAATCGCCATCACCGCGCCAAAGCGGGCGGGTTCCAGATTAGGGTTAAAGCGCATACGCATTTCCAACGCCACCGGCGGCTCATTGTTGTCACGGTAACGCGCCACAAAGCTGTTCACCTCGCCGCTGATGATATTCTGGATATAGCTGTTGCCGGTAAAGGCCTGGCTCATCCGCGTGGCATCGACGTTAACCTGTATATCCGGCTGCCGACCGGCCAACACATCACGCTGAAAATCAGGTGGAATGTTCACGGCGAAGGTGTAGCGCCCGGCGTCCAGTCCGGCATCCATCTCATCAGCGGTGATCATCTCCGGCGGTAAAAACCACGGGCGATAAAAGCTGTTCACAATCCGGTTCGACAACTGCGACTGGTCCATATCGGCAATAGCAATCGGAGCCAGATGCAGCGACCCGGGCAGCACCGTCGCAGAAGAGTAAACCGAAATCGTGAAGGCAAAGACGATCAGCGTCAGCATCGCTTTGTCACCCAGCAGGCTGCGCAACTCTTTGATACCGAGGTTATAAATATTGCGTAATCGGCGCATCACCCCTCCTGTTTTTTCAGCAGTAATACGCTCAGACCAATCACCACCGGAATGGCTACCGCCAGCGGAATAAACAGCTGCCAGAGATCGGTCAGATCCAACGCTTTAGAGAACGTCCCGCGCGCGATGGTCAGAAAATGGCTGGTCGGGTAAATTTCGCCAATCCAGCGTCCAGGCCCTTCGAGCGAGGCGACCGGGTCGATCATCCCGGAGAATTGCGTCGCCGGGATCAGCGTAATAATCGCCGTTCCAAAAATGGCCGCGATCTGGCTTTTCATAAACGTGGAGATTAATAGCCCAAGCCCGGTGGCAATGGTGACGTACAGCAGCGCGGCCAGCGTCAGGGTTAAAAAACTCCCTTTATGCGGGACGCCGAACACAAACACCGACAGCGCACACAGCAGCAGGAAGTTCAGCATCCCCAGCACGATGTACGGCAACTGTTTGCCGAGTAAAAACTCGCTGCGGGTCGTGGGCGTAACGTACAGGTTGATAATCGACCCCAGCTCTTTCTCACGCACTACGCTGAGGGCGCTGAGCATCGAGGGGATCATCATCAGCAGCAGCGGGATCACCGCCGGAACAATCGCCGGCAGACTCTTTACATCCGGGTTGTAACGATAGCGAGTTTCAATGGTCATCAGCCCGTTTTGCCCACTGGCATTGGGTTGACGCGCCATCACATCCTGCAGCCAGGTCTGGTGCATCGCCTGTACGTAGCCTCTGACCGTTTCAGCGCGGCTCGGCATTGCACCATCGACCCAGACGCCAATCTTCACCGGCGTGCCACGCGCGATATCGCGGCCAAAGTTTGGCGGGATCTCTATTGCTACCGCCACTTCGCCCGAACGCATCCGTTTGTCCAGCTCGTCATAACTGGTGAGCGGCGGCTGTTCGATAAAATAGCGCGATCCCGCCAGATTCAGCGTCCACGCCTGGCTGCTGACGGTCTGGTCACGATCGAGCACCGAAAAACGCAGATTTTCCACATCCATGCTGATGCCGTAGCCCATGATCAGCATCAGGATCACTGTGCCCATCAGCGCCAGCGTTGAACGTACCGGATCGCGTCGTAGTTCCAGCGCTTCACGGCGGCTGTAGCTGAACAACCGCCGCAGGCTAAAGCCCTGCCGCGGCGGCTGACTATTTTCATGCGCTATCGGAACATTGGCTGGCGGTAACTGAGCTTCCGGTGCCGGGCCTGCCGCTTCCTGTAACCAGGAGATAAACGCCTCTTCCAGACTGGCGGCACCACGCTGTTTCACCAGTTCCTGCGGCGTGCCGCTGGCCAGTACTTTTCCGGCGTGCATCAGCGACATCCGGTCGCAGCGCTCCGCTTCGTTCATAAAGTGGGTGGAGATAAAAATGGTCACTTTGTCCTGCCGCGACAGATCGACCATCAGTTGCCAGAACATGTCCCTCGCCACCGGATCGACCCCGGAGGTCGGCTCATCAAGAATGAGCATTTCCGGGCGATGGATCACCGCCACCGCCAGCGACAGGCGTTGACGGATCCCCAACGGCAGCGCGCCGGGCAACGCGTCTTCGACATCGGTCAGCGAAAAACGCTCGCTCATCTCTTGTACACGCCCGGGGATTTCCGCTTCGGGGATATGGAACAGCCGCGCGTGTAGTTCGAGGTTTTGCCGGACGGTCAGCTCGCTGTAGAGCGAAAACGCCTGCGACATATAGCCCACCCGGCGGCGGGTATCGATATTCTTCGGGTCAACCGCTTGCCCAAACAACCAGGCCTCACCTTCGCTTGCGGGTAGCAGACCGGTGAGCATCTTCATGGTGGTGGATTTACCGCAGCCGTTGGAGCCGAGAAAACCGAAGATTTCCCCGCGCGGAATACGAAAGTTAACGTGGTCAACGGCGACAAACTTACCGAAGCGCATAGTCAGGTCTTTCGCCTCGATGGCAATCTCTTCCTGCTCAGCGTGATACGGCGGGATCACCACCGGCTTATGTGCCTGGCGCTGGGCTTCAGGTAGCAGCGCGATAAACGCCTGCTCCAGCGTGTTGCTGTTGGTTTGTTCGCGTAGCTGCTGGGCGCTCCCGGTGGCTAACACCTCCCCGGCGTTCATCGCTACCAGCCAGTCAAAGCGCTCGGCTTCTTCCATGTAAGCGGTCGCAACCAGCACGCTCATGTTGGTCTGCCGCTGGCGAATGCTGTTAATTAGATCCCAGAACTGGGCGCGGGACAGCGGATCGACCCCGGTGGTGGGTTCATCGAGAATTAACAGTTCCGGGTCGTGGATTAACGCGCAGCACAGCCCCAGTTTTTGCTTCATCCCGCCCGAGAGTTTCCCGGCGGGACGGTCGCGAAACGGTGCCAGGCCGGTGCTGTTCAGCAGCTCGGTAATCCGCGCTTCGCGTTCCGCTTTATCATGACCAAACAGCCGGGCAAAGAAATCGACGTTCTCATACACCGACAGCGTATGGTACAGGTTTTTCCCTAACCCCTGCGGCATCCAGGCAATGCGCGGGCAGACATCCCGTCGATGTTTTGGGTCGCGCATATCGCCGCCCAACACCATCACGTTGCCGTGTTCAATGACCCGCGCGCCGGAGATGAGCGACAGCAGGCTCGATTTTCCGACGCCATCCGGGCCAATAAGCCCCACCATACAGCGGGCAGGGATATCCAGCGTGATGTTGTTCAGCGCGACCGTTTTCCCGTAATGCTGACTCACGCCGTCAAGGTGCGCCACGGGAGGAACGGGAACCAGCGCCAGATGCGTCATTGCGGCAACCTCACCACCAGGTCGTCAGGCCAGGGGCGATTTTCATCAACACGCACCCACGCCATGCCCGGCAGACCGGTTTTCACGTACTCCAGATGCTGCTGCAACAGCTCTGGCGGGATACGCGCTTTAACGCGGAACATCAGCTTCAGCCGTTCATCACTGGTTTCGACCGTTTTCGGCGTGAACTGCGCGACGCTAGCCACAAAGCTAATGGTCGCCGGAATACGCAGATCCGGCGCAGCATCCAGCACCAGGCGAGCTTCACCGCCAATCTTCAATAAACCAGCCTGTTCGGTAGGTAAGAAGAACGTCATGTAGACATCGCTGAGATCGACCATATTCAGTACGCGACCGCCCGCGGAAAGCACCTCGCCCGGTTCGGCGACACGGTACTGCACGCGACCATCGCGCGGGGCTTTCAGCTCGCTGTCATCAATATCAGCGGCAATGCGACGTTCGGTAGCCTGCGCGGCTTCTACGCGGGTTTGCGCCTGAATGATGCTGGTACGAGCGGCTTCAATTGCGGCTTTTGCCGCAGAGACCTGCGCCTTTGCGGATTCCAGTGCCGCGCGAGCGCTTTCAGCCGCTGCCCTGTCGTCATCCAGTTGTTGCTCGGATACAGCCCCACGCAGGGATAGCGAACGGGAGCGAACGTGACGTTTAGAGACCGACTGCAGTTCCGCCTCTCGCTGTTTTACCACCGACTGCGCGGCGCGCATTTCACTTTGCCGCTGTTCCAGCAGCGCTCGTGCCGCCGCCACCGCGCTTTCGGCTTCTTTGATTTGTGCGACAGCTTCCAGTCGCTGCTCCTGCAGCACGCGGGTATCCATTTTCGCCAGCACCTCGCCC
The DNA here is from genome assembly GCF_002934505.1 of Citrobacter freundii complex sp. CFNIH4. Classification (NCBI taxonomy): domain Bacteria; kingdom Pseudomonadati; phylum Pseudomonadota; class Gammaproteobacteria; order Enterobacterales; family Enterobacteriaceae; genus Citrobacter; species Citrobacter freundii complex sp. CFNIH4. Next base: position 4,112,489 of record NZ_CP026231.1, read on the forward strand.
TGACGAACGAACTGTCCTTCCGATACGAGGATCGTATCGATACGCCCGGCAATTTTGGTGGCAATATCCACTTCGGTAGCTTCTATTCTGCCGTTGCTGGCCGCGAAACCTTCCGGAATCCCCGCAGGACGCAACATACACCATGCTATTGCAGCAACCACCACAATACCCGCGCCCCACCACACCAGATGACGCTTAATCTTTTCCATATCCGACCCGCCGTAATCCCTGTTATCAAACGATGCGTGTCACAAAGCCCACTGAACAGCTATTCAGCGGGAGATTCCATCCGGGATGAGAAGGAATGAGAAATAATGGCCAGAGTGCGGACAGGCGTAATAGCAACGCACGCCGCGAAAGAAGTGAGTGATGAAAATGCTGCGAAATCGGGTACTAATGTTGTCATCATCAGCGTTCCTGGCCGGAAATGAAACACGCATACTCATAACTGCTGTCTATTGAATACTAACACCTGGATTCAATATGTCTATTCGGTTGTCGTTTCCAGTTCAGCCCTGGCACAAGAAATATTTCGTATATCAACGATTGATAAACAATCGCAACTATAAACATAATCAATGATTAGGCATCCCTATAATAGCGGCCCATTTACCGATCTCGTTATGGCGAGGCTCCTGTACAAATACAAGTTACCGCCCTGCTGGTATCGAGAGAGACCACTCAGGGAAATACAGGCATCCATCGAATCAAGGTGTTGCCAAGGTAACTTCTGACGATTTCACCATCGGACAGATACGTTGTTCAGTGCTAAAACCAGGACGTAGGGATCTGCCTGTGCTAACCCTGTCTTGTTCGCCCCTATGAGAGATTTTTATAGGGAATTACACCATGTCATCTATGCCACTCTGCGCCGCTCATCATCCTATGCCGGATTTCAACGGCGACGCTATCGCCCAATATATGCGCACCGATTTTATTACTCTGCCGGACCATCTCAGCGTGAACGGCGCTCGCGAGTACTTTGTCTCCCAACTCACAACGGATGACATCCCAGGCCAGGTCTTTGTTGTGGCCGGAAAAGCGCTGCGCGGGGTGTTATCCATCAAGCGCTTATTGCAGGAAAAAGATACGTCGCTGAACATCAATCATCTTACGGACAGCTGTTTATTTCATGTAAAGCCTGATGATGAACGGGCGCAGGTCGTTGCCGAGTTAGCCGAACGCGAAGTCGATCTGGTTGCTGTCGTTGAGAGAGGTGAGCTGGTCGGTTGTCTGATGGAAAAAGAGATCGCTCATCTACAGGAAGATGATGTTACCGAAGACGTTCAGCTTCAGGGCGCCACGCTACCGCTGGAAAAACCCTATCTGGAAATTAGTCCGTGGACATTGTGGAAAAAACGTTCGGTCTGGCTCCTGCTGCTGTTTGTCGCAGAAGCCTATACCAGCAGCGTGCTTCAGCATTTTGAAGAGGCGCTGGAATCTGCAATTGCCCTGGCCTTTTTTATTCCGCTATTAATTGGTACTGGCGGCAACAGCGGTACGCAGATTACTTCGACGCTGGTACGTTCAATGGCGCTGGGAGAAGTGCGGCTGCGCGATATGGGCCGGGTGATCCGCAAAGAAGTTTCAACTTCGCTGCTGATCGCTCTGACGCTGGGCCTGGCAGGGTGCTTGCGCGCGTGGATGATGGGCATCGGTATGGAAATCACGCTGATCGTCAGCCTGACGCTGGTTTGCATTACGCTGTGGAGCGCCGTGGTGTCATCAGTGATCCCCATGGTGCTCAAGCGTATCGGCATTGATCCCGCCGTGGTTTCGGCCCCGTTTATCGCCACGCTTATCGACGGTACCGGGTTAATTATCTACTTTAAAATCGCCCAGCACTTTCTTGGTCTGAACTAATGATAACGCCCGGCAGCTCAGGTTGTCGGGCGTCACAGTCAGGCTGGCGCTAAATCTTGCGCGCACGCCCAGGCACTCGACCATGCCCACTGGAAGTTATAGCCTCCCAACCAGCCGGTAACGTCCATAACTTCGCCGATAAAATAGAGTCCCGGCACTTTACGTGCTTCCATCGTGCGCGATGAAAGCTCATTGGTATCAACGCCGCCCAGCGTGACTTCAGCGGTACGATACCCTTCTGTACCGTTCGGCTGCACCCGCCAATCGGTCAGCGTCTCAACCAGCGTTTGTTGATCACGCACATTAAGCTGTTTCAGCGAGACGTCCGGGATTTGCCCTAACTGCTGTAAACATTCCACCAGCCGTTTTGGCAACTGCATAGCAAGCGTATTCTTTAAGCTCTGATTAGGGTGGGCGCTGCGTTGGTCATCGAGGAAGCTCGCAAGGTCAACATCCGGCAACAAATTAATGCTGACAAATTCGCCTGGCTGCCAAAAACTGGAAATCTGCAGTACGGCCGGACCAGAAAGCCCGCGGTGCGTAAAGAGCAGATTTTCACGAAAGACGGTGCCGTCCTCGGCGGTGATAACGGAAGAAACGGACACGCCAGAGAGCACCTGAAGCTGCTCCAGCAGTGGCTTATGCAACGTAAAGGGCACCAGTCCTGCGCGCGTTGGCAATACGTTCAGACCGAACTGTTCGGCAATTTTATAACCAAACGGCGTTGCCCCCAGACCCGGCATAGAGAGACCACCGGAGGCAATAACCAGCTTTTTCGTGCCAACGGTCATCCCGTTCAATTCGAGAATGAAATCCTCACCCTCTCGCTCGACGCTCAGGACTTCGCTACGTAACCGCATAGTTACGTTACCTTTTTCACACTCGTCTACCAGCATATCGACAATTTGCTGTGCGGAATCATCGCAGAACAGCTGGCCTAGCGTTTTTTCGTGCCAGGCAATACCGTGTTTGCCCACCAGGTCGATAAAATCCCACTGCGTGTAACGCGCCAGCGCCGATTTGCAAAAATGGGGGTTTTGGCTCAAATAGGCGGCAGGCTCGACATAAAGATTGGTAAAGTTGCAGCGTCCCCCGCCAGACATGAGAATCTTACGCCCCGGCTTTTTACCATTATCAATCAGCAGTACGCGACTACCTGCTTGTCCTGCCTGCGCGGCACAAAACATACCCGCTGCGCCAGCGCCTATAATAACGGTATCAAACCTTTCCACGTTGCGATCCTCTCTAAAAAGCGGGTGTGAATTGTAAAGATTCCTCAGTGGTCGCACCAGCACCAAACTACCGATAAAGGGTATTTAACTGAAATATATAGGATAATTCTTTAGTGGTGTAAAACAAAGCAGGAGACAAATCAAAAAAACTCTATATTTCACTTTGCCCGCGCCGCCAAAGTCACTGATAATGCGCCGCGTTCATGTCCTCAAAATGGCGTAACGTCCTATGCTACATTTGTTTGCTGGCCTGGATTTACATACCGGGCTTTTACTATTGCTTGCTCTGGCTTTTGTGCTGTTCTACGAAGCGATTAACGGCTTCCATGATACAGCCAATGCTGTCGCAACCGTGATCTATACCCGTGCAATGCGTTCGCAATTGGCGGTGGTCATGGCTGCGGTGTTCAACTTCTTTGGTGTTTTGCTGGGCGGTCTCAGCGTGGCATATGCCATCGTGCATATGCTGCCAACGGATCTGCTGCTCAATATGGGATCGTCACATGGCCTCGCCATGGTGTTCTCCATGCTGCTGGCGGCAATTATCTGGAACCTGGGTACCTGGTACTTTGGTTTGCCTGCATCCAGCTCCCACACGCTAATTGGCGCCATTATCGGTATTGGTTTAACCAATGCGCTGATGACTGGCACTTCTGTGGTGGATGCACTTAACATTCCGAAAGTTATCGGTATTTTTGCCTCGCTTATCATCTCGCCAATTGTTGGTCTGGTGGTTGCGGGCGGTCTTATTTTCATTCTGCGTCGCTACTGGAGCGGTACAAAAAAACGTGCCCGTATCCACCTGACGCCAGCAGAACGTGAAAAGAAAGATGGCAAGAAAAAGCCGCCGTTCTGGACCCGTATTGCCCTAATCCTCTCCGCTATCGGCGTGGCGTTCTCTCATGGCGCTAACGACGGGCAGAAAGGCATTGGTCTGGTGATGCTGGTGCTGATTGGCGTAGCGCCTGCAGGCTTCGTGGTGAATATGAATGCTTCCGGTTACGAGATTACCCGTACCCGTGATGCCATCAATAACGTCGAAGTCTTCTTCCAGCAGCGTCCTGACCTGCTTAAACAGGCCACAGGCGTAGACCAGTTGATTCCGTCCCCGACGGACGCGGCACCAGCGACGACGACAGAGTTCCATTGCCACCCGGCGAATACCATCAACGCGCTGGAACGTGCGAAAGGTATGCTGGCGAACCTGGAAACCTACGACAAGTTAAGCGTCGAACAGCGCGGTCAACTGCGTCGCATTATGCTGTGCATCTCTGATACCACCGATAAAGTGGTGAAACTGCCTGGCGTAAGCACTGACGATCAGCGTCTGCTGAAGAAACTGAAAGCTGACATGCTGAGCACCATTGAGTACGCGCCTATCTGGATCATTATGGCCGTCGCACTGGCGCTGGGCATTGGTACCATGATCGGCTGGCGTCGCGTAGCCACCACCATTGGTGAGAAAATCGGTAAGAAAGGCATGACCTATGCCCAGGGGATGTCGGCACAGATGACCGCCGCAGTCTCTATCGGTCTCGCCAGTTACACCGGTATGCCCGTTTCCACCACCCACGTTCTCTCCTCTTCCGTTGCGGGGACGATGGTTGTTGATGGCGGCGGTTTACAGCGTAAAACGGTGACCAGCATTCTGATGGCCTGGGTCTTCACCCTGCCAGCCGCAATTCTTCTTTCCGGCGGGCTTTACTGGCTCTCTCTGAAGCTTATCTAAGCGAATGCACGGTAAAAAAGCGGGTCAGTTTTCTGACCCGCTTTTTTTGTATCTGTCGTTGGCATCAGTGCCAGATAATCAGCGCAACCATGCTGATTAGCACCAGGCCACATAGCGCGCTGGTGAGGATGAACTGACCGCGAACCCGCTCACAGCGGCGAATAAACTCATCATCATGATGATCGCGGTAACGCTGAGCGTAGATATACCACACCAGACGCATCTGCTTGTTCGGTTGCCCATGCGAGGTAAAAAAGCCCCCACCATCTACATACTGGTAAAGCAATGGATCGCAACCACGAAGTACCACTAACAGTGCGCGTAGCGAAGAAAAATAGCGCGCCATATTAACAATGCAAACGACACATAAAGCCCAGAACAATGCAATGGTGCTTATCATACCTCCTCCCCGGCGACCCGCCCACGGAACTCCTTTCCGGGACTACCGCTCCCCGATACCCTGCCAAACCATTCAGTGAAGAGTACAGCCGAACCGTTCGTATTAGTATCACGCATCCGAACGCCTCTCTAGATAGTGTAGGAGATTAGTTAATTTTTTTGCCAGAAGGTTAATCGCTATCAATGCAATTAACTAAAAAATTTGTTTAACTGCTTGGCAAGCAAGGCGGATTGACGGATTATCCTGGTCGCTATAATGTAAGGATAGTCCTTATATGGTACGTTTTTACGACTGGGCTAGCCCCGCGCGCAAGGTTCGCAGGATGCGGATGACGCGGCGGCAGGTAAACGCCAGCAGGCTAGTCATCGACAACTTATGGAAGGAGTAACACTATGGCTTATAAACACATTCTTATCGCGGTTGATCTTTCTCCGGAAAGCAAAGTTCTGGTTGAAAAAGCGGTCTCTATGGCGCGGCCTTACAATGCTAAAGTCTCCCTTATCCACGTTGACGTAAACTATTCCGACCTGTACACCGGGCTTATCGACGTGAATCTGGGCGACATGCAGAAACGCATTTCTGAAGAAACCCACCACGCGCTAACCGAGCTTTCCACCAACGCAGGCTACCCTATCACCGAAACCCTGAGCGGTAGCGGCGACCTGGGTCAGGTTCTGGTTGATGCCATCAAAAAATACGACATGGATCTGGTCGTTTGTGGTCACCACCAGGATTTCTGGAGCAAGCTAATGTCCTCCGCGCGCCAACTGATCAACACTGTCCACGTCGACATGTTGATTGTTCCGCTGCGTGACGACGAAGAAGCATAAAACGCTGGCCGTCGGGAGATAACCCGACGCGCTACAAGTCGTTAAGCCTGTAAACGCCCGCCTTTGCGGGCGTTTTTGTTTTTATCATTCAGACACAATTAGTACATCAATCCAACAAATAAATCATAATTAGTGTGATCAACTAATTGGATCGAAAACTATCTCTATAATACTCTACGCCTGCGGCCAATAACCGCAGTCTATAACAAAATAAGACTTTTTCGGCGCGTTTAAGCATACGCGTTCATACTTTTCGGGATGGCTTTGAAAGGCGATGGAATATGAATAAAACTGCACCTACGGGCTTGCTGCAGCAACCTCGTCCGTTCTTCATGATCTTCTTTGTGGAATTATGGGAACGATTTGGCTATTACGGCGTTCAGGGCATCCTGGCGGTATTTTTTGTTAAGCAGCTCGGCTTTTCGCAGGAACAGGCATTTGTCACCTTTGGTGCATTTGCCGCGCTGGTCTACGGCCTGATCTCGATCGGCGGCTACGTCGGCGACTATCTGTTAGGTACCAAGCGCACGCTGGTACTCGGCGCCATTGTGCTGGCGATCGGCTACTTCATGACCGGGATGTCACTGCTTAAGCCCGACCTGATTTTTATTGCTTTGGGTACCATTGCCGTCGGTAATGGGCTGTTTAAAGCCAACCCGGCAAGCCTGCTGTCAAAATGCTATCCACCGAAAGACGCCCGTCTGGACGGTGCTTTCACCCTGTTTTATATGTCGATTAACATCGGTTCACTGCTGTCGTTGTCGCTGGCACCGGTGATTGCCGATAAGTTTGGCTACGCGGTGACCTATAATCTGTGCGGGGCCGGGCTTATTGTCGCGCTGTTGGTCTACTTTGCCTGCCGTGGAATGGTGAAGAATATCGGTTCAGAGCCGGACCATAAGCCGCTGAATTTCCGTAATCTATTCTGCGTGCTGGCTGGAACGGTAGTGATGGTATTTATCTGCGCCTGGCTGATGCACAACGTGCAGATTGCCAACCTGGTGCTGATCGTCCTGTCAATTGCCGTGACGATCATCTTCTTCCGTCAGGCCTTCAAACTGGATAAAACCGGGCGCAACAAAATGTTCGTGGCCTTTATCCTGATGCTGGAAGCGGTGGTGTTCTACGTCCTGTACGCGCAGATGCCAACTTCACTGAACTTCTTTGCTATCAATAACGTGCACCATGAAATTCTTGGTTTCGCCATCAACCCGGTAAGCTTCCAGGCGCTGAACCCGTTCTGGGTGGTACTGGCGAGTCCGGTACTGGCTGCAATCTATACCCGCCTGGGCAACAAAGGTAAAGACCTGACCATGCCGATGAAGTTTACGCTCGGTATGTTCCTGTGCTCGCTGGGTTTCCTGACCGCCGCTGCAGCCGGAATGTGGTTTGCCGATGCGCAGGGGCTGACGTCGCCGTGGTTTATCGTGCTGGTGTATCTGTTCCAGAGCCTGGGTGAACTGCTGATTAGCGCCCTGGGGCTGGCTATGGTCGCTGCTCTCGTGCCACAACACCTGATGGGCTTTATTCTCGGGATGTGGTTCCTGACCCAGGCAGCAGCCTTCCTGATGGGGGGTTATGTCGCGACGTTCACCGCCGTACCAGAGAACATCACCGACCCGCTGCAAACGCTGCCTATCTATACCAACGTCTTCAGTAAGATTGGTCTGGTGACCCTGGCCGTAACGGTGGTGATGGCGATTATGGTGCCATGGCTGAACCGCATGATTAATACGCCGAGCACCGAGCAATAACCTTCAGTGCCGGATGGCAGCTATTGCCCTATCCGGCATTTTCACTCACTACCCTTTACGCGCGTCTATCCACTCCTGCACTTCCACCACAAAGGTGTCCGGCGCTTTGCGGTACATTTTGCGCGCCAAGTCCAGAATCGTATGCTGACCGAGCGCTTCTTCCATCCGCTGCTGGGCCATGTCCATTACCGAACGCACACCACAAATGCCTTCACAGGCCCACTCTGGTGGATGCTCCTCAAATACCGCCAACCGCTGGCGAATTTCACGACATTCAAAGATGCGCTTATCACCATCAATAGCATTCACCACATCCAGCACAGTGATGTGTTCAGCAGGTTTAGCTAACTGGAAACCACCGCCCTTGCCTTCAATGCTGCGCACCAGACCCGCTTTGGACAGACGGGTGAAAATTTTTGCCAGATAGTCATATGGCACACTTTGCAGTTCGGCAATTTCCCGCACGCTCATATCCCTCGCGTCGCCCTTACTGTCGACCATACACATCAGGCTATGAATGCCGTACTCAACCCCAGAACTGTAGAATGCCATTCTCTTATCTCAGTCAAAATTAATCTGAGTTTATTGTAGCTTTTTCGTTTCACTCATTCCAGACAGCAAAGTAACCCCTCTTCACAATAAAACTTTAAATACATATTTATCAAATAGATAATAAAAAATCCTCACCCTTTGAGGCAGAAAGGAGCTCAATCGCATTGCAATTCATAACTACGACAAATAAAATCCGAGTAAATAACTCGTAGTCACCAGTGAGAAAACTCCAATGCGTAAACAAATTCTGATCGTGGGCGCCGGCTTTGCCGGTATGTGGGCAGCATTAAGCGCCGCACGACTGGCGGATAAACATCAGCAGGCCATTGATATTACAGTAATTGCGCCACAGCCAGAGCTGCGTGTCCGCCCACGTTTTTATGAAAGCGCCGTTCATACGCTGGTCGCACCACTGCAACCGCTGTTTGACGTTACCGGCGTCAACTTCCTGCAAGGTCACGTCGAGCAAATCCTCCCGGACTCTAAAGAGGTGAGCTGGAAAGATGCCAACGGTGACATTCATCTGCGCCGCTACGACCGCCTGGTGCTTGCCAGCGGAAGTCACGTAAACCGCGACACCGTCACCGGTGCCGCCGAGCACGCGTTTGACCTCGACCAACTTGAGAGCGCCGCCGTACTGGAGCAGCACATTAACGATCTGGCATTACAACCGGAAAGTGAGGCTCGCAATACGGTAGTGGTCTGCGGCGGCGGCTTTACCGGCATTGAAATGGCGCTGGAATTACCAGGTCGTTTGCGCGAAATATTGGGCGCTGATGCTAAGACCAGAGTTGTCGTAGTTGAACGCGGCGCTCAGCCGGGTGGACGCTGGAGCCAGGAATTACGTGACGTGATTATCGAAGCCTCTGCTGAACTGGGCGTCGAGTGGCTGGTCAATGCGGAAGTAGAGTGCGTGGATGCCTCTGGCGTCACGCTAAAAGATGGACAGGTGATTTCTTCCCAGACAGTTATCTGGACCGTCGGCGTTCAGGCTAATAGCCTGATAGCACAGATTAACGCCCCGCGCGATCGCCAGGGCCGTCTGCATGTCAATGCCAATCTACAGGTTGTGGGTCACGATGATATCTACGCCACTGGCGATGTAGCCTACGCCGCCACCGACGACAAAGGCAATCATGCGCTGATGACCTGCCAGCACGCCATCTTGCTGGGTAAATTCGCCGGTAATAATGCCGCGGCAGACCTGTTAAACATAACACCACTGCCATATCGTCAGGAAAACTACGTCACCTGCCTGGATCTTGGTGCCTGGGGTGCGGTGTATAGCGAAGGATGGGATCAGCAGGTGAAACTGACGCGCGCAGAAGCGAAAAAGCTGAAGGTGTCGATTGTCAGCGAGCTGATTTACCCGCCGAAGGCGGACCGCGCGGTAGCGTTTGAGATTGCCGATCCGCTGGCACCGTTTGTTTAACCCGTGATGCCGGATGCGGCTACCGCCTTATCCGGCCTACTAACGGCACCGAACTGTAGACCCGATAAGCGTAGCGCCATCGGGCACTATAGCTGACCATCTGGCCTATGCCGTTCCCGCATAAATATCGAACCGATGCCCTTTTGTAACTACCGCGTTCGGCGTGGCGACATCCGCCAGCGGCGGCGCGTAGTCCGGACGCTTCACCACCACTCGTTTGGTGGCTAACTGACGAGCAGGCTCCAGCAGCCCATCCGCATCCAGATCCGGCCCCACCAGCGACTGAAACACGCGCATCTCTTTTTTCACCAGCGCGCTTTTCTGCTTATGTGGGAACATCGGGTCGAGGTACACCACCTGCGGGCGCGGCGTGATATCGGTTAACGCCGTCAGGCTCGACGCGTGAATCAACTGCAAACGCTCCTGCAGCCACGGACCGATTTCCGGGTCGGCATACCCGCGCGCCAGGCCATCGTCAAGCAGCGCAGCAACCACCGGGTTTCGTTCCAGCATTCGTACGCGACAGCCTACCGAGGCCAGTACAAACGCATCGCGCCCCAGCCCTGCGGTTGCATCGACCACATCCGGCAGGTAATCGCCTTTAATGCCGACCGCCTTCGCCACCGCTTCACCGCGGCCACCGCCAAATTTGCGCCGATGGGCCATCGCACCGCCCACGAAATCCACGAAGATACCGCCGAGTTTAGGTTCGTCACGTTTGCGCAGTTCCAGATGTGCTGTCGTCATCACCAGCGCCATCAGGTTATCTTCATCGTGTTCCAGTCCCCAGCGGGCGGCCAGAACAGATAAGGCGCCGTCTCCGGCGCCTGTTTCATCAATTAAGCAGATTTTCAATTCCGCTTTACCCTAAATAATTCGAGTTGCATCAAGACAACAAGTGAAGGAATCCCTGGGAACGTACAAATAGTACGTGACCAGGGTGAGTGAGCGCAGTTGCCGAAGAGGCAGCTTGAAGTATGACGGGTAAATCAGCCTTTAATCCCGTAATGCTCCAGCATCGCATCCAGCTGTGGCTCGCGGCCACGGAAGCGTTTGAACAGTTCCATCGGTTCTTCAGAACCGCCACGGGTGAGGATGTTATCGAGGAACGATTGTCCGGTTTGACGGTTGAAAATCCCTTCATCTTCGAAGCGAGAGAAGGCATCCGCCGCCAGCACGTCGGCCCACAGATAGCTGTAGTAACCCGCCGCGTAGCCCCCTGCAAAAATATGGCTGAAGGCATGCGGGAAGCGGCCCCAGGTTGGGCCCGGCACCACGGCGACCTGTTTCTTGATTTCCGCCAGCGTATCGAGGATTTTCGCCCCTTGCTGCGGGTTAAATTCCGCGTGCAGACGGAAATCAAACAGACCGAACTCCAGTTGACGCAGAATAAACAGCGCCGCCTGGTAGTTTTTCGCCGCCAGCATTTTATCCAGCAGTTCCTTCGGCAGCGGTTCGCCGGTTTCATAATGGCCGGAGATAAACGCCAACGCTTGTGGCTCCCAGCACCAGTTTTCCATAAACTGGCTCGGCAGTTCGACCGCATCCCATGGCACACCGTTGATACCGGAAACGCCCGCGGTTTCGATACGGGTCAGCATATGGTGCAGACCGTGGCCGAACTCGTGGAACAGGGTAATCACTTCATCGTGGGTAAACAGAGCGGGTTTGCCGTTCACCGGACGGTTAAAGTTACAGGTCAGGTAGGCGACCGGTTTTTGCAACGTGCCGTCGGTTTTACGCATCTGGCCGACGCAGTCGTCCATCCACGCCCCGCCGCGTTTATGTTCACGGGCATACAGGTCGAGGTAGAAGCTGCCGCGCAGCTCGTTGTTTTCGTCGTACAGCTCGAAGAAACGAACTTCCGGGTGCCAGACGTCAACATCGGTGCGCTCTTTGGCAGTGATGCCATAAATACGTTTAACCACTTCAAACAGACCGTTAACGGCTTTGTTCTCCGGGAAATAAGGACGAAGCTGCTCGTCGCTGATGCTGTAGAGGTGCTGTTTTTGTTTCTCGCTGTAGTAAGCGATGTCCCACGGCTGAAGCTCATCAACGCCAAATTCCGCTTTCGCAAAGGCGCGCAGTTGAGCCAGCTCTTTCTCCCCCTGCGGACGGGCACGTTTCGCCAGATCGGTCAGGAAGTCGAGGACCTGCTGCGGGTTTTCCGCCATTTTGGTAGCCAGAGATTTAAAGGCGTAGCTTTCAAAGCCCAGCAGTTGCGCCAGTTCGTGGCGCAGCGCGAGGATCTCTTCCATTATCGGGCTGTTGTCCCATTTGCCAGCGTTCGGCCCCTGGTCAGACGCGCGCGTGGAGTAAGCGCGATACATCTCTTCACGCAGTCCCTGGTTGTCACAGTAGGTCATCACCGGCAGGTAGCTTGGGATATCCAGCGTTAACAGATAGCCTTCCTGCTCTTTGGCTTCCGCCTGGGCCTTCGCCGCAGCCAGCGCGCTTTCCGGCATACCAGCCAGCTCAGCTTCATCGGTGACTAACTTCGTCCAGCCCATCGTGGCATCAAGGACGTTATTGCTGTACAAGTTGCCGAGCTCAGACAGACGGGTGGCGATTTCACCATAGCGCTGCTGTTTTTCCTTCGGCAGACCAATACCAGAAAGCTCAAAATCGCGCAGCGCGTTATCGACCGCTTTTTTCTGCGCGGTGTTCAGGGTGGCGTAATGATCGCCATCACGCAGGTCGCGGTACGCTTTGTACAGGCCTTCATGTTGTCCAACCCAGGTGCTGTATTCAGACAGCAGCGGCAGCGTTTGTTCGTAGGCTTCACGCAGTTCCGGGCTGTTTTTCACCGAGTTCAGGTGGCTAACAGGAGAGAAAATACGCCCCAGCACATCGTCAACTTCCGCCAACGGCTGGCAGAGATTTTCCCAGGTGTACGGCGCGCCCTGCGCAACCACACGTTCAACATTTTCGCGGCAATCGTTCAGCGCCTTAGTGACGGCAGGCACGACATGCTCAGGCTGAATTTTAGAAAACGGCGGCAGTTCGAAGGGAGTCAGCAATGGATTGGTCATTAGCGCGGTCCTGTTGAAAAGAGTGAATGAAGCGCGTATCCGGCGCTGTGCATATTAATTTGTACAATGGGGTTAAGTGTAGAGGATTTCAATGCTAACCGTGACGGAAAGACGCCCGGTGGTGCTGCGCTTACCGGGCCTACGGGTAATCTGTGCCGATCTGCTGTAAACTGTGGCAAATCGTCATTTCAGCGGAATTTCATTACCCATGCTCAGTTATCGCCACAGTTATCACGCAGGCAACCACGCCGACGTCCTGAAACACACCGTCCAGAGCCTGATCATTGAATCGCTCAAAGAGAAAGAAAAACCGTTTCTCTATCTGGACACCCATGCTGGCGCTGGCCGTTATCAGCTGAGCAGTGAGCATGCCGAACGTACCGGTGAATATCTGGAAGGGATCGCCCGTATCTGGCAGCAGGACGATTTGCCTGCCGAACTGGAACCCTACATTGGCGTAGTGCAACACTTCAACCGTAGCGGTCAGTTGCGCTACTACCCGGGCTCTCCGTTAATTGCTCGCCAGCTGCTGCGCGAACAGGATAGCCTGCAATTAACTGAACTGCACCCGAGCGACTTTCCCCTGCTGCGCGGCGAATTTCAGAAAGATGAGCGCGCACGCGTGGCCAAAGCAGATGGTTATCAGCAGCTGAAAGCAAAATTGCCGCCGGTTTCACGTCGTGGGCTGATCCTTATCGATCCACCCTACGAAATCAAAAGCGACTACCAGGCGGTGGTCACCGGTATTAACGAAGGCTACAAGCGTTTCGCGACCGGCACCTATGCGCTGTGGTATCCGGTGGTTCTGCGCCAGCAAATCAAGCGCATGATCCACGATCTCGAAGACACCGGCATCCGCAAAATTCTGCAAATTGAACTGGCGGTGCGCCCGGACAGCGATCAGCGCGGTATGACAGCGTCTGGCATGATTGTGATTAACCCACCGTGGAAGCTGGAGCAGCAGATGAACAACGTTTTGCCGTGGTTGCACAGCAAACTGGTTCCGGCAGGAACCGGTCATACCTCGGTAAGCTGGATCGTGCCGGAGTAATCGCAGCCATCGGTGGAACCTTTTAATATCAGGTATACAATCGCGAATATTTTGGCGGATGGCGTAACGCGTCTCCGCCCTACAATGAACATGAAGGAGCGGTCATGACCAAGCACTATGATTACATCGCTATTGGCGGCGGCAGCGGCGGTATTGCCTCCATTAACCGTGCAGCAATGTACGGCCAGAAATGCGCACTGATTGAAGCCAAAGAGTTAGGCGGCACCTGCGTTAACGTGGGCTGCGTACCAAAGAAAGTGATGTGGCATGCCGCCCAGGTTCGCGAAGCGATCCACATGTACGGCCCGGATTACGGTTTCGACACCACCATCAATAAGTTCGACTGGGATAAACTGATCGCCACGCGTACCGCTTATATCGATCGTATTCATACCTCGTACGACAATGTGCTGGGCAAAAATAATGTCGATGTGATTAAAGGTTTTGCCCGCTTTGTGGATGCCAAAACCATTGAAGTGAACGGTGAAACCATTACTGCCGATCATATTTTGATTGCTACCGGCGGTCGCCCGAGCCATCCGAACATTCCGGGTGTGGAATACGGGATCGACTCCGATGGCTTCTTTGAGCTGCCCGCACTGCCGAAGCGCGTTGCGGTCGTCGGCGCAGGTTACATCGCCGTTGAGCTGGCAGGCGTGATTAACGGCCTGGGTGCCCAAACGCATCTGTTCGTGCGTAAACACGCGCCGCTACGCAGCTTCGACCCGATGATCGTCGACACGCTGGTTGAGGTGATGAACGCCGAAGGCCCGACTCTGCATACTCACGCGATTCCGAAAGCGGTCGTTAAAAACGCTGACGGCAGCCTGACCCTGCAACTGGAAGATGGTCGTAGCGAAACGGTAGATTGCCTGATTTGGGCAATTGGTCGTGAACCAGCCACCGATAACTTCAACCTGGCAGTTACTGGCGTGAAAACCAACGAAAAAGGCTACATCGTCGTTGATAAATTCCAGAACACCAGCGTGCCGGGTATTTATGCCGTCGGCGATAATACCGGCGCCGTAGAGCTGACGCCGGTTGCTGTTGCCGCGGGCCGTCGCCTGTCCGAGCGTCTGTTTAACAACAAACCGGACGAACATCTGGACTACAGCAACATCCCGACCGTGGTCTTCAGCCATCCGCCAATTGGCACCGTCGGCCTGACCGAGCAGCAGGCTCGCGAACAGCACGGCGATGACCAGGTAAAAGTGTATAAATCATCGTTTACCGCGATGTATACCGCTGTCACCACGCACCGTCAGCCGTGCCGCATGAAGCTGGTTTGCGTCGGTCCGGAAGAGAAGATTGTCGGTATTCACGGTATTGGTTTTGGAATGGATGAAATGCTGCAAGGCTTCGCGGTCGCACTGAAAATGGGCGCAACCAAGAAAGACTTTGATAACACCGTTGCGATTCACCCAACGGCAGCAGAAGAGTTCGTTACCATGCGTTAATCGCACTTCATGAGTGTTAAAGGGCAAAGAGGGGTTAGCTCTTTGCCCTTAGTTACGTTTCCGCTATCAGTTCAAAAGTTGCAGCAGATAGCGGATCAGCTCCAGCAACGCGATTAACGCTCCCAGAACGATGATTGCTTTATCAATCACCCGTTTTCTCCATCAGATGGAGTGAGAATGCACCCGCTTACTCATCCATTGCCTGTCACGGGGCATGCTCCATTGTTAGATGATAACTATCTCACCCCGGCCAGAGCATCGGTCAACGGCACCACCCGTTTCGCCGATCAGGACTTAGAAAGCGTTTAGCGCGCGTCCGGAAGGGATAAGTTACAGAGCTAACTGGATAAGTATACAGTTCTTTTAATCGTAACTGCCAGCGCATTCTTGCAATAGTACCGTTAAGGTAATAGGATTGAAGCGTTAGATGATAACTATCTCACTTCGGCCAGAGCCACCAACTCGGGCTGAAGCGTAAAAAAACCGACGTGAAGTCGGTTTTTTTACGTCCGAATCAGGACCAGGGCAAAATCTATTTACCCTGCATATACGGCGTATACACGCCGTTTAAGCTTTCGAGGAACGCCACAATATCGTCGATATCTTCCTGCGGCAGTTCTTTACCCACCTGATAACGCAGCATCAGTTTTACCGCACCGTCGAGCGTAGGCACATCACCTCGATGGAAATAAGGCGCGGTCAGCGCAACGTTACGCAAGCCAGGGACTTTTTGACGCAGCTTGTCACGTAATTCATTAGTGACGTTCATGCGGCCAATATCTGCAGCAGTGACCTCGCCGAAATTAAAGTCCTTTTTCAAACCCAATGGCTCAAATGAACGCCCGCCTAAAATAATACCGCCATGACAGGTCGCGCACTTATTATCTTTAAACAACTGATAGCCATGTTTCTGCTGGGCAGTTAACGCCGCTTCATCGCCGCGTAGCCATTTATCAAACGGCGAATTTGGCGTAATTAGCGTTTTCTCAAACTCAGCAATCGCATCGGTAATATTATCTCCGCTGAATCCCTGCGGATAAACCGCGATAAACTCTTGTTTGAGTTGCGGATCTTTATCCAGTTTCTGAATAATTTCATCCCAGGATTTAGACGCCATCTCGATAGGGTTCAACGGCGGGCCGCCTGCCTGCGCCTGCAATGTTGGTGCTCGACCATCCCAGAATTGTTCCACGTTGAAGACAGAGTTAAATACCGTCGGCGCGTTGATAGGACCAACCGCGCCGCCTACGCCGATTGACGTTTTGCGACCATCTACGCCGCCCGCATTCAGGGCATGGCAGTGCGCGCAAGAAATCGTGCTGTCACCGGAAATACGCGGGTCGTGGTAAAGCGTAAAGCCTAGCGCCACTTTGCGGGCATCGGTCGGAATGCTTTCCGGTATCGGCTGCACAGGCTCGTTACGATGCTGCGCGGCGGTATCGTTACTGGCGTAATACTGCTCGCGCTGTTTCGCAATCCAGCCCAGGATCTCTGCTCGCTCCGTATCGCTTACCTTGCCAGCCCAGTGCAGTGCGGTATAACGCGTCGGCGGCATGGTGTCGTACTGCATCACCCATTCAATTTTATTCAGGTCGCTTTGCGAAACGGGTTTATCTGCGACCAGCGCCGCACGAACGGCCTCAAGATTGAATGATTTGTATCCCAGTTGAATATCGTAATTCATCAACTGCTTAGCGACAGGAAAAGAAGAATAGAAAGGTAATTCAGCTGAAGGCGTGTGACAATAATCGCATCCTTTTTCGCGTAAAAAACCTAATACTTTATTATTTTCTTCCAGCGTAGAGGCCTGAACATCTGCCTGTTTACTACGTTGATTATCGTGATACCACACATAACCGGATAATCCAAAATAACAAATCACGACGCCAGCTATGGCTATCGCGGTAAGACGGGTAATAATTTTCATTATTTTACCCTCACCGTTGTGAGTTATTGTGACCCAGAAAAATTAGAATAATGAGTGCATAGTCTTTATCAGACTTAACCATCATAGAAAGTAAGGGATTTATTATTTTGATAAGTATCAAGCAATTACATGGGGGATAACTATCGATAGAATAGCCTGTGCCTATTACGGAGATAAGCCGTTATGGTTTTCCGTTCACACCTCGTTGCAATCGAATGTTCTGAAAATGAAATATCTTCAGGTCACGCAGAATTATGAATTCTTCATTATATTCATTGGGATAGTCTTATTTTCTAAATAATATGCAGCACTAAAACGTGATCAACCGCACGCTTTACTCACCAGACACCGAAGCGAATGTCTACGCTTAACTGACGACCGGGCAATAGCCTTAATCTTTCAACGTCCATCGGAGGTCTTTCTCATTATGCTCAACCAGAAACTACCCCACGCCCCTTCAGAAGAAATGACGATCGATATCGATCTGCTTTATGAAATGGATCCGTGCGAGTTAAAGCTGGATGAAATGATTGAGGCAGAGCCAGAGCCGGAGATGATTGCAGGGTTACCCGCGTCAGATGCGTTAACCCCCGCCGATCGTTACCTCGAGCTGTTTGAACACGTCCAGTCATCCAAACTATTCGCTGATAGCAAAACCTTCCCTGATTGTGCGCCCAAAATGGACCCACTGGACATTTTGATCCGCTATCGCAAAGTTAAACGCCACCGCGACTTTGATCTGCGACGTTTCGTCGAGAACCATTTCTGGCTACCGGAAACGCCCTCCAGTGAATATGTGTCCGATCCGGCAAGCTCGCTGAAAGAGCATATCGATCAATTGTGGCCTGTGCTGACGCGCGAGCCGCAGGATCACATTCCCTGGTCCTCGCTGCTGGCGTTACCGCAGTCATATATTGTGCCCGGCGGACGTTTTAGCGAAACCTACTACTGGGATTCCTACTTTACCATGCTGGGTCTGGCAGAGAGCGGCCGCGAAGATCTGCTGAAGTGTATGGCGGATAACTTTGCCTGGATGATTGAAAACTATGGCCACATCCCCAACGGTAACCGTACTTACTATCTAAGCCGTTCGCAGCCGCCGGTCTTTGCGCTGATGGTGGAACTGTTTGAAGAGGATGGCGTACGCGGCGCACGTCGTTACCTTGAACATCTGAAAATGGAATACGCATTCTGGATGGATGGCGCCGATTCCCTGGTGCTCAACCAGGCCTACCGTCACGTGATCAGAATGTCGGACGGCTCTCTGCTCAACCGCTATTGGGACGATCGTGATACGCCGCGTGATGAATCATGGCTTGAAGACGTCGAGACCGCCAAGCATTCGGGTCGTCCACCCAATGAGGTGTATCGGGATTTGCGCGCGGGCGCGGCCTCCGGCTGGGATTATTCCTCGCGCTGGCTACGCGATGCAGGCCGCCTTGCCAGCATACGCACCACGCAGTTCATCCCGATTGATCTGAACGCCTTCCTCTACAAGCTGGAAAGCACTATCGCCAATATTTCCGCGCTGAAAGGCGACAAAGAAACGGAAGCGCAGTTTCGCCAGAAAGCCAGTGACCGTCGCGATGCGGTAAACCGCTATCTGTGGGACGATGAAAACGGCTGCTATCGCGATTACGACTGGCGGCGCGAACAAATGGCCCTGTTCTCTGCCGCCAGTATTGTGCCGCTATATGTCGGTATGGCAACACATGAACAAGCCGACCGGCTTGCTAACGCGGTTCGCAGTCGCCTGCTCACGCCCGGTGGGATTTTAGCAACCGAGCATGAAACGGGTGAACAGTGGGATAAACCGAACGGCTGGGCGCCGCTGCAGTGGATGGCGATCCAGGGCTTCAAACTGTACGGTGACGACCATCTCGGGGATGAAATCGCCCGTAACTGGTTGAAAACGGTGAATCTATTTTATCAGGAACACCACAAGCTTATCGAAAAATACCACATAGCCGACGCAGCGCCGCGCGAAGGCGGCGGCGGGGAATATCCGTTGCAGGACGGCTTTGGCTGGACCAATGGCGTGGTGCGCCGACTCATCGGTTTGTATGGCGAACCCTAGCGGCTGACGGTCTGAGTCATCAGGATGTCAGTTAATCGCATCGTACAACTCGGCGTGAATTTTCTGCCATTTCTTGTTCTCAGGGCTTGGCTGGGCGCGAACACGCAGCTCGGCCTGCTCAAGATCATATTGCTGACGCGCAACGACCGCAGGCACGGAACAAAAACTTTGCAGATAACTTTTATGCAGCGATGTGAGTGACGCCCCATTCGACATCGCATGGCTGAGCGTAGTCATAAACTGTCGGCATGGTTTGCTTTCATCCATCTGCGAAGGGTAACGCAGCAGTAGTCTCAACACCTCGGTATTGCCCGCTGAGAACGCCTGCTCCGTCCACGCCAGCTTCCAGTCCATCCCACCCTGCAGGAACAGTGACGTCACGCGGGTGTCATTGCGATCGATAGCCGCCCGCATGTTAAAGGCATCCCAGGTGATACCCATTCGGGTCACCGCCTCCCGTGCGCTGGGGGCGTCACGTCGCGGTTCCTCCTGCACAATTTCAACGGATTGTCCGGATGACGCCTGTGGCGCTGGCGAAGTGAATAACCAGAACGCACCCAGCGAAATCGCCAGCACCATCACGCCGACTGCTACCCACAACATGCCGGAAATCAGCTGTTCACGTTCTTCCGCCGAGCGTTTGGCCCGCTTCTCCGGCGGATCAATACTGTCTGCGATTTCATGCTTATCGCCTCCCGCTTGCTCGTCTTTTTGCTTTGCCGTTTCCCAAAACTGGCGGACCATGGACTCATCAGATTCCAGATACGACGCAGGATTAATGCGCGTACGCCGTTCTTCAAATGCCCGTTGCACAGGATGAGTTATCTGCCGGTACTGGTAGTCCAGCAACAGCAATTGTACTGACGTCAGCGGCTGCTGCGCGATAACGCAGTTACGAGCCAGGCGGCAATCATCCAAAAACATGCGTAGCGTGATGCGCGGCTCAACAAACGACATCAGCACCGAGGTATCGTTAAAAATCTGCGTAAAGTGGCGAACGAATAATTTCTTATCGACGACCATCAGTGCCAGCTCGCTAAACATCATACCGTCCAGCGCATCTCGTCCTTCGCCTAACTTTAGCCAGCGACGCAGACGTTCACCGCCAAAGTGCTGTTTCAGGAAGCTGTTGAGAGGATGTTGATCCGGCCATACCCGCGCAATCAAGGATTTGAGGGTTAATTCTATTGCGCGAAGTTGACGCTGCGCCCGCATCTGAGCATCCGGCTCTACAGGTGCAATTTCGGTTTGATACTTCAGGATGGGCTGTTGCTGGCGCAATTGTTCCAGAGAGGCCACAAAGCGCAGCGCTGAAATCAGCTGGTTTTCACTGACGTCCTGGCCATTTTCATATTGGGGTACACTCTGTTGAAGATGGCGTAGCCGCAGAGTGAACTGGCTCAATTGCGCATCATTCATCTGCAACCGTCTGGCGACAGCCCCCCAACCGCCCAGATTCAGTCGTGCCTGATCCAGTTGTTCGAGAAACCACCGAGGGTCTTTGCCTTCTGTGACATGTACGCCTAACAGCAATAATATTTCTATCGACGCCTGACGGATAATCCCCAGACAATGTTCAAAGGGTGTACATGTCGCTTGTAACGCGCTATTGGTCATCATCTTCCCTAAAAGGACCCAAAACGTGCGGCCTCATCATGGTATGTAATTATCTTTTTTAAACGCAACGTTGTGCCGATGTAGACTAAAACACATTCATATAGCAAATAAATAAGTTTTACAGTGACTTCCGCACAATCATTGAAAATTATTCTGGAGATAAGCCTGTGCCTGTATTGCAAACATCACGTCTGCTCTGCCGCCCACTGACAGAAAATGACTGGACGTTCTTCTTAACGCTACAGCAGAATCCAGATGTGATGCGCTTTGTCGCTGACACGCGTACTGAAGAGGAGATACGGACAGCCTTCAACTCCCGCCTGCCTGAATGGTCTCCCGGCAGCCCGCACTGGCTATGTCTGGTCCTGTGCGATAAGGCATCGGGAGCACCGCTTGGAGTGACTGGATATATTCATGAAAACAATGAATGTGCCGAGGTCGGTTTTCTGCTCGCCCCTGAAGCGCAGGGGAAAGGTTATGGTACTGAATCTCTGCATGCAGTTTGCGATTTTACATTTACCACCGGAGGGCTACGCCGGCTTACGGCTTGCGTCACCGCAGGAAACGAAGCCTCACGGCGTCTGTTGGAAAAGGTCGGGTTCATTCACGAAGGCACGCTGCGGGAAAGCTACTGGCTGCATCAAACCTGGAATGATGACTGGATTTTCGGCCTGTTAAAACACGACTATCAGCCACCCGCAGAATAAGACGTTTTGCTGAAAAAACTGGCTGTATGACAACTGGCGTAACGGAGGCGGTTTCTTAAAATAGGTCTCTTTGTACAGAGATGAATATGCCACTCCATTCAACGTATTTCACGCCCGCCTGTGTTGCATTTATTAAACAATGGCAAGGCCTGTCACTGGAAAAGTATCAGGACAAAAATGGTGTCTGGGTGATTGGCTACGGGCACGAAATCACATCCGATGAAAGCTTTCCTGCGCCTGTTTCGGTAACGCAGGCAGAAACACTACTGCTCGCGGATCTGGAAATCTGCGAGGAATTCATACACCAGAAAATGCCGCAAATAAAAGAAAGGTTTCAACAGGAAGCGTTAATTGCGTGGATGCTCAGCGTGGGGATAAGCCGGTTTTGTGCTGCAGAATTCTGCTCGGGGGTTATTTCACAGCCAGAATCGTTCTGACTGTGAAATATTCGCCCGTTAAATTGCGTCGTTTAACATCATTGCCGCCTGCGTACGGTTTTTTACCTCGAGGCGCTGATACAGCGATTCAAGATGGGCTTTGACCGTTCCGGTGCTGATATTTAACAATCGACCAATTTGTTTATTTGATTCTCCGGCGGCAAGCATAGTCAGAATCTCTCGCTGACGCGCACTAAGCGATCTGATATTTTGCCCGCTGCTCTCGGGGGTTATCATACAATCTCTGGGGATAAATACCATTCCCATCGCAATGCTATTGAGAGCCAGCGTGAAGGTTTCCGCGTCAGAGTCGCGTGGAACAATGGCCAGCACATTCAATTGCGTAACCTCATGCAGCCATTTTTTACGGCAGTCCGTTGCTGTTACCAGCACTTTTACTGTCGAAAAGCGTTGCGCTATCTGCTGTAGCAAGTTACGGCAGAACTCGGCGTCCTGGTCGCCATCCAGCATTATCAGTGCATCAGGGGTGTCTTCCAGTTTCTGCCAAAGGTCATCTGCCTGACTGACACCCTGAACATCCACTCCTGGAATACGCTCTTGTAAACTTACATTCATTCCATGAATAAATATCGACTGCCTGTCAAACATTATTACCTGCATTACTTATCTCCGTCTGAATAAGATACTAGCCTTAACACGCGGAAGGGTATTACCCGAGGGGTAAAATAAGAAGTCACCATTTGGCGGGGGCCATTTTACCGATAGACGGAGAAGAAAGAAGAAGAAATCGAAAATAGTTACAGCTAAAACCAAATAATCACACAAATGGACAAAAACGGCGCTAAATATTAAGGAAATCCTTAATATCCAATGTTCAAAATCAGCTTATTAATATTAATTTTTTGGAGTCTATATTTTCTAATAAAAATAAGGAACTCACAGTAACAGACAAATATGTTACAAAATAAAATGTCGCATCAATTGATCATCACCTGTGGTTTCCCCAGGCAGTATTGCTGTATCAATCGACACTAAAGGTTGCAGGCGATTGCATCACTCCGATCAGATCTTCAAGTGGAACGGGTCTGCATAAATAATACCCTTGTAAAAAATCACAGCGTTTCATGCGCAGATAATCGGCCTGAGCCTGAGTCTCAACGCCCTCGGCAATCATTCGCAGACCCATCTTCTGCGCCAGCTCAATAAGCGTATCGACAATGCGGGTATCGCCCCCCTCACCAATCTGGCTGACAAACAGTTTATCTATCTTAATAAACTCCGGTTCCAGCGCGTGGAGGTAACACAGATTCGAGTATCCCGTCCCGAAATCATCTAACGCTACGGCGATATTGGATTTTCTCAACGCGGCAAACCACTCGCTTAGCTGAGGGGTAAAGTGCAGAGGGCGTCTTTCGGTAATTTCGATAACCAGTTGAACCTGAACCGGGGCAAGCTTTTGCATGAGCGCCACGACGTCCGACTCAAAGCGCGGATCGAGGCAGTTTTCGGGGCTCAGATTTAGGTTAAGGTAAAGTCCATTTGGGAAAAGGGGGAGCCGCGACTGCAGGTCGGCAATGACTTGCTGAATAAGTTGATGCGTCAGCGAGGCGATAAGACCATGCTCTTCCGCAAGGGGAATAAATATATCAGGGGGAATAGCGCCATACTGGGGATGCGTCCACCTGGCGAGTACCTCAATACCTGCAATTTCACCCGTCTGGCTGTTAAAAATGGGTTGATACACCGGTTGGAACTGCCGTTGAATAATGGCTGCATTCAACGTTTTTACCGGTGCACAGGTGAGGAAACGGGCCAGTAATTCGCTGGCGTCAGAGAATAATATCGGGAGTTGCCTGGTTGTGGTAATCATCACGAGCCTCAAGCGTGCGGCGGCCTATTGAGGGCAACCGCACAGCAATCATCAGAACCTGACCCAATCGCCCTGGCCGTTATTGGTATCTATCGAACAATAACGCTATTTAGCGAAAATACATTGAAAATAAAAAGTAAAGATAACGATAAAAAAAGCCCCTCGCACTGCATGCTCAGGGCAAATACCTGGGTTGACATCACTCACTCAGGTTATCTATTTTCTCCCTTTTTTTGACAGCATGAGTTGGGAGTTCGCTCACTTTGTAATAAACGGGAATGACATCAGGATAATTGATGACATAACCCTGACCTCTTATATTAAGGATAAAATCCCTGGGTAACCCCAGCAGGCCAAGTTTATTATTAAGATTGTGCAGGACTTGCCATAATCTTTGCGCAGAGGGGCTCAGATTATGCGCTTCCCAGATTTTCTCAAATAATTCTTCTTTCGGTACCGGCTGGCTCCTGGCATTTATTAATAAATACAGGAAAAGCCTGAGCATTGTTTCATTAAAGTAAATTGACGCAAAAACGATGTTTTTCTCGGTATGGCTACCCGTAAGCCGATACAGTCGGCGATTAGAAATGTCAAAATGAATTTCAGCACCAATCATAAATCCATATAGACGATAGCCCATATCTTATACCCACGTTAAATGAAGACGAACATGCACCTCTACATATAAGCGTTGAGATAATCCATACCGTTTGTATGGTGGATTATATGACTGCTATAAATGCTTTCCAATCTTCATCCCAATCTACTATGAGGAAGCGGTCGTTTAGTATTCGTTTATGGTAGATTTAAGGTTATAAATGAAATTCACGATTTATTATTCTTCCTATGCGAAATTTTTAGCACATAGGCCATGTTTTCACATACGCGATCGAACGCTCAATTTTTAATGTCGAATCTTTAACATTTTAAAGAATTAAATTCTGAATCCGTGGAGGATGGGGAAGTGATCATGGTTTCTTCTGAGACAAATCCGCTGTCGAAGAAAAATGAGTTATTCAGAAAGTTTATCCCGGATTTCTTTCGGCACCGCGATCGCTGAATTAGATTGCAGATAATACCGGTAAACGCCACCAGCTATATTTTTACCTGGAGTGGCGCACCGGTTTTCTATTGTTCAAAAGCTGAATAAGATACGAGCGATTTACAGGAACATTCCGCCCGATACTTCGATACGCTGCGCTGTCATCCAGGCCAGCTCATCGCTGAGCAACGCGGCAATCGCGTCGCCAATATCATCCGGCAAGCCCGCGCGTCCCAGCGCCGTTTGCGATGCCACATATGCATTCAGCTCTTTATTATCCCGCAGTCGACCGCCGCCAAAATCGGTTTCAATCGCCCCAGGCGCGATGATATTTACTGAAATACCCCGCTCTCCCAGTTCTTTCGCCTGATAACGCGTCAGTACTTCCATCGCCCCTTTCATTGAGGCATAGGCGGCATACCCTGGCAGTGCAAAACGCGCCAGTCCCGATGAAACATTCAGGATCCTGCCGCCATTCTGGATCAACGGCAACAGACGTTGGGTCAGGAAGAAGGGGCCCTTAAAGTGAATGTTCACTAATTGATCAAACATCGCTTCGGAGGTATCGGCAAAAGCGCCATACAGACCAATTCCGGCATTGTTCACTAAATAATCAAACGCCTCACGATTCCACATGCTCTTCAGCTGCGCTTGTACCTCATGGGTAAAGGACTCAAAGCCAGCCACATCGCTGACATTCAGTTGTATTGCCGCAGCTTTTCTGCCTTTTTGCTCAATTTCAGCAACCACATCCAGCGCCGCCTGCTGCTGGCTGTTGTAGGTAAAGATAATGTCCGTTCCTCTGTCAGCCAGCTTAAGTGCGGCGTTTTTACCGAGCCCACGACTACCACCAGTCACTAATGCGATACGTTGCGTCATAAGAAACCTCATTTCCGACGTTGTGATGATTGAGATAAAGCTTATTAGGTGATAGAAAAACAATAAATGTCGTCTGTTGCGCATTACTGTTTCATTTGGAACAACAATAGGGCATAAGAATGGATAAAATTCACGCAATGCAGTTGTTCATCCGCGTCGCAGAACTGGAGAGCTTTTCGCGTGCGGCAGACACCCTTGGTCTTCCTAAAGGTAGCGTATCTCGCCAAATCCAGGCCCTAGAAAATCATCTGGGCACGCAGTTGTTGCACCGCACTACCCGCCGCGTTCAGCTCACACAAGACGGTATGATCTATTACGAACGCGCAAAAGATTTGTTGAGCAATCTGGATGAGCTGGATGGACTATTTCATCACGATCCGTCCAGCATCAGCGGCAAGCTGCGCGTCGATATGCCGGTTGGCGTGGCGAGAAATCTGGTGATGCCCCGCTTACCCACTTTCTTGCATCAGTATCCCGGCCTTGAGCTCGAACTCAGCAGCAGCGACCGCCTGGTGGATCTGGTCCGCGAAGGTTTCGACTGTGTGGTACGCGTAGGCACGCTGAAAGATTCAGGGCTGATTGCGCGCCCACTGGGGAAACTCACGCAGATTAACTGCGCCAGCCCGCAGTACCTCGCCCGCTTTGGTTATCCGGAAAGCCTGGAGGATTTAGCTTCACATGCAGTGGTGCACTACTCGGTCAATTTGGGAACGCGTGCGCAAGGCTTCGAAGTGGCGACAGAAAACGGCACGCAATGGGTTAAAACCGGCGGCATGCTAACGGTAAACAGTACCGAAACCTATCACGCGGCATGCCTTGCCGGTCTGGGCATTATTCAGGTACCGCGCGTTGGCGTGCGTGATGCCCTGCGCGCCGGTACGCTGGTCGAAGTGTTGCCGCAATATCGCGCCGAGCCAATGCCGGTCTCTTTGCTTTATCCGCATCGACGCAACCTCTCTCGCCGGGTACATCTGTTTATGGAATGGCTGACTGGCGTGATGAAAGACTATGTGGACTGACAAGCTATACTGTCCTGAGAATGAACAGAACAAGGATTATTGCCCTGATGACGCAGGAAAAAGAGATTAAACGCCCCATTCAGGAACTTGAGCACGCCCCCATCCTAAAAATTGAGCCCCTGGAGCAGGAAAATACAGAAACCAATGGTAAGACCAACCAGGCGTTGAAAACTGCCCTGACCTTCGCTGAAAAAGTTCAACGCCAGCCCATGATTGCCCATCTGATTCGGGCTGCGGAGCGGTTTAACGATCGCATGGGAAATCAGTTTGGCGCCGCGATTACCTACTTCTCGTTTCTGTCGATGATCCCTATTCTGATGGTGTCGTTTGCCGCCGCGGGTTTTATTCTCGCTTCGCATCCTACGCTGTTACAGGATATCTTCGGCAAAATTCTGCTCAACGTCAGCGATCCGACGCTCGCCTCTACGCTGAAAAACACCATTAATACTGCCGTACAGCAACGTACCACCGTCGGTCTGGTGGGGCTTGGCATCGCGCTCTATTCCGGCATTAACTGGATGGGAAACCTGCGCGAAGCAATTCGTGCCCAGTCGCGGGATGTCTGGGAGCGTACCCCGCAGGATCAGGAAAAAATTTGGGTCAAATATCTGCGTGATTTTATCTCATTGATTGGCTTACTGATTGCGCTGATTGTTACTCTGTCCATTACCTCCATTGCCGGCTCCGCCCAGCAGATGATTATCTCTGCGTTGTATCTCGACGGTATCGAATGGCTGAAGCCCGCCTGGCGGCTGATCGGCCTGACCATCTCTATTTTCGCCAACTACTTGCTGTTCTTCTGGATTTTCTGGCGGCTACCGCGTCACCGACCGCGTAAGAAAGCGCTCATACGCGGCACATTTATCGCGGCTCTGGGGTTTGAAGTCATCAAAATGATCATGACATATACCCTGCCGTCACTGGTGCAATCGCCGTCAGGCGCGGCGTTTGGTTCCGTGCTTGGATTGATGGCGTTCTTCTACTTCTTCGCTCGTCTGACTCTGTTTTGCGCTGCCTGGATTGCCACGGCGGAATACAAAGACGACCCGCGTATGCCGGGGAAAACGCAGTAGCCACCGCCGGATTAGTTGTTAATTGCCGGATGGCGACGCACGCGTCTTATCCGGCCTACGGGTGAGTTTTGTAGGCTGGATAAGCGCAGCGCCATCCGGCAATTATAATGCCGCCCAATCTCACCGATTTAGTGAATAAATCCAACCCGTAACTTTTATTTAACCAAAAACTAGTTTTATCATCTAAGTTTTAAATTATGTGAAGCATTTCATGGAAGTGAAATCTCAAGCCTGAAAATTATCCCCTTTTTGCTCTATTTTTGACCATTCTCAAAGTTTGTTACAGATTGAAATGTCTCTTTTGCTGTGCGTAATATGGCCTTTCGTTCGGCCAAAAATAAGAAAATATTATGCAAGCAACAGCCACAACACTCGACAACGAACAGGAACACACCCCGGTCAACTCGCGCAATAAAGTCGTCGTCGCCTCGCTCATTGGCACCGCCATTGAGTTCTTCGACTTCTATATTTACGCCACCGCCGCGGTGATCGTGTTCCCGCACATCTTCTTCCCGCAGGGGGATCCGACTGCCGCGACGCTACAGTCCCTGGCGACTTTTGCTATCGCCTTTGTGGCACGACCGATCGGTTCTGCTGTATTCGGGCATTTCGGCGATCGCGTCGGCCGTAAAGTCACGCTGGTTGCCTCACTGCTCACCATGGGGATTTCGACGGTCGTCATTGGTCTGCTGCCGGGCTATGAAACGATCGGCATTTTCGCCCCACTGCTGCTGGCGCTGGCGCGTTTTGGCCAGGGGTTAGGTCTGGGCGGTGAATGGGGCGGTGCTGCGCTGCTGGCAACGGAAAACGCACCACCGCGCAAACGCGCTCTGTACGGATCATTTCCGCAGTTGGGCGCGCCTATCGGCTTCTTCTTCGCCAATGGTACCTTTCTGCTGCTCTCCTGGCTGCTGACCGACGAGCAGTTCATGAGCTGGGGTTGGCGCGTACCGTTCATCTTCTCTGCGGTACTGGTGATTATCGGTCTGTACGTTCGCGTTTCGCTGCATGAATCCCCGGTCTTCGCCAAAGTAGCCGCGGCGAAAAAGCAGGTGAAAATCCCGCTGGGTACCCTGCTGACCAAACATGTTCGCGTGACGATCCTCGGCACGTTCATCATGCTGGCGACCTATACGCTGTTCTATATCATGACCGTCTATTCGATGACGTTCAGTACCGCAGCCGCGCCTGTAGGACTTGGCCTGCCGCGTAATGAAGTGTTGTGGATGCTGATGATGGCGGTGATTGGCTTTGGCGTCATGGTGCCGGTGGCGGGCCTGCTGGCCGACGCATTTGGTCGTCGCAAGAGCATGCTCATCATCACCACGCTTATCATTCTGTTTGCGCTGTTTGCCTTTAAACCACTGCTCGGCTCTGGCAATCCGGTGCTGGTTTTCGCCTTCCTGTTGCTGGGCTTAAGCCTGATGGGGCTGACATTTGGTCCGATGGGTGCGCTGCTGCCGGAGCTGTTCCCGACTGAAGTGCGCTATACGGGAGCGTCGTTCTCGTACAACGTTTCGTCGATTCTTGGTGCGTCCGTTGCCCCTTACATTGCCGCATGGCTGCAGGCGAATTACGGCCTGGCGGCGGTCGGTACGTATCTGGCATCGATGGCGGCGTTAACGCTGATTGCGCTGCTGTTAACCCATGAGACACGGCATCAATCGCTGTAATTTGATTGCCTGATGGCGCTATGCTTATCAGGCCTACTGACTGCAATCCCCCGTAGGCCGGATAAGGTGTTTACACCGTATCCGGCGCTCTCATCACTTCTTCATCTGCGACAGGATTGTCCGGCACTGATTAGCATCCCCTTCAGAAGGTGAAATCAGCGCCAGCAGGGCTGCCGCTGGCGTCACCAGCGTTGCCAGCGCAGCAGCAACCGCACCGCGCGCAATCAGCGGCCCGGCCTTCACGCCTGCCTGCGGATTCTTAAAGGTGCCGCGAACATACAACGGCGAACGCAGAGTAATAATACGAATCCCTTTGCTCTCCGGATCGATGGTTAAATCCAGTTGCTCCGACGCAAAACTTGCCGTACCGGTGACATTAATGACTGCGTTTTCTGTATCAAAAGCAAAAATCTGCGGACGCACCACGCCGTTAACAATATCCAGATTCGCCGCCGCGCAGTTCACCCGCACTTCATCATCACCAAATATCTGCCCAACGATATAGTTACCCAGATTCAGCCCCACAATCTCCATCAGATTTCGGCTGATCAACCCGTCGTTCATCAACAACTTCAGGTTGCCATTACTGTTGCCGAGCAGCGCGGCCACCGAATTCCCGCTCCCGCGAAACTCGGCGTCACCGTTCATTTCACCCAGCGTTTTCTGCATCAGTTCCACATCCGGCATCAGCGCTTTAAGCTTCAGGCGGCGAGCCTGGATATCCGCCTGCCCCCGCATCGGCTTTTTATCCCCTTCCAGATGGATGCTGGAAACAATGCTGCCTCCCGCAAGACCAAATTTCAGCGGTTGCAGACGCAGATCGGCATTTTTCAGGATGATATGAGTGGAGAGATCGCTGATCGGCAGACTACTGCCATGCTCAATACGCCGTCCTTTGAAACGCACGTCAGCGTCCATTACGTTCCATTTGTCTGTTTCAAAACGGTCATACGGCAACACCTTGTCCGCAGGCTGAACGCTCTTCTCACCTTTGCGCTGTTCAGATTGTTTTGCCCGTTCCGCCCCTTTGCCTGAATCCACCCCGATCAGCGGCCCCAAATCGGCCAGCCTCAGCTGGCGTGATTCCACATCGCCCTTCAGCATGGGTCGCGGCTTGCCGGTGGTGTAGACCAGCGTTCCGTGAATATCGCTGTCGCCAATGCGGCCATTGAAATCGCGATAATCAAAAACAGAGGATTTTTCCGGGTCAATTTTCGCTACCAGACGTCCGTCGGTTTCAAACGGCGGCGTATCCGGGAGCAGCACGCCGGTCAAATCGTATAAATCCCCTAGCGAATCTCCCGAGAATTTAAGTCGCAGATCCGCCCCGCCCATGTTCATCGGATCGTTTATCGTGCCGATAAACGCTACGCGCGTATTGCCCGAACGGAAATCAGCCTGAATCGGGAAAGGCGTATCTTCACCACGCAGCGCCAGCATTCCGCCAATTTTTCCGCTACCGCTTAGCGGTTCGCCGTTATATCGCCCTTGCACTTTCAGACCAAACACGTAGTCCTCGACGCGGGCGTTGCTCTCTTTACCTTTTGCGCCGGTCACTTCGCTAAAGGGCAACGGTTTGCCCAGCGGATCGACCAGGATCTCAATCTCCGACTTCGTCACCTTATCGTTAATGGCGATGCGTCCCTGGTCAAACAGAATGTTATCCAGCCGGAACGACCACGCGGATGGCGGCGCATTAGGATCGCGGTTTTCGTCCCCAGCTAAGTTAAAGGTCCAGTTATTGTTTTTCTCCGACAGGCGGATCAGCCGCGCATCGGGTTTGACCAGCTTGACCCACGGGAGCCAGACGTTTTTTGTCAGCAGTGCCAGTGGGGCGAGCGTAGCTTCAACACGCGGGAGATGCACCATGGTAACGTCAGGAATGTCTGGCGGGTTGCCGAGGATGATATCTTCAGCATGAACATGCGGCCACGGAACCCAGCTACGCCAGCCGGTTTCCTGCTTCTGGCGTTCCCAAACCACGCCCAGGTCACCCCGTATAGCAAAGGGCCGGTTGAGTTCTGTAGAGACTTTCTGGTTGATGGTCGGTTTGAGCCGGTTCCAGTCAAATGTCGCAATCACAATGATGAGTACGACGATCAACAACAAGAAAACCCCTATTACTGAAGTGGTTATTTTACCTGTTTTCGTCATGTCTAACCTCTCTACTTCCTTCCTTGCCTGTCCTAAAGATAGTCCAGCAGGATGAAAAGGAGGTGTGCTACGTCCTCATCAAAGCGACAGGATCACCTCTTCAAGCGTGTCCAGAGGCACTGGACGAGAGAGAAAATAGCCTTGCGCGGCAAAAGCCGGTGAGTTTTGCACATCACGCCACTCTTCCAGCGTTTCAACGCCTTCGACAATCACGCCGCGGCAATAGCGGTTCATCAGCTGTAATAGTAGTGTGAAGAGATTACGTCCCTCCGGCGTCTTGCGCAGCATGACGAACAGGTCTCGCGCCACTTTGATATAGTCATAATTCACTTCACTAAGCGCCGAGAAGTTCGCCATTCCGGTACCAAAATCATCCAGCCAGAGCGGGCCAAACTCGCACATTGAGGCGAAGGACGACCCCTTCGGTAAGCGGATATGTTCCACTAGCTCAAAACGCAGCCACGGCAGGCCTTCAATGATTTTCAGGATTTCGGGATCCTGGCGCATCGCTATGAGCGTTGGTCCGTCGACGTTCACGGAAGCCAGCAGGTTGTTGGCTCTGAAAAAGTCCCCTTTCAGCTCAAGTTGAAGAAGTTGCTCTATCACCACATCAACACGATGTCGGACGGTTACTTCGGCAAAATAGCGGTCTGGCGCAATACGTTGGGATGGATTATCAGGATGGCTCACGACAGTCAGCAGTTCAACGGCCATCAGTCGTCCGTTGGTCTGGTAAATTGGCTGGTAGGTGTAAGCACGCTCGCACTGCAGCCAATAGCGTCTCTCCTGCAAGTTTTCAATACTCGCATCGAGCGTAATGAGCTGCTGGGTAACCTGCTTTATCATCTGAGATGTCCTGTAAATAAGAGTGTGACTGACCGGACTCGTCAAAGGTTATCGGCGCTCAGACGCAGAACTTTACGTTCAGCTGTGCGCAAAAATAAAAACTAAGCGGCAAAAACAACGCAGAACACGTGCTGGCTCAAAAAAATAATGGAACGTTGTTTTAATATAGTTGACCACTTAACACCCACAGCGCACACTAACGCTAATTTTTTTCAGAGCAGGTTACGACTATGTCCAGAAAGATTGCCGTGATTGGCGAATGCATGATTGAGCTGTCACAGAAAGGCGCTGACGTTCAGCGCGGATTCGGTGGCGACACGTTGAATACATCCGTTTATATCGCCCGTCAGGTCGATGCTACGGCACTTTCCGTACACTATGTGACTGCACTGGGTACCGACAGTTTTAGCCAACAAATGCTGGAGTCCTGGCAGGGTGAAAACGTGGATACCTCATTAACCCAGCGCATGGAAAACCGCCTGCCGGGTCTCTACTACATTGAGACCGACAGCACTGGCGAGCGCACCTTCTATTACTGGCGTAATGAAGCCGCCGCAAAATTCTGGCTGGAGAGCGAGCAGTCTGCCGCGATTTGCGAAGAGCTGGCGACATTTGATTACTTGTATCTGAGCGGAATCAGCCTGGCGATTTTAAGCCCGGCAAGTCGTGACAAGCTGCTGTCGTTGCTGCGTGAATGCCGTGCCAACGGTGGAAAGGTCATTTTTGATAATAACTACCGCCCACGTCTGTGGAGCAGCAAAGAAGAAACCCAGCAGGTGTATCAGCAGATGCTGGAATGCACCAATATCGCATTCCTGACGCTGGACGATGAAGACGCGCTGTGGGGTGAAAAACCCGTTGCTGAGGTGATTGCCCGTACTCACGCAGCTGGTGTACAGGAAGTGGTTGTGAAGCGTGGCGCAGACTCTTGCCTGGTTTCCATCGCGGGCGAAGCGCTCATCGACGTTCCGGCCGTTAAATTGCCGAAAGAGAAGGTGATCGATACCACTGCGGCCGGAGACTCCTTCAGCGCCGGATATCTGGCGGTACGTCTGACCGGTGGCGATGCTGCTGAGGCCGCAAAACGCGGCCACCTGACAGCAAGCACCGTGATTCAGCATCGCGGGGCGATTATCCCACGCGACGCTATGCCGCAATAACGTCGATTATCCGGTCTGCATACCGTAGGCCGGGCAAGCGAAGCGCCCCCGGCATCTCCAATGCCGGATGGCGGCGTAATCGTCTTATCCGGCCTACAGGTTATTGTACCGGCGGGATATCCGTCACTTCAGGGTGTGATTCATCCGTTTCAACAGATGTTGCCGCTGCGGTAACGGGCGCCATAATGCTATCCCACGTCGCCTGCAGATCCTTCATATTGAATTCAGGTTCACCCTTCGGTTGCAGCAGAATTAACGCCATATCTTGCGACAGCTGCTGTCGCAGGTCCTGATTCAGCATCTCAACACTCAGGCTGTTGAGGAAGCTCTGGCGTAAACGCTGATACTGTTCAGGCGCAATATCCACCACCTGATTTTGCAGCGAGCGCAAACGCTGGCTGATCAAAATATCGGTATCAGTACGACCATAGGTGGCAAACAGCTTCTGCAGTTCCAGATTCTTTTGCGCGACCAGCGCATTGAACTCTTCTTCCGGAAGTCCCTTATCACGCACTTTCGCCAGTTCACGCGCAACCGTACCCAGATTGGCGTTCAGCTTATCGTTTGGCGACTCAACGTTAATCGCACACTGCGCGCGCAGGAACAGCACCCGGCAGTCAAATCCGAGGCCAATGTCTTTGGCATTGTTTTTGGTTAGCTCTTGCTGAATGTGCCAGAACAGCGCCTCACGAGCTAAATCAGCGCGCCAGTATCGTAACAACGCGGCAGATTCACGGATCGGTTGCCACGGCGTATCCCACATAATAGACAGGCGATCCTGGCGTACCGCATCGGTCATAATGCTTACGGCTTCTGCTCGCAGCGGAGAGAGCGTAGGTACCGGTGCAGGCGTTTCGCGTTTTCCTTTTAACTCGCCAAAGGTTTTATTGATTTGCTCAGCTACGCTGCGTGCATCAACGTTACCGACGATGATCAGCGTCATCGCGTCCGGGGTATACCATTTCTGGTAGAAAGACTGAATTTTCGCCGCATCTACAGGCGTTTTCAGCGGATCGGCGGGATCGTGTCCCAGCAGAGTCGATCCCTTCAGACGGTAACGCCACCACCCTTCTTTGGTATCTGACGGCCAGGTTGCAACCATATCTTCGCTGCTCAGCGCATGATTGACCGTTTCAGAGGTGATGCTCAGATTGCCGGAGATATTCGCCAGGTAAGAAAGTGACTCTTTCAGTAGATCGTTACGGCTGTTTGGCAGACTAAGGTTATACAACGTGGAATCATAGGAAACGATAACCGGCGGCATGGGACGTTTGGGATCGAACCCCTGCTGCCACAATGAACGGGCTTGCGTGGCATCGAGGCCACCGCTTTGCGTCAGCGCGATACGTGGGATCGCATGGCTGAAACCACTCTGTTGCGTACTTTCGGTGAGTGAACCGGTATTAACCAGCAGGCGGACCTCAATACGGTCGCTGGGGCGCTGGGGAGTGGCTAACACTTGCCACTGTAGACCATTTGCCAGCGTGCCCTGTTGCCACGCCGGGTCAGGCTGGAGCGCATCTGCCTGCACATAGCCGGCAGTGG
Source organism: Citrobacter freundii complex sp. CFNIH4 (assembly GCF_002934505.1). NCBI lineage: Bacteria > Pseudomonadati > Pseudomonadota > Gammaproteobacteria > Enterobacterales > Enterobacteriaceae > Citrobacter > Citrobacter freundii complex sp. CFNIH4. The sequence continues at coordinate 4,147,808 of NZ_CP026231.1, forward strand.
CCATCATCAGCAAGCCGCCCGCTAAAAGTCGAATTTTTGTGCCCTGCATGTGAACCCCTGATCAACTATCCTGGAAATAAAAAGACAGCCCTCGAAAGGACTCTCTGAATATGACGTTAAAAACACTTCGTGTTAGACCGCGAGAACATAAAAATGTCACGGAAGAAGTGAAAAAATCCCGAGCCGCCGAATCGACGGTTTCAGGCACAGGGGGTAATTATGCGCAAACGCCCGCAGTCCTGGAAGGGACTACGGGCATAAGTGACGAGATTAAGAGGATAAATCGTGCGTTTTGCCATCCGGCGCACGATTATTCAGCACATCGTCCAACTTTTTATGGTCCAGTTCTTTGACCCATTTAGCGACGACGACAGTTGCCACACCGTTGCCGACCAGGTTAGTCAGCGCACGTGCTTCAGACATAAAGCGGTCAATACCAAGAATCAGTGCCAGACCCGCAACCGGCAAATGGCCCACAGCAGAGATCGTCGCGGCCAGAACAATGAAGCCACTGCCGGTCACACCCGCTGCACCTTTTGAGGAGAGCAGGAGCACCACCAACAGGGTTATCTGATGGAAGATATCCATATGGCTGTTGGTTGCCTGAGCGATAAACACCGCCGCCATCGTCAGATAGATTGATGTCCCATCAAGGTTAAACGAGTAGCCCGTGGGTATAACCAACCCGACAACCGACTTCCGGCAGCCCAGTTTTTCCATCTTATCGAGCATACGCGGCAGCGCGGATTCAGAAGAAGACGTACCCAGTACGATCAGCAGTTCTTCACGGATATAGCGGATGAATTTGAAAATGCTGAAGCCGGTTGCGCGAGCAATGGAGCCCAGAACCACAACCACAAACAGAATACAGGTGATGTAGAAACAGATTATCAGCTGACCCAGTTGCACCAGCGTTCCGACGCCATATTTACCGATGGTAAAGGCCATGGCACCGAAAGCACCGATCGGCGCAAGGCGCATGATCATATTGATGATGCCGAAAATAACCTGCGAGAAGCTTTCAATCACGTTGAAAATCATCTGGCCTTTGCTGCCCAGACGGTGCAGCGCAAAACCAAACATTACCGCAAACAGTAATACCTGCAGGATGTTACCACTGGCGAACGCGCCAATGACGCTACCCGGGATAATATCCATCAGGAAGCCTACGATCCCCTGGTCTTTTGCCTGTTCAGCGTAAATGGCAACCGCTTTAGCGTCCAGCGTCGCCGGATCGACGTTCATTCCGGCACCGGGTTGCACCACGTTGACGATGATAAGGCCGATGATCAGCGCAATCGTACTGACAATTTCAAAATAGAGCAGTGCAACCGCACCGGTGCGGCCTACTGCTTTCATACTTTCCATGCCTGCAATGCCGGTCACGACAGTACAGAAGATGACAGGTGCGATGACCATCTTGATGAGCTTAACGAAAGCATCACCAAGCGGCTTCATTTGGGCGCCTAATTCAGGGTAGTAATGGCCAAGGAGAATACCAATGGCAATTGCTGTCAGGACCTGAAAGTAAAGGCTTTTGAATATAGAGGTCTTCATAGGGTGTCCTTAAAGTAAAAACCACAGGTCTTGTAAGGTTTTGTTTAACCTGCGGCCTTAAAGTAACACCCACTCAACATGACAGAAATGCACCTGGATCATAATTGATACAAAAATGTTAAAAATTTTGAGCTGGCTCGCACAAGCGAGACCTTTTTTAACTTTTGTAATCAGCGCTTTCCGGTGCCAGATAACGTTCTTCAAAGATATTTGCCGGAACGGGTCGAGCAAACAGGAATCCTTGCGCCACTTCCACCCCGGCTTTTGATAACCATTCGCGTTGCGCTTCGGTTTCAACGCCTTCGGCGATCATCTGCAAGTTGAGGCTATGTGCCAGCTGAATGATGGCGGAGATCATGCTGCAATCTTCGGGCACGCCATCGACAAACATCTTATCGATTTTGAGTACATCCACCGGCAGCGACTTCATATGCTGTAGCTGTCGCAGACCCGCATACCCCATGCCAAAGTCATCCAGGGCGATGCGCACGCCCGCGTTGCGCAGCGGTCGCAAAATGGCCACTGCGGCGTGGGGATCGTCAATATGCCGGCTTTCAGTCACTTCCAGAATCAATGTGCCAGGCTTAATGCGATAGCGCGTTAACAACTCCAGCAGATCAGACACCATACTTGGGTGCATCAACTGGAGAGCGGATAAATTCACCGAGAGCGGCAGCATGAGACCGCGTTCTTGCCAGGCTGACAGCTGGCGGCATGTTTCTTCCAGCACCCAATAACCGACGGTCACCATCAGACCACAAGACTCAATTCTGTCGATTAACCCTTCCGGCAGCTCCCAGCTACCGTCCGGCTGCTGCATCCGCAACAATGCTTCTGCGCTCAATACCTTGCCGCTGGACATCTCAACCTGGGGCTGCATCCAGAGCGCAAATTGCCGGTTATCCATGGCGGTTAAAATATCGTTCTCTTGGGTTAAACGCTGCTGCGCCTCTTCCATCTGCAACGGATCAAAGAACTGAATTTGGTTTTTACCTTTATGACGCGACGTTAACACGGCTGACAGGGCGCGGCGGTAGAGCTGCTCTGCGGTTAAATCACCATAAAACATCGCCACCCCAATGTTGCAGGTAGGACGTAGTTGAATACCCTGAATCGGTAACCGCTCATTAACGATAGTGAGTACTTGCTGACCTAGCGTAATAGCGTGCCAGGGTTCTTTTACACCATGGGCGATAATGGCAAAGTCATAGCCACTCACCTGGGTAAGCACCATCCTGGGAGACAATACAGACTTCAGTTTTTCGACCAGCGTAAGTAACAGGATTTCTCGCTGGGTTTCGGTTAACACACCCGCGGTGTCACGTAGGGTTTCGCAGGTGACAATCATCAGCGCCGTCGTCTGTTGGCGGGTAACAACCTGCTCCAGCAGCCCCATTAAAAACGACTTATTGGGTAGTTCGGAAACCGGGAAACGCATTGCTAAGTCGCTTTGATCTTCGCTATGTCGCTGAATCAACTGCTGATTAAGATTGTAGCTACGCACCAGCATACCAATCTCATCATCCTGATGTAGACGCGGCAATGCCAGTTGATAACCAATCAGGTCCTGCTGTTGAATGTCGTTCAGCTCACGGGCAATTTTACGTAAGGGGTGCACAATCAAGCGGTTAATGCACCAGGAGATAGCGACGGTCAGTATTAGCGACAAAAGTAAGTAAATGGTCACTAACGTCGAGAGCGTACTCATCACGAATTTGTACATGCGGTACGAATCCGCCTGCAGCACCAGATACGCCAGCGGTTGTGGGTTAGCGGAACGTTCAAGAGAATAGATAGGCAGCGAAATTTGTACCGGAAGCTCAAACAGGCGAGTCACCGTAACCGGAACCGGACGTTCAGGTATAAAGCTCATCCGCAGCGCCTGAAACTGATTAGGCAGCACCACATCGGCGCGACTTACCACGCCTGCTGGCCGAATACTTCTTAAAATAGCTTCCGCTTCGGGAATATCCCCTTTCAGGATAGTGTTCGACAGAGGTTCACGAACGGAGCGAGCGATACTTTCCAGTTGCGTAGCCGTGTTATAGCGGTTTTGCTGGACCAGATGGAACAACAAAACGGTGCAAAAAATAAAAACGAACACCATAACAACGGCCGCAACCATTGCCATCTGCTTAATTGTTAACGAGCGACTGACACGCAAACTGACTCTCCACGGATAGACGAAACTGCCGTCAGAGTATACCCGATCGTAGCGGTATTAAGAGAGGCGGTATCTGAAAACTTCCCAGCGTGCATTATCGCGACAGGATAGATACCTGGCGACGAGATTTATCTGCATTTAAGCCGAAAAAGGCCGCAAGGTTACCCCCTGCGGCCTGGTTCGGGCGCATGTTGCCATTACGGCAGGCAGACGCCCGCAAAGTGCATTACTTCCTGTTACGCAGCCAGTTCACAATCAAGCTGGCAATAATGCCAGCGATAATTGGAGCCGCTAAATCGTGCCAGAAAGCCACGCCTAACTGTGCGAGCGTCATATAGCCGCCTGTGTTGCAATGGCAACTGTTCGCGGCTATTCTTGAACTGTTGAGGATTAAGGTTAGCCCCCGTTTTGTTGCCAGGTTTATACCGAACAACGTGCGGGGGTTTTCTCTTTCCAGCAACCTATGCCGCCGGGGATCAAGCCCCCGCAACATCGCGCCTCACCGGGTAAACCCGGCTTGCCGCTGATTCTACGGTAACACTTCCGTCTCATCACCCCGGAGTGATCCAGTCTGCGTAAAGCCTCGCAATTACGGCTTAATAAATCCGCCAAGCGCTGGAAAGTTTCTTGCCAACTGGCAACTTTCCTGACGGCTACCCGCACGATAAAACCACTAACGCATTGATATCTATTGGTTTATTTTCTGGCACAGCGATTGCTATATGACTGTGAGCTGTTCTGTTCCGAATCAAAGGAGATATCATGTCTGACTGTCGTACTTACGGATTCAACACCCAGATCGTTCACGCGGGGCAACAACCCGACCCTTCAACTGGCGCGCTCAGTACGCCTATTTTCCAGACTTCAACGTTTGTTTTTGACAGCGCCGAACAAGGTGCCGCCCGCTTTGCGCTCGAAGAGTCCGGGTACATTTACACCCGTTTGGGTAACCCCACCACCGATGCGCTGGAGAAAAAGCTGGCGGTACTGGAACGAGGTGAAGCCGGACTGGCAACCGCGTCCGGTATTTCAGCTATCACCACAACGCTGTTGACGCTTTGTCAGCAGGGTGACCATATCGTTTCCGCCAGCGCGATTTACGGTTGTACCCACGCGTTTTTGTCGCACAGCATGCCAAAGTTTGGGATTAACGTCAGCTTTGTCGACGCGGCAAAGCCTGAAGAAATCCGCGCCGCCATGCGCCCGGAAACCAAAGTTGTATATATCGAAACGCCCGCTAACCCGACGCTGTCGCTGGTCGACATTGAAACGGTAGCCGGTATCGCCCATCAGCAAGGCGCATTGCTGGTAGTGGATAACACCTTTATGTCGCCGTACTGTCAGCAGCCTTTGCAACTGGGCGCGGATATTGTGGTGCACAGCGTCACCAAATATATCAACGGTCACGGGGATGTGATTGGCGGCATCATTGTTGGTAAGCAGGAGTTTATCGACCAGGCGCGGTTTGTTGGCCTGAAAGATATCACCGGCGGCTGCATGAGTCCTTTCAATGCGTGGTTGACGCTGCGCGGCGTTAAAACGCTGGGCATTCGTATGGAGCGTCACTGTGAAAATGCGCTGAAAATCGCCCGCTTCCTCGAAGGGCATCCGTCCATTACTCGGGTGTATTATCCAGGCCTGTCATCGCATCCGCAGTATGAGCTGGGCCAGCGACAAATGAGCCTGCCAGGTGGAATTATCAGCTTCGAAATCGCCGGCGGCCTCGAGGCTGGCAGACGGATGATCAATTCTGTAGAATTATGCCTCCTCGCGGTCAGTCTCGGTGATACCGAAACCCTCATTCAGCACCCAGCGTCTATGACACATTCGCCCGTTGCGCCAGAGGAACGGCTTAAAGCAGGTATTACCGACGGGCTTATCCGTCTTTCTGTGGGTCTTGAAGATCCAGAAGATATTATTAACGACCTTGAACACGCCATCAGAAAGGCAACATTCTGACCAATATGGCCTGAACCGACGCCGTTCGGTTCAGGTTGTTGAGAATCAAGGCACAACAGTCTGGCAATACGCGCAATCCTCTTTCGGGGAGAACGTGTATTTTGGGCAGGGGGTTCTATGCAGGACAACACATTACAATTAAGCAACAATACAGCAACCGCCGTACCATTCTCAAAAAAAATACCGTTTACGAAATACGATTTTGGCTGGGTATTACTGTGTATAGGCATGGCCATTGGTGCCGGAACGGTACTGATGCCGGTACAAATTGGCTTAACCGGAATTTGGGTATTTATTGTCGCCTTTATTATTGCTTATCCGGCAACTTATATTGTGCAGGATATTTATTTAAAAACATTATCAGAAAGTGAAACCTGTAATGACTACACGGATATTATAAGTCATTATCTGGGAAAAAACTGGGGCGTATTTCTTGGCGTCATCTATTTTCTGATGATTATTCACGGCATATTTATTTATTCCTTATCCGTAGTTTTTGACAGCGCCTCATACATCAAAACCTTCGGCTTGACCGAGACCGATCTTTCACAGTCGATAATCTACAAAGTGGCCATTTTTGCCGTGCTGGTCGCCATTGCTTCCGGGGGAGAAAAACTGCTGTTCAAAATCTCCGGCCCGATGGTAGTGGTCAAAGTGGGTATCATCATCGTATTTGGTTTTGCGATGGTTCCGCACTGGAACTTCGCTAATATCAGCGCCTTCCCTGAAGCCTCGGTGTTCTTTCGCGATGTGCTGCTGACTATCCCGTTCTGCTTCTTCTCCGCGGTGTTTATTCAGGTGTTGAACCCTATGAACATCGCTTACCGCAAACGGGTGGCGGACCGGGTACTGGCCACACGTATGGCTATACGCACGCATCGGATCAGTTACATTACGCTGATTGCGGTCATCCTGTTTTTCTCTTTTTCTTTTACCTTTTCCATTAGCCATGAAGAAGCCGTTTCGGCCTTCGAACAAAATATTTCCGCACTGGCGCTGGCGGCACAGGTCATTCCGGGACAGATTATTCATATCACCTCAACGGTATTAAATATCTTCGCCGTATTAACCGCGTTCTTTGGTATTTATTTGGGATTCCACGAGGCGATCAAAGGAATTATTCTTAACGTACTGAGCCGCGTTATTGACGTGGAAAAAATTAATCCTCTGGTGCTTACGCTGGGTATTTGTACCTTTATTGTTATCACCCTGGTGATTTGGGTATCGTTTCGCGTATCAGTACTGGTGTTCTTCCAGTTAGGCAGCCCGCTGTACGGGATTGTGTCGTGTATTATTCCGTTTTTCCTGATCTATAAAGTCACACAACTGGAAAAACTACGCGGGCTGAAAACCTGGCTAATCCTGCTGTACGGGATCCTGCTGTGCCTGTCGCCATTACTGAAGCTGATTGAATAACCCGCGTAAACTGCGCCGTCAGCTCCTGGCGGCGCTTAGCTCACACTCTCCAGTTGATAGCTGCGAATTTTATTCAGTACCGTGGTATGTGATACCCCCAGCGCTTTGGCGATATGCCGCGACGACACATTCTCTTCCATCATTTGTTCAATAAGCTGGCGTTCCGCATACAAAACCTGCTCTTTAAAAGGACGTTCTGTCGGGCCTTGCTCAGCGGCGGGCAAATTCACCATCCCTAATTCTTCGGGCGTAATGACATCGGATTCCGCCATTAGCATCAGACGAATAATGGTATTTTCCAGTTCGCGCACGTTTCCCGGCCAGCTGTGATGGTGCAAGGCATCAAAACAAGCTTTATCCAGAATGATCCGCCGCTGGAATTCCTTTGCGTATTTCTGCACAAAGTGGCGAATCAACAGACTGATATCCTGCGGACGCTCCCGCAAAGGCGGAATAGTCAGGGAAAGTACATTGATGCGGTAATAGAGATCGGCGCGCAACAGACGTTGTTCCACCATATCTTCCAGATTGGCGTTGGTTGCCACAATAATGCGTACATTAACCGGAATAATTTGCGCCCCACCAACGCGACGGATCCCGCCATCCTGCAGGACGCGCAATAATTTAGCCTGTAAGCCCAGCGACATTTCACCAAATTCATCGAGAAAAAGGGTGCCTTTATCGGCCATTTCAAACAGCCCTTTTTTGCCTTTACAATCCGCGCCGCTAAAAGCCCCTTTCTCATAGCCAAAGAATTCACTCTCCATAAGCGACTCAGGTAGTGCAGAGCAGTTGACCGGAATAAACGGATAAAAACGTCGCTGCCCGGAATTATGGATAGCCCGGGCCAGCAGCTCTTTGCCGGTACCCGTATCGCCACGGATCAGAACGGTATATTTGCTGTCAGCAATTTTTATCGCCTTTTCGATAAGCGCGTGCATGCTCTGGCTGCTGCAAATAATGTCAGAGAAATAACGCGGGCGTTCCGGCTCCGGCGTTGACAGCTCGCTTATCTCCTCACAGAGGTAGGCGACATTAATAATATCGGCGCGCTGGCTTAAACAGGATTGCACACAGGAAATATCCTGTAGCTGGCGGCACCAGGATTTAATCAGGATCCGTCCAGGTGTGACTTTCATGGAGATGATATTGATATCGCAGCAGGAAAATTCCTTCAGGACATCCTCAACCATCGACAGACGATCAATTGTTTTAATATCCCAGCGTATCGTGACCACATTTGCTCCTGATAGTTAGCAACTGCGAAATAGATATTTCTGTGGCGAGAGGAAACCTGACTACATTTTAGACGCTGTGGAATAATGTTCTGCCAGAGGACTCACATTGTGGACGGAAAAACAAAATATAAAAAAACCGGAGCACAAGGCTCCGGTTATCGGGTCATAACCCACGTTTATTGCTGTGGGTTTTCGTCCTGGTCAACGGCGAAACAGGCCACCAGCTGACCGCCATAGTCTTTTAACTGTGGCTGAAGCTGAGTACACGGACCAAATCGACGACGGCAACGGGCGTTGAATGCGCAGCCTGGTGGCGGATTCAGCGGGCTTGGCAGCTCACCGGTCAGCTTGATACGCTCGCGGCGATCGTCCGGGTTCAGGCGCGGCGTTGCGGAGAGCAGCGCCTGAGTGTACGGATGCCGTGGATTATTGAAGATCTGATCCTTGGTTCCTTTTTCCACACAGCGGCCTAAATACATCACCATCACTTCATCGGCAATGTGCTCTACCACCGACAGGTCGTGCGAGATAAAGACGTATGACAGCCCCAGTTCCTGTTGCAAGTCCATCATCAGGTTCAGCACCTGCGCACGTACGGAAACGTCCAGCGCCGAGACCGGTTCGTCAGCAATCACCACATCCGGGTCAAGCATCAGACCGCGGGCAATGGCGATACGCTGACGCTGGCCGCCGGAGAACATATGCGGATAGCGGTCGTAGTGCTCGGTTTTCAGCCCCACTTTCGCCATCATCGCCAGCGCTTTTTCACGACGCTCCTCTTTGCTTAGCGTGGAGTTGATTAGCAACGGCTCTTCCAGAATCTGCCCTACTTTTTTACGCGGGTTCAGGGAACCATAGGGGTTCTGGAACACTATCTGGATTTTCTGCCGACGCAGCTTCTGCGCCTGCGGGTCATGCTTGAGTAAATCCTGTCCATGGTAATACAGCTCACCGCCAGTCGGGATTTCAATCATCGTCAGCAGACGGCCAAGGGTGGATTTCCCACAGCCCGACTCACCTACCACCGCCAGCGTTTTACCGCGCTCCAGAGTAAAGGAAACGCCATCCAGCGCTTTCACCAGGCGTTCCGGGGCGAACATGCCCTTCTTCACCGGGTAGTGTTTTTTCAAGTCAATTGCCTGCAACAGCGGCTGTTGCGCGGCGGCCTTTTGCGTACTCATAGCCCAGGCCTCCCGGCATCATCAAGTGGGTAGTGGCATTTCGACTGACGACCGCCTTCCAGCAGGTTCAGTTCAGGTTCTTCAGTGCGGCATTTGTCGGTCGCATAGGGGCAGCGTGGATTCAGCAAACAGCCGCTCGGGCGGTCATATTTACCGGGAACCACGCCCGGCAGTGAGGCCAGACGCGCTTTGTCCTGAGCAAACTCCGGCAGCGCGCGCAGCAACGCCTGGGTGTAAGGATGACGCGGCGCGCGGAAGATATCCTGCGCGGCCCCGGTTTCCACTACCTGCCCAGCGTACATCACGATGATTTTGTGCGCCGCTTCAGCCACCAGCGCCAGATCGTGCGTAATTAAGACCAGCGCCATGTTCTCTTTTTGCTGCAATTCCAGCAGTAGCTCGATGATCTGCGCCTGAATGGTCACATCCAGCGCCGTTGTCGGTTCATCGGCAATCAGCAGCTTCGGACGACAGGCAATCGCCATCGCGATCATCACGCGCTGACTCATCCCACCGGACAACTGGTGCGGATAGACATCCAGACGCGAGGCCGGATCGGGGATCCCCACCAGCGTCAGCAGGTCAATTGCCCGCTGAATACGCGTTTTTTTGTTGCCGCCCTGGTGCACCTTGATGGCTTCCATAATCTGGTAGCCGACGGTGTAGCAGGGGTTAAGGCTGGTCATCGGGTCCTGAAAGATCATTGCCACTTCCGCACCCACCAGTTGGCGACGCTCTTTCTCAGAGATGCGCTTCAGGTCGCGACCATTAAACTCCAGATTTTCGGCCATAACGCGGCCAGGGTAGTCAATCAGTCCCATAATCGCCAGCGAGCTGACGGACTTACCAGAACCAGACTCCCCAACAATGCCAACCACCTCACCCTGATTCACACTGTAGCTAATGCGGTCTACGGCGCGGAATTCGGAACCTACGTCGCCGAAATGCACCGATAATTTATCTACATTTAATAACGCCATCTCGAACCTCTTACTGCTTCAGTTTGGGATCGAGCGCGTCACGCAGACCGTCACCCATCAGGTTAAATGCCAGCACCGTCAACAGGATCGCCAGCCCCGGGAAGGTCACAACCCACCAGGCGCTTTGGGCAAACTGCAGAACGTCAGAGAGCATGGTGCCCCATTCCGGCGTAGGCGGCTGTGCGCCCATCCCCAGGAAGCCGAGGGCAGCCATATCGAGAATGGCGTTAGAGAAGCCAAGCGACGCCTGAACAATCAGCGGCGCAAGACAGTTAGGCAGAATATTGACGAACATCTGGCGCATCGCGCCGGCTCCCGCCACGCGGGATGCGGTGACGTAGTCGCGGTTAACTTCCACCAACACAGCGGCGCGCGTCAGACGCACATAGTGCGGCAATGCCACAAACGTCAGCGCCAGCGCAGCGTTGCCTATCGAGGGGCCAAATACCGCCACCAGCACCAGCGCCAGTAACAGGCTCGGCAATGCCAGCATGATATCGACCACACGCATGATGACGTTATCGACAATTCCACCAAAGTAGCCGGCGATCAGCCCAAGAACCACGCCCATCAGCAGGGAGAGTACAACCACCAGACAGCCAACCAACAGCGACAGACGCGCACCGTACATCAGGCGGGACAGCACGTCGCGGCCCACATCATCAGTACCAAACAGATGCGCCATGGAACCGCCTTCCTGCCACGCAGGAGGAGCTAGTAGCGTATCGCGGAACTGGTCTGCCGGGTTGTAGGGTGCAAGGACGTTGGCAAAGACCGCAATCAGGATCATTACCACCACATACACCAGCCCAACAACCGCGCCTTTGTTGCGTTTAAAATAGTGCCAGAACTCCTGCAGCGGCGTCATCGGCACCGGTGCAGCAATAACTTTGTTTTCAGTAACCTGTGACATGATGGCCCCTTACTTCTTATGCCGAATACGCGGGTTCACCACGCCATACAGCAGGTCTACCAGCAAGTTGACGAGGATAATCATCGTCGCGACCAGCAGTACCCCGCCCTGCACTACCGGATAATCACGGCGTTGCAGCGCATCGATCAGCCAGCGTCCCAGCCCCGGCCACGAGAAGATAGTCTCGGTCAGGATTGCCCCAGCCAGCAACGTACCAACCTGCAGGCCGATAACGGTTACAACGGGCAGCATCGCGTTACGCAGAGCGTGAATGATGATGACGCGCATACGGGTCAAACCTTTAGCGCGCGCGGTACGAATGTAATCCTCGCCCAGTACTTCCAGCATCGACGAACGTGTCATACGCACAATGACCGCCAGAGGAATGGTACCCAGCACCATCGCAGGCAAGACCATATGCGCCAACGCATCGATAAAGTTGCCCTCTTCACCCCAGATGGCGGTGTCTATCAACATAAAACCGGTCAGCGGATTGGAATCATCAAGGAACACCATGTCGCTCACCCGCCCAGAAACTGGCGTCAGGTTCCACTGCACGGAAACCAGCATGATCAGCATCATGCCCCACCAGAAAATCGGCATGGAGTAACCGGTCAGCGCCAGGCCAACGGCGGTGTGATCGAAAATGGAGCCGCGCTTAACGGCAGCAAGTACACCCACCGGGATACCCACTGCGACGGCGAAAATCATCGCGCAGACGCCGAGTTCCAGCGTGGCTTTGAATCGAGGTACGAACTCTTCCCACACCGGTAAGCGGCTTTTCAGTGAGATACCTAAATCGCCATGCATAACCCCCCAGATATAGTGGAGGTACTGCTGCCACATAGGCTTATCCAGACCGAGTTCAGCCAGCAGTTGAGCATGACGCTCAGGGGAGATCCCACGTTCACCTGCCATGATCATAACCGGATCGCCGGGGATCATATGGACGAAGGCAAAGGTGAGAAGAGTGATACCGATAAACGTGGGGATGACGAGTCCCAAACGTCGGAGAATGAACTGCAACATAACCCGGATTCTCTCTAATGACGCACGGCCTGGAACCGTGAGTCTGCATTGCTCACAAATCTTATCCCACGCAAACTGCATCGTGGGTAAAGCATTACGCCGGATGGCGCTGCGCTTATCCGGCCTACACAATACCGGGGCGCAGCGCTTCCTTGATTGCTTTTAATTATTCGACAGAGACGTTTTCGAAGTGGTGTTTGCCTAATGGATCAACCACATAGCCTTTTACTTCTTTACGCACTGGTTCATACACGGTGGAGTGAGCAACAATCAGAGCCGGGGCCTGATCGTGCATAACAACCTGAGCTTGCTTGTACAGTTCAATACGTTTGTTGTGATCGTCGGTCGCACGCGCCGGTTGGATCAGGTCTTCAAACGGCTTGTAGCACCAGCGAGAGTAGTTGGAGCCGTCTTTCGCTGCCGCACAGCTGAACAGGGTGGCGAAGAAGTTGTCCGGATCCCCGTTGTCACCGGTCCAACCCATCATCACCGCCTGATGTTCACCCGCTTTGGCGCGTTTCAGATACTCGCCCCACTCGTAGGTCACAATCTTGGCCTGAACGCCAATTTTCGCCCAGTCAGCCTGAACCATTTCCGCCATACGACGAGCGTTCGGGTTGTAAGGACGCTGTACCGGCATGGCCCACAGTTCAACGGTAAAGCCTTTGTCCTGACCGGCTTCCTTCAACAGCGCTTTGGCCTTCTCAGGATCGTAGGTGTAGTCTTTAACGTCGTCGTTATAGCCCCACATGGTCGGTGGGATCAGGTTTTTCGCGGCAACGCCAGCACCCTGATAAACCGCTTTGATGATCGCTTCTTTGTTTACCGCGTAGGTCAGCGCCTGACGGACTTTCACATCATCAAACGGTTTCTTCTCGGTGTTGAAAGAGAGGTAGCCAACGTTCAGACCGGCCTGCTCCATCAGGTTGATATTTTTATCCTGCTTCATGCGTGCGATGTCAGCCGGGTTCGGGTACGGCATCACCTGGCACTCGTTCTTCTGCAGTTTGGCGTAACGCACAGAAGCGTCAGGCGTAATGGAGAAGACCAGACGGTCGATCTGCGGCTTAGTGCCCCAGTAACCTTCGAATGCTTTATACAGAATACGAGAGTCTTTCTGGTACTGCTGCAGCTGGAACGGACCGGTACCGATTGGGTTCAGATCCACTTTCTCCGGGGAACCGGCTTTCAGCATGTTGTCCGCATATTCTTTGGAAAGAATAGAAGCGAAGTCCATCGCCAGGTCAGCCAGGAACGGTGCTTCCGGGCGAGTCAGCACGAACTGAACGGTTTTATCATCCACTTTTTTCACTTCGGAGATCAGGTCTGGCAGACCCATCCCTTCGAAGTATTCATAGCTGCCGCCAGAAACTTTATGGTACGGGTTCTGGGCATTTTTCTGACGATCGAAAGAGAACACCACGTCATCGGCGTTTAAATCGCGCGTCGGTTTGAAATCTTTGTTGTCCTGCCACTTCACGCCAGGGCGAAGGTGGAAGGTATAGGTTTTACCGTCTTCGCTGATTTCCCACTTCTCAGCAAGTCCCGGGATCACTTCAGTTGTGCCGGTTTTGAACTCGACCAGGCGGTTATAGATCGGCACGGAGCTGGCATCATAGGTGGTACCAGAGGTGAAAAGCTGCGGGTTAAAGCCTTCAGGAGATCCTTCTGAACAATAAACCAGAGTTTTAGCCTGTACGCTTGCTGCGACGGTCATAGCCACCAGGCTCAGACCAAGCTTCAGCATCCCTGACTTCTTCAAGGAAATACTCATTCTTCTGCTCCAAATGTGATGTTTGTTGTTTTACCCTTTGCAATGGGTTTGCACCGCCTGGCCTTTTTTGTTTTTTACCCGGCCGGGTCAGCGTTAAGAGGATGGGGATTCCGTTCACATAAGCGACTGAGTTGCAGTGCGGATTCTCCATGAAATGCCCCTCATACCCTACAATCTGTCAACAGAATGTGAAAACGTCAATACAGGTAACCGCGATTTACACCAACGGTGAGAATTGGCAAACAAAGATTAAAAAAAGTGCAAGCGGGTATTTTCAGCAGGGAAATTTGTGCTACGCGCACTATGCCAGAATAAACATCTTCATACTTCGCAACATTTGGAGATTAACATTTATGCAATTTATTCAAATTTTCCCAATGAATGCTGCATATCTGAGCGATTAATGCCATGAACGTTAAAACGCACAGCGGAAAATGCCAGCGCCAGCCATAAGTAGCGCAAAAAAAGTTTCAAGCAAACATAAAAAAAGGCAATGGAATATGTCACAGAATCGTTAACTGTCAGTGGGAAGTGATGCACAATTTTTGCAGATAAAAGGAAGGTCAAAGGTGGGGTTGGAATAACGCCATACACGCCGGGATGAAACTGAGTCTGTAGGCCGCATAAGGCGCTTGCGCCGCCATCCGGCAATGTCTCCAATATTGCCTGATGGCGCTTCGCTTATCAGGCCTACAAAACAAAAAACCCTGCTCGTTGAGCAGGGTTTTAAATTTGGTCGGTGATAGAGGATTCGAACCTCCGACCCCTTCGTCCCGAACGAAGTGCGCTACCAGGCTGCGCCAATCACCGAATGCGGGGCGCATCTTACTGCTCAGCCGCGCGCCCGTCAATCCCTTAGTATCAAAATGCCATTTGATCGGCGAGAAAGTCAGCAGCTCTGTTACTGGGCTGTAACCTTCTTCGCGTCCGGGATACGACACCAGTTGTTATTCTCGTTAATCCCCCCATTTGGCGAGGTATAACCAAGGCAACCCAGAACGGTATCGTACAGTTCCACATGACGACGCGGCACCTTCATCTCAGCTTCTTGCTTCAGGTGCGCAAATGCCTTCGCATGGTCAGGGTCTTCCAGATATTTGTCTGACATCCACACCATCATAGGAACGCGGAACTGCTCAGGCGGCGCCATTTTACGCGGCGTACCGTGCAAGTGCTCACGTTCGTTAATTGACTCACCGTGATCGGCGGCGTAAAACACGATCGCTTTCTTATCGCGCAGCTGATCAAACACCTGGGTAATAAAGTGATCAACGTAGGTTACCGAATTATCAAATGAATTAATCATCTCAGCTTTCGAGCAGCCACTATCAACATTGACACACTCCGGCTTCCACTGTGCATATTCGCGGGTGTAGCGCTGGGTGTAGTTAAAATGCGAGCCCTTGGTGTGCAGAATAATCAGACGCTTTTCGCCATCATCAGTCTTCTGTAAAGATTGCTGCATCTCATTAATCAGCAGCATATCGTCAACGTTTTTGCCACGGTTACGCGGCTCTGCGCCAATCTGTTCACGATAGGCAATGTTTTCCGCCATGGTATTGCTGTAGAACCACATCTCGCTTTGCATCGCGTACAGATCGGTTTTAAATCCT
The DNA here is from genome assembly GCF_002934505.1 of Citrobacter freundii complex sp. CFNIH4. Lineage (NCBI taxonomy): Bacteria > Pseudomonadati > Pseudomonadota > Gammaproteobacteria > Enterobacterales > Enterobacteriaceae > Citrobacter > Citrobacter freundii complex sp. CFNIH4. The sequence continues at coordinate 4,163,632 of NZ_CP026231.1, forward strand.
AACTGGCCGAGCACAGAAAAGACGTTTTGTTCTTTCAGCGTACGCTGTGGGTTTTCCTCTGCCCCACCTTCACGAACGAACATGCAGCGTAGCGAAAGCTTGGTCGCGGTATCACAGGAATATCCACGGAAAGCCGCCAGGTTTTTCTCCTGAGCCAGCCTTGGCGTGGTGTTTCGCTCATAGCCAAAAATCCCCATATGATCCCAGCGCGTGGTTTCACCGATAATAAACACGACATAGGTGTCGTCGAGATTGTTGGGGGCAACGTAGGTGAACTTCTTCGCCGGGTTCATCAGCGATTTGTTGTCTGAAGATTCATCCACCTGCGCCCAGGCGTATAAACCCAGCGCAGAGAGCCAGTTTGACGGCAAATAGGAGTTCGCAACGACTCCGCCGTAGCTGGGTAAATCAATCCCTGTTTCACGCTCAACGCTTTTTTGTTGCATGCTGAGCAGACGAATGGGCGCCCACACCATCAGGCCAGCCAATAAAACCGCCGCTACGCTACGCCATCTCATGCCAGGCGTACGAATCTGTTTCATCAGGGTATAACGACAGCGGTTACTCCAAATCAACACCAATGGGATAATACTGACTGAAACCAGCCAAACGATAAAATGCCAGCCGACGACTTCTTTTGATAAATCAATATCGGTGGTCATGACCGAGGCAATAATACCGTAGCCAATGACCACGTTCAGGAAGGTCATGTAATAGCTGGCGCCGGCAGAACAGAGCACCACAAACGTTGCCAGTACACGCCAGGCGCGTCGGCCAAATAAAGAGAGAACACGGAGTAAAAAGAAGGTCACCAGCACAGTGCCAGCTAATTCAACAACCGCAGAGAGTCCTTTCCAGACGGTAAACTCGTGCGCATATCCGCTAAAGCGACGGAAAAACACAGCGCAATTCATAAAAAGACCGATATAGATCGCCAGCAAGAAACTCAGCTTCTGCTGCGTCATCGATTTGATATATCTCATGCAAACAAACCCTGGAGGAAGGGATAAAAACACCCTGCGCAAAAGCCTGTCAGGCCATACAGGGGAAAAGTGCGACAAGTGCAGATAATAAGAAAATTCTACAGCGCAGGTAAGTAGACCACAGGAGGGAAGAAAAGTGCTTATAGAGAATGCAAACGGCGCATATATTTTTGTAAATATATGCGCCGGGCATTAATCAGACCACTAATAGATTCAGGCGTGTGCCTCGGTATAGACGCTACGCTGCGGCTGACGAATAGTGGTAGAAAGCGCCAGCGAGATAATTAACAGCGCAAAGATAACGCAGAAGGTCACATAGAATCCGCCGAACAGCGAGGCGATAATGGAACCACAAATGCTGCCGATACCGAAACCTAAGTAAATGACACCGTAGTTTTTAGCCAGGTTGTTCAAACCGAAGAACTCACTCACCAGTGACGGGAACACGGTGATGGTGCCGCCAAAGTTAAATGCCACACAGGCAATCGCCGTAAAGAAGGTCACATCATTCAACGGCGCGAACAGCAGTGCGGCCATACCCACCAGCGAAACGACCTGACCAATGGTGATAACGCGAATACGAGAGATTTTGTCGGACAGAATCCCCAGAACCAGACGACCGGACAGGTTAGCGATAGAAATCACGGTCACCGCGTTTGCCGCCGTTGCCACATCCATATGTGCCAGACTTTGTGCGATATCTTTCGCCACGCCAATTACGTACAGCCCGCTCATACATGCCGTCAGGAACATGACCGCCAGCATCCAGTACTGCGGTTTACGCATGGACTGCGCCAGGGTGTAGTCATTCTCAACCACGCCATTTTTCGTTTTCACTTCCTGATTCGGCGCGTCTTTCATCAGCGTGGAGCCAAAAACGATCATTACCAGCACAATCGCGCCCCAGATCATGAAGGTTTTTTCCAGACCCACGGTGCTCAACAGTTGGCTATCGATGAATTTAAAACCGAGGCTGCCAAGACCGTAAGAACCGATAGCGAAGGCGGAAATCAGCCCTTTACGCTCCGGGAACCATTTTACACAGTTGGAAAGTGTTAACAGGTAGCCTGCGCCATCCGCCAGACCAACCAACACACCAGCGCTCAGCCACAGCATAATCAGGCTGTCAGAGTGGGCGGTTAAGAAGAAGCCCACACCGAGTAAAATACCGGAGGCCATGGTGACGCGTTTCACGCCAAAACGTTCCTGCAGTTTCCCGGCGACGGAAGAAGAAATTGCCAGCCCGAGGCTCAGCAGGCCAAAGGAAAAGGCAACCTGACTCACCGGCGCATCAAGCTTAGAAGAAAGCGCACCGTTAAACAGGCTCCAGGTATAAACAGAACCTAAAGCAAATTGGGTAATGATGGTGCCGATCAGTGTCAGCCAGCGGGTACGCTGATAATCAGAAGTTTTCATGGCAGTCTTCCTGCATAAACAAAAGGGGAAATTCTCTGCCAACAACCATACCGAAGCGTTTTTATGAGCAGGGGAAAACGGCATGAAATGCCGCCAGGACGGAATGAAATGCCTGGAATGCGGAATGAATGACGAGACAAAAAGTCGGGTTACTGAATTTTATCGCATGAGTTAGTACACGCTATCGCTGGAGTGCGTGTGATTGTTGATCTCAACATGTAATCAAGATGTTTATGTGATGATTGTTTACGTTAAAATTTGGCGCTCACTCCCATGGTGTACATATAGTCGCTGTTGTTGGTGCTATTTTCCGCCTGCGACAGCGCCGCATAAGCCGCCATGTGCGGGTTCAACAGCATATCCGCACCGATGGTAACATCTACCCAGTTACCATCCTGACCCGCCGCCGTCATGCGACTGAGACCCGACTGCGCCTTCCAGATATTTTCGCCAAACTGCTGGTTATAGCTGATTTGCGCCCACGGTCGCACATCACCGAACTGCGAATTGACTCGCCAGCCCAACGAGCTCACGCTGGCATGCCACAGCGGATCGTTCTGCGTTACCGACGTCGCGCTATCGCCAAATTCGTTGTAAGTAGATGTGGTGGAACCGTCATAATGCAGCGCGGCAACCGGACCGGTTGTCACCTGCCTTGAAAGCGGGAAGTTCCAGCCCATACTCATGCCGCTGGTGGCATCCATTGGCGTCTCATCCGCCAGATTCACCACGGGCCCCGCCACGTTCTGAGTGGAACGAATACGTTCTTCCAGAATGTCGTTATAACGTGGTTGGTGATCGCTGTCCCATGTATAACGTTCAGCCGTATGCCCTGACAGCGCATCAACGATATATTCTTGTTGCCAGCCATATGCTGTATTGATGGACAGCGCACAAACTATGACGCTCGCCAGAGTTAACCTTTGGCGACCACTACTGTTTCTTATAAGCATCAACGCGACTCCAGAAAAGAGCCGTATTCGGCGATATTATTGTCATTGTGTGAAGTATTTGGGCCAGCAGGCCTTGTATTAAATATTGTCTTTTTAGCTGGCGCGTCAAGGCGGGCCGAATGAAATTTTTACGCCAGTAAAAACAGCGAGGAAGAATATGCAGCGTTGCGGATGGGTCAGTCAGGATCCACTTTACATTGCCTACCACGACAAGGAATGGGGCGTCCCCGAAACCGATGGCAAAAAGCTGTTCGAAATGATCTGCCTCGAAGGCCAGCAGGCCGGGTTATCGTGGATTACCGTACTCAAGAAACGGGAAAATTATCGCCACGCTTTCCACCATTTTGACCCGGAAAAAGTGGCGACCATGACCGAAGAGGATGTGGAAAGGCTGGTACTGGATGCCGGCATAATTCGCCATCGCGGAAAAATTCAGGCCATTATCGGCAACGCTCGTGCCTTTCTGACGATGGCACAAAACGGAGAGTCGTTTAGCGAGTTCGTCTGGTCATTTGTTGATAACCAACCACAAGTGACCTGCGCCGCCAACCTGAGCGATATTCCCACCTCCACGCCTGCGTCAGACGCGCTGTCTAAAGCGTTAAAAAAACGCGGTTTTAAGTTTGTCGGCACCACCATTTGTTACTCCTTTATGCAGGCATGCGGCCTGGTCAACGATCATGTCACCAGTTGCATCTGTTATCCGGGAGAACAACATGATTCGTGAATCAAAGGCTGAAGATCTACCAGCGATTCTGACGCTGTGGATGGAAAGCACAATCCATGCCCATCCGTTTATCGAAGAGCGCTACTGGCGCGAAAGTGAATCAGTGGTGCGGGATGTTTATCTGCCAGCCGCGCAAACCTGGGTGTGGGAAGAAGAAGGCGAGCTCAAAGGTTTTGTCAGCGTCATTGATGACCGCTTCCTCGGCGCGCTGTTTGTCGCGCCTGCCGCCATCAGAAGCGGGATCGGCAAAGCGCTGGTGCAGCATGTGCAGCAGCGCTTTTCGTTACTCAGCCTGGAGGTCTACCAGAAGAATCAATCCGCGGTGAACTTCTACCATGCGCTGGGTTTTCGCATTGAAGACGGCGCATGGCAGGAAGAGACTCACCATCCCACGTGGATTATGGGCTGGCAGGCGGATCAAACGCCGTAAGCGTCAACGTGGGTCCGCTGTATTTTTCAAGCCACGCCAGCGCGGTGTTGCCCGCGCAGCCATTCCCCAGCTTCGAGCTGGGGAGATCTTTGGTCAGCACGTTGACGGCGCCATTTTTACAAATACCGTTCGCTGCGAGATCCAAATCAGGCCAGGCGCCTTCATGAATACAGATAACGCCGGGTTTAATACCCGCCGTCACCACCGCGCCCGCCAGAACTTGACCACGCTGGTTCCACACCCTGACCGTATCGCCATCCGCAATGCCGCGTGCGTGGGCATCCTGCGGATGAATCGTTACCGGCTCACGATCCGCTACCGCGTACTGCTCACGTAGCGCACTGTAGTTAAGCTGACTATGCAAACGGTGCGCCGGATGGGCGGAAAGCAGCTGTAGCTGGTCCGGTTCGGCGTTACCGAACCACTCATCCGGCTCCAGCCACATCGGGTGCCCCGCACAGTCCGCGTAGCCGTAACCAGCAATCCTCGCGGAGTAGATTTCAATTTTTCCGCTGTCCGTTTTCAGCGGATGAGCCTGCGGGTCGCGGCGAAAATCCGCAAAACGGATAAACTGCGCGCTGGCGGCATTTTCCGGCATTTCGATCAGGGCGTTGCGCTGCCAAAACTCGGCGAAAGGCGGCAATGTCACCTGCTGACTGGCCCCACGTTGCCCGGCAATATTGTAAAACGTCTCCAGCCATTCCAGCTCGCTTTTGCCTTCGGTGAATCGCTCGTAACCGCCCTCTTCCCAGCGTTCACTCAGCTCGGCAAAAACATCATAATCATTTCGCGCTTCGTCCTGCGGCGGCACAACCTGCTTCATCGGCACCAGGTGCTGGTTGCTGTAGTCGCCGGTCATGGTCAAATCATTGCGCTCAAAGGAGGTGGTCGCCGGCAGTACGATATCGGCATGCTTCGCTGCGGCGGTCCAGAAACACTCCGAGATAACCACCAGCTCCGGTTTTTGCCAGGCGCGAATTAAACGGTTAGTGTCCTGATGATGGGTGAAGTTAGCGCCACCAGCCCACCACAACATGCGGATGTCCGGGAAATGGCGGTCCATGCCGTTGTGCTGGTAAAAACCACCGGGATTTTCCAGCGCTTCAACAATTCGCGCCACCGGGATTTTATCTACTGCGTCGGTACCACCTTTAACGCTGCCCTGCATTGAAGCCAGCACCGCAGCCCGGCGCGTTGGGTTGCCACCGTTGGCAAAATGGTACGACAGCCCAAAACCGCCGCCTGGCGTCCCGATTTGCCCGAGCATGGCGGCCAGGGTGACGATCATCCAGTGTTTCTGCTCACCATACTGTTGGCGCTGCATCCCCCATCCGGCCATCAGCATGGTGGTATTTTGGTGAAATATCGCCGCAAGTTCGCGTATTTTTGTTGCGGGTATACCGCAAATCTCCGCAGCCCACTCTGCCGTTTTCACAACATCATCAGATTTACCCAACAGATAGTTTGCAAAACGGTCATAGCCGGTGGTACACCGCGCGAGAAAATCCTCGTCATGCCAGCCGTTTTCCACCAGCGTATGCGCGATGCCCAGCATCAGCGCCACGTCGGTCCCCATATGCGGGGCAATCCATTCCATCTTTTCGCCAAAGAATTCGACGCTTTCCGATCGCATCGGATCGATACAGATCAACCGTTTACCGCTGTCGCGCAAAGCCTCAAAGTAAGCAAGCCCCTGCTCATCGGACGCGTTCCAGGCAATCTTCAGTGTATTCAGCGGATTAGCGCTCCATAACACCACCACCTCGCTGTTCTCAAGCACCACTGGCCAGCTGGTTTGCTGCTGGTAAACTTCGTTACCGCCCACCACGTACGGCATGATCGCCTGCGCAGCCCCCGTCGAATAATCTCCCAGATGCCCGGTATAACCGCCTGCCAGCGCCATATAGCGTTGTAGCAGGGTTGCCGCTTTGTGTAACACGCCGTTAGAGCGCCAGCCGTAGGAACCGGCAAAAATCGAGGCCGGGCCGTTGCTGTCACGGATGCGTTTATGCTGCGTATGGATAAGATTCAGCGCGTCGTCCCAACTTACGCGAACAAATTCATCCTGCCCACGCACGCCCTGGGGATTCTCCGGCGAGGCGAGAAAGCCTTTACGCACCATTGGAAAACGTACCCGCGTTTTACTGTGAACCTGGTCGCGCACCACGGTTTGCAAAGAGTTGGGATGGGAAGTGGGCAGCGCGCCACGCGAGGAGAAAACCGTCTCACCATCGGTGTCGACGAGAATTGGTCCCCAGTGGGCGGCGGTTAACACCGAGTAATGTGCGGGTGAATTAGCCAAGATGGCGCTCCTGAATGCGATGTGACGGCTTATTTATTATGCCGTTCAATGTTACTTACAAATTTCAGAGTCTTCCCTGGAATTTTCTTCATGTTCACACGTCATAATCAACCGCCACGGTCGCTGTGGCAAAGAAGAAAAAGTCATTAAGGAATTAAGATGAAGAAACGTGTTTTTGTTATTGCTGCCATTGTGAGCGGCGCCCTGGCGGTTTCTGGCTGCACAACAAACCCTTACACCGGCGAACGCGAAGCAGGTAAATCCGGCATTGGCGCGGGTATTGGCTCTCTGGTCGGCGCGGGCATTGGCGCACTCTCTTCTTCGAAGAAAGATCGCGGTAAAGGTGCACTGATTGGCGCAGCGGCGGGTGCGGCCGTTGGCGGCGGTGTCGGTTATTACATGGACGTGCAGGAAGCCAAACTGCGCGACAAAATGCAGGGAACGGGCGTCAGCGTGACGCGTAGTGGCGATAACATCATTCTGAATATGCCGAATAACGTCACCTTCGACAGCAGTAGCGCCAACCTGAAACCTGCTGGTGCCAACACCCTGACCGGCGTGGCAATGGTACTGAAAGAGTACAATAAAACCGCCGTCAACGTGCTGGGCTTCACCGACAGCACCGGCAGCCAGGATCTGAATATGCGTCTGTCTCAGCAACGCGCGGACTCCGTGGCCAGCGCCTTAATCACGCAAGGGGTTGCCGCTAATCGTATCCGCACTCAGGGCATGGGTCCGTCAAATCCGATCGCCAGCAACAGCACGGCGGAAGGTAAAGCGCAGAACCGTCGCGTAGAGATTACGTTGAGTCCTATGCAGTAATCGTTGAGCCGGGTGGCGGCTTCGCCTTACCCGGCCTACGTTCGACAAGTAGGCCCGGTAAGCGCAGCGCCACCGGGCAAATTACTTGCTTCGTCAGATTTTCCCGCTAAGGTATTCACACGAAATTCAGGGAAATCAGCGATGAGCAAATCAACACGGGCAACCATCAGCGATGTGGCGAAAGCCGCAAAAACCGGCAAGACCAGCATTTCACGCTATCTCAACGGTGAAAAGCACCTGCTTTCCGACGCGCTACTGGCCCGCATTGAACAAGCCATTGCCGATCTCGACTACCGTCCCAGCCTGATGGCAAGAGGACTGAAACACGGTCGTACCCGCCTGATTGGCCTGATCATCGCCGATATTACCAATCCCTACTCCGTCAACGTGTTAAGCGGCATTGAAGCCGCCTGCCGCGATAAAGGCTTTACCCCGCTGGTGTGTAACACCAACAACGAAGTGGATCAGGAACTGCATTATCTTGACCTGCTGCGCAGCTACCAGGTCGAAGGGATTGTGGTCAACGCCGTCGGGATGCGCGAAGAGGGGCTGAACCGCCTGCAGCAGTCTGCGCTGCCGATGGTGCTGATTGACCGTAAAATTCCCGATTTCGCCTGTGATATGGTCGGGCTGGATAACACCCAGGCGGCAACGGTTGCCACGGAACATCTGGTCGAACAAGGTTTTGAAGCCATCCTGTTCCTCAGCGAACCGCTCGGCATGGTGAATACCCGCCGCGAACGCCTGAGCGCTTTTCGCGCCACCCTCGCACAGTACCCCGGCGTTATCGCACAAAATGCCGAAGTCCCGCTCACGGACAATACGCAGTTGGACGAAACCCTGCGCCAGTTCCACCAGCAGCACCGGGGAATGCGCAAAGCCGTTATCTCAGCCAATGGCGCTCTCACACTACAGGTTGCCCGCGCCCTGAAACGCATTGGCCTTAACTGGGGCAGCGATATCGGCCTGCTCGGTTTTGACGAACTGGAATGGGCCGAACTGGCGGGCGTTGGTATTACCACGTTGAAACAACCTACCTGGCAGATTGGCTACACCGCCGTTGAGCAGGTTGTACGCCGGATCGATGGCGGCTCTGCTGCCATTCAGGAACAGGTCTTCTCCGGCGAACTGATCGTTCGCGGCTCTACCGCCCGTTAAATTTCCTTCGTGATGGTGATCATAAATTCAACATCATAAGCTTTTCTTTGGAACCGGTTCCATCTAGCGTTATAGCAAGAACGCTAGTCTGGAGTTTCCATGAAAAGAAAAATTATGGTGGTCACCGCCGCTTACGGCCACGACCAGGTACGGGCCGCTGGCGGGCAAACGGCAATGCTGCCCATTATCGCTGAAGCCGGTGCTGACGGCGTCGAAATCCGCCGCGAATTGCTGACCGACGCCGAGCTGCACACGCTGTCCACGGTGGCATCTGCTATCGAAATCTTCGGCCTGCTGGCCTGTTACTCAGCGCCTGAGCCGTTGTTCCTTGAGGACGGTAGCCTCAATCCCCGACTTCCTGCGCTACTTGAAGAAGCACAGGCCCTGCAGGCGCTATGGCTAAAAGTCTCCCTCGGCCATTTCTCCCATACAGAACAGTTCAACGTGTTACGTGAATGGCTGGACAACAGCGGAATGGAACTGGTTGTCGAAAACGATCAGACCGCCTGCGGACGCCTGAAGCCGATGCAGCGCTTTAACGAAGCCTGCCAGACGCAAAATCTGCCGATATCTCTGACCTTCGATATGGGCAACTGGCTGTGGGTGGGCGACTCCCCGGAACAGGCGGCGCAGAAACTGGCGTCAACCGTTGGGTATATCCATGTCAAAGCCGCCGTTGCACATCGCGACAGCTACCGTGCCGTACCGCCTGATGCAGCCGATCCGCGCTGGCTGACGCTGTTGAAAACGCTGCCGGGCGATGTTCCACGCGGCATTGAGTTTCCCCTGGAAGGGCAGGATTTGGCGGCGGTTACCCGCCGTTACGTCGAGTTGTTACGCGAGGAGTAACGCATGAAAAAGTCACTGGATGTGGTAACGATTGGTGAAGCGATGGCGATGTTTGTCGCCACGCAAACCGGCGAACTGGCGGATGTGGAGCAGTTTATCAAGCGCGTTGCTGGCGCTGAACTCAATGTGGCGACCGGTCTTGCCCGGCTGGGCCTGAAGGTCGGTTGGGTAAGCCGTGTAGGCAACGACAGTTTTGGCCGTTTTATCGTTAAGTCGCTGGAAAAAGAAGGGATTGATGCGCAGGGAGTCACCCAGGACGAGCGTTACGCTACCGGCTTTCAGCTTAAATCTAAGGTCGAAAATGGAACCGATCCCATTGTGGAATACTTCCGCAAAGGTTCCGCTGCCAGCCACCTCAGCATTGAGGATTATCACGAAGCCTACTTCGCCAGCGCGCGCCACCTGCACCTGAGCGGCGTAGCGGCGGCACTTTCTGCCAGCTCTTATGAACTGTTAGCCCATACCGCCCGCACACTGAAAGCACAAGGGAAGACCATCTCGTTCGACCCGAATTTACGCCCTGTGCTGTGGAAAAGCGAAGCCGAGATGGTGGAAAAACTGAACCGTTTGGCATTCCAGGCCGACTGGGTTTTGCCTGGATTAAAAGAGGGCATGATTTTAACCGGTCAGCAGACGCCTGAAGCCATCGCCGACTTTTATCTGCGCCACGGGGTGAAGGCCGTGATCATCAAAACCGGGGCCGATGGCGCCTGGTATAAAGCCGCCAACGGCGAGCAGGGCTGCGTCGCACCGGTAAAAGTCGACAACGTGGTCGACACCGTCGGCGCAGGCGATGGCTTTGCGGTCGGCGTTATCAGCGCCCTGCTGGAAGGTCGCTCGCTGCATCAGGCGGTGACCCGCGGCAATAAAATTGGCGCTCTGGCCATTCAGGTTCAGGGCGACAGCGAAGGATTACCCACACGTGAACAATTAGGGGAATAAATTCCCGGTCAACTCTGTCTCTGTACCCTACATTCAGAGGCGGCGTAACAGCATAATCAGAGGGCAGTCTATGAATAGCTCAACAAATGCAGCAAAACGCTGGTGGTACATCATGCCAATCGTGTTTATCACGTACAGCCTGGCGTATCTCGACCGCGCGAACTTCAGCTTCGCCTCCGCCGCCGGTATCAACGAGGATCTCGGCATTACTAAAGGGATCTCTTCCCTGCTGGGCGCGCTGTTTTTCCTCGGTTATTTCTTCTTCCAGATCCCAGGCGCGATTTACGCCGAGCGTCGCAGCGTAAGAAAACTGATTTTTGTCTGTCTGATCCTCTGGGGTGGATGCGCATCACTGACCGGCATGGTCAGTAACATTCCCATGCTCGCCGCCATTCGCTTTATTCTCGGTGTCGTTGAAGCTGCCGTGATGCCCGCAATGCTGATTTATATCAGCAACTGGTTTACCAAATCCGAACGTTCACGCGCCAACACCTTCCTGATCCTTGGCAACCCGGTCACCGTGCTGTGGATGTCCGTGGTTTCCGGGTATCTGATCCAGGCGCTGGGCTGGCGGGAAATGTTCATCATCGAGGGCTTCCCGGCCATCATCTGGGCGTTCTGCTGGTGGGTGCTGGTAAAAGACAAACCGTCTCAGGTCGGTTGGCTGTCAGAATCTGAAAAAGCCGCCCTTCAGGCACAACTGGAAAAAGAGCAGCAAGGAATCAAAGCCGTACGGAACTATAGCGAGGCTTTCCGCTCACGTAACGTCATCCTGCTGTGTATGCAGTATTTCACCTGGAGTATTGGCGTCTATGGTTTTGTCCTGTGGCTGCCGTCGATTATCCGCAACGGCGGTGCAAATCTGGGGATGGTTGAGGTTGGCTGGCTGTCATCCGTACCTTATCTGGCGGCGACTGCGGCGATGATCCTCGTTTCCTGGGCCTCCGATAAACTGCAAAATCGTAAGCTGTTTGTCTGGCCACTGTTACTGATAGCTGCTTTCGCTTTTATCGGCTCCTGGGCCGTGGGCGCAGACCACTTCTGGATTTCTTACACGCTGTTGGTTATTGCGGGTGCGGCAATGTATGCCCCTTATGGTCCTTTCTTTGCCATCATTCCGGAAATGCTGCCGCGTAACGTTGCCGGGGGTGCAATGGCGCTGATTAACAGTATGGGCGCGCTAGGCTCATTCTTTGGTTCATGGTTTGTCGGCTACCTCAATGGCGCTACCGGCAGCCCGTCCGCCTCGTACATTTTTATGGGGGTAGCGCTTTTTGTCTCAGTATGGCTAACTCTCATTGTGAGGCCGAGTCCTGCCATTGAACACACCGTCGACACTGTGGCAGAACCGCGTAATCAAGGCGGAGGGCGCTGGGCATAGTGAACTATGCCCAAGCCAGACAACGAAGAGTTCGTGGTTCTGACGCGTGTCCCGAAGGGCTGGGGCTATTTTTGCCCATTGCGGCGTTACTCCCAGCTCGTTTGGTTCACCAAACTTCTCTGCTCGTGCCTTGCACTGGGCAAAAATAACCGCCAGCGACGTGCGTGTGCAACGGCAGGACTCGGCCTGAGCCTGCTAATAATCAACAGCTACCTATTGGCGCACGCCACGCTTAAATTTTAACTTACGGAGATTCGCATGAAGCCGTCCATTATTCTCTATAAAGCGTTACCTGACGATTTACTGCATCGCTTGGAAGAGCATTTTACTGTGACTCGTGTGCCTAACCTGCGCCCGGAAACGGTCGCACAGCACGCCGAAGCGTTTGCCAATGCGGAAGGTCTGCTGGGCTCCAGTGAAGCCGTCAATACCGCTCTACTGGAGAAAATGCCGAAACTGCGTGCGACCTCCACGATTTCCGTCGGCTATGACAACTTCGACGTCGATGCCCTTAACGCGCGTAAGGTACTGTTGATGCACACGCCAACCGTACTGACAGAAACCGTCGCCGATACGGTGATGGCGCTGGTGTTAAGCACCGCTCGCCGCGTGGTAGAAGTGGCTGAACGGGTGAAGGTCGGTGAATGGACCAAAAGTATCGGGCCGGACTGGTTCGGTACGGATGTGCACCACAAAACGCTGGGGATTGTCGGCATGGGCCGCATTGGGCTGGCGCTGGCACAACGTGCGCATTTCGGCTTTAGCATGCCGATTCTCTATAATGCGCGCCGTCATCATCAGGAAGCAGAAGAACGTTTCAACGCGCGCTACTGCGATCTTGATACGCTGTTACAAGAATCCGATTTTGTCTGCCTGATCCTGCCGTTAACCGACGAAACGCATCATCTGTTCAGCACCGAACAGTTTGCCAAAATGAAGTCTTCCGCCATTTTCATTAACGCCGGACGTGGGCCGGTGGTCGATGAAAAAGCACTGATTGCCGCCCTGCAAAACGGCGAAATTCATGCCGCTGGCCTGGATGTGTTTGAGCAGGAGCCATTACCGGCAGACTCACCGCTGCTGTCGCTGCCAAACGTGGTTGCTGTGCCGCACATTGGTTCAGCCACGCACGAAACACGCTATAACATGGCGGCCTGTGCGGTGGATAACTTAATCGATGCGCTGCAAGGACGCGTTGAGAAGAACTGCGTAAACCCGCAGGTCGCGCGATAAACAAAAGGCCGGGTAGCGCTTACGCTCACCCGGCCCTTCATATCTTACAGCGGCTTAATTACTGAGCGGCATTCACCGCAGCAGTCCAGGCCTGGTTAAATGCCTGATGTTGAGAAGCCAACGGGCCAATCAGCGTGTTGTACTGACTTGCCTGCTGTGACGTTGGGAACTGGATACCGTTGGCGACAAAGCTCACCTGCGTATCCTGCTGCGCCACAAAATCACCAACCTGCACTAACTGCTGCGTGAAGATTTGCGCTGCAGGGATCAGCGGCTGTAACGCCTCTGCAGGTACAGTGACGACTTTATTGTAAACCTGGTCAAAGACCGGCTTCAGATCTTCGCCCTGCTTCAGCGCGCCATGCGCAGCATCTGCCTGTAGTTTCGCATTCTGCAACTGTTGCCCTAATACACCTAGCGCACCATTTGCCTGACGCAGCGGCTCACGCTGAGTCACATAATCCTGAGGAACACGAATCGCATTTACGCTATCAACCACCGGACGCAGACCGGAGTCCATCGCCTGATTAACCTGCTGCGAATAGCCATACAGAATCGCGTAATCGGACACAAACGGGCCAAACTGTTTTTTCTGATCGGCGGTCAGCGTTGGTAAACGCTCTCCGCTACGCATTGCAGTATTCTGCAGAAAATCGATAAACGCTTTGCGTTGATCGCCTTCTTTATCAAAACACCCACTCAGGCCAACTACCATTAAGAGCGCCAAAACAGGCGCAAACCAGCGAGAGCAGGACTTACCTGTCGCCATTTTAATACTCCTTTCACCCAAAAATGCGCACAACGACACCCGCGTGCCTGACGTTAACAAGGATAGTCCAGGTCAGCCCCGCAAGATACCCTTTCCGCATAATCTTGTGGGGGAAAATAACCGTTCCCACCACCGTTCGTTTTGCTAAACAATGCTGCATTTACTACTCGGCGTCATATTTTAGTCATCTTTACAATCGGAATCGATCGTTCGGAGATCCCGACCTTTATCAGTTTGTTAGCCTGCGAAAGATTGTTGCCCACCGTTTGCTGAAACGAATCCATCTCTCAAACCCCGAATCCGACTTCATTTTTTCCGACTACTCTTAATGAGCTTCGAAGAAATTCACGATCCCGCTGTGTGATTTGTAGGAGTTCTCAATGGAATACAAAGATCCTATGTTTGAACTGCTGAGCAGTCTGGAGCAGATTGTTTTTAAAGATGTATCGCAGACGGTCACTCTGACGCAAAAAACCAACCCTTTCACCGAATTTGAACAGTTACGACGAGGGACGGGTTTAAAAACAGATGATTTTGCCCGAGTAATGGGCGTGACAGTCGCGATGGTTCATGAATGGGAGTCTAAACGCGTAAAGCCTTCCACTACCGAATTGAAGTTAATGCGCCTGATCCAGGCAGATCCAAGATTAAGTAAGCAACTGATGGATTGAACTATTTTTCAATTTTGCTTAAGAACGGTCCTGTAACGGGGCCGTTCCCTTACGAAGGTTATCCACAAAAAAGAAAATAGTAGTTGCATCCACATGCGTAAAATGAGTTAATGCCCTCAACGGTTTGACGTACAGACCATTACAGCAGTTAGTAAGGCAAGTCCCTTCAAGAGTTATCGTTGATACCCTTCGTAGTGAGCATTTCCTTTACTGTTAAAAAATCTGTAAAGCACGCCATATCGCCGAAAGGCACACTTATTTTTTAAAAGGTAATACACTATGTCCGGTAAAATGACTGGTATCGTAAAATGGTTCAACGCTGACAAAGGTTTCGGCTTCATCACTCCTGACGATGGCTCTAAAGACGTGTTCGTACACTTCTCTGCTATCCAGAACGATGGCTACAAATCTCTGGACGAAGGTCAGAAAGTTTCCTTCACCATCGAAAGCGGCGCTAAAGGCCCGGCAGCTGGCAACGTAACCAGCCTGTAAGCTTAAAAAGCTCAAGATTCTGAATCCCTGCCAAACGGCGGGGATTTTTTTTATCTGTACTTCTTAAAACGCCCCGGCCACACGCTTCTTTGCATTACTTTACCCGCCGCCCCTTTGACCTTTCCCTAAGGGCAAGCTTTATAGTGAGCCAGTCTGTATTCCACAATGTTCACAAGGAATTGAAGCTATGTCGAAATCCTCATTGCTGCTGGTTTTAGGTTTACTCACCACCGGTAGCGCGTTCGCCGCAACCCCTGAAGCCACTTTTTTGGCGGAACACGGGCTCAGCGGAAAATCCGTCGAGCAAATCGTCGAGGCCATTGACCAGTCTCCCCAGAGCCGCCCACTGCCCTACTCGGCATCCGTCACCAGCACTGAACTGAAGCTCTCTTCAGGCGATCAGATCTATACCCTGCCGCTCGGTGACAAGTTCTATCTGTCATTTGCCCCTTATGAATGGCAAACACATCCTTGCTTCAACCACAGCCTTTCCGGTTGCCAGGGCGAAATGCCGGAGAAGACATTCAATGTCAAAGTGACGGATAACAAGGGTGATGTTGTGCTACAAAAAGAGATGAAGAGCGGTCGAAATGGCTTCGTCGGGGTTTGGCTACCGCGCAATATGGCAGGCACCATCGCAGTAAGCTACAACGGCAAAAAAGCGGAGTATCCCATTAAGACCATGGAAGACAGCCAGACCTGTCTGACTAAATTACAGCTGCGCTAACAACATAAAAAAATGCCGGATGGCGCAATGCTTATCCGGCCTACTGGTGTTTATCTCGTAGGCCGGATAAGGCGAAGCCGCCATCCGGCATTTTCTAAGTCAGCTCAGGACCGTTACTGCAGCAGCGAAATATCCGCCACGCGCAGGAACAGTTCGCGCAGTTTTTCGAGCATGGAGAGACGGTTGATACGCAGATCTTTATCTTCTACGTTGACCATCACTTTCTCGAAGAACGCATCAACTGGCTCACGCAGTTCCGCTAACTCAACCAGCGCTTCCTGGTAATGGCCAGCGGCGAAAACTGGCTCCAGCTTATCGCGCAGCACCACAACCTGCATCGCCAGCGCAATTTCTTCCGGCTCTTTCAGCGTTGCCGCATTCACACGGTCATTCAGCGTTTCTTCAGACTTCGCCAGGATGTTCGATACACGTTTGTTCGCGGCAGCCAGCGCGGACGCGGCCTCCAGTGTACGGAAGTGCGAAACCGCCTTCATACGTGCGTCGAAATCAGCCGGACGAGTCGGACGACGCGCCAGCACGGCCTGAATGGTATCGACGGTATAACCTTCGTCCTGATACCAGGCGCGGAAGCGACCAAGCATAAAGTCGATAACGTCATCCACCACGTTGGCGTTGGTCAGCTTGTCGCCATACAGACGAACAGCCTCTTCCGTCAGCGTTTGCAGATCCAGATTCAGGTTCTTCTCAACAATGATACGCAGCACGCCCAGCGCAGCACGACGCAGCGCAAACGGGTCTTTATCGCCTTTCGGATGCTGACCAATACCGAAGATACCCGCCAGGGTGTCCATCTTGTCAGCAATCGCCACGGCACAAGCCACCGGGTTAGACGGCAGGTCATCACCGGCAAAACGCGGCTGATACTGCTCGTTCAGCGCCACCGCGACATCTTCCGCTTCGCCATCGTGACGCGCGTAGTGCATTCCCATCACGCCCTGGGTGTCGGTGAACTCGAAGACCATGTTGGTCATCAGATCGCACTTGGACAGCAGGCCAGCACGCGTTGCGTGGTTAACGTCAGCGCCAATTTGACCAGCAATCCAGCCCGCCAGCGCCTGGATACGGTCAGTCTTGTCGCGCAGCGTACCCAGTTGCTGTTGGAACAGCACGGTTTGCAGACGCGGCAGATGGTCTTCAAGGCGTTTTTTACGGTCGGTATTGAAGAAGAACTCAGCATCCGCAAGACGCGGACGAACGACTTTCTCGTTACCGGAGATAATCTGGGTCGGATCTTTCGATTCGATGTTGGCAACGAAGATAAAGTTCGGCAGCAGTTTGCCGTCATTCGCGTATACCGGGAAGTACTTCTGGTCACCTTTCATGGTGTGTACCAGCGCTTCAGACGGAACAGCGAGGAATTTCTCTTCGAATTTAGCGGTAAGCACTACCGGCCATTCTACCAGCGAGGTGACTTCTTCCAGCAGGCTTTCGCTCAGGTCAGCGTTACCGCCAATCTTACGGGCCGCTTCTTCAGCATCGGCTTTGATTTTCGCTTTACGCTCAGCGTAATCCGCAATGACTTTGCCGTGCTCACGCAGGATTTCCGGATACTGATCGGCAGAATCGATAGTGAATTCCGGCTCGCCCATAAAGCGGTGTCCACGGATCACGCGATCGGACTGAATGCCCAGAATCGTTGCCGGAATAACTTTGTCGCCCAGCAGCAGAGTCACGGTGTGAACCGGACGCACGAAGTGAACGTCAGACGCGCCCCAGCGCATCAGTTTCGGGATCGGCAGCTTCGCCAGCGAAGTGGCAATCATGTTTGGCAGCAGCGTTTCAGCGCTTTCGCCTTTCACATGCGCGCGATACAGCAGCCATTCGCCTTTGTCGGTAGTCAGACGCTCAGCCTGATCAACCGTGATGCCGCAGCCACGTGCCCAACCTTCTGCCGCTTTGCTCGGTTTGCCTTCAGCGTCAAACGCCTGGGCAATGGCCGGACCACGTTTTTCAACTTCACGATCGGGTTGAGATTCCGCCAGATTCGCGACTTTCAGCGCCAGGCGACGCGGTGCAGCAAACCACTCAACGTTGCCGTGCGCGATGCCAGCGTTGTCCAGCTCCGCGGTAAAGTTTGCAGCAAAGGACTCAGCCAGGCTGCGCAGTGCTTTTGGTGGCAGCTCTTCAGTGCCGATTTCCACCAGAAAAGTTTTCTCAGACATGGCCGCCTCTTATTTGTCTTTGTTGCACATCGGGAAGCCAAGGGCTTCACGGGAAGCGTAGTAAGCTTCTGCCACTGCTTTGGTCAGGGTGCGAATGCGCAGGATATAGCGCTGACGCTCGGTGACGGAGATGGCTTTACGCGCATCCAGCAGGTTGAAGCTATGGGCGGCTTTCAGAATACGTTCATACGCAGGCAGCGGCAGCGGATTTTCCAGCGCCAGCAGCTGCTGCGCTTCTTTCTCGTACTGCTCGAAGCAGGTGAACAGGAAGTCCACGTCGGCGTATTCAAAGTTGTAGGTGGATTGCTCCACTTCGTTCTGATGGAACACGTCACCGTAAGTGGTTTTACCCAGCGGGCCGTCGCTCCAGACCAGGTCGTAAACGCTGTCTACGCCCTGAATGTACATGGCCAGACGTTCCAGACCGTAGGTAATTTCCCCGGTTACTGGTTTACATTCCAGACCACCAACCTGCTGGAAGTAGGTGAACTGAGTCACTTCCATGCCGTTCAGCCACACTTCCCAACCCAGACCCCAGGCACCCAGCGTCGGGTTTTCCCAGTTATCTTCCACGAAACGAATATCGTGAATGGTCGGGTCCATACCCAGCTCTTTCAGAGAACCCAGGTACAGCTCCTGAATGTTGTCCGGTGACGGCTTAATCACTACCTGGAACTGATAGTAGTGCTGTAAGCGGTTCGGGTTTTCGCCATAGCGGCCATCGGTCGGACGACGGGAAGGCTGCACATAAGCAGTCGCCATCGGTTCCGGCCCCAGCGCACGCAGGCAGGTCATTGGGTGAGATGTTCCCGCGCCGACTTCCATGTCCAATGGTTGAACAATGGTGCAGCCCTGGCGAGCCCAGTAATCCTGTAAGGTCAGGATCAAGCCCTGGAAGGTCCTGGTATCAAACTTTTGCATATTATTTCGTGCTGGATACGTGTGGATTTAAAGGAAGCGATCAGTATACCCGCTGGCTGCAAGATATACAGTACGAAACGGGAAAAAGGGGGAACTTAGCGCATGGAAAGGTGCAAAAACTGCCCGTCTGCATCAAAAGAACAGACAAAACTCTCTTTACGGAAGGTAGAACCACGCATCTCATAGCTGCCCTGGAATTGCTCCAGGCCGGAGATATCAATTTTCTGCGCGCCAGTGTTGTAGCGTTGCGCCGCCTCATTTTTGCACAATGACTCCATATCCAGCGAACGTGTGGCACTGACCTTAACCTTTTGCGCTTTCTGCGCGGGTGCAGACGGTTGTGTGTCAGCGCACGCTACCAGCAAAAGGGTAGCGATTGTGGGAAAGAAATACTTCATCATCATTTTATTACCACCTGGTTTGCTGGTCAGTCTTATTATTAGTGTCTGGAAACAGATCCTATTTTGAGAATCTCATCAGACCATCTCAAGCTTTAGCGTAAGAACTCGGATTATTCCAGTGAGCTACGTTCGCAAAATATCGGTCAGACTTTTTTTAATGGACACAGAGGAACTGATGCAGCCCAAAATTTTCTGGATTGATAACCTGCGCGGGATAGCCTGTTTAATGGTCGTGATGATCCACACCACGACCTGGTACATCACCAATGCGCAAAGCGTCAGCCCGTTGAATTGGGATCTGGCTAACGTGCTCAATTCAGCCTCTCGCGTCAGCGTCCCGCTGTTCTTTATGATTTCGGGTTATCTGTTTTTTGGCGAGCGTAGCGCCAAACCGCGCCATTTCCTGCGCATCACGCTCTGCATTCTGTTTTACAGCAGCGTGGCGCTGGCCTATATCCTGCTGTTTACCTCGATCAACGCTGAGCTGTCGCTGAAGAACCTGCTGCAAAAGCCGGTGTTCTATCATCTGTGGTTTTTCTTCGCGATCGCCGTCATCTACCTGGTTTCTCCGCTGATACAGGTGAAAAATATCAGCGGCAAGATGCTGCTGGCGTTGATGGTGGTGATAGGCGTGATTGCCAATCCCAATACCGTCTCGCAAAAAATTGGCGGTTTTGAATGGCTACCCATTAACCTGTACATCAGCGGCGACACCTTCTATTACATCCTGTACGGCATGCTGGGCCGGGCGATTGGCATGATGGATACGCAAAAGCGCGCGCTCAGCTGGCTCTGTGCGGCGTTATTCATTACCGCAGTATTTATTATTTCTCGTGGCACATTGCATGAACTGCGCTGGCGAGGTAATTTTGCCGACACCTGGTACCTCTACTGCGGCCCTGCGGTATTTATTTGCGCCGTCTCACTCCTGACGCTGGTCAAAAATACGCTCAGCACACGTACTCTGCCGCTACTGGGCCTTATTTCTCGCCATTCATTGGGCATTTATGGTTTTCATGCGCTGATCATTCACGCGCTGCGCACCAATGGCATCGAACTCAAGAACTGGCCGCCGCTCGATATGCTGTGGATTTTCAGCGCCACGCTGGCGGGAAGCCTGCTGCTATCCATGCTGCTGCAACGCATCGATACGCGCAGGCTGGTGAGTTAATCCCCCGTATTTTGCAGGCGCAGCAATAAAGCTTGCCCCAGTAAACATACGATGAATGCCATCGGGTAAAGCCCCTTTTCAAGGGGCGATAATGGGGCGTTCCAGACGCCCACCAGCAGCAACCCTACCGTGATGAGTGTGACCATTTGACATACAGAGGTTAAGCGCTCGTCGCTCTGATCGAGATTTTCAGCACGCTGATAAACATATGTCACAAACATTCCCGTCATCAGCACGCCGAAAAAATAGCCTTTGCCACTCAATAACGGGCATGCCCGCCAAAAACCAATAACGTAAATCAGTGCGCCAGAGAGGAATAACATCTATAGCAACAGCCTTGTCGTCTTCATTGGGATCTCCTTATCCATCATGGATACAATATGAATAACCCGCTAAAGACAACACAGAAAAATGGCACTACGCCGGACTTTCAGAATAAATCCATGCGTACTAACTATTTATTGGATTGAAATATACATTTGATAAATCCCCTCTGTTTACCAGAGGGGAACGAGGATCAGGACATCAGCGGTTGCAACTGCTGGTAGATTCGGCGGAAGGTTTCCCGACGATGTTGGTAAAGCGCGTGGCGCCCGGCGTCAGGATAATGCGCTTGTTCCAGCGTAAGCTGAGGCAGAAGGTCTGATAAAGGCCGCTGCGGATTCATGGCAATTTGCGCCAGTCGCGCCGCACCAAGTGCAGGGCCGACATCACCGCCGGTACGATAATCCAGCTGCAATCCGCTGATGTCAGATAGCATCTGACGCCAGTATTCACTGCGCGCCCCGCCGCCAATCAACGTAATGCTGGCGGGCTGCACGCCGCAGGCATGTACCACGTCCATACCGTCAGCCAGCGCAAACCCCACACCTTCCAGCACCGCCTGCGCCAGTTCTGCCGGACCATGCTGATGCGTCAGACCGAAAAATACGCCCTTGGCCTGCGGATTGTTATGCGGCGTACGTTCACCGGAAAGATAAGGTAAAAACCAGACCGGCTCCGCGTGTTCATCGGCCTGCTGCGCAGCGTCAATCAATGCAGGAACGCTCGCCAGTCCGGTTAATTTTGCCGCCCAGTCCAGACACGATGCCGCACTTAACATCACAGACATCAGATGCCATCGCTCAGGCAAAGCATGGCAAAAACTGTGAACCGCACTTTCCGGTTTGCTAAGGAAACCATCACTCACCGCAAAATAGACACCGGATGTCCCCAGCGAAAGCATCGCCTGACCGGCATTCATCATGCCTACGCCAACCGCTCCCGCCGCGTTATCACCACCTCCGGCAACAACCGCAATCTCCTGCATTCCCCAGGCTTTAGCGACGTCTGGCAACAAGGTTCCGGTAATCTCGCTGCCTTCATAGAGCGCAGGCATATGTGCGCGAGTCAGTTTACAGGCAGCCAGCATGACATCGCTCCAGTCACGCTTCGCGACATCCAGCCACATTGTCCCTGCCGCATCAGACATATCGCTGGCAAAATCACCGGTCATGCGCAAACGCAGGTAATCTTTCGGCAGCAGAACTTTATCAATCTGGTTGAAAATCTCCGGCTCGTGGCGTTGCACCCACAGCAGTTTTGGCGCGGTAAAGCCAGGCATCATCAGGTTGCCGGTGATCGCACGAGACTGCGGAACCTGATTCTCCAGCATCACGCACTCTTCACCACAGCGACCATCGTTCCACAGAATAGCCGGACGCAATACCTTCTGTTGCTCATCCAGTAGCGTCGCGCCGTGCATCTGTCCGGCAATCCCCAGCGCTTTCACCTCGCGAAGCGAATGCTGCTGGCCCAATGCTTTCACAGCCCGATCCGTTGCCGACCACCACTGCTCAGGGTCTTGTTCAGACCATAACGGATGCGGGCGCGAGACGGTGAGTTTCTCCGTGTGCGAAGCGACCACATCCCCCTGCTCGTTGAGCAGGATGGCCTTTACGCCTGATGTGCCAAGATCTATCCCGATATACATAAGGCATCGTTCCTTAAAGAAAGGCCCGGTAGCGCGAGCTGACCGGGCTTACGGACGTTCTCAGAACCCCGTTATTTGTCGAACAAATAATGGTTCACCAGATTTTCCAGCAATTCCTGATGACCGCTCTGGTGCACCGGCGCCAGGTTATGTTGTTCAGCGTACTGCGCAATTTCCGTCAGCGTCATCTGCCCTTTCAGAATTTGCTGGCCCAGCTCACCATTCCAACCGGCATAACGTTTTGCCACGCGCTGATCCAGACCACCGTCTTCAATCATACGGGCCGCAATTTTCAACGACAGTGCCATGGTATCCATCGCGCCAATATGACCATAGAACAGATCATATTTATCGGTACTCTGACGACGCACTTTGGCATCGAAGTTCAGGCCACCGGTGGTGAAACCGCCCGCTTTCAGGATTTCGTACATCACCAGCGCGTTCTCTTCTACGCTGTTCGGGAACTGATCAGTGTCCCAGCCCAGTTGCGCGTCACCACGGTTGGCATCGACAGAGCCAAACAGACCCAGCGCGATAGCGGTGGCGATTTCGTGATGGAACGAGTGGCCCGCCAGCGTGGCATGGTTAGCTTCGATATTCAGTTTGATCTCTTTTTCCAGACCGAACTGCTTGAGGAAGCCGTAGACGGTCGCCGCATCGTAGTCGTACTGGTGCTTGGTCGGTTCCTGCGGTTTCGGCTCGATAAGCAAAGTGCCCTGGAAACCGGTTTTGTGTTTGTGTTCCACCACCAGTTGCATGAAGCGACCAATTTGCTCACGTTCCTGACGCAGATCGGTATTCAGCAGCGTCTCATAGCCTTCACGACCACCCCACAGAACGTAGTTTTCACCGCCTAACTTGTGCGTGGCATCCATGGCCGTAACCACCTGCGTGGCGGCCCAGCTGAACACTTCTGGATCCGGGTTTGTTGCCGCACCCGCGCCGTAGCGTGGGTTGGTAAAGCAGTTTGCTGTTCCCCACAGCAGCTTCACGCCGCTCTGTTCCTGTTTTGCTGCCAGCACATCAACCATCTGCGCAAAGTTGTTTTTGTACTCTTTCAGTGAAGCCCCTTCAGGCGAGACATCCACATCATGGAAGCAGTAGTAAGGCACGTTCAGCTTGTGGAAGAACTCAAATGCCACGTCCGCTTTGCGTTTCGCCAGCGCCAGTGCTTCACCAGGCTGCTGCCACGGACGATCGAAAGCGCCCATACCGAACATATCCGCACCGTTCCAGCAGAAGGTATGCCAGTAGCAGGCAGCAAAACGCAGATGATCTTCCATACGTTTGCCCAACACGATTTCGTCAGGATTGTAATGGCGAAATGCGAGCGGGTTGGTGGATTGAGTACCTTCAAAACGAACACGATCGAGTTGGTCAAAATAAGCCGGCATAATAAGCTCCATAATCAGGTAATACGGTAAGTAAACTGCGATATGGCTATACTGGAATTTCCTGATTTATTGCTCAATTACGTTATTTCACACCGCTATTAAGAGAATACCCAAACGTGCGCTGGCTCCCAAAAAAACACGCTGAAAAACGAAATAAAAAAGCGATCGCGATCGAAGGTTAGCCATTAAACAAAAAACCGTAATGCGCAGATGAAAAATGACAATTGTCATCCCGCTGACAGTATGTAAATTTTGCCTGGCCTCAGGCAATCAGGAAATTTGTCACGCTTCATCAAGCAGTCGTACCGGCGGTTTTGCTAGTATCGACAGGCCCACGTTAACCTTTCCAGGACAGGTTCTTATGTTTGATAAACGTCACCGCATCACTCTGTTATTCAATGCCAATAAAGCCTATGACCGTCAGGTGGTAGAAGGAGTGGGTGAATATTTACAGGCATCGCAATCCGAGTGGGATATATTCATTGAGGAAGATTTCCGCGCCCGTATCGATAATATTAAAGACTGGCTAGGCGATGGCGTTATTGCCGATTATGACGATGATGACATTGCGCAATTACTTGCCGATGTCGATGTTCCGATCATCGGCGTTGGGGGTTCCTACCATCGGGAGCAAGATTATCCCCCGGTACATTACATTGCTACCGACAACCACGCGCTGGTAGAAAGCGCTTTTCTGCATCTGAAAGAGAAAGGGGTTAACCGTTTTGCGTTTTACGGCCTGCCTTCCTCAAGCGGTAAACGCTGGGCCGCAGAACGTGAATATGCCTTTTGCCAGTTGGTGGCTAAAGAAAAGTACCGAGGCGTAGTCTACCAGGGGCTGGAAACTGCGCCGGAAAACTGGCAGCACGCGCAAAATCGTCTGGCAGACTGGCTACAAACGTTGCCGCCGCAAACCGGCATTATCGCGGTCACCGACGCGCGGGCACGACACGTCCTGCAGGTCTGCGAGCACCTACATATCCCGGTACCGGAAAAGCTATGCGTGATAGGAATAGATAACGAAGAACTGACCCGTTACTTATCACGGGTAGCGCTGTCATCCGTGGCTCAGGGAGCCCGGCAGATGGGCTACCAGGCCGCAAAACTTCTGCACCGCTTGCTGGCGAATGAGGCGCTGCCGCTGCAACGCATTCTGGTTCCTCCGGTGCGCGTGGTTGAGCGGCGCTCAACCGATTACCGCTCCTTGACCGATCCTGCCGTCATTCAGGCGATGCACTTTATCCGCAATCATGCCTGCAAAGGGATTAAGGTTGAGCAAGTTCTTGATTCAGTAGGGATTTCACGTTCAAATCTGGAGAAGCGTTTTAAAGAAGAGGTCGGAGAGACTATCCACGCCGTGATTCATGCCGAAAAGCTGGAAAAAGCGCGCAGTCTGTTGATTTCTACCACGCTTTCAATCAACGAAATTTCACAGATGTGCGGCTATCCGTCTCTGCAGTATTTCTATTCGGTCTTCAAGAAAGAGTACGACACGACGCCAAAAGAGTATCGCGAGGTGAACAGCGAAGTGTTGCTGTGAGGATTATTGCCGGATACGGCGAAGCCGCCATCCGGCACACAGAATTACATATGCGCGGCGATTAAACGCTGGTTATCCTGATACATTGCGAACAGATAGTTGTTGTAGCTCTGTCCTTTAGTGGAATAACCCTTCAGCTTATGGATCATCGCGGTAGCGGTGACTTCCTGATCGGCTTTACGCAGCTGCGCACGTGATTTACGGAAAGAAGAGTAAGCCGGGTGCGTGTTCAGGTTGATGACGTAAGCATTCACCGACTCTTTCACCGATTCAAACTGTGAGTAGCCTTTCACCTTACCAGGGGCATTGTTACAACGACCTTTGCCACATTTCATGCCAAACAGGTTGTTGTTGCTACGCGCCAGCTTCGACGTACCCCAGCCGCTTTCGGCCGCAGCCATGGTTGCCACCATACTGGTCGGGATAATGTCTACGCGCTCAAGCAGCGTATTCCACGGAATTTTACGCGTGTTGCCAGACCAGCTCACCTTGTAGCGCTTCGCGATGTCTTTCATACGCGTACGCTCAGTCGGTGACCAGCGGTTCTGGTACTGTTTTGAAATCAGCCAGTTACGGTCCGCAGTAATGGCAGCATTTTGACTGGTAATATAAGGCATAACCGTCCGGAGAAACGCTTTTTTCCTTGGTGTTCCGGAAGGGTATTTTCGCAAATCAGGAAGTGAACTACTCTTTGCACTATTGCGAGAATACTCTTGTTTACTGCTAACCTGTTTATTACTTGCCTTGGTTATCTGGGGCTTGTGACTCGTTGTCGCCGTGTGTGTCTTTGCCAGCACCTCACCCGAAAATGCAACGGTGAGTAACATAAGAATCATTGCCCCATATCGTCGAATGGGAGTCAATATCATTAGGTCTCCTGGTCGGATTTATACATTCCAACACCTTATATTTTTCACAAAAATGAGAGATGAATCTCAAATCATATCAAAAATAGCCGTCAAGAGCACCCAAAGGAATAGTCCAATTCTGAAACTATGTCACGCATTAACAGTTCAGGGTGCCATTAATTCGAAGAAAATGTGGAGGTTATCGCAAAATTAGTTCATTTTTTGAACGCGATCGCTCACCCTCACTTCTCCTCCTGGCGGAATCGACTCAAAGGATGAGTTTCCAGCCTGATTTCACTGGCAAACTGGCGAAAACAGCAGCACCAAGGACAGCATTATGAAACTTGCCGCCGTTGCGCTGGCGCTCATACCCGGCATTGCCATCGCCTCATCATGGACTTCTCAGGGACTCCCCAACTTCGAAGCGGAAGGTACGGGTAAATTCGTCAGCCATGCAGCGTTGACGAAGGGTACTCGTCCTTTAATCCTGAATTTTGACCAACAGTGCTGGCAGCCTGCTGATGCGATAAAACTCAACCAGATGCTATCGCTAAAACCGTGTGAAGGCGCGCCGCCGCAGTGGCGTTTATTCAAAGACGGCGATTACACGCTGGAAGTCGATACCCGCTCCGGAACGCCAACGTTGATGCTCTCGGTAAAAAGCGCCGCAGACCCTGTCACGACCCAGATTCGCCAGTGCCCGAAATGGGATGGTTCGCCGTTAACACTGGATGTGAGCCAGACCTTTCCGGAAGGTGCCGTGGTGCGCGATTACTACAGCAAACAAACGGCAACGGTAAAGAATGGGTCGATTACCCTACAGCCTGCCGCAGCCAGTAACGGGCTGTTGCTGCTGGAACGGGCAGAAACCGATGCCCCGGCTGCTTTCGACTGGCATAACGCTACGGTGTATTTCGTTCTGACGGATCGCTTTGTAAATGGTGACCCAGGCAACGACCACAGCTACGGACGTCGCAACGACGGCATGCAGGAAATTGGCACTTTCCACGGTGGCGATTTGCGCGGACTCACCAGTAAACTCGACTACCTGCAACAGTTGGGCGTCAACGCCTTGTGGATCAGCGCACCGTTTGAGCAAATTCACGGTTGGGTCGGCGGCGGCACCAAAGGCGATTTCCCCCACTACGCTTATCACGGCTATTACACTCAGGACTGGACCACGCTCGATGCGAATATGGGTAATGAAGCTGACCTGCGTGCCCTGGTTGACGGTGCGCACCAGCGCGGCATTCGTATCCTGTTCGATGTCGTCATGAATCATACCGGCTACGCCACGCTGGCGGATATGCAGGAGTATCAGTTTGGAGCGCTGTACTTGTCGGGCGATGAACTGAAAAACACGCTCGGTGAACGCTGGACGGACTGGAAGCCAGCCGCCGGGCAAAGCTGGCACAGCTTTAATGATTACATCAACTTCAGCGATAAAGCAGGTTGGGAAAAATGGTGGGGGAAAAACTGGATCCGTACCGATATTGGCGATTACGACAATCCTGGCTTTGACGACCTGACCATGTCACTGGCCTTCCTGCCCGATCTGAAAACCGAATCCACCACACCTTCCGGGCTGCCAAACTTTTATCAGCACAAACCAGATACGCACGCTAAAGCTATTGCCGGTTACACGCCCCGCGATTATCTGACGCACTGGCTCAGCCAGTGGGTGCGTGATTACGGGATTGACGGCTTTCGGGTTGATACCGCCAAACACGTCGAGCTTCCCGCCTGGCAGCAATTAAAAACACAGGCCAGCGCAGCGCTGGCTGAATGGAAGAAAGCCAACCCGGATAAAGCGCTGGATGATAAACCTTTCTGGATGACCGGCGAGGCCTGGGGTCACGGCGTAATGCAAAGCGACTATTACCCACACGGCTTTGATGCGATGATCAATTTCGACTATCAGGAGCAGGCGGCAAAGGCCGTCGATTGTCTGGCAAATATGGATGTCACCTGGCAACAAATGGCTGAAAAACTGCAGGATTTCAACGTCCTGAGCTATCTCTCCTCACACGATACGCGTCTGTTTCGCGAAGGTGGAGACAAAGCCGCCGAGCTATTGCTGCTGGCGCCTGGCGCGGTACAACTCTTTTACGGCGACGAGTCGGCCCGACCCTTTGGACCAACAGGTTCAGACCCATTGCAGGGCACGCGCTCAGAAATGAACTGGCAGGATGTGAGCGGGAAATCTGCTGCCAGCGTCGCACACTGGCAGCGCATCAGTCAGTTCCGAGCCAGACATCCCGCCATCGGCGCCGGTAAACAGACTACGCTTACCCTGAAGCAGGGATACGGATTTATCCGCGAGCATGACGACGATAAGGTGATGGTGGTGTGGGCCGGCCAGCCCTGATCCCAACAGGCTTCCCGCTGTGCATACGGCGGGAAACCCAACACAAAATAAAAAACCAGCCAGGCAAACATCTGCAGCACAAAACATCAATCCGGTCCGCTTCCCCTGATTTGCACCCTGCCATGGGTAGCGCTATGGTTAGCCACTTTACTACTCAGTTCGACAGACCCCCTGCTATGACATTCTCACTTTTTGGCGACAAATTTACCCGCCATTCAGGCATCACCCGCCTGATGGAGGACCTCAACGACGGTTTACGCACCCCAGGCGCCATCATGCTCGGCGGTGGTAATCCGGCGCAAATTCCAGAGATGCAAAATTACTTCCAGTCTCTGCTAACAGATATGCTGGCAAACGGCAAAGCCACTGATGCGCTTTGCAATTATGACGGTCCGCAAGGGAAAACCGAGCTCCTGTCTGAGCTGGCGAAACTGCTACGTGAGAAGCAGGGTTGGGATATCGAGCCACAAAATATTGCACTGACAAATGGCAGTCAGAGCGCGTTTTTCTACTTATTCAATCTGTTCGCCGGACGCCGCGCTGACGGAACAACGCAAAAAGTGTTATTCCCATTAGCCCCGGAATACATTGGCTATGCCGATTCCGGGCTAGAAGAAGATCTTTTCGTATCCGCACGTCCGAACATCGAACTGTTACCGGAAGGCCAGTTTAAGTATCACGTTGATTTTGAACACCTGCACATCGGTGAAGAGACGGGGATGATCTGCGTGTCACGCCCGACTAACCCGACAGGCAATGTGATCACAGACGACGAGCTGATGAAGCTGGACCGGCTGGCCAACCAGCATGGGATCCCGCTGGTGATTGATAACGCCTATGGCGTACCATTCCCTGGCATCATCTTTAGCGAAGCGCGTCCGCTGTGGAACCCCAACATTGTGCTGTGCATGAGCCTTTCCAAACTGGGTCTGCCAGGTTCCCGCTGCGGCATCATTATCGCCAATGAAAAAATCATCACTGCGATTACCAATATGAACGGCATCATCAGCCTTGCCCCTGGCGGGATGGGACCGGCGATGATGTGCGAGATGATTAAACGTAACGATCTACTGCGCCTGTCCGAAACGGTAATTAAACCGTTTTACTATCAGCGCGTTCAGGAGGCGATTGCGATTATTCGCCGCTACTTGTCAGAAGATCGCTGCCTTATCCATAAACCAGAGGGCGCGATTTTTCTTTGGCTGTGGTTCAAAGATTTGCCCATCACGACTGAACTGCTGTATCAGCGCCTGAAAGCGCGTGGAGTGCTGATGGTTCCCGGTGACTACTTCTTCCCGGGGCTGGATAAACCCTGGCCGCATACCCATCAGTGCATGCGGATGAACTACGTGCCAGAACCAGAGAAAATCGAAGCTGGTGTGAAGATTCTGGCTGAAGAGATCGAACGCGCCTGGCTGGAAGGCTAACGCAAACCCGACCCAAGTGCGGGTCGGGCTCACTTCACAGCGGTTGTGAACGCAGACGCTGTCGCTGAATACTGACGGCATCAATACACTGCAACGCGCTGGTCGGGCAGGCTTCTACACACGCTGGCCCCGTCTCACGATGCCAGCACAAATCGCATTTTATCGCCTGCACCCGCGACGAACGGGCAACGACATTCATTGCCCCAAACGGGCAGGCCAGCATACAGCTTTTACAACCAATACAACGTGTCTGTTCAACGAAGATATGCCCATGTTCACGACGAATGGCGTGCGTTGGGCAAACATTCGCACAGGGAGCGTCTTCGCATTGATGGCAGGCGACTGCCGTTGTAAAGGCGTCATCTTTGATTACCCGAATCCGCGGTATAAACGCAGAAGAAGAGACTGACGCACAGTCCTGGTTTTGCTGGTGCGCGACGACGCAGGCAACTTCGCAGGTACGACACCCAATACATTCCGCCGCATCCGCCATAATAAACCCGTTCATTGCCTTCTCCGTCGCCGTTAAAAACCACAGAGTGCCAGAGAGGTCGCCCTTGTCGCTTTGATCGGACAGGGGAAACGGTTAAATTTTGTCAGGTGCCTGAATAACTATGGATCTCTGCCTAATCGCGAACGGTAAAACCCAGCTCATTTGAAATCGCCTGCGCGGTTTCCCGTAGTGGCTTGAGTAGATTTTTTTCCCCTATCTGCTTAAGTCGCGAGGTAGAGAGTGAAATTGACACCGCGTACGGCACCCGACCATGAATATCAAACACCGGCACGGCAATACAGGAAACGCCCAGTTCGTTCTCTTCCCGATCCATCGCCATACTGCTTTCGCGGATCTGCGCCAATTCGTCGTACATCGCCGGTAAACCGGTAATGGTATTGCGGGTCAGGGGCTGAATAAGATCCTGATGGCTCTCCCAGTAGGCTTCCACATAATCCGCATGCCCAAACGCCATGTAGATTTTACCCATCGCCGAGCAATACAGCGGCATATGTTGGCCGATATAAGCGCGGGTACGCAGCATGCCCGTCGTCGGTTCCAGCTTATAAATCAGAATCGCGTGGTCATCTTCACGGCTTGAGAAGTTGATGGTTTCACCGGTGGCGATATTCAGCGCTTCGAGGTGCGGCGCAGCAACATGGATGATGTTCAGTGACGACAACACCTTCTGACCCACGGCAATAAATTTGGTGGTCAGGCGATAACTCCCTGCCGCTGGCGCGGGGGTGACATACCCACAGGATTGCAGCCCTTGCAGCAGTCGATGCACAGTACTTTTGTTCAGCCCTGCCAGTTCAGACAAATGCGCCAACGGGCACCCATTCGGATAGTTACTCAGAATCTCAATCAACATCAAACCACGGAACAGGCTCTGACTTCCGGCTGGCCTCTCTTTGTCTTGCGTCATTTCACTCTCTTTTGTGCCCATCGCTTCCGCTCCCCTTTTCGTCGCGCTCTGATGGTAGCGCAAAGTGTGTTTCAGTTCACGATCTGAACCGAAAAAACACAACTATTTGATTTTGATGATTTTAAAAAATAGACCACCCCGTTGATCTGTCAAAATTTGATCGCTATATTTGAAATCAGATTTCGCATAGTGAAATTTAGAGATAAAAAAGCGATCAAATTTAAACAAGGAAACAGGAATGAAAGTCACTTTTGAGCAGTTGAAAGATGCGTTCAATCGGGTACTGCTGGCACGCGGTATCGCCGTTGAAACCGCCGATGCCTGTGCCGAAATGTTTGCGCGCACCACCGAGTCCGGCGTGTATTCACACGGCGTGAATCGTTTTCCTCGTTTTATTCAGCAATTAGATAACGGCGACATCATTCCTGAGGCCAAACCGCAACGCATTACTAGCCTGGGAGCGATTGAACAATGGGATGCCCAGCGTTCGATCGGAAATCTGACGGCGAAAAAGATGATGGACAGAGCCATTGAGCTGGCCTCCGATCACGGTATTGGCCTGGTCGCACTGCGTAACGCCAACCACTGGATGCGCGGCGGCAGCCATGGCTGGCAGGCGGCGGAGAAAGGTTACATCGGTATCTGCTGGACTAACTCGATTGCCGTCATGCCGCCGTGGGGTTCGAAAGAGTGCCGCATTGGTACTAACCCGTTGATCGTCGCGATCCCCTCATCGCCAATCACCATGGTTGATATGTCGATGTCGATGTTCTCCTACGGCATGCTGGAAGTGAATCGCCTGGCCGGTCGCGAACTGCCGGTAGATGGTGGTTTTGATGATGAAGGCAATCTCACTAAAGAGCCGGGCGTTATCGAAAAAAACCGCCGTATTTTGCCAATGGGTTACTGGAAAGGTTCAGGTCTGTCGATTGTGCTGGATATGATCGCCACCCTGCTTTCAGACGGTTCTTCCGTGGCCGAGGTCACCCAGGACAACAGCGATGAATATGGCGTTTCACAGATTTTCATCGCCATTGAAGTGGATAAGCTTATCGACGGCGCCACCCGCGACGCCAAACTGCAGCGCATTATGGATTTCATCACCTCCGCCGAACGCGCCGATGAAAACACACCTGTCCGCCTGCCGGGCCACGAGTTTACAAAGCTGCTGGAAGAAAACCGCCGCAACGGTATCACCGTTGATGACAGCGTCTGGGCCAAAATTCAGGCGTTGTAAGGAGTCAGTGTATGATCTTTGGACATATCGCTCAGCCTAACCCATGTCGTTTACCCGCGGCGATTGAAAGGGCACTCGACTTTCTGCGCAGCACAGACTTCCGCAATCTGGAACCGGGCGTGGTAGAAATCGACGGTAAAAATATCTTCGCGCAGGTTATCGATTTAACCACGCGTGACGTTGCCGAAAATCGCCCGGAGGTGCATCGCCGCTACCTGGATATTCAATTTCTGGCCTGGGGCGAAGAGAAAATCGGGATCGCGATTGATACCGGGAATAACCAAATCAGCGAATCGTTATTAGAACAGCGCGATATTATTTTTTATCACGCCAGCGAACATGAATCTTTCATTGAAATGATTCCGGGAAGCTACGCCATATTTTTCCCGCAGGATGTTCACCGTCCTGCATGTCATAAAACTGTCGCCACGGCGATCCGCAAAATAGTTGTGAAGGTTGCTATTTCAGTTTTATAAAAGGAGCACAACATGAGCGTTAATAATGCCGGTTATATTATCGGTGCGTACCCCTGTGCACCCTCATTTCACCAAAAGAGTGAAGAGGAAGAGAAGGAATTCTGGCGACAGCTCGCCGATACTCCGGATATTCGCGGTCTGGAGCAGCCCTGCCTTGAACATCTTCACCCGTTAGGCGACGAATGGTTATTACGTCATACGCCGGGCGACTGGCAAATCGTGGTCACCGCCATTATGGAAACCATGCGCCGTCGCGGCGCAAACAGCGCTTTTGGGCTGGCCTCCAGCGACGAAGAACAGCGTAAAGCCTGCGTGGCGTATTACCGTCATCTGCAGCAGAAAATAAACCATATCAATACGGCACACGCCGGAAAAGTGATTGCGCTGGAACTGCATGCCGCCCCCAATGCCAGCAACCCAAATGTTGCACAGGCCACCGACGCGTTTGCCCGTTCGCTGAAAGAGATTACCTCCTGGGACTGGTCCTGCGATCTGGTGCTGGAACATTGCGATGCCATGACCGGCATTGCGCCGCGCAAAGGCTTTCTGCCGTTAGACAATGTGCTGGAGGTCATTGCCGGGTATGACATCAGCGTGTGCATTAACTGGGCGCGATCGACCATTGAAGGGCAGAATCCCGCCCTGGCGCTGGCCCACACGCAGCAGGCCAAACGGGCTGGAAAACTGGGCGCGCTGATGTTCTCCGGTACCACGCTTGCGGGGGAATACGGCGAGTGGCAGGACTTACACGCGCCGTTTGCCCCATTCTGCCCACAAAGCCTGATGACCACCGACCATGCCCGCGAATTATTCGCCTGCGCAGAAGCCGAACCACTGCAATTTGCCGGTATTAAATTGCTGGAAATAAACGCCAATGCAGATGTGAACCATCGCGTAGCAATATTGCGCGACGGTATCGCCGCATTAAATAAAGCAAAACTATAAAAATAAAATACTACTCTACGAGAATATTAATATGAACATGACCTCTCGCCCTACACTCAAAGATATACCCCGTCAGCGCTGGCTGCGGATTATTCCACCTATTCTCATCGCCTGTATTATTTCTTATATGGACCGCGTCAATATCGCTTTCGCGATGCCGGGCGGAATGGATGAGGAATTAGGTATTTCCGCCACCATGGCAGGACTGGCTGGCGGTATTTTCTTTATCGGTTATCTGTTTTTACAGGTTCCCGGCGGAAAAATTGCCGTTCACGGCAGCGGCAAGAAATTTATCGGCTGGTCGCTGGTTGCCTGGGCGGTTATTTCCGTCCTCACGGGGTTAATCACTAATCAGTACCAACTGCTGGTTCTGCGCTTTTTACTCGGCGTTGCCGAAGGCGGCATGCTGCCGGTGGTGCTGACGATGATCAGTAACTGGTTCCCCGACGCCGAGCGTGGTCGCGCCAATGCGATTGTGATTATGTTTGTGCCGATTGCCGGGATCATTACCGCTCCGCTCTCGGGCTGGATTATCACCGTTCTCGACTGGCGCTGGCTGTTCATCATTGAAGGTTTGCTTTCCGTCGTTGTACTGGTGTTGTGGGCCTATACCGTTTACGACCGTCCGCAGGAGGCGCGCTGGATCTCTGAGGCCGAGAAAAATTACCTGGTCGAAACGCTGGCCGCCGAGCAAAAAGCCATTGCTGGAACGGAAGTCAAAAATGCCTCTCTGGGCGCGGTGCTTTCCGATAAAACCATGTGGCAGCTCATCGCGCTGAACTTCTTCTATCAGACCGGGATTTACGGTTACACCCTGTGGCTGCCGACCATCCTCAAAGAGTTGACGCACAGCAGCATGGGACAGGTCGGTATGCTCGCCATTCTGCCGTACGTCGGGGCCATTGCCGGGATGTTCCTGTTCTCTTCTCTCTCTGACCGCACCGGTAAACGTAAGCTGTTCGTCTGCCTGCCGTTGATTGGCTTTGCCCTGTGCATGTTCCTTTCCGTGGCGCTGAAAAATAACGTCTGGCTGGCTTATGCCGCGCTGGTCGGCTGCGGCTTCTTCCTGCAATCGGCAGCGGGCGTGTTCTGGACCATTCCGGCGCGTTTGTTCAGTGCGGAAATGGCCGGTGGCGCGCGTGGAGTCATCAACGCGCTGGGCAACCTCGGCGGCTTCTGCGGTCCTTATGCGGTCGGCGTACTCATCACCCTGTATAGCAAAGATGCGGGGGTTTACTGCCTGGCTATCTCACTGGCTCTGGCCGCGCTGATGGCGCTGCTGCTGCCAGCCAAATGCGACGCCGGTGCCGCTCCGCTAAAGACACTGAATCCACATAAACGTACAGCGTAAAACAATGCCCGGTGGCGCTTCGCTTACCGGGCCTACAGGTAGCAACCGTCCCAGGCCGGATAAGCGCAGCGCCATCCGGCAAAAATGAGATAACAAGATGAGTGAGAAAGAGACCTTCTGGCTGGGTATTGATTGTGGCGGTACGTATCTGAAAGCCGGGTTGTATGACGCCAAAGGTCATGAACATGGCATTAACCGGCAATCGTTGCAGACCGCATCGCCATTGCCCGGTTACGCCGAACGCGATATGCACCAGTTGTGGCAACAGTGTGTAGCCACGATCGCCGGGCTGTTAGCGCGCACCGGCGTCTGCGGCGATCAAATCAAAGGCGTCGGTATTTCCGCTCAGGGCAAAGGCCTGTTCCTTCTCGATAAGCAGGATAAACCGCTGGGCAATGCCATCCTCTCTTCCGACCGCCGGGCGATGGATATCGTTCAGCGCTGGCAGCAGGATGGGATCCCTGAGCAGCTCTACCCGGTCACCCGCCAGACATTGTGGACCGGGCATCCGGCATCATTGCTGCGCTGGGTGAAAGAGAATCAACCTCACCGTTACGCGCAAATTGGCTGCGTCATGATGGGCCATGACTATCTGCGCTGGTGCTTAACCGGCGTCAAAGGCTGTGAAGAGAGCAATATCTCCGAGTCGAACCTCTACAACATGACTTCGGGTCAGTACGACTCGCGCCTGACCCAGTGGCTGGGCATCAGTGAGATCGACAATGCGCTACCACCGATTGTCGGTTCAGCAGAAATATGCGGGGAAATCACCGCTCAGACAGCCGCCATAACCGGTCTGGCGGCGGGCACGCCCGTCGTCGGCGGACTGTTTGATGTGGTTTCCACCGCACTCTGCGCCGGTATCGAAGATGAATACACCCTCAACGCGGTGATGGGTACTTGGGCCGTCACCAGCGGGATCGCTCACGGTCTGCGCGACCACGAGGCCCATCCCTATGTTTATGGGCGCTATGTCAACGACGGGCAGTACATCGTTCACGAAGCCAGCCCGACCTCTTCCGGCAA
The DNA here is from genome assembly GCF_002934505.1 of Citrobacter freundii complex sp. CFNIH4. Lineage (NCBI taxonomy): Bacteria > Pseudomonadati > Pseudomonadota > Gammaproteobacteria > Enterobacterales > Enterobacteriaceae > Citrobacter > Citrobacter freundii complex sp. CFNIH4. Next base: position 4,200,168 of record NZ_CP026231.1, read on the forward strand.
TCTGGAATGGTTTACCGCCCAGTGGGGCGAACTCTCTTTTGCTGAGATCAATCAGGCCGTCGCCAGCTTACCGAAAGCCGGTAGCGAGCTTTTCTTCCTGCCCTTTTTGTACGGCAGCAACGCCGGGCTGGAGATGACCAGCGGCTTTTATGGCATGCAGGCAATACACACTCGCGCCCACTTATTACAGGCCATCTACGAAGGCGTGGTTTTTAGCCACATGACCCACCTCAACCGCATGCGCGAACGTTTTACGAAGGCGCATACCCTGCGCGTCACCGGCGGTCCGGCGCACTCCGACATCTGGATGCAAATGCTGGCAGACGTCAGCGGTTTACGTATCGAATTGCCGCAGATTGAAGAGACCGGTTGCTTTGGCGCTGCGCTCGCCGCCCGCGTCGGCACCGGCGTTTATTCCAACTTCAGCGACGCCCAGCGCAGCCAACAGCACCCGGTACGCACGCTATTGCCGGACGCCGCCGCGCAGGCGAGCTACCAGCGTAAATACCGCCAATACCTGGATTTAATTACCGCACTACAGGGCTACCACGCCCGCATTAAGGAGCACGAATGATGAGTCGACCATTACTGCAACTGGCGCTCGACCACACCAGCCTTGAAGCCGCACAACGCGACGTCGCGCTGCTACAAGAGAACGTCGATATCGTTGAAGCGGGGACGATTCTCTGCTTAACCGAAGGGCTGAGCGCCGTGAAAGCACTGCGTGCCCAGTGCCCGAATAAAATCATCGTCGCCGACTGGAAAGTGGCCGATGCGGGCGAAACCCTCGCGCAGCAAGCCTTTGGAGCAGGTGCCAACTGGATGACCATCATCTGTGCTGCGCCGCTGGCGACGGTAGAGAAAGGTCATGGCGTCGCGCAGTCCTGCGGCGGCGAAATTCAGATGGAGCTGTTCGGTAACTGGACGCTGGATGATGCCCGCGACTGGTATCGCGTTGGCGTTCGCCAGGCGATTTACCATCGTGGCCGCGATGCTCAGGCCAGCGGACAACAGTGGGGAGAAGCAGACCTGGCGCGCATGAAGGCGCTTTCTGATATTGGTCTGGAACTGTCGATTACCGGTGGGATCACGCCCGCCGATCTGCCGTTGTTTCGCGAAATTAACGTCAAAGCTTTTATTGCCGGGCGCGCGCTGGCGGGAGCGCAAAACCCAGCGCAGGTTGCTGGCGAATTCCATGCGCAAATCGACGCCATCTGGGGAACACTGCATGCGTAATCATCCATTAGGTATCTATGAAAAAGCGCTGGCGAAAGACCTCTCCTGGCCGGAACGGCTGGTGCTGGCAAAAAGCTGCGGTTTTGATTTCGTCGAGATGTCGGTGGATGAAACCGATGAACGTCTGTCGCGTCTCGACTGGAGTCCGGCTCAGCGCGCATCGCTGGTGAGCGCGATGCTGGAAACCGGCGTAGCGATCCCGTCAATGTGCTTGTCCGCCCACCGTCGTTTTCCCTTTGGCAGCCGCGATGAAGCCGTGCGTGAGCGGGCGCGAGAAATAATGAGCAAAGCCATTCGTCTGGCGCGCGACCTGGGTATTCGCACCATTCAGTTAGCCGGTTACGACGTCTATTACGAAGAACATGACGCAGGAACGCAGCAGCGCTTTGCCGAAGGACTGGCATGGGCAGTCGAGCAAGCCGCCGCCGCGCAGGTGATGCTGGCGGTAGAAATCATGGATACCGCGTTTATGAACTCGATCAGCAAGTGGAAAAAGTGGGATGAAATGCTGTCATCGCCGTGGTTCACCGTTTATCCGGACGTGGGCAACCTCAGCGCATGGGGGAATGACGTCACTGCCGAATTGACGCTGGGCATTGACCGCATCGCTGCTATCCATCTGAAAGACACGCTGCCGGTAACCGAAACTCACCCGGGCCAGTTTCGCGATGTGCCGTTTGGCGAAGGGTGCGTGGACTTTGTTGGCATCTTCAAAACGCTTCATCAGCTGAACTATCGCGGGTCGTTTCTGATTGAAATGTGGACTGAAAAAGCGAAAGAGCCGGTACTGGAAATTATCCAGGCACGGCGCTGGATAGAAGCACGCATGCAGGAAGGAGGATTTCCATGTTAGAACAACTGAAAGCCGAGGTGCTGGCGGCAAACCTGGCGCTCCCGGCTCATGGCTTAGTCACCTTTACCTGGGGCAACGTCAGCGCAGTGGATGAAACACGTAAACTGATGGTGATTAAGCCATCCGGCGTGGAATATGAGGTGATGACCGCCGACGACATGGTGGTAGTGGATATTGCCAGCGGCAACGTAGTGGAAGGCAACAAAAAACCGTCGTCCGACACGCCAACCCATCTGGCGCTGTATCGTCGTTATCCACAGATCGGCGGGATCGTCCATACCCATTCTCGCCACGCGACGATCTGGTCGCAGGCGGGTCTGGATCTCCCGGCATGGGGCACCACGCATGCCGATTATTTCTATGGTTCTATTCCGTGTACGCGTCTGATGACCGCTGAAGAGATCAACGGCGAATATGAATATCAAACCGGAGAGGTGATCATTCAGACCTTCGAGCAGCGCGATCTCAATCCGCTGCAGGTTCCGGCGGTCTTGGTGCACTCCCACGGACCGTTCGCCTGGGGTAAAGACGCCGCAGACGCGGTGCATAACGCGGTGGTGCTCGAAGAGTGCGCCTACATGGGGTTGTTCTCTCGCCAGTTAGCCCCGCAGTTGCCGGATATGCAGTCTGAGTTGCTGGATAAACATTATCTGCGCAAACACGGGGCGAATGCGTATTACGGACAATAACGGGTCAGGCGCTATTGATATGTTCTTTGCAATAGCGCCGTTTCCACGCCGCGGGCGTCAGGCTGGTGTGCTTGTGGAATATTTTGCGAAAATAACCCACATCATTAAATCCACATTTCATCGCCACCTCGGTTAGCGACAGCGAATCGCTGATTAACAGTTTTTCTGCCGCCCTTACCCGCTGACGGTGCAACGCTTCGGTTAGCGTCAGCCGGAAAGCGCCACGGAAAACGCGCCCCAGATAATCCGCATTGCAATGCAGCTCTTTCGCCAACGTTGAGGCGGAAATCGGCAGGTGGAACCGGGTGTGAATGATTTGCTGCGCTTTCCAGGCCAACGCATTCCCGGGGCTGTCGACAGGTTGCTCGCTGGCGGCTGCGGATATTTGCTGCAAAATCAGCAGCAGGATCAGTTCCAGCGCCATGCTGCGATGAATATTTTCCTGCTCGCGTAAGAACTGGCGAAACAGCGAAATAATATATTGGGGCTCGCCCACCCGGGTATGTTGAGGGATAGCAAGTAACGGTTCCGTTATTGATGCGTCGTTTTCTGCCGTCACCTCAAAATGTAGCCAGTAAAATTTCAAATCAGCCGGAAATTGCCCAACGCCAATATGCAAGCGCTGCGGCCACAGCAGCAAACTTTCTCCGGCATTCACGCAAAAAACTGTCTGGCCTTCGCGAATCGTTAATGTCCCTTTTTCAACAAAGATAATTTCCCAGGATTGCAATCGTCGCGCAGGATGACTGCCCACGCCCCGGGAAATAAATAGCCCACCATTTTGCACTTTAATCGGAAGAGACATGGATAATTCGAGCATATATATTCAAATTCCCGCTTTCTACATTATTTAAACCGATCTTTATCATTGATTATTCACGATAAACCTGCTTTCCGCCGGATCGAAATCACATTTTTATAATGAAGTCGGAATTGTCATCTTTTTATACTTTTCTCTTCCCTTGTTGACCCAAACATTTCGTGCAGAATAAATAACGTATTTTGCAAATTACAAACAAATAACCCGCAACGTAGCGGGATACTTTCTGAACATCCTCTCCGGGAGTTATTTATGACTTCGGCTCCGATTACAACATCTGATTTGGCACAGCGTGCCCAAGACGACAAATTATCCCTGCGTGAAAAAATTGGTTATGGACTAGGCGATGCTGGCGGGACAGTAATTACCTGCCTGATCATGAACTTCCTGACATTTTTCTACACCGATGTCTTCGGGTTAACGCCTGCGCTGGTCGGCACATTATTTATTGCCCTGCGTGTATTTGACGCCATTTCCGACCCCATCATGGGTGTGCTAGCCGACCGTACGCAAAGCCGCTGGGGGCGCTTTCGCCCGTGGCAACTGTGGGTTGCGATTCCGATCGGTATTATTGGCGTGCTCACTTTTACCGTCCCGGACGCCAGTATGGGGGTCAAGATCGCCTGGGCATTCGGCACCTATCTCCTGCTCTCTGTCGGCTATACCGCCATCAACGTACCGTATTGTGCGCTGATCAACACCATGACGACCCGCCATAACGAGGTGATCGCCTGTCAGTCCTGGCGCTTTGTGCTGTGCGGCGTGGCGGGATTCCTGGTTTCCGTTGGTCTGCCGTGGATGGTGGATATTCTGGGTCAGGGCAATGCCGCACAGGGTTATCAGTTTGGCGTGGGCATCCTGTGTGCCATCGCGGTGGTGATGTTCCTGTGCTGTTTCTTCTGGGTTCGCGAGCGTGTACCGCTGGCGATGATGGGGAAATTTACCCTGCGTGAACACATTGGAGGGCTGCGCAAAAACGATCAGCTATTGTTGATGCTGGTAATGTCTTTCCTGCTGATCAACGTCTTTAATATTCGCGGCGGCGGGTACATGTATTTTATTACCTACGTGCTGGAAGGCAGCACCGCCTATACGTCGCTGTTTTTCACCATGGTCACTTTCGCGTCCATCATCGGTTCAGTGATTGTCAGCCCCCTGACCCGCCGCATCGATACCGTCAAACTCTATTACTACACCAATCTGGTGCTGACGGCCCTGGCGATACTGATGTGGTTCCTGCCAACCGGCCCGGCTTATCAGACGCTGTGGCTGGCAGTCATCCTCGGTAACGGCATTATTTTAGGCTTCACGCTGCCGTTGCACTTCTCACTGATGGCCTTCGCCGACGATTACGGCGAGTGGAAAACCGGCGTACGTTCCTCCGGCATGAATTTCGCCTTCAATCTGTTTTTCATCAAGCTGGCCTGGGCCTCAAGTGCGGGGATCATCAGCCTGCTGTTTATTTTTGTCGCCTATCAGCCAGGCGCTGGTAACCAAACCGCCAGCTCGCTGCAAGGAATTACCGCGATGGAGACGCTGCTTCCCGCACTGTTCCACCTGCTGTTGGCGCTGTCCATCCGCATCTGCAAACTCAATAATCCGATGATGTCGCGCATTGCCACCGATCTGCGTCAGCGTCATGTACAGCCTTAAGGAGCACGAAATGAACGTACTGGAAGTCGACCTGCATAAGCTCACCGTCAGCGATCCGTTCCTCGGACAATATCAGCAGTTGGTGCGTGACGTGGTGATCCCCTATCAATGGGATGCGCTCAATGACCGCATTGCAGAGGCGGAACCAAGTCATGCGATAGAGAATTTCCGTATCGCCGCGGGCCTGCAGGATGGCGAATTTTACGGCATGGTTTTTCAGGATAGCGACGTAGCAAAGTGGCTGGAGGCCGTTGCCTGGTCCCTGTGCCAGAAACCCGATGCGGAACTTGAAAAAACGGCCGATGAAGTCATTGAACTGGTGGCGGCCGCCCAGTGCGAAGATGGCTATCTCAATACGTACTTCACAGTGAAAGCACCGGATGAACGCTGGAGCAACCTCGCCGAGTGTCATGAGTTGTACTGTGCAGGTCATTTGATCGAAGCAGGCGTCGCGTTCTTTCAGGCGACGGGTAAACGCCGTCTGTTAGAGGTGGTGTGTCGCCTGGCAGATCACATCGACAGCGTGTTTGGACTCGGGGAGAATCAACTGCGCGGCTACCCAGGACACCCGGAAATCGAGCTGGCGTTAATGCGCTTATACGAAGTGACCCAGCAACCACGCTATATGGCGCTGGTAAATTACTTTGTGGAACAGCGCGGCGCACAGCCCCATTTCTATGACGAAGAGTACGAAAAGCGCGGCCAAACCTCTTACTGGCATACTTACGGTCCGGCATGGATGGTGAAGGATAAACCCTATAGCCAGGCTCATCAGCCCATTTCAGAACAGCAAACGGCGATCGGGCATGCGGTGCGCTTTGTCTACCTGATGACCGGCGTCGCTCATCTGGCACGCTTAAGCCAGGACGAAGGCAAGCGTCAGGATTGCCTGCGTCTGTGGAAAAACATGGCCCAGCGCCAGTTGTACATTACCGGCGGGATCGGTTCACAAAGCAGCGGCGAGGCGTTTAGCAGCGATTACGATCTGCCCAACGACTCCGTGTATGCGGAAAGCTGCGCCTCTATCGGCCTGATGATGTTCGCCCGCAGAATGCTGGAAATGGAAGCCGACAGCCAGTATGCCGACGTGATGGAGCGCGCCCTGTATAATACCGTATTGGGCGGGATGGCGCTCGATGGCAAGCACTTCTTCTATGTGAACCCGCTGGAAGTACATCCTAAATCATTAAAATTCAATCATATTTATGACCACGTGAAACCCGTTCGTCAGCGCTGGTTTGGCTGCGCCTGTTGCCCGCCGAATATCGCCCGCGTGTTAACCTCAATTGGCCACTACATCTATACACCGCGTCAGGACGCGCTGTATATCAATATGTACGTGGGCAATAGCATGGAGGTCCCTGTTGTAAACGGCTCGCTTAAACTGCGTATTAGCGGAGATTACCCATGGCATGAGCAGGTAAAAATCACCATCGAATCACCGCGGTCGGTTTATCACACTCTGGCTCTGCGCCTGCCAGACTGGTGCTCCGCGCCGCAGGTTTTGTTGAATGGTCAGCCGGTTGAGCAGGATATTCGCAAAGGCTATTTGCACATCAGTCGAACCTGGCAGGAAGGCGATACGCTCAGTTTGACCCTGCCAATGCCGGTGCGTCGGGTATACGGAAATCCATTAGTGCGTCATGTCGCCGGTAAGGTCGCCATTCAGCGTGGGCCACTGGTATATTGCCTGGAGCAGGCCGACAACGGCGAGGAATTGCATAATCTGTGGTTGCCAAAAGAGAGTGAGTTCAGAGTATTCGAAGGTAAGGGATTGTTCAGCCATAAAATGTTAATTCAGGCTGAAGGTGTGAAGCAAAGTGCAGCCGATGCAGCACAACAATCGTTGTGGCACTACGATGTTTCCCCAACTTCGCGTCAGGCGCATACATTGACGTTTATTCCGTGGTTTAGCTGGGCAAACCGTGGTGAAGGCGAAATGCGTATCTGGATAAACGAGCAGTAATTAAACCGTGCCGGATGGCGACGCTTCACGTCTTATCCGGCCTACAACACCTATCCACGTAGGCCTGATAAGCGAAGCGCCATCAGGCACGTATTTAAATCAGAAACGCCAGGTCAGACCGGACATAAAGGTAAAGCTGTCATCGCGATCAACCATCGGGCTATTTTTAATGTCATCCGGCAGTGCGCTATAATTGGCGCTTGCCAGCAGCGTCAGGTTAGTGGTCAATGCGTATTTAGCGGACAGGCCAACATACGGTGTCCAGCTATCGCCTGGGGAATAGCTTGATAAGCCACTACGACGGGACTCATTACCCGATATGCCGTAGTAGTATTCATTGAAGTTTTCGTCATAGTAGAGCACGCCAATCGATGGCGTCAGCGTCAGCTTGCCCATCGGCATTGGACGGAACAGTGAAACTTCCCCTACCCAGCCATTACTGTTGTCCAGCACATCCGCAGCGGCGGAGACTTTCACGCTACCCCATCTTTCATGGTGATACCACGCGGCACCCGCCATTGCAGTTGCGTCACGCTTATCCAGCTTTTTCATCGCATGATCGTCATTATCGCCGGGATCAAACTCAAGCGGCATATAAGAGGCAGTAATACTAAATTCATTACTTTCACTCTTAGACAAAATATAACCTAGCGTTGTTTGCCTAAAATAAAATGATTCACTTTCGTAACTGACTAGCGGTACTGCGTGAACATTATCATTATACCCACGATAAGGTGATTCATTATATACAGCACCAGCGCCAATTGAAAACTCTGCGGCAGTTGCACTCGCCATAAAAGAAAAGGCGAGCAGCGCCACAATATTGTGTTTAATTAACATGCCAACATTCCATTTTAAAATAAGCTACAAAACTGGTGCATAATAATGCTTACAATTTCATCGATGCAAGGTTCATATTTATATAGTAATATATAAAAAATTATATATATTGGGCTTGGCGATGAATAAATTACAACTTAAACACCGGGAGCTGAAGATTATTTCGGTAATCGCTGCCAGTGAAAATATCAGTCATGCCGCGACTGTTCTCGGCATCGCACAGGCCAACGTCAGTAAATATCTTGCTGATTTTGAATCAAAAGTTGGATTAAAGGTGTTTGACCGCACCACCCGGCAACTGACCCTCACGCCGTTTGGTATAGCGTTACTTCCTTACATCAATGACATGTTAGACAGAAACGAGCAGTTAAATAATTTCATTGCTGATTATAAGCACGAGAAACGTGGAAAAGTAACGGTATATGCACCAACCGGAATTATCGCTTACTTATCGCAACATGTTATTGCAAAAATTATGGATATTGGCGATATCAGTCTGGTGCTAAAAACCTATAACCTGGAACGTAAAGCCTTTTATGAAGGAGTCGAATTTCCTGATGACTGTGATGTTTTAATTACTTATGCACATCCAAAAGATGAATCTTTGGTCGCCAGTTTTATTACCAAATATGTAGTTACCGCTTTCGCCAGTAATCAATATCTGGCCCAACATCCCATCAGCACTCCTGAAGAACTTGAGCATCACTCCTGTATTCTGATTGATTCCATGATGATTGATGATGCTAACATTTGGCGATTCTCCTCCCCCGGAGGTAAAGAGATGCATGACTATCGCGTAACGGGTAATTATGTTTGCGACAATACGCAATCTGCGCTGTCGTTGGCGCGAAACCATCTGGGCATTGTTTTTGCACCCAAGGCGAGCGTACAAAAAGAAAGTCAGCCTAACGGGCTGGTTCCGTGTTTCTCCGGACAGCATGAATGGTGGCTGGATCTGGTGGCGATTTTCCGCAAACGTGAATATCAGCCATGGCGGGTACAGTTTATTCTTGATGAGATGTTGGCGGAGATTCGCCGGCAACTTGCTCAGTCGCTGGATCAGCAGACTGAGCAAGCAAAATAGCCTGAGTTTAATGATCGAGATACAGGTAATGCACCCAACTGGTCATGCGCAACAAGACTTTGCGCATGACGGACACATGTTCGAAGTGGTCAGAATAAACCGCGACCTGCGCGTAGATCCCATCAGGTAACGCGCTAACCTCCGCATTATCATTCAGCTCAATCGTGGCGATTACCCCTTCCGAACCGGGCGTAGAATTTAAGGATTGCAGCGCTCCATTCGACTGGTATGTCCCGCCCGGCACTGCCGGACTAATTGCAGCCAGTTTACCGCTGAATACCTTACCCGGCAGCGCGTTAAATACCACTTCCGCTTCATCGCCAGGTTCCAGACGCAGCAGCGAGTTCTGACGGAACTGGGCGATAATTTGCCTTTTTTGATCCGGGATGAATACCATCACCGGACGCATCGGCAGCGCGGCGGCATAGGTTCCCGGGCGCATCAGCACCTGCGTCACATAGCCATCGCTGGGCGCGCGAACCACCGTCTGGTCCAGGTTGAACTCCGCTTCGGCTAACTGCGCTTTCAGGCTGGCAATTTGCGAATTCTCGCCCAGTATCAGGCTGTCTAACTGACTCTGGATTTGCTGCTGCTCCGCGACGGAAGATTTCACCGACGCTTCCTGCGCCAGATAGTTTTGCCGCGCCGCATCGATATCGCGTTCAGAAAAAGGATTCACCTTCGCCTGACTACCCTGTACATAGCGCTGGTAATCTTTTGCCAGTTTGTCACGCGTGGCCTTTGCCCGCTGCGTGTTGGCTATCATTTCGTCTAACTGCGCAACCAGAGCCTGCTCTTTATGCTGTGCGGTGACAATATCAGCTTTCAGGCGATCGACCCGTGCCTGATAACGCCCTGGATTAAGCTTAAACAGAACCTCGCCTTTTTTGATTAGCGTATTCTTCTTATCCGTCACTTCTGTCACTACACCCGTTACCTGCGGCACCACGGGAATAGAAATTACCGCCTTTTGTGCCTTAAATGTATACGGATGGTTATAATTCATCAGTAATATAAGCCCGCAAACAATGAATATACCGCCTAATGCTGCGGTAGGAACTGTCCATTTATTTACAGGAATTTTAAAAATTTTAAATATTGACCATGCACACGCCACATAGGTCAGAACAATTAGTAAATCCATCGATATTACTCCGCCGGAGAGGTCTTGGCCTCACCCAGTTTCTTTTCCAGATCCGCAACCCTTGCCTGAAGCTGGATCAGGGAAGAATCCGCGCTCTGCATACCCCATCCGCGCTCCGGACGATAAAGCGTTGCCCAGATCCATAAAAAGGGCCAAATAACATGTAAGGTAAACAAACTAACCCAACCCGCAACATGTATTGCGTCGGCATGAGGATGGTTACGTTTCTTTGCAATTAGATAGGGAATATCATGCAGAATAATAATCCCGTAAAAAATGACCAGGAATACAAAAATAAGCACTCCTAATGCAAAATAATTAAGGAACATATTTGCCTCAGGGATTTAAATTAAGGAATTCAGATGCAATTTGATTTAAACAATAGAGTTGATAATAGTATTGGAATGACCAGACTGGATGCAATTTTCTTATTTATATAACGATATATGGGTTTCTATATATAACATCTAAAGCCTGATAGTATGATGATGTTTTCCTGGAATAGAGCACGTTAATACCTGACCAGCTACCCTTGGCACAAAACTACTCTACGGATATACCTTACTAAATGTTGGTTTCTATACCTGAAACCAACTCATTTGTAACAAAAATGTCGGCATTACTCACATCTTATTAACCAAAGCAATAATGTGCACACTAACTATATTTACTTGCAATGACTGCTATTTTTTACTCTTTTGATGTGTTACATAACCCCTTCATTTATATTTCAAATGATAAAAGTTACTCCACCTTTTCCCCATTAAAATGTATTTATCCATCTAAATGGCTTAACCATAAAAATAACATTTAATAATATAATATTACTATTTATGTAAGTGATGATTTCTTTTTCATTAAGAATCAAAAATGTTTAATTCCATATTTTGCTGCATTTACACCAATAATGTGACAAACTTCAAACCTTCAACATTTATGTTCTTGCATGATAACAAATATAAGACTACTTACCTTTCTACAATGTTTTATCTACTTTTTACGGCAAATAGGTACAAGGAGTTTGTTATGTCCGTTGAGTTTATGGAAAAGTTAAATCAACTAGCTTCAAAAATAAAACAGCAATCTGGAGCTACTGAAACTGAGGAAGCAACAAAGAATGCTTTTGTTATGCCATTTATTAATAATGTACTTGGCTACGATGTTTTTGACCCTACGGAAGTCATTCCAGAATTCGTATGTGACGTTGGTACTAAAAAAGGCGAAAAAATAGACTATGCCATCCTAAAAAATGGTGAAGTTCAAATTCTAATTGAGTGCAAGAAAATTGGAGAACCTCTCAACATAAATCATGCCTCACAACTTTTTCGCTACTTTCATGTAACTAACGCCAGAATTTCAATACTAACGAATGGGCAGGAGTATAAGTTTTTCACTGACTTAGATGCTCCGAATAAAATGGATGAAAAACCATTTCTCGAGATCAATCTTCTTGATTTAGATGAAATGGTCATCCCTGAAATAAAGAAACTAACCAAATCAGCATTTGACCTCGAGTCGATACTGAATGCCGCTGGTGAATTAAAGTATGTGAGTTTAATAAAAAAACACCTTCATACGCAACTGAATAATCCTGAAGAGGATTTCGTAAAATTCTTTGCATCAAGAATATATGAAGGAATGTTGACACAGAAGGTTAGAGAAACATTTACGATACTAACCAAAAAAGCGGCGACTCAATATATCAATGCTCAGGTAAATGAAAGATTAAAATCAGCCATTGGTGGAAATGTAATTCAGGTTCAGGAATCAACAAATCCGACGAACGAGACTGACACTCCTACTAACATTATAAAAGATGAGAGTGATATTATTACAACAATGGACGAACTTGAAGGGTTTCACATTGTTGGTGATGCTGCCAACTTACTGATTTAGTGTATGATGGTGTTTTTGAGGTGCTCCAGTGGCTTCTGTTTCTATCAGCTGTCCCTCCTGTTCAGCTACTGACGGGGTGGTGCGTAACGGCAAAAGCACCGCCGGACATCAGCGCTATCTCTGCTCTCACTGCCGTAAAACATGGCAACTGCAGTTCACTTACACCGCTTCTCAACCCGGTACGCACCAGAAAATCATTGATATGGCCATGAATGGCGTTGGATGCCGGGCAACCGCCCGCATTATGGGCGTTGGCCTCAACACGATTTTCCGCCATTTAAAAAACTCAGGCCGCAGTCGGTAACCTCGCGCATACAGCCGGGCAGTGACGTCATCGTCTGCGCGGAAATGGACGAACAGTGGGGATACGTCGGGGCTAAATCGCGCCAGCGCTGGCTGTTTTACGCGTATGACAGGCTCCGGAAGACGGTTGTTGCGCACGTATTCGGTGAACGCACTATGGCGACGCTGGGGCGTCTTATGAGCCTGCTGTCACCCTTTGACGTGGTGATATGGATGACGGATGGCTGGCCGCTGTATGAATCCCGCCTGAAGGGAAAGCTGCACGTAATCAGCAAGCGATATACGCAGCGAATTGAGCGGCATAACCTGAATCTGAGGCAGCACCTGGCACGGCTGGGACGGCTGGGACGGAAGTCGCTGTCGTTCTCAAAATCGGTGGAGCTGCATGACAAAGTCATCGGGCATTATCTGAACATAAAACACTATCAATAAGTTGGAGTCATTACCCACATTGTTAAAGCAATAACTCGGACAGTAATTGATGCACCTAGGATAATGCACAGAGATACAAAAAGCTATTTTGGTATCTTAATAGATGATAATAATAGAAAACCACTTTGTCGACTTCATTTTAATCGAAATCAAAAATACATTGGAATATTCGATCTAGAGAAAAATGAAACTCGCCATCCAATTGAATCATTGGATGACATTTATAAATTCAGCACTGAGCTACAAGCTACAGCTGCATTATATAACTAATAGATAATAGGCAGTATTAATACTGCCTATTTATACTATATTAAAACAGCCCCAGTGGTTTATCAGAGTAGCTCACCAACAGGCACTTGGTTTGCTGATAATGTTCAAGCATCATCTTATGCGTCTCGCGCCCGATGCCCGACTGCTTATAGCCACCAAACGCCGCATGTGCCGGATACGCATGGTAACAGTTGGTCCAAACTCGCCCCGCCTGAATCCCACGTCCCATTTTGTACGCCAGATTTCCATTACGACTCCAGACACCAGCGCCAAGCCCATATTGGGTGTCATTAGCGATTTCCAGCGCCTCTTCCATGGTTTTAAACGTTGTGACAGCCAGCACCGGCCCGAAGATCTCCTCCTGGAAAACCCGCATGTTGTTCTTACCAAACAGAATGGTTGGTTCGAGGTAGTACCCCTCTTTTAACTCGCCATCCAGCTGCTTGCGCCGCCCGCCGGTGAGAACATCTGCTCCTTCTTTCTTACCAATGTCGATGTAATTCAGAATAGTTTCCAGTTGACCATGCGACACCTGCGCGCCCATTTGCGTCACGCTGTCTAACGGGTTGCCGCTACGGATACTTTCCACCCGACGAATGGCTCTTTCCATAAAACGTTCATAAATGGATTCCTGAACCAGCGCACGACTCGGACAGGTACACACTTCGCCCTGGTTGAAGGCAAACAATGCAAAACCTTCCAGCGCTTTGTCAAAGAACGCATCTTCTTCATCCATCACGTCCGCGAAGAAGATATTGGGTGATTTCCCGCCCAGTTCCAGCGTGACAGGAATAATGTTCTGCGTGGCGTACTGCATGATCTGCTGCCCAACTTCCGTTGAGCCGGTAAACGCCACTTTCGCAATACGTTTTGACGTCGCCAGATACTCACCGATCTCCCCACCCGCGCCGTTTACCACGTTCACCACGCCAGGCGGGAGCAGATCGCCGATGACTTCCATCAGCAACAGCACGGACAGCGGCGTCAGGCGCGCGGGTTTCAGCACCACGCAGTTACCCGCCGCCAGCGCGGGTGCCATCTTCCAGCTGGCCATCAGCAGCGGGAAGTTCCACGGGATAATTTGCCCTACCACGCCAAGAGGTTCATGGAAGTGATAAGCCACGGTTTCGCTATCAACCTCGCTGATTCCCCCTTCCTGCGCACGAATACAGGAGGCAAAATAGCGGAAATGGTCAATTGCCAGCGGCACATCGGCCGCGCTGGTTTCGCGGATGGGTTTACCGTTATCCCAGGTTTCAGCCGTTGCCAGCAGCTCCAGATTTTGCTCCATACGATCGGCAATTTTGAACAAAATCGCCGCCCTGTCCTGCACGGAAGTCTGCGCCCATTTATCTTTTACTTTATGCGCGGCATCCAGTGCCAGATCGATGTCCTTTTTGCCGGAAGAGGCCACTTCGCACAGTAATTGCCCGGTTACCGGCGTCAGGTTTTGGTAATACTCGCCGTCCACCGGGGCGACCCAGTCACCACCGATAAAGTTATCGTATCGGGCTTTTAACTTCAGGGGGTAACCATACTCGCCGGGGTAAATACGCGTTGAAGGGGGGTTATTGGTCATGACCGTCTCCTTGCTGTAGGGGTACTACAAGGGTAGACGGGACTGGCGAATTATTCGCCAGCCTTTTACTGCTTTACGACAGGTATCACGAATTACATGGCAGCACGATAAATCGCCATGATTTCTTCATGTGTCGCCTGAATCGGGTTAGTGAAACCACAGGCATCTTTCAGGGCATTAGTCGCCAGAACGGCAAAATCTTCTTCCTTCACGTTCAGCTCACGCAGACCGGCCGGAATATTCACTTTCTGCGCCAGTTCGCGGATCGCCGCGATGCAGGCTTCTGCCCCTTGCTCTTCGCTCAGACCAGCAACGTTCACACCCATTGCCGAGGCGCAATCGCTCAGGCGGGCGGCAGCAACTTTACTATTAAATACCTGTACATGCGGCAGCAGTACGGCATTACATACTCCGTGTGGCAGATCGTAGAAGCCACCCAGCTGGTGCGCCATTGCATGCACGTAGCCAAGAGAGGCATTGTTAAAGGCCATACCTGCGAGGAACTGCGCATAGGCCATGGCTTCGCGCGCCTGAGCATTACTGCCCTCTTCAACGGCGACCGGCAGGTTTTGCGCAATCATGGTGACCGCTTTCAGCGCACATGCATCGGTAATCGGCGTGGCAGCAATCGACACGTAGGCTTCGATAGCGTGGGTTAACGCATCCATACCGGTAGCCGCCGTCAGAGACTTCGGCATGCCGACCATCAGCGAGGAGTCGTTAACCGACAGCAGCGGCGTAACGTGCTTATCGACAATCGCCATTTTAATGTGGCGTACTTCATCGGTGATGATGCAGAAGCGGGTCATTTCAGATGCTGTACCCGCCGTGGTGTTGATGGCGATCATCGGCAGCTGCGGTTTTGCAGAACGGTCTACACCTTCGTAATCGCGAATATCGCCACCGTTAGCCGCCACCAGCGCAATACCTTTTGCACAATCGTGTGGAGAACCGCCACCGAGAGAAATAACGCTATCACAGTCGTTTTCAGTCAACATTTGCAGGCCAGCGGCAACGTTGCTGGTTGTGGGATTAGGATGCGTACCATCGTAAATTACGCTGAATATATCACGTTCCTGTAATGCCTTTTGAATCTCGCCAGCCATACCTAATTTCGTCAGCATGGCATCCGTGACAATCAGCGTACGGCGAAAACCATATTCCGCCATTGTATTCATTGCGTCTTTTAATGAATCAGCGCCGATTACATTCACGGAAGGAATAAAAAATGTTGAAGCAGCCATTGTACGATCCTTAATTACTCTAAAAGAGTCAGGAAGCATACGAGTGAAATATCCAACAGAATATGATCATGGTTGTTATTTTAATAACAACCACAATTAAAAAGCACATTAGGTTCATAATCTAATGTGCTTATTTCAATCAATATCTATTTTGTATTAATTCATTTAATTCCTGAATTAATTGTTTCATTACTTTTCGGGGAACAGCAATGCATCGCGTAATAAATGATCATTTCCCCGACGGCGAGTAAAACCAATGCGGTCAAAATATTCCAGAATCTGAATAGCCAATTTGCGCCCGATGTTAAGCCTGTCGCGAAAATCAGCGGCACATGTCGATCCCCTTTCCTGATCCAGTTCGCGGATCATATTGGCAAAGGCCACTATCCGATCGTTACGGTAATAACGATCTTTCACGATCGCGGTGATGATGCCTTGCTGCGCCGCTTGTCGTAACACCACACGCATCATTTGCTCATCCGTGCCCGTCTGTTTTGCCAGGTCGCGCACCCACCACGGCTCATCGCCAAAAAGCGGTTCTGCTTTTTGCCAGATAGCCTGCTGCTCATCGCTGAAACCGGCCTTGTGATCGGGCAAATGCAGCCAGCCATGATGACTATGGATGACGCCGCTCTCGCGCATCTTTTCAATCAGCAGCAGGACCAGCGCTTCATCTTCCATCGGCAAAGCCATCCGGCGCAGGCGTTCGCGCCCAGGTCCAGGCTCATCGCGGTGCTGGTCGTGGTAAGTCGCCAGCGTATCGAGGATTTTGCGCTGCCAGCGCGCTGCAACAGTGGCATCCAACAGACTGTATCCTGCCTGAATAAAACCATGCTGCTCGATCAACGGACGCATGCCGTTACCGTTGAGCTGACGCGCCCAGGCGAAGTCGGGAATATTTACCGCTCCACGCGTCAGGTGCAACGCCAGAGCGTCACCATCACTCTGTGCGTTTTCCAACGCCGACAGCCACTGCAAATATTCCGGCTTACGCTTCCCGCGACGCGGCGGATTGAGCGTGACCACGCGCGCACCGGCCAGCGTCGTGCGAGCCGAAATATCGCGCAGCACCAGACGATCGTTATCGGCGAGCCAGAGCGGCGTATCAAACACCAGTTCCGCCAGCGTCCCTTCAAGCAGCGAGATTCTCCCGGTAACGTGGCTGGCAGCGTGGTGAATATGCAGAGGTTGCCACTGCATCAGCGGCGCGGCATGTTCTAAAGAAACAATCACGCGGGTAAACGCCTCTGGCGGCGCATCAGCAAGCAGCCAGTCGCCGCGGTTAAGTTCTTCTTTTTGCGCATCACCGGCAATATTTAGCGCAATACGTTGTCCCGCCTGCGCGCGATCGGTGGCCTGATTTTGTGCATGCAGGCTACGTACGCGCATCGGTTTGTTGACGCCCGTGAGCCACAGTGTGTCACCGACATTCACTTCACCGCTGAGCGCCGTCCCGGTCACCACCAGTCCCGCGCCTTTGACCGTAAAGGCACGGTCAATCGCCAGGCGGAAGCTGTGATCGCGGGCATGCTCGCGCGACGTTAATTGCAGCAAATGTTCGCGCAGTTCCTCGATGCCACGGCCTTCACTGGCGGCAGTGACGAAAAGCACCGACTCCGCGAAACCATAATTCCCCAGCGTGGCCTTAATCTCCGCACGCACCTCTTCAATTCTTGCTTCGTCCACGCGGTCGGCTTTCGTAAGCGCCACGGTGATCTGCGGATTACCCGTCAGTTGCAGAATTTGCAAATGCTCACGCGTTTGCGCCATCACGCCGTCATCACATGCCACCACCAGCAGCGCGTGATCAATCCCGCCAACACCCGCCAGCATGTTAGACAGAAACTTTTCGTGTCCGGGTACATCGATAAATCCCAGTATCCGCCCGTCCGGCTGCGGCCAGTAGGCATAGCCGAGATCGATGGTCATGCCGCGCTTTTTTTCTTCCGGCAGACGGTCGGCATTCACGCCAGTAATCGCCTGTAATAACGTTGTTTTTCCGTGGTCAACGTGTCCGGCGGTTGCAATAATCATTTCAGCATCATCTCCATAAACCGGGTCTCGTCTTCAAGGCAGCGCAGATCCAGCCACATGCGGCCATCATAAATCCGGCCAATGATCGGCACGGGCAGTGCACGCCAACGGGCGGCCAGTGCTTCGAGGCGGCTACCGCGCCCGTCATGGGGGGTAAAGGTTAATGCCGCGCTGGGCAGCCTATCAACCGGTAGCGAGCCGCTGCCAATTTGCGACAGGCAAGGCATGACGTTCAGGGCGAATTCGTCACCGTAATGCTCGGCAAGCCGTGCCTGTAAGTGTTGGGCCTGCGCGTGGACAGCCTCCTGCGAGCGAGTGAGCTGGCGTAACGTCGGCAACTTCTGCGCCAGCGCTTCCGGGTGCAGGTAGAGCCGCAGCGTCGCTTCCAGCGCAGCCAGTGTCATTTTATCAGCCCGTAATGCGCGTTTCAGCGGATGGCTCTGTAAGCGAGCGATCATCTCTTTTGTACCGACGATAATCCCGGCCTGCGGCCCACCCAGTAATTTATCGCCAGAGAAGCTCACCAGACTGACGCCAGCGGCAATCAGCTGTTGCGGCATCGGCTCCTGCGGTAATCCATACTGGCTGAGATCGACCAGTGAGCCGCTGCCGAGATCCGCCACCACTGGCACATCCACTTCCTTGCCAATAGCGGCCAGCTCAGCCTCATCCACCGACTTCGTAAAGCCTTCAATACTGTAATTACTGGTATGGACTTTCATCAGCAGAGCGGTATTTTCATTCACCGCCTGACGGTAATCTTTCGCATGGGTCCGGTTGGTGGTACCGACTTCGCGCAGAACACATCCGGCCTGGCACATCACGTCCGGAATACGAAACGCGCCGCCAATTTCCACCAGCTCACCGCGCGAAACGACCACCTCTTTGCCGTTGGCCGTGGCGGCCAGCATCAGTAAAACCGCTGCCGCATTGTTATTGACGATACAGGCGTCCTCCGCTCCCGTCAGACGGCAGAGTAAATCCGCCAGCGCCCGATCCCGATGTCCACGTCCGGCATCATCCAGGCTGTATTCCAGCGTCACTGGCGTGCGCATTGCTTGCACCACCGCCTCGATCGCTTCTTCGGCCTGCGACGCTCGCCCAAGGTTGGTATGCAGCACCGTTCCGGTCAGGTTAATCACCGGACGCAGCGCGCTTTGCGATTCTCGTTCCAGCCGGGCGCTGGCTTCTTGCGCCCAGTCCTCACACCATGCCGGGAGCGCGTGCGTGTCGCGAATCGCATCTCTGGCTTCGTCAAGCATATGACGCAGCAGGTCAACCACCCGGGTATGACCGTGAGATTCACGTAAGGCTGGGAAGGCGCTATCGCGCAATAAACGATCGATAGCGGGAAGCTGGCTGTAGAGTGAACGCATGTCGGTTGTCATGAAAAGGCCTGGCTGTTGGTGGCCCTCTCCACCGCGGAAAGGGCTATCGATATAGGAAGGATTGTACCGTGACTTTGCTCAGGCAGGTATTATCTGCATCAAGCCTTTGGCGGTTCTGTGCGGGCAAAACTTTCGCGTTGAAAAAGCGTTTCCACCAGTTTGACCAGACGTGGGCGGTCCACACACCAGCCGGGCGCGACCCGACGGAAATTGAGATAACCGACGGCACAGGCAATCGCGATGGTAGCCAGGTTAACCGTATCCGTTTTCAGCGTACCGTCCGCCAGATAGCCTTCCAGCATATCCAGACTGCGGGTGATCTTCTCCCGCTGGCGTAACAGTTCGGTTTCTGACTGCTGCGCGGCGGGGCGAGCCTGCTCGCGCACCGAGACTAATCCCGCATCCATAATACCGTCGGCCAACGCTTCCAGTTGACGAACTTTGAGTGCCGCTAACGGTTCCCCCGGTAGCATGGCTGGCGCAATATCCAGCAGCTCGATGTATTCTGCGATGATCGGAGAGTCAAACCAGTACTCACCCTCATCGGTGACCAACGCGGGTACTTTTCCTAGCGGGTTATAACGCGCCACGCCGCTATCCGCGCTATAGGGAAGTTCATTAACAAATTCGAAGGTGATGCCCTTTTCCAGTAACAGAATAGAAATTTTACGCACAAAAGGGCTGGTATAGCTGCCAATGAGTTTCATGCCGGGTCCTTTTTGCCAACAAAAATATCAGTATGGCTCAGGTCGCCGTAAATGGCAGGTGATGACGATCTCAATGATCCAAATAAAGATAATGCATCCAGCTGGTCATGCGCAGCAGCACTTTACGCATCACTGACACGTGAGCGAAATGGTCGGAATAGACCGCCACCTGAGCATAGATACCGTCCGGCAGCGCATCCACATCGGCATTAGGATCCAACTCAATCGTAGCCAGCACGCCATCGGTACCCGGCACCACCGTTAAGGACTGTAATGCCCCCTGCGCCTGATAAGAACCGCCCGGCACAACCGGAAGAATGGAGGTCAACTTACCGGAGAAAACCTGACCAGGCAGCGCGTTGAAGACCACTTCCGCTTCATCACCCGGTTTAAGACGCAGCAACGAGTTCTGGCGGAATTGCGCCACAATTTGCCGTTTCTGTTCCGGAATAAATACCATCACCGGGCGCAGAGGTAGTGCGGCGGCGTAGGTCCCGGGCCGAATAAGCACCTGCGTAACATAGCCGTTGCTGGGGGCACGGACAATAGTCTGCTCAAGATTGTATTTGGCTTCAGCGAGCTGAGCACGCAAAGACGCAACCTGAGATTGCTCCCCGTTGACCATACTGTCTAACTGACTCTGAATCTGCGTCTGTTCGGCAACGGAACCTTTTACCAGCGCGTCCTGTGCCAGATAGTTCTGCCGGGCGTTGTCGATATCGCTTTCAGAGAAGGGATTAACCTTCGCCTGGCTGCCCTTCAAATAGCGTTGATAATCTTTATACAGACGATCGCGTTCAGCGGAAACGCGGGTAGTGTTGGCGACGGCTTCAGAAAGTTGGGCTTTCAGATTGTCGATGTTGTGTGTGGCGGTAACAAGATCAGCCTGCAGTCTGTCAACACGTGCCTGATAGCGGCCTGGATCGAGTTTAAATAACACTTCGCCTTTTTTAATCAACTGATTATTTTTATCCGTTACCTCACTAACAATTCCTGTGACTTGCGGAGTGATCGGAATTGAAATAACCGCTTTTTGCGCCGTAAAGGTATACGGGTGGTTATAGTTCATTAATAAGATCAGTCCCGCAACAATGAATACCCCACCTAATGCAGCAGTAGCGAGCGTCCATTGGTTTACCGGAATACGGAATATTTTAAAGATGGCCCAGGCAAAGGCCACATAGGTCAGGACTATCAACAAATCCATGATTAAATCTCCGGAAAGGTGGAGTAATCTGTTTTCTTCTCCCCATCCAGTCTTTTTTCCAACTGGGTGATGCGCGCTGCCAGTGCGGCAATCTCGGGGTCTGGGTCCTTTCCGTTCGACATGATGTGTGATTGCATGCCCCACCCACGTTCAGGCTGGTAGAGCGTCGCCCAAATCCACAGGAACGGCCATATTGCATGGAGTGTAAACAGGCTAATCCAACCCGCCGTATGAATGGCATCAGCATGAGGATGGTTGCGTTTTTTAGCCATATTATAGGGAATATCGTGAATGGCGATGATTCCGTAAAACAGAACCAGAAAGACGAAGATCAGCACGCCCAGTGCGAAATAATTTAGAAACATACCTGCCTCGAATTCACGCTAATTAGAGTTTTTTTATGCCGGCAGCCGCATGCACCCAGGCTGATGTTTTGAACATAACTGCAGTTTGGGGTTTTCGCCATACCACAAAATAAATATTTTTTCTGGTGAGAAGTTGCTTTCTTTTGCAATAAAAATATCGGGGGGTAGAACCTGCTGTAGATCACATCCGAGTAAATGCAGATGAAAATACTTTGCGATCTACATCACAAAGATTCAACAAATAGCAAAGAATAAAATGTGAACCAGTTCACATTTACCCCCCATTTTTGGCGAATCCTGATCCAGTGATGTTTTTTTGTACCGATATTTTGTGATTAAGATCACATTAACTAACGCCATACACCCTATATTTACGTGACAAATATCACATAAAAGGTCGTCGACTGGACAGTTGAACGATTCAGTGCCAGATTTCGCAGTATCTACAGGGTCCGGCTACCTCCTGCCGCTACATTAACAAACCTCGGGCTTTCAGCCTGCGCGATAGCAAACATAAGAAGGGGTGTTTTTATGTCATCCGATATTAAGATCAAGGTGCAAAGCTTTGGTCGATTCCTCAGCAACATGGTGATGCCAAATATCGGCGCGTTTATCGCGTGGGGTATTATCACCGCATTATTCATTCCGACAGGGTGGTTGCCGAACGAAACGCTGGCGAAGCTTGTCGGTCCTATGATCACCTATCTGCTGCCGCTGCTGATCGGTTATACCGGTGGTAAGCTGGTTGGCGGCGAACGTGGCGGCGTGGTTGGTGCTATCACCACCATGGGCGTTATCGTCGGTGCAGATATGCCAATGTTCCTCGGCGCGATGATCGCAGGTCCGCTGGGCGGCTGGGCTATCAAACATTTCGACAACTGGGTAGACGGTAAGATCAAGTCCGGTTTTGAGATGCTGGTGAATAACTTCTCCGCAGGCATCATCGGGATGATCCTCGCCATTCTGGCATTCCTTGGCATTGGCCCATTGGTTGAAGCACTGTCCAAAATCCTGGCGGCAGGCGTTAACTTCATGGTTGTCCATGACATGCTGCCGTTGGCGTCTATCTTCGTTGAACCGGCGAAAATCCTGTTCCTCAACAACGCCATCAACCACGGTATTTTCTCACCGCTGGGTATTCAGCAGTCCCATGAGATGGGCAAATCCATCTTCTTCCTGATTGAAGCTAACCCGGGTCCGGGTATGGGCGTTCTGCTGGCATACATGTTCTTCGGTCGCGGCAGCGCTAAGCAGTCTGCGGGTGGTGCGGCAATCATCCACTTCCTGGGTGGTATCCACGAAATTTACTTCCCGTACGTGCTGATGAACCCACGTCTGATCCTGGCGGTTATCCTCGGCGGTATGACTGGCGTATTTACCCTGACTATCCTGAACGGCGGTCTGGTTTCTCCGGCCTCTCCGGGTTCTATCCTGGCCGTGCTGGCCATGACGCCGAAGGGCGCTTACTTCGCTAACATCGCTGCTATCTGTGCTGCTATGGCAGTCTCCTTTGTGGTTTCAGCCATTCTGCTGAAAACCAGCAAAGTGAAAGAAGATGATGACATTGATGCCGCAACCCGTCGTATGCACGACATGAAAGCGGAATCCAAAGGCGCATCTCCGCTGGCGGCTGGCGACGTGACCAACGACCTGAGCCATGTGCGTAAAATCATTGTTGCCTGCGATGCCGGTATGGGTTCCAGCGCCATGGGTGCGGGCGTACTGCGTAAGAAAGTGCAGGATGCAGGTCTGTCTCAGATTTCCGTCACTAACAGCGCGATTAACAATCTGCCGCCGGATGTGGATCTGGTCATTACCCACCGTGACCTGACCGAACGCGCGATGCGCCAGGTGCCTCAGGCACAGCACATTTCGCTGACCAACTTCCTCGACAGCGGCCTGTACTCCAACCTGACCGAACGTCTGGTCGCTGCACAGCGCCACAACGTGAACGAAGAGATAGTCCGCGATCACCTGAAAGACAGCTTTGAAGAGGGTGATACCCACCTGTTCAAACTGGGTGCGGAGAATATCTTCCTCGGTCGTAAAGCCACTAACAAAGAGGAAGCAATTCGCTTTGCTGGTGAGCAACTGGTGAAAGGCGGTTACGTTGAGCCAGAATACGTCGAGGCGATGCTGGACCGCGAAAAACTGACTCCGACTTACCTCGGCGAGTCCATCGCAGTACCGCACGGGACGGTTGAAGCCAAAGACCGTGTGCTGAAAACCGGTGTGGTGTTCTGCCAGTACCCGGAAGGCGTTCGCTTCGGTGAAGAAGAAGACGATATTGCCCGCCTGGTGATTGGTATCGCAGCACGTAACAACGAGCACATCCAGGTGATTACCAGCCTGACCAACGCGCTGGATGACGAATCCGTGATCGAACGTCTGGCCCATACCACCAGCGTGGATGAAGTTCTGGAGCTGCTGGCGGGTAAAAAAGCTTAACGGTTAAGTATCTCCAAAATAGTTCGAGCTGCAGGAAGGCGGCAACGCAGTGAATCCCCAGGAGCGTACATAAGTACGTGACTGGGGTGAGCGAGGAGAGCCAACGCATCTGCAGTTCGAAATATGAAGGCGATATCCTCTCCCTTGTGGAGAGGGTTAGGTTGAGGGAAAAGCCTCACCCCAGCCCTCTTGGGTAAAAACATTGATGAAGGTTAATACTATGAAAGCATTACATTTTGGCGCAGGTAATATCGGTCGTGGCTTTATCGGCAAACTGCTGGCGGACGCGGGGATACAGCTGACGTTCGCGGATGTAAATCAGGTCGTGCTCGATGCCCTGAATGCCCGTCATAGCTATCAGGTTCATGTCGTAGGTGAAAACGAACAGGTTGATACCGTCTCCGGCGTCAACGCCGTGAGCAGCATCGGCGATGATGTCGTCGACCTGATTGCCCATGTAGATTTAGTCACTACCGCCGTCGGTCCGGTCGTGCTTGAGCGTATCGCTCCGGCCATCGCCAAAGGGCTGGTTAAACGCAAGGCACAGGGCATAGCTACTCCGCTGAATATCATCGCCTGTGAAAACATGGTGCGCGGAACGACCCAGTTGAAAGGCCATGTAATGAACGCGCTGGCAGATGAAGACAAAGCCTGGGTTGAAGAACATGTTGGCTTCGTCGATTCCGCCGTGGACCGCATTGTTCCGCCTTCGGCTTCAGCAACCAATGACCCGCTGGAAGTTACCGTAGAAACCTTCAGTGAGTGGATTGTCGACAAAACACAGTTCAAAGGTGAACTACCAAATATCCCAGGAATGGAATTAACTGATAACCTAATGGCATTTGTCGAACGTAAACTCTTCACGCTGAACACCGGGCATGCTATAACCGCGTACCTCGGAAAATTGACCGGTCATCAGACCATCCGTGACGCGATTCTCGACGAGAAAATCCGCGCAGTGGTAAAAGGTGCGATGGAAGAGAGCGGCGCGGTACTGATCAAACGCTATGGTTTTGATGCAGCAAAACATGCGGCATACATTCAGAAAATCCTCGGTCGCTTTGAAAACCCGTATCTGAAAGATGACGTTGAGCGCGTGGGTCGTCAGCCGCTGCGTAAGCTGAGCGCGGGAGATCGTCTGATTAAACCGCTGCTGGGTACGCTGGAGTATGGTTTGCCGCATGCAAATCTGGTTATCGGCATTGCGGCAGCGATGCACTATCGCAGCGAAGAAGATCCGCAGGCACAGGAACTGGCCGCGTTGATTGACGAAAAAGGTCCGCAGGCCGCGCTGGCGCAAGTTTCCGGGCTGGATGCCAACAGCGATGTCGTGCTTGAGGCTGTTAACGCGTATAACGCAAAGAAATGATGCAGGACCTGGCGCAGGATATCCTGCGCCTGAATAATAGATTGTCAGATATGCAGGCAATAATGGAACAAACGCAGGCCTTTGAAAATCGTGTGCTTGAGCGTCTGAATGCTGGCAAAACCGTACGCAGCTTCCTCATCACCGCCGTAGAACTGCTCACCGAGGCGGTGAATATTCTTGTGCTTCAGGTATTTCGCAAAGACGACTATGCGGTGAAATATGCTGTAGAACCACTGCTTGACGGCGACGGTCCGCTGGGCGATCTTTCCGTTCGCCTGAAGCTCATCTACGGTCTGGGCGTACTCAGCCGGCCGGAGTATGAAGACGCCGAGCTTCTGATGGCGCTGCGGGAAGAGTTAAACCATGACGGCAATGAATATGCGTTCACCGACGATGAAATTCTTGGTCCGTTTGGCGAACTCCACTGCGTGACGGCACTCCCGCCGCCACCGCAGTTTGATACCTCAGACTCAGGTCTGCACGCGATGCAGATCCAGCGCTACCAGCAGATGGTGCGCTCCACGATGGTACTTTCCCTGACCGAGCTGATTTCTAAAATCAGCTTAAAAAAAGCCTTTCAAAAATAAGACGATGCTTGCTTATTTCTCTTCCTGCTGCGGTCGATAAAGCTGCCGATAGTACGCCAGACGTTGCAGATACAACTGCGCATTCTCCTGCGGTATTTCAGAAGGGACAACGTTGCGTGGCGGTGTTTTATTCAGATACTCGCGAAAAGCCTGGCTTGAAGCCATAAAATCGACCGTCTTATCAATTAGAGCCGAAACGTTCTCACCTATTTTCGCCATAATCTTCCCTCCTCCATGTATTAACCGCGCTCAGCCTGCGCGGTTGATCATTTAAGTTTAGGATCGGTTTGGCAATTACATTAAGGAAAACGTGCTTCACTATGAACCCGCCAACAAAATGCGCCATGGTCGATCTTATCGCTTAAAATTCCTTATTAATCAAAATAGTAATATTTTCATTAGCTGAATAATACTTGCAACATTTGATTATTTATCTTCGATTAGTTGTGAATAATCCCGCTCTGCGCGCATACTATAGGATATTCATCCTATTTTTATCAGAAGCTATCCTATGAAAGAAGTCGAAAAAAACGAAATTAAACGCCTGAGCGATCGTCTGGACGCTATCCGCCACCAGCAGGCTGACCTGTCTCTGGTTGAAGCCGCCGACAAATATGCCGAGCTAGAGCAAGAGAAAGAAACTCTGGAAAACGAGATTGCGCGTCTGCGTGAAGTCCATGGTCAGAAGCTGAGCAAAGAAGCGCAAAAGCTGACGAAACTCCCTTTCCGTCGTACCATCACCAAAAAAGAACAGGCCGACATGGGCAAGCTGAAGAAGAGCGTACGCGGCCTGATTGTCGTTCACCCGATGACCGAGCTTGGCCGTGAAATGGGCCTGAAAGAAATGACAGGCTTCGCGAAGAGCGAGTTCTGATCTCCCACCGGGCAACATCCGCTTGCCCGGTCCTTCACTTCCCCTCGCAATTGGCCCTACCAATTTTAGCCAGATCATACCAGTACCTCACATTTCATTAAAATGTGAGTACAATACCGTTGCCAATAAATAACATTTGATTAACCATTCATTGTCATTACCCCTACACAACAATATTGGCAGGGCCACTTTTACACATAATGTGACGAAGATTTGAGCAAAGACTCATTCCATTATGTCGGCGGCCCCCAGGAGACCTGCAATGAATCTCTGGCAACAGAACTACGACCCGGCCGGTAACATCTGGCTTTCCAGTCTGATCGCATCGCTCCCCATCCTGTTCTTTTTCTTCGCCCTGATTAAGCTCAAGCTGAAAGGCTACGTTGCGGCGTCATGGACGGTGGTGATCGCTTTGTCGGTCGCCTTGCTGTTTTACAAAATGCCGGTCGATCACGCTCTGGCATCCGTAGTGTACGGTTTCTTCTACGGTCTGTGGCCAATTGCCTGGATCATTATCGCTGCGGTATTCGTCTATAAAATCTCGGTGAAGACTGGGCAGTTCGACATTATCCGCTCCTCGATACTCTCGATTACCCCAGACCAGCGTCTGCAAATGCTGATTGTCGGTTTCTCCTTTGGGGCATTCCTCGAAGGGGCGGCAGGCTTCGGTGCTCCGGTAGCGATTACCGCCGCGCTGCTGGTTGGCCTTGGCTTTAACCCACTGTATGCGGCAGGCTTGTGCTTAATCGTAAACACCGCTCCAGTCGCTTTTGGGGCAATGGGCATTCCGATTCTGGTTGCCGGTCAGGTTACCGGGCTGGACAGCTTCGAGATTGGCCAGATGGTGGGCCGTCAACTGCCGTTCCTGACCATTATCGTGCTGTTCTGGATTATGGCGATTATGGATGGCTGGCGTGGCGTGAAAGAAACCTGGCCTGCGGTGATGGTCGCTGGCGGCTCGTTTGCTATCGCGCAGTATCTCAGCTCTAACTTTATCGGACCGGAACTGCCGGACATCATCTCTTCTCTGGTTTCCCTGGTCTGTCTGACGCTGTTCCTGAAGCGCTGGCAGCCGGTACGCATCTTCCGCTTTGGTGATATGGGCGCTTCGCAGGTCGATATGGATCTGTCGCGCACCCGCTACACCGCCGGGCAAATCATCCGAGCCTGGTCGCCGTTCCTGTTCCTGACAGCTACCGTCACGCTGTGGAGCATACCGCCGTTTAAAGCGCTGTTTGCACCAGGCGGCGCGATGTACCACTGGGTGGTCAATATTCCGGTTCCGTTCCTCGACAAGCTGGTTGCCCGTATGCCGCCGGTCGTACACGAAGCCACAGCCTACGCGGCGGTGTACAAATTTGACTGGTTCTCCGCGACCGGTACCGCAATACTGTTTGCCGCCCTGCTGTCCATCGTCTGGCTGAAGATGAAGCCGTCTGCTGCGCTTCAGACCTTTGGTAGCACGCTGAAAGATCTGGCGCTACCTATCTACTCCATCGGGATGGTGCTGGCATTCGCGTTTATCTCTAACTACTCCGGGCTTTCATCCACCCTGGCATTGGCCCTGGCTCACACCGGCAGCGCATTTACCTTCTTCTCGCCGTTCCTTGGCTGGCTGGGGGTATTCCTGACTGGATCCGACACCTCATCAAACGCACTGTTTGCCGCCCTACAGGCTACGGCCGCTCAGCAAATCGGTGTTTCGGATGTATTGATGGTGGCTGCAAATACCACCGGCGGCGTGACCGGAAAGATGATCTCTCCGCAATCTATCGCTATCGCCTGTGCGGCAGTGGGATTAGTGGGAAAAGAGTCTGACCTGTTCCGCTTTACCGTGAAGCACAGTCTGATTTTCACCTGCATGGTGGGTGTGATTACCACACTGCAGGCCTATGTCTTAACCTGGATGATTCCATGATAGTGATGCCCAGACGCCTGTCAGACGAAGTCGCATCTCGTGTGCGGGCGCTGATTGAAGAACAACAGCTGGAAGCGGGCATGAAGTTGCCCGCTGAGCGTCAGTTGGCCGTACAGCTCGGCGTATCGCGCAACTCGCTGCGCGAGGCGTTAGCAAAACTGGTGAGTGAAGGCGTACTGATTAGCCGTCGTGGCGGTGGGACGTTTATTCGCTGGCAGCATGAGGCATGGTCTGAACAAAACATCGTGCAGCCGCTGAAAACCCTGCTGGCGGACGATCCTGATTACAGTTTCGATATTCTGGAAGCCCGCCACGCCATCGAAGCCAGCACCGCCTGGCACGCAGCTATGCGTGCCACTGCTGCCGACAAAGAGAAGATCAGGCTCTGTTTCGAGGCCACACAAAGCGAAGATCCAGATCTCGCCTCGCAGGCAGACGTTCGCTTTCATCTCGCCATTGCGGAGGCCTCACACAACGTGGTGCTGTTACAGACCATGCGCGGTTTCTTCGACGTATTGCAGTCTTCGGTGAAACAGAGCCGCCAGCGAATGTACCTCGTGCCGCCCGTATTTTCACAGCTAACGGCACAGCATCAGGCCGTACTGGATGCGATTGTTACCGGAGATGCCGACGGCGCGCGTAAAGCGATGATGGCGCACCTCAGTTTTGTCCACACCACGATTAAACGATTTGATGAAGATCAGGCCCGCCAGGCGCGAATCACCCGCCTGCCCGGTGACCCTGGTGAGAATAGCAGGGAGAACA
Source organism: Citrobacter freundii complex sp. CFNIH4 (assembly GCF_002934505.1). Classification (NCBI taxonomy): domain Bacteria; kingdom Pseudomonadati; phylum Pseudomonadota; class Gammaproteobacteria; order Enterobacterales; family Enterobacteriaceae; genus Citrobacter; species Citrobacter freundii complex sp. CFNIH4. Next base: position 4,229,839 of record NZ_CP026231.1, read on the forward strand.
ACACATGATTATTTCAGCAGCCAGCGACTATCGCGCCGCAGCCCAGCGCATCCTACCCCCCTTCTTGTTCCACTATATTGACGGTGGGGCGTATGCAGAGCACACTTTGCGCCGTAACGTGGCAGACCTGTCGGAGGTGGCCCTTCGCCAGCGCGTGCTGAAGAATATGTCCGACCTGAGCCTGGAGACAAAACTGTTCAACGAAACGCTCTCCATGCCGGTGGCCCTTGCACCTGTCGGTCTGTGCGGCATGTATGCGCGTCGGGGCGAAGTTCAGGCCGCCGCCGCCGCTGATGCCAAAGGCATTCCGTTTACGCTTTCCACAGTATCCGTATGCCCGATTGAAGAAGTCGCCCCGACTATCAAGCGTCCGATGTGGTTTCAGCTGTATGTTCTGCGCGATCGCGGCTTTATGCGTAACGCCCTGGAACGAGCCAAAGCGGCAGGTTGCTCCACGCTGGTCTTTACCGTCGATATGCCAACACCTGGCGCACGCTACCGTGACGCCCATTCCGGGATGAGCGGCCCAAATGCGGCACTGCGCCGCTACTGGCAGGCAGTCACCCATCCACAATGGGCATGGGACGTTGGCCTGAACGGTCGCCCGCATGATTTAGGCAATATCTCGACCTATCTTGGCAAACCCACCGGCCTTGAAGACTACATCGGCTGGCTGGCGAATAATTTCGATCCGTCGATTTCCTGGAAAGACCTCGAGTGGATCCGCGAATTTTGGGATGGTCCGATGGTGATCAAAGGGATCCTCGATCCTGAAGATGCTCGCGACGCCGTACGCTTCGGCGCTGATGGCATTGTTGTCTCTAACCACGGTGGTCGCCAGTTAGACGGCGTGCTGTCTTCAGCTCGCGCGTTACCCGCTATTGCCGATGCGGTAAAAGGCGATATCACCATTCTGGCAGACAGCGGGATCCGCAACGGTCTGGACGTCGTACGCATGATTGCGCTGGGCGCGGATAGTGTTCTGCTGGGACGTGCTTATCTGTACGCGCTGGCAACCCACGGTCAGGCCGGGGTAGCGAATCTGCTGAATCTGATCGAGAAAGAGATGAAGGTGGCAATGACCCTGACCGGTGCAAAATCGATTAGCGAAATCAGTCATGATTCGCTGGTACAAGAACTGGGAAAAAGCCTGCCTGCTGCGCTGGCACCTCTGGTTCAGGGTAGCGCGGCGTAACAATATCCCCATAAAACCCACTTTCTGCATGGTCGGTCTGTTCTCAGCCCGACCATTTTTTATCCAAAAATAACGACCAGTTAACATTTATAACCAATATATTTGACAACTTTTTATCCACCTGTCAGATGTATATACAAGCTAATACAAGGGCGAAATATACAGATAACAACCATCATAACGGGCGAGGGTAACATGGCTTATTCCGGAAAAGTGAATATCCAGCAGGCGATAGATGACAGTCCTTTTTCGCGCTTCCACTGGGTCATTATTGTCCTGGGTTTTCTGGTCCTGGCCATCGACGGCTTCGATACGGCGGCGATGGGCTATATTGCGCCCACGCTCTCAGCCGACTGGGGCATCAAGAAACAGGATCTCGGACCGGTGTTAAGCGCCGCGCTATTGGGCCTGTCATTTGGTGCACTGCTGGCCGGGCCGATTTCCGATCGTATGGGCCGTAAACGCGTGCTGGTCTTTTCCTGTCTGTTTTTTGGCCTCGCCAGTCTGGGAACAGCCTATGCCCAGACGCTGAATATGCTCACATTTTGGCGCTTTCTCACCGGGCTGGGTCTTGGCGCGGCAATGCCCAATGCCATCACCCTGGTGTCAGAATTTGCACCAAAACGCTGTCGTTCAATGGCGATTAACACCATGTACTGCGGCTTTCCGTTAGGGGCTGCAGGCGGCGGGGTGATCTCCTCCTGGCTTATCCCCAACTACGGCTGGCACAGCGTCCTGCTTGCCGGTGCGATCGCCCCGCTGGCCCTCACCGTATTGTTGGTGCTGTTCCTGCCGGAGTCGGTGAAGTATCTGGTTCACCGCGGTAAAGGGGTTGCACAGGTTAAACGCATTGCTCAACGCTTTATGTCGGGAAGTCTGGAACAGGTTACCCAGTTTTATCTGGATGAAGACCGCGTCACGGTCAAAAAAGGCAGCGTGGCACAGCTATTCAGTATGCCCTGGCTGCCGGGCACGCTGATGCTCTGGATGACCTACTTTATGGGATTGGTTATCTACTACGTGCTGTTGAGCTGGATGCCAACGCTGATGCTGGGAATGGGCTATCCGCTGGCTGAATCCGCCTGGCTGACGTCACTGTTTACCTTCGGCGGTACCGCAGGGATCCTGCTGGCCGGTTGGTTAATGGACCGTTGGGAAGCGCATAAAGTGGTGTCACTCGGCTTTATTCTGACGATGCTGTTTGCCCTCGCTCTCGGGTTTGAACATAACCATATCATCCTGTTCGGCGCACTGATCTTCCTGATGGGGATTACCATGAACGGCGCGCAGTCCGGGCTGCAGACGCTGGCCGCCACTTTTTATCCGACCCACTGTCGCGCGACGGGCATTGCCTGGATGCAGGGCGTGGGCCGCTTCGGTGGCGTAGCCGGAACGATGATGAGCGCCCAGTTGCTTTCCCTGCAATGGCAGGCAGACAGTATATTAATGTTCCTCAGCCTTCCGGCGCTGATTGCGGCTGCCGCAACGATTTACAAACTGCAACGCTATAAACCGCACGCGCTGACCGTCGCATAGTACCCGCTCTTTCTGCTATTCTGCCCCCCGTTATCAAGGGGGCAGTATGCTTAACATCGTTTTATTCGAACCAGAAATCCCGCCAAATACCGGCAATATTATCCGTCTTTGCGCCAACACCGGCTTTCGTCTGCATATTATTGAGCCAATGGGCTTTACCTGGGACGACAAGCGCCTGCGTCGCGCGGGGCTGGATTACCATGAGTTTACCGCCGTGCTGCGCCACCCTGATTACGCCAGCTTCGTCGCCGCAGAAAACCCGCAACGTCTGTTTGCCCTGACCACCAAAGGTACGCCAGCGCATAGCGCGGTAAGCTATCAGGATGGGGATTATCTGATGTTTGGCCCGGAAACTCGCGGTCTGCCATCCAGCATCCTCGACGCGCTGCCAGCCGAACAAAAAATTCGAATTCCGATGATGCCGGACAGCCGCAGCATGAACCTGTCAAATGCGGTGTCGGTGGTGGTGTATGAGGCCTGGCGCCAGTTAGGTTATCCTGGCGCGGTATTGCGTAGTTGATTTTTGTCGGATGGCGGCTGACGCCTTATCCGACCTACGAGATTTGTAGGCCCGGTAAGCACTGCGCCGCCGGGCATAGCTCGAAATCAGATGCCATCGCCGTATTCGAAAGTATGATGTATCCCGTTGAAATGCTGATCCATATCCATAGACGGTTTATCGCTGTCAGGCTTACCGACGATGCGTGCAGGTACGCCTGCCGCAGTGGTATGCGGGGGTACCGGTTGTAAAACCACGGAACCTGCGCCAATCTTCGCGCCGCGCCCGACTTCAATGTTGCCGAGAATTTTTGCTCCCGCGCCAATCATTACACCTTCACGAATTTTCGGATGACGATCGCCGCCGGCTTTACCGGTCCCGCCGAGCGTGACGGATTGCAGAATAGAGACATCATTTTCAATCACTGCCGTTTCACCGACCACAATGCCGGTTGCGTGATCGAGCATAATCCCACGGCCAATTTTTGCCGCCGGATGAATGTCTACCTGGAAGGTAACGGACACCTGATTTTGCAGGAAGATCGCCAGCGCCTGACGCCCCTGATGCCACAGCCAGTGACCGATACGGTAGGCCTGAAGCGCATGAAAACCCTTCAGGTACAGAAGTGGGGTGGAATATTTATCGACAGCCGGGTCACGCGTACGTACCGCCTGAATATCACAGGCCGCTGAGGCAATCATTTCAGGATCGGCGGCATAGGCCTCTTCCACGACTTCGCGAATCGCAATGGCGGGCATGATTGGAGAAGCGAGTTTATTCGCCAGCATATAGCTTAGCGCACTGCCGAGATTTTCATGTTTGAGCAGCGTTGCGTGGTAAAAACTGGCCAACATTGGCTCACATTCCGCCAGTGCCCGGGCTTCCGCTTTAATGTTTTTCCAGACGATATCCAGTTCTTCACACGGCATTGCGTACTCCAGAAGGTAGCAAAACGACCGACCCGTTCTTCGCGGGTCGGGTCGTTAGATTGAAACGGTTCCTTACGGCTAGTGGCTGCTTCGCTCGTCCTTGCGCGCACGACCTAATAACGTCAATGCTGCCTCGCGCGCGTTTTTTCCGCAATACAATACTTGATAAATTTCCTCGGTTATTGGCATCTCGACACCAAAACGGTGCGCCAATTCACGAACTTCTTTCGTATTGCGATAGCCTTCAACCACCTGACCAATCTTGTCCTGCGCGCCCTGCACGTCCATACCCTGGCCGAGCATCATGCCAAAACGACGGTTACGCGACTGGTTGTCGGTACAGGTCAGCACCAGATCGCCTAAACCCGCCATCCCCATAAAGGTGGCAGGATCGGCACCCAGCGCCGCGCCAAGGCGAGACATTTCGGTCAGTCCACGGGTGATCAATGCGGTACGCGCATTCGCGCCAAAACCGATGCCGTCAGACATCCCCGCACCAATCGCAATGACGTTTTTCACCGCGCCGCCAAGCTGCACGCCAATGAAATCCGGGTTGCTGTAAACGCGAAAGCTTTTGCCGCAGTGCAGCAACTGCTGGAGATCGTCAGCAAAGGCGTCGTCCGTCGAGGCCAGAGAAATCGCCGTCGGCATGCCCGCAGCCAGCTCTTTGGCGAACGTCGGGCCGGAAATAACCGCCAGTGGAATTGAGTCCCCCAGCGCTTCACGCGCGACGTCCTGCAGCAGACGCCCCGTTTCCGCCTCCAGACCTTTTGTCGCCCAGACCAGTCGTGCGTCAGGACGCATCAATGGTTTGATGTTTCGCAGCACTTCGCCAAAGACGTGGCTCGGCACCACCACCAGAATATTACGACTGGCGGCCAGCGCAGTGGCTAAATCACTTTCCAGGCGCAGTGTGTCAGGAAAAGGCACATCAGGAAGGAACGCGAGGTTGCAGCGATCGTGCTCAAGGGTCGCGATATGTTTCGGATCATGGCCCCACAGGACAACCTGATGGCCATTTCTTGCCAGGGTGATGGCAAGAGCGGTGCCGTACGAGCCGGCACCAATCACAGTCATTGAAGCATTACTTTGGTTCATCAGGCATCCTGATGTTCTTCAGTACCTTCGCCAGCCTGCTGCTGTAAATAGTTCATGAACAGCGCATCAAAGTTGACCGGCGCAAGGTTCAGTTGCGGGAACGTACCGCGTGAAACCAAGCTAGTGATGCATTCGCGGGCATACGGGAACAGAATGTTCGGGCAGTATGCGCCCAGGCAATGCGCCATCTGAGTCCCTTCGATACCACTGATGGAGAAAATACCGCCCTGCTGAACTTCGCACAGGAACGCAGTTTCTTCACCCAGGGAAGCCGTTACGGTGACACGCAGCACTACTTCATACACGTCATCTGCCAGTTGGGTAGATGCGGTATCAAGATCAAGTTTAACCTCTGGCTGCCAATCTTTCTGGAAAACATGCGGTGCATTTGGCGCTTCGAAAGACACATCCTTGGTATAGATACGTTGGATCTGGAAAGCCATTTCAGTGTTATTTTGTTCTGACATGTTTAGAAAACCCTTAGTGTTGTCCTTTAAATACTTTCAGTACGCCTTATCGCAGCAGGGGATCCAGTCCACCACGCGCATCCAACGCATACAAGTCGTCACAACCGCCAATGTGCTGTGCATCAATAAAAATCTGCGGAACCGTCGTACGGCCACTGCGCTTGATCATCTCTTCACGCTTCACGGCATCGCCGTCAATCGGAAGCTCCTGGAAACTCACACCCTTGCTGTTCAACAGCGCTTTTGCGCGATGGCAAAACGGGCAGGTTGCTTTGGTGTAGATCTCAATATTGGCCATGACTTATCTCCAGTGTTCTTTTTACCCTGCGGCATGAAAGAAGATGGGTAAATTACTTGCCGCGAACCAGTGGCAGATTCTCACCACTCCAGCCCGCTACGCCGTCTTTCAGTACGGATACTTGCTCAAAACCGGCTTTAATCAGCGCAGTTGCTGAATCCTGGCACTGCATGCCTGAACCATCAACCACAATCACAGGTTTGTTTTTGTGTTTTTCAAGTTCGCCAAAATTGTTGGCTTTGATTTCGCTCGGCAGCAGGTTAGTGGAGCCTGCGATATGGCCTTTGCGGAAGTCGTCGCGCTGGCGTAAATCCACAACAACGGCGTCTTCTTTGTTGATAAGACGTGTAGCTTCGCCGCGAGTAATCACCTTCACTTTTGAGGTCAGGCTCTTAAACGTGGTAAATAATACAGCCGCCAGTAACGCAATCCAGGCGATACTCAAGACAGGGTGGCGACTAACAAATTGCATAATTTCTTGCATGGGGGGTAACAACTCCCGACTCAGTGATTAAAAAAACCAGGAAAGGAGTATACCTGCGCGTTGGCGCAAATACAGCCAGAGCGTGCATTGGATTGCATTTTTGCGGGGCGCTACGGAAAAAAAAATGTAAATCGGTGTTCCCCCTGGCACGCGATCCCCCATTATTTGATCTTCGGGGGCTACTTTATCGATTCAGCTGTAGTAAAATTACGCAATTATTTTTTATCTCTTGAGTGTGAGGTTGTCGCAATGTCGGTTTCTAAAAAACCTATGGTACTGGTGATTCTGGATGGCTACGGCTATCGCGAAGACAGCCAGGATAACGCCATTTTTAGTGCTAAAACCCCGGTAATGGATGCGCTGTGGGCAAAACGTCCGCATACCCTGATTGATGCGTCTGGTCTGGAAGTCGGCCTGCCCGATCGCCAGATGGGCAACTCCGAAGTGGGTCACGTCAACCTGGGCGCGGGCCGTATCGTGTATCAGGACCTTACCCGTCTGGACGTTGAAATCAAAGAACGTACTTTCTTCGCTAACCCGGTGCTGACCGATGCGGTCGACCAGGCAAAAAATGCCGGGAAAGCGGTACACATCATGGGTCTGCTCTCTGCTGGCGGCGTTCACAGCCACGAAGATCACATCATGGCGATGGTAGAAATGGCCGCTGAACGCGGCGCTGAAAAAATCTATCTGCACGCTTTCCTTGATGGTCGTGATACCCCGCCGCGCAGCGCTGAACATTCACTGCAGAAATTTGAAGAGAAATTTGCCGCGCTGGGCAAAGGCCGCGTAGCGTCCATCATCGGTCGTTACTACGCTATGGACCGCGACAACCGTTGGGATCGCGTAGAACAGGCTTACGATCTGATGACGCTGGCGAAGGGCGAGTTCCAGTTCGCTACGGCGGTTGAAGGTCTGCAGGCTGCTTATGCCCGCGAAGAGAACGACGAATTCGTCAAAGCGACCGTGATCCGTGCCGAAGGTCAGGCAGATGCTGCTATGGAAGATGGCGATACGCTGATTTTCATGAACTTCCGTGCTGACCGTGCGCGTGAAATCACCCGTGCGTTTGTTAACGCTGATTTCGACGGCTTCGCCCGTAAGAAAGTCGTTAACCTCAACTTTGTGATGCTGACCGAATACGCGGCAGACATCAAAACTGCGGTTGCTTACCCTCCAGCATCTCTGGCCAACACCTTTGGTGAGTGGATGGCGAAGAACGAAAAAACGCAGCTGCGTATTTCCGAAACTGAAAAATATGCGCACGTGACCTTCTTCTTCAACGGCGGCGTAGAAGAGCCGTTCAAAGGCGAAGACCGCATCCTGATCAACTCTCCGAAAGTTGCGACCTACGATCTGCAACCGGAAATGAGCTCTGCTGAACTGACCGAGAAGCTGGTTGCAGCGATTGAGAGCGGTAAATACGACACCATCATTTGTAACTACCCGAACGGCGACATGGTTGGTCACACCGGGGTGATGGAAGCAGCGGTTAAAGCGGTTGAAGCGCTGGATAACTGCGTTGAGCAGGTGACTAAAGCGGTTGAGTCCGTTGGCGGCCAGTTGCTGATCACCGCAGACCACGGTAACGCAGAGCAGATGCGCGATCCGTCCACCGGTCAGGCACATACTGCACATACCAACCTGCCCGTTCCGCTGATTTATGTCGGTGGTAAGAACGTCAAAGCAGTCGAAGGCGGCAAACTTTCTGATATCGCCCCAACGATGCTGACGCTGATGGGTATGGAAATCCCGCAAGAGATGACTGGTAAGCCGCTGTTCATCGTGGAATAATCCCTCCCCATGAGGGGAAAGGCGATTAATACCATCACTCGGGCCGTGAAACCGCGTAAGTTTTCAGTCAGGCCCTTGTTCTACGCCAGCGCGCTTAGCGCTGGCGTATTGCTGTGCGCCTTTTCCGCCCACGCGGACGAACGCGACCAGCTCAAATCTATTCAGGCCGATATCGCGGCAAAAGAACGCGCGGTACGCCAACAGCAACAACAACGTTCCACTCTCCTCGCTCAGCTTAAAGCTCAGGAACAAGCCATCGCCGTTGCCGCAAGGCAGTTACGCGAAACGCAGAACTCACTGGCACAACTGAACGCGCAAATCGCAGAGATGAACGCAGCACTCGCGAAGCTGGAAAAGCAACGAGCAGCGCAAGAGCGCAGTCTGGCAGCCCAGTTAGACGCCGCGTTTCGCCAGGGTGAACACACCGGTATTCAGCTCATCCTTAGCGGCGAAGAAAGCCAGCGCGGACAGCGCCTGCAAGCCTATTTCGGCTACCTGAACCAGGCGAGGCAAGAAACTATCGCGCAGCTGAAACAAACCCGCGAAGAAGTCGACTCGCAAAAAGCCGAGCTGGAAGATAAGCAAAGCGAACAGCAGACGCTACTGTACGAACAGCGCGCTCAGCAGGCTAAGCTGGAACAGGCACGTAACGAACGCCAGAAAACGCTTTCGAGTCTGGAATCATCGATTCAACAGGGTCAACAGCAACTGGGCGAAATGCGCGCCAACGAATCGCGCCTGCGCAACAGCATTGCTCGCGCCGAAGCTGCGGCCAAAGCGCGCGCGGAACGTGAAGCGCGCGAGGCGCAGGCCGTACGTGATAAGCAACAGGATGCATCACGGAAAGGCTCAACCTACAAACCGACCGAAAGTGAAAAATCTCTGATGTCACGTACCGGCGGTTTGGGTTCGCCACGCGGCCAGGCATTCTGGCCCGTTCGGGGTCCAACCCTACATCGTTATGGCGAACAACTGCAGGGTGAGCTACGTTGGAAGGGGATGGTTATTGGTGCATCCGAAGGCACCGAAGTTAAAGCCATTGCCGATGGTCGCGTCATTCTGGCGGACTGGTTGCAGGGCTATGGCCTGGTGGTCGTCGTTGAGCACGGTAAAGGCGATATGAGCCTGTACGGTTATAACCAGAGCGCACTGGTCAGCGTCGGTACGCAGGTTCGCGCCGGGCAGCCTATAGCACTAGTGGGTAGCAGCGGCGGTCAGGGCAGGCCGGCACTCTATTTCGAAATTCGTCGCCAGGGTCAGGCGGTCAATCCACAGCCGTGGTTGGGAAGATAAGTTTTGCCACAACAATTTCGTCGTCTACTACTCTCTCTCGCCAGCCTGCTGGCCTTCGCAACACCTGTTTTTGCTGGCAAACTCGCCATCGTCATTGATGATTTCGGCTATCGCCCACACACTGAAAACCAGGTACTGGCGATGCCTTCTACCATCTCCGTTGCCGTTCTGCCTAACGCCCCACATGCGCGAGAAATGGCAATCAAAGCGCATAACAGCGGGCATGAAGTCTTAATCCATCTGCCAATGGCGCCGCTGAGCAAGCAGCCGTTAGAGAAAGATACATTACGCCCTGAAATGAGCAGCGAAGAGATTGAGCGAATTATTCGCGACGCGGTAAGCAAAGTACCGAATGCGGTCGGTCTGAACAACCATATGGGCAGCGCGATGACCTCCAGCCTGTTTGGCATGCAGAAGGTGATGCAGGCGCTGGAGCGATACGATCTCTACTTCTTGGACAGCATGACCATTGGTAACAGCCAGGCAATGCGCGCAGCGTCAGGGACCGGTGTGAAAGTCATCAAACGCAAAGTCTTCCTGGATGACACGCAAAACGAAGCCGATATTCGCCGTCAGTTTAATCGTGCCGTCGAGCTGGCGCGCCGCAACGGTTCCGCAATCGCCATTGGCCATCCTCACCCGTCTACGGTTCGTGTCCTGCAGCAGATGCTGTATAGCCTGCCAGCCGACATCACGTTGGTTCGCCCAAGCAGCCTGCTCAATGAACCGCAGGTGGATACCTCCAGACCAAACCTCACGCCACCGAAGAACGGTACACCTGATGCGCCGCGTAATCCTTTCCGCGGGGTGAAATTATGCAAACCGAAGCAGCCGTTAGAGCCAGTGTACGCCAGCCGCTTCTTCAGCGTGCTCGGCGAAAGCATTACCCAAAGCACGCTGGTGCAGTATATGCGCCTGCAGTGGCAGGGCTGGCAATAATCAGTCTTTGCTATCCAGCGTTAAATGAGCCAGGCGGCGCGGCGTCAGTGATTTATCGCGCCACTGGCTAAAGCGGATGGCCCACAACAGCACCTGATAACCCAGCTTAACGCTGCAAATATTGCTTACCATACGCTTGAACATACCCGACACGAATACTTCAGCAATCATGCGCTGGCGGATTTTCTCGTCCGGTTCTTTACGTATGCAATGACAAACGCGTAGCGCTTCGTAAATCACCTGCTGTTTGAACTCCGGGTAAATGGGAATGCGCCCGGCGTAATCATGATTCATCTTATCCAGCAGACGGGTAATTTTGATGTAGTGGCGCTGGTAAGCGAGATTTTTCAGCCCGGTGCGCGGCAGACGGCTAACAGATGCGCCGTGCAGGAAGTATTTATACAGAGGGATTTCCGTGTAACGCGCGCGCTTCGCATTAAACATAAACTCCGTCGTCCAGATAATATCCTGGTGATGCAGGCCAGACAGGAAGGTCAGCCCCGCGTCGCGGATAGTCTGATGACGATAAACGCCCATCCAGACAACGTGTCGCCAACGGCGGCTGGCTAACGCTTTGCGTAACCAGTCTGGCCCGGTCATCACGCCGGTAGAACGAATACGATCGGTAGGAATGGATGCCCAGGTGTGGCCGGTTTCCGCAATACACCAATCAGCGTTGCACTGCGCAACATCCAGGTTGTCTTTCAGCGCCATAGTCATCAGCGTTTCATACATTTCCGGATAGGCAATATCATCGCCGTCTACGTACGCGATGTACTCCCCCCTGGCGACTTTCATACCGGTATTGCGCGCCGCCGAAACGCCCCCATTGCGCTGGTGCAGCAGATGAACGTGCGGATAACGATCCGCATAAGACTGAGCAAGCTCCGCAGAGTTATCCGTAGAGCCATCATTAACAATGATGATCTCCAGGTTCTTCCAGGTTTGCGCAATCAGCGAATCCATACACGCAATGAACGGTTCACCCGTGTTGTAAAGCGGCATAATGACGCTCAGGAGACCAGGTATATAGGTCATATCAAATCCAGCCAGACAATAGAGTAATCGGCACTTTTTAGCATATTAAGCGGTAGATTTTCAGAAAAAATTATTAATTCTTTAGCGGAAAATGCGCCGGGCGGGAGAGATTGTGCAGGCAAAAAACGCCCCGGATGATTAATGATAATCAACATCCGGGGACAACACACAGAATCCACAGGGTGGATACGGTTAATCCCAGCTCAGGATCACTTTCCCTGACTGGCCTGAACGCATCGCGTCAAAGCCCTGCTGGAATTCATCGATGGAGAATCGGTGGGTGATGATCGGCGACAAATCCAGACCAGACTGGATCAGTGCAGCCATTTTGTACCATGTCTCAAACATCTCACGACCGTAGATACCTTTAATAAACAGTCCTTTAAAGATAACTTTCGTCCAGTCGATGGACATATCAGATGGCGGAATACCCAGCATAGCAATACGGCCACCGTGATTCATGGTGTCCAGCATAGCGCGAAACGCTGGCGGCGCCCCGGACATCTCCAGGCCCACATCAAACCCTTCGGTCATACCCAGTTCAGCCATCACGTCGGTCAGATTCTCTTTCGATACGTTGACCGCGCGAGTGATACCCATTTTGCGCGCCAGCTCAAGGCGATACTCATTAACGTCGGTGATCACCACGTGGCGTGCGCCAACGTGCTTCGCGACCGCCGCCGCCATAATACCGATTGGACCCGCACCGGACACCAGTACATCTTCCCCAACCAGATCGAACGACAGCGCCGTGTGCACTGCATTACCGAACGGATCGAAGATAGACGCCAGGTCGTCGGAGATATTGTCCGGGATTTTAAATGCGTTAAATGCCGGGATCACCAGGTACTCCGCAAAGCAGCCCGGACGGTTTACACCGACACCGGTCGTATTGCGGCACAGGTGAGTACGTCCACCGCGGCAGTTACGGCAATGTCCGCAGGTGATATGACCTTCGCCTGAAACGCGATCGCCGATTTTAAAGCCTTTAACTTCCTGACCGATGCCAACAACTTCGCCGACATATTCATGCCCAACGACCATCGGTACTGGGATGGTTTTTTGCGACCATTCATCCCAGTTATAAATGTGAACGTCAGTCCCGCAGATGGCTGTTTTACGGATTTTAATCAGCAAATCGTTATGACCGACTTCCGGTTCAGGAACGTCAGTCATCCAAATGCCCTCTTCCGCTTTCAGTTTGGATAACGCTTTCATTTCACATCCTCAGGCAATAACGCCCAGTTGTTTACCAATGCGTGTGAACGCCTCAACAGCACGCGTAATCTGCTCAGGGGTATGCGCCGCAGACATCTGGGTACGGATACGCGCCTGGCCTTTTGGAACCACCGGATAGAAGAATCCGGTAACGTAAATCCCCTCTTTTTGCAGTTCACGAGCAAAGTCCTGCGCGATCACTGCATCACCCAACATCACCGGGATAATCGCGTGATCGGCACCGGCTAAAGTAAAGCCTGCGGCAGACATTTGCTCGCGGAACTGACGTGCGTTCGCCCACAGGCGGTCGCGCAGGTCGCTGCCTGCTTCAACCATTTCCAGCACTTTAATGGAGGCCGCAACAATCGCTGGCGCCAGTGAGTTGGAGAACAGATAAGGACGGGAACGCTGACGCAGCCACTCAACAACTTCTTTACGCGCTGCGGTGTAACCACCGGATGCGCCGCCGAGTGCTTTACCCAGCGTACCGGTGATGATGTCCACGCGACCCATCACGTCACAGTATTCATGGGAGCCACGACCATTTTCGCCGACAAAACCGACGGCATGGGAATCATCAACCATGACCAGCGCGTCGTATTTATCCGCCAGATCGCAAACGCCTTTCAGGTTAGCGATCACACCATCCATAGAGAACACGCCATCAGTGGCGATCAGGATATGACGAGCGCCCGCTTCACGTGCTTCTTTCAGGCGAGCTTCCAGTTCCACCATATCGTTGTTGGCGTAACGGAAACGTTTTGCTTTACACAGACGAACGCCATCTATGATAGAAGCGTGGTTCAGGGCATCGGAAATAATTGCGTCTTCTGCGCCCAGCAGCGTTTCAAACAGGCCGCCATTGGCGTCGAAGCAGGAAGAGTAAAGGATGGCATCTTCCATACCGAGGAATGCCGCCAGTTTTTGCTCCAGTTGCTTATGGCTATCCTGGGTACCGCAAATAAAGCGAACCGAAGCCATACCAAATCCGTGAGAATCCATACCCGCTTTTGCTGCTGCAATCAGTTCCGGATGATTAGCCAGTCCCAGATAGTTGTTCGCACAAAAGTTAATAACGTGGCTTCCGTCCGCCACGGTGATATCCGCCTGCTGGGCAGATGTAATAATGCGCTCTTCTTTAAACAATCCTTCCGCACGTGCGGTGTCGAGATCGTTGGTTAACTGTTTGTAAAAATCCCCACGCATTTCAATTCTCCAGACTGGGCAAATTTCAGCACATATTACCCAAAGCTATACGTTGATACGAGATGACGCATCATCACTTCTTCAAAATGAAGCATAAATCACGTGTACCCGCACGGCTTATCGGTGAATGGCTGAAGCCTGAGCCATGTAGTGATATGATAGAAAGTATTCGTGTCTGAGATTGTCTCTGACTCCATAATTCGAAGGTTACATTTATGATCATCGTTACCGGCGGCGCGGGCTTTATCGGCAGCAACATCGTTAAGTCCCTGAATGATAAAGGCATCACCGACATCCTGGTGGTGGACAACCTGAAAGACGGCACCAAGTTCGTTAACCTGGTGGATCTGAATATTGCTGACTACATGGACAAGGAAGACTTCCTGATCCAGATTATGGCCGGGGAAGATTTCGGCGATATCGAAGCTATTTTCCACGAAGGCGCATGCTCTTCCACCACCGAGTGGGACGGCAAGTATATGATGGACAACAACTATCAATACTCTAAAGAGCTGCTGCACTACTGCCTGGAGCGTGAAATCCCGTTCCTGTACGCGTCCTCTGCCGCCACCTATGGCGGTCGCACTTCTGATTTCATCGAATCCCGTGAATATGAGAAACCGCTGAACGTCTATGGCTACTCAAAATTCCTGTTCGACGAGTACGTGCGTCAGATCCTGCCGGAAGCCAACTCTCAGATTGTTGGCTTCCGCTATTTCAACGTCTACGGACCGCGTGAAGGCCATAAAGGCAGCATGGCGAGCGTCGCTTTCCACCTCAATACTCAGCTTAACAATGGCGAAACACCAAAACTGTTCGAAGGCAGCGAAAACTTCAAACGTGATTTCGTTTACGTTGGCGATGTGGCTGCAGTGAACCTGTGGTTCCTGGAAAACGGGGTATCCGGCATCTTTAACCTCGGTACTGGTCGTGCGGAATCTTTCCAGGCCGTTGCTGACGCAACGCTGGCGTACCACAAAAAAGGCAGCATTGAGTACATTCCATTCCCGGAAAAACTGAAAGGCCGCTACCAGGCGTTTACTCAGGCAGACCTGACCAACCTGCGCGCCGCGGGCTATGACAAGCCGTTTAAGACCGTTGCTGAAGGCGTAACGGAATATATGGCCTGGCTGAACCGCGACGCATAAGGCAGGCAATCTATGAGGATTCTGGTGGTTGGCCCGTCTTGGGTGGGCGACATGATGATGTCGCAAAGTCTCTATCGCACGCTCAAGGCGCGCTATCCCCAGGCGATAATCGACGTGATGGCACCTGCATGGTGCCGTCCGCTGTTATCGCGGATGCCGGAAGTCAATGAAGCGATCGCGATGCCGCTTGGGCATGGCGCTCTGGAAATTGGTGAACGGCGTAAGCTCGGTCATAGCCTGCGTGAGAAGCGCTATGACCGCGCTTATGTGCTGCCTAACTCGTTTAAATCCGCGTTGGTGCCCTTTTTTGCAGGTATTCCGCATCGTACCGGTTGGCGTGGTGAAATGCGCTACGGCCTGCTCAACGATGCGCGCGTGCTGGATAAAGACGCATGGCCGCTGATGGTCGAACGCTATGTGGCCCTGGCCTACGATAAAGGCGTGATGCTGTCGGCTAAAGATTTGCCGCAACCTCTGCTGTGGCCACAGTTGCAGGTCAGCGAAGGTGAAAAGTCTCTGACCTGTAGCCAGTTCTCCCTTTCTGCCGAACGCCCCATCATCGGTTTTTGCCCGGGTGCGGAATTTGGTCCGGCGAAACGCTGGCCACACTACCATTATGCTGAACTGGCAAAACAGCTGATCGACGAAGGTCATCAGATTGTGCTGTTTGGCTCGGCAAAAGATCATGAAGCCGGAAATGAAATCCTGGCAACGTTGAGCGTTGAGCAGCAGGCCTGGTGTCGTAATCTGGCGGGCGAAACGCAGCTGGAGCAGGCCGTTATTCTGCTCGCCGCCTGCAAAGCGGTCGTCACCAACGACTCTGGATTAATGCACGTTGCCGCAGCGTTGAATCGACCTCTGGTAGCATTGTATGGCCCAAGTAGTCCGGACTTTACCCCGCCGTTGTCGCACAAAGCGCGGGTCATTCGTCTGATTACGGGCTATCACAAAGTGCGCAAGGGCGATGCGGCTGAAGGCTATCACCAAAGCCTGATTGACATCACACCCCAGCGTGTACTGGAAGAACTCAACGACCTGTTGTTACAAGAGGAAGCCTGACGGATGCGGGTTCTGATCGTTAAAACGTCTTCTATGGGCGATGTTCTGCATACGTTGCCCGCATTAACCGATGCGCAGCAGGCTATTCCGGGTATTCAATTTGATTGGGTGGTGGAAGAAGGATTCGCGCAGATCCCTTCCTGGCATGCAGCCGTTGACCGGGTCATCCCAGTGGCGATTCGCCGCTGGCGTAAAGCCTGGTTTTCAGCGCCGATTAAAGCCGAGCGTAAAGCGTTTCGCGATGCCGTACGTTTGCAGCAGTATGACGCGATAATTGATGCGCAGGGTCTGGTTAAGAGTGCGGCGTTGGTGACGCGTCTGGCACGTGGCGTCAAGCATGGTATGGACTGGAGTACGGCCCGCGAGCCGCTGGCTAGCCTGTTTTATAATCACAAACATCACATTGCGAAACAGCAGCATGCGGTAGAACGTACGCGTGAATTGTTCGCCAAAAGTCTGGGATATGCCAAACCGCAGTCGCAGGGTGATTACGCTATCGCTCAGCATTTTGTGAATGAATGTAATGCTGATACAGGCCACTATGCTGTATTTCTGCACGCCACTACACGTGATGATAAGCACTGGCCTGAAGCCAATTGGCGGGAGCTGATTGGGCTGTTAAATAATACGGGCATCCGTATTAAACTCCCCTGGGGCGCCCCTCATGAAGAAGAGCGCGCCAAAAGGCTGGCGGAAGGTTTTCCTTACGTCGATGTCCTGCCGCGGATGAGTCTGGAAGAGGTTGCTCGCATCCTGGCGGGAGCAAAATTTGTGGTGTCGGTTGATACAGGTCTCAGCCATTTAACCGCCGCATTGGATCGCCCCAATATTACGTTATATGGCCCGACAGACCCGGGATTGATTGGTGGATATGGGAAGAATCAATACACACAGCAGAGCCATTCCGGAAAATTGCAGGATCTGGACGCAAGCTTAGTCAACGTATCGCTAATTGATAATAATTTGCTTTAACTTTAAGAGACGACCCATGCTTCGCCAACACATGTTTTCTCGTTTTGTTTGTAGTATAAAAAATAATCCATTCGATTTTATATACGTCTTATTTTACGCTGGGATCCTGGCAACTCTTGCGATGGTCCTGGTAAATCCAGATGAAGCGCTGAAGGTATTTATTTTCTCCACGGCTCTGTCTCTGCCGCTTATAGGAAAAAATATAAAGCATGTGTGCAGTAACAAACAAAATCTGGTTTTGCCTGTTATGTTGCTGCTCTTTGGTTTACTCCAGATTATTTGGGTAGAAGTATTTAAACAATCTGGCTCAGCCTTTACCGGTGCCTATCGTTCATACCAGAACGGTGGCAAAGTGATGATTTTTGCCGCACTGGTTATGACAGCTCTGACAACGCGAGAGCCGTGTGCCAACAAAACACGCATTACCAGTCTCTGGACGATTCTTACCGCAATAGGCTTGTATCTTTTCGCAGGCTACGAGGCTGCCGGAGCACCAGATATTATGACCTACCGTGTTGCGCTGGGCTTTGAACATCCAACCGGAGCGGCTTACGGCCTGACATTTATCGCTTTGTTAGCATCACAGACCATCCTTAATCTGCGACTAAAACACACTGTTTCACTCTATCTTTTGCATTTTTTGCTCTCCCTTGCCGTCATGGTTACGACACAGACCCGAGCGGCCATTCTGATCTATCCAATCCTGAGTATTGGGTTGTTTTTCATCCACTACCGACATAATCGCAGAATGTTATTAAGAGCATTGCTTGCCTTCGTAATACTCGGCGGTTTGGCAACTATTCCGTTAAAATCGGTTATTGAGGTGCGTTACCAGAATCTGATGGCCGACTTGCATTCTTACAGCCAGAATAACAGTAATACATCAATTGGTGCGCGATTTGCGATGCAACAGGTCGGTATTGAAGCAGGAAACGCACACCTCTGGGGACAATCGCTTGAACAACGAGATGCAGAAATCAAAGCGTTCGCATTACAAAATGTCACAATGCAAGGGGCTCTCGCCTATGTGGACGTCCACCTGCATAACGAAGTCATTGATACCTTCTCGCTGAAAGGCATCCCTGGTGTTGTTGTGCTACTCTTGCTCTATACTGCCATGTTTTTAATAGCTTACTGGCAACGTAGTCCTCTGTTGTTCGTTATCTCAGGCGCAATCGCTATCTATGGCTTGAGTGATTTATTATTGTATGCCAAAGGTGAAGCCCTGAGCAGCGTACTGGCGTTATGTGTAGCAGCAGTACTGAGCTCGAATCCAACAAGAGAACGATGCCATGGTTAACGCTTCCGGTTATTTACTGAGCATTATTATACCTACATACAACAACGCTGAACTCATCACAGCGACGTTGGCGTCTATACATCAGAGCATCACTGATGATGTAGAGGTAATAATTGTTAATGATGGCTCTACGGATTTAACCGAAGAGCGTATAAATGCGTTTTACCGCGAAAAAGATTGCCATAATGTTAAATATATAAGCCAAAAAAATCAGGGCGTTGCAATCACCCGTAACGTTGGGCTTGCCCATGCGACAGGGAAATATATTGGTTTTGTAGACAGTGATGATATTGTCTGCCAGAATTATTTCACAATTCTCCTGCCTAAGTTAAGAGACGAAAAATATGACATTATCGAATTTAACTTAACTCGAGATATAAACAATTTGTATAAAAACGCGCCGGAAATGGAAAACAACATTGCCCAGCGCGAAATAATATTATCAGATGACAATTACGCCCCTCTGTTACCAACATTCAAGGCTGGGCAATGGCATCTGATGACAAAAATCTTTCACCGCAATATCATTGGTAGCGATAAGTTCGAGGAACATCATCGCTACGAAGACGTGATTTTTTGCCCATTCCAGTATTTTAAATGTCATAAGATTCTAAAAATCGAGAATAAGCTATATTACTACCGAGTAAATGATAAAAGCATTACCGAGAACATTATTGATAGTGACGCTGACAGCATCTTCTTTGCTATGCGAAAAATGTATAAATATATTAATGAAAATAGATCTAAGCGTACTGTTGCGACATTTATGATTATCAATTGTTTTCTCGAAGGACGTAAAATTTTACGCAAGAAAAAAGGCTATTATCGTTATAGCGAAAGTATGCTAAATGACATTCAGAATGCACTTGCATGCTGCGATACGAAAATCGTTAAGAAGAAAATAATTCTGAAGATGAAATACCCCCATATCGATCGTTCTATTTCTGAAACAAGATATAAGATACTATCTGCTTGTAAAAGCTTATTCTTGCGAAAGGGATTTTAACATGTTTGAAAAAGTTGACCGGGTTCTTATTTGCAAGCTGAAGTTTTATGGGGATGTTCTGCTAACTACACCTGTTATTGCCAGCATTCGGGCTCGTTATCCGCAAGCTAAGATCGATCTGCTACTCTATAAAGATACCAAAGCAATCTTAGCCGCCCATAAAGATATTAATAATTTTTATCTGATTGAGAAAAAGCAAGGCCTGCTGTCAACAGTGAAAAATTACCTTTCAGTGCGTAAACAACTGAAGAAAAATCACTACGACCTGATCGTTAACCTCACCGAACAATGGCCGATCGGCGCTCTTATAGCCTCTTTACGTTGCCCTTCAATTGCTTTTGAGCGCGAAAAAGATCTGTGGAATCGACTTTTTACGCGAGTAACGCCATTCATTGGAACGCATATTGTTGAACAAAATTTATCTATTCTAAAAGGTATCGGGTTTAGCGAAACAGAACTGAAGAAAGAGATGTCTCTTTGTTATCGCCCTGACGACTATCAACATTTAGTTACCCAACTCCCGGCATTGCCTTCACAAAAATATGTCGTTATTCAACCCACTGCCAGACAAGAGTTTAAATGCTGGGATGATGATAAATTCACGCATGTTATAGACCACCTGCATCAACGAGGTCTGCACGTCTATCTTACCTGTGGGCCAACGCTAGGTGAGCAGCAGCAGGTTCAGCGCATTGCTGAACTGTGTCAATCTTCCCCTGACCTGACGCTGGCAGGTAAAACCACCTTTTTGCAGTTGGCTGCATTGATCGATCATGCAGTTCTGTACATTGGCGTCGATTCTGCTCCTATGCATATGGCAGCGGCGCTAAAGACACCACAGGTCTGCCTGTTTGGCGCCACCAATTATCAACAGTGGAAGCCATGGTCGGATAAAGCCTTATTGATTTGGGCTGGCGATTATCATCCGATGCCATCTCGGGATGAACTCGACAGATCAAAAAAATATCTCACATGGATACCGGAGCAAGCCGTGATTGACGCTATCGATACGGTACTTCATGATAGTGACAATATAAAAGGTAATGAGAAAACATAAATGGACAACAAAAATAACATTATTAATATTGCTTACTGTACAGATGCTAATTATCTGGAATATGTAGCAGTGTCCATTATGTCTGTCATAATGAACAACCCGGAACAGGACCTGTCATTTTTTGTCTTTGTCTATGACGTTACTGACGAAGAAATCAATAAACTGCGTTCAACCAGTGATAAAATTCAGGTTATCAATATCGATAAAGAAGAGATTGAAAAGTATAACAGTGACTTTGCAATCAAACATCTGAACCGTTCGACCTATATGCGTCTGGCCGTACCGCGCTTACTTAAAGATAAAGTTGAGCATTTTATCTACCTGGATGCAGATACCCTGTGTTTTGATAAGCTCAATGACATTAACAGCATTGATATCAGCAACGTCATTTGTGCAGTCAGCCACGATTCTCTCGATATTCATGATACAAAAAATGCCAAACGCTTGGGCCTGAGTACTGGTCATTATTTCAATGCTGGTTTTTTGTATATTAACATTGAAAACTGGATCAAGTTTGATATTGAAAATAAAGCAAACACCGTGTTATTTGAACAAGGTAAAGCCTTGCCTTACTTTGACCAGGATGCACTGAATATCGCAATGGATGGTAACGTTAAGTTTATTGATAACCGGTGGAATTTTTTGTTCAACTGGTTTACCGATCAACAAAAAGAGATATTCTTCTACCAAAAAGATATTCTGCCAAGAATTATCCACTTCACTGGTGGAAGGAAGCCCTGGTATAAAGAGCATACCGGGCTTTCACAGCAACTTTATCTTTTCTACCATCATTTCACACCATGGCGAAACACAGAAATGCGTTCTTATGCTCCACGTATGAGACCTACTGATTATCGGGTCTATTCACGCCAGGAAGCTAAAAAAGGGAAGTATTGCGCCTCGATCAAATGGTATTTGAAATACCTTAAGACTAAATTACGTTAATAAAAAACTCCCTTACGGGAGTTTTTTTACTTACTTTTTAATTTTTCCCGCAAATAACCAATATAGCTTATTACCGAGGCGAAATACTTCCCTTGTAATCTTTCATGGCGTGATTTCTTTTTATATTGTTTTGGCGTTCTGGCGGGTAACAATGGAACATCTGCCCAAGGCGAAGCCTTCCAGGCATCAACAAAAAACTGTGCTGAAGGATAATTTGCCCATGAATTCCAGGGTTTAGTCACGCCAACATAGTGAATTAGAACAGTATCAGGTGTAATATATTCTTTATATTTCGCAAGATCTCTGCTTTTTAATTCTTGCTTAATTCCATAGATAGCATTGAACCTTCGCTCCAGAAAAAGTACTTTTTTAAAGAAAAGAATATTCAAGACATCCTGATCCGGGAATGAAAGTTTATTATTTTTGTCTAATAAGATATCAAAAGCTGCATTGATAAAATTCTGCTCTTTCCACTTTTTTAGGTTTGCAAATATGACACCTGAATTGAAATAATCTTTATTTATCTCAATATCTCTGGCAGGGCTATCATCCACATCGGTAATTACCGCTGCAACATATTCTCCAAGATCAATCTGCGTGAGTTCAAAAAGTGAACCTTTACACATTACATCCGCATCAATGTATAAAAGTGAATCAATTTTCTCACCAAGATATTCAAAGGCAATAAACCTGAAGTACATTGCGTGTGACCAGGCGTGACCACTTGGCAAAACTTTTAACCCATTAGCATCCATAACATAAATTGAGATGTTTGTGGAAAATTGCTCTGCTAATTTAGCTATCCGCTGCTGGTAATCAGCATCAATGTAGTCAGTAAAAAGATGAAAATGGATATTTAAATCTTTATTATTCAATAGTACCGATGTCATCGAAATTGCAGCACCAAACATAAAATTCCTGTCAACACCCCAGGCGATGTTAAGTTGTATTTTCTGTTCGGTCGGCGCTTGATTAAACTCAAGTATCTTTTTTATAGACTGATGACAATCAAAGTTCATTCGCTACACCTATTTAATCGATTATCAATAAGTTACTGTTTCTATATTCAATATGCTTTTGAATTGTGTAACTTATTTTTTATATACATTACATGACTAAGTACCGAGCGAATATATTTACGCTGCACTCTTTCATGCCGTGACTTACGTTTATACAACTTTGCCGTATTTGCATTTAACAAGGCTTGTTCCGCCCATGCGGATTTTTTATATGCTTCGATGAAGTATTTAGCTACCGGATATTTAGCCCATGTATGCCATGGTTTAGTGACACCGACGTAATGTATTAAAACAGTATCCTCAGTAATATAATCCTGGTATATTTTATCGTTTTTATTTTTTAGTTCCTGATCTACACCATAAATGCAGTTAAAATCTCGTCTCAGGAAAATCACATTACCAACGAACAATATATTTAGGACATCTTGGTCAAAATACAGAAGTTCCTTTTGGCGTTTATCTAAGATAGAAAAAGCCTTCGTCAATAACTGCTGCTCACGCCAAACTTCCAGATTCGCAAACACCACTCCGGAGTTAAAGTACCCATTACTCAGTTCAGGAATACCGAGCCTATTGCCGGACTTAGTACGTACTTCATCAATATCATTGATAACAGCGGCATATTCTCCACAGAAATTAATCTCGGTAAGCTCGCGAAGAGAGCCTTTGCAAATAACATCTGCATCAAGATACAGTACGGAGCTTAACTCTGTGCTTAAATATTCAAATGCGAAATAGCGATAGTACATTGCATAAGTCCATGCTTTTGTACTCGGCAGTTCACGAAACGCCGCGTTATCGAACACAAGAACCGTCACAGTCGTACTATACATTTGGGTCAGGCGTTTTACACTCTTCAGATAATCGTCATCTATATAGTCTGTTACTATATAAAAGTGAATATCAATATCAGGGTTATTCACTAATACTGAGGTCATTGAAATACCAGAGCCAAATAAAAAATTACGGTCGACACCATACGCAACACTTAATTTTTTACTCTTCTCATGCGTAGAGCTGTCTATGACGTGTTTTTGGATAACTAGCTTTTGGAAATCAATGTTCATAGTAAAATGGCCTCAAACTTTATCTGTGATTTATAGCGCTTTTCTTATTGTTCTTTGTCTTATTTTTTGCGCTTTTGTGACAGCCTGTTCAAACAACCTGACTTCCTGACGAAAGATTTCACGTAGTGGCTTCGAAAAATAGACACGTAAAAAACGGTAGATATCTCTGGACGTCAACCCGATCTCAAGTGAAGAGAAATAGAGTCCAATCAGATCCTTATCCCGCCAGCGGCGTGGCACATGCTGACGAATTTGTGCACGATGCAAATCGATTACGGAGAGTTTGATATCCGCAATATTTTCTGGCATCGGTTGTTGGAGTAAAAAATGGCAAATATAGCAATCCCGATGATTTACTCCCCCCCGATGCATTTTACCCACCATTTCTGCCACGCGGGTAATAATGGTCCGTTTTAATACAAAATCAGGGGGCTCAACTTTCCACCTTGCACAAAAATCTTCAAGGCTGATAGCAGGAGAGAGATCTTCAGTGATGATAAATGAGGTGCGCTCTAACGGATTCAGTCCTTTCTGCCCAAATGCCACGCCGGTCATGGTGTCAACATTCAGTTCTTGCAAGCGATGTATCGCCAGCCACTCACGGTCTGCGCCAAGTACAGGCATACGTAAAGATATAAGATTCTTCACCACTTCTTTAAGCGTGGTTCCATGATGATATTTAAGAAAATAACCCTTACCCATCATCTCAAAACGTAGGGTACGTCGTGTTTCCAGGGCGCGAAAAACCTCACCGTCCAGCTTAGCGACTTCAGTAAACGGGTCTTTTCCTTGCCACTGCGTGGCAAATGGTTCTTTTAATTCAATCATTCTTAGGACCTAAAATGATATCTGCAGCTTTATCTGCCAGGCTGTAGAGATCTTTTGTATCAGCAAAATGCCGTGCGTTCCCGGCCCAACGACTTCTCTGCTCATTATTTTGCAGCGCATCGAAAAGTGCTGTATTCAGATTTTCCTGCTCAAAAGGTTCAGGAATCACCACCCCACATTGGGCGGCGTTGATATAACCCGCATAGCCGCAAACTTCGGTAGTTAATACCGGCAGCCCGGCAACTACAGCTTCTAGCAAGACAATACCGGCGGCTTCCTGTACAGCTGGGTGAAGTAATAAATCAGCAGCAGACATCAATTCTGCTACATCGTCCCGCCCCGAGAAGAACTGCACTTGTTCTTCAACCCCCAATTGACGAGCCTGAGCGCGATAGCGATCGGCCTTATCCTGACCAACAACCATCAATCGTGTGCGGTGGCGAATGACATCAGGCAAAGAAGCCAACGCCTGTAATGTTCTTGGCACGCCTTTGCGTTTGAAATCGGAACCTACCTGTAAGAGCAAGAACTGATCGAGACCAATACCATTTTTTTCTCTAACAATCAGCCGGCTGTTTTCAGGTTGCTGGCTGTACTTTCTGTCAGGGTAGATTCCTGGAGGCAGAATACGAAAGCGCTGGCTCTCAGTTTGGTAATGATGCTTGAAGTCACCAATTTGTTTATCGGTTAACATCAAAAGCGTAGTGCCGACACCCTGCTGAAATACGGCTTTTTCAAATGCAGAGTAGTGTCGGTACCTGCGCGTCAATTTGTAGAAAAAGCCTTTCTCGCGGGCAACCTTTTCCGCATAACAAACGTCCGCAGCGTAATACACATCCAGGCCAGGCATTTTATTAAAACCAACGACACGATCGACGGGATGTTGAGTTAAATAATTCTGAACCCACTGATAATATTGCTCGTTTTTCCCATGATTCGTTCTGGATGTAACGGGGACGAGTATAATCTCCAGCCCTTCCGGACGCTCGCCCTGCCATGACTGGGTAAATACCTGAACATGATGACCACGAGAAGCAACCGTCAGCGCTACCCGCAAGAAATCACGCTGTAACCCACCATAGGGAAAATACTTGTACAAACAAAAAGCAATATTCATGCATTAATATCCGCATCGCGTCGCCAGGCATATCAGGTTTGAAGCATCAGAATCGTGTAATCCTTGCCTAAAGCATCCAAAGATGACTTTCTGTGCTTTCGAAACGTTTCTGCCCGCTAGCTACCTGAAATTGCGCAGTAGTATATCATTTATTATCAAGCATTCCGAAATGAATATTTTTTAAACAAAAAACAAAATAAACCATTAAAAACATACAGATAAATAAGACACCAGTTCATCAGGAAACGCACACCGCACAAGAGGTTAAGACATATAAATGCGGCCATGTGCATTTTTGAAATAGCCATCAGCGAAATCAGTTCCCCACCAATTCCATCGTTTTGATACAACCTGGATAAAAATGATGGTAAAGCCATAGTTAAATACATAGAATCCCCAGCACATTCATAAGTCAGCTACCATTATGCTCGAATTGCTTTACACCGCCCTTTTCTACCTTATTCAGCCTTTGATCTGGATACGGCTTTGGGTGCGCGGACGTAAGGCTCCGGCCTACCGTAAACGCTGGGGCGAACGCTACGGCTTTTATCGCCGCCCGCTAAAACCCGGCGGGATCATGCTTCATTCGGTTTCTGTGGGCGAAACGCTGGCTGCAATCCCATTAGTTCGCGCTCTGCGTCACCGTTATCCCGACTTGCCGATCACGGTCACCACCATGACGCCAACCGGTTCCGAGCGCGTACAATCTGCTTTTGGCACTGATGTTCAGCATATTTATCTGCCTTACGATTTACCGGATGCCCTGAACCGTTTTCTGAATAAAGTTGACCCCAAACTGGTGTTAATTATGGAAACCGAGCTGTGGCCAAATCTGATCGCGGCACTCCATAGGCGTCACATTCCTCTGGTCATTGCCAACGCACGTCTTTCTGCTCGTTCAGCCGCTGGCTATGCGAAATTAGGTAAATTTGTTGGCAGACTACTGCGTCGAATTACGTTAATTGCCGCACAAAACGAAGAAGATGGCGCACGTTTTATTACGCTTGGCGCCAGAAGCAATCAGGTCACCGTTACTGGCAGCCTTAAGTTTGATATATCCGTCACGCCACAACTGGCTGCAAAAGCGGTGACATTACGTCGTCAATGGGCTCCTCACCGCCCGGTATGGATTGCAACCAGCACCCACGACGGCGAAGAAAGCATCATCATTGCCGCCCATCAGGCGTTATTAAATCAGTTCCCGAATCTTTTACTAATCCTGGTTCCCAGACATCCTGAACGGTTCCCGGATGCAATTAACCTCGTACGCCAGGCTGGGCTAAGCTATACCACTCGTTCTTCGGGTGAAGTTCCGTCCTCAGGCACTCAGGTTGTGATCGGTGATACCATGGGTGAGCTGATGTTGCTGTATGGCATTGCCGACCTTGCTTTTGTCGGCGGTTCACTGGTTGAACGTGGTGGGCACAATCCACTGGAAGCCGCAGCACATGCTATTCCAGTGCTGATGGGACCACATACGTTTAATTTTAAAGATATTTGCGCCCGCCTCGAACAGGCAAGCGGATTGATCACCGTCACCGACGCACCTACGCTGGTAAAAGAAGTATCTTCTTTACTGACCGATGCAGATTATCGTAATTTTTATGGCCGTCACGCAGTTGAAGTTCTGTATCAAAATCAGGGCGCGTTACAGCGTCTGCTGCAGCTGCTGGAACCTTATCTGCCACCCAAAACGCATTGAGGCAAGCCATGCAAAAACGGGCGATTTATCCAGGAACCTTTGATCCCATAACTAACGGCCATCTTGATATCGTGACGCGTGCGACCAGCATGTTCGATCACGTGATCCTGGCGATTGCCGCAAGTCCCAGTAAAAAACCGATGTTTACCCTTGAAGAGCGCGTCGAGCTGGCGCAACAGGCAACGGCGCATCTCGGCAATGTGGAAGTTCTGGGATTCAGCGACTTAATGGCAAATTTTGCCCGTGATAATCAGGCTAACATTCTGATCCGAGGCCTACGCGCGGTAGCAGATTTTGAGTATGAAATGCAGCTGGCGCACATGAACCGCCACCTAATGCCGCAACTGGAAAGCGTCTTTCTGATGCCGTCTAAAGAGTGGTCATTTATCTCATCGTCACTGGTGAAAGAAGTCGCCCGCCATCAGGGTGATGTGACGCACTTTCTGCCGGAAAACGTCCATCAGGCGTTAATGAGTAAGTTGAAGTAATGTGCCTGGCCGGATGCTGCATCCGGCCAGCAATGAAACTATTTCTGACAGCGACGGCAATAGAACGTTGTACGCTGGGCGTGTTTTGTCGCAACAATCGGTGCGCCACATGCGCGGCAAGGTTCACCTTCTCTCCCATAGACCTGCAGCTCCTGGGCAAAATAGCCCGGCTTACCGTCACTTTGCAGAAAGTCCTTCAGCGTCGTCCCGCCCTGCTCGATAGAACGCAGCAAAACCGCCTTGATAACGCGTACCAGCAGTTCACACTCATCTTTCGACAGTGATGATGCCAGACGGTCAGGATGGATACCAGCCGCAAACAGCGACTCGCTGGCATAGATGTTTCCCACCCCCACCACCAGCTTGTTATCCATCAGCCAGGGTTTAATCGCCGTTTTCTTCTTTGCACATTTCTGCTGTAGATAACCGGCGTTGAAATCGTCACTCAGCGGCTCAGGGCCAAGATGGGCGAGGACATTATGTCCATCCAGCTCTTTAGTCCACAGCCAGGCACCAAAGCGACGGGGGTCGGTATAACGCAGAACTTTGCCATTACTCATCACTAAGTCAACGTGGTCGTGCTTATCTGCCGGAAGCTCTTCAGGAAGGATACGCAAACTACCCGACATCCCCAGATGAATGATTACCCAGCCATCCGGCAGCTCCAGAAGCAGGTATTTTGCGCGCCGCTGTACGCTCAGGACAGGTTTATCGCTCAGGCGATAGATTTCCTCTGATACCGGCCAACGCAAACGACCGTTACGCACAGTCGCGTGCATAATCGTTGCCCCCACCAGATGCGGCTCAATCCCACGGCGACTGGTTTCGACTTCAGGTAATTCAGGCATAGTATCTCCGGCGGTGTATCAGGTCTCATTAATATGGGGACGGCCAGAAAACAAAAAACCCCGCCGAGGCGAGGTTTTTTGCTACATCGAAACTAAAATTATTTGATTTTAGCTTCTTTGTACAGTACGTGCTGGCGTACAACTGGATCGAATTTTTTCAGTTCCAGTTTTTCCGGCTTAGTACGTTTGTTCTTCGTAGTGGTATAGAAATGACCAGTACCAGCAGAAGAAACCAGCTTGATTTTCTCACGAATACCTTTAGCCATGATTTATTTCCTCTTAGTACTTAGTACTTTTCGCCACGGGCACGCAGTTCAGACAGAACTGTTTCGATGCCTTTCTTATCAATTACACGCATACCTTTAGCAGATACACGCAGGGTGACAAAACGCTTCTCGCTCTCAACCCAGAAACGGTGAGAGTGCAGGTTCGGCAGGAAACGGCGTTTAGTCGCGTTCAGTGCGTGGGAACGGTTGTTACCGGTCACCGGACGCTTGCCAGTAACTTGGCAGACTCGGGACATGTCTATTCTCCAAAAATCAAATTAGCTCGAGCTTCGTATGGGGTATCGGCGCCTCGTCAGGCTTTACAGCCCGGTCATCGCATAGTTCTAAGTGAACTCTCGATTGCCAGGCCCAAATGCCAAACCCGAGATTCTCAAAGGTGGCGTAGTATACGCTGACCCGGCGTTATGCTCAAGTCCCGAACAGACAAAGATCCCGATGGATCGCGTAAAGTGCGTTAAATCCAACCGCGTTCCGCAAAAGAAACGTACTCTCCGCGCCCAATGACCAGATGATCAAGCACCCGGATATCCATGAACTGACAGCATTTCACAACACGCTCGGTGATGAGTTTATCTGCTTTACTCGGCTCTGCACACCCCGAAGGGTGATTATGCGCAAGGATCACGGCGGAAGCATTCATTTTTATCGCTTCGCGGACAATTTCTCGCGGATGTACCTCGACGTGGCTTAGTGTCCCGGAAAAAAGTTTGCTGTGTTTAATCACTTGATGTTGAGAATCCATAAAGATCACCAGAAAGATCTCGCGTTCCTCTTGCGAGAGCTGGCTTTGCAGAAATTCACGCGCCATTTCCGGGCTAAGTAGAGCACGCTCCTCTATTACTCGCACGTTGTAGTAGCGTCTTGCCAGCTCCGCAATACCCTTCAACTGTGCATACTTCGCGATACCGATTCCCGGAACATAGCTAAAATCCATGTAATCAGCAGACAACAAGCCATACAACGACTCAAAATGCTGAAGCATCTCTTTCGCCAGCGTAAGCACATCTTTACCCTGAATGCCGGTACGTAAAAAAAGCGCCAGTAACTCAACATCGGTCAGCGAACTGGCCCCCTGTGCCAACAGCTTTTCCCTGGGCATCATACTTCCTGTATTGTCCATACTTTTCCCTCCTTTCGCGTCCGCATAGTGGCATAACACCGACGGTGAATCGACGCGCTGTTTTCACTTCTTCGTAGTGCCTCGCAAAGTAGAAGACGGTCAAAAGCACGACAAATTGCGGATTGTGATAAAATATCTGCCTTCTGGTGAAACCCAACAGGAAAGATCATGATGAGCCTGGCCGGTAAAAAAATCGTACTTGGCGTCAGTGGCGGGATTGCTGCGTACAAGACCCCTGAGCTGGTGCGTCGTTTACGGGAACGCGGCGCTGACGTCCGCGTGGCGATGACCGAAGCGGCAAAAGCATTTATTACTCCCCTGAGTTTACAGGCGGTTTCAGGTTATCCCGTTTCCGACAGCCTGCTTGATCCCGCAGCCGAAGCTGCGATGGGCCACATTGAGCTGGGAAAATGGGCCGATTTGGTCATCCTGGCGCCCGCTACAGCAGATCTGATTGCTCGTGTCGCCGCAGGTATGGCCAACGACCTGGTGTCAACGATTTGTCTGGCAACGCCTGCTTCTGTTGCTGTACTGCCAGCCATGAACCAGCAGATGTATCGCGCTGCCGCGACCCAGCACAATCTGAGTATTCTTGCCTCACGCGGTTTGCTCATTTGGGGCCCGGACAGCGGTAGCCAGGCATGTGGCGATGTCGGTCCTGGACGTATGCTGGATCCGTTAACGATTGCGGATATGGCGGCAGAACATTTTTCGCCTGTCAACGATCTGCAACATCTCAACATCATGATTACGGCGGGTCCGACGCGTGAACCGCTTGATCCCGTGCGTTATATTTCCAACCATAGCTCCGGGAAGATGGGATTTGCTATCGCGGCCGCTGCAGCAAAGCGCGGGGCAAACGTCACACTGGTATCGGGTCCGGTTTCGTTATCCACACCACCATTTGTTCAGCGGGTTGATGTGATGACCGCGTTGGAAATGGAAGCCGCTGTGCAGTCTGCAGTGCAACAACAGCATATTTTTATCGGCTGCGCTGCAGTCGCTGATTATCGCGCTGAAACTGTCGCCCACGAAAAAATAAAAAAACAAGCGACGCAGGGTGATGAATTAACAGTAAAAATGGTCAAAAACCCGGACATTATCGCCGGTGTTGCCGCACTGGATGCTAACCGTCCTTTTGTCGTTGGGTTTGCCGCCGAAACAAATAATGTGGAAGAATATGCCCGGCAAAAACGCATCCGCAAAAACCTTGATGTGATCTGTGCGAACGACGTTTCGCTGTCAACTCAAGGGTTTAACAGCGATAGCAACGCATTACACCTTTTTTGGCAGGATGGAGACAAAGTCTTACCGCTTGAGCGTAAAGAACTCCTGGGCCAATTATTACTCGACGAGATCGTGACCCGTTATGATGAAAAAAATCGACGTTAAGATTCTGGACCCGCGCGTTGGGCAACAATTTCCGCTCCCGACGTACGCCACTTCTGGTTCTGCCGGACTTGACCTGCGTGCTTGTCTTGATGACGCCGTAGAACTGGCACCGGGCGCAACAACGCTGGTGCCAACCGGGTTAGCTATCCACATTGCCGATCCTTCTCTGGCAGCGGTGATGCTCCCGCGCTCCGGATTGGGCCATAAGCACGGTATCGTGCTGGGCAATCTGGTTGGTTTGATTGATTCCGACTACCAGGGCCAACTGATGGTGTCCATCTGGAACCGTGGTCAGGACAGCTTCACTATTGAGCCGGGCGAACGTATCGCGCAGATGGTATTTGTACCGGTCGTGCAGGCTGAATTTAATCTGGTGGAAGAGTTTGAAGCCACCGATCGTGGCGAAGGTGGCTTCGGCCATTCCGGGCGCAAGTAACCCGCAGAAAAGTATCCCATAGCGTAATAACGCAATAACACACCGCAAACAACAGTTTGCGGTCGCTGTGTGGATGCCTGCCTGGCAAGAGCTTATTTTCAGGGGTATTTTGTAACATGGTAGAAAAGCAAACTGCGAAAAGGAATCGTCGCGAAGAAATACTTCAGTCTCTGGCACTGATGCTTGAGTCCAGCGATGGTAGCCAACGCATCACCACAGCAAAGCTGGCAGCCTCAGTTGGCGTATCCGAAGCGGCATTGTATCGCCATTTCCCCAGCAAGACCCGTATGTTCGATAGCCTGATTGAGTTTATCGAAGATAGTCTGATTACGCGTATCAATCTGATTTTGAAAGATGAAAAGGACACCAGCGCGCGTCTGCGTCTGATCGTTCTGCTGATTTTAGGGTTTGGTGAGCGTAATCCGGGCCTGACGCGAATTCTGACCGGACACGCGTTGATGTTCGAGCAAGACCGTCTGCAAGGTCGCATTAACCAACTTTTTGAGCGCATTGAAGCGCAGTTGCGCCAGGTTCTGCGAGAAAAAAGAATGCGTGAAGGTGAAGGCTACACCGTGGATGAAACGCTTCTGGCCAGCCAGTTACTGGCTTTCTGCGAAGGTATGCTATCCCGGTTTGTACGTAGCGAATTTAAATACCGCCCAACGGATGATTTTGACACCCGCTGGCCGTTGGTTGCCGCTCAATTGCAGTAGCGGTTTCGTCTTGTCCGGCCTACGTAAAACGTAGGCCCGGTAAGTGCGTGGGCCGGATCAGCGCAGCGCTATCCGGCAGTCCTTATACACCGTATGCTTCGCGATAGGCTCGTACTGCCGCCAGGTGCTCCGCCATCTCCGGTTTCTCTTCCAGATACGCAATCAGGTCTTTCAGGGTGATAATAGAGATCACTTTGCAACCGTAATCACGTTCCACTTCCTGAATAGCGGAAATCTCGCCGCGACCGCGTTCCTGACGATCGAGAGAAATCAGTACCCCCGCCAGAGTGGCGCCATTCGCCTGGATAATTTCCATCGACTCACGAATCGCCGTACCTGCGGTGATAACATCATCCACCAGCATCACGCGCCCCTCAAGTGCACTACCGACCAGATTGCCACCTTCACCGTGGGTCTTTGCCTCTTTACGGTTAAAGCAGTACGGCAAATCTTTATCGTGGTGTTCAGCCAGCGCAACGGCCGTTGTGGTCGCAATCGGAATACCTTTGTACGCTGGGCCAAACAGCAAATCGAACTCAATACCGGAATCCACCAGCGCTTCGGCGTAAAAACGGCCTAACAGAGCCAGGTCGCGCCCGGTATTAAACAGTCCGGCGTTGAAGAAATAGGGGCTTTTACGCCCGGATTTCAGCGTAAACTCGCCAAACTTTAGTACCTGCTTGCTAAGCGCAAACTCAATAAACTGGCGCTGATACGGTTTCATGGATTCGCTCCTCATCTCACTTTATTACAGACAAAAAAAAGGCGACTCATCAGTCGCCTTTAAAATCAATTTTCTAACGCCGCCTTCTGCGTCGCTACAATGGATTCGATTCCCCCTCGGGCCAACGCCAGTAGGGTGAGAAGTTCTTCATGGCTGAATGGCTCACCTTCCGCCGTGCCCTGAACCTCTATAATGCGACCGTCTTCAGTCATCACTACGTTCATATCGGTTTCTGCAGCAGAGTCTTCAACGTACTCGAGGTCGCAGAGCGCTTCACCGTTAACAATGCCCACGGAAACCGCGGCGACCATCCCTTTCATCGGATTAGTTTTCAGTTTACCGCTCGCGACCAGCTTGTTAAGCGCATCCGCCAACGCAACGCATGCACCGGTAATTGATGCGGTGCGCGTACCGCCATCTGCCTGGATAACATCGCAGTCCAGCGTAATGGTGAACTCGCCGAGCGTCTTCAGGTCAACGGCAGCGCGCAACGCGCGAGCGATCAGACGCTGGATTTCCATGGTACGACCGCCCTGCTTACCTTTCGCCGCTTCACGGGCGTTACGGGTGTGTGTGGCGCGTGGCAGCATGCCGTATTCTGCGGTGATCCAACCCTGGCCCTGACCTTTCAGAAAACGCGGTACGCCTTCATCAATAGAAGCGGTACATAGCACTTTGGTATCACCAAATTCGACCAGCACGGAGCCTTCAGCGTGTTTTGTATAATTACGGGTCAGGGTGACGGGACGCACCTGATTGGCACTACGACCTGCTGGACGCATGATAAAATCTCCGGCTTGAAACGAATGTGGCTGCGCATTATACGGACTTCCGACTGTTATTCCTATCCTGACAAGACGTGGATGGCTATAATCCTCCCATCTCATCTTTAAAAACAGGAACGTCTATGATCCGCAGCATGACCGCCTACGCCCGGCGTGAAATCAAGGGTGAATGGGGTAGCGCTACCTGGGAAATGCGCTCGGTAAACCAGCGTTATCTGGAAACTTATTTTCGCCTGCCGGAGCAGTTCCGTAGTCTAGAACCCGTAGTTCGCGAACGTATTCGCACGCGTCTGACGCGCGGTAAAGTCGAATGTACGCTGCGTTTTGAGCCTGATGCCAGTGCACAAGGCGAGCTGATTCTGAATGAAAAACTCGCTAAACAGCTCGTTAGCGCTGCTAACTGGGTCAAAATGCAGAGTGATGAAGGTGAAATTAACCCGGTTGATATCCTGCGTTGGCCAGGCGTAATGGCAGCTCAGGAGCAAGATCTGGACGCCATTGCCGCCGAAATCCTCGCCGCGCTTGACGGTACGCTGGATGACTTTATCGTTGCGCGTGAAACCGAAGGTCAGGCACTGAAGGCGTTGATCGAGCAGCGTCTGGAAGGCGTCAGCGCCGAAGTGACGAAGGTACGTGCGCATATGCCGGAAATCCTGCAATGGCAGCGCGAGCGTCTGGTAGCCAAACTGGAAGATGCTCAGGTGCAACTGGAAAATAACCGCCTTGAGCAAGAACTGGTGCTGATGGCACAGCGTATCGACGTGGCTGAAGAACTGGATCGCCTGGAAGCTCACGTCAAAGAAACCTACAACATTCTGAAGAAAAAAGAGGCGGTTGGCCGTCGTCTGGACTTCATGATGCAGGAATTCAACCGTGAGTCGAATACTCTGGCATCGAAGTCTATCAATGCCGAAGTGACTAACTCCGCAATTGAACTGAAGGTATTGATCGAGCAAATGCGCGAGCAAATTCAGAATATCGAGTAAGTCACCATCTCACGTAGCCCGTCAATAAACGGCGGCGCTACGTGCTTTTCCCGACGCTATCAGTTCTCATCTATGCGACAAGAATTATATTTTCTCATCATTTATTGTCACCACTCATATCACAAAGCGCATGCCATAATGTGTTTACAACAATTTCGCATTAGCTGTAGTTATTAGAATCACTTCACCTTAGAAAATCTCAATCGTGACAGTGCGCACAAATCGTTAACCTTAGCCCCCAGCAAATCAGGGGGAATACATGCTGTTACACGTTTTATACTTAATTGGTATTACTGCCGAAGCCATGACCGGTGCGCTTGCGGCTGGGCGTCGTCGTATGGATACATTTGGCGTCATTATCATTGCCACCGCGACAGCCATTGGCGGTGGTTCAGTACGTGATATTCTTCTCGGCCATTATCCGCTCGGCTGGGTAAAGCACCCTGAATACGTCATTATCGTAGCCACTGCCGCGGTACTGACCACTATTATTGCTCCCGTGATGCCCTATCTGCGCAAAATATTCCTCGTACTGGATGCGCTGGGCCTGGTGGTCTTTTCTATTATCGGGGCTCAGGTGGCACTGGATATGGGCCATGGACCGATTATCGCCGTGGTCGCTGCGGTCACTACCGGGGTTTTCGGCGGCGTATTACGCGATATGTTCTGCAAACGCATCCCGTTAGTGTTCCAGAAAGAGCTGTATGCCGGCGTATCATTTGCCGCTGCTGTGCTATACATCGTGCTACAGCATTATGTCTCCAGTCATGATGTGGTGGTTATCTCTACCCTGCTCTTCGGCTTTACTGCCCGACTACTGGCGCTGCGCCTGAAGTTAGGTCTGCCGGTATTTTACTATCGCCATGAAGGCCATTAAGGCATAAAGCCCGCGATCCGCTGAGCAGCTAACCAGTTGCTCAGCGCTGTGACCTCTCGATCCTCCAGCCATTGAATAACCTGCCGTGCCCGCTGCTCCCCCATGAAAGGAAGCTGCTGCCAGCTTTGTTCATCGCGTTCTTGCAATTGCTGCCACGAACCATCCCGGCTGGCATTCAGCGTTGCCTGTGTTAACGGTATTCCCATGGCAATCACCCAGCGCGTGAACGGAAGATCGCGTGACAGGTTGAATTGATGCCATAACTTCTCCCCTTTGCTTACACCAAATGTGGACTGTAGTTGTTCCTGAGTTAGCCCGAGCCAGGAAAAGATATGCTCAAAACGATACGCCTGGTGGAGCTCCCGCCATCCCGCCTCGCCGATGCCCTCCAGCCCCAGCACCTCTTTGGTCCCCAGCCAGACCAGTCTGGCAACAAACTGTTCCTGGCACTCCGCTGTGGCATAAAAACAGGTTAATGAATTGAAGCGCCCCTCAGGTGGCACTGGCTTAATACGCTGGGTACTGCGCCAGACCACCTCATCTATACGGGGGATCCCTTGTCCGGCCAGGCTCACCAGAATCTGATCGCCAGGCGCGATATCCCATTCATTCCAGCGTCGAACGGAGCCAATATTGACGCGCTGTACGCGTTTATCATCCAGCATGACGGGAGTCAGCAATGCTACCACCGCAATTTTCCCGCTTTTACCAACGGAGAACTGAATGCCCGTTACCTCAGATACCCTGGCCACGGGAGGATATTTCCACGCAGCCAGCCAGTCTCCCTGTCCGGGTAGCCAGTATCGCGCCTGCGGCTCTTTTCCTGTTCGCACGACCACGCCATCAGTGACAAAAGGTAATGCTGAAGTCCACCAATTTGCTCGCACTTGCTCTACGTCATCCGCACTCTTCACGGCCTTGGTAAAATGTTGCGTGAAACTGAACCCGGCAGCAGTGAGCTGCTCCAGTCTTTCAGACATGACCGCAGGACCATCGGGCCAGGCCCAGATAAAAATAGCCAGCGAGCCTAATAATTCCTGATTGCTCTGGCGCATCATTAATCCAGCAACCTTCGAGCGGGCGTTCATTCCCCCTCTCTGCTTCTGAATATGCCCCTCTTGCTGCAAAAAAATCTCACCTTGCAACGTACTGTTAGCGAGATTCCCCTTGGTGGAATGTGGTACGGAAGGGATCTGAAGAACCTTTTGCGTCCAGTCTTCGCCTTTCAGGCCATTACCACGGCTAATCGCCCGTACCAGATTGCCATTGCGATAGACTAACGTCACTGCCACGCCATCCACCTTCGGTTGCACCCAGAGATCGCTGCGCGCGTGCATCCATTGCTGTAGCGCTTGCTTATCGGCAAGTTTTCGAACACCCGTGTGGGGAACGGGGTGCGATACTGTGCCACCCATTGGTGGCGCAGACAGATCTGGTGGAACTTCATCGCCAAAACAGCGCTGCCATTGAATTAGTTGCGCATTGAGCTGGTCATAAACGCCGTCATCTATGGCACTTTCACCCTGTTTCCAGTAACTGTCATTCCACTGTGTTATCTGCTGCTGTAGCCGTGAAATTTCCTCGTTTGCCCTGGCAGGCGACCAGACGGGGCATACCGCCCATGCGGGTAGATACCCCATTAGCAAAACCAGCCCTATGCCTTTCCATAATCCCATGTTACCTCCGCTGAGCACTGCATTTCCTGGCAGGTATAGCGCGAAATAATAGGGAAACAGAGCGGCAAAAAAGCATCCTGCGAGCACCGTTCCTGACATTTGCACGTATTGCTGCAAATCATCGATAAAACAGGAAACTGATACGCAAAACGCAATAAACATGCGCAAAAAGTGTGACAAGGGCTACGTCACATAGCGGCTACGTGTATAATAAGCCCGTATGTAGGCTCTCTTTCGACAATCACATACATTAAGATACTCATGGCTCAAGGCACGCTTTATATTGTTTCTGCCCCCAGTGGCGCGGGTAAATCCAGCCTGATTCAGGCTTTATTAAAGACCCAACCGTTGTATGACACCCAGGTTTCTGTTTCGCACACCACGCGCGCACCGCGCCCGGGGGAAGTGCACGGTGAACACTATTTTTTTGTGAACCATGATGAATTCAGAACCATGATTGGCAGAGACGCGTTCCTGGAACACGCGGAGGTTTTCGGTAATTACTACGGCACCTCACGTGAAAGCATTGAGCAAGTATTAGCATCCGGCGTAGACGTCTTTTTAGATATCGACTGGCAAGGTGCGCAGCAAATTCGCGAAAAAATGCCGCATGCGCGCAGTATTTTTATTTTGCCGCCATCTAAGATTGAGCTGGACCGCCGTCTGCGTGGCCGCGGTCAGGATAGCGAAGACGTGATCGCAAAACGTATGGCGCAAGCTGTTGCAGAAATGAGCCATTACGCCGAATATGATTATCTTATTGTGAACGATGATTTCGATACCGCCCTGGGCGATTTGAAAACCATCATTCGCGCCGAACGTCTGCGCATGAGCCGCCAAAAGCAGCGTCATGACGCTTTAATCAGCAAACTGTTGGCAGACTGAACCCACATTCAGTATCATGCCCAGTCATTTCTTCACCTGTGGAGCATTTTAAGTATGGCACGCGTAACTGTTCAGGACGCTGTAGAGAAAATTGGTAACCGTTTTGACCTGGTACTGGTCGCCGCGCGTCGCGCTCGTCAGATGCAGGTAGGCGGAAAGGATCCGCTCGTACCGGAAGAAAACGATAAAACTACCGTTATCGCGCTGCGCGAAATCGAAGAAGGTCTGATCAACAACCAGATCCTCGACGTGCGTGAGCGCCAGGAACAGCAAGAGCAGGAAGCCGCTGAATTACAAGCCGTTACCGCTATTGCTGAAGGTCGTCGTTAATCACAAAGCGGGTCGCCCTTGTATCTGTTTGAAAGCCTGAATCAACTGATTCAAAACTACCTGCCGGAAGACCAGATTAAGCGTCTTCGGCAGGCGTATCTCGTTGCACGTGACGCTCACGAGGGCCAGACACGTTCAAGCGGTGAACCCTATATCACGCACCCGGTAGCGGTAGCCTGCATTCTGGCCGAGATGAAACTCGACTACGAAACGCTGATGGCTGCGCTGCTGCATGACGTGATTGAAGATACCCCAGCCACCTATCAGGACATGGAACAGCTTTTTGGTAAAAGCGTTGCAGAGCTGGTAGAAGGGGTATCGAAGCTTGATAAGCTTAAGTTTCGCGATAAGAAAGAGGCGCAAGCCGAAAACTTTCGCAAGATGATTATGGCGATGGTGCAGGATATCCGCGTCATTCTCATCAAACTTGCCGACCGTACCCACAATATGCGCACGCTGGGCTCATTACGCCCGGACAAGCGTCGCCGCATCGCCCGTGAAACCCTCGAAATCTATAGTCCGCTGGCACACCGCTTAGGTATTCATCACATTAAAACCGAGCTGGAAGAGTTGGGTTTTGAAGCGCTGTACCCGAACCGCTATCGCGTGATTAAAGAAGTGGTTAAAGCCGCTCGCGGCAACCGCAAAGAGATGATCCAAAAAATCCTCTCGGAAATCGAAGGGCGTTTGCAGGAGGCAGGTATTCCGTGTCGCGTAAGCGGGCGTGAGAAGCACCTGTACTCTATTTACTGCAAAATGGTGCTCAAAGAGCAGCGTTTTCACTCCATCATGGATATCTACGCATTTCGCGTCATCGTTCATGATTCCGATACCTGCTATCGCGTACTCGGCCAGATGCACAGCCTGTACAAACCACGTCCTGGCCGCGTGAAAGACTATATTGCCATCCCAAAAGCGAACGGATATCAGTCTTTGCACACCTCAATGATCGGCCCTCATGGCGTCCCGGTTGAAGTACAGATTCGTACTGAAGACATGGACCAGATGGCAGAGATGGGTGTCGCAGCGCACTGGGCTTACAAAGAGCACGGCGGCGAAAGCAGCACCACTGCGCAAATCCGCGCTCAACGCTGGATGCAAAGCCTGCTGGAACTGCAGCAGAGCGCCGGTAGCTCGTTTGAATTTATTGAAAGCGTTAAATCTGATCTCTTCCCGGATGAGATTTATGTTTTCACACCGGAAGGG
Organism: Citrobacter freundii complex sp. CFNIH4; assembly: GCF_002934505.1. NCBI lineage: Bacteria > Pseudomonadati > Pseudomonadota > Gammaproteobacteria > Enterobacterales > Enterobacteriaceae > Citrobacter > Citrobacter freundii complex sp. CFNIH4. The sequence goes on from NZ_CP026231.1 coordinate 4,269,806, forward strand.
CGCATTGTCGAACTGCCCGCCGGTGCAACGCCTGTCGACTTCGCCTACGCCGTGCATACCGATATCGGTCACGCTTGCGTCGGCGCGCGCGTCGACAGACAGCCTTACCCGCTTTCACAACCGCTCTTTAGCGGTCAGACAGTTGAGATTATTACCGCCCCGGGTGCGCGCCCGAATGCCGCGTGGCTCAACTTCGTCGTCAGTTCGAAAGCGCGCGCCAAGATTCGCCAACTGCTGAAAAACCTCAAGCGCGATGATTCCGTCAGTCTGGGCCGTCGACTGCTCAACCATGCCCTGGGCGGTAGCCGTAAACTGGCTGAAATCCCGCCAGAGAGCATCCAGCGTGAGCTTGAGCGTATGAAGCTCGCCACTCTTGACGATCTGCTCGCAGAAATCGGTCTGGGTAATGCCATGAGCGTGGTGGTAGCGAAAAACCTCCAGCAGGGCGAAGCAACAGCGAACGTACCGGCACAATCTGGTCATGGTCATCTGCCGATCAAAGGTGCAGACGGCGTGCTGATCACCTTCGCGAAATGCTGCCGTCCAATTCCAGGCGATCCCATCATTGCCCATGTCAGTCCGGGTAAAGGTCTGGTGATTCACCATGAGTCCTGCCGTAATATTCGTGGCTACCAGAAAGAGCCAGAGAAATTTATGGCGGTGGAATGGGATAAAGAAACAGAGCAGGAATTCATCACTGAGATTAAGGTGGATATGTTTAACCACCAGGGTGCTTTGGCGAACCTGACGGCGGCAATCAACACGACCACCTCCAATATTCAAAGCCTGAATACGGAAGAGAAAGATGGTCGCGTCTATAGCGCCTTTATTCGCTTGACCGCTCGCGATCGCGTGCACCTGGCAAATATCATGCGCAAAATCCGCGTCATGCCGGACGTGATAAAAGTCACCCGTAACCGTAACTAGAACACGTTTTATGAATGAACAGCGCTATGCACGTATCCGCGAAATGCTCGCACGTCGTCAGCCAGATCTGACCGTCTGCATGGAAGAGGTCCACAAACCTCATAACGTTTCCGCTATCATTCGTACTGCAGATGCGGTCGGCGTGCATGAAGTCCACGCCGTCTGGCCGGGTAGCCGTATGCGCACCATGGCCTCTTCTGCCGCAGGCAGCAACAGTTGGGTGCAGGTGAAAACTCACCTTACTATTGGCGATGCGGTCACACATTTAAAAAACCGCGGCATGCAGGTTCTGGCAACTCATCTGTCAGATAAAGCCGTGGATTTTCGCGAGATTGATTACACACGCCCCACCTGCATCCTGATGGGCCAGGAGAAAACCGGCATCACTCAGGAAGCGTTGGATCTGGCTGATCAGGACATCATCATTCCCATGACTGGCATGGTGCAGTCGTTGAACGTTTCGGTCGCCTCCGCGCTGATTCTGTACGAAGCACAACGCCAGCGGCAAAACGCTGGGATGTACCGACGAGAAAACAGCATGCTGCCACAAGACGAGCAGCAGCGCTTACTGTTTGAAGGCGGTTATCCGGTGCTGGCGAATGTCGCTAAGCGCAAAGGTCTTCCCTACCCTCACGTAAACACGCAGGGCGAAATTGAAGCCGATGCAACGTGGTGGGCCACTATGCAGTCTGCGAGATAAACGCGATGAAAGGCCGTTTACTGGATGCCATCCCACTCAACTCTCTGACCGGCGTTGGCGCAGCGCAAAGCAGTAAACTGGCGAAAATTGGCCTGCACACCGTACAGGACCTCCTGCTACACCTCCCCCTGCGTTACGAAGACCGTACCCATCTGTACCCAATTGGCGAACTGCTGCCGGGCGTCTATGCCACCGTTGAAGGCGAAGTGCTGAACTGCAATATCACCTTCGGTGGCCGCCGGATGATGACCTGTCAGATCAGCGATGGCTCCGGCATTCTCACCATGCGCTTTTTCAACTTCAGCGCAGCAATGAAAAACAGCCTCGCCACCGGTCGCCGGGTGCTGGCCTACGGTGAAGCCAAACGCGGGAAATACGGCGCAGAGATGATCCACCCGGAATACCGTGTGCAGGGCGATCTCAGCACGCCGGAATTACAGGAAACGCTGACCCCTGTTTATCCGACTACCGAAGGCGTGAAGCAGGCCACGCTGCGCAAGCTGACCGATCAGGCACTGGATCTGCTCGATACTTGCGCCATTGCCGAACTGCTACCGCCAGAGCTTTTACAAGGCATGATGAGCCTGCCCGAAGCACTGCGCACGTTGCACCGCCCTCCACCGTCGCTGCAACTCAGCGATCTGGAAACAGGACAACATCCGGCGCAGCGACGTCTGATTCTCGAAGAACTGCTGGCGCATAATCTCAGCATGCTGGCATTACGCGCCGGGGCGCAGCGTTTTCATGCCCAGCCGCTGAGCGCAAACAATGCGCTGAAAGATAAGCTGTTGGCGGCGCTACCATTTAAACCGACTGGCGCACAGGCTCGCGTTACCTCGGAGATCGAACGTGATATGGCACTGGATGTCCCAATGATGCGCCTGGTACAGGGTGATGTCGGCTCCGGTAAAACGCTGGTTGCGGCGTTAGCCGCGCTGCGCGCTATCGCACATGGTAAGCAGGTTGCGCTGATGGCCCCCACCGAATTATTGGCTGAACAACATGCGAATAACTTCCGCAGCTGGTTCGCGCCGCTGGGCGTTGAAGTGGGCTGGCTGGCGGGCAAGCAGAAAGGCAAAGCGCGTCTGGCGCAACAGGAAGCCATCGCCAGCGGTCAGGTGCAGATGATTGTCGGTACTCATGCAATTTTCCAGGAACAGGTTCAGTTCAACGGTCTGGCACTGGTTATCATCGACGAACAGCACCGCTTCGGGGTGCATCAGCGTCTGGCGCTGTGGGAAAAAGGTCAGCAGCAGGGTTTCCACCCGCACCAGCTAATCATGACTGCCACGCCAATCCCGCGCACGCTGGCGATGACCGCCTATGCCGATCTCGACACCTCAGTAATTGATGAACTCCCACCGGGACGTACCCCGGTCACCACGGTCGCCATTCCGGATACCCGCCGCAGCGATATTATTGATCGCGTGCGCAACGCCTGTACCCACGAAGCGCGCCAGGCATACTGGGTCTGTACGCTGATTGAAGAGTCTGATCTGTTAGAAGCTCAGGCAGCAGAAGCAACGTGGGAAGAGCTTAAGATTGCGCTGCCAGAACTCAATATTGGCCTGGTACACGGCCGTATGAAGCCCGCCGAGAAGCAGTCAGTAATGGCGGCCTTTAAGCAGGGTGAACTGCATCTGTTGGTTGCCACCACAGTGATTGAAGTGGGCGTGGACGTGCCAAACGCCAGCCTGATGATTATTGAAAACCCGGAGCGCCTGGGCCTGGCCCAGCTGCATCAGCTACGTGGCCGCGTAGGTCGTGGCGCGGTGGCCTCCCACTGCGTCCTGCTGTACAAATCACCGCTGTCTAAAACCGCGCAGAAACGCTTGCAGGTTCTGCGAGACAGCAACGACGGGTTCGTGATTGCGCAAAAAGATTTAGAGATTCGCGGCCCCGGCGAGCTGTTAGGTACTCGCCAGACCGGAACGGCAGAATTCAAGGTCGCAGATTTACTGCGTGATCAGGCGATTATCCCGGAAGTTCAGCGCATTGCTCGCCATATTCACGAACGCTATCCGCAACAGGCCGTGGCGCTAATAGAGCGCTGGATGCCGGAAACCGAACGCTACTCCAACGCATAGTCGATTTCATAGCGGCGGCGGATGTTACCCCGCCGCACAGCCGTTATTGCGCAAAAATCGGTAACAGCAGATACAGCTTAATCACCAGCGCGTTGACGATATCGATAAAGAATGCCCCCACCATCGGCACCACCAGAAACGCCATATGGGATGGCCCAAAGCGTTCGGTAATCGCCTGCATGTTGGCAATCGCCGTCGGCGTCGCGCCGAGGCCAAAACCGCAGTGTCCAGCAGCCAGCACAGCGGCATCGTAGTTCTTACCCATCATGCGCCAGGTAACGAATATCGCATACAGCGCCATGAAAATGGTCTGCACAACCAGGATTGCCAGCATCGGCAAGGCCAGAGAAGCCAGTTCCCATAGCTTCAGGCTCATCAGCGCCATCGCCAGGAACAGTGACAGACTAACGTTACCCAGCACAGAAACCGCACGTTCGAACACCCGGTAGAAGCCCAGTAGCGCCAGACCATTGCTGAGGATCACCCCAACAAACAGCACGCAAACGAAGGTCGGCAGTTCCAGTACCGTTCCAACCAGCATTTGCGCAACGATTTTCCCCACCGTCAGACAGATAGCGATCAGCGCGATGGTTTCAATCAGCACCAGTGAGGTGATCATGCGTCCGACGTCCGGCTTTTCAAATGCGGTCGGAACAGCCTGATCGTCCGGCATACCGTCTGGCGTGGTGGAGTGTTTGACCAGATAGCGTGCCACCGGGCCGCCAATCAGCCCACCCAATACCAGACCAAACGTTGCGCAAGCCATCGCCACTTCAGTCGCATTGGTGAAGCCGTAACGTTCAATAAACAGCTTGCTCCATGCGGCCCCGGTTCCGTGTCCACCAGAGAGGGTGATCGAGCCAGCAATCAGGCCCATCAGCGGGTCCAGACCCAGCAAGGTCGCCATACCAATACCGATGGCGTTTTGCATCAGCAACAGGCCAACAACCACAATCAGAAAAATACCCACCACGCGGCCGCCAGCACGCAAACTTGCGATATTGGCGTTCAGACCGATAGTGGCGAAGAAGGCCAGCATCAACGGATCGCGCAGGGTCATATCGAAGTTAACTTCCCAACCCATGCTTTTTTTCAGCACCAGCAGCGCAATCGCCACCAGCAGGCCGCCCGCTACGGGTTCGGGAATGGTGTATTTTTTCAGGAAGGAAACAGACTGGACGAGCTTACGTCCCAGCAGCAACACAAGGGTTGCCGCAACCAGCGTTGATAACGTATCGAGATAAAACATTTACAGCTCCATTAGTGCGTTTAGCACAATCACGCACGATGCATTCCAGACCGATTTTTAGCTCTTATTGAGTTTTCGGGGTGGATTTTAAGCAGAAAATGATGAAAAGTTATATAAAAATGTTTGTTTATCCGTTTTAAATATTAAGAATACCTGCTAGCAAACGTTTGCTTTTCTGCCCTGGTCAGATAAAATCACCGCTTTTCCACCATGGGATTGCCTCTGATGTCCGTTAACGCCGTAGAGTCAACAAATGCGCAACCGGTTGCGCAGACTCACAACAGTGAACTGATTTACCGTCTTGAAGATCGCCCCCCGTTAGCCCAGACCTTGTTTGCCGCCTGTCAGCATCTGCTGGCCATGTTCGTCGCGGTAATTACTCCCGCTCTGTTAATTTGCCAGGCGCTTGGTTTACCGGCTCAGGATACTCAACACATTATCAGTATGTCGCTGTTCGCCTCCGGCGTAGCTTCTATCATTCAGATCAAAGCCTGGGGGCCGGTAGGCTCAGGGCTGCTATCCATTCAGGGCACCAGCTTTAACTTTGTTGCGCCACTGATTATGGGCGGTACGGCGCTAAAAACCGGTGGCGCAGATGTCCCAACCATGATGGCGGCGCTGTTCGGTACGTTGATGCTGGCCAGCTGCACCGAGATGGTTATCTCACGCGTACTGCATTTGGCGCGGCGGATCATTACCCCATTGGTCTCAGGCGTGGTAGTGATGATTATCGGCCTGTCGCTGATTCAGGTGGGTCTGACATCGATTGGTGGTGGCTATGCCGCAATGAGCGACAACACCTTTGGTGCACCGAAGAATTTACTGTTGGCAGGCGTGGTACTGGCGCTAATCATCCTTCTTAACCGTCAACGCAACCCTTACCTGCGTGTTGCGTCATTGGTGATTGCGATGGCGGCAGGCTATCTGCTGGCCTGGTTTATGGACATGCTGCCGCAAAATACCGCACCGGTAAGTCAGGACCTGCTAATGGTGCCAACGCCGCTGTATTATGGCCTGGGTATCGACTGGAGTTTACTGCTGCCGCTGATGCTGGTCTTTATGATCACCTCACTGGAAACCATCGGCGATATTACGGCCACCTCTGATGTCTCCGAGCAGCCGGTTTCTGGTCCGCTGTATATGAAACGCCTGAAAGGCGGCGTGCTGGCGAACGGCCTGAACTCGTTTGTTTCCGCTGTGTTCAACACCTTCCCGAACTCCTGTTTTGGGCAGAACAACGGGGTTATTCAGTTAACGGGCGTTGCCAGCCGCTACGTCGGTTTTGTGGTGGCGTTGATGTTGATCGCGCTGGGCCTGTTCCCGGCGGTTAGCGGTTTTGTACAGCATATTCCTGAGCCAGTACTGGGCGGGGCAACGCTGGTAATGTTCGGTACTATCGCCGCATCCGGCGTGCGTATTGTGTCCCGCGAGCCACTGAACCGCCGCGCGATTCTGATTATCGCGTTGTCGCTGGCCGTCGGCCTGGGCGTCTCCCAGCAGCCGTTGATCCTGCAGTTCGCCCCGGACTGGGTGAAAAACCTGCTCTCTTCCGGCATTGCCGCAGGCGGTATTACCGCTATCGTTCTGAACCTGGTGTTCCCGCCAGAGAAGCAATAAGCAAAATGCGGCGTTGATTCTGAATCAACGCCGCTGTAACGCTCTTTCACCATTCCCGCCTTGAGCATTGCGTCTAAATCGTGCATAACTTGACTATGTGCACTTCGCGGGATGGAAGACCATGAAATTTATTGGAAAGCTGCTTCTTTACGTGCTGATCGCCCTTGCAGTGGCGATCCTCGGCCTTTATTTTCTACTGCAAACCCGCTGGGGCGCAGAGCACGTCAGTGCCTGGGTTTCACAGAACAGCAGCTACCATCTGGCCTTTGATGCCATCGATCACCGGTTTTCTTCCCCTTCCCATATTCTGCTGGAAAACGTCACCTTTGGCCGGGATGGTCAGCCCGCCACGCTGGTCGCCAAAACGGTCGATATTGGACTCAGTAGCCGCCAAATCACCGACCCGCTGCACGTAGACACCATTTTGTTGCAAAACGGCACGCTGAATCTTTCCCAGCAAACCGCGCCGTTACCGTTTCAGGCCGATCGCCTGCAATTGCAGGATATGGCGCTTAACAGCCCCGGTAGCGAGTGGAACCTCAGCGCCCAGCGCGTTAACGGCGGCGTCATTCCCTGGAGCCCTGAAGCAGGTAAAATTCTCGGCAGCAAAGCGCAAATTCAGCTCAGCGCCAGTTCGTTGACGCTCAACGATGTCCCGACCACCAACGTCTTGATTGAAGGCAGCATTGACCATGACCGGGTGACGCTTAGCAATATTGGCGCAGACGTGGCGCGTGGAGCATTAACCGGCGTAGCGCAACGCAATGCCGACGGGAGCTGGGTAGTGGAGAATCTGCGCCTGAACGATATCCGGCTGCAAAGCGACAAATCGCTGGCCGACTTTTTTGCCCCGTTAAGCACCATTCCTTCCCTGCAAATTGGTCGTCTGGAAGTAACGGATGCCCGTCTGCAAGGCCCTGACTGGGCGGTGACGGATCTCGATCTGAGCTTGCGCAACATGACCTTCAGCAAGGACGACTGGCAAACTCAGGAAGGAAAATTGTCGATGAACGCCAGCGAGTTTATCTACGGCTCTCTGCACTTCTTCGATCCGATTCTGAACGCCGAGTTCTCACCACAGGGCATTGCGCTGCGCCAGTTCACCACCCGCTGGGAAGGCGGTATGGTCAGAACATCCGGAAACTGGCTACGCAGCAACAAAGCGATGGTCCTCGATGATGCCGCTATTGTCGGTCTGGAATACACGCTGCCGGAAAACTGGAAGCAGCAGTGGATGAAACCTCTGCCAACATGGTTAAACAGCCTGACGCTGAAGAAATTCAGCGCCAGCCGCAATCTGGTAATTGATATCGACCCGAGTTTCCCGTGGCAGCTCACCGCGCTTGACGGTTACGGCGCTAACCTCGGGCTGGTACAGAACAATCAGTGGGGGATCTGGAGCGGGAGCGCCACCCTCAACGCCGCTGCTGCTACCTTTAACCGCACGGATGTACGTCGTCCTTCGCTGGCGCTGACGGCGAACAACAGCACCATCAATATCAGCGAACTGAGCGCCTATACGGAAAAAGGGCTGCTGGAGGCCACCGCCAGCATTTCGCAGTTGCCTCAGCGTCAGGCTCAGATCAGCCTGAACGGACGCGGCGTGCCAATGACGATCCTGCAGCAGTGGGGCTGGCCCGCACTGCCGCTTTCCGGCGATGGTAATATTCAGCTTACCGCCAGCGGCAATATTCAGGCCGATGCGCCGCTCAAGCCAACGGTCAGCGGCCAACTGCATGCGGTGAACGTGGAGAAACAGCAGGTCACGCAGACCATGCAGGCGGGTGTGGTTTCAGGGAGTGAAGTCACAGCACCACCACCTGCGCAATAATTTATTGCCCGGTGGCGCTTCGCTTACCGGGCCTACTCACGCTCATAAACGAATATATTCACTGCACAACAGCCACTTCACCGGCTCATCCTCTTCAATCGCCGGGAAGCGACCGCCAGGTTCCAGAAAGTGGTTGTCATGCTGGTCGTCATTGACCATCGAGATTTCCCAGCCCAGCACGAACGCCTTCTCCGCCCAAAAGCGATGATACAAGCGCGGCGGCAGGCACACCCCCTGTCCCGGTTTCAATACCAGCGTCTCGCCAGCGTCAACGGTACGCCGCTGACCATCGACGCTAACTTCAACAATACGCCGTGCGTCATACCCATCATCAGGCGTGGCCCATGCCAGCTGCATACATAAGTCACCGCCGCCGCGATTCACGATATCTTCCATTTTATGGCGATGAAAATGCCATGGCGTTTGCTGATCCTGCTGAATTTGCAGCATCTTTTCGGCGTACGGTTTGGGGTAATCCGCTGACCCCATCAGACCATTGCGCAACGTCAGTAACGTCAGCCCCGTTTGCGCAAAATCTCCGCGTCCGAAGTCAGTAACGTCCCAGCCCAACTGGAGAGCGCGCACTTCACGCCACAGAGTTTGATCCTGTTGCCGCCAGGCATCGATCGTAAAATACGCAAAATCAGGCAGACAGACCCGAAAAGTCTCGGCGATGGCATGCGCTTTATCGACGGCATAATTAATATGTGAACGCTTCATTCCACTTTTCCTTGTTGCGAAAGAGGCGGGTCGCCCCGCCTGCATGCCGTTAGTAAAGTGATGCTTTGCCGGTTGAACCGAACAATTTCATTTTGTGGCGGATCACGTCCCGCGCGGCGCTAATGGCTTCTGGGTAGATTACGTTCGGGTCCCACCAGGTTTCTTTCGCCAGGATTTCGCGGACTTTCTGGAAGTAGGCGTATTTCATATCGCTGGAAATGTTGATTTTGCCAACACCCAGCGTCACGGATTCGGCAATTTCCGCATCCGGGTTCGCGGAACCACCGTGCAGCACCAGCGGAATATCCACACGCCCGGCGATGTCGCGCAGGATGTTCATTTGCAGCTCTGGCTGCATCCCTTTCGGGTAGATCCCGTGCGCGGTTCCAATCGCCACCGCCAGCGTGTCTGCACCGGTTCGGGCGATAAAATCCTCTGCCTGAGCAGGATCGGTATAAGTAACCTTCGACACGCCGCCTTCCACTGACGTCCCGGTCTGACCAATCGTACCCAACTCCCCTTCCACAGAAACACCTACCGCATGCGCCAGCTTGACCACTTCGCGGGTCAGCGCCACGTTCTCTTCATACGGCAGCAGCGAGCCATCAATCATCACCGAGGTAAACCCACACTGAATCGCCCGCAGCACATGCTCAACTGAAGCGCCATGGTCCAGATGCAGAGTAAAGGGAACCGGGCTGCGCAGAGTGATATCGCGGACATAGCTAAAAAACGCATCGCCGACAAAATCATGTTCACTGGGGTGAATAGAGATAATCGCCGGGGTATTGGTCGCTTCCGCTTCCTCCACTACTGCACGTACAAAGCAGCTGTCCGCCACGTTGAATGCGCCGATAGCAAAACCGTGCTGACGAGTAGGTTGTAGTAATTCTTTCATCGAAACTAACATGTTAATTCTCCAGTTTCAGGGTGTAGAAAGCCCTGCCAGTGCGTCATCGCAGAGGCATAGAAGGCGTTACAGAAAATGAATCAGGCTTTGCCGATAGCGCCGCTGGCCTGCAGGTACGGAATAATGGCTTCCTCGCAGGCCTGTTCCATCAGGGCCAGGGCATCAACGAGTTCACCGGATGTGTCACGACACAGGGTATGCAGTAGCGCAGCCTTTCCGGCTTCGAAAACCGCCGCACCAACGTTTATCTTGGCGACACCAAACGTCGGGCAACGCTGTAGCTGATCAAACGGCGTCCCGCTGCCGCCATGCAGTGCCAGAGGTACCGTTGATAACCGGGCTATTTCCTCCAGCCGCAGGAAATCAATAGCAGGTGTGATACCCGGCGCGTACATGCCGTGTGCCGTACCCACCGACACCGCCAGCAAATCGATCCCGGTCTGTTGGATAAAGGGTTCCACGTCGGCGGCCTGAGTCATCAAATCCACGTTAGTCACATGGTCATAGCGCGGAGCATCGGCCAGATGACCCAGCTCACCTTCCACGCACAGAGAAACGCTGGCTGCGAGCTCGACCACTGCACGGGTCTGGCGAATGTTCTCCTCCAGCGCAAAGGCGGAGGCGTCGATCATTAACCCGCTGAATCCGGCGCGAAAAGCCTGACGAATGCGTACAGGATCCTTTCCATGATCCAGCGCCATCGCGACCGGTACTGAGGCTTCCTCTGCCAGCGTTTTGACGACCGCAGCGGCTATCGGGGCCGGAAAATGCTCCAGATGCCCCTGATACAGATTCAGGATGATGGGCGCACGGTGTTTCTCTGCCACCCGAACCGCCGCGCGGGCGCTTTCCAGGTTCATGCAGTTAATGGCCAGCAGCGCGTACTGCTCACGCCAGGCTTTCGTCACCATGCTTTTCATATCGGCAAACATACGGCCTCCGGTTATTCCAGGGTGAAGGTGATCTCTTCGTCTTTCAATTTTTGATCGCTGAGTTCATCAAACTCTTCGTCACGCTCGGTCACCGGTTTCTTCCACAGCGACAACATGACACCGCAAATCACTGTGCCGATCCCCAGCGCCAGGCAAAACAGCAGCGGATGCGTAAAGAGCGGAACCACAAACATGCCGCCGTGCGGTACCGGGCTTTCGACACCCCACACCATAATCAGGCCGCCCGCAATCGCCGAGGCCACCACGCAGGAGCCCACCACGCGCAACAGGTCACGCGCTGCAATCGGAATGACCCCTTCGGTAATCATGCAGATCCCCATCGGGAATGCCGCTTTCAGCGCCTCGCGCTCCGCACGGGTGTATTTGTGACGCGTCAGCAGGAAAGAGAGCGTAATGCCGAACGGAGGGATCATCGAACCAACAAACTTCACCGCTTCCGGACCGTACACACCGCTGACCAGCATGCCGTCAGCAAACAGCGACATGGTTTTATTCACCGGTCCGCCGAAGTCGAATGTCGCCATCGCACCGAGGATAGCGCCCATCAGAAAGCGGGATCCGCCCTGCATGGACTCCAGCAGATGAATCAACGCGTCCTGCAGCCAGGCTATCGGCTTGCCAATCAGCGTCATCATCAACAGGCCGCCAATGACGGTACTCAGTACCGGCAACACCATGATGGGCATCAGCCCCTGCATCGACTGTGGCAAACGGATATAGCGCTTAAGTAGCAGTACGGTATAACCGACCAGGAACCCGCCCAGCATCCCGCCGATAAAACCGGTATGAATTTCGCCGCAAACAAAGCCGACAATCAGGCCCGGCGCAAATCCGGGACGATCGGCAATGGAGTACGCAATCGCCGCACTAATCAGCGGTACGATTAACCCCATCCCCCAGCCGCCAATCTGGTTGAGCATCCAGGGTATGGTTCCTGTTTTTTCACCCACGTTAGTGCCGCCAAGTATTTGCCCGAGAGCAATACAGATCCCGGCGGCGACAATTAACGGGATCATCCACGAAATCCCCGTTAATAAATGTCTTTTTATTTCCTGAGATAGCGGAATTTTATTTTCACTCATGTGAAATCCCTCCAGAATGAGGATCGCTACTGGTTATTATTAACTAATGATTTTTCGACCTTTTCAAGAAACTGAATGGGCGATTTTATGACGATTTCGGTTTTCACTCGCACAATGCGTTTATTTGAAAATCGTTCCTCCCCTTTTATTTTGACATCGACAGCAAGAATTACGACATCAGCTGCAGAAATATCCTCTGTCAGCAGTTCGTTCTCCGTGCCGATAGTTCCCTGGGTTTCAACTCTTATATTATGACCAAGCGCTTTAGCACCTTTAATTAGCTTCTCACGGGCAATATAGGTGTGCGCAATACCCGCCGTACAGGCGGCAACACAAACAATATTCATAACATGCTCCACTTTTTATTTAGCAGACATTGGATTCAGCATATTGGCTAAAAAGCTCAATAATTTTCTGTGGACTGCTTTCGACTAACAGTTGTTCAATAATGTCGTCATCCGCCAACGCGCCGGCAACCTGCGAAAGCAGACGAATATGTGTAGTGTTTTGATCTTCAAGACGTACGGCAAACAGAATGATGCAGCGCACGTTGCTGCCATCCAGGGTTTCCCAGGGAATATCCTGGCGGGTACGCCCAATTGCCAGCGTGGTATTGACCACCGCCGAGGATTTCCCGTGCGGGATCGCAATATGATTTTCGAAGCCGGTCGAGCCTTCTGATTCACGCTGCCAGACATCCTGAATAAACGTTTCCCGACAGCTAATTGCCCCATCTTTTTGGAGAATATCCGTCAGTTCCTCAATAGCCTCCGTTTTGCTTGTGGCCTTCATGTCCAAAATAACGCGATTTGTATTGAGTATTTTCGTGATGTCCATCAATCATACCTCATGGAGTTCAGACATTAATTTTCGACGACCAGCGACGTCGCCCGATGTAATTTTTCCGTAATAACCGTTTCTGTTACCCGCTTAATATCTGCATCATTGAAAAAGGCGGTGACATACACGACCGGCATAGCAACGGCAGGTAAATTTATCGTCGATACCACCAGTTCAATATCGTCAGTCAGTACGGAGGGCAGGCTGCCTGCCGATACCACGCCGACGATAGTCCAGTCCGGAAAGGCGCGCAGAATACGGCTTTTGAGTAAGTGAGAGGTGCCAATACCGGTTGAGCAGACCAGCAGCACGCGCTTACGCGCTATCTGCCGCTCCATTGCGGCTTGAAAATGCACGGTTAAATATCCCACCTCATCTTCCGACACGGCCCGCTCGCCCCAGCTGCTAAACACCCGATTCACCGCGCACTGGGTCAGACGCCACACGTCCTGCAACTCGCCTTTAATATCCTCCAGCAATGGATTGCGAATGCGGATCTGGTAGTTCAGGCGGTTAATCAGCGGCTTAATGTGGATCAGCAATCCGTCATAAAGCGCCGTGTCCTGGCTAAGATCGCTGTCGACCATCTCGGCAAAGGAGGCAATCAACCGATGGGTAATCAAACGCGCTTCGTCGCTGGAGTGCATATGGCCAATCACGCTCACGTCGTTATGCTCTTCAATTACCACGCCGGAAGAGATAATGTATTGATAAATAAACCAGACTTCGTCTTCCGGCAGCGGGTGGGCAATGCGTTTTTCAATATGCTGAATCATCCGGCTGGCAATGGAAAAAATATTCTCGTCACATGAGGTGATATTTTCATCTTTTCTCGGCAGCGCATTGCCCCGCGTGATGCGGTACATCATGATCAAAATATGGGTAAAGATATTGACGTAATAAGGCTCGCCCAGAGACCAGCACAGGTCGTTCTCCATTTCCTGCAATAACGTCTGGACAAATAAAACATCTTCTTCACCAAAGTAATGCACTAAGGCTTTATAACTGCCCGGGTCAAGGCGTGAATAAACCACGTTACCAGGTTCATTATGGTTAATCACGCCGTTAATCAGTGACGCCATCGCCTGGCGTACACCGCTCTCGCTGCCTTCGATATGCGTGCCGCTCTGACTGCGAATCAACGACAGGCCCAGTGGGGTAATCCAGGATTCAATTACTTTCAGATCGTTAACAATCGATGCGCTACTAATGAAATAACGTTCGGATAATTTACTGATCGACGTTTCATGCGGCGTTTCGCTTAATAACTGTGAGGCTATCTTGACTCGCCGTGAATTATTCATCATGCCGTCAGTATCATCACCTTCCGATCCTAATAACTGATCCATATATAAAAGGTCGGTAATATTATCGGAACTTAATATCACCCCAGCACCAGCACGTTTATCGATGGTTATTTTCCATTCTGATAACCATGGTTCCAGTAAGCGCAGATCGCGCTGCACAGTTTTCTCTGAAACAGATAAATACTCGGCAATTTTCAGCAGCGTGACATATTCCTTCTTAGACAGAAGAAACTTTAATAATCTGTTTTGTCGCGAGGTAATCATTTGCATTATTTACCCTTATCACACACCAGATTAAATAGCTAAAGAAGCGCTTATGCTCCACGTGTAATCCGTGATGATAAATATAAGAGGACTACGATGCGTCAACAATACTAAATCGTGTCCAGTAATCCGGACAGAAATAAGACAAAAAGAGGAAATAGTGAGATATTTACGGCGCAGATCACATTTTTCGCGGGAATCAGAGTGATACCGCTCGCAAATATGCAGAGATAAAAATTTAATTCAGGATGTTTTGGATTTTCAGATCTGGAATGCTGCTCGCAGCGTGGGCCGGATAAAACGCATCCGGCACCACGTCGACACATACTTACAAGGTAATCGTCAGCTCACTGCCCTGTGGAGTAATAACTACACCCAGCTCGCTGCCCATATGCGACCCGCATTTAATGCCGCCAATTTCCTGAATATTTCGCAGGCACAGCGTCCAGTTACGTGCCTCACCGTTCCCTTTCACAGTGATGGTATTACCTACACGCGTCGCCTTCAGCGTGAAGATAACCGAGCCGTCCATCGCAGGCACTTCACACACCGCTTCCCGGCCCTCCTGCAGATGGAACAGCTGGAACGCGGTTCCTTCATGCCAGGCGTAGTCCGGCTTCTGGTTATTGCTGCCTAGCGCCAGCAGGGTGTTTTCACGCACGTAGACTGGCAGGCTCAGGAAGTCGTGCTGCTGTTTATGCCAGCGGCTACCAGACACCTCGTCGTTACGCCACAGATGCGTCCAGCGTCCTTCTGGCAGGTAAAACTGCACATCACCCGCCTCGCTAAACACCGGCGCCACCATCACGCTATCGCCCAGCATGTACTGGCGGTCGAGATAATCACATGCCGGATCGTCCGGGAACTCCAGCATCATTGCGCGCATCATCGGCGTTCCTAGCTCATTGGCGCGCGCCGCTTCGCGATACAGATACGGCATCATGCGGCATTTCTGCTCTGTGAAGTAGCGCACCACATCGCAGGATTCGTCATCGTACGCCCACGGTACACGGTAGGATTTGCTACCGTGCAGACGACTATGGCTGGAGAGCAGCCCGAACGCACACCAGCGCTTGTAGACGTGCGCCGGGGCGGTATTCTCAAAGCCGCCAATATCGTGACTCCAGAAGCCAAAGCCGGACAGACCAATGGACAACCCGCCGCGCAGGCTTTCGGCCATCGATTCATAGTTGGCATAGCAATCGCCGCCCCAATGCACCGGAAACTGCTGCGCGCCGACCGAAGCTGAACGGGCAAACAGCACCGCCTCTTCTTCACCGACAGTCTCTTTCAGCACGTTCCACACCAGTTCGTTGTAGATGTACGCATAATGGTTATGCATTTTCTGTGGATCAGAACCGTCGAACCACTGCACATCCGTGGGTATACGTTCGCCAAAGTCGGTTTTGAAGCAGTCAACGCCAATATCCACCAGACCTTTCAGCTTATTGGCATACCACTCACAGGCCTGCGGATTAGTGAAGTCATAAATCGCCAGGCCCGGCTGCCATTTATCCCATTGCCACAGGGAACCATCCGGCCGCTTGAGCAGATAGCCTTTCTCTTTCAGCTCGTTGAAAATCGGTGATTTCTGGCCAATATACGGGTTAATCCACACGCAGACCTTCAGCCCTTTTTCTTTCAGGCGGCGGATCATGCCTTCCGGGTCCGGGAAGGTCAGCGGATCCCACTCAAAGTCACACCACTGGAAGGCTTTCATCCAGAAGCAGTCAAAGTGAAAAACGTGTAGCGGCAGATTGCGCTCGGCCATGCCGTCGATAAAGCTGTTGACCGTCGCTTCGTCATAATTGGTGGTGAACGACGTGGTCAGCCACAGGCCGAACGACCAGGCGGGCGGCAGCGCGGGACGGCCAGTGAACTGGGTATAACGGTTCAACACGTCCTTCGGCGTTGGGCCGTCGATGACGAAATATTCCAGATACTCGCTTTCCACGCTGAACTGCACTTTCGACACTTTCTCAGAGCCGATTTCAAACGACACGCACTGCGGATGGTTCACCAGTACGCCGTAACCGCGGTTGGTGATATAGAATGGGATGTTCTTGTAAGATTGCTCGGTGCTGGTGCCGCCGTCACGGTTCCAGGTTTCCACCGTTTGCCCGTTACGCACCAGCGCGGTAAAGCGCTCGCCCAGACCGTACACCGTTTCACCAACGCCGAGATCCAGGCGCTCAAACATATAGTTTTTCCCGCTGTTGGTGTCCTGCACGTAGCCGTTATTTTTCAGCTGGCTGCCGGTAATACGTTCGCCGTTACGCAGGAAATCCAGTGACCAGAACTCACCTTTGGTTACGCGCACGCTCAGGTTACCGCTCTTCAGTTCGGCAATCTCAGCGGTGTTGCGCATCTCCACCTTCACATCCTGCAGCACATTGAGCGGGTAATGCGGACCGGTATCCAGCGCCCCCTGGAAGTGCTCCATACGCACACCGACCACGCCTTCCTGCGGCGAGAAGAAGCGCAGGATAAACAATGGGGTATCCAGTTGCCAGGTACGTTCACGCACGTCGCGCGGCGCAACGTAGACAATCATCTCATTGCCCTGCTGTTCAACCTCGAACACCTGAATCGGGTTAATCACGTTCAGACCGGGCTGAATCAGCCAGTTTCCATCGCTAATTTTCATCATCGGTTCCTTAGTTCTGTAATTCTTTCGTCGTGAAATCTTGCTGATTGCGGCGCGCGCCCTGCGCCAGTTGGCTCATGATTTCAGTCAGATACGGGGTTTTCAGGGTGTAGAAGCGTTTGGCGATCACGGCACTCAGCAGGTAGCAAATAGCCGGGACTATGGTGAACAGCGCGATGATGATGCTAATGGTGGCGCTGTTCTGGGTTTTCGCTGCGGCGTCGTAGCCCCCACCTGCCAGCATCCAGCCGATCAGCGCCCCGCCGAGCGCCAGGCCCAGCTTGAGCACGAACAACGTGCCCGCAAAGCTGATCCCCGTCAGACGTTTTCCGTTGCACCACTCGCCGTAATCCACGGTGTCGGACATCATTACCCACTGAATTGGCGTCACGAGCTGATGCAGTACGCCAATCACGAAGATGAAGACGAACATGGTAATGTTGGCGTGCATCGGTACGAAGAACATCGCCAGACTGACGGCCGCCAGCGCGGCGTTGGTCCACCAGAAGACGCTGACTTTGCATTTCCAGTCGGTCAGCGGTTTTGCCAGCGCAGAGCCGATCAGGTTGCCGACGCAATAGGTGGTAAGGAAGGCGACAAACAATTCTGGCATACCCAGGATCCAGGTGACGTAATACATCATCGCCCCGCCGCGAACGCAGACGGCCAGGATATTGAGGATGGTCAGCAGGCCGACGATGCGCCATTGGTCGTTCTGCCAGATGTCGCGCAGGTCTTCACGCATTGAGGTGCTGCTCGGCGGCGCTTCCACGCGTTCTTTGGTGGTAAAGAAGCAGAATGCCAGCATCAGGAATGCCACCACCGAGAGCACGGCAATCCCACCCTGGAAACCCAGCGCCTTATCTTCACCGCCAAGCAGATTCACCAGCGGCATCATCAGCACGGTGGAGAGCATGCCGCCCGCCGTCGCCAGCACAAAGCGCCATGACTGCAGGGAGATGCGCTGCGTGGGGTCATTGGTGATGACGCCGCCCAGCGCACAATAGGGAATATTCACCACGGTATAAAGCAGGGTCAGCAGCGTGTAGGTGATTGCGGCATAAATCATTTTGCCGTGCAGGCTGAGGTCCGGCGTGCTGTAGGCAAGCACACAAACCAGACCAAACGGCAGTGCGCCAAACAGTACCCACGGGCGAAATTTCCCCCAGCGCGACCGGGTGCGGTCGGCGAGCAGTCCCATGCAAGGGTCTGAGATAGCATCCAGCGCGCGGGCCAGCAGGAACATGGTGCCGACAAATCCGGCCGGAATACCAAAAATATCGGTATAGAAGAACATCATATATAACATGACGTTATCGAAGATAATGTGGCTCGCCGCATCGCCCATTCCGTAGCCAATCTTCTCTTTAACGGACAAAATCTCACTTTTCATTACGCATCCTTGTTAGCACTTTCACACGCACTGATACCGGTTACAGTTCTTGTAAACCATCCCTGTGAGCGCGGGTATTCCGATATCTCGTTATCAAATTACGATTCTTGTTTTCTGTGATCAGAGTTGCGTCGAAAAATGTGATGAAATGTAACTACCGGATTTATTGAGGATTTATATGAAACCGATCATGGCAAGACAAAAGGGAAGTTAAAAAAGTGAGTGAGGGGGTGTGGAAACCCCAGGAAGTAGCTATAATGCGCCCCGCCTCCATGTAGCAATCGAGGCGCGGAAGATCGTCATCTCCGGTGAGGTGGCTGGACTTCAAATCCAGTTGGGGGCGCCAGCGTTCCCGGGCAGGTTCGACTCCTGTGATCTTCCGCCAAAATTCTTACCTTATCCCAGTCATTTGCCATATCTTTTCAGCACACAAATTCCTTTATGATCCTCGCCCAAATGTTTTCATAGCGAGGATCTAATATGAGCACTGCTCTTACAATTATGGCTATTGCTGCTACTGTAATTAGCCCATTATTAGCCATTCAGACACAAAAATTTATAGAAAGATATTCCCAGAAGAAATCATTAAAAATTGACATATTCAAACATCTTATGGCTACTAGATCTCAGAGCGCCAGGCTGTCAAGTGAACATGTTCGTGCACTAAACATGATCGACTTAGCATTTTACGGGAAAATTAAAAAAGGAAAAGCCAAAAGAAGTGCTTCTGAAGGTAATATATTATCCTCATGGAAGTTATATTTTGCACATTTGAATACATCTTACCCTGATAAGGATAATATTTTAGGTGCCATATGGAACCAAACAAGTAATAATCTTTTCTTAGACCTATTGTCAGAAATCGCAAAAGATATTGGCTATGACTTTGAGCGAGTGCAATTACAAACAGCCATCTATTCTCCTGTGGCCCACGGAGCAATAGAAAACGATCAGTCAAAAATTAGGAAGGGTTTAGCTGCGATTTTCTCTGGGGAGAATGCCTTAAAAATGGAAATCATAAATATTCCGAATAGACAGGAAAATTAATCAATTCTTTACTTATCCTGCGGCTCAATACCCAATCTTGCCAGTTCTCTTCTCCCCAAGGTCTTGAGCCAATTCCCTAAACTCATCCCTTCTGCTTTTGCAGCAGCCTCGAACTGCGCCTTTAACTCAGGTGTGATACGAATCTGAAAAGTTGGAGCCTTTCCGGATTTGGACTGATTTGGGTCGCGTTTAGCCGTTGACATGTACGTACCTACAAGCGCAAGATATCACCAATCAGGTACGTACCTTTACACCTAACGACCTGATTTATAAACGCCCTCGCCCGGTATTCGCAGTACCCGACGAGAGCTAACCTCACCAACTATCAAGGAGTTGATTATGGCTGATTCGCATTCTACCCCAGACACCGACCAATCTGGAACCGAGCGTTCGGTAATTGTGGGATATCGCCCGAATGTTTTCGACAAATCCACACCCAAAATTATTCTTTCCGGCAAGTGGCTACGCGAAGCGGGGTTTGATACCGGGCAACAGATTAGCGTAAAAGTGATGAACGGCTGTATCGTCCTGATGGTCTACGGCGAGCAGGAACAACGGTTGCAGGATGAGCTGCAAGAAGCAAATCAGAAGTTAAAAAGAATTGAGAGCACGTTGGCGACTCTCCAGTGAAGTACAGCTGAACCTGCAAGCAGTACTTACAGGTTCACTTGGTGCCGGATGGCGCTTACGCTTATCCGGCCTACTCTCCTGGAAAATGAAGCCAAAGTGTAACGGGAACCCAAACAAATGAATCACCACGAAAAACCAGACACCATCTTTTCGATTGACGACGATGAAAAAGTCGAAGAAATAAAAATTCAGTTACTGAAAGCCAAGATTCAATGTGCACAATGTGATATTCATTCTGATAATATTGTTAACGGCGATAATTTCTTTGATGAATTAATGGAGCCTGATAAATGAAAAAAGCAATATAAACTTACGGGCAATAATCAATAATTATGATATTTGAAGCAGCAACTCATTATTCATGAATCAGAAACGCATTAGAAATGATTCAATCACTACACTAAAAATCATAATAAAAATACTATCCTGATGGCCTATGCCAAACGATAAACATGACAGCACAATAAACACCATATTATAATCCCGCTAAAAATACACAGGCATCCTTTTTCTTTAATCAGGAAGGGACAGCCTCGTTTCTAATAAATTAGATTATTGGGTTACATATGAAAAACGTATTCATGGCAATGGTTATCGCTCTCGTCACTATCACCGCATCATCTACTGTTTTCGCATGCCCGAAAGGAGAACACCCGCACGGCGGTACTGGCTCACACCATAAGGGCGGCTGGTGCTCGTATGATCAGTAAAATTGCCATTCCTGTCTTGTTATTGCTCTGTTTTTCAACGCCTGTACTGGCAAAATCGACATTGAATATCGACGGCAACTCGCTTTATCACGGTTATCAGTTGTATGAGAAAGGTTTTGATTATTTGAATGTTCGGGATGAACAGACAGCAGTGATGTATATGTCTTTTGTTGCCGGTGTAGCGGGGACACTATCAAAAGAAAATATCATCTGTAATGAAAGCATAACCATTGGACAGGAAGCTGATATTGTTGGTAATTACCTCCAGACCCATCCTAAAGAACGAACAAAATACAGTCCTTCTGAATTGGCCATGATTGCTTTGGGCAAAGAACTTGCTTGTAACAAAAATAGTAATAGCTAGCGCTGTACGCAGCTTATTTACTGGATGGCGCTAACGCTTATCCGACCTACCGCTTCCCCAAAAAATAAAGCCGCTGACCTATTAATCAGCGGCTTTTCTGTTACTTACAATCCCGTCAGAAATTGTATTTCACGCCCAGCATACCGCGGGTATCGCTGTAGCCTTTGTCGCCGATGTTCTTCGTGCCGCGCATGTCGTTGCTCACATCATCCATCTTCACGCGGGTCGTCTGCGTGTTGTGGATCCAGTTGGCTTCGACAAACGGCTGGAACTCACGAGATTTACCGTCGTCGATGGCGTTGTGACCGTTGATAAAGGCCTTCACACCCAGACGGGTCATCAGGTTGCCATCGGTATCATCCTTCACACGGGTACCATTCGCTTCGCGGTGACTGTCGGCCTGCACATCCATCCACACCACCTGCGCTTTCGGTTGCAGCCAGTAGCTGTTGCGCTCGTTCTCACCCAGTTTGAAGCTATAACCCGCTTCGACCGAAGCAGTGATCCCGCTGGATTTATATTTCTCCGCCGCCTGCTCCTGGCCCATCACCTTGTTATCAAACCAGTTGTACAGCATCCAGGTGTCTACGTAAGTGCCGGTCTTGTCTGCGTCATTGGCATACCAGGTGCCGTACAGTCCCACGCTGTAACCGGTAACCTGACCACGTGAATGGTAGCCGGTCAGGCTGGACTGCGTGCGGTTCTGGCTGTTGGCGTAACCAGCCATTGCGCCGATGTGCCAACGGTCGAGGCCGTCGCTACTCCACTGCGCCAGATCACCGCCCAGCTGCAACACATAGCTGTTGCTTTGGGTTTTCAACTGCCCGCTACCGTCTTTAAAGCGGGTATGCGCCCCGACGTTACGCATCCACATACTGGTGACTTTTTTCTCGCCCGTCAGCATGTCGATGTACTGCGTTTCACCCAGACGATCGTGCAGTCGGGTCATAAACAGCGTGTTAGCGGCGTAGTTGTTCGCCAGATAACTGCCTGCTTCCGGGCGGTATTGCTGCTCGGTGACCGGAGGTGCGACAGGTATTTCCGGCTCAGGGATTATCGGATCGACCGGGTCTGGATCGACAGGACCTGGGTCAATAGGGTCAACCGGATCCGGGTCAACGGGGTCTGGGTCGATGGGATCTACCGGGTCCGGTTCTTCCGGATCCGGCGGAGCAGGAATAAAGCTGGTCAGATACCAGTTGCTGCCCTTTTGCACCACGTTATAGTCGTACGCACCGGCAACAATACGGCCTGCTTTCTCAAAAGTACCGTCAGAATTACCGGCTACTTCGATGATCTCAATACCTTCAACGGTCTGCGCCCCGGTTCCGCCAATGTTGTTCACCGCCACAAACGCATTACCTGCGGTGTTGCCGAGCACTTTCAGCTTGTCGGTTTCGGAGGTGTCGTCATTCAGGACGGTATTGAAAACCAGTTTGCCGCCGTTGCCGGTGAAATCTTCATTAATGGTAAGCGTCTGCCACGGTTCGCCGTCAGTATGCCCAAAGTTCACCACTGACCCGCCGTTCAGCGTCAGGTCGGTGAGCGTTGAGCTGTTGGTCATGTTCCAGGTCGCATCGCTCATTTGCAGCGAGATAACCCCCGTTCCGGCCGAGACGCTGGTGATGTATGACGCCCCACTCCACAACGAGTTGTCGGTCATGTTGAGCGTAATGGTACTGTTTTGCTGCGGCAGGCTGCTGGTCGCGGCAGTCGCGCCAGCGGCGTGAAGATCACCGTCGATAAGGAAGCGCCCGCCAGCGGAGCCGTCTACGGAGCCGCCCGTTTCGGTGCTGATGGCATAACTTTCATTGCTGTGATTGCCCGCCATAGTAATGGCGGCGCCGCCAGCCAGGTTTATTGCCCCGCGTGAAGTCGCATACAGACCGCGTGGCGCTTTGCTGTAAGACGCCGCTTTCGCCGAATTGTTTACGTTGATCGTCGCGTTTTCGCCGAGATTCACGGTTGCATTGGTGGAATAAACCGCATGGGCGCTGACGCCGTTGACCGTAATCGTGGCATTGTTGCCCAGTTCCGTTTTGGAAGATGAGGCGGCATAGATCCCTGTCGAGGACGCGCCCGACGTCTCGATAGTGGCGTCATCACCAAGGCGGATCGAGGAGCCGCTCTGCCCGGTGCGAAGACCTTCTGAACTGTCACCGATCGTCACAATGTGTGCCCGATCGCCGACGACAATCGTATTTTTGGCCTGCGTAGCGTCTTTCATTGCGTTTGCAGTGATACCACGCCCCTGATAACCGGTGGTTTGAATATACAGATCGTCGCCGACGTATATGTTGGCTGAACCTTTCCAACCCTGGCTATAGGAGTTGTAACCGGCGTTAATACCGTCACCATCCTGACCGTCCACATAAATGCTGGTGCGATCTCCGGTGATGATAAAGACCGGGTTATCCGGCGTATTAGCCCCGTGCGTGCGAATACCGTCAACATCTTTACCATTGTTGGCAGCATTCTTCGACTGTGTGCGGATCGTCAGGTCATCACCGAAAATAACGCCTGGGCTACCCGTCGCGCTATTCTGAATAACGGTAATGGAGTGCTCGAAGGCTTCTGCTCCTGGCCCATTGAGCGTTAACCCATTGCCAAAAACAGGAATGGTGCCAGCACTCCATTGATAAACATAATTCGGCGTAGCGCTGGTTTTAGCGAAACTTGCATTCGCCTGTGCAGGAAATAAAGCCTGCAACTCCGGAGGCAGACTACTAACCAGACCGCTGGAAGGAAGACTATCAACATCAATCCAGGCTGCATGGGCCGAAAATACCATAGAAGTTAATGCGGCTGAAACCGCGATGGCAATACGAGAGTAAGATTTGGGATTTGGCATATTAGCCTCCTGCTATTAGGCGTAGAGCGTCCACCACATCGCAAGGATGTGAAATAATAAAAATCAGAAATGCGTTATAAAATATTCGATAGTATTTTATGAATACTATGGCCCAACTTATCTTCAAGCCGGAGCTTATAGACATATATTTTCTTAATATCAATATTATCTATTTGGGTAATTTGCTGAATACTTTTTCCTGAGACAAATCGCTTCAGTAATATCATTTCTGTATAGTTGAGTGTGCGCCCACGTTTACTGTTAGCGAGATGACCGGTAAATAATCGTCTCATTTTCTGATGCTGTACGTCATCATCATCATCAGAATATATAATCCCTTGTATTTTATTGCTTTTCGACAGCCAGTAGTTGGCTAACGGCGCCAGGTTCCGGTCCGCTATCAAAACAATATGCATGCCGCTATAAGCCAGACGATCAACCCATTGCGGGTCGGCAAACAGGCGCAGGTTCGGGAAAGAGAAGTCCACAAAAATAAACCCGCGCGACAAATGGTTTTGATTATTAAGCAGAAGTTTTTCAATAATTCCTTTTTGCAGAAAGCCATTTCCCTCAGGCCAGATAGCAAAAGCGGCACGGTGACAGTAACTGGCGCGAACCGCAGCATCCGGAAATAATTGACAGGATAATTCACAGCTTATGCAACGAACACTCTGTGATGGTGATCTCTTCATCAAAAATGACTCCTGTTATTTTTCCATAAATATTTCATTGGTAAATAAATGTGTCAATCCGACACGTACGACATTCCTTGTCAGCTAATAACAGTGGCGCTAATAAAATGTAATAAACTCCTGATGTGCTAATAAGTATGGACTGTGATTAATACGATTGCGCTAAGCTTTTTTGTGCCTTATCTCAGAATAACAGTCTGGGCATTAGGAATTTTATGCATAAATTAAAATCCTAGGATAAATCTTAAAAAAGCACTATTTGCTAAAAAAACAACCGATGTAAACAATGCTCATTAATTACACAATACTGATAACTCAATCACCCTTGAAGTGCTGTGTATAAATATAATGATAATTCAGATAAACCTGTAATGAATTCTCATTATTTAACATTAGTTAATTTTACCTAAGAACTTGATCAGCTAACACGTTGTATGTAAAGAACATTTAAATCTTAAGTAAAATTCTTATCTGCGATCACGTACAAAGAGTGAGGCATATTATCAATTTGGATGTAAAATTTAAGGTAAGTGTTGGCACATGCGGTGATACGTTTAGGTTACTGAGGGCTGGGCAATTGTACCTTATCAATCAGTTGGTCGAATTTAATCCTGATAACAAAAGCCTGGTCAATCGACAGACAGGGCGAGCAATTCAACTACAGATACCAGCCTCGCTCTGTTTTCTCTATTTAATTACTCACGCAAGTGACATTGTTTCTCAGAACACGTTGATTAAAGTGGGCTGGGGTGAGAGAAATAATGTGACCACCACCAACACATTTTACCAGGCTATTCTGACGCTACGTAATGCTCTGGCGGATGTGGGTCTGCCGAGAGATACGGTAAAAACAATTTCCCGGCGCGGGCTTGCATTAAATGAAAATACGCAGGTTGAGGCGATAACACATCCTCAAAGTGAAGTTTACCAGCCACCGGTTATAGAGGATTACGCGCCCCCAAAGATAATTGCTCCCGCGCCTCAACAAACGACGCGGGGACCCTGGTGGTACATTATATTTAGCACGGGCATCGTTATTGCCACCCTGATTATCTGGCTGGTGTGGTATCAGACGCGTCCTGTTATGCCGTTTAGTAAATTCGTGTCTGTTTCTATGCAAGTTCCCTCTCGGCAAAACTGTAAAATTTATTACTCACCAAATGAGCACGACCAGGAGAATTATTTCAATCTGATGCAACTGCATCCCTATCTTTGCGAAAACAACAAGCACGTCTTCCTTTCCGGGGCTTTGTTGAATAAATCGAACTTTTGCTGAGTTGAAGGATCAGATCACGTATCTTCCCGACAACGCAGACCGTTCCGTGGCAAAGCAAAAGTTCAAAATCACCAACTGGCCCACCTACAATAAAGCCCTCATCAACCGTGGCTCCATAACTTTCTGGCTGGATGATGAAGCTATTCAGGCCTGGTATGAGTCAGCAACACCTTCTTCACGAGGCAGACCTCAGCGCTATTCTGACCTTGCCATCACGACTGTGCTGGTCATTAAACGCGTATTCAGGCTGACCCTGCGCGCTGCGCAGGGCTTTATTGATTCCATTTTTTCTCTGATGAACGTTCCGCTACGCTGCCCGGATTACAGCTGTGTCAGCAGGCGGGCAAAGTCGGTTAATGTCAGTTTCAAAACGCCCACCCGGGGTGAAATCGCACACCTGGTAATTGATTCCACCGGGCTGAAGGTCTTCGGTGAAGGCGAGTGGAAAGTCAAAAAGCATGGCCAGGAACGCCGCCGTATCTGGCGTAAGCTGCATCTCGCCGTTGACAGTAAAACACATGAAATCATCTGCGCTGACCTGTCGCTGAACAACGTTACGGACTCAGAGGCCTTCCCCGGGTTAATCCGGCAAACCCACCGGAAAATCAGGTCAGCCGCCGCCGATGGCGCTTACGATACCCGGCTATGTCACGATGAACTGCGGCGTAAGAAAATCAGCGCGCTTATCCCTCCCCGAAAAGGTGCGGGTTACTGGCCCGGTGAATATGCAGACCGTAACCGTGCAGTGGCTAATCAGCGAATGACCGGGAGTAATGCGCGGTGGAAATGGACAACAGATTACAACCGTCGCTCGATAGCGGAAACGGCGATGTACCGGGTAAAACAGCTGTTCGGGGGTTCACTGACACTGCGTGACTACGATGGTCAGGTTGCAGAGGCTATGGCCCTGGTACGAGCGCTGAACAAAATGACGAAAGCAGGTATGCCTGAAAGCGTGCGTATTGCCTGAAAACACAACCCGCTACGGGGGAGACTTACCCGAAATCTGATTTATTCAACAAAGCCCCTTTCCGGCTACCGCAAAGCGGAGAGGATCGTGGCGTTTGTCTGTGATAAAGATGCGCGGATAGATGCTAACGCGTTTTGTACTACCCACTATTACTGGATGCGCGGGTAATGAAAAAAATACATCACCTTATTCTGCTGGTAATCGGTCTGGCGACGTTGCTCGGTTCAGGCGGGTGGCTATGGTATTCACGCTTTGCCGAAAAGCCGCTGAGTTGCATCGGCAACGTGGAATGGAATATTGGCAGCAATCGCTTTGCCGGTACGTTAGCGTTTCGGATGTACGATAATGCAGGTTTGGCCACCATTACCGGAAAACTGTACGGACGTAATACCTCAGACATCAGCAGGAACATTTATTTCAACTACACCAGACAGCACGAAGCCCGGGTGCTACAGGCGATGCAGGTGGTCAAAACCTTCGCAGACAGCGCCGATGAAACGGATATTAACAATACCTTACCCGGTTTTTACCGCCAAAGCGGACGAACCCTCAGTCTGGTCATGGAAGAGTATAAGGGCACATGGATCTTTGCCAGCTCCAATGTACCCTCGCTGTATTGCCGCAAGAGGTAACGTCATATCCGGAAACAAAAATCGCGCCCCCTCAATGGAATTCATATTTGTCATCATCGACTTACGCGACATGGGTCACTGAATCCTCTAATAACCCATTGCTATTCTTCATCCCGAATCAGGAAACATCCTGAATATCACGATATCCATTGCGTAATAATTAAGCGAAATGGGCGTTTTATTTTGTCCAGAAGACTTCAATCTACGGATGGATATTTGGAGAAGGCGTGGGCAGGGGCGTTTATCTCTCTCGCGAGCAATGTCTGAAGGTTCAGGCGTTATCGCATTTCAGGAAACGGTATGTTTCCGGTGTATTTTTGGCGTACATATGAGGGATACGTAATGTTTACTTTTAAAAAGTGCCTGATTGCACTTTCTATAAATTTGGCCGTTGTTTCATCAGGTTTTGCTTGTACGACCCTGCTGGTCGGTAACGAAGCATCAGCGGACGGCTCGATGCTGGTTGCCCGTAGCGCTGACAGCGATGCCCTGAAAGCGCAACATTTTGTCATTCACCCGGCAAAACAGAATCAGACCGGGGTATACAGCACCAAAGCACATAACGGTGCGAATGACTTTACCTGGCCGCTACCCAAAAACTCGCTGCGTTATACCACTGTTCCAAACTGGAAAACCCAACTGCACGGCGCGACCGGATTTAACGAGCTGGGCGTTGGCGTGAGCGGCACAGAATCTATTTTTGCCTCACCAAAAGCGCTGGCCGCCGACCCGTACGTTGAGGATAAAGGGATCACCGAAGACGATATTCCGGATATTCTGCTGTCGCAGAGTAAAACCGCGCGTGAAGCCGTGGCGCTACTGGGCCATATCGTTGAGACCGTCGGCGCAGGCGAAGGCTTTGGCGTTGCCGTCGTCGACGATAACGAGATCTGGTATCTGGAAACCGGCAGCGGCCATCAGTGGATGGCGCAGCGTCTGCCAAATAACCAGTATTTTGCCACCGGTAACCAGGGCCGCTTACAGGATTACGATCCGAAAAACCCGGACATGATGGCGTCAAAAAACCTGATTCAATTTGCGACCGAAAAGGGTCTGTACGAACCGGCAAAAGATGGCAAATTCAACTTCTCCAAAGCCTATACCCGTGATGATGAGCGTGACCGCACGTATAACGACCCTCGCGTTTGGACCATCCAGAAAGAGTTCAATCCTTCCGTAAACCAGGATATGGCCAAAGGGCGCGAATTCCCGGTCTTCATGACGCCAGAGAAGAAAATGACACTGGACGATGTGAAGGCCGTACTGCGTAACCATTATGAAGGCACCAGCCATGACCCCTACACCAACGGTCTGAACGGCAAAGAGCCATGGCGTCCGGTCAGCGTCTTCCGCACCTATGAAGCGCATGTTATGCAGGTCCGTCCGTGGTTGCCAAAAGAGATCGGTGAAACGACCTACATTGGTTTGGGCATGGCCGACCTCACCGCCTTTGTTCCGTACTACAGCGGCCTGAAAGCGTATCCGGCTAACTATACGATGGGTACTGATAAAGCGGACGATCAGTCTATCTACTGGAAATATCGTAAATTACAAACGCTGACGATGACCGATTATCCGAAGCTCGCGCCAATCGTCAAAAAAGCCTACAAAGCATGGGAAGACAAAGTGGCCAAGGAGCAAAAAGAGGTTGAAGCAGAGTATCTGAAGATGGCGAAAACTGATAAACCAGCCGCCGATAAGATGCTGAATGACTTCAACCTGCGCATCATGGCCGACGCCGAGAAGCTGACGGAAGATCTGACTAATCAGCTATTTACCATCCGCACCAAAGACATTCAGTCTGATATCTTCTTTGCAAACGCTGCGAAAAAAGACTGAGTAACGACGCGATAGTATTCTGGCGTAAAGCGCTTATTAGCTTTGCGCCAGCATTTCACACCGCGCCTTCACTGCGTCGTGCAGCAGACGGACTGCTCTTGAAAGCTGCTTCCGATGGGGGCAAATCATATTCAGCGGGACTTTCTCCCCCTGATAATCCGGCATCAGCAGTTGTAATCGACCGTCACGCACATCTTCGCTGACATCCAGCCACGACTTGTACGCCACACCTTCCCCGGCAATTGCCAGCCGTCGGATCACTTCCGCATCGTCGCTCAGAATGGTGCCATTAACCTGCACACTACTGACCTCGCCGTTGCGCGTAAACGTCCAGCGATCGTGCAGACGGCCGCGTAATACGAAGGTCATGGCGTTGAGCTGTGTTAAATCATCCGGGGTTTGCGGAGCGCCGTTTTGTGCAACCCATTCCGGTGATGCCACCAGCACACGTCGGTTACTCGGTGCAACGGGCAGCGCAATGTAAGACGCGTCTTCGGTATTGCCATAGCGAAACGCAACATCGACGGGGTCTTTAAAGACATCCGTCACCTGATCGGAGAAAAAAATCCGCAGGCGCAGCGCGGGATAGCGGCGTCGAAACGACTGAAAGACCGGCAGCAGCAGGTTACGGCCAAGATCGGAAGGCACGGCGATTTGCAGCGTGCCAGAAACTTCATCTTCTGGGGTCTGAATTTTTTGCAGCCCGGCATGCATCACGTCCAGCATCTGGCGGGCATAGGGTAGCCAGACCTCGCCCTCCGGCGTCAGGCGTAGGCTGCGCGTGGAGCGGGCGAACAAGCGGATAGCCAACGTAGACTCCAGCCGCTTGATAGCTGAACTGACCTGAGCAGGCTGAACGCCGACTTCGCGCGCAGCATCGCTAAAACTATTCAGCGCCGCGGCGCGGACAAACAACGTGAGATCTTCAAGCCGGAACATTTTCACTCCCCGAGTATAAGTCCTGTCGCCGTAGGGCTATTTTTCCCGTTCTGCTACCGGTTTACCATCGAATTATTCAACTGATTCCTGTGACCGGAGAGACCATGAAAGCCATCGCTATTACCCGCGCCGCGACCGACGGCAATAACATTGAATTTTTACAAGAGATTGACCTGCCCATGCCAGTCGCTACCGGGCACGATCTGCTGGTTGAAGTGAAAGCCATTTCCGTCAATCCCGTTGATACCAAGGTTCGCGAAGGTTTTAACGCCGATGTGCCGCGCGTTCTGGGCTGGGACGCCGTTGGCGTGGTGAAGTCCGTGGGTGAAGCCGTCACCCTGTTCACACCTGGCGATGAAGTCTGGTATGCCGGAGCGCTGGGCCGCACTGGCAGTAACAGTGAATTTCAGCTGGTTGATGAACGTATTACCGCGCTGAAGCCAAAAACACTGGATAATGCTTCTGCTGCGGCGCTGCCGCTGACCGCCATCACCGCCTGGGAAATGCTGTTCGACCGTCTGGGCGTTGAGGAAAATAGCAATGAAGATGATGTGTTATTGATCGTTGGCGCGGCTGGCGGCGTCGGTTCTATTCTGACGCAACTGGCCAGTAAGCTGACCAAAATGACCGTCATCGGTACGGCATCACGTCCGCAGAGCCAGAAATGGGTTCGTGAAGCGGGCGCTCATCATGTGATTGACCACAGCAAGCCGTTGACGGAAGAGCTGGCACGGATAGGCATTAAAGAGGTGACGCACGTTGCCAGCCTGAACAATACCGAGCAGCACTATTCGCAAATTATTGCCGCCCTGGCACCGCAGGGAAAACTGGCGTTGATTGACGATCCGCACACTCTCGATGCGCGTCCGCTGAAGGCCAAAAGCATTTCGCTGCACTGGGAGTTTATGTTTACCCGTTCGATGTTTACCACCCACGACATCATTGCGCAGCATCAGTTACTGACCCGCGTGGCACAGCTGATCGACAGCAACACCATCCGCACCACGCTGGGCGAACATTTTGGCGCGATCACCGCGGCAAATCTGCAAAAAGCCCACGCGCAAATTGAAACCGGTCGTTCGGTCGGCAAGATTGTGCTGGAGGGGTTTTAACATGTCAGATTCAGAAGTGATTTCAATTATTGCGGTACTGAAAGCCAAACCAGGGAAAATCGATGCACTGAAACAGGCACTGCAGGCTCTGTTACTGCCTACTCGCCGGGAGCCGGGCAATATTGAATATGCCCTGTTCCAGTTACGCGACACGCCGGATGTGTTTTACGTGCGCGAATCCTGGCACGGTCAGGCCGGTCTGGACGAGCATATCGCTCTGCCACATTTCCAGGCGTTCATTCTACAAATGAACGATCTGCTAGCCGAACCGCTACGGCTGGATTATCTGACGCCGATTGCGCCATAAAATAACTACCGAAGCCCCCTGCCGCGTGGGGGGCTACACCAGTCATGTCTCACTCGCTTCGCTATCTCTGCTATGATGCCTGCACACAAATAAAACAAAACAACATGCCGAGGGAAAGATGAGTTCCACCAGAAGAGGGATGATGAACGTCCTGATTGCCGCCGTATTGTGGGGAAGTTCAGGCGTTTGCGCGCAGTACATCATGGAGCAAAGTCAGATGTCGTCGCAGTTTCTGACCATGACACGTCTGATTTTCGCCGGGCTGATTCTGCTGATGCTCTCTTTCGTTCACGGCGACAAAGTGTTTTCCATCTTCAAAAACCGCAAAGACGCCATCAGCCTGCTGATTTTTTCCGTAGTTGGAGCGCTCACCGTACAGCTCACCTTTCTGCTGACCATTGAAAAATCCAACGCCGCTACCGCGACGGTGCTGCAATTTTTGTCACCGACCATTATCGTGGCGTGGTTTTCCGTGGTGCGCAAAGCTCGACCGGGGATTTTAGTGCTGACCGCAATCTTCACCTCGCTCATCGGCACCTTCTTACTGGTCACCCACGGTAACCCAACGTCGCTGTCTATCTCACCTGCCGCGCTGTTCTGGGGAATTGCCTCGGCGTTTGCCGCCGCGTTCTACACCACCTACCCCTCAACGCTTATCGCGCGCTACGGCACGCTGCCGGTCGTCGGCTGGAGTATGTTAATCGGCGGCATGATCCTGCTGCCGTTTTATGCCGGACAGGGCACTAATTTCGTGGTGAATGGCAGTTTGATTCTGGCGTTTTTCTATCTGGTGGTCATCGGCACGTCGCTGACGTTTAGCCTGTACCTGAAAGGCGCGCAGATGATTGGCGGACCGAAAGCGAGCATTTTAAGCTGCGCAGAACCGTTGAGCAGCGCGTTGCTGTCACTACTGTTGTTAGGTATTACCTTTACCCTGCCAGACTGGCTGGGCACGCTTTTAATCCTCTCATCGGTAGTGCTGATCTCAATGGACTCACGTCGCCGCGCCAGAGCGGTTTAACCCCAACCGGCGCGGCAACGGGTCATGATTACCAACCCGGAACCGCGCCGCCGTTAAAGATAGTTTCTGCCGCCTTTGCCACTTCCGGTGACTGATAAGATTGCAGGAATTCTTTCACATTCTCGGCATCTTTGTTGTCTTCTCGCGCCACCAGGATGTTCACGTACGGTGAGTTTTTGTCTTCGATAAATACGCTGTCATGTACCGGGGAAAGCCCGGTTTGCTGGATGTAGGTGGTACTGATAATCGCTACATCCACTTTCTGATCGTCCAATACGCGCGGCAACTGCGCGCCTTCCAGTTCCATAATTATCAGATGCCGCGGGTTATCAGTGATATCCAACGCTGTTGGCAGCAGGCCGGTATCCGCTTTCAGCGTAATTAACTTCTCTTTTTGCAGCAGCAACAGCGCCCGCCCGAGGTTGGTTGGATCGTTAGGTATCGCAATCGTTGCACCGTCTTTTAGTTCAGCGACGGTTTTGATTTTCTTCGAATACCCTGCCATCGGGAACACAAAGGTATTGCCCACCGCAACCAGCTTATAGTCGTGTGCTTTATTATCTTGTTCGAGGAACGGACGATGCTGGAAGACGTTGGCATCCAGCTCACCATGATTAGTGGCATCGTTGGGCAGCAGAGAACCGCTAAAACCCAC
The DNA here is from genome assembly GCF_002934505.1 of Citrobacter freundii complex sp. CFNIH4. NCBI lineage: Bacteria > Pseudomonadati > Pseudomonadota > Gammaproteobacteria > Enterobacterales > Enterobacteriaceae > Citrobacter > Citrobacter freundii complex sp. CFNIH4. Next base: position 4,303,378 of record NZ_CP026231.1, read on the forward strand.
CAGTTCAACATCGAGGCCGTACTTCTCTTTGGCCACTTTCTTCGCGACCTCCGCCACATCCTGCTCGGCACCGTTAATCACACCCACTTTGATATGCTTTGCATCACTGCTCTGTTGATCGCATCCTGCCAGCAATAACCCCGCCAGTAATACCGCCGCCCCGGCCCCAAAAAAAGGTATCTTCAGCTTCACGTTCTATCCTTTTGCAATAACCGCCTGATGAGTAATGAAATGACTATAGCGGCAAGGTCGCTGCGGTTTAAAAAACGAAAAAGCATCAGCAAGAAGAAAAAGGCATAACGGGAAAAAGATACATTAGTCGGAAGATGCCGTTAGTTCATCACTTGAAAGCCCGGTGATAATTAGCACCAGTTCACGATCGATCCCCTTCTCCAGCATGGCATGGGCTATCCGCAACGCTTCGTCTTGTTTGCCTTCAATCTTGCCCTTTTGTAATCCCTCTTGTAAGCCACTGTAATGACCCGTTCTTCGCCCTGATTCACGTAAACATTCTGCAATAGTCATTAATCTCTCCTTGTGTTGGGGAACGCGTAAAGCCACCTCGCGAATAAACGCCTCGAAACGCGGTGCGCTGCCAGACTGCATCAGATAATTAAATAGCGTTTCTACCTGGCTGTCATTAGCGTATCCCTTAACCAGCAGAGCAACCAGGTTATCCACCAGCACCATCAGGTCACGTTCACGTATATGCTTCTGGACAAGTTCAAGTAGCGCCATCCGCCGATGCTGCATAATCTCATCATCAGACACCACCGTGATGTCTACCAGCGGGAAGGCAGAACCATAAAGCTGCCGCGCAGTTTGTGGATCATCAAATTCATCCAGCCAACACAGCGAGTATGGATACGGGCTGTCAACGCCATGATAAAAAAGTATCGGCACCACCAGCGGCAGCGTTTTGTGTCCTGCATAAAGGTGATTTTGCATCGCGGCAATGGCGTAACGCATCATCCGAAATACCATATGAACATCCGATGAACTCTGGTGTTCAATCAACGCGTAGATATAGCCTTTACCGGTTCTAGTTTTTAGCGACCACAGAACATCGGAATAACTGGCACGCAGATCCTCCTCAATAAAACTCCCGGGTTCCAGTTTCAGTGTATCCAGATCGCAAAGCTCATGTAATGACGCAGGAAGATAGGTATCAAGAAAATCCCGCGCCGTATCTGGATGACCTAAGAATTTTTTAAACACCGCATCATGCGGTGTAGATGTTGTTGGTTTTTGCATGGCGGTCCGTCACCGGAAGAACAAGATGACGGGACATTACTCGCCAATGCTACAGACGACATCAGGGAAATTACCCCTTTGCGAGGCGTTTTCGAGGATAAATAGATGCTGCTGCAATGCATTCATTTTCCATGAATGATGTTCGCAAAAATGCCCGGTAGGCGTGAGCACCTCCGGGCATTCTCTTTTCGCTCTCCAACGATGGCGGCATCACACCAGGGCTTTGGCTATCTCCATTAACCTGGCGACATCTTCAGGTCGGGTATTACCGGTCTGAGGGTCGATAATCGAGCTGTAAACATGCGGCATGACGCGCGGTACTCCTGCTTCCAGACAGGATTGCAGGATAATGCCGAAGTTATCGAGATCGATACCGCCGGTCGGCTCAATCAACGTCATGCCGTTGCGCGCCGCTGTCGTCGCCAGTGCGTACAACTCAGGCAGGGACTGCTCACCGCCCATTGGGAAAAACTTCGCCGCATGCGCGCCAGAGTCCAGCATCATACGTACCGCTGCATCACAGGAAACGCGGGCTGGCGTGCCCTGGCTGCTGCTGACGCCAGTGGAGATCAACACTTCCCCCGGCGTGCCCGTGGGACTGACTAACGCGTTGATATGGGTCTGTTCACCGCCTGTTGCCGCCAGCGCGCCTGCCGCAAAACCACAACCGGTAAAGGTCTGGTTGACGTGTGCCGGATGGACCTGTGAGGCAATCATCGCCGCTTTGTAATACTGCGCCGGGTCGCCCGCCCCCAGCCCCACGGAAATCGACGGCACGTCGACCATCCAGCGTTTCACTTCCTTAACCCCTTCCTCAACCGAGGAGAACTGCGCCGAAAGAATGCCGATCACCGCGTGACCTTCGGCAGCGTCATAGATTTCCCGGGCGTTGGCGATATCCTTCGCCAGCACGTTAATAGCCACTTTATTGCGATAAAAATTAATGTGCTGCATGGTCTGCAATCTCCTTTAGTCGGGCCACGATCAGTGCCATTTCCCCTTCTGCAACCGTACGCGGGTCAAGACTAAAGACGCCCTGATGAAGGTTGTAACGGCGAGCGTAAATCGCGATATCACCCTCTCGCAGCTGCGCTTCTACGGCGTAAGCATCCATCCCCAGCTCTTGTGCATTCACCCGAATACGAATCCGCCAGATGGCGCGCCCGGCTTCGTCCTGCTCAATATCCGCATCCAGTCCGCGAATCGCTGAAATCGCCTGCGCCACGGGGCGAAGCTCTTCGGCGGTGACCACGGTTTGCCCCTGATGATAGTTTTCCAGGGCATACACCAGCCCGACCATATTCTCTTTGCCGATCTTCATCGCCCGGGCAATTCCGTGGTGCTGCGCTTTACACGCGGCAATCCACTGTTTCTTCCCGGTGATAAACCCGGAGGTCGGCGCGTTAAAGGCTTTTGCTCCGCTGTAGACCACCATATCCGCCCCGCTCGCCACCCAGGCGTGTAAGTCTTCCTCGGCAGCGGCATCGACAATCAGCGGCAGGTTATGAACCTGCGCAACCTGTACGAAGTCTGCAATGCTCAACATGCCTTTCTGCACGCAGTGGTGCGATTTCACGTACAGCAGCGCGGCGGTGTTATCGGTAATCGCGCTCTCCAACTGCCAGCGGGCCGCCAGATTACTTGAGCCAACCTCCACCACCCGTCCTCCCCCTAAGCGGATCGCGCTGGTGATGGGCGCCCCGTAGTCAACGTTATGCCCGCGCAGCATGACCACTTCATTGGCCATACCCGCGCTGTCCGGCATCAGCGTGACACTAGCCTGGTCACCGCGGGTAATGGCGGCGGCAACGGCAATCGCAATACCCGCCGAGGCGCACGAAGTAACATAGCTGTCCTCCGCGCCGGTGTAGCGGGAAACCAATTCACCGGTACGGTCCACCAGCCGGTCAATTTCAACAAAGGCCGAAGCTGCCCGCGTGGTGGCTTGCATCACCTCCGGCGCGACGCTGGAAACGCCCAGAATCGTCATCTTGCCGCAGGCGTTAATCACCTGTTTTAGCCCCAATTGTTGGTAGATATTCTGTGTCATGGCTTACAGCACTCCCAGCAGTGAGCAGACCACGCTGAGTGCGACAATCGACAGCAAAATCGTGGTGTAACGCGGCCCTTTCTTCACCAGATAGAAATAAATGGCGAACACCGCCGCCAGCGGCAACAGACCGGGGGCAATAGAGTCGAGGATTTGCTGAACCACCACTTCAGAGCCTTTCAGGGCGCTGAGTTTTAACGGCGTGGTGATCTTGACGTAGCTCGCAGAAAGCGCGCCCATCATGATCAGGCCCAGCACGTTCGCGCCGTAGATCAGTTCCTTAATTCGCCCTCCCTGCAGCAGACCGATAATCGAGTCACGTCCCAGCGTATAGCCTTTGTGCACCATACCGTAGCTGATTGCCAACGTAATGGCCGGGTAGAGGATTAACGGTACAATTCCGCCCATCGCGCTGCCATTGGCGGCGAACGGGATAAAAATAGCAATTAACAGCGGCATCACGGCTGCCCAGATGATGGAGTCCCCCATCCCAGCCAGCGGTCCCATTAGCCCGGTTTTAATCCCGGTAATAGAGGCATCGCTGATCGGCTCGCCGCGGGTTTTCTGTTCCTCCATCGCAATGGAGATCCCCTGAATCACCGCCCCGAACGTCTGCTCTGAGTTGAAGAAGTTCAGATGGCGTTTCAGCGCTTCTACCTGTTCCTCTTTTTGCGGGTAGAGCTTTTTGATGATCGGCGTCATCGAGGCGCAGAAAATCAGGCTCTGCAAACGCTCATAGGAGCTGGAAACTTCTGCACCCAGCCAGTAGATAAACCAGGCTTTGGTGATATCGGCTTTGGTCAGCGTGCCGCTTTCACGCGCACGCTCCACCAGTTCATGTTGCATTACGTCGCTGCTCATCATGCTGCTCCTTCATTTTTCGCCAGACCTTTAATCAGGAAAGCCACGCAGGTACCAAAGATTGCCATCGCCATGATGTCTACCTTCAGGTACAGCACCGCAAAGAAACCGCCGATAAACCACGGCAGAAGGCTCTTTTTACCGATCACCATAATGGTAATGGCGAAGCCCAACGCTGGCAGAATGCCGCCCATAATTTCAAAGGAGTGCGTCAGCCAGTGCGGCATCAGCTTGAGGAAGCTTTCCACCACGTCCTGACCAAAATAGTTGGCGGCGAAAACCACCGGGAAACGCAGTACAAGGCCAAGCAACGCCGGGTAGAGGAATGCACAGCGCATAATGCCCGCCATATTGGCCGTTTCCGCATGCTTGTCGGCCATATGCACCCACGCTGCGTTTAACGTGCGGCGCAACTGGTCGAGGAACACGCCGATGACGCCAAACGGGATCGCCAGCGCGATAGCCAGGTTCGGGTCCATTCCGGCCTTCACAGCGATAGGAATTGAAATACAGGCGGCCAGCGCAGGATCCGACGGGACGTTACCGCCTGGCGTAGAGGTCACGCCGAGATAAACCAGCTGCATACCGGCACCGATGATCATCGCCGTTTCCATGTTGCCTAACAGCAAGCCAACGAATACGGCAATCACTACCGGTTGCAGCAGCATAGCGGAGAAGGTGTAGCCAAGGCGTAATCGGGCAAACCAGTAATACAACCCCATCAGGCTTGCAAAGACTAAAGTATCCATAGTTAAGTACCCTGTTATCAAAGAATTAGAATTTTTTCAGGATATCGTCCAGCGACTGAGGCTTATCTTCCGGGATAGTCTGGAAGAACACCTGAATCCCACGATTTTTCAGGTCGCTCAGAATGCCGACGTCTTTTTCATCCAGCGTAATGTTCTGGAATACCGCTTTGCGGTTTGGCCCACCGCCCAGCCCACCGACCTGAATGGTAGTGACGTCAAACCCCAACTGGACCGCTTCCTGAACCGCCGCCAGAGAAGGGAACAGCACCAGCACTTTGCCGTCACCAAGCTGGTTTTCTTTCCAGGCGGCCGCAAAACTTTGGTTACCGAAACAATCCACTTTGATGTTTGGCGGCGCGGCCATCAGGTAGATGTTTTTCATAAACGGATCGGCATCCAGCTCATCGCTAACCACCGCAATCCGGTTGGCCTGAGATTGCCCAACCCATTTGGTCACCACTTGTCCATGAATCAGACGGCTATCGATACGACATAAGACGATGTTTGCCATGATGTTTATTCCTTATTGTGATTGTTGTAATTGACGCACGTGGGCGACAACGTCCAGGCAACTGCTACGCCCGGCGTCGACCAGTTCAGCCACGCAGGTGGTCAACTGGCCATGCTCGCGTTTGTCGAGCGCCTCCAGCAGCAAAGAGGCGTTGAGCCCGGAAATAACAGCCACCGGGTAATCGGCGCTCAGCCGCGCCGCCACGTTGGAGGTGGTGCCGCCAATAAAATCAGTCAGGATCAGTGAGCCTTCCGGCATGGTTTTCACTACGGCTTCAACGCGCTGATAAAACTCGCCGAGCGTATCAACGGGCATCAGCGCAATTTCCGTCACGCCTTTGATTTCACCCATCACCATGCGCAGGCTGTTGCAAAGCTGTTGCCCCCAGCCGCCATGGGTCAGCAGCAGGATCTGGGGCAAGGATTCAGTGGTAGTCAAAATGGCCTCCTGGCTCGATTACATGAGACTTGCAATGCCTGATGGCGCTTCGCTTATCAGGCCTACGGCAAGTGCTTTGTAGGCCGGATAAGGCGTTTTATGCCGCCATCCGGCAAACTCATCAAAGTAAGAGCAAAGGCTGTGCCAGAATTTGTGTCACGCGGGGAAGAGAGGAGCGCTGGCGAGGCAGAAAGCCGCGCCAGTAAAGGGATTAGCTATACAGCAGTTCGTAGATATAAAAATATTCCGCGTCCGATAAGCGAATGGCATAGGCCTCTTCGATCGGCAGGAAAGCGGATTTAATGACACTAAACGCGCGATTATCCAGATCCGGCTTGTTCTCCAGCGCCATCTGTAACGGTTTGCGGTTAATCACGATACGCTCGACCATACAGCAGCAGTGGATCAGGAAGCGCAGTGTCACCTGACGGCTCGGTTTGAGCGAAAGCGCAGTGGTCAGATGATTCAGCACGCCTTCCATCTCTTTGAGAATACGCTGCGGGTTGAGCACCGAAATATGGTTAATGATGCTCTCCATAGTCAACGCGCTGATAAAGCGCATCGCGCTGCGCTCCATCTCCAGACGGCGTTCGCTGCTGGAGAGATCTGGCGTCAGCAGGCTGAGTACCAGCTCGGGGCCTTGCTCAGAGAACAGCTCCTCGAGCGAGATAAACGGAATATCCGGCAGTCCTGGCTGGAAAGTGCCCACTATTCCCGCCAGGCGTTCACTGGCGTTAATCCCCTGCTGAACACGCTCCAGGCTGCGAACTTCGTTGTAATCGAGGATAACCATCCGCGTATCCTGCGACATTAACTCACCGAAGCTCTCTTCCAGCACCTTTTTGATTTTTTCTGCCGTTCCCATCCCGGTGATGCAGGAGATAACCAGCACTTTACCGCTGTTTTCCTGCTGCGGAGTACACAGCTGACAGGGAATATTTTTGCTCTGCATCAACGCCGCCAGCTGCGGCAAGTCGCTGGTTTCGTAGCTTAAATCCAGCCCAATCTCCAGCAGGCTGGTGAGCGTGATATTGGGCATTAGCAGTACGTCTATCTGGAATAACTTACTGATCGTGCTGCCAAAATGGACCAGCGAGCCAATATCCACCATCAGGATCAATCGGCGATATTGCCGGGTCTGGATCATCTGCGTCAGGGCTTCCAGCGTGTCATGCACCGACTGCTCGAAAGGCATATCGATAGCGCTGAACACCTCGCGCTCCAGCACGCGATTCACGTACTGCGCCTGACTTGTGGCGGTCGTCGCACCGTGGGCAATCAAAATCACCCCGCAGTCAGGACTGGCGTCAATCCGTTGGCGGTAATGGCGACACTCTTTGAGGAACAGGCACAGCCAGACCACCTCCGTCGCCGGACACTGAATATGCAGCAGTTCATTGATTTTTCGGCATAACAGCGTAGCGTTTTCGTATTCATCTTTGCAGCGATCGAGGATCAGGCTGGAAGAATAAAGTTGCGGAATAAGGCCGCGCTGCACATAGCCAATCAGCGCCAGGAAGTGTTTGCGCAGCGGGTTAACCAGATTTTCCGGCAGCGTAAAACCAAGCACCTGCTCAACACAGCCGATCAACAGCGTGACTCGCTCTTCAATCTGATCGCCATAGCGCGGAGGATGCGCCACGCTGTCGCGGCTGTAGAGACCATATTCAAATATCGAACTGAGCTTGTTTTTGAGGATTGCCAGCGTTTCGGCTGGCGGCACGTTGCTGTTACGCAGGTTGATATATTCGCGGGTCAGGAAGCTGTAGAAGAGATCGCTCTCTTCAATTTCGGCTCCGGTGGCCAGCGAATTTTTCAGCGCAGGCAGCGTGCGGGCATCGATGCTCAGGTGTTCTTTGCCTTCGAACAGCGCTCCAACCAACAGACGTTGTTCCGGCGTGGCGTTAAAGGGGATCTCGGTCAGACGTTTATCCAGCTGTAGCGTGTCGCTGTGCTCGGTCATCCCTGAGGCCCAGGCCTGGGCGCAGAGAAACTGAATGTCGCTCTTAAGCTGACCAATGTTGCCTTCCAGCGGCTTGTTCAACAGCCAGAGCAGCAAGGTACGGTCGATGCTTATCGTACGCTCGATTTTGCGGCTCTCACGCTGTAAGAAGCCAACGATCAGTTCAACCTGCTCTTCCACCGAACGCTGGCGGATGCCGGGGAGATCGATACATACCTGAATACGTCGCTGGAAAGTGCGCAGCAACGCCGAACTTACCGGTTCGGTGGTCGCACATATCAGACGAACCGAGATTGGCCGCGCCACGGCGCTGGAACCCAGCGGCCGGTATTCGCCTTTGTCGAGAATAGAAAATAGCTTTTCCTGACCTTCATACGGCAGACGATGCACTTCGTCGAGCAGCAGATAGCCACCGTCGGCTTGCTCGACCAGACCGGGTTTATTTTCATTTGCGCCGGTAAATGCCCCCTGTCGATGACCAAACAGGTGCGAAGAAAGCAGCTCCGGGTTATGGGCGTATTCCGCGCAGTTAAAGTAAACCAGCGGCGGCGACGCTCCCACTGCGCGTTCGCAGGCAAAACGGTGCATCAGTTCGGCAAAAAAGGTTTTGCCGACGCCGGAGGGACCGGTCAGCAGAACGTGCAGCCCGTGGGGATACAGCACCGCCGCGCGGCCTTTTTCCACCGCGTCGCGCAGGCTGCGATCGTAACCAATCAGGCCAGAAAAGGGATCGTCTGTCGCCTGGTTTTCCTGAACAGGTAACAGGTCGGCAACGGTTTGCACTTCGCGCTCGGACTCATCCAGTTTGCGTCCCAGCAGCGTTTCAATCGCCTGACGATGCAGAAAGAATACCGGGCGTCCGCGGCTTTTAATCGCCAGGCCGTCGTTCCAGAGCTGATTGAGATCTTTACTGACCGAGTTGCGCGCCAGTCCGAGGTTAAAGCCGATAGCTTCTGCTGTGAACGCCGTTTCCTGAGCCAGATGGGCAAGATTCAGTCCACGCGTCAGCCGTTCCAGCTCCCCCAGTATTATCTCAATCCGTCTCATCTCTTTACCGCTTAAGAAATAAATGATTGTTCAGAACATACACTATTCTGCTGCGCAAGAAAGTGAGGCGGCGTCCAGACCTTCCGGTCATCAAAACGTTTTCGACAAATAATGCCGCGCGGAGCCGGTTTCCGGAAAGTTATCGAGGGTCATTTGCAGCTGATAGCCGTTTTTCTGATAAAACGGCAGCGCCTGGAAACTCATGGTATCCACCAGCGCATGCAGGCACCCTCTCTCACGCGCTGTCTGCTCGGCAGCCTGCATCAATTTTGTGCCGTAACCGCCTTTGCGCAGCGAATCATGCATCCACAGGAAATCAATGCACAGCCATTCGCCTTTGATTTTGCCAATCAGCCCGCCCAGAATTTCATTGCTTTCATCGCGCCAGTACACCGCCAGGTCGCCAAAGTTGTTGGTTCGCAGGAACTGGCGGTTGTAGGCGCGCAATCCGGCAAGCAGGGCATTTTGATCGTCTTCGGTAATGGTATCTGTAATCTGTATTTGCATCCTATCCTCCTGAAAAACTAAAACTTCTGGCTGATTATTTGTTTAGAAATTAACACAGGCTGATGAGTGAGACGCATGCCGTCTACACTTACTCTTGAGATGATGCGCATCGACAACAAGGATTATTATCATGAAACGAGCCGCTTTACCGCTTATTGCCATTCTTTTCACGCTGCCGGGTTTAGCGCAGGCCGATTCGGCTTACGGCTCTCTACAGTCCGTTCATGAAAAAAATACTGTATTGAAGGACTTACGCAAGATTTGCACCCCACAGGGGTCGCCATCCGATGACGTGTGGGAAAAAACGATTATGTCTGATACACGTAATCAGCAGCATATCCGCGAGGCTATTCTGGCAATACAAAGAAATAACCAGAACAACTACTGGGAAGCACTTGGCAAAGTTGAATGCCCGGATTTATAAGCATCTTGTTGTAAAATGAGCACTGTAACCGGTTTCTGTGTCGCAAAAACACGTATTGTTGCCAGAACGTATAAATAGCAATGGAGCAATAACAATGCGATACCGTTTTCCAGAAAACTTCTGGTGGGGCAGTGCCTGCTCGGCACTGCAAACCGAAGGGGATAGCCTGAACGGCGGCAAAAGCCAGACCACGTGGGACGTGTGGTTCGACCGTCAGCCAGGTCGTTTCCACCAGGGGGTTGGTCCGGCAAACACCTCAACCTTTTATCAGCACTGGAAACAGGACATCGCACTGCTCAAGCAGCTGAAGCACAACAGCTTCCGTACGTCTCTGAGCTGGTCACGCCTGATCCCGGACGGTACCGGCGATGTTAATCCGGAAGCCGTCGAATTCTATAACAACGTCATCGACGAGCTGCTGGCCCAGGATATCACGCCCTTTATCACCCTGTTCCACTTCGATATGCCAATGGTGATGCAGGAGAAAGGCGGCTGGGAAAACCGTGAGGTGGTTGAGGCGTTTGGCCGCTACGCGCAGACGTGTTTTACATTGTTCGGCAACCGGGTGAAGCACTGGTTCACCTTTAACGAGCCTATTGTCCCGGTGGAAGGCGGCTATCTGTATGACTTCCATTACCCGAACGTGGTGGATTTCAAACGCGCGGCCACCGTGGCGTATCACACTGTACTGGCGCATTCCACGGCGGTGCGGGCGTATCGCGCCGGAAACTACGGCGGTGAGATCGGTGTGATCCTAAATCTGACGCCCTCTTATCCACGCTCTCAGCACCCGGCGGATGTGAAAGCCGCGCACCATGCGGATCTGCTGTTTAACCGCAGCTTCCTTGACCCGGTACTAAAAGGGGAATATCCGGCGGATCTGGTCGAATTGCTGAAAGAGTACGATCAGCTACCAACCTGTCAGCCAGGCGACAGTCAGCTCATCGCCGAGGGGAAAATCGACCTGCTCGGTATCAATTATTATCAGCCGCGTCGCGTGAAATGTCGTGATACTGCGGTCAATCCAAACGCGCCGTTTATGCCGGAGTGGCTGTTTGATTATTACGAAATGCCGGGGCGTAAAATGAACCCTTACCGTGGCTGGGAAATTTATGAGCCTGGTATTTACGATATTATTACTAATCTTCGTGATAATTACGGCAACCCACGCTGCTTTATTTCTGAAAACGGTATGGGTGTGGAAAATGAGCAGCGTTTCGTTGAGCATGACCAGATCAACGACAGCTACCGCATTGAATTTGTTTCTGAGCATCTTAAATGGCTACATAAAGGCATCAGCGAAGGTTGTAATTGTCTTGGCTACCATATGTGGACTTTTATTGATAACTGGTCCTGGCTCAACGGATATAAAAACCGCTACGGTTTTGTCCAGTTAGATTTAGACACGCAAAAACGTACGGTGAAAAAGAGCGGCGAATGGTTTGCCCATACTGCCGAAAACAATGGTTTTAATTAAAAAAATAACCAGGATGCCGGATAGCGATCCGGCATACCGAGCTTTAGTTTATTGCATACCCTTTATGCGAACTTTTGCTGCCACCAGAAGCGCCGTCAGCAGCATCAGGCTGCCGGAAAGCATCAGGGGCGACAGCAGTCCGAGAGTATCGAGCGCATAGCCTCCCACCGCAGCCCCACAGGTATTGGCAAGCTGGATCACGGCGACCTGCACCGATCCGGCTTTTTCTGCCTGATCGGCAAGCGAGCGCGTGATCCACGTCGACCAGCCGACCGGTACCAGCGCAAACAACAGTCCCCAGATAATCGCAATACCCGCCGCCACCACTTTGTCACTGCCCCACAGAATCAAGACCAGTGCACTGAGCGCCAGCACCAGTGGCGCACCGGCTAACGCCAGTTTGACCGAACGCTTCAAAATCATCGACGAAAGCGACGTACCAACAAAACTGGCAATACCGAAGCTCAGCAGCACCAGCGTCAGGCCATCAACGTCAAAGCCCGCCAGATTCATATAGATCGGGCGAATATAGGTAAAGAAGGCGAACTGCCCGGCAAAGGACATGAAGATGGCAATCATCCCGGCCATCACCCCCGGTCTCTGCAACAGGCTGAACATGTTTTGTTTCTGATGCGAAGGCTCGCCAGGCAGCGAAGGCAACGCTCTCACCACCCAAATTGTGCACAGCACGCCCATCACCGCCGCCGCATTAAATACATTACGCCAGCCGATAATGCCGCCTAAAAAGCTCCCCAGCGGCGCGGCAATCACCAGCGCGATGGAAACTGCGCCAAAAATAACCGACAGCGCTTTCGGTACCGTACGTGCGGGAACCAGACGCATGGTCAGCGACGCCGACATCGCCCAGAAGCCACCAAGCGCCAGACCGAGACAGGCGCGGCCAACGAGCAGCAGCGAAAAAGAATTGGCAAAGGAAACCAGCAGACAGGAAAGCGTCAGCAGCACCGAAAACAGGATCACCACATAGCGACGATCGGTCGCCTGAATAATTTGCGTCACAAACAGGCTGGCGAACATGGCGACAAATGCCGTCACGGTCACCGATTGCCCCGCCACACCTTCAGAAATCCCCAGATCCTGCGCCATCGGCGTTAACAGGCTAACGGGCAGAAACTCAACGGTTATCAGGCAGGCAACACAGAACGCCACGGCAAATACCGCCGACCAGTTAGGTCGGGAATTTGCCTCAGCGCGGGATTTTTGTTCAACAGCTTCACTCATTTTGTTACCTGCGTGGGGTTATTGTAGAAAAGTTACGCAGTGTAACATTAAATTTGTGACGTATTTAACGTTTCAGCAACTCTACCGTTTTGCATTGTCACTTGCGTAGAGGCTCGCACATTCCGAACGTGGCTGATTTTTCCCCTTTTTACAGCTAACTAAATGCATAGTATATCACCAGGTGCTATATTTATGGTTACAGGATGTCAACCCGATGCGAGTGTTCAAAACCAAATGGTTTACCAGGGAAGCGAAATCTCATGCGATTAATGACAATGAATTATGTGAAGCAATAGCCGCCACTCTTCAGGGAAGAGCAGACAATCTCGGCGGAGGAGTTTATAAAAAGCGGCTTAATCAAAATCGCGATCGCGCCATCATCCTTGCGAAAGGCGGAGAGCATTGGTTTTATACGTTCTTGTACGCCAAGCAGAACATAGCAAATATTAACAGTAGCGAGTTAAGCGGCTTTCGTGAACTGGCGAAGCATTATGCAAGCCTCGGTGATATGAAAATAGCAGCACTGATTCAGAGTAAAGAACTGGTAGAGGTCTGTCATGACAGCAAAGAATAAATTCAAAAGCCCTGCCTTTGAAGCCATCCATAGCGCAGCTTCTGGATTATTTAGCGTTGGTGCAATTCCACAGGAAACGATGCGCGATTTTGACAAAGCCAGTCTTAGTCACGTGGAAGATCTTCAACCGACTGAGATTAAAGCATTGCGTGAAAAGCTAAATGTAAGCCAACCCGTTTTTGCCCGTTATCTGAACACCAGCGTATCGACAGTGCAAAAATGGGAGAGCGGAGCTAAACGACCTGGTGGGATGTCATTAAAACTACTCAGCATCGTGCAAAAACATGGCCTGGACGTTCTGATGTAATTAGCCACTGCCAGATAGCGACACGTTTTGTCGACCTGAGAACCGTAACGCCATCAGGCATGACTATCAATGCAACCAATGCACGCCATCTTCGGGCTGGAAAAAGGCGTTATAGCGCATTTGAAACGCATTAAACTCCTGCATGTCCGGCTCCATTTCGCGCAAAAAACCGAGCGCCAGACGCACCTGCGCGTCGGTAATCGGCGCGGCCAGCCGAGCTTTTTGCAGCCAACGGTGCCACTGCAGCAGATTCGGCTCACTGCCGTCGACAATCACGATTTGCCAGATCAACAGCACCTGGGCCGCATTTTGCAGATGTGATTCATCAGGGCGGTGGAGGTACTGTAAAAAAGCCTCACCCTGTACTTTTCCCATCTGATCGATCATCGATTCTACTGGCACGACATCAATGTTCAGTCGCTCGCTCAGACGGCGAATTGCCCGCCGTGAACCGGACGTCAGCACCCGAAATCCCACCACAAAAACAACCACCAGGGTGGCCAACATTATCCAAATCATGCGCACATCCATTACCAGACAGGATGCCCATCATAGCGGCAAATTTATCGCTGTCGATGGATGAACGCCACGGCATAAAAAAGCCCGCCATTAAGGCGGGCAAAAGTTACCAATGCACACTTAACTTAAGCGACTTTCAATTGTTGAATCTTTTTCTCGCGGCGAATTTTACGTTCTTCAAACACGGCCACGATGGCCATCAGACAGATACAACCGATGGCGGCGGTGTCCAGCGCGGCGAAGGTTCCTGCCCAGCCGGTGAGGCCGAAAATCGGCGTGCCGTCGGCAATCATCCCCAGACCAAGCTTGGCGAAGCTGTCACCAATCAGATAAGCAAAGGTGCCTTTAATCCCATCGGCTGCGCCGATCGCTTTTTTCGGTACAAATCCGACTGCCGCAACGCCGATTAACAGCTGCGGACCAAACACCAGGAAGCCCAGCGCAAACAGCGAAGCCAGATAAACGTACTGGTTGCTGGCGTGCTGATAAACGCCCAGGGTGGCGATAATCAACGCCAGCGCCACGCAGGCCACCAGCGCACGGCGGCCATTCGCCAGGTCAGAGAGCCAGCCCCACAGCAGCGTGCCGACCAGCGCGCCCACTTCAAACAGGGTAAAGCCCTGAATCGCCACTTCTTTGGAGAGCTTTAGCTCCTGGAAAGCGTAGACGGTGGACCACTGGTCAATACCGATACGCACTACGTACAGGAAGATGTTCGAGAAACATAACAACCAGATCACTTTGTTTTTCAGCACGTACTCAACAAAGATCTGCCATTTCGTCATCTCGTTTTCTTCGGTCTCTTTGTCTTCTTCGCTGATCTCCTCGCCGAACAACTCTTCAGCTTTACCAAGACCATAAGATTCCGGGGAGTCACTGCCGTAGCGCAGGCCGATAAAACCAACAATCAGCGCGATAATCGACGGGAAGATAAACATCCCGATGACGTGACCGTCGAACAGATAGTTAGCGCCAAACAGCGCCACGCCTGCCGCACCCGCACCGCCGAGGTTGTGGGAGATGTTCCACATACCGAGGTAAGAACCCCGCTTGCGACGCGGCGTCCATTTGGTGATGGTGGAATAGCTACACGAGCCGCCGGTACTCTGGAAGAAACCACTCAGCGCATAGAAGGCAATCATCAGGAACAGGCTGGTTGAACCCGCACCCATGCTGGCGCTGAAGCCGAGCATACAGATGGCAGAGAGGATCAGCATAAACGGCAGGAACTGCTTGGTGTTTTTGCCGTCCGCGTAGTAGGAAACCAGCGTTTTTCCCACGCCGTAGGTGATGGAGAAGCCCAGGCCAATCATCCCCAGTTGCGTCATGCTCAGCCCGTAGGTGGAGATCATGTCGTTCTGCGCGATGTTGAAGTTTTTGCGGATCAGGTACATGGTCAGGTAGCCGATAAAGACCACCAGATAGGACTGCATGAACGGTTTGAACCACATTTTGCGCCGCACATCGAGCGGCAGATCCAGGGTCGGCTTGCGCACCTGGTTGAGAAAGGCCAGCATTTGACACTCCCGAGCTAATTTTTATACCTGCGAATAGCAGGCATTGTAAAAATCAGCCGGGAGACGTGCCTGAGACAGCGTCCAGGTGAAACCGGGAAAATTTCTTAGTTTTGCCCCACTCAGGGCAAAAAGGTGAGGTGCATCACGCTTCGTTGAGATCGCGCGGAGCCTGGGCGTTTAAAAACGGCAGCAGCAGCAGCGCGGAAATCCCCGCCGCAATGGCGATCACCACAAAAAACCCGGTCCAGTGCCAGACCTCCATCACCTTCGCCAGGGGCCAGCCGGAGAGCGATGCCCCCAGATAGGCAAACAGCCCAACAAAACCGGTTGCTGCACCTGCTGCCTCTTTGTGCGAACACTCCGCTGCCGCCATGCCGATCAGCATCTGCGGGCCGAAGACGAAGAATCCGGTGGTGAAAAAGCACGCTGCCTGCATCACGTAGCTGGCGAACGGCATCAGCCACAGCGAACCAACGGAGAGCAAAATTCCGGCGGCAAAAATCAGGTTCATTGGACCGCGGTTGCCGTTAAACAGCTTGTCCGAGCCCCACCCCGCCACCAGCGCACCGACAAATCCACCCAGTTCGAACATGGTCACGGCGGTATTGGCAGTCACCAGATCCACACCGAGCGTCTCAGACATGTACAGATTGCCCCAGTCATTAATCGCTGCACGGACCACGTATACCAGCACATAACACAGTGACAGCAGCCAGATATAAGGATTCAGCAGCACATAGCGGGTGAGGATCTCTTTGCGGCTCAGCCCTGCACCTTCCTGCTGCTGAGCAATTTCTAGCTCATCATGCCGCCAGTCGCCAATCGGCGGCAGGCCAATCGCCTGCGGTCTGTCGCGCAGCCGCCAGCAGAGGAAAACCCCCACCACAATCGCCAGCAACCCGGCAATCATCATCCCGGCGCGCCAACCGTAGTGCAGCGCTGTCGCCGCCATCACGATAGGGATCAGCGCTCCGCCGACGTTGTGCGCGGTATTCCACAGCGCCCACCAGCCGCCGCGCTCGGTACGCGAATACCACGCGGTCAATAAACGCGCGCAGACCGGCGACCCCCAGCCCTGGAAAAAGGCGTTCAGCGCCCACAGCACCGCAAAGGCCCACAGTGAGGTAGAGAATCCAAACAGAATGTTCACCACGCCGGTGGCGATCAGCCCGATGCCCATAAAATAGCGTGCGTTGGAGCGGTCGCTGACGATACCGGAAACAAACTTCGACAGGCCGTAGGTGATGTAAAACAGCGTCGCCAATAGCCCAATATCGCTGCGAGTCAGCACACCGCTGGTGAGAATATCCGGTACGGCGGCATTGAAGCTTTTGCGTGTGAAATAGAACAGTGCATAGCCGAGCCAGATAGTGGTCAGAATATGCCGCCGCCAATAGCGATAGCGGGCATCCACTTCCTGCTTGTCAGTGATGAGCGGCGCATTGGCCGGGGCTTTTAAAAACGCAAACATGGCCGCTCCTTACACATAACGTTGAGGCAGTGACACGCTGACCCGCGTGCCGTGCGTACAGGAAATCGACAGCGATCCTCCGAGGGCGCTAATCCGTTCACGCATCCCGGTGAGGCCAAATCCATGCTGATTCGACCCTGGCGGCAGGCCGCTGCCGTCGTCCTCAATCACCAGCATCAGCCGTTCATCCTGTTGCCAGCCCTGAAGCGTCACCGCGCTGGCGTTGGCGTGCTTAACGATGTTGTTCAGTCCTTCCTGACAGACGCGAAACAACGTCACCCGCTGGCTTTCGCTGAGTGCAGATTCGTCAATTCGCCAGTCCAGATGGCTGACGATGCCGCGGCTTTCCAGCTCCATTTCGCGCATCAATGAGCGGATGGCCTGCTCCAGCGTGAGATCGTCCAACTGGCGTGGTCGCAGGCGGCCTAACAGGCGACGCACCGAATCGTACACGCCGAGAGAAAGTTGTTCGATGTGTGCCCCGCTACGCTTCACCCCTGCGTTTTCCGGCGCCAGGCGCTGGACAATACCCGCCTGGGTACGAATGGCGGTGATGGTTTGGCCGATATCATCATGCAGTTCGCGCGCCACGTCCCGGCGCACGCTCTCTTCGGTCTCCAGCAGGCGTTCAGCCAGACGATGGTTGCGCGCTAATTCGTTTTGCAGCGACTGGTTAAGCTCACGCAGACGCTGAATACCCGCGCCGAGCAGCAGCCCGGTCAGGCTTTGCACCAGCAGCGAGAGCAACAGGTCGACGGGATGATCGTGCCAGGTCTGGCTGGCAATCAGCGCGATGGCGTTCATCAGCGTCGCAATCAGCGCCCCCTGCCAGCCGTAGTGCCAGGCCAGCGCAATGATCGGCAACGCGAGGCAAAACGGCGTGAAGCGCGAAAGCTCGGCGGGTAAACCGAGCTGTAGCCACAGGCTGACGCTAAACAGCAGCAGGTACCAGACCAGATGCCGCCCGCGCCAGTTCACCGGCTGCGACACCACCGCAGGGCCCAGCGGCAGCCAGGTGGTGCTGGTCAGATAGTGCCAGAACACCAGGCAGATCGGCGCCAGCGTTAATCCGCCGGTGAGCGTCAGCAGCAGCGCGTTCCATGCCTCTTCACCCTGCCCAAGCCAGGGCAGCGATTGCAGCAATGCCGCCGCCGTAAGCGCCGCGCCCTGCAACAGCAGCGTACGCCAGTCACGCTGGTGGCGGTATCGCGATATCAGCATCACCGGGAGTAACGTGAGGAAGCTGCCGATCATCAAAAGTGGCAAATGGGCCAGCACCACTTCCTGTGCCAACCAGAAAAGAAGCAGCCATTCCGCGCCCAACAGCACCGGCCAGTAGTCACGTGGACATTGCAGCATCAGCCCCAGACGCAGGCCAAACGGAAACAACAGTACCGCCAGCTCCGGGCGCTCAACCAGATGCAGGCTGATGCTCCACAGGCAAAACCACGCGGCAGAGAAGATAAAGAAGCAGGCAACAACGGTGATTAACCGGGAACAGAGCGTGTTCATTGCCAGCCGTCAAACATCCGGCGGGCCAGTTCGACGTCGTTACTGACGCCCAGCTTTTCCATCAGGTTGGCGCGATGCACGTGCACCGTTTTCGGCGACAGACCCAGTTCAGCAGCAATCTCTTTGACCGCCATACCTTGTGCCAGTTTTTCCGCTACCTGACGTTCGCGTTTGGTGAGCGGATCCTGACGACCAGCCGCCAGTTTGACGGCGATGTCCGGCGTCAGGTAACAGCCGCCGGTCGCAACGGTATGCACCGCTGCGATCAGCTCATCCGGGCTACAGCGTTTAGAAAGGAAACCACGCGCGCCCGCGTTGAGCGCCTGCTCCACCAGCGCCGGGCTGTCGTGGACGGAGAGCATGATAATCGCCATTCCTTTTGGTAACTGGCTTAACAGTTCAAGACCGGAGATATCTGGCATCGAGATATCACAGATACAGACCTGCACGCCGCGTCCCGGTAATCCCGCCAGCGCCTCACTGCCTGAGCCAAACTCAGCCACCACCTGCAAATCAGGTTCCAGCCCCAGCAGTTGGGCAAAGCCGGAGCGGACTATAAGGTGGTCGTCAATAAGGGCAACGGTAATCATGGGTTCATCCTGGCGCTAAGACATGCCTGATGGCGCTGCGCTTATCAGGCCTACGGGCAGGTGCCGTTGTAGGCCGGATAAGGCATTAATACCGACATCCGGCAAAAGCGCTTACCTTAACGATAAGTGCTTTGCTGTTCAAGCCTTGAGCGATCAGGCTATGCCCGTTGTGACGGTAAATGTGCGGGTGTGTTTCGGTTCTATCTGAATCAACGTCCCGTTTCGTTCCGCCGCCAGGAAGCCTTCAGGTCGACAAGTCGCGGGTAGGGCGAAGGCTGCCACCTGCTGATCGCCGTTATAGAGGATCCAACGGGTGACATAATTCAGCTCCGCGCTGGAGAAACGCGTCACGAACGTGGTGCCATCAGGTGCGATCATGCTAAATTCAGGCTTATCTGTGTATCTTTCCAGTTGGTCAGCAAAGAAAACGATTTCCGGATCGTAAAAATCGGGTTCATTAAGGCGCGCCAGCGAAGCCTCACCCTGAATAATCCGCTGATTAAACGCCAGCCACTGCTCGGTAGGCTTAACATGTACGGGTACCGATTCACGCAGCGTTATGGCTTCATCCGGGATATTCTGGCTGAAGGTCGCTTCCGGGACGTAGGCATAGTTCATATGGCACATGTACTGCAAAGGCATTGCCACTGAGGCGAGGTTAGTGACCGCCATCTGAATATCAAACAGCGCGCTCGCCTTACGCATAACCACCGCAGGATACGCCTGATAATGATGACCGAACCCCATCACATACTCGTAGCATCCGCTCACGCGTAAATTCTCGCCTTCCAACTCCAGCCAGGCCTCATCCATCGCAGCACAGGCCATTTCACCATGCAGCGGGTGAGAATCCTCCGGCGACGGGCAGCCATTAGCCAATAGCCCCGAGTGGAAAGCAAAGCAGCCGTAGGTCGCGACCACTTCTGCAGCCGGTTTTGGCTGACTGAACATGTTGCGCATGGTCAGATCATGCCCGTCAAACTGCGCATCCCAGATCATCTGCCCCATCCAGGGCAGAATAACCAGATGTCCACGACTGTTTTCTATCTTCAGCCCTTCCACTCCGCTGGCGTAACGAAACGCGGTAACCGTGAAATCGCTATTTTTCAGTAAGATTCGCGGATGCTCTGCAAAGAGTTCCCGCCACAGCGTGATACGTGTTGTCATGATCGTTCTCCTCAGGAAACCGTCGCTTCAGCCAGATTGTTGCGTACTTTGCTCTCACGCCAGAAGTAGATTCCGACGTACACGAAGCACAACATAGAAACCAGGAACGAAAGTTGCAGCGAGTGGAACATATCAGCCACATAGCCCTGAATTGCCGGAACCACCGCCGCACCGACAATCGCCATGACAATGACAGCTCCCGCCATTTCAGTATGCTCGTTATCCACGGTATCCAGCGTACCGGCGTAGATTGTCGCCCAGCAGGGTCCAAACAGGACGCTCACCAGCACGGCGACGTACACGGCGCTGAAGCTTGGCGCCAGCGCAACATAGACGAGGAACAGCGCGCCAATGATGGAGTATAGGATCAGCACTTTTTCCGGATTGAAGCGCGTCATCAATATGTTGGCGATAAACTTCCCGATAAAGAAGCAGGCAAAGCTATAGACCATGAAGGTTGAGGCATCACGCTCGTTGATATCACCCAATTCCAGTGCCAGACGGATAGTGAATGACCACACCGCAACCTGCATCCCCACATACAGGAACTGCGCAACAATCCCACGGCGGAAACGGGCATTGCTGGCCAGATAACGCAGCGTATCCATCGCTGACGGACGCTTATGACTCGCCGTTTGCGCGACTTTGCAGGTCGGGAAGCGGGTCAGCAGGAACAACACCATCACCACAACCAGTACCATAATCATGTACTTGTAAGGCTCAAGGGTATTTTCCAGCATCAACACTTTAAAGTTGTGGATCTGTTCCGCGTTCATCCCAGCCATCTGTTTTTCCAGACTCTCACCTTCAGAGAAGACCAGATATTTGCCCAGCAGAATACCGGCGGCGGCGCCAATGGGGTAAAAGGTCTGGCTGATGTTCAGGCGTAAAGTGGCATACGCTTTTGGGCCGATCATGGAGCTGTAGGTATTAGCTGCCGTTTCCAGGAAGCTCAGGCCAATCGCAATCGCAAAAATTGCCGCGAGGAACATGGTGTAGGTGGCCATGTGCGATGCCGGGAAAAAGAGCGTACAGCCAACAATATATAGCGTCAGCCCCATTAAGATGGCAATTTTATAGCTGGTCTTTTTAATCACCAAAGATGCAGGAATCGCAATTAAAAAATATCCGCCATAAAAGGCACTCTGCACTAATGCCGAGGCAAAGTTGCTGAGTGAAAATACGCTTTTGAATTGCGTAATCAGAATATCATTTAATGCGGCTGCGCATCCCCATAATGGGAATAAACAGGATAACAAAATAAACTGGAACAGAGGCGTCTTATTCAGATAGCCGTCGGGCATCTGAATGATGTTTTTATCGTTCATAGTGCTACCTTTTACAATGCAGGAGTATTATTCGTTTAAGGTAAGAAACTCATTAAATTGTTCGATGCTTGGATAAGATGATTGAGTGCCTTTCCCGGTAACGCTAAATGCAGCGAAGAGAACGGCTTTTTTCATGGCGGCTTCGACATCACCGCTTTGAACGTAATAATGGGCAAAACAACCGATGAAAGCGTCGCCTGCACCACTGGTATCGACAGCGTTCACTTTAAACGCCGGAACATGGACTTCCTGGTCACGCGTCATCCACAACGCACCTTTCTCACCCATGGTAACGATAATATTGTTCAAACCTTTATCAACCAGAGAACGTGCCGCTGCGCGAATATGGTCATAAGTATCCACTGGCATACCGGTTAATATTTCCAGCTCGGTTTCATTCGGCACAAAAAAATCACATTTACAGGCATAAGACATATCTAATTCCCGTAATGCAGGAGCGGGATTTAGTAACACTTCAATACCGTGTTTTTTGCCAAATTCAATCGCGTGATAAACAGTTTCCAGCTGCACTTCCAGTTGCAGGACAATAAGCTGACATTTTTTCAGATCTTCCGCCGCACGATCGATATCTTCCGGGGAGAGAAATTTGTTCGCTCCTTTAATAATCAGAATACTGTTGCTAGAGTTCGCATTAACAAAGATCGGTGCGACACCGCTGCTGGTGCAGGGTACCTTTTCGACATAGGTGGTATTAATCCCCCAGGATTCGAGATTGCGAATAGTGTTATCCGCAAAAATATCATCACCGACTTTTGTCAGCATCAGTACTTTGGAATTGAGCTTAGCGGCTGCAACGGCCTGATTTGCCCCTTTACCGCCACAACCAATTTTGAACGCCGGCGCTTCCAGCGTTTCCCCTTCTTTGGGCATCTGGTTGATGTAGGTGATGAGATCCACCATGTTGGAGCCAATAACCGCGATATCCATTTTACTACCTCTCAGAAACAATCACACCACAATGATATTAAAATAACATTATCATGTTACTTTCGTATCATTTGTGACTAGGATCGCGATTGGAAGATCATTTTATTGTTTGTTTATTACGCTAAATGTTGCGACTCCATCACACTACAAATAATGAAGTTGCTTACAATTGACTGAAAGTTAACTGGATATAATCAATAAAACGTGAAAAAACACGCTTTTATTTCCGAATAGTCAGACGTATAGTAATGCGGCAATGCCATGTTCTCAGAAACACAAAAATGTTACTGAAGGAACATGGGAACATGATTCGTGGAGAAGCACATGGAAACTAAGCAAAAAGAACGTATTCGACGTTTGATGGAATTGTTGAAGAAGACCGACCGAATCCATCTGAAAGAGGCGGCACGAATGCTGGAAGTTTCCGTGATGACTATTCGTCGGGATCTCAGTCAGGATGACGAGCCGTTACCGCTTACGCTGCTCGGTGGTTACATTGTGATGGTGAACAAGCCCGCCGCCATCGTTAACGCACCACTCCCCGCGCAAAAACAGTATCATCGCGACGACTTACCGGTTGCTATTCTGGCCGCGGGACTGGTAAGTGAAAATGATCTGGTCTTTTTTGATAATGGTGCGGAAATGCCGTTGGTGGTCAGCATGATCCCGGACGATATTTCCTTTACCGGGATTTGCTACTCGCACCGGGTATTCGTGGCGCTAAATGAAAAACCCAACGCCACGGTGATTCTTTGCGGAGGCACCTATCGGGCGAAAAGTGACGCCTTTTACGATACCAGCACCCCCTCTCCGCTGGATGCGCTCAACCCACGAAAAGTATTCATCTCCGCCAGCGGCGTCCATGAGCATTTCGGCGTTAGCTGGTTCAATCCGGACGATCTAGCCACAAAACGCAAAGCGATGGAACGCGGATTACGCAAAATTCTGCTGACGCGCCGCGCCCTGTTCGATGAGGTCGCCCCCGCCAGCATTGGTCCACTCTCGACCTTTGACGTACTGATAAGCGACCGTCCGTTACCAGCAGATTACGCAACCCACTGCCGGAACGGCTCTGTCAAAGTGATCACCCCGGATTCAGACGGCGACTAACTCACTCAAAGAACACGGTGATTTTGTTAAACATCGACGGATCGGACTGATTGCGGGCCACTTTCACTACATCTTCAAGCTTGTCGATCTGGCTTATCATCTGCTCAAGACGTTGATCGTCGTTGACCAGTAGCCAGATGCGGCTCTTATCGCTGTCCTGAATCGGTAGACAGAGGATGCCTTCTACGTTGAACGCACGACGGGCGAACAGGCCGCAAACGTGAGTCATTACGCCCGGATGGTTGCGTACGGTGAGTTCCAGGATTACGTTGTCATGAGTCTGCTGTTGCATGGCTTATTCCCCCACCATTTCTGTGTTTGCCGCACCCGGCGGCACCATCGGGTACACTTTTTCTTCGGCATCGATGCGCACGTGGATTAGCGCAGGTCCAGGGCGATTAATAATCTCCTGCAACGCTGCCTGTGGGTCCGCTTCGTTATTCAGATCGCAGGTTTCGAGACCAAACCCGGCAGCTATCTGCATAAAGTTAATCATCCCCGGATAGGTCGCGGCAAAAACGCCCTGCTTATAAAACAGACTCTGCTGCTGATATACAAGACCTAACGCTTCGTTATTCATCAGAATGATTTTAATATCCAGCTGATTTTCGCTGGCGGTCGCCATTTCCTGAATATTCATCATCAGGCTGCCATCGCCGGAGAAGCACAGCACTTTTTTGTCTGGGTTGGCCAGGGCCGCACCAATCGCCGCAGGCAGGCCAAAGCCCATGGTTCCCAGACCGCCGGAGGTCAGCCACTGGCGCGGACGGTTCAGCGGGTAAGCCTGTGCCGCCCACATCTGATGCTGGCCTACGTCGGTAGT
The DNA here is from genome assembly GCF_002934505.1 of Citrobacter freundii complex sp. CFNIH4. Lineage (NCBI taxonomy): Bacteria > Pseudomonadati > Pseudomonadota > Gammaproteobacteria > Enterobacterales > Enterobacteriaceae > Citrobacter > Citrobacter freundii complex sp. CFNIH4. The sequence continues at coordinate 4,327,767 of NZ_CP026231.1, forward strand.
GATAATGGCGCTGTCGTCTACGCGGGCAGCCACGGCGTTGATCAATCCATAGTGGCTGAGCGGATTTTTTTCCTGGGGGATCGTGCACGGAAATTCTTGCTGCAGGTCAGACACCAGTTGATGCCACTCTTCACGCGGCTGCGCTTCAATCTGCGGGATCAATTGTGCCAGAACCTCATCGACATCTGCCTGGATCGCCACGTGCGGCTGTTTGATTTTACCCAGCTCCGCGCGGTCAATATCCACGTGGATGATTTTGGCATTCGGGCAGAACTGTTCGGTTTTACCAATCGCCCGGTCATCAAAACGTGCGCCCAGAACAATCAGTAAATCCGCTTCTTGCAGAATAAAGTTGGTGCTGCGCGCGCCGTGCATGCCCAGCATGCCTAACGACAGCGGATGCGCTTTTGGCAGCATGCCGAGCGCCATCAAGGTCATAGTGGTCGGCAGTTTTGCTTTTTCGGCCAGCTCACGAACACGTTCCGGCGCGTTAATTACGCCGCCGCCGAGATACAGCACCGGGCGTTTGGCGGCGTTAATCATAGCTGCAGCATCGCGAATGCTGTCCTGGCCGAACGCTGGTGCCGCCATTTTCTGCGCGGGTTCCGGCATCTCTTCAATTTCAAAAACGGCGGTTTGAATATCCTTAGGAATGTCTATCCACACCGGGCCTGGACGTCCGGACTGCGCAATGCGGAACGCATCGCTCATGACCTGCGGTAATTCACTGATATGGCGGACCAGATAGTTATGCTTAGTGATGGGGATAGAGATGCCGTAGGTGTCGACTTCCTGGAAAGCGTCGGTGCCGATCATTGAGGCCGGAACCTGCCCGGTGATACACACCAGCGGGATGGAATCCAGACGCGCATCGGCAATGGCGGTTACCAGGTTGGTTGCGCCCGGTCCGCTACAGGCCATACAGACAGCGGGTTTGCCATCGGTTCTCGCCATTCCCTGCGCGATAAACCCCGCGCCCTGCTCGTGGCGCGCCAGGATATGACGGATTTGTGTGCTTTGGCTTAAAGCGTCATAGACGGGAAGAATCGAGCCGCCTGGAATACCGGTGACGACCTGGATCCCCTGACGTTCCAGGAAATGAACGATGAATTCTGCGCCCGTAAAACGCGTACGCTTGGATGTTATGCCCGAACTTGCCATGCTCCAGTCCTTTTATTCTGGGCCTTTGCTCCGGGCAGGTCTCTGAAACGAAAAACCCCGCCCGGTTTGCGCCGGCGGGGTTTTGGAATCGTGTGTTGATTCGGACCCTACGGCGCATTGCCGACGACCACCACCACACGCACGACGACCGCTGCGCGAGATGGCGCAGTTTTTAGTAGGGTCGCAGTCAGCATGGAAGGGTTCATTAGGGACCTGTCTGTTTGTTGATTAACTGGATTTATACAAACACAGGTTTTTCAGCGTGACAATGGAAAAATTTTCATCTGCACAAAAATGCTTCAACGATCACATTTCATTGTATGTCGTGCAAAAACAAAAAACCCCGCCGGAGCGAGGTTTTTTCAGCGTTGTGCGGTTGGTAGCCGCCGAACACACTGTGTTATGTCAACGAAAAAAGTATACGCGTTCTACGAAGAACACGCAATTTCGGCACGAATTTTGATGTTTTTGAGTATGGAACATGAATAGTGTAACGTCCATAAAATACTGTTAATTTATACAGTGTTTATCTATAATGTCTCGGTACGCAATGTGTTATGCGGGGGCCGCATCGTAAACCGGCGCATCAAAGTCCTGGCTGAAACGGGTGGTGCCGTCAGCGCCTTAACCCCCGCGTGAGCACACTGTGTTATGTCAACAAAGGTGCTGGCAACAGGCAGCGGCGAGGTACGTCAGCACCGTGCTCCTTGTACCAAAAGGAGAGCGTATGAGCCTCGTGGATATCGCTATTCTTATCCTCAAACTCATTGTTGCAGCACTGCAACTCCTTGATGCCGTTCTGAAATACATTAAGTAATTCAGATTCAAGTCGCACCTAAGGGGGGCGGATAACACTCCGCTCCCCTTTCACCTTCTCCCTGGTGCTTGTATCGCGTCAATATGTTACGTTTTTATGACATCCTCAGGGAAGAATTCCGCCATGACGCTTTCTGTTTTCTGCATTTTGCTGTTCGCCGCACTGCTGCATGCCAGCTGGAATGCCATCGTAAAAGCGGGAAACGACAAGCTGTACTCGGCGATCAGCGTCAGCGGAACCGCTGCAATTATGGCGCTGATTTGTTTACCCTTTGCGCCGCACCCCTCTGCCTCCAGCCTGCCGTTTTTAGCTGTCTCAACCGCATTACAGGTGGTCTATACCGTCCTGGTCGCCAAAACCTATCAGGTTTCGGATATGAGCCAGACCTATCCTCTGATGCGCGGCACAGCGCCACTGCTGGTCGCGATTATCAGCGTCCTGTTTCTTGGCGATAGCCTTTCGCTACTCGCCTGGGTGGGGATTGCCACCATCTGTCTGGCTATTCTCGGGATGGCATTTAACGGACGCAGCGGTTCGCAACGCGGGATTATCCTGGCGCTCATTAACGCCTGCTTTATCGCCGGTTATACGCTGGTTGATGGCACCGGCGTACGTTTATCAGAAACCGCGCTGGGTTATACGCTGTGGACCTTCTTTCTGAACGGTTCCTGCCTGCTGGGCTGGGCGATGATCGCCAGACGCCGGGAAGCGTCGCGCTATCTGGTACAGCAGTGGAAGAAAGGTATTCTTGGTGGCATTGGCACAATGGGTTCTTACGGCCTGGCGCTGTGGGCCATGACCCAGGCTCCGTTGGCGGTAGTCGCGGCGCTGCGTGAAACCTCTATCCTGTTTGGCGCGCTGCTCGCGTGGCTGCTACTGAAAGAGAAGGTTGCCGGAATACGTCTTGTCGCGGCAGCAGGTATTGCCGTAGGCGCAGTTTTACTACGCTTATCATGATCGCGTTGTAAACCCGATGCAATCCGGCAACATTTGTTGCCGCTTTTTGTTTACATTTCCTGCCGTCCATCACATAGACATTCCAGCCCACTATCTGGCCTTCTTTTTCTGTTGTGGTAGATTCCACGCGCATTTACGGGAAAGTGCAGCACCTTATTCTTCTTTTTTCTCTTTTTTAAAAGTAATCAGCGAAATGAAAAGGCATAGAAGCGTCAATTTGTTGTTGATGTTGGTATTACTGGTGGCGGTAGGTCAGATGGCGCAAACCATTTATATCCCCGCGATTGCTGATATGGCGCGTGAACTGAACGTTCGCGAAGGGGCGGTGCAAAGCGTAATGGCCGCCTATCTGTTGACCTATGGTCTATCACAACTGGTTTACGGTCCCCTTTCAGACCGCGTTGGCCGCCGCCCGGTTATCCTCGCCGGGATGTCTATTTTTATGCTGGCCACGCTGGTCGCGATTACCACGCATAGCCTGACGGTACTGATTATCGCCAGTGCCATCCAGGGGATGGGAACGGGCGTCGGCGGAGTGATGGCGCGAACGTTACCGCGCGATCTGTACGAAGGCACGCAACTGCGCCACGCCAATAGTCTGTTAAACATGGGGATTCTGGTCAGTCCGCTGTTAGCTCCGCTGATTGGCGGTGTGCTGGATACAGTGTGGAACTGGCGCGCCTGCTATATTTTTCTGTTGATTCTGTGTGCGGGCGTGACGTTTAGCATGGCACGCTGGATGCCGGAAACGCGCCCTGCAGGTGCGCCGCGTCCACAGCTGATCGCCAGCTACAAAACCCTGTTTGGTAATAGCGCTTTCACCTGTTACGTGCTGATGTTGATCGGTGGTCTGGCGGGTGTTGCGGTCTTTGAGGCCTGCTCCGGAGTATTATTGGGCGCACGTCTCGGTCTAAGCAGCATGGTGGTCAGTATCCTGTTTATCCTGCCCATCCCGGCGGCGTTTTTCGGCGCATGGTTCGCCGGTCGCCCGAATAAACGTTTCTCGACGCTAATGTGGCAGTCGGTGACCTGCTGTCTGGTAGCGGGTTTAATGATGTGGATCCCAGGGCTGTTTGACGTGATGAACGTCTGGACGCTGCTGGTTCCTGCCGCACTATTTTTCTTCGGCGCCGGAATGTTGTTTCCGCTGGCAACCAGCGGTGCAATGGAGCCTTTCCCGTTCCTGGCAGGCACTGCTGGCGCGCTGGTTGGGGGATTACAGAACATTGGTTCCGGCGTGCTGGCGTGGTTCTCTGCCATGCTGCCGCAGACCGGGCAAGCCAGTCTGGGCCTGCTGATGACCCTTATGGGGCTGTTGATTTTTGTTTGCTGGCTTCCGCTGGCGTCACGCGTGTCGCATCAGGGACAGGCGGTTTAAGCGTATGATGGCCCGGCTTATCGCCGGGCTTTTCGCATTCTGGCGCGATAATCGTCGTCAGTAACGGCTCCAGCGCCGGACGCCAGGCCCCCTCCTCACCATCATAGAACTGCGTATCCGCATTGATAGCATAGGGAATTTTCGCTTTTTTCAGCTCGCACGCCATAAAGCGGGCAAACGCCATTTGCGAGGCAGAAGGCGCGTTTTTGACGGTTTCTCCCGGCGACCAGCCCCCTACCCAACTGACATGCCCGGTTTTCTGCTGCCAATGAATGGCGGTATTGATACGGGCGCGAATGGCGGCCTTTTCTGCCGCAGTCCCTGAGGTCCACGGATATTTGCCGTTATTTTTCAGCGGTCCCCACGGAAAAATATGCCATTGGGCCAGCACCGTATTCTGACTTTGCGGCGGCAGCTTTAGGTTGGCCAAATCTTCCGGAGCGGCATGCAGTTTCGGCGCGATAAAAATCATTCGCTGTGGATCGATGGCATGGATAGTTCGAATGGTTTTGTCATACACGCGATTGAGCGACGCCTGATTATGGTTGAGCTTATCAGAGGGGTCGTAGATCAGGTCAAAACCCAGCAACGGCGAGCGTTGACCAAAGTAATGCGCCACCGCCACCCACCAGTTAACCACCTCTTTTTCGTTCCCGGCGCTGGGGTCTTTTTTATATTCGTCTGCCTGATAGGCAATGATCGGGATCACGCCATACTGCTCACAGGCTTCCACCAGCTTGCGCAGATGAATCAGCCGCGCCTCCGTAGGCTCTCCCGCTACGCGAATGCGTACGTGGGCCAACCCTTTCGCCTTGTAGTCCCGCACTACCAGCTGATCGAATTCACGGATACCCCGATCGGTGCGCGCCCAATCTACGTCCATCCCAACGCCAAGCTGCTGCGCATACTGCGCCGCCGTCAGCGCAGGTTGCGCGGCACACACGGTGGCGCTGGCCAACAGTAAAAGGGAAATAATCGGCTTTAACACGGTCGTCCTTACGCAAATCATCAGGAGTGATATCACGTATTTAGCACGCTTTTTCACTTTCCGTGTAGAGAGAAAGCGTAAAAAATATTCGCGGTCCGCTTATTTTACCTGTTCCTGAAGCCAGCTAATAAACGCCTCGATTTTCGGCCACTGCCTGCCGGGCAGCGTGGTGATGTAGTAATGCTGATGGCATTTCAGCGCCATATCGCCAAAAGGCGCGACCAGTTCTCCGCTGTCGAGACGTTTTTGCACCAGACGCTTTCGGCCCATCGCCACGCCGATATGGTTCATGGCGGCAATTACCGCTAAATCAGAACGATCGAAACCAATCCCCGATGATGTCGGCAAATTCGCCGAAAAATGCTGCGCCCAGCTGTGCCATTCATCGGTTCCTGAGTCGTTACTCCATGCCTGTCTGTCGTGCAGCAAGGTGCAGTGCGGCAAATTAACTAACGAACCGGTAAGGTCATGGCGGCGAGCGTAGTCCGGGCTGCATACCGGCAGGATCTCTTCATCCATCAGGAAGTGGTGCGTAAGCTGCGCGGAGGGCGCATCGTCAAAATAGATAGCCAGATCGACCCCGGCACGCTGCAGATTGACGTTGTCGTTTCCGGTCAGGATGGTCAGTGAAATTGACGGGTAGCGACGGGTAAAGTCACCGAGCGCCGGAACCAGCCAGCACTGGGCGATAGAAGGTCGAGAGTAAACGGTGAGCGTCCCGGACAACTCCTGATTTTTAATATCGAGGATTTCCTGATTCAGCGTATCCAGCGACGATTTCAGCGCCCAGAATACCCGCTTACCCTCGTGGGTGAGTTCCACTTTACGGTGCGAACGGACAAACAGCTGAATGCCCAGTTCATCTTCCAGTTGATTAATGCGATGGCTGACGGCGCTGGGGCTTAACGACAGCTCATCTGCCGCCAGCGCAAACGACTGATGCCGGGCCGCCACTTCAAAAGTATACAGCTTTGACAGCTGCCAGCCATTGAGCAGCCGGTTTCTGACCTCGCGTAGGGGATCCAAACTCACCTCCTGTCCTCCTGATTCATTCGCCGGAGTGTAAAAAACTTCGCTGCAAAAATCAGCATAAAGATGAATCAAGGTGAACCATATCGCATAAACATAGCGTAATTAGACATAAATCACTCACTTGATGCAATCTAGCTCATGTGAAAGGAGATTTATATCGTTTGTCAGACGGTGCCTTATTTTTGTCCAATAACCTTATATTAATCACAGGGCAAGGTGAGCTATGCACTCTCAAATCTGGGTTGTGAGCACGCTGCTGATAAGCATCGTGTTAATCGTTTTGACCATCGTGAAGTTCAAACTCCACCCGTTTCTGGCGCTGCTGTTAGCCAGTTTCTTCGTGGGTACGATGATGGGGATGGGGCCGCTGGATATGGTCAATGCCATTGAGAGCGGCATCGGTGGTACGCTGGGCTTCCTCGCGGCGGTTATCGGCCTTGGGACCATTCTGGGCAAAATGATGGAAGTGTCCGGCGCGGCCGAACGCATCGGTCTGACGCTGCAGCGCTGCCGCTGGCTTTCCGCCGACGTCATTATGGTGCTGGTCGGGCTAATTTGCGGGATCACGCTGTTCGTTGAGGTCGGCGTGGTGCTGTTGATTCCACTGGCCTTTTCGATTGCTAAAAAAACCAATACCTCATTACTGAAGCTGGCGATTCCGCTGTGTACGGCGCTGATGGCGGTACACTGCGTCGTACCTCCGCATCCGGCCGCTCTGTTCGTGGCGAATAAGCTGGGCGCAGACATTGGCACCGTGATTGTCTACGGCTTACTGGTGGGTTTAATGGCTTCGCTTGTCGGTGGGCCGCTGTACCTGAAATTCCTCGGTAACCGTCTGCCATTTAAACCAGTACCGGCTGAGTTTTCCGACCTGAAAGTGCGTGATGAAAGCACGCTGCCATCGCTGGGCGCGACGCTGTTTACCGTACTGCTGCCGATTGGCCTGATGCTGGTCAAAACCGTCGCTGAGCTGAACATGGCGAAAGGCAGTACGCTGTATACGCTGTTGGAGTTTATTGGTAACCCGATCACCGCGATGTTTATCGCCGTTTTCGTAGCCTATTACATTCTCGGTCTGCGTCAGCACATCGGTATGGGTGCGCTGCTGACCCACACCGAAAACGGTTTTGGCTCGATTGCTAACATTTTGCTGATTATCGGCGCAGGCGGCGCATTCAACGCTATTCTCAAGAGCAGCGGGCTGGCGGATACTCTGGCGCTGATCCTCTCAAACATGCATATGCACCCGATTCTACTGGCGTGGCTGGTCGCTCTGATTCTGCATGCGGCGGTAGGCTCTGCCACGGTGGCGATGATGGGCGCAACGGCAATCGTGGCACCGATGCTGCCACTCTACCCTAACGTAAGCCCGGAGATCATCGCCATTGCCATCGGTTCCGGCGCTATTGGCTGCACGATCGTCACCGATTCCCTGTTCTGGCTGGTGAAGCAGTATTGCGGCGCCACCCTGAATGAAACGTTCAAATACTATACGACCGCGACATTTATCGCGTCCGTTATTGCACTGGCTTGCACATTCCTGCTTTCCTTTATTATCTAAGCGCGAAGAGACTGACTATGGAAAACATTCAAACACTTATCGCCCAGCATCCTTTAGTGGAAGATCTGGTGGCTCTGAAAGAGACAACCTGGTTTAACCCTGGCACCACCTCTCTTGCGGAAGGTTTACCGTATGTTGGCCTGACAGCACACGACGTTGAGGACGCCCACACGCGTCTGACGCGCTTCGCACCGTATCTGGCGCAGGCCTTCCCGGAAACCGCCGCCACCGGGGGCATTATCGAATCTGAGCTGGCCGCAATCCCTGCCATGCAAAAACGGTTGGAAAAAGAGTTCGGGCAACACATTAACGGCGAAGTCCTGCTGAAGAAAGACAGTCATTTGCCGATTTCAGGCTCGATTAAAGCGCGTGGCGGCATTTATGAAGTACTGACCCATGCGGAAAAACTGGCGCTGGAAGCCGGTCTGCTGACCACCAAAGACGATTACCGTGTTCTGCTTTCGCCGGAGTTCAAACAGTTCTTCAGCCAGTACAGCATCGCGGTTGGCTCCACCGGCAACCTGGGGATGTCGATTGGCATCATGAGCGCCCGTATCGGCTTCAACGTTACGGTCCATATGTCTGCTGATGCCCGCGCGTGGAAAAAAGCCAAACTGCGCAGCCACGGCGTAACGGTGGTGGAGTACGAAGAAGATTACGGCGTGGCGGTTGAACAGGGTCGCAAAGCGGCAGAGTCCGATCCGAACTGCTTCTTTATCGATGATGAAAATTCCCGCACGCTGTTCTTAGGCTATGCGGTGGCTGGTCAGCGTCTGAAAGCGCAGTTTGCGCAGCAGGGGCGCGTGGTGGATGCCGATCATCCTCTGTTTGTCTACCTACCGTGCGGTGTCGGTGGCGGCCCTGGCGGCGTGGCATTTGGCCTGAAGCTGGCATTCGGCGATAACGTGCACTGCTTCTTCGCTGAACCGACTCATTCACCGTGTATGCTGCTGGGGATTTACACCGGGCTGCACGATACCATTTCCGTACAAGATATCGGCATCGATAACCTGACGGCGGCGGATGGATTGGCGGTGGGTCGCGCATCGGGCTTTGTTGGCCGGGCGATGGAACGTCTGCTCGACGGTCTGTACACCCTGGACGATCAGACAATGTACGATATGCTGGGCTGGCTGGCGCAGGAAGAAAGCATTCGTCTTGAGCCATCGGCGCTGGCAGGCATGGCTGGCCCTCAGCACGTTTGCGCCTCCAAGGCTTACCAGCAGATGCATGGCTTCAGCGCGGATCAGCTCAATAACGCCACGCACCTGGTGTGGGCGACCGGCGGCGGCATGGTGCCGGAAGCTGAAATGGCGCAGTATCTGGCCAAAGGACGTTAAATACCGCTGAGCTTAACGCAGCATCGCCATCAGCTCTATCGGTGAGCGATGCTGCTTAAGCAGGTCACGCATCACGCGCATATGCGGTGCGGTATGATTGAAGAAAGCCTGATATCCTGCACACAGCACGCCCTTTCCATTTTCCTCGCAGTACGCAGGACAATCACCATGGTAATATTGAAACAATGAGCATGTCTGGCAACGCGTATTTATTGATGACATGGTCTGTCGTTCAATCTGTGCTGCCAGACCACACCACTGGCGGAGCGTTTTGTCGAAAAGCTGGATAGATATCTGATTAATATCTTCACGTACCCAGATATCAAATATCGTAATTAAAAATCGGCCCCACGCCTCAGACGTAACCGATTCGTCTGTCAGATGACCTGAGCCATCGTGCTTAACCAGCGGAATAAACTGTACCAGGCGAACATTTCCTTGTTGCAAACCACGGTACACTTCAACTGGTTGTAAACACTTCTGGTGGTCAATCACCACGTTTAAAACATCATCACTAACATCCATGTTCTCACATCCTGTCATGCAAAATTCCCGATAAATACGATAAGTTGGCGAACATGCGTTACAGCAAACAGTATTGCGAGGGATAACACCGCGAGGGAGATCATAAATTTGTCACGCACCGCACGAGATTCAGAAAAATCGCTATGTGTAACATCCATCAGATTACGGCTGCGGGTATAGCGCCAAAGTACGATTCCCACCATCGCCAGCACCACAATTGAAACCCAAAACAGGAAGCCCGCCTGATGCCAGTTGTGCTTCAGCGCCAGCGCCATTAACGCACCATAACCCAGCAGGGTACGAAACCAGGCCAGCGATGTTCGCTCCGGTTGTAACCCCGGGTCGGCGATACGTCGCGATTTGCGGCTATCCGGCATACAGCACCAGCGTCATGACAATCACTGCCACAATAGTCAGCATAACGCTGATAATCAGCAGGCTGTGGGTGTAGGGCAAGTCCTCTTTCAGTCGCATTGCCTTTTCGTTACGTAGCCAGCGCAGGTAGCCGTAGATCGCCAGACCGCCGGCAAACAGACACAGCAACAAGGCAAGCGCCTCACGGATGACCGGCGTGGCAAAATCCGGGGCAAGTTGATCAAGGCCAACCCCCGCCGCCAGAAATCCGAGCGCGGTGCGGATCCACGCCAGAAAGGTACGTTCATTTGCCAACGAGAAGCGATAGTCCGGTGCTTCCCCAAGGCGAGAAATCTTCATGACAGCTCCTTAAATATTGTTATCTGATCGTTATACCGGAACAGTTAAGGAGTATGAACCTGATTCTCAAACGAAAGGGCGAGTCTGGTGATGAGACAATGGAAAAGAGAGAGGGTGTTTGTAATGCCGGATGGCGAGTTGCGTTTTATCCGGCCTACAGGAGATGCAGGCCGGATAAGTCAGTTTTAACCTAATCCCCAGAAGAGCACCGCCAGCAATTGCGGGGTGATAATCCTCAGGAACATGACCAGCGGATAAACGGTGGCGTAGGAGAGCGCAGCCGCCCCGCTGGTGGCATGCAGGTTGTTAGCAAACGCCAGCGCAGGAGGATCGGTCATTGAGCCGGCCAGCATGCCGCACAGCGTCAGATAGTTCATTTTGGCGAAGATCCGTGCCAGCAAGCCCACGGTAATGAGCGGAATCGCGGTAATGAAAATACCGTAGCCCACCCAGCTCAAGCCATCGCCTTGCGTCAGGGTATGAACAAAATCACCGCCTGACTTCAGACCAACCACCGCGAGAAACAGTACGATACCCAACTCTCGCAGCGCCAGGTTAGCGCTGGGAGGCATAAACCAGTACAGCTTACCGATGCTGCCAATACGTCCAAGAATCAAAGCCATAATCAGCGGCCCACCGGCCAGCCCCAGCTTCAACGCCACCGGGAAACCCGGGATAAACAGCGGGATTGACCCCAGCAGAACACCCAGTCCGATACCGATAAATACCGGCAGCATCTGCACCTGCTGCAGTTTTTGCTGCGCGTTACCGACAACATTAGCAACGGCGTCAATCGACGAAGGGCGCCCAACCAGATTGAGGATGTCCCCGAATTGCAGGCTAGCGTCGCTGCTGGCTACCAGTTCAACCCCCGCACGGTTCAGGCGGGAGATCACCACGTCGTAACGTTCTTTAAAGTGCAGATCGCGGATACGTTTACCCAGCACTTGTTCGTTGGTCACCACCACGCGCTCAACGCGTAAATCAGTCCCGCGCGTCGACAACGATGTGTCCACCTCCTGACCAATCACCACCTGCGCGTTGTGCAGATCGGCTGGCTGCCCGACCAGGTGTAGCAGGTCGCCCATCTGGATAACTGTCCCTGGCGACGGCACCATCAATGTCTCGTCCCGTTTCAGACGCGAGCAGATGATTTTGTCGCTGTTCAGAATCGGGACATCCTGAATTGCCATATTGTTGATGTTTGGGTTTTCCACACGGATGTTCATCGTCTGAATCAGTGCGTGCCCGTTGGTTAGCGTGGATTCATGCTGCTGGGCTTCAGCATCGACGTTAACGCGGAAAATAAGGCGCATCAGCCACATGGTGAGTAAAATTCCGCAAATGCCGAAAGGATAAGCCATGGCATAGCTCATCCCCATCTGGTCTACCACATCGCCAGGGGTACCCAGATCGCGCAGAATTTGCTGCCCGGCACCCAACGCTGGGGTATTGGTGACCGCCCCGGAGAATATACCCAGTACCACGGGAAGAGGAATGGCAAAAAGCTTATGCAGAATCGCGGTGACCAGGCCACCCATGATGACAATCAGCACGGCAAACAGATTCAGCCGCAGGCCCGAAACGCGCAATGACGCAAAAAAGCCCGGTCCGACCTGGATACCGATGGTGTAGACGAACAGGATCAGGCCAAATTCCTGAATAAAATGCAGCATATCGCCGCTCAGGGTCATCCCTGCCTGATCGACAAAATGCCCGACAATAATACCGCCGAACAGTACACCTCCGATGCCAAAACCCACACCACGTATTTTTACGTTGCCGATCCATAATCCGACAACCGCCACTAATGCCAGAACGCTGACCGTCAATGCTATATCACTCATTATCCTGTTCCCTGTGAATAACATCATTAAGTAAATGGATTCTCGCAGAGTACAGTCGCAATGTATGGGTGGTAAAGCACAAAAAAGCCCCGTCATTTCTGGCGGGGCAAAGGCAAGGAGCTATTTAACTATTTAATGCGGGACGTTCGCTGATAGCGATACGTTGTGGAGCAATGGCTTCAGGTTCATTCCGGGTCAAATCGATATGCAGCAAGCCGTTAGTGAAGCTTGCGCCGGAGACCTCCATATTTTCAGCCAGCGTAAAGCTCAGGCTGAACGGCTGAATGACCAGCCCCTGGTGCAACCATTTGGTCTCTTTTTCCGGCTGCTGCGGCGTACCTTTCACGGTCAGGCGCGTACCTTCCAGTTGAATATCCAAATCTTCCTGGCGGAAACCGGCTAACGCAAGGGTAATGCGGTAGTGGTTATCATCGCTCTTTTCGATGTTATAAGGCGGGAAGCTCTGGCTTTCACCGGTGTTTTGCAAAGCATTGGCCAGTTTGTCAAAACCGATCCATTGACGCAGCAGTGGGGATAAATCGTAGTTACGCATAATAATCTCCTTCTAAGAAGCGAGTAGGTACCTTTCGGCTCCCTGACGGCAAGCCGATGACTTAGCAAGGCCGCCTGAAGCGGCCTATAGAATTAGTTGATTTCGATGCGGCGCGGCTTATTCGCTTCAGGAATCACGCGCTCAAGATCGATATACAGCAGACCATTTACCAGGTTTGCGCCGCGAACATGAATGTTCTCCGCTAACTGGAACTTACGTTCGAAGTTGCGCTCGGCAATACCCTGATACAGGTAAGTACGTTCTTTTTGATCGTCCGCATGGGCGCCTTTCACCACCAGCAGATTATCCTGGGCAGTAATTTCCAGTTCGCTTTCGGCAAAACCGGCAACGGCAATTGCAATGCGGTAATGGTTTTCGTCTACCAGCTCAACGTTGTACGGAGGGTAGCCGCCATTGCTTTGGCCCTGATTGTTTTCCAGCAGGTTAAACAGACGGTCAAAACCAATAGCAGAACGGTACAGCGGGGATAAATCAAAGTTACGCATAATTAATAGCTCCTGAAATCAGCGAGAATAATTGACCTTCCATCATGGACAGGTCAGGTAGCCAGGACACCCATCAGGCATGCCCTTCATTTGTCTACACTCTAAAAATGGGTCTTAATACAAACTTTTCAAGCGTATTCATCTGACTTTTTTTGCAGTTTGTTGTCTATTGCATACACTGGGGGGAGCAGTTGTTCTCGTTAAATCGCGATGGCCGCCACAGTGCGACGAAATGGTGATGTTATTTTCGCAACGGATCGCTTTAACTCACCATGCAAACACGATAAATACAGATGAATAAATGATGATTAAAAAAATGTTGGTAACACTGACGATGTGTAGTGGGATGGCGTTTGTAAGCGGCTGTTCCAGCATCATGTCGCATACCGGTGGCAAAGAAGGGACATATCCTGGCACGCGAGCCAGTGCCACAATGATTAGCGAAAGTGATACGAACTGGGGAACCAAGTCACTGGCGATTCTGGATATGCCTTTCACCGCGGTGCTCGATACGGTATTGCTACCGTGGGATCTCTTTCGCAAAGACAACTCGGTGAGATCCCGCGTAGAAAAGAGCGAGGAGAGAACCCAGGCCACGAACGCCGTTATTCCCCCGGCAGAAATGTCCGCTCCATAAGTTAACGCCCGGTTTCAGTCACCCACAGCTGGCGGAAACCCTCGACGTCTTCCATCCACGCAACCTGTCGACCATCAGGGGAGAAGACGATCGCATCGGCCGACGGCGGGTTACCATGCCGTTCCGTTAAAAAATCAATCTTGCCCGTTTGAACATCACAACAAGCAATTCTGTTCTCCAGTACAAATCCCAGCCATTTCCCCGATGGGTGCCAGTTTAAGGCTGACTGAATATTCGTAGTGCATTGGGTAAGCTGACGCGGTGCTCCCCCCTGTGGGGAAATCAGCCATAACTGCACAATACCGCTGTCATCACGCATTAAAAACGCAATCTCAGACGCCTTTGGATTACTGCGTACCCAATGGCGAGGTTGATTCACTAGCCCCGGGAAGACGCGCTCATGGGTAAACGTCAGGCGACGTTGACAAATACCGGATGGCGGCGCAGGCATGGTCATGTCAGTCCCCTCCAGAGGCGCGTCCCCCGGCTGTTTCCAGTCGTTTTCATCCAGTGGCAAATCGACAATAAACAATTCCGGTACTTTTTCGCCATTCACTGACAACGTATCGCCGATAAACGCCAGCCTGTTTTCTCCTACCCAGCCCTCTTCATAGGCACGGTTAATCTCATCGCTACCCGGTTTTGGCGTTGGTGTCGTCTGGCTCACCAGCACGCACCAATGGCTGCCACTGTATTCACGCGGATGCTGCGCGAAGACCTTCACCGGCCCATACGGTGCAGCCACGCCGACGTTGCGTAAATCCAGCGCCGCCGAGCGCTCATGCAAAACATGGTCGTTATAGGTGAAACTGACAAACTCACCGTTTGGGCTAAAGACATGCACATGACTCCCGCCACGCAGCGCGCCTGGCGTGTACGGCGCGGTAATATCCATCGCATCCAGATTCTCCACCCCAGCCTGCGTAACAATCACCCCACGACGATGATGGAAGTCGTAATGCCATGTTTCATCAGGATTTTCAGGCCCATGAATGAATACATATTTTTCCGACTTTGGATGAACGGTCACCACGCCAACGTGCGCTCCCTGAGTAGCCCGGTAAATCACCTCCAGTTCGCCAGTATGGATATTGACGCGCTCAATTGTTTCACCGGTAAAGGAGGCGCCAGAAGGACGCACATCAAAGACCAGCCACTGGCTGTCCGGTGTCCAGGTGTTAATATTGGTAAGCTGATGATTACGCGGCGTAAAGGTGATTTGCTTCATGGGATGCCCTGATACAAGACGATTAAAGCAATCATACTTCACAAGCACTTCACTTTCAGGCTTTAGCGTATCGCCATCTTCATTTTTGCGGACAGAAAGATGGAACATTTTGACGTGGCGATTATCGGATTAGGTCCGGCAGGCGCAGCGCTGGCGCGGCAGTTGAGCGGAAAAATGCGCGTGATTGCGTTGGATAAAAAACGCCAGTGCGGCAACGAAGGTTTCACTAAACCCTGCGGCGGTCTGCTGGCCCCGGACGCCCAGCGTTCGTTTATCCGCGATGGTATAACCTTACCCGTTGATGTCATCGCCAACCCGCAGATTTTTAGCGTTAAAACTATTGATGTTGCCGCTTCTTTGACGCGTAACTACCAGCGCAGCTACATTAATATCAACCGCCATGCTTTTGATTTATGGCTTAAATCTCTCATCCCTGATGATGTGCAGGTGTACCACGACAGCCTGTGTCGGAAAATCTGGCGCGAGGGCGATAAATGGCATGTTATCTTCCGCGCCGACGGTTGGGAGCAGCAGATCACCGCGCGTTATCTGGTGGGGGCAGACGGTGCGAATTCACTGGTGCGCCGTCATCTCTATCCCCAGCACCAAATCCGTAAATATGTCGCTATTCAACAATGGTTTGCGGAGAAACATCCTGTGCCGTTCTATTCCTGTATTTTTGATAACGATGCAACTGACTGTTATTCATGGAGTATCAGCAAAGATGGCTATTTTATCTTTGGTGGCGCCTACCCCATGAAGGACGGACAGGCACGCTTTGACGCGCTGAAGGAGAAGCTGAAAGCGTTCCATTTCCAGTTCGGCAAACCGGTGAAAAGTGAAAAATGTACGGTGCTGTTCCCCTCACGCTGGAAGGATTTCGTCTGCGGTGAAGACAATGCGTTTTTGATTGGCGAAGCGGCCGGTTTTATCAGCGCCAGCTCGCTGGAAGGGATTAGCTATGCGCTGGACAGCGCGGAGATCCTCAAATCAGTACTGCTGCGGGATACGCCAGATATGAATCACGCTTACCGTAAAGCCACCCACAGGTTACGTCTCAAACTGTATGGCAAAATCCTGAAAAGCCGAGCCCTGACGTCGGCATTTTCCCGTAAATGGATTATGCGCAGCGGCGTGGCGCATATTCCCCAGGGAGACCATTCAGCACCACAAATCATGGCTGAAACAGGGCAAATGAAACAAGGCACTTGCCCATAATTTCTTAATTCAGCGCAAATTTCTCAATGGCATACGCGACGCCATCTTCGAGGTTGGATTTGGTCACGAAGTTGGCTATTTCTTTGACTGATGGAATAGCGTTGTCCATGGCAACACCCACGCCTGCGTATTCAATCATCGCGATGTCGTTTTCCTGATCGCCTATCGCCATCACCTCTTCGGCTTTAATACCTAACGCATCGGCCAGCGATTTTACGCCAGTGCCTTTATTGACGCGTTTATCGAGGATTTCGAGGAAATACGGCGCACTTTTCAATACGGTGTACTTCTCTTTTACTTCTGCTGGGATGCGCGAGATGGCTTTATCGAGGATCTCCGGTTCATCAATCATCATCACTTTCAGGAACTGGGTTTCTGGATCCATTTTCTCGGCTTCACAGAACACCAGCGGGATGGTCGCGACAAACGATTCGTGCACCGTGTAGTAGCTGATATCACGGTTCGCGGTATACAACGTGTTGCGATCGAGGGCGTGGAAATGTGAGCCAACTTCCCGGGAAAGCTGCTCCAGATAGCGATAATCATCATAGCTTAACGCAGTTTGCGCTACGGTACTGCCATCTCCAGCTTTCTGCACCAGCGCACCGTTGTAGGTAATGCAGTAGTCACCGGGCTGTTCCATATGTAGTTCTTTCAGATAGCTGTGAACGCCGGCATACGGGCGTCCCGTGGTCAGCACCACATTCACGCCACGCGCGCGCGCTGCGGCAATCGCCGTTTTGACCGCAGGTGAAATGGTGTGATCGGGCAGCAGAAGTGTGCCATCCATGTCGATAGCAATAAGTTTGATAGCCATGAGTTCCCCGGATTAAATGAGTCCGTCCTCATGCTAACGCGATTCCGCTCAAAAAACAGCTACGAAAAGGGGGATAGAAAGGGGAATCGAGATTCCCCTTTTGACAATCGATGGTAGGCCGGATAAGGCCTGAGCCGGCAAACGTAAACGAACTGCCTGATGACGCTTCGCTTATCAGGCCTACAGGAGCAGGCCTGAGATACATGTTAGATATCGATGTTCGCCGCTTTCAGGGCGTTCTCTTCGATAAACGCGCGACGCGGTTCAACGGCATCACCCATCAGCGTGGTGAACAGCTGGTCGGCAGCAATCGCATCCTTCACGGTAACGCGCAGCATACGACGGCTTTCCGGATCCATGGTGGTTTCCCACAGCTGTTCCGGGTTCATCTCGCCCAGACCTTTATAACGCTGGATAGCGAGGCCGCGACGTGACTCTTTCTGCAGCCATTCCAGCGCCTGCTCGAAGCTGGCAACCGGCTGGCGACGTTCGCCACGTTCGATAAACGCATCGTCCTCGATCAGTCCACGCAGCTTCTCGCCGAGCGTACAAATACGACGATATTCGCCACCGGTCACAAATTCATGCTCCAGCGGATAATCGGTATCAACGCCGTGGGTACGCACGCGGATCACCGGCTCGAACAGGTTCAGTTCAGCGTCTTTACGCACAAAGCTGTTCCAGGTGCTGCCGTGAACTTCGTTTTCATTCAGTACGTTAACCAGCTGGGACACCCAGGCAGTGACTTTCGCTTCATCAGCCAGATCGGCTTCAGCCAGCGTCGGCTGATAAACCAGTTCTTTCAGCAGCGCTTTCGGGAAACGACGTTCCATACGGCCAATCATTTTCTGCGTCGCGTTGTATTCAGAAACCAGTTTTTCTAACGCTTCACCCGCCAGGGCTGGTGCGCTGGCGTTGGTGTGCAGCGTGGCGCCATCAAGGGCGATAGAGATCTGGTACTGATCCATCGCTTCATCGTCTTTGATGTACTGTTCCTGCTTGCCTTTCTTCACTTTGTACAGCGGCGGCTGTGCAATGTAAACGTGGCCGCGCTCAACGATTTCCGGCATCTGACGATAGAAGAAGGTCAACAGCAGCGTACGGATGTGCGAGCCGTCGACGTCCGCATCGGTCATGATGATGATGCTGTGATAACGCAGTTTGTCCGGGTTGTACTCGTCGCGACCGATGCCGCAGCCCAGCGCGGTGATCAGCGTCGCCACTTCCTGAGAAGAGAGCATCTTGTCGAAACGCGCCTTCTCAACGTTAAGAATTTTACCCTTGAGCGGCAGAATCGCCTGGTTCTTACGGTTACGACCCTGCTTCGCAGAGCCGCCCGCTGAGTCCCCTTCCACCAGGTACAGTTCAGAGTGAGCCGGGTCGCGTTCCTGACAGTCCGCCAGTTTGCCCGGCAGACCCGCTAAGTCCAGCGCGCCTTTACGACGGGTCATTTCACGCGCGCGACGTGCAGCTTCACGGGCACGCGCAGCATCAATAATTTTGCCGACAACGATTTTCGCGTCAGACGGGTTTTCCAGCAGGTATTCGCTCAGCAGTTCGTTCATCTGCTGTTCTACCGCCGATTTCACCTCAGAGGAGACCAGCTTGTCTTTGGTCTGTGAGGAGAACTTCGGATCCGGTACCTTCACGGAAACAACGGCAATCAGGCCTTCACGGGCATCGTCACCGGTGGCACTGACTTTGGCTTTTTTGCTGTAGCCTTCTTTGTCCATGTAGGCGTTCAGGGTACGGGTCATCGCCGCACGGAAACCTGCAAGGTGAGTACCGCCGTCACGCTGCGGAATGTTGTTGGTGAAGCAGTAGATGTTTTCCTGGAAACCATCGTTCCACTGCAGCGCAACTTCAACGCCGATACCGTCTTTTTCGGTGGAGAAGTAGAAGATATTCGGGTGGATCGGCGTTTTGTTTTTGTTGAGGTATTCAACAAACGCCTTGATGCCACCTTCGTAGTGGAAATGGTCTTCTTTGCCGTCGCGCTTATCGCGCAGACGAATAGAGACGCCGGAGTTCAGGAATGACAGCTCACGCAGACGCTTCGCCAGAATGTCGTATTCGAACTCAACGACGTTGGTAAAGGTTTCGTGGCTTGGCCAGAAACGGACCTGAGTCCCCGTCATTTCTGTTTCGCCAGTTACTGCCAGCGGCGCCTGCGGCACACCGTGCACGTAAGTTTGCTGATGCACTTTGCCTTCACGACGAATCACCAGTTCCAGCTTCTGTGACAGGGCGTTAACGACGGAAACACCCACACCGTGCAGACCGCCGGAAACTTTATAGGAGTTATCATCGAATTTACCGCCTGCGTGCAAAACGGTCATGATAACTTCCGCTGCCGAAACGCCCTCTTCCGGGTGAATACCGGTTGGGATACCACGGCCATCATCGGTAACGGACACGGAGTTGTCAGCGTGAATCGTTACCACGATATCTTTACAGTGACCCGCGAGCGCTTCGTCGATAGCGTTATCTACCACCTCGAATACCATGTGGTGCAGACCGGTGCCGTCATCCGTGTCGCCGATATACATACCCGGGCGCTTACGCACCGCATCCAGTCCTTTCAGGACTTTGATACTGGAGGAGTCATAAGAATTCGACATCAACGTTTCTCGCTCATTTTATCTTGGGTTAATCCGTTATTTTACCCTTTTCCACGGTAAACATCTTCGAATTTTCATCGGACATGTCTATAACGTGTTCAGCGCTAATTGCGCTGACAAAGACCTGAGATTGCGTGGCTTTTAAGCGGCTGGCCAGCAGCCCGCGACGCGCATCATCCAGTTCAGAGGCAAAATCATCTATCAGGTACAGGCAGCGCCGTCCGCTTTCGCGGGTCAGGAACTCCCCTTGCGCCAGACGTAAGGCGCACATCAGCAGCTTGAGCTGCCCACGCGACAACGTATCTTCCACCGGCGCACCGTCGGCGCGAATGCGGAAATCCGCCTTATGCGGACCGTGCGCGGTGTAGGTCAACATGCGATCGCGTTCAAAACTACGTTCCAGCACTTCGGCGTAATCTGTCTCTTTCTCCCAGCCGCGCTGGAAAGAGAAGGAGAGAGAAAACTCGGGAAGAAACTGCTGGCAGGTATCCGCCATATCCTGCGCGATACCGGCGCTGTACTCCGCGCGCCAGGTGCTGATTTGTTCCGCCAGTGGGATCAGTTCTTTATCCCACGGGCGCAGTTGCTCATAACGACTCACCTGGCGCAGCGCTGCATTGCGCTGCTTGAGCAGTCGCTTCAGGTTACTCCAGGCGGTGAAAAATCCGGCTTCATTGTGAAAGCATCCCCAGTCAAGGAATGCTCTTCTGTATTTGGGGCCGCCATTGAGTAAAGTAAACCCCTCAGGCGTGATCAACTGCATCGGCATCAGGTGCGCCAGTTCCGCGACCTTGTGCCCGTCAGTGCCGTCAATGCGCACTTTGCTGTCACCCAGTTTGTCTTTCGTCAGGCCAATCGACGTCTCACGTTCTTCACCCTGCAAACGCCCGTGTAAAACAAACGACTCCTGCTCGTGGCGAATCACGCGGCCAATCTGCAAACTGCGAAACGCCCGACCATGGCCGAGCGTATAGATAGCTTCCAGCACGCTGGTTTTGCCGCTGCCGTTAGCGCCTACCAGAAAGTTAAAGCCGGGAGATAAAGCGAGATCCGCATTTTCAATATTGCGGAAATCTTTAATCAGGAGTCGGGATAGCGACATATCAACTCATAACCAGGGCGTTATCGTCGCAGTTAGTCTGGTTACGGCCAGCGCACAGCAACCGGAGCGTACTGAAGTACGTGAGGATTGCGAGCACTGCCCGGAGCCAGAATAACAAGTAAGATAGCCCGATATTCTTTACAAGCGCATAGGCATGACGACATAGGCTGCAGATTGTGACGCTGCATCTTCAATCTGTACGCTCGATACGGAATCGGTCAGCAGAATACGTACGTTCTCGCACTTCAGCGCGTTCAGAACGTCAAGCACGTAGCTAACGTTAAAGCCGATTTCCAGTTCAGTACCAGGATAGGAAACATCCAGAATTTCTTCTGCTTCTTCCTGCTCCGGGTTGTTGGCAGTGATTTTGAGCTGGTTTTCGCTGACATACAGACGCACGCCACGGAATTTCTCGTTGGAGAGAATCGCCGCACGCGCAAACGCCTGTTTGAGGATATCGCAACCGGCTTCCAGATGTTTGTCCGGATTCTTCGGCAATACGCGGCGATAATCCGGGAAACGACCGTCAACCAGCTTGGAAGTAAAGATGAAGTCACCAACGTGCGCACGAATATTGTTGCTGCCAATCTGCACGCGCAGCGGGTTATCGCCGCCGTCGAGCATACGCATCAGTTCAATCACACCTTTACGCGGTACGATCACCGAATGGCTAGGCAACGGCTGACCGACAGGCATTGAACAGACCGCCAGGCGGTGACCGTCGGTCGCCACGGTACGCAACTCTTCCCCTTCGGTTTCAAACAGCATGCCGTTTAAGTAGTAACGCACGTCCTGATGCGCCATCGAAAACTGCGTGGCTTCAATCAGGCGCTTCATTGTCGCCTGTGGCAGGGTGAATTCGACTTCGCTCTGCCAGTCGTCCAGATTCGGGAAGTCGGCGGCAGGCAGCGTAGACAGCGAGAAACGGCTGCGGCCAGAACGCACCAGCATACGGTCGCCTTCCAGTTGAACGGCAATTTCCGCCCCTTCTGGTAATCCACGGCAAATATCGAAGAATTTACGCGCCGGAACGGTGGTCGCACCAGGTTCATGAGGCTGGATCAGCGCCACGCGCGCCACCATCTCCATTTCGAGATCGGTACCGGTAAGCGAAAGGGTGCCGTCAGCAACCTGCAGCAGCAGGTTTCCGAGGATCGGCAGTGTAGGACGTCCACCCAGCGGGCCGCTGACCTGCTGAAGCGGTTTTAATAAATGTTCACGTTCAACGGTAAATTTCATAGCGTCACGAAGATAATGTTCTGATTAAATTGGAGAAATCTTCTTTAATATCATGGCTTTCTTCACGCAACTGCTCAATCTTGCGGCAGGCATGAAGCACGGTAGTATGGTCACGCCCACCAAACGCGTCGCCAATTTCCGGCAGACTGTGGTTAGTGAGCTCTTTTGCCAGCGCCATCGCCATCTGGCGCGGACGAGCTACCGAGCGAGATCGACGCTTAGAAAGCAGATCCGCAATTTTGATTTTGTAATACTCCGCCACCGTCTTCTGGATATTGTCGATGGTGACCAGCTTTTCCTGCAAAGCCAGCAGATCGCGCAGCGCTTCACGCACGAAATCGATAGTAATCGCCCGGCCGGTAAAATTGGCGTTGGCGATCACGCGGTTCAGTGCGCCTTCCAGCTCACGTACGTTAGAGCGTAGACGCTTGGCAATAAAGAACGCTACTTCACCCGGCAGACGAATGTCGTTTTCGTCGGCTTTTTTCATCAGGATCGCAACACGCGTTTCCAGTTCAGGCGGTTCGATCGCGACAGTCAGTCCCCAGCCAAAACGGGATTTCAGACGATCTTCAACGCCGTTGATCTCCTTCGGATAGCGATCCGAGGTCAGGATGATCTGCTGATTGCCTTCCAGCAGGGCGTTAAAGGTGTGGAAAAACTCTTCCTGCGATCGCTCTTTATTCGCGAAGAATTGGATATCGTCAATCAGCAGCGCGTCAACGGAACGGTAGTAGCGTTTAAACTCTTCGATCGCATTGTTTTGCAGGGCTTTGACCATGTCCTGCACAAAACGCTCGGAGTGCATATACACCACTTTGGCGTTTGGCTTACGCGCCATAATGCCGTTACCGACAGCGTGCAGCAGGTGAGTTTTACCCAGGCCCGTACCGCCATAAAGGAATAACGGATTGTAGGCGCCGCCAGGATTGTCCGCCACCTGACGTGCCGCCGCGCGCGCCAGTTGGTTAGATTTACCTTCAACGAAGTTATCAAACGTGTGTTTGACGTTGACGTTAGAACGATAGGTAGGTTCTGCCGGAGCCGGGACGTTATCCCAGCCTGGACGCGCCGCCGGAGCAGCACGTTGTGGTTGCACTTGCTGAGTCACGTGGGCGGGCGCAACAACGTTGTTGACCGGCGTTTTCAGCGTTTGCGTGACGGGTTTAGTACCGACTTCAAAGCGCAGCTGTGGGGCATCCGCTCCACAGAAATTATTGAGTAATCCATTAATATTATTAAGGTATTTATCCCTTACCCAATCGAGCACGAAACGGTTTGGCGCGTACAAAGCCAGCGTGTTATCGCTCAGTTCCGCCTGCAACGGGCGTATCCACATACTGAACTCTGTGGCTGGTAACTCATCCTGCAATCGGGCAAGACACTGCTGCCAAAGCGAAAGTGACACGGCGGACTCCACTCGAACAAAAGTCGATAAATGACAAAGGCTGAAACATTCATGATTGTTGACGCACACCGACAAGACCCTATGCAAAGGGTGACGTGCGAATTGCTATCTGCAATTTTTACCCGATCAGGATCCATTGAAACGATCAGGACCGCGGATCATAGCGTAAACTGAGAAAGAGATCTTCTGTTTCTCACAGATTCTTCCCGATTTATCCACAGGATGATCCAGAATCGGCTAAGTGTAAACGATCCTGGAGAAGTGCTGCAGGTTTTAGCGCGCATATTGAAAAAATTAATGAGTAAAGATGCTTTACTGCTTAAACGATCTAATAAAGATCCCGAGCGATCCTTGCGCTTTATCCACCAGCCCGTATAATTCTTACCCCCAGCGAGTAACGGTCGCCTTACGGCGTCAACGCTGCCTGTTTTTTACGCGAAACCATGCGGAAAAAAGCGGGAAATAAGGAAAGAGAATTGACTCCGGAGTGTACAATTATTACAATCCGGCCTCTTTAATCACCCACACTGTGGCGTAAGTCGTTCGAAATTCGTTCGGGTATACGCAAAAGTCAGTGAATTTATTCAAGTTTAGGTAGAAATCGCCATGAAACGCACTTTTCAACCGTCTGTACTGAAGCGCAACCGTTCTCACGGCTTCCGTGCTCGTATGGCTAATAAAAATGGTCGTCAGGTTCTGGCACGTCGTCGTGCTAAAGGCCGTTCTCGTCTGACCGTTTCTAAGTAATAAAAGCTAGCCCCTGAGTGGTTAAGCTCGCATTTCCCAGGGAGTTACGTTTGTTAACTCCCACTCATTTCACATTCGTCTTCCAGCAGCCACAACGGGCTGGCACGCCGCAAATCACCATCCTCGGCCGCCTGAATTCGCTGGGGCATCCCCGTATCGGTCTTACAGTCGCCAAGAAAAATGTTAAACGTGCGCATGAACGCAATCGGATTAAACGTCTGACGCGTGAAAGCTTCCGTTTACGTCAGCACGACCTTCCAGCAATGGATTTCGTGGTGGTGGCGAAAAAAGGGGTTGCTGACCTCGATAACCGTGCTCTCTCGGAAGCGTTGGAAAAATTATGGCGTCGCCATTGTCGCCTGGCTCGCGGGTCCTGATAGCCCTCATTCGGGTCTATCAACGCCTGATCAGTCCGCTGCTTGGGCCGCATTGCCGTTTCACTCCAACCTGTTCGAGCTACGGAATTGAGGCATTGCGCAGGTTTGGAGTGATAAAAGGCAGTTGGTTGACGGTGAAACGCGTATTAAAATGCCACCCTTTACACCCTGGTGGTGACGATCCCGTCCCGCCCGGACCATTTGATACCAGAGAACACTAACGATGGATTCGCAACGCAATCTTTTAGTCATCGCTTTGCTGTTCGTGTCTTTCATGATCTGGCAAGCCTGGGAGCAGGATAAAAACCCGCAACCTCAGGCCCAACAGACCACGCAGACAACGACCACCGCAGCGGGTAGCGCCGCAGACCAGGGCGTACCGGCCAGTGGCCAGGGGAAACTGATTACGGTTAAAACTGACGTGCTTGATCTGACCATCAACACCCGTGGTGGTGATGTGGAACAGGCTTCACTGCCAGCTTACCCGAAAGAACTCGGTTCTACCGAACCGTTCCAGTTACTGGAAACCACGCCACAGTTCATCTATCAGGCACAGAGTGGCCTGACAGGTCGTGACGGCCCGGATAACCCGGCTAACGGCCCGCGTCCGCTGTACAACGTCGAGAAAGACGCGTTTGTACTGGCTGACGGTCAGAACGAACTGCAGATCCCGATGACCTATACTGACGCAGCGGGTAACACATTCACTAAAACGTTTGTACTCAAGCGTGGTGAATATGCTGTCAACGTTAACTACAGCGTGCAGAACGCCGGCGAAAAACCGCTGGAAGTCTCCACCTTTGGTCAGCTGAAGCAATCCATCAATCTGCCATCTCATCGCGACACAGGTAGCAGCAACTTTGCGCTGCACACCTTCCGCGGCGCGGCGTACTCCACGCCGGATGAGAAGTATGAGAAATACAAATTCGACACCATTGCTGAAAACGAAAACCTGAACGTCAATGCTAAAGACGGCTGGGTCGCAATGCTGCAACAGTATTTCGCAACGGCATGGGTTCCGCGTAACGACGGCACCAACAACTTCTATACCGCTAACCTGGGTAACGGCATTGCCGCTATCGGCTATAAGTCACAGCCGGTACTGGTACAGCCTGGCCAGACTGGCGCGATGACCAGTACCCTGTGGGTCGGCCCGGAAATTCAGGATAAAATGGCGGCCGTTGCACCGCACCTGGATCTGACCGTGGATTACGGCTGGTTGTGGTTCATTTCTCAGCCGCTGTTTAAACTGCTGAAGTGGATCCATAGCTTCCTGGGTAACTGGGGCTTCTCCATCATCGTTATCACCTTTATCGTTCGTGGCATCATGTACCCGCTGACCAAAGCGCAGTACACCTCCATGGCGAAGATGCGTATGCTGCAGCCGAAGATTCAGGCAATGCGTGAGCGTCTGGGCGATGACAAACAGCGTCAGAGTCAGGAAATGATGGCCCTGTACAAAGCTGAGAAGGTTAACCCGCTGGGCGGCTGCTTCCCGCTGATCATCCAGATGCCAATCTTCCTGGCGTTGTACTACATGCTGATGGGCTCCATTGAACTGCGTCATGCGCCGTTCGCTCTGTGGATCCATGACCTGTCTGCACAGGACCCGTACTACATTCTGCCGATTCTGATGGGCGTGACGATGTTCTTCATTCAGAAGATGTCTCCGACCACCGTAACCGACCCGATGCAGCAGAAGATCATGACCTTTATGCCGGTCATCTTCACCGTGTTCTTCCTGTGGTTCCCGTCAGGTCTAGTGCTGTACTATATCGTCAGCAACCTGGTAACCATTATTCAGCAGCAGCTGATTTACCGTGGTCTGGAGAAGCGTGGCCTGCATAGCCGCGAGAAGAAAAACTCCTGATTCGGTGTAGGCCGGATTAGGCGAAGCCGCCATCCGGCAAACGGAACATAAAGTAAAGGGCGGTCATTAGACCGCCTTTTTTATTGCATTAAGAAGAGACAAACCATGAGCCATAACGACACCATCGTCGCTCAGGCCACCCCACCGGGACGTGGTGGCGTGGGTATCCTGCGTATCTCCGGCCTGAAGGCGCGTGAGGTCGCCGAAACCGTACTGGGGAAACTACCCAAACCGCGTTACGCCGATTATCTGCCGTTTAAAGACGCGGATGGCAGCACGCTGGATCAGGGGATTGCCCTGTGGTTCCCCGGCCCGAACTCCTTTACCGGCGAAGACGTTTTAGAGCTTCAGGGCCACGGAGGTCCGGTGATTCTTGACCTGCTGCTCAAACGTATTCTGACCATTCCCGGGCTGCGTATTGCCAGACCCGGTGAATTCTCCGAGCGCGCGTTTCTCAATGATAAGCTCGATTTAGCCCAGGCCGAGGCGATTGCCGACCTGATCGATGCCAGCTCGGAGCAAGCCGCTCGCTCGGCGCTGAACTCGTTGCAGGGTGCATTTTCCGCACGGGTAAATCATCTTGTGGAAGCGCTCACTCACCTGCGCATCTATGTGGAAGCAGCGATCGACTTCCCGGATGAAGAAATCGACTTCCTGTCTGACGGCAAGATTGAAGCGCAACTCAACAACGTTATCAGCGATCTCGATGCTGTTCGTGCCGAAGCGCGTCAGGGTAGCCTGCTGCGCGAAGGGATGAAGGTAGTCATTGCCGGTCGCCCTAACGCCGGGAAATCGAGCCTGCTGAACGCGCTGGCAGGCCGTGAGGCGGCTATTGTGACCGACATTGCGGGGACGACTCGCGACGTACTGCGTGAGCATATTCATATCGACGGTATGCCGCTGCACATCATCGATACTGCCGGTTTGCGCGATGCCAGCGATGAAGTTGAACGCATTGGTATCGAACGTGCCTGGCAGGAAATCGAACAAGCCGACCGTGTGCTGTTTATGGTGGATGGCACCACCACCGATGCCGTGGACCCGGCTGACATCTGGCCAGACTTTATTGCCCGTCTGCCAGCCAAACTGCCAATTACCGTGGTACGTAACAAAGCGGATATTACCGGTGAGACGCTGGGCCTTAGCGAAGTAAATAGCCACTCACTGGTTCGTCTCTCCGCACGTACCGGTGAAGGCGTTGACGTACTGCGTAACCATCTCAAACAGAGTATGGGCTTTGAAACCAATATGGAAGGCGGCTTCCTGGCGCGTCGTCGTCACCTGCAGGCGCTGACAGAAGCTGCAGAGCATCTCGAGCAGGGTAAAGCCCAACTGCTCGGCGCATGGGCCGGAGAATTGCTGGCAGAGGAGCTACGTCTGGCGCAGCAGAACCTCAGTGAGATCACCGGGGAATTTACCTCCGACGATCTGCTGGGACGAATTTTCTCCAGTTTCTGTATTGGTAAGTAACGTTGTGTTGCCCGGTGGCGCGATGCTTGCCGGGCCTACAGGCCCTGTAGGCCGGATAAGGCGTTTACACCGCCATCCGGCAACAACAATTTCCCATGCGGAAATCACTGTTGTCCAAATGGCAACTCGTGCAGTTGACTCTCTGACCGTATGCTTAGCGCCACATTTCTCATGAGGTCGCTATGACACGCTTTCTAATCTGCAGTTTCGCCCTGGTTCTTCTTTATCCTGCCGGTATTGATATGTATCTGGTGGGGCTGCCCCGTATTGCGGCCGATTTACAGGCCAGCGAGGCGCAACTGCATATCGCGTTTTCGGTTTATCTGGCAGGAATGGCGACGGCGATGCTTTTCGCCGGAAAAGTTGCCGACCAGTCAGGACGTAAACCAGTCGCCATTGTCGGTGCACTCATCTTTATTTTCGCCTCTGCGCTGTGTTCATTTGCTGAGAGCGGTACGCCGTTCCTGGTAGGCCGCTTTATTCAGGGTGTGGGCGCTGGCTGCTGTTATGTGGTGGCTTTCGCTATTCTGCGCGATACGCTCGACGATCGTCGCCGGGCGAAGGTACTGTCGTTGTTGAACGGTATTACCTGTATCGTGCCGGTGCTGGCTCCGGTGATGGGGCATCTGATCATGCTCAAATACCCGTGGCAGAGCCTGTTCTACACGATGATGGGAATGGGTGTGGCTGTTTGCCTGCTGTCGGTGTTTGTCCTGCGAGAATCGCGCCCAGCAACGCTTATGGCGACGATGGAAAAGAACCACACAACCGAATCACTGGTAAACCGCTTTTTCTTAAGCCGTCTGGCCATTACCACCCTCAGCGTGTCGGTGATCCTGACCTTTGTGAATACGTCTCCGGTGCTGCTGATGGAAGTGATGGGCTTCGACCGCGGCGAGTACGCCACTACCATGGCCATGACCGCTGGCATCAGTATGGCGGTCTCTTTCTCTACGCCATTTGCTCTGAGCGTGTTTAAACCTCGCGTTATGATGCTGACCTCGCAGGTGCTGTTTCTGTGTGCAGGCGTGGTGTTAACCCTTGCTACTTCACACGCGGTAACGTTGTTCGGGTTAACCTTAATCTGCGCCGGATTCTCGGTCGGTTTCGGTGTTGCGATGAGCCAGGCGCTGGGACCGTTCTCGCTGCGCGCGGGCGTCGCCAGCTCGGCATTAGGTATTGCACAGGTTTGCGGTTCCTCGCTGTGGATTTGGCTGGCGGCTGTTCTTGGCCTTGATGCGCTGAATATGCTGATCGGGATTCTGATTGGCTGTAGCATAGTGAGTATCATGCTGATTATCACTGTTGCACCTAACCGGTCCGCGCCAACTCATGAAGAAATCCCTCAGCAGTCTCGATCTTAATTTATTGCTCTGCCTGCAGCTGTTGATGCAGGAACGCAGCGTCACTAAAACCGCTAAACGGATGAACGTCACACCGTCGGCGGTCAGTAAGTCGCTGTCGAAGCTGCGGGCCTGGTTTGACGATCCCTTGTTTGTGAACACCCCGCTGGGGCTATCGCCGACGCCGCTGATGGTCAGCATGGAGCAGAGCCTGGCTGAATGGATGCAGATGGGCAATCAGCTGCTCGATAAGCCGCACCATGAATCGCCGCGCGGGCTGAAGTTTGATCTGGTGGCCGAAACGCCACTGGTGATGATCATGTTCAACGCGCTCTCCCGGCAGATTTACCAGCGCTATCCTCAGGCGACGATCAAAATACGCAACTGGGACTATGATTCGCTGGATGCCATTATTCGCGGTGAAGTGGATATTGGCTTCACCGGGCGCGAAAGTCATCCGCGTTCGCGAGAACTGCTGAGTTTGTTGCCATTGTCGATCGACCATGAAGTGCTGTTTTCCGATCTGCCCTGCGTCTGGCTACGTGAAGATCATCCCGCACTGCAGGAAGAGTGGAATCTGGACACCTTTCTGCGCTATCCGCACATCAGCATTAGCTGGGAGCAAAGCGATACCTGGGCGCTGGATGAAGTCCTGCAAGAAATGGGGCGCGCACGCAATATCGCGTTATGTCTGCCTGGTTTTGAGCAATCGCTGTTTATGGCAGCGCAGCCGGATCACGCGCTGATTGCCACCGCACCGGTTTATTGCCAGCGTTATAACCAACTCCACCAGCTTCCACTCGTTGCGCGGCCGATGCCATTTGATACGGCGCAACTGGAAAAAATGCGCGTACCGTTTACTCTTCTTTGGCATAAACGCAACAGCCACAATCCTAAGATCGTCTGGCTAAAAGACACGATCAAGGCGCTTTATCGCGATATATCCTGACGATCCGTCATTTTGGTGTTTCAAAATCGACCATTCTGGCAACAGAAATGTAAATATCGCGTAATGTATCCCATTTCCGCTTACTTTTTGGGCAGCAAAGCCTGCCCGGAAGCCGTGTAAATGTTACTCTGGTGATAATCACGGACCATTAATCACGGAGCGAAAAATGGCGACACATTTTGCCAGAGGGATTCTTACGGAGGGACACCTGGTATCAGCTCGCCTCCCTTCTCCATGCCATATCGAAGCAAGAGATCTGCCCGCTCATCGCCGAACACGCTTCCTGGCCTCCCGAAGTCTTCTCGCCGAACTGATGTTCATGCTTTACGGCACCAGCACGTTGCCTGAGATTGTTACTGAGGCGAAAGGTAAGCCCGTTTTTCGCGATAAGAATCTACCGGGATTTTCGATCTCTTATGCCGGGAATATCGTCGGCGTTGTGCTAACGACTGAAGGAACGTGCGGCCTGGATATGGAACTTCAGCGGGCAACCCGCGGGTTTAACAATCCAAATTCAGCGGAAACGTGGCGCTTCTCCAGTAACGAAAACCTGTGGATCAATAATCAAAACGACCCCAATGAAGCGCGCGCGCAGCTCATTACATTGCGCCAGAGCGTACTCAAACTCACCGGCGATGTATGCAATGACGATCCGCGCGAACTCCAGCTTTTACCCGGCGCAGGACGCCTGAAATGTGCCCATGTTGCGCAGATTGAAGCCATTTGCGACGCGGAAGATGTGCTGGTGTGGTCGGTTGCGGTTTCGCCAGCCATTGAAAAACTCAAGGTTTGGGAGTTTGATGGTCAGCAGGACTGGAAAAGTTTGCCTGATATCCAGACTCGCGCCAATGAGCCAACGGGTCGTCTGATCCGGTTCTCTCAATTATGCGCAGCGAAAAGCCATACGCTTTGATTTAACCTTTATGATGAAACAGGAGTCACCATGTCTGAAACATTGAATGTTGTTACGTTACTGGGAAGTCTGCGCAAAGGTTCGTTTAATGGAATGGTTGCCCGTACACTGCCCAAGATTGCTCCCGCAGGAATGGAAGTGAGCGCGTTACCGTCGATTGGTGATATCCCACTGTACGATGCCGATCTCCAGCAGGAAGAAGGTTTTCCGGCCAGCGTAGAAGCACTGGCTGAGCAAATCAGAAAGGCTGACGGTGTCGTCATCGTCACACCTGAATATAACTATTCTGTTCCGGGCGGACTGAAGAACGCCATCGACTGGCTGTCTCGCCTGCCCGATCAGCCATTATCCGGCAAACCGGTGCTGATCCAGACCAGCTCCATGGGTGCCATTGGCGGCGCGCGCTGCCAGTACCATCTGCGTCAAATCCTGGTGTTCCTCGACGCCATGGTAATGAACAAGCCGGAATTTATGGGCGGGGTCATTCAAAACAAGGTGGATCCGCAGACGGGTGAAGTGATTGACCAAAGCACGCTGGACCATCTGACCGGCCAGTTGACCGCATTTGGCGACTACATCCAACGCGTGAAAGCCTAAAAGAAAACGCCCGCCAGCAACGATGCCTGGCGGGCAGTTGTCCAGACCGATATTTTAGTGCGCGTCGATAAACACAATCTTCAGTACAAACAGCAGCGCGACAACGATGACGCACGGGCTGAGATCGCGGAAACGTCCAGTACCGATTTTCATCACGCAGTAAGA
Organism: Citrobacter freundii complex sp. CFNIH4; assembly: GCF_002934505.1. NCBI lineage: Bacteria > Pseudomonadati > Pseudomonadota > Gammaproteobacteria > Enterobacterales > Enterobacteriaceae > Citrobacter > Citrobacter freundii complex sp. CFNIH4. The sequence goes on from NZ_CP026231.1 coordinate 4,359,847, forward strand.
GATAAAGCCCAGCGCAATACCTTCGGTAATTGAGAAGCTAAACGGCATCATCACAGCGGTAATAAACGCCGGAACCGCTTCAGTCAGATCATCCCACTTCACGCGTGACAGGCTTGATGTCATCAGCACGCCAACATAAATCAGCGCACCTGCTGCTGCATAGCCCGGTACCATACCCGCCAGCGGCGACAGGAAGATAACCAGCAGGAACAGCAGGCCAACGACGACTGCCGTCAGGCCGGTACGGCCACCAACCGACACCCCGGAAGAGGATTCAATATAGGCGGTAACGGAAGAGGTCCCGATAAACGCCCCGGTAACCGACGACACGCTATCCACATACAGCGCCTGCTTCATGCGTGGGAACTTGCCCTTCGCGTCCGCCAGACCGGCTTTATCCGTCACGCCAATCAGCGTACCGGAGGAGTCAAACAGGTTGACCAGCATGAACGAGAAAATCACACCCGCCAGGCCAATGTTAAACGAACCAGCCAGATCGACATGTCCGATAACGGACATCACGCTCGGCGGCGCAGAAACGATACCGTTGTAATGGACATCGCCCAGCATCCAGCCCAGCAGCGTAGTTACAATGATGGAAATCAGCACCGCCGCATGAATGTTACGTGACGCCAGAATCGCGATGATAAAGAAGCCCAGAATACCGAGCAGTACGCTGTGGGACGTCAGGTTACCGATAGACACCAGCGTGTCTTTGTTGGCGACGATAACACCTGCGTTTTTCAGCCCCATCATGCCGATGAACAGACCGATACCGCTGGTGATCCCCACTCGCAGACTAACTGGGATATTAGCAATCATCCAGTAACGTACGCGGAAAATGGTCAGCAGCAGCAGACCTACCGCGCCCCAGAAGATAGCCCCCATACCGATCTGCCATGACAGGCCCATCGCGCCGACGACCACGAAAGCGAAAAATGCGTTCAGGCCCATAGCAGGCGCAAGTGCGACCGGCAGGTTAGCAAATAGCCCCATCAGGATGCTACCAAAGGCAGCAATAAGGCAGGTGGTAACAAAGACGGCGCTGGTATCCATGCCAGCCACGCCAAGAATTTGCGGGTTAACAAAAACGATATACACCATCGTCAGGAAGGTGGTTAAACCGGCGATCACTTCGGTCCGTGCCGTCGTGCCATGTTCGCGCAGTTTGAACACGCGTTCCAGCATCCCCTGGCCAGAAGCCTGGGTTGTGTGTTGTTGACTCATTATCAATTTCCGAACAAGGAGGGAAAATTCGTCGCTATCCTATACCAAAATGCGACAATAGGGTTGGGTTATGAGCAACTTTTTTCATTGATTTTGCTTATACGGCAACGATTGCGTCGCCCAATAATGCATTACGAAAACGTTAAACTTGTTAAAACGGAAATGACATGTCCCAGATAGAAGCCGTATTTTTTGACTGTGACGGTACCCTTGTCGACAGTGAAGTGATTTGTTCTCGCGCGTATGTCAGCATGTTCCAGGCGTTTGGCATTACGCTCGATCTTGAAGAAATTTTCAAACGCTTCAAGGGGGTAAAGCTGTACGAGATCATCGACATTATCAACGAAGAGCACGGTGTCGAACTGGCAAAGGCCGATTTAGAACCGGTTTACCGCGCTGAGGTCGCACGTCTGTTCGATACCGAGCTGGAAGTCATTGCTGGTGCGAACACGCTGCTGGACAGCATGGCTGTGCCAATGTGCGTGGTGTCTAACGGTCCGGTCAGCAAAATGCAGCATTCGCTGGGTAAGCTGGGCATGTTGCACCATTTTCCTGATTTACTGTTCAGCGGCTACGATATCCAACGCTGGAAGCCCGATCCGGCCCTAATGTTCCATGCGGCAAAAGCAATGGACGTTAATGTTGAGAACTGCATTCTGGTTGATGATTCCAGCGCAGGCGCGCAGGCGGGGATTGCGGCGGGGATGGAAGTGTTCTACTTCTGCGCAGATCCGCATAACAAACCGATCGATCATCCCAAAGTCACGACTTTTACCGATCTGGCACAGTTGCCGGAATTGTGGAAGGCGCGGGGTTGGGATATTACCCGGTAATTTTTTGTAGGCCCGGTAAGCTTGCGCCACCGGGCAATTGCCGGATGGCGCTAACGCTTATCCGGCCTACTTTCTACGTTTTTATCACTCTTTAGGATCTTTGCCCGCCAGCAGCTTATCCAGCTCATCGCCGCCCACGTGACGGAAGTCTTGTCCCTTCACGAAATAGAAGATGTATTCGCAGATATTCTGGCAGCGGTCACCGATACGTTCGATGGAACGTGCGCAGAACAGCGCGGTCAGCACGCTTGGAATGGTACGTGGGTCTTCCATCATATAAGTCATCAGCTGACGCACGATGCCTTCATACTCCTGGTCGACTTTCTTATCTTCGCGATAAATACGTACCGCTTCGTCGAGATCCATACGCGCAAACGCATCCAACACGTCGTGCAGCATCTGCACGGTGTGACGACCCAGCGACTCCAGACTTACCAGCAGCGGCTGGTGCTGTTGCGAGAACTTCTCCAGCGCGGTGCGGCAAATTTTATCTGCCACGTCGCCAATACGTTCCAGCTCAGCGATAGTTTTGATAATCGCCATCACCAGACGCAGGTCGCTCGCTGTCGGTTGACGCTTGGCGATGATACGCACGCAGGCTTCGTCGATCGCCACCTCCATCATGTTGACGTTCTTATCGCCTTCAATGACGCGCTTCGCCAGCTCGCTGTCCTGGTTGTGCATCGCCGTGATTGCATCAGAAAGCTGCTGCTCGACCATGCCGCCCATGGTCATCACCTGGGTACGGATGCTTTCCAGCTCTGCATTGAACTGGCCGGAAATATGTTTATTAAGGTTAAGGTTATCCACAACAAGCTCCTGAATCAGCCGTAACGACCGGTGATGTAATCTTCAGTTTGTTTCTTCGCGGGCTTGGTGAACAGATCGTCCGTGTTACTGAACTCAATCAACTCGCCCAGGTACATAAATGCCGTGTGATCGGAACAACGCGCAGCCTGCTGCATGTTGTGGGTAACGATAACGACGGTGTAATCCTCTTTCAGCTCAGTGATCAGCTCTTCGATACGCCCGGTAGAAATAGGGTCGAGCGCTGAACATGGCTCATCAAGCAGAAGCACTTCCGGGCGAATGGCGATGCCACGCGCAATACACAGTCGCTGCTGCTGACCACCCGAGAGAGAGTACCCGCTCTGGTGTAATTTATCTTTGGTTTCATTCCACAATGCGGCCTTGGTCAATGCCCACTGCACGCGTTCGTCCATATCCGCACGCGAGAGTTTCTCAAACAGACGTACGCCAAAAGCGATGTTGTCGTAGATGGACATCGGGAACGGCGTGGGCTTCTGGAATACCATGCCCACTTTGGCACGCAGCAGAGCGATATCCTGGGTATTGGTGAGAATATTGTCGCCATCCAGCAGAATTTCACCTTCCGCACGCTGCTCCGGGTACAGTTCAAACATTTTGTTGAACGTACGCAGCAGCGTCGATTTACCACAGCCAGAAGGCCCGATAAACGCCGTTACCTGGTTTTTCGCGATATCCAGGTTGATGTTCTTCAGGGCATGGAATTTGCCATAATAGAAGTTCAAATCACGAACCTGAATTTTACCTGGGGCAGTATCAACCATACTCATTTCAATCTTTTCCTCATCCGGCGCCGCATCAGCCACGCCGTAAAAATTAACCGTGTTTCTTCTTCGCGAAAATGACGCGCGCCAGAATGTTCAGCAGCAGTACGCACAGGGTAATAATCAGTACCCCGGCCCAGGCCAGTTGCTGCCACTCAGCAAACGGGCTCATCGCAAACTTAAAGATAGTGACCGGCAGGTTGGCGATAGGCTGCATCATGTCGGTGCTCCAGAACTGGTTGGAGAGCGACGTAAACAGCAGCGGAGCCGTTTCACCTGCGATACGAGCAATTGCTAACAGAACACCTGTAATGATCCCCGAGACAGATGCCTTCAGGGTGATCGCAGAAATCATCTTCCATTTCGGCGTACCCAGTGCATAGGCGGCTTCACGCAGACTATCTGGCACCAGCTTGAGCATGTTCTCTGTGGTACGAATAACAATAGGCACCTGCAGCAGCGCCAGCGCGATCACGCCCGCCCAGCCGGAGAAATGCTCCATTTTTGCTACCACGATGGTGTAAACGAACAGACCGACCACGATAGATGGCGCAGAAAGCAGGATGTCATTGATAAATCGGATGACCTCAGCCAGCCAGGACTTACGCCCATACTCCGCCAGGTAGATACCCGCCATAATACCGAGCGGGGTACCAAACACGGTCGCCCACAGAATCAACAGACCGCTACCGGCAAGGGCGTTCGCCAGACCACCGCCCGCCGTATTCGGCGGCGGCGTCATTTCGGTGAACAGCGCCAGCGACATACCGTCAATACCGCGGGTGATCGTGGACATCAGGATCCAAATGAGCCAGAACAGACCGAACGCCATGGTCGCCATAGAGAGCGTCAGCGCGATGCGGTTTTTCAGACGACGACGCGCCTGCATTTTACGGCGGGATTCCGCAAGCTGAGCGGTGTTTTGCATTTCAAGCGTAGCCATTAGCGTGCCCCCTCGTTCTTCGCAAGGCGCATGATCATGAACTTAGACGCAGCCAGCACGATGAAGGTGATCACAAACAGAATCAGACCCAGCTCCATCAACGCTGCAACGTGCAGCCCAGATTCCGCTTCGGCAAATTCATTCGCCAGCGCAGAGGTAATACTGTTGCCCGGCATGTACAGCGAGGCACTGTCGAGCTGGTAGGTGTTACCGATGATAAAGGTCACCGCCATGGTTTCACCCAGCGCACGCCCCAGACCCAGCATCACGCCGCCGATCACGCCATTTTTGGTGAACGGCAGGACGATACGCCAGATAACTTCCCAGGTGGTACAGCCGATGCCGTAGGCCGACTCTTTCATCAGTACCGGCGTTTGTTCGAACACATCACGCATAACCGCCGCAATGTACGGGATGATCATGATGGCGAGGATCACGCCAGCCGCCAGAATACCGATACCAAAAGCTGGGCCGGAGAACAGTGCGCCAACAAACGGAATGTTGGAAAGGATGTTTCCGACCGGCTCCTGGAAATAAGTCGCAAACAGCGGGGCAAAGATAAACAGCCCCCACATGCCGTATACGATACTCGGAATTGCCGCCAGCAGTTCAATAGCGATACCCAGCGGGCGACGCAGCCAGCCAGGTGCAAGTTCAGTCAGGAACAGCGCAATGCCGAAACTCACCGGAACGGCAATCAGCAGTGCAATAAGTGAGGTAACCAGCGTACCGTAAATCGGTACTAAAGCACCGTAGATATCGTTCGGCGCATCCCAGTCTTTGGTCCACAGAAAGGAGAAACCAAATTTCTGAATGCTTGGCCAGGAGGAGATAACCAGAGAGACAATAATGCCACCCAACATCAATAGCACAATCAGCGCAGCCAGTCTTACCAGCGCGCTGAAGATCATGTCACCCTTTTTACCCGGTGGGTTAAAAGCAGGCTTGGTTGCAGCCATAAATCACTCTTTAAGTTAAACGCGTTTACGAAGTTGCCCATGCCGGATGGCGCTACGCTTATCCGGCCTACAAAGCGGGCCTACAGTCGAAACCGTAGGGCGGATAAGCGTAGCGCCATCCGCCAACTCGTTAAAGATATTCTATTAGTACAGCGCTTTACCGCTGCTGTCTTTCACGTTGGTCTTCCATGCAGCACGAACCTGCTCAACCACGCTGTCTGGCAGGCTGGCGTAATCCAGGTCGTTAGCCTGTTTGCCGCCATTTTTGTACGCCCAGTCGAAGAACTTCAGCACTTCTGCGCTCTGCTCTGGTTTCTTCGACTCTTTATGGACCAGGATGAAGGTGGTGGAGGTGATTGGCCACGCGTCGTCACCTTTCTGGTTAGTCAGATCCTGAGCGAAGGTTTTGCTCCAGTCAGCGCCTTTTGCGGCGTTAGCAAAGCTCTCTTCTGTCGGGCTTACCGGTTTGCCATCAGCAGAGACCAGCTTGGTGTACGCCAGGTTGTTCTGCTTAGCGTAAGCGTACTCAACGTAACCGATAGAACCCGGCAGACGCTGTACGAACGCAGCGATACCGTCGTTACCTTTACCGCCCAGACCGGTCGGCCAGTTCACAGTAGAGCCGGAGCCAATTTTAGATTTCCACTCTTCGTTTACTTTTGCCAGGTAGCTGGTGAAAACGAAGGAAGTACCGGAACCGTCAGCGCGACGCACAACGGCGATATTCTGTGAAGGCAGCTTCAGACCCGGGTTCAGTTTGGTGATGGCTTCATCATCCCACTTTTTAATTTTACCGAGGTAGATGTCACCCAGCGTTTTACCGTCCAGCACCAGCTCGCCGGATTTCAGGCCCGGGATATTCACAGCCAGCACTACGCCACCGATCACGGTCGGGAACTGGAACAGACCTTCTTGCGCCAGTTTTTCGTCAGACAGCGGTGCATCAGAAGCGCCGAAATCAACGGTATTGGCCGTAATTTGTTTTACACCACCGGAGGAGCCGATACCCTGGTAGTTTACTTTGCTACCGGTCTCTTTCTGATAGGTATCTGCCCATTTGGCATACACTGGCGCAGGGAAGGTTGCACCTGCACCTGTCAGGCTCGCTGCTGCAAACGCAGAGAACGCGCTCATGGATAAGGTCGCGGCGACAACAGTTGCGACAGTGGTACGCATAACTTTCATAATGTCTCCTGCACGGTTTTCGTAAATCGTTGTTTGAGTTGCTACTGTGAGCAAAATAGGACAAACAGGTGACAGTTAAATGTACGAAATATGACAGTTTTATGACAACGAAAAATACGGGAAATTTTTTATCTAAAAATACATTTAAAACAAAAAGTTAGTCACAATCATAACAATAATATTTCGTTAGAATTTTCTTTTTATGACACTGAAAACAGTAGTTGAAGATGACGGTTTGTCACATAAAACAGGCGGGATAATTGATTAAAAACAGAACAAGTTTAAAAAAATGCCCCGCTTGTAGCAGGGCATTTCCAGTTCAGTTAAGCACGGATTACTCTACGGTAACTGACTTCGCCAGGTTACGCGGCTGATCGACGTCGGTGCCTTTAATCAGTGCCACATGATACGCCAGCAGCTGCAGCGGAACGGTGTAGAAGATCGGTGCAATCACCTCTTCCACATGCGGCATCTCGATGATGTGCATGTTTTCGCTGCTGGTAAAGCCAGCATCCTGGTCAGCAAAGACGTACAGCTGACCGCCACGGGCGCGAACTTCTTCAATGTTGGATTTCAGTTTTTCCAACAATTCGTTGTTCGGCGCAACCACGATAACCGGCATATCGGCATCAATCAGCGCCAGCGGACCGTGTTTCAGTTCACCTGCGGCATAAGCTTCAGCGTGAATATACGAGATCTCTTTCAGCTTCAGCGCGCCTTCCAGCGCAATTGGATACTGATCGCCACGGCCAAGGAACAGCGCATGATGTTTGTCAGAGAAACCTTCTGCCAGAGCGGCAATGCGTTTGTCCTGAGACAACATCTGCTCAATACGACTCGGCAGCGCCTGCAGACCGTGAACGATCTCCTGCTCAATAGACGCATCAAGGCCTTTCAGACGGGACAGTTTCGCCACCAGCATCAGCAGAACGGTCAGCTGAGTGGTAAATGCCTTCGTGGAGGCCACACCGATTTCGGTACCGGCATTGGTCATCATCGCCAGGTCGGATTCGCGCACCAGAGAAGATCCTGGTACGTTACAGATAGCCAGCGATCCCAGATAGCCCAACTCTTTAGATAAGCGCAGGCCCGCCAGGGTATCCGCCGTTTCACCAGACTGAGAAAGGGTAATCATCAGGCTGTTACGGCGCACGGCGGATTTGCGATAGCGGAATTCGGAAGCGATTTCGACATCACAAGGAATACCCGCCAGCGATTCAAACCAGTAGCGGGACACCATACCGGAGTTGTAAGACGTACCGCAGGCGATAATCTGGATATGCTCAACCTGAGACAGCAACTCGTTGGCACGCGACCCCAGCTCGCTTAAATCCACTTCACCGTGGCTAATGCGCCCGGTCAGCGTATTTTTAATCGCGTTCGGCTGTTCGTAGATCTCTTTCTGCATGTAGTGGCGATAAATACCTTTTTCGCCCGCGTCATACTGCAGATTCGATTCGATATCCTGACGTTTCACTTCTGCGCCAGACTTGTCGAAAATAGAGACAGAACGACGAGTCACTTCCGCGATGTCACCCTCTTCCAGGAAGATGAAGCGACGGGTTACCGGCAGCAGCGCCAGCTGATCGGAAGCGATGAAGTTTTCGCCCATACCCAGACCAATCACCAGCGGGCTACCAGAACGGGCCGCCAGCAGGGTTTCCGGATTACGGGTATCCATGATCACCGTGCCGTAGGCACCACGTAGTTGGGGAATAGTACGCAGCACGGCTTCACGCAGCGTACCACCCTGTTCCAGTTCCCAGTGCACCAGGTGAGCAATCACTTCGGTGTCGGTTTCAGAAACAAAGGTATAGCCACGCGTTTTCAACAGCTCACGCAGTGGTTCATGGTTTTCAATGATGCCGTTATGCACCACAACAATGTGTTCAGAAACATGAGGATGCGCGTTCGCTTCTGAAGGTTCACCGTGTGTCGCCCAACGGGTATGAGCGATACCTGTACCACCATGCAACGGATGTTCTTCCGCAGCAGCAGTCAGCATCTGCACTTTACCCAGACGACGCAGACGGGTCATGTTACCTTCAGCATCGACGACGGCCAGACCAGCAGAGTCATAACCACGATATTCCAGACGACGTAAACCTTCGAGAAGGATTTCAGCTACATCACGCTGCGCGATAGCGCCAACAATTCCACACATATTTTTTGATTCCGAATTTAGGCATTATGCCTGTCGTTGTCGCTGACCTGTATTTGCCCTTTCCGGGCGCCCCGAGCCTTGTAGAGAGTGGGGTTATTTTTATGGTACTGCTTGTTGAGGGGAGGATTATGTTATCCCCTCATCTCTTGTCTGCCTGATGGCGCTTACGCTTATCAGGCCTACAGAACGTCACCGCACGTAGGCCGCCATCCGGAAAAAATCACTTACTTCTTCTTCACCGGACGCTGCCAGCCCTGTTTATGGACCTGAGGTACACGGCTTAATACCAGTTCGTTATCGGCGACATTACGCGTTACGGTGGTTCCAGCGGCGATGGTCGCACCGTTACCCACGGTGACAGGCGCCACCAGCTGAGTATCAGAACCCACAAACACATCATCACCAATAATGGTTTTAAACTTATTGGCGCCATCGTAATTGCAGGTAATCGTACCCGCGCCGATGTTCACGTTATCGCCAATTTCCGCATCACCCAGGTAGGTCAAATGACCGGCTTTGGAGCCTTTACCCAGACGCGCTTTTTTCATTTCGACAAAGTTACCCACGTGCGCGCCTTCCTGCAGCTCAGCACCCGGGCGCAGACGTGCGAATGGACCAATGGTGCAAGCGGCTTCCAGATGCGCATCTTCCACCACACTATATGGACTAAGCTCGCAACCCTCACCAATCACGCTGTTTTTGATGATGCAGCCGGCGCCAATCTTGACGCGATCCCCAACGGTTACGTTACCTTCAATGATAACGTTAGTATCAATTTCAACATCGCGCCCATGAATAAGCGTACCGCGAAGATCAAAACGTGCCGGATCGCGCAGCATCACGCCTGCCAGCAGCAGTTTTTCTGCCTGCTCGGACTGATAAACACGTTCCAGACGGGATAGCTGAAGACGGTTATTCACCCCTTCAGTTTCGCTAATGCGTGCCGGATGTACTGCAGCAATTTCACGTCCTTCCTGATACGCCATCGCGATGATATCGGTGATGTAGTATTCACCCTGCACGTTGTTGTTGGTCAGTTTAGACAGCCAACGCTTCATGTCAGCACCGTTGGCAATCAGGATACCAGTGTTTATTTCCTGGATTTGACGCTGCTCGTCGGTGGCATCTTTATGCTCAACGATACCCGTGACATTGCCGTTATCGCGGGTAATTCGGCCATAACCGGTTGGGTCATCAAGTTTTACCGTTAGCAAGCCAATCCCGCCCTGCGGTTTGGCTTCACGCAGGCGACGTAAGGTATCGGTAGAGATCAGCGGCACATCGCCATAGAGCATTAAAATGTCTTCATCATCACCAAAGAATGGCGCCGCCTGCTGCATTGCATGGCCGGTACCCAACTGTTCCGCCTGCAGAACCCAGTTCAGATTGCCATCTTTCAGCGTCTGCTTGAGCAAATCACCACCGTGCCCGTAGACCAGATGTACGTGAGTCGCACCTAATTCATTAGCAGCATCAATGACATGCTGAACCATCGGTTTTCCTGCGAGGGTATGCAGCACTTTAGGGAGATCGGAATACATACGCGTGCCTTTGCCTGCGGCAAGGATCACGACGCTCATAGCATTATTCAACATACACATCCTGACTGTAATTTGAGAACGAATTTATACCGTTTCACATTGAAAATACTACATTTTTTTCAGCGTGAAATGGACCGAAGATAAAACGTTCAACAGGGGTAATTCCCCATCTGATAACTCACTATTTTCGTCTAAATCAGTATCTTTTGTCTGCCAAAAACCTGGGGGCTGCTCTTATTAAAGCCTTAGGTTAATGTTTTTGCTATTTTTTCACCGCATGAATAAAGAGTTACACATGCAAAGCCCGATTTTATTTATGTGATTCAGTGAGAAACCGAAAATGCGTACGCGAAATAAAAAGTTGAGGGAGAAGAGTAGGGGAGGGGATTTATAACAACAAGTGGCGCTGACTGATAAACCATATCAAGCATCGCGCCACAGGACAGGCAGGTAAAGTCTAAAAGCTCATATTGCTGAACATGGCGATGATTTTATTGAGTAATTTCATGTTGGCATCTCTTTTTATCTGATTTTATTATGTGACACACATCACATAAAAAGAGTCTACGCCGCATTTTTTAGCCAATCAATATTTTTATGATCTAAATCACAAAACAGCTTTCAATTTAAATGTTCTTGCAGCAAAAGCAAAAAAAAGCCAGCCTGGAAACCAGACTGGCCTTTATGCTTTTCAAGCCGGTGTTACATCGCTTTTTTGGTCAACTCGATAACGCGCAGTTTCGCGATCGCTTTGGCCAGTTCCGCAGATGCCTGAGCGTAATCCACGTCACCATGAGAGCTCTTGATGTGCTCTTCAGCCTTACGCTTCGCTTCCAGGGCTCTCGCTTCATCGAGATCCTGTCCGCGAATCGCGGTATCAGCCAGAACGGTCACGCTGCCAGGCTGCACTTCGAGAATGCCGCCGGACAGGTAGATAAACTCTTCATGACCGAACTGTTTAACGATGCGGATCATACCAGGCTTAATGGCGGTGAGCAGCGGTGCGTGACCCGGGAAAATACCCAGTTCACCTTCACTACCCGTTACCTGGATTTTCTCGACCAGACCAGAGAACATTTGTTGCTCTGCGCTGACAACGTCCAGGTGGTAAGTCATTGCCATATCACCCTCCGATTAAGGCGTTAAAGTTTTTTGGCTTTTTCCACGGCTTCGTCGATAGAACCAACCATGTAGAACGCCTGCTCTGGCAGGTGGTCGTATTCGCCTTCCATGATGCCTTTAAAGCCACGGATGGTGTCTTTCAGGGAAACGTATTTGCCCGGAGAACCGGTGAATACTTCCGCAACGAAGAACGGCTGGGACAGGAAGCGCTGAATCTTACGTGCGCGTGCTACCACCAGTTTATCTTCTTCAGACAGTTCATCCATACCCAGGATGGCGATGATGTCTTTCAGTTCCTGATAACGCTGCAGCAGGGACTGTACGCCACGCGCGGTGTCGTAGTGTTCCTGACCAACAACCAGCGGATCCAGCTGACGGCTGGTGGAGTCCAGCGGGTCAACTGCCGGGTAGATACCCAGAGATGCGATCTGACGGCTCAGTACCACGGTTGCATCCAAGTGAGCAAAGGTGGTTGCTGGGGATGGGTCAGTCAAGTCATCCGCTGGTACGTATACCGCCTGAACGGAGGTGATAGAACCGGTTTTGGTGGAGGTGATACGTTCCTGCAGAACACCCATCTCTTCCGCCAGGGTCGGCTGGTAGCCTACCGCTGATGGCATACGACCCAGCAGTGCAGATACTTCTGTACCGGCCAGGGTGTAACGATAGATGTTATCAACGAACAGCAGAACGTCACGACCTTCGTCACGGAACTTCTCAGCCATGGTCAGACCGGTCAGCGCAACACGCAGACGGTTTCCCGGCGGCTCGTTCATCTGGCCATATACCAGGGATACTTTGTCCAGAACGTTGGAGTCGGTCATTTCGTGGTAGAAGTCGTTACCCTCACGAGTACGTTCACCTACGCCCGCAAACACGGAGTAACCGGAGTGTTCGATCGCGATGTTACGGATCAGCTCCATCATGTTTACGGTTTTACCTACACCCGCACCACCGAACAGACCAACTTTACCGCCCTTAGCGAACGGACACATCAGGTCGATAACTTTGATACCGGTTTCCAGCAGTTCCTGAGAGCTTGACAGCTCTTCGTAGGAAGGTGCTGCACGGTGGATAGCCCAACGCTCTTCTTCACCGATATCGCCTTTCATGTCGATCGGGTGACCCAGAACGTTCATGATACGACCCAGCGTTGCTTTACCTACCGGGACTTCGATCGGGTGCTCGAGGTCTTTAACTTCCAGACCACGACGCAGACCGTCAGAAGAACCCATTGCGATGGTACGTACGATACCGCCGCCGAGCTGCTGCTGAACTTCCAGCACCAGGCTCTCTTTACCATTCATAACCTCAAGAGCATCGTACACGCGCGGTACGGCATCCTGAGGGAATTCGACGTCAACCACGGCGCCGATTACCTGGACAATTTTTCCAGTAGCCATCTTGAATCCTCTACGAATTAACCTGGTTATACCGCGGATGCACCACCGACGATTTCGGTGAGTTCCTGAGTAATGCTGGCCTGACGAGCTTTGTTGTATACCAACTGCAGCTCTTTAATCAGGCTGCCGCCATTGTCGGTCGCGGCTTTCATCGCCACCATACGTGCGGCCTGCTCGCTGGCCAGGTTTTCTACCACGCCCTGATAAACCTGAGACTCGACATAACGACGCAGCAGGGTATCCAGCAGCGCTTTCGGGTCTGGCTCATACAGGTAATCCCAGGATTTACGCTTCAATTCATCATCATCTGATGCCGGCAGAGGCAGCAGTTGGGTGATGGTTGGCGTCTGAGACATGGTGTTAATAAATTTGTTGCTGACAACGTACAGTCTGTCCAGGCGACCTTCATCGTAGGCCTGCAGCATCACTTTAACCGGACCGATCAGTTCGGACAGGGAAGGGTTATCCCCCATACCGGTTACCTGAGCAATCACATTACCGCCAACGGAGTTAAAGAAAGACACGCCCTTAGAGCCGATCATTGCGATATCGCACTGAACGCCTTTATCGGACCATGTTTTCATATCCGCCAGCAGCTTTTTGAACAGGTTAATGTTCAAGCCACCGCACAGACCACGGTCGGTCGACACCACCAGGTAGCCCACGCGTTTAACGTCGCGTTCTTCCAGGTAAGGGTGCTTATATTCCAGATTACCATTCGCAAGGTGACCAATCACTTTGCGCATGGTCTCTGCATAAGGACGGCTGGCCGCCATGCGATCCTGCGATTTACGCATTTTGGAAGCGGCGACCATCTCCATCGCTTTAGTGATCTTCTGCGTGTTCTGGACGCTTGCGATCTTACTACGTATCTCTTTTGCGCCGGCCATGAGCTTCTCCTCAATGCCTTGCGGTCCACCCTAAAGCAGACCGCCAGACGTTACCAGGACTGGGTTGCCTTGAAGGAATCGAGGATAGCTTTCAGCTTGCCTTCGATTTCATCGTTATAGCCACCGGACTGGTTGATCTCTTGCATCAGCGGAGCGTGGTCACGGTCAACGTAAGCCAGCAGAGCGGCTTCGAAGCTACCGATTTTCGCCAGTTCCACATCTTCGAGGTAACCGCGTTCAGCCGCGAACAGCACCACACCCTGCTGTGCAACAGACATTGGCGCATACTGTTTCTGCTTCAGCAATTCAGTTACTTTCTGACCGTGGCTCAGCTGCTTACGAGTAGCTTCATCCAGGTCGGAAGCGAACTGAGAAAACGCTGCCAGTTCACGATACTGCGCCAGCGCGGTACGAATACCACCGGACAGTTTCTTGATGATCTTGGTCTGCGCTGCACCACCAACACGAGATACGGAGATACCCGGGTTAACTGCCGGACGAATACCGGAGTTAAACAGGTTGGTTTCCAGGAAGATCTGACCATCGGTAATAGAAATTACGTTGGTCGGAACGAACGCAGAAACGTCACCCGCCTGGGTTTCGATAATCGGCAGAGCGGTCAGGGAGCCGGTTTTACCTTTAACTTCACCATTGGTGAACTTCTCAACGTATTCCGCGTTTACGCGGGATGCGCGTTCCAGCAGACGGGAGTGGAGGTAAAATACGTCGCCCGGGAATGCTTCACGTCCTGGTGGACGACGCAGCAACAGGGAAACCTGACGGTAAGCAACAGCCTGTTTAGACAGGTCATCGTAAACGATCAGTGCATCTTCACCGCGGTCACGGAAGTATTCGCCCATTGCGCAACCGGCATATGGTGCCAGGTATTGCAGTGCAGCAGATTCAGACGCGGTCGCCACAACAACGATGGTGTTGGACAGTGCGCCGTGTTCTTCCAGTTTACGAACCACGTTAGAAATGGTGGACGCTTTCTGGCCGATAGCCACGTACACACATTTGATGCCGGAATCACGCTGGTTGATGATGGCATCGATTGCCATCGCGGTTTTACCTGTCTGACGGTCACCGATGATCAGCTCACGCTGGCCACGACCGATTGGGATCATGGCATCAACAGATTTATAACCGGTCTGTACTGGCTGGTCGACGGACTGACGTTCGATTACGCCCGGTGCGATAACTTCGATTGGCGAGAAGCCATCGTTATCAACCGGACCTTTACCGTCAATCGGGGAACCCAGAGTGTTCACCACACGACCCAGCAGGCCACGGCCAACCGGAACTTCCAGAATACGACCCGTACACTTAACCTTCATGCCTTCGGCGAGGTCAGCGTATGGACCCATCACAACTGCACCTACGGAGTCGCGCTCCAGGTTCAGTGCGATAGCGTAACGGTTACCCGGCAGGGAAATCATCTCACCCTGCATACAATCGGCCAGGCCGTGAATGCGGATAACACCGTCACTTACAGAAACAATAGTACCTTCGTTGTGAGCTTCGCTCACAACATTGAACTGAGCAATGCGCTGCTTGATCAGTTCGCTGATTTCGGTGGAATTCAGTTGCATGCTCCAGTCCCCTTAAGACTGCAAGACGTCTGCAAGGCGTTCAAGACGGCCGCGTACGCTGCCATCAATGACCATATCACCCGCTCGGATGATTACGCCTGCCATTACAGACTTATCGATTTTGCAATTCAGCTTAACTTTGCGTGACAGACGTTTTTCCATCGCTGCGCTAATCTTCTTAAGCTGTTCATCACTCAGTGCATTGGCAGAAGTAACTTCTACCTCAGAGATAGCCTCACTGGCTGCACGCAGGTGAATAAACTGCTCAAGAACATCCGGGAGCGCATTCAGACGGTTATTTTCAGCCATTACCCGAATCAGGTTTTGACCGCTTTCGTCCAGTTGCTCACCGCATACGGCGATAAACGACTCAGCGAGCGTTTCCGGCGCCAGCGCGCCAGAGAGAAGCTCTGCCATTTGTTCGTTTTTTGTCACCTCAGCGGCAAACATCAGCATATCCTGCCAACGGTCAACGCTTTGGTGCTCAACGGCAAAGTCAAAAGCTGCTTTGGCGTAGGGGCGAGCTACCGTAACAAATTCAGACATCAGCCCCTCCCTCCTTACAGTTCAGCGACAAGTTTGTCCACGATGTCGCTATTAGCAGCTTCATCCACGGAACGTTCGATGATCTTCTCGGCGCCAGCAACAGCCAGGATAGCAACTTGCTTACGCAGCTCTTCGCGAGCACGTTTACGCTCGGCTTCAATTTCCGCCTGCGCCTGTGCCACGATTTTAGTACGTTCCTGCTCTGCTTCAGTTTTAGCTTCGTCCAGGATCTGAGCACGGCGTTTGTTCGCCTGCTCGATGATTACCTGAGCTTCCGCCTTCGCTTTTTTCAGCTGGTCGGTCGCGCTGGCCTTTGCAAGGTCAAGATCCTTATGTGCTCGTTCTGCAGAAGCAAGGCCGTCAGCAATTTCTTTTTGACGTTTTTCGATGGCAGCCATTAAAGGCGGCCATACGTACTTCATGCAGAACAGAACGAACAGGACAAACGCGATGGCCTGGCCGAGGATTGTTGCGTTAAGATTCACAGCACAATGCCTCTATCTAGTTAACGTTCTGATATTGCTCTTAATTCAAGCAACGCTTACTACGCGACAGCAAACATCACGTACAGACCCAGACCTACAGCGATCATTGGGATTGCATCCACCAGACCCATAACGATAAAGAACTGAGTACGCAGCAGAGGAATCAGATCCGGTTGACGCGCTGCGCCTTCCAGGAATTTACCCCCGAGGATGCCGATACCGATCGCAGCACCGATTGCCGCCAGACCCATCATCACAGCGGCAGCAATGTACAGCAGATCCATATTCAGGTTTTCCATGACAGTCTCCAGTTTGTTTCAGTTAAAACGTAGTAGTGTTGGTAAATTAATGCTCTTCAGATGCCATCGACAGATAGACAATCGTCAGAACCATAAATATGAAGGCTTGCAGCGTGATAATCAGTATGTGGAAAATGGCCCACGGCACATTCAGGATCCACTGTGACCACCACGGCAACAGACCAGCAATCAGAATGAAAATCAGCTCACCAGCGTACATGTTACCGAACAGTCGCAGACCAAGTGAGATTGGTTTGGACAGCAGGCTTACCCCTTCAAGGATTAAGTTGACAGGGATGAACGCCCAGTGATTGAACGGCTGCAGCGTCAACTCTTTCGCGAAGCCACCGATGCCTTTCATTTTGATGCTGTAGAACAGAATGAGGATAAATACGCCCAGCGCCATCGACAGGGTGATGTTCACGTCAGCAGACGGAACCACACGCAGAGCCGGTAGGCCAAAGATATGCTCACCGATGTACGGCAGCAGGTCGATAGGCAGCAAATCCATCAAGTTCATCAGGAATACCCAGACGAAAATCGTCAGGGCCAGCGGAGCAATCAGCTTGCTTTTGCCATGGTACATGTCTTTCACGCTACCATGCACAAAGCCGATTACCAGCTCAATCGCAGTCTGAAATTTACCTGGTACGCCGCTGGTCGCCTTTTTGGCTACGCTACGGAACATAAGCAGGAACAACAGACCCAGAACCACCGAGAAGAAAATGGAGTCAATATTGAGCGTCCAGAAGGTGGCTGGGGGGTTGTGCGGATCCACCAGCGAGAATGTACGTAGGTCCAACTGAAGGTTATTCAGATGGTGTCCTATGTAATCCTGCGGCGTCATATTTTCTGAAGCCATGATGCCTTTACCCTTTGTTGTTAATTACAGCCGGCGCCAGTATCTGAACCACCAGCACCAAAACCCACGTAACGATCAGCGGCATGAATACCGCTTTCAAAACAGCCAACGCCACCACCAACAACACCAGCATAGCTAATACCTTGAAGGCTTCACCGAAAGCGAACGTCCAGGCTACTCGGCCTTTAGCTGGTGTATGTGCCTGGTGACGCCAGGCAAATATCATAAACAACACATTAGGCAGTAACACTGCCAATCCACCGCACAATGCGGAGATGCCCCAGAAAGGGTCTTTGAGGCTAAATAGCAGTCCACTTGCTATTACCGCCAGAAACTGTGTGAGCAAAAGCTTACGAGCAACGTTTCGACTCAAGAGCGACATAGACATCACGTTTTTACTCCTGCTCCCTTCGAGGTATGCCGCGTGTCGTATAAAACGTTCTTTATGGCTTAGAGTCAAGCATCAAAAAGCGGTCAAATTATACGGTGCGCCTTCTCGATTTCAAACAATAAGTAGCTAAAAAGTGAATAAATGTTTAAATATTTTTCGCTACGCCACATTTATCACTTTTATGCAAACTGTGAACGATCATGCAAAACTGCAAAAGCCGCGTAAACACTGGCTGCAAAGCGTGCACCAGATCACATATTAAGCATATTCGCCCCGGCACTATTTATTTACTTGGCAAATGATGCCATTTCAACTTTTTGATATTTAAGCCTAAAATTCGTTACTGTTTTAAAAATAGCGAATAACAACAAAAAAACCACCCATTGACATTTATAATAAAAAATTAACACGAGCGGTGATTCTTTGATTCTATTTTTAGCAGGCTGATATTTTCACAGCTGACTTGTTTCACTTTTAACAAAAAACGGTACGTTATAGTTATGATGCAAAACCGTAAGGCATTAGTGAAATGTAACGACATTTAACCACACTATTCCTTATGACTTTTAACACCCGAAGAACCGTTTTTTTTCTATTTTTTTTGATAAAAATTAAATTTTGTTTGGCTTAATAACCACCAGATGACGTTCACCATCCAGTTGCGGAACGCGTAATTTTTCGACCGACTCGACGCTGAATTCTGCAGGCAACGAGGCAATTTCATCTTCAGGCAACTGCCCTTTTAGCGCATAAAAACGCCCTTCCTGACCAGGCAAATGATGGCACCAGCTCACCATATCATTGAGTGACGCGAAAGCACGGCTAATCACCCCATCAAACGGCGGCTCCGAAGGGAATTCTTCAACGCGACTTTGCACTGGAGTGATGTTAGTAAGCGCAAGCTCATGCTGCACCTGGCGCAAGAAACGAACGCGTTTTCCCAGGCTATCCAGCAGTGTGAAATGCGCTTCAGGACGTACGATGGAGAGAGGGATTCCCGGTAGGCCCGGACCAGTGCCGACATCGATAAAACGCTCGCCCTTCAGGTACGGCGCGACGACAATGCTGTCCAA
The DNA here is from genome assembly GCF_002934505.1 of Citrobacter freundii complex sp. CFNIH4. Taxonomy (NCBI): domain Bacteria; kingdom Pseudomonadati; phylum Pseudomonadota; class Gammaproteobacteria; order Enterobacterales; family Enterobacteriaceae; genus Citrobacter; species Citrobacter freundii complex sp. CFNIH4. The sequence goes on from NZ_CP026231.1 coordinate 4,378,954, forward strand.
AATATGGCGCACCAGCATTTCGTTGGGATCACGCACCGACGTCAGGTTGTACGCTTTGTTCCATTTATGCAGCATATCGACATACGCAATCAGCTGATTTTTCTGGTGATCGGTAAGAGAAATACCGGCATCAGCCAGCAGACGAGAGAGTTTGTTGAGCACGGTCGTTACCTGTAAATAATCTATTGCCCGACGCGCTGTCGCTTATCGGGCCGACAAATTTGTAGGGCGGGCAAACGAAGCGCTCCCGCCAAAAAGTGATATCAAGCGCTGCGACGCAGCATACCTTGTTTTTTCAGCCATACCAGCAGAATGGAGATGGCGGCAGGTGTTACGCCGGAAATACGCGATGCCTGACCGATCGATACCGGTTTGTGATCGTTCAGTTTGGCAATGACCTCATTCGACAAGCCGGAGACCTGACGATAATCCAGCGTTGCAGGCAACAGGGTGTTCTCATTACGCTGTTGTCTCTCGATCTCTTCCTGCTGACGGGCGATATATCCTTCGTATTTCACCTGAATTTCAACCTGTTCTGCGGCCTGAGCATCATCAAGCGCAGGTGCAAACGCAGATAAAGAGGTCAACTGAGCATAGGTCATATCCGGGCGACGCAGCAGATCTTCACCGCTAGCTTCACGTGACAGAGGTGTAGCCAGGTGAGCATTCACTTCTGCTGCGGACTCCGCTAACGGATTCACCCAGGTTGATTTGAGACGCTGGCGTTCTTGTTCAATACGCTCCAGCTTCTCGTTGAAGCGAGCCCAACGCTCATCGTCCACCAGTCCCAGCTCACGGCCAATTTCGGTCAGACGCAGGTCGGCGTTATCTTCGCGCAGCATCAAACGGTATTCCGCGCGTGAGGTGAACATGCGGTACGGTTCTTTGGTGCCCAGCGTACACAGATCGTCCACCAGCACACCAAGATAAGCCTGATCGCGGCGCGGCGCCCAGCCGTCTTTGTCAGCAGACAAGCGTGCGGCGTTCAGACCAGCCAGCATCCCTTGCGCGGCAGCTTCTTCATAACCGGTCGTACCGTTGATCTGACCAGCAAAGAACAGACCCTGGATGAATTTGCTTTCCAGAGTAGGTTTCAGGTCGCGCGGATCGAAGAAATCATACTCAATCGCGTAGCCAGGACGGACGATTCTGGCATTTTCCATCCCCTGCATGGAACGGACAATTTGCATCTGCACATCGAACGGCAGGCTGGTGGAGATGCCATTCGGGTAAATTTCGTTAGACGTCAGTCCTTCCGGTTCGAGGAAGATCTGATGTTGGTTACGATCGGCAAAGCGCATCACTTTGTCTTCGATCGACGGGCAATAGCGTGGGCCGATACCTTCGATCACGCCTGCGTACATCGGGCTACGATCGAGGTTATTACGGATCACATCATGGGTTTTTTCATTGGTATGCGTGATGTAACACGGCATCTGGCGCGGATGTTGAGAAGCATCGCCCAGGAATGAGAAGACCGGCATCGGGTTATCGCTGTTTTGCTGGCCGAGCACGCTGAAATCAATCGTGCGCGCATCGATTCGCGGCGGTGTACCGGTTTTCAGGCGACTGACGCGCAGCGGCAGTTCACGCAGACGACGTGACAGCGGAATAGACGGCGGATCGCCAGCGCGGCCACCGCTGTAGTTGTCCAGACCAATATGAATTTTGCCGTCGAGGAAAGTCCCCACGGTTAACACGACCGCTTTGGCACGGAACTTCAGTCCCATTTGGGTTACCGCGCCTACGACACGATCGTTTTCAACAATCAGATCTTCAACCGCCTGTTGGAAGATCATCAGGTTGGGTTGATTCTCCAGTGCGGTACGTACCGCCTGGCGATAGAGCACACGATCGGCCTGAGCGCGAGTAGCACGAACGGCAGGCCCTTTGCTGGCGTTTAGTATCCTAAACTGGATACCCGCATGGTCGATCGCTTTTGCCATCAACCCACCAAGCGCATCCACTTCTTTTACCAGGTGTCCCTTCCCAATACCGCCGATCGCCGGGTTGCAGCTCATCTGTCCCAGAGTGTCGATATTGTGTGTCAAAAGCAGAGTCTGTTGACCCATTCGCGCCGCGGCCATTGCGGCCTCGGTGCCTGCATGACCCCCGCCAATGATGATGACGTCAAAAGGATCCTGATAAAACATGGTGATTGCCTCGCATAACGCGGTGTGAAAATGGATTGAAGCCCGGGCCGTGGATTCTACTCAACTTTAGTCGATGGAGAAAGACCTGGGATCCTGGGTATTAAAAAGAAGATCTTTTTATTTAGAGATCTGTTTTATTGTGATCTCTTATTAGGATCGCACCTTTCTGTGGATAAGGGCGATCCTTTAAGTAAGATCAACAGGTTGCTGAGGATCATTAGCTGTGAATGATCGGTGATCCTGGTCCGTATAAGCTGGGATCAGAATGAAGGGTTATACACAACTCAAAAACTGAACAACAGTTGTTCTTGGGATAACTACCGGTTGATCCAAGCTTTTAACCAGAGTTATCCACATAAAAAAGTACGATCTTTACAAATCTCTGAGCAACGGATGCCACGATCCCAGCCAAATTTCAGCCGGATCTTCCGGAATTTCATGTTCCAGTACGTTGATCCTGAGCGTTTCGCCGATCTGTTTTGCCCCACAGGCCTTCAATTCGGCTTCCAGCTTGTCGATTGCGCCGCAAAAGGTGTCATATTCACGACTGCCGATCCCGATTGCACCAAAGTGCACTTGTGACAGGTTCGGTTTCTGCTCGCGTAAGGCATCATATAAAGGCTGCAGGTTGTCAGGAATGTCTCCTGCTCCGTGTGTGGAGCTGATAATCAGCCAGATCCCGTCAGTCGGAACCTCTTCAAGCATTGGCCCATGCAGTATTTCGCTGGAAAAACCGGCGTCGTCCAGCTTTTCAGCCAGATGCTCTGCTACATATTCCGCACTGCCAAGCGTACTACCGCTGATAAGAGTGATGTCTGCCATGATCGCCCACCTTTATAAAGAGGGCGTATTGTACGCTGTGTGCGAGCTGGGATCTACCTGTGGAAAAATAGGGGATTAAAAAACCCGATCACGGCTTGATGGTACGCATAATCGGGTTCTGCAAGACGATCAGGGTTTCAGTGGACTGAATTTCGTCAATTGTTTGGATCTTGTTGATAAGTACCTGCTGCAACGCGTCGATCGATTTGCACATTACCTTAATAAAGATGCTGTAGTGCCCGGTGGTGTAATACGCTTCGGTCACTTCATCGAGGCTTTCCAGTCTTGCAAGTGCTGACGGATAGTCTTTCGCACTTTTCAGAATGATGCCGATAAAGCAGCCGACGTCGTAACCCAATTGTTTGGGACTAACATCAATCCGCGCGCCGGTAATGATCCCGGCCTGCTTCATCTTTTCTACGCGAACGTGAATTGTTCCTGGGCTGACGCCGAACTGTTTGGCTAATTCTGCGTAGGCTGTACGGGCATTTTCCATCAGGGCATCAAGAATGCCGCGGTCCAGATTGTCGATCTGATAATTTTCCATAGGTTTTTCTTATGTAGATTAATGATTCCCTCTATTTTAGTCGTTAATTTTAACGAATCAAAATCGAAGTCGGCTTTTTGTTTGTTGATTATTGAATATTACCTCCATTCTGTTGCTTAATCATAGGCAACAGGACACAGGAGTACACATAATGAAAACCGCTTACATTGCCAAACAACGTCAAATTAGCTTCGTAAAATCTCATTTTTCTCGCCAGCTGGAAGAGCGTTTAGGTCTGATCGAAGTTCAGGCTCCGATCCTCAGCCGCGTTGGAGATGGTACGCAGGATAACTTGTCGGGCTGTGAAAAAGCGGTGCAGGTGAAGGTTAAAGCATTGCCAGACGCTCAATTCGAAGTGGTTCATTCACTGGCGAAGTGGAAGCGTCAAACGTTAGGACAACACGACTTTAGCGCAGGCGAGGGGCTGTACACGCATATGAAAGCCCTGCGTCCCGATGAAGATCGCCTCTCCCCGCTGCACTCTGTGTACGTGGACCAGTGGGACTGGGAGCGCGTTATGGGCGACGGTGAGCGTCAATTCTCCACTCTGAAAAGCACGGTAGAGGCTATCTGGGCGGGAATTAAGGCTACAGAAGCTGCGGTTAGCAAAGAGTTTGGTCTGGCACCGTTCCTGCCAGAGCAGATCCACTTTGTTCATAGCCAGGAGCTGTTATCTCGTTATCCGGATCTTGACGCAAAAGGTCGTGAACGTGCGATCGCTAAAGAGCTGGGTGCGGTATTCCTGGTGGGGATCGGCGGTAAACTCAGTGACGGTCACCGTCATGATGTACGTGCGCCGGATTATGATGACTGGAGTTCAGCGTCTGAGCTGGGCCATGCCGGTTTGAACGGTGATATTCTGGTCTGGAACCCGGTTCTGGAAGATGCGTTTGAGCTGTCTTCTATGGGGATCCGTGTGGATGCTGACGCTCTGAAACACCAGCTGTCTTTGACCGGTGATGAAGATCGCCTGAGTCTGGAATGGCACCAGGCGCTGCTGCGTGGTGAAATGCCGCAGACGATTGGTGGGGGGATTGGGCAGTCGCGTCTGACCATGCTGTTGCTGCAATTACCGCACATTGGCCAGGTTCAGTGTGGCGTATGGCCGGCCCAGGTACGTGAAAGCGTCGCTTCTCTGCTGTAACAATTAACGCCGCCAGCGTCTGAGCAGGCGGCTTCGCATCCCGGTATCAAAGCGCCAGATATGATCGAAAATGCGCATGATGCCGGGTTTGCCATGTGCTGACATCGCTACCGCATGAAAACGGTGCTGGTGCACCCGCTGTAATTCCCCCACTTTGCTGACGACTTCATCGGGTAATCGCTGAGCGATAAAATCTGAGATAACCACCGCATCGGCATCAAACCATTCCCGACCCTGCATGCGTTCAATAATGGCGCGAAAACAGCTGGCAATATCAGTACCGCCACGAAAGCGCTGACTTAAAAAGCGGATCGCCTGTTCGATGCCCTCCGGACCGGAAAGCTCATAGCGCACCACTTCTGTTGAAAACAGCATAATGAAACAGCGCCGGTTATCGGCAAGGGCGACGCGCATTAGCGCCAGGCAAAAGGCTTTCGCACACTGCTCATTAAACCCGCCCATCGATCCTGATGTATCAACGCAGACGATAAAAGGTCCGCGCGGCTGCTCGTCAAAATCCTGATGCACCACCGGACGTTCTGTTACCTTCTCACGCCATGCTTCGCCGTGCAGGCGGTAGGTCAGCAGTTGCTTTTCCACCAGCCGTCGGTAGAACTCGTATTCCAGTTCGGTAATGCCCAACGTGGCCAGTTCTGGCGGTAGCAGGCGCAGGATATCGTCACTTTGCTGGATGCCATCCACCTGCTCCGGGACGGTTGCCGGTTCGCGCACCAGGGTACGGAAGGTTTCCATTGGCGCATCTTTACGCGGCACGGATTTCGCCTCTCTGGAACGACCTAACTGCTCGGCCAGCCGCTGGAGTTCGGGTTGTTGCGTCAGAAATTCGCCGTATTTCACCATCAACTGATAATCACCGCGCTTGATTTGGCCCGCGCTCATATCCCACAACCGGCCTGCAGCGTTGTCATTTTCCGCCAGAACGGGTTCCAGTTGTCCGCTAAGGGTCATCCGTTCCTGTACTTCACTGAGCAAATGCTCGCGCTCTTCTTCCAGCAGTTGCTGATTCAGCGTTGTGGTTTGCACCACCAGGCTCAGGCGCCAGCGCTGGAGAAAAAGCGTATGTAGGGCGGGCGTAAAGGTGCTGTTGTCATTGACCAGTTGCTGCGCTTGCCCAGCCCAGGGCGAATGGAGTCGGTGCAATAGCGATAATATTTGCGGTAGTTGAACGATAAACTGCGCATGAGAGAGGAGCTGGCTTTGTTGATAACAAATGACTTCTTCTGCCAACTCCGGCGGCACATGGGTATCTTTGAGGCGGCTACGCAAAGATTCGCGCCAGCGGGGAATATCGTCAGTGATCGCTTTTTTAAGGCGAGGAAATTTTTTAAAAAATACCACCATCTTTGGGGAAGCCAACAGGGCGACGATCATCTCTTCGATCATCGCCTCTTCGCTGACTGCCAGCATTATGTTGAGTGTATCAAGGGTCAGCATTGTTGCGCCTGGCGGATTTGCACCCCGACATCCTGCAGGCTGGCCTCAATGCGGCCTAACCAGTCGCTATGAATAAACAGGCATTTTTGCTGTTCGCTGAATGCGCTGTGCTGCTGATGCCACTCGTTATCGAGCGCTTCAAGCTCCTGCTTTATCTCTGCGGGCATACTCTCTTGCGAAGCCCCCGGCAGCGCCAGGCGAGAACCCTGTAAACTGACATCGCGCACAACCAGATGCTGTGCACTATCGACTTCCATATTCAGTGTTTGGGCAAAGCCGATCCCGTTTAATTTTCCGCGGATTTCACCGCCTTTTGTTAGCCACAGTTCCAGCGCACTGCGTTCAAAAGCAATATGGATAACTTCCATATCATGCAGCTTTAATGGCTTTTGTAGCAGTAATGTCACGACTGAGGACGTAGCTTCTGGTGGTAAATCATAATGAGGACGACGACTGAACATGCCACCCTGACGGATTACCGTGAACGCCGTTTTGTCGCTTTGTTGCTGCTGGAGTTGAATGCGGCGCTGCACAATACTGCCCAGGCGCGTCAGCATGGCTTGCTGCTGCCAGGCGTGTCCGGTCATCAATATTTCAAGCTGCTGTTGCATCAGATTCAGGCTTTGCGCGTCGTACCACAGACAATCTTTCAGCAGGATCAGGTCGATAGGTACTACCGCATCACGTCCGCTAAAGAAAGCGCTGGCCTGGAGTAAGCGGATCGCTTTTTTCCAGCGACGATCGGACACGTAGGGGGCATTCGGTAGCGTTTCCAACTGCTGGCGTAGAGTGAAAATAAGCTCAAACACGCGATCGGGAAGCTTGATGGCGCCAATGTCTTTTTGCCACTGGTGATACTCTTCATCCGTCACCTGCAATGATGCGGGGACCGGGTTGTCGCTTTCATCCTGCTGACTTAGCAGCATGGACCGGAAATTGGCCTTGTCCTGAACTTTATCCAGCCACAGACGAATCAGCATACGGTCGTACAGCGCTTCCAGGCTGCTGTCGGCTTCAGGCAGTTCGTTGGATGCGGCCACCAGCAAACGCATCGGAATTTTTTCTTCATACGCGCCGTTGCGAAAGTGACGTTCGTTAATGGCGGTCAGCAGGGTGTTAAGAATTGCCGGGCCTGCTTTCCAGATTTCATCAAGAAAAACGATTTCAGCTTCAGGAAGATAGCCCGCCGTTAAGCGTTCATAGCGACCTTCGTCTTTAAGGGCCTGTATGGACAGCGGGCCGAAAACTTCTTCCGGCGTAGAGAAGCGCGTCATCAGGTATTCAAAAGCGCGTGCATTTTGGAAGGCAAACTTCAGTCGGCGGGCAATTAAGCTCTTTGCGATCCCCGGGGGGCCTAATAAGAAAACGCTCTCGCCGCTGAGTGCTGCCAGCAGACACAGACGAATGGCGTGGCTACGTTCATAAAGTCCCTTTTCCAGCGCATTGCTCAGACGGGAAATTCTTTCCGCTAATAAATGTGGGTGAGCCATAATGAAGTGGCGTCCTTTCGCCAAATGTACTGCATAAACTGCGAGTATAGATGCTTCACACCATTGCAGTAATAGACTGAAGGTGCGCTTATTTTTCTTTGAGCCAGATTAATCTGGTCTCATTTAGGGGTACGATTTTGTGATTAATCGTGCATACTGTGCGCCTTTTTGTGGGCCAAGGGACGACGCACACATTTCTTATATATACACCAAATCAATCAAGCTGCACCAAGGCGGCAATGGAGTTTTCTCCTGGGATGGGGGGAATAACGAATGCAGCCCACACGGAGTGGCTTGAAAGATGATGTGTATAAACGAAAGACGAGTCTATGAGCACTGATAATAAACAATCATTGTCTGCGATTACCCTTGCAGCCATTGGGGTTGTCTACGGTGATATTGGTACCAGCCCACTTTATACGCTTCGTGAATGTTTGTCCGGCCAGTTTGGTTTTGGCGTTGAACGTGATGCCGTATTTGGTTTTCTCTCGCTGATTTTCTGGCTGCTGATCTTTGTTGTCTCCATTAAATACCTGACGTTTGTCATGCGCGCAGATAACGCCGGAGAAGGCGGGATCCTGACGCTGATGTCATTGGCCGGGCGCAATACCTCGGCGCGAACAACCTCCATGCTGGTCATTATGGGATTGATAGGCGGCAGCTTCTTCTATGGTGAAGTGGTGATTACGCCAGCCATTTCGGTGATGTCTGCGATTGAAGGTCTGGAGATTATTGCCCCGCAACTGGATACCTGGATTGTTCCGCTCTCGATAATCGTACTGACCCTGCTGTTTTTGATTCAAAAACACGGTACCGGCATGGTCGGTAAGCTGTTTGCGCCGATTATGCTGCTGTGGTTCCTGACGCTGGCGGTTTTAGGCGTACGCAGTATTATTGGCAATCCGGAAGTACTGCAGGCGCTAAATCCGTATTGGGCGGTGCATTTCTTCCTCGAATTCAAAACGTTGTCTTTTATTGCGCTGGGTGCGGTGGTGTTGTCGATTACCGGTGTTGAAGCGCTGTATGCGGATATGGGCCACTTCGGTAAGTTGCCGATTCGCCTGGCATGGTTCTCTGTGGTGTTGCCTTCACTGGTACTGAACTATTTTGGTCAGGGGGCGCTACTGTTAAAGCATCCTGAAGCGATCAAAAACCCGTTCTTCCTGTTGGCGCCAGACTGGGCGTTGATCCCGCTACTGATCCTCGCTGCGCTGGCGACGGTAATCGCTTCGCAGGCGGTTATCTCCGGTGTGTTCTCGCTGACGCGTCAGGCCGTGCGTTTGGGATATTTATCGCCAATGCGCATTATCCATACCTCGGAAATGGAGTCGGGCCAGATCTACATTCCTTTCGTTAACTGGATGCTCTATTTTGCGGTGGTTATTGTGATTGTGAGTTTTGAACACTCCAGTAATCTGGCCGCGGCGTACGGGATTGCGGTAACGGGGACGATGGTGCTGACCTCTATTTTGTCGACCACCGTGGCGCGCAAAAACTGGCACTGGAATAAATACTTCGTCTTCCTGATCCTGGTGGCATTCCTGTGCGTCGATGTTCCGCTGTTCTCCGCGAACCTCGATAAACTGATTTCCGGCGGTTGGCTGCCTCTGACGCTGGGTCTGGTGATGTTCACCATCATGACCACCTGGAAAAGTGAACGCTTCCGTCTGCTGCGTCGTATGCATGAGCACGGTAACTCTCTGGAGGCGATGATTGCTTCTCTGGAGAAATCACCACCGGTACGCGTGCCGGGAACGGCTGTATATATGTCCCGCGCACTGAACGTCATCCCGTTTGCGCTTCTGCATAACCTCAAACATAACAAGGTGCTGCATGAGCGCGTTATTCTGCTGACGCTGCGCACGGAAGATGCGCCCTATGTTCACAACGTGCGTAGGGTGCAGATTGAGCAGTTATCGCCCACCTTCTGGCGCGTGGTTGCCAGCTACGGTTGGCGCGAAACGCCGAACGTGGAGGAAGTGTTCCATCGCTGCGGTCTGGAAGGCTTAAGCTGCCGGATGATGGAAACCTCCTTCTTCATGTCGCACGAGTCGCTGATTGTCGGCAAACGACCATGGTACTTGCGTCTGCGCGGTAAGCTGTATCTGCTGCTACAGCGCAATGCGCTGCGTGCGCCGGACCAGTTTGAAATCCCACCGAACCGGGTTATTGAGCTCGGTACTCAGGTCGAGATTTAATCTCATCAACGCCCTCTTTCATCGTGAAAGGGGGCGTTTTGTTTTGCCCCTCCCAGTTTTCATTTCATCTAATGATAATCCTTGCGAAACGTTTCGATGGCGATCACATTTTCGTAACGTCGCGGTGGTTTTCTGTCCACTCTTCGCACTACACTTATCTCCAGCGAAACGTTTCGCTAGTGGGGAAAGAAAATGAAGAAAGGCACGGTACTCAACTCTGAAATTTCATCGGTGATCTCCCGTCTGGGGCATACCGATACGCTGGTGGTGTGTGATGCAGGTTTACCCATCCCGAACAGCACAACGCGTATCGATATGGCATTAACCCAGGGCGTACCTTCTTTTATGCAGGTACTGGATGTGGTCACACGTGAAATGCAGGTCGAGGCGGCCATTCTCGCGTCGGAAATTAAACAACATAATCCGCAACTCCACGAAACGTTGCTCAGCCACATTGAGCAACTGCAACAACACCAGGGAAACACCATAGAAATTCGTTACACCACGCATGAACAATTCAAAAAACAAACCGCAGACAGTCAGGCGGTAATTCGCAGCGGAGAGTGTTCTCCGTATGCGAATATCATTCTCTGTGCTGGCGTCACGTTCTGAGGCCATCATGAACGCATTACTGCAACTCAAAGGGATCGATAAAGCGTTCCCGGGCGTAAAAGCGCTATCCGGCGCCGCGCTGAATGTCTACCCAGGCCGCGTAATGGCGCTGGTGGGCGAAAACGGCGCGGGTAAATCCACCATGATGAAGGTGCTGACCGGAATCTACACCCGTGATGCCGGTTCCTTATTGTGGCTGGGGAAAGAGACCACCTTTAACGGCCCGAAATCCTCCCAGGAAGCCGGAATCGGTATCATCCACCAGGAGCTGAACCTGATCCCGCAACTCACTATCGCTGAAAACATTTTTCTCGGTCGTGAGTTTGTGAATCGCTTTGGCAAAATTGACTGGAAGAAGATGTACGCCGAAGCCGATCTGCTGCTCGCCAAACTCAATCTGCGCTTTAAAAGCGACAGGCTGGTCGGTGAGCTGTCGATTGGCGATCAGCAGATGGTCGAAATTGCTAAAGTGCTGAGCTTTGAATCGAAGGTCATCATTATGGATGAACCGACGGATGCCCTCACCGACACCGAAACCGAATCCCTGTTCCGCGTCATTCGCGAACTGAAATCCCAGGGACGCGGCATTGTCTATATTTCTCACCGCATGAAAGAGATCTTCGAGATTTGCGACGACGTAACCGTCTTCCGCGATGGGCAGTTTATTGCCGAGCGTGAAGTCGCATCGCTTACCGAAGACTCGCTGATTGAAATGATGGTGGGACGTAAGCTGGAAGATCAGTACCCGCGCCTGGAAAAAGCGCCGGGTGATATTCGCCTGAAGGTCGATAATCTGTGCGGTCCTGGCGTAAACGATGTGTCATTCACGCTGCGTAAAGGCGAGATCCTTGGCGTATCGGGGCTGATGGGGGCCGGACGTACCGAGCTGATGAAAGTGTTGTACGGCGCATTGCCACGCACCAGCGGCTACGTCACGCTTGATGGCCATGAAGTGGTTACCCGTTCGCCGCAGGATGGACTGGCTAACGGCATCGTCTATATTTCTGAAGACCGTAAACGCGATGGTTTAGTGCTCGGCATGTCGGTGAAAGAGAATATGTCACTGACCGCGCTGCGTTATTTCAGCCGTGCAGGCGGAAGCCTTAAACATAAAGATGAGCAGCAGGCGGTGGGTGATTTTATTCGCCTGTTCAATGTTAAAACGCCATCGATGGAACAGGCTATCGGCCTTCTTTCCGGCGGTAACCAGCAGAAAGTGGCGATTGCGCGCGGTCTGATGACCCGGCCAAAAGTGCTGATCCTTGATGAACCAACGCGCGGCGTTGACGTTGGGGCGAAAAAAGAAATCTATCAGCTTATCAACCAGTTTAAGGCTGATGGGCTGAGTATCATTCTGGTCTCTTCTGAGATGCCAGAAGTATTGGGCATGAGCGATCGAATTATCGTTATGCATGAAGGGCATCTCGGCGGTGAATTCACTCGCGAGCAGGCCACTCAGGAAGTATTAATGGCTGCCGCTGTGGGCAAGCTTAATCGCGTGAATCAGGAGTAAAAAAGATGACTACCCAGGCTGTTTCTGGTCGCCGTTATTTCACTAAAGCATGGCTTCTGGAGCAAAAGTCGCTCATCGCTCTGTTAGTGCTGATCGCGATTGTTTCCACCATGAGCCCTAACTTTTTTACCGTTAATAACCTGTTCAACATTCTTCAGCAAACGTCGGTGAACGCCATCATGGCGGTTGGCATGACGCTGGTTATCCTGACGTCGGGTATCGATCTGTCCGTCGGTTCCTTGCTGGCGCTTACCGGTGCGGTTGCGGCTTCGATTGTAGGGATTGAAGTCAATGCGCTGGTGGCTGTTGCTGCGGCCCTGGCGCTCGGCGCTGCCATTGGCGCGGTAACCGGGGTGATTGTCGCGAAAGGTCGCGTGCAGGCGTTTATCGCGACTCTGGTTATGATGCTGCTGCTGCGCGGTGTGACCATGGTCTACACCAACGGCAGTCCGGTAAACACCGGGTTTACTGACAATGCCGATCTGTTTGGCTGGTTCGGGATTGGTCGTCCGTTAGGCGTCCCTACGCCGGTGTGGATCATGGGGATTGTCTTCCTCGCGGCGTGGTACATGCTGCACCACACGCGTCTGGGGCGTTATATCTATGCGCTGGGCGGTAACGAAGCGGCAACGCGTCTGTCCGGTATCAGCGTAAGTAAAATCAAAATTATCGTTTACTCACTGTGCGGTCTGCTGGCATCGCTGGCGGGCATCATTGAAGTTGCGCGCCTCTCCTCTGCGCAACCGACGGCAGGTACTGGCTATGAGTTAGATGCTATCGCAGCGGTAGTATTAGGCGGTACTAGCCTGGCGGGTGGTAAAGGACGAATTGTTGGGACGCTGATCGGCGCATTGATTCTTGGTTTCCTCAATAATGGGTTGAATTTGTTAGGTGTATCCTCCTATTACCAGATGATCGTCAAAGCGGTGGTGATTTTGCTGGCGGTACTGGTAGACAACAAAAAGCAGTAACAACGATTACAGGACATCTTAAATATGAACATGAAAAAACTGGCTACCCTGGTTTCTGCTGTTGCGCTGAGCGCCACCGTGAGTGCGAATGCGATGGCGAAAGATACCATTGCGCTGGTGGTCTCCACCCTCAATAACCCGTTCTTTGTTTCTCTGAAGGATGGGGCGCAAAAAGAGGCGGATAAGCTGGGTTACAACCTGGTGATTCTGGACTCGCAGAACAACCCGGCGAAAGAGCTGGCTAACGTTCAGGACTTAACGGTTCGTGGAACTAAAATTCTGCTGATCAACCCAACCGACTCTGATGCCGTTGTTAATGCTGTGAAGATGGCTAACCAGGCAAAAATTCCGGTTATTACCCTTGACCGTGTTGCCTCCAAAGGCGAAGTGGTAAGCCACATTGCGTCTGATAACGTGTTGGGCGGCAAAATTGCAGGTGATTACATCGCGAAGAAAGCAGGTGAAGGCGCGAAAGTTATCGAACTGCAGGGGATTGCCGGCACTTCTGCGGCGCGTGAGCGTGGCGAAGGTTTCCAGCAGGCCGTTGCGGCACACAAATTTAACGTCCTGGCCAGCCAGCCGGCAGACTTCGACCGCACTAAAGGTCTGAACGTTATGCAGAACCTGCTGACCGCGCATCCTGATGTGCAGGCCGTATTTGCTCAGAACGATGAAATGGCGCTGGGTGCGCTGCGCGCACTGCAAACCGCGGGTAAATCTGATGTGATGGTGGTTGGATTTGACGGCACTCCAGATGGCGAAAAAGCAGTAAATGATGGCAAACTGGCTGCGACCATTGCTCAGTTGCCGGATCAGATCGGCGCGAAAGGCGTTGAGACTGCGGATAAAGTCCTGAAAGGCGAGAAGGTTCAGGCTAAATATCCGGTTGACCTGAAGCTGGTCATCAAGCAGTAATACCGATTCAGGTCGCTCGCGGCCTGATGGAGACATAAATACGCCATCCCCGTATCTGGTTTTGGGGATGAAAGCGTAAAAAGAAAAGCAGGGCACGCGCCACCCTAACTCGGTGGCGCACTTTGACTTGGAACACCAAATATGAAAACCGCAGGCAACCTCGTTGTTCTTGGCAGTATCAATGCCGATCACATCCTTAACCTTAACTCTTTCCCGACACCTGGTGAAACCGTAACCGGTAGTCATTATCAGGTCGCATTTGGCGGTAAAGGCGCGAATCAGGCTGTTGCTGCGGGTCGTAGTGGCGCGAATATCGCATTCATTGCCTGTACGGGCGATGATGATATTGGCGAAAGTGTGCGTAAACAGTTAGCCAAAGACAACATTGATATTGCGCCGATTAGCGTAATTTCGGGGGAATCGACCGGTGTTGCGTTGATTTTTGTGAATGGTGAAGGTGAGAACGTTATCGGCATTCATGCTGGAGCTAACGCAGCGCTTTCGCCAGCGCTGGTGGAAGCACAGCATGAGCGTATTGCGCAGGCGTCCGCTTTACTGATGCAGCTAGAGTCGCCGATCGAAAGCGTTCTGGCTGCGGCAAAGATTGCACATCAAAATAAGACCATGGTCGCCCTAAACCCGGCTCCGGCGCGTGAACTTTCTGACGAGCTGTTGGCGCTGGTAGATATTATTACCCCGAATGAAACCGAGGCTGAAAAGCTGACGGGGATCCGGGTTGAAAATGATGAAGACGCGGCCAAAGCGGCGCAGGCATTGCATGCTAAAGGAATCCATACTGTACTGATTACCTTAGGGAGTCGCGGTGTGTGGGCCAGCGTGAATGGCGAAGGTCAGCGAGTACCCGGTTTTAAAGTGGAAGCCGTTGATACTATTGCCGCCGGAGACACCTTTAATGGCGCGTTAATTACAGCGTTACTGGAAGAGACTCCACTGCCTGAAGCGATCCGTTTTGCGCATGCCGCTGCGGCGATTGCGGTTACCCGTAAAGGCGCACAGCCTTCCGTTCCGTGGCGCGAAGAAATAGAAGCGTTTTTAAGTCAACAGAGGTAACGCTTGGCTACAATGAAGGACGTCGCCCGCCTGGCGGGTGTTTCCACGTCGACGGTTTCTCACGTCATTAATAAAGATCGCTTTGTCAGTGAGTCTGTCACTGACAAAGTAGAAGCTGCGATTAAAGCGCTTAACTACGCTCCCTCCGCGCTGGCGCGTAGCCTCAAGTTAAACCAGACCCGCACAATTGGCATGTTAATCACTGCCAGTACCAATCCCTTCTATTCTGAGCTGGTGCGCGGCGTTGAACGTAGCTGTTTTGAGCGCGGCTACAGCCTGGTGCTGTGCAATACCGAAGGCGATGAACAGCGCATGAACCGTAATCTGGAAACGCTAATGCAAAAACGCGTGGATGGCTTGCTGCTGCTCTGTACGGAAACACATCAGCCTTCCAGAGAGATAATGCAGCGTTATCCTTCTATACCGACCGTGATGATGGACTGGTCGCCCTTTGATGGTGAAAGCGATCTGATTCAGGATAACTCCCTGCTGGGCGGGGATTTAGCCACGCAACATCTTATCGAAAAAGGTTTTACGCGCATTGCCTGCATCACTGGGCCGCTGGATAAAACCCCGGCGCGTTTGCGTCTGGAAGGATATCGGGCGGCAATGAAGCGGGCGGGCTTGCCTGTCCCGGAAGGCTACGAGATTACCGGTGACTTTGAGTTTGGTGGCGGCTTTGAAGCTATGCAAACGTTGCTGTCGCATAAACAGCGACCGCAGGCCGTTTTTACCGGTAATGATGCAATGGCGGTTGGCGCGTATCAGGCTCTGTACCAGTCGGGATTGCGCATTCCGCAGGATATGGCGGTGGTGGGTTATGATGATATCGAGCTGGCGCGCTATATGACGCCTCCGCTGACGACCATACATCAACCAAAAGATGAATTGGGCGAACTGGCCATCGATGTATTAATCCATCGGATGGCCCAGCCCGCATTACAACAACAGCGTTTGCAGCTTACTCCTGTTTTGATGGAGCGGGGGTCGGTTTAGGTTTGTGCCGATCTTTGATCAGGTTACGCCCATCTTTGGCTTTTAGCAGCATGAACATCAGCGCGGATATTACCGTGATAGCGCCCATCGTCATAAAGGTGTAGTGGAACTGCTCGACCGTATTGGTTCCTTCCATACCTTCATAGATACGCAGAACGGCGGCGCTGATGGCAACCCCTAAACTGATTGATAACTGCTGAGTAACGGCCAATACGCTGTTGCCGCTGCTGGCGTTTTCATCGGTCAGATCCGCAAGAGTGATAGTATTCATTGAGGTAAACTGGGTGGACATCGCCATACCTAAAATGAACAGCGGCAGGATCAGCATCCAGACCGGCATGGCAGGAGATTGCAAAGCGAACTGCGCAATCATCAGGCCGATAAAAACCGTAACACCCACCAATGTGGTCCTGTAGCCGAGTTTGCGCAGAACCTGCGTCACCATGGATTTTGCCAGAATTGAACCCAACGCCGTTGGCGCCATCATACAACCGGCTATCAGAGCCGGATATCCAAAGCCTACCTGCAACATCAGCGGCATTAAGAAGGGCACGCAGCCTGTGCCCAGGCGAGTGGCGAGGTTGCCGGCGATCCCAACAGAAAAGGTTCGAGTCTTAAATATCGGAAGAGATATAAGTGGCGTTGGGTGACGACGAGCATGGCGAATATAGGCGAGTAGTAACAACACACTGGCAAGAATAATACCGAGTGCGACCCAGGTAGCGACAAGCTTCTCACCGAACAATTCAACGCCGCTAGAAAACAACACCAGGCTCAAACCAAACAGAAAGAAACCGGTCATATCAAAACCGCGGCGTGGGGTGGTGAAGTTCGGCATATATTTGCGAGCGTAGAAGATACCGGCAATGCCAATTGGAATATTAATCAGGAAGATCCAGTGCCAACTGGCCCATGTAACCAGTACACCGCCCAATACCGGACCTAAAATCGGCCCCACAAGTCCAGGCATGGTGACGAAGTTAAGCACGGGAAGCAGTTCACTACGAGGGTAGGCACGCAATAACGCCAGACGGGCAACGGGCATCATCATGGCGCCACCGATCCCCTGAATGACACGGAAAATCACCAGCTCGCTTAGGGAGCTGGACAGCGCACAGGCCAGCGATCCCAACGTAAACAGGCTAACAGCAATCATAAAGACGCGTCGGGTACCAAATCGGTCTGCCAACCAACCACTTACCGGGATCAGCATCGCGACCGTCAGGGTATAGCTGATAATGGCCGACTGCATGGCGAGCGGAGAGCGGTTAAGACTATGTGCTATTGCGGGTAGGGCGGTATTGAGGATAGTGGCGTCTAGTGCCTGCATAAAAAAGGCCATGGCTGCTATCCACGGTAGCCCGGCCATACTACGTGATTTCTTTTCTGACATATTATTTATCCGGTAGCACGTTCGGTGCTATCAGCAATGCCTGACAAGCAGCAAAGGCGCGATCGCCATCGTTATCATCTATTGCATCGACAATGGCCTGGTGCAAATCCAGTTTCACCACATCGTTATAGGTAATAGAGGTAAAGTAGGTCTGGTAAACCGAATGGAACAGAGATGCAAAGGAAATAAGGAACGGATTCGCACTCATTTCATAGATGTGTTCATGCCAGGCGATATCAACCTCAATCCAGCGTTCGCGTCTGAAGTTTCTTTTCAGCTCGACCATCTCTTCCATCAGCGTGTTGAGGTGCGCTTTCTGTTCAGCCGTACCAATGGTCGCCGCCAGTAAACACGCCTGAGGCTCCAGGCTGATACGCATCACCAGAAAATGTTTAATGACCTGCGGGAAATTATCTTCCGTCATCCACCAGGTGAGCAGCTCCTGGTCGAGGAAGTTCCAGTTTGCTTGCGGCATGACGCGTGTGCCGATACGTGGGCGTGGTAATACCATACCTTTTGCCGTTAACGTTTTTACCGCCTCTCTTACCGCGGTGCGACTCACACCAAACTGATCGCCCAGCTCTATTTCGCCAGGCAATATAGCGCCCGGCGCGTATTCACCTTTTAATATTCGCTGAGCCAGCTTTTCGGCCAGAACGTAGGACAAGTTTTTCTGTGCGGCTAGCTGTTGGGCATTTAACGGCATGAATGTTCTTCCTTACTCTTTTTCTTATTCATTAGTATGCCACCTGGAAGTGTGATTGCGGCTGCAAAAACGGCAATTTGCTTATTTTATGGCATGTTAATGGTTGTTTTGGTGAAAAAACACGCACTCAGAAAGTTATTTTAAATTTCCCCTTGTCAGCCTGAAATAACTCCCTATAATGCGCCTCCACTGACACGGAACAACGGATTATAAGCCGCCGGGTCAGCGGGGTTCCACTGAGAACTCCGGCGAAGAAAGCGAAATTAAATGCTTGACTTCGTGGCGGGATGGCGTAATATGCACACCCCGCGCCGCTGAGAAAAAGCGAAGCGGTACTGCTCTTTAACAATTTATCAGACAATCTGTGTGGGCACTCGAAGATACGGATTCTTAACGTCGCAAGACGAAAAATGAATACCAAGTCTCTGAGTGAACATACGTAATTCGTTACGAAGTTTAATTCACGAGCATCAAACTTAAATTGAAGAGTTTGATCATGGCTCAGATTGAACGCTGGCGGCAGGCCTAACACATGCAAGTCGAACGGTAGCACAGAGGAGCTTGCTCCTTGGGTGACGAGTGGCGGACGGGTGAGTAATGTCTGGGAAACTGCCCGATGGAGGGGGATAACTACTGGAAACGGTAGCTAATACCGCATAACGTCGCAAGACCAAAGAGGGGGACCTTCGGGCCTCTTGCCATCGGATGTGCCCAGATGGGATTAGCTAGTAGGTGGGGTAACGGCTCACCTAGGCGACGATCCCTAGCTGGTCTGAGAGGATGACCAGCCACACTGGAACTGAGACACGGTCCAGACTCCTACGGGAGGCAGCAGTGGGGAATATTGCACAATGGGCGCAAGCCTGATGCAGCCATGCCGCGTGTATGAAGAAGGCCTTCGGGTTGTAAAGTACTTTCAGCGAGGAGGAAGGTGTTGTGGTTAATAACCGCAGCAATTGACGTTACTCGCAGAAGAAGCACCGGCTAACTCCGTGCCAGCAGCCGCGGTAATACGGAGGGTGCAAGCGTTAATCGGAATTACTGGGCGTAAAGCGCACGCAGGCGGTCTGTCAAGTCGGATGTGAAATCCCCGGGCTCAACCTGGGAACTGCATCCGAAACTGGCAGGCTAGAGTCTTGTAGAGGGGGGTAGAATTCCAGGTGTAGCGGTGAAATGCGTAGAGATCTGGAGGAATACCGGTGGCGAAGGCGGCCCCCTGGACAAAGACTGACGCTCAGGTGCGAAAGCGTGGGGAGCAAACAGGATTAGATACCCTGGTAGTCCACGCCGTAAACGATGTCGACTTGGAGGTTGTGCCCTTGAGGCGTGGCTTCCGGAGCTAACGCGTTAAGTCGACCGCCTGGGGAGTACGGCCGCAAGGTTAAAACTCAAATGAATTGACGGGGGCCCGCACAAGCGGTGGAGCATGTGGTTTAATTCGATGCAACGCGAAGAACCTTACCTACTCTTGACATCCAGAGAACTTAGCAGAGATGCTTTGGTGCCTTCGGGAACTCTGAGACAGGTGCTGCATGGCTGTCGTCAGCTCGTGTTGTGAAATGTTGGGTTAAGTCCCGCAACGAGCGCAACCCTTATCCTTTGTTGCCAGCGATTCGGTCGGGAACTCAAAGGAGACTGCCAGTGATAAACTGGAGGAAGGTGGGGATGACGTCAAGTCATCATGGCCCTTACGAGTAGGGCTACACACGTGCTACAATGGCATATACAAAGAGAAGCGACCTCGCGAGAGCAAGCGGACCTCATAAAGTATGTCGTAGTCCGGATTGGAGTCTGCAACTCGACTCCATGAAGTCGGAATCGCTAGTAATCGTGGATCAGAATGCCACGGTGAATACGTTCCCGGGCCTTGTACACACCGCCCGTCACACCATGGGAGTGGGTTGCAAAAGAAGTAGGTAGCTTAACCTTCGGGAGGGCGCTTACCACTTTGTGATTCATGACTGGGGTGAAGTCGTAACAAGGTAACCGTAGGGGAACCTGCGGTTGGATCACCTCCTTACCTTAAAGAACCTGCCTTTGTAGTGCTCACACAGATTGTCTGATGAAAAGTAAATAGCAAGGCGTCTTGCGATTGAGACTTCACGTCCCCTTCGTCTAGAGGCCCAGGACACCGCCCTTTCACGGCGGTAACAGGGGTTCGAATCCCCTAGGGGACGCCACTTGCTGGTATGTGTGAGTGAAAGTCGCCGACCTTAATATCTCAAAACTTACCTTCGGGTGACGTTTGAGATATTTGCTCTTTAAAAATCTGGATCAAGCTGAAAATTGAAACGACACACTGTTTCATTTCTCCGTAATAAGAAATGAAAAGCGGTGTGTTCGAGTCTCTCAAATTTTCGCAACACGATGGTGTTTTACGAAACATCTTCGGGTTGTGAGGTTAAGCGACTAAGCGTACACGGTGGATGCCCTGGCAGTCAGAGGCGATGAAGGACGTGCTAATCTGCGATAAGCGTCGGTAAGGTGATATGAACCGTTATAACCGGCGATTTCCGAATGGGGAAACCCAGTGTGATTCGTCACACTATCATTACGTGAATACATAGCGTAATGAAGCGAACCGGGGGAACTGAAACATCTAAGTACCCCGAGGAAAAGAAATCAACCGAGATTCCCCCAGTAGCGGCGAGCGAACGGGGAGCAGCCCAGAGTCTGAATCAGCTTGTGTGTTAGTGGAACGGTCTGGAAAGTCCGACGGTACAGGGTGATAGTCCCGTACACCAAAATGCACAGGTTGTGAACTCGAAGAGTAGGGCGGGACACGTGGTATCCTGTCTGAATATGGGGGGACCATCCTCCAAGGCTAAATACTCCTGACTGACCGATAGTGAACCAGTACCGTGAGGGAAAGGCGAAAAGAACCCCGGCGAGGGGAGTGAAAAAGAACCTGAAACCGTGTACGTACAAGCAGTGGGAGCCTCTTTATGGGGTGACTGCGTACCTTTTGTATAATGGGTCAGCGACTTATATTCTGTAGCAAGGTTAACCGTATAGGGGAGCCGAAGGGAAACCGAGTCTTAACTGGGCGTTAAGTTGCAGGGTATAGACCCGAAACCCGGTGATCTAGCCATGGGCAGGTTGAAGGTTGGGTAACACTAACTGGAGGACCGAACCGACTAATGTTGAAAAATTAGCGGATGACTTGTGGCTGGGGGTGAAAGGCCAATCAAACCGGGAGATAGCTGGTTCTCCCCGAAAGCTATTTAGGTAGCGCCTCGTGAATTCATCTTCGGGGGTAGAGCACTGTTTCGGCTAGGGGGTCATCCCGACTTACCAACCCGATGCAAACTGCGAATACCGAAGAATGTTATCACGGGAGACACACGGCGGGTGCTAACGTCCGTCGTGAAGAGGGAAACAACCCAGACCGCCAGCTAAGGTCCCAAAGTCATGGTTAAGTGGGAAACGATGTGGGAAGGCACAGACAGCCAGGATGTTGGCTTAGAAGCAGCCATCATTTAAAGAAAGCGTAATAGCTCACTGGTCGAGTCGGCCTGCGCGGAAGATGTAACGGGGCTAAACCATGCACCGAAGCTGCGGCAGCGACACTATGTGTTGTTGGGTAGGGGAGCGTTCTGTAAGCCGTTGAAGGTGTATCGTGAGGTATGCTGGAGGTATCAGAAGTGCGAATGCTGACATAAGTAACGATAATGCGGGTGAAAAACCCGCACGCCGGAAGACCAAGGGTTCCTGTCCAACGTTAATCGGGGCAGGGTGAGTCGACCCCTAAGGCGAGGCCGAAAGGCGTAGTCGATGGGAAACAGGTTAATATTCCTGTACTTGGTGTTACTGCGAAGGGGGGACGGAGAAGGCTATGTTAGCCGGGCGACGGTTGTCCCGGTTTAAGCATGTAGGCGGAGGTTCCAGGTAAATCCGGTACCTTTTTAACGCTGAGGTGTGATGACGAGGCACTACGGTGCTGAAGTAACAAATGCCCTGCTTCCAGGAAAAGCCTCTAAGCATCAGGTAACACGAAATCGTACCCCAAACCGACACAGGTGGTCAGGTAGAGAATACCAAGGCGCTTGAGAGAACTCGGGTGAAGGAACTAGGCAAAATGGTGCCGTAACTTCGGGAGAAGGCACGCTGATATGTAGGTGAAGTGATTTACTCATGGAGCTGAAATCAGTCGAAGATACCAGCTGGCTGCAACTGTTTATTAAAAACACAGCACTGTGCAAACACGAAAGTGGACGTATACGGTGTGACGCCTGCCCGGTGCCGGAAGGTTAATTGATGGGGTTATCCGTAAGGAGAAGCTCTTGATCGAAGCCCCGGTAAACGGCGGCCGTAACTATAACGGTCCTAAGGTAGCGAAATTCCTTGTCGGGTAAGTTCCGACCTGCACGAATGGCGTAATGATGGCCAGGCTGTCTCCACCCGAGACTCAGTGAAATTGAACTCGCTGTGAAGATGCAGTGTACCCGCGGCAAGACGGAAAGACCCCGTGAACCTTTACTATAGCTTGACACTGAACACTGGTCCTTGATGTGTAGGATAGGTGGGAGGCTTTGAAGTGTGGACGCCAGTCTGCATGGAGCCATCCTTGAAATACCACCCTTTAATGGCTGGTGTTCTAACGTGGACCCGTAATCCGGGTTGCGGACAGTGTCTGGTGGGTAGTTTGACTGGGGCGGTCTCCTCCTAAAGAGTAACGGAGGAGCACGAAGGTTAGCTAATCCTGGTCGGACATCAGGAGGTTAGTGCAAAGGCATAAGCTAGCTTGACTGCGAGAGTGACGGCTCGAGCAGGTGCGAAAGCAGGTCTTAGTGATCCGGTGGTTCTGAATGGAAGGGCCATCGCTCAACGGATAAAAGGTACTCCGGGGATAACAGGCTGATACCGCCCAAGAGTTCATATCGACGGCGGTGTTTGGCACCTCGATGTCGGCTCATCACATCCTGGGGCTGAAGTAGGTCCCAAGGGTATGGCTGTTCGCCATTTAAAGTGGTACGCGAGCTGGGTTTAGAACGTCGTGAGACAGTTCGGTCCCTATCTGCCGTGGGCGCTGGAGAATTGAGGGGGGCTGCTCCTAGTACGAGAGGACCGGAGTGGACGCATCACTGGTGTTCGGGTTGTCATGCCAATGGCATTGCCCGGTAGCTAAATGCGGAAGAGATAAGTGCTGAAAGCATCTAAGCACGAAACTTGCCCCGAGATGAGTTCTCCCTGAGACTATAAGTCTCCTGAAGGAACGTTGAAGACGACGACGTTGATAGGTCGGGTGTGTAAGTGTAGCGATACATTGAGCTAACCGATACTAATGAACCGTGAGGCTTAACCTTACAACGCCGAAGATGTTTTGGCGAAGAGACGACATTCAGCTTGATTACAGATTATATCGACATGCAAAAGCGTGTTGATAAACAGAATTTGCCTGGCGGCTGTAGCGCGGTGGTCCCACCTGACCCCATGCCGAACTCAGAAGTGAAACGCCGTAGCGCCGATGGTAGTGTGGGGTCTCCCCATGCGAGAGTAGGGAACTGCCAGGCATCAAATTGCAGTAAACCGGGATGAAGAATCCGGGTAGTGACAAAGAAATTCGGTGGAGCGGTAGTTCAGTTGGTTAGAATACCTGCCTGTCACGCAGGGGGTCGCGGGTTCGAGTCCCGTCCGTTCCGCCACTTATTAGAAAATTAAGCCTGCTACTAAGCAGGCTTAATGATAAAAAAATTTAGGGGCGTAGCTCAGTTGGTAGAGCACCGGTCTCCAAAACCGGGTGTCGCGAGTTCGAGTCTCTCCGCCCCTGCCAGAAACAATCCTTAGCATTCTTGCTAAGGATTTTTTTTATCTGCAATTTGCGCTGTGCCTTCCAATTGTTTTATTCCCGGCATCCTTGCCCGTATTTTCTTTAATCTTCCAGAATATTCGTTCTCAGCAAGTCGCAAATCAGTGCATGTTTATCGCTGTTTTGCAGCCAAACTGCATATAACGGGCGCGAAAGGGTTGTACTGTCACTAACCGTATGGAGATCGCTTTTACCTTTAGCCCAACTGACCGGAAGCCAGCTAAAGCCTCTAAGGACTGAAAGTTGCTGCCTGGCCAATTCTGCCGAACTGGTGGTGAGTACCGGCACTTCATCTCCCGCAATCAATCCCGCTTCGTGTTGCTGAAAGTCAGGTCCCCATTCCAGACGCAGATAATTCAGTTCATCCTTGGTTTGCGAAGGAGAGCTGCAATAGAGCGCCAGCGTGAAATATCCCAACAGTTGGCTGCTAAATTCGTCCATTTTGGGCGTTTCGGTAGTAATCAGTAGATCAAGCTGTCGTTCATGGAGCTGTTTTACTAACGACTGTCGCTGAGCGATCCTCGCTTCAAACTGCAGGCTGGATTGCGGCTCCTGGGATTGGTACAAACGCCCCAGCCAGCCATTAAGCATGCATTCCCAGAGGGATGCGCTGGCACCAATAGAAAACTCGTTATGCCGCGAGGTATTCGCAACCTCCTTACGTGCGGCTTGCCACGTATTCATCAGCGTTTCAGCGTAAGGCAGTAATTTTTCACCTGCAGCGGTTAAACGGATATTGTTTCTGTGTCGGGTGAACAGGTTTACACCCAATTGATTTTCCAGTTGTCTGATCCGGAAACTAACCGCTGATTGGGTCAGATAGAGCGCTTCAGCAGCCCTGCCAAAGTGGCGTGTCCGGCTAACTTCCAGGAAAGTTTTTAACAATTCCGTATCCACAACTCGCTCCATAAAATTATTTGTCGTTATGATTTAAATCTTTTGTTTGACGCTCTGTCAAGCGTAACTAATACTCCGCGCCATAAATAGCTCGGCCAAAGAATTAGGAGCGTGCAGGATGGCGGAAAGCTTTACGACGACTAATCGATATTTCGATAATAAATATTATCCCCGCGGATTCTCCCGTCATGGTGATTTCACCATTAAAGAAGCACAACTGCTTGAGCGTCACGGTTATGCTTTCAATGAGCTGGATCTGGGCAAGCGTGAGCCGGTAACGGAAGAAGAAAAACTGTTTGTTGCGGTATGCCGTGGTGAGCGCGAACCGGTTACCGAAGCTGAACGTGTGTGGTCCAAATACATGACGCGCATTAAGCGTCCAAAACGCTTCCACACGCTGTCTGGTGGGAAACCTCAGGTGGAAGGTGCGGAAGACTACACCGAATCTGATGATTAATAAAAAAGGGCGAAAGCCCTTTTTTTATGCCAGTAGTTTCTGCAAATGAATGAGTAATCTGTCTATCGCCCGATACCCAACAGCCTCCTGTAAGTGCTGGCGAGAGATATGGTCAGATTGTTCTATATCCGCGATCGTTCGAGCAACCTTTATTAGGCGTAACCAGGCGCGGATGGATAATCCGAGATGCGCGAGCGTTTCTTCAAGCCACTGTGCATCGTCACTGCGCAGTGGACAGTATTTATTGATATCCTGACTGTCCAGATGCGCGTTTAACTTATTTTGTCGTCGATACTGACGATCTCGCGCTGCCATAACACGTTGCTTCACCGTTGCGCTATCTTCCCCTTTTACCTGGTTCTGGCTGAGTATCCCGGGCGGTGGCAAAGGGATTTCGAGAGAGAGATCGAAGCGGTCAAGAAATGGACCTGATAATCGATTGAGGTAGCGTAGCGTCTGCTCTGGGGTACAGCGGTTATGGTTCCCCTGATAATGGCCTGTTGGGCTGGGATTCATGGCGGCTATGAGTTGAAAGCGAGCGGGATAGGTGATTTTTGCTCTGGTGCGGGATAGATGTATCTGTCCGGACTCAATGGGTTCGCGCAGTGCATCCAGTGTGCGCCGCTCAAACTCGGGTAGTTCATCCAGAAATAGTATGCCGTTATGCGCCAGAGAGATCTCGCCTGGCGCAGGAATAGAGCCTCCACCGACCATGGCGGTTAATGAAGCACTGTGATGCGGAGAGCGAAAAGGGCGTTGTTTCCACTGTTTCTGTAGCGTGTCGGAATTGACCAGACTAAGAATCGCGGCGCTTTCCAGTGCCTCATCGTTACTCAGTGGCGGAAGCAATCCTCTCAGGCGACTGGCCAGCATAGTCTTACCCGTACCCGGAGGGCCGATGAGTATGAGGTTATGACCGCCAGCTGCGGTAAGCTCCAGCCCGCGTTTACCCTGTTCCTGGCCGATAACATCGCTCAGATCATCTGCTAATGCGCAGGGGATAAAATCTGCTGATGATGGTCTGTCTAAATCATGCTTACCTTCGAGGAATGCGCATACTGCCTGTAGATGATCGGCTATGAGGCACCCTTCACCCTGTATTAGTCCAACTTCAGCTGCATTCTCTTTTGCGACAATAATTCTCCTGCCTGCGCGAATGGCTTCGGTTGCACTTGATATCGCACCGGGAACGCCGCGTAACGCACCTGTAAGCGCTAATTCGCCTACCAGCTCATATGTATCGAGATTATGGGTAGTAAGCTGCTCAGAAGCGGCCAGAAGCGCAACTGCGATAGGTAAATCATATCGTCCCCCTTCTTTTGGGAGATCGGCAGGAGCGAGGTTTATGGTTATCTTCTTTGCCGGGAATTCATAACCGCTATTAATTACCGCACTGCGAACCCGATCGCGGGCCTCTTTTACCGTTGTTTCGGGTAATCCCACCATGGTTAAACCAGGCAAACCATTGCTGATATGTACCTCGATGGTAATGGCTGGCGCATTCACGCCCAGCGCAGCGCGTGTGTGAACAATCGATAGTGACATAAGCCCTCCTGATGAAAGCATTATGTCGCAATACATCGCTGCAAGATTTCACATAATTACGGTTTTTAGAGGCTTATTCCCGTATTTTTATGTGGCTCAACACTGATTACATTAAGTCTGGAATAGCGCTCGCAAACGCTTTTGCATGGCGTTTTTAGTAGGGAGTGGGTTGCCGAGAATCACCTGAAACGTGAAATATTTTCACCTTTGATTTTTTGTTTAAAAAACAACGATATTTATCTAAACCGTTAACGTCGTCAGAAAAACGAATAAAAAAATATCTTGTGTCATTTGCAAATTCTATGGTAACTCTTTAGGTATTCCTTCGAACAAGATGCAAGAAAATACAAAAATGACAGCCCTTCTACGAGTGATTAGCCTGGTCGTGATTAGCGTGGTGGTGATTATTATCCCACCGTGCGGGGCTGCACTTGGACGAGGAAAGGCTTAGAAAACAAGCCTTAACGAACTAAGACCCCCGCACCGAAAGGTCCGGGGTTTTTTTTTGACCTTAAAAACATACACGAGGAGCAGAAAGTGAACGGTAGCATAAAATTCTGTTTCTCAAGATTTACGGCGGGGATGTAACTATGAATGGGGCACAGTGGGTGGTACATGCGTTGCGTGCACAAGGGGTTCAAACCGTCTTTGGTTATCCTGGTGGCGCAATTATGCCGGTTTACGATGCGTTATATGACGGCGGCGTAGAACACCTGTTGTGCCGACACGAGCAGGGCGCGGCAATGGCAGCAATTGGCTATGCCCGTGCGACCGGTAAAACCGGCGTGTGTATCGCCACTTCCGGGCCTGGTGCTACCAACCTGATCACGGGCCTTGCCGATGCGCTGTTAGATTCAGTTCCTGTGGTGGCGATCACCGGCCAGGTGGCATCATCTTTCATCGGAACGGATGCGTTCCAGGAAGTGGACGTTCTGGGTATGTCTCTGTCCTGCACCAAACACAGTTTCCTGGTGCAGTCACTGGAAGAGCTGCCGCGCATCATGGCTGAAGCTTTTGCTGTGGCGAATTCCGGTCGTCCGGGGCCGGTTCTGGTTGATATCCCGAAAGACATCCAATTGGCCAGCGGTACGCTGGAGCCGTATTTTACGACAGTCAAAAACGTAGAGGTTTTCCCGCACGCTGACGTTGAGCAGGCGCGTAAAATGCTGGCACAAGCGCAGAAACCTATCCTGTACGTAGGTGGCGGCGTTGGTATGGCGCAGGCGGTCCCGGCCCTGCGTGAATTTATCGCGGTAACCCAAATGCCGGTCGCCTGCACGTTGAAGGGGCTGGGCGCAGTAGAGGCTGACTACCCATACTATTTGGGTATGTTGGGAATGCACGGCACTAAAGCGGCAAATTTCGCGGTGCAAGAATGTGATTTACTGATTGCAGTGGGCGCGCGTTTTGATGACCGGGTAACCGGCAAGCTGAATACCTTCGCACCAAACGCCAGCGTGATCCACATGGATATCGACCCTGCGGAAATGAACAAGCTGCGCCAGGCGCACGTAGCATTGCAGGGTGATTTAAATTCTCTGCTGCCGGCATTGCAGCAATCGCTGAAGATTGACGCATGGCGTCAGCATAGTGCTGAACTGCGCACAGAGCATACCTGGCGCTATGATCATCCCGGTGAGGCTATCTACGCGCCACTGTTGTTGAAGCAGTTGTCCGATCGCAAACCCGCGGACAGCGTAGTGACAACGGATGTTGGCCAGCATCAGATGTGGTCGGCGCAGCATATGACCTACACCCGCCCGGAAAATTTTATCACCTCGAGCGGCCTGGGCACGATGGGCTTTGGCTTGCCAGCAGCGGTTGGCGCGCAGGTTGCTCGCCCGAACGATACGGTAATCTGTATCTCCGGTGACGGTTCCTTCATGATGAATGTACAGGAGCTCGGCACCGTAAAACGCAAGCAGTTGCCGCTGAAGATAGTTTTACTCGACAACCAGCGGTTAGGCATGGTGCGACAATGGCAGCAGCTGTTTTTCCAGGAACGTTATAGCGAAACTACCCTTACCGATAACCCCGATTTCCTCATGTTGGCCAGCGCCTTCGGCATACCAGGTCAACACATCACCCGTAAAGACCAGGTTGAAGCGGCACTCGACACCATGCTGAACAGCGAGGGGCCATACCTGCTTCATGTCTCAATCGACGAACTTGAGAATGTCTGGCCTCTGGTACCGCCAGGTGCCAGTAACTCAGAAATGCTGGAGAAATTATCATGATGCAACATCAGGTCGCCGTTGAGGCTCGGTTCAATCCGGAAACGTTAGAACGTGTTTTACGCGTGGTACGCCATCGCGGTTTTCAGGTGTGCTCCATGAATATGGAAGCCGCTAGCGATGCGCAGAATATAAATATCGAATTGACCGTTGCCAGCCCCCGGTCGGTCGACTTACTGTTTAGTCAGTTAAGTAAACTGGTAGACGTTGCACATGTTGCTATCTGCCAGAGCACAACCACATCACAACAAATCCGCGCCTGAGCGCAAAAGGAAGAAAAATGACGACGAAAAAAGCTGATTACATTTGGTCTAATGGCGAGATGATTCGTTGGGAAGACGCTAAGGTTCACGTGATGTCCCACGCGCTGCACTACGGTACTTCTGTATTTGAAGGCATCCGTTGCTACGATTCTCACAAAGGGCCGGTGGTGTTCCGTCATCGCGAACATATGCAGCGTCTGCGTGATTCAGCCAAGATCTATCGTTTTCCGGTTTCTCAGAGCGTTGATGAGTTGATGGAAGCTTGCCGTGAGGTGATTCGTAAAAACAATCTGACCAGCGCCTATATCCGTCCGCTGGTGTTTGTTGGCGACGTGGGGATGGGCGTTAACCCGCCAGCGGGATACACCACTGACGTGATCATCGCTGCGTTCCCGTGGGGCGCTTACCTTGGTGCTGAAGCGCTGGAACAGGGGATCGACGCGATGGTTTCTTCCTGGAACCGCGTTGCGCCGAACACCATCCCTACAGCGGCTAAAGCGGGCGGTAACTATCTGTCTTCGCTGCTGGTGGGTAGTGAAGCGCGTCGTCATGGCTATCAGGAAGGCATTGCCCTGGATGTGAATGGTTACATCTCTGAAGGCGCGGGTGAAAACCTGTTTGAAGTAAAAGACGGCATTCTGTTTACCCCGCCGTTTACCTCTTCTGCACTGCCGGGTATCACCCGTGACGCGATCATTAAGCTGGCGAAAGATCTCGATATCGAAGTGCGTGAGCAGGTGCTGTCCCGTGAATCGCTGTACCTGGCCGACGAAGTGTTCATGTCCGGTACCGCGGCCGAAATCACCCCAGTACGCAGCGTCGATGGTATCCAGGTGGGCGAAGGCCGCTGCGGTCCGGTCACCAAACGCATCCAGCAGGCCTTCTTTGGCCTCTTCACTGGTGAAACGGAAGATAAATACGGCTGGTTGGATCAGGTTAATCAATAAACATAAATTTGGGACGGCACGCACCGTCCCAATTATTAGACAGACGGGAGTTAATCAAGCATGCCTAAGTATCGTTCTGCTACCACCACCCACGGCCGCAATATGGCGGGTGCCCGCGCACTGTGGCGCGCCACCGGGATGACCGATGATGATTTCGGTAAACCGATTATCGCTGTGGTGAACTCTTTTACCCAGTTTGTGCCGGGTCACGTCCACCTGCGCGATCTCGGTAAACTGGTTGCCGAACAAATCGAAGCCTCAGGCGGCGTGGCGAAAGAGTTCAACACCATTGCTGTGGATGATGGTATCGCCATGGGGCACGGTGGCATGCTGTATTCACTGCCGTCGCGCGAGCTGATTGCTGACTCCGTTGAGTACATGGTTAACGCCCACTGCGCCGATGCGATGGTCTGTATCTCTAACTGCGACAAAATCACCCCTGGGATGTTAATGGCCTCTTTGCGCCTGAATATTCCGGTGATCTTTGTTTCCGGCGGTCCGATGGAAGCCGGGAAAACCAAGCTCTCTGACCAAATCATCAAGCTCGACCTGGTTGATGCGATGATTCAGGGTGCTGACCCGAAAGTCTCCGACTCACAAAGCGAGCAGGTTGAACGTTCCGCCTGTCCAACCTGCGGCTCCTGCTCCGGCATGTTCACCGCCAACTCGATGAACTGCCTGACCGAAGCGCTGGGCCTGTCGCAGCCGGGTAACGGTTCGCTGTTGGCGACTCACGCCGACCGTAAAACGCTGTTCCTTAACGCGGGTAAACGCATCGTCGAGCTGACCAAACGCTATTACGAGCAGGATGATGCCTCCGCCCTGCCGCGCAACATTGCCAGTAAAGCGGCGTTTGAGAACGCCATGACGCTGGATATCGCCATGGGCGGCTCCACCAACACCGTTCTGCACCTGCTGGCGGCCGCACAGGAAGCGGAAATCGACTTCACCATGAGTGATATCGACAAGCTGTCCCGCAAAGTCCCACAGCTGTGTAAAGTGGCGCCGAGCACGCAGAAATACCATATGGAAGACGTGCACCGCGCAGGCGGCGTACTGGGTATTTTAGGCGAACTGGATCGTGCCGGACTGCTGAACCGCGACGTGAAAAACGTGCTGGGTCTGACTCTGCCGCAAACGCTTGATCGGTATGACGTGATGTTGACCAAAGACGACGCGGTGAAAAAAATGTTCCGCGCCGGACCGGCGGGCATCCGTACCACCCAGGCGTTCTCGCAGGACTGCCGTTGGGATACGCTGGATGACGACCGCGCTGAAGGCTGCATCCGCTCGCTGGAACATGCTTACAGCAAAGACGGCGGTCTTGCAGTCCTGTACGGTAACTTTGCGGAAAACGGCTGTATCGTAAAAACTGCAGGCGTGGATGACAGTATCCTGAAATTCACCGGCCCGGCAAAAGTGTATGAAAGCCAGGACGATGCGGTTGAAGCAATCCTCGGCGGTAAAGTGGTGGCTGGCGACGTGGTTGTCATTCGCTACGAAGGGCCGAAAGGCGGGCCAGGCATGCAGGAAATGCTCTACCCAACCACCTTCCTGAAATCGATGGGCCTCGGCAAGGCTTGTGCGCTGATTACCGATGGTCGTTTCTCCGGCGGTACTTCGGGGCTTTCCATCGGTCACGTTTCTCCGGAAGCCGCCAGCGGCGGTAATATCGCGATTATCGAAGATGGTGACATGATTGCCATTGATATCCCGAATCGTGGTATTCAACTGCAACTGAGTGATGCGGAAATCGCTGCGCGCCGTGAAGCGCAGGAAGTTCGCGGTGACAAAGCCTGGACGCCAAAAGATCGTCAACGTCAGGTCTCCTTTGCACTGCGCGCCTATGCCAGCCTGGCAACCAGTGCCGACAAAGGTGCGGTGCGCGATAAGTCGAAGCTCGGGGGATAATGACCATGGCGGATTCACAACCTCTATCCGGTGCTCCTGAGGGCGCTGAGTATCTCAGAGCGGTACTGCGTGCGCCGGTATACGAAGCGGCACAGGTAACGCCGCTACAGAAAATGGAAAAGCTCTCTTCGCGCCTCGATAACGTCATTCTGGTGAAGCGCGAAGACCGTCAACCCGTTCACAGCTTCAAGCTACGCGGTGCCTATGCCATGATGGCGGGCTTGACCGAAGAGCAAAAAGCGCATGGGGTCATCACCGCATCGGCGGGTAATCATGCTCAGGGTGTCGCGTTCTCTTCTGCGCGATTAGGCGTGAAGGCGCTGATTGTCATGCCAACGGCTACCGCCGATATCAAAGTCGATGCCGTTCGCGGCTTCGGCGGAGAAGTGCTGCTGCACGGCGCGAATTTTGATGAAGCCAAAGCCAAAGCGA
This sequence comes from Citrobacter freundii complex sp. CFNIH4, assembly GCF_002934505.1. NCBI lineage: Bacteria > Pseudomonadati > Pseudomonadota > Gammaproteobacteria > Enterobacterales > Enterobacteriaceae > Citrobacter > Citrobacter freundii complex sp. CFNIH4. Next base: position 4,411,435 of record NZ_CP026231.1, read on the forward strand.
TTGAACTGTCACAGCAGCAGGGTTTTACCTGGGTTCCACCGTTTGATCATCCGATGGTGATTGCCGGGCAGGGCACGCTGGCGCTGGAGCTGCTCCAGCAGGACGCTCATCTCGATCGCGTATTCGTGCCTGTTGGTGGTGGCGGATTAGCGGCAGGTGTTGCGGTGCTGATTAAACAGCTGATGCCGCAAATCAAAGTGATTGCCGTGGAAGCGGAAGATTCGGCCTGCCTGAAAGCAGCGCTGGATGCTGGTCATCCGGTGGATCTGCCGCGTGTGGGTCTCTTTGCCGAAGGCGTAGCGGTGAAACGTATTGGCGATGAAACCTTCCGTCTGTGCCAGGAATATCTCGACGATATTATCACTGTCGATAGCGATGCTATTTGTGCGGCAATGAAAGACCTGTTCGAGGATGTACGTGCGGTGGCTGAGCCTTCCGGGGCGCTGGCGCTGGCGGGGATGAAAAAATACATCGCCCAGCACAATATTCGCGGTGAACGTCTGGCGCATGTTCTTTCCGGCGCTAACGTTAACTTCCACGGCCTGCGCTACGTTTCCGAACGTTGCGAGCTGGGCGAACAGCGTGAAGCGTTGCTGGCGGTGACGATTCCGGAAGAGAAGGGCAGCTTCCTGAAGTTCTGCCAGCTGCTGGGCGGGCGTTCGGTGACCGAGTTCAATTATCGCTTTGCTGACGCCAAAGATGCCTGCATCTTCGTGGGCGTGCGGCTGAGCCGCGGCGTTGAGGAGCGTAAGGAAATCCTTAGCCTACTCAAAGATGGCGGTTACAGCGTGGTGGATCTGTCAGACGATGAAATGGCCAAGTTGCATGTGCGCTATATGGTCGGTGGCCGTCCTTCTAAGCCGTTGCAAGAGCGCCTTTATAGCTTTGAGTTCCCGGAATCGCCGGGTGCGCTGCTGAAGTTCCTCTACACCCTGGGAACGCACTGGAATATCTCGCTATTCCACTACCGTAGCCACGGTACCGACTACGGCCGTGTACTGGCGGCGTTTGAGCTGGGCGATAACGAACCGGACTTCGAAACCCGGCTCAATGAACTGGGCTATGAGTGCCACGACGAGACCCATAACCCGGCGTTCAGGTTCTTCCTGGCGGGTTAACAACAGCCATTAAAAAAGGGTTCATGTAAAAACATGAACCCTTTTTGCTACTGTATCAGCAGATTACAGCGTGATAACGTCGAATTCGACTTCGGTATTCACGTCAGCGTCGTAATCCACGCCGTCGAGGCCAAAACCGAACAGGTTCAGGAATTCTTGCTTGTAGCCTGCATAATCGGTTTCTTGCGCCAGGTTTTCGGTGGTGATCAGCGGCCACAGGTCGCGACATGCCTGCTGAATGTCATCACGCAGTTCCCAGTCATCCATACGGATACGCTGGTTGTCATCAAGCGCCACTTTGTCACCGTACAGGCTGGTGGTCATCAGACGGTTGATTTGCTCGATACAACCTTCATGAATCCCCTGTGCTTTCATCAGCTTGAAGACCATGGAGATGTACAGCGGCATCACTGGAATGGCGGAAGACGCCTGGGTGATTACGGATTTCAGTACGGCAACGTTCGCAGAGCCGTGCAGCGGAGCCAGCTGGTTACGCAGTTCGCCCGCGGCGCGATCGAGATCTTCTTTCGCTTTGCCCAGCGCGCCGTGCCAGTAGATTGGCCAGGTCAGGTCGGTACCGATGTAGGAGTAGGCTACGGTTTTCACGCCGTCAGCCAGCACGCCAGCTTCGCTCAGCGCGCCCATCCACAGTTCCCAGTCTTCTCCGCCCATTACGGTAACGGTGTTCTGCACTTCTTCTTCGGTTGCCGGCTCAATGCTGGCGGTGATGATCTGATCTTTGTTGGTATCGATCGCTTTAGAAGTGTAAACCTCACCGATTGGCTTCAGCGCAGAACGGACGATTTCACCGGTTTTCGGCATTTTACGCACTGGGGAAGCCAGTGAATAAACGACCAGGTCAATCTGACCCAGGTCTTCTTTTATCAGTTTGATCACTTCATCACGGCATTCGTCAGAGAACGCATCGCCGTTGATGCTTTTGGCGTACAGACCTTCACGCTTAGCTGCTTCATCGAAAGCGGCAGAGTTATACCAGCCCGCGGAGCCCGGTTTGGTATCCGTGCCCGGTTTTTCGAAAAATACGCCGATAGTGGCGGCTCCGCTGCCAAAGGCGGCAGAAATTCTGGAAGCCAGACCGTAACCGGTGGAAGCACCGATCACCAGCACGCGGGACGGGCCGTTCTCGATTTTCCCGTTCTGCTTAACATACTCGATCTGCTTTTCCACGTTGACTTTGCAGCCAGTCGGATGGGTCGTTGTACAGATGAATCCACGAATTTTTGGTTTGATTATCATAATGATGGCTAATTAAGTTTGTATTTTCGCTGTCAAGTGCGCAATGACACCGTCTGTTCTGGCCTGCTTAACGCGATGGTTAACAAGCCCCCCACTACAATGGATCACGACATTATACAGAAAAGGAGCGCCAATACTGAATCTACCACTGATTTTAGGCCTGACGCTGGAGCTAGTCGGCAGATTTACGTTCCAGAACAATCTTCCAGAACGCGTCGATCAGCGGTTCATGCAGCCGCTTTTTCGGCGCGCAGACGCCCAGTTCGAACGGCGTTTTCTCGTCGCTGCGTTCTAAAATCATCACGCGGTTACGTACCGGCTCCGGGCTGTTTTCCAGCACCACTTCCGGCAGCAGCGCCACGCCGCAGCCCAGCGCCACCATTGAGACCATCGCTTCATGACCGCCTACCGTAGCGTAAATCGATGGGTTGCTGATTTTGTGACGGCGGAACCACAGCTCAATGCGGCGGCGGACCGGCCCCTGGTCGGCCATGATAAACGGCACCGTCGACCAGTCGGGTTTCTCGACGGAAACCTGATTACGCACCGGGCAGGGCAGCGCCGGGGCGATCAGCACCACCGTCAGATTCTCCAGCATCGAGAAAGCTACCGCGCCGGGTAGTGTCTCGGGCTTACCGGCAATCGCCAGATCGGCTTCACCAGTGACCACTTTGTCCATCGCATCGGCGGCGTCGCCGGTGGTGAGCTTAATTTCCACCGATGGATGCTCGGCGCGGAAACGATCGAGAATGGGTGGCAGATGGCTGTATGCCGCAGTTACCGAACAGAAAATATGCAGTTCGCCTGACAGCGACGGCCCTTGTTGATCGAGGGTGTGGCGCAGTTGCTGGTATTGCAGCAGCGTCTGTTGGGCGAATACGCGCAGCTCTTCGCCCGCTTCGGTCAGCGTGACCGTGCGGTTATCGCGCACAAACAGCGGCTGGCCGAGATCTTCTTCCAGGCGCTGAATCTGGCGCGAAAGCGTGGAGGGGCTGACGTGCATTGCCCGTGCGCTGCGGCCAAAGTGGCGACTTTCCGCCAGATGCAGGAACATTTTCAGATCGCGTAAATCCACAGACGAGCCTCCGATTTTCTACGTTGCATAAATTGCAATGTGACGTTGTGAATATATCAATTTCCGCAATAAATTTCCTGTTGTAATGTGGATTCAATCTCGCAAATACAAATCTGCGAACCGAATAATAAGCACCACAACATAACATCACGGAGTACACCATCATGGCTAACTACTTTAATACACTGAACCTGCGCCAGCAGCTGGCACAGCTGGGTAAATGTCGCTTTATGGGCCGCGACGAATTCGCCGATGGTGCGAGCTACCTTCAGGGTAAAAAAGTGGTCATCGTCGGCTGTGGCGCTCAGGGTCTGAACCAGGGCCTGAACATGCGTGACTCCGGTCTGGATATCTCCTACGCACTGCGTAAAGAAGCCATTGCTGAGAAGCGTGCTTCCTGGCGTAAAGCGACCGAAAACGGCTTCAAAGTGGGTACCTACGAAGAGCTGATCCCGCAGGCGGACCTGGTCGTTAACCTGACCCCGGACAAACAGCACTCCGACGTGGTGCGCTCCGTACAGCCGCTGATGAAAGATGGCGCGGCGCTGGGCTACTCCCACGGCTTCAACATCGTCGAAGTGGGCGAGCAGATCCGTAAAGACATCACCGTTGTGATGGTGGCACCGAAGTGCCCGGGTACTGAAGTTCGTGAAGAGTACAAACGTGGCTTCGGTGTACCGACCCTGATCGCCGTTCACCCGGAAAACGATCCGAAAGGAGAAGGCATGGCGATTGCTAAAGCCTGGGCTGCGGCCACCGGTGGTCACCGTGCGGGCGTGCTGGAGTCCTCCTTCGTTGCGGAAGTGAAATCTGATCTGATGGGTGAGCAGACTATCCTGTGCGGTATGCTGCAGGCAGGTTCTCTGCTGTGCTTCGATAAGCTGGTGGAAGAAGGTACTGACCCGGCATATGCTGAAAAACTGATTCAGTTCGGCTGGGAAACCATCACTGAAGCGCTGAAGCAGGGCGGCATCACCCTGATGATGGACCGTCTGTCTAACCCGGCGAAACTGCGTGCTTACGCGCTGTCCGAACAGCTGAAAGAGATTATGGCGCCGCTGTTCCAGAAACACATGGACGACATCATTTCCGGCGAATTCTCTTCCGGCATGATGGCTGACTGGGCTAACGACGATAAGAAACTGCTGACCTGGCGTGAAGAGACCGGTAAAACCGCGTTCGAAACCGCTCCGCAGTTTGAAGGTAAAATCGGTGAGCAGGAGTACTTCGATAAAGGCGTTCTGATGATTGCGATGGTGAAAGCGGGCGTTGAACTGGCGTTCGAAACCATGGTTGATTCCGGCATCATCGAAGAATCTGCGTACTACGAATCACTGCACGAGCTGCCGCTGATCGCGAATACCATCGCCCGTAAGCGTCTGTACGAAATGAACGTGGTTATCTCCGATACCGCAGAATACGGCAACTACCTGTTCTCTTACGCTTGCGTACCGCTGCTGAAAGAGTTCATGACCACCCTGCAGACCGGCGACCTGGGCAAAGCGATTGCCGAAGGTGCGGTAGACAACGCGCAGCTGCGCGACGTGAACGAAGCAATCCGTAGCCACGCTATCGAGCAGGTTGGTAAGAAACTGCGCGGTTACATGACCGATATGAAACGCATTGCCGTTGCTGGCTAAATAGGATGTCGGGTGGCGCTTGCGCTTACCCGACCTACGCACAGCAGATGTAAGCCGGATAAGGCGTAGCCGCCATCCGGCAAAAAAATCCCGGTGCCTGAACGCTCCGGGATTTTTTATTAGTTACGGTACAGTACTTTAATTATGTGGTAACCAAACTGAGTGTGCAGCGGGCCGGTTGGCTCCAGCACTGGGCAGGAAAAGACCACTTTGTCGAACGCCGGAACCATCTGGCCCTGACGGAATTCACCTAAATCACCGCCGCGTTTGCCTGATGGGCAGATAGAGTGTTTCTTCGCCAGTTTGCCGAAGTCTGCGCCGTTTTTAATCTGTTCCAGAAGATCCAGTGCCAGTTTCTCTTCTTTAACAAGGATATGCACTGCTGCTGCTGTTTTTGCCATGATCGTGCCTTGAGTGGGGTGGTTAAGGCTGGCTATACTACCACGCTGTTATTCTCCCCTCCCGACTTTCATGAGTGACCCTTTATGCGTTTGAACCCCGGACAACAACAAGCCGTCGAATTCGTCACCGGACCTTGCCTGGTGCTGGCGGGAGCGGGTTCCGGCAAGACGCGTGTTATCACCAACAAAATCGCCCATCTGATCCGGGAATGTGGTTATCAGGCACGCCATATTGCAGCCGTGACCTTTACCAATAAGGCTGCGCGCGAGATGAAAGAGCGCGTGGCGCAAACGCTGGGTCGTAAAGAGGCGCGTGGGTTGATGATCTCCACCTTCCACACCCTGGGACTGGATATCATTAAGCGTGAATATGCGGCGCTGGGGATGAAGTCTAACTTCTCGTTGTTTGACGATACTGACCAGGTGGCCTTGCTCAAGGAACTGACCGAAGGGCTAATCGAAGACGATAAGCTTATCCTCCAGCAGTTGATCTCGACGATCTCCAACTGGAAAAACGATCTGATGACTCCGGCACAGGCGGCAGCCAGTGCAAAGGGTGAGCGCGATCGTATTTTTGCCCACTGCTATGGTCTGTATGACGCGCATATGAAGGCGTGTAACGTCCTCGATTTTGACGATCTGATCCTGCTTCCCACGCTGCTGCTACAGCGCAATGAAGAAGTGCGTGAGCGCTGGCAAAACAGAATCCGCTACCTGCTGGTGGATGAATATCAGGATACCAACACCAGCCAGTACGAGCTGGTGAAGTTGCTGGTAGGTAAACGCGCGCGCTTTACCGTCGTGGGCGATGACGATCAGTCGATCTACTCCTGGCGCGGCGCCCGTCCACAGAACCTGGTACTGTTAAGCAAAGATTTTCCGGCTTTGCAGGTGGTGAAGCTGGAGCAAAACTACCGTTCATCAGGTCGCATCCTGAAGGCGGCGAACATCCTTATTGCGAACAATCCACACGTCTTTGAAAAGCGACTCTTTTCCGAGTTGGGTTACGGTGCTGAACTGAAGGTACTGAGTGCCAATAATGAAGAGCACGAAGCGGAACGCGTGACCGGGGAATTAATAGCCCATCATTTTGTGAACAAGACGCAATATAAAGACTACGCCATCCTGTATCGCGGTAATCATCAGTCGCGCGTGTTCGAAAAGTTTCTAATGCAGAACCGTATCCCGTACAAAATTTCCGGCGGAACGTCGTTCTTCTCGCGTCCGGAGATTAAAGATCTGCTGGCCTATCTGCGCGTGCTGAGCAACCCGGATGACGATAGCGCATTTTTGCGGATCGTAAACACGCCAAAACGTGAAATCGGCCCGGCCACGCTGCAAAAGTTGGGGGAATGGGCGATGACACGTAATAAAAGCCTGTTTACCGCCAGCTTTGATATGGGGCTTAGCCAGACACTGACCGGGCGCGGGTATGATTCTCTGACTCGCTTTACGCACTGGCTGGGGGAAATTCAGCGTCTGGCGGAGCGTGAGCCGGTTGCCGCTGTGCGCGATCTTATCCACGGTATTGATTACGAATCCTGGCTGTATGAAACCTCGCCGAGCCCGAAAGCGGCTGAAATGCGTATGAAAAACGTCAATACGCTGTTCAGTTGGATGACGGAGATGCTGGAAGGCAGTGAGCTGGAAGAGCCAATGACCCTGACCCAGGTTGTTACCCGCTTTACCCTACGCGACATGATGGAACGTGGAGAGAGTGAAGAAGAGCTGGATCAGGTGCAATTGATGACACTGCATGCCTCAAAAGGGCTGGAGTTCCCATACGTGTTTATGGTGGGAATGGAAGAAGGATTTTTGCCGCACCAGAGCAGTATCGATGAAGACAATATCGACGAAGAACGTCGTCTGGCTTATGTAGGGATTACGCGTGCACAAAAAGAGCTCATCTTCACGCTATGTAAAGAGCGTCGTCAGTACGGTGAGCTGGTGCGTCCGGAACCGAGTCGTTTCCTTCTGGAGCTGCCACAGGATGACGTTATCTGGGAGCAAGAGCGAAAAGTGGTGAGCGCAGAGGAGCGGATGCAAAAAGGGCAGGCCAGCATCGCTAATATTCGGGCAATGATGGCGAAAGCTAAAGCGAAGTAGGTATTTTATGGGCCGGATATGTGTAAGCACTATCCGGCAACCAGCATCTAACGCACTTCCAGCGGCCAGTGGACATAGCTTTGCCACTGGCTTTCCTGATCGATTAACTCTTTACCCAGCGGATGATGTTCCAGCCAGCCTTCTGGTAGAGTGACCGTCAGGTGCTCGTTTCTTGCATCCAGTTGAATTTCCGGCACAAGATCGTCACGGCGACGACTGGCGAAAATGATCGCCAGGCGTAGCAAACGACAAAGATGCTCCGCGATGCGCGGTGGCACTGCGTTTTGCTGGTGGAGCGAAGAGAGATCGACGGGATTGGTCTGGTTGAGTAACAGCGTCGCTAGCAGTTTCTTTTGCGCAGGTGTAAAACCCGGAAGATCGAGATTGCGCACCAGATAAGCGGCATGCTGTGGTGCCTGTTTAAAATCAACGCTTAGGCCAATTTCATGCAACTGACAGGCACTAATCAGTAGTTCGCGGCTAATCGGTTCAAGATGCCACTTTTTTTCTACCTGATCGAGAAATTTAGTCGCTAAATTGGCAACACGATGTGCTTGCTCTGTATCGACCATAAAGCGGCGCTGGATATTGCGTAATGTGCGGCTACGAATATCCTGATCCACCGCCAGATGCAGCATACCGTAGACCAGACCTTCACGTAATGCGCCGCCGGCCAGGGTCATGCATTGAATGTTCAGTTCGGTGAAAATAGCAATCAGAATGGCCAGCCCGCTGGGGAAAACCAGCGCACGTTCCAGCGTTAACCCTTCGATTTCCAGCTCTTCCAGACGACCGCAGTGAATGGCGCGCTGCTTAAGCTGCTGAAGTTTGGCCAGCGTAATGCGCTCATCCATGCCCTGCGCCATCATGATTTCCTGCAACGCCTGGACGGTGCCAGAGGCACCAACGCAAACTTTCCAGCCATGAAAACGCAGTTTGTCGGCGACCGGGCGCAGAACTTCGCGAGCGGCTTTCTCGGCCTCGTCAAAGTTTTCCTGTGCCAGATTACGATCGGTAAAATAGCGTTCGAGCCAGGTGACGCAGCCCATTGACAGGCTGAACAGGGAAGTGGTTTGCGCGCCAGAACCGGTAACCAACTCTGTGCTGGCCCCGCCAATGTCGACGACCAGACGCTGATCTGCGCCGCCGGTAGTGTGGGCCACACCTTGATAAATCAGGCGCGCTTCTTCTTCACCGCTAATCACCTGGACAGGGCAGCCGAGGATCTCTTGCGCTTTAGCAATAAACACATCGGCATTTACGGCGATGCGTAATGTTGCCGTGGCGACCACGCGGATTTGTGGATGCGGAATATCCTGCAGACGTTCTGCAAACAGGCGCAAACATTGCCAGCCGCGCTCCATCGCTTCAACAGAGAGCTCGTTGTCACCGTTGAGTCCAGCAGCCAGACGCACTTTGCGTTTGATACGAGTGAGCGTCTGGATGCTTCCTGCCACCTCGCGTACAACCAGCATATGAAAACTATTTGAGCCGAGATCGATTGCCGCATACAGCGAAGTAGAATTCATACACTTCATCCTTCAACCTGTATCTGTATTGGCTGCGTTCTCTCACCCGAATCACTTACTAAAGTAGGTTCATCGGGATTCGTTTTCTTGCCGCCTTGATACAGGCTGAATGATTTTGTGTATGGCATAACGTTTCTTAACCTGAACGACGACGATTACGCGGAGCACCACCGGTACGGCGTGGGCCATTGCCTGTGCGCGGACGCGTTAAGCGCAACGGCTTCGGCAGGTCGGTCATCAGCGCATCCGGGTTATATTTGCTGACCGGAATCGAGTGGCCGATATAGGTCTCGATTGCGGGTAAATTCAGCGCGTACTCTTCACAAGCGAGGCTGATAGAGTGACCGCTTGCGCCAGCACGACCGGTACGACCGATACGGTGAACGTAATCTTCACAGTCATCCGGCAGGTCATAGTTAAATACGTGCGTTACGGCTGGGATATGTAGACCACGTGCAGCAACATCCGTCGCAACGAGAATGTCGATATCGCCACGGGTGAATTCATCAAGGATTCGCAGACGTTTTTTCTGCGCCACGTCACCGGTCAGCAGACCGACACGATGACCGTCTGCAGCAAGGCTGCCCCAGATATCTTCACAACGATGCTTGGTGTTAGCAAAAACAATGGCGCGATCTGGCCACTCTTCTTCAATCAGCGTTTGCAGCAAACGCATTTTCTCTTCGTTGGAGGGGTAGAAGAGCTCTTCTTTAATGCGATGGCCAGTTTTCTGTTCCGGTTCGACTTCAACGTACTCAGCGTTATTCATTTGTTCGAACGCCAGTTCGCGAACGCGGTAAGAGAGGGTTGCAGAAAACAGCATATTCAGACGTTGGGTGGTTGGCGGCATACGACGGAATAGCCAACGGATATCTTTAATAAAGCCCAGATCGTACATACGATCGGCTTCATCCAGCACCACGACCTGAATCGCGCCCAGATTAATGTGGTTCTGTTTTGCATAGTCGATGAGACGACCGGTCGTGCCGATAAGAATATCGACGCCGCTTTCCAGCACTTTCAGCTGTTTATCGTAACCGTCGCCGCCATACGCCAGGCCTAATTTCAGACCAGTGGTCTGTGCCAGCGGCTCGGCATCGGCGTGGATCTGCACGGCTAACTCACGCGTTGGCGCCATAATTAACGCACGCGGTTGGTTCACCTTGCGATCGGCAATCGCGGGATGAGAGAGAAGATAATGAAACGTTGACGTCAGGAACGCCATCGTTTTTCCGGTACCGGTTTGCGCCTGCCCGGCAACATCACGACCAGCCAGCGTTAGCGGCAGCGCGAGGGCCTGAATGGGCGTACAGTTATGAAAGCCTTTGTTTTCAAGGGCTTCTATCACCTTTGGGTGCAGGGCGAAGTCGGAAAACTTCTGTTCTGTTAAATGTGTTTTGCTCATAGTGTGGTAGAATATCAGCTTACTATTGCTTTACGAAAGCGTATCCGGTGAAATAAAGTCAACCTTTAGTTGGTTAATGCTACATCAACACGTCGTTGATTAATGCTACACCAATGCACCAGGCTTATTCCTGTGGAGTTATTATGAGCGATAAAATTATTCACCTGACTGACGACAGTTTTGACACGGATGTACTCAAAGCGGACGGAGCAATCCTCGTTGATTTCTGGGCAGAGTGGTGCGGTCCGTGCAAAATGATCGCTCCGATTCTGGATGAAATCGCTGACGAATATCAGGGCAAACTGACGGTTGCTAAATTGAACATTGACCAAAACCCAGGCACCGCGCCGAAGTATGGTATCCGTGGCATCCCGACCCTGTTGCTGTTTAAAAACGGCGAAGTTGCGGCGACAAAAGTCGGCGCGCTGTCCAAAGGTCAGTTGAAAGAATTCCTCGACGCTAATTTAGCGTAAGGAAGTCTCATGATCGGGCGACCATACTTCGAAATGATTCGGATGACTGGACGCCCGACTTGAGTCGTGCTAAGTTAGTGTTGACTTCGTATTAAACATACCTTATTAAGTTTGAATCTAGTTATATCCAATACTTCCCGTTGTTTCTCGCGCGAGAAGTGGACAGATTCCTGGCTTGTCACTCAATCCGTCTTGTCGTTTCAGTTCTGCGTACTTTCCTGTGACCAGACAGCGAACAGACATGAGTTGATGGCCGTAAACAGGCATGGATGACCCTGCCATACCATTCACAACATTAAGTTCGAGATTTACCCCAAGTTTAAGAACTCACACCATTATGAATCTTACCGAATTAAAGAATACGCCGGTTTCTGAGCTGATCACTCTCGGCGAAAATATGGGCCTTGAAAACCTGGCTCGTATGCGCAAGCAGGACATTATTTTTGCCATCCTGAAGCAGCACGCAAAGAGTGGCGAAGATATCTTTGGTGACGGTGTGCTGGAGATATTGCAGGATGGATTTGGTTTCCTCCGCTCTGCAGACAGCTCCTACCTCGCCGGTCCTGATGACATCTACGTTTCTCCCAGCCAAATCCGCCGTTTCAACCTCCGCACTGGTGATACCATTTCTAGTAAGATTCGCCCGCCGAAAGAAGGTGAACGCTACTTTGCGCTGTTGAAAGTTAACGAAGTTAACTACGACAAACCAGAAAACGCCCGTAACAAAATCCTCTTTGAGAACTTAACGCCGCTGCACGCAAACTCTCGTCTGCGTATGGAACGTGGTAACGGTTCTACTGAAGATTTAACGGCGCGTGTACTGGATCTGGCATCGCCGATCGGTCGTGGCCAACGTGGTCTGATTGTTGCTCCGCCGAAAGCGGGTAAAACCATGCTGCTGCAGAACATCGCGCAGAGCATTGCATACAATCATCCTGACTGCGTGTTGATGGTGCTGCTGATTGACGAACGTCCGGAAGAAGTTACCGAGATGCAGCGTCTGGTGAAAGGTGAAGTGGTTGCGTCTACCTTTGACGAACCAGCCTCCCGCCACGTTCAGGTTGCGGAAATGGTTATCGAGAAGGCGAAACGTCTGGTTGAACACAAGAAAGACGTTATCATTCTGCTTGACTCCATCACCCGTCTGGCACGTGCATATAACACCGTGGTTCCTGCTTCCGGTAAAGTACTGACCGGTGGTGTGGACGCCAACGCCCTGCATCGTCCGAAGCGTTTCTTTGGTGCTGCACGTAACGTGGAAGAGGGCGGTAGCCTGACCATCATCGCGACTGCGCTGATTGATACCGGCTCTAAAATGGATGAAGTTATCTATGAAGAGTTTAAAGGTACCGGCAACATGGAACTGCACCTCTCTCGTAAGATTGCTGAAAAACGCGTCTTCCCGGCTATCGACTACAACCGTTCCGGTACCCGTAAAGAAGAGTTGCTCACCACCCAGGAAGAGCTGCAGAAAATGTGGATCCTGCGTAAAATCATCCATCCGATGGGTGAAATCGACGCCATGGAGTTCCTCATTAACAAGCTGGCGATGACCAAGACCAATGACGACTTCTTCGATATGATGAAGCGTTCCTGATTCGGGCATCATCTGAAAACGCCACGTTTTTACGTGGCGTTTTGCTTTTACGATTCATCCTAATGTTTGGTCAGATAAAATTGTCATTATTATCGGCGTCATGGATTGTCACAATGTGCGGCATGACCGACAAGAGGTAGGAAGTGTAATGTTTTAGCTGCTCTCTTCAAGGGGGCGTCTTAACGCATTATACTTTAAGGAAATGATATATGCTGAGAACACATACACTGTGAATCTACTCGCTGCTTTCTCTGAGCTAGTTAGTATTTTTTTATTCACAACCATTTTTATTTTTTTGGCACGAAAAGTAGCCATAAAAATAGGTTTAGTGGATAAGCCAAACTTCCGCAAACGTCACCAAGGGATTATTCCGTTAGTGGGCGGGATTTCTGTGTTTGCCGGAATCAATTTCATGTTTGGCCTTTCGGATTATTACATTCCCCATGCCTCTTTATACCTCTTCTGTGCAGGTGTGCTGGTGTTTGTTGGCGCGCTTGACGATCGTTTTGACATCAGCGTAAAAATACGAGCAGTCGTTCAGGCGGCGATTGCTATTGTGATGATGGTAAAAGGTGAGCTTTATCTAAGTAGCCTGGGATATATTTTTGGCCCGTGGGAGTTGTTGTTGGGTCCCTTTGGTTATTTTCTCACCCTTTTTGCCGTCTGGGCGGCGATTAACGCCTTTAATATGGTTGATGGCATTGATGGCTTGTTAGGCGGGCTATCCAGCGTCTCATTCGCAGCGATGGGGTTTATCCTGTGGTTCGATGGCCAGACAAGCCTGGCAATCTGGTGTTTTGCCATGATCGCCGCCATTCTGCCTTACATCCTACTGAACCTGGGGATTCTCGGACGCCGCTATAAAGTCTTTATGGGCGATGCGGGGAGTACGCTGATTGGCTTTACGGTAATCTGGATCCTGCTGGAGACCACTCAAGGTAAAACGCATCCTATTAGCCCGGTCACGGCTCTGTGGATTATCGCCATTCCGTTAATGGATATGGTGGCGATCATGTATCGTCGTTTACGTAAAGGCATGAGTCCTTTCTCTGCAGATCGCCAGCATATTCATCATTTAGTGATGCGCGCCGGGTTTACTTCCAGACAGGCATTTGTTCTGATCACGTTGGCTGCAGCGATTCTGGCCTCTATCGGTGCACTGGCTGAATATTTTCGTTTAGTCCCTGAATGGGCCATGTTGGTGCTCTTTTTACTGGCATTCGGTCTTTACGGTTACTGTATTAAGCGAGCATGGAAGGTGGCGAGATTTATTAAGCGAGTTAAGCGCAGACTACGAAGGCACCGCGAAGGCAAACCAAACTTAACCAAGTAAATTGAGGATGCGATGACACAACCATTACCGGGGGAACACGCCGTGAGCGCAGAAAATGAACTGGATATCCGTGGGTTGTTTCGTGCCTTATGGGCAGGGAAAGTGTGGATTGTCGGTATGGCTCTCGCCTTCGCGTTAGTCGCTCTCGCCTATACGTTCTTTGCTCGTCAGGAGTGGAGTGCGACGGCGATTTCAGACAGGCCCACGGTCAATATGTTGGGCGGTTATTACTCTCAGCAGCAATTCTTGCGTAACCTGGACATCAAGGCCAGTCTTGCATCAGCGGATCAACCGTCAGTGATGGATGAAGCCTATAAAGAATTTATTATGCAGCTTGCCTCATGGGATACGCGCCGTGAATTCTGGCAGCAGACTGATTACTACAAGCAACGTATGGTGGGTAACAGCAAAGCCGATGCGGCGATGCTGGATGAACTGATCAATAACATTCAGTTTATGCCTGGCGATGCGGTTCGTAATACCAATGACAGCGTGAAGCTGATTGCCGAGACGGCACCCGATGCCAACAATCTGTTGCGTCAGTATGTTGCGTTTGCCAGTCAGCGTGCTGCGCGTCATCTGAACGACGAGTTAAAGGGAGCCTGGGCTGCGCGCACCGTGCAGATGAAGGCACAGGTAAAACGCCAGGAAGAAGTGGCGAAATCGATTTTCTCTCGCCGAGTCCACAACATTGAGCAGGCACTCAAAATTGCTGAACAGCATAATATTTCGCGTACTTCCACTGACGTTCCGGCTGAAGAATTACCTGATTCAGAACTGTTTTTGCTTGGACGCCCTATGCTGCAGGCGCGACTCGAAAACCTGCAATCTGTTGGTCCCGATTTCGATCTGGACTACTTCCAAAACCGAGCCATGCTTAACACACTGAACGTTGGGCTAACTCTGGATCCGCGTTTTCAGACCTATCGTTATTTGCGTACGCCGGAGGAACCGGTAAAACGTGACAGCCCTCGTCGTGCCTTCCTGATGATTATGTGGGGCATCGTTGGGGCTCTGATCGGTGCTGGTGTCGCGTTAACCCGTCGCCGCACGATTTAGCAATATCGTTGCAGTGAGGGGCTGGGCCCTCACTGCCAATCCGAAGAGAATCGATGTGAAAGTACTGACTGTATTTGGCACGCGACCGGAGGCCATAAAAATGGCACCTCTGGTTCATGCGTTGGCAAAAGATCCTGATTTTGAGGCAAAAGTTTGCGTCACGGCGCAGCATCGCGAGATGCTCGATCAGGTGTTGAACCTTTTTTCCATTGTACCTGACTACGATCTCAATATTATGCAGCCAGGTCAGGGACTAACAGAAATTACCTGCCGAATACTGGAAGGATTAAAGCCTATTCTGGCTGACTTTAAACCCGACGTTGTGTTGGTTCACGGCGATACCACGACCACCATTGCCACTAGCCTGGCCGCGTTCTATCAGCGTATTCCGGTAGGGCATGTGGAGGCGGGTTTACGTACAGGCGATCTCTACTCTCCCTGGCCGGAAGAGGCGAACCGTACGCTGACGGGGCATTTGGCGATGTATCATTTTGCGCCAACAGAAAACTCGCGCCAAAACCTGCTACGGGAAAATATTTCTGATAGCCGTATCTTCGTTACAGGTAATACGGTTATTGATTCGTTGATCTGGGTTCGTGACCGTGTACTGGGAAATGAGGTGCTGCGTACCGATCTGGCAGAACGTTATCCTTTCCTGGCTGTTGATAAAAAGATGATACTGGTGACCGGTCATCGTCGTGAAAGCTTCGGTCGCGGTTTTGAACGCATATGCCACGCGCTGGCGGAAATTGCTGCGGCCAATCAGAACGTACAGATTGTCTATCCGGTGCACCTGAATCCTAACGTTAGCGAACCGGTGAATCGCATTCTGGGTCACGTTGAAAACGTCATCCTGATTGAACCGCAGGATTACATGCCGTTTGTCTGGCTGATGAATCATGCCTGGCTGATCCTGACCGACTCCGGTGGGATTCAGGAAGAAGCCCCATCTTTGGGGAAACCGGTACTGGTGATGCGCGAAACGACGGAACGTCCGGAAGCGATTACTGCAGGTACAGTACGTCTGGTAGGGACAGACCCGCAGCGTATTGTCGAAGAAGTCACGCGTTTGCTGCATGACGATAATGAATATCAGACCATGAGCCGCGCCCATAATCCGTATGGTGACGGGCAGGCATGTGGCCGCATTTTACACGCGTTAAAAAATAATCGGATATCGCTATGAGTTTTACGACCATTTCTGTCATTGGGCTGGGTTATATCGGACTGCCGACGGCGGCTGCCTTTGCTTCCCGTCAAAAGCATGTGATTGGCGTAGATGTAAATCAACACGCGGTGGATACCATTAATCGCGGTGAAATTCATATCGTTGAGCCAGATTTGGGCGCCGTAGTGAAAACGGCGGTCGAAAATGGATTTCTGCGTGCGACCACAACCCCTGTAGATGCGGATGCCTTTCTGATTGCTGTGCCTACTCCGTTTAAGGGGGAGCACGAACCCGATATGGTTTATGTGGAAGCCGCAACCAAGTCTCTTGCTCCGGTGCTGAAAAAAGGCGCGTTGGTGATCCTTGAATCGACGTCGCCTGTCGGGGCTACCGAACAGATGGCCACATGGCTGGCTGAAATGCGTCCTGATTTGACTTTCCCGCAGCAGGTCGGTGAACAGGCTGACGTTAACATTGCTTATTGTCCAGAACGCGTGCTGCCGGGCCAGGTGATGGTTGAACTGATTAAAAACGACCGCGTGATTGGGGGAATGACCTCCGTCTGTTCCGCGCGTGCTAGCGAACTGTACAACATTTTCCTTGAGGGTGAATGTGTCGTGACCAACGCGCGCACTGCGGAAATGTGCAAGCTGACTGAAAATAGTTTCCGCGACGTCAATATCGCCTTCGCTAATGAGTTGTCGCTGATTTGCGCCGATCAGGGGATCAACGTCTGGGAACTGATTCGCCTGGCAAATCGCCATCCGCGCGTGAATATTTTGCAACCGGGTCCGGGTGTTGGCGGGCACTGTATCGCGGTTGATCCGTGGTTTATCGTGGCGCAGAACCCGCAGCAGGCGAAATTGATTCGCACCGCGCGTGAGGTAAACGACGGTAAGCCTCATTGGGTGGTCGATCGGGTAAAAGCTGCCGTGGCCGACTGTCTGGCGGATACCAATAAACGGGCCAGCGAAGTGAAAATTGCCTGTTTTGGTCTGGCATTTAAACCGAATATCGATGATTTACGTGAAAGCCCGGCGATGGGAATTGCGCAAAGTATCGCGCATTGGCACAAAGGCGAAACATTGGTGGTGGAACCGAATATCCATCAACTGCCGAAAAAACTGGACGGTCTGTGCCAACTGGCAACGCTGGACGATGCCCTGGGAAGTGCCGATGTACTGGTCTTGCTTGTCGACCACAATGAATTTAAAGCCATTAAAGGCGATGCGGTTCACCAGCAATATGTCGTTGATACCAAAGGGGTCTGGCGGTGAAAATCCGCGCCAGTATTGAGCCGCTTAGCTGGGAAAATACGTTCTTTGGCGTCAATAGCGCCATTGTACGTTTTGACCAACATGCGCCGGTTCTGACTGCGGATGCGTTGCAGCCCTGGTCGCGGGTACAGGCAAAAATACCTGCCGCCAATACCCAAGAATTAGATGCCCTGCAACAGCTGGGCTTCTCACTGGTTGAAGGTGAAGTGGATTTTGTGCTGCCAGTGACGTGTGCACATGGTGACCCCGGTGCGCAGGTCGCACAAACTACGGATATCCCTGCATTACGCCATCTGGCAGGACAGGCGTTCGCGCAAAGTCGTTTTCGCCCCCCGTGGTATGCCGCAGATGCCAGCGCGCGTTTTTATGCGCAGTGGATTGAAAACGCGGTGCTGGGGACGTTCGATCATCAATGCCTCGTTTTTCGTACACCAACAGGTGAGATTCGTGGCTATGTCTCGCTGCGTGAACTGAATGCGACCGAGGCGCGAATTGGCCTGCTAGCCGGGCGTGGGGCGGGAGCAGAACTGATGCAGGCCGCGCTTTGCTGGGCGCAGGCTCACGGTAAAACAGCACTGCGTGTGGCGACCCAAATGGGCAATACCGCCGCGCTTAAACGTTATATACACAGTGGTGCGAATGTGGAAAGCACCGCGTATTGGTTATACAGGTGACACGATGATTCCATTTAACGCACCGCCGGTGGTGGGCACTGAACTCGATTACATGCAGGCTGCGATGAACAGCGGCAAACTGTGTGGCGACGGCGGTTTTACCCGTCGCTGCCAGCAGTGGCTGGAACAGCATTTTGGCAGCGAGAAAGTATTGCTGACGCCTTCCTGCACCGCATCGCTTGAGATGGCGGCATTGCTGCTGGATATCCAGCCTGGCGATGAAGTCATTATGCCAAGCTATACGTTTGTCTCCACGGCCAATGCTTTCGTGCTGCGAGGCGCGAAAATTGTCTTTGTTGATATCCGCCCGGATACCATGAACATTGACGAAACGCTGATTGAAGCGGCGATCACCGACAAAACCCGCGCGATTGTGCCGGTGCATTACGCGGGTGTGGCCTGCGAAATGGATACTATTATGGCGCTGGCGACCAAACATAACCTGTTTGTGGTGGAAGATGCGGCCCAGGGCGTTATGTCGACTTACAAAGGTCGGGCGCTGGGGACGATTGGTCACATCGGTTGCTTTAGCTTTCATGAGACCAAAAACTATACTGCAGGTGGTGAAGGCGGCGCGACGCTGATTAATGATAAAAAATTAGTCGAACGTGCAGAGATCATCCGTGAAAAAGGGACAAACCGCAGCCAGTTTTTCCGTGGCCAGGTAGATAAATATACCTGGCGTGATATCGGCTCCAGCTATTTGATGTCCGATCTACAGGCCGCTTATCTGTGGGCGCAACTGGAAGCAGCGGACCGCATTAACCAGCAGCGTCTGACTCTGTGGCAGAACTACTATGATGCTCTTGAACCGCTGGCGCGTACCGGACGTATCGAGCTGCCTTCTGTACCGGACGGCTGCGTGCAAAACGCCCATATGTTTTACATCAAGCTGCGCGATATCGACGATCGCACGGCGTTGATTAACTTCCTGAAAGAAGCTGAAATTATGGCGGTGTTCCACTATATCCCGCTGCATGATTGCCCGGCTGGCGACAAATTCGGCGTATTTGCCGGTGTTGATCGTTACACCACCAAAGAGAGCGAGCGTTTGCTGCGTTTACCGCTGTTCTACAACCTGTCGCCGGTCAACCAGCGAACGGTAATTTCGACCTTACTCAACTACTTCGCCTGAAATGTCGCTTGCTAAAGCGTCCTTATGGACGGCAGCCAGTACGCTGGTAAAAATTGGTGCGGGTTTGCTGGTCGTGAAGCTGCTGGCGGTGTCGTTTGGCCCGGCAGGCGTGGGGCAGGCGGGTAACTTCCGCCAGATGGTCACCGTGCTTGGTGTCCTGGCGGGGGCCGGCATTTTCAACGGCGTCACGAAATATGTTGCGCAGCACCATGACGATCCGAACCAGCTCCGCAAGGTCGTCGGTACATCTTCCGCGATGGTGCTGGGATTCTCTACGCTGATGGCGGTGATTTTTCTGCTGGCGGCCGCACCAATCAGTCAGGGATTGTTTGGTCATACTCATTATCAGGGGCTGGTAAGACTGGTTGCGCTGGTGCAGATGGGCATTGCCTGGGCGAATCTGCTGTTGGCGTTGATGAAGGGTTTTCGCGATGCGGCGTGTAACGCGCTGTCGCTGATTGTGGGTAGCCTGGTGGGCGTAGTGGCTTATTATGGCTGTTATCGCCTGGGAGGGTATGAAGGCGCTTTGCTGGGTCTGGCATTAGTGCCCGCGTTGGTCGTTATCCCTGCCGCTATTATGCTGATTAAGCGCGGGGCGATTCCTCTGCATTACCTGAAACCCTCGTGGGATAACGGTCTGGCTGGACAGCTAAGCAAGTTTACGCTGATGGCGCTGATTACCTCCGTAACGTTGCCTGTGGCATACGTGATGATGCGAAACCTGCTGGCGGCGCAGTACAGTTGGGATGATGTGGGGATTTGGCAGGGGGTAAGCAGTATCTCTGATGCTTATCTGCAATTCATTACCGCTTCATTCAGCGTTTACTTGCTGCCGACGTTGTCGCGACTGACTGAAAAGCGCGACATTACGCGCGAGGTGGTTAAGTCGCTGAAGTTCGTGTTACCAGCAGTTGCCGCCGCGAGCTTTACCGTTTGGCTACTGCGTGACTTTGCTATCTGGCTGCTTTTCTCCGCAAAATTCACCGCCATGCGCGATCTGTTTGCCTGGCAACTGGTTGGCGATGTACTAAAAGTTGGGGCGTATGTCTTTGGGTATCTGGTGATCGCGAAAGCATCACTGCGGTTTTATATTTTGGCTGAAATTAGCCAGTTCATGTTATTGACGGTGTTTGCTCACTGGCTGATCCCTGCACATGGTGCGCTGGGAGCGGCACAGGCTTATATGGCAACGTACATCGTCTATTTTTCACTTTGTTGTGGCGTGTTTTTACTCTGGCGTAGGCGGGCATGACTGTACTGATTCACGTTCTGGGATCGGATATCCCTCACCATAACCAAACCGTGTTGCGGTTTTTCAACGACTCGCTTGCCGCGACGAGCGAGCACGCGCGCACGTTTATGGTTGCCGGTCAGGATGCGGGATTCAGTGAGAGCTGCCCGGCGTTATCGCTGAGTTTTTACAGCGGGAAAAAAGCGTTAGCCGAAGCAGTTATCGCGAAAGCAAAAGCGAATCGCCAACAGCGATTCTTCTTCCACGGTCAGTTCAACACCAGCCTGTGGTTGGCGCTGCTGGGCGGGAGAATTAAACCGACGCAGTTTTACTGGCATATCTGGGGTGCTGATTTATACGAAGTCTCCAGTGGGCTGAAATTCCGCCTGTTTTACCCGATTCGCCGCATGGCGCAGAATCGCGTGGGCTGCGTGTTTGCCACACGGGGCGATTTACGTTATTTCGCCGAGCAACATCCGCATGTACGGGGTGAGTTGCTCTATTTCCCAACGCGAATGGATCCTTCACTCAATAACATGAGCAATGATTGTCAGCGCAGCGGCAAGATGACGGTGCTGGTTGGCAACTCTGGCGATCGCAGCAATGAGCATGTTGCCGCGCTGCGTGCTGTCCATCAGCAGTTCGGCGACACGGTGAACGTGATTGTACCGATGGGTTACCCCGCCAATAATGATGCCTATATCGATGAGGTTCGCCAGGCCGGTATGGCATTATTTAGCGCTGATAATCTGCAGATTTTAAGTGAAAAGCTGGAATTTGATGCCTATCTAACATTATTGCGGCAATGCGATTTGGGTTACTTTATTTTTGCCCGACAGCAGGGGATCGGTACCCTGTGTTTGCTGATCCAGGCGGGTATCCCGTGCGTGCTCAACCGTGAAAATCCCTTCTGGCAGGATATGGTGGAACAGAATCTTCCGGTGTTATTTACCACGGATGATCTCAATGAAGGCGTCGTACGTGAAGCGCAGCGCCAGTTGGCATCGGTAGATAAAAACACGATTACCTTCTTTAGCCCGAATTATCTGCAGCCGTGGTATAACGCGCTGCGCATTGCTTCAGGAGAAACCGTATGAGCCTGATGCAATTCAGCGGTCTGCTGGTAGTCTGGCTGCTCTCCACCTTGTTTATCGCCACGCTGACCTGGTTTGAGTTCCGCCGCGTACGTTTTAACTTCAATGTTTTCTTCTCATTGTTGTTCTTGCTGACGTTCTTCTTCGGATTCCCGTTAACCAGCATCCTGGTGTTCCGCTTTGATGTGGCGGTGGCTCCGCCGGAGATCCTGCTGCAGGCCTTGCTGTCAGCAGCCTGTTTCTATGCCGTCTACTACGTGACGTATAAAACGCGATTGCGTAAGCGAGTAGAGGGTAAGCCGCGCAGGCCGCTGTTTACTATCAATCGCGTTGAAGCCCATTTGACCTGGGTTATCCTGATGGCGATTGCGCTGGTGAGCGTGGGCGTCTTCTTTATGCACAACGGATTCCTGCTGTTCAGACTGCAATCCTATAGCCAGATTTTTTCCAGCGAAGTCTCTGGGGTCGCTCTGAAGCGTTTCTTCTACTTCTTCATTCCGGCCATGCTGGTGGTTTATTTCCTGCGTCAGGACAGCAAAGCGTGGTTGTTCTTCCTGGTGAGCACCGTCGCGTTTGGTTTGCTGACCTATATGATTGTGGGCGGGACGCGCGCCAATATCATCATTGCGTTTGCCATCTTCTTGTTTATCGGCATTATTCGCGGCTGGATTTCGCTGTGGATGTTGGTCGCCGCAGGCGTGCTGGGTATTGTCGGGATGTTCTGGCTGGCCTTGAAGCGCTACGGAATGAGCGTTAGCGGCGATGAGGCGTTCTATACGTTCCTGTACCTTACGCGCGACACCTTCTCGCCGTGGGAGAACCTGGCGCTGTTGCTGCAGAATTACCACAATATTGAGTTCCAGGGGCTGGCGCCGATTGTTCGTGACTTCTATGTCTTTATCCCTTCCTGGCTGTGGCCTGGGCGGCCGAGTATTGTACTCAACTCAGCGAACTACTTTACCTGGGAAGTGTTGAACAACCACTCAGGGCTGGCGATTTCGCCGACGTTAATTGGTTCACTGGTGGTGATGGGCGGGGCGCTTTTTATACCATTAGGCGCGATTGTCGTTGGACTCATTATCAAGTGGTTCGACTGGCTGTATGAGCTAGGTAACCAAGAAACCAATCGCTATAAGGCGGCGATTTTGCACAGTTTCTGTTTTGGCGCCATTTTCAATATGATCGTGTTGGCACGTGAAGGGCTGGATTCGTTTGTCTCGCGAGTGGTCTTTTTCCTCGTGATTTTTGGCGTTTGCCTACTGATGGCAAAACTGCTGTTTTGGCTATTCGATAGCGCAGGACTCATCCATAAACGAATCAAGTCGCTGCCCCGGACACAAATTGAAGGATCGTAATGACAGATAACATAACTGCGCCGCTGTATTCGCTGCGCGGATTACAACTGATTGGCTGGCGCGATATGCAACATGCGCTGAATTACCTGTTTGCCGAAGGACACCTCAGGTCAGGAACGCTGGTGGCTATCAACGCTGAGAAAATGCTGACAGCAGAAGATAATCCTGAAGTGAGGGAGCTGATCAACGCCGCGGAGTTCAAATATGCGGATGGGATTAGCGTGGTGCGTTCGGTGCGCAAAAAATTCCCGCAGGCGCAGGTTTCACGTGTGGCCGGTGCTGATCTTTGGGAAGCGCTGATGGCGCGAGCCGGGCAAAACGGAACGCCTGTTTTCCTGGTTGGTGGCAAGCCTGAAGTTCTGGCGCAAACAGAGGCAAAACTACGTGCACAGTGGCGTGTGAACATTGTGGGTAGCCAGGATGGTTATTTTACCTCAGAGCAGCGTCAGGCGTTATTTGAGCGTATTCACGCCAGCGGCGCGCAAATTGTGACGGTGGCGATGGGTTCGCCGAAACAAGAGATCTTTATGCGTGATTGCCGCAAGACTCACCCTGACGCGCTGTATATGGGCGTGGGTGGCACCTACGACGTCTTTACCGGTCACGTTAAGCGTGCGCCTAAAATCTGGCAAAATCTGGGGCTGGAGTGGCTGTATCGCTTATTGTCGCAACCGAGCCGTATTACTCGACAACTTCGCTTATTACGCTATCTACGCTGGCACTATACCGGCAACCTCTGACGCCCTCTCTCCTCTGATAAGTAGCGTGATCTGCTAATTACGCTACTTATTCACAACATAATCGCTGCTTTCTCGCACAATATATTCATTTTTTGAATGCTTTAATTGCCATTTAAGCGATTTTAGGAAACCATTCGCAACAATCATTTCAGTGCCGTGGAGTTTTGACGCCAACTGCTAAGCGGTCGGTGTCGTATAGCCTGTTATGACATAACAAGATGTACCCATAACGAGAACCGGTAATACCGGACAGCATGCAAACACAACAAGAGGATTTATGGCCGAGAACAAACCTGAGCTACAGCGTGGGCTGGAGGCTCGTCACATCGAATTAATTGCCCTCGGGGGCACTATTGGCGTCGGGCTGTTTATGGGGGCCGCCAGTACCCTGAAATGGGCGGGACCTTCGGTTCTGCTGGCGTATATCGTCGCCGGGCTGTTCGTATTTTTCATTATGCGTTCTATGGGGGAGATGTTATTCCTCGAGCCGGTTGCCGGTTCATTCGCTGTTTACGCTCACCGTTATATGAGCCCCTTCTTTGGCTATCTCACCGCCTGGTCATACTGGTTTATGTGGATGGCGGTGGGGATCTCAGAGATTACCGCCATCGGGGTGTACGTCCAGTTCTGGTTCCCGGAAATGGCGCAATGGATACCCGCACTGATCGCGGTCGGACTGGTTGCATTGGCGAACCTCGCCGCAGTTCGCTTGTATGGTGAAATTGAGTTCTGGTTTGCCATGATCAAAGTGACCACCATCATTGTGATGATCGTCATTGGGTTAGGGGTGATTTTCTTCGGTTTTGGTAATGGCGGTCAGGCGATCGGCTTTGGCAACCTGACCGAACACGGCGGTTTCTTTGCCGGTGGTTGGAAGGGCTTCCTGACAGCATTGTGTATTGTCGTGGCTTCTTACCAGGGCGTGGAGCTGATTGGCATTACTGCAGGTGAAGCGAAGAACCCACAGGTCACGCTGCGTAGCGCGGTAGGTAAAGTGCTGTGGCGTATCCTGATTTTCTACGTTGGCGCAATTTTTGTTATCGTCACTATTTTCCCGTGGAACGAGATTGGCAGCAACGGCAGTCCGTTTGTTCTCACCTTTGCCAATATTGGTATTACCGCCGCGGCGGGGATTATTAACTTTGTGGTCCTGACGGCGGCGCTGTCGGGTTGTAACAGTGGCATGTACAGCTGTGGGCGTATGCTCTACGCGCTGGCCAAGAATCGCCAGCTCCCCGCCGCTGTTGGGAAAGTTTCTCGCCATGGCGTACCGGTTGCCGGCGTGGCCATTTCTATCGCGATCCTGCTGATTGGTTCGTGCCTGAACTACATCATTCCCAATCCGCAGCGCGTGTTTGTTTATGTCTATAGCGCCAGCGTGTTGCCGGGGATGGTGCCGTGGTTTGTGATCCTGATAAGCCAGCTGCGTTTCCGTCAGGCGCATAAAGCGGCGATTGCCAGTCATCCATTCCGCTCCATTCTGTTCCCGTGGGCGAATTATTTGACGATGGCGTTCCTGATTTGCGTATTAATTGGCATGTACTTTAATGAAGATACCCGAATGTCGCTTTTTGTTGGCATGGGTTTCTTGTTGGCCGTGACGTTCATTTATAAGGTTTTTGGTCTGAATCGTCATGGCACAGCCCATAAATTGCGGGAATAAGCGACAAAACGCACAAACCATGACCAAACGATAATTTATTTTAAAAAAGCACTAGACAGAAGACCGAGACCTCCGTAATATCCAGCCCCGCAACGGCGCTAAGCGCCCGTAGCTCAGCTGGATAGAGCGCTGCCCTCCGGAGGCAGAGGTCTCAGGTTCGAATCCTGTCGGGCGCACCATTTAGTAGGGTGCCAGAGCTGCGGTGGTTTTAATACCGCGTAAAAGATTTGCAGTGGTGGCTATAGCTCAGTTGGTAGAGCCCTGGATTGTGATTCCAGTTGTCGTGGGTTCGAATCCCATTAGCCACCCCATTAATTTAAAGTTGTGAAATGCGAAGGTGGCGGAATTGGTAGACGCGCTAGCTTCAGGTGTTAGTGTCCTTAGGATGTGGGGGTTCGAGTCCCCCCCCTCGCACCACGACTTAAAGAATTGAACTAAAAATTCAAAAAGCAGTAAAACGGCGAGTAGCGCAGCTTGGTAGCGCAACTGGTTTGGGACCAGTGGGTCGGAGGTTCGAATCCTCTCTCGCCGACCAATTTTGAACCCCGCTTCGGCGGGGTTTTTTGTTTTCTGATTTTCCCTTCTCAGCCTTTATTCCCGCGAATTACCTGATGTCTTAAAAAGTCCGAATACCTGGTTTTTGCAGTGCAATCGTGGCATGCCTTGTGCAATAATATGCGGGTAGATGCTCATTCCATCTCTTATGTTCGCCCTCTGGCCTCATAAACTCAGGAATGATGCAGAGCCATTTACGGTGCTTATCGTCCACAGACAGATGTCGCGTAGCCTCATCAAACACCATGGACATAACGTTGAGTGAAGCACCCATTTATGTTGTCATACAGACCTGTTTAACGCCTGCTCCTTACCGAGCGGGCGTTTTTTTATGCATACACAAAATCCTTCGAGCTGCTTCTCGAATGATTTTGTGTATACGAGATGAAAAATATGTAGGCCCGGTAAGCGAAAGCGCCACCGGGCATTCAGGAGTTACTGCGGGGGATTGTTGTTCTGCAACGTCAACATCAGGCCATCACGACGCATGGTGGCGGCTTCTTCCGGTTGATGCAGTCTGTCCAGCGCGTCAGCAAGCCAGGCGTAGTCATAGGCATCCGGGCGCTGTTTGAGAGCGGCACGGAAGGCGAGCGTGGCTTCCTGCCATTCCCCATGCTTCATTAACGACTGACCCAGCGTACTCCACAGCAACGGGCGATCGCCCACGGCTTTAATCTGCTGGCGCAACACTTTTTCTATCTGTTCCGGATTATTGGTTTTCAGACGCGGGATCGGCAGCACCAGACGGTCATCGTACTGACGTTTCAAACCATCAATGATGACCTGCTGCGCCGTATCGTGATCGTCACACTCAATCAGATGTTCAGCCATTGCTACCTGCAAAGCAACCTGATGACGAGTTTTACGGTTCTGGTTTTTCCACCATGCACGCAGCCCCTCGCTGCCCTGATCGGCGCGGACCTGATCCATCAAGCCAACCCATGCCTGTTGTTCCAGCATGGCGCGGTGCTCGTCATCACCCACATGCGCTTTTGCCATGGATGGGATGATATCCAGCAAGGAACTCCATGCGCCGGTGCGAATGTAGGCCTGCTCAGCCAGACGCAGCACTTCCGGATGACGTGGCGTTACTTCCAGCAGTTTGTCTATGCTGTGGCGTGCGGCGTGATTTTCATTACGCGCCAGTTGCAGGCGAACGCGAGCGATTTCTACCGGGATCGTATCATTTCCCGCCAGTTCGGTAGCACGCTCAAGGTGTTGGTTGGCGCGAGCTTCGTCACCGCGCTGCTGAGCCGCTTCTGCCGCCAGCAGGTAATTCACTACTGGCTGTTCTGCATGATCGGCATTTTTCGACATCAGCTTCTCAACCTGCTGATAGTCACCTTCTGCCAGTTTGAGCAGCGCCTGTTCGGTCTGCTTACGGGCGCGACGACGTTTACGACCCACAAACCACCCACGGGTATGTGCGCCGGTGCGGAAAATTCGGCGCAACAGCCATTCAATCGCAAACAGGACGACCATGGCGACGATCAGGATGATCACCAGGCCCGTCACGCTGGTTTCGATATTGTAGTTATCCGTCTGGATCAGCACATAGCCCTGATGACCGGCTATCATCGGACCGACGACGATCCCGGCGATCAACAGCACAAAGAGCAACAATACTTTTAGCATCATTATTCTCCTTGCGGCGCGGTTGCCGGAGCGTCTGTCGAAGGCGCTGGCGCTGCTGCTACCGGTGCTGTGGCAGGTTGCGCCAGTAAATTACGTACGCGGGTCTGCATTAACTTGTCGAGAATAGCCTGACTCTGCAGCGTTTCCGGGACATCCATACTGATGCTTTGCTGGCTCAGTTGGTCTACTTCTTCAAGGAACGCTTTGGTCGCTGCATCGTCGGTGTCGTAGTAAGCACGCACCCATGTGGAGACATTTTCCAGCGCCTGGCGGTATGTCTCTTCCTGATGACGCGGCACGGCCTGTGCAGCTACTAACAGGCGGGAACGGATATTTTCACGTAAGTAAACGTCCTGGTTCGGTGCCAGCAGCGGTACGGCAGTTTCATCACGACGGCGCACGGTGATAAAGCTGTCCATAAAGTTCTGCCAGCTTTTTTGCAGATTGACGCGCCATTCGCTAATCGAGCTGGAAAGCTCGCTGCTGTCCGAGTCCATCGGTGAATCGTCGGTGTCGTTGTCGGCCAAACGCAGGTTATCGATCTGATTAGAGAGTTGATTCACTTTCAGGATAATGCCGTCATAGTCGACCTGAGTCACCGCGGAGAGGCTCGCGATATCGTCAGTAATCGCACGTCGCGCGGTAATTAAGCTCGGGTCGTTCATATCTGCCAGACTGGCATCGGCGCTTTTCAGCAGCGCCGCGGCGGTAGTGACGTCCTGATCGCTCCATAATTTGCGACCAGCCAGTTTCACCAGGAAATCAGCCTGCGCCAGCAGCCATGTTCCAGCATCGCTGCCGGAGATGGCGGCGACTTTTTGCTGGACTTCATCAAGCTGTTTGACCAGCGCGGCCTGCTGGCGAGTGGCTTCATCCAGCTGCGTTGCCTGCTGTTTAATAATACCTTCCAGTTCAGCTTTCTGGCTTTCCTGCGCTTTTTGCAGTGCCGTCAGCTGGTTCGCCAGCGCATCGCTGGTTGCCGTTTGTGTTGTTGCCTGTTGTTTCCCCCAGCCGTACAGCCCAACGCCTGCTGCCAGCGCAATAGCAATTGCCACAGCGCTCAGAATCAGCGCCGTGCTGTTCTTACTCTTTTTTTCAGTATTAACTGGCTGTGACGTGGTTTCCACGGCCTCCCTGGTCTCTTCAACCACGGCGGAGGATTTTTCTTGTTCCGTCATTATGGCATCCCATTATGAGAGTTATTGTAATGCGCGTAGAAGCGCATCGTTGTCGGCGTTATCAGCGACCTTAATATCTTGCCAGCCCAGTTCCCGGGCGAGGTGCGCCAGACGCTCACTGACGACCAGCAGCCGACAGCGTAGTAACCAGTGCTCACGATACCACTGTGGAATAAGCGTCCAGAGCTGTTGTAGCATCTCTCCGCTAGTGACGACCACCGTGGTTACGCCACGGGATTGCCAGCGCATCGCTTCTTCTGCACCATCGTAATATTTTGCACTGCGTTGATAACATTCACAAAAATCGACATCGGCTCCGCGTGCCGTCAGGGTTTCACCTATCAGCTCACGGCCACCGTTGCCGCGTAATATAAGCGCGCGTTTTCCCGCAATATTTTGTAATTCAGGTAATTGTAGCAAGACTTCGCTAATTTCCCGATCCAGAGGGTAGTGAATATTGAAGCCACTAACAGTATGCAGCGCCAGCGCCGTTGTACGGCCAATGGCAAAATATTGCGGAAGGGATGGCCAGCTTTTCTCTTGCTGCTGAAGCTCGGCATCTGCAAAGGTAACGGCGTGCTGCGAGAGGGCGAAGACCAGATCGTTCTCCGTCAGCGCCGACAGTCGGGAAGCAAGCGTTGCCAGTTCCCGACCAGGTGAAAACTCGATGAGCGGAAAACTCCAGGCCACCTGCCCCAGTGTGCGCAGACGGCTCACTAACTCTTCCCCTGCGGGAGACGGGCGGGTGACCAGAATACTCATGCGGGTGCTTCTCCGTTATAAACTTCAGCCAGAATGGCGCGCGCACCATTCTCCAGCAGTTCTTCTGCCAGAGAGATGCCCATCTGTTCGGCATCCTGTGTGGCGCCGCGACGTTCTCCGCATACCATCTGTGAACCGTCTGGCGCGCCGACCAGCGCACGTAGCCAAATTTCACCGTCGATGATTTCGGCATAGCTACCAATAGGTACCTGACATCCCCCTTCCAGGCGGGTGTTCATGGCGCGTTCTGCTTTGACGCGTAGCGCGGTTTCTTCATGGTTGAGCGGCGCTAACAGCGCCTGAGTGCGCATATCATCCAGTCGACATTCTATGCCTACTGCGCCTTGTCCGACAGCGGGCAGGGAGACTTCCGGCGGCAGAGCGGTACGGACTCGCGACTCAAGACCTAAACGTTTTAATCCAGCGACCGCCAGAATAATGGCGTCATAATCGCCGTTATCCAGTTTGCTGAGGCGCGTGCCTACGTTGCCGCGCAGCGAACGGATGACGAGATCCGGGCGACGCTTCGCCAACTGGCACTGGCGACGCAAACTGGATGTCCCAACGATGCTGCCTGCGGGGAGTTCATCCAGCGTGTTGTACTTATTTGAGACGAAAGCATCACGCGGATCCTCTCGCTCGCAAATGGTGACCAGTCCAAGACCGTCAGGGAATTCAACCGGCACATCCTTCATGGAATGCACGGCGATATCGGCGCGTTTTTCCAGCAGCGCGACTTCCAGCTCTTTAACAAACAACCCTTTCCCTCCGACTTTCGCCAGCGGGGTATCAAGGATCACATCGCCACGGGTTACCATAGGAACCAGTTCCACGATCAGACCTGGGTGGTTTGCCATTAAGGCGTCTTTGACATAATGTGCCTGCCAGAGCGCAAGGGGGCTTTGGCGTGTGGCAATTCTCAAAACATTGTCTAACATGCTTGTTACCGTCATTATCAATCATTGACCATCCTAACATCCTTATCAAAGGGATGTCAGCGTTACGCTCAAACGTAAGTGAGAGGAAAGGCGCTGCATCATCACTGTCAGTGAATAATGACGAGAAAAACCTCCCGACCGTATGAAGGAATTTACACGTAACGAACGGTGCTACACTGGTATGTAGCGCATCTTTCTTTACGGTCAATGAGCAAGGTGTTAAATTGATCACGTTTTAGACCATTTTTTCATCTGTAACTAATAAAAGTGCAGGGGAAAAAGGTAACGGTTATTTTTGACATACGGTTTATCCGGACTGATGACGAGGGTGGTGAGCGTTTGCGCCGCTGCTATCGACGCCATGACGGATGCAACATCAGGCGATACGTCTTGTACCTCTATATTGAGACTCTGAAACAGAGACTGGATGCCATAAATCAACTGCGTGTGGATCGCGCGCTTGCTGCCATGGGACCTGCTTTCCAGCAGGTATACAGTCTGCTGCCGACATTATTGCACTACCACCATCCGCTGATGCCGGGTTACCTTGATGGTAACGTTCCCAAGGGCATATGCCTTTACACGCCTGATGAAACCCAACGCCACTACCTGAACGAGCTGGAACTGTACCGCGGTATGTCGCCGCAGGACCCGCCGAAGGGCGAACTGCCGATCACCGGCGTTTACTCAATGGGCAGTACCTCTTCGGTAGGGCAAAGCTGTTCGTCTGACCTTGATATCTGGGTCTGCCATCAATCCTGGCTGGATAGCGAAGAGCGCCAGCTGCTGCAGCGAAAATGTAGCCTGCTGGAAAGCTGGGCGGCCTCGCTGGGTGTGGAAGTCAGTTTCTTCCTGATTGATGAAAACCGTTTCCGTCACAATGAAAGCGGCAGTCTGGGTGGTGAAGATTGTGGTTCGACGCAGCATATCCTGTTGCTGGATGAATTCTATCGCACCGCTGTGCGCCTCGCGGGTAAACGTATTCTGTGGAATATGGTGCCGGGCGACGAAGAAGAGCACTACGACGATTACGTCATGACGCTCTACGCACAGGGGGTGTTAACGCCAAATGAATGGCTGGATCTCGGCGGACTCAGTTCGCTTTCCGCCGAAGAGTACTTTGGCGCCAGCCTCTGGCAGTTGTACAAGAGTATCGACTCCCCGTACAAAGCGGTACTGAAAACGCTGTTGCTGGAAGCCTATTCCTGGGAATATCCCAACCCACGACTGTTGGCGAAAGACATTAAACAGCGCTTGCATGACGGCGAGATCGTCTCTTTTGGTCTCGACCCTTACTGCATGATGCTGGAGCGCGTTACCGAGTACCTCACGGCGATCGAAGATCCGACGCGCCTGGATTTAGTACGTCGATGTTTCTACTTAAAAGTGTGCGAGAAACTGAGCCGTGAGCGCGCCTGCGTGGGCTGGCGTCGTGAAGTATTAAGTCAGTTAGTGAAAGAGTGGGGCTGGGATGACACCCGTCTGACCATGCTGGATAACCGCGCTAACTGGAAGATTGACCAGGTACGTGAAGCGCATAACGAACTGCTCGATGCGATGATGCAGAGCTATCGTAACCTGATCCGCTTTGCGCGGCGCAATAACCTCAGCGTCAGCGCCAGTCCGCAGGATATCGGCGTGCTGACCCGTAAGCTGTATGCTGCGTTTGAAGCGTTGCCGGGTAAGGTCACGCTGGTGAACCCGCAGATATCTCCGGATCTCTCGGAACCGAATCTGACCTTTATCCATGTACCGCCGGGTCGTGCCAACCGTTCGGGTTGGTATCTCTACAACCGCGCGCCTAACATGGACTCGATCATCAGCCATCAGCCGCTGGAATATAACCGCTATCTCAACAAGCTGGTGGCGTGGGCATGGTTCAATGGCCTGCTGACCTCGCGTACGCATTTGTTTATTAAGGGCAACGGCATTGTTGATTTGCCGAAGCTGCAGGAAATGGTCGCCGACGTGTCGCACCACTTCCCGCTGCGACTGCCTGCGCCAACGCCGAAAGCGCTCTATAGCCCATGCGAAATTCGCCATCTGGCGATTATCGTTAACCTCGAATATGACCCGACGGCAGCGTTTCGCAATCAGGTGGTGCATTTTGATTTCCGTAAGCTGGACGTCTTCAGTTTTGGTGAAGAGCAAAAATGCCTGGTGGGTAGCGTAGACCTGCTGTACCGCAACTCGTGGAATGAAGTGCGTACGCTGCACTTCAACGGCGAGCAGGCGATGATTGAAGCGTTAAAAACGATTCTGGGCAAAATGCACCAGGATGCCGCGCCGCCAGATAGCGTCGAGGTCTTCTGCTATAGCCAGCATCTGCGCGGTTTAATTCGCACCCGCGTTCAGCAACTGGTGTCTGAGTGCATCGAATTACGTCTGTCCAGCACCCGTCAGGAAACCGGACGTTTCAAAGCGCTACGTGTTTCCGGCCAGACGTGGGGATTGTTCTTCGAGCGCCTGAACGTCTCGGTGCAGAAGCTGGAAAACGCGATTGAATTCTATGGCGCGATTTCACATAACAAACTGCACGGGCTTTCGGTCCAGGTTGAGACCAACCATGTGAAACTGCCGTCGGTGGTAGACGGTTTTGCCAGTGAAGGGATTATTCAGTTCTTTTTCGAAGAAACGGGTGATGAGCAGGGCTTTAATATCTACATTCTGGACGAAAGCAATCGGGCTGAGGTGTATCACCACTGCGAAGGTAGTAAAGAGGAACTGGTACGCGACGTCAGCCGTTTCTACTCATCGTCGCACGATCGTTTTACCTACGGCTCCAGCTTCATCAACTTTAACCTGCCGCAGTTCTATCAGATTGTGAAAACCGACGGGCGCGCGCAGGTGATTCCGTTCCGCACCCAGCCGATTAGCGCTGTTCCGCCCGTCAATCAGGACAACGACGCGCCGCAGTTGCAGCAGTACTTCTCTTAAGCATAGTGCCGGATGGCGGTGTAAACACCTTATCCGGCCTCCAAATGCGCGAGATACCCAGGCAGGATAAGCGAAGCGCATCCGGCAATCACACTTAGTGGAAGCTCACCTCTTCACCTGCCTGCTGCGTTGCCGCCTGTTCCAGCAGATCCCAGAACGTTTCGCCGCTTCGGTCGCAGATCCACTCGTCGCCTTTCAGGTCAAAATGGTAGCCGCCCTGTTTGGTCGCCAGCCATACCTGGTGCAGCGGCTCCTGACGGTTAATGATAATTTTGCTGCCGTTTTCGAAACTGATGGTCAGAACGCCGCCGTTGATCTCACAATCAATATCGCTGTCGCCATCCCAGTCATCCAGACGTTCTTCAATGGTCATCCACAGGGTGTCAGCAAGGCGATGAAATTCACTGTCGTTCATTTTCTTATCCTATTTTTCGTGATGCCCGCAGTATAACGTGGAATAAATCGCGATGCAGTTTTTAGCCAAACTCTTGCTTTTACGCCTTCTCCTGCGATGATAGAAAACAGAAAGCATGAACTTTACAGGCCATCAATAATGAAAAACGTGTTAAAGCCACTCGCTGTCATTTTTACTCTGTTCAGCCTGACGGGCTGTGGGCTAAAAGGCCCGCTCTATTTCCCACCAGCTGATAAAACCGCGCCGCCTCCGACCAAGAGCGTTCAGCCGCAATCGCAATCCACCACGCCTGAGAAAAACGATCGTGGGATTAGTGATGGGCCTTCTCAGGTGAATTACTAACGGCAGGAATAGATTTTACATTTCTGTACCCGCGTGAACGGAGTGAATGATGCAATTCTCTAAAATGCATGGCCTTGGCAACGATTTTATGGTCGTCGACGCGGTAACGCAGAATGTCTTTTTCTCACCAGAGCTGATCCGCCGCCTGGCCGACAGACATCTCGGCGTTGGATTTGATCAACTGCTGGTGGTTGAACCTCCGTATGATCCGGAGCTGGATTTCCACTACCGTATTTTTAATGCCGACGGCAGTGAAGTGTCACAGTGCGGCAATGGCGCCCGCTGTTTTGCCCGTTTTGTTCGCCTGAAAGGGCTGACCAATAAGCGCGATATTCGCGTCAGTACCGCGAATGGTCGTATGGTATTAACCGTAACCGACGACGAGCTGGTGCGGGTGAATATGGGCGAACCCAATTTTGAACCCTCGCAGGTTCCTTTTCGCGCTAATAAAGCAGAGAAGACCTATATTATGCGCGTGGCCGAACAGACAGTATTGTGCGGCGTGGTTTCAATGGGGAATCCGCACTGCGTGATTCAGGTTGATGATGTTGATACGGCCACGGTAGAAACACTGGGACCGGTTCTGGAAAGCCATGAACGCTTCCCTGAACGCGCCAACATCGGATTTATGCAGGTGGTAAAACGCGAGCATATCCGACTGCGCGTCTATGAGCGCGGTGCGGGTGAAACGCAGGCCTGCGGCAGCGGTGCATGCGCCGCCGTTGCAGTCGGTATCCAGCAGGGGCTGCTGGCAGAAGAAGTGAGGGTGGAATTACCGGGCGGTCGACTTGATATCGCCTGGAAAGGTCCGGGTCATCCGCTGTATATGACTGGCCCGGCGGCACATGTCTACGACGGATTTATTCACTTATGAAGCAACCAGGGGAAGAACTACAGGAAACGCTCATGGAGCTCGACGATCGGGCGGTCGTCGATTATCTGCAACGTAATCCTGAGTTTTTTATCCGTAATGCCCAGGCTGTTGAAGCGATGCGAGTTCCGCACCCAGTGCGGGGCACGGTCTCTTTAGTGGAATGGCATATGGCGCGGGCGCGTAATCATATTAACGTGCTGGAAGAGAACATGGCGCTGTTGATGGAACAGGCCAACGCCAATGAAAGCCTGTTCTATCGTCTGTTAAATCTGCAAGGACGTCTGGTGGCGGCCAGCAGCCTTGACGATATGCTGATGCGATTTCATCGCTGGGCGCGTGAGTTAGGGCTGGCAGGAGCGACGGTTCGTCTGTTCCCGGATCGCTGGCGACTAGGCGCGCCCTCAAAATTCACCCATCTGGCATTAAGCCGTCAGGCTTTTGAACCGTTGCGTATCCAGCGTTTGGGCCAGTCGCAGCACTATCTTGGGCCGCTCAATGGTCCTGAATTGCTGGTCATGATGCCGGAGGCGAAAGCCATAGGCTCAGTCGCGATGTCGATGCTCGGGCAGGATGGATCCCTTGGCGTGATGCTGTTTAGCAGTCGTGATGTTAATCATTACCAGCAGGGGCAAGGCACGCAATTGCTGCAGGAAATCTCGCTGATGTTGCCGGAGCTGCTGGAGCGCTGGATTGAACGCGTATGACCGATTCACCCCTTTCTCAGGATGTGGCGCGCTTTTTGCGCTATCTGGGCGTTGAGCGTCAGCTTAGCCCGATCACCTTGCTTAATTATCAGCGTCAGCTTGATGCCATCATTGCGTTAGCTGGAGAGACCGGTCTGCAAAGCTGGCAACAATGTGATGCGCTCATGGTCCGCAGTTTTGCTGTTCGCAGCCGTCGTAAAGGATTGGGGCCGGCGAGTCTGGCGCTGCGTCTCTCCGCGTTACGCAGTTTCTTCGACTGGCTGGTTAATCAGGGCGAACTGAAAGCCAATCCGGCAAAAAGCGTTTCCGCGCCGAAAGCACCGCGTCATCTGCCTAAAAATATCGATGTCGACGACGTTAATCGTCTGCTGGATATCGATCTCAACGACCCCCTTGCCGTGCGTGATAGAGCGATGCTGGAAGTGATGTACGGCGCGGGTCTGCGTTTATCTGAACTGGTTGGGCTGGATATTAAACATCTCGATCTCGACACCGGCGAAGTGTGGGTGATGGGTAAGGGCAGTAAAGAGCGTCGCCTGCCGATTGGCCGCAATGCGGTGGCGTGGATTGAGCACTGGCTGGATCTGCGCGGACTCTTTGGCTGCGATGACGATGCGCTATTTCTGTCCAAACTGGGCAAACGCATCTCGGCGCGTAACGTGCAGAAACGCTTTGCTGAATGGGGTATCAAGCAGGGGCTGAACAGCCACGTACATCCCCACAAATTACGCCACTCCTTTGCGACGCATATGCTGGAGTCGAGCGGCGATCTGCGCGGAGTGCAGGAGTTATTGGGTCATGCCAATCTCTCCACAACTCAAATCTATACCCATCTTGATTTTCAACACCTGGCTTCAGTGTACGATGCGGCGCATCCGCGCGCCAAACGGGGGAAATAATGCGTTTTTACCGGCCTTTGGGGCGCATTTCTGCGCTCACCTTTGACCTTGATGACACCCTTTACGATAACCGTCCCGTTATCACACGCACCGAGCAGGAAGCGCTCGCGTTTGTACAGAATTACCATCCGGCGTTGAATTCGCTGCAAAATAGCGACCTACAGCGCTTGCGTCAGGCCGTTCGTGACGCCGAGCCGGAAATCTATCACGATGTTACCCAATGGCGTCACCGGGCCGTAGAACGCGCTATGCTGGAGGCGGGTTTGTCAGCGGCAGAAGCCAGAATGGGGGCGAATGCGGCGATGATGAATTTTGCCAAATGGCGTAGCCGCATTGAAGTCCCACAGACGACGCATGACACGCTGAAAGCGCTGGCTCGCAAATGGCCGCTGGTGGCGATCACCAACGGTAACGCGCAGCCGGAACTGTTTGGCCTGGGTGATTACTTTGAATTTGTGCTGCGCGCCGGTCCCGACGGACGATCAAAACCGTTCAGCGACATGTACACGCTGGCGGCGGAAAAACTGAAAATGCCTGTAGGTGAGATCCTGCATGTGGGTGATGACCTGACGACAGACGTCGCGGGCGCTATCCGTTGTGGTATGCAGGCCTGCTGGATCAAACCGGAAAATGCCGACCTGATGCACACCGCTGACAGCCGTTTGCTGCCGCATATCGAAATTTCACAGTTGGCATCTCTGACCTCGCTGATATAATCACCAACAACTCTGTATAAATTCCCAGGGGTCCGGCTGGGCCCTGTTGATTCCGGCGGTGCCAATGGACGTTTCTTACCTGCTCGATAGCCTCAATGACGAACAGCGCCAGGCTGTGGCCGCGCCACGCAGCAACATGTTGGTTCTGGCAGGTGCGGGGAGTGGTAAAACGCGCGTGCTGGTGCACCGTATCGCCTGGTTACTGACGGTAGAGAACAACTCGCCGTATTCGATTATGGCGGTAACCTTTACCAACAAAGCGGCAGCGGAAATGCGCCACCGTATTGGTCAGATCATGGGAACCAGCCAGGGCGGTATGTGGGTGGGGACGTTCCACGGTCTGGCGCACCGTCTGCTGCGCGCGCACCATATGGATGCCAACCTGCCGCAGGATTTCCAGATCCTCGACAGCGAAGACCAACTGCGTCTGCTCAAGCGCCTGATCAAGGCGATGAACCTGGATGAGAAGCAGTGGCCGCCGCGTCAGGCGATGTGGTTTATCAATAGTCAGAAAGACGAAGGGCTGCGCCCGCACCATCTGCAGAGCTATGGCAACCCGGTTGAGCAAACCTGGCAGAAAGTGTATCAGGCTTACCAGGAAGCGTGTGATCGCGCCGGGCTGGTGGATTTCGCCGAGCTGCTACTGCGCGCCCATGAACTGTGGCTCAACAAGCCGCATATCCTGCAGCACTATCGCGAACGCTTTACCAATATCCTGGTGGACGAATTTCAGGATACCAACAACATTCAATACGCCTGGATCCGCCTGCTGGCGGGCGATACCGGTAAAGTGATGATCGTGGGTGATGACGACCAGTCGATCTACGGCTGGCGCGGGGCGCAGGTGGAAAACATCCAGCGCTTCCTAACCGATTTCCCGGGCGCAGAAACCATTCGTCTGGAGCAGAATTACCGCTCGACCAACAATATCCTCAGCGCAGCTAACGCCCTGATTGAGAACAACAACGGGCGTCTGGGTAAAAAGCTGTGGACCGACGGTGTCGACGGTGAACCGATCTCGCTTTACTGCGCGTTCAACGAACTTGATGAAGCGCGTTTTGTGGTTAACCGCATCAAGACCTGGCAGGACAACGGTGGCGCGCTTGAACAATGCGCTATTCTGTACCGCAGCAACGCCCAGTCGCGCGTACTGGAAGAGGCGTTGTTACAGGCCAGCATGCCGTATCGGATTTATGGCGGGATGCGCTTCTTCGAACGCCAGGAAATCAAAGATGCGCTCTCTTACCTGCGCCTGATCGCTAATCGCAATGACGACGCCGCATTTGAGCGCGTGGTGAATACACCGACCCGCGGGATTGGCGATCGTACTTTAGATGTGGTGCGTCAGACCTCCCGTGACCGCCAGCTAACGTTGTGGCAGGCTTGTCGTGAGCTGTTGCAGGAAAAAGCCCTCGCGGGGCGCGCTGCCAGCGCCTTACAGCGTTTTATGGAGCTGATTGACGCACTGGCCCAGGAGACCGCCGATATGCCGCTGCACGTGCAAACTGACCGGGTGATTAAAGACTCCGGCCTGCGCATGATGTACGAGCAGGAAAAAGGCGAGAAGGGCCAGACGCGTATCGAAAACTTAGACGAACTGGTGACGGCAACGCGCCAGTTTAGCTACAACGAGGAAGATGAAGACTTAATGCCGTTGCAGGCGTTCCTGTCTCACGCCGCGCTGGAGGCGGGCGAAGGGCAGGCGGATACCTGGCAGGATGCGGTTCAGCTGATGACCCTGCACTCGGCGAAAGGTCTGGAGTTCCCGCAGGTGTTTATCGTCGGCATGGAAGAAGGCATGTTCCCCAGCCAGATGTCGCTGGACGAAGGCGGACGTCTCGAAGAGGAACGCCGCCTGGCCTACGTCGGCGTGACCCGCGCGATGCAAAAGCTGACGCTGACCTACGCCGAAACGCGTCGTCTGTACGGTAAAGAGGTTTACCATCGCCCGTCGCGCTTTATTGGTGAACTGCCGGAAGCGTGTGTTGAAGAGGTACGTCTGCGCGCCACGGTCAGCCGCCCGGTAAGCCATCAGCGAATGGGCACGCCAATGGCGGAAAACGATACCGGCTATAAGCTTGGCCAGCGCGTACGCCA
The DNA here is from genome assembly GCF_002934505.1 of Citrobacter freundii complex sp. CFNIH4. Classification (NCBI taxonomy): domain Bacteria; kingdom Pseudomonadati; phylum Pseudomonadota; class Gammaproteobacteria; order Enterobacterales; family Enterobacteriaceae; genus Citrobacter; species Citrobacter freundii complex sp. CFNIH4. The sequence goes on from NZ_CP026231.1 coordinate 4,450,817, forward strand.
TGCCAAGTTTGGCGAGGGCACCATTGTCAATCTGGAAGGCAGCGGCGAGCACAGTCGTTTGCAGGTCGCGTTCCAGGGGCAGGGGATCAAATGGCTGGTGGCGGCCTATGCCCGACTGGAAACGGTATAACTTTCAGAAAAATATCATTATTTTGTAACGATCTGCTAGCCTTACTGATGAGCAGGTAATTTATCCAGGCTAGCGTTTCGTTGCGTGTTGACGTCAAAATTTTGCTGGCGTAACATGCGCGCACGATTACGCTAAGAGGACATTCGCCTTGGACACACCCAGTAGATACTGGCTCATTATCCTGTCATCCAGGATCAACTCCTAAGGCTATCCCTTTTTGCTGATAGCCTTCGCGGTTGTCAGCGACCTTCTATTTTTCCCGTCGCGCTGAGTCAGGCTGTTTAATGGTCTGAAACCCAATTTGTTTCTGTGTGCCCTCCGAACTGTCCGATAATTTTTTGCATTGGGAGTCCCGGTCATGCTGAGCGCATTTCAACTGGAAAACAATCGTTTAACTCGCCTTGAGGCAGACGAGATCGAGCACCTGGCCAGTTCGGTTTGGGTCGATTTAGTCGAGCCGGATGACGAAGAACGAAACCGTGTGCAAAAGGACTTGGGCCAGAATCTGGCTACGCGCCCTGAACTGGAAGACATCGAAGCATCCGCGCGTTTTTTTGAAGACGAAGACGGTCTGCACATTCACTCTTTCTTCTTTTATGAAGATGCCGACGATCACGCGGGTAACTCAACCGTCGCATTTACTATTCGCGAAGGCCGTCTGTTTACCCTGCGTGAGCGCGAATTGCCGGCCTTTCGCCTGTACCGCATGCGTGCGCGTAACCAGGCTATGGTGGATGGCAATGCCTACGAGCTGTTGCTCGACCTGTTCGAAACCAAAATTGAACAGCTGGCGGATGAGATCGAAAACATCTACAGCGACCTGGAAAAACTCAGCCGTGTGATCATGGAAGGGCGTCAGGGCGATGAATATGACGAAGCGCTGTCGACGCTGGCGGAACTGGAAGATATCGGCTGGAAGGTACGCTTGTGTCTGATGGATACCCAACGTGCACTGAACTTCCTGGTGCGTAAAGCGCGGTTGCCGGGCAGTCAGCTGGAGCAGGCGCGTGAGATCCTGCGCGATATCGAATCTCTGCTGCCGCACAATGAATCGCTGTTCCAGAAGGTTAACTTCCTGATGCAGGCGGCGATGGGTTTTATCAACATCGAGCAGAACCGCATCATCAAGATCTTCTCGGTGGTTTCTGTGGTGTTCCTGCCGCCGACGCTGGTGGCGTCCAGCTATGGGATGAACTTTGAGTTCATGCCGGAACTGCACTGGAGCTTTGGTTATCCTGGGGCGATTGTCTTTATGATGCTCGCCGGTCTGGCGCCGTATCTGTACTTTAAGCGCAAGAACTGGCTGTAATGGCGGTGACTTATCCGGCCTACGGTGATGTGCTTTTGTAGGCCGGATAAGCGAAGCGCCATCCGGCAATCCCCTAGCTCCGACGAATCCGTCGTTGCGTATAAATCGCATCCATCACGAAAATCGCCAGCGCGACCCAGATAAACGCGAAAGTGACCATCTTGTCCGCACCCGGTACTTCACCGTAGAACGTTACCGCCAGCAGGAACATCAGCGTAGGGCCAATGTACTGGAAAAAACCCAGCGTCGACAGACGCAGGCGGGTTGCCGCGCCGGTAAAGCACAGCAGCGGAATGGTGGTCACGACACCCGCAGCAATCAGCAGCAAATTGAGCGACATCGGGTTTTGCCCCATATGGCTGGTTGGGCTGTCGGCAATGCCAAACAGATAGATGGCTGCAACGGGTAAAAGCCACAGGGTTTCGATCAGCATGCCGGTTTGTGCTTCGACCGCAATCTTCTTGCGCACCAGGCCATAGAACGCAAAGCTGAACGCCAGTCCCAGCGCGATGATTGGCAGCGATCCGAAGGTCCACAGCTGTACCAGCACGCCGCATGCGGCTAACAGTACCGCCAGCCACTGCATGCGACGAAAGCGTTCGCCGAGGAAAAGCATTCCCAGCACAATATTCACCAGCGGGTTAATAAAATAGCCGAGGCTGGCTTCCAGCATATGGTGATTATTGACCGCCCAAATGAACAGCAGCCAGTTTCCGCCGATGAGCACCGCCGAGAGCGCCAGCAGGAAGATCTTCTTTGGCGTTTGGAGCAGCGTTTTGACACCCGACCATTGGCGGCTGATGCTCATCAGCACCACCATGAAGAAAAATGACCAGATGACACGGTGCGTCAGGATCTCATCCGCCGGGACATAGTAAATCAGCTTGAAGTAGGCAGGTGCGATACCCCAAATAAAATAAGCAGCAAGAGCGAGTAACACGCCCTGCCGCGTTTGTTTAGCATCCATCGGGAAAACTCATTGCAGAAATGTAACAGCAGTTTACCTTTTTTTGGCTGCTTACCCCACCATATAAGTGGCGGTTGCGCTGGCAATATAAAGCTGTTCTTCGTTATGCAGTTCCACGCGTGCCACGGCGACTTTATTACCCGCCCGCAGCAGGCTGCTGGTGGCGGTAAAGCGATTCCCTTTCCCTGGGCGCAGGTAATCAACGCGCAAATCGATGGTTCCCATGCGTGACATCCGCTGACGCAGTTCGTCCTCACTGATCGTCTCATGGCGGGTTAGCGTACTGCCAACGCACACCAGTCCGGCGGCGACGTCCAGCGCCGAGGCGATCACGCCGCCATGCAAAATGCTTTGCGCCCAGTTGCCGACCATCATCGGTTGATTATTAAAGGCTAATTGAGCAAATTCTTTCTCATAGCGTTCAAGCTCAAGTCCCAGCGCCCGGTTAAACGGCATATGATAGACAAACATTTCACCCACTAACTTCAGCGCTTCCTCAGCAGTAAGTACAGCAGACATATGATCCCTACATCTTAATGGTTAATTAAATGTTGATATTATGCTTATTATTTGTTGTTTTCTACTTTAGGACGGGATAACTAACGAGGAACTCGCTAAGTATGTAGAATACTTGCCAGATAATTATACAATTCATCAATATTTTGGTTCAGGAGAACAGTACCGATGCGGGCGATTTTGGGATGGTTACTACCAGCAGTCATGCTGCCGTTGACCGCGTATGCGCAGGAAGCGACAGTGAAAGAGATTCATGATGCACCGGCGGTTCGTGGCAGTATTATCGCCAACATGCTGCAGGAACATGACAACCCTTTCACGCTTTATCCTTATGACACTAACTATCTTATCTACACCAATACCAGCGACATGAACAAAGAGGCGATCAGCAGCTATAGCTGGTCCGAAAATGCGCGCAAAGATGAGGTTAAGTTTCAGCTAAGCCTGGCGTTTCCGCTGTGGCGCGGGATATTAGGCCCAAATTCGGTACTCGGCGGCTCCTATACCCAGAAATCCTGGTGGCAGCTTTCTAACAGTGAAGAGTCTTCACCGTTTCGCGAAACCAACTACGAACCGCAATTGTTCCTCGGTTTCGCCACCGACTACCGCTTTGCCGGTTGGACGCTTCGTGATGTCGAAATGGGTTATAACCATGACTCTAACGGCCGCTCCGATCCCACTTCACGTAGCTGGAACCGTCTTTATACTCGCCTGATGGCTGAAAACGGTAACTGGCTGGTGGAAGTTAAGCCGTGGTACGTCATCGGCAGCACTGATGATAACCCGGATATCACAAAATATATGGGCTACTATCAGCTCAAACTGGGTTATCACCTCGGTGACGCCGTCTTAAGTGCGAAAGGTCAGTACAACTGGAATACCGGTTACGGTGGCGCTGAGTTGGGTGTCAGTTACCCCATTACGAAGCATGTTCGTCTTTACACCCAGGTTTACAGCGGTTACGGCGAATCGCTGATTGACTATAACTTCAATCAGACCCGTGTTGGTGTGGGCGTGATGCTCAACGATATCTTCTGATAAGTATTGAGAGTATTTTAATCGTTGCAGTTTCTCTCTCAGGCGCTGAAAATAGCGCCTGTTTTTATTTCAGGCTAATGGGGTTAATGTGGCGCAGGCGGAAGTGTTGAATCTGGAAATGGGCGCTAAACAGGTTTTGCAAGAAACCTTTGGCTACCAACAGTTTCGCCCTGGTCAGGAAGAAATCATTGATACCGTGCTCTCTGGTCGCGACTGCCTGGTCGTTATGCCGACCGGCGGCGGTAAATCCCTGTGCTATCAAATTCCCGCATTATTGCTAAACGGACTCACCGTTGTTGTTTCTCCGCTGATTTCCTTGATGAAGGATCAGGTCGATCAACTGCTGGCCAACGGCGTGGCGGCGGCGTGCCTTAACTCTACTCAAAGTCGTGAGCAGCAGCTTGAGGTGATGGCAGGCTGTCGTACAGGACAGATTCGCTTACTGTACATTGCGCCCGAACGTCTGATGCTGGATAACTTCCTTGAGCATCTGGCGCACTGGAATCCGATGCTGCTGGCGGTTGATGAAGCGCACTGTATTTCGCAGTGGGGGCATGATTTCCGCCCCGAATATGCGGCGCTGGGACAGTTGCGCCAACGTTTCCCAACCCTGCCGTTTGTGGCGCTGACCGCGACCGCGGATGAGACAACCCGGCTGGATATTGTGCGTCTGCTGGGACTCAACGACCCGTTAATTCAGATCAGCAGCTTTGACCGCCCGAACATTCGCTACATGTTGATGGAGAAGTTTAAGCCGCTCGATCAGCTGATGCGCTACGTGCAAGAGCAGCGCGGTAAGTCTGGCATTATCTACTGTAACAGTCGCGCTAAAGTCGAGGACACCGCCGCGCGTCTGCAAAGCCGTGGCATCAGCGCCGGGGCTTATCATGCCGGGCTGGAAAATGCCGTACGCGCCGAGGTGCAGGAGAAATTCCAGCGCGACGACCTGCAAATCGTGGTGGCGACCGTGGCGTTCGGTATGGGGATCAACAAACCTAACGTACGCTTCGTGGTGCATTTCGACATTCCGCGCAATATCGAATCCTATTACCAGGAAACCGGCCGCGCCGGGCGTGATGGTCTACCGGCGGAAGCGATGCTGTTTTACGATCCAGCTGATATGGCATGGCTACGCCGTTGCCTCGAAGAGAAACCCGCTGGGCAACTGCTGGATATCGAACGGCATAAGCTCAATGCGATGGGGGCGTTTGCCGAGGCACAAACCTGTCGTCGCCTGGTGCTGCTGAATTATTTTGGCGAAGGGCGTCAGGAGCCGTGTGGTAACTGCGACATCTGCCTCGATCCGCCAAAGCAGTACGACGGACTCATGGATGCGCGTAAAGCGCTGTCGACGATTTACCGTGTTAACCAACGCTTCGGCATGGGGTACGTCGTGGAAGTGCTGCGCGGAGCGAATAACCAGCGTATTCGCGAACTGGCTCATGACAAACTGCCGGTCTATGGCATTGGTCGCGAGCAAAGCCACGAACACTGGGTGAGCGTTATTCGCCAGCTTATTCACCTGGGCCTGGTGACGCAGAATATTGCTCATCACTCCGCGTTACAGTTAACCGAAGCCGCGCGTCCGGTGCTGCGCGGTGAAGTTCCACTACAGCTTGCCGTGCCGCGTATTGTGGCGCTGAAACCGCGCGCGATGCAGAAATCCTTCGGCGGCAACTATGACCGCAAACTATTCGCCAAATTGCGTAAGCTGCGTAAAGCCATTGCTGATGAAGAGAACATCCCGCCGTACGTGGTGTTCAACGACGCTACGTTGATTGAAATGGCCGAACAAATGCCGGTTTCACCGAGTGAAATGCTGAGCGTCAACGGCGTGGGAATGCGTAAACTTGAACGTTTTGGCAAAGAGTTTATGGCGCTTATCCGCGCACACGTTGATGGTGACGACGAAGAGTAGTCAGCCGGGCAAAAAAGTGCCAGGATGGTGACTCACTGAACTATTCCCCCGCGAGTCATTTTTATGTTAACGCTATTTTTCACCGTTGCGTTGGTGCATATCGTTGCGCTGATGAGCCCCGGTCCCGATTTCTTTTTTGTTTCTCAAACTGCGGTTAGCCGTTCGCGCAAAGAAGCGATGATGGGCGTGCTGGGTATTACCTGCGGCGTCATGGTCTGGGCTGGCGTGGCGCTGCTCGGCCTGCATCTGATTATCGAAAAAATGGCCTGGCTGCACACCATTATTATGGTAGGTGGGGGGCTGTATCTGTGCTGGATGGGTTACCAGATGCTGCGCGGCGCATTTAAAAAACAGGATGTTGCAGCTCCCACTCCGCAGGTTGAGCTGGCGCAGAGCGGACGCAGCTTCTTGAAAGGCCTGCTGACCAATCTGGCGAACCCTAAAGCCATTATCTATTTTGGCTCCGTCTTCTCGTTATTTGTTGGCGACAACGTCGGAACGGGAGCGCGTTGGGGGATTTTTGCCCTGATTATTGTGGAAACGCTGGCGTGGTTTACCGTGGTTGCCAGCCTGTTTGCGCTGCCGAAGATGCGTCGTGGCTATCAGCGCCTGGCGAAGTGGATTGACGGTTTTGCCGGGGCGCTGTTCGCGGGTTTCGGCATCCACCTGATTATTTCGCGCTAAGTTTGTTACCCGCCTGGGAGTCCCAGGCGGAGTACGGTTTATTGCGCAAGCTTCTGTAATTCATCCTTCGAAAGGCCGGTCATTTCCATAATCGCATCGGTATCAAGACCTCGCTTGAGCATTGCTTTTGCTACATCAGTGAGGGCAATGCGTTTGCCCTCTTCACGGCCTATCTGCTTTAGTTGATCCGCCATTGTCATCAGTTTGTCTCCATGCTGCGGCACACGCTGTGCCAGCTTATACAGTAATGTCTGAACATCTTGTGTATTCCCTGCTTGCACCATGTAGTTTACCAGCACGGTTATTTGTTGTCCGCTCATCTTCTCCAGCATAAACAGGCGGGTAAGTTTATCCAGCAGCTGTGCCATGTCGCGCTGGCGAATATGCTTTTGCACTAATGTCAGCGCCGCCATACTGCGATGCTGCATGATTTCATCATCTGGAATAACCGTCACATCCACCAACGGAAACGGTGTGCTGTAAAGTTGAAGGGCGGTTCCCGAATCCTCAAAGTGATCCAGCCAGTTCATTGAGCCTTGCCATGGGCTTTGCTTGCCATGGTAAAAGAGCACTGGAATCACCAGCGGTAGAGTGTCGTTTCCAGCCTCAAGATGACGTTGCATCGCGGCGATAGCGTAGCGCATCAGGCGAAATGACATATGCTTGTCAGGTGAGCTTTGATGCTCAATAAGCACATGTACATAGCCTTGTCCGCTGGTGGTTTCCAGTGAGTAGAGAATATCGCTGAAATAGGGGCGCAGATCGTCCTCCACAAAACTGCCTGATTCCAGACGGAGCGTTTCCAGTTTGCAGATTTTGATTAACGAGGGAGGAAGATGAAGTTCGATAAAGTCCCGCGCGGTTTCCACGCGGGAGAGGAAGGTCTTAAATACTGCGTCATGGGGTGTCGTTGCTTCCGCCATCGTCCATCATCCGTGAGAAGTGAGAGTGGCGGCATTCTTACACTGGTATTCAACACCTAACAGCGCAGAATAAAAGACTTTTCCTCCTTTGCGGCTAAGTGCGGAAAGTCATATTCAGACGTTCATACTGTTAGCATTTCTTTGCGAGTGCCGTTCCATTGGCTAGGCATGCCTTGCCGATGCCAGCAGAGCGCCTATCAGCATAAATAGCGAGCCAAACACTTTGTTGAGCGCCTTCATTTGCTTTGGTCCTTTAATCCAGCCTGCAATGCGCGTGGCCAGCGTCGCGTAACCGATCATCACAATGATATCGACCACGATGGTCGTAACGCCAAGCACCACGTACTGCATCAGTTGCGGTTCCTGCGGCAGGATAAACTGCGGGAACAGGGCGGCAAGAAAAACAATGCTTTTGGGGTTGGTCAGATTCACAAAGACCGCGCGTTTGAACAGGCGGCTGCGTGATTGTGTATTCGCCATGGTGTTCAGATCGATAGCGCCCGCAGCCCGCCATTGTTGAATACCCAGCCAAATCAGATAGGCCGCTCCCGCCCACTTCAGCACCTCAAATGCGATCACCGAACGTGAAAATAGCGTTCCCAGCCCCACGCCTACCAAAACGATATGAATGCCCAGCCCGGTCTGTAAACCCGCAATCGACGCGCTGGCACCGCGATAACCATGGCTGATGGCAGTGGTCATAGTGTTGATTGCGCCAGAGCCTGGAGACAAGCTCAAAATAATAGAGGTCAGCAGGTAGGCGAACCACCATTCAAAGGTCATGAGAAACTCCCGGATTGTCTATTTTTATGCCACAATACGCTACTGCCGTTAGGTTGTATCAACGACGGCGAAAAAAACGATTTTACTTGGTCAACGAGGCTGGATACCCGATGTTTCAGCAGCAAAAAGACTGGGAAACAAGAGAAAACGCGTTTGCTGCTTTTTCCATGGGGCCACTGACAGATTTCTGGCGTCAGCGGGAAGAAGCGGAATTTACGGGTGTGGATGATATCCCCGTACATTTTGTGCGTTTTCATGCAGAAAAAAACGATCGCGTCATCGTCGTCTGTCCTGGACGCATTGAAAGCTATGTGAAATACGCTGAACTGGCGTATGACCTGTTTCATTCTGGTTTTGACGTGCTCATTATCGATCACCGTGGTCAGGGGCGTTCCGGGCGAATGCTTTCGGATCCGCATCGCGGTCATGTCGATAACTTTAATGACTATGTCGACGATCTAACCGCCTTCTGGCAGCAGGAGGTGCTACCCGGCCCGTGGAGAAAACGCTATATCCTGGCGCATTCAATGGGCGGGGCGATTGCCACGTTATTCCTGCAGCGCCACCCGAATCAGTGTGATGCCATCGCGCTTTGTGCACCGATGTTTGGTATTGTGATGCGCTTTCCCGACTGGATGGTGCGCCACATTCTGGACTGGGCTGAAGGGCATCCGCGGATCCGCGAAGGCTATGCGATGGGAACCGGGCGCTGGCGGGCGCTGCCGTTCGGTATGAATGCGTTAACCCATAGTCGACAGCGCTATCGGCGCAATCTACGCTTCTATGCTGATGAGCCGCGGTTGCGCGTTGGTGGTCCCACCTATCACTGGGTACGCGAAGGGATTCTGGCTGGTGAACAGGTTTTGGCTGGCGCTGGGGATGATGCGACGCCGACGCTGCTGATTCAGGCTGAAGAAGAACGTGTAGTGGATAACCGCATGCACGATCGTTTTTGTGAACTCCGCGCCGCAGCGGGCCATCCTGTAGAAGGAGGTCAGCCGCTTGTCATAAAAGGCGCGTACCATGAGATCCTTTTTGAAAAGGACGCCATGCGCTCAGTCGCGCTTAACGCTATTGTCGAATTTTTCGACAAACATAACTCATCCAGCGGAACCCGCTTTGCCTAGAGGTTTAATTTTCTTATGTATCAGGTTGTTGCGTCTGATTTAGACGGTACGCTGCTTTCCCCCGACCATACTCTGTCCCCCTATGCCAAAGAGACGCTGAAGTTATTGACCGCTCGCGGCGTTAACTTCGTGTTTGCGACTGGCCGTCATCATGTTGATGTGGGGCAAATTCGCGATAACCTCGGCATTAAAACCTATATGATCACGTCCAACGGCGCGCGGGTGCATGATTCTGACGGGAATCTGGTTTTTTCCCATAACCTGGATCGCGACATTGCCAGCGACCTGTTTGGCGTAGTGAATGCAAATCCGGATATCGTGACCAACGTTTATCGCGATGATGAATGGTTTATGAATCGCCATCGTCCGGACGAAATGCGATTCTTCAAAGAAGCAGTGTTTAACTATTCCCTGTTTGAACCTGCATTACTGGAGCCTGAAGGCGTCAGCAAAGTGTTCTTCACCACCGACTCTCACGAAAGACTGCTACCGCTGGAGCAGGCGATTAACGCCCGCTGGGGCGATCGCGTCAACGTCAGCTTCTCTACGCTTACCTGTCTGGAAGTCATGGCGGGCGGCGTGTCGAAAGGTCATGCGCTGGAAGCGGTAGCGAAAGCGATGGGCTACAGCCTGAAAGACTGCATCGCTTTTGGCGATGGGATGAACGATGCGGAAATGCTCTCCATGGCGGGCAAAGGCTGCATCATGGGCAATGCCCACCAGCGCCTGAAGGATCTGCATCCGGAGCTGGAAGTCATCGGACTCAACGCCGACGATGCCGTGCCGCACTACCTGCGCGATCTCTTTTTAAAGTAATTGTTCTTTAGTTGACCAGTTGTCAACTAAACTCTCCGCTACAATGGATGTTCCCTGTTCTAAGAGACATCCATTGTGGCGCTACTCATCATTACCACTATTTTGTGGGCCTTTTCCTTCAGCCTGTTTGGCGAGTACCTTGCTGGTCATGTCGATAGCTATTTTGCGGTGCTGGTGCGCGTTGGACTCGCGGCGCTGGTGTTCCTGCCGTTTTTACGAACCCGTGGGCACAGCGTAAAAACGATCGCGCTATATATGCTGGTGGGGGCCATGCAGCTTGGCATTATGTATATGCTGAGTTTTCACGCCTACCTGTATCTGACGGTTTCAGAGCTGTTGCTTTTCACCGTGCTGACGCCGCTCTACATCACGCTGATTTATGACCTGATGAGCGGGCGCCGTTTGCGTTGGAGCTACGCTTTCAGTGCGTTACTGGCGGTGATTGGCGCGGGGATTATTCGTTACGATCAGGTAACCAGCCACTTCTGGACTGGCCTGCTGCTGGTGCAGCTTTCCAACATTAGTTTTGCCATCGGTATGGTGGGCTACAAGCGTCTGATGGAAACCCGCCCAATGCCACAGCATAATGCTTTTGCCTGGTTTTACATGGGTGCCTTTATGGTGGCTGTCGTGGCCTGGTTCATGCTGGGCAATGCGCAAAAAATGCCTGCAACCACGCTACAGTGGGGAATTCTGGTCTTTCTTGGCGTGGCAGCGTCCGGCGTTGGTTACTTTATGTGGAACTACGGTGCGACCCAAGTGGATGCGGGCACACTGGGTATCATGAACAATATGCATGTCCCGGCCGGGCTGTTGGTCAACCTGGCTATCTGGCATCAACAGCCTCACTGGCCAAGCTTCATCATTGGCGCGGCTGTGATAGTGGCCTCACTGTGGGTACATCGAAAGTGGGTCGTTCCGCACTCCGCACAAACGGCAGGTGATCGCAGGCGTGATTCCGCGCTGAGCGAATAAACGCTTCTGTGACCGGCTGTCGCTGCTCGCCATCACGCACGGCGGCGTACAGTCGGCTCCACAATCCATCACCCAGGGTTTTAGTCACTACTAAACCCTGGCGTTCAAAACTCTCCACCACCCAGTGCGGTAACGCCGCGATACCCATTCTGGCTGCAACCATCTGAATCAGCAGCAGGGTGTTATCCACGCTCTTCAGCGACGGGCTCACGCCCGCAGGCTGCAGGAAATGCCGCCATACATCCAGTCGACTCCGTTGCACTGGGTAAATGAGCAGCGTCTCGCTGGCCAAATCTTCCGGCGTGATTTGCGTTTTGCTGGCCAACGGATGGTCAGGCGCCAGTACCAGGCGGACTTCAAAATCAAACATCGGTGAGTAGTGCAATCCGCTGCGCGGCAGAATGTCGGAGGTTAACACCAGATCCAGCTCATCCTGCTGTAGCGCTGGTTGTGGATCGAACGTCACGCCGGATTTAAAGTCCATCTCCACCTGTGGCCAGTTGGCACGAAAATTCTCCAGCGCGGGCGCCAGCCATTGAATACAACTGTGACATTCAATTGCGATTCGCAGCCGGGTTTGCTGCGGTTCGTTGCAAGCCTGCAGCGCACGACCAATTTGCGGCAACACCTGATTAGCTAACTGCAGCAGGATTTCTCCCTGCGGCGTAAAGCGCAGAGGCTGGCTTTTACGGATAAAAAGTCGAAAGCCAAGGCGCTGCTCCAGATCGCTGAACTGGTGAGAAAGAGCGGATTGGGTCTGATGCAACGTCGCCGCGGCGGCTGCCAGCGAACCGCTATTCCGCAACGCCTGGAGCGTTTTCAGGTGTTTAATCTCGATCATGAAAGTCCTTCACTTCGGCATGAACAAATTGCGCTTGAGGAATATACAGTAACCGCCAATTATGGATGTGTAAACATCTGGACGGCTAAAATCCTTCGTCTTTTAAATTTATGGTGCGTTGGCTTCGTTTCCCCACCCCAGTCACTTACTTCAGTAAGCTCCTGGGGATGAGTAAACTTGCCGCCTTCCCTAAATTCAAAATCCATAGGATTTACATATAATTAGAGGAAGAAAAATGACAATATTGAATCACACCCTCGGTTTCCCTCGCGTTGGCCTGCGTCGCGAGTTGAAGAAAGCGCAAGAAAGCTACTGGGCGGGAAATTCCTCCCGTGAAGAATTGCTGGCCGTTGGCCGCGAGCTGCGTGCCCGCCATTGGGAGCAGCAGAAGCAGGCGGGTGTTGACCTGCTGCCGGTAGGTGATTTTGCCTGGTACGATCACGTGCTGACTACCAGCCTGCTGCTCGGCAACGTTCCGGCTCGTCATCAGAATAAAGACGGCTCGGTCGATATCGATACCTTATTCCGTATTGGCCGTGGCCGCGCACCGACCGGTGAGCCAGCGGCGGCGGCAGAAATGACCAAATGGTTTAATACCAACTATCACTACATGGTGCCAGAGTTCACCAAAGGTCAGCAGTTCAAACTGACCTGGACGCAACTGCTGGATGAAGTAGACGAAGCGCTGGCGCTCGGGCACAAGGTGAAACCTGTGCTGCTGGGGCCGGTAACTTACCTGTGGCTGGGGAAAGTGAAGGGCGAACAGTTTGACCGCCTGAGTCTGTTGAACGACATTCTGCCGGTTTACCAGCAGGTGCTGGCGGAGCTGGCAAAACGCGGTGTTGAGTGGGTACAGATTGACGAACCTGCTCTGGTGCTGGAATTGCCGCAAGCGTGGCTGGACGCCTTCAAACCAGCTTATGATGCATTGCGGGGCCAGGTGAAGCTGTTACTGACCACCTACTTCGAAGGCGTAACGCCAAACCTGGATACCATTACCGCGCTGCCGGTGCAGGGACTGCACGTCGACTTCGTGCACGGTAAAGATGATGTCGCCGAGCTGCACAAACGTCTGCCTGCCGACTGGCTGCTGTCAGCGGGCCTGGTGAACGGGCGCAACGTCTGGCGCGCCGATCTCAGCGAAAAATATGCGCAAATTAAAGATATCGTCGGGAAACGTGACCTGTGGGTGGCTTCTTCCTGCTCCCTGCTGCACAGCCCCATTGATCTCAGCGTGGAAACCCGCCTTGATGCAGAGGTGAAGAGCTGGTTTGCCTTCGCCCTGCAAAAATGCGGCGAGCTGGCGCTGCTGCGTGATGCGTTGAACAGCGGTGATACGGCGGCAATTATCGAATGGAGCGCACCGATTCAGGCTCGTCGTCACTCTACTCGTGTCCACAATGCCGCAGTGGAAAAACGTCTGGCGGCGATCACTGCCCAGGACAGCCAGCGCGCCAACGCTTATCCGGTTCGTGCTGAGGCGCAACGTGCCCGCTTTAATCTGCCGGCATGGCCGACCACGACTATCGGCTCATTCCCACAAACCACCGAAATTCGCGGTCTGCGTCTGGACTTCAAAAAGGGCAATCTGGATGCCGGTAACTACCGCACCGGTATCGCGGAACATATCAAACAGGCGATCGCCGAACAGGAGCGTCTGGGGCTCGACGTGCTGGTACACGGTGAAGCCGAGCGTAACGACATGGTGGAATACTTTGGTGAGCATCTGGACGGGTTCGTCTTTACCCAGAACGGTTGGGTGCAGAGCTATGGCTCCCGTTGCGTGAAGCCACCGGTAGTCATTGGCGACGTCAGCCGCCCGGAAGCGATCACCGTGGAGTGGGCGAAGTATGCCCAGTCACTGACCGACAAACCGGTAAAAGGTATGCTGACCGGTCCGGTGACCATTCTTTGCTGGTCATTCCCGCGTGAAGACGTGACGCGTGAAACCATCGCGAAGCAGATTGCGCTGGCGTTGCGTGATGAAGTGGCGGATCTGGAAGCAGCGGGGATCGGCATTATCCAGATTGATGAGCCGGCACTGCGTGAAGGTTTACCGCTGCGTCGCAGCGACTGGGCGGCGTATCTGGAGTGGGGCGTGGAAGCCTTTCGCATTAACGCGGCAGTGGCGAAGGATGAAACCCAGATCCACACCCACATGTGTTACTGCGAGTTCAACGACATCATGGACTCCATTGCGGCGCTGGACGCGGACGTGATCACTATTGAGACTTCACGTTCTGATATGGAGCTGCTGGAGTCGTTCGAAGAGTTCGACTATCCGAACGAAATCGGGCCGGGCGTCTACGACATTCACTCGCCGAACGTCCCGAGCGTGGAGTGGATTGAAGCTTTGCTGAAGAAAGCCGAGCAGCGTATTCCGGCTGAGCGTCTGTGGGTGAACCCGGACTGCGGCCTGAAAACGCGCGGCTGGCCGGAAACCCGTGCTGCGCTGGCAAACATGGTTAAAGCGGCGCAGAATCTGCGTCAGGCGTAAAAACAAAACGGAGGCTGATGCCTCCGTTTTGTTTATTGGTTTGCCTGGCGGGAATTATTTCTTCCCACCGTATTGCGCGAACCACTCCAGCATTCTCTGCCAGCCGTCTTTCGCGGACTCTTCGTGATAGCTCGGGCGATAATCGGCGTTAAACGCATGTCCGGCATCGGGATAGACCACGATTTCCGCTTTCGCATTGGCGGCGCGCAGCGCCTGACGCATTGTTTCAACGGTATCTTGCGGAATGCTGGTATCCTGGCCGCCATAAAGTCCCAAAACGGGGGCGTTAAGATCGGTTGCGATATCAACGGGATGTTTCGGCGAGTTGAGGGTTTTATCACCCACCAGTTTGCCATACCACGCCACGGCCGCTTTTAACTGCGGATTATGTGCGGCATACAACCAGGTAATGCGTCCACCCCAGCAGAATCCAGTGATCATCAGTTGGTGCGCATCTCCTCCGTTGCGGGAGGCCCAGCTGGCGACGTGGTCCAGATCGGCCAGTACCTGAGAGTCAGGCACTTTGGCGACAAGGCCGCTGAGCAGCGTGGGGATGTCGGCAAAGTCATTGGGATCGCCTTCGCGAAAATAGAGTTCTGGTGCGATAGCCAGATACCCTTCCAGAGCCAGACGGCGGCAAACGTCACGAATGTGCTCATGAATACCAAAAATCTCCTGCACGACAATGACCACGGGAAGCAAGCCATCGGTTTGTTTTGGTCGTGCGTGATACGCTGGCATATCATCGCCTTGTGAAGGTATGGACGTTACACCGGCGATAATTTCGTTATCCGGAGTGTGAACCGTGGTAGACGTCGGTGGAGATACAGCAGGTGCAAAGCCAGATTGTCGTGTTGTCATGGTATTCTCCGTACCCTTAAATATTCAGCCAAAAAGCGCATTGTTAACTATAGACACATGCAACGAACCACATTGCCTTAAACGGGCTATCTTTTGTGCAGGGCTTCCTTACATCGCATCATTTATGTGATACGCATCACTTTTTGATGGTAATTGAATGCAATTGATTTACATCATAGTGATGACTGTCACGAAAATATGTTCATGCCTTCGGTAAAGTGTGTTTTTGCTTCTTCTGACAAAACCGATTCACAGAGGAGTTTTTATGTCTAAGTCTGATGTTTTTCATCTCGGCCTCACTAAGAGCGACTTACAAGGGGCTACGCTTGCTATCGTCCCTGGCGACCCGGAGCGTGTGGAAAAGATCGCCGCGCTGATGGATAAGCCGGTTAAGCTGGCATCTCATCGCGAGTTCACTACCTGGCGTGCTGAGCTGGATGGTAAAGCCGTGATCGTTTGCTCTACCGGTATCGGCGGCCCGTCAACCTCTATTGCCGTTGAAGAACTGGCACAACTGGGCATTCGTACCTTCCTGCGTATCGGTACGACTGGCGCTATCCAGCCGCATATCAATGTAGGTGATGTCCTGGTCACCACGGCGTCTGTCCGTCTGGACGGCGCAAGCCTGCACTTCGCGCCAATGGAGTTCCCGGCCGTTGCGGACTTCGAGTGCACCACCGCGCTGGTGGAAGCGGCGAAATCTATCGGCGCCACTACCCACGTGGGCGTTACCGCATCTTCTGACACCTTCTACCCGGGCCAGGAACGTTACGACACCTTCTCTGGTCGCGTCGTGAGCCGTTTCAAAGGCTCGATGGAAGAGTGGCAGTCTATGGGCGTTATGAACTACGAAATGGAATCTGCCACGCTACTGACCATGTGCGCAAGCCAGGGTCTGCGTGCCGGTATGGTCGCAGGTGTTATCGTGAACCGTACTCAGCAAGAGATCCCTAATGCGGAAACGATGAAACAAACAGAAAGCCATGCGGTAAAAATCGTGGTGGAAGCTGCGCGTCGTTTACTGTAATTCTCCCGTCTATTCAAAAAGGCCGACGCGTTCGGCCTTTTTATTTTGCGTAGTACCTCGCAGGAAATTCCTTTTAAACTGGACGTTTATACAGCACAATTCTATTTTGTGCGGGTAAGTCGTTGCTGTAAGGGGGCGTTGTGGATATTTCAATTATGATGAGTGCCGTGCTGGCGTTAGCCGCAGGGCTGCTGGTTGGGTGGCTGGCAACAAAAGCGCACGCCGACAGGATCCGTGCCGATCTCATCGAAGAACGACGTGAACTGGATATCGCGCTAAGTGCCGCCCGGCAACAACTCTCACAGGAAGCCCACTGGCGTGATGAGTGCGAACTGCTTAATAACGAATTGCGCAGCCTGCACAGTATCAACACCTCTCTGGAAGCTGATCTCCGGGAAGTCACCACCCGGCTGGAAGCAACGCAACAGCATGCGGAAGATAAGATTCGTCAGATGATCAACAGCGAACAGCGCCTGAGCGAGCAGTTTGAAAATCTGGCGAACCGTATATTCGAGCACAGCAATCGCCGCGTAGATGAGCAAAATCGCCAAAGCCTGAACAGCCTGCTGGCACCGCTTCGCGAACAACTGGACGGTTTTCGACGCCAGGTTCAGGATAGCTTTGGTAAAGAGGCACAGGAACGTCATACTCTGGCGCACGAAATTCGTAATCTCCAGCAACTGAATGCGCAGATGGCACAGGAAGCGGTAAACCTGACGCGGGCATTAAAAGGCGATAACAAAACGCAGGGTAACTGGGGCGAGGTCGTACTCACGCGGGTGCTTGAGGCTTCCGGTCTGCGCGAAGGCTATGAATATGAAACCCAGGTCAGCATCGAAAACGACGCCCGTTCGCGGATGCAGCCAGATGTTATTGTCCGATTACCGCAGGGCAAAGATGTGGTGATTGATGCGAAAATGACGCTGGTCGCCTATGAACGCTATTTTAACGCTGAAGATGAATTCACCCGCGAGAGCGCGTTGCAGGAGCACATCGCCTCGGTGCGCAACCACATTCGTCTGCTGGGCCGCAAAGACTATCAGCAGCTTCCGGGGCTGCGTACGCTTGACTATGTGCTGATGTTTATCCCCGTTGAGCCCGCTTTTTTGCTGGCGCTCGACAGACAGCCCGAACTGATTACCGAAGCGCTTAGAAATAACATTATGCTGGTGAGCCCTACCACGCTGTTGGTGGCATTGCGCACGATTGCCAACCTGTGGCGCTACGAGCATCAGAGTCGTAATGCGCAACAAATTGCCGATCGGGCCAGCAAACTTTATGACAAGATGCGGTTGTTTGTGGATGATATGTCGGCAATAGGTCAAAGCCTGGACAAAGCCCAGGATAATTACCGACAGGCGATGAAAAAACTCTCTTCCGGTCGTGGAAACGTCCTGTCGCAGGCAGAAGCGTTTCGCAGTTTAGGTGTAGAAATTAAGCGCGAGATTAATCCTGAGCTGGCTGAGCAAGCCACTACGCAGGATGAAGAATACCGCTTGCGCTCGGTCCCTGAGACGCAACAAGATGCATCTTGCCCCGATGGTGAAGCGGTAAATCAGCAATCAAACTAGTCCATTTGGGGTAGTTGAACCCGGCAGAAGGGTAGGGCAAATTGGCCCAATCTGTTACACTTCTCGAACATTTTTTGGATGAGCAGGCACTGAGATGGTGGATAATTCACAAGAAACGACGCACTTTGGCTTTCAGACCGTCGCTAAAGAGCAGAAAGCTGACATGGTGGCCCACGTTTTTCATTCTGTGGCCTCTAAATATGACGTTATGAATGACTTAATGTCATTTGGCATTCATCGTTTGTGGAAGCGCTTCACCATTGACTGCAGTGGCGTGCGTCGCGGGCAAACCGTTCTCGATTTAGCAGGCGGTACCGGCGATCTGACGGCGAAATTCTCTCGCATGGTAGGCGAAACCGGCAAAGTTGTGCTGGCGGATATCAATGACTCAATGCTCAAAATGGGTCGCGAAAAGCTGCGCAATATTGGTGTGGTGGGTAACGTTGAGTACGTTCAGGCGAATGCTGAAGCACTACCTTTCCCTGACAACACGTTTGACTGCATCACCATCTCTTTCGGTCTGCGCAACGTTACGGATAAAGACAAAGCATTACGCTCCATGTACCGCGTATTGAAGCCGGGCGGACGTTTACTGGTGCTGGAATTCTCCAAGCCGATTATCGAACCGTTGAGCAAAGCCTACGACGCGTACTCTTTCCATGTTCTGCCGCGTATAGGTTCAATGGTAGCAAGCGATGCGGACAGCTATCGCTATCTGGCGGAATCCATCCGCATGCATCCCGATCAGGACACCTTAAAAGCAATGATGCAAGATGCCGGGTTCGAAAGCGTTGATTACTACAACCTGACAGCAGGTGTCGTTGCGCTGCATCGTGGATACAAGTTCTGACAGGAGAGTGGGGATGCCTTTAAAACCCTTAGTGACCGCAGGCGTTGAAAATCTGCTCAACACCTTTCTGTACCGCTCTCCTGCGCTCAAGTCAGCCAGAACGCGTTTACAGGGCAAAGTGCTACGTGTTGATCTCAAAGGATTTTCAACATCGTTAGTCCTGGTGTTTAGTGAGCGCCAGGTCGATGTGCTGGGGGCGTGGGAAGGCGAAGCCGATTGCACCGTAATCACATATGCCAGTGTGTTACCGAAATTGCGTGACAGACAGCAACTCACCACGCTTATCCGCAGCGGTGAACTGGAAGTCCAGGGTGATATCCAGGTAGTACAGAACTTTGTTGTGCTGGCCGATCTGGCGGAGTTGGATCCTGCAGAACTGTTAGCACCCTATACCGGCGATATCGTCGCGGAAGGGGTCAGCAAAGTCTTGCGTGGTGGAGCGAAGTTCCTGTGCCATAACTTTCAGCGCCAGCAGCGCTATGTCGCCGAAGCGATCACCGAAGAGTGGCGCATGGCTCCTGGCCCACTAGAGGTTGCATGGTTTGCTGAAGAAACGGCAGCCGTTGAGCGCGCGGTTGAATCTCTGGCCAAACGGCTGGAAAAACTGGAGGCCAAATGACGCCAGGTGAAGTACGGCGCCTTTATTTCATCATTCGCACTTTTTTAAGCTACGGTCTTGATGAACTCATCCCCAAAATGCGAATCACGCTGCCGCTTAGGTTGTGGCGATACTCGTTGTTCTGGATGCCCAACCGACATAAAGACAAACCGCTGGGAGAAAGGCTGAGACTGGCTTTACAGGAACTCGGCCCGGTGTGGATCAAGTTTGGGCAGATGCTCTCCACCCGTCGTGACCTTTTCCCTCCGCATATCGCCGATCAGCTTGCGCTATTGCAGGATCGTGTTGCCCCGTTTGATGGGCTTAGAGCGAAAAAACAAATCGAAGAGGCCATGGGCGGGCTGCCCGTCGAGGAATGGTTTGATGATTTTGAAATCACGCCGCTGGCATCTGCGTCTGTTGCTCAGGTTCACACTGCGCGATTGAAATCGAATGGCAAAGAGGTGGTGATCAAAGTTATTCGCCCGGACATACTGCCGGTCATCAAAGCGGATTTAAAACTGATCTACCGCCTGGCTCGTTGGGTTCCTCGTCTGCTGCCAGATGGGCGTCGCCTGCGACCAACAGAAGTCGTCCGTGAATATGAAAAAACGTTGATTGATGAGCTAAATCTGCTGCGCGAATCGGCGAACGCCATTCAGCTACGACGTAATTTTGAAGATAGCCCGATGCTGTACATCCCGGAAGTGTATTCCGACTATTGCAGTCAGAACATGATGGTGATGGAGCGCATTTACGGTATCCCGGTTTCAGATGTCACCACGCTTGAGAAGAACGGCACCAATATGAAGTTGCTGGCTGAACGTGGTGTTCAGGTCTTCTTTACTCAGGTATTCCGCGACAGCTTTTTCCATGCGGATATGCACCCTGGGAACATTTTTGTCAGTTATGAGCACCCTGAAAACCCGAAATACATTGGTATTGATTGTGGGATTGTGGGCTCTTTAAACAAAGAAGATAAGCGTTACCTGGCTGAAAACTTCATTGCGTTCTTTAACCGCGATTACCGCAAAGTTGCTGAACTGCACGTGGATTCTGGTTGGGTTCCACCGGATACCAACGTTGAAGAGTTTGAATTTGCCATTCGTACCGTGTGCGAGCCGATTTTTGAAAAACCGCTGGCGGAGATTTCCTTTGGTCATGTGCTGTTGAATTTGTTCAACACTGCGCGCCGCTTCAATATGGAAGTCCAGCCTCAACTGGTATTGCTACAGAAGACGCTGCTGTACGTTGAGGGTGTCGGACGACAGCTCTACCCGCAGTTAGATTTGTGGAAAACGGCTAAGCCATTCCTCGAATCCTGGATTAAAGATCAGGTCGGTATTCCGGCGCTCGTTAGGGCATTTAAAGAAAAAGCACCGTTCTGGGTCGAAAAAATGCCAGAAATACCTGAACTGGTGTATGACAGTTTGCGCCAGGGCAAATATTTACAGCACAGTGTTGATAAGATTGCCCGCGAGCTTCACGCGAATCATGTACGCCAGGGACAATCCCGTTATTTATTGGGCATTGGCGCAACATTGTTGCTAAGTGGAACATTCCTGCTGGTAAGCCGCCCTGAGTGGGGGCTTATGCCGGGCTGGTTGATGGCAGGCGGTGTCTTAGCCTGGTTAATCGGCTGGCGCAAAATGCGCTGAATTTTTCATCGCCCAAGGCAGGCCGTGTAACGTATACTACGGCCTTATTAATTCATCATCTATGACAGAGGAACATGTATGGGTGGTATCAGTATTTGGCAGTTGTTGATCATTGCCGTCATCGTTGTACTGCTATTTGGCACCAAGAAACTCGGCTCCATCGGTTCCGATCTTGGCGCATCGATTAAAGGCTTCAAAAAAGCGATGGGTGATGATGAGCCTAAGCAAGATAAAACCAGCCAGGACGCTGATTTTACAGCTAAATCCATCACCGATAAGCAGGGCGAAGTGAAAAAGGAAGACGCCAAAAGCCAAGATAAAGAGCAGGTATAATCCGTGTTTGATATCGGTTTTAGCGAACTGTTATTGGTGTTCGTGATCGGCCTCATTGTCCTGGGGCCGCAACGATTACCCGTAGCGGTAAAAACGGTTGCTGGCTGGGTGCGTGCTTTACGTTCCCTGGCAACTACTGTTCAGAATGAACTGACCCAGGAGCTTAAGCTTCAGGAGTTTCAGGACAGCCTGAAGAAAGTAGAGAAAGCGAGCCTGACAAATCTGACCCCGGAGCTGAAAGCGTCAATGGATGAGCTGCGTGAAGCGGCGGAATCGATGAAGCGTTCTTACAGCGTGCACGATCCTGAGAAAGCGAGCGATGAAGCGCACACTATCCATAATCCGGTGGTGAAAGAAGGTGAAGCGCAGCGAGAAGGGGTCACCCCTGCCGCCGCTGAAAATCAGGCCAGTTCGCCGGAGCAAAAACCGGAATCCACGGGTGCTAAAACGCCAGAGCCGACGGAAAACACTTCCGCTACGTTGATGGATGCAGAAAAGAAAGCTGCCGCACCTGTTGTCGAATCCTCACCCTCGTCGAGTGATAAACCGTAAACATGTCTGTAGAAGATACCCAACCGCTCATCACGCATCTTATTGAGCTGCGTAAGCGACTCCTGAACTGCATTATTGCGGTAATCGCGATCTTTCTGGCGTTGGTTTATTTTGCCAACGACATTTACCATATGGTTGCAGCGCCTCTGATTAAACAGATGCCGCAGGGTGCAACGATGATCGCCACCGATGTGGCTTCGCCGTTCTTTACGCCAATCAAGTTGACCTTCATGGTGTCGCTGATCCTGTCAGCGCCAGTGATCCTCTACCAGGTATGGGCATTCATTGCGCCTGCTTTGTACAAACATGAACGTCGCCTGGTTGTGCCGCTGCTGGTCTCCAGTTCGTTGCTGTTCTACATCGGCATGGCATTCGCCTATTTTGTTGTCTTCCCGTTGGCGTTTGGTTTTCTGGCTAACACGGCTCCGCAAGGCGTACAGGTATCAACGGACATTGCCAGCTATCTCAGTTTCGTCATGGCGCTATTTATGGCTTTCGGTGTCTCTTTTGAGGTCCCTGTCGCCATTGTGCTGCTATGCTGGATGGGCATTACGACGCCAGACGATTTACGTAAGAAACGACCTTACGTTGTGGTGGGAGCATTCGTCGTCGGGATGTTACTGACCCCGCCAGATGTCTTCTCGCAAACGTTGTTGGCGATACCGATGTACTGCCTGTTTGAAGTGGGCGTTTTCTTCTCTCGTTTCTATGTCGGCAAGCGACGTACGCGAGATGAGGACAACGAGGCTGAAGAAGCAAAAGAAGCCGAAGCCACCGAGAAAACAGAAGAGTAAATTCAACCGCCCGTCAGGGCGGTTGTCATATGGGAGGTAGCATGTTTGACATTGGCGTTAATTTAACCAGTTCACAATTTGCAAAAGACAGGGATGATGTTGTGGCGCGCGCCTTTGCTGCGGGCGTAAACGGTATGCTTCTGACCGGAACAAACCTGCACGAAAGCCAGCAGGCGCTAAAGTTGGCACAGCATTATCCGCATTGCTGGTCCACGGCTGGCGTGCACCCGCATGACAGCAGCCAATGGCAGTCCTCAACGGAAGACGAGATTATCTCGCTGGCAAACCAGTCTGAGGTGGTCGCTATTGGCGAGTGCGGTCTGGATTTCAATCGCAATTTCTCCACGCCGCAGGAGCAGGAACGTGCTTTTGAGGCGCAGCTGCGCATTGCTGCTGAACTGCAGATGCCGATTTTCATGCATTGTCGGGATGCCCACGAGCGTTTTCTGACGTTGCTGGAGCCGTGGCTGGATAGCCTCCCAGGCGCGGTGCTGCACTGTTTTACCGGAACGCGACAGGAGATGCAGGACTGCGTGGACCGGGGACTCTATATCGGTATCACCGGCTGGGTCTGTGATGAGCGCCGGGGGATGGAACTGCGGGAACTGCTGCCGTTTATTCCGGTGGAAAGGCTGCTGATTGAAACCGATGCGCCTTACCTACTCCCTCGCGACTTAACGCCTAAACCGACGTCACGGCGCAATGAACCGGCGCACCTGCCACATATTCTTGAGCGTATTGCCCACTGGCGCGGTGAAAATCCTCAATGGCTGTCAGCAAGCATTGATGCTAACGTCCGAACGCTGTTCGAAGTGACCTTCTAAACGGCTTAAATTTTTCGAAAGCCGGTATTTTTCACGCTCTGCTTAACCTCTTTATTCAACAGGTTAAGCAGTAGCATGGAACGCGCTTCGCCATCCGGTTCGGTGAAGATCGCTTTTAGCCCCTCAAACGCCCCTTCAGTAATAATCACGCTGTCCCCTGGCTGAGGAGTTTGCGGGTCAACAATTCCTTCAGGCTTGTAGATAGAAAGCTGGTGAATAACGGGAGAAGGAACTGTCGCAGGCGTCGCGCCAAAACGGACGAAATGGCTGACACCACGCGTGGCATTGATAGTGGTGGTGTGGATCACTTCCGGGTCGAACTCGACAAACATGTAATTAGGGAATAGTGGTTCACTGACTGTGGTACGTTTACCGCGCACTATTTTTTCCAGGGTGATCATAGGCGTCAGGCAGTTCACCGCCTGCCTTTCCAGGTGTTCCTGGGCTCGCTGAAGTTGCCCACGTTTGCAGTACAGTAAATACCAGGATTGCATAATAACTCTTATCCGCTTGTTCTGAGCGCCAGCATAGCAAAAGCCATGCGTTAAGTTAATTATACCCGCCTCAACGCAGGCTGAAACCCAATGGGTATATACTCCCAGGGCTTATATGTATCGCCAGAGTTCACGCTAATTTAACAAAAATACAGCATCACAATGATGAACGCCGTATAATGAAGCGCTTACGAAGAGGCCACAATGGACGCCATGAAATATCACGATTTACGCGACTTCCTGACGCTGCTTGAACAGCAGGGCGAGCTCAAACGCATTTCGCTTGAGGTGGATCCCCACCTGGAAATTACTGAAATTGCCGATCGCACTCTGCGTGCCGGTGGGCCTGCCTTACTGTTTGAGAATCCGAAAGGCTATTCAATGCCGGTGCTGTGTAACCTGTTTGGCACACCAAAGCGTGTTGCGATGGGGATGGGACAAGAAGATGTCTCGGCGCTACGAGAAGTCGGTAAACTGTTGGCGTTTTTGAAAGAGCCAGAGCCACCGAAAGGATTCCGCGATCTGTTTGATAAGCTGCCGCAGTTTAAGCAGGTGTTGAACATGCCGACTAAGCGGTTGCGCGGTGCGCCTTGTCAGCAAAAAATCTACTCAGGCGATGACGTTGATTTAAACCGCATTCCGATTATGACCTGCTGGCCGGAAGATGCCGCGCCGCTGATTACCTGGGGACTCACCGTCACGCGTGGTCCGCATAAAGAGCGGCAGAATCTGGGCATCTATCGCCAGCAGCTGATTGGTAAAAACAAGCTTATTATGCGCTGGTTGTCCCATCGCGGCGGCGCGCTTGATTATCAGGAGTGGTGCGCGGCGCATCCTGGTGAACGTTTCCCGGTTTCAGTGGCGTTGGGGGCAGATCCTGCGACCATTCTGGGGGCCGTGACGCCCGTTCCTGATACATTATCCGAGTACGCATTTGCCGGGCTGTTGCGCGGTACCAAGACCGAAGTGGTCAAATGTATTTCCAACGACCTGGAAGTGCCTGCCAGCGCAGAAATCGTACTGGAAGGGTACATCGAACCGGGCGAGCTGGCTCCAGAAGGGCCCTATGGCGATCATACCGGCTACTACAACGAAGTAGATAATTTCCCGGTCTTTACCGTCACCCACATTACCCAGCGTGAAGATGCTATTTATCACTCTACCTATACCGGACGCCCGCCTGATGAGCCAGCAGTGCTCGGCGTGGCGCTGAACGAAGTATTCGTTCCTATTCTGCAAAAGCAGTTCCCGGAAATCGTCGATTTTTACCTGCCTCCGGAAGGCTGTTCATATCGTCTGGCCGTGGTGACGATGAAAAAACAGTACGCAGGCCATGCCAAACGCGTCATGATGGGTGTTTGGTCGTTTTTGCGCCAGTTCATGTACACCAAATTTGTTATTGTCTGCGATGATGACGTTAACGCGCGCGACTGGAATGATGTAATTTGGGCTATTACTACCCGTATGGACCCCGCCCGGGATACGGTACTGGTAGAGAATACGCCAATTGATTACCTGGACTTTGCCTCGCCGGTTTCCGGCCTTGGTTCAAAAATGGGGCTGGATGCCACAAATAAATGGCCGGGCGAAACCCAACGCGAATGGGGACGCCCGATTAAAAAAGATCCTGAAGTGACTGCGCGTATTGACGCAATTTGGGATGAACTGGCCATCTTTAATGACGGCAAAAGCGCCTGAGGCGCGATCGTTTTGCCTATTGATCCGACAGAGAGAGCGCATGACAACCTTAAGCTGTAAAGTGACCTCGGTAGAAGCTATAACTGACACCGTATATCGCGTTCGTTTAGTGCCAGACGCGGCGTTTTCCTTTCGTGCTGGCCAGTATTTAATGGTCGTGATGGACGAAAGGGATAAGCGTCCGTTCTCCATGGCATCAACGCCGGACGAGCAAGGATTCATTGAGCTGCACGTTGGCGCCTCTGAGCTAAATCTTTACGCCATGGCCGTGATGGACCGTATTCTGAAAGACCGGGAAATCAAAGTCGATATTCCGCATGGCGAAGCCTGGCTGCGTGATGAAGACGAGCGCCCGCTGATCCTGATTGCCGGAGGTACAGGGTTCTCTTACGTGCGTTCTATTCTGCTTACCGCGCTGGCACGCAATCCCAACCGCGATATCACTATTTACTGGGGCGGGCGCGAAGAGAAGCATCTCTACGATCTCTCAGAGCTGGAAGCATTGTCGGTGAATCACCCGAACCTGCGTGTTGAGCCGGTGGTAGAGCAGCCTGAAGACGGCTGGCGTGGTCGTACGGGAACCGTGTTAACGGCAGTATTGCAGGATTACGGTACTCTGGCGGAACACGATATCTACATTGCCGGTCGTTTTGAGATGGCAAAAATCGCGCGCGACCTGTTCTGTAATGAGCGTCAGGCACGTGAAGATCGCCTGTTTGGCGACGCGTTCGCGTTCATTTAAGCGCTGTGCGCCGGAGTCCTTCCGGCGCATCCATCATCAACCTTACTTCTTCTAACAGGGTGCAAGCCCGGTCTCACTGCTCCTCTTTTCAGAACATTTTTAGTAAACATGTTTTTCCTATCTATTAACCATAAAACTGATTTTTTGTGACGGGTCTCATTTTGTTTAGTAAACAAAATGGGCAAGCTGTATCGCATCACATTGCTGGACATCAACGAGGGAAAACCATGAGGCTCGGACTGGATATCGGCGGGACTAAAATTGAAGCGGTGGTGATTGATAACGCGGGTGAAATTGTTTACCGCGAGCGATGTGCGACACCAAAGCAGAGTTACGGTGATTTTTTCCAGGCCGTGACGGAGATGATTTCTAAGGCCAGACTGGCCGTTAATCAGTCTTTATCGGTTGGTGTTGGAGTGCCTGGCGCGGTGGATAGCGAAGGTTTGATTAAGAATTCGAACATCCTGGTGTTGAATCAGCAGGCTTTTGCTCAAGACCTTGAGCGAGCGTTAGGAATACCCGTGCCTGTTACTAATGATGCCAACTGCTTTACCCTGTCGGAAGCGATGGACGGTAGCGGACACGGGCATAGCGTGGTATTTGGTGTGATCCTCGGTACCGGTTGCGGCGGTGGACTATGCATCGATAACCGTTTGATCTCCGGACCTAACGCCTGTGCAGGAGAGTGGGGACATAATGCATTGCCGCGCTACCACGAATCTCGGGATGGGGCTGAAGTGACATGCTATTGCGGACAGGTGAACTGTATTGAGAGCTTTATTTCCGGCAGCGGCCTGGAGCGTCAGTATATGAGTCACACCGCACAACATGCAGATGTGCCACATATTATGCAGCGGGTAGAATCGGGTGATGCAGATGCCTGTTTGTTATGGGAACGCTATTGCGATCAACTGGCGCGCGCGTTGGCGGGGGTGGTGAATACGCTCGATCCCGATGTTATCGTGCTGGGCGGTGGGGTATCCAATATCACTTTACTGTACTCAGGCTTGCAGGCGCGAGTGGCGCAGTACGTATTTGGTAAACAGTGTCGTACGCCGATCGTTCAGGCCCGACACGGTGACAGCAGCGGCGTACGCGGCGCGGCCTGGCTGGGGGCACAAAAGGCCAGCGTAAATCAATGAGAGTGACATGACTAAACCTGTACGTATCAGGGACATTGCCGAAGCTTGTGGTGTCTCGGTTGGCGCGGTTTCCCGCGCCCTGAAAGGGCAGCCAGGGCTACGTGAAGATACCCGGCTGCGCATTATTTCTGTGGCGCAGCAGCAGGGTTATGATTTTTCTCGCCTGCGTGCAGACAAGATCAAACGCGTCCTGTTTTTGCTGCACCGCCAGCACAATATCAGCCGGGCATTGCCGTTTTATTCTCAACTGCTGCTGGGGATAGAAGATAACTGTCGTGACCATGGTATTGCGCTGAGCTTTCTCTCCATTGGTCCAGGCGATGCAGTGAGTGAGCAGGTGATGTTGCACCAGCCTGATGCGCTAATCTGCGCGGGATTTTTTGAGCCTGAATTACTTGGCTTGCTGCAACAGATGAAACTGCCGTTGGTGCTGGTGGATCTCTGGGCGCCGGGCCTGCCTTGCGTGAACCCGGACAATACCCAGGGCGGTTATCTGGCCACGCAACATCTGATTGCGCAAGGGCGCAGCCGTATCGCTTTTCTTGCCAGTTCGCTTGCGCACTACAGCATCCGTCAGCGCGAGAAGGGCTACCGTCAGGCATTGTATGAAGCCCGTTTGCTGATGCCGCCAGAGTATGAAGCCATTGCGCCGCCACTGCTGGATACCGAGCAATCTTTGGTGGAGGCGATTAATGAATTGCTCAGCCTGCCAGAGCCGCCCGACGCTATTTTTGCCTATAACGACGCGGCAGCGCTGGTTGTTCAACGGGTGTGTGCGCAGCAGGGTATACGTATCCCGGAAGATCTTGCGTTGGTGGGGTTTGATGATATTGATGCTGCGGCCTGGTCACATCCACCACTCACCACCATTGCGGTTGATAAACAACAATTGGGGCGTGAAGCGCTGCGTTTATTGCTGGAAGAAAATCAGGAAGAGAATCTGCTGTTGCCGGTGCAGTTAGTGGTGCGTGGTAGTTCAGGGAAATAAAAAACCCGCCCCTGACAGGCGGGAAGAACGGCAACTAAACCTTTCCCCGTCATAATTCACACTGCCTCTTTGTTGGCTGCCTTTGCTCACCCCGGTCACATAGTTATCTATGCTCCCGGGGATTCGCTCAGTTGCCGCCGCGATGCAGCGCGAATTATTTAGGGGAATTTATCTTTGATTAAACTCGCTCAAATACCGTCGCGATGCCCTGACCTAACCCGATACACATCGTCGCCAGGCCAAACTGTACGTCTTTGCGTTCCATCAGGTTGAGCAGGGTGGTGCTGATACGTGCCCCGGAGCATCCCAGTGGGTGGCCCAGAGCGATCGCGCCGCCGTTGAGGTTGATCTTCTCGTCTATCTGCTCCATCAGTCCCAGATCTTTAATGCACGGCAGGATCTGAGCGGCAAAGGCTTCGTTCATCTCAAACAAGCCGATGTCGCTGGTGGAGAGTCCCGCTTTTTTCAGCGCCAGCTTTGAGGCTGGAACCGGACCGTAACCCATGATTGACGGGTCGCAGCCAACAACAGCCATCGAACGAATACGGGCTCGTGGCGTCAGACCCAGCTCACGGGCGCGACTTTCACTCATCACCAGCATCGCCGCTGCGCCGTCGGAGAGCGCGGAGGATGTACCGGCAGTGACCGTTCCACTAACCGGATCGAACGCCGGGCGCAGGGTGGAGAGCGCTTCAACGGTTGTCTCCGGGCGGATAACCTCATCGTAGTTAAACTGCTTCAGCACGCCGTCGGCATCATGACCGCCGGTTGGGATGATTTCGTTTTTAAATGCGCCAGACTGTGTTGCAGCCCAGGCGCGAGCATGTGAACGTGCGGCGAAAGCATCCTGCATTTCACGGCTGATGCCGTGCATGCGGGAGAGCATTTCTGCGGTCAGACCCATCATCCCCGCCGCTTTTGCTACGTTGCGGCTCATGCCCGGATGGAAATCAACGCCGTGGCTCATTGGTACATGGCCCATATGCTCCACGCCACCAATCAGGCATGCCTGAGCATCGCCGGTCATGATCATACGTGCCGCGTCGTGCAGCGCCTGCATTGATGAACCGCACAGGCGGTTCACGGTGACCGCCGGAACGGAGTGCGGAATTTCCGCCAGCAGCGCGGCGTTACGGGCGATGTTGAAACCCTGCTCCAGCGTTTGCTGCACACAGCCCCAGTAAATGTCATCCAGCGCGGTTGGCTCCAGTGCCGGATTACGCGCCAGCAGGCTACGCATTAAGTGTGCGGAGAGATCTTCTGCCCGCACGTTACGAAACGCCCCCCCTTTTGAACGGCCCATCGGGGTACGGATCGCATCAACAATTACAACCTGTTCCATTGTGACTCCTTAAGCCGTTTTCAGGCTGCCAACCGGGCGGGCAGGCTCAACCTGGGGATAATACGGTTCGTTATGGCGCGCCTTATCACGCAGACCAGCCGGAACTTCATACAGCGCTCCGAGGTGCTGATACTGCTGGGCCATATCGAGATACTTCGCGCTGCCGAGCGTATCCAGCCAGCGGAACGCGCCGCCGTGGAACGGAGGGAAGCCCAGGCCATACACCAGTGCCATATCGGCTTCTGCCGGGCTGGCTATAATGCCTTCTTCCAGGCACCGTACCACTTCGTTGACCATTGGGATCATCATGCGAGCGATAATCTCTTCATCACTGAATTCGCGTTTCGGCTGGCTGACTTCTGCCAGCAGATCATCAACGGTGGCATCCTCTTCTTTTTTCGGCTTGCCCTTGTTGTCTTCTTTATAACGCCAGAATCCAAGACCGTTTTTCTGTCCGAAACGGTTAGCATCAAATAGGGCGTCTATCGCGTCGCGATAATCTTTCTGCATACGCTGAGGGAAGCCTGCGGACATCACTGCCTGCGCGTGATGTGCGGTATCAATTCCCACCACGTCCAGCAGATAAGCCGGGCCCATCGGCCAGCCAAACTGTTTTTCCATGACTTTATCGACTTTGCGGAAATCTGCCCCATCGCGCAGCAGCTGGCTGAAACCGGCAAAATACGGGAACAGCACGCGGTTCACGAAGAAACCGGGGCAGTCGTTGACCACAATTGGCGTTTTGCCCATCTGGCTTGCCCATGCGACAACTTTGGCGATGGTTTCATCCGAGCTTTTCTCGCCGCGAATGATCTCAACCAGTGGCATGCGGTGTACTGGGTTAAAGAAGTGCATCCCACAGAAGTTTTCCGGGCGCTTGAGCGCGCTGGCCAGCTCGTTGATTGGGATGGTCGAGGTATTCGACGCCAGTACGGTGTCCGGGCGTACCTGATCTTCGGTTTCCGCCAGTACCGCTTTTTTCACTTTCGGGTTTTCCACGACCGCTTCAACCACCACGTCCACACGCTCAAAACCGCTATAGTCGAGGGTTGGATGAATAGTGGAAATCACGCCCGCCATTTTCAGACCGTCAATTTTGCCGCGCTCAAGCTGTTTGTTCAGCAGTTTGGCCGCTTCGGTCATGCCCAGCGTTAATGATTTGTCGTTGATATCTTTCATGACAACCGGCACGCCTTTCCAGGCTGACTGGTAAGCGATGCCGCCGCCCATAATGCCTGCACCCAGCACTGCCGCTTGCTTTGGTGCTTCAATATTTTTGGTGAGCTTTTTGGCTTTGGCTTTCACGAACTGATCGTTAAGGAAGATCCCAACCAGCGCGCGAGCTTCACTGGTGTGCGCCAGCGGCACAAAGCTTTTATTTTCCAGATTCAGCGCTTCTTCACGGCCAAAACGAGCCGCTGCTTCAATGGTTTTTACCGCAGTAATCGGTGCGGGATAATGCTTACCTGCCGTCTGCGCCACCATGCCTTTGGCGATGGTAAAGCTCATAGCCGCTTCAATGTTGCTGAGTTTCAACGGCTCCAGCTTCGGCTGACGTTTGGCTTTCCAGTCAAGGTCGCCGTTAATCGCCTGACGTAATACCGCAATCGCGCCATCAAGCAGTTTGTCTTGCTTCACTACGCCATCGACCAGACCGATTTTTAGCGCCTGCTCAGCACCAACGTCTTTACCTGCCGCAATGATTTCCAGTGCGCTGTCCGCACCCAGCATACGTGGCATACGCACGGAGCCGCCAAAGCCCGGCATAATGCCCAGCTTGGTTTCCGGCAGGCCAATGCGCAGGTCCGGCGTTGCCAGACGATAGTCGGTTGCCAGGACACACTCGCAGCCACCGCCCAACGCATAGCCATTTACCGCTGAGAGGGTCGGAACAGGTAGATCTTCGAGGCGGTTAAAGACGCTGTTGGCAAAATGCAGCCACTGGCTCAGTTGCTCTTCAGGCACGAGGAACAGTGAAAGGAATTCGGTGATATCGGCACCAACAATAAAGGCTGCTTTGTTAGAGCGCAGAAGCAGCCCTTTTAAATTCGGTTGTTTTTCCAGCACATCAAGCGCATGGCCCAGGCTGGCAACGGTGGCCGTGTCGAGTTTATTGACCGAACCAGGGGCATCGAACACCAGTTCGGCGATGCCATCTTCCAGCCAGTCGAGGTACAGGGTGTCGCCTTTGTAAAGCATGTCAGTCTCCTGAATCCGCAAGGTGATCTGGTCATACCAGATGAATCGAAGTGTGTGTTTTATGTTAATAAAATGCAAATGAATGATTAAAGAAATGACGATTCGATCACGCTCGGCAGAAATCACGCACTCACAAAGCGATGTGCTAAGATGCGGAGACTTGAGGTCAAAAAAACAGAAGGATAGAAAATGGAATCACTGGCCGCACTCTATAAAAATCATATCGTTACCTTACAAGAACGGACGCGCGACGCGCTGGAGCGCTTCAAGCTGGATGCGTTACTTATTCACTCAGGCGAACTTGTTAACGTCTTTCTCGACGATCATCCGTACCCGTTTAAGGTCAATCCGCAATTCAAAGCCTGGGTGCCTGTCACGCAGGTTCCTAACTGCTGGTTGCTGGTGGATGGCGTAAACAAGCCGAAACTGTGGTTCTACCTGCCGGTCGATTACTGGCACAACGTTGAGCCGCTGCCTACCTCTTTCTGGACGGAAGAAATCGAGATCATCGCGCTGCCGAAAGCGGATGGTATCGGTAGCCAACTGCCAGCTGCTCGCGGCAATATCGGTTACATTGGCCCGGTTCCGGAACGTGCCCTGCAACTGGACATCGCGGCCAGCAACATCAACCCGAAAGGGGTGATTGACTACCTGCATTATTACCGTGCCTATAAAACGGACTACGAACTGGCCTGTATGCGCGAAGCGCAGAAAATGGCGGTAAATGGACACCGTGCAGCAGAAGAAGCGTTCCGTTCCGGAATGAGCGAGTTTGACATCAACCTCGCTTACCTGACTGCCACCGGTCACCGCGACACCGACGTGCCATACAGCAACATCGTGGCGCTTAACGAGCATGCTTCGGTTCTTCATTACACCAAGCTGGATCATCAGGCGCCGTCTGAAATCCGCAGCTTCCTGCTCGACGCTGGCGCGGAATACAACGGCTATGCGGCAGACCTGACGCGTACCTGGTCGGCGAAAAGCGACAACGACTATGCGCATCTGGTGAAAGACGTTAACGACGAAGAGCTGGCGCTGATTGCCACCATGAAAGCAGGTACCAGCTACGTGGATTACCACATTCAGTTCCATCAGCGCATCGCGAAGCTGCTGCGTAAGCATCAAATCATCACCGATATGAGTGAAGAAGCGATGGTGGAGAACGATCTCACCGGGCCGTTTATGCCGCACGGTATTGGTCATCCGCTGGGTCTGCAGGTTCATGACGTTGCTGGTTTTATGCAGGATGACAGCGGCACGCATCTCGCTGCGCCGTCGAAATACCCGTACCTGCGCTGCACTCGCGTGCTCCAGCCGGGAATGGTGCTGACCATTGAGCCAGGTATTTACTTTATTGAGTCTCTGTTAGCGCCGTGGCGTGAAGGGCAGTTCAGCAAACACTTCAACTGGCAGAAAATTGAAGCGCTGAAACCGTTCGGTGGCATTCGTATTGAAGATAATGTGGTGATCCACGAGAACAACGTTGAAAACATGACGCGGGATTTAAAACTGGCGTAATGGACAGTTGGTTAATTCCTGCGGCACCGGTCACCGTTGTTGAAGAAATCAAGAAAAGCCGCTTCATTACGCTTCTTGCTCATACCGATGGAGTCGAAGCGGCGAAAGCCTTTGTTGAGTCAGTGAAAGCTGAACACCCGGATGCCCGTCACCATTGCGTGGCGTGGGTGGCGGGCTCGCCGAATGATTCACAACAGCTTGGATTTTCAGACGATGGTGAACCTGCGGGAACGGCAGGCAAGCCAATGCTCGCACAGCTGATGGGGAGCGGTGTCGGTGAGATTACCGCTGTAGTCGTGCGCTACTACGGCGGTATCCTTCTCGGTACTGGAGGATTGGTAAAAGCCTACGGCGGCGGTGTGAATCAGGCGTTGCGCCAGTTAACGACACAGCGCAAGACGCCATTAACCGAATATACTTTGCAGTGTGAGTACGGTCAGCTGGCAGGCATTGAAGCTTTGCTGGGGCAGTTTGACGGTAAAGTCGTTGCCAGTGATTACCAGGCTTTTGTTCGACTCAGGGTGGCGCTTCCTTTTGCCAAAGTGGATGAGTTTTCGGCAAAACTGGCGGATTTTAGTCGTGGTTCATTGCAATTGTTAGCGATTGAAGAATAATCCCCACCTCATTTTAAAGAACTAAGGAAGCGGCAGAGATGCATTTTCGCGCCATCACCCGAATCGTTGGACTACTGGTCATCTTATTCTCGGGGAC
This sequence comes from Citrobacter freundii complex sp. CFNIH4, assembly GCF_002934505.1. Classification (NCBI taxonomy): domain Bacteria; kingdom Pseudomonadati; phylum Pseudomonadota; class Gammaproteobacteria; order Enterobacterales; family Enterobacteriaceae; genus Citrobacter; species Citrobacter freundii complex sp. CFNIH4. The sequence continues at coordinate 4,485,246 of NZ_CP026231.1, forward strand.
AATGATTATCCCTGGACTGGTAGCGCTCATCTACCGTGACGGGGCAGGGCGTGCATTCACCCAAACTTTCTTCGTTGCTTTGGCGATCGGCTCCATGCTGTGGTGGCCAAACCGTAAAGAGAAGGGCGAGCTGAAATCGCGCGAAGGATTTCTGATTGTCGTTTTGTTCTGGACCGTTCTGGGCAGCGTGGGTGCGCTACCGTTCATCTTTGCGGAAAGCCCAAACCTGACGATAACCGACGCTTTTTTTGAATCCTTTTCCGGATTGACCACCACCGGTGCAACGACGTTGGTGGGGCTGGATTCATTGCCACACGCGATTCTCTTTTATCGCCAGATGCTGCAATGGTTCGGCGGGATGGGGATCATCGTGCTGGCGGTGGCTATCCTGCCTATTCTTGGCGTGGGTGGGATGCAGCTTTATCGGGCAGAAATGCCGGGGCCGCTGAAAGATAATAAGATGCGCCCGCGTATTGCCGAAACGGCGAAAACGCTGTGGCTTATCTATGTATTACTGACGGTGGCGTGCGCGCTGGCGCTATGGTTTGCCGGGATGCCCGCGTTTGACGCCATTGGGCACAGTTTTGCCACGATTGCCATCGGTGGTTTTTCCACACACGATGCCAGCGTGGGGTATTTCGACAGTCCCACGATTAATACGATTATTGCAATCTTCTTGCTGATCTCCGGTTGTAACTATGGTCTGCACTTCTCTTTATTAAGTGGGCGTAGTCTGAAGGTTTACTGGCGCGATCCGGAATTCCGCATGTTCATCGGCGTGCAGTTGACGCTGGTGGCTGTCTGTACGTTGGTGCTGTGGATACACAATACCTATGGCTCGGCGCTCACGACGATCAACCAGGCCTTTTTCCAGGTGGTATCGATGGCGACGACTGCCGGATTTACCACGGACAGTATTGCCCGCTGGCCGCTGTTCCTGCCGGTGCTGCTGCTGTGTTCTGCTTTTATCGGCGGCTGTGCCGGGTCGACGGGGGGGGGCTTGAAGGTGATTCGTATCCTGCTGCTGTTTAAGCAAGGCAACCGCGAATTGAAACGACTGGTTCATCCGAATGCGGTTTACAGTATCAAACTGGGTAACCGTGCGTTGCCGGAGCGAATTCTTGAAGCCGTATGGGGATTCTTCTCTGCCTATGCGTTGGTCTTTATTATCAGTATGCTGGCGATTATTGCGACCGGCGTTGATGACTTCTCCGCGTTTGCCTCTGTTGTGGCAACGTTGAATAACCTGGGGCCTGGACTGGGGGTTGTTGCCGACAACTTTGCCAGTATGAACCCTGTGGCGAAGTGGATCCTGATTGCCAATATGCTGTTTGGTCGTCTGGAGGTCTTTACTCTGCTGGTGCTCTTTACCCCTACCTTCTGGCGTGAATAATGGAGTAACACGTGAAAACACTGATTCTTTTTTCTTCCCGGGACGGGCAAACGCGTGAAATCGCGGAATATCTGGCTTCTGAACTCAAAGAGCTGGGCGTTTGGGCAGATGTTGTTAATTTGCATCGTACCGCGGAGCCGGACTGGCAAAATTATGACAGCGTGGTGATTGGCGCCTCGATTCGCTATGGTCATTACCATGCTGCTTTTCAGGAGTTTGTGAAAAAGCATGCCACACGGCTGAATTCGATGCCGAGTGCGTTCTACTCCGTAAACCTCGTTGCCCGTAAACCGGAGAAACGTACGCCGCAAACCAACAGCTATGCGCGTAAGTTCCTGATGAGTTCGCCGTGGCGACCAGATCACAGTGCAGTCATTGCGGGTGCTTTGCTGTATCCCCGCTATCGCTGGTATGACCGCGTTATGATCCAACTGATAATGAAGATGTCAGGTGGTGAAACGGATACGAATAAAGAAGTGGTGTATACCGATTGGGAACAGGTTGCGAGATTCGCGCGGGAAATAGCCCAATTAACCAACAAAACGTCGTTAAAATAAACGTAAAGAATAAAAAACACGCACTCGGAAGATTATTTTAAATTTCCCCTTGTCAGCCTGAAATAACTCCCTATAATGCGCCTCCACTGACACGGAACAACGGATTACAAGCCGCCGGGTCAGCGGGGTTCCACTGAGAACTCCGGCGAAGAAAGCGAAATTAAATGCTTGACTTCGTAGCGGGATGGCGTAATATGCACACCCCGCACCGCTGAGAAAAAGCGAAGCGGCACTGCTCTTTAACAATTTATCAGACAATCTGTGTGGGCACTCGAAGATACGGATTCTTAACGTCGCAAGACGAAAAATGAACACCAAGTCTCTGAGTGAACATACGTAATTCATTACGAAGTTTAATTCACGAGCATCAAACTTAAATTGAAGAGTTTGATCATGGCTCAGATTGAACGCTGGCGGCAGGCCTAACACATGCAAGTCGAACGGTAGCACAAAGGAGCTTGCTCCTTGGGTGACGAGTGGCGGACGGGTGAGTAATGTCTGGGAAACTGCCCGATGGAGGGGGATAACTACTGGAAACGGTAGCTAATACCGCATAACGTCGCAAGACCAAAGAGGGGGACCTTCGGGCCTCTTGCCATCGGATGTGCCCAGATGGGATTAGCTAGTAGGTGGGGTAATGGCTCACCTAGGCGACGATCCCTAGCTGGTCTGAGAGGATGACCAGCCACACTGGAACTGAGACACGGTCCAGACTCCTACGGGAGGCAGCAGTGGGGAATATTGCACAATGGGCGCAAGCCTGATGCAGCCATGCCGCGTGTATGAAGAAGGCCTTCGGGTTGTAAAGTACTTTCAGCGAGGAGGAAGGCGTTGTGGTTAATAACCGCAACGATTGACGTTACTCGCAGAAGAAGCACCGGCTAACTCCGTGCCAGCAGCCGCGGTAATACGGAGGGTGCAAGCGTTAATCGGAATTACTGGGCGTAAAGCGCACGCAGGCGGTCTGTCAAGTCGGATGTGAAATCCCCGGGCTCAACCTGGGAACTGCATCCGAAACTGGCAGGCTAGAGTCTTGTAGAGGGGGGTAGAATTCCAGGTGTAGCGGTGAAATGCGTAGAGATCTGGAGGAATACCGGTGGCGAAGGCGGCCCCCTGGACAAAGACTGACGCTCAGGTGCGAAAGCGTGGGGAGCAAACAGGATTAGATACCCTGGTAGTCCACGCCGTAAACGATGTCGACTTGGAGGTTGTGCCCTTGAGGCGTGGCTTCCGGAGCTAACGCGTTAAGTCGACCGCCTGGGGAGTACGGCCGCAAGGTTAAAACTCAAATGAATTGACGGGGGCCCGCACAAGCGGTGGAGCATGTGGTTTAATTCGATGCAACGCGAAGAACCTTACCTACTCTTGACATCCAGAGAACTTAGCAGAGATGCTTTGGTGCCTTCGGGAACTCTGAGACAGGTGCTGCATGGCTGTCGTCAGCTCGTGTTGTGAAATGTTGGGTTAAGTCCCGCAACGAGCGCAACCCTTATCCTTTGTTGCCAGCGGTCCGGCCGGGAACTCAAAGGAGACTGCCAGTGATAAACTGGAGGAAGGTGGGGATGACGTCAAGTCATCATGGCCCTTACGAGTAGGGCTACACACGTGCTACAATGGCATATACAAAGAGAAGCGACCTCGCGAGAGCAAGCGGACCTCATAAAGTATGTCGTAGTCCGGATTGGAGTCTGCAACTCGACTCCATGAAGTCGGAATCGCTAGTAATCGTGGATCAGAATGCCACGGTGAATACGTTCCCGGGCCTTGTACACACCGCCCGTCACACCATGGGAGTGGGTTGCAAAAGAAGTAGGTAGCTTAACCTTCGGGAGGGCGCTTACCACTTTGTGATTCATGACTGGGGTGAAGTCGTAACAAGGTAACCGTAGGGGAACCTGCGGTTGGATCACCTCCTTACCTTAAAGAAACGTTCTTTGTAGTGCTCACACAGATTGTCTGATGAAAAATTAGCAGTAAGAAAATCTCTGCAGGCTTGTAGCTCAGGTGGTTAGAGCGCACCCCTGATAAGGGTGAGGTCGGTGGTTCAAGTCCACTCAGGCCTACCAAATTCTTTCTGATACCGCGTTGTGAAACGACTCGCATACTTCAGTATGCTTCGCCGCTCCACGCCTTGTCTCAGCAGGAATTAAGGTGAATGAGATAACTACGATGGGGCTATAGCTCAGCTGGGAGAGCGCCTGCCTTGCACGCAGGAGGTCTGCGGTTCGATCCCGCATAGCTCCACCATCTTTACTGCAAAAACACAAGAAAACTTCAGAGTGTACCTGAAAAGGTTCACTGCGAAGTTTTGCTCTTTAAAAATCTGGATCAAGCTGAAAATTGAAACGACACACTGTTTCATTTATCCGTAATAAGAAATGAAAAGCGGTGTGTTCGAGTCTCTCAAATTTTCGCAACACGATGGTGTTTTACGAAACATCTTCGGGTTGTGAGGTTAAGCGACTAAGCGTACACGGTGGATGCCCTGGCAGTCAGAGGCGATGAAGGACGTGCTAATCTGCGATAAGCGTCGGTAAGGTGATATGAACCGTTATAACCGGCGATTTCCGAATGGGGAAACCCAGTGTGATTCGTCACACTATCATTACGTGAATACATAGCGTAATGAAGCGAACCGGGGGAACTGAAACATCTAAGTACCCCGAGGAAAAGAAATCAACCGAGATTCCCCCAGTAGCGGCGAGCGAACGGGGAGCAGCCCAGAGTCTGAATCAGCTTGTGTGTTAGTGGAACGGTCTGGAAAGTCCGACGGTACAGGGTGATAGTCCCGTACACCAAAATGCACAGGTTGTGAACTCGAAGAGTAGGGCGGGACACGTGGTATCCTGTCTGAATATGGGGGGACCATCCTCCAAGGCTAAATACTCCTGACTGACCGATAGTGAACCAGTACCGTGAGGGAAAGGCGAAAAGAACCCCGGCGAGGGGAGTGAAAAAGAACCTGAAACCGTGTACGTACAAGCAGTGGGAGCCTCTTTATGGGGTGACTGCGTACCTTTTGTATAATGGGTCAGCGACTTATATTCTGTAGCAAGGTTAACCGTATAGGGGAGCCGAAGGGAAACCGAGTCTTAACTGGGCGTTAAGTTGCAGGGTATAGACCCGAAACCCGGTGATCTAGCCATGGGCAGGTTGAAGGTTGGGTAACACTAACTGGAGGACCGAACCGACTAATGTTGAAAAATTAGCGGATGACTTGTGGCTGGGGGTGAAAGGCCAATCAAACCGGGAGATAGCTGGTTCTCCCCGAAAGCTATTTAGGTAGCGCCTCGTGAATTCATCTTCGGGGGTAGAGCACTGTTTCGGCTAGGGGGTCATCCCGACTTACCAACCCGATGCAAACTGCGAATACCGAAGAATGTTATCACGGGAGACACACGGCGGGTGCTAACGTCCGTCGTGAAGAGGGAAACAACCCAGACCGCCAGCTAAGGTCCCAAAGTCATGGTTAAGTGGGAAACGATGTGGGAAGGCACAGACAGCCAGGATGTTGGCTTAGAAGCAGCCATCATTTAAAGAAAGCGTAATAGCTCACTGGTCGAGTCGGCCTGCGCGGAAGATGTAACGGGGCTAAACCATGCACCGAAGCTGCGGCAGCGACACTATGTGTTGTTGGGTAGGGGAGCGTTCTGTAAGCCGTTGAAGGTGTATCGTGAGGTATGCTGGAGGTATCAGAAGTGCGAATGCTGACATAAGTAACGATAATGCGGGTGAAAAACCCGCACGCCGGAAGACCAAGGGTTCCTGTCCAACGTTAATCGGGGCAGGGTGAGTCGACCCCTAAGGCGAGGCCGAAAGGCGTAGTCGATGGGAAACAGGTTAATATTCCTGTACTTGGTGTTACTGCGAAGGGGGGACGGAGAAGGCTATGTTAGCCGGGCGACGGTTGTCCCGGTTTAAGCATGTAGGCGGAGGTTCCAGGTAAATCCGGTACCTTTTTAACGCTGAGGTGTGATGACGAGGCACTACGGTGCTGAAGTAACAAATGCCCTGCTTCCAGGAAAAGCCTCTAAGCATCAGGTAACACGAAATCGTACCCCAAACCGACACAGGTGGTCAGGTAGAGAATACCAAGGCGCTTGAGAGAACTCGGGTGAAGGAACTAGGCAAAATGGTGCCGTAACTTCGGGAGAAGGCACGCTGATATGTAGGTGAAGTGATTTACTCATGGAGCTGAAATCAGTCGAAGATACCAGCTGGCTGCAACTGTTTATTAAAAACACAGCACTGTGCAAACACGAAAGTGGACGTATACGGTGTGACGCCTGCCCGGTGCCGGAAGGTTAATTGATGGGGTTATCCGTAAGGAGAAGCTCTTGATCGAAGCCCCGGTAAACGGCGGCCGTAACTATAACGGTCCTAAGGTAGCGAAATTCCTTGTCGGGTAAGTTCCGACCTGCACGAATGGCGTAATGATGGCCAGGCTGTCTCCACCCGAGACTCAGTGAAATTGAACTCGCTGTGAAGATGCAGTGTACCCGCGGCAAGACGGAAAGACCCCGTGAACCTTTACTATAGCTTGACACTGAACACTGGTCCTTGATGTGTAGGATAGGTGGGAGGCTTTGAAGTGTGGACGCTAGTCTGCATGGAGCCATCCTTGAAATACCACCCTTTAATGGCTGGTGTTCTAACGTGGACCCGTAATCCGGGTTGCGGACAGTGTCTGGTGGGTAGTTTGACTGGGGCGGTCTCCTCCTAAAGAGTAACGGAGGAGCACGAAGGTTAGCTAATCCTGGTCGGACATCAGGAGGTTAGTGCAAAGGCATAAGCTAGCTTGACTGCGAGAGTGACGGCTCGAGCAGGTGCGAAAGCAGGTCTTAGTGATCCGGTGGTTCTGAATGGAAGGGCCATCGCTCAACGGATAAAAGGTACTCCGGGGATAACAGGCTGATACCGCCCAAGAGTTCATATCGACGGCGGTGTTTGGCACCTCGATGTCGGCTCATCACATCCTGGGGCTGAAGTAGGTCCCAAGGGTATGGCTGTTCGCCATTTAAAGTGGTACGCGAGCTGGGTTTAGAACGTCGTGAGACAGTTCGGTCCCTATCTGCCGTGGGCGCTGGAGAATTGAGGGGGGCTGCTCCTAGTACGAGAGGACCGGAGTGGACGCATCACTGGTGTTCGGGTTGTCATGCCAATGGCATTGCCCGGTAGCTAAATGCGGAAGAGATAAGTGCTGAAAGCATCTAAGCACGAAACTTGCCCCGAGATGAGTTCTCCCTGAGACTATAAGTCTCCTGAAGGAACGTTGAAGACGACGACGTTGATAGGTCGGGTGTGTAAGTGTAGCGATACATTGAGCTAACCGATACTAATGAACCGTGAGGCTTAACCTTACAACGCCGAAGATGTTTTGGCGAAGAGACGACATTCAGCTTGATTACAGATTATATCGACATGCAAAAGCGTGTTGATAAACAGAATTTGCCTGGCGGCTGTAGCGCGGTGGTCCCACCTGACCCCATGCCGAACTCAGAAGTGAAACGCCGTAGCGCCGATGGTAGTGTGGGGTCTCCCCATGCGAGAGTAGGGAACTGCCAGGCATCAAATAAAGTGAAGAAGCCCATCCTGACGGATGGGCTTTTTTGCGTGTGTGCGGGGTAAAACCGCCGGGCTGAATGTATTGTGCAGGCCTGATAAGCGCAGCGCATCAGGCAGATCACGACACCGCAGTTATCTTCTGGCCCATTGCGTAACAAAATCAGCTACTTGCTGTATGTTGTTGATATCTAACAATGGAACATCCACCGCCAGCGGAACGTCACTGGCAACCGCTATAACATAGTCATCCATCACCAATTCCTCAGGACTATGCCCGCAGCCTTCGCGGAAAAGTAGGATCTTAGCGACAGGTTCATGCTTAAATCCCTCGACCAACACCATATCCAACGTTGAAGCGTCCATCCGGCTTACCAGATACGCTAAATCCAGTTCGGGCTCTTCCGGTGTTTCTACCATTAATGCCCAACGTTGCTGGCTGGCGACCAGAGTTTGTGCTGCACCAGCTTTGCGTAACTCATAGCTATCTTTACCGGGCTTGTCGACATCCATCTTGTGATGAGTATGCTTAATCAATCCGGGACGTATACCTCTGGCACGTAGTTCCGGGATCAACTTTTTGAGCAGCGTGGTTTTTCCCGTGCCGCTCCATGCCGCAATGGCGAGTAATGGGATCATGATTTTTCCTGCCATTTTGCGAGCTCTTCGGGGGTGTTCACGTTTACGAACGCATCTTTATGATCGCTGAAATCGACAGCATGACCGCCAGCCAGACGCATAAAGACCATAACGCGTCGTTCACCGGACTGAAGATAATCCTGCAGTAAAGGCTGCATAGAGCGGTGCATCAGCGCAATGGTTGGGTGATCTCTTTCACCATCATGCACCCAGACAACCGGTGCTGCTTTGCGCTGCTCTTTTAAACGAGCGACCAGATCGTGAGGAATATAGGGCATATCGCACGGGCAGAACAAAAACCATTCCCCCGTTTGCTGCAGGAATACCGATAGCATCCCGGCCAGTGGGCCAGGGAAATCGGCCAATGAATCGGGAATAACTTTCAGGCCGCTTTGCTGGTATATATCCCTGTGGCGATTGGCATTAACCACCACGGTTTCGACCTGCAAAGCGAGAATGTCGGCCACATGTCGCCAAAGAGGTTTACCGTCCAGCTCAAGCAGACCTTTATCGGTTCCGCCCATCCGTCTGGCCTTACCGCCAGCCAGCACAACCCCTGTTATTGCACTATCCAGAATCACTGATATCGCCTCTTTTAATGTGGGATTGACCCTGCTAACGTATCTGTATTGAGCCTAAGGAGCACAACCATGAAATGTAAACGTCTGAATGAAGTTATTGAACTCCTCCAGCCTGCCTGGCAGAAGGAACCCGATCTTAACCTGATGCAATTTTTACAGAAACTGGCGCAAGAGTCAGGTTTTGACGGCGAACTGGCGGATTTAACTGATGACATTCTGATCTATCACCTGAAAATGCGTGACTCGGCGAAAGATGCGGTCATTCCAGGTATTCAGAAAGATTATGAAGAAGATTTTAAAACTGCACTACTCCGCGCACGTGGCGTAATTAAAGAGTAAAAGCTTGTAATCGCCGCCACCGAAAGCGCTGCGAAATGATATCCTGAATCATTCGTAGTATTTTCCGGATGATGGGATGAACGACAACGCTTTTAATTTCCAGACGCTACACCCGGATACCATCATGGATGCACTGTTTGAGCAGGGGATCCGGGTGGACTCCGGGCTTACCCCGCTTAACAGTTATGAAAACCGTGTCTATCAATTCCAGGACGAAGACCGTCGACGCTTTGTCGTTAAGTTTTATCGCCCTGAACGTTGGTCTGTCGATCAGATCCAGGAAGAGCACCAGTTTGCTCTGGAACTGGTAAACGATGAAGTCCCGGTAGCTGCTCCGCTGGAATTCAGCGGTCAAACGCTATTAAGCCATCAGGGTTTCCATTATGCGATCTTTCCCAGCGTCGGTGGACGTCAGTTTGAAGCCGACAACATCGATCAGATGGAGGCGGTGGGGCGCTATCTCGGGCGTATGCACCAGACCGGATGCAAGCGTACTTTTGCCTTCCGCCCAACGATCGGCCTTGAAGAATACCTGACTGAGCCGCGTAAAGTTTTTGAACACGCACAGCTAATCCCATCAGGGCAAAAAGCGGCCTTCCTGAAGGCAACGGATGCGCTTATCGCGATCGTTACCGAACGCTGGCATACGCGTTTTACCACGTTACGCCTGCACGGCGATTGTCATGCCGGTAATATTCTGTGGCGCGATGGCCCGATGTTTGTCGATTTAGATGATGCCCGCAACGGTCCGGCTATTCAGGATTTATGGATGCTCCTCAATGGCGATAAAGCTGAACAACGTATGCAGCTTGAAACCATTATCGAGGCTTATGAAGAGTTTAGTGAGTTCGACATCTCTGAAATCGGACTGATAGAACCTTTACGCGCTATGCGTTTAGTTTATTATCTTGCCTGGCTAATTCGACGTTGGGCTGACCCTGCATTTCCAAAAAACTTCCCGTGGTTAACCGGGGAAGATTACTGGCATCGTCAGACCGCGACCTTTATTGAGCAGGCAAAAATTCTGCAAGAGCCCCCCTTACAATTAACGCCAATGTATTAACCGGAGAAACTTGAACATGAAAAAAATATGGCTGGCGCTGGCTGGTATGGTCTTAGCTTTTAGCGCATCCGCAGCGCAGTTCCAGGATGGCAAACAATACATCACTCTGGAAAAGCCAGTTGCGGGTGAACCGCAAGTGTTGGAGTTCTTCTCCTTCTACTGCCCGCACTGCTACCAGTTTGAAGAAGTGCTTCACGTATCTGATAATGTGAAGAAAAAGCTGCCGGAAGGCACCAAGATGACCAAATACCACGTCGAGTTTCTCGGGCCTTTGGGTAAAGATCTGACGCAGGCATGGGCGGTTGCAATGGCGCTGGGCGTTGAAGATCAGGTCACCGTTCCGCTGTTTGAAGGCGTTCAGAAAACCCAGACCGTTCAGTCTGTTGCTGATATCCGTAAAGTGTTTGTCGACGCAGGTATTAAAGGTGAAGACTATGATGCGGCATGGAACAGCTTCGTGGTGAAATCACTCGTGGCACAGCAGGAAAAAGCGGCGGCTGATTTACAGCTGCAGGGCGTTCCGGCTATGTTCGTGAATGGCAAATATCAGGTCAACCCGCAGGGCATGGATACCAGCAGCATGGATATTTTCGTACAACAGTATGCGGATACCGTGAAGTACCTGGTTGGTCAGAAATAAAAGCAAAAGCCGGTCACTGACCGGCTTTTTTATTTGAGGCTTTAATCGCGTCGAGCTGCGCGTCTTTCTCACTCCATAGCGTATTTAGCCAGAGCTGAAACCGACGCTTGAATCCCTTATCGTTCACGTAATCACCGTGCAACTCTTCATGAATTGGCTCCAGATTCACCCGCACGACAATCCGCGTTAACTTACCGCTCAGCATGTCGTAGAACGGTCGACTGCTGTTTTCCGGATAGCACAACGTGACGTTCAACATTTTATCGAACTGTGAACCCAGTACATTCAATGCCATTGCAATACCGGCCGCCTTAGGAGGGAGCAGGTTTTGATAGGGCGAGCGGGTTTGCTCACGTTTATCTTTGGTAAAGCGCGAACCTTCGACAAAATTCACAATGGTTGTCGGGTGTACGCGAAATTTCTCGCAGGAACGACGCGTTGTTTCGACATCTTTACCACGGCGTTCCGGATGGCGAAGCAGATAGCCACGTGAATAGCGTTTCATAAACGGCATATCCAGCGCCCAGCAGGCCAGGCCAATAAAGGGTACCCAGGCCAACTGCTGCTTGAGGAAATATTTATTCATCGGGATGTGCTTACGGAACAGAACGCAAAGCACAACGATATCGGCCCAGCTGTAATGATTACAAATGAGCAGATACCAGTTTTTCTTGCTAAGACCTTCCAGTCCTTCAACATCCCACTTTAGCCGTGGATTAAGGTGCAGCAGTAGCGCCAGACCTTCACACCAGCAGTACATCATGAAATTACAGAAGACAGAAACCTTGCGCCAGACGACAGGAATAGGCAAAAGGAGTTTCACAACTCCCGCAAGGATGATCGGCACAGAACAAAAAATCGTGACCAATATGGTCAATACGATACTCAGCAACAGCGTTATCGCAGCGAGTATTCTCGTCATAATTAAATTATTCAAAAGGTTAGCCATAGACAGTGCGCGAAAGAGGCGCAAGGGGCTGATTTTATCAGAAAACGAACCAAATGATGGATCTTCCCTCAATAGAAAAAAGAGGAATATCTATCCACATCAGGATATAAGCTGTAAAAATGGAATAAAATGCTGTGTATTTATTTAATTCATTGAAATACATATAAAAATATTATGAGGCAATAATTGCCTTGTTATATTTAAAGAGCTGTAAATTATTTATTCACAAAGTTATCCACAGCTGTCTTTGCGCGCAAAGCAGAAGATCTACAAAAGTTTTTCGACAAATGCGGCGAAAAACTCATGTTTTCATCCTGTCTGTGGCATCCTTTACCCATAATCTGATAAACAGGCACGGACATTATGGTTCAGATCCCAGAAAACCCACTTATCCTTGTAGATGGCTCATCTTACCTGTATCGCGCATACCACGCGTTCCCACCGCTGACTAACAGTGCAGGAGAACCTACGGGTGCGATGTACGGTGTCCTCAACATGCTGCGTAGCTTGATTTTGCAATATCAGCCGACCCACGCGGCGGTGGTATTCGACGCCAAGGGTAAAACCTTCCGTGATGAGTTATTCGAACACTATAAGTCGCACCGCCCACCCATGCCGGACGATCTGCGTGCGCAGATTGAACCTCTGCATGCGATGGTAAAAGCGATGGGGCTGCCACTGTTGGCGGTTTCTGGCGTGGAGGCGGATGATGTCATCGGTACGCTGGCGCGGGAAGCAGAGAAGGTGGGTCGTCCGGTGCTGATTAGCACTGGTGATAAAGATATGGCTCAGTTGGTGACGCCGAATATCACCCTTATCAACACCATGACCAATACGATCCTCGGCCCGGATGAGGTGGTAAATAAATACGGTGTCCCGCCGGAACTGATCATCGATTTCCTGGCGCTGATGGGGGATTCCTCAGATAACATCCCTGGCGTTCCAGGCGTAGGTGAAAAAACTGCGCAGGCTCTGCTGCAGGGGCTGGGTGGGCTGGATACTCTCTATGCTGAATCAGACAAAATTGCGGGGCTGACATTCCGTGGTGCGAAAACCATGGCGGGCAAACTTGAGCAGAATAAAGAGGTGGCGTACCTCTCTTATCAATTGGCTACTATCAAAACGGATGTTGAGCTGGAGTTGACCTGCGAGCAGCTGGAAGTCCGTCAACCGGCGGCGGAAGAACTGCTTGGCCTGTTTAAACAGTATGAATTCAAACGTTGGGTTACTGACGTTGAAGCGGGTAAATGGCTACAGGCGAAAGGGACGAAGCCGGCGGCAAAACCGCAAGAAACTATTGTCGTCGATGAAACGCCTGAGGAGCCGGCTACGGTTCTTTCGTATGATAACTATGTGACGATTCTGGACGAAGCGACGCTGGAAGAGTGGATTGCGAAGCTGAAAAAAGCACCTGTCTTTGCCTTCGATACTGAAACTGACAGCCTGGACAATATTTCCGCGAATCTGGTTGGCCTGTCTTTTGCCATTGAACCGGGTGTGGCGGCATATGTTCCTGTTGCCCACGATTACCTGGATGCCCCCGATCAAATAGCTCGCGATCGCGCGCTGCAGCTGCTGAAGCCGCTGCTGGAAGATGAGAACGCGCACAAAGTCGGGCAGAACCTGAAGTACGATCGCGGTATCCTGGCGAACTATGGCATCGAGCTGCGCGGCATCACCTTTGACACCATGCTTGAATCCTACATTCTTAACAGCGTTGCTGGCCGACACGATATGGACAGCCTGTCGGACCGCTGGCTTAAACATAAAACTATCACCTTTGAAGAGATCGCTGGAAAAGGCAAAAACCAGCTGACCTTTAACCAGATAGCATTGGAAGAAGCCGGGCGTTACGCTGCGGAAGACGCCGACGTTACGCTACAGCTGCATCTGAAAATGTGGCCAGAATTACAGCAACATAAAGGGCCACTGAACGTCTTTGAAAATATCGATATGCCGCTGGTGCCAGTTTTGTCTCGTGTTGAGCGCAACGGTGTGAAAATCGATCCGGCTGTTCTGCACAAGCATTCAGAAGAACTGACGCTGCGTTTGAACGAGCTGGAGCAAAAAGCGCACGAGATCGCCGGAGAAGCGTTTAACCTGTCTTCCACCAAGCAACTGCAAACCATCCTGTTTGAAAAGCAGGGTATTAAGCCGCTGAAGAAAACCCCTGGTGGCGCACCATCAACGTCAGAAGAGGTGCTGGAAGAGCTCGCGCTGGATTATCCGTTGCCGAAAGTTATCCTGGAATATCGTGGGTTAGCCAAACTGAAGTCGACCTATACGGATAAGCTTCCGTTGATGATTAACAAGAAGACCGGGCGCGTGCACACTTCCTATCATCAGGCAGTTACCGCAACGGGTCGCTTGTCTTCAACGGATCCGAACCTGCAAAACATCCCGGTACGTAATGACGAAGGTCGTCGTATTCGTCAGGCGTTCATTGCGCCAGAAGACTACGTGATTGTCTCTGCGGACTACTCACAGATTGAACTGCGTATCATGGCGCACCTTTCACGTGATAAAGGTCTGCTTACCGCGTTTGCCGAAGGTAAAGATATTCACCGCGCAACGGCGGCAGAAGTCTTTGGTTTACCGCTTGATTCTGTGACCAGCGAGCAACGCCGCAGCGCGAAAGCCATCAACTTCGGTTTGATCTACGGGATGAGCGCTTTTGGTCTGGCGCGCCAGTTGAATATTCCGCGTAAAGAAGCACAGAAGTACATGGATCTCTACTTCGAACGCTACCCTGGCGTGTTGGAATATATGGAACGCACCCGCGCGCAGGCGAAAGAGCAGGGTTATGTAGAAACGCTGGAAGGTCGCCGTCTCTATTTACCGGATATTAAATCCAGTAATGGTGCTCGTCGTGCAGGTGCAGAACGCGCGGCAATTAACGCCCCGATGCAGGGTACTGCCGCAGACATTATCAAACGAGCGATGATTGCGGTGGACAGATGGCTGCAAACCGAGCAACCGCGTGTGCGTATGATCATGCAGGTACACGATGAACTGGTGTTTGAAGTGCATAAAGATGACCTCGAGAGCGTCTCTAAAAAGATCCACCAACTGATGGAAAACGAGACCCAGATTGACGTGCCGTTGCTGGTGGAAGTCGGTAGTGGCGAAAACTGGGATCAGGCGCACTAAGGGTTTACTGAATAACGGCTCTTTTTCGTAACTAAGCAACATAAGAGAGAACTTTTTGTGATGTCCATTAGAATTCCCTATGTAAGGAATGAAAAAAAATTACAAAAAGTGCTTTCTGAGCTGCTCAAAAAAGAGTAAAGTTATTCTCGTAGGGTACAGAGGTAAGATGTTCTATCTTTCAGACCTTTTACTTCACGTAATCGGATTTGGCTGAATATTTTAGCCGCCCCAGTCAGTAATGACTGGGGCGTTTTTTATTGTGCGAAAGAAAAGTTTTGTACATGCTGTAGGCCGGATAAGACGCGCAGCGGCGCCATCCGGCAATACGGTGGGTTATTCACCGTCCTGCATCTCTTCAACCGGTGCCAGTTCACTAAACCAGCTATCCAGTTTTTGCCGCAGTTTGTCCACACCCAGCTTTTTCAGCGATGAAAATGCTTCTACCTGCACATCACCGTTAAATGCCAGTACGGCTTCGCGTACCATATTCAACTGCGCTTTGCGTGCACCGCTGGCCAGCTTATCTGCTTTAGTCAGCAGTACCAGAACCTGAACGTTGCTCTCAACCGCCCACAGGATCATCTGTTGATCGAGATCTTTTAACGGGTGACGAATATCCATCAGTACCACCAGACCTTGCAGGCTCTGACGTTTTTCCAGATATTCAGCCAGCGCGCGCTGCCATTTACGCTTCATCTCTTCTGGAACTTCGGCATAACCGTATCCTGGCAAATCGACCAGGCGTTTGCCGTCAACGACTTCAAACAGGTTGATGAGCTGAGTACGACCTGGCGTTTTAGATGTACGCGCCAGACCCTTTTGATTCGTCAGGGTATTTAGCGCACTGGATTTGCCTGCGTTGGAACGGCCAGCAAAAGCCACTTCTATACCCGTGTCGGAAGGTAAGTGGCGAATATCAGGCGCACTCATCACAAAGTGCGTCTGTTGATAATTCAAGTTAGTCAAAGCAGTCCTCTCCATCAATCAGGGCTTTGCAGCGATTATACCTGAACCCCAGCAAAAGGCTGGTTTTTCGACGAGTGGGCTGTGTGAGTAAAAACCACGCGCTTTGTGAGACATTGCCGACAGTTTCTATACGAGATGACAGAGTAAAAAATGACAGAAATAAAATAAATCATAGAGTTACATTTGGGCGCTATTCTTAAAATCAGAAATTGTTACCTAGGTTACTTGTACGTTTAAACCAAAACGGTAAAGTAGCATCCATAGCGAGGAAGCTGACAGGATAGACGACTCAGGATGAGGGTCAGGAGCGCCAGGAGGCGAAGACACAGGATTGTCAGGAAGACAAACGTCCGGAGACGTTAGTAAAAGGAAATGGAAACAACACGGAATGTTAGAGGCTAAGGGAAAAACAGGGTGTGTTGATAGCCAACAGGGATTGTAGAGCCCGTAAGGGTTGAGAGTCAGGAAAAAAGGCGACAGATTACTCTGTCGCCTTTTTTCTTTATTTCTGCTAGATTCCGGCGCAATTATATACTGAATAAAACAGCCAAAGACGAATCATGATGAAACCAACTTCTACACCACGCGGTAAAGGTCCTGCAAAAGCGCGTCGTAAAACACGCGAAGAAATTAACCAGGAAGCTCGCGACCGTAAGCGCCAGAAAAAACACCGTGGTCATGCGGCAGGTAGCCGTGCGTCCGGTAGCGAAGGCGCATCTGGTGGCGGAAACCAAAATAAGCAAAAAGATCCTCGTATTGGCAGCAAAACCCCCATTCCATTGGGCGTGACCGAAAAAGTCACCAAACAGCACAAACCGAAGAGTGAGAAACCTATGCTTTCACCACAGGCTGAGTTGGATTTACTGGAAACGGATGAGCGCCTGGATGCGCTGCTGGAGCGTCTTGAAGCAGGAGAGACCCTGAGCGCGGAAGATCAGTCCTGGGTTGATGCCAAGCTGGACCGCATTGATGAGCTGATGCAAAAGCTGGGTCTTTCTTACGATGACGAGGAAGAAGAGGAAGAAGAAGAAGAAAAGCAGGAAGACATGATGCGCCTGCTGAAAGGCGGCAACTAACGGTTTTACACCGTGGGTCTTCCCGTCCTGCTTATAACCCTTCCGGTTATATGTTATCTGGTGTGGTTATTCGTTAAACTACAGCGGTTGTCGCGGCGACAGAAGTGGCTGCGCAACCGACTTATCACCCGTACTGGGGTTAAGTCGGTACGCCGTACCCGCCAGAGACGCCATCGGAAGGAGTGAGCATGTCAGAGCAGTTAATAGACTGGGACCTGGCCCTGATCCAGAAATATAACTATTCCGGGCCACGATATACCTCGTACCCGACCGCGCTGGAGTTTTCTGAAGACTACGGCACTGAAGCATTTCTAAAGGCCGTGGCGCGTTATCCTGAGCGTCCTCTCTCGCTGTACGTTCACATCCCGTTCTGCCACAAGCTGTGTTATTTCTGTGGCTGTAACAAGGTCGTGACTCGCCAGCAGCATAAAGCCGATCAATACCTCGATGTCTTAGAACAAGAAATTATTCATCGCGCACCGCTGTTTGCCGGACGTCATGTCAGTCAGCTGCACTGGGGCGGCGGCACGCCAACGTATCTGAATAAAGCGCAAATCAGCCGTTTGATGTCGCTGCTGCGTGGCAACTTTAACTTTAACGACGACGCCGAAATCTCGATCGAAGTGGATCCGCGTGAAATTGAGCTGGATGTGCTCGATCATTTACGCGCTGAAGGTTTTAACCGCCTGAGCATGGGGGTGCAGGACTTCAATAAAGAAGTTCAGCGCCTGGTGAACCGTGAGCAGGATGAGGAGTTTATCTTTGCGCTGCTGAATCATGCGCGCGAGATTGGCTTTACCTCAACGAATATCGATCTGATTTATGGTTTGCCAAAACAGACGCCGGAAAGTTTCGCCTTTACCCTGAAACGCGTTGCTGAGCTGAATCCAGACCGACTGAGCGTCTTCAACTACGCGCACCTGCCGACGCTGTTTGCCGCTCAGCGCAAGATTAAAGACGCCGACCTGCCCAGCGCGCAGCAGAAGCTGGATATCCTGCAGGAAACCATTTCTTCACTGACCGAAACCGGTTATCAGTTCATTGGTATGGATCACTTTGCTCGGCCGGATGATGAGCTGGCGATTGCTCAACGCAAGGGTGTGCTGCATCGTAATTTCCAGGGTTATACCACCCAGGGTGATACCGATCTGCTGGGAATGGGCGTGTCAGCCATTAGTATGATTGGTGACAACTATGCGCAGAACCAGAAAGAGCTGAAGCGCTATTATCAGCAGGTAGACGAGCAGGGGGACGCACTGTGGCGCGGAATTGCCCTGACCCGCGATGACTGCATTCGTCGTGATGTTATTAAGCTCCTGATCTGTAACTTCCGCCTCGACTATGCCGCTGTGGAACAGCAATGGGCTCTGAACTTCGCTGACTATTTTGCCGAAGACCTGAAACTGCTGGCACCGCTGGCGAAAGATGGGCTGGTGGATGTGGATGAGAAGGGGATTCAGGTTACGCCGAAGGGGCGCCTGTTGATCCGTAATATTTGCATGTGCTTTGATGCCTATCTGCGGCAGAAAGCACGCATGCAGCAGTTCTCCCGCGTCATTTAACCGGGTTGCCCGGTGGCGCTACGCTTACCGGGCCTACACGTCGCAATAATCTGTAGGCCGGATAAGCGTTAGCGCCATCCGGCGCGCCTTCAGCTGAACAGCCCAACCAGCGCCGCACACAGCACTGCGGCAACCGCAGTTTGTGGCGTATGGCTCTCGACCGCACCGCTCGACAGCAGATTAATCATTGATTCCAGCATGATGACTTCCCCCGTTTGCCGGGCACGATCATACTTAACTCATCGGAACAGTAAAGCGCAAAATAGCAGCAATTTGCGCTCAATTATCAATCTTTACACAGTGACGAATCGTCACTCCATTCCGAGTTCTTTTAACTTACGCGTCAAGGTATTACGGCCCCAGCCAAGCAGGCGTGCGGCTTCCTGTTTGTGCCCCTGGGTATGACGTAGCGCGGTGGTCAACAGCGTGCGCTCCATTTCCGGTTGAGCCTCAGAAAGCAGGTTTTGATGACCGGAACGCAAGGCCCGGTCTGCCCACTGTGCCAACAGGGTTGCCCAGCTGTCTGGCTGCATATGGGACGGTGCGTCAGGCACGGTGGTTTCAAACAGCTCGGCTGGTAAGTCCTGAATCAGTACTTCCTGGCCGGCGGCCATGACGGTTAACCAGCGGCAGGTGTTCTCAAGCTGACGCACGTTACCCGGCCAGGCCAGACGGGTCAGCGCCGCCTCGGTCTCCGGGTGTAATTGTTTGGCTTCAACCCCCAGTTCGTGCGCGGCCTCCTGCAGGAAATGGCGCGCCAGACGTGGGATATCTTCCCGACGTTCACGCAGCGGCGGCAAATGCACGCGGATGACGTTCAGACGATGGAATAAGTCCTCGCGGAATTTGCCTTCCTGTACGCGTAGTTCCAGATTCTGGTGCGTGGCGGCGATAATACGTACGTCCACCTTCACGGGCGCATAGCCGCCAACGCGGTAAAACTGTCCATCGGCTAATACGCGCAATAAACGCGTTTGCACGTCCAGCGGCATATCACCTATTTCATCGAGAAATAGCGTACCGCCGTCGGCCTGTTCAAAGCGCCCCTGACGAATGGTATTCGCCCCGGTAAACGCGCCTTTCTCATGACCAAACAGCTCAGATTCGATCAAATCTTTTGGGATTGCCGCCATGTTCAGGGCGATAAACGGCGCTTTGACGCGCGGGCTATGACGGTGCAGCGCATGGGCGACCAGCTCTTTACCGGTCCCGGACTCCCCGTTAATCAATACGCTGATTGACGATCGGGACAGGCGGCCAATAATGCGAAAGACGTCCTGCATTGCCGGCGCTTCGCCGATGATGTCGGTTGTTGGGCCGTTGATCTGAACATTGCGCGGCTGCTGCTGTTCCTGATAATGGCTGATGGCACGTTCGACCAGCGCCACGGCTTCATCAATATCAAAAGGTTTGGGCAGATAATCAAACGCCCCTTGCTGATAGGCGCTGACGGCAGCATCCAGATCGGAGTGCGCGGTCATTATGATGACCGGAAGCATCGGATGCCGCTGTTTAATCTGTTTTAACAGCGTCAGACCGTCCATGCCCGGCATGCGAATATCCGACAACAGTACGTCAGGCGTTTTGCTGGCCAGCGCGTCCAGCACCTCTTTACCACTTTCAAATGTGGTACAGCTTAGCCCTGCCCCTGCGAGCGCACGTTCAAGCACCCAACGGATGGAACTATCGTCATCAACGACCCAGACTATTCCTCGTTGCATAAACGTCACCTTATTTCCTGATAGGCAGGTAAACCGAGAACTCGGTATGACCCGGCCAACTGGTAAATTCAATTTTGCCGGAATGTTGATCAATTAAATTGCGGGCGATGGATAATCCAAGCCCAGTACCGCCTTCGCGACCGCTGACCATTGGGTAGAACAGCGTGTCCTGCAAATGCGAGGGAATACCCGGACCGTTGTCCTCAACATCAATCCGTGCCGCCAGGCGATAACGTACGCCGTGCAGCGTGAGCTGAAACGCGGTGCGGGTACGCAGAATGATCTCACCGCCTTCCGCTCCCAGCGCCTGCAAAGCATTGCGCACGATGTTTAACAGAACCTGCTCGATCTGGTCCGGATCGTGCAGTAGTTCGGGCAGACTCGGGTCGTAATCACGAATCAGCGTGACGTTTTCCGGGAGCTCCATTGAGACCAGCGCCACCACGCGCTCCGCCACCTTGTGAATACTTTCAGTGACATGCATGCCAGGTTGTTGTGGTCCCAGCAGACGGTCGACCAGATTACGCAGGCGGTCGGCCTGCTCAATAATGACTTTGGTATATTCGGTCAGCGCCGGGTCCGGAAGCGCTTTGCTGAGTAGCTGCGCTGCGCCGCGTAATCCACCTAAAGGGTTCTTGATTTCGTGCGCCAGACCGCGCACCAGATCGCGGGCGGCAATCTGCTGGGCGTGCTGGAGCTGCTCCTGACTCAGACGGCGCTGGTTATCCATTGGCGCCATCTCCAGCAGGATAAGGCCATCAGGCAGCCTCTGAGCGGTCACTGACAGGATATGTGAGTGGCTGTCTATCACCAGCGTCACTTCGTTATCCGTAAAGCCCTGGCCTGCTTCCAGGCTCTCTCGCATCAGTCCGATGTTTAAGGAGAAATAACTCAACAGATCGGGAAGCGGTGTACCAAACAGTTTGCGGGAGCTTTGGGCGAGCAGCTGCTGTGCCGCCGGGTTGGCGTAATGTACCGCCAGCTCATCGTCGACGAGTAAGATGCTGTTGATTAAAGAATTGAGGATCTGCCCAGCATCGGGCAGCGTGCCGGTTGCCATTCAGCAGTCTCCTGAAAAGTGTTGCACCAATTTAGTGCATTATAGCTTTTTACATCAAAAAAGCGCGAGAAAGCAGGTTGTTAGTGGAGAAAAAAGCCCATCCTGGGATGGGCTACAGATGACTGGCAAACGCAGATGCCGGATGGCGGCTTTGCTTTATCCGGCCTACAAGGTGATGTTACCGGTAGGCCTGATAAGCTTGCGCCATCAGGCGTCTTATCATTCGCCATCGATCTCAAGCCTGCCTGAGCAGGCTAAAATTTCCACGGCAACTCAAACGATTAAACGCTGTAGTACAGCTCAAACTCTACCGGGTGCGGAGTCATACGCACACGGTCATCTTCTTCGCGACGCAGCGTAATATACGCATCGATCGCTTCATTGGTGAACACGCCGCCTGCAGTCAGGAACTCACGGTCCAGATCCAGTTCTTTCAGTGCTTCTTCCAGAGAACCAGCAACCTGTGGGATCTCTTTCGCTTCTTCCGGCGGCAGGTCGTACAGGTTTTTGTCCATGGCTTCGCCCGGGTGGATCTTGTTCTTGATACCGTCAAGACCAGCCATCAGCAGTGCTGCGAAGCACAGGTACGGGTTAGCAGCCGGGTCCGGGAAACGCACTTCAATACGACGCGCTTTCGGAGAAGCAACAACCGGAATACGGATAGAAGCAGAACGGTTACGGGCAGAGTAAGCCAGCATTACCGGCGCTTCGTAGCCTGGGACCAGACGCTTATAGGAGTTGGTGGTCGGGTTAGCCAGGGCGTTGATCGCTTTAGCGTGCTTGATTACACCGCCGATGTAGAACAGCGCCTGCTCAGACAGACCCGCATATTTGTCACCAGAGAACAGGTTTACGCCGTTCTTGGACAGGGACATGTGGCAGTGCATACCGGAACCGTTATCACCGAACATCGGTTTTGGCATAAAGGTCGCGGTTTTACCGAAACGGTGCGCAACGTTGTGCACAACGTATTTGTAGATCTGAATTTCGTCCGCTTTTTTGGTCATAGTGTTAAAGCGGGTCGCGATTTCGTTCTGGCCAGCGGTCGCCACTTCGTGGTGATGCGCTTCAACAACCAGGCCCATCTCTTCCATGATCAGACACATGGTAGAACGGATGTCCTGAGAAGAATCTACCGGAGGAACCGGGAAGTAACCGCCTTTCACACCAGGACGGTGACCTTTGTTACCACCTTCGTATTTGGTGGAGGAGTTCCATGCGCCTTCGATGTCATCGATTGCCACATGGGAACCGGAAATAGACGCGCCGAAACGGATGTCGTCAAACAGGAAGAATTCTGGCTCTGGCCCGAACAGAACGGTGTCTGCGATGCCGGTAGAACGCAGATACTCTTCAGCGCGTTTTGCGATGGAGCGCGGGTCGCGGTCATAGCCCTGCAGCGTACCCGGTTCCAGGATATCGCAACGGATGATCAGGGTAGACTCTTCATAGAACGGGTCGATGAGTGCAGTCGACGCATCTGGCATCAGAACCATGTCTGATTCGTTAATGCCTTTCCAGCCACCGATTGAGGAGCCGTCAAACATTTTGCCTTCTTCAAAGAATTCGGCATTTACCTGATGAGCAGGAATAGTGACGTGCTGTTCTTTACCTTTGGTATCAGTGAAGCGTAAATCAACAAACTTCACTTCGTGTTCGTTCAGCATCGTCAAAACGTGTTCAGCGGACATACTTACTCTCCCGGATTGGTCATGGTCGTCGTGGTAACGAAGTCTTCAATTCTGCAAAAAATTGGCCGTGTCGCCGTAAAAAATATAAAGCGAAATCTGTGCCAACTTTTAAATTGCCCCTAAAAGGCGTTATCATGCGCACTATCGTGCAAAGGGGCTGCACCATGAAGGTTGTATTGCACCATTATAGTGCTTTAATGTGAACATTAAGCACCATATTGGTGCAGAGCATGTCAGATTACCCCTTTTAACGCTCCGTGAATGTGATCACAAAGAAACTCTGCAATACTTGTTTGCGGAGGATGTTTGTGATCCTGTTTTGTACTGCGATTAATCCGTGTACAATAACGCGCTATTTCTAAAATGCCTGAGGCAAAGTTGTGATCGAAAATTTGCGTAACATCGCCATCATCGCGCACGTAGACCATGGTAAAACGACCCTGGTAGACAAGCTGCTCCAACAATCCGGTACGTTCGATGCACGTGCTGAAACCCAAGAGCGCGTGATGGACTCCAACGATTTGGAGAAAGAGCGTGGGATTACCATCCTCGCTAAAAACACCGCTATCAAATGGAATGACTACCGTATCAACATCGTTGATACCCCGGGGCACGCCGACTTCGGTGGTGAAGTTGAACGTGTAATGTCCATGGTCGACTCCGTGCTGCTGGTGGTGGATGCAATGGATGGTCCGATGCCGCAGACGCGCTTCGTGACCAAAAAAGCCTTTGCCCATGGCCTGAAGCCAATTGTTGTTATCAACAAAGTTGACCGTCCTGGCGCGCGTCCTGACTGGGTTGTTGATCAGGTATTCGACCTGTTCGTTAACCTCGACGCTACCGACGAACAGCTGGACTTCCCGATCGTTTACGCTTCCGCGCTGAACGGTATCGCAGGTCTGGATCACGAAGATATGGCTGAAGACATGACTCCGCTGTATCAGACTATCGTTGATCGTGTACCGGCTCCGAACGTAGATCTTGATGGCCCGCTGCAGATGCAAATCTCTCAGCTGGACTACAACAACTACGTTGGCGTAATCGGTATCGGCCGCATTAAACGCGGTAAAGTTAAACCGAACCAGCAGATCACTATCATTGATAGCGAAGGCAAAACCCGTAACGGTAAAGTCGGTAAAGTTCTGACTCATCTGGGTCTGGAACGTATCGAGAGCGATATTGCCGAAGCCGGCGATATCATCGCGATCACCGGTCTGGGCGAACTGAACATCTCCGACACCATCTGCGATCCGCAGAACGTCGAAGCGCTGCCGGCTCTGTCCGTTGATGAACCGACCGTAACCATGTTCTTCTGCGTAAACACCTCTCCGTTCTGTGGTAAAGAAGGTAAATATGTTACCTCTCGTCAGATCCTTGACCGCCTGAACAAAGAGCTGGTGCACAACGTTGCGCTGCGCGTTGAAGAAACCGAAGATGCGGATGCGTTCCGCGTATCCGGTCGTGGTGAGCTGCACCTGTCTGTTCTGATTGAAAACATGCGTCGTGAAGGTTTCGAAATGGCGGTTTCCCGTCCGAAAGTTATCTTCCGCGAAATCGATGGCCGTAAACAAGAGCCGTTCGAAAACGTAACGCTGGACGTCGAAGAGCAGCATCAGGGTTCTGTCATGCAGGCTCTGGGTGAGCGTAAAGGCGACCTGAAAAACATGAATCCAGATGGCAAAGGCCGCGTACGTCTTGACTACGTGATCCCAAGCCGTGGTCTGATCGGATTCCGTTCAGAATTCATGACCATGACTTCCGGTACCGGTCTGCTGTACTCCACCTTCAGCCACTACGACGACGTTCGTGCGGGTGATGTGGGTCAGCGTCAGAACGGCGTACTGATCTCCAACGGCCAGGGTAAAGCAGTTGCGTTCGCACTGTTCAGCCTGCAGGACCGCGGTAAGCTGTTCCTGGGTCACGGTGCTGAAGTTTACGAAGGCCAGATCATCGGTATTCACAGCCGCTCTAACGACCTGACTGTAAACTGCCTGACCGGTAAGAAATTGACCAACATGCGTGCGTCCGGTACTGACGAAGCAACGGTTCTGGTTCCGCCGGTTAAGATGACTCTGGAGCAGGCTCTGGAATTCATCGATGACGACGAACTGGTAGAAGTTACCCCAACCTCTATCCGTATCCGTAAGCGTCACCTGACTGAAAACGATCGTCGCCGTGCAATGCGTGGCGCGAAAGAAGAGTAATTAACGCTCTTTCTCAGGTAAGCATAAAAAAGCCGCTGATTATCAGCGGCTTTTTTTATCATCAGCAGTATCAGAAGAAATACTTTGCCCCAACACGAATCTGGTTTTGTTCGCGATGATAGGGTTCAACATTGCGATCTAACCAGCGTAATTCCAGGTAGGGCAACCAGTGTTCATTGATCCGATATTTAAAGGTATTGGTAATTTCCCAGTGATGATCTTTTCCGTTGCTGCTATTGAAGTCATTGACTCGCATAAAATAGTGCGGTTCAAAGGTATAGGAAAATTTATCAGTAATGGCAAAGTTCCAGTAGTTACCTATTTCATAGGTATCATTATTATCCAGGTCACCGTTCAGGTCGGTTGAACTGTAGTTATTATGATTATATCGATTACGCACGGTAAGATTAAACCATGGTGTAAATTTATAGTTAACATCCAGATAAACAGCACCGCCAGAACCAATACTCTTATCGTTTATTAGCCCGCCAGGTTGGATTGTTAATTTATCTGTCGGTTTAAATAACGGGTACCAGCCCTCTATTTCGTTATAGCCGTGTTTTAGCTCATCCTTGCGTTGCATCGTGTAGGTGTTGGTGAGCATGATGCCCGCACCCATATCAGAGTTATAGCCGACGCGCATCATGACCTCTATTTGATCGGACGCCAGGTTATATGCTTCGCGGTTTTCTACATAGGCTCCAGCGAAAGCAGAAGTTGATACCACAGAGGATAAGAAAATTATTGTCGTTAATTTTTTCATGATAAATCCATTTTTTAAGCGTAGGGAGGCCGCCATCCATTGGGATGGAATAGGCGGCTATTATTTTTATACGTTTACAGCAGAGGTATTCTTTTTATTGGTAATAGGGTCCGGTTGGATGTTGTTTTTCTTCCGTTGGCTGATTTCCTCAATAATAAAAGCAAAACGTGTTTCGTTGAGTTTATAAAAGAAGCCCATTGTGAGTGCTGCAATAATTGCAAGTCCGCAAGGCCAGAGAAAAATGAGTTGACGCAAACCGAGCAGGGTAGCATCGCTCTGGGCTATGTTGGGGATATAACCGATTTGTGTCAGCATAATCCCAGGCAGGAAGCCTGCGAGCGCCGCGGAAATTTTGCGAGAAAAGGTATAACCCGTATATACCGAACCTTCCGCACGGATCCCCGTCTTCCATTCGCCATAATCGACCGTATCCGGAACCAGCGCCCAGTTCAGGCTGTTAACAAAAGCGGTTCCGAAGAAGGCCATGCAAGAAAACATCACGAATAAAAATGACGTGCTGCCCCAGAAAAAGTTCAGCACATCGCCGATTGCCCATAGCGCCAGACCGCCGAGGTAAACCTGTTTTTTACCGAAGCGTTTTACAGCTGTGGGAACCAGCAGTACCCCAACCAGAATGCATCCCATGCTGAAGAAACCCATCCACGACAGCAGATGTATATCGTTCAGCACGTACTGGGTGTAATACACCTGAATCGCCAGCTTAATGTTGAATGCCGCCAGCGTGCACAAGTTGGCAACACATAGCACCAGTAGTGGAGGGTTACGGAAAATGGCGCAGAACGATTTGAGAATACTGGGTTTATGGTGATCCGGCACGATTTCGATATAGCGTTCCTTCACACCGCTAAAGCACCACCACATACTGAACAATCCGCAGACAGAGAAGAGCAGTGCGGCAATCAGATACCCCAGCGAAGGCGAACTGACAAATAGCGCCTGAATCGGCATAAAGCCAACGGTACACAGTAACAGGCCTACGGTAGCGCCGCCCTGACGCCAGGCGGCGAGCTGAGCGCGTTCATGTGGATTTTTAGTAATTGCAGGCACCATCGCGCCGTAGGAACAGTTCATCAGGCTATAGAACAGGCCGAACAGCATGAACAACACCGTTGCCAGCCCCGTTTTCACCGTTAGCGTAAAGCCTGTCGCTAAAAATTGCGCGCTGGCGACGACGGCGACAGGAAATGACGCATACAAAATAAAGGGTCTGAATTTCCCCTTTGCGCCAATATTACGCCTTGAGTCCAGCAACACGCCGGTCAGAATATCGGTGAAGGCGGTGAAGAACTTCGCTACTAAAAAGATAATCCCACCGTACCAGGCCGGCATCCCTAGTTCATCGGTATAAAATTTAAGCAGATACAGCGTGCCGATACACAGCATCAAATTTGAGCCGAAGTCACCCACTCCGTAGGCGAATTTTTCACGCAGGCTCAGTTTTAGCGTTAGCGGATCATGAAAAGACATAATCGCTCCTCAA
This sequence comes from Citrobacter freundii complex sp. CFNIH4, assembly GCF_002934505.1. Taxonomy (NCBI): domain Bacteria; kingdom Pseudomonadati; phylum Pseudomonadota; class Gammaproteobacteria; order Enterobacterales; family Enterobacteriaceae; genus Citrobacter; species Citrobacter freundii complex sp. CFNIH4. Next base: position 4,512,663 of record NZ_CP026231.1, read on the forward strand.
TAGCGCCCCGTAGAGCGCTATTCATTATTATTATCAAACGGTTTGTTTACGCGCTTCTATCTCTTCAACGATGCGGACATACATTTTCTCGTTAAGGTTGTAGAAACAGCCCATAGCTACAATGGTGATCACCGCCAACGCGCAGGGATAAATAAAGATCAGCTGACGCAACCCTTCGACCGTACTGGCAGATTGCACCACGTTGGGGACGTAGCCGATTTGCGTCAGCATCCAGCCGGGGAAGAATCCTGCCAGCGCTTGTGACACTTTACGAAAGAAGGTGAAGCCGGTGTATACCGTTCCTTCCGAACGTACGCCGGTACGCCATTCGCCATATTCCACCGTGTCGGAGACCAGCGCCCAGTTCAGGCTGTTGACGAATGCTGAGCCGAAGAACGCCAGGCACGAGAAAGCGACAAAGCTGACGGAACCGCCGCCAAAGAAGTAGTTCAGCAGATCGCCCGCGACCCAAATCAACAAACCGCCGATGTAGACCTTTTTCTTGCCGAAACGTCTGACCATTCCCGGCATCAAGAAGACGCCGATGAAGATACAGCCCATGCTGAAAAAGCCCATCCAGGAAAGGAGGATCGGGTCGTTCAGTACGTACTGGGTGTAATAGACCTGAATCGCCAGCTTGACGTTAAACGCGCCAAGTGTGCAAAGGTTGGCAACGCACAGAATAAACAGCGGGCGATTACCTGCGATGGCGCGGAAGGATTGCAGCAATCCCGGTTTTTGCGCGGCATCAACGGGTTTCACCTCCACGTAGCGTTCTTTAACCCCGGCATAGCACAGCCACATAAACAGCAAGCCGAACAGAGAGAATAAGGTGGCAGCGAAGATATAGCCCAACTGTGAGTTGCCTTCGATCAGGTTCATTACTGGCACAAAACCGACGGTGCACAGCAGCAGGCCAAGAGTGGCTCCGCCCTGTCGCCAGGCAGCCAGCGAGGCGCGTTCGTCCGGGTTTTTGGTGATCGCGGGGACCATCGCACCGTAAGAGCAGTTCATCATACTGAAGAACAGTCCGTACAGCATAAACAGTACCGTTGCCATCACCGTTTTACCGGTGACTTCAAATGGTGTACCGACAAAGTTCGCAATCGCCAGCAGCGTCACTGGAAATGCGGCATACAGAACGAACGGGCGGAATTTGCCTTTCGGGCCGATTTTGCGGCGCGAGTCGAGCATAATCCCAGTCCCCATATCAGTAAACGCGGTAAAAAACTTGGCGATAAGGAAAATGATACCGCCATAAGTTCCAGGTAAACCAAGAACATCGGTATAAAACTTGAGTAAATAGAGCGTACCTATGTCCAGCAGGATATTGGAACCTAAATCACCCATCCCATAGGCGAGTTTTTCTTTGAACGGCAAGCGTAGGGTTGCCGGATTAGAAGAAGTCTGACTCATTATTATTCTCCATGTGCCCGTGAGTCTCCCCACGGGCGAGCCGTATTAGATGTTGCGTAAAGTGGCAAACAGTGACGCCCATTCACTCTTCGCGCGATAAAACACCGGAGGCTTGCCAATCGGCGCATCCACGGTAATTTCACCGCCCTGATAGGTTTCCCCGGTCCAGACATTTATCCAGCTATCTTCCGGCAGATACAGGGTCCAGTCGGACTTGCCTTGCTCGTGAACCGGCGCGACCAAAAGATCTTGTCCCAGCAGATACTGATATTTCAGGGTATAGGTACGCGCATCGTCTTCGTAATGCAGGAACAGCGGGCGCATCACCGGCAGACCGGTAGCGCTGTTTTGCGCGACGGCCTGTTTGAGATACGGTTTCAGGGTGGTAAACACGGCGGTCATTCGTGCAAAGTGGGCGATGGTTTCAGCATCACCATCAAACTGCCAGTTATCGCCTGGGCGGTTACCCTCGTGGGTACGCATCATCGGCGTGAAGGCGCTGAAGTCACACCAGCGCAGCAGCAGTTCTTTGCTGCGTTTCATGTCAAACAGGGTGGTGTAGCCGCCGATATCGCTGTGGTGCAGACCGTGACCGGTCATCGCCAGCGACAGCGCTGCAGGAACGACGGAAGCCAGACCGTCGTCAAGGCTCCAGTCCACGTTCTGATCGCCCGCCCACATCATGGTGGAGTATTTCTGGCTGCCGGTGTAACCCGCACGCATAAAGAACAGGATCTCGCCGAGTTTGCCGGTCTCCTGTAGCGCTTCGTAGTTACATTTCGCCCACAGTGCGGGCCAGGCGTTGTGCATGATCTCGGCGCTGACGCCGTTGTGCAGATACGTATCTGTCGGCAGGTATTCGCCAAAATCTGCCATCCAGCCGCCGCAGCCCAGTTCGATCATGTTTTTCTTGATGACCTCTTTGAACCAGTCGTAGGCTTCCGGGTTGGTCAGATCGACCACGCCGCCGTAAAACTCGCCAAACTCTACGAGGTAATCGCCGCCGGATGCATCTTTCGCCAGATAACCGTGTTTGGCCGCTTCGGCACAGAGATCTTTATCGCTGGCAACATACGGGTTGATGTAGGAGAGGAACTGCACGCCTTCTTCTTTCCATTGCTTAATACGGCTATCCAACTGCGGATAATTGTCGCTGTTCCACTTCCAGTTCCACATCACGCGCTTGCCAAAGGAGGTCATGCGGATCCCGGACCAGTCCTGCGCCCAGATGCCGTTTACTTTCACGCCTGCGTTACGCATGGTGTCCAGTTTGCTCTGGCAAACCTCAGTACCGCCCTGAATACCGAGCGTGACGCCATCGTAGATCCAGTCCGGCAGCTCCGGCTGGCGTCCTAACAGCGCAGTCAGTTTTTCCAGCAGAGAGATGTAGGTATCAGCGCACTCAAAGCGCAGGGTGGTTTTGTCCTCCCACAGCGCCAGTTCGTGATACTCCGGCGCGCTGAAGTCGAAATTCATATAGCAACTGTTATCAACGTGGCAGTAGTACTTCTGCGTGCTGACGAAGGTCGGCTGTGGGAAGAAGGTCCAATAGTAGTCGCCACCGGCGTTCTCTTTACAGTCGGCTTGCCAAGTGACATAGCTGTTTTTGTTTCGGCCCACGCCTTGTTCGCTGGTCCACAGCGGGAACGGCTTACCGCGTAAGTCGAAATAAGAGAACTGTTCGCCACAGCCGTAAATATGATCGTCCGCCCTGGCGGCCAGACGCAGCCAGATGCGGTTATGGTTGAGATCGCCGTTGTGCAGATCCAGCTTCAGGCGACCCTGTTCATCGGTGGAAATATGCAGCGTGGCGTTGATGGTATCACCGCGGCTGAAATGCACCCGCCAGCCGTCTGGGGACTCGCTTACCGTGGCGCCAGTTAGAGCAATCTTCTCATTGAGCCTGTCTTTAATGCTGAAGTTGCCGCGAAACATGTCAATGTCGGCAACGCCAGCGCCGACCCACAGGCAGGGCGTTTCTGTGCTGTGGCGTAAAATCAGGCGCTGGTGGTACGTTAAAGCAAATCCACCAGGTAATGATGTGAGTTCTATGGCGGTTGACCGTTGTTGTAGCGAATTCATTGTCGTCTCCGTAAAAATAGGGTAATTCGGTAATTTGTCGGAAATCTGTTATTCACTGCCGATTAAAAAATGCATCTGATGTTGTTCTCCGGGCGCGAGATGAATCAGGCTTATTCCGGAGTTATAGGCGTCGGGCGGGCAGGTCATCGGTTCAACCGCCAGGCCGCGCCGTGCTAATTTTTCGCCGGTATACACTTGCAACCAGGGCTGGTGGCTGCGTAAAAAAGTGGACATGTTTTGCGATGGGCTGGTCATCCTGACTTCCCACTCAGCGTCAGGTGGCAGAGTCCTGAACGTATGATCGATAGCGGTCTGTGCAATGCGTTGCGGCGTGGTGAAATATCGTTCATCACATGTTTCTTCACTCATCGGGAGTGTTAATTCACAGTCATCAATGGGTTGCAGATTGCAGGTCAAATAGGGATGTGCTCCCGCGCCATACGGCGCGATTTCGTCACCCACATTCTGTGTGCGGATAAAAACGTGCAGTCCACGGGTTGCCTCCAGTCGGTAAATCACCTCTGAAACCAGCGCGAAGGGATAACCATAAGAAGGCGGCAGAAAAATCGTCAGCGACACTTCCGATGCCGACTGCTGGTTAATCTGCCAGTCCCGCCAGGCCAGTAACCCATGAATGGCGGTATGTGACACTGAGTCGTTAACGGCAAGCTGGTAATCCTTGCCGTTATAGTGATAGCTGCCGTCTACAACGCGGTTTGGCCAGGGGATTAACACTTTCCCCAAGTGTGCCAGCGGCATTTCTTCCGGTTTGTGGGGAATAACGATATGACGCCCACGGTGCGTCAATTCTGCTAGCCCAGCGCCAACCGTGACGATTTTCGCCTGGTAGTGTCCGGCCTGAAGATGAATGGTTTTTCCACCGCTATGCATGGCAGCCCACCTTGTTACTTATTTAGCGTTGATATCCAGCAGACCGGCGGCAACAGCCGGAGCAAGGCCCGGAGCCAGCGGCAGACGTGGGATCACCAGGCAGTGCAGCAGGTGATAAATATCCTGCTTGCCGTCCCAGACTTTGGTGGTCACCTTGTTATCGGTGTCCAGCTCTTGCCACCATGAACCGGTCTCGTAATCCATCAGGTAGGTGATGCAGTAATCCCACCATTTCTGGTACCAGGCTTCGTACTGGCTGTCGCCTGTGAGGGTGTACAGGGCGTAGGCGGTACCCATCGCTTCGACTATCGGCCAGCGCACTCTTTCGCGAACGATCGGTTTGCCGTCCCAATCCACCGAATAGACAAAACCGTCTGCGCCGTCCGGTGCCCAGGCGTCGCGGATAGTGGCGTGGAAAAGTCCTTTTGCATCTTCCAGCAGCCAGGCAGGAGGCGTTTCAAAGCGAGCTTCCAGCGCAGCATGCAGATGCAGCATCAGGCGGCCCCACTCGATCCAGTGACCCGGCGTGCCACCGTAGGCGCGGAAACGGTGAGCTGGGTTGTCCTTGTTGTAATCGCGGATTGGGTTCCACTGTGAATCGAAGTGTTCATTGACGCGGTACTCCCCGCTACGGGCCACGTCGTGAATAATCACCGAAGCGATACGCAGTGCGCGATCGAGCCATTTACGGTCATGAGTAACGTCATACACGATCAGGAAAGCCTCGACCGCGTGCATGTTAGCGTTGCCGCCGCGATAATCTTCTGTCTGGCTGAAGGCTTCGTCCCAGGACTCCAGGCACATTTGTTCGTCTTCGCTCCAGAAGTACTTCTCAATCACCTCGATGGCGTCATCCAGCAATTTTCTGGCCTGTGGATGACCGGTAGTGACCGCGCTTGCCGCGCCAAGTAAAACGAAGAAATGCTGATAACCCTGCTTGGAGGCATCCATCACGCCTTCGTCATTGACGCAGGCGTACCAACCGCCGTAGCGTGTGTCGCGTAGCGCGCCGTTCAGCGCCTTAATGCCGTGGTCGACGAGTTGATATGCACCTGGGCGACCCATGGAGGCGGCAACGGAATAGACGTGCAGCATGCGGGCGGTGATCCACAGATGTGTTCCCATATCCGCTCTGACCTGACCACTGTTTCCTAACCAACCAAACCCGGTGGGCACCGCCGCGTTCTTACCAAAGTTAAAGATGCGATCGGTTTCTTGTTCCAGCCAGCGGTTGTGGCTTAAGGTGTTAAACCATTTCATGCTTTGATCCTCTATTAGCGGCGGGCCATCATTTCGTCGACGATATCGCCCAGACGCTGCAACTTCGGTGCGGAAACATCACGCAGCATCAGTTCGGTATCCGGCAGACCCACGACGGATGACCAGACCGCACGCCCGGCCAGGAAGCCGGATGCGCCTGCGGTCATTGCTACGCTGACCGCGCGTGGGAACAGTTTTTCATCCACACCAGAGGAGAGAATGACCCACGGCATGTTGATGTTTTCATTCAGGCGCTGAGAGGCGCTAAGCAATTCCTGTTGGGTTCCTTTGCCGTACAGCGGCATTTCGACCTTGTAGAGATCGGCACCGCTGTCGCCCAGCTCTTTCGCGGCATCGATGATGGCCTGTTCACGGCAGAACTTATCGCCACGACGCGGTGGGCGAACAACCGGCTCGATGATGCTCAGCAGCCCATTGGAATGGCATAACTCATTGAATTCTTTCACCATGTCCAGACGCTGTTGGGCATCTTCATCGCTACGCCACAGCACCAGCAATTTGAGAGCCTTGGCGCCATCTTGCTTCACAGCCTGCGGGTTGATTTTTTTATCAATCACTACGCTATCGACCGGAATTCCGTTACCCGGAATAAACTCATCAGCGGCCACAATCATGGCGCAGCTTTTGGCTACCGCGTTTTGCTCTACAACCTGGCGGTAGCAGAACTGCTGATCGACCAGAATGGCGGAGGCATAGGGGGACAGGATCTTTGCCGCATTGACTTTGAAATCGGTCAGCACGCTGTCATTGACCGGGGATTTTGCACCCGCAGCGGCAAACATTAAGCGCATGGCTTCGCGCTGATCGACCGCCAGCATGGCAAAACCGCCGGAAGCTCGGGTGATATCTTTCAGGGTGTACTTCGTCATTGTTCAGTCCTTACTTATCTGTGTGTTTATTTAGCCCGGCGGATGCGCGAACCTGTTCAAGAATGGCCGTCCAGTCTTCCCGGCCACGGCCAGCGGCGCGTGCCTGGTTATAGACTTCGCGGGAGGCGGCACCGAGCGGCATCGGCACATGTAGTTGGTTGGCAACGTCCAGCGCGATGCCAAGATCCTTGTGAGCTAAATCGATCATGAAGGCCGGGGAAAGATCGCCTTTCAGCACTTTGTTCGGCCAGGAGGTAGTGAAGTGGCCTTTCCCGGCGGGAGTGCCGCTCATGACTTGCAAGGCCACATCGAAGGAGAGGCCGAGCGCTTCGCACAACACGGCGGCTTCAGCAGACAAGGCGTTTAACGCGATGCTCATGTAGTTGTTGATGAGCTTGACGCGAATGCCCATGCCGGGACCGCCTGCGTTGATCAATTCATTACCCATCGCCATCAGAACCGGTGTGGCGCGTTCTACCTGCTGTGCCGTTCCACCTGCCAACAGCAACAGCGTTCCCGCTATAGCGTGATCGGAGGTACGTCCAACCGGGCAATCCATCATGTCGAAGCCTTTGTCACGCATATCGGCGATCAGTTTGTCGGTTTGCAGTGGGTGAATAGTCGACATATCAATCACTAATGCCTGTGGGGAAAGGCTTTCACAGATACCCTGCTCGCCGAACAGTACGCTGCGCACCAGATCGCCGTTTGGCAGCATTGTGATGACAAATTCTGCCCCTTTTACTGCCTGAGCCGGGCTGCTGGCAGGTTGGGCTCCTTTTTCCACCAGGCGCTGAACGGCATCCGGGTTAACGTCAAAGACGCTGAGTTGATGACCCTGCTTCAGCAAGTTGCTCGCCATGGGTGAACCCATCTGACCTAATCCGATAAATGCTATAACTGCCATAACGTTCTCCTGAGACGTGGATGTCATTTTTTGTCATTTAAGGTCGTTTGTTTTTGTCTGTTTTTGATCGTATTTGTAATTTATGGTCAAAAAATTGACAGCCGTCACTTTTTAAACATTTTGTGAAATTAAAATGATCCCATCTTGAAACGCCTAAGGAATGACCATGATTCGTATTGCTTGTGTAGGTATTGCCGTGATGGATCGCATCTATTACGTGGAAGGTTTACCAACCGAAGGAGGTAAGTATGTGGCGAAGCGTTATACGGAAGTGGGCGGCGGGCCTGCTGCAACGGCCGCAGTGGCTGCAGCGAAGCTGGGCGCGCAGGTGGACTTTATTGGCCGTGTGGGCGATGACGACACCGGAAATAGCCTGCTGGCGGAGCTGGAATCCCTGGGGGTAAACACCCGCTACACCCGGCGCTATGCGGGGGCAAAGTCTTCGCAATCGGCAATTATGGTTGATGCGCAAGGAGAACGGATTATCGTTAACTATCCCAGCCCGGATTTACTGCCGGATGCTGCCTGGCTGAATGAGATCGATTTTTCCCAGTGGGATGTGGTGTTGGCGGATGTTCGCTGGCACGAAGGCGCCAGGCAGGCGTTCACGCTGGCGCGTCGGGCGGGAGTGATGACGGTACTGGATGGTGACGTCACGCCACAAGATATCAGCGAGCTGGTGGCGTTGAGCGATCATGCGGCGTTCTCTGAACCGGGTCTGGCGCGTTTAACCGGGATAAATGATTCTGAAGCTGGACTTAAACAAGCAAAAACGCTCACAAATGGTCATGTCTATGTGACACGAGGGAGCGAAGGCTGTGACTGGATAAAAAATAATACGTTGCAGCATCAATCTGGATTTAAAGTCGATGTTGTGGATACTACGGGAGCTGGGGATGTTTTCCACGGTGCGCTCGCATTCAGCCTGGCTGACGGCGATGCTCCAGAAGAGGCCGTCAGGTTTGCCAGTGGGGTTGCTGCGTTAAAATGCACTCGCCTTGGAGGAAGGTCCGGAATCCCTGACTGTGATCAAACCCGATCTTTTCTGTCACTTTTTGTATAAAATGCCAGGGCAATGGTTTTTCGAGGAAATTTCATGAGTCTTACCGAACTGACCGGTAATCCGCGACACGATCAACTGCTTATGCTGATTAGCGAGCGCGGTTATATGAATATCGACGAGCTGGCGAGCCTGCTGGACGTGTCCACGCAAACTGTGCGTCGTGATATTCGTAAACTCAGCGAGCAGGGATTAATTACGCGTCATCATGGTGGCGCGGGCAGAGCCTCCAGCGTGGTGAATACGGCGTTTGAGCAGCGTGAAGTTTCCTGGACGGAAGAGAAGAAGGCCATCGCGGAAGCGGTGGCTGACTACATTCCCGATGGATCAACGGTGTTTATTACCATTGGCACCACCGTTGAGCAGGTGGCCCGCGCGCTGTTAAACCATAATCATTTGCGCATTATTACCAACAGCCTACGCGTGGCGCACATTCTGTATAACAACCCACGTTTTGAAGTTATGGTACCAGGTGGAACGTTACGCCCGCACAACAGCGGCATCATTGGCCCTTCTGCTTCAGCATTTGTGGCTGATTTTCGGGCCGACTACCTGGTTACCAGCGTTGGCGCGATCGAAAATGATGGCGCGCTGCTGGAGTTTGATGTCAATGAAGCCAGCGTAGTGAAAACGATGATGTCCCATTCAAGACACATTCTGCTGGCAGCGGATCATACGAAATATACGGCTTCTGCCGCGGTAGAAATTGGTAACGTGTCTCAGGTGACTGCGCTGTTTACTGATGAATACCCAGGTCCGGCATTGCACAATTTACTCCAGTCACAGCAGGTTGAAATTGTGCAGGTGAGTCCTTCACAGGATGATGCTCTGGCCGTGTAATTCTTCCCAATGATGGCCCGATAACTTCGCAGCCATCACTCTCGCATAGTCAAACTTCTCCTTTCCCGCTACAGTTATTCATCCACGGCGAATAAGGAGAAGGGCATGCTCTATATCTTTGATTTGGGTAATGTGATTGTCGATATCGACTTCAACCGCGTGTTGGGCACATGGAGCGATCTAAGTCGTGTACCGCTGGCTTCGCTAAAGCAAAGTTTCACCATGGGGGAGGCTTTTCACCAGCACGAGCGAGGCGAAATAACGGATGAAGCCTTTGCCGAGGCGCTATGTCATGAGATGGCGCTGCCGCTAAGTTACGAGCAGTTCTCTCACGGCTGGCAGGCCGTTTTTGTCGCCTTGCGCCCTGAGGTCATCGACATCATGCAAAAGCTGCGTGAGCAGGGACATCGGGTGGTCGTCTTGTCGAATACTAACCGCCTGCACACCACGTTTTGGCCGGATGAATATCCCGAGATCCGTCAGGCTGCTGACCATATTTACCTTTCCCAGGACCTGGGCATGCGTAAACCGGAAGCGCGGATTTACCAGCACGTCCTGCAGTCTGAAGGTTTTTCTGCGCACGATGCGGTCTTTTTTGACGATAACGCCGATAATATTGAAGGGGCTAACCGGTTAGGGATCACCAGTATCCAGGTCGTCGATAAAAAGACCATTCCTGACTATTTCGCGACGTTGTTATGCTAAAAAATGTTCAGCAGCAAGCCAGGCATCATACGCGTCCTGTACGAGACTGGCTGAAGCTATTATGGCAGCGGATTGATGAGGACAATATGACGACGCTGGCAGGGAATCTTGCCTACGTTTCGTTGCTCTCATTAGTGCCGCTTATTGCCGTCGTATTTGCGCTTTTCGCCGCATTTCCGATGTTTTCCGACGTCAGTGTCCAGTTACGTCATTTTATTTTCGCAAACTTTATCCCGGCAACGGGAGACGTCATTCAACGTTATATCGAACAGTTTGTCGCCAACTCGAACAAAATGACGGCAGTCGGGGCATGCGGGCTGATTGTCACAGCGTTATTGTTGATGTATGCCATTGATAATGCGTTGAATACTATCTGGCGCAGTAAGCGTACTCGCCCTAAAGTTTACTCTTTCGCCGTCTACTGGATGATTTTAACGCTGGGGCCGCTGTTGGCGGGGGCCAGTCTGGCGATCAGCTCTTATCTGTTGTCATTGCGCTGGGCCAGCGATCTCAACACGGTGATTGATAACGTCCTGCGTATTTTCCCGCTGGTGCTTTCCTGGCTCTCGTTCTGGCTGCTTTACAGCATTGTACCGACTACGCGTGTACCCAACCGTGATGCGGTTATTGGTGCCTTTGTGGCTGCTGTGTTGTTCGAAGCCGGAAAGAAAGGATTTGCGCTCTATATCACGATGTTCCCGTCTTATCAGCTCATTTACGGTGTTCTGGCGGTGATCCCCATTTTATTTGTCTGGGTATACTGGACCTGGTGTATCGTCTTGCTAGGCGCGGAAATAACTGTCACTCTCGGGGAATATCGCAAACTTAAACAAGCCGCAAAAGAAGAAGAAGCAGAGCAACCATGATTGCATTAATTCAGCGCGTAACCCGTGCCAGCGTCACCGTGGAGGGCGAGGTGACGGGTGAAATTGGCCCAGGACTTTTGGTCCTGTTAGGTGTCGAAAGGGATGATGACGAACAGAAAGCGAATCGCCTGTGCGAGCGTGTACTCGGTTATCGAATCTTTAGCGATGCCGAAGGTAAAATGAACCTCAACGTGCAGCAGTCAGGCGGCAGCGTGCTGGTGGTTTCACAGTTTACGCTGGCGGCAGATACCGAGCGTGGCATGCGCCCGGGGTTTTCGAAAGGCGCAGCGCCCGAGCATGCAGAAGCGCTGTATGAATACTTTGTTGAGCGTTGCCGCCAACAGGAAATGAATACGCAAACCGGTCGATTCGCTGCGGATATGCAGGTTTCACTGGTTAATGATGGCCCGGTGACGTTCTGGTTACAAGTATGAACCAGCTACCGGTATGGCCGCGGACAACAAGAGAGAATACGACTATGTATCACCTTCGAGTACCGCAAACAGAAGAAGAATTGGAGCGTTACTACCAGTTTCGCTGGGAGATGCTGCGTAAACCATTGCACCAGCCAAAAGGCTCCGAACGGGATGCCTGGGACGCGATGGCGCATCACCAGATGGTGGTGGACGAAGAGGGGAATCTGGTTGCGGTAGGGCGTCTGTATATCAATGCGGATAATGAAGCTTCCATACGCTTTATGGCCGTAGACCCTTCCGTGCAAGAGAAAGGGTTGGGCACGCTGATGGCGATGACTCTGGAGTCTGTGGCGCGTCAGGAAGGGGTCAAACGCGTAACCTGTAGTGCCCGTGAAGATGCGGTCGAATTTTTCGCCAAGCTCGGTTTTGTGAGCCAGGGGGAAATCACCACGCCGCAAACCACGCCGGTGCGCCACTTTTTGATGATTAAGCCCATTGCGACGCTGGACGATATTCTCCATCGCGGTGACTGGTGCGGACAGTTACAACAAGCCTGGTACGAACATATTCCATTGAGTGAGAAAATGGGCGTACGCATTCAGCAGTACACTGGGCAGAAATTTATCACCACGATGCCCGAGACAGGCAATCAGAATCCGCACCATACCCTGTTTGCCGGTAGCCTGTTTTCACTGGCTACGCTAACGGGCTGGGGACTTATCTGGCTGATGCTGCGCGAGCGTCATCTGGGTGGGACAATAATCCTGGCCGACGCGCATATCCGATACAGCAGGCCGATCACCGGGAAACCAACTGCTATTGCCGATCTAGGGTCGTTGAGCGGTGACCTCGACCGCCTGGCAAGAGGTCGCAAGGCGCGCGTTCAGATGCAGGTCGGGGTGTTTGGCGATGACACACCGGGCGTCGTGTTTGAAGGTACTTACATTGTGCTACCTGCGAAACCGTTTGGCGCATATGAAGAAGGCGGTAACGAGGAAGAGTAGGTCCTCTGGCTAAAATGTAATGTTGGGTTCATTTGCTGATGTAAAATGCGGATTATGAAAATGCCATAATCCGCATTTTGATAAAAATCGCATGCTGTCGATGATTGTATTGACGGGTACCTTCCTTAATTTCAGAACTCATGAACATCCTTATTGGCCAAGCCGCCAGGCCACATCTCGCATCACATTTCGTGCCGCCGGGCTCACCCCTGCCAACTGGAAAAAACCGTGGATGACGCCGAGATAGCGTTGGCAAGAGCACTCCACGCCTTGCTCCAGGAACCGTTGATACAGGGCTTCACCCTCATCTCGAAGTGGGTCGAATTCGGCAGTAATGATGTGCGTGGGCGGTAAACCGTTGAAGTCTTTGCGCCAGAGTGGGCTGACTTCGGGATGTAATGGATCGGTTTTCGGCATATACATTTCGTAGCCCGAAAGCAGTGTATCGCGAGTGATAATGTAATCCCGTCCATTATGGTCATAGCTCGCAAAGCTGGCGGTTGCGTCCAGCATCGGGTAGATCAGCATAAGCTGTGCAGGTTGCCATTGCCTGGCCGCTTTCAGGCGTAGTGCGGTGACTAGCGCCAGGTGTCCACCTGCGCTGTCGCCAGCAAGCGTAATATTGTCCCGGTCTACCCCCAGTTTCTGGGCATACTTCCAGATAATGTTGGCCCCGGTTTCAGCATCGTTATGTGCTGCCGGGAAGGTATGCTCTGGTGCGAGGCGATACTGCACCGCAATGACCCGACAGCCGCTGTACCAGGCGAGTTGCCTTAGCTGGTTATCATGTGTGGCAAATCCACCGCTGACAAAGCAGCCACCGTGATAATAGATAACGCAGGGGAGATTTCCCGTGCTGCCCCGCGGCGAAATAACGCGAAATGCCATGGCATCGAGTTCAATATCTTCAACCTGTACGCGGGTTTCAGTTTCTCCGGCCAGCGCCGTACTGGTAATATAGGCCGCTCTCCGGTCATCAATATTCTGCTCACGGGAAGAAGGGCGTCCCGCCGCGATAAATGCCTCAACTAACTGCGCAATCCCGCTTTCCAGTGCCATTTTTAAATACTCTTATCTGTATGGATATACAGGTTTATAACCTGGATTACTAAGAATGAAAATGGGAAAAATAGGGGTGGGAATGAATCTGGAAAGCGGCTCGCAAAAGTAAAAATCGTTCGCGTGGAGGCTATTTTCTCGCTTTTTTCAGGTGTATGTTGTGTGGAAATTAATCGCTGATGATATACTGGAGGTATATATGAGTATGATGGCTGGGATGGATATGGGCAGAATTTTACTCGATTTATCAGATGAAGTGATTAAACGTCTTGATGATCTCAAGGTGCAGCGCAACCTGCCGCGAGCAGAACTTTTACGGGAGGCCGTTGAACAGTATCTTGAGAGGCAGGATCAGGCTGAAACCACAATTTCACGTGCTCTTGGGCTGTGGCAAGGCTGTGAGGAAGATGGTGTTGAATACCAGCGTAAACTCCGTGAGGAATGGTAATGGTCAAAGGATCCGCGCTTTTTGATACCAACATCCTCATCGATCTGTTTAGTGGGAGAAATGAAGCAAAACTAGCGATAGAAACATGGCCGCCGCAGAATGCAATCAGCCTCATTACATGGATGGAGGTGATGGTGGGTGCAAAAAAATACCATCAGGAAGCCCGTACTCGTGTTGCGCTAGGTGCTTTTAACGTGATCGGCGTTTCACAGGATATTGCTGAACGAAGCGTGAGTATCAGACAGGAATATGGGATGAAATTGCCGGATGCCATTATTTTGGCAACAGCACAGATTCATCGTCTTACGCTGGTTACGCGAAATACTAAGGATTTTGCAGGCCTATCCGGTGTGGTCACCCCGTATACATTATAACCCGGGCGACTTACGCCGCCCGGTAGTGCGAAGAACTTACTCCCCTTCACCCGGGAACAGGAACGGGTTGATGGAGCTGCGGGCAAAGCCCTCTTGCTCCATGTGCGCGTCCAGCATCAGTGAAGCGAGATCGTCGGCCACGGCTTCGACTTTCGGGTCTTTTTCCTGATAGAGAATCTTCAGGTATGTCCCGCAGTCGCCGCAGCTTTCAGCTTTGATTGCCGCCTGTTCGTTATCCAGTGACCAGTAGTTCAAATCACGGCTCTGCTCGCAGTTGCTGCACTTCACGCGCACCACGTGCCACTCGGTTTCGCACAGGTTACAGTGCAGATAACGCAGACCCTGGGTGGTACCGATTTGCACCATGCTGGAGACCGGCATTGAACCACACACCGGGCAGTACTGACGCTGTTCACCGTATTCCGCACGGGCTTTGCCGGGGATCAGGCTTGCCATCTGCGCCCAGTAGAGCGACAGGGCAGCCCAAATGAACGGTGCTTTGTCGCTGCTGACGGAGGCAAAATCAGAGGCAAACAGCGCGCTGGCCATCAGCTCCAGTTCTTGCTCTGAGGCTTTTTCCAGATTCTCGATCACCGCTAACGCGGGACCGCTCATCTCTGGCTTCAGCTCAGCAATCAACGACTGCAGCAGCTTTTGCCAGTGCTTGTCGCGTGGCAGGACGTGGATATCCAGCGGCGGTTTGCCCTGATCGTTCGCTTCTTTGATACGCGCGGTCAGATCCATCTGCAGCGGATGGTCGTACAGCACCACTTCCTGCGCGTGGGCGATCAGCGCGGCAAAGCGCAGGTAGTCGCCCAGCGGGTTGTTCTCGGCCAACTCGCGCAGGCGCTCAGCACGGCGGTTATACAAATTTTTGAGTCTGGGGAATAATAACGGCGGAATCATATCCGCCGTGCGTTTCTCGCTCTTCTCCAGCTCATCTTGCGGGATTATGCGAATACTCATTCAGATGACTTTTCCTGTTTCTGGCGGACTTCACGGTACCAGCGCGGGTGATGTTTCTTCGCCCATGAGCTGGTAACCCATCCTTCCACCATCGCGGTAATGGTGCCTTTCACCCAAAGGGCGGCGTAAATGTGCACCATGATAACCACAATTAGCGCTACTGCGGCAAATGAATGCAGCATTAACGCGAATCGGATCACCGGGATTGAGAAAGCAGGTGCAAAATACGGACGCCAGATGACCACTCCGCTCACCAGCAACAGGACCAGGAAGATAATCGCCGCCCAGAATACGCATTTCTGGCCGAAGTTATAACGTCCCGTGTCACCTACTTCCTCGTTGACGACAATCTTACGAATATTCTTCGCCCAAAAGATATCATCCCGATTGATTAGATTGTGGTGCCAGTAACGGAAAAACATGATGATAAACGAGGCAAACATGATCACGCCGACAAACGGGTGCACAATTCGCGCCAGTTGCGGAGTGCCCATGATGTGCATCAGCCAGTTAAAAGACGGGAAGAGAAAGCCCATCCCGCTCACTGCCGCCAGAATGAAGCAGAAGGCAGTGATCCAGTGGTTGATGCGTTCCGGCGCCGTGTAGCGCACGATGGTGTCACGTCGTTTCATTTGCGCACCTCGTCTTTTTCTTCATGCAGGTTGTCTTCTTCCTCTTCCGCGCGGTTCGGGCCTACACCGACGTAGTGGAAGATACTGGCCGCAAATGTCGCTGCAAAGCCGACGGCTGCGAGAGGTTTCCAGATGCCTTTCCAGAATTTCACGGTGGCGCTGATTTCCGGGTTCTCCGGCAGGCCATGATACAGATTCGGCTTGTCAGCATGGTGCAATACGTACATGACGTGCGTACCGCCAACGCCTGCCGGATCGTACAGACCCGCGTTTTCGTAACCACGCGTTTTCAGCTCCGCCACACGCTCGCCTGCCAGCGTTTTCATCGACTCTTTAGTACCGAAATGAATCGCGCCGGTTGGGCAGGTTTTCACGCAGGCCGGTTCTTGCCCGACCACGACACGGTCAACGCACAGCGTACATTTGTAGACGCGATTGTCTTCCGGGTTGAGGCGCGGCACGTCGAACGGACAGCCTGCGATACAGTAGCCACAGCCGATGCACTGCTCGGACTGGAAGTCGACGATACCGTTGGCATACTGAATGATTGCGCCTTCAGCCGGACACGCCTTCAGGCAGCCCGGATCGGCACAGTGCATACAGCCATCCTTGCGGATAAGCCACTCCAGTTTGTCGTTCTGTTCCACTTCCGAGAAGCGCATTACCGTCCAGGATTTAGCGGTCAAATCAGCCGGGTTGTCGTACACCCCAACGTTGTTGCCCACTTCATCACGGATGTCGTTCCATTCAGAACACGCCACCTGACAGGCTTTACAGCCGATACAGGTGGTGACGTCGATAAGCTTCGCCACCTCTTCCTGATGGTCCCGCGCCTGAGGCGCGGGGGTGAAACCGTTAGTGGCGGAACGACGAATGATGTCTTGCGATTGATAAGCCATAGGTCGTCTCCGTTACACCTTTTCCACGTTCACGAGGAAGGACTTAAATTCCGGCGTCTGCGTGTTCGCATCACCGACGAATGGCGTTAACGTGTTAGCGATAAAGCCTTTTTTCGCCACACCTTCGTAGCCCCAGTGAATCGGAATACCGATGGTGTCGATATCCTGACCGTTGGCCTTCAGCGTGCGAATACGTTTAGTCACCACTGCTTTGGCTTTAATGTAGCCGCGGTTAGAGGAGACTTTGACGGTATCGCCATGAGAGATACCGAGTTTATTCGCCAGCTTCTCGCCAATTTCCACAAACTGTTCCGGCTGTGCGATGGCATTGAGCAGCGCATGCTTGGTCCAGTAGTGGAAGTGCTCGGTCAGACGATAGGTCGTACCGACGTACGGGAATTTATCTGCTTTACCCAGTGCTTCCGCGTCACCTTTAAAGATGCGCGCGGCAGGGTTAGAGATAACGTTCGGGTGCAGCGGGTTAGTCCCCAGCGGCGTTTCAAACGGCTCGTAGTGTTCCGGGAACGGACCTTCCGCCATCTTATCGATAGCAAACAGGCGTCCCATCCCTTCCGGTTGCATGATGAACGGCCCAACGTTGCTGCCAGGTGCGGCGGCGCTGTAGTCCGGAATATCCATCCCGCTCCATTTCGCCCCATCCCATTTCAGGATCTGACGTTTTGGATCCCACGGATTCCCCTGCGGATCAGCGGAAGCGCGGTTATACAGAATGCGTCGGTTGAGCGGCCACGCCCATGCCCAGCCCAGCGTGTTGCCAAGGCCTGATGGGTCGGCGTTATCGCGACGTGCCATCTGGTTGCCTTCCGGCGTCCAGCTACCGGCAAAAATCCAACAGCCGCTGGAAGTGGTGCCGTCGTCACGCAGTTGGGCGAACGAGCTAAGCTGTTGGCCTTTCTTAACGATGACTGCACCTGTTGCCGGGTCGATAATGTCGGCCAACGCTTTACCGTTGCTCTCCATCGCCACTTCTTCCGAAGCCGGTTCGTGTGGTGTGGAGTAGTTCCAGGTCATGCTCAGCACCTGTTCCGGGTTCGCGCCACCCTGCTCGGCATACATCTTGCGCATGCGCAGGAAGATACCGGCGAGGATTTCACCATCGGTAACGGCAATCCCCGGGGCATCCGCGCCTTTCCAGTGCCACTGCAGCCAGCGACCGGAGTTAACGATAGAACCGTTCTCTTCGGCGAAGCAGGTGGACGGCAGACGGAATACTTCGGTCTGGATTTTCGACGGATCCACATCGTTCGACTCACCGTGGTTCTGCCAGAAGGTAGACGTTTCGGTGTTGAGCGGGTCGATGGTGACCAGGAATTTCAGTTTGGACAGTGAAGCCACGACCTTGTTTTTATTTGGGAATGACGCGACCGGGTTAAAGCCCTGGCAGATATAGCCATTCACTTTGCCCTGGTTCATCATCTCGAAGTACTGCAGCACGTCGTACCCTTTGTCCCACTTCGGCAGCAAGTCGAAGCCCCAGCTGTTTTCCGCTGTCGCCTTATCACCAAAGAAGGCTTTCATCATCGAGACGAAGAATTTCGGGTAGTTGCCCCAGTAGTTCACCTGACCTTCCAGCAACGGTTTTGGCGTGTTGGCGGCAAGGTAGGTTTGCAGGTCAGTCTGTTTTTCGCTCGGCAGCGTCATATAGCCCGGCAGGCTTTGTGACAGCAGGCCTAAGTCGGTCAGACCCTGAATGTTGGAGTGACCGCGCAGGGCGTTAACACCGCCGCCGGCCATCCCCATGTTGCCAAGCAGCAACTGGATCATCGCCATGGTACGGATGTTCTGCGCACCTACGGAGTGTTGTGTCCAGCCAAGGGCGTACAGGAACGACGCGGTTTTATCTTTGGCACTGGTTTCTGCGATGTACTCACAGACCTTCAGGAAGTCAGCCTTTGGCGTACCGCAGATATTTTCTACAACGTCCGGCGTGTAGCGGGAGACGTGCTGTTTCAGCAGGTTCCACACGCAGCGCGGGTGTTGCAGGGTGACATCGCGTTTGGCGAAGCCTTTTTCATCCAGCTCGTAGTTCCAGCTGGTTTTGTCATACTTGCGTTTGTCCGCGTCGTAGCCAGTGAACAGGCCATCTTCGAAACCGTAATCCTCACGCACGATCAGGCTGGCGTTGGTATAGGCCTCAGTGTATTCGCGGTTGAATTTTTCGTTGTTCAGCAGGTACAGCAAGACGCCTGACAGGAAAGCAATGTCAGTACCGGAACGAATCGGCGCATAGAAATCAGCCACCGCTGCGGTTCGCGTAAAGCGCGGATCGATCACAATCAGCTTCGCGCCGTTGTGAATTTTAGCTTCCATCGCCCAGCGGAATCCGACCGGGTGAGCTTCAGCGGCGTTACCGCCCATCACCACAACGAGGTTGGCGTTTTTAATGTCGACCCAGTGGTTGGTCATCGCACCGCGACCAAATGTTGGAGCAAGACTTGCTACCGTTGGTCCGTGTCAGACGCGTGCCTGGTTATCGACCGCGAGCATACCGAGCGCGCGGGAGAATTTTTGCGTTAAATAGCCGGTTTCGTTACTGGAAGCGGAAGCACACAGCATCCCGGTGGAAAGCCAGCGGTTAACGGTTACACCTTCGGCGTTTTGTGCAACGTAGTTTGCGTCGCGATCTTCTTTCATCAGTTTAGCGATGCGGTCAAATGCCTCATCCCAGCTAATCTGTTGCCACTTATCAGAGCCTGGTGCGCGGTATTCCGGGAATTTCAGGCGACTTTCGGAGTGGATGAAGTCCACAAGTCCTGCCCCTTTCGGGCACAGCGCGCCACGGTTAACCGGGTGATCCGGGTCCCCTTCGATATGGAAGATGGATGCTTTGGCGTTTTTTGCTCCGTCACCGAGACTGTACATTAACAGTCCACAGCCAACGGAACAGTAAGTGCAGGTGTTACGGGTTTCGCGGGTACGCAGCAGTTTATATTGCCGTGTTTCCGCGAGCGCTACGCCGGGTGCAAAACCCAGTGCCGCTGCCGTGGTGCCTGCCATACCGCCAGCGCAGATCTTAAAGAACTGCCTTCTGCTGACCTGCATGGTTTGCTCCTTTTTCGACATTGTCACGTTCCCTTCACTTTTCCGTTACTCGAGCGTGAGGGAAGTGGTTGTTATTTTTCTTTGCGGACGGGACCGCAAAGGTCCAGAATTGGGTGAATTTCCCTCCCTCCAGGAGGGGTTTGTAAAGAATACCACAATGTTGGTATGCGTGTTCCAATATGGTTAAAAGAAAGTGAATAAGATTATTCGAGAAAACATCAAAAATGTGACGACTTTGACAGGATCGCGCCAGCTGACCCTCTGGAAACGCGAGGATTTGCAACATCCTCAGCCGGATGTCGTCGCTGAGGAAGTACCGGTTGCGCTGGTTTACAACGGGATTTCGCACGTGGTGATGATGGCGTCACCGAAAGATCTTGAGCACTTTGCGATGGGCTTTTCACTTTCTGAAGGCATTATTGAGCGCCCGCAGGATATCTACGCAATGGAAGTGGTTCCTTCCTGTAACGGATTAGAAGTGCAGGTTGAGCTGTCCAGTCGCCGATTTATGGGGCTGAAGGAACGTCGTCGCGCGCTGGCCGGTCGCACCGGTTGCGGCGTTTGTGGCGTGGAGCAGCTCAATGACATTGGCAAGCCAGTCCAGCCGCTGCCGTTTACCCAGACATTCGATCTGGCGAATCTCGATCACGCTTTACGCCATCTCAATGATTTTCAACCCGTGGGGCAACTGACAGGCTGCACGCACGCGGCTGCCTGGGTACAGCCGTCAGGTCATCTGGCGGGCGGGCATGAAGATGTTGGGCGTCATGTTGCGCTGGATAAACTACTGGGGCGACGCGCAATCGAAGGGGAAACTTGGCAACAGGGCGCGGTATTAGTCTCCAGCCGGGCCAGCTACGAGATGGTGCAGAAGTCGGCGATGTGCGGCGTGGAGATTCTGTTTGCTGTGTCTGCCGCGACAACGCTGGCGGTAGAAGTTGCCGAGCGCTGTAACCTGACGCTGGTGGGTTTTTGCAAACCGGGCAGGGCGACGATTTATACGCATCCACAGCGTCTGGTCGCGCAGTGACGCCACCAGGCGGCCAGAATACTGCCTGAAAATGCTAGTTCCATGATTACGGCAACCGGCGAGCCAACAATCACATTGTTCAGTAGCCAACACAGGCTTCCGCACAATGTGTATCCCCGTAATTTTCCGCTGCGTTTTTGAAACGACGCAAAAGTCATCAACAGGCTTCCCATCAGCGGCAAAATACTCGACAGATTTTGCCAAAGATCAATGCTACACAGCAGCGATCCCAGCATATATCCCCACATCACCCAGCGGTGAAACGTGATGATGGCCGTCGCATAGCGGCAAGCGGCAATGATCATTAGCCCAGCCGCAGCGTGTTGATCCAAAAGATAGAAATGGATAGCTAACAGGGAAGTAGAGCCGGTGAGCAGCGTTAAAGTGATAGCCCGGCGTTGAAAATGAAAAGCGGAAATATCCAGTAAGAAGCTGATGCCAGCCAGCATCTGAGAGAGAAGAAATGCGTTCATTGTGGTCGCCATCGATTAAAGAGTGACGGGACAATAATCGACGCATCAACGTAAGGCGTTAACCTTTGTTAAGACGCTGGCGAATACGGGACAGGCTAACGGGGGTAATGCCGATATAGTTGGCGAGATCACGCTGAGTGAGCTGCGACTCCCAGTCCGGGAAGTGTGTTTGTACGTACTGGTAGCGTTGCTCTGGGGTATTGAGCAGCAGCATTTGCTCTTTTTTCTCTTTGTAGATCAATTGCTGGACCAGTAGCTGGGTCTTAATCTCCTGATTTTCCGGTGCATCCAGCAACGCCAAGGGGATTTCAGTGGTTTTTCCAGCGGCGATCATTTGCAGACTGTAATCGGCAGGCGTGTTAGTTAGCCAGTTCAGGTACAGAAAGCAGTATTCTCCGGCAAAGTAGAATTCTTTAACCCTTTCAATGCCGTTGTCCGCGTGATAAACCGCACGAGCAACACCATGATGCAAAAGATGAATTTTACTTTGTGGTTCACCTTGACGAAGTAACCAACTACCTGCCGGTTGCGTTTTTCTACGGCTGCCAGCAAGCCATTGTGATTCCTGATTACGTGACACTTTATCTCTCAAATAATTTGAATAAGACTGGCAAATCCTTCCGCTTTTAGTTGTGCGATGTGAGGGCTATTATTTATCACATCAAGGCACGGTGCCTTACTCAAACAACTAAGTTAAAGGGTTTATATCATGAAAAGCATCAAAACTTTTGTCGCAGTTATCGCTCTGGCTACTTCTTTCGGTTCTTTCGCTGCTCAGACAGTTACTGCAACCGGTTCTACGCTGGAAAGTGCTGAAGCAAAAATTGCCGCCCAGGCTGAACGTGCAGGCGCCAGCGATTATAAAATCACTCAGGCTTACACCGGTAACCGCGTGCACATGACTGCTGAACTGCTGAAATAAGATACCTCAGTACTGTCGAAAGAGCGCCCTTGAGGCGCTTTTTTCATTTCGGATATTTACTGCCTGAGCAATGCAATAAACGCTTCATATCCGGTCAATCCCGCAATAGTATCAGCCTGATGGCTGCTCAGTACGCTGGATAAATAACTGAAGATTTTTAGTTCATGCCGCGCCTCGGCGGCGGCACAGGCGATCAGGACATGACTGACGGGTTCGTTATTCACCAAAATGGGCTGTGCGAGGGTGATAAAGAAACCGCGGAAACGACGCTCCTGTTCGCTCCAGCAATGAGGAATCGCCAGGCGATTCACTATCAAGTTTTCACCTTCATGCTCCCGGGCGCAAATGCGTAGCGCTTCGTCCTCAGTGATATGGCCCTGGGCCACAAGCTGGCCGCAGATCCGACCGATGATGCTCTGCCAGCTTTCGGCCTTCATATTGGCGTAATGGAAGCAGCCCTGCTGTAAAAAGAAACGTTCGGGCTGCTGGCGGATAAAGGCCGTCGCAAGGAAGTGTTTGATCTGCTCGGTACCCGCTGCGGTGATAATATTCTTGATGGTTAAGGTGTTTTTTAGAGATTCATCAAGCAGATAGTGACTATTGTTGACGATTAACAGCGGGGTGACTTCTTCGCTGATGGCGCTGACTTCACTTGTATTTCGCGCAATGATCACCCGACAATTCAGGACATCCCGCTCAATAGCCTGTTGGTTGATGGTGGCGATAGCATTCTGGTCGGATAATAAAATGACCGGCTGACGCTCGTTTTGATGCCGCTCCAGCGCACAGGCGAAGTAAAGCCCGATGAGATCGCTATCGAACAACGGGATATCCAGTTTTTCGCGCAACAGGGCGATAAAACGCAAACTCAAATCGAAAGCGGCAGGCCAGGTAGACTTCAGGTTATGCATACTGCTCTGGCGATGCTCCGGTACCCAAACCGGGGCAGAGACGCATCTCAACAGGTGGCCAGTAATATTTTCAACCAGTTGGGCATCGATAACGTTCAACGCGGCAATGCCGGGAACGCTTTTTAACAAGCAGGTCACCGCATCGGCCGAGATGGTCATTGCCTGACGTTGCCTGATTTCCAGAAGACCGATCAGGGTTCTGAAAGCGTTTTCGCCAAGGTAGACTCCTCCTTGTTCCACCGCATTTTTCAGTGATATATACCGACACTCCGGCCACGATCCGGTGAGCTGATTACGCAGGGCGTAGACTGCCAGCACCAGACTTGCCAGGTACTCTCCCGAGATGAACGGGAATTCATCAAGTTTTTCACATGCAGTGTTGAGCCTGTCGATGTTGTCTCGGGTAATACCTGGCAGTGGAATTAAGAGTGGATCTTTTTTAAGCAGATTTGCCAGCAGGATTATGCGTTTTTCTTCTGGTTCATCAATGAAATGACCGACGCCCGGGCGGCTGGCAAGACAAAAGGCGCGCTCATAGCGCTGTTTCAAACGCGGGAGACGATCTGCCACCCAGGTTTCAGGTAAATTGAGTGCTGAAGCCAGCTGTACGCGGGGTGTAAAGGTATTAAGCAGAAGAAAGGCCAGCAACCGGTCATCATTATCATGGCGTTGCAGAAGCTGAAAATAACCGCGTCTGTCGACGATATCCAGTTGATAACCCGCGTTGCCGCCAGGCTGAATACGAGCCTTACCGCTGAGGGTAAAATTGAGGTAATCAATATCACGCAGGATGGTTCGACTCGAAACGCCAGTTTGTCGCGCCAGCTCGCCCAACGGACACGGCTGCTGTTCAAGAATATCCACAATTTTTAACTGGCGTTCCGATAACATTAATTCACCTGGAGAAAGTCGGTGAAGGATTTCACTTTTTCTGCCGTCAGCGAGCTCAGCAGCTCGCGCACCAGCGTAAACAGCGCGTCGTAATCTGCTGCGGAAATCATGCCGCTGTTGGCGTGGAGATAGCGTGTCGGCAGGCAGAGTGCCGCCACCGGACGACCCCCTCCCATAACGTTATAGCGTCCGCCGTCCGTCGCCCCGGTTTTCATGGTGCAGAACTGCAAAGGCGCATCGCTGTTTTTGGCACACGCTTTTAACGCGGCGACCAGCTGTTGATTGGGAAAATAGCGCTTATCGAACAGCATCAGGCCAGGGCCATCGCCAAGCTTGAGCGGGTATTTGATGGCGTCGATTCCGGGCACATCGCCCGCAACTGCGGTATCCAGCACTATCACCACGTCGGGCTTGATATGCTCGGCCGAGGTTTGCGCTCCGCGCAGCCCGACCTCTTCTTCCACGCTGCCCACGCCGTACAGGGTAATGTCAGGGTTATCGACGGTTTGTAACAGCTCAGCCATCAGCGCGCAGCCGACGCGGTTATCCAACGCTTTACCGACGATCTTATCTTCGCCCCAGCGAGCGAAATTGGCTTCCGGGCTAATGAAGTCACCGATCGCAATCCCGTATTTTTCTACTTCTTCGTGGCTGTTAGCGCCAATATCGATAAACATCTCGTCAAAGGTCAGCGGCTGCTGTTTCTGCTTTTCCGTCAACGCGTGCGGAGCGACGGAGCCGATAATACCAGGGATTTTAAATCCCTTGCGTGTGCGAATGGTGACCCGGTGGTTCAGCATCGACTGGCTCCACCAACCACCAATGGTGGTGAAGCGCAAAAATCCGCTCTCGTCGATATGCGTGACCATAAAGCCGACTTCATCCATATGGCCGACAACCGCCACCTTCGGCCCGCGGTTGCCTTTGCGGGCGACAAAGCTACCGAGGCCGTCGAAGGTGATTTCATCGACGCTGGATTCCAGCGCGTTAATGAGAAGAGTACGAACTTCCTGTTCATCGCCGCTGACGGCGCTGGCTTCGCATAACTGCTGAAGTAACTCAATGTTCATGGGCAAGCTCCTGCTGCGCGGCTTTACGTTTCAGCCACAACCCTTTCAGGATAATAATTAACGAAATGTTCAGTGCCAGACCGATAGCCAGCACCAGGTAAAATGATCCCGCCGGAGACATCAGGCCAATCAGCGGATCAAAGATACCTAAACCCGGCGCGAGGCGTTTGATTCCAAAGGCGATAACCAGCATGCCGGTAACGCCACCGGAGAGCGTATTGGCGGTAATCATCGGCAGCGGCGCGGCCAGTGCGTAGGGGATGGCCGGCTCGGTAGCGACGGTGGCGCCGACGACAATCGCACTGCTGGCGGCGGCCTTCTCCTGTTGCGTAAACAGTTTAGGCGCTAAATAGGTAGCGATTCCCGCCGCGACGGGCGGCATCAGCGCCACCACGCCGACGATGGCGTACCAGTCATAGATATGTTTTTCCAGCAGTGAGAAGCAGAAGAACCAGGCCGTTTTATTGATTGGCCCGCCCATATCAAATGCCAGCATCGCACCAACGAGGAAGGCCGCGCCCATTTTCATGGATGGAGGAATGGTGTTCAGGAAGTGCAGCAGACCGCCCATGATGTCGGACATCACCGGGCCGATGACGTAGTAAGTCAGTACGCCGAACACCAGTAAAGTGACAAACGGGATCAGCATAGAACCAAGCAGTGGCTGTAGCGCTTTGCCGAGGCGAACCTTGCGAAACCAAAGGACAAAGTAGCCAATTGCCAGCCCGAGTACGACCGCGCCGAGAAATCCTGCGCCGGACTGCGTACCCAGCAGGCCTTTATCGTTCGCCAGATAACACACCAGAAATGCTGGGGCAAAAGCGGGTTTATCGGCAATCGACCAGGCAATATATGCCCCCATAATCGGGATCATAAAGGTAAAGCCCAGATAGCCGATCGATTCAACAATCCAGGTGAACGACGGCGCGCCTTTCGACATATCGGTATAGGGCAAACCGAACTGCACCAGCATATTGGCGATGGCGACCAGAATACCGCCGCCGATAACAAACGGCAGCGCGGCGGAAACGCCCGCCATCAGGTGGCTCATTACGCTACCGTGCTGGACCTCCTGTTTTCCCAGTTTCACGCTGCTATCGGCGGCGAAAAGTTGGGAATGCGTCGGTAACTGTGTAAAAATCAGGTCGATATTTTTTAGCGCCTGGGAAATGGCGATTTCATAGACTTTTTTCCCGGCAAAACGTGCCCGGTCTTCGCCGCTCAGGCCGCGACCGGTGGCCAGAATGACATAATCGGCAGCGGCAATCTCTTCATTGCTCAGGCGGTTTTCGACGCCGCTTGAGCCCTGGGTTTCGACTTTAATCGTGTGGCCGAGCGAGCGCGCTTTTTGCTCCAGCGCCTCTGCCACCATATAAGTGTGGGCGATCCCCGCCGGACAGTTGGTGATCGCCACTAAACGTAAGGATGACTCCATAGCCGCGTCCTTATGAGGTTAAGGTCTGATTAAGCAGGGCGAGCACCTGGCTGGCGTCACCTTGCTTCAGTTGATCGATGAAATCCTGATGAATGATTTTGCGGCACAGGGTGCCGATGATTTTGACCTGATCGTCCTCGCCGGTTTGTGGCACGCCGAGGCAGATCCAGCAGTTGACGTCCTCGCCGTCGCTGGCTTTCCAGTCCACGTTTTCTGACTTGCGCGCGAACAACACAAAGGGCTGCCTGATGCAGGCGCTCTTACCGTGCGGGACGGCAATACCCGAGCCAAAGCCGGTGGAATGCAGCTTTTCGCGCAGCAATAGCGTTTGCAGGAAAATGCTGCGATCGGAGACATAGCCATTCTGAAACGCCATATCTGCCAGTTGCTTGAGGATGGCATACACGCTATTCCCCTGAATATTCAGGTCAATGCAGTTAGCTGTAAGGGTTGTCATGTGGGGGGCTCCGTTAAAACTATTTGATTTGATTCTAACGGCGAGATGGCGAAGAGATGAGCGGCAATATGTCAGCGTGGAATGACAATTTGGGGCCGAGTTAGCGCGTGGTTTTGTGGGGTAAAACACACAACGCTACAGGCGATTACCCTGATGAATATTTCGCCAGGGTAATTATTTTTTTAGTGTATTCCCGCCATCCTTAACAATGCGGTCACCACCGCGGCGGCAACGATCACCACGATTAGCGGCAGCTTGCGCCAGGCGAGAAATACCGCGAAGCCAACCCCAAGAACCCGCGCCATACCGGCAAAGTGTTCGCCTTCGTAAAAGGTGGTCGCCAGCGCAACGGAGAACAGTAGTACCGTTGCGGCGTCGGAAAGCAGCGCCTGCGAGCGTTCCGAGAACGCTAAACGACTCCCAAGCTTCGCTCCGCCTAAACGCATTAAATAGGTTCCCAGAGATAAGATGGCGATACCGACGATAAACAGCGTCATGTTGCCCATTATTTTTTCCTCGTCAGTAAGCCAAACAGTGAGAGCAAAACCGGTAAACCGACCGGCGCAAAGGGGATGGCGGCAAGCGACAACCCGGCACCGCTACAGGCGCGAATCAGTGTGGTGCGGTTTTTAAAGGCCGGGACCACTAAGGCCAATAAAATTGCAGGGAAGACGGCATCCAGACCGATGGTTTCCGGGGCGGGGAGCAGTTTGCCGACGCCCGCGCCGATCAGTGTGCCAACAGGCCAGAAAATAGCGACGCCCAGACCGCACAGCCAATAGGCTGCTTTACGTTGTTCGGGTGTTTTTTGCGACAGGCCGAATACTACGCTTTCGTCGTTCATGATATGACAGCCGAGGAAACTCGCAGCCCGGGAGCCCACAAGATCGCGCACCGTGACGCCAAACGGGATGTGTCGGGTGTTGACCAGTAAACCGGCAGCCGCAGCCGCCAGTGGGTTACCGCCGCTGGCGACGATGCCGATAAACATAAACTCGGATGCACCCGCCAGCACGGTAATAGAGAGCACAAACGGTACCCACAGCGGGAAGCCGTAGGCCATTGCCAGCGAGCCGTATGACATGCCGACTACGCCGACGGCCAGACAGACTAAAAATATTGCTTTTATTGTGTCGCCTTTGAGACTGGAAAAATAATGTTTCATACCATTTTAGCCATATCGAACGAATTTCCATTATAATGAACGCGACCAGTTAATATTACAAGTCGAACGATTCGTTCGATATAAAGAACATGGAGTCGTGAATGACCCAGCCCATCAGTATGATCGCGAAAAGCCTGGTGCGTGAACGTCAGCGCACCGGTTTGTCATTGGCAGAGATTGCCCGTCGCGCAGGGATTGCAAAATCGACACTCTCGCAATTGGAAGCGGGCAATGGCAATCCTAGCCTGGAAACGCTCTGGTCGCTGTGTGTGGCGTTGGATATTCCCTTTGCGCGCCTGCTGGAGCCGCAGGAACAAAAAACGCAGGTGATTCGCCGCGGCGAAGGAACAAAAGTTGTGGCTGAGCAGGCCCACTATCAGGCCATTTTACTGGCCGCCTGCCCACCGGGGGCACGGCGGGATATCTATCTGCTGCTGACGCAGCCGGGTGCGGATCGGATTTCACAGCCGCATCCGCCGGGATCGGTTGAACACATCATCGTGACGCAGGGTAAGGCGATGGTGGGATTGACGGAAGCACCGGAGGAGTTAGGCGAGGGCGACTATATTTGTTACCCCGCTGACCAGGCGCATATCTTTAAAGCGCTGGAGCCTGACACCCAGGCGATTCTGGTTTCTGAGCAGAACTAACTGTTATGTTGCGTTGTGCCGGATGCGGCGCGTTAGCGCCTTATCCGGCCTACAAGACTACTGCAAATAAAACACTTCTTTTAGCTCTGCGCTGACCGGGCTGTTGTCTGGGTTGGCCGGCATTACGTCGCGCATATGCTTCCACCAACGTTGGCAAACGTCGGTGCTGGCAATGGCATTCCAGCGTTCTTCGGACTCAATCTCAACGGTGGCGAACAGCAGATTGCGCGCCTGATCGAGATAAATCGCGTAGTGATGGGCGCCGTGTGCTTTCAGCACCGCTTCCAGTTCTGGCCAGATGGGATTGTGCCGACGCTGGTACTCAACGTGCGCGTCGGCATTCACCTGCATTATAAAGGCCTTGCGAATCATAACGCCTCCAGATACAGCTCGCGGACCTCGTCGCGGCTGGCGGTGCGCGGGTTGCACGGCGCACACGGATCGGCCAACGCTTTATCCAGCCAGCCCTCAATATCCTCTTTCGTCACGCCAAGTGAACTAAAGCCCGCAGGAATACCGACACGCTTGCTGAGTGCACGAATCGCGTTGATGGCCTCCATACTTGCCGCTTCATCGCTCATGTCACGGGTATCGACGCCCATCGCCTGCGCTACGCGGGCAAAGCGCGCCACGGCGTTTGGACGGTTAAAGTTTTCGATTACCGGCAGCAGGATGGCGTTGCAGACGCCGTGTGGCAGATTATGGGTTGCGCCCGGCTGGTGCGCCAGCGCATGCACCAGACCGAGACCAGCGCTGTTAAAGGCCATCCCCGCCAGATACTGACCAAACGCCATTTGCTCACGAGCGTCGAGATTATGACCGTCGTCGACCGCTTTTGGTAGCCACAGGTTGATCAGGCGAATCGCTTCCAGCGCGTTAGCGTCGGTGAGCGGATGCGCACCAACGGAAACATAGGCTTCCACCGCGTGGGTTAAGGCGTCCATACCGGTTGCGGCGGTGACGGATGCCGGGATGTCCAGCATGACGCTGGCGTCATCCACGGCGATATCCGGGATGATATTCGGGTCGATGATCACCTCTTTGACCTTACGGGCAGAGTCGATAATGACCGCGTTGCTGGTCATCTCTGCTGCCGTACCGGCGGTGGTATTGATGGCGACCAGCGGTACACCCGCATTTTTCACTTTGCCTACGCCGGAGTAAGCAGTAGAAGGGCCGGGGTTGGCGGTCAGGATCTTCACCGCTTTAGCCGTATCGATCGGGCTACCGCCACCGAAGGCAATAATGTAGTCACATTTGGCGTCCTGATACGCCGCGAAACCTTTCTGCACCAGCTCTTCCGTCGGGTTTGGAAACACCTCATCAAACAGGTGGTAAGACATCTGATGTTCATCCAGCGCGGCAAACAGGCTATCCAGCAGGCCCAGCTTTACCAGTTGACCATCGGTGACGATCAGCGCTTTGCCCCATTGTTTATTCGCCACGAGGTTCGCCATATCGGCAATCGCGCCGGCGCCATGCAGGCTAATTTTTGGCAGTGCCAACATAAAGCTCATCACTATTCTCCTTAAAAAAATTCCCTGGTGCCCGATGGCGCTACGCTTATCGGGCCTACGGTGAAATGCGCACCGTCATGTAGGCCGGATAAGGCGAAGCTGCATCCGGCGTTGAGTGGGGAGGTATCAGTACAGCTCTATGGCGCTGGCCAGCGGCGTCACGCCGAAGCGTTTGCCAAGTGCGATCAGCTCTTCACGCGTAATGGTCTGCTTCATACCGCCCATCGAGTAAATCTTGACCAGAACCTCAGCGGATTTCTCTGCGGTATCGATCAAACCGAACGCTTCGTCGAGGGTGGGTCCACTGCCGAACACGCCGTGGAATGGCCACAGTACCAGCGAGTGTTTCTGCATTTCCTCGGCGGTCGCCTGACCAATTTCATCTGTACCTGGCACCATCCACGGCAGAATACCAACGCCATCCGGGAACACCACCAGGCACTCGGTGCTGCCTTCCCACAGCTTGCGGGTAATCAGCGCGGTGTTGTTTTCCAGCACGTAGGTCAGAGCGATCAGGTTGGTGGCATGGCAGTGCATGATCACGCGGTCTTTACCGTTCGTCGCTTTAATGCGTTCGCAGTGAGAGAGGAAGTGAGCCGGCAGTTCAGAGGTCGGTACAGCCTCGTGAGTCAGGCCCCAGAGGATGTGGTAGCCCGCACCGTCGCTGTCGATTTTCACCACGCCCAAATTGGCTGCTGGATCGAGCTGGACGTTGCGGAAAAATTTCCCCGAACCGGTGACGATAAACGGCGTATTCGCCAGCAGCGGCATCGGCTGACTCAGCGCGATATAGCGTGGTTTTTCGTGGAAATCGGCGCTAAATGGCGCGATATCTGCTTCATCAAGACGCAGCGTCAGGTTACCGCCGTTACGCTCGTCCCAGCCTTTCAGCCACGCATCAGAAGTGGCTTTTATCATCCCCTGGACGAACCAGGAAGTAGTAATGTTTTGCATGTTCGGTGTTCCTGTTTATTGCCCGAACGTTATCGGGCCTACAAGCCTGGTGTCACGGTTAGCTACGTTTGCTCAAAATCTCTTTTTCATAAGTGCGCACGCTGTCCAGCCACTGGCTGCCCGCTGGCGTGTCGTGACGCTGGCAATACATCTCCCAGACGGCCTGCCACGGCAGCGATTTTTGCTCTTCCAGCAGGGCCAGGCGTGCGGTGTAGTCGCCGCTGGCTTCGAGCTGGCGCAGTTGCTCGGTCGGTTCTAACAGCGCGCGCAGCAGGGCTTTTTTCATATTGCGGGTACCGATCACCCACGCGGCGATGCGGTTAATGGAGGCGTCGAAGAAGTCGAGGCCGATGTGTACGCGGTCAAACAGGTTGTGGCGCACGATCTCGCTGGCAATCGCCTGCGTTTCATCATCCAGCAGCACCACGTGATCGCTGTCCCAACGCACTGGACGGCTGACATGCAGCAGCAGGCGCGGCACGTACAGCATGGCGGCGGAGATTTTGTCGGAAATCACTTCGGTCGGATGGAAATGACCCGCATCCAGACACAGCGCCGTCTGGCGACTGGTGGCGTAACCCATGTAGAACTCGTTAGAGCCCACGGTGTAGCTTTCCGCACCGATGCCAAACAGCTTGCTTTCGACGGCATCGATATGGTGCGCCGGGTCGAGTTTCTCGCTGATCACTTCGTCCAGCGCGTCCAGCAGACGCTGGCGCGGCGCTAAACGATCAACAGTGATGTCTTTCATGCCATCCGGGATCCAGATGTTCATCACTGATGGCGTACCCAACTGCTCGCCAAAATACGCCGAGACGCGACGGCTGGCTTTGCAGTGATCGATCCAGAACTGGCGAATGGTGTCATCGGCGTGGGCCAGCGTGAAACCGTCGGCGCTCAGCGGGTGTGAGAAGCAGGATGGGTTGAAATCCAGTCCTAACTGGTTCGCTTTCGCCCACTCCACCCAGTTTTTAAAGTGCTCAGGTTTGATTTGATCGCGGGCAACCGGCGTATCAGATTCCAGATAGATCGCGTGCAAATTCAGACGTTTTGGACCCGGAATCAGGCTCAGCGCCTGCTCCAGATCGGCCCGCAGTTCGGTGGCGTTACGCGCTTTACCCGGATAGTTACCGGCAGCCTGAATACCGCCAGTGAGCGAACCTTCCGGATTTTCGAAACCGGCGACATCATCGCCCTGCCAGCAGTGCATGGAGATCGGCAGACGATCGAGCTGGCGTAAGGCCGCCTCGACATCAATGCCTACCGCGGCGAAACGCAGTTTTGCCAGTTCCCAGGCTTGTTCAAGTTGAGTGGTCATGCGCAAAGCTCCTTTGTCTGTCGTAGTGATTGAAACTGCGTCTGGTAGCGGGCAATTTCACTTTCAGGATTGGGAATGAAGGTGGTCAGTTCGTAGTTAGCGCGCACCACCTGACGGAAATCATCAACGTTGTTCAGCTCGTCCAGCGTCATCAGCTGGATGCCAATATTGCCGAGCGTGGAGGCCTCAATTGGCCCGGATACCACGCGAATACCGCAGGCATCTGCACACAACTGGTTCAGTAAGGTGTTCTGGCAGCCGCCACCGACAATGTGCAGTTGGCTAAATGCTGCACCACGCAGTTGTGCCAGCTCTTGCAGGATGTCGGCGTACAGCAACGCCAGGCTGTCGAAGATACAGCGCGCCAGTTCGGCGTTTTGCAGGGGTACGGGTTGGCCTGATTCACGGCATGCTGCCTGAATTTCTGCACTCATATCGTCGGGGTTGATAAAGCGATCGTCGTTCGGGTTTATCAGGAATTGACAGGCCGGCAGCGCTTGCGTTTGGCTGATAAGCGTTGGCAGGTCGGAAATCTGGCGCTCTTTTAATACGCGCTGGAGCAGCCACAGCCCCATAATATTTTTCAGGACACGGTAGCGCCCTTCCGCGCCGCCTTCGTTGGTGATATTCGCCGCCAGTGCCGCATCGTTGGTATACGGCGTTCTGCTCTCAAAGCCCATCAGCGACCAGGTCCCGGAAGAGAGATAGGCGCTGTTTTTGTCGGCCAGCGGAGAAGCTATGACCGCGCTGGCCGTGTCGTGACTGGCGACGGCTACGACCGGAATTTGATTTTTCTGCGGGCAAATCCAGTGACCAATTACGTTCCCCGGATGTGTCGGACGACCAAACCAGGCTTTGTCTGCTCCGGTCCACGCCAGCAGAGTGTCATCCCAGTCGTCGGTATTAATATTGACTAACTGGGTGGTGGTGGCATTGGTGTATTCCCAGTTCATTTTGCCGGTCAGGCGAAAGCTGAAGTAGTCGGGGATCAGCAGGGCATGGGCCACCTGCGGGAGCAGTTCTGGCTGTTGTTCAACCAGCGCACGCAACTGATACAGGGTGTTAAAGGGCAGAAACTGAATGCCGCTACGGCGGTAAATTTCACCTTTACCCGGCTGCGCCATCGCTTGCGCCATAATGCCGGTCGTGCGGCTGTCACGGTAAGAGACCGGCAGACCGACACGTTGACCGACGTTATCGATCAGAACGTAATCCACGCCCCAGGTATCAATGCCGATGCTGTCTATCCGAATGCCTTCATCGCAGACTTTTTTCAGGCCAAGACGAATATCGTTTTCCAGGCTGTCGATGTCCCAGGTGTCAAAACCGTCTGTTTTTTGCAGGCAGTTCACGAAGCGGTGGATTTCACGCAGCGTCAGGGTGCGGTGTTCACTGTCGTAACGCGCCAGCATTACGCGCCCACTGGATGCGCCGAGATCGACTGCGACACAATGGCGAAAAGTCATAGCGAGGTCCTTCTGAGTTTTATTGCACTCAGTCTAAGAACCCCAGATAACGCGTACCTTCTTGACAGTGACAGCCACAATTAGCGGCTGGCAACATGGCAAAGGTGAACGTGATGCTGTTCACAATTTCTATTAAAAGGGTCGGTTTTAGCGGATGTGACGTCTTCCGCAATTCCCGATCTTTCCCGCCATTTCTTGAAGAATTGACCGTGTTTACGCACTTTGGCGTCAAAAATTTAAGGTGAGGGTGATAACCCTTAATTACTATTCAGCCATGTTCATTTGATCGGGAAGGATGTCATCATGACGATATTGCATTGCGTGGATTTTTTTCCGACAGGTAAAGCGCCAGTGGCTATTGAACCGCGGCTTCCTCAACCTGCGTTTCCAGAACATCATCATGATTTTCATGAAATTGTGGTGGTCGAACATGGAACGGGGATCCATGTGTTCAACGGACAGCCTTACACCATCAGCGGCGGTACGGTGTGTTTCGTTCGCGATCATGACCGGCATTTATATGAACATACTGACAATCTGTGCCTGACCAATGTGTTGTATCGCTCCCCGGATGCGTTTCAATTTCTGGCTGGGCTGAATCAGCTTTTACCTCAGGAACAGAATGGGCAGTATCCTTCGCACTGGCGGGTGAATCAGGATGTGTTGCAGCAGGTTCGACAACTGGTGGGGCAGATGGAAGCGCTCGGTGAGGGGATGGATACACCAACGGCGGCAAATCGCGAGATCCTGTTTATGCAGTTGCTGGTGCTGCTGCGTAAAAGCAGCCTGATGGAAGCAGCGACCGATAACGACGCGCGGCTTAACCTCCTGATGGCGTGGCTGGAAGATAACTTTGCCGACGAGGTATGTTGGGAGGCGCTGGCCGAGAAGTTTTCCCTCTCTTTGCGTACTCTGCATCGCCAGCTCAAACAGCAAACCGGATTGACGCCGCAGCGCTACCTTAACCGCTTGCGGCTGATCAAGGCTCGGCATCTGCTTCGTCACAGTGATGACAGCGTGACAGACATCGCTTATCTCTGTGGATTCGGCGACAGTAACCACTTTTCGACGCTTTTTCGCCGTGAGTTCAAGTGGTCGCCACGCGATATTCGTCAGGGGCGCGATCTCGTTGTGGCAAGCAGCCTCCAGTAACGCGAAAGCTATCAACGTTTTTTATCGCCGAATCTCAGATAATCATGTCCCTTAACGCCGGATGGCGGCTACGCCTTATCCGGCCTACAGATTACGTGACACGTAGCCGCCACCCGGCAGGGAATATTGTGATGGCGAACCATCTGGTCCTTCTGAAATCAGACTTTTTTGCGCATGAGCAGCAGGCTGTCGCCGTAGCCGATCGTTATCCGCAGGATGTCTTTGCTGAGCATACCCATGAGTTTTGCGAGCTGGTTCTGGTCTGGCGCGGTAATGGCCTGCATGTCCTTAACGATCGCCCGTACCGGATAACCCGTGGCGATCTGTTTTACATTCGCGCCGAAGATAAACACTCCTACACTTCCGTTAACGACCTTGTGCTACAAAATATCATCTACTGCCCGGAGCGGTTGACGCTGAATGTTGACTGGCAAGGGGCGATCCCCGGATTTGATGGTGCGCCGAGGCACCCGCACTGGCGACTCGGTAGCGTTGGCATGAGCCAGGTCAGACAGGTGATAAGCCAGCTTGAGCATGAAAGTAATCAACGTGATGCGCAGGCTTTTACCATGGCTGAGCTGCTGTTCGGGCAACTGGTGACCCACCTTAAACGGCATCGTTATGCAACGGATACGCTCCCGGCAACGTCGAGCGAAACGCTGCTGGATAAACTGATCACCGCGTTAGCCGGTAGCCATGAGCATGCGTTCGAACTGAATAAGTTTTGCGAGCGCGAACGGTGCAGCGAGCGCGTTTTGCGCCAGCAGTTTCGCAGCCAGACCGGGATGACCATCAACCAGTATCTCCGCCAGGTGCGGGTTTGCCATGCGCAGTATCTGCTCAAACATAGTCGGTTGATGATTAGTGAGATTTCCATGCGCTGCGGCTTTGAGGACAGTAACTACTTTTCGGTGGTGTTCACGCGGGAAACCGGGATGACGCCCAGCCAGTGGCATCATCTCAGCACCCAACATGATTAGCTGGCCATTCCCAGACCCACAATGTTTGCCGCGACAATGATCACCACGCAGCCAAGGCTTAGCACACTGACCGGACGGCGACCCGCGTTTTTCCACTCTTTCAGCACCAGCCCGACAATCCCGCCGCACAGAACATAGAAGCTCATGTGCAGCATCCAGCTTACATAATCATATTGAGCCGGAATACGCGCGTGGCCCCAGGCGTAGAAGAAGAATTGCAAATACCACATCAGGCCACCAAGCGCAGACAGCAGCACGTTGGTGATAATCAGTGGTTTGGCTAACGAGAAGTCGGCTTTTATCGACAAGTTTTTCACTTTTGCCAGACGAATGAAGCAAAAGCCCAGGTTGACTAACGCGCCGCCGCCCATGATAACCACGTAGCTGGGCAGGGCGACATACAATGGATCGACACCCAGCGCGGCGGCGGCATCGTGCATTGGTTTAGCGGCGTTCATCGCAAATGACATCCCGGCGGAGAAAATGCCGCACATGACCGCCAGAACCAGCCCTTTTTTCAGGTTGAACTCTTCCGCTTTGATGCCCATTTTGCGTTCTTTTAACTGACCGGCCCGAGTCACAATACCGACGCCAATCAGCGCGACCAGTACGCCAAGCAGCGTCATGCGTCCGCCGGAAGTATTGATCAGCACATCAAAGTTGCCGTTGATAATTGGGGTCATCAGCGTGCCGACAATCAACGTAATCCCAATTGCAATGCCGATCCCCATCGACATACCGAGATAGCGCATGGTCAGACCATAGTTGATATTGCCAATCCCCCACATTGCGCCGAACAGAAACACCGGCGCCAGCGTAGAGAGGCTGAAAGAACTGAAGTAGGCCCAGAAATTGGGAAGCAACATGGCGCTAATGGTCCATGGCAGGATAAGCCAAGAGACGATCCCGCCAACCGACCACATCGTTTCCCATGACCAATGTTTGACTTGTTTGAACGGGGCATAGAAACAGGCGGCACTGGCTGCGCCTATCAAATGCCAAAAGATACCCATCGTAATCGCGTTACTCATGACTTAATCCTCGTTATTTTTTATCGTCGGTAATGACCCCTCCGACCAAACGAGTTTAAAAATTACGCAGGGTGTTAACCTTTTAACGATTGCCGCCATTTTGCGCATGTTGGCAATCATCACGTTAACTGGGTGATTCGGTTCACATCTTTAGCAATCAACATGCGCTATTAAAACCTTGTAAAAAGTACGGCATTGATAATCATTTTCAATATCATTTAATTAACTATAATGACCCAACTGCTTACGCGGCGTTAACACAGGCCGCCCGACAATACTGGAGATGATTATGAGTTATACACTGCCATCCCTGCCGTACGCTTATGATGCCCTTGAACCGCACTTCGATAAGCAGACGATGGAAATCCACCATACCAAACACCACCAGGCTTACGTAAACAACGCGAACGCTGCGCTGGAAAGCCTGCCAGAATTCGCCAGCCTGTCCGCTGAAGAGCTGATCACCAAACTGGATCAACTGCCAGCAGACAAGAAAACCGTACTGCGTAACAACGCGGGCGGTCACGCTAACCACAGCCTGTTCTGGAAAGGCCTGAAAACCGGTACTACGCTGCAGGGTGACCTGAAAGCGGCTATCGAACGTGACTTTGGCTCCGTTGACAACTTCAAAGCTGAATTTGAAAAAGCAGCGGCAACCCGCTTTGGCTCCGGCTGGGCGTGGCTGGTGCTGAAAGGTGACAAACTGGCTGTTGTTTCCACCGCCAACCAGGATTCCCCGCTGATGGGTGAAGCTATCTCTGGCGCTTCCGGTTTCCCAATCGTGGGCCTGGATGTTTGGGAACACGCTTACTACCTGAAATTCCAGAACCGTCGCCCGGACTACATCAAAGAGTTCTGGAACGTCGTGAACTGGGACGAAGCTGCCGCGCGTTTCGCAGCAAAAAAATAAGTTCTATGCTTTAACGAAGCCCTGCAAGCGATGCTTGTGGGGTTTTTTTGTGATCAAACTCAATATAAAAACAATGATCCACTTAAATTGAAACAAGGTTTTATTATGCGAGTGGGATCACTTTTATAGTCTCTATGAATGTCTATCTTCTTTTCATCAAGACGGGCGCATCTCAAAGCAAGATGCAATCGCCCATAAAAATTGCCCCATTTTTATGTCTACAGGTGATGGAAATGCAGATCAAACGTACGATAGAGAAAATCCCAGGCGGTATGATGCTGGTGCCGCTTTTCCTGGGCGCGTTGTGTCACACCTTTTCCCCCGGCGCCGGGAAATACTTCGGCTCCTTTACCAACGGTATGATCACCGGTACGGTACCTATCCTGGCGGTCTGGTTCTTTTGCATGGGGGCGTCGATCAAGCTAAGCGCCACCGGCACCGTGCTGCGTAAATCAGGTACGTTAGTCATAACCAAGATTCTGGTGGCGTGGGTGGTTGCAGCGATTGCCTCACGCATTCTGCCAGAACATGGCGTAGAGGTCGGATTCTTCGCTGGGTTGTCTACGCTGGCGCTGGTGGCCGCGATGGATATGACCAACGGCGGGTTGTATGCCTCGATTATGCAGCAGTACGGCACCAAAGAAGAGGCTGGGGCGTTTGTCCTGATGTCGCTGGAGTCTGGCCCGCTGATGACCATGGTGATTCTGGGAACTGCCGGGATCGCGTCGTTTGAACTGCACGTATTTGTTGGCGCAGTATTGCCGTTCCTGATTGGTTTTGCGCTGGGTAATCTGGATCCTGAGCTGCGGGAATTCTTCAGTAAGGCCGTGCAGACGCTGATCCCGTTCTTTGCCTTCGCATTAGGTAACACCATTGATTTGAGCGTGATTGCTCAGACCGGCGTGCTGGGTATTCTGCTGGGCGTGGCAGTGATTATCATCACTGGTATTCCATTGATTATCGCCGATAAACTGATTGGTGGTGGCGATGGTACGGCGGGGATTGCGGCTTCCAGTTCTGCGGGGGCGGCGGTTGCTACGCCTGTGCTGATTGCTGAAATGGTTCCGGCATTTAAACCGATGGCACCGGCAGCAACTTCCCTGGTCGCCACGTCGGTGATTGTGACCTCCATTCTGGTGCCGATTATCACGTCTATCTGGTCAAAAAGGGCCAAAGCAAGGGCGGCAGAAATTGATCTTCGTGGCACCGTGAAGTAAGTCTCTTAAGCCGGATGGTCTGCACCATCCGGCTTAATTATTTACCCTTTGACGACAAACACCTCATCGATTGTTCTACACTCACTCTCGTTCAACTCTCCACCGGCATTACGTGACACGCCGGAGCAATAGCCAAACTTACGCGATACCACGGTTTTGATGGTGGTGACAAAATCTTCGCCGATGGCATAGATGGACATGTAGGTGCCAATCTGGTCCTGAATATCGCGAAGCGCTGCCAGGTCGCCCTGCTTAAACGCTTCCCGCGCGCTGACAAACAGTTCCGGCATGACGTTGTTCAACCCTGAAATAATCCCTGCGCCACCTGCCAACAGGTTGGGAATATAGTATTCGTCGTAGCCGGACAGCACGGCAAAATCCTCCCGCACGGCGCGGGTAGTCTGAATCATACTGCGAGTATGAGACTGGCAGTCGACGGTGTCTTTGATACCAGCGAAATTCGGGAACTCAGCGGCGAGGGAGGCAACCAGCTCGGGGGTTAAATCGCAGCCGGTGCGTGCCGGGAAGTTATAGGCAAACCATTTGCCGCTGAGTTTCTGCCCCAACTGACGGAAGTAGCTCAGCAGCTGTTTCGCCGTTTGTCCGTAGTAGTAGGGCGGCAGGATCATCACGGCATCGTAACCTGAGCGATACGCTTCCTGCGCCATCAACAATACATCATTCTGGCAGGTGGATGAGACGTTGGCGACCATCTTCAGCGAGCTCATGGCGCGGGCCTCGCGGATCAGCAATAGCCTTTCTTCGAGCGTAAAGGAAGCAAATTCCCCGATGCTGCCCATCAGCAAAATCACATCGATTTTGGCCTCGGTAAGGCGTTTGAGATGCTGGTTTAGACCGTTGAGATCGATCTTACCGTCATTGTCCATTGGCGTAATGGAAGGACACCAGACGCCAGCAAATTGCGATTGACCAGTCACGTTGTCGACTCCTTATTTGAAATGATGTTTCAAAACCAGCTTACATTGATAGCATGTGTCCCTAAGTTTCATGTGAACCGTGCTCTCATTTTGAGCGACTGGGGTAAAATAAATGTGGTGTAATGGGGGAAATTTATCGGGAGAGGGAACAGATGCGATATCCGGTCGATGTTTTTACGGGCAAAGTTCGGGACTACACGGGAAGCCGTCCCAGCGCGATTGCTAAAGTCCAGATTGACGGTGAGCTGATGCTGACCGAACTGGGGCTGACGGGAGATGAACAGGCGGAAGCGAAAATTCATGGCGGGCCGGATCGCGCGCTGTGTCACTATCCGCGTGAACACTATCAGCACTGGAGACAAGCGTTTCCGGAGCAGGCGGAGCTATTTGTCGCGCCCGCGTTTGGTGAGAACCTCTCTACTGAGGGGCTGACTGAAGAGAATGTGTATATTGGTGACATTTTCCAGTGGGGAGAGGCGTTGATTCAGGTCACGCAGCCGCGCTCGCCGTGCTTTAAGTTGAATTTCCATTTTGGCATCAGCGATATGGCCTGCCAGATGCAGGATGCAGGTAAGACGGGCTGGCTGTGCAGCGTCGTCGCGGCAGGGCTGGTATCTGCAGACGCGCCGTTGATCCTGGCGTCACGCGTGAGCGACGTCAGCGTGCGGGAGGCAATTGCTATCGCCTGGCATATGCCGTTTGATGATTCGCAATATCACCGTTTACTGTCGGCTGCCGGGTTATCAAAAAGTTGGACCAGAACGATGCAAAAGCGTCGTTTAAGCGGCAAGATCGAAGACAATTCCCGCCGTTTGTGGGGGAAATAATTCCCCCTGTCCGTGGAGGCCGGATGAGGCATTACGCCGCCATCCGGCAACACAGAGAGACTCAGGAACGCTTATACAACGGTAACCAAATTACCAGCCGTAAACCACCCAGCGGGCTGTCTTCGGCCTTCACCCAGCCACGATGCTGCTGGATTGCGGTTTCAACAATCGCCAGACCCAGACCTGTTCCGCCAGACTCGCGATCGCGCGCCTCATCGGTACGATAAAACGGACGGAAAATCTGTTCTCTGTCTTCAGGGCTTACACCTGGGCCATCGTCGTCCACGGTGATGGTAATCCCGTCGATATCCACCGCGAAGCCAACTTCAATCTTCGTATGTGAATAGCGCAGGGCATTGCGCACAATGTTTTCCAGCGCACTTTCCAACGCATTTGGGTTACCGTACAGCGGCCACGGACCCGGCGGGAAATTCACCGTGAGCGATTTACCCATCTGCTCAGCTTCAAAGGCGGCGTTATCCAGCACTTCGCCCCACAGCTGATTAGCTTTCACCGTTTCACTGACCAGCGCGTTTTTCTGCTGATTACGTGACATCACCAGCAGGTCGTTGATCATGCTGTCTAGTCGGTGTGCTTCTGTTTCAATGCGCTCCAGCTCTTTGCTCTCACCGCTACGACGGCGCAGCAGAGCGGTACCCAGTTGCAGACGTGTTAGCGGTGTTCTCAGCTCGTGAGAGATGTCCGACAGCAGACGTTGCTGCGTGGTCATCATCCGTTCCAGCGCCGTCACCATCTGGTTAAAGCTGGCACCTGCCGCCAGAAACTCCTGCGGACCGGCTTCCAGCTCCGGATGTTGACGCAGGTTGCCCTGGGCCACTTCATCCGCCGCGTTTTTCAACTTACGCGCTGGTTTCGCCAGACTCCAGGCAAGCCAGAGCAATAGCGGAGAGCTGACTAACATGGTGACGATCAGCAATAACAGCGGTCGGTCAAACAGCAGGTTGATAAAGTCAGATTGTGAGCTGCTGGCTGGTCGAATGAGATACAGCTGGTAGTTATCTTCACCGTCTCTGACGGAGAAAGGCCCGACCATCTCAACGCGACCGTATTTTTTCTTTTGCGGATGGTCTGCGTTATCGGCCTGACCAATAAAGTTACGAATGATCTGCATTTCATTGCGTTCTGCGCCGATCACGCGTCCTTCCGTCGTAACAAGTAATAACCGCTGTCCTGGCGGCGCCCACTTGTCTATCGCCCGAAACAAGCGACGCCACCACATCAAATCGTTGGGTGGATCGTTCGCCAGTTCAGCTTCAACGTGTTGCTCAATCATTAACCCCTGGCGCTGCTCGCTGTCCAGTAGCTCGGTCATCTGGCGTGAGTCGAGCTTGGGTAACATCAGTACCAACATCAACACCAGTGCCAGCGTCAACCAGAAGATGGCAAAGATGCGCGCGGTTAAGCTCCCTATCATGAAGCGGAAACCATCAGGTAGCCGCGACCACGCAGGGTTTTAAACCACGGGTGTCCGTCTTTACGCTCTGGCAGCTTACGACGCAGGTTCGAGATATGCATATCGATAGCGCGATCGAAAGGCGTCAGGCGTTTACCCAGCACTTCCTGGCTCAGGTGCTCACGCGAAACCACCTGACCGAGATGCTGTGCCAGCAAATAAAGCAGGGTGAATTCGGTGCCGGTTAACTCCAGAATTTGCCCGTCAAAGCTGGCTTCCTGGCGACCCGGATTAAGGCTTAACGCATCTACTTCCAGAGTCGGCGAGCCGTTATCGCTGTTCTGCTGCTGTTCGCTCCAGTGTGAGCGACGCAGAATAGCGCGGATGCGCGCGACCAGTTCACGGTCGTTAAACGGTTTGGGTAAATAGTCGTCCGCGCCCAGCTCAAGGCCAAGTACGCGATCCAATTCGCTGCCGCGAGCGGTCAGCATGATTACGGGTGTCTGGTGTGTCTGACGAAGTGCTTTCAGCGTATCAATGCCGTTTTTCTTCGGCATCATGACGTCGAGCAAAAGTAAATCGATGCTGTCATCCAGAAGCTCAAGCGCCTGTTCCCCATCATAGGCAACCAGCACATCAAAA
This sequence comes from Citrobacter freundii complex sp. CFNIH4, assembly GCF_002934505.1. NCBI lineage: Bacteria > Pseudomonadati > Pseudomonadota > Gammaproteobacteria > Enterobacterales > Enterobacteriaceae > Citrobacter > Citrobacter freundii complex sp. CFNIH4. The sequence goes on from NZ_CP026231.1 coordinate 4,555,811, forward strand.
CCTTCCATTTCGAGCAACTCCTTTAACAGGGAAGTCAGCTCTCGGTCATCATCAACTAACAGGATTTTATTCATTGTTTACGTACCTCCGAGGCAGAAATTACGTCATCAGGCGTCGCTAATCTATGACTTTACGTTGTTTTACACCCCCTGACGCATGTTTGCAGCCCGAATCGTAAACTGTCTCTCGTTGAATCGCGACAGAAAAGATTTTGGGAGCAAGTGATGGGCAAAGTTAGCGCTGCCGTCATGGCCTCAACGCTGGCACTCAGTACATTTAGCCATGCAGCTGAAGTCGTCACAGGCGATCACTGGCACCTGGGTGAAGGCTCATCGCAACGTAGCGTTCAGAGCCACATGTTTGACGGTATCAGTTTAACCGAACATCAACGTCAACAGATGCGAGATTTAATGCAGCAGGCAAGACACGAACAGCCTCCTGTTAATGTTAGCGAAATGGAGACAATGCATCGCCTTGTCACCGCAGAGAAATTTGATGAAAGCGCAGTGCGCGCTCAGGCAGAAAGAATGGCGCAAGAACAGGTTGCCCGCCAGGTTGAAATAGCCAGGATCCGCAACCAGATGTATCGCCTGTTAACGCCCGAGCAGCAAGCGGTTTTAAATGAGAAACATGAACAACGAATGGAGCAACTGCGCGACGTAGCGCACTGGAAAAAAAGCTCATCGTTGAATTTATTGAGTAGTAGCAACTCACGTTCCCAGTAGTAACCCTGTTTTCCTTGCCATAGACACCATCCCTGTCTTCCCCCTCATGATGAGGGGGTTTTTTTTATCAGGTACTTAGAAAAAATCCCTTATAAATCAATCCTCCTTGCAACAGCCATAAGCAGTTACAAGAAGGATATAGCGTTACGGGTGTAGACAAGATGTAGACAACATTGTCACACCGCCAGCCCGCCGCCAAGTGGGTTTAACGTCACCGCGTGTTGCAGGTAATCGGGGGCGAGGTGAGCATAAACCATCGTTTGCTGAATGCTCGCATGACCCAGAATCTGCTGTAACGCGATAATGTTCCCCCCGTTCATCATGAACCAGCTCGCGAACGTGTGCCGGAGCACATGCGTAGCCTGCCCGCGTGGCAAGTCTGGTTTAACCTGCCTGAGCCGTTCGCAGAAGTTTTCATAATCAACTTTGAACAATGGCCCGGTGTCACTGGTCTTGATCTCCTTCTCCAGCTCTGCCGATATTGGAACCGTTCGCTTTTTCCCGTTTTTGGTTTTGAGGAACGTCACACGCCCATGGTTAACCTGCTCACCTCGCAGGGTGCTGCCTTCTCCCCAACGTGCGCCAGTGCTGAGGCATAACAGCGCCACGCGCCGATCATCGCCGGTCAGGGTATCCAGCAGCTTGCTGATCTCTGATTTGGCGAGATAGGTCATAGCTGGCGGCGCTTCTTTCAGTGGTTCCAATCCCTTGCAAGGATTCTCCTTCCTGAACTCATCCAGCTTAATCAACGTGCTGAACATGCCGGAAAAACGGTATATATCCCGGTTGATCGTTGCGGCGCTAATCCCGTCATCCAGTCGTTGGCTGCGGTGTCGGGCGATGGTGCGCTTATCAAGCCGGTTAACTGCTGGATCTCCAAGCGCCCTGATTGTCTTTTTCAGGTGCCGCTTTTCTATCTCGCCATTTTCCTGAGTCTGCCCATACAGCAGCCACCAGGTATCTAACAACTCGCTTAACGTGCGGCGATCTACGCTCGCGCCAAGCCATTCTTTTTTATCAGCGTTAGCCAATACATAACGCTCAAAAAGAACCGCCTCTTGTTTCTTTTCAAATCGCCTGCGGATGCGTTTTCCATTACGCCCACGAGGCCATACGTCTACTTCATACTGACCACCTTCGAGCTTCTTAATCGACATAGCGAAGCCCTCCGGTATTGCAGAGTGAAAGTGAATCTATCCAGTCAATGAAATCATGGTGCAGCGTTAGCCAGTTTTGCGGGCGGAGCGGCGCGATGTTGCCGCAGCCTCTGGCCCATCAAGAGAGAGAGCCGGTGCTATTTGTCCGGCGTCTGGGGCGGTGTTACCTGTCATCAGCCACAGCGTGTATTTAACGAATCGTTCATGTTGCGTGATCTTGAGCAAGATATCGCTCCCGATGCTCTCAACCCTTCCAGTCTCATAATATTTTTGAGTGCCAGCAGGTATGCCTGTTAATTCAAAGAATTGCTGTCTGGTTAGCCCTTCCGCATCTCTTATCTCACGAATTTTTTCACCCATGCCACTTGACGGGGTGGATATCTCTACCATAACATTCTCCTTAAGGGTGGTGATTTCTACCCTTGATAACTGCCAATTTAAGCAGTTACAAGCCGAAATAAGCGCCTAGCGCCAATGGGGATTATGACACATGACAGACAAAGAGTTAGAGGGGTTCATTGAAGTGCGTCATGCTGTTGACGCGGTTCCGTACCCGAAATTTGCTGAGCTGATCGGCAAGAAGCCCGCCACGGTTAAGAGCATGATTGAAGACGGTAAGTTACCGATCATCCCATGGAAGAACCCGGAAAGCCTGGGCGCTCGTGCTGAAAACTGGATCTACATTCCTGAGTTCAACCGCGCGATGCGTGATGCGTATTACAACCGCCCGAAAGAGCAGCGTGATGCCTGGCTGTTGTGGATTGGTCTGTAAGGAGTCGATGAGATGACGGGCCAGTTAATACAATTAAGCCGCCATAGTTATATTTATCGTGGCTTCACCATTCATAAATGCCCGCGCAATGCTATTACGATGAAAACGGCATATAGCGTGTTAAATAATGGAAATTATTTAGGGCGTGATTTTGCTTTAGCCGAAGCAATGCGAACCATTGATAAACTAAAAAATGGTGGAAGAAATGAAACTTGAAATGGCTATCGGGCTTTTTATTTTTGCCGTGTTTGTTTTGAGCCTGATTCAGATCCTGATAAGAATGCACTGTAAAAAGATAAACCAGAAAAAAGATAAAGCATTATCTGAATTTAGGTCTCGACGTGAAGAAGTGGAGCGCAAGGCGCGAAGACAATTGTAATAGGGGCATTTTATGAACGATAACACGCCGTCACTTGCCAGCCTGTTAAAGCATGGTTGTCAGGTTACGCATTACAGTAACACTCGCGGATGGATTGAAACTCCTGACGGACGTTTCTTTAAGCCAGAACCTAATAAGGTTCGTTTTATTAAAGAAATGAATAAACCGTTTGTTTATACGGCAAAAATAAATAAGGGTTTATTGAGTGCTGTAATCCACCTTTTTAAAAAGTGTGGCTGCAAATGAGTCTGATCGGAGCGCACCAGCTTTCGCAAGCTACCCAGCAAGCAATGCGGAAAGCTCGAAGAGTTAGAGTGGCAAAGGCGGAACTTGCGCTACTGCGGATTCAATCGCTTCTTGGCCTGAGTGATAACGAGCTGGTCTATGCCGCTAAAAGAGTGGCAGAACTGGATGTAGTTGCTGAACCATATATGCCACCAAACAAACCATGAGGTTTATATGTTTACAGAAGAGAAAACATCGTGGGAACGGGAAATGCTTATTCGCGAAGCGGTAGAAAACGCGGAGAAAGGCTTTACTGTTAATTTAAAAAATGGTGCGCGCATTGTTGTAACTCCTGACAGCCCATCAATTGATTTAATCATTTATGGTCTTGAAAAAACAATTCGCGGGAATCATGCGCGGGCGCGAATGACTTTTATTGATTTTCTTTATTACTGGCACGAAAGGTTGTTTAAACAAGTTAAAAGAAAACCTCGCCCTAACCACTAATTAAGAAGGCTTAAATTAACGGCATTCATTTTGCCGGGGATTCGTTTTGCCTTTTTCAGGAGGTTGCATGTCGATTAAGTCAATAAAGCTGGATAGCGAAATAAGTGATCCGGAGTTTGTAGAGATAAGCACCAATGCACGAAAACACGAACGCGCTCACCTTTTGGGGTTGCTTCGTATTTTTGTCGGCCAGCTGAAAAAGGAAAGCGCCACACCAGAAGAGATTTATTCATCAGTCGAGCGGTGGATCGTCAGCCGCGAATTAATCATCAATGAGGATAACAAATCATGAATCATTTAATGGTCGATTTATTAAACATTAGCGAGAAGCTGTCTTCACCTCTGTGTGCCATTGAAGCCGTCTTCTTTGAACCATCAACAGGCCAGATTGGGGAGAGCTTTTATGCTCCGATCAACGTCCGGACAGTGAAAGGATTAAAGGGGAAAGTCAGCATTCAAACCGCTTTTGAGTGGATGAAGAAAGACTCTCACTGGCGGGCTGAGCTGATGAGCGCCAGCGAACATGAAGAAGATGTACTGTGCGACCTTGCGGCCTTCATTGTCAATAACACTGAACACCAATGCGCCCCGTTATTTGTCTGGTTTAAAGATACGCCGGAAAAATTAGTATCGCTGCGGTATGCCGTAGAACGCACTGAGGTTTCTGGAGTTTTCCCCGATGGTACAAAATTCCGTTGCATTCGTTCCCTTCTGGATCTCGCCGGAGTCACAGGATATGTACCTCATGCGAGAAACGCCCTTGTACGTTACACCCTGACAGATGCGGCCTATCAGGCTGAGCAGGTTTGCGAGATCTGGCAGCGCCTGACCTCCCCACACCTCGAATCGTTGTGAGGGCAAGATAATGATCAGATCACCAATTAAATGGGCGGGCGGTAAAGCTCGCGTTATGCCGCAGCTGCTGAAGCATTTGCCGAAAGCTGATTGCCTGATAGAACCATTCGTTGGCAGCGGAACTGTGTTTCTGAACACGGATTATCGCCGATACATTCTTTGCGACAGCAATCGCGCGCTGATCAATTTCTTCCGTGTGGTCACGACTGACACCGAACGCCTGATCAACATCACGAGATCGATGTTTCATAGCGATAACACCGAAGATCGTTACTACGCACGAAGGACGCTTTTTAACTCCATGCAGTGGAGTGATACCTCCAGGCCTGATCAGGCTTTGCTGTATGCAGCATTATTTCTGTATCTGAACCGCCATGGATTTAACGGGCTGTATCGCACTAATCTGAGGGGGGGATTTAACGTTCCATTTGGTAAATATGCCGCGCCTTACTTTCCTGAAAAGGAAGTGCGCATATTCGCCGAAAAGGCCAGCGATACAAAAGCGGTCTTTATCCATAGTGATTTCCGGCATTCTATCCCTGACGTTATGCAACTCGCTCATGACGCGGTGATTTATTGCGATCCACCATATATTCCAGCCAGTGAAACTGCCAACTTCACCGCTTACGGCAAACCATTCACCCTGGACGATCATCGTGAGCTGGTTAAAGCCTTGCTGGATGTCAATCGCCAGCATGGCACCCGCTCGATCATCTCAAACAGCGACACACCTGAAACTCGCGAAATTTATTCCGCCTTCAAGCTTCACTCCCTGAGTGTCCGCCGTTCCGTGAGTGCCAAAAGTCGCGATATGGCTGGCGAGGTGATCGGTGTACTCCGCATATCTCGCAAATTTAAAGAGGTGGCGTGATGGTCATTGATTCTATGTTGTGCCAGTTGGTCAGGCATGAAGACGACGGTATCCAAAGTCTGAATATGCTTTTCGCAACCATAGGCGAGATTGAAATCGGTTGGCTTTGCCCTGCGGAAAAAGTGGGCCTCAAAGATTTGTGGGTGCATTGGCACCAGGCGGCATTTTACGGGTTTGATGATGGAGTGCCGTTCTGATGAGCAAGCCTGTCTGGATGGCGGTAGATCCCGCCGAAGAGTCTGGAGATTGCACCGCAGTAACAGCGATGGTTTACCGCATAACTGGCCGTCAGCAATACCACACCTTCACCCTGATTGATTTTAGGGCATTCATCCTGGATGCAAACGTTCCAATCTCCAGATCATGTGTATCCGGTATAGGCAGCGACGATCAGGGCATTGAGAGAGGTCGTCTTGTGCGGCTGCAACTCCTTCAAGAAGACCCTGACGAGGAGTTGCCATTCTGATGAACACCGTTGATGCAGTAGTAACTCGCGTACTCGACGTTCGTCCATACCGTGATTTCTGGATCGTCGAAGTAGAGGTGTCGAGCTGGGGTGGCTACAGCCAGACAACCGTTATCTGCAATACCGAAAAAGATGCTCGTCAGGTTAAGACCGGCGACACCGTGAATGTTTAGGTGGTCCGCATGGTTGCTTACTACAACGAAATCGATCCCCACGCCGCGCAGCATTTGCGCAATCTGATCGACGCCGGCCATATCGCGCCAGGTGTTGTTGATACACGTTCAATTGAGGATGTAACACCAGATGACCTTAAAGGTTTCAGACAATGCCATTTCTTCGCTGGAATCGGCGGCTGGTCGCTCGCACTGCGTCGTGCAGGATGGCCTGATGACCGTCCAGCCTGGACAGCTTCATGCCCATGCCAGCCTTTCAGCGCGGCAGGCAAGGGACTTGGGTTTGCTGACGAGCGGCACTTATGGCCCGCCGCACATTGGCTTATCGGCCAGCGCCGCCCTGTCGTGGTATTTGGCGAACAGTCTTCAAGTAAAGATGCTGAAGACTGGATCGACCTTGTACAAACTGACATGGAAAGTTTGGGCTATGCCTTCGGGGCGTCGGCGTTTCCGTCTGCGGGCGTCGGTGCGCCGCACATCCGGGAGCGTACTTACTGGCTGGCCGACACCAACCGCGAGCAATACGAAGAACGCTTATCAGGATGCCGAGAAGGTGATCGCCAGGAAGCTGGCTGGTCGGCAGTCGAACTTACAGGACTTTGCCTGTCTTGCGGGCTGGCCCACCCCTGCTGCGAGGGATGGAAAGGGTGGGTATCTGGGGGGCAGGATGCGGCACGGGAAGCTGTCAACGGATACGCTGGATGTGGCAGCGCAGATAGCAGGCCCGGTCCGGTTAACGGCGTCTGGGGAACTGCTGACTGGCTCTTTTGCAGAGATGGAAAGTGGAGGCCAGTTAGATCCGGATCATTCCCGTTGGCTAATGGGGTTTCCGCCAGAGTGGGAAAGCTGCGCACCTACGGCAACGCTATCAATATCGAAGCGGCGGCAACGTTCATAAAGTCTTACATGGCAACGGTGAGCTATGTCTGATCTCAACGCGTTAGCCTGGGAATGGAACGCCAGACGGCAGGCCATCAATCCCAACAAAGCCGACGATTCAGCGATTGAATATCTCACCCCAAAAGGTGAGCGCAAGGCGCTCGCCTATGGTGATCTTGTTGATGCTGTTTATCGTGCCCCCATGCGCCCGCGCGAGAGTGATGCACGAGAGGCATTTGACCGCAAAGGCCGTGCTAACTACCTCCGCCGCAGGGTGCAAAGTCTCCCGGCATTTATCCGCAAGCGCTTCGCCCAGCATCTTGAAAACCTCGATCGTAACAAGCCAAAAGATGTAATGCGCTGGTTGTTCAGTACGTTCGAACGCCATGTTTTACGTCGCGTGGATGCGGTAAATGCGCAATACCTGCCACAAAGTACGCTTCCTGCAATTCTTTTACCGCTGCGTGATGACTTTCACCTGTTGCCGTGGGCGGACAAAAAACGCCTGAAAAGACTGGCGTATAAACTTGCGAATCTGATGAAAAGCGAGTTTATGCGCGAGTTTGATTTTCAGTATGAACAAACAGCTGATCTGGAATTTTCCTCGCTCTATGCCTACGGAGCCATAGCCAGCAAGGCGACAACGCTCAATATCGCAATCCCAGGCTGGCAACGTTATTGCGATGAAGAGCTGGATGCCGACGAGGCTTTGCGAGCAGCCGGAAGGCTTCACTCGGAAAAATGGTGGCTGGGCAAAATTCGCCGCATACATGATTGCTGGCGCGAACATCTCATGATAGCGACAGGCTATGTCAGCAAGGTGGCTTCACCTTATTGCTCTGATCCTTGCTTCAGGGAATGGGTAGCCCAGAAAAAGGCGAACTTCGAATACCTCCAGGCGATGGAGCTGGAAGATCAGGACACCGGCGAACGCAGCTCATTGCTGGATAAGGTTATGGGGAGCGTTTCCAATCCTAAGATTGCTCGTCATGAACTGATGGTGCGCATGCGTGGATTTGAGGATCTGGCTAACGAAATGGGGCTGGTAGGCATGTTCTACACACTAACAGCTCCGTCACGCTACCACTCCACGCATGTTAATTCAGGCAGAAGAAACGACAAATATCGCGATGTCAGCCCACGTCAGACACAGAAATACCTCTGTAAAGTCTGGGCCAGAGTGCGCGCTAAATGGGGTCGCGAAGGCATTCGCACGTTTGGTTTTCGTGTAGCCGAACCACATCATGACTCTACCCCGCACTGGCATCTGTTGTTGTTCCTGCGTCCTGAAGAGGTGGATTATGCAACCGCCATTTTCCGCAAACACGCCATGAAAGAGGACGGTAACGAGAAAGGTGCTTCAGAGCACCGTTTTACCGTTACGCCGATTGACGAGCAATTTGGGTCTGCAACGGGCTATATCGCGAAATACATCTCGAAAAACATCGATGGCTACGGCATGGATGGTGAGGTGGATCTTGAGTCAGGCCAGCCGGTCAGGGAGATGGCGAAACGTGTACGCGCCTGGGCTTCACGCTGGAACATCCGCCAGTTTCAGCAGATTGGCGGCGCTCCCGTTACCACCTGGCGCGAATTGCGCCGGTTAGGTAGTCGCGAGCTTGTATTACATCCGGAACTTGAAGCCGCGCGTGCAGCAGCCGATGCGCCAGACTGGCCGGGATACACCAACGCTCAGGGTGGCCCCTTTGTCGCGCGCGATTGTCTGCGCGTTCGCCTTAACTATGAGTACACCGAAAACGGTAATGATTATGGTGACACGGTCGCCAAAATTACGGGCGTCTATTGCCCGTATACGGGCAACGAATCAGTCATTTTTACCCGCACCACCGATTACAAAATTGTGCCGAAGCGTAAGCCGTCGCCGGTCGAGATTTTGACCTTAGAAGGCCGCGCAGCGGCCCCTCGGAGTTCTGTCAATAACTGTACGGGGCGCTCCGAAACGGACGAAAAACCACCGTTAAGAGTGGCGGTGCCAGCTGGTACTACACCGTCAAAACCGGCGATGCATGCCGGTATTGATCACCCGGACAGTCAAATGACAGAACTTCCGCTGAATATCGAAGATTTGCGCCGATATTCACGCCAGCAGCGGCAGGAAATCACCAGCAGACTGAAAAACTCTGGCCGCGAAAGCTCAGATCAAGCCTTCGAGCGTACCGCGCGCGGCCTGCGCACGTCTGTTGATGATGAAACTGCGTTGACGTGGGGGCCAAAAGTGGCCGCTGCGAAAGATATGAGCCTGACACCGGAAGAGGCAGAACAGCGTTGGCGCGAACAGCTGCGGGCCGAAGCGGAGCGGCGTGCGGATAACTATGCTGCCGCAGTTGCGGAATACCAGAAGAAAAAAGCCGAAGCGGCACTGCGACAGGTACAGCAAAGGGATGCTGCGAAACAAGACGGCGTCAGCCAGGAAACCATCGCCAGCATCGGCGCTCAGCTGCGTAGTTGCAGGATTTTCGTCAGCGATGACGTTGTGAGGTCGGTTGCTGGCGGCGCCCGCGTTCGCCATGGCGGTGGACTGATCGCCATGAGCAATGGCCGGTTGCAGGAAGTGAAGGCATGGCGTGCCGGTGAGAAAGATAAACCGACGTCTGAATACATGGCGGTGTGTGACCTGGTCACGCGCTGGAAGAAGGCGGCTAAGCGAAAAAGCCGGGATTGATGCTAAGGAGCGAAAATGAAATCAAGTTATATCAGCTACTTCGAAGGGTACGACGCAGAAGGGCACATTGTTTATAACGGCAATGGATCAGTAACCGTTGAGCATGGGGCGGGGCAATGTGTCAACCCAGAGGAGCTTAAAGACCAGCATTGCACTTATATCCTGGAAAAAGCTAAGCAGACCAACAGCCTTGTCACCAGGATTGTGATCAAAAACCTGATGAAGCTGTGAGAGCGCTGGTCTGCCATGGTCACTTTTGGCTGTGCTGGCCATTCTATCGAGCGCCGTCATTTTTGGCGGTGCTGCAGATTTGTTTTTTTGGAGCAAGAAAGTTATGAGCTATCTGGGAAGTAAAGCGGCGAGTGGGGTTTATCAAAAGATTATTGCTGAAATGCCGCCACATGATACCTACATTGAAACACATCTGGGCAGTGGTGCGGTAATGTTTTACAAGCCACTCGCAGCCAGGACGATTGGAATTGATGTCGATGAAAATGCCTTCAAATTAACGCGGAATCGCTGGGCAGAGATGGGAGAGACTCCGCCCCCGCTGCATCTTTATCACGGAGATGCTGTAGGCTTTCTGGAAAGAGAAGACTTTACTCAACATGGCCGCGTGCTGGTCTATTCCGATCCTCCCTATCTGCCAGAAACGCGCACCAGTCGCGCCCGCTACCGTCATGAATATACCGTTGCCGATCATGAGCGTCTGTTAGCCTGCCTCATGAGCCTGCCGGAAAACGTCAGCGTGATCCTGTCTGGCTACCCGTCGCAGCTTTATGACGAAACGTTAACGGGCTGGCGCAGTATGGAATTTCAGGCCATGACGCGCGGCGGGGTGAGAACAGAAAAAATCTGGATGAACTACGGCGAAGGTCGGGCATATTCCCACGCTTTTGCTGGCAAAGATTACAACGATCGCAGCCGCATTAAGCGGAAAGTTGAGCGCTGGCGCGCGAAATATGCGGCGTTACCGCCTGCTGAGAGGCTGGCAATTATGGCGGCGCTCAATGAGGTTGACGCCGGTTAAGTACTCGTTTTCAGAAAGTGCGCGTTTTTGGTGCAAAATTACGCGCATATTTGCACAATTTTTTTGATGGTAATTTTACCAGGCAAGCCCTGATGCGGCGGGGCTTGCCGTGATTTGCAAGTTTGCACAAAAAGACGGGGGTTTTGTGTGCGGGCGAGGCGGGGGAACCATCGCGCGCTGAGGGGGTAAGGAGGGTATACCTGTTCATGCCGCTTTTCGCGTCTGTGCGGCTCTGTTTGGATGTGATTGCGAGGTGGTCAGGTGAGGGGGTGGAAAAGAAAAGCCCCTGCCAGCGTGGCGCTGAGGGGCTTATATGGCGTTTGGCTTTCGGGCTGGCTGCGCTCACCCTCTGCCAGGGTGGGGCATCAATCTTTTTGAATGGTCAGGCGGCTGTTGATGGGGTTGCGAGGGCGTAAGGGTTGAAGCGGATCACCTCAATGCCCAGCCAGTCATTCAGCTCTTTCAGGCTTTCTTGTATCGGCGTCAGCTCGTTGATTGAGAAGACGCGGGCGGCTTTCTCAACGTCACCAAACCCCCCGGCGTTGCCTGGCATCACCCCCATCAGTTGAGGCGGGACGCGGTGCGCGGCAAGCATATCATCCCGCGTTGCGTCCTTGATGCCGGTAAACTCATCCTTTGCCGCTATCTGGCTGAATGGCAGGATTTGCAAGCCGTCTTTCTTCCCGCCTGCTGCGTATACGAACAGGTTTTTAAAAGCGCCGCCGCCGCGTGCATCCTTCAATGACTTCTTCAGGCTCTCAACATCTTTGTTGTTGGCGATCGGGTCGGTCAGGTAGACGATTACCCCGGCGTGACTGCCGTTGATGTAGTAGTTACGGCGGAACATGGTCGCTTCACTGTTGAGCATGGCACTTTGTAACGAGGCCATGTATTCAGGTGCGCCGTAGATCTCCTGGTGAATGCTGGGGTTTTTTATCTGGCAGATGCTGCCCGGCTTGAATGGGTAGTCTGCATCGCGACGGGTGATAAACCAGTATTGATCTTTTTTCAGGTCGCTGCCGCGCCGGGTATATTTAGCCTGGGCATGTTTCAACGCGATAGGTTCGCCCAGCATGTTACGGCGCACCTCCATGTAGTTGTTGCCGAATACCAGATAATCCAGCACCCACGCGCTCATTTCCTGCCTGCTCAGTAGCGGGTGAGGGATGTAGCAGGATGTGATCACATTGCGCTTAAAGACCAGCGGCGACTGATGATAGGCCGTTGAATCAAACATCCGGGCGATGCCGTAGGGGCTGATCGGTGGTTCAAAATATACGCCGTTATCAGCACACTCCATGCAATCCAGCAACATGCTGCGATCGGTGATGGCTACCGGGTCGCCAAAGCTGAATGACTCAATGCCTGCGGTTTGTTCGCTGGCAACCGGCTGAGGTCTGGCCTGAAACTTTTGCTTTTTGCGGCTCACGTTTAAAACTCCTCTACAAAACTGTCACTACCGCCGCCGCTTTCGCTGCCGATCGGCTCGTTATACAAAGCTGTCATTGATGCCCAGGCAAGATCGCCGTGGTTGCTGCCGCGTTTGCGGTCGGAAACGTAGGTCATAACCCCGCCTTTCTGCACCTTGCGAACCGTCATAAATGATTGGACGAGATCCAGCATTCCCGCATCCACCTCCAGACGACCGGCACGAATCAACATAAGCGCTTTCATTACCATGGCGCGCTTGAGATGTACGGAATACTGGTACTTCACCGCCAGCGGGAAGAATTTGACTACCAATTGCCAGACGGCATCACCAAAGCCGCCAGTGCCATCGATCGCGATGTGCTGGACGTTGTAACGCTCAGTAAGTGCCTCAATAGCTTTTGCCTGTTCCTCAAACTCCATACCTCTAAGCTGGATGCGTTCAATGATGCGGAACTTGCCGCCCGGCACCGTTGGCGGAACTATGACGACCAGCCCGGCAGAGTCACCATTACCGCTTCCCCCATTGGGGTCGTAGCCTACCCATACCCCGCGATCGCCTATCGGTCTGGGTGCGAATGGGTTCCAGTCGGGCCATACATCATCGTTGAAGCCGTCAACGCAGCAGCCGATCATGGCGTTGTAGTTAAAGGCGCGTTCACCCACGGTGACGAAGCGGCAACGGTAAAGGTTGTCGTATTCCTCTGGGGAGTTCTCCATCTTGATGGTTTCAATTTTCACCAGGTTGAAGCCGAGTTTTACCGCGTCTTCAATGGTGACAATCTGCCGCCAGATCCCATCCCCGCCCAGCTTGCCAGTTTTCAGCGCCTTGTGGCTGACGTCTATTTCTACCCGTTCACCTCTGGGCCTTGCCTTGTTGAACAGGTCGCCAGTCCAGAATGCGTAAGCCTCATGCTCCTCTGTGGATGGCGTAGAAAAGTAGGTACGGCGCAGCCCTTCATGGGTTGCCATACCTGCGGCGACCCTACGCAGCTCAAGGAAATTATTGATCCAGAATGCTTCATCCAGATACAGATCCCCGGTGTAGCTCTGCGCTGTTGCTGCTGAGGTGCCGAGAAAGTAGAACGTTGCGCCATTGCTCAGGGTGATGGCGTCGCCGCCTTTCAGCTCAACGCCAACCTGTGCAGCCAGTAGCTGGATGAACTTCTTGAACTGGAACGCCTGGGCACGGCTGGCCGATAAAAAGATTTGGTTGTTGCCGGTTTCCAGCGCTCGTAACAGCGCTTCGCGGGCAAAGTACCAGGTGGCACCAATCTGGCGCGATTTGAGAATAAAGCGGTTGCGGCGTTCGCGCTGTTTGTACCAGCGTTTTTGATGCTCGTAGAGTGAATCCAGCACCAAAGTGCGCAGATCCCCGATCTGCTCTTCCGTAAAGTGGTTTTTCGGTTTCTTCTCGCGCCCCTTCTCTTCGCTGCGGCGCTCTTCGCGCTCCATCCGCACCAGTTGACGGGTTAACAGGTCAATGGTTTTGAAGTCATGCGCCGTCAGGTCTGGCTTTTCCGTCAGACGTAATAGCCGCACCTGCATCCGATCCTGTACGCGCTCCAGTGCGGTGGACTCGTCCCACTTATCGCGGCGACGCCATGAATACAGGGTGTTGGTACTCACGCCGATCGATTTTGCGATCTGCGTGATGCTGTATGCCTGCCAGTACATGACCTTAGCGGCAATCCGTGGCTCATCGTGGGAAGTCTGTTTCATGCTGGCAGAGTACCGCGCCCGCGCGCGCGTCGCTTTGGGTTGTCATTGTCGGAAAACGGCAACAACGGCAACGCTTTGCGCGTTTCGGCTGCGGCGGGAATGATAGGGGCACTGGTTAATATCACTCACTCATTCGGGATTTCGACATGCCAAAGTCAAAACCATTTCGCGTTGCTGTCGAGGGTGCTACCTGCGACGGTCGGACGCTGGAGCGTCAGCACATTGTGCAGATGGCTCAACGCTTTAACCCAACCGTATACGGTGCCCGCGTCAATCTGGAGCACCTCCGGGGCTACTCTCCAAACAGTGATTTTCGTGCTTATGGCGATGTTATTGCCGTCAAGGCAGAGGAGATCACCGAAGAGCCGCTGAAAGGCAAAATGGGCCTGTATGTGCAGGTTGATGCCACTGATGATCTGGTTGCCCTGAAAAAGAACCGCCAGAAGATTTATCACAGCATTGAAGTGCATCCCTCTTTTGCAGATACCGGCGAAGCCTACCTGATGGGGCTGGCCTGTACCGATAGCCCCGCCAGTCTGGGCACGGAAATGATGGAGTTTTGTTCCAAAAACACCGTTAACCCGCTGGCATCCCGTAAGCATGATCCGGCTTGTTTCTTCACCGCCGCCGTTGAATCCACGATGGAATTTGAAGATGAGCAGCCGCCGCAGGATGAAGGCAAAAACTTCTTTGCCCGTGTTAAGGCGCTGTTGGGCGGTACGCAACAGCAGTTTAGCCAGCAGAACGGTGAAAACCGTGAAGCTATCGAGGCGATTGCCGAGAGCCAGGGCAAGCTGCTGGACAGCACAACCCAGCTTTCCGCTGCGGTGAAAGGTAAGGCTGACGCTACCGAGCTGGAAAGTCTGCGTAAGGACTTCAAAGCGCTGGAAGAGAAACTGAAAGGCCAGGACGCCGATCAGTACAGCCAGCGCCCGCCTGCAACTGGCGGCGATGGTCAATCAACTCAACATCTGGCTGATTGCTGATAAGGCTCAGTGCGTCAGGCTCAGGAAAGGATAATAAGATGCGTAATACAACCCGCGATTTGTTTGATAAGTACATTCAGCGACAGGCTGAACTGAACCATATCAGTGCTGCTCACATCACCAAGGCGTACAGCATTGATCCGAGCGTTGAGCAGACGCTTGAGGATAAGATCCAGCAGTCGTCTGAGATGCTGAAAAAAATTAACATTTACGGCGTTAACGATCAGACCGGTGAAAAAATCGGGCTGGGTGTTAGTGGCCCGGTATCCAGTACCAACAATTCCACCACGGATCGCCGTCAGCCTACCTCTGTGGCGGCGCTGGATTCGAATAAGTACACCTGTAACAAGGTGAACGCCGATACCTTTACGCCGTACACGCAGCTTGATGCCTGGGCAAAATTCCCGGACTTTCAGCAGCGCCTCAGCAATCAGATCATCAAGCGTATTGCGCTCGATCGCATCATGATCGGCTTCAACGGTACCAGCTACGCGGAGAAGTCAGACCGCGCCGCCAACCCGCTGTTGCAGGATTGCGGTATCGGCTGGCTCCAGCAGTACCGTGCGAACGCAGCTCAGCGCGTGATGAAAGATGTCACCGTGACCAGCCGTGACGACACCAATCAGGTGATCGCGAAAGGTGATTACGGTAACTATGACTCCATCGTATTTGATGCAGTCAACTCGCTAATGGATGAGTGGTACAAGGATTCGCCTGATCTGGTGGTGATTACCGGGCGTAATCTGACGGTAAACCGTTCATTCCCGATCATCAACGCTGTAAGCACCAATAACCCTAACTCCGAAGCACTTGCCGGGCAGTTGATTGCATCGCGCAAAACGATCGGCAACCTGCCGTCATTTATCGCGCCATTCTTCCCTGATGGCAGCATGTTCATTACCTCCTGGGAAAACCTGTCTATTTACTGGCAGGAAGGTGGGCACCGTCGCCGCATCGTTGAAGAGCCGGAATATAACCGTGTCTCAACGTACAGCTCTTCGAATGATGCTTACGTCATTGAAGACTACGGCTATGGCTGTCTGATCGAAGGCATCACCGCCGCCGAGCCAGACCCAGCACCATAAGACGCCGCAGGCCAGCAGTGCGCTGGCCTGTTCAGGGGGCATAAATGTTAACACCAGCACAAAAACACTTTGATCGGGTGATGGCAGAGCGCCGCAGTAATCGCGGGGCGACAACAGCCGACAGAACAGCCTACGAGCAGGTGCTTTTCCGCTTGCGCATGGATAAAGCCGACCTAAGCCGCATCCAGTCGAATGCCGGTAAGGCGAAGCTCAAAAGCGAACGCCTGCCGGATTACCTGCCGTGGATTGATGGCGCACTGGCAGCGGATACAGGCCAGGCGGATGAAGTGATCACCACCGTAATGATCTGGGCGGCGGATGCCGGTGATATTGCGCAGGCGCTGCGGATAGGTCAGTACGTGCTGCGCCATAAAATCCCGATGCCTGACCAGTACAAGCGCACCACCGCCACGGTACTGGTTGAAGAAATTTGCGATCCCATCCTTGCCGCCTTCAAAGCGAACCCGGCAAAGGCGAGCGTGAGCATTGACAACCTCAACGCGCTGAACGGCATCACCACCCATGAAGATATGCCCGATCAGGTAAGGGCCAAGCTGTTTAAGGTCATGGGGTACACCGTGCGCCTTAATCAGGACGTTGAGTCCCAGCAGCTTGCCCGCTCGCATTTGCAGGAAGCTATCAGGCTCAACGCAAAAATTGGTGTGGCGCGTGATATCGAACTGCTGGATCGCAATATCAAAAAGCTGACCGCAGCCAGCGGCGTAGAAGGTGAGGGCGATACGCCACCGGTACAGCCGGAAGCGAAGCCAGAGGCCGTGAAAGCAGCGCCGGAGAAAGCGCCGCGCACCACCGCAGCCAAAAAGCCGAAAAACAGCCAGGAAAAGCCAGCAGCAAAGAACAAGACGACGCGTAAAAACGCGAAGTCATAACGAATGTGCCCCCGCGCACCAGGCGGCACGGTGTGACGTAATAAGGCCAAGCCTCTACTGCGTCACACCGTCCACCGCCTGCCTTATGGAGAGTCCTGTATGAGCCTGGTCGCCACTGAACCGGTAAGACCGCCATCAGATCCCGCGCCGGACGATGGCGGCGCAAAGGTTGAGAGCCTGCCTTTCTGGCCTGTCATCGTGCTGGCTGATTTGCGCCGGGCGATGCGCCTTGACGGGCAGGTAACGACCGATCGCCTTATGTCCCGCACCATTGAGGCAGTGGCCCACGTCAACGATCAGCTTCTTCTGTGGCGTCAGGTTCAGGTTGATGCCGGTTATCTGACTCTGGCGGAGATCCCCGCCGATCCGGTGAATGGCGAATCGGTGAAGGTCTGGCGCTATAAAAATGCCGTCTGGTCACTGACCAAAGCCCTGCTGATTGAAGGGTATCGCGATATTGATACCACCAGTAAAGGGGATGACCACGCGCAGGCGCTCAGCACCCAGATAGATACGCTCTGGCGTGATGTTCGCTGGTCGATTCGCGATATCCAGAATGAAGATCGCGGCCTTGCGGAGCTGTGCTGATGAACGTGCAGGCGCAGCAGGATGACACCGTTGATGAACTCTGCTGGCGGTATTACGGCAGGACGGCGGGAGTAACCGAAGCCGTGCATGAAGCCAATCCGGGGCTGTGCGACAGCGGCCCGCTGCTGAGTGCCGGGCAGGTTGTTTATCTTCCCGAATTACCACCACCCACCCAGCGGGAAACCGTGCAGCTATGGGATTGAGAGGTTGCCATGAGCGACGTACCTACGGGGATGCTGGAACAAACAATGAAATGGATTGCTACTTATCTGCCGACGCTTTACGCGGCAGGCGCTGCGCTGAGCATTTCGGCGCTTATGAGTCTGTATGACGGTCAGTCAATGCTGAAAACCGCCACCGGTTCACTGGTCTGCGGGATCGTTACGCTGGCGGTTGCCGGTTCGCTGGAATATCTGGGCTTGCCGTCTAATGCCGTTACCTTCATGGGCGCATCCATAGGTTTTATGGGGGCTGACAAGGTGCGCAACAAAGTGACCGGCTTTATTGAAACCCGTATCGGGGGAGCGAAAGGAAATGAGTGAATTTAAATTCAGCCAGAGAAGTGAAGATAACCTGAAAGGTGTTAACGCTGACCTTGTGAAAGTCGTCCGCCGCGCCCTTCAACTTTCTGCCGTTGATTTTGGTATCACCGAAGGGCTTCGCACTGTAGAGCGGCAAAAACAGCTTGTTGCTGAGGGGAAAAGTCAGACGATGAACAGCAGGCATATTTCAGGCCATGCGGTTGATGTGTTTGCGTATCCCACTCCGGCAGGCTCATGGGACTGGAAATATTACCAGCAGATTTCCGAAGCCTTCAAACAGGCGGGAAAAGAGCTGAATATCCCCGTTGAATGGGGCGGTGACTGGAAAACCCTGAAAGACGGCCCTCACTTCCAGCTACCTTATGCGGCTTATCCTGCATGATTCTGAACTGGCTCAGGCGACACTGGCGCGGCTTATCCTGCATGATTCTGAACTGGCTCAGGCGACACTGGCGCGGCCTTCTGGTTGCGCTAATTCTGGGTGGTGTCTTCCTTTCTGGTTCATGGTTTGGTGCCAGCCAGGCTAATACGGCATGGGCACTTAAATGGAAACAGCGGGATGCCGACGATGCTACCGCGCTGGCAAAGCGGCAGGCAGAAGCCAGAGCTGAAGAACAACGCCGACAGGGTGAAATAGATGCGATTGAGAAAAGGGCTGAGGGGCAGATTGCTCAGGCTGCTGCTGATGCTGACCATGCCCGCGCTGTTTCTGACGGGCTGCATGACGAAGCCGCAAAACTCGCCGCCAGACTGGCAGCAAGTGAACGCGCCCGCCGTGCCGCAACTGCCAGCGAAAGCGCGACAGGCACCACCGGCAGCGAGCTGCTTGCCGAGCTGTTCCGCCGCGCTGACCAGCGAGCGGGAGAGCTGGCGGCAATTGCTGATCAGGCAAGAATCCGAGGATTAGCCTGTGAGGCTTCTTATAATTCAATAGGTAAGGGAAAGTGATGGAAAAGCAAATGCAGTATGCGGCTACACCGCAGAATTTTAAGTTTAGCCTCTCGCAACTGGTGAATATCCGCGTTAGCGATGAGTGGGGCGAGATTCAGGCCCGCGCTCAATACGCCAATAGCGAGAATCAGTATCTGATCCATTATCAGGCGGCAGACAAATGCGCGCGTACTGAGTGGTTTACTCAGTCGGTGCTGGATGCCGTGGAAGATGATAATTATCCGGGGTGCCCGGTATTTGGTGCCGTAGATTTGCCGAAAGGCGCGGTTGTCGAAGAATAAGCATTCCAGCAGGTGTCTGTGGATGCCTGCGATAATGCTTTTTCGTGAGGGCTTCACATGCTTAAACCCGATCTACTACGCAAGCATATCAGCCACGCGGTGCCATGGTTGCGTGACAACCCTGATAATCTGGCGGTGTATGTACAGAAGGGGCGCATGGTGAGCACCGGGCAGCGCTCTGCCTCGTTTGAATACGAGTACACCATTGAGGTGCTGGCGATGGATTACCCTGAGCCGCTGGATTCCCTCAGCCTGCCAATTCTGGCATGGGCGCGCCTGTATCAGCCTGAGCTGCTATTCAACCCTGACCGCGCCCGCGATGGCATCACCTTTGAAGCGGATATCCTGAGCAATTCCACCATG
The DNA here is from genome assembly GCF_002934505.1 of Citrobacter freundii complex sp. CFNIH4. Lineage (NCBI taxonomy): Bacteria > Pseudomonadati > Pseudomonadota > Gammaproteobacteria > Enterobacterales > Enterobacteriaceae > Citrobacter > Citrobacter freundii complex sp. CFNIH4. Next base: position 4,575,369 of record NZ_CP026231.1, read on the forward strand.
GACGTGCTTATCAAAATTCAGGCCAGTGAGGCGGTTGTTGTCAAAGTTGAAGAGGGTAAGCCGGTTATACATCACCGTGCTGATCCTATGCCGGGGCCGGAGCTGGGTGCCTGGTCACTGGTCTTTGAAGATACGGTAAGCGGCGAGACGTGGACGGACTAAATGAACGTTGATCCGCTGTTTCATGCCCTTGATGATTATCTGGCAACCGTGGCGGCGCAGCTCGCACCGGGCCAGCGCCGTAAGCTCACGCGCGAAGTGGCTATTGGCCTGCGCAAACGCCAGCAGCAGCGCATCAACAGCCAGAAAAATCCCAGCGGGGAAAGCTATACACCGCGCCGCCGTAAGATTTTGCGCACTCAGGGCGGGGTTAAATTCCTGTGGAAAGATGAAACCCGTGAGCTGAGCAACTGGCGCACCACCGGGCGCGGAGAGCAGCGTGCTATCACCGGTTATGATGTTGATAAAGGGGCGTTGCGCACGTTCTATAAGCGCGATATTCAGCGCTATATTGAGATCCATCTTAACCAGACCAAGCGCACCACCACCCGCAAAGAAAAGATGTTCCGCCGCCTGCGCACCGCTCGCTTTCTCAAGGCATACGGTACCGCCAGCGCCGCCGTGGTGGGTTACTCCGGGCATACCGCCGAGATCGCCAGCGTTCACCAGTATGGTGAGGTTGATACCGTGGCACCCGGTGCCCGCACCCGTTACCCCGCGCGTGAATTGCTGGGCTTTACGGAAAGCGATCTCGACTGGCTGGCGGATACCATCGTCAGTTTTCTGCAACCCTGACACCTTCCTGCAGCACTGTTAAAAGTGACGGTGCTCGATGTTTTTTCCCGGCACTGTCATAGCTGGCAGTGTCTGCCGGTACCGCCATCCATTGTTACCAACTCCTGACAACGCCAGCGCGTTGCTTGCGCGCGCGTGGATCATGAAACTGGCTGTAAATTTAATAACGCAAGCCAGCTTATGAACCTGAACGAACTCAACCGCCTGCTCTGTAATGTTGTCCGCGTCGGTACCGTGACCGAAGTCGATCATGAGCGCTACGTTGCCCGCGTGAAAAGCGGGGGAAATGATGCCGATTGGATCCGCTGGGCAACCTTACGGGCGGGAACGGCGGTTACATGGTGGGCACCAACGCCGGGTGAGCAGGTATTGCTTTTGTCTCCGGGTGGAGACTTTGACAACGCGATTATCTGGGGGAGCCTGTACAGCGACAGCGTGAAGCCACCTGATAGCGGCGCGGCGTCAGATGTGATCCTGTTCCCTGACGGGGCGAAAATAGCCTATGACCCGGAAGCCGGTGCGCTGGTTGTTACTGGAGTGAAGAGCGCAACGGTTAAGGCGCTGGAATCCATCGCAGCGACGGCCCCACAAATTACCTGCACCGCAACAACCTCAATCACTCTTGATACGCCGGAAGTGATCTGCACTCAAAAGCTCTCATGCTCCACGTTTGAGATGAAACAGGGTGGCAAGATGACCGGCAATGTTGAGCATAGCGGCGGCAGCATTACATCAAATGGCGTTGTGGTGCATACCCACAAACATGGCGGCGTAGAACGTGGCGAAAGCCAGACGGACGGCCCACAATGACCAGCGCAAGATATCGCGGGATGAACGCCGAAACCGGTGAAGCGCTCACCGATAACGAGCACATTTCTCAGTCCATCAATGACATTTTGCTAACGCCGGTTGGCTCTCGCGTTATGCGCCGCGCCTACGGCTCGCAGCTCAATAACCTGATTGATCAGCCAGGTAACGCTGTAACGCGCCTTCGCATTATGTCCGCGATATACAGCGCGCTTTTCCTCTGGGAGCCGCGTATCTCGCTGACCAATATTGTGCTGACGGAAACCGGGGCGGGGCAGATGGTTGCCACCATCAAAGCCAGTCGTACCGATACCCAATCACCCTTTACCACGGACGTAACGATCGGCAGGCAGGTGCAGGCATGAGCGGAACAATTGACCTTTCACAATTACCGCCTCCGGTAGTGGTGGAGCCGCTGGACTTTGAAACGCTGTTCAATGAGCGTAAAGAGGCGTTTATCGCGCTTTACCAGGAAGATGAGCAGGACGTTATCAGGCGCACTCTCTCGCTGGAATCTGAGCCGATCACCATGCTGCTGGAAGAAAACTGTTATCGCGAATTGTTGTTACGCCAGCGCGTGAACGAAGCGGCGCGCGCGGTAATGGTAGCGTACTCCGTGGGCAGTGATCTGGATCAGCTGGCGGCAAATTTCAATGTGGAGCGCCTGACCATCACGCCGGAAGATGACAGCGTTGTACCGCCTGTGCCTGCAGTGATGGAATCGGATGCCGATCTGCGCGTCCGCACACCGCAGGCGTTTGAAGGGCTGAGCGTCGCCGGGCCAACGGCGGCATATGAATTTTTCGGCCTGTCTGCTGATGGGCGCGTTGCTGATGTGTCTGCCGTAAGCCCAACGCCTGCCTGCGTTACCATCTCTGTGCTTTCCCGCGAGGGTGACGGCACCGCCAGCCAGGAGCTGATCGATATCGTTGCCAGCGCGCTGAATGGCGAAGAGGTGCGCCCGGTTGCCGATCGCGTGACCGTGCAGGCGGCGGAGATCGTGCCTTATGAGATTGATGCCACGCTGTATATCTATCCGGGGCCGGAGTCGGAACCCATCCGCCAGGCATCTGAGCAGAAGTTACAAGCGTACATAGCCGATCAGCGTCGTCTGGGGCGGGATATCCGGCTGTCTGCCATTTATGCCGCGCTGCATGTAGAAGGAGTGCAGCGGGTGGAGCTGGCGCAGCCGGTGGCGGATATGGTGCTTGATGATACTCAGGCGTCCCACTGTACCGGCTACACCATAACCGTTGGGGGATACGATGAGTAAAACCCTCACGCCGCCCAGCTCAACGCGCCTTGAGCGTGTCGCCGCCCGCGTCTGCGCCTCTCTGGGGGAAGTGCGGGTACCGCTGCGTCAGCTCTGGGATCCGTACACCTGCCCGGTTGACCTGCTGCCCTATCTGGCGTGGGCTTTCTCCGTTGATCGCTGGGACGAAAGCTGGGCGGAAAACGTCAAGCGCCGCGTGGTGCAAGATGCTTTCTACATCCATCAGCACAAGGGAACAACCAGCGCCGTGCGGCGCGTGGTGGAGCCGTTCGGCTTCCTGATCCGCATCATTGAGTGGTGGCAGACCGGCGAGAAACCGGGCACGTTTCGCCTGGATATTGGCGTGCAGGACCAGGGCATTACGGAAGAAACCTATCTGGAACTGGAGCGCCTGATTGGTGACGCCAAGCCGTGCAGCCGCCATCTGGTCGGCATGTCCATCAACCTGCAGACCAGCGGCCCCTATTTTGTGGGGGCAGCCACCTACACCGGAGAGGAAATCACGATCTACCCGTATATCAACGAAACCATTATTTCCGGCGGCACCGCTTACGAGGGCGGGGCAGTCCATGTTATTGACACAATGAGAGTGAATCCATGAGCGCAAAATTTTATACCCTGCTGACGGATATCGGCGCGGCGAAACTGGCAAGCGCCGCCGCGCTTGGTGTCCCGCTTAAGATTACCCAGATGGCTGTGGGCGACGGTGGTGGAGTGTTGCCAACGCCCAGCGCGCAGCAGACAGCGCTGGTTGCTGAAAAGCGCCGTGCGGCATTGAATATGCTGTATATCGATCCGCAGAACAGCAGCCAGATTATTGCTGAGCAGGTGATCCCAGAAACTGAGGGCGGTTGGTGGATTCGTGAGGTCGGTCTTTTTGATGAAACCGGCGCACTGATTGCCGTGGGCAATTGCCCTGAGAGCTACAAGCCGCAGCTGGCTGAGGGGAGCGGACGCACGCAGACGGTGCGAATGGTGCTTATTACCAGCAGTACCGATAACATTACCCTGAAAATTGACCCGTCAGTGGTTCTGGCAACCCGCAAATATGTGGATGACAAGGTGCTGGAGCTTAGGGTGTATGTGGATGATCTGATGGCTAAACACCTTGCCGCAGCGGACCCTCATACTCAGTACGCCACTAAGGAAAGCCCTACGCTGACGGGGACGCCGAAAGCACCAACTGCACCGGCAGGAACCCATACCACACAGATTGCCAGCACAGCTTTTGTGCAGGATGTGGTCACGGCCCTAAATAACGCACTGGCGCTGAAAGCTCCACTGGCAAGCCCGACCCTGACCGGAACGCCAACGGCACCCACTGCTGCGCAGACCGTGAACAATACGCAGGTTGCCACCACGGCATTTGTGAAATCAGCTATTGCGGCACTGGTGGCATCATCCCCGGCGGCGCTGGATACACTGAATGAACTGGCGGCTGCACTGGGTAACGATCCGAACTTCGCCACTACCATGACGAATGCGCTTGCTGGAAAGCAGCAGAAAGACGCCACGCTGACCAACCTGAGTGGCAAGGATGTTGCGGGACTTCTTCAATACCTTGGTCTGGGAAAGACCGACTCTCCAGAGTTTGGTGGACTGAAGGCACCCTCTATAACTTTACGGGATGGAAAGATAAGACTCACCTCTTCTCAAGATGGTACGACATTAGTCTTTACCGTGAGTGGGGAGCCTGTTGCAGAAATAAAAGCGGGTAGCTTCTTTCATAAAAAAATTATCTCTGCAGGTGAGGTTCTTCAGTCACCAAAATACATCTTCAGAGATGGGGATATTATTTTCTACTCAGGTCCAAATAATCTTGTCATGCAGGTTGGCGGTAAAGATGTTGCAACGCTGACGTCAGATAGTTTTTATCACGTTAAACAGGTAGCCGCGGCTGAATCACTTAAGGCACCAAAGGTCGTATTGCGTGATGGCGATGTGAATCTAATTGGCGGCGCTAACAACCTGGTTATTCAGGTTGGTGGCAACGATATTGCCTCGCTGACGCCGGGGAATAATTTCTTTAAAGGAAAGCTCACAGCTGAAACCAGTCTCCAGGTTGGTAGCACCTGCATTCTGGCTACTGACGGTAATTTAACAGGAAGTAAATGGGGCGGCTGGCTGGATGCATTCATGAAAGACGGCATGTCTACTGACGGGAATGGGTTGTGGTGGGATGCTTTTTCATCTCAGCTCCAGTTCCGTGTTGGAGGCTGGAACATACCTGATGCTGCAGGAGGAGCAGGCACTAGCGTGACTTTCCCCAAAGCGTTCAAAAATGGGTGCCTGATGGTTATTCCTGTTCCCGGTAATGGCGGTGCAGCGCAGCAAATAGGGAGTCAGAGTTACTCATCCTCTGGCGCGGTACTTCAAAAAGGTGCGAGTGATAATAGCCCTCGCTCCGGTAAATATCTGGCAATCGGATACTGATATGAAATCACAATATTATTACAGTGCGTCATGGAACAACTTTTTTGAGTTACCAGAGGATGCAGATGCGCTCCCTTCTGAATGGCCGGTTGATGTAGTTGCAGTTACTGGCATGGATTATCAACAGCTGCAGGCGGGAGTTAAAACGGGGAAAATTATTGTTCCCGATGATACCGGGCGACCGGTATTGTCGTGGCGATATTATTACAGTGCTTCACGTCAGGGCTTTTACCCGGTAGATGACAAGCATGAGTACGAATCTGGCGCGGGATGGCCTGAGGATGCAATTCCGGTTACGGACTCTGATTATAAGGCACTCTTTGATGCTCAGGGTAAAGGTAAAATCATTAAGCCTGATGACAATGGCTATCCTGTAGCGTCAGTACCTGTGATTGATTATGTTGCGACCGCCGAAGCTGAACGTACCAGCAGAATGTCAGCATTGACACTTCGCATCAATCGTCTTGTTGAGGCGCAGGATGATGGTGATATTACCGATTCTGAACTGGCCGAGCTAAATGCACTCCGGGAATGTCGCACTAAACTGCGGCGCCTGGATTTGAGTAGTGCGCCAGATGTTGAGTGGCCAGCATTTCCAGCATAGGAACCTTTGATAGAAGCTACAGCACCGCCATAAATGACCGTGCTGTAGCACGGTTAAAAGTGACGGTGCCCGATGATTTCGGTACCACACTGCCAACAATGAACGTGTTGGCCATAAAAAATAAAGTTAGAAATTCACCCCCGCTTTCACCATAGACAGCACATCATCGTTGGTAATTTCCGCCAGCTTCTCCCTGATATCCTCGCTGACCTTTTTCAGGCTGAGGGTAAAATCAATCTTCCGCGCTTTCCCATCCTGAAAGAACTCAGTGCGATTCTGGGTTAACCCGTCGATCACATACATACCGTAAATCTTGCCGGTACCTTCAATCAGGGGCCAGGCTCTGCCGGTGTATGCCATTGTCTCCAGCGTAGTGAGCGACACATCGCCGCCGCTGATTTCGGGGTACAGCGTACCGGAGAGCGTGATCGGCTCTTCATCCGGGCCTATGTACTGATAGCGCGGGGATTTCCCCACGCGATCGTTTTTGACGTGTCGCCATGTATTCGACTGGTTCGACGTCTGGTAGGGCGTCGTTTGCAGCGCAAACGGAAACATGCCCAATATCATCATCATGGTTATGCCCCTTATTCGTGATCGGTCAGTTGCGAGCGTTTACGCCGTGCGGCCTGCTGCTGGGCAACGGTGAACTCTTCGCGGATGCGCTGGACAAGTTTTTGTTCATCCATCTGGCCCGCGTCGTTGATGTTGATTTCAAAGTTAAACACGTCGCCGCCAGGCATCAGCGCCGCGACGGAAGCCGCAGACGGAACCGCCGACACTGGCGAACGGGTGGCAGGCTGCTGAACGCTGTACGGCAGCACCGAAGAAACGAGCGCGCCAGCCTGCTGCTGCATCCATGCTGTGAGTGATGGCACCTGCCGCTGAACCTGCTGCACCGGTTCGGCGTACCCGCCACGGATAGGAATGTACGGCTGTTTGTTTTTGAAGACGATTTCACCGGGGCCGTCTTTCTTCTCTGCCGTATTGCTGGCGATTTTATCCAGGCTACCGCTGATCTTCGGTGCGAGATTCGCCGGGCCTTTCAGGTTATTGGCAAGCGCCTGCTGCTGCTGGCTCTGTTCCGTTTTTCGCTTCTGGTCTTTTTTCTCTTCTTCTTTTTTCGCCTGTGTCGTGACCGCTTTAAGATCCCCGGCAAGCGTATCCGCCAGCCCGGTAAGTTTCTTCTGCGTGTTCACCTGCTCAACGGCTTTTTTGGCTCTCTCTGCCTGGTCGGGGATCAGGCCCAACTTTTCCAGCACCAGATCCAGACCTTTCCAGAGCTGTTCAACGGGCCAGAGAACCAGTGAGATAGCACCACCTACCACGTTGCCGAAGGCTTCCCCGGCACTGGTGCAGGATTTCAGTGCCTCGGTGGAGAACTGGATCGGCTCAAACAGTTTTGTAAACCAGTCCCATACCGTACTGAGCGCGGAGACAATGGCGTCAAATATGGGTACCAGCGGCGAGAATACGGCGGAAACGATAGAAAAGATCGGCTGTAGCCCCTGCATCAGGCCGGTAAAGAACCCGCTGAAAAATGCCTTGATAGGTTGCCAGAACTGGATGATCGCAATAGCGACGCCAGCAAACAGGGCAATCAAACCCCAGACCGGGGCAGAGATACCCGCCAGCAGCGTGATCAGGGGGCCAAAGACCGCCCGACCGGCAGTAAGCAGCGCCTGCATGGGCGAACCAGCCAGCCACTGAAACGCGCCGCCAAGCCGGGTGATGCTGGTCAGCAGTTTGGCGATCCCGCCTTCACCTGCCAGCGTGGTAAAGCTCAAACGTACAAGCGCCATCGGGCCGAGTATTGCGCCCAGCGCCAGCATAAGCGTACCCAGCACCGTGAGAATGGCACCAATTGCGGCGACGGTTTTCATGATGGCTGCAACCAGTGCAGGATTGGCTTCAACCCAGCCCCGGATTGATTGCAGGACGCCCCCGACTGATTTCATGATCGCCATCATTGGCCCGCGCATGGTTTCACCCAGAGCACTGAAATTGTTGCCAAACTCCGCTTTGGTTATCTGCCACTGTGATGAGAGTGAATCTTTATCAATATCGGATTCCCGCTTCATGGAGCCTTTAGACGCGGTGCCGTGGGTTAATTCGAGCTGCCTGCGCAGCTCTGGCAGGTTGTTGGCGACCTTTCTAACTGCCATGGCGTATTCATCACCAAAAAGCTGAGTAAGAACGTTTAGCTGCTTGTCGTCATCAAGCTTTTTGGTGGCTTCCATCACCGCCATGATGGTGCCCATGGCGTCTTTTGCCATGTTCTTCTGCACCTTCTCCGCGCTCAGCCCCAGCGCGTCCAGACCTTCCATAAACCGATCAGGTTGCACCATGGCGTTGCCCAGCTCGCGCACCATCGCTTTAACAGCAGTACCAGCAGTCTCTGCGCCTTCACCAAGGGTCAGGAATGTAGACCCTAACGCCGCCGCGTTCTTATAGCCGAGCTGATCGGCGGTGCCGCCCACTCGCAACAGAACATCAATTATTTCGGAGCCTTTTGATTTGGCGTTGTCGTCAAGATAGTTAATGGCGTCGCCTAATTCGCCAATATTTTGTATTGGTACTTTGTACAGGCCTGCAATCTTACCCAGGCTTTCCGACAGCTGATCGGCAGGCAGCTCAAACGCCTTTGAGGCCATAGCGGCAGTGTTGGCAAACGTAAGCAGATCTTTTTTCTGCTTCTGCCATGGATCATCGCTGTTAGCTGCGCCCATACGCGCGCCACCCTCTACCAGGGCGGCATAATCAACAGCACCGTTGGGCATCGGCAGATTTTCGGAAGCGTCTTTGATGGCCTTTTGCATCTCAGCAAACTGAGCGGTGCGGTTGCCGTCATCATCGCGCAGGCCGTTCACCTGTTTGGATACGCCCTTCATGGCGTCTTCCAGGCTGCTGTAACTCTTGATGGCAGCAGCGACGGGAGCAAGTACCGCCGCGCCGGTCGCTGCGGTCTTCATACCTGCGCTTTGTAGCTTTTCACCGGTTTCTTTAGCGCGGGCATAGCGGGCCTGCGCCTGCGTAACGGACTCAAGCCGCCGCTGCTGCTCAGTAAGCTGGCGATTGTACTGCGCGGTGCGCTGGCTGATTTGTTCTGTTGCCCGGCTTGTACTGCTAATCGCAATTCCTTCGCTGTAGAAGCTGGCGCGTAACTGGTTGAGCTGGGCCTGTTCCGTTTTCTGCTGGGCTGTCAGGTTGCGGATCGCTGCTCGCTGCTGATTGAGGGCGGTAACTTGTTCAGCACTGCGCTGTTTAAGTGGGCCGAAAGCCGCCGCCATTTCACGCGCCTGCGTCTTTGCCTGAGCCAGTTGATCGGTGGTTTTTTTGTTGGCGTTGGTCAGCCGGTCAAAGCTGGTAGCCTGACGCTCAAGCCCTCTGATGCTGCTCTGCGTCTGCTTGATTTGAGAGGCCAGCGCGGCGGCACTCTGGCGCGCCGCGTTGACAGGTTGAGACATATTATTCAGGGCGCTGAATGCCACCTGAATATTTAATTTGCGGTCTGCCATTTATTGATCTCCGCCACTGCGCGCAGCGGCTTGATCACGCCATAACAGAAGTTCCTCTACCGTCATGGCGTCCATCTCCGCTGGTCGCCAGTGGAAAATGACGGCGATATCCGCCATTAAGTTTTCTATGCGTTCGCAGGGGCATCGGATGACGCGCTGCCCGTATCCGTCACGCTCTGATCCGAAGGTGGCTGCAAAAAATCAACCACCGCGTTGGCGAGCTGGCAGAAGTCCCACGTATCCATGCGGGCGATTTCGTCAGCGGTCAGCGCCGGGGCGGTGACGCGCGGCAGCAGAACAACCAGCGCATCATAATTCGACGTCAGAACGTCATAGACTTTTAAGCCACGCAGCGATCCGGCCTGCTTTAAGACTGGCGTGATCGTGATTTCGCTGATTGCCGTCTTACCGCGAACGATAGGCGCATTGAGCGTTACAACTTCTTTACCGGTTACTTTGGTCATGGTGTGTTAATTCCTTATAAGCCAATGTTGGCGCGGTGTTTTTCCATCATGTCAACGCCGCCAACTTTGTAGATCATATTGAGCACATCAACTTCAATGATTTCTTCGCCGTTGATGGTCAGCTTGTAATAGGTATTTTTCAGGGTGTACTTATGGGAAGTATCATTCCCGGTTTTGGACGTGCCCGGATCCATCTCCGTAAAGCGTCCGCGCGTCTGGATTTCAACGGGTACCGCTTCGCCGGTTGAGTCATCCTGGTAAGACCCGGCATAGCGCGTTTGCATACCATCGGCGGTGGCGATGCCCCATTTTTTCAGCAGCCCCGCATCCATGCCGCCAAGGGTGATATCCATATCCAGCGCCCCGGCATCAAAGCCGAGATCGACCGCGACAGAACCCGGCATACCACCGGCCTGATAATCCTCTGTTTTGCGGGTTAACTTCGCCGGGGTGATTTCCGGCACCATGCCGAAATAGTTATCCCCGTCAAAGAACATGTTGAAGTATTTAAGTTTGTTAGGCAGAGCCATACGCGCCCCCGGTTAGTTATTCACTGCGCTGGAAAACGTAGCGAAGTATTCATCAGTGAACTCCTGCACCAGGCTGAGATTTTCCAGCGGCGGGACAGGCGTGTAGTTGTATTTGATGGTGAGCTGCCCGTTGCGCAGCGTTTCGCTGGTATTCGGTTCAGGGTCATACCAGCAGCGCGCACCCAGCAGCTTGCCCGCCGTCACATAGGACGTCAGCTTGCGGTTGATACCGTCAACGATATCTTTTACCAGCGACGGGGTGAGCGGCTTATCAACATAGGAGAAGTGAGCCTCTGCCACGGTATCAGCCACAATCTGAGCGGTACGGGTGTAGCTCTCAAAGATGTAGGTTTCTTCGTCGCAGGTACGTGATCCCCAGATGCGATAGCCGTCCTGTTTGATCAGGGTGGTGACGCCTGCTGCGTTCAGCTCGTCCGCATCGGTATCGGTGCCCTGTAGGGTGAAATAGATATCGCGATCCATCCCCAGCACGTTGTTAACCGGAACGTTGGAAATGGTTTTGTGCCAGCCCTGCGTTGCGTCGATTTTGGCGCGCATCCCTACCGCATGAGCACCCACCGGCACGGTGGCGTTTGCTCCCGCGTTGGTGTCGTAGCAAATGAAGTTAGGCCAGATGACCATCATTTCACGCTGGGCAAACTGCTCGCGGTATTCCTTTGCCTCTGCAATGGTGTTGCAGCCGTTCGCTGAAACATAAGAAAAGGCGCGCAGCTTCTCCGCCATCACGCCGAGTTGCGCCGCTACTGGCTGAGTATCAAGGCCGGGAACGGCAAGCACACGCGGACGGACGCCAACACGCATCTCCGCCGATAACAGCGCATACATGCCGGTGAAAAGTCCTGTTACCGGGTCGGTGCCACCAATGACCAGTTGATCCTGAGTCGGAGCGGTGCCGGTTTCCGGTGGTGGAATTTTTGACGCATCAGCCACGCGGATCACAATGGTCTGTGGGCTGGTCTGGTCTGAAATGGCTTTCAGGGTGGTGAACAGGGTGCCGGTTTTGCCTGCTTTGCCCAGCATGTTAGCCACGCGGGTAATGAGTACAGGGGTATCCAGCGGGAACGCTTCTTCGTCTGCATCGTCAGCGATACAAACGACGCCGATAACCGCCGAATCAATATCGGTGATCATCGTGCTCAGATCGGTGGTTTCCGTGACGGTTACACCGTGATGGTAATTTGTGGCCATGTAGTTGCCTCGCCAGGTCAATGATTGCCACTTATCATTGCGACAATTGCCAGCTGGTGCGAGAGGTGGGCGTTGTCAGCAGACCGCAACAACAGCCCCGCGTTGTCTGTACGCGCGCGCGTGGCGACGATGGTACCCTCACCAATGAGGGAACCAATAAGATGTTGGATGATGATGCGCGTTATTCTCCCCGCCCGGCGTTCAGTATTCAGATTGAGGGCAAGCAGCTCACCGCGCTGGATGATCGTTTGATCTCGTTGTCGCTGACGGACAACCGGGGATTTGAAGCGGATACGCTTGATCTCACGCTGGATGATTCAGACGGACAGATCGTTATGCCATCGCGTGGAGCGAAGATTTCCGTTTCGCTGGGCTGGGATAATGACCCGCTGATATTTAAAGGGCTGTACACCGTTGATGAGGTTGCGCACCGTGGCCCGCCTGATCAGCTCACCATCAGCGCCCGCAGCGCAGACTTTCGCGACACGTTCAACGTGAAGCGTGAATACTCCTGGCACGATATTACCGTTGGCGATGTGGTTGCCAGTATTGCCAGCCGGTACGACCTGCGCGCCGGGGTGAGTGAGGAACTGGCGAAGATTGAGATCGATCACGCTGACCAAACCAGTGAATCAGATATCAGTTTTCTCACCAGAATGGCGGATATGCTGGGTGCGGTTGCCACTGTCAAAAACGGCATGTTGCTGTTCATCACGCCGGGGCAGGGCGTAACCCAGAGCGGTAAACCTTTACCGGCGATCAGCATTGTGCGGGCCAGCGGCGACAAGCACAGTTTTAGCATTGCCGATCGTGATGCTTATACCGGCGTTACCGCTTACTGGCTGGATCTGAATTTCGGTAAAAAGCCCGCCACCACGGTACAAACAAACACCCGCAGAAGTCGTCGGACAACCCAGCCGAAGAAGCCAAAAGAACCCGCCTCAAGCAGCAAGGAAGGGGATTACATGGCGGGCGCGGAAGGCAACGTATTCGTGATCCGCAAGACGTTTAAAACAGAGAAGGCAGCGAAGCGGGCAGCAGCGGCGAAGTGGAGCCAGTTACAGCGTGGCGCGGCGTCATTCTCTATCACGCTGGCGCGGGGCCGGGCGGATTTGTACCCGGAACAATCGGCAAGTGTATCGGGCTTTAAGTCCACGATTGATAATGGTTACTGGACGATTACCCGATGTGTGCATGATATCGGCAGCGGCGGCTTTACCACCTCGCTGGAGCTGGAAGTTAAGATTGATGAGTGGACCGCTGAGGCGGGTGACGAATCAACGGGTTAAGCGTTATACTTGACGTGATATTAACCAGCCCAGAGGAGGCCCGCGTATGGCAATGCGCTGTCCTCGCTGCCGTGCAGTTGCGAAAACTCGTACCAGTGTAGAGTTGAGTGATTTAGTACGACGCAGTTATCACCAGTGTCAAAACATGTTGTGCGGCTACTGTTTTACCAGCATGACGCAAATAGACGAATCATTAAACCAGACTCAACCAGTCCCCGGCGCGGTGGTTCCTCAAGATGTTTTCCCGCGAAGTCATCACGGCGAAGATCAGTTAAGTTTGGTGTTGTAAAAAATAAACCCGCCTGAGAATAGGCGGGTTCTTTGTTTCTACTGTTCAATTATTTTTATTATCTGACCGGTTTTAATATCTACATCCGCAGAAACTGTTTGTTTTACTACTGCCCCGTAAGCGTTTGTGCCTTTGAATGTTGTGCTAACAATGGCATGAGGTGTGCCTTTCATCATCACCCGATAGGTTGTTTCTACGTGTTCATATGAATCATCGTCATTCATGCTTTTCTTGATGGCGGTCTCTAATGGTTTATACGCCCCGCTCCAATGGTTGAATTGATCTTCGAAAGTGTCAAACGTGACGCGATTATCCAAGGATGTTGGGTCATTTTTGTAATCACCCTGGCACCAATCGAGCACCATGCCGAGCTGGAGATCTTTGGATTTTGTGTATGAATATTCGCTTACGCAACCATAAAAACCATTGATTGAAGATTGTGGAAACTCATTGATTTTTGTGAATGTTTCAATGATGTTGCGGCGTTCTTTTTGAGAGCTAAGACGCCAATCATTGAGCGTTTTAGTTGCGTATTCGAATTCTTTTTTCTGTGGTGGTGTGGCGACTGGCGCTGCTGCCGCTTGCGGTGCTGTTGCTTGCTTTGGGGATACGCTCGCGCCAATAGCGCTAACGATAATACAGATTGCAAAATAGACGAGTGAAGATTTTTTCCTGTTTGGCATAAAAACCCACTTAGGATTTATAAGCCCGACCCAGAAAGCGATACCGGCTATCGCTGCAATGATGGTGATGATTTTTTCCATTGGATACCCTCCGTATTGAGGCGGGTATTATTGTCGATGGTGCTCAAAAACGGAACAGCCAAGCGCGGTGCGCCTGGCTGCTTCTTTGTCGAAGTGTAGTCAAAATGTAGACGAAGATTAGAATAAATCCTTTTATTCCATTGTGTTACTGGTTGGATTTCTTCACCATCCCTGTCTTCCCCCACATGATGTGGGGGTTTTTTTTGCCCAAAATTTGTCACTCGGTTATTGCCTGACTGTTTTACTTCATCCGTTATACTAGCGGCATATTCTGGCTGGAGTGTTTATGAATCATACCTATGGGCGGCTGGTGAGCCGGGCGGCAATCGCGGCGACCGTGATGGCATCGCTGTTACTATTGATCAAAATTTTCGCGTGGTGGTACACCGGATCGGTCAGTATTCTGGCTGCACTGGTGGATTCTCTGGTGGACATTGCGGCGTCGTTAACCAACCTGTTGGTGGTGCGCTATTCGCTGCAACCGGCCGATGATGAACATACGTTCGGACACGGAAAAGCGGAATCACTGGCGGCGCTGGCGCAAAGCATGTTTATTTCCGGTTCGGCGCTGTTTTTATTCCTGACCGGGATTCAGCATCTCATCCAACCGACGCCGATGAAAGATCCCGGCGTTGGGGTGGTTGTCACCATCATTGCGTTAGTGTGTACAATCATTCTGGTCTCGTTTCAGCGCTGGGTAGTGAAGCGTACGCAAAGTCAGGCCGTTCGGGCAGATATGCTTCATTATCAGTCTGATGTTATGATGAACGGTGCGATTCTCATTGCGCTCGGGCTGGCATGGTACGGCTGGCATCGTGCGGATGCCTTGTTTGCGCTCGGGATTGGCATCTATATTTTATATAGCGCATTACGCATGGGGTATGAGGCAGTGCAATCTTTGCTGGATCGCGCTTTACCCGATGAGGAACGTCAGGAAATTATTGATATCGTGACGTCATGGCCTGGGGTCAGCGGCGCTCACGATCTTCGCACGCGGCAGTCAGGGCCGACCCGCTTTATTCAGATTCATTTGGAAATGGAAGATAATCTGCCGCTCGTTCAGGCGCATTTAGTGGCTGAACAGGTTGAGCAGGCAATTTTACGGCGTTTCCCGGGATCGGATGTCATCATTCATCAGGATCCCTGTTCAGTCGTACCCAAGGAAGGCAAGGTGTTTGAGCTTTCATAATTCGTTGTAAAAAGTGAACCGGGCCAGCATTTTGTGTATAAATTACCACCATTTGGCCTGACCTGAATCAATTCAGCAGGAAGTGATTGTTATACTATCTGCATATTCGTTGGATCGTTTCGATATGCGGAATCGACTTCCGGCAGCAGATTTCATTTTGCATTCCAAAGTTCAGAGGTAGTCATGATTAAGAAAATCGGTGTGTTGACAAGCGGCGGTGATGCGCCGGGCATGAACGCAGCAATCCGTGGTGTTGTACGTGCAGCGTTGACGGAAGGGCTGGAAGTCATGGGGATCCATGATGGCTACCTGGGTTTGTATGAAGACCGTATGGTCCAGCTTGACCGCTACAGCGTGTCCGACATGATCAACCGTGGCGGTACTTTCCTCGGTTCAGCTCGCTTCCCGGAATTCCGCGACGAAAACGTGCGTGCGGTGGCTATCGAAAACCTGAAAAAGCGTGGCATTGATGCGCTGGTTGTTATCGGCGGTGACGGTTCTTACATGGGTGCAAAACGCCTGACTGAAATGGGCTTCCCATGCATCGGTCTGCCGGGCACTATCGACAACGATATCAAGGGCACCGACTACACCATCGGTTACTTCACCGCTCTGGGTACTGTAGTAGAAGCGATTGACCGTCTGCGTGATACCTCTTCTTCTCACCAGCGTATTTCCATCGTTGAAGTGATGGGCCGCTACTGTGGCGATCTGACCCTGGCGGCTGCAATTGCCGGTGGTTGTGAGTTCGTAGTGGTTCCGGAAGTGGAATTCAGTCGCGACGATTTGGTTGCTGAAATCAAAGCGGGCATCGCGAAAGGTAAAAAACACGCAATCGTAGCGATCACTGAACACATGTGTGACGTTGACGAACTGGCGCATTACATCGAGAAGGAAACGGGCCGCGAAACGCGTTCGACCGTGTTGGGTCACATTCAGCGTGGTGGTTCCCCGGTTCCTTACGATCGTATCCTGGCATCCCGTATGGGCGCATATGCTATTGAACTGCTGCTGGCAGGTCATGGCGGTCGCTGTGTCGGTATTCAGAACGAGCAACTGGTTCACCACGATATCATCGATGCTATCGAGAACATGAAGCGTCCATTCAAAGGTGACTGGCTGGACTGCGCGAAAAAACTGTACTGATTGTTTTTTGTTGCCCGGTGGCGCTTCGCTTACCGGGCCTACAGAGTGTACTCTTGTAGGCCGGATAAGGCGTAAGTCGTCATCCGGCACAACCTTCCTCATTTATTCCCCGAAGTTATAGCAAATCTTTTTTTATTCTTTAATGTTTGGATGCCTTTCTGGCACGCTTTGCTCATCACAACATCACATAAGAGAGCTGGGCGATGAACAAATGGGGCGTAGGGTTAACATTATTGCTGGCATCAACCAGCGTTCTGGCAAAGGATATTCAGTTACTTAACGTATCGTACGATCCAACACGTGAACTGTACGAGCAGTACAATAAAGCCTTCAGCGCGCACTGGAAGCAGGAAACGGGCGATAACGTCGTGATCCGCCAGTCGCACGGCGGCTCTGGTAAACAGGCGACCTCTGTCATCAACGGTATTGAAGCCGATGTGGTGACGTTGGCACTGGCATATGACGTGGATGCCATTGCTGAACGTGGTCGAATTGATAAAAACTGGATTAAGCGCTTGCCGGATAACTCTGCGCCTTACACCTCCACCATCGTGTTCCTGGTCCGCAAAGGCAACCCCAAACAAATTCATGACTGGAACGATTTGATCAAACCCGGCGTGTCAGTGATTACACCAAACCCGAAAAGCTCAGGCGGCGCACGCTGGAACTATCTGGCGGCATGGGGCTATGCCCTGCACCACAACAACAACGATCAGGCCAAGGCACAAGACTTTGTGAAGGCCCTGTATAAAAACGTTGAGGTGCTCGATTCTGGTGCACGTGGCTCAACCAATACTTTCGTTGAACGTGGTATCGGTGATGTGCTGATCGCCTGGGAAAACGAAGCGCTGCTGGCAACGAACGAGCTGGGTAAAGACAAATTTGAGATAGTGACGCCGAGTGAATCTATTCTCGCGGAGCCGACCGTTTCCGTGGTCGATAAAGTGGTGGAAAAGAAAGACACCAAAGCGGTGGCGGAAGCTTATCTGAAGTATCTCTACTCTCCGGAAGGCCAGGAAATTGCAGCGAAAAACTACTATCGTCCACGTGATACAGACGTTGCGAAGAAATACGAAAATGCATTTCCGCAGCTGAAGCTGTTCACCATCGACGAAGAGTTTGGCGGCTGGACAAAAGCGCAGAAAGAGCACTTCTCTAATGGCGGTACGTTCGACCAGATCAGCAAACGCTAAATAAGTCTGTGATTTACCGACCCGGTGGCCTAACGCGACCGGGTTTTTTATTTGTCATGGTTTTGCGTTACTCTTGCCCTTCAATGGGATACAGGAAACGCGTAATGAAAAAAGCAGGCTATCTTTTACTGGCGGTGATTGTGGTCGCCGCCGCTGCAGGCATCGGGTACTGGAAATTCACCGGCAACCCGGACGCATTACGCCAGATCGTCCTTCAACAATGCTTACCGCACCAGTTGCAGCAGCAGGATCCTGCACCATGCGCAGAAGTGAAGACGGATGCCGGATATGTGGTGTTCAAAGACCGTAACGGCCCTTTGCAATATTTGTTGATGCCCACTTATCGCATTAACGGTACGGAAAGCCCACTGCTGTTGAAATCAGGCACGCCGAACTTTTTCTGGCTGGCCTGGCAGGCGCGTAGCTTTATGAGCCAAAAATACGGCCAGGAAATCCCTGACAAAGCAGTCTCTCTGACCATTAACTCACGTAGCGGGCGTACTCAAAATCACCTGCATATTCATATCTCCTGCCTGCGAACCGATGTCAGAAAACAGCTGGATGACAACCTGGCGAAAATCAGCACCCGCTGGCTACCTCTACCAGGTGGGCTGCGCGGTCATGAATATCTGGCGCGTCGCGTCACGGAAAATGAACTGGCACAACGCAGCCCATTTATGATGCTGGCAGAAGAGGTGCCGGATGCACGTGAGCATATGGGCAGCTATGCGTTGGCGATGGTGCGTCAGAGCGATGAATCCTTTGTTCTGCTGGCTACTCAGCGCAATCTGCTGGCGCTGAATCTCGCCTCCGCTGAGGAAATTCAGGATCATCAATGTGATATTCTGCGTTAACCCCACCTAATCTGGCGTTTACTCCGCATGCCTGTCCCCGTATTCTTGTTGAAAAAAACAACAGGAGACAGGCATGTCGCTCTGGCTTACACACCCTCTGTTTATCCCCTCTCTGGTGGTTGGCATCACCATTCTGCTCTGGGCTACGTCGCTGCTGCCGGAGTTTATAACGGCGCTGCTGTTCTTTGCCGTGGCGATGGTCGCCAAAATCGCGCCACCGGATGTGATCTTTGGCGGCTTTGCGTCCTCCGCATTCTGGTTGGTGTTTAGCGGCTTTGTGCTGGGTATCGCGATTCGTAAAACGGGGCTGGCGGACAGGGCGGCGAGGGCGCTGTCATCACGGTTGACCGACTCCTGGCCGTTAATGGTGGCGAGTGTGGTGCTGTTGAGTTACGCGCTGGCGTTTGTAATGCCATCCAACATGGGCCGCATTGCGCTGCTGATGCCGATTGTCGCAGCGATGGCGAAACGAGCTGGAATTAACGATGGTACGCGCGCCTGGTATGGTCTGGCACTGGCCGTTGGGTTTGGGACATTCCAGCTTTCTGCGACGATTTTACCCGCAAACGTACCGAATCTGGTGATGAGCGGCGCGGCGGAAGGCTCTTACGGCATCCACCTCAATTATCTTCCCTATTTGCTGCTGCATACGCCGGTTCTGGGTTGGCTTAAAGGCGCAGTTCTCATCGTGCTTATCTGCTGGCTGTTCCCTGGCAAGCCCCATGCGCCACGCGATCTCACGCCGTCGGAACCGATGAGTGGAGATGAAAAACGTCTGGCCTGGATGTTAGCGGTGGTGTTGCTTCTTTGGGTAAGCGAAAGCTGGCACGGCATTGGCCCCGCGTGGACCGGGCTGGCGGCGGCAGTTATCACATTGCTCCCACGGGTTGGCTTTATCAATGGCGACGAGTTTTCCACTGGGGTCAACATTCGTACCTGTATTTATGTGGCGGGTATTCTGGGGCTGGCGATCACCGTCACGCAGACAGGTATTGGTAGCGCCGTTGGCGAAGCGCTGTTACAGGTGATGCCGCTGGATGCGGAAAAGCCGTTTACCAGTTTCCTCGCGCTGACCGGTATTACCACGGCGCTTAATTTTATTATGACGGCGAACGGTGTTCCGGCGCTGTATACCACGTTGGCGCAAAGCTTTGCCGATGCGACGGGATTCCCGCTGCTGTCGGTGATTATGATCCAGGTGCTGGGTTATTCCACACCACTGTTGCCGTATCAGGCTTCACCGATCGTGGTGGCGATGGCGCTCGGGAAAGTACCTGCAAGGGCAGGGATGCTGCTGTGTATCGCACTGGCGGCGGCAACGTATTTGATTCTTCTGCCGCTGGATTACGCCTGGTTTACGGTGTTGGGAAAACTGTAGCTGTATCAAAATGTTAATTTTATGTTTTGTGAGTGAGTGAATTGTATTATGCGCGGCAATATCGGTTAATGCCTGAGCGCAGATTTGCGCACTGGAAACTCAAGGATTGATTCATGGACAGTTTGACCCCCATCCGCCGCTGGCCTGCCATCATCTCGCTTGTGATTACGCTGACCATCTGGTTTGTTATCCCGTGTCCTCCTGACGTAACCCCGCAAGCATGGCACCTGCTGGCACTGTTTATTGGTACGATCGCCGCGATTATCGGTAAAGCTATGCCCATTGGTGCAATTGCGATTGTGGCGATTATGCTGGTGGCGATGACAGGCGTTACTAACCCAGGCAAACCCTCCGCGGCATTGAACGATGCATTGAGTGGTTTTTCTAACCAGCTAATCTGGCTGATTGGTTTATCCATTATGCTGTCGCAAAGTCTGTTAAAGACCGGCCTGGGCGCGCGTATTGGCTACGGGTTTATTGCGCTCTTTGGTAAAAGAACGCTGGGTATTGCGTGGGCATTAACCCTTGCGGAAACGCTAATTGCACCCGTAACGCCAAGCAATACCGCGCGTGGTGGTGGCATTATCCACCCGGTAATGTGGGCGATTGCGGAGAGCCTCGGCTCGCAGCCAGGCCATGCCGAGAATGGCTCAACGGGCCGTTATCTCGCGCTGGTGAACTACAACATTAACCCGATCAGCTCGGCAATGTTCATCACCGCGACCGCACCTAATCCGTTAATCGTCAGTTTTTTGACAAAGGGGACGGATGGCGTGCTGAACATGACCTGGGGAATGTGGGCTATTGCGGCGCTTCTTCCCGCACTGGTATCACTGGTTGTCATGCCGATTGTAATCTGGTGGCTCTATCCGCCAGCTATCACGCGCACGCCAAATGCGCCGCAGTTTGCGCGGCAAAAACTGGATGCGCTGGGTCCACTTTCTTTGGCAGAGAAAATCACCCTGGGGGTGTTCATTTTGCTGCTCTGTCTATGGGCGGGTGTTCCAGCAATGCTGATGGGCAGTGCCTGGAGCGTAAACCCCACTAGCGCCGCGTTAATTGGATTGTCGATTCTATTGATGGCGGGTGTATTGAGCTGGGATGACATTCTTAAATGCCGCGGGGCATGGGATACGATAGTCTGGTTTGCCGCGCTGGTGATGATGGCGGATTTTCTCAGCAAACTGGGATTGGTAGGATGGCTGGCAACCAGCGTGGGTAGCGCAATCGACCATCTTGGCGTGCACTGGAGTGTTGCGACGCTGTTGTTAATCCTGCTTTACGTCTACTCGCACTACTTTTTCGCCAGCACAACTGCGCATATTACGGCTATGTTCGCTGCGTTCTTTGCCGCAGGCTTAGGCCTCGGCGCGCCGCCAGCGCTGCTTGGTTTAATGCTCGGTTTCTCCTCCTCCTTGATGATGTCGCTCACGCACTATGGCACGGGTACTGCGCCTATTATCTTTGGTTCGGGCTATGTCACGTTGGCGGAGTGGTGGAAAACGGGGCTGGTGATGAGTGTGATCAACCTGACCATTTGGGGTGTGACCGGCGCCTTCTGGTGGCACTGGTTGGGATACTGGTAGTTAATACAGCGGGAGGAGGGCTCCTCCCGCCTTAACAACTTAAGCCTGTTTAGCGGCTTCTGCTGCTTTAACGATGACTGCGAAGGCATCTGCTTTCAGAGAAGCACCACCAACCAGCGCACCGTCGATGTCCGGCTGAGCGAACAGTTCTGCCGCGTTAGCTGCGTTTACAGAACCGCCGTACTGGATGATAACTTGCTCAGCGATTTTCGCGTCAGCTTTAGCAATGTGGTCACGAATAAATTTGTGAACAGCCTGAGCCTGAGCAGGAGTTGCAGATTTGCCGGTACCAATAGCCCATACTGGTTCGTAAGCGATAACGACGCCTTCGAATGCTGCCGCGCCCTGAGTTTTCAGAACCGCGTCGATCTGACGTGCACAAACTTCTTCAGTTTTGCCCGCTTCGTTTTCTGCTTCGGTTTCACCGATGCACAGAACTGGAGTCAGACCCTGCTCTTTCAGCACGGCGAATTTTTTAGCGATCAGCTCGTCAGATTCTTTGTGGTAAGTACGACGCTCAGAGTGACCGATAATGATGTACTGCGCGCCGATGTCTTTCAGCATTTCAGCACTTGTTTCACCAGTGAATGCGCCAGACAGGTTCAGGTCAACGTTCTGCGCGCCCAGAATGATGTGGCTACCGGCAGCGGCGTGTTTCGCCAGGTCGATATACATTTCCGGTGGAGCAATCGCTACTGCACAGCCAGCAACGCCAGCCAGTTCTTTACGCAGGTTAGCAACCAGTTCGTTTACCATGTGGCGGCTGCCGTTCAGTTTCCAGTTACCCATCACTAAAGGATGTCGCATTTCATTTCTCCACGCTTGTCAGCGAATTAAGGAATATGGCCGCCCGTGAGGGCAGCATGGTCTGTGAAACAGTATAGAGATTCATCCCCTGAAAGGCTTTGCTTTTTGTCATCAATTCGCCTTCTCAAGACTTTCTGATAGTACCAGCTTAATCGGTTCAACAGCGAAGGTCAGTCCTTTTTCACCGTTGTCAGCAACAACATAGCGAATTGCGCCTTCTGTTTCAGCGTAATAGCGCTTACCTTTGCCTGCGGCGAGCAGTTTTTGCAGCTTTTTCTGGCTCTGTTCTTTCGTCAGCAGCGGCGCGACGGTGCGGATGACGGCGGTCATGTATTCCAGCGCTTTCGCTTTGGCTGCCTTTTGTTCTGGCCCCTGAATGGGTAACCAGGTTATCTGCATGCTTTTGATTTTAAGGGTGCCGCGTTCAAGAGCGGAAGACGCATACAGGTTTTCATTGATTTTACTGGCTGCGCGGGTGAGATTTGCTCGATCGCGACTGCTGTCGATGGCACGGAACTCATTCAGAATAAGCTTCGGATTCTGCGTATTAAAGTTTTCACGAAACTGGCTAATCGACAGGTCAAAGGTCGGCGCGCCCGCCAGTAAATAGGGGGCCGTGGTTGCCGTCGACGGCTCTTCCGCCAGTACCGCAGTGCTCGCGGTTAAGGCTGAAAACAATAATAAAAACAGTGTAAATCCTTGCTTCATCAATCGTACCTTTCATTCTCATTGCTCACGATTAAAACGGTAACCGTCGAGCTTGTCAAAAGGGTAAACTGTTCTGGAAGGTAATAATAAAGGAACTTACATGACCATACAGCAGTGGTTATTCTCATTTAAAGGGCGCATCGGGCGCCGTGATTTCTGGATTTGGATTGGCCTCTGGATCGTCAGCATGCTGGTTCTGTTTTCGCTGGCGAGCAAAGAATTACTCGATATTCAGACCGCGGCTTTTTGTCTGGTGTGTCTGCTATGGCCAACGGCGGCAGTGACGGTAAAACGTCTGCATGACCGGGGGCGCTCCGGAGCGTGGGCGCTGTTGATGATCCTGGCGTGGATGCTGCTGGCCGGAAATTGGGCGATTTTACCCGGCGTCTGGCAATGGGCGGTAGGCCGCTTTGTTCCAACGTTGATTCTGGTTGGTATGCTTATCGATCTGGGGGCGTTCATTGGCACCCAGGACGCGAATAAATATGGTAAGGATACGCAGGACGTAAAGTACAGAGCTGACTCGTAGGCCGGATAAGCGTAAGCGCCATCCGGCAAAATGCCCGGGTGTTTACCGGGCATTGAAACGTTCTTACCAGTAGTGCTCTGCGGTCATATGGCCCGGTCGACGGCGCAGGTGTTTGGTCATTTGCCGGGTCTCTTTCAGCAACTGCTGCGTGTCGCGTACCATTTGCGGGTTTCCGCACAGCATCACATGGCTGGTTTCTTTATCCATTGGCAACCCGACTGCTTTTTCTAGCTCACCGCTTTCAATCAACGCCGGTACACGTCCGGTCAGCGAATCTGCGGCTGTTTCACGGCTGACAACCGTCTGGATGCGTAATTTACCTTCGTAGCGTTTTTCCAACGACTGCATCAACGGTAGATAGCTCAAATCGGCGGCATAGCGCGCGGCGTGGACCAGCACCAGATTTTTAAAGCGATCCAGGTCCTTGCCTAACTGCAGAATCGACAAATATGGGCCGATAGCCGTGCCGGTCGCCAGCATCCATAGCGTTTCGCAATCGGGGACTTCATCCAGCACGAAGAAACCAGCAGCTTCACTCACCACCTGCACTTCATCGCCTGGCTTCAGTGCTGCCAGACGAGGGCTGAGTTTGCCGTCGGGAACCGTCACCAGATAAAACTCTAAATCGGGGTTATCAGGGGCATTTACGTAAGAATAGGCGCGCTGGACGCGTTCGCCGTCGATCTCAAGGCCAAGCTTAGTGAACTGACCTGCAGTGAAAGGAAGAACTGGAGCTCGCACGGTCAAACTAAACAGGGCATCGGTCCAGTTTTGCACCTTTGTGACTTTGCCTGTTACCCAATCTGCCATGGTTTTCTCCTGTCTGCTTTGATTGCCTTATCTTCGTTCGTTGGACGAAAGATTTCCAGCCCATATGGGCTGGAAGGCTCTATTGATCAAATCAATTACAGGATGTGCGCCTGCACATCGGGATCTTTACGATCGAGGTAGTGAATCGACTGAATGCGACGGATCGTACGTGATTTGCCGCGGATCAGCAGCGTTTCGGTGGTCGCGATATTACCTTTACGGCTAATCCCTTCCAGCAAATCGCCTTTGGTGATGCCGGTGGCGGAGAAAATGACGTTGTCGCTACGCGCCATTTCATCGAGGCGCAGCGCTTTGCCCGCTTCAATGCCCATGGCGGCGCAACGAGCCAGTTCTTGTTCGCCAATGCGACGGTTCTCTTCGCTGTCGCCTTTGACGTCATGACGCGCCAGCAAACGGCCCTGCATGTCGCCGTCCAGTGCGCGGATCACCGCTGCGGAAACCACACCTTCAGGTGCGCCGCCAATGCCGTACAGCACGTCAACTTCACTGTCTGGCATGCAGGTCAGAATGGAGGCCGCAACGTCGCCGTCTGGAATAGCGAAGACGCGCACGCCCAGTTTTTGCATTTCGGCGATCGTTTCATCATGGCGTGGTTTGGCCAGAATGGTTACGGTCAGCTCACTCAGCGGTTTATTGAGTGCAGCGGCAACGTTATGCAGGTTGGCTTCCAGCGACAGGTTCAGGTCGATAGACCCTTTTGCGCCTGGGCCGACAATCAGCTTTTCCATGTACATATCTGGCGCATTCAGGAAGCAGCCTTTATCGCCCACAGCCAGTACGGCCAGCGCGTTTGCCTGACCCATTGCCGTCATGCGTGTACCTTCGATAGGATCGACGGCGATGTCGACCGCATCACCAAGACCGGTCCCGACTTTTTCACCGATAAACAGCATCGGCGCTTCATCAATCTCACCCTCGCCAATCACGATGGTGCCGTCGATGTTGACCTGGTTGAGCATAATACGCATGGCGTTCACTGCCGCGCCGTCAGCGGTATTTTTATCGCCGCGGCCCAGCCATTTATAGCCAGCCAGCGCGGCCGCTTCGGTCACGCGTGAAAATTCAATGGCAAGTTCTCGTCTCATTGCAAACTCGTAGCTGAAAGGAATGGCGCGAAGTGTAGCACAGGGGAGGGGGCGAGATTATTGATGTGTGTGCGGGGTTGCCCCCGCACGAAGATTTTGCCGGATAAGCCAAAGTAGCCATCCGGCAATGACGTATTACTCGTCGTGATCTTCCCATGCCATGGCGCGTTTGACCGCTTTTTTCCAGCCGCTGTAACGGAAGTTACGCTCGGTGGTTTCGATGCCTGGACGGAATTCACGCTCGATGACCGCTTTCTCCTGCAACTCATCCAGATTCTGCCAGAAGCCTACTGCCAGGCCAGCCAGGTACGCTGCACCTAATGCGGTGACTTCGCGAACTTCCGGACGCTCTACGCGGGTGCCCAGAATGTCAGACTGGAACTGCATCAGGAAGTTGTTGGCGACCGCACCGCCGTCAACGCGCAGGGCGTGCAGACGAATACCGGAGTCAGCCTGCATCGCTTCCAGAACATCACGCGTCTGATAAGCGATAGACTCAAGCGTTGCGCGGATGATGTGGTTGGAGTTTACGCCACGGGTCAGGCCGAAGATGGCGCCACGTGCATACGGGTCCCAGTACGGTGCACCCAGGCCAGTAAATGCCGGAACGACGTACACGCCGTTGGTGTCTTTCACTTTGGTGGCGAAATACTCAGAGTCGAATGCATCGCTGATGAGTTTCATTTCATCGCGCAGCCACTGAATGGATGCGCCAGCCATAAATACCGCACCTTCCAGCGCGTAGTTCACTTCCCCGGTCGGTCCGCAGGCGATGGTGGTCAGCAGTCCGTTTTCGGACTTAACGGCTTTCTCACCGGTATTCATCAGCATGAAGCAGCCGGTACCGTAAGTGTTTTTCGCCATCCCTTCCTTTACGCACAGCTGGCCAAACAGAGCTGCCTGCTGGTCACCGGCGATACCGGAGATAGGAATACGAATGCCGCCTTTACCACCAATGTTGGTCTGACCGTACACTTCAGAAGAGCGACGCACTTCTGGCAGCATGGCGCGCGGAATATCCAGCGCATCCAGCATCGTGTCATCCCAGTCCAGGGAGTGGATGTTGAACAGCATGGTACGTGAAGCGTTGGTGTAATCCGTGACGTGTACGCGTCCCTGCGTCATTTTCCAGATAAGCCAGGTGTCCACGGTACCAAACAGCAGTTCGCCGCGACGAGCGCGCTCACGCGAGCCTTCAACGTGGTCGAGGATCCATTTCACCTTGGTGCCAGAGAAGTACGGGTCAATCACCAGGCCGGTGTTGTTACGGATGTATTCTTCCATGCCATCGCGCTTAAGCTTTTCGCAGATATCTGCGGTACGACGACACTGCCACACAATGGCGTTGTAGATTGGTTTACCGGTCTCACGCTCCCAGACGATGGTGGTTTCACGCTGGTTGGTAATACCGATCGCTGCAATTTCATCGGAACTGATATCGGCTTTCGCCAGAACTTCAACCAGCGTAGAGCTTTGGGTTGCCCAAATTTCCATTGGGTCGTGTTCTACCCAACCTGCTTTCGGGTAGATTTGCTCGAATTCGCGCTGTGAAACGGCAACGATATTCGCATCGTGGTCCATTACGACCGCGCGGGAGCTGGTGGTGCCCTGGTCGAGCGCAACGATATATTTTTTTTCAGTCATAATTTTTGTCCCGTAGTCACATTACAGCGAAGCTTTTTGTTGAGTGTTGGCCGCCGCGTCTTTTTCTTCAATCACGCAGACATCGCACGGTAAATGGCGACCAATCAGTTTGCGATATGCCCATGCGCCCAAAATCGCGCCGGTAATCGGGCCAAATACCGGAACCAGGAAGTAAGGGATATCGCGACCACCTGTGAAGGCAATCTCACCCCATCCGGCCATCCAGGCGAAGAGTTTCGGTCCGAAGTCACGTGCCGGGTTCATCGCAAAACCTGTCAGCGGACCCATGGAAGCACCAATAACGGCAATTAATAAGCCAATCAGCAGTGGTGCCAGCGGACCACGAGGTACACCGTTACCATCGTCGGTCAGAGCCAGAATCAGCCCCATTAGAATAGCGGTAATGACCATTTCAACCGCGAAGGCCTGCACAAAATTGATATGCGGATTCGGATAGGTGGAGAAAGTACCCGCCAGACCCAGGCTTTCGGTAGTGCCACGCACGATATGGTTGGTTTGTTCAAAATCGATGAAAAGATTGTAATAAAGCCCGTAAACCAATGCCGCTGCGCAAAAGGCGCCGGCAATTTGCGAAATAATAAAAGGGACAACTTTGCGTTTATCAAAACAGGCGAACAGCCAGAGTGCGATGGTTACCGCGGGATTCAGGTGTGCACCAGAAACGCCTGCGGTCAGATAGATAGCCATTGCTACCCCCAGACCCCAGATGATACTGATTTCCCACTGACCAAAAGTAGCACCAGCTACTTTGAGTGCAGCGACACAGCCCACACCGAAGAAAATCAACAACCCGGTACCGAGGAATTCAGCAATGCACTGGCCTTTTAAGGTTGAGGTTTGACTCATAATCGGATCCTGAAGAGAGTTTAATGTTTATTGTGTGCGAGAAGGTCACTGACATCCCCGGAGCCGGTAGGCACACTGTTAATTTATCGTTAACGCTCAAAAACGAGAAATATCGAAATTAAAATGTGTGTACTGCATCAACAAAATGAGCGTTTTCGCGCCATTGTGCGGTATTTGTTATACAAAAATAGTGTGAGCTGAATCATTTCACTGATCAATCTGTTAACACTTAAGAGTTATGACAGTCATGTCACCAGGAGAAAGACTAAAAGTGTTGCAAACCGCAATCTGCGCGGGATGCCGCTGGACAGGGATGACGCGGCTTCATACAATCGGTGTTAAGTAGAGTGCGCTCGTTTTTATTAAGGCGTCGCCGGTTATCGGGACGAGGATTTTTATCCATCAACGCCTTGCAATTCAGGAGAGGTATGACGATGTCATTAGAAGTGTTTGAGAAACTGGAAGCAAAAGTACAGCAGGCGATTGATACCATCACGTTGTTACAGATGGAAATCGAAGAGCTGAAAGAAAAGAACAACTCACTGTCGCAGGAAGTTCAGACTGCACAGCAGCAGCGTGAAGAGCTGGAGCGTGAGAACAACAACCTGAAAGAACAGCAGAATGGCTGGCAGGATCGTCTGCATGCCCTGCTGGGTCGTATGGAAGAAGTCTAATTACGCTTCATCTTTCGTGCCGTAGCTGCGTTGGCTGCGCTCAGTTACCCCAGTCACGTAGTTTACTACGCTCCTGGGGATACCTTCGTTTGCCGCCTTGCTACAAGACGAAATCTATTGCGTAATCGTTCCTGTGTAGGCCGGATAAGGCGTAAGCCGTCATCCGGCAATACAATCGTTTTACCGCAACACAACGTTAATTTCAGGCATTCAAACCCCCATCTACGTCCAGACCGGTGCCGGAAATCTGCCCAGCCGCTGGGCTTGCCAGAAACGTCACCGCCGCTGCAACATCCTCCGGTGTTCCGTAATGCCCTGTAGCAATAAGCTGCCGTTGGGATTCTGCCTGCTCGCCATCTGCCGGGTTCATATCACTGTCAGTTGGGCCGGGATGGACAAGATTAACGGTAATACCCCGTGGGCCGAGATCGCGAGCCAGGCCACGGGTTAGCGAGTTGAGCGCTGATTTAGTCATCGCGTAGACGGCAATCCCCGGCTGGGCGACGCGGTTGGCAAGACAACTACCAATATTGATGATTCGCCCACCTTCAGGGAGATGCGGTAGCGCGGCCTGTATGGCAACTACCACGCCACGGATGTTCACGTTAATCAATGCGTCGATGTCCTCCAGTGACAGCGACTCCAGCGGGCCGCCGCGTGCGATCCCTGCGTTGTTGACCAGGATATCCAGTCCTCCGAGTGACTGTACCGTGCGGTTTACGGCATTCTGAATCGCCTGAGCGTCTGCACTGTTTGCCTGAATCGCCTCACCATGGCGGCCAAGTGCTGTAATTTCATCGGCAACGGCCTGGGCTTTCTCCGCAGATTTTTCATAGGTTATAACAACATCAGCACCGGCTTTCGCCAGCGACAGTGCAATGGCGCGCCCTAATCCACGACTGGCTCCGGTGACCAGCGCTTTTTTACCTGTCAGATCGATATGCATGATGACCTCGTGATGAGAGTGATGAGATTCATCATTAGGTATAGAGAGAGTTTTTTCTTCGTCAATGCGCTGGATGGGGGAATCGGAAGGGTGGTGTGGCAAAAAAAAAGCCAGTCAGTTGTTTAACCGACTGGCATCACACCGAATTGCGGTGTTCTCTTTACTCGATATCGAGCGGGTCTTCGGAGAGGATTATACCGGTGTTGTCGGCGTACAGGTGATCGCCAGAGAAGAACGTTACACCGCCAAAGTTGACGCGTACATCGCTTTCTCCAATACCTTCCCCTGCGGCACCGACCGGAATCGCGGCAATCGCCTGAATGCCGATATCCAGTTCTTCCAGATCGTCTACCTGACGGACTGAGCCGTAGATGACCAGACCTTCCCATTCATTCTGTACGGCCAGTCGAGCCAGTTCGGCATCGACCAGCGCACGACGGACAGAACCACCGCCATCGACCAGCAGAATGCGACCACGGCCGTTTTGTTCGAGCAGATCGTACAGCAACCCGTTGTCCTCGAAACATTTTACCGTGATGATTTGTCCGCCAAACGACGACCGTCCTCCAAAGTTAGAGAACAGTGGTTCCACGACGTTGACATCTTCCTGATAGATGTCACAAAGCTCGGATGTATCGTATTTCATAGGCTCAACGTTCAGCTGCTGCGAGAATTTTTAGTATATCGCGCTATGTGTACTGTTGGCAAAATCATCAATTGTTAATTGATATTTGTCAGTTAAAGAGACCACTGACTTAAGAAAATTCCAACGACAAACAGCAGGTTAGTTAACAATGCCGCTTTTACGGTGCGTTCCAGCATTGGGCGCATTGCCGCAGGATCCATCTCACGCATCACGTATCGCGCCTGTTTAATCAGCAGCGGAGCGGCGAGGATAAACAGCCATCCCCACAGGCTTTGCAGTGAGAACAGGTTAAACAGGGCCAGGCAGACCAGCGTGCCCATCAGCAGACAGGCGTGGTAGCGGCGGGCATTGACAGCGCCTAAACGCACGACCAGTGTGTTCTTGCCGTTCTCTCTGTCGCTGTTGATATCGCGCAGATTGTTGACGTTGAGCACGGCAGTTGCCAGCAGGCCGCAGGCGGTAGCAGGCAGAATGAGCGCCGGAATCAACGTATGCGCCTGCAGATACCAGCTTCCCATAACGCTCAGCCAGCCGAAGAACACCAGCACGGAAATATCGCCCAGACCGATATATCCGTAAGGGCGATTGCCTACGGTATAGGTGATTGCGGCGATGATCGACAGGCCGCCGAGCACCAGGAAGCCGACAAAATCTGCCAGCGTGTGACAGGCCACAGCAACCAGGGCCAGACCGGACAGGCAGATCAAGACCACGGTGACGATCAGCGCCCGCTTCATCTGCTGTTGGGTGATGACCCCTTTTTGCATACCGCGCAGCGGTCCTATGCGGTCGGGCTTGTCGCTGCCTTTGACGGCATCGCCATAGTCGTTAGCGAGATTGGACAGAATTTGCAGTAATCCCGCCGTAATCAATGCCAGCAGAGCAACCAGCGGATTGAAGTATCCTTGCCACCATGCTAATGCCGTACCGACGATGATCGCCGCGAAGGCGAGCGGTAAGGTCTTAGGTCGTAAACTTTCCAGCCAGGCTTGTGAGCGGCTAATTTGTTGTTGTTCAGTCATATTTAGCGCCAATAAAAATGGGGCTTTATCAGCCCCATCAACAGTGATGAAAATGCATTGAACGCGATTATAGGATAAAACGGCTCAGATCTTCATCTGCGACCAGCGCATCCAGATGTTTGCTCACATATTCGGCATCAATTGTGATGCTTTGGCCGTTCAAATCGCTCGCATCATAGGAAATATCTTCCATCAGACGTTCCAGAACGGTATGCAGACGACGTGCACCGATGTTTTCGGTGGTTTCGTTAACCTGCCAGGCCGCTTCGGCAATGCGTTTAATACCGGATTCAGTGAAGTTGATGTCCACACCTTCAGTCGCCATCAGCGCTTTGTACTGCACGGTGATGGAGGCATTCGGTTCAGTAAGGATACGCTCAAAATCGCTGGTGGTCAGCGCCTGCAGCTCGACACGAATCGGCAGACGACCCTGCAGTTCTGGGATCAGGTCAGACGGTTTCGCCACCTGGAATGCGCCAGAGGCGATAAACAGAATATGATCTGTTTTCACCATACCGTGCTTGGTGGAGACCGTGCAGCCTTCAACCAGCGGCAGCAGGTCGCGCTGTACGCCTTCGCGGGACACGTCCGGGCCGGAGGATTCACCGCGTTTACAGATTTTGTCGATTTCGTCGATAAACACGATCCCGTGCTGCTCAACGGCGTCGATAGCTTCTTGTTTCAGCTCTTCCGGGTTCACCAGTTTGGCCGCTTCTTCTTCAATCAGCAGTTTCATCGCGTCTTTGATTTTCAGCTTACGCGGTTTTTGCTTCTGACCGCCCAGGTTCTGGAACATGGACTGCAGCTGGCTGGTCATCTCTTCCATTCCCGGAGGCGCCATAATTTCAACGCCCATCGGTGCGGCCGCGAGATCGATTTCGATCTCTTTATCATCCAGCTGGCCTTCACGCAGTTTTTTACGGAACGCCTGACGCGCTGCAGAAGGTTCCTGCGGCTGTTCAGACTGTCCCCAGTTATTTTTAGCCGGTGGGATCAGCACGTCGAGAATGCGCTCTTCCGCCATCTCTTCAGCGCGGAAGCGGTTTTTCTCGATTGCCTGAACGCGAACCATCTTAATGGCAGCATCGGTCAGATCGCGGATGATCGAGTCAACTTCTTTACCAACATAGCCAACTTCGGTGAATTTGGTTGCTTCAACTTTGATGAACGGCGCGTTGGCCAGTTTTGCCAGGCGACGGGCGATTTCGGTTTTACCGACGCCGGTCGGGCCAATCATCAGAATGTTTTTCGGCGTGACTTCATGGCGCAACTCTTCGTTGAGCTGCATACGACGCCAGCGGTTACGCAGGGCAATCGCCACGGAACGCTTAGCGTTATCCTGGCCGATGATATGTTTGTTCAGTTCGCTGACAATTTCGCGTGGGGTCATTTCAGACATGGGGGATCCTTACGCTTTGGAGTTCAATTCTTCGATGGTATGGAAGTGGTTGGTATAAATGCAGATATCCCCTGCAATATCCAACGCTTTCTCAGCAATCTCGCGTGCACCAAGCTCGGTGTTTTCCAGCAGAGCGCGTGCAGCAGCCTGGGCGTAGGGACCGCCGGAGCCGATGGCAATCAGATCGTTTTCTGGCTGGATGACGTCGCCGTTACCGGTGATGATGAGCGATGCCGTTTCATCTGCGACGGCCAGCAGCGCTTCGAGTTTGCGCAGCATACGGTCTGTACGCCAGTCTTTTGCCAGTTCAACGGCAGCCTTCACCAGGTGGCCCTGGTGCATTTCCAGCTTGCGTTCAAACAGTTCAAACAGCGTGAATGCATCCGCAGTACCGCCCGCAAAGCCCGCGATGACTTTGTCGTTGTAAAGACGGCGGACTTTCTTCACGTTGCCTTTCATTACGGTGTTACCCAGTGTGGCCTGACCATCACCGGCGATTACCACATGGCCGTTACGGCGTACGCTTACTATTGTTGTCACGAGCAGACCCCTTGGTTACAAATGCAATGTACAGGCCCCGCACAGTATGCGGGGCGTAATGCAAGTATAGATGGGGGGGATTTTGGGGGTTTCAACCCCCAGTGGCGAGTCGAATGCAGTTTGTGTGACCAGCAACCTTCAGGCGGCTGATGGTGTTGTCGGCATTCTCTTTGCCTTTGACCGGACCAATGACCACGCGATTCCAGCCGTTATTGGTGGTAATACGCGAGTTGAACCCTTCAAAGGCCAGCTGCGCGCGCACGGTTTCTGCCTGCTCAGCGCCTTTAAATGACCCGCACTGAACCATCCAACGGCGTTCATCTTTTTTCTCCGCCGTCTGTTTTGGCGGTTGCGTTTCATTCGTTATTGGCGCGGCCGGTTGCGTTTTCGGCTGAGCGGCGGTGGTATGCGCAGGCGTTTGCAGCAAATCCTGATACGGCTGTTGCGCCGCCGGTTTTGGCTGTGCTTTCGGCTGCTGTACCGGCACGGTTTGCGCCGTACGCGTTTGCGGCTGCTGGTAAGGCTGTTCCGCTACCCGTGGTTGCGTGCGCGGCTGTTGAGCCTGCTGCTGCGTGTTGGCCCATTGCTGTTGCTGTACCTGACGCTGGCGCTGCAACGTTTGCTGACGCTGTTCAGGCGTTTGTTCGTTCCACGGCACTTCGTTGAGCTGCGTTGGCTGTTGACGCATATCAGCCTGCATTTGCGCCAATAGCTGGCGCTGCTCATTGGTTAGCTGATCGGCGTTCAGCACCTCGCCGCCGGCAGACGGTTCGGTAGGCGCACGTACGCCAGGCTGACGGCTTTCCAGCTCTTTAATGTATCGCCAGCGCTCTTCCGGTTTTGGCGGGATGCCATTACCGGTGACTTTCTGGTTTTGCAGCGTTTCGGACTCTTCTTTCTTGTGATGCGTAATGAAGTACAGACCACCGATAAAGGTCACGAGTACGGCTGCAGCAATAGCAACCATTGCGGGCGATACCGCAGGCGTATTGCGTTGTTTTTTCCGTGATGTGCTCTTCTTGCGCCGCGAAGGTGCCGGTTGGCCGCGACGTACATAATCTCGTTGTGCCACTATCGTTTCGCTGTATTTATTCGTTCGTCAGCCCGCCATGTTACTTAAGCGGCGGGCCTTTGACCAGACAGGGGAGTCCGAAAGCACTTTACTTTACGTCAGTGCCCGGGTAGTGCCCCGAATAATAAGCTCGCAGTCCAGTAATCGTGAGCCACTGCTGACGTTCTGTCCTTGTAATTGATCGAGCAGTAACAGCATAGCTTCACGTCCGATATCGAAACGCGGCTGTGCGACGGTTGTCAGGGGTGGATCACAAAATTCCGCGAGCGAAATGTTATCGAAGCCGATAATCGATAAATCGTCGGGCACCTTCAGACCCTGACGTTTGGCGTAAGAGAGGGCGCCAAGCGCCATGACATCGCTGTGACAAAAGACCGCGGTAGGCGGCTGTGGTAGCGCCAGGAGCTGTTTAAGCGCATTGGCCCCCGCTTCATAGGTAAAGTCACCGCGCGCGATGAAATGCGGATCGACCGTAATTCCGCTGCGACGTAGTGCCTGAACGTAACCTTGCAGACGATAATGGCACAGCGGCATATCTTCGGGCCCGGCGATACAGCCAATGCGTTTATGCCCCAGTTCCAGCAGATAGTTCATCGCGTTGAAGGCGGCGGTGAGGTTATCAATGTGCACGGTGGGCAGTTCCAGCTCTGGCGCGAACTCGTTGGACATAACCATCGGTGGCAAGTTGCGTTGCTCTTCCACGCTGGCATCAAACGGCAGGCGCGAGCTGAGCAGCACCATGCCATCGATCTGCTTGGTAATTATGAGGTTAAGGAAGGTTTTTTCCTGCTGGTTCTGGTGCGCGCAATCGCCGATAAGCACCAGATATCCCTGTTCTGCGGCGGTGACTTCGATGCCACGAATCACTTCGCTAAAAAACGGATCGCAGATATCCGGCACAATCACCAGAATGGTACGCGACTCATTACGCTTAACGTTACGTCCCATTGATTGGGGTAAATATCCCACTTCAAGCGCTGCCTGCTCAACCTTGTTACGGGTTGACTGCGAGACTTTGTCTGGGTTCATTAATGCGCGGGATACGGTTGCCGTTGAGACTTTCGCCTTCAGAGCAACATCTTTCATCGTAGCGGCGGCAACCTGCTTATTCGGTTTCACTCTTTCTCCTCGCCAGAGAGCTGCTGGCACAGACTCGTCCTTGAATAGCCTTCATCTGAAACATTTTTATCAGATAGTGAATGGAAGCGGTTACAGAATTTTCATAAAAAGTGTGATGGATATTTAATTTTACGATCCGC
This sequence comes from Citrobacter freundii complex sp. CFNIH4, assembly GCF_002934505.1. NCBI lineage: Bacteria > Pseudomonadati > Pseudomonadota > Gammaproteobacteria > Enterobacterales > Enterobacteriaceae > Citrobacter > Citrobacter freundii complex sp. CFNIH4. Next base: position 4,610,719 of record NZ_CP026231.1, read on the forward strand.
CTCGCATCGTGAGGGATTATCCCTCGATGGGATCGACATCCAGCACCCATTTAACCTTACGTGCATCGGGTAACGTATTAATCAGCGCCAGCGTTCCGCTGACGATATGCTGCAGGCGAATTCGCGACGGGTGCTGCAACAAAATTTGCCAGCGATAGCGACCGCCACGTTTGGGCGCCAGGGCGGGAACTGGGCCTAACACCCACAGTTTTTCATCGGCCAGCGGACTGGCCTGAATCAGATTTCGTAACTGCTGTAAGAACATCGGCGCATGCTGGTTGTTGTGATCTTCTGCCCGCACGATCACATGGCTGGTCCATGGGGGAAGCTGGAGCGTTTGTCGCTCTGCCAGCGCCTGCTCGGCAAAGGCGTCATACCCTTTATACAGCAAGGTTTGCAGCAGCGGATGTTCAGGGTGGTGCGTTTGCAGTACCACTTCGCCCTGCTTCCCGGCGCGGCCAGCACGCCCGGAAACCTGCGTGTAGAGCTGGGCGAAGCGTTCTGCCGACCGGAAATCTGCGGAGAACAGCGCGCCGTCAACGTCCAGCAGCGCCACCAGGGTGACGTCCGGGAAATGGTGGCCTTTCGCCAGCATTTGCGTGCCGATCAGGATTCGCGCGCCGCCGCGATGCACTTCTGCCAGATGTTGCTCCAGCGACCCTTTGCGGCTGGTAGTGTCGCGATCGATGCGTGAGATTGGCACGCCGGGGAAAAAAGGCGCCAGAGCCTGCTCAAGCTGTTCGGTGCCGAGTCCTACCGGAACCATGTGCGTTGAGCCGCAGGAAGGGCATTGACGCGGTATCGGACGCTGACTGTCGCAATGATGGCAGCGCAGATGGTGTTGCGCCTGATGCAGCGTGTAGTAGTGATCGCAGCGCGGGCATTCAGCAATCCAGCCACAGTCGTGGCACAGCAGGGCAGGCGCAAAACCCCGGCGGTTTAAAAACAGGATCACCTGGTTATCCGCTTGCAGATGCTGACGCATACGGGCGATAAGCGCAGGGGCGAGCCCGGCCTGTACCTGCTGACCCTTGAGATCCAGCACGTGCTGAGTGGCTGGGCGTGCATTCCCGGCACGGCGCGTCAGGCGCAACATGCGGTATTTTTTCTGCCGCACGTTGCACAGCGTTTCCAGCGCAGGGGTGGCTGAGCCGAGAATGATGGGAATTTGTTCGCTATGGGCGCGATAAACCGCGAGGTCGCGCGCATGATAACGCCAGCCTTCCTGCTGTTTATAAGAGCTGTCGTGCTCTTCGTCGATGACAATCACGCCCAGATTTTTAAACGGCGTAAACAGCGACGAGCGCGTGCCGATAACAATTGCCGCTTCACCATTTTTCGCCTTCAGCCATGCCGAAAGACGTTCACTGTCATTTAAACCCGAGTGCAGGACTTCGACCGGCGCATTGAAGCGTTCGCGAAAACGGGCAATAGTTTGCGGCGTCAGGCCAATCTCCGGCACCATTACCAGCGCCTGTTTGCCCTGGGCGAGCACATTTTCCAGTACGCTTAAATAGACCTCTGTTTTACCCGATCCCGTCACGCCCGCTAATAGCCAGGCGCTAAAACTGTCTGATGTGCTGTGGATCGCCCCGACGGCGGTGGCCTGTTCGGTATTCAGCCGCAGACGCTCACCGGAAACCGCGTAGTGCGTACGCCAGTCGCTAAAGCCTGGCGTTTCGCTCGCCAGGGAGCACAGCCCTTTTTTCCGCAGTGCCTGTAATGCGGCGTCATTAAATTCCAGTTCAGCCACCTGGTCGCGCCAGATTTTTCCCTGGCGTAGCGCAGCCAGCGCCTGTTGCTGCTTGGGAGAACGCTTCAGGCTGTTGAGGTCAATAACCTGGCCTTCTTCAGTGGCAAACCAGTACCACATGGGCGCGTTTGTCGCCGGACGTCCCTGGCGCAGTAAAATTGGCAGAGCGTGAAACAGTACGTCACCGATAGGATGATGATAATAATCCGCCGCCCACAACAGCAGACGCCAGACAGAGGTTGAGTAGACCGGTTCGCTGTCCAGCACTTCGAGAACGGCTTTCAATTCGCTCCGCGGTAGTTCACTGTGCTCGCTGACGGACAGGACGATACCCACGCGCTCCTGCTGCTTGCCAAAAGGCACGCGTACACGACACCCGGCTTTGGCGCTCAAGCCTTCCGGCAGGAGGTAGTCAAAGGTGCGAGGTAGCGGAACAGGTAAGGCAACGTGCGCAACGGGCATTGAATCATCCTGACTTGAAATCTGGCGGGTTAGTATACACATTAGTGGAGGGTAGAATGCGGATCAGTTTGCATGAGCAGGTTAATTTCTGTATGATTCGCCGCCTTTGATACAAATTTGTATCACTGACCTATACTATTAACATCGCGTGGTGTCTGGCGTTAGGGCTGGAAGAGCGACGCGGCCTTAAACCGAGGTTTTCCCATGAAAAAAGATATTCACCCGAAATACGAAGAAATTACTGCAAACTGCTCTTGCGGTAACGTCATTAAAATCCGCTCTACTGTCGGTCACGATCTGAACCTCGACGTGTGCAGCAAGTGCCACCCGTTCTATACTGGCAAGCAGCGTGATGTTGCTACCGGTGGCCGTGTTGATCGCTTCAACAAGCGTTTCAGCATCCCAGGCAGCAAGTAAGTTTCAGCTGTCAGAAAAAAAGCGCCTTATGGCGCTTTTTTTGTATCTGCGCTTGAAGACTAAAATTTATATTGATGTGTTGAATGATGTTTTTTGTTTAATAAATGAAACAGTGTTTTTATTTTTTTAGGTAAAATGTTTCTAGTAGTGATCTGCGTCATTTTTATCTTCTGATTTCTGCCACTCATGCCAATTGTTGGCAAAATACCAAAGGTTTCTGCTTTCTTTCTAAAATACACTTTCGTGGAAATATAAAATTATTCTTAATCCTTCATCGTTTCCCATTAATGGACGGGACGAGATGGGGAATTTCCGTTGTTGAGTGTGAAGAGGGATTGTCATGAAATTTAAATCTGCGTTATTACTGATTCCATTATTCTCTGCGGCCGCACAAGCGGGTTATGTTGATTACCGGCATGAATATTATGACGATGGGCGTAATTACGATCGTGTTTATATGTCTCACCGTTTTGCGACTGGTTTTGGTGTCGCAGTCGAAGCCATTTCACGTTCCGAAGATACGCAATCTAATGATGCGTGGAATAATATGGAAAGTAATGGCAACGAGTATACTGCAAGCTACCAGTTTACCTGGCGGGATCTTATCTGGCAGCCAGGTATTGCGATCGAAACGGGCGATAACATCACGATTTATAAACCTTATATCCGCGTGCAGTACAACATTAACGACAGCTGGTGGACCGCGTTCCGCTATCGTCAGGAGTACATGCGCAGAAACACTGACGGCAAAGATGACCGCATGGTCTATCGTCCGGAAGCCTGGCTTGGTTATAACGTCAATGACTGGATGTTTGAGTTAAATGGTATTTATAAAATTGCCGATAGCGAAGATTTATATAACAACCGGAAAGATGATTATGAATATAACTTCCGCGTGGCGTATAAACTAGGCTCCTGGGTTCCATTTGTTGAGGTTGGTAACGTTTCCTCGGGTTATAACACAACAACGACAGACGATCGTCAGACCCGTTATCGTGTCGGTCTTGGTTATAACTTCTAACCGGTAATAGCTTTCATATCGACTGATTACATCGATAAGCATAGTTTGTGTGAATAATATGTCTAAGGAGTTGACATCATGTCTAATGATGGAACTATTATCGGAAATAATGAACCCACTGCCGTCAGACCTTTCGGAATTCGAGATAAAATTGGTTATTTATGTGGTGACCTCGGAACCTGTTTTATTCTTGGCTTGGTTAATAGTTTTCTAATGATTTATTACACTAACGTCCTCGGTATTTCCGGCGTTATTGTTGGCTCACTCTATTTTGTGACCAAACTCTTTGATGCGTTCGTTGATGTTGGTGTAGGGCGCTTATGCGATACCTCTAAATTGACGGTACATGGACGTTTTAACCCGTGGGTGCGTCGCATGAAGTATCCATTTTGCATCATTGCAGTTGTCCTGTTCCTGCCGTTTGTGAATGATTTTTCTTATACGGCGAAAATTATCTACATCTGTTGCTCCTATTTCATTTACGGTTCGCTGTTATCGACCGTGAGTATTCCGTACGGTGCTATGTCTGCGGCGATTAGCTCGAATCCGGATGATCGTGTCTCGCTGTCAACCTGGCGCAGCGTTGGGTCAGCTATCGGCGGTGGGGCAACCGGCTTTTTCATCCCGATCCTGATGTACACCACCCTGGTGGACGGAAGCCAGGTGATTTCCGGGCAACACTTCTTCTGGATTTCCATTGGTTGCGCAGTGCTGGGCTTTATCTTTTTATCCTTGACCTGTCAGTTAACGACCGAACGCGTGCGCGTGGAGAGAAAAGAGAGCATGCCCGTTTCGGTGTTGCTGAAGGGACTGGTACGCAATAAGGCGCTGATTGTTTTAGTGGTTGTGGATTTGCTGATTGTGATTAATCAGGGATTGTCCGGTACCAATATGACTTACCTGTTTAATGACTATTTCCACAATAAAGAGGCGATGTCAGTCGCGTTGCTGTTTACCTTTGGTTCCCTGGTTTTGCTGGCACCATCGGCATCCTGGCTCACAAAGCGGTTTGGTAAAAAAGAGGCCAGCGTCGGCGCGCTACTCTTTGCAGTAGCGATGTATTTGATTATGTACTTCATCCACATTACCGACGCGAAAGTCTATTTGGTTTTCCTGTTCCTGGCGACGTTGGGGGCTGGACTATTCAACCTGATGATTTGGGCGTTTATGACCGATGTGTGTGATTATCACCAGTATGTCACCGGCGATCGCGAGGATGGTACCGTCTATGGTGTGAACTTCTTTGCCCGCAAGGTTGGTCAGGCGTGTGCAGGAGCCATTGGCGGCTTTATGTTGGCCATCATTGGTTATCAATCATCGTCAACAGGTGGCGCTGTGCAAACCAGCATTGTGCAGGAAAACATCTATACGATGGCGAATCTTTTACCGGCGTTATGCCTGTTTTTGGCCGCGGTTATTCTGATTTATTTCTATCCATTGAACCGTAAAGAGACGCTCAAAATGGAAGAAACATTGAATAAACTTAATGGTATCAGTAAGTAACATAGCGAGAAGCGGCGGGAGCAATCCCGCCTTTTCTCATCTGTTCTAACAATCAGTATTCCCACGTTTCCGGGTTGATACCCAGTTCACGCATGATTACCTTTGCTTCTTCCGGGATTTCATCACTGCGTTCTTTACGCAGGTCTTCATCGTTGGGTAATGGTTGCCCGGTAAAAGCATGCAGAAACGCTTCACACAGCAGTTCGCTGTTGGTGGCGTGGCGCAGGTTGTTCACCTGACGACGCGTGCGTTCATCGGTAAGGATTTTTAACACCTTCAGAGGAATGGAAACCGTAATTTTTTTGACTTGCTCACTCTTCTTACCGTGCTCAGCGTATGGGCTGATATATTCGCCGCTCCATTCAGCCATGAGATACCTAATCCTCTTTGTCATTAATATTGAGGCCAGAACCTGAGCCCGGACCATAATTGTGCGTAGTTTATCGTAGTGGCGCGGCCCTGACACGAAGTAGCCGACGCAGATGTACGCTAATGCATATAATTTTAACGGCTATTTCCAGTTTGCTCAATCTATACGCAAAGAAGTTTAGATGTCCAGATGTATTGACGGCTATAGTAACAATGATTACTCTGGTGCCTGACTTTTCACCGACTCAGCCAGGATCTTCTCAATATGACGCGTAAACAGGCCACCATCGCAGTGCGTAGCGGGTTAAATGACGACGAACAGTACGGTTGCGTTGTCCCGCCGATTCACCTCTCCAGCACCTATAACTTTACCGGATTTAATGAACCCCGTGTTCATGACTATTCGCGTCGCGGCAACCCAACGCGTGATGTCGTTCAGCGTGCGCTGGCGGAACTGGAAGGTGGTGCAGGTGCTGTACTGACCAATACTGGCATGTCGGCGATTCATTTGGTGACCACTGTCTTCCTTAAGCCTGGCGATCTGCTGGTTGCACCGCACGACTGCTACGGCGGGAGCTACCGACTGTTTGACAGTCTGGCAAAACGTGGCTGTTATCGCGTACTGTTTGTCGATCAAGGCGATGAACAGGCGTTGCAGGCGGCGCTGGCAGAAAAACCGAAGCTGGTGCTGGTAGAAAGCCCAAGCAACCCGCTGCTGCGCGTGGTGGATATTGCGAAAATCTGCCGGCTGGCGCGCGACGCTGGCGCGGTCAGCGTGGTGGACAACACTTTTTTAAGCCCGGCACTGCAAAATCCACTGGCATTAGGCGCCGATCTGGTGTTGCATTCATGCACGAAATATTTAAACGGTCACTCAGACGTGGTGGCTGGTGTGGTTATAGCCAAAGATCCGGAAACGGTCACTGAACTGGCATGGTGGGCGAATAATATTGGTGTGACCGGCGGCGCGTTTGATAGTTATCTGCTGTTGCGCGGCCTGCGTACTTTGTCTCCTCGTATGGAGGTGGCGCAACGTAATGCTCAGGCGATAGTCGATTATCTGCAAACTCAGCCGCTGGTGAAAAAATTGTATCACCCGTCATTGCCGGATAATCAGGGCCATGAGATTGCTGCGCGTCAGCAAAAAGGCTTTGGCGCGATGTTAAGTTTTGAACTGGATGGCGATGAGCAAACGCTGCGCCGTTTCCTCGGCGGGTTGTCATTGTTTACGCTGGCGGAATCGTTAGGGGGCGTTGAAAGTCTGATCTCCCACGCCGCAACTATGACACACGCGGGCATGGCACCAGAAGCGCGTGCTGCTGCCGGAATTTCCGAAACGCTGCTGCGTATCTCCACCGGTATTGAAGATGGCGAAGATTTAATTGCCGACCTGGAAAATGGCTTCCGGGCTGCAAACAAGGGGTAAACATGAGTGTGATTGCGCAGGCAGGGGCGAAGGGTCGTCAACTGCACAAATTTGGTGGTAGTAGTCTGGCAGACGTGAAATGTTATCTGCGTGTCGCAGGCATTATGGCGGATTACTCGCAGCCTGATGACATGATGGTTGTTTCAGCCGCAGGCAGTACCACTAACCAGTTGATTAGCTGGCTGAAATTAAGCCAGACCGATCGCCTTTCTGCGCATCAGGTTCAACAGGCGTTACGTCGCTATCAAAGTGAGCTTATCAGCGGTTTGTTACCTCCCGAGGTGGCGGATGGACTGATTGGCGCGTTTATTCACGATCTGGAACGCCTGGCCGGGTTACTCGACAGCGGCGTGAACGATGCCGTCTATGCTGAGGTTGTTGGGCATGGTGAGGTATGGTCCGCGCGTTTGATGTCTGCCGTCCTTAATCAACAGGGGCTGGAGTCGGCCTGGCTGGATGCGCGCGATTTTTTACGTGCTGAACGCGGTGCCCAGCCGCAGGTAGATGAAGGTCTTTCTTACCCATTACTGCAGCAACTGTTGGCGCAGCATCCGGGTAAACGCCTGGTGGTTACCGGCTTTATTAGCCGCAGCAATGCCGGTGAAACAGTGCTACTGGGGCGTAACGGTTCTGACTACTCGGCGACGCAGGTTGGTGCGCTGGCGGGCGTTTCCCGAGTAACTATCTGGAGCGATGTCGCTGGGGTTTACAGCGCGGATCCGCGTAAAGTAAAAGACGCCTGTTTGCTGCCGCTGCTGCGTCTGGATGAAGCCAGCGAGCTGGCGCGTCTGGCGGCACCGGTTCTCCATGCCCGTACCTTACAGCCGGTTTCCGGTAGCGATATCGATCTCCAGTTGCGTTGTAGCTATACCCCAGAGCAGGGTTCAACGCGTATTGAGCGAGTACTGGCCTCCGGTACCGGGGCGCGTATTGTGACCAGTCATGATGACGTCTGCCTGATCGAGTTTCTGGTTCCGACTGGCCAGGATTTTAAGCTGGCTTATAAAGAGATTGACCAGGTTTTAAAACGTAGCCAGGTGCGTCCGCTGGCAGTGGGCGTGCATCCTGACCGCCAGCTATTGCAATTTTGCTACACCTCCGAAGTCGCTGACAGCGCGCTGAAAATTCTGGATGAAGCTGGCCTGCCAGGCGAGCTGCGTCTGCGCCAGGGGCTGGCGCTGGTGGCGATGGTCGGGGCGGGCGTCACCCGTAATCCGCTGCACTGCCACCGTTTCTGGCAACAGTTGAAAGGTCAGCCGGTTGAATTCACCTGGCAGTCGGAAGAGGGCATCAGCCTGGTCGCGGTACTGCGTACTGGGCCAACGGAGAGCCTGATTCAGGGTCTGCATCAGTCAATCTTCCGTGCTGAAAAACGCATTGGTCTGGTGTTGTTCGGCAAAGGTAACATTGGGTCGCGCTGGCTGGAGCTGTTCGCTCGCGAGCAGAGCACGCTCTCGGCGCGTACCGGATTAGAGTTTGTGCTGGCGGGTGTGGTTGATAGCCGTCGTAGCCTGCTGAATTACGAAGGGCTGGATGCCAGCCGCGCGTTAGCTTTCTTTGATGACGAGGCGGTAGAGCAGGATGAAGAGTCTCTATTCCTGTGGATGCGTGCTCACCCGTATGATGATTTAGTGGTGCTGGATGTGACCGCGAGCGAGCAACTGGCGGATCAGTATCTGGATTTTGCCAGCCATGGTTTCCACGTCATCAGCGCCAACAAACTGGCCGGGGCGAGCAGCAGTAATAATTACCGCCAGATTCATGACGCTTTCGAAAAAACGGGTCGCCACTGGTTATATAACGCCACCGTGGGTGCAGGTTTGCCGATCAACCATACCGTGCGCGATCTGATTGATAGTGGCGATACTATTTTGTCGATCAGCGGGATCTTCTCCGGCACGTTGTCGTGGTTGTTCCTGCAATTTGATGGCACGGTCCCATTCACCGATCTGGTGGATCAGGCATGGCAACAGGGTCTGACTGAACCCGATCCGCGCGTAGATCTTTCCGGCAAAGATGTGATGCGTAAGCTGGTGATTCTGGCGCGTGAAGCGGGTTACGACATCGAACCGGACCAGGTTCGCGTGGAATCGCTGGTGCCTGCGCATTGTGAAGAAGGCTCTATTGACCATTTCTTTGAGAATGGCGATGAGCTGAACGAGCAGATGGTGCAGCGTCTGGAAGCGGCGCGTGAAATGGGGCTGGTGCTGCGCTATGTGGCGCGTTTTGATGCTAACGGCAAAGCTCGCGTTGGTGTTGAAGCGGTTCGCCCTGAACACCCGCTGGCGGCGCTGTTGCCGTGCGATAACGTATTCGCCATAGAGAGCCGCTGGTATCGCGATAACCCGCTGGTGATACGTGGACCGGGCGCGGGCCGTGACGTCACCGCTGGGGCGATTCAGTCTGACATCAACCGTTTAGCGCAGTTGCTGTAGTTTGTGTTGCCGGATAGCGCTTACGCTTATCCGGCTTACATATGGCATGAACCGTAGGCCCGGTAAGCGGCAGCGCCACCGGGCAAATCGCGCTGGGTGATCAGGGTGTTGTATTGCTCCGCCAGCGTCCTTATCGTCTGAAACACCGAATGAGCCGAGTAACGGGCGCTATCCCGAAACTCCGCCTGCTGCTGTAACCAGACGAGAAAATGGTGGCCTGCCGCCAGTGTGATTGACGCCCCTTTTTCAACCTGACCCTCCGTTAACAGACACACCATTTTGCGTGTGTCGCCTTGTTGCCAAATTTGCCACTGGTTTCGCCACCACCCCTGCCAGGTTTTACCCAGTAATCGCCAGGGCAGTGTGCACTTATCGCTATTGATCTCTTCATCAATAAACCAAAGCGAAGCGTGATGATCGCGATATTGCTGCGCCCATGCGGTAATCGCCGCGCCGCGCAGAAAACATTCGTGGGCAATAATGTGCGTTTTTACCTCAGGCCAGAGATGGCTCAGTATGCGGAAATGTCCGTGCGCGGTAATGACCGGGCGTAAAACTGCGCCATTGGCATTTCGTTTGAGCATGGCACTGCCGTACTGGATTTCATCAAACTGGCTGCGGCGTAAAAACAGGGTTTCCCTCTGTCTTACTCGTTCAACGATATCGTCATGAATGACCGCGGGTTCAACGTTGTTACGCCAGCGGTATCGTAATGTATCCCCTACGAGATGGGGCGTGAAATTACTGGAAATATGCAAAATATTGCCGCGAATAGCGTCAAAACTGAGTAATACATAAAGTTTCTGGTCGGTGCAGGCTCCCTGAAAAGGGACGATTAAGGGAACCGTCGCTATTTGTTCTGGTGGAACAATGGTGGTGAGCGGCTGCTGCTTTGGTGTCCAGACATGTTTGCAGCTCCGGCACTGAACGCGTTGGCTGCCCTGAGGATTATGCCCATAGAGGATGGTTTCCCGCTGATAACATAGTGGGCAAAAATGACCGCTTTGGGCGGCAAAATCCGTTAAATATGCTGACAACCACCCACCAAACTGTTCCTCATTAAACAGCGGGGGATAGCTGCCGCATGCCCGGCAATGCAGCGCAGCATAACCCAACCGATACTCGGGCCAGCTGTAATCTGGTGAGCTCGCCAGCCCCAGATTTTTACAGCCGAAGGACTTACAGCAATTGATGGTGAACAGTGACGTCATCGTATTACCAACGATTTTTAATGGTCGTTGATTTTGACCCGCGACTATCACCAGTGGATGTGAGTTTTCTCACATAAAAAAACCTTTCAGAACGTAACGTAGCGATTCTTTATATGACTGAAAGGGATTGATTATGAAGTTAAAAATGCTTGCTGTTGGTGTTCTGGTATCGTTGCCGCTTTGGGCGAGTGCCAAAGATGTCACGATTATCTATACCAACGATCTTCACGCCCACGTTGAACCTTATAAAGTCCCATGGATTGCTAATGGCACGCGTGATATTGGTGGTTGGGCTAATATCACGACGATGGTGAAGCAGGAAAAAACGAAAAATAGCGCCACCTGGTTTTTTGATGCCGGTGATTATTTTACCGGGCCGTATATCAGCAGCCTGACCAAGGGTAAGGCGATTATCGATATCATGAACACCATGAATTTTGATGCTGTCACCATGGGTAATCATGAATTCGATCACGGTTGGGATAACACGCTACTACAACTGAGTCAGGCGAAATTCCCCATCGTGCAGGGTAATATCTTTTATCAGAACAGCAGCAAAATGTTCTGGGATAAGCCTTACACCATTATTGAAAAAGATGGCGTGAAGATTGGTGTGATTGGCCTGCACGGCGTGTTTGCTTTTGATGATACGGTTTCTGCTGCGACACGTGTCGGTATTGAAGCGCGGGATGAAGTGAAGTGGTTGCAACGCTATATCGATGAGCTTAAAGGTAAAGTCGATCTCACTGTGGCGCTGATCCATGAAGGTACGCCAGCGCGTCAGTCTAGTCAGGGAAGTACAGATGTGCGCCGTGCATTGGATAAAGACATCCAGACCGCAGGTCAGGTAAAGGGGCTGGATATCCTGATTACCGGCCATGCGCATGTGGGCACGCCGGAGCCGATTAAAGTCGGTAACACTCTGATTCTTTCTACCGACAGCGGCGGTATTGATGTGGGTAAACTGGTGCTGGATTATCAGCAGAAACCGCATCAATTTACCGTGAAGAACTTCGAGCTGAAGACCATTTATGCTGATGAGTGGCAGCCAGACCCGCAGACGAAACAGGTCATTGATGGCTGGAATAAAAAGCTTGATAAGGTGGTACAACAGACGGTTGCAAACTCTCCGGTTGAGCTGACGCGTGCTTACGGTGAATCTTCTTCGTTGGGCAATCTGGCGGCAGATGCGTTGCTGGTGGCGGCAGGTAAAGATACTCAATTAGCGCTCACTAATTCGGGCGGTATCCGTAATGAAATCCCAGCAGGTGCTATCACGATGGGTGCAGTCATTAGCACCTTCCCGTTCCCCAACGAGCTGGCAACAATGGATCTCACCGGTAAACAGTTGCGTAGCCTGATGGAGCACGGCGCGGGTTTAAGCAACGGTGTATTGCAGGTGTCCAAAGGACTGGAGATGAAGTATGACAGCAGTAAACCAGTCGGTCAGCGCGTCACCGTACTAACGTTAAACGGTAAACCGATTGAGGATGCCACGGTTTATCACATTGCCACCAATAGCTTCCTGGCAGACGGCGGTGATGGCTTTACGGCATTTACCGAAGGAAAAACGCGAAATACCTCCGGAGGTTACTATGTCTCTAATGCTGTCGTTGACTATTTCAAAGCGGGAAATACGCTGACGGATGAGCAGCTTAAAGGCATGCGTGTGGCAGATGTGAAACCATAGTGAGCTCAGGCCAGCAGACAATCCGCTGGCCTGTTGTTTTAGCCTCTGTGAGAGGCAAACACCTCTTTCGCGGCGAACAAACCATTGAGTGCGGCAGGGAAGCCGGCATATACGGCCATCTGCATAATCACTTCAACGATCTCATCCTGCGTTAAACCAACGTGTAATGCCGCGCCAATATGCACTTTCAACTGCGGGGCGGCATTGCCCATTGCCGTTAAAGCGGCGACAGTGGCAATTTCCCGGCTGCGCAGGTCCAGACCTGGACGTGCATAGATGTCGCCAAACGGAAATTCCAGCAGGTAGCGGGCAAAATCCGGCGCGATATCCTTCAGGCTCTCAACGACGGCCTCTCCCCCTTTACCATCTACCTGTTGCAGCATTTTCTGGCCGGTAATAAAACGTTCTGATTCCATGATTTTTCCCTCGTAGGTGTGGCGTATGGCGAGAGAATAGGGGGCGTAGAATGATTTGGATAATACCGTTTCCGTGATACCTTTTCGGTATGACAACATCGCCATTACACTCTCTGGATATTCGTCTACTGCGCTACTTTTCCGTAGTAGCGGAAGAGAACAATATGAGCCGGGCTGCGCAGCGCTTGTTTATGTCGCAACCACCGTTGAGCCGCCACATTCGCCAGCTTGAAGATCGCCTGGGGGTCACGCTGTTTGTCCGTCATACCCGTGGATTAACGCTGACGGAGGACGGCCAGCGCGTACTTGAAATGGTACGCCCGCTGCTTGATCTTCAGGACAAAACCTACGCTGCGTTGAGTCAATTAACGCAAGTCGGGGAGCCATCTCTGCGCTTAGGGTTAAGCACGGCGTTTGAACAGGGCGTTTTTGCTGCGCTTGAGTCACAGCTGACTACGCATGCGCAGAAGCGACATATTGTCCGTCATGGTTCGCCTGAACTCGCGCGTATGGTGCGTCGTGGAAAGCTGGATGCCGCGCTGGTGGCGTTACCGCTTGAGACTTCGGGGCTTAGCGTCACGCCGCTCGGCTGGCAAGAATCGATGATCGTCGCCTTACCCGCGCTCTGGCCAGAGGCGGCGCTGTCGTCACTCTCATTAAAGTCGCTGAGCCACCGACCGCTGTTCTGGTTCAAACGTGAACGTAACCCTGCCTTTTTTGATTACACCCGACATATTTTTAGTCATGCTGGTTACTCTCCTGCCTGTATTGAAGAACCGCTGGAACATGATGTGTTGTTGGCGCGGATCGCGCAGGGTGAAGGTCTGAGTCTGCTTCCGGCCTCTTTTTCCGCTATCCAACGTCGGGGGGTGATATTCCTGCCGCTTACCGATACCGAATTGCGTATTAGCACGGGGCTGCTGATGCTGCCTGAAAACGTAAAGAAATTAGAGTGGCTGCAGACGGTCATGGCGCAATCCCTCATCAATTCAGACTGATGTGAATTTTTTTCACGTTGACTGAGTATTCCTCACCTTTAGCGATGATTTTTGTGTTGACGCCAGCATGCTTTTCCGTCATTTTTACATCTAGACGTCTAAACGTATAGCAGTTCACAACACAACATATAACGACAAAAGATTGATGAGGTAAGGTATGAGCTTTTTTCACGCCAACCAGCGGGAAGCCCTGAATCAGAGCCTGGCAGAAGTTGCCGGTCAGATTAACGTTTCATTTGAGTTTTTCCCGCCGCGCACCAGTGAAATGGAGCAAACCCTGTGGAACTCCATCGATCGCCTGAGCAGCCTGAAGCCGAAGTTTGTTTCAGTCACTTACGGTGCAAACTCTGGTGAGCGCGACCGTACGCACAGCATTATTAAAGGCATTAAGGATCGCACGGGTCTTGAAGCAGCGCCGCACCTGACCTGTATTGATGCGACCCGTGATGAGCTGCGTACCATTGCTCAGGACTACTGGAACAACGGTATTCGTCATATTGTTGCCCTGCGCGGTGATTTGCCGCCGGGAAGCGGTAAACCGGATATGTATGCTTCTGACCTGGTGACGCTACTGAAAGACGTTGCAGACTTTGATATCTCCGTTGCGGCTTACCCGGAAGTGCACCCGGAAGCGAAGAGCGCTCAGGCTGATTTGCTGAACCTGAAGCGTAAGGTTGATGCCGGTGCGAACCGGGCGATCACCCAGTTTTTCTTCGATGTAGAAAGCTATCTGCGTTTTCGCGATCGCTGCGTGTCTGCGGGTATCGATGTGGAAATTATTCCGGGTATCCTGCCAGTCTCCAACTTTAAGCAGGCGAAAAAATTTGCCGACATGACCAACGTCCGCATTCCGGCGTGGATGTCGACCATGTTTGATGGTCTGGATGATGACGCGGAAACCCGCAAGCTGGTGGGCGCTAATATCGCCATGGACATGGTGAAGATTCTCAGCCGCGAAGGGGTGAAGGATTTTCACTTCTATACCCTTAATCGTGCCGAGATGAGCTACGCTATTTGTCACACACTGGGTGTAAGACCGAACTAAACAGATCCCAGCCCTCTACGGAGGGCTTTTTGTTGATCATTTTGATCTACATCTCTGTAACGTAAAATATAAAAGGAATTAGCTATCGAATCTGTGGGTTATTTCGACTATATCTTATCACTGGTGGTGTATATCGTAGTCAGAACACTGTAAAGGGAGCATATAGATGAGCATGTCCGACGATAGCCAGAACACATCAACTGCCGGTAAGTGTCCTTTTCATCAGGGCGGTCACGACCAGAGCGCGGGAGCAGGAACGAACAACCGCGACTGGTGGCCAAATCAACTGCGCGTTGATCTTTTAAACCAACATTCCAACCGTTCTAACCCGCTGGGTGAGGACTTCGACTACCGCAAAGAGTTTAGCAAACTCGACTACTCTGCCCTGAAAGGGGATCTCAGAGCCCTTCTGTCCGAATCTCAACCGTGGTGGCCCGCTGACTGGGGAACCTATGCTGGATTGTTTATCCGCATGGCATGGCACGGTGCAGGGACCTATCGCTCCATCGATGGACGCGGTGGCGCGGGTCGCGGACAGCAGCGTTTTGCACCACTGAACTCCTGGCCGGACAACGTAAGCCTTGATAAAGCGCGTCGTCTGCTGTGGCCAATCAAGCAGAAATATGGCCAGAAAATTTCCTGGGCCGACCTGTTTATCCTCGCGGGTAACGTGGCGCTGGAAAACTCAGGCTTCCGCACCTTCGGCTTTGGTGCTGGTCGTGAAGATGTCTGGGAACCGGATCTCGACGTAAACTGGGGTGATGAAAAAGCCTGGCTGACTCACCGTCACCCGGAAGAACTGGCCAAAGCGCCGTTGGGCGCAACCGAAATGGGCCTTATCTATGTGAACCCGGAAGGGCCGGACCATAGCGGCGAACCGCTTTCAGCGGCAGCAGCTATTCGCGCGACCTTCGGTAATATGGGTATGAACGACGAAGAAACCGTGGCGCTGATTGGCGGTGGTCATACGTTGGGCAAAACCCACGGAGCTGCACCGGCTTCGCACGTAGGCGCCGATCCTGAATCCGCACCGATTGAAGCACAAGGCCTGGGCTGGGCGAGCAGCTACGGCAGCGGCGCGGGCGCGGATGCCATTACATCCGGTCTGGAAGTGGTCTGGACGCAGACGCCAACCCAATGGAGCAACTATTTCTTCGAGAACCTGTTCAAATACGAGTGGGTACAAACCCGCAGTCCGGCAGGCGCTATTCAGTTTGAAGCGGTTGACGCGCCAGAAATTATTCCTGATCCGTTTGATCCATCGAAAAAACGTAAGCCGACGATGCTGGTTACCGACCTGACGCTGCGTTTCGATCCTGAGTTCGAGAAAATCTCCCGCCGTTTCCTGAACGATCCGCAGGCGTTCAACGAAGCGTTTGCTCGTGCGTGGTTTAAACTGACGCACCGTGATATGGGGCCAAAAGCGCGTTACATCGGACCGGAAGTGCCAAAAGAAGATTTGATTTGGCAAGACCCGCTGCCACATGCGTTCTTCAACCCAAGCGAAGAAGATATCCTGAAACTGAAAGCGACCATTGCCGCTTCCGGGCTGTCCGTGGGCGAACTGGTATCAGTAGCATGGGCGTCGGCATCGACTTTCCGCGGTGGGGATAAACGTGGCGGCGCTAACGGTGCGCGTCTGGCGCTGGATCCACAGCGCAGCTGGGATGTGAATGCCACCGCAGCACGCGTTCTGCCTGTGCTGGAAGGGATTTATAAGTCTGCCCATACCGCCTCGTTGGCCGATATTATCGTGCTGGCCGGGGTTGTTGGTATCGAGCAGGCGGCAAGTGCTGCGGGCGTCAGCATTAAGGTACCTTTTGCGCCGGGCCGCGTGGATGCGCGCCAGGATCAAACGGATATTGAGATGTTTGAACTGCTTGAGCCGATCGCCGATGGCTTCCGTAACTACCGCGCCCGTCCTGACGTATCGACCACCGAGTCGCTGCTGATCGATAAAGCACAGCAGCTGACGCTAACCGCACCGGAAATGACCGTGCTGGTGGGCGGTATGCGCGTACTGGGCACCAACTTTGATGGTAGCCAGCACGGTGTCTTTACCGATCGTCCAGGCGTACTCAGCACTGACTTCTTCGTCAATCTGCTGGATATGCGCCATGAGTGGAAGGCGGTTGATGAGTCACAAGAGCTTTTTGAAGGTCGTGACCGTCTGAGCGGCGAAGTAAAATACACCGCAACCCGCGCCGATCTGGTATTTGGTTCTAACTCTGTATTGCGCGCAGTGGCTGAAGTTTATGCCTGCAGCGATGCCCACGAGAAGTTCGTGAGAGATTTCGTGGCCGCATGGGTGAAAGTGATGAACCTGGATCGTTTCGATCTGCTGTAACAGACGATGCCGGATGCCGCTTGCGCGGATCCGGCATGGTAGGAATAAAAAAATCCCCGCATTTGCGGGGATTTTCTATTTGCAGGTTATTCCCACTCTTGCAGGTAACGTTGACCGTACTGGTCAGCCACAAGCAGGGCGGCATACACCTGGTCCGGCGTTGCGCCGCCAGGCATGTTGTGGATGGTTTCGCCTTCGGCACAGGCTGCCTCAGCCACAATGCGCATTTTCGCCTGAATATCCTGTTTGATATCCAGTTGCGCCAGGGTAATCGGCAAGCCAACGGAATGGCACAGCGCGGCAACGGTTTCTATTTCATCGACTGGCGCGTTTTCCAGCACCAACTGCGTCAGCGTACCGAAAGCCACTTTCTCGCCGTGGTAATAATGATGTGCATCCGGGATTGCGGTCAGACCGTTATGAATGGCGTGAGCCGCTGCCAGACCACCGCTTTCAAAACCGACGCCACTCAGATAGGTGTTGGCTTCAATAATGCGCTCCAGTGCTGGTGTAACCACGTGCTGCTCTGCAGCCAGCATCGCTTTTTCACCTTCTTCGATCAGCGTATTGAAGCACAGCTCCGCCAGCGCCAGTGCGGCCTGAGTGCATTGACCACCCGCCATGGTTGTTGCGCCGCTGCGTGAGCAGGCGCGTGCTTCAAACCAGGTTGCCAGCGCATCGCCGATACCTGCTGCCAGCAGACGCGCCGGTGCGCCCGCGACAATTTTGGTATCAACAATGACCCTGTCCGGGTTGTTCGGCAGCAGCAGATAGCGGTCAAATTCACCGGCATCAGTGTAAATGACGGACAGTGCGCTACACGGTGCATCGGTGGAGGCGATGGTTGGCGCAATGGCGACCGGTACACCCATAAAGTGCGCCAGCGCTTTGGCGGTATCCAGCGTTTTACCGCCGCCGATACCGAGCACGGCCCCGCATTGCGCTTTTTCTGCCACGCCACGCAGGCGGTCGATTTCGTTTTGCGAACATTCGCCGCCAAATGGTGCAATTTCCAGCGCCAATCCGGCGTCATGGAAGCTTTTTTCCAGCGCAGGTTGGGCAAAGCCTAAGACAAACTTGTCCCCAACGACCAGCCAGCGCTCTGCCAGTGGTTTGAGGTAGCTGCCAAGACGGGTAATAACATCAGCACCCTGGATGTACTTACCAGGTGATTGAATAATGCGATCCATACTTTATTTCCCTCACAGGTTGATGTGACCAAATGCGTTGTTCCAGTCCTGCTCAAACTTCTCTATCGCTGACTCTACCGCAGGGGTATTGAGCATTTGTTGCGCTACGTCTAATGGCAGGGTGATTGCTTCACATCCTGCCAGCAAGCAATCCAGCGCCTGGCGCGGAGTTTTAAAGCTGGCCGCCAACACCATGCTGTTCGGTGTATGCAGTTCCAGTAACGTTTGCAGTTCCTGTACCGTGCGAATTCCGTCGCCGCCCTGCGCGTCGATACGGTTAACGTAAGGCGCGATATATTTCGCTCCTGCCAGCGCAGCCAGTAGCCCCTGAGAAGCACTGTAAACGGCGGTTCCCAGCGTGGTGATACCCTCTTTTTTCAGCATCTTGATCGCGGCCAGACCTTCGGATGTCACCGGGATTTTCACTACCAGACCGGGCACCGCATTGCTCAGGCGTTTAGCTTCTTCCACCATGCCCTGCGCATCCCGGCTCATGGTCTGGGCAAACAGAATGCCCTCTTTGCCAATGGCGTTCTGCAGGCGTGGCAGCACATCCCAGATGGATTCTGTGCTTGCTGCCACAATGCTTGGGTTGGTGGTGACGCCCGCGATAGGGAAGATGCGGGCCAGACGTTCGACTTCCGCGACGTTGGCGGTATCAAGATAAAGTTCCATACAAAAACACCCTCTACGTTTTCCGTTAGCTGCCCGTTGCCGGGTTGCTTTGCTATGCACAGAATAAGAGTGTTTCGTCACGCGGTGCTATCTGACAAATCTGTCAAAAGCTGGATAAATGTAATATGTCTATAAAAGTGAGAGATACCTCACATGTAAGTGATATGTGATGGTATATGTTTTTTGATAATACAAAAATCCAGTAAATATTACCTTTGTCTCCGTTTTCTGTCCCAGTATGCGAGTATTACTGGTCAGTTTTTTTCTCCGTCAACTGGCTGTGATACTGCCGACGATACTCTGACGGCGAACGTTCAGTATTCTTGCGAAACAGGCGGCAGAAGTAGTTGCTGTCAATAAACCCACAGGTGTGCGCCACGTCTTTGATCTTCAGCTCGTAACCCTTTAACAGCGTTTTTGCGTGTTCCAGTCGCGTGTGGTTCAGGTATTCGTTAAAACCGATAGCGCCCGTTTTTTGAAACAGGTGGGAGAGGTAATTGGGTGAAATGTAAAACGCCTGTGCGACGGATTCACGGGTGAGCGGTGAAGCGTAGCGTTCGTCAATATAGCCGCGAATGGCGTCGAAAAGCGCCTGACTACGTGATGCGGTTTGGATCTGGCTGCCGAGCAGATCGCGACAGTGGCTCAGCAAGCTCGCAACGATTAGCCTGGCCGTTTGCTGCTCCTGCGGCTGCATTTGCATCTCATGGAGCGTTTGCAGCAGAAAAGAGCCAATACGCGGCCCACGCCGAGCGACGTTCTGGTGGGTAAGGTTTTGATATTGCTTGCCGTCCCATTGGACGACGCTGAAACCCAGTTGCTGTTTGCCGAACAGAATGCTGAGTGTCGTGACCGGTGTGGCCCACTGCGGAATATTCCAGCCGCCAGCCGGAACAAACAAGACATCGCCGGGGGTAAGCACCTTATCGATGCCAGAATCCGCAAATTCACCTTCCAGCACAATTTCCAGCCGGGGAAAATCGACCTGATACGCCAGTTCCGGCGTTGTGCTATTGGTGCTGGCGAAATAAATCTGCCGCAGCGGCGTGGGGCCGTTAATCAGGCGGGAGAGAAGATGGCTGACGTCGTGATACATGTTAATCCCTTGCAGGCAGCAGACAGGGAAACAGTAACGTTGAAAACAATCGCCCTCAAGTGATTATTGCCGGATGGCGGCTAATGCCATATCCGGCCTACAAGTCTTTGCGAGCTGTAGGCCGGATAAGCGTAGCGCATCCGGCAGACGGTTATTGATTACCGATTTGATCGCCGTAAGGCAGGGAATCGTAATCTATCAGGGCATTTTTCTTGTACGGATTGCCAATCCAGCGGGTTGTCTCTTTGAACTGCGGATTGGTAATGGCGCGAGTTGGATCGAAGCCATCGTAGGTGAAGCCCGCTAAGTCAGACCATGTGTGGATAAGCTCTGAGCTGCTGTATTTACGATTCACATCCTGTGAGAAGTCACGCGGGTGCGCGGCCTGCCATTTTTCCGAAGTCCACAACAGGAACGGCACCGTGTACATATGGCGCGTTGGGTTGTCTTCATTACGACCCTGCGTTTTGTGCGGTGGCGTATCGTAAACCTCTTCGCCATGATCGGAGAAGTACAGCAGGAAGCCGTTCGGATCGGTCGCTTTATAGTCTTTGATCAGGCTGGCAATAATATGATCGTTGTAAACATTCGCGCTGTCGTAATCGTTGTAGGCTTCCAACTCATCGTTACTCAGACCTGCGGGAACATGGTCGATATTATTGTCAAACTTACCCTGGCCATCCGGATAGCGGAATTTGTACTTAATATGCGTACCCAGCAGATGCACGATGATGAACTTTTTCGGTGCCGGGTCGGCCAGTACTTCTTTAAATGGCGCCAGCACGTTGCTGTCATATTCGCGCGCACTTTGCGTACGCTGCTGGTTCATATAGAACTGTTTATCCGTCTGCTTAGAGAACACCGTCAGCATGGTGTTGCGGGCGGTCATCGTCTGCTGATTAGTGATCCAGAAGGTTTTATAACCCGCCTGTTTCATCATGTTCATCAGGGACGGCTGAGTCAGATACAGATCCGGGTTCTTCTCGTTAGCGAAGGTCAGCGCCTGCTGCAGGATTTCAATGGTGTACGGACGGGAAGTCACGACATTATTGAATACGGTGAAGTTAGGATCGGATTTATGCAGCGCATCCAGTTCTGGCGTCGTTTCACGCGGATAGCCATACAGGCTCATGCGGCCACGTTGCGTTGACTCACCAATCACCAGTACCAGCGTACGCGGTGCGTCACCTGAACTGTCTTTAAAGTTGGCCAGCGGCGGCAGGGCATTGTTCTCATTCAGCAGGCTATTGAGCGAGGTCAACTGCTGACGATACTGATAATACCCGGAGATGAATTGCCACGGCGCGGCGGGCTCCATACGTGAAGCAAGGCCATCCAACGTTTTTTCAAACGGCTTATGTTTGATAAATGTGTTCACTGTCATCGGATGCAGAATCAATCCGTATAACAGTGCAAACGACACCAGATAGCGCCAGGGTGATGGAATATGTACCGGACGCAGACGTGTCCATAGCAGAATTGCCATTGCTGTATATGCCAGCGCAATTAAGACGATCTTCAGGCTGAAGTATTGACTCAGGTACTCGCTGGCTTCGTTCGCATTGGTTTCAAACATTACGTACAGAACGCTTTGCGAGAACTCTTGCCCGTAAATGACGTAATAGCTCAGAGCTGCCAGCGAGGCCGCCCATAGAATTACGCCAATGACGGCAGCAATAATGCGGATACGGTTTGGAAATAAGAATACCGGGATCAACCACAGCGAGCTGAACAGCAGGGAGTCGCGTAGGCCGGTAGATCCGCTATAGCCGCTAAAATAGATAACGGCCTGCAGTAATGAGGAAAAAAACCAAAAATAGAGGAGCGCCCAACCCAGGGCTTTCCAGCTAAAGGCGGGTTTAGACTGGAGTTGTAAGGATTGCATAATGTGAGCCTGTCTTTAATCGTAGCGCCAAGAGTAGCGACTAAACATTAAGAGGAACTGAAGCATCACGATCTCAGGATCGTGTTTTGCTGTTGTAATATTCACGTAGTGAATATGTTCAGGCGGGAATATATTGAAAATGAAGTGGTTGTAACAGCTGTTTTTACTGTCGCCTTCGTACAATAGCACGAAGGCGACAGCGGGAGGGGGCGTTAGCCTGTATTGCGCATACCGGCTGCAACACCAGCGATAGTCACCATCAGCGCTTGTTCAACGCGTGGATCCGGTTCATGGCCTTGCTCTTCGGCCTGGCGTGAGCGGTGTAACAATTCTGCCTGTAAGACGTTCAGCGGGTCAGTATAAACATTCCTTAACTGAATGGACTCGGCAATCCACGGCAGGTCGGCCATCAAATGTGAGTCGTTGGCAATCGCCAGTACGACATCGATATCTGCTGCCAGGCGTTGGCGTAGCTCTTCACCCAGCGGCCACAGCTCTTTTTTGACCAGGCGCTGATCGTAATACTCTGCCAGCCACAGGTCTGCTTTCGCGAAAACCATTTCCAGCATGCCAAGGCGTGTGGAGAAGAATGGCCAGTCGCGGCACATCGCTTCGAGTTCGCTTTGCTTACCATCTTCAACCACTTTTTGCAGCGCGGTACCAGCACCAAGCCAGGCCGGGAGCATCAGACGGTTCTGCGTCCAGGCAAAGATCCACGGTATAGCACGCAGAGACTCAACGCCGCCGGTCGGACGGCGTTTTGCCGGACGTGAACCGAGCGGCAATTTACCCAGTTCCTGCTCCGGTGTAGCTGAGCGGAAATAAGGGACGAAGTCTTTGTTTTCACGAACATATCCACGGTATAGCTCGCAGGAAATATCGGAAAGCTCATCCATGATATGACGCCAGTTATCCTTCGGTTCTGGCGGTGGTAACAGGTTGGCCTCCAGAATTGCTCCGGTATACAGCGACAGGCTGCTGATGGTCACTTCCGGCAGGCCGTACTTAAAGCGGATCATCTCCCCTTGTTCTGTCACGCGCAGACCGCCTTTCAGACTGCCTGGCGGTTGAGAGAGCAGCGCCGCATGCGCAGGCGCGCCGCCGCGACCAATGGATCCGCCGCGACCGTGGAACAGCGTCAGTTCGATACCGGCTTTTTCGCAGGTTTTGATCAGCGCGTCCTGAGCCTGGTATTGCGCCCAGGACGCCGCCATCACGCCCGCGTCTTTTGCGGAATCAGAGTAGCCGATCATGACCATCTGTTTGCCCTGAATAAAGCCGCGGTACCAGTCGATATTCAGAAGCTGGGACATGACGTCATCGGCATTGTTGAGGTCGTCCAGCGTTTCAAATAGCGGAGCGACCGGCATAGCAAAACCAATTCCGGCTTCTTTCAGCAGCAGATGCACGGCCAGCACATCCGACGGCGTTTTCGCCATCGAGATAACATAGGCGGCAATGGAGCCATACGGGGCTTCGGCAATGACCTGACAGGTGTCGAGCACTTCACGGGTGTCATTGCTCGGCTCCCAGTTACGCGGCAGGAGCGGACGCTTGGAATTCAGTTCGCGGATCAGGAAAGCCTGTTTATCAGCTTCCGACCAGTTTTCGTAGTCGCCAATGCCCAGATAACGAGTCAGTTCGCCCAAGGCTTCAGTATGACGGGTGCTTTCCTGACGAATATCAATACGCACCAGCGGTACGCCGAAACACTTCACGCGGCGCAGGGTGTCGAGCAATTCGCCATTGGCGATGATGCCCATACCACAGGCCTGTAGAGACTGGTAGCACGCGTAAAGCGGGTCCCAGAGCTGTTCGTTTTGGGTGAGAAGTCCCGCAGGTTTCGGCAATTTCTCGCCTTTCAGACGAGCTTCAAGCCAGGCCTGGGTCGCCATCAGACGAGAACGCAGGGTTTTCATCAGATAGCGGTAAGGTTCCGCTGCGCCTTCTTCACCTACCAGCGCCATCAGCTCCGGTGTAGCATCCACCATCGACAGCTCAGAAATCAGAAACTGGATGTCTTTCAGGAACAGGTCTGTCGCTTTCCAGCGGCTGAGCAATAGCACGTGACGGGTGATATCCGCCGTTACGTTCGGGTTGCCGTCACGGTCGCCGCCCATCCAGGAGGTAAATCGAACCGGGACAAAATCAACTGGCAGCTTATATCCAAGATGCTCTTCCAGTTGCTCATTCAGCTCGCGCAGGTAGTTCGGCACACCTTCCCACAGGCTGTTTTCAACAACCGCGAATCCCCATTTGGCTTCATCAACCGGGCTTGGGCGCAGTTTGCGGATTTCATCCGTATGCCAGGACTGAGCAATGAGCTGACGCAGACGGCGCATCAGTTGGTTGCGTTCATAATCGACGAGGTCTTTGTTATCAAGCTGCTTGAGGCAGGCGTTCACTTCACCCATTTTATGGATCAGCGTACGACGAGTGATCTCGGTCGGGTGGGCGGTGAGTACCAGCTCCAGAGAGAGTGATTCTACGGCTTTCTTGATGGTGGCGTCATTGAGGTTGGGCTGCTCTTTCAGTTTACGCAGAGTGCGAGCAATCACTTCCGGGTTGCTGGCTGCTTCGCCTTTTGGCGAAATGCTGTGGTGCTGCTCGGCGGTGTTGGCCAGGTTCAGGAACTGGCTAAATGCGCGGGCAACCGGCAGCAGCTCGTCGTTAGACAGATTTTGCAGTGTGGTGAGCAATTCCTGGCGATTAATTTCATTGCCAGCGCGAGATGATTTGGACAGCTTTCGAATTGTTTCTACGCGATCAAGAATGTTCTCTCCCAACGCATCCTTGATGGTCTCTCCCAGCACTTTGCCGAGCATACTGACATTACTACGCAACGCGGAATATTGTTCGTTCATATTAACCCAGACACCCCATCTATTTTGAATATGTCCTGTATCTTTCGCGCCTGACTATCACGCAAAATCTTGCGGACTTAACTTTTTAGCCGTCTTTTATAAAGCCACGTAAAACACGTGACGTCAATTGCTGCGAAATCGGTTCAGCAAACGAATAAATGCCGTGAATTTACGTTATTTAATTCACATCCAATCAAATAAGCGTTGCTTATGGAAATGTTAAAAAATCGCCCCGCTTAACACTAAAGGATTAGCGGGGTGACAAGCAGTTAATGCCAGCAGAAATGGTGCACAACCTGGGTGATTAATTCGCGGGTTGGCTTAATAAAGCGCGTTTCCAGATACTCATCCGGCTGATGCGCCTGATTAATGGAGCCTGGACCCAATACCAGCGTTGGGCAAAGCGTCTGGATAAACGGCGCTTCGGTGCAATAGTTCACCACTTCAGTCTGTGCGCCCAGCAGTTTCTCAACCACCTCTACCAGTTGATGGTCAGGTGGGCACTCATAGCCGGGAATCGGCGGATGCAGTTCCGATACGGTCAGGCGACCCGGCCAACGTTCGCTGACAGGGGCCAGCGCTTCGTTAAGTAACCCATTGAGATCGTTTAGCGTCATACCCGGTAGCGGGCGAATATCCATATGCAATTCGCAGCAGGCGCAGATTCGGTTGGCGGCGTCACCGCCGTGGATGTGGCCCAAATTTAACGTTGGATACGGGACGGTAAAGGCATCATGGTGATAGCGCGCTTTCAGGTCATCGCGCAGATGCATGATATGGCCGATGGCATCATGCATCAGTTCAATCGCATTAACGCCACGCGCCGGATCGCTTGAATGACCCGACTGTCCCAGAATGCGTATCGCATTAGAGATATGGCCTTTGTGTGCGCGCACCGGTTGCAGGGATGTGGGTTCGCCAATGATCGCGCAGTCCGGGCGCAGAGCGGTAGTTTCAGAGAAGTAGCGAGCTCCCGCCATGCTGGTCTCTTCGTCAGCAGTGGCCAGAATGTACAGGGGTTTTTTCAGTTTCGTGACGTCGACATCACGCAACGCGTCGAGGATAAAGGCGAAGAAGCCTTTCATATCCGCCGTACCCAAACCATACAGCTTATTGTCATGCTCGGTTAGAGTGAACGGATCGCGGGTCCAGCGTCCGTCGTCAAAGGGTACGGTATCGGTATGGCCCGCCAACAACAGGCCGCCAGCGCCCTGTCCAATGCTCGCCAGCATATTGAATTTATTTCGCGTATCGGGAACCGGTTGGACCTCCACATTGAAGCCTAAATCTTTAAACCAGCCCGCCAGCAGAGTGATTAAACCTGCATTGCTTTGATCGAGCGCTTCTTCGGTGGCACTGATCGATGGCGTGGCAATCAGAGCGCGGTAAATCTCGATAAATGGCGGTAAATTGTTTTTCATTGTTGACACACCTCGGGTCATGATAGTATCAATATTAATGCAGTATTTGTGAATAAAAATACATTAACGTTGAGCGTAATAAA
This sequence comes from Citrobacter freundii complex sp. CFNIH4, assembly GCF_002934505.1. Lineage (NCBI taxonomy): Bacteria > Pseudomonadati > Pseudomonadota > Gammaproteobacteria > Enterobacterales > Enterobacteriaceae > Citrobacter > Citrobacter freundii complex sp. CFNIH4. The sequence continues at coordinate 4,637,026 of NZ_CP026231.1, forward strand.
ACCCACCAAGTGTAAGGTGAGGTGATAAAGGCTTATACCTGGCAACAGAATCTAAGAAGGTGAGCTGCCCCGATGTTGAATACGCTGATTGTGGGCGCCAGTGGCTATGCCGGCGCAGAGCTTGTGGCCTATGTAAATCGCCATCCTGATATGACCATAACCGCTTTGACCGTCTCAGCGCAAAGCAATGATGCAGGAAAATTAATCTCCGATTTGCATCCGCAGTTGAAAGGCATTGTCGATTTACCGTTGCAGCCAATGTCAGATATCAGCGAGTTTAGCGCAGGGGTGGATGTTGTGTTCCTCGCAACGGCTCATGAGGTGAGTCATGACCTGGCTCCGCAGTTTTTGCAGGCCGGTTGCGTGGTGTTTGACCTTTCGGGCGCGTTTCGCGTAAACGACGGCACGTTCTATGAAAAATATTATGGCTTTACGCATCAGCATCCTGAGCTGCTGGAGCAGGCCGTTTATGGGCTGGCGGAGTGGAACGCGGACAAACTGAAAGAAGCGAATCTGATTGCTGTGCCAGGTTGTTACCCGACGGCGGCGCAGCTTTCGCTGAAACCGTTGATTGATGCCGGGCTGCTGGATCTCAGCCAGTGGCCGGTAATTAATGCGACCAGCGGCGTGAGCGGTGCGGGGCGTAAAGCGGCTATCTCCAACAGCTTTTGTGAGGTGAGCCTGCAGCCGTATGGCGTGTTTACCCATCGTCATCAGCCGGAAATCGCCACTCATCTGGGGACAGAAGTGATTTTCACCCCGCATCTGGGTAACTTCCCGCGCGGAATTCTGGAAACTATCACTTGCCGCCTTAAGGCGGGCGTAACCCATGCTCAGGTGGCTCAGGCGCTGCAACAGGCGTATGGCGATAAACCGCTGGTGCGTCTGTATGACAAAGGGGTTCCGGCGCTGAAGAATGTGGTTGGATTACCGTTCTGCGATATCGGGTTTGCCGTACAGGGTGAACACCTGATCGTCGTGGCGACGGAAGACAACTTATTGAAAGGCGCGGCGGCACAGGCGATGCAGTGCGCAAATATTCGTTTTGGCTTTGCCCAAACGCAGTCTCTTATTTAGGGTGCAACAATGAATCCATTAATTATCAAGTTGGGCGGCGTTTTACTGGATAGCGAAGAGGCGCTGGAGCGCTTGTTTACCGCACTGGTGAATTATCGTGAGTCGCACCAGCGTCCGCTGGTCATTGTGCACGGTGGCGGCTGCGTGGTCGACGAGCTGATGAAGCAGCTGAATCTGCCGGTGAAAAAGAAAAATGGTCTGCGCGTCACGCCTGCCGATCAAATTGACATTATTACCGGTGCCCTGGCGGGAACGGCGAATAAAACCTTGCTGGCTTGGGCGAAAAAGCATCACATCGCGTCTGTGGGTCTGTATCTTGGCGATGGCGACAGCGTAAAAGTGACGCCGCTCGATAAAGAACTGGGTCATGTTGGACTGGCGCAGCCGGGTTCGCCTAAGCTGATTAACACGCTGCTGGAAAGCGGTTTTCTGCCGGTAGTGAGCTCTATTGGCGTCACTGATGATGGGCTGCTGATGAACGTGAATGCCGATCAGGCGGCAACGGCGCTGGCGGCAACGCTGGGTGCGGATCTGATCCTGCTCTCTGATGTAAGCGGTATTCTGGATGGCAAAGGCCAGCGTATTGCCGAAATGACTGCAGCGAAAGCGGAACAGCTGATTGAACAGGGCATTATTACCGATGGCATGATCGTGAAGGTGAATGCGGCGCTGGATGCCGCGCGTACGCTGGGTCGTCCGGTGGATATCGCCTCCTGGCGTCATGCAGAGCAACTCCCGGCGCTGTTTAACGGCACGCCAATTGGTACGCGTATTCTGGCTTAACTACTAATGTGCCGGATGGCGGCTTCGCCTTATCCGGCCTACGTGGGTTTTGTAGGCCCGGTAAGCGCAGCGCCACCGGGCAAAAATATCATATTAAGGAAATTCGTTATGGCACTTTGGGGTGGGCGTTTTACACAGGCAGCAGATCAGCGGTTCAAACAGTTCAACGACTCGTTGCGTTTTGACTACCGCCTGGCAGAACAGGATATTGTTGGCTCTGTGGCCTGGTCCAAAGCGTTGGTAACGGTCGGTGTACTGACTGCTGATGAACAGCTGCGGTTGGAAGAAGCGCTGAATAATCTGCTGGAAGAGGTTCGCGCGAATCCTCAGCAGATTCTGCAAAGCGATGCCGAAGATATTCACAGTTGGGTGGAAGGTAAGCTGATTGATAAAGTCGGCCAGCTTGGTAAAAAACTGCATACCGGACGTAGCCGTAACGACCAGGTCGCGACCGATCTCAAGCTGTGGTGCAAAGACACGGTTATCGAATTACTATCGGCCAATCGTCAGTTGCAAACTGCGCTGGTGGTGACGGCGGAGAATAACCAGGACGCCGTCATGCCGGGTTACACCCACCTGCAACGTGCGCAGCCGGTGACGTTTGCTCACTGGTGTCTGGCCTATGTTGAAATGTTGGCGCGTGACGAGAGCCGCCTGCAGGATGCGCTCAAACGCCTTGACGTCAGTCCGTTAGGCTGCGGCGCGCTGGCGGGTACGGCGTATGAAATCGATCGCGAGCAGCTGGCGGGTTGGTTGGGCTTTGCCTCGGCTACGCGCAACAGTCTGGACAGCGTTTCTGACCGTGACCACGTGCTGGAGTTACTCTCAGACGCCTCTATCGGCATGGTACACCTGTCGCGTTTTGCTGAAGACCTGATTTTCTTTAACACCGGCGAAGCGGGCTTTGTCGAGCTGTCTGATCGTGTGACTTCGGGTTCATCTCTGATGCCGCAGAAGAAAAATCCGGATGCGCTGGAGCTGATCCGTGGCAAATGCGGTCGCGTGCAGGGTGCGTTGACCGGCATGATGATGACGTTAAAAGGCCTCCCGCTTGCATACAACAAAGATATGCAGGAAGACAAAGAAGGGCTGTTCGACGCGCTCGACACCTGGCTGGACTGTCTGCATATGGCCGCGCTGGTGCTGGATGGTATCCAGGTGAAACGTCCGCGTTGTCAGGAAGCGGCGCAGCAGGGCTATGCTAACGCCACTGAACTGGCGGATTATCTGGTGGCGAAAGGTGTCCCGTTCCGCGAAGCGCACCATATCGTAGGTGAAACGGTGGTCGAGGCGATTCGACAGGGCAAACCGCTGGAGGCGCTGTCGCTTGCTGACTTACAAAAGTTTAGCCAGGTGATTGGCGATGACGTTTACCCGATCCTCTCGTTGCAATCGTGCCTGGACAAGCGTGCGGCGAAAGGCGGCGTGTCACCCCAGCAGGTTGCACAGGCGATCGACTACGCGAAGGCGCGTCTGGCATAAATTGATGGGTAATCATTCGAGCCTGGCGTCACGCCGGGCTTTTTTATGCAAAAAAAATGCGGACACAAGGTCCGCAAAAGTTCACGTTGGCTTTAGTTATTTCGAGTATGAGAGAAACTCTCAAAACGGACAGTAGCTTCAAGGGTTAAAGGGGTACCGTTCCGTTTCTGTGGTGCATTATTAAACAGAAAGCTTGATAGGGATAATCGTTCGTTGCTATGCTACCTATCGCTACGAACTATCGTGGCGATGGAGGATGAATAATGAATATTCGTGATCTTGAATACCTGGTAGCGCTAGCCGAACATCGTCACTTCCGACGAGCGGCAGACTCCTGTCACGTTAGCCAACCAACGCTGAGCGGGCAGATCCGCAAGCTGGAAGATGAGCTTGGCGTCATGTTGTTGGAGCGTACGAGTCGCAAGGTGCTGTTCACCCAGGCTGGTTTGCTGCTGGTGGATCAGGCGCGCACCGTGCTGCGCGAGGTCAAAGTGCTCAAGGAGATGGCAAGCCAACAAGGCGAGACAATGTCTGGCCCGCTGCATATTGGTTTGATCCCAACGGTGGGGCCATACCTGCTGCCGCATATTATTCCGATGTTGCACCAGACCTTCCCAAAACTGGAAATGTATCTCCATGAAGCGCAGACACATCAGCTGTTAGCGCAACTGGATAGCGGCAAGCTCGACTGCGTCATTCTGGCGCTGGTGAAAGAGAGTGAGGCGTTCATCGAAGTACCGCTATTTGATGAGCCAATGCTGCTGGCGATCTATGAAGATCATCCGTGGGCAAACCGTGACTGTGTACCGATGTCCGACTTGGCGGGTGAAAAACTGCTGATGCTGGAAGATGGCCACTGCCTGCGCGATCAGGCAATGGGCTTCTGCTTTGAAGCGGGTGCTGATGAAGATACCCATTTTCGGGCAACCAGTCTGGAAACGCTGCGTAACATGGTGGCGGCAGGAAGCGGTATTACCTTACTGCCTGCGCTGGCTGTTCCGCCGGAGCGTAAGCGTGATGGTGTCGTTTATCTGCCATGCATTAAACCCGAACCGCGTCGTACGATTGGTCTGGTGTACCGTCCTGGTTCGCCGCTGCGCAGCCGTTATGAACAGTTGGCAGAGGCCATCCGTGGATCAATGGATGGCCATTTCGACAGTGCGTTAAAACAGGCGGTTTAAGCCATTTAGCGCTGCTACCCGATAGGCTTCTGCCATGGTTGGGTAGTTAAAGGTGGTGTTAACGAAGTACTCGATAGTGTTACCACCACCTTTTTGCTCCATTATCGCTTGCCCGATGTGAATAATTTCGGCCGCGCGCTCCCCAAAGCAGTGGATCCCCAGAATCTCTTTGGTTTCGCGATGGAACAGGATCTTCAGCGTTCCGACACTCATACCCACGATTTGCGCACGTGCCAGATGCTTAAACTGGGCGCGGCCAACCTCGTATGGAACTTTCATTGCCGTGAGTTGCTGTTCGGTTTTACCAACGGAGCTGATTTCTGGAATGGTATAAATCCCGGTCGGGATATCTTCAATCAGATGCGCGGTGGCTTCGCCTTTTACCAACGCCTGGGCGGCAATGCGTCCCTGGTCGTAGGCCGCGGATGCCAGGCTCGGATAACCGATCACATCCCCTACGGCATACACATGCGGCAGCGCCGTCTGGTACATGCTATTCACTTTGAGCTGCCCACGGCTGTCGGTTTTCAGACCAATGTTTTCCAGCGCCAGCGAATCGGTATTACCGGTACGGCCATTGGCGTACAACAGGCAGTCTGCCTTCAGTTTCTTACCGGATTTCAGGTGCATGATGACGCCGTCATCGCAGCCTTCAATCTTCTCATACTCTTCGTTGTGGCGAATGACCACACCGCTGTTCCAGAAGTGGTAAGAGAGGGAGTCGGACATCTCTTGATCGAGGAATGCCAGCAGACGATCGCGGGTGTTGATTAAATCAACTTTGACGTCCATTCCACGGAAGATCGACGCATATTCACAGCCAATGACCCCCGCGCCATAAATCAGCACATGGCGGGGTTCGTGGTGCAGGCTCAGGATAGAGTCGCTGTCGTAAACCCGGGGATGCGAAAAGTCGACATCAACAGGGCGATAAGGACGCGAACCGCAGGCAATAACAAACTTATCCGCAGTCAGTGTTTCCACCGTACCGTCGTGACATTCCAGGGCGATCGTGTGTTCATCAACAAAACGGGCATTCCCCTGCAAAATTTCGCAGTGATTGCGCTCGTAAAATCCTTGCCGCATACGCGTTTGCTGATTAATAACGTTATCAGCGTGGTTGAGAATATCGGCAAAAGAAGAACGAAGGAGTCGGGAGTGGTCGCTGTACAGTGGGTTCTGATTGAATTCAATAATGCGGCTGACGGCGTGGCGGAGGGCTTTCGACGGGATGGTGCCCCAGTGGGTACAGCCTCCGCCGACGTTATGATAGCGCTCAATCACCGCGACGCGCGCTCCTTGCTTAACCAGACCCATTGCAGCGCCTTCGCCGCCGGGACCGGAACCTATTACTATTGCATCGTAATCGTAGGAATGTGACATGGTCAGGCTTACCTGTTCTTATACATAAAAGCAACAGAATAGTAACATCGTTGTCAGGATAACCCAATTATCGTTGTGCTTTTTTGCGAAGTCGAAGCACAAACTGCGCGTAAACAATCATTCACAAAGCCATGCCAACCGCCTAATCTCTGGTATAGTGCCAGCAAGGTATGTGGAAGGATTCAGACATCGTGATGGGCGTTAGAGCGCAACAAAAAGAAAAAACCCGGCGTTCGCTGGTAGAAGCCGCATTTAGTCAACTGAGCGCTGAGCGTAGTTTTGCCAGCCTCAGTTTACGCGAAGTTGCTCGTGAAGCGGGCATTGCGCCAACCTCGTTTTATCGCCATTTCCGCGATGTGGATGAACTCGGCCTGACGATGGTGGACGAAAGCGGTCTGATGCTGCGTCAATTGATGCGCCAGGCGCGCCAGCGTATCGCGAAGGGCGGGAGTGTGATCCGCACCTCGGTCTCAACATTTATGGAGTTCATCGGCAACAATCCCAACGCCTTCCGTTTATTATTGCGCGAGCGTTCGGGGACATCCGCAGCGTTTCGTGCAGCGGTCGCACGTGAAATTCAGCACTTCATTGCGGAACTTGCGGACTATCTGGAACTCGAAAACCATATGCCTCGTGCGTTTACTGAAGCGCAAGCCGAAGCCATGGTAACCATTGTTTTCAGCGCCGGGGCAGAAGCACTGGATGTTGGCGCTGAACAGCGTCGACAGCTAGAAGAGCGGCTGGTATTGCAACTGCGCATGATCGCGAAAGGCGCATTTTATTGGTACCGCCGTGAACAAGAGAAGATGACGCACCACTCCGAGTAACGAGAAGGACAAGCAATGAAACAGTCAGGTCAAGATAAAGGTACGCTGCTGCTGGCGCTGGTTGCTGGCTTATCGATCAATGGTACATTTGCGGCGCTGTTTAGCTCCATTGTGCCATTCTCCGTATTCCCGATTATTTCGCTGGTGCTGACGGTTTATTGTTTGCATCAACGCTATCAGAACCGCACCATGCCTGTGGGATTGCCGGGCCTGGCCGCCGCCTGTTTTATTCTCGGTGTTCTGCTGTACAGCACCGTGGTACGCGCTGAATATCCGGATATTGGCTCTAACTTCTTCCCGGCGGTGCTGTCGGTGATTCTGGTGTTCTGGATCGGCTTTAAAGTGCGTAACCGTAAACAGGAAATTGTGGAGTAATAGTTGTCGCTGTAGGCCGGATAAGGCAAAGCCGCTATCCGGCAATCTGAACCGGTAGTGCTTATCCGGCTTCCGTTCAGTCTTACTTCTTCGTTAACAGTACTCCGCACTCCATATGGTGCGTATACGGGAACTGATCGAATAGCGCCAGACGTGAAACATTGTGCGTCTGGCTTAACGTTTCCAGGTTCTTACACAGCGTCTCCGGATTGCAGGAGATGTACAGAATGCGCGGATACGCCTGCACCATTTTCTCCGTTTCGCTGTCCAGACCGCTGCGCGGTGGGTCAACGAAGATAGTTTCACACTGGTAACTCTTCAGATCGATTCCCTGCAAACGGTTGAACTCGCGAACGCCGTTCATCGCCTGAGTAAACTCTTCGGCCGCCATGCGGATAATTTGTACGTTATCAATATGGTTAGCCGCGATGTTGTACTGTGCAGCAGCCACGGACGGTTTGGCGATTTCAGTGGCCAGTACGCGGTTGAAGTTTTGCGCCAGGGCTAACGAGAAATTGCCATTGCCGCAATACAGCTCCAGCAGGTCACCTTTTGAGCCCCTGGTGACATCAATCGCCCACTCTAACATCTGAATATTCATGGCGGCGTTTGGCTGGGTGAAGCTGTTCTCAACCTGGCGGTAGATAATCTCTTTACCTGCAACCGGCAAGCGTTCGTCAATGTAGTCCTGGTCCAGCTCAATTTTGGTTTTGGTAGCCCGACCAATCAAATGCACGTTCAGGTTTTGCGCCCGCAGCGCATCTCGCAGCGCTTCGGCTTCCTTACGCCATTCATCATCCAGCTTTTTATGGTACAGCATCGAAACCACCGCCTGATCGCTCAGGGTTGTGAGGTAATCAATCTGAAACAGTTTGTGGCGCAGGACGTGGTTGTTGCGAACGCCGTCGATCATTGCCGTCATTAGCGTGTTGATGAGATCGCTGGCAGCCGGGAAGCTGTCGACGCGAATACGGTTTTTGGTCTGGCTGTCGAACATGATGTGGTACAGGTCATCACCGTCATGCCACAGGCGGAATTCGGCGCGCATACGGTAATGGCTGACCGGTGAGCGAAACACTTCCGGAGCCTGTGCATAAAATGGCGTCATTAAGCTCTGCAGACGCACTACTTTCTCAGCTAACTGGGCGTCGTACTGTTCTGTCGGAAGGTGTTCGGGGGTCATGATGCGTCCTGAAAAATAAAAGTACGCGGGGATTGTAGGGATTGCTCAACAGATGTCCAGTCATTGATGATTTCCGATAATGTGATACGCAGTCTGGACACCAGGTTGTAACAAACTGTAGCATCCGTTTTCCGGTCCTGTGAGTTAAAAGGGAATCCAGTGTAAATCTGGAGCTGACGCGCAGCGGTAAGGAAGGTAAGAGATGAGCGCACCTGGTGCAGACACTGCGGATTGCCGCGGGAAGTCATCCTCTCTTTAAGTCGCCTCCAAGCCCGAAGACCTGCCGGCTAACGTCGCATCTGGTTTTCATCATCGCGTACTATCGGTGGGACCTGCGGCATCCTTCTTAAATTGTGGATGCTTTACAATGATCAAAAAATCATTGCTGTGCACGGCGCTGTCCGTCACGGCATTTTCTGGTTGGGCACAGGACACTCGCCCGGATACTCTCGTCGTCACTGCCAACCGTTTTCAGCAGCCTCGTAGCGCAGTACTCGCTCCTATTACCGTTGTTACGCGTCAGGATATCGATCGCTGGCAATCTACCTCCGTGAATGATGTGCTTCGTCGTCTGCCTGGCGTCGATATCGCTCAATACGGTGGTATGGGACAAAACTCGTCTATCTCTATTCGCGGCACCAACGCCAGCCATGTTCTGGTGCTGATTGACGGCGTGCGCCTGAACCTGGCAGGGGTTAGCGGCGCAGCCGATCTCAGCCAGTTCCCGGTCTCGTTAGTGCAGCGTATCGAATACATTCGAGGGCCGCGTTCGGCGGTTTATGGTTCTGATGCGATTGGCGGCGTGGTGAATATCATTACCACGCGCGAAAAGCCGGGGACGGAACTGACAGCCGGTGTGGGTAGCAATGGCTACCAGAATTACGATGTCTCAACCCAACAACAGCTCGGCGAAAATACGCGCGTCACGCTGATGGGCGATTATGCCTATACCAAAGGCTTTGATGTTGTAGCATACGGCAGCACCGGCTCTCAGGCTCAGCCCGACAAAGACGGCTTCTTAAGTAAGACGCTGTATGGCGCGCTGGAACACAACTTTTCCGATACATGGAGCGGGTTTGTTCGCGGTTATGGTTATGATAACCGCACGAATTACGACTCATATTACTCTCCTGGCTCGCCGCTCCTCGATACCCGAAAACTCTACAGCCAAAGCTGGGATGCCGGACTGCGTTTTAATGGCGAGCTTATCCAGTCGCAGCTGGTTTCGAGCTATAGCCATAGCAAAGACTACAACTATGATCCGGATTATGGTCGCTATGACTCCTCGGCCACACTGGATGAGATGAAGCAATATAATGTGCAGTGGTCAAACAGCATAGTGGTTGGTCATGGTAATGTGGGCGCTGGTGTCGACTGGCAAAAGCAAACTACGGAGCCTGGCACCGGGTATGTCACGGACGGTTACGACCAGCGAAATACCGGCCTCTACTTGACGGGATTACAGCAACTGGGTGATTTCACTTTCGAAGGTGCTGCGCGCAGTGATGATAACTCCGAGTTTGGACGTCATGGCACATGGCAAACCAGCGCCGGATGGGAGTTTATTGAAGGCTATCGCTTTATTGCGTCCTACGGTACATCTTACAAAGCACCTAATCTCGGGCAGTTGCATGGTTATTACGGCAATTCGAACCTGGATCCTGAACAAAGTAAGCAATGGGAAGGGGCGTTTGAAGGCTTAACGGCGGGTGTGAACTGGCGAGTTTCAGGGTATCGTAACGATATCGATGACATGATCGATTATGACCCACATACCGAGAAATACTTTAACGAAGGTAAAGTACGCATTAAAGGCGTTGAAGCGACCGCAAACTTTGATACCGGACCGCTGGCACATACGTTGAGCTACGATTATGTCGATTCGCGCAATGCAATTACGGACAAGCCCCTCGCACGACGTTCTAAACAGCAGGTGAAATACCAGCTTGACTGGCAGGTCTATGATTTTGACTGGGGCCTGACGTATCACTACCTGGGAACGCGTTATGACACGGACTACGTAACCTACCAGCCGGTAAAAATGGGAGGAGTTAGCCTGTGGGATCTTGCCGTGTCATATCCAATCACCTCACAGCTGACAGTTCGTGGTAAAATCGCCAACCTGTTCGATAAAGATTACGAGACAGTTTATGGCTACGCAACTGCAGGACGGGAATACACCTTGTCTGGCAGCTACACCTTCTGATCCCCGTCCCACCGTGCTGGTGTTTGATTCCGGCGTCGGTGGGTTGTCGGTCTATGACGAGATCCGGCGTCTTTTGCCGGATCTCCACTATATCTACGCTTTCGACAACGTCGCCTTTCCTTATGGAGAGAAGAGCGAGGAGTTTATCGTCGAGCGTGTTGTTGAGATTGTGACTGCTGTCCAGCAGCGCTATCCCCTTTCTCTTGCGGTCATCGCATGTAATACAGCAAGCACGGTGTCGCTTCCTGCGTTACGTGAGAAGTTTGCCTTCCCGGTTGTGGGCGTGGTGCCTGCGATTAAACCGGCGGCGCGACTCACGGCGAATGGCGTAGTGGGGCTGCTGGCTACGCGTGCAACGGTGAAGCGCTCGTATACCCATGAGCTGATTGCGCGGTTTGCTAACGAATGCCAAATTGCAATGTTGGGTTCTGCTGAGCTGGTGGAACTGGCGGAAGCGAAGCTGCACGGTGAAACAGTTTCTCTGGAAGAGCTGCGGCGTATTCTGCGTCCGTGGCTGCGGATGTCGGAACCACCCGATACGGTAGTGCTCGGGTGCACTCATTTCCCTCTATTACAGGAAGAGCTTTTACAGGTCCTGCCCGAGGGGACGCGGCTGGTGGATTCTGGTGCCGCGATTGCGCGCCGCACCGCCTGGTTATTAGAACATGAAGCGCCAGATGCGAAATCAACCGATGAGAACGTTGCATTTTGTATGGCAATGACGACAGAAGCCGAACAACTATTGCCAGTGCTACAGCGCTATGGCTTTAAAACGCTCGAAAAACTGTCAGTTTAAGTGGTTTTGATGAAAAAACACGCACTCGGAAGATTATTTTAAATTTCCCCTTGTCAGCCTGAAATAACTCCCTATAATGCGCCTCCACTGACACGGAACAACGGATTACAAGCCGCCGGGTCAGCGGGGTTCTCCAGAGAATCTCGTAGAGAAAAGCAAAAATAAATGCTTGACTCTGAATGAGGAAAACGTAATATACGGGACCTCGCGACAGAGCGCTAAAGCGCGTCGCAACTGCTCTTTAACAATTTATCAGACAATCTGTGTGGGCACTCGAAGATACGGATTCTTAACGTCGCAAGACGAAAAATGAATACCAAGTCTCTGAGTGAACATACGTAATTCATTACGAAGTTTAATTCACGAGCATCAAACTTAAATTGAAGAGTTTGATCATGGCTCAGATTGAACGCTGGCGGCAGGCCTAACACATGCAAGTCGAACGGTAGCACAGAGGAGCTTGCTCCTTGGGTGACGAGTGGCGGACGGGTGAGTAATGTCTGGGAAACTGCCCGATGGAGGGGGATAACTACTGGAAACGGTAGCTAATACCGCATAACGTCGCAAGACCAAAGAGGGGGACCTTCGGGCCTCTTGCCATCGGATGTGCCCAGATGGGATTAGCTAGTAGGTGGGGTAACGGCTCACCTAGGCGACGATCCCTAGCTGGTCTGAGAGGATGACCAGCCACACTGGAACTGAGACACGGTCCAGACTCCTACGGGAGGCAGCAGTGGGGAATATTGCACAATGGGCGCAAGCCTGATGCAGCCATGCCGCGTGTATGAAGAAGGCCTTCGGGTTGTAAAGTACTTTCAGCGAGGAGGAAGGCGTTGTGGTTAATAACCGCAGCGATTGACGTTACTCGCAGAAGAAGCACCGGCTAACTCCGTGCCAGCAGCCGCGGTAATACGGAGGGTGCAAGCGTTAATCGGAATTACTGGGCGTAAAGCGCACGCAGGCGGTCTGTCAAGTCGGATGTGAAATCCCCGGGCTCAACCTGGGAACTGCATCCGAAACTGGCAGGCTAGAGTCTTGTAGAGGGGGGTAGAATTCCAGGTGTAGCGGTGAAATGCGTAGAGATCTGGAGGAATACCGGTGGCGAAGGCGGCCCCCTGGACAAAGACTGACGCTCAGGTGCGAAAGCGTGGGGAGCAAACAGGATTAGATACCCTGGTAGTCCACGCCGTAAACGATGTCGACTTGGAGGTTGTGCCCTTGAGGCGTGGCTTCCGGAGCTAACGCGTTAAGTCGACCGCCTGGGGAGTACGGCCGCAAGGTTAAAACTCAAATGAATTGACGGGGGCCCGCACAAGCGGTGGAGCATGTGGTTTAATTCGATGCAACGCGAAGAACCTTACCTACTCTTGACATCCAGAGAACTTAGCAGAGATGCTTTGGTGCCTTCGGGAACTCTGAGACAGGTGCTGCATGGCTGTCGTCAGCTCGTGTTGTGAAATGTTGGGTTAAGTCCCGCAACGAGCGCAACCCTTATCCTTTGTTGCCAGCGGTCCGGCCGGGAACTCAAAGGAGACTGCCAGTGATAAACTGGAGGAAGGTGGGGATGACGTCAAGTCATCATGGCCCTTACGAGTAGGGCTACACACGTGCTACAATGGCATATACAAAGAGAAGCGACCTCGCGAGAGCAAGCGGACCTCATAAAGTATGTCGTAGTCCGGATTGGAGTCTGCAACTCGACTCCATGAAGTCGGAATCGCTAGTAATCGTGGATCAGAATGCCACGGTGAATACGTTCCCGGGCCTTGTACACACCGCCCGTCACACCATGGGAGTGGGTTGCAAAAGAAGTAGGTAGCTTAACCTTCGGGAGGGCGCTTACCACTTTGTGATTCATGACTGGGGTGAAGTCGTAACAAGGTAACCGTAGGGGAACCTGCGGTTGGATCACCTCCTTACCTTAAAGAAACGTTCTTTGTAGTGCTCACACAGATTGTCTGATGAAAAATTAGCAGTAAGAAAATCTCTGCAGGCTTGTAGCTCAGGTGGTTAGAGCGCACCCCTGATAAGGGTGAGGTCGGTGGTTCAAGTCCACTCAGGCCTACCAAATTCGCTTCCGTGCTGTGTTACGGCGATGCTCGCATACTTCAGTATGCTTCGCACCACCGCGCCTTGCCCGGAAACGAATTAGGGTACAGAGATTAGCATTTACGATGGGGTTATAGCTCAGCTGGGAGAGCGCCTGCCTTGCACGCAGGAGGTCTGCGGTTCGATCCCGCATAGCTCCACCATCTTTACTGCAAAAACACAAGAAAACTTCAGAGTGTACCTGAAAAGGTTCACTGCGAAGTTTTGCTCTTTAAAAATCTGGATCAAGCTGAAAATTGAAACGACACACTGTTTCATTTCTCCGTAATAAGAAATGAAAAGCGGTGTGTTCGAGTCTCTCAAATTTTCGCAACACGATGGTGTTTTACGAAACATCTTCGGGTTGTGAGGTTAAGCGACTAAGCGTACACGGTGGATGCCCTGGCAGTCAGAGGCGATGAAGGACGTGCTAATCTGCGATAAGCGTCGGTAAGGTGATATGAACCGTTATAACCGGCGATTTCCGAATGGGGAAACCCAGTGTGATTCGTCACACTATCATTACGTGAATACATAGCGTAATGAAGCGAACCGGGGGAACTGAAACATCTAAGTACCCCGAGGAAAAGAAATCAACCGAGATTCCCCCAGTAGCGGCGAGCGAACGGGGAGCAGCCCAGAGTCTGAATCAGCTTGTGTGTTAGTGGAACGGTCTGGAAAGTCCGACGGTACAGGGTGATAGTCCCGTACACCAAAATGCACAGGTTGTGAACTCGAAGAGTAGGGCGGGACACGTGGTATCCTGTCTGAATATGGGGGGACCATCCTCCAAGGCTAAATACTCCTGACTGACCGATAGTGAACCAGTACCGTGAGGGAAAGGCGAAAAGAACCCCGGCGAGGGGAGTGAAAAAGAACCTGAAACCGTGTACGTACAAGCAGTGGGAGCCTCTTTATGGGGTGACTGCGTACCTTTTGTATAATGGGTCAGCGACTTATATTCTGTAGCAAGGTTAACCGTATAGGGGAGCCGAAGGGAAACCGAGTCTTAACTGGGCGTTAAGTTGCAGGGTATAGACCCGAAACCCGGTGATCTAGCCATGGGCAGGTTGAAGGTTGGGTAACACTAACTGGAGGACCGAACCGACTAATGTTGAAAAATTAGCGGATGACTTGTGGCTGGGGGTGAAAGGCCAATCAAACCGGGAGATAGCTGGTTCTCCCCGAAAGCTATTTAGGTAGCGCCTCGTGAATTCATCTTCGGGGGTAGAGCACTGTTTCGGCTAGGGGGTCATCCCGACTTACCAACCCGATGCAAACTGCGAATACCGAAGAATGTTATCACGGGAGACACACGGCGGGTGCTAACGTCCGTCGTGAAGAGGGAAACAACCCAGACCGCCAGCTAAGGTCCCAAAGTCATGGTTAAGTGGGAAACGATGTGGGAAGGCACAGACAGCCAGGATGTTGGCTTAGAAGCAGCCATCATTTAAAGAAAGCGTAATAGCTCACTGGTCGAGTCGGCCTGCGCGGAAGATGTAACGGGGCTAAACCATGCACCGAAGCTGCGGCAGCGACACTATGTGTTGTTGGGTAGGGGAGCGTTCTGTAAGCCGTTGAAGGTGTATCGTGAGGTATGCTGGAGGTATCAGAAGTGCGAATGCTGACATAAGTAACGATAATGCGGGTGAAAAACCCGCACGCCGGAAGACCAAGGGTTCCTGTCCAACGTTAATCGGGGCAGGGTGAGTCGACCCCTAAGGCGAGGCCGAAAGGCGTAGTCGATGGGAAACAGGTTAATATTCCTGTACTTGGTGTTACTGCGAAGGGGGGACGGAGAAGGCTATGTTAGCCGGGCGACGGTTGTCCCGGTTTAAGCATGTAGGCGGAGGTTCCAGGTAAATCCGGTACCTTTTTAACGCTGAGGTGTGATGACGAGGCACTACGGTGCTGAAGTAACAAATGCCCTGCTTCCAGGAAAAGCCTCTAAGCATCAGGTAACACGAAATCGTACCCCAAACCGACACAGGTGGTCAGGTAGAGAATACCAAGGCGCTTGAGAGAACTCGGGTGAAGGAACTAGGCAAAATGGTGCCGTAACTTCGGGAGAAGGCACGCTGATATGTAGGTGAAGTGATTTACTCATGGAGCTGAAATCAGTCGAAGATACCAGCTGGCTGCAACTGTTTATTAAAAACACAGCACTGTGCAAACACGAAAGTGGACGTATACGGTGTGACGCCTGCCCGGTGCCGGAAGGTTAATTGATGGGGTTATCCGTAAGGAGAAGCTCTTGATCGAAGCCCCGGTAAACGGCGGCCGTAACTATAACGGTCCTAAGGTAGCGAAATTCCTTGTCGGGTAAGTTCCGACCTGCACGAATGGCGTAATGATGGCCAGGCTGTCTCCACCCGAGACTCAGTGAAATTGAACTCGCTGTGAAGATGCAGTGTACCCGCGGCAAGACGGAAAGACCCCGTGAACCTTTACTATAGCTTGACACTGAACACTGGTCCTTGATGTGTAGGATAGGTGGGAGGCTTTGAAGTGTGGACGCCAGTCTGCATGGAGCCATCCTTGAAATACCACCCTTTAATGGCTGGTGTTCTAACGTGGACCCGTAATCCGGGTTGCGGACAGTGTCTGGTGGGTAGTTTGACTGGGGCGGTCTCCTCCTAAAGAGTAACGGAGGAGCACGAAGGTTAGCTAATCCTGGTCGGACATCAGGAGGTTAGTGCAAAGGCATAAGCTAGCTTGACTGCGAGAGTGACGGCTCGAGCAGGTGCGAAAGCAGGTCTTAGTGATCCGGTGGTTCTGAATGGAAGGGCCATCGCTCAACGGATAAAAGGTACTCCGGGGATAACAGGCTGATACCGCCCAAGAGTTCATATCGACGGCGGTGTTTGGCACCTCGATGTCGGCTCATCACATCCTGGGGCTGAAGTAGGTCCCAAGGGTATGGCTGTTCGCCATTTAAAGTGGTACGCGAGCTGGGTTTAGAACGTCGTGAGACAGTTCGGTCCCTATCTGCCGTGGGCGCTGGAGAATTGAGGGGGGCTGCTCCTAGTACGAGAGGACCGGAGTGGACGCATCACTGGTGTTCGGGTTGTCATGCCAATGGCATTGCCCGGTAGCTAAATGCGGAAGAGATAAGTGCTGAAAGCATCTAAGCACGAAACTTGCCCCGAGATGAGTTCTCCCTGAGACTATAAGTCTCCTGAAGGAACGTTGAAGACGACGACGTTGATAGGTCGGGTGTGTAAGTGTAGCGATACATTGAGCTAACCGATACTAATGAACCGTGAGGCTTAACCTTACAACGCCGAAGATGTTTTGGCGAAGAGACGACATTCAGCTTGATACAGATTACATCAGAACGCATAAGCGGTCTGATAACAGAATTTGCCTGGCGGCTGTAGCGCGGTGGTCCCACCTGACCCCATGCCGAACTCAGAAGTGAAACGCCGTAGCGCCGATGGTAGTGTGGGGTCTCCCCATGCGAGAGTAGGGAACTGCCAGGCATCAAATAAAAGCGAAAGGCCCGGTCGAAAGACCGGGCCTTTTGTTTTATCTGTGGTCTGTCGGTGAGCGCTCTCCTGAGGAGGACAAATCCGCCGGGAGCGGATTTGAACGTTGCGCAGCAACGGCCCGGAGGGTGGCGGGCAGGACGCCCGCCATAAACTGCCAGGCATCAAATAAAGTGAAGAAGCCCATCCTGACGGATGGGCTTTTTTGCGTGTGTGCGGGGTAAAAACCGCCGGGCTGAACGTATTGTGCAGGCCTGATAAGCGCAGCGCATCACGCACATCGCAGCACCATCGGGTGCAAAGCAATATCCTGAGCCTCCATAACACAAGCCATCCTGCGGTATATGCGGTAAACTAGGCGCGATTTTGCATCAGGAAAGCGTCTATGAATCACTCCCTTAAAGCCTGGAACACCTTCGGTATCGATCAGCAAACGAATGAACTTGTCTGCGCCGAAAATGAACAACAATTACTGAATGCCTGGCAATTAGCCAATGCATCGCATCATCCAGTACTGATTCTGGGCGAAGGGAGTAACGTCCTGTTTCTTGATACCTTCCAGGGTACGGTGATCGTCAATCGTATTAAGGGTATTGAGATTACAGAGCAACCTGATGCGTGGCATTTGCACGTAGGCGCGGGTGAAAACTGGCATCAGTTGGTGTGCTATGCGCTGGAGCACAACATGCCTGGCCTGGAAAATCTGGCACTTATTCCGGGCTGTGTCGGCTCATCGCCAATCCAGAACATTGGTGCTTATGGTGTGGAACTTCAGCGTGTTTGCGAATATGTGGACTGCATTGAACTGGCGACCGGCAAACATCTGCGCGTCAGTGCTACAGAATGCCGTTTTGGTTACCGTGACAGCATCTTCAAGCATGAATACCAGGATCGTTTCGCAATTGTAGCCGTTGGTCTGCGCTTACCTAAACAGTGGCAGCCCGTTTTGACTTACGGTGACCTGACGCGTCTGGATCCTACAACAGTTACACCTCAGCAGGTTTTTGATTCAGTCTGCCATATGCGCACGACAAAACTGCCCGATCCGAAAGTAAACGGTAATGCGGGTAGCTTCTTTAAAAACCCAGTTGTCACTGGGAATATTGCGCAGGAGCTCCTGGCTAAATTCCCAACAGCACCTCATTACCCGCAGGCTGATGGTTCTGTGAAACTGGCAGCAGGCTGGCTTATCGATCAGTGCCAGCTAAAAGGTATGCGCATTGGTGGCGCGGCGGTACATCAGCAGCAGGCACTGGTGCTGATCAATGCAGATAATGCGACGAGTCAGGATGTAGTGCAACTTGCACACCATGTGCGCCAAAAAGTCGGTGAGAAATTTAATGTCTGGCTCGAACCAGAGGTCCGGTTTATTGGTCCGCAGGGTGAAATGAATGCTGTGGAGATCATTGCATGAAGGATAATACCGTCCCTCTGACGCTTATTTCATTATTGGCCGATGGAGAATTTCATTCCGGTGAGCAGCTCGGTGAAACGTTGGGAATGAGCCGTGCCGCAATCAATAAGCATGTCCAGACGTTGCGCGACTGGGGGGTTGATGTCTTTACTGTTCCAGGTAAAGGATACAGCTTACCGGAGCCTATCCAACTATTAGATGCCTCACTTATTCATTCTCAACTGGATGGTGGAAATATCACTGTCCTGCCGGTTATCGATTCAACCAATCAGTACCTGATGGACCGAATAGGTCAGCTGGAGTCAGGGGATGCCTGCGTCGCTGAATATCAACAGGCCGGGCGCGGCCGCCGTGGTCGGAAATGGTTTTCACCGTTTGGTGCCAACCTTTACCTCTCAATGTTCTGGCGGCTGGAACAAGGACCGGCCGCCGCGATTGGCCTGAGTCTGGTTATTGGTATCGTCATGGCTGAGGTTTTGCGCGATCTAGGTGCGGATAAAGTCCGTGTAAAATGGCCCAACGACCTCTATTTACTCGACCGTAAACTGGCAGGGATCCTGGTTGAACTGACCGGTAAGACAGGTGATGCCGCGCAAATTGTTATTGGCGCGGGTATTAATATGTCCATGCGCCGGGTTGAAGAAAATGTGGTTAATCAAGGCTGGATTAACCTGCAGGAAGCGGGCATTAACATTGACCGCAATACCCTTGCTGCCCGACTGATACGTGAGTTGCGCGCTGCGTTGGTGCTCTTTGAGCACGAAGGTTTAGCACCGTATCTGTCTCGCTGGAAGAAACTGGATAACTTTATCGACCGCCCGGTAAAACTTATTATTGGTGATAAAGAAATATTTGGTATCTCTCGTGGAATAGACGCGCAAGGTGCATTATTGCTTGAACAAAATGGCGAGATCAAACCCTGGATGGGTGGAGAAATATCGCTGAGAAGTGCTGAATAATAAGAAGGGGAGCTGAGGCTCCCCTTTTTATTTATTTACGTAGCCTGACTTGCTCAACGGCATGATTGGCGCTTTTAGTCATAATCAAGCTGGCTCTTTCACGTGTTGGTAAAATGTTTTGCTTTAAATTCAGCCAGTTAATTTCTTTCCATAGCGATGTGGCAGTATTGATAGCCTCATCTTCTGATAATTTTGCATAGTTATGGAAATAAGAGTCCGGGTTGGTAAACGCCCCTTCACGGAATTTCAGAAAGCGGTTGATATACCACGTCTGGAGTAATTCTTCTGGCGCATCAACATAAATAGAAAAGTCGACAAAGTCAGAAACAAATACATGATGTGGATCGTGAGGATAGTCCATCCCGCTTTGTAATACATTTAATCCTTCGAGTATTAATATGTCGGGCTGGGCAACGGTTTTGTCGCCATCAGGGATCACATCATAGATGAGATGGGAATAGACCGGCGCCGTGACGTTAGGTACGCCTGATTTCAGATCGGAAACGAATTTAACCAAGCGATGCATATCATAGGACTGGGGGAAGCCTTTCTTCTTCATTAGTCCACGATCTTTCAATACCTGGTTAGGGTGGAGAAAGCCATCGGTAGTAATCAATTCAACCTTACGATGCTCTGGCCAGCGACTGAGTAAGGCCTGCAAAACACGCGCTGTCGTACTTTTACCGACGGCAACGCTGCCAGCAATACTAATAATATAAGGAATACGCTCGCCATTCGTGCCTAAAAATTGCTCCAGCACTGCCTGACGTCGCAGGTTTGAACTGATGTAAAAGTTTAGCAAACGCGAGAGAGGCAAATAAATCTCGGCAACTTCTTCCAGCGATAAGTCTTCGTTAATGCCTTTAAGACGAGCAATCTCTTCCTCGGTCAGGGTCATCGGCACGGAATCACGAAGCGCAGCCCACTGGTTGCGATCAAACTGTAGGTAAGGCGACGTTAACGCTTGCTCTTTTATACTCATACGCATGGTCTGGCTGTCATTGCTATATCAGGTCTGCGGTAAAAAACGAAATCATCCCCGGTACGCAATGGCACGCACATTTCAGTTAATTTGGACAATGGGCAGGAGGGTAACACCAGATGGAGGGGAATAATAAGAAAAAATCATCCTCTGAAATGCAATGTGACGGGTATTCCAGATGTATAAAGATGTGCTTTCTCTCTATCGACGCGTGCATGCTGGAGCAAAATTCCTCCCTGAGGTGGCACCTGGCGTTGGAAATTTGTCCAATCCAAAGAAGAAATAGATTATTTATCGGTCGCATAGTGCAAAATGTGAGCGATAGAACATTTTATGCAATTTTTTAGTTGCATGAGTGCGCATGTCTCCATAAAATGCGCGCTACTTGATGCCGACTTAGCTCAGTAGGTAGAGCAACTGACTTGTAATCAGTAGGTCACCAGTTCGATTCCGGTAGTCGGCACCATCAAGTCCGGTGGGGTTCCCGAGCGGCCAAAGGGAGCAGACTGTAAATCTGCCGTCACAGACTTCGAAGGTTCGAATCCTTCCCCCACCACCACTTTCTGGCAGCGTTATCGCCGCCTGAGTTGATTAAAAAATTAATCAGCTCGAACAGAAAAGAGAGAAATCTCTTTTTTGTTACAGAAAGAACTGGGTAGCCGAGTTTCAGGATGCGGGCATCGTATAATGGCTATTACCTCAGCCTTCCAAGCTGATGATGCGGGTTCGATTCCCGCTGCCCGCTCCAGACGTGCTGATATGGCTCAGTTGGTAGAGCGCACCCTTGGTAAGGGTGAGGTCCCCAGTTCGACTCTGGGTATCAGCACCACTTCACTTCTCCTTCCCGTTTCTCTCTGTTTACTTTTAAAAGCATTCAACAGCTCAGGTATATTGCCTGGTTGATGTGGTGATATCACCGATTTATCCGTGTCTTAGAGGGACAATCGATGTCTAAAGAAAAATTTGAACGTACTAAACCGCACGTTAACGTCGGTACTATCGGCCACGTTGACCATGGTAAAACAACGCTGACCGCTGCAATCACTACCGTACTGGCTAAAACCTACGGCGGTGCTGCTCGCGCATTCGATCAGATCGATAACGCGCCGGAAGAAAAAGCACGTGGTATCACCATCAACACTTCTCACGTTGAATATGACACCCCGACTCGCCACTACGCACACGTAGACTGCCCGGGCCACGCCGACTATGTTAAAAACATGATCACCGGTGCTGCGCAGATGGACGGCGCGATCCTGGTTGTTGCTGCGACTGACGGCCCGATGCCGCAGACTCGTGAGCACATCCTGCTGGGTCGTCAGGTAGGCGTTCCGTACATCATCGTGTTCCTGAACAAATGCGACATGGTTGATGACGAAGAGCTGCTGGAACTGGTAGAAATGGAAGTTCGTGAACTTCTGTCTCAGTACGATTTCCCGGGCGACGACACGCCGATCGTTCGTGGTTCTGCTCTGAAAGCGCTGGAAGGCGAAGCAGAGTGGGAAGCGAAAATCATCGAACTGGCTGGCTTCCTGGATTCTTACATCCCAGAACCAGAGCGTGCGATTGACAAGCCGTTCCTGCTGCCTATCGAAGACGTATTCTCCATCTCCGGTCGTGGTACCGTTGTTACCGGTCGTGTAGAGCGCGGTATCATCAAAGTTGGTGAAGAAGTTGAAATCGTTGGTATCAAAGAGACTGCTAAGTCTACCTGTACTGGCGTTGAAATGTTCCGCAAACTGCTGGACGAAGGCCGTGCTGGTGAGAACGTTGGTGTTCTGCTGCGTGGTATCAAACGTGAAGAAATCGAACGTGGTCAGGTACTGGCTAAGCCGGGCTCTATCAAGCCGCACACCAAGTTCGAATCTGAAGTGTACATTCTGTCCAAAGACGAAGGCGGCCGTCATACTCCGTTCTTCAAAGGCTACCGTCCGCAGTTCTACTTCCGTACTACTGACGTGACTGGTACCATCGAACTGCCGGAAGGCGTAGAGATGGTAATGCCGGGCGACAACATCAAAATGGTTGTTACCCTGATCCACCCGATCGCGATGGACGACGGTCTGCGTTTCGCAATCCGTGAAGGCGGCCGTACTGTTGGTGCGGGCGTTGTTGCCAAAGTAATGAGCTAATTGCCGAATAACATTTGACGCAATGCGCAATAAAAGGGCATCATTTGATGCCCTTTTTGCACGCTTTCACACCAGAACCTGGCTCATCAGTGATTTTTTTTGTCATAATCATTGCTGAGACAGGCTCTGAAGAGGGCGTTTAGTCCGAAACGCACCAGAGCATTTCGGTTTGGATCGCCTCGCTTACGCGGGGTGAAAATGTTTGTAGAATACTTCTGACAGGTTGGTTTATGAGTGCGAATACCGAAGCTCAAGGAAGCGGGCGCGGCCTGGAAGCGATGAAGTGGGTTGTTGTCGCTGTATTGCTGCTTGTAGCTATCGTTGGCAACTACCTCTATCGTGACATGATGCTGCCGCTGCGTGCGCTGGCCGTAGTGATTCTGATTGCCGCAGCGGGTGGTGTCGCGCTGTTGACAACAAAAGGTAAAGCGACCGTTGCTTTTGCCCGTGAAGCGAGAACCGAAGTCCGTAAGGTCATTTGGCCAACTCGCCAGGAAACATTGCACACCACATTAATTGTGGCTGCGGTTACCGCAGTAATGTCACTGATCCTGTGGGGACTGGATGGTATTCTGGTTCGCCTGGTATCCTTTATCACTGGCCTGAGGTTCTAAGATGTCTGAAGCCCCTAAAAAGCGCTGGTACGTCGTTCAGGCGTTTTCCGGTTTTGAAGGCCGCGTAGCCACGTCGCTGCGCGAATATATCAAGTTACAAAATATGGAAGAGCTGTTTGGCGAAGTCATGGTGCCGACCGAAGAAGTGGTCGAAATCCGTGGTGGCCAGCGTCGCAAGAGCGAACGTAAATTCTTCCCGGGCTATGTACTGGTCCAGATGGTGATGAATGACGCAAGCTGGCACCTGGTGCGTAGCGTGCCGCGTGTGATGGGCTTTATTGGCGGTACATCTGACCGTCCGGCGCCGATCAGCGACAAAGAAGTTGATGCGATCATGAACCGTCTGCAGCAGGTTGGTGATAAACCGCGTCCGAAAACGATGTTTGAGCCAGGTGAAATGGTTCGCGTTAGTGACGGTCCGTTTGCTGACTTTAACGGCGTGGTTGAAGAAGTGGACTACGAGAAGTCCCGCCTGAAAGTCTCTGTTTCTATCTTTGGTCGTGCGACCCCGGTAGAACTGGACTTTGCCCAGGTAGAAAAAGCCTAAACAGCGATCAAAAAAGCGGCGATTTAATCGTTGCACAAGGCGCGAGATTGGAATACAATTTCGCGCCTTTTGTTTTTATGGACCCTGTCCGTAAAACGAATTTAATCACGGGGAGCCTCCTTGAGGCGCTATAACCCAACTAGAGGAATTTAGAATGGCTAAGAAAGTCCAGGCCTACGTCAAGCTGCAAGTTGCAGCTGGTATGGCTAACCCGAGTCCGCCGGTAGGTCCAGCACTGGGTCAACAAGGCGTGAACATCATGGAATTCTGCAAAGCGTTCAACGCAAAAACTGATTCCATGGAAAAAGGTCTGCCGATCCCGGTTGTTATCACCGTTTACGCTGACCGTTCTTTCACTTTCGTTACCAAAACGCCTCCGGCAGCAGTTCTGCTGAAGAAAGCGGCTGGTATCAAGTCTGGTTCCGGTAAGCCGAACAAAGACAAAGTGGGTAAAATTTCCCGCGCTCAGCTGCAGGAAATCGCGCAGACCAAAGCTGCCGACATGACTGGTTCCGACATTGAAGCGATGACTCGCTCCATTGAAGGTACTGCACGTTCCATGGGCCTGGTAGTGGAGGACTAAGAAATGGCTAAACTGACCAAGCGTATGCGCGTGATCCGTGACAAAGTTGATGCAACTAAACAGTACGACATCAACGAAGCTATTGCTCTGCTGAAAGAGCTGGCCACTGCTAAATTCGTAGAAAGCGTAGACGTTGCCGTTAACCTCGGCATCGATGCTCGTAAATCTGACCAGAACGTACGTGGTGCAACTGTACTGCCGCACGGTACTGGCCGTTCCGTTCGCGTAGCCGTATTTGCCCAGGGCGCAAACGCTGAAGCTGCTAAAGCTGCAGGCGCTGAGCTGGTAGGTATGGAAGATCTGGCTGATCAGATCAAGAAAGGCGAAATGAACTTTGACGTTGTTATTGCTTCCCCGGATGCAATGCGCGTTGTTGGCCAGCTGGGTCAGGTTCTGGGTCCGCGCGGCCTGATGCCAAACCCGAAAGTTGGTACTGTAACCCCTAACGTTGCTGAAGCGGTTAAGAACGCTAAAGCAGGTCAGGTTCGTTACCGTAACGACAAAAACGGCATCATTCACACTACCATCGGTAAAGTGGATTTTGACGCTGACAAACTGAAAGAAAACCTGGAATCTCTGCTGGTTGCGCTGAAAAAAGCGAAACCGACTCAGGCTAAAGGCGTGTACATCAAGAAAGTTAGCATCTCCACCACCATGGGTGCTGGTGTTGCCGTTGATCAGTCCGGTCTGACTGCGACTGTGGCGAACTAATATTCGCCTTTACGTGGGCGGTGATTTTGTCTACAATCTTACCCCCACGTTTCTGCTAATTGCAGACGTATATCCGAGATATTCAGGCTGTGGCAAGGCGACAACTGAGTGAATCGCCAGGAGCATAGTTAACTATGTGACTGGTGTGAACGAAGGCAGTCAACGCCGGCACAGATTGAATAGCGACAGATAGACAAGATTTGTTCGTTGGAGCCTGGCCTATCCAGGCCTCCGTCGAAGACCGCAGGTGTTTCGTAAGAAACTTAATGCCCTGCGTAGACGGTGACAGAACGCTAAGATTATTTCTGATACTCTGGCTTGTTTCTGCTCACCGTATTTAGACGCTCTCTCCGTTGGGGAGAGTGAAGTGAGTTCCGGAACATGAGTTCCGGCAAACATCCAGGAGCAAAGCTAATGGCTTTAAATCTTCAAGACAAACAAGCGATTGTTGCTGAAGTCAGCGAAGTAGCCAAAGGCGCGCTGTCTGCAGTAGTTGCGGATTCCCGTGGCGTAACTGTAGATAAAATGACTGAACTGCGTAAAGCAGGTCGTGAAGCTGGCGTATACATGCGTGTTGTTCGTAACACCCTGCTGCGCCGCGTCGTTGAAGGTACTCAGTTCGAGTGCCTGAAAGACACGTTTGTTGGTCCGACCCTGATTGCATACTCTATGGAACATCCGGGCGCTGCTGCTCGTCTGTTCAAAGAGTTCGCGAAAGCGAATGCAAAATTTGAGGTCAAAGCCGCAGCCTTTGAAGGTGAATTGATCCCGGCATCGCAAATCGATCGCCTGGCAACTCTGCCGACCTACGAAGAAGCAATTGCACGCCTGATGGCAACCATGAAAGAAGCTTCGGCTGGCAAACTGGTTCGTACTCTGGCTGCTGTACGCGATGCGAAAGAAGCTGCTTAATCGTAGTTATCTTTCTCAAGCATCTGCTTACGTATAAACTTATTCTGATTTTCAGGAACAATTTAAATGTCTATCACTAAAGATCAAATCATTGAAGCAGTATCCGCTATGTCCGTAATGGACGTTGTAGAACTGATCTCTGCAATGGAAGAAAAATTCGGTGTTTCCGCTGCTGCTGCTGTAGCTGTAGCTGCTGGCCCGGCTGAAGCTGCTGAAGAAAAAACTGAATTCGACGTAATTCTGAAAGCTGCTGGCGCTAACAAAGTTGCTGTTATCAAAGCAGTACGTGGCGCAACTGGCCTGGGTCTGAAAGAAGCTAAAGACCTGGTAGAATCTGCTCCGGCTGCCCTGAAAGAAGGCATCAGCAAAGACGACGCAGAAGCACTGAAAAAATCTCTGGAAGAAGCTGGCGCTGAAGTTGAAGTTAAATAAGCCAACTTTTCTGGTTGCAGCCTAAGAAATTAGGCTGATGGCTGGTGACTTTTTAGTCACCAGCCTTTTTGCGCTGTAAGGCGCCAGTAGCATTTCACACTGTTTGACTACTGCTGTGCCTTTCAATGCTTGTTTCTATCGACGTCTTAATATACTGCGACAGAGCATCAGTTCTGTGTAAATCGCAATGAAATGGTTTAAGCGTGATAGCAACAGGCATTGCGGAAAGTATTCGATTTTCCGGTCAACAAAATAGTGTTGCACAAACTGTCCCTTCGTCGGACAGATGGGTCGACTTGTCAGCGAGCTGAGGAACCCTAATGGTTTACTCCTATACCGAGAAAAAACGTATTCGTAAGGATTTTGGTAAACGTCCACAAGTGTTGGACATACCTTATCTCCTTTCTATCCAGCTTGACTCGTTTCAGAAGTTCATCGAGCAAGATCCTGAAGGGCAGTATGGTCTGGAAGCAGCTTTCCGTTCCGTTTTCCCGATTCAGAGCTACAGCGGTAATTCCGAGCTGCAATACGTCAGCTACCGCCTTGGCGAACCGGTGTTTGACGTTCAGGAATGTCAGATCCGTGGCGTGACCTATTCCGCACCGCTGCGCGTAAAACTGCGTCTGGTGATCTACGAGCGCGAAGCGCCGGAAGGCACCGTAAAAGACATTAAAGAACAAGAAGTCTACATGGGCGAAATTCCGCTCATGACTGACAACGGTACCTTTGTAATCAATGGTACTGAGCGTGTTATCGTTTCTCAGCTGCACCGTAGTCCTGGCGTCTTCTTTGACTCCGACAAAGGTAAAACCCACTCTTCGGGTAAAGTGCTGTATAACGCGCGCATCATCCCTTACCGTGGTTCCTGGCTGGACTTCGAATTCGATCCGAAGGACAACCTGTTCGTACGTATTGACCGTCGCCGTAAACTGCCTGCGACCATTATTCTGCGTGCACTGAACTACACCACTGAGCAGATCCTTGACCTGTTCTTTGAAAAAGTTGTTTTCGAAATTCGCGACAACAAGCTGCAGATGGAACTGGTGCCGGAACGCCTGCGTGGTGAAACCGCCTCCTTTGACATTGAAGCTAACGGCAAAGTCTACGTCGAAAAAGGCCGTCGCATCACTGCGCGCCACATTCGCCAACTGGAAAAAGACGATATCAAACATATCGAAGTTCCGGTTGAATACATTGCTGGTAAAGTTGCGGCTAAAGACTACGTTGACGAATCTACTGGCGAGCTGATCTGCGCAGCTAACATGGAGCTGAGCCTGGATCTGCTGGCTAAGCTGAGCCAGTCTGGTCACAAGCGTATCGAAACGCTGTTCACTAACGATCTGGACCACGGTCCGTACATTTCTGAAACTGTACGCGTCGACCCAACCAACGATCGTCTGAGCGCGCTGGTAGAAATCTACCGCATGATGCGTCCTGGTGAGCCGCCGACTCGTGAAGCTGCTGAAAGCCTGTTCGAGAACCTGTTCTTCTCCGAAGACCGCTATGACCTGTCTGCGGTCGGTCGTATGAAGTTCAACCGTTCTCTGCTGCGCGACGAAATCGAAGGTTCCGGTATCCTGAGCAAAGACGACATCATCGAAGTGATGAAGAAGCTCATCGATATCCGTAACGGTAAAGGCGAAGTCGATGATATCGACCACCTCGGCAACCGTCGTATCCGTTCCGTAGGCGAAATGGCGGAAAACCAGTTCCGCGTTGGCCTGGTACGTGTTGAGCGTGCGGTGAAAGAGCGTCTGTCTCTGGGCGATCTGGATACCCTGATGCCTCAGGATATGATCAACGCCAAGCCGATTTCTGCAGCAGTGAAAGAGTTCTTTGGTTCCAGCCAGCTGTCTCAGTTTATGGACCAGAACAACCCGCTGTCTGAGATTACGCACAAACGTCGTATCTCTGCACTCGGCCCAGGCGGTCTGACCCGTGAACGCGCAGGCTTCGAAGTTCGAGACGTACACCCGACTCACTACGGTCGCGTATGTCCAATCGAAACGCCTGAAGGTCCGAACATCGGTCTGATCAACTCCCTGTCCGTGTATGCACAGACTAACGAATACGGCTTCCTCGAGACTCCGTACCGTAAAGTGACCGACGGTGTTGTAACTGACGAAATTCATTACCTGTCTGCTATCGAAGAAGGCAACTACGTTATCGCTCAGGCGAACTCCAACCTGGATGACGAAGGCCACTTTGTAGAAGATCTGGTTACCTGCCGTAGCAAAGGCGAATCCAGCTTGTTCAGCCGTGATCAGGTTGACTACATGGACGTATCCACCCAGCAGGTGGTATCCGTCGGTGCGTCCCTGATCCCGTTCCTGGAACACGATGACGCCAACCGTGCATTGATGGGTGCGAACATGCAACGTCAGGCGGTTCCGACTCTGCGCGCTGATAAGCCGCTGGTTGGTACCGGTATGGAACGTGCTGTTGCCGTTGACTCCGGTGTTACTGCAGTTGCTAAACGTGGCGGTACTGTTCAGTACGTGGATGCTTCCCGTATCGTTATCAAAGTTAACGAAGACGAGATGTACCCGGGCGAAGCAGGTATCGACATTTATAACCTGACCAAATACACCCGTTCTAACCAGAACACCTGTATCAACCAGATGCCTTGCGTATCTCTGGGCGAGCCGGTTGAACGTGGTGATGTGCTGGCTGACGGTCCGTCCACCGACCTCGGTGAACTGGCGCTGGGCCAGAACATGCGCGTGGCATTCATGCCATGGAATGGTTACAACTTCGAAGACTCCATCCTCGTATCCGAGCGTGTTGTCCAGGAAGACCGTTTCACCACCATCCACATTCAGGAACTGGCATGTGTGTCCCGTGACACCAAGCTGGGGCCAGAAGAGATCACCGCTGACATCCCGAACGTGGGTGAAGCTGCGCTCTCCAAACTGGATGAATCCGGTATCGTTTATATCGGTGCGGAAGTGACCGGTGGCGACATTCTGGTTGGTAAGGTAACGCCGAAAGGTGAAACCCAACTGACGCCAGAAGAGAAGCTGCTGCGTGCGATCTTCGGTGAGAAAGCGTCTGACGTTAAAGACTCTTCTCTGCGCGTGCCAAACGGTGTTTCCGGTACGATTATCGACGTTCAGGTCTTTACTCGCGATGGCGTAGAAAAAGACAAACGTGCGCTGGAAATCGAAGAGATGCAGCTGAAGCAGGCGAAAAAAGACCTGTCTGAAGAACTGCAGATCCTCGAAGCTGGCCTGTTCAGCCGTATCTACGCTGTGCTGGTTTCCGGTGGTGTTGAAGCTGAGAAGCTCGACAAACTGCCACGCGACCGCTGGTTAGAACTCGGCCTGACCGACGAAGAAAAACAGAATCAGCTGGAACAACTGGCTGAGCAGTACGACGAACTGAAACACGAATTCGAGAAAAAACTCGAAGCGAAACGCCGTAAAATCACTCAGGGCGACGATCTGGCACCGGGCGTGCTGAAGATTGTTAAGGTTTATCTGGCGGTTAAACGTCGGATCCAGCCTGGTGATAAGATGGCAGGTCGTCACGGTAACAAGGGTGTAATCTCTAAGATCAACCCGATCGAAGATATGCCACACGATGCTAACGGTACGCCGGTAGATATCGTACTGAACCCGCTGGGCGTACCATCGCGTATGAACATCGGTCAGATCCTTGAAACCCACCTGGGTATGGCTGCAAAAGGTATCGGCGATAAGATCAACGCCATGCTGAAACAGCAGCAGGAAGTCGCGAAGCTGCGCGAATTCATCCAGCGTGCTTACGATCTGGGTTCAGATGTTCGTCAGAAAGTTGACCTGAATACCTTCAGTGATGAAGAAGTTCTGCGTCTGGCTGAAAACCTGAAAAAAGGTATGCCGATCGCAACGCCGGTATTCGACGGTGCGAAAGAGTCTGAAATCAAGGAACTGTTACAGCTGGGTGGCCTGCCGACTTCCGGTCAGATCACACTGTTCGACGGTCGTACCGGTGAGCAGTTCGAGCGCCAGGTTACCGTTGGCTACATGTACATGCTGAAACTGAACCACCTGGTTGATGACAAGATGCATGCGCGTTCTACCGGTTCTTACAGCCTGGTTACTCAGCAGCCGCTGGGTGGTAAGGCGCAGTTCGGTGGTCAGCGCTTCGGGGAGATGGAAGTGTGGGCGCTGGAAGCATATGGCGCAGCATACACCCTGCAGGAAATGCTCACCGTTAAGTCTGATGACGTGAACGGTCGTACTAAGATGTATAAAAACATCGTGGACGGCAACCATCAGATGGAACCAGGCATGCCGGAATCCTTCAACGTACTGTTGAAAGAGATTCGTTCGCTGGGTATCAACATCGAGCTGGAAGACGAGTAACTCTCGATCAAACAGGTCACTGGTGCTGGCGTAACAGCCAGCGCCAGATTGTGCTAACTCCGACGGGAGCAAATCCGTGAAAGATTTATTAAAGTTTCTGAAAGCGCAGACTAAAACCGAAGAGTTTGATGCGATCAAAATTGCTCTGGCCTCGCCAGACATGATCCGTTCATGGTCTTTCGGTGAAGTTAAGAAGCCGGAAACCATCAACTACCGTACGTTCAAACCTGAACGTGACGGCCTTTTCTGCGCCCGTATCTTTGGGCCGGTAAAAGACTACGAGTGCCTGTGCGGTAAGTACAAGCGCCTGAAACACCGTGGTGTGATCTGTGAGAAGTGCGGCGTTGAAGTGACCCAGACCAAAGTACGCCGTGAGCGTATGGGCCACATCGAGCTGGCGTCTCCGACTGCTCACATCTGGTTCCTGAAATCTCTGCCGTCCCGTATCGGTTTGCTGCTTGATATGCCGCTGCGTGATATCGAACGCGTACTGTACTTCGAATCTTATGTGGTTATCGAAGGCGGTATGACTAATCTGGAACGTCAACAGATCCTGACTGAAGAGCAGTATCTGGACGCGCTGGAAGAGTTCGGTGACGAATTCGACGCGAAGATGGGTGCGGAAGCAATCCAGGCCCTGCTGAAGAGCATGGATCTGGAGCAAGAGTGTGAAACTCTGCGCGAAGAGCTGAACGAAACCAACTCCGAAACCAAGCGTAAGAAGCTAACCAAGCGTATCAAACTGCTGGAAGCCTTCGTACAGTCTGGCAACAAGCCAGAGTGGATGATCCTGACCGTTCTGCCGGTTCTGCCGCCAGATCTGCGTCCGCTGGTTCCGCTGGATGGTGGTCGTTTCGCAACGTCGGATCTGAACGATCTGTATCGTCGCGTTATCAACCGTAACAACCGTCTGAAGCGTCTGCTGGATCTGGCTGCGCCGGACATCATCGTACGCAACGAAAAACGTATGCTGCAGGAAGCGGTTGACGCCCTGCTGGATAACGGTCGTCGCGGTCGTGCGATCACCGGTTCTAACAAACGTCCTCTGAAATCTTTGGCCGACATGATCAAAGGTAAGCAGGGTCGTTTCCGTCAGAACCTGCTCGGTAAGCGTGTTGACTACTCCGGTCGTTCTGTAATCACCGTAGGTCCATACCTGCGTCTGCATCAGTGCGGCCTGCCGAAGAAAATGGCACTGGAACTGTTCAAACCGTTCATCTACGGCAAGCTGGAACTGCGTGGCCTGGCCACCACCATCAAAGCCGCTAAGAAAATGGTTGAGCGTGAAGAAGCTGTCGTTTGGGATATCCTGGACGAAGTTATCCGCGAACACCCGGTACTGCTGAACCGTGCACCAACACTGCACCGTCTGGGTATCCAGGCATTTGAACCGGTACTGATCGAAGGTAAAGCTATCCAGCTTCACCCGCTGGTTTGTGCGGCATATAACGCCGACTTCGATGGTGACCAGATGGCTGTTCACGTACCGCTGACGCTGGAAGCCCAGCTCGAAGCGCGTGCGCTGATGATGTCTACCAACAACATCCTGTCTCCGGCGAACGGCGAACCTATCATCGTTCCGTCTCAGGACGTTGTATTGGGTCTGTACTACATGACCCGTGACTGTGTTAACGCCAAAGGCGAAGGCATGGTGCTGACTGGCCCGAAAGAAGCTGAGCGTATCTATCGCGCAGGTCTGGCCTCTCTGCATGCGCGCGTTAAAGTGCGTATCACTGAATACGAAAAAGATGAAAACGGCGAATTCGTTGCGCACACCAGTCTGAAAGACACGACCGTTGGTCGCGCCATTCTGTGGATGATCGTACCGAAAGGTCTGCCTTTCTCCATCGTCAACCAGGCGCTGGGCAAGAAAGCTATCTCCAAAATGCTGAACACCTGTTACCGCATTCTGGGCCTGAAGCCGACTGTTATCTTCGCTGACCAGACAATGTACACCGGCTTTGCTTATGCAGCGCGTTCAGGTGCATCTGTTGGTATTGATGACATGGTCATCCCGGAGAAGAAACACGAGATTATCTCTGAAGCGGAAGCTGAAGTTGCTGAGATCCAGGAGCAGTTCCAGTCTGGTCTGGTAACCGCGGGCGAACGCTATAACAAAGTTATCGATATCTGGGCTGCGGCGAACGATCGTGTATCCAAAGCGATGATGGATAACCTGCAAACCGAAACCGTTATTAACCGTGACGGCGTAGAAGAGCAGCAGGTTTCCTTCAACAGCATCTACATGATGGCCGACTCCGGTGCGCGTGGTTCTGCAGCACAGATTCGTCAGCTGGCCGGTATGCGTGGTCTGATGGCGAAGCCAGATGGCTCCATCATCGAAACGCCAATCACCGCGAACTTCCGTGAAGGTCTGAACGTACTCCAGTACTTCATCTCTACTCACGGTGCGCGTAAAGGTCTGGCGGATACCGCACTGAAAACAGCGAACTCCGGTTATCTGACTCGTCGTCTGGTCGACGTTGCGCAGGACCTGGTTGTTACTGAAGACGATTGCGGCACTCTGGAAGGCATCACCATGACCCCGGTTATCGAGGGTGGTGACGTTAAAGAGCCGCTGCGCGATCGCGTTCTGGGTCGTGTAACTGCTGAAGACGTTCTGAAGCCGGGTACGGCGGATATTCTGGTTCCACGCAACACGCTGCTGCACGAACAGTGGTGTGACCTGCTGGAAGAGAACTCCGTTGACTCCGTCAAAGTCCGTTCTGTTGTATCTTGTGACACCGACTTTGGTGTATGTGCGCACTGCTACGGTCGTGACCTGGCGCGTGGCCACATCATCAACAAAGGTGAAGCAATCGGCGTTATCGCGGCACAGTCCATCGGTGAACCGGGTACACAGCTGACGATGCGTACGTTCCACATCGGTGGTGCGGCATCTCGTGCGGCTGCTGAATCCAGCATCCAGGTGAAAAACAAAGGTAGCATCCGTCTGAGCAACGCGAAGTCGGTTGTGAACTCCAGCGGTAAACTGGTTATCACCTCACGTAACACCGAACTGAAACTGATCGACGAATTCGGCCGTACCAAAGAAAGCTATAAAGTGCCTTACGGCTCCGTTATGGCGAAAGGTGATGGCGAACAGGTTGCTGGCGGCGAAACCGTAGCAAACTGGGATCCGCACACCATGCCGGTTATCACCGAAGTGAGTGGTTTTGTCCGCTTCACTGACATGATCGACGGCCAGACCATTACTCGTCAGACCGACGAGCTGACCGGTCTGTCTTCTCTGGTGGTTCTGGATTCTGCAGAGCGTACTGCGGGTGGTAAAGACCTGCGTCCGGCACTGAAAATTGTTGATGCTCAGGGCAACGACGTTCTGATCCCAGGCACCGATATGCCTGCTCAGTACTTCCTGCCGGGTAAAGCGATTGTTCAGCTGGAAGATGGCGTACAGATCAGTTCTGGTGACACCCTGGCGCGTGTTCCGCAGGAATCCGGCGGTACCAAGGATATCACCGGTGGTCTGCCGCGCGTTGCTGACCTGTTCGAAGCACGTCGTCCGAAAGAGCCGGCAATCCTGGCTGAAATCAGCGGCATCATTTCCTTCGGTAAAGAAACCAAAGGTAAACGTCGTCTGGTTATCACCCCGGTAGACGGTAGCGAACCGTACGAAGAGATGATTCCGAAATGGCGTCAGCTCAACGTGTTCGAAGGTGAACGTGTAGAACGTGGTGACGTTGTTTCCGACGGTCCGGAAGCGCCGCACGACATCCTGCGTCTGCGTGGTGTGCATGCTGTAACTCGTTACATTGTTAACGAAGTTCAGGACGTATACCGTCTGCAGGGTGTTAAGATTAACGATAAACACATCGAAGTTATCGTTCGTCAGATGCTGCGTAAAGCCACCATCGAAAGCGCTGGTAGCTCCGACTTCCTGGAAGGCGAGCAGGTTGAATACTCCCGCGTCAAGATCGCTAACCGCGAGCTGGAAGCGAACGGCAAAGTGGGTGCAACGTTCTCCCGCGATCTGCTGGGTATCACCAAAGCGTCTCTGGCAACCGAGTCCTTCATCTCTGCAGCATCGTTCCAGGAAACCACGCGTGTCCTGACCGAAGCCGCTGTTGCAGGTAAACGTGATGAACTGCGCGGTCTGAAAGAGAACGTAATCGTGGGTCGTCTGATCCCGGCAGGTACCGGTTACGCGTACCACCAGGATCGTATGCGCCGTCGCGCAGCGGGCGAACTGCCAGCTGCACCGCAGGTGACTGCTGAAGATGCGTCTGCCAGCCTGGCAGAACTGCTGAACGCAGGCCTGGGCGGTTCTGACAACGATTAATCGTTGCCGACCATAATAAAAAACCCGCTTCGGCGGGTTTTTTTATGTCCAGGTTTATTTCTGATGACGCTTATCAGGTCTACGAGGCTACGAAGCCATCCGGCAGTGTCATTAATTTACCGGCGGTAACCGCCGATAAAGCTCAATCATATCTCCCGCCAAATCCTGAATCACCATCGCGTTCATCAGGTGATCCTGCGAATGGACGGTGATGAGATTAACCGGTAGCTTGCCGGTTCCTTCGTCAATTCCGATCAGCTGGGTCTGGATTTTATGCGCTTGTTTAACGTACTCGCGTGATTCCGTCATCGCTTGTTCTGCACCGGAGAAATCACCTTTACGCGCCAGTTGCAATGCCGTCAGGGCCTGGCTGCGTGCAGCACCAGCGTTTACCAATAACTCCATGATGATCGTTTCTAACTCTTCCATACCATCACTCCAGTAGTTTCAGCGCCTTGTCCAGTACCGCATCGCCTTTCATCATGCCGTAATCCATCATGTCGATAACGGCGACCTTTTTGCCTAGTGGGTCGGCGATCGCCTGTAGCTTGGCCTGTTCATACTTAACCTGTGGACCGAGCAAAACGATATCCGCTGTAGCGATA
Source organism: Citrobacter freundii complex sp. CFNIH4 (assembly GCF_002934505.1). Taxonomy (NCBI): domain Bacteria; kingdom Pseudomonadati; phylum Pseudomonadota; class Gammaproteobacteria; order Enterobacterales; family Enterobacteriaceae; genus Citrobacter; species Citrobacter freundii complex sp. CFNIH4. The sequence continues at coordinate 4,672,435 of NZ_CP026231.1, forward strand.
TTCTCTTCAAACTCGGCCACCGGGACGGCTTTGATAGTAACGTCGACGCCTTTTTTCTGGGCGGCATCTTTCATCCTTTGCACCAGCATGCTGGTGGACATTCCGGCGGCACAGCATAAAACGATGTTTTTCATAAGTAGTCTCGATCAACATGTGTGAGTTGATAATTATCGCGAGCCAGCTATAGCAACAACTGCTTTGCAACGATTGTGTGCAAGGCATCACAAAGAAAACCGCTTTTTCTGAAACCGGTTACAAAAAGAGGCCAAACCCTGCGATCTGGACCGGGACCAGCGGCTTTTTGACTCGCTTATCACATGCTGGAATATATAATTACTGTCAATAAAGACATGTTATAAAAAACAGTATTGACAGCGTTTTTTAAACCCGTATGTTAATACTTAACAGCGGAGAAATTGTAGTTTGCTGTTAACGTAGTAAGTGTTAGTAGAGCTTGATTGGGGTTTGCGATAAAGGCCACGAAGTATTTTTGTATGGGATAGTCGATGCTGAAAACGCTATTTTTTCACCTCGACAATGCTTTCAGGCCACGTAGTTGATATATCTAATCGCAAAAAATCAGTAAAACGCGACGATGTAACGCCATGATTTAATAGTAATTGTTCGTGATTTCTGCTTTTTTGGTTATCACGAGGGAAATAAGGCAACGCATCAAAGAGTATATGTCGCGAGGGGAAGTGTACTTGTTTAGGTCACCAGCCTTGAGTTCTATTATCAAGCGGGTGGAATGTGTTTAACGGTAAATAGAGGAAAGCTTTAGTTAGTATCAATATCCAATATTATCTGTAGTAAACGTGTACATTTTAAAGTAGTACCATCAGCAGTATTAAATCGTTAAGTTTATTAATGTTAAATTTGAAGTGTGTAGTAACGTAAAGCCCTGACTGCAATAGTCGGGGCTTTTGTTCATTGTAGATCAAGCTGTTATCCAGGATGCTTAGCCGCGTTGGTTCAACATTGCATCACTCAGTGGGTATTAAAAAAATTAATGCTTGCTTAATGATTAGAAGTAGGTCTACTATAGCGGCATCGGTTTGGAACACAGACCTTATGCAAGCAGTTTTAGTAAAGCAGTTCTCAGTTCAAGCGTTATCCTCAGATACTCTTCTTCATGAGCCTCCTCCCTAAGTGCCCCATAAGTTAATTTCTGCAAAACAGGCCATCTTCGCTGCATAAGCGGCTCAAAAACATGAAAGGAAGTATCTATGTCTAACAAAATGACTGGTTTAGTAAAATGGTTTAACTCTGATAAAGGCTTCGGCTTTATCACTCCTCAGGACGGTAGCAAGGATGTGTTTGTGCATTTTTCCGCTATCCAGAGTAACGATTTTAAAACGTTAGACGAAGGTCAAAAGGTGGAGTTCTCCGTGGAGAATGGCGCTAAAGGCCCGTCTGCTGTTAACGTTGTCGCGCTGTAAACGCCGATAATTTCACGAAGGCTTACGATAGCGATGAAGGCCAGAGCCCGAGCAGTTAAGCACCAGTGAAGAAAAAACCCGCGAAAGCGGGTTTTTTTGTTTATGCGATAGCGTTGGGCTTAGGGCATCTGTGCCGCGCGTCCCAGATAGCTGTCCCAGTCTTTCCACACGGGCTGTAATCCCTGCGCCATCAGTGCTTCAGCAACGGCTTCCGGGCGACGATCGTCGTGCGGGGAGAACTGTTCCAGTTCGGGGTGGTTATCGGCATAACCACCGGGCTGGGTTTTTGAGAAGGCGCTGACGTTGTTGATTGCCAACGGGATCACATGGTCACGAAACCATGGCGATTCGCGGGTGGAGAGCGACAGCTCAATTTCTGGTGCGAGTAAACGAAACGCGCAAATGGTCTGGACCAGCTGTCGCTCATCCATGATCGATGCAGGCTCAACGCCTCCGGTGCATGGGCGCAGGCGAGGGAAGGAGATAGAGTAGCGGCTCTGCCAGTAATGCTGCTGCATCCACAGCAGATGTTCAGCTACCATATAGCAGTCAACCCGCCAGCTGTCGGACAAACCAATCAACGCGCCAAGACCGATTTTGTCGATCCCTGCGCGGCCCAGCCGGTCCGGCGTTTCCAGTCGCCAGAAGAAATCCTGCTTTTTCCCCTTCAGATGGTGGCGGGCGTAAATCGCCTCATGATAGCTCTCCTGATACACCATCACGCCATCCAGTCCCAGCGTCTTCAGCTCCGCATATTCAGCCTCTGACAGCGGCTGTACTTCCATCTGTAAAGAGGCAAACTGTCGGCGAATGACAGGCAAATGGCGACGAAAGTAATCCATCCCCACTTTGGCCTGATGTTCACCGGTGACCAGTAGCAGATGCTCAAAGCCCAGCTCACGGATAGCCGCACACTCACGTTGTATCTCATCTTCGTCCAGCGTTTTGCGTTTGATACGGTTGCTCATCGAAAAACCGCAGTAGGTGCAGTCGTTGGCACAAAGGTTGGAGAGATACAACGGCACGTAAAAGCTCACCGTGTTGCCAAAACGCTGGCGGGTGAGCTTTTGCGCCCGTTGCGCAAGCGGCTCCAGATAATCGGCGGCGGCAGGAGAGAGCAATGCCATCAGATCGTCGCGACTAAGATGCGAAGTCTTGAGAGCGCGCTCCACGTCAGCGGCGGTTTTACCGTTGATGCGCAGGCGGATGTCGTCCCAGTCCAGTTGTCGCCAGCGGTCGCTGAACGTTTTCATGCGAAGGCCTCCAGGAATCCGGTTAACGGGCTGGTGGGATTTGCCTGCGAGCTTTTGCTTCCAGGTACCGCCTGGCGCGCCAAAAGGCCCGCTTCAACCGCCAGACGGAAAGCGGTGGCCATCATCACCGGATCGTCCGCCACGGCAATCGCCGTGTTGACCAACACCGCGTCGGCGCCCATTTCCAGCGCCTGCGTGGCGTGGCTGGGGACGCCGATGCCTGCATCAACCACCACCGGCACGGTCGCCTGTTGGATAATAATCTCCAGCATCGCTTTGGTTTCCAGCCCCTGGTTGGAGCCGATAGGCGCGCCGAGCGGCATCACCGCCGCGCAGCCCACGTCTTCCAGCCGCTTGCACAGTACCGGATCCGCGCCGCAGTAGGGCAGCACCACAAAGCCCTGTTTCACCAGCGCTTCGGCAGCTTTTAGTGTTTCAATCGGATCCGGCAATAGCCAGCGGGCATCCGGGTGGATTTCTAATTTCAGCCAGTTTGTGCCCAGAGCTTCACGCGCCAGTTGGGCGGCGAAAATCGCCTCTTCAGCGGTTTTCGCTCCGGAGGTGTTAGGCAGCAGCGTCACGCCCGCGTCGATAAGCGGGGCCAGAATGGCATCGTTATGCTGGCGCAAATCCACGCGCTTCATGGCCAGCGTCACCAACTGGCTGCCGGAGGCGCGAATCGCCTCGACCATCAGTTGCGATGAGGCAAATTTTCCGGTACCGGTGAACAGATGTGAATCAAACGTTTTGTCGGCAATACGTAACATATCAACCCCCTGCAATAACCTGAAAAAGCAGGATCTGGTCGCCTTCCTGCACGATTTGCTGCTGCCACTGCTCGCGCGGCAGGATCTGCTGATTGAGCGCCAGCGCCGCGCCCGGTTTAAGCTGATTAAGCTCGGTGAGCAGCCCGCTGACGGTTTGTCCCTCGGCGCACTGCATCGGCTCATCATTGAACTGAATCTGCATGTTGCCCTCCACATACCGGGCAGCCGCTGGCACGTCGTAGTGCGAAGCTGCGCCACTGGCTGGTTTTACCGTCAAACAGGCGTAACTCGCCACTGGGCGTCGCAATGCCGCTAAGCAGTTTGATGGCTTCCAGCGCCTGCAAGGTGCCCATCACGCCGACAACCGGGCCGACGATACCGGCGGTACGGCAGTTGCGTTCAGGCTCTACATCATCCGGCCACAGGCAGCGGTAACAACCTTGCTCCCACGGTGGCGTGAGCACCATCAACTGGCCGCCGAAACCGACGGCGCTGGCGGTAACCAAAGGTGTATTCAGCGACACGCAGGCGGCGTTAATTTCCTGACGCGTGGCCATGTTGTCGGTACAGTCGAGCACCACATCGGCACGCGCTACCGCATGCCGGAGCGCATCGCCTTTCAGTCGCTGCTGGAGCGATACCAGTTCGATATCCGGGTTGAGCCGCGTCAGGCGCTGCTGGGCAATCTGCGATTTTGAACGCGCGATATCATCAGTGGTAAACAGGATCTGGCGCTGCAGATTGCTCAAATGAATGTCGTCATCGTCTACCAGCGTCAGTTTGCCGATACCTGCTCCCGCCAGATACAGCGCGGCAGGCGAACCTAACCCGCCTAAACCGATAATCAGCACATGGCTGTCGAGCAGCTTTTGTTGGCCCTCAATAGCGATATCGCCGAGCAGGATCTGCCGGCTGTAACGCATAAAGTCGCGGTCATTCATCGCCGACTCCCGCTATGTCGAGCAGCTGCGCTGTGGCTGCCTGCCAGTCAGCCGCCTGGGTAATGGCGCTGACCACGGCAATGCTGCCGACGCCGGTTGCCAGCACTGCGGGCGCACGTTCCAGGCTGATGCCGCCAATGGCGACGGTCGGGTAATCTGCCAGTCGGTTAATATGGCTTGCCAGCTGCGTCAGCCCCTGCGGGGCGGAAGGCATCTGCTTGGTTTGCGTGGGGAAGACGTGGCCGAGTGCGATATAAGAAGGCTTAGCCGCCAGCGCGACGTCGATCTCCATATCATCGTGAGTGGAGACACCCAGGCGCAGCCCCGCCGCCTGAATCGCCGTCAGATCGGTGGTTTCAAGATCTTCCTGGCCCAGATGCACGCCGTAAGCGTTGTGCTTAATCGCCAGCCGCCAGTAGTCGTTGATAAACAGGCGGGTGTCATAGCGACGCCCCAGTTCAATGGCGGCCATGACGTCGGCTTCGACCTCTTCATCACGCTTATCTTTAATGCGCAGTTGGATCGTGCGTACGCCCGCCTGCAGCAGGCGTTCAATCCACGCCACGCTGTCCACCACCGGGTAAAGCCCGAGGCGGAACGGCACGGTCGGGAAATCAGGCTGGTACATTATGCCTCCTCTTTTTTGAGGTAGATTTCACCGCCTTTGGCGCGGAAGTTCTCCGACATATCTGCCATTCCCACTTCAATAGTCTGCGCGGCGGCGTAGTCGCGTACTTCCTGGCTGATTTTCATTGAGCAGAACTTCGGCCCGCACATCGAGCAGAAGTGGGCGACTTTGCCGGACTCCTGTGGCAGGGTTTCATCGTGATAGGCGCGGGCAGTGAACGGGTCGAGCGCGAGGTTGAACTGGTCTTCCCAGCGGAATTCGAAGCGCGCTTTCGACATCGCGTTGTCGCGGATCTGCGCACCCGGGTGCCCCTTCGCCAGGTCGGCGGCGTGAGCGGCAATTTTGTAGGTAATCAGCCCTTGCTTCACGTCTTCTTTGTTCGGCAAGCCGAGGTGCTCTTTTGGCGTGACGTAGCACAGCATCGCGCAGCCAAACCAGCCGATCATCGCCGCGCCAATGCCGGAGGTGAAGTGGTCATAGCCCGGCGCGATATCTGTCGTCAACGGCCCTAAGGTGTAGAACGGTGCTTCGTGGCAGCTCTCCAGCTCTTCGGTCATGTTGCGTTGGATCATATGCATCGGCACATGTCCTGGACCTTCAATCATCACCTGCACGTCGTATTCCCAGGCGATTTTGGTTAGCTCGCCCAGCGTATGCAGTTCGGAGAACTGCGCTTCGTCGTTGGCATCCTGAATCGAACCCGGGCGCAGGCCGTCACCGAGAGAGAGCGAGACGTCGTAGGCGGCGCAGATTTCGCAAATCTCGCGGAAATGTTCGAACAGGAAGTTCTCTTTGTGATGAGAAAGGCACCATTTCGCCATAATTGAACCGCCGCGCGAGACAATTCCGGTCAGGCGTTTGGCAGTCATCGGCACGTAGCGCAGCAGTACGCCGGCATGGATAGTGAAGTAGTCGACGCCCTGTTCGGCCTGTTCCAGCAACGTATCGCGGAACGCTTCCCAGGTGAGATCTTCGGCGATCCCGTTGACCTTCTCCAGCGCCTGGTAGATCGGTACGGTGCCGATCGGTACCGGGCTGTTACGCAGGATCCACTCGCGGGTTTCGTGAATATAGCGACCGGTGGAGAGGTCCATCACCGTATCTGCGCCCCAGCGGGTCGACCACACCAGTTTTTCTACCTCTTCTTCGATAGAGGAAGTGACCGCCGAGTTACCGATGTTGGCATTCACCTTCACCAGGAAGTTGCGGCCGATGATCATCGGCTCGGATTCCGGGTGGTTGATGTTGGCAGGAATAATCGCCCGGCCCGCAGCGACTTCATCACGCACAAATTCCGGGGTGATATTTTCCGGCAGACGTGCGCCAAAGTTCATCCCCGGATGCTGATGGCGCAGCACTTCACTACGAATACGCTCGCGGCCCATATTTTCACGGATGGCGATAAACTCCATCTCTGGCGTGACGATCCCCTGACGGGCGTAGTGCAACTGGGTCACGCGCTTACCGGCTTTGGCGCGCTTTGGCGTCAGCAGGCCGCTGAAACGCAGCTCGTCCAGGCCATCGTCGGCCAGGCGCTCTTTGGTGTAAGCGGAGCTGCGGTCGTCTAATTCTTCGCTGTCGTTACGCGCCGCAATCCACGGCTGGCGCAGTTTCGCCAGGCCCTGCTGGACGTTAATTGCCACGTCAGGATCGCCATACGGCCCGGAGGTGTCGTACACCGGCACGGCTTCGTTGTCTTCAAATTGCGGGTTGTCTTTGCTGCCGCCAATCAGCGTCGGGCTAAGCTGGATTTCGCGCATCGGAATGCGGATATCCGGCTGCGAACCGGTAATATAAATGCGTTTTGAGTTAGGGAAGGCGGTCCCTTCCAGGGTATCGATAAAGTGTTGGGCTTGCGCGCGCTGTTCGCGGCGTGATGGTTTAGTAGTGGCAGACATAGCTCATTCCAAAAAAGTAAGGACGTGGCTTGTCAGACGACGGATGAAGCAAGAGAGGCGATCGCCCAGGGGCAATACGGTTGTAGATTGACTCTTGTTCCCTTCGCAGGTCTTAACCTGATCAGGTTCCGCGGATCCCGAATTAACGGTCTCAGCCTTTTCCACGTCATCCTTCGCGCTGCCTCTTTGTTGGCTTCGTCCGCTCACTCCAGTCACTTACTTAGGTAAGCTCCTGGAGATTCACTGACTTGCCGCCTTGACGCATCACGAATGCTGTTGTGGAAAATAAGCACTCCGACAAGAAGTAACCTCTATCTTAGAGGTAATGAATGTAAACTACGCGTTAATGCGACAAATCTCAAGCAGGACGTTTGAGAGTGCCACTCTCGTGCATCGCATCAAATACCAGCATGATCAGCTTATCTTCGAGCACGAACCGGGCTTCCAGCGCCTCGCCGAGATCCGATAAAACCTTTTGAAACTCAAGGAAGTTATCATGATCAATCGCAGTTTCCAGGCTGGAGTCATAGTAGTCCATGATCAATTGTGTGTTGGCTTCCAGCAGCGGCCAAATTTTTGTGGCTTTTAAAAGCTGCCCGTTCCCTTCCAATTTATGGAGAATACGTTCATAAATACTGAAGTGTCCGGTGGAGAGGTAATCGACCAGGCTCTGACAAAAATCATCCAGCGCCTTTTCATTGAGTCGCATGTACGATTCTTTGCCAGGCTTAATGCCAACCAGATTGTAGTAAGCCACGAGCAGGTGCTTACGTACATGTAGCCAGCGATCAACCAGTTTATTACTTCCTCCGACGTGCTCCGTCAGGCTTTCCAGCTGGTTTAGCATGATTGACTCCGCAAGATGGTGTTTAGGAACTGCTCACCCGTAAATGTAAAAATAATGTAAACAACATGCCTGTGAAGCAAAGGTTGCGCAAGAGATATGGATCGTATAATTGAAAAATTAGATAGCGGCTGGTGGATTGTCAGTCATGAGCAAAAGTTATGGTTACCTCATGGCGAGCTACCTTATGGCGACGCAGCCCGTTTTGATCTGATTGGTCAGCGCGCGCTGCCAATAGGCGAGTGGGAAGGGGAAACTGTCTGGCTGGTGCAGCAGCAGCGTCGACACGATATGGGGTCGGTGCGCCAGGTCATTGACCAGGACGTTGGCCTGTTTCAACTGGCCGGACGAGGCGTACAGCTGGCGGAGTTTTACCGCTCGCATAAATTCTGCGGTTACTGCGGCCATCCCATGCACCCGAGTAAAACGGAGTGGGCGATGCTCTGTAGTCACTGCCGCGAACGTTATTACCCGCAAATTGCTCCCTGCATAATCGTCGCTATTCGCCGAGATGATTCCATCCTGCTCGCCCAACATGTTCGCCATCGCAACGGCGTGCATACCGTGCTGGCAGGTTTTGTCGAAGTGGGCGAAACCCTCGAGCAGGCGGTGGCGCGTGAAGTCATGGAAGAGAGCGGCATTAAGGTGAAAAACCTGCGCTATGTCACTTCTCAGCCGTGGCCGTTCCCACAGTCTTTGATGACCGCATTTATGGCGGAGTATGATAGCGGCGAAATCGTCATCGACCCGAAAGAGCTGCTGGAAGCGAACTGGTATCGCTATGACGATTTACCGCTCTTGCCCCCGCCGGGTACTGTCGCGCGTCGATTGATTGAAGATACTGTGGCAATGTGTCGGGCTGAGTACGAGTAAAGAGCGAGTGGTGATACACTGATGGACTGACGCAATAAGGAACTGCAAAAATGACCGAACTGAAGAACGATCGTTATCTGCGTGCGCTGCTGCGCCAGCCCGTTGATGTCACTCCGGTATGGATGATGCGCCAGGCAGGCCGTTATCTACCGGAATACAAAGCTACCCGTACCGAAGCGGGCGATTTTATGGCGCTGTGCAAAAATGCCGAGCTGGCCTGCGAAGTCACGCTGCAGCCGCTGCGTCGCTATAAACTTGATGCCGCGATCCTCTTCTCCGATATCCTGACGATCCCGGATGCGATGGGACTCGGGCTGTATTTTGAAGCAGGAGAAGGTCCACGCTTCACCTCTCCGATTACCAGCAAGGCTGACGTCGACAAACTGCCGATCCCGGACCCGGAAGATGGGCTGGGATACGTGATGAACGCGGTGCGCACTATCCGCCGTGAACTGAAAGGCGAAGTGCCGCTGATCGGCTTCTCCGGTAGCCCGTGGACGCTGGCGACCTACATGGTTGAAGGCGGCAGCAGCAAAGCCTTCACCGTGATTAAAAAGATGATGTATGCCGACCCTAAAGCGCTGCATCTGCTGCTTGATAAGCTGGCGAAGAGCGTCACGCTGTACCTGAACGCGCAGATTAAAGCTGGCGCGCAGTCGGTGATGATTTTCGATACCTGGGGTGGCGTGCTGACCGGTCGCGACTATCAGCAGTTCTCCCTGTACTACATGCACAAAATCGTCGATGGCCTGCTACGCGAGAACGAAGGTCGTCGCGTACCTGTGACCCTGTTTACCAAAGGCGGTGGTCAGTGGCTGGAAGCGATGGCGGAAACCGGTTGTGATGCGTTAGGTCTCGACTGGACCACTGACATTGCCGATGCGCGTCGTCGTGTAGGTCATAAAGTGGCGCTACAGGGCAATATGGATCCGTCCATGCTGTATGCACCGCCAGCCCGCATCGAAGAAGAGGTGGCGACAATTCTGGCCGGATTCGGTCAGGGCGAAGGGCATGTCTTTAACCTGGGTCACGGCATTCATCAGGACGTCCCGCCAGAACATGCGGGTGTCTTTGTGGAGGCGGTACATCGGTTGTCCGAACAGTACCACCGCTAAGGAGTCATTATGGATCTCGCGTCATTACGCGCGCAGCAGCTTGAACTGGCCTCTTCATTGATCCGCGAGGATCGTCTGAAGAACGATCCGCCGGATCTGATCGGCGGGGCGGACGTTGGGTTTGAGCGGGGTGGCGAAGTGACGCGAGCCGCGATGGTCTTACTGAAGTATCCCACGCTTGAACTGGTTGAATATAAGGTGGCGCGTATCGCCACTACCATGCCCTACATTCCCGGTTTTCTCTCCTTTCGTGAAACCCCCGCGCTGATGGCCGCCTGGCAACTGCTCTCGCACAAGCCCGATCTGCTGTTTGTTGACGGGCACGGCATTTCGCACCCGCGCCGTCTGGGCGTGGCCAGCCATTTTGGCCTGCTGGTGGACGTCCCAACGATCGGTGTGGCGAAAAAACGGCTGTGTGGCAAGTTTGAACCGCTCGCTGCTGAACCCGGTGCGCTAGTGCCATTGCTGGATAAAGGCGAACAGCTGGCATGGGTCTGGCGCAGCAAAGCGCGCTGTAACCCGTTGTTTATCTCTACGGGCCACCGCGTGAGTATGGACAGCGCACTGGCGTGGGTACAACGCTGTATGAACGGCTATCGTCTGCCGGAACCAACGCGCTGGGCAGATGCGGTGGCATCCGAACGCCCGGCTTTTACGCGGCTTGCAGCAAAAGCGCCCCATATCGGGTAAACTGCGGCTAATTTCCGTATTTGAGAACTCATCATGTTACAAAATCCGATTCACCTGCGTCTGGAGAAGCTGGAAAGCTGGCAGCACGTCACATTTATGGCCTGTCTGTGCGAACGCATGTACCCGAATTACGCCATGTTCTGCAAGCAAACTGAATTTGGCGATGGACAGATTTACCGCCGAATTCTGGATCTGATTTGGGAAGCGCTGACGGTTAAAGACGCGAAAATCAATTTCGACAGCCAGCTGGAAAAGTTTGAAGAGGCCATTCCTTCTGCAGACGATTACGATCTGTACGGCGTTTATCCGGCGATTGATGCCTGTGTGGCATTAAGCGAACTGATGCATTCACGTCTTAGCGGTGAAACGCTGGAGCATGCAATTGAAGTTAGTAAAGCTTCGATTACGACGGTAGCGATGCTGGAAATGACCCAGGCTGGTCGCGAAATGACCGATGAGGAGCTCAAAGAGAACCCTGCCGTTGAGCAAGAATGGGATATTCAGTGGGAAATTTTCCGACTTTTAGCCGACTGTGAAGAACGCGATATTGAGCTGATAAAAGGGCTGCGTGCAGACCTGCGCGAGGCTGGCGAGAGCAATATTGGTATAAATTTTCAGCAATGACACCACAAAACGTGATTTAACGCCTGATTTGTCGTGCCTGAAGGCTTCCCATCCGCCCCCGGTCTGGTCTACATTTGGGGGGCGAAAAAAAGTGGCTATCGGTGCGTGTATGCAGGAGAGTGCTTTTCTGGCATTTCCGTCGCACTCGATGCTTAGCAAGCGATAAACACATTGTAAGGATAACTTATGAACAAGACTCAACTGATTGATGTAATTGCAGACAAAGCAGAACTGTCTAAAACACAGGCTAAAGCTGCTCTGGAATCCACTCTGGCTGCTATTACTGAGTCTCTGAAAGAAGGCGATGCTGTACAACTGGTTGGTTTCGGTACCTTCAAAGTGAACCACCGTGCTGAGCGCACTGGCCGCAACCCGCAGACCGGTAAAGAAATCAAAATTGCCGCAGCTAACGTACCGGCATTTGTTTCTGGTAAAGCACTGAAAGACGCGGTTAAGTAATTCGCGTGGCAGTGAACAGTTTTAACGAAGGGGCGGTTTCGCCCCTTTTGTCCATCTGGCGTCATACGCTTTGGCTTTCAGGTGTTCTGTTACTGTCTGCCTGTGGTAGCCATTCTGAGCTTCCTCCGTTCACGGCCAGCGGCTATGTTGGCGATCAGGGGGCGGTACGCATTTGGCGTAAAGACTCCGGTGACGATGTTCACTTGCTCTCGGTATTTAGTCCGTGGCGAAAAGGCGAAACCACTACCAGTGAATACCGCTGGCAGGGTGATTCGCTCTCTCTGATAGAACTCAACGTTTACAGTAAACCGGCTGAACATGTCCGTATACGCTTCGATGACCGGGGCGAACTGAGCTTCATGCAGCGTGAAGTCGACGGGCAAAAGCAGCAGCTTTCCAGCGATCAAATCGCGCTTTACCGCTATCGCGCCGATCAAATTCGCCAGACCAGCGATGCGCTGCGTCAGGGACGGGTGATATTGCGTCAGGGACGTTGGCATGCGGATAACACGGTCACAACCTGTGAAGGTGAAACGCTGAAGCCAGACCTGGAGTCGTGGGCGATAAACCATATCGAGCGCCGCCAGAAACATTCATCCGTGGAGGTGAGTGTGGCATGGCTGGAAGCGCCCGAAGGGTCGCAGATACTGCTAGTCGCCAATGAAGATTTTTGTCACTGGCAGCCTACAGCCAAAACTTTCTGAAAACCTGAAGACAGGTAGTCAGCAGGCCTGAACCGTATGGCGTCATCAGGCATTAAGTCTTTTACCAGTGACCCATTCCCATATGGCCGCCGCCGCGATGGTTACTGCCACCGCCGCATCCGCCGTAGCCCATTCCCGCGCCACGTGGCACGCCAGCCTGCGCCATTGCGACATCGCGTTTAACGCGCTGCTCGTCCAGAGACTGATTCAACGCTTCCATCTCTTTTGCAACGGCATTAATTTTTGCCGTGTCCGGCGAGCTGGCCGTTAATAGTGCATTGTACTCATAACGTTTGGATGTCAGCTGTTGGCGCAACGCGCTGGTCTGGGAGTAGTAATCATCATAGATTTTCTGTGCGGCAGCCTGCTGCTCAGCGGTCATTGGGGTACCGCCCCGTTGCTGCATTCCATCACCATATCCCCAGTGATTCTGCGCCAGTACCGGGGTGGAGCCCAGTGCGATAAGAGAAAGTGCAATCAGTGCCAGTTTGTTGTTCCGTTTCATCGTTCGTTCTCCTGTTGGTTAGCTTACATTCCCTATTGCATCTTCCGTGCCAAAGCGGCAATCCCAGTCCTGCGGGCGTCGTACCCGCCGTCTTTGCAGGAAAACGAGTAAAAATGACTCGCCAGAACGCGCCAGCGAGTCATTTTTACCCGGTACTTTGAGCTGTTTGTGTCTGAGGGCAGGGTTATCTGGGGGAAAAAATGGCATGATTTCTGCTGTATACCTGCAACGATGAAAGGAACAAGTGGGGTAAAGGGAGAGCGTATGCGTCTTTATAAGGATACGGTGGCAAAGTGGTTGAGCCGACTCTTGCTGGCGGCAATCCTGATTTTGGTCGGCTGGTTTTCGATTATGACTATTCGGGACTATGGGCGGGAAAGTGGCGCCGCGCGGCAAACGCTACTGGAAAAAGGCAGCGTGCTCATTCGCGCTCTGGAGTCTGGTACGCGTGTAGGCATGGGGATGCGCATGCATCATGCCCAGCAGCAGACGCTACTGGAGGAAATGGCCGTACAACCAGGCGTGCTATGGTTTGCCGTCGTCGATGAGCATGGTGTCATTATTACTCACAGCAATGCCGCGATGGTCGGAAAAACGCTCTATTCACCGGATGTCCTGCGACAGCTTAGTCCTGGGGAGCAAGAAAGCTGGCGGAATATTGAAATTCCAGCGAGGGATGGTGAAAAAACGCCGGCCCTGGAAATTTATCGCCAGTTTCAGCCGATGTATGGTCCAGGACGCCACGGCATGGCGCGCTGTGCCAGCAATGACGGGCAGCTTATCACCCCAGCGCAAACCATATTTATCGCCTTTGATGCCAGCGATCTGACAGCGACTCAGGCAAGAGAGTGGCGTAACACACTGATAGTCCTCTGTGCGCTGGCGGCTGTGTTGCTGGCCACCGTACTGACGTTCTTCTGGTATCAGCGCTATCAGCGCTCGTACAAAGAACTTCAGGATGCGATGAAGCGTAAAGAAAAACTGTTAGCGCTCGGGCATCTTGCGGCTGGAGTGGCGCATGAAATTCGTAATCCGCTTTCATCGATCAAAGGTCTGGCGAAGTATTTTGCCGAGCGAACCCCGGCAGGAGGCGAGTCGCATGAGCTGGCACAGGTGATGGCGAAAGAGGCGGATCGTTTAAATCGGGTGGTGAGCGAGCTGCTGGAGCTGGTGAAGCCTGCACATCTGACGCTGCAACAGGTGGATCTCAATGAGGTTATCACCCACTCATTACACCTGGTGAGTCAGGATGCGGCAAGCAGGGAAATCCAGCTCCGCTTTTCGGCCAATTCTACGCTGCCCGCTATCCAGGCCGATCCTGACCGACTGACTCAGGTTTTGTTGAATCTGTATCTGAACGCCATTCATGCGATTGGTCGTCAGGGCACGATCACGGTTGAAGCGAATGAAAGCAGCGGCGATCGCGTTAAAATTGTGGTTACCGATAGCGGAAAGGGAATTGCAGCGGAACAGCTGGAGGCCATTTTTACGCCTTACTTTACAACCAAAGCTGACGGAACCGGCCTCGGGCTGGCGGTAGTGCAGAACATTATCGAACAGCATGGTGGCACCATTCAGGTGGCAAGCGTTGAGGGCAAAGGTGCGACCTTTACTCTTTGGCTGCCGACCAAAGCGAAACAACAGGATTAACAAGGATGACGCGCGGAAAAATCAATATTCTGGTAGTAGATGACGATATCAGCCACTGCACCATTTTACAGGCGCTGCTGCGCGGCTGGGGTTATGAGGTCGCGCTGGCTTATAGCGGGCGAGCGGCGTTGGAACAGGTGCGCGAACGCGTATTTGATTTAGTGCTGTGTGATGTACGCATGGCGGAGATGGACGGCATCGCAACGCTGAAAGAGATTAAAGCGCTGAATCCGGCGATTCCGGTCTTGATCATGACGGCGTTCTCCAGCGTAGAGACTGCCGTTGAGGCGCTTAAAACCGGGGCGCTGGACTACTTAATCAAGCCGCTGGATTTTGACCGTCTGCAGGAGACGCTGGAAAAGGCGCTGGCGCATACGCGGGAAATGGGCGCTGAACTGCCATCGGCGTCGGCTGCGCAGTTTGGCATGATTGGCAGAAGTCCGGCGATGCAGCAATTGCTCAACGAAATTGCGATGGTAGCGCCCTCGGACGCCACGGTGCTTATCCATGGAGATTCCGGGACAGGGAAAGAGCTGGTCGCCCGCGCGCTACACGCCAGTAGCGCGCGCAGCGATAAGCCGCTGGTGACGCTAAACTGCGCGGCGCTTAATGAATCGCTGCTGGAGTCCGAGCTGTTTGGTCACGAGAAAGGGGCGTTTACCGGGGCGGATAAACGCCGGGAAGGGCGCTTTGTGGAAGCCGATGGTGGCACGTTATTTCTTGATGAAATTGGCGATATCTCACCGCTGATGCAGGTGCGTTTGCTGCGGGCTATCCAGGAGCGAGAAGTGCAGCGAGTTGGTAGCAATCAGACCATTGCGGTTGATGTCCGGCTGATAGCCGCTACGCATCGCGATCTAGCAGAGGAAGTCAGCGCCGGGCGCTTTCGTCAGGATCTCTACTATCGTCTGAACGTCGTCACCATTGAAATGCCAGCGCTGTGCCAGCGCCGGGAAGATATTCCGCTGTTAGCCGAACATTTTCTCCAGCGTTTTGCCGCGCGTAACCGTAAAGCGGTGAAAGGCTTTACTCCGCAGGCGATGGATCTGCTGATCCACTACGACTGGCCGGGCAATATTCGTGAGCTGGAAAATGCGATTGAGCGCTCGGTGGTGCTGCTGACGGGGGAATATATTTCCGAACGTGAACTGCCGATGGCGATTGCCGCGACGCCGATAAAAACGGAATTCAGTGGCGAGATCCAACCGTTGGTGGATGTCGAAAAGGAGGTGATTCTGGCGGCGCTTGAAAAAACGGGCGGCAATAAAACGGAAGCCGCCCGTCAGTTAGGCATTACGCGTAAAACGCTGCTGGCGAAAATTTCGCGTTAGCGTTGCTCGCGTTCAATGGCACGCCAGCCGATGTCGTTACGGCTGAAGCTGCCATCCCAGCGGATGTCGGTCATCAGGGCGTAAGCGCGTTTCTGCGCTTCAGCCACGGTGTTGCCCAGCGCGGTGGCGCACAGCACGCGACCACCGTTGGTCAGCACGCGATCGTCTGCAGACAGTTTGGTGCCCGCGTGGAACACTTTACCGTCAGCGACGTCTTCCAGCGGCAGACCGTGGATCTCATCGCCGGTATTGTAATTACCCGGATAACCTCCGGCGGCAATGACCACACCCAGCGAGGCGCGTTCGTCCCACTCGGAGGTTTTCTCATCCAACTTGCCGTCACAGGCGGCGAGGCACAGCTCCACCAGATCGGACTTCATGCGCAGCATGATCGGCTGGGTTTCCGGATCGCCGAAGCGGCAGTTGAACTCGATAACCTTCGGGTTGCCCTGTTTGTCGATCATCAGACCCGCATAAAGGAAACCGGTGTAGGTGTTACCTTCCGCCGCCATGCCTTTTACGGTTGGCCAGATGATGCGTTCCATGGTGCGCTGGTGGACTTCGTCAGTTACTACCGGAGCAGGGGAGTAGGCACCCATCCCGCCGGTGTTCGGGCCGGTGTCGCCATTGCCCACGCGCTTGTGGTCCTGGCTGGTGGCCATCGGCAGCACGTGCTCACCGTCGACCATGACAATAAAGCTCGCTTCTTCACCGTCGAGGAACTCTTCAATCACGATGCGGTGGCCCGCGTCGCCAAACGCGTTACCGGCCAGCATGTCATGCACCGCGGCTTCGGCTTCCTCCAGCGTCATCGCCACGATAACGCCTTTCCCGGCGGCCAGGCCGTCGGCTTTGATAACGATCGGCGCGCCTTTCTCGCGCAGGTAAGCCAGCGCAGGTTCGACTTCGGTGAAGTTCTGGTACTCCGCCGTCGGGATCTGATGGCGCGCAAGAAAATCTTTGGTGAAGGCTTTAGAGCCTTCCAGCTGCGCGGCGCCTTCGGTTGGGCCGAAGATTTTCAGACCGGCGGCGCGGAAAGCGTCAACCACACCAATCACCAGCGGCGCTTCCGGACCAACGATGGTCAGATCAATCTTCTCGTTCTGGGCAAAGCTCAGCAGCGCCGGAATATCCGTTACGCCGATGGCCACGTTTTGCAGCGTGGGTTCCAGCGCGGTGCCCGCGTTGCCCGGGGAGACAAATACCGTTTCGACTTTAGGCGACTGTGCCGCTTTCCACGCCAGGGCGTGCTCGCGCCCGCCGTTGCCAATCACTAATACTTTCATCGTCTGCTCCGTGGATTAATGGCGGAAGTGGCGCATGTCGGTAAATACCATCGCAATGCCGTGTTCGTTGGCGGCGGCAATCACTTCGTCATCGCGAATAGAACCACCCGGCTGGATCACGCAGGTCACACCGGCGGCAGCAGCGGCATCAATCCCGTCGCGGAACGGGAAGAAGGCGTCAGAGGCCATTGCAGAGCCTTTCACTTCCAGACCTTCGTCGGCCGCTTTGATCCCGGCGATTTTCGCGGAGTACACACGGCTCATCTGGCCTGCGCCTATGCCAATAGTCATGTTCTCTTTGGCATAAACAATGGCGTTGGATTTCACGAACTTCGCCACTTTCCAGCAGAACAGCGCATCGCGCAGCTCTTGCTCGGTTGGCTGACGTTCGGACACCACGCGCAGTTCACCTTCGGTCACCATACCCAGGTCACGGTCCTGAACCAGCAGGCCGCCGTTCACGCGCTTGAAGTCCAGGCCCGGAACGCGCTGCGCCCATTGGCCGCAGACCAGCACGCGAACGTTCTGCTTGGCTGCGGTAATGTTCAGTGCTTCTTCGGTGGCGGATGGCGCGATGATCACTTCCACGAACTGGCGGGAGATAATCGCCTGCGCGGTTTCGGCATCCAGCTCGCGGTTAAAGGCGATGATGCCGCCGAACGCGGAGGTCGGGTCGGTTTTATACGCACGGTCGTAAGCGTCGAGAATAGAAGTGCTTACCGCCACGCCGCATGGGTTTGCGTGCTTAACGATAACGCATGCCGGTTCGCTGAACTCTTTCACGCACTCCAGCGCCGCATCGGTATCGGCGATGTTGTTGTAGGAAAGTGCTTTGCCCTGTACCTGCTGCGCGGTGGCAACGGAAGCTTCTTTAACATTCTCTTCTATATAGAAGGCTGCCTGCTGGTGGCTGTTCTCGCCGTAGCGCATATCCTGCTTCTTAATGAAGTTCAGGTTCAGCGTACGTGGGAAGCGACCGGCGGCTTCTTTGCTTTCACCGTGGTAAGCCGGAACCATGCTGCCGAAGTAGTTGGCGATCATGCTGTCGTAAGCGGCGGTGTGTTCGAAGGCTTTAATCGCGAGATCGAAACGGGTGTCGAGGGTCAGAGAACCGTCGTTGGCATCCATCTCTTTAATAATGGCGTCGTAGTCGCTGCTCTTCACAACGATAGCTACATCTTTATGGTTCTTGGCAGCGGAGCGCACCATGGTCGGGCCGCCAATATCAATGTTCTCTACTGCATCTTCCAGAGAACAGCCTTCGCGGGCGACGGTCTGGGCGAATGGATACAGGTTAACAACCACCATATCGATAGGAGCAATGTGGTGTTGTTCCATAATGGCATCATCCTGGCCGCGACGACCGAGGATGCCGCCGTGGACCTTCGGATGCAGGGTCTTCACGCGTCCATCCATCATTTCCGGGAAGCCGGTGTAATCGGAAACTTCGGTCACTGGCAGACCTTTCTCCGCTAACAGGCGCGCAGTGCCACCTGTAGACAGCAGCTCCACACCACGTGCGGAAAGTGCCTGAGCGAATTCGATGATACCGGCCTTGTCAGAAACACTGAGCAGAGCGCGGCGGACTGGACGACGTTGTTGCATGGTAAATCCCCTGGATTTGACTATTACAGAGAGCGTTAGGTGAATTCTTGGCTAAAAACTCAGCTAACGCCCCTTACGGGGCATCCTTGTTGTGCGGGGGCATTGTAACGAAAACGTTTGCGCAACGCTCGCGAATTTTTAATTTTCGATTTTGACCTCTTCTTTTTCAGTTGAAAGAGGCTGATATAACGAGAGGATCGTAGAAACGATCGTGTGGTTTGTGGATAACTCTGTGCGTAAATGGGTATAAGGCGGGGTTTTGCTGTGGAATGCAGCAGTCAGTCATTTTTCTGCAATTTAAGGGTTGCGGGCCACAGGAAACTCCCTATAATGCGCCTCCATCGACACGGCGGATGTGAATCACTTCACACAAACAGCCGGTTCGGTTGAAGAGAAAAACCTGAAAATGAGGGTTGACTCTGAAAGAGGAAAGCGTAATATACGCCACCTCGCGACAGAGCGCTAAAGCGCGTCGCAACTGCTCTTTAACAATTTATCAGACAATCTGTGTGGGCACTCGAAGATACGGATTCTTAACGTCGCAAGACGAAAAATGAATACCAAGTCTCTGAGTGAACATACGTAATTCATTACGAAGTTTAATTCACGAGCATCAAACTTAAATTGAAGAGTTTGATCATGGCTCAGATTGAACGCTGGCGGCAGGCCTAACACATGCAAGTCGAACGGTAGCACAGAGGAGCTTGCTCCTTGGGTGACGAGTGGCGGACGGGTGAGTAATGTCTGGGAAACTGCCCGATGGAGGGGGATAACTACTGGAAACGGTAGCTAATACCGCATAACGTCGCAAGACCAAAGAGGGGGACCTTCGGGCCTCTTGCCATCGGATGTGCCCAGATGGGATTAGCTAGTAGGTGGGGTAACGGCTCACCTAGGCGACGATCCCTAGCTGGTCTGAGAGGATGACCAGCCACACTGGAACTGAGACACGGTCCAGACTCCTACGGGAGGCAGCAGTGGGGAATATTGCACAATGGGCGCAAGCCTGATGCAGCCATGCCGCGTGTATGAAGAAGGCCTTCGGGTTGTAAAGTACTTTCAGCGAGGAGGAAGGCGTTGTGGTTAATAACCGCAGCGATTGACGTTACTCGCAGAAGAAGCACCGGCTAACTCCGTGCCAGCAGCCGCGGTAATACGGAGGGTGCAAGCGTTAATCGGAATTACTGGGCGTAAAGCGCACGCAGGCGGTCTGTCAAGTCGGATGTGAAATCCCCGGGCTCAACCTGGGAACTGCATCCGAAACTGGCAGGCTAGAGTCTTGTAGAGGGGGGTAGAATTCCAGGTGTAGCGGTGAAATGCGTAGAGATCTGGAGGAATACCGGTGGCGAAGGCGGCCCCCTGGACAAAGACTGACGCTCAGGTGCGAAAGCGTGGGGAGCAAACAGGATTAGATACCCTGGTAGTCCACGCCGTAAACGATGTCGACTTGGAGGTTGTGCCCTTGAGGCGTGGCTTCCGGAGCTAACGCGTTAAGTCGACCGCCTGGGGAGTACGGCCGCAAGGTTAAAACTCAAATGAATTGACGGGGGCCCGCACAAGCGGTGGAGCATGTGGTTTAATTCGATGCAACGCGAAGAACCTTACCTACTCTTGACATCCAGAGAACTTAGCAGAGATGCTTTGGTGCCTTCGGGAACTCTGAGACAGGTGCTGCATGGCTGTCGTCAGCTCGTGTTGTGAAATGTTGGGTTAAGTCCCGCAACGAGCGCAACCCTTATCCTTTGTTGCCAGCGATTCGGTCGGGAACTCAAAGGAGACTGCCAGTGATAAACTGGAGGAAGGTGGGGATGACGTCAAGTCATCATGGCCCTTACGAGTAGGGCTACACACGTGCTACAATGGCATATACAAAGAGAAGCGACCTCGCGAGAGCAAGCGGACCTCATAAAGTATGTCGTAGTCCGGATTGGAGTCTGCAACTCGACTCCATGAAGTCGGAATCGCTAGTAATCGTGGATCAGAATGCCACGGTGAATACGTTCCCGGGCCTTGTACACACCGCCCGTCACACCATGGGAGTGGGTTGCAAAAGAAGTAGGTAGCTTAACCTTCGGGAGGGCGCTTACCACTTTGTGATTCATGACTGGGGTGAAGTCGTAACAAGGTAACCGTAGGGGAACCTGCGGTTGGATCACCTCCTTACCTTAAAGAAACGTTCTTTGTAGTGCTCACACAGATTGTCTGATGAATGATGAACTTCTGAATGTACTTTCGAGTGCATTAAGAAGTTTTGCTCTTTAAAAATATGGATCAAGCTGAAAATTGAAACGACACACTGTGTCTGTTCTCCGTAATAAGAACAGATAAATGGTGTGTTCGAGTCTCTCAAATTTTTGCAAGTCGATGATGAATCGAAAGAAACATCTTCGGGTTGTGAGGTTAAGCGACTAAGCGTACACGGTGGATGCCCTGGCAGTCAGAGGCGATGAAGGACGTGCTAATCTGCGATAAGCGTCGGTAAGGTGATATGAACCGTTATAACCGGCGATTTCCGAATGGGGAAACCCAGTGTGATCCGTCACACTATCATTACGTGAATACATAGCGTAATGAAGCGAACCGGGGGAACTGAAACATCTAAGTACCCCGAGGAAAAGAAATCAACCGAGATTCCCCCAGTAGCGGCGAGCGAACGGGGAGCAGCCCAGAGTCTGAATCAGCTTGTGTGTTAGTGGAACGGTCTGGAAAGTCCGACGGTACAGGGTGATAGTCCCGTACACCAAAATGCACAGGTTGTGAACTCGAAGAGTAGGGCGGGACACGTGGTATCCTGTCTGAATATGGGGGGACCATCCTCCAAGGCTAAATACTCCTGACTGACCGATAGTGAACCAGTACCGTGAGGGAAAGGCGAAAAGAACCCCGGCGAGGGGAGTGAAAAAGAACCTGAAACCGTGTACGTACAAGCAGTGGGAGCCTCTTTATGGGGTGACTGCGTACCTTTTGTATAATGGGTCAGCGACTTATATTCTGTAGCAAGGTTAACCGTATAGGGGAGCCGAAGGGAAACCGAGTCTTAACTGGGCGTTAAGTTGCAGGGTATAGACCCGAAACCCGGTGATCTAGCCATGGGCAGGTTGAAGGTTGGGTAACACTAACTGGAGGACCGAACCGACTAATGTTGAAAAATTAGCGGATGACTTGTGGCTGGGGGTGAAAGGCCAATCAAACCGGGAGATAGCTGGTTCTCCCCGAAAGCTATTTAGGTAGCGCCTCGTGAATTCATCTTCGGGGGTAGAGCACTGTTTCGGCTAGGGGGTCATCCCGACTTACCAACCCGATGCAAACTGCGAATACCGAAGAATGTTATCACGGGAGACACACGGCGGGTGCTAACGTCCGTCGTGAAGAGGGAAACAACCCAGACCGCCAGCTAAGGTCCCAAAGTCATGGTTAAGTGGGAAACGATGTGGGAAGGCACAGACAGCCAGGATGTTGGCTTAGAAGCAGCCATCATTTAAAGAAAGCGTAATAGCTCACTGGTCGAGTCGGCCTGCGCGGAAGATGTAACGGGGCTAAACCATGCACCGAAGCTGCGGCAGCGACACTATGTGTTGTTGGGTAGGGGAGCGTTCTGTAAGCCGTTGAAGGTGTATCGTGAGGTATGCTGGAGGTATCAGAAGTGCGAATGCTGACATAAGTAACGATAATGCGGGTGAAAAACCCGCACGCCGGAAGACCAAGGGTTCCTGTCCAACGTTAATCGGGGCAGGGTGAGTCGACCCCTAAGGCGAGGCCGAAAGGCATAGTCGATGGGAAACAGGTTAATATTCCTGTACTTGGTGTTACTGCGAAGGGGGGACGGAGAAGGCTATGTTAGCCGGGCGACGGTTGTCCCGGTTTAAGCATGTAGGCGGAGGTTCCAGGTAAATCCGGTACCTTTTTAACGCTGAGGTGTGATGACGAGGCACTACGGTGCTGAAGTAACAAATGCCCTGCTTCCAGGAAAAGCCTCTAAGCATCAGGTAACACGAAATCGTACCCCAAACCGACACAGGTGGTCAGGTAGAGAATACCAAGGCGCTTGAGAGAACTCGGGTGAAGGAACTAGGCAAAATGGTGCCGTAACTTCGGGAGAAGGCACGCTGATATGTAGGTGAAGTGATTTACTCATGGAGCTGAAATCAGTCGAAGATACCAGCTGGCTGCAACTGTTTATTAAAAACACAGCACTGTGCAAACACGAAAGTGGACGTATACGGTGTGACGCCTGCCCGGTGCCGGAAGGTTAATTGATGGGGTTATCCGTAAGGAGAAGCTCTTGATCGAAGCCCCGGTAAACGGCGGCCGTAACTATAACGGTCCTAAGGTAGCGAAATTCCTTGTCGGGTAAGTTCCGACCTGCACGAATGGCGTAATGATGGCCAGGCTGTCTCCACCCGAGACTCAGTGAAATTGAACTCGCTGTGAAGATGCAGTGTACCCGCGGCAAGACGGAAAGACCCCGTGAACCTTTACTATAGCTTGACACTGAACACTGGTCCTTGATGTGTAGGATAGGTGGGAGGCTTTGAAGTGTGGACGCCAGTCTGCATGGAGCCATCCTTGAAATACCACCCTTTAATGGCTGGTGTTCTAACGTGGACCCGTAATCCGGGTTGCGGACAGTGTCTGGTGGGTAGTTTGACTGGGGCGGTCTCCTCCTAAAGAGTAACGGAGGAGCACGAAGGTTAGCTAATCCTGGTCGGACATCAGGAGGTTAGTGCAAAGGCATAAGCTAGCTTGACTGCGAGAGTGACGGCTCGAGCAGGTGCGAAAGCAGGTCTTAGTGATCCGGTGGTTCTGAATGGAAGGGCCATCGCTCAACGGATAAAAGGTACTCCGGGGATAACAGGCTGATACCGCCCAAGAGTTCATATCGACGGCGGTGTTTGGCACCTCGATGTCGGCTCATCACATCCTGGGGCTGAAGTAGGTCCCAAGGGTATGGCTGTTCGCCATTTAAAGTGGTACGCGAGCTGGGTTTAGAACGTCGTGAGACAGTTCGGTCCCTATCTGCCGTGGGCGCTGGAGAATTGAGGGGGGCTGCTCCTAGTACGAGAGGACCGGAGTGGACGCATCACTGGTGTTCGGGTTGTCATGCCAATGGCATTGCCCGGTAGCTAAATGCGGAAGAGATAAGTGCTGAAAGCATCTAAGCACGAAACTTGCCCCGAGATGAGTTCTCCCTGAGACTATAAGTCTCCTGAAGGAACGTTGAAGACGACGACGTTGATAGGTCGGGTGTGTAAGTGTAGCGATACATTGAGCTAACCGATACTAATGAACCGTGAGGCTTAACCTTACAACGCCGAAGATGTTTTGGCGAAGAGACGACATTCAGCTTGATTACAGATTATATCGACATGCAAAAGCGTGTTGATAAACAGAATTTGCCTGGCGGCTGTAGCGCGGTGGTCCCACCTGACCCCATGCCGAACTCAGAAGTGAAACGCCGTAGCGCCGATGGTAGTGTGGGGTCTCCCCATGCGAGAGTAGGGAACTGCCAGGCATCAAATAAAGTGAAAAAGCCCATCCTGACGGATGGGCTTTTTTGCGTGTGTGCGGGGTAAAAAAACGCCGGATGCGGTGTGCGCCAGCAGTTATCCGGATACGGCTACCCGTGTACGAGGTTGAGTAACGGGTACGCTCGTCCGAGATCGTCCACTTCCGTCCGTCCCGTCACAGTAAATCCCATCTTCTTATAGAATCCAACTGCCTGCTCATTCTGTTCATTAACGTTGGTCGTTAGCGTTGAAACCATTGATAAAGCATGTTCAATCAGCAGTTTACCAACGCCACTACCACGCACATCCGGATCGACAAACAACGCATCCATATGCTGATCGGTCAAAAGCATAAAGGCGACAGGCTCATCTTGTTCTGTCACTGCAACCCATAGCGGAGCTTCTGGTAAAAATGAACTTACCAGCTCTTCCAGCTCAATCCGATAATCCGCAGAGAGGAAATGGTGCGTCGCATCGACAGAACGACACCAGATAGATATGAGCTTATCGCCTTCGTCCTTACGCGAACGACGAATGGTAAAGGGCATGGCATTCTCCTTTTATCTTTACTGCACTATTCTACAGCAAGGGCCGTGAAACTTTCTCAACTTGAGGATGCAGGCTCGACATTCGCATGATTCCTGGGTATCTTCAGCTATCTGGATGTCTAAACGTTTAAACGTATGTAGTGAGGTTATCAGGTTATGCCAATTCGCGTGCAGGACGAGCTACCCGCCGTCAATTTCTTGCGTGAGGAAAACGTCTTTGTGATGACGACATCCCGCGCTTCCGGTCAGGAAATTCGACCACTGAAGGTGCTCATCCTCAACCTGATGCCCAAGAAGATTGAAACGGAAAACCAGTTCCTGCGCTTACTGTCTAACTCACCGCTACAGGTAGATGTTCAGCTATTGCGCATCGATGCTCGCGAGTCACGTAACACCCCTACGGAGCATCTGAATAACTTTTACTGTAATTTCGAGGATATCTGCGATCAGAACTTTGACGGACTGATCGTGACCGGCGCGCCGTTGGGTCTGGTCGAATTTGATGACGTGGCTTACTGGCCGCAGATTCAACAAGTGCTTGAATGGGCGAAAGATCACGTTACCTCAACGCTATTTGTTTGTTGGGCGGTGCAGGCCGCGCTGAATATCCTGTACGGAATTCCTAAGCAAACCCGTACGGACAAACTCTCAGGCGTCTATGAGCACCATATTCTGCATCCTCATGCGCTGCTGACGCGTGGATTCGATGATGCGTTCCTGGCTCCGCATTCGCGCTATGCCGATTTTCCTGCTGCGCTTATTCGCGACTACACCGATCTCGAGATTTTTGCTGAAACCGAAGAGGGAGATGCCTACCTGTTTGCCAGCAAAGATAAACGAATTGCCTTTGTGACGGGCCATCCGGAATATGATGCCCATACGCTCGGCAGTGAGTATTTTCGTGACGTCGAAGCGGGCCTAACGCCGGAAGTGCCCTATAACTACTTCCCGAAAGATGACCCGCAAAACAAACCGCGGGCAACCTGGCGTAGCCACGGTAATCTGTTGTTTACCAACTGGCTCAACTATTACGTCTACCAGATCACGCCATATGATCTGCGTCACATGAATCCAACGCTGGATTAATCTTCTGTAGCAGACGATCCTTAAGCGTTTCAGCATATTGAATCAGGCACCTTCGGGTGCCTTTTTTATTTCCGAAACGCACCTCACCGTGTAATTAAATTTTATTTATATTGTTATCAATAGGTTAATTGATAATTAAATTAAAAATGGAAATTGTTTTTGATTTTGAAATTTAAATGAGTAGTCTTAGTTGTGCTGAACGAAAAGCGCACAACGATCCTTCGTTCGCATTGGGGATGTGTTTGGATCAATGACGAGGAACTACGCAATGAATCAACAGGCAACGACAACCGATGAACTGGTCTTCACCAGGCCGCGTGGCGAACAGGAGCAACAAATTCTGACCGCTGAAGCAGTAGAGTTTCTGACTGAACTGGTGACAAGATTTACGCCAAAACGCAATAAACTTCTGGCTGCACGAATCCAGCAGCAGCAGGATATTGATGACGGTAAGTTGCCTGATTTTATTTCGGAAACGGCTTCCATTCGAGAAGGTGACTGGAAAATTCGCGGAATTCCTGATGATTTACTGGATCGCCGCGTAGAGATAACCGGGCCTGTTGAGCGCAAGATGGTTATCAACGCGCTGAACGCGAACGTCAAAGTCTTTATGGCTGATTTTGAAGATTCGCTGGCTCCTGAGTGGAACAAAGTTATCGACGGGCAGATAAACCTGCGCGATGCGGTCAATGGCACCATTAGCTATACCAATGAAGCGGGTAAAATTTACCAGCTCAAACCTAATCCGGCTCTGTTGGTATGCCGCGTTCGTGGTCTGCATCTGCCGGAAAAACACGTCACCTGGCGTGGCGAATCCATCCCGGGCAGCCTGTTCGATTTTACCCTCTATTTCTTCCACAATTACAAAACGTTGCTGGCAAAAGGCAGCGGCCCTTACTTCTACCTGCCAAAAACGCAGGCCTGGCAAGAAGCAGCATGGTGGAGCGAAGTGTTCAGCTATGCAGAAGATCGCTTTAATCTGCCACGCGGCACCATCAAAGCGACTCTGCTGATTGAAACGCTGCCGGCCGTCTTCCAGATGGACGAAATTCTGCACGCCCTGCGTGACCATATTGTCGGTCTGAACTGCGGTCGCTGGGACTACATATTCAGCTATATCAAAACGCTGAAGAACCATCCGGATCGCGTGCTGCCGGACCGTCAGGTGGTGACGATGGATAAGCCATTCCTCAGCGCCTATTCGCGTCTGCTGATTAAAACCTGTCATAAACGTGGCGCATTCGCGATGGGCGGCATGGCAGCTTTCATTCCCAGCAAAGATGCGGAACGTAACAACCAGGTTCTGACCAAGGTAAAAGCGGACAAAGCGCTGGAAGCCAATAACGGTCATGACGGCACATGGATTGCCCATCCGGGACTGGCAGATACCGCAATGGCGGTGTTCAACGACGTGCTCGGTGAAAACAAAAATCAGCTGTTCGTGACCCGTGAAGAAGATGCGCCGATTACCGCAGAACAACTGCTGGCGCCTTGTGAAGGTGAGCGTACTGAAGAAGGCATGCGCGCCAACATTCGTGTTGCGGTGCAGTACATCGAAGCGTGGATCTCCGGTAACGGCTGCGTACCGATTTACGGTCTGATGGAAGATGCGGCCACTGCCGAAATCTCCCGTACCTCCATCTGGCAGTGGATCCACCACCAGAAGACGCTCAGCAACGGCAAGCCGGTTACCAAACCGCTGTTCCGTCAGATGCTGGCCGAAGAGATGCTGGTGATTCAGGACGAGCTGGGCGAACACCGCTACAGCAGCGGACGTTTTGACGATGCCGCGCGCCTGATGGAGCAAATCACTACCTCTGATGAATTGATCGATTTCTTGACCCTGCCAGGCTACCGCCTGCTGGCGTAATCCACCACATAACAATATGGAGCATCTGCACATGAAAACCCGTACTCAACAAATCGAAGAATTACAGAAAGAATGGACTCAACCGCGCTGGGAAGGCATCACCCGTCCATATAGCGCGGAGGAAGTGGTGAAATTACGTGGCTCGGTCAACCCGGAATGCACGCTGGCTCAGCTTGGCGCGGCGAAAATGTGGCGTCTGCTGCACGGCGAATCGAAGAAAGGTTATATCAACAGCCTCGGCGCGCTGACTGGCGGTCAGGCGCTGCAGCAGGCGAAAGCCGGTATTGAAGCGGTCTACCTTTCAGGCTGGCAGGTGGCGGCAGATGCCAACCTGGCATCCAGCATGTACCCGGACCAATCGCTGTATCCGGCGAACTCCGTCCCGGCAGTGGTGGATCGGATCAACAACACATTCCGTCGCGCCGATCAGATCCAATGGTCAACCGGTATTGAACCGAACGATCCGCGCTATGTGGATTACTTCCTGCCGATCGTTGCCGATGCGGAAGCGGGTTTTGGCGGCGTACTGAACGCGTTTGAACTGATGAAATCGATGATTGAGGCTGGTGCAGCGGCCGTTCACTTCGAAGATCAGCTCGCATCGGTAAAAAAATGTGGTCACATGGGCGGCAAAGTTCTGGTGCCGACTCAGGAAGCTATCCAGAAACTGGTGGCCGCCCGTCTGGCAGCCGACGTCATGGGTGTTCCGACGCTGGTTATTGCGCGTACTGATGCTGACGCAGCCGATCTGATAACGTCTGACTGCGACCCATACGACAGCGAGTTCATCACCGGCGAACGTACCAGCGAAGGGTTCTACCGTACGCATGCGGGTATTGAGCAGGCGATCAGCCGTGGTCTGGCCTATGCACCTTATGCGGATCTGGTGTGGTGTGAAACCTCCACGCCGGATCTCGAACTGGCGAAGCGCTTTGCCGATGCGATTCACGCGAAATTCCCCGGCAAACTGCTGGCCTACAACTGTTCGCCGTCATTTAACTGGCAGAAAAACCTGGACGACAAAACTATTGCCAGCTTCCAGCAGCAACTGTCGGATATGGGTTACAAATACCAGTTCATTACCCTGGCGGGCATCCACAGCATGTGGTTCAACATGTTCGACCTCGCACACTCCTATGCGCAGGGTGAAGGCATGCGCCACTATGTTGAGAAGGTTCAGCAGCCAGAATTTGCGGCGGCTAAAGACGGTTACACCTTCGTGTCCCATCAGCAGGAAGTGGGTACAGGCTACTTCGACAAAGTAACTACTATCATTCAGGGCGGCGCTTCCTCGGTGACCGCGCTGACCGGCTCGACCGAAGAATCGCAGTTTTGATTAATGCCCGGTGGCGCTGTGCTTACCGGGCCTACGAAGGGATGTAGGCCGGATAAGCGAACGCGCCATCCGGCATGACGTTGTGCCGGATGGGAGAAGTCGATGACGCGTGGCCTGGAATTACTGATTGCTCAGACGATTTTGCAAGGTTTCGACGCCCAGTACGGGCGTTTTCTGGAAGTCACCTCCGGCGCGCAGCAGCGTTTTGAACATGCCGACTGGCATGCGGTTCAGCAGGCGATGAAAAGCCGTATTCACCTTTACGATCATCACGTAGGTCTGGTGGTGGAGCAGTTGCGCTGCATTACAGACGGCAAAAGTACCGACGCGGATTTTTTACTTCGCGTGAAAGAGCATTACACCCGGCTACTGCCGGATTACCCGCGCTTCGAGATTGCGGAGAGCTTTTTTAACTCCGTTTACTGTCGGTTATTTGACCACCGCTCGCTGACTCCCGAGCGGCTGTTTATTTTCAGTTCTCAGCCAGAGCGTCGTTTCCGCACGATCCCACGCCCGTTGGCGAAAGACTTTTTTCCTGATACCGGCTGGGAGTGGCTGCTAACTCGCGTCCTTAGCGATCTTCCTCTACGTCTTCCATGGCAGAATAAACATCGTGATATCCACTACATCATCGAGCACCTGACCGAAACCTTGGGAGCGGATGTGTTGGCAGGCTGCCATTTACAGGTGGCGAATGAACTGTTTTATCGTAACAAGGCCGCCTGGCTGGTCGGGAAGCTGATTACCCCTTCCGGGACGCTGCCGTTTTTACTGCCAATCCACCGGACAGACGAAGGTGAGTTGTTTGTCGATACCTGCCTGACCACGACGGCGGAGGCGAGCATTGTGTTTGGCTTCGCCCGCTCCTACTTTATGGTGTATGCCCCGCTGCCCGCGGCACTGGTGGAGTGGTTGCGCGAGATCCTGCCCGGTAAAACCACCGCTGAATTGTATATGGCGATTGGCTGTCAGAAGCATGCAAAAACGGAAAGTTATCGGGAGTATCTGCTCTACCTGGCCAACTGTGATGAGCAGTTTATTGAAGCGCCGGGGATCCGCGGTATGGTGATGCTGGTGTTTACCCTGCCGGGCTTTGACCGGGTGTTTAAAATCATTAAAGACAAATTTGCGCCGCAAAAAGAGATGTCTGCCGCCCACGTCCGCGCCTGTTATCAACTGGTCAAAGAGCACGATCGTGTGGGGCGGATGGCTGACACCCAGGAGTTCGAGAATTTTGTGCTGGATAAACGGCAAATCGATCCGGCGCTGATGGCGCTGTTATTGCAGGAAGCCCCGGAAAAAATTACCGATCTTGGCGATCAGATTGTCATTCGCCATCTGTATATCGAACGACGGATGGTGCCGCTGAATATCTGGCTGGAGCAGGTCGAAGGTCAACAACTGCGCGATGCCATTGAAGAGTACGGCAACGCGATTCGTCAGCTGGCCGCCGCCAATATTTTCCCCGGCGATATGCTGTTTAAGAACTTCGGCGTCACCCGTCACGGGCGCGTGGTGTTCTACGATTACGATGAAATCTGCTACATGACGGAGGTTAATTTCCGTCATATCCCGCCGCCACGCTACCCGGAAGATGAGATGAGCGCTGAGCCGTGGTACAGCGTATCGCCTGGAGATGTCTTCCCGGAAGAGTTTCGCCACTGGCTATGTGCCGACCCGCGTATCGGGCCGCTATTTGAAGAGATGCACGCTGACTTGTTCAGCGCCGACTACTGGCGTGGTCTGCAAACGCGGATTAAAAACGGGCATGTGGAAGATGTTTACGCCTACCGACGCAAACAGCGTTTCAGCGTGCGTTATGAAACCGACCGTAGGCCGGGTAAGGCGTAACCGCCACCCGGCAACCCCATCTTAGCGAAATCCGCCGTACGCCAGCGTCACTTCTTTCGCCGCTTTGATCGCCATGGCGCCGAACTCGGTCACGCGATCGTCGGTAATGCGCGAAATGGGTCCGGAGATGGAAATCGCGGCGAACGGCTCGCGGTGCTCGTCATAAATGCACGACGCCACGCAGCGCAGACCCAGCGCATGTTCCTCATCATCAAAGGAATAGCCGCGCTTGCGCGTCTGAGCCAAATCCTCTTTCAGATGCACTGGCGACACCAGCGTGGCGTGGGTATAAGCGTGTAGTCCTTTGCGGTGCAGCAACCCTGTCACCTGTTCTTCGCTCAGTTGGGATAAAAACGCTTTGCCCGCGCCGGAAGCATGCATCGGCAGTTTGCCGCCGATAGGCGCGGACATGCGCATCAGTTGGGTGCACTGCACCTGGTCGATAATAATGGCCTGATGATCGCTTTGATCCAGCACGGCGAGGTTTACCGTCTCACCGGAGTCTTCCATCAGCTTGCGCAGGATCGGATGCACAATCGCCAGCAGATTACGGCTTTGCAAAAAGCTGCTGCCGACGATAAACGCATGTGCACCCACGGCCCAGTGCCCTAATTCACCGACCTGACGAACAAATCCCTGCTGCTGCATGGTGGTCAATAATCGGTGAGTCGTGGAGTTTGGCAGGCCGGCCTGCTGCGCCAGCTCGGTCAGCGCCACGCTGCCGTTGGATTCCGCAATCCACTCCAGTAGCTTCAGGCCGCGTGTCAGGGACTGAACCTGCCCGGTTGCGGGCGCAGTAGTAGCGGCGGGTTTTCTACCGCGTTTCGCGGGAACGGGGGCAACCATGGCAGACTCCTTTTCTGTATCGTGGAAATCATTTTCGTTTTATTCAATTATAATGCAAGAATTCCTGTACTGATCGGATGAGTGAAGCTGAACATGTCTCATGTTGGCCGTTGTTCTCTTTTCCGCCTTTCAGGTTTGTGCCAGTATGACCTGTTGAGTTTTTTTCGGTCTGGTTGAGCGTTGTCGGGAGCGAGTGTGAGCAGCAAAGTAGAACAATTACGTCAGCAGTTAAATGAACGTATTCTGGTGCTGGACGGCGGTATGGGCACCATGATCCAGGGATATCGTCTGAGCGAAGAGGATTTCCGCGGCGAACGCTTTGCCGAATGGCCGTGCGATCTGAAAGGCAACAACGACCTGTTGGTGCTCAGCAAACCGGAGGTGATCGCCGCGATTCACAACGCCTACTTCGAGGCGGGCGCGGACATCATCGAAACCAACACCTTTAACTCCACGACTATCGCCATGGCGGATTACCAGATGGAATCCCTGTCGGCGGAAATCAACTTTGCGGCAGCCAAACTGGCGCGCGCGGCGGCAGACGAATGGACGGCGCGCACGCCAGACAAACCGCGCTACGTCGCGGGCGTGCTTGGCCCAACCAACCGTACGGCGTCTATCTCGCCCGACGTCAACGACCCGGCTTATCGTAATATTACCTTTGATCAGCTGGTGGCCGCCTACCGCGAATCCACCAAAGCGCTGGTGGAAGGCGGTAGCGACCTAATCCTGATTGAAACCGTTTTCGATACCCTCAACGCCAAAGCCGCTATTTTCGCGGTTAAAACTGAATTCGAAGCGCTGGGCGTTGAGCTGCCAATTATGCTCTCCGGCACCATCACCGACGCTTCCGGGCGTACGCTCTCCGGCCAGACCACTGAAGCATTCTACAACTCCCTGCGCCACGCCGATGCGCTGACTTTTGGTCTGAACTGTGCCTTAGGTCCGGACGAGCTGCGCCAGTACGTGCAGGAACTGTCGCGTATTGCCGAATGCTACGTTACCGCACACCCGAACGCCGGGCTGCCGAACGCCTTTGGTGAGTACGATCTCGATGCCGACACCATGGCGGCGCAAATCCGCGAATGGGCCGAGGCGGGCTTCCTGAATATTGTTGGCGGCTGCTGTGGCACCACGCCGGAACACATCGCTGCCATGAGCCGCGCGGTGGACGGACTGCCGCCACGCCGCTTGCCGAAAATCCCGGTTGCCTGCCGTCTGTCTGGCCTTGAGCCGCTGAACATCGGCGACGACAGCCTGTTTGTGAACGTCGGCGAGCGTACCAACGTTACCGGTTCGGCGAAGTTTAAGCGCCTGATCAAAGAAGAGAAATACAGCGAGGCGCTGGACGTCGCCCGCCAGCAGGTAGAAAGCGGCGCGCAGATCATCGATATCAACATGGATGAGGGGATGCTCGACGCCGAAGCGGCGATGGTTCGTTTCCTCAACCTGATTGCCGGTGAACCGGATATCGCCCGCGTGCCGATTATGATCGACTCCTCGAAATGGGAAGTAATCGAAAAAGGGTTGAAGTGCATTCAGGGTAAAGGCATCGTTAACTCCATCTCGATGAAAGAGGGGGTTGAGACCTTTATCCATCACGCGAAGCTGCTGCGTCGCTACGGTGCTGCAGTGGTGGTGATGGCCTTTGACGAGCAGGGCCAGGCCGACACCCGCGCGCGCAAAATTGAGATCTGCCGTCGGGCGTACAAGATTCTTACCAAAGAGGTGGGCTTCCCGCCGGAAGATATTATCTTTGACCCGAACATCTTTGCGGTGGCGACCGGGATTGATGAACACAACAACTACGCGCAGGACTTTATCGGGGCCTGTGAAGACATCAAACGCGAACTGCCGCATGCGCTGATCTCCGGCGGCGTTTCTAACGTTTCATTCTCGTTCCGTGGCAACGACCCAGTACGTGAAGCCATTCACGCGGTATTCCTCTACTACGCCATTCGCAACGGCATGGACATGGGGATCGTCAACGCCGGACAACTGGCAATTTACGACGACCTGCCCACCGAGCTGCGCGATGCGGTTGAAGATGTGATCCTCAACCGCCGTGACGATGGCACCGAACGACTGCTGGAGCTTGCTGAGAAGTATCGCGGCAGTAAAACCGACGACACGGCGAATGCCCAGATGGCGGAGTGGCGCAGTTGGGACGTGAAAAAGCGCCTCGAATACTCGCTGGTGAAAGGCATAACCGAGTTTATTGAGCTGGATACCGAAGAAGCTCGCCAGCAGGCCGCGCGCCCGATCGAGGTTATTGAAGGGCCGCTGATGGACGGCATGAACGTGGTTGGCGACCTGTTCGGTGAGGGCAAAATGTTCCTGCCGCAGGTGGTGAAATCCGCTCGCGTGATGAAGCAGGCGGTGGCATACCTTGAACCGTACATTGAGGCCAGCAAAGAGAAAGGTTCCAGCAACGGCAAAATGGTCATCGCAACCGTGAAGGGCGATGTGCACGATATCGGTAAAAATATCGTCGGCGTGGTGCTGCAATGTAACAATTACGAAATCGTCGATCTTGGCGTGATGGTGCCCGCGGAGAAAATCCTCAGAACGGCGCGTGAAGTGAAT
The DNA here is from genome assembly GCF_002934505.1 of Citrobacter freundii complex sp. CFNIH4. Classification (NCBI taxonomy): domain Bacteria; kingdom Pseudomonadati; phylum Pseudomonadota; class Gammaproteobacteria; order Enterobacterales; family Enterobacteriaceae; genus Citrobacter; species Citrobacter freundii complex sp. CFNIH4. The sequence continues at coordinate 4,706,677 of NZ_CP026231.1, forward strand.
GCCGATCTGATTGGCCTTTCCGGGCTGATTACCCCATCGCTGGACGAAATGGTCAACGTGGCGAAAGAGATGGAGCGTCAGGGCTTCACTATTCCGCTGCTGATTGGCGGCGCGACCACCTCGAAAGCGCACACCGCAGTGAAAATTGAGCAGAACTACAGCGGCCCGACGGTGTACGTGCAGAACGCCTCGCGTACCGTTGGCGTCGTCGCTGCGCTGCTCTCTGACACCCAGCGTGATGACTTTGTCGCCCGTACGCGTAAAGAGTATGAAACCGTGCGTATCCAGCATGCGCGTAAGAAACCGCGTACTCCGCCCGTAACGTTACAGGCTGCCCGCGACAACGATCTGGCCTTTGACTGGGAAAACTACACCCCGCCGGTGGCGCACCGTCTGGGCGTACAGGAAGTGGAAGCCAGCATCGAAACCCTGCGCAACTACATCGACTGGACGCCGTTCTTTATGACCTGGTCGTTGGCCGGGAAATATCCGCGAATCCTCGAAGATGAAGTAGTGGGCGAAGAGGCGAAGCGCCTGTTCAAAGATGCCAACGACATGCTGGATAAACTCAGCGCTGAGAAGACGCTGAATCCGCGTGGCGTGGTGGGTTTATTCCCGGCCAACCGCGTGGGTGACGACATCGAGATTTACCGTGACGAGACGCGTACGCACGTCATCAACGTGAGTCATCACCTGCGCCAGCAGACGGAAAAAGTCGGTTTCGCCAACTACTGCTTGTCTGACTTTGTTGCGCCGAAACTGAGCGGTAAAGCGGATTACATCGGTGCTTTTGCGGTCACTGGTGGTCTGGAAGAAGACGCGCTGGCAGATGCTTTCGAAGCCCAGCATGACGACTACAACAAGATCATGGTGAAAGCGATCGCTGACCGTCTGGCGGAAGCGTTCGCAGAATATCTGCATGAGCGCGTACGTAAAGTCTACTGGGGCTATGCGGCGAATGAGAATCTCAGTAACGAGGAGCTGATCCGCGAAAACTACCAGGGGATTCGCCCGGCACCGGGCTATCCGGCGTGTCCGGAACACACCGAAAAAGCCACCATTTGGGAACTGCTGGACGTGGAGGCGCATACCGGGATGAAGCTCACCGAATCCTTCGCCATGTGGCCAGGTGCGTCGGTTTCCGGCTGGTATTTCAGTCATCCGGACAGCAAGTACTACGCTGTGGCGCAAATCCAGCGCGATCAGGTTGAAGATTATGCCTTTCGTAAAGGGATGAGCGTGGCAGAAGTGGAGCGCTGGTTAGCGCCGAACCTCGGCTACGACGCCGACTGATTCACAAACTGTCATCTTTCTTTACAACAAACAGGGCGCTCAATGAGTGCCCTGTCTCTTTATTACGTTTAAACCCTTATACTGAAAGAAGGTTCGCGAGCGCTGTTTGCCGGATGGCGGCGTAAACGCCTTATCCGGCCTACGAGGGACATTCTGTAGGCCTGATAAGCGCAGCGCCATCAGGCACGCTATCTGCGCCGAGCCCAGGAACATATAACGATAAGGAGTACCTGATTCCGTGTTAACTCTGTTACACCTGCTTTCTGCCGTCGCGATGCTGGTTTGGGGTACGCATATTGTGCGTACCGGCGTGATGCGCGTCTTCGGCGCCCGCTTGCGTACCGTGCTCAGCCGTAGCGTTGAAAAGAAGCCGCTCGCCTTTTGTGCGGGTATCGGCGTGACGGCGCTGGTGCAAAGCAGCAACGCCACCACCATGCTGGTGACCTCGTTTGTTGCACAAGATCTCGTGGCGCTGACTCCTGCGCTGGTGATTGTGCTCGGTGCCGATGTGGGGACCGCGCTGATGGCGCGTATCCTGACCTTCGATCTCTCCTGGCTGTCGCCACTGCTGATTTTTATCGGCGTGATCTTCTTTCTCGGCCGTAAGCAGTCCCGTGTGGGGCAACTGGGGCGGGTCGGTATTGGACTGGGGCTGATTTTACTGGCGCTGGAGCTGATTGTGCAGGCAGTAACGCCGATCACTCAGGCTAATGGCGTACAGGTTATTTTCGCCTCACTTACCGGCGATATCATGCTGGATGCGCTGATTGGCGCCATGTTTGCGATTATCAGTTACTCCAGCCTGGCGGCGGTACTGCTGACGGCAACGCTGACCGCGGCGGGCATTATCTCGTTCCCGGTAGCGTTGTGTCTGGTGATTGGCGCCAACCTCGGCTCTGGTCTGTTGGCGATGCTCAACAACAGTGCTGCGAATGCTGCTGCCCGTCGTGTGGCGCTCGGCAGCCTGCTGTTTAAGCTGGTGGGCAGCCTGATTATCCTGCCGTTTGTTCATCCGCTGGCTAATCTGATGGATGAACTGCCGCTGCCGAAATCGGAACTGGTTATTTACTTCCACGTCTTCTACAACCTGGTGCGCTGCGTAGTGATGGTGCCGTTCGCTGAACCGATGGCGCGTTTTTGTAAGCGCATCATCCGCGATGAACCGGAGCTGGACGCGCATCTGAAGCCCAAGCATCTGGACGTCAGCGCGCTGGATACGCCAACGCTCGCTCTCGCCAATGCCGCCCGCGAAGCGCTGCGTATCGGCGACGCGATGGAGCAGATGATGGACGGGTTGAAGAAGGTGATGCACGGCGAGCCGCGCGAAGAGAAAGAGTTGCGCAGGATGGCGGATGACATCAACGTGTTGTACACAGCGATTAAGCTCTATCTGGCGCGGATGCCAAAGGATGAACTAGCGGAAGAGGAATCACGCCGTTGGGCGGAGATTATCGAAATGTCGCTCAACCTCGAACAGGCTTCCGATATCGTTGAACGTATGGGCAGCGAGATTGCCGATAAGTCGCTGGCCGCCCGTCGGGCATTCTCTGTGGAAGGGCTGAAAGAGCTGGATGCGCTTTACGATCAGTTGCTCAGCAATCTGCAACTGGCGATGTCGGTGTTCTTCTCAGGCGATGTGACCAGCGCCCGCCGTCTGCGCCGCAGCAAGCACCGTTTTCGTATTCTTAACCGTCGTTATTCGCATGCGCACGTTGACCGACTGCATCAGCAGAACGTGCAGAGCATTGAAACCAGCTCCTTGCACCTGGCACTGTTGGGCGACATGCAGCGTCTGAACTCGCTGTTTTGCTCCGTGGCCTACAGCGTGCTGGAACAGCCGGATGAAGACGATGAGCGGGATGATTATTGAGTGAGGTGAAGCGGTAGGCCGGATAAGGCATTTATGCCGCCATCCGGCATCAGACAACAAATCAACTAAAAGCAGTGGCCTGCTTCAACAGCAACCGCCTCTTCACCCGCTTTAAAGATATACGTGGTGTTCGGGCCGCCGAGCACGGACTTACCGTTACTCACCTTGATCCAGTTACCTTCCGGCAAGCCAATCACCGTCAGCTCCGGTGCCACAACCAGCAGTTCGCGGATACGCTGTTCACGCGTTTCGCCTTTGTGGCCTTCCGGCAGCGCGTTGGTGAAATGTGGGTTAATCTGCAGCGGGAACAGACCCAGCGCATCAAAACCTTTGGGATCGACAATCGGCATGTCGTTGGTGGTGCGGATGGTCTGGCAGGCAAGGTTGGAACCCGCGCTCCAGCCGATGTACAGCGCACCGCGTTTGACGACATCCACGATCGGCGCCAGCAACCCGCGCTCACGACTCTCTTTCAGCAACTGGAAGGTATTCCCGCCGCCGACAATCACCAGCTCGGCGTTTTCAATGGCGGCAATCGGATCGGCAACGGTATGAATACCCGTAACGTTGACGCCCATTGGCGCAAAGATGGCTGCCGTTTTCGCCGTGTACTCATCCCAGGTTTGCGTCACGCCAGCGAACGGAATAAACACCGCCGTGCGGCGACCATTCAGTTGCTCTGCGATCAGCGGCAGCGCATGTTCCATCCAGCCTTTGCCCGGCAGCGTCGAGTTACTCAATAAAAGCAGTTCCATCATTTCTCCATGTAATCAGAAAATTACAAACCGCGCTAATGCTACCACTATCAGCCTGACGCCTTACTGATATGGCTCACGATGTTGGAAGGGGGGTTCTGGAAAGTGCCTCGCAGACCGGCGTTTTATTTTGGCTGAAAGCGAGATTGTTGATTTATTCTTCTGGCGGATGATGGTGTTTTATACCTATATGGATATAATTAAGGGGTCGGGATGACGAAACCACTATACTGGGTTGGACACGCCAGGAAAGATCTGCAGGGGATGCCGGAACATGTTCGGGATACGTTTGGGTTTGCTCTTTGGCTTGCGCAGCAGGGTAAACAGCATTCGCAGACTAAATCATTAAAAGGATTTGGTGGCGCGGGGGTTCTGGAAGTCGTTGAGGATCATCACGGCAACGCCTGGCGAGCGGTTTACACCATCCAGTTGAAAAATGCGGTTTATGTTCTCCATGTTTTTCAGAAGAAGTCCGTTTCCGGGAAGGCAACCCCGAAACCTGAAATTGACCTGATTTATCAGCGGCTCAAGGCTGCACAGCGCCATGCGCAGGAGAGTGGATATGTCACATGAAGTGGAAGCCAGTAGCGGTAATGTTTACGCCGATTTAGGCGCGTATGACGCAGAACAGATGCAGTTGAAAGCGCAACTGGCAATGGTGATTGGTGAGATTTTGCAACGCAAAGGGTTAACGCAGCAGCAGGCTGCGCAGCTACTGGGAATGACGCAGCCTAAACTTTCCAACCTGCTACGTGGTCAGTTTCGTGGTATCAGTGAAGCAAAGATGCTCGAATGCCTGGTGAGACTGGGCCGTGATGTAGAGATTGTTGTCGGGGAAGAGGGCAATATGTCAGGAAAGCTGAAAGTGAAATTTGGCTGATATCCAACTTTAAACCTTAACCGTCAATCCAATACCGAGCGCCTTCATCACTGCCAGCGTGGTTTTCAGCGTCGGGTTTCCTTTCTCACTAAACGAGCGGTAGAGGTGTTCTTCAGAAAACGATACATAATTCTGATCGCTAGACTTCGATCCCTTTCTGCTTCAGCTCTTTTCTAATCACACGTTTAATCCAGGCTGCCAACGATTCATCGCCATCCTGCCGCTGTGCTTCTTCCATCGCTTTGCGCAGTTCCGGATCCAGACGGAATTGAAACGGGGGATTGCCTCTTCTTTCGTTCATGTGTGTTGGCACCTTGATTATACGAGATGTGTGATGACACACTACTCTTACAAGCCAGAAATACCAACTTCTATACTTCAATCCCTTTCTGCTTCAGTTCTTTCCTAATAATTCGCTTAATCCATGCGGATATTGACGCGTCACCATCCATTGAAAGCGCTTTCTGGATCCCTGCTTCCAGTTCCGGCTCGACACGTAACGCGATTTGTTTGTTACCTTTCTTTTTGAATTCTACCGTTGACATGTGTCTGACACCTGATTTACATTGATGATCGTAAGACAAGTGTAAGTCAATTGTCTTACAGAAACAACGAAGCCCGGCAGTGCGCGAACACATACCGAGCTTCTAACCACAACATTATACGAGGTAATGCTATGGCTGATGCTAATAGTACCACTAACGCCTGTTTTGCGTCTTCTTCTCTCATACCGCAAGCTGACTTGCTTTATTTTCCACTCGCCGAGGCGTTCCGCCATCTTGATTGTCGCCATCTCACCACCGAAGAAAATCTGGCGCTATCGTTTGGTTGTGAAGAGGCGCTGGCAGGGTTGTACCATACGCTGAATTTTATGGGCGAGAGCCTGCTGACTATGTCAGGTGAAGGTCAGGAACATTTTGCCTATGAGAGCGTATGCCAGTTAGGACACAGTCTGGTAAACATCAGCCAGTTGATTCCCGCTTTGGCGCAGTTGGAAGCGAAAGCTGACCAGCAATTGTTTGCTGTTGCATAGTACCTAAAATAAACAGAGCGCCCATCCCTGGCGCTCTGTTCCTGCTTCGTTACCCCGCCCGCGCAAATTCTGCGGCTTCGGCAATCAGCGCGTCATCCGGGCGCATGCCGGTGTACATGGCGAATTGCTCTACAGCCTGTAAGGCAATCACCTCTGCACCGCTGATGGTCTTTTTACCCAACTGCTGTGCCAGCTTAATCACCGATGTTTCTGGCGGCAGGGCGACGACGTCAAACACTACGCTGGCGGCAGCGACCATCGCTTCGCTGTAGGCCAGCTCATGGCTTTCTTTACCACCCGCCATGCCGACGGGCGTCACGTTGACCAGAATATCGCAGGCAATTCCATCCGGCTGCGGCTGCCACTGGAAACCGTACTGTTTTGCCAGCGTCGGGCCGCTCTCGCGATTACGTGCGGCAATAATCACATTGCGAAAACAGGCATCGCGAAACGCGGCGATGACGGCTTTGCCCATGCCGCCGCTGCCGCGAATCATGACGCGAGCTCTGCTATCGAGCTGGTGGCTGGCAATCAGGCTTTTTACCGCAATATAGTCGGTGTTAAATCCTGTCAGCGTACCGTTGTCATTGACGATGGTATTGACGGAATCAATGACGCTTGCGGAAGGATCGATGGCATCCAGAAACGGCATGCAGCTCTCTTTAAACGGCATTGATACCGCGCAACCGCGGATACCCAGCGCGCGAACGCCTTTCACTGCGGCCTCAATATCCTGCGTGGTAAAGGCTTTGTAGATAAAATTTAACCCTAATTTTTCATACAGATAGTTGTGAAAGCGAGTGCCAAAGTTGCCGGGGCGACCGGCAAGCGACATGCACAACTGGGTGTCGCGGTTAATCATGTTAAATTTCCTCGGCGTGAGACAATATGTACTGTTCGGCTTCCTGCGACCAGACCCCCTGATGACGCTCCAGGATATCGCGCAAGGCTGGATCATCAATCTGCGTGAGCGCGGTTAATGGTAAGGCTTTGCCGGTATAAACCAGTTTTTTCCCGCCGCCGATTTTTGGCAGTTCCAGCGTTGTTTCACCTGCCGCATTTAACCCCAGAATGTGCGTCACCACTTTTGCCGCCTGGACTTTCTTCTCTTCGATCAGTTTTACCGCCGCGCGCATGTCGTCGGTATTGCCGCCAGACGTCCCAACATAATGGGTGAAGGCGTAGTGTACGTCGTAGAAGTTAATCGGCGCGCTAAACTGCTTATCCTGCGGACCAGCAAAGAAGTTCATGCAACCATCGGCAGCCAGCAGGGAAGAGGCCAGCGTAACCAGTTGTTCGTTGGGCACAAACACAAAGATGTCATCAAACCCGTGCCCGCCGCTCAGCGCCATCAAGGTGTCATAACTCGCATCCTGGGCGTGGAGATAATGGATCAACGTTTGTGGTTCTGATGGATAGTGCTTGCGGGCGTAGCTCAACTTGTCGTTATTGGTGTCGGTTACCACCAGCAGCGCCGGGTTAACCGGGCCATGCAGTGCATAGTCGATCGCCAGTAGTCCCATCGGACCGGTGCCGCCGAGTATCAGTGTATGTCCCTGCGGACGAATGCCCATCTTATGGTTATAAGAGCCTTCCTGCAGGTGATAGTTGGCGTTGAATGCGCCAATCACGCAGGATAGCGGCTCAACCAGCGAACCTTCAAAATAGGTTTCACCTTCGTAGGCCAACAGGCAGTCCTGCTCCATGACTTCATCAGGAATGATGACGTGCGTGGCTTCACCGCCCACCCACGGGAAGGAGTAGCCGGGACAGTCCGGGCGATCCGGCAGTTGCAGGTTAGCCTGAATGACATAGCGCTGGCCGGGCTGAAACTTATGCTGCCATTTTTTGCCTACGGCAATAATGTCGCCGCAAAACTCATGACCGATGATGATCGGGTTGGTGGCCACATCGTCCGGCACCTTTTTGTGGTTCTCGCCCTGGTTAGCCTCTTTCCAGGAAGAAAGGCACAGGCTGTCGGTTACGACTGAGGCCAGAATTTCGTCATCCCGCATTTCAGGAAGGTCGAAAGTTTCCAGGCGCAGATCGCGTTTACCATAAAGACGTAAAGCTGTTGTTGTTTGCATTGTTACCACCTCTTCCTCTTTCGAGGACTATTTGTTGAAGTTGCCCCGGCATTGCCGGAGCGAAAAATCAGGACAGGAAGCCCAGTGCGTTACCGATAATTCCCAGCGCAAACAGGGCGAAGATTAGCCATACCGGATTAATTTTCTTGTTGAGCAGACGCACCATCAGCAGCGTCAGACCCAACGCCAGCAGGCCGGGGCAGAGTTGGTCGAGAATGTTCTGCACGGTCATGGTGACGGTGGCGCCGTCTGCGCCAGGCGTTTGCGATACCACCAGCGGCACGTTGATGCTGGTCCATTTGGTGACCAATACTCCCATCACAAACAGGCCGAGAATCGATGCGCCTTCGGTCAGTTTCTGCAGCAGGTTGCCGCCCATGTCGCTGACGATGTTGACCCCTTTACGAAAGCCAAGCTGTAAGCCGTACCACTTCATTGCCAGACGTACTGCATTGAAAATAAAGAAGAACAATAGTGGGCCGAGAATGTTACCGGACAGCGCCAGCGATGCGCCGAGCGCGGCGGTAATCGGGCGCAGCGTTCCCCATACCAGCGGATCGCCGACGCCGGCCAGCGGACCCATCAGCCCAACTTTGATACCGTTGATGGCACCGTCGTCAATTTCCGCACCGTTGGCGCGAGCTTCTTCCATCGCGGCTGTCACGCCAATCACCGGGCCGCAAACGGCAGGTGTGGTATTGAAGAACACCAGGTGCCGTTTGAGTGCTGCAACCTGGTCTTCTTTCAGCGGATACAGGCGCTTGATGGCAGGGATCATGTCGTAGCAAAAGCCCAGCCCATGAATGCGTTCAAAGTTGAATGACGCCTGTTGCAGGTTGGAGCGAACGAACATGCTAAACAGGTCGGATTTGGTCAGTTTTTTCTGTTCCATGGCTGGCTCCATTAGTCATCAAGCTGATCGATAGCTTGAGAAGAGGCGGGTTGCGCCTGCGGTTCGGCTTTACGCCACTGTGGGTTCAACTGGATGTAGACCAGCGCGATAATCACGCCAACCCCGCCGAAAGCCAGCAGGCTCAAATCGAGATAACCCCCAGCGATAAACCCGAGGAAGAAGAAGGGCATCAGGTATTTCACCCCCATCATGCGCAGCACCATGGCGTAGCCGACCACCACGATAAAGCCACCGGCAATCTGCAATCCGCGGGTGACGAATTCCGGAATGGCGTTGAGCATATTGCTGACCATATCGGCGCTGACAAACAGCGAGACGATTAATGCAGGAATGGCAACGCGCAGCGCCTGTACACCGAGAGCGGAAACGTGCAGCATGTCGATGGTACGAAAGCGGGCGTCTTCGGCGGCTTTATCCGCCGCGTGCTGGAACACCACGGTGATAGTACGGGCGAATACCGTCAGTACCTGGCCTGCCGCCGCCACCGGCAGGGCGATGGCGATACCGGTAGCAATGCTTTGCTGACCGACGATAACCAGAATGGCGGAGATAATACTGGCGAGCGCCGAATCGGGAGACTGGGCTGCGCCGACGTTCATCCAGCCAAGAGCGATTAACTCCAGCGTGCCGCCGAGCATAATCCCGGTTTTTAAATCACCGAGGATCAGGCCGATAACGGTACAAGCAATTAGCGGACGGTGGGTCTGGAACTCATCCAGCACGCTGCCCATTCCTGCAATACAGGAAAATAGAAATATGGCGATAATTTGTAGGGTACTTATTTCCATAATATGTCACCTTGTGAATGTGATCATCCCTGCCTGTTAAAGCATAAGTACACAGGCATTTTTATTTATTCAGCGAACGATTGTTCTTCTATTTTTTCGAGAATATTAATAGATGGATCGGATGCGACGACGCGTAAATCCAGCGTGACACCCAGTTTATCTAACTCACGAAACGCATGAATATCGTCGTTATCTAAAGAAACGGCTTTGGTTAATTGTTTTTTACCTGGTCGCCAGGCCATGCCGCCAATATTTAATGTGGTAATTTTTACCCCTTGTTTTACCATTGCTAATGCATCCTGCGGGCGGGTAAATAGATAAAAAACGGTTTCGTTCTGGTATTGCGGATTATGGTAAACTGCGACCGCCTTTTCGATATTAACAACGTTCACTTTCATTCCCGGCGGGGCGGCCTGACGTAATAATGTACGACGTACTTCATCGTTATAAACGTCGTCATTACAGATAATAATCCGTTGGGCATTTGCCACCTTCGACCAGACGGTGGTGACCTGACCGTGGATCAGGCGGTCATCAATACGAGCAAGGGTAATGTTCATCAGAAATCCTCTTCGGCCGTTTCCAGATGTTTCCAGACGACACAGGTTTGTTGAGCAATGGTCGTCAGGTGTTCGCACAGTTCATCCACATTCATACTGCTTTGGTTGTCTACCAGCTCCAGCGCCAACGGCAGTGATAACCCGCTAATGACCCGTATCGCCGGATTGTGCAACGCCAGCGTCGCGGCAGCATTCCAGGGACTGCCACACTGCAAATCGACGGCAATCAGCCATTCATCGCCAGTGTGAATACTTACTAACTTTTTCAGCTTTTCCACGATGTCGCTGGCGTTCTCTCCGGGGACAAATGCCACGGCTTCAACGTTGGCATCACTGTAGACCATCTGTACCGATTCCAGCATGGCGCAGGCCAGTTTGCCGTGAGCACAGAAGATTGCATTGACCATAAAACCTCCTTAGCCGCGGGTTTTTCCGCCCGCAATGTTAGTGGTTACTCCGGTTATGTAACTGGCGCGCTCAGACAAAAGATAACAAACAAAATCAGCGACTTCGCTTAAGCGCCCTGAGCGACCAATTGGGATCGCGTTCTTGGTGTAGCCCTCGCGCAGCTGTTCGACGGTAATGTTGCGAGTCCAGGCCAGCGCTTCTTCATATTCGGGGGTCCGCAGTCCGGTTTTTTCCAGAATGCCAGGTGCAATGCCCACCACACGAATGCCGTGTTTGCCCAACTCTTTCGACCAGGAACGGGTAAAGCTATTCAATGCGGCTTTGGTGGCGGCATAGCAACTTTGGCCCTCTGAACCTTCCAGCCCGCTTTCTGAAGAGACATTCACAATCACGCCGTTACGCTGTTTTACCATTTGGCGTGCCGCTGCTTGCGACATTAAGAACACACCTTTTTGGTTGATATTCACCATTTTTTCAAAAGCGGCTTCGTTGAGTTCATATTGCCCGGCGGGTGCTTTTTCATCGACCAGCAGCCGCGGAAAATTAACGCCTGCGTTATTCACCAAACCATCGATACGCCCATAGCGGTGGATAATTTCGGTAACGGTATGATTAACTTCTTTGGCGCTGGAAATATCTGTCGGCCAGAAATGATATCCATTGTGGCCTTCATATTTACCGTCACCACCGTGAATATCCGCCATTTGCACATTAGCGCCCTGCGCTAATAACTCTTCAACAATCGCCAGCCCAATTCCGGATGCACCACCGGTAACAATAATGACTTTGCCCTGCAAGTTTAACCACGTTTGCATAATTAACTCCCGATTTCAGATAAGGGGATCCCACATAAAATTAATTATGGCAGGACCAATTAGAATTTATTTACTTCAACAATAATTCAGCGGTATGGCTGTTGGTGACTAAACAGTTAATATAATTCCCACGTAATGCGCCTAATATCCCACTGTATTTTTCTTCACCCATTGCAATGCCAATGGAGTAACGCGTCTGTTTTAATTTATTGGTTTCGATGGAGAGCGTCTTTTCACTCATATTGGTTTCTACGGTTGCACCGTTGATATCGTAAAAGCGCGAGCAAATGTCTCCGGCGACCTGGCGAGCATGCAGGTCATCACTCTCTTCACTGCCGTAAAAAGCGTGCCAGTTGGCGCCATCACGTATTGCCGGAGATCCAATCCCAACCAGCGCGATGTCCAGATTATCCCAATAAGCGGAAATCGATTTAAAATGTCGTGACTGCATGATCCCGTTACGGATCAGCGGGTTTTCCAGCAGTGCCGGGAAATCTGCCAGGTGTGATTCCCCTTTAAGCTTTGCCGCAGCGCCGTAGGTCAACGTATTGACGTGGTAACGGCTTTCAAGCTTGCCGGACGGTCCGCCGATAATCGGCACGCAGATCAGCTGGCGCGACTGGCTGGCAGGGGATAACCCTTCCACCAGTCCCCGCACCGCGCGGCCCCATGAGAACCCGATAATGTCCCCAGGTTCCAGTAAGCGTTCCAGCAACTGTGCACCGTGCACACCCATCATGGTGAGTTGTTCGTCTTCCTGTTCACTGTCGCAGGAGACCACCACCGCTTCTTTCAGGCCAAATTTCTGTTTTAGCTGCTGTTCCAGCCACAGATTTTCGTTGTAGTCGTAATTAATGGCGATGGTGACGATACCCTGCTCGCGTCCACGTTTTAGCAAACGGCTGATCGTGGTGCGGTAAATACCCAGCTCGCGGGCGATTTGCGCTTGTGTCATATCCTGTTCGTAATACAGCTGCGCTATCTTTACGATTAGGCGGATATCATCGCTGTTTTCCGTCGCCATTTTTGGACTCCTGCACATTTGTGCAAATCACGAAATTGTCTTCTTGATCTGATATAACCCCAACTGTTCTCCATCTCAAAGCTATTTTCACTTATTTCAGTGCCCTGTAATGACCGATTGTGTTGCACATTTGATGTGGTGATGGCGTGCTGTCGGCACATATGTGCTTGTCTCTCTAATGTATTGATTCTGCTTGTTTTCACCCAACAAAATTGCAGGGATGGATCGCTGACACTTTTGTGTCAAAAGGTGTGACGGATCACAAATAGCGCGTGGGCAGTCGAACACGATTATTTTTTATCGTCCGCAAGGTAGGGTATATTTCGCTTTTAATACACAAAAGTATTCAAGTTGTATCAAGGCGGCAAGGGAACGAATTCCTGGGAGCATAGATAACTATGTGACCAGGGTAAGTGAGGGCAGCCAACGCAGAGACGGCTTGAAGGATGAAGTGTATACAGGAGAAATTATGCTGCCCGACTCATCCATCCGATTAAATAAATACATCAGTGAAAGCGGAATCTGCTCGCGTCGCGAGGCGGATCGCTTTATCGAACAAGGGAATGTCTTCCTGAATGGTAAACGCGCCACCATCGGCGATCAGGTGATGCCTGGCGACGTCGTAAAAGTGAATGGTCGGTTGATTGAGCCGCGTGAAGCGGAAGATCTGGTTTTTATCGCGCTGAACAAGCCGGTAGGAATTGTCAGCACCACCGAAGACAGCGAACGCGACAACATTGTTGATTTCGTGAATCACAGCAAGCGCGTGTTCCCCATTGGCCGTCTGGATAAAGATTCCCAGGGGCTAATCTTTCTGACCAACCACGGCGACCTGGTGAATAAAATCCTGCGTGCCGGTAACGATCACGAAAAAGAGTATCTGGTGACGGTAGATAAGCCGGTCACTGATGACTTTATCCGTGGTATGGGGGCTGGTGTGCCAATCCTCGGTACCGTCACCAAGAAATGTAAGGTGAAGAAAGAAGCGCCGTTTGTGTTTCGCATCACGCTGATTCAGGGGCTGAACCGTCAGATCCGTCGTATGTGCGAACACTTTGGCTATGAAGTTACCAAACTTGAGCGTACGCGTATCATGAACGTTGGCTTGTCCGGCCTGCCGCTTGGTGAATGGCGCGACCTGACGGATGACGAACTGATCGATCTGTTCAAGTTGATTGAGAACTCGTCCTCAGAGGCCAAACCGAAGGCGAAAGCGAAGCCAAAAACCGCAGGCATTAAGCGCCCGGTAGTGAAAATTGAAAAATCGGCGGAGAAAGAGAAATCGCGCCCGGCGGCAAACGGCAAGCGTTTTATCTCACCGGGGCGTAAGAAGAAAGGACGTTAACGTCTGCCGCGCGTTGGTGTATTCGCCGACCAGGAAAATGACGCCTCTGAATCCGGTTTATAAGCCTGCTTTTTCTTCAATTGGCGGGCTTTTTTAGCTTCTGCTTCGCGCAAGGCCATCAGTTTATCGATGTACTCTTTCTTGATGCTGTTTGTTTCAGCGTTGGTCAGCAGGCGACCATGTGCAATGCGCGCGCGGTCAAGCAGCGTTTTCAGTTCACGCTGTTCGCGCTCGGTCATCTCTTTTTGGGTAATGCGGGGGAGTGCCATACGGGTGCCCTCTGTTAGCCGATATCCTCAGTGTACGGTAATTCGTGCAGAATAAAACTAATCCTGAAAGAGCCTCGCAAAATATAGCTTGTTGAAGTGACGGAATTTCTATTCTGATTTAGCGTAATGACAGGAAAACGTGTGGGTTACACATTTTATTGTTTGTATAAAATTTTATACAAGGATGTGTTATGCTTTCAATAAGGCGAGCCTTAAAGCCCATTGTCTGGATTGGCAGTTCATTTGATGATTTACGAAGCTTTCCTGAAGATATACGTAAAACCGCTGGTTTTCACATCGTTTACAGGCGGGATTAGAAGCTGCTGACTGGAAGCCGATGCCAGAGATAGGTCGCGGTGTTGAGGAGGTAAGGCTCAGGTATGAATCTGGCGCATACCGAATCATCTACATTGCTCGCTATGCTAACGCGGTCTATGTATTGCATTGCTTCAATAAAAAGACAAAACGTACTTCTGAGCACGATAACCACATTGCTAAAGTTAGATATCGAACGGCTTTGTAAGAAGACAGGAATCAGAAATGAACAATACCGTTGATAATAAGGTTCGCCATGTAACCTCTCCGGATGTCAATATTTTTGCCGAACTGGGATTTGCAGAAGCGGAAGCGAAGAGCCTAAAGCATGATGCTGAATGTGAGGTAGAACAACTCATTCTCCTGAAGCAGCAGTTGATGCAAGAAATTTCCGGATGGATTCATGAAAACCATCTGAAACAAGCGGAAGCTGCTGTGAAACTGAATATTTCCCGGCCCCGTGTTTCAGATGTTGTTAATCAGAAAACCAACAAATTTACCCTTGATGCGCTGGTCATGATGCTGGTGAAGTTAGGAAAACCAGTAACAGTTCAGATTGGGTAATATTAGATCTAGATATTGTTTCATTGTATCTGATCGCTGCGAGCGCTTTCCCAGCTTAGCCCGAAACGAGCGAGATATTTGCGCAGGCGGTCTGCATCGTTAGGATTGGCTTTTTTCTGCCGTGAGACGGCAAACAGTTCGCGTCCGGCTTCCGACAGCGACGCGCAGCGGCGGCACACTTCCAGTACCGTTTCTAACTGGCGGCGATCGAACAGGTCAATGTCCATATTCAGTTCAGGCTGCGGAGTTGCTATCTGCCAACTCTCCTTTAGCAGCGCAATCTCTTCTTCGACAAGGGATAAGGTGATGCGACCTTGTTCGGCAAGCGTCGCCATGCGCGCGATGGATGAACTGAGTTCGCGAAAGTTGCCGCGCCATTGCGCCTGTGGGGAGCAGGCAAATGCCAGATAGGAAGCGCGGGCTTCTTTATCGAAACGGATTTGCGTCTGTTTGCTGTTGGAGAAACGTTGCAGCTCATACTCGACGTTCGGCGCGATATCTTCCCGCCGCTGCGCCAGACCGGGCAGGGCGAAGCACCACATGTTGATACGCGCGTAGAGATCCTCGCGAAAACGGCCTTCAGCGACCCATTGCCGCATGTCGCGATGGGTGCCGGCAATCAGCTGAAAATCGCTGCGTACTTCTTTGTCTGACCCAAACGGGAAAAAGGTTTTTTCTTCAATTGCTTTGAGTAGCATGGCCTGCTCGTCCAGCCCTAATTCGGCTATCTCATCGAGAAACAGCACGCCGCCATCGGCCTCTCGCAGTAATCCGCTACGCGCCGTGAGCGCACCGGTAAACGCCCCTTTCACATGACCGAACAGCGTGGACATTGCATTATCGCCGCGCAAGGTCGCGCAGTTAACCGCCACCAGTTTTCCCGCCACCAGATGCCGCGACTGGCGTAGCTGAAAAATACGTTTCGCCAGGAAGGATTTACCCGCGCCGGTAGGGCCGGTGAGCAGGATCGGGTCGGTCGAACGCAGAGCGACCCGCTCAATGCGATCGATCAGTTTATTGAAGGTGGCGTTGTGCGTATCAATCCCGGCTTTCAGAAAAGAGACCGACTGCTGCTGTTCGCGCTGAAAACGACTGGTGAGCGTGGCGTAGCGGCTTAAATCGAGATCGATAACCGAGCAGACGCCAGCGGCGATGGCCTCATCTGATGAACCGCGTGGCGCGGGGCCGGTTTGCAGCAGGCTGGCGGGCAGGTAGCGCGCTTCTGTCAGCAAAAACCAGCAGATTTGTGCCACGTGAGTGCCGGTGGTGATGTGCACCAGATACTCTTCGTTTTCCGTATCAAATTCATAATGCGTGGCAAAGTCGAGAAACGCGGCGTAGACCTCTTCAAAGTCCCACGGATCGTTAATGGTGACGGCATGCGGGCGAACCTGGGTGTGCGGCGAAAGCAGCGCGACGTCTTCAATCAACCTTTGCGCCATGCTCTCATCGCGTGGTTGGTGGAGGAGTTCCAGCCTGTAGACAGGGAAATCGGGTTGTTGGCATAGCCCAACCGTGGGTCGCCACTTCTTAAACCGATTGGCCCGCTTGCCGCGCTTATCGAGCACCGTACCCAGTACGCCAATCACTACCCGTCGCTTTTTCATGGTTTATCCAAAAAGATAAATAAGAGAATAAAAGATAAAAAAATTAACCCGTCGAGACAACCGCCATTATTGGTGTTAATAATTAAAATAATAAAAATCAATTAATTAAAAATTAAATATGCCTGTTTTAATTCCTGGCACGCTTCTGGCAATAACACTTTCGTCAATCACGCTGAAAGCGCAGGGGGTTAAACCCCGCCGGCACGTCAGGAACGGCACAGGCTGTTTTCCGGGAGTGTTCCGTCAGCCGATGACACACAGTGGGTTCGATTCCCAATTTCATCCCCGAATGAAAACTGGTTGTTAATCATAGAAATAAAGCGGAGTGATGCGCAGTTAGCACGCTCCAGAACAGGCTGCCGGTAATGATGCCGTGTGACAGGCAAAAAGGAATTCCCCTGTCGCTTCGCCCCTGCACCCGCACCTGACTCACAATAAGGAATAAAAAATGATGAAAAAAATCACTATTCGTAAAGGCCAGCTTGGCCTGTTATCCCGACAGGGTGATTACTATCAGGTACTGGATGCAGGTGAGCACCGTTTGCCATGGTTTAACACTCCGGACGTTCTGGTAATCAATACCGATGGCAGCGAAATTCCGGAAGCGCTCGCGGAGTATTTACGTCGCTTCCAGCCTGCATGGGTGGAGCAGTACTGTGTGGTGGCTGATTTAACCGATACTGAAGCAGGTGCGCTGTATGTGAACGGCGTCTTGCAGGAAATTTTGCCACCGGCAACGCGCCGTCTGTACTGGCAGGCCGATGAAGCGCTGAAGCTGGTACGGATGGATACACGTCAGGTTTTGGTTCCTGTTGACGTGATGAACGCAGTATTACAGCCACGTCGCAGCGGTGCGGTGAAAGGTCGTGAAGCTATCTTAACGGTGCAGGTCCCGGCGTGGCACGTCGGTGTACTGAAAATTGATGGTGAAACTCAGGCGCTGTTGCTGCCGGGGTTAACCGCATATTGGAAGGTAAACCATCTGATTGAAGCGGAAGTGGTGGATACCCGTTTGCAGGTGCTGGAGGTTGGCGGCCAGGAGATACTGACCAAAGATAAGGCCAACCTGCGTTTAAACCTGGCGGCGAACTGGCGTTATAGCGATGTGTTGCTGGCATTTGGTCAACTGACTAAACCGCTGGATCACCTTTACCGTGAATTGCAGTTTGCGCTGCGTGAAGCGGTGGGAACGCGCACGCTGGACGAATTGCTGGAAGATAAGCAGGTGATCGATGAAGTGGTGAGCGCGCAGGTGAAAGCCCGTATGACGCCGTTTGGTATTGAGGTGGCTTCACTGGGGGTGAAGGATATTGTCCTGCCCGGCGATATGAAGGCTATTTTATCGCAACTGGTTGAAGCGGAAAAATCCGCCCAGGCCAACGTGATCCGACGTCGTGAAGAGACTGCCGCCACGCGATCGCTGTTAAATACGGCAAAAGTGATGGAAAACAACCCGGTAGCGCTGCGCTTAAAAGAACTGGAAACCCTCGAAAGAGTTGCTGAGCGTATCGATAAAATCTCGGTGTTCGGGGGCCTGGATCAGGTGCTGCACGGTCTTGTGAACATAAAAGGATAAGAATAATGAGCTACAACACAGTGGACGGCGCAATGCGTGAAAGGGTATTGCGCCAGCTAAAAGAGGTTGAGCAGCGCTATGGCGTCAGGGTGCTGTATGCCTGTGAATCCGGCAGCCGTGGCTGGGGATTTGCCTCGCCGGACAGCGACTACGACGTGCGATTTCTCTATGTTCATCCCCCTGAATGGTATCTGCGGGTCGAAGCGCCTCGCGATGTTATCGAGCTGCCGATAGATGATGAGCTGGACGTGTGCGGCTGGGAATGGCGCAAGGCGCTGGGGTTACTCAAAGGCGCAAACCCGACGCTTATCGAGTGGCTGGATTCGCCAGTTGTCTATCAGCAGGATGAAGTGACCGTTTCGGCGCTGAAAGCGTTGGTGCCCAAATGGTTTTCTCCGCTACGTGCCCGCTGGCACTACTACTCGATGGCGCGGAAAAACTTCCGTGGCTATCTGCAAGGTGACGACGTGCGATTGAAGAAGTACTTCTACGTTCTGCGACCCCTGTTGGCGGTACGTTGGGTGGAAGCGGGCAAGGGCGTACCGCCGATGCGTTTTGCCGACCTGCTGGCGGGAAGTGAACTGGATGCGCCATTGCGTCAGGAAATCGACGAATTGCTGGCGCGCAAACAGCGGTCAGGTGAGGCTGAGTATGGTCCGCGTCGTCCATTGTTACATGCGTTTATCCGCGCCGAACTGGAGAGAGGAGAAATCCCGCCAACCTTACCAGACAGCCGGGAAGGGGATGTGAGGGAATTGGACAGGCTGCTATATGGCACGGTGATGCGGTGAAAATGCCCGATGGCCTAAGAACCATCGGGCGTTGACGTCTACTTATTCAAACAAATTATGGTGTAGCTTCTGTACCACCTGCTCGGCTTCAGCACCGGGTACCAGGAAGCACAGGTTATGGCTGGACGCGCCATAGCAAATCATCCGAATATTGAACGGCTCCAGTACGCCGAACACCTCTTTACCCACGCCGCAGGCTTTGGACAGGTCGTTGCCAATCAACGCCACCAGCGCCAGGCCTTCTTCCACTTCAACCCGACACAGGGCAGACAGTTCCATCAGCAGAGACTGTGTTAACAGTGTATCGCCGGTGGACGTTGAACCGGTGGTATCCAGAGTCAGCGCGACGCTGACTTCGGATGTGGTGATTAAATCGACCGAGATATTGTGGCGTGCCAGGATGCCGAACACTTCCGCCAAAAAGCCGCGAGAGTGCAGCATATTCAGGCTATGCAGCGTCAGCAGCGTCTGCTTACGGCGTAATGCCAGCGCCCGGAACAGCGGTGGATTCGCGGTTTTATTGCAGACCAGCGTACCGCCTGCTTTTGGATCCTTACTGGAGCCCACAAACACCGGAATATCGCTACGTACGGCTGGCAACAGGGTTGCCGGATGCAGTACTTTCGCGCCAAAGGTCGCCATTTCCGCGGCTTCTTCAAAGGCGATTTCATCAATACGCTGCGCAGCCGGAACCACGCGCGGATCGGTCGTGTAGATGCCGGGAACGTCGGTCCAGATATCAACGCGCGTTGCGTGTAGGGCTTCTGCCAGTAAGGCGGCGGTATAATCGCTGCCGCCGCGTCCCAGCGTGGTGGTGCGGCCCTTGCCTTCACTGCCGATAAAGCCCTGAGTAATCACCAGACCTTCGCTCAGACGCGGGGCCAACTGGAGCGTTGCCAGTTCAGCCAGCGCCGTGACGTCGGGTTCTGCACGACCAAAACGATCGTTGGTGCGCATCACTTTACGCACGTCAAACCACTGCGCTTGCACGTTGCGTTCACGCAGGATCTCGACGAACAGCAGAGTAGACATCAGTTCACCGTGGCTGACCAGTTCGTCGGTCAGCGCGGTTGAGGTCGCCAGTGACGCCGCTTCTGCCAGTGTGGTGATGTTTTCCAGCAGACGTTCGATCTCTTCACGGATCACGTTTGGATAACGCAGGCGTTCCAGAATATTGAACTGAATTTGACGAATGGCATCGAGTTTTTCGAAGCGCGCGGTTGGCTCCAGCCCTTCAGCCAGTGCGACCAGCAGGTTGGTGATTCCCGCAGAAGCGGAAAGTACCACCACACGGACGTTAGCATCAGAAAGCACTACATCAGCGCTGCGATTCATGGCATCAAAATCCGCCACGCTGGTACCACCAAACTTGGAGACAACTACATCAGTCATAACTACCTCGTGTCAGGGAATGAATAGAGCGACCATGGCACATAAGGCAGAACGAAAACCGGTGCAGGCGCAAATGCAAATACCGTATTTATAAATAAAATTTGTAGCTTGCACTGTCAACGCTGGGATTATGCGGATTTTTCATGCTGCAACTGCGTTGAGTAACGGTACTAATAACAACGCTGATAACCGCTATACTTTTTAGCCACGTTTGGCGGATGCCCTGGCAATGGCATTAAAACAATCACACTTTTCTGTGACTGGCGTTACAATCGATCTCAGTCACAATTCTCAAAATCAGAAGAGTATTGCTAATGAAAAACATCAATCCAACGCAGACCTCAGCCTGGCAGGCACTACAAAAACACTTTGAAGAAATGAAAGACGTTACTATCGCGGATCTTTTCGCGAAAGATAGCGATCGTTTCACTAAGTTTTCCGCGACGTTTGACGATCTGATGCTGGTGGATTTCTCCAAAAACCGCATCACTGAAGAGACGCTGGCTAAACTGCAGGATCTGGCGAAAGAAACCGATTTGGCGGGTGCCATCAAGTCCATGTTCTCCGGTGAGAAAATCAACCGTACTGAAGACCGTGCCGTGCTGCACGTGGCGCTGCGTAACCGTAGCAATACGCCGATCATCGTTGACGGCAAAGATGTGATGCCGGAAGTGAATGCGGTACTGGAGAAGATGAAATCTTTCTCTGAAGCGATCATCTCCGGAAGCTGGAAAGGCTATACCGGCAAAGCCATCACTGATGTAGTAAACATCGGTATCGGCGGTTCTGACCTTGGCCCGTTCATGGTGACCGAAGCGCTGCGTCCGTATAAAAATCACCTGAACATGCACTTTGTGTCGAACGTCGATGGGACGCACATTGCCGAAGTGCTGAAGAAAGTGAATCCGGAAACCACGCTGTTCCTGGTCGCTTCCAAAACCTTCACCACCCAGGAAACCATGACCAACGCCCACAGCGCGCGCGACTGGTTCCTGGCGACCGCTGGCGACAACAAGCACGTAGCCAAACACTTCGCAGCGCTTTCCACTAACGGTAAAGCGGTTGGCGAGTTTGGTATTGATACAGCCAATATGTTCGAGTTCTGGGACTGGGTTGGCGGTCGTTACTCCCTGTGGTCTGCAATCGGTCTGTCCATCATCCTGTCCGTAGGCTTCGACAACTTTGTTGAGCTGCTCTCCGGCGCGCATGCGATGGACAAACACTTCTCCACCACCCCGGCTGAGAAAAACCTGCCGGTGCTGCTGGCGCTGATCGGTATCTGGTACAACAACTTCTTCGGTGCCGAAACCGAAGCGATTCTGCCGTATGACCAGTATATGCACCGTTTCGCGGCCTACTTCCAGCAGGGCAACATGGAATCCAACGGTAAATACGTTGACCGTAACGGCAATGCGGTGGATTACCAGACTGGCCCAATCATCTGGGGTGAGCCGGGTACTAACGGCCAGCATGCGTTCTACCAGCTGATCCACCAGGGTACCAAAATGGTGCCGTGCGATTTCATCGCGCCGGCAATCACCCACAACCCGCTGTCGGATCACCATCCGAAACTGCTGTCTAACTTCTTCGCGCAAACCGAAGCGCTGGCTTTTGGTAAATCTCGCGAAGTGGTTGAGCAGGAATATCGCGACCAGGGTAAAGATCCGGCTACGCTTGAGCACGTTGTGCCGTTCAAAGTGTTCGAAGGTAACCGTCCAACGAACTCCATCCTGCTGCGCGAAATCACGCCGTTCAGCCTGGGTGCGCTGATTGCGCTGTACGAACACAAAATCTTCACTCAGGGCGCGATCCTGAACATCTTCACCTTTGACCAGTGGGGCGTTGAGCTGGGCAAACAGCTGGCGAACCGCATTCTGCCAGAGCTGAACGATGATAAAACTGTTTCTTCCCATGATGTTTCTACTAATGGGTTGATTAACCGTTACAAAGCCTGGCGCGCCTGATGGCGCTGCGCTTATCCGGCCTACAGGCACATATCCTGTAGGCCGGATAAGGCGTTTCGCCGCCATCCGGCATTAATGAAATAAAAAAGCCGATATTAATATCGGCTTTTTTATAAGATTACTCCAGGATATCTACGTTTTTACTTCACTCTTTAATTGAGCTTAATCCTAAAATAATTTATTCAACGTTATCCTGTTTCTGATATTTTCAGATTTACCGGATATTATGTTTTTACTATTATATTTTAACTATTTGAATTAATTTGTTTTTTATTATTTGCTGTTAATCATTTTTTCTCTCGTTATCTAATTGTCCTAAATTCCCTCTCGACCTAATTTGCATACTTCGCTTGTGTATACTCGATCTCGCCCGAAATTCTTTTGGGTAAATCTCCATTCATACAATGAAGGGAATTTGTGATGAAAAAAGTTCTGTATGGCCTTTGGGCTATATCTGCGCTTGCGGCGACCTCTGTCTATGCCGCCCCCGTTCAGGTGGGTGAGGCTGCAGGGTCGGCTGCCGCGTCGGTTTCGGCAGGAAGTTCCTCCGCAACCAGCGTGAGCACCGTAAGTTCTGCGGTGGGGGTTGCCCTGGCGGCGACCGGCGGCGGCGATGGTTCTAATACCGGAACCACAACCACCACAACCACCAGTACCCAGTAATACCGGTACGTTTAATTCTAACCACACTTCGGTGTGGTTATTTTGGAATTGCCAAAAGTCTGTGGGATTTGTAGGCCGGGTAAGCGTCGCGCCACCCGGCAATAATGCGGAGAAACGTCGTGAAGCGACCAGCGATCATAATGGTTTGCCTGCTACTGCAGGCGTGCTCAGCCACTACCGAAGGGCTGGGTCATTCGCTGTGGGATAGCGTGTTTGGTACTCCCGGCGTACAGATGACAGACGATGAAATTCAAAACATGCCTTACGCCAGCCAGTACATGCAGCTCAACGGCGGTCCCCAACTGTTTGTGGTACTCGCGTTTGCAGAAAACGGACAGCAGAAATGGGTGACTCAGGATCGGGCTATTCTCGTCACGCAGCATGGGCGCATTGTGAAAACGCACCTTGGCGGGGACAACCTAATCGAGGTGAATAATCTGGCGACAGACCCGCTCATCAAGCCAAATCAGATAGTCGACGGCGCAACGTGGACCCGCACGATGGGCTGGACTGAACATCAGCAGGTACGCTATGCCACCGCGCGCTCGGTTTTCACATGGGATGGCGCCGACACCATCAAAGTCGGCAGCGATAACACGCCGGTACGGATCCTTGATGAAGAGATCACCACCGATCAAACGCTCTGGCATAACCGCTACTGGGTAGACAGTGACGGCATGATTCGCCAGTCGGAACAGTATCTTGGCGCAGGTTTCTTCCCGGTGAAAACCACGCTGATTAAGGCGGCAAAACCATGATGAAACAAATGATTACTGCGCTGACATTCAGCCTGTGCGCGGCATCTGTTTTTGCTGCGGGCAGCGTAAAAGTGATTACGACAGGTAGCACAGAAGCAAAAACGCTGACCGGGGCTGAACATCTGCTCGACCTGGTTGGACAGCCGCGGTTGAGCAATAGCTGGTGGCCAGGTGCGGTTATCAGCGAAGAGCGGGCAACAACTGAGGCACAACGTCAGCAGCAGGCATTACTGGCTCGTCTGGCGGCGTTGAGCGCTGAAGCAAGCGGTGATGATGCTGGCGCTATCAACGCATTACGCCAGCAAATTCAGGCGCTGAAGGTGACCGGTAGACAGACGATTAATCTCGACCCGGATGTAGTACGTACCAGTGAGCTAGGCAACCCGCCGTTGCAGGGCAATTACACACTGTGGGTCGGACCGCAGCTCACGTATATCACGCTGTTTGGCCTGCTAAGCCACCCGGGTAAACAGCCTTTTATACCCGGACGTGATGTTGCCAGCTATCTCGATGGGCAGCATCGGCTCAGCGGTGCGGATCGTAGCTACGCCTGGGTTGTCTATCCCAACGGACGCACACAAAAAGTACCGATCGCCTACTGGAACAAACGTCACATTGAGCCGATGCCCGGCAGCATCATTTTTGTCGGGTTGTCGGACTCTGTCTGGAGCAGCACCCCGGATGAAATCAATGCCGACATTCTTCGCACCCTGACCCAGCGGATACCCGAATAATGAGAAAAACTTATCTGCTCAGCCTGTTGGCGCTGGGTATCAGTGCGGCCTGTCACGGTGAAACGTATCCTGCGCCGATTGGTCCTTCCCAGTCCGATTTTGGCGGCGTGGGGCTGCTGCAAACCCCAACCGCACGCATGGCGCGTGAGGGCGAAATGAGCCTTAACTACCGCGATAACGATCAGTACCGCTATTACTCTGCGTCGGTGCAGCTCTTCCCGTGGCTGGAAACCACGCTGCGCTATACCGATGTGCGTACCAAACAATACAGTAGCGTGGAGTCGTTTTCTGGCGATCAGACTTACAAGGATAAAGCTTTTGATCTCAAACTACGTCTGTGGGAAGAGAGCTACTGGATGCCGCAGGTGGCAGTTGGCGCGCGAGATATTGGCGGAACGGGCCTGTTCGATGCGGAGTATATTGTGGCGAACAAAGCCTGGGGACCGTTTGATTTCTCACTCGGTCTTGGCTGGGGATACCTCGGGACCAGCGGCAACGTCAGCAATCCGTTTTGCTCATACAGCGATAAATTCTGTCATCGCGATAACAGTTACAAGCAGGCGGGTTCCATTGACGGCAGCCAGATGTTCCACGGCCCGGCGTCGCTGTTTGGCGGCGTGGAATATCAGACACCCTGGCAGCCGCTGCGTCTGAAACTGGAGTATGAGGGTAATAATTACCAGCAGGATTTTGCGGGCAAGCTGGATCAGAAGAGCAAGTTTAACGTCGGCGCTATTTATCGCGTCACCGATTGGGCCGACGTTAACCTCAGCTATGAGCGCGGCAACACCTTTATGTTTGGGGTCACGCTGCGGACTAACTTCAACGACTTGCGACCAAACTATAACGACAACGCCCGCCCGAAATATCAGCCGCAGCCGCAGGATGCCATCCTGCAACATTCGGTGGTGGCGAATCAGCTAACGCTGCTGAAATACAATGCCGGGCTGGCTGATCCTAAAATCCAGGTGCAGGGCGATACGCTGTATGTAACAGGCGAACAGGTGAAATACCGTGATTCGCGCGAGGGGATCGAGCGTGCCAACCGGATCGTGATGAACGATCTTCCTGACGGGATCCGCACGATCCGTATTACGGAAAATCGCCTTAACTTGCCGCAGGTGACGACCGAAACAGAGGTTTCCAGCCTCAAGCGCCATCTGGAAGGCGAGCCGTTGGGCCATGAGACTCAGCTGGCGCAAAAACGCGTGGAGCCGGTGGTGCCGAAAACGACCGAGCAGGGCTGGTATATCGATAAGTCGCGCTTCGATTTCCACATCGATCCGGTGCTTAACCAGTCGGTGGGCGGCCCGGAAAACTTCTATATGTATCAGTTGGGCGTGATGGGTACGGCGGATTGGTGGGTGACCAATCATCTGCTGACCACCGGGAGTTTGTTCGCCAATCTCGCCAATAACTATGACAAGTTTAACTACACCAACCCGCCGCAGGATTCGCATTTGCCGCGTGTGCGTACCCATGTACGTGATTACGTGCAAAACGATGTTTACGTGAATAACCTGCAGGCCAACTACTTCCAGTCACTCGGCAACGGCTTTTACGGACAGGTGTACGGCGGCTATCTGGAGACCATGTACGGCGGCGCGGGGGCAGAAGTGCTGTATCGTCCGCTGGACAGCAACTGGGCGTTTGGTGTTGATGCCAACTACGTGAAACAGCGTGACTGGCGTAGCGCGCAGGACATGATGAAATTCACCGACTACAGCGTGAAGACCGGGCATTTGACCGCGTACTGGAATCCTTCTTTCGCCCAGGATGTGCTGGTGAAAGCCAGCGTGGGTCAGTATCTGGCCGGGGATAAGGGCGGAACGTTGGAGATCGCCAAACGCTTCGACAGCGGTGTCGTGGTGGGTGGTTATGCGACTATCACTAACGCCTCGCCGGATGAGTATGGCGAGGGTGATTTTACTAAAGGGGTGTACGTTTCCGTGCCGCTGGATCTGTTCTCGTCTGGTCCGACCCGCAGCCGTGCGGCGATTGGCTGGACGCCGTTAACACGTGATGGCGGTCAGCAGCTTGGGCGTAAGTTTGGTCTGTACGATATGACCAGCGATCGCAGCGTGAATTTTCGGTAATCGAGCCGTTTGCCAGCCGGATGGCGCTACGCTTATCCGGCCTACAAAGTGCCTGTATTGCAGGCCGGATAAGGTATTTAAGCCGTCATCAGGGAAGTTACAGGCGACGCAATAATTTTGCCGGGTTTCCCGCGTACACGCCTTTCTCGGTGATCGATTTGGTCACTACGCTTCCTGCGCCGATGACCGCGCCATCGCAGACAGTGACCGCCAGAATGGTCGCCCCGCTGCCGATCGAAACATCGTCGCCAATCGTAATGCGTCCCCAGCTGTTGCGGTCGGCGTTGGGTTTTCCTTCGCGGAACATATCGTTGGCGAACATCACGCCATGCCCGATAAAACAGCGGGAACCGATGGTGACATATTCGCAGATGAAGGTGTGCGACTGAATTTTGCTGTCTGCGCCAATCTGCGTGCTGCCCTGGATTTCAACAAATGGTCCGACAAAAACGTTGTCTCCCAATGTGCAATCGTAGAGATTGGCAGGTTCATAAATCACCACGTTCTCACCGCAGGTAACGTTGCGGACAGCGGATTGTCTTAGCTGCATAATTCATCCTGTGAAATGTATCGTGGCATTCATCATTCTCCGTTGACCTTTCTTGCACAAAATATAAACAAAAAATGTAGATCTCTGTCACATTTTTGCGTTATACAGGAACCTCGCCACTGAGTAAGAGGTGCTGCTATGACGTCGCTATCTCGTCCGCGCGTGGAGTTTATCTCCACTATTTTACAGACCGTGTTGAATCTGGGACTGCTGAGTCTGGGCCTGATCCTGGTTGTATTCCTCGGGAAAGAAACGCTGCATCTGGCGGACGTGCTGTTCGCCCCGGAACAAACCAGCAAGTATGAGTTGGTGGAAGGGCTGGTGGTTTACTTCCTCTACTTTGAATTTATCGCGTTGATTGTGAAGTACTTTCAGTCAGGGTTTCACTTTCCGTTGCGCTACTTTGTCTATATCGGGATCACCGCGATTGTGCGGTTGATCATCGTCGATCATAAAGCGCCGATGGATGTGCTGATCTATTCTGCAGCGATCCTGCTGCTGGTGATCACCCTGTGGCTGTGTAATTCCAAACGGCTGAAGCGAGAGTAAAAGACAACACGCCGCAATCGGGCTGCGGCGTGTAGACGTAGTTAATTATTGGCAAATATCTTAATCAGGCTGGTACTACTTGCTTTCATTTGCTGCTTCCATCATGAGCTGTTGCTGCTTTTCTTTGGATAAGCGAGCAATGCCAAAACCAGTGAAACCCCATAACGTCGCAAAGAAAATGCCACTCCAGCAGAGAATCGCCCACGGAAGATAGCTTAATGTTGCAACACCAAGCGTACCTGCCATGTAGGCTCCCGCCGCAGTCCAGGGCAGAATCGGCTCGAATATGGTGGCAGAGTCTTCTACTGTCCTTGCCAGATTTTTTGGGTGTAGCCCACGCTCAATATAAGCGCTTCGTAGCATTTCAATCGGAATCAGGATTGAGATCTGACCATTACAGGTCACGCTAATCATTGTTAAACCACAGGCAATAGTCGCAAGAATCATGGTTCCTGTGGAATGAACTAGTTTAAGTAGGTTGTGGACAATGACTTCTAAAGCACCGCTCAGAGCCAATGTTCCCGCAAATGAAAGGGCGCAGAAACAAATCAGCAGCGTACTCATCATCGAGTTCATGCCACCACGGTTAAGCAAATTACCCAGTAGGGGATTAACATCTTTATCGGCAAGCATTGAAACGTTAAATCCGTCTACGGCGCTTTTTACAATATCGTGCAGAGTGAAACCCTGAATGACGCTGGCGTTGATCATGGCAACCAGTGCCGAAACTAACATAATTGGAATGGTTGGTTTCTTGGTAATCGAGCCGTACAGGACAATAGCAATGGGTAACAGTAACAACAAATTAAAATGGTAAATACCCTTTAATCCCTCTGTAATTAACTGAACTTTATCGGGAACGGTTGAGCCGCCGAGATCGCCATTCATACCATAGAGAGTCATGACAACAGCAGAAAGGATCAAGGAAGGAAGGGTTGTGTAAAGTAAATGAGCGATATGTTCATAGAGATCTATCTGGGCGGCCATCGCTGCCAGGTTAGTGTCACCAGAAAGGGGAGACAGTTTGTCCCCGAAGTAAGCTCCCGCCACAATAGCCCCAGCAGTTGCTGCCAGATTAGCCTCCATTCCGATGGCCACGCCCATAAACGCTACACCGACTGTGCCCGCTGAGCCCCAGGATGTTCCTGTGCACACAGAGACGACTGCAGTGACAAGCAGGGCTGTCACATAGATCATTGAAGGGTTTATCAGATTAAGGCCGTAATAAATCATCAGCGGAATAGTACCGCCTATCATCCATGTCCCAATCAGTAGGCCCACGCTGATCAAAATTAAGAGAGCGGGCATCGTTTTGGCGATTTTCTGCGAAATTGATTCAAGGACTGCGTTGTAGCCGTACCCCAAACGCTTAACCAATAGTGCCGCAATGACGGTCGAAAGGACCATTAATGGCTCAGGTGGTAGATCGAAAGCCGCATAACCAACCCCCAGCAATAAGACCATCGCCAGTATCGGTAACATTGATTCCACCAGAGTTGGTGTTCTTGGAGTATTGTTATTATTCATGGAGGGAAACTCCTTTAGTGTAGGGTATGCTCTGATAAATCCGTTCAAATGCTTCTTTAAGAATGGTTCTCGGCGTGGCAATGTTCACACGGAAAAAACCAAGTCCTTCATCGCCAAAATCTGATCCCCAACTCATCTCAACACCTGCGAGCGAAACAAACCAATGGCGTAGCTGCTCTTCGCTGATGTTCATCGCTCGGTAGTCAATCCACAACATGTAAGTTCCGCCACCAGAGGCTAAAACCCAGTCTGGAAAATGAGTCTGGCAAAAGGATTGAACCCAACTCCTGTTTTCGGCTAAATAATCTTTTAATGCTGCTAACCAAGAATCACCATGGCGGTAAGCACAGAGAAATGCAGGAACAGAGAAATAACCAGGATTATGGATACCTGCTGCAATAAGAGCTGATTTAAACTTTTCTCGACACTTATCATTAGCAATAACAATATTGGCGATTTCAAGTCCGGCCATATTGAATGTTTTTGCCGGAGATGTACAAATAAACGAGTTTTGTGCAACGTATGAACTTATCGAAGAAATTGTTTGATGTTGTTTTTTGATGAAATTGAAGTCTGCATGAACATCATCAGAAATAATAAAAACGTTGTATTTCTCTGCTAATGAAGCTATTTTTCTTAGATTATCTTCTGACCAGATTGTTCCTGTTGGATTATGCGGCGATATTAGAATGAAACAACAAGCCGTTTTAAACTTATCTTCGAGATCCGCAAAGTCTATTTCATAGGAGCGGTCACGATAAAGCAACGCACTTTCCAGCAATACTCTATGGTTGACTTCAACTGCATGGCTAATAGGATGATAGGCTGGTGCCAGGCTGACAATAGCATCTCCCGGTTGGGTAAAATTCTGGATATATAATGAAACGGCTTGTACCACTCGTGGGCAAAAAACAATGTGTTCAGGGTTGACCTTCCACGAGTAATGGCGTTGATACCACTGTGCTGTCACTTGCTGCCAGTCATCACTTAATAATGTATAACCGTAGATACCTTTCTGATTTGCGACTGATAATTCAGAAACCATAAAATCAGCTACCGGGATATCCATATCAGCTACAGATAGAGGGATGATTTCACGCCCCTTGTTATTATATTTAGCGCTATAGGTTCCGTCGCGTGAAATAACTTTATCAAAATTATAAACTTTCATATTTGTTACTCGCCCGATTTCATCTTTAGAGTAATGTAATATTTCGAGGGTGGAAGTGTTATTCTGTATTTTGTTTTCGTCATTATGAAAATTTGCATATGTGATGCTTATCACAAAGATGTTAACTATCTGTCAATAAAAATAATCCGGCGAGTGTAAACGTTTTACATCGCTTAACCGCCTGTAATTTACATAAAAAAAGGGCGCTCCGTAGAGCGCCGAATAACAGTCACAGGTTGGGATAACATAAGTTGAGGGTTGCAGTGGCATTGCCCGTTGCCGGGCAGTTACTTCGGTAAAACTTAACCTTTCACACCACCTGCCGTCAGTCCGTTGACCAGCCAGCGCTGCGCCAGCAAGAACACCAGAGTGATCGGAATGGCTGAAAGTACAGCTGCGGCGGCAAAGTCGCCCCACAAATAGTTCTGTGGATTGAGGTACTGCTGCATACCTACCGCGAGGGTATAGCTGTTCACATCACGCAGCAGCAGTGACGCGACCGGTACTTCGGTAATAGCGGCAATGAAAGACAAAATAAACACGACCGCCAGAATCGGAACGGAAAGTGGTAGCAGCACCAGGCGGAATGCCTGCCACGGCGTTGCGCCATCCAGCGCGGCCGCTTCTTCCAGCG
The DNA here is from genome assembly GCF_002934505.1 of Citrobacter freundii complex sp. CFNIH4. Classification (NCBI taxonomy): domain Bacteria; kingdom Pseudomonadati; phylum Pseudomonadota; class Gammaproteobacteria; order Enterobacterales; family Enterobacteriaceae; genus Citrobacter; species Citrobacter freundii complex sp. CFNIH4. Next base: position 4,737,608 of record NZ_CP026231.1, read on the forward strand.
AACCGTCGATGGTTTCGAAATAACCTTTAATCGTCCATACATGCAACGCAATACCGCCAAGATAGGCGAAGATCACGCCGCCGTGCGTGTTCAGGCCGATAAACGGGATGTACTGGCCCAGGCGGTCAAACAAAGCATACAACGCGACCAGAGACAGCACCGCCGGGAACATCTGGAAAATCAGCATCCCTTTCAGCAGGGTTGCTTTGCCCGGGAAACGCATACGGGCAAAGGCGTAAGCACAGGTGGTGGAAAGCGTCACGATACCGATCGCGGTAATGCTGGCTACTTTCACCGAGTTCCACAGCCATAACAATACCGGGAATGGCGGTGGCGTCACGCGGCCATCCGCGTGTTCAACGCTAAAGCCCAGTGCCAGTTTCCAGTGTTCCCAGGAGATGTTTTCCGGGATCAAACTGCCGGTGGCAAAGTTACCTTCGCGCAGCGAGATAGCGATAACCATCAGCAACGGGAACATGATCGCCGCGATGAAAATCAGCAGCAGCAGGTGCGTTGTTAAGAGACGCAGTTTCTGAGATTTGGGTTGTACCATAGCCATGTTCGTTGTCTCCCTTAATCAAACTTCATACGTGTGGCTTTCAGGTTCACAATCGCCAGCGCACCCACCAGCAGGAAGATCAGCGTGGCAATCGCCGCCGCCAGACCGAAGTCCTGACCACCGCCGCCTTCAAAGGCGATACGGTAGGTGTAGCTCACGAGCAGGTCGGTATAACCGGCTGGCGTGGTGGTGCCGAGTCGGTCCGGGCCACCGTTGGTCAACAGCTGAATCAGCACGAAGTTGTTAAAGTTAAAGGCGAAGCTGGCGATCATCAGCGGTGTCAGCGGCTTAATCAGCAGCGGTAGCGTTATCTTAAAGAAGTTCTGGAACGGACCTGCACCATCCATCGCCGAGGCTTCATACAGATCGTCAGGAATCGCTTTCAGCAGACCCATGCACAGGATCATCATGTATGGATAACCGAGCCAGGTGTTGACGATAATAATCATCGAACGCGCGGTGGTTGGGTCGCTGAACCAGGCCGGTTTGATACCAAACAGTGCGCTCAGCATCATGTTGATTTCACCAAAGCTCTGGTTGAATAAGCCCTTGAAAATCAGAATCGAGATAAACGACGGTACGGCATACGGAAGAATCAACAGGACACGGTAAATCGCTTTGCCTTTGAGAGACTCCCACTGTACGAGACAGGCCAGCACCATCCCCACAGCAACGGTGAGGATCACGGTCAGAACGGAGAAGACCACCGTCCAGACAAAGATGGCGAAGAACGGTTTCTGGATGCCTTCGTCGGTAAACACGCGAGTGAAGTTATCCCAGCCGATGGCAACGGTATAGCCTGGACTGAGTTTTTCGCTACCCCAGTTACCGTCAGCGTTAATCGCCTGATAATAACCAATATCGTTATTGGCGCGGTATTTTACGCCGCTCTGGCTGTTGGTGAGCGTACCGTCATCAGCAAGCGTATAAAGTGGCTGCGTGCCGGAGAACTGGCGCAACGAGCTCATAATCACTTTGCTTTCATCCGGCAGGATGGCGGTCAGTTGGTTCAGCGCCTGGCGATTCTGCGTGATGATGCGCAGCGTCCCACGCTCGCCCGCTGGCAAAGCATCCGTTTCTTTCAGTTGCAGTTTCTGTTCGCCGCCAAATTTGAAGGCGTCGGAAACATAATTCTTGCCGGTTTCACCGTCGGTGAGAGCCAATTGCCACTCATCACCCGCCGGATACAGGCCAAAGTTGTAGGTTTTCCCAGCCTGATACGAACGATCCATCAGGACTTCCTGAGCACGTTCAAAGGTCAGTTGGTTAGTACTGCTGTAGTTGGTAAAGGCAATGGCGATCGTACAAATCAGCGGAAACAGGACAAACAGCCCCATACCGGCAACGCCCGGGTAAACATAGCGCCAGGCATAGGCTTTACGGTTAGCGAAAATATACAGGCCAGCAGAGCTTAAAATCAGCGTCATGATGGCAAACAGGTACTCCCCCTGAGCGTACATCAAAACAACAAGGTAACCGACCAGCAGCCCAAGCAGACCCATCACTGACCATTTCAGCGTGTCGCTTTGCCACCAGTGTTTCTTTTTAATGACATCCATGGGGTTCAATCCTCAACAACAATGAAAACCTGTTGGTCAGCGTGCCTGATGGCGCTGCGCTTATCAGGCCTACAACACACCGTAGGCCGGATAAGGCATTTATGCCGCCATCCGGCACGTGTGCTACAGCATTACTTGGTGATACGACCTTGTGCATCTTTCAGCGCGGCATCGACGGTCTGACGGCCGCTGGCTGCGTTGATCACTGCGGTACGAACGGCATACCAGAATGCGGACATCTGTGGGATGTTCGGCATGATTTCGCCTTTCTGGGCGTTATCCATGGTGGCGGCGATGCGTGGGTCTTTTGCTAACTGATCCTGGAAGGATTTCAGCGCAACGGCGCCCAGCGGCTTGTCCTTGTTCACTTCATCCAGACCCTGATCGGTCAGCAGGTAGTTTTCGAGGAACTCTTTCGCCAGTTCTTTGTTCGGGCTGGCGGCGTTGATACCGGCGCTCAGAACGCCAACAAACGGTTTAGACGCTTTGCCTTTGAAGGTTGGCAGCAGCGTGACGCCGTAGTTGATTTTGCTCTTGTCGATGTTGGACCACGCCCACGGACCGTTGATGGTCATCGCGGTATCACCTTTGTTAAAGGCCGCTTCGGCGATGGAGTAATCGGTATCCGCGTTCATGTGTTTGTTCTTGATCAGGTCAACCAGGAAGGTCAGACCCGCTTTCGCGCCGGCGTTATCCACGCCCACGTCTTTCACATCGTACTTGCCGTTTTCAAACTTGAATGCGTAACCGCCGTCGGCGGCAATCAGCGGCCAGGTGAAGTACGGCTCTTGCAGGTTGAACATCAGCGCGGATTTACCTTTCGCCTTCAGTTCTTTATCCAGTGCAGGAATTTCTTCCCAGGTTTTCGGTGGGTTTGGCACGAGGTCTTTGTTGTAAATCAGCGACAGCGCTTCAACCGCGATCGGGTAGGCAATCAGTTTGCCGTTATAGCGTACGGCATCCCAGGTGAACGGATAGAGTTTGTCCTGGAACGCTTTGTCAGGCGTGATTTCAGCCAGCAGGCCAGACTGAGCGTAACCGCCAAAACGGTCATGAGCCCAGAAGATGATGTCCGGGCCGTCGCCGGTCGCGGCAACCTGCGGGAATTTCTCTTCCAGTTTGTCCGGGTGCTCAATAGTGACTTTGATCCCGGTGTCTTTCTCGAATTTTTTGCCCACTTCAGCGAGGCCGTTATAGCCTTTGTCGCCGTTAATCCAGATAACCAGCTTACCTTCTTCAATCTTGGCGAGAGCCGAGGCGGAAAACATCATCGTCGTTAATGCAGACAATGCGAGGATGCGTGCGCCAGTTTTGATTTTCATAGTTCCCATCCTGTTTGGTGATTTTGCAGAGGTGGCTTAACGGTTACTAGTTTCTTTATACGACAACCTCTTTCCATCCTCCTTACCCCTACGCCCCACCCGCTCTTTATGTGATCTGTGTTACATAAATGTGAGTATTGCGTACTGGCGCACATAAAAACCCACCGATTTTTGCAGGCTGCATCACGAAATTCCTCTGAGGCAGGTAGCCCGGGTCTCAGACGCTGCTCTCTCATCCTCCCGCCTCCTCCCCCATAAAAAAGCCGGGGGGTGGAGGATTCACGCAGTCAAGTGATCGCGCATAGTCAGCCCATCATGAATGTTGCTGTCGATGACAGGTTGTAACGAAGGGAGAAGGGCATGGCGAGCGTACAGCTGCGAAATGTAACAAAAGCCTGGGGTGACGTGGTGGTATCGAAAGATATCAATCTCGACATTCACGAAGGGGAATTCGTGGTGTTTGTCGGACCGTCAGGCTGCGGTAAGTCGACCTTGCTGCGTATGATCGCCGGGCTTGAAACCATCACCAGTGGTGACTTGTTTATCGGGGAGACCCGGATGAACGACATTCCGCCCGCCGAACGCGGTGTGGGTATGGTCTTTCAGTCCTACGCGTTATACCCCCATTTATCTGTCGCGGAAAACATGTCATTCGGCCTCAAACTGGCCGGGGCGAAAAAAGAGGTGATGAACCAACGTGTGAACCAGGTTGCGGAAGTTCTGCAACTGGCACACCTGCTGGAGCGTAAACCAAAAGCGCTTTCCGGCGGACAACGTCAGCGTGTGGCGATTGGCCGTACGCTGGTCGCCGAACCGCGTGTATTCCTGCTGGACGAACCGCTGTCAAACCTCGACGCCGCGCTGCGCGTGCAGATGCGTATTGAAATCTCCCGCCTGCATAAACGTCTTGGTCGCACGATGATTTACGTCACCCACGATCAGGTCGAAGCGATGACCCTGGCTGACAAAATTGTGGTGCTGGATGCCGGTCGCGTAGCGCAGGTCGGTAAACCGCTGGAGCTATACCACTACCCGGCTGACCGCTTTGTTGCCGGGTTTATTGGCTCGCCGAAGATGAACTTCCTGCCGGTGAAAGTCACCGGGACGGCCATCGATCAGGTGCAGGTTGAACTGCCTAACCGCCAGCAAATATGGCTCCCGGTAGACAGCCATGCGGTGCAGGTTGGCGCCAACATGTCTTTAGGTATCCGCCCGGAACATCTGCTGCCCAGCGATATCGCCGATGTCACCCTCGAAGGTGAAGTGCAGGTGGTCGAGCAGCTTGGTCACGAAACACAAATTCATATCCAGATCCCCGCCATCCGTCAAAACCTGGTTTACCGCCAGAACGACGTGGTGTTGGTAGAAGAGGGTGCCACATTCGCTATCGGCCTGCCGCCAGAGCGTTGCCATCTGTTCCGTGAGGATGGCAGTGCATGTCGTCGGTTGCATCAAGAGCCGGGTGTTTAAGGTATCCCATTAAAAAAAAGCGCAAAACCGTCAAGGTGAAGCGTTTAAAGAAAAGCAATGATCTCAGGAGATAGAACGATGATTACTCTGCGCAAACTCCCTCTGGCGGTTGCTGTGGCGGCAGGCATTATGTCTGTTCAGGCAATGGCTGTGGATTTCCATGGCTATGCACGTTCCGGTATTGGCTGGACGGGTAGCGGCGGTGAACAACAGTGTTTCCAGGCAACCGGCGCCCAAAGTAAATACCGTCTTGGTAACGAATGTGAAACCTATGCGGAAATTAAATTAGGTCAGGAAGTGTGGAAAGAGGGCGATAAGAGCTTCTACTTCGACACTAACGTTGCCTATTCCGTCGCACAGCAGAATGACTGGGAAGGGACTGACCCGGCCTTCCGTGAAGCCAACGTGCAGGGTAAAAACCTGATTGAATGGCTGCCAGGCTCCACTATCTGGGCAGGTAAGCGCTTCTATCAGCGTCATGATGTTCACATGATCGACTTCTACTACTGGGATATTTCAGGTCCTGGTGCTGGTATTGAAAACATCGATCTGGGCTTCGGTAAACTGTCTCTGGCCGCGAGCCGTTCACAGGAAGCGGGTGGTTCATATGCTTTCAGCAGCCAGAATATATATGATCGTACCAAAGACACCGCCAACGACGTATTTGACGTTCGTTTAGCACAGTTGGCAACTAACCCGGATGGGATGTTGGAATTGGGCGTTGACTATGGCCGTGCGAATACCACCGATGATTACCACCTGGCAGACGGCGCATCTAAAGATGGTTGGATGTTCACCGCTGAACATACCCAGAGCATGCTGAAGGGCTACAACAAGTTTGTTGTTCAGTACGCGACAGATTCTATGACCACTCAGGGTAAAGGTCTGAACCAAGGGTCTTACGGTTCATCCTCCTTCACCGTTACTAACCCAGACGGTAGTAAAACGAATTACGCCAATAACGTTATTAATAACAACGGTAGCCTGTTCCGCGTACTTGACCACGGTGCAATCTCCCTGGGCGACAAATGGGATCTGATGTACGTCGGTATGTACCAGAACCTCGATATGGATAACGACCTGGGGACCGAATGGTACACCGTCGGTATTCGTCCGATGTACAAATGGACACCGATCATGAGCACCCTGCTGGAAGTCGGTTACGACAACGTCAAATCTCAGCAAACTGGCGATCGCAACAGCCAGTACAAAATCACCCTGGCGCAACAGTGGCAGGCTGGCGACAGTATCTGGTCCCGCCCGGCAATTCGTGTCTTTGCAACCTATGCCAAATGGGATGAAGAGTGGGGCTACGTTAAAAATGGTAACGACGTAACCAAATACGCCGCTGCAACCAACTCTGGTATCAGCACAACCAGCCGTGGCGACAGCGATGAGTGGTCCTTCGGTGCCCAGATGGAAATCTGGTGGTAATTCAGCACTAACCTGACGTAAAGACCGAAAGAGGGGCGCCAGCCCCTCTTGATTACGGTTTAGCGCGCTATTGCCTGGCCACCGCTGAACCCATGCTATCTGAGGTGATAACAATGAAAATGAAGAAAAGTCTCGTTGCCCTTTGTTTATCTGCAGGGTTATTTGCCAGCGCGCCTGGCATCAGCCTGGCCGATGTAAATATTGTTCCGCAGAACACCACCGCGGCTCCAGCTATTCCCACTGCTGCGCTACAACAGTTAACCTGGACGCCGGTTGATCAATCCAAAACCCAGTCGACACAGCTAGCGACAGCGGGTCAGCGTCTGGATGTTGCTGGTATTACTGGCCCAGTCGCTGCGTACAGCGTACCCGCGAATATTGGTGAGTTAACTCTGACGCTGACCAGTGAAGTCAACAAACAAACCAGTGTATTTGCACCAAACGTTTTAATTCTTGATCAGAACATGACGCCATCTGCGTTCTTCCCCAGCAGCTATTTCACCTACCAGGAACCCGGCGTGATGAGTGCCGATCGTCTGGAAGGCGTAATGCGTCTGACGCCAGCGCTGGGCCAGCAAAAGCTCTATGTTCTGGTCTTTACCACAGATAAAGATCTCCAGCAGACCACGACCCTGCTTGACCCGGCAAAAGCCTATGCCAAGGGTGTAGGTAACGCTGTTCCGGATATTCCTGACCCGATCGCCCGTCATACCACCGACGGTCTGCTGAAGCTGAAAGTCAAAACCAGTTCCTCCTCCAGCGTGCTGGTAGGGCCGCTGTTTGGCTCATCCGGCCCTGGCCCTGTCACGGTGGGTAATACCGCAGCGCCTGCAGTTACTTATGCGGCTCCGGCGGCAGCCGTTGCTGCTCCAGCGCCACAACCGGTGAAGAAAAGTGAGCCGATGTTAAATGACACGGAAAGTTATTTTAACCAGGGCATTAAGGATGCCGTGGCGAAAGGCGATGTCGATAAAGCGCTGAAGCTGCTTGATGAAGCTGAACGTCTGGGATCCAAATCTGCCCGATCCACCTTTATCAGCAGTGTAAAAGGCAAGGGGTAAACGTCTCCCCGCAGTGCTGATTTTGCAACAACTGGTGCGTCTCCTGGCGCACCTTTTTTTATCCTTCGGTGCTAATTGTTACACTTATGTTGCTCTGACGATCACTTAATTGTGTTTGCTCACCCCGTAATGCATTTTCTGCGATACAATGCCTTCAGGTTATAAATCGGAGAGTAAGGCATGCCACACCCTGCGTTAACGCAACTGCGTGCGCTGCGTTATTTTGATGCGATCCCAGCGCTGGACCCCCAACTGCTCGACTGGTTGTTACTGGAAGATTCCATGACCAAACGTTTTGAGCTGCAGGGGAAAAAGGTCACCGTAACGTTGATTCGCGAAGAATTCGTTGGGCAAAATGAGGTGGCTGAAGAACTGACGCTGCTGCCTAAAGAGTCTCGCTATTGGTTACGTGAAATCCTGTTATGTGCGGATGGTGAACCCTGGCTTGCCGGACGGACCGTGGTGCCTGAATCAACCTTGTGCGGCCCTGAACTGGCCTTACAGAACCTGGGGAAAACCCCGCTCGGACGCTACCTGTTTACGTCATCGACATTGACCCGAGATTTTATTGAGATTGGCCGCGATGCAGCGCTATGGGGGCGTCGTTCCCGCCTACGGCTGAGCGGTAAGCCGCTGATGCTTACCGAGCTTTTTCTGCCTGCATCGCCGTTGTACTGAGAGGAAGATAAAGATGGAGTGGAGTCTGACGCAGAATAAGCTGCTGGCGTTTCACCGCTTGATGCGTACGGATAAGCCGATCGGCGCCTTACTGCTGCTCTGGCCAACGCTATGGGCATTGTGGGTGGCGACCCCAGGCATGCCGCAACTGTGGATCCTGGCGGTATTTGTCGCCGGCGTTTGGTTAATGCGCGCCGCTGGATGCGTGGTAAATGATTATGCCGACAGGAAATTTGACGGACACGTTAAACGCACCGCGAATCGACCGCTGCCGAGCGGTGCCGTCACCGAAAAAGAAGCCCGAACGCTGTTCGTCGTATTGGTGTTGCTGGCCTTCCTGCTGGTTTTGACACTCAACACGATGACCATTTTGTTGTCCGTTGCGGCGCTAGCGCTGGCGTGGGTCTATCCCTTCATGAAACGCTACACGCATCTGCCGCAGGTGGTGCTGGGCGCGGCGTTTGGCTGGTCTATACCGATGGCGTTTGCCGCCGTGAGCGAGTCTGTACCACTGAGCTGCTGGCTGATGTTCCTCGCCAACATTCTCTGGGCGGTGGCCTATGACACACAGTATGCGATGGTTGATCGGGATGATGACCTGAAGATTGGCATTAAATCGACCGCGATTTTGTTCGGTCAAAACGACAAGCTGATCATTGGTATTCTGCAGGTGGGCGTACTGACGCTGATGGCACTGGTGGGTTGGCTAAACGGGCTGGGACCGGGCTATTACTGGTCTCTGCTGGTGGCGGGTGCGCTGTTTGTGTATCAGCAGAAGCTGATCGTTAATCGTGAGCGTGATGCCTGTTTTAAAGCGTTTATGAACAATAACTATGTAGGCCTGGTACTGTTCTTAGGACTGGCGATGAGCTACTGGCACTTTTGAGTTTGGCTTAGCCTGCAAAATAAAAACCGGTCATTTCGACCGGTTTTTTAATGCTTACTCGCCCTGTGTGGCACTCTCGATGGTCAGACGGACATCCGACGTCACCAGTTCGGCCAGCATCTGATAGATCTTCATCGTCTCTTCCGGCTCGGCATCCCCGGTATCGCTGATGAATCCCTCGTCACGCAGCGTCAGCACCAGAGAGCTGAACACCGCTTTATCGAAGAATTCCGGCGCGTTAATGCCGTGCAGCACTGAGAGGCGTTGTGCCACGGTGCGGCTCTCTTTCTCCAGCGTGCCACGGTTGATCGACGGGTTAGCGCTCAGTAGCCAGAAGGTGATGGCGTAGCGTTGCAACGTCTCGCGAGCACCCGCAGCCAACAGCTGCAGCGTACGGGAGCGGGCAGGATTAATATGCAGCTCGCCATCCTGTAGAGTAATCAGCCCCTGGCGCTGCATTTCGCTGGCCAGTTCGTCAATCACCTCGGCAAGCTCATCGCGCTCCCAGCGCAGGAACAACTCGGCTTTCAGCATCGGGTACAACGCATCAATATGCTGCTGTAGCGCGACGCGTGAAATACGACGATGCTGAGTCACAATGGCTGCCATCAACGAAGGCAGAACCAGCATATGCGCAATGTTATTGCGGTAGTACGTCATCAAGACCGCCTGCTCGCGCGGCAGAATAATGATGTCACCGATGGTGTCTTTCTCGACCTCAAACTTGTTCATCTGCAAGGCGTGGTCGATCAGTTCACTGGCACTTTGCGCAGGAACGGTTGAGTCCGCCGCGTACGGCACGTTGCGCAGCAGGCTCAGGTAGCAGTCGAGCTGCTCGGTTAACTGTTCACGGGTCAGAGAGCGCTGGCGGGAAGCCAACAGCGCGGTACAACACAGGTTCATGGCGTTGGCCGCGCCTGCGTTGTTAATGCGCACCATCAGATCGGCGGCAATGTTATTCACCGTCGGCGTCAGCCAGGCCGGACGGATAGACTCGATAGGATCGATAGATTCACGCCATTCTGGCACATGCTGGTTGAGGTAAGTCATCAATGGCATTGGTTCACCAAAGTTGACGTAGCCCTGACCCAGGTTACGCAGCTTGCTTAAGCCACGCAGCATTTGTGGCAGACTTTCTTTCTCTTTCGTCGCGCCACGCAGCTCTTTTGCGTAGGTGCCCACTTCCATTACGTGCTCGTAACCGATGTAGATCGGTACGAGAGTAATAGGACGCGTACCGCCGCGCAGCATCGCCTGAATAGTCATCGACAGGGTGCCGGTTTTCGGGTCGAGCAAACGACCAGTACGTGAACGTCCACCCTCGACAAAGTACTCAACCGAGTAGCCGCGGCTGAACAATTCGCCCAGGTATTCACGGAATACGGTGGAGTAGAGCTTGTTGCCCTTGAAGGTACGACGAATAAAGAATGCGCCCAGACGACGGAAAATCGGACCCGCTGGCCAGAAATTCAGGTTGATACCGGCTGCGATGTGCGGCGGAACCAGACCCTGGTGGTACAGAACGTACGACAGCAGCATATAGTCCATATGGCTGCGGTGGCACGGAACGTACACGATTTCATGCCCATCGTGCGCCAACTGGCGTACACGCTCCGCATTATGAACGTTAATCCCCTGATACAGACGGTTCCAGGTAAAGCCCAGGATACGGTCCGTCAAACGGATCATTTCGTAGGAGAAGTTGGCGGCAATCTCTTCCATCAGCGCAATGGCATTTTGCTGCGCTTTTTCGTGGGAGATTTTTTTACTGCGCGCTTCATCTTCTACCGCGCGAGCGATCGCTTTTGAAGCTAACAGTTTATTAAACAGATCCTGGCGGGCAGGGAGGCGCGGGCCGACAGCGGCCAGACGCTGGCGAGCAAAGTGCATACGCGCCACGCGTGCCAGCTTCTGGGCAATGATCTTATCCGTACCGTGTTCATCCGCCATACGACGCAGAGAGACCGACGGGGAGAAGCGGACAAAACTGTCGCGACCCAGCCATGAAACCGCAAAGAATTTCTGTACGCCGTTTAGCATACGTAACGGCGGATTAACTTCACCTTTTTCACGCCCTGGCGCACGGCCAAACATCACCGAAACCGGCACCATCTGCACATCCAGGTCTGGATTGCTGCGATGTAAGTCGAGATAGTTATGGAACAGCTTGATGGACTCTTCTTTTGGCGTGTAATAGGTGAACACACGCGGGCCGCCGTGAATAAACACGTAGCGCGGCAGTAAAGTCCCGTCTATCTCCAGCGGTTCCAGGGGATCGGGGAGATCGTGCACCAGACATTGGGCACGCAGCGTCAGCAAGTCTGCTTTTGAATTGTACGGTAGGACGTACATAATGGGACGAGACGTATCGAGCCCCAATTCCGGGGCAGGTTCTGCCGGAATAGACTTGCTTTTTACCAGGACGCTTAATGGTAAATTCAGTAATTTGTAGTAAATTCGTGGCCAGCCGGACATAAACGATGTAAAGCCTCTGGTTAATAATGCAAATGCGCTGCAAGGATATCAGAAAGTTTAGTGAATTTCTGTGGTATCCCGTCATACTTCGCGCTGCTTTGCCACACCCTGAAACAAACGGGGTAACGTTACAATGACATTGACGCTAATAATGTAAAAAGGTTCTTTTTGATGGCCAATAATACCACTGGATTCACCCGAATTATCAAAGCTGCAGGCTATTCCTGGAAAGGTTTTCGCGCCGCATGGATCAATGAGGCGGCATTCCGCCAGGAAAGCGTTGCCGTACTGCTGGGCGTAGCTATCGCCTGCTGGCTGGACGTCGATGCGATTACTCGCGTGCTGTTGATTGGTTCCGTGATGCTGGTGATGATCGTTGAAATCCTCAACAGTGCGATTGAGGCGGTAGTTGATCGTATAGGCTCTGAGTATCACGAACTTTCCGGCCGGGCGAAAGATATGGGGTCGGCGGCGGTATTGTTGTCTATTTTTGTCGCTCTGATTACCTGGGGCATCCTGTTGTGGTCGCATTTGCGATAAGGATTCCACATCTTCATAAATCTCCTGCTTTTTGTGCAGTTTGCGGTTCCAAAATCACCTTTAGCTGTATATACTCACAGCATAACTGTATATACACCCAGGGGGCGGAATGAAAGCGTTAACGGCCAGGCAGCAAGAGGTGTTTGATCTCATTAGAGATCACATCAGCCAGACAGGTATGCCACCGACGCGTGCGGAGATCGCGCAGCGTTTGGGGTTCCGTTCCCCAAATGCCGCTGAAGAACATCTGAAAGCGCTGGCGCGTAAAGGTGTGCTGGAAATTGTCTCCGGCGCATCGCGCGGTATTAGACTGCTGCAGGAAGAAGAAGAGGGATTACCGCTTGTCGGTCGTGTGGCGGCAGGCGAGCCACTTCTGGCGCAGCAGCACATCGAAGGCCATTATCAGGTCGATCCTTCACTGTTCAAACCGAACGCCGATTTTCTGCTGCGCGTCAGCGGTATGTCTATGAAAGATATTGGTATTATGGACGGTGATTTACTCGCTGTGCATAAAACTCAGGACGTGCGTAACGGTCAGGTTGTTGTTGCCCGTATTGATGACGAAGTTACGGTTAAACGCCTGAAAAAGCAGGGAAACAAGGTTGAACTTCTGCCAGAAAATAGCGAATTTAAACCTATCGTTGTCGACCTGCGTGAGCAAAGCTTCACCATTGAAGGGCTGGCGGTAGGTGTCATTCGTAACGGTGAATGGCTGTAATCATGTATTAATACTGTGGCGCATTCTGCGCCACAGTTAGTTTTCACTTCTTTTCATCAGGCTTTCCTGTATGCCTTTCTTTACCTCTTCTGATAAAGCACTCTGGCACCTCGCCTTACCGATGATCTTCTCCAATATCACCGTTCCCCTGCTGGGACTGGTGGACACCGCGGTGATTGGTCATCTGGATAGTCCGGTCTATCTTGGCGGTGTTGCGGTTGGTGCTACGGCAACCAGTTTTCTCTTTATGCTGCTGCTTTTCCTGCGCATGAGCACCACGGGTCTTACTGCCCAGGCATTTGGTGCGAAAAATCCACAGGCGCTGGCGCGCGCACTGGTGCAGCCGCTAATGCTGGCGCTGGGCGCGGGGTTGCTTATCGCACTGTTTCGTACGCCGATTATCGATGTCGCGCTGCATATTGTCGGGGGAAGTGAAGCGGTACTGGAACAATCCCGGCGTTTCCTTGAAATCCGCTGGCTCAGCGCACCCGCCTCGCTGGCTAATCTGGTGCTGCTCGGCTGGCTGCTTGGCGTTCAGTATGCGCGTGCGCCGGTTATCCTGTTGATTGTTGGCAATATTCTTAACATTGTGCTCGATTTATGGCTGGTGATGGGCCTGCATATGAACGTGCAAGGTGCGGCACTGGCGACGGTGATTGCTGAATATGCCACCTTACTGATCGGCCTGATGATGGTGCGCAAAGTCCTGCATATGCGCGGAATATCGCTGGCAATGCTGAAGCAGGCGTGGCGTGGCAACTTCCGTCGTTTGCTGGCGCTTAATCGTGACATCATGTTGCGCTCGCTGCTGCTGCAGCTCTGTTTTGGCGCTATCACGGTGCTGGGTGCGCGTCTGGGAGGCGATATTATTGCGGTTAATGCCGTTCTGATGACCCTGCTAACCTTTACCGCCTACGCGCTGGATGGATTTGCCTATGCCGTAGAAGCGCATTCGGGCCAGGCCTATGGGGCGCGAGATGGTAGCCAGTTACTGGACGTCTGGCGGGCGGCCTGTCGGCAGTCCGGTATTGTGGCTATTCTGTTTTCGCTGGTTTATGCCCTGTTTGGCGAGCAGATTGTTGCGCTACTGACCTCGCTGCCGCAAATCCAACTACTGGCCGATCGCTATCTCTTCTGGCAGGTGGTGTTACCGCTGGTGGGTGTCTGGTGTTATCTGCTCGACGGAATGTTTATTGGCGCGACGCGGGCTGCAGAAATGCGCAACAGTATGGCCGTTGCCGCAGTGGGATTCGCCTTAACGCTCCTGACGTTGCCGTGGCTGGGAAATCATGGTTTGTGGCTGGCGTTAACCGTTTTCCTCGCGTTGCGCGGGCTGTCGCTGGCCTTTATCTGGCGGCGTCACTGGCGTAATGGAACCTGGTTTGCCTAATCTGGATGGTTAAAAATTCCGAATAATAAATAAAACCCAGAATCAGTGACTACACTTATTCTCACGTCCAGCAAAAACAGCATGTGTCTGGACATGGCACTCTCGCTATTCACAACCTAACGATGAGGACTTGATGATGAATAAAGACGAAGTCGGCGGCAACTGGAAGCAGTTTAAAGGTAAAGTGAAAGAGCAATGGGGCAAACTGACCGATGATGATATGACGGTCATTGAAGGTAAACGTGACCAACTGGTCGGTAAAGTCCAGGAGCGTTACGGTTACGCGAAAGATCAGGCGGAGAAAGAAGTTAACGATTGGGAAAAACGTAATGATTACCGCTGGTAATTAACCCCTCCCTCCTGAGAGTACAAGGATGTACGCTCTCCCGCTAACCTAGCGCCCCACTTTCTTCTTCACCTGAATCGTATGGTCATGCTGGCACTCGCCAGGATGGCGGCATGACTCAACTTCTACACAGGCCGGACACAGCCCGTGTGCTTCAATAACATTATGTCGCAGAGCAAAGCCCATTTTGGCCGCCAGCGTATGCATGATGTCTTCCACACCTTCTGCGCACTCTTCTTTTACCACACCACAGCGGTCACAAATGAACATCGCGGAACTGTGGGTTGGCTGATCGAACAGATGGCAAAGGACATAGCTGTTGGTGGATTCCACCTTATGCACAAACCCTTGTTCCAGCAGAAAATCGAGCGCACGATACACGGTTGGCGGCTTGGCCTGCGGCTCAGTTTCCCGCAACAGGTCGAGCAGGTCATAGGCGCTGATAGCCCCTTCCTGCAGGCTCATCAGGCGCAACACTTCGAGACGCTGTGGCGTAAGCCGCACGTTGCGTTGCGCACAGAGTTTTTCAGCTTGAGCCAATAACTCTTGCGTAGTGGTTTTGTCCATTTGGCGCCTCGATTTGCGTGGAAGGTTAATCCCTTACTTTAACATGTTCTGCTTAAAACGCCGAGATCCACCGCGGTGTGCTATACCTGACGCATCGCAATACTGGAAAATAACCATGAAAAGACCCGATTGTATTCGCCACTGGCGTGAGGTTGAGGGGGCTGATGACTCCACTTATCCCGACAGCGATGAGCTATTTGCTATTGGCGCGCCGCTTGCCCGCAAATTGGGGTTAGGACGACTCGGCATTCATCATGAACGCCTGCCGCCGGGTCGGCGCACGTCGTACCCGCACGCTGAAAGCGATGAGGAAGAGTTTATCTATGTGCTGGAAGGTTATCCTGAGGCCTGGATTAACGGGTATTTATGGAAGCTAGAACCGGGCGACAGCGTCGGTTTCCCGGCAGGTACAGGCGTGTGCCATACCTTTATCAATAACACCAGCGAAGAGGTGCGTCTATTAGTCGTGGGTGAGGCGAACAAAAAATATAACCGCATTTATTATCCGCTTAACCCGGTCTATGCCGCTACACGCGAGGATCGCTGGGTCGACCATCCGCCGCAGTTTTTCGGATCACACGACGGAAAACCGGGGCGTAAATAGCGTTTGTTGAGGGGCAGAGGGAGTGAGCCGCGAGGATGTGGCTCACTATCGTAACGGTCTATGCTATAGTAGCGCCCCTTTTTTAACCGGATGCTTGAATATTCGCCATGCTGCCTGAATCTCAGTCTACCGCTTTTCCCGCTCATCGTTTTTCTATCGCGCCGATGCTCGACTGGACGGACAGACACTGCCGCTACTTTTTGCGCTTACTGTCCAGCCAGACGTTGCTCTATACGG
Source organism: Citrobacter freundii complex sp. CFNIH4 (assembly GCF_002934505.1). Classification (NCBI taxonomy): domain Bacteria; kingdom Pseudomonadati; phylum Pseudomonadota; class Gammaproteobacteria; order Enterobacterales; family Enterobacteriaceae; genus Citrobacter; species Citrobacter freundii complex sp. CFNIH4. The sequence continues at coordinate 4,753,454 of NZ_CP026231.1, forward strand.
AGATGGTAACCACCGGCGCGATCATTCATGGTAAAGGCGATTATCTGGCGTATAGCGAAGAAGAGCATCCGGTCGCATTGCAACTGGGCGGGAGCGATCCTGCGGCGCTGGCGCAGTGCGCGAAGCTCGCTGAACAGCGGGGTTATGACGAAATCAATCTCAACGTGGGTTGTCCTTCCGACCGCGTGCAGAATGGCATGTTTGGCGCTTGCCTGATGGGGAATGCGCAACTGGTCGCCGATTGCGTCAAAGCAATGCGCGACGTGGTGTCGATTCCGGTAACGGTGAAAACGCGTATCGGCATTGATGACCAGGACAGTTACGAATTCCTGTGCGATTTCATCAACACGGTATCTGGCAACGGCGAATGTGAGATGTTTATCATTCACGCCCGCAAGGCCTGGCTGTCCGGGTTAAGCCCGAAAGAAAACCGCGAAATTCCACCGCTGGATTATGACCGTGTTTATCAGCTAAAGCGTGATTTCCCGCATCTGACGATGTCGATCAACGGCGGCATTAAATCGCTGGAAGAAGCAAAAATTCATCTGCAACATATGGATGGCGTGATGGTGGGGCGTGAAGCTTACCAAAACCCAGGTATTCTGGCGTCCGTTGACCGTGAGATTTTTGCTGCTGCCACCGAAGATGCCGATCCAGTTGCCGTGGTGCGCGCCATGTACCCGTACATTGAGCGTGAACTGAGTAAGGGGACCTATTTGGGACATGTGACGCGCCATATGTTGGGGCTGTTTCAGGGGATCCCTGGGGCTCGTCAGTGGCGTCGCTATCTGAGCGAAAATGCGCATAAAGCCGGGGCAGATATTAACGTACTGGAGCATGCGCTGAAGCTGGTCGCTGACAAGCGTTAAGTTTTCGCCAAAAGTTAGTTAATTTCACCACGCCCTGCGCTTTGTCGCGGGGCGTTTTCTTTATAAATCAATACATTATTTTTGGCATGTTTCTTGTAAAGCAATGGAGAGAATTTCATTTCGGGAGAGAGCCATGCTGGAACTACTTTTTGTGATTGGATTTTTTATCATGCTGATGGTCACCGGCGTATCTTTGCTGGGCGTTCTGGCTGTATTGGTCGTAGCCACCGCAGTGATGTTTCTGGGCGGACTATTTGCCTTGATGATTAAACTGTTGCCCTGGCTGCTACTGGCTGTTGCCGTGGTGTGGGTTATCAAGGCGATAAAAGCGCCAAAAGTCCCACAGTATCAGCGCAATAACCGTCGATTTTACTAAGGTATTGAGTGGTGCGTCACAACCTGCAACATTGCCTTTAGAACCAAATAGGAATTGATTATCAAATCTGTCACTATTGCCAGGTTAACGAATTCATCGAGCTGTACCCTACATACAGCCGAACTAAAAAAAGAAAGGGCTTCCCACGGGAAGCCCTAATTCTTTACTTCCCCGTCATAATTCAAACCGCAGGTGTGTTGGCTGCTTTCATTCACCCCAGTCACTTACTCCAGTAAGCTCCTGGGGATTCATTCAATTGCCGCCTTCCTGCAATTTGAATTATTTAGGGGAAGTCGAAGCATTATGGGATTAGCAAGCTCGATCCCTGCGTTGCCCGGCTTTCCAGTACTTCATGAGCACGCTGTGCATCGTGCACTGCGAACGTCTGACCAGGCGCGACATCCACTTTGATTACTCCGCTGGCAATTAGCGAGAATAGCTCATTGCTGGCTTCGGTTAATTCGCGGTGATTGGTGATATACCCCTGGAGTGAAGGACGGGTCACGTACAGCGAACCTTTCTGGTTCAGAATACCTAAGTTCACGCCAGTCACCGGCCCGGAAGCATTACCAAAGCTGACCATTAGTCCCCGGCGCTGTAAACAATCCAGCGAGGCTTCCCAGGTATCTTTCCCCACCGAGTCATACACCACCCGTACTTTTTTTCCGCCGGTTATCTCTTTCACTCGCTCAACTATGCTTTCTTCACGATAGTTAATGACCTGCCATGCGCCGGCCTGCAGCGCAATTTGCGCTTTTTGCGCACTGCCGACGGTACCAATCAGCTTCGCGCCCAATGCTTTTGCCCACTGGCAGGCAATCATCCCGACGCCGCCCGCAGCCGCATGGAACAAAAACGGCTCATCAGGCTGAATTTCATAGGTTTTACGCAGCAGATAAAAAACGGTTAACCCTTTCAGGAATGAGGCTGCGGCTTGTTCAAATGAGATTGCGTTGGGTAGGATGGCGGCTTTATCGGCCGGAACGTTATGCACTGAGCTGTAGGCACCAAGGGCAGACTGGGCGTACACCACGCGATCGCCAGCTTTAATGTGTGTCACTTTGCTGCCGACTCTGCTGACTACGCCGGCAGCTTCGGTACCCAGGCCGCTGGGCAGAGATGGCGGCGGATAAAGACCACTGCGGATGTAGGTGTCGATATAGTTGATCCCAATAGCTTTGTTCTCGACCTGGATTTCGTTTTCCGCTGGGTCTACGGGTGTAAACTCCACCGTCTTGAGTACATCAGGGCCACCATGCTTGTGAAATTCAATACGTGTTGCCATGCTTCCTCCAAAAGAAATGTGGTAATCTTTCGACCCAATCATTATCTCGGTAACTCCATTCACTATGGCAGGAAATAAACCCTTCAACAAACAACAGACTGATGCTCGTGAGCGCGATCCCCAGGTCGCCGGGCTGAAAGTACCGCCGCACTCGATTGAAGCGGAACAGTCGGTGTTGGGCGGTTTAATGCTGGATAACGAACGCTGGGACGATGTCGCCGAGCGTGTGGTGGCGGAAGATTTTTATACCCGGCCGCACCGGCATATCTTTACGGAAATGCATCGCCTGCAGGAGATGGGGAAACCCATCGATCTGATCACACTGGCAGAGTCGCTGGAGGTTCAGGGACAACTGGATAGCGTCGGCGGTTTTGCTTACCTGGCTGAGTTATCTAAAAATACGCCAAGTGCGGCGAATATTAGCGCTTATGCGGATATCGTCCGCGAACGTGCCGTTGTTCGTGACATGATTTCGGTTGCGAACGAAATCGCGGAAGCCGGGTTTGATCCGCAAGGCCGTTCCAGTGAAGATCTGTTGGACCTTGCTGAATCCCGTGTCTTTAAAATCGCGGAAAGCCGCGCAAATAAAGACGAAGGGCCGAAAAATATTACTGATGTGCTCGACGCCACCGTCGCGCGTATCGAGCAGCTGTTCCAGCAGCCGCACGACGGCGTCACCGGGGTGAACACCGGTTATGACGACCTCAATAAAAAGACGGCGGGTTTGCAGCCGTCAGACTTAATTATCGTCGCCGCGCGTCCGTCGATGGGTAAAACAACATTTGCGATGAACCTCGTCGAAAATGCAGCGATGTTGCAGGATAAGCCGGTTCTTATCTTTAGTCTTGAAATGCCCTCGGAACAGATCATGATGCGTTCCCTGGCCTCGCTCTCACGCGTAGACCAAACCAAAATCCGTACCGGTCAACTGGATGATGAGGACTGGGCACGAATTTCCGGAACAATGGGTATTTTGCTGGAGAAACGAAACATCTATATTGATGACTCCTCCGGCCTGACGCCAACGGAAGTGCGCTCGCGTGCCCGTCGTATCGCCCGTGAACATGGTGGTATCGGACTTATCATGATCGACTACCTGCAGCTGATGCGCGTGCCGTCGCTCTCCGACAACCGTACGCTGGAAATTGCAGAAATCTCCCGCTCGCTGAAAGCGTTAGCGAAAGAATTGCATGTGCCGGTGGTGGCGCTGTCGCAGCTTAACCGCTCTCTGGAACAACGCGCCGACAAGCGTCCGGTTAACTCGGATCTGCGTGAATCCGGCTCCATCGAACAGGATGCCGACTTAATCATGTTTATCTATCGTGATGAGGTTTATCACGAAAACAGTGACTTAAAAGGCATCGCCGAAATTATTATTGGTAAGCAGCGTAACGGTCCGATCGGTACGGTGCGCCTGACGTTTAACGGACAGTGGTCCCGCTTCGACAACTATGCCGGTCCTCAATATGATGATGAGTAATTTCTAAGGAATACAAATGCAAGCGGCAACTGTAGTCATTAACCGCCGCGCTCTGCGACACAACCTGCAACGTCTGCGTGAACTGGCTCCTGCCAGTAAACTGGTTGCGGTCGTGAAAGCGAACGCCTACGGCCATGGTCTGTTAGAGACCGCGCGAACGCTCCCTGATGCGGACGCTTTTGGTGTCGCTCGTCTTGAAGAAGCCCTGCGGTTGCGAGCGGGAGGGATCACGCAGCCCATCCTGCTGCTGGAGGGATTTTTTGATGCCTCCGATCTGCCGACTATTTCCGCGCAGCGTCTGCATACAGCCGTCCATAACCAGGAGCAACTCGAAGCCCTGGAAGCAGCTAATCTGGTTGAACCCGTTACCGTCTGGATGAAGCTCGACACCGGTATGCACCGCCTGGGCGTACGCCCTGAGCAGGCCGAGGCGTTTTATCAGCGCCTAACGCAATGTGAAAATGTGCGCCAGCCGGTCAATATCGTCAGCCATTTTGCGCGCGCAGACGAACCTGAATGCGGCGCGACCGAAAAACAGCTCGATATCTTCAACAGCTTTTGCGAGGGCAAACCTGGGCAGCGTTCGATTGCCGCATCGGGCGGTATTCTGCTGTGGCCACAGTCTCACTTCGACTGGGCGCGTCCGGGACTGATTCTGTATGGTGTGTCGCCACTGGAAAACCACTCCATCGGTGCTGATTTTGGCTGCCAGCCGGTGATGTCGCTGACCTCCAGCCTGATTGCGGTGCGTGAGCACAAAGCGGGCGAGCCGGTTGGTTATGGTGGTACCTGGTTGAGTGAGCGCGACACGCGTCTGGGCGTGGTGGCAATGGGCTATGGTGATGGTTATCCGCGCGCGGCGCCGTCTGGGACGCCGGTACTGGTCAATGGCCGTGAAGTGCCGATCGTCGGTCGCGTTGCGATGGATATGATCTGCGTCGATTTAGGCCCCGAAGCGCAGGATAAAGCCGGCGATTCGGTGATTCTGTGGGGTGAGGGACTGCCCGTTGAACGCATTGCTGAAATGACGAAAGTAAGTGCTTACGAACTTATTACGCGCCTGACCTCAAGGGTGGCGATGAAGTATATTGATTAGCAGAATGATGTGCTGGACAGGCGGTTACGCCGCCTTCCGGCAATATTACCCTCAACATCCTCTCGATCTTCTCCCGCTTCCGGTTTATTGTGTTCTTAACCCTTGCCTGTAAACCTGGAGAACCACACGTGTTTCAAAAAGTTGACGCCTACGCCGGCGACCCGATTTTATCGCTCATGGAGCGCTTCAAAGAAGATTCACGTAGCGACAAAGTGAACCTCAGCATCGGCCTGTATTACAACGAAGACGGAATTATTCCTCAGCTTAAAGCGGTGGCGGAAGCGGAAGCTCGACTTAATGCCAAACCGCATGGTGCTTCGCTGTATCTGCCGATGGAAGGTCTGAACACGTATCGTCATACTATTGCGCCGCTGCTGTTTGGCGCAGATCATCCGGTTCTCCAGCAGCAGCGCGTCGCAACTATTCAGACGCTGGGCGGCTCCGGTGCGTTAAAGGTTGGCGCAGACTTCCTGAAACGCTATTTCCCTGATTCTGGCGTATGGGTCAGCGATCCGACCTGGGAAAACCATATCGCGATTTTTGAGGGGGCTGGATTCGAAGTAAGCACTTACCCATGGTATGACGACACGACTAACGGCGTGCGTTTCAACGACCTGCTGGCAACGCTGAATACCTTACCGGCGCGCAGCATCGTGCTGCTGCATCCGTGCTGCCATAACCCGACGGGTGCGGATTTAACGCCTGCGCAGTGGGATAGCGTTATTGAGATCCTGAAAGCACGCGATTTGATTCCGTTCCTGGACATTGCTTACCAGGGTTTCGGTGGTGGAATAGAAGACGACGCCTATGCGATTCGCGCCATTGCCAGCGCCGGATTGCCCGCTCTGGTCAGTAACTCATTCTCGAAAATTTTCTCCTTGTACGGCGAGCGTGTCGGCGGACTGTCTGTAGTATGTGAAGATGCTGATACCGCCAGCCGCGTTCTGGGGCAGCTAAAAGCGACGGTGCGTCGTAACTACTCCAGCCCGCCAAACTTTGGTGCGCAGGTAGTTGCCGCGGTACTGGGTGATGACGCACTGAAAGCCAGTTGGCTGGCAGAAGTCGAAGAGATGCGTACCCGCATTCTGGCGATGCGTCAGGAGCTGGTTAACGTATTGAATGCAGAGATCCCGGGCCGTAACTTTGACTACCTGTTGCAACAGCGCGGTATGTTCAGCTATACCGGGCTTAGCGCAGCCCAGGTTGATCGCCTGCGCGATGAGTTCGGTGTGTACCTGATCGCCAGCGGTCGCATGTGCGTAGCTGGGTTGAATCACGGTAACGTGCAGCGCGTGGCAAAGGCATTTGCCGCCGTCATGTAACCGGCTTTGAATGTTGCCGGATGGCGGCGTAAATGCCTTATCCGGCCTACAAAGGTATATAGATTTTCGTTTGGAGGCCTGATAAGCGTCGTGCCATCAGGCACGTTTTCCTGTGTGATCGTGCTCCTTTTCCAGAGCAAAACCAGAGAAAATCCTTCCTTTCCCTCCCCCTAAGGGGTAAGGTCAGATAGTTTTTTGACCAGTTGTTAATAAAAAAATGATAACTAACTGACTACTTAGGGAAAAATATGCGCAAGTTTACGTTGGCACTGAGTGCCGTTTGTTTATTGTTCACGCTAAATCAGCCAGCCCAGGCACTCGTTTCTTCTCCCTCTCAGCTCAATCCAGGCACCAATGTTGCAAAGCTCGCTGAGCAGGCTCCCATTCACTGGGTCTCCGTGGCACAAATTGAAAACAGCCTGACCGGACGTCCGCCGATGGCGGTCGGGTTTGATATCGATGACACTGTCCTCTTTTCCAGCCCAGGCTTCTGGCGTGGTAAAAAAACGTATTCTCCGGACAGTGAGGATTACCTGAAGAATCCGGCCTTCTGGGAAAAAATGAATAACGGCTGGGACGAGTTCAGTATTCCAAAAGAAGTCGCGCGCCAGCTAATTGATATGCATGTGCGTCGTGGTGACAGCATCTTTTTCGTGACCGGGCGTAGCCAGACGAAGACTGAAACGGTGTCGAAAACGTTGTCTGATAACTTTCACATCCCGGCAGGCAATATGAATCCGGTCATTTTTGCCGGCGATAAGCCGGGCCAGAACACCAAAACGCAGTGGTTACAGGATAAAAATATCCGCATGTTTTACGGTGACTCCGATAATGACATCACTGCCGCTCGCGACGTGGGCATTCGTGGTATTCGCATTTTGCGCGCCTCTAACTCCACTTATAAGCCGCTGCCACAGGCCGGTGCGTTTGGTGAAGAGGTGATCGTCAACTCGGAATATTGAGGACACTGGCTGCGGGTTGCTGTTTTTTTAAACAAATTTACATTGCTGGCTTTTACCTTTTGCGGACTTGCTGCACACTGAATAAATGATGTTCTCATTAGGCAATATGCTGGTAAGGGGAATAAAGATGACGAATTCGGAGTTGCTGCAATACTGCATGGCAAAAATGGGCGCGGAGCAGAGCGTTCACAGTGACTGGAAGGCCACGCAAATCAAAGTCGAAGATGTGCTTTTTGCCATGGTAAAAGAGGTGGAAGAACGCCCGGCGGTGTCTCTGAAAACCAGCCCAGAACTGGCAGAGTTGTTGCGCCAGCAGCATAGCGATGTTCGGCCAAGCAGGCATCTCAATAAGGCGCACTGGAGTACGGTGTATCTGGACGGCTCGCTACCGGATTCACAGATTTATTATCTGGTTGACGCCTCTTATCAGCAGGCTGTGAACACGCTGCCTGCTGATAAACGGCGGATACTGACGCAGCCCTGAACGGTCTTGTTAAGCGTAGCGCCATCAGGTACAACCGTTGCCTGATGCGGCGCAAGCGCCTTATCAGGCCTACAAGCTTTACGCCTGTTCTGTGGGCCTGATAAGTGTTGCGTAATTACAACAGTGGTTTGAGGAAACGTGCCGTGTGTGAGGCTTCACACTCAGCGACTGTTTCTGGTGTGCCGGAGACAAGAATTTCGCCGCCGCCGCTGCCACCTTCCGGACCGAGATCGACAATCCAGTCAGCGGTCTTAATCACGTCCAGATTGTGCTCAATCACCACGATGGTGTTGCCCTGATCCCGGAGCTGATGCAGCACGTCCAACAGTTGCTGAATATCCGCAAAATGCAGACCGGTGGTCGGCTCATCGAGAATATACAGCGTTTGCCCAGTACCGCGTTTTGACAGTTCGCGCGCCAGCTTCACGCGCTGCGCCTCGCCGCCCGAGAGTGTGGTAGCGGACTGACCCAGTCGGATGTACGTCAGGCCAACGTCCATTAGTGTTTGCAGCTTACGCGCCAGCGCCGGAACGGCATCGAAGAACTCGCGTGCTTCTTCAATCGTCATATCCAACACTTCGTGGATAGTCTTGCCTTTGTACTTAATTTCCAGCGTTTCGCGGTTATAGCGTTTGCCTTTACATTGATCGCACGGCACGTAGATATCCGGCAGGAAGTGCATTTCGACTTTGATCACGCCGTCGCCCTGACAGGCTTCACAGCGTCCGCCGCGGACGTTAAAGCTGAAACGCCCCGGGGTGTAACCGCGTGCACGTGACTCCGGCACGCCGGCAAACAGTTCGCGCACTGGCGTAAACACGCCGGTGTAAGTTGCCGGGTTAGAACGCGGCGTACGGCCAATCGGGCTTTGGTCAATGTCGATCACTTTGTCGAAATGTTCCAGGCCCTGAACGTCGCGATACGGCGCAGGTTCAGCCAGCGTCGCACCGTTCAGCGCCGTCTGCGCAATCGGGAACAGCGTATCGTTAATCAGCGTCGATTTACCCGAACCGGAAACCCCGGTAATGCAGGTAAATAAACCTACCGGCAGCGTCAGGGTGACATCTTTCAGGTTGTTGCCGCGTGCGCCGGTGAGCTTCAGCACTTTCTCTGGGTCAGCCGCAACGCGCTGTTTAGGCACTTCAATCTTGCGCTTACCGCTCATGTACTGGCCGGTCAGCGACTCAGGCACTGCCATGATGTCGTCGAGCGTCCCTTCGGCGACGACCTGACCACCGTGAACACCCGCGCCGGGGCCGATATCGATAACGTGGTCAGCGGCGCGAATCGCATCTTCATCGTGCTCGACTACAATGACGGTATTACCCAGATTACGCAGGTGGATAAGCGTACCCAGCAGACGCTCGTTATCGCGCTGATGCAAACCGATAGACGGTTCATCCAGCACGTACATTACACCAACCAGACCCGCGCCGATCTGGCTTGCCAGACGAATACGCTGGGCCTCACCGCCGGATAGCGTTTCCGCCGACCGCGATAGCGTCAGGTAGTTGAGGCCGACGTTGACCAGGAACTTCAGACGATCGCCAATCTCTTTAAGAATTTTCTCAGCAATCTTCGCCCGCTGACCCGCAAGCTTCAGATTGTTGAAGAAATCCATTGCATGACCGATGCTCATGTCGGAAATCGCGGGCAGCGGCGTATTTTCAACAAATACGTGGCGGGCCTCGCGACGTAAACGCGTCCCTTCACAGCTGGCGCACGGTCGGTTACTGATGAATTTGGCTAATTCTTCACGTACCGCACTGGATTCCGTCTCTTTATAACGGCGCTCCATATTGTGCAGCACACCTTCAAACGGGTGACGACGTACGGACGTATCGCCGCGATCGTTCATGTATTTGAATTCGATATTTTCTTTACCCGAACCGTACAGCACCACTTTATGCACGGTAGGGCTCAGGCTGGCCCATGGGGCTTCAACGTCGAATTTATAGTGCTCAGCCAGGGATTTAAGCATCTGGAAATAATAGAAGTTACGGCGATCCCAACCACGAATAGCACCACCGGCCAGCGACAGTTCCGGGTTTTGAATCACCCGGTCAGGATCGAAATACTGCTGCACGCCGAGACCGTCACAGGTTGGACACGCGCCCGCTGGGTTGTTAAACGAGAACAGGCGGGGTTCCAGTTCGCGCATGCTATAGCCGCAGATAGGGCAGGCGAAGTTGGCGGAGAACAGAAGCTCTTCCGCTTTCGGGTCGTCCATATCGGCGACCACCGCCGTACCACCGGACAGTTCCAGCGCGGTTTCAAAGGATTCAGCCAGTCGCTGAGTGAGGTCGTCGCGTACCTTAAAGCGGTCAATCACCACTTCAATAGTGTGTTTCTTTTGCAGCTCAAGCTTGGGCGGATCGGAAAGGTCACACACTTCGCCGTCGATACGGGCGCGGATATAGCCCTGGCCCGCCAGGTTTTCCAGCGTTTTGGTGTGCTCGCCTTTACGCTCCTTAATTACCGGTGCCAGCAGCATCAGACGTTTGCCTTCCGGCTGGGACAGGACGTTGTCCACCATCTGGCTAACGGTCTGCGCTGCCAGGGGAACGTCGTGATCCGGACAGCGCGGCTCGCCAACGCGGGCAAACAGCAGACGCAGATAGTCGTGAATTTCGGTAATTGTACCTACCGTGGATCGCGGGTTATGGGACGTCGATTTTTGTTCAATTGAGATGGCAGGAGAGAGCCCCTCAATGTGGTCGACGTCCGGTTTTTCCATCAGCGACAGAAATTGACGCGCGTACGCGGAAAGGGATTCAACGTAACGACGCTGCCCTTCGGCATATAAGGTGTCGAAAGCGAGCGAAGATTTGCCTGAGCCCGAAAGCCCGGTGACGACAATCAGCTTGTCGCGCGGGATGACGAGGTTGATGTTTTTGAGATTATGGGTGCGGGCGCCCCGAACTTCGATCTTATCCATTCATCTTTCCCGGATTAAACGCTTTTTTGCCTGGCTGCATGGTGCTACCGGCGATCACAAACGGTTAATTATGACACAACCTGACCTGAATGGATATACAGTATTGGAATGCAAAACGCATGTTCCTGTGCAACAATGTCTGGCGGGGGTTGTTTACTGGAATCAACTTCGCAACGTAGTAAAAGCGCTATTGGAAATGCTACAATCCCGCGCTTACACTTATTCAGTAACGTTTTTCAGGAGACACGATCATGGCCAGCAGAGGCGTAAACAAGGTGATTCTCGTCGGTAATCTGGGCCAGGACCCGGAAGTACGCTATATGCCGAATGGTGGCGCAGTTGCCAACATTACGCTGGCTACTTCCGAATCCTGGCGTGATAAAGCGACCGGTGAAATGAAAGAGCAGACTGAATGGCACCGCGTTGTGCTGTTTGGCAAACTGGCGGAAGTGGCCAGTGAATATCTGCGTAAAGGTTCCCAGGTCTATATCGAAGGTCAGCTGCGTACCCGCAAATGGACCGATCAGTCCGGCGTAGAAAAGTACACCACTGAGGTTGTTGTTAACGTTGGCGGCACCATGCAAATGCTGGGCGGTCGTCAGGGCGGTGGTGCTCCGGCAGGTGGCGGCCAGCAGCAGGGTGGTTGGGGTCAGCCTCAGCAGCCGCAGGGCGGCAATCAGTTCAGCGGCGGCGCGCAGTCTCGTCTGCAGCAGTCCGCTCCGGCAGCGCCGTCTAACGAACCGCCGATGGATTTCGACGACGATATTCCGTTCTGAATGACATAAAGTAATTACTGTTAAACTAATTCTTAAATTAGTCTAATTAACTAATTGGTTTTACAGAATAAAAATGAAAAATTAAGCCCTTTAAGTGTGTAAGCATTTGAAGGGCTTTTTCGTTTTATGTGACTTTGTGTTTTTATAAAATCGTATAACTTTAAAAGTTGTGAAGATAAAAGTTTGTAGCTACTCTTATTTTGTCAACAAGGGTGGTGCAATGAAAATAGAGTTAGTCACACACGAAACGGGCGAACAGATACCAATGATGCTGGATGATTCTGGTATGCCAGTTGTCTTACCTAATGAGTTTATTCTTGCCAGACGCTCCCTCAGTACAAATACATTGGTTCGGAATTTGAGAGAGCTATCAGTGCTCTATCGCTGGCTGGATAAATCGAATTATGACCTATCTGCGAAATTGCTGGCTCAGAATTCATTCAACGAAGCAGAATTAAAAGGTGGCTTGGTCGAAGCGTTAAGAATTGATCAGGCCAATGGACGTATAAATTTAGTAGCGCCTAATACCTTTAATCAACGGTTAACGACTATTAGACAATTTATCAGTTGGTGTATGGACGTATTGATAAGCCAGTTGCCTTTGTCTTCCCTAGACTATGAACGTTTGAGAGAGCGAAAGTCATTCTTTCTAAAAATGTTGGAAGGCAGCTTTATGTCTGCCACACCAATGAAGAAAAGCCTTCGTAAGGGGCTAAATGAGGTAGAGGTTGACTTCCTGCTTGCCGTGTTGCATCCCGATGCTAAGCAAGGATTTGGACGAGATCCTGCTGTAAAGTTTAGAAACTATGTGTCTGTAGGGTTAATGTTATTTTGTGGTCTAAGGCCAGGTGAACTGCTTAGCCTTAGGGTAGAAGATGTTCAAGTTGGTGCGATTTCGGCGATAAAGATTGAGCGTAGACCAGCAGACTCAATGGATGTGAGGCGGCCGAGGCCTCAAATCAAGCGTAATGGTAGACTTATTCCGATTGAGAGTCGGCAGTTTGCTTTTGCATTAAATGAGTACATTGTTACCTGGCGTGACGTGCTTGAAAGCAAAAGTAACCATGAGTCAGACTATTTAATCTTGAGTGATGAGGGGGCGCCCTTGTCACAATCCTCAATTACACAGTTTTTTCAGTTATTGCGAACACAATATGCTGACCGTCTTCCTGAAAACTTAACGGCCAAGTCTCTTAGACACACATTCTCATCCCGGCTTGAGAGGGTTCTTAGAGCTTCAGGAATGGATGAGCAGCGCAGACGAGAAGCGCTGGCCTTTCTGCGTGGCGATAGTAGTTTAGATTCACAAGACATTTATATTGCCCAAGAAGTGGAGGAGCAAGCGGTTAAGTCATTGAGGCGGTATCAGGCAGATATGATGTCCGAGAGGTAGTCAAAGTGAACGCGAAATTATCGAAAACACAAGCTGTAGAACAGCCTTGGTCTGAGATGCAGATCCTGGTTACTCGAGAGGGGAAAACAATTGATATATCAGGCGATAAATGGTTGCTCCCCATAGTGATTCGTGAACACTCAACACTCGATTTTGGCAAAGTCTCAAATTTACAGCTGAGAAATGCGTTGAAGCACTATGTGTCTGACCAAGTTAGACGTACTTCAACATCCGCTGGATACAAAGTTTTTCGTGATGTATGGAGGCTAGTTCTTAGGGATTGGCGGAAAGATAATCAACCGGAAAGTGCTAAAGAGCATCTTATTGATTTATTTGAAAACTCTATCAATATTCAACGCTCTCGGCACAAGCTTTGGACAATGTATATGCCAATTCGGTGGTATATTTGGTGTGCTGACAACATTTCAGATAGTACATTTTCAGATGCGTATGCCGCTGAACTTGAAGCAATGGTTATACCTGGAGGTCCAAAGGGTGAGGCCGTTAGGATGTCCGACCCCGATATGGGGCCATTACATAAATCCCTAGAGCTCCCTCTTTTGATTGCTGCGCTAAAAGAGGACAAGAGCCTAGAGTTTGAGCATCTCCAGCAAAAGGCTGTGATGGCTTTGTCATTAGCTTTCGGCCGAAACCCCGCAAACCTGACATATCTGAGGGAGGGGGATCTCGTTAAGCTTGATCCATCGAACGAAGACCCTTGTTATATAATTCGGATGCCGCGTATTAAGAAGAGGTTTGTTAATCCTCGCGATGACCTGATGGATGAATATTTAGATCCCCATTTCGGAAGAATTCTAGAAAATCTTGTCGAGCAAAATAACTTCGTGCTTCTTAGCTTTAAAGGTACAGACTTCTCTACCCCAGAGAATCGACCTCTTCTAATAAAAACAAACGGTAACCGCGTTGCCATGCTTTCTCTAGATTCAGAGAATATTTTCAATATGACAAGCGCGGATATATCTCGTTTAATTACAGCCTTTACAAAACGTCATAACATAATTTCCCCTCTTACTGGTGAATTAATGTATGTCACACCAAGGAGGTTACGATACACCTTGGCAACAGGCCTGGCGACAGAGGGTATCAGCAGGCGTGAGCTAGCCAGGATATTAGATCATACGGATACCCAGCATGTAGGGGTATATTTTGATGTTGCGGGAGCAGTTGTTGAGCATCTCGATAAGTCTATGGCAAAAGGATTCTCGAAGTACCTCAATTTCTTCAAAGGTAAGCTTATTGATAGTAATGAAGACGCTATCAATGGTGAGCGAGATGACAAGTACCTGACGTTTGTCGATGAGGAAAATCCGGATGATCAGTCTGATATTGGTGTGTGTGGGGAGTCTAGTGTCTGCCACCTTGATCCTCCTTATTCATGTTATTTGTGCCCTAAATTTCAGCCTTATCGTCATGCTGCTCATGAGCATGTCTTGGAATGTTTGCTGGCAGGCCGTGAAGAGCGTTTAAAAAAATACGAGAATGCGCGATTGGGTATACAGCTTGATGAGGTAATCGCTGCGGTCGCACAGGTAGCTCAGCTTTGTGAAGAAGGGGGCCAGAATGTCTGATGGTCGCTCCAATCGGAAGGCCAAGGTTATCCCCTTCATTGATCGTCTTGAGCGCGATAGAAAGGCAAATACCCAGGCTTTGGTCGATAAAGCTAAGCTAATGAAGCTAGAAGGGTTTGAGTCGGTTTTTTGGGGTAATCCTGTGTGGCAAGTGAATGCTGGCCGCCTAGTCAAGCTTACGGGTAAAAACGCTAAAACTGCGTCGTTTGCTTTTACGCTTCCCCCTAAACTTGGCTCAGAACCTCTACGTCATGACTGGGAGGAGGTTGCCAAGGCATTACTGATTCTTCGATTCCACAGAAAACATCAATCAACACCCAATCAGCGTAACTTCATTACCGCTGTTGGGTATATCTCATTTGCAGCTAACCAACTGGGGCAGGAACTGGCCAAACTCACGCCAGAAGCGCTAGACGATGCGTGTGGATTAATTTCAAAACACTACAGTGACACCACTGCCTACAACCTTCACAAGCATGTTGCAGAGTTCGCTGCACACTGTGATGCTAATGGTTTGTGCAGGGTGATGTTACAATACAAATATTCGAAGATGGTGCGCCCAGTGAATACTGGAGGCCTGAATCATAAAAGGCTGGATGATCCTGACGTTCTGGAGACCAAATCCGAGAAGTTTGTTGATCCTACCGTGTTTCGGGTTATCGGTGAGCTCTATTTGACGGTTCCAAAAGAACATAAATACAGATTGTATGTCCTGATATTGACTCTGCTTGCTTGTACTGGCCGCCGCTTTAGTGAGATTTCATTACTTCCGCTTCAAGAAGTTACGTTAGACGAAGACCAAAAAGCCTTCATAGAATATTTCCCTCGAAAGGCTAGTCTCGGTGATCTATTTACACCTAAAAGAAAACTCTACTTGCCGTCAGAGGTCGTAACAATAGTTAAAGATGTACTTGATGAGGTACGCGTGGCAACAGATTCGGTGAGAATTACCGCAGAGGAAATGCATCGTTCTCGCGGCCCCGATATTCGTTTTTTGAATAAAATTCCAGAGAAAAGAAAGTTATACATTGATGACCTGTTAAAAATGGGGATAAGCAGCAATACCATTTGTTCTACTGGATGGATTCGAAAGATTGGTCTTGTTTGGCAGGACCATGAGCGAGTGAC
Source organism: Citrobacter freundii complex sp. CFNIH4 (assembly GCF_002934505.1). NCBI lineage: Bacteria > Pseudomonadati > Pseudomonadota > Gammaproteobacteria > Enterobacterales > Enterobacteriaceae > Citrobacter > Citrobacter freundii complex sp. CFNIH4. The sequence goes on from NZ_CP026231.1 coordinate 4,769,152, forward strand.
CAAACAAGGGAAAAAGCCTAATAACCCTATTTGCTACACAAATAAGGACGCTGTCAAAGCGTATTGTTTTAGAGACTTTTCTGAAAAACTACTACGAGCATTCCATATTGATCAATTTGGTAAAGAATACTATCTGAAAGATCTTTTATTTATTCGCTCATTGGGACTTTCAACTGGAAGCTATGCTCACTGGTTAGCTACAAGCTGTAGCCAGTCTATGTTCACCACATTTCTCCGTTATTTTCCTGCTCTTGCTGCTGAATACGCTTGCAATAGTATCGAGGTAGATTTTACCAGTCACCACTTCCGCCACACGCTCAATACTTTACTTGATGAAGGTGGGTTAAGTGATCTTCTGCAAACTGAATGGTTTGGGCGAACCAATCCCAGGGACACCAAAGCCTATCAGCATACATCCCGCGAAAAACGTGCACTGATGCTCCGCGAAGATATCAAAAAAGGCTTGGTCGGTGGTCTATTGGCTGAGCAACTCAAAGTAGTTCCGGTAGAAGTACAGGATGCCATTCTTAAAGCACGCATTCAGGCTGTGCATGATGTCGGGACAGGTATCTGCGTCCACAACTTTTCTCAAACACCCTGCGAGCGCCATTTACAATGTTCGGCAGATTGTAAAGACTACGTGTGGGTCAAGGATGATAAGGGTAGGCTGGACGAGCAGAAGCGCCAATATGCCCTTACCGCATTGGCCCGAAAAAATGCTGAGAAACAGTTAAGTAGTAACAAGCCCAAAAAGAGCGCTGATTGGATAGCTCATAACGATAAAAAACTCAAAACGCTGGCTGTGCAACTGGCTGATAACGGGGTGGAGCAATTTGATCCCGAACAATATTTAAACGAGGTAGAGCATGGTTAAGCGCTTCAGGCGCATGTCCGATAGTGACATCAATACAATCGTAGCTGATTTGGATCGCTGGGCACTTGGCGAGCTTGGAGCAAAACTCACCTGGGCTGTTCTAGAAGAACGTTTTGGCTTTAGTCGTCAGTCACTCCAAGCCAAATCTGAAATTAAAGCCGCTTATGACAATGCCAAACAAGCATTGTCGGGTGGCTTAGTGAAAACCAAAGCGCAGGCAACGAAAGAGGCGGAAGAGCTTCAGGTAGAGGTGGATCGCCTCAAAGCGGAACTAGAAGCCTACAAGAGAAAAGAAGCTCAATGGTTACGCCGCTGGCAGCAAATCGCCTTCCATGTGCGGCAGAAGGGCATGCAGATGGCTAGTGTTGATAAGGTCCCGTCACAAGGAGGGGAGCTGCCCTCGAATACTGAAACCGCGCAGATTCTCCGGCTGTTTGATAAAGCGATACCGCCATCCGGGAGGATCTAAAGGCATGATGTAAAAAGGAATTGCAATTCTATGACTTGCTATATAATTTAGCTAAATTATATAGCAGTCACAATTCCATAGGCTAAAAAATGAACGAATGCGAAATTTACGTACACATCAAACAAGCCTTGTTAGATGCACCTCGTAACCAGTACACCGCTGAGCTCCACTTGCAAATGATCAAGTATGCTGACGAGTTGAAGAACATTACAGCGAAAGAGTTCTGTGAAGGAGTCGGCTTGCGAAGTAGCTTCGGTACCGAATTTAGCAAAATGCGTAACCTGACACAGCGATTAAAAGCGGCCGGGCTTGATACCACCAAACTATAACGACTCAAATTTAATCATGTTGGGCTGTTGCTCGGCACTGCAAGGAATAACCATGGCCATTAAGAAAACTGAACTTTACTCCTCCCTTTGGGCCAGCTGCGATGAGCTGCGTGGAGGTATGGATGCAAGCCAGTACAAAGATTATGTGCTGACCATGCTGTTTATGAAGTATGTCTCTGACAAATACAAAGGTGACCCTTACGGCATGATTGTAGTGCCACAAGGTGCCAGCTTTGACGATATGGTTGCCCTGAAAGGCGACAAAGAGATCGGCGATAAAATCAATAAAATCATCAGCGCGCTGGCCGAAGAAAATGACCTCAAAGGCGTCATCGATGTTGCCGACTTCAACGATGAAGACAAGCTTGGCAAAGGCAAAGAGATGATTGACCGCCTGTCTAAGCTGATTGGTATCTTTGAAGGGCTAGATCTCTCTGCCAACCGTGCAGATGGCGATGACTTGTTGGGTGATGCTTACGAATACTTGATGCGCCACTTTGCAACCGAATCCGGTAAATCCAAAGGCCAGTTTTATACACCGTCGGAAGTGTCACGTATCCTTTCTAAAGTGATTGGTATTGATAGCAATACTCCGCAAGATGCCACCGTCTACGACCCAACCTGCGGCTCGGGCTCGCTATTGCTAAAAGCCAGTGATGAAGCGCCCCGTGGGTTGAGTATTTTTGGCCAGGAGATGGACAACGCCACCAGTGCCTTGGCGCGTATGAACATGATCCTGCACAACAACGCCACCGCCAAAATCTGGAAAGGCAACACCATTGCTGACCCGCAATGGAAAGAAGCAAACGGCCAACTTAAGACTTTTGATTTCGCCGTGGCCAATCCGCCGTTTTCCAACAAAAACTGGACCAGTGGCATCAATCCTAATGACGATGAATTTGGCCGATTCAGTTGGGGCATTCCACCTGAGAAAAATGGCGACTACACCTTTTTACTGCACATCATTAAAAGCCTAAAAAGCACGGGTAAAGGCGCGGTCATTCTGCCTCACGGCGTTTTGTTCCGTGGTAATGCCGAAGCACGTATTCGTGAAAACCTCATCAAGCAAGGTTACATCAAAGGCATTATTGGCTTACCTGCGAACCTGTTTTACGGCACCGGCATTCCTGCTTGCATTATCGTGATTGATAAAGAGCACGCGCAGGCAAGGAAGGGGATTTTTATGGTCGATGCCAGCAAAGGCTTCATGAAAGACGGCAACAAAAACCGCCTGCGCAGCCAAGATATTCATAAAATCGTCGATGTATTTACCAAGCAGCTAGAACTGCCGCGCTACTCGCGCATGGTGCCGCTCAGTGAAATCGCCGGTAACGACTACAACCTGAATATTCCGCGTTATATCGACTCCAGTGATCCGGAGGATTTGCACGATTTAAGCGCTCATCTGCAAGGCGGTATTCCAAACCGAGACATCGATGCCTTAGAGAGATACTGGCAAATCTTCCCGAGTATTCGAGCGACTTTGTTCAAGCCCGCGCGTGAGGGCTATAGTGAGGCCTTGGTCAAAGCCTCCGAGGTAAAAGGTACCATTCTGAATCATGCGGAGTTTAAAACTTTCGCGACGGAAAGCTTGCAGCATTTTCATGCATGGAGTGAAGCTATCGCGTTAGGGGAAATCGCTATCGGCGATCAACCCAAATCGCTTATTTTTGAAATCAGTGAAAGTTTATTGCATAGTTACGCGAACGTGGCGTTACTCAGCAAATACGACATCTACCAGATCCTGATGGATTACTGGGCAGAGTCAATGCAAGACGATGTATATGTGCTAGTGCAAGACGGCTGGCAAGCAGGCAAAGTGCTGCGCGAGCTAGCCGTTAAAAAAGGTGAAAAGCTCAAAGAGGCACCCGATTTAGTGATTGGCAAAGCCAAATACAAAGCCGAACTCATTCCACCTGCGTTAATTGTCGCGCGCTTTTTTGCCGAAGTACAAGCGCAAGTGGATCGCCTGCAAAGTGCGCTGGATAGCGCCAGCCAAGCGCTTGAAACTTTCCTTGAGGAAAACAGCGGTGAAGACGGCTTACTAAACGATGCGCTAAACGATAAAGACAAAGTCACCAAAGCCACGGTTACGGCGCGTTTAAAACTATCCATCGACCCGGATGAAAAAGCCGCACTCAAACAAGCCAAAAAACTGTTTGATGCCGAGGCCGATGCCAAAAAAGCCCTAAAAGAAGCGCAAGATGCGCTCGATTTAGCGGTATTTAAGCAATACCCCAAACTCAGCATTGATGAGATTAAATCCCTGATTGTGGACGACAAATGGTTGGCAACGCTTGAAAGCCATATTGTCGCCGAAATCGAGCGCATTACCCAGCAGCTGGCCAATCGTGTGAAAGAGTTGGAAGAGCGTTATAGCGAGCCATTGCCTGCCCTTACCCAATCAGTAGAAAACCTGAGTGATAAAGTGGCAGGTCACTTAAAAGCCATGGGGCTGGAGTGGGTGTTATGAGCGGAGTAGCGGAAGTCAGTGCAAAATACCTAGCCGAAGCGGCTTCGAATCCAATACCTATTGGATATAAACAGACAGATGTAGGGTTGATTCCAGAGGATTGGAAATGCGTTACTCTCGGTGAAATAGGTGACATAGTTCGAGGTGGCTCTCCAAGGCCGGCAGGAGATTCTAGGTTCTTCAATGGGGATTTTATTCCTTGGTTGACGGTAGCATCGCTTACAAATATCCCTGCATCTGAGATTTATGTTACAGAAACAATTTCAAAATTAACTGAGCTTGGTTCATTACAAAGTAGAACTTTAGAGAAAGGCACGCTAATAATTTCAAATAGCGGTGCTACCCTTGGTGTTGCAAAAATTCTTGGCATTAAATGTTGCGCAAACGATGGTGTTGCGGCAATTATTAACCAAAAGATGGGAGTCCGAGAGTTTCTTGTCTATTACTTCAACACGCAGACCAAGAAGCTACACGATCAGGTCGCAACAGGAAATGGGCAGCCTAACCTCAATACAGATTTGATAAAGAATATCGCTGTTCCATTCCCTAATGAAAAAGAACAAACCGCCATCGCCAATGCGCTATCCGATGTTGATGCGATAGTCAGCGAGCTGGAAGAACTGATCGCCAAAAAACAGGCCATCAAAACCGCCACCATGCAACAACTGCTCACCGGCCGCACCCGCCTGCCGCAGTTTGCTTTGCGTGAAGATGGCAAGCCAAAAGGCACCAAACCAAGTGAGTTAGGGGAAATCCCGGAGGATTGGGAACGTATATCAATTGGTCGCGATACGGTTTTAAAAGCTCGTATTGGTTGGCAAGCGTTAACGACCAAAGAATACCAAACAACAGGAGATATCTATCTAGTAACTGGTACTGATTTTGATTCGGGTGCCGTGAAATGGGAAAGATGTTTCTATGTAAGCGAATGGCGTTATAAACAAGATCAAAATATTCAGCTTAGAAATGATGATGTATTAATAACCAAGGATGGAACTATTGGTAAAGTTGGTTATGTCACTGCACTCAGTCGGCCTGCCACGTTGAATAGTGGTGTTTTCGTTGTTAGGCCTAAAAACAATAATTTGATGCAACGCTTTTTGTTCTACGTACTTACATCCAGAGTTTTTGACGATTTCATTAACAGAATTACCGCAGGCTCGACTATTACCCACTTGTATCAAAAGGATTTTGTTAATTTTGAATTTTCAGCACCTTGTATAGAAGAACAAACCGCCATCGCCACCATTCTGTCCGATATGGACGAAGAGATTCAGGCGCTGGAACAACGCCTTGGCAAAACCCGCCAAATCAAACAAGGCATGATGCAGGAGCTGCTGACGGGTAAGACACGCTTGCTGCAACCGCTAAATAAGGAGTCACAACATGGCTGACCAACAGCAAAGTTATAAAAAAGCTCGCTTTTTTAAATGTGCGTTGCAGGTTAATCCAGCGGGTTATATTCAATACCGTGGCCAACAACAGAGTCTGTCTGAATCTGACTATAACCAGCGGTTGTTAAATGCTGCACTGGAGGCGGGCATTGAGATTATCGGTTTGGCTGACCATGGCTCGGTAGATGGTGTTGACTCGATTCGAACCTTGTTTAATCAACATGGTATCGTGGTTTTTCCCGGCTTTGAGATTGCTTCAAGCGAAAAAATACATTTTGTCTGTTTGTTTGATGAAAGCAAATCGGCGCAAGAGCTTGAGCGAATTCTGGGTAGTTTGCGGCTATTGGATCCTCAGGACGGTGTTCGCCCTTCGAGGTTAAGTGCAGAGCAGTTGATTGATGAAGTGAATCAGCAAGGTGGCTTTATCTTCGCGGCACACTGTACCAATGACAATGGTTTGCTCAAAATTGGTCAGATGAATCATGTATGGCAACACCAAGGTCTTCTAGCGGCGCAGATACCGGGTTCGATAGAAGATTTGCGTGGCGTTGAAAATGATTTTTACCGAAAAGTTTTCCTGAACAAAGACGCTAACTATAAACGTGAACGGGAGATGGCCGCGATTAACGCAGCTGATGTTGAGGCACCTGAAAAAATAAAAGAAGCAGGTGCTTCCTGTTTAATCAAGATGACCAAACCTTGTTTTGCCTCGTTTAAACAGGCTTTTTTGGATGCTGGCTCAAGGGTTCGTTTAAATTCCGATAAGCCGGAAAACTATGCCTCTGCCATCGAACGTATTCGCTTTGTTGGCGGCTATCTGGACGGCGTTGATATTGAGTTGTCTGACCATCTTAACGCCGTTATTGGTGGACGTGGTACGGGAAAATCAACCTTGTTGGAGTGTATTCGCTACGCATTCGCGTTAGAGCCTAAAACGCAAAACGCGTTAAAACAGCATAAGAGTGTGATTGATACTAACCTTGGCAAAGAGCGGGGGATGGTTGAAATTACGCTGCGCTCAGCCGTGCTGCATGGTCGTAAATTCACGGTGAGTCGAAAATATGGTAATCAACCTGTGGTGGTGGATGAACAAGGCAATGTTTCACCTTACCACCCCACTGATCTGCTGCCGGGCATTGAGCTTTACGGGCAAAATGAAATCTATGAAATGACCCGCGATGAACATAGTCGTAATCAGCTCATAGAGCGCTTTTTGGAAGGGGAACACGAGCAATTTGATGCCGATATTGCCAAGGTGCTGGCAAAACTGAAAGAAAATCGAGAATCCATCAAGCGTGCACTGAGCCAGAAAGACGATGTTGAAGCCGAGGTAGAGCGCCTGCCTAAGCTATTGGATCAGGCTAAGCAGTATCAAGCCTTAGGGATTGAAGAAAAGCTGAAAATTATTCCTAAGCTGGAAAAAGAAAAGCAGTTAAAAGCGCGTGTCGATGAAGATGTGACTCGCGTAAAAGACGCCATTGAAGCCCTTAAAGACAGCTTGCCCGATACGGTTTTTTTAAGTGATAGCGCATTGGATGGCTTGCCGCATGCTGATTCATTTAGGCAGCAGCGCTTGGTGTTGGACGCCTTAAAAGCAGGTGTACAGCAAACGCTAGTGCAACTGGAACAGCTTGCTTTGAATGCGGATACACAGCTGGCACCGCTTAAGCAAGCGTTGTTGGAAAAACAGCAGACTGAAGAGCAGAATTTAGAAAAAGCCTTTAAAGATATTCCGGCAAGCCAAGGTAAAACGGGACGGCAAATTGGCGCAGAGTATCAGACGCTGCTGAAGCAAATTGAGCAGATCAGACCCAAGCAAACCACGTTACAACATCGCCAAGCGCAAATTGACGAGTTGTACGGCCAGCGCAAAAAGCTGTTGTTGGAGTTGGATCAGTATACGAGCGCCAGAGCGACCAGTATTTTGAAATCAGTGAAACGCTTAACGCGCAAGCTGGAACAAAAGGTTCGGCTTACCTTGCAGCCGGAAGGGAACCGCCAAGCGTTTGTTGATTTTCTTAGCGAATGCAGTTTAGAGGGCGTAGGGCCTAAGCGCTTGGCTTGGGTGCTGGATGGCGACTTTTCACCCAGTAATCTCGCTGCCACCATTCGCCAGGGAGAAACAGAATTAGCCCAGAACTTTGGCGTCACAGGTACGGTTATTACCGCCTTAACCCGTTTGCCAGAAGTAAAGCTCTTAGAGCTGGAAGAGTTGCAACTGCCCGATACGATGGCCATTGAACTGAATGTGACCCATGGCGAGCGAGAGGCAGTATTTCGCCCTATTGATGACTTATCGACGGGGCAGCAGTGTACCGCTGTTTTGCATTTGTTGCTTTTGGACAATCAAGACCCTTTGATTTTGGATCAACCGGAAGACAATTTGGATAACGCATTTATTGCCGAACGTATTGTCGCAGAGCTTCGCAGAGCAAAACTAAGCCGCCAATTTCTGTTTGCCACACATAATGCCAATATCCCCGTATTCGGTGATGCAGAATGGATCGGTGTGTTGAGTGTTGAAGATAGTAAAGGGATGATTTTGTCAGAGCAGCAAGGGGCTATTGATGTACCCAAAGTTCAAGAGCTGGCAGCCGATATTTTGGAAGGTGGTAAAAGTGCGTTCAATCAGCGCCGTGAGAAATACGGTTTTAATTGAGCACTTGTGCCCCTTGGGAGAAACGCATGTTAAAGACAGAATTATTAGAAATTATTGCCAATGGTGAAAACTCAGGCGTGGAGTTTAAGCGGGACGATATTCGCCCTGAACAACTGGCAAAAGAAGTGGTGGCTATGGCCAACTTCCAAGGCGGAAGAATACTGCTTGGCGTAGAAGACGATGGGGTAATCAGCGGTATTCAAAGGGGCGATCTCGAAGAATGGGTGATGAATGTTTTTCAGAACAAAATCCATCCTATGATTTTGCCTTTTTATGAAGAGGTAAAGTTAGACGATGACAAAACCGTGGCAGTTGTGAGCTTCCCTATTGGTATCTCAAAGCCTTATGTCGTTCGTCACAGCGGGAAAGAAGAAATCTACATTCGTGTAGGCACAACGTCCAGACTGGCGACCAGAGAGCAGCAAATGAGGCTGTTTGAATTGGGTGGCATGTTACACACTGAAGTCATGCCCGTTCCTCGTACAGATATCAGTTGTCTGGATGATGCGCGGCTGATGAATTATGTTCGGGATATCTTGCGTGATCCAGATGTACCGAAGTCTCCTGAAGAATGGCAGGCAAGGCTTCTCGGGCTTGGGTTTTTAACGGAGGCGGCAGGTAACATTTGCTGCACCATTGCAGGACTGGTGCTGTTTGGCAAAAGCCCGCGCCGTTACTTAAAGCAAGCTGGATTAAGAGTGATGGCATTTACTGGCGATGATAAGGAATACCAAGCAGCGCTGGATGACATTATAGATGGCCCAATGGTTGGTCGCTGGGATCTCGATAATGGTGATAAACGCCTGGTCGATGGCGGCGTTATTGAGCGCTTTATGGAAGCGATGACACCCTTTATATCTGAGGAGTCTGGTGAGGTAGATGCAGGGCTGAGACGGGAAACAAAGTGGTTTTATCCCCTTGAAGCCGTAAGGGAGGCATTGATTAACTCACTGGCTCACCGCGATTGGACTCGGTTTGTTGAGATTGAAGTGTCAGGATACTCGAATCGCCTTGAAGTGATTAGCCCTGGTGCTTTGCCAAATTCAATGACAGTTGAAAAAATGAAGGCAGGTCAGCGGTCACCAAGGAATACCATCGTCATGGAAGTTTTGCGTGATTATGGCTATGTCGATTATCGAGGAATGGGTGTGAGAACAAAAATTGTTCCGCTAACCAAAGCGCTCACGGGTAAAGAGCCAGAGTTTGAATTAACCGATGATCATTTAAAAACGGTGTTATATCGCTAGGCGAAGAAAATGAATTTTTGCTTGACCGCTGCTTGATTGAGTGGTGTTGAAGTCAATTAAATTAGTAATAAAATATTGATTTTAAAGGGTAAAATTTGCTTGATCGTTGCTTGGCTGTCAAGAGGAACAAGCTTCGAATTGATTAGAGGTTAGGATGAGTAACGTAGGTCAGCGTGAGCGCGCTACCCAAAATCGTATCGTTCAGTTTTTTCAAACTGACTTAGGTTATCGCTATTTAGGCGATTGGCAGGATCGCGCTAATAATAAAAATATTGAAGTGGATATCCTGGTTGATTGGCTAAATAAACGCGGTGTCAGCGAGGCGTTGATCAATCGTGCTATTCGCCAATTGGATACGGCAGCAGCGCTGGGCGAAGGTAAAAAGCTCTATTACGCCAACAAAGAGGTTTACCGCCTGCTGCGCTACGGCGTGAAAGACAAAGAAGGCGCTGGCCATCTTAATGAGACGGTATGGTTGATTGACTGGAAGAATCCACAGGCGAACGATTTTGCCATTGCTGAAGAGGTCTCGATTAAAGGCGAAAACAAAAAACGCCCAGACATTGTGCTCTATGTGAACGGCATTGCGCTGGGCGTTATCGAATTAAAGCGCTCGTCGGTGTCGGTTTCAGAAGGTATTCGGCAGAATCTCGATAACCAAAAGAAAGACTTCATCCGCAACTTCTTTACCACCATGCAATTAGTGATGGCGGGTAACGACACCCAAGGCTTGCGTTACGGCACCATTGAAACGCCTGAAAAGCACTACCTTGAGTGGAAGGAAGACCTTACCAATCCTTATGAGCACAAACTCGATTTCCACCTGAGCCGCGTGTGTAACAAAGCGCGCTTGCTACAAATTATCCATGATTTTATTGTTTTCGATGCGGGTATTAAAAAGACCTGTCGTCACAATCAGTTCTTTGGTATTGAAGCGGCAAAACGCCATATCACAAGGCGTGAAGGCGGCATTATTTGGCATACGCAAGGTTCTGGCAAAAGCCTCACTATGGTATGGCTGGCCAAATGGATACGTGAGAATGTCAAAGACGCACGTGTATTGATTGTGACCGATCGTACAGAGCTGGATGAGCAGATTGAAAAAGTATTCACCGGTGTTGAGGAAGATATTTATCGCACCAAAAGCGGTGCCGATTTGGTGGCGACACTCAATCAGCCCAACCCCTGGTTGGTTTGCTCTTTAGTCCATAAATTTGGTCGGCGGTCTGATTCGGAAAACGATACCGCGACGGATGAGTTTATTGCCGAGTTAAAGAAATCCCTACCATCGGACTTTAAAGCCAAAGGTGATGTGTTTGTTTTTGTGGATGAGTGTCACCGTACTCAATCGGGCAAGTTGCACGAGGCGATGAAATCAATCCTGCCAGAAGCTATGTTTGTCGGCTTCACTGGCACGCCCTTGATGAAGAAAGACAAGAAAAAATCGGTTGAGGTATTTGGCCCTTACATTCACACCTATAAGTTTGATGAAGCTGTGGCCGATGGGGTGGTGCTCGACTTGCGCTATGAAGCACGAGACATTGACCAAAATGTCACTTCGCAGAAAAAGGTTGATGAATGGTTTGAGGCCAAAACACGCGGCTTATCACGATTAGCGAAAACCCAGTTGAAACAGAAATGGGGCACCATGCAAAAGGTGCTGTCCAGTAAATCGCGTTTGCAGCAAATTGTGAACGATATCTTGCTGGATATGGACACTAAGCCACGCCTGATGGATGGCTACGGCAATGCCATGTTGGTCTGCTCTAGTGTTTATCAAGCTTGTAAAGCTTATGAAATGTTCAGCCAAACAGATTTAGCCGGTAAGGTGGCTATTGTCACCAGTTTTCAGCCGACTGCTGCAAGCATTAAAGGGGAAGAAACGGGTGAGGGTTTAACGGAAAAGCTCTTTAAATACGATATTTACCGCAAAATGCTTGCGGATTACTTCGAGCAAACGGAAGACAAGGCTGCAAACCGGGTTGAAGAGTTTGAAAAAAAAGTTAAAAAGCAATTTATTGATGACCCAGGTCAAATGCGCTTACTGATCGTTGTCGATAAGCTGCTTACTGGCTTTGACGCCCCTTCGGCTACCTATTTGTATATCGACAAACAGATGGCTGATCACAATCTGTTTCAGGCCATTTGCCGCGTGAACCGTTTGGATGGCGATGATAAAGAATACGGGTATATCATCGACTACAAGGATTTGTTCCGCTCGTTGGATAAAGCGATTTCTGATTACACTCAAGGCGCATTTGATGGTTATGACAAGGAAGATGTTGCAGGGCTGCTGAAAGATCGTTTAGAGCAAGCCAAGCTCGATTTGGATAATGCGCTGGAAATGGTGCGCGCCTTGTGTGAGCCAGTAAAAGCGCCACGCAATACGGAAGACTACATTCATTATTTTTGTGGTGAGTCTGGATTTAATCAAGATAAATTGACTGAAAAAGAAGCGCTGCGTTTAACGCTTTATCAGAACGTTGCCAAACTACTGCGTGCGTTTGCCAATGTCGCCAATGAAATGCCTGATGCAGGCTATTCTGCGCAAGATGTAGACTTGATAAGAACAGAAGTTGCTCATTTTGAAAAAGTCCGTGACGAAGTAAAACTGGCCAGTGGCGATTTGGTAGAAATGAAACGCTTTGAGCCTGCGATGCGCCATTTGTTAGATATGTATATTCGTGCGGATGACAGCGAAGTACTGATGGATTTTGAAGAGCTTGGGCTTATTGAGCTTATCGTTGAAAAAGGTGCTGATGCCTTGGAGGTTTTACCCAAAAGTATTCGTAAGAACCAAGAAGCCATGGCAGAAACAATCGAGAATAACGTGCGTAAAACCATCGTCGATGAAAACCCGGTTAACCCTAAGTATTACGAGCAAATGTCGGTGTTACTGGATGAGCTGATTGAGCTTCGTCGCCAAAAAGCCATTGAATATCAAGAGTATCTGGAAAAAATCCTCGAGCTATCTCGTAAGGTTGTACGTCCAGAGCAGACAGCGGCTAACTATCCGCCATCGATGGACTCTAATCCCAAACGTGCGTTTTACGATAATTTTGGTCAAGATGAACTACTGGCTACCAAAATAGATAGTGCCATTCGTTATACCAAAAAAGCGGACTGGGTAGGGGATCGTTTCAAGGAGCGAGAAATTGCCAATGCTGTGAGAGAAGAAACGGATGGTTATGAGGTTGATATTCAGAGTGTAATGAAATTGGCAAAAGCGCAAAAAGAGTACCATTAATGCCTAAAATAGAAGTTGGTTCTATTACGATCCAGTTAAATCGTAAGGCAATTAAAAACCTCCATATCAGCGTGTTGCCACCTGATGGGCGTGTGCGCGTTTCTGCTCCGGAATCTATGACAGAAACCGCAATCCGTATGGCAGTGATCAGTCGCATTCCTTGGATCAAGAAACAGCAGAGTGATTTTGCCAAACAACCTCGCCAATCTGATCGAGAAATGGTTAGCGGTGAATGTCATTACCTGTGGGGCAGGCGTTATCGTCTGAATCTTATTGAGCGTTCCGGAAAGCATGAAATCAAGCTAGGTCGTGGTCGATTGCATTTATATGTCAATCCCGCAACAACGCTTGAGAACAAGGCGCTGGTAATGAACTCATATTATCGAGATGCACTTAAAGCGCGAATCGCTGAGTTATTGCCTGTTTGGGAGGACAAGATCGGCGTTACAGCTGTCGATTGGGGAGTCAAAAAGATGAAAACCAAATGGGGTAGCTGCAATATTAAGGCAAAGCGCATTTGGCTAAATTTAGAGCTCGCGAAAAAGCCTCCCGAATGTCTAGAGTACATATTGGTACATGAATTGGTGCATCTGCTAGAGCGTAATCATAATGAGCAATTTAAGGCGCACATGGATAGATTACTGCCTGATTGGCGAGAGCGCCGTGATTTGTTAAACCGAATGCCTTTAGCACACAACAGTTGGATTTATTAAGGACTTACGTATTTTGCGTGTAATTTGGTGCTCATAAAGAAGCCACTATGAACACAAAACAGAGCTCGACGTGTGAAATTCTGGGTGTTCACATAAATCAGAGTGCACCCTTTTAGGGGCTAGCTTTCCGTGTCAGACTTATATGTGACTGGTAGCTAAACTAAATGTAGTATTAACTTTCACATGTGAAAGTTCTAGGGTCACAGCTTAAAACCGTGATTTGAACCATCCGGTAGATCGACATGAAGGCGAAGTTTTCCTCCTGCTGATGCAACAAGCTGCTTCAGTCTCTGTAGGCTATCGATTGTGCAGTTATCAATGTGGCAGCCTGCATCAGTCTCGATACGTTCTAGTAACTCGATTAAATGGATATGGATTAGCTGTTTTGAAGCTATTTCCTTAGCAGAATCAACGAGATTTTGAGGTTGCTCTGCAATAATATCTTCCAGTGTTCTGCCCATTTTTGCTCCTTTGGAGTTGAGCCGCAAAACTTTCACATGTGAAAGTTTTTCCTAGATCTTTATGTTTGGATAGTTTAACCCACTCATAAGTGAATCATCATACTTCTCATCCTATCCTTTGTTTAGGAAAACTTGTCTTTTGCACCTTAAAAGGGCAATTACAGAGTTTTATCCTTTTTGGTCCCTGTCATACTCTTTACTCACTGTCAGCGCTCGCTGGCTATAGCGGTAGCTGGCCCTAAACAGCAATACCTTACCCTCGGGAGGCTATCTCTCAAGGTACTCCTCCATAATCACAGGAGATAATTATGGCCCACTCGATATTCCAAGATCCAGTTGGCGTTTTGTTGATTAGGTGCTGTCGCCGAAAGTGTCAAGATGCTATCTTTACACTCAGCGGCGAACACTCCATAGTTCTTGCTCAAATCGTTGACAATATTTGAGTTTAACTTAACAAAGTTGGCTTTTTTTACAATAAAAGGCAATACTTTTAATAGCTTGAATGGCTTTTGGCATAACTTTATGTGAACTGCCATTCTAAGATAGCTGAACGCATTAACGTTCTAATGTAAAAAAACCCCGTTGCGACGGGGTTTTTTTACATCTCTTATTCAGAATTAATTATTCGGTATTTTCTGGTTTATCATCGCAGCTTTATTATTCATTTAATACGAAATGATTTACGCTAATATTCGATAATATTTATTGATTGTTACAGGGAATGAAAATCAATGTAGGTATTACCGAATGATAACATTAAAAATGACGATAATAACTAATGGATTTATATTGCACTTTTGATTTTTTCAGTTTGAGATAGTTTTTGGAGAGCAATATTAAATTAATTTAAAGAAAAAAATGTAATTTGCTGCGTGGTAAATATTGACAAATTAATTCATGGCTTTAAATAATGCTTTTAGCTTATCAATTCTTCATTAATGAAAATATATTTATTATTGGCTGCTTTTTATTGGTGGGGTGTTAATAAGTGCGTTGGTAAACTATTTGTTATGGAGCTTACTATGTATCACAGGAAGATAAACCCGAAAGCAATAATACCTTTTACACTATCATTTACCGCAGCGCAGTTGGTTTGCGCCGGATTTGCGAGTGCAAAAAACTATGAACTAAATTATATAGATGTTAATGGTGGTCAGGAAGGGATCATCATTCAGGATACGATTGCAGATGATAAAAGCTATGATATCACGGTAAATATTGATAACCCTGTGCGAGGTGAAGGTAATGGCCTTGAGGTGAAGATTGGCAGTATCACCAAAGCCCAGGCGGGAGATTATCAAATTGGCAATTACAACGTGAATATTAGCGGAACTACGCAACAGGAACACCGCGCCGGTCTGGCCTTTTTTGGCTTATCCGCCGAAGGTCAGGACACCAACGTCACCGTCGATAACTTTAGCCTGAAAAACACTTTCTTAATTGGCTCTAAGTATACACATAACAATACTGCGTTGTATGCGGGAAGCGGTGCGGATATCACTGTAAACGGTAATGTGTACATTCGTTCAGAGGTTGAACACAGCAACGAGGGGAAAGACGCCACGCTGGCAAATAATGGAGTCTATGCGCGCGGTGCAGGTTCAACTATTATAGCTAACGGTGGCGATGTTTACATTAATACATACGCCAGTAATTTCAAAGAACTGCTGGAGAACAATAGTGGTTATCCTGATGGCTCATCAAAAAGTGATGCAGTTAGTGCTAAAGATGGTGGTGTCGTAAATATTAATCAGTCAGGTGAGCACAAGGTTAATTTGTTAGGAAATATCGACTTCGGCGATAAAATATATGCTAATACCAGCCAGATGAATATTACTCTCAATGGTGCAGAGTCATTCTGGCATGGGCATGAAGCGAACTTCCTGGAAACTGCCAGCGGTAAATGGGCGGGAGATTTGAATCTGACGCTGATGAATAATGCTTACTGGATCCCGGATGGCAAAGACGCTCAGATCAGCGCCATTACCTTGCAAGACGGCGGGACGATAAACCTGCATGGTTTTAACCTGCATACCAATCAGAGTATCAACGAAACCGTGAAGATTCACGATCTGAAAGGCAACAACGGTATTTTCCTGATTGATGTAAATACAAATAAAACCGATGAGCAGCGGCGTAATGGGAGCGACTTTATCGAGGTCGTTAAGAGTAGCACGGGGGGAACTCATGCCATTGAGGCGTTAAATATTAATAAGCTCAGCAATCTGCAAGAAGATATCTGGGTTGCCGATGCCGCCAGCAATGTGACGTTCGCAGCGTACGATAAAATCGATATCACTAACGAGTATGTATACGACTATAAACCGCTACTGCGTTCTGATATTCGGGAAGGCGATCCGGTAAGCCAGTATGGCACAAACTGGTATATCACGGGGGTTTCAACGAAAGCCAGTGCGGGTAGCAACACCGCAATTGCCAATGCTGGGTTAAACTACGCGGCGGCCACCGCCCGTCTCGAAATCGACAGCCTGAATAAGCGTTTAGGAGAATTACGCCAGAACCAACAGCAAAATGGTCTGTGGATACGCTATAAAGGCGGCGAAATGGAAAGCGATAATGGCAGCTACTTCAAAAACCTGTACAGCTTCTGGCAACTTGGTTATGACAATAAAGAAGAAGGTGAACAATCAGTCTGGACGCGAGGCATTGCGGCGCATTACATGAGAGGTAACGCTGACTTTACTTATGGCACGGGTGATAACAAGAGCTACGGTGGTTCACTTTATGCTGCATGGAACCGTCCGGAGAAACAGGACTACCTGGATCTGGTGCTGAAATATAGCCGCCATGAGAGTGATTTTAACTACCGAAATGTGTACGGCAATATGGGGGTGGCGGATAGCAGTACGTGGTCAATTAGCGCCAGCGCAGAATACGGTCGTGAGTTTAGTCTGGGAGAATCCTCTTTCATCGAACCGCAAGCGCAGCTCGTGTATACCCGGTTGGATGAGGCTCGTTATACCACCAGCAGCGGACTACGGGTTCGTCAGAATGATATCGATAGCGTGATCGGTCGTGTCGGATTGCGAGGAGGTTATCGATTTGAAGAACGCCCGGACAGCGACATTTATGTGAAGCTGGATCTGCTGCATGAGTTTGCCGGCGATCGTGATGTCACTGTGTGGGGTAAAGACGCGTCCATGACGGTTCGCGAGGGAGGAAGTGACTCGTGGATTAACTACGGTATTGGTACCAATATCCACCTCACTCAGAACAATAACTCCCGACTGTATGTTGACCTGGAAAGATCGGCTGGAGGCGACATTGATATGAACTGGCAGGTGAACGCAGGGTTCCGTATGGAGTGGTAAACGGTTACCGGAACGTCAGTAGAATCGTTATTGCTTAAAACCGTGTCCGACCGGGTATATTCTGGTCGGACACACTGTTGTTATCAGTTCAACACCATCGGCCATTCTGGCGGTGTGTGGCTCATCACTTCGACCATCACGGTTTCAATGTTCTTCCAGATAGTAGACATATCCACCAGGGTTATGCCGAGCAATCCAGTCGCAAACCAGCAGGCAAAAACCAGCCCCAAACCGCTGCTAATGACGGCCAGGCCAATATAATCTGATTTACGAAAACGGATATTGAGCGTACTGGCTAAAAACATCAGCACTGCACTGAGTAATTGCCACCGCAGAAGAACCACGCCAGTTGTTATCGTTGCCATGAAAAACGTCCTCAGAAAGTCTGGATGCCCAGGACAGCGCGGGGGTGTTCACCGAGGGTGTAGTACTCTGGCTATCGACGGGCAATAACATGAATGAAACATTGTTTCTGTTACATGATTTTTGTGAACTATATCACAAGTGCTCGTTTGTTCACCAGTGCTGGACGTTATTTTTACAGGATCATAACCACTCTCAATGTGTGGTTATATTCAAAAAGGCTTTTGACACTAAATAATCAATCTTAAAGGTGCATTTAGACCACCGGTTTAATTTATCCTAAATTTTGTGTTAAAAAAATTTAATGAATTTCTTAAATGCAACCAGGATAGTGCTCATAAAAAATTTACGTTTTAGGGATAATAACGTTGTGAAATAAGCGTAACTTTAAGTTTGCCTTACGGAAAAATAATATCATCATCAACTATTATCAGACTTTTACATAGAGACGTCTGTTGCTAATACTGATAGATTCATGCAAGTTAACTAGCTGGTGTTTATAGCATCCTGCCGTGACAGGTACTGGCATAGACAAAACAGGGACATAAGGCTGACATGAATCACAGTGCGCGACGCAAGCTGCTGAAGTTGCTGGGAACATTCATGGTGGTATTGCTCCCCGTGGTGCTGGCATTATGGTTTGCTCAAATTCGGGCTATGTCCGAAACCCGTAATCAACTCCGCTCATTTGCTCAACTGGTGTTAAATAAAACAGAATTGGTAATCCTGCAAGCCGATTTGGCGCGTGATATGGCCCAGTTGTATCAGGGTAAGATGTGTACCCCGGCACATCAGAAAAGTATGCTGAATATTATTCGCGGTCGTTTATATATCAGCGAGCTAATTTATGCGCAGGGCGATCATTTTTTGTGCTCTACGTCGATGGTGCCACCCGTTACCTATATTATGCCGACCGCAGACTATAAACGTACGCCGGATATCGCCATCTATTACTACCGCGATACCCCTTTTTTCGCTGGCTACAGAATGACGTACATGCAACGTGGGAACTACGTCGCAGTCATAAATCCATTATCCTACAGCGAAGTCATGTCAGATGATCCGGATCTGTCCTGGGGCGTATATGACACAGTAACAGATACGTTTTTCTCTGCCAGCGAAGCGGCAAATGTTGCGCAATTCGCGCCTCTCGTACGCGGTGAAGCCTCGACCTTTCAACAAGACGATCGCTTTTACACCATCGTGCATTCAGAAAAACGCCCAATTGCGATCATTGTGTCGACCTCAGACAACCGCGTAAGTCAGATTTTCTATCACGAGGCGGCGTTAACCATTCCCTTCGGGATTATCTGCAGCATCCTGATACTGCTAATGTGGTGGCGCACGCGCCAGGAATACTTATCTCCCCGGCGCTTACTAAAACGCGCGATCAAAAAACGTCAGCTTTGCCTGCATTACCAGCCGATCATTGATATTAAGAATGGACAATGTGTTGGTGCTGAAGCTCTGCTGCGCTGGCCGGGTTGTAAAGGTGAGGTGATGAGCCCGACGGAGTTTATTCCGTTGGCTGAAAAAGAGGGAATGATTGAGCGGATCACGGATTATGTCGTTGAAGAGGTATTCAACGATTTGGGGTATTTTCTTTCGGCGCATCCTCAGCTTTATATCTCGATTAACCTTTCCGCTTCTGACTTTCATTCATCCCGATTGATTGCTCTGATTAACGACAAAAATCGTGAGTACTCCGTGGCGGCCCAGCAAATTAAAGTCGAAGTGACGGAGCGGGGGTTCATAGATGTACATAAAATGACCCCAGTAATCCAGGCGTTCCGCAAGGCGGGTTATGAAGTGGCATTTGATGATTTTGGCACGGGATATTCCAATCTGCATAATTTGTCAGCGCTGAATGTCGATATCCTGAAGATCGACAAATCGTTTATTAGCACGTTGTCCACTAACAGCACCAGTCACTTGATTGCCGAACATATTATTGAGATGGCGCAAAGCTTACACCTGAAGACGATTGCGGAAGGGGTGGAAACGAAGGAACAAATCGAATGGCTGCTTGAACGCGGCGTACAGTATTGTCAGGGCTGGTATTTTGCGAAGGCGCTGCCGTCGCAGGAGTTCATGCACTGGATACAACGGTCGCCCGCCATACTGACGCAGAGCGGGCAATAAGCTTACAGGCGGTGGCGGTAATCGCTGGGGGTACGATCAAACTCGCGGCGAAACACGCGCGAAAAGGTTTGTTGCGATACATAACCAAGATCCATCGCGATATCGAAAATAGGTCGCTCAGTCGTCCTCAGTTCAACCGCCGCCAGCAGAAGTCGTCGCTGGCGGATGTAGTCACCCAGCGTCTGGCGCGTCACCGTGCGGAACATTCTCTGTAAATACCACTTCGAGTAACCTGATTTTTTCGCAACCGCCTCAATGTTCAGCGGCTGATCGATATGTTCATCAATCCATTCAATAAGGGTCTGAATAATCTGCTGATGGGACATAGGGCTGCCTCTTTCTCAGTATTCGATTCGTCGTTTTGTCTGTGGGCGAGTATAATTCCTCAAGTTAACTTGAGGTAAAGCGATTTATGGAAAAGAAATTACCCCGGATAAAAGCGCTGCTCACGCCAGGTGAAGTTGCAAAGCGTAGCGGCGTGGCAGTTTCGACCCTGCATTTCTATGAAAGCAAAGGGTTAATCAGCAGCATGCGCAACAGCGGTAATCAGCGTCGCTACAAACGTGATGTGTTGCGTTACGTGGCGATTATCAAGATTGCTCAACGTATTGGGATCCCGCTGGCAACGATTGGCGACGCGCTGGGCGTATTACCTGAAGGACATTCACTTAGCGCTAAAGAGTGGAAACAGCTCTCTTCGCAATGGCGTGAAGAGCTGGACCGACGCATTCATACTTTGGTGTCGCTACGTGATGAGCTGGATGGATGTATTGGTTGCGGCTGCTTGTCGCGCAGCGATTGCCCGTTGCGTAACCCAGGCGATCAGTTGGGCGAGCAAGGAACCGGGGCGCGTCTGCTGGAAGATGATTGATTGGTTTAAATATATGACGGATATATACCCTAAATAATTCGCGTTGTGGGAAGGCGGCAAGAGCACGAATCCCGATGAGCTTAGTAAACTAAGTGATTCGGGTGAGTAAACGCAGCCAACACACCTGCAACGTGAAGTATGACGGGTATAAAACTAAAGCGCCACAGAGGGCGCTTTAGTTTGGTTCCGGTCTTTGTCTTTCACTCTATCCCGCTGGTTCACGGGAGGGTTTCCCCCGACATCAACACCCCTCAGTCGAGCACATTAGGGGAGGTTCCGGCCTGTGTTGATAATGTAAGTGTAAGCTACCTCCCTCCATTTGCCAGTGAAACGATGATTTTTTAGCCAAAAAATTTACCGCATCTTCACCGGTTTTCTTGCGCGAGTTTGCGCGAAAAATAAGAACGATTGTTGCGACAATCTGGCGAAATTTGTTACCAGATTGCGCATTGACGATAACGTTTGCGCATCGACTGGTTGTTTATTGTGCGTTATAAGAAGAAATGAGTAAAAAGCGGCAAAGTTCAGTTGAAAACCGGCGTATGATCGCTGGATAATCGTTTGCTTTTTTTTACCACTCGTTTTTTATGCGCGGAGCTAAACGTTTGCTTTTTTGCGACACCCCTAATGACGCAAACCTGGCACATGGAGAAAACGTTTAGCAGGCAGTGGATTGTCCAGCACGCATAATGACGAAAAAATAAACTCTCAGGGGATGTTTTCTATGTCTACGCCTTCAGCGCGTACCGGCGGTTCACTCGACGCCTGGTTTAAAATTTCGCTTCGCGGCAGTACCGTTCGTCAGGAAGTCGTTGCCGGATTAACGACGTTCCTCGCCATGGTTTACTCCGTTATTGTGGTTCCAGGGATGCTGGGTAAAGCCGGATTCCCGCCTGCCGCTGTATTTGTGGCAACCTGCCTGGTCGCGGGCGTCGGTTCTATTGTGATGGGCCTGTGGGCAAATCTGCCGCTGGCGATTGGTTGCGCCATTTCTCTGACGGCGTTTACCGCATTCAGCCTGGTATTGGGACAACATATCAGCGTGCCCGTTGCGCTGGGCGCGGTGTTCCTGATGGGCGTCCTGTTTACCATCATTTCCGCGACGGGTATTCGTAGCTGGATCCTGCGCAATCTGCCGCAGGGCGTTGCGCACGGTACGGGAATCGGTATCGGCCTGTTCCTGCTGCTGATTGCGGCAAACGGCGTTGGTCTGGTGATTAAGAATCCGCTGGACGGTCTGCCGGTTGCGCTGGGCGACTTCGATACCTTCCCGGTGATTATGTCGCTGGTTGGTCTGGCGGTGATTATTGGCCTCGAAAAACTGAAAGTACCGGGCGGCATCCTGCTGACTATTATCGGTATTTCCATTGTTGGCCTGATTTTCGACCCGGCCGTGCATTTCTCCGGTATTTTTGCCATGCCGTCTCTGAGCGACGAAAACGGCAACTCGCTGATCGGCAGCCTGGATATAATGGGCGCACTGAATCCTATCGTTCTGCCGAGCGTGCTGGCGCTGGTCATGACCGCCGTCTTCGATGCGACCGGCACCATCCGTGCCGTAGCCGGTCAGGCGAATTTGCTGGATAAAGACGGACAGATTATCGACGGCGGCAAAGCGCTGACCACCGACTCCCTGAGCAGCGTGTTCTCTGGTCTGGTGGGCGCTGCTCCTGCGGCGGTATACATTGAGTCCGCAGCGGGTACGGCGGCAGGCGGTAAAACTGGCCTGACGGCGATCACCGTTGGTGTCCTGTTCCTGCTGATCCTGTTCCTCTCTCCGCTCTCGTATCTTGTACCGGTATACGCAACGGCGCCTGCGCTGATGTATGTGGGCCTGTTGATGCTGAGCAACGTTGCGAAAATCGACTTTGCTGACTTTGTTGACGCAATGGCGGGTCTGGTAACGGCCGTATTTATCGTGCTGACCTGTAACATCGTTACCGGCATTATGATTGGCTTTGCTACCCTGGTGATTGGCCGTCTAGTCTCTGGCGAATGGCGCAAGCTGAACATCGGCACGGTGGTTATCGCTATCGCGCTGGTGGCCTTCTACGCGGGCGGCTGGGCTATCTGATTTTTATTCGATAAAGATCCTCAAAACGGGTGGCTTTGGCCGCCCGTTTTTATTTTCAGAACACACTCGTTGTCTTTTGCGTTACTCTCAATTAGATAGAATTGAGGCACGACGCCTCTCATCACCAATCATAAGAAACATCGCAAACAGGGAACGCATGGAAATCTTTTTCACCATACTCATCATGACCCTTGTGGTCTCGCTGTCGGGGGTATTTACTCGCGTATTGCCCTTTCAACTCCCTTTACCCCTAATGCAGATCGCCATCGGCGCCTTGCTGGCGTGGCCGACGTTTGGTTTGCATGTGGAATTCGATCCTGAGCTGTTTTTGGTGCTGTTCATCCCGCCGCTGCTCTTTGCCGATGGCTGGAAGACGCCAACGCGTGAGTTTCTCGAGCATGGGCGAGAGATCTTCGGCCTTGCGCTGGCGCTGGTGCTGGTCACGGTGGTCGGCATTGGATTTATGATTTACTGGCTGGTGCCGGGGATACCGCTTATCCCAGCCTTTGCGCTGGCCGCCGTCCTTTCGCCAACCGATGCTGTTGCCCTTTCCGGCATTGTGGGGGAGGGGCGCATACCGAAGAAAATTATGGGCATCCTGCAGGGCGAAGCGTTGATGAACGACGCCTCCGGTCTGGTTTCTCTGAAGTTTGCCGTCGCCGTGGCGATGGGGACGATGGTATTTACCGTTGGTGGCGCAACGCTTGAGTTCTTCAAAGTGGCGATTGGCGGCATCCTGGCTGGTTTTGTCGTCAGTTGGCTGTACGGGCGCTCCCTGCGCTTCCTCAGCCGCTGGGGCGGTGACGAGCCGGCAACGCAAATCGTCCTGCTGTTCCTGCTGCCGTTTGCGTCTTACCTGATTGCGGAACACATCGGCGTTTCCGGTATCCTCGCGGCGGTCGCTGCCGGGATGACGATCACCCGTTCCGGGGTGATGCGCCGCGCACCGCTGGCGATGCGTTTACGTGCTAACAGTACCTGGGCAATGCTGGAGTTTGTGTTTAACGGCATGGTCTTCTTGCTGTTAGGGCTACAGTTACCGGGGATTCTGGAGTCTTCCTTAGCGGCGGCAGAGGTCGATCCGAACGTTGAAATCTGGATGCTGTTTACCGATATCGTGCTGATTTACGTGGCGCTGATGTTGGTACGTTTTGGCTGGCTGTGGACGATGAAAAAATTCAGTCTGCGCTTCCTGAAGAAAAAACCAATGGAATTCGGCTCCTGGACAACGCGTGAAATCCTGATTGCCTCTTTTGCGGGCGTGCGCGGGGCAATTACCCTCGCCGGTGTGCTCTCCATTCCACTGTTGTTACCGGACGGTAGCGGATTCCCGGCGCGATATGAGCTGATCTTCCTTGCCGCAGGCGTGATTCTGTTCTCGCTGTTTGTTGGCGTGGTGATG
Organism: Citrobacter freundii complex sp. CFNIH4; assembly: GCF_002934505.1. Classification (NCBI taxonomy): domain Bacteria; kingdom Pseudomonadati; phylum Pseudomonadota; class Gammaproteobacteria; order Enterobacterales; family Enterobacteriaceae; genus Citrobacter; species Citrobacter freundii complex sp. CFNIH4. The sequence continues at coordinate 4,793,202 of NZ_CP026231.1, forward strand.
TTGCCGATTCTGCTACAACATCTGGAAGTGGCAGACCACTCGCAGCAGCAGAAAGAGGAACGTATTGCTCGCGCTGCTACGGCAGAAGTGGCGATTGTCGCGATCCAGAAAATGGAGGAGCGACTGGCCGCGGACACCGAAGAGAACATCGATAACCAGTTACTCACCGAGGTGAGTTCCCGCGTGATTGGTAACCTGCGTCGTCGCGCCGACGGACGCAACGATGTGGAAAGCTCGATGCAGGAAGAAAACCTCGAGCGACGTTTCCGCCTGGCAGCGTTGCGTTCAGAACGCGCGGAGCTTTATCATCTGCGCGCGACGCGGGAAATCAGCAATGAAACGCTGCAAAAGCTGCTGCACGATCTGGACTTGCTGGAAGCGCTGTTGATCGAGAACCAATAAACGAGAGTGCCTGATGCGCTACGCTTATCAGGCCTACAAAACCGATGTAGGCCGGATAAGGCGTTTGCGCCGCATCCGGCATTTTACGACGCTTGCGGTAGCCAAAACCCTTCACAGCATTTGAGCCACGCCTGGGCGCTGTGCGACAGATACACGCCTTCGCGCCAAATCATGCCCAATTGCCAGCGTAAATCACTCTCCAGAGGGATCCAGCGCAATGTTTGCTTATCCAGGCGCTGGCAAATCGGCTCCGGTAAAATGGCAATCCCGACTCCGGCTTGTACCATCGCAGCCAGAAAATCCCACTGCCCGCTGCGCACCGCGATGCGGGGCTTGACGTTGTGTTGGCTAAACAGCTCAAGCAATTGGCGGCTCAACGCGAAATCTTCGTTGTAGATCAGTAGCGGATGTTCCGCCAGTGCCTCGGGGGAAATGGATTCGCATGTTGTCCACTGACCGGAGCGGGGGACCAGCACACAGAGCGGATGACTGAAAAGCGGTAAGGTCGCCAGACCACTCTCTTCTTCAACCGGCAGCGCGGTCATCGCGACATCCAGATCGCCGTTCATCACCGCCTGCTGGACGGTTAAGCCGCCAAATTCAGAGACCTTCAGCTCAACGCCGGGATAGCGCTGGCGAAACAGGCTGATAGGCCCGGCCATCAACATACCGACCATCGGCGGGATACCGAGGCGCAGCACACCCCTGTTGAGGTGATTAATGTCGCTAAGTTCGGCTTCAAGCTGGCGAAACTCAGCGAGGATCGCCAGGCCGCGTTCGAAAACGACCTGTCCGGTGTCGGTTAACAACAATCGCCGCCCGTCGCGGATGAGCAATGTGCAATTAAGCTCGTCTTCAAGGTTCTTCAACATCTTGCTGATGGTGGGCTGGGTGACAAAAAGCTTCTCCGCTGCGCGAGTAAAGCTCTGCTGACGAACCACCTCAACAAAATATCGCAGCGTTCTGATATCCATGATTATTCCTTAAGACTATGCCTGCAATGAGTTTAATTCATTTCAGTCCTGGACGGGGGCTCTCTATACTGGCGCTCTCTATTTTTTAAGGACATACCCTCATGGCTGTGGCGATAAGCCGCGTGACGCCTGCTGTTATTCATCGACTCCAGATCCCCGTTCAGGTTCTGTTGTACGCAGGTCTCTTTGTATTTGCTCAATATCTTGTCTCCTGGCTGCATCTGCCGCTTCCTGCCAACCTGGTAGGGATGGTGCTGATGCTGGCGTTAATTGTCTGCCGGGTTATCCCGCTGAACTGGATTCGCGCAGGTGCTCGCTGGTTACTGGCTGAAATGCTGCTGTTTTTTGTCCCGGCGGTGGTCGCCGTTGTGAACTACACGCAGCTGTTGCTGGTTGATGGCTGGCGTATATTTGCCGTCATTGCGATCAGTACGCTGATGGTGCTCGGCGCAACGGCGTGGGTGGTGGATAAAGTGTATCGCTATGAAATGAGCAGGCTAAACCGTGAGTAATTTCCAGCTAAGCATGTTGTGTCTGGTGATTACGCTGGGTATCTACTTTGCTAATAAGCGTTTGTATCGCCGTTTTCGTAAATTACCGCTGATGCCATTAGTTCTCACCCCGGCCCTGCTGGTGCTGATGCTAGTCTTCGGCCATATCTCCTGGCAAAACTATATTGGTGAATCGCACTGGTTGCTGTGGTTGTTAGGACCGGCGACCATCGCCTTTGCCGTTCCGGTGTATGACAACCTTGCGGTGATTAAGCGTCACTGGATGTCGCTGACGGCGGGCGTGATAACGGCAACGCTGGTGGCCGTCACCAGTTCCGTGTGGCTGGCGCGTCTGTTTATGTTGCCTGATGAGATCCAACGCAGTCTGGCGGTGCGTTCCGTCACCACGCCATTTGCGCTGGCAGCGGCAGAGCCATTGGGCGGGCAGCCGGACCTGGTGGCCTTGTTCGTGGTGGTGACCGGCGTATTCGGCATGGCGGTCGGCGATGTGCTGTTTTTACGCCTTTCCATTCGTGAAGGAATGGCGAAAGGCGCAGGATTTGGCGCCGCATCGCACGGGGCAGGCACGGCGCGCTCTTATGAGCTTGGTCAGCAAGAGGGCGTGGTTGCCAGTCTGGTAATGATGCTTTCCGGTGTGGTGATGGTATTGGTTGCGCCACTGGTCGCGAGGCTGATGTTCTAAGAAAGGATGTAATCCTCCGGCCCGAAAGCCGGAGGAGAAGGGATGTTAGTGCGCGCGACCTTGTTCTACGCCGTACCCGGTCTGGGAGCGGATGAACTGAGCACGGAACTGCTCGCGTTCGCGGTTGCCTTCTTCTGAGTTGTCGGTAGCAGAGAAGAACCAGATCCCGAGGAACGCTATGCTGATGGAGAACAGCGCTGGATATTCATACGGGAAAATGGCTTTTTCGTGACCGAGGATCTGGACCCAAATGGTTGGGCCGAGAATCATCAATACTACCGCTGTTAACAGACCTAACCAGCCACCCAGCATTGCGCCACGGGTGGTCAGACGCGACCAGTACATGGAAAGCAGGATGATCGGGAAGTTGCAGCTGGCCGCGATGGCGAACGCCAGACCCACCATGAAGGCGATGTTCTGGTTCTCAAACAGCACGCCGAGCAGGATGGCTATCACACCCAGTACCAGTACGGTGATTTTTGACACCTTCAGCTCTTCACGTTCGGTTGCGCCTTTGCGGAATACGTTGGCGTACAGGTCGTGAGAAACTGCCGAAGCGCCCGCCAGCGTCAGCCCGGCAACCACCGCCAGGATGGTGGCAAACGCCACTGCAGAGATGAAGCCGAGGAACAGGTTACCGCCCACCGCATTCGCCAGGTGAACCGCCGCCATGTTGTTACCACCGATCAGTGCGCCTGCAGCATCTTTGTACTCTGGATTAGCGCCTACCAGCATGATCGCGCCAAAGCCGATGATAAAGGTCAGGATGTAGAAATAACCCATAAAACCGGTGGCATAGAATACGCTCTTACGCGCTTCGCGGGCATCGCTGACAGTGAAGAAACGCATCAGAATATGCGGCAAACCTGCTGTACCGAACATCAATCCAAGACCTAACGACAGGGCGGATATCGGATCTTTTACCAGACCGCCCGGGCTCATAATCGCGGAGCCTTTCGGGTGTACTGCCATCGCTTCGGTGAACAGGTTGTTGAAGCTGAAGCCGACATGCTTCATTACCATGAAGGCCATAAAGCTGGCGCCGAACAGCAGCAGAACAGCTTTAATGATCTGTACCCAGGTGGTTGCCAGCATGCCGCCAAACAGAACGTACATCATCATCAGTACGCCAACCAGTACGACGGCGATGTGATAGTTCAGACCAAACAGCAGCTCAATCAGTTTACCTGCGCCGACCATCTGGGCGATCAGATACAGCGCGACCACCACCAGGGAACCACAGGCCGACAGAATACGGATTGGACCCTGTTTCAGACGATAAGAAGCAACGTCAGCAAAGGTGTAACGACCGAGGTTACGCAAACGCTCAGCAATCAGGAACAGGATAATTGGCCAGCCGACCAGGAAGCCGAGTGAGTAAATCAGCCCGTCATAACCGGAGGTAAATACCAGCGCGGAAATTCCAAGGAACGATGCCGCCGACATATAGTCGCCCGCAATCGCCAGCCCGTTCTGGAAACCGGTGATGTTACCGCCGGCGGTGTAGTAGTCATTACGCGAACGTACGCGTTTAGACGCCCAGTAGGTAATGCCGAGCGTAAAGATGACGAAAATCAGGAACATAACAATCGCCTGCCAGTTGGTTGGCTGGCGTTGAACTGCACCGCTAATAGCATCCGCCGCGTTTGCGGCGAAGGGCAGCGTGGCGGCAAGCGCCGTCAGGACTCTCTTCATGATGCTTTAACCTCGTGCAGAACCGCATTGTTCAGGCGATCGAATTCACCGTTTGCCCGCCAGATGTAGATCCCGGTCAGGATGAAGGAGATGAGGATCACTCCGACCCCAATCGGAATACCGCGGGTGACGCTGGTTCCTGCGTGTAGCGGAGTACCCAGCCAGCCTGGCGCAAAGGCAATCAATAAAATAAAGCTGATATAAACTGCCAGCATGATGATGGACAGAATGGTGGCAAACCGTTGCCGTTTTTCTACTAACTCCCTGAAACGCGCACTGTCTTCTATCCGCTGATAAATTTGGTCATTCATCACAGAGTTCTCCAGAGGCCCCCTTCGTCTTTCACGCCGCAGGTGCGTTGGCCGCACTCGCCCACCCCAGTCACATAGTGAACTATGCTACTGGGGATGTGCTCGCTTGCCGCCTTCCTGCAACGCGAAATCCTTTGGGGGAGGGTTTTTATATTTCCCTCCCGGTCAGGGGAGGGGTAGGGATAGGATTTGTAGGCCCGATAAGCTGCGCGCCATCGGGCATTTCACAGTTATGGTTATGATGGCATCGCGATGGCCTGCTTCTCTTCGAGCAGTTTCTCCACGACGCCAGGATCGGCGAGGGTCGAGGTATCGCCCAGATTGCTGGTATCGCCCGCCGCGATTTTACGCAGAATACGGCGCATGATTTTGCCGGAGCGGGTTTTCGGCAGTGAGTCGGTCCAGTGCAGCACGTCTGGCGTTGCCAGCGGGCCAATTTCTTTACGCACCCAGTTGCGAACCTCGGCGTACAACTCAGGTGACGGCTCTTCACCGTGATTCAGCGTGACGTAAGCGTAGATCGCCTGGCCTTTAATATTATGTGGAATCCCTACCACCGCGGCTTCGGCAATCTTCGGATGCGACACCAGCGCCGATTCGATTTCAGCTGTTCCCAGACGGTGGCCGGAGACGTTCAGCACATCGTCCACACGTCCGGTGATCCAGTAATAGCCATCTTCGTCACGGCGCGCGCCGTCGCCGCTGAAGTACATATTCTTGAAGGTAGAGAAGTAGGTTTGCTCAAAGCGTTCGTGATCGCCAAACAGCGTTCTCGCCTGGCCCGGCCACGAGTCGGTAATCACCAGATTGCCTTCGGTCGCGCCTTCCAGCGGAGTACCTTCGTTATCGACAATCGCAGGCTGTACGCCAAAGAATGGACGGGTTGCAGAACCGGCTTTCAGTTCGGTGGCGCCGGGCAGCGGGGTAATCATGAATCCACCGGTTTCAGTCTGCCACCAGGTATCGACGACCGGGCATTTTTCGTTGCCGATCTTCTTCCAGTACCACTCCCATGCTTCCGGGTTGATCGGCTCGCCAACTGAACCCAGGATACGCAGCGACGAACGGTCAGTGCCTTCAATCGCTTTATCGCCTTCCGCCATCAGGGCGCGAATGGCGGTCGGTGCGGTATACAGAATATTGACCTGATGCTTGTCCACAACCTGCGACATACGCGCCGGGGTAGGCCAGTTTGGCACGCCTTCGAACATCAGCGTGGTTGCGCCGCAGGCCAGCGGACCGTACAGCAGGTAGCTGTGCCCGGTTACCCAGCCTACGTCAGCGGTACACCAATAGATATCGCCCTGATGGTAATCAAACACATACTTAAAGGTGGTTGCAGCGTAGACCAGATACCCGCCGGTAGTGTGCAGCACGCCTTTCGGCTTGCCGGTTGAGCCGGAGGTATACAGGATAAACAGCGGATCTTCCGCGTTCATCTCTTCCGGCTGGTGTTCTGAGCTGGCCTTCTCGATAAGATCGGACCACCACAGGTCGCGACCTTCCTGCCATTCCGTTTTTCCACCGGTACGTTTGAGAACGACCACATGTTCAACGGTTTTCACATTTGGATTTTTCAGCGCATCATCCACGTTCTTTTTCAGTGGGATAGCGCGCCCGGCGCGTACGCCTTCGTCGGCGGTGATCACCAGGCGTGAATTGGAGTCGATAATACGTCCGGCGACGGCTTCCGGTGAGAAACCACCGAAGATGACCGAATGCACCGCGCCAATACGGGCGCAGGCCAGCATGGCGACCGCAGCTTCCGGCACCATCGGCATATAAATGGCCACCACGTCACCTTTTTTAATGCCTAAATCCAGTAGCGTATTGGCGAAACGGCAGACATCGCGATGCAACTCGCGATAGGTAATGTTTTTGCTTTGGGTTGCGTCATCGCCTTCCCAGATGATGGCGGTACGATCGCCGTTTGCCTGCAGGTGGCGGTCAAGACAGTTTGCGGCCAGATTCAGGGTGCCGTCTTCGTACCATTTAATCGACACGTTGCCTGGGGCGAAGGAAGTGTTCTTCACCTGGCTGTACGGCTTGATCCAATCAAGAATTTTTCCCTGTTCGCCCCAAAATGTGTCGGGTTCGTTAACGGATTGCTGGTATTTCTCTGCGTACTGCTCCGGATTTATCAGGCAACGATCCGCAATGTTTGCGGGAATAGCGTGTTTATGTATTTGGCTCATGGCTTTTGTTCTCCTTGTAGGATGTTAATAATATGTCTCATAAACGTTAAATGTAGGGGCTTTGAGAGTTTTGTTTAGTATTTGCGCGGCAGATCACGCAATAAACGAATTGTGCAAATTAGCGACAAACTGAATTTTGAAGGGAGCTAGCAAAATTGACTAAATCTCGCGATAACATGTAGTTATCTAAAGGATTGTTGAAAAGGTGATCTGTATCTGAATTAGACAAAAGAGGGAGCAATCAAAGGGTGTTACTAACTCTAAAGTGGTATTTTACATGCACTTACAATTGATTAAAGACAACATTTTCAGTGTGGTTTCTTGTTACAAATAGGGTGGAGCAATGTCATGACAGTGTCAAGGCTCAATTGAAATGTCCGTTATCCAGCTCAATTAAAATGACCACTTTGATCTCTCATTCTCTTTACTGATAGACTTTCCTCCGACTGAAACAACAGGATGATTGAGCCCATGCTTCGATACGAGTTAACGCCGAACAATGCAGGTTTTATACTGTGGGGAGATTCAGAAGCCCTGAATGAATTACATGAACTCATTCATTACATCGTGGATGAAAGCCCACTGATTAAAGTTAAAGACGGATTTATGTTATCCCTTGCCTATGATATTCGTAAAGCACGGGAAGGTAATCGTCGTGTTGAGCAACATCAGTATGATCAACATGATACATATAAGCTTTATGGTGTTGAGCTTTTATGGCCTCTGGTCCTGGTACAGTCCTCAATACTCAGAAACTCAATGGGTTATATTCAGACAGACAAAAACCAGCTGTCTGTCATGTATGCCTTTGAATACCTGATAGAATCAGCATTAACAGAGTCTGAGAGAACAACGTCGAATGATATTATGCTAACAGTAAAATATGCATCAGACTCTGATTTTAATTTCATTGAGGATAATATTGACAGCAGGTGCTGCTATTTTATCAGCCTATCTCCGGAGCAAAGAAAAAAGCAGTTAATCAGTATTGTTCGTTCTTTTCATTCATTATGGGGTAAGTATGCCCGTGAAAAGCAGGACATAAAGATGCTGAACGAAATGAATAATACATCATGGGTCTGGCCGGACAATATCAACTGGTGAGCAACCACTGTCCGGCCAGTGAGTACCATCAGCGGGCTCTTTTACCAAAAATGTCCTCTGAACGTGACTGAAGCTGTTTGAGTGCTTCGAGCATGTCATCATTATCCAGTGAGCGCTGGGATTTCTTCCCTTCCTGCTTTGGCCGTCGTCGGGAAGGGCCATCTCCAGCGGGAATTGACTGAGAGCGCGTGTTATCCCGCTTGCTCTGCACCAGACTGATAAACTCCAGGGTTCGGCCAAGACGCTTGTTATCGACAATCGCGCCCTGGTCGATTTCTGACAGTCGGTCGTAGGTAGAGTAGGGAAGTAGCGTACCGTTCAGGCGCAGCTCTTTTCTGCCATCAGGATAGTGATACACATCGATATATTTACCTATTGCACGGCGACTCAGTTCGCTGTCTTCAATCAGGTACAACATTTTATCATATTGTATCGTCAACGATTTTGAGACTTTACGTTTTTCACGAACAGTGAAAATAAGCCCCAGGTCCTCATCATGTTCTACAGCACGGTGTACGTCAAAATCATGTCGCGGTACTTTGCCAAAACGGCGGTTATAGTCAGCCATATAGGCCTCAGCGAAGTCATTTGCAGCCTCCATTGAACAAATGCCCTGTAACCGCAGCTCTTTGACCAGACGATCCTGTAAAGTGAGGTGAGCTCGTTCTACACGCCCTTTGGCGGGACTGGTTTCTGCACAGATAGTCTGGATGTTCAGTTCATGCATGGCTCGCCCAAACTGAGTATGCCCGTCTCCGCCTGTGGCGTGTTTATTGTTAACACGAAAAACACCGGCTTTATCGCTGTACAGTGCCAGCGGTTTACCATGCTTATCGATATAGCGCCGCGTGGCTTCGAAGTAAGAAAACGTGGACTCCGATTTAACAAACAACAGTTCCATCAGTTTGCTGGTTGCATCATCAACATAGACCAGCGCGGTGCAGGCCGGGCCACGGCCTTCAAACCAGTCGTGATCACAGCCATCTATTTGTATCAGCTCACCAGTACACGGACGCCGGTACCGTGGTTGAGGGATCCTTGCGGCACGTTGTTTACGGGGAACCCATAAGCCAGCCCGCACCATGATGCGCCGGACAGTTTCTTTGCCAAGAAACAGTCCGTGGAGTTCTTCGAGCTTTTCACGCGCCAGAGTCGGACCGAAATCAGCATAACGCGTCTTGATCAGTTCCAGAGCCTGATCTGCGAGCCCGGGTGGCAACTGGCGGTTACCACGCATGCCACATCGTCTGCTGGCCATACCAAGCGGTCCGCCTTCACGGTAACGGGCAAGAAGTCTGCGGCATTGCCTGTCGCTGATACCGAGGTGCTCGGCCGCACGGCGCGTTGTGATGCGACGTTCAATGACGTCCTGTATAATCTTGATCCGGTTGATCTCTTTCAAAGTAAACACTCCTGAGCTTTCTGCGCTCATGATATGCCTCCCGGTAGTTTAAACGGACCAGTGAAGCTTACCATAGCGCGGACATCTGAATTGAGCCACAGGCGGACATTACTATTGAGCCATTACAGTTTACCGTGTTGAGTCTGGCGTCGCTCGGGCTGTACGCCTGGCGGGGCCAGCAAGTCCGGCAGAATGCTCGTTTTGGCGGTTGGTCACGCGAGATGCTGATTCTGGTTGCGCTGCTGCTCTTTAGTGCGGTGCTGCTGATTGTGCTGATTGGCACGCTCTACCCGATGATTTACGGGCTGTTCGGCTGGGGGCGGCTTTCCGTGGGTGCACCGTACTTTAACCGCGCTACGCTGCCCTTTGGCCTACTGATGCTGCTGGTTATTGTGCTGGCAATGGTCAGAAGCCGCAAAGTGTCTTTCCGCATCCAACTTCCGGCACTGCTGGCGCATGCCGGAGTGCTGGTGTTTGCGGCGGGGATCGTCTTTTCCAGCGGGAGTCGTCAGGAGATAAGCCTGAACCTGAGCCCTGGGCAGCAGGTTGAACTGGCGGGTTACATTTAATGAGATGGTCACTCCCTCCTTCCCAGTACTATGCTGAGGACAGGCTTTCATTCGGAGAACCATCATGGAAAACATTGCGCTTATTGGTATCGATCTGGGTAAGAACTCTTTCCATATTCATTGTCAGGATCATCGTGGGAAGGCCGTTTACCGTAAAAAATTCACCCGACCAAAGCTAATCGAATTTCTGGCGACATGCCCGGCAACAACCATCGCGATGGAAGCCTGTGGCGGTTCTCACTTTATGGCACGCAAGCTGGCAGAGTTAGGGCATTTTCCAAAGCTGATATCACCGCAATTTGTCCGCCCATTCGTTAAAAGCAACAAAAATGACTTCGTTGATGCTGAAGCTATCTGTGAAGCAGCATCACGTCCATCTATGCGTTTCGTGCAGCCCAGAACCGAATCTCAGCAGGCAATGCGAGCTCTGCATCGTGTCCGTGAATCCCTGGTTCAGGATAAGGTGAAAACAACTAATCAGATGCATGCTTTTCTGCTGGAATTTGGTATCAGCGTTCCGCGAGGTGCTGCCGTTATTAGTCGACTGAGTACCCTTCTTGAGGACAGTAGTTTGCCTCTTTATCTCAGCCAGTTACTGCTGAAATTACAACAGCATTATCACTATCTTGTTGAGCAGATTAAAGATCTGGAATCTCAGTTGAAACGAAAGTTGGACGAAGATGAGGTTGGACAGCGCTTGCTGAGTATTCCCTGCGTTGGAACGCTGACTGCCAGTACTATTTCAACTGAGATTGGCGACGGGAAGCAGTACGCCAGCAGCCGTGACTTTGCGGCGGCAACAGGGCTGGTACCCCGACAGTACAGCACGGGAGGTCGGACGACATTGTTAGGGATTAGCAAGCGGGGCAACAAAAAGATCCGAACTTTGTTGGTTCAGTGTGCCAGGGTATTCATACAAAAACTGGAACACCAGTCTGGCAAGTTGGCCGACTGGGTCAGGGAGTTGTTGTGTCGGAAAAGCAACTTTGTCGTCACCTGTGCTCTGGCAAACAAGCTGGCCAGAATAGCCTGGGCACTGACGGCGCGACAGCAAACTTACGAAGCATAAAGGCAGAAATACACCAGTTTAAACAATCATTCATCTGGTTTTGCGAATACTGATATTGATGATACTAACGGCCCACCGGCCTGTTGAGGAACCTGTAAAACGGAAAGGCTCATTGAAGCCGTATATTTTCTGGAGGTTCATCAGGCGCGGAACTCATCGAGGCGCGGGAATAAAATCCCATTCAGACGCCGGATAGATTCAAGCAAGCCAACTTGTCGTCAAAATCGGTGTTGCAAAAACGGGAGTGACCATAGATTCCGTTTTGAGCGTCTCGACCTGGAAGCCAAAGGTAACTACACCAGTGAAAAAGCGCAGATCACGCTGTGGCACAATGAGAAACGCATTGGCAGCCTGCAACCTGAAAGGCGCTTCTATGCCGCGCGTCGTCAACAGATGATGGAGCCGGGGATCCGCTGGAACCTGATGCATGACTGGTATGCGGTAATGGGTGAAAAAACCGGACCAGACCGTTATGCCATGCGCTTGTACGTGCAGACCGGCGTGCGCTGGATTTGGGGTGGGGGACTATTAATGGTCTTTGGCGCGCTGCTGAGCGGATGGCGAGGAAGGAAACGCGATGCGTAAATTAATCACAGCGTTGCCGGATGGCGGCGTAAACGCCTTATCCGGCCTACAAGGTGCGCAAACCGTAGGCCGGATAAGCGCAGCGCCATCCGGCAGAAAGTTATTACTCTTAACGCTCGTCCTGTTTTTCATTACTTTCGCTACGCATGCCCAGGTTGTGGACACATGGACGTTTGCCAACCCGCAGCAGCAGGAACAAGCGCTGTCTATTGCCAGCCAACTGCGTTGTCCACAGTGCCAAAACCAAAATTTGCTGGAATCCAATGCGCCGGTAGCGGTCAGTATGCGCCATCAGGTTTATAGCATGGTGGCGGAAGGGAAAAGTGAAGCTGAGATAACCACCTGGATGACCGAGCGTTACGGTGACTTCGTTCGTTATAATCCGCCGCTGAATGAGCAAACGCTGCTGCTGTGGGCGTTGCCGTGCCTGTTGTTGTTGCTGGTAGGTGTAGTGGTCTGGCGAGTGAGAAGACGTCAGCATACGGAGGAAGGTGAATAATGAGCCAGTGCGAGCCGCTGTTACGCCCAATGCCCGTGAAGCGGCTGACCGCTGCGGTGGTACTGATGGTTGTGGCCTGCATTGGAGGCTACCTGTTGACGCCAAAATGGCAGGCGGTTCGTCAGGAGCAGACGCGACTGGCGGACCCTTTACATGCTTTCTCTGATGAAAATATTCAGGAAAAACAGTTGCTTTTTCTGCAATCGCAGATTCGAGCCAATCCACGGGACGGCGTGAAATGGGCGCAACTCGGGGAGTACTATCTTTGGCAAAACGCGTATCATAATGCGCTGCTGGCCTACGAGCAGGCGCTGCGTGTCGGCGGTGAAAATGCTGAGATCTATTCAGCGATGGCAACGGTATTGTATTACCAGGCCGGACAACATATGGCGCCGCCCACTCGCGAGATGATTGATAAGGCCTTGGCGCTGGACCCGGCAGAGGTCACCGCGCTGATGTTGTTAGCCTCAGATGCGTTTATGCAGGCAGACTACGCCCAGGCTATTTCAGTTTGGCAAAAAGTTATGGATTTAAACTCGCCGAGGGTGAACCGGGCACAGCTCGTTGACTCTATTAATATGGCGAAGTTGTTGCAGAATCGGCAAAAATAAATTTGTTTTATTTGTGATTTGTATCATTTTGCCTGTTTAAAAAACAGGCAAACGAACAGGTGAGCGAAAAAAACTCACGCTATGACTTCTTCATTTTTGAACATATTAAAATTCTTTTATAACAAAAAGTTATTCATCAATACCGCGATAAAATTGCATTTTTATGCATAAATTCAGCCAAAAGCCCTGTTCTTAGAGGGTTGCGCGGAATGCCATGCAGATGATAATGATAATAAGCGTTAAAAAACTCCATAAACGAACGCAACACAATTCATACCCTTTCAGTATGTACTATTCCCACACACCGCATGTGGAATAGCGCTCCATCGAGGAAGTCCGTTGTTATGAAAAATTTGAAAGTCAGCCTGGCATGGCAGATTCTAATCGCCATGGTGCTGGGCATTCTGCTAGGGAGTTACCTGCATTACCATAGCGACAGCCGCGAATGGCTGGTGGTCAACCTGCTGTCTCCGGCGGGCGATATCTTTATCCATCTGATCAAAATGATCGTCGTGCCGATTGTTATCTCCACGCTGGTGGTTGGTATTGCCGGGGTGGGTGATGCAAAACAGCTGGGCCGTATTGGCGCCAAAACCATTCTCTATTTCGAAGTGATCACCACCGTAGCAATTATTCTTGGCATCACGCTGGCGAATGTGTTCCAGCCGGGTTCCGGGATTGATATGTCGCAACTGGCGACCGTGGATATTTCGAAATATCAAAATACCACCGCAGAAGTGCAGAGCCACGCGCATGGCCTGATGGGCACGATTGTGTCGCTGGTGCCGACTAATATCGTCGCGTCGATGGCGAAAGGCGATATGTTGCCGATTATCTTCTTCTCGGTGCTGTTTGGTTTAGGCTTGTCTTCACTACCAGCAACCCACCGCGAGCCGCTGGTGACTGTGTTCCGCTCGATTTCAGAAACCATGTTTAAAGTGACCCACATGGTGATGCGTTATGCGCCAGTCGGTGTTTTTGCGCTGATTGCTGTGACCGTCGCGAACTTCGGTTTTGCCTCACTGTGGCCGCTGGCGAAACTGGTGCTGTTGGTACATTTTGCCATCCTGTTCTTCGCGCTGGTGGTGCTGGGGATTGTGGCGCGTATCTGCGGTCTGAGCATCTGGATCCTGATCCGCATTTTGAAAGATGAGCTGATTCTGGCTTACTCTACCGCCAGTTCCGAGAGCGTACTGCCGCGTATTATCGAGAAGATGGAAGCCTATGGCGCACCGGCTTCAATCACCAGCTTTGTGGTGCCGACCGGCTACTCATTTAACCTTGATGGTTCAACGCTGTACCAGAGTATTGCCGCGATCTTTATTGCGCAGCTGTATGGTATCGACCTGTCGCTGTGGCAGGAAATCGTGCTGGTGTTGACGTTGATGGTGACCTCGAAAGGGATTGCGGGCGTGCCGGGCGTCTCCTTCGTGGTACTGCTGGCTACGCTTGGCAGCGTGGGGATCCCGCTGGAAGGCCTGGCGTTTATTGCCGGTGTTGACCGTATCCTCGACATGGCGCGTACCGCGCTGAATGTGGTGGGGAATGCGCTGGCGGTGCTGGTTATCGCCAAGTGGGAGCACAAATTTGACCGCAAGAAGGCGCTGGCTTACGAGCGCGAGATGCTGGGTAAATTTGATAAGACCGCTAATCATTAATTAATGAAAGATTGCCGGATGGCGCTGCGCTTATCCGGCCTACGGAAGACGGTGAACTGTAGGCCGGATAAGGCGTTTATGCCGCCATCCGGCAATGCAAACCATTACCCGTTTGTTAACTTTTCAAACTCTTCACAGCCGGTATCGAACCCTTCCATACAGCTCAGATTCAGCCAGTGCAGCGCCTTCTGTTTATTCTTCACGATAAAACCCTGCTCGCCGTTTAAGAACATCATTCCGGCCCAGTACTCGGAATAACCGGTGCGGGAGATGGCGGAGCTGCGTTTGAAATACCACGTCGCTTTTTCATCGTCTGCGGGGATCCCCACGCCGTTGGCGTAAATCAGCCCGAGCAGCATTTGCGCGTCGACGGCGGAGTCATTTTCCAGATCTTCAGAGGCGTTTTGCAGCAAGGTAATGGCTTTGGGGTAATCTGTGTGTCCTGCCTGGGTGTTGACCAGAATCCGCGCCAGGGTCAGTTCTCCCGCTTTACTGCCCGCTTTGGCTGCCTTTTCCGCCAGCGTTTTGGCTTGGGGGTAATCCAGACTGACCGGATTCGTAATTTTGATTTGCGCCAGGAGCGCGCAGGCGTCGGCATCGCCATTGTCGGCGGCTTTTTGCGCCCAATACTCGGCTTTGCTCAAATCGCCCGAACTGAACCAGGTATCGGCAAGAAAGTACTGTGCGCGACGGTCCCCTGCCTCAGCGGCCTGTAAGTACTGGCTTCCTGGCTCAGTATCACTGGCATGGGCAAAGAATGTCATAAAGAACATCAATGCAATGAGTTGTTTCATTTTGAGTTTTATTTAGGGTACGGAATGAACAGTATAAAGAGATCGTATGGATAAAAAAACAGCCTCCGGGCGGAGGCTGTTGCAGAACAGGTACGTAAACGGACTAACCCATCGCGCTTTCGCGCAGACTGGCTTTCAGCTTGTTGTACTCATCAATAACATACTGCTCGGCAGCGCGCTGATCGGCAATGCGTTCAACGTTAACGGCACAGTACTTATACTCTGGCGTTTTGGTAATCGGGCTTAAGTTCTCGGTTACCAGCTCATTACATGCGCCAATCCACCACTGGTAGGTCATGTAAATCGCGCCTTTGTTTGGACGATCGCTGACTGCCGCACGGGTAATGACCCGACCTTTACGCGAGTTAACCCACACCAGTTCTTCGTCCTGGATGCCCAGGCGTTCTGCGTCGGCGGTGTTGATCTGGGCATAGCCCGGTTCATCCGCCAGCGCGGCCAGCGCCGCACAGTTACCGGTCATCGAACGGCAAGAGTAGTGGCCGACTTCACGCACCGTAGACAGTACCATTGGGTACTCTGGGGTGAGTTTGTCGATTGGCGCTACCCAGTCGCAGGTGAAGAACTGCGCCAGGCCGTTCGGGGTGTCGAACTTCTCTTTAAAGAGATAAGACGTCCCCTGATCGGCTTCTGAGGTGTCGCGGCAAGGCCACTGGATATAACCCAGTTCGCCCATTTTCTCGTAAGTGGCACCGTAGAAATCCGGGCACAGATGACGCAACTCGTCCCAGATTTCCTGGGTGTTGTTGTAGTGCATCGGATAGCCCATACGGGTGGCGATTTCACTGATAATCTGCCAGTCCGTTTTCAGATCCCACTTCGGCTCAACGGCTTTAAAGAAGCGCTGGAAGCCACGGTCAGCCGCGGAGAATACGCCTTCATGCTCACCCCATGACGTAGACGGTAAAATAACGTCTGCGGCAGCGGCGGTTTTGGTCATGAAGATATCCTGCACGATGACCAGTTCCAGATCCTCAAAGCCTTTGCGCACTGCGGAGAGTTCAGCATCGGTCTGTAATGGATCTTCACCCATGATGTACGCCGCGCGGACTTCGCCATGCGCTGCACGGTGCGGCAGTTCGCTGATGCGATAACCGGTATGTGCAGGAAGACTTTCCACGCCCCAGGCTTTAGCGAATTTCTCGCGGTTTTCCGGGAACTTAACGTACTGATAGCCCGGATAGGTATCCGGCAGCGCGCCCATATCGCATGCACCCTGAACGTTGTTCTGACCACGAACCGGGTTAACGCCCACGCTTGGCTTACCGAGGTTGCCGGTCAGCATTGCGAGGCTGGTCAGTGAACGCACGGTTTCCACGCCCTGATAGAACTGGGTAACACCCATACCCCACAGGATAGCCGCGCTTTTTGCCGTGGCATACATACGTGCAGCCTGACGAATATCCTGCGCGCTAACGCCAGTGATATCTTCGACGGACTCCGGCGTGTAACCTTCGACAATCTTGCTGTACTCTTCGAATCCTTCCGTACGGGAGGCGACGAACGCCTGGTCGTACAGTTTTTCTTCGATGATGACATGACCCATGGCGTTGAGCAGCGCGATGTTCGAGCCGTTTTTCAACGCGATGTGCATGTCGGCAATACGCGCGGTTTCAATTTTGCGCGGATCGCATACGATGATTTTCGCCCCGTTACGTTTAGCGTTAATCACGTGATTCGCCACGATCGGGTGGGAATCCGCCGGGTTATACCCGAAGATGAACACTAAATCTGTGTTATCAATTTCATTGATAGCATTACTCATTGCGCCGTTACCGACCGATTGGTGCAGACCTGCAACCGATGGGCCGTGTCAGACGCGAGCGCAGCAGTCAACGTTATTGGTACCAATAACGGCGCGCGCGAATTTTTGCATTACATAGTTGGTTTCGTTACCCGTACCGCGAGATGAACCGGTCGTCTGAATAGCGTCCGGGCCATACTTCGCTTTGATGGCGCTCAGACGAGTGGCGACGTAATCAAGCGCTTCATCCCAGGAAACAGATTCCAGTTTGCCGCCACGCTGGCGACGGATCATTGGGGTTTTCAGACGAGGGGTCAGGATCTGGGTATCGTTGATAAAATCCCAGCCATAGTAGCCCTTCAGACACAGAGTACCCTGGTTGGTTTTCCCCTGCGCCGCTTCAGCCCGGACGATTTTGCCGTTATCGACCACCAGGTTGATTTTGCAACCTGATGCGCAATATGGGCAAACCGTGACGACTTTTTTCATCGGTCTCGCTCCAGTTAATCAAATCGCGCATACGCGCTGTCGCTTTAGTTATGCATCTTTTATGCCATGTTTTTATCAGGGGCATTCATCGATATTACGGGCGAATTTTGCGCAAAACCCTGACGAAAAACAGGCTGTCGTCATATTTGACGTGACAAAAGAAAATGCCGCGTGACGGATATCACGCGGCGAGCCGGAGAACGCTACTTCTTGTTAGCAGGGGCTTGATAACCTCCGCCAAGCGCTTTGATGAGTTGAATATTCTGCATGAGTCGTTGGGTATCTATGACCAGGAGCGACATATCTTCTGCGATCACGGGTAATTTGGCCTCTGTTGCCAGCAGGCGACTGCTCAGGCCTCGCTGGTAAGCCGCGTCTGCTGCTGCTTGCGTGTAATGCGTGGCATCTACGCGTTCCATCTGCATTACCCGTTGTTCATTGAGCGTTTGCAGACGTGTTCCGTTAATCGCGACATCGCGCACTGCATTGAGCACCGACTGGTTGTAGCGCTCTATCATCATATTGCTGGTTGCGCGGGCGCCTTCCAGATTGGCATTCAGACGACCTCCGTCAAACAGCGGTAAACGCAGGCCGGGGATGAAGTTGATCTGCCTGCTGGTGCTTTTGAACAGTTGATCGATATGGATAGCGTCTAAACCGAAGAAGACTTTGATATCAAAGCTCGGATAAAACAGGGCACGAGCGGCCTCGACCTGGTTCAGCGAAGCCTGCACATACCAGCGCATAGCCTGCAAGTCCGGACGCCTGGCAAGCAGGTCGTAGGAGAGCGTTGCGGGTATTCCTGTATCGACAGTTGGCAGTGCGACCGGTTTGATTTCAGGCAGATCTTTTGCGCCGGCACCGATCAGCGCCCGGAGTGATTCCCGAGTTTCTTTGATTTGTCCTTCAACCGCGACGATTTGCTTGTCCACTGCCAGCAATTGCGCACGTGCGCCATGGTACGGTACTTTTGCTTCCAGCCCGTGAGCGACCTTACTCTGGTGGGCCTTCACGGCATAATCAATAACATCGTGGGTCTGCTGCAACAAATCAAGCATCTGGTAGCTGGCTTGCATACTGTAATACAGCTGCGCGACGCCGGTCGTCAGGGAGAGTTCCACTGCTGCGGTTTCGGCAATCACGGCATTTTGTGCGCCAATAGCTGCCGCGACAGCGGAACGATGCTCGCCCCACAGGTCGAGATCCAGTCCGGCGACCAGACCAATCGTCGCTTCAGTGTAGTAGGGGCCGTCCATCCCTAATCGTGGCGCATCCAGCGCGTAGGGGCCGAGGAAGCCGTTGGCAGACGCTCGCTGGCGGTTAATCATGCCCAGCGCTGCCATCTGGAGCTGAGAACGCCCTTCCAGCAGTTCAGTCTGCGACTGCGCTTTCTCTTCACGCAGCTTCACTTCGGCGAGGTTATGGGAGCCAGACAGCGTTGCTTCAATAAGCGAGTTTAGCTGTGGGTCGTTAAACTGCCGCCACCACTGTGCCTGTGGCCATCCTGAGCTTGCCAGATGAATGTCTTTAGCCAGTGAGATCTGCTCAGGCTGTAATTGCGGATGTGGTGCAGAATCTTTGCGGATCAGTGCACAGCCGGAAAGGACCGTTGCGCCGCTGAGTATGCCGCAGAGGAGTAATCGAGGGAGATATCGGTTCATTATTGGGAGGTTCCTTGCTCCTGCTCGCTTGCTGGTATTAGCGTCGGGTGAGTCCAGTCGGGTAAACAGGTTATCTGCTGTATGATGCAGCGCTCCTGTTTGGGTAACGTTGGTAAAATGTCTTGAGATGGGGACAGGTTTTCAATCGACGGCGGAAGGCTGGATGCTGTCGCCAGGTCGGCTGCGTATTTTTCCAGCGCATCGGCCAGGTGTGTTGCGCTCTCCAGCAATACCGCGTTATCCAGCGTCGGGGCGTCATTTCGGGTGGTATCCCAGGCATAGAGAATGTCACGGCCCAGGTGAATAACGCGCTGACTACGTTGAATAAGCGCCATGCGTTCATCGCCGGGGAGTTGGCGTTCCAGCGCGACCCTCTCGCACATTTCATCACAGGCGTTAAACGTCGCATGGAGACCAATACGCATCTGAAGATAAGTGCGCATGAGAACAGCATCCTGCTGACGTGGGATCCGCAGTAATTTGCTGAGCAGTCCCAGCGAGCTTGCCAGTTTTTGTGGCAGCGCTTTGGCTTCGCTTTCCGGCCAGACAAAGGTGTAGATCACCGCAGAAACAAGAGTGCCGATCAAAATGCCGAAGGCGCGATCGCGGATTTCCACCAGGTCGTAGGTTGGGCCAAAGACGTTTTCAAGCGTTGCCAGCGCGAAGGTGACGACCATTTGGGTTCCGATATAAGAGGAACGTTCTGAGCCGGTGGCAATCCAGGCACCCATCAGGAAAAGTGGCGCCAGCACCAGGAGAAGTTCGACGATATTGTCCAGCCAGGGCATGACAAAAATCGTCATCAGCAGGGCCAGAATTGCGCCGAAAAATGCGCCGCCGAAGCGCAGTGCCATCTTCTGGTATGACGAGCCGATACTGGGGTTCGCGACAATAATGCAGGTCAGCATGCAGGTGTGGATGCCTTCCCAGTCGGTACCGGAATAAAAGACATAGCAAATCAGACATGCCAGCAGTGTTTTTAATGCGTAGCGAATATAGCCTGGGTTGGTGAACGCGTCAGATACCATTGAGGGCGGTTTAGCGACAGGAGCTGGCGGCGTATTAGGGTCCATGTGACCAAGCTGTAGCAGGGTTTGGCACAGGGGCTCCAGGCCGCATTCGCGGGCCGTTGCGGCTTCTGCCTGACTGAGTTCCCATTCACTTTGCCAGGGCATACCTCGAGCAACCGCATCTTGCAGTGCGGTTATTTCACGGCACAGTTTCTGCTGGAGATCGCGGGTTGCCGGGTTATGTGCCGTGAAATCGTAGCGATTGAGAGTAGTGTACAGATAGGTGGTTGTGGCAACGCAAGCCTGCCACCAGGCACTTTTTTCTCGCCAGTCTGCGTCATCTGCCAGACAAAAGATGTTCAGCTTTTGCAGCGCCAGCACTTCTCGTTCGATGTATTTTTCCGCAAGCGGTGTTATCGGTGCCGTCAGGTAATTGAGGGCATCACCCAGCCTGGCACGCAGGGCTTCGCGCATTTGGTTGACAGCGCGGCTGGGAAACCACAAAACGGCGATCAGCGTCATCAGTAGCGTGGGGTACAGACCAACGACGATGCACCATAACGTCAGGCGAACGACGACCTCGGGGTAGTCGAGCATGCCGGGGAAAGATTGCCCGTATATTGCAACAATCGACACGGCAAAGAAAACCAGCCCCAGACGATGGGTTCGCATCAGGAACATGCAGGCCAGAACGATCAGGCTGGCAATGATCAGACGGACCAGAGGGTAGCTATAAGACCATTTGTAGATCAGAAATAAACTACCTATCTCTAATGCTGTGGCGACGACGAAGAGAATCGCCACGAATTTGGTATAGAAAGCATTGGACTGGATACCATAAAAGAGTACGGCAAGCGAAAGCGCCAGGAAGGGGATCTCATAGGTCATCGAGATCAGTACCACCAGCAGGCAACCCGCCCAGAGCTGCATGATTTGTGGGAGTCTTCCGGGACGTTGTTCGCTTAATTCTTCGTGAAAAAACGCCAATAGCCTGACCAGTGGCAGAGGCAAACAGTTAAGTGCTTTCATTTCTGTGGCTCAAGGGTAGCAACCGCCGATGCGCCGATGCGAAACATCTCTTCATCCGGTTTATCTACCACGATTTTTACCGGGAAGCGTTGGGCAACGCGAACCCAGTTGATAGAGCGGGAAACACGCGGCAAACCGCCCAGCACCATACCGCCATCATCAGGTAATACACCGTAGCCGATTGAATCCACTTTACCGACAAACACTTTGCCGCTGTCGCTCATCAGGCGAACATTGGCTGGTGTGCCTGCATGGATATTTTTCAGCTCTGTTTCGCGAAAATTGGCGATTACGTACCAGTGACGGGTGTCAATCAGGGTAAAAATGGGTCGCATGGCGGAAGCAAACTGCCCGACGGAGGTTTTTAATGCCACCACGCGGCCATCGAAGGGTGCGCGTACTGTTGCCATTTCAAGATGCAGTTTGGTCAGGGCGATATCGGCTTCTACGGCGATGCGCTGAGCTACCAGGGCATCAACGCCACTCACCGCGCTGGCAGCCTGCTGCGCCTGTAATAACACCGCATTAAGATCTGCCGCTGAGGCGCGTTGTGCCGTTCTGGCGCGATCAACATCTTCCGCGGAGACAAAACCTTCCGTCAGTAGTGGTTCGGTACGGCGCAGAGTATCGCTGGCTTGCTTAGCGGCTGCTCGCGCTTTTTCTACCGTAGCCCGTACGGAGTCAGCACCATATTGTTGTGCATCTACGCTGCGCTGGGTCAGCATGATCTGTTTATCCAGAGCGGCGAGCGACGCTTGTGCTTTTGCCAGATTCGCTTCATAGATACGGGGATCGATACGAAACAGCACATCACCTTGCCTGACCTGCTGGTTATCGGAAACAGCCAGTTCGACAATGCGACCACTGACTTCTGGCACGACATCGATGGTGTCGGCTGAGGCGTAGGCGTCATTGGTCGCGGGTGAGCTATCCAGTTTCCAGATGACGAAGACCAAAATAACCAGCGCAAGTACCAACAGCATCAGCGCGGGAAGTTTGTTACGCGGAGCTTTTTTCGACGAGCTTTCCATAGGGGCGTCTCAAAATAAGTTAGAAAAATACCAGCCAGAACAGCATGGAGTAGAGGGCAAAAAGGGCGGTATAAATAATCCCGATAAAGGCCAATCCGCTATATTTATGCAGAATGAATTTTCGGGTTATGAGTGTCAGGATGACACCGCCAATAAGGCAGAACAGCCAGTCGGGATAGTAAGCACCGATGACCGGAATGGCGGGAGAGAAGTTGCATCCTGTTAATAATGGCAGCGAGAGAAACCAGCCTATTATTCTCAGCGGTATCACAATGCTGGAGTTAACCGTTTGCATAACAAAATACATCCTGTTTATCGCGAACAATATCATGAGTGAATATAAAAATATAAAGCGTCAGCAGTATGGCAATTTTTTAACGAGATAAAATATCTTTGCATGCCCACCGAGTTCATAATTCATTTATTTATTCTATTGTTTTTGCGATTGCACATTGTTGTGTGAATAAATATGCTTCCAGAGATTGAAAATATCTCTGGAAGCGGCTTGTTATTAATTGGGTGTAACGACATTAACCCACAAATCAAATTGATCCAGCATCGCTATCACTTCATCCAACTTCGCGGCTTTGCCAATCACTTTGACTTTCTTCGCGTGTACCAGATCGCTCATTTTCACCTGGCCTGTCAGCACGTCGTGCAGATCTGTACGGCTGATATAGAATGAGGTGTCGGCATCTGGTTGCAGGGTCTGACGATGATTGAGCACGCTGTTGTTGAGCGTCAGATTCAGGTTCTCGCCTTTGTCCAGGTTGAAGTTCAGGCTGATGTGTTTACCTGATGCTTTCTCACTGTCCAGACGAACGGCCATGTAATCGAGCAGCATTTCTACGCTCATGCCGTTGATGGTGTCCGGGGAATTGGTGGTGCCGTGTGTAAATTTACGCACGCCTTCACGCAGTTCTTTCGCGCCGGTGAGGTAGAAACCGCGCCAGGTGGCGGACTCGGCCTGATAGCCCAGCTGTTCAAACGCATTCGCTTGCAGATTCTTAGCCGCCTGGTTGTCTGGTTCAGCGGAAATCACGTGCTTGAGCAGTTCTGACGTCCAGCGATAATCACCCTTGTCATAGGCTTCCTGAGCCAGCTCAATGGTCTGTTTTGCACCACCCAACGCTTTGACGTAGCGTTTACCCATATCTGTCTGTCCGTAAGGATCCAGATTTGCCGGGTTGCCGTCGAAGTAGCCGAGGTAGAAGTTGTAGACCGCACGCGCGTCATGGCTGACCGAACCGTAGTAGCCACGACTGGCCCAGTTATTGGCGAGCGTTGGTGGTAGTTGAATCATGTTGCCAATCTCATTCATCGTATAGCCCTGGTTAGCCATATTCAGAGTTTGATCGTGGATATACTTGATGGTGTCGCGATATTTACCGATATAGTCGTTAATATGCTGATTACCCCAGACGGGCCAGGTATGCGGCATAAACAACACTTCTGCCTGGCTGCCCCACATATCAAGTGTTTCGTTCAGATACTCGGTCCATTTGCTGGTATCGCGTGTTTTTGCACCGCGTAGCGTATAGAAGTTATGCAGCGTGTGCGTCGTATTTTCTGCCGTACAGAGCGCTTTGAGCGCCGGAATATATAAGTGCATTTCGGAAGGCGCCTCGCTGCCTGGCGCCATCAGGAAATCGAACTCCAGGCCGTCGATGACTTTTTTCTCACCGGTTTTGATGATTGATTGGGTTGGGGCAATGATGGTCGGTAGACCTGTTGTCAGCGTGACGCCCAGACCGTTGCCGATATTTCCTTGTGGGTTACGAGGCAGAAGCAGGCCGTAGGAGAACAGAGCACGGCGACTCATAATATTGCCCAGCAATACGTTTTCGCTGATGGCTTCTTCCATAAAGCCTGCCGGGGCGAGAATCTGCACTTTGCCAGATATCACGTCATTTTCAGAGACAATGCCTTTCACACCGCCATAGTGATCGGTATGGCTATGGGTATAAATAACGGCAACAATCGGTTTTTGCGGACGATGTTGATAGTAGAGGTCTAGGCTGGCTTTTGCTGCCCCAGCGGTAACTAATGGGTCGATAACGATAATACCTGTATCACCTTCGATAAAAGTGATATTGGAAATATCCTGGCCGCGTACCTGATACATCCGTTCAGTGACTTTAAACAAGCCCGAAATACCGTTGATCTGCGACTGTCGCCATAAGCTGGGGTTTACTGTTTCTGGTGCAGGGGCATTGATATCAAACTTATAATCTTCTGCGCGATAAAAGGGTTTTCCGTCGGCATTTTTAAGAATACCTTGGTTAGGCAGTGGTGCGATAAAACCACGCTGCGCATCGTCAAAATCCTGGCGATCGGCAAAAGGTAATGATGTTAAATAACGCTGATTCTGTTGCTTTGTATATTGTGACGCTGGTTGGGATGATTCACTGGCAAATACAGGATTAACTAATATTCCGGTAGTCGCGACCAATGCAATAAAAATCCTGCTCAGGCGGAACGGCTGAGATTTATTCATATGAATCTCCATTTATCATATGTACTGTGAATTTATTAAAATAGTAATAATCGCTGCTTTAATTTTGTCATTATCATAAGTTCGAATGTTTTATTTTAAAGAAAGGAAGTGTGATCTGCGTAGTTATTCTTATTAGGTATTTGTGCCCAAAGTGCTGAGCAGAGGAAAACCTATTATGTTTACTGAATAGTGTGACAAGGATTATATTTTTATCAGATAGATCATGTGTGCTCTTTCACTTCGCCTGATATTACTCACAATAAGATGATAACGAAGTGGACGGAGTCGAATGATGAAACCCGTTGTTCTGGTTGTGGATGATGACGTGGCAGTCTGCTCGCTTTTACAGGATGTGCTGAACGAACACGTCTTTGCGGTGACCGCTTGTCACACCGGGCAGGAGGCGTTGCGCTGCATTGAGACTCAGCCGGAGATCGCGCTGGTATTGCTGGATATGATGTTGCCCGACATCAACGGTCTGATGGTGCTGCAGCAGGTGCAAAAGATGAGGCCCGGATTACCGGTGGTGATGCTGACCGGGCTTGGCAGCGAGTCGGATGTGGTGGTCGGGCTGGAAATGGGCGCTGACGACTATATCGGTAAACCGTTCAATGCGCGGGTGCTGGTGGCTCGGGTAAAGGCGGTGCTCAGACGCGTTGGCGTGTTAACGGCAGAAAACGGCGGCCCACAGACCACGGGGCTTTCTTTCAATGGCTGGCATCTCGATACCGCCGGTTGCCAGCTTCGTAATCCCCAGCAGTTGAAGGTGGAGTTGACGCAGGGGGAATACAGCCTGCTGTTGGCGCTGGCTCAAAATGCCCGCCGGGTGCTGAGCCGGGAACAACTGCTGGAGCTGACGCGTAGCGACAGTGTTGAGGTGTTTGACCGCACTATTGACGTGTTAATCATGCGCTTGCGGCGAAAAATAGAGATTAACCCGCATCAACCGATGTTGATCAAAACCCTGCGCGGGTTGGGTTATGTGTTTGCCGCCGACGTGCAGCATCACGATAAGGCGGCGTAATCGTGTGCAGTTGCCGGATGCGGTCGTAGGCCTGATAAGCGCAGCGCATCAGGCGTCAACCATTTCTGCTTTTAACTCTGCCAGCGTCTTCGCGCCGTCTATCGCATTGGCGCACAGCAAGCTTGCCCGCGCACAGGCGTGTGCCAACCTGACGCTGTCCGTCAGCGACCAGCGCTCATGACAGCCATACAAGAATCCGGCGCAAAACGCATCACCCGCCCCGACGCTGCCAACGATCTCCTCCTGCGCCAGGTACTGCGACGGGATCCAGACGCCCGGCAGATCCGGCGCTTCACCCCAGGCACCTTCCGGACAGTGAATAACCACCCGCTGGCGTACGCCTGCATCCAATAATTCGCGCGCGGCGGTAGCGATATGCGGGATATGTAGCTCGCCGTTGGACTGGCGGATCTCCAGCCCGCTAAATTCTCCGGCCTCCAGCTCGTTAATTACCAGATAGTCGAGATGGCGCAAGGCTGGCATCACCAGTGGCTGGTAGCGCGGGTCGCCCTTGCGTGAGACCAGATCCAGCGATGTTTCAAAGCCGTTGTCGCGCATTTGCGCCAGCAGCCTTGCGCTACGCGTCCCGTACTCCTTATCCGGCATGTCCAGACTGTCGAGCAGTAACAGATATCCCAGATGGAAGATTTTCATCGAGGTATCCAGTTGCTCAAAAGCGGGCAAATCCAGCAGTCTGTTGGCGCCCGGCGAGTGGAAAAAGGTGCGCTGGCCGCTGGGATCGGTCATCACCTGCGACATTGACGTGGGCGCGAATGTCGTGCGCTGCACGTGTTGGCGATTAACGTGATACTGCTCCAGCATCGCCATGATGTAGTCGCCATCGCTGTCCTGACCGATTAACCCCACCGCCTGCAACGGCAGCCCAGTGTGCATTTTTGCCAGCGTCAGCAGCACATTAAGCGGCGCACCGCCCGTGGCGCGTTCGCTACGGGTGATTTCCGCCAACCAGCCGCGTTCCGGCCACTGCACAATTTGATGCACATGATCGACCAGCATGTTGCCTGCGGCGATAACGCCTTTGCGTTCCATCAGACCCGTCCCGCGCTGCCAAAAATGCGCATCTGTTCTGAAACGGTATCGGTAATGGCTTCCTCAATGCCGAGCAGCAGTTCGGCGAATTCGTCGTATAAGGGCTGACGATTCGCCATCCGCGTCTCCACTGCCGACAGCGCCGCCTGCGACATGCCGGTATAGAAGTTGATTTTGTGAATGCCGAGTTCAATTGCGCGCTTGAAATCGTCGTCGCTGATGCCGGAGCCACCGTGCAGTACCAGCGGGATTGCCGCCTGCTGGCGAATGGCGTCCAGACGCGGGAAGTCGAGCAGCGGTTCGCCTTTATATTTGCCGTGGGCATTACCAATGGCGACCGCCAGCGCGTCAATCCCGGTTCTGTCAACGAAATCACGCGCCAGCATTGGGTCGGTAAACAGTGATTCGTCGGCATGACCGTACAGCGCACCGCCTTCATCGCCACCGACTGCGCCCAACTCAGCTTCCACCGACACGCCGACGGCGTGGCACATCTTCACCACTTCGCGGGTCTGACGGATATTTTCTTCGTACTCCAGCGTGGAGCCATCGAACATCACTGAGCTGAAACCTAAGCGTAACGCTCGCACCACCGACTCAAAGTGCAGGCCGTGGTCAAGATTCAGCACTACGGGAATGTCATGCCGCGCGGCTTCGAATTTGACCGCTTCGACCAGAGAATCCAGCGAGATATATTTAAAATGCACCTCGGCAATGTTGATAATAAACGGCGAACGTTCTTGCTTTGCTGCGGCAAACAACGCGCGCAGGAAATGTGAATCCAGAACGTTAAACGCCCCTAAGGCATAGCGGTGCTCGCGGGCATGGGCAAGGCCATCAGCGAGTGAGATCAACGGCATAATGTGCTCCTTGGTTAGCGGAACAGGCGATATTCGTTACACAGCACCAGCAGCGCCGGTTCGTCTTCTTCAATGTTGTTGTAGCGGGAAATCGGTTGCAGAAAATGGTTGTCGTGGTCGTCGTCATTAACAGAAGAGACCTCGCCAACCAGCACGTCGCCAAAACCTTCTTCCGCCCAGAAGCTGTGATACAGGCCCGGCGGCAGGCAGATGCTTTCACCCGGCGTCAGGCGCAGTTGACTGCCTGCGGCATGGGTTTGCCGACAGCCGTCAATTACCACGCTAACGTCGCTGTCTTCCGTTTGCTCGCGGATCCCTGCATTCCACAGTTCTACAATGAGATTGCCGCCGCCGCGATTGATAATGTCTTCGCGTTTGCGCCAGTGAAAATGCATCGGCGTGACCTGTGCATCGCGAACATGCATGATTTTCTCGGCGTAGCATTTCTCGTAAGGCATGCCTTTCGGCGAACCATTACGCAGGGTGAACAGCGTTAATCCTTGCGCGGCGAAATTATTGCCGCCAAACGCGGTGACATCCCAACCGAGCTTAAGGTCGAACACTTCGCTCCAGGCAGCGGCATCAAGCTTGCGCCATTGGGTCGGGGGGAAGCTGGCAAAAGGGGGGAGATGCACGTCGTGCTGAGAGAAAAACTGGCGCGTGTGCCCAAGGATCTCGTTTATTGCGGAGCGTTTCATCGGCAGAATCCTCCTTAATATAATGCCGGATGGCGCCTCGCTTATCCGGCCTACAAATTCATAGCGATCTTGTAGACCGGATAAGGCATCTTTGCCGCCAACCGGCGTTGTTGTGGCGGGCTATTTAACCGTCCAACCCTTATAACTGCCGACGTTGTTTTTATCGATCATCGTCACTGGGATCAGCACGGGTTCTTTCGGGGCGGGTTTCCCCTGCAATATGTCATAGCCGATTTCAACCGCTTTGGCAGCCATCACCTGCGGATCTTGTGCCGGAGTCGCCACAAATAGTGAGTTTTCGCGCTTCAGCGCTTCTTCACCGTCTGGGGATCCATCTACGCCGACAATAAAGAATTCGCTACGCTGCGCCTGTTTTGCCGCCAGATCGGCGCCGATCGCCGTGGGATCGTTAATGGCGAATACGCCGTCGATCTTCGGATTCGCCGCCAGCAACGCGGTCATGATCTCCAACCCGCCTTCGCGACTGCCTTTGGCGTTTTGGTTATGCGACAGCACCTTAATGTCCGGGTGGCGTTTAAACTCAGTCTGGCAGCCTTCCACACGGTTCTGGACGGCGGAAACCGGCGGCCCGTTGATGATGACGACGTTGCCTTTCCCTTTCAGACGGTCGGTAATGTATTTACAGGCCATTTCACCTGCCTGAGTGTTATCGGAAGTAATGGTCGCGTCTGCGCCTTCCGCCGCTACGTCAACGGCAACCACCACGATCCCGGCGTCTTTCGCGCGTTTAACCGCCGGGCCAATGCCTTTGGAGTCGGCGG
This sequence comes from Citrobacter freundii complex sp. CFNIH4, assembly GCF_002934505.1. NCBI lineage: Bacteria > Pseudomonadati > Pseudomonadota > Gammaproteobacteria > Enterobacterales > Enterobacteriaceae > Citrobacter > Citrobacter freundii complex sp. CFNIH4. Next base: position 4,822,157 of record NZ_CP026231.1, read on the forward strand.
CGTTAAGGATAATCATGTCGACTTTGGCGGCAATAAAGTTGTCGATTTGCGACACCTGTTGCCCCAGATCGTAGCCGCTGGAAACCAGCGTGACTTTAACGCTATCACCTGCCAGTTTGCGTGCTTCCAGCTCCGCGCCTTTGGTGATCTGCACGAAGAACGGGTTGGCCAGATCGCCCACCGTAACGCCGATGGATTTCAGTTCTTTTGCCTGCACAAATGGAGCTGCAGCAAGCAGGGCGCCAGCACAGAGCGCGGTCACTAATGGCTTCAAACGCATACTCGTTTCCTCACGTAGGGTATTGTTGTTATACGCCTGATGGCGCTGCGCTTATCAGGCCTACGAATGAGTAGGCCAGTAAGCTTGTCTATGCACTTTGATGGTGTCGGGTACGGTATTTGTCGATCAGCACCGCTATGATGATCACCGCCCCTTTGATCACCAATTGCCAGAAATAGGAGACGCCCATCAGCGTCATGCCGTTATTGAGCGTGGCAATGATCAACGCCCCCACCAGCGTGCCGGTGATGGTGCCGATCCCGCCAACAAAGCTGGTGCCGCCGAGGATCACCGCCGCGATGGCGTCCAGCTCGTAACCCATGCCTAAGTTGCCGTTGGCGCTGTACAGCCGCGAGGCGCTCATCACCCCGCCAAGACCTGAGAGCAAACCGCTCATGCCGTAGACGAACAGCAGTACCAGCCACACTTTGATCCCGGTTAAGCGCGCGGCCTGCATATTGCCGCCAACCGCATAGATATGAACGCCGAGCGTTGTGCGCCTAAGAATGAACCAGCACACCACCACCACCGCCAGCGCAATGACCACCAGCCACGGAACCGGACCGAGATAGTTGTTGCCGATCCACTCAAAGCTGATGTTGGAGTTAATCACCGTCGTGCCATCCGCCAGCAGATAGGCCGCGCCGCGCAGCGCCGTATAGGTTCCAAGCGTGACGATAAACGGCGGCAGGCCGGCAAAAGCGACCAGCGCGCCGTTAAACAACCCCAGCACCATGCCGAGCAACAGTGCAGCAGGGACTGACAGCATGGCAAACTCAGGAATGAGAGAAACCACCATGGCTGCGACGGCGGTGGTGCCGAGAATCGAACCAACCGAAAGATCGATGCCGCCGGTTAAAATAATGAAGGTCATGCCAGCGGCCAGCACGATGTTGATCGACGCCTGGCGGGTAATATTCAGCAGGTTGCTTTCGGTAAAAAAGTTAGGCGCGATAAAGCCAAACACCGCCACTATCAGGATGAGAATCGGTAAGATACCGACCGTTTGCATCAGATCGCTCATCAGCATTTTTTTTGCGGAGGCGGATTTCGCCACCTGCTGGGGAGTGGTTGGATTATTCATGGGGCACCGCCTGATGATGGGAGTCGTTCACGCCGGTTGCCAGCGTCATAATATTTTCCTGGGTAATACTTTGTCCGTTCAGCTCGCCGGCAATACTGCCTTCGCGCATGACGTACACGCGGTCGCTCATCCCGACCACTTCCGGTAGTTCGCTGGAGATCATTAGGATCGCCACGCCTTTGCGCGCCATATCGTTCATGATCCGGTAGATCTCGCTTTTGGCGCCGACGTCCACACCGCGCGTGGGTTCATCGAGGATCAAAATGCGTGGCCCGATCGCCACCCAGCGCGAAATCAGCAGCTTTTGCTGGTTGCCGCCGGACAAGCCGCCTGCGCGGACCTGGGCATGCGGGACGCGAATATTGAGCAATTTGATGGCGTCATCAGAAATCGCCTGCGCCTTTTTGCGATCGAGCATGCCCCAGTTCGCGTCACGTTCCAGCGTTGCCATGGTGATGTTTTCTGCCGCTGCCAGCTCTAAAAATAATCCCTGCTCTTTGCGGTTTTCCGTCAGAAAGCCAATGCCGTGGTCAATTGCTTCGCGCGGGGAGTGGATCACCACCGGTTCACCGTCCACTTCAATCATGCCGCCGATGGCTTTGCGCACGCCAAAAATCAGCTGCGCCAGTTCAGAACGCCCGGCGCCAACTAACCCGGCCAGGCCGACGATCTCCCCGGAACGCACCAGCAAGCTGCACGGCTGGACTTTATGGCCGTCGGTAAGGTGATGGACGTTGAGGCGTGCTTTACCTAAGGGAATGTCGCGCTCTTTGTTGAACAGGTCGCTCAACGGACGGCCCACCATCATGCGCACTAGCTCCGAGGCGTTGAGCTTGTCGCGGGTCAGGCTGCCAACATATTGCCCGTCGCGCAGGACGCTGACGCGATCGGAGAGTTCGTACACTTCCGCCATGCGGTGGCTGATGTAGATAATCGCCATCCCCTCATCGCGTAGGCGCATGATCAGTTCAAATAGGCGGTGGGTTTCACGTGAGGAGAGGGCGGCGGTGGGTTCATCCATCACCAGAATGCGGCTGTTACGGTGCAGGGCACGGGCAATTTCAACCTGCTGCTGTTCGGCGATGGTCAACGTCATCACACGGTCGCTGGCCTTAAACTGGGCGCCGAGTCGATCGATGACTTTCTGTGACTGCATGACCATCTCTTTACGCTGGACCAGACCGCCGCGCGACAGCTCGCTGCCAAGAAAGATATTTTCTGCCACCGTCAGGTTCGGCGCGAGCTGCATCTCCTGATAAATCAGCGTGATGCCTGCGCTGAGTGCATCTTTGGGACCGCGAATGTGAAACGGCTGACCGTCAATCAGGATTTCACCGCTGGTGGCGGTATAGGCGCCCGCGAGGATCTTCATCAGGGTGCTTTTCCCCGCACCGTTCTCGCCCATCAGGGCATGAATCTCGCCCGGCCAGACCGTTAAATCGACCCCTTTCAGCGCGTAAAATTTGCCAAACGCTTTAGCAATGTTGCGCATCTCCAGAACCGGTGTCCTGCTCATGGCGGATCTCCTGTGGGGTGGCCGATATCAGCAGTCCATCACAGGAATGTAAATGCAAAATGTCAGAAGCCGTTCATATTTGTCATATTGCGATTTTTCTTCACGGAGCGTGATATGCCGCAACCGGGACGTCACTTTTTCGCCAGTGCGCGTGGACGATTGCTGTTCTTCAATCTGCTGGTGGTGGCGGTCACGCTGATGGTGAGCGGCGTGGCGGTGCTGGGGTTTCAGCACGCAAGCCAGATCCAGGAGCAGGTGCAGCAGCAAACCGTTGACGACATGACCGGCAGCATGAACCTGGCACGGGATACGGCGAACGTCGCGACAGCGGCGGTGCGGCTGTCGCAGGTAGTCGGGGCGCTGGAATACAAAGGGGAAGCGGAGCGGCTGCAGGAGACGCAAAGGGCGCTGAAGCAGTCGCTGGAACAACTGGCTACCGCGCCGCTGGCACAGCAGGAGCCGGTGCTGGTCGAGCGAATTATCCAGCGCAGTAATGAACTACAAAGCAGCGTGGAAGGGATGTTGCAGCGCGGTCAGCGGCGGCACCTGGAACGTAACGCGCTGCTCAGTTCGCTGTATCAAAATCAAAGCTATTTACGTCATCTGCAAAAGCTCACCGGCGCGCAGGACGATGTGCTGCTGGGGCAGATGGACCGCTTAATTGTTGCCGCCATCGACACGCCCACGCCGCGTTCAGTGGTGAAACAACTGGATGCGGTGATGCCCGCTCTTCCCTTGCTTCATGCCAATCCGCTGATTAGCGGTATCCTCAACGACTTCAACCAGGAGCTGCATAAGCTGGAGCCGCTCTCTTCCGCGCTGGAGCAAAGCGATTTGGCCATCAATTGGTATATGTTCCACATCAAAGCGTTGGTGGCGATCCTCAACAGCGATATCAACCAGTATGCCTCGCAGGTGGCGCTGATCTCAGAGCAGCGGGTGGCGCAAAGCCATCAGGAACTGCAATCCGGCGCGTTGTTTATTTTAGTGTTTGCACTGCTGGCGGTGGTGATCACCGGTTTTGCCGGGTGGTATATCTACCGTAATCTCGGCTCCAACCTAACGGCCATTTCGCGGGCGATGACCCGACTGGCGCACGGTGAATCAGACGTCAGTGTCCCGGCTCTGCAGCGGCGCGATGAGCTGGGCGAGCTGGCCCGCGCCTTTAGCGTCTTTGCCCGCAATACGGCATCGCTGGAGCACACCACTCGACTGCTAAAAGAAAAAACCAGCCAGATGGAAATCGATCGCACCGAGCGTCAGGGGCTGGAAGAAGCGCTGTTGCACAGCCAAAAGCTGAAGGCGGTGGGGCAACTGACGGGTGGATTAGCGCATGATTTCAATAACCTGCTGGCGGTGATTATTGGCAGTCTGGATTTGGTGAATCCGGAGTCGCCCGATGCGCCACGGGTCAATCGGGCGCTAAAAGCCGCCGAGCGCGGGGCGCTGCTTACCCAACGGCTGTTGGCCTTTTCGCGCAAACAGTCATTGCACCCTCATGCGGTGGAGCTGAAAACCTTGCTGGAAAACCTGGGCGAACTGATGCGCCACTCTCTTCCGGCCACGTTGACGCTGGAGATTGAAGCCCAGTCGCCTGCCTGGCCCGCGTGGATTGACGTCAGCCAACTGGAAAACGCCATTATCAATCTGGTGATGAACGCCCGTGACGCCATGGACGGGCAGGCGGGCACGATAAAAATCCGTACCTGGAATCAACGGGTTACGCGCAGCGATGGGCGTAAGCAGGACATGGTGATGCTGGAGGTAGCCGACCAGGGAAGTGGGATGTCGCAGGAAGTGAAAGCGCAGGTCTTCGAGCCATTTTTCACCACCAAACAGACCGGCAGCGGCAGTGGGCTTGGGCTGTCGATGGTTTACGGTTTTGTGCGCCAGTCCGGTGGCCGGGTGGAGATTGAAAGCGCCCCCGGGCAGGGAACGACTGTCCGGCTGCAACTGCCTCGCGCCGTTGTTCCGGTGCAGGCTCAAGTGGAAGCGGTAGCGCAACACACAACGACCAACGATGAAAAACTGGTGTTGGTGCTCGAGGATGAGGACGATGTACGCCAGACGTTGTGCGAGCAATTACACCTGCTGGGCTACCTGACGTTAGAGGCCGCCAACGGCGAACAGGCGATGCATATGCTGGCGGCTTCATCCGAGATTGATATTTTTATCAGCGACTTAATGCTGCCTGGTGGTTTAAGCGGCGTGGATGTGGTTAACCATGCCCAGGCACATTATCCGCAGGTGTCCATCTTGCTGATGAGCGGTCAGGATTTACGCCCGGCGCATAACCCGGCGCTGCCGGATGTGGCACTATTGCGTAAGCCTTTTACCCGGGGAGAGCTGGCGCAGGCGCTGCGGCATTCGCGTAATTGAGATTCCTCCGCTACCCGCGCAAATACGCTTTGGTTACCGTGGGGCGAGTTTCTTGATGAGGCTGGTTTTATGCAACGCTCCGCGACATTCCTTCTTTTTAGTTTGCTGATGCTGACCACCGTATCGGCGCAGGCGGATATTATCGATGACGCCATTGGTAATATTCAGCAGGCGATAAACGACGCATACAAACCGGACAACGGGCGGGATTATGATGATTCCCGTGATGAAAGCTGGCAGCGCCAGATGAGTGACGACCGGCGCAGGCAATATGACAATCGCCGCCGCCAGTTTGAAGATCGACGTCGCCAACTGGATGACCGTCAGCGCCAGCTTGATCAAGAACGGCGTCAGTTAGAAGACGAAGAACGCAGAATGGAAGAAGATTACGATCGTTAACTGTAACTATCTAAATGTAAGAATATTTTATCCCCTGTAAGGGATTTCGCTGTCAGCTCAACATCTCGCCATTTTATGTTAATGCATGCACTTGAGCACAGTGCATGTATGCATTGCAATCTCTCTATGCTTATGGAAAAGTCGCCTGACTGTCGTCTTGTCGGCCGGATAAGATGTTTTCATCGCATCCGGCAAATTTCCTTACTCCAGCATAATCTCCATACCGTCATATCCTGCCTCAAACCCTGCGGGAAGCTGGTTTTCCATCATCCACAGGTCGAACTGATGGCTGATATGCGTCAGGATCACCCGTGGACAGCGGATAATGTCGTTCAACGCGATAACGGTATTTAAATCACAGTGATTGCGCGGTGGCTCGGAGCGCGGGGCATGGCTGCAGTCGATGATAATCACCTGGGGTTGGTTATTGTGGAGAAACTTCAGCGTCTTGTCGGGAAGTCCGGCGGTATCGGAGAGCCACGCCACGCGGCTATGTGCGGTCTCCAGCAGATAACCAAACGTCAGCTTTGAATGGTTGAGCGGTAGCGGCGTGACCTGCAATCCTTGCAGGTCAAACACTACGAATGGCGCGACGGTATGGCTAAAATCGAGGATGCCGGGATGCTTAAACAGATCGTCGCAACCCTGTTCATCCGGCGGTCCGTACACCGGGATAGTCGCCCCCACGCCCCAGCGCAGCGGAAACAGCCCCTGCACGTGATCCATATGATAGTGGGTCAGCAGAAACTGCTGGAAGCTGCCCACTGGCCAGTCGTCCATCAGATGCGGGATCCCCGCGTCCAGCAGCGTCACCGCATTGTTGAATTTGACCACCCCGCTACAAGGGCGTCGACGATATTGCGCCTGTAAGCGTGCTCGTTGGCAGGCCGCACAGTCGCAGCCAAATGTCGGCACCAGCTGTGCGCCGCCAGTTCCCGTTAGCGTAATGATCAGACTCATGGCTTCCCCTACAGCGGTTTGGTGAAGCGAAAATGGCTCATGGTATAGCCTTCACGCTGGTAAAAACGGTGTGCGTCAAGTCGTTGGGTGCTGGTGGAAAGCTCGGTGACTTCTGCGCCCGCTTCGCGTGCGGCGGCTTCGGCCCAGGCCAGTAGCTGGCTGCCGACCCTTAACCCTCGTGCCTGCGGCATCACCACCAGTTCCTGGATTTCGCCAATCCAGTTGGCGTGGTGCAGATGAAACTGCAGGTGTAGACCGATCAAGCCGACGACCTGTCCGTCGATCAGTGCCAGCTGGTAGTGCATATTGGCATCTTGCAGATTAGCGGCGTAACCAGCGCTAAAAGCCTGCAGGTCAAATTGACCCTGTTTCAACTCGCAGATGAGCGCGTAAACCGCATCGGTATCGTAGAGCGTGGCGCGGCGTAATTCACAGACAGACATGTTTCTTCTCCTTGCGTCCCATCAGTGCGAGCAGTGTATCGACAGACTGTAGCAAACTACCATCGTTATTCAGGACGTGGCAGTCATACGGGGCGTAGCGGGCTGCGCGTTCAAGACGGGCGGCGATTTCCGTTTCGCTCTCCCGCCCACGAGCCTGCAGGCGCTGGCGGAGAATTGCCGGAGAAACCTGTAAGCAAATGGGAAGCAAAGAAGCGCCATAACGGGCCTGCGCCTGGGGCAGATGCGCACGCGAGCCGTTGACCACCACATCAAAACCAGCGTGCAGCCAGAGGTCTATCTCCACGCCGACGCCGTAGTAGAAACCGTTGGCGTGCCAGCTCAGCGCCAGCAGATTCTGCCCGGCGCGGGTAAAAAACTCTGGTTCACTTAGCGCAATATGATTTTCATTCCCGGCGTTGGCGGCGCGGGTGATGTAGCGATGCGCCACCAGCAGTTGCGCCGGTTCCTGCTGGCGCAATTCTGCCAGCAGACTGTCCTTACCGGAGCCGGACGGCCCCATCAGCCAGATCAGTTTACCCATAGTCAGAATACCCTTTTGCCCTGACGCCAGACGTGGTCGATATGGATGTTGCCGCCTTTGCGATGCGCCAGCACCAGATCCGCGCGTTTACCTTCGGCAATAACGCCGCGATCGTCGAGATTTAAGGCCCGCGCCGGATTGCGGGTCACCAGACGAATAGCCTGCGACAGCGTAAAGCGGTTAGCGTCGTCATCCGCTACGCGAAATGCCGCATCGAGCAGGCTGGCGGGGTAGTAGTCGGAGGAGAGAATATCCAGCAGCCCCAGCTCAGCCAGCCTATGTGCCGCCACGTTGCCGGAGTGAGAACCGCCGCGCACGATGTTAGGTGCGCCCATCAGCACGTTCATGCCATGCTGGCGTGAGGCATCGGCGGCTTCGAAAGTTGTGGGAAATTCGGCGATCACGCTGCCAAGTTGATGCGATTCCAGCACATGATCGCAGGTGGCATCGTCATGGCTTGCCAGCGCAATCTGGCGCTCACGGCACATCTGGGCAATCGCCGTGCGGTTGGGCTGTGACCAACGCGCAGCCAGCGCTAACTGTTCTTCTTCATAACGGGCCATCTGCTCGTCGGTGAGCGAATACTTGCCCTGATAATACTCGCGGTACTTCTCACGATTGGCGAACTGACGCTGGCCGGGGGAATGATCCATCAGCGACACCAGCGTCACCGGCTCACGACCAACCAGTTTTTCAAACAGCGGCAGGGTAGTGTGATGCGGCAGCTCGCAGCGCAGGTGCAAGCGGTGCTCGGCGCGATTGACCCCACGCTTTTGCGTCTCTTCCACCGCGTTGATCATCTTCTCCAGATTTTCCAGACGGTCACCACCGTCGCGCACATCGCCAATCGCCACTGCGTCCAGCACGGTGGTAATGCCGCTGGCGACCATTAGCGCGTCGTGGCTGCTCATCGCCGAGTGGGCAGGCCAGTCTACCTTCGGGCGCGGGGTAAAAAATTTGTCGAGATTATCGGTATGCAGCTCGATAAGCCCTGGCAGCAGCCAGCCGCCTTCGCCGTCCAGCGCCTCAGGTAGGCTGCTCGGACTTTCAGCAAAGGCGCGAATGACCCCGCCCTCAATTTCCAGCGATCCTTGCACCACGTCATCTTCCAGTACCAGCTTTACATTATTGATAATCATGCTGTTGTTCCCATCAGATGCAGACGATCCGCTACGCGGTCGCGCACGGTTTGATCGTGAAAAATACCGACAATTGCTGCGCCGCGGGCTTTTGCTTCTTCAATCAATGCGACGACGGCGGCGCTATTTTTGGCGTCCAGCGAGGCGGTGGGTTCATCGAGCAGCAGAATCGGGTAATCGACGATAAACCCGCGGGCGATGTTGACGCGCTGCTGTTCGCCACCGGAGAAGGTCGACGGCGCCAGGTGCCACAGCCGCTCCGGCACGTTCAGGCGGGTAAGCAGGTTAGCCGCTTTGGCTGCACACTCCTCACGGGAGACACTCAGATCCAGCAGCGGTTGCATCACCACATCCAGCGCGGAAATCCTCGGGATTACGCGCAGGAACTGGCTCACCCAGCCGATGGTTGAACGGCGAACTTCCAACACTTTGCGCGCCGGGGCCTGCACCAGATCGACCCACTCATCGCTGTGGCGAATGTGGATGTGTCCTTCATCCGGCAGATAGTTGGCGTACAGCGATCGCAGCAGCGTGGATTTGCCGCTACCCGAGTGACCGTGCAGCACCACGCATTCGCCGTTTTTCACTTCCAGCGTGGCGTTTTGCAGCACCGGCAGACGCACGCCGTTTTGCTGATGCAGGACAAAGGTTTTACTGACATTTTCAACGCGGATCATTTGAGCCTCATGGTTCTTATTGCCGGATGTTGCTGTGCTTATCCGGCCTACAAAAAGCGCCCCGTAAGCTGCCATCCGGCATCCGATGTTTAATTTTGCAAAACGGACGACACCAACAACTGGGTGTACGGATGGTGCGGGTCGTCGAGCACGCGGTCGGTTAACCCACTTTCCACCACCTGACCCTGCTTCATCACCAGCAAACGGTCTGCCAGCAGACGCGCCACACCCAAATCGTGGGTGACAATGACCACTGCAAGATCCAGTTCCACCACCAGGCCGCGCAGCAGGTCCAGCAGTTTGGCCTGTACCGAAACGTCCAGCCCGCCGGTGGGTTCGTCCATAAACACCAGTTTGGGATGGGTGACGAGGTTGCGGGCGATCTGCAGGCGCTGCTGCATACCGCCGGAAAAGGTGGTTGGCAGGTCGTCGATACGCGAGGCGGGGATCTCCACCTCCTCCAGCCAGCGCTGCGCGGTGGCGCGGATGTCGCCGTAGTGACGCGCGCCAGTGGCCATCAGGCGTTCGCCGATATTGCCGCCGGCGGAGACCTGACGGCGCAGGCCATCCAGCGGATGCTGATGCACCACGCCCCATTCGGTGCGCAGCAGACGGCGACGGTCGGCTTCGTTCATGCCGTACAGCGAACGGTTCTGATACAAAATCTCACCGCTCTGCGGCGTCAGCCGTGAAGAGATCGATTTCAGCAGCGTGGTTTTGCCAGAACCGGACTCGCCGACGATACCCAGCACTTCGCCTGGCCACAGGTCAAAAGAGACATCGCTGAAGCCCTTGCCCGGCGCGTAGAGATGGGTCAGGTTGTTGACTGAAAGCAGCGGTTGCGTCATTTGCTGAGGGCCTCGCTCTGTTGGCGGCAGTAATCGGTGTCGGAGCAGACAAACATGCGTTTGCCGCTGTCATCGAGCACCACTTCATCGAGATAGCTGTGGGTTGAGCCGCAGATGGCACAAGGTTCATCCCAGCTCTGCACGGTAAACGGGTGATCGTCGAAATCGAGACTTTCCACGCGGGTGTAAGGTGGAACGGCATAGATGCGTTTTTCGCGGCCTGCGCCAAACAGTTGCAGGGCCGGCATCATGTCCATCTTCGGATTGTCGAATTTCGGGATGGGCGACGGGTCCATGACGTAGCGGTAGTTGACCTTCACCGGATAGGCGTAAGTGGTGGCGATATGACCAAAGCGGGCGATATCTTCATACAGTTTCACCTGCATGATGCCGTACTCTTCCAGCGCGTGCATGGTGCGAGTTTCCGTTTCACGCGGTTCGATAAAGCGCAGCGGCTCGGGGATCGGTACCTGGAAGATGATTATTTGATCTTCCACCAGCGGCGTCTCCGGGATGCGGTGGCGGGTCTGGATCAGCGTCGCATCTTCCGTACGCTCAGTGGTATTCACTCCGGTCACACGCTTGAAGAAATTACGAATCGATACGGCGTTAGTGGTGTCGTCCGCGCCCTGGTCAATCACTTTCAGCACGTCCGGCTCGCCAATCACGCTGGCGGTAAGTTGAATGCCGCCGGTTCCCCATCCGTATGGCATCGGCATTTCACGGCCGCCAAACGGTACCTGGTAACCGGGAATCGCTACCGCTTTCAGAATTGCGCGGCGGATCATGCGTTTGGTTTGCTCATCAAGATAGGCAAAGTTGTAGCCGGAGAGGTTAGTGGTCACGGGTGGCCTCCTGTTGCAGGCGTTTGAGCAGTTCCAGTTCGGCCTGGAAATCGACGTAATGGGGAAGTTTGAGGTGCGAAACAAAACCCGCCGCCTCGACGTTATCCGCATGCGCCAGCACGAACTCTTCGTCCTGCGCCGGTCCTGTGACCGTTTCATCGTATTCGGCTGCCTGTAGGGCGCGGTCCACCAGCGCCATCGCCATTGCTTTACGTTCGCTCATACCGAACACCAGCCCGTAGCCGCGGGTAAAATGGGGGGATTCATTTTCTGGCGCGATAAAACCGTTGACCATTTCACATTCCGTCATCAGCAGTTCGCCGACGTTCACCGCAAATCCCAGCTCTTCCGGTACGGTTTCCAGTGCCACATAGCCGCTACGGATTTCGGCGGCAAACGGGTGGTTGCGCCCGTAGCCGCGCTGGGTGGAGTAGGCCAGCGCCAGCAAATATCCCTCGTCACCGCGCATCAGCTGTTGCAGACGTGAAGCGCGTGAGCAGGGGTAAACCGGCGGCGTGCGGGTGATGTCGTCGGGTGTCGCGCCATCATCCTCTTCACGTTTTGCCAGGCCCTGGTTCGCCAGCAGGGAAAAGACGTGCGGGGAGGCATCCTGCGCGCCGTCTGCGCTGCGCAGAGGCGGGGTTTCGCCATTGGCCAGTAAGGTAAAATCCAGCAGGCGATGGGTATAGTCATAGGTTGGACCCAACAGCTGCCCGCCGGGAATATCCTTGTAGACCGCGGAGATTCTGCGTTCAAGACGCATTTCTGCGCTGTTAACCGGTTCGCTGACAGCAACCTTTGCCAGCGTAGTGCGGTAGGCGCGGAGCAAAAAGATGGCCTCGACGTTATCGCCGCTGGCCTGTTTGAGCGCCAGTGCAGCCAGTTCGCGGTCAGCGATGCCACCTTCGGTCATCACCCGATCAACGGCCAGGTTCATCTGCTGTTCGATTTGCGCCACGCTCAGTTCAGCAATGGTCTCATCGCCCCGGCGTCGGTTTTCCTGCAGGGCGTGGGCGTTGGCTATCGCCTTTTCGCCCCCTTTGACGGCGACGTACATCAGCACACCTCCACATGGGTGGTTCGCGGAATAGCCAGCAGGCGTTCGCCACAGGTGAGGATCAGATCGACCCCCAGTGGGAACGGGTGCGGGCGTTCGGTGAGTTCGTGAATCAGGCATTCCGGCAGCTGTGGCGCGATCATGCGCTCTTCGGCGATGCCCGCGCCGGTCAGACGCAGCATGCGTCCGCCGCTTAAGCCAGAGACCTGCACAATCAGCGTGGCGCTGGTTTCTGGTGCGACGGCTGAACCGGCGGAGAGGGCGTTAAGCTGTTCGCTGCTGATACGTTCGTCGGCGACGGCAAAGGCCGCCAACTGTGGTTGATCCACCAGCGGCGCGTTGGTGTGAAAACGCAGGTTCTGCCGGGCGATATCGTTATCCATCGACGGCGCCAGCCAGACCGGCGTGTCGCCATCGACCAGGGTCAGCAGCACGCTGGTGGTCGCCAGACCCAGCGGCTGCCAGCCGTGTTTCAGCTGATGCAGGGCGACGATTACGCCCGGTTCGCTCATGGCTTTCAGCAGGCGACGAAAGCTCTGCTGAGCATCCTGAACGGGTAAATTAAATGCGGTCTGTAAGGTCATGCGTTATCTCCGCGTACCAGCGTGAAGAAGTCGACCCGGCTGGCGTTAACTTCGGCACAGCGTGCGTTAATCAGCGCATCGCGTTCCGCTTCCAGCGGGGCAATTAAGGTTTCCATTAGGTTCTGGAAATGCGTTTGTTCCTGCAGTAGCGCGTCAATCACCGCGCACTGCTCGGCATGTTGTTTGTTGCGTCCCAGCAGGTAGCTGTAACCCAGCGTGCCGCTCTTCAGGCGTACCACTGCGCGGGTAAGCGTGGTGTCACCGGCAAAGAAGCGGTTACCGGTACCGCCCATACGGGCCTGGATCTGCATCAGTCCGCTTTCCGGTGCGCGGATAAGTTCATAGTCCGGCGTCAGTTTGAGCTCGTTGATGCGGGCGTTCAGGGCATCGGCATTGCTGTAAGCCAAGGCGCGCATCCAGCGCTGGCGGGTGGCGGTATCGAAATGCATTCAGTGCTCCATAGTGAATTCGATCATGTCGGCGCGGGTCAGGCTGACGGAGTATTCCGCCGCGTGTTCTTCGCCTTCACGGTGGTTCAGGGTGCGCACGCACAGCAGCGGCGCCATATTGGGGATTTCCAGCACCTTGCTCTCTTTGGCCTGCGCGCGGCGGGCGCTGATGCGCGTTTGCGTGCGCAGCAGCGTCAGACCGGATTGTTGACGCAGATAGTCGTGCAGTGAGCCGCTGTTGAAGCCTTGCAGCAGCGGCCACAGCGTGAGGTCGGAAAAATAGTGGTCGATCTGGCACAGTGCGATCCCGTTAACCCGGCGCAGGGTGCGCAGGTGAATCACGTTATCGCCCTCGTTTATGCTGAGCGCATCGGCAATGTGGCTGGAGGCCGGACGCAGCACCGCCAGCAGTTTTTCGCTGGTGGGGTGGCTGCCCTGGTCCAGCAGGTTCTGACTAAAGCGTGCCTGGGCATTAAGCGGGTAATCGAACGGGCGCATCAGCACCAGCACGCCGACTCCCTGGCGACGCTGAACCCAACCGCGTTCAACCAACTGGTCAATGGCGCGGCGCAGGGTGTGGCGGTTTACCTCGAAGCGCGCGGCAAGCTGATGCTCGGCGGGCAGATAGTCACCGCAGCGATAATGTTGACGTAGCTCCTGCTCAAGTCTCGCGGCAATTTCCTGATAACGCGTTGGATAACTGGTCGGATGTGTAGACAAGTGCATAGCAATCAATGCCTCGCTAATCAGATAAAGTGCTTACGCAAACGCTGGGAAAGGAAATCCAGCAGGCTGACGGTGACGATGATTAACACCATCAGGGCGCAGGTTTGCTGGAACTGAAAGCCGCGAATCGCTTCCCATAAGGTCACGCCAATACCACCTGCGCCCACCATGCCGACTACCGTGGCCGAGCGAACGTTGGATTCAAAGCGATACAGCGAGTAGGAGATCAGTAGCGGCATGACCTGTGGCAGAACGCCGTACAGAATCTCTTCAATTTTGTTGGCTCCGGTGGCGCGAATACCTTCTACCGGACCCGGTTCAATGGCTTCTACCGCTTCAGAAAGCAGCTTGGAGAGTACCCCTGTGGTGTGGATAAATAGCGCCATCACCCCGGCGAATGGCCCTAGCCCGACGGCGACCACGAACAGCATCGCGAAGACCATTTCATTGATGGCGCGGCAGGCGTCCATCAGGCGGCGCATCGGCTGGTAAATCCACCACGGCACCAGGTTATCGGCGCACATCAGGCCGAAGGGAATCGATAGCACCACGGCGAGGGCAGTCCCCCAGACGGCAATTTGCAGGGTGACGGCCATTTCACCGAGATAGTCTTGCCACTGGCTGAAGTCCGGTGGGAAGAAGTCGGCGGCGAAGGTTGCCATATTGCCGGAATCTTCGATCAGCGTGAGCGGAGCCATTTCGGCACCTTTCCACGAGACCACCAGTACGGTGAGCAGAATGGCCCAGCTCAGCAGCGAGAACCAGCTACGTTTGGGCGGGGCGACGGTGATGGTTTGCATGTTTAGCTCCGTGCATAGGTTATTGCCGGATGGCGGCGCAGGCGCCTTATCCGGCCTACAAAACATCGTAGGCCCGGTAAGCGAAGCGCCACCGGGCACTAGGGTTACTGCACTGCTTTGGTGACGCTGGTCATGGCGCCCAATGCGGCTGTCAGACGGTCAAGGTCATCGAGCTGCGCTTTCAACGCCGAGGTTTTGCTGGTTTTCTCTTCCTCGTTCAGCCCTTTGTTGTCCTTCACACCCTGCATCTCTTTAAACAGTGCCAGCTGGCGAATCGGCACCAGTTGCAGATCGCTGGAGGCGCGGAACGGTGCCCATCCAAGGCGTTCCAGTACGATTTTCTGCTCCGGCGTTTTGCCGTAATTCATAAAGAAGTCGTACACCTTGTCCTTGGTGGTTTCGGAGAGGTTTTTACGCCAGACGATCGGATCGCCCGGGATCAGCGGTGACTTCCAGATCACCTTCAGCTCTTTCAGCTTTTCCGGCGCGGAAGTTTTCAGCTTGTCGAGGTTTTCGGTGTTGTTGGTGGCGACATCGACCTGCTTGTTGGCGACGGCCAGGGCGTTGGTTTCGTGTCCGGCGTTAACGGTGCGTTTGAAATCGCTCGCGGAGATGTTGTTTTTGGCAAAGACGTAGTAGCCGGGAACAAGGAAGCCTGACGTTGAGTTGGGATCTCCGTTGCCGAAGGTCAGATCCTTACGTTTGGCGATCAGATCGTTCAGGTTATTGATCGGACTGTCTTTGTTAACGATCAACACGCTCCAGTAACCTGGGGATCCGTCGGCGGCAACGGTTTGGGCAAACACTTGTCCGTTCGCGCGATCCACCGCTTCCATTGCCGAGAGGTTGCCGTACCAGGCGATATCCACTTTGTTAAAGCGCATGCCCTGGATGATCCCGGCGTAGTCCGGGGCGAAGAAGGCGTTCACTTTCACGCCCAGTGATTTTTCCATGTCCTTCAGGAACGGTTCCCACTGTGGCTTCAGGTTTTGCTGTGACTCGGTCGAAATAATGCCAAAGTTCAGCGCTTTTTCTTGCTCTTCGGCATGCGCCGGGCTTAACAAGGTACTGACGCTAAACATGCTGGTGAAAGCCAGCGCGGCAACTGTCTTATAGCTCATGTCGTTTCCTTAATTAGTCATTGTTCCAGGCTATTTCACTTGCCAGCCTGAATCCGGGCAGTGCTCAAAATCCTCACGTACTGCGTGTACGCTCCGGTTTTTCCGCGCTGGCCGTCTCCAGCCTGGCTGCGCCAATAACGCCTGGTTTTTTAGAACTATGCAGCCTGCGCGTTCTGTTCGACGCGGTTCATGCTGCGGTAAAGATGGTCAAAACGATCGTTATCAAAATGCTGGCTGCTGCCATCAAAGAAGACGTTGCCCTGGCGCAGCGCGACGATGCGTTCGCAGTAGCGCAGGGCGTAATCTACCTGATGCAGCGTGACGACCACGGTGATGCCGTCGGTCTGGTTGATGTCGCGTAGGGTGTCCATCACGATGCGGGCGGATTCCGGGTCCAGTGAGGCAATCGGCTCATCGGCAAGGATCACTTTGGCTTGCTGCATCAGCGCGCGGGCGATTGCGACGCGCTGCTGTTGTCCGCCCGAAAGCGTGGAAACACGCTGGTATGCAAAGTGCGCCATGCCAACGCGGGTTAACGCTTGTAATGCACGCTGTTTCTGCTCAGCGGTAAACCAGCTAAAACAGGTGCGCCAGAACGGCGTGCTGCCGAGCGCGCCAATCAGGACGTTCTCCAGCACTGTCAGGCGGTTCACCAGATTGAACTGCTGGAAGATGTAGCCGGTGTGGGCGCGGCTTTTGCGGATATCGCGCGCCAGGCGGCCTTCATGTTGAACGGTGCGGCCCAGCAGCTCGACGCGGCTACCGGGTGATTTATCACCGACGATCAAACCGCTTAAATGACGTAAAAGGGTGGATTTGCCGGAGCCGGACGGCCCAAGCAGAGCCACCATCTCACCGGAACAGATATTCAGATCAACCGCATTGAGCGCCTGATGTTGATTGAAGGACTTGGAGAGTTTTTCGACGCGAATAATCGTTTGCATGCTGCGGCCTCCCTAAAAAAGTGGCCCCATCGTGGCGGATCAATGTGACGTTTTCGTTAAGGGATAGTTACTCGATGATGAAGAGTTGAGCGCTATTTGATGACAGTACGGGAGGGCTGGCCTCCCGTTGGATTACTCTGTAGGGGGTTGCTGTTGTTTGACGACGTTGATCATCCACGGCACGCCATACTGGTCGCTCACTTTACCGAAACCGTGGGCCCAGAAGGTTTCCTGCCAGTCCATTTCGATTTTTCCGTTTGCTGCCAGGTTATCAAACCAGCGTTTGCCTTCATCGACGTTTTGCGTGTCGAGCGCTAGCGTAAAGCCAGAGTAGTGAGCATTTCCGTCCGGGGCGCTATCGCTCATCATGATGTCGCTGCCCGAAACGCGCAGGTTGGCGTGGGCAATGGCGGTATCGGGGAATTTCATGCCTGAAGGGCAACCATCTTCACTATCCTGCGCCGATTTGGGCATTTCACCGAAGTTGATTTTGTAGAGCAGTTCAGCGCCTAACGTTTTTTGATAGTAGGCGATAGCGTCAGCGCAGTTGCCTGCAAAGGAGATATAGGGACTTAACGGCATAATCTTTACCTCAGGTAAAAGAAACCAGTTAAGTGTAGTTATCGTCTGCATAAATAAACCAGGCGGGAAGTATGAGCTTCCCGCCTGGCAGATGAGCTGGTGTAGACCTGATGAGCGTAGTGCCATCAGGCAATTTGCATCAGTTCTTTTTCACAAACTCAGATTTCAGCTTCATTGGGCCAAAGCCATCGATTTTGCAATCGATGTTGTGGTCACCTTCAACCAGGCGAATGTTTTTCACTTTGGTACCGATCTTCAGCATGGAAGAGCTACCTTTTACCTTCAGGTCTTTCACGACGGTAACGCTGTCGCCGTCGGCCAGCAGGTTGCCGTTGGCATCTTTAACGATCAGTTCGTCGCTGTCCTGTGCCGGTTCAGCATCGTTCCATTCGTGCGCGCATTCCGGGCAGATGAACATGCCGTTATCTTCGTAAGTGTATTCGGAGTTGCATTGTGGGCAGTGTGGTAATGACATGTGGATTTCCTCAAAAGTCAGCAGGGGCAAATGCGCCCAAAAAATGGCAGATTGCCGAAAAAGGCCGCAATTATACATAAAATCCCTGCTTTTGTCGGGACTACTGCGTGATTACGCAAATGATCTGCTGTAAAGACCCTTTGCTTTTACCTCAATGAAAGTATGGGGTAATATTTTTTAAGGGAAATTGCTACGTCAGGTTATTTAAGATAAGGTGAGGCGAAATATCTGATATTCATAGGTAACATCGCCTGCGGATGTCTAAGTCATTGTGATTGAATATCTCAATCCCCCTTAATTTTAGTAGGGGGATTAAGCTGGCATTTTTTAAAACTGAACTACGCTGTTTATCTTTCTTACTTATTACATAAGTGAGAGGTTTCAGGCCAGCGGTTGTACGCCAAACTTATTTTAATAATATCAATTGGTTGTTTTGATTTTAATTATTTCCACACGTAATTATAAAAGCCAAAAAATCTATAAATAAAACGATTGGGCTAAATAAAAGCAATGCTATTTGCGTTAAGGAAAGATTTTCCATGCACACACAGACAATATATGAATTAAGTCAGGAAGCGGAACGCTTGCTGATGCTCTCGCTTGAACATCTCAGGCAATTGCAAAAATTGCCCATGACGTCGTTGGATGATGTCGCGCTAAAACAAGGAGAGCATAGCAGTCAGGTTGTTCAGCCCCTGCATTTCAGCGCGCGTGGCATGGATGTCCAGCAAGCAACGCTCAATAATGAGTTGCGCAAGATTACGCGTCTGGAAATGGTGCTGGCGATTGTTGGCACGATGAAAGCGGGAAAATCGACGACGATTAACGCGATTGTAGGGACAGAAGTTTTACCTAATCGTAATCGCCCCATGACGGCGTTACCAACGCTAATTCGTCATACGCCGGGGCAGAAAGAGCCGGTCCTGCATTTTTCACATGTCGCGCCGATTGATGCCTTAATGAAGGTTTTACAGCAGCGTGTGCGCGAGTGCGATCGCCTGCGTCTTACGCAGACCCTGGAAATTGACAAGGATATGAATGTCCTGCTGCAGCATATTGAAAACGGCGTGGCATTTGAACGGTATTATCTTGGCGCACAGCCTATTTTCCATTGCCTTAAAAGCCTGAACGACCTGGTGCGCCTGTCAAAAGCATTGGATGTTGATTTTCCTTTTGCTGCCTATGCCGCGATTGAGCATATTCCGGTTATTGAGGTTGAGTTTGTCCATTTGGCCGGACAAGCAAGCTACCCAGGGCAATTAACGTTGCTGGATACGCCGGGGCCGAACGAGGCGGGACAACCGCACTTACAAAAAATGCTTAATGAACAGCTGGTACGGGCCTCTGCGGTGCTGGCGGTGTTGGATTACACCCAATTGAAATCGATTTCTGATGAGGAAGTGCGTCAGGCGATTATGGCGGTTGGCAAGTCAGTACCGCTGTATGCGCTGGTGAACAAGTTCGATCAGAAAGACCGCAACAGTGACGATGAAGAGCAGGTGCGGGCGTTGATTTCTGGCACGTTGATGCAAGGTGGTATTGCCCCTGAGAGAATCTATCCGGTTTCCTCAATGTGGGGCTATCTGGCAAACAGGGCGCGTCATGAGCTGACGGCCCGTGGGCGACTGCCGGATCATCAGGTGCAACGTTGGGTGCAGGATTTTGCCGAAGCGGCGCTTGGCAGACGCTGGCGTACCACCGATCTTGAAGATACGGAGCATATCCGTCATGCCGCCGACCTGTTGTGGGAAGACTCGCTGTTTGAACAGCCTATCCAGAAAGTGATTCACGCCGCTTACGCCAATGCATCGCTGTATGCGCTACGCTCAGCGTCACATAAGTTATTGAACTATGCGCAAAGCGTGCATGAATATCTGGAGTTTCGTGCCCACGGGTTAACGGTCGCCTATGACAAACTGCGGCTGAACATCACGCATATTGAAGAGGATATGCAGCAGTTAGAAGTGAGCCAGGGGAGGGTGAGCGATGAAGTCAGCCATGAAGTAGAACTGGCGCTGGAGGCTGCTGCAGCCTATCTCAGAGAGCAACAAACCGAGATTCTTTGCGGTATCAACACCTTCTTTATCAAAGAAAACGTCCTGATGATGTCACAACATAGCCTGGGAGCTGGTGTCTCCTCGGCAGAAATGTCCGGAGAAATGCTGGTGCTGCACGATGAAGGCCAGGCGAAAATTGTGTTAGATAAAATTCGCTCGTCCTGTGAGGGGGTATTGCTGGCGGCGCAGGAAAGCATCAGCCGTGACTTAGCCCTGCGTTTTGAACAGCTTGAGTCGACGCTCTCCCGGGCGCTAAATGACGCGATGCGGCCAATTGAGCAAAGGGTGAAAGAGGAGCTAAACCACGCCGGTTTTCGTGCGCGGATCCGTTTTCCAGCGTTCCATACAGCGATGTTTAATTTCAATACCCGCCAATTGTTTAACGAAGCCATTGAACAGGATATCCCGGTGGAAAATCCACCGTCTACTGGTGGTGCGGTGCGTGACACTTTCTCTCGTTGGCTAAATCAACCCAACTGGGGATGGAATGATTACGTCGAAACAAAAACGCGTTATCTCATTGATATGGGCGCTTTGCATAAGAACCTTGTGCAGTATGTCTCCCAGTTTTGCCAACAAATTCGTAAAGCTTTAGTTGCTCAGGTCGATATTTCCGTTACGGCAGGCATGGCCACGTTTTTTGCAGATTTTTCACTGTGTCTGGCGCAATTACAGGCGAGCCTGAGTGAGAGTCTGACGCTACGCCAACAAAATGAATCCGCGGTGAATGCAATGAATGAGCAATTGCAGCAGCGCATTACGATTGCGGCATGGCTTTATGAAGATTCCCGTTTGCTGCGTGACGATATCAATACCCTTTTTGCAACCGAGCACACATGACTAACGTTTTACTGGAAGGCCCCGGGAGGACGCTGGAGTGTGTCTACCCGAAGTTTATGGTCGATCTGGTTCAGGGAGATGAAACCAAACGTTCCGGCGGTTTTCTGCAACAGCAGCAGCGGTTGCGTGCGCGTCTGACGCAGGAGGTGTTATCCCAGACACAACTGCGGGCGTGGGTGATGGCGGGAGTGTCCAGCGAGCATCTGGTGATGCGTCTTAAGCTGGTAGAAAAGTTGGCGGGCATGATCGACCCAGGCCATCTGGCGCTGGTGCGTATTGCCGAAGGGCTGAAGTTTTTACAACAAACCGAACACCCGCGTGGGCTTTCAACCCCCGGTCTTTTACAACAAATAAATTCACTGACTGACTGGTTTACCCAACGCGCTGCGTATAAAGAGAAGGCGCTGACCCAGCGTGGCCTGACGGTTCAGGCGGGCGAACACAGCGAACAAATTTTTACCCGCTGGCGGGCTGGCGCATATGACGGTTGGTCGTTACCTGGACGCTGTTTTGTTGCGCTGGAGGAGTTGCGCTGGGGAGCCTTCGGTGACGCCTGCCGGTTAGCGAATGCCGATGTGGTGTTAATGCTAAAAGACAACCTGCGAACCATGGCCGCTCAGGCGTTGGCGGACAGCGTGAATGCGGCGCCTGCTACGCGTCATTACTATCATCATTGGCTCAGCACGCCAGTTGTCGGCGGATCGGGCGAGTATAACGATATGCTGAGCTGGTTAGGCGACTGGTGCGATGCGCAGCGTCATCCGGTGAGCTGGTCGGTGACGCAGCGTTGGCAAAATGTGGCGTTAGGAATGCCGCGATTGTGTTCGGCGAAACGACTGGCTGATGCGATGGTTGAGGAGATTTTTGCACCGTCCCTACTCATCAATTGAGCAGGGACGGTCAGTGGGGCTAAGACAGAGTTAATGGTGCAGAGAGTCTGCCGGGGTGGACACCGTCTCGTTGGCTACCAGGTTTTTATTAAAACGTTTGGCGTACAGCGCGGTGATAATCGGCACCAGAATGGCGGTGACAATTACGCTGGCGGCAACCAGCGCCGTAGCGGATGCGGCAACCGGTTCGAACGCCGGGTTAATCTGGGCGATAATCACCGGGTTTGCCACCGCAGCGCCTGCTGCTGAAGAGGCTGCCACGCCTGCCGTACCGTTCCCGCCACCAATAACACGGTCTGCAATAATCAGCGGGATACCGGTGATGACGATAACCGCGACACCCAGCAAGATACCCAGCAGACCGGTATCAACGATTACGCTCAGGTTAATGGTGTTACCCAATGCGAAGCCGAAGAACGGGATCAGCACCGGTGTGGCTTTGCTGAAGAAAGAACGCAGGTCATGATCCAGGTTGCCTAACGTAAAGCCAATCAGGAACGGTAATACCGCGCCGATAAAATGGTGTGGCTCGAAGGAGGCCAGACCCGCGGAGCCGAGGATGACCATGGTCATCAACGGGCCGGATTCCAGAGACATCAACACAAATGCGCCGGACTCTTCTTTGGTGCCGTACTGGTTCATCAGGCTGGCGTACAAACCACCGTTGGTCATGTCCATTGCGGAGACAATTGCCAAAACTGAGAGGCCTGCAAAGAACCCGGTTTGAATACCGGTATCAGGAATAAATGAAGCCGCAATCATTGCCACTACCCACGCCACGGCTATTTTGGTTATTACCAGCGTACCGGACTTGCGTAATACCGTGCCGGTTGCCCGTAAATCAATAGATGCGCCGATACAAAAAAACCACACTGCCAGAATCGGTACCGTTCCGCTGATCATTCCTTTGGTAAACGAACCGAAATACGCACCGGTATCCGGAGCTAACGTATTTAACACTGCGCCTAATAACAGAGGAATCAACATCATTCCGCCGGGGATGCGTTCAATCGTGGCTTTAATTTTCATAAACGTCCTCATGTCTTGTCGCCGCTAACACTAGCGCAAGAGGGTAAAAATTAATAAATTCAAATGGTTACTGGTTTCTCTTAACAAAGAAAATCGCTATCTCTTTGTTTTATAAAATCTAACGCGGCATACGTTGAGCGTGTTGCTGCTCCCAGGGATATTGCGTCTGGAATTAGTTTGCATTCATGGGAACGTTGATTCAATCAAAATAAAACGATGTTTTAGTTATCTTCATCACATATTCCGAGCAAAAGTTCCCGGTCGCTCTGATTATTAAAAAAGCTGTGATCTTTTTATGAAGGGATTAGGTGTTTTTTTTGCTAGCAGAATAATAATGACCGCTGTGATTGTTGGTGCAATAAAGCGATTTATTCTTGTATTTAATTGTCAGTAAATCACAAGCGTTACATGTAAAAAAGATGACTAAGAATGACCTAATTTACGCATGTTGACGAAATGAAAAACTATATGTGAAGTTGATCACAAATTTAAACGCTGTTAGGGTAAAGAGGTCATTAACCGCCCAATCAGGCGTCAACAGGTTCGGTTGTACTGTGCGTTTCTCGTCAGTGTAAGTAAACCTGCTACGCTTGTTACAGGGAATGCGCCTGTGCGTTCCCCGCTCGGTGATGACCTTGACGCATGGGCGTTGGGGGACTCGAACTGGAGCGTGACAGGGCTAAGTCTATGAGGACGAGTATGCTAAAAAGGAAAAAAATAAAACCGATAACGCTGCGCGACGTTACCATCATTGATGACGGTAAATTGCGAAAAGCCATTACCGCAGCGTCGTTAGGTAATGCGATGGAATGGTTCGATTTTGGTGTTTATGGATTTGTTGCTTACGCATTAGGTAAAGTGTTCTTCCCGGGGGCTGACCCCAGCGTGCAGATGGTTGCTGCACTCGCCACCTTCTCTGTTCCCTTTCTGATTCGACCGCTTGGCGGATTGTTCTTCGGTATGCTCGGCGATAAATACGGTCGTCAGAAGATACTGGCTATCACCATTGTGATTATGTCGATAAGTACCTTCTGTATCGGTCTTATTCCCTCGTATGCCTCAATTGGTATCTGGGCGCCGATTCTGCTGCTGCTGTGTAAGATGGCACAGGGATTCTCGGTCGGCGGAGAGTACACCGGGGCGTCGATTTTTGTCGCGGAATATTCGCCGGACCGTAAGCGTGGATTTATGGGCAGTTGGCTGGACTTCGGCTCGATTGCCGGGTTTGTGCTGGGTGCGGGCGTAGTGGTTCTGATTTCAACCGTCGTCGGCGAGGAAAATTTCCTTGACTGGGGCTGGCGTATTCCGTTCTTCCTGGCGCTACCGTTAGGGCTGATTGGTCTGTACCTGCGTCATGCGCTGGAAGAGACGCCGGCGTTCCAGCAGCACGTGGATAAACTGGAGCAGGGCGATCGTCAGGGTCTACAGGAAGGTCCGAAGGTTTCGTTTAAAGAGATTGCGACTAAGCACTGGCGCAGCTTGTTGGCATGTGTTGGTCTGGTGATTGCTACCAACGTCACCTACTACATGCTGCTCACCTATATGCCGAGCTACCTGTCGCATAACCTGCATTACTCCGAAGACCACGGTGTGTTGATTATTATCGCCATCATGATTGGTATGCTGTTTGTGCAGCCGATTATGGGGTTGCTCAGCGACCGCTTCGGGCGTCGTCCGTTTGTGATCATGGGCAGTATTGCGCTGTTTGTGCTGGCGATTCCGGCATTTATCCTGATTAACAGTAATGTTATCGGTCTGATTTTCGCCGGGTTGCTGATGTTGGCGGTGATCCTCAACTGCTTTACCGGGGTGATGGCGTCCACGTTACCGGCAATGTTCCCGACGCATATTCGCTACAGTGCACTGGCCGCCGCGTTTAATATCTCGGTATTGATTGCTGGTTTGACTCCGACATTGGCCGCATGGCTGGTGGAAAGCTCGCAGAATCTGATGATGCCTGCTTATTATCTGATGGTGATTGCGGTGATTGGTTTAATTACCGGCGTGACCATGAAAGAGACCGCCAATCAGCCGCTGAAAGGGGCCACGCCTGCCGCTTCGGATATTCAGGAAGCGAAAGAGATCCTCGGCGAACACTACGATAACATTGAACAGAAAATCGAAGATATCGATCAGGAAATTGCTGAGCTACAGGTTAAGCGCACGCGTCTGGTGCAGCAGCATCCGCGTATTGATGAGTAATCGTGTCATTGCCTGATGGCAGGCAGCTTTTAGGCCTACGGGTAGCATTGTACTTTGTAGGCCGGGTAAGGCGTCAGCCGCCATCCGGCGCGTGGCCTTAAGGTTGGCTTAATATCCTTCAGGCAAACTCTCCTCCATAGTTTCGGAGGAGAGTGTCATGAAAACCCGTATTTATGAAAGTTTGACCACCGTGTGCAGTTTGCTGATCGTCAGCAGCTTTTTGTATGTATGGGTGAGCTCTTACTGAATTTTCGCCAATTCCACCCATGCGCGAGTGCCGTTGGCTCCCTGGCGATTTTGCAAATAGAAATGCCCTTGATGTAACTGGGTGATGCGACTGACAATGCTCAGCCCCAGTCCAATTCCGCCAAAGCGGCTGTCCATACGCACAAACGCTTTACTCAACTCCCCACATTTACTTTCATCAATGCCCGGCCCTTCATCTTCGACGGCAAGGACGGCATCCTGCTCTGTGTTCAGGCTAATCGTAATATGGGTGCCTTCCGGGCTGTAACGATGCGCGTTTTCCACCAGATTTCGTAGTAGCATCCGCAACAGCGTAGCATCACCAGGCACAACAACGTCCGCCGCGCTTTGTGGCAGGAGCAGCGTCTGTTTACGTTGGTCCAGCATGGTGCTGAGTTCATCGTAGGAGGGCAGAATAACATCCTCCAGCAGCTTGACATGCTGGTAGCTCCCGGCCGAAAACGACTGTCCGACGCGGGCGAGTTGCAGCAGTTGCGATACGCTGTCCATCATTTGATCCAGGCGGGCAATTAGCGGCGAAACGTCGACCTTATGGGTTTTGGATAATAATTCCAGATGCAGGCGCACGCCTGACAGCGGTGTGCGCAGTTCGTGAGCGACATCGGCGGTAAATAAGCGTTCGTTTTCAATCGTGCTGGTTAGCCGCGTTACCAGGTCGTTGAGCGCGGAGACAACCGCCTGGATCTCAATGGTTGAGCTGTGAATTTCAATCGGGGTCAGGTTATTGGCTGCCCGCGCCTCCAGCTCTTTTTGCAGATCTGCCAGCGGGCGAGTAATACGTCGCACTGCCTGGTAGCAAATCAGCAGCGCCAGGCTGACCATAAAGATGCCGGGGACGATCAGACTGGCGATGGCCTCGCGGATCTCATGCATGATGTGGCGATCGTTGTTGCGATTTTCGCGCAATGCCTGTTCGAATAACTGTATTTGCTCGGTACTTTCATGCCACAACCAGAAGGTGCTAATCAGCTGAAAGACCAGCAGAATAAGACCAATCGTCAGCATCAGGCGATGACGAAGCGGGAGCGGTTGTTTTAGATATTGCAGCAGCTTCACTTAGCTTTCCTCAGTGGCAACCAGCATATAGCCAAATCCCCTGACCGTGCGGATGCGAGATTTTCCGACTTTGTCGCGCAGGTTGTGAATGTGCACTTCCAGCGTATTGGTCGACGGTTCGTTATCCCAGCTGTAGATGTCGTTATACAAAATTTCCCGGTGTACCGGGCTGCCCGCTTTGAGCATCAGGCGCGACAGGAGTGCGTATTCTTTCGGCGTTAAGATAACCTCTTGCCCGTCCATCCACACCTGGCGCCGACCGATATTCAGCGTCAGGTTGCTGACAATGAGTTCACTTTCACCCTGATTGTTATGCCGACGCAGCAGCGCCCGGATGCGGGCATGCAGTTCTTCCAGTGCGAACGGTTTGACCAGATAGTCATCAGCACCCACGTCCAGTCCGCTGACACGGTCTTTCACCGTGTCGCGGGCGGTGAGGATAAGTACCGGCACGGTGTATTTTTTCTGTCTGATTCTGTTCAGAAAGTGCAGGCCGTCTTCATCCGGTAAGCCCAGGTCGAGGACCACCAGACTGTAATGTCCGCTCTCCAGACACTGCTCCGCTGCGCGGGCCGTTGATACGCCGTCGCAGGCATAGCCTTCTGTTTGCGCGGCGAGTATCAGTCCCTGTAATAACAACGTATCATCTTCAACAATCAGGATTTTCATTCGTTTAGCCTCCCCGGCAGGGTTGCAGAATATCATCCGCCGCCTGATATTTCTGTGTTTGTACGCCCGTTAATCCCAGCAGGGTCGAGAAGAGATTATCCTGTGAGAAATCTTCTGAGCTTGCCCGTTTTTGCAAACATGTCTGAGAGACCTGATAGCGTTGCTGATAATCCTCGGAGAGCCACAGCAGCATCGGCACATGTTTTTGCGTATCAGGTGCAATCGAATACGGCAGGCCGTGCAAATAGACGCCATTTTCCCCTAAGGATTCGCCGTGATCGGAAAGATAGACCAGGCTGGTGGTGAAATTATCCTGGTGCTCTTTCAGTATATTGATTGCTTTATCAACAATATAGTCAACGTAAAGAATAGTGTTGTCGTAAGTATTGACCAACTGTTGCTGTGAACAGGTCTGGATTTCGTTGGTATCGCAGGTTGGCGTAAATTTCTTAAACTGCGCAGGATAGCGGTTGTAATAGGTCGGACCGTGGCTGCCGATGGTATGCAACACAATCACGCCGTCGCCTTTCAGGTTATTAATGTACTCTTCCAGCCCGTGGAACAGGACTTCATCGTAGCATTCACCGTCAATACACTGCCCCGGCAGGTTCAGCTTAGTCATATTCTGGTGTGGAACCCGGTCACAAGCCCCTTTGCAGCCGCCGTCGTTATCGTTCCACAGAACGTTAATTCCCGCCCGTTGAATAATGTCGAGCACGCCTTCCTGATGCTGCGCCAGTTCTTCGTCGTAGTGCGCGCGTGGCATATCCGAGAACATGCAGGGTACTGATACTGCCGTTGCCGTTCCGCAGGACGTTGTGCGGGGGAAATAGACCACATTATCTTTTTCCAGCAGCGGGTTGGTCTGGCGCGAATAGCCTGACAGCGAGAAGTTATCGCCACGTGAAGTCTCGCCGAGAACCACAATCGTCAGGTTCTTACGCTTTTCTTTCACCATCAACGGATTGCGGTGTGCATCTTCGCCAATGCGTACCAGCGGCAGGTGGGCCAGCCTCTGGTGTGAATACCAGGATGACGTCGCCACAATGCTGTTGGATGGACTGAGGGATTTCACCAGTTCTTTGTTGTTGCGAAACAGTGAAGCGTAATCTTTATAGAAGAACGCAGCGACCAGCACGATCAGCAGTGCGGAGATCAGAATGTTCGCGCCACGGAACAGTATGCTGCGCATGACAGACGTGATCGGTTTGATTTTTACCCAGCAGGCAATAAGTGCGGCCAGAATGCCGCTCACCCCGAGCGTGATGAGCAGTTGTGGCGTCAGCAAAGCAAAGGTTTCGGCGGGGGTGGTGTCCATCATATTGGCGATCATTGAGCGGTCGATGATGATGCCGTAGGTCATGATGAAATATTGGGCCGATGCGCCAACCAGAATGAAAATGCACGCCACCAGGCGATTAAGCCACAGGAATGAGGCCAGTGTCAGCACAATGTTCATGATGCTGAACGCGACCACCGGCATTGATAAAAACACCAGCACGTTACGCACAGAGTCCAGAGGCAGGTCTTGCAGCACTTGTTTATAGAACGCAATGTTCAGGAAGGTCGCAAGATAAAATGAGATCAGCAGAAGCCAGCTGATTAGCCCGAGAGTGGGCCTTTTAAACAAGAGCTTTAACATTAAGGGGGTTCCATCGACTATGTGGTGCAAATCCTCTCAAAGTAAAATTAAGCCAACCTTAAGTTCTTAATGTTGATGTTTCGAAGAGCGGTGGGAGAACGTTGGCCCGATGAACTTACGCCATCGGGCCACGACGATTGTTGGTGTTAGTTATTGTTTACCGGGGCATCCAGTGGATACGGGTTTTTATGGATCCGGTTGTAGTTCAGTGCGTACAGCGCGGTGATGATCATCAACGTGACGAACGACCACATCACTTCTTTGGCTCCGGAACCGACAACCGCCCAGATGCAGTAGACAAAGGCGATAAAGGTCACCAGTAAGTACATCGGGCGTGCTTTACCAAAGTGACCATGGCCGAGCAGCAGCAGCGCGGCACAGGTATACAGATACGGCACCAGGGTGAAGATAACGGAGACCGAAGAGACTAGACCAAACTCTTTCGCTGCGTTCGGCGACATGCTGCTGAACTGGAAGATGGTCATCAGAATGCCGACGATAATTAACCCGGCCACTGGCGTACCGGCTTTGTTCACGCGGGCAAAAATCGGTGGGAACAGGCCGTCATCGGCTGCGGCTTTGGCGGTTTGCCCGGCAAGCAGCGTCCAGCCGCCCAGAGAACCAAGACACCCGGCCGCAGCACAGAAGGAGACAATTGCCCCTGCGGTGTCACCCAGCGCCATGCGTGCGGCATCACCGAACGGAGAGGCTGAAACACGTAGCGCCGCGTTAGGGATCATACCCATGATCGCGGTGGTGGAGAGCACGTAGCAAACAGCGGCAATCAGCACGCCGCCCATGGTGGCGATAGGTACGTTACGTTTGGGGTTTTTAACCACGCCAGCCGCGACGGAGGCGCTTTCTACCCCGATAAATGACCATAAGGTAACATTCAGAGTGCTTTGAATCGCGCCGAAGGTGTTCATGCCGCTGACGTTCCAGGCCGCCATATAGGTTTCACCGCGGAACCAGAACCAGCCGAAGACGGCAATCCCGACAATTGGTACCAGCGCCAGTACCGTTGCGACGGCCTGCACGCGGGTGATCATTTTCGGTCCGACAATGTTCAGTAATACGAAGATCCACAGCACGACGACACAGGTCAGCGTCAGGACCAGCGGATCTTTTAAGATGGGGAAGAAGTAGCTCAGGTAACCGACGCCAATGACCACCATGGCGATGTTACCAATCCAGCAGGCCAGCCAGTACAGCACGTTGGTCTGGTAGCCCAAAAAAGGACCGAAGCAGCGGCGGGCGTAAGCATAAGAACCACCGGGACTGGAGTCTAAGGACGACATTTTGGCGTACACCATCGACAGTGCCAGAGCACCGATAATCGTGACCAACCATCCGTAGATTGCAATCCCGCCAGTTGACGCAAGGTTTGCGGGTAGCAGGAATACACCGGAACCCATAATATTCCCCGACACCATAAGGGTGACGGGGATTAAGCCCACTTTGTGAGCATCAGCATCCGTCGACATATTTTCTAACTCCTGATAAGGATAAATGACGCCTTATCATACCTCGTCAAAAGTCTGTTTAATGATGACGGAGCTGGGGTATCGCTAATGCTGATATTATTATGGCTTATCGCTAACTGATTAAAAATCAGGCGGCGGATGGCTCCCTATGTTGACTAACATAATGCAGAGGTGTCATCCCATAGAACTCTTTGAATACGGAGATAAAGTATGAGGTACTGTTATATCCACACAGTTGAGAGACCTGGGAAATGTTTTTGCCGTCCATCAGTAATTGATTGACGGCATATCGCATGCGACAGGTGGTAATTATTTGGCTGTAACTTGTATTTTCACTTTTGAGCTTTTTCTTTAACAAACTGGGGCTCAGGCATAAGCAACTGGCAACCATGCTTAAATTCCAGTCTTTATGTATATCGCTCTCAATAATGTGATAAACGCTGTCGCTGATACAGTTGCGCAGCATATACATGAGCAAAGAGATAAACTTTTTGCTGTCGAGAAAGCGTGATAACACCGTGAACAGTAGCGAGCGCGTACGCTCTCTTTCAGCTTCGTTCACTGTGTCCATTACGCTATGTTGGGCAGCCACCCTGAAGACATCCGGCGTCAGACACGCTGAGATCATTACTGGGCTGGCACTGCGTTGCCAGAGTGGGATCTGTGAAAGGTCTTTATTTAAAAAGCGCAGATAGTCTTTAATGATATCGCGGCTAATATGTACAACCAATGCGTTATTAAGTGATGAAAAATCGATAATATTATTATCGCATGCCACCAGTGCCATATGATTAGCTTTTAAACTGATGGCGTCTTTACCGTTAATCCTTAACCAAACATCCTTCTCCGTTAATACAACAACACAAGCTTCTTTGCTGCAAAGCTTCATACCCAACTCCAGGAATATGAAAAAACACCGTAGCTCAACATCAGATGAGCCAAATCGGCTAAATTGAAATTGTATGATGAAACCAGGACCGCAATAAAATAACGTGTCTGAAATTAATTACAATGTTTGGTGGGATTTTTCTTATGTACACATTTTTTTACGCAAGTGGAAAGATGCTATTTGCGTATAAAAAAAGCGCGGGGTGGTCCCGCGCAAAAAGGTATGACAGTGTTATTGTTTTGCAGCAATACTCAGGAATTACTCAAGAATGACATGTCTACCTTAAACATCGGACTATCTAAAAAGAGACCTTATGCTTTCACGCACATAACGTGATAAACACCGTCAATAATTTCCGTTCCTTCGGTTTCATGTTCAAATCCAGGGAAGTGGTGGTCCCAGGACTGCAACGAACGCAGGTACCCAATTTGCGGGCTGTTGGCATCGCCAAAGTTTTCACCGGACAGCAGCATCGGAATTCCCGGTGGGTAAGGGATCACGGAGTTTGCCGCAATACGTCCCGCCAGATTTTCAATCGCCACCATCTCAACGTTGTCACTGACTATCGCGTTGTAAGCGTCACGCGGAGTAATATCCGCATCCGGCAGACCGGAGTAGGCTGCATTGAGACGGCTGCCTGGGTTGTTTTCTTTCAGCCAGGCGAACATGGTGTCGCCCAGATCGTGAATACCCATGTTGGCATAAGTGTCAGGATGTTCCTCAACCAGTTCTGGCATCACCTGTGCCAGCGGGGTATTGGCATCGTAGTGGTGTTTGAAAGAGCACAGAGTGTTGATCAGTGTGCCCCATTTCCCGCGGGTAATCCCCATGGAGAAGAGGAACATAATCTGGAAATCGGTGGTTCGGGTCGGCACGATGCCGTGGCGGCCAAGCCAGGCGGTAACCAGTGCGGCCGGTACGCCGTTCTCTTCCAGTTCGCCATCGTCGCCCATCCCCGGCGCCAGAATGCTGACTTTGATCGGATCCAGCATGCTCCAGTTATCCGGCAGGTCTTTAAAGCCGTGCCAGGATTCACCCGGACGCATCACCCAGCAGTTCTGATCGGTAGCCAGCAATGTGGCTGGCGCGTCGGCAAAGTCATAGGTTTTACCGATCTGCGGATCGGTTACCACTTCTTTGTTCCACGGTTTGAAGAACCAGTCGCCTTCGGCGGTGAACTCTTTGTACAACCGTGCCATGGCCTGACGGAAATCGACTGCTTCGTCGATCACTTCCTGAGTGAGCGACAGGCCGCTGTTACCGTCCATCATGGAGACCGCCACGTCGTTTGAGGCGCAGATAGCATACAGCGGAGAGGTGGTGGCGTGCATCATGTACGCCTGGTTAAAGCGGGAGAAGTTCACGGCCCCACGACCTTCACGAACGTGAATGTAAGATGCCTGAGAGAGCGCATTCAGCAGTTTGTGGGTCGAGTGGGTGGCAAAAACGGTAGGACCGTTATGATCGCCCGGCGCGCCACGCATGGCGTAGTGATCGGCATAAATTGGGTTGAAGCGAGCATAGCCGTACCAGGCTTCATCGAAGTGGATGCGATCGCTGGTTTGTGCGAGCAGATCCTGCGCCTCTTTGGCGTTGTAGCAAACACCGTCGTAGGTACAGTTGGTCACAACGCTGTAAGACGGTTTTTGCCCAGCTTTGCCTTTGGTCAGCGGGCTTTCGCTGATTTTTTTCTGTAAAGTTTCAGGCTGCATTTCTTGCGGGTAGATAGGCCCGATAATGCCGTACCGGTTGCGGCTTGGCACCATGTACACCGGTTTTGCCCCGGTGAGGATCAGCCCCTGTTCGATGGATTTATGGCAGTTACGATCCAGCACCACGACGTCGTTGTCGGTCATACAGGCCTGCATGATGGTGCGGTTAGAGCCGGAAGTCCCGACCACTACGGACCAGGAACGGTCGGCACCGAACACGCGGGCAGCATTTTTTTCACTTTCCCCAAATGCGCCTGTATGGTCGAGTAAAGAACCGAGATTGGTACGTTCAATCCCCATGTCGGTACGGAAGAGATTCTCACCGTAGTAGTCATGGTACAGTCGACCGGCAGGTGTTTTGGTGAAACCGACACCGCCCTGGTGACCCGGTGCAGCCCAGGAATACTCATGGACATTGCTGTATTTCATCAGGGCGTTGAACAGCGGTGGTAACAACTGCTGACGATAGCGAGTCATCGCTGCGATGGCACGGCCAGCGATAAAGTCAGCGCTGTCCTCCAGAATCCAGGCGAATTCATCGACAAGCTCCAGCAGGTCGCGATCCAGCGATGCGGTGGCTTTTTCGCGATCGCCCAGCAGGAATACGGGAACGTTTTGCTGGCGCTCGTGGAGCTTGCCGATCAATTGCCTGACGTTCAGGTGTTCGTCTTGTTGTTCCATTTGATAGCTGAACATCAGGCAATCAATGGCTTCATTGGCGGCGAGGATTGCGTAGCCATCGTCGAATGAGGTGGACTTAATGACGGTAACATTTTGGCGGCTTAATGCGTCAGCCAGACGTTCGACAGCGCTACCGACCCAGGTGTCCTGATGCAGAAACTCACTTTCAACAATTAATACTTTCATCATCTTTTACCCGGTTGTGGAAAGGTTGCAATCTATGAATTGCAGACACACCGTATGAATGTGACGCAGGCAAGTATTATCCTGTCAAAACGGGCTGTAAAGCGGGTGAAAAATAGTCTGATTTATGTTTAATTTGTTTTTAAACATATGGTTACGTTTGCTTGTTGGCGGTTTTTCACCACCGTTTATCGACAGGGGGAATATTTTTTTGGCTGATACTGATATGGCCGAATGATATCAACCAGCCATTGTTTGCCGATGCTGCTGGCTTAGTTTGCGGTACTGCTGCGGCGACATGCCGACAAACTTGCTGAAGGTGTCATAAAAACGGCTGCTGGAACGGAATCCGGCGGTCAACGCAACGTCGAGAATGGTTTTATCGGTATCGCTAAGCAATGCGCGGACGTGATTGATCCGCATTGCCGTGATGTACTGCTTCAGGGTGAGTTGCATCACGCGTTGGAAAATCCCCATCGCGTAGTTGGCGTTGAGCTTCACGTGTTCCGCGACGTCGTTGATGGTGAGCGCCTGATCGTAGTTATCGGCAATAAAGCTCAGCATTTGGCTGACGTAAAACTGGGCGTGCCGCGACACGCTGTTTTTGTGGGTCCGCGAGGTTTTATTGACGAGTATAGGCTGCCAGCCGGAAAGGCTAAACCGCTTGAGCATCAGACCAATTTCATCAATGGCGAGCTGGCGAATTTGTTCGTTCGGGTTGTTCAGTTCCTGTTGCCAGCGCTGAACTTCAAAGGTGCTCAACTGCTGCGACGCCAGCGATTTGATGACCATTCCATGGGTAACATGGTTGATCAACTCGCGATCCAGCGGCCAGGAGAGGAAAAGGTGCATCGGTAAATTGAAGATAGCCATACTTTGGCAACTGCCCGGACGCGTGAGTTGATGCGGTGTGCAGGCCCAGAATAGCGTGATGTGTCCCTGTTTTATCTGTACGACTTCGTTGTTGATCAGATACTCGACGTCACCATCAAACGGCACATTGATCTCCACCTGCCCATGCCAATGGCTGGCTGGCATAGCATGCGGTGAGCGCAACTCGATATCCATCCGTTGATATTCTGAGTACAGCGATAGCGGGCTGCGGGTTTGTTCTTCATCGCTACTGCACATGTGCGGATCGGGAGGAAGAGGCGATGTCGGTAATGTACTCATGGTTGCTCCATTTCCTGAATTATCAGAATCATGTCATTTAACACGTATTAAGGCTGAGAATCAGGACACATATTGGACCGTTACCATTGAGCATAGCGACATTTTGCGGCCACATACTCTGCTTTTTGGGTAATTTTGTCCCATAAACTCAGATCCAATAGGGTGCAGAGTGATGATCTGAGTTTATGGGAATGCTCAGCAGAGAAGTCGGAAGTTTTCAGCTATACGCTGTGCCACCATGACTGTGTTTACTAATGTTCTGGAGAGTCATGATGTCTGCACCCAAAATTACCTTTATCGGCGCCGGTTCCACGATTTTCGTCAAAAATATTCTTGGGGACGTCTTTCACCGCGATGCGCTTAAATCTGCGCATATCGCCTTGATGGATCTCGATCCTACGCGTCTGGAAGAGTCACACGTTGTTGTGCGCAAGTTGATGGATTCTGCGGGCGCGTCTGGACGAATCACCTGCTATACCGATCAAAAAGCAGCATTACAGGATGCTGATTTTGTGGTGGTCGCTTTCCAGATCGGCGGCTATGAACCCTGTACCGTCACCGATTTTACGGTGTGTAAACGCCATGGTCTGGAGCAGACGATTGCCGACACGCTGGGGCCGGGCGGCATTATGCGCGCGCTGCGCACCATTCCGCATTTATGGCAGATTTGTGAGGATATGACCGAAGTCTGTCCGCAGGCCACAATGCTTAACTACGTTAACCCGATGGCGATGAACACCTGGGCAATGTATGCGCGCTATCCGCATATTAAGCAGGTTGGGTTGTGTCATTCGGTGCAGGGGACGGCGGAGGAGTTGGCCCGCGATCTGAACATTGACCCTGCCTCTTTGCGCTATCGCAGTGCCGGGATCAACCATATGGCATTTTATCTGGAGCTGGAGCGCAAAACGGCGGACGGCGCCTATGTGAATCTCTACCCGGAGCTGCTGGCGGCCTATGAATCCGGTCAGGCGCCGAAACCGAATATTCACGGAAATACCCGTTGCCAGAACATTGTGCGCTATGAAATGTTCAAAAAACTGGGGTATTTCGTCACCGAATCGTCGGAGCACTTCGCCGAATATACGCCGTGGTTTATCAAACCGGGGCGTGAAGATCTGATTGAGCGCTATAAGGTGCCATTGGATGAATATCCGAAACGTTGTGTGGAACAGTTGGCGAACTGGAAAAAAGAGCTGGAAGAGTACAAAACGGCTGAGCGGATCGACATTAAACCGTCGCGCGAATATGCCAGCACTATCATGAACGCTATCTGGACCGGTGAACCGAGCGTCGTGTATGGCAATGTTCGCAATGACAGTCTGATCGATAACCTGCCGCAAGGTTGCTGTGTTGAAGTCGCTTGTTTGGTTGATGCGAATGGTATTCAGCCAACGAAAGTCGGTGCTCTCCCGTCACATTTGGCGGCGATGATGCAAACCAATATCAATGTTCAGACTCTGCTAACGGAAGCCATCCTGACGGAGAACCGCGATCGTGTTTATCACGCGACGATGATGGATCCGCATACCGCCGCGGTACTGGGGATTGAAGAGATTTATGCGCTGGTGGACGACCTGATCGCGTCTCACGGCGACTGGCTGCCGGCCTGGCTGCACCGTTAATACACAATCACGCCGGGCAGAGCATCCGGCGTTTAACCTCTGACGTTTCCTCTTACAGAAGGCGGGCGCTGGTAACAGCGACCCGATACCCTATGAGCATCTCTCTGACAACAAAACTCAGTTACGGATTTGGAGCGTTCGGTAAGGATTTCGCTATCGGTATCGTGTACATGTACCTGATGTATTACTACACCGACGTGGTGGGATTATCGGTGGGCGTCGTCGGAACCTTGTTCCTGGTGGCAAAAATATGGAACGCGTTTAACGATCCGGTGATGGGGTGGATAGTGAATGCCACCCGGTCGCGTTGGGGAAAATTTAAACCCTGGATCTTACTCGGTACGCTGGCGAACTCGTTGGTGCTGTTTTTGCTCTTTAGCGCACATCTGTTTGAGGGGACGGCGCAAATCGTTTTTGTTTGTGTGACGTACATATTGTGGGGGATGACCTACACCATTATGGATATTCCATTCTGGTCGCTGGTCCCCACGATTACGCTGGATAAACGCGAACGTGAACAACTGGTGCCGTTCCCTCGTTTTTTTGCCAGCCTTGCAGGGTTTGTCACCGCGGGCGTGACGCTACCCTTTGTAAACTATGTTGGCGGCGCGGATCGCGGGTTCGGTTTTCAGATGTTTACGCTGGTGCTGATCGCATTTTTTATTGTTTCTACCCTCGTAACCTTGCGCAATGTGCATGAAGTGTATTCCTCTGACAGCGAAGCTACCGCAGACAGCACCCGGCTGACGCTGAAATCAATCCTTGCGCTTATCTACAAAAACGATCAGCTTTCCTGCCTGCTGGGGATGGCGCTGGCTTACAACGTGGCGTCCAATATCATTACAGGTTTTGCGATTTACTACTTCACCTACGTGGTGGGTGATGCTGACCTTTTCCCATACTACCTCTCCTATGCCGGAGCAGCTAACTTGCTGACATTGATTCTCTTTCCCCGTCTGTCAAAGGCGCTTTCTCGCCGGGTACTGTGGGCTGGCGCTTCGGTTATGCCAGTTCTCAGCGCAGGCGTATTGCTGATTATGGCTCTGGGGGCATTCCACAATACTTTCCTGATTGTTACCGCAGGGATCCTTCTGAACATTGGTACGGCGCTGTTCTGGGTACTGCAGGTGATTATGGTGGCGGACACCGTAGATTACGGTGAATACAAGTTTAACGTCCGCTGCGAGAGTATTGCCTATGCCGTGCAGACAATGGTGGTCAAAGGTGGCTCGGCGTTTTCCGCTTTCTTTATTGCGGTAGTGCTGGGATTGATTGGTTATGTTCCGAATGCGACGCAATCTGCTGAGACCATCCTCGGCATGCAGTTCATCATGATCGCGCTGCCCACGCTTTTTTTCGTTGTGACACTGGTGCTCTATTTCCGTTACTACCGGTTGAATGGCGATATGCTGCGTAAGATTCAGATCCACCTGCTGGATAAGTACCGAAAAGTGCCGTCGCCCGTCAAACAGTCGAATACTCCGGAGATTCCGGTGGTAATAGCCAGCGATGTGAAGGCCTAGCTATGGAGTGGCATTCCTGGATTGGCTATCTGGCGGCAATGCTGACGACGCTCTCTTTTTTGCCGCAGGCGATTAAGGTTATTACCACCCGCAACACGCAAGGCATCTCCGGTTTGATGTATGTGATGTTTGTGTGCGGGCTGGTGTTGTGGCTGGCTTATGGGTTATTGATTGAAGATACCGCTGTCAGCATGGCGAACTTTCTGACACTGTTGTTCGCCTTGCCGATTCTGGTTATCAAGTATCGCAGTAGGTAGCGCAGATTGCCGGAGAAGCGTTAGCGCTCTCCGGCCGTTTTCAACTGCCGATTGTGCCAGCCCGCCAACGCGAGGATCGTTGTTAACGCACCGAGCAGGGCGCAGAACATGTCCGACTGGGTATCCCACGGGTCACCCTGCGTGCCAAGGAAGTCTTCCGCACCTTGTCCCATTGCCAGCGCTGCCCACCACTCGATCAGTTCATACATTGCGCTAATCGCCAGTGCTACGCAGCAGACCAAAAATGCCAGCATTTTACGACCACGGACAATATTGCCGCGCACTAAAATCTCTCTTGCTGTCAGGGCTGGTACCAGCCCCTGGAAGAAGTGACCCAACTTGTCATAGGGGTTACGACTGAGATCCAGCCATTCCTGAACCTGAAAACCGACGGGAACTTTGGCGTAGGTATACATCCCGCCTACCATCAGAATGATGGCGTGCAAGAAAATCAACGTATAAAGCAGCGGCGTCAATGGGTACTGCTTCATGGTAGCCAGCAACAGCGGGACGACAATAATGACCGGCGTGACTTCCATCAGCCAGGTGATTTTCTCCGAGGCAGAGATACCGGTGTAGATAAGGATCAGCGCCAGGAACACTGCGCCAGTGTGCAAGATTGTGGGGTTCAGAGTGCGGAGCATTGTGAATTCACACGTAATGGAAAAGGTCACTATTCCCTGTGAACGGCAAAAATTCAATACCAGTAAATGGGGGGATAAAGTTGGCCCGGGGGGATCGCTGGACTGACGCCAAAAATTTAGTGCCAGTCCAGTGCCGGGCCGAATGGGTTACTTCGCGCAGTTAGCGCATTGTTTGCTGACGATTTGCTGGAAGAAATCGTTGCCTTTGTCATCGACCAGGATGAAAGCAGGGAAATCTTCTACTTCGATTTTCCAGATAGCTTCCATTCCCAGCTCCGGGTATTCCACGCATTCCAGATGCTTAATGCTCTGCTGCGCCAGTACCGCTGCCGGACCACCGATGCTGCCTAAGTAGAAGCCGCCGTGTTTGTGGCAGGCGTCAGTCACTTGCTGACTGCGGTTACCTTTCGCCAACATGATCATGCTGCCGCCGTGAGACTGCAACAGGTCAACGTAGGAGTCCATACGACCCGCGGTGGTTGGGCCTAAAGAACCGGACGGATAGCCAGCAGGCGTTTTGGCCGGACCCGCGTAGTAGATCGGATGATCTTTCACGTACTGCGGTAAACCTTCGCCGGACTCAATACGTTCTTTTAACTTCGCGTGGGCAATGTCACGACCGACAATGATAGTACCGCTCAGTGACAGACGAGTAGAAACCGGGTACTGAGAGAGCTGAGCGAGGATCTCTTTCATCGGGCGGTTAAGGTCAACTTTAACCACTTCACCTTCACCCGCCTGGCGCAGAGATTCCGGAATGTACTGACCTGGGTTATGTTCCAGTTTTTCAATCCAGATCCCTTCGCGGTTAATCTTGGCTTTAATATTACGGTCTGCGGAGCAAGAAACGCCCATACCAACTGGGCAGGATGCGCCGTGGCGAGGCAGGCGGATCACGCGGATATCATGTGCGAAGTATTTCCCGCCAAACTGAGCGCCAAGGCCGAGTTTCTGTGCCTCGATCAGCAGTTCCTGTTCCAGTTGGAGATCGCGGAACGCCTGGCCGTGAGCATTACCTTCAGTCGGCAGCGCGTCATAGTAGTGTGTGCTGGCCAATTTCACCGTTTTAAGGGTACTTTCCGCTGACGTCCCGCCAATGACGAATGCGATGTGGTACGGCGGGCAAGCTGCAGTACCCAGCGTGCGCATTTTCTCAACCAGGAAGTTTTTCAGTTTGCCGGGAGTCAGCAGCGCTTTGGTTTCCTGATACAGATAGGTTTTGTTGGCTGAGCCGCCGCCTTTGGCCACGCACAGGAATTTGTATTCGTCACCGTCCACGCTGTACAGATCGATTTGTGCGGGCAGGTTGGTGCCGGTATTCACTTCTTTGTACATATCCAGCGCCGCGTTTTGCGAGTAGCGCAGGTTATCTTCAATATAGGTATTAAATACGCCTTTGGAGAGGGCCGCTTCATCGCCGCCGCCGGTCCAAACGCGCTGACCTTTTTTACCCATGATAATTGCCGTACCGGTGTCCTGGCAGGTTGGCAACACGCCTTTGGCGGCGATTTCGGAGTTTCTCAGGAACTGCAGCGCCACGTACTTATCGTTTTCGCTGGCTTCGGGATCATGGAGAATTGAGGCGACTTGCTGTTGGTGTTCTGGGCGGAGCATGAAGGAGGCATCGTGGAAGGCTTGTTGGGCCAGTAGCGTAAGTGCTTCAGGAGCTACTTTCAGGATTGTTTCGCCTTCAAACTCGCCGACACTGACGTGATCGGATGTCAGCAGGTAGTACTCAGTTTTGTCTTCCCCCAGTGGGAAAGCCGCCTGGTAAGTGAATTCAACTTTTGACATTTGCTTCCAGCCTTTTCATTTTTCTCAGGAATTTTAAAATTCTCTGTGTCTTAATGGTGGCGTGCCGTACCAACGCGGACGGCACGCGAACTGTGATTACAGGAAACCGTACATTGCGGCGAAGATCCAACCAAAGACACAGGATACGCTTACGCCGATCAAACCAGGCAGAATGAAGCTGTGGTTGATAACGAAGCGGCCGATGTGGGTGGTGCCAGAGCGGTCAAACTGAATAGCCGCCAGGTCGCTCGGGTAGGTCGGCAGAATGTAGTAACCGTAACATGCCGGAGCGGAAGCCACGATGTACGCTGGATCAACCCCGATTGCCAGTGCGACCGGAACAATCGCTGCCAGCGCTGCTGCCTGGGAGTTTACAAATTTGGATACCAGCAGCAGAACAATTGCATAGGCCCACGGATACTCTTTCACCATATTGCCCAGCACACCTTCGATTTCTGTCATGTGCGCGCCGAACATTGTTTCGGCCATCCAGGCAATACCGTACACCGCCACAATCGCGATCATACCGGAACGGAAGACTTCGTTTTTAGATATTGAAGCGGGATTGGTCTTCGTCAGGATAATAATCAGCGCACCCGTCAGCAGCATGAACATCTGGATAACCAGTACCATTGACAGTGGTTTGCCGCTAAAGGTAGGGCGCAGCTCAGAGAACGCGCCGAGTACGGCAACAACGGCGATAGCGGCAAGGAAGATCCACATGGCCAGCCAGTTGCTTTTCGGCAGCTTTTTGTCTAACAGCGTGGCGGTATCGCCATACACATAGTTGTGGTTTTCAGGTACAGAAATGAACTTCTGGAACTCTTCATCTTTATCCAGATCTTTACCACGGAACCAACTGAAGATACCGATCGCCAGGATACCCAACAGGGTAGACGGGATGGTGATGCTGAGCAGGTCGAGGAATTCGAGATGCTTGCCTTCAAACGTTACGTTACCCAGCATTGCCACCAGTGACACAACGGCTACAGAAACCGGGCTGGCGATAATACCCATCTGCGCACCGATGGAACTCGCCGCCATCGGACGTTCCGGGCGAATATTGTTCTTAATGGCAACGTCATAAATGATTGGCAGGATGGTGTATACCACGTGCCCTGTACCGCAGAGAATCGTCAGGGTGCAGGTAACGAAAGGTGCGACGATGGAAACATATTTTGGGTTACGGCGCAGCAGCTTTTCAGCGATTTGCAGCATAACGTCAAGACCGCCGGAGGCTTGTAAGGTTGCCGATGCGGCCACCACGGCAATAATAACCAGCATGACATCTACAGGTGGTTTACCCGGCTGGAGATGGAAAACGAAAACCAGAATGACCAGGCCGATACCGCCTAATAAACCCAGCGCGATACCGCCCTTTCTGGCACCATAAAACAAACATATTAATATTATGAGAAGTTGTATACTAAATAACATTTTATTTACCCTCGCGAAAAACCCAGTCAATTTTTTGAAAAATGGATCTGTGCCACATTCTTTTTTGCCAGAATAAGCATCAAAAAATGGTCAGTATTCGATATGTCCGTATTTGCGATTAATGTTCAAATGTCTTGCTAGAATTTTTTTTTAAATTTATGGCGATATTTGGTTTTTTCTGTGGCTTTGATCAGAGGAGAGAATCCTCAGGCGATGGGAAGCAGAGCTGAACATGGAGAGCCGCGGTTGACGCTGTAATTTATCTATTTTGCGTTTTCCGCTATTACATGAACCACCGACAGAATGAGTGAGTGGGTTATTTATGTGATCACGGTCACGCCATTTCATGATGTGATGAAGTCGGCGTGCGGATACTTTTATTTGCTCACAAAAATGTACGGTGTCCATGGTACGTAGCATGGTCTCCATTGCTACCAGTCTAGATTTTGTATGTCTGGTTAATTCAGACTAATCCTTTATGGGTAAAAATACACACTCTGCGAGTTAGATAATACTTAATTAACTTTTGTTAGCGATTTTGAAATTAAAAACAGTGTGATGTTTGTCAATATTAAAATAATACATTTAAC
This sequence comes from Citrobacter freundii complex sp. CFNIH4, assembly GCF_002934505.1. Taxonomy (NCBI): domain Bacteria; kingdom Pseudomonadati; phylum Pseudomonadota; class Gammaproteobacteria; order Enterobacterales; family Enterobacteriaceae; genus Citrobacter; species Citrobacter freundii complex sp. CFNIH4. Next base: position 4,864,650 of record NZ_CP026231.1, read on the forward strand.
ATGCCGGATACAAATATATTTGATCTAACGCAAATTTATAATTTTGCAGTGTCAGCTGGTGAAATAGGGGATTTTTCATTATTTTAATAATTGTTACTTTCAAATAACAAATAATCCCAAGTGTATTTATTGGCAATATTGTTTAAGCAATGAGTAGTGTTCAGCCTGCACGCGATAACGATAAACAGGTCTGCCGGTCACGCCATAATGGATGCTGGTAAATAAGATGTGACAATTGACGAGCCAGATAAGGTATTTACGGCAAGAGACGCGCGAGATATTGACCTCGTTAGCCAGCTCATCCGTGGAGAACTCCTGATCCTGGTGCTCATCAATCCACTGGCACAACGTGCGCAACGTTTGTGGCGTTAATCCTTTGGGTAAGCGCCGCGTTTCTTGTTCATTGGAGGAGCTGCCGTGAATCAACTGGTCAAGCTCAGACTGTTCATAGTACTGATGCTTTTCCATCTCAGTTTTTTTCTGTAGCCAGCCGGTGAGCGCCTCTTCAAACCGGGACGCCTGGAAAGGTTTGATCAAGTAGTCAACGACGCCGTAGTGAAGTGAATCTTTAATGGTGGTGGCATCGGCTGCAGAAGAGATGACGATGACATCGCACTTGCAACCTTCACTGTGCAGAACCGGTAGCAGGTCCAGACCGTTTTCTTTTTGCATATAAATATCTAGCAAAATCAGATCGATATGATGACCGCTATGAAAGATTATCTCTTTTGCTTTCTCCAGCGTGGAGGCTGTGCCGCAGCAGTGAAAACCGGAGAGTTGCGCGACATAACGGCGGTTTAATTCCGCTACCATTGCATCGTCATCGACAATTAAGACATTGATCATCTGCTGGCCCTCTCACCATTCCACGGTAACTGTACAAAAAATTGGGTGAAGATCCCAGGTTCAGACTCGACGGATATATTGCCGCCAACGTTTTCAACCTGTTGTTTAACAAGCGCTAAACCTACGCCCCGTTCGGTTCCTTTTGACGAAACGCCCTTCTCAAAGATGTGCTCAATGTTTTCGGGGGCGATCCCCGGACCATCGTCATTCACTTCGCAATGCAACCAGCCGTGTCGATAATGCAAGGATACGCTGATCTCACCACCAGGTTCTTGACCTAGCGCCTCCAGGGCGTTTTCAATCAGATTCCCCAGAACGGTAATCAGCACCGCCACCTGATCTTCGTTGTTATTTTCCGGTAGCTGGCTTTCATTGCTGATGACCAGGCTATGGCCTAAATCAGATGTGCGATTAATCTTACTGAGTAAAAATCCTGCGATCACCGGAGATTTTATTTTTCCTAACAGTGAGCCAATTTCTTCCTGATAATTGTTCGCGGTCTTTAGGATATAATTTTCAAGCTGCTTATAACTTTTCAGATGCAATAATCCCAGAATCACGTGCAATTTATTCATAAATTCGTGGGATCGTTCACGAAGTGCATCGGCATAGTTGACCATACCGTCCAGGCGTTGCATTAACTTTCGGACTTCAGTCTTATCTCTGAAGGTTGAAATGGCGCCGATGATTTTACCGTTGCTGAGTACAGGGACCGTGTTAATTAAGAGTAGCCGATCCTTCACCATGATCTCTTCATCGCGGCGCGGCGTTCCGTCATGTAGTACCTGTGAAAAATCGACCACTTGTGACCACGCATGGCTGAGCGTGGAGAGCTGGGCATCATCTTGTGATTTGTGATAATCCAGCAGCTCCTGCGCAGCTTGGTTAATCAACGTCACTTCACCGCACTCGTCAACGGCAATGACTCCTTCCTTTATAGAGTGCAGCATTGCCTGGCGTTGTTCGAACAGATTGGAGATTTCATAAGGTTCCAGACCAAACAGAATGCGCTTGAGGACCTTAACGAATATCCATGTACCGAGCAGCCCAACCAGCACGCCAAATAAGATTGACCAGATGATGCTGCCGCGGCTGTTATTGATCTGTTCAGCAACTCTGCTTAGCTCAAGACCGATCGCCACCACGCCAATTTGCTGGTGATGTTCGTCGTATATAGGGGTGAATACCCGCAGGGCTTTAGCCAGAAACCCGCGATTAATGGCGACATTCTCTTTACCTTGCAGGGCCAGCAAAATGTCATCGCCTTTAAATGGCTGGCCGATTCGCTGTGCTTCGGGATGGGAGTAACGAATGCTGTGCATATCGGTGACGACGATGAACAAAAAATCGTTGCTCTTATTCACCGCTTGGGCAATCGCCTGAATACCGCTTTCCTCGGGCTTTTTCATTAGTCCCTGGCGGATCTCCGGAGAGTTGGCTAGCGTTCGCGCGACGGCAAGCGCTTTACTCGCTAACGCATCGCGCGTCATGTTGCTAATTTGCGAGAAATAAATCAGATGAACGACAAGCAGCACGGAGAAGAGAACTGCACTAACCATGAGGATCACGGTGGTGCCAAGCTTCATCGGGCGTTTGCGTATAGCAGTACGTTGCAGTGAGTGTCTCATCACGGTCCTGGAATCACGGTTTGTGCGGGTATTATCGCCTGATGGGGGGCGTAATTCAAAGGTGGTAGGGATTATGGAGCTTAAGTTGTCAGCCCTTCTTCTTTATATAGCGTAGAGTGAATTTCTTTCTATATAGAGGTTTTCATATCGGTTCTCTCCCTTTTCAGGGACGCTGACAGATAATTTGCTTACGATTGTGGATAACTCTGTGTGTAAATGGGTATAAGGCGGGGTTTTGCTGTGGAATGCAGCAGTCAGTCATTTTTCTGCAATTTAAGGGTTGCGGGCCACAGGAAACTCCCTATAATGCGCCTCCATCGACACGGCGGATGTGAATCACTTCACACAAACAGCTGGTTCGGTTGAAGAGAAAAACCTGAAAATGAGGGTTGACTCTGAAAGAGGAAAGCGTAATATACGCCACCTCGCGACAGAGCGCTAAAGCGCGTCGCAACTGCTCTTTAACAATTTATCAGACAATCTGTGTGGGCACTCGAAGATACGGATTCTTAACGTCGCAAGACGAAAAATGAATACCAAGTCTCTGAGTGAACATACGTAATTCATTACGAAGTTTAATTCACGAGCATCAAACTTAAATTGAAGAGTTTGATCATGGCTCAGATTGAACGCTGGCGGCAGGCCTAACACATGCAAGTCGAACGGTAGCACAGAGGAGCTTGCTCCTTGGGTGACGAGTGGCGGACGGGTGAGTAATGTCTGGGAAACTGCCCGATGGAGGGGGATAACTACTGGAAACGGTAGCTAATACCGCATAACGTCGCAAGACCAAAGAGGGGGACCTTCGGGCCTCTTGCCATCGGATGTGCCCAGATGGGATTAGCTAGTAGGTGGGGTAACGGCTCACCTAGGCGACGATCCCTAGCTGGTCTGAGAGGATGACCAGCCACACTGGAACTGAGACACGGTCCAGACTCCTACGGGAGGCAGCAGTGGGGAATATTGCACAATGGGCGCAAGCCTGATGCAGCCATGCCGCGTGTATGAAGAAGGCCTTCGGGTTGTAAAGTACTTTCAGCGAGGAGGAAGGCATTAAGGTTAATAACCTTAATGATTGACGTTACTCGCAGAAGAAGCACCGGCTAACTCCGTGCCAGCAGCCGCGGTAATACGGAGGGTGCAAGCGTTAATCGGAATTACTGGGCGTAAAGCGCACGCAGGCGGTCTGTCAAGTCGGATGTGAAATCCCCGGGCTCAACCTGGGAACTGCATCCGAAACTGGCAGGCTAGAGTCTTGTAGAGGGGGGTAGAATTCCAGGTGTAGCGGTGAAATGCGTAGAGATCTGGAGGAATACCGGTGGCGAAGGCGGCCCCCTGGACAAAGACTGACGCTCAGGTGCGAAAGCGTGGGGAGCAAACAGGATTAGATACCCTGGTAGTCCACGCCGTAAACGATGTCGACTTGGAGGTTGTGCCCTTGAGGCGTGGCTTCCGGAGCTAACGCGTTAAGTCGACCGCCTGGGGAGTACGGCCGCAAGGTTAAAACTCAAATGAATTGACGGGGGCCCGCACAAGCGGTGGAGCATGTGGTTTAATTCGATGCAACGCGAAGAACCTTACCTACTCTTGACATCCAGAGGACTTAGCAGAGATGCTTTGGTGCCTTCGGGAACTCTGAGACAGGTGCTGCATGGCTGTCGTCAGCTCGTGTTGTGAAATGTTGGGTTAAGTCCCGCAACGAGCGCAACCCTTATCCTTTGTTGCCAGCGGTTCGGCCGGGAACTCAAAGGAGACTGCCAGTGATAAACTGGAGGAAGGTGGGGATGACGTCAAGTCATCATGGCCCTTACGAGTAGGGCTACACACGTGCTACAATGGCATATACAAAGAGAAGCGACCTCGCGAGAGCAAGCGGACCTCATAAAGTATGTCGTAGTCCGGATTGGAGTCTGCAACTCGACTCCATGAAGTCGGAATCGCTAGTAATCGTGGATCAGAATGCCACGGTGAATACGTTCCCGGGCCTTGTACACACCGCCCGTCACACCATGGGAGTGGGTTGCAAAAGAAGTAGGTAGCTTAACCTTAGGGAGGGCGCTTACCACTTTGTGATTCATGACTGGGGTGAAGTCGTAACAAGGTAACCGTAGGGGAACCTGCGGTTGGATCACCTCCTTACCTTAAAGAACCTGCCTTTGTAGTGCTCACACAGATTGTCTGATGAAAAGTAAATAGCAAGGCGTCTTGCGATTGAGACTTATACGTCCCCTTCGTCTAGAGGCCCAGGACACCGCCCTTTCACGGCGGTAACAGGGGTTCGAATCCCCTAGGGGACGCCACTTGCTGGTATGTGTGAGTGAAAGTCGCCGACCTTAATATCTCAAAACTTACCTTCGGGTGACGTTTGAGATATTTGCTCTTTAAAAATCTGGATCAAGCTGAAAATTGAAACGACACACTGTTTCATTTCTCCGTAATAAGAAATGAAAAGCGGTGTGTTCGAGTCTCTCAAATTTTTGCAAGTCGATGATGAATCGAAAGAAACATCTTCGGGTTGTGAGGTTAAGCGACTAAGCGTACACGGTGGATGCCCTGGCAGTCAGAGGCGATGAAGGACGTGCTAATCTGCGATAAGCGTCGGTAAGGTGATATGAACCGTTATAACCGGCGATTTCCGAATGGGGAAACCCAGTGTGATTCGTCACACTATCATTACGTGAATACATAGCGTAATGAAGCGAACCGGGGGAACTGAAACATCTAAGTACCCCGAGGAAAAGAAATCAACCGAGATTCCCCCAGTAGCGGCGAGCGAACGGGGAGCAGCCCAGAGTCTGAATCAGCTTGTGTGTTAGTGGAACGGTCTGGAAAGTCCGACGGTACAGGGTGATAGTCCCGTACACCAAAATGCACAGGTTGTGAACTCGAAGAGTAGGGCGGGACACGTGGTATCCTGTCTGAATATGGGGGGACCATCCTCCAAGGCTAAATACTCCTGACTGACCGATAGTGAACCAGTACCGTGAGGGAAAGGCGAAAAGAACCCCGGCGAGGGGAGTGAAAAAGAACCTGAAACCGTGTACGTACAAGCAGTGGGAGCCTCTTTATGGGGTGACTGCGTACCTTTTGTATAATGGGTCAGCGACTTATATTCTGTAGCAAGGTTAACCGTATAGGGGAGCCGAAGGGAAACCGAGTCTTAACTGGGCGTTAAGTTGCAGGGTATAGACCCGAAACCCGGTGATCTAGCCATGGGCAGGTTGAAGGTTGGGTAACACTAACTGGAGGACCGAACCGACTAATGTTGAAAAATTAGCGGATGACTTGTGGCTGGGGGTGAAAGGCCAATCAAACCGGGAGATAGCTGGTTCTCCCCGAAAGCTATTTAGGTAGCGCCTCGTGAATTCATCTTCGGGGGTAGAGCACTGTTTCGGCTAGGGGGTCATCCCGACTTACCAACCCGATGCAAACTGCGAATACCGAAGAATGTTATCACGGGAGACACACGGCGGGTGCTAACGTCCGTCGTGAAGAGGGAAACAACCCAGACCGCCAGCTAAGGTCCCAAAGTCATGGTTAAGTGGGAAACGATGTGGGAAGGCACAGACAGCCAGGATGTTGGCTTAGAAGCAGCCATCATTTAAAGAAAGCGTAATAGCTCACTGGTCGAGTCGGCCTGCGCGGAAGATGTAACGGGGCTAAACCATGCACCGAAGCTGCGGCAGCGACACTATGTGTTGTTGGGTAGGGGAGCGTTCTGTAAGCCGTTGAAGGTGTATCGTGAGGTATGCTGGAGGTATCAGAAGTGCGAATGCTGACATAAGTAACGATAATGCGGGTGAAAAACCCGCACGCCGGAAGACCAAGGGTTCCTGTCCAACGTTAATCGGGGCAGGGTGAGTCGACCCCTAAGGCGAGGCCGAAAGGCGTAGTCGATGGGAAACAGGTTAATATTCCTGTACTTGGTGTTACTGCGAAGGGGGGACGGAGAAGGCTATGTTAGCCGGGCGACGGTTGTCCCGGTTTAAGCATGTAGGCGGAGGTTCCAGGTAAATCCGGTACCTTTTTAACGCTGAGGTGTGATGACGAGGCACTACGGTGCTGAAGTAACAAATGCCCTGCTTCCAGGAAAAGCCTCTAAGCATCAGGTAACACGAAATCGTACCCCAAACCGACACAGGTGGTCAGGTAGAGAATACCAAGGCGCTTGAGAGAACTCGGGTGAAGGAACTAGGCAAAATGGTGCCGTAACTTCGGGAGAAGGCACGCTGATATGTAGGTGAAGTGATTTACTCATGGAGCTGAAATCAGTCGAAGATACCAGCTGGCTGCAACTGTTTATTAAAAACACAGCACTGTGCAAACACGAAAGTGGACGTATACGGTGTGACGCCTGCCCGGTGCCGGAAGGTTAATTGATGGGGTTATCCGTAAGGAGAAGCTCTTGATCGAAGCCCCGGTAAACGGCGGCCGTAACTATAACGGTCCTAAGGTAGCGAAATTCCTTGTCGGGTAAGTTCCGACCTGCACGAATGGCGTAATGATGGCCAGGCTGTCTCCACCCGAGACTCAGTGAAATTGAACTCGCTGTGAAGATGCAGTGTACCCGCGGCAAGACGGAAAGACCCCGTGAACCTTTACTATAGCTTGACACTGAACACTGGTCCTTGATGTGTAGGATAGGTGGGAGGCTTTGAAGTGTGGACGCCAGTCTGCATGGAGCCATCCTTGAAATACCACCCTTTAATGGCTGGTGTTCTAACGTGGACCCGTAATCCGGGTTGCGGACAGTGTCTGGTGGGTAGTTTGACTGGGGCGGTCTCCTCCTAAAGAGTAACGGAGGAGCACGAAGGTTAGCTAATCCTGGTCGGACATCAGGAGGTTAGTGCAAAGGCATAAGCTAGCTTGACTGCGAGAGTGACGGCTCGAGCAGGTGCGAAAGCAGGTCTTAGTGATCCGGTGGTTCTGAATGGAAGGGCCATCGCTCAACGGATAAAAGGTACTCCGGGGATAACAGGCTGATACCGCCCAAGAGTTCATATCGACGGCGGTGTTTGGCACCTCGATGTCGGCTCATCACATCCTGGGGCTGAAGTAGGTCCCAAGGGTATGGCTGTTCGCCATTTAAAGTGGTACGCGAGCTGGGTTTAGAACGTCGTGAGACAGTTCGGTCCCTATCTGCCGTGGGCGCTGGAGAATTGAGGGGGGCTGCTCCTAGTACGAGAGGACCGGAGTGGACGCATCACTGGTGTTCGGGTTGTCATGCCAATGGCATTGCCCGGTAGCTAAATGCGGAAGAGATAAGTGCTGAAAGCATCTAAGCACGAAACTTGCCCCGAGATGAGTTCTCCCTGAGACTTTAAGTCTCCTGAAGGAACGTTAAAGACGATGACGTTGATAGGTCGGGTGTGTAAGTGTAGCGATACATTGAGCTAACCGATACTAATGAACCGTGAGGCTTAACCTTACAACGCCGAAGATGTTTTGGCGAAGAGACGACATTCAGCTTGATACAGATTACATCAGAACGCATAAGCGGTCTGATAACAGAATTTGCCTGGCGGCTGTAGCGCGGTGGTCCCACCTGACCCCATGCCGAACTCAGAAGTGAAACGCCGTAGCGCCGATGGTAGTGTGGGGTCTCCCCATGCGAGAGTAGGGAACTGCCAGGCATCAAATAAAAGCGAAAGGCCCGGTCGAAAGACCGGGCCTTTTGTTTTATCTGTGGTCTGTCGGTGAGCGCTCTCCTGAGGAGGACAAATCCGCCGGGAGCGGATTTGAACGTTGCGCAGCAACGGCCCGGAGGGTGGCGGGCAGGACGCCCGCCATAAACTGCCAGGCATCAAATAAAGTGAAGAAGCCCATCCTGACGGATGGGCTTTTTTGCGTGTGTGCGGGGTAAAACCGCCGGGCTGAACGTATTGTGCAGGCCTGATAAGCGCAGCGCATCAGGCAGATCACGACACCGCACCATCGGGTGCAAAGCAATATCCTGAGCCTCCATAACACAAGCCATTCTGCGGCATACACGATAAACACCCAATCTGAATTATCTGTATTACCTCCCGGAAATATCAGGATCTCCTGCGACAGTTACGTGTACCTTTATCTATTAGTAAGGGTCTATCCGGAGAATAAAGTGTTCGGAAAAATGGTATTAAACTACATGCCGGGTCTAAAAAATTTATTAGCGTACGATAAAAGCTGGCTAAAACATGATGTTAAAGCCGGGTTATCCGTTGCTGCCGTAGCACTACCGGTTGCGATTGCTTACGCTGAGTTGGCGGGAGTCGGGGCTATCGTCGGGTTATATTCCTGCGTTTTGCCAATGCTAGCTTATGCACTGTTTGGTTCTTCCCGCCAATTGATTGTTGGCCCTGATGCCACGACCTGCGCGGTAATTGCGGCAGTTGTGGTTCCTCTTTCTGCCGGAAATCCAGAACTCCACTGGCAGTTAACAATCGTCATGACCGTGATGATGGGAGGATGGTGTCTACTTGCCAGTAAGTTTCGCCTGGGTGCGCTTGCTGATCTGCTTTCTCATCCCATTCTAACGGGGCTGCTTAACGGCGTTGCCGTGACGATTATTGTCGGGCAACTCGGTAAGGTGCTGGGGATTACGCTTGATGAAGAGCAAGTGATAGAGAAGATTATTGCCCTGCCAGGCCGACTCTCGGAAATTCATTTATTAACCTTAGGGATCTCCATCCTAACGTTAGCGATTTTAATAGCTATCAAAACGTTTCGTAGCCAATGGCCAGCACCGTTGATTGCAATTGTGATAACAACGGCGCTGGTATGGATCACATCTGCACAGCAGTATGGTATTGCCACTATTGGGGGATCGGGCTTCCAGTCTGGTTTGCCTGTTGTTCACTGGGGCTCATTTCAGCCTGGTCTGGCGCGTGATTTATTGATCCCTGCGCTGAACCTGGCATTAGTCAGTTTTGTTAGCCTGATGCTAACCGCTCGCAGTTTTGCCGCGAAAAATGGATACGAAATAAATGCTGATGCTGAGTTCAGGGCTTTGGGTGTTGCGAATCTGATGTCTGGCTTATCTCAGGGGTTTGCGATTAGCGGAGCCGATTCCCGGACTGCGGTAAATGACTCCACCGGAGGGAAAAGCCAGCTGGTTTCCGTTGTTGCAGCCTTAATCATCGGAATTGTCGTGGTATTTTTCACGCAGCCATTACCATTTATTCCGGTATCTGCATTAGGCATTGTTCTAATTTATGCATCGTGGTCATTGATTGATTTACGCGGACTCTGGAATCTGAGGCGAAGAAATAAACCCGCATTTCGCCTGGCGTTCTTCACCTTTGGCTGTGTTCTGATTATTGGTGTTATTCAGGGGATCGGCCTTGCGGTATTGCTGGGTCTGTTGCAGTTCCTGCGCACAGTTTTTCGTCCTACTGAACACTTATTGGGAATTGACGAAAATGGGATGATTCACTCATTAGGTAATTCAACTGATGTGAAAATGATCCCTGGCGTGTTGATGTACCGATTTAACTCACCGCTGACCTATTTTAATGTGGCCTATTTTAAGCGCCGCGTTTTGAATTTAGTCGATGGTGCAGTACTACAACCTAAATGGGTGGTCATTGACGCCGTTTCTTGCTTTACCTATTCAGATATCAGCGTCCTGGCAACCATTAATGAGTTAAAACGGGACCTGAAGGGGCGGCAGATTAAGTTAATTCTTGCGGGCCGGAAAACGGAGTTAACACGCTGGTTTAAAGAGAGTCGACCGACAATGAAGGACGACGACATGATTCTGGCACCAGACCTTTATTTGGCGCTGCGGTTTATTCAAAGCAAAGAAAGCATGAGTGATGGTGAATCTGGCGTTGTTGAATAAAGCAGATTTAGGTAAATGATCAGGCTGAATGGAAGGCGCTGAGGACGGGTTTTTCGTCCAGCAGGACCTGACATCGACCAGAACCCCATGTTGCTAAAGGGGGGATCAGCATCCGCCCGGGGACGGTGAGTTCCCCGGCAGAGCATTGATATCGGCAAGCTACCTGAAATATAAGCAGTGTGACTGTTGTTAACCTTACGCTGTGAATGCGACAGATCGCTTAAATGATATCCTTCCCATTGCTGGCTTCGAGCTCCCGAATCAGGCGCTTGTTGATCTTGCCAACGCTGGTTTTGGGAATATCCGGGACTATCCTTATCTGTCGTGGGATCGCCCATTTAGTGATGTGGCCGCGGTCGACGAATCCTTGTAGATGTGTCGCTATGGCTTGCGGCTCCAGATCCTCCCCTTCCTTGCAAACCACCAGAGCCAGGGGGCGTTCGCCCCACTGCTCATCAGGTATCCCGACGACGGCTACCGACCTGACCGCCGCGTGTGAGCTGATGAGGCTCTCCAGCTCCAGCGTGCTTATCCACTCACCACCCGTCTTGATTACGTCTTTGATGCGATCCTTGATTTCCACTATCCCATGGGGATCGATAGAGGCTATGTCGCCGGTGTGCAGCCAACTGCCATTCCATAGCTCAGCCCCTTTCTCGGGTTCCTTCAGGTAGCCCTGAGTCAACCAAGGGGCTCGCACCACTATTTCGCCCAGGGCTTCTCCGTCGTGCACCACCTCCCGACCTTCGCCATCGACGATACGCAGATCCACCAACGGGACAGGCAGGCCGGTCCGAATCCGCAGGGGTAACTGTTCATCCATGGGAAGGGCCAGCTCGGCATCGCTTAAGTGGGTCATACAGAGCAGGGGACAGGTCTCAGACATGCCATAGCCGGCGTGAATGCGTATGCCCCTATGGTGGGCCTGTGTCGCCAGTCCAAGGGACAGTGAACTGCCACCGAGTAACATCTTCCATCCTGACAGATCAGTCTGCGTGGCTTCTTCGCACTCAAGGATCATCTGCAAAATGGTTGGCACACAATGCGAGAAGGTCACACCCTCATCGTGATAAAACCGCACCAGTTTGTTGGGTTCGTAACGACCGGGGTATACCTGCTTCACACCCAGCATTGTTGCGACATAGGGAGCGCCCCAGGCATGCACGTGGAACATAGGGGTGATCGGCATGTAGACATCGTTCGATCGTAGCAGCGACTGTCCCTCGTGGGCAGCCAGGAGACCCAGCTCATTGAGCGTGTGCAGGACCAGCTGGCGATGGCTGAAGTAGACTCCCTTGGGATTGCCCGTGGTTCCAGTGGTATAGAACAAGGTAGCTATCGAGTTTTCATCGAAGTCGGGGAAGTCAAAGAGTTCTCCCGCTGCGGCCAGCAGGGTCTCATATTCCCCGAGCACCGGCAGGCTGGTCGCCTTCGATTCTTCGTCGCTAAGCTGGATGTATCCCCGGATAGTGGTCAGCGTCTCTGCCAGTGACTCGACAACCGGCAAGAAGTCGTCGTGCACCAGTACCAGGTTGTCCTCGGCATGATTCATGGTGTAAGCGATTTGGTCCGCCGAGAAGCGGACGTTCACCGTGTGCAGCACGGCACCAATCATGGGTACCGCGAAGAAGCACTCGAGGGCGCGATGGCTGTCCCAATCCAGCAAGGCGACGGTGTCTCCAGGCATGACACCGGCCGCTGTCAGCATGTTTGCCAGGCGATGAATGCGCTGTTTGAGGGTACGATAGTCGTAACGGAGCTTATCGGCGTAGACGATTTCTCGCTCGGGATGAGAACGCCCACCCGACAGCAGTAGGCTCTTGATCAGCAACGGATAGGCATGAGCCCCCTGCGCTGGCTGTATGATTTTTGTTTTCACCATCCAGATTCCTCGTTGACTCACTATTTGCTCGGTATGATGGCAATTGTAGATTAAGGTTGGCCTTTACTCCCTGGCGTTTGCTTCAGATATCGAGGCGGCGACCAGTTCCAGCCCCTGGGGATGAATGTGCGTACCTTGCAACGCGATCGGGTTATTCGCTACCTGCAGAATCCTGGCTACTCTATGCCCAGTTCCTTCACCCGCTGGTTCAGTGCCCAAGGCTGTTCAGATAAATTACTCAAATCTGGCCTACGGTTAAGCACGTCAGAAAAGGAGGTGTGCCTGATACCGCTATATTTTTTGCAGTACCATCGTGGTCTCACTGAAAGGTTTAACTGGCGTGATGAGGTAGGGTAGGAGTCGCAGTGGACAGAACGATCAGAAATCTAGCAGAACCCTGAAAGCAAAAAACCCGCCATAGGCGGGTTCTTCTGAATAGTGGTGCCCGGACTCGGAATCGAACCAAGGATTCGTTTCTAAAACAACGAAATCACCGAATAACAGTAAGTTACCTATACGCTTCAATTCCGAATGTACCACCGCTCTGTACCATTACTCAAGCTTTCTTAGCGGGAAATCATGAACGTTTATTTTATGTGATAACCTCCCAAAATTTGGGACCGTTAATAGTTGACTAAGTTTAGTCAATCCTCGATAAAGTTAGATTTCAGGATTTCTCTTACGAGCGAATCATTTTTATCAGGTTTGTAAAGGAGTTACAGATGGCGAAATGTAGTTGTTGTGGTAAGGTACTGAACCGCGGGATTTGGACTGCCGATGGCAAACATAAAAGCTGTCCGTTGTGTTCAGCTACGCATGGGGTACAGCACGTCTTCCGACGTTACCCTGAGGATTTTGGCACTACTGATGCCCGAGTCACGGCGTCAAATCCTGATGGTGCTCAGAGTTATTGTATTGACTGTCGCGGAGTTGATACAGGACAACCATCTCCGGTCGATCTCACCAAACAGAGATTGTGTAATACAGTGAAAACTTAATGATTTTAAATCAATTAGATGCAGTCGAGTGGTTGAAGACACTCCCTTCTGGGAGTGTTGATCTGTTTGTCACAGACCCTCCGTATGAATCCCTAGAAAAACATAGAAAAATCGGTACAACAACACGGTTAAAAGTTAGTAAATCTTCGAGTAATGAATGGTTTGCAATCTTTCCAAATAGTAGATTTGGAGAGCTTCTGACTGAAATGTACCGAGTTTTGAAAAATAATCGTCATTTGTACATTTTCTGTGATCAGGAAACGATGTTTCATTTGAAGCCAGTTGCCGAAGAGGTTGGGTTTAAGTTCTGGAAGCCGATCGTTTGGAACAAGATGGCCATCGGTATGGGGTATCATTACCGCGCCAAGTACGAATTTGTCCTGTTTTTCGAGAAAGGGAAGAGAAAACTCAATAACTTAGGCATACCCGATATTTTAGAAGCCAAGAGAGTCATGCGAGGTTATCCGACAGAAAAACCAGTTGATCTCATTAAGGTTTTGATCGAGCAAAGTACGATTCAGGGTGAGTCTGTATGTGACCCGTTTTTTGGCTCTGGCTCTGCCCTGATTGCAGCTGCTGAGCTGGACCGTAATTTTTTGGGAAACGATATCTCTTCATCAGCACATGATTACTTTAAACAAAGATTGTCTGACTCGTTTCCGGGAAACTAACGTTTTTTGCTCGTTGGTACGCCTTTCGTCATAACTTTAAGGCTATAACCCGACAGCTGAAGGCATAAGGAGGTTAGGTTGTTACTGCGTACTTAGTCGACCAAATGAGGCCATTACGAGTTCCAATTCCTAACCTCAAATCCTTTTAAATCAATCTGTAGCTGTCATTTGTGGTACTGGTTGATGTGCTCATTCATTGCGAATAATCCGATAAATGCTAGTGATGCCAATCCCCAACTGGCGGGAGATTTCTGGCTTACTCAGCCCTTTTTCCAATAGCTCGATGACTTCTTGAGATCTACTTCTTGCAGTCGCTTTCCGGCCCTTGTACTTGCCCTTGAGTTTCGCCAGTGCGATACCTTCGCTTTGGCGTTCCAGCATCATTTCACGCTCAAATGTGGCGATAGCTCCAATCATGGTCAGCATGAGCTTTCCGGTCGGGGTTGCCGTGTTGATACCGATGTTGAGAATGTTCAGTGCGACACGTTTGTTTTGCAGATATTCAGATACTTCTAGTAGATGGCGGGTATTACGGGCTAGTCTGTCCAGTTTCGTGACCTGCACTGTGTCGCCTTCTCGGACGAACTCGAGCATAGCCAGCAGTTCTGGACGATCGTCTTTTGCCCCACTGATTTTTTCCCTGAATATCTTCTCACATCCGGCGAGGGTAGCGAGTTGTGCATCTAGGCTTTGTCCAGTGGTTGAGACACGGGCATAACCGACTATTGCCATAGTGGACTCCTTACCCTGCCAATAGACTCATCACCCCTGCAAAGGCCTGCCAAAATCCCAAAACGACCCTGTGGCATGTCCTGAGAGGGCATTCCATCATTGTGCTAGCGGCAGATCTTTAGGGCATGGTTATTGGCAGGGGAACAATAAGTTAAGGGGAAGGGGTCATGCCGTTTCTGGTGGCGGGAAACCCGATGATATAGCTTTCAGGATTGCAGCCAGAAAGGCGGCCAGTGCTGCCCTAGCGGCTTGCCATAAGATACGCTTCAGATTCATTCTACGGCCCTCCGGTAATCATCTCGCTGCGATAGGGAGAGGCTATATCTGAGCGGCTCATGAGGCTTCTGAGAGCGTTTTAAGGGATGGTAGTACATTGTGTATCTCCTGTGTGGTTATAAACAACTTTCTTATACCGACACAGGGGGATTTCATTGATTTGCAAGCCATACCGGTCTTGTCAGGAGAGTGAAGAGTTGCACTTTTTCGGTACCTCTTTCAGTCACCGATTTCGCTACCATCTAGAGGTTACTCATCTTTAAATAGCTGAGAGAAAGAGTGAATTTGAGTAGTGAATAATGATAACTATAGAATCCTATATAAGTGTCTTGAGGTGGGGTTTCAAAGGTTACAACGTTTGGATTGAAGAAAACCCCAAGCTGCGGGGCTTTCTTTGTAACTTTTACTGTAACCTGCCCGTCTTAATCCCGTACGCTCTGAGATACGCCCGCTGGAAGCGGATATCACGCGGTTTCTCATAAGGTATACCAAGCCGTACAAGCAGGTTTTCCATTTCGCGGAGAGGCTGTGCAGGGCGTTTCAGCAGAAAGCTACACATGTTTTGCTCTGCATCGTAAGCATTTCGCACAGATACGCTGTTTATCCGTATCTCAGGACCTGGACGAGCAGTACACGCTTTCCGCAGGCAGTGAGCATAGCCATCTTCCAGCCGGATAATCTGATTTAAGGTCTGAATGGCCTCTAACCATGTATCCTGCTCCTCATGCCGGACCCGGATTAACTTGATTTCTGGATGATTTTTACGAAACCAGTTATCTCTCTGTTTGTCAGCTTTCCTGTATCGCGGCAGTTTGTGAGCTTCCTCGTCAAATTCAACAACGCTGTGGCGTTTGTTGGTCGAGCCGTCAGGTGCGTCAAACTTTTCCGTAACGAAAAAGTCCACACGGTAGTTACCAATTCGCTTTTGCTTCTCGATCTCATAGTAGGTCGCATAAGGAGAATGTTTCCCGAGGTAGGCCAGTGCATCACGCAGTTGCTTTCCAAACTGACCTTCAAGTTTGCTCTCAAAAGCCGGAACCGGCAGTTTTAAACCAGTATGTTGTTCAATCGCCTCGATCAAAGGCACATTATCACTGCTGTGTACGCTATATGTGAGTAAAGCGAGGGCATCACCAGCGTAAAACCAGCCATTTCTGTCAGGGAAATGACCGTTAATGAGCCCGGAAGTGCAGTACGACAGGACATTTTTGGGGGCCCCTAGCAGCCTGCCGTGTGTCCGTTGCATCCATTGCGTGAATCTTTTCGCCTGCGGTGTCACTTTTCGTAGAAATTGAACTGAAATTTGGGGCTGTTCATCGACAACCTGCCAGTCTGAGTCAGGAATACGTAACATTTTGATAATCTCCAGTAAGTTGCCGTGCTTATACCGCTAAAAGCCACTTTTTCAGCCGCTCCAGCTCTAATCTGGGGATTTGTTCAATGACGCTACGCTGTGCTTGTACACTTGTCTCACCATAACCGTGACTGGCCTTCGCTCTGTCAGATAAATTTTCGTTATGTCCGAGAATGCTGTCCTGGATTTCCTCGCGGACGTTCAGATCTCGGCATAGCGTAACGAGCGTATGGCGGAAACTGTGGGTAGGCTTGATGCCTTCCCGCGTCAGGCCGTGCTTACGAATGTAGTTGCCCCACCAGCGGCCATAGTTGTAGGAGTATTTCCGGTTCACTTCGGACTTATCGGCAAAGAGCTGATTGGTGCTGGGCTGCACGAAATCAAGGAAGCCCAACTCAATCAAGTGACTGTGTATCGGGAACTGGCGTGTGTTACCCATCTTGATCGACTGGCCTTCACCCATTGTCAGCCTGAAGCAGGGTGTACCGTCCACCTCCACGATGTCGCCCTTACGGAGCTGGGCGATTTCCTCAACGCGGGCACCGCAGTAGTAGAGAATTATCGGTATCCAGTATGCCATAGCCCCATACGGCGTTTCTTCACCGTGGAACACGGGCAGAGAGAAGATGCGGCTGATTTCATCGCGACTGAAAGACCTGACGACTGTCGGGCCAGCGAAGACCTTACGTTTCTTCAGCTTGCCTAGCGGGTTCTCTGTTAGCTTGCCGTCCTCTACCGCGACGCGGAAGACCGAAGACAGCTCTTTAAGTATATTTTCAACTCGGACAGGGCTGATTTTTTCACCTTCAGCGTCCACCTGCTTGTACAGTGGCAGTAACCGTACCGCCTTAGAAGGACGGGATGGGAGCTTTTCGAGCAGGTTACGGAAATCGGCGAGGTCAGTAACGGTGATATCCTCTACGGCCTTCTGCCCGATAAACTCAATGAAGCGATTTGCCGATGTTGTGTAGGCGATAATCCGACTTTCTGCACGCAGTGGTTCATGACGCTGAACGTGTTCTTTATAGCGTTCAAACAGGTCAGTGAAGGTGAGGGCTTTAGGCTTTTCTTCAGGTAGCGAATCCAGACCTTTGCTTTTGGCGTAAAGTCGGGGACGGAGATTCAGAAGATAGGCATTTGTCAGATCGCTACGTCGTTCGGCCAGCCGCCATGCCAAACGGTTCCGCCATAGCGGAGTTAGGACGACAGGTGTGTATTCGAGAGCTTCATCCAGCTCGAAGGCCATCAGCCTGCAAATTGATACATCACGTTCTTCCTGCCATGTCTCTGACTTATAGCGGGGTTTACGCTCACGGTCCTCCAGCCAGTCGTGAATTAGCTCGTTTTCAGGGGAGTGAGCCAGTCCCGTTTTACCGTTGTACCGTTCCTCAACGATATACCGCTCCCGGATAAGCTCGTCATTCTGCATCGTCTTTGATGCCCATACACCGGCGATCAGCTCGATATCCGCATCAGTTAAGGTCTGCTCAGCTTCGAGCTGTTTTTCAGCCTGCCTGAGTATCAGGTCGATCTGGATGATTTTGGCGGGTGCACGAGTTCTGGCCTCACTCACGTCTTTAGTATCAAGAGTGAACTTGATTTCCCGTTTATCAAGGATGCCTTGTAGGTGTTTGGGGACGGCTTTACGAACGTGGTAAACGCCGAAACGGTTCTTTGTTGGCTGTATCATAATGCCCATTTTGTACCACCTTTCTGTACCACCGGGAAGCGGGGCCGGAGGAAATTAAAAAGAGGTAACTACTGGTAAACCAACAAGTTGTTGACTCAAAAAGCAAAAACCCCCGCCGAAGCGAGGGTTATAAATGAGTGGTGCCCGGACTCGGAATCGAACCAAGGACACGGGGATTTTCAATCCCCTGCTCTACCGACTGAGCTATCCGGGCAACGGGGCGCATTAAACCGTATTCACGTCTGTCAGTCAATCAAATTTCTGGAAACATTGTTCAACCGCTTAATATTGCGGCAATCTGCATGGTTATGCCTGAAGTTTGCACAAATCTCCCCGACAGATGCGGCTAAAACAGATAATGCTCGCTTAGGTCAGCGCACCGCCCATTCGGCACTGGGCAAAGCGTAGGATATCTTCAGCCAGGTGGTGTGCCGTTTCGACATCAGCATGACTACGATTAACCAGCATGCGGCTCAGGCAGCCTTCCAGCACCAGTTCCATCTGTTTGGCGACCATTGCCGGGTCGTCAACTTCCAGCGTCGTGAGCAGTTCATGGGTGAAGTCATGTGCTGCCTTTTTTTGCTGATCGGCTAACTGATGGATCGGATGCCCGGGATCGGGGTAAAACGTACAGGCGGCGATGAACAGACAGCCGGGATAGCGATTATTGCTCACGCATTCGGACAGTGCGGTGTAGCGCGCCAGTAATTTCTGCTCAGCGCTCAGGGTGTCATCCAGCAAAAGCTGACGCCGCCAGATATCCACCCGCTGGCTGAGGTAACGTAGCGCATCGTACAGAATGGCCTCTTTATCGGGCCAAAAGCGCTGCAGTTCATCCAGAGGATAATCGATACGTTCGGCCACCATTTCCAGCGTGGTATTGGCTATCCCTTGCACCTCAAGTAATTTCAGGGCTTCTCCCAGGACATCTTCACGTTGCACGGTATTCTCCTCCGTATTTCCTGTTGCAAGTGTCGCTCACGGTTGGCGATCGCGCAAATGTGCGCTGAAGGTAGCGGCATCCATAAAACCCGTTACCCGGGCCTCCGGATGCTCTTTTCCCTCGGCATCAAAGAACAAGATAGTCGGCAAACCTAAAACCTGTAGATGTTTCAGCAGAGCGACATCCTGGGCATTGTTTGCTGTCACATCCGCTTGCAACAGCACCGTGTTGCCTAGCGCTTGCTGAACCTGCGGATTACTGAACGTGTACTTTTCAAATTCCTTACAGGCTACACACCAGTCGGCATACAGATCCAGCATGACTGGCCTGCCTCTAGCTTGCTCCAGCGCTTGATTTAACGCATCTACCGATGCCACCGGCGTGAAGTTAAGGTGTGCCTGGGGGTGAGTATGCGGCGCGCCGAACGCCCAGTCTTGCAGTGGACGCACGCATACCAGTGCTGCGGCTAACAGGACAATCTGCACGATACGCATCCAGGCGTGCTTTGCCTGCAGGCTGGTAATGAACGCCCAGCCAAAGAACGCGACGCCTAACAGTGACCATAAGCGAACGCTCCACTCGTCGCCAACGATACGTTCGAGTAAGAAGACGGGAAGCGCCAGAATGACAAAGCCAAAGGCGGTTTTGACATGTTCCATCCATGGGCCGCTTTTAGGCAACAGGCGATTGCCAAATACGGTAATCAGCATCAGAGGTAATCCCATCCCCAGCGCGTACAGATACAGCGTGCCGCCTCCCAGCCACATGTTCCCGCTTTGAGCGATATACAGCAAAATCGCGCTTAGCGGGGCCGTTGTGCAAGGAGAACAGATGAGGCCAGCAATCGCCCCCATCGCAAAGACGCTGCCGGGAGCTCCGCCTTGCTGGCGGTTACTCATTAGCGTGAGGCGCGTTTGCAGCGATGAAGGCAGTTGCAGCGTGAACAAACCAAACATCGACAGAGCCAGCAGCGTAAAGATGACGGCAAGGCCAATCAGGACGTAAGGATGTTGTAGCGCGGCCTGGAACTGTAAACCGGCGGCTGCAACAACCAAACCCAGCGCGGTATAGGTGAGCGCCATCCCTTGAACGTAGATAAACGTCAGCAGCAGTGCCCGTCCGGTTGATAAGCGTTGCTTGCCGCCCAGTACGATCCCGGAAATCAGCGGATACATCGGCAGTACGCAGGGCGTAAACGCGATGCCTATTCCGATCAGCAATGCCCACAGAGCGGTAAAGGGAAGTTGAGCCGCGGGCTGCGGTTTCTCTTGCGGATCGACAGTGGCTGGCACCGGCGCAGGTGTCGCCTGGATATCGGCAGACACTTCACTTAATGGCACCGTTTTTGTTTCTGGTGGATAGCAAAATCCGGCGTCGGCGCAGCCCTGGTATGTGATCGTTAATGTTGCGCCAGACTTAGCCTGATTGACCGTGATCGGGATAGTCAGCTGTTTACGGTAAATCTCACTTTTGCCGTAAAACTCATCTTCATGCCAGACGCCTGGCGGCAGTTTTATCTCGGCAATATCGGCCTGAGATGGCGTAATGCTTATCTGTTTGCGATACAGATAGTAGCCATCTTTAACCTGCCATGTGAGGTTCAGATCGTGTTGGTTTTGCTGAAAATCAAAAACAAACGCCCGATCGGCAGGTACAAACTGCGAGCGGCCAGGCGCGTCAAATAATCCAGCAAAGGTAGATGTGCTGCACAGCAGCAGGATCAGCGTAAGGATGCGTTGAGCCATGAGCGGTAATCAAAGTCTCCGTGAGTGACGGGTAAAACCAGAAGTTCAGGTGTTTGATACGGATGATGTGACTTCAGGCAATCGAGAAGGGCTTGCTGGTGCGTGACGGTGGTTTTTAAAATCATCTGCACTTCATATTCCTGTTCCAGTTTGCCTTCCCAATAGTAGAGGGAGGTCGCACCGGGTAGCAGGGTCACGCAGGCAGCCAGCTTTTCCGCCAGCACTTTGGCGGCGAGATCCTGGGCGGTTGCTTCATCCGGGGCGGTACAGAGCACCACAACGGTATCGGGGATGGAAATATCCTGACTCTTTACATCAAGCATAAACACCTCGAAAGAACAGAGTAACCAGCAAAAGAATGGTCACTATACAACGGACGAGGGAAGGATGTTAGCTAAAGCGAGGTGGGGAGGAGGAACTGCAGGGCGCGAAGGCACCCTGCAGTAAAGTCTTACAGCATGAAGCTGCCCAGCAAGAAGCCGAAGCAGACAGCCAGAACCACACCCAGAGTACCTGGGATGAAGAACGGATGGTTAAAGACGAATTTACCGATGCGGGTTGTACCGGTGTCATCCATTTGAACCGCCGCAACCAGAGTTGGGTAGGTTGGCAGAATGAACAGGCCAGAAACCGCGGCGAAAGACGCAACAGCAGTCAGTGGGGAAACGTTCAGAGCCAGAGCCATCGGCATCAGTGCTTTAGCGGTTGCAGCCTGAGAGTACAGCAGCGCGGAAGCAAAGAAGAAGATGACCGCCAGCAGCCACGGATGACCCTGAATTACGCTACCTGCAGTATCTTTGATCCAGTCAATGTTGTGAGATACGAAGGTATCACCCAGCCATGCAACACCAAGGATACAAATACAGGCGCTCATACCGGCTTTGAAGGTGCTGGAGTTCAGGATGGAGTCAGTTTCAACGCGGCAGACGATCGTGGTCAGCGTCGCGACGCTCAGCATGATGATCAGGATTGCGTTGGTGGTGTTCATCAGCGGTTTAGCGACCAGGCCAAGGCTTGGGCTGTTGATGATGGCGTATACAACTACGCAAACCACGCCCAGCAGGAACAGCCAAACGGAGGTTTTCGCGCCAGCTTTGATTTCAACTTGTCTTTCACCGCGCAGTTCAACCAGGCCTTCTTCCAGACGCTTACGATAAATCGGGTCGTCAGACAGTTTGGAGTTGAACAGTGCGGTGATCAGGAAGGACATCACCAGAACGGCCAGCAGGGTGGACGGAATGACCACGGACAGCAGGTGAATGTAGCTGATGCCATGACCTTCCATGACGGAAGACATGTAAACCACGGCTGCGGAGATTGGAGAAGCCGTAATCGCAATCTGTGCAGAAACCACTGCGGTAGAGAGCGGACGGCAAGGCTTGATACCTTGTTCCTTCGCAACTTCAGCGATAACCGGCAGCGTTGCCAGAGAGATGTTGCCAGTACCGGCAAAGATAGTCAGGAAATAGGTCACGATAGGTGCAAGGATCGTGATGTATTTCGGGTTTTTACGCAGCAGTTTTTCAGTTTGGTGAACCAGGTAGTCCAGACCACCGGCAATCTGCATGGCAGAGATAGCAGCGATAACCGCCATGATAATGGAAATAACATCGAACGGAATATTACCTGGTTTTACGCCGATAGCGGCAAGAACCAGAACACCCAGCCCACCTGCAAATCCAATACCGATACCCCCAAGTCTGGCACCTAAAAAGATTGCCAGCAAAACGATGATAAGTTCTAAAACTATCATATTAGCCTTCCTTGTTGTTTAACAAGTTGATATTAAATTGTTGTTTTTAAGTAACTTCGAGTAAGAAAAAAGGCACGTCATCATGACGTGCCTTCTCCGGTACTACCCTACACGATTACTGTTCGCTTTCATCAGTATAACGTTTTGCTTTATAAGCAGGGTGCATCAGGTTCTGTGCAGAGAAGATATCGTCCAGTTCAGACTCGGTCAACAGACCGCGTTCCAGGACAACTTCACGTACGCTCTTACCAGTTTCGGCACAAATTTTACCGACGATGTCGCCGTTGTGGTGACCGATGAACGGGTTGAGGTAAGTAACGATGCCGATGGAGTTGAATACAAACGCTTCACAGACTTCTTTGTTAGCAGTGATACCACTAACGCATTTTTCCAGCAGGTTGTAGCAAGCGTTGCTCAGAATGTGAATGGATTCAAACATTGCCTGACCAATGACCGGCTCCATTACGTTCAGCTGCAGCTGACCAGCTTCAGATGCCATGGTGACAGTGATGTCGTTACCGATGACTTTGAAGCAAACCTGGTTTACGACTTCCGGAACAACCGGGTTCACTTTAGCTGGCATGATAGAAGACCCAGCCTGCAGTTCCGGCAGGTTGATCTCGTTCAGACCCGCACGCGGACCAGAGGAGAGCAAACGCAGGTCGTTACAGATTTTGGACATCTTCACAGCCAGACGTTTCAGTGCGCCGTGCACCATAACGTATGCGCCACAGTCAGAAGTTGCTTCAATCAGGTCTTCTGCCGGAACACAGGCGAAGCCAGTGACTTCAGCCAGTTTCTGTACTGCCAGCGGAGAGTACTCTTTCGGCGTGTTCAGACCAGTACCGATTGCTGTTGCGCCGAGGTTAACTTCCAGCAGCAGCTCAGCGGTACGCCCAATGTTTTTCACTTCTTCTTTCAGCAGTACGCTGAAAGCACGGAATTCCTGACCGAGAGTCATCGGTACAGCATCCTGCAGCTGGGTACGACCCATTTTCAGGATGTCCTGGAATTCATCGGCTTTTTTCTCAAAGCCTTCACGCAGCTGGTTCAGTGCATCAATCAGTTTGATGATGGATGCGTATACAGCGATACGGAAGCCAGTTGGGTATGCATCGTTGGTAGACTGACATTTGTTAACGTGGTCGTTCGGGTTCAGGTACTGATATTCACCTTTCTGGTGACCCATCAGTTCCAGACCGATATTGGCCAGAACTTCGTTGGTGTTCATGTTGACGGAGGTACCCGCACCACCCTGGTAAACGTCTACCGGGAACTGATCCATGCATTTTCCGTTATTCAGGACTTCATCACACGCCGCGATGATGGCATTTGCCACACTCTTAGGAATGGTTTGCAGCTCTTTGTTGGCCATTGCCGCTGCCTTTTTAACCATTACCATACCGCGAACAAATTCAGGAATATCGCTGATTTTGCTGTTGCTAATGTAGAAGTTTTCAATCGCTCTCAGAGTGTGGACACCGTAGTAGGCGTCCGCTGGAACTTCCCTGGTACCCAACAAGTCTTCTTCGATACGAATGTTGTTTAACATGTGAACCTTCTTTTTCAAGCTGCCAATGATTTGACTAAACACACAGGATATATGTGATTTCGATTGTTTCTCGACCGACGATTATCCCCTGCATCGGTCTGATACCCGAGATCATATGCTGGTTAAGGATTTCTACCGTAATCTGGATCACTTAAAGCGTGGAATTTACCCCTTATTTATTATTCTGTGAAATGGATCACCCCTTTGTGATTAACCCTAAATATTAGTGTACAAGCCACTTGAAATTTTGCTAACCACCACAATATCAAATCGATGCGATTAACATAATTTTTCGAACAGAAGTTGAACAAAACGGCTGTTATTAACAGGAGATCCCTTTGAGCTGGATACCATTACTTGCCATTTTTCTCTATGTTTACATAGAGATATCTATTTTTATTCAGGTTGCCCATGTGATGGGCGTCCTGATGACGCTGATTTTGGTTATTTTTACGTCGGTTATCGGTATGTCTCTGGTTCGTAATCAGGGATTTAAGAACTTTTTACTGATGCAACAAAAAATGGCGGCTGGTGAAAGTCCGGCTGCAGAAATGATCAAAAGTGTATCGCTGATTATCGCCGGTCTGCTGTTGGTACTGCCTGGTTTTTTCACCGATTTCCTCGGTCTTCTTCTTTTATTACCCCCGGTGCAAAAACATCTAACGATGAAACTGCTGCCACATTTACGTTTTTCGCGTATGCCTGGCGGTGGTTTTAGCGCCGGAACCGGTGGCGGTGAGACTTTTGATGGTGAATTTCAGCGCAAGGATGACAAGCGCGACAGCATCGAACATAAAGACGATCGTCGGGATTAAGGCTCAGTATGTAGGCCGGATAAGCGTTAGCGCCATCCGGCAAAAGTGTTTATAGGCAGGATGATGGCGTCAACGTTGCTTTATCCGGCCTGCGGGGTAAAAACAGCCACAGCCCTGCCAGCATAATCAACGCGTACAAACTCTTCCAGCCGACCATTGCCAGTAGTAGTAGGCACAGCAGACCACCAATGACCGCCAGTGCGCGGTAATGCCCTTTCAGTAATCGACAACCCGCCAACATGCACAGCAAATAAATCATAATAAAGATGCCGTTGGCGTAGACGATTAACGCATCGAGATTGATTTGCAGCATATAGATGCACAGAGTACTGACTACGCAGCAGCCCAATACGGCGTTTAGCGCATTGCGCGGAAGGTGGCGGGGGGACAGACGAGCCAGATAACTCTCAGGCTTATACTGCGCTTGCGACCAGACCAGTCGAGCGAAACTTTGAATATAAATGTTGAGGCTGGCAAAACAGGCCAAATAACCAATGATGCAGGCGACCCACAGTGCCTGTACACCAAACAGTTGCACGACGATTTCTGGCAGCGATGCTGCGGCGGCCATTTGCTCGCCGTAGGCACCAAAATGGAGAACGACGACGGTGCATGCCCAATAAACAGATCCAGCCAGCAGCAGGCCAATCATCAGCGCGCGTGGGAAGTCTCGTTCCGGATTTTTGAATTCAGACGCCAGGTGAGCAAACGCTTCGAGGCCAACAAAACACCAGAACATCACCGACAGCGCGGCGAACAGACCGGGGAGTTCAATATCGCTAATTGCAGGGAAGGGTATTTCGCCTGGTTTCAGATCGCCCGCCCACCAGATAGCAACAACGAGGGCAACAATCAGTCCGGCAATGACCGTTTGCAGATTAGCGCTTGAGCTTGCGCCGCGGGAGCCGATGTACCAAACCAATGCCAGCGTACCCAGCTCAGCCAGCAGAAGCTGCTCGTCATGCCAGCCAAACATCGCCTGACCGAATCCGGCGGCGATGTGCAATGCCGCAGGCAAGCCGACAGGAATGACCGACAAAAATAGCCATCCGGTGACGCGCTCCAGTCGTGAACCAAAGGCCATGCCGACAAAATGCGCCACACCGCCTGCGCTGGGGAAATGACGACCCAGTACGGCGAAGACAATCGCCACCGGAAAGACCAAAACAATCAGCACCGGCCAGGCCCACAGGCTGTTATTGCCAGCCACCAGCGCAGCCAGCGCGGGGACGGCGAAAACGCCTGTACCTAACAATGATGTCGACAACAGGCCAACGCCCTGAGCCAGTCCCAGCTCTTGTTTCAGTCCGCTCATAAGTGGTTATCCGATTATGCCCATTGACCGGGCTACAACGCAGATTTTTGATGGTATCACAATCGGATTTGCTTATGACGACGTGACTGAAATCGTTATGAAATGTGAGGTGTGTCGGCGTTTTGACGGGATTTTCTGCTGATAAAAAATTTTTTTCGCTTGCCCCCTTGAAGGCACAAAACCCCATCCCCATCTCTCTGGTCACTAGCCGGGAAACCGTTTACGGGCCGGCGTCACCCATAACTGATAAAGACTTTCTCAAAGGAGAGCTATCAATGAGTATTCGTCCGTTACATGATCGTGTGATCGTCAAACGTAAAGAAGTTGAATCCAAATCTGCTGGCGGCATCGTACTGACTGGTTCTGCAGCAGGTAAATCAACTCGTGGCGAAATCATCGCTGTCGGTAAGGGTCGCATCCTGGACAACGGTACCGTACAGCCGCTGGACGTGAAAGTCGGCGATATCGTTATTTTCAACGATGGCTACGGTGTTAAATCTGAGAAGATCGACAATGAAGAAGTGTTGATCATGTCTGAAAGCGACATCCTGGCAATTGTTGAAGCCTAATCCGCGAACGACACTGAACATACGAATTTAAGGGAAAGAGAAAATGGCAGCTAAAGACGTAAAATTCGGTAACGACGCTCGTGTGAAAATGCTGCGCGGCGTAAACGTACTGGCAGATGCAGTGAAAGTTACCCTCGGCCCAAAAGGCCGTAACGTAGTTCTGGATAAATCTTTCGGTGCGCCGACCATCACTAAAGATGGTGTTTCCGTAGCACGTGAAATCGAACTGGAAGACAAGTTCGAAAACATGGGTGCGCAGATGGTGAAAGAAGTTGCCTCTAAAGCGAACGACGCTGCAGGTGACGGTACCACCACCGCAACCGTACTGGCTCAGTCCATCATCACTGAAGGTCTGAAAGCCGTTGCTGCGGGCATGAACCCGATGGATCTGAAACGTGGTATCGACAAAGCTGTCGCTGCTGCTGTTGAAGAACTGAAAGCACTGTCCGTACCGTGCTCCGACTCTAAAGCTATTGCTCAGGTTGGTACCATCTCCGCTAACTCCGACGAAACCGTAGGTAAACTGATCGCTGAAGCGATGGACAAAGTCGGTAAAGAAGGCGTGATCACCGTTGAAGACGGTACCGGTCTGCAGGACGAACTGGACGTGGTTGAAGGTATGCAGTTCGACCGTGGCTATCTGTCTCCTTACTTCATCAACAAGCCGGAAACTGGCGCAGTAGAACTGGAAAGCCCGTTCATCCTGCTGGCTGACAAGAAAATCTCCAACATCCGCGAAATGCTGCCGGTTCTGGAAGCTGTAGCGAAAGCAGGCAAACCGCTGCTGATCATCGCTGAAGATGTTGAAGGTGAAGCGCTGGCAACTCTGGTTGTTAACACCATGCGCGGTATCGTGAAAGTCGCTGCGGTTAAAGCACCTGGCTTCGGCGATCGTCGTAAAGCAATGCTGCAGGATATCGCTACCCTGACCGGTGGTACCGTTATCTCTGAAGAGATCGGTATGGAGCTGGAAAAAGCAACTCTGGAAGATCTGGGCCAGGCGAAACGCGTTGTTATCAACAAAGATACCACCACCATCATCGATGGCGTGGGCGACGAAGCTGCAATCCAGGGTCGCGTGACTCAGATTCGTCAGCAGATCGAAGAAGCAACTTCCGACTATGACCGTGAAAAACTGCAGGAGCGCGTAGCGAAACTGGCAGGCGGCGTTGCGGTTATCAAAGTTGGTGCTGCGACTGAAGTTGAAATGAAAGAGAAGAAAGCCCGCGTTGAAGATGCCCTGCACGCTACCCGTGCTGCGGTAGAAGAAGGCGTGGTTGCTGGTGGTGGCGTTGCGCTGATTCGCGTAGCGTCTAAAATTGCCGGCCTGAAAGGTCAGAACGAAGACCAGAACGTAGGTATCAAAGTTGCGCTGCGCGCAATGGAATCTCCACTGCGTCAAATCGTACTGAACTGCGGCGAAGAGCCGTCTGTAGTGGCTAACACCGTGAAAGCCGGTGACGGTAACTACGGTTACAACGCTGCAACTGAAGAATACGGCAACATGATCGACATGGGTATCCTGGATCCAACCAAAGTAACTCGTTCTGCTCTGCAGTACGCGGCTTCTGTTGCGGGTCTGATGATCACCACCGAGTGCATGGTTACCGACCTGCCGAAAGGCGATGCACCTGACTTAGGTGCTGCTGGTGGTATGGGCGGCATGGGTGGAATGGGCGGCATGATGTAATCATGTTGTTCTGAACCTCTCAGAATTGAGAAACCCCTGGGCAGAAATGTCCGGGGGTTTTTCTTTTGGTCATCTTTTTAGTATATGATTCAGCTACGGACATAACGTCCAACTAATTGATCATGGGGAATGACATGCACGTGAAATATTTAGCAGGGATCGTTGGTGCCGCGCTACTGATGGCGGGTTGTAGCTCCAGCAACGAACTGAGTTCAGCCGGGCAAAGCGTACGCTTTGTCGAAGACAAGCCTGGCGCAGAGTGCCAACTGATAGGCACGGCAACCGGTAAGCAAAGCAACTGGCTTTCTGGCCAGCACGGCGAAGAGGGCGGCTCAATGCGTGGCGCAGCAAACGATCTGCGTAACCAGGCTGCGGCAATGGGCGGTAACGTGATTTATGGTGTCAGCAGCCCATCGCAGGGAATGCTGTCCAGCTTTGTTCCTACCGCCAGTGAGATGATTGGACAGGTTTATAAGTGCCCTAACTGATTACACTTCATCCTTCAACCAGCCTCTTTGTTGGCTGCGCTGTGAAACCCCAGTCACATAGTTATCTATGCTCCTGGGGATTTTCTTCACTTGCCGCCGCGATGCAGATTGAATGATTTTGTGTAATAAAGTGGCCTGGACAGACTCATGCAATCGTAGGCCTGATAAGCGCAGCGCCATCAGGCATTCTGAGTCTTATGTGCAGACTGAACGCGTAAATGATGCAGTGCTCGCAGGCACTGATCCTGATTGAGCTTTTGCGTCTTATCACCCGTCAACGTTCTGATAAATACCTGGCACGGTACACCGGCAAGTTTTTTCAGCCGTGGGCTGAAATCGAGCAGGCGGCGAGTAATGGCTTCGGCCTCTTTGCTGCCGGAAGCGGCGCGAGTTTTTACTACCGAACCACAGAAATGGGCTTTTCCTTTATCATCCGTATAGCGGTAAATAATCGCCAGATAATGATTAAACAGGTTATGTTTCCATTCGGGTTGTGTATAAGAGTCGTATTCCAGATTGTCGTTTTGCTGGCAATCCACATCGTACAGCGGCAGGAAATCCAGCAGCGATGTAATTCGTAGCGCTAAATCCCGCATGCCAGCATTATTTATTGCATGAATAATTGCATGCGCCAACACCTGAATCTGTAATTCATTAACCAGTAATTCATCTGTTTTCCCGTCATGCAGCGTCAGAGAAAATGCTAAGTTTTCCCCTTTATCATCCACTAACGTCAGTGAATCTATGCGACGGTTAATATCCGCATTTTTTAGCTCATCTTCCTGAATTAACGGAATGTTTTCGTGCATCTTTTTGCTGGCTTTGTCACGTTCTTTTTCATATTGCAAACGTGCGTCTTCGCTAAGCTGTTGCTTCATATAGAGCCTGCTCTCGAGCGCGATAAGCAGATCTCTTAGCCCAAGCGGAGAGAGAAAAAACAGCGACTCTTTATTTCTTTGTTCTTTAATCTTCAATGCCAAGGCAACAAATTCATTCTTCTGACGAATAACACCGGTATTAATACCTTTAATACTGATAGCCATCAAAGGTTCTCCCTAACCATATATTTATTGAAAATCTAGATTTGACTTGATTTATATGTTTTGCAAATAACTAATTGCGCGCTGCGAGTTAAAATAGCACATATTAAAAGTGCGGCTCCACCTGCAGGGATATTAAATAATCGTGATCGATAGCGAGTGTCCGGAATCGGACACTCAATAATGGTTATTGTTGGCGTAACTGCAGGTCCAACGGCGTTTTACTTGGCTCTCCGCCAATTTCACGCGCCAGTTTGGGGACCATGTAACCGGAAACCAGTGTCAGGAGTTCACGCATAATGTGACGCGCTTCATCATCGCTGACCATAAAGTGGGCGGCACCCTGTACTTTATCCAGCACGTGCAGGTAATAGGGCATCACACCGGCATCAAATAGTGCGTTGCTAAGGTTAGCCAGGGTTTGTGCGTTATCGTTCACGCCACGCAGCAATACGCTTTGGTTGAGTAGCGTAACGCCCGCGGCGCGCAGACTACTCATCGCCTGGCGAAACGTCTCATCAACTTCATTGGCATGGTTAATGTGATTGACCAGCAGAATCTGCAGCGTGGAGCGCGCAAAACGTTCGACCAGTCCTTCGGTAATGCGCGCAGGGATCACTATCGGCAAACGGCTGTGAATACGCAGGCGTTTAATGTGCGGAATGGCTTCCAGTTGCGTGAGCAACCAGTCCAGTTCGTGGTCTTTGGCCATTAACGGATCGCCACCAGAGAAGATGATTTCATCCAGCTCAGGATGCGCGGTAATGTAGTCGAGAGCGACCTGCCAGTTGCGTTTATTGCCTTGGTTTTCGGCATATGGGAAGTGTCGACGGAAGCAATAGCGACAATTCACCGCACAACCGCCTTTGACCAGCAACAGTGCCCGATTGCGATATTTATGCAGCAGACCGGGAACCACACTGTGCTGTTCTTCCAGCGGATCGGTTGAGTAGCCTGGCGCGGCAACAAACTCTTCCTGGGAGGTAAGTACCTGACGCAAAAGCGGATCGTCCGGGTTACCTTTCTCCATGCGGGCAATAAACGCGCGCGGCACGCGCAGGGCGAAAAGCCGTCTCGCATCGCGTCCGGCCAACAGTTTTTCATCTGCGTCTATATTCAAAAGATGCAGAAGTTCATCGGGATCGGTCACAACATCGGCAAGTTGCGATAACCAATCTTCTCTGGATGGGGTATTTAGGGTTACAATATGCGCCATTTTGTGGCTTAGCTACCAGTTAACAATTTTCAGAGGGCCTTATGGCAACGTACTATAGCAACGATTTTCGTGCTGGTCTTAAAATCATGTTGGACGGCGAACCTTATGCGGTTGAAGCCAGCGAATTCGTTAAACCAGGTAAAGGCCAGGCGTTTGCGCGCGTTAAGCTGCGTCGCCTGCTGACCGGTACTCGCGTAGAGAAAACCTTCAAGTCTACTGACTCCGCTGAAGGCGCAGACGTAGCCGACATGAACCTGACTTTCCTGTATAGCGACGGTGAGTTCTGGCACTTTATGAATAACACCACTTTCGAACAGCTGGCTGCTGACGAGAAAGCGGTAGGCGATAACGCTAAATGGCTGCTGGACCAGGCTGAATGCATCGTGACCCTGTGGAACGGTCAGCCGATCTCTGTAACTCCGCCGAACTTCGTTGAGCTGGAAGTTGTTGAAACCGACCCAGGTCTGAAAGGCGATACCGCTGGTACTGGCGGCAAACCGGCTACCCTGTCTACCGGCGCAGTCGTTAAAGTTCCGCTGTTCGTACAGATCGGCGAAGTGATCAAAGTGGATACCCGCTCCGGCGAATACGTTTCTCGCGTAAAATAAGTCTTCCATTTGATCTTATGGCGCAGGTTGCTGCGCCATATTTTTTCCAGGGCAGGAATGATGAAACGTCTTCTCGGTCTTGTAATGCTACTCCTTTTCACCAGCACCCTCCTGACGGGATGCAATACCGCGCGCGGCTTCGGTGAAGACATCAAACATCTTGGCAATTCAATCTCTCACGCTGCCAGCTAATCATTTCATATAGTCTTAAAAACGATTGTTTATCCATCACACTCCCAGATCTTGTCTATTATTAAGTAGCTATACACAAACAATATTGGCTAGAAAAGGAAGACGTTATGGTTAAGAAGACAATTGCTGCGATCTTTTCTGTGTTGGTACTTTCTTCCGTTTTAACCGCGTGTAATACCACACGAGGCGTAGGACAGGATATTTCTGAAGGCGGTAGCGCCATTTCTGGTGCAGCGACAAAAGCTCAGCAATAATGAAGAACGGTACGACGTCGTGTCGTACCGTTAATCTCCCTTCCTTGGGAGTGACAGAAACGGCGAGAAGCGGTTCCCCAGGTGCAGTTTCATACGGATATTCCGCTTATAGGTGTAGACCGTTTTGCCATGTATGCTGAGTGCGGCGGCAATGGCATTGTTACTCACACCATCCATCCACATTGATAATACTTTCTCCTCCTGCGGCGTAAGCAAAGGCGTGGCGTTTTTGGGTATTTCTAATGCGGGGCGAACCTGAAGTGCTTCCTGAATTGTGTGGGAGAGTGTGTTCAGCGTGGTGTGCTTGGTCAAGACCGAATGGGCGACGAATTGAGAGGGTGCGATGGGGGCATGCTGTCTATCTGCTGATTGCAGTAAAATCAGTGGGATGACGCCACAACTCATAAAAAAAGGGTTAATTGGCGGACTGGAGTGCGTCTCGCTAATAAAACTGTATAAATCCGCGATCACCAGATGCGGTTTCCATTGCAAAATATGCTCTTTTGCTAACAGGAGATTATTGATTCCTGATACCAGAAATGAAGAGCTGAACCTGCCAGAATGATTAAGCAAGGCCTCTATCCCTGTGCGGGTAAAGTGGCACCGGTCAATCACTAAAATTTTAAGCATAAACGTTTCGCATTCAGAAGAGGGGCAATCGACTTTCCGGTTTCAGAAAGCCCTTCATCATAGAGAACTCCGATGAGTGCCAAATGCGGGAACTACGCCGCTAATTATGCTTAATTCTTGCTTTTAGCTGGCAGTGAATAAAAAGGTTGAAATTCATTTTCTTCCGGGCAAAAATGCCATTTCACACATCAGCTTTGTAGGACGACCTGCAAACGCTTCTTTCACCGGGGACGGCCCCATTGTTCTGGAGCCTGATATGTCCTGGATCGTTTTATTAATTGCAGGTTTGCTCGAAGTCGTCTGGGCGATTGGCCTGAAATATACCCACGGTTTTACGCGTCTTACGCCAAGCATTATCACTATTGCGGCGATGATCGTCAGTATTGCCATGCTCTCCTGGGCAATGCGCACATTACCTGTAGGAACCGCTTATGCGGTCTGGACCGGCATTGGCGCCGTCGGGGCGGCCATTACAGGGATTTTGCTGCTGGGTGAATCTGCCAGCCCGGCGCGTTTGCTGAGCCTTGGGCTGATCGTTGCTGGCATTATTGGTCTGAAGCTGAGCACTCACTAAGCGCCAGGCTGTTTCACCCAAATCAGCTTATTCACCTCAAACCCTTCCCGGGTCGCGATGGCTAACATTTGCTGTTTCATTTCATCTGAAATAGTTGGGGTCCGTGAAAGGATCCACAGGTAGTCGCGATCCGGACCGCAAACCAGCGCGTGACGATATTCCCGGTCGAGTGCAATTACGTTATACCCACCATAGAAGGGGCCGAAGAATGATACTTTAAGCGCGGCCGTGCTTGGGTCGCCGGTGAAATAGGCTTTCCCTTCCGTTTTCTGCCACATCTCCCTGTCAGGATTATAGCCCTTGTTAATAACGTTGATGCCGCCGTCGTCGCGCAAGCTGTACGTTGCGGTCACTTTATCCAACCCGCGTTCGAAACGATGGTCGAAGCGCGCAATTTCATACCATGTTCCCAGATAGCGTTTGGCATCAAAGTTATTCACCACGGTAACGCCTTTCGGCGGTGTTGGGGAGCTGCAAGCGACAACCAGGAATGCAGTCGTAACTGCAGCAACGACGGGCAGAATGCGCATAGTGTTTTCCTTACTGTTTTTTGTTAAGTGTAGATGACAGCAGGAAAAAAAGAGCAAGAAAGGAGGTCCGATTTACCGGACCCCTCTGTCAGTTATTGCAGTTTTTCAAGAATGCGCCAGGCCGCCTCGACGCGAGCCGGGTTGGGGTAGCTTTTGTTTGCCAGCATCACTATGCCAAGGTTTTTTTCTGGAACGAAGGCAACGTAGCTGCCAAATCCACCTGTGGATCCCGTTTTATGCACCCATGAGGCTTTCACGGCAGGTGCTGGCGGGTTTACCTCAACGGCGGGAAGCGCTGCCAATGCCACTTTGCTGTCGCTGCCGTTGATGATCGAATCAGCTTTCAGCGGCCAGTTCAGCATCTCCCAGCCTAATCCCTGGTACATATCACCAATACGCCAGTAACGAGACTGCGCAAGCTCAATGCCCTGCTGGAGCGTTTTCTCCTGAACGTGGCTGGCGTCCATGTTGGCCTGAACCCAGCGGGCCATATCGATAACGCTGGATTTCACGCCATAGGCTTCGGCGTCAAGTTGTCCCGGAGAAACGTGTACAGGCTTCCCTTCGCGATAGCCCCAGGCATAATTTTTTTGTTCGCTTTGCGGAACCGTAATCCAGGTATGCGCCAGTTTTAATGGTTGCAGGACGCGTCTGGTCATTGCCTCTTCGTAGCTCATACCTGAAGGTTTCACCGCCAGCGCACCAAACAGACCAATGCTGGAGTTAGCGTAAAGACGCTTAGCGCCCGGAGTCCATTGTGGTTGCCAGTTTTGATAAAAGCGCAGTAATGCGGCTTTATCCGTAACTTCATCGGGGATCTGCAGCGGTAGGCCACCCGCTGTATAGGTGGCTAAGTGCAGCAGGCTGATACCCCGCCACTGTTTGCCTGTCAGTTCTGGCCAGTATTTCGTGACCGGATCGCTGAGCTTAATTTCGCCGCGGGCGATAGCGTCGCCGCCCAACACGCCGTTAAACGTCTTACTGACCGACCCTAATTCAAACAGCGTTTGCTGCGTGACTGGGTGGTTATTGGCGATATCGGCTTTACCCCAGGTAAAGTAATAAGGTTTCTCCTCGTAGATAATCGCCACGGCCATACCCGGAATAGCCTGCTCCTGCATCAGTGGTGTGATGGTGCGGTTAACGATATCGGCAATTTGTTGTTCTGTTTTTGCGGCAGCAAACGTGGAGAAAGAGGCTGTCAGCAGCAGCGCGCAGCATATCGATTTTTTCATCATGAAATCAGTTCCGTAATTAAAAGCAAAAGGGTGTCCGGGCCCGTCAGACGCAATCAGTGTGTTTGATTTGCACCGTGTTGACAAACGGTTAAATTTAGCAGCAGATATAAGTTTTTCTAACAGGCTTAATGATGACGCGTAGCTATATCCCTCTTAACTCGCTGCGGGCTTTTGAAGCCGCGGCCAGACATCTCAGCTTTACCCGCGCTGCGATTG
This sequence comes from Citrobacter freundii complex sp. CFNIH4, assembly GCF_002934505.1. Classification (NCBI taxonomy): domain Bacteria; kingdom Pseudomonadati; phylum Pseudomonadota; class Gammaproteobacteria; order Enterobacterales; family Enterobacteriaceae; genus Citrobacter; species Citrobacter freundii complex sp. CFNIH4. The sequence continues at coordinate 4,899,917 of NZ_CP026231.1, forward strand.
AGCTCAACGTGACGCATTCTGCCATCAGCCAGCATGTAAAATCGCTGGAGCAGCAGCTGAATTGTCAGCTTTTTGTGCGCGGTTCTCGTGGATTAATGTTGACGACTGAAGGGGAAAGTCTGTTACCTGTACTTAATGACTCCTTCGATCGTATGGCGGGGATGTTGGATCGTTTTGCCACTAAACAGACCCAGGAAAAACTTAAAATTGGCGTAGTGGGAACCTTTGCTATCGGCTGTCTTTTCCCGCTGTTGAGCGATTTTAAGCGCAGTTACCCACATATTGATTTGCATATTTCTACCCATAACAATCGCGTGGATCCCGCCGCCGAAGGGCTGGATTATACCATTCGCTACGGTGGGGGAGCCTGGCACGATACCGATGCGCAATATTTATGTAGCGCGCTGATGTCTCCACTGTGTTCGCCAACATTGGCTTCGCAGATTCAAACGCCTGCGGATATCCTGAAATTTCCGTTATTACGATCGTATCGGCGGGATGAATGGGCGCTTTGGATGCAGGCGGCCGGAGAGGCGCCTCCGTCACCGACGCATAATGTGATGGTGTTTGATTCGTCAGTCACCATGCTGGAAGCCGCTCAGGCGGGGAGCGGTGTGGCAATTGCGCCAGTCAGAATGTTCACGCATTTACTCAGCAGCGAACGTATCGTTCAGCCGTTTTTAACGCAGATTGATTTGGGAAGCTACTGGATAACGCGTTTGCAATCTCGCCCGGAGACGCCTGCGATGCGTGAATTTTCCCGTTGGTTGACCGGGGTGCTGCACAAATAAAAAAGGCCCGCCAATGGCGGGCCTGATAATTAACGCATGTACTTAGATGGTCAGAATACCAATCGCCGTTACAACGGTCAGGATAGCTGCCAGTCCGTAGAATACCCATTTGCCAGCCGGCACGTGGATTTTCAGGTCATGCATCGCGTGGTGCATACGGTGTAAACCACACCACAGCGGCAGAACGATCATCAGGAACAGAAACGCACGTCCGATGAAGCTCTGAGCGAATGCCAGTACGCGTTCATAGCTGAAAGCATCAGGAACAAAGCCCAGCGGCAGCATAATGCCTACCAGCAGGATCATTACCGGCGCAATGATTGCGCTCCACATACCGCCTGCACCAAACAGGCCCCAGAATACGGGTTCGTCAGAGCGTTTTGGATTTGGATTAATCATTCCGGACTCCTTACCAGAACAGGGCAACAAACAGTATGACTACTGTAGCAACCACAGTGACTGCCCAGAGACCTTTGATGATCGGCTCTGGCCCCATTTTTTCGTCTTTTACGATGATGTTGGCTGCTTTTGGTGCCAGCTCAAACCAGGTTTTGGTATGCAGCAGCGCTGCTGCCAGGGCGATAATGTTAAGGATTACCACCACCGGGTTTTGTAAAAAGGCGACAAAGCCCATCCAGGACTCTGCACCATGCTTGAGTGCAAACAGGCCGATAATCAGTTCAATGCTGAACCAGACTGCCGGGACTGCCGTGCCTTCACGCAGCATGTAAAAACGATAAAATGGCAGCTTTTTCCACCAGGTGGACGTCATTGGCCGCACATAGGCTTTACGTTTAGTCGTCATCGTGCACTCCTTAGCGTGGTTTCAGGGTAGCGATAAGAAAGTCTTTTGAACTTTCAACTTTACCCTGCTGAATGGCCGCAGCCGGATCGACGTGTTTCGGGCAGACTTCGGAGCAGTAGCCCACGAAAGTACAGGTCCAGACGCCGTTCGGGCTGTTCAATTGAGCCATACGCTCCTTCTTACCGTGGTCGCGGCTATCTTCGTTGTAACGATGCGCCAGCGTAATCGCAGCCGGTCCAATGAACTCAGGGTTCAGGCCGAACTGCGGGCACGCGGCGTAGCACAGACCACAGTTGATGCAACCGGAGAACTGATGATACTTCGCCATCTGCGCCGGAGTCTGGGTGTTTGGACCCTGATCCGGTGTACGCGGGTTACCGATGATGTACGGTTTGATCGCTTCCAGGCTTTCGATAAAGTGCGTCATGTCGACGACCAGATCGCGCTCAATCGGGAAGTTGCCCAGGGCTTCAACCTTCATGCCGTTTGTGTAATCACGCAGGAAGGTTTTGCACGCCAGTTTCGGTACATTGTTGACCATCATGCCGCAGGAGCCGCAGATTGCCATACGGCAGGACCAGCGGTAGCTCAGGTCCGGTGCCAGGTTATCCTTGATGTAGCCCAGCGCATCCAGCAGTGACGTGGTTTCATCATAAGGAACTTCGTAGAAAGCACTGTGCGGCGCGGTATCGGTTTCCGGGTTATAGCGCACCACCTCAACTTTCAGGTTTTTCATCTCAGCCATTCGCCTTCTCCTTCTTATCGGCTGCTTCCGCTTCGCCACCGTAAACACGTTTAGCCGGTGGCAGAGTGGTGATTTTCACGTCGCTGTATTCCAGGCGAGTCGTGCCGTCAGCATCGCGGAAGGCGAGGGTGTGTTTGAGGAAGTTCACGTCGTCACGCTCGGTACAGCCTTCATCCAGACGCTGATGCGCGCCGCGGGATTCTTTACGCGCCAGCGCGGAGTGCGCCATACATTCAGCAACGTTCAGACCGTGACCCAGTTCGATGGTATACAGCAGGTCGGTGTTGAAGACGCTGGAGGTATCAGTGATACGTACGCGCTTGAAGCGTTCCTGCAGTTCAGCCAGCTTATCAACGGTTTTCTGCATCAGTTCCGGCGTACGGTAGATACCGCAACCTTCTTCCATGGAGATACCCATTTCGTCACGGATCTTAGACCAGTTTTCGTTACCTTCCTGGTTAACCAGATCTTTCAGACGTTTTTCAACGCCAGCAACCTGTGCATCCAGAGCGGCACTGTTTGCAGCGCCAGCCGTTGCAGCGCGTTCCGCAGCTTGTTCACCAGCCATACGACCGAAGACCACCAGTTCCGCCAGGGAGTTAGAGCCCAGACGGTTAGCGCCATGCAGACCAACAGAGGAACATTCGCCGACAGCGAACAGACCTTTAATGCGGGTTTCACAGTGCTGATCGGTTTCGATACCGCCCATGGTGTAGTGCGCGGTCGGACGTACCGGGATCGGTTCTTTAACCGGATCGACACCCACGTAAGCTTTCGCCAGTTCGCAGATGAACGGTAAACGTTCGAGCAGTTTTTTCTCACCGAGGTGACGCAGGTCGAGGTGAACCACATCGCCACGCGGAGTGGAAATGGTGTTGCCTTTGCGCCATTCGTGCCAGAAAGCCTGAGAAACTTTGTCGCGCGGACCGAGTTCCATGTATTTGTTTTTCGGCTCGCCCAGCGGGGTTTCCGGACCCATGCCGTAGTCTTGCAGATAACGGTAGCCGTTTTTGTTGACCAGGATACCGCCTTCACCACGGCAACCTTCTGTCATCAGGATACCGGAGCCTGGCAGACCCGTCGGGTGATATTGAACGAATTCCATATCACGCAGCGGAACGCCGTGGCTCAGCGCCATGCCCATACCGTCGCCGGTTACGATGCCGCCGTTAGTATTGTAACGGTAAACACGACCAGCGCCGCCCGTTGCCATTACGACTGCGTTAGCACGGATCTGCACCAGCGTGCCTTCCATCATGTTCATGGCAACCAGGCCGCGGGCATGACCCTCGTCCACCAGGATATCCAGAACGAAGTGTTCGTCAAAGCGCTGAATCTGCGGGAACTGCAAAGATGTTTGGAACAGCGTATGCAACATGTGGAAGCCGGTTTTATCTGCGGCAAACCAGGTACGCTCGATTTTCATGCCGCCGAAGCGACGTACGTTGACGCTACCGTCTTCACGACGGCTCCATGGGCAGCCCCATTGTTCCAGTTGCGTCATTTCAGTTGGGCAGTGGTGGACAAAGTAATCCACGACATCCTGCTCACATAGCCAGTCTCCGCCTGCTACCGTATCGTGAAAATGGTAGTCAAAGCTGTCATGATCCTGCGCGACAGCAGCAGAGCCGCCTTCGGCAGCAACGGTATGGCTGCGCATTGGGTACACTTTTGAGATCAGTGCGATTTTAGCGTTGGGATTTGCTTGTGCGGCAGCAATTGCAGCACGTAATCCCGCGCCACCGGCGCCTATAATGGCAAGATCGGCTTGAAAGGTTTGCACGACATTCCTCCAGATTGTTGTTATTTCATCCCCGCCTGAAATCAGATGCTTCATCGGCTTCAAACAGGTTATGAACGCGTTTCCACTGCTCCTTTATAGGTACAATAGTATAGTCTTAGGGATGTGCGGGAAATTTGACGTGTTCGATTTTTTTAGCGTGTCACAGGGGGGAATTATCATTGAATTTGATTAATTTAATTACTAAACCATCCTATGTCGCTTTTTTTATCCAATTGCCGGTGCTGATTACTGCTGCCTGAAATTTGTCTCGTTAGCGCGATACGAGTAGACTTCGTGCCCTTGTCATAAATCGGAGAAACAACCATGAGCGAAACGGCAACCTGGCAGCCGAGCGCGTCCATCCCCAATCTGTTAAAACGTGCAGCAATTATAGCGGAGATTCGCCGCTTTTTTGCCGATCGTGGCGTGCTTGAGGTTGAGACCCCTTGTATGAGTCAGGCAACGGTAACGGACATCCATCTGTTCCCGTTCGAAACGCGTTTCGTTGGCCCTGGACACTCCCAGGGGATGAATCTCTATTTAATGACCAGCCCTGAATACCATATGAAGCGCCTGCTGGTGGCAGGGTGCGGCCCGGTGTATCAACTGTGCCGCAGCTTCCGTAATGAAGAGATGGGGCGCCATCATAACCCTGAATTCACCATGCTTGAGTGGTATCGTCCGCACTACGATATGTATCGCCTGATGAATGAGGTGGATGATTTGCTTCAGCAGGTGCTGGACTGTTCGCCTGCGGAAAGCCTCTCTTACCAGCAAGCCTTCCAGCGTCATCTGGAGATAGACCCGCTGTCTGCGGATAAAACCCAACTGCGGGAAGTGGCGGCGAAATTGGATCTCAGCAATATTGCCGATACCGAAGAAGACCGGGACACCTTACTGCAACTGCTGTTTACGATGGGCGTTGAGCCGCATATTGGTAAAGACAAACCGACGTTTGTGTATCATTTCCCGGCCAGCCAGGCATCACTGGCGCAAATCAGTACCGAAGATCACCGCGTGGCTGAACGTTTCGAGGTTTATTACAAAGGTATTGAGCTGGCAAATGGTTTCCATGAATTGACCGACGCGCGTGAACAACAGCAGCGGTTTGAACAGGATAACCGCAAACGTGCCACACGAGGCTTACCGCAGCAACCTATCGATACCAACCTGCTGGAAGCGCTGAAAGTAGGCATGCCGGATTGCTCAGGCGTGGCGCTGGGTGTTGACCGTCTGGTGATGCTGGCGCTGGGCGCAGAAAGCCTGGCTGAGGTTATCGCATTTACCGTCGATCGCGCATAACTTACCCTTCCGCAATACAAAGTGGCGGCTTAATCGCCACTTTGTAGCATATTTTTTCATTTCCCCTCTAATAGCCACAATTTACATCTGGATATTTGATATCGTTTAGGTATCAATTCTGTGTTGATTTTTTTATCGCTGAACTCTGCAAAGAGAGCAGTGCCAACCGGTGAGCGGCGTTTGCTAAACGCTTGCCAGAGTAAGGGATGGTTTAATGACCCAAACAATAAAAAAGATGAGCCTGCCAGGTCTCATTCTCATGATATTTACGTCAGTTTTCGGTTTTGCTAATAGCCCCTCCGCATTCTATTTAATGGGGTATAGTGCAATACCGTGGTATATATTTTCTGCATTATTATTCTTTATTCCATTTGCTTTAATGATGGCGGAAATGGGGTCTGCCTATCGGAAAGAAGAGGGGGGAATCTATTCGTGGATGAATAATAGCGTTGGACCGCGCTATGCCTTTATCGGCACGTTTATGTGGTTTTCTTCTTATGTGATATGGATGGTAAGTACTGCGGCGAAAGTCTGGGTACCTTTTTCAACCTTCTTGTTTGGCGCAGACATGACGCAGCACTGGCGTATTGCAGGGCTTGAGCCTACGCAGGTTGTCGGGCTGCTCGCCGTCGGCTGGATGATCCTGGTGACCTGCGTGGCATCCCGGGGTATTAATAAGATTGCGCGTATTACGGCAGTAGGCGGAATTGCCGTAATGTGTCTTAATTTAGTTCTGTTGTTAGTGAGTGTCGCTATTTTGTTATTAACTGGTGGCCACTTTGCACAGGATATTAATTTTATCTCCTCACCTAATCCCGGATATCAGTCCGGGCTGGCAATGTTGTCATTTGTTGTGTTTGCCATTTTTGCTTATGGCGGAATTGAAGCTGTAGGGGGACTGGTTGATAAAACAGAAAAACCAGAAAAGAACTTTGCTAAAGGCATTGTTTTTGCCGCTATTGTCATTTCTGTTGGTTATTCACTGGCCATCTTTTTATGGGGCGTTAGCACCAACTGGCAGCAGGTATTAAGCAATAGCTCGGTCAACCTCGGCAATATTACTTATATCCTGATGAAGAGCCTCGGGATGAGGTTGGGTAATGCGCTGCATCTTTCCCCTGAGACCGCGATGGTGATGGGCGTATGGTTTGCACGTATTACCGGGCTTTCCATGTTCCTTGCCTATACCGGCGCTTTTTTCACCCTCAGCTACTCACCGCTGAAAGCGATTATTCAGGGTACGCCGAAAGCGTTGTGGCCCGCGCCGATGACCAAACTGAATGCCGTAGGGATGCCGACGACGGCAATGTGGTTACAGTGCCTGCTGGTGAGCCTGTTTATCCTGTTGGTTTCATTTGGTGGCGATACGGCTTCAGCGTTCTATAACAAACTGACGCTGATGGCGAACGTATCCATGACGCTGCCGTATCTGTTCCTGGCGCTGGCGTTTCCGTTCTTTCAAGCCCGTCCGGGTCTGGAAAGACCGTTTGTTGTCTTTAAAACCCGAGCGGCGACGCTGCTGGCAACGGGTGTGGTCGTTCTGGTGGTGACGTTTGCCAACGTGTTCACCATCATCCAGCCGGTAATTGAAGCCGGGGACTGGAACAGTGCCTTGTGGATGACCGGCGGCCCGATCTTCTTCTCGCTGCTGGCGATGGCGATTTATCAGAACTACAGCCGTCGCGCGGCCAACGAACCTGAGTGGGCGGTGGAATAAACGACCTGCCCAATCCGGCCTACAAAGATGCATCTTAGTAGGCCGGATACAGTGAAGCCTTCCGCTTACAAACTTCCCGCCGGGCGGCTGCCTCTTCCTGCAGAACTTAATGTTCTGCCTGTTTGCTTACCGCCGAGGCTCTCCAGACGCATCTGGAACGGTGGGAACGGCATATCAATACCATGCTCGCGGAAGCCTGCCAGAATCAGCTGGTGGATTTCATGGCGCAGCGGCATGCGATGCCCCATTTCAGCGGCATAAATACGCAGTTCGAAGATTTGAATTCCTTGTTGCAGGTCAACCAGGAAGACTTCTGGCGCCGGGTTATCGATAACCAGCGAGCAACGATGTGCGGCAGTCAGCAGGATCTGCGTAACCTCCTCGCTGTTAGCCTCCGACGGTGCCGGGATGGTTAACACCACACGGGTAACCGAATCGGATAGCGACCAGTTGATAAACTGTTCGGTGATAAAGGCTTTGTTGGGTACGATGATCTCTTTGCGGTCCCAGTCGCTGATAGTGGTGGCACGGGTATTAATTTTCGTCACGCTACCGGTAAGATCGCGAATTGTAACCGTGTCGCCAATGCGGATTGGCTTTTCAAACAGGATAATCAGGCCGGAAATAAAGTTGGCGAAGATCTCCTGCAAACCAAAGCCCAGACCGACACCGAGAGCCGCCACCAGCCATTGCAGTTTGGACCACTCAATACCGATCATCGAGAAACCCACCAGGCCGCCAATCAGCATCAGAAGATACTTAGTGATAGTGGTGATGGCGTAACCGGTGCCGGGGGTTAAATCCAGATGTTGCAGTAGCGCCAGCTCCAGCAATGCGGGTAAGTTGCGCACTAGCTGGGTGGTGATGATAAACACCAGAATAGCAATGAGCACTGCGCCCAGCGTTATCGGTTCTAAGCTTTCCACGCCCTGCACCGTGGAGGTGACATCCCACAACGAGATGTTTTCCAGGAAGCCGAAAGCGGAATGAATTTCTGACCACAGCACAATAACCGAGAGCAGGGCGATAAGCATCAGGATAGAACGTACCAGGCGCAGCGATTGCGCGCTGATTGCATCCAGATCCACTTCGCTTTCATCTACATCGATCGTACCTTCAAGGCTGGTGGAATGAGGTGGTTCCTCTTCGCCCCGCGCACGTTGCGCCAGCATTTCGGCGCGTCGATGTTTGGCGCGGTCAAACGCAAGGCGGCGGCGCTGAATTAGCATCCAGCGGCGGATGACGTGATACACCACCAGTAATAAGAACCAAATCGCCACGGATGTTTCCAGACGTGCCAGCAGGGCTTGCGATGTGGCGAGATAACCCACTGCCGCAGCGAGAATGGCAATCAGCGGCGCGCCCATCAGCATATTCCACAGCATACTATTGACCATGTTATCGCTGTTGCCCTCTTTATCGAGGTACAGCGGTATCCCGGCGCGTTTCAGGCTCAGGGTCACGACCGCCAGCGCACCGCAAATCAGAATAAAGCACAGACGTCCCAGTGAGGCGGAGAACTCCCGGTCATTGAGATTATCAAACATAATCACCGCCATGATCAGCGGGACAATCAGTCCGATGCTCATCAGGTAGTAGTGCATGGCTTTCGCGACGCGGTTACGTGGCCAGCCAAAGTGGGCAATGAACAGACCGTTGGGACGCGCAAAGGTGGCGCAAATCATTACCGCCCATAGCATAGGCACCGTGGCGGTAACGCCATCGCCGATAGCAACAGCCAGCGGGTAAGGCCAGGCTTCCTGCAACCCGTAACCGAGCGTTGCCCATAACACCGGCAACGGAGAAGCGACGAGTATTGACCAGAATACCGTGCGTATTGTCAGCCAGAAATGGTCCTGGGTGACTTTCCCGACTCGCGCGGACGAGCGTTCAAGGAAACGGGTGAAGTGCTTGCGCGAAGAGAGGCTAAAGCCAACCAGCACCAACGCCGCGAACAGCGGCAATAGTGTTTCTTTGCTGGTCAGCATCATGACGCTGGCTTTACCCAACTGATTAAACGTATCTAATGAGATCAAACGCCGCAGATCCTGAACGATGTCGACAGGCCAGGAGAGCGAGATGGGACTGACGTCTGACGTCCAGAACAGATAGCGGTGCGTTGCTTCGTTGACCTCTTTTAGCGCATCTTCCAGTTGGCTGTTGGAGACTTTGAGCTTGGTCAGCTCAAGGATCAGCGTATCGCCGCCCTGTAACAATGAGTTCAGCAGCTCGCGCTGGGTGCGTAGCTGGGCGTTGAGAATGCTGCTCTGTTCAGCGGTCAGCGGTTGTCCATCGGCCTGATGAATCTGACGCAGCTGCGGCTGTTTGTTGAGGAGATCCTCATAGCGCATACGGTGCACGCGAAGCTGCGCCATTTCGGTATCCAACTGCTGGGGCTTGGGCATTTCCGGCAGACGGGATACCTGCGCGCGCAGCGCTTCTCCCAGCATATTTGAAACCCCAAGCCACTGAGACTGCTCTCGCAGCGTATTCAAGGCCTGGCGGACCTGCAGCGTTTGGCTGGCAGCCTGACGCTGCTGCGAGGCGACCAGGTCCATACGTTGCGCCTGCTGGTTCAAGGCCTGAGACAGCTCGCGGTTAACCTTGAACTGATCGACAATACCTTCCGGCAGTCCCGCGCTGTTTTCTGCCAGCAGTTCGGTACTTTCCAGCGCTCGCTCTGCTTCACGCTGGCGCTGACTGTTGAGTTGATTGCGCAAAGCCTGCAGGTAAGTGTCGAGTTGTTGACTCTGCTTTTCCGCCAGTTCGGAGCGCATACGCGCCAGTTCCTGACGGTTATTGGCGGAAAGCTGTGCCAGCTCCAGTTCATCGACCAGGGCTTTAAGTTTGGCGGATTCAGCTTGCATCGCCTGATTCTGCGCGGAATTGCCGTTGGCGGTACCAATGCGCCGCTCAAGCTCATTGAGCTGGCGGCGGGCATCGGTTTGCTGTTGAGGAAGCTGGCTTAACGAGTCGGCGATTTCCCGGGCGCGATCCTGCTCCTGCTGGGCCTGACGACTCTTTTCCAGCAGTTGGCTGCTAACCTGGAGGATCTCCTGGTTTAATGCATCGGTAGAGAGTCCGGTTGGCACATTGCGCGGTTCATCGCGCAGGTTACTAAGCTGTGCGCGTAACGTTGCGGACAGCTTGGGGAAGTTATCAATAACCTGCTGATATTGCTGTGCGCGCTCGAGAGAGCCTTTCCGCTCCTCAAGGGCATTCAGCGCGGACTGGAGCGCCTCGACGGTTTCTGGCTGAGCGGGTTTTGCCGCTTTTGCCTGCTCCAGTTCCTGGGTGAGTTGTTTGGCATCGGGGGCCGTCGCAGCGTACGCCCCCAGGCTGAGGCACCAGGCCATCAGAAAAGTGATAATCAGGCGCACAGCAGCGATTCCTATGTTTAACTTTCGTCTTTTTTGTCGTCAACCAGCGGGCTGGCGTCGTGTTCTGCTTCGATCTCTTCTTTCGCCAGCAGGGCCGGTTCTGTCTCTGGCGTCACGAAAGTCTCGGTCGAGATGGCCATTGGTTGGCCGATTTTGGTCACGGAAAGATCCTGCAACTGCTCAACCAGATTAACTTTGCCAGGTGCGAACAGGTTGATGACGGTGGAACCGAGCTTAAAGCGGCCCATTTCCTGACCTTTCAACAGCGCTACCGACCCTTCGCTTTCGCCTTCCGGCCAGGTCCAGCGCTTGATGACGCCTTCACGCGGTGGGGTAATGGTGCCAGCCCATGTGGTTTCAATGCTGCCGACGATAGTCGCGCCGACCAGAATCTGCACCATCGGACCAAATTCGGTATCAAACAAACAGATTACGCGTTCGTTGCGGGCAAACAGGTTCGGTACGTTTTGCGCAGTCAGGATGTTTACAGAGAAGAGATCGCCCGGCACATACATCATTTCACGCAGGATACCGTTACACGGCATGTGTACACGGTGGTAATCGCGTGGAGACAAGTAAGTGGTTACAAACGTACCATTGCGGAATTTGTCCGCCATCTGATAGTTGCCAGCCAGCAGCGCTTCAAGGGTATAGCTGTGCCCTTTAGCCTGCAGCAGTTTGTCTTCTTCGATGTTGCCTAGCTGGTTGATTACGCCGTCAGCGGGCATGACCAGTACGTTTGGATCGGTATTAATCGGGCGAGCATCGTCGCGCAGCGGGCGAACAAAGAAGTCGTTAAAGGTGCGATAGCTGGCGGTGTCCGGCTTTTGCGCCTCTTTCATATCGACCTTGTAATATTTCACGAACAGATCGATAACCAATTTGGTCAGCCATCCCGCTCGTTTGCTCGCACCCCAACCCGCCAGGCGAGTGAGCCATAGTTTCGGCAGAATGTATTGTAGCGAAAGCTTAAATGAGTTTAACAAGGTAGCCTCCAGGCCATAATTTGTTCCCGATCCGGCATGTGGGCCGGATCCTGAAAAAAGGGGGACGATTCTAGCGATGCTTAGCTTAGTTGTCAGTTGTCTGTATCAGAAAAGTTTTTACGCGTTTTTACCTGCGCCATGCTTTCCAGGATGCGGTGATAATTTTCAAACCGGGTTTCGGCTATGGCCCCTTTTTCTACAGCCTCACGGATAGCGCAGCCTGGATCGGTATCATGCTTGCAGTCGCGGTATTTGCAATGGCCCAGGTAGTCATGAAATTCGACAAAGCCATGCGTGATTTGTTCCGGCTCCAGATGCCACAGTCCGAACTCACGTACGCCAGGGGAGTCGATAACGTCGCCGCCGTGCGGGAAGTGATACAGGCGAGAGGCCGTGGTAGTGTGCTGTCCAAGACCGGAGTTGTCGGAGACATCGTTGGTCAGGATCTCTTCCTGCAGGCCGAGAAGATTATTGAGCAGGCTGGATTTACCTACGCCCGACTGACCGGCAAAAATGCTGATGCGATCGGTTAATGCTTCTTCAAGCGGTTTCAGGCCGTCTTTAGTGCGGCTGGATACCATCAACACCCGATAGCCAATGTTGCGATAGATATCCATCTGTTCGTTAACGAAGGCCATGCCTTCATCATCCAGCAGATCGATCTTATTCAGTACGATAATTGGTTCAACATGTAGCGTTTCGCAGGCTACCAGATATCGGTCGATAATATTGAGTGACAGCTCGGGTAAGATGGCTGAGACAATAACGATCTGGTCGATGTTGGCGGCAATAGGTTTTACCCCGTCGTAAAAGTCGGGGCGTGTCAGTACCGAGGTACGATCGTGTACCGCTTCAACGATACCTTTGACATTCACGCCTTCAGCCGCCGCTTTACCCGGGCGCCAGACTACGCGATCGCCAGTAACCAGCGAGCGAATTGTACGGCGGATGTTGCAGCGGTGAATTTCACCGTCAGCAGACTCTACGTCGGCATGCATGCCAAAACGGCTGATAACGATGCCTTCAGCGGTTTCGCCAAACAGGTTGTCGTCGTAGTCGGGCTTCTCCGTGGACGTTTTAAGACGACGCTGGTGATTGGCGTTCACACGGCGCTGTTGGCCTTTGGAGAGTTTATTCTTACTCAATCGGACTGGCTCCTGGTCGCCCATGATGGGCAAAACATTTATGATACACACAATTTTAGATCAATGTAGTCACACTGAATGTGACGCTGAAGGGTGGAAAATAGCATGAGTGCCAATGAAAACAACCTGATTTGGATCGATCTGGAGATGACAGGTCTGGATCCCGAGCGCGATCGCATTATTGAGATCGCCACGCTGGTGACGGATGCCAACCTGAATATTCTGGCAGAAGGACCGACAATTGCGGTGCACCAGTCCGACGAACAACTGGCATTAATGGATGACTGGAACGTACGTACGCACACCGGTAGCGGGCTGGTGGAACGTGTGAAGGCGAGCACCATGGGCGATCGTGAAGCAGAACTGGCCACGCTGGCTTTTTTGAAAGAGTGGGTTCCGGAAGGGAAATCACCTATCTGTGGCAACAGCATCGGCCAGGATCGTCGTTTCCTGTTTAAATACATGCCGGAGCTGGAGGCGTATTTCCATTATCGCTATCTGGACGTCAGCACGCTCAAAGAACTGGCGCGTCGTTGGAAGCCGGAAATCCTGGCTGGCTTCACCAAGCAGGGAACGCATCAGGCGATGGACGACATTCGTGAATCTGTTGCTGAGCTTGCTTACTATCGCGAACATTTTATTAAGCTTTGATTTTGTTCTCCGGTGGCTTGCGTCACCGGCTTTTTGACGCTAAATTGTTCAGCTTGATTGCAAAGTAATCACTTGAACGAATTTTCGAAAAAAACGTATTCAAGGGGGTTGCAGCTAAACGGATTTCTCGTATAATGCGCCTCCCGTAACGACGCAGAAATGCGAATTACGACAGCAACAAATTTGCGGGAATAGCTCAGTTGGTAGAGCACGACCTTGCCAAGGTCGGGGTCGCGAGTTCGAGTCTCGTTTCCCGCTCCAAAATTTGAAAGTGCTTATTAAGCACAGACGCACCCAAGCGGGAATAGCTCAGTTGGTAGAGCACGACCTTGCCAAGGTCGGGGTCGCGAGTTCGAGTCTCGTTTCCCGCTCCAAAATTTGAAAGTGCTTATCAAGCACAGACACACCCAAGCGGGAATAGCTCAGTTGGTAGAGCACGACCTTGCCAAGGTCGGGGTCGCGAGTTCGAGTCTCGTTTCCCGCTCCAAATTCTTACCTCAATAAAAATATCCACAACGAATAATCGCGTTGGGGACGTTTTGTTTCGTCATTGACATACTCTTGTAAACAGACTTATCCACAGGTTCGGGTATTATTCCTGGAATGCAAAAAGCTTCGCCGGGTAAATAGTATCATTTTAACTAATTGAAATTATTGACTTAATTATCATTTCAAATTGTTAATGCGATCACTTGACGATTTTTTCCTTCTTGAATATCAATGTGTTTTTATTTTTATACACAAGCTGTGGATGACTTAAGCGTCGCGCGGCAGACCCTTCTCAATGACCCTGACCAAACGTTGTTTCTTCGGTAGCTGCACCTCAACTACGCAGGCATTTCGCTTCTCGATTTGCTGAGCAACCGCCCAGTCTATGTGTTCGTCGAGAAGTGGGTGCTCACCTCTGCGACTTTCCAGCGCGAGAATAACAGCGTCATTCCAGGGAGCATTACCCAACGCAACGGCGATATTTCGCAGCCAGCGCAGGTGGCCAATACGACGAATGGCAGACCCCTCCGTGACTTTTAAAAACCACGCTTCGCTCCAGCTAAACAGCTCTATTAACTCCGGAGCATGAAGCTGCTTGCGCGGGTTGAAGTCATCCTCTGTCGTCAACTGTGAATAGCGGTTCCACGGGCAAATGAGCTGGCAATCATCGCAGCCGTAAATTCGATTCCCCAACAATGGACGAAACTCTTCCGGTATCGGGCCTTCCAGTTCGATAGTGAGATAAGAGATACAGCGGCGCGCATCTACGGTGTAGGGTTCAACGATGGCCCCGGTGGGACAGATTGTCATGCAGGCGACGCATTTCCCGCATCCTTCTTCTGCTGGTTGGTCGACCGGCAAGGGTAAATCGATCAGTAATTCCCCGAGGAAGAAAAATGAACCGGCTTCGCGATTGAGGATTAGTGAGTGCTTACCTGTCCAGCCAAGCCCGGCTTTTTCCGCCAAAGGACGCTCAAGAATGGGCGCAGAATCGACAAAAGGTCTAAAATTCAGCGAAACGCAGTGCTGTTGAATCATCTCTCCCAGCTTTTTTAAGCGGTTACGTAGCAGCTTATGGTAGTCGCGGCCAAGCGCGTAACGGCTGACGTAACCCAGAGAAGGGTTCTTCAACGTGCTGGCAAAGGCCGCTTTGGCAGGAAGATAGTTCATACGTACGCTGATGACACGTAGTGTACCGGGCAATAATTCGTGGGGGCGGGCGCGCATCATGCCGTGACGGGCCATCCAGTCCATCTCTCCGTGGTATTGTTTATCCAGCCAGGCCTGCAGTTTGGGCTCTGCTTCGCTGAGGTCGGTATCGGCAATACCGACCTGCTGAAAGCCAAGCTCCAGCCCCCACTGCTTAATATTTTGCGCTAACTGATTGAGATCGAGGGGCTCTGACATGACGGACCATACAATGAAGAAAAACCCCGCAAGTATACCACACTCCATCTGGCACGCCGATGATATCAGGCGGATGGAGCGAGAGGCGGCAGACAGTTTAGGGCTGACGTTGTATGAGCTGATGCAACGGGCGGGAGAGGCGGCGTTTCAGGTCACCCGTGAGGCCTATCCGAACGCCCAACACTGGCTGGTGCTATGTGGTCACGGCAACAACGGCGGTGATGGTTACGTGGTGGCAAGACTTGCCAAAGCGCAGGGTTTTAATGTTACGTTGCTGGCGTACGAGAGTGATAAACCGCTCCCCGAGGAAGCGCAGCAGGCGCACGACGCCTGGCTTAACGCCGGTGGCGTTATTCATGCTGCTGATATTAACTGGCCAGACAGCGTGGACGTCATTATCGACGCGCTGTCAGGTACTGGCTTAAAAAACGCGCCGCGTGAACCTCTCCCGGCGTTGATCGAACGTGCCAATAGCCACCCAGCCCCTACAATTGCAATCGACATTCCCTCCGGCCTGCTTGCGCAGACGGGGGCGACGCCGGGGGCAGTCATCAACGCTGCGCATACCGTTACCTTTATTGCGCTCAAGCCAGGTCTGCTTACCGGTAAAGCACGCGATGTCACCGGACGTCTGCATGTTAACGCACTCGGGCTGGACGACTGGCTGGCGGGGCAGAACGCGCCGCTGCAACGTTTTGATGCTCAACAGCTTGCGCACTGGCTAACGCCGCGTCGGCCCACCTCACACAAAGGCTCCCACGGTCGGCTGGTGATTATCGGCGGCGACCACGGCACGGCAGGTGCAATACGTATGGCCGGTGAAGCGGCGTTGCGTGCGGGGGCCGGGCTGGTCAAAGTATTGACGCGCAGGGAGAACATTGCGCCTGTTCTGACTGCCAGACCAGAACTGATGGTCGATGCGCTGACGCCGCAGACTCTGGAAGAGAGCCTGGCATGGGCGGATGTTGTGGTGATAGGACCAGGGCTTGGTCAGCAGGAGTGGGGCAAAAAAGCGCTGCAAAAAGTGGAGAATTTTCGCAAACCGATGCTCTGGGATGCGGATGCGCTGAACCTGCTGGCAATCAACCCCGATAAACGTCACAATCGCGTGATCACGCCGCATCCAGGTGAAGCCGCGCGACTGCTGGGCTGTTCCATTGCAGAAATTGAAGACGATCGCTTACTTTGTGCACAACGTCTGGTAAAACGGTACGGAGGCGTAGTAGTGCTGAAAGGCGCGGGTACGGTTGTTGCTGCTGAACAAGCTGAGTTAGGTATTATTGATACTGGCAATGCAGGGATGGCCAGCGGCGGAATGGGGGATGTGCTTTCCGGTATTATTGGCGCATTGCTCGGACAGAAGCTTACCCCGTATGATGCAGCATGTGCGGGATGTGTTGCGCACGGAGCGGCGGCGGATGTGCTGGCGGCGCGTTTTGGTACGCGCGGCATGCTGGCGACAGATCTCTTTACCACGCTACAGCGTATTGTTAACCCTGATGTGATTGACGTTTATCATGATGAATCGAGTAATTCCACTACCTGATGAGCAGGCAACTTTAGACCTGGGACTGCGGGTAGCCAAAGCCTGTGACGGCGCGACGGTTATATATTTGTACGGCGACCTGGGGGCGGGTAAAACCACTTTCAGCCGGGGATTTCTGCAGGCGTTAGGTCATAAAGGTAATGTAAAAAGCCCCACCTACACGCTGGTTGAACCCTATTCACTCGATAACTTGATGGTATATCACTTCGATTTATACCGACTTGCGGACCCGGAGGAGCTGGAATTTATGGGGATCCGCGATTATTTTGCCAATGATGCCATCTGCCTGGTGGAATGGCCGCAACAAGGTAAAGGTGTACTGCCAGACCCGGACGTCGAAATACACATTGAATATCAGGCGCAAGGTCGAGAGGCGCGCGTAAGCGCAGTCTCCTCATCGGGTGAATTATTGCTGGCGCGTTTAGCCGAATAACCTTAAGGGTGGCGGGATGATTTATCGCATCAGAAACTGGCTGATGGCAACCCTGGTCCTGCTGTGCGCGCAGGCAGGGGCCGCCAGCCTCTCCGATCTTCAGGTTTCCAATGGCAATCAACAGGCGCGGATTACGCTGAGCTTTATTGGCGAGCCTGAATACGCCGTGAGCCAGGACGGGAAACGCACCGTCGCGCTGGATATAAAACAAACCGGAGTGATTCAGGGATTACCGCTGCTGTTTAGCGGCAATAATCTGGTGAAATCTATCCGCTCCGGCACGCCAAAAGATGCGCAGTCCTTGCGTCTGGTGGTGGATTTAACCGAGAACGGCAAGGCCGAAGCCGTTAAACGCCAGAACGGCGGCAATTATACCGTTGTGTTTACCATCAAAGCGGATGCGCCACCGCCGCCGCCTCCACCTCCAGTGGTTGTTAAGCGTGTTGAAACGCCGGTTGTCGCCCCTCGTCCTGCCGAGCCTGCGCGTAACCCGTTTAAAGCAGAGAACGATCGCACCACGATGGTGACCAACAGTAATACCTCCACACGACCTGCGGCGCGCGCCAGCACCGGCAGCGGTGAAAAAGTGGTTATTGCCATTGATGCCGGACACGGCGGGCAGGATCCGGGGGCGATTGGCCCTGGCGGCACGCGTGAGAAAAACGTCACGATTGCCGTGGCGCGTAAACTGCGCAGCTTGCTCAATGATGACCCAATGTTTAAAGGCGTACTCACCCGTGATGGCGATTACTTTATCTCGGTGATGGGGCGTTCAGACGTCGCACGTAAACAAAACGCCAATTTCCTGGTTTCTATTCACGCGGATGCCGCGCCAAACCGTGATGCCACAGGTGCTTCCGTTTGGGTGTTGTCGAACCGTCGGGCGAACAGTGAGATGGCCGGCTGGCTGGAACAGCATGAAAAACAATCGGAGCTGTTGGGCGGCGCGGGCGATGTGCTGGCAAACAGCCAGTCCGATCCTTATCTCAGCCAGGCCGTACTGGATCTGCAGTTCGGTCATTCGCAGCGCGTCGGGTATGATGTGGCGACCAGCATGATCGGCCAGTTAGAACGTATTGGTTCGATGCATAAGCGCCGTCCGGAACACGCCAGTCTTGGCGTACTGCGTTCGCCTGATATCCCATCTGTGCTGGTTGAAACCGGCTTTATCAGTAACAACAGCGAAGAACGTCTGTTGGCGAGCGATGATTACCAGCAGCAACTGGCTGAGGCGATATACAAAGGATTGCGTAACTATTTCCAGGCGCACCCGATGCAAACCGGACCGCAGGGCGCGCCGGCGCAAACCGCCAGCGCCATATCGGCGGGTAACACGTTAACAAATTAAGGATTAGCCATGCCGATTCAGGTTCTACCGCCACAGCTGGCGAACCAGATTGCCGCAGGCGAGGTGGTAGAACGGCCTGCGTCAGTGGTGAAAGAGCTGGTGGAAAACAGCATCGATGCCGGTGCGACGCGCATTGATATCGATATTGAGCGCGGCGGCGCGAAGCTTATCCGTATTCGTGACAACGGCTGCGGGATTAAAAAAGACGAGCTGGCGCTGGCGCTGGCGCGTCATGCCACCAGTAAAATAGCCTCGCTTGACGATCTTGAGGCCATCGTTAGCCTCGGATTTCGTGGCGAAGCGCTGGCAAGTATCAGCTCCGTGTCTCGTTTAACCCTGACGTCGCGCACACAAGAGCAGCCTGAGGCCTGGCAAGCCTATGCTGAAGGGCGCGACATGGATGTGACGGTAAAACCTGCTGCGCATCCAGTGGGAACCACACTGGAGGTGTTAGATCTGTTCTACAACACCCCGGCGCGGCGCAAATTTATGCGCACCGAGAAAACTGAATTTAATCATATCGACGAGATTATTCGCCGCATTGCGCTGGCGCGTTTTGATGTGACGATTAATTTGTCTCACAACGGCAAAGTGGTGCGTCAGTACCGGGCAGTGGCCGCGGATGGGCAGAAAGAGCGCCGGCTGGGCGCGATTTGCGGCACGCCGTTTCTGGAGCATGCGCTGGCGATTGAATGGCAGCATGGTGATTTGACGCTGCGCGGCTGGGTGGCCGATCCTAACCACACAACGGCGGCACTGGCAGAAATCCAGTATTGTTATGTGAATGGTCGGATGATGCGAGATCGGCTGATCAACCATGCTATCCGCCAGGCCTGTGAAGATAAGCTGGGAGCCGATCAACAACCCGCTTTTGTGCTGTATCTGGAAATCGATCCGCATCAAGTGGATGTCAACGTACACCCAGCTAAACATGAGGTCCGTTTCCATCAATCCCGCCTGGTGCACGATTTTATTTACCAGGGCGTGTTGAGCGTCCTGCAACAGCAGCTTGAAACGCCGCTGCCGTTGGCTGATGACGACGAACCCGCTCCAAGGCACATCCCGGAAAACCGCGTTGCTGCCGGACGTAACCATTTTGCCGAGCCGGCTCCCGCGCGTGAACCTGCGACACCGCAGTACTCAGCTGGCGCTGGAAACGGCAGTAGTGGCGCAGGCCGTCAGGCGAGGGCCAGTTGGCCTCATGCCCAACCCGGATACCAAAAGCAGCAGGGCGAAATTTATCAGAAACTGATGCAGACGCCGGCTCCAACGCGTAAAACGCCGGTCTCTGAAACATCATCGGTACCTCTGAGTGGCAGTAGTCAGGGCTTTGGCCGGGTGCTAACGATTGTCGGTGCAGACTGCGCGTTACTCGAGTGCGATGGCCATATTCGGTTGCTGGCATTACCGGTGGCTGAGCGTTGGCTGCGTCAGGCGCAATTAACGCCGGACCAGGGGACCGTTTGCGCCCAGCCGTTGCTGATCCCTTTACGTTTAAAAGTCAACGCCGATGAAAAAGCGGCGCTGCAAAAAGGACAGAGCCAACTGGCTGAGCTGGGCATTGAATTTCAACTGGATGCGCAGCATGTGACCATCCGGGCGGTGCCTTTACCCTTACGCCAACAAAATTTACAAATCTTGATTCCTGAACTGATAGGCTACCTGGCGCAGCAATCCGTATTCGAGCCGGGTAATATTGCGCAGTGGATCGCACGTAACCTGATTAGCGAGCATCCACAGTGGAGTATGGCACAGGCGATTACGCTGTTAGCGGATGTTGAGCGGCTCTGCCCACAACTCGTGAAGGCACCGCCGGGTGGTCTGTTACAACCTGTTGATTTACATTCGGTAATGAATGCCCTGAAACATGAGTGATACCCGTAAGGCGAGCCTGCCAAAGGCGATTTTTTTGATGGGGCCAACGGCCTCCGGTAAAACGGCACTCGCAATTGAATTGCGTAAAGTTTTGCCCATAGAGTTGATAAGCGTTGATTCCGCCCTTATTTACAAGGGAATGGATATCGGTACAGCAAAGCCCGATGCAGATGAATTACAGGCCGCGCCGCACCGATTACTGGATATTCGCGATCCGTCGCAAGCGTACTCCGCTGCGGATTTTCGTCGCGATGCGTTAGCCGAGATGGCCGACATCACCGCCGCGGGGCGTATCCCGTTGCTGGTGGGCGGCACAATGTTATATTTCAAAGCCTTGCTTGAAGGGCTGTCGCCGTTACCGTCGGCGGACCCGGAAGTCAGGGCCAGAATTGAGCAGCAGGCGGCAGAGCAGGGTTGGGACGCGTTACACCGACAGCTTCAGGACATCGATCCGGTGGCTGCGGCGCGTATTCATCCAAATGATCCGCAAAGACTTTCCCGGGCACTGGAAGTTTTTTTCATTTCGGGTAAAACTTTAACGGAGCTGACACAAACGTCAGGAGATGCTTTGCCGTATCAGGTGCATCAGTTTGCAATCGCCCCGGCGAGCCGTGAACTGCTCCATCAGCGAATTGAGCAGCGTTTTCATCAGATGTTAGCTTCAGGTTTTGAAGCAGAAGTCCGGGCGCTTTTTGCCCGTGGAGATTTGCATACGGATTTGCCTTCCATTCGTTGTGTAGGGTATCGCCAGATGTGGTCATACATTGAAGGTGAAATTTCATACGATGAAATGGTTTATAGAGGTGTTTGCGCCACGAGGCAGTTGGCGAAGCGACAGGTAACCTGGTTGCGTGGTTGGGAAGGGGTGCACTGGCTTGACAGTGAAAAGCCTGACCTAGCGCGAAACGAAGTATTACAGGTTGTTGGTGCTATCGCGAACTGAATGTGTACAATTGAAACGTATCGTGCGCAATTTTTCAGAATCGAAAGGTTCAAAGTACAAATAAGCATATAAGGAAAAGAGAGAATGGCTAAGGGGCAATCTTTACAAGATCCGTTCCTGAACGCATTGCGTCGGGAACGTGTTCCAGTTTCTATTTATTTGGTGAATGGTATTAAGCTGCAAGGTCAAATCGAGTCTTTTGATCAGTTCGTGATCCTGTTGAAAAACACGGTCAGCCAGATGGTTTATAAGCACGCGATTTCTACTGTTGTCCCGTCTCGTCCGGTTTCTCATCACAGCAATAATGCCACCGGCGGCACTGGCAGCAACTACCATCACGGTAGCAACGCGCAAGGTTCATCTGCGCAACAGGACAGCGAAGAAACCGAATAAGGTTATTAGCTGTTTTACATACGGGGAGCCAGCGATCCTGCGTTCCCCGTTGATTTATATTAAGGGGTTGACGCTTGTTTGACCGTTATGATGCCGGTGAGCAGGCGGTACTGGTACACATCTATTTTTCGCAAGACAAAGATATGGAAGACCTCCAGGAGTTTGAATCTCTGGTTTCTTCCGCCGGTGTCGAAGCAATGCAGGTGATTACCGGGAGCCGTAAAGCACCGCACCCGAAGTATTTTGTTGGTGAAGGTAAGGCAATCGAAATTGCCGAAGCCGTAAAAGCGACTGGCGCTGCGGTGGTGATTTTTGATCATGCTCTGAGCCCCGCCCAGGAACGTAACCTGGAACAGTTGTGCCAGTGTCTTGTTATCGACAGGACCGGTCTTATTTTAGATATTTTTGCCCAGCGTGCGCGCACCCATGAGGGTAAGTTGCAGGTTGAGCTGGCGCAGTTGCGCCATATGGCTACGCGTCTGGTCCGTGGCTGGACCCACCTTGAAAGGCAAAAGGGCGGGATTGGTTTGCGCGGTCCGGGTGAAACCCAGCTCGAAACCGACCGTCGTTTGCTGCGTAATCGCATTTTGCAAATACAGTCGCGCCTGGAAAAAGTTGAAAAGCAACGTGAGCAGGGGCGGCAGTCGCGCAAGAAAGCGGATGTCCCAACCGTATCACTGGTGGGATATACCAACGCCGGAAAATCCACCCTGTTCAACCAGATCACCGAAGCCCGGGTTTATGCAGCGGACCAGCTGTTTGCGACCCTGGACCCAACGTTGCGCCGCATAGACGTGGCGGACGTGGGTGAGACCGTGCTGGCGGATACCGTAGGGTTTATCCGCCATTTGCCGCACGACCTGGTGGCGGCATTTAAAGCCACCTTGCAGGAAACACGTCAGGCAACATTGCTGCTGCACGTTATTGATGCTGCAGATTTTCGTGTGCAGGAAAACATCGAGGCAGTCGACACGGTGCTCGAAGAGATCGATGCGAATGAGATCCCGACCCTGCTGGTGATGAATAAAATCGATATGTTGGATGACTTTGAGCCGCGTATCGATAGAGATGAAGAGAATAAACCCATTCGCGTTTGGGTATCAGCGCAAACGGGGATTGGTATACCACAACTTTTTCAGGCTTTGACTGAGCGACTTTCCGGTGAGGTGGCGCAGCATACGTTGCGTTTGCCGCCGCAGGAAGGGCGTTTGAGAAGCCGGTTTTATCAACTTCAGGCAATAGAAAAAGAGTGGATGGAGGAAGACGGCAGCGTAGGTCTGCAGGTTCGTATGCCGATCGTAGACTGGCGTCGCCTCTGTAAACAAGAACCGGCACTGGAAGACTATGTTGTCTGATCTGACGGATATGGCCTGAAGATTTTTTCGCCTCTATACCTTGTGGATTTTGTGCGGCAGGAAGGCGGCAAGTCCTGAAATCTCCAGGAGCATAGTCAACTATGTGACTGGAGTTGAGGGACGCAGCCAACGCATCGGCAGCGCAAAAGACGCAGGTATAGCATCGCATAACAAATATGGAGCACAAAAATGGCGTGGAATCAGCCCGGTAATAACGGACAAGACCGCGACCCCTGGGGAAGCAGCAAACCTGGCGGCAACCCTGAGGGAAATGGAAACAAAGGTGGTCGCGAGCAGGGACCTCCCGATCTGGACGATATCTTCCGCAAACTGAGTAAAAAGCTCGGTGGTCTGGGTGGCGGTAAAGGTACTGGTTCTGGCGGCGGTAGTTCATCGCAAGGCCCGCGTCCGCAACTGGGCGGTCGAGTTTTTACTATCGCAGCGGCCGCCATCGTCATTATCTGGGCGGCTAGCGGTTTCTATACCATTAAAGAAGCGGAACGTGGCGTGGTGACACGCTTCGGTAAATTCAGCCATTTGGTTGAACCGGGTCTGAACTGGAAACCGACCTTTATCGATGAAGTGACACCGGTCAACGTTGAAGCCGTGCGTGAACTTGCCGCATCCGGCGTTATGCTGACCTCTGACGAAAACGTCGTACGCGTCGAAATGAACGTACAGTACCGCGTGACCGATCCGCAGCGTTACCTGTTTAGCGTAACCAGTGCGGATGACAGTCTGCGTCAGGCAACTGACAGCGCCCTGCGTGGGGTTATCGGTAAATACACCATGGACCGTATCCTGACCGAAGGGCGTACCGTTATTCGTAGCGATACCCAGCGTGAACTGGAAGAAACGATCCGTCCGTACAACATGGGTATCACCTTGCTGGACGTCAACTTCCAGGCAGCACGTCCGCCGGAAGAAGTAAAAGCCGCGTTTGACGATGCTATCGCAGCACGTGAAAACGAACAGCAGTACATCCGTGAAGCAGAAGCGTACACCAACGAAGTTCAGCCGCGTGCAAACGGTCAGGCTCAGCGTATTCTGGAAGAAGCGCGTGCGTATAAGACTCAGACCATCCTGGAAGCACAGGGTGAAGTGGCTCGCTTCGCAAAAATTCTGCCGGAATATAAAGCCGCACCGCAAATTACCCGCGAGCGTCTGTATATCGAAACCATGGAAAAAGTGCTGAGCAATACCCGCAAAGTCCTGGTTAACGATAAAGGCAGCAATCTGATGGTTCTGCCGCTGGATCAAATGCTGAAAGGTGGTAGTGCGCCAGCAGCAAAGACTGACAGCAGTTCAAACCTGTTGCGTCTGCCGCCAGCAACGACTTCCAGCACTGGAGCAAGCAATACATCGTCCACCAGTCAGGGCGATATTATGGACCAACGCCGCGCGAATGCGCAGCGTAACGACTACCAGCGTCAGGGGGAATAACGATGCGTAAGTCAGTTATTGCGATTATCATCATCGTTCTGGTAGTTCTGTTCATGTCTGTCTTTGTGGTCAAAGAAGGCGAGCGCGGTATTACTCTGCGCTTTGGTAAAGTTCTGCGTGACGATGAAAACAAGCCGCTGGTCGTTGCACCAGGCTTGCACTTCAAGATTCCGTTTATTGAATCTGTGAAGATGCTCGATGCGCGTATTCAGACCATGGACAACCAGGCCGATCGCTTTGTTACCAAAGAGAAGAAAGACCTGATTGTTGACTCCTACATCAAGTGGCGCATCAGTGACTTTAGCCGTTACTACCTGGCAACGGGCGGTGGCGATGTTTCTCAGGCGGAAGTCCTGCTGAAACGTAAGTTCTCTGACCGTCTGCGTTCTGAAATTGGTCGTCTGGACGTGAAGGACATCGTTACCGATTCCCGTGGTCGTTTGACCCTGGAAGTCCGTGACGCGCTGAACTCCGGTTCTGCTGGCACGGAAGATGAAGTGGCGACTCCGGCAGCAGATAGCGCGATTGCCGAAGCGGCTGAACGTGTTCAGGCTGAAACGAACGGTAAAGTACCGGTCATCAACCCGAACAGTATGGCGGCATTGGGCATCGAAGTGGTTGACGTGCGTATTAAGCAAATCAACCTGCCTGCTGAAGTGTCCGAGGCTATCTACAACCGTATGCGCGCTGAGCGTGAAGCCGTAGCGCGTCGCCATCGTTCACAAGGCCAGGAAGAGGCGGAAAAACTGCGTGCAACGGCGGACTATGAAGTCACTAAAACGCTGGCAGAATCTGAGCGTCAGGGCCGTATCATGCGCGGTGAAGGCGATGCAGAAGCCGCTAAGCTGTTTGCCGATGCATTTAGTCAGGATCCAGATTTCTACGCCTTCATCCGTAGCCTGCGTGCTTACGAGAAGAGCTTCGAAGGCAATCAGGACGTGATGGTCATGAGTCCGGACAGCGATTTCTTCCGCTACATGAAGACACCGAGTTCCGCGACACGCTAATCGCGTTCCAGCGGTTTTAAAGCAGCAAAACCACCGGCATCTCCAGGGATGCGGTGGTTTTCTTTTTATATAAGGGCGATGGATGAATTCAACAATTTTGCTGGCGCTCGCGCTGGTTTTGGTGCTGGAAGGGCTGGGTCCGATGCTTTATCCCAGCGCATGGAAGAAAATGATCTCTGCAATGGCGCAACTTCCCGAAAATATTTTGCGTCGTTTTGGTGGAGGTCTTGTGGTTGCGGGCGTTGTGGTCTACTACATGTTGAGGAAAACGATTGGCTGATTAATAAGTAGACTAATTTGCGGATTTTCGCATGCAAAAAGTGCTGTATATCTGAAAAAGCGGTGGTAGAATCCATTTTTAAGCAAACGGTGATTTTGAAAAATGGGTAACAACGTCGTCGTACTGGGCACCCAATGGGGTGACGAAGGTAAAGGGAAGATCGTCGATCTTCTGACTGAACGGGCTAAATATGTTGTGCGCTACCAGGGTGGTCACAACGCAGGCCATACTCTCGTAATCAACGGTGAAAAAACCGTCCTCCATCTTATTCCATCAGGTATTCTTCGCGAGAATGTCATCAGCATCATCGGTAACGGTGTTGTTCTGTCTCCGTCCGCGCTGATGAAAGAAATGAAAGGACTGGAAGATCGTGGTATCCCGGTTCGCGAGCGCCTGCTGCTGTCTGAAGCTTGTCCGCTGATCCTTGATTATCACGTTGCGTTGGATAACGCTCGTGAGAAAGCGCGTGGCGAGAAAGCGATCGGTACTACCGGTCGTGGTATCGGTCCGGCTTATGAAGACAAAGTAGCTCGTCGCGGTCTGCGTGTTGGCGATCTGTTTGATAAAGCAACCTTCGCTGAAAAACTGAAAGAAGTGATGGAATATCACAACTTCCAGCTGGTGAATTTCTATAAAGTTGAAGCAGTTGACTACCAGAAAGTGCTGGATGATGTGATGGCTATCGCCGACATCCTGACCTCGATGGTTGTTGATGTTTCCGATCTGCTGGACCAGGCGCGTAAGCGTGGCGATTTCGTCATGTTTGAAGGTGCGCAGGGTACGCTGCTGGATATCGACCACGGTACCTATCCGTACGTAACGTCCTCCAACACCACCGCAGGTGGCGTGGCAACCGGCTCCGGCCTGGGCCCACGTTATGTGGACTACGTTCTGGGTATCATCAAAGCTTACTCTACTCGTGTAGGTGCGGGTCCGTTCCCGACTGAACTGTTTGATGACGTTGGCGAGTTCCTGTGCAAACAAGGTAACGAGTATGGTGCGACCACCGGTCGTCGTCGTCGTACCGGCTGGCTGGACTCCGTTGCTGTACGCCGTGCAGTACAGATTAACTCCCTGTCTGGCTTCTGCCTGACCAAACTGGACGTACTGGACGGTTTGAAAGAGGTGAAAATCTGTGTCGCTTACCGTATGCCGGATGGCCGTGAAGTAACGACTACTCCGCTGGCAGCAGACGACTGGAAAGGTATCGAGCCGATTTACGAAACCATGCCGGGCTGGTCTGAATCTACTTTCGGCGTGAAGGAACGTAGCGGTCTGCCGCAGGCTGCACTGAACTACATCAAGCGTATTGAAGAACTGACCGGTGTGCCGATTGATATTATCTCAACTGGCCCAGACCGTACTGAAACCATGATCCTGCGCGACCCGTTCGACGCATAATTCTGGTTATAGCGTGGCGTCGAATGGCGCTGCGCTTGCAATATCTCAAGCCGGATAAGGTGCTTTGCATCAGAATCCGGCTTAAAATCACGTAAGTTCCTCGCTTTTTTCCTTCCCGAACTGAAATAAATTAGCGACCTGGCTGGTGGCTGGTTTATCATCAATATAATTAATACCACCAGGTTTATCCGTTTTATCCCTTTTCCTGAGGTTGATGTGCAGTTAACAAGTTTCACCGATTACGGATTACGTGCGCTAATCTACATGGCGTCACTTCCCGAAGGACGTATGACCAGTATTTCTGAGGTGACAGAAGTCTACGGCGTGTCCCGTAATCATATGGTCAAAATAATCAATCAACTTAGCCGGGCGGGCTTTGTTACTGCTATTCGAGGAAAAAATGGCGGTATCCGCTTGGGTAAACCCGCTAAGGATATTGGTATTGGTGATGTGGTTCGCGAGCTGGAACCCTTATCGTTGGTCAACTGTAGCAGCGAGTTTTGCCACATTACCCCGGCCTGTCGACTCAAACAGGCGCTTTCTAAGGCAGTGCAAAGTTTTCTCACGGAGCTGGACAACTACACACTTGCTGATTTGGTTGAAGAGAATCAACCGCTTTATAAATTATTGCTGGTGGAATAATGAAGTCCAAAGTATTTCGCGTCGCATCGCGGCGGCAACTGAGCGAGTCGCCAGGAGCTTACAAAAGTAAGTTACTGGTGGGAGCAAAGGCAGCCAACAAAGAGGCGTCGTGAAAGACGAAGGAATTCCATCAGAGCTGACAATGGAGGAACCTCAATGTCACAAGATCCTTTCCAGGAACGCGAAGCTGAAAAATACGCGAATCCTATCCCAAGCCGGGAATTTATCCTCGAACATTTAACTAAACGTGAAAAACCGGCCAACCGCGATGAGCTGGCCGCTGAACTCAACATTGAAGGTGAAGAGCAGCAGGAAGCACTGCGCCGCCGTCTGCGCGCGATGGAGCGTGACGGACAACTGGTCTTCACCCGTCGTCAGTGCTATGCGCTGCCGGAGCGTCTCGACCTGCTGAAAGGTACCGTTATTGGTCACCGTGATGGCTATGGCTTTCTGCGCGTTGAAGGCCGCAAAGATGACCTGTACCTGTCCAGCGAGCAGATGAAAACCTGCATTCATGGCGATCAGGTGCTGGCGCAGCCGCTGGGCGCGGACCGTAAAGGTCGTCGCGAAGCGCGTATTGTGCGCGTACTGGTGCCAAAAACCAGCCAAATTGTCGGTCGCTACTTCACCGATGCTGGCGTTGGGTTTGTCGTCCCTGACGACAGCCGTCTGAGTTTCGATATCCTGATCCCGCCGGAAGAGGTGATGGGCGCTCGTATGGGCTTTGTGGTCGTCGTTGAACTGACCCAACGTCCTACTCGCCGCACCAAAGCGGTGGGTAAAATTGTTGAAGTGCTGGGTGACAACATGGGAACCAGCATGGCTGTTGATATGGCCCTGCGTACTCATGAAATCCCATATATCTGGCCGCAGGCTGTTGAGAAACAGGTCGCCGGACTGAAAGAAGAAGTGCCGGAAGAGGCAAAAATAGGACGTGTCGATCTGCGCGACCTGCCGCTGGTGACTATCGATGGCGAAGATGCGCGTGACTTCGACGATGCGGTTTACTGCGAGAAGAAACGCGGCGGCGGCTGGCGTTTATGGGTGGCGATTGCCGACGTAAGCTATTACGTTCGCCCGCCGACTCCGCTGGACCAGGAAGCCCGCAGCCGTGGCACATCCGTTTACTTCCCGTCGCAGGTTGTCCCGATGCTGCCGGAAGTGCTTTCTAATGGATTGTGTTCGCTCAACCCGCAGGTGGACAGGTTGTGTATGGTCTGTGAAATGACCATTTCGTCGAAAGGCCGTTTAACCGGCTTTAAATTCTACGAAGCGGTCATGAGTTCCCATGCACGTCTGACCTACACCAAGGTCTGGCACATGCTGCAGGGCGACCAGGAGCTGCGTGAGCAGTACGCACCGCTGGTCAAACACATTGAAGAGCTGCATAACCTCTACAAAGTGCTGGATAAAGCCCGCGAAGAGCGCGGCGGTATCTCGTTTGAAAGTGAAGAGGCGAAGTTTATCTTCAATGCTGAACGCCGTATTGAGCGTATTGAGCAGACGCAGCGTAACGACGCGCACAAGCTGATTGAAGAGTGCATGATCATGGCGAACATCTCAGCGGCGCGATTCGTTGAGAAAGCCAAAGAGCCCGCGCTGTTCCGTATTCACGATAAGCCGACGACCGAAGCGATTAACTCGTTCCGTTCCGTCCTGGCAGAGCTGGGACTGGAGCTGCCAGGTGGCAACAAACCTGAGCCGCGCGATTACGCTGAACTGCTGGAGTCGATTGCTGACCGTCCTGACGCAGAAATGCTGCAAACCATGCTGCTGCGTTCGATGAAGCAGGCGATTTACGATCCGGAAAACCGTGGTCACTTCGGCCTGGCGCTGCAATCTTATGCACACTTTACTTCACCGATCCGTCGTTACCCGGATCTCTCCTTGCACCGGGCGATTAAGTATCTGCTGGCGCAGGAGCAGGGTCATAAAGGCAACACCACGGAAACGGGTGGTTACCATTATTCGATGGAAGAGATGCTGCAACTGGGTCAGCACTGTTCGATGGCCGAGCGCCGTGCTGACGAAGCCACGCGCGATGTCTCTGACTGGTTGAAGTGCGACTTCATGCTGGATCAGGTAGGGAATGTCTTCAAAGGCGTGATCGCCAGCGTCACCGGATTTGGCTTCTTTGTCCGTCTTGATGAGTTGTTTATCGACGGTCTGGTGCATGTCTCCTCCCTGGATAACGACTACTATCGTTTCGACCAGGTTGGTCAGCGCCTGACGGGGGAATCCAGCGGTCAGATGTATCGCCTGGGCGATCGCGTGGAAGTTCGCGTGGAAGCAGTCAACATGGACGAGCGTAAGATCGACTTTAGCTTGATCTCCAGCGAACGTGCGCCGCGCAATGAAGGCAAAACCGCGCGCGAAAAAGCCAAAAAAAGCGATGCGGGTAAAAATACCGGTAAACGTCGTCAGATGGGCAAAAAGGTGAATTTCGAGCCGGATAGCGCTTTCCGCGGTGAGAAAAAAGGCAGAGCCAAACCTCAGGCGGAAAAGAATGCGGCTGAGAAGAAAGGCGACAAAAAAGCGAAAAAGCCATCGGCAAAAACGCTTAAAATCGCTGCCGCCACCAAAGCTAAACGTGCGGCGAAAAAGAAAGTCGCACAATAACTGCCATAAACAGTAAGTCGGGCAATCTCGTGTTGCCCGCGTTATGCATAAACTATTAACGAGTACATTCATGAGTGAAATGATTTACGGCATCCATGCGGTGCAGGCTCTGCTGGAACGTGCGCCTGAGCGCTTCCAGGACGTCTTTATTCTCAAAGGTCGTGAAGATAAACGCCTGCTGCCGCTGATCCACGCACTGGAAGCACAGGGTGTTGTCATTCAACTGGCTAACCGTCAGTTTCTGGATGAGAAAAGCGAGGGTGCGGTACATCAGGGGATTATTGCTCGTGTGAAGCCGGGCCGTCAGTATCAGGAAAACGATCTGCCGGATCTGATTGCTACGCTCGATCAGCCGTTCTTTTTGATCCTCGATGGCGTCACCGACCCGCATAACCTGGGGGCATGTCTGCGTAGCGCCGATGCCGCTGGCGTACATGCTGTAATCGTACCGAAGGATCGTTCCGCTCAGTTGAATGCTACGGCGAAAAAAGTGGCCTGCGGTGCGGCAGAAAGTGTACCGCTGATCCGCGTGACCAACCTGGCGCGCACCATGCGTATGCTGCAGGAAGAGAATATCTGGATCGTCGGAACCGCTGGCGAAGCCGACCATACTCTCTACCAGAGCAAAATGACCGGACGTCTGGCGCTGGTGATGGGCGCAGAAGGTGAAGGTATGCGCCGTCTGACCCGTGAACACTGTGACGAACTCATCAGCATCCCGATGGCAGGTAGCGTTTCGTCGCTGAACGTTTCAGTTGCGACGGGCATCTGCCTGTTTGAAGCAGTCCGCCAGCGCAGCTAAACTATCTCCCTTATTTCTCTCTTCTCTCAAGCCATCTTTCGGGATGGCTTTTTTGTGACCGTTGTCCCATGCGTTCTCTCTGCTGCCTGACCATACTTAAAGCGACGGCCATTGACGGAGGGAGACACAATGCACTGGCAAACGCATACCGTTTTTAACCAACCTGTACCTCTCAATAACAGTAACTTATATTTGTCCGACGGCGCGCTGTGCGAAGCGGTTATCCGTGAAGGCGCTGGCTGGGATAGCGATCTTCTCGCCAGTATTGGTCAGCAGCTAGGGACTGCCGAGTCGCTCGAACTGGGTCGTCTGGCCAATGCTTTTCCACCTGAACTATTGCGCTACGACCCGCAGGGGCAGCGGCTGGATGATGTGCGTTTTCATCCTGCCTGGCATTTGCTGATGCAGGGATTGTGCGCCAACCGTGTGCATAATCTGGCCTGGGAAGAAGACGCGAGGCAGGGAACATTTGTTGCCCGGGCGGCGCGTTTCATGCTACATGCACAGGTTGAAGCAGGCACGTTGTGTCCGGTGACCATGACGTTTGCCGCTACGCCGCTGTTACTTCAAATGTTACCCGCCCCCTTTCACGACTGGCTGACGCCGCTGCTAAGCGACCGTTATGACTCGCATTTACTGCCCGGTGGGCAAAAGCGTGGGCTGCTGATCGGCATGGGCATGACCGAGAAGCAGGGTGGTTCAGATGTGCTGAGCAATACCACACAGGCAGAACGTCTTGTCGACGGCTCGTATCGGCTGGTGGGACATAAGTGGTTTTTCTCCGTGCCGCAAAGCGATGCCCATTTGGTGCTGGCCCAAGCAAAGGGCGGCTTATCCTGCTTTTTTGTACCGCGATTTTTACCTGACGGGCAGCGTAATGCCATCCGTCTTGAACGACTGAAAGATAAGTTAGGCAACCGCTCCAACGCCAGCTGCGAGGTTGAATTCCACGATGCGATTGGCTGGCTATTGGGCGAAGAAGGGGAAGGTATCCGCCATATCCTGAAGATGGGCGGGATGACGCGTTTTGACTGCGCGCTCGGCAGTCACGGCATGATGCGACGTGCTTTTTCCATCGCGATTTATCATGCGCACCAGCGACAAGTTTTTGGCAAGCCATTGATTGAACAGCCGATGATGCGTCAGGTATTAGGCCGGATGGCGCTCCAACTGGAAGGTCAGACGGCGCTACTGTTTCGGCTGGCGCGGGCCTGGGACCGTCGTGCTGATGCCAAAGAAGCGCTGTGGGCCAGGTTGTTCACGCCAGCAGCGAAATTCTCCGTTTGCAAGGTCGGTATGCCGTTTGTGGCTGAGGCGATGGAAGTGCTGGGCGGGATTGGCTATTGCGAGGAGAGTGAGCTGCCGCGCCTGTATCGTGAGATGCCGGTAAACAGTATCTGGGAAGGCTCCGGCAACATTATGTGCCTTGATGTATTGCGGGTACTGACAAAACAACCCGGCATCTACGATATGCTCAGCGAAGCCTTTGCGGAGGTAAAGGGGCAGGATCGGCATTACGATCGAATGGTGCGTCAGTTGCAGCAGCGTTTACGTAAACCCAGTGAGGCATTGGGACGGGAGATTACGCAGCAGCTTTTCCTGCTCGGTTGCGGGGCGCAGATGTTGCGTTATTCTTCTCCGCCAGTGGCGCAGGCCTGGTGCCAAATGATGCTTGATACGCGGGGTGGACTACGATTGTCTGAACAGGTGCTGAACGATTTGCTCCTGCGGGCAACGGGGGGGTTACGGTAATAACTTGCCTGATGGCGACGCGGGTGCGTCTTATCATGCCTACGCTCAGTCCAGGTCAGATAAGTTTACGCCATCCGGCAATCTGTTACGCATAAAGTATGGCCTGTACGCGCCAGTTGTCGGGCTGCTGGTCTTCGTACATCTGAATGATCCGATACCATGAGGCACCTTGTTCATCCGCTTTTAACGCGATTACACGTTCTACATCCTGCAGATTTCCTGCAATGTTACTGACAGAGATCAGGCCAATTTCGTTCAGGCCCGTAACGCAGTCAGCACTGGCGAATTCGGCAGACTGCGCCGTAGTGCCTGCCAGTCCGGCAGAAAGCAGCAGTGAGGATAAGGCAAGAGATTGTTTCATCGTCAGCTCCATTATTCGTACCCCTACACACGGCAGGGCATTCCATCGCGATAATAAACCTCAAGCTTCCTGCTGTTGGTTTATTGTGCACAGGTAAACGCATAGAGGCGCAAAGCAATGTAAAGCTGACTAAATTTCAACCCAATGTTATTTACGATACAAAATTGCCTGTGAATACCATTGGCCTGTCACGATGGTTTCATCTACTAATAAAACCACATAGTAATCAGCTTTAGCCGCGACGGCTTTGGCACGGATCTCTGCCAGCGCATCATCCGGAGAGCCTCTTACCAGCGCGCTAACCGTCCCTAATCGCTGTAACCCATTACTCTGGTCACGGCGGATCTCCTGCGGGTGGTCGGCAACGGGCGGTGCGGGTTGCGGCGTTCCCTGTAGCACGCTACAGGCGCTTAAAAACATAACCAGCAACAAAGAGGCAAACCGACGCATAACTCTATCTCGTTTCCTGATAGCCATAGTGTAGTGCCTTATTAATTTCCCTTTAGGGGAATGTTCCCGAATTGTTATCTCTCACGCGATTTTCGAATGAAAATGTTGCGAAAGCGTAACCCAGTTCTCAACATTATGAATCATTGCCGAACACATTCGCTTGCGTTAAGCATTGCTGCATGGCATACCAGAAAAAAAGGGGCAACAAATGATAGAAATTGAGACACGACAGTTAGCTGGTATCCCTGTCCTGCACGCCGTTCCGGCTGGTAAACGCGAATGTTCACTCCCTTGTATTCTCTTTTATCACGGGTTTACATCTTCAAGTCTGGTCTACAGTTATTTTGCTGTTGCGCTGGCTCAGGCCGGATTTCGCGTCGTCATGCCAGATGCGCCCGAACATGGCGCCCGCTTTAAAGGTAATGCTCAGGAGCGAATGTTCCGCTTCTGGCATATATTGCAGCAAAACATGCAGGAGTTTACGACGTTACGTGCGGCTCTGGTGGCAGAAAATTGGCTTTCAGATGAGCGGCTTGCCGTCGGTGGGGCATCGATGGGGGGAATGACTGCATTGGGCATAATGGCGCGCCATCCTGAGGTTAAATGTGTAGCCAGCCTGATGGGCTCAGGCTATTTTACCCGGCTTGCGCAGACGCTTTTTCCTCCTTTACAGGTTCAGACCCCAGAGCAACAGGCGGAGTTTGATGCCGTTATCGCCCCGCTTGCCGAATGGGATGTTACGCATCAGTTGCCACGCCTTGCCGACAGGCCGTTGCTGCTGTGGCATGGACAGGATGATGATGTTGTACCGGCTGTTGAAACCTTCCGCTTACAGCAAGCGCTGATTCAGGCAGGTTTGGACAACAATCTGACCTGCCTGTGGGAAGCGGGTGTACGACATCGCATCACGCCAGAAGCGTTGGCCGCAACAGTGACGTTTTTCCGCCAGCACCTTTAAACGCGCATAATGCTCACGCCCTGAGCTTCAAGCTGTTGCAGAATCTCAGGGTTTGCATTTTTGCCGGTAATGAGCATATCGATTTGATCGGCGCGACTGAACAGCATTCCCGCACGTTCACCGACTTTACTGCTATCGACCAGCACCACCAGTTTACCCACCACGTTAAGCATCTTCTGCTCGGCCATCGCGGTCAGCATATCGGTTTTATACAGTCCGTCCGCGGTCAACCCTTTGCCGCTGGTAAACATCCAGTGTCCGGCATACAGGCTATTTTCACTGCCTTGCGGGCTAAGCGTGATGGATTGGCTTTTGTTATATTGCCCTCCCATGATGATCACGCTGTCATGCTCCTGGTCGATCAGATAGTTCGCCAGCGGCAAATAATTGGTGATGATCTGCACCGGCTTGCCGCACATTTCGCGACCCAGCAGGAAAGCGGTCGATCCGCAGTTGATCACTACGCTTTCACCCGCATTCACAAGCTGGGATGCTGCCTTGGCAATGCGAACTTTTTCATCGTGGTTCTGCGCCTGGTGAAGATTCATTGGCGTCCAGCGCGGCCGCTGCTGGGTAATAGCTTCTGCGCCGTTGCGTACTTTCTTGAGTTTGCCGCTTTCGTCGAGCTTGTTGATGTCCCGGCGCGCAGTGGCGGGTGAAATCCCCAGACGCTCAACTACGTTCTCAACGGTAACAAAGCCCAACTGCGCCAGCATATCCAGCAATATTTGATGTCTTTGTGCTTCAGTCATGAGCTATTCCGATACAAATTGATTTGAAAAGATGATATTTGAAATAGCCTGGAAATACTAAAGTAAATGGGAAAAAATGCCGGGATGGCCCGGCATTTTGTGTGGATCACAAGAACGATTTAAACGGTAAATCCGGTTCAATGGTGAAGCAGTCATCAAAGCCGCGCGGATAGTGATATTCAAAGTTATCTTTGTCCAGCGGCCAGGTGAACTTGCCACCTACCTGCCAGATGAATGGCTTAAAGCCATACTTAAGGCGATCTTTTTTCATCTCCCACAGTACGCGGATCTCCTGCGGATCGGCCTGAAAGTTTGACCAGATATCATGATGGAAAGGGATCACCACTTTTGTATTCAGGGCCTCCGCCATACGCAGCATGTCAGAACTGGTCATTTTGTCCGTAATACCCCGTGGGTTCTCGCCGTAGGATCCGAGTGCGACGTCGATCTGGTGCTCGTTGCCATGCTTTGCATAGTAGTTGGAGTAGTGTGAGTCGCCGCTATGATAAAGCGTACCGCCCGGCGTTTTGAACAGATAGTTTACTGCGCGGGCATCCATACCATCCGGCAGTACGCCAGCGGCTTTCTGATCGGCGGGCAGGGTGATTAACGCAGTACGATCGAACGCATCAAGCGCATGAATTGCAATATCTTTCACTTTTACCACATCGCCTGGTTTTACCACGATGCAGCGCTCTTTTGGTACACCCCAACCGATCCACAGATCCACACAAGTCTGCGGTCCAATAAACGGCACGTCGTCGGCACAGTTCTGCATGACGGCTGCCGCAACATTTACGTCGATGTGATCGTTATGATCGTGCGTGGCCAGCACCGCATCGATCTGACGAATGGCAAACGGATCAAGAACAAACGGCGTGGTGCGCAGGTTTGGCTGCAGCTTCTTCACCCCTGCCATGCGTTGCATCTGGTGACCGGTTTTCATCAGCGGGTTACCGTGACTCTGTTTGCCCGTGCCGCACCAGAAATCGACGCAGACGTTAGTCCCGCCTTCCGACTTCAGCCAAATTCCGGTACAGCCGAGCCACCACATCGCGAAAGTACCTGGTGCGACCTGTTCCTGCTCGATCTCTTCATTCAGCCAGCTTCCCCACTCCGGGAATGTGCTCAGGATCCATGATTCACGCGTGATGCTTTTTACTTTACTCATCGCAATTACCTTCATGTTTGTTCAAGTTGAATCAAATTGTGATTTGTTTTGATTGATACTGACATCATTTTCTCAAGAAGGCAATGCGTTGATTTTTGGTGTTGAATGAAAAATTGTTAACAAATTACAACGTGACAAGATGGTTTATATGAAATGTATTTTTGTATTTTATTGTTTTGATTGGTTTTATTTTGAAGCGAATGAATTAGGAGTAAATCCACTCTGCAAGTAAGAGAATTATTTGCGTACTGCATCACATTTAATCAAATTCAATCTTGTTGTGATTACTTTTGAAAATTAGAGTGAGGGCACAACATCCTGGGCATCTGTAATGAATGTTCAGCAACTTCGTCTACTGGAGATCGTTATGGAGATCCTCTACAACATCTTTACCGTCTTTTTTAATCAGGTCATGACCAATGCACCGTTGCTGTTGGGTATTGTGACCTGCCTCGGCTACATCCTGTTGCGTAAAAGTGTCAGCGTTATTATCAAAGGCACGATCAAAACGATTATCGGTTTTATGTTATTGCAGGCAGGGTCGGGCATTCTGACCAGCACGTTTAAACCGGTAGTGGCGAAGATGTCCGAGGTTTACGGTATCAACGGTGCGATTTCCGATACCTATGCCTCCATGATGGCAACCATCGAACGTATGGGGGATGCCTATAGCTGGGTAGGGTACGCGGTACTGTTGGCGCTGGCGCTAAACATTTGTTACGTGCTGCTACGGCGGATTACCGGTATTCGTACCATCATGCTGACCGGGCACATCATGTTCCAGCAGGCGGGCCTGATCGCCGTCTCTTTCTACATCTTTGGCTATTCCATGTGGACCACCATCATCTGTACCGCGGTGCTGGTGTCGCTCTACTGGGGCATTACCTCCAATATGATGTACAAGCCGACCCAGGAAGTGACCGACGGCTGTGGTTTTTCCATCGGTCACCAGCAGCAGTTCGCCTCCTGGATTGCTTACAAAGTCGCGCCGTATCTGGGTAAGAAAGAGGAGAGCGTAGAAGATCTCAAGCTGCCAGGCTGGCTGAATATCTTCCATGACAACATCGTTTCTACCGCGATTGTGATGACCATCTTCTTCGGGGCGATCCTGCTCTCTTTCGGCATTGATGTGGTTCAGGCGATGGCGGGTAAAACCCACTGGACGGTGTATATCCTGCAAACCGGTTTTTCGTTTGCTGTCGCTATCTTCATCATCACCCAGGGCGTACGTATGTTCGTTGCTGAACTTTCAGAAGCGTTCAACGGTATCTCTCAACGCCTGATCCCGGGCGCGGTACTGGCCATCGACTGCGCGGCGATTTATAGCTTTGCTCCTAACGCGGTGGTCTGGGGCTTTATGTGGGGGACCATCGGCCAACTGATTGCGGTGGGCATCCTTGTGGCCTGCGGCTCTTCCATTCTGATTATCCCAGGTTTTATCCCGATGTTCTTCTCGAACGCCACTATCGGCGTATTTGCTAACCACTTTGGCGGCTGGCGCGCAGCGCTCAAGATTTGCCTGGTGATGGGGATGATCGAAATCTTCGGCTGCGTCTGGGCGGTGAAGCTCACCGGTATGAGCGCCTGGATGGGCATGGCGGACTGGTCAATTCTGGCACCGCCGATGATGCAAGGCTTTGCCTCCATCGGCATCGTGTTTATGGCCGTCATTATTCTGATTGCACTGGCTTATATGTTTTTCGCAGGACGCACGTTGCGTGCTGAGGAAGACGCAGAAAAACAACTGGCAGAACACTCTGCTTAATAAGGAGTTCCGATTATGACCGTACGTATTCTGGCTGTGTGTGGCAATGGGCAGGGCAGTTCCATGATCATGAAAATGAAGGTGGACCAGTTTTTAACCCAGTCAAATATTGACCATACGGTAAACAGCTGCGCCGTGGGTGAATACAAAAGTGAACTGAGCGGAGCGGATATTATCATCGCCTCTACGCATATCGCCGGTGAGATTACCGTTTCTGGCAATAAATATGTCGTTGGCGTACGCAACATGCTGTCTCCTGCCGATTTTGGACCAAAACTGCTGGAAGTGATCAAAGCGCATTTTCCGCAGGACGTGAAGTAAGGGGCGGCATATGAAATTACGTGACTCGCTGGCAGACAATAGTTCCATCCTTTTGCAAGCCGAGGCCAGTACCTGGCAGGAAGCGGTAAAGCTTGGCGTGGATCTGCTGGTTAAGGCTGATGTGGTTGAACCACGCTACTACCAGGCCATCCTTGATGGCGTTGAGCAGTTTGGCCCGTACTTTGTGATTGCGCCAGGCCTGGCGATGCCGCACGGCCGTCCGGAGGAAGGGGTCAAGAAAACCGGTTTTGCGCTGGTGACGCTGAAAACGCCGCTGGTGTTTAACCACGAAGATAACGACCCGGTCGATATTCTGATAACGATGGCGGCAGTTGATGCCAACACACATCAGGAAGTGGGCATCATGCAGATCGTGAATCTCTTTGATGACGAAGCCAATTTCGACCGTTTACGCGCCTGCCGCACCGCGCAGGAAGTGTTGGATTTAATTGATAACGCCACTGCGGCGGCTGTTTAAAAGGATACCAAAATGTCATTACCTATGTTGCAGGTTGCGCTGGATAACCAATCAATGTCTTCCGCGTATGAAACGACGCGTCTGATTGCCGAAGAGGTCGATATCATTGAGGTGGGCACTATTCTTTGCGTGGCAGAGGGCGTGCGCGCCGTTCGCGATCTGAAAGCGCTTTACCCACATAAAATTGTACTGGCGGACGCCAAAATTGCCGATGCGGGGAAAATCCTCTCCCGCATGTGTTTCGAAGCCAACGCTGACTGGGTCACCGTCATCTGTTGTGCCGATATCAACACCACCAAGGGTGCGCTGGAGGTGGCGAAAGAATTTAACGGTGATGTACAGATTGAACTGACTGGTTACTGGACCTGGGAGCAGGCGCAAGAGTGGCGTGACGCAGGGATTGGGCAAGTTGTATATCACCGCAGTCGTGATGCGCAGGCGGCGGGCGTGACGTGGGGAGAAGCGGATATCAGCGCGATCAAGCGTCTGTCCGAGATGGGCTTTAAAGTCACCGTCACCGGCGGTCTGGCGCTGGAAGATCTGCCGCTGTTCCAGGGAATTCCGATTCACGTCTTTATTGCCGGCCGCAGTATTCGCGATGCCGCCTCTCCGGTGGAAGCGGCCCGTCAGTTCAAACGTTCTATCGCCCAACTGTGGGGATAAGGAGCGACTATGTTGTCGAAACAGGTCCCGCTCGGTATTTATGAAAAAGCACTCCCCGGCGGGGAGTGCTGGCTGGAACGCTTGCAACTAGCGAAGGAACTGGGCTTTGACTTTGTCGAAATGTCGGTTGATGAAACCGACGCTCGCCTGGCGCGTCTTGACTGGAACCGCGAGCAGCGACTGGCGCTGGTGGCCGCTATCGCCGACACCGGGATACGGGTACCGTCCATGTGCCTGAGCGCTCATCGTCGTTTTCCGCTTGGTAGTGAAGATGATGCGGTACGCGAACAGGGGCTGGAGATCATGCGTAAAGCCATTCAGTTTGCGCAGGATATCGGTATTCGCGTTATTCAAATGGCGGGTTACGACGTTTATTACCAGCAGGCCAATAACGAAACGCGTCGTCGGTTCCGCGATGGGCTGAAAGAGAGCGTAGAGATGGCGAGCCGTGCACAGGTGACGCTGGCGATGGAAATCATGGATTATCCACTGATGAATTCGATCAGTAAGGCACTGGGATACGCCCACTATCTCAACAATCCGTGGTTCCAGCTGTATCCCGATATTGGCAATTTATCGGCGTGGGATAACGACGTGCAGATGGAGCTGCAGGCGGGAATGGGCCATATAGTTGCCGTACACGTGAAAGATACCAAACCCGGCGTATTCAAAAATGTGCCGTTTGGTGAAGGGGTTGTCGATTTCGAACGTTGTTTTGCGACGCTCAAACAGAGTGGGTATTGCGGGCCATACCTGATTGAGATGTGGAGCGAAACGTCGGACGACCCGGCACGTGAAGTGGCGAAGGCGCGCGACTGGGTGAAAGCGCGTATGGCCAACGCGGGCCTGGTGGAGGCAGTGTAATGCAAAAACGTAAACAGCAGGTTTTTGAGGCCAACATGGATCTGCCGCGCTACGGGCTGGTGACGTTTACCTGGGGTAACGTCAGCGCCATCGACCGCGAACGCGGGCTGGTGGTGATCAAGCCCAGCGGCGTCGACTACCAAACAATGACAGTGGATGACATGGTGGTTGTGGATCTGCACGGTAATGTGGTGGAGGGACGCTATCGTCCTTCTTCCGATACCGCCACCCATCTGGCGCTGTATCGCCGTTATTCCTCTCTCGGCGGCGTGGTGCATACCCACTCAACCCACGCAACGGCATGGGCGCAGGCAGGTCTGGCAATTCCTGCGCTCGGCACGACGCATGCTGACTACTTCTTTGGCGATATTCCCTGTACCCGGGCTTTAACTGAAGCTGAAGTTCAGGAGGAGTATGAACTTAATACCGGTAGGGTGATTATTGAAACGCTCGGGGAGGTGGAACCTTTACATACGCCTGGCGTAGTGGTGTACCAACATGGCCCGTTTGCCTGGGGCAAAGATGCTCACGACGCGGTACATAACGCTGTGGTGATGGAAGAGGTGGCAAAAATGGCATGGATTGCGCGTGGCATTAATCCGGCGCTCAGCCCCATCGACAGTTACCTGATGAATAAGCACTTCATGCGTAAGCACGGCCCAAATGCCTATTACGGCCAGAAGTAAGAAAAAACGTTCCGGAGCCAACTCTTCATGGGGATGAGATCGGTCTGGCTTCGGGATTGTTTTGCAAAAAAAAGCCCCCAGTGAAGGGGGCAAGTCAAACTGTGGCAATGTTCTCGTTGGTTGTTTCTGGTGCTAGCGATAAATATCTGCACTGGCGTGCATATTTCCGTTACTACCGGGTTCCCTGGTGAGGATCACGTGATAGTAGGTTGCGCCTTGCGCATCGGTTTCTTCATTCAGGGCCTGAGTGGCTTCACTTTCAGTGGCGAAGTTATGATTTATGTAAATAACGCCTAAGCTCTGCACATCATCCATATTCCTGGCCTGATGATTGTCAATTTTGATGGCTGCCGTTGCATTTGCACTGAGCAAAAGTACAGCCAGAAGGGTCAAAACACGGGCTCGCATATGTACCTCCTCGACTGCGGTCTCTGGTTAGCTCTCTCCTGTGAGTGGATAACTTCTGATTTAATTTTAACCGCTGCCGGCGCAGTCGATAGCGACCATTTCTGATGCAGTTGTTCAAAAAATTACCGCAAAGCCATCTTTTCTTTAATTAACAATCAGCTGATGCCTTCCGCTACGGTTAAAAATACCTGCCTTACGCGCATAAGCTCTTACCAAATAGTCAATTTAATCGGGTGAGTACGCCGTTTATAGTGAGCCAGATAATTAATATAACTTTATGATAATTAGGCAAAAACTTATGGATACTTCATTCATGGATTTCAGCTATTTCGTGATTATGTTTATGGTCGCGCTGGTGGCTGGCTTTATTAACGTGGTGTCGGGCGGCGGTGGTTTTCTCTCTATTGGCGCTCTCTTAATTTCTGGTTTACCCCCGGCTAATGCGCTGGCAACCAATAAAATTCAGGCACTGGGTAGCTCGCTAACCTCCGGAATTTACTTTTTACGCCGGGGACATATTAATGTGCAGGAGCAC
The DNA here is from genome assembly GCF_002934505.1 of Citrobacter freundii complex sp. CFNIH4. Taxonomy (NCBI): domain Bacteria; kingdom Pseudomonadati; phylum Pseudomonadota; class Gammaproteobacteria; order Enterobacterales; family Enterobacteriaceae; genus Citrobacter; species Citrobacter freundii complex sp. CFNIH4. The sequence goes on from NZ_CP026231.1 coordinate 4,942,369, forward strand.
AAATATGTCTTTTTATCTGCCTTTATCGGTTCTGCGATGGGCACAACGCTTATCCAGTTTATTGAACCGGACGTGTTGAAGAAACTGCTGCCGATCCTGATTATCGCGGTCGCTATCTACTTTATTTCTGCGCCTAATCTTAGCGAACCGAAAAGGAAGCAGCAGGTATCCCTGTTTCTCTTCTCGTTGATCTGCGGGGGAGGTATTGGGTTTTATGATGGTTTTCTCGGTGCCGGGGCCGGCTCCTTTTATACGCTCTGCTATATCCTGCTGTGGGGGTACAGTATCGATAAAGCGCAAATCCACTCGAATTTTATCAACCTGGCGTCGAACATTGCCTCGATTCTGTTCTTCATTTTCGGCGGTAAAATGATCTGGTCGCTGGGGCTGGTGATGTTTGTCGGGCAATCCCTTGGCGCACGTCTGGGTGCGACAGTCGTACTGACGCGCGGCAAGAAAGTCATCCGACCCATGATTGTCATCGTCTCTATTTGTATCAGCGTCAAAATGCTGCTGGATATGTATTAATGGCGACATGATAAATAATCGTACAAGCACCTTGAGTTTAACTGCTGACCCCAGTATTATGACGCGTCATTTTTCAGCCGACCTTTAACACGTTCCTTGCCTCCATGGGCCTCGGCTGACCCAGACAGGAGGCTGAATAATCCGTAAGGAGCAATTCGATGCGTCATTACGAAATCGTTTTTATGGTCCATCCTGACCAGAGCGAACAGGTTCCGGGTATGATCGAACGCTACACTGCTGCCATCACTGGTGCAGAAGGCACGATCCACCGTCTGGAAGACTGGGGCCGCCGTCAGCTGGCTTACCCGATCAACAAACTGCACAAAGCTCACTACGTTCTGATGAACGTTGAAGCGCCGCAGGAAGTGATCGATGAGCTGGAAACTACCTTCCGCTTCAACGATGCCGTTATCCGCAGCATGGTTATGCGTACTAAACACGCTGTTACCGAAGCATCTCCGATGGTTAAAGCGAAAGACGAGCGCCGTGAGCGTCGCGATGATTTCGCTAACGAAACCGCAGATGATGCTGAAGCTGGGGATTCTGAAGAGTAATTTCTGATGACCAACCGTCTGGCGTTGTCCGGCACCGTGTGCAGGGCTCCCCTTCGAAAGGTCAGTCCATCAGGAATTCCTCATTGCCAGTTCGTGCTTGAGCATCGTTCTGTGCAGGAGGAAGCCGGGTTTCACCGGCAGGCGTGGTGCCAAATGCCCGTTATTATTAGCGGACACGAAAACCAGGCCATTACTCACAGTATAACGGTCGGTAGCGCAGTGACCGTTCAGGGGTTCATCTCTTGCCACAAGGCAAAGAACGGCCTGAGCAAAATGGTTCTGCATGCCGAGCAGATTGAATTGATAGATTCTGGAGACTAGCCATATGGCACGTTATTTCCGTCGTCGCAAGTTCTGCCGTTTCACCGCGGAAGGCGTTCAAGAGATCGACTATAAAGATATCGCTACGCTGAAAAACTACATCACCGAAAGCGGTAAGATTGTCCCAAGCCGTATCACCGGTACCCGTGCAAAATACCAGCGTCAGCTGGCTCGCGCTATCAAACGCGCTCGCTACCTGTCCCTGCTGCCGTACACTGATCGTCATCAGTAATCGGTCACGGTCCATTAATACGACTTTGAGAGGATAAGGTAATGCAAGTTATTCTGCTTGATAAAGTAGCAAACCTGGGTAGCCTGGGTGATCAGGTTAACGTTAAAGCGGGCTATGCTCGTAACTTCCTGGTACCACAGGGTAAAGCTGTTCCTGCTACCAAGAAAAACGTTGAATTTTTCGAAGCGCGTCGCGCTGAGCTGGAAGCTAAACTGGCTGACGTTCTGTCCGCTGCTGAAGCTCGTGCTGAGAAAATCAACGCACTGGAAACCGTAACCATCGCGTCTAAAGCTGGCGACGAAGGTAAACTGTTCGGTTCCATCGGTACTCGCGACATCGCTGACGCTGTAACTGCAGCTGGCGTTGAAGTAGCTAAGAGCGAAGTTCGTCTGCCGAACGGCGTTCTGCGTACCACTGGTGAGCACGAAGTGAGCTTCCAGGTTCACAGCGAAGTGTTTGCTAAGCTGACTGTAAACGTAGTTGCAGAATAAGTTTTTATTCTGATGACCGCGTAAAAGCGCCGGCCCTGTGCCGGCGTTTTGCTTTTCTGTTCCCCCGCTTTTCTCTCTGGCTATTCTTTATCCTTTTCGGGATAATCACAAAAATAAAACATTATTTCAAAGTGGTGATGGAATGGAACCAACGCACCAACCTCTGTTTGCGCGTAAAAATGTTGTCTATCTGAGCGCGGCGTTCTGCTGCCTGCTGTGGGGGAGCGCCTATCCGGCGATCAAAAGCGGATATGAGATCTTCCAGATTGCCACGGATGACATTCCCTCAAAGATTGTCTTTGCCGGATATCGCTTTCTGTTTGCGGGAATATTGCTGCTACTGTTGGCGCTGGCACAGCGAAAACCGATTGGCCGGTTAAGCCCGCGTCAGTATGGCCAACTCACGCTGTTGGGGCTGACACAAACCTCGCTGCAATACATCTTCTTCTATATCGGCCTGGCGTTCACGACGGGGGTGAAAGGGTCCATTATGAATGCGACCGGGACCTTCTTCAGCGTGCTACTGGCCCATTTTATCTACCATAATGACAAACTGAGCTACAACAAAGCGCTGGGCTGTATCCTCGGCTTTGCTGGGGTGATGGTAGTGAACTTTAGCAGCGGAATGGATTTTAGTTTCAGCCTGTTAGGAGACGGCTCAGTAGTGATGGCGGCCTTTATTCTTTCTGCTGCCACGCTATATGGAAAACGTATTTCTCAGACGGTGGACCCGACGGTAATGACAGGGTACCAGTTGGGCGGTGGCGGTCTGGCGTTGGTTATCGGTGGCTACGCTTTTGGCGGCACGCTGACCGTACACGGTGCGTCTTCGGTAGCAATTCTGGGCTACCTGACGTTACTCTCTTCGGTCGCCTTTGCCTTGTGGAGTATTCTGCTCAAGCATAATCGTGTGGGGATGATTGCGCCGTTTAACTTCCTGATCCCGGTTTCGGGGGCGGTGCTGTCGGCGATATTCCTCGGCGAAAACATTCTCGAATGGAAATACGCACTGGCGCTGGTGCTGGTCTGTTCGGGGATCTGGTGGGTGAATAAGGTGAAGCGCTGACGCTTCACCTTGATGCCTGATGGCGCCGCTTAACGGGCGCGAATAAAACTGCCGTTAGGCTGGCGGGTGAACAGAACCTGCTGGCCATTCCCGGTATCAATGGTTAATCCCGTCACCACGCCATTGGCATTCTGCCTGATCTGCACCATCTGACCGTCTTTCAGGTTGCTTAGCGGTTTTCCCACGCCTTCAACCTGCGCCATTGCATACACATCGGTTGGCGGGAGGTTATGGTCACGGAAGACCTGGGCCAGCGTTTTGCCCGAGTCTACGCGATAAGAGCGCCACTGTTGCTCAATTCCGCTATCCTGTTGGAAAGGTTGCGTCTGCGGCTGAGATTGCTGAGCCTGCGGCTGCGCATCAGGTTCTCCTTCCTGGATTGGCTCTGGAGCAACCGGAGCGACCTGGCCGGGATCGTTTTGCGGGGCGACTAACTGTGCCTGTAGCTGAGCCTCGGTTGGTGGCTGCGACTGTGACTGTAAATCCAGCTGGGCAGTACGCGTCACCACAGGGGCATCGCTGGTGTCACTGGAAGGAAGCAGGAAACCTATCACCAGCACGATAGCAGCAATAATAATGCCGCGGCGGTGCATAGGCGGTAGCGGATCCATAATGCGAAAATTGTCCGGTGCATGCCAGATTTTCGCCAGGGTTGGTTTTAATTCAAAGCGCCCGGGCATGGCTTTCCTCCTGCTCCGCGTCTCGTTCCTCGATCATAGAGTATAGATGGCTAACGCTATGATGTTCGTCATATTACCCGCTTTCGTGACGTCAACGCGGGATATTCCTATTGTTTATGTTTCCTCGCGATTTGTCATCTGTTCCCGAGACAAAGTTTTACCGGATGCGGCATGGCTGATATGCTGCCCGCTACTTTACATCCGATGAAAGGAAATATGATGGCTAACCCGAATTTTGACACTATCGAAGCGCAAGCAAGCTATGGCATTGGTTTGCAGGTAGGACAACAGCTGAGCGAATCCGGACTGGAAGGACTGTTGCCTGAAGCGCTGGTAGCGGGTATCGCTGACGCGCTGGAAGGTAAGCACCCGGCAGTGCCGGTTGATGTTGTGCATCGCGCGCTGCGTGAAATCCATGAACGCGCTGATGCAGTACGTCGCGAACGCTTCCAGGCTATGGCGGCTGATGGCGTCAAATATCTGGAAGAAAACCGTGAGAAAGAGGGTGTGAACAGCACTGAATCCGGTTTGCAGTTCCGTGTTCTGACTCAGGGCGAAGGGGCTATTCCGGCGCGTACTGACCGCGTTCGCGTGCATTATACCGGTAAACTGATCGACGGTACCGTGTTTGACAGCTCTGTCGCACGTGGCGAACCGGCTGAATTCCCGGTTAACGGCGTAATCCCTGGTTGGATTGAAGCACTGACCCTGATGCCGGTAGGTTCGAAATGGGAACTGACTATTCCTCAGGAACTGGCTTACGGCGAGCGTGGTGCTGGCGCGTCCATTCCTCCGTTCAGCACGCTGGTGTTCGACGTTGAGCTGCTTGAGATCCTGTAAGCAGTGACTTCTGTTCCCCCCGAGGTCGGGGGGAACAAATAAATAGCGTGAAAAGCTATAGTTACGTCGTTGTCGATATTTTATCTTGCAAATGCCGCATCAGCGTGTATTTTTGTGAGCTGATTCGCGCTATCAGAGTGATATGACACTCACTTTAAACATTAAATTAACATTATATCTAAATCTTAGTGTTCATCCCGCCAATTCTTACCTAATATCGATGAGTCCTGATAACAGGATCGTCGTATCATAGACACACTAAAGGCCGTAGAGCCTGAACAACACAGACAGGTACAGGAAGAAAAAAACATGGTAGATCAGGTAAAAGTCGACACCGCTGAAGAGGCGTCGTCTGAACAGTCGCTACGGCGCAATCTCACAAACCGTCATATTCAACTTATTGCTATTGGTGGTGCTATCGGTACTGGCCTGTTTATGGGCTCCGGTAAAACCATCAGTCTCGCCGGACCGTCGATCATCTTTGTATATATGATCATCGGTTTTATGCTGTTTTTCGTGATGCGGGCAATGGGTGAATTGCTGCTCTCGAATCTGGAGTACAAATCGTTTAGTGATTTCGCCTCCGACCTGCTCGGGCCATGGGCCGGGTATTTTACCGGCTGGACCTACTGGTTCTGCTGGGTCGTTACTGGGATGGCAGACGTTGTCGCGATTACCGCGTATGCGCAATTCTGGTTCCCCGAACTGTCAGATTGGGTCGCCTCGCTGGCGGTGATTGTGCTGCTGCTGAGCCTCAACCTCGCCACCGTAAAAATGTTCGGTGAGATGGAGTTCTGGTTTGCGATGATCAAAATCGTCGCCATCATCGGCCTGATTGTCGTCGGTCTGGTGATGGTGCTGACGCACTTCCAGTCGCCAACCGGCGTTCAGGCATCGTTCACGCATCTGTGGAATGACGGTGGCTGGTTCCCGAAAGGTCTGAGCGGCTTCTTTGCCGGCTTCCAGATAGCGGTATTCGCGTTTGTGGGTATTGAGCTGGTGGGAACGACCGCCGCGGAAACCAAGGATCCTGAGAAATCTCTGCCGCGCGCCATTAACTCGATTCCAATCCGTATTATCATGTTCTACGTGTTCGCGCTGATCGTGATTATGTCCGTAACGCCGTGGAGCTCGGTAGTACCAACCAAGAGCCCATTCGTTGAACTGTTTGTGCTGGTTGGTCTGCCTGCTGCGGCGAGCCTGATCAACTTTGTGGTTCTGACTTCAGCTGCCTCTTCCGCAAACAGCGGCGTGTTCTCTACCAGCCGTATGCTGTTCGGCCTGGCGCAGGAAGGCGTTGCGCCTAAAGCATTTGCCAAGCTGTCTAAACGCGCAGTTCCGGCGAAGGGTTTAACCTTCTCCTGTATCTGTCTGTTGGGCGGCGTGGTGATGCTGTACGTGAACCCGAGCGTGATTGGCGCGTTCACCATGATCACCACCGTGTCGGCGATTCTGTTCATGTTCGTCTGGACCATCATTCTTTGCTCGTACCTGGTGTACCGCAAGCAACGTCCTCACCTGCATGAAAAATCAATCTACAAGATGCCGTTAGGCAAGCTGATGTGCTGGGTATGTATGGCGTTCTTCGTCTTCGTACTGGTACTGCTGACGCTGGAAGATGATACCCGTCAGGCGTTGATGGTGACGCCGCTGTGGTTCATCGCGTTGGGTCTGGGCTGGTTGTTTATCGGTAAGAAACGTATGGCGGGTATGCGTTAAGCGTTGTCATATCGGACACAAAAAAGGCCACATAAGCAGTGGCCGAATTCGGACTTCAGGAAGGCGCTCTCGGGCGCCTTTTTTATTCACCTGCGAGGGCACGCGGGAACAACACATTGTTTTCCAGGCTGATGTGTTCCATCAGGTCATCGATCATTTCGTTAATGCCGTTATACATGGCTTTCCAGGTGGTGCAGGCTTCTGGCGGCGGCGTCACGTTGTGGGTGATGTGTTTGATCACTTCCACCAGTTCACCCGCATCGTCATGTTCGCTTTCCATCACGCTGATTGGCCCCATCGCCTGACTACCCATGCCCTGTTTGATCATCGGGAACAGGATCTGCTCTTCTTTCATCATGTGGCTGGACAGCTCTTCATGCAGCATGGTCAGGTTTTTCGCCAGACCGCGCGGTACGTTCGGTTTGTCTGCGTGAACGCGTTCAACTTTTGTGGCCTGCAGGATCAGCTCCGGCAGCTGTTCGCGGTGTCTGTCGTGATAACGCACGATGATATGGTCGATGATTTCAGCCAGAGCCACGGTACGCCAGTCTTTCTCCAGCGGCTGTTCAGCCAGCTGCGCGAGCTGTGCCTCAATAACGTCTAAATCCAGCTCTTTACGCGCGGCAGCGCGTGCCAGCGTTTGCTTACCGCCGCAGCAGTAATCCATATCGTATTTACGAAACAGGGCCGAAGCGCGAGGAATAGAGAGCGCCAGTTCACCTAAAGGTTGATCGCGATAAGACATTGCCGTTACCTCATTCTCAATAATATAAGATGTATTTTAAATACAACTTATGGCGAAGGATATAACCCTTTCGGGGTGGGGTGTTTTGTGATGAACGTCACGAAAATTTCTTATTTCGTTAAGGTGCTGAATCTTATTGGAAAGGTGAGGGGCGGCGAAAAAAGCGGCTCGACAGGATTAAATAAGCGCACGCCGCTGCCGATAGTTAGACCTCAGACAATACCTGCATAATAAAAAGGCTACAGATGTTCAAACGAATCAAAGTGATAACCTTACTTATCACCGTGTTACTCGCCCTGGGCGCAATGCAGCTCATCTCTGCGGGCGTCTTTATTGGCGCGCTCAATAACGATAAGCAGAACTTTAACGTGTCTCAACTTTCCAGCCAGAATGTGGCCGAGTTTACCGATGCGTGGATTAGCCTGAACCAGGCTCGCGTCACGCTCAACCGGGGCATGCTGCGTTTACAGGGAACGATGGCCAGCGAGATTAACGGCGGTCAGTTGAAGGAGCTGGTGAACACAGCAAATCGCCTGTTGGCCGAATCGAAAGAGCATTACGATAAATACTACGCTCTACCGGAAACGCCGGGGTTGGATGAGCATCTGGCCGATCGACTGGAAGAACAGTACGGCATCTATTCTGCGACGCTGGCAAAAATGAACGCGCTGCTGGCTGAAGGAAAGCTGGAAGAGATGTTCAAGCAGAACGCCGAGCAAAAGCAAACGGCCATGCAGGAAGTTTATCGGGAATGGCGTAGCGCGCAAACGGCGCTGGCCACTGCCGGGGTACAGGACAATGAGAGTGACTACCAGAAGATAATCTGGCTACTGTCCGCGGTGATGCTGATTGTCGTCACCGTAATTATCGCCAGTTGGCTGGCGATGCAGCGAGTGCTGCTCAAGCCGCTCCACGAGGTGATGGGACATATTCGCCATATTGCCGCAGGTGATTTGACTCACCGCATCAACGCCGATGGCAGTAATGAAATGGCGCTGCTGGCAGGCAACGTCCGCGACATGCAGCAGGCGCTGGCGAACACGGTCAGCGTGGTGCGTGACGGGGCTGACACCATCTATACCGGCGCGGGTGAAATTGCCGCTGGCAGTAACGATCTCTCTTCACGTACCGAACAGCAGGCCGCCTCTCTGGAGGAGACCGCAGCCAGCATGGAACAACTTACTGCAACCGTGAGACAGAACGCAGATAACGCGCGTCAGGCGACCAGCCTGGCAAAAAATGCTTCGCAGACGGCGCAGAAAGGCGGAACCGTGGTTGATGGCGTGGTGCGTACGATGGATGAAATCGCCACCAGTTCCAGCAAAATTGCGCAAATTACTACTGTTATCGACGGTATTGCTTTCCAGACCAACATCCTGGCGCTGAACGCGGCGGTAGAAGCGGCGCGAGCGGGCGAACAGGGGCGTGGCTTTGCTGTAGTCGCAGGCGAGGTGCGCACGCTGGCGCAGCGTAGCGCTCAGGCGGCAAAAGAAATTAAGGCGTTGATTGATGACTCAGGGAATCGGGTCAATGCCGGTACGGCGCTGGTGCATGAGGCGGGTGAGACGATGGCGGAAATTGTCAGTGCCGTCACCCAGGTTACCGATATTATGGGAGAAATTGCGTCGGCCTCTGATGAACAGAGTCGGGGTATCGATCAGGTCGGTCAGGCGGTGGCTGAGATGGATCGCGTCACGCAGCAAAACGCCTCGCTGGTGGAGGAATCCGCTTCCGCCGCAGCCGCGCTCGAAGAGCAGGCCGCACGGTTGAACCAGACGGTGGCGGTGTTTAAAGTTTAACGTCTGCTCCGGCCTACAAGATATTATCCAGTAGGCCGGATAAGCGGAGCACCATCCGGCACATTATGATTGTGGTACCACGACGACGCTCGGTTTCTGCGGCTTGGCTCTGACGGCTATCACTACCCCAACCATCAGCAGCGTAATACCGCTTACCGTCAGCAGCGGCGGAAATTCCTGGCGCAGTATAAAGGTGTACAGCAAACCAGCCAGCGTTTCGAAGACAATCAACGGGCCGAGGATCACCGTCGGCAGCTTCTGGCTGGCGACGTTCCAGCACAGTGCGCCAACCCAAGAACACAATACCGCAATGGCTATCATCAGGCCGATAAACACGGCTGGACGCGGACCGAAGGGCAGAGCAAAGTCCGGCGTTTGCCCGTTCAGCCACAGGCAGGCGGCAATATAGCCGAGCAGAGAAACAGGCAGCGTCACCAGTGCCTGGGCCGTCGCCCACATCATCGGGTGCTTATCCGGATTCTCGCGCAGCCAGCGGGCATTACGCAGCGCATACCACGCCCAACACACCACCGAAATCAGCGCCAGTGCGATGCCAGAGCCATATCGCCAGCCGCTAAAGTCAGGGAGTCCCTGATTCAGCTCCGAGATATTCACGCACAGCAGGCCTGTACCAATCAACACCAGCGCAGGCGACAAACGCCACCATGATAATTTGCCGTCACGCTGGCTGTAGAGCAGGTTAGCGAAGACCGGGATCACCACCGGCAATGTACCAATAATCATGGTGGAGACCGGTGCGCCGGTGCGCTGGATAGCGCTTGCCAGGCAAACGTAATAAATCAGATTCCCCATCATTGTTAGCGTCAGCGCAGTTAACCAGTCTTTCCGCCCGAGTTGACGCAGGCGCACACGTCCCAGCCAGGCAATCGGCAATGCGATCAGCCCCAGCGCCAGATAGCGCCCCATCGACTGCAATACCGCCGGGTATTCCGGTACGATCAGCGGTCCAACAAAAATTAATCCCCACATCAGCCCGGCCAGCAGGGCATACAACACACCGCTAATCATTTTTGATATCCACATCGCTTAACAATACGTCGAGTGTAGGCAGGAAAAATGCTGCCGTATTGTATGAGATTGCTGATCAACGCCGGACGACTTGTTTCTGATATCGCACTGGCGTAATGCCGTAGCGATGGGTAAACGCGCGGGTGAGATGCGACTGGTCGGTGAGGCCGGTTGCGGCGGCGACCTCTGCGGCGGGCATACCGCAAGTGAGAAAACCTTTGGCTCGCCACAGGCGGATCGCCATCAACATCTGGTGCGGCGTGACGTGGAAATGAGATTTAAACTGGCGCTGAAAATGCCAGGGACTCAGCGATGCAACCCGCGCCAGCTCGTCGAGCGTGACCGGATGCATATAATTATCGTGCAGATACTCGCGTACTCGTTCAAAGCGATGCGCCCCCTCCGGCAAAACCGGTGCATGGCGGGCCAGCGGCTGGAACGTGTCGATCAGATCGAGCAATAGTCCTTTTTGCGCCAACGGATCTTCCGTGTTCCACAGGCCGTGGATCAGCGAGCAGATCTGGTGCGAGCGCAGCGGATCGTGACGCGTTACGTCATGAAACCACCAGTGGCGGATCCCTGTGACCTCTTCCAGAAGATCGGGCTCAAGATAAATCATCCGATAGCGCCAGCCATCGGCGGTTTCGGCCTCGCCGGTGTGCAGCTCATCGGGATTCATGGTTACGACGGAATGGGCGGGGGCCACGTACTGCGTGCCGCGATAACGAAAACGTTCGGCTCCGGCTTCTATCGCGCCAATGCCGAATGCTTCATGTGTGTGCGGCTCAAAGGCGTAACGTGAGATGTGCGCATGATACAGCTCTACGCCCGGCACCTGCGCCAGATGGCGAAAGCGGGCGCTGTCTTTCTCATCAATAAACTGCTCAGGTACACCTTGCACGTTTTCTCTCCCCACGCATCATCCTGTCATTATCAGAGAGGATGCGCGGGGATGCCACCACAATTAACTAATTTTTAACACTTACAAGATGTCTTTGACGCTGTCAGCCAGCGAGGTGGTCGGGCGACCAATCAGTTTGCTCAGCGTATGGCTGTCGTCGAACAGACCGCCTTTGGAGGCGCCAGTGTCTGAGTCAGCCAGCATGTCCGCCAGTCCGGCAGGCAGACCTACACCTTTTAGCGCGGCGGCAAAATCAGCTTCGCTCAGGTTCTGATACACCACTTTTTTACCACTCTGTTTTGCCAGCTCGGCAGCCAACTGGCTCAGGGTCCAGCCTGCGTCGCCCGCCAGCTCATAGGTTTTACCGGCGTGACCGTCTTCACTGATGACGCGCGCGGCGGCAGCGGCATAGTCGGCGCGGGTCGCTGAGGCAATTTTGCCTTCATCTGCAGCCCCGATAAACACGCCATGTTCCAGAGCAGCCGGTGCGCTGGCGAGATAGTTTTCGGTGTACCAACCGTTACGCAGTAGCGCGTAGGCGATACCGGATTCAGCCAGCATCTGCTCGGTTGCCACATGCTCATCAGCCAGCCCCAGCGGGGAGGTGTCAGCGTGCAGCAGGCTGGTGTAGGCGATAAATTTCACGTGAGCGGCTTTCGCTGCATTAATCACGTTGCGATGCTGCGGGGCACGTTGTCCCACTTCGCTGGAGGAGATCAGCAGTAGCTTGTCGATACCCTGTAAGGCAGTTGTAAAGGCGGCTTCATCGCTGTAATCCGCCTGACGAACGGTAATGCCCTGCTGACTAAGCGCCGTCGCTTTAGCGGGATTACGCACGATTGCCACAATCTGGCTGGCAGGAACGGTTTTCAGCAGAGATTCAATAACGTGTTGGCCCAGTTGGCCGGTGGCGCCGGTAATCGCGATCATGGGGTGACTCCTTGGTATTGGTCTTGTGTTTAATCACGCTAACACCTAAACTTACTTTTAGTAAGTACGTACAAAAAGGTTAGTATGAAAATGACAGCTTCGACGCTCTCCCAGCAGTTACGCGATGGCAACTTGTTTGCCGAACAGTGTCCCTCCCGCGAGGTGTTAAAACACGTCACCAGCCGATGGGGTGTATTGATTCTGGTGGCGCTGCGCGACGGTACGCACCGTTTCAGCGATTTGCGCCGTAAGATGGGCGGGGTCAGTGAAAAGATGCTGGCGCAATCTCTGCAGGCGCTGGAGCAGGACGGGTTTATCAACCGGGTATCGTATCCTGTCGTACCGCCGCATGTGGAGTACAGCCTGACGCAGTTGGGTGAGCAGGTGAGCGATAAAGTCGCCGCGCTGGCGGACTGGATAGAACTGAATTTGCCGCAGGTTTTAGCGCAGCGGGAAGAGCGGGCGGCGTAAAGTATTGCCGGATGGCGGCTAACTCCTTATCCGGCCTACTGATTACTTCGACTCGTAGGCCGGATAAGACGCTATTGTGCGTCGCATCCGGCACGAAAATTACTTACTTAAATCCAGCTGGTAAATGGCGAAACCGATGTCATCGGTCGCGACTTTTTTCAGCGGATACTGTCCTTTCTCTTTAATAAACGCCGCGGCTTTATCAGACGGTGATGTTTCAAAGCGAATATCCAGTGGCGTATCGCTGTGAATTGGCGCCAGACGCCAGTTGTTATCTGCCGCCGGATGAATTTCACCGGCACGCTTCGTCTGTGCACCAATCCACGCGGCCAGCACCGAGCGGTTTTCATCCGGAGAAGCAAACGCGATGTGGTTGTCGCCGGTTCCGGCAAACTTACCGCCGTAGGCGCGGTAGTTGTTGGTCGCGACGAGGAAGGTAGCATTCGGATCGATTGGTTTGCCGTTAAAGGTCAGATTTTTAATACGTTCCGCTTTCGGATTAATGGTCTGACATTCCCCGTCGTAGCGGGCGGGTTGTGAAACATCAATCTGATAATTCACGCCATCAATCACGTCGAAATTATAGGTACGGAAGCCGTCCCAGTTAATCAACGACTGTGGTTTGCTGCTGTGGATATCAATCTGATTGAACTGCCCGGCGGAACATTCCAGCCACTCTTTCACCTCTTTACCGCTGGCTTTCACCACCACCAGAGTGTTGGGATAGAGATACAAATCAGCGGCGTTACGGAAGGTTAACTGGCCTTTTTCGACTTCTACAAAGCTGGCCGGATCGTTCTTACGCCCACCGACCTTAAACGGCGCGGCGGCGGAAAGTACCGGTAGTTTTGCCAGATCCGGATCGCCCTGAATAAAGTGTTCCACATAGGCTTTCTGCGCGTTGTTCACCACCTGTACGGTCGGATCATCCTGTACCAGCGCCAGATAGCTGTACATATTGTCGGCGGATTTACCGATCGGTTTGCTGACAAACTCACGCGTGGCGTCGTGATCGGCTTTCAGGATCTCAACGATTTTTTTGTCTTCTGCTGCCAGTGATTTTTTCGCTGCCGCGTCATAAATCGGACGTGCTTCGGCTTTCGCCTGGGTGACCTGCCATTTACCGCTGTCGTTATTCAGCACTAAATCCACCACCCCCAGATGATCGCCCCACATACCCGGCATCACCGCCGGAACCCCATTCAGCGTACCTTTTGCGATATCTGCACCTTTGATGTTGGCAAAGTCTTTACCAGGGAAAACGGCGTGAGCGTGGCCAAACATAATGGCATCCACGCCTGGGACTTCACTGAGGTAATAAACGGAGTTTTCCGCCATGGTTTGATACGGGTCGGCAGAAAGCCCGGAGTGAGCAACTACCACCACGACATCGGCACCTTTTTCTCGCATTTCGGGAACGTATTTGCGTGCAGTTTCGGTGATGTCGTTCACCGTCACTTTACCGCTGAGGTTGGCTTTATCCCAGGTCATGATCTGCGGCGGCACAAAACCGATATAGCCAATCTTCAGCGTCTGCTTGTTCCCTTCTTTGTCGACAACCTCAGTGTCTTTGATCAGATAAGGCGTAAACAGCGGCTTCTTGGTCTTAACGTCGATGATATTGGCATTAACGTAAGGGAACTTCGCCCCTGCCAGCGCGTTGTGCAGATACTCAAGGCCGTAGTTGAATTCATGGTTGCCGAGGTTACCCACCGCGTAATCCAGGGTATTCAGCGCCTTATATACCGGGTGAGTTTCGCCCGCTTTCAGCCCTTTGGCCGCCATGTAATCCCCGAGCGGGCTGCCCTGAATCAGATCGCCATTATCAACCAGCACGCTGTTTTTGACTTCTCCACGCGCAGCGTTGATAAGACTTGCCGTACGTACCAGACCGAATTTTTCAGTCGGTGTATCTTTGTAATAATCGAAATCCATCATATTGCTATGCAAATCAGTGGTTTCCATTATACGCAGATCGACGGTCGCGGCATTGACGCTGGCTGCAATCAGCGTTGCCAGAAGCGTTGCACTAAACTTAATCATCAGTGGCATCCTTTTAAGATCTAAGCCACAAAAGAAAATGTATATAAATCTTCTTGCTTACAGAACTGTGAATCATGACATGAATATAGCGTTTAAAACCGCAGACGCTATCACAGTTGGCGGATCCCCTGACGATCGGGTATAAGTAAAACAACGAGTTAACACCACTGACAGAAACGAGGTGGAGAATGCTAGAACATGTATGCCAGCTTGCACGGAACGCGGGCGATGCCATTATGCAGGTCTACGATGGAATCAAACCGATGGAGATTACCAGCAAGCAGGATGATTCTCCGGTCACGGCGGCGGATATCGCCGCGCACAAGGTGATCCTCGAGGGATTACTGGCGCTGACGCCGGATATTCCGGTTCTGTCTGAAGAGGCGCCTCCTGGCTGGGATGTTCGCCAGCACTGGCAGCGCTACTGGCTGGTGGACCCGCTGGACGGGACCAAAGAGTTCATTAAGCGTAACGGTGAATTTACCGTCAATATTGCGCTGATCGAGAAAGGAAAGCCGGTTCTGGGCGTGGTTTACGCGCCGGTAATGAAAGTGATGTACAGCGCAGCAGAAGGTAAAGCGTGGAAAGAAGAGTGCGGCGTACGTAAACAAATTCAGGTTCGTGACGCGCGTCCGCCGCTGGTGGTCATTAGCCGCTCGCATGCCGATAATGAATTAAAAGAGTATCTGCAACAGTTGGGCGAGCACCAGACCACGTCGATTGGCTCATCGTTGAAGTTCTGCCTGGTGGCGGAAGGGCACGCACAGCTGTACCCGCGTTTTGGGCCCACTAACGTATGGGACACCGCCGCGGGCCACGCTGTTGCCGCCGCAGCCGGAGCGCACGTTCACGACTGGCAGGGGAAACCTCTGGATTACACCCCACGTGAATCGTTCCTCAACCCCGGCTTCCGCGTATCTATTTACTGAGCAATTTGTGCAGCAGGGCAATTACCTGCTGCACCTCTTCCTGCGTTAATGCGCCATCTTTTGCCCACTGCACGCGTCCGTCCTTGTCGAGTACGACGATAGCGGAGCTCTCTTCATCCAGTTGCCAGGCTTTACGCGCAATGCCATTGCTGTCGACAATGAATTGCGACCACGGGTAGAGCTTCTTATTGCTCTCCAGACTGCTGCGCACAAACATACCGGAGCCGGGGATGGCGTCATCTGTGTTGACGATAGTGGTGGTCTGGTATTTGTCGTGCGGCAGGTTGGCGGCTTTGATTGCCTCGATCAGTGTCGCATTTTTCTCTTTGGCGGAGGTGCGTCCGGCAATGTGTTGCACAATTCGCACTTTCCCAGGCAACTGCGCGCTATTCCAGCTTTTGTAGCTAAACTTATCGTTATCGAGAATCAGTTCGCCGCGATCGGCGATCCCCACCGGTGGTACGCGTTGGTCAGTCTCAAACTTATGTGCGGAGGCAATCATCGGCAGCAGCAGAAACGACAGCGCCAACAGTTTTCGTAAGGTCATAGGTTTTCCTTCTTTCTTTTATTTTGCAGGT
Source organism: Citrobacter freundii complex sp. CFNIH4 (assembly GCF_002934505.1). Taxonomy (NCBI): domain Bacteria; kingdom Pseudomonadati; phylum Pseudomonadota; class Gammaproteobacteria; order Enterobacterales; family Enterobacteriaceae; genus Citrobacter; species Citrobacter freundii complex sp. CFNIH4. The sequence continues at coordinate 4,958,225 of NZ_CP026231.1, forward strand.
GATCCGACCACTTGGGTCTGGAATTTAATCATATGTGCGATTGATGCTTTTTCCCGCAAGCGCGATGCCAGTTTGCGGACGGGCGCACAAATCCTGCGAAAAATGAAGGCTTATACTGAAGACAGCGAAGCGTTGAAAAGATAATTCTGAATAATTGTAACCTGAAGGTAAATAAACTTATACACGCTGGAAACATCAACGAGATAGTCTATAGTCATAGGGCATTAAAATTTGCGCCTGAGGATTGTCGGACCGATTGTGGTACCGCAAAGGCGTAATGCTCAGCAGGAGACAACAATGAAAATTTTCCAACGATACAACCCGCTGCAGGTGGCGAAGTACGTGAAGATCCTGTTTCGTGGACGGTTATATATCAAGGATGTAGGCGCTTTTGAATTTGATAAGGGTAAGATTCTTATCCCAAAAGTGAAGGACAAGCTGCATTTTTCCGTGATGTCCGAAGTTAACCGTCAGGTCTTGCGTCTGCAAACTGAGATGGCTTGATCAAGTGCTATGCAGTAGTTAAAAAAACGGCTCTTGGACAGGAGCCGTTGATGTTTCTGTAAGGCGTTACGACGCCTTTGCCTCTTCTTTTGCATCTGGCAGTTTTGGTACCAGAACTGTAGGTTTGCTGTCCAGACGCGTCACCAGCAGCTGATCGATCTTGTAGTTATCGATATCCACCACTTCAAATTTGTAGCCAGAATACTTCACCGAGTCGGTGCGTTTCGGGATTTTACGCAGCATGAACATCATAAAGCCGCCGATGGTTTCATAGTTGCCGGACTGCGGGAACTCGTCGATATCCAGCACGCGCATAACGTCATCAATCGGCGTACCGCCATCAACCAACCATGAGTTCTCATCACGCGCCACAATCTGCTCTTCCAGACCCTGGCCAACTAAATCACCCATCAGCGTGGTCATCACGTCGTTAAGCGTGATAATTCCCACCACCAGCGCATACTCGTTCATGATGACGGCAAAGTCTTCGCCTGCGGTTTTGAAGCTTTCCAGTGCTTCAGAGAGCGTCAGCGTGTCCGGGACGATCAGCGTATTGCGGATCTGTACGCCGCTGTTCAGCGCCATGCTTTGGTTCGCCAGTACGCGGTTGAGGAGATCCTTTGAATCGACATAACCAATGATGTGGTCGATATCTTCGTTACACACCAGGAATTTGGAGTGCGGATGTTCCGCCACTTTGTTCTTCAGGCTTTGCTCATCTTCATGGAGATCGAACCAGATAATATTCTCGCGCGAGGTCATTGAAGACGGGACGGTACGCGATTCCAGTTCGAACACATTTTCAATCAGCTCATGCTCCTGTTTGCGCAGAACACCCGCCAGCGCACCGGCTTCGACCACGGCGTAAATGTCGTCTGAGGTGATGTCGTCTTTTCGCACCATTGGGATCTTAAACAGACGGAAAATGTTGTTTGCCAGACCGTTAAAGAACCACACCAGCGGGCGGAAGACCAGCAGGCAGAAGCGCATCGGGTTGATGATACGCAAAGCCACAGCTTCTGGCGCAATCATACCGATGCGTTTCGGGGTTAAATCCGCGAACAGGATGAACAGGCCAGTAACCAGCGAGAATGACAGAATAAAGCTTAACTGTTCGGACAGCTCTGGAGCGAAGTACTTCGAGAAAAGGCTGTAAAACGCCGGGGAGAATGCTGCATCACCGACGATACCGCCGAGAATGGCGACCGCGTTAAGGCCAATTTGCACGACGGTAAAAAACATGCCGGGGTTTTCCTGCATCTTCAAAACACGTTGTGCGTTTACGTTGCCTTCATCGGCAAGCAGTTTAAGTTTTATTTTGCGTGATGCAGCAAGCGAGATCTCAGATATCGAGAAAAACGCACTCACGGCGATCAGGCAGAGAATGACTAAAATACTGTTTAACATATCTTATCTGACCGTTCAGGTCAGATCCTCGGAAGGGAGAAGTTGATACTCGTCGTCTTTCAAGCTGCAGGTGCGTTAGCTGCACTCATTCACCCCAGTCACATAGTTATCTATGCTCCTGGGGATTCACGAGTTTGCCGCCTGCCTGCAACTCGAAATCCATAGAGTATAAATCCAATGGAATATTCAATGAAAACCGGTCCGAAGGGAGTGGACCGGTAATTTCAGAAGCTAGTATAGCGTAAGGTACTGTAAAGTCGCCAGAGGGGGAAAATTATCCTTGTGGCGGCAGGCAAACGCCAATCCCGCCAATGCCACAATATCCATAAGGATTTTTATGCAGATATTGCTGGTGATCGTCCTCGGCATAGTAGAAAGGCGTTGCCGTAGTGATTTCTGTGGTAATGGTGCGCTCGTCGCCTGCGGCGGTCATTGCTGCCTGAAAACGCTCAAGGCTGGCCTGTGCGGCGGCGGTTTGTTCCGGCGTTAACGGGTAAATGGCGGAGCGATACTGCGTACCCTGGTCGTTCCCCTGACGCATGCCCTGCGCCGGATCGTGATTTTCCCAGAACACCTGCAGCAGTTGTTCGTAGCTGATAACATGCGGGTCATAGACGATGCGTACCGCTTCGGCATGTCCAGTGTCGCCAGAACACACTTCCCGATAGGTTGGGTTTGGGGTGTAGCCGCCGGTGTATCCGGCTGCCGTGCTGTATACACCGGGTAATGACCAGAATAAACGCTCAACGCCCCAGAAACATCCCATGGCGAAATAAGCGGTCTCCATACCGTCGGGCACGTTGGTCATCGAATGTTGGTTAACCGCATGCAGCGTTGCCACTGGCATCGGGGTGTTGCGTCCAGGTAGCGCATCTGCTTGAGTAACAAGATGCTTTCTATCAAATAAACTCATGGCCGTTCTCCCGAAATCAGTCATTTGGGTTAAGGTTGTAACGAGACGCGTCTTTGCCCACAATAAACGGCGTGAATACGTCTAGAGTTAAACATAAGAAATATTTGGGTTGCCGTCTGTTTTTCAACTCTTATTGTTGATTTTTTGTTAAGCCGAGGAACGGCATAGTATTTTTTTCCAGGGGTGGGAAAAAAGGATATTCAGGAGAAAATGTGCCACATATCCGTCAGTTATGTTGGGTGGGATTACTGTGCTTAAGTGGCTCCGCCGCCGCCGCGAATGTTCGCTTACAGGTCGAAGGATTATCAGGACCGCTGGAGAAAAACGTCCGTGCGCAGCTGTCCACGATTCAAAGTGATGAAGTCACTCCAGACCGACGCTTTCGTGCGCGCGTTGATGATGCCATCCGCGAAGGGCTAAAAGCGCTGGGCTACTTTGAGCCGACCATTGATTTTGAACTACGTCCACCGCCGGCGAAAGGCCGCCAGGCGCTGATCGCCAAAGTGACCCCCGGCGAGCCGGTGCTGATTGGTGGCACCGAGGTGATTTTGCGTGGTGGCGCGCGTACGGATAAAGATTATCTGGATCTGTTGAAAACGCGCCCGGCAATCGGCACCGTGCTGAATCAGGGGGACTATGACAACTTCAAAAAGTCACTCACCAGCGTGGCGCTGCGCAAAGGTTATTTCGACAGTGAATTTAATAAAAGCCAGCTTGGAATAGCGCTTGAGCGCCGCCAGGCGTTCTGGGATATCGATTACAACAGCGGTGAACGCTATCGCTTTGGGCATGTCACCTTTGAAGGCTCGCAAATTCGCGATGAGTATCTGCAAAATCTGGTGCCCTTTAAAGAAGGTGAAGAGTACGAGTCGAAAGATCTGGGCGAACTGAACCGTCGTCTGTCGGCGACCGGATGGTTTAACTCCGTGGTCGTCGCGCCGGAGTTTGATAAAGCCCGCAAAACCAAAGTGCTGCCGCTGAAAGGCGTGGTCTCACCGCGCACCGAAAACACCATCGAAACCGGGGTCGGCTATTCAACTGACGTCGGGCCACGGGTGAAGACCTCGTGGAAAAAGCCGTGGATGAACTCCTACGGCCACAGCCTTACGACCAGCGCCAGTATCTCGGCACCAGAGCAGGTGCTTGATTTCAGCTATAAAATGCCGCTGTTAAAGAACCCGCTGGAACAGTATTACCTGGTACAGGGCGGCTTTAAGCGAACCGATTTAAATGACACCGAGCAGGACTCTACAACGCTTGCGGTTTCCCGTTACTGGGACCTCTCCAGCGGCTGGCAGCGCGCGATTAACCTGCGCTGGAGCCTCGACCACTTTACCCAGGGTAACGTCACCAACACTACTATGCTGCTCTATCCGGGCGTGATGATCAGCCGGACGCGCTCACGCGGCGGCTTGATGCCTGTCTGGGGCGACTCTCAGCGTTATTCTATTGATTACTCCAACACCGCCTGGGGGTCAGATGTTGATTTCTCCGTTTTCCAGGCGCAAAACGTCTGGATCCGTACGCTGTACGATCGCCATCGTTTTGTGATGCGCGGCAACCTCGGCTGGATTGAGACCGGAGACTTCGACAAAGTACCACCGGACCTGCGTTTCTTCGCCGGGGGCGATCGCAGTATTCGCGGCTATAAATACAAATCTATTTCGCCGGAAGGTAGCGACGGCAAGCTGAAAGGGGCCTCCAAGCTGGCAACTGGCTCGCTGGAATACCAGTACAACGTGACCGGTAAATGGTGGGGCGCGATGTTTGTCGATAGCGGTGAAGCGGTCAGCGATATTCGCCGAAGCGATTTCAAAACCGGTGCCGGGGTCGGCGTACGCTGGCAATCACCAGTGGGCCCTATCAAGCTCGACTTTGCCGTCCCGGTCGGCGACAAAGATGAACATGGTTTACAGTTTTACATCGGTCTGGGGCCTGAATTATGAGTTTATGGAAGAAGATAAGCCTCGGTGTGCTGATTTTTATCCTGCTGTTGTTAGGCACGGTGGCGTTCCTCGTCGGTACCACCTCGGGCCTGCATCTGATCTTCAAAGCAGCTAATCGTTGGGTTCCGGGGCTGGAGATTGGTCAGGTCACCGGCGGCTGGCGGGATTTATCACTGAAAAATATTCGTTATGACCAGCCTGGCGTGGCGGTGAATGCCGGCGAAGTGCATCTGGCTGTGGGGCTTAACTGCCTGTGGGACAGCAGTCTGTGCGTCAACGATCTGGCACTGAAAAACATCAATGTGGCGATCGACAGCAAAAAGATGCCGCCATCCGCGCCGGCTGAGGAAGAAGAGAGCGGTCCGCTTAACCTTTCCACGCCTTACCCCATCACGCTTTCACGCGTGGCGCTTAACAACATCAATATCAAAATCGATGACACCACGGTTTCGGTGCTGGATTTTACCTCCGGCCTGAACTGGCAGGAAAAAACGCTGACGTTGAAGCCAACGTCATTACAGGGGCTGCTGATTGCTCTGCCCAAAGTGGCGGAAGTGGCGCAGGAAGAGGTTGTCGAACCGAAGATTCAAAACCCGCAGCCGGATGAAAAGCCGCTCGGCGAAACGCTAAAAGATCTGTTCTCACAGCCGGTGCTGCCGGAAATGACCGATGTCCATCTGCCGCTCAATCTCAATATTGAAGAGTTTCGCGGCGAGCAGCTGCGCGTGACCGGAGATACGGATTTAACGGTCCATAACATGCTGCTAAAAGTGAGCAGCATTGACGGCAACATGAAGCTCGACGCGCTGGACATCGACTCGAATCAGGGAACGGTAAAAGCCAGCGGCACGGCGCAACTGACCGACACGTGGCCGGTTGATATTACGTTAAACAGCACGCTAAACATCGACCCATTAAAAGGCGAAAAGGTGAAGCTGAAGGTCGGCGGCGCGCTGCGCGAGCAGCTGGAAGTCGGCGTCAATCTGTCTGGTCCGGTGGATATGGACCTGCGTGCACAGACGCGTCTGGCTGAAGCCGGATTACCGCTCAACATTGAGGTGGTGAGTAAGCAGGTTTACTGGCCGTTTACCGGTGAGAAACAGTTCCAGGCCGATGACATCAAACTCAAACTGACCGGTAAGATGACCGACTATACGCTGTCGATGCGTACCGCCGTGAAAGGTCAGGATATTCCACCGGCTACCATCACGCTGGACGCCAAAGGCAACGAGCAGCAGATCAATCTCGACAAACTCAGCGTTGCGGCGCTGGAAGGGAAAACCGAGCTGAAAGCACTGGTGGACTGGCAGCAGGCGATCAGCTGGCGCGGGGAGCTAACGCTGGATGGTATCAACACCGCAAAAGCGATCCCGGACTGGCCGTCAAAACTGAATGGCCTGGTGAAAACTCGCGGCAGTCTGTACGGCGGAAGCTGGCAGATGGAGGTTCCCGAGCTGAAGCTGACCGGCAACGTGAAGCAGAACAAGGTCAATGTGAACGGTTCGCTGAAGGGGAACAGCTACCTGCAGTGGACGATCCCGGGCCTGCATCTGGAACTGGGGCGCAACAGTGCGGACGTAAAAGGTGAACTGGGGGTTAAAGACCTCAACCTCGACGCGACGATTGATGCCCCAAGCCTGGATAACGCGCTGCCGGGGCTGGGCGGTACGGCGAAAGGGCTGGTAAAAGTTCGCGGTACGGTTGAAGCACCACAGCTGCTGGCGGATATTACCGCCCGTGGTCTGCGCTGGCAGGAACTTTCCGTTGCTCAGGTACGTGTTGAAGGGGATGTGAAATCGGCCGAGCAAATCGCCGGTAATCTTAATGTTCGCGTAGAGCGGATTGTACAACCTGACGTGAATATTGGCCTGGTGACGCTCAACGCCAAAGGCAGTGAAAAGCAGCACGAGCTGCAGTTGCGCATTCAGGGGGAACCGGTTTCCGGGCAACTGGATCTTGCCGGGAGCTTTGATCGCAAAGAACAGCGCTGGAAAGGAGAGTTAAGCAATACCCGCTTCCAGACGCCGGTCGGTCCGTGGTCGCTCAACCGGGCTATCGCGCTGGATTACCGTAATCAGGAACAAAAAATTAGTATCGGACCGCACTGCTGGAACAACCCGAATGCGGAGCTGTGCGTACCACAGACGATTGATGCGGGCGCGGAAGGGCGCGCGGTGGTGAATCTAAACCGCTTCGACCTGGCGATGCTAAAACCGTTTATGCCGGAGACAACCCAGGCCAGCGGCGTGTTCACCGGTAAAGCCGATGTGAGTTGGGACACCACCAAAGAGGGGCTGCCACAGGGGCAGGTCACCCTGAGCGGACGTAACGTGAAGGTCACGCAAAGCGTTAATGATGCACCGCTCCCCGTGGCGTTTGAAACGTTGAATCTGACCGCCGACCTGCACAATAACCGTGCAGAGCTGGGCTGGCTGATTCGTCTGACCAACAACGGACAGTTTGACGGACAGGTGCAGGTAACAGACCCGCAAGGGCGCCGTAATCTGGGCGGTAACGTCAATATTCGCAACTTCAATCTGGCGATGGTGAACCCCATCTTCTCGCGCGGTGAAAAAGCGGCAGGGATGATCAACGCCAACCTGCGGCTGGGCGGCGATGTGCAAAGCCCGCAGTTGCTCGGACAGCTGCAACTGAGTGGTCTTGATATAGACGGTAACTTTATGCCGTTTGACATGCAGCCAAGCCAGTTAGCCGTTAACTTCACCGGAACACGCTCAACGCTGGCGGGCGTGGTGCGTACGCAGCAGGGAGAAATTAACCTGAGCGGCGATGCCGACTGGAGTCAGATAGACAACTGGCGGGCGCGCGTCGCGGCTAAAGGCAGTAGGGTACGTATTACCGTACCGCCAATGGTCCGCCTGGATGTCTCGCCGGACGTGGTCTTTGAAGCCACGCCAAGCCTGTTCACCCTCGATGGCAACGTGGATGTGCCGTGGGCGCGTATCGTGGTACATGACCTGCCGGAAAGCGCGGTTGGGGTTTCCAGCGATATGGTCATGCTTAACAACAATCTGCAGCCCGAGAAACCGCAGACCGCCGGCATTCCGATCAACAGCAACCTGAACATCCACGTCGGTAACAACGTGCGTCTTGACGCCTTTGGTCTGAAAGCGCGTCTGACGGGCGATCTGAAAGTGGTGCAGGATAAGCAGGGGCTGGGGCTGAACGGACAAATTAATATTCCGAGCGGTCGCTTCCATGCCTATGGTCAGGATCTGATTGTACGTAAGGGCGAGCTGTTGTTCTCCGGTCCGCCGGATCAGCCGTTGCTCAACATCGAAGCGATTCGTAACCCTGATGCCACCGAAGACGACGTGATCGCTGGCGTTCGCGTCACTGGTACCGCCGATGAACCGAAGGCGGAGATCTTCTCTGACCCGGCAATGTCGCAGCAAATGGCGCTTTCCTACCTGCTACGCGGACAAGGGCTGGATAGCGAGCAGAGCGATAGCGCAGCGATGACCTCAATGCTTATTGGTCTGGGGGTTGCACAAAGTGGTCAGGTTGTGGGTAAAATCGGGGAGACATTTGGCGTAAGCAATCTGGCACTGGACACGCAAGGGGTGGGCGACTCATCTCAGGTGGTTGTCAGCGGATACGTACTGCCAGGTCTGCAGGTGAAATATGGTGTGGGTATATTTGACTCCTTAGCGACACTCACGCTACGTTATCGTCTGATGCCTAAGCTATATCTGGAAGCAGTGTCTGGCGTAGATCAGGCACTTGATTTGCTCTATCAGTTCGAGTTTTAGCAATGCGAATATTTGTCTACGGCAGTTTACGAACCAAACAAGGCAACAGCCACTGGATGACCAATGCCCTGTTGCTGGGAAATTTCAGTATCGATAACTACCAGTTGTACAGCCTGGGCCACTATCCAGGCGCGGTTCCGGGAAATGGAACAGTACACGGGGAAGTTTATCGTATTGATAACGCCACGCTGGCAGAGCTTGACGCTCTGCGTACCCGTGGCGGTGAATACGCACGCCAGTTAATTCAAACGCCGTACGGAAGTGCATGGATGTACGTGTACCAACGTCCGGTTGATGGCTTAACGCTGATTGAAAGCGGTAACTGGTTAGACAGAGACCAGTACTGATGTGAACACGCCACCTTCGGGTGGCGTTGTTTTATGTACCTGTTGCACTTGTATCAGGGCACAAAAAAGCCCCGACATGCGGGGCTAAGCATCAAAAGTAAAACTTACTTCTTCGCGCGCTCGAAGGAAGCAACGATTTCAGCTTTAGCGGCTTCAGCGTTGTCCCAACCGTCAACTTTTACCCATTTGCCAGCTTCGAGATCTTTGTAGTGCTCGAAGAAGTGGGTGATCTGCGCTTTCAGCAGTTCCGGCAGGTCGGTCACATCTTTGATGTGATCGTATTCTTTGCTCAGCTTGGTGTGCGGTACAGCAACCAGTTTCGCATCTTCACCGGATTCGTCGGTCATTTTCAGTACGCCAACCGGGCGGCAACGAATCACTGAACCTGGCTCCAGCGGGTACGGAGTCGGGACCAGAACGTCTACCGGGTCACCATCCAGAGACAGGGTGTGGTTGATGTAACCGTAGTTGCACGGATAGAACATCGCGGTGGACATGAAGCGGTCAACGAACAGGGCGCCGCTCTCTTTGTCAACTTCGTATTTGATCGGATCTGCGTTAGCAGGGATCTCGATAACAACGTAGATATCTTCCGGCAGGTCTTTACCGGCAGGGACGTTGAGTAAGCTCATGTCTGTTTCCTTTAAATAAGCTATGGCAAACAAGTGGCGGGTATTATAGCCAACTCGCGCGGAATGTCTCCGCTTGTTTTCGCTTTCTCTGCGTGCATTTTCTTCTTTTTACCTCTCTCTCGTGACAGAAAAGTCCATATCTTCAGCCGCATTTTTCATAGCGAGATGAAAGCGATTACAAAGTTGTGATTAACGTTTTATTTACTTTTTTGAAGTGTGATGTAACGCAATCCGTTACATGCTCAATTGTCTATAGTTTTTTCGCAACGGTTAATTAACCAACAATAATCACCCTACGAGGACGCACTTATGTGGAAGCGCTTACTTTTAGTCACAGCAGTTTCGGCAGCCATGTCGTCTATGGCAATGGCAGCCCCTTTAACCGTAGGATTTTCGCAGGTTGGCTCTGAATCCGGCTGGCGTGCAGCAGAAACCAACGTCGCGAAAAGCGAGGCCGAAAAGCGGGGAATTACGCTGAAAATCGCTGATGGTCAACAAAAGCAGGAAAACCAGATTAAAGCAGTTCGCTCATTTGTTGCCCAGGGCGTCGACGCCATCTTTATTGCGCCGGTCGTGGCAACAGGTTGGGAGCCGGTTTTAAAAGAAGCGAAAGATGCCGACATTCCGGTCTTTTTGCTTGATCGTTCCATCGATGTAAAAGACAAATCTCTCTATATGACCACCGTCACCGCCGACAACGTGCTGGAAGGCAAATTGATCGGCGACTGGCTGATTAAACAAGTGGACGGCAAGCCGTGTAACGTCGTTGAGCTGCAAGGGACCGTCGGGGCCAGCGTGGCGATCGATCGTAAAAAAGGCTTTGCTGAAGCCATCGCCAGTGCGCCAAACATCAAAATTATCCGCTCTCAGTCCGGTGACTTCACCCGCAGTAAAGGGAAAGAAGTGATGGAGAGCTTTATCAAAGCAGAAAACAACGGCAAGAACATCTGCATGGTTTACGCCCACAACGATGACATGGTGATCGGTGCTATCCAGGCGATCAAAGAAGCGGGTCTGAAACCCGGCAAAGATATTCTCACCGGTTCTATCGACGGCGTACCGGATATCTACAAAGCGATGATTGACGGTGAAGCCAACGCCAGTGTCGAACTGACGCCGAATATGGCGGGTCCGGCATTCGACGCGCTGGAGAAATTCAAAAAAGACGGCACGATGCCTGAGAAGCTGACCATTACCAAGTCGATCCTTTATCTGCCGGATACGGCGAAAGAAGAGTTAGAGAAGAAGAAAAACATGGGCTACTAAGCCTTCATGAAAATGCCGGGGGGGCTGCGCTTGCCCGGCCTACATTACGCTCTTTTGTAGGCCGGATAAGCGTAGCGCCATCCGGCGTGATGCAGGGGGAATCATGACCACCGACCAACATCAGGAAATCCTCCGCACCGAAGGATTAAGCAAATTCTTTCCCGGCGTCAAAGCGTTGGATAACGTGGATTTCAGCTTGCGTCGCGGTGAAATTATGGCGCTGCTGGGGGAAAACGGAGCCGGCAAATCGACGCTCATCAAAGCGCTGACCGGCGTTTACCATGCAGATCGCGGCACTATCTGGCTCGAAGGCCAACCGATCTCCCCCAAAAACACCGCCCATGCCCAGCAACTGGGGATTGGCACCGTGTACCAGGAAGTGAACCTGCTGCCCAATATGTCGGTTGCCGATAACTTATTTATTGGTCGTGAGCCGCGGCGTTTTGGCCTGCTTCAGCGCAAGCAGATGGAAAAACGCGCGACGGAGCTGATGGCGTCATACGGTTTTTCCCTTGACGTGCGTGAGCCGCTGAACCGCTTTTCCGTGGCGATGCAACAAATCGTCGCCATCTGTCGGGCGATCGATCTCTCCGCGAAAGTGCTGATCCTCGATGAGCCGACCGCCAGCCTCGATACCCAGGAAGTTGAAATGCTGTTCGGTCTGATGCGTCATCTGCGCGATCGGGGCGTCAGCCTGATCTTCGTCACTCATTTCCTCGATCAGGTTTATCAGGTCAGCGATCGCATCACCGTTCTGCGTAACGGCGGCTTCGTTGGCTGCCGTGAAACCCGGGAATTACCGCAAATTGAACTGGTCAAAATGATGCTGGGTCGCGAACTGGATACCCATGCGCTACAGCGTGCGGGACGCACATTGCTTAGCGATAAGCCGGTGGCGGCCTTTAGCGACTTTGGCAAAAAAGGCACCATCGCGCCGTTTGATCTACAGGTGCGTCCCGGTGAGATCGTCGGTCTCGCAGGGCTGCTGGGATCCGGGCGAACGGAAACGGCAGAGGTGATCTTCGGTATTAAACCCGCCGACAGCGGAAGTGCGCTGATCAAAGGCAAACCGCAGACCTTGCGATCGCCGCATCAGGCTTCGTGTCTGGGAATCGGTTTCTGTCCGGAGGATCGCAAAACGGATGGCATTATTGCCGCCGCTTCGGTGCGGGAAAACATCATTCTGGCATTGCAGGCGCAGCGCGGCTGGCTGCGGCCTATCCCACGGAAAGAACAAAACGAGATTGCCGAGCGTTTTATCCGCCAGCTCGGAATTCGCACCCCTAACGCTGAACAGCCGATCGAGTTTCTCTCCGGCGGCAATCAGCAAAAAGTATTGCTCTCGCGCTGGTTACTGACCAAACCGCAGTTCCTGATCCTCGATGAACCCACGCGTGGGATCGACGTCGGCGCACATGCCGAGATCATCCGCCTGATCGAAACGCTGTGCGCGGATGGTCTGGCGCTGCTGGTCATTTCATCCGAACTGGAAGAGTTAGTGGGCTATGCCGATCGGGTCATTATTATGCGCGATCGCAAACAAGTGGCCGAGATCCCACTGGCTGAACTGTCCGTACCGGCGATCATGAACGCCATTGCGGCCTAAGGAGACTATGGTGATGCCTCAATCTCTCCCTCAATCCAATCCGCCTAAACGGCGGTTCCGTTGGCCAAAGGGGATGCCACAACTGGTGGCGTTACTGCTGGTGCTGCTGGTGGATAGCCTGGTCGCCCCGCACTTCTACCAGGTGATTTTGCAGGATGGTCGGCTGTTTGGTAGCCCGATTGATATTCTCAACCGCGCCGCTCCCGTGGCGCTGTTGGCGATTGGTATGACGCTGGTGATTGCCACCGGCGGCATCGACCTTTCCGTGGGGGCCGTCATGGCTATTGCTGGCGCCACTACTGCGGCGATGACGGTGGCCGGGCACAGTCTACCGGTGGTGCTGCTTGCCGCCTTAGGCTCCGGCATTCTGGCTGGGCTGTGGAATGGGATTCTGGTGGCCATACTCAAGATCCAACCGTTTGTTGCCACGCTAATCCTGATGGTGGCCGGGCGTGGAGTGGCGCAGCTTATCACTTCCGGGCAAATCGTCACTTTCAACTCGCCCGAGCTGTCGTGGTTTGGTAGCGGCTCGCTCTTACTGTTCCCTACGCCGGTAATTATTGCACTGCTCACGCTGGTGGTGTTCTGGCTGCTGACGCGGAAAACGGCGCTGGGTATGTTTATCGAAGCGGTGGGTATCAACATTCGTGCGGCAAAAAACGCTGGGGTGAACACCCGCATTATCGTGATGCTCACCTATGTGCTGAGCGGCCTGTGCGCGGCTATCGCTGGCATTATCGTCACGGCGGATATTCGTGGGGCAGATGCCAATAACGCCGGATTATGGCTGGAACTGGATGCCATCCTGGCGGTAGTCATCGGTGGTGGCTCGCTAATGGGCGGGCGCTTTAACCTGCTGCTGTCGGTGGTAGGCGCGTTGATTATTCAGGGCATGAACACCGGGATTTTGCTGTCGGGCTTCCAGCCGGAACTGAATCAGGTGGTCAAAGCCGTGGTGGTGTTGTGTGTGCTGGTCGTGCAATCACAACGCTTTATCAGCCTGATAAAAGGAGTGCGTGGTCATGATAAAACGTAATTTACCGCTGATGATCACCCTCGGCGTGTTTGTGCTGGGCTACCTTTACTGCCTGACGCAGTTTCCAGCTTTTGCTTCCACCCGGGTGATTTGCAATATCCTGACCGATAACGCTTTTTTAGGGATTATTGCCGTGGGCATGACCTTCGTGATCCTCTCTGGCGGGATCGACCTTTCCGTTGGCTCGGTGATCGCGTTTACCGGCGTATTTTTGGCGAAGGCCATTGGCTATTGGGGTATTTCCCCGCTGCTGGCGTTCCCCCTGATTTTGCTGATGGGCTGCGCGTTTGGCGCGTTTATGGGGTTACTGATTGATGCGCTGAAGATCCCAGCATTCATTATTACGCTGGCGGGAATGTTTTTCCTGCGCGGCGTCAGCTATCTGGTCTCTGAAGAGTCGATCCCAATTAACCATCCGATTTATGACACGCTCTCCAGTCTGGCATGGAAAATTCCTGGCGGCGGTCGCCTGAGCGCGATGGGGTTGTTAATGCTGGGCGTGGTGGTGATTGGCATCTTCCTTGCGCACCGTACGCGCTTTGGTAATCAGGTTTACGCCATTGGCGGCAACGCCACCTCTGCTAACCTGATGGGCATTTCTACTCGCAGCACAACGATCCGCATTTATATGTTGTCTACCGGGCTGGCGACGCTTGCCGGCATTGTGTTTTCCATTTACACCCAGGCGGGTTATGCGCTGGCGGGCGTTGGCGTTGAGCTGGATGCGATTGCCTCAGTGGTGATTGGCGGAACGCTGCTAAGCGGCGGCGTGGGAACGGTGTTGGGTACGTTATTTGGCGTGGCGATCCAAGGGCTGATCCAGACCTACATTAATTTTGATGGCACATTAAGTTCCTGGTGGACGAAGATCGCGATTGGCATTTTATTGTTTATTTTTATAGCGTTACAACGCGGTCTGACGGTGCTTTGGGAAAATCGTCAAAGCTCGCCGGTTACCCGAGTGGGTACGGCGGCAACACCAAAGTAACATCCTGATTTTGCACAAAACATTTAAATACCTAAACTTTTTCCGGTTGTAGTCGATAGGTTCTGTACAGGTCTGTTTTAACCCTACAACCGGAAATATAACGATGCCAAAATCCCTTTCAATTCGATCAAGTTTGTTGGTGTTATTGTCTTTGCTGACTTTCCTTCTGTTACTGACCGGTGGTATGGGGCTATATGCCTCTACGCGTGTCATTACCTCATTGATTTATCACGGTATTATGAGCGCTGCGATGTTGACTGCTATCGCATTGCTGGCAGTTATTTGGTTTATGCTGCGAAATAAGTTTCTCAAACCGCTGGATAATATGGTTGAGCAACTGGAACGTCTGGCGACGGGGGATTTATCACCGGTTACCACGCTGTCGGCCAGCGCTGAATTCAACCGCCTGAACGCGGCAATGGATGACATGCGCCATGCGCTGGGCGACTCGGTACAACGCGTACGCGATGCCAGTTCGCAAATTGATATTGGCAGTCGTGAACTGACGGCCGGGAACCAGCATCTGGCGCAACGCACTGAATCGACAGCCACTTCATTGGAGCAGACTGCCGCCAGCATGGAAGAACTCACGGCGACGGTGAAACAGAATGCGCAGAACGCGGAACAGGCTCACCAACTGGCAAAATCGGTGTCGGATACCGCCGATCGCGGTAGTGAAATGGTGTGCTATGTGATCGAGAAAATGCGCGATATTTCCGGCAGCTCCAGCCGAATCGCCGACATCCTCAGCGTAATCGACGGTATTGCTTTCCAGACCAATATCCTGGCGCTCAACGCTTCCGTTGAAGCGGCGCGCGCCGGTGAGCAGGGGCGGGGCTTTGCGGTTGTTGCAGGTGAAGTACGTAATCTGGCCAGCCGCAGCGCCGAGGCGGCCAAAGAGATCCGCACGTTAATCAGTGATTCACACACCCACGTAGGGGAAGGTAGTGAGCTGGCGCAGCAGGCGGGCGAAACCATGGATGAGATTGCCAATGAAGTCATGCGCATGACCAAACTGATGCGTGAAATTGCCAGTGCGTCCCAGGAACAGAGTCGCGGCATAGAGCAGGTGAATATTGCGGTGATTCAGATGGATGAAACGGCGCAGCAAAATGCGGCGCTGGTACAGCAGTCGTCAGCGGCTACCCGCTCGCTGGAAGAACAGTCTTCAGCGCTAATCGAAGCAATGGCCGTATTTAAGCTACAGACAGCCTAACCGTGCGTAGGCCGGATAAAGGCGTTTACGCCGCCATCCGGCAATATCACCGTATTGTGCCGGATGGCACTTCGCTTATCCGGCCTGCAGCGTGCTGTAGGCCGGATGTTGCGCTTACGCGTCCGGGAACTCGCGGATAAAGCGTTCTACATCTTCAACCATATGGTCGTTACCCACGAAGAAGGAGCGGCGCTGGTGCAGGCTTTCCGGGATGATATCCAGAATACGATTTTTACCGTCGCTCGCCTTGCCGCCCGCTTGCTCGGCCAGCAGGGCCATTGGGTTGCATTCATACAGCAGACGCAGTTTCCCTTCCGGGTGGCTGGCAGTGCTTGGGTACAGGTAGATCCCGCCTTTCAGCAGATTGCGATGGAAGTCAGCAACCAGAGAGCCAATGTAGCGCGAGGTGTACGGGCGCTGGGTTGACTTATCTTCTTCCTGGCAGAATTTAATGTACTTCTTCACGCCGTTCGGGAATTTGATGTAGTTACCTTCGTTAATGGAGTACGTGCTGCCTTTCGCCGGGAAGCGCATACGTTCCTGGCTGAGGCAGAATACGCCCAGAGAAGGATCGTAGGTGAAGGCGTGCACGCCACAGCCGGTGGTGTACACCAGCATGGTGGAAGAACCATAAACCACGTAACCTGCAGCAACCTGCTTGTTGCCCGGTTGCAGGAAATCCTCTTCCGTGACCGGTGTGCCGACTGGGGTTACGCGGCGGTAAATAGAGAAAATTGTACCGACAGAGACGTTAACATCGATGTTGGATGAGCCATCCAGCGGATCCATTAGCACAACGTATTTAGCGTGTTCACAGCCTTCAAAGACGACGATTTCATCTTCTTCTTCCGAGGCAATGCCCGCCACAATGTCGCGCGCCTTCAGTGCAGCTTTCAGTTTTTCGTTCGCGAACAGATCGAGTTTTTGCTGAACCTCTCCCTGCACGTTCTCAGCACCGCTGGCACCCAGGATATCGACCAGACCGGCCTTGTTGATATCGCGGTGGATGATCTTGGCGCCCAGCTTTATTGCCGACAACAAAGCAGTGAGTTCACCGGTAGCATGAGAAAACTCGTGCTGCTTTTCGACAATAAATTCACCTAACGTTTTCATAACACTTTCCCTGCAATTTATGTGGAGTAAAGCGACCGCAACAATATTAACAAATATTTCTATTGCTGCGCTTAGGTGAATCGCGCCAGCAAACTGCGGAATATCCTGAAATGCGTTTCTCACTTGCCGGACATGTGCGTAAAATGGCCCCCAGATTAAAAAAGGATAGTGACGTATGCGCATTCATATTTTGGGAATTTGTGGCACTTTCATGGGCGGTCTGGCGATGCTGGCGCGCTCGCTCGGTCATGAAGTAACCGGTTCGGACGCCAATGTGTATCCGCCGATGAGTACCTTACTTGAGAAGCAAGGCATTGATCTGATTCAGGGTTACGATGCCAGCCAGCTCGACCCGCAGCCGGACTTAGTGATCATCGGCAATGCCATGACCCGTGGTAATCCGTGTGTGGAAGCGGTTCTCGAGAAGAACATTCCGTACATGTCTGGTCCGCAGTGGCTGCATGACTTTGTATTGCGCGACCGCTGGGTACTGGCGGTTGCGGGTACGCACGGCAAAACCACCACCGCCGGAATGGCGACCTGGATCCTCGAAGCCTGCGGCTATAAGCCTGGCTTTGTGATCGGCGGCGTACCGGGTAACTTCGAGGTTTCTGCGCGTCTTGGCGAAAGCGACTTCTTCGTGATTGAAGCGGATGAGTACGACTGCGCGTTCTTCGACAAGCGTTCTAAATTCGTGCATTACTGCCCGCGTACGCTGATCCTCAACAACCTTGAGTTCGATCACGCGGACATCTTTGACGATTTGAAAGCGATCCAGAAACAGTTCCACCATCTGGTGCGTATCGTGCCGGGCCAGGGACGCATCATCTACCCGGAAAACGACATCAATCTGAAACAAACGATGGCGATGGGCTGCTGGAGCGAACAAGAGCTGGTGGGCGAACAAGGTCACTGGCAGGCGAAAAAACTGACCACCGATGCTTCTGAGTGGGAAGTATGGCTGGACGGTGAAAAAGTCGGCGAAGTGAAGTGGGGCCTGGTGGGCGAGCACAATATGCATAACGGTCTGATGGCGATTGCGGCCGCGCGCCATGTGGGCGTCGTGCCTGCAGATGCAGCTAATGCGCTCGGTTCATTCATTAACGCCCGTCGTCGTCTTGAGCTGCGCGGTGAAGCCAATGGCGTGACGGTGTATGACGATTTTGCCCATCACCCGACGGCCATTCTGGCAACGCTTGCGGCGTTGCGCGGTAAAGTGGGCGGTACGGCGCGCATCATCGCAGTGCTGGAGCCTCGCTCGAACACCATGAAAATGGGCCTGTGCAAAGACGATCTGGCGCCGTCGTTAGGCCGTGCGGACGAAGTGTTCCTGCTGCAACCTCCGCATATTCCGTGGCAGGTAGCCGAAGTCGCTGAAGCCTGCGTTCAGCCGGCACACTGGAGTGGCGATGTGGATGCCCTGGCAGATATGGTGGTGAAAACCGCGCAGCCAGGCGATCACATTCTGGTGATGAGCAACGGCGGATTTGGTGGTATTCATCAAAAACTGCTGGATGGCCTGGCGAAGAAAGCTCAGGCAGAAGCGGAAGAGTAAAAAAATGCCCGGCGGCGCTACGCTTACCGGGCCTACAACGTGTTAACGGATTGTAGGCCGGATAAGGTGATTGCACCGCCATCCGGCACTTTCGGCAGACGAAGAGGTTAGGCCTCGTTTTCCGCCAGTTCACGCAGATACTGGAAGATCTGGCGGGAAGATTTTGGCGGCTTGTTGCCCGCTTTTTCTTTCCTGGCGTTACGCACCAGCGAACGCAGTTGCTGGCGGTCGGCGTCAGGCCACAGATTCATCACTTCTTCGATGGCTTCATCGCTACCGTCAACCATACGGTCACGCAGTTGCTCCAGCTTATGGAAGACAACGACCTGCTGGTTGTGACGATTTTTCAGCTTGTCCAGCGCCTGACGGATAGGATCAACATCGCGCTGGCGCAACATTTTGCCAATCAACTGCAACTGGCGGCGACGTCCTTCCATCTTAATACGCTGGGCCAGCTCAATGGCGGCACGTAAATCCGCATCAAGCGGGATCTTATCCAGCGCGTTTTTCCCCAGATCAACCAGTTCCGCACCCAGGCGTTTTAACTCCTCGGCATCGCGTTTAATTTCACTTTTACTGACCCAGATAATTTCATCGTCTTCGTCTTCGATGTCATCACCGGGAACGTCGTCGAGCCAGTCTTCGGGCTGCTTTGTCATTTCAGGCTCCTTAAAAAAAGAGGCTAATGTTACCAGTTAAGATGCGCACTGAAAAACGGTTCTCTGTTAGACTTCAGAGAAACTCTCTCTACATTATGGCATTTGCGATGAAAGTAATCTCACAAGTTGAAGCGCAGCGTAAGATTCTGGAAGAAGCAGTCTCGACGGCACTGGAATTAGCGTCAGGTAAGTCGGATGGCGCGGAAGTCGCTGTGAGCAAGACCACGGGTATTAGCGTCAGCACCCGTTATGGTGAAGTGGAGAACGTCGAATTCAATAGCGATGGTGCACTGGGGATTACGGTTTATCACCAGAACCGTAAGGGCAGCGCATCGTCCACCGATTTAAGCCCGCAGGCGATTGCACGCACCGTGCAGGCTGCGCTGGACATTGCACGTTACACTTCGCCGGATCCGTGCGCAGGCGTGGCAGATAAAGAACTGCTGGCCTTTGATGCGCCCGATCTGGACCTGTTCCACCCGGCGGAAGTCTCGCCTGATGAAGCCATCGAACTGGCTGCTCGTGCTGAACAGGCGGCGCTGCAGGCTGATAAGCGTATCACCAATACCGAAGGCGGCAGCTTTAACAGCCACTATGGCATCAAAGTGTTTGGTAACAGCCACGGCATGCTGCAGGGCTACTGCTCCACGCGTCATTCCCTTTCCAGCTGTGTAATCGCGGAAGAAAATGGCGATATGGAACGCGATTACGCCTACACCATTGGCCGGGCGATGGGCGATCTGCAAACGCCGGAGTGGGTAGGGGCTGACTGTGCTCGCCGCACCTTATCTCGTTTGTCGCCGCGTAAGCTGTCCACCATGAAAGCGCCGGTGATTTTCGCCAACGAAGTGGCGACCGGACTGTTCGGACACCTGGTCGGCGCGATCGCCGGCGGTTCGGTGTACCGCAAATCCACCTTCCTGCTGGATTCGCTGGGCAAACAAATTCTGCCGGAATGGCTGACTATTGAAGAACATCCGCACCTGCTGAAAGGGCTGGCGTCTTCACCGTTCGACAGCGAAGGGGTACGGACTGAACGCCGTGACATTATTAAAGAAGGCGTGCTGACTCAATGGCTGTTGACTAACTATTCCGCACGTAAGCTGGGGCTGAAGAGCACTGGGCATGCGGGCGGGATCCACAACTGGCGAATTCCGGGACAAGGTCTAAGCTTCGAGCAGTTGCTCAAAGAGATGGGCACAGGTCTTGTGGTTACCGAGCTGATGGGACAGGGCGTAAGCGGCATTACCGGCGATTACTCGCGCGGCGCGGCGGGCTTCTGGGTCGAAAATGGTGAAATTCAGTATCCGGTGAGCGAAATTACCATCGCCGGTAACTTAAAAGAGATGTGGCGCAATATTGTGACCGTGGGGAACGATATTGAAACGCGCAGTAATATCCAATGTGGTTCGGTATTGTTACCGGAGATGAAAATCGCCGGGCAGTAATACTCGTTAAGGCGTTAATTTTTAATAATAAAAAAGGAAGTGAGCAATGCGTAAACACCTGTTAGCGATCGTCGCGGCTTCAACGCTGGTTCTTGGTTCTTCTGCGTTTGCAGCCGATCTCGAAGATGACATGGGGATCCTCAACGACAACCTGAAAATTGTCGAAAAAACGGATAATGCGACTGAACTGAAAGACGCGTTAACCAAAATGCGTGCAGCCGCGCTGGACGCGCAAAAAGGTACGCCGCCGAAGCTGGAAAACAAATCCCCGGACAGCCCGGAGATGAAAGATTTCCGCCACGGCTTTGACACGCTGATCGGCCAGATTGACGGCGCGCTGAAGCTGGCGAACGAAGGTAAAGTTAAAGAGGCGAAAGCCGTTGCGGAAGAGCTGAAAACCACGCGCAACGAAAACCACAAGAAGTTCCGCTAATCTGCGCTACCCGGCCTGCATACCCGTAGGCCGGATAAAATCCCCCGCTACTACACGCCCATAAGTAAACGCTATCCCCATCACATTTTTTCATTTTTATCGTCCATTCATTGTTCGCACTTCCTTCCATTTTGCTGCCCACTCTTGCGATCTCAATCACATTCTTCCGGTGATAAATCGTGGTTCCAGCCCTTTTTGCGGCACAGATCACTATCGCTGCACACCTTTCCACTTCGAAGTGGAAAACAACTCGCTACAAACTTATAACCTCCGTCGCTAATTTACCCTCAGAGACATTAACGGGGTAAGACGAGTGAATAACGGAGCTGTAATGAATGACATGGGGGAATCGGTGGAACTGGCCGACCGCATGCTGGCGCAGGTGTATGCCTTGCTGCGTGAACGCAACATTATTCCCAACGCCGTACAGGAACAAATGCTGACGTCGCATGTTCGCGCCATGGCGCACCGCTCGGTAACGGGTGAACCCTTACCAGAAGTCGATGCCAGCTTGTTTGATGAAATATCTGCCGAGTCAATGGCGCTTGCCCGCGACGTGGTCGCCGAGTTTGGCAATCTTCCTGAGGAAGAGGCCTGGCTGCTGTCGGTGCACTTTGAAGTCGCGAAAGACAACCTTTAAGGAGAAAAAGATGGAACAGATTACCGTAGTGATTGGCGATCGTCTGGGTAAAGGCCAGAAAGTGGCGGCAGGCGTAGAGAAAGCGGGTGGCCGTGCCGTTGTGGTGCCGGGCGTTGCAGCAGATATGAAGCTGGGTGACGTGATGAAGGCGGAAAACGCCACCTTTGGTATCTCGTTTTGCGGCAGCGGTGGTGCGGGTGCGATTACTGCGCAGACCAAATACGGCTACAAGGCGAAATACGGCATGCGTTCGGTCGATGAAGGGGTAACCGCCATCAACGAAGGGTGCAACGTACTGGGATTCGGCTTTATGGACAAAGAAGAGCTCGGCGAGCGCCTGGTGCAGGCCTGGCAAAAGAAACACGGCGCTTAAGCATGAAAGAGCAATTCACCACCACGGTGAGAGTCACGGGTAAGGGCGAGACCAAAGCTCGCGCCTTTGCCGATGCCCTGAACCACGTTCAGGCTGCGGTGATGAAAGCGTCGCCGCATATCTTACTGCGTATTGAGCCACAGGATGTGCAGGTTGTTCAAGCGCGCGAATCGGTGCGTAAAGAGGCGTTTTTATTCCTCTTTTTGCGCCGGGAAAGACGCACTTTCAGCGTGGAGCTGGACGTGACCGTCAACGTGACTGCCATCAATCTCGACAAGGTGGATTTCGTTACGCAACGCTGATTTTCTATTAAAAGGCATAATTATGTTCCTGATAATATTAATAAAATCGCTCATCATCGGCGCGTTGGTTGGCGTTGGTGTCGGCGCTGGGGCTGCACGCATGTTTCATGCGCCTACCACTCAAGGGATGGGCGCGTTTCGTACTCTTGGAGAACTGAATTCCTGCGAAGGGGATCCGGCTTCTCACTTCTCGTTCGGTCTGGGCTTCTTCTTTAACGCCTGGGCTTCCTCCGTTGCGGCGGGGGCGTTCACTCAGGACGTCGACCATCGCACCATCCCCAACTGGGGTGCCGCCGCGCTGATGATTAAAAATCGCAACGTCGGTGAAACGCTGCACGATCCTAAGCGCATGGCAATTGCCTGCGGCGTTATCGGGATGATCGTGGTGACCTTCCTGAACCTCACTGCGTCATCCGTACCGGAAGCGCTGCAGGTTACCGCCGTCAAGGTGCTGGTGCCAGCGGCTAACCTGCTGGTTAACACCGTGATGCCGGTGATCTTCTGGCTGGCGGCGATCGACGCCGGTAAAAAATCCGGCTTCTGGGCCACCGTTTTTGGCGGCGCGGCGCAGCTGATCATGGGCAACGCCGTTCCGGGGCTGGTGCTCGGCATTCTGATAGGCAAAGGTGTTGAAGAAAGCGGCTGGAACCACGTCACGAAAGTGATGATGGTAGCTATCGTCGCGCTGTTTGTCCTGAGCGGCTTCTTCCGCGGTTTCGATATGAAGATGATCGAATCCTTCCATCTGACCGTGCCTAACTGGCTCGAACTTATCCACAACTCGCTCAGCGGCAAATAACGGAGGTCATCATGGAACAGAATAAAGGTTTTTGGTTCGCTGACTGGTCGTTCCCGATCTTCGTGGGCCTGCTCTCATCCGGCGTATTTGCCGGAACGCACATGTACTACCTGTACGGTATTGGCGCATTTAACGAAGTGGCTTTTGTGGCGATGCTGAAAGCTGGAATGGATACCGGCTCCTACGGGGCGGTGGCGGCATTTGGCGCAAGTTTCCTGTTTGCCCGCATCATTGAAGGTTCGCTGGTGGGTATTCTGGATATCGGCGGGGCGATTCAGACCGGGGTTGGGTTAGGCGTTCCGGCGCTGCTACTGGGCGCGGGCATTATCTTCCCGGTCGCCAACTTTGCCGCCTCGCTGGTCACCGGTCTGGTGATTGGTCTGGCGATTGGCTACATCATCATTCTGGCGCGTAAGTTCACCATCAACCAGAGCGACTCAACCTACGGTGCGGACGTCATGATGGGGGCCGGTAACGCCTCCGGCCGCTTCCTCGGACCGTTGATTATCCTCAGCGCGATGACGGCTTCTATTCCTATCGGAATCGGTTCTCTGGCGGGTGCGCTGCTGTTTTATCTGTGGCAAAAACCGATTACCGGCGGGGCGATCCTTGGGGCAATGATCCTCGGGTCCATCTTCCCGATTGCCATTAGCTAACTGTTGATTTGCAGGCCGGATAAGGTGGTTACGCTGCCATCCGGCATAGGAGAGAGCGATGTTTGATTTACTCCTGCGCCGTGCGCGCCTCGTTGACGATACGGTGAGCGATATTGCGCTCAAAGACGGCAAGATCGCGGCGTTGGGCGACGTTGATGGCCCGGCGCTGAAAACCATTGAGCTGGGCGGCGAGTGCTACGTCAGCGCAGGCTGGATTGACTCCCACGTTCATTGCTACCCGAAATCCCCGATTTACCACGACCAGCCGGATAGCGTCGGTATTGCGACCGGCGTCACTACCGTGGTGGATGCGGGCAGTACCGGGGCGGATGACATCGACGATTTTTACACCCTGACCCGGGAAGCTGCCACCGAGGTGTATGCGTTGCTGAATATCTCCCGCGTTGGGCTTATCGCCCAGAACGAGCTGGCCAACATGGCCAATATTGACGCTGATGCGGTGCGAGAGGCGGTGAAACGCCACCCTGATTTTATCGTCGGTCTGAAGGCACGTATGAGTAGCAGCGTAGTCGGTGAAAATGGCATCACGCCGCTGGATCGCGCCAAAGCGATGCAAAAAGAGAACGGCGACCTGCCGCTGATGGTGCACATCGGCAACAACCCGCCGGACCTGGATGAGATCGCCGAGCGCCTGAGCGCGGGTGACATCATTACCCACTGCTACAACGGTAAGCCGAACCGCATTCTGACGCCGCAAGGCGAGTTGCGGGCGTCAGTGACGCGGGCGATTTCACGCGGCGTGCGTCTGGATGTTGGGCATGGCACCGCCAGCCTGAGCTTTGCGGTGGCAAAACGCGCTATTGAACTGGGGATTTTGCCACACACCATCAGTTCCGATATTTACTGTCGCAACCGTATCAGTGGCCCGGTGCATTCTCTGGCGAATGTGATGTCGAAATTTCTCGCCATTGGGATGTCGCTTCCGCAGGTTATTGAGTGCGTTACCGCCAATGCTGCCGACGGCCTGCGCCTGAAACAGAAGGGGCGACTGCAGGTCGGTCTGGATGCTGATTTAACCCTCTTTACGCTTAAGCGCCAGCCAACCGTGCTGGTAGATGCAGAAAACGACAGCCTGCAGGCTGAACAACTGCTGGTGCCGCTTGCCGCAATACGTGCGGGCAAGGGCTATATGACCGAACAAGGGAGCGCGGAACATGCCTTCGATTTTTGAGAAATACGATTTAAAACAGGTGATTAATACCTCCGGCCGCATGACGGCGCTTGGCGTTTCCACGCCGCGACCAGAAGTGGTTGAAGCGGCGATGGCGGGGATGAACCACTATTTCGAGATGAAAGATCTGGTCAATAAAACCGGCGACTACATCGCGAAATTGCTGGAAGTGGAAGGGGCAACCGTTGTCTCTTGCGCCTCGGCGGGGATCGCCCTGTCGGTGGCTGGCGTATTGGTTAAAGACAGCGACTGGCTGCTGGAGAACCTGCACGTCACGCCCATCGAGAACAACGAAATCGTGCTGCCCAGAGGCCACAACGTCAACTTTGGTGCTCCGGTGGGTACCATGGTGGCGCTTGGCGGCGGTAAGTTAGTGGAGGCTGGTTATGCCAACGAATGTTCCGCGGCGCAGCTGGCTGCGGCCATTACACCGCGTACGGCGGCCATTCTGTATATCAAATCTCACCACTGCGTCCAGAAAAGTATGCTCAGCGTGGAGCAGGCTGCGGTGGTGGCGCGTACGCATAACCTGCCGCTGATCGTGGACGCGGCGGCGGAAGAAGATTTGCAATGCTACTACCGGGTTGGCGCAGATCTGGTTATTTATAGCGGCGCGAAGGCGATTGAAGGACCAACCAGCGGTCTGGTGATAGGTAAAACCCAGTACGTTGAGTGGGTGAAACGCCAGACGGCGGGAATTGGCCGGGCGATGAAGGTGGGGAAAGAGGGAATTCTTGGCCTAACCTGCGCCATCGAACTGTATCTGAACGCGCAGAAAGAGAGTGGCGCGGAGATGGTCGAGAAAATGACGCCGTTCATTAATGCGTTGAACCAGCTTAACGGCGTGAGCGCCCGCGTGGTGTGGGATAGCGCAGGGCGCGACATCGCACGCACGGAAATTAAGTTTGATGAAGCGGTAACCGGGATCGCCACGGGCGAACTGGTTGAAGCCCTGAAACAAGGCGAGTACGCGATTTACTTCCGTGGTTACAAAGCTAACGAAGGCATTATCGAAGCCGATGTGCGCAGCGTCGATCGTGCGCAGCTGGAGATTGTGGCCCGTCGAATTGGTGAAGTGATTTCGCAGGAGAAAGAAGTATGAAACTGACCCCTAACTTTTATCGCGACCGCGTCTGCCTGAACGTGCTGGCAGGCTCCAAAGAAAATGCGCGGGATATTTACGCGGCGGCGGAAGGACACGTGCTGGTTGGTGTGTTGTCAAAAAATTACCCGGATGTCGCAAGCGCAGTAGCGGATATGCGTGAATACGCAGCGCTTATCGACAATGCGCTCTCCGTGGGATTGGGGGCAGGCGACCCAAACCAGTCGGCGATGGTCAGTGAAATTTCCCGTCAGGTGCAGCCGCAGCATGTTAATCAGGTCTTTACCGGCGTGGCCACCAGTCGCGCGCTGCTGGACCAGCAGGATACAGTAGTCAACGGTCTGGTCTCGCCAACCGGCATGCCGGGCAGGGTGAAAATCTCCACCGGTCCGCTGAGCAGCCAGACGCCGGACGGTATTGTGCCGGTAGAAACCGCGATTGCGCTGCTCAAAGATATGGGCGGTAGCTCGATTAAATACTTCCCGATGGGCGGCCTGAAATGCCGTGAAGAGTACATTGCCGTAGCGCAGGCCTGCGCCCGTCATGACTTCTGGCTGGAGCCAACCGGCGGTATCGACCTGGATAATTTCACTGAAATCCTGCAGATTGCCCTCGATGCCGGAGTGAGTAAAATCATTCCTCACATCTATAGTTCGATTATTGATAAGGTGAGTGGTAACACTCGTCCGGATGACGTACGCCAGCTGATGGCGATGACCCGGGCCTGCGTAGGCTAACTGACTGATGAGGAAACTGACGTGCGATTCCCCAACCAACGTTTAGCACAGCTGTTTGACATGTTGCAAAACGAAGCGCTTCCACAGGACGAGCTGGCGCAGCGGTTGTCGGTTTCCACACGCACCGTACGGGCGGATATCACCGCGCTAAACGCGCTGCTCACCCAGTACGGCGCACAGTTTGTCCTCAGCCGGGGTAACGGTTATCAGCTCAAAATTGACGACCCGGCAAGTTATAACACCCTGCAAACGCAGCAGCCCAACGCGTTGCTACGCATCCCTCGAACCAGCCAGGAACGGATACACTGGCTGGTGGTGCGTTTTCTGACGTCGGCTTTCTCGCTAAAGCTGGAAGATTTGGCTGATGAATGGTTTATCAGCCGCGCGACGCTGCAAAACGATATGGCTGAGGTGCGCGAGCATCTGCAACGTTATCATCTGACGCTGGAAACGCGTCCCCGTCACGGCATGAAACTGTTCGGCAGCGAAATGGCGATTCGCGCCTGTTTGACCGATCTGCTGTGGACGCTGGCACAGCAGGATCCGCAGCACCCATTAGTGATGCAGGAGGCGCTTAATGCCGGGATCCCCGAGCAGCTACAGCCCGTTTTACAGGATATTTTCGCTCGTTTTCATATTCGTCTGACCGATGAGGGCGAGCTGTTTTTACGCTTGTACTGCGCGGTGGCGGTACGGCGGATTAGCGAAGGGTATCCACTCCCGGATTTTGCCGCAGAAGAGGCCGATCAATCGGTGTGCCTGGCCACGCGGGAAATCGCGGCGGTATTGCACCGCCTGGCAGACAAACCGCTTTCCGTTTCCGAAGAAAACTGGCTACAGGTGCATATTGCTGCCCGCCAGGTACAAGAGATCGCACCCAGTGCTATCAATGCGGATGATGACGAAGCGTTGGTCAATTACATCCTGCGTTTTATCAACACCCAGTACAACTACAACCTGTTGAATGACAAACAGTTACATGCTGACCTGCTGACGCATATTAAGACGATGATCACCCGGGTGCGTTACCAGATAATGATCCCCAATCCGCTGCTGGAAAATATTAAACAGCACTACCCCATGGCGTGGGACATGACGCTGGCCGCCGTCTCGGGATGGGGAAAATATACGCCGTACACCATCAGTGAAAATGAGATCGGCTTCCTCGTGCTGCATATTGGCGTCGGGCTGGAGCGTAGTTACAACATCGGTTACCAGAGACAGCCGAAGGTTCTGCTGGTATGCGATGCCGGAAATGCGATGGCGCGGATGATTGAAGCGGTGCTGGCGCGTAAGTATCCGCAGATAGAGATCGTCGATACCGTGACGCTGCGTGACTACGAACAGCGGGAAAGCATTAGCGAAGATTTTGTTATCTCTACCGCGCGGATCGGTGAAAAAGATAAGCCCGTAGCGATGATTGCGCCGTTTCCGACCGATTATCAACTCGAGCAAATTGGCAAACTGGTGCTGGTGGACAGAACCCGCCCGTGGATGTTGAACAAATTCTTCGATGCCGCCCATTTTCGTGTAATTGACGAGCCAATGGATCAACAAACGTTGTTCAAAACCTTATGCCGTCAGTTGCAGGATGAAGGTTTTGTCGACGCGGAGTTCCTTGATTCAGTGGTTGAGCGTGAGGCCATCGTCAGCACCATGCTGGGTGACAGCATTGCCCTGCCGCACGCCCTCGGTCTGCTGGCCAAGAAAACGGTGGTCTACACTATCCTCGCCCCGCAGGGTATTGCCTGGGGCGATGAAACGGCGCATGTGATCTTCCTGCTCGCCATCAGTAAAAGCGAGTACGAAGAAGCGATGGCGATCTACGATATTTTCGTCACCTTCCTGCGTGAACGCGCCATGACGCGGCTCTGCGCATGCCGGAATTTCACCGAGTTCAAAACCGTCGCCATGGAGTGTGTCAGTCGTTTTTGAGAGGCGTTATCCAGAATTCGATGTAATGCGTATGTAATGCTAAACTGCATTACACATTCGATTCTACTGGAGGCATAATGGCCACGCTGAACGTCCGTCTGGATGACAAACTCAAAAATGAGGCTTATGCCGTGCTGGAAAAACTGAACATTACTCCAACGGAAGCTGTGCGATTACTGTTTCAGTACGTCGCGGAAACGGGGCGCATGCCAGTGAAAACCGTCACCGTTAGCGACAGCGAAGATACACTGATTCAGACAGTCCGGGAGAGGCTGGCCAGCCCGCAAAAAGGAATCAAGGTTAGTCTGGATGACTTATGAACTGGAATTCGACCCGAGAGCCTTAAAAGAGTGGCATAAACTGGGTGATACGGTGAAGGCTCAGTTTAAGAAGAAGTTGGCCGACGTGTTGTTGAACCCCAGAATTGACTCTGCCCGTTTAAACGGTCTTCCAGATTGCTATAAAATTAAGCTTAAATCGTCCGGCTATCGTCTGGTGTACCAGGTTCGGGATGAGGTTGTGACCGTGTTTGTTGTCGCGGTCGGCAAGCGAGAACATTCGGCCGTTTATCTCGATGCAAACAAACGGCTTTAGCGATCAACGCAAATGATGTACAACCTGGTTGCTGCTGCCGCGCCAGATTAGCGCCGGGTCTTTAAGATCCTGCACGTATTTGCCATCGACCAGTACGTTGATGAGATCGACCACCTGCATTTGCGCGGCGTTGAGTTCATCGAGCTTGTAGCCGGTCCACACCCAGATATCTTTGCCGGGGCACTCAGCGCGAACGCGCTGCACTAGTTGCAGGATTTCCGGCACGTTTTGCGGATGTAGCGGATCGCCACCGGAGAGCGAGATCCCCTGACGCTTGATTCGCGTATCGTTCAGATCGGCAATGATCTTGTCTTCCATCTCTTTGGTAAATGGCTTGCCGGAATTGAGCCGCCAGGTGCTTTTGTTATAGCAACCGGGACATTCATGCACGCACCCGGACACAAACAGCGTGCAGCGGGTGCCGGGGCCGTTAACGATGTCGACGGGATAATATTGGTGAAAGTTCATAGCTTGTAACCATGCCGGGTGGCGCTGCGCTTACCCGGCCTACAATAAGAGTGCGGTCCGTAGGCCCGGTAAGCGCAGCGCCACCGGGCATTAACGTAACAGCGGATTAACCTATCTGCCCGTTACCCAAATGCTTAACGCGGCGCTTCACTTCTTCCTGCTTACCGGCGTTAAACGGACGGGCGTCCGGGCTGCCTAAATAACCGCAGACGCGGCGGATGACCGACACGCGAGCGGCGTCGTGGTTACCACATTTCGGGCAGGTAAAGCCTTTGCTGGTGCACTCGAACTCACCGGTAAAGCCGCACTCGTAGCATTCATCAATTGGCGTGTTGGTCCCGTAATACGGCACGTGCTGATAGCTGTAATCCCAGACGTCTTCCAGTGCTTTCAGGTTGTGCTGAATATTCGGGTATTCGCCGTAGCAAATGAAGCCTCCGTTCGCCAGCGGCGGGTATGGCGCTTCGAAATCGATCTTGTCGTACGGGTTAACCTTTTTCTCCACGTCGAGGTGGAAGCTGTTGGTGTAGTAACCTTTGTCGGTGACGCCTGGCACCACACCAAACTCGGCGGTATCCAGACGACAGAAACGATCGCACAGGTTTTCACTCGGCGTGCTGTACAGGCTGAAGCCGTAGCCGGTCTCGTCTTTCCACTGATCGACTGCCTGACGCAGGCGTTCGACAATGGCGATAGCTTTGGCGCGAAGCTGCTCACTGTCGTACAGATGTTTGTCGCCAAACAGCGCGTTAATGGTTTCGTGAATGCCGATGTAACCCAGCGAGATGGACGCGCGGCCATTTTTAAAGATTTCTGACACGTCATCGTCCGCTTTCAGACGCACGCCGCAGGCACCTTCCATATACAGGATTGGGGCCACGCGAGCTTTCACGCCTTCCAGACGCGCAATGCGGGTCATCAGCGCTTTACGTGCCAGCACCAGTCGATCGTCGAGCAGTTTCCAGAAGGTGGCTTCATCGCCGTGGGCTTCCAGCGCGATACGCGGCAGGTTGAGGCTGATAACGCCGAGGTTGTTACGCCCGTCGTGAACCTGTTCGCCGTTCTCGTTTTCCCACACGCCGAGGAAGCTGCGACAGCCCATCGGCGTTTTGAACGAACCGGTCACTTTAACCACCTGATCGTAGTTCAGGATGTCCGGATACATACGCTTGCTCGCGCACTCCAACGCCAGCTGTTTGATGTCGTAGTTCGGATCGCCAAACTTGTGGTTCAGGCCGTCGCGAATGGCGAACACCAGTTTCGGGAACACGGCGGTTTTACGATTTTTACCGAGGCCCGCAATGCGGTTACGCAGAATGGACTGCTGGATCAAACGTGATTCCCAACTGGTTCCCAGGCCAAAACCGAAGGTGACGAACGGCGTCTGGCCGTTAGCGGTATGCAGGGTATTCACTTCATACTCGAGGGACTGGAATGCGTCGTAGCACTCTTTCTCGGTACGGGAATGCGCATAACCGTCGGCATCCAGGATCTGCCACTCTTCAGCGGTTTTGCGATGCTTGTTAAAGCTCTCGGTCACGAATGGTGCGAGAACTTCGTCAATACGGTTAATGGTGGTACCGCCATAAATATGGCTGGCAACCTGCGCGATAATTTGCGCGGTGACGGCCGTCGCGGTGGAGATGGATTTTGGCGGCTCAATCTCCGCGTTACCCATCTTAAAGCCCTGCGTCAGCATGCCTTTCAGGTCGATCAGCATGCAGTTAAACATTGGGAAGAACGGAGAGTAGTCGAGATCGTGATAGTGAATATCACCACGCTCGTGCGCCTGGACGACATCACGCGGCAGCAGGTGCTGACGCGCATAGTGTTTGGCGACGATACCGGCCAGCAGGTCACGCTGCGTCGGGATCACTTTGCTGTCTTTGTTGGCGTTTTCGTTCAGCAGAGCAGAGTTGGTTTGCTCAACCAGACCACGAATTTCCTGGTTCAGACGGCCACGCTTTTCACGCTGTATATCACGGTCGTGGCGATATTCGATGTACGCACGGGCGAGTTGTTTGTACGGACCAGACATCAGCTGGTTTTCTACCGCTGTCTGGATCTCGTTGATATCGACCTGGCTGCGCTCATTCATCTGGCTACTAACGACTTCTGCGACGGTGGCACAGTAATCTGCGTCATCGACTCCCGCTGCTTTAGCTGCACGCAGAATGGCTTCTTTGATGCGCTCTGATTTAAACGGCACTTTACAGCCATCTCGTTTCATCACATGCGGTGTCATGATCACTCCATATTTATAAGAACAGGTTATCCACAGAGGTTGGGGAAGCGGCCATGGCTTTATTCATCTCTATTGCCAATGACTTCCCGCAATCCTGACCCACTTTATCCACAATTTCACCGTAAAGCGGTGCACTGTAGTTGTAGCAATTGTAGTCGATTAATACAACATATTGGGTCGGCGTGCATTTTAAGTTCTATATGTAGTGATTTGCATCAAGGATGTTTACGATTTATTTGATGTAGCGCAAAGTAAAAATCGGAGCGTACAGATGACGGGCAGTACAGCGATTGTAAATTGTGGGCAGAAAATTCTGATTAATTATTCAACAAAAACAGGAAGGTAAAGCCGGGCAGGCATCTGCTGCCCGGAACACACTATGACGACAGCGACTGCATCCAGTGGATACCTGCATTAATGAAGGCTGCCGAGGCGACGAGACCCAGAATGAGTGGTACAAGGTAACTGCTCTTCACGCGGTTTTCTGGCACTTCCTGAGCTGGTGTCGTTCCAGTCGAGAGCAGCGCCAGTACTTCTTCGGCAGACGTAGCGTTAAGCATGGCGTTTCGCATCTCATCCTCAACCAGCGACGAGGTGAGCTGGGTGAGCAGTTGCATATGCGTTGTACCCGCTTCATTTGGCGGGATCGCCAGCAGGAACACTAACCGTACTGGTTCAGGCCCTTCAAGACCCGGCCACAGTATTGGCTCGGGAAAAAGGGCGACGCAGAACGACGCCTGCACGACGGAATCACATTTTCCGTTAGGGACGGCCAGCTCTTCTCCCAGCGCGGTTGGTCCTTCATTTTCACGGCGCAGAACGCTGTCAATAAAAGCGTCTTTATTGGTAATGAGTCCGCATTCAGACAATGCTGAAGACATATACCGGATGATCGCATCGGGAGACGATTGCGGCGGATCGATAAAAATTAGCGTCTGACGAGTCAGTGTAGACAATTCCATGTTTTATGCCTCCGGTTGCGCTTTGACGTGGATCCAGATCGTTTGCCAGCCCGCCAGTTCGCAAACGCCATTAAAGGGGGTTCCTGTCAGGAGATCTGTCCCCGTCACGGGTAAGAAAAGTGTTTGTGATGCGCCAGTGACATTCACAATACCGTAGACAGTTTCTTCCTCTGTCTGGTGGTGGCGTTTGACGCCAAATGGCGCATCCGGCAGTGTAAGGACTTGCTGAGCTGCTGCCGGTGAGAACGCGGGATGTTGTTGGCGAATGCGCAGTAATGTCGTTAGTGCGGCATAGATCTTCGCTTGTCGGGATTCTGGCGTGACTAATGCCTGATGCGTGGTGGCGAAATCCAGTTTTTCACGGTTAATACGGCGATTGATCCCTGACGCGTTCAACCCTGCGATATCATTTTCGCTACCGAGAAGGCTGTGGTAGTAAATTGCAGGAACGCCCTGCAACATAAAGAGGATGGCGTGAGCGGCGGCAAATCTGGCAACCTGCGTGTCGGGAGCTTCTCCCGGTTCGCTTAACGCGCTCAGAAAGTTAATGTTCATCTCGTACGGCGACTGGCTGCCGTCTGGATTGGTGCGCCAGGAAATTCGTCCTTGCTTACGTTCTACTTCACTGACCAGGAACGCTTTTTCTTCCGTCGAGAGGATGTTTTCGACAGGTCGCAGGCCAATGCCGTCATGGCTAGCGAGGAAATTGAAAAATGTAGTGTTGGCAGGAAAGGTTTCTTGCTCCAGGCTTTGCGCCCACTGGCGTAGCCAGCGTGCGTTGCCGCGCAGGCAGGCATGCAGTGTCAGCGGTGGTAGCGGGAATTGATACACCATATGAGCCTCATCCCCGGCACCCAGATAGCTGATGTTTTCCTGATGTGGCACATTGGTTTCGGTAATCAGCAGGCAGTCAGGCCAGATCTCTTCCAGGATCGCCCGCCAGAGTTTGATTACCTGATGGGTTTGCGGCAGATGAATGCAGCGGCTGTTTTTCTCTTTCCACAAGAAACCGACGGCATCGAGTCGAATTGCCTGGGCACCGCGTGAAGCATATTCCAAAAGAATATCAATACTTTCCAGTAAAACCTCGGGTTCACGGAAGTTAAGATCGATTTGATCGGCGCTGAATGTGGTCCATATATGCGCCGTTTCCCCTGTTTTAAGCGTGAATGGCGTTAATAAAGGAGATGTACGCGGACGTGTGATCCGGCTGTAATTTTCATCCGGATCGGCGTTGATAAAGTAGTTCTGGTAGCGAGGCTCACCATGCAAATAGCCCTGGAACCAACGGCTTTGCTGTGAAATATGGTTAATCACAAAATCGAACATTAAATTGAAATCGCCCGCCAGCGCGGCAATATCTGACCACTGCCCAAGATGGGGATCAACTTGTCGGTAATCCACCACGCTAAAACCGTCATCGGAGGTCTAGGGGAACATCGGCAGCAGGTGAATGTCACTGATCGTCCCCTTCAACCACAGTTTTGCAAACTGGTGGAGAATCGATAGGGGATTTTCTCCTTGCGCGCAGATGCTATCACCATAGGCGATCATCCAGATACGGCTTTGATCTAACGGAATCGTCGTTTGCGTTTTGGGTTTCCAGCGTTGGATAAGCTGTTCAATCTTCGCTGCGATTGCCTGATGATCCGCTTGCGGATAGAGCTGTGTCAGCGTGTCGCGGATAAATGCTTTAGGTGGGGAGATATTCATACTTTTGCGTCACGCTCCGGCAGTGAGAAAAGGAAATCGCATGTGGCGAAAGGCGCAATTTCGCGGCAGTGCTTAACGGGTTCTTCCAG
Organism: Citrobacter freundii complex sp. CFNIH4; assembly: GCF_002934505.1. Taxonomy (NCBI): domain Bacteria; kingdom Pseudomonadati; phylum Pseudomonadota; class Gammaproteobacteria; order Enterobacterales; family Enterobacteriaceae; genus Citrobacter; species Citrobacter freundii complex sp. CFNIH4. The sequence goes on from NZ_CP026231.1 coordinate 4,992,874, forward strand.
ATAGTTAATCTGCGGCATTTCTTGCAGCAATGGTGGGAGTTCAACAGGATGCTCACCGGCATTGAAAATACGTAATATTGTTCCATTTATCGTCTGGGCGTGTGGCAGCGCCGAGAGCATGAGCGGCTCAGGCAACGTCAGCAGACTGAAAGTTTCTGGCAGTGAACGCGGTGTGAAATTGAGCGTGAAGCGCTCCAGACGGTTGTCCAGCGTATTCAATTTCTGGTTCTGCCAGCTGAAAGGCTGACGTAAAGCTCTTTCCTCAAGGCGGCGTAATGTCAGATGGTCGGCACGCTCGCTAAGTGTCAGGGTCAGGTTAAAGATCAGGGGCTTGTGGAGCTGGGCCTCGGGCGTGTAAACGACGGTATTATTGATGCCGGAAGCGCGTCCGGGGCGCCAGGCCAGATCGTCGCGTCCCAGAACGCCTGTCGATTTGAAGAGCGTCAGCGCCACCTGCGATGTTGTGTTTTGCAGGATCTGATACTCTTTCATGCCCAGGCTGTTTATGACCAGAGCGTTGTCGTTTTCCGCAATGGCGATAATTCCCTCGCTGGTTTCGATATCGACAGGTTTTTCACGATAGTTTTGCTGCCAGTTCGCAGGGGCGTCGGCAATGGGGCGGTGAATAATGCCGAAAGGCTGAGAGGCTATTGATTCCTGGGTATGAATATCGCTGTTGATCAGCAGGCGCAGGCGGTGGTCGCAAACGTTGTTTTCTAAACGGGCATCAATAAAAAGATGGGCTTCGCCCTGACGGAGTTCGCAAACAACCTGTACCGGGCATTCTTGTGTTGCGCGTTGGCTTAATGAATAGGGCAGGTTGAGCGTGATGCCCAGCGTTAAGCGCTCGACGTGCTGGCTCTTTTCGCAGGCGAGAAGTGTGAAGTGATTGAACTTTTGGGGGATATCACCTTGCAGCGGTGAAAAATCATAACTGTCACCTGCATCCGCACAATCTTCGAAGGTCAGCAGGTCGGACAGAGTTCTGCCGGTACGTTTATCCCGTAGCGTCAGTGTTCCGTCATCAAGGCTGAGTCGATAATGGTCATTTTCAATATGGTTTTCGGCATAAGGGCGCAGCGTAGAAACCGTGTGCGTGCCCTCGCGAACGGCAATATTGATATAACCCAGTGCGGGCAGTTCCTGCGTGTCGATAGCGACCTGCGAGCGATAATAAGGCGGAAGCTCAACCTCTTTTTCTCCCTGCGGCGTAACCTGAATCACGCGTCCACCGGAAAGCTCTGTTTGTTCAATAATGCTAAATGAGAGAGTCTGCTCGCCAGCGCAGAGTTCAAGGGATGGTGTGCTGGTATATAGCGTGGCGTTGACAACCCCGGACCAGGGCGTCGCGCCAGGGTTCACCACAAAGAGGTCGTTCTCCTGGCTGCTGGCAATGGCCAGCTCTTTAATCACCAGATTCCACAGGCTATGGCTGAGCTGTTCCGTCTGTTCCAGGCGATGCAGAATATCCCGGTTGGTGGCATCACTGTTACACCCGCCTATGGAGTCATGGGCATGGTTGCGTAACAGGTTTTTCCAGATTCGATCAACCCACTGGAGGTTGACGTGAATATCATGATGGCGGGCCAGCGCAATAGTCGGTTCCAGCTTGCCCAACAAAAATTGTTCGATATCGTAATTTTTCTTTTTAATGTCGTAACGAACGGAGCCGATGGTTTTGTGGATCCTGGTATAGCGCGGGGATTTCAGTTCGCCTTGCCAGCAGGTAAATCCATCGGCTTGCTGACGAAGCGTATCAACAAACGCTTCCAGCGATGATATCTGGAACCGATCGCCTGTAGGGGAGCGTTCGCTGACCGTCTGCAGAATCTCGGGTAACAGAGGATCAATATTGACCTGATCGCCGCCGCAGGGCAGGAGTAAGTCATGCAGACCGGCGCGTTGGCGGATGAGATTCACCATTGGAAAGATTTTTTCCTGCAGGTGGGCATCGTCCGGTTGAATATTTTTGGCTGCCCCGTAGCCAAACAGCATTGCGCAGGCAATGACTTGCGAACCTGACGGCGCACGCCAGATAAACTGGCTCTGTGCAACCTGCGTGTCATGATCAATGCCGCGCCAGAACACGATGTTGTCCAGGTTGCATCCGCGAAGCAGCGTCGGGAGCTGGCTGTTATGACCAAAGGTATCGGGCAGATATCCCACCATCATGGCGTGGCCCAGTTTACGCGCGGAAAGTATGCCGTACTTCAGGTTGCGGATAATCGATTCGCCGTGAACGTTGAACGTATCCGTCTGGGTGTACCACGGGCCGATGTAAAGCCGCTTGTTTTTGACCAGCAGCTTCAGGCGGTCAGCGTATTGCGGATTGACGGCCAGAAAATCCTCAACCACGGCGGTTTGTCCGTCGAAATGGTAACAGGTGTAATCGGCGTAACGTTCTAATGTATCAATAACATCGGCAAAGTTTCGCGATGCCAGGATATTGCTGTCCTGCAACGTGAAATACCACTCTTGATCCCAGTGCGTGTGGGCGATGACATGGATATGACTCATTTTACTTTCCTGAATTTGTTGCCAGTTTCGGGCTGAAGAAAAGTACGCCCAACGCGCACACCAGAGAGCCTGCGAAAACGCTTACCAGATAGCCGGTGACGTTGGTGGCGAGCGGCCATCCCCAAACGGCAGGTAGCGGTAAGGATTGTTTGACACCTAACGTTGTGGCGATGAATGCGCCAGACATTGCGCCGACCATAAAGACGGGGATCAGACGCGGGTTTTTCAGAATAAAGGGGATCGCGCCTTCGGAAATGCCAATGAATCCCAGCAGTAGTGAGGTACTACCGATAGTTTTTTCTTCATTATTGAACACATCAGGAAGACCGAAGCGGTTATTGAGCAATGCGGCAATGCCGACGCCGATTGAAGGGATGACGATAGCCAGTTCTCTGGCTGTTAAATCGAAGGTATCGCTCACGCCGTTAAGTCCCAGCGCCACCGACCCCGCAGCTTTGTTAATTGGCCCGCCGAGGTCGAAAGCGGTACCTGCTGCGATCATCAGCGAGTAAAAGCTGCGCCCGGAGTCTCCGGCGGAAGTAAAAAAGGCCACCATCGCCTGATTCAGCGCGCCAAAAATGGGGTTAATCAGATACTGCATCACAATAACCAGTGTAATACCGGTACACAGTGGCACGATCAGCATGGTTTTTATGGTGGTGATTTGCTGACGTACTTTTATTGTATCGTTGAGCCATTGCACCAGATGACCGACAAAAAAGCCGATGGCGATTGCGCCAAAGAATCCCGAGGGCATAAAACCTTCGAGATTAAAAAAGCGCTTGTAGACTTCGTCAGACATAATTCCGCCGATAAGACCAGGTATCAGTGCGGGTTTCCCGGCAATTGAAAAGGCGAGGTACATGGCAAATACCGGGTACATAAACTTGATGACCATAAAGCCCAGTTTATCCAGCACCTCGAACGGCGTTCCGGCGATGGGAATAAATTGCCCGGTTATTTTCGCCACCGCCATAAGTAATCCACCGAGAACGACAACAGGCAGCATATAGCTGATTGCTGCCATAATATGGCCAATAAATATCTGCCATGCGGAACGATGCTCTTCGGGTTCGTCAGTTATTTGGGTGGAGCCTTTGCTCAAGGCTAGCGCCTGGCGAATATAGCGCTCGGTATTCTTAATCAGTTCTTGGGTACGAATTTTAAGATGTAGCGTGTTTGCGAATCGTTCAGCATCCTGGATAGGAACGTCCGTTGCCAGTATGACAGCGTCAGCGCTGGCGATATCTTGCCGGGAAAGCTTATTTTTGACCCCATCGCTTCCTTGTGTTTCTACCTTAACGTCAAAGCCATTTTCTTTCGCCCAGGTGACAATTTTGTTGGCCGCCATAAATGTATGGGCGATACCTGTAGGGCACGCCGTTACTGCAACAATTTTTAGTTTTGTCATTGTAAAATCTCTAAAAATAGGACTGCGGAAATTATAAAGAGAAATAAAAGAACCATTAAACGTTTGGTGATACTAATTGCGTATGGGCATACCTGTATCCTGATAGTGTGATTCGCATTGCAGTGTCAGGTATAAGATACGAGTATGATTATTCTATCTTTAGTTAAAGAGTGCTGTTTTATGAATTCTTTTCAAGGTAGTGAAAGATTAATATTCGAATATATACAGTGCCATGCACATGAAATTTCTGATATTTCCGCTAAAGTGATTGCGACCGAGACCTTCACGACGACGACGTCGGTGAATCGGGTGTGTAAGAAAATGGGGTATCAGAGTTATACCGAACTGCGTTATAAATTTTCACGAGACAGACGTGTTGCCGAACCGGTAAAATATAGTGTTGGCAACGAAAAAACAGAACTAATTATACAATTATGTAACCTGCTGAGTAATTCAAGTCATATATTTTTATATTCACGTGGTGCATCGCTGACCAGTTTGAATTACCTTTCTCGCTTTCTTTCACTGGCGAGTTTACCCCATTTAATTCTCAATGATATTCATCAGCTTACCCGGGTCTCGCGAGGAACGCTGGTGCTGATCAGTAAATCGGGAGAAACCGCTTCTTTAGTTGAGATGGCAAGAAATGCTTTGCGAAAAGGGCTAAAAATAATTGCGATTACCAGGAGAGAATCGTCGTTAGCGGCGCTGGCTACGCTGTGTTGGCCCCTGGACATTGATATCGATGCGATTTCCTTGTACCAACGGGAAGGTCAACTGGAGTTGTTGACCGTTGTTGACCGCATCGGTTGCTATTTGTTGCAACACGATGCGGCGTAAAACATCAGAGTTGCTTAACGATACCCAGACGCACGGCGTAATCATTTTCATGATTTCCGTGGTCATTGATGTAGGTTTTATCAAGAGACACTAGCTCAACATACGGGGTCCAGCCATCGTCCAGTTTATAATTGAACGCCACGGTATGCTCCCAATACGTATCATCACCCGTTCCCTGGTCGACACCATCCTGCCAGCGGAAGCGGGGATTATAAGACATGCCAAACTTGCCGATATTATAGGCAAACCAGATATCGAACTGGTGAGATTGACGGCGAGTGTAACCGCTGCCGTCTAATTCTCTGTCACTGTGTGAGTCATTTACGGTGTTATAGCGATAACGCGCGGAGAGATTAAGTCCATTATCAAAAGACTTCCATCCCTGAATAAAGGGACGGTAATGCGTGTTGCTGGTGGTAAATACAGTAACCATCCCCGGCGCAATTGCATAACCATCGCCTAAATCAAAACGCCAGCGTGTTTCTATTTCTTGAGCGGCTTCAGTGACACCTTTATCATCGGGGTCGTTACGATCGGTATCGCCAAAAAATGTGTCATTGTGATTTTGTGCAGCCTCAACGGAAAAATAAAATCCATTATCGGCCTGGTGCATGACTTTAATACGTGAGTCATTAACGTCAGAGTTGGTGTTATGACCAAAGCGTAAATCAACAGCAGTATTTCCACACCATCCCTGGCTGCTAATCAGTAATGCTGAAAGAGAACATGTTCTAATAAGATTTTTCATAATATCCTGCCGGGTTATATAATAAGAGGCAGGGGTATTTTTGTTTTATTCTCCAGCGCTTGTAAATTTTATCATGGTACATTTCAGGTATCGCTATACGTCACTCCTGAATTGAATAATAAAAGATACGGATAAAGATGCTTATCCGTATCTTTGCGGCGTTACTTCTGCAACCACCAGACGGCCTCAAAAGGACGTAGTGTCATGTCCCCAGGTTGGCTGGCGACCTCGGCATAGTTGTGCATCAGCACCTGCCAGTTTCCATCGGCCTGGACTGGCTGCCAGTTCTGGAAGGTATCGCTCAGATTAGCAATGACCAGCAGTCGCTGCCCTTGCCACTCGCGTTGGTAACACCACAGATGTGGGCTGTCCGGTAACAGATCCTGATAGTCGCCCCAGGTAATAACTGGCTCCACTTTGCGCAATGCGATCAGTTTCTGATAGGTGTAGAACACCGAGTCGGTATCGTTCAGTGCTGCAACCACGTTGATCTCCGCCGCGTTGTCACACAGATTGATCCATGGCTCGCCCTCGGTAAAGCCCGCGTGTTGGCTGGCATCCCACTGCATCGGCGTGCGGCTGTTATCGCGGGATTTACTGGCGAGGATCGCCAGCAGTTCGTCGGCATCCCGCCCCTGACCGTTCAGTTCGGCAAACATGTTATGGCTTTCCACATCGCGATAATCGGTAATCTGGCTGAAGTGCGGATTGGTCATGCCGATCTCTTCACCCTGGTAGATATAGGGCGTGCCCTGCATGCCGTGCAGCACCATCGCCAGCATTTTGGCCGACGGAATGCGGTATTTACCTTCATCGCCAAAACGCGACACGATGCGCGGCTGATCGTGGTTACACCAGAACAGCGCGTTCCAGGCCTGATTGTGCATGCCCTGCTGCCAGTGACGGAACAGGGTTTTCAGCGCGACATAATCGGGTTTGGCTAACGTCCACTTCTCACCGTTGGGGTAATCCACTTTCAGGTGGTGAAAGTTAAAGGTCATCGACAGTTCGCAGCCATTGAGTGCGGCGTACTGCTGGCAGTTTTCCAGTGTGGTGGAAGACATCTCGCCCACCGTCATCAGGCCGCGTGGCGTGAAGACGTCGCGGTTCATCTCGCGTAAAAACGCATGCGCGCGCGGGCCATCGGTATAAAAACGCCGCCCATCGCCGTCGGGATCGTTCGGGAAGTCCTGATCTTTAGAGATAAGATTCACCACGTCGAGGCGCAATCCGTCCACGCCGCGATCGGCCCAGAACTCACAGACTTTTTTTAGCTCGGCGCGTACCGCCGGATTTTCCCAGTTCAGATCGGCCTGCTCCGGAGCAAAGAGGTGCAGATAGTACTGCTCGCTTTCGGCGTGCCAGCCCCAGGCGTTACCGCCAAATTTGGAACGCCAGTTATTCGGCGGGCTGTCTGGCGTGCCGTCGCGCCAGAGATAAAACTGACGATACGGGCTGTCTTTATCCAGCGCTTCACGAAACCAGGCGTGCTGGGTTGAGGTGTGGTTAAACACCATATCGAGAATAATACGGATGCCGCGCGCTTTCGCCTGCGCCACCAGTTCGTCAAAATCTTCCAGCGTACCGTAGGCCGGATCGACAGACAGGTAATCCGCGACGTCGTAGCCGTTATCAACCTGCGGCGAAATATAGAACGGCGTCAGCCAGATGGCATCAACGCCCAGTTTTTGCAGATAGTCGAGACGCTGCGTCACGCCGCGTAAATCGCCGGTGCCGCTGCCGGTAGTGTCCTGAAAACTCTTGGGGTAAACCTGATAGATAACGCCGTTTTGCCACCAGTGGGGAATATTCATGGTTGTTTCCTGGAAATACGCTGGGGCGCAACTGCGCCCCGAAGAAAAGTTAGATAATTTGTAATGTGCCCAGACGGTATTTACGCTGGTAAACAAATGAGGTCAGTATCATTGGGATAACAATCGCAATGACCATCGCCATGCCAAATACCTGCCAATAAGTCGGCTGGATGGAGAGGATGCCCGGCAAACCGCCGACGCCAATCCCGTTTGCCAGCACACCGTTCAGGCCGCACAGCAGTCCGGCGAGACCGGAGCCGATCATCGCGCACAGCATCGGGAAGCGGTATTTCAGGTTGATCCCGTACATTGCTGGTTCAGTTACTCCAAGATAAGCAGAGATCGCGGCAGGAACGGAGATTTCACGTTCGTTGTGCTTGCGACTGGAGATAATGATCCCGACCACCGCAGAAGCCTGAGCGATATTCGACAGTGCGATCAGTGGCCATACCGGCGTGCCGCCCATGCTCTGAATCATCTGCATGTCGATAGCCAGCGTGGTCTGATGCACACCGGTGATCACCAGTGGGGCGTACAGGAAGCCGAACAGAGCCGCGCCAATCGGAGCAAAACTGCCGGTCAGCAGATGGCGGACCGCAAACGCGACACCGTCGCCGATCATGCGGCCAAACGGACCGATAAAGGCGTGCGCAAGGAATACCGCAAGGATCAGCGAACACACCGGGACGATCACCAGATACAGGTAATCCGGCACGATGCGCTTCATGCGTGTTTCAATAAACCCGAGCGCCAGCCCGGCCAACAATGCCGGAATGACCTGCGCCTGGTAGCCCACTTTCTCAATGCTGAACAGGCCGAAGTTCCACACTTCCGGTACCTGCTGACCGAGCAAATAAGCGTTCATTAACTGCGGTGAAACCAGGGTTACGCCCAGCACAATACCGAGGATCGGCGTACCGCCCATTTTCTTCACCGCCGACCAGCAGATTCCGACCGGCAAATAGAAGAAGATCGCCTCGCCAATCAGCCACAGGAAGTCGTAAAGGGTTTTCAGCGAAGGATGCATCTGCGCCAGCGTCTGGCCATTGCTCATCGGCAGATCACCGATCACGTTACGAAAACCTAAGATCAAGCCGCCGCTAATCAGCGCGGGCAGCAGCGGGAAGAAGATCTCCGCAAAATGAGAAATCAGCTGTTCATGCCATTTCATATTCTGCCGCGCCGCTTTTTTCGCCTGCTCTTTGTCGGCGCTGGCTTGTCCGGTAGTTGCCAGCAGTGCTTTGTAGTAATCACCTACCTCGGTGCCAATCACCACCTGAAATTGCCCGGCGTTGGTGAAGCAGCCTTTGACCATCGGCAACTGTTCGATATCTTTCGGCCTGGCGTTCGCAGGCTGATTCAGCACAAAACGCAGGCGAGTAATGCAGTGACTTACCGTGGCGATATTGTCGCGCCCGCCTACCAGCTCAATCAGCCGGTCGATGTCTGCTTGTTTTATTTTGCTCATGATGACGTGTGTTCCCCGTAGGCCGGATAAGACGCGTTAGGTCGCCATCCGGCAACTCTCGCGTTGTTGGCGCCAGAGTATATCGTCGATGAATATTTAAAAATGGGAACGTTCCCGAAACGCAGCGAAGATCACAAATTAACGCTCAGAAAGCGGTCAGGAGAGGGTGGAAGGAATAACGATTTGTCGTGGTTCACTGCGGCCGTTGATCTGCTCGATCAGCTGCGAGGCCGCTTGTCGCCCGGCTTCGGCGTATCCTGGGTCGACGGTGATAATTTCCGGATGGAGGAATTTCATCAGCGGCGTGCTGCCCACGCTCGCCAACTGCAGGTTCTCAATTCGCTGCTCCTGCAGGTATTTGCTGACCCCAAGGGCGAGGGTGTCCGTCGCGCAGACTAGTGCGGTGGTTTCCGGGGTGATGACACTGGCGGCCTGCTCATAGCCCTGCTTCATGGCCAGACCCGGCAGCGCGGCAACCGGATGCAGTTTGTGTTTCTTACAGAATGCCAGATAAGCTTCATGGCGGCGCTTACCGGTGGTCACGTCGCTATGAGGAACGCCAAGAAAGCTAATATGGCGATGCTCGCGTTCATATAAACGCTGCATCAGGGTGCGAATGGCACCCTCATCGTCATAGCAGACCGAGGCAAAGCCTTTGGCATCGCGTGCCAGCAGCACCAGCGAATCCTGCCAGGTGGTGAGCATGGATTCAGTAATGCCGGTAAAACCAAACAGCACCACGCCGTCAATGTTGCGGCGTCGGAGCATGCCGAGATGTTCTTCAACCAGCTCAGGAGAGAACTGGCTTTCCATCATGATCGGGTCGTAACCCTGCTCATAAAAGGCGGGCAGCATAGTCTGCACGGCGAGATTTTCCGAAAGTGAGTCCAGACGCGTGACGATAATCGCCACTACCTTGTCGCTTTGCCCACGCATGGCGCGTGCGGAGCGAGAAGGGGAAAAACCGTGCTGATTCATCACCGCTTCAACGCGCTCGCGGGTGCGTTCACTCACGCCGCTTTCATTGTTGAGCACACGGGAAACGGTTGATTTTCCCACACCGCTTAAGCGGGCGATGTCTTTAATGGTCAGCCGATTTTGCATCCTGTTTTCCCATGTTGCGTGTGAAGTTATGCCAAATAGAGAATAACTTTACTCAAGCGCAGTGCAATGGGCAAAGTCTGGTATACATTTGGTTTAGTTTCCGTGCTGTATCATACCGCCATAATTGCCACAAACCTTATGGTTTTCTGCGTATAATCCGCAGCGCAAATCTTTCACTTACCGGAGGCTATATGGATCCCGATCCCACCCCTCTCCCGAGACGGAGAAACAACCCTTTCCGGTAAGCCTGTCTTTCACTGTCTTACCGGATGCGTAAGACAGTGACGTTCTGACGTCCCTGTTACGATTTTGAGATTGCCATCAGGCAAGGCTTTGCCACGCCTGAAGGATTTACTGCGCCTGTTAAGACTGGCGCAGGGGGACTGCCTATGTTCAAAAATATTACTCGCCAGCTATTTGCCCGGCTAAACCGCCATCTACCGCATCGTCTGGTGCATCGCGATCCGCTACCCAATGCGCAGACCGTTGCCAGCACACCGATCCCACCCTCGCTGAGCGAACATTGCCTGAAAATGGCGCTGATGGACGAAGCAGCGCTGTGGAAAACGTTCGGCGCGCACCCAGAAGGGTTGAACGCCGCAGAAGTCGAGAACGCTCGCGAAATCCATGACGAAAACCAGTTGCCGGCGCAGAAGCCGTCGCCCTGGTGGGTGCATCTGTGGGTCTGCTACCGCAACCCGTTTAATATTCTGCTGACCATCCTTGGTGCGATTTCCTATGCCACTGAGGATCTGTTCGCTGCCGGCGTCATCGCGCTGATGGTCGCCATCTCGACGCTGCTGAATTTTGTGCAGGAGGCACGTTCCACCAAAGCGGCGGATGCGTTGAAAGCGATGGTCAGCAACACCGCCACGGTGCTGCGCGTTATCAACGAGAAAGGGGAGAACGGTTGGGTTGAACTGCCGATCGATCAGTTGGTTCCTGGCGATATTATCAAACTGGCGGCAGGGGATATGATCCCGGCCGATCTGCGCGTGGTACAGGCTCGTGACCTGTTTGTGGCTCAGGCTTCGCTGACCGGTGAATCGCTGCCGGTAGAGAAAGTTGCAACCAGCCGCGACCCGCAGCAAAGCAACCCGCTGGAATGCGATACCCTGTGCTTTATGGGCACCAATGTGGTGAGTGGCACGGCGCAGGCCATCGTGATTGCGACTGGGGCCAATACCTGGTTCGGGCAACTGGCGGGCCGCGTCAGCGAGCAGGAAAGCGAGCAGAATGCCTTCCAGAAAGGGATCAGCCGCGTCAGCATGCTGCTGATCCGCTTTATGCTGGTGATGGCGCCGATTGTGCTGATCATCAACGGTTATACCAAAGGTGACTGGTGGGAAGCGGCGCTGTTTGCGCTGTCTGTGGCGGTGGGGCTGACTCCAGAAATGCTGCCGATGATCGTCACCTCGACGCTGGCGCGTGGGGCGGTGAAGCTGTCAAAACAAAAGGTTATCGTTAAACACCTCGACGCTATCCAGAACTTTGGCGCGATGGATATTCTGTGCACCGATAAAACCGGCACTCTGACACAAGATAAAATAGTGCTGGAGAATCATACTGATATATCTGGAAAGCCCAGCGAACACGTCCTGCATTCTGCGTGGCTGAACAGCCACTACCAGACCGGGCTGAAGAATCTGCTGGATACGGCAGTGCTGGAAGGCGTGGACGAAGAATCCGCCCGTCGGCTCTCTACCCGCTGGCAAAAAATCGATGAGATCCCGTTTGATTTCGAACGTCGCCGCATGTCGGTGGTGGTGGCAGAAGAAACCGATGTGCACCAGTTGGTCTGTAAAGGGGCACTACAGGAGATCCTCAGCGTGTGTACCCAGGTGCGCCACAATGGTGAGATTGTTCCGTTAGATGACAACATGCTGCGTCGGGTGAAACGCGTCACGGACACGCTGAACCGTCAGGGGCTGCGCGTGGTGGCGGTGGCGACGAAATACCTGCCAGCGCGTGAAGGTGATTACCAGCGTATTGATGAATCCGATCTGATCCTCGAAGGCTATATCGCGTTCCTCGATCCGCCGAAAGAGACCACCGCACCGGCGCTTAAAGCGCTGAAAGCCAGCGGTATTACGGTGAAAATTCTGACGGGCGATAGCGAGCTGGTGGCGGCAAAAGTGTGCCATGAAGTGGGGCTGGATGCGGGCGATGTGGTTATCGGTAGTAGCATAGAGGGGTTAAGTGACGACGAGCTGGCAACGCTTGCCCAGCGCACCACGCTGTTTGCTCGCCTGACGCCAATGCACAAGGAGCGTATTGTCACACTGCTCAAGCGCGAAGGTCATGTGGTCGGCTTTATGGGGGATGGCATTAACGACGCTCCGGCGCTGCGCGCGGCGGACATTGGTATCTCCGTTGACGGCGCGGTTGATATTGCACGTGAAGCGGCTGATATCATCCTGCTGGAAAAGAGCCTGATGGTGCTGGAAGAAGGGGTAATCGAAGGACGCCGTACTTTTTCTAACATGCTGAAGTACATCAAAATGACGGCCAGTTCTAACTTCGGTAATGTGTTTAGCGTGCTGGTGGCGAGCGCCTTCTTACCGTTCCTGCCGATGTTGCCGTTGCACTTACTGATTCAGAACCTGCTGTACGATGTATCCCAGGTGGCGATTCCGTTTGATAACGTTGATGAAGAGCAGATCAAAAAGCCGCAGCGCTGGAATCCCGCCGAGTTGGGCCGCTTTATGATCTTCTTTGGACCGATCAGCTCTATCTTTGACATTCTGACTTTCTGCCTGATGTGGTTCGTCTTCCATGCCAATACGCCTGAACATCAGACATTGTTCCAGTCTGGCTGGTTCGTGGTGGGCCTGCTGTCGCAAACGCTGATTGTGCATATGATCCGTACCCGTCGCGTGCCGTTCATCCAAAGCCGCGCCGCATGGCCGCTGATGCTGATGACGCTGGTGGTAATGGTGGTGGGCATTGCATTACCGTTCTCGCCGCTGGCCAGCTATCTGCAATTGCAGGCGCTGCCGCTGAGCTACTTCCCGTGGCTGATTGCGATTCTGGCGGGTTACATGACATTAACCCAGCTTGTGAAAGGTTTTTATAGCCGCCGCTACGGCTGGCAGTAATCCTCAACTTCTCTTCTGCAGGATGGTGTTAATACCATCCTGCATTTCTCTTTTTCATTCGAAAGATATTCTCCCGAAATATTGGTGTTTTATTTTTATTGAAATGCTAACGCGGGTTGTTAGTATCAAATCGCCTTCCTTGCGTTGTTTTTTTATCAATAAAACGATCTGTATTGCAAAAATGAAACAGTGTGCTAAAAATTTTAAGCATCTGCTATTTTTTGTGAACGTAGTCATCGAAATAAATTGTTACACCAGTTAGTCTGCGCAGGTAACGTCGTTAAGAAAGTTTCTCGCTGCCCGTTTTTAATTCCGGCAGTCATTTGCTCTGCAAGCTATTCCTGTTAATGGATATTATGAACTTCTGGAGAAGGACAAATGAAACTGACAAAAAACCTGTTAAGTCTGTGTATTGGCGCGTCTGTATTACTGGCGAGTCATGCAACGCTGGCACAAACCTTTCGCGCCGCAGATGTGCATCCGGCTGATTACCCGAACGTTGTTGCCGTGAAACATATGGGGGAAAAACTTAGCGCCGCCACCGAAGGTCGTCTGGAGATTAAAACCTTTCCCGGTGGCGTGTTAGGCGACGAAAAACAGATGATTGAGCAGGCACAATTAGGCGCTATCGATATTATTCGTGTCTCAATGACACCAGTCGCCGCTATTCTCCCTGAAATTAACGTGTTTACACTGCCATATATTTTCCGTGATGAAGACCATCTGCATAAGGTTCTCGACGGCATGATTGGTCAGGAGATTGGCGACCGCCTGACGGCCAACACCAAATCGCGGCTGGTGTTCCTCGGCTGGATGGATGCCGGAACGCGCAACCTGATCACCAAAAATCCGGTGGTGAAACCGGAAGATTTACACGGTATGAAAATCCGTGTTCAAGGGAGTCCGATAGCGCTGGATACCCTGAAGGCGATGGGCGCTAATTCTGTTGTCATGGGCGTCAGTGAAGTATTTAGCGGTATGCAGACCGGTGTTATTAATGGCACGGAAAATAACCCGCCAACGTTTGTTGCGCATAACTATTTGCCGGTCGTGAAAAACTATACCTGGAGCAAACACTTTATTATTCCTGAGCTTTTTCTGTTCTCGAAAGCCAAATGGGATAAGTTGAAAAAAGAAGACCAGGACCTCATTATTAAACTCGCCAAAGAAGCACAGGTAGAGCAACGAAAACTTTGGCAGGATTATAATGCAAAATCGCTGGAGACCATGAAAGCCAACGGCGTTCAGTTCCACGATATTGATACGGACTATTTCTATAAAGCCACGCAGTCAGTGCGGGATAATTATGGTAAAGACCACCAGGATTTGATCAAACGAATTCAGGATGTGAAGTAATTCATCAGGTGGAGGATATCAACCCTCCGCCTGAATCTTTTGATTAATTCGAGGTGATGATTATGGGTGAATGCTATTCATCGGTAATGGATTTTCTTTATCGGGTGTCAATGTGGATTGCCGGTATCGCATTATTAGTCATGGTCGCCATTATCCCCATTGGTATATTCGCGCGTTATGTTCTGAATAACGCCCTGTCATGGCCTGAACCCGTCGCTATTCTGTGTATGGTGACATTCACCTTTATTGGCGCGGCGGTGAGCTATCGTGCAGGCTCGCATATCGCGGTAAGTATGGTGATTGACCGTCTGGGTGATGCTTCCCGCCGTTATTGCTCTGTAATCGCTGACGTTATGTTAGTGGCGATAAGCCTTTTTATCCTCTGGTACGGAACCAATCTCTGTCTTGAGCTGTGGGAACAGCCCGTGGCCGAATTCCCACTTTTAAGTGCCGGGCAAAACTACCTTCCATTGCCGATTGGCTCTGCCATAACGCTGCTGTTTATCGCAGAAAAGATTTTCCGTGGTCCGCAGTACCAACGTCCCGTTGTCATGCTGGGATCGACCAGCTAGTTACCGCCCCCATTTCAGAAAGGAAAGCAGATGGATGCATTTATTCTCGTCTTTACGCTCGGCATTATGCTGGCAATTGGGGTACCGGTAGCGTATGCGGTTGGCATTAGCGCCATCATTGGCGCCTGGTACATTGATATTCCGCTGGAAGCGGTGATGATCCAACTGACCAGCGGGGTGAATAAGTTCTCCCTGCTGGCGATCCCGTTCTTTATTCTGGCCGGGGCTATTATGGCCGAAGGGGGAATTGCGCGGCGACTGGTGAACTTTGCCTATATTTTTGTTGGCTTTATTCGCGGCGGACTGTCGCTGGTAAACATTGTGGCATCAACCTTTTTTGGCGCTATTTCTGGATCGTCTGTAGCGGATACCGCATCCATTGGTTCGGTAATGATCCCGGAAATGGATAAAAAAGGTTATCCGCGCGACTTTGCCGCGGCGGTAACGGCCAGTGGTTCGGTGCAGGCGATTCTTACGCCGCCCAGCCATAACTCGGTTATTTACTCGCTGGCTACAGGCGGAACGGTGTCGATTGCCGCACTGTTCATCGCCGGGATCCTGCCGGGCCTGCTGTTAAGTTTCAGTCTGATGGTAATGTGCGTGGCTTTTGCGCACAAGCGCGGTTATCCAAAAGGGGAACGCGTACCGTTTCGCCAGGCGCTGAAGATTTTCGTCGATACGCTGTGGGGCCTGATGACGGTTGTGATCATCATGGGCGGCATCCTGTCAGGTATCTTTACCGCGACGGAATCTGCGGCGATTGCCTGCCTTTGGGCCTTCTTTGTCACCATGTTTATCTATCGTGACTATAAATGGTCTGAGCTGCCAAAGCTGATGTTCCGCACGGTGAAAACGGTCACGATCGTCATGATCCTGATAGGCTTTGCCGCTGCGTTCGGCGCCGTTATGACCTATATGCAGTTGCCGATGCGTATCACTGAAGCCTTCACCAGCATCTCGGACAACAAATACGTCATTCTGATGTGCATTAACATCATGCTGCTGCTGATCGGTACGCTGATGGATATGGCGCCGCTGATCCTGATTTTGACGCCGGTTCTGCTGCCAGTGACCAACGCGCTCGGCATTGATCCGGTCCATTTTGGCATGATCATGCTGGTGAACTTAGGGATCGGCCTTATTACGCCACCGGTAGGGTCGGTGCTGTTTGTGGCCAGTGCGGTGAGTAAGCAGAAAATAGAGCAGGTGGTAAAGGCGATGCTGCCGTTCTACCTCGTGCTATTTCTGGTGCTGATGCTCGTGACATACATTCCGGCGATTTCACTGTTCCTGCCGAAATTGTTTGGCGTGATGTGATAAATGCCCGGTGGCGCTCACGCTTACCGGGCCTACAAACTACGCTTGCGTAGGCCGGATAAGGCGAAGCCGCCATCCGGCACAAGGAGACTTAGCGACGAACGGCGATCGCTTCAATCTCGATTTTCACGTCTTTCGGCAGACGGGCAACTTCTACGCAAGAACGCGCCGGGAAGGTCGCGTTGTGCTCGGTGAAGAATGCTTCGTAGGTCGCGTTTACGGTGGCGAAATCGTTCAGGTCTTTAACGAAAACGGTCGTTTTTACGATGTCGCCCACTTTCAGGCCTGCTGCTTCAACGATAGCTTTTACGTTTTCCAGCGACTGACGTGCCTGAGCGGATACGTCTTCCGCTACGGCACCGGTTTTCGGATCGACCGGGATCTGACCGGAAGTGATTACCATGCTACCCAGGTCAACGCCCTGAACGTATGGGCCGATTGCTGCTGGTGCATTTTCCGTCGCGATAGTCTTGCTCATGATTTCTCCTGAATTTACAGCGGTAGTAGAATGTTCCCGCCCATTATACACGTCATCCTTCACACTGCCTCTTCGTTGGCTACGTCCTCTTACCCTGGTCACATAGTTTACTATGCTCCCAGTGATAATCGGACTTGCCGCCTCGATGCATTGCGAATGCTTATGTGTAACGGGAGCCGGGATCTCATAACCAACCCCAATTAGTTGGCCAGCACCACATAATGCGAAAACTCTTTTTCACAGTATTTGCATTTGAGTGCGATGTCATCGGCACGTTTTTTCACTGCAAAACTGGAAGAAACCGGCTCAGCATGACTGATGCAGTTGCTGTTCGGGCAAACCAGCACGTTATCGATACGCTCAGGCAGGCTCGGACGTGATTTACCCACCA
Organism: Citrobacter freundii complex sp. CFNIH4; assembly: GCF_002934505.1. NCBI lineage: Bacteria > Pseudomonadati > Pseudomonadota > Gammaproteobacteria > Enterobacterales > Enterobacteriaceae > Citrobacter > Citrobacter freundii complex sp. CFNIH4. The sequence goes on from NZ_CP026231.1 coordinate 5,009,988, forward strand.
CGTCGTAATCGTCAATGCGGTTTACCGTTGCCTGCGGGGCGTACAGGGAGAGCTGGTTAACCTGCTCGTCGGTCAGGAACGTATTTTCGATTTTAATCAGATCCTTACGGCCCATCTCGCCAGACGGCAGGTTCAGACCGATGGTGATACGTTGGTCAGTTTCCGTCAGTTTGAACAGCGTCAGCAGCTTAAAACCAACCTGTGCGGGAATGTGGTCAATCACGGTGCCACGTTTGATGGCTTCAACCTGCAGTTTGTTATCGTGTGTCATCTCTTTTTCTCCCTTACAGTGCCAGTTCGCTATTCAGTACCAATGCCAGTAACGCCTGGCGGGCGAAGATGCCGTTGCCAGCCTGCTGGAAATACCAGGCGTGCGGCGTCTTATCGACGTCGGTGGTGATTTCATCGATGCGCGGCAGCGGATGCAGCACCTTCATGTTCGCTCTGGCACCGTTCAAATCGCTGGCGCGCAGGACAAACTGTGCTTTCACGTTGGCGTATTCGGACGGGTCCAGACGCTCTTTTTGTACGCGGGTCATGTAGAGGATATCGACCTCCGCCATCACTTCTTCGATGGTGCCGTGCAGGCTCCAGGCGATACCTTTTTCGTTCAACATATCCAGAATGTATTGCGGCATGGCCAGTGCGTCCGGGGCGATGAAGTAGAAACGGTTACCTTCGAACTTCGCCAGCGCCTGGGTCAGGGAGTGGACGGTACGGCCATATTTCAGGTCACCCACCATGGCGATGTGGAGATTGTCCAGGCGACCCTGAGTTTCCTGAATGGTAAACAGGTCCAGCAGCGTTTGGGTGGGATGTTGGTTGGAGCCGTCGCCTGCGTTCAGTACCGGAACGTTACCGGAGAACTCCGTAGCCAGACGCGCGGCGCCTTCCTGCGGATGACGCATGACGATGGCGTCGACATAGGTGCTGATGACGGAAATGGTATCGGCCAGGGTTTCGCCTTTTTTGCCCAGCGACGTGTTGCTGCTGTCAGAAAAACCCACCACGCTGGCGCCCAGGCGGTGCATGGAGGTTTCAAAGGATAAACGGGTGCGGGTTGACGCTTCAAAGAAGCAACTGGCGATAACCTTATGCTTTAACAGCTCCGGCTGTGGGTTAGCTTTTAATTTCGCCGCCGTCGCGAGGACCAGATTGAGGTCATCGCGGCTGAGGTCGTTTATGGAAATGATGTGTTTTTGATAGAGCGGGTTAGCCATGTTTATCTCCTGACGCCTGGGCAAAAAAAAAGCCCCTCAATTGAGGGGCTCTGAATGGGTGATCAACGGAAAGAAAAACGGCAGGCCAGCGTCCTTTTTCAGACGCGGTAAGACAAAATGTCGTACACACTGAACCATACATCCTCCCGGCAAATTGTCCGCGATTATACTCAGCTCCGTTATGGGATCAAGCGGAAAATGCACAATTTATTCACCGCAAACGGTTCTTATGAATTTTAATTCATTTTAAATAGATAGTTAATCTGCTTGTGCACCAGCCCCGTTCGCTGCACAACTCGCGGCGCAACCCAGACAATACTGCTGCCAGCGATGACACCCAGAATCTCTGGTAACGCGTGGTAATCGAGGATTCTGGCAACGGCACGGCCATAACCTGCCGCCGTGTGGATGAGGATAAATTCGCTATTGTGCTCAACGCTGACCACCATTTCAGCAATCGATCGGGCAGCATCAGGAGCGGGGCGCGACTGCGGATTTACAGAATAAATTTTTTGCCCTTTTGTATTTCTTATTTTTATAGCCCCGAGCAGTTTCAGCAGACGGGATACCGTTGACTGGCTAATTCCGGTAAAACCATGGTGTTGGAGATCGCGGCGAAGCGCTTCCTGAGAAAGGTAGCTTTTTTCGCTAATCAGGCGCTGACAAATCGCCAATTGTTTCTGCTCTTTGGTCGAGTAATCATCGAATTCCTTCATAAATACACCCTAAGTTTATCATTTGTATCAATGTGATGGCGAAATTCACCACATTTGCAGTATCAATAACGGCTCAAACGGGCGGTTGCGCAGAAAAACGAGAATGCGCTCAAAAAAGCCGTCGGGATCCGACGGCTAAAAGGGCTACAACATCGCGCCGATACTCAGGACGGCCATGTTCAGTAACGTCAAAATGAGCAGGAGCGGGGCGACCCATTTCAGGTAGCGCACGTAAGGAACACGGGCGATGGCTAACCCACCCATCACGACGGCTGAGGTGGGGGTAATCAGATTCACAATGCCGGAAGCGGATTGATACGCGGTGACGACCAGATCCCTCTGTACATGCGCGAAGTCGGCCAGCGGGGCCATAATGGGCATCGTGAGCACCGCCAGGCCAGACGAGGAAGGGACCAGGAAGGAGAGCAATACTTCCAGCCAGTAGGTTACATTGATGAAAATGGTGGTGGACAGACCGGAGACTAAATTTTCGGCGCTGTGCAAAATAGTGTGGGTGATCATGCCGTTGTCCATCACCACGACGATACCGCGTGCAATGCCGATAATCAGCGCCACGCCAAGCAGATCCCGCGCACCGTCAATGAAGGTACTGGTGAAGGCTTCTTCACTCATGCGGGCAATCACGCCGACGATAATGGCAGAACCCAGAAAGACTGCGGATATTTCTGCCATCCACCATCCGAGTACCGCGACGCCATAAATCATTACCGCAAAGGCGGCGGCGAATATCAGCAGGATCCACTTACGCGTGGCTGTGAATTCAAGATTGGTATTGCCGCGATTGCCGAGAAAATGCGCACGGTTTTCCTCCATTTTATCCGCCACAATCGACAACTCCGGGTGATTGCGGACTTTGCGCGCATAACGCATGACCCACACCACACAGATAACATAGCCGACGACCAGCAGCAGAATGCGCATCAGCATTCCCTGGGTGAAGGGGATCCCGGCGGCGTTAGCCGCGATAACCGTTGCGAAAGGGTTGATTGTCGAGCCGAGTGTGCCAATGCCCGCGCCGAGCAGAACGGTGGCGGCGGCAACCAACGGATCAAAGCGTGCGGCCATCATGACCGGAACCAGCAATGTGTAAAAAGGGAGTGATTCCTCCGCCATCCCGTAAATCGTACCTCCGGCGGCGAAAAGTCCCATCAGAATGGGGATCATCCACTCCTCTTTACCGTTCAACCTGACCGTCACGCGCTCGATACCTGCGTCGATGGCGCCTGTTTTGTTTACTACGCCGAGAAACCCACCAATAATCAGGACAAACAACGCCACATCAATTGCGCCTGCGGTATAGGTTTCGTGGTTGTAAAGACCGTCAATCGGGGCCAGCAGTACAGCGGTAAAACCTTGCGGGTGCGCCTCTGTGGGGGCATAAGTACCGGCAACTGGCACTTCTTTGCCCAGAGTAGCATTCATCGCCATCTGGTATTTCCCTGCCGGGACTATCCAGGTCATAACCGCGACGAGTGCAATGAGAATAAACAGGATGGTATATGCGCTGGGAAATTTGAATTTGCCCATGATGTTCTCCGGATAGCTTGGGCATATGCCGTCAGGCGACATACGCCCGCTGGGGTTAGTCGCCGAGGGTCGCTACCATTACCGCTTTAATGGTATGCATCCGGTTCTCTGCTTCGTCGAAGACGATGGAATGAGCTGACTCAAAAACCTCTTCCGTGACTTCAAGCCCTTTCAGGCCGTAGGCCATTTCGATTTCACGTCCAACCTTTGTGTGCTCGTTATGGAAGGCGGGCAGACAGTGCATAAATTTCACATTGGGGTTACCGGTTGCGTTGATGACCCGCTGGTTAATTTGATAGGGCGTCATCAGGCTAACGCGTTCTGCCCAGGCTTCTTTGGGTTCGCCCATAGAGACCCAGACATCGGTGTAGAGGAAATCGACGTCGTATACGCCTTCCTCAACATCCTCTGTGAGCGTAATGCGTGCGCCAGTCACGCTGGCAATTTCACGGCATTCGGCAACCAGCGCCTCGTCAGGCCAGAAGGATTTAGGTGCGACCAGACGGATATCCATCCCCATTTTCGCTGCGCCAACCATCAGCGAATTACCCATGATATTGCGGGCGTCACCGAGATAAGCGAAACTCAGTTCCGGCAAGGTTTTACCCGGGGCGTGTTCCAGCATGGTCATCAGATCCGCGAGGATTTGGGTGGGGTGAAATTCATTTGTCAGTCCATTCCAAACAGGAACACCGGCAAATTGCCCCAGTTCCTCCACAATGTCCTGGCCGTATCCGCGATATTCAATGCCGTCGTACATGCGGCCTAGCACGCGGGCAGTATCTTTCATTGATTCTTTATGGCCGATCTGCGATCCACTTGGGCCGAGATAGGTCACCTGTGCGCCTTGATCGAAAGCGCCGACTTCAAAGGCACAGCGGGTACGGGTTGAGGTTTTTTCGAAGATCAGCGCGATATTTTTACCGACCAGCGTCTGTCTTTCGCGCCCGGCCTTTTTTGCCGTTTTTAACTCGATAGCCAGATCGATCAGGTACTGGATTTCCGTCGGGGTGTAGTCCAGCAGTTTGAGAAAATTGCGATTTTTCAGGTTAACAGTCATGAAAATGTCCTTATGTAGGCCGGATAAGGCGAAGCCGTCATCCGGCAAAAAAAAGTCCTACGCGTTAGCGTCGGTGGTTTCGAGACGAATTAGCGTGCCTTTGTCGCCGGCGAGAATGGCCGAGCCGTCGGCCAGTGAACCGATGCCAGCAATCCCACGACAGTGAGAGACGAATTCCGCGCAGGCGGTGACTTTGGGGCCCATTGAACCGGCGTCGAATTGCATTTCACCGAGCAGTTCCGGGGTGACCTGGGACAGTGGGCGCTGGGTAGGTTTGCCCCAGTCGAGGTACACGGCATCAGCATCGGTGAGGATCAACAACGCATCGGCATGGAGTTGGCGGGCGAGCAGGGCGGCGGAGAGATCCTTGTCGATCACTGCTTCAATGCCGTGGAAGCCATCGGCTTTTTCCACCACCGGTACGCCGCCACCGCCGTTGCAAATCACCAGATGATCGCGGGCGATCAATGTGCGAATAGCATCACTTTCAACGATACGTTTGGGTTGTGGAGAGGGCACAACGCGACGGAACGCTTTACCATCGGCTTTGAAAATCCAGCCTTTTTCCGCGTGTAGCGTTTTAGCCTGAGCGTCGTCGTAAATCGGTCCGATATATTTGGTCGGATTACTGAAGGCTGGATCGTGGGCATCGACTTCAACCTGAGTCAGCAGGACGCTGATTTCACGTTGCGGCAGCTGGTTTTTCAGAGCTTGTTGCAGCATATAGCCAATCATTCCCTGACTTTCTGCACCGAGAATGTCGAGCGGATAAGGGGTGACGCGGTCATAAGCGCTGTTCTGTAACGCCAAAAGTCCAACCTGTGGGCCATTGCCGTGCACCAGAATCACGCGCCATTGCTGTGTGAGCTGAGCGATAGTCTTTGCCGCCAGCTCAATGTTCTTGCGCTGGATGTCAGCTTCCAGCGGCTCGCCGCGTTTGAGCAGCGCATTGCCGCCCAACGCCACAACCAGAGTAGGTTTGTTTTCCATGACTTTTCCTTAAATACCGTCGCGTTCCAGTGGGCAGCTCATGCAGCGTGCGCCGCCGCGTCCACGTCCAAGTTCGTCGCCAGGAATGGGTAAAACGGTGATGCCCGCTTTGTCGTATTTCTCGTTGGTCCAGATGTTGCGCTCATAGCCCACGACCACACCGGGGCGTAGCGTCAGGACGTTGTTGGCGTCATTCCACTGTTCGCGTTCAGCTTCGAAGGCGTCGCCCCCGGTGGTTATCAGCGTGATTTGGTCGAGGCCCAGCGCTTTTTCGAGGGCATGTACCAGAGTACTTTCCTGGGTGCGTTTCAAGCCGCCGCGCCCGTCTGGCGTCAGGGTCCAGCACTGGACATCCGGGCGTACCACTTCTGGGTAGACGGAGAAGGTATCGATATCAATGTGGGTCATGACGGTATCGAGGTGCATACAGGAGCGATGTTTCGGCAGTTCAACCGCGATGACGCGTTCAGCCTGGCGATGCTTAAACAGCGACTGGGCAAGGAATTCAATGCCCTGCGGCGTGGTGCGTTCCGACATACCGATGAGTACCGCGCCGCGACCAATGACCAGCACATCTCCACCTTCTAATGTGGCGTGGTCGTAATTAATATTTTCATCGCCGAAATATTTAATAAATTCACCATCAGCAAATTGAGGGTGCCAACGGTAGATCGCCCGCAGGTTATTGGTTTCTCTTTGCCGCGCGGTTTTTGCCATTGGGTTAATTGACACACCGTTATATATCCAGCATGAGGTGTCGCGGGTAAATAAGTGGTTTGGTAATGGCTTCATAATAAAGTCATTAATATCGTGAGTATCGACCACCATATTTTTGATTGAGGCAGGAATTTCTCCATAGGTTAGCCCACCGCTTAAATGCCGGGCCAGTTCCCGGTGCTGCATATCTGCAAGCCAGGCGCGAATATCCGTGGCGAAAGCGGGGCCAAGGCGATAATCAGAGATTTGTGTCTCCAGCAACCAGTCTTTGGCATCTTGGACATCTAAGGTTTGTGTCAATAAATCAGTGAGTAACAGAACCTCAATCCCTTGCTGACGTAACGTGTTGGCGAAAATGTCATGCTCTTCTCCTGCACGTTCTACCGAAAGAACATCATCAAAAAGCAGTTCCTGGCAATTTGATGGCGTCAGCCTTTTTAAGCTGAGATTAGGGCGATGTAGCATTACGCTACGTAATTGACCGATTTCAGACCCGACATAATGCTTTTCCATCATTATTCCTTTAATACTATTTTAAAAAATAAAGAGGATGTGCCTGCAAATAATATTTATTGCAGCCATGACTTTTCAGCTGATTTCGGAATCTATATTTAGATCTTATTTGATGAGGAAACGTGATTTATTTCACAGTCATGTCGACATTTGACTTTTGATGTTTAATTTATGATATGGCTCGGAGAATTAATAAAATAAAAATATGAATAATTGAATTACTACGCGGGAATATGTCTTGTTATTTATCGGTGTTAATTTTATGTACACTTTTAGTGTGCTGCAATATAATTAATGCATTGATTTATTTGTGCTTTTTTCTGCGTGGTGAATTATTATGCGAATATATGATTTTATTATTTGCGCGGTAAAGTTTATTTCAAAATAAATATGACGATGAAGGAGGATAGCGAAGGAGAGGTGAACTGTGATCTATAGCTGGTTTTTCTAATAAAACTTTTAATAACAGTATGTTACTGATCAGATTGAAAAAGGGTAGCCGAAAGTTATGCAAAGTTTATGCATAACCTGTTGCTGAGAGTTAGCAATTATTTAACACCATCAGCGATAAACATGCGTTGACGCAAAATATCGGCAAATAGCAGTAGTATGGCAGGCCGTTTTTTCGTATAACAACTAAAATGAAACGATGTTTTAATTAAGGGGTTTGAGATGATTGTTGGCAATATTCACAACCTGGATGCCTGGCTGCCGGAAGAGCTGCGTCAGGCAATTGAACACATTAAAGCGCATGTGACGGATGCGACGGAAAAAGGTAAGCATGACATCGACGGCGATCGTCTGTTTTATCTGATTGCCGAAGATATGACGGAGCCGTTTGCACAGCGCCGCGCCGAGTATCACGCCCGCTATCTGGATATTCAGATCCTGCTCAAAGGCCAGGAAGGAATGACCTTCAGCACGCAGCCTGCGGGCGCGCCGGAAACTGACTGGCTGGCGGATAAAGACATCGCCTTCCTGCCGGAAGGGGTACAGGAGAAAACGGTGGTGCTGAACGAAGGTGACTTCGTGGTGTTCTATCCGGGTGAAGTGCATAAACCGCTGTGCGCGGTCGGTGCTCCAGCGCTGGTACGCAAAGCCGTAGTGAAAATGCAAGTGGCATAAGCGTATTTGCCGGGGGCGGCTTCGCCTTGCCCGGCCTACGAGAGCGCGGTTGTAGGCCGGATAAGATGCTTAGCATCGCCATACGGCATTCTTTTCATCCATGCCCTCACTTCGCCAGCGTCGCCACCATCACCGCTTTGATGGTGTGCATCCGGTTTTCCGCCTGATCAAATACGATGCTGGCGGGTGATTCAAAGACCTCATCGGTCACTTCCATACCGCCGTGCAGACCATATTCCTGTGCCATTTGTTTGCCAAGCGTGGTTTGATCGTCATGAAACGCGGGCAGGCAGTGCAGGAATTTCACCTGTGGATTGCCGGTCAACGCCATCATCGTGCTATTAACCTGGTACTTACGCAGCAGCGCAATACGTTCGGCCCACTTCTCTTTTGCTTCGCCCATTGATACCCAGACGTCGGTATAGATAAAGTCCGCACCTTTCACGCCCGCGGCGACATCTTCGGTCAGCGTAATATTGCCGCCGTTTTTCTGCGCCAGCGCTTTGCACTCTGCAACCAGACTTTCCTCTGGCCAGCAGGCCTGCGGTGCGACCAGGCGCAGATCCAGCCCGGTTAACGCAGCGGCTTCCAGCATGGAATTGCCCATATTGTTGCGGGCATCACCGGTGTAGACCAGCGTCATCTCATTAAACGCTTTACCCGGCAGGTGTTCCTGCATAGTTAACAGATCCGCCAGCAGCTGGGTGGGATGAAACTCGTTGGTTAATCCGTTCCACACCGGAACTCCGGCATATTCCGCCAGCGTCTCGACAATCTCCTGGCCGTGTCCCCGATACTGAATACCGTCGTACATGCGGCCGAGCACGCGGGCGGTGTCTTTGATCGACTCTTTATGGCCAATCTGGCTGCCGCTTGGCCCGAGATACGTCACGCGAGCGCCCTGGTCGTATGCGGCAACTTCGAAAGAGCAACGGGTGCGGGTTGAGTCTTTTTCGAAGATGAGCGCGATGTTTTTACCGGTGAGCTTTGCGACTTCAGTGCCGTTTTTCTTATCTGCCTTTAGCTGCGCGGCGAGCTGGAGCAGTGACGTGAGTTCAGCAGAGGTGAAATCAAGCAGTTTCAAAAAATGTTTATGATAAAACGCAGACATGGTTCCCTCACATGGCTTAGGCTATTTATTGAATTAAAATTCAATTTATATGGATGTTTATTCATTTGCAACCCTGTTTAACAAATCTTTCCTGGAAAGGTGGAGGCAATGACAGCGGTATGTGACAATAAGAGTATCGGCAGGACATTATGAGGAACGAGCCATGGCAAACCCGGAACTACTGGAAGAACAGCGTGAAGAAACGCGCTTGATTATTGAAGAGTTACTCGAAGATGGCAGCGATCCAGACGCGCTGTACACCATTGAGCATCACCTTTCCGCGGATGACTTCGAAACCCTGGAAAAAGCGGCAGTAGAAGCCTTCAAGCTGGGGTATGAAGTGACCGAGCCGGAAGAGCTGGAAGTGGAAGAAGGCGACACGGTTATTTGCTGTGACATTTTGAGCGAATGTGCACTGAATGCGGAGTTGATCGATGCTCAGGTTGAGCAGCTGATGAACCTGGCTGAAAAATATGATGTGGAATACGACGGTTGGGGCACCTATTTTGAAGACCCGAACGGCGAAGAAGGTGAAGACGGCGACGATGAAGATCTCGTCGACGAAGATGATGACGGCGTGCGTCACTAAGTCATCTACTGACCTGCGGTAGCCCAGGCTGCCGCAGGCCAAGGACAATGTATGGATTATCTGCAAATACTCTCCCCGATTCACAATTTCCTGCACTGTAAAACGCCCCAGGCCTGGCTTGATAAAGCGCGAGACCCGGCTAATCTGCCTCTGTTATTGACCGACCACCTCGTCTGTGAGCTGAAAGCGGTGCAAACGGCGATGCTGCTGGTGCGTAAGTATGTCGCAGATAAACAGGGATCTCAGGCGCTGCTGGACTGGCTGAAACCCTATGAAGCGTTTGCTTTCAGAGAAGGGGATGAGCCGGATTTTATCGCGCTGAATAAACAGATAAGCAAAAGCGTGATGCCGCAAACCGACGACCCGTGGGGACGCAAGCTTATCGACAGCATGGTTTTGCTGATCAAAGAAGAATTGCATCATTTCTGGCAGGTGCGTGAGGCGATGATGAGTCGCAACATTCCCTATATTAAGATTACCGCCAGCCGTTACGCCAAAGGCATGCTCAAAGAGGTGCGCACCCACGAGCCGCTGACGTTAATCGATAAACTGATTTGCGGGGCTTACATTGAGGCGCGTTCCTGTGAACGGTTCGCCGCGCTCGCACCGTATCTGGATGACGATTTGCAGGCGTTTTATCTGTCGCTGCTGCGATCCGAGGCGCGGCACTATCAGGATTACCTGGCGCTGGCGCAGCAGGTTTCAACCGATGATATCAGTAGCCGGGTGCAGTTTTTTGGCGAAGTAGAAGCCGCGTTGATCACCTCTCCTGACGATGAATTCCGCTTTCACAGCGGTGTGCCAGCTTAGTTCCTTTCTTTGACGCGCGTGCCCATCGCCGCGCGGTTTAATCCTTCCTTTTTCTGTTAGCAAAATCTGGTGGCTGGAAATAGCTCGCTGCTGCCGTAATAATCAAAACATCGAAGGGGAAATATATCCCTGTAACAGAGACGATTTGGCATAAGGATGGTTAATGAACTGGGCACACGTTTTGTTGGCAGGTTACATCGGGGCGGTGATTGCTATCGTCGTCGGCATGTTTCGCAAAAAAGGCTGGTTGGGCAAGGTCTCCGGCGCGGTGGTCTTTGTGGTAGCGATTATCGCGTGGAATCTGTTTGATGTGCACTACCTGATCCCACGCGAAAGCCCGGATTATGGTCTGACGGATGCGCAGAAATTTGAAAACGCGATGCTGTCCATGCCCGTTTATCAGGTGCTTAAGGAGCAGGAGCCAGCGCTGTGGCAGAACATCCTCACCCAGGCAACGCAGCTGAAAGAGGCGGGGAAAAGCGAACAGCAGATTATCGACGCTATTCAGCCGCAGATCCTACAGGTACAGATGGCGCGTTTGCAGCAGGCGCCTGATGCCAACGTGATCGAGTATATGAAGATTAATCTCGAGCAGATTGCCGCGGTGGCAAAAGTGGGCAATGACGAATGTTTTCGCTTTTTGTTCCCGGCAGTGAAAGGCGGGATTAACCCGGTGCGTATTATTCCGCGCGAGCTCATGAACCGTCGTATGGCCAGCGACATGAGTATGATGCACGCGGCCTATGGCCCGAACAAACATACGGTTACGGCGGAAGAAAAACAGTTGGCGCTTCAGGATCTGCAATCCATCAGTCCGGGGCTGGTACAACGCTTTGGACCAGATATCCAAATCATGGCCGATCCGAGTAAAGGCGTGGGCAAAGAGAAAGTCGCCTGTGAAATGGTGCAAGATTTATGGTCACAGGTGCTGAAGCTGCCAACCGCTCGCGCGGCTGGCGTTATTCGACTGATGCTCTCAGCCGAGATGCAGTAACGCGGTTAAAGCCTCTCGGCGTAAGGTCAGAGGGGCTTTAACATTCGCACTTCACAATCTACGTGCCCGGTACAGCCCAGCGCTTCGCTGATATGCTCAAAGCCTAAATGCTCATACAGGCGAATTGCCTCAGTCAGAAAAGCCGTGGTCTCAAGATAGCACTGCTTAAAACCTTGCTCACGGGCATGTTCAAGCGCCATCAGCGCCAGTTTTTTCGCCAGCCCCTGACCGCGCGCGCTCGACAGGAAGTACATCTTTTGCAGCTCGCAAATGTCTGGTTCACTACATCCTAACGGTGCAACACCGCCGCCGCCCACGACTTCACCGTTTTGCTCAACCACCCAGTAGGCCGCGCCCGGCTGGCTGTAAACCTGGAACAATTCGTCCAGATTAGGGTCGGCAACGGTGTAGCCTTTATCGGCGGTCAGGCCGTATTCAGCGGAAACTTTGCGGATAACGCGGGCAATTGCGGCGTTATCATCGGCAGAAATTCGGCGCAGCGTTGCCGCGACGGAGGTAATGGCACTCATAGCGAACTCATGACATAAAAGTGAGACATATGCAGTTAATACCACTGCGGTGAGGGGAAGCGCAAGCGAGGATAATTCAATAAAAAGCTTCTGAGCATATGCGTCAGAGGCTTTTATTGTCTGCGGCGTCGGATGCGCTACGCTTATCCGACCTACGTTGACGGTGCCCGTAGGCCGGATAAGCGCAAGCGCCATCCGGCAAACGTACAGGCACGATGATTACAGCGCGGCGATGACCGCCTGCTGTTCAATCAGCTTCGCTTTGGCTTCTGCGTAACCGTCCAGCTTCTCACGCTCTTTGGCGATGACCGCTTCAGGGGCGCGGGCAACGAAACCTTCGTTGGACAGTTTGCCTTCGATACGGGCAATCTCACCTTCGATTTTCGCCACTTCTTTCGCCAGACGCGCCAGCTCATCTTCTTTGTTGATGAGGCCCGCCATCGGGATCAGCAGCTCGGCGCCGTCGATGATTTTGGTCACGGAGACCGGACCTTTGTCATCGGCTGGCAGCACGGTGATGCTTTCCAGACGCGCCAGGTTAAGCAGGAAGCTCTTGTTGTCGTTTACACGACGCATTGCGTCCGCGCTGCAACCACGCAGCAACAGCTCCAGCGGTTTGCCCGGGGCAATGTTCATTTCCGCGCGAATATTACGTACGGCAACGATCGCCTGCTTCAGCCATTCGGTATCGGCCAGCGCCGCTTCATCTACCTGAGCCGCGTTATATTCCGGGAACGGCTGCAGCATGATGGTATCTGCGGTGTTGCCACAAATCACCTTCACACGCTGCCAGATGGTTTCGGTGATGAACGGAATGATCGGGTGCGCCAGGCGCAGCAGACCTTCCAGCACGGTCACCAGCGTATTGCGGGTGCCGCGCAGTTCAGCATCAGTTCCTCCGGTCATTACCGGCTTGGTCAGCTCCAGATACCAGTCGCAGAACTGGTTCCAGGTGAACTCGTACAGGATGCCCGCAGCAATATCGAAGCGGAAGTTATCCAGCGCTTCGCGGTACGCTTTGATGGTCTGGTTGAATTCAGCGAGGATCCAGCGGTCGGCCAGAGACAGGGTCATTTCGCCGCCGTTGAAGCCGCAATCATTTCCTTCAGTGTTCATCAGCACGAAGCGGCTGGCGTTCCACAGCTTGTTACAGAAGTTACGGTAACCTTCCAGACGCTTCATATCCCAGTTGATGTCGCGGCCGGTAGAGGCCAGCGCCGCCAGGGTGAAACGCAGGGCGTCGGTGCCGTGCGGCTCAATACCGTTCGGGAACTGCTTCTCGGTACGTTTGGCAATCTTCTCAGCCAACTGCGGCTGCATCATGTTGCCGGTGCGTTTCTCCAGCAGCTCCGGCAGTGAGATACCGTCGACCATATCCAGCGGGTCGATAACGTTGCCCTTGGATTTGGACATCTTCTGGCCTTCGTCATCACGGATCAGACCGGTCATGTAGACGGTCTTAAACGGAACCTGCGGCTTGCCGTTTTCATCTTTGATGAAGTGCATGGTCATCATGATCATGCGGGCAATCCAGAAGAAGATAATGTCGAAGCCGGAGACCATCACGCTGGTTGGGTGGAACTGACGCAGCGCGTCGGTGTTTTCCGGCCAGCCGAGCGTGGAGAAGGTCCACAGCGCGGAGGAGAACCAGGTATCCAGAACGTCTTCGTCCTGACGAAGCTGAACGTCGGCGCCGAGGTTGTTTTCCTGACGCACTTCGTCTTCGGTACGGCCAACATATACGTTGCCGTCGTTGTCATACCATGCCGGGATACGGTGACCCCACCACAGCTGACGGGAAATACACCAGTCCTGAATATCGCGCATCCAGGAGAAGTACATGTTTTCGTACTGCTTCGGTACGAACTGGATGTCGCCGTTTTCAACCGCTTCAACCGCCGGTTTTGCCAGCACGTCGGCACGGACGTACCACTGGTCGGTCAGCATCGGTTCGATAACCACACCGCCACGGTCGCCGTAAGGAACGGTCAGATCGTGAGGTTTGATCTCTTCCAGCAGGCCCATCGCATCAATGGCAGCGACGATCGCTTTACGCGCGGCAAAGCGTTCCAGCTTCTGGAACTCAGCCGGGATTTCATTGGAGTAAACGTCGGACTCTTCACCTTTGGTGTCGTACACTTCCGCGGTTTCACGGATGTCACCGTCAAAGGTCAGAATGTTGATCATCGGCAGGCCGTGACGTTTCCCGACTTCGTAGTCGTTAAAGTCGTGTGCCGGGGTGATCTTCACGCAGCCGGTACCTTTTTCCATATCGGCGTGTTCATCACCGACAATCGGAATGCGGCGGTTAACCAGCGGCAGGATAACGAATTTGCCGATCAGATCTTTATAGCGTGGATCTTCCGGGTTCACGGCCACGCCGGTGTCGCCCAGAATGGTTTCCGGACGGGTGGTCGCCACGACCAGGTAATCTTTACCGTCAGCGGTTTTCGCACCGTCGGCCAGCGGATAGCGGATGTGCCACATCGAGCCTTTAGACTCGCGGTTTTCCACTTCCAGGTCAGAGATGGCGGTGCGCAGTTTCGGGTCCCAGTTGACCAGGCGCTTGCCACGGTAAATCAGGTCTTCTTTGTACAGGCGAACGAAGACTTCTTTCACGGCATTGGAAAGGCCTTCGTCCATGGTGAAGCGCTCGCGCTCCCAGTCAACGGAGTTGCCGAGACGGCGCATCTGACGGGTAATGGTGCCGCCGGATTCCGCTTTCCACTGCCAAATTTTATCGATAAACGCTTCGCGACCGTAGTCGTGACGGGTTTTACCTTCTTCAGCGGCAATCTTACGCTCAACCACCATCTGGGTAGCGATACCCGCGTGGTCGGTACCAGCCTGCCACAGGGTGTTTTTACCCTGCATTCGCTGGTAGCGAATCATGGTATCCATGATGGTTTGCTGGAAAGCATGACCCATATGCAAACTGCCGGTGACGTTCGGCGGCGGGATCATGATGCAGAAGGACTCTTTGCTTTCATCGCCGTTAGGTTTGAAATAGCCCTGCTTTTCCCAGTGCTCGTAAAGCGGCTGTTCGATATCTTGTGGGTTGTATGTCTTTTCCATTATTTCCAGGTTGCCGTATTCAGGTTAAAACCAGCCACGCGGTAAGTTTTGTAGCGATCGCGTGCCGATTGTTTCAAAGAATCTTCGTAAGGAACGAAGTCTATCACTTCTGTGAAAGCGGTGGCAAAATCTGCAAAGCCAACGCGCAAACTGATGAGCAGGTCGCGCGGGCTGCTATTGCGTTTCTCCGGCCAGGCAATCTCTACCGGCGCGCCGCCTCTGGGGCCTTCGCCCGCCAGATTATGCGGAACAAAGCTTTCTGCCGGTCTTGCCCACAGGGCTTCATCCAGTCGAAGAGCCTGCTTTTCGTTTTCACAGGCGATAAGCACGCGCTTGCCAGCCCGCCAACGTTCTGCGGCAATTTCACACACCAGTTGCTCGACGGCGCTTAAACCATCTTGTTGTGTGTCGTTGTCCAGAAGATAGAACGTCGCATTCTTCATATATGGGGCTTCTTGTGGTGGATTTAAATGCAAAGCCGGGTGGCGCTACGCTTACCCGGCCTACGGTTGAGTGACGTTGTAGGCCGGGTAAGCGTAGCGCCACCCGGCGTTTTACATCACTCTTCGCCGTTAAAACCCGCGCGATTGAGCAGGAACTGCGACAGTAACGCGACCGGACGACCGGTTGCGCCTTTGGCTTTCCCTGAACGCCATGCGGTACCAGCGATATCCAGGTGCGCCCAGTTGTACTTACGGGTAAAGCGTGACAGGAAGCAGCCCGCGGTAATGGCGCCGCCAGGGCGTCCGCCGATGTTCGCCATATCCGCAAAGTTAGACTCTAACTGCTCCTGGTATTCATCACCCAGCGGCAAACGCCACGCGCGGTCGCCAGCCTGCTCGGACGCACCGATCAGCTCATGCGCCAGCGGGTTGTGGTTCGACATCAGGCCGGTGATGTGATGGCCCAGCGCAATCACGCACGCGCCGGTCAGGGTCGCAACGTCAATCACCGCCTCCGGCTCAAAGCGCTCGACGTAGGTTAACACGTCGCACAGCACCAGACGGCCTTCGGCGTCGGTATTGAGCACTTCAACGGTCTGACCAGACATGGTGGTCAGCACGTCGCCTGGGCGATACGCGCGGCCACCCGGCATATTTTCGCAGCCCGCCAGTACGCCGACGACGTTGATGGGCAACTGAAGCTCGGCCACCATGCGCATTACGCCGTACACAGCCGCCGCGCCGCACATGTCGTACTTCATCTCATCCATGCCTTCGGCTGGTTTGATGGAGATACCGCCGGAGTCGAAGGTTAACCCTTTACCGACCAGTACAATCGGACGCGCGTCTTCGGACGGGTTGCCTTTGTACTCGATGACTGACATCAGCGACTCGTTCTGCGAACCGTGACCGACGGCGAGATAAGAGTGCATACCCAGCTCTTTCATCTGCTGCTCGCCGATCACGCGGGTCACAACATTTTTGCTGTAGCTGTCTGCCAGCTGACGCGCCTGAGAGGCCAGATAAGCTGCGTTACAGATGTTCGGCGGCATGTTGCCGAGATCTTTCGCCGCTTTAATGCCAGCGGCGATTGCCAGACCGTGTTGGATCGCACGCTCACCGCTGGTCAGCTCGCGGCGGGTCGGCACGTTGAAGACCATTTTACGCAGCGGGCGACGCGGCTCGCTTTTGTTGGTCTTCAACTGGTCAAAGCTGTACAGCGTTTCCTGTGCCGTCTCAACGGCCTGGCGCACTTTCCAGTAGTTATTACGCCCTTTGACGTGAAGCTCAGTCAGAAAGCAGACGGCTTCCATTGAGCCAGTATCATTCAGCGTATTGATGGTTTTCTGAATGACCTGCTTGTACTGGCGCTCATCAAGTTCGCGCTCTTTGCCACAACCAATAAGGAGAATTCGCTCAGACAGAACGTTAGGAACATGGTGCAGCAACAGGGTTTGACCCGGTTTGCCTTCCAGTTCGCCACGACGCAGCAGTGCGCTGATGTACCCGTCGCTGATCTTGTCGAGCTGCTCTGCAATCGGAGAGAGGCGGCGTGGTTCAAAGACACCCACGACGATGCACGCACTCCGCTGTTTCTCCGGGCTACCGCTTTTTACACTGAACTCCATGCACTACGCTCCTGAATCTTAAAGACAACGGCGGTGGCTACGGATAGAATTGCAAGCTTTCGTAACTCATACCCGCTGTTGCGGTGACTTCGTGTTAATCTTAACGTTATTACGGCATTGGCACGTCAGAACAATTTCTGAGAGGTGGATCCGTTGAGTATAATGATCTTAGCGACGATTTCGACGACTCAAGAGAATAAATGACGTTTAAGCCATGAAACAAGCTAAATTCCGGCAAAAGACGGGTTTTTACGGGCGTATTTAAAGTGATAATCATAAGATATCTGGTTCGGGAAACGCTCAAAAGCCAACTTGCGATCCTATTCATCCTGCTTTTGATCTTCTTTTGTCAAAAGTTGGTCAGGATCCTTGGTGCGGCTGTTGACGGTGATATCCCGGCAAATCTGGTGCTCTCGCTGCTGGGGCTGGGCGTGCCAGAAATGGCGCAACTTATCTTGCCCTTAAGCCTGTTCCTCGGGCTGCTGATGACGCTGGGCAAACTGTATACCGAAAGTGAAATTACGGTCATGCATGCCTGCGGGCTGAGCAAGGCTGTGCTTGTTAAAGCGGCGATGGTGCTGGCGTTGTTTACCAGTATTATTGCGGCGGTCAACGTGATGTGGGCCGGACCGTGGTCCTCCAGACATCAGGACGAAGTCCTGGCGGAGGCGAAAGCGAACCCCGGTATGGCGGCGCTTGCTCAGGGGCAATTCCAGCAGGCGACCAACGGCAGTTCGGTGCTGTTTATCGAAAGCGTTGACGGCAGCAACTTCAAAGACGTGTTTCTCGCGCAAATCCGCCCGAAAGGCAACGCTCGTCCTTCGGTCGTCGTAGCTGATTCCGGACATCTTACCCAATTGCGCGATGGCTCTCAGGTTGTGACGCTAAACCAGGGGACGCGCTTTGAAGGTACCGCGCTGCTGCGCGATTTCCGCATTACCGACTTCCAGGATTATCAGGCGATTATCGGCCATCAGGCCGTGGCGCTGGATCCAAACGATACCGAACAGATGACCATGCGTACGCTGCTGGCGACCGACACCGATCGCGCCCGCGCGGAGCTGACCTGGCGTATCACGTTAGTATTCACCGTATTTATGATGGCGCTGATGGTTGTACCGCTGAGCGTGGTAAACCCGCGTCAGGGTCGCGTGTTGTCGATGCTGCCAGCAATGCTGCTCTATTTGCTGTTCTTCCTGGTTCAGACATCGCTGAAGTCGAACGGTGGCAAAGGTAAGCTGGATCCGGTGTTCTGGATGTGGGTGGTTAACCTGGCTTATCTGGCGCTGGCGATTGTGCTTAACCTCTGGGATACGGTGCCGATGCGCCGCTTGCGTGCCCGTTTTATGCGTAAAGGAGCGGTATAATGCAGCCTTTTGGTGTACTTGACCGCTATATCGGTAAAACCATTTTCACCACCATCATGATGACGCTGTTCATGCTGGTGTCGCTCTCCGGGATCATCAAGTTCGTTGACCAGCTGAAAAAAGCCGGGCAGGGGAGCTACGATGCGATGGGCGCCGGGCTGTATACCCTGCTCAGTGCGCCGAAAGATATCCAGATCTTCTTCCCGATGGCGGCGCTGCTAGGGGCATTGCTGGGGCTGGGCATGCTGGCCCAGCGCAGTGAACTGGTGGTGATGCAGGCTTCTGGCTTTACCCGTATGCAGGTGGCGTTGTCGGTGATGAAAACCGCGATTCCGCTGGTGCTGCTGACGATGGCCATTGGCGAATGGGTCGCACCGCAGGGTGAACAGATGGCGCGTAACTACCGTGCGCAGCAGATGTACGGCGGCTCGCTGCTCTCTACCCAGCAGGGTTTGTGGGCGAAAGACGGTGACAGCTTTGTCTACATCGAGCGGGTGAAAGGCGAGGCCGAGTTGGGCGGGATTAGCATCTACTCGTTTAACGACAAGCGCCGTCTGCAGTCTGTACGCTACGCTGCGAGCGCGACGTTTGACCCGGAGCAGAAGGTTTGGCGTTTGTCGCAGGTGGATGAATCCAACCTGACCGATCCGAAACAAATCACCGGCTCGCAGACGGTGAGCGGCACCTGGAAAACCAATCTCACGCCCGACAAGCTCGGCGTCGTGGCGTTGGATCCTGACGCGCTGTCGATTAGCGGACTGCATAACTACGTGAAGTACCTGAAGTCGAGCGGCCAGGATGCCGGACGCTACCAGCTCAATATGTGGAGCAAAGTCTTCCAGCCTCTGTCAGTGGCGGTCATGATGCTGATGGCGCTGTCGTTTATCTTTGGTCCGCTGCGTAGCGTCCCGATGGGTGTGCGTGTGGTGACGGGGATTAGCTTCGGTTTTGTGTTCTATGTGCTGGACCAAATCTTTGGCCCGCTGACGCTGGTGTACGGCATTCCGCCGATTATCGGTGCGCTGCTGCCAAGCGCCAGCTTCTTCCTGATAAGCCTGTGGCTGATGCTGCGTAAATCGTAATCATAGTAATCGTAGGCCTGATGGCGTTGCGCTTTTCAGGCCTACTCCGGACCCGTAGGCCGGATAAGGCGTTAAGCCGCCATCCGGCAACGTAATACGGGCTAGCGTTTTCTCCCGCCCATCAAACTCCCCAACATGCCGCGGATTATCTGATTAGTAACCTGTCGTGCCGCGCTTTTCGCCACGCTCTGTACCACGCCATCACGCTTGCCGCCGCGCGGCCCTGTGCTGCCAAATAAAATATCCTTCAATCCACCGAGGATACCGCCATCCACCTCGACCGCTTTACCGTTGGCGGGAGGCGTATTTTGCTGCTCGGTACTGGCCTGCACGCCTTGCTGTAAACGTTCATAGGCGGACTCTCGGTCGATATCTTCTTCATATTTGCCGTACAGCGAAGAGTGATTAATCAGCCCGTTGCGCTCGTCGTCCGTCACCGGTCCCATCCGTGAGCACGGCGCAATCACCATCGCCCGTTCAACCACCGACGGGCTGCCTTTGGCGTCCAGAAACGACACCAGCGCCTCGCCGGTTCCCAGCTCCTGAATGGCTTTTTCGGTATCAAATGCCGGGTTGGCGCGCATGGTTTGCGCCGCGGTTTTCACTGCTTTCTGATCTTTCGGCGTGAACGCGCGCAGGGCGTGCTGCACGCGGTTCCCCAACTGACCAAGCACGTTGTCCGGAATATCCGACGGGTTTTGCGAGACGAACCACACGCCGACCCCTTTCGAGCGGATCAGACGGATCACCTGTTCGATTTTATCCAGCAGCACCTGCGGGGCATCGTTGAACAGCAGATGCGCTTCATCAAAGAAGAACACCAGTTTTGGCTTCTCCAGATCGCCCGCTTCCGGCAACTGTTCGTACAGTTCTGAGAGCATCCACAGCAGGCTGGCGGCGTACAGTTTGGGCATCTGGTAGAGCTTCTCGGCGCTGAGGATATTAATCATCCCTTTGCCGCTGGCGTCGGTACGCATCCAGTCTTTGATGTCCAGCATCGGTTCGCCAAAGAAGTGTGCCGCTCCCTGCTGCTCCAGCGACAGCAGTCCGCGCTGGATAGCCCCGACCGAAGCGCTGCTGATATTGCCGTACTGATTCTGGAAGGATTTAGCGTTATCGCCGATGTACTGAGTAATGGCCCGCAGGTCTTTGAAATCGAGCAGCAGCAGGCCCTGGTCATCGGCAATGCGGAAGATAATATCCAGCACGCCGGACTGAACGTCGTTGAGATTCAACAGACGAGCCAGCAGCAGCGGCCCGAGGTCAGATACCGTGGCTCGCACCGGGTGACCCTTTTCGCCGAAGATATCCCACACCGTGACCGGATTACCATGCGGTTGCCAGTCGGTAATGCCGATGTTTTTCAGGCGGGCGAGCAGCTTTTCAGAGGCTTGTCCTTCTTCGGCTACGCCGGTTAAGTCACCTTTCACATCGGCCATAAATACCGGTACGCCAATCTCGGACAACGATTCGGCCAGCTTTTGTAGTGTGACGGTTTTACCGGTCCCGGTGGCGCCGGTAATCAGCCCGTGACGGTTGGCCATGCCTGGCAGTAAAAACAGTTCGGTGTCCGGCGTGCGGGCAATTAGCAGGGGTGTGCTCATTGAGATTTCCTCCATTTATCCTGCCTGGAGTATAGGCAACCGTGACGCACTCTTCACCGCTAAATTGCGGAGATTGTGAGGAGAATTTTACCTGCCTGGAATAGCGGGGAGAATAGCCGGGAAGCTTACGCCACCCGGCAAAGACGATCAGAAGTCGGCTTTCAGCACCACGCGGTAGCGGGCCTTGCCGTCACGCACATGCTGGATTGCTTCGTTAATTTGCGACATCGGGTACAGCTCGGTGGTAGGCGACACCTTGCTGCGCCCGGCAAACTTCATCAGCTTGCGCAGCTCGAATGGCGTCCCGGTCGCCGAACCGGAGATGCTACGATCCCCGACAATTAAGGTGAACGCCGGTACCGGCAGCGGCTTCAGCACTGCACCGACGGTATGGAAGTTACCGCCGTAGGCCAGCGCTTCAAAATAGGGCTGCCAGTCGAGATCGACGTTAACCGTGTTAATGATGAGATCGAACTGGCCCGCCAGTGCTTTTAGCGCATCTGGATCGCGGCTGTTGACCACCTTATCCGCCCCCATTGCCAGCACTTCCTGCTCTTTCGCCGGATTGGAACTGAATGCGGTGACTTCGCAACCCATCGCGTGTAACAGCTTAATGGCGATATGCCCCAGGCCGCCGATGCCGATCACCCCGACGCGGCTGGTGGCGGTGATATGGTGCATCAGCAGCGGTTTGAACACCGTAATGCCGCCGCACAATAATGGGCCAGCGGCCGCCAGATCGATACTCTCCGGCAGCGGGATCACCCACTGCCAGTCGGCCCGCAGCTTCTCGGCAAAGCCGCCGCGATTAAGAATAGTGGGAACGGAACCTTCCAGGCAGTTGATTTGATTACCGCTGATACAGGCGTCGCAGTGCCCGCAGCTGCGGGCCGTCCAGCCAATACCGACGCGCTGACCAACCTTCAGACCCTTATCCTGCGCCGCGCTGCCGAGAGCTGCCACGCGACCAATCACCTCATGCCCGGCAACCAGCGGATACTGAGAGAACCCCCATTCGTTGTCGATCATCGACAAATCAGAATGGCAGATACCGCAGTAATCGACCTGGACTTCGACATCTTCCGGCTTGAGCTCGCCCGCATCATATTCATAGAGTTCGAGTTCGCTGCCTGCTTCTTTAGCGGCGTAGCTTTTTATCATCGACATCGTGTTTCCCTCAGTGTGGTGTTGAACTGGAAGTGTAGAGCATGGGGAAACGGGACGCTTCGCAGAAGGGGGGATTAGGGTGGTTGTTGCGGGGAATAAACTGTGATGAGGGTTACAGGTGGGAAAGGTAATGCTGAAATTTTCAACACTTAGCGAGCCAGACACACGCTGGCGCTTGCATGGTGGCGCACGACAGGTATAATCCACAACGTTTTCCGCATCCCTTCCGTGCCGGAGTGGCGAAATCGGTAGACGCAGTTGATTCAAAATCAACCGTAGAAATACGTGCCGGTTCGAGTCCGGCCTTCGGCACCATACAAAGCTTTTTTCAAGTCTACTAACGTCTAATTTAGTCCATAAAAACAGCGAGTTACGCAGGTTCTTTGCTTTCCTTAGTCTGTCCACGTCTACTCAATTCCTTGAACATATACCAACTGATGATGGTATAACTGTTGGTATTCCCGGTTCGATAGATTTTGATACCAACACTGGAGGTATCAACTGATGGCTCTCACCGATATCAAAGTTAGAACTACCAAGCCCTCCGACAAACCTTTCAAACTCACTGATGGGCAGGGGATGCACTTGCTGATCAACCCCAATGGCTCAAAATACTGGCGACTTCAATATCGTTTCGACGGTAAACAGAAAGTTTTAGCATTGGGTGTCTACCCAATGGTCTCTCTTGGTGAAGCTCGCAGGAAACGAGATGAGGCCAAAAAGTTGGTATCTGATGGTATCGACCCTTCCGAGAAGAAAAAAGCAGACAAGATCGAGCAGAGCGAAGCTCTGACATTCGAGGCTGTCGCAAGGGACTGGCATACTGCCTGTAAAAGGAAATGGTCTGATTCCCACAGCGAGAGAGTTCTAAAAAGCATGGAAGATGGTCTCTTTACTGCTATTGGTAGAAGAAAAATATCCGAACTTAATACCAGAGATCTTCTTGCCCCTATCAAGGCTGTTGAAGCTTCCGGGCGATTGGAAGTTGCTTCCCGATTACAGCAAAGAACAACGGCAGTAATGAGATATGCTGTCCAGAATGGGCTGATAGATTACAACCCTGCTCAGGAGATGGCAGGAGCTATTGCGGTAGCTAAAAGAGTCCACAGGCCAGCTTTACCATTCGAACGATTCTCAGAACTTTTAGAACGAATTGATAGTTTCAAGGGTAGAAAACTCACGAAGTTAGCCGTGAAACTCACATTGCTCATTTTCATTCGTTCAAGTGAACTCAGGTTTGCTCGTTGGTCAGAGATAGATTTCGACAATGCCATGTGGACTATCCCTGGGGAACGTGAGCCATTGCCAGGGGTCAAATATTCTCATCGAGGCTCAAAAATGAAGACCCCACACCTCGTGCCGTTAAGTCGTCAGGCTTTAGAACTCCTCAAAGATATCAGAGAAATCAGCGGTGAATGTGAACTTGTGTTCATTGGTGATCATGATTTTAGAAAGCCTATGAGTGAAAACACGGTAAACAAGGCTTTAAGGTCTATGGGCTACGACACTACGGTTGAAGTATGTGGACATGGTTTTCGTGCGATGGCATGTAGTGCGTTGATCGAATCGGGAAAATGGTCAAGGGATGCTGTTGAACGGCAGATGAGCCACCAAGAGCGAAACTCCGTTCGTGCTGCCTACATTCATAAAGCAGAACACCTTGATGAAAGAAGGCTTATGTTGCAGTGGTGGGCTGATTACCTTAATGCCTTGAAAGATAGGTTTATCAGTCCCTTTGATTTTACAACAAAGTAGCTTGATCAACTATTAACTATCCACTGGCATAGCCGTGTGATATGATTACAATGGCTATATTTTTAATTTAAATTTAATAGGTAAAAAATGTCCACAATTAACCCCGCAATTTTTTCTTTTTTCTCTGGTTCAGGATTTCTTGATCTTGGATTTGAAAAAAATGGTTATGAAGTGGTTTTCGTGAATGAATACCATGCTCCGTTTATGGATGCATATAAACATTCGAGGAAAAAATTAAATATAGCACCACCTCGTTTTGGGTATGCAGAGTGCAGTATTGAAGATGTAGAACATGAAAAAATTAAGTCTTCTATGCTTCAACTTAAAAATGAGGGGCGATTGACTGGATTTATTGGTGGTCCACCATGCCCGGATTTCTCTGTAGCGGGTAAAAATAAAGGTCGAGATGGTGAAAACGGTCGGCTTTCACAAAGCTATATTGATATCATTCTTGAAATGAAACCAGATTTCTTTCTTTTTGAGAATGTTAAAGGTCTATACCGTACCAGTAAACATAGGGAGTTTTTTGACCATTTAAAAACTCAATTAGAATCGGTTGGTTATTGTTTGCATGAAAAACTAATAAATTCTATTGAGTATGGTGCTCCTCAAGATAGGCAACGAATCATATTGATTGGTTTCCTTGATGAAAAATATGCAAGTCAGTTCAATTGGGGGCAAAGAGTCTACCCTGAAAGAACTGCATTTGAATATAATTGGCCGACGACAAACCAATTTTCAGAAAACACTTCTGTTATAAAACCAAAGGGTATCCCAGAAGAGTTAACAGTAGAGCATTGGTTCAAGAAAAACCAGGTTGATAATCATCCAAATGCAAAGCATGTATTCGCGGCAAGAGCAGGGCTTGCGAGGTTTTTGACTGTCGAGGAAGGGGACGATAGTAAAAAATCCTATAAAAGGTTGCATAGATGGAGATTTTCACCAACTGCTGCTTATGGTAATAATGAGGTACATTTACATCCTTATAAACCAAGAAGAATTACTGTTGCCGAAGCATTAGCAATTCAGTCTTTACCAAAAGAATTTGAATTACCTGCTTATATGACTCTGTCTAATATGTTTAAAACAGTCGGTAACGGTGTACCCTACTTAGCAGCGGCCGGTATTGCCAAATCTATTATAGAGCATTTAGGAATCGAATATGAGAGTAACTGCGGCGAACTTAGCACAGGCGATTGCCAATCTACCAAGAAACACGCAGTTTAATTATGTAAATGTGCGAAATTCGGGAAGAATCATTGTAACGAATGTCCAACTTCCCGAAGGCCCAATAGAATTCAAAAGATTCGATCCAAAAAAGGGTGAGACACTACATAGTTCTAAATCGGAAAGCATCTCCACACAAATGTTGTGGAGATTGGCTAATGCTTTACAGGAAGATGTCCCTGTCAATTTGGATCGTATTTTTGGTGCAAGCTATAATACACGTGCTGTTCTCGAAAGCCTTTTGGCCCATACTCCTGAGTTTTATTGGTGTAAGCTTGATCGCCTTGAGGTAATGAACACTCAGAAAAACATTAAAAAAGGTCACAAGCACCTTATTTATAGACCAAATGACCCACATGAAAATGGTGTAGCAATAGAACATATTACTAATGTTATAATTTCTGAGATGAATTTAGATGTTGTCCATCAATCAGTTGATATAGAGACAATCTTACCTACTAAAGGAATGACGATTGAGGAAAAAAGACGTCATGCACAAATTCAAATCTCATTAGTAAAAATAGGCCATTACTTAGGTTATCGAACATGGGTTGCAGCAAATGATCGAGGCCTCCAATATAATGGAAAATCTATAGCCCAAATGGATGGGGTCATAGATAATTTAAGAAATGAACAAGTGCTTCAATCATATGATAAAGCTATCAAGGAAGCTCGGCTTATAGATTGCATTTGGTTTCGAAATGGAAAATTAATGCCTGCAGTTATGGAGATTGAGCATAGCACTGGTATTAAAAGTGGTTTGGTAAGAATGAAACAATTTTATGATTATGCACCACAGTTAAAAAATATACGTTGGACCGTTGTGGCACCTGACGAATATAGAAATAAAGTTATAGAGTTTTCTAATATGCCACAGTTTAAAGAATTAGATACTCGATTCTTCCCCTATTCTGCTGTAGAGGAACTCTATTCATTATGTGCAAGAAGGAATCCTCAAGGAATTACAGACGATTTCCTCGATGCATTCATGGAAAAGTGTGTGACACATTAGTACTCCATAATCAGTTACCGGAGCAAATTACTTTGCTCTGGTTGGTTAACTGAAAATTAGTATTAAAACATGAAGGTGTTTATTTTATAAATAAATATCAAATTTAATGTTATTTTCAATGATTATTTCTAAGAGCGGTTTATGAGAGCAATTAGCCCCTTTGAGGAATTGAAGAACTGGTTTAATCTTGATAACTACGAACCGATAAAATCGGTTACAATCAAGGAACTGCATAGAGAAATTGTCTTTAGAGAAGTGATTTTTGATAGTATAAATTTTGAATGGGAAGATGAAAATCAAAATTTGAAGTCAATCCTTGACGGTAATCCTATTTTAAGTAGACAAGAAAATTATCATGATCCCTATGTTAAGGGACAAAAACATGTTGTACAGATAAGTTTCGGTGATATAGAAAAATTAGAGAAAAAACTAATAATGTTTGATATGGATTTCTTTGAACAGAATGGTGATTTTAAGAAAGAATTAAAAAATAAACCCATAACACAAACCATGAGAGACTTTTTTCTCAACAAAAATAGCAGCAAGATGTATGTATCATTTGATTTGGGGTTATCTAGTGATGAGGAAATTATATCAGCCCTGCAAACTATGCTTCCAACTCTAAGGAAAGAATACGAGATTGATCCAGTAAAAACAGAAAAGATAGGGCTCGCAAAAATAAGAAAACTTATCGATTACAACATTATTCCTATGATGGACCTACTAATTTGGTCAAAATTCAAAAAAGCAAAAATATCAAATATGGTCTTGTCTCGTGTGTTGTATCCTGATTTCACTCACGAGATTAGAGGCGAAGATCACATTAAAGATACAGATAGGCCCGTTGCTGAGAAGGCTTTAAATGGAGAGATAACTCGTAGTTTGGAGTACTTTCTTAGTAAAAACAGTCATCTCACCAACATACCGATTTCAGAACTCGGATCTCTCTAGCTATAAATCATCATGCAATTGTCAAGGGGATGGTGAAAATATTTTTCTTCCCCTAAATTTCTCTCCATTCTTCCCTCATCTAAATTTTCAGTTATCAGCACTCCCTTCATAGATACAAATCTGTGTGGCTAATATCTCCTTAACGGAAGCGGAGGAGACAGCCAAATGAATACAACCAATCAAAGCTTAATTCGTTTACCAGAAGTCTTGAAACGAACTGGTTTCGGCAAGGCCTGGATCTATCGTCTGATCAGTGAAGGTCGGTTTCCGGCACCCGTTAAGATAGGAGTTCGTGCCGTTGCTTTTATCGAGAGTGAAGTTGACGAGTGGATTCAATCAGTTATCGAAACAAGTCGAAATAATGTTGCTTAGTTAATTTGGGGAGACATGTTATGAATATCGAAGAATTTGTGAGTGAAGATAACCATATGTGTAATCTGGGTCAGGAACTTTTTTTTGAAATTTTCGAACCCGGAGCGATTTACGATTTACCTGATAATGAGTTTAACAGAAAGATTGTTTACTGGTTAAGCCAGTATTTAGTGGGGAATCTAAGAGAACCGTTAGATTCGATCTCTGAGCTTAATATTTTCGAACAGTTTAATGTTTATGAGACATGGTTCTCGCTAATTAAATGCCCTGATGAAATTAGGAATTTATCGAAACGGATAATTCGATATCAGATTGGGCTGAAAACTCTTTTATAAAAATGTAAAGTTTGGCCCCATATTTTGGCATAAAACCTTACAAAATAACTTACATTATTTTGGTTGCCGTTTATTAGCAAGGCAGTGAGATAGTTTTCGAAGTATTAGGTGTACATAATATAAACTAGATCTACCAGATGATAATTTGACAGGAATAATCGTCTATCTCACTGTTTTAATTTAACTAAATGATTTGATCGATTCAAATAAATTTGTAAATCTACGAAATGCTTATTATTAATATATTGGAATTATACTTTTTGTAAAGTTTAGGAGGGAAATATGTATAGTATTTGTGTGGATTCTTTTATGTTCGAAAATGGTGAGAGGTATTGTCATATCGTAAATAAAGATACTGGTGAACCATTGTATTATCCTAACTTGTATATAACAACACAGGTCAGGAATCGGTCAGAGTCTATATCAACAATGAAGGTTATTGCCGGTAGCATTTCATTGTTATATCGATTCTTTATGAGGAAAGAGATCAATATTGATGAAAGAATTCAGAAAAATATATTTCTGGCTCCTCATGAAATTGAAGATTTGATTGAATTCACTTCATTCAATTTCCGAGATTGCGAGGATGATAATTTTAGAAGTTCAAATGTCAAAAAACCAACTAAGTACTTTCGGATTACAACCATAGCTAACTATCTGGAATGGCTGTGCAAAATACATCTTTCTCATAGAGGACAGAAGGATACTCTCAAATATATTTTAGATTTCATTAACAACATAAAACGAAAGAAACCGAGAAACAATGACAAATATAATATGGATATAGAAAAAAGCTTAGATAAAGAACAATTGGATTCTTTGTTTAGCATTCTTGCACCAGGTAATAACTTAAATCCTTTTTCAGGAAAAGTGCAAAAAAGAAACAACCTAATATTCCTGTTATTACACTGCTTTGGCCTGAGAGCAGGTGAACTTTTGAATCTGCGAATTGGTGATATAGATTTTGCAGAATCGACAATTGCAATAAGAAGAAGAGCAAATGATAAAACAGATCCGCGAGTGTATCAACCATTAGTTAAAACTTGTGAGAGGAAATTAATTGCTGATACAAAGCTCATGTTTGAAATTTCAGATTATATTCTGAATGATCGAAGAAAGATAAAAAATTCTAACAAACATGATTTCCTGTTTATTACTTATAAGGAAGGAAAAACTCAAGGGCAACCTATTTCATTTTCTTCATATCACAAAGTGGTGAGTGTTGTTCGTCAATCCTCCTCACTTCTAGGGGGATTGACAGGTCACAAACTCAGACACACATGGAATTATGAGTTTTCGAAAGCAATAGACAAGAATCAGGACATATCCGATGAAAAAGAGCAACAAATCCGTTCTTATCTCATGGGATGGCGACCGGGATCAGAAACTTCAATAATTTATAATCGCAGGCATATTTTTGAGCTATCGAAAAAAACTGCACTTGAACAACAAGAGCAACTATTCAAAGGAGGATTTGATGAATAATTTAATTAAATATAACCCTGATAAAATGTCTATTCATGAACATAAAATCGTCAGTTCGATTGAAAACAACGGAATCAATCTTACAAACTTAATATATTCTATGAACGAAAATTTGGTTTGTGGATTTGTATATACAGTACAATATTATTTTAATAGCAACAGCTACTTGTATGTGAAAAATATTGTTAGAAATATGGAGAGTCTTATCCGTAAACTATCTCCTACTCATATTGATGATAAAGTTCTAATTGAATATCAAAATAAGAAATTATCAAAAGCCCCAGCATCATTTCGTGTTTTACGACCATTTTTGATTAAATGGTTTGAGTTAGGATATCCTGGAATAGATGAAAGTGCGGTAGAACTGTTAAAGCATTTGGACCTAAAAATAAAAAAATCTGGTCAGTCTGTGCTTCAAGATGATCCAACAGAGGGACCATTAACTAAAGAAGAACATACTTCTTTGATTAAGGCTATGAATCATTCATATAGAAAAGGTGAACTGTCACTGCCACATTATGCAATATCACTATTGATCAGCCTTACAGGTAGAAGACCTCAGCAGTTAGTTATGTTGAAATACAAAGACCTTCTTCAAAAGAGCTTAGATAATGGAAAAGTAGAATATGTAATTTCAGTGCCACGAGTTAAACAACGGGGTAAAGAACTACGATATCGAGAACTTGCAATAATATCAGAGGTTGCATCAATTGTTCAATTGCAAGCTAATCAATCAGTGAAACTTTTTGAGCAAGCTCTTGGAAAAACTCTTGATGATTATTCTAAACGAGAAGTTCCTATTTTTTTAAATGAGGAAAAACTCTCAGATTTATCCATAACAGGTTCAATTCTTCTGGAATATAATAAATTATATGCGAAGCCTACAATTGCTAATGTAGCATTGAAAAGTATTATTAATAATGGGGGTATAATATCCAACCGTACCGGTTCTCTACTCAATGTTACTCCTCGTAGGCTTCGTTATACAATAGCAACTTTGCTGGCTAAGGATGGGCATAATGTTAATACTATAGCTGAATTATTGGATCATTCCTCTACTTCAAGTGCGGGGATTTATATTAAAAATCATGCTGACAGTGTTGAAAGAATTGATTCCGCAGTTTCAGAACAGTTGTCATTTGTCGCTGATATTTTTATGAATGGAATCACTTCGAAAGAGAATTATCATATTAAGTTTTGCTCTTCAAGAAAATGCATAAGTCAGAATTTAAATAAAAATTTCCCTTGTGATAAATGTGCTTTCTTTATGCCAGTTGATATTGATGAGGTAAATGTCAAATGAATAATATTATTTTATTTAAATCTAAAAAACAACTTACGGCAGAAAGCAACTATAATGAATTTATAAAGTTTTGTCGCTATCAACTGATCGGACTAACCCAAACTCAGGATTGGGACCAGTATGCCTGGAAAGGATATGTCACATTTAGAAAAATAGGGGTTGGAAATAAAGTCTTTGATTCCAATGATGCAATGCACGAAGATTATATCAAGTTTGCGAAAGCATATATTAGATATCAACACTCATTGAAACCATTGAAAAATTATGGGGCTATTATGATGGCCTTGCGATGTCTCGAACAGGCTCTTTTGCAGGTTCAGAACACGGGTCTCATTTATAATGTTACAGCCGTTGTTTTCGATGAGGCAATGCAGATCGGAAGTAAATATTTTGAAGGTAACGTTTTGGCTAAATGTGGAATACAGCTTGAAAAAATATCAAAGTTTCTATGTGAACATAATCTTGTGAAGTCAGGATATATCTCATGGAAAAACCATGTAAAACAGAAAGTCAAAAATAATTACCTTCCTGAGATCGAGGATTATCACCGACGCGATAAGTTACCTGATGAAGAGGCATTACTCGCTATTGCTGATATTTTTTCAAAAAATGATGAGTTACTGAGCCCAAGAGATAAGTTCACCAGTTCAGTATTTGCACTTCTACTTTGTTGTCCGAGCAGAATCTCTGAGATTTTAGCCTTACCTGCTGATTGTGAGATTACACAAATAGATGGCAAGGGTATCGAAAGATATGGGTTGAGATTTTATTCGGTTAAGGGGTATGGCCCTAATATCAAATGGATTCCACGGGTTATGATACCAGTTGCAAAGAAAGCGATTAGAAGATTACTTTCCTTATCACAAAATGCAAGAGCATTTGCTCACTGGTGCGAAAAGCACCCTGATAAATTTTACCGACATGAGCTTTGCCCAACAGTTGATGAAAAAACTAAATTGACCGTTGTACAAGTTTGCCATGCACTGGGGTATCATTTATTTGATCATAAATCATGTGTTTTAAAAATTAAAAGAACGAGTTTGGATGGTGGAAAAAGTTTCTTAAACTCCAATGATTATAATTATTCATTGTGCGAACTATGGGAAATGATTAGTTCTGGTTTTAGCAGAGACTTTCCATGGTACGATAAAGAGAAATCTATAAGATTTAGTAATGCTTTATGCTTGCTCAATGCTGATCAATTTTCTTTATCACGAATGGCTTCAATTTTCATATTTTACAAACCGACTAAAAGTTTCTTCTTTAGCGATATACAAAGTAAAAGAAGCTTTGAGGTGGGGTATAAAAATATATTTGCACGATATGGGTATTATGATGATGAGGGTAAACCACTACTTATTCGCTCGCACCAACCACGGCACCTATTAAATACAATAGCTCACTATGGTGAAATGTCTGAGCTTGATATAGCTAAATGGTCTGGGCGTATCAATGTGAATCAGAACAGAGTTTATAACCATGTGTCGGAAGAAGATATGTTAGATAAAATTAAAGCTATTAAATTGAACAAGAGTAATTATTGTAAAAGGGAGTTAATTCCCTCAAATGAATCGCCAGTTGACTTTGATAACCTTTATCAAGGGGCAATTCACTTAACAGAGTTTGGTTACTGTGTGCATAACTATTTGGTTCAACCTTGTTCTAAAATCAATCAGTTTTTGGAATGTGACAATGAGGCACTGGACATGGAATCAATTGATAGAATGAAGCTTGAATCTATCCGAGAAAAAGTAACAAAACTGAAGAGTATAACGCAGACCGCTTGTGAAAATGGTGATTATGGTGCAGACAAATGGCTGCAACACCATGAGAAAAATTTGGAAAGAATTAATAAACTATTGAATAATTGAAACAGGAGATACATATGGCAAAACATTTAAACAGGAGTGAAATAAAAACAATTACAAATATTATATTGGCTTGGGACGGCAAAATCACATGGGATGATTTATGTGAATCAGTATATAAAAATCTAAACAGAACCATCACAAGGCAATCTTTAAGTGCTCATAATGAAGTTGTTGAAGCATATAAAACAAAGAAAAATTTGTCCAATTTGAAAAAATCAGGTCTTAAAAAACCAGCAAATTTAACGATTGCGGCACAACAAATATTAAATCTAAAAGCTGAAAATGAAATGTTAAAAAAACAGAACAATAGATACAAAGAGCAATTTAGTTATTGGCAGTATAATGCTTATAGACATGGTCTCACTATGGAACAATTGAATAGACCATTTAATAAAAAATAGCAATTGATAGTTTACACCTATTGACAAGTTAAATAAATGCGATAAATATAAACATATGGTCAGGAAGACTATTTCAATTATGCAAGGATGCATTTTATGGACAAAAAAATCATCAATCCAGAGTTTACTCTGGAAGAGCAACTTATCATTATAATTGATAAATATATATCAAAACGATACCAGCCCGGAGATAAAAGTTTCTCCTATCATTTATACTTAGTGTTCGTTGGCTATCATTTAAAGTATTTCTACCCAAAACAGCTATACACTCATTCTAATCGCAACATAGACAACATTATGACAATGTTTAGCTCGGTATATAAAAGTCTGACAAGCAATCTACTACAACGATTAAATAATAAAGAAGGGGTTCTTAGGGAGCTAAATTATCTCGTTAACTATATTGATAACAATCAAGAAAAAGCTGAAGAAATCTATGCTACTGTCAGAGCACAATATGAAATGAAAGTAATTGAGGGAGAGTTAACCCATGAAGTTCGCGTGAGAGCCGTCAGGTTATAGGCAATAAAAAAGCCCCTATGCAGGGGCTAAAAGAGACTTCTTGATATAGAATACTACTGAACTTCTTTCCAGACACCATCAGCTTTCACAAGCTTAACAGGCTTTGTTTGTTTCATGTTGCTAATTGAAGCATCGACAATGCAGTTGTAAACATTGTTTGCTTCTTCTGTGCAACTTAGTTTCTTAACATAATCTATTCTTAAAATATCTTTTTCGGGAATACTTGAGTTCAGAGCTTTCATACTTGCATTTGATCTATCTACAACACTTTTGAAAGCATTGTATATGTCTTTTTCAGAAGGTTCGGAATTACAGGCTGTTAATAGAAAAGTAGAAAGGATAACTGCGAGAATTGAGTATGTTTTCATTTTCTTGTCCAGGAAACGATTAATTAAGAATGCCAGATTTTGTATTGTTATTATCAGTAGAGAATGTCCACTTGCTTACGGTTTCTCCATTGAAGTCGATTTCGAGAGTTTTAGACTGAGTCTGGGAACCGCCAGTTAGCAAACCGACAACAGGGATAAAAGTCGAGGCATTGAACTGATTGTTATACATGAAATATCTCCATTGCTCGTTGCCATCGTCAAGAGTCGTTCTGGTGTCAGGCTCACCAAGTTGAACAAGTAGCTCTGCCTTAGTTGTTTTGTTTTTAATTATTTTCGATTGAAGGCTTTGAGCCGTTTCATTTTTTATTTTTTGGTTCCCTGATGTTGAACAGCCAGAAATTAAAAATATTGCAATGAAAAAGGAGGTTACAATAAATTTATTCATTTTATCTTCCTTATTATATTTGATTAGGGTTAGCTTTTATGTGTGAAAACGGCTCTGTGTGCAAATTTCTTGCGTAAATAAAATCTTAAAGAAATTGCTGAGGCAAAATAGATAACGACAGTTAATATAAAACTTTGACTGATAGCGAATATGAAGAAAGCAATTACTAACAGCACTATTCCTATGAGTAAAGCAAGCCACGGTGAAACAACACCATAGTTAATTGTTGCGTGACAGCCAGTGCAGACACGTACTCCGAACTGGCTCTCTTTAAAGCAAAATGGACACTTTATTATTTCGTTTTTCATAGCTATCCCAATCTGGAAGATTAAATGCTGTTTGTAGGGATTCTCGATGACTCGTTGGCTTTAGTAAAATTGCTTGTACCGATCGATGATTGTCACTTGATAGGGGGTAACTATCATAACTAATTTATCGATCTGTAATAACGATCAATTTATTGTTGACTTATCCTAAACTTGCTACTACATAACTGATATCATTGTCCGGTGTGAGTGGTAAATTATTGTCTATAAATGAATTTTTCTTCCTTTGTGTAGAGGTCTTGTAGCGTAGAGTTTTGAGAATCCAGGGAGGGGTTTGTGAAGAAGGCTCTTACCATAGCTTCGGAGAAGCTCTATGAATCTTCTTATAAATGGAATCCAGCCGATGAGCCTGAGATGCTTTTGCTTTTTGACGGAATTTTTTTGAAGAATCTTTTCTACGATTTCATTCCGTTTGTCTTCTCTGAGCCGTAGTTCCAGTTCGACAATTTTTTCACTTATGCTTTCCCTTGGAATATCCGTTGTTGCAACATCTTTTGCAGGAGCAGGAGCAGGAGCAGGAGCAGGAGCAGGAGCAGGAGCAGGAGCAGGAGCAGGAGCAGGAGCAGGAGCAGGAGCAGGAGCAGGAGCAGGAGCAGGAGCAGGGTGGTCTTTTGCCGGTGTGTTGGTTCGTAAAGCTTCTAAGTGGTCGGGGTTGTAGTTAAGTTGCTTTTGAAGATTTGCCCAAGAGTAACCCTTGCCTAACTGTGAAGCTTTGAAAGCTATATCGCGGTATTCGAAAGAGAAGCCGTTCATTTTGCCGGTAGAGGCAATATTGGCCTTCCAGGATACTTCAGCTTCTTCCAGCCTCCTGATAAAAGTTAAAAGGTCAGGTGTATCTGTTAAACTTTTATCAATGATATGTTGGAGAGCTTCCTTAGGGGAGAGAACACCAGTCCGAGCCGATAGCATCTGTTCGTTGCGAGAGATTTTTTTCCGCTTCGGTTGCTTTGGTGCAATCGCAGGAGCAGTCTTGGTAACTGTCAGGTTATGATCGATTTCAATTTCACTGATAATTCGGGTGCTGATGAGGTTTTCATTCCTACCTAAGTAAAGCTTCCCACCGGCCATGTCGATTCTGCTGGCGATAATGTGTATGTGCTGACCGTCGTCGTCATGTAAGACATAGCAACGGAGATGGGTATCACTGAATCCCATTCGTTCCATATAGTCATCTGCGATACTCGACCACTGTTCATTCGTTAGTGATTCACCGTTGGGTAAGCGAAGCGAGTTGTGCCAAACCGGTTTCTGAACATCTGGCCGAAGCTGTTTTGTGCCATTGAATTCGGAAATCAGTTCAAGAGCAGAGCCACTTAACATGTTCCCGCCAATGACGATTGGATCACTTTTATGATGTGAACCTGGCTTCAATGCATATTGGACCACACCAGCAAAGTTATTACCCCTCTTGATCTTCCGCATACCCTTCACGAGGGGCACTCCAAAAATCTGTTCTTAACAAGTTGTGACGAAGCTCTTCCAGTTGTCGCTTAACAGCGAACAATTCGGTATGAGTAAGCTGACTGTCTTTGCTTTTACAATCTATATGGGTCGCAATTCGATTTAGCTTTTGTGATATGACAGTTAAGGCTTTCCAGGCTTCGGTATTAATCGCCGGTATAACAGGGGGCAACTTTTGAAGGGAAGCCATTCGGAGCCACTCTCCTTTTGAGTAATGCTTTCTTAATATATTAAGTTTCGCTAATTCATTTTTGTTTAATCTGACACTAACACAGTAAGTCCTCTTTGAATCCATAACAGGATTTGCATTTTTTTTACAATGCTGAATTTCTTTTTTTCTGCATTTATCAGCATGAATTATAACTGGTTGTTTTTCCATATAAACTCCTTTTCATATGTATTGTTATGATTAATAATTGTCTTTTTTGCAAATGTCAATATTTGATGCGGTGTTTTTGCTAAGTGTATGAACAAAATCATCATTGAGTTATAGCCATTTTATGGCATGTTTAATGAGCTTGTAGTAAAATTCACCCATAAATAGTTAACGTTAAGGAGGTGCATATGTTTTCCAAAGAAAAAGTTAGCGATATTTTATTTGCGAATGGTTTTGAGATCAAAAATCAAAGTAATATAGGTGACTCATATACGTTTGATTTAGGTAATGAATGGCAAGTCTCTGTATTTTGTCCTTTTGTTGGGAATGTATTTGAAGGAAATGTGGATAAATTAAATTATGAGGCACTAAGTGCGTCTTTATTTGATAGTATTGGTACAAAGTTTAAATTTAAAAACGTAGCTTCATTAGAAGCTAATATTAAAAAAGTACTCAGAATACTAAAAGAAAACTCTGATGATGATGATATTTTAAAGTGTGAAAAATGTGGTGTAAGATACGTGCAACCAAAAGAACCTACATTTGGTAAAAAATGGAAGCCATTCCTCTCTTGTAGTGGAATGATAATTAAAGGAACAGGTAAAAACAAAGGGATTCTTTGTGATGGGACATCTAAAAAATTACCGGCAGTAGTTTTGCTATAAATTTAAATTTTGTTTTTATAGTGTGACAAGGAAAAAACATGTTCGATTTTCTTATGATTAACTCTGAGTATGTGTCTATTGTCGGTGCGGTTTTAGCTTTTGTTGGCACAATTGTACTCGCATTTTCTCTGGGAAAAGTATTGTGGGAATTCATGTTTTCAATTGACGCGATATCTACCAGTATTGAAAGTATAGCAGACGGGGGAGATATTTACGTCGTTCAAGGACTTCATAAAAGAATATCAAAAGCTATTTCTGCGTCCAAAAAGCCCACCTGGATTGGGATAATATTAGTATTTATATCAATGCTAATGCAAGGTTATTCTTTATATCTAAGTTATGAAAGTAACAAAATAAATTCGATAAAGTACGATAATAGAATAAATGAAGTTCATGATGAAATTACTGAAACAAAAAACACACTGAATATATTGAACAGTGAGTTGTTAGCTAAAATTGATGAAAAACAGTTACAAATAGATGAGCTTGAACGTATTCAGAGAGAACAAAATGAAATTTTACAGAGCATTATTAAAAAACAGAAAAAGCATTAATAAATGCAGATGTTGATTTTTTCAACCGTAGGGCAGAAAAAACAAGGCAACAAATAGAAGCGGAGCTTCTATTTGTTAGCTCTTGCTCAACTATTGACGTTTTCGGTGAAGTATATATCTTATACATAATAAAGATGAACTTAGGTGAGGGTGTATGAAATATATAAATAATAAATATGTGCAAATCACAATATTATCAACAGTATTTCTATTATTGTTTTCTTTTAATGTTGCTGGGGTTGTCATACTCTTTTTTAAAGATATCGATGACACATTAACTGGCGATTTATTGGGGCTGAACTTAACTTTTATGTTAAGTTTAGCCCCAGTGGTTTATATATTTTTAATGGCAAGTATTTGTGCGTTATTGAAGAGTGTCTGATCACCAAAGAAATTTTGATATCGCCTTGTCAATCTTTTTTTGTGTTTTCAACGCTCTTTTTTTTAAAATGGATAAATAGATTTCTTCAAACAGATCATTTGCAGTTGTTAGGGCTTTTGATAGGGCGCACATGCCTAAAATAATTAATAAAGCATACCCATTTCGATTAACCAAAAACATATCAAAAAAATCTTTAAATTCGCCACCGTCTTTATTTAACAGAAGTTTATTCACCAGTCCTGGATATGTATATATAATATATTTTATCATTAATACAGAAGCGGTAAAAAAGAGAATTGTATCATAAGATAATTTCACAATTGTTTTGTGTTTTCTATATAAGAAAAGAACAGGCACACTCCCTACAATTGAAGGTAGTATCATTGAAAAAGCAAAATAGTTGTGATCAATAAGGAAACAAATCAATTTATAGAATAAAAAAAAGAAAATGAAAAATGATAAAACACCAATACACTTACACAAAGTATTTTTTTTAACTACGCATTCTTTCATGTCTAATTTCCTTTTCTAGTATATTCTATAAGTGCTTGCCAATATGTGAAATTGCTATCCTGGGGGGCTGCCCGTCAATTTTATTAAAGAAACCAAAGTATATGCGGTTGCCACTATATCTTTTACCTTTTCTATTTTGGCCATCTTCATATAATAGTTTATAATGGAATTCACAGTTAATGTCTGTGTATTTGACTTTGTCAATGATGAAGTCTCTATTTAGCTCTCCCGCCTTTCGTCCTGACTTACCACCACCTTCCTCACATACTGTATATATTAATGCCGAATCCATTTTTTTTAAATTTTGAGCAGAATCCCCAGGAATCACTTCATAGTTATTACAGAAGAAAAGAAAATCAGTTATACTTTTATGAAAATTTTCAAACCCACCATCTATTTTATCCATGGAGTTGAATGTTTTAAACTCTTCATGGTCCTCATTATTCATAAATATAATGTTTTTAAATATGTCTTGAATGTTTTTTCCGTATTCAACATTATCTCTGGGATAATCGTCAAGTATTTTACGACAATGCATGACTAATTCCTCTTCATTAATAATTGTTGAATCACGCATTGCAGTTAAAATTGGGTTATCCCTACTATTGTACATATACATCATTCTACTATTATACAACGGAGGGGTACTATTTATAACGTTAAGCAAATCGTCACAACTCAAAGATAAAACTTCTATTTTTCCCATATCATAAAATTGGCTCATTAACCCGCCAATATCTGATGAGGTTGAACACAGTGAAAGTGCAAGTTTTGAGTCAAACTCATTTGATTTGCAGAATTTCGTAAACTCAGAGTTCATCCGTTTCATTAACTTTTTTAACTTTGAAATCTGCTGGATAAGAATATATTCATCTTTATCCAGAGAAAAACTTTCCAAGAATAAGCAGACACCAGCTTTCATGGAATATCCTTATTTCATTGAGTCAGGGGTATCAAAAGAGCCTGTCATAATTGTATACATATCAATTGATTGCTGGTCAAAGAATCCTTTCGGCCAACTTGAAAGTTTTCCATCTTTGCCAATAGATATCTTTTCTGCAGTAGATTCATTATTCTCATGTGAAATATAAAATAACGAAATTAGCTCAGGTGAAAAGTCAGGAGATGTTCTTGCTACGACACGGATTCCGTTTAGAAGGTGATCGCTATGAGTTTCTACCAATACCTGCACTCCCGCTTGAGCAGTGTAAGCTATTAATCTACCCATATAGCTTTGTCCTCTAGGGTGCAAATGGGCTTCCGGGTTTTCTAAAACTACTAATTCGCCCGGTTTTGCTAAAAGT
Organism: Citrobacter freundii complex sp. CFNIH4; assembly: GCF_002934505.1. NCBI lineage: Bacteria > Pseudomonadati > Pseudomonadota > Gammaproteobacteria > Enterobacterales > Enterobacteriaceae > Citrobacter > Citrobacter freundii complex sp. CFNIH4. The sequence goes on from NZ_CP026231.1 coordinate 5,049,866, forward strand.
AATGCTGAAACAATACTCAAAGCATAGCTATAACCAAAACCAATGTTTTTGGGTTTAGTTTGTTTTCCTGACTCAGCCTGTATTGTGTTATAAGCAATGTTTGCACTAACTTCCAATTTTGGCTCTATTTTATAATTTGGGGATATTTCATCCATCCATGCCTGAATATTATTCGCAACCCTGATATTATTATAATTATGATGTATTCTTGGGTCGTCTTTGTTTGGATTACCATCTTTCAGTATTAGTCTATCTTGTCTATTCATTATATTATCTAATACTTCGATGACATATTCACCTTTTTTCCCCAACCAATCGCTATGAAAATTGTGTTGCGATAAAGAAATATTGTCTCGTGGACCAATACGTTCGGCTTCAATATATTGAAAATTACTTGCATTTATAAAATCTTTAATTGTTTTAATGCTATCCATACCTGAAATACATGGAAGTTCATTACGAATATTTGCTGAGTCCTCTTGTGTAACCCCCCAACTAACTTCACATTCTTTAACTGATAGAGTGATTTTCAGTTGATCATCATCTGAAATAAAGTCATTAATAATATCGTCAATACGACCAATGTTTATCAGTTCACCATTTAACTTTATATCATTTTTACTACCAAAATCAGACTGTAACACCATACCTATGGCTTGCATTACTGTACTCTTACCGACAGAGTTATTACCACAAAATACATTTAGACCTGACAAATCAAAAGATTGCTCTTTGTATGATTTAAAATTTTTGAGTTTTATCGATTTAATAGGAAGCATTATCAATTACCCTCATTAGCATTAACAATCTTAATGCCTGTGCTTTGTTCAAGAATTTTCGCAAAAGAATTGAATCTATATAATATAGTTATTTTCTTTCCTGTTGAGGTAGAGATAGAGTCCTTAAACCCTCGCTCTGCTTCAATGTAAGTTTGTGAATCCCATGTGGCATATTCTTTTGAATTGCTATCAATAGCAGAATAAAGGGTATCAACCAATTTATCAGAATTTTTCAGCAATAATTCTTCTTGTTCCTCAGTAACATAATAGAAATAGTAAATTATCACTTCATAAAGTTGCTTACTTATAGGTGATGTATTTGATCCAATCTCTTTTATGAAAGCTAAATCACCGAAAACATCATAGGCGAGGTTTAAAGCCCTCAAATATTTTCTTTCTATTTGAAGATACTCGTTGCATTCATTCGAAATGTACGCACTTCCTAAATCTATTTCTTTTTCGTTTAATAAGTTTAGTTTATATAGATTTAAGTTTTCCATGGCTTTTGATAAAAACTTATCATAGGAATTAAAATTATAATTTTTAAAGCCAATATTTATAAATGCAAGAGCAGCAAGGCAAAGCTCCATATCTTTTTGTCTATCAGGCTTAACCTTACCATGCGTTGCTTGTTTGAATTCTTTTTTGGATGCCAGATACCGTAAAAACTTAACACTTGAACCTTGATTCAGGGCCGAACGAATTTCTTGATCACTTAACTTAACACCATATGTATTGATACGGTGGAATAATTCAACTATGAGATCAGTGCTATCTTTATTCATTTCTATAAAGTAAGCCGTGATTTCATATTCTCTTATGGCTCTTTGTTCAGTGCGAGTAAGCTCACCAAACTCTTTACCATTTAAATCCTCAAGGATATCAAGTTTAGAAAGTTTAAATTCTCCACTCATAAAATCATAAATTGTTGTGATCCGTTGTAAACCATCAACAACGACCCACTTATCTTCTGCGATTCGATTACCAAAATAAAATACAGGAAGTGGGAGTTTTAAGAGAATAGACTCGATTAATTTAGACTTCTTCTCATTATTCCAAATACGATCTTTTCTTTGGAAGTCAGGTTGTAGTTCAATATCACCAAAATGAACCCGATCAAAAATGAGAGATAAAACCGGAGTCTTGGAGGTGATTCTTGCAACACCAAGTTTAGCTTGTAGAGTTTTTAATTCCAAGTTCAACTGTGATGATGTTGTATCATTTTCACCCTCATCTACTCCATAAGTATTGGGTGACTCTATAAGTTCTTCTACAGTAGTATTACTAATTTTTAATGTTGGCACCTCTATATTATAATCAAGAGTCACAACTGAGTTAGCCATATCTGCGGAAAGCTCTTTAAATCTATTAAGAGTAACCTCAACCTTTTTTGAAGCAATTTCAGATGGGAATTTCTTCAAAACTATTTGATAAGCATCATCAAGGCTTTGAACTAACTCAACCTGCTGTTCATAAATTTTCCCAAGATTCAAATTGAGAAAATTATCAATTTTTTTTCTTAAAACCCTAAATTCAAAGCCTTGAACTTCTGATAATGTCGCTGCCTCATGGACATTATGACTACGCAATAACAGATGTTTTTTGTTTTCATACTTGAAATGTTGAATATAGGGTAAGTTAGCAAATATTGTTTCTGGTTGGTTCCTGCTCGAAGAACTACCGTAAAGAACCTGCTCTACATTACAAAAACCTCTAATATTTAAATTGCTGTAAATCGATTCAAGCTCTGATAATGAACGTGTTTTAGATTCAGAATTAGAAGAGACTTTATATTTACCATTTTCACGATCAATGCTTATAATACATAGTGGAGGCGTAGAAGGATTAATTGGCTGTAGCTGTTTGCCAAAAAGAAGATTTTCGATGTCGTTTAGCACTTGTTCAAAGTTAAGCATTAGTGCTTCCTAAATCCATGTTAGAATTGAAAACCATCCTGCAGGATACCATCATTTGGGCATTGATTCAATTTTTATCTTTACTTCAATAAAAAATTGCGTTATGCGTTTAAATGACTATGTTGCGTGATGGTATTTATGATGGTATTGATTATATTGTATTCAGAAAATGACATATAAACCAATGAGGTAAGTGCGATGTTCGAGTCCGGCCTTCGCACTCATTCCCTGAACACCTCCTTCCTGTGCCATTCCACAAACCCTTCTTTTGGATAATTCTCGTGCATTATCGGCAGAGCAATCTCCTTCCCGACAAAATCCCAGAACAGTCTGCCCACCATGCCGCTGCCATTTACTGCGGGTGACACCCGTACTCGCATACGCTCATCCAGGCCAATCGAACCTTTATCAAAGGCTTTATGGTGGATTGCGCACAACGCCAGGCCGTTTGAAATTTCGCACGGGCCGCCGTGCTGTTTCCATTTGATATGGGCGGCTTCCAGGGCGACTGAGGTGCTGTCGTGGCGCATATTGAAACCACAAATGGCGCATTCATAGTTATAGGCACGCAGAACCTGCTGGCGGAACAATGGATCCCGCTGTTTGCGGATTTGCAGGATATCAAATCCCAGTTCATCCGCGATCTCTTCCTGGATGCTTTCGGTGAAGTGCGCCTCGAGGATTTGCTGGGCCAGGGTGTTGATGAGGCTCTTGCTATTTTTCAGCAGGGCAAAATGCTGTTCATCAAAACCTCCGGCAACGTTGTGCGTTACCAGTTCCCCGGCAGGGGGCTGTTTGCTGCTACCGGATGTTGAACAATGCTCGGCGTTTTGTAGCTCCCAGAACCCATCTCCCTGTAAGCGCCAGAAAGGCATATCCGGGCGGGTACTGCGCGCGCTGGGGTCCAAATCGCTCCAGCAGACTATGCAACGGGTCGCGAACTTCCGAACCGTAGTCAAACAGGCGACCGTGGCCCTGCTGATAACCCGCCAGCACATGAAGCAGAAGCAGAGGCTTGTGCGGCGCACGCTGCTCGCCTTTACGCCAGATGGTGATGTCGGCAATTGCCTGTTGTAGGGTTTTACTGGAAGTCATTGATTTCATTATCGGGTAAATAATTGCGATGATGCTCGCAAAATATCACCTGATCAAGAGGAGTGAGGCCGATACACTATCGACGTCACTTTATCGCTTGCCGTTATTTCAGAAAGTCTTTGGTTAAAGGAACCTGCCCGATGAATGAACTACCTGACACGCTGCCGCGCGAGTACATCATCAAGGCCATTCACGCCTATGACTCGGGCTTCTCACATCGTTTCAAAGAGGCACGGCTTTACGAGCTGGAATTTCAGGGGCGTCGCTATCCGTCAAAAGCCATTGCCGGAATTGCGGCGACGCTTTTGACGGGTAAAGCGTTTACCCCTCAGGATTTCTCTGGCGGTATCAGTTCGAAATGCGTCAGATTATTGACTGAGCAAGGTTTTCATATTGTTCAGGATAAAAAGCGCGCTGCGGCGGTGAGCGACACGATCTTTCCTGAAGAACTCGAAGCGCAAACTGAATATATAGAAGGGGCAGCGACTCAGGTGACCGTGAATCGCTATGAGCGCGACCGCAACGCCCGACAGGCAGCTCTTCGCCATCACGGTTGTCAGTGCAAAGTCTGTGGCATCGATATGTCAAAGGTCTACGGTAAGATTGCCGAAGGGTTTATCCATGTTCATCACCTGGTACCCTTATCGGCAATTAAAGAAGACTACCGCCTTGATCCCATCAATGACCTGATCCCCGTATGTCCAAATTGTCATGCTATGCTGCATCGTCGCATACCGCCGTATACCCCAGAAGAACTGAAAAATATGCTGTGCTAAACGCTCAAAAAAGGCGCCCGCAGGCGCCTCAATTACAATGACAATCACACACTCACCCCTTCAACGCTTTCCCCGCAATCACCCCGATAAACTCCAGTACCTGCTTTTGCTTACGCGCGGAGAGCTTTTCCACGGCGCGCAGGGATTTCATCAGTTCTGACTCTTCGGGGTCGGCAGCGCGGGCGGTTAATACGATGCAGCCTTGCATTACGCGAACATCAACGTCGGTGCCGGTATCGAATCCGGCGGCTTTGAGCCACTGGCCCTTCATCACAATGGACGGAAACCGGACGTACTTCACCGGAATACGGCTGTAATCAGGATAACGGCTCGCATAACCCACCTTCAGGCGACGGTTATCTGCGGCGTGGACTTCTGGATCAAATGAAACTGCAATACAATGCGTATCAGTCATGGCTGCTATTCTCTATTAATAGTTGCTGCGATCAGCGATGCGAAGGTGCGCCAACACCTTTGCATCGCGCTAATAAAACCCCTGTAAATTACGCCAGTATCCTGGGGGAAGTCCAGATGTAAATAAGATGAAATAAGCGCGAATTGCACGCTTTCGGAATAAATAGAAAACCCACTCATCACAATAGATTCGGTATTATTCATCGTATTTATTCATTACCTTTCACACGCCTGAATATCCCCACGTTCCAGAAAACAACGCCTGTCGGCATCTGGCCAAAAATGCGATCTGACTCACTGAAGCAAATAGTAAACTCTGAAACAACACCGTTTTGTACACTTTGCTTTACACTTTTGGTGATGTGAATCACAAATATCACTCCGTGAAGTGATCCGACTCTCACAAAATGAGGTGTACTCATTCACCAATACATTACGAGCACAGCCTGGAAAGTTATGTTTTCAGTATTTCCACTCTCCGCAGACACACTACGACGAATGGCAAATCGAAACGCAAAAAAAAACTTGTTGAATATTAACGGGTAAAAAAATGACGTGTGATTTGCATCACCCACATTTACAGCTTTTTAAATTATTGCCAGTGATTAATGTTGACCGGGCTATTTCCATAATCAATCAAATCTTGCATAGTGCCTCCACATTATTTCTCCCCCTGACTCAGGAGGCGAATAGTTATATTTCATCAGGATTTGTTGATGAACCAGGTATGATTTACTTCACATTAATACGTACATGACCACTGTTACTGGAGAAACAAAATGAATTATCCGGCAGAACCCTTCCGTATTAAAAGCGTTGAAACTGTATCTATGATCCCGCGTGATGAGCGCCTCAAGAAAATGCAGGAAGCGGGTTACAATACTTTCCTGTTAAATTCGAAAGATATTTATATTGACCTGCTGACAGACAGTGGCACTAAGGAAGGTGCGAATAAGCAGGTCATTTCTTCCCAAGCTGACTCGCTGATTAAAATTTCGCGGATCTGGGCCGATTTTTTTCCCGCAAACACATCGAATCAGCCTATTTAGGCTATTTTTTCCACCATTTCTGGCGTTATTTCCGGTTTTTACTGAGATCTCTCCCACTGACGTATCATTTGGTCCACCCGAAACAGGTTGGCCAGGGTGAATAACATCGCCAGTTGGTTATCGTTTTTCAGCAGCCCCTTGTATCTGGCTTTCACGAAGCCGAACTGCCGCTTGATGATGCGAAACGGGTGCTCCACCTTGGCACGGATGCTGGCTTTCATGTATTCGATGTTGATGGCCGTTTTGTTCTTGCGCGGATGCTGCTTCAAGGTTTTTACCTTGCCGGGACGCTCGGCGATCAGCCAGTCAACATCCACCTCGGCCAGCTCCTCGCGCTGTGGCGCTCCTTGGTAGCCGGCATCGGCTGAGACAAATTGCTCCTCTCCATGAAGCAGATTACACAGCTGATTGAGGTCATGCTCGTTGGCCGCGGTGGTAACTAGGCTGTGGGTCAGGCCACTCTTGGCATCGACACCAATGTGGGCCTTCATGCCAAAGTGCCACTGATTGCCTTTCTTGGTCTGATGCATCTCCGGATCGCGTTGCTGCTCTTTGTTCTTGGTAGAGCTGGGTGCCTCAATGATGGTGGCATCCACCAAAGTGCCTTGGGTCATCATGACGCCTGCTTCGGCCAGCCAGCGATTGATGGTCTTGAACAATTGACGGGCCAGTTGATGCTGCTCGAGCAGGTGGCGGAAATTCATGATGGTGGTGCGATCCGGCAGGGCGCTATCCAGGGATAATCGGGCAAACAGGCGCATGGAGGCGATTTCGTACAGGGCATCTTCCATGGCACCGTCGCTCAGGTTGTACCAATGCTGCATGCAGTAAATACGCAGCATGGTCTCCAGCGGATAGGGCCGTCGGCCATTGCCCGCCTTGGGATAAAACGGCTCGATGACAGCGGTCATATTCTGCCATGGCAGAATCTGCTCCATGCGGGAGAGGAAAATCTCTTTTCGGGTCTGACGGCGCTTAGTGCTGAATTCACTATCGGCGAAGGTGAGTTGATGGCTCATGATGTCCCTCTGGGATGCGCTCCGGATGAATATGATGATCTCATATCAGGAACTTGTTCGCACCTTCCCTAACGCAATGAGCGACAAGCAGTGGGCCGGAATGATGATGGGTGATGAAGCGTACGCGGGCAGCGAAAACTTCTATCATCTGGAAAGAACAGTGCAGGAACTGTTTGGCTTTAAACATATTGTTCCGACTCACCAGGGGCGTGGCGCAGAAAACCTGTTATCGCAGTTGGCTATTAAACCTGGGCAATATGTTGCCGGGAATATGTATTTCACTACCACCCGTTATCACCAGGAAAAAAATGGTGCGGTGTTTGTCGATATCGTTCGTGACGAAGCGCACGATGCCGGTCTGAATATTGCGTTTAAAGGTGATATCGATCTTAAAAAATTACAAAAGCTGATTGATGAAAAAGGCGCAGAGAATATTGCGTATATCTGCCTGGCGGTGACGGTTAACCTCGCGGGTGGGCAGCCGGTCTCGATGGCTAACATGCGTGCGGTGCGTGAACTGACAGAAGCGCATGGCATTAAAGTGTTCTACGACGCTACCCGCTGCGTAGAAAACGCCTACTTTATCAAAGAGCAAGAGCAGGGCTTTGAGAACAAGAGCATCGCCGAGATCGTGCATGAGATGTTCAGCTACGCCGACGGTTGTACCATGAGTGGTAAAAAAGACTGTCTGGTGAACATCGGCGGCTTCCTGTGCATGAACGATGACGAAATGTTCTCTTCTGCCAAAGAGTTAGTCGTGGTCTACGAAGGGATGCCATCTTACGGCGGCCTGGCCGGACGTGATATGGAAGCGATGGCGATTGGCCTGCGCGAAGCCATGCAGTACGAATATATTGAGCACCGCGTGAAGCAGGTTCGCTATCTGGGCGACAAACTGAAAGCCGCTGGCGTACCGATTGTTGAACCGGTAGGCGGTCATGCGGTATTCCTCGATGCGCGTCGCTTCTGCGAGCATCTGACGCAAGATGAGTTCCCGGCGCAAAGTCTGGCCGCCAGCATCTATGTGGAAACCGGCGTGCGCAGCATGGAGCGCGGAATTATCTCTGCGGGCCGTAATAACGTGACCGGTGAACACCACAGACCGAAACTGGAAACCGTGCGTCTGACTATTCCACGTCGTGTTTATACCTACGCACATATGGATGTCGTGGCTGACGGCATTATTAAACTTTACCAGCACAAAGAAGATATTCGCGGGCTGAAGTTTATTTACGAGCCGAAGCAATTGCGTTTCTTTACTGCACGCTTTGATTACATCTAAAAAATAGTTATGGCCCCATCACGTGATGGGGCTTTTTTGTATTCCTTTTCCATGAACAGGAAGCCTTTGCGGTGCCCGTTACCGTGACATAACTAAAAAAAGTAAACCCTGACTCCGACATTTTTATTATCCGCATGATGTACAAATGACAGCTGTAATTATAACGAATAGTCTACAGGAACATTTATCATGGATATTAATGCCATTGAGCGACAGAGTAGTACCCCCGGACTGATTAGCGGAACCATGTTGGTTATCGCGACCGTAGTGGGTGGCGGGATGTTCTCCCTGCCGATTGCGATGGCCGGCGTATGGTTCCCCGGTGCGTCTGTTATTCTTCTGTTTATCGCCATCATGATGTTATTAACCGGTCTGATGCTGGTCGAAGTTAACCTGCATTATGGCGCCGGTGCCAGTTTTAATACTTTTACTCAGGATTTATTAGGCCGGAAGTGGAATATCGTGGTTGGTATCGCTTTCGGCTTTGTGCTGTATATTCTGACCTATGCCTATATCTCCGGTTCGTCGGCGGTGATGGCGCAAACCGTGTTCAAATACAGCGGCGTGCGCTTTCCGGCGAATATCTCGGTGGTGATCGTCAGTATGCTGGTAGGGGCGATTGCCTGGTATAGTTCCTTACTGGTCGGACGCATCACTACCGTGCTGATTATCGGTAAGTTTGTGGCGTTCTTTGCCACGTTCTCCGGGCTGATTGGCCATATCGAAGTGGCAAAACTCATCGACAGCGTGGCGGTGGCGTTGCCCAATTCGCAGTATCTGCCGTACATCCTGATGACGCTGCCGTTCTGTATTATCTCGTTTGGTTTTCACGGTAACGTGCCGAGCCTGGTCAAACTGTATGGCACAAGCGGAGTCTCGAATATTACGCGTTCGATTATCATCGGTACGCTGTTTGCTCTGCTGCTGTATATTTTCTGGCTGGGCGTGACGATGGGTAACATCAGCCGTTCCTCATTCCCGCCGATTATCGCCAAAGGCGGCAATATCGATGTGTTTGTCGAGGCCATCAGCGGGCTGTTCACCAGCCGATATATGGATCTGATCCTCACCTTTTTCGGCAACTTCGCGGTAGCCAGTTCCCTGCTGGCGGCGACGCTTGGCCTGTTCGATTACATCGCCGATCTGTTTCACTTCCCGGACGACGGCATGGGTCGCCTGAAAACCGCGCTGGTGACCTACTTCCCGCCAGCCGCCGTGTGCTTTTTCTTCCCGAACGGTTTTGTGCACGCGATTGGTTACGCCGGTCTGGCCTTTACCATCTGGAGCGTGATCCTGCCGCCGTTCCTGGTGAAAGCCGCGCGGAAACGTTTCCCAACCGCCAGCTATACCGCGCCCTGTAATAACACCGTGCTTAACCTGGTGATTGTCTGCGGAGCGGTTGTCTATCTGACGGTTGTTCTGGACGTATTTGGTCTGCTGCCAACGTTTCGTTAGACGGAGTCAAAATGAAAAACGTGTTGTCTGTTCAGTCGTCGGTCGTTTATGGCTATGCCGGAAATAAAGCCGCTGTGTTGCCGATGCAGCTCTCGGGGATCGATGTCTGGCCGTTTTACACCGTACAGTTTTCCAACCACACCCAATATGGGATGTGGCAGGGCATGGCGATGCCGCACGGCGAGCTGAGCGCGATCATCAGCGGGCTGGATGACCTGCAAAAGCTGGCGCAATGCGATGCCGTATTGTCCGGGTATCTTGGAGATAAACGCCATTGTGAAGAGGTGAAGTACGCCGTCACCACCATTCGTCAGCGTAATCCGCAGGCGCTCTATTTTTGCGATCCGGTAATGGGCGACCCGCAAAAAGGCTGCATTGTCGCGCAGGGCGTGGAGTCATTTTTTGTCGATGACGCCATTCAACTGGCCGACATGATGGGACCGAATCTCTATGAGCTGGGCGTGCTGACGGGCAGACAACTGCGTAGTTTTGACGAGGTGGTGGAAGCGGCGCGGCAACTGGTGTCGTGGGGCGTAAAGAAGGTGCTGGTGAAGCATCTCGGCGACTGTTCGCGGAACAAACAGGCGTTTGAAATGCTGCTGGTGACGCCGGAACAGACGTTACACATTGCCCGGCCGCTGTATACCTTTGCCAAAATGCCGGTGGGCGTTGGGGATCTGATTTGCAGCGTGATGCTGGCCTCACTGCTCAATGGTTACGAGGACAAGCAGGCACTGGAGCGGACCACCAGTGTTGTTGACGCGGTAATGCGGCTGACGAAAGAGCATGATTCGTATGAACTGCGGCTGATAGACGCGCGCCACCAGATTATGGACCCACAGGTTCGCTATCAGGCCACGGTGATCTGACGCCGCAAGGGGGCTCTGTGTTTCTGACATTGCTGAGGTTTCAGCATCCGCTGGTCTACCGTTTTGCGTGGCTTCGTATTTGGGTTGTGATGTTAAGAGCGTGCGGACTGCGTAAGAGAAAGGGGTGAACATTTTACGCTGCTGCCGGATGCGGCTAGCGCCTTATCCGGCCTACAAATGAGCGTGAAACGCAGGCCTACAAATGAATGCGAAACGTAGGCCTGATAAGCGAAGCGCCATCAGGCATAAGTGCCCAATATTACACGCGGAAGTAGCGTGGTGGAATCAACGCGGAAAAGGCGTCGAACTTCTTCACCATCTTTTTCCAGAACAACATAACAACAATCCTCGATTTGAAACATCGGCGCTATTTTAGTCAGCGCCGACAAATCGTAAAGTCTGTCGCCTCGTTCCGTTTCCGGGGAGGTGTAAACCTTTTTGGTCACCGCGTCGTCAAATATGGTTGCCGCAAATTTGACGGGGTTGACAATGGCTTACGCCATAAACCAGTAATAAAAGAGGCCAACCTTTAAGCCGAGGATCACGATATAGGCGCAGCAGTATTTCATGGTGCCAGACATGATCTGGTTGGCCTGACCGTCCATTTTTGTGGCGGATACCGCGATGGCGATGCTTTGCGGCGAAATCATTTTCCCGCCCGTTGCGCCAGAAGTGTTGGCCGCCGCCAGCCAGTTGGGATCGATATGCAGTTTGCTGGCGGCAATGGTTTGCAGTTTTCCGAACAAAATGTTCGAGTTGGTATCGCTGCCGGTAACGAACGTGCCCAGCGCGCCAATCACCGGGGCGAGGAAGACGTACGAGCTGCCGGTCAGATCGACAATTGACTGTGCCAGCGTGGAGATAATCCCGCTGAGATCCATCACCGTGGCCAGCGCGACGATCGCCATAATTGCGACGATAGAGTTTTTAAGCTGGAAAATCGTTTTGATAAATACTTCCAGCATCCCGCGTGCGGACGCTCCCTGAATAAAACCACCGATAATGGTCGCAAAGATGATCAGCATCCCTGGCGTGGTCACCCATTCAACTTTCAACGCCATCGTTTTGCCGTCAGCCAACGTGAAATGTAGCACCGAGGCCAGTTGTGAGGCTGCGCCTTTTATCGTCGGGAACAGCGGCGAACATAGCAGGATAAAGACAAAAATAAACAGATAGATAGAACCCACGCGGAACAACACTTTTGCCGAGCGCGGAGTGGTTTCGCGGGTATGGCTGACTTCAATTCGCCACTCGGGATCGGTTTTCCCTTTGCGCAGGCGGCTAACCATCGCCACGGCAAACAGGCTGACCAGGCTACCGGCAAAGGCGGGTAATTCAGCGCCGAGACGAATAGCGACAAAATACTGCGGAACCAGCGTGGTAATACCGCAAATCAGCGTGATTAAAAATACGCCGCGAATGGCTTTCAGGCCGCCGCCAATAATGCAGACAATCACAAACGGCAGCAGGATATTAAACAGCGCGAGCTGCAGAATAATGGTTCCGCCTAAGGTATAAACCGGCAGGTTAACCTGTTCCGCCAGAATAGAAACCGGGATCCCGACCGCGCCGAATGCAGTGGGAACGGTATTTGCCACCAGAGAGGCAATCGCCGCCTTCAGCGGATTGAAACCCAATGCGATAAGAATACCGATCGGAATGGCGACCGCTGTACCATAACCCGCCGCGGCTTCAAGAAATCCACCAAAGCACCATGAAATCAGCAGCACCTGAATACGCTTATCTTCGCTAATACTGGCGAGAATATCGCGCAGAATATCCAGCGCTTTGGTCGCCTGCATGACGTTATAACTGAAGATAGCGCCGAGGATCACGATCACAATCGGCCATAATCCCTTCAGCGCGCCATAGCCTATCGCGGCTTTTAGATTTTGTACGGGCATTTCCCAGAATATTGCCGATAGTGCAGCGGTGAATACCAAAGAGATCAGTACTGAATAATGGATGGGCATTTTCAATTTCAATATTAAAAATACCATCAGTAGTAACGGAGAGAGTGCCAGGGCAAACATAAAATATTCGTTCATTGCTATTCCCAATTGGTTCATTAAACCTGATTTATATTTATGGTGGGGAGGCTACATTGCTGTTCTAATAAAGTATGCAAACTGAATCGCTTCAGTGAATAAAGTAATTATGATTTGTAGTTTTGTAACTATTGTAATCTTTTAATTAAAATCCAATGCCGGGTAAATATACTTAAGTGCCGATTAAATACCTATAAGTAGTTATTTAATAAACTTTTTAATAATGGTATTGACAACAGTGGTAATCACTTGAAACTGTTTTCTAAGGTGTTAATAACGCGGTGGTTTCCAATGTAAAAATGTGAGCGAGGCCGAAATAAATAAACCAGGGTATTGCATGTGCGAGTCGATTAGGGGATTATTTGGTTTTGTCATACAAATGAAAATACAGACATTTGCGATTGTCCTGATATAAGAAGAGGAGAGTCGTCATCAAAGGAAAACGATCAGAGCATCACCATGAACCCAGGTATTGGTAAAACCAGCAAACAGAAAAACTGGGCATGAAATACGAATGAACATTTGTTTGATATCGCGATATCAAGCGCAATAAACAGAAATGAAGCAATGGAGTAGTTATTGTGAATGTAAATTTCTTTGTTACCTGTATTGGTGACGCACTGAAATCACGGATGGCACGAGACTCCGTATTGCTGCTGGAAAAACTGGGTTGTCGCGTTAATTTCCCCGAAAAGCAAGGGTGTTGCGGTCAGCCAGCCATCAACAGCGGTTACATCAAAGAGGCGATCCCCGGGATGAAAAACCTGATCGCCGCCCTGGAAGACAACGACGATCCGATTATCTCCCCGGCAGGCTCCTGCACCTACGCGGTAAAAAGCTACCCGACGTATCTGGCGGATGAGCCCGCATGGGCGCTGCGCGCCGAGAAGGTTGCCGGACGTATGCAGGATCTCACCTCTTTTATCGTCAACAAACTGGGCGTGGTGGACGTGGGGGCCAGCCTGCAGGGCCGCGCTGTGTATCACCCTTCCTGTAGCCTGACCCGCAAACTGGGGGTGAAGGAAGAGCCGCTCACGCTGCTGAAAAACGTGCGCGGACTGGAGCTGTTGACGTTTGCCGATCAGGACACCTGCTGCGGCTTTGGCGGGACGTTCTCGGTCAAGATGGCCGAGATCTCCGGCGAGATGGTGAAAGAGAAAGTTTTACATCTGATGGATGCGAAGCCGGAGTTTTTGATCGGCGCTGACGTCAGCTGCCTGCTGAATATTGGCGGCCGACTGCAACGCGAAGGCCAGCCGGTCAAAGTGATGCATATTGCTGAAGTGCTGATGAGCCGCTGAGGGGAAAGAGATGTCGATAAAAACCAGCGATGTAGAATTTAAACTGCGCATTCGTCAGCAGATCGAAGATCCGATCATGCGCAAAGCCGTGGCCAACGCGCAGGAGCGTATTGGTGCGAATCGGCAGAAAATGGTTGATGAGCTAGGCCACTGGGAAGACTGGCGCGATCGTGCCAGCCAGATCCGCGATCACGTTCTGAGCAACCTCGACGCTTACCTGTATCAACTCTCCGAGAAAGTGACGGAAAACGGCGGCCACGTCTATTTCGCCAAAACCAAAGAAGACGCCACCCGCTATATTCTGCAGGTTGCGCAGAGTAAAAATGCGAAGAAGGTGGTGAAGTCCAAGTCGATGGTGACCGAAGAGATCGGTGTCAACCATGTGCTGCAGGATGCGGGAATTCAGGTGATCGAAACCGATCTCGGAGAATATATCCTGCAGTTGGATCAGGATCCGCCTTCGCACGTCGTGGTCCCGGCTATTCATAAAGATCGCTACCAGATCCGCCGCGTGCTGAACGAACGTCTGGGCTACGACGGTCCGGAAACCCCGGAAGCCATGACCTTGTTCATTCGCCAGAAGATCCGCGAGGATTTCCTCAGTGCCGAAATCGGTATTACCGGCTGTAACTTTGCCGTGGCGGAAACCGGCTCTGTTTGCCTGGTGACCAACGAAGGCAACGCGCGCATGTGTACCACGCTGCCGAAAACGCACATTGCCGTGATGGGCATGGAGCGTATCGCGCCGACCTTTGCCGAGGTGGATGTGTTGATCACCATGCTGGCGCGCAGCGCCGTGGGCGCACGTCTGACGGGCTACAACACCTGGCTGACCGGCCCACGCGAGGCGGATAACGTCGATGGCCCGGAAGAGTTCCATCTGGTGATTGTCGATAACGGCCGCTCGCAGGTGCTGGGCTCTGAGTTTCGCGATGTGCTGCGCTGCATCCGCTGCGGGGCTTGTATGAACACCTGCCCGGCGTACCGCCACATTGGCGGACACGGTTATGGTTCTATCTATCCCGGCCCTATCGGCGCGGTGATCTCTCCGCTGCTCGGCGGCTATAAAGATTTTAAAGATCTGCCATACGCCTGTTCATTATGCACGGCCTGTGACAGCGTTTGTCCGGTTAAGATTCCGCTGTCAAAACTGATCCTGCGTCATCGCCGGGTGATGGCCGAGGAGGGCATTACGCCGAAAGCCGAGCGACGGGCGATCAAAATGTTCGCCTACGCCAATAGCCATCCGGGGCTGTGGAAAGTCGGGATGATGGCGGGCGCACATGCGGCGAGCTGGTTTATCAATGGCGGCAAAACGCCGCTCAAGGTTGGCGCGATTGGTGACTGGATGGAGGCGCGCGATCTGCCTGATGCCGACGGCGAGAGCTTCCGTAGCTGGTTTAAGAAACATCAGGCGCAGGAGAAAAAGAATGGATAACCGTACCGCGTTTTTAAATACCATCGCCCAGGCGCTGGGTCGCCCGCTGCGCTTCGAACCGCAAGCGGATGTCGCGCCGGTTAACAACTATGCTAACGAGCGCCTGACCGAACTTAGCCCGCAGCAGCGCTGCGATGCGTTTGTCCAGTTTGCCAGTGAAGTGATGCTGGCTCGCTGTGAGCTGACTCGCGAAGATCAGGCCGCAGACGCGGCGCTCCGTCTGTGCGAAGAATTGGGTCAGCAGCCGGTGGTGCTGAGCGGCGACAGCCGGCTGGCGGCACTGGGCATTACCGAACGCTTGCAACAGGAATGCAACGCCGTGGTCTGGGATCCGGCGCGTGGCAGCGAAAATATTACCCAGGCTGAAAAGGCGAAAGTGGGCGTGGTGTATGCTGAGTATGGCCTGACCGAGTCCGGCGGCGTGGTGCTGTTTTCCGCGCCGGAGCGCGGGCGTTCCCTGAGCCTGTTGCCGGAATCCTCAATTTTCGTGCTGCGTAAAAGCACTATCCTGCCGCGCGTGGCGCAACTGGCAGAAAAACTGCATCAGAAGGCGCAGGCCGGTGAGCGTATGCCATCGTGCATTAACATCATCAGTGGACCCAGCTCGACGGCAGATATTGAGCTTATCAAGGTGGTTGGAGTGCATGGCCCGGTGAAGGCGGTGTATCTGATTATTGAGGATTGTTGAGGCAGGATAGGATGGATAACCGCTCTGGCGCTGCGGGCCAGAGCGGTATCGACGTTATGCAATCATGCTGATGATCAATACGATAATCAGGCCAACCACGGAGTTCACCAGCTCCAGCAGACCCCAGGTTTTCAGCGTATCCTTCACCGACAGGTCAAAGTAGCCTTTGAACAGCCAGAACGAGGCATCGTTGATATGGGTCAGGGTGTTGGAGCCCGCCGCCGTTGCCAGTACCAGTAACGCCGGATCGACGCCCACCAGTTGACCGGTTGCCGGGTCGAGAATGGCGGCGCTAATAATCCCTGCTGCCGTCATGGCTGAGACTACGCCCTGACCCGTTGCCAGACGAATCAGCACGGTTATCAACCACGCCATGATGTACGGAGAGATATTGCCGTGTGACATCAGCATGCCGATGGTATCGCCAATGCCGGTATCAATAATGGTCTGCTTCAGTACGCCGCCCGCGCCGATGATCAGGATCACCATGGCGATGCTTTTCACCGCGTTTTCAAAGGCATTCATCACCCACTGCATGTCGTGGCCACGCGCGGTACCAAACAGCACGAAGGCGACAACCATAGCGATAAACATTGCAATCGGTGAAGAGCCTAAGAAGTTGACCACTTCCCACGCCTGCGTCCCTTTCACCAGCCAGATGTTGGCGATGGTGGTGGAGATCATGATGATCGCCGGGATCAGCGGCACCAGGATAGAAACACCGAAGGATGGCAGGTTATTCTGGTCAACCGGTACGTCGGCCTTCATGAATGACGGCGTTGGGCGATCGAGGTTGCCGAGGAATTTCGGCAGGATAAGCCCGGCGCAGATCACGCTCGGAATAGTCACCAGAATACCGTAGATGTAGACCATGCCCATGTCCGCGCCGTAGGCGTTAACCAGCGCCACCGGACCCGGCTGTGGTGGGAACAGCGAGTGGGCGGTGGTGGCGGCGGCAACGGCAGGAATCGCCAGCTTGAGGAACGGGATCTTCGCTTCTGCTGCAATGACGATCACCAGCGGCGCCAGCATAATAAATGCCACTTCATAGAACATCGCCAGGCCGAAGATCAGACCAATAATGATTACCGACAGCTGCACATAGCGCAGGCCGAGGCGCGCCAGCAGCGTATGGGCAATCTGATGCGCCGCCCCGGAATCAACCATCAGCTTACCGATGACCGCCCCGAATACCACGATAATCGCCAGTTCACCCAGCGTGCTGCCAAAGCCGGATTTCATGGTGTGCAGCAGCTCCATTAAATCCATACCCGCCAGCATACCGACCGAGAGCGCCGCCAGCAGCAGGGCGACCATCGAGTTTATTTTGAATCTTAGATTGAGCACCAGCATCAGACCGATGCCGAATACGACCCACAGAATATTGAGAACGTGCATATAACGTCTACCTTTATTGGTTGAACTATTATGATTTTGGTTGATATGTTACATATATTGGTTAACCATTGATGCGATGAATGTCACATTGCGTTACATGTTTACATTATTACTGAGCAACAGGGCCGTAAAATGGCGATCTCAATAGAATAAATCGTGATTTGGTTAACCAATTTTAAGCTTCAGGTTGACATGTCATACCAAAAGGAGGAATTTATGTGCCATATCGTCGAGTCCATAACGTAACGAGGAATAAAACATGGAACAGACATGGCGCTGGTATGGTCCTAACGATCCGGTCACCTTAGCGGATGTACGTCAGGCGGGTGCCACAGGCGTTGTCACCGCCTTGCACCATATCCCGAACGGGGAAGTGTGGACGGTTGATGAGATCCTAAAACGCAAAGCCATTATTGAGCAGGCGGGCCTGGTCTGGTCGGTCGTCGAAAGCGTGCCGATCCACGAAGACATTAAAACCCGTTCCGGCAACTATCTGCAGTGGATCGCCAACTACCAGCAAAGCCTGCGTAACCTGGCTCAGTGCGGTATTCGTACCGTGTGCTACAACTTCATGCCGGTTCTCGACTGGACCCGTACCGACCTGGAATACGTTCTGCCGGACGGCTCCAAAGCGCTGCGTTTTGACCAGATTGAGTTTGCCGCCTTTGAGCTGCATATCCTCCAGCGTCCGGGCGCGGAAGCGGACTACACCGCCGAAGAGATTGCTCAGGCAAATGAACGCTTCGCCAACATGAGCGATGAAGACAAAGCGCGTCTGACCCGCAACATCATCGCCGGTCTGCCGGGTGCGGAAGAGGGCTACACGCTTGACCAGTTTCGCCAGCATCTGGCGCGCTATAAAGATATCGACAAAGCCGCGCTGCGTGAGAATTTTGCCGTCTTCCTGAAGGCGATTATTCCGGTGGCGGAAGAAGCAGGCGTACGCATGGCGGTACACCCGGACGATCCGCCGCGCCCGATCCTTGGCCTGCCGCGCATTGTTTCCACCGTGGAAGATATGCAGTGGATGGTCGATACGGTCAACAGTATGGCGAACGGTTTCACCATGTGCACCGGCTCCTACGGCGTGCGGGCGGACAACGATCTGGTCGACATGATCAAACAGTTTGGTCCACGCATTTACTTCACCCATCTGCGCTCCACGCTGCGTGAAGATAACCCGAAAACCTTCCATGAGGCGGCGCATCTTAATGGCGATGTCGACATGTACGAGGTGGTGAAAGCGATCGTTGAAGAAGAACAACGCCGTAAAGCCGAGGGTAAAGAGGATCTGATCCCGATGCGTCCGGACCATGGCCACCAGATGCTGGACGATCTGAAAAAGAAAACCAACCCAGGCTACTCCGCGATTGGTCGCCTGAAAGGGCTGGCGGAAGTGCGCGGCGTTGAGATGGCTATCCAGCGCGCTTTCTTTAGCCGCTAAAGCGAGTTGCCGGCCACCTGTCTGGCCAGCTTTTTCTTTTCTCATCCGTTGGCCTTTCAACGGGTTCTGGAGTTCACGATGACAACGACAATTGCCAATAGCGACCTGCCGGTTGCGCGCCCTGCATGGGACCGCTCGCGCTTGCAATCCCGCATTGTTCACCTGGGATGTGGCGCTTTTCACCGCGCGCATCAGGCGCTGTACACCCATCATTTGCTGGAAACCACTGACAGCGACTGGGGGATCTGTGAAGTTAACCTGATGCCGGGTAACGACTGCGTACTGATTGAAAATCTGCGCAAGCAGCAACTGCTGTATACCGTGGCGGAAAAAGGCGCGGACAACACCGTGCTGAAAGTGATCGGGTCAATGAAAGAAGCGCTGCACCCGGATCTTGACGGCTGTGACGGTATTTTACAGGCGATGGTGCGCCCGCAGACGGCAATTGTTTCGCTGACGGTCACCGAAAAAGGCTACTGCACCGATGCGGCCAGCGGTCAGTTAGATCTCAATAACCCGCTGATTAAACACGATCTGGCGAATCCGACCGCGCCGAAATCGGCGATTGGTTACATCGTACAAGCGCTGTACCTGCGCCGTGAGCAGGGGCTGGCGGCTTTTACCGTGATGTCCTGCGATAACGTGCGTGAAAATGGGCATGTGGCGAAAGTCGCAGTACTGGGGCTGGCGCAGGCGCGCGACCCGCAGCTGGCGCAGTGGATTGAAGCTAATGCGACTTTCCCGTGCACTATGGTCGACCGCATTGTTCCGGCGGCGACGCCGGAAACGTTGCAGGAGATTGCCGACCAGTTGGGCGTTTACGATCCATGTGCTATCGCCTGTGAGCCGTTCCGTCAGTGGGTAATTGAAGACAATTTTGTCAACGGTCGTCCTGACTGGGACAAGGTTGGCGCACAGTTCGTGGCCGACGTGGTGCCGTTTGAAATGATGAAACTGCGCATGCTCAACGGCAGCCACTCTTTCCTCGCATATCTGGGCTATCTCGGCGGCTATGAAACCATCGCCGATACCATGACCAATCCGGCGTACCGCAAAGCTGCGTTTGCGCTGATGATGCAGGAGCAGGCGCCGACG
This sequence comes from Citrobacter freundii complex sp. CFNIH4, assembly GCF_002934505.1. NCBI lineage: Bacteria > Pseudomonadati > Pseudomonadota > Gammaproteobacteria > Enterobacterales > Enterobacteriaceae > Citrobacter > Citrobacter freundii complex sp. CFNIH4. The sequence goes on from NZ_CP026231.1 coordinate 5,069,932, forward strand.
CTCTCGATGCCGGAAGGCACCGATCTCAACGCCTACGCGACACTGCTGATCGAGCGTTTCAGCAACCCGTCTCTGCGCCACCGTACCTGGCAGATTGCGATGGACGGCAGCCAGAAACTGCCGCAGCGCCTGCTGGATCCGGTGCGTCTGCACCTGCAAAATGCCAGCGGCTGGCGTCACCTGGCGCTGGGCGTGGCGGGCTGGATGCGCTACACCCACGGTGTGGATGAGCAAGGGCAGGCCATTGATGTTGTCGACCCTATGCTGGCTGAATTTCAACACATTAACCAACAGTACCAGGGCGCCGAGCGCGTGACGGCGCTGCTGGGGCTGTCTGGCATTTTTGGTCATGACCTGGCGGAAAACGCTGGCTTTGTGGAGACCATTATCGCGACGTATCAACAGCTATGTGAACACGGCGCACGTGAGTGCGTTGCGGCATTAAGCGCTGACGCATAACCTCCGAACTATGACGGGTCAATCAAAATATTGGTTTGGTTGACCCGTTTTCTGTTTTTGCCCTCCCGCTAATGCTATAGTTCAGGCGAAAAAACGTTATTTGTAGGCCTGATAAGCCGCGTCAGCGTCGCCATCAGGCAATGGCGCAGATGCCGGATGGCAGCGCTCGCGCCTTATCCGGCCTACGGATCTGAATTGACGCATCTGACGGACATAACACGATGAAATCGAACACTTCTCAGCAAAGACCCTACCAGGAAGTGGGTGCCATGATCCGCGATCTGATTGTCCAGACGCCGTACCAGCCCGGTGAACGCTTGCCGCCAGAGCGTGAAATTGCCGAGATGCTCAATGTCACTCGCACGGTGGTTCGCGAAGCGTTAATCATGCTGGAAATTAAAGGCCTGGTGGACGTGCGCCGCGGAGCCGGGATCTACGTGCTCGACAATGCGGATGCGCAGACTATCGACAGTACGGATGCAAATCATTGCAATGATGCGGGCCCGTTTGAACTGTTGCAGGCGCGACAGCTGCTGGAAAGCAACATTGCCGAATTTGCCGCGCTGCAGGCTACCCGCGAAGATATCGTCAAAATGCGCCAGGCGTTGCAACTGGAAGAGCGGGAGCTGGCTTCCAGCGAGCCGAACGGTTCTGAAAGCGGCGACATGCAGTTCCATCTCGCCATAGCTGAAGCCACGCATAACAGCATGCTGGTGGAGCTGTTTCGCCAGTCATGGCAGTGGCGTGAGAACAACCCGATGTGGATCCAGCTCCATAGCCACCTCGACGATACCCACTACCGGAAAGAGTGGATGGGCGACCATAAACAGATCCTGGCTGCATTAATCAAAAAAGATGCCCGCGCGGCCAAGCTGGCCATGTGGCAGCATCTGGAAAACGTCAAACAGCGTCTGCTGGAGTTTTCAAATGTCGATGACATTGATTTTGATGGTTATCTGTTTGATTCCTGGCCGCTGGATAAAGTTAACGCCTGATTTCCCTTCCTCTCATACGCGGGCTATTGCGGCCCGCACCGCGTTTTCCGCATCCTCATTCATTGCCCGGCAGGGCCGCTTTTCACGTTCTGAAAGTCACGTAAAAAATTGTTTCCATCGCCTCGGATGAACATTTTTTCGTCCCCTTTGTTCGGTGCAAATTGATTTAAATCAATTAAAAACAACTTATTTTCGCATGCGAAAAAATGTGTCGTTTACCTTATTTTTACCTTTCCGTGCTTATTTTTAGACAAAATGGGTCTGGGTTAAGTGAGAATCAACGCGATCTCTGCAGTAATCAGGATAAGGTATACCGGCATAACTACACATAAAAACAAGCGGTTCGCGTAAATGTAGACATTAATAACGGTGCGTAACTTATTGGTCATAATGATGTTTTGAGTTGTGATATGTCTAATGTAAATTCCTCATGTTTTTTTAATCAAATGAATAAAAGCCAATATGCGTAAAGTTAACATTACACATTATTCCATAAACAAGTTATCTTTCATTTGAAATATCGTTCCATTCTTCATTGGTTTATTAACACTTTCATTACTATTATGACGGTATTTTACCGTTGACATGTTTTTACACTAACTGCATATTTCATCGCCATAAGCGTGTTATTACGTTCAGGAGTTGAAAATGCCATCTCGAGACTATCCCGATATTCGAAAACCCAGAGGGACCCGATCAAAAGATATGGTTCTTTTAAGTGCCCGTGTCGATACCTCTTTGTGGGAATATGTGCGAACGCTGGCATTTGAAACCCGTAAAAGTAAACAAGATATTATTGCTGAAGCATTAATGTTGCATCGCTCAGTTAATGAGAGTGAAAGTCTCGAGTAATTATCGCTGTCCGGTTTTGATTGAAAATCCAAAAATGAATTATGTCTTGCCACTTCATTATTACCTTCATTGGTATTTTTTTGGTGTGTTATTGGTATTGCCCCTTAATCCATAGCTGTAATGGCATTAGGGGTAACCTCCGTTCATGCAGCGGAAATTTATAATAAAGATGGCAACAAGCTGGATCTCTACGGCAAAGTAAAAGCAGCCCATTCCTGGACTGATGGTACTAATGCTGATGAAACCTACGCACGTCTGGGTTTTCGCGGTGAGACGCAAATCAACGATCAACTGACCGGTTACGGGCAATTTGAAAGTCAGTTTGATGCCGCTAAAGCAGAAGGTTCTCAGAATGGCGTTAATACACGTCTGGCGTTTGCTGGCCTGGATTATGGTCATGACGTCAGTTTTGACTATGGTCGTAACTATGGTATCGCTTACGATGTGGGAGCTTATACTGATATTCTCTCAGAGTTCGGCGGTGACTCCTTTGAAAATACTGACCGCTTCCTTACTACACGCACTTCTGGCGTTGCAACACTTCGCACCAAAAATCTGTTCGGTGCCGTTGATGGTCTGAACGTCGGGGCGCAATATCAGGGCCAGGATGACACCAATTCTGATCCGTCGAAACAGCATGGCAATGGCTACGGCTTCTCCCTGGTTTATGACAACATTGCGGATTCTGGCATATCTGCAATTGCGGCCTATACCAACAGTTCTGTGACTGCTCAGCAGAAACAAAAAGGTTGGAATGGCGAAAACGCAGAGTTCTGGGGCGCGGGTCTGAAATATGATGCTAATGCTATCTATGTAGCGACTATGTACGGAGAGTCCCACAACCTGATTCAGGATGCGGACAAAGCTGAGCACTTTGAAGCGATGGCTGCGTATGTGTTTGATTTTGGTCTGCGTCCGAACGTGGCTTACGTCCACGCGCGTGATAACAACAATAATGACCTGACCGAATACGTCGCGCTGGGTACAGACTACTACTTCAACAAAAACATCGTGGCTGATGTAGGTTACAAAATTAACCTGCTCGATGGTAAAGACAGCGATAACCAGGTTGCTGCGGGTCTGACCTATCAGTTCTAACTTTTTGTTCTGGTATGAAAAAGGCGTCCTGGTTAAGACGCCTTTTTTTATATCTGCCGGCGTTTAAACCGGCTGACTCTCTTCCTGCTGTACACCGCTAAACAGCCATTGCCAGAGGCCCATTGCCATAAAAATGTTGTTGATAACAGGAAGATAATAAACAATCCCAGTGCGCCAAACCGGCCAAAGTCTTTATAATCCTTTAGCGTGCCAATTAAACCCGCAAAAATAATCAACCCCAGTAATATTCTTTTAAACCACGACATGTATTTTCCCGAAGATAGTGTTGATGTTGAATTAATTTGTCCATTTTTACGCATTTTAAATTGAGTTTATAAATGAACGGACGGGAATTATAAATTGTCTGGTGGGTAATTACCGATTATTTGCGGTTTATTAAATGTTGACATTTAATTGCGGACTAATCCGAATATACCTTCTTTAGAAGGTTGCCGGTTATGCCCTTTTTGGCGAGGCGAAACGCTGTTTGTATAATTGTGTGAGGCTGATAAGTGCCGCAATAAACAACGCGACGGCGCCGCACACCGTGGCGTTAACGATCGCCAGTGCGCCGCTTCCCAGCAGGCTGGTTAATAGCGGCCCAAGTATTTGCCCAATGCCGTAAGTCAGAGTGACCAGGCCCAGCAGATTAATATTGCGCGGTACGCTAAGTTGTCGCGCAAGCGGCATCACCAGTGAAGTGGTTCCCATAAACGTTGCGCCAAAACCCACGCTGCTTATCACCAGCAGCGGCAAAGAGCCGCTGGCGAGCGTCATGAGCACGCAGGCGCTTTGAATCAACAAATTCGCCGTCAGGCATTGCAATACTCCCCAGCGTCGGGCGGCCCACAGCCAGGCGAAACACCCCGGAATTATCGATATGCCGACCAGCGACCAGAGATGGGCAGTCAACAGCGGCGAACCGGCGCTTTTCGCCATTAGCGGCAGGTAGGTGGCGACAATGATGTAGCCAAATCCGGACAGCCCGTACAGCAGCGCCAGCAGCCACCAGGACATAGGCTGATGCTCTGTTTTTACCGGGGCCGCGGCGGGGAGCACGTGGTCGCGAGATGGCAGGAGTATAACCAGTAGCACAAAGAACAGAGCCGAGGCTGCCGCCGCGCCCAGCCAGAGCGTGTGCGAGGACAGCGCAAAATGCAGACCGCTAATGACATATTCATTGCCCAGCAAAATGCCTGCGCCAACGCCGGAGAACAACGCCGCAATCACGAAGGGATGCCGGGTATGATACAGAACGATCATCGAGCCAAAGATCATCATACCGGCACTGGCGACGCCCGCCAGAAAGCGGATCAGCATCACCAGCGCGGGCTGCGTAAAGCTGGCCATCGCCAGAATCAGCCCTGCGGTAGCGAGCGCGGACGTTAGCAACATCGGACGTAAGCGTGAGGGGAGATGAAAGAGCCCAAAGGAGAAGAGCAGGCTTCCCGCCAGATACCCGGCGTAGTTGGCGCTGGCAATCCACGAGAGTTGGTCAAACGTAAATTGACCTTCCGACAGCAGCACCGGCAGCATTGGCGTATACAGAAAGCGTCCAATCCCCATGCCCAGCGTTAAGACCAGCATGCCAAAGAGCGCGACACTGATGGCATGGCGATTTGAATCTGGGCTTCCCTGGGACATACGGACTCTCATTTCGCGCTGTTAGCTGATGATTGTTATATTACATGCGTAAATGATAATGAAAAGTAAAAATAAAACCGCGTAACGCTGAATGCCATCAAAGGTTACGGCTGTAGACCCGCGAAACTTCCCCCCACGGATGATAGCCCGGCCCGTTAAAGTAAAACCCTGCTTTCTCGTATAAACTTTCCAGGTCAGTACACAGATGGAGCTGCGTAAAACCCAGCTGTCTGGCCTGCTGTGCAATATGTTCGATCAGGCGAAACGCCAAACCGTGACCACGATAGCGAGGATCGATATAGAGCGCGCATAGCCACGGCCACAATTCGCCGCGACTAATAAAATCATTGGTGATCAATCCAGCACAGCCAACAATGCTGCCACCATCCTGTAGCCAGTACCACTGCGGTAGCGGATTCTTTGCGCCAATACAACGGCGCAATGCATCCTCGTATACCGCCATGGAGTCTTCTGAGGCCCATTGCTGCTGAAAGTAAGCGGTGATCTCGTGCAGCTTTTCAGGTGTTTCGCGCAGGGAAAAAATGCGGATGTTCAACGTCATTGAATCTTTCTCCTTAAAAATTCGCCAGCGTCAGCAGGGACGGAATTTGCGACAACAGATATAACACCAGCCCGATTGAACCGCCAACCAACGTGCCGTTGACGCGAATAAACTGCAAATCTTTACCGATGTTTAACTCAATTTGCTGCGACATATCGCGTGCATCCCAACTTTTCACCGTGTCGCTAATATGGCGCGTCAGGAAGGTGGCGAACTCTGGCGCTACCTTATGCGCGGCCTGCTCCAGATGCCCATTTAGTGAGGCACGCAGGGCGCTGTCGGCTACCAGCGTTTCGCCGAACCACTGGCCGGCGCTGGCGATGCGCTGCTTCACGCGGGAATCATCTGCGTTAATGTCAGTTTTCACCCACTGACGCAGGTCTGCCCACAGCTCGCCAAGATAACGGTTGAAGGCTTCATCTTCCTTCAGATAGCTTTTCAGGCTTTCGGCCCGCGCGGCCATCTCCGGATCGTGTTTGAGCTTATCGATGAGCTTAAATGTAGCGCGATCGAAGGCATGGCGGATCTGATGCGCGCGATCGTGGCTGATGTCATCCAGCAAGGAGTTAACGGCATCAGACACCAGCTCGGCGCTGTGCTCGCCCAGCCATTCGGTTGGCAGGATCTTCGCTTTCAGCGGATGTTCAGTTTCCAGCCAGTGCACTACTTGTCTGGCGATAAACGCTCGTGAGCTGTCGCGCTGTAGCAGGGCGATCAGTTGGGCGATCAGCGTATCGAGCAGCACCTGATGGCGATTGTTTTTGGTCATGCTTTCCAGCATCAGCGCGCTGGTTCCGGAGAGATCGACCTTGTCGATGGCCTTGTGCACCGCCCGCTTGATCAGCCGCTGAATGCGCGAGTCGTCGGCCAGTTCGAGAAAACCGCTCATGATCTGCAACAGATGCTGGCCGATGCGCTGGGCGTTTTCCGGCTGGCTGAACCAGTTGCCGATCAACAGCGCCGGTTCATGGCGGCGGATCAGGGCTATCAGCGACTGGGTATCGAGGAATTTCTCTTGTACAAACTGACCAAGATTTTCGCCGATCCGATCCTTATTGCGCGGGATAATAGCCGTGTGTTGCGAGATAAACGGGATCGGCACCCGGCGAAAAAGCGCCACCACGGCAAACCAGTCCGCCAGCGCGCCGACCATCGCCGCTTCGGCGATTGCTTTGAGCCCGAGTACCCAGAAGTTAGGTGGCAGAAATAGCGTGATGACGAAGGTCGCGGCAGCGATCAGCAGCAATGAGAGCGCCAGTCGCTTGGCACGTTTGAGTTCAGCAATTTTATTCATAGGCTTAAGGATAGAGCCAGACGGGGGGATCGCGCAAAAAATGTGGTGCGCCTCCCATTTTCAGGTGGGCTGGGTTTACTCCGGGATCCAGTTATCCCACGCCGGTAAGGGACCAAGTTCTGCGACCAGAAAATCGATAAACGATCGCACCTTCGGATTGCTGTACTTGCTGGGAAAGTACAGCGCATACAGGGCATGAGTTTCACAGGTGATGGTGCCGTCGAGCATCAGCGGCGTGATCTCCTCTTTTTGAATATGATCGCCAATCAAATAAGTGGGCAAATATGCCACCCCCTGATCTTCTAACACCGACTTCAACAGCACCAGGCTGCTGTTGGCCTGGATCGGCATATGTAGTTTCAACTGATGCAGTCGATCCTGTTCATCTGCCACCTTCAGTACCGGCGTGAGGCCCGGGTAAACCAGGCAATCATGATCTACCAGATCGCTGCGACGCTGGGGCATGCCTTTTTTAGCGAGGTAGCCGGGTGAGGCACAGTACGCCCAGCGAACAGGCACCAGCTTGCGCATCGCATAGTTTTGCGGCGGCGCGGTGGAAATTCGCAGGGCAATGTCGAAATCCGTTTCGTTCAGATTGACGAAGTTATCGTTGAGATCGATATACAGATTCACATCCGGGAACTGGGAGCGGTATTTATCCACCAGGTTCACCAGCCGGGAATAACCAAACGCAATTGAGCAGGTTATGCGTAATTCACCCTGCGGGCTGTGGTAATAACCGGAGGTGGTATTCAGCGTTTCATCGAATTCTTTCAACAGCTTATTAGCGCGGTTGAAGAGATATTGCCCGGCGTCGGTCAGGGTAATACTGCGGGTGGTGCGTTTAATTAATGTCGTGCCTAACGTATCTTCCATCGCTGCCAGGCTTTTGCTGACCGCAGACGGCGAGACGTTGAGCTGCGCCGCGGCTTCTGACAATCCTCCGCAGTCGACGATTTTAGTAAAAAACTCCAGATGCTTGAGTGAAATCGGCGTACTCATAATTTCCTTAAATTCATAAGTGATTTGCAAAAACGGTACGAATAGGCCGTTACATTCGCCTTTTAAACATGCAACTATTGAATCACAGGAAACAACTTGCTGGCAAAATGAAAAAATAACAACTTAGGTGAGTTACGTCACAAATTAAAAGGAGGCGAAACGGAAACTCATCACATTGTGAATTTAATCTCATTAATTATTATTCTAAAGGTACCGATTATGTGGTCACGACTCGAACCCTACAGATCGTCGATTATTTTATTAGTTGCTCTGGTGATTGGCGGCTTATTAGGTATTTATGCCCCATCGTTTGCAAGTAAACTCCAGCCAATAGGTCAGATATTCTTAAACCTGTTATTTATGATTATTGTGCCGCTGGTGGGGATCAGCGTCATGTCTTCGATCGCCAGTATGACTGACCTGAAAAGGCTGGGGCGTATTATGGCGATTATCTTTATTGTTTCGATCGCGATGGCCTTTATTCCGGCGGCCGGGATCGTCGCGCTGGCGCTCTGGTATAACCCGGCGCAGGGCGTCACTATCGATCTCTCGCAGTCGGTGCAGGCGGGCAGCGGCAAGATGGATTTTGTCAGCATGATCACCACCAGCGACTTTATTGGGCTGTTCTCTAAGTCCAATATTCTGGCTCTGATCGTGATGGCGATCATCGCCGGTGTGGCGATTGGCCAGTCGGATCAGGCCGGTAAACGTATTGCGTCGCTGCTGGAAGACGCCAATACCGTGATCATGAAGATCGTTTCGATCATTATGAAGGTCGCGCCGATTGGTCTGGGCTGCTACTTCGCCGCCACCATGGCCAGTCAGGACTCTGCACTATTGTTAACCTTTGCCCGCGCCATCGGCCTGTTTATGGTTGCCACGCTGGTCTATTTTGTTTTTGGCTCGATTCTCTATTCGTATATTGGCGGCGGTATTCCGGCGGTCAAAGCATTCTGGCGTAACGCGATTGAACCGTCTGCGACTGCGCTGGGGACCTGCTCTTCGCTGGGGACGCTCCCGGTGACGCTGCGTGCCGGTAAGGCGATGGGGATTAACCCGGAAATCGTTGATGTTTCCATTCCACTGCTGGTTAACCTGAACAAAGGCGGTGTGGCGATGATTGCCGCGCTGAAAATCGTCTTTATCTATTCCGTGCTGGGTATGGAATTCACCACCGAAACCTTCTTCCTGACGATGCTGATTGCGGTGCTCTCCGCCATTATCGTTGGTGGCGTGCCGGGCGGGGCGTTCCTCGGTGAAATCTTTATCGTTACCACGCTGGGCCTGCCGATGGAAGCAATCCCGATGCTGGTGGTGCTGGGCACCATTACCGATGCGCCGGCCACACTGATTAACGTTATCCATGATTTGAATGCGGCGCAGATTGTTGAACGGTTCGCTGGAAAAAAGCAGACCAACACTGAAATAAACTCTACTGCTGCGGTGGTATAGGTTTCACACGGATTAAGAACAGGAGATGTTATGAAAGACGCAATGAAGCTTGAGACGCAACTGGTTGTTGCTGGTCGTGACAAACGCTACACCCAGGGAGCGGTGAATCCGGTTATCCAACGTGCCTCTTCACTGGTATTTGATACCGTGAAGGACAAGAAATTTGCCACCGCCAATCGCGCAAACGGTGAGCTGTTTTACGGTCGTCGCGGAACCTATACCCACTTTGCCTTCCAGAAGGCAATGAGCGAACTGGAAGGTGGCGTTGGCTGCGCGCTGTACCCATGTGGTGCTGCGGCGGTGACCAACGCGATTCTGGCGTTTGTTCAGGGTGGCGATCATATCCTGATGACCGGCGCGGCCTACGAGCCAACCCAGGATTTTTGCAATAAGATCCTGAGTAAATTCAATGTGGAAACAACGTATTACGATCCGCTGATTGGTGCAGGTATCGTCGATCTTCTGCGTCCGGAAACGAAGGTTGTATTCCTT